>NZ_CP162762.1:0-4800000 GCF_054668365.1 Pseudomonas sp. S2_E01
GGGATCCGGGCAATTAGGCGACCGAGTATGCCGCAGCTCTATGTCTCATATATAGAGAGAGGTCGCGAAACAGCATGTGCTGCTTCGCATCTCGCAGGTTTTACACGAAGCACAGGGACAGCGGCTCGGCGATGTAGGCCGGTTTTTCCGAACCTTCGATCTCCAGGGTGGCGGTGGCCTTGAGCAGCCATTGGCCGGGTTTTTTCTCGGTGACCTCGGTCAGGTCAACCTTGAGCCGCACTTTTGAGTCGACCTTGACCGGCTGGATGAAGCGCACGCTGTCCAGGCCATAATTGACCACCATCTTCAGGCCTTGCGGCAGGACGAGGATGTCTTCCATCAATTTGGGAATCAGCGACAGCGACAGGAAACCGTGGGCGATGGTGCTGCCAAAGGGCGTTTGCGCGGCCTTGACCGGATCGACGTGGATGAACTGATAGTCTCCAGTGGCTTCCGCGAACAGGTTGATGCGCTCCTGGTCGATAGTGAGCCATTCGGAACGTCCAAGTTCCTTGCCGACATAGTCTTTAAGCTCTGCAACGGGAACGTAGGGCATTGAGACTCTCCTTGTATTCATCGGTTTTATAGTTTTGTCGGGGGGGAGATTTGACCTCCCGGAATACCACTGTAGATCACCATGAGCCAATGCTGCGGTCAACCGACCATGCTTTTGGCGAATGCCGGTCCATAGCGCTGGCATGCTTATAATGCCGGGCACGAATTTGCGGGGAGAAGACGGATGTTGTTACGCGGCCTGACGTGGCTTGTGTTGTTCCAATTGTTGGGCACAGCCATCAATCATTTGTGTGTGCCGGTGTTGCCGGGGCCGATCATCGGCCTGCTGCTCTTGCTGATGTTCCTGATCGTACGGGGACAGGTGGGCGAGCCGCTGAGCCAGGCCGCCAGCAGCCTGTTGCGTTACCTGCCGTTGCTGCTGGTGCCGCCCGCCGTGGGTGTAATGGTTTATGCCAGTGACATTGCCGCAGATTTCTGGGCGATTGTCGGCGCGCTGGTGTTGTCGCTACTGTTGTCCATGGCGTTCGCCGGTGTGCTGATGCAACGCATGGTCAAGCGTCATGCGCACCGCGAGGACGTGCAATGATTCTTGACTGGCAAGGCGCGTGGGCGTCGGTGATCCATCATCCACTGTTCGGCATCGGCATCACCCTGGGCGCCTACCAATTGGTGCTGGCGGCATTCGAGAAAACTCGCTGGATCTTCCTGCAGCCGGTGCTGGTCTCGATGCTGCTGGTCATCGGTGTGCTGGTGGGCTGCGGCCTGACCTACGCCGAATATCGCAAGAGCACCGAGATCCTCAGTATTTTGCTCGGCCCCGCCACTGTGGCGCTGGCCGTGCCGCTCTACCTCAACCTGCGACGGATTCGTCAGTTGTTCTGGCCGATATTTACTACGCTGGTGATAGGCGGAGTGGTCGCCACCAGCATGGGTGTGCTGTTGGGCTGGTGGTTCGGCGCCGAGCACATGATCCTCATGACCATGGCACCCAAGTCGGTGACGTCGCCGATTGCCATGCTGGTGGCGGAACAGATCGGCGGGGTCGCGGCGCTGGCAGCCGTGTTCGTGTTGATCACCGGCGTGATCGGCGCCATCTTCGGACCGAGTCTGTTGACCCGGCTCGGTGTCCACAGCCCGGAAGCACGCGGCATGGCGCTGGGCATGACCGCCCATGCGGTAGGCACGGCAGTGGCCATGCAGGAAAACGAAGAGTGCGGTGCCTTCGCGGCACTGGCGATGAGTCTGATGGGTGTGGCCACGGCGGTTCTGCTGCCACTGGCAGTGTCGATGGTGGTGTAAGGAAATGTCTATGAGCCTGCCGCTTTTTCCGCTGAACACGGTGCTGTTTCCAGGTTGCATCCTCGACTTGCAGATTTTCGAGGCGCGTTATCTGGACATGATCAGCCGCTGCATGAAACAGGGCGGCGGCTTTGGCGTGGTATGCATCCTCGACGGCGAGGAGGTCGGCATCGCTCCGGCGGGCTATGCGCTGGTCGGCTGTGAGGCGTTGATCACCGATTTCAAGCAGCAGGACAACGGCCTGCTGGGCATTCGCGTGCAGGGGGGACGGCGTTTCCATGTATTACGCACCGAGGTCCAGCGCGACCAGTTGACCGTCGCTGACGTCGAGTGGCTGGAGGACGATCCCGAACAACCCTTGCAGGATGAAGACGCTGATCTGGTCGCCTTGCTCAAGGCGTTGGCCGAACACCCGATGGTCGAAGCGCTGAACATGGGCACCGAGGCGAGCGGGCAGCAATCGCTGGCCAATCAATTGGCGTATTTACTGCCATTTGCCGAAGTCGACAAAATCGACCTGCTGCAACTGGACGATCCGCAGCAACGCCTGGATGCGATCCAGGCATTGTTGGACGAATTGCAGGGTGAGTTGTTTGCCTGATCAGTAGGCATATCGCAGCATTGCATGCGGCAAGTGCCGCAACGCAAAGAACCCGAACAACGCCAACATCGCTGGCAGCACCAGCCACCAGATCCTCGGCGGCATGGCGTCGAGGGGCGTTTGCCGTTGAATCAATCCCAGGGTCGCCGCGCAGACGCACGCTGCCAGCATCGCTCCCGCCAGCACATCCGTTGGCCAGTGCGCCCCCAGATAGACTCGGGACAGGGCGATCGCCAGCGCCGGCAGGCATCCGAGCAGCAACCAGGTCAAGCGCATGCGTGGCGGTTGGCCGCGACCGGCCAGCACCGCCAGTGTCAGAAACAACGCAAAAGAACCCGAGGCGTGGCCGCTGGGCATGCTGTAGCTCGTCAGCGGATCACTCAACACCTCCGGGCGGACGCGGGCGAAAAACTGTTTGGTGAAGGTGTTGCCCAATGCGGTGATCAACAGGGTGCTGCCAGCAAAGATCGCCTGCCGCCATTGCCGGGTGACCACCAGCAAAGCGGTCAGCAGGGCGCTGAACAGTAGCATGTTGCGAAACTCGCCGATCAGCGTGAAGGTGACGGCAACTTCGTCCAGTGAAGGGCTGCGGTGTTCCTGCACCAGCGTCATCACGCCCTGATCAAGGGCGGTCAGGTGTGGATAGCCGATGAACAGGCCCGCCAGGATCAGCAGGCTCATACCGCTGATCAGGATTGTCGCCTTGCGGTGGCGACGCAGGCTGCTGGTGACACTCAAGCCGATCATCACCGCGATACTGCCGGCGACAATCCCCGCTTCAGGCCAGAAGCCTTCCGGCAGCGGCAAGCGAATGGCCGCGCCCGTGGCCCAGCCCGGCAGCAAATAGGCCACGCTCCAGCCAGCCGCCGCCAGCAGGCTGACGGCGGCAAAGCGCGGGAAGGGCATGTCGAACATGCCGGCGACCATGGGCAGCATTGGGCGCAAGGGGCCGATGAAGCGTCCTACCAGGAGGCTGGCGATGCCATAACGCTGGAAATAGGTTTCGGCCCCGGCGATCCATTCCGGGTGATGGCGCAGACCAGGCAAGCGCCGGATATTCTGGTGGAAGTGGCGCCCGACGAAGTAGGACACGACATCGCCCAACACCCCGGCGACGAACCCCAGCAGCAAGGTTTCGCTCAGCGACAGTGCGCCGCTGCCGGCGAGCACGGCGACCGCGAACAGCAACACCGTGCCGGGAACGATCAGCCCGGCAATGGCCAGGCATTCCACAAAAGCCACAATGAACACGGCCGCGGCCAGCCACTGCGGGTTTGCCGCGAGCCATCCGGTCACGCTATCGAGCCATGGGCCCATAAAGACAACTCCATCGATTGTTTTATATGCATCGGCACACCCTATAGGAGCGAGCTTGCTCGCGATGGCGGTGTGTCAGCGATTGGGTCAGTGACTGGCACTGCGCTTCGCGAGCGAGCTCGCTCCTAAAGGGGAGCGTTGTTCAATTCAAGAAACCAAAAAATAATCGCGACCTTCGACCTGCCCCCGTCGCAGCGGGTTCCGCGTGCAATACGGCGCATAGGCGGCATCGACGAAGCGGTACATCAAATGCTCGTCGCGGCCTTGGGGGATGCCCAGGCGGGTAGTCTGGATAATATGACCCGACAGCGGGCCGACATCCTCCACCAGCAGTACCTCATGATCAAAGCGTTTGGCGTCCCACACCGGCACCTTCAAACCCAGCGCCTTGCACAGCAGCGTTTGACCGGCGCAGAGTTTTTGCGACGGGCGCGGGCGACCCTGGGCGTCGGGGTTGTTCAACAACATCTGCGCCAGGCTGTTCGGGCCGCTTATCTCATCGACCCACGGATAGGCTGATTTGATCAGTACCGCGTTGCCGGGCCCCTTCGCGCTGAAGTTCAGCGAGTCGCCGCCGCGGGCGTAGTACATATAGATGTGCCCGCCATCCAGAAACAAAGCCTTACGCTTTTCTGTATAGCCGAGGGAGGCATGACTGCCTTTTTCCTCGAAGTAATACGCCTCGGTCTCGATAATGCGGGCGCTGAGCCACACATCGCCCACTCGGTGGCGAATGATTTTGCCGAGCAGGTCCCGGGCGAGCGTCTGCGCGTCCCGGTCGAAGAATGAGTCTGGCAGCCCGATGGGCAGGCGCGCCGCGGGCTCACGAGCAGTCAGGTTGGACATGATCTTGGTGTTTGCCAGGGCTGAGTGAACCGCGATGATAACAATTTGCAGCTTAATCACGGCTGAACATCGGCAAATGGCCCTCGATTTTGACCATCCGCCCGTCACCGCTGTTAGTCAGTGGACGCGACAGCTATAATCTGCCGCTTTCTCTTTACCAAGACCTTTGCCAAGACTGCCATCGACCATGACTGAGTCCGTTCTCGACTACATGACCCGCCTGGGACGCGCTGCCCGCGAAGCGTCGCGCATCATCGGCCGTGCCAGCACCGCGCAGAAAAACCGCGCCCTGCAGGCCGCCGCCAATGCGCTGGACGCTGCCCGTGCAGAGCTTGCGGCCGCCAATGAGCTGGATCTCGCGGCAGGGCGTGCCAATGGTCTTGAGCCTGCGTTGCTGGAGCGGCTGGCGCTGACCCCTGAGCGAATCGACGGCATGATCGTCGGTTTGCGCCAGGTCGCCGCATTGCCAGACCCGGTCGGGGCCATTCGTGACATGAGCTTCCGTCCGTCGGGGATCCAGGTCGGCAAGATGCGCGTGCCGCTGGGTGTGATTGGCATCATCTACGAATCGCGGCCCAATGTGACCATCGACGCCGCCAGCCTTTGCCTGAAATCTGGCAATGCCACCATCCTGCGTGGCGGTTCCGAAGCCATCCACTCCAATCGTGCCATCGCCGCCTGCATCCAGCGTGGCCTGGCCGAGGCCGACTTGCCGGCGGCTGTCGTGCAAGTGGTCGAAACCACCGACCGCGCCGCCGTCGGCGCGCTGATCAGCATGCCTGAATACGTCGACGTCATCGTGCCCCGTGGTGGCCGTGGCCTGATCGAGCGCGTCAGTCGCGATGCCCGTGTTCCGGTGATCAAGCACCTGGACGGGATCTGCCACGTCTATGTCAGTGCCCACGCCGACCTGCCGAAAGCCCAGCGCATTGCCTTCAATGCCAAGACTTATCGCTATGGCATTTGCGGCGCGATGGAAACCTTGCTGGTGGATCAAGCCATTGCCAGGGATTTCTTGCCGGCCATGGCGGCGCAGTTCCGCGAAAAAGGCGTGGAGCTGCGCGGCTGCGAACGCACCCGGACGATCATCGATGCGGCTGTGGCCAGCGAGGAAGACTGGCACACCGAATACCTGGCTCCGATCCTCTCGATCCGCGTGGTCGACGGGCTGGACCAGGCCATTGAGCACATCAACCACTACGGCTCGCACCACACTGACTCGATTGTCAGCGAACACCAGGGTGACACCCGCCGTTTTGTGGCTGAAGTCGACTCGTCGTCGGTGATGATCAACACCCCGACCTGCTTCGCCGATGGCTTCGAATACGGATTGGGTGCGGAGATTGGCATTTCTACTGATAAGCTGCACGCCCGCGGCCCGGTCGGTCTTGAAGGCCTGACCTGCGAGAAGTACGTCGTGGTCGGTGACGGCCAGTTGCGCGGCCAGGCGTCGTCCTGACTTGAGCAACCTCAAACCGTCGGCCGCTGCGCCGCGACGCATCGGCGTACTGGGCGGCACATTTGACCCGGTGCATATCGGCCACTTGCGTGGTGCACTGGAAGTTGCCGAATCGCTGGCGCTCGATGAGTTGCGACTGACACCCAGTGCCAGGCCGCCTCATCGGGACACCCCGCAGGTGTCGGCGAAAGACCGTCTGGCGATGGTCGAGTGCGCGGTGGCCGGTGTGGCGCCGCTGGTGGTGGACGCCCGCGAATTGCAGCGGGACAAACCGTCCTACACCATTGATACCCTGGAACTGATGCGGGCGGAGCTCGCCGTGCAGGACCAGGTTTTTCTGCTTCTGGGCTGGGACGCTTTTTGCGGACTGCCCACTTGGCATCGCTGGGACGAATTGCTCCAGCATTGCCACATCCTGGTGTTGCAACGCCCGGATGCCGACAGCGAACCGCCGGACGCCTTGCGCAACCTGCTGGCGGCGCGTTCGGTGAGCGACCCGCTGGCCCTGAAGGGGCCGAGCGGACAGATTGCATTCGTCTGGCAGACGCCGCTTGCGGTATCCGCCACCCAGATCCGTCAACTGCTGGCCAGCGGTAAGTCGGTACGTTTCCTGGTGCCCGACGCGGTCCTGGCCTACATCGATGCGCACGGTCTGTACCGTGCGTCGAACTGAAAAAGGGTGCGTTTCAAGGCACGTGAATGCGTGTGAAACGCCCGAACATACGAGCAAAACGAGTTTTATATGACTGACAAAGACGTAGCTAAAGTTAAGCGCAAAGGCACATTCAAAAGCGCTCCGTTGCCGGTAGAGGCTCACACTGGCGAATTGCTGGCCGGTGCAGAACTGGTCAAGGTTGCCGTGGCAGCCCTGGAAGACGTGAAGGCCCAGGACATCCAGGTCATCGACGTTCGCGACAAGCAGAGCATCACCGACTACATGATCATCGCCACCGGTACCTCCAACCGCCAGATCGGCGCGATGCTGGACAAGGTCCGCGAAGCGGTCAAGGCTCAGGGCGTCAAGCCATTGGGCGAAGAAGGCAAGGGCGACAGCGACTGGGTGTTGCTGGATATGGACGACGTGATCGTACACATGATGACTGCCTCGGCTCGCCAGTTCTATGACCTGGAGCGCCTGTGGGCCGGTGCCGAGCAGAGCCGTTCGGCCAGTGGCGCGCACCACAGCCCGGAAAATCCGCACGAGCACTTCACCAAGCTCAACAAAGACCAGCAGTAAGGGCCCGCTGTGCGACTGCGACTGATCGCCGTCGGTTCACGCATGCCCAAATGGGTGGAAGAAGGCTGGCATGAATATGCCAAGCGGCTTCCGTCCGAACTGGCGCTGGAACTGGTGGAAATACCGCTCAACACCCGCGGCAAGAACGCCGACGTGGCGCGCTTCATCCGTCAGGAAGGCGAAGCCATGCTGGCCAAGGTCGGCCAGAACGAGCGGATCGTCACCCTCGAAGTCCACGGCAAGCCCTGGAGCACCGAGCAGTTGGCGGTCGAACTCGATCGCTGGCGGCTGGACTCGCGCACGGTGAATTTCATGGTCGGCGGCCCGGAAGGGCTGGCGCCGGAAGTCTGTGCGCGGGCGGATCAGCGTTGGTCTTTGTCGCCCTTGACGTTGCCGCACCCGCTGGTGCGGATTCTGATTGGCGAACAGCTGTACCGTGCCTGGACAGTCCTGTCCGGCCACCCTTACCACAAGTAGTTCTGCCTCATGTCCCAGCCGATCCGCATCAAGGACCACGAAAAAGACGCCCGTCTGGTGCGTGGCCGCGTCGTGTTCGGGGCTATTGCGGTGGTGGCGCTGATCGGCGTGCTGATTGCGCGCCTGTATTTTCTTCAGGTGATCCAGTACGACTACCACTCGACCCTGTCGGAAAACAACCGCGTCCATGTGCAGCCGATTCCGCCTACCCGTGGGTTGATCTTCGACCGCAACGGCGTGGTGGTCGCCGATAACCGGCCCAGCTTCAGCCTGAGCATGACCCGCGAGCGGTCCGGCGACTGGCAGCAAGTGCTCGATGTGATCGTCGAGGTGCTGGAACTGACACCCGAGGACCGGGTGATCTTCGAGAAACGCATGCGCCAGGGGCGTCGGCCATTCGAGCCGGTGCCGATCCTGTTCGAGCTGACCGAGGAGCAGATTGCCCGCATCGCCGTGAACCAGTTCCGCCTGCCGGGTGTTGAGGTGGTTGCACAACTGGTCCGGCATTACCCGCAGGGCGCACACTTTGCGCATTCGGTGGGTTACATGGGCCGGATCAACGAGAAAGAGCTCAAGTCCCTCGATCCGGTCAACTACAGTGGTACCCATCACATCGGCAAGACTGGCATCGAGCGTTTCTACGAGCCGGAGCTGCACGGCCAGGTGGGTTACGAGGAAGTCGAGACTAACGCCCGGGGCCGCGTCTTGCGGGTGCTCAAGCGTACCGATCCGATTCCTGGCAAAGACATCGTCCTGAGCCTGGACATCAAATTGCAGGAAGCGGCCGAGGCGGCCCTCGGCGGTCGCCGTGGTGCGGTGGTGGCGCTGGACCCGGCCACGGGTGAAGTGCTGGCGATGGTCAGCCAACCGAGTTTCGACCCCAACCTGTTTGTCACTGGCATCAGCTTCAAGGCCTACGCCGAGCTGCGCGATTCCATCGACCGGCCGCTGTTCAATCGGGTGCTGCGCGGTCTGTATCCGCCGGGTTCGACCATCAAGCCGGCGGTAGCCATTGCTGGCCTGGACGCGGGCGTGGTCACCGCATCGTCCCGGGTTTTCGATCCGGGTTATTACCAGTTGCCCAATTACGACCACAAATACCGTAACTGGAACCGCACCGGTGATGGCTATGTCGACCTGGACACCGCGATCATGCGGTCCAACGACACCTACTTCTATGACCTGGCACACAAGCTTGGGATCGATCGCCTGTCGGCGTACATGACCAAGTTCGGCATCGGCCAGAAAGTATCGCTGGACATGTTTGAAGAGTCGCCGGGGTTGATGCCTTCCCGCGAGTGGAAGCGTGCAACCCGTCGTCAGGCCTGGTTCCCGGGCGAAACACTGATTCTCGGAATCGGCCAGGGCTACATGCAGTCCACACCGCTGCAACTGGCCCAGGCCACGGCGCTGGTGGCCAACAAAGGCGTATGGAACCGTCCGCACCTGGCCAAGACCGTGGAAGGTGAAAGGCCCAAGGATGACAACCCGATGCCGGACATCATCCTGCGCGACCCGTCCGACTGGACCAAGGTCAATCACGGCATGCAACAGGTGATGCACGGCGCCCGCGGGACGGCGCGCAAGGCTTCGATCGGCGCGCAATACCGGATTGCCGGCAAGAGTGGTACGGCCCAGGTGGTCGCGATCAAACAGGGCGAAAAATATGACCGTTCCAAGGTTCAGGAGCGCCATCGCGACCACGCCCTGTTCGTAGGCTTCGCCCCGGCGGATAACCCCAAAATCGTGGTGTCGGTGATGGTCGAGAACGGCGAGTCCGGTTCCGGCGTCGCCGCTCCCGTGGTGCGTCAAGTGATGGACGCCTGGCTGCTGGACCAGGACGGTCGGTTGAAAGCCGAATACGCCAGCCCTATCAGTGCGGAGGCTACGGCCCGTGAAGAGTAATTTCGACCGCATCCTCTCCAGCGAGGATGTGATGCGTCGCCGTGCGACGCTGTTGCAACGCATGCACATCGATGGCCCGTTGCTGATTTTGCTGCTGACCCTGGCTGCCGGCAGCCTGTTCGTGCTGTATTCGGCCAGCGGCAAGAGTTGGGACCTGCTGGCCAAGCAGGCGACTTCGTTCGGTATCGGCCTCACCTCCATGATCATCATCGCCCAGTTCGAACCGCGCTTCATGGCGCGCTGGGTGCCGCTGGGTTATGTCGCGGGCGTATTGCTGCTGCTGGTGGTGGACATCATGGGGCACAACGCCATGGGTGCGACTCGCTGGATCAACATCCCCGGGGTGATCCGCTTCCAGCCTTCCGAATTCATGAAGATCCTGATGCCGGCAACGATTGCCTGGTACTTGTCCAAGCGCACTTTACCGCCGCAGCTCAAGCATGTGGGGGTGAGCCTGATGTTGATCGGTGTGCCGTTCATCCTGATCGTGCGCCAGCCAGACCTTGGCACGTCCCTGTTGATTCTGGCGGGCGGTGCGTTCGTGTTGTTCATGGGCGGGCTGCGCTGGCGCTGGATTCTCAGCGTACTCGCGGCGACGGTGCCAGTAGCGGTCGCCATGTGGTTTTTCGTCATGCACGACTACCAGAAGCAGCGCGTGCTGACCTTCCTCGATCCGGAAAGCGATCCGTTGGGCACCGGCTGGAACATCATTCAGTCGAAGGCGGCCATCGGTTCCGGCGGTGTATTCGGCAAGGGTTGGCTGCTGGGCACCCAGTCGCACCTGGACTTTCTCCCGGAAAGCCACACCGACTTCATCATCGCGGTGTTGGGTGAGGAGTTCGGCCTGGTGGGCATCTGTGCGTTGCTGCTGATCTATCTGTTGCTGATCGGCCGCGGACTGGTGATTACCGCCCAGGCGCAGACCCTGTTCGGCAAGTTGCTCGCGGGCGCCTTGACCATGACCTTTTTTGTTTATGTTTTCGTCAATATCGGTATGGTCAGTGGCCTGCTGCCGGTGGTGGGGGTGCCGTTGCCGTTCATTAGCTACGGAGGAACTTCGCTGGTGACGCTGCTGTCAGCGTTTGGGGTTTTGATGTCGATCCATACCCATCGCAAGTGGATCGCACAAGTTTGAATAAGGTGAAGATTTCAATGCATGCAATGCATGGCTGGGCGGCTCGATATGCACCATGGCTTGGCCTGGTGGGCTTGCTCGGCACCGCGCAGGACGCCTGCGCCGGCGATTACGAAGGCACGCCACAGGTGGCCGAATTCGTCGGTGAAATGACCCGCGACTACGGTTTCGCCGGTGAACAGCTGATGGGCGTGTTCCGCGAAGCCGAGCGCAAGCAATCGATTCTCGACGCGATTTCAAAACCCGCTGAACGTGTTAAGCAGTGGAGTGAATATCGCCCGATGTTCATCACCGACGCGCGCATTGCCCGTGGTGTGGATTTCTGGCGGCAGCACGAGGCCGTACTGGCCCGCGCTGAGCAGGAATATGGCGTTCCGGCACAGGTTATTGTCTCGATCATCGGCGTTGAGACCTTTTTCGGTCGCAATACTGGCAATTTCCGCGTAATTGATGCCTTGTCGACACTGGGTTTCGACTATCCTCCTCGTGCCGAATTCTTTCGCAAGGAGTTGCGTGAGTTCTTGTTGCTGGCCCGGGAAGAGCAGGTCGACCCGTTGACCCTAAAAGGCTCCTACGCCGGGGCGATGGGCTTGCCGCAGTTCATGCCGAGCAGCTTTCGCGCTTACGCGGTGGATTTCGACGGTGACGGCCACATCAATATCTGGACCAACCCCGACGACGCCATCGGTAGTGTCGCCAGTTATTTCAAGCGTCACGGCTGGGTAGCCGGTGAACCAGTGGTCAGCCGTGCCGATGTGCGGGGCGAGCAGGTCGACGAAGGACTGACCACGGGCATCGAACCGACGAAAACCGTCGGGGAGTTGCGAGCGCTGGGGTGGTCAAGTCATGATGCGCTGCGCGATGATATGCCGGTCACGGCATTTCGCCTGGAAGGTGACAAAGGTCCTGAATACTGGATGGGCCTGAAGAATTTTTACGCGATCACGCGTTATAACCGCAGCGTGATGTACGCCATGGCCGTACATCAACTGTCTGAGCAGTTGGTCCAAGCACGGGGCGTCAAGTAATGCAGGCATTGCCTATGAATAAACCCCTGAAGCTGATGGCATTCGCCGCCCTGGCGGTGCTGCTCGCCAGTTGCTCGACCAGCCGCGCACCGTCCCAGAAGTCTTCCTCCACGGCGGTGCGTTCGGCGCCGGGGCTGGACATCAACCGCGCCCACAAGGATGGCGCGCCGTGGTGGGACGTCGATGTTTCGCGCATCCCGGATGCCACGCCGACCCTGCACACTGGCCCGTACAAGGCCAATCCCTACACCGTGCTGGGCAAGACCTATTTCCCGATCCAGGAATCCAAGTCCTACGTCGCCTCGGGCACGGCGTCGTGGTATGGCACCAAGTTCCACGGCCAGAACACCGCCAATGGCGAGGTATATGACCTGTACGGCATGAGTGCCGCCCACAAGACCTTGCCACTGCCCAGTTACGTTCGGGTGACCAACCTGGACAACAACAAGACGGTGATCCTGCGGGTCAACGACCGTGGCCCGTTCTACTCGGACCGCATCATCGATTTGTCCTACGCGGCCGCCAAGAAGCTCGGTTACGCCGAAACCGGTACGGCCCGGGTCAAGGTCGAAGGCATCGACCCTCAAACCTGGTGGGCACAAAGAGGTCGCCCGGCACCGTTGATGCTCAACGAGCCGCAGGTCGCGCAAAATAATGCGCCGGCCATTACCGCGTCCGCCGGCACTGTCGAGCAATGGACACCGCCGCCGCAGCAACACGCCGCGGCCGTTGTGCCCGTGCAGATCGATGCAAAAAAAACGCTTCTGCACCAGCGTCTGGCCAGTATCTTCAGGTGGGCGCGTTCGCCAACCCGGACGCTGCAGAACTGCTGAGGTCGAAGCTCAGCGGGATGGTGAGCGCTCCGGTGTTCATCAGCTCGATCGTGCGCAACCAACAAACACTGCATCGGGTGCGCCTGGGGCCGATCGGTTCGCCGGGTGAAATCCAGCAAGTGCAGAACAGTGTGCGATTGGCCAATCTCGGTTCGCCGAGCGTGGTCACCGCCGAGTAATACGTAGTTCTTGATTGACGGTTCACTTGCTGTACGGGGGGTGGACCAGGTTGTTGGCTCTTGAAGAACAAAAGCCCGGCAAGGGTTACTGAGTGAACGACTGAATACGCGATGACCCAAGGGTTGTCAGATTAGTTTTGCCCTAGGGCAGTTTCCATTAGCGATTTCGAGAGACGGATGAACATCACCACCTTTGCCAAACGCCTGTGCCTTCTAGTCCCGCTGCTACTTTCGCCAGCCGCCTTCGCGGTCGAGATGATGCCTTCGCCACCACAACTGGCCGCCAAGGCCTATGTGCTGATGGACGCCAGCAGCGGTAACGTGCTGGTCGAAAACAACGGTGACCAGCGCCTGCCGCCTGCCAGCCTGACCAAGCTGATGACCGCGTACATCGCCACCCTGGAAATCCGTCGTGGCCAGATCGGCGAGAACGATCCGGTGACCGTCAGCGAGAACGCGTGGCGCACCGGTGGTTCACGGATGTTCATCAAGGTGGGTTCGCAAGTGACCGTCAGCGACCTGCTGCACGGCATCATCATCCAGTCGGGTAACGACGCCAGCGTGGCGCTTTCCGAACACATCGCCGGCAGCGAAGATGCATTTGCCGACATGATGAACAAAACCGTGGCCGACCTGGGCATGACCAACAGCCACTTCATGAACCCGACCGGTCTGCCGAATCCTGAGCACTACTCGTCGGCTCACGACATGGCCGTGCTGGCTCGCGCGATCATTCACGAAGACCCGGCTCACTACGCGATCTACTCGCAGAAAGAGTTCTTCTGGAACGGCATCAAGCAACCCAACCGCAACCTGCTGCTGTGGCGCGACAAGACCGTCGACGGTCTGAAAACCGGCCACACCGAAGAAGCCGGCTACTGCATGGTGTCTTCGGCCGTACGTGATGGCATGCGCCTGATCGCCGTGGTGTTCGGCACCAACAGCGAAGTAGCCCGTGCTTCCGAGACCCAGAAGCTGTTGACCTACGGTTTCCGTTTCTTCGAAACCCAGACTTTCTACCAGAAAGGCACTGAGCTGGCTCAGGCTCCTGTCTGGAAGGGCGCGACCAACCAGGTCAAGGCCGGCCTGGCTGAAGACCTGACCATGACCCTGCCTAAAGGCCAGCTGAAAAAGCTTGCCGCCAGCATGACCATGAACCCGCAACTGGTTGCCCCCATCGCCAAGGGTGACGTGATCGGTAAAGTCGAAGTCAAACTGGACGACAAGGTGGTGCACAGCGCCGACCTGATCGCTCTGGACGGCGTCGAAGAGGGTGGTATCTTCCGCCGCATGTGGGATAGCATCCGTCTATTCTTCTACGGCTTGTTCAACTGATTCAGTGTTGACCTGCATGGCCCTGCCCCTACCCGGAGCGGGGCCATGCTCGTTGGCACGGCTTACGAGGCCGTTACGCCATGAGCGATACCGAAGTAAAGGCGCCAAAGATCGAATTCCCCCAGGTCGACTACCCGGTTAAAGTGATCAGCGACACGGGTGTGGGCAACAGGGACAAGATCATCGACATCGTCAAGAAACACGCCAAGATCAATGATCAGCGTGTGGACGAACGTCAAAGCAGCAATGGCAAGTACACCACCATCCAGTTGCACATCGTCGCCACCGATCAGGATCAGCTGTACAACATCAACAGCGAACTGCGGGCCACCGGCTTCGTGCACATGGTGCTGTGATGTCTGACACGCTCGGCTTTCGCGAGCTCGGCCAGATGGCTTATGAGCCGGTCTGGCATGCCATGCAACGCTTCACCAACGAACGTGGCAGCGATGCTGCCGACGAAATCTGGCTGGTGGAGCATCCGCCGGTGTTCACTCAGGGGCAGGCCGGCAAGGCCGAGCATCTATTGCTGCCTGGTGACATACCGGTGGTGCAGGTCGATCGCGGTGGCCAGGTGACCTATCACGGTCCTGGCCAATTGGTGGCTTATCTGTTGCTCGACGTGCGCAAGCTGGGCTTTGGCGTGCGTGATCTGGTCACTCGCATGGAGCGCTGCCTGATCGAGTTGCTGGCCAGTTACGGCGTCACTGCCGTGGCCAAGCCGGATGCGCCGGGCGTCTATGTCAACGGGGCGAAAATTGCTTCACTGGGTTTGCGAATCCGCCATGGTTGCTCTTTTCATGGCCTGGCCCTGAACGTGGACATGAACCTGGAGCCGTTTCGACGGATTAATCCCTGCGGCTACGCCGGGCTGGCGATGACCCAGCTGAGCGACCATGCAGGATCGATTGAATTTGCCGAGGTAAGTGCCCGGCTGCGCGCGCAGCTCGTCAAACACCTCGACTATGCTGAGCAGACGACCCTAACGGGCGGAATCGACTGATATGACTACTGATGCAGTGCAAACCATCATCCCGACGCAAGATGTCACCGAGCGTCCGGCCCCGCGTGCCAAGGTAGAAGCCGGCGTCAAGCTGCGCGGCGCCGAGAAGGTTGCACGCATCCCGGTGAAGATCATTCCGACCACCGAATTGCCAAAGAAACCCGACTGGATCCGTGTGCGGATTCCGGTTTCCCCGGAAGTCGATCGCATCAAGGCCCTGCTGCGCAAACACAAGCTGCACAGCGTCTGCGAAGAAGCCTCCTGCCCTAACCTGGGTGAGTGCTTCTCCGGCGGTACCGCGACCTTCATGATCATGGGCGACATCTGCACCCGTCGTTGCCCATTCTGCGACGTGGGCCACGGTCGTCCGAAGCCATTGGACGTCAACGAGCCGGAAAGCCTGGCCATCGCCATCGCTGACCTGAAGCTCAAATACGTGGTGATCACCTCGGTGGATCGCGACGACCTGCGTGACGGCGGTGCCCAGCACTTTGCCGACTGCATCCGCGAGATCCGCAAGCTGTCGCCGAACGTGCAGCTCGAAACGCTGGTTCCGGACTACCGTGGCCGTATGGACATCGCACTGGAAATCACCGCTGCCGAGCCGCCGGATGTGTTCAACCACAACCTGGAAACCGTGCCGCGCCTGTACAAGGCTGCGCGCCCGGGTTCGGACTACCAGTGGTCGTTGACACTGCTGCAACGCTTCAAGCAGATGATGCCGCATATTCCGACCAAGTCCGGCCTGATGCTCGGCCTGGGCGAGACGGACGAGGAGGTCATCGAAGTCATGAAGCGCATGCGTGAACACGATATCGACATGCTGACCCTGGGCCAGTACCTGCAACCGTCCCGTAGCCACTTGCCGGTGCAACGCTTCGTGCACCCGGATACTTTCGCCTGGTTCGCCGAAGAAGGTTACAAGATGGGCTTCAAGAACGTCGCCTCCGGCCCGCTGGTACGCTCCTCGTACCACGCCGATGAGCAGGCGAAGCTGGTCAAGGCCGAGCTGATGTCGTCCTGATCCAGTCGAAATACCCGCGGGGCCTGACCGGTCTCGCGGGTATTTTTTTGTCTGGCGCGTCTTCCTCTTCTGTTTATCCCCGTTCCTGACTACTGTGTTGATGTATTGCGCAGGGAGATTCATGGATGACCGTTCGACCGACCCATACGCTGTTTCCTCATACACCGGTGCCGGCATTGCCGAAGCACGGGCTGATCGGCGTGATCGCGCCGGCAGGTCCAGCGACGCTGGACACCGATAAGGCCCTCGCCTGGATGCGCGCTCGCGGTTATGCGATGCGCATCTTTCCCGGTGTCTATGAACAGGATGGCTACCTGGCGGGCACTGATGACGTACGACTCAATGACCTGCACGCGGCATTCGCCGACGACGAGGTAGATGCCATTATCTGCCTGCGGGGCGGATACGGCACGCCGCGCCTGCTCGATCGCATTGATTTCGAGCTGTTGAAAAACCACGCCAAACCGTTCATCGGCTACAGCGACATCACGGCGTTGCACCTGGCGATCAACCGATATGCCGGGTTTGTCACCTTTCATGGTCCGTTGCTCAATGCCGACCTGCTGGGCGACAAGCGCCAACCCACCGAGGCGTCCTTTTTCAACATGCTCAGGGGGCAGGTGAGGGCGGGGAGTACCCTGGCGCACCCGCAGGATTATCCGTTGGCCACTGTTGAGCCAGGCGTCGCACACGGGCGCTTGCTGGGCGGTAATCTCTCGATGATCGCCGCAACGATGGGCACACCCTACGAAATCGATGCCGAGGGCATCATCCTGTTCATCGAAGACATCAACGAGCCGTTGTATCGCATCGATCGGCTGCTGACCCACCTGCGCCTGGCCGGCACACTTGCCCGGTTGCGCGGGGTGATCTGCGGGGATGTCGCGGGGGTGGATGCGGCAGCTCTGGAGCGCTTGCTCAAGCAGACCTTCGAACCGTTGCGGATTCCGGTGCTGAGTGGCTGGCGCAGCGGGCATTGTGATCCGAACCTGACCTTGCCAATGGGGGCACTGGTGCGGCTGGATGCGGGGCGGCAGGAGTTGGTGTTGGAGCAGGATGTGGTGGTCGGGCGCTGAATCTTCGGCGCCTGTCAGTCAGTCTTCGCGAGCAAGCCCGCTCCCACTGTGTTTTGTGGTGCACAAAATTTGCGTACACCCTGGAACCCTGTGGGAGCGGGCTTGCCCGCGATGCTTTTAGCGGTTACGCAGCCCTTCAAGCAACTTATGCGTCGGATACCCATCCGCCGGCCAGCCGAACGACTGCTGGGCACTGCGGATCGCCTTGCGGGTGTTGGCGCCAATGATCCCGTCCGCAGCCCCTGCGTCGTACTTTTGCGCGCTTAGCAGATTCTGCAGCTCGATCCGCTCGGTGCGGCTCAGCGGCAGGTCATCCTTGGGCCAGGATCCAGCGATCAGGCCAGCGCCATCAAAGCGCTCGGACAGCAGGCTGACGGCCAGTGCATAAGACGAGGAGTTGTTGTATTTGAGGATCGCGCGAAAGTTATCGAGCACCAGAAACGCCGGGCCGCGATAGCCGGCTGGCAGCAATAGCGCAGCCGACAACTGTTCCGCGCCCGCTGGAGCCCGTCCGCCGTTCGGCAGTTTGACGCCCAGTTGCTGCCACTCGGCGACGCTCTTGCGAATCGAGCCGTCGGCCAGCACGTAGTCGAAATTGCCCGGGAGCTGGACTTCAAAACCCCACGGTTGGCCTTTCTGCCAACCGGAGCTTTGCAGGTAGTGGGCGGTCGAGGCCAGCGCGTCGGTGGCGCTGCCCCAGATGTCGCGGCGCCCGTCGCCATCGAAGTCCACGGCGTGGGTGTTGTAGGTGGTTGGGATGAACTGGGTCTGGCCCATGGCGCCGGCCCACGAACCGAGCATTTTTTCCGGCGCGATGTCGCCCTGTTGCAGGATCTGCAGCGCTGCGATCAATTGGGCATGGGCGAAACCGGGGCGCCGCCCCTCGTAGGCCAGGGTCGCCAGGGAGTTGATGACCGATTTGCTGCCCTGGAACTGGCCGAAGTTGCTCTCCATGCCCCACACCGCGACCAGGGCGCGGCGATCGACGCCGTAGCGCTGTTCGATGCTTTGCAGGATGTCCGAATACTGGCTGAGCAACGCCTGGCCCTTGCGCACACGCAGCGGCGACAGAGCACCGTCAAGGTATTCCCACACCGGGCGGGAAAATTCCGGCTGGCTGCGGTCGGCGCTGATCACGCTGGCGTCCAGGCTGACGTTGGCGAAGGCACGGTCGAACAGGTCGGCGCGAATACCGGCGGCCAGGGCATCCTTGCGGAAACCGGCTTGCCATTGCGCGAAGGTCTGGGTCGGCTGGATGTCGAGGTTTTCGCCGGTCGGCACAACGGGAGCAATCACCGCGGGAGCTGACGAGACGGGAACGGTTTGAAGCGGCTGGGCGTCGGCGGCGGTGGGTTTTTCCGCACAGGCGACAAGCAGAATGAGGCTGGAGGCAGCGATCAATTGGCGCAGATGCCAACGACGAGTAATACAAAAGGGCATGCACGGGTCCAGGGAATACGAATCAGGTGCAGACCTTAACATGTTGAGCGGTGGCTTGCCTTTCAGGCGGCCAGAAAGTAAGAAGCCTCCCAGTTGTCAGACTGGAAGGCTTCGCGGCGGTAGCTGCCTTTGCCCTTGCCGGCTCGTTCCTGACGGCTGCGGAACAGGGGCTGGGCGACGATGGATTTGGCCTTGTTATGGCCATTACGCGATGGCTTTTTGCTCATGAGCGGATCTCTCGAGTGAGGGGTTTTTACGCGCGCAATAATCTGCCGAAGTGGGGGTTCTGTCCAGCCCCTGCAATGCGTAGGAATTTTCGGCGACGAAAGGCGCTTATTCAGCAGGCAGCGGAAGACGTTGGCCAGCCATCAGCAGCGACAGGCGGCTCAGGCTCATCCACGGCGAGCCCGCAGCCTGGCCCTTGATCTGCGCGTCAATGCGCTGTGCCTCGAGTAACAACTGCGCCCAGCGTTGCGCCGAATAGCGTTGCAGCGCTTTGCTCATCAGCGGTTTGCGCTTGTCCCAGACCGGCGGTCGGGCCGAACTGAATGCCTTGTCCAACGGCACGCCCTGGCTGTATTGCAAGGACAGGTTGGCCAGCAGACGCAGTTCGCGGGCCAGGGCCCAGAGAATCACCGGTGGCTCGACACCCTCTCCGCGCAGCCCTTCAAGCATGCGCAGCGCGTGGGCCGCTTCGCCGTTGAGAATCGCATCGGTCAAGCCGAAGACATCGAAGCGGGCACTGTCGGCCACCGCTGCCTGAACGGTTTCGACGGTGATCTGCCCGGCTTCGGCCATCAGCTTGAGCTTTTCGATTTCCTGGGCAGCGGCCAGCAGGTTGCCTTCGACTCGCGCCGCGATCAGTTCCACCGCGTCCTGGCTGGCGGAGAGCCCGGCCTGGGACAGGCGCTGACGGATCCAGCTCGGTAACTGGCTGGCATCCACCGGCCAGATCTGCACGAACTGGGTCTGCTGGCCTTCGACCAGTGCCTTGCCCCACTTGGTTTTCTGCGCGCTGCCATCCAGCTTTGGCAGGCTGATCAGCAGCACCGTGTCTTCGGCCGGACGCGAGCAATACTCGATCAGTGCCGCCGCCCCTTTGTCGCCAGGCTTGCCTGAAGGCAGGCGTAACTCCAGCAGGCGTTTTTCCGCGAACAGCGACATGCTGGCACCGGCCAGAAGCAAGGTGCCCCAATCGAAATTGGCGTCAGCAGCGAATACCTGGCGCTCGTCGAAACCCTGTTGGCGGGCGGCGGCACGGATGGCGTCAGCCGCTTCCTGGCACAGCAGCGGGTCATCGCCGCTGATGATGTAGACAGGCGCGAGCGAGCCTTGCAGGTGTTTGGCGAGTTGAGCGGGGGCGAGTTTCATAGGCGGCGGCGAGCGGGGCGCCTGGGCGCCCCGCCAGTCTTATTGCTGCGGGATTTCGAGAGGCGACTGACGCGGGGTTTCCGCTTCAGCCTTGCGTGCGGCTTCCAGTGCTGCGGCTTCCGCCTTGGCCTTGGCATCGGCGGTCTGTTGCAGCTGATCCAGTTGGGTCGGCGTCAGTTGTTGCAGGCGCAACATCATGCGCTGTACCAGTTCGCGGCGCATTTCCTGGCGAGCATCGTTGGCTTCCTGGTCGGAGCCGACCAGGTTGTTGCCGTCGTGGATGAAGACCTTTTGCACTTCCAGTTTGTCGCTCAGCAGCGGCAGGTTGCCGTGATCACGGATGTCGTAGCTGAGCACTTTGGTGACCTGGTACTCGCCCGTACGACCGGCGCCCGCGTAGCTGAGGATGCGCTGGGAGTCCTGCTCATCGGTCAGGATCAGCTTGTAAGGCGCACCAGTCGATACCTTGACGCCGCTGCTTTCCAATACCTGGCGCAATTGCGTGACGGTTTCGCCATAGGCATTGCGCGCGCTGACGTCGAGTTCCTTGATCGTCAGTTCGGTGGTGCCGGTGCCGCGCAGCTGGAAACCGCAGGCGCTCAACAGGACCGCAAGGCCCATCACCAGCAAATTGCGTTTGATCATCTTGTTGCTCCCCTTGAAACCAGGTGGGCCGCTTGTACGACCCGAAAGGTTTTACTCGGCGCCAGGCTTGCCCGGCGCCTGATCCAATTAGCTGGCGACGATGTTGACCAGTTTCCCAGGCACCACGATCACTTTACGAATAGTCAGGCCGTCGACGAAGCGCAGCACGTTTTCATTGGCACGTGCAGCGGCTTCGACTTCTTCGCGGGTTGCGCTGGCCGGCATTTCGATCTGGCCACGCAGCTTGCCATTGACCTGAATGACCAGTTGCAGGCTGTCCTGAACCAGGGCGCTTTCATCCTGAACTGGCCATTGGGCGTCGATGACCGCGCCGGAGTGACCCAGGCGAGTCCACAGCTCGTGGCTGATGTGCGGGGTGATCGGGGCCAGCAGCAGGGTCACGGCTTCCAGGCCTTCCTGGACCAGGGCGCGATCCTGCTCAGTGCCTTGTGCGGCTTTTTCCAGCACGTTCATCAGCGTCATCACCTGGGCGATGGCCGTGTTGAATTTGTGGTTCTGGCCGACGTCGTGGCTGGCCTGCTTGATGGCCAGGTGGATCGAGCGGCGAACGGCTTTCTGCTCGTCATTCAGGCGGGTGACATCCAGCTTGCCCGGCAGGCCCTGGGTGACATGGGCCTGCGCCAGGCGCCATACGCGCTTGAGGAAACGGTGCGAGCCTTCAACGCCGGAGTCGGACCACTCGGCGCTCATGTCAGGTGGCGAGGCGAACATCATGAACAGGCGGCAGGTGTCGGCGCCGAACTGATCGATCATCGATTGCGGGTCGACGCCGTTGTTCTTCGACTTGGCCATCTTTTCGGTGCCGCCGATTTCCACCGGCAGACCGTCGGCGATCAATTTCGCGCTGATGACCTTGGCTTTACTGTCACGCTCGAGTTCGACGTCCGCCGGGTTGAACCAGGTGTAGGCACCGTTGGCTTCGCGACGATAATAAGTCTCGGCGACCACCATGCCCTGGGTCAGCAGGTTCTTGAATGGCTCATTGGAGCTCACCAGGCCTTCGTCACGCATCAGCTTATGGAAGAAGCGCGCATAGAGCAGGTGAAGAATGGCGTGTTCGATGCCGCCGATGTACTGATCCACCGGCAACCAGTGGTCGGCTGCGGATTTTTCCACCAGGCCACCCTCGAAGTGCGGCGAGGCGTAACGGGCGTAGTACCACGAAGACTCGACGAAGGTGTCCATGGTGTCGGTTTCACGCTTGGCAGGCTGGCCGCATTTCGGGCAACTGCACTCGTAGAACTCGGGCATGCGCGCCAATGGCGAACCAGCGCCATCGGGTACGACATCTTCAGGCAGTACGACCGGCAGTTGATCTTCCGGCACCGGCACGTCGCCGCACTGGGTGCAGTGGATGATCGGGATCGGGCAGCCCCAGTAGCGCTGGCGGCTGATGCCCCAGTCGCGCAGGCGGAACTGGGTGCGCGAGGCGCCGAGGTTTTTCTTGATCAGCGCCACTTCGATGGCGTCGAAGGCGCCAGGGAAATCGAGACCGTCGAATTCGCCGGAGTTGATCAGCGTGCCGTGTTCGCCGTAGGCGTCCTGCCACGGTGCCGGGTTGGTGTCGCCGGAACTGGTGCGTACCACCGACTTGATCGGCAGGCTGTACTTGGTGGCGAATTCGAAATCGCGCTCGTCGTGAGCCGGTACGGCCATGACGGCGCCGTCGCCGTAATGCATCAGCACGTAGTTGGCGACCCACACCGGCAGTTTTTCACCGGTCAGCGGGTGCTCGACGAACAGCGAGGTCGGCAGGCCTTTTTTCTCCTGCGTGGCGACGTCGGCTTCAGCGACGCTGCCGCCCTTGCATTCGGCGATGAACGCTTGCAGCTCAGGGTTGTTTTGCGCGGCCAGGGCAGCCAGCGGGTGCTCGGCGGCCACGGCCACATAGGTCGCGCCCATCAGCGTGTCCGGACGGGTGGTGAAGACTTTCAACGCGCCGGCTTCGCCGATGGAATCGACGTCGTACGGGAACTGCACTTCCATGCCGCGTGACTTGCCGATCCAGTTGCGCTGCATGGTCTTGACCTGTTCAGGCCAGCCGGTCAGTTCGTCGAGGCTCTCCAGCAGTTCATCCGCGTAGGCAGTGATCTTGAAGTAGTACATCGGGATTTCGCGCTTTTCGATCAGCGCGCCGGAACGCCAGCCGCGACCATCGATCACCTGCTCGTTGGCCAGTACGGTCTGGTCGATCGGGTCCCAGTTCACGGTTCCGTTCTTGCGATAGATCACACCCTTTTCGAACAGGCGGGTGAACAGCCATTGTTCCCAGCGGTAGTAATCGGGCTTGCAGGTGGTCACCTCACGGGACCAGTCCACGGCCAGGCCCAGGCTGCGCAGCTGGGATTTCATGTAGGCGATGTTTTCGTAGGTCCATTTGGCGGGCGCTACGTTGTTCTTCATCGCGGCGTTTTCCGCCGGCATGCCAAAAGCGTCCCAACCCATGGGTTGCAGGACGTTCTTGCCTTGCATGCGCTGATAGCGGGAGATCACGTCGCCGATGGTGTAGTTGCGCACGTGCCCCATGTGCAGCTTGCCGCTGGGGTAAGGGAACATCGACAGGCAGTAGTAAGTCTCCTTGCCTGGCTGTTCACTGACTTCAAAGGACTTTTGCTCGTCCCAGAACGACTGGGCGGCGGCTTCGATTTCACGGGGCTGATATTGTTCGTGCATGGCTACTTTTGAACTGAATAGGGGTGGCCTAATCCTCTTCAATGCAACGCTGGACGCTGATCACGCCAAATCGGCGTTTCGCTGTCCAGGCGAGCTGGAAGTGGAGTTACAGGAAGCGCCGTAGCATACATGACCGCACTCTACCGAGGGAAACGCTGATTGCGGCCGCGCGTCCTGCAAAAAACGCTGCGAGGTCCGTTGGTCGCGGCATTCAGCCGGTTTGCCCATCGAAGCTAAGCTCTAAATGGGGAGTGAGTCTTATCTTCAATGAGGTGAGGGATGGTTGAGTTACAGCAAAAAGCGACAAAACCCGAGCTTTACGAAAAATTGATCGATCGTCTGGGAATCGCCCTCGACGCCGCAAAAACGGCTGGTCGGCTGCGCGATGAGCGTCCCCTGGAGCTGGAACTGCGTGGCCTGAGCCCCGCAGAGTTTGCATTGGTCAAGGCTTATCTGGATCGCAGTGAACGTGAAACACACGGATGCCTGTCAGAAGCAGTGAAGCAACTCGACGCACCACGTTCGGCCAAGATCATCTGGCTCAAGGGCAAGGCACCTGACAGGGACGCGGTAAAGGTCCGGTCTCTGCAGTTCAAGTGAGGGCACTTGAAGTCATGACGCAGGTTTTTTTAAAGCCTGATCCTTGCGCATCTGTTGTCGCATTGCGCCAACCCACTTAGGCTTCGGGCATCTTATGGAGATGCTCGATGCCTTTTCGATATTTCATCAAACAACTTCTGCTGCCCCCCGGCATCTTGTTGCTATTGCTTGCGCTCGCCTGGTGGTTTCGTCGTTCCAGGCCACGCTTGGCCGGTGCGTGCTTCGCGCTCGGTCTGGGTGGGTTGTGGTTGATGAGCCTGCCGGTGGTGGTGCAATGGAGCGCCGGTGCCCTTGAGCGCATCCCGCCGCTGGCTCGCGATGAATGGGCAACGCTCGGGCAGCATGCCGACGCCATTGTGGTGCTGGGGTCGGGGCGTGAACGTGGCGACCCCGCCTGGGGGGCTGACCAGCCAACCGGTGTGGGCCTCGAGCGAGAGCGTTATGCCGCGAGGCTGGCCAAGGCTTCGGGCTTGCCAGTAATGACCACGGGTGGGTTGCATTACGGCACGCCACCTTCGGAAGCCAGGTTGATGGCGGACTCCCTGCGAGACGACTTCGGCGTCACCGTGCGCTGGCAGGAAGAGCGCAGCCGCACCACCTGGGAAAACGCGCAGTTCAGCGCCGAGGTGTTGCTGCCACAGGGAATCAAGCGCGTGGTGGTCGTAACTCACGCCTGGCACATGCCGCGCTCGGTCTGGAGCTTCGAGCGCGCGGGGTTTGAAGTGGTGCCGGCACCGGTGGGTTTTCTGGGCGTTGACAATGCCCGCCCTTTGGGCGGCTGGATGCCGGAGCTCAAGTCGATCTGGCAGAGCGGGCAGTTGATGAACGAAGCGGTGGGGCAGGTCGGGTATTCGTTGTTTTATCGCTGAAGCTGGATCGTTCCCCGAGGGGAACGATCGTCGCAGCCCTAGACCGTCTTGGCCATCCGGCTCACCACTAGCGCCCAACCAAACAGCAGCACACAGACAATGATCAGCGGCCACGAACGCCATTGCAGGTAGGGCGTGAGGTTGTGCATTGGCACCACTTCGCCGTACAGGACACCGCGTTCGAACTGCGGGATCTGCTCGGTAATCTGGCCGAACGGGTTGATCAGTCCGGTCACGCCGTTGTTGGTGGCACGGATCATCCAGCGGCCCGCCTCGAGCGCGCGCATCTGCGCCATCTGCAAGTGTTGCAGCGGCCCGATGGAGGTGCCGAACCAGGTGTCGTTGCTGATGGTCAGCAACAGATCACTGCGGGCGGACAGGCCGGCGGCGAACTCTGGATAAACCACTTCGTAGCAGATGAACGGTGCAATCTGGTAGCCCTTGGCCTGGAGCATGGCCTGATCGGCGGGGCCACGGGCGAAGTCCGACATTGGCAGGTCGAAGAATGCGATCAGCCCACGCAGCACATCCTGTAGCGGCACGTATTCGCCGAACGGCACCAGCTTCTGCTTGAGGTAGGTGCCATCGCCTTCGCCCACCACGGTGATGCCGTTGAAGAAACGCTTCTGGTGATGGACTTCCTGGCGAATCGGGACACCGGTGATCAGCGCGCTCTTACGCTCGGCGGCGAAATTTCCCATGATGCTCAGGTAGCCCTCGGCGGACTCCTTGAGCACCGGCACCGCCGTTTCCGGCCAGATCAGCAGGTCGACCGGCTTGGAGCGAAAGCTCATGTCGCGGTACAGCGCCAATTGCGAGTTGAGCTGTGCCGGGTCCCATTTCATGCTTTGTTCGATATTGCCCTGGATCGCGGCCACGGTCAGCGGCGCCCCCGATGGGCTGGTCCAGGCATGGTGCTTGAGCGCGATGCCGGCTATCCAGGGGCCGATCAACAGCAACGCTCCCGCTGCCACGAAGCCCTTGCGACCATTGCTGATCAGTCGTGGCGCGTTCACGATCAGGGCAGCCGTCAGCGCCAGGGTGAAAGACACCAGCCACATGCCACCCACGGGCACAAGGCCGGCCAACGGGCCGTCAAGTTGGCTGTAACCGGAATACAGCCATGGGAAGCCGGTGAGGAACCAGCCGCGAAACGCTTCCTGGCCGACCCACAAGGCGGCAAAAGCCATGGCATCGGCCAGAGGCGCCTCGTTGCGGCGCAGCCAGCGTGCCCAGACCCAGGCAGGCA
This sequence comes from Pseudomonas sp. S2_E01, assembly GCF_054668365.1. Classification (NCBI taxonomy): domain Bacteria; kingdom Pseudomonadati; phylum Pseudomonadota; class Gammaproteobacteria; order Pseudomonadales; family Pseudomonadaceae; genus Pseudomonas; species Pseudomonas sp. S2_E01. Next base: position 26,139 of record NZ_CP162762.1, read on the forward strand.
GGGCGAAGAACCAGGCAATCGCAGCGGTGAACAGCAGCATCAGGAAACCGGCCAGCAACACCGAGGCACCGCCGAAGTTGTGGATGCTGTAATAGATCCAACTGGTGCCGGCGCCAAACAGGCCGAAACCGAAGCACCAGCCTCGGCCCAGTGCCTGGCGGGGGCTCAACTCACGCAGGCCCACGTAAAAAAGGCCGACCGCCAGCAATGCCAGTGGCCAGATATCGAACGGGGCCAGGGCCAGGGTGGTGATTGCACCGGCCGCCACGGCCAGCAGGTTACCGGGCCAGCCGGGGCGGGTCATACGACGCATTTCAATCCTTGGATTCAGCGAGCGATAGGGGTCAGGCGTAGCAAATGAATCCGACGGCTGTCGGCGTTCAGGATGCGGAAGCGGTAAGGACCGATTTCGGTGATTTCATTGCGTTTGGGCAAATGTCCGAATGCGCTCATCACCAGGCCACCGACGGTATCGAATTCATCGTTGGAAAACTCGCTGTCGAAGAACTCGTTGAAGTTCTCGATCGGCGTCAGCGCCTTGACCAGGAAGTCACCGCTGGGCAGGGGCTTGATGTAGCTGTCCTCTTCAACGTCATGCTCGTCTTCGATGTCGCCGACGATCTGTTCCAGCACGTCTTCGATGGTCACCAGACCCGCCACACCGCCGTATTCGTCGATGACGATGGCCATGTGGTTATGGTTGGCGCGGAATTCGCGCAGCAGTACGTTCAGGCGCTTGGACTCGGGCACGAAAGTGGCCGGGCGCAGCAGGTCCTTGATGTTGAAGCTGTCGCCGTTTTCCTTGAGGATCAACGGCAGCAAGTCCTTGGCCAGCAGCACGCCCATCACATCATCGTGGCTTTCGCCGATGACCGGATAGCGCGAGTGGGCGGAGTCGACCACGGCGGGCAGGAACTCGCGGGGTGTCTGGGTCGCCTTGATGCTGACCATCTGCGAGCGGGGAACCATGATGTCCCTGACTTGCAGGTCTGCAACCTGGATGGCGCCTTCGACGATGGCCAGCGCTTCGCTGTCCAGCAACTTGTTTTGGTGCGCGTCGCGCAGCAGCTCCAGCAGCTCCTGGCGGTTTTTCGGCTCGTGGGCAAAAGCCTGGGTGAGCTTACCCAGCCATGACTTCTGCCCGTTGCTCGATCGATCTTCGCTCATAGCGATTACTCTGAATCCTTGGTTGTTACGATAGTGGATGTTTCGTCGTCCGCGTACGGATCGGGGTAGCCCAACTCTGCAAGCAAGGTACGTTCCAGTGCTTCCATTTCTTCGGCTTCGTCGTCATCTATATGGTCATAACCGAGCAGATGCAAGCAGCCGTGGATCACCAGATGTGCCCAATGGGCCTTGAGTTCCTTGCCTTGTTCGGCGGCTTCACGCTCAACCACTGCCACGCAGATCACCAGATCGCCCAGCAAGGGGATATCGAGAAACTCGTCGGGCACATCGGCAGGAAACGACAGGACGTTGGTGGCATAGTCCTTTTGCCGCCAGGTGTTATTGAGTTCACGACCCTCGGGTTCATCGACCAGGCGAATGGTCATCTCCGAGTCGGCGGTCCGCTGGCGCAGGGCCAGTTCGCACCATTGGCGGAACTCGGCTTCGGCGGGGGCGCACGCTTGGGTCGCGATTTGCAGGTCAAGCTCAAGCATCGCGACGGCTATCCTTGGCGGCTGCATCTTCGGCCGCGCGGGTTTCGAAGCGCTCATAGGCTTCGACAATGCGCTGAACCAGCGGATGGCGCACGACGTCCTTGGGCTGGAAGTGCGTGAAGCTGATGCCCGGCACGTCCTTGAGCACTTCGATCACGTGGTGCAGCCCGGATTTGGTGCCGCGTGGCAAATCGACCTGGGTGATGTCACCGGTGATGACTGCAGTCGAGCCGAACCCGATCCGGGTCAGGAACATTTTCATCTGCTCGACGGTGGTGTTCTGGCTTTCGTCGAGGATGATGAAGCTGTTGTTCAGCGTACGGCCGCGCATGTAGGCCAGCGGCGCAACTTCGATCACTTGGCGCTCGATCAGCTTGGCCACGTATTCGAAACCGAGCATTTCATAGAGTGCATCGTAGAGCGGGCGAAGGTACGGGTCGATTTTCTGCGACAGGTCGCCCGGCAGGAAGCCCAGCTTCTCACCGGCTTCAACCGCCGGACGAACCAGCAGGATGCGGCGCACCTGTTCGCGTTCCAGCGCGTCTACCGCACAGGCAACGGCCAGATAGGTCTTGCCGGTACCGGCTGGGCCGATGCCGAAATTGATATCGTTGCCGAGGATTTCCTTCACGTAGCGCAGCTGATTCAAGCCGCGTGGGCGAATCATGCCTTTCTTGGTGCGCAGGGCCACGGAAGGTTCGGATGCAGACACGTTGTCCAGCTGTTCGACGGCCGATTCCTGCAGGAACAGGTGAACCATGTCCGGAGACAGGTCGGTCCCCTTGGTTTCACGATACAGGCGGCGCAGGAGGTTTTCCGCGGAGGTGGTGTGCTTTGGGTCGCCGATCAGCTCGAACTGATTGCCGCGGTTGCGGATCTCGATGCTCAGGCGCTGTTCGATCAAGCGCAGGTGCTCGTCGAATTGCCCGCACAGATTGGCGAAGCGGCGAGCCTCAAAGGGCTCGAGAATAAAACGATGTGGTTCTATGGGTGCGTTCAAGGTCGTATTTAGCCGCCCTGGGGCAATTAAGTTGAAATCAAGGATAACGCCAGCGGCGCGGGTGCGAAAGCTCAAAAAAGTAAGGTCGCCACTAACACTGTAGGAGCGGGCTTGCCCGCGATTGCGGTGTGTCATTCAGAGATTTGCCATCTGACACCCCGCAATCGCGGGCAAGACCGCTCCTACAGGCCGTTATTGGATCAGCGAACCCCGCAGTGAGTGCGGTTGTGCAGCATCGATGTGCACGTCGGCGAACTGTCCGATCAGGGTTGGATTGTCGCAGCGAAAGTTGACGATACGATTATTTTCGGTCCGGCCTTGCAGCTCGCCGGGGTCTTTTTTCGAGTAATCGGTCACCAGGATGCGCTGGACAGAGCCGACCATTTGTCGGCTGATCTCGAAACCCTGCTGGTTCAGGCGATGTTGCAGGGCGTTCAGGCGTTCCTTTTTCAGTTCTTCCGGGGTCTCGTCTGCCAGATCGGCCGCCGGCGTGCCCGGACGCTGGCTGTAGACGAATGAATAGGAGAAGTCGAAACCGACGTCTTCGATCAGTTTCATGGTCTGTTCGAAGTCTTTCTCTGTTTCCCCCGGGAAACCCACAATGAAGTCCGAGCTGATGCAAATGCCCGGCACGGCGGCACGCAGCTTGCGCAGCTTGGACTTGTATTCCAGCGCCGTGTGATTGCGCTTCATCGCGGCCAGGATCCGGTCCGAGCCCGATTGCACCGGCAGGTGCAGGTGCTTCACCAGTTCCGGCACTTCGGCGTGGGCCTGGATCAGACTGTCGGAAAACTCCAGCGGATGGGAAGTGGTGTAGCGAATGCGGTCGATGCCATCGACAGCGGCCACCACACGAATCAGTTCTGCCAGGTCCGCCAGACGCCCGTCGTGGGTGGTTCCGCGATAACCGTTGACGTTCTGGCCCAGCAAGGTCACTTCACGCACGCCGTTTTCGGCCAGGTGAATGATTTCGGCGATCACGTCATCGAACGGCCGGCTGACTTCCTCGCCACGGGTGTAGGGCACCACGCAGAACGTACAGTACTTGCTGCAACCTTCCATGACCGACACGTAGGCACTCGGGCCATCGATGCGTGGTTCGGGCAGGTGGTCGAATTTTTCGATTTCCGGGAACGACACGTCGACTTGCGGCAGTTTACTGATGCGCGCGGCGTCGATCATTTCCGGCAGGCGGTGTAAGGTCTGTGGGCCGAACACCACGTCTACGTAGGGAGCACGGTCGCGGATCGCGGCGCCTTCCTGACTGGCCACGCAACCGCCGACAGCGATGACCATGTCTGGATTGGCCAGTTTCAGTTCGCGCCAGCGGCCGAGCTGGGAATACACCCGATCCTGGGCGCGTTCGCGGATCGAACAGGTGTTAAGCAGAATCACGTCGGCATCTTCGGCGCGAGCGGTGACTTCCAGGGCCTGGTGTTCACCCAGCAGATCGACCATGCGCGAGCTGTCGTACTCGTTCATCTGGCAACCGTGGGTTTCGATGTAAAGCTTCTTGGCCATGGATACAGTCATCACGTGATTCAAAGAACCGCGCATTATAGGGAACAAGCCCCCAGGTTCCTACCGCTGTGCGTCCGGTGGCTATGCTATAGTTTGCGCCCTCATTTTATCCCCGATGTGTTCCTCGCCCGCCATGACCAAACGTGAAGCTCCAATCTACAAGGTGATTTTCCTCAACCAGGGCCAGGTGTTCGAAATGTACGCCAAGCAGATCTATCAGAGTGATCTGTGGGGGTTCCTGGAAGTGGAAGAATTCGTCTTTGGCGAGCGCACGCAGGTGGTGGTCGACCCGAGCGAAGAGAAACTCAAGGCACAGTTCGAAGGTGTCGTGCGCAGCTTTGTACCGATGCATTCGATTGTGCGCATCGATGAAGTCGAGCGCCTGGGCACGCCGAAAATCAGCGAAGCGCGCGCAGGCGTTGGCAATGTGATGCCGTTTCCGATGCCGATGCCTGAGAAGTAGGCTTAAGACCGAGTCGCGCCTATCGCGACGGTTCGACGCCTCGACAAGCCCGCTCCCACAGGATCAACACCGTTGTGAGATCGGTGAAACCTGTGGGAGCGGGCTTGCCCGCGATGGGGCCGGGAAGGTCGGTACTGAATCAGGGCAACGGCGAAAAAGGCGTACGCCCATCGGCGCTCTGCAGTTCCATCAGGTATTTGCGGAAAATCTGCCCCAGCACCTGGGTGGCGATTTCCAGTTCTTCGCGGGGCATCTTCTCGGCGACTTCGTCAGCGGTGTCCAGCGCATCTTCGGCGCCATTGACCGCGGCCATTTTCAGCACGATGTAGGCCTGGATGTTGTTGGCCTGTACGCCTTCGCCGTGGAAGAACATGGTGCCGAGTTTGAACTGTGCCTGGGCGTGGCCTTGCAGGGAGGCCTTTTCGAAGTAGCTCAGGGCTTTGTCGAGGTCACGCGTGGTGTTTTTACCCGCGTAGTAAAACTCGCCCAGTTCGTATTGCGCCTGCGCATCGCCTTCATCCGAGGCTTTCTGGCAGGCAGCGAGCGCCTGTTCCAGATCTTGCGGCTGGGTATTGAGGGTGCAGCGACCCATCGCTGGGATCAACAACGAGTTACCGCCTGCTTGTGCGAGCGCGAGCAGGGGTTGAAGGAGCAACAGGCAGCCCAGTGCGAGGATGCGGCCGGTGCGGTTCATGGGAATCGACTTACCTCTGAAGGGCACGCGGACCCGTCGAGGGGATCCAATAAGCGCGCATTATGAAATAAGCAGGGCCATCCTTACAAAGTCTTTACTCGTTTTTCTGCTGCGCGGGGAATATATCTCCCGGTTTACGGGGGATTATCGACAGATCGGTAGGAAAATACGCGTGCGTGTAGGTGAAAGCTGACGCTGGCGATCGCCAACGTCAGCCTTGCAGCACTTATTTCAACGCGGCAAATGCACGCTCCGCGGCATCCAGGGTCAGTTTCAGCTCGGCTTCGCCGTGGGCGATCGAAGTGAAGCCGGCTTCGAACGCGCTAGGTGCCAGGTACACGCCACCGTCAAGCATCAGGTGGAAGAAGCGCTTGAACAGGTTGGCATCGCTGGCCATCACGTCATCGAATGTCACGATGTCGTCGGCACCGCTGAAGTACAGGCCGAACATGCCACCGGCCTGGGTGGTCACGAACGGAATGCCGGCAGCATCGGCGCGTTGTTGGAGGCCGTCGAGCAGGCGGCTGGTGTAGTCGCTCAGCTCGTCATGGAAGCCCGGGCGGCTGATCAGGCGCAGGGTGGTCAGGCCGGCAGCCATCGCCAGTGGGTTACCCGACAGGGTGCCTGCCTGGTAGACCGGCCCCAGTGGCGCGATGTGCGACATGATTTCGCGTTTACCGCCGAAGCAGCCGACCGGCATGCCGCCACCGATGATCTTGCCGAAGGTGCTCAGGTCCGGGGTGACGCCGTAGTGCGCCTGGGCGCCGCCGAGCGCAACACGGAAACCGGTCATCACTTCGTCGAAGATCAGCACCACGCCGTGCTTGTCGCACAGGCTGCGCAGGCCTTCCAGGAAACCGGGTGCCGGAGGCACGCAGTTCATGTTGCCGGCCACGGGCTCGACAATGATGCACGCCACGTCCTGGCCGACTTCGGCGAGCATTGCTTGCACGGCGTCGATGTCGTTGAACGGCAGGGTCAGGGTGTGTTTGGCGAACGCCGCAGGGACGCCAGCCGAGCTCGGTACACCCTGGGTCAGCAGACCGGAACCAGCCTTGACCAGCAGGCTGTCGGAATGCCCGTGGTAGCAGCCTTCGAACTTGATGATGCTGTCGCGACCGGTGAATCCACGGGCCAGGCGAATCGCACTCATGGTGGCTTCGGTGCCGGAGCTGACCATGCGCACCATTTCCATCGACGGCACGATCGAGCAGACCAGATCCGCCATCTCGGTTTCCATTGCGGTCGGGGCGCCGTAGGACAGGCCGTGTTCCAACTGCTTGCGTACCGCGTCCAGCACGTCCGGGTGGCTGTGGCCGAGAATCATCGGGCCCCAGGAACCGACGTAGTCGACATAGCGTTTGTCGTCTTCGTCGGTGACGTACGCACCTTCTGCATGCTTGAAGAACAGCGGTGTGCCGCCCACGCTCTTGAAGGCACGGACAGGCGAGTTCACGCCACCGGGAATGTGTTTCTGGGCATTGGCAAACAACGTTTCGGAACGAGACATGATCGGGCTCTCAATATCAGACTTTCAGTAATTCGTTGAAGGCGCGGGCGCGGCGAGTCACTTCGGCGGTGTTCTGCGCGCCAAACAGGCCGTGGACCACCGCCAGCAGGTCGACTCCGTGCGCCACCAGTGGCGCAGCGTTATCCAGAGTGATGCCGCCGATCGCACAGATCGGCAGGTGCAGCTGGCGTCGGGCCTGGTCAAGCAGTTCGAGGCTGCAGCTCGGCGCGCCGGGTTTGGTGGTGGAATTGAAGAAGCGACCAAAGGCGACATAGCTGGCGCCTTCCCTGGCCGCCTGTTCGGCCAGTTCGAGCTGTGCATGGCAGGTCGAGCCGATGATCGCTTTGGAACCGAGCAGGGCGCGGGTCGGAGACAGAGGACCGTCGGTCTGGCCCAGGTGCACGCCGACATTCAGGCGAGCAGCCAGCTCGGCATCGTCGTTGATGATGAGTTGGGTCTTGTAGCGCTCGCACAAATCACGCAACTTTTCGGCCTCACGCAGGCGACGGGCCTGGTCATCGCTCTTGTCGCGGTATTGCAGCAGGGTGACGCCGCCTTCAAGCGCCGCCTCCACGTACGAGAGGAATTTGCCGGCCAGTAACTGGCTGTCGGTAATCGCGTAAAGGCCGCGTAGTTTCATCGGACAAGCCCCATGGTGTTACGAGCAGAAATCCAGTGGCAGGCGACGCGGGACGAACTGGCCTTTGCCCAGTTGCTCGGCGTCGCGCAGGGTGCGCCACGTGTAGTTAAGTGCAGTCTGCACGGCGCTGGCGAGGTTTTCGCCCTGGGCCAGACGGCCGGCGAGGGCGCTGGCCAGGGTGCAGCCCGAGCCGTGATAACTGCCGGGCAGGCGCTGGCAGATGAAGGTTTCGCGGTGACCGTCGCGGCTGTACAGGCGGTTGTGGATTTCGCTCTCTTCGCCATGCCCGCCGGTGATCAGCAGGTGTTTGACGAAAGGCAGGAGTTTTTCCGCGCACTCGTCGGCGCTGCCCTCGGGCAGTTCGGCCAGGATGCGCGCTTCGGGCAGGTTGGGCGTGGCGATGATCGACAGGGGCAACAGACGTTCGCGCATGGCGTAACCGACCTCATCCTTGCCCAGTCGCCCGCCGCCGCCGGCACGCAACACCGGGTCGCAGACCATCGGCAGGTGCGGGTGCGCCTGGAGCAGTTCGACCACGGTGTCGACCATTTCCAGGGAACCGAGCATGCCCAGCTTGACCGCCGCGACTTCGGAGTCGTTGAGTACGGCATTGGCCTGGGCCAATACCCACTCACGATCGAGGACACGGAAGTCAGTGACGTTGACCGTGTCTTGCACGGTCAGGGCGGTGACGGCCGGAGCCGCATGGCAACCCTGTGCGAGCAGGGCTTCGATATCTGCCTGCAAGCCGGCGCCACCACTGGGATCATGGCCGGAGAGACAAAGGACAACGGGGCGAGAGCTGTAGATATTCATGGTGCGCGAGCTTACCACCAGTCGTCCGGTGAGTCATGGTAACCACCGCACCTGAGCCTACAGGAATGCGCCTGACAGCCGATGCACTGACACGAGTTGACCGTTTAAACAGTTCTGGCTCTCTGCGTGGCTCTGGAATGCCCGTACTAGAGCCTTTTCAGGAAATGTTTCAATGGTGTTCAATGGCCATCAACGGCTATGCTAGAGTGGATCCAAATCAATAACAGGTCACGCCGGTTTTACGTCTGCTCGAAGGGAATGAGGGGCTTTTTGAGATTAACCGGACAAGCCATGCTGGGGCTTCAATGCGCTATTTGCTGATGTTGCTGTTCTGCTTGCCCCTTATGGCCAGTGCAGTCGAATTCGATGAGTTCACTCAGAGCCTGCCCCTGGGTCAAACCCTGCAAGTCTTCGAAGATGCAGGTGGCCAGGCGACCATCGACGATATTCGTGCACAAGCCGCCAACGGACATTTCAAGCCCCACCACAAGGCTACCCTGAACGCCGGATACTCGCGTTCGGTGTTCTGGCTGAAAATCGACCTGCACTACCGCCCGACCAACCCTGGTGCCCAGCGCACCTGGTTGCTGGAGCTGGCTTATCCACCGCTTGACCGTCTTGACCTGTATGCACCCGACGCTGGCGGTGCCTATCGGCTGGTGCGTCAGACGGGCGATGCCTTGCCCTTCGACAGTCGTGAAATCCGCCAGAACAACTACCTGTTTGAGCTGAGCTTCAAGGCCGATCAGGCACAAACCGTGTACCTGCGCCTGCAAAGCGAAGGCTCGATCCAGGCGCCAGTCACCTTGTGGTCGAGCACCGCGTTTCTCGAGGAGCAGCCGGTTCGTCTCTATGTACTGGGCCTGATCTATGGTGTCTTGTTGGGCATGCTGGTCTACAACCTCTTCATCTACCTCAGCGTGCGCGACACCAGTTACCTCTATTACATTTTCTACATCGCTTCGTTTGGCCTGTATCAGCTGTCGGTGAACGGCGCGGCCGTCCAGTATTTCTGGCCGAACAATCCCTGGTGGGCCAACGCTGCCACACCGTTCTTCATCGGTTGCGCCGGGCTGTTCGGCAGCCAGTTCGCACGCAGCTTCCTGCAAACCGCCAACCTCAACCGCTGGCTGGATCGCTTGTTGATGGCGCTGATTGCGTTTGGCGCGTTGGTAGTCGGGTTGTCGCTGATGACCAGTTACGCCCTGGCCCTGCGCCTGGCCACCGCGTTGGCGCTGAGCTTCACCGTGGTGATTTTCGCAGCGGGAATTTTTTCATGGTGGCGCGGCCTGCGGGTGGCCCGCTACTTCATCATCGCCTGGTCGGCGTTCCTGCTGGGCGGCATCGTCAACACGCTGATGGTGCTGGGTTATCTGCCCAACGTGTTCCTGACCATGTACTCCAGCCAGATCGGCTCGGCCATCGAAGTGGCGCTGTTGTCCCTGGCGCTGGCGGACCGCATCAACGCCATGCGCGAACAGCAGGCGCAGACCTTGCTCGACGCCGGGCAAAAACTTGAAGTGCTCAACCAGCAGTTGGCGCACAGCAACAAGCTCAAGGACGAGTTCCTTGCCACGCTGACCCATGAGCTGCGTACGCCGATGAATGGTGTGATCGGTTCGCTGGAGTTGATGCAAACGGTCGACATGGACCCTGAGCTTGAGCAATACCAGCAAACCGCCGCCGGTTCGGCGCGGGACATGATGCGCATGGTCAATGGCATTCTCACCCTGACCGAACTCCAGGCGGGCAAGCTCAAGGCCAATGAATCGACGTTCAGCCTGCGCAGCGTGATCGATGCCTTGCGCCTGCAGTTCGAAGGCAACGCGTCGGGCAAGTCGCTGGACTTCAAGGTCGATGTCGCGCCGGGCCTGCCGGACCGGGTGCAAGGTGACAGCAGCAAGCTGGCGCAATGCCTGGAATGCCTGTTGGACAACGCGATCAAGTTCACCCGTGTCGGCGGCGTGGCGCTCAGGGTCACGGGCAAACCCGTGGCGTCGGGACGGCTGGCGTTGTCTTTTGCAGTGATCGACACCGGCATCGGCTTTACGGATCTGGGCGAAGCCACGTTGTACCAGCGCTTCTTCCAGCTCGACGGCTCAATGACCCGTGAGCATGGTGGCCTGGGTGTCGGCTTGGCGATCTGCCGGCAACTGGTGGAGTTGCTCGGTGGCCAGTTGACTCACCGATCCGAACCGGGGCGCGGCAGTCGCTTCCAGCTCGACGTCGAATTCGGGGTGCCGGTGATGGCGTGTGTTGCGACGCCAGCGACTCGGGATCTGCCTCACTTGCGCTTGCCGCAGGACTGCACCGTGCTGTTGGTGGATGAAAACGATATTAACCAGTTACTGATGCGCGGCATGTTGCTCAAGCTCGGCTTTCGCGTGCGTACGGCTGACGACGGCGTCGCCGCGCTGGATTTCCTTCAGCGCGAAACGTTCGACGCCGTTTTGCTCGACAGTGAGTTGCCGCAGATGAACGGTGTGTCGCTGTGCTGCCAGATACATGCGTTGCCCGGTTGCGAGCAGGTGCCTGTGTTCATGATGGTCCTCAACGGCGACCGCGAGCGGTGCGTGACGGGTGACTTGATCGAGGCGCTGAGCAAACCGGTGAAATTCGAAGACCTGCAGGCAGCGATGTACCGGCGCGTGCTGTGCCCGCAACAGGGTGAAAGCGCCGACAGTTAGGCGGATATGCCACTTTGTTCGGCTTCGGGGCAGTGCTTAACTGAACCTTCTGGCTGACCGAGGAGCCCCTTCATGAACCTGCATCAGTTCGCTGAAACCCACGAAGTGACCAACCAGCCGCCGTCGCTGGACGGCACCAACCTGTATCGCATTGATCTGCCTTTGCAGGAGTGGTCGCGGCGGTTCGGCGCTGACTGGGCCCAATCACGAATCGATGCCTACGGTGCGCTGGCCGGCGGTCCGCTGATGGAAGCGGGGTTCCTGGCCAATCAAAACAAGCCCGTGTTCGTCAGCCATGACCGTTTTGGTCATCGTATCGATCTGGTGGAGTTTCACCCGGCTTATCATGAGCTGATGCGCACGGCGATCGAGCACGGCCTGACCTCCTTGCCGTGGGCGCACCCGCAGTCCGGGGCCCATGTCGCCCGCGCCGCCATGACCTACCTGCACAGCCAGGCTGAAGCTGGCAGCGGTTGCCCGCTGACCATGACCTTCGCCAGTGTGCCGGCGTTGCGCTTGCAACCCGATTTGGCTGAACAGTGGCTGCCGAAAGTCCTCGCCACCGAATATGACCCGCGCAACGTCGGCATGGCGCACAAGGCGGGTGTCACCATCGGCATGGCCATGACCGAGAAGCAGGGGGGCACCGACGTGCGGGCCAATACCACCAAAGCCTATCCGGTAGGTGCCAGCGGCCCGGGCCAGGCGTACGAACTGGTCGGCCACAAGTGGTTTTGCTCGGCACCGATGTGTGACGCCTTCCTGACCCTGGCCCAGACCGAAAAGGGGCTGACCTGTTTCCTGCTGCCGCGCCACCGCCCGGATGACTCGCGCAATCAGTTCTACATCCAGCGTTTGAAAAACAAACTTGGCAATTGCTCCAACGCTTCCAGCGAAGTCGAGTTCCGTGGGGCGTTGGCGTGGATGGTCGGCGAGGAGGGGCGCGGCGTACCCACGATCATCGAAATGGTCGCCATGACCCGCTTCGATTGCATGGTGGGCTCAAGTGCGCTGATGAGACAGGCATTGACCCAGGCAAGCCACCACTGTGCCCACCGTCAGGTCGGTGGCAAAACCCTGAACGAGCAACCGTTGATGCAGAACGTGCTTGCCGATCTTGCCCTTGAAAGCGAGGCGGCCCTGGCGTTGAGCCTGCGCATGGGCAAGGCGCTGGATCACCTGAACCATACGCACGAAGCAAAATTCGCCCGTCTGGTGACGGCGGTGGGCAAGTACTGGATCTGCAAGCGGGCGCCGGCGATGATCAATGAAGCGGCGGAATGCATGGGCGGTGCCGGCTATGTCGAAGACAGCATCCTGCCGCGACTTTACCGCGAAGCACCGGTCAATTCGACGTGGGAAGGTTCTGGTAACGTGCAATGCCTGGACGTGCTGCGGGCGCTTTCCAAGGAGCCGGGTGTGCTGGACGTGCTGTTCAGCGAGTTGGGTGACGGCCACGGCGACAAGCGCCTGGCCGCGCATATCAGCCAGTTGCACGCGGCGTTCAAGGACACCAGCGACATCCAGTACCGCGCACGCCAATTGACCGAAGACATCGCCCTGGGCTTGCAGGCCAAATTGTTGCTCGAGGCGGGCAATGCGTCGGTGAGTGATGCGTTCATTGCCAGTCGCCTGGATGACGGGGCGGGTCGCGTGTATGGCGCGCTGCCACGGGGGTTGGATGTCGAGGCGATCGTGGCGCGGGCGACTCCGCCTCTCTAAGCCGCACAGATAACCCCTGTAGGAGCGAGCTTGCTCGCGATAGCGGTGTGTCTGATCCACCGCAATCGCGAGCAAGCTCGCTCCTACAGGGGGGCTGTGTGGCTCATGGAATGAGGCACATCCGACACGCCACTGTTTCCGTCGGACCACGATGCAGGCAAGATGAAAGCCTGCAAGTCAGAACACAGGATGCTGATCGTGACCGAAGCTTTTGTTGTCGTCCAAACTGCCGAGCAAGCCGTGGATCGGCTTGCCTTCTTGCACAATCGTGCAACCACCGCATTGAACCAGGCGCTGTTGCGTTACCTCAAGGACCGTGTCGAGCCGGACGCTGAACAGCGAGCGATGTTTCGTTATCCAGAGCTGCGTCTGACCTACCACTGCCAGGGCGAGGTCCCGCAAACCACGCGGGCCTACGCCAAGGTTCAGTTACCGGGCACCTATAGCGTCACCGTTACCCATCCGGCCGCTTTCCGCAAATACCTGCTGGAACAGCTGGTGCCGTTGATGCACGACTTCACCGTGACCGTGGAAGTCGGCGTCAGCCAGCAGAACATTCCGTATCCGTACGTGGTTGAGCAGGGCGATGAGTTGGCCGGTTCCGGCGTGACTGCCGCGGTGCTGGCGCGAGTATTCCCCAGTACCGACCTGTCGGCCGCCACCGACGGCATTGCCGATGGCCTGTACGATTGGGAAAACACTGATCCGTTGCCGCTGGCACTGTTCGATGCCGCGCGGGTGGACTTCTCCCTGCGCCGCCTGGTGCACTACACAGGCAGCGACTGGCGTCATGTACAGCCGTGGATTCTGCTGACCAACTATCACCGTTATGTGGACCAGTTCATCGTGCATGGCCTGGAACAGTTGCGCAGCGACCCGCGCTTCGTGCGCATGGTATTACCGGGCAACGTGATCATCGAAAAGAGCATGGATCATGGCGAAGCCTCGGCCATTGCCGCGGGCGTGGTATGGCACCGCTACCAGATGCCGGCTTATCACCTGATCGCCAGCGACGGACATGGCGTGACCCTGGTCAACATAGGCGTCGGCCCGTCCAACGCAAAAAACATCACCGACCACCTGGCGGTATTGCGGCCGCATTGCTGGCTGATGATCGGCCACTGTGGCGGCCTGCGTCAGTCGCAAACCATCGGTGATTACGTCCTGGCCCACGCCTACATGCGTCGTGACGGGATTCTGGACCGGGTGGTTCCGCCGAACATTCCGATTCCGGCGCTGGCCGAGGTGCAACTGGCCTTGCAGCAAGCGGCTGCCAATGTCACGGGCGAGAAGGGCGATGAGCTGAAAAAACGCCTGCGCACTGGCACCGTCCTGACCTACGACGATCGTAACTGGGAATTGCGCTGGGCCCAGGAACGGCCGCTGATCAATCTCTCCCGCGCCGTGGCGGTGGACATGGAAAGCGGCACCATCGCCGCCCAGGGGTATCGCCTGCGGGTGCCTTACGGCACGTTGCTCTGTGTCTCGGACAAGCCGCTGCACAGCGAAATCAAGCTGCCGGGCTCGGCCAACGCGTTTTACCAGCGTGCGGTCAGCCAGCACTTGCAGATCGGGATCGAGGCGGTGGACCTGCTGCGCACCGAGCTGAACTCGTTGCACTCGCGCAAACTGCGCAGCTTCGACGAGCCGCCGTTCCGCTGACAGTCATGGTCATTTGTCGGTCAGGGCACTAGCATTGGCAGCCCTGACCGTCAGATGTTCCTTTGCTCATGTCCCGTCCTCAACGTCCTGCGTCCCGCCGCCCCGGCGCGAATGTCCCGTCATCCGGCCCGCGTCGCGTCGCCAAGGCACCACCGGCCGAGCCGAAACTGGTCCTGTTCAACAAACCTTTCGATGTGCTGACGCAATTCAGCGACGGTGAAGGGCGGGCGACGCTCAAGGATTTCATCGCCATTCCAGGGATCTACCCGGCCGGGCGGCTGGACCGCGACAGTGAAGGGCTGCTGCTGTTGACCAACGATGGCCAGTTGCAGGCGCGGATCGCCGACCCGAAACACAAACTGGCCAAGACCTATTGGGTGCAAGTCGAGGGCGAACCGAGTGCCGAGCAGTTGCAGCGTCTGCGTGAGGGCGTGGAACTGAACGACGGCATGACCCTGCCCGCCGAGGCGCGGCAATTGGATGACCCGCAGCTATGGCCGCGCGACCCTCCAGTGCGTTTTCGCAAAAGCGTGCCCACCAGTTGGCTGGAGTTGGTCATTCGCGAGGGTCGTAACCGCCAGGTGCGGCGCATGACGGCGGCCGTCGGCTTGCCGACGCTACGGCTGGTGCGGGTCAGGATCGGTGATTGGTCGATCAAAGGGCTCGATCAGGGCCAGTGGAAGGAAGTGCCGGCGCGCTTATAAAGCGCCGGATTCGATCAGGCCGATCACCACGCTTTTGATGATGAACGCCGCGACGCCCAGGCCCAGCACGAAGAACAGGATGAACGAGCCGAAGCGCCCGGCCTTGGATTTTTTCGCCAGATCCCAGACGATGAAACCCATGAAAATGATCAGGATGCTGACAAGTCCAGTCATCATCCACTCTTCGAACAGTGCAGGATCCATCAAACATCTCCAGCGCGGGTGAGGCTAAAAAGGCGGGGGCGATTATACGCCATGCGCGATTGGCGCAGCATGGACCTGCGTCGGTGTGTCGCATGCGCGTCCGTGACCGCCGCAATCCCTGTAGGAGCGGACTTGTCCCGGGCGGCGTTCCGACGATGGTCGTCAACGATAACGCTGGCTGTCTGAATGCCAGCGGTGTCTGGACCACCATCGCAGACAGTCGCCGCAACTTCTGTAGGAGCGGACTCGTCCGCGATGGTCGTCAACGATAACGCTGGCTGTCTGAATGCCAGCGGTGTCTGAGCCACCATCGCGGACAAGTCCGCTCCTACAGGGGGTGTGTTGTCAGCTGCGCAGATGGGTCAGCGGCAATTCGGTGCTGTTGAGCACTTGGTTGAGCACGAAACTGGAGCGCACGCTGGTCACCCCGTCGATGCGGGTCAGGTGGCCCAGCAAGAGTTTCTGATAGTGATCCATGTCGGGCACCACCACCTTAAGCTGATAGTCGGCGTCCATACCGGTCACCAGGCTGCATTCCAGCACCTGTGGCAAGGTGCGAATCGCCGCTTCGAAGTTCTCGAAACGTTCCGGCGTGTGCCGGTCCATGCCGATCAGCACGTAGGCGGTCAGGCTCAGGCCGAGCATCTTGCGGTCCAGCAGCGCCACCTGGCGGGAGATGTAGCCGTCATCCTCCAGTTGTTTGACCCGGCGCGAACAGGGCGAGGGCGACAGGCCGATGCGTTCGGCCAGCTCCTGGTTGGAAATACGCGCGTCGCGCTGCAATTCCGCCAAAATGCTCAGGTCGTATCGGTCGAGTTTGCTCATCAATCAGGCCTTTGTTCTATCAATTGCGGCAGATTATCTATCCAGGGTTAAAAATTGCGCAAGTCATGTTTGTTTGAGCAATCTTCGCAATCTTTTGTCGAGGCCGCTGGCCTATCCTTATCACCAGAATCACTGCTCGGACACACAGTCCACGGCGACTCGCCCAATCAGGCCAGTCGCGGCCGCCACCCCCACCGGGGATGTTCCGGCCCCCGAGCTGCACACTGTCCAGAAGACGGCGTGAGGTGAGCCGGCGTCAAAAGCGTCGAGCACGGACGAAGTTCTCAAAGGGAGGCCGACGGGTCTCCCTTTTCTTTTGCCCGCGATTTATTGGCGGAGCGCTCAATAAATATGTTTCACGACTGATAACCTGTTGCAGAACCGGCCTGTGCTTTCCCAGTCTTACGTACAAGCCCTAACCGCAGTGAGGATAAGCATGAAGTCGCGCATCTGGCGTATGGCCGGTGTTGGTGTGTTGTGTATCAGTGTCACTGCGCAATCGCTGGCCGATGAGCCGCAGAACCGTGGCCCGGATAATGGGCAGCGCGGCGAGGGGCATCAGGGCAACAATCAGGGCAATGGCGGCAACAATCAACCGCGCCCGCAGAATAACCCGCAGCACAACCCACCGCGGCCGCAGAACAACGAGATCATTCGAGGCGACAATAGTCGTCAGTTCGAGAACAACGGCCAGCCGCACAACGGTGGTCAGTGGCAAAACAATCCGCCGCGCGATTACAACAACCCGGTTCGGCCGCCACCGCCGCCACCCCAGTTACCGGCCAATGATCTGCCGATCCAGGGCCGGCCCGACAGCGTGCGCCAGACCCAGCCGCCACAACGCGGCTACTACCAGGACGTGCCTCGGCGCAACGATTACAACCAGCACTGGCAGAACAACGGCCCCCGCCCCGATGATCATTCCTGGGCCGGTCGCCCGAGTGGTCACGGCAATGGTTGGGGGCCTGGCCCGCAGTACCGTCCCGGACACGTGATCGACCGGTTCCCGGACCGCGACTACCGGGTGCCGTATCGTGGTCAGGATTACTTCTTCTCGAACGGTTACTGGTATCGCCCGCTGGGGCCGCGTTATGTGGTGGTGCAGCCGCCTCGCGGGATCCGTATCAGCTACCTGCCCGATTACGCCCGTGAAGTGTGGGTCGGCGGTGCGTTGCTGTTCCTCGCGGCCGGTTCGTATTACGCCTATCAGGAAAACACCCAGGACTACGTAGTGGTCGAGCCCCCCGTGCAACCGCAGCCACAACCGGCCGGCAACGGTTATGACGTCGTGGCCTATCCGGCTAGCGGCCAGTCGCCGGAGCAGGTCAACCGGGACGGATACGAGTGCTACCAGTACGCGGTGCAGCAGAGCGGGTTCGACCCGCGCACCGCCACCTACCAGCCGGCCCCTTCAGTGGTGCAAACCTACCGTCAGGCCCAGGGCGACTGTTTGAGCAGTCGCGGTTATCGGGTCGAGTAGCTGAAAGCTACAAGCGTAAGCCGCAAGCAATCTGCGCACGCTTGTCGCTTAGCGCCTGGAGCTGGTAACGACTTCTGTCGGGTCGGCGTGCACCAGCACTTCAGCCCGTGGATAGGCGGCGTGGATTGCGGCGGCGGCCTGGTCGCTGATGCCGTGGGCGACTGACAGAGTCAGCTCCCCCGGCAACTCCAGGTGCAATTGCACAAACCACTGGTTGCCGGAGATTCGCGTGCGCAGGTCATGCGCGCCCAACACACCCGGCACGCTGCATGCCAGCTCAAGCATGTGCTGGCTGACGTCCGGCGGCAGCTCCTGATCCATCAGCACGGTGAAGCTTTCGCGGGCGATCTGGATTGCGCTCCACAGAATGTACGCGGCGATCCCCAGACCGAACCAGGCGTCCACCTGATGCCAGCCAAAGCCGGCCAGCACCAATGCGACCAGGATGCTGCCATTGAGCAGCATGTCTGAACGGTAATGCAGGGAGTCGGCGCGCACCGCGTTGGAGCCGGTGGCTTTGACCACCCGGTGTTGCAACACCAGCAGCGCCAGCGTAAGGACCAGTGAAAGCACGATGACGCCGATGCTGAGCCATGGCGCGCCCACTGGTTCTGGATGCTTGATCCGCTCGAACGCCTGCAACGCAATCAGCACCGCACTGCCCCAAATGAACAGGGCCTGCGCCATGCCCGCCAGCGACTCAGCCTTGCCATGCCCGTAGCGGTGATCGTCGTCAGCGGGGCGCAACGCATAATGCACGGCAAGAAGATTGAGTAGCGACGTGACGCCGTCGAGGGCCGAGTCGGTCAGTCCGGCGAGCATGCTCACCGAACCGCTCAACCACCACGCGATGGCTTTGGTCACGACCAGGGTGCACGCCACTGCCACCGAGGCGCGAGTGGCGAGCCGCAGCAGGCGGGCGTGTTCGGAACTGGAAACCATAAGAGTGGCTTGTCCTTGCAGGGGAGTATCACGCGGCAGGTTGCAGGCCCAGCGTGGCCAGTTGCTGAGTGCTGCCCTTGTGCTGGATCAGGCGTGGATCGTCCAACGGGAAGCTGCGGCCCAATTCGGTTTCCAGAATGGTCTGCAACTTATGGGTGTCGACCTTGCCGTCGGCGCCGATGGCTTCCTGGAGCTTTTGCGGAGCCACGTGCGCGGTTTCGCCTGGCGCGTAATAGATCGCGCCGGTGGCGAAGTCCACGGCAAACGCGATGAGCCCGGGAATAATATAGAACAGCAGCCCCACGGCATCGAGCGCGGCAATCGCCGGGTCGATCTTGCCGTCGATCTGGCCACGGCGGTCGGGGTAGAAAATCGAACCGCAGGCCGTCACCTGGGTCAGCAGGGTGGCCACCAGTACACCGCCAATCAGGCGAAAAGGAATACGCATGGGAAAACTCCTGTCATCGGTAAACAAAGCGTCGTCGGTATGAGTTAGGACCGTGATAAACGCCGAGCAGTTCGCCGTTATACTCGGCCCTCTGTTTGGGAGCCAGCATGATTTCTTTGCCGATTGATGAAGTTTTACCCGCCCTGCGTGAAGCGTTGGCGACACGCCACGAAGCTGTGCTCGAAGCACCGCCCGGTGCGGGCAAGACCACTCGGGTTCCGCTGGCCTTGCTCGATGAGGCGTGGCTGGCGGGGCAGACCATCCTGATGCTCGAGCCAAGACGCTTGGCCGCGCGGGCTGCGGCGGAGAGGCTGGCCAGCGAGCTGGGTGAAAAAGTCGGTGAAACGGTGGGCTATCGGATCCGGCTCGACAGCAAGGTCGGCCCCCGTACGCGCATCGAAGTGGTCACCGAAGGCATCCTGACCCGGCGCTTGCAGGATGACCCCGCACTGGATGGCGTGGGCCTGCTGATCTTCGATGAATTCCATGAACGCAGCCTCGATGCCGATCTGGCGCTGGCCTTGAGCCTCAATGGTCGCGCGCTGTTTCGGGACGACCAGCCGCTGAAAATCCTGCTGATGTCTGCCACCCTCGAGGGCGAGCGACTGGCAGGGTTGCTCGACGACGCACCGATCCTGCGCAGCCAAGGGCGCATGTACCCGGTGGCGATGCGCTGGGGGCGGCCGTTCCAGCCAGGGGAGTTCATCGAGCCGCGTGTGGTGCAGACCGTTCTCGAAGCGCTCAATGATGAAACCGGCAGTCTGCTGGTGTTCTTGCCCGGGCAGGCGGAGATCCGTCGTGTGCATCAACAATTGGCCGACGCATTGGGCACGGACTCCAAGGTGCTGCTCTGCCCGTTACACGGCGAACTGGACCTGGCCGCGCAACGTGCTGCGATCGACCCGGCCCCGGCCGGCAAGCGCAAAGTGGTGCTGGCCACCAACATTGCCGAAACCAGCTTGACCATCGACGGTGTGCGTGTGGTGATCGACGCCGGGCTGGCGCGGGTACCGCGTTTCGATCCGGGCAGCGGCATGACGCGCCTGGACACCCAGCGCATCTCCCGCGCCAGTGCCACGCAGCGTGCCGGCCGAGCCGGGCGTCTGGAGCCCGGCGTGTGTTATCGCCTATGGTCGCAAGATCAACATGAACAACTGGCCGCCTATGCCAGTGCTGAAATCGTTTCGGCGGACCTGGCCGGTCTCGCGCTGCAATTGGGGCGCTGGGGGGTGACCCCGGAACAGTTGGTGTGGCTCGACGTACCGCCCGCGGCGGCTTATGCACAGGCGCAGGACTTGCTCGAACGCCTTGGCGCACTGGATGGTGAAGCTCTGAGTCGCCACGGCCAGGCCATGGCCGAACTGCCGGCACATCCGCGTATCGCCCATTTGCTGTTGCGTGGCCAGGCGTTGGGCCTGGCCGAGATGGCCTGTGACGTCGCAGCATTGCTGGGTGAACGGGACATTCTGCGCGGCGCCGGTGCCGATCTGCACAGTCGGCTGACGCTATTGTCCGGCGAAGAGCGGGCGGCCCGTGGCGCCCAAGGCGGGGTGCAGCGCGCCCGACAACTGGCTCGGCAGTATCGCGGTTACCTGCGCGGCAAGGCGTGCGACCCGGTGAGCGATCCAGACCATCCGCGCTGGTTGGGCGCCTTGCTGGCGCTGGCCTACCCCGACCGCGTGGCTCAGCAACGGCGGGCGGGGGGCGCGGAGTATCGGCTCGCCAACGGCCGCGCCGCGCTGTTCGCCGAAGCGGACAGCCTGATGAAGCAGGCGTGGCTGGTGATCGCCGATCTCGGCAGTCGCCAGGGCCAGCGTGAAGAGCGCATCTATCTGGCGGCGGATTTTGATCCGGCGCTGTTCGAATCGGTTCTCGCCGAACAGGTGCGGGTGGTCGATCAACTTGACTGGGATGAGCGCGAAGGCGCGTTGCGCGCCGAGCGTCAGCGCAAGGTTGGCGAGCTGGTGCTCAGCCGTGAACCCTTGACCGGGCTGGACGAGGCTGCGCGCAGCCAGGCGCTGGTCAACCTGGTGCGGCGCAAGGGGCTTGAGTTGCTGCCGTGGTCGCCGGAGCTGCGTCAGTGGCAGGCGCGTGTCGCGTTGCTGCGTCAGTTGGACCTCGACGCCAAGGACGAAACCGAGTGGCCGGATGTCAGCGACCCAGCGTTACTCAAAGGCCTGGAACATTGGTTGCTGCCGTACCTGGGCAAAGTGTCGCGGCTCAGTCATTTCGCCAACCTCGACCTGTCCAGCATCGTTCGCAACCTGTTGCCGTGGCCACTGCCGCAACGCCTGGACGAGTTGGCGCCGCATCATTTGAGCGTGCCCTCGGGTTCGTCGATCCGCCTGGACTACAGCGAGCAACCGCCGATTCTGGCGGTGCGCCTGCAGGAACTGTTCGGCCTCGCCGACACCCCGCGCATTGCCGGCGGACGTCAAGTGGTGAAGTTGCACCTGCTGTCCCCGGCGCGCCGACCGGTGCAGGTGACCCAGGACCTGGCGAACTTCTGGCGCAGCACTTATGCCGAAGTGAAGAAGGATTTGAAGGGACGCTACCCCAAGCACTACTGGCCGGATGATCCGCTGGTGGCGGAGGCGACGGCGCGGGCCAAGCCGCGTAAGTAACCTCCTCGCCGGACTTTCCCCTGTAGGAGCGAGCATGTCGAGGCGTCGAACCGTCGCGATGGTCGTCAACGATAACGCTGGGCATCAGATAGCCAGCGTCGCTTGAGCTTCCATCGCGAGCATGCTCGCTCCTACAGAGAACTCAACGCACGATTTTTGCCGTCAACTGCTCCCGGCAGTAATCGGCGAACAGCTGCGCCGGCTTGGTCAGTTGCCCGCGCTTGAGCCACGCCGCCACCAGTCCGGAGCCGGTGACGTCTTCGATGATGTCCACGCACACCACTTTCTTGCCGTCATAGGTGCACTCTGAATGTGGGCGGGTGACCAGGATCGAGAAACCGAACCCTTGCCCCACCATGCCCCGCACCATTTCGATCGACGGTGAGCTGAAGGCGATCTGCGGTTGCAGGCCCAGCTCTTCGAACAGGCTGACAAAGTAGGTGCGGCTCGGTTGCACGTCCAGCAGGATCATCGGCTCCAGGCACAGGTCGCGCAGTGAAACCTGCTTGAGCTGGGCAAAGCGGTGATCGGCCGGCAGCAGCGCGTAAGGGCGCTGCGCCGGCATCAGCGGCTCGGTTTCGATGGTGGCGTCGAGGTCGTGTTCATACAGAATCGCCAAGTCGAAGCTGCCCGAGGTCAGGCCCTGCACCAGCTCCTGTTGTTCACCGTCGCGGATGCGGATTTTCACGCCGGGGTACAGCGCCGAGAAACCGGCAATCAACTGCGGCAGGTACAAGGGCGCAACGGTTTCGAAGCAGCCGATATCGATCTGACCGGCCACCACGTCGTTGTCGGCCAGTGCGTTCTGTTCGAACTCCTTGGCCATGCGCAGCAGTTCCTGGGCCTTGCGATAGAAGCGCGCGCCGCTGGGGGTGAGGGATACGCCCTGGGCATGATGACGGATCAGCAGTTGCACGCCGAAGCTGTCTTCCAGGCCCTTGATCGCCGTGGATATCGCCGGCTGGGCGATGTACAGCTTGCGCGAGGCCTCGGCAACGCTGCCGCATTCGACGGTGGTGATGAAGTACTTCAGTTGACGCAGGTTGTAGGCAGCCACGGCAAACCTCTGGGTGGATGGACACAACATCCAGGCAATTTTTGCGCCGACTGAATCCGTTTTGACGACGGTATTTGTTGTGCCTGAACAATAACCACATCGTGCACGTGGGTGGAGATGACCTGCCCAGTATTTTCATGGTCTGGGAAGACATTTTTACTATTTTTGCTTGACTCGGGCCTGAGCGACTATCGATGCACATCAAAGCCCATGGAGCATTTGAACGTGTTCGAGCTTGCATATTGGCAAAAGAAAGCCGCGACACTGGCGTTTCCCGACCAGGCCCTGATCGACGGCAAACTGCGTGCGGCGCAGTCCGGCCAGACTTTCGCGGCGATCAATCCCGCCACGGGGCAACGCTTGGCCGATGTGGCGGCGTGCGGGTTTGAGGACGCAGACATTGCAGTGAGCAACGCGCGGCAGGCGTTCGAGGCGGGCACCTGGGCGGCGTGCTCGCCGGCTGAACGCAAGCAAGTGCTGCTGCGCTTGGCCGAGCTTATCCTGGAACATCGCGAAGAGCTGGCACTGCTGGACTCGCTGAGCATGGGCAAGCCGGTGATGGACGCCTACAACATCGACGTGCCGGGCGCCGCCGGTGTATTTCGCTGGTATGCCGAAAGCCTCGACAAACTCTACGACCAGGTCGCGCCGAGTGCGCAGAACGTATTGGCCACCATCACCCGCGAAGCGCTGGGTGTGGTCGCCGCCGTGGTGCCGTGGAATTTTCCGCTGGACATGGCTGCGTGGAAACTCGCCCCGGCCTTGGCTGCTGGAAACTCCGTAATCCTCAAGCCCGCCGAGCAATCACCGTTCTCCGCCCTGCGCCTGGGCGAACTGGCGCTGGAAGCCGGGTTGCCCCCTGGGGTATTGAACGTTCTACCGGGCCTGGGCGAGCAGGCGGGCAAAGCCCTGGGTCTGCACCCTGACGTCGACTGCCTGGTGTTCACCGGCTCCACCGAGGTCGGCAAGTATTTCATGCAGTATTCCGCGCAGTCGAACCTCAAGCAGGTGTGGCTCGAATGCGGCGGCAAGAGCGCCAACCTGGTGTTCGCCGATTGCCAGGACCTGGACCTTGCGGCAGAGAAAGCTGCGTTTGGCATCTTCTTCAATCAGGGCGAAGTCTGCTCGGCCAACTCGCGCTTGCTGGTAGAGCGCTCGATCCACGACGCGTTCGTGGAACGCCTCAAGGCCAAGGCCGAGAGCTGGTTACCGGGCGATCCGCTGGATCCGTCGAGTCGCGCTGGCGCCATCGTCGACAGCCGCCAGACTGCACGCATCATGCAGTTCATCGAACAGGCCGAACGCCAGGGCGCCACCCGGGTGTGCGGCGGTCGACAGGCGATGTTCAACGGCTGCGACAACTTCATCCAGCCGACCATCTTTACCCACGTCAGCCCGGACATGGCGCTGTTTCGAGAGGAGGTGTTCGGCCCAGTGCTGGCCATTACGCCGTTCGATGACGAGGCACACGCCTTGCAATTGGCCAACGACAGCGTTTATGGCCTTGCCGCCTCGTTGTGGACCGACAACCTCAATCGCGCACACCGTGTGGCCCGGCAATTGCGCGCAGGTACGGTGTCGGTGAACTGCGTCGATGCCCTGGACGTGACCGTGCCTTTCGGTGGCGGCAAACAGTCCGGGTTCGGCCGTGACCTGTCGTTGCACTCATTCGATAAATACACCCAGTTGAAGACCACCTGGTTTCAACTTCGCTGACAAGAACGGAGAACTGGCGATGACCACCCCACGTGAAACCCGCGATTACCAGGCTGCCGATGCCGCGCATCACATCCACGCCTTCGTCGACCAGAAGGCCCTCAACGACGAGGGACCCCGCGTAATGGTCCGAGGCGAACGCCTGCACCTGTGGGACAACGATGGTCGACGTTACCTCGATGGCATGTCCGGGCTGTGGTGCACCAACCTTGGCTACGGTCGCCAGGACTTGGCGGCAGCGGCCGCCCGGCAGCTTGAGCAGTTGCCGTACTACAACATGTTTTTCCACACCACCCACCCGCAGGTGATCGAGCTCTCCGAGCTTTTGTTCAGCCTGCTGCCGGGGCACTACAGCCACGCGATCTACACCAACTCCGGCTCCGAGGCCAACGAGGTGCTGATCCGCACCGTGCGCCGCTACTGGACAATCCTCGGCAAGCCCGAGAAGAAAATCATGATCGGGCGCTGGAACGGTTACCACGGCTCCACCCTGGCCGCGACGGCGCTTGGTGGCATGAAGTTCATGCACGAAATGGGTGGCATGTTGCCGGACATCGATCACATCGATGAACCTTACTTCTTCGCTCACGAAGGCAACCTCACGCCCGCCGAGTTCGGTCTGCGGGCGGCGCAGCAACTGGAAGCGAAGATCCTGGAACTGGGCGCGGACAAGGTGGCCGGCTTCATCGCCGAACCGTTCCAGGGTGCGGGCGGGATGATCTTCCCGCCAGAAAGCTACTGGCCGGAAATCCAGCGGATCTGCCGCAAGTACGACGTGCTGCTCTGTGCCGATGAAGTGATCGGTGGTTTTGGTCGTACCGGCGAATGGTTCGCCCACGAATACTTCGGGTTCGAGCCGGACACCCTGTCGATCGCCAAGGGCCTGACCTCCGGCTACATCCCCATGGGCGGCCTGATCCTGTCGAAGAAAATGGCCGAGGTACTGGTGGAGCGGGGCGGCGTATTCGCTCACGGCTTGACCTATTCCGGGCACCCGGTTGCGGCGGCGGTGGCCATTGCCAATCTCAAGGCATTGCGCGACGAAGGCGTGGTGACGCGGGTCAAGGACGACATCGGCCCCTACCTGCAACAGTGCCTGCGCGAGGTGTTCGGCAACCACCCGCTGGTGGGCGATATCCAGGGCACGGGCCTGGTTGCAGCGTTGCAACTGGCCGAAGACAAAGCCAGCCGCAAGCGCTTCGCCAACGAGAATGACATTGCCTGGCGCTGCCGCACCATCGGGTTCGAGGAGGGGGTGATCATTCGCTCGACACTGGGACGGATGATCATGGCGCCGGCCCTGATCGCCAGCCGCGAGGAGATCGACGAGCTGGTCGACAAGACGCTTAAGGCGGTGGATCGCACCGCGCAGGAGTATGGTCGGCTCTGAGATAGCAGGAAGGTCCTGCGGACCTTATCGCGAGCAAGCCCGCTCCCACAGTTCCAATGTGGGAGCGGGCTTGCTCGCGATAAAGTAGTCGATTCAGCACATTTTCCAGCTTTTTGCCCCCACCCTGTGCATCCCCAATCACCCCGCCCCATTCCCGCGCACACTACCCAGTTTTTTCATCACTCCCACCGACATATTTCCTAATTTTCCTGCGCCCGCCCTTGGTCCAACATCGACCTCGCCAGCCAGCCGAATGCTGTACGCCCTCAAGTCCAGCAGAGACCCCAGGCGACAGCGCAACCCGACGCTGCTGGTCGTACTGCCCATGACAAAACTAAATCAACAGCTTTGGGAGTGCTCCATGATCAAGTCCTTGCTTACCGGCGTTGCCCGTCCACTGGCGGTCACCGCCCTTGCTGCCACGGTCGCGAGCGGCGCCCAGGCCGGCACCCTGTCCATCGGTCATACCACTTGGGTTGGCTACGGCACGCTCTACCTGGCCCGGGATCTGGGCTATTTCAAGGAAGCCGGCCTGACCGTCGAATTGCCTGTGGTGGAAGAGGCGTCGATGTACATGGCCGCGCAAGCGTCCGGTGAATTGTCCGGCTCGGCGTCGACCATCGATGAAGTGCTCAAGTACCGTCCGCAGTTCTGCTTCAAGGCCGTGGCCGCACTGGACGACAGCCATGGCGGCGACGGCGTGCTCGTAGGCAAGGACGTCAAGAGCCTGCAAGAGCTCAAGGGCAAGTCCGTGGCGGTGAACGAGGGGTCGACCTCGCAGTTCTGGCTGTCGTACCTGCTGAAGAAACAGGGCATGAGCATGAGTGACATCACCGTGCAGAACATGACCGCTGACGACGCCGCCACCGCATTCATCGCCGGTCGCGTGCCGGCCGCCGTGACCTGGGAGCCGCACCTGTCGATGGTGCGTGACAAGCAGCAGGGCAAGGTGCTGATCGACAGCAGCAGTACGCCGGGGGTGATCGTTGACGTCGTTGCGCTCAACTGCACGGTGATCGAGAAGCAGCCCGAAGACGTCAAGGCGCTGGTGGCTGGGCTTTACAAGGCGGTGCAATACACCAAGGACCATCCGCAGGAAGCCTACAAAATCATGGCCAAGGGTGTCGGTGGTTACCTCGCCGATCCGAAGGAGCTGGAAGCCGCCGCCCAGGGCGTGCGTTTCTACGATCAAGCCATGAGTGAAAAACTCCTCGGCTCACCGGGCAAACCGGGCGACAGCGCACCCCTGATCAAACTGGCCAATGAGACCGCGAGTGAGTTGCAGGGCAAACCCTACAACGTCAGCAATGACGATCTGGTCGACAACCGCTTCGTCAGTCCGCTGTAGGAGGTTCCCATGTTCAAGCGCAAATCGTGGTTGAGCCGCTGTATTACGCCCAAGACCGGTCTGCCGGTGTCGGTGGTCTGGAGCGCGAGCGGGTTGGCCTGGGTGCTGTTGGTGGGGCTGTGGGCCGGCTTGTCGTATGGTGGCGTGGTGCCCGGCATGTTCCTGCCGACCCCCGGCGCGGTGGTCGAGGCCGCCTTCCGCCTGGGCCGCGATGGCACGCTCGGCCAGCATGTATGGGCGAGCGTCGAAGTGGTCATGGTCGGTTTCATCATCTCGTCGCTGGTGGCGGTGCCGGTGGGCTTGCTGATGGGCAGTTTCCGCATCGTCCAGGCGTTCCTCGAGCCGCTGGTGAATTTCATCCGCTACCTGCCAGTCACCTCGTTCGTGCCGCTCTTCATTCTGTGGATCGGCATCGGCCTGGAACAGCGGGTGTCGGTGATCATCTTCGGGGTGTTCTTCCAGCAACTGGTGATGATTGCGGACGTGTCGAAGGGCATCTCCAAAGACCTGATCAACGCTTCTTACACCCTGGGCTCCAACCGTCGTGATGCGGTGTTGCACGTGATCGCCCCTGCGTCGTTGCCGGGCGTGCTCGATACCCTGCGCGTGACCATGGGCTGGGCCTGGACCTACCTGGTGGTCGCCGAGCTGGTGGCGGCTTCCAGTGGCCTGGGTTACCTGAGCCTCAAAGCCATGCGCGGTTTCCAGGTGGACGTAATTTTCCTCGCCATCGCGATCATCGGCCTGTTGGGCCTGGTCACCGATCAACTGTTCCGCTTCCTTCGCCTGAGGATTACCGCATGGGCTCAGTAACCGCCGTCAACCCACGACTCGTCACGCCGATGGCGACGCCCTCGCACGGCGCGCCGCGCTTGCAGGTGGACAAGGTCAGCCTGCGATACCAGAAACCCGGCGGTGGCGTGTTCACCGCGTTGGATCAAGTGTCGTTCGAGGTCCCGGACCAGCAGTTCGCCGTGCTGGTGGGACCTTCGGGGTGTGGGAAATCGAGTCTGCTGTATCTCACCGCCGGCCTGAACGAGCCTACCGAAGGCGAGATCTACGTCGGTGGCCAGCAAGTGCACGGCCCCGGTGCGGACCGTGGCATGGTGTTCCAGAGCTACACGCTGTTCCCGTGGCTGACTGTGCGTCAGAACGTCGAGTTTGGCCTCAAGCGGCGGGGCATGCCGGCGGCCCGGCGCAAGGAAATCGTCGATTACTACGTCAATGAAGTTGGCCTCACCGGCTTCGCCGACAACTATGCCAAGCAACTTTCCGGCGGGATGATGCAACGGGTGGCGATTGCCCGGGCGTTGGCCAACGACCCGCAGATTCTGTTGATGGACGAGCCCTTCGGCGCTCTCGACAGCCAGACACGCCTGCAAATGCAGCAGCTGTTGTTGCGGGTCTGGGGCAACAGCAAAAAGACCGTGCTGTTTGTCACCCATGACATCGACGAGGCCATTTTGCTGGGTGACCGCGTCTATGTGATGGGCGCGCGCCCGGGGCGGATCAAGCAGATCCTCGACGTGCCGATCGAGCGTCCGCGAACCCTGGACATGGTCATGGAGCGCTCATTCATCGAGATGAAACGCAACATTTTCGGCCTGCTGCATGATGACCTGGAGGAGGTGCATTGATTTCCAGATCCACAGGCCTTCCCTTGTGGGAGCGGGCTTGCCCGCGATAGCGGTGGTTCAGTCACATCAATGTTGAAACTACTGCCGCCATCGCGGGCAAGCCCGCTCCCACAGGGCCTTTGTGGAGTTCCACTACGGTGCCGCTGGCAACAGAAACCGCCCGATCACCGGTAGGTGATCGGATATGCGCAGGGTATCGTCCTGCCGCACCGTCGCCGCGACTCGTTTGATCCGCGGGCTGTAGAACAGGTAGTCAACGGTGCGGTCCGGGCCGCTCAACCCCGGGTCATTGGGGTAATGCGTCAGCCATCGCGCCCGGTCGATCCCGCCGGCTTCGTTGTTGGTCGGGATCATCGGGTACTTGTCCCACAGCAAGTGCAAGGCGCTGTCGGCGGAGTAGGGCGTGCGTTGTTCGCTGGGCAGGCGTCGATACTGCCCCAGCGGCAGCAGGTTGAAGTCGCCGCCAATCAACCACGGTGTGCCACGGCTTTCGAGCTTGTCGAGGACCTTGGCCACTGAAGCCACCTGTTTTTGCAGCGTGTCGTCAGGCTGCCGGGTGCGATCCAGATGAGTGTTGAGTACCGCCAGTTGGCTGCCGTCGCTCTGCGGCAGGTAATTCACTTGAAGGGCATTCCTCGGATTGAACTGGCGGCTGATGAAATTGGCGGGAGCTACCGGCAATTGCAGGCGTTCGGCATGCTCGATCTGGTAGCGGCTGAGTGTGGCCAGTTGCCGGCCGACACTGCCGAAGATGGGTGGCAACGGTACGAAATCAGCTTTCCAATCGAAGGCATGGGTGCTGCATGGGTACAGGTCGGCGACCCGCTCCTGGAGCAGTTTGAGCTGGTTCTGGTAATCGCTGGCCTTGGCGCCATCGTCGAGTTCCTGCAACAGCACGATGTCGGGCTGCTCGTCACGCACCACACGTGCCACCTCATCGAGGCTGAAGGCCATGTCGGCGTCCGTCGGGCGTTCGTCGGGGCCGGCCGCCAGGTCATTCCAGAAGACATAGCGCTTGCCAGCCAGGTACTGGACGTTCCAGGTCATGACTTTCAACGCTTGGCCGGGCACCAGTGTCGGCGCCTTGGCGTTGCAACTGACCGGCAGTATTTCCCTGGCCTCGGGGCGCCAGGTCAGGCTGTAGATCAGCAGGGCGATCAGGCCGCTGGCAACCAGCAGGACCAGCAGGGTGTAGCGCAGTAGACGGGTCATGGCTCGCTTATAGCGTTACAAAAGAAGGCCCGAGCATAACCGAGGGAAAACGGCCTGCCCATCCGTCGAGTGCTTACAGCGGACGGTCGACTTTCTCGGGAACATCGCTGATCAACATGAACAGGCGAAACAACACCACACTGGTAAATAACTGCAAAAAGCTGTGAGCGCTGTCGATCAGCAGGGAAATCACCGGGTTTTGCGGCTCCGGATACACCTGCAGGGTCACGCCCTTGAGTACCCACAACGGCCCCATCACACACAGAATGCACACCAGGATGCGCAGGAAATGGCCGCGCGTCAGCCGCAGGCTGGCTTTCATCGCCGCCAGAGGCGCCATTCCACGCAGGACCAGCAAATACTCGCCAAAGGCGAGTGCCACCATCAGCCAGATACCCGGCAGGAAATACAGGGACAAGCCGAGCAGAATCAGCAGGGTATTGAGCGCCGTCAGCAGGGCAAAGCGCGGCCACAGGCTCGCCGACATCGCCAGCAAATCGCGGTTGCGCGGTGATTCACCACGGCTGCGAGCATCGAGAAACAGGATCAGTGCGGCGGTGTACAGCGGATACACCAGCAAGCCAACGATCACGCTGATGCCCGGGAAGCTGTCTGGCTCGGTGGAGCGATCAACCACCTGTTGCAGCAGTGCCTCGAAAATCACCAGTGGCAGGCACAGCTGCACGATCTGTTTCAGATTGCGTTTGAAGAAATACAAAGAGTCGCGCAGTACGTCGAACGGATTCATCAGTCGGTATCGCAGGTGGGAAGCAGTGGCCCACTTTAACCGATGCGAGCGCTTGGGGGCGCATACGTAAACGTTCGGTAAAGGATATTGAATCAAGTTGTTTCAGCCTCCATTAAGGTCAGGCACCGTATCCTCTCAGGAGAAGGGCACTGATTTCCCAGGCAATCTAAGAGGTCGCCATGAACAGCGAAGAACAAACCCTGATCGATGGACTGTTTTCCCGGCTGCAACAAGCCGAAGCGGACGCAGCCCCGCGCGATGCTCAGGCCGAGGCGCGGATCAAGGAGCACCTGACTCGCCAACCGACGGCGGGTTATTTCATGACCCAGGCGATCCTGGTGCAGGAAGCGGCGATCAAAAGCCTCGACGGGCAGAACAAGCAACTCGAGGAACAAGTCCGGCAATTGCAAGCTGAGCTGCAATCGGCCAAGGCGCAGGCACCTGCTACGCCGTCGAGTGGGGGAGGCTTCCTGTCGAGTATCTTTGGGGGCAGCTCCCGGGAAGCACCGGCACCCAGTGCTCCGCCCTCCAGCGGCGGCTGGCGTGAGCCAGGGCGTTCGTCGTTCAACCCGCCACCGCCTCAACAGGCCTACGCAGCTCCGCCCTCCAACTACGCGCCGCAAGCGCCCGCGGGCAGTGGTTTTCTCGGTGGCGCGCTTAAAACGGCCGCCGGTGTCGCGGGTGGTGTAATGCTGGCGCAGGGCATCAGCAGCCTTTTCCACCACAACCAGCAGCCGGACGTGGTCGAAGTGATCCGCGAGGAGCCCGCTCAGGTCAACGACCAGCGCGACAGCGGGGGTTGGGGCGATGATCAGCGTGTGGCTGACAATGCCTACGATCAGGGTGGTTATTCCGACGCTGATTACAGCGGTGACGATTCTTTTGGCGACGACGATTCCTACGTCTGACACGCCATTCGTCTGGAGCGCTGCGGCGCTCCAGGCTGATTATTCGCGGAACATTCCTTCAGGCTGGCATACTGGGCAACTTTTAGTGCCAGGTGGCTGGTTCAGCCTTGAGGACAACCGGTGAAAAAAATTGCGGTGTTCGCCGACGTTCAAAACCTCTATTACACCGTGCGTCAGGCCTATGGTTGCCACTTCAACTACGCCGCGCTGTGGGCTGATGTCAGCAAACAGGGTGAGATCGTCGAGGCCTATGCCTATGCGATCGACCGGGGCGACAGCAAGCAGCAGCAATTCCAGCAGATCCTGCGCAATCTCGGTTTCACCGTGAAGCTCAAACCCTACATCCAGCGCAGCGACGGCTCGGCCAAGGGCGACTGGGACGTGGGCATCACGCTGGACATCATGGACGCGTCCGATCACGTTGACGAAGTGGTGCTGGCTTCCGGTGACGGTGATTTCGACATGCTGCTCGAGCGCATCATCAGCAAGCACGGGGTGCAGGCGGTGGCTTATGGCGTACCGGGCCTGACGGCCAACTCGCTGATTCGCGCCGCCACCCGCTACGTGCCCATCGAAGGCGCCTTGCTGCTCAAGAATTGATCAATACGGAGCTGAAACAGGTTGGAACGCATCGCAGTCATCGACTTTGAAACCACGGGTATCTCCCCGAGCAGCAGTTGCCGGGCCACGGAAATTGCCGTGGTTATCCTTGAACGGGGGCGTATCGTCGAGCGTTACCAAAGCCTGATGAATGCCGGCGTGCGCGTCCCGGCCTTCATCGAACAACTCACCGGAATCAGCAATGCCATGCTGCGCAGCGCACCGTCGGCGGAACAGGTGATGAACGAGGTCAACGAGTTTGTTGGCATCACACCGCTGCTGGCGCACAACGCCGCGTTCGACCAGAAGTTCTGGGACTTTGAACTGGGGCGGATCAAACGCACCCGGTTGCAGAACTTTGCCTGCTCGCTGCTGCTGGCCCGCCGCCTGATGCCCGCGGCGCCCAACCACAAGCTCGGGACCCTCAACGCCTACGCCAACCTGCCCCACACCGGCAAGGCCCACCGGGCGATGGCCGACGCCGAGATGGCGGCGAACCTCACTGCGCACCTGGCGGATGAGTTGCGGGGCAAGCATGGGCTGCGCGAACTGTCCCACGATTTGCTGTGCAAATTGCAGAAAGTGCCGGCGGCGAAGATCAATGAGCATCTGAAGCGGCACCGGGGTTTCTGACCGCAACACGGCTCCCACCGTTACTGTGTCGCTTCAGGCTTTGCCGTTGCCTTCGATATGCCCCAACGGCACACGCTTCTCGATGGCGCTGGACAGCACGATTGACGTCTTGCTGAACCCGAACTTGGCGATCCTGTTGATCAACTCCTCCAGTTCCGGCATCGAACCCACCGCTGCCTGCATGATCACGCACGGATCGCCGGTGACCCGGTGGCATTCGGTCAGTTGTGGGATTTTGATCAGGTCGTCGTAGGCTTTTTGATTGCCGTGCTGGTTCAGGCGCAGTTCGATGACGCACTGGATCGGCAGCCCGAGCTTGGCCATGTCGACTTTCGCCTGATAGCCGGTGATGACCCCGCAGGCCTCGAGTTTGGCCACACGCTCGGCGACGGCGGGGGCGGACAGGTTCACCTTGCGCGCGAGGTCGGCGTAGGACGCACGACCGTTTTCCAGCAGGGCGCCGAGCAGCATGCGGTCGTATTTGTCCATGGTGGAACTCCAGAAAGTGACTGACTTTCGAAAGCACGGTTTATAGCGTTGATCTCCGTGATTTGAAAAGTGTACCGGCGCTATAAACAGGTTTTGTAACTTATTTTTACTCGTTGGCCTTTCTAGAATAGCCATTCACCTGTCTTGCCTGCGAGCTACTCCCATGTCTGCCCCGCGTCGCTTCCCCCTACCATTGATCGCCGCCTTTTTCGCGCTGTACGTGATTTGGGGCTCGACTTACCTGGTGATCCGCATCGGTATTGAATATTGGCCACCGCTGCTGCTTGCCGGGATTCGTTTCGTGATTGCCGGGACTTTGATGTATGGCTACTTGCGCTGGCGCGGGGTGCCGGCGCCCACCTGGGCGCAGTGGAAAGCGGCAGGGATCATCGGGGTGTTGCTGCTCAGTTGCGGTAACGGCGCGGTGAGCGTGGCCGAGCATACCGGCGTCGCGTCAGGCGTTGCCGCATTGGCGGTGGCCACGGTGCCGCTGTTCACTTTGCTGTGCGGATATTTCTGGGGCGCCCGTAACACTCGTCTGGAATGGGCCGGAATTGTGCTTGGCCTGATCGGCATCGCGATGTTGAACCTGGGTTCCAACCTGCAATCGAGCCCGCTGGGCGCGATGTTGCTGATCTTTGCGGCGGCCACCTGGGCCTTCGGTTCGGTCTGGAGCAAGCACCTGCCGCTGCCTCAAGGGGCGATGGCCAGTGCCGTGGAAATGCTGGTGGGCGGCCTGGTACTGCTGATCGGCAGCGCTGTGAGCGGTGAGCACCTGCCTGCCATGCCGCCGATCGAAGGGTGGGCGGCACTGGCCTACCTCACCGTCTTCGGCTCGATCATCGCCTTCAACGCCTACATGTACCTGCTGAAAAATGTGCGTCCGGCAGCGGCCACCAGTTATGCCTACGTCAACCCGGCGGTGGCGGTGTTGCTGGGGATCGTATTCGCCGGCGAAAGCATCGGCATCGAGGAGGCGTTGGCCATGCTGGTGATCATCAGCGCCGTGGTATTGATCGGTTTGCCGCAGTGGCGCCGGGCTCCGCAGCGACCGGCTGCGGTGGCGCAGACAGAATCGAGTGTGAATTAGGGTAAACTGCGCGGCATTGCACACTCGCGCGCTGAATTTTCCTACGGTAATCCCATGACTTTCGCCAACCTTGGCCTGATCGAACCCTTGTTGCGCTCTCTCGAGACGCTTGGCTACCAGACTCCGACGCCGGTCCAGGCGCAAGCCATTCCGGCGGTGCTGGCCGGTCGTGACCTGATGGCCGCGGCCCAGACCGGCACCGGCAAGACCGCCGGTTTCGCCTTGCCGCTCCTGCAATTGCTGGCCATGGAAGGTCCGAAAGTCACCGCGAACTCGGTCCGTGCGCTGATCCTGGTGCCGACCCGTGAACTGGCAGAACAGGTTCACGAAGCCGTGCGCCAGTACGCCGAGAACCTGCCGTTGCGCACCTATGCGGTGTACGGCGGTGTCAGCATCAACCCGCAAATGATGAAACTGCGCGGCGGCGTCGACCTCCTGGTCGCGACCCCGGGCCGTTTGCTCGATCTGTTCCGCCAGAACGCGCTGAAATTCAACCAGCTGCAAACCCTGGTCCTGGACGAAGCCGACCGCATGCTCGACCTGGGCTTTTCCGAGGAACTGGCGAACATTTACAGGGCGCTGCCGAAAAAACGTCAGACCCTGCTGTTCTCCGCGACCTTCTCCGATGCCATTCGCCTGCTCGCCGGGCAAATGCTCAATGACCCGCTGAGCATTGAAGTGAGCCCGCGCAACGTCGCGGCCAACACCGTCAAGCAGTGGGTGGTGACGGTAGACAAAAAGCGCAAGCCGGAGCTGTTTGTGCATTTGATGCGCAAGGGCAAATGGAAGCAGGTGCTGGTGTTTGCCAAGACTCGCAATGGTGTGGACGCATTGGTGGAAAAACTCCAGGGCCTTGGCGTTAACGCCGACGGCATCCATGGCGACAAGCCGCAGGCGACCCGCCAGCGCGCACTGGACCGGTTCAAGGCCAGCGAAGTGCAGATCCTGGTGGCCACTGACGTCGCCGCCCGGGGGCTGGATATCGAAGACCTGCCGTTGGTGGTCAATTTTGACCTGCCGATCGTGGCCGAGGATTACATCCATCGAATTGGCCGCACCGGCCGTGCGGGCTCGACCGGCGAGGCGATTTCGCTGGTGTGCGCCGATGAAGTGAATCTGCTGTCGGCTATCGAGATGTTGACCCGTCAGACCTTGAAGCGTCAGAACGAACCGGAGTTCGAACCAGAGCATCGGGTGCCGGACACCGATGCGAGCGGCCAGGTGATCAAAAAGCCGAAAAAACCGAAGAAGCCGAAGGTTTCCGGTGGTGGCGGCAAGCGCAATCTGGGTAAGTGGGTGGACAGCGGAGACGCCGCACCGGTGGAACCTTCGATCAAGCCTGTGCGCAAAGTGCCGGTGTTCAATACGGGGCCGCGTAAGAGGAAGCCTTGACGGCAGCTACAAGCTGCAAGCTGCAAGACAAGTGCGCTCCGCTTGCAGCTTGCAGCTTGCAGCTTGCAGCTTATAGCTTATAGCTTGCAGCTGCTCCTCACCCACTCCACCATCCCCAACCCTGCTGCACGCCCACTGGCGAAACAGGCGGTCAACAGATACCCCCCCGTCGGCGCTTCCCAGTCGAGCATTTCCCCGGCGCAGAACACGCCCGGCAACTGCTTGAGCATCAATCGCTCATCCATCGACTCGAATTGCACGCCACCGGCGCTGCTGATGGCTTCGTCCAGCGGACGGGTTTTCACCAGCGTCAGCGGCAGCGCCTTGATCGCCCTGGCCAGCAAGGCTGGATCGGCAAAACATTCGGCGCCAGTCAGTTCCCGAAGCAGCGCCGCTTTCACGCCGTCGATGCCCAGTTGACTGTGCAGATGCTTGGACATCGAGCGGGAGCCGCGTGGTTTGCTGAGGGCTGCGATGACTTTATCCACAGGTCGATTCGGCAACAGGTCCAGGTGAATGGTTGCCGACCCGTGATGGTTGATGGCTTCGCGGATCGGTGCCGACAGCGCGTAGATCAGGCTGCCTTCGATGCCGGTGGCCGTGATCACGCATTCGCCAAGCCGAGGAATGTCGTCGTTCAGCCCAATGGCGATGTTTTTCAGTGGAGCGCCGGCGAATTTGCTGACCATCAACTCGCTCCAAGCCTGCACTTCGAACCCGCAGTTGCTCGGCTGCAGGGGCGCCAGTCCTACGCCGTGCTTCTCCAGTTGCAGCATCCAGGCGCCATCCGAGCCCAGGCGTGCCCAACTCCCGCCGCCAAGAGCGAGCAGGGTGGCGTCAGCCTGGACGGTTGTTTCGCCGTTGGGGCTGTGGATAAGCAAGCTCCCGTGCTCGTCCCACCCGAGCCAACGGTGGCGGGTGTGGATAACTACGCCGCTGTCGCGCAGGCGTTTGAGCCAGGCGCGCAGCAGCGGGGCGGCTTTCATGTCGGTCGGAAACACCCTGCCGGAGCTGCCGACAAAGGTTTCGATACCCAGGTCGTGAATCCACTGGCACAGCGCCTCGGCGCCAAAGGCGCGCAGCAGCGGGGCAATCTGCGGTGCACGCTCGGCGTATCGCGAGAGAAACGCCGGATAGGCTTCGGAATGGGTGATGTTCATGCCGCCGACCCCGGCCAACAGGAATTTTCGCCCCACAGAAGGCATGCCGTCGTACAGATCGACCTTGATTCCAGCCTGGCTCAGCACCTCTGCGGCCATGAGGCCAGCGGGACCGCCGCCGATGATGGCGACCTGGGAGAGGGGCGTGTGGGGGAGGGTCATGGGCAGTGCTGCGGTCTGGCGGAATAAGCCGGGCATTCTAGCAGCACATAAACCCTGTAGGAGCGAGCTTGCTCGCGATAGCGGCCTGTCGCACAGCGGAGATGTTGTATGGGATGGCCTCATCGCGGGCAAGCCCGCTCCCACAGGAATCAGTGGATTACATGAGGTGATCAAAAAATGATCGCTGCAGTGGAGGCCTTGATTCATAGGGTCTGGATGACCTTTCTCTCAGCTTATCCACAGGCAGCTCCACAGCCATTGTGGGTAACGCATCCACAACTCAGTGACAACCTGATGACGTCCAAACCCGCTGTGCGCTGTGGTGGAGAATGCCGTGACGCCGCGCCAGCGCCTTGCGATCCTGACTGTAGCCACCGCCGATAACCCCCATCACCGGGATATCCCTTCCCAGGCAATGACGCATCACGCTTTCATCCCGTGCAGCCACGCCTTCGTCTGTCAGCTTCAAGTAACCGAGCGCGTCATCCTTGTGCACGTCGACACCGGCGTCGTACAGCACCAGATCCGGTTGATACAACGGCAGCAGATAATTAAGCGTGTCATCGACAATTTTCAGGTAGTCAGCATCGCCCATTCCCTTGGGCAGTGGGATGTCCCAGTCGCTTTCGGCCTTGCGTGCAGGAAAGTTTTTTTCGCAATGCAGGGAGACGGTGATCGCGTCCGGGGTGTTGTGCAGGATGCGTGCGGTTCCGTCGCCTTGATGCACATCACAGTCGAAGATCAGCACCCGGTTCACTCGGCCGCTTTCCAGCAGGTAATGGCTGATCACAGCGAGGTCATTGAAGATACAAAACCCCGCCGGGTAGTCGTAATGCGCATGGTGCGTGCCGCCAGCCAAGTGGCAGGCCAGGCCATGCTCCAGCGCCTGCTCAGCGGCCAGCACCGAGCCGCCGACCGCACGCACCGTGCGCCTGGCCAGGGCTTCGGTCCAGGGCAGGCCGAGGCGCCGCTGGTCCTCTCGGGACAACTCGCCGCTCATGTAGCGTTCGATATAGGCAGCGTCATGTGCGAGGGCGAGAATCTCGGGTGGACAGAGTTCCGGACGCAGCAGGTCTTCGTCCCGGGTCAACCCGCTGTCCACCAGGTGATCGCGCAGCAGGCGGAACTTGTCCATCGGGAAGCGGTGTTCCGCCGGGAACTCGGGGCTGTAGTCTTCGTGGTAGATCAACGGCATCGGCATAGCAGGATTTTCAGAACGGCGGGCAGGAATGCAGGAAGGATCCTACCAGCGTTGTAGACTGGTGACATGGGAAGGGGAGAACACGATTGGAGCCAATACTGGAACTTGAGAGCGCGCGATTGTTGCTGCGCCAGTGGCGTGACGAGGATTTGCCGGCGTTTGCGGCGATGTGCGCCGATCCTCAAGTGATGCGCTATTTTCCCGCTCCCCTGAGTCGATTGGAAAGCGCTTCGCTGATTGGCCGGGTGCGGGGGCATTTTGCCGAGCACGGTTTTGGTCTTTGGGCGCTGGAGCGCAAGGACACCGGAGCATTCATCGGATTTACCGGTTTGGGCGTGGTGGGTTTCGATGCGCCATTCACTCCCGCCATCGAAATCGGCTGGCGCCTGGCCCGTGAACACTGGGGCCTGGGGTACGCCAGTGAAGCGGCCTGGACCGCTCTGCGCTGCGGTTTTGACCGTCTCGCGCTGGACGAGGTGGTGTCGTTTACCAGCGCGACCAACACGCCCTCGGAAAAAGTCATGCAGGCGATCGGTATGCGGCATGATCCGGCAGATGACTTCGAGCACCCAAAACTCGCGGCGGGCCATCCTCTGCGCCACCATGTGTTGTACCGCATCAGCCGTGAGCAATGGCTGCAAACCTTGCATGGCTAAGCCGGCCCGGACGTTTACAATGGCACCCATGATGGCCCCGGCCAGAACCTGAATGGGCCGTTGCAGCCGAGACTGCGCGGCATTGCGTTGTGTGAGGAGAGTCTGAATGAGCCACGTGTTGGAAGATCTGGTCGACTTGCTGACCCTGGAACCGATCGAGGAAAACCTGTTCCGTGGCCGTAGCCAGGACCTGGGCTTCCGCCAGCTGTTCGGTGGCCAGGTGCTCGGTCAGTCCCTGTCTGCCGCCAGTCAGACAGTTGAAGAAGCACGGCATGTGCATTCGATGCACGGTTATTTCCTGCGTCCGGGGGATGCCGGATTGCCAGTGGTCTATCAGGTGGATCGGGTGCGCGACGGCGGCAGTTTCAGTACGCGTCGGGTCACGGCGATCCAGAAGGGCCACCCTATTTTCACGTGCAGCGCCTCGTTCCAGTACGACGAGAAAGGCTTCGAGCACCAGCGCGAAATGCCAGTGGTGGTTGGCCCGGAAAACCTGCCTTCGGAACTGGAATTGACCCAGCAGCGTGCTCACCTGATCCCCGAGCACATGCGTGAAAAATTCCTGTGTCCCAAGCCGATCGAATTCCGACCGGTGACCGGAGAAGATCCCTACAACCCCAAACCTGCCGATCCGGTCAAGTACGTGTGGTTCCGCGCCGACGGTGCATTGGCCGATACCCCGGCGCTGCACAAATACCTGCTGGCCTACGCTTCGGATTTTGGTCTGCTGACCACTTCGCTGCTGCCCCATGGCAAGTCCGTGTGGCACAAGGACATGCAGGTCGCCAGTCTCGATCACGCCTTGTGGTTCCATGCGGACCTGCGTGCCGATGACTGGCTGCTGTACGCGATGGACAGCCCTTGGGCCGGCAATTCTCGCGGTTTCTCCCGGGGCAGCGTGTTCAACCGTGCCGGGCAACTGGTGGCGTCGGTTACGCAGGAAGGCTTGATCCGCCACCGCAAGGATTGGGCATGAGCCTGACCGACGTACGCCACTGGGTGTTCGACATGGACGGAACCCTGACGGTGGCCGTCCACGATTTTGCGGCCATCCGCGTGGCGTTGGCGATCCCGGCTGCGGACGACATTCTCACACACCTGGCGGCATTGCCCGCCGACGAAGCGGCAGCCAAGCACGCCTGGTTGCTGGAGCATGAGCGGGATTTGGCATTGGGTTCGAAGCCGGCGCCGGGTGCCGTGGAGCTGGTGCGCGAGCTGGCGGGGCGCGGCTATCGACTGGGAATTCTCACGCGCAACGCGCGGGAGCTGGCGCATGTGACGCTGGAAGCCATCGGCCTGGCCGACTGTTTTGCCGTGGAGGATGTGCTGGGCCGTGACGAAGCGCCGCCCAAACCGCATCCGGGCGGCTTGTTGAAGCTGGCTGCGGCCTGGCAGGTGCCAGCTAGCGAGATGGTGATGGTCGGTGATTACCGCTTTGATCTGGATTGCGGCCGGGCGGCGGGAGCGCACACGGTACTGGTGAATTTGCCGGATAACCCGTGGCCTCAATTGACCGATTGGCACGCGGCGGATTGTGTCGAGTTGCGGCGGATGTTGTTGGCTCGAGATTGTGGTGTCTGAGAGGTCCCATCGCGAGCAGGCTCGCGAGCTTTTTCACTGATCGAACAAGGCTTTTTGCCCTTCCACCGACATCAACATCTCTCCACCGTTGTGACCAACCCCAGGCACTTCCACCAGTTGTTGATTCAACCCCTGGGGATGACGGCGCTTGAGGTATTCAAAGTAGTTGCGTCCACGGGCCAGTCGGTTGGCGCCCTGGGCCCTGGCTTCGCAACCCTTGTCCAGTGCCGGATGATTCGGATCGATGTCCTGCTGGCCCAGCAGATAAACGATGTCGCGCTGAACGTAGTTTTCCTCCAGTTGCGCAGGCGTTTGTCCTTCGGCATAGGCCGGTAAATCCGACAGGCCATACTTCCAGCGATTGAACGCCGGGCAACCGGCATGGCTGAAGGCTACGGGCCGTCGTTCATCGAAATAAGCATAGGAAGACGGGTTGGCAATGACGTAGCGCACGTGCACACCCGCCGCCTGAAGTTCTGGCTGGTCATGACTGAGCAATGCATAGCGCTGGACCACCTGGGCGCCGCCGGAGTGGCCGACAATCACGACATCCTTCACATCGGGAAACTGCCGGCGATCGCCGAGCCGGGCGATGATCTGATCCAGCGCAGCATAGGAACTCAGGGCGAAAGGTGCGGTGGATGAGCCGCCGGCCATCCAGTCATTGCCCTGCCAGCGCAGAACGGTGTCGGCCACAGGATGGCGTTCCACGTCGGTTTCATTGAGAAACTGCGGGGCGATGACCAGGGTATTGGCACTTTGTCCCGCCTGCTCCGTCGCGCGCTCGGCGTTCTGGCGATAGGTTTCGGCATTGCGCAATCGCCCATGGAGGACGATCAGCACGCGCTCGATTTTCCCGGGCGCCGGACCGATGCCCACTGCCATCTCGCCTTCTTTCAACAACAAGCGTCCGGGGCTGATTTCCTTGACTCCCTGCCCGACAGCCTGGGTACTTGCAGTGGTCAACAACAGGATCAACAGCCACTTTTTCATCTACAGATTTTTCGCCGCAAAGGTATCGCACTGGCCCACCTGGCCTTGCGCAAATCCGGTTTTGAACCAGCGCACTCTTTGCGCTGATGTGCCATGGGTGAAGGAGTCCGGTACCACGCGGCCCTGGCCCTGCTGCTGCAAACGGTCGTCGCCGATGGCGTTGGCGGCGTTCAAGGCTTCCTCGATGTCACCCGGCTCCAGCCAGTTGAGGCGTTTCTGTGCATGATTGGCCCACACGCCGGCCAGGCAATCCGCCTGTAACTCCTGACGCACCAGCAAACCACCATCGCCTTCCATTTGCCGGCCCTGTTGGCGGGCGGCCTGAATTTTCGCCGAAACACCGAGCAAGGTCTGAACGTGATGTCCGACTTCGTGGGCAATCACGTAGGCTTGGGCGAAGTCGCCTGCGGCGGCAAAGCGTTGCGACATTTCCTGGAAGAATGACGTGTCCAGGTACACCTTCTGGTCTGCCGGGCAATAGAACGGGCCGGTCGCCGACGTGGCAAGACCGCACGCCGAGTTCACCCGGCTGCTGAACAGCACAAGGGTCGGGTCTTTATACTGACGACCAGCTTGCTGGAAGATATCGCGCCAGGTGTCTTCGGTGTCACCCAGGATCGATCGCACGAACTCCGCGCCTTCATCGTTGGCCGGTGGCGCCTGGCGAGTTTGCGTCGAGGTGGGTGCCGATTGCTCGCTCATCTGGCCGGTGAGTTGTCCGAGGATCTGCAGCGGGTCCTGGCCAGTGATCCAGCCGATCCCGACAATCAGCAGGATTGCCGTCAGGCTCAGCCCCTTGCCACCACCGAAGCGCATGCCGCCCCCACCACTGCCGATGTTATCGCCACGGGCGTCGACCACGTTGTCGCTGCGCCTGCCTTTTCTCCATAGCATGTGGGAATCCTCTGCTGGTCCGTGGGATGAGTGTTGCTGCTGTGTGGGAGTGGCGCCAGTCCGGTCGTCCGGCTTTTACCGCACCGGTGCGCATCGTCGACTTGTAGGAACATGGATCGCCCCTCAAATTCCCTTAAGCGCGGGGTTTTTATCTTCGTTTGATAATCGGCTGGAACATCTGGCCAAAGCGGCCCCGTCACGGTTACGGTATGCGTACGACGTCGCGGGTTCGCAATGTCTTTATGATCTGTGGAACACAAGGAATACCTGATGACCGTCAGCACCCCGCTTTCCGGTGTAAACCAGCCCTTCAAAGGGATTCTGCTGATAGTCTTCGCTACCTTCCTCTTCTCCAGTCATGACGCCTTCTCGAAATACCTGTCCGGGTTCTATCCCATCGTCATGGTGGTCTGGGCGCGTTATGTGGTTCACACCTTATTGATGGCTGGCATTTTCCTGCCACAGTCCGGGCTGCGAGTCCTGCGCACAAAACGGCCGATGCTGCAGTTGATACGGGCGTTATGCCTGCTGGGCACCAGTCTGTTCTTCACCACTGGACTGCTGTACATCCCATTGGCGGAAGCCACGGCGGTCAACTTTCTTGCGCCGGTACTGGTAACGGCCCTGTCGGTGCCGTTACTGAAGGAGCGTGTCACCCGGGGACAGTGGATCGCCGTCATCTGTGGATTTATCGGGGTGCTGATCATTGTTCACCCTGGCGGTGATCTGTTCACGCCGGCGGTGTTGCTGCCGTTCTGCTCGGCGATGTTTTTCTGCTTCTATCAGTTGCTGACCCGCAAGCTCAGCAGCGTCGACAGCCCGACAACCAGCAACTTCTTTGCCGGGTTGTGCAACACCCTGGTGATGAGCGCGCTGGTGCCGTTCTTCTGGCAAGTGCCCAGCGTGACGCATGGCTTGATGATGGTGGCGCTGGGGGCCTGCGGGATGACGGCGCATCTGTTTCTGACCCAGGCGTTTCGCTTCGCCGCGCCCGCGCTGCTGGCGCCGTTCGGCTATTGCCAGATCATCTTCGCCGGTTTGCTGGGTT
Organism: Pseudomonas sp. S2_E01; assembly: GCF_054668365.1. Taxonomy (NCBI): domain Bacteria; kingdom Pseudomonadati; phylum Pseudomonadota; class Gammaproteobacteria; order Pseudomonadales; family Pseudomonadaceae; genus Pseudomonas; species Pseudomonas sp. S2_E01. The sequence continues at coordinate 69,657 of NZ_CP162762.1, forward strand.
GGCTGCTGTTCTCCCACACCCCGACCCTGACCACGGTGATCGGGATTGCGGTGATCTGTTGCAGTGGGTTGGCGGCAGCGTGGCAGCAGAGTCGGCGGTAGAAAGATGGCTTGCGGGCCGTATTGACCCTTATGGGAGCAGCCGGTCGACGCTCACGGTGCGATTCGTCAGGCGAAGTTGTAGGAAATTGGTAAGCGTGAGGCTAAACCCGCGCCGCGCAGCTTCCTTCGCTTTGCGACGCGGCTCATAATCGCCAGCTTGTACAGTGATGGCCGTGAGCCCGCGATGACCGTGATTTCAGATCTTTCCGCAGCGCCGGACGAACCTTTGGCCGAGCCTCGCAAAAGTCGCAAGAACAACCCGGAAAAGACCCGCGAGAACATTCTTCAGGAAGCCATTGTCGAGTTCGTCCAGCAGGGCCTTTCCGGAGCCCGTGTCGACGCGATCGCCGAGCGTATCCACACCTCAAAGCGCATGATCTATTACTACTTCGGCAGCAAGGAGCAGTTGTATCTTGAGGTGCTGGAGAAACTCTACGGCGACATTCGCAGCACCGAAAATCGCCTGCACCTGGCCGAACTGGCGCCGGTCGACGCGATTCGGCGATTGGTCGAATTCACCTTCGATCACCATGATCGCAATGTCGATTTCGTGCGCATCGTCAGCATCGAGAACATTCACAACGCCGAGTATGTGAAACGCTCCGATGCGATCAAGGCGATGAACAGCACTATCCTCGATTCACTGGGTGAGGTTCTGCAGCGAGGCGCGCTGGAAGGTGTGTTCCGCTCGGGGCTCGAGCCGCTGGATGTGCATTTGTTGATCAGCTCGTTCTGTTTCTATCGTGTGTCGAACCGGCACACGGTCGGTGAGATCTTCGAGATCGAGTTGCCGGACGAGCGCATCAAGCAGCGTCATCGGCAGATGATTTGCGAGTCTGTGTTGCGCTATCTGCAAGCCTGAAGATTTTTCGTTCAGCGTGGCAGTTGTTCGAGGAGAAAGTCGATAAATGCCCTGAGCCGCAAAGGCATATGACGGCTTTGCGGGTAGAGCAGGGTGAAAGGACGCGAACGGCCGCCGTAGGCTTTGAGAACTTCCACCAGAGACCCGTCGGCCAATTCCTTCTCGACAATAAACCGATAGGTCTGAAACAGGCCTGCCCCGTGTTTTGCCAGGGTTACCCCGCCCAGAACGTCGTCGGAACAACTGAGATTGCCCTCGGCGAGAATCTCGCGCTGCCCCCCGTTTTCATTGAATAACCAAGCGATGCGCCGTCCGCTGCTGGGTAGCTCGAATTGAATGCACTCGTGCTGCTTGAGGTCATCCAGGGTCTGCGGCGTGCCCGCGCGCGCCAAGTAGGCGGGGGCGGCGATCATCACCAGTTCTGCATCTTCCAGTTGGCGGGCGATCAGGCCGGAGTCTGGAATCGCCCGCACGCGGATGACCATGTCATAGCCTTCGCCGACAAAGTCTATGTTGCGGTTGCTGATGTGCGACTCGACTTTGACCTGGGGAAAACGTTCTCGAAAGGCCGGGAGCAACGGCAGGATGCGGTGATGGGCATAGGTGGTGGGGATGCTGATGCGCAAGGTGCCTGAAGGCTCCTGCTGTTGGCCCATCACCTCGCGTTGAGCCTCGACCAGTTGTGCCAATGCCTGACGACACTCCTCGTAATACCGGCGGCCGCTGTCTGTCATTTTCACGCTGCGGGTGGTGCGTGCGAATAAGCGGACCCCCAGCCGTTCCTCCATGCGCGATACCGAGCGGCTCACCGCTGCCGGCGTAACGCCTGCCACCAGCGCCGCAGCGGTAAAGCTGCCGGCCTCGGCGGCCAGGCAAAACAGTTCGATGCTACCTAGCTGAAGATCGTCGAATGTGCGCTGCATGATTGATTACACCGGGGATCAAATTGGGAACCTGACGCAGTGTTTATCAAATAACCGAAAGGATTGCTTACCATTTTTGCGTGCAATCGTCCGGCTCACCAGGGCATCGACAGCTAGCCTGAATGACGATCGACGAGCGCAGATCGACGCCGATTATCGGATTTCTCATGGAAAGATCAGTCTCCGGACTCAATAACCTAACGGATGGGTTAGTATGAAATTGTTCAGCTACAAAGGCCTTTCGGTCGTGATCATGTTGCGCGATGAACATTGTCCGCCCCATGCACATGTGGACGCCGGTGCCTGGAGCGCACGCTTCAAGTTCAGCTACTGGCATAACAGCGTCGAACTGTGGGATGTGGTTCCCGTGTACAACCGGCCGCCTGTAGCTGTTCTGGAAGGCTTGCGTCTCGCACTCGGGCAGCCGGCCCATTTGCGACGTGCCCGTTCGGTCTGGTGGGACAAGTTGCAAACGGTCTGCCTCGACCATCAGGTGTGGGACTGGCAGACCAGCGAAGTCGTGGTGGTGAAACGCATTGCCACCACGACCTACATGATTGACTCGGCCTGCTATGAGCCCGAGACAAACAAGACCCTGCTGGCGCTGTTGGGCGCTGCGCAAGGGGTGGAGATCCAACTATGAAAACAATAGAAGCCGGGACGCTGGTTGATCGACCCGTCACCGAGTCCTTGCTGGATGAGGCCATTCAGCGTGGGCAAATGCGCCGCAAAAACAGTTTGCAAGTCACGTCGGTGACGTTTGCAGAACCGTGCCTGGTGCTCGGTTTCATCGATGGCAGTGGCGTACTGCTGCCCGTGCGCAATTATGTGGAATTCGATGATTTCGAGGTCGATGATTTCGCGGGGTTGACCGTCGGTTTTTCCGGGACTGCCTTGTGTCATGAAGGCAAGGATCTGCAGGTGTCCATCGCCGGGTTGATCTCGGCGAGCAAGCCGTTGATGGACATGGCGGCCTCAGTGGTCGCCTCGCGCAATGGGCGCCAGAGCAGCGCTGCCAAGGCCGAGGCCGCCCGGGCCAACGGTCGCAAGGGCGGGCGTCCGCGAAAGACAGAAGTCACCGAATGAGCGCGCACAAAAAAGCCGTCGCAATGACGGCTGGTTTGTAGTGCACGGTGGCAATCAACGTCGGGTCAACAACACCCCGGATTCCATGTGGTGGGTCCACGGAAACTGGTCGAACATCGCGCAGCGGGTGATGCGATGGGTGTCGTGCAACTGGGCGATGTTGTCCGCCAGGGTCTGCGGGTTGCAGGAAATGTACAGAATATTGTCGAAGCGTCGGGTCAGTTCGCAAGTGTCCGGGTCCATGCCGGCACGTGGCGGGTCGACGAAGACGCTGCCGAACTCGTAGCTCTTGAGGTCGATGCCGTGCAGTCGACGGAACGGACGGACTTCGTTAAGCGCTTCGGTCAGCTCTTCGGCGGAAAGGCGCACGAGCGTGACGTTATCCACAGCATTGTCGCTGAGGTTGCTCAGGGCTGCGTTGACCGAGGTCTTGCTGATCTCGGTGGCCAGCACTTTGCGCACGCGAGTCGCGAGGGGCAGGGTGAAGTTGCCATTGCCGCAATACAGCTCCAGCAAATCGTCAGTGCGCTCGCCCAATGCATCGTAGGCCCAATTGAGCATCTTCTGGTTGACCGTGCCATTGGGCTGCGTGAATGCACCTTCCGGTTGGCGGTAGCTGAATGTGCGGCCACCGGCCTCGAGCTGTTCGACCACGTAGTCGTGACCGATCACTTCGCGTTTGCCCTTGGAACGACCGATTACACTGACGTTCAGGTCGGCCGCCAGCTTCGATGCTGCTGCATGCCAATGCTCATCCAGAGGGCGGTGATAGCACAAGGTGATCATCGCGTCGCCGGCCAGGGTGGTTAGGAACTCCACCTGAAACAGCTTGTGGCTCAGGGCCGAACTGGCTTGCCAGGCGGCCTTGAGCTGGGGCATCAATTGGTTGATGCGCAGGCTGGCAATCGGGAATTCTTCGATCAGGATCGGCGTGCGTTTGTCTTCCTGGGAGAACATTGCGTAATGGCGTTCGCCGGCTTCACGCCACAGGCGGAACTCGGCGCGCAGGCGGAAGTTCTTCAGCGGTGAGTCGAACACCGCAGGCGCGGGCGCATCGAAAGGTGCCAGCAGGCCACGCAGACGCGTGGCTTTTTCTTCGAGCTGGACGGCGTAAGCCTGGGAATCAAAAGTCATGCGTTGAACCAACCCAACTTGATCACGAACAGAATCGACAGGATCACCAGCGCCGGGTTCAGCTCACGACCACGACCGGAAAGCAACTTGATCGCGGTCCACGAAATAAAGCCGAAAGCGATGCCATTGGCGATGGAGTACGTGAATGGCATGGCCAGGGCGGTCACTACCACTGGCGCGGCTACCGTGATGTCTTCCCAGTCTATTTCGGCCAGGCCGGACGTCATCAGTACGGCGACGAACAGCAGCGCCGGTGCAGTGGCGAAAGCGGGGACGCTGGCGGCCAGCGGCGAGAAGAACAGCGCCAGCAGGAACAGGATCGCAACCACGATAGCGGTCAGGCCGGTGCGGCCCCCGGCACTGACGCCGGCGGCCGATTCGATGTAACTGGTGGTGGTCGACGTGCCCAGCAGCGAGCCGGCCATGGCCGCGGTGCTGTCGGCGATCAGCGCGCGGCCCATTTTTGGCATGTGGCCGTCCTTGCCCATCAGGCCGGCACGCTTGGCAACGCCGATCAGGGTGCCGGAGTTGTCGAACAGGTCGACGAACAGGAAGGCGAAGATCACGCTGACCAAGCCGATGTCCAGTGCGCCCTTGATGTCCAGTTGCAGGAAGGTCGGCGCCAGCGACGGCGGCATCGACGTCACGCCGCCAAACTCGGTAAAACCCATCAGGATCGAAACGATGGTCACGGTCAAAATGCCGATCAACACGGCGCCGCGAACGGCCAGGGCTTCGAGAGCAACGATCAAGGCAAAGCCGAGCGTCGCGAGGATCGGTGCCGGTTGTTTCAGGTCACCCAGGCCCACCATGGTTGCCGGGTTGCTGACGACGATGCCGGCGTTGTGCAGGGCAATCAGCGCCAGGAACAGGCCGATACCGGCGGCGATCGCCGAGCGCAGCGGCAGCGGGATGCTGTTGATGATCCATTCGCGGATGCGGAAGATCGACAGCAGAAAGAACAGCACCGCGGAAATGAACACCGCCCCCAGCGCCACTTGCCAGGTATGACCCATGTGCAGGACCACGGTGTAGGTAAAGAAGGCATTGAGGCCCATGCCCGGCGCGAGGGCGATCGGGTAGTTGGCGATCAGGCCCATGACCGTGGAGCCGATGGCGGCTGCCAGGCAGGTCGCGACAAAGACGGCGCCCTTGTCCATGCCGGTCTCGCCGAGGATGCTCGGGTTGACGAACAGAATGTAGGCCATGGCCAGGAAGGTTGTGATGCCCGCCAGTATTTCGGTGCGCACATTGGTGTTGTGTGCCTTGAGTTGAAACAGCCTTTCCAGCATGTCTGCTCCCCGTGGCGCGCCCGGCGCCGTGAATGTATCGACCTCAACAGCAAAGCACAGACCGTTCCAGATGCCTGGGATTTTTCTGCGGGTCGGAAAAAGCCGCGCATCATACCAGCAGCGTAGCGTTGTGGCTGCTTAAGGCGGTGATCGTCGTCGATGTTTTGCGTTAAAGCCAAGTGCGCCATACTGCGCGCTGGATTTTGGGGGCGGGAATGACATGAAAAAGAGTTGGATCACCTTGTTCGGCGCTTTCGCGGCCTTCTCGCTGGGAGGGCAGGCCGCTATGGCTGCTTCGGCTGCGCCGTTGAGCCAGGTCAAGGTGCTCAAGGTCGAATCGCCGGCCTGTGGTTTCGAGAGCATCGATCCAAGGCAGGAACGGACTCGCTGCGATCACAGTGGGCCGAACATCAAGGTCTATGTGCTGGAGGTCGGTTACGGGCGCGCAGCCCAGGTCGGGCTCGACGGTTTTACGGTCAATGGTACGCGCACGCCGGTCTGCGCCTTCGATAACGGCAACCTGACCGAATGCACGGTTGGCAGAAGAACTGTCGGCTACCTGTACGTCTTTGATCTGGCCGGCAAGCAGGAAGGCACCTTCACCTTCAGCAACACCTCCATCAACGCGCCGGGCAACACGATGTCGACGCAGCTTTACATCAAGTAACGGCGCGCTTGAACAAGGGTCAGCAAAGCTGGCTACGCTTTAAGGATCATCCTGCGGATTTCGCCCATGACCTATAGAGCTTTGATTCCCCTCGCCGAGGGCATCGACGACCTGCAAGCCGTGACCCTGGTCGACGTCTTGCGCCGCGCAAAGGTAGAAGTGGTAGTCGCCAGTATCGAAGGGCGACGCATGCTCACCTGTGCCCGCGGCACCCGCATCACAGCTGATGCGATGCTGGTCGATGTACTGGCCCAGCCTTTCGACCTGATCGCATTGCCTGGGGGAGCGGTAGGTGCGCAACATCTATCAGCCCATCAACCCTTGCAACAATTGATCAAGGATCAGGTGAAGGCGGGTCGACTGTTCGCCGGTATCGGCGAAGCTCCGGCCTTGGCGTTGCAAGCGAGCGGCGCCTTGCGCCAGCGCCGCATGACCTGCCTGCCGTCAATCAGCCACCAATTGTCAGGCTGCAACTTCGTCGATCAACCGGTGGTGGTCGATGGCAACTGCGTAACGGCCCAGGGCTCGGGGAGCGCTCTGGAGTTTGCCCTGACACTGGTGGAACAACTTTGCGGCAAAGCCATAAGAGCGGCGGTGGCGGGGGAATTGGTGGTGTAGACAGGCGTGAACAGCGAGCCGTTCGATGACCGGCTGCTCCCGCTGCTCTGCTTGCCAGAGATCACAGGGTCCGTGCTGACCGTGCATGACCATGCAGTACCCGCGAAAGGTGCGGGCGTGCGAAGCCCAGGTGGCGGGCTGGTTATCCTCTGATCAATCTCCTTGAACGCTCAAACACCCCCGAAGTCGTACCCCTTATGACGGCGGTTTGCGAAAACGCCGCGAACGTACGACCAACCGTGAGGTGTATATGAACGCGACCCTTCCTGACGCGACGCCGCCGTCGTTTGTCCGTCATCCGTTGGCGCTGATACTCAACGGCAAGGAGGTCCGGCTTGAAGTCCTGCCCTGGATCACACTGCTGGATATGCTGCGCGAGCAACTGGACTTGATCGGCACGAAAAAGGGCTGCGATCACGGCCAATGCGGCGCCTGCACGGTGCTGCGCGATGGCAAGCGCGTAAATGCCTGCCTGACGTTGGCAGTGATGTGCGAGGGGGCCGAAGTCACCACCATTGAAGGCCTGGCCAGCGGTGACGAGTTGCACCCCATGCAGCAAGCCTTTATCAAGCACGACGCCTTTCAATGCGGTTATTGCACGCCAGGGCAAATCTGCTCGGCGGTGGGCCTGGCCACTGAAGGACGGGCGCAATCCAGTGCGCAGATTGCCGAAATGATGAGTGGGAACCTCTGCCGGTGTGGCGCCTATAGCAACATCCGTGCAGCGATTGAGGAAGCGCTGCCAGCCTGCCGTCAACGCGCCGGGCAGGGAGGTGGCCAATGAACCCTTTCCATTACAGCAAGCCCGCCTCAGTGCAAGAGGCCGTTCAACTCGCCGGTCCGGCGTCGCGCTTCATCGCAGGCGGTACGAACCTGCTGGACTTGATGAAGGAAAACGTCGCGCGCCCGGCGCAACTGATCGACATCACCGGGCTTGCACTCAACGAAGTCAGTGAAACAGCCACGGGCGGGGTGATGATCGGCGCGTTGGTCAGCAACGCCGACCTGGCGTGGCACCCCTTGATAGAACAACGTTACCCAATGCTGTCGCAGGCAATACTTGCGGGCGCCTCCCCGCAATTGCGCAACATGGCCAGCACGGGCGGCAATTTGTTGCAGCGTACGCGCTGCTATTACTTCTATGACGCCAGTGTGCCGTGTAACAAGCGCGAGCCGGGTAGTGGCTGTCCGGCGCGGGCAGGACTCAACCGTATTCACGCGATTCTGGGCGCCAGTTCGCAGTGTGTGGCTACGCATCCTTCGGACATGTGTGTTGCACTCGCCGCCTTGTGCGCGACGGTCCACGTCCAGGGGCGCAGCGGTGTACGCAGCATTGAGTTCGCCGATTTCCACCGCCTGCCAGGCGATACCCCTGAGCGGGATAACCAACTGGCGGATGACGAGCTGGTGACGGCAATCGAGCTGCCAGCGGCAGGTTTTGCCGAGCACAGCCATTACCTGAAAATCCGGGATCGTGCGTCCTATGCCTTTGCCCTGGTATCAGTCGCGGCGGCACTTGATTTATCTGGGCCGGTCATTCGTGAGGCACGCCTGGCGGTCGGCGGTGTGGCGCATAAACCCTGGCGCGATGAAGCGGTAGAGACCGCCCTGGTGGGCAAGGCAGCCACGCAGGAAACCTTCAGCGTTGCGGCCAATGCCTTGCTGCAGAACGCCGAACCTCTGGATCACAACGCTTTTAAAGTGGCACTGGCGCGCCGAGCCATCATTCGCGCCCTGAGCACTGCCGCGAAGGGAGGGCACGCCTGATGAAGACTTCTACCCAACCTGTGGGGCAACCGGTGGATCGCGTCGAAGGACGCCTCAAGGTCACCGGCCAGGCACGTTATGCCGGGGAGTTTCCCGAAGAGGGGTTGCTACACGGCAGTGTCGTTTCCAGCAATATCGCCTGCGGCCGCGTGATCCGCATCGATGCGTCGAAAGCCTTGGCGTTGCCCGGCGTGGTCGCGGTGATCGACCACACCAATCGGCCAGGCGTCGCCGGCTACGACGAGCCTTACGAAGACGCGGATTCGGCCGAAGGATCTCCGTTTCGCCCGCTGTACAACGACAAAGTGTTGTACAGCGGACAGCCCCTGGCGTTGGTAGTCGCGGATAACCTGGAACTGGCTCGGCATGCCGGCTCATTGATCACCGTTGAATACGAAGCCGAACCACACCAGACCGATCTGTTGAGCCTGCGAGGCCAAGCCTATCCGGCGCCAGCCGAACTGCCAAAACCTCGTGGGAATTTTCAGGCTGAGTTTGCCGGTGCCGCCTTGAGTCTGGACCTTAACTACAGCACGCCGATCGAACACCACAATCCGATGGAACCGCATGCCAGTACGGTGCTTTACCAGGCCGATGGCAGCCTGCACATTCACGACAAGACGCAAGGCACGCAGAACTGTCAGTCGTATGTGCAGAAGGTATTTGGCCTGGAGAAGGATCAGGTCAGAGTATTCGCAGCTTATGTCGGCGGGGCGTTCGGGTCCGGCCTGCGTCCGCAATACCAGCTTCCGTTGGCGGTGATGGCGGCGTTACATCTCAAGCGTTCCGTCCGCGTGACCCTCACTCGCCAGCAGATGTTCACCTTCGGCTATCGCCCGCGCACCCTGCAACGCCTGCAATTGGGCGTAGCTGCGAACGGGCGTTTGCTCGCCCTGGCGCACACCGCCATTGGCCAGACTTCGCGGTTCGAAGACTTCACTGAACATGTGGTTGAGTGGAGCGGCATGCTTTATCACTGCGACCATGTGCAGCTGGACTACAAGCTGCTGCCACTCGACGTTTATACGCCACTGGACATGCGCGCTCCCGGTGCGGCGCTGGGGCTCATCGGCCTGGAGTGTGCGATGGATGAAATGGCCTGCGCATTGGCGATTGATCCCGTGCAATTGCGCTTGCTCAATTACGCCGAGCGCAACCAGAACGAGGACAAACCTTACTCCAGCAAGGCGTTGCGTCAATGTTATGCCCAGGGTGCCCAGCGTTTTGGCTGGGACCAGCGCAATCCTGAGCCACGCAGCATGCGTCAGGGCCAGCAGTTGGTAGGTTGGGGCATGGCCGGTGGCGTCTGGGAGGCGATGCAGCAGAAGGCCAGTGCGAAGGCATCGCTCGATCAACAGGGCAAGCTGACGGTCAGCAGCGCGACCACTGACATCGGCACCGGAACCTACACGGTGATGACGCAAATCGCGGCGCAAGCGTCAGGCGTCTCTTTGAAAAATGTCACCTTTGTCCTCGGCGACTCTTCATTGCCGAAGGCACCCTTGCAGGGTGGCTCGTTCACCGTATCGTCGGTCGGCACGGCCGTGCAGCAGGCCTGTGAGGCGTTGAAGGAAAAACTGCTGGCCGTGGCGCGTCAGACGTCGGCGCAATTCACCAGCGTAACAGCTGAGCAGGCTGTTTTCGAAGCGGGCCACTTGTCGTTTGGTGAAGCACAAATCGATCTTGCCGAGCTGGTCCGAAGCAGCGGTGAAGCGCTGATTGAGGTCCAGGTAGATGCCGAACCTGATCAACAACGTGAAGCCTACGCCACTGCAACCCATTCCGCCGTGTTTGTGGAAGTGCTGGTGGACGAGGATTTGGGTTCGGTGAAGGTCAATCGCGTGGTCAGCGCCATCGCCGCAGGTCGGGTGGTCAATCCGAAAATGGCGCGTAGCCAGATCCTGGGCGGGGTAGTGTGGGGTATCGGCATGGCGTTGCACGAGGAAACACAAACCGACCATGCATTGGGGCGGCACATGAACCACAGCCTGGCCGAGTATCACATCCCGGTGAACGCCGATATCGGCGACATTGACGTGCTGTTCGTCGAAGAACACGACAAAATTGTCAATGCGCTGGGTTCAAAGGGCGTTGGCGAGATCGGCATTGTCGGGGTGGCGGCGGCGGTCGCCAACGCCATCTACCACGCCACCGGCAGGCGGGTGCGGGACTTCCCCATCACCCTCGACAAGCTGCTCTAGACCTTGGCTTCTTCAGCCGGCACATGCATGCGGTCACGATTGGCCAGGGTCGGGAACAGCTTGATCCAGACCCCGGTCACTACCAATGTACCAAGTCCGCCCATGACCACCGCCGGCACGGTGCCGAACCAATGGGCCGTGACGCCGGATTCGAACTCGCCCAACTGGTTGGAGGCGCCGATGAACAGGCCATTCACGGCGCTGACCCGGCCGCGCATCTCGTCCGGTGTTTCCAGTTGCACGAAGGAGGCCCGGATCACCATGCTGATCATGTCAGCCGCGCCCAGTACGACCAGGACCGCCAGGGAAAACCAGAACGAAGTCGAGAGGCCGAAGGCGATGGTCGCGACCCCGAACACGCCGACAGCGGTAAACATCACCCGACCGACATGGCGATCCACGGAGAACCGCGCCAGCCACAGCGACATCAACAATGCCCCCACCGCAGGAGCCGAGCGCAGCAGACCTAGCCCCCACGCCCCTGTCAGCAGGATGTCCTTGGCGAACACGGGCAGCAGCGCGGTTGCTCCGCCCAGCAGCACGGCAAAGAGGTCCAGGGAAATCGCGCCGAGAATGTCCGGACGGCTGCGGATGAAGCGAATGCCGGCCAGCAGAGAGTCCAGGGTCGCCTTGCCCTTGTTCAGCGGTGTCTGCCGAGCCGGCAGGTTAAGCATCAACGCGCAGGCGATGACGTACAGAACAACGGTCGGCCCATACACCCAGACGCTGCCAAAGGCGTAGAGCAAGCCGCCGAGAGCCGGGGCGACGATGGTCGCCGATTGTTGCGCCGACTGCGCCGCGGCGACGGCTCGGGGGAACAACGCGGGGGGCACGATGCTCGGCAGTAGCGCCTGGGTCGTCGGCATCTCGAACGAGCGGGCCGCACCGAGCAGGAACGCGAGGATGAAGATCATTTCCCGGGTGACGTGGCCCGTGGCCCCACCAATGGCCAAGGTCAATGCGATCAGCGCTTGCAGCGACTGGCAGATCGCCGCGACCTTGCGTCGGTCATATCGGTCCGCGACATGCCCGGTGTGCAGCATGAACAGAACCCGGGGAGCGAACTCCACCAGGCCGACCAAGCCCAGGTCCAGCACGTTGCCGGTCAGCTGATAAAGGTTCCAGCCGATGGCCACGGTGAGCATCTGGAAGCCGCTGGCGGTAAAAACCCGGGCCAGCCAGAACGCAATGAAAGGACGATGATGACGTAACAGCAAAGGCGCTTGGCTGGGCATCAGAGGCAGATCTTGAGCAAAGGGAACGGCGAGATTATCACCTACCTGTAACCAAAAGTTGCCGCTGTGAAAAATTTGTTAGCAAGACATCTATCTCTTCAAATCCTATGAGGCAACCTGTCACGCGGCAAAAGACCACACCGTCCATCGCCGAAAATCGGACTACTCTTTGATACAAGCTTGATCCAGATCAATGCCTTTTCCGGAATTGGTCCGGCGGCCGGATGGCCAGAATCCCCACGTTGTGATGCAGCTAAAAAAAGAACGAATTGAAATTCGCCACACTCCATATCCGTGGGGGCAGTGGATGTAGGCCGCAAGCCTTCAGCCCGTATTACCTGACAGAGGAAGACTTATGTTCGGTTTGGAGGCGCTTGAACTCGCCCGGATTCAGTTTGCGTTCACCATCTCGTTTCACATCCTGTTCCCGGCCATCACCATCGGCCTGGCGAGTTACCTGGCGGTGCTCGAAGGCCTGTGGCTGAAGACCAACAACGATACCTACCGGGACCTTTACCACTTCTGGTCGAAAATATTTGCCGTCAATTTTGGCATGGGCGTGGTGTCCGGGTTGGTGATGGCCTATCAGTTCGGTACCAACTGGAGCCGGTTTTCGGACTTCGCCGGATCGGTGACTGGCCCATTGCTGACCTACGAGGTGCTCACGGCCTTCTTCCTCGAAGCCGGTTTCCTGGGGGTGATGCTGTTCGGGTGGAACAAGGTGGGACGCAATCTGCACTTTTTCTCCACGGTCATGGTTGCTATCGGTACGCTGATCTCGACCTTCTGGATTCTTGCGTCCAACAGCTGGATGCAAACGCCCCAGGGCTTTGAAATCGTCAACGGCCAAGTGATCCCGACTGATTGGTTCGCGGTTATCTTCAACCCGTCTTTCCCCTACCGCCTGATGCACATGGCCACGGCGGCATTCGTTGCCACGGCGTTCTTCGTCGGCTCCTCGGCGGCCTGGCACTTGCTGCGCGGCAAGGACAACCCGGCGATTCGCAAGATGCTGTCGATGGCGATGTGGATGGCGTTGATCGTCGCCCCCATCCAGGCTGTCATCGGCGACTTCCACGGGCTCAACACGCTTGAACACCAGCCAGCGAAAATCGCCGCAATCGAGGGCCATTGGGAGAACAAGGGCGACGAAGCGACCCCTCTGATCCTGTTCGGCTGGCCGGACATGAAAGAGGAAAAAACCAAATTCGCCGTCGAAATTCCATACCTGGGCAGCCTGATACTCACGCACTCCCTGGACAAGCAGGTGCCGGCCCTCAAAGAGTTTCCGCCTGAAGACCGGCCGAATTCGACGATCGTGTTCTGGTCGTTCCGGGTCATGGTCGGCCTGGGGCTTCTGATGATCTTCACGGGGCTCTGGAGCCTTTGGCTGCGCAAAAGCGACAAGTTGTACACGTCCCGACCATTCCTTTATCTGGCGCTATGGATGGGGCCGTCCGGCCTGATTGCGATTCTTGCGGGCTGGTTCACCACTGAAATCGGGCGACAGCCGTGGGTGGTCTACGGCCTGATGCGCACGGCGGATGCGTCGTCCAATCACAGCGTCATACAGATGAGCATCACCCTGGTGTTGTTCGTGGTGGTGTATTTCGCGCTGTTCGGTGCCGGTTTGAGCTACATGATGCGGTTGGTACGCAAGGGGCCGACCACGGATGAAGGCAAGGAAACCAAAGACGGTGGTCCAGGCAAAAAACGCACGCCGGCTCGTCCGCTGTCCGCCGCTGACGATGACGGCCTTGATGGTGATGACCCTCGCAGCCTGAACAAGGAGATTTGAATCATGGGTATTGATCTTCCGCTGATCTGGGCCGTGATCATCATCTTCGGCATCATGATGTACGTGGTCATGGACGGCTTTGACCTGGGCATCGGGATTCTTTTCCCGTTCATCCCAGGCAAGACCGACCGCGACGTGATGATGAACACTGTTGCGCCGGTCTGGGACGGTAATGAAACCTGGCTGGTCCTGGGCGGCGCAGCGTTGTTCGGAGCGTTTCCACTGGCTTATTCGGTGGTGCTCTCAGCGTTGTACCTGCCGCTGATCTTCATGCTGATCGGGCTCATCTTTCGGGGGGTGGCGTTTGAGTTCCGATTCAAGGCCAAGGATGAGAAACGTCATCTTTGGGACAAGGCCTTCATTGGCGGTTCGGTAGCGGCGACGTTTTTCCAGGGTGTTGCCCTGGGTGCATTCATCGACGGGTTACCGGTGGTCAACCGTCAGTTTGCCGGTGGCTCACTGGACTGGCTGACGCCGTTCACGATGTTCTGTGGGGCAGCACTGGTGGTGGCTTATGCGTTGCTCGGTTGCACCTGGTTGATCATGAAGACCGAAGGCAAGTTACAGGAGCAAATGCATGATCTGGCGCGGCCGTTGGCCTTCGTGCTGTTGGCGGTGATTGGCATCGTCAGCGTCTGGACGCCGCTGGCCCATACCGAAATCGCTGCGCGCTGGTTCACATTGCCGAACCTGTTCTGGTTCCTGCCCGTGCCGATTCTGGTGCTGGTGACGATGTACGGGCTGATCCGAGCCGTGGCTCGCAACGCACATTACACGCCGTTCCTGTTGACCCTGGTGCTGATCTTCCTGGGTTACAGCGGGCTGGGCATCAGTCTCTGGCCGAACATCGTACCGCCGTCGATCTCGATCTGGGACGCGGCTGCGCCACCACAAAGCCAGGGCTTCATGCTGGTTGGCACGTTATTCATCATTCCGTTCATCCTGGGTTACACCTTCTGGAGCTATTACGTGTTCCGCGGCAAGGTCACCCATGAAGATGGGTATCACTAGCCAGCTGTTCGAGATGGCGTCATGCAGACGCCATCCACCTCCAAGACAGGGGAGCGCAACGCCATGACCGGTAAACACACCTTGCAGGAAATCGAGGCCGCCGAGAAAAAGCCGCTGTGGAAGCGCCTGGGTTGGTTGGCGATGATCTGGGCTGGCAGCGTGCTGGCGCTGTTCGTCGTCGCGAGCCTGATGCGCCTGTTCATGAATGCTGCGGGCCTTTCAACCCATTGAATTCATCCCATCCCGATGCCTTATGGCACGGATTTTCAACCCTCCAACATTGGAGGGTTTTTTTTGCGCGGGATTATTTTCGGGCCTTGAGGATCACAAACTTGGGGGTGGCCGCCACTTGCTCGACACCGCGGAACAGGCGCGCCAACTTGCTGTGATACCCCAGATGGCGATTGCCGACGATGTACAAGGCTCCGCCCACCACCAGCGCTTCGCGCGCCTGCTGGAACATACGCCAGGCGAGGAAGTCGCCCACCACTTGCTGCTGGTGGAAAGGTGGGTTGCACAACACCACGTCCAGCGATTGCGGCTCCTGGCCCGCGAGGCCATCGCCGGCACGCATGACCGCTTCTCGATCACCCAGCGCAGCGCGCCAGTTCTCGACGGCTGATTGCACGGCCATGAACGATTCATCCACCAGCGTGTAGTGCGCTTGCGGGTTCTGTAACGCGCTGGCAATGGCCAGTACGCCATTACCGCAACCGAGATCAGCCACCCGTGCACTGCCGAGATCGTTGGGCAAGTGCGGCAAAAATGCCCGGGTGCCGATGTCCAGGCCTTCCCGGCAAAACACGTTGGCATGGTTGAGCAGTTCGATCGCTGGCGTGTCGAGTCGATAGCGTGTCGGATAGGGCGAGTCTGACGTGGGTTTGGCTTCGGCCGTAGCGATCAACAGTCGCGCTTTTTTCACCGCCAGCGAGGCTTGCACCGGGCCGATGTAGCGTTCGAGCAGATCCCCGGCGGCACGTGGCAAATGCTTGATCATGGCGGCGGCAATGACCTGGGCCCCGGGCGCCAGTTGTGCTTGCAGGCGGATCAATTGTTCTTCCAGCAGAGCCAGCGTCTTGGGAACTCGGATCAATACCCGGTCGAACGGCCCGGTGAAGCTTTCACTGGCAGGAACCTTCGGCACGGCATCGAACGCCAGGTCGTTACGGGCCAGGTTTTTTTCCAGCCCCTGAAATGCCAGAAACGAGTCGCCGCTGCTGGTGACCTGAACGTTGCCCACAAGGCTTGCGGCCAATGCACCAAAGCTATCGTTGAGCACCAGAACGCGAGTGTCCAGCGAGGGTTGTTGCTCCGCCAGGAAATTGAGCAGGTATTCGTCTGCCGCATCAAATGCTTGCAGCGGTTCATTCTGCTGCTCCGGCTGGCGGATCAGGTCAAGTCGGGCGAAAGGCGTTTCGAGCAAGGGCATGGGGCGGGGCTCTGGGTGATCAACGGGTATCCCGCGGCCCAGGGGCGTCGGAGCGGGCGAAACCGTCCGAGTGTACAGCGCCGTGAAAAGTCACACGTTCAACACTCTGGAGGCGTCGCAAATGGTACGTTTTTTTCTTCTGGATTACTTGCAGGTTTTCATCAGCTTGGGATCGACGGACTGTTGAGGTAACCCGCCTTGATGGCCGCTATGATCGCGGAGATCTTATTGTTGACACCGAGTTTCTCGATGGCGCTCTGAATATGGAAATGGATCGTGCGCGGGCTCAAATTGAGGATTCTGGCGCTCTCATCTGCGGTCTTGCCCGCTGCCGCCAATTTCAGCACATCGACTTCCCGAACGGACAGGTGGGGTGCTGGTGGTTTCATGGGCAACGATTGCAACGCCAATTGGTGCAGGTGGCGCCCCATGAATACTGAAAATCCAAGGTTTTCGTAGAGTTCCAGAGGGGTGATCGGGCAATCGCTCCTCGACAGACTGAAGATACTGCACAGGCCGCTTTCTTCGTCATGCAACGCTTGGGACCAACCGTGCTGGATGCCGTGCGCTTCAAGCGCTTCCCAAAGTGTTGGCGTGTTGGCAAACAGTTGCTCTGTCCACAACACGGGCAACATTGAGTGGTTGCAATGTGCTATTACCGGATCAATCGAGCTGAAGGTTTCGTTCGCATACTCGGTGCTCCATCCTGGCGGGAAATTATGCCGTCCAATAGTACTGGACTGATTGTGTTTGGTTTTCCAAGTCGCTGAAAAGGCGAAAAATTTAAATCCGATATTCTGAGCAAAGCCGAGTGCGCTGCGGTATGCGGAATCTATATCCGTCGTGCACGACAGTTGAGTGAGTTGGTACTCCTTCCATCGTTCCATCACGATTCTCCAGATATCTCTCTTATAGGGTGCACTTTGGATCCGAGATCCTGCACGTTGTCGGATTGTAGGATGCTTCTTACAATTGGGTGAGATTTTTTCGTTTACCGAAACCCTTTAAATTAATTATCCAGTTCTATTGCATTCTATGGTGGTTTTAATATTAAGGGGTTCCTCCATTAACCGAGTAACCACTCTAACGGTTATTCAAAGAGCAGTGATATTTCAGGCGCGACCCTTAAAGTCATTACAAAACGAAGGTGTTTAATTCATCTGCTTTGCGGGACACTGGTACTACCTGTCCAATGGAGCGCCCCATGACTGCCAGCGCCGAAAAATTCACCCAGCAGACCCTGCTCGATGTCTGCCCGTTGACCCCGAACCTGTTCACGCTGCGCACAACGAGGGATCCGGGATTCCGTTTTCGTGCGGGGCAATTCGCGCGTTTGGGGGTCAGCAAGCCCGATGGCAGCACGGTATGGCGGGCTTACTCCATGGTTTCCTCGCCTTTTGACGAGTTCCTCGAGTTCTTTTCCATCGTGGTTCCGGGGGGGAATTTACCAGTGAGCTTAGCCGCCTTGGCGTGGGGGATACCTTGTTGGTCGAGCGCCAGGCCTTTGGTTACCTCACGCTCGATCGTTTCGTAGACGGCCGTGACCTCTGGTTGTTGGCCACGGGCACTGGAGTGGCGCCGTTCCTGTCGATCCTGCAGGATTTCGAGGTGTGGGAGCGGTTCGAGCGAATCCTGCTGGTCTACAGCGTGCGTGAAGGGGCAGAGTTGGCTTATCAGGACTTGATTGCAGGCTTGGCGCAGCGAGACTACCTGGCCGAGTACGCGCACAAATTGCAGTTCATTCCCACCGTTACACGTGAGTCGCACGCCGGTGCCTTGAACGGACGGATCACCACCTTGCTGGATAACGGCGAGTTGGAGCGAGTGGCGGGCGTGCCCATGACGGCCGAGCATTCCCGGGTAATGCTTTGCGGCAATCCGCAGATGATCGACGACACGCGCAAGCTGCTTAAACAGCGCGACATGAACCTGAGCCTCAGCCGCCGTCCCGGCCAAGTGGCAGTGGAAACCTACTGGTAAAAAAAACGGCGCCTGGAGGGCGCCGTCACTATTTGCATCCTGTCACTCAGGCCTTTGGTTCTGGGCTTTGAGAAGGTCGCGAATCTCCCCCAGCAACTCCTCTTCCTTGGTCGGAACAGGAGGCAGGCTAGGCGCGACAGCTTCTTCGCGCTTCAAACGGTTGATGGCTTTGACGCCCATGAAGATGGCGAAGGCGACAATGATGAAGTCGATCACCGTCTGGATGAATTTGCCGTACGCCAGCATGACCGCAGGGGTGGCGCCGTCGGCGGCCTTGAGCGTTATGGCAAGGTCGCTGAAGTCCACACCGCCGATCAGCAGCCCCAGGGGTGGCATGATCACGTCGCCGACGAACGACGAAACGATCTTGCCGAACGCGGCACCGATGATGATACCGACAGCCATGTCGACCACGTTTCCCTTGACCGCGAAGGCCTTGAACTCACTTATTACGCCCATAGGTATTTCCTTGTTACAGATGAGGTTGGTAATGCAGTGTAAGTCAGGCAAAGGCATCTCGCTCGAAACAACTGCTTGCAGGTCTTGCCTGCAGTCGACCGGGCAGGCAGAAAAAAGTTTACAGAAAGGGCAGCCTCGGGCCTGCTTGTCACTCGGTCCTTTTCTCGACATTGTACTGGTTCATCGTTGATACACGGGCGAACATTGGGTTGTATAAGTCTGACGCAACGAACTCGTGAAGTTTGAAAACCTGTCTTCACACTATTTTACATTTATGGTGGGGGAGGACAGGCGTGTGTGTTGGGATTACTTGAAATAATCAAGGCGATATTGAAGTGCCATCAAATAAGCCTTATGTATTGAAAGGTTATTATGGTTTTTATGTTGTACATCTATTGTTCGTGTTCCGGAAGTTTTGTACAGTTTTTCTTTAGGTAGTTAATCAGCGGTGATCTGTATACCGGGCTGTTGTACAAATTTTTGCTGTTGCTCTGTGACATGCACAAATAAAGAGTCGTGGCGTTACTGTGAAGTTTCATTTATGGAGTGCACGCGCCGATTCAGCCCAGCTGCGCTATCATCGCAATTTTCCCCGGAGTTCAGATGGCCAAGGCCAAACGCATGTATGGCTGCACCGAGTGTGGCGCAACGTTCCCAAAGTGGGCCGGCCAATGCGCAGAATGCGGTGCCTGGAATACCCTGACGGAAACCATGGTCGAGAGTGGTGGTGCCGCTGCTCCCAGTGGTCGCACAGGCTGGACAGGCCAGCAGGCGCAGATCAAGACGCTGGCGGAGGTCAGTGTCGAGGAAATTCCGCGTTTCTCCACGGCTTCCAGTGAACTCGATCGGGTGCTGGGTGGCGGTCTGGTAGATGGCTCCGTGGTGCTCATCGGCGGCGACCCCGGCATCGGCAAATCGACCATTTTGTTGCAGACCCTGTGCAACATCGCCAAAGGGATGTCGGCACTGTACGTCACGGGAGAGGAGTCCCAGCAACAGGTGGCCATGCGTGCCCGGCGCCTGGGTTTGCCGCAGGATCAACTGAGGGTCATGACCGAAACCTGCATCGAAACCATCATTGCCACCGCCCGGGTGGAAAAGCCCAAGGTGATGGTGATCGATTCGATCCAGACGATCTTCACCGAACAGTTGCAATCGGCTCCAGGCGGCGTGTCCCAGGTCCGCGAGAGTGCGGCGTTGCTGGTACGTTATGCCAAACAGAGCGGTACGGCGATTTTCCTGGTGGGCCACGTGACCAAGGAGGGCGCGCTGGCGGGCCCGCGAGTGCTGGAGCACATGGTCGACACCGTGCTGTATTTCGAGGGCGAGTCCGATGGACGCTTGCGTTTGCTGCGTGCGGTGAAAAACCGCTTCGGTGCAGTCAATGAACTGGGCGTGTTCGGCATGACCGACAAGGGTTTGAAGGAGGTCTCCAACCCGTCGGCGATCTTTCTGACCCGAGCCCAGGAAGAAGTGCCGGGCAGTGTGGTCATGGCAACGTGGGAAGGCACTCGGCCAATGCTGGTGGAAGTCCAGGCACTGGTGGATGACAGCCACCTGGCCAATCCGCGAAGGGTCACGCTGGGTCTGGATCAGAATCGGCTGGCGATGTTGCTGGCGGTGCTGCACCGCCATGGGGGCATTCCGACCCACGATCAGGACGTGTTCCTCAACGTGGTCGGCGGGGTGAAAGTCCTGGAAACCGCGTCCGACCTGGCCTTGATGGCTGCTGTCATGTCCAGCCTGCGCAACCGGCCACTGCCCCATGATTTGCTGGTGTTTGGCGAAGTGGGGTTGTCCGGCGAAGTGCGGCCCGTGCCGAGCGGCCAGGAACGTTTGAAAGAAGCCGCCAAACATGGCTTCAAGCGCGCCATCGTACCCAAGGGCAACGCGCCGAAAGAGGCGCCTGCCGGGTTGAAGATCATCGCCGTGACGCGCCTGGAACAGGCGCTCGACGCGTTGTTCGAGTAAGCCTCTGGGCGCTCAGACTTCGATCAGGGCGCCCAACTCCCGCTCGAGTTCCTGTGGATCGCCCAGATTGAGTTCGATCAGGCGCCGCAGGCGTTCGATGGATTCCAGGCTGATATGCCGGCAAACGAAACCCAGTTGTCCGCGTTCTTCATGGGTCAGTTGCACATCCATCGTGATCTCGACGTCATCGCTCAAATGAATGTCGACGCAAAACGCCTCATCGCGATTGCCCAGCCATGGATCGGGGCGCTCGATGAGCAAGCCCTTGAGTGACAGGTCCACCAGCTTCACCGGCCAGATGAACGCGCCCTGGATCAGCTCGGTTTGGGCATCGAACGCAATTCGTTTGAAGCGGCGGCGATCGGCGGGGTGCTCGCTCATGGCGCAATCCTCCAGTGGGTTCGCTGACTATAGACCCCGATTGTCCAGGCCTGCCAGCCGGCGTCGGTGGCTAGACGAATGTCGGGTATGGTCTTTGCCGTCAGGAGAGCTAAACTCGGGGTGGCTGTCTTTCTTGTCCACCCTGGCTGGAATAATAAAATGAAAAATAACAATAGCCTGCTACGCCACATACCCTGGCTGCTGCTGGCAATCGTGGGAGCGTGCGCCCTTGGCGTAGTGGCATTGCGTCGAGGCGAGGCGATCAACGCCTTGTGGATTGTGGTCGCTGCGGTGGCCATCTATCTCGTCGCCTACCGCTATTACAGTCTGTTCATCGCCAACAACGTGATGCAACTCGATCCACGTCGGGCTACCCCTGCCGTGCTCAATAACGACGGTCTGGACTATGTGCCGACCAACAAGCACATTCTGTTCGGTCACCACTTCGCCGCCATCGCGGGCGCGGGGCCACTGGTCGGTCCGGTCCTGGCTGCGCAGATGGGCTATCTGCCCGGTACGTTGTGGCTGATCGCCGGCGTGGTGCTGGCCGGTGCGGTGCAGGACTTCATGGTCCTGTTCCTCTCCACCCGCCGCAACGGTCGCTCCCTGGGCGACATGGTCCGTGAGGAAATGGGTCGTATCCCCGGCACTATCGCCCTGTTTGGCTGCTTCCTGATCATGATCATCATCCTCGCGGTGCTGGCGCTGATCGTGGTCAAGGCCCTGGCCGAGAGTCCGTGGGGCATTTTCACGGTGATCGCGACCATCCCGATCGCGATGTTCATGGGCGTCTACATGCGCTACATCCGTCCGGGTCGCATCGGCGAAATCTCGGTGATCGGCGTGTTGTTGCTGCTGGGTTCCATTTGGCTGGGCGGGCAGATCGCTGCCGATCCGGTCTGGGCCAAGGCCTTCACCTTCACCGGGATCCAGATCACGTGGATGCTGATCGGTTACGGTTTTGTTGCCGCCGTATTGCCGGTGTGGCTGATCCTGGCGCCGCGTGACTACCTCTCCACCTTCCTGAAAATCGGCACCATCATCGCCTTGGCGATCGGTATCCTGGTGACCATGCCCGAGCTGAAAATGCCGGCATTGACCCAGTTCGTCGACGGCACTGGCCCGGTCTGGAAGGGCGGTCTGTTCCCGTTCCTGTTCATCACCATCGCCTGCGGCGCGGTATCGGGCTTCCATGCGCTGATCTCGTCGGGCACCACGCCGAAACTGCTGGATAACGAAACCAACGCCCGTTACATCGGGTACGGTGGCATGCTCATGGAGTCCTTCGTGGCCATCATGGCCATGGTTGCCGCGTCGGTGATCGAGCCGGGCGTGTACTTCGCCATGAACAGCCCCGCAGCCGTCGTTGGCGGTGACGTGGTGGCTGTGGCGCAAACCGTCAGCAGCTGGGGTTTTGCCATTACCCCCGAGGCGCTGCAAGCGGTGGCCAAGGACATCGGTGAAACCACCATCCTGGCCCGTGCTGGCGGTGCGCCGACCCTGGCGGTCGGCATCGCGCAGATCCTGCACAGTGTCCTGCCGGGTGAAAACACCATGGCGTTCTGGTATCACTTCGCGATCCTGTTCGAAGCCTTGTTCATCCTGACGGCCGTGGATGCCGGTACTCGTGCCGGGCGTTTCATGCTGCAGGACCTGCTGGGCTCCTTCGTGCCTGCGCTCAAACGCACCGAATCCTGGACCGCCAACCTGATCGCCACCGCCGGTTGTGTGGCCATGTGGGGCTGGCTGCTGTATCAGGGCGTGATCGACCCGCTGGGTGGCATCAATACCCTGTGGCCGCTGTTCGGTATTTCCAACCAGATGCTGGCCGGTATCGCACTGATGCTCGGCACGGTCGTGCTGATCAAAATGAAGCGTCAGCGCTACGTCTGGGTCACCATGCTGCCTGCGGTCTGGTTGCTAATCTGCACTTCCACTGCCGGCTTCATCAAGCTGTTCGACGCCAACCCGGCGATCGGCTTCCTGTCCCTGGCGAAGAAGTACAGCGATGCGCTGGCTAATGGTCAGGTCCTGGCCCCAGCCAAGAGCGTCGAGCAGATGCAGCACGTGATCTTCAATGCCTACACCAACGCAACGCTGACGGCGCTGTTCCTGTTTGTGGTGTTCAGTATCCTGTTCTATGCGCTCAAGGTTGGCATTGCCGCCTGGGGCAAAAAAGAGCGTACGGATAAAGAAGCGCCGTTCCAGGCATTGCCGGACGCTTGATCGAGGAGTGCAGCATGTTCAATGACCTGAGTCGCCTCGGTAAATACCTCGGTCAGGCTGCACGCCTGATGGTCGGCATGCCCGACTACGATACCTACGTCGAGCACATGCAGACCAAACACCCGGACAAACCGGTGATGAGCTACGAGGTGTTCTTCCGGGAGCGCCAGGAAGCCCGTTACGGTGGCAAGGGTGGGCCGAAGTGTTGTTGAGCTAACGGCCTGGTTAGCGCGATACCCCTGTGGGAGCGGCGTTGCGACGATTCGACTTGCTCGCGAAAGCGGTGTGTCATTCAACATTGATGTTGACTGACACGGCCTAATCGCGAGCAAGTCGAATCGTCGCACCGCCGCTCCCACATTTGTTTTGTGTTTTTCTTCAGATTTCATATGACAGGAGATTCAGTGTGTCCTCCCCCATGCCCGTCACGATCCTCAGTGGCTTTCTCGGCGCCGGCAAGACCACGTTGCTGCGCCACTTGCTCAAGGCCGAGCACGGCCTGAAAATCGCCGTGATCGAGAACGAATTCAGTGACGCCGGTATCGACACCCAACTGCTGGGTGATGAGCCGGTGCAAGTGATGACGCTGTCCAACGGCTGCGTCTGCTGCACCATCCACACTGACCTGACCAAGGCGCTGTACTTGCTGCTCGAGCGCCTGGACAGCGGCGAGCTGGCTTTTGACCGGCTGGTGATCGAGTGCACCGGCCTGGCGGACCCTGCGCCTGTGGCGCAAACCTTCTTCATCGATGAAGAACTGCGCGAACGTTACATCCTCGACGGCATCATCACTCTGGTCGACGCAGCGCATGCCGAGGTACATCTGACACAGACCATCGCCCAGGCTCAGATCGGCTTCGCCGACCGCTTGCTGGTGAGCAAACGCGATCTGGTGGACGAGGTGACCCTCAACGCCTTGAGCGAGCGCCTGACCCGCATCAATCGCCGCGCCCCGATTCGTCTGGTGGACCACGGGAATATCGACCTGGCTGAACTGCTCGACGTGCGCGGCTTCAATCTCAATGCCGACCTCGGTGGCGGCCTGAGTTTGCGGCCGGTGAGCGTCGCGCCCTCTATTGATCGAATTTCCAGCTTGGTGCTGCGCACTGACAAACCGCTGGATATCGACAAGCTCAGCGAGTTCATGAACGAACTGCTGGAAGACCATGGTAAGCAACTGCTTCGCTACAAAGGCGTGCTGAACATTCAGGGCGAGCCGCGGCGTATGGTGTTTCAGGGTGTGCTGAAGCTGTACGGCTTCGACTGGGATACCGAATGGGCCATCGATGAGCCGCGCGAAAGCGTGATCGTGTTCATCGCCGATGATCTGCCGCAGGAGAAGATCCAGGCGGGGTTCGCCAGGATGGCGGCGGATTGACCTCGGGCGTTGCTTGCGAAACGAGCGGGCGAGCTGACTCGCCCGCTGAAACCCGCTCCTGGCGCATCAAACTTCATCAGGATGGTTGATGTAAGGGGCGTTTCTTTCGAGAATCTTCAATTTGAAGGGGAGCGGCAGTCCACCCTTATTACCAATGAATACATGCCTGGAGTGATGAGAACTCTGCGCATGAATCAGGCCTGAATTCTTGAGTCGTAGAAAAATCGTAGTTTCATCTGCCTGTATATGATCCAGATTGATGGTTGAATTCAGAGTGTCCACCAAGTGGAATAAAGATGCTTCGCCGGGTGGGAATGCACCAATCAGATTGTTGTCGTGGCTCAGGCATTTTCCGAAGTGTTGTCCAGGCGTCCTGATATAAAGCGTATAGCCATAGTGCGCATGTCTGAAATAGAGTGTTAATGAAAGATCTGGTGGTGCAGATGTATTCGGTCGCAATGCCAGGAAATGGGAGTGGTCAAGTTTTCGCGGGCGACCGGTAAATACGCCGCCACTGAAGTTTGGGTTGACGATGTAGACTGGCTCACCGTGAAACATGTCGAGAAAATGCATTTGCTTATCGTCGACATTCAAGGTCGCAATGAAAGATTTCTGTCGGTCGGTCGTCATGAGCGGCTCCTTGCCTGGATGATCAAGCCGCGCCGCGACTGATGATGTTGAGCGTGATATCCAACGGCTTGGAGCGTGGTGATTCGGTGCAGACCAGGCCGCCGACCTTGGTGTTGCCTCGCACGCTCAGGGTTTTGCCACCCCGGGTCTGTATCCTGACGGTTGGGGTGTGACTGTTGAATTGTTCAGGGGTGAGGATGCGGCCCTGTGCATCGAGCAGGTTGTAAGTGGTTTGCTCGTTATTGGGCGCGAAGGCTGCGATGAAGTCCTTTTCCTCGTTGCTCAAGGCCTGACGGTGATAGATGTCGTTGGTTAAAAGATAAATCGAGTAGTAGTCTTCGATGCAATAGAAGTAGAAATTGATTTTTTGTGGTGCACCTTTTAGTACGCAAAGATAGTTTGAAACGTCCATGTTTGCTTCAAATGACCAGGCGTCGTAATCCGGTTTTTTAATGTGCACGGTTCTACCGTAAGTGAGTTTGGGTAGGTGCAGGTTTCCATGGTGGGTAGTGGCCGAGGCTACAAATGAGCGCTCTTTGTTCTGACTCATGCAATTCATTCCATTGTGCATTGGGTTTGATTGTTCCGGGTATATCCGGTGATGATTAAACTATCAGCAATGAAGTTTGAGTGAGTCGCCCATTTGATGATCTGATGTTTCAAGTACATCTTTCAACGGTCGAATCTCGGGCAAAAAAAATCCCGGCCACCGGGGCCGGGATTTTTCAATGACCTGCTATCAGGCGCCGTAAACGGGCAGCTTTTTGCAGATGGCTTTGACTTTCTCACGAACGGCGTCGATCACCGCTTCGTTGTTCAGGTCGGCCAGGATGTCGCAGATCCAGCCCGCCAGCTCCTTGCACTCGGCTTCCTTGAAACCACGAGTGGTCACGGCCGGGGTGCCGAAGCGCAGGCCGGAAGTGACGAACGGGGAGCGTGGGTCGTTTGGCACGGAGTTCTTGTTCACGGTGATGAAAGCTTTGCCCAGTGCGGCGTCAGCATCTTTCCCGGAGATTTCCTGCTTGATCAGCGACAGCAGGAACAGGTGGTTCTCAGTACCGCCGGAAACCACGTCGAACCCGCGCTCGATGAATACGCTGGCCATGGCCTGGGCGTTTTTCACCACTTGTTGCTGGTAAGCCTTGAACTCAGGCTGCAGTGCTTCCTTGAAGCAGATCGCTTTGGCGGCGATGACGTGCTCCAGCGGGCCACCCTGGGCGCCCGGGAATACGGCGGAGTTCAGTTTCTTCTCGATGTCGGCGTTGGCACGCGCCAGGATCAGGCCGCCACGTGGACCGCGCAGGGTCTTGTGGGTGGTGGTGGTCACCACGTCAGCGAATGGAACCGGGTTCGGGTAGACACCTGCGGCAACCAGGCCGGCCACGTGGGCCATGTCAACGAACAGGTAGGCGCCAACCTTGTCGGCGATTGCACGGAAGCGCGGGAAGTCGAGGATCTGCGAGTAGGCGGAGAAACCGGCCACGATCATTTTCGGCTTATGCTCGACCGCCAGGCGCTCGACTTCGTCGTAGTCGATCAGGCCGTTGGCGTCGATGCCGTACTGGATAGCGTTGTACAGCTTGCCCGAGGACGAAACGCTGGCGCCATGGGTCAGGTGACCGCCGTGGGCCAGGCTCATGCCCAGGATGGTGTCGCCAGCCGACAGCAGGGCCAGATAAACGGCGCTGTTGGCTTGCGATCCGGCGTGTGGTTGAACGTTGGCGTAGTCGGCGCCGAACAGCTGCTTGGCGCGGTCGATGGCCAGTTGCTCAACCACGTCGACGTACTCACAACCGCCGTAGTAGCGCTTGCCTGGGTAGCCTTCGGCGTATTTGTTGGTCAGCACCGAGCCTTGAGCTTCCATCACCGCAGGGCTGGTGTAGTTTTCCGAAGCGATCAGCTCAATGTGCTCTTCCTGGCGCTGAGCTTCTTGCTCCATGGCGGCAAAGAGATCGGCGTCGTACTTGGCAATAGTCAAATCACGGCTGAACATGGCGGTCCTCAAGGATCGGGGGCAGAAAAGGGGGGCATTCTAACCCAACCGCTTTTGGAAGGGCTATGAAACACAATCACGTTGTGGATAAGCGGGCTTCAAGCTGTTAGCCGCAAGCAACAAGTAAAAGCTGATTCGCTGTTGCTTGCAGCTTGCAGCTTGCAGCTCTTTTTTTGTTTGATTGGAGCTGTCAGCTTCAATCAAACACAAAAAGTGCATCATTGCTGAACTGCGCCTCGAACTGCCCAGCCGCCATCGGTCGCCCGAACAGATACCCCTGAACCTCATCGCAACCATGCTCACGCAGGAAATCGAGCTGTTCGTGGGTTTCCACACCTTCCGCGATAACCGCCAGGTTAAGGCTGTGGGCCATGGCGATAATCGCCCGGGCGATCTGCGCATCCTGTTCGCCCGAGGGCAGGCCATCGACGAAGGTGCGGTCGATTTTCAACACATCGATCGGGAACTGCTTGAGGTAGTTGAGCGACGAATAACCGGTGCCGAAGTCGTCGACGGCGATGCTCAAACCGAGGTTTTTAAGGCCGTCGAGAATCTGCATCGCTTCGCTGACCTCGCGCATCAGGATGCTTTCGGTCAGCTCCAGCTCCAGGCACGCCGGTGGCAGGCCGGTTTCCTTGAGGATAGTGGCGATGCGCGTACCCAGTTGGCCGTCGGAGAACTGGCGGGCAGAGATGTTCACCGACACCTTCGGCACCCGAACCTTGGCCTGATGCCAGGTTTTGAGCTGACGGCACGCCTCGCTGATCACCCAGTCGCCGACATCCACCACCAGTCCAAGTTCTTCGAGCACCGGGATGAAATCCCCGGGCGGCACCAGGCCGCGACGCGGATGGCGCCAGCGCAACAGGGCTTCGGCGCCGGTCAGGCGTTTGCCGTCGCCACTGAACTGGGGTTGGTAGTACAGGATGAATTCGTTCTGGTCGAGGGCATGACGCAGGTCGCTTTCCAGCTCCAGGCGCTCCAGGGCACTGGCGTTCATGTCGGTCTGATAGAACTGGAAGTTATTCTTGCCGCGCTCTTTGGCGTGGTACATCGCCGTGTCGGCGTTCTTCATCAACTGACTGAGTTCGTTGCCATCCTGCGGACTCAGGGCAATGCCGATACTCGCGGTGACGAAAAACTCACGGCCTTCCAGCACGAACGGTGTCACCAGGCTGGCGAGAATCTGCTCGGCCACATGGATTGCCCGGTTCAGCGCCGTCTCCCGGGTGGCACGCGGTTGCAGGAGCAGTGTGAACTCGTCGCCGCCCATGCGCGCCACAGTGTCGTCATCGTCGACGCACCCGAGCAGGCGGGTGGCCATTTCCTTGAGCATGCGATCACCCGCCGCGTGGCCCAGGGAGTCATTGATCGGCTTGAAGCGGTCGAGGTCGAGGAACATCAGCACCACCCAGGATTTCTGCCGTTCCGCCGATTGAAGTGCGGTGTGCAGGCGATCCTGGAACAAGGTGCGGTTGGGCAGGTGGGTCAGGGCGTCGTAGTAGGCCAGGCGGTGGATGCGTTGCTCGCTGGCCTTGCGCTCGCTGATGTCGGTGAAGAAGCACACGTAACTGGCCAGGTCGCCTTCATCGTCGAGCACTGCCGTGATACCGACCCATGCCGGGTAGTGCTCGCCGTTGCGTCGCTTGAGCCACACTTCGCCTTCCCAGGTGCTGTTCTGGTTCAGTTGTTTGAGCACATAGCGAAGGTGCGCTTCCTGTTGCTCGTCCACTGTCAGGATGTTCGGCAACTGGTCGAGTACCTGTTCCACGGCATATCCGCTGACACGGCTGAACGCTTCGTTGGCCTGGACGATGTAGCCCGCCGGGTCGGTGATCAAGATCGCCGAGGTCGAGTGTTCGAATACCGTGGCCGCCATGCGCAGATCTTTCTCGGCCCGACGTTGCTGGCTGATGTCCCGGCCAACGCCAAGCACGCCTTCGAAGGCGCCGTGTTCATCCCACACCAGTACCAGGCGCAACTCGATGGGAATCTTGCGTCCGTCACCGCGCAGACAGTCGAACACGAACAGCTGGGTCTGTACCTGGTTGCGCAACAGCGCCAGTTGATCGGGTTTTCCCAGCGCTTTACTGACGCGATCCATCAAGCTGAAGATGCCGGACAGTTGCTGGGGGTTGGCGATGGTCGTTTGCCAACCGTTCTGGAAAATCCACTCGACGTCGTAGCCCAGCACGCTTTGCACTGACGGGCTGACATAGTTGAGCGAGAGTTGGCTGTCGGTGGAGAAAATCACGTCGCTGATGCTCTCAGCGAGCATCCGGTAGCGCTGCTCGCTGTCGCGCAGGGATTCGCTGGCCTCGATCTGTTCGGTGATGTCCTTCGCCACGCCGATGATTCGCGTGACCTGGTCGTATTTGTCCCGCGCCAGGGCCTGCTCGCGAATATCGAAGCGCCGCCACTTGCCGTCCCGGTGCCGGAAGCGCAACTGACATTGCAGTAGCTGGACATAACCGCCGTGGCGCTGGGACTGGCGCGAACGGTGGTAATGATCGGCGTCTTCGGGGTGCAGCAGGATTTCCCAGAAATACTCACCCATCTGGTGCAGCTCGGTACGGTTGTAGCCCAGTGTCTGGCCCAGGTGGTGGTTACTGAAGATCATGCGCTGGCTGATCACGTCCTGCACATACAGGTGATCGGGCACGGTGCGCACCACGTCGGACCAGAACCCTTCACGCTCGAGCAAGGACAGTTCGATGAGCTTGCGACTGGTGATGTCGTTGATGCTCAGGATCACCGCCTTATAGTCGGCCTGGTCTTCCGGTAGTCGCAGCACCAGCCACAGGTGCTGGTCACGGCCGTTGGCGTCCGGAAGTTTAATCTCCAGTTCCAGCTGTTTTTGCTGGCTGAGCACTGCTTCGATCACTTGGTTGCCGATGGCGGTGCCGTCCAGGGGATTGCCGTCGATCAACAGTTTCCAGGCTTGCTCGCAAGTGCTGACGTTGAGCAGTTGCAAGGCCACCTGGTTGACCTCGGTGATACGCAGTTCTTGCAGCAATTGACGCCGATGCTCGGTAGCGGCCAGCCATGTTTGCAACTGCTTGCTGCCGTGCAGGTGTGCCTTGTCAAACGCATTCTTGAGGCCGGACACGTCAAGCACACACAACGCGACGCCGGTGCCCTCAAAAATGTCCTGATAGCGGCGGCGGCCTTCAGTGACCTGGCGTTGCCGGCGTCGCAGGTTAAGCAGGGCGATCAGCGGCAGCAAAGAGAACGCCAACCCCAGCAGGCATTTGCCGACGAAGGCAGGCAGCAGTTCTTCGATGACCCGTTGGCGGTCGAACAAGCCGCGCAATTGCCAGTCGCTGTAGCTCAGGGGCACTGTCAGCACGCTGTTGGCCACATCGGCTTCGGTCAATTCGCCCGGCTTGGCGAGGGGGCCCGATTCGTCGCGGCTGATGACCTGATGATTGACGCGGTTTTCGACCAACCACAGCGGCCGCACGCCGGCATCGTTCTGTTGGGTCAGCACCGAGAAAAAGCCCGGTTTGAGCCGCAGCGCCCAGTAACCCCGACTGCTGCCGCTGGACTGGTGCAACAGCAGGTGCACCATTGAACCATTATCGGCGTTGCTGAAGTAATGGACCTGAGCGCGGCTGCGGCGCACCAGTTCGGCAAGGTAGTCGGCGTCGTCGCTGTCAGCGGCGCTGTCACTGAGAATTTTGCCCGAGGGGCTCAACAGCGCGAGGCTGATCAGATCGGGTAGGCTTTTTTGCAGTTTGCGCAAGAGCTCCTGCTGCTCATCCGCACTTTGCGGTTGCTCGAGGATCGGCAGCAGATTGAGCGCAATCTGCGCATTCAGCGACATGTTAAGACTGACCTGCGCGGCGAGGTCGGCCGTATAGTCGATGGTGTACTGACGCTGACTTTTCTGGGTTTCCCGCAATTGATCCAGCAACTGCCAGAAGAGCAGGGCGAGCAGCAGCAAAGCCAGAGTCGCCAGAGCGCCCTTCAAGGTTCCACGCAGGGGCGAGCTGGACGCAGCAGTCGGTGCGCGGTTGATCAGGGGCGGCGTGACATTGGACAAGCTGTGATCCTGCGGTTTGGCTGGACTGGCGCGACGTGCACTATAAGCCGGACGCCCGAAGGGCGGCTAGCATGCCTTGAGTTGTGGCAAAGTGCCAGTCCCGTTCGGCTGGACTGCCTCTCGTCATTCAGGTAGCTTTGCCGGTTACGCGGGAGCGTTCCAGCTCCTAAAATCAGGTTTTTTCAGCGCGCAGCATTGATAGCCATCAAGCGACGACGCGCACAGCCTGGCCAGGCATCGCCTGCTCCAATCATTCATTTGTCACTGACCCTAGGTTCTCCATGGCTCAATACGTATTCACCATGCATCGGCTGGGCAAAGTTGTTCCGCCGAAGCGGGAAATCCTGAAAAACATTTCGCTGTCCTTCTTCCCGGGCGCCAAGATCGGCGTGCTCGGTCTCAACGGTTCGGGTAAATCGACGTTGCTGAAAATCATGGCCGGCGTCGACACCGAATTCGAAGGCGAAGCTCGTCCGATGCCGGAGCTGAACATCGGTTACCTGCCGCAGGAGCCCGTTCTGGACCCGACCAAAACCGTGCGTGAGGTGGTCGAGGAAGCGGTGAGTGTGATCAAGGACGCGCAGGCTCGCCTTGACGAGGTTTACGCCGCTTACGCCGAGCCGGATGCCGACTTCGACAAGCTGGCCGCTGAACAAGCCAAACTTGAGGCCATCCTGCAGGCGGGCGACGGTCACAATTTGGAGCGCCAGCTGGAAGTCGCCGCCGATGCGCTGCGTCTGCCGGCGTGGGACGCCAAGGTCGAACACCTGTCCGGTGGTGAAAAACGTCGTGTAGCCCTCTGCCGCCTGCTGCTGTCCGCACCGGACATGCTGCTGCTCGACGAACCAACCAACCACCTGGACGCCGATTCCGTCGCCTGGCTGGAGCATTTCCTTCACGACTTCCCGGGCACCGTGGTTGCGATCACGCACGACCGTTACTTCCTGGACAACGTTGCGGGCTGGATCCTGGAACTCGACCGTGGTGCGGGTATTCCTTACGAGGGTAACTACTCGGGTTGGCTGGAAGCCAAGTCCGATCGTCTGGCCCAGGAATCCAAGCAGCAGTCGGCCCATGAAAAAGCCATGAAGGAAGAGCTGGAATGGGTGCGCAAAGGCGCCAAGGCCCGCCAGTCGAAATCCAAGGCTCGTCTGCAACGCTTCGAAGAAATGCAATCGCAGGAATTCCAGAAGCGCAGCGAAACCAACGAGATCTATATCCCGGCGGGCCCGCGCTTGGGCGACAAGGTCATCGAATTCAAGAACGTCACCAAGGGCTACGGCGATCGCGTGCTGATCGACAACCTGTCGTTCGCCATGCCCAAAGGCGCCATCGTTGGCGTGATTGGCGGTAACGGTGCCGGTAAATCGACCCTGTTCCGCATGCTGATGGGCAAGGAAACACCGGATTCGGGCAGCATCGAAATCGGCGAAACCGTGCAACTGGCTTGCGTCGACCAGAGTCGCGAAGACCTGGATGGCAGCAAGACCGTGTTCCAGCAGATCTCCGACGGTTCGGACCAGATCCGCATCGGCAACTACGAAATCCCGTCGCGTACCTACGTTGGTCGCTTCAACTTCAAGGGCGGCGATCAGCAGAAGTTCGTCAAGGATCTGTCCGGTGGTGAGCGTGGTCGCCTGCACCTGGCCCTGACCCTGAAGGAGGGTGGCAACGTCCTGCTGCTCGACGAACCGTCCAACGACCTCGACGTTGAAACCCTGCGTTCGCTGGAGGAAGCCCTGCTGGACTTCCCGGGCGCCGCCATTGTGATCTCTCACGATCGGTGGTTCCTGGACCGCGTGGCCACACACATCCTGGCGTACGAAGACGACTCGCAAGCGGTGTTCTTCGAAGGCAACTACACCGAGTACGAAGCGGATCGCAAGAAACGCCTTGGCGAAGCCGCTGCCCAGCCGCACCGTGTACGGCACAAGAAACTGGCCTGACTCGGGTTGGTTGCATAAAAAGCGGAGCCTTCGGGCTCCGTTTTTTTTGCCTGTGTTTTTTCAGTGGGACCGAGTTGCGCCCTTCGCGAGCAAGTCGAAGACGGTATCACCGCTGGTGCAGTTCTGAAGTTTGTACTCCCTTTTCTGGTGCAAGAACTTTTGAAAACTCCATTTAATTTATACAAATGCACCATTTAATTTCATAACTGCGACATTTTGCGCTGTTCCAGTGCGCGAATCCTTTGGTACAGTCCCGCGCAATGACAACAATTGTGCCGAGATTTTCCATGATCGAATCCGTCGACTCCTTCCTTGCCCGACTAAAAAAACGTGACCCGGACCAGCCGGAATTCCACCAGGCGGTGGAAGAAGTCCTGCGCAGCCTGTGGCCGTTTCTGGAAGCTAACCCGCACTATCTGACTTCCGGCATCCTGGAGCGGATCTGCGAGCCGGAGCGGGCCATCGTGTTTCGCGTGTCCTGGGTAGACGATCAGGGCAAGGTGCAGGTCAATCGCGGTTTCCGCGTACAGATGAACAGCGCCATCGGTCCGTACAAGGGCGGTTTGCGCTTCCATTCGTCGGTTAACCTCGGCGTGCTGAAGTTCCTCGCCTTCGAACAAACCTTCAAGAACTCGCTGACCTCGTTGCCAATGGGGGGCGGCAAGGGTGGTTCGGACTTCGACCCGAAAGGCAAAAGCGACGCGGAAGTCATGCGATTCTGCCAAGCCTTCATGACTGAGTTGTATCGCCACATCGGTGCCGACGTTGACGTGCCGGCCGGTGACATCGGTGTCGGCGCCCGCGAGATCGGTTTCCTGTTTGGCCAGTACAAGCGTCTGAGCAACCAGTTCACCAGCGTGCTCACCGGTAAGGGCCCCAGCTACGGCGGCAGTCTGATTCGCCCGGAAGCTACCGGTTTCGGTTGCGTGTACTTTGCGGAAGAAATGCTCAAGCGCAGCGGTGAGACCGTTGAAGGCAAGCGTGTGGCGATCTCCGGTTCGGGCAACGTAGCGCAATACGCTGCTCGGAAGGTCATGGACCTGGGTGGCAAAGTGATTTCTCTGTCCGACTCGGAAGGCACGCTTTACTGCGAGGCGGGTTTGACCGAGGAGCAATGGCTGGCGCTGCTGGAGTTGAAAAACGTCAAGCGCGGCCGCATCAGCGAACTGGCAGCGGCATTCGGCCTGCAGTTCCTCGCGGGTCAATGCCCATGGGGCCTGGCATGCGACATCGCGCTGCCGTGCGCCACCCAGAACGAGCTCGACGCCGAGGCTGCGCGAACGCTGTTGCGCAATGGCTGCGTGTGCGTGGCCGAAGGTGCGAACATGCCGACCACCCTGGAAGCCGTGGACCTGTTCATCGAGGCGGGCATCCTGTTTGCGCCGGGCAAGGCTTCCAACGCTGGAGGCGTTGCGGTCAGTGGCCTGGAAATGTCGCAGAACGCCATGCGCCTGCTTTGGACGGGGGGCGAAGTGGATAGCAAGCTGCACGCGATCATGCAGTCGATCCACCACGCCTGTGTGCGGTACGGCGAGGAGAATGGCCGGATCAACTACGTCAAGGGTGCGAACATCGCCGGTTTCGTCAAGGTTGCCGACGCGATGCTCGCCCAAGGTGTTGTTTAAGTCGGTTCGATGCGGATGATCTCGATCGTCTGATCGCCAGCCGGGCGTTGCCACAGCACCTCGTCGCCCAGCTGCGCGCCGAGCAAGGCCCGACCCAGCGGTGAGCCCCAATTGATCAGGCCCGCAGATGCGTCGGCCTGATCTTCGCCAACCAGTTGTACCGTCTGCTGGGTGTCTTGTTCGTCGGCGAACGTCACCCGACTGCCGATCTGCACTTTTTGTCGTGAGCTGGGCGCTGCCACCACCTGGGCGCTTTGCGCACGCGACATGAAATAACGCAAATCCCGCTCCAGATCGGCCAGGCGCTGCTTGTCGGCCTGTTCGCCCATGGCCGACTGTTGACTGCGGTGCTGTTGCAGTTCGGCGACTTTTGCCTGCAACTGAGCAAGGCCCGCCGGCGTAACATAATTGGGCTGAGCGCTCACCTGCCGTTCGACGGGCTGGTCGGCTTGCGCAGCGGCGTTATCTTCATTGACGAAAGCGCGACTCATGGTGTTCTCCCGTTATAGGGTTTGGGCCATGGTCACAGGCTTTTGGTTTCAACGGATGTCTGTCAGCGACTCATTGCGAGCGAAATGCATGGGCGGCGTCCCGGTCTTTCTGCTGTTGCCAGGCCTTGTCCCGCTCCTCCCAATGGTGACTGTAGTAGTCCTCGCGGTCCTGGCTCTCGCGCATGGCCTGGCACTGGCGAAAGCCATCGCCCCAGCCTTCGGCGTATTGCGGATCCTTGAGGTAGCGCGGGACATTTTTACGAAACTCCCCGCTGATCGCGCCGGCGGCCTGTCGCCCGCTGCTGCAGCCGTCATCGAAGCCGTCGGCGAACGCCGGCGGGTAACCTTTGGCAATCAGATTTTCGTGGGTCGTCTCGCAACCCGTGGTCAGCATCAATAAACCCACTACCACCACACAACGCCACATCATCGACTCCCGGCTACTGAAGCAACTCTAGGCGCCGGTTCGTGAGCTGTTCGTGAAAGGGGTGTGATGGATCCGTGGAATGCATTGTTTCCCTGTAGGAGCGAGCACGCTCGCGATGGTCGTCCAGACAACGTTGGCTATCAGGCGCCCCGCGTTATCGTTAACGTCCATCGCGAGCATGCTCGCTCCTACAGGACCTCGATAAATTCTTAATAGTGATACCACTTCACCTCAAGCATCACCTCGTTCTCTGGTGTGGCGAGATGACTGAATTCCCGCTGCGCGCTCAGGCGCAGGCCGAGGTTGCGCGACAGTTCCCACTGCTGATTCAGGCTCAGGCTACGACGCACTTCGCCATTGGTGAAGAAATCTCCCTTGGCTTCCACGCTGAAGTTGCCCAGCGGGTTTTTCCACAGCAGGCCGCTGTTGAAGCCGGCGGCGGGGGAGATGAATTCAGCGAAATCATTGTTGTGTTCCACGCGCACGGTACCCAGGGCAAACCCGAGCATGTCCTCGCTCAGTTGCCAAGTGCCGCCACCACCGCCGTTGACGTGGCTGACCAGGGTTTCATCGTCATGTTTGCCAGGTACGCGCTCGAGGCCTCCGGTGACCTGCCATGACAGCGGTTGGAGCAGCTCGTTACGTGGCGTCAGAGAGCGGATGGTCGCCAGATCCAGTTGCTGCAATTGCCACTGATTGCCTTCGTACTGGCGCAGTTTCATTTGCAGGATTTCGATCTGTGCGCCCAGAGGGAAACTCTCGGCGTTGTCGTTGAGATCGTGGTACGCCATGCGCAAGCCATACTCGCCAAAGGCCTTGTCGCCCCGAGTACCGATACCGGCCTGCCAGGTACGGGATTCATGGCCGTCTTCGGGCAGGCCGGGTTGCGCAATATTCAGCTCTGGCGCCGGATTCTGGTTGATCGCCCGCAGCAGTTCGAAACTGCGTTGAGCGCGTTGCGGATCGCGTTCCTGACCGTTGGCGCGGTAGCGCTCAAGGCGGTAAGCGGCGTCAACGATCAGCGCCTGGCGCTCGCGGGGCTGCGCCTTGAATGCCGGGTCCTGCAATTGCTGCTGATCGGCGCTGACTTTGAGCACCCACTGCTGTTCTTCAGGGTCCAGTGTTTCGGCACGGCTCAACAACTCGCGCTCGCGCGATGGCCGGTATTGAGTCGACTCCACCAGGCCGGCGTCCTTCACCGCTTTCACGGTGTCTGTCGGAATGGCGGTCAGCGGGAATTGCTCCGTCAGGCGCAGGCTCGGGCGAGCTACCTGCAACAGTTCCAGCAGGCGATAAGAGCAGTTTTCGTCAAAAAAGAAGTAATCGAACTTGATCTGCTTCAGCTCCCAGACGTGCTCGACCATGCGTTGGGTTTCTTCGGGCGTCAGGTTCAGGCGGTATTCCCACAGGTCGCGGTTTTCCAGGCTGCGGTACTCAGAAAGTTTTTCCTGATACGGCACCAGTGCAAACAGGCCTGGGTAACCCCCCATCAAGCCTTTCCAGGCATACAGGATGCTGTTGTCCGAACCTTCGATATAAGCGCCGAAGTTGATCGCGTAACTGAGCAGCGAGGTCTTGTCGGTCTGCACATCGGCCTGGTCGATGCGCAACAGGGTGTGACCGAACATCGAGGATGGGCTGTTCAGGTAGGCCGCTGGAAAAATCATCACCGCGCTATGGGGCGAGACATCCTTGAACCATTGTTTGAACTCGGCGCAGTCGGGGGCGGGCAAGTCGGTAAGGTTGAGCTGCGCTTTCAGCCAGCGGGTGCGGGACGGGTAGACACATTGGGCGTGCTGTTCGCCGGCACTGGCCGGGGCATACAGCGCTTGCACGGTGGCTGCCAGTTCACGGTCCGGGTGTGCATTGCCATCAGGGGCAAGGAAGAATTTGCTGTCGCTGACATA
This sequence comes from Pseudomonas sp. S2_E01, assembly GCF_054668365.1. Classification (NCBI taxonomy): domain Bacteria; kingdom Pseudomonadati; phylum Pseudomonadota; class Gammaproteobacteria; order Pseudomonadales; family Pseudomonadaceae; genus Pseudomonas; species Pseudomonas sp. S2_E01. Next base: position 107,240 of record NZ_CP162762.1, read on the forward strand.
ACTGCGCCAGCCGCCCAGTTTGGCGGTTTCGTAGTGGCCCAGGGAGATCCAGAAGGGATCATTGGCCAATTGCTGCAAACGTTGATTGTCGAGGTGAGGCGCGGCAGACAGCGGGGCGCAGGCACACAGCGCCAGCCAGGAAAGGCGTTTGAGCATAGTGGGCAACTTAAATTAAAAAAACAAAGACCCAAGGAGGGGCAGGTCCAAAAAATAAAACCCGCTCCCCGAAGGGAACGGGCGAGTCGAGCTTAAGCCTGGGTAGCGTATTTGGCCAGGCGCGGATCGTTCTTCAGGACAGCCAGAGTGTTGGTATGCACGTCTTCTGCGGTCACGTCAGCCTTGCTGAAGATCTGCTGGAAGTGCTCGTGGGTCACGGCTGCGAAGTGCGCGCGGTCTTCCGGCGCCACGCCCAGTACCACGGCGTAAGTCGTCAGCGCTTCGCCGTTGCCTTTGGCCATGTCTTCGGACAGCTCGTTCATCATGCCATTCATGGCAAACCAGGATTTGCCGCCATAGGTCAGCGACGCGTTGGTCGAGCAACCGTTGGTGCCGGAAGTCATACCAAAGGTTGCATTACCGGAAGTGCCGTTGGTGGTGGATGCCAGGAAGTGAGCCGGAGTGCCACGCTGACCTTCGAACAGCATGTTGCCCCAACCGCAATCCGGACCGCCTGGCGCTTGTGCCATGGCGTTGATGGATACAGCGGTGAAGAGAGTACCGAGAAGAATCCGTTTCATAGCTTTGTTCTCTTTATGTGCATACCAATGGACAGGGTTTGGCCCGAACTGGCGCCAGTGGGCCGGTTATTGTTCCAGCCGCGCAGTTTGGAGTTTAGGCATGTTCCAAGGGTTCCGTGACATTTTGCGAAATATTCGTTGAAAAGCTCGTTTTAGGCACGACCTGCCTGGGGCTGAGCGTTTGGCTATGCTTTGACTCAAGGCGCGCCTTGCCAGTGAGGTACGGGCAGCGCCAGAATGCCGCTATCTGCCCCGCCTGATGTAAGGAAGCCCGATGCCTGATCCTGTTGCTGCCAGCTTGCGTCTAGCGCCCGAAGCGCTGACTCGTCCGTTTTCCGCTGAACAGTTCAGCTTCTCTACCACCAATGATCTGGAGCCCTTTCGCGGAGTGCTCGGCCAGGAACGCGCGGTCGAAGCCTTGCAGTTCGGCGTTGCCATGCCGCGCCCCGGTTACAACGTATTTGTCATGGGTGAGCCCGGCACGGGCCGGTTTTCGTTCGTCAAACGCTACCTGAAGGCCGAAGGCAAGCGACTGCAGACCCCGCCGGACTGGGTCTACGTCAATAATTTCGATGAGCCGCGCGAACCCCGGGCACTGGAATTGCCGTCAGGCAGCGCCGGTGCGTTCATCGGTGACATCAACGGTTTGATCGACAACCTGTTGGCGACGTTTCCCGCCGTGTTCGAGCACCCGTCCTATCAGCAGAAGAAAAGTGCCATCGATCGCGCCTTCAACCAGCGGTACGACAAGGCGCTGGATGTGATCGAGCGATTGGCGCTGGAGAAAGACGTCGCGCTCTACCGCGATGCCAGCAATATTGCGTTCACCCCGATGCTGGACGGCAAAGCCCTCGATGAAGCGGAATTCGCCCAACTGCCGGAAGCTGATCGCGAGCGGTTTCACGACGACATCTCTGCGCTCGAAGAGCGGCTGAACGAAGAGCTCGCGAGCCTGCCGCAATGGAAGCGTGAATCGAGCAATCAGTTGCGTCACCTCAACGAAGAGACCATCACACTGGCCCTGCAGCCTTTGCTGGCGCCGTTGTCGGAAAAGTACGCAGAGAACGCGGCAGTTTGCGGTTACCTGCAAGCGATGCAGGTCTACCTGCTGAAAACCGTAGTGGAACAATTGGTTGACGACAGCAAGGCTGACGCCGTCGCCCGCAAGATGCTCGAAGAACAATATGCACCAAGCCTGGTGGTGGGGCATTCCGCCAGCGGCGGCGCACCAGTGGTGTTCGAGCCGCATCCGACCTACGAAAATCTGTTCGGCCGCATCGAATACAGCACCGATCAGGGCGCGCTCTACACCACCTATCGGCAGCTTCGTCCCGGGGCGCTGCACCGTGCCAATGGTGGTTTCCTGATTCTCGAAGCGGAAAAAATGCTCGGCGAGCCGTTCGTCTGGGATGCGCTCAAGCGCGCCCTGCAATCGCGCAAGTTGAAAATGGAATCGCCCTTGGGCGAACTGGGCCGCCTGGCGACCGTGACGCTGACTCCGCAACACATTCCGTTGCAGGTCAAGGTGGTCATCATCGGGGCGCGCCAGCTTTATTACACGCTGCAGGACCTCGATCCGGACTTCCAGGAGATGTTCCGCGTCCTGGTGGACTTCGACGAAGACATTCCGATGGTCGACGAGAGCCTGGAGCAATTCGCGCAGCTACTCAAAACCCGCACCTCCGAAGAAGGCATGGCGCCGCTGACCGCCGACGCGGTGGCACGCCTGGCTACCTACAGCGCGCGTCTGGCCGAACACCAGGGGCGGCTGTCGGCGCGCATCGGTGATCTGTTCCAGTTGGTCAGCGAGGCGGACTTCATACGTCACCTGGCGAGCGACGAAATGACCGATGCCGGGCACATCGAACGCGCGCTCAAGGCCAAGGCCACCCGCACCGGACGCGTCTCGGCGCGGATTCTCGACGACATGCTGGCCGGGATCATCCTGATCGACACCGATGGCGCAGCCGTTGGCAAGTGCAACGGGCTGACGGTGCTGGAGGTCGGTGACTCGGCATTCGGTGTGCCGGCGCGGATTTCCGCCACGGTTTACCCGGGCGGCAGCGGCATCGTCGATATCGAACGCGAGGTCAACCTGGGTCAGCCGATTCACTCCAAAGGGGTGATGATCCTCACCGGGTATCTGGGCAGCCGTTATGCCCAGGAATTCCCGCTGGCGATTTCCGCCAGCATCGCGCTGGAGCAGTCGTACGGTTACGTTGATGGAGACAGCGCGTCGCTGGGCGAGGCGTGTACGTTGATTTCGGCCCTGTCGAAAACGCCGCTCAAGCAGTGTTTTGCCATCACCGGTTCCATCAATCAGTTCGGTGAAGTGCAGGCGGTGGGTGGGGTCAACGAGAAGATCGAAGGCTTCTTCCGCCTCTGTGAGGCCCGTGGGCTGACGGGAGAGCAAGGGGCGATCATTCCGCACGCCAACGTGGCCACGCTCATGCTCGACGAGAAAGTGCTGGCGGCGGTGCGCGCGGGGCAATTCCACGTTTACGCGGTTCGCCAGGCGGACGAAGCCCTGAGCCTATTGGTGGGCGAGCCGGCTGGCGCGCCGGACGAGAACGGCGAATTCCCTGAAGGCAGCGTCAACGCACGGGTGGTGGAGCGCCTGCGGGTGATCGCCGAGATGATCAGCGAAGAAGACATCAAGGAAGCTGAGAAGGAAGCGGCACAGGAAGCGCTGGCCGAGGCGAAACCGGCGTAAATACCCTGTGGGAGCGGGCTTGCTCGCGAAAGCGTCGTATCAGTCGACATATTTGTCATTTGATACACCGCTTTCGCGGGCAAGCCCGCTCCCACATTTGCATCCAGTGTTCCCCTGAAAGTGCCATCACCCTGACGTCAAAATTCACACAGTGACCATTCGGCGCCTTCTGGTCTCGATATGCATGCGCAGCGAACTTTTCTTCTATCCTCAGCTCAAGGATAAGGAGAGTCATAAAAGGATCGAGACAGCTCCCAGTGGGGCTGAACAGCGGATCTACCGAGGGTCGCCGCCATGTCGCGCAACCTCTGCCTCACCCGTCAATGTCTGGGTCTTGTGACCCGTATCGAATGTGCCATTCGCCCGCTGGCGGGCGATACCGGCATGTGGACCTTACTCTTCGCCGCCGGCATGGCTGGCGAGCAACCTTCGGCGATCAAGGCGCAGGGTCCGTTTCATGGCCCCTTCGTAGCTGAATCGATCCTCGACACCATCGTTGAAAGCCTGACCCTGCACGGCTACGAACTCGCGGACGACCCTCAGATCTGGTGCCTGCACTTGCAAGCCCAGCTTCGGGAAATCAACGGCGGTCGTTGCCGCAGCCCCGCTCACTTTCCGTCCTGAAGGGCGGCAGGGCTACTGGACTGCGTTGGACGTGTCAGCCTTGTCGAGCTTGACCTCGAAGCCGTATTGCACGGTGGTGAGGTCGGTGCGCTGATAGGTCTCCAGCCGCGTCGGCTGGCCGTAAAAATAATGCACGCCAAACAGCGCCGGGCCTTGCGCGCTCGCGTCATGGCTGACCGATAGAATTTCTTTGAGATAGTGGTCGGTGTCATCCTTGGCAAAAAAACGCCAGTCCTGAGCGGGAAACTGCTTGAGGTCCACCACCAGTGCATTGCCTTTAAGCTCCAGGCCCTTGGGGAGCGCCTGAGTGTCGATGGTCTGTTTGTCGATCGTGGCCAGGAACAGTGGCATGGAGCCCACCGCGTAGGCGGGCGTTTGCGCGAACAGGTTCAAGTCATAAGTAATGGTGCCGCTCAGAGGGTCGATCTGATAAGCCTCTGACGGTAGCTCGATCGGCTCGTCGCGTTTGCCACTGCTGTCCTCGGTAAAAAACGTGACAGGGCTGTCGCCAGGGTTGAAGGACGCACCCAACAGCTCATCGTTGAAACTTGGGGTGTGCTCGAACTCGATGCGAGCAGCGCCAGGGTCGTCGACCGATTGCCGGATGGTGACACTTTTCTTCAGTTGATCCTCGCTCAGCGTCGCGCCTTTGAGCCAGGTAGGAGCGTGATCGTCATAGACCACGACCGGTGGCGTCAACGGCTGGACAGCTTTGGCCGTGGTGTGCGGATCGAAACGCTGGATCGGCAGGTCGAGTTCCTTGCGGGTGATCGTGGCCTTCGAGAAGTCGAGCACGCTGACTTCGAGGCGCTCCACAGGCCCGTTGAAATACACCCTGGAATACAGGTTTTTCTGTTGCTTCTCAAAGGCGTGTTGCTCGTCTTCGAGTTGCTTTTCAAAGGCGTCGCTCCAGGCTTTTTGCTGCTGCATTTTTGCCAGTTGTTTCTGGTAGAAGGCAATTTGCGCGGCGCTCTGGTTGATTGAGCCAGCTCGTGAAAGAAACTGTCCGCTGGCGTCCCGGGCCTGGACGATCAAGGGGTTGATCAGGATCTCGGCAAGCTCGGGTGCCAGTGGAGCGCTGTTGCTGTATTCGATTTCGGCGTAATTGTTGGTCAACTTCAGCAGCGTGACGTGGAGATTGTCGTTGTTGAGAGTCTGGCCGATGTCCTTTTTGCTCAGGTCAAAACTGTAGAGGCGGCGAGGTACGATCACTTCCACTGTGCCTTGCAGGCTCACGGGCTGCGGCTGATGGTTGTTTTGCACCTCAAGGCCATCGATGAAGGGGTAGGTGACGGTAAGGTCGTCGGGATTGGTTACGTTTGAACTCGACGGGCTCAATTGAATACCCGGGTCGGTTTCCGACCACTCCGGTTGAAATGCGATGACCCGCTTGTTGCTCAGGGTCACCGACTGCCATTGCGTTGTGTGGGGAAAGAGAAACCCGGCGGGAATGTCGAAGTTGAAGGGGAACAGGGGTTGCAGATCGGTCAGGTAATCGGAGCTGGAATCCTTGTGCAGCACGATCAAGCCGTTAATGTACGTGTCGACCAGGGCCTGGGGCGTGGGATAGTGCTTGAGCACGGCCAGCACGTCTTCGCCGTATTCGGTTTCCACGGGCTTGCTGTCGAGCTTGAGCTGCGCCCGCTCAAGCAACAACAGTGAGCTGCCCAGCTCGGTCACGGCCTCCTTGAGCTTGGGGTCTTGAATCGCCTCCAGGGACGTTTCGAACTGTGCAGTCTTTTCTTCGAGGCTGACCTGGGATTTATCCTCGCCCGGTGAGCATCCGCTCGTCAGCAGGGCCAGACACATCCCGAGGCTCTTCAACGGCAATCGCCCATCCATTCCAGTCTTCCTGTCTGATATCACTGCGCTGTCATGGTTTGGACACTAGCAGAAAAACCTTGTCATACACGTGCAGGTCGCGGATTTACCGACGGTTTCTGGGTGTAACAGGTGGCTGGTATACTCGCCGCCATTTCCAACCCATGTGTGAGATTCAATGGAACGTTTTATCGAAAATGCAATGTACGCCTCCCGCTGGCTGCTGGCGCCGATCTACTTCGGCCTTTCCCTCGGTCTGCTGGCGCTCGCGCTGAAATTCTTCCAGGAAGTCTTCCACGTCATTCCCAACGTGTTCTCCATGGCCGAATCGGACCTGATCCTGGTGTTGCTGTCGCTGATCGACATGGCGCTGGTGGGTGGTTTGCTGGTGATGGTGATGATTTCCGGCTACGAAAACTTCGTCTCCCAACTGGACATCGACGACACCAAGGAAAAGCTCAACTGGCTGGGCACCATGGACTCGTCTTCGTTGAAGATGAAGGTCGCGGCTTCCATCGTGGCGATTTCCTCGATCCACCTGCTGCGTATCTTCATGGACGCCAAGAACGTCGATCCCGAGCATCTGATGTGGTACGTGATCATTCACATGACCTTCGTGGTCTCCGCGTTCGCCATGGGCTACCTGGACAAGGTCACCAAGCATTGATTGCCAGCGCCACCGCTCGAACCGGACAAGCGGTGGCGCATTGGGCTTGTACTTTGATGTTCTGACGCCTATGCCTGTATGAGTATTGTCTCGCCAGTGCGTGAGGTGCATTCATGAACTTTGAAGAGCTACATGCTTATGCCATCGTCGGAAAAGTCCAAGAGCTGAACCTGCTTTCGCTAGAAGGCGGGATCTACCTGATCGAAGCGCGCATGCACGGTGCGGCGTACCCGCTGAGCGATGCACGTGGCCAGATGTATCACCTGCGCTCGATAGAGCACGCGCGTGAGGTACTTCGCTCCTTTCCCGACCTGCCACTCAACCTGGTGCACACTTCGGTTCAGGATGAAATGTGCGGCATGGCGCCCGGCGAGGAGGAATGCCTGAAGGTGCCGCTGGGCTTCGGTTCCGCCTGGCATCACTGACACGCTTCATCCGTGCAACGACATCTGTGCTAGTCTGCTGGCCCTTTTTGGTTCCGGGCGCTCCGGGTTGGCCGTGCATGCGCGGCAGATTCCGGGTCGTCCGCACAGCGGAGCAGTGTCATGTCCGAAGTAAATCTGTCCACCGACGAAACCCGCGTCAGCTACGGCATTGGCCGTCAGTTGGGCGACCAACTGCGTGACAACCCGCCGCCGGGCGTTAGCCTGGACGCGATCCTGGCGGGTCTGACCGACGCGTTCGCCGGTAAGCCAAGCCGAGTAGGTCAGGAAGAGCTGTCCGCCAGCTTCAAGGTGATCCGTGACATCATGCAAGCCGAAGCAGCCGCCAAGGCTGAGGCAGCGGCGGGTGAAGGCCTGGCTTTCCTGGCTGAAAACGCCAAGCGTGATGGCATCACCACCCTGGCTTCCGGTCTGCAATTTGAAGTGCTGACCGCAGGTGAAGGCGCCAAGCCATCCCGTGAAGACACCGTGCGTACTCACTACCACGGCACCCTGATCGACGGCACTGTGTTCGACAGCTCCTACGATCGTGGCCAGCCTGCAGAGTTTCCGGTAGGCGGCGTCATCGCCGGCTGGACCGAAGCGCTGCAACTGATGAACGCTGGTAGCAAATGGCGTCTGTACGTGCCGAGCGAACTGGCTTACGGCGCTCAAGGCGTTGGCAGCATTCCGCCGCACAGCGTACTGGTGTTCGACGTCGAGCTGCTCGACGTTCTGTAATACCCGCTAACTGTAGGAGCGAGCTTGCTCGCGATGCTGGCCGAGGCACCGCTTGCTTTCAGATGTCCTTCGTCATCGTTGACGACCATCGCGAGCAAGCTCGCTCCTACAGGTACAGCGTTCAGCGAGGTGTCTCATGGATGAAACCTGCCGCTGAGATCACCCGCCGGGCGCAATGCCCGCGCATAGCAGAACAGAAACAGGTTACGCACCAGTTCCTTGAGCACCACCGGCTCGCTGGAACTCAAGCCGTTGACGTCCAGGTCGCCCTGATCCTGCAGCTCGTTCAAGGCTTCTTCTTCAAGCACCGCACAGACTTCCCCGGTTTCCCGATGCAGGATACGCAGGTAGGGGTGTGGACGGTCCAGCCAGGCATCGATCAAGTAAGTCATGGGGCTCATCTCCATTGATGGGTTTCAATGAGAATAATTCTTATTCAAGAAATAGCAAGAGCCTATTGGCGGTTTGTGCTTTTTTGCGGGTAAAGATTGTGTCAGGTCAACACGGCTGGCGTTTGGCTATTGCGAGCAAAGGCTGGGCGAGGGGGGGAGGGCGAAGCACCATCCCACGCCTGGCGCGGGATGGAATACAGCAGGTTCAGACTTTTCTGACGAACTCGGACTTGAGCTTCATCGGGCCGATGCCATCGATCTTGCAGTCGATATCGTGATCGCCATCGCACAGGCGGATGTTCTTGACCTTGGTACCGACCTTGACCACCAGAGAGGTGCCTTTGACCTTCAGGTCCTTGATCACGGTGATGGTGTCGCCGTCCTGCAGGATGTTACCTACCGAATCCTTTTTCACGGCGTCATCGGACACCGTTTCTGCTTCGCCACTGGCGGACCACTCGTGGGCGCACTCCGGGCAGATCAGTTGGGCGCCGTCTTCGTAGGTGTATTCGGAATTGCATTTCGGGCAGGGTGGCAACGTGCTCACTAAGGCTCCTTAGGTTCAGGATCGCTAAAAAGCGCACATTGTATAGGGTTTTTCGTGATTCCTGTAGGAGCGAGCATGCTCGCTCCTACAGGACAGAAAAGATCAATGCGTACGCGCGACCGCAAACTCGCTCAGTTCTACCAACGCATCGCGATATTCGCTGGCTGGCAGGGCCTCGAGGCATTTGATTGCACGGGCCACGTAATCACGAGCGAGTTGGGCGGTGTAGTCCAGCGAACCGGAGGCTTCCACGGCTGCGCGGATGCTTTCCAGGTCTTCGATCCCGCCTTTCTGAATGGCTTGACGCACCAGGGCTGCCTGTTCCGGCGTGCCTTCGCGCATGGTGTAGATCAGCGGCAGGGTCGGCTTGCCTTCGGCCAGGTCGTCGCCGACGTTCTTGCCCAGGGTCTCGGCGTCACCTTTGTAGTCCAGCAGGTCGTCGACCAGTTGGAAGGCCACGCCCAGGTGGTCACCGAACGTGCGCAAGGCTTCAGACTGTTCTGGCGTTGCCTCGCACAGGGCCGCAGCACTGTGGGTGGAGGCTTCGAAGAGCATCGCGGTTTTGCCGCGGATGACCTCCATGTAGGTTTCTTCGGTGGTGCTGGCGTCACGAACCTTCGACAGCTGCAACACTTCGCCTTCGGCGATGATGCGCGTGGCTTGCGAAAGAATCTTCATCACGGGCATGGAGCCCAGTTCGACCATCATTTCGAAGGAGCGCGAATACAGGAAGTCGCCCACCAGTACGCTCGGCGCGTTGCCCCAGATGGCATTGGAGGTCGAGCGACCACGGCGCATGCCGGACATGTCGACCACGTCGTCGTGCAGCAAGGTGGCGGTGTGCAGGAACTCGATGGTGGCGGCGAGCAAGCGCAGATCGTCGCCTTCGCGGCCCAGTGCCTTGCCACACAGCAGCACCAACAAAGGACGCAAGCGTTTACCACCCGCCGAGGTAATGTAGTCGCCGATTTTCGAGACCAGCGGCACGCGGGACGTCAGTTGCTTCTTGATGATGCCGTCGACGGCGCTAAAATCGTCCGCCACCGCGCGGTAGAAAGCTTGGGGTTGCATCAGCGACAGTCGCTCCAGAAGGGTTGCGCGGCATGCTAGGACCCACGTCCGGGCCTGTCAAGGCGCGATGGACGGCCTATTGCAAGGCGCTCGTGCCTTGCGTACAATCGCGCACCCTGAACTTCCTGGGCAGCACCTGCCTTACGCAATTGCAACGGGCCTTCCAGCCCAATGCAGCCATGCCAGCCAATACCTCTTCCTATAAAGAGCTGGGTGAGCAGGATTATCGGAGAAATACCATGTCTTATGCAGTAATCGTTACTGGCGGCAAGCAGTACAAAGTCGCCCCAGGTGAATACCTGAAGATCGAAAAACTGGAAATCGCTACCGGCGAATCCGTTACCTTTGATCGCGTTCTGTTGGTTGCCAATGGTGACGACGTGAATATCGGTGCTCCAGTTGTTGCCGGCGCTACCGTTGTGGCTGAAGTGATCTCCCAAGGTCGTCACGATAAAGTCCGCATCATCAAGTTCCGTCGCCGTAAGCACCACATGAAGCGTATGGGCCACCGCCAGTGGTACACCGAGATCAAAATCACCGGTATTCAGGCTTAATTTCAGCCTAATTCCTCACTAGGAGAATTGAACTCATGGCACACAAAAAAGCTGGTGGTAGTACCCGTAACGGTCGCGACTCAGAAGCCAAACGCCTTGGCGTGAAGATGTATGGCGGCCAGAAAATCATTCCGGGCAACATCATCGTGCGTCAGCGCGGCACCCAATTCCACGCCGGTTACGGTGTAGGCATGGGTAAAGATCACACCCTCTTCGCGAAAATCGAAGGCGTGATCAAGTTTGAAGTAAAGGGCGCGTTCAACCGCCGTTACGTGAGCGTAGTCGCAGCTTAATTGCGCACTCGCTGGAAAAGCCCTGTCTCGCGACGGGGCTTTTTCGTTTGTGGGGTGAGTCTCTTGCAAAACTGTTTGTATGGGCTGTCGGCGCGCTGGATTCGCGGTCGTTGATTGAGGTCGCTGCGCTCATTTTTGCAAGAGTCTTACATCTGGATTTTTTCGGCTCGTCCGTACGGCGAGAGGCGTTTTGTTATGAAGTTTGTCGATGAAGTATCCATTCGAGTAAAGGCCGGTGACGGTGGCAACGGTTGCATGAGCTTCCGTCGCGAGAAGTTCATTGAGAACGGTGGTCCGAACGGCGGTGACGGGGGTGACGGTGGCTCGGTCTACATGATCGCCGACGAAAACCTCAATACCCTGGTGGATTACCGTTATACCCGCCACTTCGATGCCGAGCGTGGCTCCAATGGTGGCAGCACAGACTGCACTGGCAAGAAAGGCGAGGACCTGGTGCTGCGCGTGCCGGTGGGCACCACGGTGATCGATTCCGCTACCCAGGAAGTCATCGGCGACCTGACCAAGGCTGGCCAGAAGCTGTTGGTTGCCCATGGTGGCTGGCACGGTCTGGGCAACACCCGTTTTAAATCCAGTACCAACCGCGCGCCACGCCAGACCACGCCGGGTAAGCCGGGTGAGCAACGTGACCTCAAGCTGGAAATGAAGGTGCTGGCGGACGTGGGCCTGTTGGGTTTGCCGAATGCGGGTAAAAGTACCTTCATTCGTTCGGTGTCGGCCGCCAAGCCGAAAGTGGCCGACTACCCGTTCACCACGCTGGTGCCGAACCTGGGTGTGGTCTCTGTGGATCGCTGGAAAAGTTTCGTGATCGCGGACATTCCGGGTCTGATCGAAGGTGCCTCCGACGGTGCAGGCCTGGGGATTCGCTTCCTCAAGCATTTGGCGCGTACTCGCCTGCTGTTGCATCTCGTGGACATGGCGCCGCTGGATGAAAGCAGCGCCCCGGATGCGGCCGAAGTCATCGTCAGTGAGTTGACCAAGTTCAGCCCGTCCCTGGCTGAGCGTGATCGTTGGCTGGTACTGAACAAGTGCGACCAGATCCTGGATGAAGAGCACGACGCTCGCGTCAAGGAAGTCGTTGATCGCCTGGAGTGGACCGGTCCGGTCTACGTCATTTCGGCGATCTCCAAGCTGGGCACCGAGCGCCTGTGCCACGACATCATGCGTTACATGGAAGATCGTGCCGACCGACTGGCAAACGACCCTGCATACCGGGAAGAATTGGCAGACCTCGATCAGCGCATCGAAGACGAGGCGCGTGCCCAGTTGCAGGCGCTGGACGACCAGCGTGCGCTGCGTCGCAGTGGCGTCAAGTCGGTCCATGACATCGGCGACGATGATTGGGACGAGGAAGACGTGGATGATGAAGATGGTCCGGAAATCATTTACGTGCGCGACTGACGCGTTGCGATAAACTGAAGCGCCGCTCAATCGAGCGGCGTTTTAGTATCTGGAAATCGTCAGTATCTGGGATCTGGTAGACACGAATAACGTTACGGGCAGCGCCAGGTCGCGCTGCCCTCAGGCTAAGGTTGAAGATGATGCGGAGCAAGGTGACAGGTGCGCAGCGTTGGGTCGTGAAAATCGGCAGCGCTTTGCTGACGGCGGACGGCAAGGGTCTGGATCGCGCGGCAATGAGTGTCTGGGTAGAGCAGATGGTGGCCCTGCACGAGGCGGGCGTCGAGTTGGTGCTGGTGTCCTCTGGCGCGGTAGCAGCGGGCATGAGCCGTTTGGGCTGGACCGCGCGACCCAGTGCGATGCACGAGCTCCAGGCGGCTGCAGCAATCGGTCAGATGGGGTTGGTGCAGGCTTGGGAGTCGAGCTTTGCCGAGCATGATCGGCACACCGCGCAGATTCTCCTGACCCACGACGACTTGTCTGATCGCAAGCGCTACCTGAATGCCCGCAGCACCCTGCGCGCCCTGGTCGAATTGAAAGTGATTCCGGTGATCAACGAAAACGACACCGTGGTCACCGATGAGATTCGCTTCGGCGACAACGACACCCTGGCGGCGCTGGTGGCCAACCTGGTCGAAGCCGATCTGCTGGTGATCCTCACGGATCGCGATGGCATGTTCGACGCCGATCCGCGCAACAATCCTGACGCCCAACTGATCTACGAGGCGCGCGCCGATGATCCGGCGCTCGATGCGGTGGCGGGCGGTACAGGTGGGGCGCTGGGTCGTGGTGGCATGCAGACCAAATTGCGTGCGGCACGCTTGGCGGCGCGCTCCGGTGCGCACACCATCATCGTCGGCGGGCGCCTTGAGCGTGTGCTGGATCGCCTGAAGGCGGGTGAACGCATCGGCACCTTGCTGTCGCCTGAGCGCGGCATGCTGGCGGCACGCAAGCAGTGGCTGGCCGGGCATCTACAGACCCGTGGCACGTTGGTGCTGGATGCGGGTGCGGTAACGGCATTGTCCCAGGGCAACAAAAGTTTGCTGCCGGTGGGCGTCAAGCTGGTCCAGGGCAGTTTCCGTCGCGGCGAAATGGTGGTGTGCGTGGCGCCGGACGGGCGTGAGATTGCCCGTGGCCTGGCGAACTACAGTGCGCTCGAGGCACAAAAAATCATCGGTCAGTCGTCTGAGGCGATTGTCGGTCTGTTGGGGTATATGGCTGAGCCGGAACTGGTTCACCGCGATAACCTGATTCTGGTCTGAGGAAATACCTGAATGCGTGTGGCAAAAGGATTGTTGGGCATGCTGTTGGCAATGCCGCTGCTGGCTTCGGCCGAAGAAATTGGTCAGGTGTCGACGGTGTTCAAGTTCGTCGGTCCGAATGACCGTATCGTCGTCGAGGCGTTTGATGATCCGAAGGTCGAGGGTGTGACCTGCTACCTGTCGCGCGCCAAGACCGGGGGTGTGAAGGGTGGTCTGGGTTTGGCCGAGGATCGTGCCGAAGCCTCCATCGCTTGCCGCCAGGTCGGGCCGATCAACTTCAAGGGGCAGTTGAAGGATGGCGAAGAGGTTTTCAAGGAGCGCACCTCGCTGGTCTTCAAGACCATGCAGGTGGTGCGTTTCCTCGACAAGAAACGTAATACGCTGGTGTATCTGGTCTACAGCGATCGCCTGATCGAAGGCAGTCCGCAGAATGCGGTGACGGCGATTCCGATCTTGCCGTGGGCCAGCGCGCAGTAACCTGAACGAAAAATACTGTGGGAGATTCTATGTTGCCCGACAAGTTTGAATTCTCAAGCTGACAGGTATTCGCTCTGATTTTTCATCAGGGCGAATGCCACTCGGCAGAGCTTTCGGGCCAAAGCTACCAAGGCCTGGGTTTTCGAGAAGCCTCTGACCAGATATGCCTCGTAAAACGGCTTCCATTTGGCCGAGCGACACGCCGCCATTGCCGCGTTGTAAGCCAAACGACGCACCTCCGGATCCCCTTTTTTGGTCAGGGATCGCAGCCCATTTTTCTTGCCGGAGTCATCGACCGCCAAGTCCATCCCTAGAAACGCGATGAATGCATCGCCGTTCGCAAAATCTCCCCGTATATAGGTCGCCGCCAACCCCGTTGCAGTTAGCTCTCCAACGCCTTCTATGGCTTTGCAGCGCTCGATATTTTCCTCAATTCCTGCCTCCTTACTGACCTTGCGCAGCAGTTTCTGGATAGCCTGATCTGCCTGCTTGAATGCCTTCTGTTGAGCGGTTTGTAGCTTTTTCAACAGAGGTTCACTGGTCCAACTCAACATCAGCCCAGTATGGTTCTTGATCAGCGTTGCCCGCCTGTGAAGAAGGCTCTTCAGTGTGCTGTAGGCTTTGGGCGGCGGGGTCCAGATCCGCAATTTGCTTTGTTCGCTCTCCAGGTAACGCGCCAGCAAGCGTGCATCGCAGGGATCATTCTTGGCTCTTTGACCGACTCCACGGCGGTAATGGCTCACACGATAAGCATCCACTACGTAGACCTGGTGGCCCATTTCGTGAGCCAGCTCGACCGTGTCCAAGTGGTAAATGTTGGTGGCTTCAAGTGCTATGGCACTTTGAGCTGGCAGCGTTTTAAGCCAACGTTTGAGGGCTGCTCGCTCGTTTTTAATGGATTCAAGGGTTTGCTGATCAGCGCGGTAGACAACGATCTCGGCCTTGGCGACATCGATACCGACAACCGTTTGCGAAGTAAGGATTGTCATAACAAATCCTCGGAGCTAGGGTTTAGGTGCTTGTTGGGGTCTACCGTTGCGCTGGCTTGTCTCTATCGTCGGTTAACCGATGAATTCCTTATCGGCGCTTTGGGTAGAAGGGGTGGGAGGAGAAGTCTCCCACGGTCTGTACTGGTCAGAGTCAGAATCGAGTCTGTAGTCCCACCCCACCCCTTCAAGTCTAAACATACAAGCGAGCCTGCTCGCTCCCACGGTGCTCTCTATATCATCAAATCACAGACAATAAAAAACCGACCCTTGGGTCGGTTTTTTAGTGAACGCGTCGCTTAGGCAGCAGCGGCGACGTTCAGGGCCTTTACGTGGCCATTCAGGCGGCTCTTATGGCGAGCAGCCTTGTTTTTGTGGATGATGCCTTTATCGGCCATGCGGTCGATAACTGGCACAGCCAGGGTGTAAGCGGCTTGAGCTTTTGCAGCGTCTTTTGCGTCGATGGCTTTAACTACATTCTTGATGTAGGTACGAACCATGGAACGCAGGCTGGCGTTGTGGCTGCGACGCTTCTCAGCCTGTTTAGCACGTTTTTTGGCGGAAGGTGAGTTGGCCACCGTCGAGCTCCTCGAAAGACTTTTTAGGAAATAGCAAACAAAATAGGCCGCGAATCATGCCGATGAGTTGAAGTCTTGTCAAGGGCGGTTGAGACGTTCCGCTAAGTGGTAGGTATAAAGAGGCGGGAGATTTCTTTCCGGCGTTTGACCTGTAAACTCGCGAGCTTTGGCTCTGTGCTGTTGCGGCGCGGAGTATCGCACAAGTAGGCGCATTGTTCGCCTGCTGTTTATCGACAGGCGCGAACTCTTTTAATGAATCTGCTCAAATCATTGGCGGCCGTCAGCTCTATCACGATGCTTTCCCGAGTTCTGGGGTTCGTACGCGACACCCTCATCGCGCGCGCCTTCGGTGCGGGGATGGCAACGGATGCTTTCTTTATCGCGTTCAAGCTGCCCAATCTGTTACGCCGAATCTTCGCTGAGGGAGCGTTCTCCCAAGCGTTTGTGCCGATTCTCGCCGAATACAAAAACCAGAAAGGCGAGGAGGCAACGCGCACTTTCATTGCCTACGTATCCGGGCTGCTGACGCTGGTGCTGGCGCTGGTGACCGCGCTGGGCATGCTCGCCGCGCCCTGGGTGATCTGGGTGACCGCGCCAGGTTTTACCGACACGCCGGAAAAATTCGAGCTCACTTCCAGTCTTCTGCGCGTGACCTTTCCTTATATATTGCTGATCTCCCTGTCTTCACTGGCAGGCGCCATCCTCAATACCTACAACCGTTTCTCGGTGCCGGCCTTCGTGCCGACCCTGCTCAATGTCAGCATGATCATCTTCGCGGTGTTCCTGACGCCGTATTTCGATCCGCCGGTCATGGCCCTGGGCTGGGCGGTGCTGGCCGGCGGCCTGGCGCAACTGTTGTATCAACTGCCGGCACTGAAAAAGATCGGCATGCTGGTGCTGCCGCGCCTGAATCTGCGTGACAGTGGCGTGTGGCGGGTCATGAAGCAGATGCTGCCGGCGATTCTCGGGGTGTCGGTCAGCCAGATTTCACTGATCATCAATACGATTTTTGCCTCGTTCCTGGTGGCCGGTTCCGTGTCATGGATGTATTACGCCGACCGTCTGATGGAATTGCCGTCCGGCGTGCTGGGCGTGGCCTTGGGCACGATTCTGCTGCCGACCCTGGCCAAGACCTACGCGAGTCAGGACCGGACCGAATATTCGCGCATACTCGACTGGGGCCTGCGCCTGTGCTTTGTGCTGGTGCTGCCCTGTGCCCTGGCATTGGGGATCCTGGCTGAGCCGCTGACGGTTTCGCTGTTTCAGTACGGCCAGTTCAGTGCCTTCGATGCGGCCATGACGCAGCGAGCGCTGATTGCCTACTCGGTCGGTTTGCTCGGTATTATCGTGATCAAAGTGCTGGCGCCGGGCTTTTACGCGCAACAGAACATCCGCACGCCGGTGAAAATCGCGATTTTCACGCTGATTGTTACGCAGTTGTTCAACCTGATGTTGATCGGTCCGCTGGCCCATGCCGGTCTGGCCCTGGCCATCAGTGCGGGTGCCTGTCTCAATGCCGGGTTGCTGTTTTACCAACTGCGCAAGCAGCAGATGTACCAACCGCAACCGGGGTGGGCGAAGTTTGGCGCCAAGCTGGTAATCGCCGTGCTGGTGATGTCTGGGGTATTGCTGGCCGGGATGCACTTCCTGCCGGCGTGGGATCAGGGGCACATGCTCGAGCGTTTCCTGCGCCTGGGCGCGTTGGTCGCGGCAGGTGTGGTTTCGTATTTCGGCATGTTGCTGTTAATGGGCTTCCGTTTACGCGACTTCAATCGCAAGGCGTTGAGCTGAAGACTTTGCCTTGAAAATCATCGGCGGGCCGGCGGTTTTGTCGGCTCGATCACTTTGGGTTACGGTGCTGCCTGTCGTCGGCCGCCGGGTGTGGTTATAATCGACCACTTTATGAGCAAGAAGCGCGTTATGCAGCTGGTTCGAGGCCTTCAAAACCTGCGCCCCCAGCATCGGGGCTGTGTCGCCACTATTGGCAACTTTGACGGTGTTCACCGTGGTCACCAGGCAATCCTGGCGAGACTTCGTGAGCGTGCGCGCGAGTTGGGCGTACCCAGCTGCGTGGTGATTTTCGAGCCGCAGCCGCGAGAGTTCTTCGCTCCTGACACCGCGCCGGCGCGCCTGGCCCGATTGCGCGACAAGCTGCAGTTGATGGCGGGCGAGGGCGTCGATCGCGTACTGTGCCTGGCGTTCAATCAGCGCCTGAGCAAGCTCAGTGCCAGCGAATTCATCGATACCATTCTGGTCGACGGCCTGGGCGTCAAGCATCTTGAGGTCGGTGACGACTTTCGCTTCGGCTGTGACCGGGTCGGCGATTTCGAGTTCCTGCAACAGGCTGGTGTCATGCAAGGCTTTACCGTCGAAGCCGCGCAAACCGTCGAGCTCGATGGCATTCGCGTCAGCAGTACCCAGGTGCGTAATGCCCTGGCGGCCGCTGACTTCGCCTTGGCCGAGCGCCTTCTCGGGCGTCCATTCCAGATTACCGGAAGGGTATTGCACGGACAGAAACTGGCGCGCCAACTGGGTACGCCCACTGCCAACATTCAACTCAAACGTCGTCGAGTGCCGCTGACCGGGGTGTATCTGGTCAATGTCGACATCGACGGCAAGACCTGGCCAGGCGTCGCCAATATTGGCGTACGGCCCACGGTCCAGGGAGATGGCAAAGCCCATCTCGAAGTCCATCTTCTGGATTTTGCCGGCGATCTGTATGACCGGCGTCTGACGGTGGTTTTCCACCACAAGCTGCGTGAAGAGCAGCGTTTCGCCTCTCTGGAGGCGTTGAAAACGGCGATCAACGCGGATGTCGCCGCCGCCCGTGCACTAGCCGCACCTAGCGCCCATCGCTAATGAAGAGCCTTAAATGACCGACTATAAAGCCACGTTAAACCTTCCGGACACCGCCTTCCCAATGAAGGCCGGCCTGCCTCAGCGCGAACCGCAGATTCTGCAGCGCTGGGACAGCATTGGCCTGTACGGAAAGTTGCGCGAGATTGGCAAGGATCGTCCGAAGTTCGTCCTTCACGACGGTCCTCCGTACGCCAACGGCACGATTCACATCGGTCATGCGCTGAACAAAATCCTCAAGGATATGATCATCCGCTCCAAGACCCTGTCGGGCTTCGATGCGCCGTACATTCCGGGCTGGGACTGCCACGGCCTGCCGATCGAGCACAAGGTCGAAGTGACCCACGGCAAGAACCTGGGCGCGGACAAGACCCGCGAACTGTGCCGTGCCTATGCCACCGAGCAGATCGAAGGGCAGAAATCCGAATTCATCCGTCTGGGCGTGTTGGGCGACTTTGCCAACCCCTACAAGACCATGGACTTCAAGAACGAGGCCGGTGAAATCCGTGCCCTGGCCGAAATCGTCAAGGGCGGTTTCGTGTTCAAGGGCCTCAAGCCGGTGAACTGGTGCTTCGACTGCGGTTCGGCACTGGCCGAAGCGGAAGTCGAGTACGAGAACAAGAAGTCCTCGACCATCGACGTGGCATTCCCGATTGCCGACGAAGGCAAACTGGCTGCCGCGTTCGGCCTGCCGTCGCTGGCCAAGCCGACTGCCATCGTGATCTGGACCACCACCCCGTGGACCATCCCGGCCAACCAGGCGCTGAACGTCCACCCGGAATTCACCTACGCCCTGGTCGATATCGGCAGCAAGCTGCTGGTGTTGGCCGAAGAGTTGGTCGAGGCGTGCCTGTCGCGCTACGGCGTCGAAGGCTCGGTACTGGCCACTGCACCGGGCTCGGCGCTGGAACTGATCAACTTCCGTCACCCGTTTTACGACCGTCTGTCGCCGGTCTACCTGGCCGACTACGTCGAGCTGGGCGCCGGCACCGGCGTGGTTCACTCCGCTCCTGCCTACGGCGTGGACGACTTCGTGACCTGCAAGAAGTACGGCATGGTCAACGATGACATCCTCAACCCGGTGCAAAGCAACGGCGTATACGTGCCGTCGCTGGAGTTTTTCGGCGGCCAGTTCATCTGGAAGGCCAACCCGGCCATCGTCGACAAACTAACCGAAGTCGATGCGCTGATGCACACCGCTGTCATCGAACACAGCTACATGCACTGCTGGCGCCACAAGACCCCGCTGATCTACCGCGCCACCGCGCAGTGGTTTATCGGCATGGACAAGCAGCCAGCCACTGGCGAGACCCTGCGCCAGCGTTCGCTCAAGGCCATCGAAGACACCAAGTTCGTGCCGGCCTGGGGCCAGGCGCGCCTGCACTCGATGATCGCCAACCGTCCGGACTGGTGCATCTCTCGCCAACGTAACTGGGGCGTGCCGATCCCGTTTTTCCTCAACAAGGAAAGCGGCGAGCTGCACCCACGTACCGTCGAGCTGATGGAAGAAGTGGCCAAACGCGTCGAAGTCGAAGGCATCGAGGCCTGGTTCAAACTGGACGCCGCCGAACTGTTGGGTGATGAAGCGCCGCAGTACGACAAGATCAGCGACACCCTGGACGTCTGGTTCGATTCGGGCACCACGCACTGGCACGTTCTGCGCGGTTCGCACCCAATGGGCCACGAAAACGGCCCGCGTGCCGATCTGTATCTGGAAGGTTCGGACCAGCACCGCGGCTGGTTCCACTCATCCTTGCTGACCGGTTGCGCCATCGACAACCACGCGCCATACCGCGAGCTGCTGACCCACGGCTTCACCGTCGACGAGTCTGGCCGCAAGATGTCCAAATCGCTGGGCAACGTGATCGCACCACAAAAAGTCAACGACACCCTGGGTGCCGACATCATGCGTCTGTGGGTCGCCTCGACTGACTACTCCGGTGAGATGGCAGTGTCCGAGCAGATCCTGCAACGCAGTGCGGACGCCTACCGGCGTATCCGTAACACGGCGCGCTTCCTGCTCTCCAACCTGACCGGTTTCAACCCGGCCACCGACCTGCTGCCCGCTGAAGAAATGCTGGCCCTGGACCGTTGGGCGGTGGATCGCACCCTGCTGCTGCAGCGCGAGCTGCAAGAGCATTACGGCGAATACCGCTTCTGGAACGTCTACTCCAAGATCCACAACTTCTGCGTGCAGGAGTTGGGTGGTTTCTATCTCGACATCATCAAGGATCGCCAGTACACCACCGGCGCCGACAGCAAGGCCCGGCGTTCGTGCCAGACTGCGCTGTTCCACATCAGCGAAGCGCTGGTGCGCTGGATCGCGCCGATCCTGGCGTTCACCGCCGACGAGCTGTGGCAGTACCTGCCGGGCGAGCGTAACGAATCGGTGATGCTCAACACCTGGTACGAAGGCCTGACCGAACTGCCGGAAGGCTTCGAGCTGGATCGTGCGTACTGGGACCGGGTCATGGCGGTCAAGGTCGCGGTCAACAAGGAAATGGAAATCCAGCGTGCGGCCAAGGCCGTCGGTGGCAACCTGCAAGCCGAAGTGACGCTGTTCGCCGAAGACGCACTGAGTGCCGACCTGGCCAAGCTGAGCAACGAACTGCGCTTCGTGCTGATCACCTCCACCGCCAGCGTTGCGCCATTGGCGCAGGCACCGGCCGATGCCGTGGTCACTGAAGTGAGCGGCCTGAAGCTGAAGATCGTCAAGTCGGCTCACGCCAAATGCGCCCGTTGCTGGCACTGCCGTGAGGATGTCGGCGTGAATCCGGAACATCCGGAAATCTGCGGCCGCTGCGTGGACAACATCAGCGGTGCTGGCGAGGTTCGTCACTATGCCTAATGGCGTTGGTCGTTTTGGACGGCTGGGTTGGCTCTGGCTGAGTTTGCTGGTCCTGGTCATCGACCAGGCCAGCAAGTTCTACTTCGAGGGCTCGCTGAAGATGTACCAGCAAATCGTGGTGATCCCCGATTACTTCAGTTGGACCCTGGCCTACAACACCGGCGCCGCGTTCAGCTTCCTGGCTGACAGCTCCGGCTGGCAGCGCTGGTTGTTCGCGCTGATCGCCGTGGCCGTCAGCGCGGTACTGGTGGTGTGGCTCAAGCGCCTGGGGCGTAACGAAACCTGGCTGGCGGTCGCCCTGGCGTTGGTGCTGGGTGGCGCGCTGGGCAACCTGTATGACCGCATCGCCCTGGGCCATGTGATCGATTTCATCCTGGTGCATTGGCAGAACCGCTGGTATTTCCCGGCGTTCAATTTCGCTGACAGTGCAATCACTGTGGGTGCGGTGATGCTGGCGCTGGACATGTTCAAATCCAAAAAAACTGGAGAAGCCGTTCATGACTGAACAGGTATTGGCTGAACAACTCATCCGAGAGCACACCGAAGTCACTTTGCACTTTGCACTGAACCTGGAGAACGGCGACACGGTCGACAGCACTTTCGACAAGGCACCGGCGACCTTCAAGGTCGGTGATGGCAACCTGCTGCCAGGTTTCGAGGCCGCGCTGTTTGGCTTCAAGGCCGGCGACAAACGCACGCTGACCATTCAGCCGGAAAACGCCTTTGGCCAGCCCAACCCGCAAAACGTCCAGGTCATCCCGCGCTCGCAGTTCAAGGACATGGAGCTGTCGCCGGGATTGCTGGTGATCTTCAACGATGCGGCCAATACTGAACTGCCTGGCGTGGTGAAAGTCTTCGATGACGAGCAAGTGACCATCGACTTCAACCATCCGCTGGCCGGCAAGACATTGACCTTTGACGTGGAAATCATTTCCGTCACGGCGTTGTAAGCGACACACGAGGCACACCATGCAAATCAAACTCGCCAACCCCCGTGGCTTCTGCGCCGGAGTGGATCGGGCGATCGAAATCGTCAACCGCGCCCTGGAAGTCTTCGGTCCGCCGATCTATGTGCGCCATGAAGTGGTCCACAACAAATTCGTGGTCGAAGACCTGCGTGCTCGCGGCGCAATCTTCGTCGAAGAACTGGATCAGGTGCCGGACGACGTCATCGTGATCTTCAGTGCCCATGGCGTATCCCAGGCCGTACGAACCGAAGCCGCCGGGCGTGGCCTCAAGGTGTTCGATGCCACCTGCCCGTTGGTGACCAAAGTGCACATCGAGGTTGCGCGCTACAGCCGCGACGGTCGTGAATGCATCCTGATTGGCCATGCCGGCCACCCGGAAGTCGAAGGCACCATGGGCCAGTACGATGGCAGCAATGGTGGGGCGATTTACCTGGTGGAAGACGAGAAAGACGTCGCCGCATTGCAGGTGAACAACCCGGAAAAACTGGCGTTCGTCACTCAGACCACCTTGTCCATGGACGATACCAGCCGTGTCATTGATGCCCTGCGTACTCGCTTCCCGGCCATCGGTGGCCCGCGCAAGGACGACATCTGCTACGCCACGCAAAACCGTCAGGATGCGGTGAAGACCCTGGCCGACGAATGTGATGTGGTGTTGGTGGTCGGTAGCCCGAACAGCTCCAACTCCAACCGCCTGCGTGAACTGGCTGAGCGCATGGCCACCCCGGCGTACCTGATCGACGGTGCCGAAGACCTGCAAAAGAGCTGGTTCGATGGCGTCGAACGTATTGGCATCACCGCCGGTGCTTCCGCTCCGGAAGTCCTGGTGCGCGGCGTGATCCAGCAATTGCAGGCCTGGGGTGCCACCGGCGCCGATGAACTGGCCGGGCGCGAGGAGAACATCACGTTCTCGATGCCCAAAGAGCTGCGGGTTCGCTCGCTGACCTGATTCACCGTTCGCATAGAGCCTGCTCGGCCTTTTGGTTGCGCAGGCTGGCGCGGCCGGAGCGGGACACTACGACTTGTAGCTGACTGATCGGTTTGCGAGCATCGCAAAAATGCAACGTCCCATTTTGAAAGCTGCGATGAGTCATCAGCGGCATTCCCAAGCTACTGAAGCGTATGTAGCTCGTCACCATTTCATTCCCGACAATCGCCAGTTTGTTGCCATTCGCGTGCTCTGAGATCAGCGGGTTGTCACGGTCATCCGCGCCTTTGCCGCTCACATCGAGAATGACGCGCCAGCCTTGGCCCCAATCTCCGTCGATGCCATGGATCACCACGGCCTGACTTCGTGTCATCGCCAGCGTGCGGGCATGACGGATGCCGCTGATCAGCGAACTGGCGGCTTCCTTGCGCTGGATCGACTCAGTGAACGCGGCCATCGCCGGGCTGACCCAATACAGAACAATCCCGACAATCGTCAGTCCCATAAGCAGTTCGATCAGGCTGAAACCTTGCTGGTGCATGGTATCTCCCTCCCTGGAGCGGGGTGACGCGCGCGATCCTTGCGCGAGTAATGGCAAAACAACCGTACCCCTGTCGGTCGAATGTTCTAGCGTGTTACAGGTATAGCCGACGGTAACGGAGGGCATCGATGGATCATCGTTCAAAAGGTTTCACGCTGATCGAGTTGCTGGTCGCACTCGCTGTTTTCCTGGTGCTGATCACTCTGGCAGTGCCAATGTTTACCCGTTCGATACAAGGCACCCGGGCCGATACCGAGATGGGCGATCTGCAACGCGGTTTGAATTACGCCAGGCTGGAGGCCATTGATCGGGGGATCACCACACGCGTGCGACCGACGTCGGGCGGCACCACCTGGACGGGAGAACTGTCGATTTATGACGGTACTGGCAATCCGGCCAATGTATTGCGGGTTGTTCCTGCGATGAGCAGTGGCGCCACTCTGACGCTAACCTCAGGAGTGACCGCCATCGACTTCAACAATCTGGGCGGTCTCTCGGCACCTTCCACGGCGGTGGTGATCAACTATGTACTGGGGGCGCAAAGCAGGACGCTGACAGTGTGTTTGAACGGACGAATTCTATTGGGCGGAAGTTGCGGATGAGGGGATGGAGCAAGCGTGCACAGGAAGGCACCACGCTGATCGAAGTACTGGTCGCCTTGTTGATTTTGAGTGTCGGGTTGCTGGGCGCGGCGGCATTTCAGCTCAATGCACTGAAGTACACCGACAGCTCGCGGATGACCAGCCAGGCGAGTTTCATCGCCTATGACATGCTGGACCGCATTCGAGCCAATTCCGGCGCCGACTACACCGTAACGCCTCCGACCTCGGGCAATCCCAGTGTTGCGCGGGACCAGGACCTGTACGACTTCGCCTCCAATATCCGCAATTTCCTCGGCAGCACGGCCACCGGCACTGTCACGCTGAACCAACGGGTGTACACCATCACCATCACCTGGGACGACTCGCGGGCCGCCAAGGCTGCCGACTCCCGCCGCAGCCTTGTGCTGACCAGTCGCGCCGCCGTCGATCCGGTGGTGACGCCATGAACCGGGGGCACAGTCGTGGTTTCAGCCTGATCGAATTGCTGATCGCCCTGGTGCTGAGCCTGGTGGTGGTGCTCGGGGTGGCGCAGGTATTCATCGCGGCCAAGAACACTTACGTCAGCCAAAACGCCGCTGCCAACATGCAGGAAGATGCGCGTTTCGTGCTGAGCAAGATGATCCAGGAAATCCGAATGGTGGGGATGTTCGGTTGCGTGGCCACCATCACCGATGCCAGCTCGGGGGCTGGCTTCAGTGCGAATCAGGCCAACCCGATCAGTTGGGACAACGCCAATCTCAGGCTGACCCTGGTGACGGCCGATGTCGGAAACGGTGGAGGCACGCCGACCTGGACGGTGGTGTCCGACTGTCGAAACACGGCCACGGCGTACTCGGAAGCGCGAACGCCTGCCTTGGGGCAATTGGCGTTTCCCATCCGGCGCCTGATCTACAGCCTCAAGAACAACCAGCTCACCATGGGGGTCGGTTCCGGAATACCGAGTGCGCCCGCCCAGGCCGTGCTGGTCGACAATGTCAGCGCCTTCAACGTCAGTTTCGGCATGGCCAGTTCGGCATCCGAAGGTGCCGCGTCGAGTTATAGCAGCAACCCTTCGGACGCGGCTCGGATCCGCAGTGTGCGCCTGACGTTGACCCTCACGGATCCCAACCGACAGGTGCGCGACCAGACCTTCAGCGTGGTTGCGGCCCTGCGCAACCGATTGCCATGACGGGGCGACTGATGAATGTTCAATCCATGAACCCTGGCGGTCAACGCGGCATGGCGTTGCTGGTCAGCTTGGTATTCCTCTTACTGCTGACTCTTATCGGCATTTCGTCGATGCAGAACGCCACGCTCCAAGAAAAGATGGCCAGCAGTGTGACCTTGCGCAACCAGTCGTTCCAGAACGCCGAAGCCGTGCTGCGTATCGGTGAAAGTGTGGTGCAGATGAGCACCTTCACCCTGCCGGTGTGCAGCGGCACCACCCAATGTGCACCGCCTGCCGAATCGGCAACGCTCACCACCGCCGGGGTAAACGCGACGTCGGGCGTAACCTGGGTCGGTGTGGCCAACGGTTTCTATGGGGTACAAAACATCGGCGCCTCGCTGAACGCGGTGAACGTGCCGAGCAACACCTCTGCGACGCTCTACCGCATCACGGCAGTGGCCATCGTGGGCAACAACGTGCGCAGCGTGGTGGAGAGCATTTATGCCAAGTACTGACTCGCGCGTGCACAAGTGGCGGCAATGGCTGTGTGGCGTTGCGGTGGGAGCGTACCTGTCGGCCCCGGTGTACGCGTTCACGCCTTCGGACTCACCTTTGCTGAGTGCAGCGGCAGTACCGCCCAACGTGATGTTGCTCATCGATGATTCGGGCAGCATGAACAACATCATTTGGGCGCCAGGTTTTGATCCGACGGCGAACCGTCCCCAAATTGCGAACTGCAATTCCAGTTTTTCGTGTTTTGGCGGCCAGAACCTGGACATGAGCGATACCAACATCGCTTTATCGAGCCTCAACCGTGGCGGTTGTTCGACCAACGGCAACTGGTTCGGCTTCTATCGAGGACTCTTGGGGCTGGGGTCAATTTGCCTGAAGCTGCCGGACCCGGTGGGGAATCAGAATACCCGTTACACGGCGAACTACCTGTCTTACCTGGTTTCACAGGCCAACGGGGCGAACCGGGACTACACCACCGGCGCCATTCCCAATGATTACCGGATCAGCGTTGCGCAGGATGTCTCGACCAGCCTGGTCAGCAACAACCGTTCGCTGCGGATCGGCCTGTCGACGTTCAACCCTCCCGTCAGCGGCAACCCAGGCCCCGGTGGATTCATCGCCCGCGGCATCAGCGACCTGTCCCCTGTCAGTGGCAGCGTCACCCAAGCGCAGGCAGACGCCAACTACAACGCGTTGATCAATTCGATCAATGGTTTGAGCGCGATCGCCAATACCCCGTTGGCGGAAACCTACTACGAGATCACCCGCTACATGCGCGGCATGGCGCCGTACTACAACTCGACGCCCACGACCTACACCAGCCCGATCCAGTATCGCTGCCAGAAAAACTATGGCGTGGTGATCACCGATGGTTTGCCGACTTACGACCGCACCTTTGCGACCAATGATCCGCTTGGGGGCAGCCGCCTGCCAAACTGGGACGGCAACAGCGCGAACGATGGCGACAATCTCAATGGAGACGGCGAGGGCGACACCCTGTACCTGGACGACATTGCCAAGTTCGCTTTCGACATCGACATGCGCAGCACTGGCACCGACGCCGCCGGCAAAAGCTGGAATGCGGTGGATTTTCCCAAACAGAACATGAACACCTACACCGTGGGCTTCACCGCTGCGAACCAGATGTTGTCGGATGCCGCGAGCTACGGGCAGGGTAAGTATTATCAGGCAACCGACAGTGCCGGGCTCAGTACGGCATTGGCCTCGGCGCTGAGCGATATCACCTCCAAAGCCGGTTCCGGAGGCAGCGGCACTACCAGCAGCGCCATTGTCGGGGTCGGATCTGCTTATTATCAAACCAGCTACGACCCCAAGGATTGGCGTGGCACGATTAAATCCTATGGTTTCAGTGCTACCGGTTCGGTGAACACCTCTTCGGTGCTCTGGACCACCGACACCGCCATCATGCCCGGCGCCACCGCGCCGACTTATCAGTCCTGGAACAGCGCCAGCAACGCCCCTGTGGCTCTGGCTTTCGCCAATTTCGCTCCGGCGCAGCAGACGGTACTGAATCAAGGCCTGCCCACCGGCATCACGGGCAGCGATCTGGTGGAATGGAGCAAAGGCACCAACAAGACCGGGTTGAAAACCCGTACCGTTCTGCTCGGTGACATTATCAACTCGCCCCTGGTGCTGGCATCGCCCACGGAACAAACCGCGTCTGACCTGGCGAACGACACCAGCTACAGCAACTATCTGGCGACCAAAGCCAGCAACATGAACAGCAACCTGGTGGTCAATGGCAACGACGGTTTTGTCAGTGTGATCAATGCAGGTAACGGCGCCCGGCGTTATGCCTATATGCCTTCCAGTGTGTTGCCATCTCTGCGTTACATCGCTGACACCACCTATATCAACGGTGTGAGCCACAAGTTTCTGGTCGACGGACAGGTCGGCGTATTCGACGCGCAACTGGCCGGCGCCTGGAAAACCCTGGCACTGGGAGGCACCGGCGCGGGCGGTAAGACGTTTTACGCATTGCAGCTGTTTGATGCGTCGGCGGGTAACGCGATCAAGGCGCTGTGGGAGCTCAGTGCGCCGGCTACAGCCAATACCGCAAACACTTTCAATGATCTGGGTTATGCCTATGCGCGCCCGGACGTGGCACGCTTGGCCGATGGTCGATGGGCGGCGTTCATTGCCAACGGTTATGGCAGTAACTCCGGTGTAGCAGCGCTGTATGTGGTGGATATTCGCGATGGCTCGCTGATCAGGAAGATCGTCGTCGACCCGAGCGACACCAATAACGGCCTCTCCTCGGTGAAACTCAAGGTCAACTCCCAGAATGTGGTGCAGGCCGCTTATGGCGGTGACCTGGAAGGGCAGTTGTGGAAATTCGATTTGAGCAGTGTCAGCCCTGACAGTTGGGGCGTGGCGTTTTCCGGCAAGCCTTTGTTCACGGCGGCGGGCGGTACTACCCAGCCGATCACGGCGCAGCCGTTGCTGGCCGATAACTCGTTGGGCGGCAAGGTGGTGTTTTTTGGCACCGGCAAATTCAACGAGGCCGTGGACAAGACCAACAAGGATCTACAGGCGTTTTATGCGGTGTGGGATGCGGACGGTGGCTCGGGTCAGATCACTACGTCCAGTTTGCAGGCCCAGTCGATCACGGGCGTGTTTTCGGGAAGTTCGGGACAGTTCGTCACCACCAGTCAGAACGAAGTGATTTATCCGGGGAAAAAGGGCTGGTATCTGCCGTTGGTCTACAACAACCTTTTGACCGGCGAGCGAGTCATCAACCAGGCCGCTTTGGTGCTGGGGCGGATCGTCTTCACCACGGCGGCGGTCGATACCACGGACCCCTGCGCCAGTTTCGGAACCGGCAAGCTGATCGAACTGGATGCGTTCAGCGGTAAGATGCTCAACTACGCCGTGCTCGACACCAATGGCGACGGGGTAGTCGACAGTGCGGACACGATATCCAGCGGGGTGGTGTTCTCCGGGGGGATGCCGATGTTGAATGCCATCGTCAACGGCGGAGCGCGCAAGGTCGTGAACGACTCCAGTGGAACACCCACTACGTTGGTGGAGAAGGCCGGCGGCGGTAGCCGTCGCATCATGTGGCGGCAAATTCAGTGAGTGAGAGTTCAGGCATGCGCAGATCCAACCGAGGTTTTACCCTGATCGAAATCATGATCGTGATTGCGATCATTGGTATCGTCATCACCATTGGCTACCCGAGCCTTACCGAATACGTGAAAAAAGGACGGCGGGCAGAAGTGACCGGTTTGCTGTCCGAGCAGGCGCAACTGCTTGAGCGTTTTTATTCAAAGAACACCACCAGCGTCTACACCGGTGCCACTGGATTGAGCACCGGCAACGATTTCTACACCATCACCCCGACCCTGACGGACCAGACGTTCCTGCTGACCGCCACCCGCAAGGCCGGCAGCGCCATGGCCACTGACAAGTGCGGCGATTTCACCATCACCAACACCGGCGTCAGAAGCATGGTTAACGCAGCGTCCGGGCTGACCACGAAGGATTGCTGGGGCCGCTGAGTTTCATCGTTCGGGCGCTTTGTGTGCCCTCTGTCTATCTAACGTTTGGATCGAAACATGACCATGCAACAGCAAGTAGTGATCGTCGGCGGCGGTGTGATTGGCCTGATGACGGCGTTCAATCTCGCCTCCGAAGTGCACAGCGTTGTGCTGCTGGATCGAGCGAGTGTCGGGCAAGAGGCGTCCTGGGCCGGTGGTGGCATTGTTTCGCCGCTGTACCCATGGCGTTACAGCCCGGCGGTCACTGCACTGGCGCATTGGTCGCAGGATTTTTATCCACAACTGGGTGAGCGGCTGTTTGCCACCACCGGAGTGGACCCGGAGGTACACGTCACTGGGCTGTACTGGTTGGACCTGGAAGATGAAGCCCTGGCCCTCGAATGGGCCGAGCGGGAAGGTCGACCGTTACGGGCTGTGGATATCTCGGCTGTGCACGATGCCGTCCCGGTATTGGGCGCTGGATTTTCCCGGGCCATCTACATGGCCGATGTGGCCAACGTGCGCAACCCGCGGCTGGTCAAATCGCTCAAGGCAGCCTTGCAGGCGCTGCCGAACGTGACGATCCACGAGCAATGTGAAGTCGGCGGATTCATTCGTGAAGGCGATAAGGTCGTTGGTGTGCAGACGTCGAAGGGTGATGTTCACGGCGATCAGGTGGTCCTGACCGCTGGTGCCTGGAGCGGTGACTTGCTCAAGGGCCTGGGGCTGGAACTTCCCGTGGAGCCGGTCAAAGGTCAGATGATTCTCTACAAGTGTGCGGCTGACTTCCTGCCAAGCATGGTCCTGGCCAAACGCCGCTACGCCATTCCGCGTCGGGATGGGCACATCCTGGTCGGTAGCACGCTGGAGCACGAAGGTTACGACAAGACGCCGACCGAGTCGGCGCTGGAGAGCCTGAAGGCAACGGCCGTGGAATTGATTCCGGCGCTGGCGGATGCAGAAGTGGTCGGGCACTGGGCCGGATTGCGACCGGGCTCGCCGGAGGGCATTCCCTACATTGGCCCAGTGCCGGGTTTTGACGGGTTATGGCTCAACTGTGGGCACTACCGCAACGGCCTCGTGCTGGCGCCTGCTTCGTGCCAGTTGTTCGCCGATGTGATGCTGGGCCGCACCCCCATCATCGATCCAGCCCCCTATGCCCCGATCGGACGACTGTAGGAGCGAGTGCCCGTAGTGCCCGGGCATTCATCGCGAGCAAGCTCGCTCCTACAGGGGAACACAGACCTCTGTAGGAGCGAGCTTGCTCGCGATGGTCGTCAACGATAACGCGGGCTGTCTGAATGCCCGCGTTGCCCGGTTACTCATCGCGAGCAAGCTCGCTCCACAGGGGAACACAGACGTCTGTAGGAGCGAGCAGGCTCGCGATGGTCGTCAACGATGACGCGGGCCGTCTGAATGCCCGCGTTGCCCGGGCACTCATCGCGAGCAAGCTCGCTCCTACAGGGGAACACAGACGTCTGTAGGAGCGAGCAGGCTCGCGATGGTCGTCAACGATGACGCGGGCCGTCTGAATGCCCGCGTTGCCCGGGCACCCATCGCGAGCAAGCTCGCTCCACAGGGGAACACAGACGTCTGTAGGAGCGAGCTTGCTCGCGATGGTCGTTAACGATGACGCGGGCTGTCTGAATGCCCGCGGTGCCCGGGCATTCATCGCGAGCAAGCTAGCTCCTCCTGTAGGAGCGAGTCTCAATCCAACCCGAGTTTTTTCAACCGGTAACGCATCGACCGAAATGACAGATTCAATCGCTGCGCCGCCGCCGTGCGGTTCCAGCGGGTTTGCTCCAGGGCCTGGAGGATGAGTTTGCGCTCGACGTTTTCCAGATAGTCTTCCAGGTTGTCGATCTGCGTCAGATCCGGCACGCCGTTTTCTGCGCTGCTGTTGCCCTCGACCAAGCGCAGGTCTGCGGTTTCGATCTGTTTGTTTTCGCACAGGGTATGCGCCCGTTCGAGCACATTTTCCAGTTCCCGCACGTTGCCCGGAAAGCGATAGCCCTTGAGCGCGTCGAGGGCCTTCGGATGGAGTTTGGCCACAGGTTGGCCGGTCACTGCGGCGAGGCGCTTGAGAACATGCCCGGCCAGCGATTCGATATCGTCGCGGCGCTCGCGTAACGGCGGCACCCTGAGTTCGATGACGTTGAGCCGGTAGTACAAGTCCTGGCGGAAGCGTCCAGCGGCCACTTCGGCATCGAGGTCTTTATGGGTGGCGCAGAGGATACGCACATCGACCACGGTTTCCTGTTGGCCGCCTACGCTGCGCACAGCCTTTTCCTGAATCGCCCTCAGCAGTTTGACTTGCATCGACAGTGGCAGATCCGCCACTTCATCGAGGAACAGCGTGCCGCCATGGGCCGCCTGGAACAGTCCGGGTTTGTCTTCAATGGCGCCGCTGAAGCTGCCTTTGCGATGGCCAAAGAACTCGCTTTCCACCAGCTCCGACGGGATCGCCCCACAGTTAACCGGGACAAACGGCTGATTGGCTCGCGCGCCTTGCTCGTGGATCAGCCGTGCCACCAGCTCCTTGCCGCTGCCGGACTCCCCGCTGATGTAGACCGGTGCCTGGCTGCGCGCCAGTTTGTCGATCTGTTTGCGCAAACTGCGCATGGGCAGTGAGTCGCCCAGCAGGCGGCGATCGACGCTGCTGCTTGGTGCGGGCATGCGCAGCGCGCTGCTGACCAGCTCGCGTAGACGGGAGAGATCCACCGGTTTGGTCAAAAAATCGAACGCCCCGGCCTTGAGCGCGTTGATCGCCGTCTCCAGGTTGCCGTAGGCGGTGATCATGGCCACTGGCAGTTGCGGGTAGCGTCGCTGAATGTGTTGCACCAGGTCCAGGCCCGTGCCGTCCGGCAGGCGCATGTCTGTAAGACACAGGTCGAAGGTCTCGCGCTTGAGCAACGCTTGCGCCTCACCCAGGTTGCGAGCACTGAAAGTGTCAAGCTTCATGCGTCCCAGGGTGATTTCCAGCAGCTCGCGGATATCCGGTTCATCGTCGACGATCAGGACTTTTTGCTGTGGGCTCATATTCAACTTTGTTTCCGTCCGTGAGCAAAGGTGATGCGAAAGCAACCGCCGCCTTGGCGTGATTTGAAGTCTAGGCGGGCCTGGTTGCTTTCGCACAGCTCACGGGACAGATAGAGCCCAAGCCCCGTGCCTTGAGCGCTGGTGGTATAGAACGGCTCGAACAGATGGACCTGTTGTTCGGTGGTCACGCCGGCTCCGTCGTCCAGCACCTCGATGATCGGCAGTTGGGTGTCGGCATCGATGAACAGATCGAGCCAGACCTGTGCCTGCTCGTGCTGCTGAGCGCTGTGGCGCCAGGCGTTGCGTACCAGATTGTCGAGTATCTGGGTGAGTTGGTTCGGGTCCATCAGGGTATTGAAATCACCCTCTGCGATGCGCAGGTGAATCTGCTGGTTATCGAGCGCACCCTCGCGGCTTTCGGCCACGAACCGTTCCAGCCACGGCTTCAGGTCGAGCCGTTGCGGCACGGTCTGCTGGCGGCGTGACAGTTGCAGGACGTTTTCGATAATCCGGTTCATGCGCTGGGAGTGATCTTGGATGATCTGGGTCAGACGCCGATCCGCGCCGTTGAGTTCCTCCGATTCCTGCAAGAGCTGGGCGGCGTGACTGATGGCACCCAAGGGGTTGCGTATCTCGTGGGCGATCCCTGCGGTCAGGCGCCCAAGGGCGACGAGCTTGAGCTGTTGCGCGTGCTGGGTGATGTGCGCGAGGTCCTCAAGAAACACCAGGGTCTGGCGGTTCGCGCTCTGGTCCAGGGCAATGAAGCTCGGTTGCAGTTCCAGACCGCTGCCGGCGACTTTCACGCTTTGGGGACGCAGGGTCGGGTTGCTCTGCCACAGGTGTAAGCGCTCGATCAGGGTGGGGGAGCAGTCGTCGATCAATTGACCTTCAAGCGTGTCTTGACCCAAAAGGGCCAAGGCGCTGTGGTTGGCCAGTTGCACGTGTCGCTGATCATCGAGCACCAGAATGCCGGTGCGCATGCGCTGTAAGATCAACGCGTTGAGAGCCTCAAGCTCCACGACTTCACTGGCGCGCTTTTCAGCGAGGGTCTCGCTCACCTCCACGCGTTGCATCATCGCTTGCACGAGCAGGGCCGCGGCAAAGCACAGCGCGCCCAGTGTGGCGGCTTGCAAGTAATCATTGGGGCTGGCGGGTTGGCTGAGCCCCAGAAGGAAGCTCTGTCCGACAATGCCCAGTGCGGCTACAGCGGCTATCAGCAAGCCCAAGCGGCCCCGCAGCAGGGCGTTACCGATCGCCACGGTGACCACCAGCAGGTTGCCGAAGGCGCTGGCGACACCGCCAGCGGCATAGAACAGGCTGCACAGCAGCAGGACATCGACCAGTGCCAGGCTGAAAAGCTGAGCAGGGCGGCGGATGTTCTCGAGGAACACGACCAGCAGAATGTTCAGCACCAGGTACAACCAGCTGCCATTGCGAAGCAGGTTGTCATTCGTTGAGGTCAGCAGCTGATTATCCAGGTTGCTGGAAATCAGCAGCACCAGCGTGATGCCGATGCTCAAGCGGTAGAGATGGTAAAGGCGCAGCAGTCGCTGGGCTTGTTTGCTATCGGGGCTGGAAGCCTCAGCGCTCACTGGAGCCCGGGCCTTGCTCAAGGTGAGCCTGGCTGCAATACCACTGTTGTTGAAGATTCAGCGCGCGGTCGCGTGGCAGGTGCACACCACAGTGGGCGCAGCGAACCATCGGTGCGGCTTCCAGTTCGGCGGAGGACTTTGGCACGCCGGTCGGTCCCTTGAACTTGCGCCAGAACCATACCGCAGCGGCAATCAGGGCGATCCAGAACAATAAACGAAGCATGATGAGCTGCTTTATGACGAGAGATTCAGCAGTTTAGCCAAGGACATGGGCAGCGCACAGCCACAGCGCTCGACAGACAATAAAAAAGGAGCCGGCGAGGGCTCCTTTTCGGTATTGCGCGCAGGTCTTAGTCGAACACGCCGAAGGTCATGTAGCTGAACCACGAGCGGTCTTCGTTGTTGCCAGCCGCGTCATGCTCTTCTTCTTCGATCACGTCGCCATTTTCATCTTTAGGCTTGAGCTCGTTCGGAATCGCATCCTTGGCGTCCTGGAACTGCTTCTGCACGTCCTGGTTGGCGCGGGTTTCTCCCGGCGGCAGCGGTGGACGGGACTCGATCAGGCCCAGAGTCGCCTTGCTCAGCCACGAACGGTTGTCGGCTTCGTCCATGGACGGTACGAACTGACCGTCCACCAGGCTTGGATGGTTCGGGTAGTTGAGCTTCAGTGTTTCCAGGCTGGTGGCAGCCAGTTCATCCAGGTGAAGGCGCTGGTAGGCTTCGGTCATCACCGCCAGGCCGTCGCCGACCGATGGGGTTTCCTGGAAGTTCTCCACCACGTAACGGCCACGGTTGGCGGCAGCGACGTAGGCCTGACGGGTCAGGTAGTAGTCGGCCACGTGAATCTCGTAGGCGGCCAGCAGGTTGCGCAGGTAGATCATGCGCTGCTTGGCATCAGGCGAGTAACGGCTGTTCGGGAAACGGCTGGTCAGCTGGGCGAACTCGTTATAGGAGTCGCGGGCAGCGCCCGGGTCGCGCTTGGTCATGTCCAGCGGCAGGAACCGCGACAGAAGACCGACGTCCTGGTCGAACGAGGTCAGGCCTTTGAGGTAGTAGGCGTAGTCGACGTTGGGATGCTGCGGGTGCAGTCGAATGAAGCGTTCGGCGGCTGATTTTGCAGCCTCTGGCTCAGTGTTCTTGTAGTTGGCATAGATCAGCTCGAGTTGAGCCTGATCGGCATAACGACCGAACGGATAACGCGACTCCAGCGCCTTCAGCTTGGCTGTTGCAGCGGTGTAGCTGTTGTTGTCCAGGTCATGCTGAGCCTGCTGGTACAGCTCGACTTCACTGAGGTTTTCGTCTACGACTTCCTTCGATGAGCAAGCAGCGGTCAATGCGAGGATGGCGATCAGCAGCAGGTGTTTCACTTGCATGGCGGCTTGCGTCCCTATGACGGCCGCTGTCTTGGGCGAGGCCGTCCTGTTATGATGAGCGCCCCGATGAATAGCCTCGGGGCAAAAGACGCCGTATTTAACCACAAGCGCGCAGCCGAAACCAAAGGCTGTGCCGACGCCCAGTCCGAGCATGTCCGATAAAATTGAACTTCGCGCAGAGGTGCCGTCCGAATTGGGCGGCCAACGCCTCGATCAAGTCGCCGCACAACTCTTCGCCGAGCACTCGCGCTCGCGCCTTTCCGCCTGGATCAAAGAAGGCCGCCTGACTGTGGATGGGGCGGTAATCCGCCCGCGAGACATCGTCCACGGTGGCGCCGTCCTTGAGTTGACCGCCGAGCAGGAAGCCCAGGGCGAATGGGTCGCTCAGGACATCGAGCTGGACATCGTCTATGAAGATGACGACATCCTGGTGATCAACAAGCCCGCAGGCCTGGTCGTGCACCCGGCCGCTGGCCATGCTGATGGCACCTTGCTCAACGCCTTGCTGCACCATGTGCCGGACATCATCAACGTCCCGCGCGCCGGTATCGTGCATCGCCTGGACAAGGACACCACCGGATTGATGGTGGTGGCCAAGACCATTCAGGCGCAGACAAAGCTCGTTGCACAACTGCAGAGTCGCAGCGTCAGCCGTATCTACGAATGCATCGTGATCGGCGTGGTGACCGCTGGCGGCAAGATCAACGCGCCCATCGGTCGTCATGGCCAGCAGCGCCAACGCATGGCCGTGATGGAAGGTGGCAAGCAAGCCGTCAGCCACTACCGGGTGCTCGAGCGGTTCCGCTCCCACACCCACGTGAGGGTCAAGCTGGAAACGGGTCGGACCCACCAGATTCGCGTACACATGGCGCACATTAACTTCCCGTTGGTCGGCGACCCGGCCTACGGTGGTCGTTTCCGCATTCCTCCGGCCGCGAACCCGACCATGGTCGAGTCATTGAAGACTTTCCCCCGCCAGGCGCTGCATGCACGGTTCCTGGAGCTGGAGCATCCGACTACCGGCGAGCGCATGAGCTGGGAGTCGCCTCTGCCGGAAGACTTCGTGTGGCTGCTGACCCTGCTCAAGCAGGATCGCGAGGCGTTTGTCGGATGAGTGACTGGCTGATTCCCGACTGGCCAGCGCCTGCCGGGGTAAAAGCCTGTGTGACCACCCGCACGGGCGGCGTCAGCCTGGCGCCGTTCGACAGTCTTAACCTTGGCGATCATGTCGAGGACAGGCCTGAAGCCGTGGCCGAGAACCGTCGACGCCTCACCGATCACTTTTCCATCGCGCCGGCCTGGTTAAAGCAGGTCCACGGCATCGCCGTGGCCCACGCCGATCCCAGCCTGGTCGCCACCGCTGACGCCAGTTGGTCGGCAACCCCTGGCATAGCCTGTGCGGCGATGACGGCCGATTGCCTGCCAGCGTTGTTCTGCGATCGCGCCGGTACTCGGGTTGCGGCGGCCCATGCCGGCTGGCGCGGGTTGGCGGCTGGCGTGCTGGAAGCGACACTCGACGCCCTGGCCGTTGCCCCCGAAAACGTGTTGGTCTGGCTCGGCCCCGCCATCGGCCCGCAAGCCTTCGAAGTCGGCCCGGAAGTACGGCAAACCTTTGTCGATCAAATGCCGCATGCCACCAAGGCCTTTATCCCCAGTCGCAACGAAGGCAAGTTCATGGCTGACATCTACGAGCTGGCGCGCCTGCGCCTGGCGACCCGTGGCGTCAGCGCTGTATACGGCGGCGGTTTCTGCACCGTGACCGATCCTCGCTTCTTTTCCTACCGCCGCAACCCGCGCACCGGTCGGTTCGCCTCCCTGGTCTGGCTCGAACGCTAGACTAGGCTGATCTGCATCAACATCAGGACGCTTGAAACTCCCAGAATCGACCGCATCTATAACGGTATCTGGCAGGCTTCTTCATTCAGGATGTTTTATTGGTCCGGCCTGCTCCATAGGAAGGTGAACCATGCGAATAGATCGTTTAACCAGTAAATTGCAGTTAGCCCTGTCCGATGCCCAATCGCTGGCCGTCGGCCATGATCATCCCGGCATCGAGCCCGCACATTTGATGCAGGCCATGCTGGAACAGCAGGGTGGTTCGATCAAACCCCTGCTGATGCAGGTCGGTTTCGACGTCAACAGCCTGCGTAAAGAGCTGACCAAAGAGCTCGACCAACTGCCGAAAATCCAGAACCCGACCGGCGACGTGAACATGTCGCAGGATCTGGCGCGCCTGCTCAACCAGGCTGATCGCCTGGCGCAGCAGAAAGGCGACCAGTTCATCTCCAGCGAGCTGGTGCTGCTGGCAGCGATGGACGAAAACAGCAAGCTGGGCAAATTGCTGCTTGGCCAGGGTGTGAGCAAGAAAGCCCTGGAAAATGCCATCAACAACCTGCGTGGCGGTGAAGCAGTCAATGATGCCAACCACGAAGAATCGCGCCAGGCGCTGGATAAATACACCGTCGACCTGACCAAGCGCGCGGAAGACGGCAAGCTCGACCCGGTCATTGGTCGTGATGACGAGATTCGCCGTACCATCCAGGTGCTGCAACGCCGCACCAAGAACAATCCGGTGCTGATCGGTGAGCCTGGCGTGGGTAAAACCGCCATTGCCGAAGGCCTGGCCCAGCGCATCATCAACGGTGAAGTGCCGGACGGCCTCAAAGGCAAGCGCCTGTTGTCCCTGGACATGGGGGCATTGATCGCCGGTGCCAAGTACCGTGGCGAGTTCGAGGAGCGCCTCAAATCCCTGCTTAATGAGCTGTCCAAGCAGGAAGGGCAGATCATCTTGTTCATCGACGAACTGCACACCATGGTGGGTGCGGGCAAAGGCGAGGGCTCGATGGATGCCGGCAACATGCTCAAGCCGGCACTGGCACGCGGCGAGCTGCATTGCGTCGGTGCGACCACGCTCAACGAGTACCGCCAATATATAGAGAAAGATGCGGCCCTCGAGCGGCGCTTCCAGAAAGTCCTGGTGGACGAACCGAGCGAAGAAGACACCATCGCCATCCTGCGTGGCCTCAAAGAGCGCTACGAAGTTCACCATAAAGTGGCGATTACCGACGGCGCGATCATTGCCGCGGCCAAGCTCAGCCATCGCTACATCACCGATCGTCAGTTGCCCGACAAGGCCATCGACCTGATCGACGAAGCGGCGAGCCGTATCCGCATGGAAATCGACTCCAAGCCGGAAGTGCTGGACCGTCTGGAACGCCGGCTGATCCAGTTGAAGGTGGAGTCCCAGGCACTGAAGAAAGAAAGCGACGAAGCGGCGATCAAGCGCCTGGAAAAGCTCCAGGAAGAAATCGTTCGTCACGAGCGCGAGTATTCGGACCTGGAGGAAATCTGGAACTCGGAGAAAGCCGAAGTCCAAGGCTCCGCGCAGATCCAGCAGAAAATCGAGCAGTCCCGCCAGGAACTGGAAGCGGCCCGGCGCAAAGGTGACCTGAACCGCATGGCCGAGCTGCAATACGGGGTCATCCCGGACCTGGAGCGCAGCCTGCAAATGGTCGACCAGCATGGTCACAGTGAGAACCAGTTGCTGCGCAGCAAGGTCACCGAGGAAGAGATCGCTGAAGTCGTGTCGAAGTGGACCGGCATTCCGGTGTCGAAAATGCTCGAAGGTGAGCGCGACAAGCTGATGAAAATGGAAAGTCTGTTGCACCAGCGCGTCATCGGCCAGGAAGAGGCGGTGGTCGCGGTGTCCAATGCGGTGCGGCGCTCACGCGCGGGGCTGTCCGACCCCAATCGCCCAAGCGGCTCGTTCATGTTCCTCGGCCCGACCGGTGTCGGTAAAACCGAGCTGTGCAAGGCGCTGGCCGAATTCCTCTTCGATACCGAAGAGGCGATGGTGCGGATCGACATGTCCGAGTTCATGGAGAAGCACTCCGTTGCTCGACTGATCGGTGCGCCACCGGGCTACGTGGGCTATGAAGAGGGCGGTTACCTGACCGAAGCGGTACGTCGCAAGCCTTATTCGGTGATTCTGCTGGATGAGGTCGAGAAGGCCCACCCGGATGTGTTCAACATCCTGTTGCAGGTGCTGGAAGATGGCCGTCTGACCGACAGCCATGGCCGCACCGTGGACTTCAAGAACACCGTGATCGTCATGACCTCCAACCTGGGCTCGGCACAGATCCAGGAGCTGGTGGGTGATCGTGAAGCGCAGCGCGCGGCAGTGATGGATGCGATTTCCGTCCACTTCCGTCCTGAATTCATCAACCGGGTCGATGAAGTGGTGATCTTTGAGCCGTTGGCGCGGGATCAGATCGCGGGCATCACCGAGATCCAGCTGGGTCGTCTGCGCAGTCGCCTGGCAGAGCGGGAGTTGAAGTTGGAACTGAGCCCAGAGGCCATGGACAAGCTGATTGCGGTGGGTTACGACCCGGTCTACGGTGCACGGCCGCTCAAACGAGCGATCCAGCGCTGGATCGAAAACCCGCTGGCGCAGTTGATCCTGTCGGGGCGTTTCATGCCTGGCGACGTCGCCAAAGGGGTGGTGGAGAACGACGAGATTGTCTTCGCCTGATTCCCGCTGGTAGCAAAAATGAAAAGGCCCTGCATTGCGGGGCCTTTTTTTCGTCAGGTTGTTGAACTCAAAGGAAAAGGCTTGTAAAGTGCGCCCCGCAGTAGGTCACCTCGAAGGGTTTCAGCTCACTGGGCAGAAATCTGAATTAAGTTGCAAATCATTAACTTGAAAGCAATTTAGGGGGTTGACAGAGGCGCTTAGGATTGTAGAATAGCGCGCCTCAGACACACGAACGCAGCGATGCGAACGGGTCGAAGAGGTGAAACAAGCTGTAAAGTTGTAACTTGAAATATGCAGTTCCGTGATAGCTCAGTCGGTAGAGCAAATGACTGTTAATCATTGGGTCCCAGGTTCGAGTCCTGGTCACGGAGCCAATTTCAAACCGGGGTATAGCGCAGTCCGGTAGCGCGCCTGCTTTGGGAGCAGGATGTCAGGAGTTCGAATCCCCTTACCCCGACCATATTTGGGTCGTTAGCTCAGTTGGTAGAGCAGTTGGCTTTTAACCAATTGGTCGTAGGTTCGAATCCCACACGACCCACCATTTTTGAAACCAGGTAACACTGGAATCGAATCTTAAGATCAGAGGCCAAAAGCGCTGATCGAAGAAGGCGCCTTTTGAAGGTGCCTTTTTTTTACCGGGGTATAGCGCAGTCCGGTAGCGCGCCTGCTTTGGGAGCAGGATGTCAGGAGTTCGAATCCCCTTACCCCGACCATATTAAAAATCCTCGTATCGAAAGATACGGGGATTTTTTTTGCCTGCGACAAAGTGATCACTTAAGTCGTCATACAAGTTGCCGATAAACAGGCAATGGGGGACTGCCGAACAACACCCCCAACTCCTGGTCATTACAAGAAAAAAGGTCGCTCGTCATGTTGCTTCGTCAGTTGAATATCGCTCCTCGGGCGGCTCTGGGGTTCGCTTTGATCGCCGTGCTGGTGGCGTTACTCGGTATCTTCGCCCTGGGGCAGATGTCCAGCATCCGCGAAAGCGAGGTGGCAGTGGAAAAGCAATGGTTGCCGAGCATTCGCGGCGGTGACGAAATTCGCGAATTGATGCTGCGTATCCGCACCATTTCCCTGCGCATGGCGCTGGACCAGGACCCCAAGAACATCCCGGTCTACCGCGGCCAGATGGACACACGCGACAAAGAGCTGGGCGAGAAAATTGCGGCCTATGACCATTTGGTCGACACTCCTGAAGGCCGGGCCTTGTATGACCAGTTCAAAACCACGTTCGCGGCCTATCGCACCGGCATTGCCCAGTCTTTCACCTTGGCCGAGCAGGGGCGCCGTGACGAGTTGACCAAATTGCTGCTGGTCGACATGAAGACCGTGGTCGATGGTTCCGGCAAGCAACTCAATGACCTGGCGGAACTGTTTGCCAAGCAGGTCGTCGTGGAAAGCGAGAAGTCTGCAGCGCACTACGAAACGTCGCGAACCATTGTCAGCTTGTTCATTGCCCTCGCGGCGCTGGCGACCGTGGCGCTGGCCATGTTGTTGACCCGCAGCATCGTGCGTCCATTGAGCGAAGCCCTGGGCGCCGCTGAAAGCGTCGCCCAGGGTGACCTGACCCAGCCGATTGCAACGCATGGCAACGATGAAGTCAGTCGCTTGCTCAAGGCCCTGGCAACCATGCAGCAAAACCTGCGCGAAACCCTGCAAGCCATCAGCGGTTCGGCCACGCAACTGGCCGCGGCGGCGGATGAACTGAACGCCGTCACCCTCGACAGCACACAGGGTCTGCAAGCGCAGAACAACGAGATCGAGCAGGCGGCCACGGCGGTCAATGAAATGACCACGGCGGTGGAAGAGGTGGCGCGCAATGCAGTGTCGACCTCTGATGCGACCCGTCAGTCGAGTGAATCGGCGCATTTGGGGCAGGAACGGGTCAGCGAAACGGCAAACGCCATCAGTGCCCTGGCCAGTGAAGTGCAACACACCGGCGAATTGGTGCAATCGCTGGCTAACCAGTCCCAAGACATTGGCAAGGTACTGGAAGTCATTCGGGCCATCGCCGAGCAAACCAATCTGCTGGCGCTCAACGCGGCCATTGAAGCGGCGCGAGCTGGGGAGAGCGGGCGTGGATTTGCTGTGGTCGCCGATGAAGTACGTGCCCTGGCGCATCGTACCCAGCAATCGACCCTGGAAATCGAACAAATGGTCCAGGGCATGCGCAGCGGTTCGAGCCTGGCGCTGGAATCGATGAACGCCAGTGCCTCGCGCGCCGCCAGCACCCTGGAACTGGCAGAACGGGCGGGTGACGCGTTGGTCGCTATCACATCGTCGGTGCACGAGATCCACGAGCGTAACCTGGTGATCGCCAGCGCCGCCGAAGAGCAGGCACAAGTGGCACGGGAAGTGGACCGTAACCTGGTGAACATCCGCGACCTGTCGGTGCGTTCTGCCACAGGCGCCGATCAGACCAGCACCTCCAGCCACGAGCTGTCAAAATTGGCCAACACCTTGCAGGGCATGGTCCAGCGCTTCCGGGTGTAAATCGTAAACAAAAAAGCCGCGCTTTCTGGGGAGAAAGCGCGGCTTTTTCGTTTTCAGGCTCAGGCGCCGTCGCGGTCTTTCAAATGTTCGAACAGGCCTTTTGGCATTTTCTTGCCGTTGGCTTCGAAGTTGGCTTTGACGTTGTCGTACGCCTCTTGCTCATCGATGAAACCGTCGTGGTTGGTGTCGATTTTGTCGAAGTTGGAGTTTGGTGCGACTTTCTGGAATTCAGCGCGCGAAACCTTGCCGTCGCCGTCGGTGTCGGTTTTTGCCATCGAAGCATCGCCGCACTTGCCTTCGCCACATTTGCCTTCAGGGGTTTTCACCACCTGGTCGGCCGACGCCAGAAGATAACCCTGGCTCAAGGGCTGCGAAGCGAACGTGGTGCCTGACAACATCATGCCGCCAGCCAAGACAGCGCCGAGCAGACCGATAGTGTTTTTAGTGGTACGGGTCATTTAAATTCTCCTACACCTGAGCGGGCGGGGTGCCTTGCTCGGATGTGGTCATTTAAAAGGCGGGGTGTATCGCTACTGT
The DNA here is from genome assembly GCF_054668365.1 of Pseudomonas sp. S2_E01. Lineage (NCBI taxonomy): Bacteria > Pseudomonadati > Pseudomonadota > Gammaproteobacteria > Pseudomonadales > Pseudomonadaceae > Pseudomonas > Pseudomonas sp. S2_E01. The sequence continues at coordinate 150,012 of NZ_CP162762.1, forward strand.
GTCGCGCAAGGGGGGAGTTTGTAAGCGAAGGGGCGAAAGGGTGGGGGCAGATACACTGAGAAACACTGTGCCTGGTACTGAAAAAACTGTGGGAGCGAGCCTGCTCGCTCCCACAGGGATAGGGTGTAAATCAGTGCAGCTTCAGGCGCGGCTCCGTCCCGCGGCCGATCTTGCTGCCCAGCATCAACATCGCTGTTCGGAACGCGCCATACAGCGCCATTTGATGCATGCGGTACAGCGACACGTAGAACATCCGCGCCAACCAGCCCTCGAGCATCACACTGCCGGTGAGGTTGCCCATCAAGTTACCCACAGCGGAGAAACGCGACAGCGAAATCAGCGAGCCGTAGTCGGTGTACTTATACACAGGCAGCGATTTACCTTCGATGCGCAGCTTCAGGGATTTGGCTAACAACGACGCTTGCTGATGCGCCGCCTGGGCACGCGGCGGGACATTGCGGTCGGTACCCGGCTGAGGGCAGGCCGCGCAGTCGCCGAAGGCGAAGATGTTTTCGTCACGGGTGGTCTGCAGGGTCGGGAGCACCTGCAGTTGATTGATGCGATTGGTTTCCAGGCCATCAATGTCCTTGAGGAAACCCGGCGCACGAATGCCGGCGGCCCAGACCTTCAGCCCGGCGTTGATCACATTGCCGTCGGCGGTGATCAGGCTGTCGGCGGTCACCTCACTGACGGCGGCATTGGTCATGACGTTGACGCCGAGTTTCTCCAGGGTCTTGTGCACAGGCCCCCCGATCCGTTCCGGCAGCGCTGGCAGCACTCGTGGGCCGGCCTCGATCAGGGTGATGTGCATGTTTTCCGGCTTGATCCGGTCCAGGCCGTACGCCGCCAGCTCATGAGCGGCGTTATGCAGCTCGGCCGCCAGTTCCACGCCCGTGGCACCGGCGCCGACGATGGCGACGCTGATCTGCTGCACTGCATCGGTTTGCCCGGCATGCGCGCGCAGGTAATGGTTGAGCAGTTGCTGGTGGAAGCGTTCGGCCTGCTTGCGGGTATCGAGGAACAGGCAATGCTGCGCCGCGCCCTGGGTGCCAAAATCGTTGGTGGTGCTGCCGACGGCAATCACCAGCGTGTCATAAGGCACTTCACGCGCCGGCACCAGCTCCAGCCCGGCTTCGTCGTAGGTGGCCGCCAGCTGGATTTTTTTCTGCGTGCGATCAAGCCCGCTCATGCGCCCCAGCTGGAACTCGAAGTGGTTCCATTTTGCCTGGGCTACATAATTGAGTTCATCTTCGGAGGAATTCAGGGAACCGGCGGCCACTTCATGCAGCAACGGTTTCCAAATGTGGGTCAGGTTCGCGTCGACCAGCATCACGCTGGCCGTGCCGCGCTTGCCCAGAGTCTTACCCAGACGGGTAGCCAACTCCAGGCCGCCGGCGCCGCCGCCGACAATCACAATACGATGGGACATGGGGATAACTCGCAAGGCTAAAGGAAACGGGTGCGGTTACCCGAGCGAGCGCCAGGCAGCTCATAGCGTCAGGTAACTGATAAAGCGGCTCAACAGGCCCAGGCTGATGGTCACGGCCAACACCATCACCAGGAGCATCCAGGGCCGAAAAGGCCGGCGCTCGACTTGGTGCTGGGACAACTGCAGATACTCTTCGACATGCTTTTGGTCGTCAGGGTTCAGGCGGCTGGTCATATTGGCCTCGTCAGGGGGTAGACGTTGCTGAATGTGTAGAAGCTACATGCCGGTTGCGGTGCAATACTTCAGCCCGCATTGAAGGGAGCATAGCCGCTTGCCGGTATCGGCTCGACCGTGACCGCATCGTCCAGGCGAATGATTCCACTTTGTAACACCCGGGCGGTGATTCCGCCATGCCCCCGAACCGCCTGGAAGGTGCCTGGGCCGAGGTTGTCCTGCAGGCGTGCGCATGGCTGGCACCAGCCGGTGGTTTCGAAAATCGCCTGGCCGATCCTGAAGCGCCGGCCCTTGAGGCTGAACAGGTTGATGCCACTGACGACGATGTTGCGGCGCAAATCCTGAGGCAATACCGGCTGATCGTGCGCACGGCCCATCAGCGCACTGATCACAGCCAGGTGTTCCGACTGGATCAATGTCACCTGGCGCGCATTGCGGATACCCGGGCGGGCGCGATCACCCGTCAGGCCGGCTTCCAGGCGTGCCTCTACCGCGTCGAGTTCGATCATCGGCGCGTGGCGCTCTGGCCGCACGCCGATCCAGCGAACGCAGCCCTGCTGGGGCACATGGGCGAGTAAATCCTGCAAGGGGCTCACAGACTGATACCGACATCGAACACGATGCTGCGTCCCAGGTTGCTGCGTAGAAAGTCCGGCGCGTCCGGATGGGCAAACAGGACGCGGGCAAACGTGGGGCCCACCAGCGACAGCGAGCGCCAGCCCTGGCGCAGGTACTCGGTAGGCGGGGGGAAGTGGCTATTGAGGTCGAGCACTTCGCGCTTGAGGCTGGTGAAGGCGATGATGTCCAGTTCGCCCAGGTCCATGCCGCGTTCCTTGTAGTTGTGGGCTTTCTTGCGCAGCGTCGGCGCCAGCCTCTGCAGGTACTCATTGGCCGGAATGCGCCGGGGCTTGGCCTCGCGGCGCACCAGGGAACTCAAGGAAAACGCCGTGCGCCGGCGTTGCAACTCGTCTCGCCATTCATCGTTGAGGCGTCTTCCTTCGTCGAGCACGAAAAACACTTCGAAGTTGGCGTCGCGAAACAGCACGTCCGGTGGCTCGCCAGCCGGGGCGAACTCATCGACGCGGTAGGGGATGTTCAAGCCTTGCAGCAGGCGCTGGCAGACCCAACGCTCACGCTCCCATTTGCGGGCATTGGACAGGAACGCGTTGGCTTGCTCGGCCGCGATGGTCAGCAGGCGAAGGTAATCTGAGTCATCCATAGGCCCAAGCTTAGCGTTCAATTGCGACAAGCTGAAAGCGTTTGACCGCAAAGGACATCACTGGGCAGTTGGAGCCTGCGGTGTAGACTGATGGCCATTGCGCGCAAGCGATCAAACGAGGGATCAGACGTGAAATGTTGGCCGTTGTTGCTGCTCAGCCTCTTGCCCCTGTGGGCCCATGCGTTGGAAGTCGGCGACCGGTTGGCGCCCTGGACGTTGCTTGACCAGTTCGATCACGCCTACAGCCTCGACGATCAGGCGCAGACGTTGCTGGTGGCCCGGAGCATGGATGGGGCCAAGGTGGTCGACGCCGCGCTGCAAGGACAGCCCAAAGGGTACCTGGAAGCGCGCCACGTGGTGTTTGTCGCGGACATCGAGCGCATGCCCCGACTGATTGCGAAAATGTTCGCGGTGCCCGCCATGCGCAGCTATGACTATCGGATCATGCTTGACCGGGACGGTCGAGTGGCTCCGCGCTATCCCGGTGCGGTGGATAAGGTGCTGTGGTTGACGCTCGAAAAGGGGCGACTGGTGGGCCAACAGGAATTTGCCACGGCGGAGCAATTGCGTGAGGCCCTGGAGAAGGCCGGCCGATGATAGGCGCGCCGTTGCTGTCACCCGAAAGCCTGACGACTGGCTGGCTGATTTACCTGCCGGTGATTCTCTGGGCCATCTGGCGCGCGCCCTGGGTCGAGTTGTTCAGCGACCGTCGCCGCCAACACCTGCTGTTTGGCACCGTGTTCGCGCTGTTCATGCTGTGGCTGGTGCGGCGCGATTTCGATACGGGTGTGTCCTACCATTTCCTCGGCATGACGGCCGTGACCCTGCTGCTGGATTGGCCTTTGGCGATCGTCGGCGGGTTGGTCGCGCAACTTGGCCTGGTGTTGCTCGGACGACAGGACCTCGCTGCCGTTGGCGTCAACGGCGCCCTGTTGATCGTGCTACCGGTGCTGGTCACTGAATGCTGCGCGCTTCTGGTGGAACGGGCGCAGCCGCGTAATCTCTTCGTGTACATCTTCGTTTCCGGTTTCTTCGCCGCTGCGCTGTCGGCGTTGCTATGTCTGCTGCTGGCACTGTGGTTACTGTGGTTTGACGCCGTGTTTGCCATGCCCTACTGGCTCGAAGATTTTGTCGGCTACCTGTGGTTGATCATTTTTCCCGAGGCGTTCATCAACGGCATGGTGATCAGCGCACTGGTGGTGTTTTGCCCCGAGTGGCTGGAGACCTTCAACCGCACTCGCTACCTTTCGGCGCCCTGGAAGGATGACGATCCCAAATCTTGATCCACATCAAAGGCAAAAAAACCGGACGAATCCATGCTCGCGCAAAACCTTCAGGAGCATCGAAATGAGTGTCTACGAATGGGCAAGGCAGGAACTGCGCCACAGTCTGGATGCAGCGCAGGAAGTTGGGTTTGATCCGGGATTGAGCCTGCGCGCCATGCTCAGTGCGGTTGTTCAGCAGAGCAAGGCGGTGCGCAGTGTCGAGGACCTGGCGGACGAGTTGCAGTTTCTCGCCGAGAACCTCGATGACGGTCAGGACTACGGTTTCATGCGGCCCTGACCTTCGGCCTTAGTGACGGGGTTCGAAGTCTTCGCTGAACAGATCGTCCTCAGCGTCGGGGCCGACCGGGATCTTGTGTTCTTCCGACGCCCAGGCACCGAGATCGATCAATTTGCAGCGGTCCGAGCAGAACGGCCGGAATTGGCTATCGGGTGCCCATTCGACGGGAGCGCCGCAGGTCGGGCAATTGACGGTTGGGGTCTGGCTCATGACTGGCCTCCACGCAATGTTAAGTAAAAATGATGCAGGCGCTCGACCTCGCTGTGCAGCCAGGCGAGGTCGCGGTCGTTGACCACCACGTCGTCGGCATGGCTCACGCGATCCTGACGGCTGGATTGCGCCTTGAGGATCGCCTGGACCTGTTGCTCGCTGGTCTGGTCACGTTGCAGGGTGCGTTCGATCTGCAGCTGTTCGGGCGCATCGATGACCAGCACGCGCTGGGTCATGGCGTACTGCCCGGACTCGATCAGCAAGGGCGATACCAGAATCGCGTAAGGCGATTGTGCCTTGCCCAGGTGTTCGGCAATTTCCTCGGCGATCAGTGGGTGTAGCAGCGCTTCAAGCCACAGGCGCTGGTTGGGGTCTTCGAAAATCAGCTTGCGCAACGCCGTGCGATCGAGCTGTCCGTTGGCATGCAGTACGCCGGGACCGAAATGTTCGGCAATTTTCGCCAGCGCCGGACGACCCGGTTCCACGACCCAGCGCGCCGCGTGATCAGCATCGACCACGTGAACACCGAGGTCGATGAAGTGCTGCGCCGCCGCGCTTTTGCCGCTGCCGATGCCGCCGGTCAGGCCGAGAATCCAGGGTTTTTCCACAGGGGTATTCATTTCAAACCGACAAACTGCCAATAGAAGTCGGTTATTTGACCACCCCAGAGCAAGGCAATCCAGCCGGCAATTGCCAGATAGGGTCCGAAGGGCAGTGGCGTTGATGTTTTTGCGTTGCGCAGGTTGAGCACGATCACGCCCACCACCGCGCCCACCAGCGACGACAACAGTATCGTCAGCGGCAAAATCTGCCAGCCGCCCCAGGCGCCCAGCATGGCCAGCAGCTTGAAATCGCCGTGACCGATGCCGTCCTTGCCGGTGATCAGCTTGAACACCCAGAACACCGTCCACAGGGCCGTGTAGCCAGCGATCGCGCCCCACAATGCCTCGTGCAACGGCACGAACAGCTCGAAGCTGTTGACGATCAGCCCCAGCCACAGCAGCGGCAGCACCAGTGCGTCCGGCAGCAGTTGGTGCTCGGCGTCGATCAAGCTCATGGCCAGCAGACCCCAGCTCAACACCATGACCAGCAGCGCCTGCCAGCCGAAGCCGAAATGCCAGGCGACGAAGGCCCAGAGCAGGCCACAAGCCAGTTCGGTCAGGGGGTAGCGCTTGCCGATCGGCGTTGCACAATGCGAGCAACGTCCGCGCAAGAGCAGATAACTGAGCAGCGGTATGTTTTCCCAGGCCCGGATGCGGTGCCCGCATCGCGGGCACTGGGAGTGGGGCAGCAGCAGGTTGTAGGTGGGCAGGGGCGTTTCATCCGGCAAACCGAGGATCTCTTGGGCCTGCAATCGCCATTCACGGGCGAGCATTTTCGGCAGGCGCCAGACCACCACATTGAGAAAACTGCCAACCAGCAGGCCCAGTACCAGCGCCATGACCACGAATGCCAGCGGGTAAATCGTGAGAATTTCATTCCAGAGCATGTCAGATCGCAGCGCCGAGTTGGAAAATGGGCAGGTACATCGCCACCACCAAACCGCCGACGATAACACCCAGGACCACCATGATGAACGGTTCCATCAGGCTGGTGAGGTTATCGACCATGTTGTCGACTTCGGCCTCATAGAAACTCGCGACTTTGTCGAGCATGTCGTCAAGGGCGCCGGACTCTTCGCCAATGGCGGTCATCTGAATGGCCATGTTGGGAAAAATGCCGGAGGTGCGCATGGAAAAATTCAGCTGCATTCCCGTCGATACATCCTGCTTGATCCGCTGCACCGCACGCTTGAATACGACATTGCCGGTCGCGCCGGCCACCGAATCCAGCGCTTCGACCAGGGGCACACCGGCGGCGAAGGTGGTCGACAGCGTACGGGCAAAACGGGCCACGGCGGATTTGTACAGCAAAGTGCCAATCAATGGCAGTTTCAGCAGCCAAGTGTCCATCGTGTCGCGAAAGCGTTGGGATGTTTTCAGCGCTCGACGCACGCCGAAGATGGTCGCCATCATCAAGCCCAGGACAACCCACCACCATTCCTGCAAAACCTTTGAAAGGCCGATGATCATGACCGTGAACGCCGGCAGCTCAGCACCAAAATTCTGGAACACCGACTCGAACTGCGGCACCACCTTGACCAGCAGAATCCCGGTGACGATGATCGCGACGACCACCACCGCTGTCGGGTAGGTCATGGCTTTCTTGATCTTGGCCTTGAGGCTTTCACTCTTTTCCTTGTAGGTGGCGACCCGCTCAAGCAGGGTGTCCAACGCACCAGCCTGTTCACCGGCGTCTACCAGGTTGCAGTAGAGTTCGTCGAAATACTCCGGCTTCTTGCGCAGGGCGGCGGCGAAGCTGTTACCCGCTGCCACCTCCTGTTTCACCTCGTCCACCAGCTTGCGCATGGCCGGGTTATCGAAGCCTTCGCCGATGATGTCGAACGACTGCAACAGCGGCACGCCGGCTTTCATCATGGTCGCCATCTGCCGCGTAAACAGGGCGATGTCCTGGGCCTTGATTCGCTTGCCGAAGCTGAGAATCGAGGCAGACTTCTTGCGCACCTTGCCGGGGTTGATGCCTTGCTTGCGCAGTTGAGCCTTGACCAGTGCCGGGTTCTGGCCACTGAGCTCGCCGGACATTTTCGTGCCTTTGCGATCGGTGCCTTCCCAGGCATATACGCTGATTTTTGCTGCCTTGGCCGCCATGATCAGTCCTTGGTCACCCGATTGATTTCTTCAAGGCTGGTAATGCCCTGCATGGCCTTGATCAGGCCCGAAGTGCGCAGGTCGTTGAACCCGTCCTTGCGCATCTGGATATCAATTTCCAGCGCGTTGCCGTCGGCCATGATCAATCGTTGCAGCGCTGGCGTGTTCTTCACCACCTCATAAATCCCCACGCGTCCCTTGTAGCCTGCGTTGCAATGCTCGCAACCGACCGGTTCATAGATCGTGAACTGGCCGATGCGTTCCTCGGGGAAGCCCTCCGTGAGCAACGCCTCGCGGGGAACATCCAGGGGCTTCTTGCAGTGGCTGCACAACTTGCGCGCCAGGCGCTGGGCGATGATCAGGCTCACCGAGGTGGCGATATTGAACCCATGGATGCCCATGTTGTGCAGACGGGTCAGGGTTTCGGCCGCGCTGTTGGTGTGCAGGGTCGAGAGCACCAGGTGACCGGTCTGGGCGGCCTTGATGGCGATTTCGGCGGTTTCCAGGTCGCGGATCTCGCCGACCATGATCACGTCGGGGTCCTGCCGCAGGAAAGAGCGTAAGGCCTGGGGAAACCCCAGCCCCTGTTTGGCATTGACGTTGACCTGGTTGATCCCTTCCATGTTGATTTCCACCGGGTCTTCGGCGGTGGAGATGTTGATGTCCACGGTGTTGAGAATGTTCAGCCCGGTGTAAAGGGATACGGTCTTGCCCGACCCGGTGGGCCCGGTTACCAGAATCATCCCCTGCGGTTGTTTCAGGGCCTCCATGTACAGTTCTTTCTGATCCTGCTCATAGCCCAGGGCGTCGATGCCCATCTGCGCGCTGGACGGATCGAGAATCCGGATCACCACCTTTTCACCCCACAGGGTCGGCAGGGTGTTGACCCGAAAATCGATGGACTTGCTCTTGGAAAGGCGCATTTTGATGCGACCATCCTGGGGCTTGCGCCGTTCGGAGATGTCGAGACTGGCCATGACCTTCAGGCGCGCAGCGATGCGGCTGGCCAACTGGATCGGCGGCTTGGCCACTTCGCGCAGCATGCCGTCGGTGCGCACCCGTACGCGGTAGGTTTTTTCGTAGGGTTCGAAGTGCAGGTCGGAGGAGCCGCCGCGGATGGCGTCGAGCAACATCTTGTGAACGAAGCGCACCACCGGCGCGTCGTCGGCATCCTGACCGGCGATGCCGTCCTGTCGTTCGTCGATTGCTTCGATGTCCACGCCATCAAGATCGACGTCAGCCATCTCCTCCAGACCGGTGGCGTGGTTGTCGAAGAATTTGTCGATGGCGTCGCTGAGTTTGTCTTCCTCGACCAGGATGGCTTCGGTGGTGAGTCCGGTGCTGAACTGGATATCGTTGATGGCCTGATGATTGGTCGGGTCGGACACCCCGACGAACAGTTTGTTGCCACGTCGCCACAGAGGCAGCACGTGATGCAGGCGCACCAGTTTTTCGCTGACCAGATCTTTGGGCTGGGAATCCTTGTCGAGCCGATGAAGATCGAGCAGGGCCATCCCGAAGTGCTCCGAAGCGATCTCGGCCACCTGGCGGCTCTTGACCAGTTTGTTCTGCACCAGATAGCTGACCAGCGAGATTTTTTGGCGTTGCGCCTGTTGATAGGCCTGTTGCGCGCTTTTGTCAGTGAGCAGTTCGGCGAGGACCAATTGCTTGGCCAGGCCGCTTAGAGCGATGTCATTCATGGGAGTACCGGACGCGAACAATTCATGACTTATAGCCTAGTCAACCGGTCGAGCCAAACCAGTGGTTTTGAAGTGACAAAAAGTGTCAGTTAGTGCGGATTCCGGGGGGCGCCCATCGCGAGTTTTGGGCGGGGGGCCTTCATTGCAGGGGTTGAAAGATCTGGCACGGGCTGTGCTGAAGGCCATTCAGATCATGAGATTCCGACTCATGCATGGAGCCTGTCTATGAATAATCAAAAAGGTTTTACCCTTATCGAGCTGCTGATCGTTGTGGCGATCATCGGGATCCTGGCGACGTTCGCGATTCCGGCGTACTCCAAATACCAGGCGCGGGCGAAGGTGACGGCGGGGTTGGCGGAGATTTCGGCGTTGAAAGTGGCTTATGAAGACAAGCTCAATTCGGGCACGGCGGCGCCGTCTACCACTGATATCGGTGCCAGTACCACGTCGCAGCACTGCACTATCAGTGTCCTGGCAGCGCCAAGCAACGGGATTGTCTGCACGCTCAAGGGGGCGCCGACGGTTGTCGCCAACGCGACGATCACGCTCACTCGTGATGCGACCAGCGGATGGTCGTGCAAAACCAGCGCAACGGCCGATTACGCTCCAGCGGGCTGCCCTACAGGCACATGATTGATCCCTGTCTGCTGACCGAAACCCGCCTTCTGAGGCGGGTTTTTTTTGCCGTATAGGCTCAATTCCACCGCGCCCCCTGCGTAATTGCAAAACCTTCGCAAATTCATGGCCTTAGGCCCACGCGAAAACCGGCAACTTGCAAGTCGATAAATGACAAGTCATGCAAATTGCATGATTTCGAAAATCTACTAAATTTATAAGTGATTGATATATATAGGTTTTATTCTTGTTTCAAAACTGGCACAGCGTTCGCAATGTACTGGGTAACCTGCTGACAAGACATCCAGCAGATTTTCCAGAAAAACAGGAGTTACTCGTATGAAGAAGTTCGTAATCGCTTCCGCTGCTGCTACCGCGCTGACCCTGACCATGGCCAACGCCGCTTTCGCTGCTCAGGCTACCCAGGCCCCAATGATGCTGGCCGCTGGTGAAGTTACCGAAGCCAAGGAAGCCACTTCCGATACCTGGATCACCACCAAAGTCAAAGCTGACCTGGTTACCGAGAAAGGCATTCCTGGTACTGACATCAAGGTAGAAACCAACAAAGGCGTGGTTTCCCTGTCGTCCACTACTGCTGTGACTGAATCGCAGAAAGCCACCGCCGTGGCCATCGCCAAGAAAATCAAAGGCGTCAAAGCGGTCTCCGCTGACGGCCTGAAAGCCGAGTAAGGCAAGACTTCTCGCCTGGACCGGGAGAAGGTGCGGTAGACGGGCCGAGTCATACGTCTGCCGCCACTTTGGAGTTCATGCGACGGCCATAAGGATGTGGCCATTACAGGCCTCGGGCATTCGTGCTCGGGGCCTGTTCTATTTTGGGGGGCACAAAGGCGGGTAGGGGGCTTGTTCTGTCTGGCTACACAAAAACAAAACTGTGGGAGTGGGCTTGCTCGCGATGACGGTGTGTCAGCCACATGGATGGCGCCTGATACGACGCTATCGCGGCGGTGCGACGATTCGACAAGCTCCACAAATGAGTGAGTCAAGCCGAGTACTCAGCGCAATCAGTTCCCACGCTTGCTGGTGATCTGCCTCAGCCGGTTACCCTCGAACCGCAGGTACTGATACATCCCGCCATTGGGCCCGTAGGTCCATTCCTCGACCTGGAATTCTTCGCGCCGGTTGGCGCTGCGCTTGTAACCCAAAAGATCGCGGCTGACGGGCTCGCCGCACTTTTGCAGCACCTCGCTGGACCGATCCCCGACGCTGATCAACTGGCTGCCGCAACGCAGGGTATCGGCAGCCCAGGCGTGGGTTGTACCCAATGCCAGTGTCAGGCCGAACAGAACCTCCCGGACCCTCATTCGGCGTCCAGGTGCATCGGTGTCACTACCCGACCGTCACTTTCAGCCTCGCCGAGGCTGGCGTCGATGAAGTACACACGATCATCTGCCAGTTGGCCCTTGTCGACCAGGTAGTCCTTGATGCTGCTGGCGCGGTCCTGGCCCAACTGGCGCAACAGCACGTCGCTGGAGCTCCAGAACTTGATGACGTCGGCGCGCATTTTCGCCGTGCGCTCCTCCTTGCCAAGGTCGGCCCATTCAGCCGGTGGCTGGGTTTTCAGGCGGGTACGGTAGATGCCTTCGAGCAGCGGGCCTTTCTCGCCCTCCGGGACTTGCAGCAGCGACGCCTGCGCCGGCACCTTGTCGCCGCGACGCTGGAGCATTTTGTAGTAGTTGTATTGGTATTCGCGTTCCAGGCGCTGCTCGGCAATCAGCGGGCCATCGCTGCTGGCGGCCGCCGTGCCCTCGATCTCCAGGCGCAGCGCCGGACGTTCCTTCAGGGCCTGGGACAGTTTGACCAGTGAACCCTCCGCATCCTTGCTCAGGTCGCTGGAACCCGGCGCGAACGACACCGTGCCCAGATCCTCGGAACCACCGCCACTGATCAGCCCGCCGATCATCTTGAACGGTGCGGCGGCGGCCTTGACGATCAGGTTGCGCAGGGTCTGCCAGACAATTGGCATGACGCTGAATTGTGGATTGTTCAGGTCGCCGGTCACCGGCAGTTCGATGGAAATCTTGCCGTCGACGTCCTTGAGCAAGGCAATCGCCAGCTTCAATGGCAGGCTGACCGCATCGGGGCTGTCGACCTTTTCACCGAGCTGCAACTGCTCGACCACCACTTTGTTTTCTGCCTTCAATTGGCCTTTGGTGATCAGGTAATGCAGGTCGAGGTTGAGCCGACCCTTGCGGATGCGGTAGCCGGCGAACTTGCCGGAGTAGGGCGTCAGCGTGGTCAGTTCTACGCGTTTGAAGCTGGTGGCGATGTCGAGGCTCGCCATCGGGTCAAACGGATTGACCGCGCCCTTGATGGTCACCGGGGCGTAGCGGTCGACCTTGCCCTTGACGTCTACGGTCGCCGGTTTCGCCTGACGGCTGTCGATGGTGCCGATCTGGCCGTTGAGCTGTTGAACCGCAGTGGCGAAATTCGGCGTCAGGCTGAAGTCGGCGAAGTTGGCCGAGCCGTCGTTGATCGCAATGCCACCGATGTGGATGCCCAGCGGTTTGTCTTTGCTCGCCGGTTTGGCCGCTGCGGTTTTGCCGCCGGAATCGGCCGGTTGTGGAATCAGCAGGTCATCGACGTTAGTGGTACGGTCGTCGTTGATCATGAAACGCACATAGGGCTGGAACAGGTTGATGCGGTCGATCGACACGCTGTCGCCATGCTGGTAGTTCAAGCCTTCGACCACCACCTGCTGCCACTTGAGGAAGTCGCGGGTTTTCAGGGTATCGAGGGTGTGCAACTGATCGATCTGCGCCCGTCCGGTGACGCTGAGTGCCAGCGGCTCGGTGCTCTTCAGGTCGACCGCCAGATCGCTGCCGAGCATGCCGCTGCGCAGTTCGAGGCGGATGAACGGATTGATGTAGGACTGCGCAACACGCAGGTCGATGTCTTTGGTTTGCACCTTCAGTCTGGCGCTCACCGGCGCCAGGTTGACCTCGCCCTCAGCGTTGACTTTGCCTTGCTTGCCGACGCCGGCGTCGAGCTTGAGGGTAAAGGGCGAACCATTGAGGCTGTCGAAGTTCTGCAGGTCCAGGTTCAGCGGTTTCAAATCCAGCTCGACAGCGGGTTGCGCCTTTCGATCAGCCAGATGCACCTGGTAGTCGCGCAACTGCACGTCCTTCAACAACACTTGCCACGGCTTGCCGGGCGTTTGCGGCGCCTTCGGCGAGTCGGCCGCCGCCGGTGTGTCAGCGGGTTCGGCCTTGGCCTTGACGGCAGCTTTGGACGGTTGGCTGGCGAACAGTTTTTGCCAGTCGAGTTGGCCATCGGCTTCCAGGGCGGCCCAGGTTTCGAGCTTCTGACTGCGGATCTTGCCGACCACCACTTGTTGCCTGGCCAGGTCCACGGTGGTGTCGGTGACATCCAGTCGCTCGAGTTTTGCCAGTTGCCGGCCATCCGGGGCCTTGATGGCAAACGGCGCCACACTGACCGCGACGTTGCTGAGCAGCAGTTCGGTTTGCTTGGCCAGATTGAGTTTGTAGTCGGTGCTCAGGCTGACAACGCCGTCTTCGAGCACCAGCGGCACGGCGTCGCGCACGTAGGGCCAAAAGGCTTTCATCTTGCCGTCAGTAATTTTCAGCGTGCCCTCGGAGGCAATCGGGATCAGGCTGAAGTTACCGGACCAGTCGATCTGTCCGCCGTTGGGCCCGACAGCCACCAGAGTCATGTCGGCGCTGTCTTCGGGCAGGGTGCTGAGGTTTTTCAGCTCGAAGTCCAGTTTGTCGTAGACGAATTCGATAGGCTCGCTGGGGCGTTCGTCCAGAAAGTGCACGGCGCCACCGGCCAGGTTGATGCGCTCGATGCGCAATGGAAAGGGCTTGGCGTCGGGATTGGCTGGCGTTGGCTCACTCGCCGGCAACTTGAACAGGCCCAGCAAGTTGAGCTTGCCGTCCTTGTCAAAAAGAATCTCCGTCTTGGGTTTGTCCAGTTCGATGTCGGCCAGGTGTAGCGCCTTGGTCCACAGGCTGTCGAGCTGCAGGTTGGCGTACAAGCGCTCGAAGCCGACCTGTTCCTTGCCCGGCTCGCCAATGGTCAGGCCCCACAGCGTCACTTCAAGGCTGAAGGGATTGAGTTCGATTCGCTGCAGCGTGGCGGGTGTCGTCGCATAATTGGCCAATTGTTGATTGGCTACACGCAAGGCTATGCCCGGCAGAATCAGAAACCCCAGCAGGCTGTAGAGGGCCAGGGCAGTCAACAAGGCGCCGACGGCGCGAATCAATCCTTTGTGCATGTGCAGCTTCATCTGTCTGAATCGGAGTGCCTTGGAGTATGGCACGCGTTTGCGGTTCCGAAGCAAATGAGCTGCACACCACTTTCAGATTTGTCTGACGTGTTTCAGAGCTGCAGGATCAGGGTTTTCAGAGGGGGCTGTTGGTCCATCGACGGAAAATCCCTTGCCGGCTTCATCTCTGTCCATTCGCGTACCGGACGCCCGGCCTTCTCGGCACAACGCAAGACCTGTTCGCGCCAGTCATCCATGCTGACTTTTGCCAGGTTGTTGCAGCAGATCAGCACGCCATCCTCTGCGGTGGTCAGCAGGGCAGGTTTAAGCAGGCTCTGGTAGTCGCGCAGCAGGTCGACGGTGCCGAATGCACTCTTGGCCCAGGCCGGTGGATCCAGCAATACGAGGTCGTATTGGCGTTGTTCCAGGCGTGGGTAGCTCGGCAGCTTTTGTCCGCGACGCTGGCTGACGGGCAGCCCGGCCAGTTGGCGGATAGCCGGGAAATAATCGGACTGGATAAATTGCATGGTCGGCAGATCCGGGTTGAGCAGGCCGTTTTCCCGGCCGACGGCCAGGTTGCCCTCGGCGAAGTCCAGGTTGCACACCTCGCGCGCCCCGCCAGCCGCTGCGCTCAGGCCGACGCCGCAGGTGTAGGCGAACAGGTTCAGCACGCTTTTGTTTCGACTATGGTCCTTGACCCAGCCACGGGCGTTACGCAGGTCGAGAAACAGCAGCGGGTCCTGGCCGGCGTGGCGGCCGCGTACCCGATAGTTCAGACCCCATTCATGACCCACCAGGTCTTGCAGGGCGGCGTCATCGGCCTTGTAGACCGTGTCCTCGCGATCAATCCGCGAATTGCCCCGCGAACGGTCGTTGTAGACCAGCAAGGTGTCGAGCCCCAGATGTTGATTGATGACGGCGTGGATGTGCAGCAGGTCTTCACGTTCCAGCGTCTGGTGAAAGCTCTGCACCAGCAATTGCGGACCGTAGCGGTCGATGGTCAGGCCACCGGCGCCTTCCTGGCTGCCGTGGAACAGGCGATAGCAGTCGGTGCCCTGCTGATGCAGTTCGGCCAGCAGGTCCTGGCGATGATCAAGGGCGGCGCGCAGCGCCTGGTTCAAGGAAGACATGCTGGGCGCCTTGCTGGAGGAATGGGGCGCGGAAGTTTAGCAGTTTGACGTCAGACCGAGGTGAAGCGATCGCGACGGTGCGACGTTTCGCCAAGCTCGCTCCTACAGGGGGCGTGCGCAGATTCCCTGTAGGAGCGAGCTTGCTCGCGGTGCTTTTACTGGTTTAGCCGCTTATCGACCAGATCCTGCACCACGCTCGGGTCCGCCAGCGTCGACGTATCTCCCAGGCTGTCCAGTTCATTGCAGGCGATCTTGCGCAGTATCCGTCGCATGATCTTGCCCGAACGGGTTTTCGGCAAAGCCGGCGCCCACTGGATCAGGTCTGGCTTGGCGAAGCTGCCGATTTCCTCGCTGACGTGGGCCAGCAGCTCTCTTTTCAGCTCGTCGCTGGGCTGGATACCGTTCATGGGGGTAACGAACGCATAGATACCCTGGCCTTTGACATCGTGGGGGTAACCGACCACGGCGGCCTCGGCAATGCTGTCGTGCAGCACCAGGGCGCTTTCGACTTCGGCGGTGCCGATGCGGTGGCCAGACACGTTGATGACGTCGTCGATACGTCCTGTGATCCAGTAGTCGCCGTCCTCATCGCGGCGTGCACCGTCGCCGGTGAAGTAGTAACCGGGGTAGGGCTTGAAGTAGGTGTCGACCATTCGCTGCGGGTCGCCGTACACGCTACGGATCTGCGCCGGCCAACTGGATTTGATCGCCAGCACGCCGCTACCGGCTCCTTTGATCTCCTTACCGGTTTCATCCAGCAACACCGGTTGCACGCCGAACATCGGTTGGGTGGCGCAGCCGGGTTTGATCCGTTGTGCGCTGACCAGGGGGCTGAGCATGATGCCGCCGGTTTCGGTCTGCCACCAGGTATCGACGATGGGGCAACGCTGTTCGCCGACAGCATTGAAGTACCACTCCCACGCTTCCGGGTTGATCGGCTCGCCGACGCTGCCGAGCAGTCTGAGGCTTGCCCGCGAAGTTTCCTTCAACGGTTCGGCCCCTTCGCGCATCAGCGAGCGCAGGGCGGTCGGAGCCGTGTAGAAAATGTTCACCTTGTGTTTGTCGATGACCTGCCAGAAGCGCGAGCTGGTCGGGTAGCTCGGGACGCCTTCGAAGATCAGCGTGGTCGCGCCATTGGCCAGTGGACCGTAGACGATGTAACTGTGACCGGTGACCCAGCCAACGTCGGCGGTGCACCAGAAGACTTCCTTGTCGCGGTAGTCGAGTACGTACTTGAAGGTCATGGCGGCTTGCAGCAGGTAACCGCCGGTGGTGTGCAGCACGCCTTTGGGTTTGCCGGTGCTGCCGGAGGTGTAGAGGATGAACAGCGGATCTTCGGCATCCATCGGCTCCGGCGCGCAATCATCACTGACGTCGCGCAGCGCCTGGTGATACCACAGGTCGCGGCCCTCTACCCAGTTCACCTGGCCCTGGGTGCGCTCCACCACGATCACCGTGCTGACATTCGGGCAACTGAGCAGGGCTTTGTCGACTTTTTCCTTGAGTGAAACGAACTTGCCGCCGCGCACGCCTTCATCGGCGGTGATCACGGTGCGGCAGTCGGCGTCGAGAATCCGGTCACGCACCGAGTCGGGAGAAAACCCGCCAAACACCACCGAATGCACCGCGCCAATGCGCGTGCAGGCGAGCATCGCGTAGGCCGCTTCGGGAATCATCGGCATGTAGATGCACACGCGGTCACCTTTCTTGACGCCTCGGCTTTTGAGCACATTGGCGAGGCGGCACACGTGATGGTGGAGTTTTTTGTAGGTGATTTGCGCGGATTCGGCCGGGTCGTCGCCTTCCCAGGCAATGGCGACCTGATTGCCGCGTTCTGCCAGGTGGCGGTCGATGCAGTTGTAGCTGACGTTCAACTGGCCACCGGCAAACCAGCTGGCTTCACCGGTTTTCAGGTTGTAGCGCTGGACGGTGTCCCAGGGTTTGCTCCAGTCCAGAAAGTGCCGGGCTTGCTCGGCCCAGAAGTCGCTGGGGTGTTCGACCGATTGGCGGTAAAGGCGCTTGTAGTCGTCTTGACTCAACTGTGCAGCCTGGCGGACGGCATCGGCTTTGGGGAACGTGCTGATATCGAACATGACGGTTCCTTATTCTTGTTTTGCGACAAGAGTAAAGATGGACCGAGATGGGGAAGGGTTCAACCGGGTTGCCCGAATTCCGGACTCACAGCAAAACAACCAGGGAAAACGACTGTGGGAGCGGGCTTGCTCGCGATTGCAGTGTGTCAGTCAACATAGACGCTGAATGACACACCGCTATCGCGGGCAAGCCCACTCCCACAGGGGGCATAGCAGTGGGGCTAAGGATCAGCCGCGGTGACGACCGCGGAAGTAGTTGATCAGGCCCTGGGTAGACGCATCCTCGGCCGCGGTTTCTTCGCTGCCGACCAGGCGGTTGTAGACGCCCTTGCCCAGTTCCTTGCCCAGCTCCACGCCCCACTGATCGAAGGCATTGATGCCCCAGACCACGCTTTGCACGAAGACCTTGTGTTCGTACATCGCCACCAGAGCGCCGAGACGACGCGGGCTGATGCGTTCGACCACCAGAGTGTTGCTCGGACGGTTGCCCGGGATCACCTTGTGCGGCGCGAGTCTCTGTACATCGGCTTCGGCCATGCCCTTGTCGCGCAGTTCGGTCTCGGCCTCGGCGCGGGTCTTGCCGAGCATCAACGCCTGGCTTTGCGACAGGCAGTTGGCGTACAGCCACTGGTGGTGATCGGACACTGGGTTGAAGCTGACGATCGGCACAATGAAGTCGGCCGGGATCAGTTGAGTGCCCTGGTGCAGCAACTGGTGATACGCGTGCTGGCCGTTGCAGCCGACGCCGCCCCAGATCACCGGACCGGTATCGGTGGACACCGAGGTCCCGTCCTGGCGCACGCTCTTGCCGTTGGATTCCATGTCCAGCTGTTGCAAGTGCTTGGTGATGTTACGCAGGTAGTGATCGTACGGCAGGATCGCGTGGCTTTGCGCACCCCAGAAATTACCGTACCAGACGCCGAGCAGGGCCAGCAGCACTGGCATGTTCTGTTCGAACGGCGCGCTTTGGAAATGCTGGTCCATGGTGTAGGCACCGGACAGCAGCTCCTTGAAGTTCGACATGCCGATGGCCAGGGCGATCGGCAAGCCGATGGCCGACCACAGCGAGTAACGCCCGCCGACCCAGTCCCACATCGGGAAGATGTTTTCTTCACGAATACCAAAGGCGACCGCCGCCGCGTTGTTGCTGGAAACGGCGATGAAGTGACGGTACAGCTCGGCTTCCGAACCACCCTGCGCCAAGTACCAGGCACGAGCGGCCTGGGCATTTTTCAGCGTTTCGAGCGTGTTGAAGGATTTCGACGAGACGATGAACAGCGTGGTTTCGGCGCGCAGCTTCATGGTCAGCTCATGGAACTCGCTGCCGTCGATGTTCGCCAGGTAGTGGCAGCGCACCCCTTTTTGCGCGTAGGAAAGCAGCGCTTCGGATACCAGCTCCGGGCCGAGGAAGGACCCGCCGATGCCGATGTTGACCACGTCGGTGATCGGCTTTTCCGTGTAACCGCGCCACAACCCGTCGTGGATACGGCCGACGAGGTCGGTGATCTGGTTCAGCACCTTGTGGACTTCCGGCATGACGTTGACGCCGTTGACCGACAGCTTGTCGCCGACCGGGCGGCGCAGCGCGGTGTGCAGGGCCGGGCGGCCTTCGGACGAGTTGACGATCTCGCCTTCGAACAGCGCCTTGATCGCGCCTTGCAGGTCGACTTCCTTGGCCAGGCCGACCAGGAGGTCACGCGTCTGGGCGTTGATCAGGTTCTTCGAGTAGTCGAGAAACAGGCCGCAGCTGCTGAGGGTGAATTGAGTAAAGCGCTGCGGATCGGCATTAAAGGCCTCGCGCATGCTGAAATCCTGCATGGCTTGGCGGTGTTCTTTCAGCGCCTGCCAAGCGGGCAGTGCGGTCACGTCTTGAGGAGTACGGTAATACGCCATCGCTGCGGGTTTCCTTTTTACTTGAACGGCCTTTTGAACACTAAAAGTCCCGGAGCGCCATGGGTGGGCGCCCGGTCAAACTGCGTCGACACGATTTCATGGCACAGGGCGACTACAGTAAACCTCGCGCTGCGATCTGTCTTGACTTTGTCTGACCCGTTCCCGGTACTTTTTTGTACATGGGATAGGGAACGGTCCGACAAACGGGGGAATTGGCTCAGGCGACCTGGACGGGGATGGCGTTGCTGGTGTGGCTCAGCTCATTGCCTGGGGCCATATAGAGCATGCGCGGCTTGAAGTGGGCGAGCTCGGCTTCGCTGTACTGCGCATAGGCGCAGATGATCACGCGGTCGCCGACCTTGGCCTTGTGGGCTGCGGCGCCGTTGACTGAAATGATGCGCGATCCTTCTTCGCCACGAATCGCGTAAGTGGTGAAGCGCTCGCCGTTGTCGACGTTGTAGATCTGGATCTGTTCGTATTCTCGGATGCCGGACAGGTCCAGCCACTCGCCGTCAATGGCGCAGGAACCTTCGTAATCGAGTACAGCATGAGTGACTTCGGCGCGATGCAGCTTGGCCTTGAGCATGATGGTGTGCATGAGTGTTTCCCAGGTCGAGGGGGCGATGGGTTCCTGTGTGGGAGCGGGCTTGCTCGCGAAAGCGGTGTGTCAGCCAGCATTTATGTGTCTGACACACCGCTTTCGCGAGCAAGCCCGCCCCACATTTTTCAGGAAGCGTCGAGATCCAGGTGCAGATTATCGATCAGGCGCGTGGTGCCCAGGAATGCCGCCACCAGAATCACCAGGTCGCGGTCCTGCGCCGTTGCCGGGCGCAAGGTCAGTGCATGACGGATTTCCAGGTAATCGGTGCGCAGGCCAGCGGCCTCGAGCTGCTGCTGTTGCGCCGCGATCAACGCAGGATAATCCCGTTCGCCCTGTTTGATGGCCTCGGCCATCGAGGAGAGCGTGCGGTACACAATCGGGGCAACCGCGCGCTGTTCTTCATTGAGAAAACCATTGCGCGACGACAGCGCCAAGCCATCGTCGGCGCGGACTGTCGGCTCGCCGATGATCTGGATCGGCATGTTCAAGTCATGCACCAGCGCGCGAATGACAGCGAGTTGCTGGAAGTCTTTCTGGCCGAACACGGCCAGGTCCGGCTGAACCATGTTAAACAACTTGCTGACCACCGTCGCCACGCCTTCGAAATGGCCAGGACGACTCGCACCGCACAGGCCTTCGGACAGTTGCGGGACGCTGACGCGGGTTTGACCGGCCATGCCCTCGGGGTACATCTCTTCAACGGCGGGGGCGAACAACAGGTGGCAACCGGCTTCGAGGAGTTTTTCCTGGTCCGCCGCCAGTGTGCGCGGGTACTTGTCGAGGTCTTCGCCCGCGCCGAATTGCAGTGGGTTGACGAAAATGCTCGCGACCACGAAATCTGCCCGTTGCGAGGCCTTGGCAATCAGCGCCATGTGACCGCTGTGCAGGTTGCCCATGGTCGGCACCAGGGCAATGCGCTTGCCTTCACTGCGGGCGCGAGCTACGGCTGCCCGCAGTTCACGTAGGGTTTTTACGGTGTTCATGCAGAGAATCCGTGTTCGGTGCCGGGGAAAGTCGTTGCCTTGACCTCGGATACATAAGCGCCGAGCGCCGCCGCAATGCTGGTCTGGCCGGCCATGAAGTTCTTCACGAACTTCGGCACGCGGCCAGTGATCGACAGGCCCAGCATGTCGTGCAGCACCAGTACCTGGCCATCGGTGCCGTTACCCGCGCCGATGCCGATCACCGGAATGCTCACTGCCTGAGTGATTTCCTGAGCCAATTCGCTTGGCACGCACTCCAGCAACAGCATGGCGGCGCCGGCCTGCTCCAGGGCAATGGCATCGGCCCGCATCTGCCGCGCCTGATTCTCGCTGCGGCCCTGGACTTTGTAACCGCCGAGGAGGTTCACCGCCTGCGGAGTCAGCCCCAAGTGTGCACAGACCGGAATGCCACGCTCGGCCAGCAGGCGGATCGATTCCGCCAGCCACAGTGCCCCTTCGACCTTGACCATGTGCGCACCCGCCTGCATCAGCGTGGCGCTGTTGATCATGGTTTGTTCGAGGGTGGCGTAAGCCATGAATGGCAGGTCGGCGAGGATCAAAGCGTCGGTGTTTCCACGTTTGACGGCCGCGACGTGGTAAGCCATTTCGGCAGTGGTCACCGGCAAAGTACTGTCATGACCTTGTAGAACCATGCCGAGGGAGTCGCCCACCAACAGCACTTCGACGCCAGCCTCGTTGCAGGCGTGTGCGAAGGTGGCGTCATAGCAGGTCAGCATGGTGATTTTTTCACCTTTTTGCTTGAGACCTTGCAGCGTGGTCAGGGTGATGGCTGGCATCAAAAGTTCCTCATTCAGGCGCTGTGGAAACTACTGCGAGTAACGCGCGTGATTCTTCGTTAAATACAGGCGCACGCTCTGTTGTCGTGCTTTTAAGGCCTGGATTGCGCCCTTTACTGCCGAGTTGACGGCAGCGGGACGCCTATAGTCGTGAGGAGAACTCGGGAAGTCAATTACGTGTGTTACCGCATTGTTACGACAGGGGTGTTACCGAAGGGGACTGATGCGTTTCAGCACTGGCAACACAAGACTCCCCCTGTAGGAGCGAGCTTGCTCGCGATTTCGGAGTGTCAGTCACTGCTGAGCTAACTGGCCTGTCGCAATCTAAAGCAAACTCGCTCCTACAGGGGGGCGTGCGGGAGGCGTTCGAGTCCGACGAACGGGCAGGCGGCGAGCATGTCGGCCAATGTGCGGCCATCCGGCAGGCGCAGGTCTGCCGGCGCCAGTTCGGCCAACGGATACAGGACGAAGGCGCGCTCCTGCATGTGGTAGTGGGGCACCTTGAGGCGTGGTTCGTCGATCAGGCGATCGCCGAACAGCAGAATGTCGAGGTCCAGCGTGCGCGGTCCCCAGCGTTCGAGACGTTCGCGGCCCTGGCCGTTTTCGATTGTTTGCAACGCGTCCAGCAGCGCCAGTGGCGCCAGTGAGCTGTCGAGGGCGGCCACCGCATTGGTGTAGCGCGGTTGGCCGGGTAGCAGTGAGTCGCTCTGATAAAACGCGGAGACGCCGGCCAGGGTGGTCTGCGGCAAACGCGACAGCGCATCGAGTGCGCTGCGCAGTTGTTCGGCAGGGTCAGCCAGGTTGCTGCCCATGCCAATGTAGATGCGTTCCATGGCGCTACTCGCCCGATGCGCTCGGTGCACCAGCCGCTCGTTTGCGCTTGGCACCGGTGCTGCGACGACGTTTGCGGGGAGCCCCGGGGGCGCCATCGTCCTTGCCGCCGAGGTCGCGGATCATGTCGCGACGTTCGCTGTCGTTGGCATCCTGATAGTCGGTCCACCATTCACCCAGGCCGTCGGTCTGCTCGCCCGCGCTTTCACGCAGCAGCAGGAAGTCGTAACCGGCGCGGAATCGCGGGTTGTCCAGCAACAGGTCGGCGCGTTTGCCGCTGCGTCGCGGCAGGCGTTCCTGCATGTCCCAGATTTCACGGATGGGCAGGGTGAATCGCTTCGGAATCGCGATGCGCTGGCATTGTTCGGCAATCAGTTCGTGAGCGGCTTCCTGCATCGCCGGGATTGGCGGCATGCCACGCTCTTGCAGGCGCAAGACGCGAGCAGGCAGGGCAGGCCAGAGCAAGGCGGCAAAAAGGAACGCGGGGGTCACCGGTTTGTTCTGCTTGATGCGCAGATCGGTGTTGATCAACGCTTCACTGATCAGCGTGTGTGTGTACGTCGGGTTGTATTCCAGTGCCTCGGCGCTCGCCGGGAACAGCGGATCGAACAATTGCAGGTCGACCAGCATCTCGAATGTGTCGGCGGCATGGCCGGAGAGGAACAACTTCAGCACTTCTTCGAACAGACGCGCCGACGGGATCTCGCGCAGCATCGGTGCCAGGTCACGGATCGGCTGGGCACTGTGCTTTTCAATGCCGAAATTGAGCTTGGCGGCAAAACGCACGGCCCGCAGCATCCGCACCGGGTCTTCCTGGTAACGCTGCTTCGGGTCGCCGATCAGGCGGATCAGGTGATTGCGGATATCGTGTACGCCGTTGGCGTAATCAAGGATGCGCTCGCTGACCGGGTCGTAATAGAGGGCGTTGATGGTGAAGTCGCGACGTTGTGCGTCCTCCTCCAGGGTGCCATAGACGTTATCGCGCAGGATGCGTCCGCTCTCGTTGCGCGAGGACTGGTTGCTGTCTTCTTC
This sequence comes from Pseudomonas sp. S2_E01, assembly GCF_054668365.1. NCBI lineage: Bacteria > Pseudomonadati > Pseudomonadota > Gammaproteobacteria > Pseudomonadales > Pseudomonadaceae > Pseudomonas > Pseudomonas sp. S2_E01. The sequence goes on from NZ_CP162762.1 coordinate 173,296, forward strand.
CTCGTCGTTTTGCGGGTGATTGGCGCGGAAGGTCGCGACTTCGATGATTTCACGACCGAAATGGATGTGCACCAGCTTGAAGCGACGACCGATGATGCGCGCATTCCGGAATTCGGCGCGAACTTGCTCGGGCGTGGCGCTGGTGGCGACGTCGAAGTCTTTGGGCGTGATGCCCAGCAGCATGTCGCGCACGCAGCCACCGACCAGGTAAGCCTGGTAACCGGCGCTCTGCAGGCGTTCGACAATGTTCACCGCGTAGCGGCTGAATTGCGCCTTTTGCAGCGAATGTTGGCCGCTGTTAAGCACTTCAGGCGTGCTGCGGATGTGTTGCGTAATACGCTTGGGAGAACGGAATGACTGGAACAGCTTCTTCAGCATGGGATGCACTGTTTGAAGGAATGTTCGGCCAAAACGAAGAATGACCGCATGATGGGCGGGGATTCTAGCATTTAGTCAGAGGATGGTGTAGGACACCGTAGGAAGAGGTCCGGAAGACGGAAACTACAAGGGGAGCCGAAGCTCCCCAAGAAGTAGTTGCATGCTCTATTTTTGTTATTGGTTTCGGGCTTTTTGTTTTTGTTGAGTGCCCTCGTCATGAAGCTTTTCCTTCATGACCCTCCCAATCGGGAGCCAAGAGCAAACGGATTGCTTTGGTCGCTGTGTTGCAGTGATCTTGCGATCCAACCAGTTCAGGCTCTGTCTTAGGACAGTTTTTGTTGTTCTCGGCCTGGTCGTGGGGCACGCCCCAAATACAACGCCTCTCCAAAAGAATCAGTTAGCTGCGCCTCTCGCCGTCTTGTTTTTATTGTGCGTGAGTCGATTCGTCTTATTTTTATTGTCTTATGCATTGCTTGTTATTGTTCTTGTACCAAACATATAGCAGGGTGCGTGCCAACTTTTGCGAACCCCAGTAAAACAAGGGCTTACACCCTCGCGGTCGGTTTTTTGAGGTCAAAAAAAAACGGGGCTTCGTTACCGTAAGCCCCGGCTTCTGTTACGCGAAAAGCCTGCGGTAACAGTTTTTTCACAAAGTCATGTGTTACTGGCGCACCCTTCAGGTGACGTTCAGCTCTCGCTGGCCACCCCGGTCTTGCGCCGCGGAATGCCCAGGCGCTGACGGCGCTCCCACAGGCATTTGCGACTGACCCCCAGTTTGCGCGCCAGCTCGGTCTCGGTCATGTGGTCCTGATGCTCAAGAACGAAGTGCTGGAAGTAGTCCTCCAGCGACAGGTCCTCGGTCGGCTCATGGCTGCTGCTGGCAGCGCCATTGCCCTGTTGCGGCGCCAGGCCGATGAACTCGTCGTCTTCAAGATCGCCCAGTTCGATGTCGATGCCCAGCAGCTCGGCGGAAATCTCCGGGCTCTCGCTTAGGATGACCGCGCGTTCGACTGCGTTTTCCAGCTCGCGCACGTTACCCGGCCACGAATAGTGACGGATGGCCTGCTCCGCGTCAGGGGCAAACTTCAGGTCGGTGCGGTTGATGCGCGCACTTTGGCGTGCCAGGAACGCATTGGCGATTTCGTTGACGTCGGCGCCGCGTTCGCGCAATGCCGGCAGTTTCAGCGCAATCACGTGCAGGCGGTAGTACAGGTCCTCACGGAACTGGCCGATTTTCGCCAGGCTCTTGAGGTCGCGGTGGGTCGCGGCGATCAGGCGCACGTCGACCTTCTGCGACTGCACGGAGCCGACCCGGCGTATCTCGCCTTCCTGCAACACGCGCAGCAGACGAGCCTGGGCTTCGAGTGGCAATTCACCGATTTCGTCAAGGAACAGCGTGCCGCCGTCCGCAGCTTCCACCAGGCCGGCACGCCCGGCGCTTGCACCGGTAAAGGCACCTTTCTCGTGGCCGAACAGTTCGGACTCGATCAGGCTTTCCGGAATGGCTGCACAGTTCACCGAGATCATCGGTGCCTTGGCGCGCCTGGACAAGTTGTGCAGGGCACGCGCCACCAATTCCTTGCCGGTGCCGGACTCGCCCTGGATCAGCACATTGGAGTCGGTCGGTGCGACTTTGCGAATCTTGCCGTAGAGGTCCTGCATCGGTGGGCATGAGCCAATGATGCCGATTTCGCCATTGCTGTTGTCGGTGCCCGGTTTGGCCGCACCATTGGCAGCTTTGCCCGCTACCGTTTCGCCGCCGGCCGGTGCCGATTGCCGGTCACGCAGGATGCGTGCAACGGCCTGGAGCATTTCATCGTGGTCGAAGGGTTTGGCGATGTAGTCCACCGCGCCCATCTTCATCGAGTCGACCGCCGAGCGCAGGCTGGCGTAGCTGGTCATGATCAGCACCGGAGTGCCTTGGCCAAGCTTGATCAGTTCAGTCCCCGGCGCGCCCGGAAGGCGCAGGTCACTGACGATCAGGTCGAACGTGGGAATAGTGAAGCGTTCTTGTGCTTCCTGCACTGAACCGGCTTCGCTGACCTGGTACTGGTTACGTTCCAGCAGGCGGCGCAAGGCGGAGCGGATAATGGTTTCGTCTTCGACGATCAAAATGTGCGGCATTGATTCGATACTCTCGACGGTCTCAGTTCACAGCGGACGTCGCTTCGACATGACGCGGCAAAGTGACCCTGATACGGGTGCCGCGTTGGCTTTGAACATCAGCCGGGCTGTCGATGGTGATTTGTCCATAATGCTCTTCAACGATGGAATAGACCAGTGCAAGGCCCAGACCGGTGCCTTCGCCAGGGTCCTTGGTGGTGAAGAAAGGCTCGAACAGTCGGTCCATGATGTTCTTGGGTATGCCACTGCCTTCGTCTTCGACGATCAGGTCGACCGTGTGTTCGTAGGCTTCGCTCTTGACCCGCACCGCGCTGCCCGGAGGCGAGGCGTCACGGGCGTTTGAGAGCAAATTGATGAGGACCTGGGCGAGTCGTTGCGGATCGCCTTCGACCCAGTGCTCGGGATCGCACAGGTTGTAGAACTGTACCTCGAAATTGCGTCGGTTCAGCGCCAGCAGGCCGATGGCATCCTGGGCCACCTCGGCCAGACAGACGGCTTCATCGTTGTGCTGATGGCTCCCGGCATGGGCGAAGCTCATCAATGACTGGACGATGCGCGACACGCGTTTGGTCTGCTCGATGATCTGGCCGCTGATTTCCTTGAGCTCGCCATCTTCCTCACGCTCTTCGCGCAGATTCTGAGCCAGGCAGGCAATGCCGGTAATCGGGTTGCCGATCTCATGGGCCACGCCCGCTGCGAGACGGCCGATGCTGGCCAGACGCTCGGAGTGCACCAGTTTGTCTTCGAGCATCTGGGTTTCGGTCAGGTCTTCGACCAGCAGTACCAGCCCGCTGTTGCCCGGCGCGAGTGGTTCATCGATGGCCGCCTTGTGCAGGTTGAGCCAGCGGGTCTGGCCATCGAGAGCCAGGTGCTGCTTGTGCAAGTGCTCGTCCGGCACGTTGATGAAACCTTGCAGCAGGCCCTTCCACGGTTCGGTAATGGTGCTCAGGCGCGAACCGACCACGCGTTGCGCGGCGATGCCGGTGAGCTCCTCCATGGCCTTGTTCCACATGAGGATTTCCTGGTCCTTGGCCAGGGAGCAAACGCCCATGGGCAATTCCTGCAGGGTCTGGCGGTGGTAGCGGCGCAGGGCGTCGAGTTCGGCGGCCAGGCCGGTCAGGCGCGAGTGATAATCCTCAAGGCGACTTTCGATGAAATGAATGTCTTCGGTGACGTAGTTTTCGCCGCCAGCCTTGTACGGCAGGAAGGTTTCGACCATGTCTTGTGCCACGCTCGGCCCCATCAGGCCGGAGAGGTTGGCTTCGATCCGGTCCCGCAAGCGGCGCAGGGCATACGGCCGGCGTTCGTCGAACGGCAGATAGAGATCGCGCAGGGCCTGTTCGACTTCCTTCTGTGCCGCCTTGGCACCCAGGGGCTTGGCCAGTTGCGTGGCGAATTCCTGGGGCGAGGCGGCATGCAGTTCCCGGCGTTGCGGGCGACGCACGTTGTCGACCGCGCAGGCTTCGGCGGCGCTGGCCTCTTCGGTGCTGGCGTTGGTGAACAGTGAAATCAGGGTGAACATCAGCACGTTGGCGGCCAGCGATGCGATGGCCGCCATGTGCCAACTGGTGTCGTCCAGCACGTAGATCATGTTCAGCAGCGGAATGTAGAAACCCTGAAGGTTGCCCACCAGGGGTAACAGCATGGTGATCAGCCACACCAATATCCCCGCCAGCAGGCCGGCGATGAAGCCGCGACGGTTGGCGGTCGGCCAGTACAGGACCGACAACACGCCAGGCAGGAACTGCAGGGTGGCGACGAACGCGACGATGCCCAGGTTTGCAAGGTCCTGCTCGGCCCCCAGCAGCAGGTAGAAACCGTAGCCGGCCATGATGATCGCGACGATCAAGGCGCGGCGGGTCCACTTCAGCCAGCGATAGATGTTGCCTTCGGCAGGGGGCTGGTAAAGCGGCAGCACCAGGTGGTTCAGGGCCATCCCGGACAGGGCCAGGGTGGTGACGATGATCAGGCCGCTGGCGGCCGACAACCCTCCGACATAGGCCAGCAGCGCCAGGGCCGGACTGTTGGCGGCGATGCCGATGCCCAAGGTGAAGAATTCAGGATTGGTGGTGGCACCCAGTTTCAGTCCGGCCCAGAGAATCAGCGGCACCGCCAGACTCATCAACAGCAGGAACAGCGGCAAGCCCCAGCTCGCGCTGACCAGCGAGCGCGGGTTGAGGTTTTCGGTAAAGGTCATGTGGTACATGTGCGGCATCACGATCGCCGACGCGAAGAACACCAGCAACAACGTGCGCCACGGGCCTTCCTGCAAGGGCGTGTGCAGGGCGGCGAGGGCGGTCTGGTTTTGCAGCAACCAAAGCTCAAGCTGTTGGGGGCCGTCGAATACACCATAAAGGGCATACAGGCCAACACCGCCAATGGCGATCAGCTTGATCACCGACTCAAAGGCAATCGCAAACACCAGGCCCTCATGCTTCTCGCGAGTGGCGATGTGTCGTGAACCGAAGAAAATCGTGAACAGGGTAATCAATGCGCAGAAGCTCAGCGCCACGCGATGCTGTACCGGTTCGCCGGTGAGAATGCTGATGGAGTCGGCCACCGCTTGAATCTGCAGGGCCAGCAACGGCAGCACGCCGATCAACATGAAGATGGTGGTCAGCGCGCCCGCCCAGGTACTGCGAAAGCGGAACGCGAACAGGTCGGCCAGTGACGATAACTGATAGGTGCGGGTGATTTTCAGGATTGGGTACAGCAACACCGGCGCCAGCAGGAATGCACCGGAAACCCCGAGGTAACTCGACAGAAAGCCATAGCCATACTGGTAGGCCAGGCCAACCGTGCCGTAAAACGCCCATGCACTGGCGTAGACCCCCAGCGACAGGGTGTACGTCAGCGGGTGGCGAATGATCGCCCGGGGGATCATGCCCCGTTCGCTGACCCAGGCCACGCCAAACAGCACTGCCAGGTAGGCGGCGCTGATCAGGATCATCTGGGTCAGACTAAAGCTCATCGGCATCTTTTTGGCTCTGCAGGATGAAGGTCACGACGATCAGGATCAGCCAGAGCAGATAAGGGCGATACCAGGCGCCTGTGGCGTCGATCCACCAATCCATGATGGCTGGGGAGAACAGATAGATCCCCACTACCAGGAGCAGGACCAAGCGATAGATGTACATCCCGGCCTCTCTTTATTTATGCACGTGCCTGAAAACGTGCGGCGATGGTAACGGATGGGTGAGCCACTGCAAGCCTGATCACTGTAGTTGCGCTTCGGGCAGGTTGAGTGTGCGCGGGATCTTCGATGCATCCCAGTGGGCGATGCCCCAGTCCAACACTTCCCGGGGCGTGCCGTAGGTCAGTTCGGTCCCGGGATTTTGCCCGAGTGCCCGCAGTGCCCGCAGCAATAAGGGGGTTGCCTGATCTTTGGTCAGTGGCGGCGAGCGGTAGGACTTGCCGAGCTTGTTGCCGTCAGGCTGGGTGATCAGAGGAATGTGCAGATAACGAGGCTGCCGCAGACCGAGCAGTTCCTGCAGGTACAACTGGCGCGGGGTAGAGTCCAGCAGGTCGGCGCCGCGAACGATATCGGTGATGCCCTGCCAGGCGTCATCGAGCACCACCGCCAATTGATAGGCGTACAGGCCATCGCGGCGACGGATCACGAAGTCACCGACCTCCCGGCCCAAGTGCTGGCGGTACTCACCCTGCACGCGGTCGATGAAGTGATATTCGAGCTCGGGGACGCGCAGACGGATGGCTGCGCCTTCAGGACTGTGACCGACATTGCGGCACAGCCCGGGATAAATGCCGTGATAGGGCTCAAGCTGTTTGCGCGAGCAGGTGCAGGCGTACGCCAGGCCGTGATTGAACAACTGATCGAGCATGTTGGCGTACGCGTCGTGGCGCTCGCTCTGGCGGACCAGTTCGCCATCCCACTCGAAACCGTAGCTTTCCAGGGCGTGGAGAATGGCTGCCTGCGCGCCGGGCTCTTCCCGCGGCGGATCGAGATCTTCCATGCGCATCAGCCAACGCCCACCCACTGCACGGGCGTCGAGGTACGAAGCCAGCGCGGCGACCAGCGAACCGAAATGCAGATGTCCGCTTGGGGTGGGGGCGAAGCGTCCGATGTAGGTGCGGGATTTCATGGCGCGATATCTTTCAGGCTTACGCTCCTACAGGGGCGGGTAAATATCAGAAACAAAAACGGAGCGTTCGCACGCTCCGTTCTTCATTCAAATCGCCATTACTTGCCGACTTGTTTTTCCTTGATTTCCGCCAGGGTCTTGCAGTCAACACACATGTCGGCGGTAGGGCGGGCTTCCAGACGCTTGACGCCAATCTCGACGCCGCAGGATTCGCACCAGCCGTACTCTTCGTCTTCGATCAGTTGCAGAGTCTTGTCGATCTTCTTGATCAGCTTGCGCTCGCGGTCGCGGGCGCGCAGTTCGAGGGCAAACTCTTCTTCCTGGCTGGCACGGTCTGCCGGGTCCGGGAAGTTGGCTGCTTCGTCCTTCATGTGATCAACCGTGCGGTCGACTTCCTGCATCAAGTCCTGTTTCCACTTGTTCAGGACCTTGGTGAAGTGAGCGCGCATGGGCTTGCCCATGTATTCCTCACCCTTGGTTTGAACGTAAGGTTCGAAACCGCTGATTGGCTGTTGCTTTGCTTGGGTGGACATGAAATAGACCGCCTCTACTCTTGTAATCCATCTGCGCAGGATTGCTCCATCACCGGCACCTGCCGGCCCTGCGGCTGCAAGCGGGCGAACTTAACAGATCAAGTCGGACCGCGCTACTCCCGGATGTCGAGGTCACGGCCCGGTGGGGCTTGCAAATGATTGCAAAGCCTTGTCTGCTGGCGATGGAGGCCTGATCAAGTAATGATTTTAGTCAAACCTGGCGCACGCGTATGAGTCGTTTGTGGCCAGGGGTACCAGGTGTCTGACCGCTTTTGGTTCTCGCTCGTTCCCGCGCTTGGGTAGAATCGGTTTTTCCCCTTTTGTTGAAGGAAGGCTAATGGCCCAGTCCTACAGTGCCCGCAGTCGCGCGATCGAACCGTTCCATGTCATGGCGCTGCTGGCGCGGGCCAATGAACTGCAAGCGGCCGGCTTTGATGTGATTCATCTGGAAATCGGCGAGCCGGATTTCACCACCGCCGAGCCGATCATCCAGGCCGGCCAAGCGGCGTTGTCGGCAGGGAAGACCCGTTACACTGCCGCCCGCGGCATTCCAGAACTGCGCGAGGCCATTTCGGGTTTCTATCAGCAGCGTTATGGTTTGGGTATCGATCCGCGGCGCATCCTCATTACCCCCGGCGGCTCCGGCGCGTTGCTGCTGGCCAGTGCCTTGCTGGTGGATCCGGGCAAACACTGGCTACTGGCGGATCCGGGCTACCCGTGCAATCGGCATTTTCTGCGACTGGTCGAAGGTGCGGCGCAGCTTGTCCCTGTGGGGCCCGAGGTGCGATATCAACTGACGCCGGATCTCGTCGAGCGTCATTGGGACAAAGACAGCGTCGGTGCGCTGGTGGCCTCGCCCGCCAACCCGACGGGTACGATCCTGAGCCGCGACGACCTGGCCGGGTTATCCGATGCAATCAAGGCGCGTCACGGTCATCTGGTGGTGGACGAGATCTACCACGGCCTGACTTACGGCACCGATGCCGCCAGCGTCCTGGAAGTCGACGACGACGCCTTTGTGCTGAATAGTTTTTCCAAGTATTTCGGCATGACCGGTTGGCGGCTGGGCTGGCTGGTGGCACCGGAGGCAGCGGTAGGTGAGCTGGAGAAACTGGCCCAGAACCTCTACATCAGTGCCCCAAGCGTGGCCCAGCATGCGGCTTTGGCCTGTTTCGAACCGGCGACTATTAATATTCTTGAAGAACGCCGCGCCGAATTTGGCCGACGTCGGGACTTCCTGTTGCCGGCCCTGCGTGAGCTGGGATTCAATATTGCCGTGGAGCCTGAGGGCGCCTTCTATTTGTACGCCGATATCAGCCAGTTCGGCGGTGATGCCTTCGCGTTCTGTAAACATTTCCTTGAAACCGAGCATGTTGCAATTACGCCTGGTCTCGATTTCGGGCGCTACCAGTCCAGCCATCACGTTCGGTTTGCCTACACCCAGAGTCTGCCGCGCCTACAGGAAGCGGTTGAGCGCATCGCTCGCGGCTTGCGGAGCTGGCAAGGCTGATGCGTTTTCACCCGCCCCTCGAAGAAGGTCGCCTGATCCGGCGCTACAAGCGGTTTCTCGCCGATATCGAGACCGTTGACGGCGAGTTCCTCACCCTACATTGCCCGAATACCGGCTCGATGCTTAATTGCCAGGTTGAAGGCGGTCAAGTGTGGTTCAGTCGCTCAAACGACCCGAAGCGCAAATTGACGGGCACTTGGGAAATCGGTGAAACCCCACAAGGACGGCTGTTTTGCGTAAATACCGGACGTGCCAATGGTTTGGTCGAGGAGGCGCTGCGTGGCGGCGTCATCACCGAACTGGCTGGTTTTACCGAGCTCAAGCGTGAAGTGGCTTACGGACAGGAACGAAGTCGCATCGATTTTCGTCTCGACTACCCGAGTGGCCCCGCCTATGTGGAGGTCAAAAGCGTGACACTGGGCTTCGACGGATCATCCGTTGCGGCGTTTCCCGATGCGGTGACCCAGCGGGGTGCCAAGCATTTGCGTGAGCTGGCGCATCTGGCCAGGGACGGCATCCGCGCTGTGCAATTGTACTGCGTGTGCCTGAACGATATCGACGCCGTGCGCCCAGCGGACGAAATCGATGCGGCCTACGCGTCGGCATTGCGAGAAGCAGTAGCGTGTGGAGTCGAGGTGCTGGCGTACGGTGTGCGCTTGAGCCATGAAGAAATGCGGGTTGAGCGGCGACTGGACGTGTTGCTCGGTCGTTAGACGCTGATCCAGATACCCTGGTCGTCTTCGCGGCAATCAATGCCGGTGAGAAATTGTCCGGCGCAGGGGCCGGCCACGCATTCGCCGTCCTCAATCAGGAACAATGCGCCATGGGTGGCGCACTGGATCAGGGTGTTACTCGGGTCGAGAAATTGGTCGGGCGTCCATTCCAGCCCTACGCCACGGTGCGGGCAGCGGTTGAGATAAACATGGACCAGGCCGTTGCGACGCACGGCGAACAGCTTCCGCCCCTCGACGTCGAAACCGCGGCTGCTGGAATCGGCCAGCTCAGTGCCGGCGCAGAGAAACTTCATGACTCTCCTCAACGCCGACGGCTCGTGACTGGATATGTCCGAGCTTGACGTTCAAATGCAAACAATTATCAAATGGCCGACTTGTCCGTGGGACAAAGGTGCACGGAGCCGAGGATACTTGGCCTGACATCTCAATGTCTGGGAAAACCTTTCAAAGGAAGTCGTTTATGCGTCTGAGTACCCGCGTTGTTGCGCTTTGCGTCGGACTTTTCGCCAGCCATCACGCCATGGCGGCCGAGTTGCCACAACGTTGGGTCAGTGCCGGAGGCGCCCTGTCGGAATGGGTCTGTGAACTGGGGGGCGAATCGAAACTGGTCGGAGTCGACACCACCAGCCAGCACCCACCATCTCTCAAGGCGTTACCGAGCATCGGCTATCAACGGCAGCTGTCGGCGGAAGGTGTCTTGAGCCTGCGCCCACACATTCTGGTGGGCACCGAGGAAATGGGGCCGCCGCCGGTGCTGTCGCAGATTCGTACTGCCGGGGTAAAAGTCGAACTGTTTTCCGCCCAGCCTGATCTGCCAACGCTTCAAGGCAATCTGCAGCACCTGGGCAAGTTGCTGGGGGCTGAAGACAAGGCTGCGCAGGTGTATCAGGACTATCAACAGCAACTGGACCAGCAGAAAGTCCGCGTCACCAAGGCGCAGTTGACGCAATCGTCGCCTGGGGTGCTGTTATTGGTGGGGCATGCGGGTGGCAAACCCCTGATCGCCGGCAAGGACACCGCGGCCGACTGGCTGATCCAGAAAGCCGGCGGGCATAATCTGGCGACCCACGCCGGTTACAAACCTTTTTCCAACGAATCCCTGATCAGCCTGGACCCCGAAGTATTGGTCTTCGCTGACCGTGCCCTGACTGGCGAAGCGGCGCGTGCCGCGTTGTTCAAGGAAAATCCGATCCTGTCCTCAACCCGTGCCGCTAAAGATGGGCGGGTCATGGAACTTGATCCGACCCTTCTGGTGGGTGGACTCGGCCCTCGATTGCCCGCTGCCTTGAAAAACATCAGTGATCTGTTCTACCCCGGCACTGCCACTCCATGACCGTACTCGTAAAACCACGGACTTTGTTCATTGGCCTGGGTGTCCTGTGCGTGCTGGCGATCTGGCTGTCTCTGGCGCTGGGGCCAGTCAGCCTGCCGTTGTTCGATACCCTGCGCGCGACGTTGCGCATGCTCGGTTTGCCGATTGCCGCCGATGGGCTGGAACAGGCTGAACTGATCCTGGGCCAGATTCGCCTACCGCGTACCTTGCTCGGGTTGGCGGTGGGCGGCGTATTGGCGCTGTCGGGTGTGGCGATGCAAGGCCTGTTTCGCAATCCGCTGGCTGATCCGGGCCTGGTTGGCGTTTCCAGCGGCGCGGCCTTGGGTGCGGCGATCGCGATTGTCGGCGGCTCGGCTTTTGGGGGGTTGCCTGAATCCGCCGGGCCGTATTTGTTGTCGCTGTGCGCGTTTCTCGGTGGTCTTGGCGTGACCGCGCTGGTGTACCGACTGGGCCGGCGAAATGGGCAGACCCATGTCGCGATCATGCTGCTGGCCGGTATCGCCTTGACCGCACTGGCCGGTTCCGCCGTTGGGCTGTTTACCTATCTGGCGGATGACGCGACCTTGCGCACGCTGACGTTCTGGAACCTGGGTAGCCTCAATGGCGCCAGTTATTCGCGACTTTGGCCATTGTTGCTGATCAGTGTCGGCGTGGCGTTGTGGCTGCCGCGCCGGGCCAGAGCGCTGAATGCGTTGTTGCTCGGCGAGTCGGAGGCCGGTCACCTGGGCATCGATGTCGAAGGACTCAAGCGCGAGCTGGTGTTTTGTACGGCGCTGGGGGTTGGGGCAGCGGTGGCGGCGGCGGGAATGATCGGCTTCGTCGGGTTGGTCGTGCCGCATCTGGTGCGCTTGCTGGCGGGCCCGGATCATCGTGTCCTGTTGCCGGCTTCGGTGCTGGCGGGGGCGAGCCTGCTCCTCTTGGCCGATCTGGTGGCGCGCCTGGCGTTGGCGCCGGCCGAGCTGCCGATCGGGATTGTTACGGCGTTCATTGGTGCGCCGTTCTTTCTGTATCTGTTACTGCGGGGGCGTGCCTGATGTTGCGAACGCAAAATCTGCACATCCATAGGGGGCACCAACGGGTCCTGACGGACATCACGCTTGAGCTCAAGCCCGGTGAAGTACTCGGCGTGCTGGGGCCGAACGGAGCCGGTAAAAGTACGCTGCTGAGTGCCTTGGCAGGTGAGTTGCACGCGGATCAACCCAGCGTGTGGCTCGACGATCGCGAGTTGCGCGAATGGACGGGCGCCCGCCGTGCGCAGCGCCTGGCTGTATTGCCGCAGGTATCGACCCTGGATTTCGCGTTTCGCGTGGAGGAAGTGGTCGGTATGGGGCGCTTGCCGCATGAGAGCGGGCGACTCCGGGACGACGAAATCGTCGCGGCCGCCTTGCAGGCCGCCGACGCCAGGCATTTGATGGGGCGCAGTTATCTGGCATTGTCCGGTGGCGAGCGTCAGCGGGTGCACCTGGCCCGTGTGCTGGCTCAACTCTGGCCCGGCGAAGTTGGGCAGACCCTGCTGCTGGACGAGCCGACCTCGATGCTCGATCCGCTGCACCAGCACACGACCCTGCAGGCGGTGCGCGAATTCGCTGACCGCGGTGCGGCGGTCATGGTGATCCTGCATGATCTGAACCTGGCGGCGCGTTACTGTGACCGCCTGTTGTTACTCGAAGGCGGGCGTCCGGTGGCGCTCGATACACCTGAACAGGTGCTGCGCCCAGGACCGCTCAAGTCCGTATTCGGTCTGGACGTATTGGTTCAACAGCATCCGGAGCGCGGGCATCCGTTGATCATCGCCCGCTGAAACCACAGGGTGAGCGCATGCGTATCTGGGTAATTCTGGCGGGGCTGTTGCTGAGTGCCTGCCAACACGTTTCTGCACCGCCGCAGGTTGTCGGCGAGATTCGCGACTTGCGCACTGGCCAAGTGCTGAGCGCGCAAGAGCTTGTGTCGCAACTGGCCAAATCGGCGCGATTGATCGTGGGTGAACAGCACGACAACCTCGATCATCATGAACTGCAGCGATGGTTGTTGCAGTCAATGGGAGATCAGCGACCCCAAGGCAGCCTGTTGCTGGAGATGCTCACGCCGGATCAGCAGGCCCGTGTCGATGATCTGCGCCAGGCCCCGACTTTGCCGGCAGACTTGCCCGGTGCCTTGGCCTGGCAGGCAGGTTGGGACTGGAACCTGTACGGGCCAATCGTCAGTTTCGCCCTGACCCAACCTTATCCGTTGCTGGCTGCCAATCTGGACACCAACAAGGTCCGTGCTATCTATGCCAAGCCGCCGGTCCTGAGTGGATCGCGCACGAATGCCGAAACGGTCAGGGCGCAGTTGCTGGCGCAAGTCAGCGAATCCCATTGCGGCCTGCTGCCTGAATCACAAATGCCGGCCATGCTCGCCGTGCAGCAACAGCGCGACCGCCGCATGGCGCAGCGCCTGATCGCGGCACCTGCTCCAGCGTTGTTATTGGCGGGGGCTTACCACGCACGCAAGGATGTTGGGGTGCCGATCCATGTCCTGGATTTGGGCCCGGCCCAGGCACCGACGGTTTTGATGTTGGCTGAGCAGGGCAATGAGGTGACGGCGGCAATGGCCGATTACGTTTGGTACACACCCGTCACGCAGGCACCGGATTATTGCGCGCAGATGCGTGAGCAGTTCGGCAAATAGCGCGGCTTTTTCTCAGGCAAAAAAAGACCCGGCAAGAGCCGGGTCAAATAACCGTGATTAGCCTGATGAGGAGATATCTGAGAGTCCGAACCAAGGGCTTTTCAAATATCGACCAGTCTCGCGACCAGTTGTGATAATCATATCGATTCTCATTACCGAGTCAACAACTGATTCTGCATTTATTTGAAAATTGTTGTTCCAGCGATGCGAGGCCGCGTAGTCATTGGCGTCAGGGCGAATTTTTCATCGTGCTCAGATGTGTAACCTGTTTATTCAACGAGCCAATTCTGCGCGCCATGCTCTCGATCAGGCTGTGGGCGATCTTCGGATTGCTGCGGGTGAGGCTCAAAAACTGATCCTTGGGGATCAACATGACCGTGCTGGGTTCGCTGGCAATCACGCTCGCGTTGCGTTTCTCGCCGGTGAACACCGCCATGGCGCCGAAAATCTCGTCCCTGGGGATGTCGCCCACCTTGTGTCCGTCGACGAAGGCTTCGGCGTGTCCTTCAATAATGACGAAAACATGATCCGCCTCATCGCCCTGATTGATCAGCAGGTCGCCACGCGCCACGCGCTGAAAACCGTTGGTGCTGCGAAACTCCGGTTGTTTGAGGCGCGCGACGGCGTCGGACAGCAGCGCGTTCTGCCCGGCCATGTACTGCACGAACAGTTCCGAGCGTTGTGAGTCAGCGTAAATATGTCGGAACACTTCGCTACGCAAATAGGGTATCAGCGCGATCGGGCTGTCGGTGCGCAAGCGGCAGCGCGGCAGATCGGCCTCCTGGCGCAAGCCGACCAGATCACCTTCATGAAGGTAAAACAGTGGGCGTTCGTCGATGCATCCGTACAGCAAGCCATTTTTCAAGACAAACAACTGATCGCCCGGCAAGTCGGCCGCCAGGTCCTCGACTGCGCGGAATTCCAGCACCGGACCGCACGGGGTCAAATGCTCCAGCAGGCGTGTCGGGATATTCTGCAGACGGTTGATCAGTGCGTCGGCGTAAGCCGGTTGTTCCCCAAGCAAATACATGGCGGCAGGGCTCGTTCAGTTCTTGTGGCGTGACGAAATAGCATCCAACTGCTTATTCAGGGCTTCCTTGCGCTCTGCGGGAATGTCGTTCCAGTGCACATCCATCAGAGCTCCCTCAATCGCGTACAGCAACACTTTCGATGCCCGGAACCCGCGCGTGCGCACGGCCCGATAGGCATCCACAGCGCCAAGGCGGCGCAAATCCGAGGCGCTATGGATACCCACGGCATGCAGCCACTGCGCCGACGTCTTGCCAAGATTCTTCAGATGCTGCAGTTCATCATTCATCAAGCCTCCTTGCGACGGCCGAACGGTGCGTGGGCGAGCTTCTGAGGAGTGTAGCCATCAGTAGGAAAAGCGTGATTGTTTGGTCGGTTTTGGAGCAAATGCTTCTAAGAAGCATGCGGGGGAGGGGACGTAGACGGATGAAATCGCGTCGGGAAGGCAGGAAGTAGTCAGTTGGCAGTCGGCGAGACACCTTCAGTCCAGCGCAGCGCGGCGCCGGACTGACCCGTCATTTTCAGCGCGAGCGATAACGCAGGCGTGTGCCGAAATTCATCGACATCAGAATCTCGTCGGCGCTCAGCTCGGGCGGGAAGTACGCACCGGAAATTTGGGCGTGAGCCAGGCTTGCACCCTCCAGGTTCGAGCGTGTGAAGTCGATACCGCGCAGGTCGGCGGAACGGAAATAGGCATTGCTGAAGTCGACGCCTTCGGCATTCAACTCACGCAGGTCCAGGCCACGGAAATCACCCCCGACCATATCGACAGGTCCGTCTTTGGGGCGTTCGTTGTTGAAACCCTTGATGTCGTCTTTGTGCAGCAAAGCATACAGCGGAGTGTCGAGTAGTTTGGGCTGGCTCATGTCAGGTCACCTGTTGGTTTTATGACGCCAGTATAGTGCCACCACGTTACAGTCGTGAAGCCGTGGAAGGCTTCACGACTGAAATACGCTTTACAGGCCTGGCAGGCGTTGACGGATTTGTGCAACAACGGTGTCCAGGGTTCCGCTTTCATTGGTCTGGACGCGTTTGCTGCACAGAATCTCGGCAGGCGTCAGCGCTTCACGATTGGCCTGTTGAGCAGCGATCACGGCCAGGTTGGCGTCGGAAGGATCGTTCTTGTCTGCCTGACGCATCGCCAGCCAGCTTTCGATCACGGCTTGTGGCGCATTGCAGTCAAGGATCAGGAACGGCGCGCCAGTGGCTTCGGCGATCTGCGCGGCGCCATCACGCTGATCACGCTTGAGGTAGGTGGCATCGATCACTACCGGGAAGCCGGCGCGCAGGATCTGGGTGGCAATTTCATGCAGGCGGGCGTAGGTCGCGACGCTGGAATCGTCGCTATAGATACCGGCTTGAGGATCGTTCTTGACCGTTTGCTCACCGAACATGCGCTTGCGTTCCACGTCGGAACGCAGCCGGATTGCCCCCAGAGCCTCGACCAGGCGCATGGCCACATGGCTTTTGCCGACAGCGGACACACCGTGGGTAATGGCCAGGAAGCGCGAAGGAATGGTGCTGTAGCTTTCGGCCAGGTTGGCGTAGTTGCGGTATTGGCGCAGGGTCGTGGCGCGTTGCACCGCATCGGCCTCGGCCGGCATGCTGAACAGGCTGACCTTGGCGCGAACCAGCGCGCGATAGGCCTTGTAGAAATTCAACACTTCCAGGCCCTGGTAGTCGCCGGTCAACTCCAGGTACTGGCTGACGAAACGACGGGCCAGGCACTTCAAGCCACGGTCTTCAAGGTCCATCGCCAGGAAGCCGGTGTCGGCATACACGTCGGTGAAGCGAAACGGTTCGTTGAATTCGATGCAGTCGAAGATCACGACCTTGCCGCCGATGACAGTGGCGTTGCCAAGGTGGATATCACCGTGGCATTCACGGATGAACCCATCGGCTTTGCGTTGGGCAAACAGCGGTTGGAGGCGATCGAAACTGCTTTCGGCCCAAGCTTGAAGCGCGTCGAGTTGCAGCAGGTCGGCCTTGTCGCTGAGGAATGGGCGGATCTGTTCGAAGTTCTGCCGCACGGGTGCCATGACGCTGTCGGGAGTGCCGGCTTCATGTTCGGCTGGCACTTTCGGTGCGTTGAGGTGGAACTGGGCGATCTGCGCGGCCATCTCGTCGATATGGGCGGTGGTCAGTTCACCGTTGGCTTGCAGGGTGCTGAGCAACTGGCTCTGCGGGAACTGGCGCATCTTGAGCGCGAAGTCGAGCGCGGGACCATCACCCCCCAGTTGTGGCGCGTCGATGCTGCCGGTGATTGGCAACACTTCCAGATACAGATCATCGGTCAGGCGCTGGTTCAGGCGCAGTTCTTCGCCGCAGAAATGCTCACGGGCATCCAGGCTGGTGAAGTCCAGAAAACCGAAATTCACCGGCTTTTTCACTTTATAGGCGAAGGGGCCCGTGAGAATGACCCAGGAGATATGGGTCTCGATGACCTGGAACCCGTCTACCGGATGTGGGTAAAGGGCCGGGTTTTGCAGGGCGGCGATCAGGGACTGGCTCACAGGCTTTCCTTCAGAGTCTGGGGAATTTATTGGCCGCCATTATGTCCACAAGTCCGCCCGACGCAAACCTCGGTGCGCTCCTGTTGACTATGAATAAACTGCGTATAATCCGGCGCCATGACTCGTACTCGATCTCCCCGAACCCCTAAAAAACCACCTTCCCGGGGCCTGCGCCCCTGGCTGGGCTGGGCCATTAAACTCAGTCTGGTCGGCCTTGTGCTCCTCGCCGGATTCGCCGTTTACCTCGATGCCATCGTCCAGGAGAAGTTCTCCGGCAAGCGCTGGACGATCCCGGCGAAGGTGTACGCCCGTCCGCTTGAGCTGTTTACCGGCCAGAAGTTGAGTAAAGAAGACTTCCTGACGGAACTCGATGCCCTGGGCTATCGCCGCGAAAGCGTCAGCAATGGCCCCGGTGCTGCCTCTGTCAGTGGCAACACCGTTGACCTGAACACGCGGGGGTTCCAGTTCTATGAAGGCTTGGAAAAGCCGCAACCGGTGCGCGTGCGTTTCTCCGGCGACTACGTGGCCGAACTCTCGGCGACCAACGGTTCGAAACTGTCTGTGGTGCGCCTGGAACCGCTACTGATCGGCGGCATCTACCCGAAAAATCTTGAAGACCGCATCCTGATCAAGCTCGATCAGGTTCCACCGTACCTGCTCGAAACACTGGTTGCCGTGGAAGACCGTGATTTCTACAGCCACTGGGGCGTATCACCCAAATCGATTGCCCGGGCCGTCTGGGTCAATACCTCCGGCGGCAAAATGACCCAGGGTGGTAGTACGCTGACGCAACAGTTGGTGAAGAATTTCTACCTGACCAGCGAGCGCAGCCTGACTCGTAAACTCACCGAAGCCATGATGGCGATGTTGCTGGAACTGCACTACGACAAGCGCGAAATCCTTGAGGCTTACCTCAACGAGGTGTTCGTCGGTCAGGATGGGCAGCGTGCGGTGCACGGTTTCGGTCTGGCCAGTCAGTTCTTCTTCGGGCAGCCATTGTCCGAACTCAAACTGCATCAGGTGGCCATGTTGGTGGGTATGGTCAAGGGGCCTTCCTACTACAACCCGCGTCGCAATCCCGAGCGCGCACTGGAGCGTCGCAACCTGGTGCTCGATGTGCTCGAGCAACAGGGCGTCGCCACGGCGGAGCAAGTCGCGGCGGCGAAGAAAATGCCGTTGGGCGTGACCACTCGCGGCAAGCTGGCCGACAGCTCGTTCCCAGGCTTTATCGACCTGGTCAAACGTCAGTTGCGTGAAGACTACCGCGACGAAGACTTGACTGAAGAAGGCCTGCGGATCTTCACCAGTTTCGATCCGATTCTGCAGATGAAAGCCGAAGCCTCGGTCAACGACACCTTCAAACGGCTGGCGGGGCGCAAAGGTTCTGATGATGTCGAAGCGGCGATGGTGGTGACCAACCCGGAAACCGGGGAAGTCCAGGCCATGATCGGCAGTCGCCAGGCGAGTTTCGCCGGCTTCAACCGGGCGCTGGATGCGGTACGACCGATTGGTTCGCTGATCAAGCCGGCGGTTTATCTGACCGCCCTGGAAAAACCGAGCCAGTACTCCTTGACCAGTTGGCTGTCGGACGAATCGTTTTCGGTCAAAGGTGCTGACGGGCAAGTCTGGAAGCCGCAGAACTATGATCGCCGCTCCCATGGCACGGTTTTCCTGTATCAAGGCCTGGCGCATTCCTACAACCTGTCGACCGCACGTCTCGGGTTGGCGGTGGGCGTGCCCAACGTCCTGAAAACGGTGGCCCGACTGGGTGTGAGCCGGGAATTCCCGGCGTTCCCGTCGATGTTGCTGGGGGCCGGTGGCATGACCCCGATCGAGGTCGCCACCATGTACCAGACGCTCGCCAACGGTGGTTTCAATACGCCAATGCGCGGGATTCGCAGCGTACTGACGGCTGAGGGCGAGCCGCTCAAGCGTTATCCTTTCCAGATTCAACAGCGTTTCGATCCGGCATCCATTTACCTGATCCAGAACGCCATGCAGCGAGTGATGCGCGAAGGTACGGGCAGTTCGGTGTACAACGTGTTGCCGAAAACCCTGACTCTGGCAGGCAAGACCGGGACCAGTAACGATTCGCGAGACAGTTGGTTCGCAGGCTTCAGCCAGGACTTGCTGGCGGTGGTCTGGCTGGGACGCGATGATAACGGCAAGACTCCGTTTACCGGTGCCACCGGCGCGCTGCAGGTTTGGACCAGTTTCATGCGCAAAGCCGACCCGCTGCCGCTGGACATGCCGCAACCGGACAACGTCGTTCAGGCCTGGGTTGACTCGCGAACCGGGCAGGGCTCCGATGCCAATTGCCCAGGCGCCGTGCAGATGCCGTATATTCGCGGCAGCGAACCGCCTCCCGGCGCCGCCTGTGGTGGCGAACCTGCTTCCGGCGAAACGGTGATGGATTGGGTCAAGGGCTGGATGAATTAAGCAATGAGGGTTTGAAGTGAACAAGTGGTTGATTCCGGCGATGACCGCCGTGGCTTTGCTCAGCGGTTGTTCCAGCGTACAGCGTGGCTCCATTCCCGTGGTGGATTCGGGCAGTGCCGTATCCAACAGCGAGCGGGTTTCGGCCAATGGGGGTTTCCGGCAGACGACGGTACAGCGTCCGGTGCAGTCTCAGAGCCAGGCCATCCCGCAGGGTGATACCGGTGTCGTGGTCATGGTGCCGGGCGGCGGCGCCGTTTCGTCCGCGCCGATCAGCACTTCGCCGATCACGCCAGGCCCTTCGAGCTCGGGCCCGATTACCCCTGGCCCAATCGACACTTCGTCGGCGCCGATCAACCAGGGCAGCTACAGCATGCCGTCGACCCCGAGCGGCATTCCCTCCGCGAGCGCCGGTGGCCTGTCGGCCGACGAGCAATTGGACGGTCCGGTATTGGCGCTGTTGACCACCGCTCAACAGCAACAGGCTGGCGGCGACCTGAATGGCGCGTCTTCCAGCCTGGAGCGGGCCCAGCGCGTTGCGCCCCGTGAGCCGCAAGTGCTTTATCGCCTGGCGCAGGTGCGCATGGCCCAAGGCGATGCAGCGCAAGCTGAACAGTTTGCCCGTCGTGGCCTGACATTCGCCAATGGGCGTCCGGCGCTTCAGGCCAGCCTGTGGGATTTGATTGCTCAGGCGCGTGAGAAGCAAGGTGACTCTGCTGGCGCGGCACTGGCTCGTCAGAAGGCCAAGGTCTCTTCGTGATGGACGTGCGTTTTCCAAAAATTGCCGAACACTTGCTGCTGATCGAGCGCGAACTGAGGGTTCAGGGCTGGTGGGACGATGTCTCGCCTCCTGCTGAGGCGTTGTCCAGTGTCGAGCCCTTTTCGGTCGATACACTGGACTTCGAACAGTGGCTGCAATGGATCTTCCTGCCCCGCATGAAAATGATCCTGGAGCAGGATTTGCCGCTGCCCAATGCTTCTGGCATTCAGGAAATGGCCGAGATGGTCTTCGCCTCTCGCAATGTCCAGGGGCGGGACCGGCAGTTGCAGAAACTGCTCAAAGAGTTCGACCTGCTGATCACCGCCACCCGCTAAAGATAGCTGTATCTGTAGGAGCGAGCATGTCGAACCGTCGCGATGGACGTCAACGATAACGCTGGGCAGCCTGGCACCCCGCGGGGTCTGATCCATCATCGCGACGGTTCGACGCCTCGACATGCTCGCTCCTACAGGTTCAACGTATCACTGGCAATTCTCTTCAATCTGCCGCTGCGTCTCGGCCGTGCGCTCCTGACGTTGCTCCTCGCTCAGGCGGCGCAACTCCCCATCGACATCTTCCCGTAATCTCGGATTGTTCTTGAGTTGAGCCAGGTTTGTCCGGGCTTGCTCGCAGAACACCTTCAGTTGAGCCAGCTGCTCGGCGACCTGGCTCTTGACCGACTTGTCGATGGCCTGTTGATCGCCAATGGTGTTGCTGCGTGGCGGCGCGGTCGGAGTGCCCGACGAGGAAGAGGGCGTGACCACGGTTTCCGCTTGGCGGCCTTGCGGCGGTTGTGCGTCAAAGTGGGTGACGCCTTGTTCATCGACCCATTTGTAAATCTGCGCGGCCATGACCGATGGGCCGAGGCCCATCAGCAGGGCGGCGGTCAGGAAAAACGTTCGCATGCCATTTCCTTGTCTCGGGTTGCGCAATTGAAGCTAACACAGTTGCTGTTTAGCGGTTTTTTCTTGCTTTCTCATGTGCTTACTTCAATAAAGCACATAGACGACTTGACTTGCAGGGGACGAAACAGAAGAATCCAAAGTCCGCTGTAGAGGGACTGCCAGAAGCAGACCCACTCAGCAGATCATGAGGCGCACATCCGCGTCGACCTGTTACACCCGCAACGCGTTACCTCGCGCTGGGTGGGAAAAGCCCGCAACACTTGGGACGATCCCAATACTTGCTCAGTCAGTGCTGACGTAGTCGGCGACCACCGTCGCTCATGCTCTGCCGAGAAGTAAACCTATTAAGACCCGTCCCATGCTGACATGGACGGTATTCTGGCGTTTTAGAGGTGAACAACGTGGAGCTTTTATCTGGCGGTGAGATGCTCGTCCGCTTTTTGCGTGACGAAGGCGTCAAATATATCTACGGGTACCCGGGCGGTGCTCTTCTTCATGTCTACGATGCCCTGTTCAAAGAACCGGAAGTGACCCACATCCTGGTTCGTCACGAACAAGCGGCGACCCATATGGCTGACGGCTATGCCCGTGCCACCGGTAAAGCCGGTGTCGTACTGGTGACGTCCGGCCCGGGCGCGACCAACGCCATCACCGGTATCGCCACGGCTTACATGGACTCCATTCCAATGGTGGTCATTTCCGGCCAGGTGCCGAGCACCATGGTAGGTACCGACGCGTTCCAGGAAACCGACATGATCGGTATCTCCCGGCCGATCGTGAAGCACAGCTTCATGATCAAACACGCCTCGGAAATTCCGGAAGTCATGAAGAAAGCGTTCTACCTGGCGCAATCCGGTCGTCCTGGTCCCGTCGTTGTCGATATCCCGAAAGACATGACCAACCCGGCCGAGAAGTTCGAATACATCTTCCCGAAAAAAGCCAAGCTGCGTTCCTACAGTCCGGCTGTTCGTGGTCATTCCGGGCAAATCCGCAAGGCAGCCGAAATGCTCCTGGCGGCCAAGCGTCCGGTCATGTACGCCGGCGGTGGCGTGATTCTCGGTGGTGGCTCCGCGCAGTTGACCGAGTTGGCGAAGATGCTCAACCTGCCAGTGACCAATACGCTGATGGGGCTCGGTGCCTACCCTGGTACCGACCGCCAGTTCATCGGCATGCTGGGCATGCACGGCAGCTACACTGCCAACCTCGCGATGCACCATGCCGACGTGATCCTGGCTGTAGGCGCGCGTTTCGACGATCGCGTGATCAATGGCGCGTCCAAGTTCTGCCCGAATGCCAAGATCATTCACATCGACATCGATCCGGCTTCGATTTCAAAGACCATCAAGGCCGACGTACCTATCGTCGGTCCGGTCGAGAGCGTCCTGACCGAAATGGTCGCGATCCTCAAGGAGATCGGCGAAACCCCGAACAAGGAGTCCGTTGCCAGTTGGTGGAAGCAGGTTGATGAGTGGCGCGGTGACCGTGGCTTGTTCCCGTATGACAAGGGCGACGGTAGCCTGATCAAGCCGCAGACCGTGATCGAAACCTTGTGCGAGGTGACCAAGGGCGATGCTTTTGTCGCCTCCGACGTCGGTCAGCATCAGATGTTCGCGGCGCAGTACTACAAGTTCAACAAGCCTAACCGCTGGATCAACTCCGGCGGCCTGGGCACCATGGGCTTCGGTTTCCCGGCGGCCATGGGCATCAAGTTGAGCTTCCCTGACTCCGACGTCGTCTGTGTGACAGGCGAGGGCAGCATCCAGATGAACATCCAGGAACTGTCCACCTGTCTGCAATATGGCCTGCCGGTCAAGATTGTCATCCTCAACAACGGCGTTCTGGGCATGGTTCGCCAGTGGCAGGACATGAGCTATGGCAGCCGTCACTCGCATTCGTACATGGAATCGCTGCCTGACTTCGTCAAGCTGGCCGAAGCCTATGGTCACGTTGGCGTACGCATCACCGAGTCGAAAGACCTGAAGTCGAAGATGGAAGAAGCGTTCGCCATGAAGGATCGCCTGGTGATCATCGACGTTTCGGTCGATACCAGCGAGCACGTCTACCCGATGCAGATCAAAGACGGCTCGATGCGCGATATGTGGCTGAGCAAGACGGAGCGTACTTAATCATGCGGCACATTATTTCCTTGCTTCTGGAAAACGAACCTGGCGCTCTGTCTCGTGTGGTTGGCCTGTTCTCGCAACGCAACTACAACATCGAAAGCCTGACCGTGGCTCCGACCGAAGACCCGACCCTGTCGCGTCTGACGCTGACCACAGTCGGTCACGATGAGATCATCGAGCAGATCACCAAAAACCTGAACAAGCTGGTCGAAGTGGTCAAGCTGGTGGACCTGTCGGAAAGTGCTCACATCGAGCGCGAACTGATGCTGGTCAAGGTCAAGGCCACCGGTGCCCAGCGCGCCGAGATCAAACGCACTACCGATATTTACCGTGGGCAGATCGTCGATGTCAGCGCTAGCGTGTATACCGTTCAATTGACCGGTACCAGCGACAAGCTCGACAGCTTCATCCAGTCCATCGGCACCGCCTCGATCCTGGAGACCGTCCGTAGTGGCGTCACCGGCATCGCGCGCGGCGACAAAGTACTCAGCATCTAAACCAAATTAGCGAATGGCCTGAACGGCCTGGATATATAGGGGAAATTCATGAAAGTTTTCTACGATAAAGACTGCGACCTGTCGATCATCCAGGGCAAGAAAGTTGCCATCATCGGTTACGGTTCCCAGGGCCACGCCCAGGCGTGCAACCTGAAAGATTCCGGCGTAGACGTTACCGTTGGCCTGCGTAAAGGTTCGGCTACCGTTGCCAAGGCAGAAGCCCACGGCCTGAAAGTGACTGACGTTGCTTCGGCTGTTGCTGCTGCCGACCTGGTCATGATCCTGACCCCGGACGAGTTCCAGTCCTCGCTGTACAAGAATGAAATCGAGCCGAACATCAAGAAGGGCGCCACCCTGGCCTTCTCCCACGGCTTCGCGATCCACTACAACCAGGTCGTGCCACGCGCCGACCTCGACGTGATCATGATCGCGCCGAAAGCACCAGGCCACACCGTACGTTCCGAGTTCGTGAAAGGCGGCGGTATCCCTGACCTGATCGCGATCTACCAGGACGCCTCGGGCAACGCCAAGAACGTTGCACTGTCCTACGCTGCTGGCGTTGGTGGCGGTCGTACCGGCATCATCGAAACCACTTTCAAGGACGAGACCGAAACCGACCTGTTCGGCGAGCAAGCCGTACTGTGCGGCGGTACCGTTGAACTGGTCAAAGCCGGTTTCGAAACCCTGGTTGAAGCTGGCTACGCGCCGGAAATGGCCTACTTCGAATGCCTGCACGAACTGAAACTGATCGTTGACCTCATGTACGAAGGCGGTATCGCCAACATGAACTACTCGATCTCCAACAACGCCGAGTACGGCGAGTACGTGACCGGGCCGGAAGTGATCAACGCCGAATCCCGTCAGGCCATGCGCAACGCCCTGAAACGTATTCAGGACGGCGAATACGCCAAGATGTTCATCAGCGAAGGCGCTACCGGCTATCCTTCGATGACCGCCAAGCGTCGCAACAACGCCGCTCACGGTATCGAAGTCATCGGCGAGCAACTGCGCTCCATGATGCCGTGGATCGGTGCCAACAAGATCGTCGACAAAGCCAAAAACTAAGTCGGCTACTTGTGCGAAAAAACGCGGCTTAGGCCGCGTTTTTTCGTTTGAGGGGGACGGTTCTGGTATAAAGCTGCTTCGTTTGCGGCCGAACCGTCGTCCCAGACACCTGTCGAAACTTTCCACCCCGTTGCAAGGTAATCTCCATGAGCGAACGTCCCGAAGAGCCAAACCAGGCTAGCGACGCCGAAAGCCTGCTGCCCATCGATGAACACGTCGAAGAAGGGCATGACGCCGAAGGCCGTAAAGTCAGGCATCGTGGTATCTATCTTCTGCCGAATCTTTTCACCACGGCGAACCTGTTCGCCGGGTTTTACTCGATCATCAGCTCGATGAGTGCGCAGAGCGCCCTGAGTGCTGGCGACGCAGCCGGTGCCAGCAAATATTTCGCATTCGCCGCCATCGCGATTTTCGTGGCCATGGTGCTCGATGGCCTTGATGGTCGCGTGGCCCGCATGACCAACACCCAGAGTGCCTTCGGTGCCGAGTACGACTCGCTGTCGGACATGGTCGCCTTTGGTGTCGCGCCTGCCTTGCTGGCGTTCGGCTGGGCGTTGGGCGATATGGGCAAGGTCGGTTGGATGGTTGCCTTCATCTATGTCGCGGGTGCAGCTTTGCGCCTGGCGCGTTTCAACACCCAGGTCGGCACCGCCGACAAACGCTACTTCATCGGCCTTGCCAGTCCGGCAGCTGCGGGAGTGGTAGCCGGCATTGTCTGGGCTTTCAGCGATTACGGTATCCAGGGTTCCAAGATGTCGTTCCTGGTGGCGTTGTTGGTTGCCGCTGCCGGCATGCTGATGGTCAGCAATATCAAATACAACAGCTTCAAGGAACTGGATCTGAAGGGGCGCGTGCCGTTCGTGGCCATCCTTGCGGTCGTCCTTGTCTTTGCAGTCGTGTTCAGTGATCCGCCCCGCATCCTGCTGCTGGTGTTCCTCGCTTATGCAGCGTCAGGGCCGGTGCAATATCTGTTACGCCTTCGCCGGAACAAAAGCGTGTAATTTCCTCCATACTCCGCAGTCTATTGGTGCGTCTGTTCTCCAATGCTGCGGAGTTACCATGCTGATCAAGGTCCCCAAGGCGTCCGACTGTCATGAATCGGACGTTACGCCTCAATCTCTTTATCTATCCCGTCGAAGTGTCCTGGGGGCTGCGGCTGCCGGTCTGGCTGTGAGCAGTCTGCCGCGTTGGGCCAGCGCTGCCGATGCCGCTCGATACCCGGATGTCGAACCCGGCAAGGCGCCTGCCTGGTTTGCCGAGAAGCTTGCTTCCACACAATGGGGGGCAGTCAACGTCAAGGATGAGGCGATCACGCCGTTCAAGGACGCTACCCACTACAACAACTTCTATGAGTTCGGTGCCGATAAGGGCGATCCGGCTGCGAACGCGGGTGCGTTGAAGACCGAGCCCTGGAGTGTGGTCGTGGACGGGGAGGTGGGCAGGCCGGGGCGATATGCGCTGGAAGACTTCATGAAGCCTTACCAGTTGGAGGAGCGTATCTATCGTCTGCGCTGTGTGGAAGCCTGGTCGATGGTCATTCCATGGCTGGGTTTCCCTATCTCGGCATTGCTCAAACAGGTCGAACCGACTTCGAAGGCAAAATTCATTCGCTTCGAAACGCTGCAGGACCCCAAGACGATGCCGGGGCAGCGTTCGGGTTTTGCCTTGATTGACTGGCCTTATATAGAAGGGTTGCGCCTCGATGAGGCGATGAACCCTTTGGCTATTCTTGCGGTAGGCATGTATGGGCGCGAGCTGCCCAATCAAAACGGCGCGCCTCTACGTTTGGTAGTGCCATGGAAGTACGGCTTCAAGAGCATCAAGTCCATCGTGCGAATCAGCCTGGTCAGTGAGCAACCGAAAACCACCTGGCAAAGCATCGCCGCAGATGAATATGGTTTTTACGCCAACGTGAATCCTACGGTCGACCATCCCCGATGGACCCAGGCGCGGGAGCGGCGACTGCCAAGTGGATTGTTCAAGCCCAATGTGCGCGAGACGCAAATGTTCAATGGTTACGCGGATGAAGTTGCATCGTTATATACAGGGCTCGACCTGCGGAAAAACTACTGATGCGATTGTGGCGATTGGCTGTCTTTATAGTGGCGGCTATCTGGCCGCTGCTTTGGCTCTATCAGGCGTGGGCTGATTTGCTTGGGCCTGATCCTGGCAAAGTGTTGGTTGATCGACTTGGGCTTGGAACGCTGATCTTGCTGCTGATCACCTTGAGCATGACGCCGTTGCAAAAGCTGACCGGTTGGGCGGGGTGGGTGGCTGTACGGCGGCAGTTGGGGTTGTGGTGTTTCGCCTATGTGGTGCTGCACATGTGTGGCTACATGACGTTCATTCTTGGATTTGACTGGTCTCAACTGGGCGTCGAATTACGCAAGCGGCCCTACATTATTGTTGGGGCGCTGGGGTTCCTTGGTTTGCTGGCGTTGGCGGTGACGTCAAATCGCTATAGTCAGCGACGCCTGGGGTCTCGTTGGAAGAAGTTGCATCGTTTGGCCTATGTCGTGCTCGGACTGGGTTTGCTGCATATGTTGTGGATCGTGCGGGCCGATCTTAAGGAGTGGGCGGTGTATGCCGTTATAGGCGCGCTGTTATTGGTGCTGCGTCTGCCTTCTGTAGCCCGCCGTATCCCGCGTTTCAGGGCGGGAAAGTCATCTTCTGCAAGAAAAGCATAAAAAGGTGTTGACGGCAGATTCTGGACGTCTATAATTTGCCCCACTTCCGGCGCAGTCGAAACGGAAAACTCCTTGGTAAACAACGAGTTACGCAGTTTTCGACGGTGTTCAGCTTCAGATCATCGAAGCCTGGAAGGAGTCGGTCAGGCAGGAAGTTGTCGCTTGATAGACGGTTCGATCTTCTCGGTCGAAAGCGGTGAAAAAGAGGTGTTGACAGCAGCGTGTAACGCTGTAGAATTCGCCTCCCGCTGACGAGAGATCGGAAGCGCAAGTGGTTGAAGTTGCAAAGGAAACTTTGAAAACTTCTTAAAATAACCGCTTGACAGATACACCAAGCGCTGTAGAATGCGCGCCTCGGTTGAGGCGAAAGCTCTTAACCAACCGCTCTTTAACAACTGAATCAAGCAATTCGTGTGGGTGCTTGTGGAGTCAGACTGCTAGTCAACAGATTATCAGCATCACAAGTTACTCCGCGAGAAATCAAAGATGTAACCAACGATTGCTGAGCCAAGTTTAGGGTTTTCTCAAAACCCAAAGATGTTTGAACTGAAGAGTTTGATCATGGCTCAGATTGAACGCTGGCGGCAGG
The DNA here is from genome assembly GCF_054668365.1 of Pseudomonas sp. S2_E01. Taxonomy (NCBI): domain Bacteria; kingdom Pseudomonadati; phylum Pseudomonadota; class Gammaproteobacteria; order Pseudomonadales; family Pseudomonadaceae; genus Pseudomonas; species Pseudomonas sp. S2_E01. Next base: position 201,285 of record NZ_CP162762.1, read on the forward strand.
CCTAACACATGCAAGTCGAGCGGTAGAGAGAAGCTTGCTTCTCTTGAGAGCGGCGGACGGGTGAGTAATGCCTAGGAATCTGCCTGGTAGTGGGGGATAACGTTCGGAAACGGACGCTAATACCGCATACGTCCTACGGGAGAAAGCAGGGGACCTTCGGGCCTTGCGCTATCAGATGAGCCTAGGTCGGATTAGCTAGTTGGTGAGGTAATGGCTCACCAAGGCGACGATCCGTAACTGGTCTGAGAGGATGATCAGTCACACTGGAACTGAGACACGGTCCAGACTCCTACGGGAGGCAGCAGTGGGGAATATTGGACAATGGGCGAAAGCCTGATCCAGCCATGCCGCGTGTGTGAAGAAGGTCTTCGGATTGTAAAGCACTTTAAGTTGGGAGGAAGGGTTGTAGATTAATACTCTGCAATTTTGACGTTACCGACAGAATAAGCACCGGCTAACTCTGTGCCAGCAGCCGCGGTAATACAGAGGGTGCAAGCGTTAATCGGAATTACTGGGCGTAAAGCGCGCGTAGGTGGTTTGTTAAGTTGGATGTGAAAGCCCCGGGCTCAACCTGGGAACTGCATTCAAAACTGACAAGCTAGAGTATGGTAGAGGGTGGTGGAATTTCCTGTGTAGCGGTGAAATGCGTAGATATAGGAAGGAACACCAGTGGCGAAGGCGACCACCTGGACTGATACTGACACTGAGGTGCGAAAGCGTGGGGAGCAAACAGGATTAGATACCCTGGTAGTCCACGCCGTAAACGATGTCAACTAGCCGTTGGGGACCTTGAGTCTTTAGTGGCGCAGCTAACGCATTAAGTTGACCGCCTGGGGAGTACGGCCGCAAGGTTAAAACTCAAATGAATTGACGGGGGCCCGCACAAGCGGTGGAGCATGTGGTTTAATTCGAAGCAACGCGAAGAACCTTACCAGGCCTTGACATCCAATGAACTTTCCAGAGATGGATTGGTGCCTTCGGGAACATTGAGACAGGTGCTGCATGGCTGTCGTCAGCTCGTGTCGTGAGATGTTGGGTTAAGTCCCGTAACGAGCGCAACCCTTGTCCTTAGTTACCAGCACGTTATGGTGGGCACTCTAAGGAGACTGCCGGTGACAAACCGGAGGAAGGTGGGGATGACGTCAAGTCATCATGGCCCTTACGGCCTGGGCTACACACGTGCTACAATGGTCGGTACAGAGGGTTGCCAAGCCGCGAGGTGGAGCTAATCCCACAAAACCGATCGTAGTCCGGATCGCAGTCTGCAACTCGACTGCGTGAAGTCGGAATCGCTAGTAATCGCGAATCAGAATGTCGCGGTGAATACGTTCCCGGGCCTTGTACACACCGCCCGTCACACCATGGGAGTGGGTTGCACCAGAAGTAGCTAGTCTAACCTTCGGGAGGACGGTTACCACGGTGTGATTCATGACTGGGGTGAAGTCGTAACAAGGTAGCCGTAGGGGAACCTGCGGCTGGATCACCTCCTTAATCGACGACTCAGTTGCTCCATGAGCTCCCACACGAATTGCTTGATTCATTGAAGAAGACGAAAGAAGCAGCCCGAAATTGGGTCTGTAGCTCAGTTGGTTAGAGCGCACCCCTGATAAGGGTGAGGTCGGCAGTTCGAATCTGCCCAGACCCACCAATTTTGTGTGGGAAACGCCTGTAGAAATACGGGGCCATAGCTCAGCTGGGAGAGCGCCTGCCTTGCACGCAGGAGGTCAACGGTTCGATCCCGTTTGGCTCCACCACTACTGCTTCTGTTTGTAAAAGCTTAGAAATGAGCATTCCATCGAACTGATGATGAATGTTGATTTCTAGTCTTTGACTAGTTCGTTCTTTAAAAATTTGGGTATGTGATAGAAAGATAGACTGAACGTTACTTTCACTGGTAACGGATCAGGCTAAGGTAAAATTTGTGAGTGACTCTTAAGAGTTTTGCGAATTTTCGGCGAATGTCGTCTTCACAGTATAACCAGATTGCTTGGGGTTATATGGTCAAGTGAAGAAGCGCATACGGTGGATGCCTTGGCAGTCAGAGGCGATGAAAGACGTGGTAGCCTGCGAAAAGCTTCGGGGAGTCGGCAAACAGACTTTGATCCGGAGATGTCTGAATGGGGGAACCCAGCCATCATAAGATGGTTATCTTAAGCTGAATACATAGGCTTAAGAGGCGAACCAGGGGAACTGAAACATCTAAGTACCCTGAGGAAAAGAAATCAACCGAGATTCCCTTAGTAGTGGCGAGCGAACGGGGACTAGCCCTTAAGTGGCTTTGAGATTAGCGGAACGCTCTGGAAAGTGCGGCCATAGTGGGTGATAGCCCTGTACGCGAAAGTCTCTTAGTCATGAAATCGAGTAGGACGGAGCACGAGAAACTTTGTCTGAATATGGGGGGACCATCCTCCAAGGCTAAATACTACTGACTGACCGATAGTGAACTAGTACCGTGAGGGAAAGGCGAAAAGAACCCCGGAGAGGGGAGTGAAATAGATCCTGAAACCGTATGCGTACAAGCAGTGGGAGCAGACTTTGTTCTGTGACTGCGTACCTTTTGTATAATGGGTCAGCGACTTATATTCAGTGGCGAGCTTAACCGAATAGGGGAGGCGTAGCGAAAGCGAGTCTTAATAGGGCGTTTAGTCGCTGGGTATAGACCCGAAACCGGGCGATCTATCCATGGGCAGGTTGAAGGTTAGGTAACACTGACTGGAGGACCGAACCGACTACCGTTGAAAAGTTAGCGGATGACCTGTGGATCGGAGTGAAAGGCTAATCAAGCTCGGAGATAGCTGGTTCTCCTCGAAAGCTATTTAGGTAGCGCCTCATGTATCACTGTAGGGGGTAGAGCACTGTTTCGGCTAGGGGGTCATCCCGACTTACCAAACCGATGCAAACTCCGAATACCTACAAGTGCCGAGCATGGGAGACACACGGCGGGTGCTAACGTCCGTCGTGAAAAGGGAAACAACCCAGACCGTCAGCTAAGGTCCCAAAGTTATGGTTAAGTGGGAAACGATGTGGGAAGGCTTAGACAGCTAGGAGGTTGGCTTAGAAGCAGCCACCCTTTAAAGAAAGCGTAATAGCTCACTAGTCGAGTCGGCCTGCGCGGAAGATGTAACGGGGCTCAAACCATACACCGAAGCTACGGGTATCATCTTCGGATGATGCGGTAGAGGAGCGTTCTGTAAGCCTGTGAAGGTGAGTTGAGAAGCTTGCTGGAGGTATCAGAAGTGCGAATGCTGACATGAGTAACGACAATGGGTGTGAAAAACACCCACGCCGAAAGACCAAGGTTTCCTGCGCAACGTTAATCGACGCAGGGTTAGTCGGTCCCTAAGGCGAGGCTGAAAAGCGTAGTCGATGGAAAACAGGTTAATATTCCTGTACTTCTGGTTATTGCGATGGAGGGACGGAGAAGGCTAGGCCAGCTTGGCGTTGGTTGTCCAAGTTTAAGGTGGTAGGCTGGAATCTTAGGTAAATCCGGGATTCTAAGGCCGAGAGCTGATGACGAGTGTTCTTTTAGAACACGAAGTGGTTGATGCCATGCTTCCAAGAAAAGCTTCTAAGCTTCAGGTAACCAGGAACCGTACCCCAAACCGACACAGGTGGTTGGGTAGAGAATACCAAGGCGCTTGAGAGAACTCGGGTGAAGGAACTAGGCAAAATGGCACCGTAACTTCGGGAGAAGGTGCGCCGGTGAGGGTGAAGGACTTGCTCCGTAAGCCCATGCCGGTCGAAGATACCAGGCCGCTGCGACTGTTTATTAAAAACACAGCACTCTGCAAACACGAAAGTGGACGTATAGGGTGTGACGCCTGCCCGGTGCCGGAAGGTTAATTGATGGGGTTAGCTAACGCGAAGCTCTTGATCGAAGCCCCGGTAAACGGCGGCCGTAACTATAACGGTCCTAAGGTAGCGAAATTCCTTGTCGGGTAAGTTCCGACCTGCACGAATGGCGTAACGATGGCGGCGCTGTCTCCACCCGAGACTCAGTGAAATTGAAATCGCTGTGAAGATGCAGTGTATCCGCGGCTAGACGGAAAGACCCCGTGAACCTTTACTATAGCTTTGCACTGGACTTTGAATTTGCTTGTGTAGGATAGGTGGGAGGCTTTGAAGCGTGGACGCCAGTTCGCGTGGAGCCATCCTTGAAATACCACCCTGGCAACTTTGAGGTTCTAACTCAGGTCCGTTATCCGGATCGAGGACAGTGTATGGTGGGTAGTTTGACTGGGGCGGTCTCCTCCTAAAGAGTAACGGAGGAGTACGAAGGTGCGCTCAGACCGGTCGGAAATCGGTCGTAGAGTATAAAGGCAAAAGCGCGCTTGACTGCGAGACAGACACGTCGAGCAGGTACGAAAGTAGGTCTTAGTGATCCGGTGGTTCTGTATGGAAGGGCCATCGCTCAACGGATAAAAGGTACTCCGGGGATAACAGGCTGATACCGCCCAAGAGTTCATATCGACGGCGGTGTTTGGCACCTCGATGTCGGCTCATCACATCCTGGGGCTGAAGCCGGTCCCAAGGGTATGGCTGTTCGCCATTTAAAGTGGTACGCGAGCTGGGTTTAGAACGTCGTGAGACAGTTCGGTCCCTATCTGCCGTGGACGTTTGAGATTTGAGAGGGGCTGCTCCTAGTACGAGAGGACCGGAGTGGACGAACCTCTGGTGTTCCGGTTGTCACGCCAGTGGCATTGCCGGGTAGCTATGTTCGGGAAAGATAACCGCTGAAAGCATCTAAGCGGGAAACTTGCCTCAAGATGAGATCTCACTGGAACCTTGAGTTCCCTGAAGGGCCGTCGAAGACTACGACGTTGATAGGTTGGGTGTGTAAGCGCTGTGAGGCGTTGAGCTAACCAATACTAATTGCCCGTGAGGCTTGACCATATAACACCCAAGCAATTTGAGTCGAAAGGCCAGATTGCGGTGTTGTGAAGACGAAACGAACCGAAAGTTTGCAGCTCACAAAGCACCGAAAGCCATCACATACCCGATTCGCTGGAATGTCGAAAGACACGTCAGCTCAAGAATTTCTTGACGACCATAGAGCATTGGAACCACCTGATCCCATCCCGAACTCAGCAGTGAAACGATGCATCGCCGATGGTAGTGTGGGGTTTCCCCATGTGAGAGTAGGTCATCGTCAAGATTAAATTCCGAAACCCCAATTGCGAAAGCAGTTGGGGTTTTGTTTTTGCGCGGAACAAAACAGCGCTGCACACCCTCACAAATTTGCACAGTTATTTTCAACTCGCGGCACTAGAATAGGTCGATCATTTTCGGAGTCAGAGCCTTTATGCCAGATCCGGTTGACACCTCAGGGCTGTCAGAATTACCGCTGGACGACCTGGTGGGGTGCCATGAGTGCGACTTGCTGATGCGCAAGCCCACACTTGCCCATGGCGAGAAAGCCTTGTGCCCTCGCTGTGGTTACGAACTCTACGCCCATCGACACAATGTGGTGCAGCGCAGCCTCGCCCTGGTGATCGCCGCGCTGTTGTTGTACATCCCGGCGAACTTTTTACCCATCATGCAGCTCAATCTACTCGGGCAGGAGTCGCAAGACACTGTCTGGACAGGCGTTGTCGGCTTGTTCGACACCGGAATGCAAGGTGTTTCGGTGATCGTCTTCCTATGCAGCATGGCCATCCCGTTACTCAAGCTGCTGTGCCAATTGGCCGTATTGTTGAGCATTCGATTTGATGTCGGCCGTAGTTACGGGCTGCTGCTCTACCGGATTTATCACCACTTGCGCGATTGGGGGATGCTCGAGGTCTACCTCATGGGCGTGCTGGTGGCGATCGTAAAGCTGGCAGATATGGCAGCGCTCACTGTCGGCCTTGGTCTGGCATGCTTTATCGGTTTGTTGTTGGTCCAGGTCTGGTTGGAGGTGGTGATGTCGCCTCATCAGGTCTGGCAGGCACTATCAGGAGAGGATGCCCATGCGGGCGATTGATGCAGGCATTCTGATTTGTGCTGAATGCCACGAGTTGAACCGGCAGGAAGCCGGCACTGATGAGCAGGCCTGTACCCGTTGTGGGGCGCTGGTCCACTCGCGGCGCCCGAACAGCATCGTCCGTACCTGGGCGTTGCTGATCACCGCTGCCATTCTCTACATACCGGCCAACGTCCTGCCGATCATGACGGTCCGCTCACTTGGCCAGGGCGACCCCAGTACCATCATGTCCGGCGTCATCCAGTTGGTTCAGCACGGCATGATTCCCATCGCTGCCGTGGTGTTCATCGCCAGTATTCTAGTGCCGACCTTCAAGCTGGTTGGTATCGCGTTGCTGTTGTTTTCAGTTCAGCGCCACCAGCCGCTGTCGGCTCGCCAGCGCATCTGGATGTACCGTTTCATCGAGTTCATTGGTCGTTGGTCGATGCTCGACATATTTGTGATTGCCATCCTTGTTGCGGTGGTGAATTTCGGACGGCTTGCCAGTGTCGAAGCCAATCTTGGCGCGATCGCTTTCGCCAGTGTGGTGATTCTGACAATGCTTGCCGCAGTAACATTTGATCCCCGACTGATTTGGGATAACACGGAGTCGGACGACGACCATGACTGATTTGCCTACAGCGAAAACCCGACCGGCCTCCAACTGGTCCGCCATCTGGGTGTTGCCCCTGATCGCCCTGATCATTGGTGGTTGGCTCGGTTGGCGCGCCTACAACGAAACAGGCATCGAGATTCAGGTGCGTTTCGAGAGTGGTGAAGGCATTCAGGCCAACAAGACCGAAGTGGTCTACAAAGGCATGCCGGTCGGCAAGGTGAAAACCCTCAAGCTCGATGACGAAGGCGCCTCCAAAGCGGTGATTGCCACGGTCGAGATGAACAAGGACGTCGAGCAATACCTGCGTACCAGCACACGCTTCTGGCTGGTCAAGCCGAGCGTAACCCTGGCCGGTATTTCTGGTTTGGAGACATTGGTCTCCGGCAACTATGTCGCCATCAGTCCGGGGGAGGGTGAGCCCGCGCGCAAGTTCAAGGCGTTGGCCGAAGAGCCGCCGCTGTCAGATGCACAACCGGGCCTGCACTTGACCATAAAGGCTGACCGCCTCGGCTCGCTGAACCGGGGAAGCCCGGTGTTCTACAAACAAATCCGGGTCGGTCAGATCAAAAGCTACGTGCTGTCAGAAGATCAAAGTACGGTCGAGCTCAAGGTGTTCATCGAACCAACCTACGCCAAGCTCGTGCGTAAACACACGCGTTTCTGGAATGCCAGCGGCATCAGTATCGATGCCAACCTGTCCGGCGTGAAGGTGCGCAGCGAATCCTTGGCCAGCATCGTCGCCGGCGGTATCGCGTTCGCCACCCCGGAAAACCGCAAGGACAGCCCTCCCACCGATCCGAGCCTGCCGTTTCGCCTGTACGAGGATTATGATGCCGCTGCCGCCGGGATCAAGGTCAAGGTCAAACTCAGCGATTTTGAAGGCCTTCAGGCCGGACGGACGCCAGTCATGTACAAGGGCATTCAAGTCGGTAACTTGAAAACGCTGAAAATCGATCCGGACCTGTCCGGTGCTTCCGCCGAGTTGACCCTGGACCCGCTGGCCGAAGATTACCTGGTCGAAGGCACGCAGTTCTGGGTGGTCAAACCATCGATCTCCCTGGCAGGTATCACCGGCCTCGAAGCGCTGGTCAAAGGCAATTACATCGCAGTGCGTCCTGGTGACAAGGGCGCTACTCCACAGCGTGAATTTATCGCTCGGGCCAAGGCGCCGCCGTTGGACCTGCGCTCACCCGGCCTGCACTTGGTGTTATTCACCGACAATCTGGGATCGCTGGAGGTGGGCAGCCCGATTCTTTACAAACAGGTCAAGGTCGGTTCGGTTCAGAGCTATCAGTTCTCGCGCACCAAGAAGCAACTGGTGATCGGCGTGCACATCGAGAAGGAATACGAAGGATTGGTGAACGCCTCCACCCGTTTCTGGAACGCCAGCGGCGTTACCCTCACCGGCGGATTGACCGGCGGCATTCAGGTCAAGAGTGAGTCGCTGCAAAGCCTGATGGCTGGCGGTATCGCTTTCGAAACGCCACTGGCGAAAGCGCCCCTGCAGAAGCGCATCCCGCGCTTCCGCCTGTTTGCCAGCCACGACGAAGCCAATCAGAAAGGTGAAGTCATCACCATCAAAGTGGATCGCGCCGACGGTCTGCGCAGCGGCACGCCGATACGGTTCAAAGGCCTGGATGTGGGCAAGGTCGAAGATGTCGACTTGAGCGATGACCTGCAGTCGGTGCTGCTTACCGCGCGGATTACCGAAGTACCGGAGCGCATCGCCCGTGCCGGCAGTCGATTCTGGGTGGTCAAGCCTGAGCTGGGCCTGATCAAGACGCAGAACCTGGAAACCCTGGTGACCGGTCAGTACATCGAAGTGCAGCCAGCGGCGAAGAGCGCGGCGCCGCAGAAGAATTTCGTTGCGTTGACCACACCTCCGGAAATTGTCAAATCGGAAGACGGTCTTAGCCTCGTACTGAGCGCCGCTCGCCGTGGATCGCTGAAAATCGGCGTGCCGGTCACCTATCGCGAAGTGACGGTGGGCAAGGTGACGGGGTATGAGTTGGGCCAGACGGCGGATCGCGTATTGGTGCACATCCTGATCGAACCGAAATATGCGCCGTTGGTACGCAGTGGTACGCGCTTCTGGAACACCAGCGGTTTTGGTTTCGATTACGGATTGTTCAAGGGTGCGACGGTCCGGACCGAATCGCTGGAGACGCTGCTGCAGGGCGGTATCGCCTTCGCAACACCGGAAGGTGATCGCATGGGCGCGCCGGCGCGACCGGAGCAGACGTTCCCGTTGTTCGACAAGTTCGAGGATGAGTGGTTGACCTGGGCGCCGAAGATCTCGCTCGGCAAGTAAGGCCCTATCGCGAGCCACACCCAAAATCACTGTGGGAGCGGGCTTGCTCGCGAAGGGGCCGGCACAGGCAACCCAAAACCCCCAGACAAAAAAAGGGCGGCCATCCAATGGATCGCGGCCCTTTTCATTTATTGCGCAGGATCAGACCGCATCCAGCTCCGGCTCATCCGACTCGACATTGACCACGGCCTTCACCTGATCGTGACGACGGATGTACTTCCAGTCCGCCTCGTCGATGTAGATGCCGTTTGGCCCACTGCCACCTTCCAGGTCGATTGCCACACTGGCGCAGACCTGCGGTTTCACACTGGCCAGGATCGGCACGAAGCCCAATTGCAGGCTGGTTTCCAGCAATGCCGCCTGGTTGCGTTCGTCGATGTCCGCTGCCTCGTCGAGGTAGTACGGCAAACGCACGCGGCCGGCCTGGTCGCGGTCCATCAAATGCAGCAACAGGTACATGTTGGTCAGCGCCTTGATGGTCATTGTGGTGCCATTGGACGCGGCGCCATCGATGTCGGTGTGGATCACCGGCTGGCCGTTGACCTTGGTGATTTCGAACGCCAACTCGAACAGGTCCTTGAGCCCGAGCTGGTTGTGGTTCGCCGCCACCAGGCGCGCCAGGTATTCCTTGGCTTCCTCGTTCTTGTTGTCCTGCTCGGCGCTTTGACTCAAGTCGAATACGGAGAGGGTTTCGCCTTCCTCGTATTGGCCGGCGCTGTGGATGATCTGATCGATGTGCTTGAGCGCTTCCTTGTTCGGTGCGAGCACGATGCGGAAGCTTTGCAGGTTGGACACCTGCCGCTTGTTGATCTCGCGGTTGAACAACGCCAGTTGATGTTCGAGGCTGTCGTAGTCGCTGCGGATATTGCGCAGGGTCCGGGCGATGTCGGTCACGGCGGCGCGACGAGCCTTGCCCAGGGTAAGGGCTTCGTCGGTGCGGTGCGCATAAGCGTTGATCAACAGTTGCAGGCGACGTTCCATATCGTCTTCGCTGTCGAACTTGGCCACGCCCTTGAGACGCACCTGGGCGTACAGCGCCTCGATCTGACCGTCGCTGCGTTGCAGGCCTTGCCAACTGTCCTGGTAGTCATTGAGCAGCGGCAGCAGGTTGTCCATGGAGTCGTCGATCGGGTCCATGAACGGCGTGCCGAATGGCAAGTCTGCCGGCAGCAATTGACGGCGACGCAGGGCGTCGTCGAGGGTGCGCTGCTTCGCTTCCATGTCGCCGATCTGCCGGCCGACCAATTGCAGCTTGGCCGATAGTTGCTGGACGCGTTCGGTGAACGCGTCGCTGGAGCGCTTCAACTCGTCCTGTGCGGCTTCCATCTGCGCCAGTTGTTCGAGCTTGTCACCTTCTTCGGCGCTCAGGGTTTGCGCGCGGCGGAAGTCCTCCAGGGCTTTCTGTGCATCCAGCACTTGCTGGTACAGCGCTTCGGTCTGGGTCTTGCTCGCCGCGCGGTCGGCCGCCACGGCTTGCTGTGTTTTCAGTTGCTTGAGTTCTTTTTCCAGGCGCTCTTTCTGATCGCGCAACGCCGCTCGGTCTGCCAGGGCTTGTAGCGCCGGAGGCTCGATGTGCGAGAGGTCGATGCTCAGGCCTGGCACCTCAAAGCGCTCGCCCTTGAAGCCATCGAGGATCAGCTCCATGGATTTGACCCACTGGCCGTCCTCGTCCAGTGCAATCCCGTGTTCGCCCAGCGGCAGGCTGAACAGCGCGCTGTTGAACAGACGCATCAGGCGCTCGACGTCCTGTTGCGAAAACTCTTCGCGCAGGCGTGCATAGCTGTTGTTGTCGGCGTGATCGAGTTGCTGCTTGACCGACTTCAGGCGTTTTTCCAGGTCGCGCAGACGTTCATCCAGATCCTCGGCGGAGAACTGCCGCGACTGCGCCAATGCACCGGCCAGTTCATCGTGGGCATCCTTGGCGGCGAGCAGTTGTTGCTCCAACACTTTGACGTCGTCGACCAGCGCGAAGCGGTTCTTCAGTGCCGAGAGTTCGCCGAGCCAGCGCTGGATGCCGGTGATTTCCCGTTCCAGGCGCATCAGCTCCTGGGTGCCGCTACGCTGATCGTTTTGCAGGGCGTCCTGCTCGTTGCGATAGTGCTCGGCCTGGATGGTCAGCTCTTCCTTGCGCGCACTGGCGTAATCCGACCAGGTACCGAGCAACGAGTCGAGCACAGGCGAAATGCGGTGCAGCTTGCCGCGCAGGATGTTGCGCTGGGTGACGCCTGCGGACAGGGCTTCGACCAACGGGCCGGCGGTGACCAGGGAGTTGTAGTCCTGCTCCATGCGACGTACGTCGCGGAAGGCTTCTTCGCACGCGGCGATGTAATCGACGCTACCGGAACGCAGGCTGTGCTCGAACGCATCGAGGAACAGCTGCTTGAGCTTGGCGGCGGTAATTTCGCGCATGTGCAGCAGGTTGATGAACAAGGCGCGGAAGGTTTTCAGGCTCTGTTCACTGGTGGAGCGCAGCGGGATCAGCGTCAGGTCCAGCGGAATCGAGGTGTGACCGCCCACCAGCAGGCGCCGCAGTTCGTCAGGCTTCAGCTCGTAGGCTTTCAGGCCTTCACGCTCCAGGTTGGTGAACAGCTCTTTCTGGCGCAGGCAGGTGTCGTTCTTCTGGTAGTGCGCCAGATCGAGCTTGCCGGCGTAGGCGAAGAACTGGTGACCGAAACCACCGCCAGGACCGCGACCGACCACGCCAATCACGTGCGGGCCGTGAGGCAGTGCCACTTCTACCAGGATGTAGCTGGTGTCCGAGGCGAAGTAGAAACGACGGGATTGTTCCAGGCTGTATTTGCCGAAACTCATGTCCGACATGCGCGCCAGGATGGGAAACTGGAGGGCGTTGATCGACGCGGACTTGCCGAGGTTGTTCGCGCCGTAGACCGACAGCGGCTCTTCCAGCGGGAACAAACCAAGGCTGTAGCCGGCGGTGTTCAAAAGGGCGAAGCGGCGGATGCCGTAGCGTTCCTTGCTCATGCGTCGGTCTCCTGTTCTTCGGCAATGGCGCGGGCGAGGGCGTCTTCTTCGCTTTCCTCGACACCCTCTCCTTCAAATTCGCTCAAATCCAGCGGATCATCGGTTTGCAGCAGTTTTTCGTCGCTGTCTTCGTCGATCAGCACCGGTGCTGGCAACGGCAGAACACTGTGCAGGCTGGCGGCCAGGTCGCGGTCTTGCTGGACCGACAGGCAGACGTCCAGGAACCGGTGCATCGGCGGCAGGAAGCGGTAAACGCCATTGTCTTCGCTGGCGAAACCGAGCTGGGTCATGCGGCGCATGATTTTTTCTTCAAGCTCGTCCTGGGTCTGTACTTCGGCCTGGATGAACAGATCGCGGTACTTTTCCAGCAGCGACGGCAGTTCGTCGCGACCAAGGCTGCCGCCGTCCAGCACGGCGATCGGGTCACGGCCCTGGTCAGCCAGGTGCTCGACCAGGATGAAGGTGAACAGCGCCAGGCGTTGCGCGGTCTTGTTGACCGCTGCCGCAGCGAGGTCCGGCACGAAGTAGTAGAAGCCCCGGGTGTCGCACACCAGTTCAAAGCCCAGGGCCTTGAACAGCGTGCGGTACTGGTCCTGGAAGTTGGACAATTGCGCGTACAGCTCCGGATCGCGGCGGCTGACGTGATAGCCCTTGAACAGCTCGCGAAAGATCGGTGCCAGTTGGGACAGTTCGGATAGATCAAGATGCATGTGGTTTGCTCGCAGAATTCTCGGTGGCATCGGCGGCGGCCGAGAGCAGGGCGAAGGAGCGCAGGCTGACCTGGTGCTCATGTGTGAAGTAGTCGCGACGTTCCAGACGCTCGCGCTTGAAGCGTTTCTCCCGCGAGAGGCGCGAGAACCAGTAGAGCAATTCGTCGGTGGCGCCGTCCGGCTCCTGCTCCAGCAGCCAGGTCATCAAGTCCGGCATGGGCAGGGCGTCTTCGCAGCGATCGAGCATCTCCCGAACGGTGCGCGGCGCGCGCGGGGCACCCACGCCGCTGTGGGTTTTGTGGGCCTTGGGGAAACGCGCCGGTTTTGGCTCGAAACGGGCCAGGGCGTAAACATAGGCTTCAACCTGGCTGGCACTGCCGAGGAACGTGCTTTGCGGCCGGGTGAACATTGGCATCGCCGCTTGCGGTACCGCGTCGATGCCCTTTCGCCGGATGGCCGCCAGGGCCAGGGCCGCGCCACGGGTCACGGCATTGTGGCGTCGAGCCTCTTCACGCAGCGGCAACAGCAGCTCGCGGGCATGACGCAGCGTCAATTGGGCGCTCGTCTGCATTTCGAGGATGCGCGCGTGGGTGCGCAGCAGCATGTCGTCGTCGACCAGGTGCCCAAGTCGTTGCTGCTCGGTGAGCATTTTCAACAACACGGTTTCGACCTTGCGTACGCCTTGTTCGAAGGCACCGTCGGCGTTCACCAGTTGGATCATCGGCTCGACGTATTCGTCCCAGGTCGCCAGCACTTCGGCGTAACGCTGGCGTAGCGGAATCTGGCGGTCGCTGGTCTTGGCCCGTTCGGCCACGGCCACCAGGGCTTGTTCGTCGTTGGCGAGTTTTTTCAATACATCGCGTACGCGCATGTCGAGCAGGCGCAACTGGCGCGCCAGGTCGTGGCCGTCGCGCACGTCGAAGGCATCCTGGATGTAACCTGCCAGACGCTCGAGGTGGCGCAGGTAAGCTTCGATTTCCAGGCACAGGCCCAGGCGGTGCTCACGACGTAGATACGCCAGGAAGTCATGGATCTGCGCATTGAGCTCGAAACGGTTCGGGCTTTTGGCCACGGGCACCAGGATGTCGAGGCGGATCCACACGTCCAGCAGGTTGGTGATGTCCTGCGGCGTACTGTCCAGTTGCTGGGTCGCCAGCTGCGTGCGCAGTTCGTTGAGGCTCAGTGTGCCTTGGTCGAAGTGCTCGCACAGTGGCTCCAGAAGTGCCCAGTGTTCAGCGAGGGCGCGCAAGACGCGCTTGGGTTCGATCATCGGAATGGCCGGCTGGTTGGCAATTAAAAGCCGCGATTGTACTGCATCGCAGCCCTGTCGATTCACTCCGGGGACGGGCTGTCGCCATTTTTCCCTTGTGCAAAGGCTGGCGGTGAGGTCTATCGATCAACAGCGCGGGCGATCTTGAGCGAACGGCGGTAGAATCAGCGCACTTTAGTTATCCACAAGTGGCCGACCTTTGCTTATCGAGTCCCGTCGCCGCGCTTATTTGACCGCCATGCAGGTGGTCAACTGGCTGCCGCGTACCGAATTGCCCTTCGCCGCCCCCTCGCGGCCCGAGTTGCTGGAGATGCCTTCGCCGCTGGTCGACGCCCCCCTGGCGCCCGTGGTCGTGGCGGACGCGCCTGCCCAGCCGGTGGCCAGGCCTGTCGAGCGAGTGAAGATCGAAGTGCCGAGGCCTTCCTCGCCGAGCACACGCATTGCCACACCCCCGGTGGAGGAGGAAGCTCCAGCGGTCGTCAAGCCGACGCCCGTGCCGCCGCCGCGTTTCGCGCTGCAATTGCTGCGTGCTGGTCGATGCCTGCTGCTGGTGGAGTTACCCACAGGCGAACGCTTCCAGAGCCGCGATCCGGCGTATTTGTTGCTCAAGGACATGCTGCGCGCCGCCGGTCTGCCGGACAGCCCGCAGATTGTCGGCGACCCGGTGCGCTGGCCGCTGCTGGCCCGGGGCACCATGGATCAGGGCCCGGAAGCAGCCCGCGACTTCGTGCAGGGTTTTCTCTCGGCCCGGCTGGAGGACGCGCCGTGCGTTTGCGTGTGGCTGATCGGCCTGCCAGCGGTGCGTTTTGCCGGTGAGAGCAATGCTGAATCATTCAACCGAGAACTCCAGGTCGACGGCCTGGGTTCGGTTTGGGCCCTGCCGGGCCTGGAGTTGTTAATGGAAGAGCCACAGCGTAAGGCTGATGTCTGGCAAGCCATGCGTCGGCTGATGGCGCGCTGGAAAGAATCGAATGACTGACGCTGTATCGTTCCGCCCGATGACTGAGGCGGACCTCGAGGCTGTGCTGAAGATTGAATACGCAGCGTATAGCCACCCATGGACACGCGGGATTTTTCTCGACGGGCTGGGCAAATACCAGATATGGCTGATGTTCGAAGGTTCGCAACAGGTGGGCCACGGGGTGGTGCAAATCATCCTCGATGAAGCGCACCTGCTGAACATCACGGTTAAACCGGAAAACCAGGGCCGCGGCCTCGGGTTGACGCTACTGGAGCATTTGATGTCGATTGCCTATAAGGCCGAGGCCCGGGAGTGTTTCCTCGAGGTTCGCGACAGTAATACTTCGGCGTTCAGGCTTTATGAGCGGTATGGGTTCAACGAGATTGGCCGACGTCGGGATTACTACCCGGCGGTGGGTGGGCGTGAGGATGCGGTGGTGATGGCCTGCACCTTGGTGGAGTGAACGCCTGAAAGCATCGTCGGAACCCCGCCCGGAGAAAGCTCGCTCCGGGAGGCGTTCCGACGATAACGATCCTGTCAGGGCTTGCCATCCAAAGGCCTGCGGCGCGCCAGTTCAGCCTCATCCAGCCCGTCACCGCCGCCGATTTCATTCTCGTCGACCACGCTCAAATCCCAATCGGCTTGACCGTCATCCCCTGCCTCACGGGCATCCCGAGCACCGTCCTCGCGGATGAGAGTCTCGGGGCTCAGGTCATCGTCGGTGGCTTCGTGGTCAGCGGTCGATGCGCCGGTCATTCCGGCTTCTCGTACGCGCTCCTCAGGCATCAGCTGCTTGCGCTCCTTTTCCGGCAGTTCATCGCCGATTTTCGCGCTGGGCTCTTGCTCGTCGAAATCCAGCTCATGCATCGATCCCATGCGATCTTCGTTGTCATCAATGGGCTCTGGTTGCGCTGCGTCAAATGGACGTCGTGAATCAGTCATGGCAATTCCTCATACTGTGGTCCTTACTTGGGTGGACCCACTGGGCTGCCCAGAATTCCGCCGGCATGGAACACCGGTAATATGCATCTACGGCAATCTGCATCTGATGCGTGACCTCGACGGACGGTTGTCTGTCAAACCAGCGCATCATTATCGAGGCTTCATGCATGAACGAATTACAAGATCTGATTGATAACAACGCGCGTTGGGCTGACGCGATCAAACAGGAAGATCCTGATTTCTTCGCCAAACTGGCCCGTCAGCAAACCCCGGAATACCTGTGGATCGGCTGCTCCGACGCCCGTGTGCCGGCGAACGAGATTGTTGGCATGCTGCCTGGCGACCTGTTCGTCCACCGTAACGTCGCCAACGTGGTGCTGCACACCGACCTCAATTGCCTGTCGGTAATCCAGTACGCCGTTGACGTGCTCAAGGTCAAACACATCCTCGTCACCGGCCACTATGGCTGTGGTGGTGTGCGGGCCTCGATGCAGGACCGTCAGTTCGGCCTGATCGACGGTTGGCTGCGCTCGATTCGTGATTTGTACTACGAAAAGCGTGAAGAACTGGCCACTTTCGCCACCGAGGAAGAGCGGGTCGACCGCTTGTGCGAACTCAATGTGATCCAGCAGGTGGCCAACGTCGGCCACACCAGCATTGTGCAAAATGCCTGGCATCGCGGACAGAAACTGTCGATTCACGGTTGCATCTACGGCATCAAGGACGGTCGCTGGAAAAGCCTCAATGCCACCATCAGTGGTTTCGAGCAGTTGCCGCCGCAATACCGACTGCGCCCGATCGACGCCCCGTAACAACCGTCAACCCGGACCGGGGCTGCGCCGTTTGCGAAAGAACAGCTGGCCATTGGCATTCGGCATTTCGTCGTAGCCGGTAATCCAGCCCCGGCATCCCGGTGAACCACAGCGGCAGGCAAACTGCCGCTGCAGTTTGTCTTCGGTCATGGCGAGGTCCATCGTCAAGCGATCTCCCTTTTTGATGTCCTTCAACGCCCATAACCACAACTCACTCATATCGAGAAACACGTTGGGGTCGCAGCTGTGGTTGAGCAGGCTGCAGAAGAGGGGGGCGAAGACGTGGATCCCCGGCGCGAGCTGGCGGGTGTGCAGGCTGCGATAAGGCAAGAGTTGGCCGGATACCCGGCAAACCCGGCCAAGTCGCAGGAAATCACGCAAGGCCGTGACCGCCACTGCAACACCCTTGGCGTTGGTGACGATTTCAAAATCGTGACGGGAGGGGAAACCACGGTGGACCGGCAACCTGCTGGACGCGTAGATGCCGCCGTCGGTTGATGATTGGGTAACCGGCTGTTTTGTCTGGGCAGTCATAACGGTCCCTGTTGTCTGGGTGCTGCGACCTCCGGCAGCTGACATCCTGTCAACTCTGCGGCACATGGGTGTGGCGCAAGCCTCTCGCAAATAGGCGGGTTGGTCTACTGTCACATCTGACAGGAGAAAAGCGCGCATTTGCATGTCCGCCTGGGCTTACATGCGGATGCGCGTTTTTTTACAGGTGAGCGGCAGCAGGTGCCGCGGTCGCGGGTGTCGGAACCTTGAGTTGCTTGAGTTGCGCCTTGATCGGTGCTGATGTGCATTTGGCAGCGGCCTGCGCAGGCGTCAAGTCGCGAATCGAGGTGTAGAACAGTTGACAGGTCTTCTCTGCCTGAGCGACTTGCCAGGTCTGGGTGCAGGTTCGTAGCTCGATGTCCGGATTGCTGTCGGGTTCGCGGCCCATGGTGGCTTGCCAGCACGACGCGGCCAGATCCTGGCCCATGACTTTGAGGCCCGCCGCATCGGCCTGTGCCTGTGCATCCTTGCCGGTGTAGCTGTCCGGGTCCGCCGCATACCAGATATAACTGGGGTGGTTGGCGCCCAATACCGGCACTTTCAGCGCGCCGGTCGGGTTGATGCTGACCAGACCCAGTACATTCACGGTGGGCCCGTATTGCTGCTTGATCCAGGTCCGTACGGGCGAGCCAAAGGCCACCATTGGCAATGCCGTGCCGCTGGAGGTCTGGCTCAGTTGCTTGACCATGGTGGTCTGGTAGTCCTTGAAGTAGTCATAAACCCCTTCCAGGTCCTTGCCGGCGTTGGAGGGCGCGGCAATCGGAGCAATGTCGATGATGGTCTGGTAAGCCGGTGTCTGCTCGGCGGCGACGCCGTTGATCGTCAACAGCGAGGCCCAGCGGTCGGTTGTGGCCGATTTCAGATAATCCTGCGCCTGGGTCAGCGAGTAATCCGGCGGGAAGTGCAGCAGTTCGACGCTTCTGCGGTTTTCCAGGGCCATGCCCAGCGGCAGGAACAAGTACCAGTTGTACGCCCACTTGCCGTCGGCATTGAGCTTGCTGGCGCCGGTGTAGGCCAGATCGCCCGCATCGAGCAGCGCGGTCAGCGGCTTTTCATAACGGGGCGGCACGCCGAGGATTTCGGCGTGTAGCTGGCCGTTATCGTTTTTGACCTGCACCTTCGCATCGCTGTAGCCATCGCGCTGCACGCTTTGTGTCAGGTAGTGTTCCACGGTCTGCTCCAGCGTCCAGTTGCGAAAGCAGATCACGTTGCAGTTGTTGGGGTAGGCGAACAGGCGGGTGACGCGCTCGGTACTGCCCAGCTTCAGGCCGACATCCGCATGGGCAGCGGTGTTGAGGGTGAGGGCGGCGAGGGTGAGTCCAGCGAGTTTTAACATGCTCAGATCCTTGTCAGCGTGTGGTCCCGATAGAGAGGCGAACAGAAACAGACCCGCGAAAAACAGTGCCGATAGCACGATCGGCCCTGTTTCTTTATGGCATGACTGGAGGCGTGTACGCCAGCGTCGTCCCCAATGCCCACAGCAAAAACAGCACGAGTGGTGTGTGCACCAGCAGTTGCACGAAGGAGAAACCGATCAGGTCCCGCGCCTTCAAACCCAACACGCCGAGCAACGGCAGCATATAGAACGGGTTGATCAGGTTCGGCAGCGCCTCGGCCGCGTTATAGATCTGCACGGCCCAACCCAGATGATAGTTGAGGTCGGTCGCCACCTGCATGACATACGGCGCTTCGATGATCCATTTGCCGCCGCCGGACGGAATGAAGAAACCGAGGATCGCCGAGTACACACCCATCAACAGCGCGTAAGTATCGTGCGAGGCGATCTGTACGAAAAAGGTCGAGATATGGTGGGCCAGGGTCTGCGCATCGGTGCCCTTGACAGTGGTCATCAATGCGGCGATCGAGCCATACAACGGAAACTGGATCAGCACACCGGTGGTGGTCGGCACCGCGCGCGCCACCGCATCAAGGAAGCTGCGCGGACGCCAGTGCAGCAGTGCGCCCACCATGATGAACAGGAAGTTGTAAGTGTTCAGCCCCGAAATCGCTGTGATTGCAGGTTTGGTCGAGAATTCGTGGAACAGCCAACCGGCGGCCAACAGCACCAGCACGATCGTCAGCAGTGGGCTGTGCTCCAGCCATTCGCCCGGACGGGTGCGCGGTTGCAGCGGTGGCAGGTTGAAGCTCGGGTCGACGCCGCAGGCCTGGGCATCACGGGCCGACTTGGGACCCGGCGCGGTGGCGTAGGCAATGATCAGCGAGATCACGATCAGCGCCAGCAGCATCACGCCGGACTGCCAGAGAAAGATCGTCTCGGTGAAAGGAATCACCCCGGTGATCGATAGAATGGACGGCGGGAGGCTGGCCGGGTTGGCCTGTAATTGCGCGGCAGACGACGACAGGCCCAGGGCCCACACAGCGCCAAGCCCCAGATAGGCGGCCGCGCCGGCTGCGCGATAATCCATTTTCAGGTCGGTACGGCGGGCGAGTGCGCGTACCAGCAAGCCGCCGAACACCAGCGACAGACCCCAGTTCAACAGGGATGCGACCATGGAAATCAGGGCAACCCAGGCAACGGCGGAACGGCCGTTGCCTGGGATGCGTGCGAGGCGGTCGATCAGTTTCACGGCGGGTGGCGAACTGGCCACCACATAACCTCCAATCACCACGAACGCCATCTGCATGGTGAATGGGATCAGGCTCCAGAATCCGTCACCGAAGGCCATGGCGGCGTCGGTGGGCTTGGCCCCCATGAACAAGGTCGCCACGGCGACGATGATCACCGCCAGGGCGGCGAACACCCAGGAGTCGGGAAACCAGCGTTCGGCAAAGTTTGAACAGCGCAGGGCAAAGCGGGCGGAGCGGGTATCTTCGATATCAGCGGCCACAGGAGTACCTCTATTTTATGTTTGTTATGGTCTTCGGGGCTGCAAAGGCCCGTCTGGACAGATGCCCACAGTAAAACAATCGGTCACGTTTTGTGACAACGTTTCTGCCTTTCAGGACTATGGTCTAACGGGTTGTTCGCTGGCGCATTTGCGTAGACCATGTGCGCCTTGGTTTTTGCCTACGCCAGAGTTCTTTTTGATGATTGCCCCTAACGAATCGCGCCCGGCCCCCTTCAGCCGCTCGGACTACAAGACCCTTGGCCTTGCGGCTCTGGGCGGTGCGCTGGAAATCTACGATTTCATTATATTCGTGTTTTTCGCCCTGACCCTCAGCCAGCTGTTCTTCCCGCCGGAAATGCCTGAATGGCTGCGGCTGCTGCAAAGTTTCGGGATTTTCGTCACCGGCTATCTGGCCAGGCCGCTGGGCGGGATCCTGATGGCGCATTTCGCCGATCGTCTGGGGCGCAAGAAGGTGTTCAGCCTGAGCATCCTGATGATGGCGCTGCCGTGCCTGCTGATCGGGATCATGCCGACTTACGCCCAGATCGGCTATTTCGCCCCGCTGCTGCTATTGGCCCTGCGGATTCTGCAAGGGGCTGCGGTGGGCGGCGAGGTGCCAAGCGCCTGGGTGTTCGTGGCCGAGCACGCGCCAGTCGGCCATCGTGGTTACGCCTTGGGTTTTTTGCAGGCAGGGCTGACCTTTGGTTATTTGATCGGAGCGCTGACGGCGACCTTTCTGGCGCAGGCGTTCACCCCGGAGCAAATCCTCGATTACGCCTGGCGCTACCCGTTCCTGCTGGGCGGCGTATTTGGCGTAATAGGTGTCTGGTTGCGCCGCTGGCTCAGTGAAACGCCGGTATTCATTGCGATGCAGGCCAAGCGCGAGGCCGCGGTCGAATTGCCGCTGCGCACGGTATTGCGAGAGCATCGCCTGGCGATCCTGCCCGCCATGATCCTCACCTGCGTGCTGACCTCGGCGGTGGTGGTGTTCGTGGTCATTACCCCGACCATGATGCAGAAAACCTTCGGCATGACCGCCGGCCACACCTTTGCGTTGAGCGCTTTGGGCATCGTTTTCCTCAATATGGGTTGCGTGCTGGCCGGGTTGCTCGTCGACCGCATGGGTGCCTGGCGCACGGTGTTGCTCTACAGCCTGCTGCTGCCACTGGGTATCGGCCTGCTTTACACCTGCCTGATCACCGGGGGGAGCTGGCTGGGTCTGGCGTACGCGATTGCCGGCCTGTGCTGCGGCGTGGTGGGCGCGGTGCCGTCAGTGATGGTGAACCTGTTCCCGGCGCGCATTCGTGTCTCCGGGATTTCCTTCACCTACAACATTGCCTACGCCGCCTGGGCGAGTATCACACCGCTATTGTTGATCGGACTGATGCCGTGGAGCCCGTGGATCTGCGTGATTTTCTGCGCCGTAATGGGAGCTGTGGGGGTCAGCAGCGCGATGTATTTTGGGACGCGTATACCGAAAACCGAAGCGTGCCCAGCGGCTGAGGCCATCTGATTGCGCGCTGTGACAATATTTATGTAGGACAATCCTCAAAGACGCTTCAGAAACTACCGTGTAGGCCGATGGCTAAGCTGTAAGCCGCTATTTATCCTGCCATCGGTGCTTTCCCATGTTCAACAAACGCTTGAAGCAAGAACTGTCGGACCTTCGCGAGGAGCTTTCCTGCCTCAAGCAAGTCAAGGAAAGCCTGGAAAGCGAAATGCTTGTCTTCACTCTCGATGCCGATGCACGGATTCAGTCGGTCAATCCGAACTTCCTCACCGAGATGCTCTACAAGGAAAGTGACCTTGTTGGTCATCAACTCGACGACTTTGTCCCGGCTCACGTCAAGTCCAATGAGTTCCACCAGCGTTTCAAGCAAGCGCTAAGCCGTGGGGAACATTTCGCCGGTGCAGTGCGCCTGCTCCGTGGTAACGGACAGGAAGCCTGGTTGCGGTCGATCCTGCAGCCTGTGCGCTCTTCGGACGGAAAGATCAGGAGTTTTTCGATTTTCTCCAGCGATCTCACCCGCACCATCGAAGCCTCCCGTGAGCATGAGAACCTGATCGGTGCGCTGGTGCGTTCGACCGCCGTGATCGAGTTCGACCTGCAGGGCAATGTGCTCACGGCCAATGACCGCTTTCTGAACGCCATGGGCTACAACCTGGCGCAGATCAAAGGCAAACATCACCGCACGTTCTGTGACGCGCAGGAATACAACAGCTCCCAATACCAGGAGTTCTGGCGTCGCTTGAACGCCGGCGAGTTCGTGGCGGGGCGCTTCAAGCGTATCGACAGTCACGGACGTGATGTGTGGCTGGAAGCCTCCTACAACCCGGTGATCGATGCCAATAACAAACTCTACAAAGTGGTGAAATTCGCCACTGTGATTACCGATCAGGTCAACCAGGAGTTGGCTGTCGCCGAAGCCGCCAACATCGCCTACGGTACTTCGCAACTGACCGATCAAAGTGCGCAGCGCGGTACCACCGTGGTCACCCAGGCGGTCAATGTGATGCGCGATCTGGCCAAGCATATGCAAACCGCCGGCGACGGCATCGAAGCACTGAACGAGCAATCGCTGGTGATTGGCACCATCGTCAAGACCATCAGCGGCATCGCTGAACAGACCAACCTGCTGGCGCTCAACGCCGCCATCGAAGCGGCACGGGCCGGTGAGCAGGGGCGCGGTTTTGCGGTGGTGGCGGACGAGGTCCGACAACTGGCGTCGCGTACCAGCCAGGCCACGGATGAAATTGTCCTCGTTGTTCGTCAGAACCAGGACATGGCGCGTAACGCCGTGTCGCTGATGACCGACGGCAAACTCCAGGCGGAGCAGGGCCTGGCACTCGCGGCAGAGGCCGGTACGGTGATTGTCGAGATTCAGGACGGTGCGCAGAAAGTGGTGAATGCCGTCGGGCAGTTCGCCAATCAACTGTCGACTTGATCCCTGCGAACCGGGCGCAAGTCGCTACAATCGGCTCTTTTCCCTGGAGCAGATGTCCATGAGCGCTTCCCATCGTCGCCCGGTTCCCTTGGCCAAGGCCTACCGCCTGCTCAACCACGGGCCGACCGTGCTGGTCAGCGCGGCCCACGGCGGGCAGCGCAACATCATGGCGGCGGCCTGGGCCATGCCGCTGGATTTCGAGCCCCCCAAAATTGCCGTGGTACTCGATAAATCCACCTGGACCCGGCAATTGCTGGAAGCGTCGGGCGCGTTCGCCCTGAACGTGCCTTGCGCTGTGCAGGCCGACATCGTGCAGACCGTCGGCTCGATCTCGGGCCTGGAGCTGAACCGAGACCAAGGCCGAGACAAGTTCCAGGCTTATGACCTGCAGGCGTTCAACGGCGAGTTGATCGACGCGCCGCTGCTCGAAGGCTGTGTAGCCTGGCTCGAATGCCGGCTACTGCCCGAGCCCGGCAACCATGAACGCTATGATCTGTTCCTGGCTGAAGTGATCGCCGCCCATGCGGATGAGCGCGTGTTCAGCGACGGCCGTTGGCATTTCGAGGGACACGATGCGTTGCGCACCTTGCACCACGTGGCCGGCGGACACTTCCTGACCATCGGTGATCCGGTGGATGGAAAGACGCTGGCGCCGTAACGCCTTTGCGTCAGATCCAGACGTCGTTCTGCGCCGTCCGTTCGCCGCCTTCGTTGCCCGTATTCAATACGCCTCGGGGTTCGATCAGCAGCAGTTTCACTTCCTGCTCGGCGCAGGGTTTGTGCTCGACACCTTTGGGGACGACGTACATTTCACCGGCATTCACCAGCACGTGACCATCGCGAAAGTCGATGCGCAACTGGCCGTCCAGGACAATGAACGTCTCGTCGGTGTCGAGGTGGTCATGCCAGATGAAGTCTCCCAGCAGCTTCACCACCTTGAACTGGTAGTCGTTCATTTCGGCGATGACCCGCGGGCTCCAGTGCGGGCCGATCCGGGAAATTTTTTCAGCGAAGTTCAGGCTTTTATAGGCGTTCATGACACGGCTCTCGTGGTTATTCGTGCAACCACGATAGTCAGAGCGTCGGGTTGATTCTTGAACGATTGTGCGTGGGTCAGCGCCGGTGCATCTTTATCCAGCGCGCCGGCGACATGCCGAAGGTTTTGCTGAACTGACGGGTCATGTGGCTCTGGTCGGTAAAGCCAGCGATCAGCGCCGCATTGACCAGCGGCTGGCCCTGCATCAGCAGCGAGCGAACCAGGTCCAGTCGGCGCATGGTCAGGTAGCGATAAGGGCTGGTGCCGAACAGCAGGCGAAAATCGCGCGACAGGCTCCAGCGATCCCGACCGCTGTGGTGCGCGAGCTCTTCCAGCGTCACTG
The DNA here is from genome assembly GCF_054668365.1 of Pseudomonas sp. S2_E01. Taxonomy (NCBI): domain Bacteria; kingdom Pseudomonadati; phylum Pseudomonadota; class Gammaproteobacteria; order Pseudomonadales; family Pseudomonadaceae; genus Pseudomonas; species Pseudomonas sp. S2_E01. The sequence continues at coordinate 225,555 of NZ_CP162762.1, forward strand.
TGCGATCCAGTGCGCTGTGCATGTATTCCCGGGCACGCTCTGCCGCCACGTAGTCGAAGTTGTGATGTTTGGCAGCGCTGCCGCTGACAGTGTTCAAGGCTTGCGCCAGATCAAACAGCGCGTCCTGCGCTTGCAGGGGTTCCATTGGGCAATCGAGGCTGTGCAGCAATGCGGCGCTGGCGGCAAATAGGCGAGGGTCGTTCGATATCCCATCCTTGATGAAAGGCAGGGGTTTGCCGTCGAGCATTTGCTGGATCAACGCCGGCTCTATGTACATCATCCTGTATTGAAAGCCGTTCTCGGTCCCGGCTTCGCCGTCGTGGGCTTCATCCGGGTGCAACACGATCGTCCCGCCGGGCAGGCTATGGCGCCAGCCACCGTGGTATTGGAAACGCTGCACGCCGGACAGGGTATGACCGATGGCGTAGGTGTCGTGGCGATGCATCTCGTAACCATGGCCTGCGAAAAACGCCTCGAAGCGCTGCATGCCGCCGACGTCGGGGGCGCGGTGGAACCAGTCGTTGCGAAGGGGAGGGCTGGCCATGAAGACGCCGTTTCTGGACGAGACAGGTAATACGTTAACTCAATGATCAGTCGATTGTCTTCCGGCGGGGCAGTCGCTTTATTCAGTAGAAAATGGAGAGCAGATGGCGCATTGTGTTGAGCCTCTTCTTGAACAACGAAAGGGATGACGGAGCATGGAAGTCTCGAGCTACGCAGCGCCGTTGCTGTCTTTGGCGCTTCTCTGGACAGTCGCGGTGGTGACGCCGGGGCCCAACTTTTTCAACGTCGCGCAACTGGCGGCCAGTCAGTCCAAGCGCCACGGTGTCGTAGCCTCGCTCGGCGTGGCGACTGGCACCGTGTTGTGGGGGTTGGCGGGTGGTTTGGGTATCAAGTCGCTGTTCAGCGCAGCACCGATGCTGTACCTGAGCTTCAAGATCGCGGGTGGTTGTTACTTGATCTACCTCGGGCTGAAACAGTTCAAGCGCAAACCGCCGATGGCTGTCAGTGATACCGGCCTGAGGGGCGGTGCAAGCCGTACGTTGTTATCCGTGTATGGCCAAGGGTTTCTCGGCAACATGACCAATCCCAAAGCCGCACTGTTTGTCGCGACCATTTTTGCGACGGCCATGCCGGCAACGGTGCCTGCGACATTATTGGCGCTGGCCGTTCTGACGATGGCAACCTTGTCGTTCAGTTGGTATTGCAGCGTGGCGTTGTTGTTTTCCAGTCGTCGAATGGCGAAGGGTTACGAGCGTTCGCGCAAATGGCTGGATCGTTTTGCCGGAAGTTGTTACCTGCTTTTCGGTGCGCATCTGGTAGCCAATCGCTGAAAGGCGTCTAGGTGGCGGCGCCCATTTCAGCTACGAGGGTTAACGCAGGGTGCTTGTGAGTCCATCTCGACGGTGTTGGCGTCGATTGCGTCGTACTGCTCGTGAGTGCCGACAAATTTTATGTAAACGGCCCCGAAGCGATAGGCAACAGCGACGACCCACCGCAAGTCATTTCCCTTGATGTTGAACACGACTCTGCGGCTTTTGAGAATGTAAAACTCAATCCCCCAACGCCTCTCCCTCCCGCCGTGGATCCGCGCCACCAGCCAATGCTGCATTACCCTGTGCATCCCTGACCCGAACAATCGCCTGGGTGCCGCTGGTCATGTCGATCTCGGTCACGCTGTGGCCCTTGTCTTTCAATGCCTGAATCAAGCCAGCGCTGAACTGCCCCTGTTCCAGTTCGGTCGGGCCGTTGCGGCTGCCGAAGTTGGGGAGGTTGATGGCAGTTTGTGCGTCGAGCTGCCAGTCGAGCAGGCCGATGGTGGATTTGGTGACGTATTCGATGATTTGTGAACCGCCGGGGGAGCCGAGGGTGGCGAGGAACTCGCCGCTTTGTCGATCGAAGATCAGGGTCGGCGCCATGGAGGAGCGGGGACGCTTGCCGGGTTCTACGCGGTTGGCAACTTTTTTCCCGTTTTCTTCGGGGATGAACGAGAAGTCAGTCATCTGGTTGTTGAGCATGAAGCCCTGGACCATCAAGTGAGAGCCGAATGCGGACTCTACCGTGGTGGTCATCGACACCGCACCGCCCTGGTCATCTACCGCCACCACTTGCGAGGTGGAAATGCGCAGGGGCGACCGGTCGGGGGCGTAGGCCACCTGAGTGCCGGGCGGGTTTCCGGGTTTGGCGGTGCCCATACTGCGTTCGCCGATCAGGGCGGCGCGGCTGGCCAGATAGACGGGGTCGACCAGGCCTTTGACCGGGACCGGTACGAAATCACTGTCGGCGACATACTGCGCACGGTCGGCGTAGGCCAGGCGTTCGGCTTCGGCAATAAGGTGCACGGCTTGCGGAGGGGGTTCAAGGCGGGCGGGTTGTACACTCTTTATCGGTTTCAGTGGCGCCAGGGCGTAGCGCGAGTCACGGGCTTCCAGCGCTTGCAGGGTGCCGAGTGTCTGCGCCACGGCGATACCGCCCGACGACGGTGGCGCCATGCCGCAGACCTGCCAGCGTTTGTAATCGGTGCACAGCGGCGCGCGTTCCTTGGCGGAATAACCTTTGAGATCGCTCAGCGACAGACTGCCTGGATTAGCGTGGCCCTGCACCTTGGCAACGATTTCCTCGGCGATGGCGCCGGTGTAGAGCGCGTCGGCGCCTTCTTTGGCGATGCGCTTGAATACTGCGGCGAGCGGCGGGTTTTTCAACAGTGTGCCGGTCGCTTTCGGGCTACCGTCGGTGTTGCGAAAGTACGCCATCATCTCGGGCGAGCGCGCCATCGACGAGTCGGCCGCGATCAACTGATGCAGGCGTGGCGAGATGGGGAAGCCGTGGTCGGCAAGCTTGATCGCAGGCTCGAACAGTTGCGTCCACGGCAGGCGCCCGTATTGTCGATGAGCCATCTCCAGCGCCCGCAGCACACCTGGCGTGCCCACGGAACGACCGCCAATCTGCGCCTGGGTGAACCCCATCGGTTGCCCATCGGCTTGCAGGAACAGCTTCTCGGTGGCGCCGGCCGGCGCGGTTTCGCGACCGTCGAACGTGCGCACCTGTTTGCCATCCCAGAACACGATGAAGGCGCCGCCACCGATGCCCGATGACTGCGGTTCAACCAGTGTCAGCACCGCCTGCATGGCAATGGCCGCATCAATCGCCGAGCCACCCTGGCGCAGCATCGCGCGCCCTGCTTCGGCTGCGAGCGGGTTTGCGGCGGCAGCCATGTGCCGGGAGGCGTGGCGCGTTTGCAGGTCGGTACGAAAGCCCGACGCGGCCTCCGGCGCGGTGGGCAACGTCGAGGCGGGCGGAGCATGGCATGCGGTGAGGGCGACAACGACCAGCGACAGGGCTGACAGGCGGAAACGATTCAGGGCAAGGGCTGAGATCACGCGAGGGCACTCCGTCCGTGGGAAAGGTCAGTGGACTTTATCGGCGGACGGTAAGTGACGCAAACCTGCAGGCATTTTCTTCAGGCATAAAAAAACGGCCTACCTTGCGGTAAGCCGTTTTTAGTACTTGGTGGCTACACAGGGACTTGAACCCCGGACCCCAGCATTATGAATGCTATGCTCTAACCAACTGAGCTATGTAGCCAAGTGGCGCGCATTATTCACCGCTAATGCAGAAGCGTCAAGCGTAAAAACAAAATATTTCTCCACAGTTTCAACCGCTTATCCGCAAAGGGTGAAAAACCCCTTCCTGCCGCGATCATCCGAGCTGAAATCTCCCGGTATTAGTACTCAATGCCTTGCTGCCGTGGCTCAACGTGTCCGCCGCCAGGTTCACCGCCCGTGCGCCTTCGAGCAAGCGCACCGCCGCCTGATCGACCTGCTGGATGTTGCTGCTGACTTCATCGGCGGTGCTGGCTTGCTCGTCGACCGCCGTGGCGATCTGCGTCAGGGTGTCGGTAACGCTTTGCACGGCGCTGGCGATTTCCCCCAGGCGCTCGCCCAGGCCGGTGACGGCTTGGGCGTCTGACTGCGCTTGACCACACGCGGCCTCCATCAGGCTCACGGCTTCATCGACGGTATTGCGCAGGCTGTCGACGGTGCCGGCGATCTGCGCCGTGGAAGTCTGGGTGCGTTGTGACAGGCTGCGCACCTCATCGGCGACCACGGCGAAACCACGGCCCTGTTCACCGGCACGGGCGGCTTCGATGGCGGCGTTGAGCGCCAGCAGATTGGTCTGTTCGGCGACGCCGCGAATGGTGTCGACCACCAGTTGAATCTGCTGGCCTTGTTCACTGACGCGCCCAAGCGCCGCCGCCGTTTCATTCAAGCGCTGGTTGAGCTGCTGGATGCTCGCGGTGGTGCGTTGGCTGTCGCGGCTGCTATCAGCGGCGATGCGCTGGGTGTGCTGGGCGCTGCCGGAGGCCTGTTCACAGCTCTGGGCCACGCCTTGCGAGGTGGCAGCCAATTGCGTGGCGGCGGCGGCGATCTGGCTGATCTGCAATTGCTGCGCTTCGACTTCATTCAGGGCGCCGCTGGAATGCTGATTGAGCGTGCGCACCGCATGACTCAATTGCAGGGTCTCGTGATCGACTCCCAGCAGGCTCGTGCGCAGTTGCACCACGGCAACATTGAGCGCCGTGCTGATTGCCGCCAATTCATCGCGCCCCTCAACCGCGACTTGCAGGCTCAGGTTGCCGTCGCGCAGGGCTTCGGCCAGCAGCGTAATGCCGCTGGCGCTGCGGCGGATCGAGGCCTGCAAACAGATGAACAGGTACAGCGCTGCCAACAACAGGCAGCCAAAGACAGCCGCCACCACAATGAACTGGCGGATTGCCGAACCCTGGTAATCATCCAGGCGCTGATCCAGCGACACCAACGACTGCTGACGCAATGTGGCGAGGTCACCGAGCAGGGCGTCGAGACCGCGCTCGAATTCCTCGGGCTTGAGCTGGATGCTGCCGCCGAACACGCCGTCGTCCAGCACTTTCAGTTCGGCGTCGAGGTTTTTCAGGCTGTCGTGGTAGTGCCCGGCCCAACTTTGCAGGTTGCTGGGCAGACGCGCCTCCAGCAAGCTCGCAGTTTTTACAAGCTGTTCGCGGGCATCGCCGATGCGGCTGCGCAGGTCGCGTAGTTGCAGGCGGCTCTGCAGGGTGAATTGCCCGGAGACCACCGAGGCCTGACCGACACTCGCCAGCCGGCCGACGCGCTCGATCAGGTCAGGCGCGTGCTGGGTGGAAATTTGAGTCAGCAGGTAGGTTTCCAGCCATGGCGCCAGGGTCAGGCGATTGTCCATGGCGATCTGTTCGCGCAGCGCTTGCAGGGCACTCAAGGCGTTCGTGAATCGATCATAACCGTCGGGCCACCAGCCCACGCTGCTCAGGCTTTTTGAATCGAGGCCGTCGAGCGCGGTTTGCAGGGCCTGAAAGCGGCCCAGGGTCTGGGTGTCGGCACCTTCGGTTTGTAGCGTACCAGCCAGGTCGGTGGTGGCCTGGGTGAGAGCGGGCTGCACGGCGTCGAATGCCGACACGGCGGCGAGGGTCGCAGGTGTCGGCTGGCGATTGGTCTCGGTGGCGCGCCAGCGGGCGGCGCGGTCACGCTGGGCGGACAGCAGGTTATCCAGTGCGTCGAGTGCCAGCAGTTGCCGCACGCCGGCCCGTTCGCCGGAGATCAGGCTTAACTTGGCCCGGTAGTCCTGGCCAATCATCAGCAGGCTGCCCGCCAGCGGCAGGATAAACAGCAGGAACAACAACTGAAATTTGCGGGCAAAGCCAAAACGACCCAACAACGAAATACCCGGCGATAAAAAAGCCTGCATGCCCCACGACTCCTGTGGGCACCACGCACCATTGGCGTGCGTCGAAGTCATTGCGACCGCGACTCGTGCCCCTTTTAAAGGCCTCGGAAGTTCACCCTGGTCAGCTCTGTAGGCCGATTCTGTAGCGAAACTTCCCATTCTCGACGTCCTTTGTAAGAACGCCGCGTTGAAGCCAATAACAAGGCAAGATTCAGACCATGGCGATGGGCTATTACCTTGTGGGAGCGGGCTTGCTCGCGATTGCGGTGTGTCATACGCAAATGAATTGCCAGACACACCGTCATCGCGAGCAAGCTCGCTCCTACAGGTCAACATGTTCCGTTCGTTAGCTGCCTAAGGGGATGGCGCATCTGCACCGAAAAATGGCACATTGACGCACCTGCCCGTGTGCACCCATCTGTTGTACGGAAATTCCCATGGCTATCAGCAATGCCCAGACCGGCACGACGCCGGCGTCCGCGACCCCACAAAGCAGTCCCCTGGTCATGTCCATCATCGGCGCCGTGGCGCTGGCGCATTTGATCAACGACCTGATCCAGTCAGTGTTGCCGTCGATCTACCCGATGCTCAAGGACAATTACGGCCTGACCTTCACCCAGGTCGGCCTGATTACCTTGACCTTCCAGTTGACCGCCTCGCTGTTGCAGCCCTGGGTCGGTTACCACACCGATCGCCATCCCAAGCCCTGGCTGTTGCCGGCCGGCACGGTGTGCACGCTGATCGGCATCCTGATGATGTCGGTGGTTGGCAGCTTCCCGCTGATCCTGCTGGCGGCCGGGTTGATCGGTATCGGTTCGTCGACCTTCCACCCGGAAGCCTCGCGCATCGCGCGCCTGGCTTCGGGCGGACGCTTCGGCCTGGCGCAGTCGACCTTCCAGGTCGGCGGTAACGCAGGTTCCGCGTTCGGCCCGCTGCTGGCGGCTGCGATCATCATTCCGTTCGGCCAGGGCCATGTGGCGTGGTTCGGCCTGTTCGCGGTGTTTGCGCTGTTCGTGCTCTACCGCATCAGTCGTTGGTACGCCAACCACCTGAGCCTGTTCAAGCTCAAGCAGGGCCATGCGGCCACCCACGGCCTGTCGAAGAACAGGGTGATCAGTGCCCTGGTGGTGCTGGGCCTGCTGGTGTTCTCCAAGTATTTCTACATGGCCAGCCTCACCAGCTATTTCACCTTCTACCTGATCGAGAAGTTCGACCTGTCGGTGGCCAGCTCGCAACTGCACCTGTTCCTGTTCCTCGGCGCAGTGGCGGCGGGCACCTTCTTCGGTGGGCCGATCGGCGACAAGATCGGCCGCAAGGCGGTGATCTGGTTCTCGATCCTCGGCGTGGCACCGTTCACCCTGATCATGCCGCACGTCGACCTGTTCTGGACCAGCGTGCTCAGCGTGGTGATCGGCTTCATCCTCGCCTCGGCATTCTCGGCCATCGTGGTGTACGCGCAGGAGCTGGTGCCGGGTAACGTCGGTATGATCGCTGGAGTGTTCTTCGGCCTGATGTTCGGCTTCGGCGGGATCGGCGCGGCCTTGCTGGGGCACCTGGCGGACATCCACGGTATCGAGTATGTGTACTTCCTGTGCTCGTTCCTGCCGTTGTTCGGGGTGCTGGCGATTTTCCTGCCGAGGACCAGGAAGGCCTGATAAATCCGGCCTGTGAAAAATCCCTGTGGGAACAGGACCTGTGGGAGCGGGCTTGCCCGCGATTAGGGTGTGTCATCGAGCGAAGATGAGACTGACACTCCGCCATCGCGGGCAAGTCGAATCGTCGCACCGCCGCTCCCACAGGGATTGCTTCCACAGTTTCAGATTGTGGTCAGTTCAACCATCCGCCTTGAGCCTGATCGTCGCATCCAGCCCACCCTGCTCGCGGTTGTACAGCGACAGGTGATCGCCATGGGCCCTGGCGATGGTTTGCGCGATGCTCAGGCCGCTTGATCAAACCACACCATCGCGGGCCTCCTTGGCTTGCGCCTCGAAAGTTTCCCAGCGTGCGCTGAGCCTTCTTTGCATATCAGCGAGAGTTTCGGCATCAAAGATCGAAGTCGGCGTCGGTCGCGGTTGGGAGTGACGGCTGTCGGCCACCATCACGCCGTTGACCTCCTTGAGCAGCACCAACTCCCGTCGGTTGGCTTCGCCGAAGAACACCATCCGCTCACTGAAATAGGTGCCCCCACGCTCACGGCCTTTGGCGTAGAGGAACCAGGCGCGCGAGTCGTGAACCTGATCGTCGAACAAGGCACGCAGTAATCCGGTGGCTTCTTGCGCATTACGGCTTTCATCCACGTTGTGGCGCGTTTTTTCATCGACGTGGTTGCGCTCGAATTTGGGCGGTGGGAACAGCTGGCTGACGCGCTTCATGCCCAGGGCCTTGATCGCCGCGCGCTCGGCTCGCACTTTCACAGTCATTTGATTGAGCATGATTGCCGGGAGGAGCGTCAGGGCTGCCAACCAGAGCACTATGGTTTCAATGTTGTCGATGTTGCGGTAGTCCAGGCTGAACTCCTGAGCGGCCTCGCGCAGTTGGGTCTGCGCCATGTCAGCGTCGAAGTCCTTGACGCCGGGCTCCATGGGTTTCTTTTCGGTGCCCGGGACACGTTCGTTGATCAGCTGTTCTTTTCGGATGTTTTTGATGGCGTTCTGTTTTGCTTCTCGCGCTGCCTCGGCTTTTTGCTGCACATAAGGATCGACTTGCGTGTCGCTTGCTTGTTGGTAAAACGCTGTTTGTCGGAGGCTGGAAAAACCGTAACGGTCGATGCGCCAGGCAGTGATCCAGCCCAGTTGGTTGCGCATGGCCTCTTCCAAAATGGTGGAGGCTGAGAGGGGTTCGTAGTAGTCCGTTTGCTCGGGGCTTAATGGCTGGCGAACTGGGAGCAAATTCAGAGTTATTTCGCGCCAAGCGTTGAAGCGTTCAGCCAGCACTGGCGAAACACCAAAAGCCTTTACCAAGTCGTCCTCCATTGCGCGCCAGTGCTCGGTTGACAATCCGACGGGTAAAGAGTGCTTTGGTACTTTCAGTGGCGCACCATGTGCGAAAGCGTCAGCGTACAAATCATTTAGCGCGATCTGCGAAAGCAGCAATCCATCTCCCTCCCAGGAAACAGAACTCAAAGCTTTCCCCTGATCTCCCGGCGGGTACCCTCCACCCACATCCGAATGCACCCCCGGATAAATCACTTCCATGGAGTTGACCGGATAGCCACCACCCGCCCGGCGAATCGACTCCGATGGAAAACACAACCGCTGCTCATGACTGGCCACCAGATGCAGGCAGCGCTTGACCAACCGGTCTGGTATTTCCTGGCTGCTATCGGCCCAGCCCATATGCCCGTCTGCCCCAAACGCAATATCGGCGAGACCCACCGACGCCACGGTGTCCAGCAACCCCAGGTACTCGACGCTGACGGGGAGGGTCAAGTCCTTGAAATTCAGCGAGGGCGTCGTGGCACTGCTGTCCAGCAACTGGTTGAGCCAGTTGACGAAGGCTCTGGCCGCTGCCGCACCGCGGGAAAATCCATACACATAGAGCTTGATGCCCAACAGTTTCGGGCGCGCCGGCAAATTGTCTTCCAGCGCTGTGCGTAGGGGCTGTTCAAGGGCTGCCAGCTGTTTATCAAACACGTTAGCTCGATTGGTCTCCCCGCCGGACTCCATCCCCACCAACGTACCCATGGCTTTGACGGAGCCGAGCAGCGCAGCGTTATCCATTCGGGGTAAATCCAGGCTGCGCCTGAGCGCATCGATGATCATCAACAACGCCCAGTTGATGCGTTCCTCGCCATACCACCCGGTAGCCATGCCCAGTTGGGTGTAATCCAGGTCACCCACTTCGGCAAAAGGTGTGCCGACACCGGGCATGTAGTATTTGAAATACTGGTTGTTGCCCGCGCTTGTGAAATCAATCAGTCCCCTCGCCTTGCTGCTGGCGTGCCCGGTGCCGCCCGCGTGGCCGGTGCCAATGCTGGCGCGGAACATCCTGGCGATATTGGTCGGGTTCGGAGGCGTCGACAGGTAGAGATCGTTGTTGAGGTTGTTGCCAGTGCCGTCGAAGCACAGACTGATGTGCAGCGTCTTGCAGCAGGGTGGCAAGACCCTGTGGCCAGCCGCTACGCTGAGAGCATCATGGTGACCAACTTCCCATTCGGCCTGGCGCCGCAGGTTCTGGCGAACTTGCCCCTCTCGGCGGGGCAGACGGCCTTGCACGGGATAGGGTGAGGGATACCAAACGCTGACATGGTTTACTGCGGACATGATTGTGGCTCCGGCAGGTTCAACGGGGTTTTGATGGGATATTCGGGGCTGCCATAGCCGTAGCAGGAGGTGGTGACTTGAAGTTCATCGCAGGGCAGGAAGTGCACGGTGAGTCCGCAGACTTTTTGGCCAGAATAGTCGGGAACAGGTACCACTTGGCTGTGCCGACGTTTTTGTGCGTCGATCCGCTCTACCCATTCAAGATACTTTGGCCAGTCACCAAAACCTGGGAAATCGTCGGAGTATGCAACTCCGGTTTCCCACTCAACACGCACCGTCATCCCCGGCTTCCACCGCGAAGACGCGATGTAACAACACCCTCCACCGCCCCCCTGATAGGGACCAATAATGTCCAACCCCGAGCGACCATTGACCGCGAATTGATTGATCGCCCAGTGAGTGTGGTTGATCGCTTCGAGGGTTCCCGCCGAGGTGTTTTGGGCGGTTAAAACCGACACCAGAGCCCCGAACAGAACGGCGCGACAACTGCCGCTTGAAAATATCGCCTTAGAGTTCATTCCCTCATGACGCGCAAGGTTTTGACGGGCGTGTCCCTCTCGACGCGGCAGACGGACCTGCACGGGAAAGGCAGGTGGATACCAAACGCTGGGATGATTCACTGCGGACATGATTGCGGCTCCGGCAGGTTCAACGGGGTTTTGATTGGATATTCGGGGCTGCCGTAGGCGTCGCAGGAGGTGGTGACTTGAAGTTCATCGCAGGGCAGGAAGTGCACGGTGAGTCCGCAGACTTTTTGGCCGGAGTAGTCGGGGATGGGAACGTATTTGCTGTGTTGGCGTTTTTGGGCATCAATGCTGTCAAGCCAGGCATCGTATTTAGCTTCGTCACCGAAACCGGGGAAACCTTTCGAACTGCCAACTCCAGTCTCCCACTCAATACGCACCGTCATACCCGGCTTCCACTGAGAAGGGGCGATGTAACAACACCCTCCACCGCCACCCTGATACGGACCAATAATGTCCAACCCCGATCGACCATTGACCGCGAATTGATTGATCGCCCAATGGGTGTGATTGATCGCTTCGAGGGTTCCCGCCGAGGCTTTTGGAGGAGTTACAATTGACACCAGAGCACCGAATAGGACGGCGCGATAACCGCCGCTTGAAAATGTCGGCATGGGGTTCATTTCCTCATGTCGCTGGAGGAGCTAACGCCAGCACCCAGCAACCTGCCGAGGAGGTAACTATCACGTTCCGAAGTGAGCGACAGTCCGTTCTGGAGTGCTTCGAACAAGGCCAGGCAGCACGCGTCAAATCGCTGCTGGGCACTCCAGTCGCTCGGCAGCGCTTCATGAAGATCTTCCGTCGCTTGCAGGGCGTCGCAGATACAAGCAAACGCTTGCAACTGCACGTCACTGAGTTCGATGTGAGTGAAGTTGTGTGGGCTCGGCGGCCTGTCAGGGTTGCCCATCAACCACCGAGGTTCACCATCGATATCCAGCCAGCTCCAGAACAACGCCGGGCGTAACAACACTTGCTGCTGGTCGACTTGCAGCACATGGCTGAACAGCAATGGAAATATCCGCGGATCGTAGTAGCGCAACAGCCCCAATCGCCCCGCATGGCGGGCTTCCAGGCATTGACCCAGATTTTCGGCCAGCACTTCAAACGGCCAGCAGGACGCCAGCACCAACAATTGCGATCGATTGTTCAGGAATTGGATCAGTCCCTTCAGCCATTGCCGCTGAAGCGGCTGCGCAAGATCGACCCGCACCAACAAAGGCGCCAGATCCTCGGCACTCGCCTCGGGCAGCCCAGTGAACAACGATTGCCAAGGCAGCGCGGGCTCGACGCTGAGGACACTGGACAACATCGGTGCACCGCCCGCCTGGTCGATGATGATGTCCAGGCAGGTGATGGAGGCCTCGGCGCAGGACGATTTCAGTTGTTCGAGCCAGGTATCACTGATGCTCGACGTCATGCCTGGGCCTCCCTGTACGCAATTAGGCGCGCAACAGGGATCGGCTTACGGTCGCGCGCCCAGCGGTTATGGCGGCTGTGGTCGAAGAAGATCGGGGGTGCGTTCATGCTCAAGCCTCCCTGGCCTGGTTGGCGCGGGAGGTTGTTTATCTACCCGCGGTGGATGCGGGACAGTGTTCAAGGGATGGAAAATAGTTGAAATAGGATGCTTCTGATGGTCGTGTAGGAAGCGTCCAAATGTTACAGCGTGAGATCCGTAGGAAGTTTCCAGATCCATACGAGTATCTGAAAACGCGACCTTTTCTGTAGGAGCGAGCTTGCTCGCGATGGACGCAAGAACACCGCGGGGCATCAGGTGTCCAGCGTATCGTTGACGACCATCGCGACGGTTCGACGCCTCGACGTGCTCGCTCCTACAGGGTTGCGGAGCGTCATCGTCCACAACCATCGTGGTGGGTCGACACCTGCACACCAATTGCGGGCCAAAGAAAAACCCCCTGGGAGGTTGAGTCCCAGGGGGTTTTGTCTGTCCGCCGTGTAAGAAAGCGACTTACACGTTGAAACGGAAGTGCATCACGTCGCCGTCCTTCACGATGTAATCCTTGCCTTCCAGGCGCCATTTGCCGGCTTCCTTGGCACCGGCTTCACCCTTGAACTGGATGAAGTCGTTGTAGGCGATCACTTCGGCACGGATGAAGCCTTTTTCGAAGTCGGTGTGGATCACGCCAGCGGCTTGTGGTGCGGTGGCACCAACGCGCACGGTCCAGGCGCGGACTTCTTCGACACCGGCGGTGAAGTAAGTCTGCAGGTGGAGCATTTCGTAGCCGGCGCGGATCACGCGGTTCAGGCCCGGTTCTTCAAGGCCCAGGGCTTCGAGGAACATGTCTTTCTCTTCGCCGTCGTCGAGCTCGGCGATTTCCGCTTCGATCTTGTTGCAGACCGGAACAACCACGGCGCCTTCTTCTTCGGCAATGGCCTTGACCACGTCCAGGTGCGGGTTGTTTTCGAAGCCGTCTTCAGCAACGTTGGCGATGTACATCACCGGCTTGGTGGTCAGCAGGTGGAAGCCCTTGATCACCAGCTTCTCGTCGCTGCCCATGTTCTTCATCAGGCTGCGCGCCGGCTTGCCTTCGGTGAAGTGAGCGATCAATTGCTCCAGCAGACCTTTCTGGACCACGGCGTCCTTGTCGCCACCCTTGGCATTGCGCGCGACTTTCTGCAGTTGCTTCTCGCAGCTGTCGAGGTCGGCGAAGATCAGTTCCAGGTCGATGATCTCGATGTCGCGTTTCGGGTCGACGCTGTTGGAGACGTGAATCACGTTCTCGTCTTCGAAGCAGCGGACCACGTGGGCGATGGCATCGGTTTCACGGATGTTGGCCAGGAACTTGTTGCCCAGGCCTTCACCTTTCGACGCGCCGGCCACCAGGCCTGCAATGTCGACGAATTCCATGGTGGTCGGCAGGATGCGTTTTGGGTTGACGATGGCGGCCAGGGCGTCCAGACGCGGATCCGGCATCGGCACGATACCGCTGTTCGGTTCGATGGTGCAGAAGGGGAAGTTCTCGGCCGCGATCCCGGATTTGGTCAGCGCGTTGAACAGGGTGGACTTGCCGACGTTAGGCAGGCCGACGATGCCGCAATTGAATCCCATGGTGTTTCCCCTCGGATTAGAGTCAGGCCTTCTGGCTGTGCAGGTTTTTCATCGCGCGGTTCCATTCACCGGCGAGGATATCCGGCAGCACGCCGAGGGCAAAGTCGATGCTGGCATCGAGTTTTTCCTGTTCGGCGCGAGGCGCGCGACCCAGGACGAAATTTGAAACCATACTGGCTACGCCCGGGTGGCCAATGCCAAGCCGCAAGCGGTAGAAGGTATTCTGATTACCCAATTGCGCAATGATGTCGCGCAACCCGTTGTGACCGCCGTGACCGCCGCCCTGTTTAAGCTTGGCAACGCCCGGAGGCAGGTCGAGTTCGTCATGCGCCACCAGGATTTCTTCGGGCTTGATGCGGAAGAAACCGGCGAGTGCCGCCACGGCCTGGCCGCTGCGGTTCATGTAGGTGGTGGGAATCAGCAGACGAACATCCTGACCCTGGTGCGAATAGCGCCCGGTCAGGCCGAAATATTTGCGATCGGCGACAAGGTTGACACCTTGTGCGTTCGCGATGCGCTCAACAAAAAGGGCCCCTGCGTTATGCCGGGTCTGTTCGTATTCAGCGCCTGGATTTCCCAGGCCAACGATCAGTTTGATGGCAGTCACGATAGGGGCCCTTCCTTGAAGTGGTGGATAACATCGCCGCCGGTGCAAGTGGCGGACGAAAAATGCTCATTTACCATGAATGTAAACTCCGCGTTCCCGCCCGCTTTCTCGCTACGTTCCAGTCCGCGATGTTTCCGTCACTCCGGCGTACAGAGTGAAATTACTCTGCAGCGCCTTCTTCGGTAGCTTCTGGAGCAACACGTGGAGCGTGGACGTTGGCAACAGCCTTGTCATCGCCGTGTGCCAGAGCAACGAACTCAACGCCTTTAGGGGCTTTGAGGTCGGACAGGTGAATGATCGAACCGACTTCGGCCTTAGCCAGGTCGACTTCGATGAATTCAGGCAGGTCCTTGGCTTCGCAGGAAACTTCGATCTCGTTCAGAACGTGAGAGATTTCGCCGCCTTTCTTGACCGGAGCTTCTTCGTTGATGAAGTGAACCGGTACTTTTGCAGTCAGTTTCTGGCCAGCAACAACGCGCACGAAGTCAGCGTGCATGATGAATTGCTTGGCTGGATGACGTTGCATGGCTTTAACGATGACGTTTTGCTTTTTGCCGTCAACGTTCAGCTCGATAACGTGGCTGTAGGCCGCTTCGTTTTCGAACAGCTTGGCCATTTCCTTGGCCACGATGGTCAGGGATTCAGCAGGCTTGTCACCACCGTATACAACGGCCGGGATGTTCAGAGCGTGACGCAGGCGGCGGCTCGCACCTTTCCCCAGGTCAGTACGCGCTTGAGCGTTCAGAGTAAAGTCAGTCATTTTGTATCTCCAAAATAGCCATCACCGGTTGGCGTTTGCGACCAGCGCCAGACACGGTATGGGCAAAAAAGCCCCGCCCCGGCAGGTGATGCCGGGGCGGGGCGCTTTTCGTCAACAGGGTGTTCGAGAAGGGCAGGGCCCTTAGCGGAACATCGCGCTGATCGATTCTTCATTGCTGATGCGGCGGACCGCTTCGGCAACAACCGGTGCGATATCCAGTTGGCGGATACGCGCACAGGCTTGTGCAGCTGCGGACAACGGGATGGTGTTGGTCACCACCAGTTCGTCCAGCACGGAATTTTCAATGTTCTCGATCGCCCGACCCGACAGCACAGGGTGCGTGCAATAGGCGAAAACCTTGGCCGCGCCATGCTCTTTCAAAGCCTTGGCCGCGTGGCACAGGGTGCCGGCGGTGTCGACCATGTCATCGACCAGGATGCAGGTACGCCCTTCGACATCACCGATGATATGCATCACTTCGGAGTGATTGGCTTTCTCACGGCGTTTGTCGATGATCCCGAGATCCACGCCCAGGGATTTGGCAACGGCACGTGCACGCACGACGCCACCAATGTCCGGGGACACGATCATCAGGTTTTCGAAGCGCTGATCTTCAATGTCATCCACCAGTACCGGGGAGCCGTAGATGTTATCTACCGGAATATCGAAGAAACCCTGGATCTGGTCAGCGTGCAGGTCAACCGTGAGAACACGGTCGATGCCAACGACGGTCAGCATGTCAGCCACGACTTTCGCGCTGATAGCCACACGTGCGGAACGCGGACGGCGATCCTGACGGGCATAACCAAAGTAAGGAATAACAGCAGTGATACGAGTAGCCGAGGAGCGGCGGAAGGCATCAGCCATCACGACCAGTTCCATCAGGTTATCGTTGGTCGGAGCGCAGGTCGGCTGAATAATGAAGACGTCTTTACCGCGGACATTTTCATTGATCTCGGCAGTAATTTCACCGTCGGAAAACTTACCGACAGAGATGTCACCGAGAGGGATATGCAGCTGACGTACGACACGCCGAGCCAGATCGGGGTTAGCGTTCCCCGTAAAGACCATCATCTTGGACACGCGCAGTACCTGAAGGCTGAGGGTATACCTGGATGAGTATAGGAAAATGGCAGGGGCGGCTGGATTCGAACCAACGCATGGCAGGATCAAAACCTGCTGCCTTACCGCTTGGCGACGCCCCTGTATCTGTTGCAACGAGTACCCAGTACTCGGTTCCTTTAGAGCAGACTTTGCAGCTTGCGATGCAACATCGAAACGTTGCTTCCTTTTGCTACAAACCCTGTAAGGGTCTCTGTAAGAAGGGCCGAGACTTTATCAGCTTCAGCTTTGCTTGGGAAGCCCCCAAACACACAACTTCCAGTTCCGGTGAGTTTTGCTTCGGTAAATTTACCTAACAAATTCAATGCGTTACGAACATCTGGATAACGCCTTGCTACCACCGGTAAGCAGTCATTTCGACTGTTTCCCTTGGGAACGGGGCGCACTTTAATGGGAGGAGAGTTACGTGTCAACAGTGGATCTGAAAAAATTTCTGCTGTACTTACAGATACTTGCGGCACAAGCACGAGATACCACGGTTCCTCGGGGTCTACCGGGGTGAGTTTCTCGCCCACGCCCTCGGCGAAAGCCGCGTGGCCACGCACGAAAACCGGGACGTCAGCCCCCAGCGACAGGCCCAGTGCGGCCAGGCGATCTTCATCCCACCCCAGTTGCCAGAGGTGATTGAGACCCAGCAAAGTCGTCGCGGCGTTTGAACTGCCGCCACCAATACCGCCGCCCATGGGCAGGATTTTTTCGATCCAGATGTCGATCCCCAGAGTGCAACCGGATTGCTCCTGGAGTTTTTTCGCCGCCCGAACGATCAGGTTGCTGTCGTGAGGTACGCCTTCGAATTCGGTGTGCAGTTGAATCACGCCGTCGTCGCGTACGGCAAAAGTGATTTCATCGCCGTAATCGAGAAACTGAAAAATCGTCTGCAACTCGTGATAGCCGTCTTCACGACGGCCGAGGATATGCAACATCAGGTTGAGCTTGGCCGGGGAGGGCAGGGTCAGGCGTGGGACCGTCATGATTTCACTGTCCCAGCTTGCGAGGTTGCCATTCCTTGATCACCAATGTGACATCAAGGTCGGCGCCGTGCAGTTTGATCCGCTCGGGCAGCCAGTAGCCGTTCTGTTCGCTATAGCTAAGGTATTCGACCTGCCAGCCATCCTGATCCAGCTTGGCCAGGCGGCTGTCGGTGTCCAGCGTCAGGCGACTCTTGCTGTCCGGTGCCGGAAGCCCACGTACCCACCAGTTCAAGTGTGACACCGGCAGGTTCCAACCCAGTTGTTCTTCGAGCAGCACTTCCGGGGTCGGCGCTTCATAGCGCCCCTGGTTGGCGACCTCCAGCGAAACCTTGCCCGGCGAGCCAGTCAAGCGCGCGGCGCCGCGACCCAGTGGGCCGGACAGGCGGATGTCGTAGTAATCCTGGCGTTGCAGCCAGAACAACGTGCCGCTACCCGAATCCTTCGGCGCGCGAATGCCGATCTTGCCGTTGATCTGCCAGCCATCGATGCCGGCCAATTGCGCCTTGTGCTCGCGCCATTGGGCCTGGTTGCCCTGGCCCTGGACCGATTCACGGGCGCCGAAGCCCGCGCAACCGGCGAGCAGGGCGATGAAGCTGAATACGATGAGGTGGCGCAAAAACATAATCTTAAAGAGTCTCTGATCCGGTCAGGCGCTTGATGGTGTCGCGCAGGATGGGGCTGTCGGGTTGTTCGGTAAGGAACTTGCTCCAGATTTGCCGGGCTTCTCGCTGCTTGCCGTTGGCCCACAGGACTTCACCCAGGTGAGCGGCGACTTCCTGGTCGGGGAAGCGCTCCAGCGCCTTGCGCAACAAGGCTTCGGCTTCGTCGAGGTTGCCCATGCGGAAATTCACCCAGCCGAGGCTGTCGAGTACCGCCGGGTCTTCCGGATTGATCTGGTGTGCCTGCTCGATCAGCGCCTTGGCTTCGACATAACGTGTCGTACGATCGGACAAGGTGTAGCCGAGGGCGTTCAGTGCCATCGCGTTGTCCGGGTCGCGCTTGATGATCAGGCGCAGGTCTTTCTCCATCTGCGCCAGGTCATTGCGTTTTTCCGCCTGCATGGCGCGGGTGTACAGCAAGTTCGGATCGTCCGGGTATTGCTGCAACGCCTTGGCCAGCACACCCCAGGCCTTGTCTTCCTGTTTATTGGCGGACAGGGTCTCGGCTTCGATCAGGTAAAGCTGGATCGCGTAATCCGGCTGTTCATCTCGTTCGGCCGCCAGCCGTCTTTGCGCTTCGGCGGTCTTGCCGTTGTTCATCATGATGTCGGCCTGACGCAGTTGCGCCGGCAGGTAATCGTTGCCCGGGCCAACCTGGGCGTACTCGATCAGTGCGCCCTGGGGGTCGTTACGCTCTTCAGCGATACGGCCAAGGTTCAGGTGCGCCGAGTCGACGTGGCTTTCCCGGGCAATCAGGTCTTCCAGGTAACCCTTGGCCTCGTCCCATGCCTTGGCTTCCAGGCAGACCAGCGCAAGGGAGTAACGCAGTTCGTCGTCTTCCGGGTATTGCTGGACCAGGCTCGAGAACTCGACCTTGGCGTCGTCCATGCGATCCTGTTCGACCAGCATGCGCGCATAAGTCAGGCGCAGGCGTTTGTCGTCCGGGTACTGCTTGATGCTTTTTCTGAGCAGGGGCAGCGCTTCATCACCGCGCCCGAGGACTTGCAACAAGCGTGCGCGCAAGAGGATCGGCGCGATCTCACCTTCTTCCGGCGGGTTATCTTCCAGCAGGGTCAATGCACCCTTATTGTCGCCGTCCTGCTGCATCAGCAGTGCCTTGCCAAAAATCAGTTGGCTGTTGTTCGGATGACGCTGCAACAATCGGTCGAAACTTTTCATCAGGCCGTTGCGGGTTTCCTGATCGGTATCCGCCGCAGACAGGGCAAGGAAGTCGAAATGCGTATCGCCCTTGCCTTGCAGGACTTTCTCCATATAGACCATGGAGTCGTCATAGCGTCCTGCGCGCGCCAGTTGCACGGCGGCAGCCCGTTGGGCCTCAAGATCGTCCGGCGCGTTTTTCGCCCAGATCAAAGCGGTGTCCAGAGCTGCCTGGTCGGCGCCCAGGTACTCGGCGATGCGAAAGGCACGCTCGGAGATGCCCGGGTCCTGGGTATTGATGGCCTGGGTCACATAGTTGTCCAGGGCAATGTCGAAACGATTGCGCTGGCCAGCCAGTTCGGCGCTCAGCAGGCTGAAGACGGTTTCTTCGCTGAATGAGCTGTAGACCTTGGGTTTTTCAGGGGCCGGAGTGCTGTCTTCGACCGGCGGCGTACCGTCCGACGAAACGGGTGCCATGGCCTGGCAGCCGCTGAGGAAGACAAAAGCTAGGAGCAACGCGGAAGATCTATTCATATAGGAAGAGGACGACTAACCTGCGGTCGGGCCATCATGACACAAGCCATCTTGCAAACATAACCGCCCGACCATTTTCCCGTTTGCCCTCGTCATGGCGGGTGAGAATGAGGTGTAAACGAGAAGCGCTCGCAAGCCGGGGTCGCGCCTACCGGGTCAATAGAAATCGGGTAGTTGTTCTCGGTGTGTCGAAGTAGGACAATTGCCGGCTTCACGTCACCATCAGCGACTTTGAATGGCCTTCCTTGCACTCGGTATTAACCACAAGACTGCTTCAGTAGACGTCCGCGAGCGCGTGGCCTTTACCCCTGAGCAACTGGTTGAGGCCTTGCAGCAGCTCTGCCGACTCACCGACAGTCGCGAAGCTGCGATCCTCTCCACCTGCAATCGCAGTGAACTCTATATAGAACAGGATCAGCTTTCGGCTGACATCGTGCTGCGCTGGCTGGCGGATTATCACCATCTGAGCCTCGACGAGCTGCGCGCCAGCAGTTATGTGCATGAAGATGATGCGGCAGTTCGTCACATGATGCGGGTCGCCTCCGGGCTCGATTCGCTGGTGCTGGGTGAACCGCAGATTCTGGGCCAGATGAAATCGGCCTATGCGGTCGCGAGGGAGGCCGGTACTGTCGGTCCGCTGCTCGGTCGTCTGTTCCAGGCCACGTTCAACGCCGCCAAACAAGTGCGCACCGACACCGCCATTGGTGAAAACCCGGTGTCTGTGGCCTTTGCCGCCGTCAGCCTGGCCAAGCAGATTTTCAGCGACTTGCAACGCAGCCAGGCCCTGCTGATCGGAGCGGGCGAGACCATCACCCTGGTCGCCCGCCATCTGCATGACCTCGGGGTCAAGCGCATCGTCGTCGCCAATCGGACGCTGGAGCGCGCGAGCATTCTGGCCGAGCAGTTCGGCGCCCATGCCGTGCTGCTCTCGGATATTCCGGCAGAGCTGGTACGCAGCGACATCGTCATCAGTTCCACGGCCAGCCAGTTGCCGATCCTTGGCAAAGGCGCGGTGGAAAGTGCCCTGAAGCTGCGCAAGCACAAGCCGATCTTCATGGTGGACATCGCCGTTCCACGGGACATCGAGCCGGAAGTCGGCGAGTTGGACGATGTTTACCTTTATAGCGTCGACGATCTCCATGAAGTGGTCGCCGAAAACCTCAAAAGTCGCCAGGGCGCTGCACAAGCGGCCGAGGAAATGGTCTCGGTGGGCGCCGAGGATTTCATGGTGCGCCTGCGCGAGCTGGCGGCGGTGGATGTGCTCAAGGCCTATCGTCAACAGAGCGAGCGCCTGCGCGACGAAGAACTGCAAAAAGCCCAGCGGTTGCTGGCCAACGGTGGCAGCGCCGAAGAGGTGCTGGTGCAACTGGCGCGCGGCCTGACCAATAAACTCTTGCACGCGCCAAGCGTTCAATTGAAAAAGCTCTCTGCCGAAGGTCGCCTCGATGCGCTGGCCATGGCCCAGGAACTCTTTGCCCTCGGTGAGGGCTCATCGAACAGCTTTTCGGATAAAAAACCGCAATGAAAGCGTCACTGCTCAACAAGCTGGACGTGCTCCAGGATCGTTTTGAAGAACTGACCGCCTTGCTTGGCGACGGCGAAGTCATCAGCGACCAGACCAAATTCCGCGCCTATTCCAAGGAGTACGCGGAAGTCGAGCCGATCGTGGCGACTTATAAGCAGCTGCTCAAGGTCCAGGCCGACCTCGAAGGTGCCCAGGCTTTGCTCAAGGACAGTGACGCCGACATGCGCGAGATGGCCGTGGAAGAAGTCCGTGAAGCCAAGGAGCAACTGGTCGAGATCGAAGCCCTCTTGCAGCGCCAGTTGCTGCCCAAGGATCCGAACGATGGCCGCAACGTGTTCCTTGAAATCCGTGCTGGCACCGGCGGCGACGAGGCGGCGATTTTCTCCGGTGACTTATTCCGCATGTACTCGCGTTACGCCGAGCGGCGTGGCTGGCGAGTGGAAATCCTCTCCGAGAACGAAGGCGAACACGGCGGCTATAAAGAAGTCATTGCCCGGGTCGAAGGCGAGAATGTTTACGGCAAGCTGAAATTCGAATCCGGCGCGCATCGTGTGCAACGGGTTCCGGCCACCGAATCCCAGGGCCGCATCCATACATCGGCGTGCACCGTGGCGGTGCTGCCCGAGCCGGACGAACAGGAAGCGATCGAGATCAACCCGGCGGACCTGCGTGTCGACACGTACCGTTCTTCCGGCGCGGGCGGTCAGCACGTCAACAAGACCGACTCGGCAATCCGCATCACTCACTTGCCGTCGGGCATTGTCGTGGAGTGCCAGGAAGAACGTTCCCAGCACAAGAACCGTGCCCGTGCGATGGCCTGGCTGTCCGCCAAACTCAACGACCAGCAGACCAGCGCTGCAGCGAACGCCATCGCCAGCGAGCGTAAACTGCTGGTGGGTTCGGGGGATCGTTCCGAGCGCATCCGCACCTATAACTATGCCCAGGGTCGGGTGACTGATCACCGCATCAACCTGACCCTGTATTCGCTTGACGAAATCCTCGCCGGTGGCGTCGATGCGGTCATCGAGCCTTTGCTGGCCGAGTACCAGGCTGATCAACTGGCGGCCATCGAATGACGATCATCGCCAGTCTGTTGCGCGCTGCCGATCTGCCCGACTCGCCCACGGCGCGTCTGGATGCCGAGATGTTGCTGGCGGCGGCATTGGGCAAGTCCCGCAGTTTCCTGCACACCTGGCCGGAGCGCATCGTCCCGGGCGAAGCCGCGTTGCAGTTTGCCGAGTACCTGCAACGCCGTCGTGGCGGTGAGCCGGTGGCCTACATTCTGGGTCAGCAAGGTTTCTGGAAGCTTGACCTTGAGGTTGCGCCGCACACACTGATACCGCGTCCTGACACCGAGTTGCTGGTGGAAGCGGCGCTGGAGCTGTTGCCCGCGACTCCGGCCACCGTGCTCGATCTGGGCACCGGTAGCGGCGCCATCGCCCTGGCCCTGGCCAGCGAGCGCCCGGCGTGGAAAGTCACGGCGGTGGATCGCGTGATCGAAGCCGTGGCCCTGGCCGAACGTAACCGCCAGCGTCTGCAACTGGACAACGCCACGGTGCTGAACAGTCATTGGTTCAGCGCCTTGGCCGGCCAACGTTTTCAATTGATCATCAGCAACCCGCCTTACATCGCAGCAACTGATCCGCATCTGGCAAAAGGCGATGTGCGTTTCGAGCCGGCCAGTGCGTTGGTTGCCGGTGTGGACGGGCTGGACGATCTGCGCCTGATCGTCGCGCAGGCACCGCAGCACCTGGAATCGGGGGGCTGGCTGATGCTCGAACACGGTTATGATCAGGCAGAGGCCGTGCGTGATCTGTTGCAGACTCACGGGTTTGCCGAGGTTCACAGCCGCACCGATCTGGGCGGCCACCAACGGATCAGCCTGGGGTGCCTGCCGTGCTGAATGATCAGGAATTGTTGCGCTACAGTCGGCAGATTTTGCTGCAACACGTCGACATCGACGGTCAGGCGCGCCTGAAACAGAGCCGCGTATTGATCGTCGGCCTGGGTGGCCTTGGATCACCCGTCGCGCTGTACCTGGCGGCAGCCGGTGTGGGCGAGTTGCACCTGGCGGATTTCGACACCGTCGACCTGACCAACCTGCAACGCCAGATCATTCACGATACCGACAGCGTTGGCCAGACCAAGGTCGACTCGGCGATGCGCCGACTGAGCGCGATCAACCCCGAGGTCCAACTGATCGCCCATCGCACGGCGCTGGATGAGGATTCCCTGGCCGCCGCAGTGGCGGCAGTGGACCTGGTGCTGGATTGCTCCGATAACTTTTCCACCCGCGAAGCGGTCAATGTCGCGTGTGTCGCCGCCGGCAAACCTTTGGTCAGCGGGGCGGCGATTCGCCTTGAAGGGCAATTGTCGGTGTTCGACCCCCGGCGGGCGGACAGTCCGTGCTACCACTGTTTATACGGGCACGGCAGCGAAGCCGACCTGACCTGCAGCGAAGCGGGGGTGATCGGGCCGCTGGTGGGCCTGGTCGGCAGCCTGCAAGCGCTGGAAGCCTTGAAAATGCTGGCCGGTTTCGGCGAGCCACTGGTGGGGCGCCTTTTGTTGATCGACGCTCTGGGTTCACGCTTTCGTGAGCTGAGGGTCAAGCGTGACCCAGGCTGTCGCGTTTGTGGGCCAACACATGCGTGAAGCGCCCATCGGCGTGTTCGATTCCGGCGTCGGTGGGCTGTCGGTGCTAGCTGAGATCCAGCGGTTGTTGCCCAATGAAACGCTGCTGTACGTGGCAGACTGCGGGAACATCCCCTACGGCGAGAAAACCCCGGAGTTCATTCGCCTGCGATGCAGCGTGATGGCCGACTTTTTCCAGGCGCAAGGCGCCAAGGCCCTGGTGCTCGCCTGCAACACGGCGACAGTCGCCGGGGTGGCCGACCTGCGTCGTGATTATCCCCAGTGGCCCATCGTGGGCATGGAGCCGGCGGTCAAACCCGCCGCAGCAGCGACGCGCAGCGGCGTGGTCGGTGTCCTCGCGACCACCGGCACCTTGCAAAGCGCCAAGTTCGCCGCCTTGCTCGACCGCTTCGCCACCGACGTACAAGTGATCACCCAGCCCTGCCCAGGCCTGGTGGAACTGATTGAAAACGGTAACCTGCACAGTCCGGCCTTGCGCACGCTACTGGCCAGCTACGTTGGGCCGTTGCTCGCGGCCGGTTGCGACACCATCATCCTGGGCTGCACCCATTACCCTTTCCTCAAGCCGCTGCTGCGGCAGATGATCCCCGAGGACATCAGCCTGATCGACACCGGCGCGGCGGTGGCGCGTCAATTGCAGCGGCTTTTGTCGCAGCGCAATCTGCTCGCTGATGGCCCGGCGCGTGAAGCACAGTTTTGGACAAGTGCCGATCCGGTTCACTTCAGTCACATTCTGCCGATACTGTGGAAGTCTTCTGGTGTTGTAAGTCGTTTGGACCGATAAACAATTTATGGGGGGATGGCTAATCAGAATGAACTTCTGATTAAACGCCGATTTCTATAGGCTGGTTCTGCTCAATAACGAAAAAATCTTACGTGATGGTTCGCAAAAGGATGTTTCTGATGAAACGACTGTTTTGTTTGGCCGCGATTGCGGCTGCGTTGATGGGGAATAGTTTTACCGCCCAAGCGGCAGGCGTGGAGTTCGCGGTCGGCCAGACCAGCGATTCGACCATGACCTATCGATTGGGGATGAATTTCGATTGGGACAAAAGCTGGCTCCAAAGTGACGTTGGTCGCCTGACCGGTTACTGGAGCGGCGCCTATACTTACTGGGAAGGCGACAAGACTTCCAGCAACAACAGCCTGTCGTTCTCGCCGGTGTTCGTTTATGAATTTGCCGGTCAAAACGTGAAGCCCTACGTTGAACTTGGGGTCGGCGTGGCGTTGTTTTCCAACACCGAGCTTGAAGACAACAAGTTGGGCGGCTCCTTCCAGTTCGAAGACCGTCTGGGATTCGGCCTGCGTTTTGCGGGCGGGCATGAAGTCGGCATTCGCGCAACGCATTACTCCAACGCCGGGATCAGCAGCCCGAACGACGGTGTAGAAAGTTACGCATTGCACTACACGATGCCGTTGTAATTCCTGTTGTTTAAATGAACTGTGGGAGCAAGCCCGCTCGCGATGCGGTGCATCAGTCAACATCACTATCGACTGGTACACCCATCGCGAGCAGGTTCAGCGCTCTTGTAGGAGCGGGCTTGCCCGCGATGGCGTCAGCCCAACACGCCATTACCGATACGCCGTAGCAATCCCCCGACGCTCCTCGATGCACTCCGGTGCGCCCATCTCGAACTCCCGGCAAATCAGCGGACGCTTCTCATAGATCGTGCACATCATGGTGTTGCGATCCAGCGCGGCACACCAACCATCGTCCAGGCGCAGCATGACTTCGCCGCCCCAATCATCCGTGTCGATAAACCGCTCGGGCACACCCGTGTCGGTGATCAACATGACTTCGAGCTGACAGCAGCAGGCTGCGCAAGTCGAGCAAGTGACTGCAGGCTCGACGATTTGCGTGTGGGCGATGGTTTTCATGGCGCGCAGTGTAAGTCAGCTGATCGCCGCTGTGTGAAAGGTCTGACGGACGCTTAGGGTCGAGGGTCGCAGTTCGCCAGCCGCCTGGCCATGAAATGCAGCGTCGGTAACACTAGCGACCAGAGTACGCCGAGGCCGATCAGGGTTGGCCACTGGCCGTAGGGAAATTGCACCCCGGCCAGTTGTCCTCCGGCGTAATACGACAATGGGCCCGCCACGGCCCCAAGCAGGCTTGCCAGCCACCAGGGGCTGGCCGTCCATTGCAGGCTATGGCGCAACGTTGTGGCCAGCAGTGCCCACATCAGCATCAGCCACAGAGGAATCAGCGGTGCGATATCGTTGAAGTCGAACACCCCCAGCCAGCGCAATGAACTGTCGACAGTGGTGCCCAGCAGGACCACGCTGAGGATCAATCGGCCTTCGTCCGCCCAGCGACTTATCCACAGCAGATGGAACACCAGCACTCCCATGGCCACCAACAACCACAGGCTGTTGCCACCCATTACGCAAGCCAGCCATCCGATCTGAAACAACAGCGCGTTGATCAGCCGTTCAGGCATCGAATTGGCCAAGCAACGGCGCCGGCATCGCCGCAGGCTTGGCCAGCAGCAATTGTGCAGTGCCGATGGTGCGCTCCAGAAAGCCCCCCTCGCAATAACACAGGTAGAACTCCCACAGCCGCAGGAAGCACTCGTCGTAGCCCAGCTCGCTCAAGCGTCCCTGGGCACGGCGAAAATTCTCATGCCACAGGCGCAGGGTTCGCGCGTAGTGCAAACCAAAATCTTCCATGTGCAGCAAGTTCATGTCGGTGTCGCGGCTGACGATTTCCAGCATCTTCTGCACGCAGGGCAGGGCGCCACCGGGAAAGATATAGCGCTGAATGAAGTCGACACTGTTCCTGGCCTGTTCGTAACGCTGTTCGCGGATGGTGATCGCTTGCAACAGCATCAAGCCGTTGCTCTTGAGCAGGTGTGCACATTGCTTGAAGTAAGTGGGCAGAAAGCGGTGCCCCACCGCTTCGATCATCTCGATCGACACCAATTTGTCGTATTGCCCGGTGAGATCGCGATAGTCCGTGAGCAGCAACGTCACCCGTTCTTGCAGCCCCAGGGCTTCGATGCGCCGTGCGGTGAAGGCGTACTGTTCCCTGGACAGCGTGGTGGTGGTCACCGTGCAACCATAGTTTTGTGCTGCGTACAGCGCCATGCTGCCCCAGCCGGTGCCGATTTCCAGCAGGTGATCGCTCGGTTTCAGGTCGAGTTTGCGGCAGATGCGCTCCAGCTTGTTCAACTGCGCCTGTTCCAGGCTGTCGTCGGGGCTGCGGAACTGGGCGGCGGAGTACATCATGGTCGGATCGAGAAATTGTTCGAACAGGTCATTGCCCAGGTCGTAATGAGCGGCAATGTTTTGGCGTGAGCCTTTGCGCGTATTACGGTTAAGCCAGTGGAGCGCTTGAACGACTGGCCGGCCCAGTTTGGCCAGGCCGCCTTCCATTGCGTCCAGCACCTCAAGGTTGCTGACAAACACCCGGACCACGGCGGTCAAATCCGGCGAACTCCAGTAGCCATGGATAAAGGCTTCGCCGGCTCCGATTGAACCATTGCTCGCCACCAATCCCCACGCGGCAGCATCGAGGACCTGGATCTCCGCTTGCAAAGCGCTGCCGGCGCTGCCGAATACCAGGCGCTCGCCCTCTTCGATAATCACCAGTTGGCCCTTTTTGAGGCGTGCCAGTTGCCTGAGGACGCCACGGCGCAGCAGCGATCCGCTGAGGCCGTTGATGGCAAGCAGGTGGGTTCTGCCCGAGACGCTAATGGATTTCATGACGGTGGTCCTTGGGCGCAATGGTCGCGGTTCGGGAGCTGCCATCGGCCGCCTGATGGGCAAAGATCGGCAGGCGTTTGAGCAGCAGGCGCAGGGCTTGCCAGTAAATTCCCAGGCAGGTTTTTGCGGTCATCCACGGGAAACGCCGCAAGTAACGATGAAGGCTGGTGCGATCCAGCGCTTCGCGTTCGAGGTTGAGCGTGGCATCGAACAGCTTGCGATTGCCCTGCCAATCGGCCATGTGTATCCCCAGCCTCGTAGCGGCGGGGCTGAAGCTCATGCGGTGCTCAAGATCGCGCGGCAGGAAGGGCGACACATGGAAGGCCTTGGCCACGCGAAAATGCTGATGAAAGTCGTGCAGGTCATCGGGCGTCCTGGCCGGCAATACATAGTGATAGCGCTCGCGCCAGGGCGTGTTGGTGACCTCGGCGAGAATCGCCGCTAATTGACCGTCAAGTTCGTAGCAGTAGAAAAAGCTCACCGGGTTGAACGACAACCCCCAGCTGCGCGGCTGGGTCAGCAAGCAGATCGAGCCTTGCGGCACATGACCAATCGCCTGGCCGACGTGTTCGCGCACCGCATCGCTCAAGCGCATGCCGTTGCCGGTATAGGCCTTGAGGTAATCGCTTTCACGAAACGAAAAAGCCGAGAAACGCTGATTGCCCGACAGCGGCGACAAGCCCAGTACGGCGTCCTGCTCATCCAGATCGAGGTACAGCAGGCCGATCCGGTAACGGAACTCATGCTGCTTTGGGGAAAATCGGCGGTGGCGTATCCAGCCGCTGTAGAGGGCGCTGTTCACAGTGTGAGCCCAAATGACCGGGCCACGCGCAATGCGCTGACCACGCCATCTTCATGAAAACCGTTGGCCCAGTAGGCGCCGCAATAGAAGGTGTGCTGCGCGCCGTTCAGTTCTTCCCAACGTTGCTGTGCCGCTATCGCCGTCACGCTGTATTGCGGATGGGCGTAGGTAAATTTGCCGAGCACTTTCGATGGGCTGATGCCGGCGCTCTGGTTGAGGCTGACGCAGAACGTGGTGTCGCTCTCAATACCCTGCAAAATGTTCATGTTGTACGTCACGGCGGCTCGGGTGTGGCCGCTGCCACCGAGGCGGTAATTCCAGCTGGCCCAGGCCGATTTACGGGTGGGCAGCAGCCGTGTGTCGGTGTGCAGCACCACTTCGTTGTTGGCGTAGGGCAGGGCACCGAGGATCGACTGTTCGGCGGCACTGGGGTCGGCCAACAGGTTCAGCGCTTCGACGCTGTGGCAGGCAAACACCACTTTGTCGAAGCGTTGACTGCCGGCGGCGCTGTGGATAACCACGCCTTCGGTCGTGCGCTCGACCCGTGTCACCGGGCACCCAAGGCGTATCCGATGTTTGAACGACGCGGTCAGCGGTTCGACATAGGCACTTGATCCGCCCTCGATCACACACCATTGAGGTCGATTGCGCACCGACAGCAAGCCGTGGTTCTTGAAAAAGCGGACGAAGAACTGCAATGGAAAACCGAGCATGTCGGCCATGGACATGGACCAGATGGCGGCGCCCATCGGCACGATGTAATGCAGGGTGAAGCGCTCGCCGTAGCCGTTCGCCGCCAGGTAATCCCCGAGCTTGGTATCGGCGGCGATGCGGCCCTCGGCGAGGTCGCGTGGTGCTTGTTTGTTGAAACGCAGAATGTCTCGCAGCATTCCCCAGAACCCGGGCGACAGCAGATTGCGGCGCTGAGCGAAGAGGCTGTTGAGGTTGTTGCCGTTATATTCCAGGCCACTGTCGGGGTCCATGACCGAGAAACTCATCTGCGTCGGCTTGAAGCTCACGCCAATCTGCTCCAGCAGACGAATGAAATTGGGATAGGTCCAGTCGTTGAACACAATGAAGCCGGTGTCCACGACATAGCGGTGACCCTCGACGCTCACGTCCACGCTGTGGGTGTGGCCACCGACGCGATCATCGGCTTCAAACAGGGTGATCTCGTGGTTGCGATTGAGCAGGTAAGCGCTGGTCAGCCCCGAGATGCCGCTACCGATAATTGCGATGTTCACGTCTCATCCTTGATCGGTGGATTGCTGCGCACCATGCGTTTGCCGATGGCGAACTTCACGCCGTTGGGCATTTTCGACAGGGGCCAGAGCGCCGCCATGAACAGCGCCGGGAATGCGATTTCCAGGGGGCGATCCTTGAGTTTGGCGAAGATGTGACGTGCGGCTTTGCCCACTGGCCAACTCAGAGGCATGGGGAAATCGTTTTTTGCGGTCAGGGGTGTCTCGACGAAACCCGGGCTGACCACGGTGACTTCAATGCCGTCCGGCGCCAGGTCCAGGCGCAAGGATTCGAACAGATACCGCAACCCCGCTTTTGACGCGCCATAGGCTTCGGCTCGTGGCAGCGGCAGGTAGGTCACGGAGCTGGCAACGCCCACCAGATGGGGAGCGACACCCTTGCGCAACAGGGGTAAGGCGGCCTCGATACAGTAACTGCTGGCCAGCAGGTTGGTGCGCACCACGTGCTCGATGATCGAGGCATCGAACTGGCGAGCGTCGACGTATTCGCAGGTTCCAGCGTTCAAGATCACCGTATCCAGTGCGCCCCAGAAGTCGGCTATTTGTTCGCCGATTTCACGTACGGTCTGGCTGTCGGTCAGATCACCCGCCACCACCAGCACTTGCCCCGGATAGCGTTTGGAGAGGATTTTCAAGGGCGCGACCGAGCGGGCACTGACAGCCAGTTGCGCGCCGGTTTTCAATATTTCTTCGGCCAGTGCGGCGCCAATGCCGCTACTGGCGCCGGTCAGCCAATACCGTCTTGCAGGTGTACGACTCATCCCATCCTCCTTTTCAACCAGGCAATCGCCCGGCCCAGCACGGGCACATGTTCATAAAGCAGCGCGCCAGCATCGAAGTAATCCCGGTGGCGATACACCTTGTCGCGCCAGCGCAGGTACGAACATCCGTCAACGCGAATCAGCCGACCGCCGGCCAGGCGCGGATGGCGATAACTCATGACCCAGCGCAGGTAGCCTTCGCCCTCGGCAATCTGGTCAAAGCCATGAAAGTCGAAGCGCAGCTCACTGACATTGGCGTAGAGCGCCGTGAAATAGCGACGCAGTGTTTCCAGTCCCTGTACGTCATGCAGCGGATCGGTAAAGTGCACGTCGGCGGTGTACAGCGCGTCCAAGTGCTGAAGATTGTCTTTGTCCAGCTTGGCAAACTGCCGCGCAAAACCACGCAGGAAATCACTCATGATCCTCTCCGGCAGGTTGTCGTGATGGCAAGTCCTTGAACGCGGCCAATGCACGTGCACGCGAGGTGCTCAGATTGACGATGGGCGAGGGATAATCCGCTACCCCGAACAGACCACCGAGGTGGGCCGGGTTGTGTACATCCTTTTTGTTCAGGTCGGCCAGCTCCGGCAGCCAGTGCTTGATGAACACGCCTTCGCGGTCGAATTTTTCCGACTGGCTGATCGGATTGAATATCCGGAAATAGGGTGCCGAGTCGGTGCCGGTGGACGCGCTCCACTGCCAGCCGCCGTTGTTGGCCGCAAGGTCGCCGTCGATCAGATGACGCATGAAGAACCGCTCGCCTTCGCGCCAGTCGATCAGCAGGTTTTTTGTCAGGAACATCGCCACGATCATGCGCAGGCGGTTATGCATCCAGCCGGTTTCCAGCAGTTGGCGAATCGCCGCGTCGATGATTGGTAGGCCGGTGCGTGCTTGCTGCCAGGCCTGGAGCTCCTTGGGCGCCTTGCGCCAGGCCAGGGCTTCGGTTTCCGGGCGGAAGGCGCGGTGTCGCGAGACCCGGGGGTAACCCACCAGAATGTGTTTATAAAACTCGCGCCACAGCAGTTCGTTGATCCAGGTGACCGCGCCGACCTTGCCGCTTTCGAACTCGCCCTGATTGCTCTGCAAGGCCGCATGCAGGCATTGGCGCGGGGAAATGACACCGGCAGCGAGGTACGCCGAGAGCTGGCTGGTGCCGGGTTTGGCAGGGAAGTCACGCTCGCTCTGGTAGTAGTCGATCTGCACATCGGTGAACGACTCGAGGCGCCGTTGCGCTTCAGCTTCACCCGCCGGCCAGAGACTGCGCAGGGCTTCGCCGCAAGGCTCGAAGCCCTCGATCTGCGAGGGGATCTCGTCGCTGGCGATGTCCAGCTTCGCTTGCGCTGACGGTGCTTTCACCCGGCTTGGCAGCGAACGGTGCAGGCGCTCGTAACACACCTTGCGGAACTGGCTGAACACCTGGAAGTAAGTGCCGGTTTTGGTCAGCACGGTCCCGGGCTTGAACAGCAATTGGTCCAGGTAACTGTGAAAAGTGATGTCGTGCCGGTTCAGCAGGTCGGCCACGGCCGTGTCACGACGACTTTCATGGATGCCGTATTCCTCGTTGGCATGCACCGCTTCAATGTTCAATTGACGGCAAAGGTCGAGCAGGACCTTGGGCGCTTCATCCCAATGGTTGGCCGTACGAATCATCAAGGGAATGTGCAGTTCGCCCAGTGCCTTGCTCAACTCGCCGAGGTTGCGCAGCCAGAAATCCACCTTGCAGGGCGCGTCATCATGCGCTTGCCATTGTCCAGGACTGAGCAGATAGACCGCGACACACGGTCCGCAGGCTGCTGCAGCCGAGAGGGCGGTGTTGTCATGTAGGCGCAAGTCACTGCGCAGCCAGATCAATTGCATGCTGTTATTGGCACTCATCTTAATAAAGCCCGCGCTGAGCCCATTGCCGATGCGCCGATAACGGATCTTCGGCCAGGGACAAATCAGCGATCTCGGAGGTTTTCAGCGTCAACTCGGCGTGGTGGATGCACACGGTCGGTCCAGCGATCATTTTTGGGCAACTGACGCCATTCAACAGCTTTGGCAACTGCGCCAAGTTGATGGCTGTGCTGGAGTAGAGCAGTACGCCACGCGCTTGCAGGTGATCGATGGCCAATGCAAGTTCGCCTGTCGGCAGTGGCCAGTCGAACACCTCCACCGGGCAGTCGGCGCTGCTGATCAGCCAGGCGGTCAGCCACAAGTAAGGTTCCAGTGGCCGGTCCGAATGATTGATCAGCAGCAGCGGCGAGCCGCGCAATTGGCGGTTGTTGTGGTAAATGCGGGCACCGAACTTGCTGCGCAGCCAGGAGTGGAAAAAGACGCGCTCCATCTGTGCGCCAAACTGACCTTGCCAGCGTTGCTCGAGCTCGGCCAGCAACGGCATCAGCAGGTGTTCGCACAGGGTTTGCGGCGGATACAGCGCGATGGCCTGGTTGACGGTGTCATCCAGGCTGCGCTCATTCAACAGCGTGACCGCTTGCAGCAAGGCGCTGCGCAGGACGTGCCAGTCGTTTTCTACTGCGGCGCTGTGTGGCTGCGGTGTATCGAGCAGCTGCTTGACCTGGCTGACAGCCACACCGCGATTGAGCCAGGTCAGGATCGTCAGGATGCGTTGCACGTGCTCGGCACTGAACAACCGATGCCCCTTTGGCGTGCGCTGCGGCACGATCAGGCCGTAGCGACGCTCCCAGGCACGCAGGGTGATCGCGTTGACGCCGGTCTGCCGAGCCACCTCGCGGATCGGCAGCCAGCCGTCATCGAGGGCCTTCTTGAAGTCGGCGCCAAGGTCTTCGCCGGCACTGCTGTCAATTGCGCTTTTCATCAGATCGCATTTCGCAGGCTGAGGTTTTCCGGGTGCGGTTGCAGGTAGACCTGCTGCGCAATGTACGGATCCGGGTGTTGGCGAAAATGGTGTTTGAGCAGCGTCAGCGGCACCACCAGCGGCACGATTCCGTGTCGGTATTGGCCAATAACGTGCTGCACCTCCTGTTTGTCTTCGGCACTGATGCAGCGCTTGAGGTAGCCGCTCAGATGCTGCAAGACATTGGTGTGGGTGCGACGCGTGGCGCATTGTTTCAATGCCGCCATCAGTTCGCTGAAATAGCGCGGGCCCAGTTCGCGAGGATCGGTATCGCCCATGTTGCCCAGCAAATTGCCGAGGGTCTTGTACTGCACCGGGTGGTGGGCCATCAGCAGGTATTTGTAGCGCGAGTGGAAATCGGTGAGCGCGCGACGGGTCAGGCCTTCTTGCAGCACGCATTGCCAGTCGCTGTAGGCAAACACGCGGGTGAGGAAGTTCTCGCGCAGCACCGGGTCGTTGAGCCGACCTGCTTCTTCCACTGGCAAGTTCGGATGCTGCGCACAAAAAGCCTGGGCGTAGACGCCACGACCTCCGCCATCGACCGGCGCACCGTTGGGGTGATAGACCTTGACCCGCTCCAGGCCGCACGACGGCGACTTTTGCATGAAGATGTAGCCACAGATATCGCTCAGTTCGCCGGCCATTTGCTCGCCGAAATCAGCCAATGGCCGAGTGACGTTCAGTTCGGCGTCAACGGTGCCGACGGCTTCGGGATGGTCCGGATTGCCGACCAGGCGAATCGGTTGCCGGGGAATGCCCAGGCCGATCGCGACTTCCGGGCAGACCTCGATGAAATCGAAATACTCGGCAAGGGTGAGGCTGCAGAGGGCCGATTGCTTGTGTCCGCCGTTGAAGCGCACCTCGGCGCCCATCAGGCAGGCACTGATGGCTATTTTCGGTTTCACGCGGGTATCGGGCATTGGCGCACCTCGAATCTAAACCTGTACAGACTAATAATTCTGTACAACATGAGTTCATCATAGATTCAAAGGTATACAAGTCAAACTGTTTGTATAAGTTGTGCCGTCTCGCGGTGCTGGGTCACTTCCAGCCCGGCATCCAGGCTTCGCCGTTTCTCAGGGCCTTCCAATCGAGACGTTCACTGCGCCTGGTCAGCACCGCCTGCAGTTCAACGTCCAGTACGGTGCCCGCATCATCGCGGTAGAGGTCGGTCACCAGAAAGTGTTTTTCGCGGTTTTGCGGATGGACTGCTGTCCATTTCGACAGCAGCAGTTTGCTCGGATTGATCGGGTTCATTGCAGGTGTTCGTGCAAGCGCCGTGCAGCTTCCTGGCCACTGAGCCAGGCCCCTTCTACCCGCCCTGACAGGCACCAGTCGCCACAGGCATAAAGGCCCAGGTCGGCGTCGGCCAGGGTGCCCCATTCATGGCTGCTGGCAGGTCGGGCATAGAGCCAGCGATGGGCCACGCTGAAGGTGGGGGCGGGCATGCTACTGTGCAGCAATTCGGCGAATGCACCGTGCAATTGTTCGATCACCGCCTCCTTGGGCAGGTCGATGTGTTGTCGGCTCCACGCGCTGGTTGCGTGCAGTACCCAGGTGTCGAGGGTGTTGTCTCGTCCTGGTTTGCTGCGGTTGCGGGCTAGCCAGTCGAGCGGACTGTCCTGCACGAAGCAACCTTCCATGGGCGTGTCCAGCGGCGTTTCGAAGGCCAGGGCGACCGCCCAGGTCGGCTCCATTTTGACCCCCGCTGCCGCTCCGGCGAGCTTAGGCGCAGAAGCCAGCAGCGCCGTGGCCTGAGGGGCTGGCGTGGCGATGATCACGTGGCTGAACGGGCCGTGGGTAAAGCCTTCGGCGTCCTGTAGATGCCAGTGCTCTTCACCGCGATAGACCTCGGTGATGCGGCAGCCAAACTGCACCTGCAAGTCACCGAGCAGCCCTCGGGTGATGGCACTCATGTGCGGCGTGCCGACCCAGCGTGTCTGCTCGTCGGGCGAGAGATTCAGTTGCCCGCCGTGGTAGGTGTAGAGCTGCGGCGCCCATTCGGCGACCCAACCCTTGGTTTGCCAGCGCTGGACCTCGGTGACGAAGCGGCGGTCGCGCGCAGTGAAATATTGTGCGCCCATGTCCAGGGCGCCCGCATCGCTGCGTTTGCTCGACATGCGTCCGCCGCTGCCGCGGCTTTTATCGAAAAGTTGAACGACATGCCCTGCCTCGGTGAGGGCCTGGGCCGCTGAGAGTCCGGCGATGCCGGTGCCGATGATTGCGATAGGTACAGTCATAGGGGCCTCGTTTGCCTTTCTGTACAGACTACGCCGCAGATTAAACCTGTACATAATTATTTTTTGGTATAACTTTTGGTGTTCTCGTTCTGACAGCTTGGCCTATTGTTAAACACAGAGCCTGTCCGATATCAAAGATTCCCTGCTTATAAAAATAGACTAGTGATCAGGCTAAAACGCCACGCGAGGAAGAAGTCATGCACATATTGCTGACCGGCGGTACTGGTTTGATAGGACGTCAACTTTGCCGGCACTGGCTGAGCCAAGGGCATCAACTGACCGTGGTGAGCCGCTCGCCTGCAAAGGTCAGCGAAATCTGTGGCGAAGGCGTGCGCGGTGTCGCGTCGTTCGAGGACCTTGGGCAGGAGTCCGTCGATGCGGTTATCAATCTGGCGGGTGCCCCGATTGCCGATCGCCCCTGGACATCGCGGCGCAAGGCGCTCCTCTGGAGCAGCCGAATTACCCTCACTGAAAGCCTGCTGTCCTGGCTGGAAACGCGGGAGCACAAACCACAGGTCTTGATTTCGGGTTCGGCGATTGGCTGGTATGGCGACGGTGGTGAGCGGGAATTGACCGAGGACTCGGCACCGGTCATCGACGACTTTGCCAGTCAGCTGTGCATTGCCTGGGAGGAAACCGCGCAACGAGCCGAGGCGCTGGGCATTCGGGTTATCTTCATCCGCACCGGGCTGGTGTTGTCCGCCGAGGGCGGCTTTTTGTCGCGGCTATTGCTGCCGTTCAAACTGGGACTGGGTGGGCCTTTGGGCAATGGTCGGCAATGGATGCCATGGATTCATATCGAGGATGAAATCGCCCTGATTGATTTTCTTCTGCATCAGAAAAGCGCCAGTGGTCCTTATAATGCCTGCGCGCCCAAACCGGTGCGCAATCGCGAGTTCGCCAAGACGCTGGGCAGCGTGCTGCACCGACCGGCCTTCATGCCGATGCCGGCGCTGGCCCTGAAAGTTGGCCTTGGGGAATTGTCATCGTTGTTGCTGGGCGGCCAGAAGGCTATGCCGGCTCGCTTGCTGGAAGCGGGCTACACCTTCCGGTTCACTGATTTGCGCGCGGCGCTGGACGACGTGTCCCGCCGCCTTTGAAATAGGATGTTGCATGACCGATCACGCGTTGCTTCTGGTCAACCTGGGTTCTCCCGCCTCCACGTCGGTGGCGGATGTGCGCAGCTACCTCAATCAATTTCTGATGGACCCGTATGTGATCGACCTGCCTTGGCCGTTACGTCGTTTGCTCGTCTCGCTGATCCTGATCAAGCGCCCCGAACAGTCGGCGCATGCCTACGCCTCGATCTGGTGGGAGGAGGGTTCGCCTCTGGTGGTGCTCAGCCGTCGCCTGCAACAGGCCATGACCACTCAGTGGCGGCACGGTCCGGTGGAGTTGGCGATGCGTTATGGCGAGCCGTCGATTGAGTCGAAACTGGTGCAGCTCGCCGCCCAGGGGCATAAACGCGTCACCCTGGCACCGCTTTATCCTCAGTTCGCCGACAGCACCACGACCACGGTGATCGAAGAAGCCAAGCGCGTTGTGCGCGAGCGAAAACTCGACCTGCAGTTCTCGATCCTCGAGCCGTTCTACGACCAGCCGGAATACATCGATGCCCTGGTGGCCAGTGCCAGGCCGCATCTGGAGCAGGAATTCGATCACTTGTTGCTCAGCTTCCACGGCTTGCCGGAGCGTCATCTGAAAAAGCTCAACCCAGGGCACTGCCTTGGTGATGCTGACTGCTGCGCCAAGGCCTCGCCTCAGGTGCTCGCCACGTGTTACCGCGCACAGTGCCTGCGCAGTGCGGCAGTATTTGCCGAGCGTATGGGCTTGCCTGATGGCAAGTGGTCCGTATCGTTCCAGTCGCGACTGGGCCGGGCGAAATGGATCGAACCTTACACGGAAGCCCGTTTGGATGAGCTGGCCAAAAGCGGCGTGAAGAAGTTGCTGGTGATGTGCCCGGCATTCGTGGCCGATTGCATCGAGACACTTGAAGAGATCGGCGATCGTGGCAAGGAGCAGTTCCGCGAGGCGGGAGGGGAGGAGCTGGTGCTGGTGCCTTGTCTCAACGATGACCCGCAGTGGGCGCATGCGCTGAATGCCTTGTGTGAAAGAGCGCCGTTGGCCCTTTAAAGGCATCGCGGGCAAGCCAGCTCCTACAGGTACAGCGCTGCTTCCTGTAGGAGCGGGCTTGCCCGCGCCAACAACCATATCGGCAAGGCTTACAACAAAGGCTCATCCGCCTTTTTGTTCTTCCAGCCATCATTGCCCGGCAAAATCAGGTTCAGCGCAATCGCCACCACCGCGCACAGCGCGATGCCTTTCAGGCCAAAGTCGTCCGGACCTGTGCCGGTGCCCACCAGCACGCCGCCAATCCCGAACACCAGCGTGACCGAGACGATCACCAGGTTGCGCGCTTCGCCCAGGTCGATCTTGTGGCGAATCA
Source organism: Pseudomonas sp. S2_E01 (assembly GCF_054668365.1). Taxonomy (NCBI): domain Bacteria; kingdom Pseudomonadati; phylum Pseudomonadota; class Gammaproteobacteria; order Pseudomonadales; family Pseudomonadaceae; genus Pseudomonas; species Pseudomonas sp. S2_E01. Next base: position 263,202 of record NZ_CP162762.1, read on the forward strand.
GCGTGTTCATCCCCACTGCGGCAATCGAGCCGAACAGCAGGCACAGGATCCCACCCATGACCGGCACTGGGATGCTTTGCAGCAGCGCGCCGAACTTGCCGATGAACGCCAGGCTGATGGCGAAGATCGCCGCCCAGGTCATGATTTTCGGGTTGTAGTTCTTGGTCAGCATCACCGCGCCCGTCACTTCGGCGTAGGTGGTGTTGGGCGGACCGCCGAACAACCCGGCTGCGGTGGTGGCAATGCCATCGCCGAACAGCGTGCGATGCAAGCCGGGTTTTTTCAGGTAGTCACGGCCGGTCACACTGCCCACGGCAATCACACCGCCGATGTGCTCGATGGCCGGGGCCAGCGCCACCGGAACGATGAACAGAATGGCCTGCCAGTTGAATTCCGGCGCGGTAAAGGCCGGAATCGCGAACCAGGGAGCGGCGGCGATCTTGGCGGTATCGACCACGCCGAAATAGAACGACATGGCAAAACCCACCAGCACGCCGGAGATGATCGGCACCAGGCGGAAGATGCCCTTACCGAACACGGCGACGATCAGGGTGGTCAGCAACGCTGGCATCGAGATCATCATGGCGGTCTGGTAGTGGATCAGCTCGGAGCCGTCACCGGCCTTGCCCATCGCCATGTTGGCGGCGATCGGGGCCATGGCCAGGCCGATCGAGATGATCACCGGACCGATCACCACCGGCGGCAGCAGGCGATCAATGAACCCGGTGCCTTTGATCTTTACGGCCAGGCCGAGGAACGTGTAGACGAAACCGGCCGCCATCACACCGCCCATGGTCGCCGCGAGGCCGAACTGGCCCTTGGCGAGAATGATCGGGGTGATGAAGGCGAAGCTCGATGCCAAAAACACCGGCACCTGACGTCCGGTGACGATCTGGAACAGGATCGTGCCCAGACCCGCAGTGAACAGCGCGACGTTAGGGTCGAGGCCGGTAATCAACGGCATCAACACCAACGCGCCGAACGCCACGAACAGCATCTGCGCGCCGGACAGCACCGTGCGCCAAAGCGGATCGTTGAACTCTTGCTGCATGGTTACGCGTCCTTCTGCTTGGTGCCGAAGATCTTGTCACCGGCATCGCCCAGGCCTGGGATGATGTAACCGTGTTCATTGAGTTTCTGGTCGATGGACGCGGTGTAGATGGTCACGTCCGGATGAGCCTTCTCGACGGCGGCGATGCCTTCGGGGGCGGCAACCAGCACCATGGCGCGGATGTCGCGGCAACCGGCCTTTTTCAGCAGGTCGATGGTGGCGACCATGGAGCTGCCGGTGGCGAGCATCGGGTCGATGATCATCGCCAGACGTTCGTCGATCTCAGGCACCAGTTTTTCCAGGTAGGTGTGGGCCTGAAGGGTTTCTTCGTTGCGGGCCACGCCCACGGCGCTGACCTTGGCGCCCGGGATCAGGCTCAGCACGCCTTCGAGCATGCCGATACCGGCGCGCAGGATTGGCACGACGGTGATTTTCTTGCCGGCGATTTTTTCCACCGACACGGTGCCGCACCAACCTTCGATATCGTAGGTTTCCAGCGGCAGGTCTTTGGTGGCTTCGTAGGTCAGCAGGGCGCCGACTTCCTGGGCGAGTTCACGAAAATTCTTGGTGCTGATGTCTGCGCGGCGCATCAGGCCAAGTTTATGACGGATCAGCGGATGGCGGATCTCGAGGATGGGCATGGGAAAGGCTCCGGCGGCGGGCAAAAAAACCGGCCTAGATTAATCTATCCGAGGGTGTTGTCCTATAGACATTAGAGTACGTTAGTCCACAAACGCTTGATCTGACCGGGCCGGATGCGTACCTTTGCCCGCTTTTCCCAACTTGCACCCCTGGAGAGCACCATGTCCGCTGATCTCGAGCATATCCGTCAAATCATGCGAGAGGCTGACTGCCTGTACACCGAAGCGGAGGTCGAGGCGGCCATCGCCCGTGTCGGTGCACACATCAACGAACAACTGGCGGATACCAACCCGGTGGTGTTCTGCGTCATGAACGGCGGCCTGATTTTCGCCGGCAAGCTGCTCACCCATCTGCAATTCCCGCTGGAAGCGTCCTACCTGCACGCCACTCGCTACCGCAACGAAACCAGTGGCGGCGAGCTGTTCTGGAAAGCCAAGCCGGAAGTGTCGTTCATCGACCGTGACGTGCTGATCATCGACGACATCCTCGACGAAGGTCACACCCTGGGTGCGATCATCGATTTCTGCAAACATGCCGGCGCGCGCAAAGTGCACACCGCCGTGTTGATCGACAAGGATCACGACCGCAAGGCACGCCCGGACCTGAAAGCCGATTTCGTTGGCCTGCCGTGCATCGACCGCTACATCTTTGGTTACGGCATGGACTACAAGGGCTACTGGCGCAACGCCAACGGGATTTTTGCCGTTAAAGGGATGTAAGCCATGGGAACGCCGCGCTTTCTTGACCAGACCCTGTTCACCGACCTTGCCGAGAAAGCCGGGGCCAACCCGCGTGGCCGCCAGCATCACAATTTCCATGAGATGGATGAGGCCTGTCACCGAATGGCGGTGGGCCTGCAACCCACCACCTACATTCCGCCTCACCGTCACCTGGGGGAAAACAAGGCCGAAACCTTGCTGGTACTCAAAGGGCGTCTTGGCCTGCTGATTTTCGACGAGTCCGGTAGGGTGGTGCGAAAGCAGGTTCTTCAGGCTGGTGGTGAATGTGTGGGTGTGGATTTGCCGATCGGTGTGTTCCACGGCCTCGTGGTGCTGGAAGCCGACAGCCTGATGTTCGAGTGCAAGGCCGGGCCTTATCGCCCTGTTGGCGAAGGCGAACTCGCACCTTGGGCGCCGCGAGAAGGCGAGCCGGGCGTGGCGGAGTACCAGGCCTGGATGCGCACGCAGTTCGATTGATCCCCCCTTTCCCTGTAGGAGCGAGCTTGCTCGCGATGGACGCAAGAACACCGCGGAGCATCAGGTTTCCCGCGTTACCGTTGACGTCCGTCGCGAGCAAGCTCGCTTCTACAGGGGGGATGCGTTTACTTTTGGAGCCCGTCATGAGCCCTTTGATCCGCTGCTGCACCGCCCTGTTGCTGACCCTCAGCCTGCCCCTGGCGGCCGCGCCGGCGCCGATGCACGCGCAGTTCCTGCCCCCCGATGATCTGACCTTGCGCGACGCCGAGCCGGAACAGCAACAACTGTTGCAGGTCATCGAGTATTCGGTGGTGGTCGGCAGCCAGCGCCAGTCCAATCAGCAACCGATTCCGGTCACCTCGCCGTTGTTGATTCGCCTCAAGGGCAAATCCCTGAACAAGGGCGCGACCATCACCCAGGTGCTGGTCAACTTCGATGGCGAAAGCAAAAGCCTGAAAAAGCCGATCTACGACGACAAGAGCAAAACCCTGACGCTGTTCTACCCGCTGGCGCAGTACCGTGTGGTCGTCGACCTGTTGCGCAATGAAACCGTGTATTGCCAGTTCCTGAGCTACGCCAATGGACACGTGTGGGCTGATTTGCACACCGGCGCCGTGCGTCCGCGTTGAGCCGGGCGGCCAGTGAGGGGTAAACTGCCGTCCCCGTGAAATGTCTGCGAGCTGGAGTCGGCAATGCGTAAAGATAAGAAGCAAGTGATTGGTGACGAGATCGGCGACGAGCAGATCAAGTTGTTTCTCGATTTCGAACCGGTCGATGCCACTTCGCCGTCTCTGCACAAACTGATCAAGGCCTATCGTGGCCTGCGCATCGACGACTTCGAACGTTTCCTGGTGTTCTTCAAGGCCGAAGGCCTGGACTTCGATGGCAAGGACGAGCACGGCAATGATTTTGTCGCGTTGATCAAGGATCAGCGTAACGCCGCTGAGTACATCGAATTGATCAACGCTGCCCGCGGCTGATCCCCTGTAGGAGCGAGCATGCTCGCTCCTACAGGTATCGGAGATTGTATTCAGGCATAAAAAAACGCCCCGCTCTCAACGAGAGCGGGGCGTTTTTTATGGGGCTGAATCAAGCGAAGCTTGGGGTTTCGCTGCTTTCTTCAACCAGTTCCAGCGCGACGTTGTTCTGCGCGTTGATCTTGCGATACAGCGCAGCGTCGGTTTCCAGGACTTTTTCACGGGCCGGGAAGATTTCCGCCAGTTTGGCAGCCCACTCGCCCGAGGCCTTGCCCGGGAAGCATTTTTCAATTAGTTCCAACATGATCGAAACCGTCACCGAAGCACCCGGCGAAGCGCCGAGCAGTGCCGCCAGGGAACCGTCTTTGGCGGCGACCAGTTCGGTGCCGAACTGCAGGATGCCGCCTTTTTTCGGGTCCTTCTTGATGATCTGCACCCGTTGGCCGGCCACTTCCAGGCGCCAGTCTTCGGCTTTGGCTTCGGGGTAGAAGCGACGCAGGGATTCCAGGCGCTGCTCCATCGATTGCATCACTTCACTGACCAGGTACTTGGTCAGGTCCATGTTGTTTTTCGCCACGGCGAGCATCGGGCCGATGTTGCCGGCCCGAACCGACATGGGCAGGTCCATGAACGAACCGTGCTTGAGGAACTTGGTGGTGAAACCGGCGTACGGTCCGAACAGCAGGGATTTCTTGCCGTCGACCACGCGAGTGTCCAGGTGCGGCACGGACATCGGCGGCGAACCCACGGCGGCTTGGCTGTACACCTTGGCCTGGTGGTGCTTGACCACTTCCGGGTTGTCGCAACGCAGCCACTGGCCACTGATCGGGAAGCCGCCGAAGCCTTTGCTTTCCTCGATGCCCGATGCCTGCAGCAGCGGCAGAGCCGCGCCGCCCGCGCCGAGGAACACGAATTTGGCGTCGACTTCACGGGTGTTGCCGCTGTTGACGTCCTTGATGCTGACGGTCCAACCGCCATTGTTGCGCTTCAGGCCGGTGACGCGCTTGCAGTACTTGACCTGGGCATCGGGCGCGCTGGTCAGGTGCTTGAGCAACTGGTTGGTCAGTGCGCCGAAGTTGACGTCGGTGCCATTGATGACGCGGGTGGCGGCGAGGACTTCGTCCTTGTCGCGGCCAGGCATCATCAATGGCATCCATTCGGCCATCATGGCCTTGTCTTCGGTGTACTCCATGTCGGCGAAGGCGTGATGCTTGCTCAGCACCTTGAAGCGTTCCTTGAGGAACGACACGCCGCTGTCGCCCTGGACGAAGCTCAGGTGCGGAACCGGACTGATAAAGGATTTGCACGAGCCGAAGGTGCCTTTTTTGGTCAGGTAGGACCAGAACTGCTTCGACACTTCGAACTGGGTGTTGATGTGCACGGCTTTCTTGATGTCAACGACGCCGTCAGCGCCCTGTGGCGTGTAGTTGAGCTCACACAGCCCGGCGTGACCGGTACCGGCGTTGTTCCACGGGTTGGAGCTCTCCGCGGCACCGGAATCCATCAGCTCGACGACTTCCAGCTTGATCGCGGGGTCGAGCTCTTTGAGCAGTACGGCCAGGGTGGCACTCATGATGCCGGCCCCAACAAGTACTACGTCGACTGCTTCGTTATGCGCCATTTAACGCGTCTCCAAAATCTGCAGCACCAAATTGTCGGCATGGCTGCCAGGAGTGACGGGGCGTGTCAATGATGCCCCAAGGTACCCATGGCAGTATCGCCATGTCCGAATCTTCGCAATTTATCGCAACTTCGACGGACGCTACCGGCCGGGTCAATGAGGTCTATGAACTCATTTCGACGCGCGACTGGCAATTCGACTTATGGTCGAGACATCCGTTTGTGCAACCAAATCCGTAGCGGACAGGCTTCAGGCTCCGGTGTTCGAGGCGTACTCGGTCCTGTGTCGTTGGGCTGTTCCAGACGCTAATGGTGCATATTCAGACGCAAAACTATTCATTTGCTCGCCACACTCTTGTGAAGTTGTGAAAACCCGTTTTTTTCACGCTCTTTTGAAGACGTGAACCTCAAAAAAGGGCTGTCCCAGCCTGGCACCGCGCCCGGATGGATGGCCGTCGTGCCAGGCACGACGGACAAAACGGGCAAACAGCTCAGTGACCGAGCGTAATGACAGCTCTGCAGATTCGCGAAAAGAAGGGATTGCCAGGGAACAGCAAGCGCGCCAGCTTCACTCGATCTGTGTGGGCGGCTCTCTGTGGGGCGGTGCGGGGTGCCAATGCCGGAGGCGTTGACGATGCTGCGAGGCCCGATCAGGAGACGTCCTTATAATCGGGGGGAGATTGTATCTAAGAAACGCAGGGAAATGGGCGTGTTTAATGACTTTTATTAGGCGTCTGGTCAGATGGCCAACAGTGGCTGCGTGCGGGCACGCGGTTGGCGCTGGCTGACGCGGGCGCTGACGGGCAGGGGCTGGTGCAACCAATTGAGGCGGATTTCCTCGATTTCGACCCAGCCTTCACCCAGTGGCTGCAGATTGCACTGTTTGAACGCCTGGCAGTGGCCGTTGCGGTCGAGCAGGGCGAAGCAGCGAGGCAGCGGGCGGCGTGCGAACAATGAAGTCAGGAAACGCATGTCCATGTACCTTGAGGTGGATTGCTGTGGAGATTGTCCAAAAAACGTGACGTGCAAGTGTATGAAGGGTGAAATCTGTGTGACAGGCGCCGAATCCGAAGGCCTTGTCGGACTTTTCCGTGATTGTTGCGCTGGTTCGCCGCGCTGGCGCACCGCTATACTGCCGACCTGTTTGTGCCTGATTCTGGAGAGAAGAGCATGTTGCAACGCTTGTTGTTCGGTTTGATCACTGTAACCAGCTTGACGCTGGCTGGCTGCGCCCACAGCCCGCAACAACTCAATCCGGAGCCGAAGCTGACCGCTCAGCTGGCACCGGTCGGCCATGGCCAGCCAGTGGTGGTGCGCGTGGTGGACGGTCGTCCGTCGCCGACCCTGGGCACCCGCGGCGGCCTGTACCCTGAAACCAGCGCGATCACCGTGCAGGGGGCACAGATTCTGCCGAAGTTGCAGGCCCAGGCCGAAGCGGCCGTGCGCCTGTTGGGCTTCACTCCGACGTCCAACGCGCTGAACGCCCCACAACTGACCGTGACCCTGGCCGAGCTGAAGTACCAGTCGCCGAAGGAAGGCATGTACGTGACCGAGGCGACCATCGGCGCGACCTTCCGCTCCGACGTACAGAACGCCAACCGCCGCTACAGCGGTCGTTACGGCGCTTCACTGGATCAGCGCTTTGGCATGGCGCCGAACCAGGAAACCAACACCAAGCTGGTCAGCGACGTGTTGAGCGATGCGTTGACGCGCCTGTTCAAGGACCCGACCGTGGGGCAGATCCTCGGCGAGTAATTGCTTGCCTGATGCAAAAAAGCCCGGTGCCAGTGATGGTCCCGGGCTTTTTCATGAGGGTAGTTGCCCGCGATGGCGGTTTATAGCCGCCACTCAGTTCAAGCCGCCTCGCAGTAAAAATCCAGCACGCTCACGCCAGTGAGCAAGTCCGTCTCGGGCAAGTCCGCATGTTGATGCCCACCCAGTGCGCAGTACACCAGCCAATGGCGATCCTGAACGTTGAAGGCGAGGCTGCCCACCAGCGTTTGTTGTTCGTCACTTTGGGCGACGAGGTAGAGACGATCCTGATTTTCGGCGTGCAACATGACAATGTCCGTGTCGGTTTTGGTCGGGCGAAAGGTTGGCGCATTCAGATGACGAAGCCGTGACGCAGGGCAGGAATCTGCCAAATGGTGCGTTATTTGTCGTAAAACTTCGGCAGCACGCACGTCTTTCGGTAGAATTCGCGCCGCAACCGTCGATCCGACGCCTGCCACGCTTGTTTTGTCCGAGGTTCGTGATGTCGCTTCACTTGATGACGCTGTTAACCGCCCATCCCGCCAAACTGATCAACGTTCTGGCCTTGCTGTTTGCCTGCCCCGGCAGCTGGCTGCTGCACGCCACCCGTCGTCGTGAACTGCGCGCGCAGGCCAGTCTGGTGGCGCAGCGTCAGAGCCGTCCAAGTGAAGAGCCAATCATGGATTGGGCGACCTTGCGCATGAACCGGTTTTTCTATCGCTTCGGTTTTGCCTGCCTGGGCTTGGCGTTGCTGGTGTCGTGGATCAGCACGCGGGTCTGATGGTCTGATCCAGGTAACCCCCATGAAAAACGGCGCCCGAGAGCGCCGTTTTTCATGTCCAGCCCCCTACAACGGTAAGCCGGCTTTCACCCGGTACTGATTGCGCACGGGCGTCGCGTATTGCAGGACCAAAAACGGACGGTGCTCTTCGGGACAAGCGTCAAGGCGCTCTTGCCATTGTGCCTGGGCCTTGGCCAGCTCATCGGCGGCAAATACCTGGGAAGCGCTCGGCACCTGCAACTGCGGGTCGGCGTCCTGCCATTGCTCGTAAGCCAGGTAATGCACCGGGAACAGGCGATAACCGCCGAGGATTTGTTTGTCCATTTCGACTGCCAATTGCTTGGTGTCTTCGAACAACTCGGTGATGGGCGCCGCGAAGTTGACGTGCACCCGGCCCTTGTAGCCGGTGATGCCCTTGGCGATGCTCACATCGTCCTCGCCAGGCGCCTTGGTGTAGCTGCCGGTCGTGGCGCGGATATACAACTCACGGGCCTTGGCCTGGTCGCACGGGTCGTATTCGTAGCTGATCGACACCGGGGTCAGGTTCAGCGAGCGGATGACTTCGCCGAACGGCTCGTCTTTGCGGCTCATATGGAACATCTTGAGGATCGCCGACTCGGTACGGTCATCGCCGTCCTTGGCCCGCCCTTCGGCCTGGGCGATCCAGATCGAAGCGCAATCGTTGCGGATCGAGTGGTTGATATAGGCGGACAACAATTGGTAAGCCGCCATTTTTTCCCGGCGCCCGGTAATCGAGCGATGCACGATGAAGCTCTTGTTCAGGCGCATCAGGTCGCTGACGAAAGGTTTTTGCAACAGGTTGTCGCCAATGGCAATGCGCGGTGTCGGCAGGCCGGCGTGGTACACGGCGTAGTTGACGAAGGCCGGATCCATCACGATGTCGCGGTGGTTGGCAATGAACAGGTAGGCACTGCCGGACTTGAACTGCTCGACGCCGGTGTAGGTCACTCCATCCGTGGCGCGGTCGATGGTGTGGTCGACGTAATACTCGACCTTGTCTTGCAGGGTGGCCACCGAATTGACGCCCGCGAACTCACGGCGCAGGCGGCGGGCGATAAGCGGTTTGAGCATCCAGCCCAGCGCGCCGGCAAAACGCGGAAAGCGGAAGTGGGTGAGGATATCTAGAAACGCCTTGTCGCTGAGCAAACGTGCCAGCACCGCTGGTACTTCGCTATCGTCGTAAGGTCGGATGGCATCGAATTCGCCCATCATGCTCTCTTGTTGGAAACGGCTAGTGTAAGTAAAGGTTTTGATCGAAAACCGGCGGGGCACGGTCTGAAAAAGTAGTCAGACACCAATAGCCCTGCAAATAGACCGGCGATTATACGCACAAGTCACCCTGGAGACCGCGATGCTGGAAACCGAACGCTACGAATGCCCGTATTGTGGAGAAGAAGCCGAAGCGGTGCTGGATTTGTCCGGCGGCGATCAGACCTACATCGAGGATTGCCCGGTGTGCTGCAGGCCCATCACCTTTGTGCTGCAGACCGATGGCCACGAATGGATGCTTGAAGTTCACAGCGAAAACGAATGAAGGGGCGCTCCATGCGGCGAATCTATGAGCCTGAAAACCTGATGGAGGGCGAGCTGCTCAAGAGCATGCTCGCCAGTGAAGGCATCGAGGCGCATCTGGCCGGGCGGGATTTGCTCGGTGGCAGCGGCGAACTGCCGATCTTCGGTCTGTTGGGGTTATCGGTCGAGGATGATCAGGCGGACAATGCCCGAGCGTTGATCGCTGCGTACAATGCGGCCCTGCCGCTGCCCGGCGATGAACCGGACAGTTTTCCCGGCACGCTGGTCTGTTAGGCTGGCGAGCGTTTTCTCAAGAGTCCTGTTACCCCATGTGTGGACGTTATGCCCTGTTCCGCTGGAATCCCGCTTTCGCGGCCCTGCCTGGCTTCCCTGCCGATCAGCAGGCCCAGTGGAACATTTCCCCCAATGATTCGGTATTGATGCTGCGTGCCGGTGCGGACGGTCAGCGCGAGCTGGCGCGCGCGCGCTGGGGGCTGACGCCGCCGTGGTTGACCGACCTGTCGCGCACTCCGGCCCACGCCCGCGCTGAAACCGTGGCCGAGCAACCGATGTTTCGCCAGGCCCTGCGTGAACGCCGCTGTCTGTTACCGGCCAACGGCTTTTACGAATGGCGCGGTGGCACTCGCAAACGCCCGTATTGGCTGACGCCTGGGGAGGGTTCTTCACTGTTTTTTGCTGCGGTCTGGGAAGCCTATCCCGTCCAGGAACAGGTGTGGTTGAGCACGGCGGTGATCACCCAGCCGGCGGCGAGCCAGCGTCGTCCGTTGATTCTCGATGCGGCGGGGCAGCAGGCCTGGCTGGATCCAGAGACGCCCCTGCATGTGTTGCAAGGGTTGTTGGCCAGCGAGCCGGTTCCATTGCGCGAGCGGGTGCTGGCCAACCTGGTGAATGATCCGAAGCTCAATGGCCCGGAGTGCCTGACCCCGGCTTGATGGGGTGTCAGGTCCGGCCTCCATCGCGAGCAAGCTCGCTCCCACAGGGTTTTTGTATCAGCTGGAGAATTTGGCTACGACACACAACCTGTGGGAGCGGGCTTGCCCGCGATGGGGCCCTTGAATCAAACCTTGAACTGATTGATCAACCGCCGCTGCTGCTCAGCCAATTTGGTCAAGCCCGCACTCGCCGCGCTCGATTCATCGGCTCCGCCCGCCACTTCACCGGCCACCTGGCCGATGTTGATCACGTTGCGGTTGATGTCATCGGCCACCGCACTCTGTTCCTCGGCGGCGCTGGCGATCTGTGTGTTCATGTCATTGATCACTGACACGGCCTGGGTAATCGCATCCAGCGCTTCGGCTGCCTTGGCCGCCTGTTGCACGCTTTCGTCGGTGCGGCTCTGGCTGTCTTCCATCACGCGCACCACGTCCCGCGTGCCCTGTTGCAGTTGCTGGATCATGGTCTGGATTTCTTCGGTGGCCTTCTGGGTTTTCTGCGCCAGATTGCGCACCTCATCGGCTACCACGGCAAAGCCGCGGCCCTGTTCCCCGGCTCGCGCCGCTTCGATGGCGGCATTCAACGCCAGCAGGTTGGTCTGTTCGGCGATGCCACGGATGGCGGTGAGGATGGCGTTGATGTTCTCGCTGTCCTTGGCCAGCGCTTGTACAACGTTCACCGCCTTGCCGATTTCCACCGCCAGCACGCCGATCGAGTTCGACGTGTCCTGCACGATCTGCTTGCCCTGGGCCGCCGACTGGTCGGCATGACTGGCGGCTTGCGCTGCCTGGGTGGCGTTGCGCGCCACATCCTGGGCCGTGGCGGTCATTTCATGCACCGCGGTAGCCACCTGATCGATCTCGACCATCTGCTTCTGCACGCCGATGTTGGTGCGGATGGCAATGTCGGCGGTGTGTTCCGAGGAGTCGCTGACACTCTGCACCGAACTGACGACCTGGGTGATCATCGCCTGCAATTTGGCGAGGAACGTGTTGAAGCCGTTGGCAATCGAGCCCAGTTCATCGGCGCGATCACTGGTCAGGCGGCGGGTCAGGTCACCTTCACCCTTGGCGATGTCGTCGAGCATGGCCACCATTTGTTTGAGTGGGCGTGCAATGCCGTGGCCCACGAGCCAGATCACCAGCAGGCCGATGCCCGCAACCAGCAGGCCAACCATGGCCATGCCAAAGGTGCCGGATTTGCGTTGAGCATTGAGGTCGGCCTGCAGTTTTTGCAGGTCGGCCATGACCGCGTCCAGCGGCAGTTGCAGCATCAGCGTCCAGCGAGCATCGGTCTGGCCAATGCCGAACGGCAGGTATAACTCGATCCGGCCCTGAGTCTTGTCGACACTGTAAGTCACCTCGCCGCGTTTGAGATTGGCCATGTTGGCCACCTGCTGGCTGTCGAGGATGTCGCTGACTTTTTCGCCGAACTTGCTCGGGTCCTTGGTATAGGCAACGATCCGGCCATTGCCGCCGATCAGTGCCATTACGCCGGAACCGTTGTACAACTTCTGGTTGGCGCCCAGGAGCATGTCCTGGATGAAGTTCACCGACAGGTCGGCGCCGACGATGCCCTGGAAGGCACCATTGAGCATGATGGGTTCAATGAAGGACGCAAGCATGACGATTTTGTCGCCGACCTTGTAGGGGGCCGGATCAATCACGCAGGGCTTTTTGGTTTCTTTCGAGCACAGGTAGTACTCGCTGGCGCGCACCCCTGTGGACAGGGTTTTCTGGTCGTCCACGTCCACCAGCTTGTCCAGCCCCAGGCTGCCATCGGCGTTGCGGTACCACCATGGCAGGAAACGACCGTTGGCGGGGTCGATGCCCACCACCTGCGTGCCGACGTAGGCCGCATCATTGCGGTCCAGTACGTTTTGTTCCCAGGCAATGTAGGTGCCGAGAATTTTCGGATTTTTTGCGACGTTTTCCCTGATGAGGCTGATCAGTTGCTCACGGTTCAGGCTCAGTTGCGGCTGACCGTCGGTGCCTGGCGTGCCGATCAGGGCGTTGACTCGCACCAGCCCGCCGGCGATCAGCAAGGGCGCCTCGAGTTCACGCTGGATCTGGGAGACCTGGGTTTGCACGAGGGACGTCAAGCGCTGCTCGATGACTTGCTCGAATTGCGCCTGGGTTCGCTCCTGGACCATGACCTGGGTGCGGGCACCGGAAAACAGCGTATACAGCACCAGCGCGGCGACTACGCTGAGAACGATGGCACCGGCGAGCGCTGCCACGGAAAACTGGATCGACTTGAATTTCATGAGGGCTCCACCCGCAAGAGGACGTCTGCGGTGATGTATCGGCCTGGACTTGAAGCGCCATAAGCGGGGAGCGACGAAATGACTCTTTCTGATGGATCAGTGTCGTATTTGAATCATTGCTGGGTGTGGCGATGGTAGGAGTGTGAATTTTTTCCTACGGCACAGGCTTCATCTGAAATGTTTGCTTGTGTGTCTGTTGTATCTGGCGCCAATACAAATGGGCGCCTAGGATAGCCGGCAAGTTTTCAAGGAGTGTGTTGATGAACAAAACATTGGTTGTGTGTGCTCTGAGTGCGGGCCTGTTGCTCGCCGGGTGTCAGTCGGTCAACACCACCAGCGGCGGTGCCGTGGGTGTCGAGCGCAAGCAGTACATGTTCAGCATGTTGTCCACGGACGAGGTCAACCAGATGTATGCCCAGTCTTACCAGAAGACCGTGGGCGAGGCGAGCAGTCAGGGCGTGCTGGACAAGACCAGTGCCGAAGCCAAGCGTGTCCAGGCGATAGCCAATCGACTCATTGCCCAGGCACCGGTTTTCCGTCCGGATTCGGCGCAGTGGAAATGGGAGGTCAACCTGATCAAGAGTGACGAGCTCAACGCCAACTGCGGGCCTGGCGGCAAGATCATTTTCTACACCGGGTTGATCGACAGCCTGAAGCTGACCGACGATGAAATCGCCGCGGTCATGGGGCATGAAATCGCCCACGCCCTGCGCGAGCACGGCCGTGAAGCCATGTCCAAGGCTTACGGTATCGAAATGGCCAAGCAGGGCGCGGGTGCCTTGCTCGGTCTGGGCCAGGACAGCCTGGCTCTGGCCGACACCGTCGCGAACTACGGCATGACGCTGCCGAACAGCCGCGCCAATGAAAACGAAGCGGACCTGATCGGCCTGGAACTGGCGGCTCGCGCCGGCTACAACCCGAATGCGGCGATCACCTTGTGGAACAAGATGAGCAAGGCTTCGGAAGGCTCTCCACCAGAGTTCATGAGCACTCACCCGAACTCCAGCAGCCGGATCGCGTCCCTGCAGGCGGCGATTCCGAAGGTGATGCCGTTGTACGAGAAGGCGCCGAAGTCCTGATGGATCCCCTGTAGGAGGGAGCTTGCTCGCGATAGAGGTGTGTCAATTAACGACAATGTCGCCTGATCCACCGCAATCGCGGGCAAGCCCGCTCCCACAGGTTGCGGTGTGAAACACGAATTGCGCAGACGCCCGTGAACCCTGTGGGAGCGGGCTTGCCCGCGATGGGGTCACCGAAGTAACGCGCATTTATCGCTCTAGCGCGTCAAACCCACCCGCTACTTTGCATCGCCTTATATACCGCGACCACCGCCAGGATGAAGAACGCCGAGGCCGCCAAACGACGGATCAGGGTCAACGGCAGTTTCTCGGCAGCAAAGTTACCCGCCAATACCACCGGCACGTTGGCAATCAGCATGCCCACGGTGGTACCGATGATCACCAGCCACAATTCCGGGTATTGCGCAGCGAGCATGACCGTCGCGATTTGCGTCTTGTCGCCGATCTCCGCCAGGAAGAACGCAATCAGCGTCGTCAGGAATGGCCCGAACTTGCGCGTGGTGCTGGCTTCGTCGTCGTCCATCTTGTCTGGCACCAGGGTCCAGAGCGCGGTCGCGGCGAAGCTGGCGGCGAGAATCCAGTGCAGCATTGCATCCGAGAAGAAGCTGCCGAACCAGGCCCCGACTGCACCGGCGGCTGCGTGGTTGGCGAGGGTAGCGGCGACGATGCCGGCGATGATGGGCCACGGTTTACGGAACCGGGCAGCCAGAATCAGCGCGAGCAGTTGCGTCTTGTCGCCGATTTCGGCCAAGGCAACGATTGCGGTGGGGACGAGAAGTGAATCCAGCATCAGGGTTTTCCTAAGGGGCGGGTCGACACGGCTATGACACGTACAGCCTTCCCGCCCCGGGTAAGGTGTGCGTGTCATAGGTCTTGTCAAACCCTGCGCTCCGTCTGATGCGGAGGCTTGGGTCGCATGCGCCATGGTCTGAGGACCAAGTATGTTGACGCATGCCGGACGAGCGTGGCGCTCGTGGGAGACTACTCCCCTAGGACGGAGCGGATTCTGCCTAGGCAAATCCGATTGGGCAAGCCCCTTTTTTTAAAGACGCGTCAGCTGCGCTTGGCCCGGTAGATGCGGAAACCCTGTCCTTCGGCTTTGATCGCACACACGCCCAGGTGCTCTTCGATCAGTGGCTGGTACTTGAGGAAGCTGTTGGCAACCAAGCGGAGTTCGCCGCCGTATTTCAGGTGTTTCGCTGCTTTTCTCAGCAAGTTCTCGGTAGCGTGATAGTTGGTGTGCACCCCGACATGGAACGGTGGATTGCTCAGAATCGCACTCAGGCCCATGGGGGCCGCATCGATACCGTCACCGGTAATCACCTCGGCGTCGAGGCCGTTGGCCGCCAGGGTCAGGCGACTGCTGGCCGTGGCAAATGCATCGACGTCCAGCAAGGTCACCTGGTTGTCCGGGTAGCGACGCTTGATCGCAGCGCCCAGCACACCGGCGCCGCAACCGAAGTCCAGTAAATGGCCGCTCGGTAACTTATCAAGGTGCTCCAGCAGCATCGCGCTGCCGCGATCCAGTCGGCCGTGACTGAATACACCCGGCAGGCTGACGACGGTCAGCGGGCCTTCATCCAATGGCAGTTCGTAGGTTTGCGCCAGGCTTTCCAGGGACTTGGCCGCAGGCGCGTTCGCCACCGTGACCTGCCAGAGTTGGCAATGCCGCGCACTGTCGAGCTTGCGCGGCTTGCCGAACGGGTTCAGTTGCTTGGCTGCACCTTCGATGCCGCTGCGCTTTTCACCCACAAGAAACAGCTCTTTCCCGGCCAGACGCGAGGCGAGGGCGTTGAGCAGGTAGTCGGTCAGGTCCCGGGCCTTGGGCAGAAACAGCACGGCAGCATCGAACTCACGTTCCGGGGCGCTTACGCCGAAATGGCTGCGCCCGGGGAAGCGGGCCTCCAGAGTGGCCTGATCGCCGGCATGCCAGCACCAGCCGTGAGCGTCGGGCAGGCGCCCGAGCAAATCGTCGGCGGGCAAACCCGCCAGCAATACAGCACCCTGGAATAACTCGGCCTGACGAAGCAGTACTTCACTGCGCGGATCCATATTCTGCTCCCTGAAAAAAGTGCGGCAGTTTATCAACTGACGACCCGCAGTGCCTTACCGCTGAAGTACCCCAAGGCGTTTTCGGTCAGTTGTCCAACGATGCGCTGGCGCGCTTCGCGACTGCCCCAGGCGTTGTGCGGGGTGACGATCAGCCTCGGGATATCGGCGGCCAGCAACGGATTGCCCGCGGCTGGCGGCTCGACGCTGAGCACGTCCGTGGCCGCACCGCCGAGGTGGCCGTTGCGCAAGGCGTCGGCCAGTGCCTGTTCATCGATCAAGCCACCGCGCGCGGTATTGACCACGAACGCGCCCGGCTTCATCGATGCCAGCTCGCGGGCACCGATGAAGTGGCGGGTGTGTTCATTGAGCGGGCAGTGCAAGGTCAGTGCATCGACCTGCGGCAGCAGTTGGTCCAACGGCAAGCGATCCGGGCGAGCAGGGCGACCTGGAATCTGGCCGAGCAGCACACGCATGCCGAACGCCTCGGCCAATCGGGCAACGGCGCCACCGAGTTCGCCGTGTCCGAGCAGGCCGAGGGTTTTGCCCTCCAGTTCGACGATCGGGTAGTCGAGCAGGCAAAACTGCCTGGCCTGTTGCCAACGACCTTCACCGACGGCCTTCTGGTAGTCGGCCAGGCGCGTGGCCAGGTTGAGCAGCAACATGATCGTGTGCTGCGCCACCGACGGCGTGCCGTAGCCCTGGCAGTTGCAGACGGTCACGCCATGGGCGCGGGCGGCCGCGAGGTCGACGTTGTTGGTGCCAGTGGCGGTAATCAGGATCAGCTTCAGGTCGGGGCTGGCAGCAATGGCGGCGGCATCGATCAGGATCTTGTTGCTGATGGCGACGGTCGCGCCCTTGAGGCGTTCGGCGACCTGTTCCGGCGCGGTCTGCGCGAAGAGCTCCAGTTCGTCGAAACAATCGCGCAAGGGGGAGAGGTCCAGGTCACCGAGGTCGAGCGATGGATGGTCAAGGAAAACGGCGCGGCAAAAGTTCGTCATCAACTGTACCTTTTGTGCAATGAACTGAAAGCGTAATCTGCCGAGCCTACCAGATAGAAACAAATGGTTACTCCCTGCCGACCTACCTTGTAGGAGCGAGCTTGCTCGCGATAGCGTTGTGTCAGTTAACGAAAATATCGCCTGGCCCACCGCCATCGCGGGCAAGCCCGCTCCTACAGGGGTCATAGTTTTTTCGACCGATCACCTCGAGGTATTCCCTTGTACTGGACAGAATTCCTGACCGTCGCCCTTATCCATCTGCTGGCCGTTGCCAGCCCCGGCCCGGACTTTGCCGTTGTGGTACGTGAAAGCGTGACCCACGGCCGACGCGCCGGCACCTGGACCGCACTGGGCGTGGGTACGGCGATTTTCCTGCACGTTGGTTATTCTTTGCTCGGGATCGGTCTGATCGTGTCCCAGTCGATCGTGCTCTTCAACGCCTTGAAATGGGCGGCCGCCGCCTACTTGCTGTACATCGGCTTCAAGGCCTTGCGGGCGCAACCGGCCAAACCCGTGGCGGATGATCTGCACAAGGAAGCGGGGGAGCGCACTGCCCGTGGCGCCTTTACTTCGGGCTTCGTGACCAACGGCCTGAACCCGAAGGCCACCCTGTTTTTCCTGTCATTGTTCACCGTGGTCATCAACCCGCACACGCCGCTGTCGGTGCAGGCCGGTTATGGGGTTTACCTTGCCGTCGCCACGGCGAGCTGGTTCTGCCTGGTGGCCATGCTGTTCAGCCAGCAGCGCGTGCGCGCCGGTTTCGCCCGCATGGGCCACTGGTTCGACCGCACCATGGGCGCCGTGCTGATCGCCATTGGCGTAAAACTGGCGTTCACCGAAATGCACTGACCCACCGCCTCTTCCCTGTAGGAGCAGCCGGTCGACGCTCCTACAGGATGGGTGTTCAAGTCGTTGAATGCTGGCGCAAAGCTAGTATTTAGGCGGCTCTGCAAATCATTCCTTTGGCTGATTTGGCCGGCGTGCAAGGGCACTAGAGTGCTAGCTTTCAGCCACGACCGTGCAGTCAGAAAAGGGATTCTTATGTTGCAGACTCGCGTTATCCCCCCAGCCGAAGGCGCTTACCAGTATCCATTGCTGATCAAACGGCTGCTGATGTCCGGGGCTCGCTACGAGAAAACCCGCGAGATCATTTACCGCGACCAGCTGCGCTACACCTATCCAACTCTGATCGAACGTGTCGCGCGCCTGGCCAACGTGCTGACCGAGGCGGGTGTGAAGGCGGGTGATACCGTGGCGGTGATGGACTGGGACAGCCATCGTTACCTGGAGTGCATGTTCGCCATCCCGATGATCGGCGCGGTCATACACACCATCAACGTGCGCCTGTCGCCGGAGCAGATTCTCTACACCATGAACCATGCCGAGGACCGCTTCGTGCTGGTCAACAGCGAGTTCGTGGGGCTCTACAATGCCGTGGCCGGGCACCTGACCACGGTCGAGAAAACCGTCCTGCTGACCGACCTGCCGGAAAAGACTGCCGACCTGCCGAACCTGGTGGGTGAGTACGAGCAGTTGCTGGCGGCTGCGAGCACGCGCTACGACTTCGAGGATTTCGACGAAAACTCGGTGGCCACCACCTTCTACACCACCGGCACCACCGGCAATCCCAAGGGCGTGTATTTCACCCATCGGCAACTGGTGCTGCACACCATTGGCGTGTCGACCATCATGGGCGCCATCGACAGCGTTCGCCTGCTGGGTACCAACGACGTGTACATGCCGATCACCCCGATGTTCCATGTGCATGCCTGGGGCTTGCCGTATGTCGCGACGATGCTCGGCCTCAAGCAGGTGTATCCCGGCCGCTATGATCCTGAATACCTGGTGGAGCTGTGGCGCAAGGAAAAGGTCACCTTTTCCCACTGCGTGCCCACCATCCTGCAAATGCTTCTGAATGCCAAGGCGGCGCAGGGCACGGATTTCGCGGGCTGGAAAATCGTCATTGGCGGCAGCGCGTTGAATCGCGCGCTGTATGAAGCGGCGAAGGCCAGGGGCATTCAATTGACTGCCGCGTATGGCATGTCGGAAACCGGGCCGCTGGTGTCGTGCGCACACCTCAATGACGAACTGATGGCGGGCACCGAAGACGAACGCACCACCTATCGAATCAAGGCCGGTGTGCCAGGCCCCCTGGTGGAGGCGGCAATCGTGGATTGCGACGGCCATTTCCTGCCCGCCGATGGTGAAACCCAGGGTGAATTGGTCCTGCGAGCCCCTTGGCTCACCGAAGGCTACTTCAACGAGCCACAGAAGGGCGCCGAGCTCTGGTCCGGGGGCTGGTTGCATACCGGAGACGTGGCGACGCTGGACAGCATGGGCGTGATCGACATCCGCGACCGGATCAAGGACGTGATCAAGACTGGTGGCGAGTGGATCTCCTCCCTGGACCTCGAAGACTTGATCAGTCGCCACGCAGCGGTACGCGAAGTAGCAGTGGTGGGCATCGCCGACCCGCAGTGGGGTGAGCGTCCGTTTGCCTTGCTGGTGATCCGCGACGGCCATGCCATCGGGGCCAAAGAGCTCAAGGAACACCTCAAGCCCTTCGTCGAGCTGGGGCACCTGAGCAAGTGGGCCATCCCGAGCCAGATCGCCCTTGTTACTGAAATTCCCAAGACCAGTGTCGGCAAGCTGGACAAGAAGCGCATCCGCCTCGACATCACCGAATGGCAGGCGAACAACAGCACCTTCCTCTCGACGCTTTAACCCTCCCTTGGCGTGCCCGAAAGGGCGCGCCAGCCCCACCAAGCAAGCGCTTGGCTTGTCAAATCCGAATTTTCAGCCATCCTTCCCCTGCCGACAGGGGTCGGCCTGGCGAAAGGACTGTTCCAGAGTGGCTGGCAGCTCAAATCACACTTTAGAGGGATCAAGCTCTACTACCTGCTGGCTATAGTCCGCTCAAGGATTTTTAAGAACGGGGCACACGCACAAGACGGGGCGATGCAACTTTGGAGTGACTTCGGGAGGCCTTTGGCGCCCGGTCAACCAGGCGTTTTTAAAAGTACTCACTGCCATAACAATAATGCACATGGAGTAGCGTCGATGACATCAGCAAACCAGTTCTGGCGCCGGGCGAAACTGCCTCTGGCTGTCAGTCTTGCCTCCACGCTCGCCGGGCCCGCATTCGGCGTCAGTTTCAACATCGGTGAAATCGAAGGTCAGTTCGACTCGTCGCTGTCGATTGGTGCCAGTTGGTCGACCGAGAGCGCCAACAAGAACCTCATCGGCGTCAACAACGGTGGTCGTGGCCTGTCGCAGACCTCCGACGACGGTCACCTGAACTTCAAGAGCGGTGACACCTTCTCGAAGATCTTCAAGGGTATCCATGACCTTGAGTTGAAATACGGCGACACCGGTATCTTCGTCCGTGGCAAATACTGGTATGACTTTGAACTCAAGGATGAGAGCCGTCCGTTCAAGGACATCAGCGACAGCAACCGCAAGGAGGGCGCCAAGTCCTCCGGCGGCCAGATCCTCGACGCATTCGTCTATCACAACTACGCGATTGCCGATCAGCCGGGCTCCGTGCGTCTGGGCAAGCAAGTGGTCAGTTGGGGTGAAAGTACCTTCATCGGCGGCGGCATCAACTCGATCAACCCGATCGACGTGTCCGCGTTCCGTCGCCCGGGTGCCGAGATCAAGGAAGGCCTGATCCCGGTCAACATGTTCTACGTGTCCCAGAGCCTGACCGAGAACCTGTCGACCGAGGCGTTCTATCAGCTCGAATGGGACCAGACCGTCGCCGACAACTGCGGCACGTTCTTCTCGCAGCCGGACGTGATTGCCGACGGGTGCGACAATAACCTGGCTGTGCTGCGTACCCGCAACGGTGTCAACAGTTCGCTGGCGGCTGCGGGTTTGCCAGCTGGCGCGCGTAACGCCGTGCTCAACACGCTCGCGGCTCGCGGCGTGAACTGGGGCAGCCCGGATGAAGGCGCGATCGTTCGCCGTGGCCCGGACCGGGATGCCCGCGATAGCGGCCAGTTCGGCGTGTCCTTCAAGTACATGTTCGAGCCGCTGGACACCGAGTTCGGTGCCTATTTCATGAACTACCACAGCCGCGCGCCGATTTTCAGCGGCAAAGGAGCGCCGGCGAGTGCCTATAACGGCGCGGGACTGGTTGGCGCATTGGTCGGTTCAGGTATTCCCCTTGGTACCGCAACTGCGTTGGCTCCATCGTTGCTGCCATTGCAGGTAGCGGGCAACTCCAGCTACTTCGTCGAGTATCCGGAAGACATCCGCCTGTACGGCCTGAGCTTCTCCACCACCTTGCCTACCGGCACCGCGTGGAGCGGTGAGTTCAGCTACCGTCCGAACGCGCCGGTGCAGCTCAACACCACCGACATCCTGTATTCCGGCCTGACCCCGCTGGACCCGCGCGTGTCCGTACTGCAAGGCCGCCCGAATACGGATCAGCACGGCTATCGCCGCAAGGAAGTCAGCCAGCTGCAAACCACCTTCACCCACTTCTTCGACCAAGTGATGGGCGCCGAGCGCCTGACATTGGTGGGCGAGGTGGGCTGGACTCACGTCGGTGGCCTGGAAAGCACCTCCAAAGCCCGTTACGGTCGTGACCCGAGCTACGGCCCTGGTCCATTGCCAGGCGGTCAGTGCCAGGCGTTGAACGCGTCTACCCTGGCCGGTGGCCCGCAAAACAACGTCAGCCGTTACTGCGAAAACGACGGTTTCACCACGACGGATTCCTGGGGCTACCGTGCACGGGCCATCTGGGAATACAACGACGTGTTTGCCGGTGTGAACCTCAAGCCAAACATCGCCTGGCAGCATGACGTCGACGGTTACTCGCCTGGCCCTGGCGGCAACTTCGAGGAAGGCCGCAAAGCGGTCAGCCTGGGTCTGGACGCCGAGTATCAGAACACCTACACCGCGTCGTTGGCCTACACCAACTTCTTCGACGGCAAGTACACCACCGTGGACGACCGCGACTTCGTTGCGCTCAGCTTCGGCGTGAACTTCTAAGCACTGCATTTTCAGGACGAACACACTTATGAAAACAACAAAGAGTCTGTTCCACGTTGGTGTTCTGGGGCTGACACTGCTGGCCTCCAGCGTGATGGCTGCGGTCCCGGCGGCCGAAGCGGACAAGCTGGGCAAGAGCCTGACGCCGATGGGCGCCGAAATGGCGGGTAATGCCGACGGTTCGATCCCGGCCTGGAAGCCAATGGCGAAGAACGCTGGCAGCGTCGACAGCAAAGGTTTCCTGTCCAACCCGTTCGCCAGCGAAAAACCGCTGTTCACCATCACCGCGCAGAACGTCGATCAGTACAAGGACAAGCTGGCACCGGGTCAGTACGCGATGTTCAAGCGTTACCCGGACAGCTTCAAGATGCCGGTGTATACGTCCCATCGCGGTGCCACGGTGCCGGATGACGTGTTCGCCGCCATCAAGAAAAACGCCACCAATACCAAGCTGGTCGGTGGCGGCAACGGTCTGGAAAATTTCGAGACCGCCGTACCGTTCCCGATTCCGCAGAGCGGTGTCGAGGTGATCTGGAACCACATCACCCGCTACCGTGGCGGCAGCGTGACTCGACTGGTCACCCAGGCCACGCCTCAGGCGAATGGTTCCTTCAGCCTGGTGTACTTCCAGGATCAGTTCGTGTTCCGTGACAAGATGAAGGACTACGATCCAGCCAACCCGGGCAACATCCTGTTCTACTTCAAGCAGAAAGTGACGGCGCCTGCACGTCTGGCCGGTGGTGTACTGCTGGTTCACGAAACCCTCGACCAGGTGAAGGAACCGCGCGCGGCCTGGGTTTACAACGCCGGGCAACGTCGTGTGCGACGGGCACCGCAAGTGTCCTATGACGGGCCGGGTACCGCTGCCGATGGCTTGCGCACCTCCGACAACCTGGACATGTACAACGGTGCACCGGATCGTTACGACTGGAAACTCGAAGGCAAGAAAGAGATGTACATCGCCTCCGACAGCTACAAACTCGACGATCCGACATTGAAGTATGCGGACATCCTCAAGGCCGGGCACATCAACCAGGACCTGGCGCGTTACGAGCTGCGCCGTGTCTGGCATGTGGTCGCCACCCTGAAGGACGGCCAGCGCCACATCTACGCCAAGCGTGACTTCTACATCGATGAAGACACCTGGCAAGCGGCGGTCATTGACCACTATGACGGTCGTGGCCAACTGTGGCGCGTAGCCGAGGCGCATGCCGAGAACTACTACGACAAGCAAGTGCCGTGGTACGCCCTGGAAACCCTGTACGACCTGCAATCGGGCCGTTACCTGGCTCTGGGCATGAAAAACGAAGAGAAGCAGGCGTATGACTTCGGTTTCACCGCCAATACCAGCGACTTCACCCCCGCTGCATTGCGTCAGGAAGGGGTTCGCTAACCTTCACTGAAGAGGCCGCATCCTCGAAAAAAAACCCGACTTGTTCGGGTTTTTTTTTGCTTACACCATTCCTCTGTAGGAGCGAGCACGCTCGCGATGGTCGTCAACGATAACGCTGGCTAACTGATTCCCCGCGTTGTTTGGACTACCATCGCGAGCGTGCTCGCTCCTACAGGTTCAAAGAAACCATCCCGCCTTCGTAGACTTTTTGTAGCCATTTGTAGCAATAACCTTCATTCCCTGCGCGTTTACCGCTAGTCTGCAAAAATCTGCAACGCCGCCACCCGCAATCCAAACAAGAGCCGGCCATGACTGATCTGTCCCCCATCCCGGGCCCTGCCAGCGTTTCCGTCGCGACGTTGGACGGACGCTTTTTCCGCCCGCCGTTGCCTGACGGCTACGTCCTGCGGCCGCGTTTATGCGAGCGTTTAAGCGCCGGGCTCGGTGGCAGGTTGTTGCTGGTGTCTGCACCGGCGGGGTTTGGCAAGAGTTCGCTGGCCGTGGAGTTCTGCCAGGGGTTGCCTTCGCACTGGCAAAGCCTGTGGCTGGGGTTGAGCCCACGGGACAACGACCCGGGCCGGTTTCTTGAACGATTGCTCGAAGGCCTGCAGGACTTTTTTCCGCAATTGGGTCGCCAGTCCCTCGGCCTGTTGAAAATGCGCCAGCGCCACCAACCCTTCGCCTTCGAGGAATGGCTGGATGGCCTGCTGGACGAGTTGGCGATGCACCTGCTGCCCACCGCGCCGCTGCTGCTGGTCCTTGACGACTACCATCTGGTCCAGGGTCCGGTGCTCGATCGCTGCCTGCAGTTTTTCCTCAATCATCTTCCCGACGGCCTGCTGGTCATGGTCACCAGCCGCCAGCGTCCGGACTGGCATCTGGCGCGCCTGCGCCTGTCCCGCCAGTTACTTGAACTGCACGAGCAAGACCTGCGCCTGACTTACGACGAAGCCTCGACGTTGCTCGATCGACACAGCACCTCCCTGCGCGGCGAAGCGCTGGAGAACCTGATCCAGCGCAGCGAAGGCTGGGTCGCCGGCTTGCGGTTCTGGTTGCTGGCGGCTTCCGAGGCCGGCTCCGAAGGTGCGTTGCCGCAATCGCTGAATGGCGGGGAAGGGCTGATTCGCGATTACCTGCTCGAAGAAGTCATCGACTGCCTGCCCGCCGAGGTCCAGGCATTTCTGTACGACACGGCGCCCCAGGAGCGTTTTTGCAGCGAACTGTGCGACGCCATTCGCGAAGCCCATGACAGCGCCGAAATCCTGCGTTTTCTGCTCGCTCACCAGGTGTTCCTGGTGCCACTGGACGAACACGGTCACTGGTTCCGCTATCACCACCTGTTCTCCGACCTGCTGCGCACCCGTCCTACCCGACAGGCCATTGTTCCGGCGGCCAGCCTGCACTTGCGGGCCTGTCGCTGGTTCAACGCCCAGGGGTTGCTCGATGAAGCCGTGGAGCAGGCCTTGCGTGCCGGTCACCTGGACGTCGCGGCGAACCTTGTGCAAAACCTTTCCGAAGAACAACTGTTGGCCGAGCAGAATGTCGGCATGTTGCTGCGCTGGAAAATGGACTTGCCCGACAGCCTGCTGATCAGCACGCCACGGCTGATCGTGCTCTACAGCTGGGCGTTGGGGTTGGCCTGTCAACTGGACGCGGCCGAAGAGCTGGCCAGCCACCTCAGCCGTTTCCTGCCAGCGCCGTCGGCCACCGCGCAGAAATCCATGCTTGCGCAATGGTTGGCCTTGAGCGGGATCATCGCCCGTGGACGCGGCAACCGGGAGTTGACGTTGCTCTACTGCACGGAGGCGCTGGAGAGTCTTCCCGCCAAGCGTTATGGCCAGCGCCTGATGTGTCTGTCGACCCTGTCCAACCTGGCGATAGCCGACAGTGACCTGTGGCGCGCTCGCGGCCTGAACCGCGAATCGCTGGAACTGGCGCAGCGGGTCGGCAATCCGCTGTTCGAAGCCTTGGCCCATTACGACCGCGCCCGAGTGTTGCAGGCCCGGGGCGAAATCCTGCGTTCGCTGGAAGAAGTCCGCCAGGGGCTGCAACGCCTGCAAGGTCTGTCGCCGCAGCGGTTGTATGCAGTCAGGGCGCGACTGACGTTGTACGAAGGGTTTCTACTGGCGCTGCGCCTGCAACCCCAAGCCGCGCGCCAGCGTTTGCAGGCGGGCTTGAGCGAAGCCCGTGCCTGTCGCGACATCAGCGTGTTGATCGGCCACTGCGTAATTGCCCGGATCGAAGGCCGCAGCGGTGAATTCGCCAAGGCTTTCGCCGAATTGGCCGAAGCCGAGCGTCTGATGCACATCTGGGACGTGCCGCCGATCTACTACCTGGCGATGATCACCCTGGTCAAATGCGAGCTCTGGCTGGCGCAGGGGCGTACCGATCTGGCCGAAGCCTGGCTCGCCCGCCTGGGTCAGACCTACAACGGCGAACAGCCGGCGGCGCCGCCGGAGTTTCATCCACAACTGCCGCTGCACATCGAATTGCAGCAGGCTTTGCTGGAGGTCATCCAGGGGCAGCCAATGCTCGCCGAGGGTCGTTTACACGCCCTGCTTGAGCGTGGCGAGCAAACCGGTCACCAATTACTCAGCACCCTGGCGCTGACACAACACATCGAATTGCTGCTCGATACCGGCCGCGAACCTCAAGCCCGACAAGCGTTCGTCCAGGCGCTTGAGGCGGCCAACGGTGGGGCGTTGCAACCTTTCGACAGTTTGTTGAAAAAGCACCCTGACTGGCTGCGCGACCAGCTACAGCACAGCGCGACCGCCAAGGTTTCGCCAGGCTTGTTGGCGCAACTGCCTGCCGCCGTCTCCCGGCATTGTGTGGATGCCCCCTGCGAACAGCTCAGCTCACGTGAACTGGCGGTGCTCAAACTCATCGCCCAGGGTTGCTCGAACCAGGAAATCAGCGATCAGTTGTTCATTTCCCTGCACACGGTGAAAACCCACGCCAGCCACATCAACAGCAAGCTGGGGGTCGAGCGGCGGACACAGGCGGTGGCGCGGGCCAAGGAGTTGGGATTGCTGGATTGACGGTGTAAGGGCTGGCCGGCCAATGTGTGCGAAAATCCGCGATATCCTGTTGATCGAGCGTACCTCAATGTCGCAAAAACCGGCTCTTATCCGCGAAACCTTCCCCGTCGGCCCCTTGCAGTGCAACTGCACGATCATTGGCGATCCGGTGACGAAAAAGGCCATCGTGGTCGATCCGGGGGGCAATCATGAGTTGATCCTCGCGCGACTCGATGCCCTGGGCCTGAAAGTGGTGAGCATCATTCACACCCACGCGCACCTTGATCATTTCCTGGCCTCCGGGCAATTGAAGGAAAAGACCGGCGCGACCCTGCACCTGCACAAAGAGGATCAGTTCCTCTGGGATAACCTGGAAATGCAATGCCAGATGTTCGGTGTGCCCTACACCCCGGTGCCTTCGCCCGACCGCTGGCTGGCCGATGACGAAGAGCTTGCCTGCAGCTGCGGCGTGGCGCTGCACACCCCGGGCCATACGCCGGGGTCCATGAGTTTCTGGTTTTCAGAGGCTAAACTGCTGATTGCCGGTGATACGTTGTTCCGTCGTGGTGTCGGACGCACGGATTTGTGGGGCGGCGACCAGGCGACCATCGTGCGTTCGATCAAACAGCGTTTGTACACCCTGGACGAAGACGCGACGGTGGTCACCGGCCACGGTCCGGACACACGACTGGGCGATGAAATGCGCGACAACCCTTTTGTGCGCGCATAAGGGGCTGCAACGGAATTTTCTGCGGGCAAAATGATCCAACGCCCGCAAAGGCCGATGTCCGTTTGCACCACAGAATGCCAAATCCAGGAGCTTTCCATGTTCACCAAACAGCGTTTGATTATCGTCGCTACCGCTGTGGCCTTGCTGTCTGGCTGCGCCTCGCCCAACCCGTACGACAACCAGGGTCAGGCTGACGGCGGCTCCGCAGGCATGAGCAAAACCGCGAAATACGGCGGCCTCGGCGCACTGGCCGGTGCACTCGCAGGCGCTGCTATCGATCACAACAACCGTGGCAAGGGTGCGCTGATCGGCGCCGCCGTGGTGGGGGCTTCCGCTGCCGGTTACGGTTACTACGCCGACCAGCAGGAGAAAAAACTGCGCGCCAGCATGGCCAACACCGGGGTTGAAGTGCAGCGTCAGGGCGACCAGATCAAGCTGATCATGCCGGGCAACATCACCTTCGCCACCGATTCGGCAAACATTGCGCCCAGCTTCTACCAGCCGCTGAACAACCTGGCGGGCTCGCTGAAAGAGTTCAACCAGAACCAGATCGAAATCGTCGGCTACACCGACAGTACCGGCAGCCGCCAGCACAACATGGACCTGTCCCAGCGCCGCGCCCAAAGCGTCGCGACCTACCTGACCTCGCAAGGCGTCAGTGGTGCCAACCTGAGCGCCCGTGGTGCCGGTCCGGATAACCCGGTGGCCAGCAACGCTGACGTCAATGGCCGCGCGCAGAACCGTCGTGTGGAGGTCAATCTCAAGGCGATTCCGGGTCAGCAGTATGGTGGTCAGCAACAGGGGAATGTTCAGCAGTACCCGTAATACCAGGCTCAATGAAAAAGCCCGATCTGATGATCGGGCTTTTTTTTTGTGTGAAATTTGACGATGAGGGCACACGATTAAACCGCTTAATTAGCCTCCTTCACCGCACTCAGAAACGCACAGGTCCTTTCCTGCTGCGGATGCTCGAAGATCTGCGCCGGGGTGCCCTGTTCGTGGATCTGCCCCTTGTAGAAAAAGCACACCCGGTCAGCGAACTCGCGGGCGAAGCCCATCTGGTGGGTGACCATCAGCATCGTCAGGTTGTGTTCGGCGCCGAGCTTGCGGATCACGTTGAGCACTTCGCCACACAGTTCCGGGTCCAGCGCCGAGGTCACTTCGTCAAACAGCATGAGTTTGGGCCGCATCGCCAGTGCCCGGGCAATGGCGACCCGTTGCTGCTGGCCGCCGGAAAGCTGTGAGGGGTAATGGCCCAGCTTACTGCCCAGTCCCACCAGTTCGAGCAAGTCCGCCGCACGCTCGCGTGCTTCAGCCGGCTTCATGCCCAGCACCTGCACGGGTGCTTCGATCACGTTTTGTAACGCGGTCATGTGCGGGAACAGGTTGAAACTCTGGAAGACCATGCCGATTTTCCCACGCACCCGGCGTATGTGCCGGTCATTGGCGGGCACCAGCACCCCATTGCGATTGGGCATGTGGGTAAGAAGGTCGTCTTCGACGCGGATCACCCCGTCATCAATGCCCTCGAGGGTCATGAGCACCCGCAACAGCGTGGACTTGCCCGAACCGCTGGGGCCGATGATCGCGACTTTTTCACCCGGCGTGACATCCAGGTTCAAGTGGTCGAGTACGGTGAAGTTGCCGTAACTCTTGGTGACGTCCTGGAAGCTGACAATCGGCTTGACCGCTTGCGGTTGATGCATGGCCGTGGCCTCCTGCGGATGCAGCGGTGTCAGGTTGCCGCGCCGGGAAAGGTCGTGGGAAGTCGAGAGTGGAGAAGTCATTAGCGTAGCTCCAGGCGCAGTTCGAGGCGCCGTACCAGATAAGCCAGGGCGATGCTCAGGGCGAGGAAAAACAGGCCGACCATGGTGATCGGTTCCAGGTAACGGAAGTTCTCTGAGCCGATGTTCTTGGCCTGCTGCATGATTTCGACCACGGTGATGGCCGACAGCACTGGCGTGTCCTTGAGCATCGCCACCAGGTAGTTGCCCAGCGGTGGCAGGATCGGCCGCAACGCCTGGGGCAGGATGATGTTGCGGTAGGCACTGTACGGCGCGATGTTCAGCGCCGTGACAGCTTCCCATTGCGCCCGTGGAACGGCATCCAGCCCACCGCGATAGACCTCGGCGATATAGCAGGCGTAATGCACACCGATACCGATGATCCCCACTTGCATGGCCGACAGGCTCACCCCGTAATTGGGCAGCACGTAGTAGAGAAAATACACCTGGATGAGCAGCGGCGTGCTGCGGATGAACTCGATGATCCCGGCAATCGGCCACGATACCCAGTACAGGCGGCTGCGCCGGCCGATGGCGAGAAACAGCCCCAGCACGATGGCGATCAGAAAGCCGATCAGGGTAATGCCCACGGTGTTGAGCGAGGCGCGCAGCAGGTCGGGAAGAATCTGCCAGGCGTAGGTCCAGTCGAACAGGGTCATGACAGACCTCCACGCATCCGGCCGCGAGCCAGACGACGCTCAATGGCGCGCATGCCGAGGTTGATGGCCTGGGCGAGGATGAAATACATCACCAGCGCCAGGCTGAAGATTTCCAGGGTCTGGAAGGTGGCCTGATCCAGTTGCCGGGCGCGAAAGCTCAGGTCGGACAGGGTGATCAGCGACACCAGTGAAGTGTTCTTCAGCAGTTCGATCAACAGGTTGGTGCCGGGAGGGATCGCAGCCAGCAATGCCTGGGGCAGAATGATTCGGCGAAAGCGCTTGTAACCACTGAAGTTCAGCGCAGTGGCCGCTTCGTACTGACCCTTGGCCACGGAACTGATCGCACCGCGCATCACCTCCGCGCCATAGGCGCCAATGTGCAGGCCCAGTCCAACGATCGCCACGGCATAAGGGCTCAGTTCGATGTTGAACGGTGGCAATGGCAACACGAAGAACAACCAGAACAGTTGCACCAGCAACGAAGTACCGCGGAAAACTTCGATGTAGGCCACCGAAAACCAGCTCAGCAGTCGCCACGAGGACATGCGCCCGAGCGCGGCCAGAATGGCGGCGACAATCGCCAGCACCGAACCGAAGAAGGTCACCTGGAGCGTGACCCAGGCGCCTTGTATCAATAGCGGAAGTAATTCACCCATGGTTCAACATCCCGATTAAGCAGGGAAATAGGCATCGCGCCGCAGCGCCATGCCTGTTTCGGCTATTGAGCGCAGAGCTCGGCAGCCGTTTTGCTTGTCACGTTGGATTTGTCGAAGCCAAAGGGCGCGACCGTCTTGAGGTGTTCTTCGGAGCCCAGCCATTTTTTCAGCTCAGCGTTGACCGCATCGCGCAAGTCCTTGTCTTCGGGGCGGAAGGCCAGCGCACCGTAGCCGGTGTGCGACGGGTCGTCCTTGAACTCGGTGACCGCTTCGACTTTTTCGCCGCCCTTGGCCGCCAGGCCTTTCATGGTCAGTTGGGTGCCCACTGCTGCGTCAGCGCGGCCGGCGCGCACGGCCTGCAACTGGGCGGTGGTGTCGGGCACCTGGAGGATCTGCGCATCTTTCACGCCAGAGTCCCGCGCGTATTTGAGGTTGACCGTGCCGGCCATGATCGCCAGTTTCACGTCCGGATTTTTGGCAATGTCCTCATAGCTGTGCAGGTTCTTCGGATTGCCTTTGGCGGTCAGCAGGGCGTCGGGCAACTGGTATTGAGGGTCGGTGAAGATCACCTGTTTGCAGCGCTCCGGCGTGATGTACATGCCGGCGGCGATCACGTCGAAACGACCGGCGCGCAGACCCGGAATCAATGAACCCCACTCGGTCAACACGCCGTTGACCTGCTTGATGCCCATCTTGGCGAAGATGACTTTGGCGATTTCCGGAGATTCTCCGGTTACCCGGCCATCGGTCTCGGTAAAGGCAAAGGGCGTTTCATTGGCGTAACCGATGCGGATACTGCTGTTCTTGGTGATGTTTTCCAGGGTCGTCGCGGCATGGGCGCCCGCGGCCAGGCCAAACAGTGCGCAGGCCACGAACAGGCGGCGGAAAGCATGGGAGTTGCGGGAAAGGGAATTGCTCATCGATAAAATCTCCTGTTTCTTGTGGACCCGTCGTTGACGGCTCTGTGTTAGGAGGCAGTGTGACAAGAGCAAAGCGTACGAGCGTCGATGCCAGGGTTTGGACACCGCGCCGGTACAGGTCGATTGGTTTTATTTTGCGGACCTGCTGACAAGCCCGTGCATCGACCTTGGACCGAGCATACAAAAGCCCTGCACCACATTGCATTGCACTAGGACAATTGCTTTGCACAGATTCTCGGGAGATGCTGTCGACACGGTCAATCACGCGGGTTTCAGCGTTGATGAATAAGTGGAAAGCAGCCCTGGATGTCGCCCGCAGCGGCGAATCCAAATACAAGATCCTGGTGCAGGCCATCGCCGCCGATATCGAGCAGGGCGTGTTGGCCAACGATCAGCGGCTGCCGCCGCAGCGCAATGTGGCCGATGCCATGGGCATCAGCGTGCAGACGGTGACCAACGCCTACAAGGAGCTGGAGCGCCAGGGCCTGGTGCGCTGCGAAGTCGGGCGCGGCAGTTTTGTATCCCGGCGCATGAGCGACCGGGTGGCCACTTACATCCTCGACAGCCCCGAGCGGGCGCTGGTGGACTTTTCCATTGCGCGCATCCTGCACACCCGCGAGCACGACCAGTTCTGGCGCGACACCTGCCGGGAACTCAGCACCGAAGAAGATCAACCGTGGATCCACGCGTTTCGCCCGATTGCCGGTTTCGAATCGCACCGCGAAGCGGCGATGCACTGGATCGGGCGCCAGGGTCTCAAGGTCGAACGCGACGATATCCTGATCACCAACGGCGCCGCCCACGGCATATTTCTCGCCCTGGCGTCGCTCGCCGGGCCCGACGATGTGGTGCTGTGTGAAGGCAGCACCGACCATGGGGTAATCGGCAATTCCCAGGTGTTGGGGTTCACCCTCAAAGGCCTGGAGATGGACCGCTTTGGCATTGATCCGGAACACTTCGAGGACATGTGCAGCAATGAACGCATCACTGCGCTGGTGTGCACGCCGAACCTCAACAACCCGACCACCACGCTGATGCCGGACAGTCGCCGCCGGGAAATCGCCGAGATCGCCCGGCGCTTCGGCGTGCACATCATCGAGGATGACGTGTATGGCCCGTTGCTCGAAGAACGGCACGCCCCGCCGATCAGCCACTATCTGCCGGAACTGTCCTTCTACTGCACCAGCATGACCAAATCGGTGCTGACCGGATTGCGCGTGGGGTTTCTGGTGATGCCCAAACGACTGGCCCTGCGCACCGAGAGCATCCTGCGGGTCAACAGCTGGATGGGCACGCCGATGGTCTCGGAAATCGCCACGCGCTGGATTCGCGATGGGCGTGCCGACACGCTGCTGCGCCTGCAACGAAAAATGCTGTCGGTGCGCCAGGCGATGGTCACCGAGTACCTGGGGGAGTACGTGCTGGGCCAACATGCACATGCGCTGAATGCCTGGATCGGTATTCCGCCGCACTGGGAGGTCGACAGCCTGGTGCGTGCCCTGCGTCATCGGCATATCGCCGTGACCTCACCGGACCCGTTCACCGTGCGTGGCACGCCCAAGGCCCGTGCGGTTCGCGTGTGTGTGGGCGCGGAATGCAGCGACGAAGAAGCACGCGAAGCCTTGATCAACATGCGCGAAATCTTCGGCCAATACCCTCGGATCCATGATTTTTGAACAATAAAAATTTGTCGGCTAAATTGCCCTAGTACATTCAGTGTGACAATCCTGCCCTCTTAGACTGCGCCCAACACCTCATCGGGACGCGGTCATGTCAGTGCTACAGCTCAACGATGTTTACCTCGCGCGTCAGCGTATCGAAGCGCTGGTGCGGTGTACGCCCATGGAGCATTCGCCCAGCCTGTCCCGGCTGTTGGGTGCGCCGGTCTATCTCAAGCTCGAATCCCAGCAGGTCACCGGCAGCTTCAAGTTGCGTGGTGCAAGCAATGCCGTGGCACAGCTCAGCGCCGAACAGAAAACCCGAGGCGTGGTCGCCGCATCCACTGGCAACCATGGACGGGCGTTGGCTTACGCCGCATCTCGACTAGGCGTGAAGGCCACGATCTGTCTGTCGCGACTGGTGCCGGACAACAAGGTCCAGGCCATACGTGATCTCGGTGCGCACGTGTGCATCGTCGGCCATTCCCAGGACGACGCCCAGCGTGAAGCCGAGCGGATTGCCGCCGAACAGGGCGCCACGCTGCTGCCGCCGTTCGATCACCCGGCGATCATTGCAGGGCAGGGCACGTTGGGGCTGGAAATTCTCGAACAGCAACCGGGCGTCGCCCAGGTGCTGGTGCCGCTGTCCGGCGGTGGCCTGTTCGCCGGCGTGGCGCTGGCGCTGAAAAGTGCCAACCCGCAGATCATCACCCACGGCATCAGCATGCAGCGCGGCGCGGCAATGCACGCCAGTCTCGCTGCCGGGCGCCCGGTGGAGGTCGAAGAGCTGCCGACCCTGGCCGACTCCCTCGGCGGTGGTATCGGCCTGGACAACCGTTACACCTTCAACATGACCCGCGACACCTGCGATCACGTGCATCTGCTCAGCGAAGGCTCCATCGCCAATGCCCTGCGTCATGCCTATCGCGAAGAACGCCTGGTGCTTGAAGGGGCGGCGGTCGTGGGCATCGCTGCGCTGCTCGATGGCCTGATCGAACCTCGCGGCCCGGTCGTCGTGGTGGTCAGTGGGCGCAACGTCGATACCGATCAGCATCTGCGTGTGCTCGCGGGTGCCGAGGCATGAAAACCAACAATAACGACTCCCTGGGAGCGCCCGTTGATGAGTGAAATCACCCTGTTGAGCGAAGCCGATCTGCGCGCCTGTGTGGCGCTGGATCTGGCCAGTATCGAAGCCATCCAGCAAGCCTTCGTGCTGTTGGCTACCGCGGCGGTCGCGATGCCGCCGATCCTGCGGCTGGACATCCCCGAGCACAATGGCGAGGTGGATGTGAAGACTGCCTACCTGCCGGGGCTGGAGCGCTTTGCGATCAAGGTCAGCCCGGGTTTTTTCGACAATCCGAAACTCGGCCTGCCCAGCCTCAACGGCATGATGATGTTGCTGTCGGCACGCACTGGCCTGCTCGATGCTTTGCTGCTGGACAACGGCTATCTCACGGCGGTGCGCACGGCGGCAGCGGGGGCGGTGGCGGCGCGGGCATTGTCGCGGGCCGACAGCCGCAGCGTGGCGCTGATGGGTGCCGGGGAGCAGGCGGCCTTGCAGTTGCAGGCCCTGCGGCTTGTGCGGCCCATCGACAGCGTGCGGGTATGGGCGCGGGATTGGGCCAAGGCCCAAGCCTTCAGCGTCGAATTGGCCCGTGACAGTGGCCTGGACGTCAAACCCTGCACGAGCATCGACGAGGCCATGGCCGACGCCGATATCGCCATCACCTGCACGCCCAGTCGTGAGCCGTTGATCGATGTGCGCCATTTGCATCCCGGTCTGCACATCACCGCCATGGGCTCGGACGCCGAGCATAAAAACGAAATTGCCCCGCAAGCGCTGGCGCAGGTCGACTGCTACGTGGCCGATCGTTTGAGCCAGACCCGCATCCTCGGCGAGTTGCATCACGCCCTCGCGGCGGGTGCTGTCAGCGACGCGTCGAGCTTTGCCGAATTGGGGCAGGTGCTGGCTGGCCAGCGGCCCGGTCGCACGCAGGCCTCGCAGGTCACCTTGTGCGACCTCACCGGCACTGGCGCCCAGGACACGGCGATGGCCAACCTGGCGTTCGAACGCGCGCGCTCGGCGGGCAAGGGTTTTCAGTTCGGCAGCTAATCCGCTTTTTTATCCGCGCGTCATTTATCCCGCTTCATCTTCAAGAGGGCAGGTGCATGTCTCAGATAGTCGTCAATCTCCCGTTCACCCGGGAGGAATACGCCCAGCGGCTGGCCAAGGTGCGAGTGGCCATGCAGGCCCAGGGCATCGAGCTGTTGCTGGTCACCGATCCGTCGAACATGGCCTGGCTGACTGGCTATGACGGTTGGTCATTTTATGTTCACCAATGCGTGCTGCTGGCCCTGGATGGCGAGCCGGTGTGGTTTGGTCGTGGCCAGGACGCCAACGGCGCCAAGCGCACGGTGTTCATGCAGCAGGAAAACATCGTCGGTTACCCGGACATCTATGTGCAGTCCCGCGAGCGCCATCCCATGGACTACCTGTCGCGGGAAGTGATCGCTGCCCGTGGCTGGGATGCGCTGACCATCGGCGTCGAGATGGATAACTACTATTTCAGCGCCGCCGCCTACCTGTCGCTGCAGAAAAACCTGCCCAAGGCCAGGCTGATCGATGCAGTCGGGCTGGTGAACTGGCAGCGGGCGGTCAAGTCGCCACAGGAAATCGCCTACATGCGCATCGCTGCACGTATCGTCGAAAACATGCATGGGCGGATCCTCGAACGGATCGAACCGGGCATGCGCAAGAACGATCTGGTGGCGGAGATCTACAGCAGCGGCATCCAGGGCGCCGACGGCCATGGCGGTGATTACCCGGCCATCGTGCCGTTGTTGCCGACCGGTGCCGATGCCAGCGCGCCGCACCTGACCTGGGACGATTCGCCGTTCGAAAAAGGCGCCGGCACTTTTTTTGAAATCGCCGGTTGCTACAAGCGCTATCACTGCCCGTTGTCGCGCACGGTGTTTCTGGGCAAGCCGCCCCAGCATTTCCTCGAGGGCGAAAAAGCCGTGGTCGAAGGCATCGCCGCCGGCCTGGAAGCGGCCAAACCAGGCAACACCACCGGTGACATCGCCGTGGCCTTTTTCAAGGTGCTGGAGAAGTTCGGCATCCACAAGGACAGCCGCTGTGGCTACCCGATCGGTATCAGCTACCCGCCGGACTGGGGCGAGCGCACCATGAGCCTGCGTCCCGGCGACACCAGCGTGTTGCAACCGGGCATGACGTTCCATTTCATGCCCGGTCTGTGGATGGACGACTGGGGGCTGGAAATCACCGAGAGCATTTTGATCACAGAGACGGGTGTCGAAACACTGTGCAACGTGCCGCGCCAACTGTTCGTGAAGGATTGAGCCCATGAGCGATCTGCCTGCCAACCCGATCAGTACCACGCTGGATTTCAACCGTGAAGGCGTGCAACACGGGTTTCTCAAACTGCCGTATTCCCGGGACGATTCGGCCTGGGGTGCGGTGATGATTCCAGTCACGGTGATCGCGCGCGGTGAAGGGCCGACCGCGCTCCTCACCGGCGGCAACCATGGCGACGAATACGAAGGCCCGGTGGCCCTGAGCAAACTGGCTCAAGAACTGACGGCCGCCGAGGTGAGCGGACGGGTGATCATCATTCCGTTCATGAACACCCCGGCGTTCCATGCCGGGCGGCGTACGTCGCCCATCGACAGGGGCAACCTCAACCGAAGTTTTCCCGGCAAACCGGACGGTACGGTCACCGAGAAGATCGCCGACTACTTCACCCGCACCTTGTTGCCCCTGGCCGACATCGTGCTGGACATCCACTCCGGCGGGCGCACCCTGGACTTCCTGCCATTCGCCGCGTGCCATGTGTTGCCGGACAAACAACAGCAGGCCCGCTGCGAGGCCGGTATGCGTGCATTCAACGCGCCTTACAGCATGCGCATGCTGGAGCTGGATGCCGAGGCGATGTACGACACGGCTGCCGAGTCGCAGGGCAAAGTGTTCGTCACCACGGAATTGGGTGGCGGCGGCTCGTCCACCGCGCGCAGTGTGGCGATCGCCGAGCGGGGCGTGCGTAACCTGCTGGTGCATGCCGGGATTCTTGAAGGTGAAGTCCAAACGGGGCCATCGGTCATGCTCGACATGCCCGGCAGTGATTGTTTTATCGCCAGTGAGCACGAAGGCCTGCTGGAAATGTGTCGCGACCTGGGTGACACCGTGAATCAGGGCGAAGTCATCGCCCGGGTCTACGACGCGACCCGCAGCGGTGTGGCCCCGGTGGAGTATCGTGCTGCCCGCAGTGGCCTGTTGGCAGCCAGGCATTTCCCGGGGTTGGTGCAGTGTGGCGATACCATCGCCGTCATCGCGGACATACTGACCTGATCCATGACCCCCTGTAGGAGCGAGCTTGCTCCGGGCGGCGTTCCGACGATGCGGTGTGTCAGTCGAGACCAATGGTGACGGATACACCGCCATCGTCGGAACGCCGCCCGGAGCAAGCTCGCTCCTACAGGGGGCTTTATTTTCCAGGAGCTCTTTGCCCATGCACAAACTCGATCGCTACGACCTGAAAATCCTGCGAATCCTCGCTGACGACGGGCGTATCACCAAGTCGAGCCTGGCCGAGGCAATCAACCTGTCGGTCACCCCGGCGTGGGAGCGCGTGCGCAAACTGGAAGCCCTCGGCCTGATCAAGGGGTATCGGGCGCAGATCGACTGGGGCGCGGTGTTCAAGAGCCAGCAGGTGCTGGTGGAAATCACTCTCGCCCGGCACACCGCGCAGGACATGCGGCGCTTCGAGCAACGGATGAACGACGCGCCCGAAGTGGCCTTCTGTTACGCCACCGGCGGTGGTGTCGATTACATGGCGATGATCCAGACGCCGGACATCGACCATTACCAGCGCTTCATCGACCAACTGCTGCTCGATGACCTGGGCATCGAGCGCTACTTCACCTACATCGTCACCAAGACCATCAAGACGGCTGGGGCGTTGCCGGCTGAGTTGTCTCAGCAATCCTGATTTTCCAATCACCACAGAAATCTGCTGTCTGGCACTGTTCAATCAGAAAAAACCACCTGCCCACCCCCTTCCAAACCGCAATTGCCCGACCTTCTGCTGCCCTAGCATGGACTCCACGCACACGGTTCGGAGTTCACGCCATGACCTACAAACATCCCCTGCTGTTCAAAGCGCTTTGCTACGTCGATGGCCATTGGGTGCACAGCGACAGTGGCCACAGCATCGCCGTGCACAACCCGGCTGACCAGACCTTGATTGGCCATGTGCCAATGCTCGATCAGCCGCAAATCGTCGCGGCTGTCGATGCCGCGCACCGGGCGTTTAACGATTGGCGCGAACAGAGCCTCGATGCGCGCGGGGTGATTCTGCGGCGTTGGGCGGCGTTGATCCTCGAGCACCAGGAAGACCTGGCGCGGATTCTCAGTCTGGAGCAGGGCAAGTCCCTGGCCGAGTCGCGCGGTGAAATCGCCTACGCCGCGAGTTTCATCCCGTGGTTCGCCGAAGAAGCCCGACGCCTCTATGGGCAGAACATTCCCAGCCACATTCCCGGTGCTCACCTGGGCACAGTCAAGGAACCGGTCGGTGTCTGCGCATTGCTGACGCCGTGGAATTTCCCTTCGGCGATGATCACCCGCAAGGCCGCTGCCGCCCTGGCGGCCGGTTGTACGGTGGTTATCAAACCGGCCCACGAAACCCCGTACTCGGCCTTCGCCCTCGCGCAACTGGCCGAAGAAGCCGGTTTTCCGGCCGGGGTGTTCAACGTGGTACTGGGCGAGCCGCAGATGGCCATGCAAACCCTGGTGCAGGACAAGCGCGTACGTTCGGTGAGTTTCACGGGCTCGACTCGTGTCGGCCAACTGGTGCTGCAGGCCGCTGCCCAGGACGTGAAAAAAGTCGCGCTGGAACTGGGCGGCAACGCGCCGTTCATTGTCTGCGCCGACGCCGATCTGGCGCTGGCAGTGAAAGTCGCGGTGCAAGCCAAGTTCCAGACCTCCGGTCAGGATTGCTGCGCAGCCAACCGGATCATGGTCGAGCGATCAATCTATTCGCAATTTCTCCAGCGCTTTGCTGCCGCGGTACGTGAGCTTCGTGTTGGCCCGGCCATGCTCGGCGATCGCGAGCAGCAGGTCGATATCGGCCCGTTGATGCATCAGGCCGCTTTTGACGTGACCGCCGAGCGGGTAGCCGATGCCTTGCAGCAGGGCGCACAGCGGCTGGTCGGAGGCGAAGCCCATGCCCTCGGCGGTCTGTTCTACCAGCCTACGGTCCTGGCCGATGTCACTCCTCAGATGCGCATTTACCGCGAAGAGAACTTCGCGCCGATTGCCGGGGTGATGCCGTTCGACACCCTCGACCAGGCCATCGATATGGCTAACGACACCGAATACGGTCTGGCGGCCTACATTTGTTCCAATCGCCTGGACCTGATCTACCCGCTGATCCGCCGCCTCGACCATGCGATGGTCGCGGTCAACGGCGTCAAGTTCACCGGCCATCCAATCCCCTTCGGTGGCATGAAAGCGTCGGGGCTGGGCCGGGAAGGCGGCACGGAAGGGTTCGAAGCCTTTGTCGAAACCAAATACTTTTGCTTGCACCATCAAGGCCAGTTCTAAGGCCCGTACTCAGGAGATTGCCATGAACCAAGAATTCGACTCGCTGTTCGCACAAGACCGTGCCCACTTCATGCACCCGTCGACCCACGCCCACGACCATGCCAGTGGTGCGCTCAAGGGACGCATCATCAAGAGCGCGTCGGGCATCCGCATCCGTGACCACGAAGGCCGGGAGCTGATTGACGCCTTCGCCGGGCTGTATTGCGTGAACATCGGTTATGGCCGTACCGAAGTGGCGGACGCCATCTACAAGCAGGCCAAGGAACTGGCGTATTACCACACCTACGTCGGCCACTCGACCGAAGCCATCATCGAACTGTCGAGCCGCATCATCGACTGGGCGCCCGACGGCATGAAAAAGGTCTATTACGGTCTGTCGGGTTCCGATGCCAACGAAACCCAGATCAAGCTGGTGCGTTATTACAACAACGTGCTGGGGCGGCCGCAGAAGAAGAAAATCATCTCCCGCGACCGTGGCTATCACGGCTCGGGCATCATGACTGGCAGCCTGACCGGCCTGCCCAGTTTCCACCAGCATTTCGACCTGCCAGCCGAAGGCATCAAGCACACCGTTTGCCCACACTGGTATCGCAAGGCGCCAATCGGCATGGATGAGGCGGCGTTCGTGCGTTATTGCGCCGACGAACTGGAAAAGATGATTCTGGCCGAGGGCCCGGACACCGTGGCCGCGTTCATCGGTGAACCGCTGATGGGCACCGGCGGCATCATCGTACCGCCAGCCGGGTATTGGGACGCGATCCAGGCCGTCCTCAGCAAATATGACGTGTTGTTGATTGCCGACGAGGTGGTCTGCGCCTTTGGTCGCCTGGGTTCGAAAATGGGCAGTCAGCGGTACGGCATGCGCCCGGACCTGATCACCACCGCCAAAGGGTTGACCAGTGCCTACGCGCCGTTGTCAGCGGTGATCGTCGGCGAAAAGGTGTGGGACGTGATCGAAAAAGCTTCTGAATCCCAAGGCCCCATGGGCCATGGCTGGACCTACTCCGGGCATCCGATCTGTGCGGCGGCGGCACTGGCCAACCTCGACATCCTCGAGCGGGAAAACCTTACGGACAATGCCGACATGGTGGGCGCCTATCTCAATCGGCGGCTGCGCGAAACCCTCGAAGGCCATCCGCTGGTGGGCGAAGTGCGCGGGGACGGCATGCTGGCCGCCGTCGAGTTCATGGCCGATCGCGAGCTGCGTACGCCGTTCGATGCGTCCTTGAAGGTGGGTCCGAAGGTCTCGGCGGCTTGCCTGGAACACGGAATGGTTGCTCGAGCGATGCCTCATGGCGACATCCTGGGGTTTGCACCACCTTTGGTACTGACCGAGGCGGAGGCGGACCTGATTGTGGGCATTGCCAAGCAGGCGATTGATCAGGTGGCGCAGGAGGTGTTGGGCTGAGGGTTTTGTGTTGATGCTTATGGCCTCATCGCGGGCAAGCCCGCTCCTACAAGAGCACCGCAGGCCCCTGTAGGAGCGAGCTTGCTCGCGATAGGGCCAGAACATTCACCCTCAAACCACCAGACACAAAAAAGCCCCCGGACATCACCTGTCCGGGGGCTTTTCATTGGCGCGAAGGTTGATTACTTCTTCAAGCCATAATGCTCATCCAGCATGCCCGGTGCGTTCGGGGCTTTCGGCGCGTAGTCGCGAGGCGGCTCCTGGTCGCGTGGTGGCGTCAGGCGTTCACGTGGGGCTGCCACCGTCGCTTCGGAATGCAACGAGGCGAGCAGGCGTTGGCGGGTCTGCTCGTCCAGGGCGAGGCGGTTGGCGCCCTCGGCGAGATGATCCTGCACTTCCTGGTAGCTCTGAGTCAGTTTCTTGACCAGTGATGCGGTGCTGTTGAAGTGGGTGACCACCTCGTTCTGATAACTGTCGAAACGTTCCTGAATGTCATCCAGCTGACGTTGTGTGCTGCTCGGCGCTGCATTGGGCACCAGGCGAGCGATCAGGAAACCAACGGCGACACCCACAACCAGGGCAAGAGTCGGCAACAACCAAACTAAGAGCGAGTGTTCCACGAGTCCTTCCTCTATAAACGGCTTTGCTTTACGTTAACGGCTCGAACCTGCGCTGTATACCGCGATTCACTCGCAATACACTGGCACAGACAATTTGCTAGACGAGTCGACCGGAATCAAGGTCACGGAGTTCCTTTCTTGCTTATGCGCGAAACCCCTGTAGTGATTGATGGCCCGGTGGGTCAACTGGAAGCCCTCTACCTGGAAGTCGAGGCCCCTCGCGGTGTGGCGTTGATCTGCCATCCTAACCCGGTGCAGGGCGGCACCATGCTCAATAAAGTCGTGTCGACCCTGCAGCGCACCGCACGCGATGCCGGTTTGATTACCTTGCGTTTCAATTACCGAGGCGTCGGTGCCAGCGCCGGCAGCCACGACATGGGCACCGGCGAGGTCGATGATGCCCAGGCGGTGGCGGCCTGGCTGCGGGCAAAACACCCGGGCCTGCCCCTGACCCTGTTCGGCTTTTCCTTTGGCGGTTTTGTCGCCGCCAGCCTCGGCGGGCGTCTGGAAGCCAGCGGCGAGCAGCTCAAGCATCTGTTCATGGTGGCGCCGGCGGTCATGCGCCTGGGCGATCAGGATCAACTGCCGCAGCACGGCGAGCTGACTCTGATCCAGCCGGAAACCGACGAAGTCATCGAGCCGCAAGTCGTCTACGACTGGTCCGCGCAACTCCAGCGCCCCCATGAGCTGCTGAAAGTGGCAGAATGCGGACACTTTTTTCATGGCAAGCTGACCGATCTCAAGGATCTTATCCTGCCGCGTCTTTCGAATTGATTGCAGTCTGACAAGCGATTACCCATGACGACTCGTACCCGTATCCTCACCGGCATCACCACCACCGGCACGCCGCACCTGGGCAACTACGCTGGCGCCATCCGCCCGGCGATCGTCGCCAGCCGTGACGCCAATGCCGATTCGTTCTATTTCCTGGCCGACTATCACGCCCTGATCAAGTGCGATGACCCGTTGCGCATCCAGCGCTCGCGCCTGGAAATCGCTGCGACCTGGCTGGCCGGTGGCCTGGATGTCGAGCGCGTGACGTTCTATCGCCAGTCCGACATCCCGGAAATCCCCGAGCTGACCTGGCTGCTGACCTGCGTCGCCGCCAAGGGCCTGCTCAACCGCGCCCACGCCTACAAGGCCTCGGTGGACAAGAACGTCGAGACCGGCGAAGACCCGGATGCCGGTATCACCATGGGCTTGTACAGCTATCCGGTATTGATGGCAGCGGACATCCTGATGTTCAACGCCCACAAGGTCCCGGTCGGTCGTGACCAGATCCAGCACGTGGAAATGGCCCGCGACATCGGCCAGCGCTTCAACCACCTGTTTGGCCAGGGCAAGGAATTCTTCACCATGCCCGAGGCGCTGATCGAGGAGAGCGTGGCCACGTTGCCAGGCCTCGACGGTCGGAAGATGTCGAAAAGCTACGACAACACCATTCCGTTGTTCAGCAGCGCCAAGGACATGAAAGACGCGATTTCGCGGATCGTCACCGACTCCCGCGCCCCGGGCGAAGCGAAAGATCCGGACAATTCGCATCTGTTCACCCTGTTCCAGGCCTTCGCCACCCCGGCACAGGCCGACGAGTTCCGCAGCGAACTGCTGCAGGGCCTGGGTTGGGGCGAGGCGAAAAACCGTTTGTTCCAACTGCTGGACAACGAATTGGGCGAGTCCCGTGAGCGTTATCAACAGCTGATCGAGCGCCCGGCGGACCTGGAAGACATCCTGCAACACGGTGCGAAAAAGGCTCGTGCAGTGGCGACGCCGTTCCTCAACGAACTGCGTGAAGCGGTGGGCTTGCGTTCTTTCGTGGCGCAGGCGCAAGTCGCGGCGACCACCAGGAAGAAAGCCGCGAAAGCGGCGCGTTTTGTCAGCTTCCGTGAAGACGATGGCAGTTTCCGTTTCCGTCTGCTGGCGGCCGATGGCGAGCAACTGCTGCTCTCGCGCAACTTCGCCGACGGCAAAGCGGCCGGCCAGGTGAGCAAGCAGTTGCAAGCGGGGCAGCCTCTGGACGTGCGCAGCGATGCGCTGAGCTTCAGTGTCTGGCTGGAAGGCGAGTGCGTCGCCGACAGTCCGACCTTCGCCGACAGTGCCGCTCGTGATAGCGCAATTGACGCATTGCGGGTCGCCCTGACACCGGTTCAGGAATAAACGACGGCACGGCCAAACCAAGGGCTGATTGCCATTCTCCCGGGCCATCGCTACAGTGACGGCCCGTTTTTGTTGCCTTGCTAACGAATTATGACGCCCCTAGAACGATATCAAGCTGATCTGAAACGCCCGGAGTTCTTCCATGACGCTGCGCAGGAAACGGCTGTGCGTCATTTGCAGCGCCTGTACGACGATCTGATCGCAGCCGATCAGAACAAGCCAGGCCTGTTGAGCAAACTGTTTGGCAAGAAAGATCAGAACCCGGTCAAGGGCCTGTATTTCTGGGGCGGCGTAGGGCGCGGCAAGACTTATCTGGTCGACACTTTCTTTGAAGCACTGCCGTTCAAGGAAAAGACCCGTACCCACTTCCACCGCTTCATGAAGCGCGTGCATGAAGAAATGAAGACCCTGGGCGGGGAGAAAAACCCGCTGACCATCATTGCCAAGCGCTTCGCCGCCGAATCGCGGGTGATCTGCTTCGATGAGTTCTTCGTTTCCGACATCACCGACGCGATGATCCTCGGTACGCTGATGGAAGAGTTGTTCAAGAATGGCGTGACCCTGGTCGCCACCTCGAACATCGTGCCGGACGGTCTGTACAAGGACGGGCTGCAACGCGCCCGATTCCTGCCGGCCATCGCGCTGATCAAGCAAAATACCGAGATCGTCAACGTCGACAGCGGCGTCGATTATCGTCTGCGCCACCTCGAACAGGCGGAATTGTTCCACTTCCCGCTGGACGAGGCGTCCCACGAAAGCCTGCGCAAGAGCTTCCGCGCGCTGACCCCGGAATGCACGGCGGCGGTCGAGAACGATGTGCTGATCATCGAGAACCGCGAAATCCGCGCCTTGCGCACCTGCGATGACGTGGCCTGGTTCGATTTCCGCGAACTGTGCGACGGTCCACGCAGCCAGAACGACTACATCGAACTGGGCAAGATCTTCCACGCCGTGTTGCTCAGCGGCGTCGAGCAGATGAGCGTGACCACCGACGACATCGCCCGACGTTTCATCAACATGGTCGACGAATTCTACGAC
Organism: Pseudomonas sp. S2_E01; assembly: GCF_054668365.1. NCBI lineage: Bacteria > Pseudomonadati > Pseudomonadota > Gammaproteobacteria > Pseudomonadales > Pseudomonadaceae > Pseudomonas > Pseudomonas sp. S2_E01. The sequence goes on from NZ_CP162762.1 coordinate 307,760, forward strand.
CGTAACGTCAAGTTGATCATTTCGGCCGAGGTCGAGCTGAAGGACCTGTACACCGGCGGTCGCCTGAACTTCGAGTTCCAGCGCACCCTCAGCCGCCTGCTGGAAATGCAGTCCCACGAATTCCTGTCGCGGGCCCACAAGCCGTAGGCGGTTTCATCTCCCCTGTAGGAGCGAGCTTGCTCGCGATGCGGTGTGTCAGTCGATATCAATGGTGACTGATACACCGCTATCGCGAGCAAGCTCGCTCCTACAGGGGCGGCATTTCAGTGGGTGATCAGGAAGCCAACAAACGGAATGATCAGCAACGTACTGATCGCCATCGACAGCACATTGCCAATGTACCCATGCATATAGCCCGGCAGGCGCCTTGATATTTCGCAGGCCAGCGGCGGCGCGATCAGGGCGCCCAGCAGCGCGCTCATGACGATCACCTGCCAGCTGCCGCCGTAGGTGAGCAGCGCAGCCGGCACCACGGACACCAGCGGGATGTAAGTGGGGTACCAGCCGTGTTCCATCCAGTTGCGCCGCCAGATCACCACGCCTATCGCCGAGGTCAGCGCCTGGGCACCGATCAGTTGCGGCAGCAGCATCGAACCGTAGACCGGACTCGCCGGGTTCAATGTAAACGCCAGCAACGCGCCCAGGATCAGGCCGAGGCTGGCCCACTCATTGCCGTAGAACGGTGCTTCGGAAAAGTCGGCGAGAACCCGGCGCAAGCTCCAGATCATCCCGTAGTCCGGCGTCTGCAAGGGCACGGGCGCGGCCGGCGGCTCGCTCACATGCGCCGAACTGACGAGGCCGGGCAGGTACCGACAGAGCAGGAAGGCCACCACACTGGCGACCGCCATCCCCGTAACGTTGCCGATCACCACCGGCAACGCCAGCGGGTTGCACACGTAATTGACCATCAGCAGGCACATCGGCGTCACCAGCACCGCGCCCATGATGGCGCCGTTGATCGTGACCTTCCAGCCGCCACCAAACATCAGCACCATCGCCGCCGGCAGTGAAACGAACGCGGCAAAGGTCGGTTGCCAGCTCGTGGCGGTCACTGTCCAGCCCCACAACAGGTTGCTCAGCAGCAACCCGAGCAGCGAACTGGTGACCAGCCAGGGCCACAGACCGCTGCCGTAGCAGATGGCAAAGCCTTGCCAGCGCTGGCGCGTGCGGTTCGCCCAATAGGCCAGGTAGGCGCCGGCCAACAGGCCGATGGACGCCAGCTCGTGTTTGTAGAAGGCCACTTCGCTGATGTCGCCGAGCACCCAGCGCAGCCAGGCGCTGGGTGCGGGAAAACCCTTCAGCAGATCGCTGTACCCGGGCCAGTGAGCCGACCCGTGCATTCGGTGAGTCAGTGATAGCCAGATCACCAGCAGCGACAAGACGATCAGTAGCAGGATGACTGCCATATCGAATAGCGAGCGTCGCGCCAGACGGTTGTTTTCGGTTGAGGTATGCATCAGTCGTCCCTCCGGTCAGCGCGGCAGGCACGGATGCAGGCGATAACCGAGCATCGGATCGTAGAGATCGGCACGGCGGTCGCGATGCAGGTCGTTAAGGCTGTTCCAGATCGGCGCACTGCGGGCGCTGGTCAAGTCGATGTCGGCGAACAGGATTTCCTGCTGGTCCGCCGAGGCCACCGCGCCAATCGGCCAGCCATGGGTCCCGGCAATGAGGGAGCAACCCAGGTAACGCGCCCCTCGCTCCTCGCCGATACGGCTGGCGGCGGCGATAAACACGTTGTTTACGTGTGCGGCGGTCATCGTCAGGTACGAGGCCATGCACTTGCCTGCGTCATCGAACAGCGGCGGTGGCGTCCAGACCCAGTTGTTCAGACTGCAGATGATGTCTGCACCTTGCTGACTCAGCAGACGCGGTACCTCCGGAAACCAGATGTCCCAGCAGATCAATAATCCGATGCGCCCGATTGGGGTATCGAACACCGGAAAGCCCAGATTGCCGGGGGTGAACCAGAGCTTTTCCAGATTCCACAGATGGGCTTTGCGGTACTTGCCGATGAAACCGTCAGGCCCGACCAGCACGCCGGTGTTGAACAGCTGCATGCCGTCACGTTCGGCCAGGCCGGCGACCAGGTAGATGCGGTGCTGGCGGGCGAACTCTATCCATAGGCGGACGCTTGGACCGTCCGGTACGCCTTCGGAATGCGCAAACGCATCCTGGCGGTTGCTGAAAAAATAGCCCGTGCTGGTCAGCTCAGGCAGGACGATAAGATTGGCGCCACCTTTTACCGCCTCTTCGGCCAGCTCCAGGCTGCGATGCAGATTGTCCTGGCGATTGCCGACGCCAACTTGTGGATCGAATTGCACGACTGCTACACGAACAGGGCTTGCTGGCTCGCTCATTCCGATGACCTCTTTTTATTGTTATTCACGTTGTTTAACAGCGCGTTTATTAGGTGTTGAAATGGCGAGCGAGAAACAGTCGGCGGATTCCGCGAGGGTTGTAGGCCCAATCCGAATATGTATGGGGAATTTTTAACCGGGGGGGGCCCGAGGGTGTGGGGCAGAGCCAGCACACTGGCGTGAGTGGCTCTGGGACGGGGTCGTCAGGCTTTGAGCTGGTAGTGGGGCAGGTCGTTGATGGAAAAGCCGCCGTTGAAGGTCGCGGCAGTCTTGTGGCAGATGTGGATCACCGCATCCACGGCGCCCCGAAAGCACGGCTCGGTCCAGCCGGCATCCACGGAAAACGATTCGCCGCACAGATACAGGCCGGAAACGTGGCCGAAATCCCGGTTGTATCTCATCAGGCGCACGGCGTCCTGATAGGCGCCAGGGCGATACAGCTTGGCGCATCCCAAGGCATTGCGATCGGTCATCCAGCGTTGCACTACGGCCTGGTCGAGGCCGATGTAGGGCGAGATTTTTTCCTGGATATTGCTGGCATTCATGAGGATGCGGTCCAGTTCGGTGACACAGCGGGCAACCAGCTCCTTGTCGCCGAAGGCGGCGAGCTTGGTGGCGTCGTCCTCCCAGGTGTAACTCAACAGGATGCAGTCGTAGCTGTAGTGCTCGTTATAGCGGTAGGTGTAGACGTCGTGGATGAAACTGTCGGTAACGATGGCCTGGGGGATGAGGGTGTTTTTCGACAGGAAGGTTTTCTTCAATGGCGCAAACACTTTGCAGCTGGTTTCCCAGTGTGCGGTTTTATAGGCATTGATCGTTTCGAATGGCAGCATCTGGGGGGTGAAACCTTCCAGTTGGATGCGGGTTTCGATCAACCAGGACGGCAGGGTCATGATCACCGAATCAAAGTCATCGAAGAGCTGCCGGCTCTGGTCGGGCTGACTGTGCTGCCAATTGAAATAAACGCGGGTCTTGCCGTTGGCGAGTTTCTTGAGTCGGGTCACGGAGCTGTCTGTCAGCAGACCGTTCATTGATTCAAGGCTGTGTTCATGGACGGACTTCCCGGTTTCGGCGATCTTCATGAACATCAGGCATTCGCTCAGCGCGGCGAGACCGATATAGCGAGGCCGCACAAAAGTCAGTCCTCGGGAATCCACCACGGGGTTCCCCTGGAGGTAGGGTGCCTCCAGGGGATCTCCCTTGGCGTCAACTCGCCCGTGGATCAGTTGCAGCTGGCTGCTGAACCCGAAGATCGCCGTGCGCAGGGGATAGAGGCAGCAGACGTCGTAAAAGGCGCCCCAACTGCCGTCACCGATGCCAATGGCGTAGAAAATCGCTGACTCTTCGGCGGACATGCCCATCCCGCCAAAGTCCCCCGGTGAGCGCTGATCCCAGTGGGTCAGGGCTGGCCGACTGACCAGATCGCGAAACGACACCCGCTCGTATTGCGCGACGATGGCCGCCCACATCGCCTCCCATTCCGGGTGGCCATACACCTGGGCAACGTGGCGGGTCAGACGGTCGGCAAAGGCTTTCCATTTGCCGTAGACCCTTTGCAGCTCGTCGCCGGGCGGCGGGGTTTGGCCGTCCGGATTCTTCCAGATCAACATCTGCGGCGCCGGGCCGTTGCCCACACTGCCCTCCCGGATGTAGATGCCGGTCGAACGGACCCCGGGGCTGCCGGGGTTGGCAAAGTCTGAAAACGCCAGGTCAAACAACTGGGTGTAGTAGGCCATCAACGAGCGGCCCTGGGTCGGTGGCTCGTCGGTACGGTTGAAAAAGGGCATGCGCATGGCGCCCATCTCGAAAGGGGTGTGGCTTCGCGTGGAATGCGGGCTGCCTGGCACGGTGCAGTGTCTTCCGCCGATGCGCCGGGATTGCTCGATGAGCGAAATCCGCCTGAAGCCTGAGCGATACAGCTCCCTGGCGGCGGTCAGCCCAGTGATACCGGCGCCGATGATGCAAATGCTGTGTTGCGGGTCGGTGGCCTGGGCAATGCCGTGTTCCTGCTCGACCAATGCGCGATAGTCGAAGCACAGGTCTGGGGGTTGGGAAAGCGCCCGGCCCATTTGGATGGCGGGGTACGTTTGCTGCGGGTGGTGTCCCGGCTGACGGACGCGGGGTATTCGTAGCTTGATCCGATGGTCACTGGCGATCTTCCTTGAGGGTGAATACCCGGAAGATGCTGGTGCTTTCAGAGGGCGTTGTCTGTGAGTAAAGTCGGGGGCCGTGCCGTCGCGCATTCCCTTTTTTTGTGGGAAAACAGTCGTCCGGCCCCGTCTGGTTACGCCGCCTGCTGGAACTGCTGGCGGTATTGGTTGGGCGACAGTTCCGTGTGCTGGCGGAACAAGCGGGCGAAGAAGCTCGCGTCGTCGTAGCCGACTTCGTAGCTGATGGTCTTGATGCTCTTGCGACTGCCGGACAGCAGGCCCTTGGCGGTTTCGATGCGCAGTCGTTGCAGGTAATGCAGCGGCTTGTCGCCCGTGGCCGTCTGGAAGCGACGCATGAAGTTGCGGATGCTCATGCCGTGTTCACGGGCGACGTCTTCGAAACGGAACTTGTCGGCGAAATGCTCTTCGAGCCAGTGCTGGATCTGCAGGATGATCACGTCCTGATGCAGCTTCTGCCCGCCAAAGCCGATGCGGCCCGGGGAATAGCTGCGCTGTACTTCATAGAGAATGTCGCGAGCCACGGCCTGGGCGATGTTGGCGCCGCAGAAGCGTTCGATCAGGTAGATGTAGAGATCGCACGCCGAGGTGGTGCCGCCTGCGCAGTAGAGGTTGTCGGCGTCGGTCAGGTGTTTGTCCTGGTTGAGGTGAACCCTGGGGTAACGCTCGGCGAAGGCGTTGAAGAAGCGCCAGTAGGTGGTCGCTTCCTTGCCATTGAGCAAGCCTGCCTCGGCCAGCCAGAACACACCGGTGGCTTCGCCGCATAGCACCGCACCACGCGCATGTTGCTGGCGCAACCAGGGCAGCACCTGTGGATAACGTTGGCACAGGGTTTCGAAGTCGTCCCAAAACGCCGGGAGGATGATCACGTCGGCGTCTTCGAGACTGCCATCAACGGGCATGATCACGTCGCTGAAACTGTTCACCGGCTTGCCGTCGGGGCTGACCAGGCGTGTTTCGAACGCCGGTACCAGTCCCTGGCCCAGTTGTTTGCCATAGCGCAGGCTGGCCAGGTGGAAAAAATCCTTGGCTTGCATGAGGGTGGTAGCGAAAACCCGGTCGATGGCCAGGATGCTGACGCGCCGCAAGGGCGTGGAGGCTTGGTTAGACATAATTCAAACTTATTCTTATAGGGGAAAGTGGTCACCAGACGGCTGGATCGTCTTATTTTTTGTCGGATGTGTCCAGTGTCCTGTATCGGTCCTGCGCCTTAGTCTCTGGAGATCAATCCTCTAACAATAACGACAGGTGCCCCATGATCCCCAGAACCTTGTTCAGTCCCGAGCACGAACTGTTTCGCGACAGCGTGCGCACCTTCCTCGAAAAAGAGGCCGTGCCGTTCCACGGACAATGGGAAAAGCAGGGGCATATCGACCGTCAACTCTGGAACAAGGCGGGGGAGGCGGGGATGCTCTGTTCGCACCTGCCGGAGGCTTACGGCGGGCTGGGCGCAGATTTTCTCTACAGTGCGGTGGTGATAGAGGAAGTGGGACGGCTCGGTTTGACCGGCATCGGTTTTTCCCTGCATTCGGACATCGTCGCACCCTACATCCTGCACTACGGCAGTGAAGCGCTGAAGCACAAATACTTGCCAAAACTGGTTTCTGGAGAAATGGTCACGGCGATTGCCATGACCGAGCCGGGTGCAGGGTCCGATCTGCAAGGGGTGAAGACCACCGCCGTGCTCGATGGCGACGAATATGTGATCAATGGCTCGAAAACCTTCATCACCAATGGCTATCTGGCGGACCTGGTGATCGTAGTCGCCAAGACCGATCCGAAGGCCGGCGCGAAGGGCACCAGCCTGTTTCTGGTCGAGGCCGGAACGCCAGGCTTCGACAAGGGCAAGCGCCTGGAAAAGGTCGGGATGAAGGCGCAGGACACCTCGGAGCTGTTCTTTCAGGACGTGCGCGTGCCCAAGGAAAACCTGTTGGGGCAGGCGGGGATGGGCTTTGCCTACCTGATGCAGGAGTTGCCACAGGAACGCCTGACCGTGGCGATCGGTGGCCTGGCTTCAGCTGAAGCGGCGTTGCAGTGGACGCTGGACTACACCCGCGATCGCAAGGCGTTCGGCAAGTCGATTGCCGATTTCCAGAATACTCGATTCAAACTGGCGGAAATGGCCACCGAAATCCAGATTGGCCGGGTCTTCGTCGACCGCTGCCTGGAGTTGCACTTGCAGGGCAAACTCGATGTGCCGACGGCGGCGATGGCCAAGTACTGGGGGACCGACCTGCAATGCAAGGTGCTCGACGAATGCGTGCAGTTGCATGGCGGCTACGGTTTCATGTGGGAATACCCAATCGCGCGGGCGTGGGCGGATGCGCGGGTGCAGCGCATTTATGCGGGGACCAATGAAATCATGAAGGAGATCATTGCTCGGGCGCTTTGATCTATTTTCCTGGCCCTGTGGAATCGTCGCACCGCCGCTCCCACAGGTTTTTTGGTGTTCACGCTATCTGTGTTTCACCCGAAAACCTGTAGGAGCGAGCTTGCTCGCGATAGGAGCTAAAGGCCCGTTACGGCGCTGGATTCGGATGATCCTTGTGAATCGCCTCGATCCCCGCCAACACCTCATCCGACAGCTTCAGGTCGAAACTGGCGATGTTGCTGTCCAGTTGCTCCAGGGTCGTGGCGCCGATGATGTTGCTGGTCACGAATGGCTGCTGGGTCACGAAGGCGAGGGCCATTTGCGCCGGGTCCAGGCCGTGTTCACGGGCCAGGGCGACATAACGGCTGCACGCCGCTTCGGACTGTGGATTGAAGTAGCGACTGAAGCGGCTGTAGAGGCTCAGGCGACCTTTCGGCGGGCGGGCGCCCCCTTCGTACTTGCCCGAGAGGAAGCCGAACGCCAGCGGTGAATAGGCGAGCAGGCCGCATTGTTCGCGAATGGCGATTTCCGCCAGGCCGACTTCAAAGCTGCGGTTGAGCAGGTTGTACGGATTCTGGATCGAAACCGCACGCGGCCAGCCACGGGCTTCGGCCAGCGCCAGGAAACGCATGGTGCCCCAGGGCGTTTCGTTGGAAAGACCGATGTGGCGGATCTTGCCGGCCCTGACCTGTTCGTCCAGTGCTTCGAGGGTGTCTTCCAGCGGTGTCAGGTTAGCTTCGATCTTGTGCTTGTAGCCCAATTGGCCGAAGAAGTTGGTGCTGCGTTCCGGCCAGTGCAACTGATAGAGGTCGATGTAATCGGTCTGCAGGCGCTTGAGGCTGGCGTCCACCGCCTCGGTGATGTGCTGGCGGTTGTGGCGCAGGTTTTTATCGCGAATGTAGTCGATGGTGTTGCCGGGGCCTGCAATTTTGCTGGCCAGAATCCAGTCGGCACGGTCGCCGCGGCTCTTGAAGTAGTTGCCGATGTAGCGCTCGGTGGTGGCGTAGGTCTCGGCCTTGGGCGGCACCGGGTACATCTCGGCGGTGTCGATGAAATTGATCCCGGCGTCCTTGGCCCGCTCGATCTGGGCGAAGGCCTCGGCTTCGCTGTTTTGCTCACCCCAGGTCATGGTTCCGAGACAGAGGGCGCTGACGTTCAGATCGGTACGGCCTAGCTGGCGATAGTCCATCGGGTGCTCCTTGGGCAAAACAATCATAAAAGCAGGTTGAAATATTTTTCGCAATCTGCATAATTGCGCACCTCTTTCTGCAGTGGAAGTGATGCGCCGCCGCCGAAGAATCTTGCCGTTGAACGGACGCGCCGACCCGAGCCCCCGAAAGCGTCTGTATCCGGCTGCCTTTGACTTGTCAAAGTACGCACTATTCAGTAAGATCCGCCGTCTAATTTACAGGGCGGCCCCTGAGGCTATAAAGAATGAAAACTTTTACTGCTAAACCGGAAACAGTAAAGCGCGACTGGTTTGTCGTCGACGCTGCTGGTCAGACCCTGGGTCGTCTGGCCACCGAAATCGCGAGCCGTCTGCGTGGCAAGCACAAGCCTGAGTACACTCCTCACGTTGACACCGGCGACTACATCGTCGTTATCAATGCCGAGCAGATCCGTGTTACCGGTGCTAAAACCACTGACAAAATGTACTACTCCCACTCCGGTTTCCCGGGCGGCATCAAGTCGATCAACTTTGAAAAGCTGATCGCCAAGGCCCCTGAGCGCGTGATCGAGACCGCGGTCAAAGGCATGCTGCCTAAGAACCCGCTGGGTCGCGACATGTACCGTAAGCTGAAAGTCTATGCGGGCGCTGCACACCCTCATACTGCTCAGCAGCCCCAAGAACTGAAGATTTAACGGAATAGTTCATTATGTCGGCGACTCAAAATTACGGCACTGGCCGTCGCAAGACCGCAACCGCACGCGTTTTCCTGCGTCCGGGTACTGGTAACATCTCCATCAACAACCGTTCGCTGGAAACCTTCTTCGGTCGCGAAACTGCCCGCATGGTAGTTCGTCAGCCGCTGGAGCTGACCGAGACTGTCGAGAAGTTCGACATCTACGTCACCGTGATCGGCGGTGGTGTAAGTGGTCAAGCTGGCGCAATCCGCCACGGTATCACTCGCGCTCTGATGGACTACGACGAAACCCTGCGTAGCGCTCTGCGCAAAGCTGGCTTCGTTACCCGCGACGCCCGTGAAGTTGAACGTAAGAAAGTCGGTCTGCGTAAAGCGCGTAAGCGTCCGCAGTACTCGAAGCGTTAATTCGCTTTCTCGTTCAAAAAGAACGCCCAGCCCCTTACGGAGCTGGGCGTTTTTTTATGTGCGCGATTTAACAAAGAATTGCTCTGTGACAACGTGCCACATCCGTAGAGCCCCTATACTGCAAGGCTTGGCACTGGAGCCCTTCGGTAATTACCTTGTCAGGATTGGGGCTTTTCATTACCATTCGGCAAAATTTTTATAAGTACATAGTTTTATTTAGTAGATGCCTGATTTAACAGGCCACAAAGCTGATGGGAGAGGACTGAATGAGCAATGACGGCGTGAATGCAGGCCGGCGTCGCTTCTTGGTAGCAGCCACATCCGTGGTGGGTGCTGCAGGAGCGGTGGGGGCTGCGGTCCCGTTCGTGGGGTCATGGTTTCCCAGTGCCAAGGCGAAAGCTGCAGGTGCACCGGTGAAAGTGAATGTCAGCAAAATCGAGCCAGGCCAGCAGATGGTTGCTGAGTGGCGCGGTCAGCCGGTGTTCATCGTCCGCCGTACTGAGGAAATCCTGGGGAATCTGAAAAAGATCGAGGGCCAGCTCTCTGACCCGACCTCCAAGAACTCTGTTCAACCGACTTATGTCGATCCGGAAGTGCGTTCGATCAAGCCCGAGATTCTGCTGCTGATCGGCATCTGCACGCACCTGGGTTGCTCGCCAACCTTCCGTCCGGAAGTGGCGCCCGCGGATCTGGGTAAAGACTGGGTAGGTGGCTATTTCTGCCCTTGCCACGGTTCCCACTACGATCTGGCTGGCCGTGTCTACAAGTCGCAACCTGCGCCTTTGAACCTGCCAGTACCCCCGCATTCCTATGAGTCCGACGAGATCATTGTCGTTGGCGTCGATACGGAGAAAGCGTGATGAGCAAGTTCATGGATTGGGTTGATGCGCGCTTTCCCGCGACCAAAATGTGGGAAGACCATCTCAGCAAGTATTACGCCCCGAAGAACTTCAACTTCTTCTACTTCTTTGGCTCCCTGGCACTGCTCGTTCTGGTCAACCAGATCGTCACCGGTGTCTGGCTGACCATGAGCTACACCCCATCGGCGGAAGAGGCTTTCGCTTCCGTTGAATACATCATGCGCGACGTCGAGTACGGCTCGATCCTGCGTCTGCTTCACTCCACCGGCGCTTCGGCGTTCTTCATCGTGGTTTACCTGCACATGTTCCGTGGCCTGCTCTACGGTTCGTACCAGAAGCCGCGTGAGTTGGTGTGGGTCTTCGGCATGCTGATCTACCTGGCGCTGATGGCGGAAGCCTTCATGGGCTACCTGCTGCCATGGGGCCAGATGTCCTACTGGGGTGCCCAGGTGATCATCTCGCTGTTCGGTGCGATCCCGGTCATCGGTGACGACCTGACCCAGTGGATCCGTGGTGACTACCTGATTTCCGGCATCACCCTGAACCGCTTCTTCGCCCTCCATGTGGTCGCCCTGCCGATCGTGATTCTCGGTCTGGTGGTGTTGCACATCCTGGCCCTGCACGAGGTCGGTTCGAACAACCCGGACGGCGTGGATATCAAAAAACACAAAGACGAAAACGGCATCCCGCTGGACGGTATTCCGTTCCATCCGTACTACACCGTGAAAGATATCGTCGGTGTCGTGGTGTTCCTGTTTGTCTTCTGCTCGATCGTGTTCTTCTTCCCGGAAATGGGTGGTTATTTCCTCGAGAAGCCTAACTTCGAAGTGGCGAACGCCTTCAAGACCCCAGAGCACATCGCTCCGGTCTGGTACTTCACGCCGTTCTACGCGATCTTGCGCGCGGTTCCGGACAAGCTGCTCGGTGTTATTGCCATGGGCGCGGCCATCGCGGTCCTGTTCGTCCTGCCGTGGCTGGACCGTAGTCCTGTCAAGTCGATGCGCTACAAAGGCTGGCTGAGCAAGATCTGGCTGTGGGTGTTCTGCATTTCGTTCGTGATCCTGGGCGTGCTGGGCGTACTGGCGCCAAACCCTGGCCGTACGTTGCTGTCGCAGGTCTGCACCTTCCTGTACTTCGCCTACTTCATTTTGATGCCGTTCTACACCAGGCTCGAGAAGACCAAACCGGTTCCGGATAGGGTGACTGGCTGATGAAAAAGCTATTTGCTGTACTGATTCTTGCTGCTTTGCCTGTACTGTCCTTCGCGGCTGAACATGGTGGTCCGGAGCTGGAAAAGGTCGATATCGACGTTTCCGACAAGGCCGCCATGCAGGATGGCGCACGTACATTCGCCAACTACTGCATGGGCTGCCACAGCGCCAAGTTCCAGCGCTATGAACGTGTTGCCGACGACCTGGGCATTCCCCATGATCTGATGTTGTCGAACCTGGTGCTTACGGGCGCCAAGATCGGCGACCACATGAATATCGGCATGCAGCCGGCGGACGCCAAGACCTGGTTCGGTGCTGCGCCACCTGACCTGACCCTGGTGGCTCGCGTTCGTGGTACTGACTGGCTCTACGGTTACCTGAAGTCGTTCTACGAAGATCCAGCGCGTCCTTGGGGTGTGAACAACAAGGTGTTCCCGAACGTGGGTATGCCTAACGTACTGGTGGGCCTGCAAGGTCGCCAGGTCGTAGGTTGCAAACAAGTGCAGATCGTCGAAGACGGCAAGAAGCAATATGATCCGCTGACCGGTACCGCATTGACTCATGAAGCGTGCGACCAGCTGACCATCGTGCCGAAGAGCGGTGCTCTGACCGAAGAGCAGTTCGATGAGAAGGTGAAGAATCTGGTAACCTTCCTGGCTTATTCGGCTAACCCGGTTAAGTTGCAACATCAGCGCATTGGTACTTATGTCTTGCTGTACCTGGCGTTCTTCTTTGTATTCGCTTACCTGCTCAAGCGCGAATACTGGAAAGACGTGCACTGATAACGTTTCAAGCAATTGCTGTTAATCGCGCGCGCCCAAGGGCGCCTCTGAAAGTGTAACGATCCTGGTCATCCAGGCGTTACGGGAGGCACCCTCTGGGCGCGCTCGTTTTTCCGCTTTCGATAAATTCTACAAGCGAGGAGGACCGCCATGGGCGTGACCAATCGGTTGGCCTGTTACTCCGACCCCGCCGACCACTATTCCCACCGGGTGCGCATCGTACTGGCAGAGAAGGGTGTCAGCGCCGAGATCATTTACGTGGAAGCTGGCCGCCAGCCGCCTAAACTGATTGAGGTGAACCCCTATGGAAGCCTGCCCACCCTGGTCGATCGTGACCTGGCATTGTGGGAGTCGACCGTGGTGATGGAATATCTGGATGAGCGTTACCCGCACCCGCCTTTGCTGCCGGTTTATCCCGTGGCGCGTGCCAACAGTCGTTTGCTGATTCATCGTATCCAGCGTGACTGGTGTGGCCTGGTAGATCTGATCCTGGATTCGCGAACCAAGGAAGCTGCTCGCGTTGTCGCTCGCAAGGAACTGCGTGAAAGCCTGACTGGCGTGTCGCCGCTGTTTGCCGACAAGCCGTTTTTCCTCAGTGAGGAACAAAGTCTGGTGGATTGCTGCCTATTGCCAATACTCTGGCGATTGCCGATTCTGGGTATTGAACTGCCGCGGCCTGCCAAGCCGCTGCTTGATTACATGGAGCGCCAGTTTGCGCGTGAGACTTTCCAGGCGAGTCTGTCTGGTGTCGAGCGCGATATGCGCTAAGGCTTAAGGAGCCGCTATGAACTCCAGTCGACCTTATCTGGTCCGCGCGCTCTACGAGTGGATTGTGGATAACGATTGCACCCCGCACATGCTGGTCAATTCCGAGTATCCGTCGGTACAGGTGCCTCAAGGTTTCGCCAGTGACGGCCAGATCGTACTCAACGTATCGCCGGCTGCTGTGCGTCATTTGCACATGGACAACGAAGCCGTCAGTTTCGAAGGGCGCTTCGGTGGGGTGCCTCACACCCTGTACGTGCCTATCGCGTCGATTCTGGGCATTTACGCCCGTGAGAACGGCCAGGGCATGGTCTTCGATCTGGAATCGCCTATGGAAGGCGAGGACGAGATCGAGCCGGATGATGACCTGCCTCCACCGGACGATGAACCGCCGCGTCCCAGCGGTCGTCCAAGTTTGAAAGTGGTGAAATAAAAAAAAGGCGATCCAGATGGATCGCCTTTTTTGTGCCCGAGTCCCCCGTAGGAGCGAGCTTGCCCGCGATGGTCGTTAGCGATGACGCGGGCTGTCTGAAGGCCCGCGGTGTCTGGGCTATCATCGCGAGCGTGCTCGCTCCTACAGGGATGGGAATACAGCTATCAGTCGATGTATTCGAACAACTTCACAATCTTCTGCACGCCGGAAACGCTCTGCACCAGATTGGTCGCCTGGGCTGCTTCCTGCTTGGTCAGCAGGCCCAGCAGGTAGACGATGCCGTTCTCGGTGACCACCTTGATGCGAGAGCCCGGGATGTTGGGGTCGGTGAGCATCTGCGTCTTGATCTTCGAGGTCAGCCAGGTGTCGTTCTGGCGGGCCAGGAAGCCTGACGGTGGCAGTACTTGCAGTTCGTTGTGGACCTTTTTGACGCGCTGCACTGCGGCGGCGGCCTGTTCGGCCTTGGCCTTGAGGTCTTCGCGCGGGGTTTGCCCGGCGAGCAGCACAATGCCGTTGTAGCTGGTGACGACGATGTGCGATTCGTTGTCCAGGGCCGGGTCGGCCTTGCGCACGTTCACGCCGACCTTGGTGTCGATCAGGGAATCGTCGATCTTGCTGCCCAGGGTACGTGTGCCGCGGTCGTCATCGATAGGTGCTTCCCGGCTGGCGTTAACCACCGAGGTGCAGCCGCTGATGCCAAGGCACAGGGTCAAGGCCAGAAGGCCAAGGCGATTAGGGGTCATTCTTCACTCCCGAACAGTTGGCTGTCGATCAAGTCGCAAAGGCAATGGATCGCCAGCAGGTGGACTTCCTGGATACGTGCGGTGACGTTGGCCGGTACGCGAATTTCCACGTCCTCGGGCAACAGCAGCGACGCCATGCCGCCACCGTCACGTCCCGTCAATGCTACGACAATCATTTCGCGATCATGTGCGGCCTGGATCGCTTGAATTATGTTGGCGGAGTTGCCGCTGGTGGAAATCGCCAATAACACATCGCCCGGCTGGCCAAGCGCGCGGATCTGCTTGGAGAAGACCTCGTTGTAGCTGTAGTCGTTGGCGATCGAGGTGATCGTCGAGCTATCGGTGGTCAGGGCGATGGCCGGCAGGCTCGGGCGTTCGCGCTCGAAACGGTTGAGCAGCTCGGACGAGAAGTGCTGGGCGTCGCCGGCAGACCCGCCGTTGCCGCAGGACAGCATCTTGCCCTCGTTGAGCAGGGCGTTGACCATGACCTGGCTGGCTTGCTCGATGTGCGGTGCAAGTACGTCCATCGCCATTTGCTTGGTATCGATACTGGCCTGAAAAAGCTGGCGAATTCGGGATTGCATGTCCATCTGTGTGACCTTAATTGGCGCGGCCCACATGAATGTGCAGCCCGCAAAGCAAAGAGCAAAATTTGGGTGTAGGTGTCCGGGGCAGGTGATCAGCTGTCGAAGGCATTCTGCAGCCAATTCAACTCATCGTGATCGCTGTCGATGGCGACCACGTCGAAACGGCAGGGGGAATTGGCCCAACGCGGCTCGCGCTGAAGAAAATACTGCGCGGCAAGGATCAGTTTCTGCTGTTTGCGCTTATCGATGCTATCGAGTGCGCCACCCCATTGAGTGTTTTTTCTGTAGCGAACTTCAACGAATACTACTGTATCGCCCTCCAGCATGACCAGATCAAGCTCACCCCGTTTACACAACCAGTTCTGCGCCAGGAGGCGCAGACCCTGTTGTTGCAGATGCTCGAGCGCATGGCGCTCGGCATCCTTGCCGCGTTGCTGGCGTGACCTCTCGGGCATCAGCGCGGGGTGTTCGGCAGGCGTTTAACCTGGCCGTCGACGAACTCGGCCCAGGGCAACTGACGAACGACGCGTTGGTTCTGCGTCATGCTCAGGCTGCCGGATTGACCTTCGATCTGACTGTCTGGCAGGGCTTTGAGTTGACCCAGGCGCGGGGCCAGGCGATAGGCATCGACCCCCATCGCATACAGGCGACCGAGGCTGCCTGCCGCTTGTGGCCATTGCGCGGTGACTTGTTGGCGCAGCGGGTCGTTGGCTTCCAGCAACCACGGGGTTTCGCAGAAGCGAATGCCGTTCATGTCGTTGTACTGGTTGACGTCGCCGCTGGCACTGAACACGTGAGAGGTGGCGTAGACCGGTACGTCACCGGCGTACTGGAAGTTCAGGGTTGGTTTGATCTGCTGGGCCTGTTGAGGCGTGGCGGCCAGGAAGATGAACTCGATGTCCTGACGACGCGAAGGCTGGGCAGCCACCTGCGAGCCAACGGTGCTTTGCAGGCTCTTGGCGCGACCTTCGCTCTGGCGCAGCTGGAACATGTCGGCAATCTGCTGGGCCAGTTGCACCGGCTGATCGACTCGCTCGGTGGCCACGATGCTGCCGCCATTGGCTTGCCAGTCCTGGCTGAATGCGCGCAGCACGCGATCGCCCCATTCGCCTTTCGGCACCATGATCGCAGCGCGATGCAGGCCGTCGGCGCGAGCGCGGCGGGACACTTCGCGAGCTTCGTCCTCGGCAGCCAGGCCGAACTGGAACAACTGCGCCGGACCCTGCGTGCCCTCGCTGTAGTTCAGTGCCAGCGTGGTGATCGGCAATTGGGGGCGAGTGCTGAGTTGTTTGACCAGCGGCTTTTCCAGGGGGCCGACCACCAGTTGCACACCGTCGGCTTGCGCCTTGCGGTAGAACTCGTCGAGCGACGTCAGGCGCGAGCTGTCATAGAAGGCAATGGCTGGCGGCTTTTGGCCGGCCTGTTGAGCCTGGTAGTGAGCGGCCATGAAACCGTCGCGAAGGGCTTTGCCCACCGAGCCCAACGGGCCGTCTTGTGGCAGCAGCAGGGCGATCTTGCTCAGGGGCTGGCTGGCCAGTTCCTTGAGGTTGGTCAGCGCTTGTGGCAACTGGATGGCGGCCGGGTGTTTCGGGTTCTGGGCGCGCCACTGGTCGATGGCCGCTTGCTGTTGTTCCAGCGTGCCGGCGGTTTTCACCGCCAGCGCCAGGGCAAGCCAGCCGCCGAGGTCGTCGTTGCTCGACGGTTGCAATTGGTCGGTCGGCAGCGAAGCGATCAGTGTCCAGATCGCTTCGTGGTTTTTACTGGCTGCTTCGCCGCTGAGCATCGGAGCAATGAAGATGCGCTCACGAGCGGCCGCAAGGGTCTGACCGTCGGCTTCCAGGGCGCGAGCGCGCACCGTGCCGGTCCGAACCTGTTGCTCGACCGGCAGCTCGGCCAGTTGTTGCAGGCTCGGGTGGTTCAGGGCCGTTAGCGCGGCTTTTGGCTGGTTGCGGGTCATGGCGAGTTCAGCCGCCAGGGTGTTGGCGAACACCTGTTGGCCCGGTTTGAGTTGCTCGACCGGTACCTGTTGCAGGATTTGCGCGGACTGGCCGGCATTGCCCTGGCGATAGGCCAGGTCGGCTGCACTCAAGCGATACAGTGCCGCTTGTTCCGGCGTTTTGCTTTTCGCAGCCTGATCGAGCAGTTGCTCGATGCTGGCATCCGCGGTCCGTGGGATTTCGTCAAGGCTGGAGGACGGCGAGCTGGCGCAGGCCGCCAGTAGGGCAGCGAGGCAGAGGGCAGTAAACAGCCGCAGGCAAGCGATCATGTAGTGTTCCTGATACTCGATCAAATTAGCGTGGAATTGTACCCAAGCACTGGCCGGGGCGCGATGTTACTGGCGTGAATCGATCAATTTAGCTCATGCAATCGTCGCAGGCCGGCATGAAACCTCGAAAAAACCGCGTTTGTCAGTGCCTGTCGAAAGCGTCGCCAAGGGTTACAATGGCGGCTTTTACCGTTCATGAGGTGTGCGCTTTGACTGCCCCAGGTGCTTTGAATTCCGCTGTTGGCTCGCTTTATGTGGTGGCGACGCCCATCGGCAACCTGGACGACATCAGTGCGCGTGCGCTGAAAATCCTGCGGGAGGTGGCATTGATCGCTGCCGAAGACACGCGTCATTCCCAGCGATTGATGCAGCATTTTGGTATTTCCACGCCGCTGGCTGCCTGCCATGAGCACAACGAGCGCGACGAAGGTAACCGCTTCATCGCCCGTTTGCTGGCGGGCGATGACGTGGCGCTGATCTCCGATGCCGGAACGCCGCTGATATCCGATCCTGGTTATCACCTGGTTCGCCAGGCTCGAGCGGCGGGCGTCAATGTGGTGCCGGTGCCGGGGGCTTGCGCCTTGATCGCTGCGCTATCCGCAGCGGGCCTGCCGTCGGATCGGTTCATTTTCGAAGGCTTTTTGCCGGCCAAGACTGTCGGCCGACGTTCCCGCCTGGAGCAGGTCAGGGAAGAGCCGCGCACGCTGATTTTTTATGAGGCGCCGCATCGCATTCTTGAGTGCCTGCAGGACATGGAACTTGTATTCGGGCCCGAGCGCCCGGCGTTGCTGGCCCGCGAGCTGACCAAGACCTTTGAAACGCTCAAGGGCTTGCCCCTGGCCGAGCTGCGCGAGTTCGTCGAGTCGGACAGCAACCAGCAGCGCGGGGAGTGCGTTGTGCTGGTCGCTGGCTGGTCCGCCCCCGAGACCGAGGATGCCGTGAGCAGTGAAGCCATGCGCATTCTCGACCTGTTGCTCGAGGAGATGCCGCTCAAGCGGGCCGCAGCCTTGGCGGCGCAAATTACCGGCGAGCGCAAGAACGTTCTTTATCAGGTCGCCCTGGAGAAACAGAAAGGCGAGTGAAAGCCGACGCGCGACGCGCCTGGAGGCGTTTAGCGCTTGTTCTTCGGGCGCTCTGCCGTTAACCTTTGCGGCGGAGAGTCGATCGGACAGTCGCTGCCCGCTATGAAAATTAGGGGGGGAGGAAAGTCCGGGCTCCATAGGGCGAAGTGCCAGGTAATGCCTGGGAGGCGTGAGCCTACGGAAAGTGCCACAGAAAATAACCGCCTAAGTGCTTCGGCACCGGTAAGGGTGAAAAGGTGCGGTAAGAGCGCACCGCACGTCTGGCAACAGTTCGTGGCTAGGTAAACCCCACTTGGAGCAAGACCAAATAGGGTCCCAAGGCGTGGCCCGCGCTGGGACCGGGTAGGTTGCTAAAGATGTCCAGTGATGGCCATCGTAGACGAATGACTGTTCAAGACAGAACCCGGCTTACAGATCGACTCTCCACCTTTTCCTTTCTCCCTGTTTAAAGTCATGAGCAGGGTGCGCGTAATGGCAATTTCCCTCCTTGTAAATGATTCGCAGAACCCACCTTGTAATACCGAAAAAATCTTACTCTTAATAAATTACTTTAACTTGTGAGCGCAGCTTTCTGTGTTCATTCGAATTGTTGGGCAGATTCCACCTCCAGATTCTCGTTACCCCTCCTGATGTGCTCCTAAATCTCAGTTCTGTAAGGGTTTTCCTTTAATCCGCGCCTTGACGGTGCAGTGGGCGCGTTCCTATAGTGTGCGCAAGTGGCGGAAAGTGGCATGAAGTGGGTTTTTTGAGAGCAAAACGCTAATATTTGGAGAAACGCTGACGTGTTTCGCGGAGCTAACGCTATCAGTCTCGACGCAAAGGGCCGTCTCGCCATGCCGAGCCGGTACCGTGACGAGCTCGTTTCGCGTAGTTCCGGACAGTTGATCGTCACCATTGATGCCGTTGATCCATGTTTGTGTGTTTACCCCCTCGATGAGTGGGAAATTATTGAAACCAAGCTGCGCGCACTGCCTTCGCTTCGCGAAGAGAACCGTCGTCTGCAACGTTTGCTGATTGGTAATGCCGTCGACCTCGAGCTCGATGGCAGTGGTCGTTTTCTGGTACCGCCGCGTCTTCGTGAATATGCCAGGTTGGATAAACGCGCGATGTTGGTGGGCCAACTGAACAAGTTCCAATTGTGGGACGAAGATGCCTGGAACGCGGTTTCTGCCGCCGACCTTGCTGCTATTCAACAACCGGGCGCCATGCCTGATGAACTGCGTGATTTGATCTTGTGACTATTGATAGCGGCTTTAACCACATCACCGTACTGCTTGACGAGGCTGTCGAGGCTCTCGCCGTGCGTGCTGATGGCTGCTATCTGGATGGCACGTTCGGGCGCGGAGGGCACAGTCGGTTGATTCTCAGCAAGCTCGGTCCCGATGGCCGGTTGCTCGGATTCGACAAGGATCCTCAAGCGATTGCCACCGGGCAGACGCTAGCGGCCGAAGACGGCCGCTTTGTCGTTGTGCAGCGCAGCTTTGCCGAGCTTGGGTCGGAAGTGACCGAACGTGGTCTGGCCGGCAAGGTGAGCGGCGTTTTGCTCGACCTGGGCGTATCCTCGCCACAGCTCGATGACCCTGAGCGCGGTTTCAGCTTCCTCAACGATGGTCCGCTGGACATGCGCATGGACCCGTCCCGCGGCATCAGCGCGGCCGAGTTCGTCAATACCGCGCCAGTGGAAGAAATTGCCCGCGTATTCAAGGAATACGGTGAAGAGCGATTCTCCGGACGCATGGCCCGTGCCGTGGTCGAGCGTCGCGACATCGCGCCATTCGAGCGCACGGGCGACCTGGCTGAAGTGCTGAAAGTCGCCAACCCGGCATGGGAGAAGGGCAAGAACCCGGCGACCCGTGCGTTCCAGGGCCTGCGTATTCACGTCAACAACGAACTGGGTGATCTGGAAGCCGGCCTCGAGGCCGCACTGGAATGCCTGGAAGTCGGTGGTCGCCTGGTGGTGATCAGCTTTCACTCGTTGGAAGACCGCATCGTCAAACTGTTCATGCGCAAGCTGGTAAAAGGCGAAGCCGACAACCTGCCGCGCAACCTGCCGGTTCGTCACGTGGCTTTCGAACCCAAAATCAAAGTCCATGGCAAAGCGCAGTCCGCCTCCGAGGCCGAACTCAAAGCCAACCCACGTGCTCGCAGCGCCGTCATGCGCGTTGCGGAGAAGTTGCGGTGAGCAAGCTTTTCGCCAAACCCCTGCCAGGCGGCAGCTTCTTCATGTTGCTGCTGTTTGTTGGCGTGCTCGTGTCGGCCATCGGCGTGTCCTACAGCGCCCACTGGAACCGTCAGTTATTGAACACGCTGTACAACGAGTTGAGCGTGCGCGACAAGGCGCAGGCCGAGTGGGGGCGGTTGATTCTCGAGCAGAGCACCTGGACCGCCCACAGCCGTATCGAAGTGCTGGCCACCGAACAACTGAAGATGCACATTCCTGGCGCCGCTGACGTGCAGATGGTGGCGCCATGATGAAGCTTGAAGGCGCACTGTTCCCGTGGCGGTTTCGCCTGGTGCTGGGCCTGCTCGGCGTCATGGTCGCGGCCATTTGCTGGCGCATCATCGACCTGCAAGTGGTTGACCGTGCCTTCCTCAAAGGCCAAGGCGACGCGCGCAGTGTTCGCCATATCCCGATTCCGGCACACCGTGGCCTGATCACCGACCGTAACGGCGAGCCGCTGGCCGTCAGTACGCCGGTCACCACGCTGTGGGCCAATGCCAAGGAAATGCAACTGGCCAAAGAGAAGTGGCCAGCACTGGCGGCTGCCTTGGGTCAGGATCCGAAAGCCCTGGCCGAGCGCCTTGAGGCGCAAGCCAACAAGGAATTCATTTACCTGGTTCGTGGGTTGACCCCCGAGCAGGGCCAGTCCGTGCTCGACCTCAAAGTACCGGGCGTCTACGGCATCGAAGAGTTCCGCCGCTTCTATCCTGCTGGTGAGGTGACCGCGCACATGGTCGGCTTCACCGACATCGATGATCACGGGCGTGAAGGCGTCGAGCTGGCCTACGATGAGTGGCTCGCCGGGGTGCCCGGCAAGCGACAGGTCATCAAGGACCGGCGCGGGCGACTTATCAAAGATGTTCAGGTGACAAAAAACGCCAAGGCCGGCAAGCCCTTGGCGTTGTCCATTGACCTGCGCCTGCAATACCTGGCCAACCGCGAGTTGCGTAACGCGATCATCGAGAACGGTGCCAAGGCCGGCAGCCTGGTGATCATGGACGTGAAGAGCGGCGAGATCCTCGCCATGGTCAACCAGCCGACCTACAACCCGAACAACCGTCGCAACCTGCAGCCGGCAATGATGCGTAACCGCGCGATGATCGACGTGTTCGAGCCAGGCTCGACCATGAAGGCGATCTCCATGAGTGCCGCGATCGAAACCGGACGCTGGAAACCAACCGACAGCGTCGAGGTTTACCCGGGCACGCTGCAGATCGGCAAATACACCATCAAGGACGTGTCCAAGACCGAAGGTCCGGTGCTGGACATGACCGGCATCCTGATCAACTCCAGTAACGTCGGTATGAGTAAGGTGGCCTTCGACATCGGTGGCGAAACCATCTTCCGTCTGGCGCAGAAGCTCGGCCTCGGCCAGGACACCGGTCTGGGCTTCCCGGGTGAGCGTGTGGGCAACCTGCCCAACTACCGCGAATGGCGTAAGGCCGAAACGGCGACGTTGTCCTACGGCTACGGTATTTCCGTGACTGCAATCCAGTTGGTCCATGCCTTCTCGGCCCTGGCCAACAACGGCCGCCTGGCACCACTGACCCTGATCAAGACCGACAAGGCACCGCAAACCACGCAAGTGCTGCCGGAAAACGTCGCGAAAACCATGCAGACCATGCTGCAGCAAGTGATCGAAGCACCGCGCGGTGTATTCCGTGCCCAAGTGCCGGCGTATCACGTGGGCGGCAAGTCCGGTACTGCACGTAAAACCTCGGTCGGCACCAAAGGCTATGCCGAAAACTCTTATCGCTCACTGTTCGCCGGTTTCGGGCCGATGAGCGACCCTCGCTACGCCATCGTCGTTGTCATCGATGAGCCCACCAAGGCCGGCTACTTCGGTGGCCTGGTCTCTGCGCCCGTATTCAGCAAAGTGATGTCCGGGACCTTGCGTCTGATGAATATCACGCCGGACAACTTGCCGCCGGTCCAACAGGCCAACGCGGTTCCGGCCATTCCACTGAAAGCCAATGGAGGGCGCGGCTGATGTCTCTAAGCCTGAACAAGATTTTCGCCCACGCTGGCCGCGATCTGCTGATCCGTGAGTTGACGATCGACAGCCGCAATGTGCGCGCCGGCGACCTGTTCCTGGCCGTGCCGGGCGGACGCTTCGATGGCCGCGCGCACATTGGCGATGCCTTGCAGCGCGGTGCGGCGGCGGTGGCTTATGAAGTCGAAGGCGCCACCGTGTTGCCGATCACCGACGTTCCGCTGATTCCGGTCAAGGGGCTCGCGGCGCAACTGTCGGACATCGCCGGACGTTTTTACGGTGAGCCGAGCCGTCACCTGAACCTGGTGGGCGTTACCGGCACCAACGGCAAAACCAGTGTGACCCAATTGGTGGCCCAGGCTCTGGACCTGCTCGGCCAGCACTGCGGCATCGTTGGAACATTGGGCACCGGTTTCTACGGCGCGCTGCAAAGCGGCCTGCACACCACCCCGAACCCGATTGCGGTGCAGGCGACCCTGGCCGACTTGAAAAAGGCCGGCGCCAAGGCTGTCGCCATGGAAGTGTCGTCCCACGGACTGGACCAGGGCCGGGTCAGTGCATTGGCGTTCGACGTGGCGGTGATGACCAACCTGTCCCGCGATCACCTGGATTACCACGGCACCATGCAGGCCTACGGCGAAGCCAAGGCCAAGCTGTTCGCCTGGAACGACCTGAAATGCCGGGTGGTTAACCTCGATGACGATTTCGGCAAGCAACTGGCCAGTGAAAAACGTGAGCCGCGGCTGATTACCTACAGCTTGCTCGACCGCAGCGCCTACCTGTTCTGCCGCGATGCGCAATTCGACGACGAAGGCGTACGCGCCACGCTGGTCACGCCGCAAGGCGAGCACCATTTGCGCAGTACCTTGCTCGGCCGGTTCAACCTGAGCAACGTGTTGGCCGCCATTGGCGCCTTGCTCGGTCTGGATTACGCACTGGATGAAATTCTCAAGGTCCTGCCCGAGCTCGAAGGCCCGGCAGGGCGCATGCAGCGCCTGGGTGGCGGCACTCATCCGCTGGTGGTGGTCGACTACGCCCACACCCCGGATGCGTTGGAAAAAGTACTGACGGCGCTGCGTCCCCACGCCAAGGGCCGATTGCTCTGCCTGTTCGGTTGCGGCGGTGATCGCGATCGCGGCAAGCGTCCGCTGATGGCCGAAGTGGTCGAGCGTTTGGCCGATGGCGTCCTGGTCACCGATGACAACCCGCGTACCGAAGATCCCTCGGTGATTTTCGATGACATCCGCGCCGGCTTCTCGAATGTGGATAACGTCACCTTCGTGGCGGGTCGCGGCCAGGCCATCGCCCAGTTGATCGCCGGAGCTTCGGCGGACGATGTGATCGTTCTGGCCGGCAAGGGGCACGAGGACTACCAGGAAATCAACGGCGAGCGCCATGATTTTTCGGACCTGGTCGAGGCCGATCGCGCCCTGACCGCGTGGGAGGTGGCCCATGCTTAAAGCTTTGAAACTCAGTGAACTGACCACCGCCCTCAGCGGCCGCCTGGTCAGCAAGGAAGCCACTTTCAACGGCGTCAGCATCGACAGCCGGGCCATCCAACCGGGCCAGTTGTTCATCGCGCTGACCGGTCCGCGTTTTGATGGTCATGACTATCTGAATGAGGTCGCGGCTAAAGGCGCCGTTGGCGCGCTGGTCGAGCGGGAAGTTTCTGACAGCACCTTGCCGCAACTGCAGGTCGGCGATACCCGTCAGGCGCTGGGGCAACTCGGTGCGTTGAACCGTGCAGCCTTCGACAAGCCCGTCGCCGCCGTGACCGGTTCCAGCGGCAAGACCACGGTCAAGGAAATGCTCGCCAGCATCTTGCGCACGCGCGGGCCTGTGCACGCCACCCGTGGCAATCTGAATAACGACCTCGGCGTACCGCTGACCCTGCTCGAACTCGCGCCAGAGCACAGCGCCGCCGTCATCGAACTGGGCGCATCGCGCCTCGGCGAGATTGCCTACACCGTCGCTATGACCAAACCCCACGTCGCCATCCTCAACAACGCCGGGACTGCCCACGTTGGCGAGTTTGGCGGCCCGGACAAGATCGTCGAAGCCAAGGGCGAGATCATCGAAGGGCTGGCCGCCGATGGCGTCGCCGTGCTCAATCTTGACGACAAGGCATTCGACATCTGGAAAACCCGCGCCGCCGGTCGCAGGGTGCTGACATTCGCCCTGACCAACAGCCAGGCGGACTTCCATGCCAGCGACCTGTCCACCGATGCTCGTGGTTGCCCGTCGTTCAAACTGCACAGCCCCGAAGGTGTGGAGCACGTTCAACTGAACCTGCTCGGCACCCATAACGTGGCCAACGCCATGGCCGCTGCTGCGGCAGCGTATGCCCTGGGCGTGTCGTTGTTCGGTATCGCCACCGGCCTTGGCGCGGTGCAGCCGGTCAAGGGCCGCACCGTGGCGCAGTTGGCCAGCAATGGCATGCGCGTGATCGATGACACCTATAATGCGAACCCCACTTCCATGTGCGCAGCCGTTGATATTCTCGCCGGCTTTCCCGGCCGCACCGTCCTGGTGCTCGGGGACATCGGCGAATTGGGCGACTGGGCGCAGCAGGGGCACCACGACGTGGGCGAGTACGCCCGTGGCAAGGTCTCGGCTCTGTATGCCGTGGGTCCGATGATGACTCACGCCGTGAACGCTTTTGGCGAACAGGCTTATCACTTTGCCACCCAGGCAGCGCTGATCGAGGCCCTGGGCGCCGAGCAAGACACAAACACCACCATTTTGATCAAGGGTTCGCGCAGCGCGGCGATGGAAAACATCGTCGCGGCCTTGTGCGGGTCCAGTCCGGAGAAACATTAATGCTGCTGCTGCTAGCGGAGTATCTGCAACAGTTCTACAAAGGCTTCGCGGTCTTCCAGTATCTGACCCTGCGCGGGATTCTGGGTGTGTTGACCGCGCTGGTCTTGTCGTTGTGCTATGGCCCCTGGATGATCCGCACCCTGCAGAACCGTCAGATCGGCCAGTCCGTTCGCAACGATGGTCCGCAATCGCACCTGTCCAAGTCGGGTACGCCCACCATGGGCGGCGCACTGATCCTGTCTTCGATCGGCGTCAGCACGCTGCTGTGGGCTGACCTGAGCAACCGTTATGTCTGGGTGGTCTTGCTGGTCACCCTGCTGTTCGGCGCCATCGGCTGGGTGGATGACTACCGCAAGGTCATCGAGAAGAACTCCCGTGGCCTGCCAAGCCGCTGGAAGTATTTCTGGCAGTCGGTGTTCGGCCTCGCGGCGGCGATCTTCCTGTACAAGACCGCAGCAACGCCGGTCGAGACCACGCTGATCCTGCCGATGCTCAAGGACCACAGCATCGCGCTGGGCGCGGGCTTCATCGTCCTGACCTATTTCGTGATTGTCGGCTCGAGCAACGCGGTCAACCTGACCGATGGCCTCGACGGCCTGGCAATCATGCCGACCGTGATGGTCGGCGGTGGCCTGGGGATCTTCTGCTACCTGTCGGGTAACGTGAAGTTCGCCGAATACCTTCTCATTCCTTATGTACCGGGCGCGGGCGAGCTGATCGTGTTCTGCGGCGCGCTGATCGGTGCGGGCCTGGGGTTCCTCTGGTTCAACACCTATCCGGCCCAAGTCTTCATGGGCGACGTCGGCGCACTGGCGCTCGGCGCAGCCCTGGGCACCATCGCGGTGATCGTTCGCCAGGAAATCGTGCTGTTCATCATGGGCGGCGTGTTCGTGATGGAAACCCTGTCGGTGGTCATCCAGGTGGCCTCCTTCAAATTGACCGGTCGCCGTGTGTTCCGCATGGCGCCGATACACCACCACTTTGAACTCAAGGGCTGGCCCGAGCCACGCGTGATCGTCCGTTTCTGGATCATCACCGTGATTCTCGTGCTGATCGGCCTTGCCACCCTGAAGCTGAGGTAGAACGAGTGTCTCTGATCGCTTCTGACCACTTCCGCATCGTTGTCGGCCTCGGCAAGAGCGGCATGTCCCTGGTTCGCTTCCTGGCGAGCCGGGGCACGTCGTTTGCCGTGGCCGATACGCGCGAAAACCCGCCGGAACTGGCCACGCTCAAGCGTGACTATCCGCACGTGGAAGTGCGTTGTGGCGAGCTGGACGTCGAATTCCTGTGCCGTGCCGATGAGCTCTACGTGAGCCCCGGCCTGGCATTGGCGACCCCGGCCCTGCAGGCGGCCGCGGCCCGTGGCGTGAAGTTGTCCGGCGACATCGAGCTGTTCGCGCGTCACGCGAAGGCACCGATCGTGGCCATCAGCGGTTCCAACGCGAAAAGCACCGTGACCACCCTGGTGGGCGAAATGGCTGCAGCCGCAGGCAAGCGCGTCGCCGTGGGTGGCAACCTGGGCACGCCGGCGCTGGACCTGCTGGATGACGACATCGAGCTGTACGTCATGGAGCTGTCGAGTTTCCAATTGGAAACCACCGACCAGCTCAACGCCGAAGTGGCGACCGTGCTCAACATCAGCGAAGACCACATGGACCGCTACAGCGGCCTGCCGGCCTATCACCTGGCCAAGCACCGGATCTTCCGCGGTGCCCGGCAGTTTGTGGTCAACCGCCAGGACGCCCTGACCCGTCCGTTGATGGGCGAAGGTCAACCTTGCTGGACCTTCGGCCTGGGTAAACCCGATTTCAAGGCCTTTGGTATCCGCGAAGAGAACGGCGAGAAATATCTGGCCTTCGAATTCCAGAACCTGATGCCGGTGCGCGAGTTGAAAATTCGCGGTGCCCATAACCAGTCCAACGCCCTCGCGGCCTTGGCGCTGGGGCATGCGGTCGGCCTGCCGTTCGATGCCATGCTCTCGAGCCTGCGCACCTTCGCGGGCCTCGAGCACCGCTGCCAATGGGTCCGAGACCTGGACGGCGTGAGTTACTACAACGACTCCAAGGCCACCAATGTGGGCGCTGCACTGGCCGCCATCGAAGGCCTGGGGGCCGACATTGACGGCAAGCTGGTGCTGATCGCCGGTGGCGATGGCAAGGGTGCCGAATTCAAGGACCTGCGCGATCCGGTGGCTGCCAACTGCCGTGCCGTGATCCTGATGGGTCGTGACTCGGACAAGATCGGCGCGGCCATTGGCGATGGTGTGCAACTGATCCGTGTCGCGTCGCTGGTCGAAGCGGTGGAGCAATGCCGCACCGTTGCGCAAGCCGGTGACGCGGTGCTGCTGTCGCCAGCCTGCGCCAGTTTCGACATGTTCAAGAACTACGAAGACCGTGGTCACCAGTTCGTCCATGCAGTGGAGGATCTGGCATGAGCCTTTTGAACATCATCAAGCCGTATCCGTCGCCGATCATCACCGGGCGTGGTATCGACCTCGACTTCCCGATGCTGGCCGGCTGCCTGGCGCTGCTGGGGCTGGGGCTGGTGATGATTGCCTCGGCATCGACCGAAGTGGCGGCGGTGCAATCGGGCAGCGCGCTGTATTACATGATTCGCCACCTGATCTACGTGGCGCTGGGTCTGGGTGCCTGCATTGTCACGATGATGGTCCCGATCGCCACCTGGCAACGCCTGGGCTGGATGATGCTCATTGGTGCGTTTGGCTTGCTGGTGATGGTGATCATCCCCGGGATCGGCCGCGAAGTGAACGGCTCGATGCGCTGGATCGGCTTCAGCTTCTTCAACGTCCAGCCGTCCGAGATCGCCAAGGTCTTCGTGGTGATCTATCTCGCCGGTTACCTGGTGCGTCGCCAGAAAGAAGTGCGCGAGAGCTGGATGGGTTTCTTCAAGCCGTTCATCGTGCTGTTGCCGATGGCCGGCCTGCTGCTGATGGAGCCGGACTTCGGCGCCACCGTCGTCATGATGGGGGCCGCAGCGGCGATGCTCTTCCTCGGTGGGGTCGGACTGTTCCGTTTCTCGCTGATGGTGGTCCTGGCCGTCGCGGCGGTGGTGTTGTTGATTCAAGTGCAGCCGTATCGGATGGCGCGCCTGACCAACTTCGCTGACCCATGGGCCGACCAGTTCGGTGCCGGCTATCAGTTGTCCCAGGCGCTGATCGCGTTTGGTCGTGGCGAATGGCTCGGCGTTGGCTTGGGCAATAGCGTGCAGAAGCAGTTCTACCTGCCCGAAGCCCACACTGACTTCGTATTCTCGGTTCTGGCCGAAGAACTGGGTGCCGTGGGGTCGTTGTTGACCGTGGCGCTATTCGTTTTCGTTTGTGTGCGCGGCATGTACATCGGTTATTGGGCCGAGAAGTCCAAGCAGTTCTTCGCCGCCTATATCGCCTATGGCTTGTCTTTCCTTTGGATTGGTCAATTCCTGATCAATATCGGGGTGAACGTCGGCCTGCTGCCAACCAAGGGCCTGACCTTGCCGTTCCTCAGCTACGGCGGCAGCTCGTTGGTGATCTGCTGCGCCTGTCTGGGTTTGCTGCTGCGTATCGAGTGGGAGAGTCGGACCCACCTGGGCAGCGAGGAAATGGAGTTCCATGAGAGCGACTTTGCCGAGGAGCCAAGACATGGGCGCTAACGTCCTGATCATGGCCGGCGGCACCGGTGGCCACGTGTTCCCGGCGCTGGCCTGTGCACGCGAATTCCAGATGCGCGGCTACACGGTGCATTGGCTGGGGACGCCGCGCGGCATCGAAAACGACCTGGTGCCGATGGCCGGTATCGAGTTGCATCGAATCAACGCCAGTGGCCTGCGTGGCAAGGGCAAGTTGTCCCTGCTCAAGGCGCCGTTCATGTTGCTCAAGTCGATCTGGCAGGCGCGCACGATCATTCGTCAGTTGCGCCCGGCATGTGTCGTCGGATTTGGCGGTTATGTGACCGGTCCTGGCGGTGTTGCGGCCAAACTGGCCGGTGTGCCGGTGATCGTTCACGAACAGAACGCTGTGGCCGGTACCGCCAATCGGTTGCTGGTGCCGTTGGCCGCCCGAGTCTGTGAAGCGTTCCCCGACACCTTTACCCTGTCGGACAGCCGACGGACCACGGGTAATCCAGTGCGCTCCGAGCTGTTCCTCGACACCCCGCGACCTGCCCTGGCAGGTCGCAAGGCGCGTTTGCTGATCCTGGGCGGAAGCCTGGGCGCAGAACCGTTGAACAAGTTGCTGCCAGAAGCCCTGGCGCAAGTCGCTCCCGACCTGCGCCCGGAAGTGTTCCATCAGGCTGGCAAAAAACACGATGAAGTGACTGCAGAGCGCTATGGCGCCGCTGGCGTCGAGGCGCAAGTGCAGCCTTTCATCAAAGACATGGCCCAAGCCTATGGCTGGGCTGACCTGGTGGTGTGCCGTGCAGGCGCATTGACCATCAGTGAACTGGCCGCCGCCGGTCTGCCCTCGATGCTGGTGCCTTTGCCCCACGCGATCGACGACCACCAGACCCGCAACGCCGATTATTTGGCCCGCGAAGGTGCTGCCTTCCTGATGCCGCAAAGAACGACTGGTGCAGCGGATCTTGCCGCTCGCCTGACAGAGGTTTTGATGCAACCACAACGACTCACTGACATGGCGGCCGCTGCCCGTCGCCTGGCCAAACCCGATGCCACCCGTAACGTGGTCGATACCTGCCTGGAGGTGGCCCATGGTTGAGAATCAGAAAGCCATGCCACAACCGGAAATGCGCCGCATCCGTCACATCCACTTCGTGGGTATCGGCGGCGTGGGCATGTGCGGCATCGCCGAAGTGTTGCTGAACCTGGGTTATGAAGTGTCCGGCTCCGACCTCAAAGCGTCGCCGGTGACTGAGCGCCTGGAAACCTTTGGTGCGCAGATTTTCATTGGTCACCGCGCCGAAAACGCCGCTGCCGCTGACGTGCTGGTGGTGTCGAGCGCGGTGAACACCTCCAACCCGGAAGTTGCCACCGCGCTGGAGCGTCGCATTCCCGTGGTGCCGCGCGCCGAAATGCTGGCCGAGCTGATGCGCTATCGCCACGGCATTGCCGTTGCCGGTACCCACGGCAAAACCACCACCACCAGCCTGATTGCCTCGGTGTTTGCCGCCGGTGGCCTGGACCCGACCTTCGTCATCGGTGGCCGCCTGAACGCCGCGGGCACCAATGCACAACTCGGTACCAGTCGTTACCTGATCGCGGAAGCCGATGAAAGTGACGCCAGCTTCCTGCACCTGCAACCGCTGGTGGCCGTGGTGACCAATATTGACGCCGACCACATGGCGACCTACGACGGTGACTTCAACAAACTGAAGAAAACCTTTGTCGAGTTCCTCCACAACCTGCCGTTCTACGGCCTGGCCGTGGTGTGTCTCGATGATCCAGTCGTGCGTGAAATCCTGCCTCAGGTCAAACGTCCGACCGTGACCTATGGCTTCGGCGACGACTGCGACGTGCGTGCGATCAATGTACGCCAGCAGGGTATGCAGACGTTCTTTACCGTACTGCGTCCTGACCGTGAGCCACTGGACGTCTCGGTGAACATGCCGGGCAATCACAACGTGCTCAACGCACTGGCGACCATCTGCATCGCCACCGACGAAGGCGTCAGTGACGAAGCCATTGTCCAGGGGCTGTCCGGGTTCCAGGGCGTGGGTCGACGCTTCCAGGTCTACGGCGAACTGCCGGTCGAAGGCGGCAACGTGATGCTGGTCGACGATTACGGTCACCACCCGACCGAGGTCGCCGCCGTGATCAAGGCCGTACGCGGTGGCTGGCCGGAGCGCCGGTTGGTGATGGTTTATCAGCCGCACCGCTACAGCCGGACCCGTGACCTGTACGACGATTTCGTCCAGGTGCTGGCCGACGCCAACGTCCTGTTGCTGATGGAAGTGTACCCGGCAGGCGAAGAGCCGATCCCGGGCGCTGACAGCCGCAAGCTGTGCAACAGCATCCGTCAGCGCGGCCAGCTCGACCCGATCTACATCGAGCGCGGTGTCGACCTCGCGCCCGTGGTCAAGCCGCTGCTGCGTGCCGGCGACATCCTGCTGTGCCAGGGCGCTGGTGATGTGGGCGGCCTCGCTCCGAATCTGTTGAAAAGTCCGTTGTTCACCGGCGCCGTGGCGGCACCGGCCGTGGGGAAATTGAAATGACTGCTGCATACGCGAACCTCGTCTCCACTGTCGCGCCGAAGGACTTCGGTCGCGTCGCCGTGCTGTTCGGCGGCAAGAGTGCCGAACGTGAGGTGTCCCTGAAATCGGGCAACGCGGTCCTCCAGGCGCTGCAAGACGCTGGCGTTGACGCATTCGGCCTCGACGTCGGAGACGATCTGTTGCAGCGGCTGCTGAGCGAGAAAATCGACCGGGCCTTCATCATTCTCCACGGTCGTGGCGGTGAGGACGGCAGCATGCAGGGGCTGTTGGAGTGCCTGGGCATTCCGTACACCGGCAGCGGCATCCTCGCGTCGGCGTTGGCCATGGACAAGCTGCGGACCAAGCAGGTCTGGCACAGCCTCGGCATCCCGACGCCGCGTCACGCCGTGTTGACTTGCGAGGCCGATTGTATTTCGGCAGCGACGGAACTGGGCTTTCCTTTGATCGTCAAACCGGCCCATGAAGGTTCAAGTATCGGTATGGCCAAAGTGACTTCCTGCGACGCCTTGATCGACGCCTGGAAAGCGGCCAGTACCTACGATTCGCAAGTGTTGGTCGAGCAATGGATTCAAGGTCCCGAGTTCACCATCGCCACGCTGCGTGACCAGGTGTTGCCTCCGATCGCCCTGGGCACGACACACAGTTTCTACGACTACGACGCCAAGTACATCGCCAACGATACCCAGTACCGCATTCCATGCGGGCTGGACAGCACCAAGGAACAGGAACTGATGGACCTCACGGCCAAGGCGTGTGAGGCGTTGGGTATCGCCGGTTGGGGCAGGGCAGACGTGATGCAGGATGCTGACGGTCAATTCTGGTTCCTTGAAGTCAACACCGCACCGGGCATGACCGATCACAGCCTGGTGCCGATGGCGGCACGTGCCGCCGGCCTGGATTTCCAGCAACTGGTGCTGGCAATCCTGGCGGCAAGCATTGCCGACAACGAAGAGCCGCGAGGGTAAGTCCATGCGAGGCGCTCAGCTGCGACATCAGCCCCCACCCGCACCCGGCCGCAAGCCGGTGCCACGGGGTGCAAGCCGAATGGTGGCCAAGGAGCCGATGTCCGCACGCCTGCCCAAAGCCAATTTTGGCTTTCTCAAAGCCTTGGCCTGGCCGGTATTGCTGGTCGGGCTGGGGTTCGGCACCTACGAGGGCGCGCAAAGGTTGCTGCCGTATGCGGACCGGCCGATCACCAAGGTCGCGGTACAGGGCGACCTCAGCTACATCAGCCAGCAAGCGGTGCAGCAGCGGATCGCCCCCTACGTGGCGTCGAGCTTCTTCACCATCGACCTGGCGAGCATGCGCACCGAGCTTGAGCAGATGCCATGGATTGCCCACGCCGAAGTGCGTCGGGTGTGGCCGGATCAGGTCGTGATCCGCCTGGAAGAACAACTGCCGGTTGCCCGGTGGGGCGATGAGTCCCTGTTGAACAACCAGGGCCAGGCGTTCACCCCGCGTGAGCTGGCGAACTACGAACACCTGCCACAGTTGTTCGGCCCACAACGGGCCCAGCAGCAAGTGATGCAGCAATACCAGGTGCTGAGCCAGATGCTCCGGCCGCTGGGCTTCTCGATTGCGCGCCTGGAGTTGCGTGAACGGGGTAGTTGGTTCCTGACCACCGGTGCCGGCAGTTCGGGCCCGGGGATCGAGCTGCTGCTGGGCCGCGGCAACCAGGTAGAGAAGATGCGCCGTTTCATTGCCATCTATGACAAGACGCTTAAAGAACAGATTACGAACATTGCGAGTATCGATCTGCGTTACGCCAACGGCCTGGCTGTTGGCTGGCGGGAACCGGTAGCGCCCACGACAGCCCAACCCGCTGTCGCGAAGAATTAAGAGAGGCAGGACCCATGGCAAACGTGCAAAGCGGCAAAATGATCGTCGGTCTCGATATCGGCACCTCCAAGGTGGTGGCGCTGGTCGGTGAGGTCGGGGACGACGGCACGCTGGATATCGTCGGGATCGGCACTCATCCGTCCCGCGGCCTGAAGAAGGGCGTGGTGGTGAACATCGAATCCACCGTGCAGTCGATCCAGCGCGCGATTGAAGAAGCGCAGCTGATGGCCGGTTGCCGAATTCACTCGGCGTTCGTCGGCGTGGCGGGCAATCACATCCGCAGCCTCAACTCCCATGGCATCGTCGCCATTCGCGATCGTGAGGTCAGCACCGCCGACCTGGAGCGCGTGCTTGACGCCGCCCAGGCCGTGGCGATCCCGGCGGATCAGCGCGTGCTGCACACCCTGCCGCAGGATTATGTGATCGATAACCAGGAAGGCGTGCGCGAGCCGCTGGGCATGTCCGGCGTACGCCTGGAGGCCAAGGTCCACGTGGTCACCTGCGCCGTCAACGCCGCGCAGAACATCGAGAAGTGCGTGCGCCGCTGTGGCCTGGAAATCGACGACATCATCCTTGAGCAACTGGCGTCCGCGTATTCGGTACTGACCGACGACGAAAAAGAGCTGGGCGTCTGCCTGGTGGACATCGGTGGCGGCACCACTGACATCGCGATCTTCACCGAAGGCGCGATCCGTCACACCGCCGTGATCCCGATTGCTGGCGATCAGGTGACCAACGACATCGCAATGGCGTTGCGCACACCGACCCAGTACGCCGAAGAAATCAAGATCCGCTATGCCTGCGCGCTGGCCAAGCTGGCCGGTGCCGGTGAGACCATCAAGGTGCCAAGCGTAGGCGACCGTCCACCGCGTGAGTTGTCCCGCCAGGCCCTGGCCGAAGTGGTCGAGCCTCGTTACGACGAGCTGTTCACGCTGATCCAGGCCGAGCTGCGACGCAGCGGGTACGAAGACCTGATCCCGGCCGGCATCGTGCTGACCGGTGGTACGTCGAAAATGGAAGGCGCCACCGAGCTGGCCGAAGAGATCTTCCACATGCCGGTACGCCTGGGCGTGCCCCACGGCGTGAAAGGCCTGGATGACGTGGTGCGCAACCCGATCTATTCCACAGGCGTTGGTTTGTTGATGTACGGCCTGCAAAAGCAGTCCGACGGGGTTTCGTTCTCGGGCATCGGCAGCCGTGACAGCTACAGCAATGAAGAACCCAAAGGTGCCCTGCTCGATCGCATCAAGAGCTGGGTACAAGGCAACTTTTAAAGAAGCAGCAGCAAGCTTCAAGCTTGAAGCTGCAAGACAGAGCAAGCAGCAACACGCAGTAACGCAGTAACGCAGTAACGCAGTAACGCAGTAACGCAGTAACGCAGTAGGCGAAAAAAACTAGAGAACGTAAAGGAGAGGGAAAATGTTCGAACTCGTAGACAACGTCCCCGCAAGCCCGGTCATCAAGGTCATCGGTGTTGGCGGAGGCGGCGGCAACGCCGTCAATCACATGGTCAAGAGCAACATTGAAGGCGTTGAGTTCATCTGCGCCAACACTGATGCCCAGGCGCTGAAAAGCATCAGCGCGCGGACCATCCTGCAACTGGGTACTGGCGTGACCAAGGGTCTGGGCGCCGGTGCCAACCCTGAAGTGGGCCGTCAGGCCGCTCTCGAAGATCGTGAGCGCATCGCCGAAGTCCTGCAGGGCACCAACATGGTGTTCATCACCACTGGCATGGGCGGTGGTACCGGTACGGGTGCTGCGCCGATCATTGCCGAAGTCGCCAAGGAAATGGGTATCCTCACCGTTGCGGTGGTGACCCGTCCGTTCCCGTTCGAAGGCCGCAAGCGCATGCAACTGGCCGACGAAGGCATTCGTCTGCTGTCCGAAAGCGTCGACTCGTTGATCACCATTCCCAACGAGAAGCTGCTGACTATCCTCGGTAAGGACGCCAGCCTGCTGTCGGCTTTCGCCAAGGCTGACGATGTACTGGCCGGTGCTGTTCGCGGTATCTCCGACATCATCAAGCGTCCGGGCATGATCAACGTCGACTTTGCCGACGTACGTACCGTGATGAGCGAAATGGGCATGGCGATGATGGGCACTGGCTGCGCCAGCGGTCCGAACCGTGCACGCGAAGCTACCGAAGCGGCCATCCGCAACCCGTTGCTCGAAGACGTGAACCTGCAAGGTGCACGCGGCATCCTGGTGAATATCACCGCAGGTCCAGACCTGTCCCTGGGTGAATACTCCGACGTGGGTAGCATCATCGAAGCCTTCGCTTCCGAGCATGCGATGGTCAAGGTCGGTACCGTTATCGATCCGGACATGCGCGACGAACTCCACGTAACCGTGGTTGCCACCGGTCTGGGTGCAAAAATCGAGAAGCCTGTGAAGGTCATCGACAACACCGTTCACACCTCCATGGCAGCACAACCGCAAACTGCGGCGCCCGCTCGTCAGGAAGCGCCAGCGGTGAATTACCGTGACCTGGACCGTCCGACCGTCATGCGCAACCAGGCCCAGGCCGGTGCTGCGACTGCTGCGAAGATGAATCCGCAAGATGATCTGGACTACCTGGACATCCCGGCTTTCCTGCGTCGTCAGGCCGATTGATGGAATGTATCAGGGCTATGAAGGTGATTGGTGTTCAGCAAAGGCATGGTCTGCTATTATCGCCAGCCTTTGTTGATACCAGTTCGCAATTTGCGCTGAAGCGGCCCAAGCCATGATTAAACAACGCACACTGAAAAATATTATCCGTGCCACAGGTGTTGGTCTGCACTCCGGCGAGAAGGTCTACCTGACCCTCAAGCCTGCACCGATTGACACCGGCATCGTCTTTCGCCGTGCCGACCTCGATCCTGTGGTCGAGATCCCGGCTCGTGCCGCCAACGTCGGCGAGACAACCATGTCGACGACGCTGGTCAACGGTGACGTGAAAGTGGATACGGTTGAGCACTTGCTTTCGGCCATGGCTGGCCTGGGCATCGATAACGCCTACGTCGAGCTCTCCGCGTCCGAAGTCCCGATCATGGATGGCAGCGCTGGACCCTTCGTATTTCTGATTCAATCGGCAGGCCTGGAAGAACAGGATGCTGCCAAGAAATTCATCCGTATCTTGCGGGAAGTGACAGTGGAAGACGGCGACAAGCGCGCCACTTTCGTCCCTTTCGAAGGTTTCAAGGTGAGTTTCGAGATCGATTTCGATCATCCGGTTTTCCGTGACCGCACCCAGAGTGCAAGCGTGGATTTTTCCAGCACTTCGTTCGTAAAAGAAGTCAGCCGCGCCCGTACCTTTGGTTTCATGAGTGACATCGAGTACCTGCGCAAGCACAACCTCGCACTCGGCGGCAGCGTTGAAAACGCGATCGTGGTCGATTCCGATGGTGTACTGAACGAAGACGGCCTTCGTTATGAAGACGAATTCGTTAAGCACAAGATTCTCGATGCAATTGGTGACCTCTACCTGCTGGGCAATAGCCTGATTGGTGAGTTCAAGGGCTTCAAGTCCGGCCACGCACTGAACAACCAGCTGCTGCGCAAGTTGATTGAGCAGACAGATGCCTG
This sequence comes from Pseudomonas sp. S2_E01, assembly GCF_054668365.1. Classification (NCBI taxonomy): domain Bacteria; kingdom Pseudomonadati; phylum Pseudomonadota; class Gammaproteobacteria; order Pseudomonadales; family Pseudomonadaceae; genus Pseudomonas; species Pseudomonas sp. S2_E01. Next base: position 344,259 of record NZ_CP162762.1, read on the forward strand.
GGAAGTCGTGACCTTTGAAGACGCCAGCACCGCACCAATCTCTTACATGCGTCCTGTTGCGGCTGTGTAAGTAAAAAACCTCTCTAGTTTTTTAAAGGCTGCCTTCGGGTGGCCTTTTTTTATGCCTGCGATTTTGTGGATGGGCCCGATCCTCTGTAGGAGCGAGCATGCTCGCGATGGAGGGTCAGGCTCCGAGGGGTGTCAGGCCACCAGCTTTATCGTTAACGACCATCGCGACGGTTCGACGCCTCGACATGCTCGCTCCTACAGGGAGGGGGCGTGTATTCAGGTTGCACTGACCACCCGATTCCGCCCTCCATCCTTGGCCTGATACAACGCTCTGTCCGCCGCGATGAGCAGTTGCTCCAGGCTGTAATGGGTGGCGGTGGTCCAGGTGCTGATGCCGATACTGACCGTAATCGGCGACTCGACCCCCGCCACGAATGGCAGCTGTTCCACGGCCAGCCGAATGTGTTCGGCAATCAATTTCGCGCCCGCACCGTCCGTTTCCGCCAGCACCACGGAAAACTCTTCTCCACCATAGCGCGCCACCAAATCGGCCGGTCGTCGCACATTGTCACCGATCACCTTGGCCAGCGCGCGCAACGCGTCATCACCGGCCTGATGGCCATGTTGATCATTGAACGCCTTGAAATGATCGGCATCGATCATCAATAAGGACAGAGGCTTGCCTGAGCGCTGTGCACGAAACCACTCATGGCGTAGCGTCTGGTCCAACATCCTACGGTTGGCAACGCCGGTCAGCGCGTCGGTGGCAGCCAACTGCGCCAGTTCCTGCTCCGCCATGTGGCGCAGGCGCAGCTCTCGGCACAGTAGGACGGTCAGCCACAGCAGGCCAATGCACAACACCCCCGTGGCGCCGCTGATCACCAGGGCGGTGCGTCGCCAGGCGGCGAACACATCGTTGCCGGAGAGCGCAACGATCACGGTCAACGGCAGGTTGCCGACCCTGGAAAAGGTGTACAGACGTTGCCGGCCGTCGATGCTCGACACGCTATCGAAGCTGCCGTTGCGCTCGCGCAGGATGCGCTGGACGTTGGGGCGGTCGGCGAAACTTCTGCCGATCGGATCATTCTCGAGATGGGGCTTTTGTGCGAGCAGGATACCGTCGTCGCTGATGATCGACAGGATGCCGCCTTCGCCGATGTCCAGACTTTTGAACAGTTGATCGAAATAGCTCAGCCGCATCGACGCGACGGCGACGCCGAGAAATTCCCCTGTGGTCGAGGAAATACGCCGGCTGAAATGGATCCGCCAGCTGTCATCGTCCTCGCTCGGCCGGCTGATGAACATTTCCCTGTCAGGGCTGGCGGCATGCGCCAGGAAGTAATCGCGATCGGAAAAGTTACCCGGTTTGGGATCGATCCGTGACGAATCTGCCAGCACCTCGCCGTTGGGGGCCAGCAACAGGATGACACCCTTGAAGCGAGCGCTGGTGGACCGGTCGAACAGCGCCAGATGACGGATCTGCGCAGACACCTGTTTCAGGTCATCCCTTTGCGAGGCGGCAATCAGGCCTTGCAGGCTCAGGTCATAGAGTTCGACGGTGCGCAGTACGTCGGCATCGATCAGTTGGGCAATGGTGGTTGCGCTGCGTGTGGCTGCTTGCTGGGCACCGGCGCGTTCGCGGATCAGCAGAAAAGTGACGATGGCGATGATGGCGATGACGGTCAGTGAACTGCCTAGTATTGCCAAGATCTCGGGGCGTCCGGTACTGCGTGATGGAATGTGAGTACGACTGGTGGTCATTGGGCTGGCTTGTCTGCTGGAGTGACAGATTAAGCGTAGCCCTAACCGCATGACCTGTAGGAGCGAGCATGCTCGCGATGGACACAAGGCCACCGCGGAGTGTCAAGCTGCCAGCGTTTTCGTTGACGACCATCGCGAGCGTGCTCGCTCCTACAGTGGCTTGGGTTACCGTTACGCCTTGTGTAACAAACACAAAAAAGCCGCTGACAGGCAGCGGCTTTGAAGACAACTTTTCCCAGGGAAGAGCCGAGGAAAAGTGTCGAGGGAAACGTCGCGATCAGCTGTCTTTCTCAACCTGTGGCTGGGCCTGGACGCTCGATGCTTGAGGGGTGTGCGTAGCGCCCGCTGCTTTGGCTGTCATTTCGCTCTGGTGTTGTTCGAACGCCGCTGTGCGTGCGGCATTGTGCGCGGCGAAGGTCTGCGACTCTTCAGCCATGGCGAACGGAGAGACGAACAGGGAAGACAAAACGAACGCGCTGGCAATACCCATACTGTTGGACATCTTTAAAACCTTCTTGCTTGGCAAGTGCTGTTTGGTGCGGGCAAAGATAAGGGGCATCGAGGCGGGGAAAAAGAGCGGATTCATGAAAGGACTGTTGCTCCATAAGCAACAGTCGCGCAATGACAAGGGGTCAGACGGGGAGGTGAATACCGAACGTGTTCATGCCGTGATCGCTGCGTACAAACACATCACCACCGTGCATCAGCGCAATCGCCTTGACGATCGCCAGGCCCAGGCCGTGGTTGTTGCCGCTGTTACTGCGGGACGCATCGACCCGGTAAAAACGCTCGAACAGCCGTGGCAAGTGTTCGCTGGCAATCGGCGAGCCAGGGTTTGCCACACCAATGCTGACTTGATGCTCTTCGACGTCGATGCGCACCTCGATCACCTGGCCGGGATCGGTGTGTTGCACCGCGTTGCTCAGCAGGTTGATCAGCGCCCGACGAAGGTGTGCAATTTCGATCCGAACCTGCGCATCCCCCCGAACCTGTACCTGGACCTGTGCATCTTCAAGGATGAAATCCAGATACTCCAGGGTGGTCGCCACTTCGTCCGCCAGCGACGTGCTGGTCAATTTGGTCGCCTTGCTGCCCTGATCGGCGCTGGCGAGGAACAACATGTCGTTGATGATCGAGCGCAGGCGCTCCAGCTCTTCGAGGTTGGATTGCAGTACCTCGAAATAATGTTCCGCCGAGCGGCCACGGGTCAGCGCCACCTGGGTTTGGCCAATCAGGTTGGTCAACGGCGAGCGCAGTTCGTGGGCGACATCGGCGTTGAACGACTCAAGCCGCGAGTACGCCTGCTCGACCCGCTCCAGGGTGGCGTTGAAGGAGCTGACGAACTGATCAAGCTCTGGCGGCAGCGACGACAGGCGCAAGCGCCCGGAGCGTAGCGGCGGTGCCAGGCGTCGGGCTTCATGGGACAATTCGATCAAAGGCTTGAGGCCGATCCGCGCGACCCAGTAACCCAGCACGGACGCCAGCAGCACACCGATAATGGCCAGGCTGATCAGGGCTACCAGCAGATGGTGCTGGGTCTGGGAAAACGTCTCGGTATCGACCGCGATCATGAAACGAAGCGGCGGACGCTGGTCCTTGGCCGGGAACTGGCTGACCAGCACTTTCAGCGGGTAGGGCTGGTCGGGCAATTGCAGGTCGCGCATGCCCAACGGCCCTTCGGCCAAGGTCCGGATTTGTGACGTCGGGTTGCCATATTCGTAGTGCGGATCGCCACTGACGACCCAAAAACTGATGCGCTTGTCTTCTTCGCTCAGCAACTTGAGCTTGTTGTTGATCTTCACCCAATGTTCCGGCGTGCCGTAGCGACCGATGGCTGACTCGAGCACGCTGTAACGCGCATCGAGCTCGGCTTCGGGCAGCAGGCCCAGGCCTTTGTCGACCTGCTGATACAACGCGCCGCCGATCAGCAGGAACACCAATAGCGCGACCAGCGTGAACATGCCGCTCAGGCGCAGGGCGATGGAGTTACGAGGGGCGATCATCACGGCTCTCCAGCACATAACCCATGCCCCGAATGGTGTGTAGCAGTTTTTCGTCGAACGGCCCGTCGATCTTGGCGCGCAGGCGTTTGATCGCCACTTCGACGACGTTGGCGTCGCTGTCGAAATTGATGTCCCAGACCATTTCGGCAATCGCCGTTTTGGAGAGGATTTCACCCTGGCGACGGGCCAGCACACTGAGCAGTGAGAACTCCTTGGCAGTCAGGTCCAGGCGCGTGCCGGCGCGGGTCGCCTTGCGGCTGATGAGGTCGATCCACAGGTCGGCAATGCTCACCTGGACCGGTTCATGGCCACCGCTGCGCCGGGTCAGTGCTTGCAGGCGCGCCACCAGTTCGAGGAAGGAAAACGGTTTGCCCAGGTAGTCGTCGGCGCCGTCGCGCAGGCCCTTGATGCGATCTTCCACCCGTTCGCGGGCGGTGAGCATGATCACCGGGGTTTGCTTGCGCGCACGCAACGCGCGCAGCACGCCAAAGCCATCGAGGCCCGGCAACATCACGTCGAGGACGATCACGGCGTAGTCGCTTTCCAGTGCCAGGTGCAGGCCTTCCACACCATCGCGCGCCAGGTCCACGGTGTAGCCCTGTTCCGTCAAGCCGCGGTGTAGATAGTCCGCGGTTTTTTCTTCGTCTTCGATAATCAGGACACGCATGACCCCGCCTCAGTCTGTGGTGGCCAGTGCCGGCGTCGGCACGGGTTTGGGTCTATGAAAGATCCGCTCAAGCCACAAGTATATGACCGGCGTGGTAAACAGCGTCAGCACCTGGCTGACCAGCAAACCACCCACCACGGCAATCCCCAACGGTTGGCGCAACTCGGCACCGGTGCCGTAGCCGAGCATCAGCGGCAGGGCACCGAGCAGGGCGGCGAGGGTGGTCATGATGATCGGCCGGAACCGTGTGATGCAGGCCTGGAAGATCGCCTCTTCAGGGGGCAGGCCACCCTTGCGCTGGGCTTCGAGGGCGAAATCGATCATCAGGATGCCGTTTTTCTTGACGATACCGATCAGCAGCACCAGGCCGATCAGGGCCATGATCGAAAAGTCCTGGCCGCAGAGCCACAACATGATCACCGCCCCCAGGCCCGCCGCCGGCAAGGTCGAGATGATGGTCAGCGGGTGCACGAAACTTTCATAGAGCACGCCGAGAATGATGTACACCGCCACCAGTGCCGCAAGGATCAGCCAGGGTTGGCTGGCCAGCGAACTCTGGAACGCCTGGGCGGCGCCCTGGAAATTGCCGCTGATCGCCACCGGCATGCCGATGTCGGCCTTGGCCTGGTTGAGCAGGATCACCGCATCGCCCAGTGCCACGCCAGGGGCGAGGTTGAATGACAGGTTGGCGGCCGGGAACATCCCGTCATGGGCAATCGACAGCGGGCCCACCGTGGGTGGATCGAAGCGGGCGAGGGCCGACAGCGGCACCATCTCACCGCTCAAGGGGGAGCGCAGGTAGAAGTAATTCAGGCTTTCGGCCTTGCCGCGTTGTCGGGTGTCCAGTTCCAGGATCACGTTGTACTGGTTGACCTGGGTCTGGAACTCATTGATCTGGCGTTGACCGAAGGCGTCGTACAGCGCTTCGTCCACATCGCTGGCGGTCAGGCCGAAGCGCGCAGCCGCGCTGCGATCGATGCTGATGTGGGTGATGCTGCCGCCCAATTGCAAGTCGTTGGACACATCGCGAAAGGCGGGGATGCTGCGCAGTTTATCCGTGAGGCGCTGGGTCCAGGTGCTTAGAACCGCGCCGTCGTTGCTCTTGAGTACGTATTGATACTGGGCGCGACTCGGGCCGGAACTGAGGTTGATGTCCTGGCCGGCGCGCAGGTACAGGACGATGCCCGGGACTTTCATCAGCTGCGGGCGAATGCGGTCAATGAACTCACTGGCGGACACATCGCGGTCGCTGCGTTTTTTCAGGGTGATCCAGAAACGGCCATTGGCGATGGTCTGGTTGCTGCCCGAGACGCCGACCGAATGCGAGAAGGTTTCGACCGCCGGGTCAGCCGCGACGATTTCGGCCATGGCCAGATGTTTTTTCACCATGTCGCCGTAGGATATATCCGCAGCCGCTTCGGTGGTGCCGAGAACGAATCCAGTGTCCTGCACCGGGAAGAAGCCCTTGGGAATGAACACATAGCCGCCGACGGCCAGTGCAACCGAGAGGCCGAAGATGCCGATCATCAGTTTCTGATGGGCGAGGGCGCGACGCAGGCCTTTTTCGTACAGGTCGAGCAGGCGCTCGCCGAAGCCCTTTTTACCATCGGCATGATGCACCGGGGCGCGCATGAACAGCGCCGCGAGGGTCGGCGCCAGGGTCAGTGACACGACGACCGAAATGAGAATGGTGGAGGTGGCGGTCAGGGCGAATTCCTTGAACAGGCGCCCGACCACGCCGCCCATGAACAGCAGCGGAATGAACGCCGCCACCAGCGAGAAACTGATCGAGACCACGGTGAAGCCGATCTCCCCTGCACCCTTGATGGCGGCCTCGCGCATGCCGTCCCCGGCCTCCAGATGCCGGTGAATGTTCTCCACCACCACGATCGCATCGTCCACCACGAACCCCACGGCGACCACGATGGCCACCAGCGTCAGGTTGTTGAGGCTGAAGCCCATGACGTACATCAGGGCGAAACTGGCGATCAACGACACACCGAGCACGGCCGAGACGATCAGCGTTGCCGACAGTTGGCGCAGGAACAGGGCCATCACCGCCACCACCAGCAGGATCGCGATCAGCAGGGTGATTTCCACTTCATGCAGCGAGGCGCGGATGGTCTGTGTGCGGTCGATGAGCGTCTTGACCTGTACCGAGGCCGGCAGCATCGCTTCCAATTCCGGCAGGGCGGCCTGGATGCGGTCCACCGTCTCGACGATGTTGGCTCCCGGCTGGCGGAAGATCACCAGGTTGACCCCCGGTTGCGTGCCCGCCCAGGCCTGGACGTAGGCATCTTCCGAACCGTTAACGACTTTGGCCACGTCCCGAAGGTGAACCGGTGCACCGTCCTTGTAGGAAACGATCAACTGGCTGTAGTCCTCGGGGTGGAACAGTTGATCGTTGGTGGACAGGGTGGAAATGCTCGACTCTCCGTACAGCGCACCCTTGGCCAGGTTGAGGCTGGTCTGCTGGATCGCCAGGCGAATATCCGCCAGGGTCAGTCCAATGGCCGCCAGTTTGTCCGCCGAGACCTGTACACGAATCGCCGGACGTTGCTGACCGGTGATGGCGACCTGGCCTACACCGTCGATCTGGCTGATCTGGCGGGACAACAGCGTTTCCGTCAGGTCGCTGAGTTCGGGGCCGGGCATCAGCGATGAGTTGACGCTGAGGATCAACACCGGGCTGTCGGCCGGGTTGACCTTGCGCCAGGTCGGCAGGTTGGGCATGTCCTTTGGCAGTTTGCCGGCGGCGGTGTTGATCGCCGCCTGCACTTCCTGGGCGGCGGTGTCGATGCTCTTGTCGAGGGTGAATTGCAACGTCAGGTTGGTCGAGCCCAGGGCGCTGCTCGACGTCATCTGCGTCACGCCGGGGATGGCGCTGAACTGCACCTCAAGCGGCGTGGCGACCGACGACGCCATGGTCTCAGGGCTGGCGCCGGGCAATTGTGCGGCCACCTGGATGGTCGGGAATTCTGCTTCGGGCAACGGGGCTACCGGCAGGCGCGGGAAGGCGATGGCGCCCAGCAGCACCAGGGCGAAGGTCAGCAGGACCGTCGCCACCGGGTGATCGATGCACCAGGCGGACACTCCGCCCTGGCCTTTCATTGGGCGGCCTGCGATTGCACCACTTGTGCAGGTTCGGTGAGCACCTGCACGGTCGATCCGGGTTTGAGCCGTGATTGCCCGTCGCTGACCAGCACGTCACCCGGCTTTACGCCCTTGATGATGTTCTGGCCGCTGCCCTGATACACGATCTGCACCGGCACGGTTTCGACCTTGTCGCCCTGGACGCGGTAGACGAAGGGCTGATCCAGGCCGCGTTGTACGACAGTGGGCGGCACAACGAGCGCATCCTTGTCGAGCGCTGTCTGAATTTTTACGGTCACCAGCAGGCCCGGCCAGAGCTTCTGTGCGGCGTTGTCGAATTCGGCCTTGGCGCGGATGGTCCCGGTGTTGGCGTTGATTTGATTGTCGATCAGGGTCAAGTGGCCTTCACCCAGCAGGTTTCCGGTCTCGCCGTCGGTGTCGGCGCCGATGTAGGCCTTGACCCGGGCGTGTTGCGGATCGTTGATCAGACCTTGCAAGGTGGGCAGCATCTGTTGCGGCAGGGAGAACTCCACGGCGATCGGGTCGATTTGGGTCACGGTGAACAGACCTTGGGTGTCGCTCATACGCAGGAAGTTGCCTTCGTCCACCGTGCGAATCCCAACGCGGCCGCTGACTGGCGAGCGAATCTGCGTGTAGGAAAGTTGTACCTGAGCCGCATCAATCGAAGCCTGGTTGCCCTGGGCGGTGGCCTTGAGTTGGTTGACCAGCGCTTGTTGCTGGTCGTAAGTCTGCTTGGACACGCCGTCGTCGACGCTCAGCAGTTTGTAGCGTTTGAGATTGACCAGCGCCACTTGCAGTTGCGCCTGGCTTTCGCCGAGTTGCGCGCGGGCCTGGTCGAGGCTGGCGCGGATCGAGCGGTCATCGATGCTGGCGAGTAAATCGCCCTTGCTGACCAGTTGGCCTTCCTTGACCAGGATTTTGGTCAGAATGCCGTCGATTTGCGGACGAACCACCACGCTGTGCAGAGACAGGACCGAGCCGATGCCGCTGACGTAGCGCGGCACATCCTTTTCGGCAACATTTACCACTCGCACCGGGATCGCGCTGGAGGCGGCGAGTCGGGTCTTGGCAGGTTTGGTCAGATACCAGGTGCCCAGCGCGGCCAGGACAATCAACAGGCCTGCAATCAAGGCGGTTTTTTTCGAAATTTGCATGCAAGTGGGGCGCCGGGTGGGGTGGGACGGGTTCAGATAAAGATATCGTTCGCAGGATCAATACCTTTATAAACCCGTTCGCCGGTCAGGAAGGTGACTGCTAACTGACGGCGCTGTCAGTTTGGGTATACTGCCGACTTTATTGCACCACCCGGAGCACTCATGACTTCCCCGACTCAACCACCGGTTGCCGACGCCCCTGGCGACGAACTGGCAGACAGCGAAACCACGCCTGCGATTGCGCCATTCAAGTTCCCGTTCAAGCCGGGCGAACTGGCCGCTGCGAAAACCTCCAATCAGCCGTGGTACAAGAACGGCGCCAAGAACGGTCACACCAAGGTTCCAGGTGCCGCGCCTCCCGGCACGCGTCGTTCGATGGGCAAGCGCTGAGTTCTTTTGTCGCGCTAGTGGCTATGTGCTCATATCCTGAGCCAGATCAAGGTTTGTGTAATCAGTGCGCTTAGAGTCAGCAACTTCGCCGACTCTTACCCACCAGCGAGCGCGCTTTCCATGAAGATCAACCTCCCGGTGACGGGCCGTCAAGTCGATGTTGCGGCTGATGCGAACATCCTTTCGACCACCGATCTGACGAGCGCAATCACCTACGCCAACGACGATTTCATCAAGATCTGCGGTTACAGTCGCGAGCAATTGCTCGGCGCCAAGCACAACCTGCTGCGTCATCCGGACATGCCCCAGGCCGCGTTCGCCCACATGTGGCAGACCCTCAAGAGTGGCCGCTCGTGGATGGGGATGGTGAAAAATCGCTGCCAGAATGGCGACCACTATTGGGTGAGTGCCTTCGCCACGCCGATGACGCAAAACGGGCAGGCGGTGGAGTACCAATCGGTGCGCACCCGCCCGACGGAACAGCAGATCGAGGCTGCAGAAAAGGCCTACACGCAACTTCGCAATGAGCGCACGCCATTGATGCAACGCCTGCCTGTGATCGGGCCAGGCCTGAAGCTGACATTGCTGTTCAGCGCGATCCTGGCCAGTGTCATTGGGTTGCAGGTTTGGCTCAATCCTTCGTCGTTGATGTACGGTTTAGTGGCCCTGATCGGCGGCAGCACGCTGGTGGCCGCCGGCACCTGGCGGATGTTGCGTCCGCTGATGGCCCTGAGCGAGCGCGCCCGGCAGATTGTCGATAACCCGTTGAGCCAAGGCATTTACACCGGTCGCAGGGATGAGTTTGGGCAGATCGAGTTCGCCTTGCAGATGCTCGAAGCTCAGATCGGTGCGGTGGTGGGGCGCATCGGCGATGCCTCGCAGCGCTTGGCGGGGCATGCGGCGGAGCTGGTGGACCATTTGCAGGGCAGTCACAGCAGCACACTGGACCAGCAGGCGGAAACCGATCACGTGGCTGCGGCGATCAACCAGATGTCCTCCAGCGTCGCCCAGGTCGCCAGTCATGCGCAGCAGGCCGCCGTGGCCGCCGATATGGCGGGCAGCGAGACGTTCGAGGGCCATCAGTTGGTCAGTGAAAGCCGTCAGGTTGTGTTGCGCCTGGCCGATGAGCTGACGCACGCCACTGCGGTCATTCATCAACTGGAAGGGCACAGCAGCGAGATCACCGGGGTGCTGGAGGTGATTCGCAGCATCGCCGAGCAGACCAATCTGCTGGCACTCAATGCTGCCATCGAGGCGGCGCGCGCCGGAGACGCCGGACGCGGGTTTGCGGTGGTTGCCGATGAAGTCCGCGGCCTGGCCCAGCGCACCCAGCAGTCGACCAACGAGATCGAGCGCATGATCAACACGTTGCAAAACGGCACGCGCGATGCGGTGCTGGCGATGCAACACAGTGGTGAGCAAGTGCAATGCAGCGTCGAGCAGGCTCGACGTGCTGCCGAGGCGCTGGACGGTATCAGTCGGCGGGTCAACCAGATCAGCGAGATGAACCTGCAGATCGCCTCGGCGGTGGAGGAGCAGAGTACCGTCAGCGAAGACATCAACCGCAACATCAGCAGCATCCGCCGCGCCTGCGAAGTCACGGTCAGCGAAGGGCAGCGCAGCCAGGCGAATTCTGCGGATGTTGCCGGGCTGGCGGGCGACTTGCGGCGATTGGCACAGGAATTCTGGCGAGTGCGCCGTTAAGCCGCGCGCAGTGAAATGAACGCGTAATTGAGCGGGGTTTCAGTGGTCACCTGCGCACCGCTCGCCCGGAGCTGGCTGGCGATATCGTCGCCTGATACGTGGAACTGCCACGCACTGCCCGAGCCCGCCGGCGATTGATCAGTCATCCGGTCGACGACTGTGGCAAACGCCGTCATGTCCGGCAGGTAAGCCGTGAACCCGTCACCCTTGAGCGCCGTCGTGCGAATCCCCAGCGAGGCGCAAATCGCATCCTTGGTGCGAATTTCTTCGCGATCGGCCTGACGCGAACGCTGGATCAGCGCTGCCAGTTCACGGTCGACCAACTCACCGCCGAGGATCAGGTCCGGGCCTTTTTCCCACGATTCGGGCGGGCATTCCTTGATGGCTGGGTTGAGGGAAATGTGCGGATTGATTTCCATCGGATAGATACGGCACACCAACGGACGGCGTTCGTAGATGCGGCAGAGGTTATCGTCGTCAAGATTCCGGCAACGGCCGGCATTGTAAGCGGCGAAGGTGATTGCCACGTGGGCCTGCGCCGAGCCGCTGCTGACTAACACCGAACGCCGCTGAGCATGTTCGCGTTGCTGCGTCGGCAGGCCAAGGCCATTGGCCAGGAAAGCCTCCACCAGCACGATTACCTGACCGCCATCGTCCGCCCACATGCGGGCTTCGGACAGGGTGAGAGGCACGTGATGGTCAGTGCAGCATTTGCCGCAGCCTACGCAGGAAAACGTCGTGTTCATCGAAAGATCAGTCGCTATCATCGGCTTGAAGCAGCGACAGAATGCCGCCGCAAAAAACTGTGCTGAAGCAAGTTATGCGCCATTCACTTTGACTTGGCGGGCGCGCGGATGGAGTCCCATTCGGTGACGTAGGCGGTTTTGTCTTTCTTGCTGTACAGGCACAACTCGGTACCCTGCTGGTTCTTCATGTGTTTTTGCGGGTAGCGACCTTGCAGCAGTACGGCGGTGTAACCGACTCGGTCGTCAAACTGGGCGATATTGCCCACCGGCGCCACATTTTTCAGGCCGCTGGCCTTGGTGCAACTGGCGAGCACTGTTTTGTCATAAGCGGCCCAGGCTTCATCGCTGGAGGCGTGGGCCTGGCTGGCCAGGGCGGTGAGGCAAAGGAGGGTCAGGGTGGTGGCTTTCATGGGCAGGCATCCTTTTGGGAATTTGGACTGAGTATGCCTGATGTTGTGGAGTCGACCCCATCGCGGGCAAGCCCGCTCCTACAACGATTTTGCGTTAACTCTGGACCAGTAGGAGCGAGCTTGCTCGCGATAGCAACCGGCCAGACACTGCCGTGGTGACGGGCACACCGCATCGCGGGCAAGCCCGCTCCTACAGTTGATCTTCGATGCCTCTTGCAGGAGCGGGCTATCAGTCCGGCACCCATTCCCGCCGAACCACGACCATCCCGACACCTTGATACAACCGCTGCGCCCGCCGGTTGTCTTCCAGCACCTTCAAATCCACAAAGCCTTCGCGACGTTGCGCGAATGCCTGGAAGGCATGCAACAGCAGGGCACGGCCCAATCCCCGGCCCTGGGCATCGGGGTGCACCACCAGATTCTTGATGTAGGCACTGGTCCAGCACTGGCAGACGCCAACGATCGCATCGGCCTCAAGGGCAACGAAGCACAGATCGCGATCGTATTCGGCATCGGTCTCGAACCGCTGCTGCCAGATCTCCAGTGCCGGCACGCGGCCGCCGCCGTGCTGGTAGCCCAGTTGCATCAGTCGATGCACGGCGGGCGCGAGTTCGGGGCGGTAGACCTGGACTTCAATGCCAGAGGGCCAGTTGCTCGCCGGCACAACCTCGGCAAGGTTGCGCCGCATCAGCAAGCAAAAGGCCTCGGTCACATCAATGGCCTTGTTCGGCGATCGTCCTGGCCGCTTCGATCAGGCATTTGGTCAGGTCTGGCGAGGAGAACTTGGTCAGCACCGCATTGGCGCCCGCCAGCCGTGCTTTTTCGCTGTTCATCGCGCTGTCCAGCGAGGTGTGCAACAGCACGTAAAGGTGGGCAAAATCCGGGGTCTCGCGCAGGGTGCGGGTGAGGGCGTAACCATCCATTTCCGACATTTCAATGTCAGAGACGATCAGGTTGATCTGCTGCGCCGTGCCTTGCAAGTCCAGCAGGCAGTCGATGGCCTCCTTGGCGCTGCGCGCGGTGTGGCATTGCAGGCCGAGGTTGCGCAGGGTGTGCACCGATTGCTGCAGCGCCACCTGGCTGTCGTCGACCACCAGAATGCGCGCATTGCCCAACAGTTCGGCGTCTTCCATGCTCAGCTCGGTCGGCGCTACTTCGATCTGTGCGGGGGCGATGCCATGGATGACCTTTTCGATGTCCAGGACTTGCACCAGCGTGCCGTCGACCGAGGTTACGCCGGTGATGTACGAACGCACACCGCCGGAACCGAAGGGCGGGGGACGGATGTCGGTGGTCAGGCAGTGGACGATCTTGCTCACGGCCTGGACGTGCAGGCCCTGTTTGGAGCGGCTGATGTCGGTGACGATCAGGCAGCCGCCGTTCGGGTCTTCCAGCGGCCGCTCGCCAATTGCCCGACTGAGGTCGATCACCGACAGCGACGCGCCGCGCAGGGTGGCAATGCCCTGAACATGTGGGTGCGACTCCGGCAATTTGGTCAGCGGTGGGCAGGGAATGATCTCACTGACCTTGAGCAGGTTGATCGCCATCAACTTGCCGCTGCGCAAGGTGAACAGCAGAAGCGAAAGTGAGTCTGCGCGAGCTTTGATGGAGGACATAAAAACCTTCTGTGGAAAAAGGTGATGGGCGATTTCAAGGTTCGCCGACAGCTATCAATGCCGGGTTATCGACTTGAAGGGGGCAGGCTTTAGGAAATTGGCTGAATGGCCTGGCCCAATCGTCGGAACGCCGCCCGGAGCAAGCTCGCTCCTACAGGGGATTTGTGAGCAACACAGAACCCTGTAGGAGCGAGCTTGCTCCGGGCGGCGCTCCGACGATAGCGGTTTCACTTGATCCCCAACCGCTTCGCCATCCGGCCCAGGTTTGCCCGGTCCAGCCCCAACTCTCGCGCCGCGCTCGCCCAGTTGTTGTGGTGGCGCTCCAGGCAGGCGTTGATCAACTGGCGCTGATAGCGTTCAGTCGCCTCGCGCAAATCACCGGTCACCACCGCGGCCGGAATGACGGCGGCCGGCTCGTCCGCCACTTCGACGCTGGCGCTGGGCAAGTCCAGATTCTCCACCCCCAGGCTGAGGATCTTCGGTCGCTCCCGGCAGTTGCCCAGGGCCTTGAGCGCACTGCGACCAATCAAGTGCTCGAGTTCCCGCACGTTGCCTGGCCAATCATAGGCCAGCAATGCGGCCTGTGCTTCGCTGGTCAGGCGCAGGCTGTTGAGGCCCATGCGCGAACGGTTCTGTTCTAGGAAGAAACCGCTGAGCAGCAACACGTCGCGACCGCGATCGCGCAGCGCCGGCACCAGCAGCGGGTAGACGCTCAGGCGATGGTAGAAGTCGGCGCGATAGCGGCCGCTGCGCACTTCTTCGGCAAGGTCACGGTTGGTGGCGGCGATGAGGCGTACATCGACCTGATGCTCCTTGTCGGAGCCCAGGCGCTGCAACTGGCCGCTTTGCAGCACACGCAGCAATTTGGCCTGGACGGTCAGCGACAGCTCACCGACTTCGTCGAGAAAAAGCGTACCTCCGTTGGCCAGTTCGAACTTTCCGCGTCGGTCGCTGGTGGCGCCGGTGAAAGCGCCGCGCACGTGGCCGAACAGTTCGCTTTCCACCAGGGTGTCCGGCAGCGCCGCGCAGTTTAGGCTGATGATCGGCTTGTCGGCGCGGGGCGAGGCGGCGTGAATCGCCTGGGCCACCAGTTCCTTGCCGACCCCGGTCTCGCCGGTGATCAACACGGTCAGGTCGCTACCGCCGACCAGATTGATTTCTTCCACCAGCCGTTTGTGCGCCTTGCTTTGGCCGATCAGTTCGCGATTCTGCTGACCGCTGGCCTGGCGGTACAACTCGGCGCGCTGATGCTCGTCTTCGGCGCGATTAGCCAGGCGCTCGATACGTTCGGCGGCGTTGACCGTGGCAGCAGCCAGGCTGGCGAAGGCCTCCAGGGCGTCCAGTTCGACCGGTTCGCGACTTTGCGGGTCCAGGGCATCGAGGGTCAGCAGCCCCCATGGACGTTCATCGATAAACAGCGGGCAGCCCATGCAGTCGTGGACCTCCAGATGGTCGTCCAGGCCGTCGACCAACCCGTCGTAGGGGTCGGGCAACTCACTGTTCGCGGCGAAGCGGGTCGGCCCGTGGCTGCTGAGCAGCGCTTCGAAGCGTGGGTGTTCGCTGACCTTGAAGCGTCGCCCCAGGGTGTCGGTGCTCAAACCATCGACCGCCAGCGGCACCAGCCATTCGCCATCCAGGCGCAGCAACGCGGCAGCATCGCACGGAAGCAGCGCGCGCATGGCTTCGAGCAGGCGCCGATAACGCTCGCCCTCGGGCAGTTCGCGGGACAGATCGGCGACCAGCGGAAGCAAGGTGGTGAGCAGAGATTTTGCAGTCATAGTGACTCCATGTAGTCCGGATGACTATAAGCCAGGCGCTGTCGATATGACTATAAAGTTATCAACGTATTGATTTATAAGGAATAATTAACTGGCACGGAAACTGATAAAGCTAGGGCAAACACATTAGAAACCCAAGTGGCGCAGGAGTCACCTTATGCTTAGCGTTCAAGACCGTGCAATCGTCAAATCCACCGTGCCGTTGCTGGAAAGTGGCGGCGAGGCGTTGATCACTCATTTCTACCGCATGATGCTTTCCGAGTATCCCGAGGTGCGCCCTCTGTTCAACCAGGCTCACCAGGCCAGCGGCGACCAACCCCGCGCCCTGGCGAACGGCGTGCTGATGTACGCCCGTCACATTGATCAGCTCGATCAACTGGGTGATCTGGTGGCCAAGATCATCAACAAGCACGTGGCCCTGCAAATCCTGCCGGAACACTACCCGATCGTTGGCACTTGCCTGCTGCGTGCGATTTCCGAAGTGCTGGGTGAGGAGATTGCCACCGCGCAGGTCATGAGCGCCTGGGCGGCGGCTTATGGCCAGTTGGCCGACATCCTGATCGGCGCCGAAACCAGCATCTACGACCAGAAAGAACAGGCAAGGGGCGGCTGGCGCGGCGCGCGTGAGTTCATCGTCGCGGCCAAGGTCGAGGAAAGCTCGGAGATCATCTCGTTCTACTTCGAGCCGGCAGACAAGGGGCCGATCCTCGCTTCCGAACCTGGCCAGTACATCGGCATGCAACTGTTCCTCGATGGCGAAGAAATCCGTCGTAACTACTCGCTGTCGTCCCTGAGCAACGACAAGCATTACCGCATCAGCGTCAAGCGCGAGGCCGGTGGTCGCGCGTCCAATCACCTGCACGATGAGCTGCATGTGGGCGACAGCATTCAACTGTTTCCGCCATCGGGCGAATTTACCCTCACCGACAGCGACAAACCGCTGGTACTGATCAGTGGCGGCGTCGGGATTACCCCGACCCTGGCCATGCTTGAAGCGGCCCTGCAAACCGAGCGGCCGGTGCACTTCATCCACTGCGCGCGCAATGGCACGGTTCACGCCTTCCGCGACTGGATCGATGACCTGGCCGAGCGTCATCCGCAGTTGCAGCGCTTCTACTGCTACGCCGAAGATGACGGCGTCAGCCCGGCAGCGCACAAGGTGGGTTTGTTGAGCCAGGAGCAACTGGCTGAGTGGATGCCGGAGCATCGTGATGTGGATGCCTACTTCCTTGGGCCCAAAAGCTTCATGGCGGTGGTCAAGCGTCACCTGAAGGCATTGGGCGTGCCGGAGGAACAGAGCCGCTACGAGTTCTTTGGCCCGGCTTCGGCGTTGGAATAACCCTTACGGGTTAGACAAAGATCCACGGTGGGAGCGGGCTTGCCCGCGATGAGGATTTAACATTCAGCACATCTGTTGGGTGTTAATCCGCTATCGCGGGCAAGCCCGCTCCCACATTTTTTAATCAGCCCTTGAGTTCCTTGAGGTGCTTGTACACCGTCGCCCGCCCCATGTTCAGGACGTTGGCGACGTAGTTGGAGGCGCTTTTGCCCTTGAAGGCGCCTTCGGCATGCAGCGCCAGCACCAATTCGCGTTTGTGGTCGCGTGTCAGCAGGTTCAGGCTGAGCTGGCGTTCGCGCAGCCAGCCGTGCAGGAAGGTGTTGATTCGCTCCTGCCAGTCATCACGGAACAGGGAGTCCGGTTGCGGAATCAGCTTGCTTGGCGACAGGAACAGGTCCAGCGCCGCCTTGGCGTTTTCAAACAACGAAATATTCAGGTTGATGCACAGCACGGCCAGCGGATGACCGTTGCTGTCGCGCAGAACGCTGCTCAAGCTGCGGATCTTCTGACCGTCCCAGTTCAATTTTTCGTACGGCCCGATGTTTCGCTCGCTGATGTCATCGCCGAGCATGTCTTCCAGCGCCGCATCGTCGCCGACTTCACGCTTGGACAGGTTGTTGGCGATGTAATCGATCTTTTGCGTGCGCAGGTCGTGCAGCACCACCTCGGCATGGGGAAAGAACAACGTGGCGATGGCATCGGCAATCGCGCGAAAGTTATCCAGGGCCGGGTCTTTAACAGGTGCATTCATACGAGGGAGCTCCAGGCAGCGGTCAGCGCCCTGCAACACAGGACGCTGGAAGTTTGCCGCAATCAGGTCGGCACGTCACGGCGAACGCCGATCAGCCCAGGCGAGCGGGCGAGAGCATCCCGGCCTCCAGGCCGAACCGCGTGAGCGTCTGCGGTAACGCCTCGCCGCGCACCAGGGCCGCGCTGGCCTGGCCCATGGCGGGTGAAGTCTGGATGCCGTAACCACCTTGCGCTGCGACCCAGAACAGCCCTGGCACCTCGGGGTCAAAACCCGAGACCAGATCGCCGTCGGCGACGAAGCTGCGCAGGCCGGCCCAGGTGCGGGTCGGGCGGCGAATGGTCAGGGTGGTGGCTTCTTCGATCTGGTAGATGCCCATGGCGATGTCCAGCTCTTCGGGCTGCACGTCGTGCGGCTCCACCGGGTCGGCGTTGGCTGGGGAGCCGAGGAACATCCCGGCATCGGGCTTCATGTAGAACGATTCGTCGAGGCTGACCAGCATCGGCCAATGGTGGCTGTCCACGCCTTCGGGGCCGGCAAAGATGAAGGCCGCGCGGCGCTTGGGTTGGAGGCCCAGGGGGTGGGCGCCCGCCAGTTTACCGATCCTGTCGGCCCAGGCACCGGCGGCATTGATGATGATGGGCGCGCTGAAGGTCTGGTTGCCGGTGTGTACCTGCCACATGCCTTCGGCATCGCGGGCCAGGGCCAGGACTTCCATGTCGGTATGCACTTGGCCCTGGTTGCGCCGAATACCGCGCAGATAGCCCTGATGCAGGGCATCGGTGTCGATGTCGCTGGCGGTTGGGTCGTAGATTGCGCCGTGGACTTTCTCCCGGCGCAGGATGGGCAGGCGGGCGCAGGCTTCTTCGGCGCTGAGCAACTGCATCTCAGGCACGGTGGCCCTGGCGCTCAGGTACTGATTGTTCAGCTCGGCCGGATCGCCGGTGAAGTCCACGGTCATCTCGCCGCGCGGGGTCAATAGCGGGTGCTCGCAGAAGCCGGCAGGTGGGGCGTCGAAGAAATCACGACTGGCCAGGGTCAACGCCCGCACCTGCGGGGTGCCATAGGCTGCGGTGAACAACGCGGCGGAACGTCCGGTGGAGTGATAGGCCGGATGGGATTCGCGTTCGAGCACAATCACGCGTCCGTGCTGCGACAGCCAGAAACCGGTGGAAGCACCGGCAATCCCGCCGCCGATGATGATGAAGTCTGCGTGGCTCATGTGGGTCTCCTGAATGGGCCGCAATGCCATGAATGTCTGTGAACCGAACCTCTGTAGGAGCGAGCTTGCTCGCGATGGCGGTGTGTCAGATACCCCCATTGGTGGCTGAAACACCGCCATCGCGAGCAAACCCGCTCCCACAGTTGGGGATCAGTGTTGTTGCTGGAGTTGGTACAGGGCATTGGCCAGCGCAATGTCTTCCAGGCCCAACCCGATCGAGCGGAAAAACACAGGGCGCTGGTAATCGGGGCGCGGGACCTTGCCGCTGAGCAAGTCCGGCAGATCACCCACGATCCGCGCCGAATCCCAGCCATGTCGTTCGCCCGCAATCAACATCTCCCCGGCTGAACCCGGCGTGGTCAGGCGATAGTCACAGAACACCTGCATGTCATTCAGGCTTTGCGGCGGTACTTCATGGGCGCGCGGTGCGTTGGTGCTGATGGAGGTGATCAGCGCCGGCTTGCTCAAGGTTGACGGGTCGATGACAGGACCCGCTGATGAGGTGCACAACAGGATCACGTCGGCGTCGTCGATGGCCGCTTCGCGGCTGTCGGCCAGGGTCAGGCGTGGGTCAAGACCCTTTATAAGCGCCAGCTCCTCTCTGGTGCAGTCGTTCAAGCCCGGCGAATAGATGCGGATTTCCCTCCAGTCGCGCAGGCGTTTGACATAGTGCACGTGAGCCTGGGCCACCTTGCCGCTGCCGATGATCGCCAGGCGTTGCGCATTCGACGCGGCAAGCGCATCGACGGCCACGGCCGTGGTCGCGGCGGTGCGTGCTGTGGTCAGTTCGCCAGCATCGCACAGCAACAGCGGTTGGCCGGTCCGCATCGACATCAGCAACGTCCAGGCCGTTACCAGTGCGCCCTGCTCACGCACGATGTAGGGCGAGGTTTTCACCCCATAGACGCCATCCTCGGCCAGCACGCCTAAATAGTTGATGAAGTCGCCGGCACCCTTTGGAAACTCCACCAGTTGCTGCGCTGGTTGCACAGCCTGCCCGGCAGCCAGGTCACGGAACAGTTTGCGCAGGATCTGTGGCACATCGATTTGCGCCAACAGTTCGCGAGCCTGAGGTTGGTTGATCACGTAGGGGGTGCTGGACATGGGCGGCTCCGGGTGCGAATAAACTAATTTGTCTATTATGGACTTTTAAATATCTCTCGCAATGTCCGGGCGAAAAAAAAGCGCAGTCCGTCTCCGGCTGCGCCTTCTCTTGCACATCATCCGTTAAGGACGTTTGCGCTCGACCGCACGTAACAGATGGGTCGGCGGTGTTTCACAGCTGATCTTTTTACCCAGCAGCGCTTCGATGGACGGTAGCTGGTACGAATCGTCTTCGCCGGCAAAGCTGATCGACACGCCGTCAGCGCCGGCGCGACCCGTACGGCCGATGCGGTGCACGTAATCGTCCGGGACTTCCGGCAGGGTGAAGTTGATCACGTGGCTGATGCCATCGATGTGAATGCCGCGACCGGCAACATCGGTTGCGACCAATACGCGAATCTTGCCTTCGCGAAAGCCTTCCAGGGTTTTGATGCGCTTGTGCTGCGGCACATCGCCGGACAGTTGCGCCGCGTTGATGCCATCGCGTACCAGGCGTTCTTCAATGCGACGGACTTCGTCCTTGCGGTTGGCAAACACGATGACCCGTTCCCAACCGTTGTCGTTGACCAGGTTGTAAAGCAGTTTGTATTTATCGGCACCCGCCACCGCATAGATGTGCTGTTCGACGTTTTCATTGGCCACGTTGGTGACTTCGATTTCGACGATCGCCGGGTCGGTGGTCCATTGCTTGGCCAGGTTCATCACGTCATCGGTGAAGGTCGCCGAGAACAGCAGGGTCTGGCGTTCGGATTTCGGAGGCGTCTGGCGAATGATCTGGCGCACTTGCGGAATGAAACCCATGTCGAGCATGCGGTCGGCTTCGTCCAGCACCATGACTTCGACCATGTCCAGGTGCACATCGCCGCGCTGGTTGAAGTCCAGCAGGCGGCCCGGGGTGGCCACGAGGATGTCGCAGTGGCGGGCTTCGAGGTGCTTGAGTTGCTTGTCGAAATCCATGCCGCCCACGAACGTCATGACGTTGAGGCCGGTGTACTTGGTCAGGTCCGCGGCGTCCTTGGCAATCTGCACCACCAGTTCGCGGGTGGGCGCGATGATCAGTGCCCGCGGCTCGCCCATGTAGCGCTCTTTCGGCGGCGGGGTTTGCAGCAACTGGGTGATGATCGAAATCAGGAACGCTGCCGTTTTACCTGTACCCGTCTGGGCGCGGCCGATGGCGTCTTTACCTGCCAGGGTGAAACCCAGGACCTGCGCCTGGATAGGCGTGCAGTAGGGGAAACCGAGATCCTGGATGGCGTGCATCAGCTCCGGCGCGAGCTTGAAATCGTGGAAGCGGGTTTTGCCTTCCTGAGGCTCGACGACGAAGTCCTCGAGCTTCCAGGGAATGACCGGCGCCTTGGGCTTGGGCTCGCGGCGTGGTTTTGCAGGCTTCGCGGGTTCGCTGTGCGGTGCCTTGGCGTGAGTGGCTTCGGCGGTGGCGATGGCCGGCGCGGACTTTGGTGCGCGTTTTGCGGTCGCTTCGGCGACGTCCCGTTCAGGCTGCTGACCTTCGCTGCGCTGTGCAATGGCTTGGGGCGCGGCGCTGGAGGTGGGGGCGAGCTGCTCAGCCTCGCTTTTACCGAACATTTTCTTGAGTGCTTTGAGCACGGTCATCTCATCAATAGGTTAAGTGCCGGCCAGTGTAATGCAAGAAACGGGCGCGGCGTAGTGGGAGGGATCAATGGGCCGTGTGAGGCCGCCGTTAACGCAGGCGCTCGGCCAGCCAGACACCGACGTCGCGAATCTCCTCGGGTAACACTTCGTGCCCCATTGGGTATTCCTGCCATGTCACGGTGACACCATGCTGCTTCAAATATTCGTAGGCGCTGCGCCCCATGGCGTTTTGCACCACGTCATCGTACTGGCCGTGCAGGCAGATCACCGGGATACGCTGTTGGCTCGCGCAGAGCTGCAGTTCGTCACTGAACGTGGGTGCATAGGTGGAGAGGGCAAGTACGCCCCCCAAGGGGCCCTGCCATTTCAGAAACGCGGTGTGTAACACCACGGCGCCACCCTGGGAAAAACCTGCCAGGAAGATCCGAGAGGCGTCTATTCCGCTGGCACGCTGTGTCTCGATCAGCTCGATAACCCGATCCGCCGAGGCTTCCAGTTGCTCACGGCTGATGGCTCGCGCCGGGCTCATGGCCAGGATGTCGTACCAGCTCGGCATCTCGTAGCCACCGTTGATGGTGACAGCGCGGGTGGGGGCCTGTGGCAGAACGAAACGTGTGCTCAGCAGGCTTTCCTGCAAGGCTTCGGCCACCGGCAGGAAGTCGAAGCGGTCGGCCCCCAGGCCGTGCAGCCAGATGACGCAGGCGTCCGGGGTCCTGACGGGTTCAAGTATCAACGGCTCGCTCATGGCTGCTCCAATTGTGTGCGTGCGCTCTTAATGAGTGCGTGATCTGAGTGCGTACCGGGTTGATCAGTTACGAAGATGTCGCAAGGCTGAAAGTTTCGCTATTGACCTGTCGGTGAAGTGCCCCGACGAGCGGTCTGGTACGGCGTTTGCTAAGAGGTTGTTCGTAAGATTAATCCCACGCCTGTCGGTAACACTATCAGGCCATTGTTCCTGGTGGGATAGCAATAAATCCGGTGATGGATGTTCGCCAGTGGCCGACTCGGGCTTAGCGAACGTGAAAGGGCTACAGCCCGTTCGGCCGACTGGTGAGAAGTGAGTGATCCATTCGGTGGATTTTCTCCTACTAGACTCATAGCGCGGTCTCTACGTCGGTTGATCCCAAAAGAAGCCAACACGGGTCAACAACGCCTCAAAAGGGTGCGACAGGAATCACGCTCCGACACAACAAGAGCAAAACTGGAGGTTTGAATGAAGATGTTGAAATCCACCCTGGCCGTCGTGACTGCAGCCGCAGTGCTTGGCGTCAGCGGGTTCGCTCAGGCGGGTGCAACCCTGGATGCAGTGCAGAAGAAAGGTTTCGTGCAGTGTGGCGTCAGCGATGGTCTGCCAGGCTTCTCGGTTCCTGATTCCACCGGCAAGATCGTTGGTATCGACGCTGACGTCTGCCGCGCCGTGGCCGCAGCTGTATTTGGCGATGCGACCAAGGTCAAGTTCAGCCAGTTGAACGCCAAGGAGCGCTTCACCGCGCTGCAATCGGGCGAAATCGACATCCTGTCGCGCAACACCACCATGACCAGCTCCCGCGACGCGGGCATGGGCCTGAAATTCCCGGGCTTCATTACCTACTACGATGGCATCGGCTTCCTGGCCAACCAGAAACTGGGCGTGAAAAGTGCCAAGGAACTGGACGGCGCGACCGTCTGCATCCAGGCCGGTACCACGACCGAGCTGAACGTTTCCGACTACTTCCGCGCCAACGGCCTGAAGTACACCCCGATCACTTTCGACACCTCCGATGAAAGCGCCAAGTCGCTGGAATCCGGTCGTTGCGACGTGCTGACCTCCGACAAGTCCCAGCTGTTCGCTCAACGCAGCAAGCTGGCTGCGCCGAAGGACTACGTGGTTCTGCCGGAAACCATTTCCAAGGAGCCGCTGGGCCCGGTCGTGCGTAATGGCGACGACGAGTGGCTGGCCATCGTGCGCTGGGTTGGCTACGCCATGCTCAACGCTGAAGAGGCAGGCGTCACCTCGAAAAACGTTGAAGCTGAAGCCAAGTCCACCAAGAACCCGGACGTCGCTCGTCTGCTGGGTGCTGACGGTGAATACGGCAAAGACCTGAAAGTGAAGAAAGACTGGGTCGTGCAGATCGTCAAGCAAGTCGGTAACTACGGTGAAGTGTTCGAGAAAAACCTCGGCAAGAGCACTCCGCTGGAAATCGACCGCGGGCTGAACGCCTTGTGGAACGCTGGCGGCATTCAGTACGCACCACCAGTGCGCTAATGGTTCTATCACCCGGCAGGCCAACTGCCGGGTGATGTTCTGTTCCATTCTTTGCGGGGCACTTCATGCAAAATTCAATCGGCGCACCAAAGCAGAGGCTCAGCCTCAGCGATCCAAAAGTGCGTGCGTGGCTCTTCCAGATCATCACCATTGTCGCGGTGGTCTCGATGGGCTGGTACCTGTTCGACAACACCCAGACCAACCTTCAGCACCGGGGCATCACCTCCGGTTTTGACTTTCTGGAGCGCAGTGCCGGTTTCGGCATCGCCCAGCACCTGATCGACTACACCGAAGCGGACAGCTATGCCCGGGTGTTTGTCATCGGCCTGCTCAATACCTTGCTGGTGAGCTTCATCGGCGTGGTGCTGGCCACTATTCTCGGCTTCATCATCGGCGTGGCGCGCCTTTCCAAGAACTGGATCATCGCCAAGCTGGCGACCGTCTACGTCGAGATCTTCCGTAACATCCCGCCGCTGTTGCAAATCCTGTTTTGGTATTTCGCGGTTTTCCTGACCATGCCAGGCCCGCGTAACAGCCACAATTTCGGCGACACCTTCTTTGTCAGCAGCCGTGGCCTGAACATGCCGGGCGCTGTGGTCGCTGACGGTTTATGGCCGTTCCTGGCAAGCATCGTGGTCGCGATCGTCGCCATCGTGCTGATGAGTCGCTGGGCGAACAAACGGTTCAATGAAACCGGTGAGCCATTCCACAAGTTCTGGGTCGGCCTGGCGTTGTTCCTGGTGATCCCGGCCTTGTGCACCCTGGTTTTTGGCGCACCTGTGCATTGGGAGATGCCTGTACTCAAGGGCTTCAACTTCGTCGGCGGGTGGGTGTTGATCCCGGAACTGCTGGCACTGACCCTTGCACTGACCGTGTACACCGCGGCGTTCATCGCCGAAATCGTGCGCTCGGGTATCAAGTCGGTCAGCCATGGCCAGACCGAAGCGGCTCACTCGCTCGGCCTGCGCAACGGCCCGACCCTGCGCAAGGTGATCATCCCGCAAGCCCTGCGCGTGATCATTCCACCGCTGACCAGCCAGTACTTGAACCTGGTGAAGAACTCGTCGTTGGCCGCCGGTATCGGTTATCCGGAAATGGTGTCGCTGTTCGCCGGCACCGTGCTGAACCAGACCGGTCAGGCGATCGAAGTGATTGCCATCACCATGAGCGTCTACCTGGCGATCAGCATCAGCATTTCCCTGCTGATGAACTGGTACAACAAGCGCATTGCGCTGATCGAGCGGTAAGGAAAAGCGCATGAGTACTCATACTTTCAAACCTGACATGCCACCACCGAGCAGTAGCATCGGTATCGTGGCGTGGATGCGCGCGAACATGTTCTCCAGTTGGCTCAATACCCTGCTGACCCTGTTCGCGTTCTACCTCATATACCTTGTGGTTCCACCGATCCTGCAGTGGGCGATCATCGACGCCAACTGGGTCGGCACCACTCGTGCGGACTGCACCAAGGAGGGCGCCTGCTGGGTGTTCATCCAGCAGCGTATTGGCCAGTTCATGTACGGCTACTACCCGCCGGAACTGCGCTGGCGCGTGGACCTGACCGTATGGTTGGCGGTCCTCGGCGCAGCACCGCTGTTCATCTCGCGCTTCCCGCGCAAAGCGGTGTACGGCCTGTGCTTCCTGGTGCTGTACCCGATCATCGCCTGGTGCCTGCTGCATGGTGGCGTGTTTGGCCTGCAACAAGTGGCAACGAGCCAGTGGGGCGGCCTGATGCTGACCCTGGTCATCGCCACGGTGGGTATCGCCGGTGCGTTGCCGCTGGGGATTGTCCTGGCGCTGGGGCGACGTTCCAACATGCCGGCCATTCGTGTGGTCTGCGTGACCTTCATCGAGTTCTGGCGTGGCGTGCCGTTGATCACGGTGCTGTTCATGTCCTCGGTGATGCTGCCGTTGTTCCTGCCCGAAGGCATGAACTTCGACAAACTGCTGCGGGCATTGATCGGCGTGATCCTGTTCCAGTCGGCCTATGTGGCCGAAGTGGTGCGCGGGGGCCTGCAAGCGATTCCCAAGGGGCAGTACGAAGCGGCTGCGGCGATGGGCCTGGGTTACTGGCGCAGCATGGGCCTGGTGATTCTGCCGCAAGCCCTGAAGCTGGTGATCCCCGGCATCGTCAACACCTTCATTGCACTGTTCAAGGACACAAGCCTGGTGATCATCATCGGCCTGTTCGACCTGCTCAACAGTGTCAAGCAAGCCGCCGCCGATCCGAAATGGCTGGGCATGGCCACTGAAGGCTACGTGTTCGCCGCTCTGGTGTTCTGGATTTTCTGTTTTGGTATGTCGCGCTATTCCATGCATCTGGAACGCAAGCTCGACACAGGCCACAAGCGCTAAGTCGCTACCTATTTAGGAAGTTTTCTGATGAGCGAAGCAATCAAACAGCCTGTGAGCCCTGAAGGCATTATTCAGATGCAGGGCGTCAACAAGTGGTACGGTCAGTTCCACGTGTTGAAAGACATCAACCTGAACGTCAAGCAGGGCGAGCGTATCGTCCTGTGTGGCCCTTCGGGTTCGGGCAAGTCCACCACCATCCGCTGCCTCAACCGTCTGGAAGAGCACCAGCAGGGCCGCATCGTCGTTGATGGCGTGGAATTGACCAATGACCTCAAGCAGATCGAAGCGATCCGCCGTGAAGTCGGCATGGTGTTCCAGCACTTCAACCTGTTCCCGCACCTGACCATTTTGCAGAACTGCACCCTGGCGCCGATGTGGGTCCGCAAGATGCCCAAGCGCAAAGCCGAGGAAATCGCCATGCACTACCTGGAGCGCGTACGCATTCCGGAGCAGGCGCACAAGTATCCGGGGCAACTGTCCGGTGGTCAGCAGCAGCGTGTGGCGATTGCTCGTGCGCTGTGCATGAAGCCGAAAATCATGCTGTTCGACGAACCGACCTCGGCCCTCGACCCGGAAATGGTGAAAGAAGTACTGGACACCATGATCGGCCTGGCTGAAGACGGCATGACCATGCTCTGCGTGACCCACGAAATGGGCTTTGCCCGCACCGTGGCCAACCGCGTGATCTTCATGGACAAGGGCGAAATCGTCGAACAGGCCGCGCCGAACGACTTCTTCGACAACCCGCAGAACGACCGCACCAAACTGTTCCTGAGCCAGATCCTGCATTGATTGGCTTCAGGCACTGAAATGAACCCGGACTTGTTCCGGGTTTTTTGTTCCCCCTGTAGGAGCGAGCATGTCGAGGCGTCGAACCGTCGCGATGTTCGTCAACGATAACGTGGGCTGTCTGTATTCCAGCGGTGGCCGGGCTACCATCGCGAGCATGCTCGCTCCTACAGTACAGATACGGGGTTTCAGGAATCCGCCAGGATTTCGTGCGCTTCATGCGTAACACGTTTGAAACCGCGAAAGTCCGCACCCTCGGCCAACACTTTCGCATCGCTGAGCAAATGCGGGTAGCGATCGAGCAGCCGCATCAGCAGTATCAACGTCCTGGGGGCGGTGATCTCGCCGCGCTCATAGCGGGAAAACGCGTTGTGCCCGCCCCCGGAAAGCAGTTCCACCGCTTGCTTTTGCGTCAGGTTGAGTTTGCGGCGGATACGCTTCATCTCCTCGCCGATCATCTGGCGGCCGGCGATGATCAGTTCATCACCTGCAATCGAATAGCGCTCAGCGGAGTCGCTATCGAAGATGGCATCCCCGCATTTCTGGCATTCCCAACCACAAAGGTTGTCGAGCCGACGCTCCATGCCTTTGACGCTCTTGATGATTGTGCGGCCCTCGAAGCGTGTCATCCCCTCAGGCGCTCCGCAGGAATAGCATTGCTCTGTTTTCATGTGTTTTTCTCCTTGAAGGAGATCACCGGAGCCTTACCGTTTGAACGATAGGTAACCTTTACGTAGATCTCCATTTCACCAGAATGGGTGTGATAGACGTCCTGCCAGGTTCGGTGATCTGCATAGGTAGTCATCGACTTGTACAACATGCTGCGGTCCAGATCGAAAACGGTTTGCTGCATCTCGCTGAGCGTAAAGCCC
Source organism: Pseudomonas sp. S2_E01 (assembly GCF_054668365.1). Classification (NCBI taxonomy): domain Bacteria; kingdom Pseudomonadati; phylum Pseudomonadota; class Gammaproteobacteria; order Pseudomonadales; family Pseudomonadaceae; genus Pseudomonas; species Pseudomonas sp. S2_E01. The sequence goes on from NZ_CP162762.1 coordinate 371,896, forward strand.
AGGTCCTCAGCGCTCTCATGCGCTGCCCTGGTAAACCCGTTCCTTCCAAGCCGCCTGACATCCGCCTTGATCACAGCCAAGTCGTAATGGGGTGTGTTCTTTTCCATAAGAAACGTAAACCCTGTCCTTGAAACTACCCTCAAAGGGTAATTTTGACTAATCGAAAATACCGCTCGTTTTGCCTCCTTGTGACCCTAGGTGTTTGCCTTCCTACGCGAAGCTGATTACCCCGTCAGGCGATTCCTCGACTGATAGGGCGCGACGCCCAGACCCCTGTCGGAAATGTTCAGCCAACCTGTTCCTGCTTGCGCTTCATCGTGATCTGCACGGCGCGCAAGGCATTAAGACGGCCATGGCCGTAGTAGTGGCTGTGACCGTCCTGATCGTATTGACCCAGGGGGCCATCGTCGGCGTGGCCGATTTTGTCGCAGCATTCGGCGAGAATCCGACGAACCGACTCGCGATCCAGCGCCGGGTTGGCGCTCAGTATCAGGGCCGCCACACCGGCCGCGCCTGGGCAGGCACTGGAGGTGCCACTGAACGTTTCGATGAAGGCTGGGTGGGTGGTATCGGCGAATTTGCCGGACAGATCCGTGGTGCGAATGCCACGGGTCTGCGGGGTCGAAGTTGCGGGTTTGTACTTGGGGTCCGGGTGCGCCTGATCACCGCTGGGAAAGCAGCACCACAATGCCTTGCCGAAGTCACTGTAAGCGCTGCGGCGACTCTGGTCGTTGCATGCGCCCACGGCGATCACCATGGGATGGCTGGAATAACCATCATTGTCCAGGCTCTCGTTGCCGTTGCCCGCACCGAAAAAAATCACGCAGCCTTTGCCGGCGCGACCCTTGGTGGCCGCGTATTCAATGGCCAGGCGCGTGCTTGCGGCCAATGGAAATACCTGTGTATGCGGGGGATCGGACGGGTCAGCCCAATGTCCTTCAAGCGGTCCCCAGCTGCAGGAAATAATGTCAGCCCCTTGTTGCGCAGCCCAATAAAACGCGTCCGCTTCGGCCCGAGCGCCCAAGGGCCTGGTCAGCTTCAACGGCATGAGGCTGGCGCGGGGAGCCACGCCGCTGGCACCGCCATCGCCATTGGCACAGGCAACACTCGCTGCCGCAGTGCCGTGGCGTTCGAGGGCGTTTTTCGGCCTCGGGCCTGACGCGGCATTACGTCGGTCGAAGTTTCGTGCGCCGACGATCTTGGCTGTGCCGGCGAACTCGGGATGGTCGATGTCGAAGGCATCGTCAATGATCGCGATGACGACGCCTTCACCTTGAGCCAATACATGGGCAGCCTCGACATTGGCGCTGGCATCGATCTCGAATTGGTAACTGACGACGGTTTTTTTCAAATGCCACTGGTTGTGATGGATCGCCCGTCGTTGGCCCTGACGCAGCATTTCCGGGTGGCAATACTCGACGTCCCGGCGCTCGAGCAATTGCCGAGAGAACGAGCACACTTGCGTGCCATGATTGTCCTGATGATGAACGAAGAAAGCGTTTGTCGCGTAGGGCGCCACGTGTTTGATCTGCAGATTCAGTGCCGCGAGGATTTCCAGGCATCGCGCGGGCGCCAGCTCATCGATGAACTTCAGGAACATGTTTTCGGTGTAGAGAATCGGTTCCCGGGTGAGAGGGTCCACCAGTACGCTGCCGGCGAAACGTACGTCGGGCAACTCGCGCAGCATGGCTTTGCGCAGGGTGGCATCGGCCTGATCCGGTAATTTGTAAACCTGCACCTGCGCATCTTCCACGTCGAACAGCAGCTCACTGCCTGCCAACGCATGGTGGGCGGCTTCACGGCACAGTGTTGAAGCCAGAGTAACCCCAGCCTCAGCGCGCACAGCCAGCAGTTGCCGGTCCTTTTCGAGAAAAAACGAACGGCTGTTCTTTGTGCCGAAATTGACTTCTTCCATCGGTTTCTTCCATCCGTTGTCGGGGGAGCGAGCCATGTCACCCGTTCCGAAGTCCGAAGTCTGCCGCCGCTCTACCGGGGGGGATGTAGGTCGTCGCTCCTCGGGTGGGTGGGAAACGGCCTCTGAGCGAGGCGAAAAGGAGTTGCCGCGATGTCAGAAGCTGACTAGCATGTCAAATAATTCATCCTATGATTGGACGAAAGCAAACTTTCCATGTCTGAAATTCTTCCGATAATCAAACGCTCCCTCGTCGACCAAGCCCTGGAGCGACTGCGGCTGCGCATAACCGAGGGCGTGTGGACCGTGGGCCAGCGCCTGCCTACCGAGCCTGAGCTGTCCGCCGAACTGGGCGTCAGCCGTAACACCGTGCGCGAAGCCATGCGGGTGCTCGCGTTTTCTGGGTTGATCGAGATTCGCCAGGGTGACGGCAGCTACCTGCGGGCAGTGGTCGATCCATTGGACACCGTGAAAGCCTTGTCGCGCTGCTCCCAGGAGCAGGCACGCGAGACCCGGCACATCCTTGAAGTGGAAGCGATCGGCCTGGCGGCCTTGCGTCGCACCGACGCAGACCTGTTGGCGTTGCGCGAGGCGCTGGGCGTGAGCGGCAGTCACTACCACGGCGATCTCGACACCTACATCGCCTGTGACCTGGTGTTCCATCGCCTCCTGGTGGACGCCGCGCATAACCCGACCCTTAGCGAGTTGTACCGTTATTTTTCCAGTGTCGTCGGCGCGCAATTGCGCCACTGCCTGAACATCTCCCCGCGCCGCCAGGAAGTGTTCGACCTGCACATCGAACTGCTCGATGCCGTGGAACAACGTGACCCGGAACGGGCAAAAGCGCTGTCGAGGCAGTTGATCAATGAACCTTGAAACCGAGAAAACCATGTCCAGCCGCAACACCCAAGGCACCGAAGCCAAACGCTCGGCCGAGCTCGATGAATTACTGATCGACGCCGAGGCCGATGATGAGCAGGTCCAACAGAGCCATCCGCTGCTGCGTCGTCCGTGGCTGTTGCTGCTGGGCCTGATTCTGGTGGCGTTGAACTTGCGTCCGGCGCTGTCGAGCATGGCGCCGATGCTCAGCGACGTGTCGAAGTCCCTGGGGTTGTCCGCGGCGCAGGCCGGTCTGCTGACCACGTTGCCGGTTCTCTGCCTGGGTTTGTTCGCGCCGCTGGCACCGGTGCTGGCGCGCCGCGTTGGTGCGGAGCGTGTCGTGCTGGGCATTCTCCTGACGCTGGCGGGCGGGATCGTGCTGCGCAGTTCCTTCGGGGCCATCGGCCTGTTCAGCGGCAGCGTGCTGGCCGGTGCCAGTATCGGCATCATTGGTGTGCTGCTGCCGGGCATCGTCAAGCGCGACTTCCCGAAGCAGGCCGGGACCATGACCGGCGTCTACACCATGGCCCTGTGCCTGGGCGCGGCCATGGCGGCGGGCGCGACCGTCCCGTTGAGCGAGCACTTCGATAAAAGCTGGGCCCTTGGCCTGGGCTTCTGGGTGGTCCCGGCGCTGGTGGCCGGTTTGTTCTGGTTGCCGCAAGTCGGTCAGAGACAGGGCGCCCACAACGTTGCTTATCGAGTGCGCGGTTTGTTGCGCGATCGACTGGCCTGGCAGGTTACGGCTTACATGGGGCTGCAATCGTCCCTGGCGTACATTGTGTTCGGGTGGCTGCCGTCGATCCTGATGGGTCGCGGCCTGACCCCGACCCAGGCGGGCCTGGTGCTGTCGGGCTCGGTCATCATTCAGCTGATCAGCTCCCTGACGGCCCCTTGGTTGGCCACTCGTGGCAGGGATCAACGCCCGGCTATCGTGATCGTCATGCTGATGACGCTCGGCGGTTTGTTCGGTTGCCTTTACGCGCCGATCGAAGGCCTGTGGGGTTGGGCGATTCTGCTGGGTCTGGGGCAGGGTGCGACCTTCAGCCTGGCGCTGACGCTGATCGTGCTGCGCTCGCGTGATTCCCATGTGGCGGCGAACCTGTCGAGCATGGCCCAGGGCTTCGGTTATACCCTGGCGTCCCTGGGCCCGTTCGCGGTCGGCATCGTCCACGACTGGACCGGCGGCTGGAGCGCCGTCGGTTGGATCTTTGGCGTGATCGGCCTTGGTGCAATCGTCGCGGGCCTCGGGGCCGGGCGTTCGCTGTACGTCCAGGTGACCAGCGAAAAAGTCTGACTCACAGGTAGACCACATCCAGCGTCGCCGAACCGTCGAGCTGGATGTCGGCGCTCACGTCCAGTTCGGACGTCGGGGAAATGACGGTTTCGACGGTCACCCGGCTGCTCAGGTTCTGAATCGCAATCGGTCCGGCGCTGCTACCGGCCACGTCTGTGAACCCGAGGTAACTTCTGGCGCCCACCGGTATTGGTCGGCTGCTCGACGTGCTCCAGGCCATGCCGCCGGTGGTGGAGTCGGTGCGAAAGACCTGCGCCAGTTCATCTGCTACGGTCTGGGTTGGATCGAAGTTCAGCGAGTACAGGCCAATCTTGTTGCCGCTGATGTCGTGACTCAGCCCATAGTAAATCTCGCTGTTGACGATGGCGGAGCCGTCGCGATTGTCGCGCATCACCAGGGCAAAGCGTGCCGGACCATTGCACTGGAGGGTGAATTCGAGGGTCTTGTCGCGCAGCTGCGTTCGCTTGTCGACGCTCAGGTCCTTGTATGAAATCTTTCCGTAATCAACGAGGCCGTTGTTTGAAAGGCCTGGCGTGCACGCGATGGGCGTTATCCGGCCCTTGACGCTCAGGTCTACGGTGGAGGCGGCGAGGGCCTCAGGGATGTTAATCAGGAGCAATGTGGCCCAGAGTGCGGCGAGATGGCGTGTCATGTTCATGTTGTCCTTTTCGTTGGCCGGGTGTCAGTGCCCAGGGCATGGCGCCCTGGGCCAACTCGGTTGGGTCAGAGGTATTTCATTTCCAGCGTGGCCGCCCCGTCGATGCTGACTTCATTGCTCAGGTCGAGGTTGTTCGCAGGCGAGATGGACGCACCGATGACCAATTCCATGTCCAGGTCTTTAACGAGGATCGGTTGGCTTAAATCTGCTTTGTCGGCGACCGATACGTAATAACCTGGGGTCCAGAACAAATGACCGACCCAGCCCGCCTGGCCATCCTCTGATTTGATCGCCTGTACCGACTGGCCGTCAGCGACCGCGCTGGACATGCCCAGCAAGTACCGTCCAATGTTCTGGGTGTCGTTGATTTTCCCGAGGCCGAATGCCGTGCTCAGATCGCTGGAGCCTGCGCGGTTGTCGATGCCTTGGAGAGCGAAACGGGTAGCGGCGTCGCAATTGACACTCAGGTTTACAGTGCGTGGCTCAAGGTTCGTGCTGGTGGTCGGGTTCAGGTCTTTGGCCGAAATCTTGCCGTAGTCGACATTGCCGCTCCCGGACAGGCTCGGCGAGCAGGCATTGGGTGTGATGGTGCCAGTGACCGCCAGGTCGGTGCTTGAGACTGCCAGGGCAAGGGGCACGATACTGGCAAAGGCGAAAGCGGACAGGGCTGCAAGGTATTTCTTCATCTTTATCTCTCTCTTTTCAGGTTGTTTTCCCGACGTGCCCAAGGCCTTTTACCCTGGGTTTGGCAGGTTGGGGGCTGGTGCTACAGGTAAATGATCTCGATCGTTCCCGCGCCATCCAGATCGATGACGTGGCTCAGGTCCAGGCTGTCGGTAGGCGCGATCACGGCGTTGACGGTCACGCGGGTGCTCAGGTTCTGGATCATCGCCGGCCCCGTGCTGCGACCGGCGGTGTCGGAGAAGCTCAGGTAAGTGTTTTTGGCCAGGGCAATCGGGTTTGCACTGGCGCTGCTCCATGCCACACCGGCACTGTTGGAGTCGGTGCGATACAGACGAGCGAAGCTGTCGGCGGCGGCGTTGGCCGGGTCGATGTTGACTGAGTAATGGCCGATCCTGTTGTTGCGCGTATCAAGGCCGAGGCCGTAGGACGCGTCGCCGTCGACGGTTGCCGAACCGGCACGGTTGTCGTGCATGATCAAGGCAAAGGCCGTGGGCGCATCGCAACCCACGCGCAACAGTAACGAGCGAGGTGCCAGGAGCGTGGGCTGGGTGGCATTCAGGTCATTGATGGTCAGGTTGCCGAAGTCGACCACGCCACCATTGGACAGCGCCGGCTCGCACGCGGCCGGCGCGAAGCGCGCACGCAATGTCGCCTCGCGGCTGGTCCCGGCGGCGATCGCGTCAAACACGCCGGTCGTCTCCCAGGCCAGTGCATCACGGACCTGCATACCGTGTTCCTGCACCCAGGCGGATAGCTCGAGTTGGGCCGAGAAGGTGCTCCCCCGCGCCGGTACGCCAGACAGCAGCGGAACAACCCCATGATCGGGTCGCCAGATCAGTTGCGAGGCGGTTTGCGCGGGTGGTTGGCCGGCACCGGCAATCAATCCGAGTTCAACTGACTGACCGTCCAACACCCCATCGCGAATCCGGATCTGATAACTGCCCCGGTCGGCGAAATGGAAACGCTTGTTGGTGGCCGCCATGGCCCGGTAAAACAGGCTCATGTCGACGGGCGCTGGACAATTGAGGGTCAGGCTCAATCGACGGTCGCCCAGGTGGCGCTCCTGTGCGATGCCAGGGCGAATCGCTCGGTTCATCAGGCCGTAATCGAGCACCGGCTGGCTGAGGGTGAGTTGACAGTTCTCGGCCGACGCCGAGGCCAGAGGCGTGAACCCGCTCAATGCCAAGGGGGCAAGCAGGACGAGTAGGGAGCGGGACAGGTTCATGCAGTCATCCTCAAAGTGCTCGGCACTTGGCAGGGGCGGTTTCGTAGTACGCATTGGTGTCGGCGTGCTCTGGAAGCTCGAACTGCAACTCGCACGGTTCCAGCCCCGGCGCCTTGATAAACAGCGTGCGGGTGTCGAGGACGTTGGGCAGGAACACCAGGCCACCCTCCTGCACCAGCGTCACGAATTCTCCCTCCTGGTTGTTCACGGAGGCGCCGCGAGGCAAGGGGGCACCGTTGACGGTGGTGACCTTGAGCAGGGCACGGCGGGTGAGGGTTACGCCGAACTCGACCCTGTCGACAGCGCCGCGCCCGGCGGAAATCACCGCCAAACCGTTGTTGATGTCGGCGTTGCGCGGCAGCGTCTTGGTGTCGACTTCTACCGGGCTCTTGCCATAGGCCGAGACTTGCGGGATCACGGCCTGGCCCTGCCAGTCGGTCCACACCGGCCCGCTGGGGGTCGACACTTTGATGGCGCCCATGTCGGCGACCGAGAGCAGCGCAAAGGTGTCGCTGATCGAATAGGGCGACAGTGTCACGCCGCCGCCATGGACCACGGCGCCGCCGCGAGCACTGGCCTGATAGCTGGTACGCTCGGCATCGCTGCGCGTGTAGTTGACGTCCAGTTGGGTATAGCGCGGCAGGAGCGAGACTCCGGCAGTGGACTGGACTTGCCTGTCACGGGAGTCGTGTTCGACGCCGACGCGATAGGCCAGTTGATCGTTGACTTGTTCACTCAAACCGACGCCGCTGCGGTATTCACCCCCGAACTTCGCACCCAGGTCCGTGCTCGCCGGTTTTCACCCAGGGGGATGCTGAGGTTCACGTAGACGCTGTCGTCGTTGCGGTCAGCGCCGCTGACTTGCCATTCGGCGGTCGCCGAGACCGAGACGCCAGCGAGGGTGGTGCCCCAGGACGCGAGGGCGCGACTGGTGCCCTGGCCGTCGAACGAGTTCGACTGGCTGAAGCCGCCACTGAATGCGCCCAGCCAGGGGTGCGCCCACGAAAGAGAAATGTTCTGCCGGTCGCGATAGCGCGAGTTCCGGTCGTCGGGGGTGGTATCGAACACCGCCTCTTCCAGTTCCCGATAACCCAAGGTGCGATAAGAACTGCCCGCGTTGAGCGACCAGCGATCACTTAGACGGTGCGAGGCCATCAAGTCGGCCTGGACGCCTTGGCCGGAATCCTTGCCGGTTGCGTCGGCACTGACCAGCGTGGCTTGGACGTGGGTTTGCGGGGAGACCAGCAGCCCCAGGCCGGCACCCGCCGCGCGGTAGTCGGCTGCACCGGTCAGGCCACCGCTGATCTGCACCTGCGAATGCAACGCACCGCTCCAGCCACCGCTGATGACCCAGGGTTCCTCGCCTTTTTCGTTCCCCACTCGGCGCACCTGTCCCGCCGCCAGCGAAAATCCGGGCGCAGGTAATCCAACACCGAGCATCGCCGCTGGCACGATAAAACTTCGTTCGCTGCCGTCGATCTCCTTGACGGTGACTTCCACGTCGGAGCGGCTGTTGAGCCGCCGGACGTTGTCCAGTGCAAACGGGCCGGCGGGCACCACGGTGGAGTAGATCAGCGCACCGTTCTGCCGCACTTCGACCTGGGCCTGACTATTGGCTATCCCCTGGATTACCCCGCCTTGCCCCTCGACTTGCAAGGCTTGCTCGTTAAGCACTTGCAGGCCGGTGATCTGCGCGCCCGTCAGGATCGGGTTGTAGAGATTGATCTGGCCTGCCTGAAACACCGCCTGATGGCTGGCGAAAGTTCGTTGTGCGTAGGCGGCGATGTGGGTGGTGCGCGACACATTGTCCTGCCAGGTTTGTACCTGACGGCTGCGTACGATCCAGTCGCCGGCATTGAAACCCACTTCGGTATTGGCCGAGGCGTAGCGACTGGAGTCGTCGCCATAGCGGCTGTGTTGGCCGGTCACGTCATAGTTGAGCAAGGCCGCGAAGCCACCGGTCTGGTAGCCGGATACGTCAAGGACGACAGGGCGAATGGCGTCGGTGGGAACGATCAGGGCCAACGCCAGATTAGCCGGGTCCTGTTCGATGGCAGTCTGCGGTGAGGTGCCTAGAAAGTCATAGCAGCGGCCGTCGTCGAGGCTGCGCTCGGGCACATTCAGGTTGGCCTTGTCGAGCAGGGGGCGATCGAAGCACAGTGCGCCCTGGCGGTCGAACGTAATGTCAACCCGCCCCTGGCGCTGCCCATTGACGCTGAGGGTCACCGAATGCTGACCTGCGGCGAAACGGGGCGCCTGCATCAGCAAGGTCGCCAAGGCTGGATCGATGCCGCGTTGGCGCAAGGTGTTGGTGTCGAACGATGCCAGCAACAGGTCATCACCGCGGGCGTCGAGCATCATCAGCGCATTGACCACCAGCACGGCCGCGGCAGCCCTGAGCGCGGACAAAATAGGGCGAGTGTGGCGAACGACGGGCACGGCTTCGCCATCACGGCATACAGATACTGTGTTCATGGGATTCACTTGGGTTATGCCGGCCTGCCTCTTACGCTGAGGTCAGGCACGCGAGTGGCAACGGCTCAGGACCGTCGCCAGGACACTTCGGCGCTCTTCGTTCCTTCTTCGCGCAGTCAGTGGGTTTCAGGATTCGAGTGGGGCCTCGAAGTGCGGTACGGCAAAACCGTAGACCGTGGCCGGCTGTATCCGCACGCGGTTTCCACCGGCACCATCGATGGCCACACTCAGCGTTTCACCCGGCAGCACATAAGTGCGCGGGAGCAGCGCTGATCCATTGCCGGGCAGCAGCGTCAGCTCCTGAGCCAGGCGCACGACGTAGGGTGTTGGGTTATGCACGCTGAGCTGATCGTTTTTCAGGCGCCAGGCCAGCCCCGTCCAAGGTGTGCGATTGGGGGCCAGGCCCTTTGGGTGCAAGATCACTGGCAGGTTCTGTCGCACGGTCACACCCACCCGCGCGTGTCCCGCCTCGGCAGGGGGGCGGTCCTGGGGCATGCCTTCGAAAATCACCCGCTTGAGGCGTTGGGTCGTCAATGGCGCCGACGATTGCAGGATGAATCGCACCAGTTGACTCTTGGCTGGCTCGACCCGGGCCAATGGCGGCGTGACGAACAGCAGCGACTCCTTATCCTCGGGGATGTCTTCGAGTGTGACATGCAACAAGGCCAGCGTTGCGTCGGTATTGGTCACCGAGACGGAGGCTTCGCCATCGGCTTCGTTCACGATGACCACAGACGTGTCGGGCACCATGCCATCCGCCAGAACATGGCCGCAGAACAGGAAGGCGAGGGTGCTGATACACCGTTTAAGGCTCGAAATGCCCTTGGATAATTTCATGGTCAAACCCTGTATGAGAGAGGGACGCAAAACAAGAGTTGGCATGGCTAGAGGTACCTGAGGTCGAGCACGATGGCGCCGTCCAGCGGCACCTCCTGATTCAGGGTCAGGAAGCTCGCGGCGTTGATGGAAGTGTTGATGTGCAGCGTGGCCGTCAGTAGGCGATGGGGTTCCGGTACCAGCGTGCCGGGCCTGGCGAAGCCCATGTAGTTGTTTGGGTAGACATTGGTTTCCGGGAACCAGGTCAAGCCCTGATTGCTCGACGCGAGCACCAGTGCCGGACCTCCGTCAGCCACCGCATTGCGCAGCGCCAGACTCACCGCGCCCAGACGTTCGTCGGGGGCATGGACGTTCCATCCCAGGCCGTAATAAAACCCCGGTCCCAGTGATGAGTCTTCGCGGTTATCGCGGCCCACCAGCACAAACAGCAGGGCTTCGTTGCAACTCACGTGAAGCTCCAGCTGGCGGCTGGGCAAGGGGCTCAGCTCGTATTGATTCAGGCTGCGCGCCGGCACCATGCCGTGGTCGACAATACCGCCGTCCGACAACAGGACGTCGCAGGCATTGGGCGTGATGTGGCCCACGACGTTCAGTTCAACCTCGGACGCGGCAATCGCCTCTGGCCTGAAACCCAGCAGGCAGAAGACGGCGAACAGGTGTGAAATCGCATGTTTCATAACGGTCTGAAATCCTTGTCAGCTCGATGCAGAGAAGAGCGGCCAGGGGACTGAGCCGCTCTCGATCCGTCGGTGGGTTACAGGTAGCGCACGGTCAGGGTGACGGAGCCATCGATGGCGACTTCGTTGGTCAGGGTGAGTGAGTTGGTGGGGGCGATTCGCGGCGAGATGTAGAGGTCGGAAGTCCACGTCTGGAAAGGAATCGGCGCCACGGTAGCGGTGTCGGTCACCGTCAGGATGTTGTCAGTGGCAAGATCACGAGCAAGACCCCAGGTCGAGCCGCTATCGTAGGACTCGATCGTTCTCACTGTTGCACCATCGGCAATCGGCGCCACCAATCTCATGCTCATGGCTCCCAGCTTTTCGTTGCCGTTGATGAGTCCCAGGCCGAACTCCAACGAATCATTAGGGATGTAGGACGAGCCGGCGCGGTTGTCCTTGGCTTCAACTGCTGCCAGGGTAGCGGCGTCGCAAGTCAGAGCCAGCTGTAATGTTTTGGTATCGAGGTATGTCGCCTTATCCGCATTCAAATCCTTCGCCGAAATCTTGCCGTAATCCACCAGCCCCCCTTGGGACAAGGTCGGCTCGCAGGCACTCGGGGTAATGATGCCGGTTACGGTCAGGTCGACGCTCGAGGCGGCGAAAGTGCTGGCGCTGGCGGTGAGCAACATGGCGACGAGCAGGGTATTGAGTGTCTTTTTCATTGTGAGCCTCCAGGAATATCAGTAAGTGATTTGCATCGTGACGTGACCGTCGATGGGCAGTTCATCGAGCAGGGTCAGGTCAGTCGCAGGCGCGATAATGGTGTTGGCCCGCAGGCGAGCACTCAGATGTTGCAAGGCAATGGGCGTGTGCGGATCGCCCGGGGTGGCAAACGCGGTCAGGGCGGCGTGGCCCAGATAGGAGGAGGGCCCCCAACTGGCGCCGTTGTTACGCGACATGATGGTCACCACCGGGTTGCTGTCGGCCTGCGGTTCGAATATGCCGAAGCCGACGCTGCCGAGGTTTTGATCATCGTTGACCGTTCCCAGACCGTGGTAAGCCGCAATGACGGCCGAAGTACCGGCGCGGTTGTCGATCGTTGTCAGGGTGAAGAGCGTGGGGCCTTCACAGTCGACCTGGAGTTGTAGATCCCCGGGGGGCAAACGGGTCGGAAGCTGCTGATCGAGGTTTTTCGAGGTCAGTTTGCCGTGATCGATGATGCCGCCGCCCGACAGCGAGGGTGTGCAGGAACTGGGTGTGATGGTGCCGCTGACACTCAGCTCCGTGGTGCCGGCCGCCAGTACGGCGGGGGCGAACGCCAGCAACAGGGTCGTGGAGATTGCAAAAGAACATCTGTCCATGATGGGTCTTCCTTGTGTGTAAGGGGCATGCCGTTTATGGGCATGACCGGTTGGAGGAGACGGATTTACAGAGGTCTGTTTCGCAACGCAGCTGTCAGCCGGGATAAACGCTTGTACATGTGTTCAGTTCTCCTTGAAGTTCGACGTTGTGAGTGCCCAGTGTGGGCAGCGCGCAATCTAACGGTCGCGGAAACAAGGTGAAATGCAACTAATACGAAAAGTTACGGTTCGCGGACTGAAAGGTTCCTTGGCGGTGCCTCAGTGATTGGAAGATATTTGTTGCCTTAATGGGCGACCATGAGCACTAAACGATTGTTGTTTTCTTGGAAGTGACGGGGTTTCCCTGTGCGCGGGAGTAATTTATCGGCCTGGTTTGGCGGGTGAATTGAAACTAATGCGAGAGAGGAATTGAGAATGTTTAGTGAAAGTTCAGAGCAGTGGAGGTGCAAAATGATCTGCAATTTACAATTTGTATTGTCTCGGGGAGCTGTCTGTAGGCTTTGTGTGTGGTCCAAATAGCCAGGAATTGTAGGGCGGTTCCTTATCTTCCATAGGACAAAGTCCTGTCGCCCGCCTATGCTGGGTCAGGCGAGATTTGGTTGAATTTTGATCGTTGTGATGAGAACGGGACGGCGCTATTTTTCAGATATTCCAGTCATCTAACAGGATAAATCTGACAATGCGCGTAATCATTGCTGACGACCATCCTGTCGTTCGGATCGGCATGCGAATGCTCACCGACCTGAGCGGCACTTGTGTGATTGTGGGAGAAGCCGAGGGGCCGGACAGCCTGTTCAGTCTGCTTTCAACCACTTCCTGCGAGCTGTTGATCACCGATTTCTGCATGCCTGGCAATGTGCAGGCCGATGGCTTGCGGATGCTCAGCAGGGTGCGTCGTCGCCATCCGACGACCTCGATCATCCTGGTGACCATGTTCGCCAACGTTACGACTCTGAGAGCTGCGCTGGGTCAAGGCGTCGTGGCGATCGTCGCCAAGGATGCTTCGGCCAAGGAGCTGCCGATGGCAATCCGTGCAGTGAGCGAAGGCCGGCGATTCATCAGTCAGGCCCTTCATGCGGTACTGCTGCAAGCCGATGCGGAAGCCCAGTCGAGTAGTCCCTCTCTGTCAGCCAAAGAGCACGAGGTGGTCAGGATGCTCGCCAGCGGCATGACCGTCAGTGAAATTGCCGAGCATTTCAAACGCAGCGTGTCGACCATCAGCAAACAAAAAAACATGGCCATGCAAAGGTTGGGTATCTCCACGGATGTGGATCTATTTGCCTATGCGCGTGACAGTGGCATGGTGCATCAGATGCGGCTGTAAGTTATTTTACATTTAAGAATCGTATTAATTGTATTTTTTGACGCCAGGCCTTCGCTTATATTTTTATGCGCTGTAAGTGCAAGTAAATAAAGTCTATTCCTGGAGTTGATAAGTATGAACAAGCGTTTCGGTTGTATGGCGATAGGGCTCTTCCTTATCGCGTCGTCCAATGTCTATGCGGCGTCCAGTGTCGACCTTAGAGTGACGGGGAGCATTACCCCAAGTGCCTGCGTGCCACAGCTTTCAAGTAGCGGTTTGATTGATTACGGGAAAGTTTCAGTCAAGGACTTGAGGTGGGACAAGGTCATGCCGGTGCAACGGCTGCAGTTGTCCGTGAACTGTGACGCGGCCACTTTTTTTGCGATAAAAAGCACCGATAACCGGTCAGGCACTGCACACAACAACAGTTCTTCGGCTTTCGGCCTGGGGCTGGGTGTGAACGATCACAAGCTGGGCATGTACAACCTCACAATGGAAAATGCCTTGGCTGACGGTGCGGTGGCGCGTCTGGTTGAATCGGTCGACAGCACCACCTGGTTCCCGGTTTCCGAAGGTCAGGCGTGGCAGCCCACATGGATGAGGACCGCCAACGCATCAGGTCCGGATTATGCTCCTGTCGCCATGCAGACCTTTGAAGCCGATATGGTCGTCGCAACGACCATCGCCCAGTTGAGGAACCTGGCAGCTGAGGTCTCGTTGGACGGCAGCGCAACCCTGGACATCGTCTACCTCTAGGCGACGCGGCAGGTGCCACCATTTTCATGGTGAATGACCATGGTTTTTCCCGCCCTCACGGATTATCGTGCTGGCCAATTGACCATTTTCGAAGGACGCCGACCATGAGTGATGACCACAACGCCTTGATCACCCGGTTCTATCAGGCCTTCCAGCGTCTGGATGCCGACGCCATGTGCGCCTGTTACACCGACGACGTGGTGTTCAGCGACCCCGCGTTCGGCGAACTGCGCGGCCGCGATGCGGGTGACATGTGGCGGATGCTCACCACCCGGGCCAAGGACTTTTCCCTGACCTTCGACGGTGTGCGCAGCGACGAACGCAGCGGCGGTGCCCACTGGGTGGCGACCTACCTGTTCAGCCAGACGGGCAACACCGTGGTCAACGACATTCAGGCACGCTTCGTGTTTCGCGATGGCAGGATTTGCGAGCACCACGACAACTTTGACCTGTGGGCCTGGTCGCGTCAGGCCCTGGGCTTCAAGGGCCTGCTGCTGGGCTGGACGCCTCTGGTGCGCAACGCCGTTCGTGCCCAGGCGCTCAAGGGGCTGAGGGCATTTCAGGCCAGTCGCTGATAAGATTGCGGCCTGTTTCCTTGAAGCCTTGACCGTCACGTGAACGCTCCCAGCGAATTCTCTGTTGTCGCCGCCGAACAGGTGCCGGCCAGCAAACCCTGGTTTGTCTACCTTGTACGGGCGGCCAATGGGTCGCTGTATTGTGGGATCAGCGACGATCCCATTCGCCGATTCGCCAAGCACCAGAGCGGCAAAGGTGCACGCTTCTTTCTATCGAGCCCCGCCATGGCACTGGTGTACACCGAAGCCTGCCGTGACAAAAGCGAAGCGTTGCGTCAGGAACGGCTGATCAAGAAGCTCAGGAAAAGCGCCAAGGAATGCCTGGTGGCGACCTTTGCTGCAGGCTTATCAATCTGACTGATGGGTTCCCATCAGGCAGATCGGTAGGCCGCTCACGGATTGCGCGCTAAGCTGCGGATTCCTATTCGAGCGGCGGAGCCGAGCATGTCCGAGTTGATTCTTCATCATTACCCGACGTCCCCATTCGCCGAAAAGGCCCGCCTGCTGCTGGGCTTCAAAGGCTTGTCCTGGCGCTCGGTCAAGATATCGCCAGTGATGCCCAAACCTGATCTGATCGCACTGACCGGCGGCTATCGCAAAACCCCGGTGCTGCAAGTCGGCGCGGACGTTTACTGCGACACTTCGTTGATTGCCCGGCGACTGGAGCAGGAGAAAGCCTTGCCGGCATTCTTCCCGGAAGGTCAGGAAATGATCGCAGCGACCTTCGCGGCGTGGGCCGATTCTGTGGTGTTCCAGCATGCGGTCAGCCTGGTGTTTCAGCCGGAATCAATCGCTGTACGTTTTGGCAGCTTGTCGCCGGAAGCGATCAAAGGCTTTCTCGCTGATCGCGCGGCGCTGTTCAGTGGTGGCAGTGCCAGCAAGTTGTCATCGGAGCAGGCACGGCATCAATGGCCGACGATCATGGCGAGGCTGGAGCAGCAGTTGCGACGCGAGCAGGGTGATTTCCTGTTCGGTGCACCGTCGATTGCCGACTTCGCTCTGGCTCATTGCCTGTGGTTCCTGAAGGCGACGCCGGTGACCGCGCCGCTGGTGGATGCATATCCGGCGGTGGCCGCGTGGCATGCAAGGGTTTTGGGTTTCGGTCATGGTGCGTCCAGCGAGATGACGTCGGAACAAGCGCTGGAAGTGGCGCGCAATGCCAAGCCAGCGGCGTTGCCGGATGAAATGTTCGATGAGCCGAATGGGTTTGAGGCGGGTCAGCAGGTGATCATCGCCGCGACCGACTACGGCGTTGACCCGGTGGCCGGGGAGCTGCTGTTTGCCGGGCGCGAGGAGCTGATTTTGCGCCGCGAAGACGAGCGTGCCGGGGTGGTGCATGTGCACTTTCCGCGCTTTGGTTTTCGTATTGAAAAACGCTGACAAACAACTGTGGGAGCGAGCAAGTCGAATCGTCGCACCGCCGCTCCCACAGGGGTAATCAGTGTCCACCAGGGCTATTTCAACGCCGCCATGATCGCATCCGGGTCATAGCCGCGAATCTGAGTCCCGTTCACCTCGATGAACGGAATGCCGCCACCCCCCAACGCTTCATAGGCCTTGCGGGCGTGCGCGTCTTTCTCGATGTCGAATTCCTTGTAGGGAATGCCCTTCTGATCGAGGAAACGCCGACTCAGTTTGCAGTAGCCACACCATTCGGTGCTGTAAAGCACGACATTGGCGCTGGCCTGAATCTGTTGCGAAAACACCTGCGAAGGATTGAACACCCGCTCGATTTTGCCCCAGTTCTGATAGACCACGACCACCAGCAGGATCAGCAGGCATTTTTTCAGCACGCTGCCCAGCATCAGTTACGGCGCTTGAGCTGGTCGGTGAGTGAGGTCGGCAGCCCCTTGATGATCAACGTGCCGGCTTCTTCGTCGTACTCGATCTTGGAGCCCAGCAGGTGGGCCTCGAAACTGATCGACAGGCCTTCGGCACGGCCGGTGAAGCGGCGGAATTGGTTGAGGGTGCGTTTGTCCGCCGGGATCTCTGGCGACAGGCCGTAGTCCTTGTTGCGAATGTGATCGTAGAACGCTTTCGGACGCTCTTCGTCGATCAGTTCCGAAAGCTCTTCCAGGCCCATGGGCTCGCCCATTTTCGCCTGGCTGCTGGCGTAATCCACCAGGGCCTTGGTTTTCTCCCGGGCGGAGTCTTCGGGCAAGTCTTCGCTCTCGACGAAGTCGCTGAACGCCTTGAGAAGCGTGCGGGTTTCGCCCGGGCCATCGACACCTTCCTGGCAGCCGATGAAGTCACGGAAATACTCCGAGACCTTCTTGCCATTCTTGCCCTTGATGAAGGAAATGTACTGCTTGGACTGTTTGTTGTTCTGCCACTCGGAGACGTTGATCCGTGCGGCCAGGTGCAATTGGCCCAGGTCGAGATGGCGCGACGGCGTGACGTCCAGCTCTTCGGTCACCGCCACGCCTTCACTATGGTGCAGCAGCGCGATGGCCAGATAATCGGTCATGCCCTGTTGATAGTGGGCAAACAGCACATGGCCACCGGTGGACAGGTTCGATTCTTCCATCAGCTTTTGCAGATGCTCTACCGCCACTCGGCTGAACGCAGTGAAGTCCTTGCCCCCCTCGAAATACTCCTTCAGCCAGCCGCTGAATGGATGCGCCCCCGACTCGGCATGGAAGAACCCCCACGCTTTGCCTTGTTTGGCGTTATAGCTCTCGTTGAGGTCGGCGAGCATGTTCTCGATGGCGGCGGACTCGGCCAATTCGGAGTCGCGAGCGTGGAGAACAGCGGGCGTACCGTCGGGTTTTTTCTCGATCAGGTGGACGATGCAATGACGGATCGGCATGGGCTTCTCGGCTGATTGAAGAGAGGAGGGCGTGCTCCCCCAAAAGTTGCCAAGTGTACCGCAACCACTGGTTTTGGCGCGGTGCGAAGGGCAATTCGCGGGTCATCGACGGCCCTTATGCAGTTTTTTATCAATTTAGAGCAATAAAGCTGACCAAATGGGTAGGCAGAGGCGGATATTTCCTTGTCTCTGTGCTAGTTTTGCCCGGTCTTACGCGAAGTCACTGCGTTAAGCGTGCAGTCAGCAAATGTCAGGTCGAACCAAACCCTGATTTCGGTATCTATAACCCCGATCCCGCGGTTATTGGCCGAGGGTGCCAGATCCAGAAGATCGGGCTCGATGGCTGACACTGC
Source organism: Pseudomonas sp. S2_E01 (assembly GCF_054668365.1). Classification (NCBI taxonomy): domain Bacteria; kingdom Pseudomonadati; phylum Pseudomonadota; class Gammaproteobacteria; order Pseudomonadales; family Pseudomonadaceae; genus Pseudomonas; species Pseudomonas sp. S2_E01. The sequence continues at coordinate 389,676 of NZ_CP162762.1, forward strand.
ACTCTGCAATCCATATGAATTTGATAGGGAAGGAACACTACATGGCTCTTACTAAAGACCAACTGATCGCCGACATCGCTGAAGCTATCGACGCGCCAAAAACCACCGCGCGTAACGCTCTGGACCAACTGGGCCAAATCGTTGCTGATCAGCTGGAAAACGGCGGCGAAATCACTCTGCCAGGTATCGGCAAACTGAAAGTGACCGAGCGTCCTGCCCGTACCGGCCGTAACCCTTCGACTGGCGCTGCCATCGAAATCGCTGCCAAGAAAGTGATCAAGCTGGTTGTGGCCAAAGGCCTGACCGACGCGATCAACAAGTAAGAAGCAGTAAAAAAGCCGTGCACCGGAGCGATCCGGGCACGGCTTTTTTGTGTCTGGGATTTTTACCCTGTAGGAGCGAGCATGCTCGCTCCTACAGGGTCGGTGATTACGTCTCGGACGCCCACCGCTGCCGCCAGGCCTGCTGCTGCGCCGGGGTCTGGAAGGTCCACGCGACGAAGCGGCTCTGCTTCTGCCCCTGGGACATCTCCACCACCTGGCTCTCCAGTGCGCCGGCCTTTTTCAGCGCCGTCTGGATCACCGGCAGGTTCGAGGCTTTCGACACCAGGGTGCTGAACCACAACACCTGCTGGCCTGCCTGCGCGCTCTCGCTGATCAACTGCGTGACAAAACGCGCCTCGCCACCTTCGCACCACAACTCCGCTGCCTGCCCGCCGAAGTTCAGCACTGGCAGTTTGCGTTTCGGATCAGCCTTGCCCAGCGCCCGCCATTTTCGGCTGCTGCCACGAGTGGCTTCTTCCAGGGAGGCGTGGAACGGGGGATTGCACATGGTCAGATCGAACCGTTCGTCATTCTCTAGCAGACCCAGCAGAATGTGCTTGCGGTCGGCTTGTTGGCGAATCTGGATGGCTTTGTTCAGTCCATTGGCCGCCACAATGGTTTTCGCCGAGGCGATGGCGATGGCATCGATGTCCGAGCCGACAAATTGCCAGCGGTAGTCACTGTGGCCAATCAACGGATACACGCAGTTGGCGCCAGTGCCCACGTCCAGCACCTTCACCGCAGCGCCACGGGGGACCTCGCCGTTGTTGCCTTTGGCCAGGAGGTCGGCGAGAAAGTGCACGTAGTCGGCGCGCCCAGGGACCGGCGGGCACAGGTAGTCGGCGGGAATGTCCCAATGGGTAATGCCATAGAACGCCTTGAGCAGCGCCCGGTTGAACACCCGCACGGCGTCCGGGCTGGCGAAATCGATGCTTTCCTTGCCATACGGATTGATGATCACGAATTTGGCCAGTTCCGGGGTGCTTTTGATCAGCGCCGGAAAGTCGTAGCGACCCTGGTGGCGATTGCGCGGATGCAGGCTGGCCTTTTCCCGGGGCTCCACGGTTTTGGCCAGGTTCGCCGGGGCAGGCTTCTTGCGCGCAGGTTTGGGTGTACGAGGGGCGGTCATGGCAGTGGTCAATTCGGGTATGGCTGAAAGTGGCGGGCATTGTCCCACATTGATGGCCGATACACCGAACCTGTAGGAGCGGTGTAGTAGGTACAAAAAAGGGAGGCCGTTGCCGGCCTCCCTTTTTCATCGCGATTGCCGTTACAGGCTGGCAATCCGCGCGTGTTGCTCGGCCAGTTTGCCCAGAGCCTGTTCGGCTTCGGCCAATTTGGCGCGTTCCTTCTCGATGACTTCGGCGGGGGCCTTGTCAACGAAACCCGCGTTGGACAGCTTGCCACCCACGCGCTGGACTTCACCCTGCAAACGCTGGATTTCCTTGTCCAGGCGTGCCAGTTCCGCGCCCTTGTCGATCAAGCCTGCCATCGGCACCAGCACTTCCATCTCGCCCACCAGTGCGGTGGCGGACAGCGGTGCTTCTTCGCCAGCGGCCAGGACGGTGATCGATTCCAGGCGAGCCAGCTTCTTGAGCAGTGCTTCGTTCTCGGTGAGGCGACGCTGGTCTTGCGCGCCGACGTTTTTCAGGAACAGCGGCAGCGGTTTGCCCGGGCCGATGTTCATTTCGCCACGGATGTTGCGCACACCGAGCATCAGGCCCTTGAGCCATTCGATGTCGTCTTCGGCGGCAGGGTCGATGCGTTCCTCGTTGGCCACCGGCCAGGGCTGCAGCATGATCGTCTTGCCTTCGATACCGGCCAGCGGCGCGATGCGTTGCCAGATTTCCTCGGTAATGAACGGCATGAACGGATGCGCCAGGCGCAGGGCCACTTCCAGTACGCGAACCAGCGTGCGACGGGTGCCACGCTGGCGTTCAACCGGTGCGTTCTCGTCCCACAGCACCGGCTTGGACAGTTCCAGGTACCAGTCGCAGTACTGGTTCCAGATGAACTCATACAGCGCTTGTGCCGCCAGGTCAAAACGGAACTGGTCAAGCTGGCGGGTCACTTCGGCTTCGGTGCGCTGCAACTGCGAGATGATCCAGCGATCGGCCAGCGACAACTCGTAGGCTTCGCCGTTCTGGCCGCAGTCTTCGCCCTTGTCCAGCACGTAGCGAGCGGCGTTCCAGATCTTGTTGCAGAAGTTGCGGTAGCCTTCCACGCGTCCCATGTCGAACTTGATGTCACGACCGGTGGACGCCAGCGAGCAGAAGGTGAAGCGCAGGGCGTCGGTGCCGTAGCTGGCGATGCCGTCGGCGAACTCGTCGCGGGTGGCTTTCTCGATCTTCTTCGCCAGTTTGGGCTGCATGAGGCCAGAGGTGCGTTTTTGCACCAGGGTCTCCAGTTCGATGCCGTCGATGATGTCCAGCGGGTCAAGGACGTTGCCCTTGGACTTGGACATCTTCTGGCCCTGGCCATCACGCACCAGGCCGTGCACGTAGACGGTCTTGAACGGAACCTGCGGCGTGCCGTCCTCGTTCTTGATCAGGTGCATGGTCAGCATGATCATCCGGGCGACCCAGAAGAAAATGATGTCGAAACCCGTCACCAGCACGTCGGTGGAGTGGAATTTCTTCAGGAACTCGGTTTTCTCCGGCCAGCCCAGGGTGGAGAACGTCCACAGCCCGGAACTGAACCAGGTGTCGAGTACGTCGTTGTCCTGTTGCAGCGCAACATCGGCACCGAGGTTGTGCTTGGCGCGCACTTCGGCTTCGTCGCGACCGACGTAGACCTTGCCCGACTCGTCGTACCAGGCCGGAATCCGATGACCCCACCACAGCTGACGGCTGATGCACCAGTCCTGGATGTCGCGCATCCACGAGAAGTACATGTTTTCGTACTGCTTGGGCACGAACTGGATGCGGCCGTCTTCCACGGCGGCAATCGCAGGCTCTGCCAGCGGCTTGGTCGACACGTACCACTGGTCGGTCAGCCACGGCTCGATCACGGTGCCCGAACGGTCGCCTTTCGGCACTTTCAGGTTGTGGTCGTCGACGCTGACCAGCAGGCCAGCCGCATCGAAGGCGGCCACGATCTGCTTGCGCGCTTCGAAACGGTCAAGGCCGGCGTACTCGGCCGGGATCTTGCCATCAATGGTTTCGTTCAGGGTGCCGTCCAGGTTGAATGCCTGGGCGGCCGGCAGAACGTGGGCGTTCTTGTCGAAGATGTTCAGCAGCGGCAGGTTGTGGCGCTTGCCGACTTCGTAGTCGTTGAAATCGTGGGCCGGGGTGATTTTCACGCAGCCGGTGCCGAATTCAGGGTCGCAGTAATCGTCGGCAATGATCGGGATGCGACGGCCAACCAGTGGCAGCTCGACGAACTGGCCGATCAGGGCTTTGTAGCGATCGTCGTTCGGGTTCACCGCGACGGCGGAGTCGCCGAGCATGGTTTCCGGACGCGTGGTCGCGACGATCAGGTAATCCTTGCCTTCAGCGGTTTTGGCGCCATCGGCCAGCGGGTACTTGAGGTTCCACAGGAAGCCTTTCTCGTCGTGGTTTTCCACTTCGAGGTCGGAAATAGCCGTGTGCAGCTTGGTGTCCCAGTTGACCAGGCGCTTGCCGCGGTAGATCAGGCCGTCTTCGTGCAGGCGCACGAACGCTTCCTTGACCGCTTCCGACAGGCCGTCGTCCATGGTGAAACGCTCGCGGCTCCAGTCCACGGACGAGCCAAGGCGGCGGATCTGGCGGCTGATGTTGCCACCGGACTGATCCTTCCACTCCCAGACTTTTTCGAGGAATTTATCCCGGCCCAGGTCGTGGCGGTTCTGGCCCTGGGCTTCGAGTTGGCGCTCTACCAGCATCTGTGTGGCGATACCGGCGTGGTCGGTGCCCGGTTGCCACAAGGTGTTGCGGCCTTGCATGCGGCGGAAACGGATCAGGGCGTCCATGATCGCGTTGTTGAAGCCGTGACCCATGTGCAGGCTGCCGGTGACGTTCGGCGGCGGGATCATGATGGTGTAGGACTCGCCCGCGCCTTGCGGGGCGAAGTAATTCTCGGACTCCCAGGTGTTGTACCAGGAAGTTTCAATGGCGTGCGGCTGGTAGGTCTTATCCATGCGCGGCGGGACCCTATTGGCATCAATTCAGGAAAAGCCGACGAGTATAGCGGAGGGGGGCAGCTACAAGCCACAATGGCAGCTACAAGCTACAAGCTACAAGCCACAAGCTACAAGCGGACGAGGTCAGCTTTTTCTTGCAGCTTACAGCTTGGAGCTCGTAGCTGCGGCGAGCAGCCGCTCCATGCGTGCATCGAGGCGGCGTTTGATCTCGGTCTCGATGTGCGGGGCAAAATCGTCGATCACGTCCTGCATGATCAATTGCGCGGCGGCGCGCAGTTCGCTGTCCAGATGAAGCAGCGCGTCGGGGCCCTTGCTCTCGGTGGGCGCTGGAGCGGCCGGTTCGACGGTCGGCTGGCTGGCGCTGACCGTGTCGAACAACATGGGAATCTGTTCCTGTTCACCGGCCTCGACCGTGTCGGTCAGCAGCGGGGGTTGCAGGTTGTCATCACCGAGCAGCTCGCGGATCGACTCGAGGTCATCCAGCAGGTGCGCGGATTTTTGCAGCGGTTTTGAAGTGTCCATCGCCATGCTCAGAGTCGCTGTAAACGGTGATCTTGCAGAGGATAGCCCTGTTCGCGGTAGAAACGGAAACTCTCTCGCGCAGCGGCACGAATCGTCGGATCTTCCACCACCACTTCCGCCACACGGGCAAATTGGTGAGCAAAGGTCGGGACTTTCAGGTCCAGATTGACCAGCAGATCCTGGTGTTGCCCGCAGTCGCTGCCCAATCCCAACACAATCAAACCGTCCGGCTCGCTGTCAGCGGGGCCGTGGGGCACGAAGCTTTCGCCCTTGAAGGCCCACAGGCGCGCATCCAGGTCATCGCGCTGGGCAGCATCGCTGCAGTGCAGGTAGATGCGGTGTCCCATGCGCCAGGCTTTCTCGGTGAGCTTGCAGGCAAAATCCAGGCGTGCCGAGGGATCGGCGCTTGGCAGGATATAGAAGTCGACTTTGGTCATTGCGGTTCCTGAGCCCGGAACGGCGCTACCGGGAAGTAGCGCCGCCCGGGGTCATCGGTTTCAGGCCTTGGCGCGGTCCAGCAGGTATTGGGTCAGCAATGGCACCGGACGGCCAGTGGCGCCCTTGTCCTTGCCGCCGCTGGTCCAGGCGGTGCCCGCGATGTCCAGGTGCGCCCAGTTCAGGTTCTTGGTGAAGCGCGACAGGAAGCAGGCGGCGGTGATGGTGCCGGCTTTCGGGCCACCGATGTTGGCGATGTCGGCGAACGGGCTGTCCAGTTGCTCCTGGTATTCGTCGAACAGCGGCAGTTGCCAGGCGCGGTCGTCGGCCGCCTTGCCGGCGCTCAGCAATTGCTCGATCAACTCGTCGTTGTTGCCCAGAAGGCCCGAGGTGTGCGCCCCCAGTGCCACGACGCAGGCGCCGGTCAGGGTGGCGATGTCGATCACCGCTTGCGGCTTGAAGCGCTCGGAGTAGGTCAGGGCGTCGCACAGCACCAGGCGGCCTTCGGCGTCGGTGTTGAGGATTTCCACGGTTTGGCCGCTCATGGTGGTGACGATGTCGCCCGGGCGTGAGGCGTTGCCGCTTGGCATGTTCTCGGCGCAGGCCAGGATGCACACCAGGTTGATCGGCAGTTTCAGTTCGAGCACGGCGCGCAGGGTGCCGAAGACGCTGGCGGCACCGCCCATGTCGTACTTCATTTCATCCATGCCGGCACCCGGCTTCAGGCTGATGCCGCCGGTGTCGAACGTGATGCCCTTGCCAACCAGCGCGTACGGCTTCTCGGATTTCTTGCCGCCGTTGTACTGCATGACGATCAGGCGCGGTGGCTGGGCGCTGCCCTGGCCGACCGCGTAGAACGAACCCATGCCCAGTTCCTTGATTTTCTTTTCATCGAGGACTTCGACTTTCAGGCTCTTGAATTCCTTGCCGAGGCTCTTGGCCTGTTCGCCAAGGAATGTCGGGTGGCAGATGTTCGGCGGCAGGTTACCCAGGTTGCGGGTGAACGCCATGCCGCTGGCGATGGCGCTGGCGTGGGCCACGGCGCGCTCGACTTCGGCCTGCGCGGCCTTGATGGTCACCAGGGTGATCTTCTTCAGGGCGCGCGGCTCGGCTTTCTGGCTCTTGAACTGATCGAAAGCGTATTCGCCATCCATCAGGGTTTCGGCCAGCAGGCGGGTCTTGCCATAGCTGTCCCGACCCTTGATCACGACTTCGTCCAGGGCCAGTGTGGCGTCGCTGCCACCCAGGCCTTTGAGGGTATTGAGGATGCCAGCGACGATTTTGCGGAACGGACGATCACCCAGCTCCGCCTCCTTGCCCACCCCGACCAGCAAAACGCGCTCGGCCTTGAGGTTCGGCAGGCTGTGCAGCAACAGGCTCTGCCCAACCTTGCCGGCCAGGTCACCGCGCTTGAGCACGGCGCTGATCGCACCGCCGCTCAAGGCGTCGAGTTGAGTAGCGGCGGCACCGAGCTTGCGGCCTTCGCCGACGGCGACTACCAGGGTGGCGGTTTTCAACGTTTCGGGGTTGACGCTTTTTACAACCAGTTCCATGTCCGGTTCCCTGAAGTGATGGGTCAACACGCAAGGGCTCGATGACGGTCGATCGAGCCTGCTTATAAAGAAGAGCCGCAGTTTGAACCTCGCCACCTCAGCCTGACAACCCTGGACCGTGATTCTGTGTAGGAGCGAGCTTGCTCGCGATGGAGGTCCAGGCAGTGCGGACATTCAGGAAGCCCACGTCATCGTTGACGACCATCGCGACGGTTCGACGCCTCGACAAGCTCGCTCCTACAGATTCACGTGCAGGGCAGGCCAGGGGATGCATTGCGCAGTGACAGGCGCACCCAATCACAGGATAATGCGCCAACTTTTTTCGACGGCTCTGTCTTGCGGGCTGTCGATACGTTTGCCTGTTTGGCCGCCTTAGCCTGACAACCCTGGAGTGTCTGGTTTGATCGTCTTCCGTTATTTATCCCGCGAAGTCCTGTTGACCTTGAGTGCCGTCAGTGCGGTGCTGCTGGTCATCATCATGAGCGGACGCTTCATCAAGTATCTCGCACAAGCAGCCTCTGGCCAGCTCGACCCGAGTTCGTTGTTCCTGATCATGGGCTTTCGACTGCCGGGCTTCTTGCAACTGATCCTGCCGCTGGGCCTGTTTCTGGGGATCCTGCTGTCCTACGGTCGTCTTTACCTCGAAAGTGAAATGACCGTGCTTTCGGCCACTGGCATGAGCCAGCAGCGCCTGCTGCGCATGACCCTGTTCCCGGCCGCCATCGTGGCGCTGGTCGTTGCATGGTTGAGCCTGAGCCTGGCGCCCCAGGGTGCCAATCAATTCCAGTTGCTGCTCAACAAGCAGGACGCACTGACCGAGTTCGATACCCTTGAGCCAGGCCGTTTCCAGGCACTGCGTGACGGCACGCGAGTGACTTACACCGAGCAACTGACCGACGATCGCGTCAACCTGGCCGGTGTTTTCATTTCGCAAAAGAACCTGGGTTCCGATAACAAGGATCGTGGGATTTCCGTGCTGGTGGCCGAGAAAGGTCGCCAGGAAATCCGTCCTGACGGCAATCGCTACCTGATCCTCGACAATGGCTACCGTTACGACGGCAGCCCGGGGCAGGCCGATTATCGGGCGATCAAGTACGACGAATATGGTGTATTGCTGCCCAAGCCGGATGTCAGCGATGAAGTGACCGACCGCGATGCCATGACCACCGCGTCCCTGTTCGGTAGCGACGACATCCGTTCGCGCACCGAGCTGCAATGGCGTCTATCCCTGCCATTGCTCGTGTTCATCGTGACCCTGATGGCGGTGCCGCTGTCGCGGGTGAATCCGCGTCAGGGCCGCTTCCTCAAGCTGCTGCCGGCGATTCTTCTTTATATGGCTTACCTCACCATCCTGATTGCCGCTCGCGGTGCCCTCGAAAAGGGCAAAATCCCGCCTGCACTGGGGTTGTGGTGGGTCCACGGTGTATTCCTGATCATTGGTCTGGGCCTGCTCTACTGGGAGCCCCTGCGCTTGAAGATGGCCAGCCGTCGCAGCGCGTTGGAGGTGGCCCGTGGTTAAGCTCGACCGCTACATCGGTAGCAGCGTGTTCATGGCGATCCTGGCGGTACTGGGCATTATTCTCGGCCTGGCCACGCTCTTCGCCTTCATCGACGAAATGAGCGATGTCAGCGATACCTATACGTTGCTGGATGTCCTGAGCTACGTCCTGTTGACCGCACCGCGTCGTTTGTACGACATGCTGCCAATGGCGGCACTGATCGGTTGCCTGATCGGTCTCGGCAGCCTGGCCAGCAACAGCGAACTGACCATCATGCGCGCCGCCGGCGTGTCGATCGGTCGAATCGTCTGGGCGGTCATGAAACCGATGCTTGTCCTGATGCTGGTCGGTGTGCTGATTGGCGAATACATCGCACCGGCAACCGAAAGCACCGCCCAGGCCAATCGTTCGTTGGCCCAGGGCAGCGGCGATGCGCAAAGCGCCAAGCACGGCATGTGGCACCGCCAGGGCGACGAGTTCATCCATGTCAACTCGGTCCAACCCAACGGCATTCTCTACGGCGTGACCCGTTATCACTTCGATAAAGAGCGGCACATGCTGTCGGCAAGCTTCGCCAAACGTGCCGAGTTCGACCAGGATCACTGGCAGCTCAGTGACGTGACCACCACGCTGTTCCATGAGCGCAGCACGGAAGTGGTGAACACCCCGGTCGAGCGTTGGAACGTGGCCCTGAGCCCGCAATTGCTGAGTACCGTGGTCATGGCGCCAGAGTCGCTGTCGATCACGGGTCTGTGGGGCTACATCCACTACCTGGCCGATCAGGGCCTTAGCAATGGCCGTTATTGGCTGGCATTTTGGGTCAAGGTGTTGCAGCCGCTGGTCACCGCCGCGCTGGTGTTGATGGCGATCTCCTTCATTTTCGGCCCGCTGCGTTCGGTGACACTCGGTCAGCGGGTGTTTACCGGCGTGCTGGTGGGGTTCACCTTCCGTATTGTTCAGGATCTGCTCGGTCCTTCAAGCCTGGTGTTTGGCTTCTCCCCGCTGTTTGCGGTGCTGGTGCCGGCGGGAATCTGTGCTCTGGCTGGTGTCTGGCTGCTACGCCGCGCGGGTTGATCCCGGCGATTTGCTGCCTTCACCGCCTACAAAAACGCCCCTGTCGCAAGACCGGGGCGTTTTTGTAGGCGCCGTCTGACCTGCGAACGTGACGCTAGCACCGTGGATCAGGTACAATTCCCGGCTATTTTTCGGCGGGCCATGCCTGCAGCCTTTTTGAGTGTTGATCCGTGAGTGATTTGAGTCATATCCGCAATTTCTCCATCATCGCCCACATTGACCATGGCAAGTCGACGCTGGCCGATCGCTTCATCCAGATGTGTGGCGGCCTGGCCGAGCGTGAAATGGAAGCCCAGGTGCTGGACTCCATGGACCTTGAACGCGAGCGCGGGATCACCATCAAGGCGCACAGCGTTACCCTTTATTACAAAGCCAAAGATGGTATCAACTACCAGCTGAACTTCATTGATACCCCCGGCCACGTTGACTTCACCTACGAAGTCAGCCGATCCCTGGCGGCCTGTGAAGGCGCACTGCTGGTGGTGGATGCCGGTCAGGGCGTGGAAGCGCAGTCCGTAGCCAACTGCTACACGGCGATCGAGCAGGGCCTGGAAGTGATGCCTGTGCTGAACAAGATCGACTTGCCACAGGCCGATCCTGATCGCGTGAAGGACGAAATCGAGAAAATCATTGGCATCGATGCCACCGACGCGGTCACTTGCAGTGCCAAGACCGGCCTGGGTGTCGATGAAGTGCTTGAACGCCTGGTTGCAACCATTCCGGCGCCCACCGGTAACATCGAAGATCCGCTGCAAGCGTTGATCATCGACTCCTGGTTTGACAACTACCTGGGGGTTGTGTCCCTGGTGCGTGTACGCCATGGCCGGGTGAAGAAGGGCGACAAGATCCTGGTCAAGTCCACCGGCAAGGTCCACCTGGTGGACAGCGTCGGCGTGTTCAACCCCAAACATACCGCCACAACTGACCTGAAGGCCGGTGAAGTGGGCTTCATCATCGCCGGTATCAAGGACATTCACGGTGCGCCAGTGGGCGATACCCTGACCCTGAGCAGCACGCCTGATGTCGACGTGCTGCCCGGCTTCAAGCGCATTCAGCCGCAGGTCTACGCCGGCCTGTTCCCGGTCAGCTCCGACGATTTCGAAGACTTCCGTGACGCCCTGCAAAAGCTCACCCTGAACGATTCGTCCCTGCAATACACCCCGGAAAGCTCCGACGCCCTGGGCTTCGGCTTCCGTTGCGGCTTCCTCGGCATGCTGCACATGGAGATTATCCAGGAACGCCTGGAGCGCGAATACGACCTGGACCTGATCACCACTGCACCGACGGTAATCTTCGAACTGGTGCTCAAGACCGGCGAGACGATCTACGTCGATAACCCGTCGAAATTGCCGGACGTGTCTTCCCTCGAAGACATGCGCGAACCGATCGTTCGGGCCAATATTCTTGTGCCACAGGAACACCTGGGCAACGTCATCACCCTGTGCATCGAGAAGCGTGGCGTGCAGCACGACATGCTGTTCCTCGGCAATCAGGTGCAGGTGACCTACGATCTGCCGATGAACGAAGTGGTGCTGGACTTCTTCGATCGTCTGAAATCCACCAGTCGCGGCTATGCTTCGCTGGATTACCATTTCGATCGTTATCAATCGGCTAATTTGGTGAAACTGGATGTGTTGATCAACGGCGACAAGGTCGATGCCCTGGCGCTGATCGTGCACAAGGACAACGCGCACTACAAAGGGCGCCAGTTGACCGAGAAGATGAAAGAACTGATTCCGCGGCAGATGTTCGACGTGGCGATCCAGGCGGCCATTGGCGGTCAGATCGTGGCGCGTACAACCGTCAAGGCACTCAGAAAGAACGTATTGGCCAAATGCTACGGCGGTGACGTCAGCCGTAAGAAAAAACTGCTTGAGAAGCAAAAGGCCGGTAAGAAACGCATGAAACAGGTCGGCAACGTGGAAATTCCACAAGAAGCCTTCCTCGCCGTGCTCAGGTTGGATAGTTAGGTCCTATGTCGCTAAATTTCCCGCTGTTGCTGGTCATCGCTGTTTTCGTCTGCGGCCTCCTGGCGTTGCTCGATCTGGTATTCCTGGCGCCGCGCCGGCGTGCCGCCATTGCTTCCTATCAGGGCAGCGTCAGCCAGCCTGACGGGATGGTGGTCGAGAAACTGAACAAGGAGCCGCTGCTGGTCGAGTACGGCAAGTCGTTCTTTCCGGTGCTGTTCATCGTGCTGGTGCTGCGCTCGTTCCTGGTGGAACCGTTCCAGATTCCTTCCGGGTCGATGAAACCGACCCTGGACGTGGGTGACTTCATCCTGGTGAACAAGTTTTCCTACGGGATTCGCTTGCCGGTGATCGACAAGAAGGTCATCGAAGTAGGTGATCCGCAGCGCGGTGATGTGATGGTGTTCCGCTACCCGAGCGACCCGAACGTCAACTACATCAAGCGTGTGGTTGGCCTGCCGGGCGATCAGGTGCGCTACACCGCTGACAAGCGCCTGTTCGTCAATGGTGAGTCGATTGCCGAGCAACTGGTCGGTGCCGAGCCGGGTACCCTGGGCAGCGCCGAGCTGTACAAGGAAAAACTCGGAGCCGCCGAGCACCTGATCCGAAAGGAGATGAGCCGTTATCGCGCCGCTCCCGACCATACCTGGACCGTGCCTGCCGGGCACTACTTCATGATGGGCGACAACCGCGACAACTCCAACGACAGTCGTTACTGGGATGATCCAACCATTCCCAAGGATCTGCTGGGCATGGTTCCCGACAAGAATATCGTCGGCAAGGCCTTCGCCGTCTGGATGAGCTGGCCGGAACCCAAACTCAGTCATCTGCCGAACTTTTCGCGGGTTGGCTTGATCAAGTAATCACACACGGCGCTGTTGAACACAGCGCCGAATGCATTTCTGGAGTAGCCACAAGCGGCGCCAGGTGCATGCAGACCATGATATTCAGGACGTAATTTTTGAACACAGCGTTAATTGTCCCAAGCCTGCGCCGCACCCTCGCGCTGGCATCCAGCCACGAACTCAGCGTGGGTAAACCGTGAGCGTCTCCTTAAGCCGTCTAGAGCGTCAGCTCGGTTACACCTTCAAGGACCAGGAATTGATGGTCCTTGCCCTGACTCACCGCAGTTTCGCCGGGCGCAACAATGAGCGCCTGGAATTCCTCGGTGATGCCATCCTCAACTTCGTTGCTGGCGAGGCGCTGTTCGATCGCTTCCCGCTTGCCCGCGAAGGCCAGTTGTCGCGATTGCGCGCACGTTTGGTCAAAGGTGAGACCCTGGCGGTACTGGCCCGTGGTTTTGATCTGGGTGACTACCTGCGCCTGGGCTCCGGCGAGTTGAAAAGCGGCGGTTTCCGTCGCGAGTCGATTCTTGCCGATGCCCTGGAAGCATTGATCGGCGCGATCTACCTGGACGCTGGCATCGAAGTGGCACGTGAACGCGTGCTGGCCTGGTTGGCTGGCGAGTTCGAGGGGCTGACGCTGGTCGACACCAACAAGGACCCGAAAACCCGCCTGCAGGAATTCCTGCAGTCGCGTGGTTGTGAGCTGCCGCGTTACGAAGTGGTGGATATCCAGGGTGAACCGCATTGCCGAACGTTTTTCGTCGAATGCGAAGTTGTCTTACTGAATGAAAAAAGCCGGGGTCAAGGTGTGAGCCGTCGTATTGCCGAACAGGTAGCGGCCGCCGCAGCACTGATTGCCCTGGGTGTGGAGAATGGCAATGACTGATTCAAACGCAACTCGCTGTGGCTATGTTGCCATCGTCGGCCGTCCCAACGTGGGCAAGTCCACGCTGCTCAATCACATCCTCGGCCAGAAACTCGCCATCACTTCGCGCAAGCCCCAGACCACTCGCCACAACATGCTGGGCATCAAGACCGAAGGCAACGTGCAGGCGATCTACGTCGACACCCCAGGCATGCACAAGGGTGGCGAAAAGGCGTTGAACCGCTATATGAACAAGACTGCTTCGGCGGCGTTGAAAGACGTCGACGTGGTGATCTTCGTGGTGGATCGCACCAAATGGACCGAAGAGGACCAGATGGTGCTCGAGCGCGTCCAGTACGTGACCGGTCCGCTGATCGTGGCGCTGAACAAGACTGACCGCATCGAGGACAAGACCGAGCTGATGCCGCACCTGTCCTGGCTGCAGGAACAACTGCCCAACGCGCAGATCATCCCGATTTCGGCGCAGCACGGGCACAACCTCGATGCGCTGGAGCGCGTGATTGCCGAGCACTTGCCGGAGAACGATCACTTCTTCCCCGAAGACCAGATTACCGACCGCAGCAGCCGCTTCCTTGCCGCCGAACTGGTGCGCGAGAAGATCATGCGCCAGATGGGTGCCGAGCTGCCGTACCAGATCACCGTGGAAATCGAAGAGTTCAAGCAGCAGGGCAAGACCCTGCACATTCATGCCTTGATCCTCGTCGAGCGTGATGGCCAGAAGAAGATCATCATTGGCGACAAGGGTGAGCGTATCAAACGCATTGGCACCGAGGCGCGCAAGGATATGGAGCTGCTGTTCGACTCCAAGATAATGCTCAACCTCTGGGTGAAGGTCAAAGGCGGCTGGTCCGACGATGAGCGCGCATTGCGTTCACTGGGTTACGGCGACCTGTAAGCCGGCTCCTGAACGCCGATACCTCTGTGGGAGCGGGCTTGCTCGCTCCCACATTGCTTTCTGTTGTTTGTAAGATTGCATTCCTATCGCCAGAACCCAGGCTTCCATGTCGCAACCCCCAGCTTCAGGCCAACCCGCCTACGTCCTCCACTCCCGCGCCTACCGGGAAAACAGTGCGTTGGTGGATTTCATCACGCCGCAAGGGCGGTTGCGGGCGGTGTTGCGCAGTGCGCGGGGCAAGGCGGGGACCCTGGCGCGGCCGTTCGTGCCGTTGGAAGTGGAGTTTCGCGGGCGGGGCGAGTTGAAAAACGTCGGGCGCATGGAAAGTGCCGGGGTCTCCACCTGGCTGCATGGCGAAGCGCTGTTCAGTGGCCTCTATCTCAACGAGCTGTTGATTCGTCTGCTGCCCGCTGAAGACCCTCATCCCGCTGTGTTCGATCACTACGCCGCAACGCTGCTGGCCTTGGCCGAAGGGCGGCCGCTGGAGCCGTTGCTGCGCTCCTTCGAATGGCGCCTGCTCGACGATCTCGGATACGGTTTTGCACTGTCTGCGGACATCCATGGCGCGCCCATCGACCCGTCGGGGCTCTACCGCCTGCAAGTCGACGCCGGTCTGGAGCAGGTCTATCTGTTGCAACCCGGCCTCTTCAACGGCACCGAGCTTCTGGCCATGGCCGAAGCCGACTGGTCGGCCCCCGGTGCGTTATCGGCGGCCAAGCGCTTGATGCGTCAGGCCCTGGCTGTGCATTTGGGCGGTCGGCCGCTCGTATCTCGAGAGTTGTTTCGAAAGCCATAAATTCAGCGTGTATGCTGTGCACCGAACTTTCTCTTCTACTGGAGCATTTCCGTGACCACCAGCACCCGCATTCTTCTTGGCGTGAACATCGACCACGTTGCCACCCTGCGTCAGGCCCGGGGCACTCGCTACCCGGACCCGGTCAAGGCGGCACTGGACGCGGAAGAGGCGGGCGCTGACGGCATTACCGTACACCTTCGTGAAGACCGTCGGCACATTCAGGAGCGCGACGTGTTGCTACTCAAGGATGTGCTGCAAACCCGTATGAACTTCGAAATGGGCGTCACCGAAGAAATGATGGCGTTCGCCGAGCGCATCCGTCCGGCGCACATTTGCCTGGTCCCGGAAACCCGCCAGGAACTGACCACCGAAGGCGGCCTCGACGTAGCGGGTCAAGAGGCGCGGATCAAGGCGGCCGTGGAGCGCCTGTCGAAGCTCGGTTCTGAAGTATCTCTGTTCATCGATGCCGACGAGCGGCAGATCGAAGCCTCGCGCCGCGTCGGTGCGCCGGCCATCGAGTTGCACACCGGCCGTTACGCCGATGCCCAGACGCCGGCCGAAGTGGCTGAAGAGCTCAAGCGCGTCGCCGACGGCGTGGCGTTTGGCCTGGCCCAGGGGCTGATCGTCAACGCGGGTCACGGTTTGCACTACCACAACGTCGAAGCCGTCGCGGCGATCAAGGGCATCAACGAATTGAACATCGGCCATGCGCTGGTGGCGCATGCGTTGTTCGTCGGCTTCAAGTCCGCCGTCGCCGAGATGAAAGCGCTGATCCTGGCGGCGGCCAAGGCCTGACCAGCGGCATGATCGTGGGAACGATCAAAACGAACCCCATCCTGTAGGAGCGAGCATGCTCGCGATGGTCGTACTGTCACCGCGGGGTGTCAGGTCGCCAACATGATCGTTGACGACCATCGCGAGCGTGCTCGCTCCTACAGTAAAGTGGGTATCGTGGATCAGAGCGGCGGCGTTTCCTGGGCCGGCTTGCTCTTGTCGATCGCTGGCACATGCAGGTTGCCTTCGGCGACCTGGTTGCCTTCAAGCTGCGGTTGGGTCACCCAGGTAAGGATGTCGTAGTAGCGGCGGATGTTCGCCACGAAATGCACAGGCTCGCCGCCGCGGGCGTAGCCGTAGCGGGTCTTGCTGTACCACTGCTTCTGCGACAGGCGTGGCAGTATCTTTTTCACGTCCAGCCACTTGTCGGGGTTCAGCCCTTCCTTGGCCGCCAGCTTGCGTGCGTCATCCAGGTGGCCGCTGCCGACGTTGTAGGCCGCCAGGGCAAACCAGGTACGATCCGGCTCCTGGATCGATTCGTCCAGTTGATCCTTCATGTAGGCCAGGTACTTGGCGCCACCCATGATGCTTTGCTTGGGGTCCAGGCGATTGGACACGCCCATGGCCTGCGCGGTGTTCTGGGTCAGCATCATCAGGCCGCGCACGCCGGTCTTCGAGGTGACGGTCGGCTGCCATAGCGATTCCTGGTAGCCAATGGCCGCCAGCAGGCGCCAGTCGACCTTTTCCTTTTTTGCGAAGTTCTTGAAGTGCTGCTCATACTTGGGCAGGCGCTGCTGCAAGTGTTGGGCAAAGGTGGTGGCGCCCATGTAGCCGAGTACATCGACATGCCCGTAGTAACGGTCCTTGAGGCGTTGCAGGGTGCCGTTCTTCTTCACTTTGTCGAGGTAGGCGTTAATCTCGTTGAGCAGGCTGTTGTCCTCGCCGGCTGCCACTGCCCAACTCTGTTCGCTGGCATCGCCCAGGTCGAACGCAACGCGGATATTGGTGAAGTAGACCTGGTTCATCGCCACTTCGTTGGAATCGACCAGTGTCAGGTCGATCTGGCCTTCATCCACCATGCGCAGCAGGTCGACCACTTCAACCGCGTCGGACTCTTCGTATTCGATACCGGGAAACTGCTGTTTCAACTCGGCCAGTTGTCCGGCGTGGGTGCTGCCCTTGAGCACCATGATCTTCTTGCCGATCAGATCCTTGGCCTCGGTCGGTCGCGACTGACCGTTGCGATAGATGACCTGCGGGGTGACTTCGAGGTAGGAGTGGGAAAAGCGCACTTGCTTCTTGCGCTGCTCGCTGCTGACCAGGCCGGCCGCCGCGATCACCGGACCATTGGGCTTGCCCACCTGGCTGAACAGGTCGTCGAGGTTGTCGGCGGTCTCGATCTTGAGTTCGACCCCCAGATCGTCGGCGAAGCGCTTCACCAGCTCGTATTCGAAGCCGGTTTCACCGTTGCGATCCTGAAAGTAGGTAGCGGGGCTGTTTCGGGTAACCACCCGCAGCACACCATCCTCCTTTACGCGCTCGAGGGTGTTGGGTTTATCAACACAGCCACTGAGCATCAGGAAGAGTCCGGTTGCGATCAGCCATTTGCCGAATCGCGGACGCAAAGCCGTTGGGGAAAACATCTGCGCAGTATACGCAAAGGACCACGAGCGCCATATATCGACAGCGAGGGCCTTGTCTGCTAGAACCTGGCAAACCCCTCTGGAGCCCGCAGGAATGGGCTCTGATGACAATTTGTGACAGTAAAAATATCCCTTGGCGAGCCGTTGTTTCACGTGCAAAAAAACGGCTTGGCGGCCGGGGACGACCGTGTGTACCGTTTCGGGTGATGTCGCGGGCGGTTTAGGCTAGAATGCACGGCCTCAAAGCACACCCCTTCCCGAGGCTGTCCCGAAGATGTTGATCCTGCGCGGCGCTCCTGCCCTTTCTGCCTTTCGCCACAGCAAACTTCTTGAGCAACTGAGCCAGAAGGTTCCGGCTGTCAGTGGCCTGTATGCTGAATTCGCTCACTTCGCCGAAGTTACCGGCGTCCTGACCGGCGACGAACAGCAGGTGCTCGCGCGCCTTCTGAAGTACGGCCCCAGCGTTCCGGTACAAGAGCCCACCGGCCGTCTGTTCCTGGTGTTGCCGCGTTTCGGCACCATCTCGCCGTGGTCCAGCAAGGCCAGCGATATCGCCCGCAACTGTGGCCTGAGCAAGATCCAGCGCCTGGAGCGCGGTATCGCGTTCTATGTTGCCGGCCAGTTCAGCGACGCCGACGCCCAGTCGATCTCGGATGCGCTGCACGACCGCATGACCCAGATTGTCCTCGGTAACCTGGAGCAGGCTGCCGGTCTGTTCAGCCACGCCGAACCCAAGCCGCTGACGGCCATCGACGTGCTGGGCGGCGGTCGCGCCGCGCTGGAAAAAGCCAACACCGAGCTGGGCCTGGCCCTGGCGGAAGACGAAATTGACTACCTGGTCAATGCTTTCGTCGGCTTGAAGCGCAACCCGCATGACATCGAACTGATGATGTTCGCCCAGGCGAACTCCGAGCACTGCCGTCACAAGATCTTCAACGCCAGTTGGGACATCGACGGCCAGAGCCAGGAAAAAAGCCTGTTCGGCATGATCAAGAACACTTACCAGATGCACAGCGAAGGCGTCCTGTCCGCTTACAAGGACAACGCTTCGGTGATCGTCGGTAACGTCGCTGGCCGGTTCTTCCCGGACCCTGAAACCCGCCAGTACGGCGCGGTGCAGGAACCGGTGCACATCCTGATGAAAGTCGAGACCCACAACCACCCGACCGCGATTGCCCCATTCCCGGGCGCGTCCACCGGTTCCGGTGGCGAGATCCGCGACGAAGGCGCAACCGGCCGTGGCGCCAAGCCAAAGGCCGGACTGACCGGCTTCACCGTGTCCAACCTGCAGATCCCGGGCTTCGAACAGCCGTGGGAAGTGCCATACGGCAAGCCGGAGCGCATCGTCACCGCGCTGGACATCATGATCGAAGGCCCACTGGGCGGCGCTGCATTCAACAACGAATTCGGTCGTCCGGCATTGACCGGCTACTTCCGCACCTTCGAGCAGTCGATCTCCACGCCCCATGGCGACGAAGTTCGCGGTTACCACAAGCCGATCATGCTGGCCGGCGGCATGGGCAACATTCGTGAAGAACACGTCAAGAAAGGCGAGATCGTCGTTG
Source organism: Pseudomonas sp. S2_E01 (assembly GCF_054668365.1). Classification (NCBI taxonomy): domain Bacteria; kingdom Pseudomonadati; phylum Pseudomonadota; class Gammaproteobacteria; order Pseudomonadales; family Pseudomonadaceae; genus Pseudomonas; species Pseudomonas sp. S2_E01. Next base: position 408,573 of record NZ_CP162762.1, read on the forward strand.
GCTCCAAGCTGATCGTGCTGGGCGGCCCGGCCATGCTGATCGGTCTGGGCGGCGGCGCTGCTTCCTCCATGGCCACCGGCACCAGCTCGGCGGACCTGGACTTCGCTTCGGTACAGCGCGAAAACCCGGAAATGGAACGTCGCTGCCAGGAAGTCATCGACCGTTGCTGGCAGTTGGGTGACAAGAACCCGATCAGCTTCATCCACGACGTGGGTGCAGGCGGCCTGTCCAACGCCTTCCCGGAACTGGTCAACGATGGCGACCGTGGTGGCCGTTTCGAACTGCGCAACATTCCAAACGACGAGCCGGGCATGGCCCCGCACGAAATCTGGAGCAACGAATCCCAGGAGCGTTACGTCCTGGCGGTCGGTCCGGCCGACTTCGAGCGCTTCCAGGCGATCTGCGAACGCGAGCGTTGCCCGTTCGCGGTGGTCGGTGAAGCCACTGCCGAGCCCCAACTGACCGTCACTGACAGCCACTTCGGCAACAGCCCGGTGGACATGCCCCTGGAAGTGCTGCTGGGCAAGGCCCCGCGCATGCACCGTTCGGTGGTCCGTGAAAATGAACTGGGTGACGATTTCGATCCGTCGACCCTGGACATCGCCGACAGTGTCGAGCGCGTCCTGCATCACCCGGCCGTCGCCAGCAAGAGCTTCCTGATCACCATTGGCGACCGCACCATCACCGGCCTTGTGGCACGTGACCAGATGGTTGGTCCATGGCAGGTGCCGGTGGCCGACGTTGCCGTCACCGCCACCAGCTTCGACGTCTACACCGGTGAAGCCATGGCCATGGGCGAGCGTACTCCGCTGGCGCTGCTGGATGCTCCGGCCTCGGGTCGCATGGCGATTGGCGAAACCCTGACCAACATCGCCGCCTCGCGCATCAACAAGCTCTCCGACATCAAACTGTCGGCGAACTGGATGTCCGCTGCCGGCCACCCGGGTGAAGATGCACGTCTGTACGACACCGTTAAGGCCGTCGGCATGGAGCTGTGCCCTGAGCTGGGTATCACCATTCCGGTGGGCAAGGACTCCATGTCCATGGCCACGCGCTGGAATGACAACGGCGAAGACAAGACCGTCACTTCGCCCATGTCGCTGATCGTGACCGGTTTCGCGCCTGTGGCTGACATCCGTCAAACCCTGACGCCGCAACTGCGCATGGACAAGGGCACCACCGACCTGATCCTGATCGACCTGGGACGTGGCCAGAACCGCATGGGCGCCTCGATCCTTGCCCAGGTTCACGGCAAGCTTGGTAAACAGGCACCGGACGTTGACGACGCCGAAGACCTGAAAGCTTTCTTCGCGGTGATCCAGGGCTTGAACGCCGATGGTCACCTGCTGGCGTATCACGACCGTTCCGATGGTGGTTTGCTGACCAGCGTCGTGGAAATGGCCTTTGCCGGTCACTGCGGTCTGAGCCTGAATCTCGACAGCCTGGCGGACGGCGCTGCGGATATCGCCGCCATCCTGTTCAACGAAGAACTGGGCGCGGTGATCCAGGTTCGCCAGGACGCGACCCCGGACATCCTTGCGCAATTCAGCGCGGCGGGCCTGGGCGACTGTGTATCGGTAGTTGGCCAGCCGATCAACAACGGCCAGATCAACATTACTTTCAACGGCGATACCGTTTTCGAAGGCCAGCGTCGTCTGCTGCAACGTCAGTGGGCCGAGACCAGCTACCAGATCCAGCGCCTGCGCGACAACGCCGACTGCGCCGAGCAGGAATTCGACGTGCTGCTGGAAGAAGACAATCCGGGTCTGAACTTCAAGCTCAGCTACGACGTCAACGAAAACGTTGCCGCGCCCTACATCAAAAAAGGCATCCGCCCACAGGTCGCCGTACTGCGTGAGCAGGGCGTCAATGGCCAGGTGGAAATGGCCGCCGCATTTGACCGCGCCGGTTTCAACGCGATCGACGTGCACATGAGCGACATCCTCGCAGGCCGTGTTGACCTGAACGAGTTCAAGGGTCTGGTCGCTTGCGGTGGCTTCTCCTACGGTGACGTACTGGGTGCCGGTGAAGGCTGGGCCAAATCGGCCCTGTTCAACAGCCGCGCCCGCGATGCCTTCCAGGGCTTCTTCGAACGTAACGACAGCTTCACCCTCGGCGTGTGCAACGGTTGCCAGATGATGTCCAACCTGCACGAGCTGATTCCAGGCAGCGAGTTCTGGCCGCACTTCGTCCGCAACCGTTCCGAGCAGTTCGAAGCGCGCGTGGCGATGGTTCAGGTCCAGGAGTCGAACTCGATCTTCCTGCAGGGCATGGCCGGTTCGCGCATGCCGATCGCCATTGCCCACGGCGAAGGCCATGCCGAGTTCGAGAGCGAAGAGGCGCTGCTGGAAGCCGATCTGTCCGGGTGTGTGGCCCTGCGTTTCGTCGACAACCACGGCAAGGTCACCGAGACCTACCCGGCCAACCCGAACGGTTCGCCGCGGGGGATCACCGGTCTGACCAGCCGCGACGGTCGCGTCACCATCATGATGCCGCACCCGGAGCGCGTGTTCCGCGCCGTGCAGAACTCGTGGCGTTCCGATGACTGGAACGAAGACGCGCCGTGGATGCGCATGTTCCGCAACGCCCGCGTCTGGGTGAACTGAGACGGTGTACAAGCTCGCCTTCTTTGTGCCCGACAGTCACGTCGAGACGGTTAAAACCGCTGTCTTCGAAGCGGGCGGCGGGCGCATCGGCGACTATGACCACTGTGCCTGGCAAGTGCTGGGCCAGGGCCAGTTTCGCGCGTTGGATGGCAGTCAGCCGTCCATTGGGCAGATCGGCCAGGTCGAAGTGGTGCAAGAGTGGAAGGTTGAGCTGGTGGTGGCGGATGAGTTGATCAAGGCGGCCGTGGCGGCGTTGAAACTCAGTCACCCCTACGAGACACCGGCTTATGAAGTCTGGCAGCTGGAAGATTTCTGATCTTTTGTGCTGGCGATAAAAACCCGCTGGGCCTGTATGGCCAGCGGGTTTTTTAATGCCTCAACCACTCTACAATTCGTCACGGGGGTGAACGACACCCACATTCGGCGACTGCTGGCGCTGCTCCCGCCACTGCTTGCCCATTCGCCCGGACTGTCGCCAGTAGTGCCCAGCGATCAGTACTCGAAAATCCCCGAGCTCGATCAGGCGGCTAATGAAATCTTCCGGCGTGAGCTTCGTGACCCACCTGCCGCCTTCGAACACCACTGGCATCGTCGATAGCAGTGTTTTCTCGGCGCTGGTGTACTCGGGGGTGTACCTGAGCAGCACCCCGTGGGGGGTGGAGCAGTAATAGTAGCGGAGGTCGAAACCCTTGTTTTTCAGGTCATGGGTACGTTCACGAACCATGGCCGGTGAAGCGAAGTTGGCGTACACCTGATCAGTTTTGGCGGGGTGATGGGTGTCACCGGAAAAATGCAACTGATGCGATGCCACGGGTTCGTACCCCAGGGGATAGGTCGGGTAGTGGTCAACCACAGACCTGGAAGGATCATGCCGCGGGCGGAAAATACGATTGACCGAGTTCTCCCCGCTGGCGTTGTTGACCTGCGGTTCCATCGGGACGAAACGCTCAGCGGTGTCGGGCTGCGATGCCATGCGGGCAAGAATGGCGCTATCGACAGTCGAGTCGACGTTGTGGGCGTTGCCGGCCCGCTGCTGGATGTAGCGGGCGGCATCGTCGCAATGATCGAAGACGGGGCCCAGCGCAGGCTCCGGGTTGTCCTGCCAGCGTTGCTGAGTCGACACATCCGCCATGCGCGGTTGCCAGGTTCCGTCCACCCGGCCATGACGTGACCAGTAATCGCTGGTGACGATGACGTCGAGATGGCCGGCCCGGGCCATGCGACCTATGTAGTCGGGCAGATTAAATCGGTCTCGCGCAAGGTCATCTTCATCCTGCGTGGCTTGTTCCCAGGTCGCGAACTGGTTTTTGCGCAGCTCGATCTGGCCAAAGGCATCAAGGAAATTGCCTGGCTCGAAATCGCTCATCGCGAAACGCAACAGCGCACCGTCGGCGCAGGAGAAGTAGATCGACCTGTACCCTTGCGGGGTGTACGCCGCTGAACAAATTTGATGCACGTCGAGTGGCGAGAACAGGAAGCGTCGGCAATCCTGCTCCTTCTCGCTCGCCAGCGGGCGTCGGGCGCATAAGTAAAGCGCGTGCACGACGTGGTGAGCGGGCGGCACGCCCCGTGGCAGGATACGGTCAGTCGTGATCGCTGAAGGCTGGATTTCCAGCGGGAGGCTGGCGTGGAACAAACCGTCTCGAGCGCTCGATAAAATCAGGCCGAATGTTGCATTGCTTCGCTCGCCGGCGGTTTCATGAACATGGCGCGCTGCCGCGTTGTCCTGGACGAACACCGGACCGCACAGGGGGGCGGCCACGGCCCTGGTTTCGATCGTTGCGGCGACGGGGTAGGGTTGCCATTGGCTCACCTTGCGGCGTGTTCCCCAGAAGCGGCTGCCGGTCACGACCTGTAACTCGCCGGCGCTGGCCAGGCAGTTGACCCAGTTGCCGGGCGTGAGAGCGCCGCTGTAGAGCAGTTGCTTGACGCCGTCGCGGTTCAGGTTCGAATCATCGACCGTGACGCCTTGTACAGCCTGCTTCAACTGCGCCTGCAGATCGGCCAACAAACCGCTGCGATAGCGAATGATTGCGCCCTGCGGGCCAAACAGGTACTCGTCGCGCCCCGGGGTTGCCTGGGGGGGCGGGATTGTCCTGCGGTCAAAGGCTGTGAACAGGGTGTCGACCGACAGCATATTCAAGTAAGTCTGCTTTTGCAGGTGCGACAGCACGATCGACGGCTCGCGCGCCACTCGGGAGCGGTAGCGACCGGCGACTTTGCAGTGTCCGGGAAACAATCCGCTCAGAACGCTTTGCGCGGGGTAGATCGCGTTGATATCGAAGTCATCATTGGCCACTTCCACAGGTTGCGTGCAAAGGTACAACCCATCCGCGCGGATCAGCAGCAGACCGCCAAAGAGTCGCGGTTCATCGGGCAACAGGGCGCGGGCGTAAAGTGCGGCGTCATCGATGTTCTTGAACGCGGGACTCAACCAGCGCCTTTGCAGATTCATGAATGGGCGCCAATCCGAATCCAGCGGCCCAGGTTGGTCCCAGCACGGGCTGGTGCGCATAACGTGCAGCCCACCGTGTTTGATGGTCGCGCGCACATAATCTTCAGGCTGCATTTTCCCACTGCTCAGCAGGCTATTGAAGTCGTCGAGGCCCAGGCCCGGCACGTCATTGTCGAAGAGTCGGTTGCCCTTTCGATTGTCGAATTTGAGCAGGGCGCCATCCTGTGTGGAAATGTACAGGGCGATGGCGTCGGCTGACTCCGTAACCGGCCGGCGTCGTGAGTAATAGACGGCAGAATAAAGATCGTTGGGCGCAATGAAGTACTGTGAGAGCCAGGCGGAAGGCTGTTCCTGCGAATGTTTCAAGCGCTGGCGCGAGTAAAAGAACGCATGGCGCTGGAAACCTTGCGGATAGGTGTACCAGGGTGGAGTTTTGGTGACACCGAACAGGCTTTGCGGCTGGAATACATCATTTCTGGCATCGCTGACCGGGATCAACTCGCTGGCGACGTACTCATCGCGCTCGGTGTGCTTGAGGATGAAACCAAACCAGGCTTTTTCCTGATCATGCAGGCGCACGTCGCGGGCATATTGGTCTTCAGCGGCAGCATCCGCGGAATAGAACACCGCGCCAAACGCGACCTGCTCGGGGCGTTTCCATTTCCATGGCGCGTAGGCCGCCGACCAGGCGGGCGTGACGGGGCCTCGGGGGCCCCACATCTCGCTGTTCACCACCACGGTCAGGCGACCGGCTGCGGCCTGCTCCTTGATGAATGCATTGGGCAGGGTCACGCCGGTTTCCAGTTCCGCAACGACGGGGCCCGGGTATTTGGGCGTGCCCAGGCGCTTTTCGAATGCCCGGGTGGTGCCGGTCTCGACAGGGTCGAAGCGCAACAGACTTTTGGCGGAGCCGGAGAGATACAGCGGCAGTTGATCGAGCAAGACCTGTCGCATTTCCTCGACGCTGAACATTTGCAGGCTCAGGGCGGCCTCTTGCCGGGACCATTTGAGCCTTTGCACCTTGTCAGGGTCGAGCTGTGACAGGGCCTTATGGGACACATAACGACTGTGCAGGGCCAAGCCTTGAGGAAAAATCGACCGGGCTGCATTGTCGCGAGGGTAGAACTGGCCGTCGCGAAGGGACTCGATCCCGCCCTCGAGTGCCAACGTGGCGACGAACCGGTGGTCGCTGCGTTCAAAGATGTAGCCCGCAAACTGACGATCCCTGCGATGGCCGATCTGGCGATGCAGGTAACGGGCCGCGTCATCGGCTGATAGAAACAGTGGACTGAGAATCGGCCATGAGAACCCGGCAAAGGCTGTCCACTCAGGGCCCACGATACCGGGCCTGGCCCATAAGGCGCTGGCGCGCACGACTTCAAGCTGCCCGGCCTGTGCCACGGCGGTGACGAACTCGCTGGGCTTGAGCGTCCCGGCGCGCAGGCCGGCTTGCCGGCCCCCATCGCCCACGGAGCCATCGGGATTGTCCGTGCTCAGTGCCGCCTCCAGCGCCGAGCCACTGAAGCTGTATTTCAACAGGGACATATCGCCGGCTTGCATATAGAGCGACAGGGCATTGCCCCGATCCACTCGGTTGTTCCGGTAGCAAGCGATGGCGAGGGCCAGATCCGCTGGCGTGAAAAAATTCTCGTACAGCCACGGCTCGTGATGCGGGGCCTCGGCGGGATCGGGCCTGGATGCATAGTAGAAGCCTTCCAGCAGGTAACCGGCGGGCAGTTGCAAGCTTGCGTCCTCGCCTGCGGGGAAAAAGGCGGCGGGGGTCCAGGCTGCACGACCGGCGGGGCGCGCCTGTGTGGCGACGTACGCTTGGCGTGAAGCGTCTTTAAGCACCAGGCCCCAGGACTGCGCACTTTTGAACTTCAATGCCGCCAGGACGGCATGTTCGGCGCTGATGCACAGGCGCCTCATGGCTGGCATTTGAGTAATCACGCCCTTGGAGAAGGCTCTGGCGGGCTTCCAGTCCGTGGGGACCTTGCCGACCGAATCGCCCCAGTCCTTGTTTGACACAATGACCGACAGCTCACCCAGCGAGGCGATTTTGCGGATGACATTCGCTACCCCGTAGACGCCCACCGGGTTATTGCGGGGCGCGCCGGCCTTGAGCCACAGGTAGTAGCTGAACTCTTCCTTCGAACCGCTGGGCGAATATTTCAACAGCGACCCGTCGGGCCCGCAGAGATACGCGCTGCCAAAAAAGGTACGTTCCGAGACGTCGGCAACGAAATCAATCTCGGAGAAAAAACCGAGAAACAACCGGAGGGTCAGTTCATCCTGCCCCGGGTTGGCCTCGCGAACTTTGTCGTGGGCTGGCGGGTGGGAGTGGACGTTTGCCACACAGGTGTAACCCGGTGGGTGGACGTAACTGCCCTGGGAGTCGACGTCGATGAGGGTTCGCAGGTCAAAGCGGTTCGCTTCACCGGGTACAGGTTCGGTGGCCACAAAACTGCCATCCGGCTGGCGCAGGATCACACTGCCGTGCTCGCGGTCCGAGTCGGCCGGGATCCGTTGTTGAACCCAGCGTGCGGCATCTTCTTCGGTGACAAACCCCGGGCTCAGTGCCGGCAATCTGGTTTTGCGCAGCGACGAGGCGGCGGGGCCGTCGCGACCAGTCACGTCATTCATGATCAAAATCCTTTTTAAAAAATTGGGATAGTTATCGAATGAGTGTGACGGGGGTGGGGGAGGGGGTTGGTGGTAGATAGTTGTTGTTTTGTTGTCTGTTGCGCCGCCATCGCGGGCTTGCCCGCGATGGCGTCAGAACATTCCCCCCATAAAACTGGAAATTTACGGGCGGATCTCGATCATCGTGCCGTCCGGCACCAGGCTCCACACTTCGCGCATGTCGACGTTGCGCAAGGCGATACAGCCGTCGGTCCAGTCCAGGGTGTGGAACAGCTGTTCCGGGTTATCTTCCGAATCCGGCGTGCCGTGGATCATGATCATCCCGCCGGGTTCTACGCCTTCACGCCGGGCGCGGGCCGAGTCGGTGATGTTGGGGTAGGAAATGTGCATCGACAGGTAAAACTTGTCGCTGGTCTTGCGCCAGTCCAGCCAATAGAAACCTTCTGGCGTGCGTTTGTCGCCTTCGATCAATTTGGGGCCTTTTTTTGCCCCCTTGCCCAGGGAAATGCGATAGGTCTTGAGCGGCTTGCCGTCGTTGATCAATTGCAACTGGTGGGCGGATTTGAGAACCAGAACTTTCTCGATGACTTTGCCGTTGTAGGTGCCCACGGCGGAAGCCTGGGTCACCGCAGCGAGCGACAGACAGAACACAGCAAGCAACCAACGCATTGAAACAATTCCCCAGAAGTGACGCAGATATTTTAGTGATGACTGTTTTCAGGTAATCGCAGGCTGGGCCAGCGGCGGGATCGATTCCGACCGTACGGGGTACACCTCGGTCCGCCGGTCAGCGAAGAAGCATTCTAAGGTACGGCCCACCGTGCGGAAAGCCAGCTCCGACCACGGAATCTCGGCTTCGTCGAAAAGTGCCACTTCCAGGCTTTCGGGGCCGGCGGCAAAATCCAGGTCGACGAGCTCTGCGCGGAAGAATACGTGCACCTGGCTGATGTGCGGCACATCGATCAAGGTATAGATGCTCAGGTTGCGCACGCGCGCGCAGGCTTCTTCGGCGGTTTCGCGAATGGCCGCCTGCTCGATGGTCTCCCCGTTCTCCATGAAACCGGCGGGCAGGGTCCAGTAGCCCAGGCGTGGCTCGATCGCACGCCGGCACAACAACACTTTGGAACCCCAGGTCGGCACGCAGCCGGCAACGATATTGGGGTTCTGGTAGTGGATGGTCTGGCAGCTGTCGCAGACATACCGCAGGCGTGAGTCGCCTTCGGGAATGCGCTGGGTGACCGGGTTGCCGCACTGACTGCAAAATTTCATGCTGGGGTTCCTGGGGCCGCGGCTATTGGGGTGGGCATCGTGCCGTGCATCTTGGCGTGCGTCGGTGGCTGTCGGCAAGTTGTCGTTTAGCGACACGCGACCGTCCGGGGGTTGGGCGGTCGATGCGATTGGTGCATCATGCAAGGCAGAGAACGAATCGAGAAGACTCATGCTGGACGAGCTACTGCATCGAGTAAGCAATCACACGCCCCGAACACTGGAAACCGACAAGCGTTTCCCCGAGGCTGCAGTCCTGGTGCCCATCACTCGCAGCGATGAGCCGGAACTGGTGTTGACCCTGCGTGCCAGCGGGCTCTCGACCCATGGTGGCGAAGTGGCCTTTCCCGGCGGAAGACGCGACCCCGAAGACCCGGACCTGGTTTTCACCGCCCTGCGCGAGGCTGAAGAAGAGATCGGCTTGCCACCGGGGCTGGTTGAGGTGATCGGCCCGTTGAGCCCATTGATCTCGTTGCACGGCATCAAGGTCACGCCTTATGTGGGCGTGATCCCGGATTTCGTCGAGTACCAGGCCAACGATGCCGAGATTGCTGCCGTGTTCAGCGTGCCCCTGGAGTTTTTTCGCGCGGACCCCCGTGAACATACCCATCGCATCGATTACCAGGGGCGCAGTTGGTATGTGCCGAGCTATCGCTACGGCGAATACAAGATCTGGGGTTTGACGGCGATCATGATCGTCGAATTGATCAACCTGCTCTACGACGCCCGTATCAGCCTGCATCGTCCGCCCAAGAGTTTCATCAATACCTGAAGCCACGCTCGTATGGCCAGTCAGCGCCCTGAGGACATCACCATGAAATACCGCCTGGGCGACGCCCGCGTCGAAACCCATCCACAGAGCTGGGTTGCCCCCAATGCCGTGCTGGTGGGCAAGGTCAAGCTGGAAGAGGGGGCCAACGTCTGGTTCAACGCGGTGCTGCGTGGCGACAACGAATTGATCCTGATCGGCAAAAACAGCAACGTCCAGGACGGCACGGTGATGCACACCGACATGGGCTACCCGCTGACCTTGGGCACGGGGGTCACCGTCGGCCATAACGCCATGCTGCACGGTTGCACGGTCGGCGATTACAGCCTGATCGGCATCAACGCGGTGATTCTCAACGGCGCGAAGATCGGCAAGAACTGCATCATCGGCGCCAACTCGCTGATTGGCGAAGGCAAGGAAATCCCCGATGGCTCGCTGGTCATGGGGTCGCCGGGCAAGGTCGTGCGCGAACTGACAGAAGCGCAGAAAAAAATGCTCGAAGCCAGCGCTGCCCACTACGTGCATAACGCCCAGCGCTATGCCCGTGACCTGGTCGAGCAGGAACAATGACCACCCCTGAACGCCCGGTGCTGTCGCCCTGCGTGAGCATCTGTGCGCTGGACGACGATGACATCTGCATCGGCTGCCAGCGCACGGTGCAGGAAATTACCGGCTGGAGCCGCATGGAAAACGACGAGCGGCGCCGAGTATTGGGGTTGTGTCATGAGCGAGCGAAGGCGAGCGGGGTGCTGTGGATGGTGGGCAACAAGGCCAAGTAGCTGCTGCTTGAGTGGTATGCCAGTCGACTTCAATGGTGGATATGCGGCCCTATCGCGGGCAAGCCCGCTCCCACAAGGTCTTTGGCTGCACACAAAATCTGTTTCAACCCGATCCACTGTGGGAGCGGGCTGGCTCCGGGCGGCGTTCCGACGATGAGGCCCTCACTGCCACTCCATCACTTGGCCCCAACCCCCGCTCTCAAGTAACCTGCACAACCCGTTCCCGATACCCCAACCTCAAATGCTCTTCCTGATCGCCTACATCAGCAGCGTCGTGCTGATCAACTGCGCCTTCTCGTCGGCGCCGCACCTGGACATCATCTGGTCTGCCTGGGGCGGGCTGGTGTTCGTGCTGCGTGACATGGTGCAGATCCGCTTTGGTCATGGCGCGATCCTGGCCATGCTGGTGGCGCTGGTGCTGTCCTATGTCACCTCCGACCCCGCCATTGCCCTGGCCAGCGCCACGGCGTTCGCCGTCTCGGAGTGCATCGACTGGCTGGTGTTCACCATCACCAAACGCCCGCTGCACGACCGCCTGTGGATAAGTTCGGCGCTGAGCATTCCCCTCGATACGTTCATCTTCTTCGGCATGATCGACGCCTTCACCGCCCCCGTGATCCTGACTGCCATGGGTTCGAAGTTCGCCGGTGTGACGGTGGTCTGGCTGATCATGGCCTGGCGCATGCGCAAACAGGCTGTCGCCGGCTGAAGCCAAACCCTGCGGTTCATGTAAAATGCCGCGCTTTCTTCCCTTGGAAAGCGCAACTGGCGCCTTCTTCGATGATCCGCTTCTTTGAGGACCTGAGATGACCCGTATCGGAACTCCATTGTCGCCAACCGCGACCCGCGTATTGATGTGTGGCTGTGGTGAGTTGGGCAAGGAAGTGGTGATCGAGCTGCAACGCCTGGGCGTTGAAGTGATTGCCGTGGATCGCTATGCCGACGCCCCGGCCATGCAGGTTGCCCATCGCAGCCACGTGATCAACATGCTCGACGGTGCGGCCCTGCGTGCAGTGATCGAAGCCGAGAAACCGCACTTCATCGTGCCGGAAATCGAAGCCATTGCCACTGCGACCCTGGTCGAACTGGAGGCCGAAGGTTTCACCGTGGTCCCGACCGCACGCGCGGCGCAACTGACCATGAACCGCGAAGGTATCCGTCGCCTGGCCGCCGAGGAACTGGACCTGCCGACCTCGCCGTATCACTTTGCCGACACCTTCGAGGACTACAGCAAGGCCGTCGAAGACCTGGGTTTCCCCTGCGTGGTCAAGCCGGTCATGAGCTCCTCGGGCAAGGGCCAGAGCCTGTTGCGCAGCACCGCTGACGTCAAGGCTGCCTGGGATTATGCGCAGGAAGGCGGTCGCGCCGGTAAAGGCCGGGTAATCATCGAAGGCTTCATCGATTTCGACTACGAAATTACGTTGCTGACCGTGCGTCACGTCGGTGGCACCACGTTCTGCGCGCCAGTCGGTCACCGTCAGGAGAAGGGCGATTATCAGGAATCCTGGCAGCCACAGGCCATGAGCCCGGTGGCCCTGGCCGAATCCGAACGCGTTGCCAAAGCTGTCACCGAAGCCCTGGGCGGTCGCGGCATGTTTGGCGTCGAGCTGTTCATCAAAGGCGATCAGGTGTGGTTCAGCGAAGTGTCGCCGCGTCCACACGACACCGGTCTGGTGACCCTGATTTCCCAGGACCTGTCGCAGTTTGCCCTGCACGCGCGCGCCATTCTGGGCCTGCCGATTCCGTTGATCCGTCAGTTCGGCTCGTCGGCTTCGGCGGTGATCCTGGTGGAAGGCCAGTCGACCCAGACCGCTTTCGCCAACCTCGGCGCGGCCTTGAGCGAACCGGACACGGCGCTGCGTCTGTTCGGCAAGCCTGAAGTGAATGGCCAGCGCCGCATGGGCGTGACCCTGGCGCGGGATGAGTCGATCGAAGCGGCACGCGCCAAGGCGACCCGTGCGTCCCAGGCCGTCAAAGTAGAGCTCTAACCGCTAAACCTGTAGGAGCGAGCAAGCTCGCTCCTACAGAGGTTTTGTGTACACCGCGATGGCGGGTACTTCAGTCCACCCGATTCAAATCGTTATGCCGTGTCTCCTTAAGGCACAGCACCGCCAGCAGGCTTAGCACCGCTGCACCTGACACGTATCCGCCGACATAACTCAGACCGCCCATCGCCACCAGCTTCTGTGCGAAGAACGGTGCCGCCGAGGCGCCGACGATGCCGCCCAGGTTGTAGGCCGCTGATGCGCCGGTGTAGCGCACGTGGGTTGGAAACAGTTCCGGCAGCAGCGCGCCCATTGGGGCGAACGTGACGCCCATCAGAAACAGCTCAATGCAAAGGAACAGTGCCACGCCCCAGGTCGAGCCCTGGGTCAGCAGCGGCTCCATCAAAAAGCCCGAGAGGATCGCCAGCACACCGCCGAGGATCAGGATCGGCTTGCGCCCATAACGGTCGCTGGCCCAGGCCGACAGCGGGGTGGCGGCGGCCATGAACAGTACGGCAAAGCACAGCAGGCCGAGGAAGGTTTCGCGGGTGTAGCCCAGCGTCGATACGCCGTAACTCAGGGAAAACACGGTTGAGATGTAGAACAGCGCGTAGCACACCACCATCGCACCGGCCCCGAGCAATACGGGCACCCAGTACTGGCTGAACAGCTCGATCACTGGCATCTTCACTCGCTCCTGGCGCGCCATGGCATTGGCGAACACCGGGGTTTCGTGCAGTTTCAGGCGTACGTACAGGCCGACCATCACCAGCGCGGCGCTGAGGAGGAATGGAATGCGCCAGCCCCACGAACGGAATTGCTCGTCATTCAGAACCATCGCCAACGTCAGGAACAGGCCGTTGGCAGCCAGGAAGCCAATCGAAGGCCCCAGTTGCGGAAACATGCCGAACCAGGCGCGTTTGCCCTTGGGAGCATTTTCTGTCGCCAGCAGCGCGGCACCGCCCCATTCGCCGCCCAGTCCCAGCCCTTGGCCAAAACGCAGCACACACAGCAGGATCGGCGCCCACGCACCAATGCTGTCGTAACCGGGCAGCACGCCGATCAGCGTGGTACAGACGCCCATCAGCAGCAGCGAGGCGACGAGCGTCGACTTGCGCCCGATGCGGTCACCAAAGTGCCCAAACAGCGCCGAACCCAACGGACGCGCCAGGAACGCGATGCCAAAGGTCAGGAACGCCGAGAGCATCTGTGCGGTGCCGGAGGTCTGCGGGAAGAATACCGGACCGATCACAAGCGCGGCGGCCGTGGCATACACATAGAAATCATAGAACTCGATGGCGGTGCCAATGAAGCTGGCAGTGGCCACGCGGGTGGCGGAGTTTGCCGATTGTTCAGGCGTGGTTTCGCTAAAAGTCGTGCTGGTCGTCATGCAGAAGTCCCTGACAGTCATGTGCTCCAGTGGAGCGAATTATTATGTTCGAACACCCAGGGATGTGGGTTTGCAACAGGGTGCGGGTAGCACGGGTAAGGCGGGGCTTGGGTAAGCGTGGCTCGATTATAGGAAGTCGGCTAACGATTGAACAAGGACAAACCGGCGTGGGAAAGGTCGGATTCTGCGAGGGTTACAGAGTGACGGGAGCGGCGCTGGTGTGCCAGATCAGGACGCGGGTCACGCGGTTGTCTTCTGTTTCAAGGATCTCCAGGCGATAACGCCCGATTTTCAGACACACTGGGCTGTCCGGGATGGTCTCCAGCGCTTCGGTGACCAGACCGTTGAGTGTCTTTGGGCCGTCGCTGGGCAGGTGCCAGCCGAGGCTTTTGTTCAGCTCACGGATCGACGCGGCGCCATCAACCACCAGGCGCCCGTCGGCTTGGGGGTGGATGTGCGGGTTATCCAGGCTGTGCTGGCTTTCGAACTCGCCGACGATTTCTTCGAGAATGTCTTCCAGGGTGACGATGCCGAGCACTTCGCCGTACTCGTCCACCACCATGCCCAGGCGCCGTTGCTGCTTGTGGAAATTCAGCAATTGCAGCTGCAGTGGCGTGCTCTCGGGGACGAAGTAGGGCTCGTGACAGGCCGCCAGCAGTGCTTCGCGGGTCAGATTGCCTTCGGGCAGCAGGTGGCGGATCTGCCGGGTGTTAAGGACTGCCTCGACCTGATTGATGTCACTGTGGAACACAGGCAGGCGCGTGCGCCGGTTGGCGCGCAGCTGCTCGATGATTTCTTCGATGGAGTCGTCCAGGTTGATGCCGTCGACATCACTGCGTGGCACCAGAATGTCGTTGACCGTAATATTGTCCAGTGCATGGATACCCGGCAGCGGGTGCGGGCGACATACCGGGCTTTCCTGGTCATCGTGGCGATCTTGCGGTGTTTCGTCGTCGCTCTGCTGCACCACCTTGGCTTTGCGCGCGAACGGTCGCGTCAGCAACTGACTGAGGCCATTGAGCAGCCAGGCAGAAGGGTAGATGATTTTCAGAGGTACACCCAGCAGGGTATTGCCCACGGAAAGGATCGCGTCCGGATAGCGCGCCGCAAGGGTGCGAGGCAGGTAGTCGGCGAATACCAGCAGGACCGCGGTCGCGGCGAGGCAGGCGGCCCATGGGCCGTTTTCGGCCCAGGTGAAAATCGCCAGCAGGGTGCTGATGACCACCACCAGCGCCCGGCACAGGGTGTTGCAGAGGATCAGGCTGGGCAGCGGGAAACTCAGTTTCGCCACCGGCTTGTCGCTGGAGCGCGATGCGGTTCGCTGGGCCAGCAGATGCTGTTGCGCGGCTTCGATGGCGGTAAAGAGGCCCGACCATAAAATCAGCAGGGCCACTACGGCGAGCATCGGTCCTATGGGCAAGTCGTCCATTAATGCCGCCTGTCAGATGTGCAGGATGTATTCACGGACCAGCTTGCTGCCGAAATACGCCAGCATCAGCAGGCAGAAGCCGGCCAGGGTCCAGCGAATCGCCTTGTGCCCGCGCCAGCCGAGGCGATTGCGACCCCAGAGCAGCACGCTGAACACGACCCAGGCCAGGCACGCCAGCAGGGTTTTGTGCACCAGGTGTTGGGCGAACAGGTTCTCGACGAACAGCCACCCCGAAATCAGCGACAGCGATAACAAGGTCCAGCCGGCCCACAGGAAGCCGAACAGCAGGCTTTCCATGGTTTGCAGCGGTGGGAAATTCTTGATCAACCCGGACGGATGCTTGTGCTTGAGCTGATGGTCCTGAACCAGCAGCAGCAAGGCTTGGAACACCGCGATGGTGAACATGCCGTAGGCCAGGATCGACAACAGGATGTGCGCGAGAATGCCTGGCTCTTCGTCGATGATTTGTACCGTGCCGGCGGGAGCGAACTGCGCGAGCAGCACCGTCGCTGCGCCCAGGGGGAACAGCAATATCAGCAGGTTTTCCACCGGAATGCGTGAGCATGCCAGCAGGGTCAAGGCAATGACGGCGGCTGCGATCAGGCTCGCGGCGCTGAAAAAGTCCAGGCCCAGGCCGATTGGCGTCAACAGGTGAGTGAACAGGCTGGCGCTGTGAGCCAGGACCGCCAGCACGCCGAGCGTGACCAGCAGCCGCTTGTTCGCCTTGGCGCCGGAGGCCAGGCGAGTGCCCTGATAGATAGTCGCAGCGGCATACAAGCAGGCGGCGGCGAGTGTAGTGAGCAAACTGGGTGACAAGGGGAGCATAAGTCCTGTTAGGCAAGCCCGAAAGGCGCTGAGTTTGGCATAGAACCCCTACGGCACGAAAGTGCGAGGTGTGCGCCAGACGCAGTCTTCGCTATAATCCGCGACCTGCCCACGCCGCAGGCTCATCGAGCACCTGTTTTTCCCGCTCTGGGCCGCCATTATCCCGGTCTGTACAGGGCCTGAAAGGATCGCGCAATGTTTGAAAACCTAACTGACCGTCTCTCGCAGACGCTGCGCCATGTCACCGGCAAGGCCAAGCTGACCGAGGACAACATTAAAGACACCCTGCGCGAAGTGCGCATGGCGTTGCTCGAAGCCGACGTTGCCTTGCCGGTGGTGAAGGACTTCGTCAATTCGGTCAAGGAGCGTGCTGTCGGCACCGAGGTGTCGCGCAGCCTGACGCCGGGCCAGGCCTTCGTGAAGATCGTCCAGGCCGAACTCGAAAGCCTGATGGGCGCGGCCAACGAAGACCTCAACCTGAGTGCCGTCCCGCCTGCCATCGTATTAATGGCTGGTTTGCAGGGTGCCGGTAAAACCACAACGGCCGGCAAACTCGCGCGCTTCCTCAAAGAGCGCAAGAAAAAGTCGGTGATGGTGGTATCCGCGGACGTTTACCGTCCGGCGGCAATCAAGCAACTGGAAACCCTGGCCAACGACATCGGCGTGACGTTCTTCCCGTCAGACCTGAGCCAGAAGCCAGTCGAAATCGCCCAGGCTGCTATTAAAGAAGCCAAGCTGAAATTCATCGACGTGGTCATCGTCGATACCGCCGGTCGCCTGCACATCGACGAAGAGATGATGGGCGAGATCAAGGCCCTGCATGCGGCGGTCAATCCGGTCGAGACCCTGTTCGTGGTCGACGCGATGACTGGCCAGGATGCCGCCAACACGGCCAAGGCCTTCGGCGATGCATTGCCGCTGACCGGTGTGATCCTGACCAAGGTCGACGGCGATGCCCGTGGCGGTGCGGCGCTGTCGGTGCGCTCCATCACCGGCAAGCCGATCAAGTTCATCGGTATGGGCGAGAAGAGCGAAGCGCTCGAGCCGTTCCACCCTGAGCGTATCGCGTCGCGCATCCTCGGCATGGGGGACGTGCTCAGTCTGATCGAGCAGGCGGAAGCCACTCTCGACAAGGACAAGGCCGACAAACTGGCCAAGAAACTGAAGAAGGGCAAGGGCTTCGACCTCGAAGACTTCCGCGATCAGCTGCAACAGATGAAGAACATGGGCGGCCTCGGCGGCCTCATGGACAAACTGCCCAGCATCGGTGGCGTCAACCTGGCGCAGATGGGCAACGCCCAGACGGCGGCCGAGAAGCAATTCAAGCAGATGGAAGCCATCATCAACTCCATGACCCCGGCCGAGCGCCGCGACCCCGAGCTGATCAGCGGTTCGCGCAAGCGCCGCATCGCCATGGGTTCCGGCACTCAGGTGCAGGACATCGGTCGCTTGATCAAGCAGCACAAGCAGATGCAGAAGATGATGAAGAAGTTTTCTGCAAAAGGTGGGATGGCCAAGATGATGCGCGGCATGGGCGGCATGTTGCCCGGCGGCGGCATGCCAAAAATGTAAAGAATTCGCGCCGGCAGTCATGTCGGCGCTGATCCACAGAAATGTGGGACAAACGGTAAACCCGCACTTGGCGGGAGCCGACAGGCCGTTTTCAACGACGGCTCTATAGCAAATCTGCATGGCGTCCGATAGGCCGCCGGAAAAAGTCATTTGCAAAAGTCCGGATATTCCTTAGAATATGCGGCCTTTCGGGCACCCATGCCCGCTGTGCCTTTAGATTTGCAGCACCGACTACAGGAACGATGTTCACATGCTAACAATCCGTCTTGCCCTTGGCGGCTCCAAAAAGCGCCCGTTTTACCACCTGACCGTAACCGACAGCCGCAACCCGCGCGACGGTTCGCACAAGGAACAGGTTGGTTTCTTCAACCCTGTTGCTCGTGGTCAGGAAGTCCGTCTGTCCGTGAACCAAGAGCGCGTTGCCTACTGGCTGAGCGTTGGTGCACAACCTTCTGAGCGTGTTGCTCAGTTGCTGAAGGACGCTGCTAAGGCTGCGGCCTGAGCAATATGAACGCGACGCCAGCCATTGCTGATGATTTGATCGTTATCGGCAAGATTTATTCTGTTCACGGCGTTCGCGGCGAAGTGAAGGTGTATTCCTTTACTGATCCAACAGAAAACCTGTTGCAGTACAAAACCTGGACGCTCAAGCGCGAAGGCAGTGTGAAACAGGTAGAGCTGGTCAGTGGACGCGGGAACGACAAGTTCCTGGTCGCGAAGCTCAAGGGCCTTGATGATCGAGAAGAAGCACGTCTTCTGGCCGGTTATGAGATCTGCGTGCCGCGTAACCTGTTCCCTGAATTGACCGACGGCGAGTACTACTGGTACCAGCTGGAAGGTCTGAAGGTCATCGATCAACTGGGGCAATTGCTCGGTAAGGTCGATCATCTTCTGGAAACCGGCGCCAATGATGTAATGGTGGTCAAGCCTTGCGCTGGCAGCCTGGATGATCGCGAACGCCTGTTGCCGTATACCGAGCAATGCGTGTTGGCCATCGACCTGGGTGCAGGCGAGATGAAGGTGGAATGGGATGCGGATTTCTAAGCGTGGCTAACTTGCGCGTAGAAGTGATCAGTTTGTTTCCCGAGATGTTTTCCGCCATCAGCGAGTACGGCATCACCAGTCGGGCGGTGAAACAGGGGCTCTTGCAGCTCACCTGTTGGAATCCGCGGGACTACACGACGGATCGACATCACACTGTGGATGATCGCCCATTTGGCGGTGGTCCGGGCATGGTGATGAAGATCAAGCCCCTGGAAGATGCTCTGGTTCAGGCCAAGGCAGCGGCCGGGGAGGCGGCGAAGGTGATTTACCTGTCCCCCCAAGGCCGTCAACTGACTCAGTCGGCGGTCCGCGAGTTGGCGAATCTGGATGGATTGATCCTGATTGCCGGTCGCTATGAAGGCATCGACGAGCGTTTTATTGAGGCTCATGTCGATGAAGAGTGGTCGATTGGCGACTATGTACTGTCTGGCGGCGAGCTGCCGGCGATGGTCCTGATCGATGCGGTTACACGACTGCTGCCTGGAGCTTTAGGGCATGCGGACTCCGCCGAGGAAGATTCCTTTACGGATGGTTTGCTGGATTGCCCGCACTACACCCGACCTGAGGTGTATGCGGATCAGCGTGTTCCCGACGTGTTGCTAAGTGGCAATCACGCGCACATCCGGCGTTGGCGTTTACAGCAGTCCCTTGGTCGGACCTATGAACGACGCGCCGATCTTCTGGAAAGCCGCTCGCTTTCTGGAGAAGAGAAGAAGCTGCTCGAGGAATATCTCCGCGAGCGGGACGATAGTTAACAACGTATCGATGGTAAATCCGACGATTTACCTTAGGAGCACAGCATGACTAACAAAATCATCCTTGCACTCGAAGCAGAGCAGATGACCAAAGAGATCCCTACCTTTGCCCCGGGCGACACCATTGTCGTTCAGGTAAAAGTAAAGGAAGGCGACCGTTCGCGTCTGCAAGCGTTCGAAGGTGTTGTTATCGCCAAGCGTAACCGCGGCGTCAACAGTGCATTCACCGTTCGTAAAATCTCCAACGGTGTTGGCGTAGAGCGTACTTTCCAGACCTACAGCCCGCAGATCGACAGCATGGCTGTCAAGCGTCGCGGTGACGTACGTAAAGCCAAGCTGTACTACCTGCGCGACCTGTCGGGTAAAGCAGCTCGCATCAAGGAAAAACTGGCTTAAGTCCAGCTTCCGATGCAGAAAAAAGCAGCCTACGGGCTGCTTTTTTGTTGCCCGCGATTTATCTTTTCAGGCCGACCTGCCGCCGAGTTTTTATGCCAGCCATCGATCATCCACTGATAGACCAGTTTCTCGATGCGTTGTGGCTGGAGAAAGGTCTTTCCGACAACACCCGTGACGCCTATCGCAGCGATCTGGCGCTGTTCAATGGCTGGTTGCAGGACAGGGACCTTGAGTTGATCAATGCCGGTCGTGAGTTGATCCTCGATCACCTGGCCTGGCGCCTTGAACAAAACTATAAGCCGCGCTCTACCGCCCGCTTTCTCTCCGGTTTGCGGGGTTTCTATCGCTATTTGCTGCGGGAAAAGTTGATCGCCGTCGATCCAACCCTGCGCGTGGATATGCCACAGTTGGGCAGACCGTTGCCCAAGTCCCTCTCGGAAGCGGACGTTGAAGCGCTATTAAAGGCGCCGGACCTGAGCGAAGCCATCGGCCAGCGTGATCGCGCCATGCTCGAAGTGCTTTACGCCTGTGGTTTGCGGGTGACAGAGCTGATCAGCCTGACGCTGGAGCAGGTCAACCTGCGCCAGGGCGTGCTGCGAGTCATGGGCAAAGGTAGCAAGGAACGACTGGTGCCCATGGGCGAGGAAGCGATTGTCTGGGTCGAGCGTTACATGCGCGATGGCCGTGGCGAGTTGCTCGGCGGGCGTCCCAGCGACGTGCTGTTTCCCAGCCAGCGCGGCGAGCAGATGACCCGGCAGACGTTCTGGCACCGCATCAAGCATCAGGCCAAGGTCGCCGGGATCGGCAAATCGCTGTCACCGCACACCTTGCGTCATGCCTTCGCCACGCATTTGCTCAACCACGGCGCGGACCTGCGGGTGGTGCAGATGCTATTGGGTCACAGCGACCTGTCGACCACGCAGATCTACACCCACGTCGCCCGGGCGCGGTTGCAGGATTTGCATGCCAAGCACCATCCGCGCGGGTGAGCGCTGATCCCCTGTGGGAGCGGGCTTGCTCCCACAGTCGGCAGTCCCACCCGTACCCTCGCGCACCAACACCTTGCATCACCGGCATTCGGCCCCACGAGCCTTACTGTGGTAGGCTTTGCCGGTTTGCACGATGGGCGATTATGACCCGGTGTTTCGGCACGGGCGTTCTGATCGTCCCATTTGTCCGCCCTCAGGAGTTCTCATGCGTCTGACCCAGATTATCGCCGCCGCAGCCATTGCGTTGGTCAGCACCTTTGCCGTCGCCGATGACGCGGCTGACAAAGCCATCCGTAAAAGTCTCGAAAATCTTCAACTTGAGGTGCCGGTAGAAAGCATCTCCGCCAGCCCGTTGCCCGGCCTGTACGAAGTCAAGCTCAAGGGCAGTCGCGTGCTCTACGCCAGCGCCGACGGCCAATACGTGGTGCAGGGCTACATGTTCGATCTCAAGGGCGGCAAGCCGGTCAACCTGACCGAGAAGGCCGAGCGCGTGGGCATCTCCAAGCTGATCAACGACATTCCGGTGGCTGAAACCGTGGTCTACCCGGCCATTGGCGAAACCAAATCGCACATCACCGTGTTCACCGACACCACCTGTCCGTACTGCCATAAACTGCATGCCGAAGTGCCTGAGCTGAACAAGCGCGGCATCGAAGTGCGCTACGTCGCGTTCCCGCGCCAGGGCCTGGGTTCGCCAGGTGACGAGCAGTTGCAAGCGGTCTGGTGTTCGAAAGACAAAAAAGCGGCCATGGACAAAATGGTCGATGGCAAGGAAATCAAGGCCGCCAAGTGCGATAACCCGGTTTCCAAGCAGTTCGCCCTCGGCCAGTCGATTGGTGTGAACGGCACGCCGGCCATCGTTTTGGCCGACGGTCAGGTCATTCCGGGCTACCAGCCTGCGCCCCAAGTTGCCAAACTGGCGCTGGGCGCGAAGTAATTTCGCATCGTCAGGGCAAGCCCTGGCGATCATGGCCCGGCGGCAGCATTGCCGGGCCATCAATAGAGAGCCGCGAACCTGCGGCTGTTTTCACGGCCGGCCTCGTGTCGGCCGTTTTATGGGGAGTTCACAGTGAAACCGGTCAAAGTAGGCATCTGTGGGTTAGGGACCGTCGGTGGCGGAACCTTCAACGTACTTCAGCGCAACGCCGAGGAAATTGCTCGCCGTGCCGGGCGTGGGATCGAAGTGGCACAAATTGCCATTCGCACGCCAAAGCCTCAGTTCCAAACGACCGGTATTGCGATTACCACCGATGTCTTCGATGTGGCCACGAACCCAGAGATCGACATCGTCATAGAGCTGATGGGCGGCTATACCGTTGCCCGCGAGCTGGTACTCAAGGCCATCGAGAATGGCAAGCATGTGGTCACCGCGAACAAGGCGCTTATCGCTGTTCACGGTAATGAGATTTTTGCCAAGGCGCGTGAAAAGGGCGTGATCGTTGCGTTCGAAGCCGCCGTGGCCGGTGGTATTCCGGTGATCAAGGCGATCCGTGAGGGCCTGTCCGCCAACCGCATCAACTGGGTGGCGGGCATCATCAACGGCACCGGTAACTTCATCCTGACGGAAATGCGCGAGAAGGGTCGTACCTTCGAAGACGTGCTGGTCGAGGCCCAGGCATTGGGTTACGCCGAAGCGGATCCGACCTTCGACGTGGAAGGTATCGATGCGGCGCACAAACTGACGATCCTGGCATCCATCGCGTTCGGTATCCCGCTGCAATTCGACAAGGCCTACACCGAAGGCATCACCAAGCTGACCACCGCCGACGTGAACTACGCCGAAGCGCTGGGCTATCGCATCAAGCACCTGGGTGTGGCGCGCAGCACCGCGGCCGGTATCGAGCTGCGTGTGCACCCGACGTTGATCCCGGCTGATCGTTTGATCGCCAACGTCAACGGCGTGATGAACGCGGTGATGGTCAACGGTGACGCTGCCGGGTCGACCCTGTTCTACGGCGCTGGCGCCGGTATGGAGCCGACCGCTTCGTCGGTGATTGCGGACCTGGTGGACGTGGTTCGCGCCATGACCTCCGATCCGGAAAACCGTGTGCCGCACCTGGCTTTCCAGCCGGATTCGCTGTCGGCCCACCCGATCCTGCCGATCGAAGCCTGCGAAAGCGCCTACTACCTGCGCATTCAGGCCAAGGATCACCCGGGCGTATTGGCCCAGGTGGCGAGCATCCTGTCGGAGCGTGGTATCAACATCGAATCGATCATGCAGAAGGAAGTCGAAGAGCATGACGGCCTGGTGCCGATGATCCTGCTGACCCACCGCGTGTTGGAGCAGCACATCAACGATGCCATCCAGGCACTGGAAGCGCTTCAGGGCGTGGTTGGGCCGGTGGTCCGGATTCGTGTCGAACATTTGAATTAATACAGCAGCGGCGAGCTGCAAGCGGCAAGCTACAAGTAAGAGCAGGATCGCTTTTTACTTGCAGCTTGTAACTTTCAGCTCACAGCTCAAACCAAAGGTTTGCCCCCATGCGCTACATCAGTACCCGCGGCCAGGCACCGGCCCTGAATTTCGAAGACGTCCTGCTGGCTGGCCTGGCCACCGACGGCGGTCTGTACGTCCCGGAAAACCTGCCACGTTTCACCCAGGAGGAAATCGCTTCCTGGGCCGGCCTGCCTTATCACGAGCTGGCCTTCCGGATCATGCGCCCGTTTGTCACCGGCAGCATCCCGGACGCCGATTTCAAGAAAATCCTCGAAGAAACCTACGGCGTCTTCGCCCACAACGCCGTTGCGCCGCTTCGTCAGTTGAACGGCAACGAGTGGGTGCTTGAGCTGTTCCACGGCCCGACCCTGGCGTTCAAGGACTTCGCCCTGCAACTGCTTGGCCGCCTGCTTGACTACGTGCTGGAAAAGCGCGGTGAGCGCGTGGTAATCGTGGGTGCGACATCCGGCGACACCGGTTCGGCCGCCATCGAAGGCTGCAAGCACTGCGAAAACGTGGACATCTTCATCCTGCATCCGCACAACCGCGTATCGGAAGTGCAACGTCGGCAGATGACCACGATTTTCGGCGAGAACATCCACAACATCGCCATCGAAGGCAACTTCGACGACTGCCAGGAAATGGTCAAGGCCAGCTTCGCAGACCAGAGTTTCCTCAAGGGCACTCGCCTGGTGGCTGTAAACTCGATCAACTGGGCGCGGATCATGGCCCAGATCGTCTACTACTTCCACGCCTCCCTGCAGTTGGGTGGCCCGGCGCGTTCAGTGTCGTTCTCGGTGCCGACCGGCAACTTCGGTGACATCTTCGCCGGTTACCTGGCCCGCAACATGGGCCTGCCGATCAACCAGTTGATCGTCGCCACCAACCGCAACGACATCCTGCACCGCTTCATGAGCGGCAACCAGTACGTCAAGGAAACCCTGCACGCCACGCTGTCGCCGTCGATGGACATCATGGTGTCGTCGAACTTCGAACGCCTGCTGTTCGACCTGCACGGTCGCAATGGCGCGGCCATTGCCGGTTTGATGGACAGTTTCAAGCAGGGCGGTGGTTTCTCCGTCGAGCAAGAGCGCTGGACCGAAGCCCGCAAGCTGTTCGACTCGCTGGCCGTGGATGACGCACAAACCTGCGAAACCATTGCGCAGGTGTTCGAGCAGACCGGCGAAGTGCTGGACCCGCACACCGCCATCGGTGTCAGGGCAGCCCGCGAATGCCGCCGCAGCCTGGACATCCCGATGGTGATCCTGGGCACCGCCCACCCGGTCAAATTCCCCGATGCAGTGGAGAAGGCCGGC
The DNA here is from genome assembly GCF_054668365.1 of Pseudomonas sp. S2_E01. NCBI lineage: Bacteria > Pseudomonadati > Pseudomonadota > Gammaproteobacteria > Pseudomonadales > Pseudomonadaceae > Pseudomonas > Pseudomonas sp. S2_E01. Next base: position 433,229 of record NZ_CP162762.1, read on the forward strand.
GTTGGCAAGGCTTTGGCACTGCCGGCGCACCTGACCGACCTGTTCGAGCGCGATGAGCGTTGCACGGTGCTGCCGAACGACCTGAAGGCTGTACAGAACTTCGTCAGCCAACACGGTAATCGCGGCAAGCCTCTGTAACACAACCCCGTCCCTGTAGGAGCGAGCACGCTCGCGATGAAGGCAAGGACGACGCGGGGACCCTGACGCCCCGCGTTATCGTTGACGTTCATCGCGAGCATGCTCGCTCCTACAGGGAGGGTGCAGCGCCGCGATTCTCCCGACCAACGCCCCCCCGCTGTTTTTTCCCTGTCATCTTCGCCATGCATCCTCCATAGACCAGAGACGCCCCCGCGCTCTGCATCCCGAACTTTCTTCTCGTGCCGGCGGTCATTAACTTTAGACACGCCCCTGGCACTTCGTTTTCGGACTATTGAGTGGTGATCGAGATGGAAAGTATCTGCCTATTGCTCGGTGAGGCGCTGAGCCCGTATCAAGTGACGTTGACCCCGTCCGGTGCCCATGGCGAATGCCTGGTGACATTGAAGGGCACGAGCGGCGCCATCGTGGTTGAACGGGAATTCAATCAGGCCCAATTGACCGACAAGCGTCTTCTCACCGATGTGGTCGACGGCTTGCACCGTGACCTGATGATTGCCGAAGGGCGCCTGGAACCCTGCGTGATTGCGGCCTTGCGCAATGCCGCGCAGGGCAAGCTGGCGGCCCACCTGTAAGTGAATTTTATTTCACGGGAACCTTCCCGGCCCAGGGTCAGTCAGAGCATGTAGCAGCAGGATCAAGCATTGTGCTCCGGTGCTTGGCGCTTGCTGCTACTGGTCTTGATACAGACCACGTTTAACCCCGAGTCGTCTCCCCACTTCTCGGGGTTTCTTTTGCCTGCGATTTGTCACGGCCGGCCTTGTTCTTCGAAGTATCGCCTGGACTCCTCCAGGTAAGTGCCGCGACTTTCCGGGTCCAGCCAGGCAGCGTAGGCGTCGGTGACCGTCTTGTGAGGCAGTTTGCGCAATAACTGGTTGATCTCGACGATGGCCTGCCGACCTTTCGGCGTGTCGGTGCAGCCAATGTAGCCCGACAGGTACTTCTCGGCGCCGAGAATCGGGTAGAACTGCAATTCGTCCTCGCTGATTCCCTGTTGCTCGGCCTGATAGCGGATTTCCGGGCGGTAGCCCAACAGGAAGCGCAAGCGGCCCAGGCGCTGCATTTGCAGAAGGCTGCCCAAGGCATCGTTGCCGTAGTGTGCGGTGAGTGATCGGGCGGGTGCCTGTTTGAGCAGGGCATCGAGAAACACGCCGTAGTTACGTTCGCCAATGACGCCCAGTTGTTCGCCGCTACTGCTCAACAACGCCGCCAGATCGACCTCGCCGTTCTGGATGTACGGCGCAATGATTTCATGGTCAACCCGGCGTACCGCCAGGCCGTTGCTCATGGCGCGAAACACCGGGAGGGAAAACGCAATCCAGCGCTCGCGCTCCTTGCTCCAGTTAAGGGCCGCATCGCACGTCAGGGACGGTTCGTGGAGCATTTGCAAGGCACGGGCGCGATTGACCCGCATCAATACATGCCGGTACTGCGGCATGTCAGTGGTCAAAAGGGGCAACAGTTGATCGATGACGCCCTGGCCCTTTTTGGGGCCTTCGAAAATCATCAGCGGCGGCAGGTCGCGCAACAGCCAGATCATGGTTTCCCTGGGTTGGGCCATGGTCGACGCAACCGGGCTCGCGAGCAGGAACACCACTGTCCAGGCGCATACGACTTTTACCCCGCGCGTAACGGCGTGCGGGGTGAAAAGGGCAAGCGGACGCCTCAGCCTAGATAGCCCCGTCTTTACGCAGTTGTTCGATCTGTTCCTTGTCGTAGCCAAGATCGTTGAGTACCTGCACGTTGTGTTCGCCCAACTGCGGCCCGACCCATTGCGAAGTGCCAGGTGTATCAGAGAGTTTCGGCACGATTCCCGGCATCTTGAAATCTTTGCCATCAGGCAGTTTCGCCTGGAGGAACATCTCCCGCGCCAGGTACTGCGGATCCTTGAACATGTCCTCGGCGCTGAAGATCCGGCTGGCAGGAACTTCGGCCTGATTCAACCGCTCCATGACCGTCTGGAGCGGCAGCGAGTTGACCCAGCGATCGATCACCCCGTACAGCTCGTCCCGGCGGCTGTCGCGTCCGTCGTTGCTGGCCAGTGTCGGATCATTGGCCAGATCCTCGCGGCCGATGATCAGCATGAAACGCTTGAAGATCGCATCGCCGTTGGCACCGATCTGCACGTGTTTGCCGTCGGCGCTCGTGTGGATCGACGAAGGCGTGATGCCGGGCATGATGTTGCCGGTACGCTCGCGGATAAAGCCAAACACGTCGAATTCCGGGACCATGCTTTCCATCATGGCAAAGATGGCTTCGTACAGGGCCACGTCCACGACCTGGCCCTGGCCGCCGTTGACCTCGCGATGACGCAGGGCCATCAACGCGCCGATCACGCCCCACAGCGCGGCAATCGAGTCGCCGATGGAGATCCCGGTGCGCACCGGTGGTCGGTCGTCGAAACCGGTGATGTAGCGCAGTCCACCCATGGATTCACCGACGGCGCCGAAACCCGGTTGATCCTTCATCGGGCCGGTCTGGCCGAAACCCGACAGGCGCACCATGACCAGTTTCGGGTTCAGCGCGTGCAAAACCTCCCAACCCAGGCCGAGTTTTTCCAGGACCCCGGGCCGAAAGTTTTCGATCAGGATGTCCGCTTCACCCAGCAGTTTTTTCAGGATCGCCAGGCCGTCCGGGTGTTTGAGGTTCAGGGTCACGGACTTCTTGTTACGCGCCTGGACGAACCACCAGAGCGAAGTGCCTTCATACAGTTTGCGCCATTTGCGCAACGGATCGCCGCCATCGGGGGATTCGATCTTGATCACTTCAGCACCAAACTCGCCGCAGATGCGCGAGGCAAACGGCCCGGCGATCAATGTCCCCAGTTCGATGACTTTCAAGCCGGAGAGCGGTTGGGTAGAGAACGACATGCAAGATCCTGTAGGGCTAGGCTGGCTGAAAGAGCGTTTTAGCACAGCCAGCCGTCCGGCGCGCAAGGTTGATGATCAGCAATTGGTTGATTGCTCGTCGCATCGGTTAAACTTGCCGCCTTTCCACGTATCAAGAAGCCCGTTCATGGCCCAGCCGTCCACGACCTACAAGTTTGAACTGAACCTTACCGACCTCGACCGCAACATCTACGAGTCGGTAAAGCAGACCATCGCCCGTCACCCGTCGGAAACCGAAGAGCGCATGGCTGTTCGCCTGCTGGCCTACGCCCTTTGGTACAACGAGCAACTGTCGTTTGGCCGTGGTCTGTCTGACGTTGATGAGCCCGCCCTGTGGGAAAAGAGCCTGGACGACCGCGTCCTGCACTGGATCGAAGTCGGCCAGCCGGACGTCGATCGCCTGACCTGGTGCTCGCGCCGTACCGAACGTACCAGCCTGCTGGCCTACGGTAGCCTGCGGGTCTGGGAGGGCAAGGTGATTCCGGCGATCAAGAACCTGAAAAACGTGCACATCGCTGCGGTACCCCAGGACGTGCTGGAAACCCTGGCCCAGGACATGCCGCGCGTCATCAAGTGGGACGTGATGATCAGTGACGGCACGGTTTTCGTGACCGACGACCGCGGCCAGCACGAAGTCCAATTGCAGTGGCTGAGTGGCGAACGCGGCTGATTTTTCAGCGTATCGACCGGTTTTATCCTCCGTATTCAAGAGAAGCACCCGTTACCCCATGCGCATCGAACCTCGCCTGTTGCCTGAAACCCTGCCATTCCTCGGCGATCTGCCGCCATTGCTGACGCGCCTGTACGCGGCGAGGGGCGTGCAGAGCGAGGCTGAACTGGACAAGAGCCTGGCGCGGTTGATTCCGTTTGCGCAGCTCAAGGGGATCGACGCGGCCGTGGATTTGTTGGTGACGGCGCTTGAGCAGCGCCAGCGGATTCTGATCGTCGGTGACTTCGACGCGGACGGCGCCACCGCCAGCACCGTGGGCACGCTGGGCTTGCGCCTGCTGGGTGCGGCACATGTCGACTACTTGGTGCCGAATCGCTTCGAGTACGGCTACGGCCTGACCCCGGAAATCGTCGACGTGGCACTGACCCGCTCGCCACAGCTGCTGATCACGGTGGACAACGGCATCTCCAGCGTCGAAGGCGTGGCGGCGGCGAAGAAGGCGGGTCTCAAGGTACTGGTCACCGATCACCACTTGCCGGGCGATGAGCTGCCGCTCGCCGATGCGATCGTCAACCCGAACCAGCCAGGGTGCAGCTTTGCGAGCAAGGCACTGGCCGGCGTCGGGGTGATTTTCTATGTGCTGATGGCCCTGCGTGCGCGCTTGCGCAGCCTCGGTTGGTACGACAACAAACCACAGCCGAACATCGGTGAGTTGCTTGATCTTGTGGCGCTGGGCAGCGTTGCCGACGTGGTTCCGCTGGACGCCAACAACCGGATTCTGGTGCACCAGGGCCTCGAGCGGATTCGCGCCGGGCGTGCGCGGCCAGGCATCAAGGCGATCCTTGAGGTGGCCAAGCGTGATCACACACGCATCACGTCCACGGACCTGGGCTTTATCGTGGGCCCGCGTCTGAATGCGGCGGGGCGCCTGGACGACATGAGCCTGGGCATCGAGTGCCTGCTCACCGACAGCACCGACCTGGCCCGGGAAATGGCCCTCCAGCTCGACGGCATGAACCAGGACCGCAAATCCATCGAACAGGGCATGCAGCGCGAGGCGATGGCCCAGCTCAAGGACCTGCCGATGGAATCGATGCCCTTCGGCCTCTGCCTGTTCGACCCCGAGTGGCACCAGGGAGTTATCGGCATTCTGGCATCGCGGATGAAAGAGCGTTATTTCCGCCCGACCATCGCCTTTGCCGATGCCGGCGATGGCCTGCTCAAGGGCTCGGGGCGTTCGGTCCAGGGCTTTCACATCCGTGACGCCTTGAGTGTGGTCGCGGCGCAGCATCCCAACCTGATCAGCAAGTACGGCGGTCACGCCATGGCGGCGGGCCTGACGCTGCCGGAAGCGAATTACCCCTTGTTCGCACAGGCCTTCGATGCCGAAGTGCGTCGGCAACTGCGTGAAGAAGACCTGACCGGGCGCCTGTTGTCAGACGGCACCCTCGCGGTCGAGGAGTTTCACCTCGAATTGGCCCGGGCCCTTCGCCACGCCGGCCCATGGGGCCAGCACTTCCCGGAGCCGGTGTTTCACGGGGTGTTTCAGTTGGTGGAGCAGCGCGTCGTCGGCGAGCGGCACCTCAAGGTGGTGCTGAAAAGCGAATGCGGTTCGGTGAAACTGGACGGCATCGCCTTCGGCATCGACCGCGACATCTGGCCGAACCCGACGATCAAATGGGTTGAACTGGCCTACAAGCTGGACCTCAACGAGTTTCGTGGCGTGGAAACCGTGCAGTTGATGATTGCGCACATCGAACCACGTTAGCCCACAGCCTTTCTTCTGTAGGAGCGAGCACGCTCGCGATGTTAGCCCAGACACCGCTGGCATCCAGACAGCCCGCAGTGTCTGGACTACCATCGCGAGCATGCTCGCTCCTACAGGGAAAGGGAGAGGCCAAACCGGCAGGAACCCCGCAATCCTCTCTGATGTCGACTAGGCTCTAAGCACTGCTTGATTGGCCTTGTGACGTCTTGTCGAATCTTTTGCCCGCGGGGGCGGGTGTTGCACCTTGTTCATGTCACTCGTCGACTTGTCAAACAGAACCCTGGAGCCTGACCACTGATTGAGAGGTGCCCCATGAGTCTGCTGCTTGAACCCTATACCCTTCGCCAACTGACCCTGCCCAACCGCATTGCGGTGTCGCCCATGTGCCAGTATTCCAGCGTCGATGGCCTGGCCAATGACTGGCACCTGGTGCACCTTGGCAGCCGCGCCATCGGAGGCGCCGGGCTGATTTTTACCGAAGCCACGGCCATCACGGCCGATGGACGTATCACCGCGCAGGACCTCGGTTTGTGGGATGACCAACAGATCGAACCCTTGCAACGCATCACGCGTTTCATCGCCGCCCAGGGGGCTGTGGCGGGCATTCAACTGGCCCACGCCGGGCGCAAGGCCAGCACCCACCGGCCGTGGATTGGTAAACACGGAAGCGTCAAACCCGAAGACGGTGGCTGGACACCTGTCGGCCCTTCGCCGATCGCCTTCGACCCGCAACACACCCAACCCAAGCAGCTGGATGAAGGCGAGATCGCCGAGGTGATCCAGGCATTCGTGGCTTCGGCCAAGCGCGCGCTGACCGCCGGATTCAAAGTGGTGGAAGTTCACGCCGCCCACGGCTATCTGCTGCATCAGTTTCTGTCACCGCTGAGCAATCAGCGGCGCGACCAATATGGCGGTTCGTTCGAAAATCGCATCCGCCTGGTATTGCAGGTCACCGAAGCGGTGCGCGCGGTGTGGCCTGAAGAGTTGCCGGTGTTTGTACGGGTATCGGCCACCGATTGGGTGGAGGACGGTTGGAACCCGGATGAAACTGTCGAGTTGGCGCGACGCCTGAAGGACCTGGGTGTGGACCTGATCGACGTGTCCTCCGGGGGGACGGCGGCCAACGCCGAGATTCCCACCGGCCCCGGTTACCAGACCCGTTTTGCCGAGCGCGTGCGCAAGGAGTCCGGCATGGCCACCGGCACAGTGGGCATGATCACTGAACCGGCGCAGGCCGAGCACATCCTGCGTACCTGCCAGGCCGACATCATCTTCCTCGCCCGGGAGCTGCTGCGTGATCCGTACTGGCCGTTGCACGCCGATGACGATCTGGGTGGGCGCAAGGCCACTTGGCCAGCGCAGTACCAGCGCGCGACCCACCGTGATCAGCCGATTCATGAGTCGGATTTGCGCGATTGATTCAATAGGTATGCGGTTACCCATGTGGGAGCGGGCTTGCTCGCGATAGCGGTGAATCAAGCGCCATTGATGTCGACTGACACTGCGCTATCGCGAGCATGCTCGCTCCTACAGGGGGATGTTCAGGCAGGTACGGCGTGAGCTCGATTCAGTTGTTTGTTGAACTCCAGCCACGCTGCCAGCAGCGCCATCAACCCGGCGCCCACCAGTGCGGTGAAGATCTGCATGGCGAAGGCATCGTTGGTCATGGCGTTGATCATGTCGGCCAGTGGTGCCAGCAGTACGCCGAGGCAGAAAATTTCCAGGGAGTAACGCCCCATGCGACAGGACTGTTGCGCCCACCAGTTTTGTGTCCAGCCGGTGTCCGGCAGCAGCTTCGCCGTGACATACGCCATCGCCAGGAAATGCAGCAGGCGCACGGGCGACAGGTCGGTCTTGCTGATCGGGTAGAGCACATCACTCAACCACGCGGGCATCACGGCGTCGTGAATGTCCGGCCAGCGCCAGGAGAGGGTGATCACGCCGGTGATGACCACATACAACGCGGCACTGACAAACAAAGGCTGGTGAACCAAGGGTCGGTGATCGGCTACGCGTGCTCGCTGGCCAAGGCTCGCGGCGGCGCCGCCCAGGACAAACAGCAGTTGCCAGACCACCGGGTTGAAGTACCAGACACCGTCCTTGATGGCCGCCAGATTCCAGCCGAACCACGGCGCCAGCAGATACACCGTCAGCGAAATCGCCACCGCCATCCACGCCCTGTGTACCAGCAGTGGCAGCGCCAGCGGCAAACCGGCCAGCAGCACGATGTACAGCGGCAATGGGTCCATCAGGTTGGGTTTGAAACGCAGCAGCAGTTCGTCCGTCAGTGCCTGTTGCGGGTCGGTGATGAAATGGTGCATGCCCATTTCTTCCACCAGGTCGCGGGTTTCCACATGGCTGTTGGCGAAAAACACGATGCCCATCAGCATCGCCAGCAAGAAAATATGCACCACATAGAGCACCCAGGCGCGGCGCAGGATCTTCAGGCAGGCGAACAGGTAGCCATCGCGCTTGAGGATTTTCCCGTAGGCCAGGACGGCGGCATAACCGGCGAGAAACACGAATATCTCGGCGGCATCGCTGAAACCGAAGTTGCGTGGGGTAATTTGACCGAGCGGGTTATGCGGCACGTGATCCCAGAAGATGAAGATCAGGGCCAGGCCTCGGAAAAAGTCGATTCGGTGATCGCGTTCGGACGTCATGACAGCGGTCTCGGGAACGGGTATTGAGATAAGGAGTGGCCGGCGGCATCAAAGGTTGCGCGCCGCACATCGGCGGCGCGCAGGGTGGACTTATTTGCTGACAATTGCAAAATCCCCGGTATTACTGGATGTCTCAAACCTCCCCGTGTGTTTGACCGGCCAAGCTGTTCTCCGATGTTTACGCCGCGACGACATCATTGGGCTCAAAACTGTCTGCGCGTGCCATCTGCCACATGCGCGAATAGAACTCGCCGTTGACTTCCCCGGTGAGCAATTCACCCGGCTTCAAAAACACATGCAACTGAGAGAACAGCTTGATTTCGGTGGCCGACATGCGACGCACCAGGTGTTTGGCTGACAACTGCGATGGATGTTCGAGGCCGGCGGCGGCGAGCATTTCCGCCAGACCCTTGAGGGTGTTGCGGTGGAAGTTGTAGACGCGCTGAGCCTTGTCCGGCACGACCAGGGCGCGCTGGCGCAGGGTGTCCTGGGTGGCGACACCGGTCGGGCATTTGTTGGTGTGGCAGCTTTGCGACTGGATGCAACCGATGGCAAACATGAAGCCACGCGCCGAGTTGGCCCAGTCGGCACCGATGGCCAGGACGCTGGCGATGTCGAACGCGCTGACGATCTTGCCGCTGGCGCCCAGCTTGATCTTGTCCCGCAGGTTCAGGCCCACCAGGGTGTTGTGCACGAACAGCAGGCCCTCGCGCATCGGCACGCCGATGTGATCGGTGAACTCCACCGGCGCGGCGCCGGTGCCGCCTTCCTTGCCGTCAATGACAATGAAGTCCGGCAGGATGCCGGTTTCCAGCATCGCCTTGGCGATGCCCATGAATTCCCAGGGGTGGCCCAGGCAAAGCTTGAAGCCCACCGGTTTGCCGCCCGACAGTTCACGCAGTTGCTGGATGAACTGCATCAGTTCGATCGGTGTGGAAAACGCGCTGTGCCGTGAGGGCGAGATGCAATCCTCGCCCATCAGGATGCCGCGGGTCTCGGCGATTTCCCGGGTGACCTTGTGTTTGGGCAGAATCCCGCCGTGGCCGGGTTTGGCGCCTTGAGACATCTTGATTTCGATCATCCGCACTTGCGGTGTTTGCGCCTGGGCGGCGAAGCGTTCCGGATCGAAGCGCCCCTCAGGCGTTCGGCAACCAAAATAACCACTGCCCAGCTCCCAGGTCAGGTCGCCGCCGTTTTCCCGGTGATAGGCGCTGATGCTGCCTTCGCCAGTATCGTGGGCGAAGTTACCCAGCTTGGCGCCCTGGTTCAGCGCACGAATGGCGTTGGCGCTGAGCGAGCCGAAGCTCATGGCCGAGATGTTGAACACCGACGCGGAATACGGCTGCGTGCATTGCGGGCCACCGACCGTAACGCGAAAACTGCTCGGGTCGCTCAATGGCGCCGGGCGCATCGAGTGGCCGATGAATTCGAAGCCGGATTGATACACATCGATCAGGGTGCCGAAGGGTTTGTCGGCGGTTTCATTTTTCGCGCGCGAGTACACCAGTGAGCGTTGCGCTCGGGAGAAGGGCAGGGCATCGCTATCGGACTCCAGCAGGTACTGGCGGATTTCCGGGCGAATGCCCTCTACCAGATAACGGATGTTACCCAGGACCGGGTAATTGCGCCGCACCGCGTGCGGGCTTTGCAGCAGGTCGAACAGGCCGATCAAGCTCAGCACCAACGTCACGGCGGTGAACGGCCAGAGCCAGTCATGCTCGAGGAAGGGCAGGCTGGCGAGGGTGAAGATCACGCACGCGGCGAAGAAGGCATAACGGCTCAGGAGTGACAGGCTCATACGGTTTCCCTGGGTTCGGACGGGCAGCCTGCATTTTGCGCCCGTCGGTAAACCGTGAACAAGGCAAGATCTCAGTTCTCGCCAGACGCGAGCCTTTTGTTCATCGGCAGAAACGGCAGGGGCAGGCGCGGTATCGCTGAACCCAGACCCTGCAACTGCGAGCCCCTGATGACCTGGAAGCTTGCCTGGTTAAGGGTGGTGGAACTGCCTCCGACAAAAACCGTGAACGTTCCGGGCTCCACGACTCGTACAAAGTCCTGATTGAGCAGGGCAAAGTCGTCCTGATCCAACCTGAACCGAACCTTGCCCGCTTCGCCAGGCAGGAGCCTGACCCGCGTGAAACCGCGCAGGCTGCGCACGGGGCGAGTCACGCTGGCCACGTCGTCGCGCAAGTACAACTGCACAACTTCCTCACCCTCACGTTCGCCGGTGTTATGCATTGTGACTTCCACCGTCAGGGCCTCATCGGGCGAGAGCACGGTTTTATCGAGCTGCGGTGGATCGTAGGCGAAGGTTGTGTAGCTCAAACCATGGCCGAATGGATAAAGCGGCGTCCAGGGATGATCGATGTACTTGGAGGTATAAATCAAATGCTGCCGAGGGGCTCGCCCGGTACTTTTGTGCCCGTAGTAAATGGGCACCTGACCCACCGACCGGGGAAACGTGATAGGCAGCTTGCCGCTTGGATTGACGTCGCCAAACAGGATGTCGGCCACGCCGTTGCCCATTTCCGAGCCCAGGAACCAGGCCTCGAGGATGGCCGGGACTTGCGCGTCCAGGCGGGAGACTGTCAGAGGACGGCCATTCATGAGAATGACGACCAGGGGTTTGCGCGTTTCAACCAGACGTTCCAGGAGGGCTTCTTGAGCGGCGTTCAGCCCAAGGAATGCGCGACTGTTCGCTTCGCCGCTCATGGACGAACTTTCGCCAAGCACGGCGATCACGACGTCCGCACCCAGGGCGGCGATCATCGCCTTGTCGATGCCCGAACGTTCATCGCTGTGAGGGGAGGCCCCGGCGACGTAAACCAGCTGGCTGGCGGGGGAAATTGCGCGTTTGATTCCTTCAAGCACGCTGACCGTCTCATCGAGGCGGGCAATACCTGGGTAGGGGCCCAACGCGCCAGTCGAATCATCAGCCAGCGCCCCCACGACCACCAGCCGGCGAATATTTTTGTTCAGGGGTAATAGCTGATTTTCGTTTTTCAGCAACACAATGGATTTCTGCGCGGCTTCGCGCGCCAGTGCGCGATGCTCAACGCTGGCAGGCGCTCGTTCGCGGGCTGGGTCGATGTAGCGATAAGGGTCATCGAACAGTCCCAGTTTGTCTTTGGCCAGAAGCACCCGGCGCACTGCATCGTCCAACGCGCGCTGGGACACCTGGCCGCTCTTGACCAGCGTCGGCAGGCTCCTGGAGTAGATGCCACTGGCCAGGTCCACGTCCACCGTCGCGTTCATGGCCTGTTGGACCGCCGTCGCGGGCAGATCCGCAGTGCCATGGTCCATCAGTTCCTCCACGCCGTCGTAGTCGCTGATGACTATTCCGGTGAAACCCCATTGGCACCGAAGCGTCTCCTTGAGCAGCGATTGACTGGCGTGCATCGGTGTACCGGCAATCTCGTTGAGCCCCGGCATGATCGCATCGACGCCGGATGCCACGGCGGCCCGAAAGGGCGGCAGGTAGGTTTCGTGCAGAGTGCGTTGCGAGAGATCGGCGGTGTTGTAATCGCGCCCTCCCTCGGCAGCGCCATAGGCGACAAAATGCTTGGCCGTGGCGAGCATCATCTGCGAACGCTGTTCATGGGGGTGTGTTGGAACGGGGCCATTGCCAACGGCTCCGTGCAAGCCACGGATGCGGGCCGCTGCCAGCGCCGAAGCGAGAAAGGGGTCTTCGCCCGCACCTTCGGTGACCCGTCCCCAGCGTGGGTCCCGCGCAATATCGACCATGGGGGCCAGGGTCCAGCGTACGCCACTGGCGGTGGCTTCCACGGCGGTGGCTCGGGTTGTGCGTTGCGCCAGTTGGACGTCCCAGCTCGCGGCTTCGGCGAGTGGCGTGGGGAAAACAGTGCGAAAGCCATGCATTACATCGTAGGAAAACAGCAGCGGAATATGCAGGCGCGATTCCTTCATGACCTTTTCTTGCAGTCGTCGCGTGGCATCAGCGCCGTAGAACCCGATGACCGAGCCCGTTTCCGGGGGCACATAGCCTTCTTCACCCTCTATGTTCTCCCGGGAGTCGGCCCGGTTGTAGCGGACGAGTTGGGAGAGTTGGCCCAGTTTCTCTTCAAGGGTCATGCGCATGAGCAGGTTGTCGACCCGATCATTGCTGACAGTTTCACTGGCGGCTGGAAGGGCCTCTGCCGCCAGCCCGAAGACCGTCGCCACTGCGGTGCCAACCATGAGTCGGCGAGCCTTGATTGGCCATGGATTTAACCGCGCTGGATTGACAGTCGGCATTGCTGCTGCGCCCTCGGCCCATGAGCCGATTCAATCACTTGAGGTGAGTGTTCATGAGTGGGCGGGCGGTTGCTACTGTCATAAATAACAGGTTTTTGTGGTTTTCGATCAACGGTCGCCGGGCACCGGGAGCGTCAGGCGCTTTGGGCCTGCAGGAAAATCGAGAACAGCTCGGACTGCGATTTGATCCCCAGTTTGCTGTACATGTGTTTCTTGTGGACCTTTACAGTTTCGATGGAGATTTCCAGCTTGCGGGCAATCTCTTTGCTGGAGCAGCCGCTGAGCATCAGGCGCCCGACGTCGAGCTCCCTGGCGGTCAGTTGCGCGCCCTTGATTTGCTGCACGGAGGCTTCGAGCTGCACGCGCCAGTCACCTCGCATCGGCGCGGGTGCAAGGGCCACCACCTCGTTGATTTCATAGGGCAGTCGCTGGCGCAACAGGCCGAGCACCCACGGCTGGATCAACGATAGCAGGGCGATCTGTTGGGCGTTGAAGGGCTGTTTGCTGCCCAGTGAAAGGCACAGCGTGCGCTCGCCTTCGAGCTGGCAATTAAACTGGATTTCGTCGGCCACGACATTCACGCGAAAGTATCGTTGGTAGTACTCGGTGAGTTCGAAGTGCTCCGGCGCCACCTCCGACAGACGGTAAAGACCGGTACGGGATTGCTCGCGACAGGCGATGTAGAACGGGTCCAGCAGGTACAGCCCGCGCAAGTAGTCCTGGAACAATTGATCCGGGCCACCATCAACGCCCGGGCATTCGGCAAACACCTGCGGGTGCTGGTCGGCGCTGAACAGCAGCGCCACCCAGCTGTCGCAAGGCACGTACTGATCGAGCAGGCGCACCAGTTGCGTCCAGAAGTTGGGCTTGTCCAGGGCGTCGATCAGTTGTCCCACCGAGCGGTGCCAGGCGATGTCGTCCAGCGAGAGTGTCATGGCTGTACCCCTATGGTGTTACCCCGGCCGCGTGATTCCCTGACCGATTACTTGCTGCGCATACTGGCGCACAGACACAGGCCGGGCAATCTTTCTGCTGCCCGGCCACCAGAACAAGGAATACCGATGAAGGTCGAACTCGCCCAATTGGCTGGCCGTGACAACGACACGGCTTACAACCTCGAACGTGCATTGGCCGCGATTGCCGCCTGCGCCGCCGATACGCAATTGATCATGTTCCCGGAAAGCCACCTGATGGGCTTCCCGTCGGCCGACACCGTGGCCAGCGTCGCCGAGCCGCTGGACGGCCCGACCGTCAGCGCCATTGTCGCCGCCGCCCGTGAGCGCCACATCGCCGTGGTGATCGGTACGGCCGAGCACGACAACGGTCGTTTCTTCAACACCACCTTGCTGATCACGCCTGAAGGCATCGCGCTCAAATACCGCAAGACCCACCTGTGGGCCTCGGATCGTGGTGTGTACGAGGCGGGCGACCGCTACGCCACCTGCCTGTGGAACGGCGTGCGAGTCGGGCTGCTGATCTGCTACGACATCGAGTTCCCGGAAAGCGCCCGCGCCCTGGCGCAACTGGGCGCCGAACTGCTGATCGTCACCAACGGCAACATGGACCCTTACGGCCCGACGCATCGCACCGCGATCATGGCCCGAGCTCAGGAAAACCAGGCGTTCGCCGTCATGGTCAACCGGGTGGAAGAGGGCGATGGCGGCTTGCTGTTTGCCGGCGGCAGTGCACTGGTCGATCCACTGGGCACGCTGTTGTTCGAGGCCGGTCGGGATGAGGGGCAGTTCGCGGTGGAACTGGACCTGAATCAGCTGACGACGGCGCGCCAGGACTATCGCTACCTCGATGACCAGCGGCTGAAGTTGCCGGGGGAGTTGGTAGAACATGCTGATGGATTGCGGGAGTTGATGATTCCCAAGGGCTGATCCGGATTTTGGGGCGTTCGGGTCGGCCCTATCGCGGGCAAGCCCGCTCCCACAGACTCTGTGAACGCCAAAGATCCCTGTGGGAGCGGGCTTGCCCGCGATGAGGCCCGTACAGCCAACACAACTGTTTGACCCTTCATCCAATAACAACAACGCAACACCAAAAATACCTACGCCGAACTCGGTTCTGCCATAAATCTAATAATCGCGGAGTAGTCGCTCATGGCTCGTTTGCAACGCACCCTTTCTCTGGGGTCGGTGGTGCTGTTTGGCATCGCCTACATGACGCCGATCATCGTGCTCGGCACGTTCGGCATCCTCGCTCAATCCACCCAAGGCATGGTGCCGGCGGCGTACCTGGCGGCACTGGTGGCGATGTTCTTCACCGCCATGAGTTATGGGCGCATGGCCTCGGCATTTCCCGTGGCCGGCTCGGCCTACAGCTACGTGCGCAAGGCCATCAGCCCCAAGCTCGGCTTCATTGCCGGTTGGGCGGTGTTGCTCGATTACCTGTTTTTGCCAATGGCCATCTGGCTGATCGGTGCGGCGTACCTGTACTCCGCGTTCCCGGCGGTGCCGCAATGGATCTGGGTGCTGGCATTCATCGGCATCACCAGTGCGATCAACATCGTCGGCCTGAAACTGGCCAACGGCGTCAACGCCCTGCTGATGCTGGTGCAGTTCCTGGTGCTGATTGCCTTCGTCGCGCTGTGCGTGCATTACGTGGCGGGCGATGCAAGCACGCCGCTGTGGTCGGTGAAACCGTTCTTCAATGGCGACATGCAGATGCCGCTGATCATGAGCGGTGCGGCGATCGCCTGTTACTCGTTCCTGGGGTTCGACGCGGTCAGCACCCTGACGGAAGAAACCCGCGACCCGCGCCGCACCATCC
Source organism: Pseudomonas sp. S2_E01 (assembly GCF_054668365.1). Classification (NCBI taxonomy): domain Bacteria; kingdom Pseudomonadati; phylum Pseudomonadota; class Gammaproteobacteria; order Pseudomonadales; family Pseudomonadaceae; genus Pseudomonas; species Pseudomonas sp. S2_E01. The sequence continues at coordinate 448,403 of NZ_CP162762.1, forward strand.
CAAGGGCGATCATGTTGATCACCCTGATCGGCGGCCTGATCTTCGTCGGCGTGTCCTACTTCGTGCAGATCGCGCACCCTTCGTTCCAGTTCGACAGCGTCGACTCGGCGGCCTATGAAATTGCCCGCAACATCGGCGGCGACCTGTTCGTCTCGATCTTCCTGATCGGCCTGATCGTCGGCCAGTTCGCCTCGGGGCTGTCGGCCCAGGCCAGCGGCTCGCGCCTGTTGTTCGCCATGGGCCGCGACGGCGTGCTCCCCAAATCCTTCTTCGGCACCCTGCACGAACGCTTCGGCACGCCGATCAACAGCATCCTGCTGTGCGCCGTGGTCGCGTTGCTGGCGCTGAAGCTTGACGTCACCACCTCGACCTCGTTCATCAACTTCGGCGCGTTCCTGGCCTTCAGCCTGGTCAACTTGTCGGTGATCTTTCATTACTGGATCGGCGGCGAGACAAAAGGCCTGCGCGAGTTCGTCCTGTTTGTGCTCTTCCCCTTCATCGGCCTGGCGGCGGACCTGTGGCTGATGGTCAGTCTCGATCACTTGGCGATCTACCTGGGGTTGAGCTGGCTGGCGGTTGGCGTGGTCTACCTGGCCGTGTTGACCGGCGGTTTCCGTCGCCAGCCACCGGAGATGGATTTTCAGGAAGCTGCGTAACCGCTCCCCCGATTCAACCCTGTTCCCTGTAGGAGCGAGCATGTCGAGGCGTCGAACCGTCGCGATGGTCGTCAACGATCACGCTGGCTGTCTGAGTGCCCGCGGCGTCCCTGAGTCCATCGCGACGGTTCGACGCCTCGACATGCTCGCTCCTACAGGGGCGTGGGCAGGATGACGATGCGGTGGACTCATGCGATGCTTGCGGCTTTTCCAAGGTCGCACTCCCCATGACTCTCTCCGCGCGCACTATCCGCATTGCCGCCGCCCTGTTGATCGGTCCCGACGGTCGCACCCTCCTTGTGCGCAAGCGCGGTACTCTGGCGTTCATGCAACCGGGCGGCAAGATCGAGGCCCATGAACAACCGGTACAGGCCCTGGCCCGTGAGCTGGAAGAAGAACTGGGCTTGATCGTCGATCCGGCGCAGGCCGCTTTCCTGGGACAGTTCTCGGCGCCTGCGGCCAACGAGCCGGGATTTGTCGTGCAGGCTGAGCTCTTTCAACTGTCGATTGACGCCGACGTGACACCCGCAGCGGAAATCGAAGAGGTGTGCTGGATCGACCCGGCCACCGAGAGTGGCCTGACATTGGCGCCATTGACACGCGACTGGATCCTGCCGTTTTATCGAGCCTCACTGATCGCCTGATCACTCACGGACCAAGGACCGTTCCCATGATCCCGCTTCACGATTTGCTGATCTTCGCCGCTGCCGCGCTGCTGATGGTGCTGACGCCGGGGCCGAACATGATCTACCTGATCTCACGGTCGATCTGCCAGGGTCGCAAGGCTGGGGTCACGTCCCTGCTCGGTGTGGTGGCCGGGTTTTTCGTGCACCTGTTCGCTGCCGCAGCGGGTTTGACGGCGGTCTTTCTCGCCGTGCCGATGGCCTATGAAGTGTTGAAGTGGGCCGGTGCGCTCTACCTGTTGTGGCTGGCATGGCAGGCCGTCAAGCCGGGCGCGCGCTCGCCGTTCGAGGCGCAGCAGTTGCCGCCCGACTCTGCGCGCAAGCTGATCAGCATGGGGTTTCTGACCAGTGCGCTGAACCCGAAGATCGCGGTGTTCTACCTGTCGGTGTTCCCGCAGTTCATCTCGCCAGAGCATGGCTCGGTGTTCACCCAGAGCATCCTGCTGGGCCTGACCCAGATCGGCGTCAGTTTCAGCGTCAACCTGTTGATCGCGTTGTTCGCCGCGGGCATCGCGTCCTGGTTCGTCAATAACCCGACCTGGCTATCGGTGCAGCGTTACTTCATGGGGTTCGTGCTGTCCGGGCTGGCGGTGCGGTTGATGCTGGAGCAGCGCAAGGCCGCGTGATCAACAGCGTTCACGCGGTCATTTGACGGCACTGACACCGTCCAGGGTCGAGAACGAAGTGTCCTTGGCTGTCAGCAGGAAATCGCGCATGTACGGCGCATCCAGCATGTCAGTGCGCACCGCCGCGTACAACGTGGCAAACAATCCCTTCTCGCCCAGGCGCTTGGCCTTGACGTAGCCTCGCGCACTGTATTCATGCAGCGCCCAGTGCGGCATGCCGCACACGCCACGGCCGCTGGCGACCAATTGCATCATCATCACCGTCAGTTCCGAGGTGCGCACCTGCGCCGGCTCGATGTCGGCCGGTTCCAGGAAGCGGGTGAAGATGTCCAGCCGATCACGCTCCACCGGGTAGGTGATCAGGGTTTCCGTGAGCAGGTCTTCAGGGACGATGTACCCCTTGCTCGCCAGGCGATGCTGGTTGGCGACCGCCAGCATGGCTTCATAAGTGAACAGCGGCACATAGGTAATGCCGGCGATCTCCAGCGGATCGGACGTGACCACCAGGTCCAGGTCGCCACGGGCGAGGGCGGGCAGGGGGGCAAAAGAGAAGCCCGATGCCAGGTCCAGTTCGACTTCTGGCCAGGCGTCGCGGAACTGGTCGATGGTTGGCATCAGCCACTGAAAGCAGCTGTGGCATTCGATCGCCATGTGCAGACGTCCTGCGGTGCCACCGGCCAGCCGCGCGATGTCGCGCTCGGCGCCGCGCAGCAACGGCAGGGTCGCGTCAGCCAGTTGCAGCAGGCGCAACCCGGCGCTGGTGAACCGCACGGGTTTGGTCTTGCGCACGAACAGGGGCATGCCCAGGCGTTCTTCCAGTTCCTTGAACTGATGGGACAGCGCCGATTGCGTCAGGTGCAGGCGGTCAGCCGCATCGACCAGGCTGTCGGCTTCGCGTAGGGCGTGCAAGGTTTTCAGGTGACGGATTTCAAGCACCGGGGGCTCCATGAACAAAACTTGATGTCAGTGCGGACATGTTGAGTTTGTCTCATGTTGGGTGGGTCTGTCGAATTTCTCCGACGATGCACTTCACCTTGTAGGAGCGACGTCGCTCCTACAAGGGCAGGGTCACAGCGTTTCAAAATACGGCAACACCGCCGACTTCTTACCGATGTCGGCGTATGGCAAGTCGGCATTGTGGGCGTGGGTCAGGAAGCGGTGTTCCGGCAGTTTCAAATGAGCTTTCTCGAAGGCACTGAACGCCGCCGAAGCCTTGGCGTAGTGAAAATGTGCATACCACACCACTTTTTCAGGCGTTTGCGACAGGTCCCAGATTTCGTACTCCTGCATATGATCGGTGCGACCATCGCGACGTTTGCCGAGGTTTTTCATTGGGCTCACCTTGCGCACTTCGACCACGCCCTGGCCGATCAGGTCTTCAAGCATGCCGTCAGTAGGGGCTCGGGTCTTCAACGACTGGCGGGTTCGCAGTGCGCGCCCGGTGGCGGTCAATTCAGCGGCCTTATCCCTGAGCTGGGCGATGAGAGCGTTTTGCGGCGCCAGCTCTTCGATGCTGCGGGCGCGCAGGGTCAGTTCGTTGGCTTCGCTGAGCATCATGTGTTCCAGGTCGACCGGCAGCATGTCCTGGGACGCGTAGGACTGCACACGTGTTTCGTAGGCGGGTTGTGCGTTGAGGCGTTTGCGCGCCTCGGTCACTAGCGATTCCAGGCTCCTGGGTGCGGGTGAAGCCAGTTGTGGTTGCGGGTTCAAAAGGCGGGATTTACCGTCGGAGGCCGGCTCCCAGATTTCCACGCGGCCGTCCTGCCCGTTGAGGGTGTACTGGCGCTGACCCGTTGCCGGTTCCGTGCGCTCGGTACCGATCAACCATTGATCGTTTTCGGTCAAAAACACCTTTTTCGTGCGCTGGCCGGATGGCGCGGCGGGCGGTGATAGGTCGAGGCCCTTTCGTGCGCGCTCGGTCATTTTTTCCAGAGCATCCAGCAGGGGGGAGACGGCTTCCAGATGGAAGTGCTGCGGATAACTGGCAGTCCATGCTTTCATGTCGCGGCGGAACTGACGGTACTGTTCGATGCAGTCCAGCAGGATTTGGTTGCGCTGCGCCCGAGTGGCGGTCACCTCCGGCAGGCTGAACTGCGTGAACAAGGCCCGGTCGACCCGGGCGCGTTTGAGTTGGGTCTGGTTTTGCAGGAGGAACCACGACAGATCGCTGGTGCTGTCGTAACGGGTCACGCTTTCCAGCAGATGTCCGGTTCGCAGGTACAAAATGTTCGACTCGCTCAAACGCGTGTTCAGTTCGTTGACTTGCGCGGTCATCTGCGCCCTGTCGCTGCCCAGGGTGATGCGTTGATACCAATGATTAAGATCGCCCCGGCGGGCCTCGATCGTATCGAACGACTTGAGGATATCCAGGCGCAGTTTCCTGATGTCCTCCAGCAGCACCAGCCGCTTCGTGAGCGCTTCCACCGGTGTCGCATCCAGCGTTTCCGTCAGGTCGTCGGCGCGGTCCAGCAGCGGTTGCACCCGATGATTGTCGAAAATCAGACGGCGCCTGTAGCGGTCGGTCAGCAGCAGTGCGCCGTTGCTCTGAAACTCCACCAGCACCCGGCGCTTGTTGCCGTGAGTGAGAGGCAGCAGTTCGGCGAGTGTCTGATAGTACCTGTTGCCCAGTTCAATATCGGCGATGCAGGCCGCTTCGGCAGCGTCCATCAAGGCCGGAACACGCTCCGGGCTGGCGTCGTATGCCGCCAGCCTGGCATCCGTGTGTTTGACCTGGGCATCGATTTTCAGGGCGATGGAGTCGGCGGTCTCGGTCAACTCATGGTGGCGACGGAACGTCCGGTCGACCCACCAGCGCGGCAGCCGTTGGCGAATCGCTTCAGGCCATAACGGGTCCAGCGCGCTGGCCAGGTGCCCGGGCAGGTTTCCGCCGCCCCGGCCGCCACCCTCGAAGGTCGTGCCGTAGACCCCGAACCAGGTGTCCCAGCGCCCCGATTCATCCAGGGCAATCGGCTGTTGGTAGGTTTTTCGACTGTTGCCGAGCAGACGCCACTGACGCGAGTGGTTGCTCAGTTGCACCTGGAAAATGCGGCCCTGACGCACGATGAAATCGCCGTCGGCGTGCCGATAGACATGGCGGTAGAGGCCGTGGGTAGCCGGTTGCACTGGCCACAACGAGATCGGGCGTTCGTATTCGTAGCCGGCGAAGCGGGCCGCCAGATGGCGCTCGTGGCGCGTTGATGGTGCGGACCATGCGGCTTTTCCAGCAGTCAGTGCCCGCAACTGGCGAGCACGGGTCAGTTGCCGGGCCGCCGGCGCGAGCGAAGACACGGCTGCCTCGCCCGGAAGCAGGTCCATGGCGGCGTCGATCAGGCAAAGCAGCACCGTGCGCAACTGCGCGACACCGTCACCGACCTCACCGCGCAGAAACGCGACTGTTGCCTGGTTTGCCGCCGTCCAGGCGTCGTAGAGGGCAATGGCGGTGCCGACGAAAGGCAACATGCCCAAGGCCATTTTTATGTAGTTGAAGGCGCGCGGGCCTTCCAGCGCATAACGCTCCAGTTGCAGGGTGGCGTTGGAGCGAGACGTGTCGCGATGGGCGATGATCAGCCGTCCCATATGGGCATCGAGCAAATGTGCAGCTAACGAGGTGGATGCCGGCCAGGGCGTTCCGATGCCGATCATTGCATCGAAGTGCCTGAGCGACGCTTCATTGATGCGGCTTTCATGCGCCCGGACATCGCCCTGCAATGCGCGGCCGGCGAGGTACTCAAGCATCCTGTCTTGCAGGCACAGGTTGAACAAAGCCTTGCGCGCAATTTCCAGGTTGTCATAGCGGCGCAGGAATTGACCATCGGGACTGTCAGGCAAGTACAGTAACGTCGTGCCGCTGACCTGTTCCTGAATAAACGTTACGCCAGACAAGGTCACCGGACCTTCATCGGGTGTGTCCTTGCCGCCCACCGTCAGGCGCGCTGGCAGCAGGACAATACGTCGGTCATCGACGCGCCAGTCCGCCGGGGTGCTGGCGTCGATGGCAATGCCCAGAATGGTGAGATCGTCACGATTGATCTGTTTCTGCAGCCGCGCGCATTCGCCCTGCAACTTGAGCATCAATCGCCAGGGTTCGATCAGGCATTCGCGGCGGTGCTCGCGTACGAACGATGTTTCACTGGCCGAGCCCCTGAAAGCTTCGATGATCCGTCGTTCGTAGGCGTTGGGCAGGTCCAGCTCGGGGATGACTTTGCGCAGGTAAGTGGGCGTTAAACCGTTGAGCAGGCGCACGCGTTCCTTGTCATCGTCGGCGGTGATTTGCCGGTGCATCAGCACCATGCGCTGTGACAAGGGATCCTGTTGCACCGACTGCTTGCTGTCGATATTGAGTTGCGCCAACGCTTCGAGCGACATCCTGCTGCGCTGGGGGCTGGCGACCATGACGGAGGTCGGCACCGGTCCGGTGGGGCCTGCGCTGTAGCGTGTCTCCCAGGTGACGGCATCGGGGATATCCAGTTGCACATCAAAAGCGCCCTTGAGCGAGAAGTCTTTGCGCAAACGGGCTTGCAGGTGTTTACGGGTGAACTGGTTGCGCGGTTCCAGAGCGATCGTCAGCAGCTCGTGGCTGTGGGCCATCGCCGGCAGGTAGGCCTCGATCAGGGCTTTGAGTTCACCGCGATCAGCCATCGACAGCTTGTCGAGCCAGTCGGGCAAATGGGCGGCGAGCGCGACGCTGCGATCCTGTTCAAGCCGATGCGCCCACACCAGGTTTCGGGCCGCGTCCACGGGCACCTGCAAGGCTGCCAGGGCGTTGGCGCGCAGTGATTGCAGTTGTTCGGCACGCTGCGGTGCATCGTCGGCGATGGCCCTGGCCCCTGTTTCGAAGTCGCTGGTCAGTTGTTTCAGGCCGTGTTCCAGCGCGTCGCCGCTGAGGGGGTGTACGTGCAAGGCGGCAACCTTGTCCTGTGGCGCGATCTTGAACATCACGCGCTCCAGCTCGCGACGATTGGCGAAACGTTGCAGACCGCCGCCGGCTCCGGGCCAGTAAAGCAACACGCTGTGGGGCGAATCGGCATCGGCGAGCGCGGCAGCCACGGTGACGATGAATGCACCGTGCAGGGCATGAGTCGTTTGCTCGTCCGTCACTTTTGCCACGCTCAGGCTGGCGGATACCCAACCGGTGTCGGCAGCGTCGAGCACGGCCAGCAGTTGCCTGTATTCATCTTCATCGAGTTGTTTGAGCGCCCGTTGCAGGGAGGCTTCGGCCTTCAGCCCGGCCCTGTGCGCATCGAGCAGCGCCGTGAACGTGCGGTCGAAGTTGGCGGGGCGCGGATGCTGAAGCAAGGCTGCCGCAGCCGCGTCCGCATCCAGCTCGGCCTTCTCCAGGGTTTGCTGCGCATCGTGCAACGGTTGCAGGTCCGCACCATCGCCCATCGCCTGGATCAAGGCGTCGAGCGCATTGCGTTGCCGGTTTAATGCGGTCTCGCGCACGGACCACGGGATGTCGGCGTACAGGCTGCCGAATAGCGGCTGTTCGTCGCCCTGCGATTGCGAGGTTTCGAGCCGGGGCGGTGAGGCGATGACGGGGCTGTTGCGGCGCTTGGGGTATGCCTCGTCAGACAGGGCCAGGGTGCCGTTGCGCAATGCGTTGACCTGCGCCTGTTGATAGTGGGCGAACAGGTCGCTGGCGCCAACGCTCATCGGGTCGAGGTGTGCGGTGTATTCGATGCGCAGGTTACCGCTGGGCAGGCCCTGCGGCACCAGTGCCTGGCGAGCCAGCCATTGCTCCAGGGCGCTGCGCTGTTCGAAGCTCGCAATCGCAATGGGCCGGCTGGGCAGATACAGCAACAGGCCGCCATCCGTCGATTGCTCGAGGCTGATGACCCAGGCGCCGGTGAGTTTGATGCGGCTTTGATTGCTGAGCACCAGTGCCAGTTGTTCAGCCCGAATGGGTTGGGGGTTGGGTGTGGATTCGCCGGAATCGATGATCGACAGCAGCGTCTGGTGCTGCTGCGCGCTGATGGTTCTGTGGGCGAAGGACCAATCGGCAGCCGCCTCGACATGCTGACGGTAGAGCTCGATCGCCCGTGATTGCCGCGAGACCGCTGTGCCCGCAGCGCGAGCACTCCAGAAGTCGCGCCAGCATTCGTTGAGGACCTGCTGTGGGTCGGTCTTTGGTTGTGTGAGCACGCGCGCGTTTATGTCGTGGCTGGTCGGTACGCTGGCGGCCAGTTCTCCCAAGCCCTCGGCGCTGTCACGCCAGCGCCTTAGAGCGCTGAGCATCAAGCGTTCGTCATGATGCCGGGGCAGGGGTGAGGGCGTCGGGAGGGCGAGCAGTTCGGGAGTGGGTAGATTGGGCAGGCGTCTATCAATCATGGGGCTTGGCTCGGTGGGGGCGGGATATCCGCCGTGAGCGAGCCATTTAAGAAAACCTCTGGCGGGCGTTGGCACTACATAGTTATGACGGCAGGCGCAGACGCGCAGACGACCGCTGGGCAATCTTCATCAAACTGTCACGCAACTGTGGCAGCGCGCTTGAACGAACTTCATCAGACTCGCGCTCTACTGGGGTTCTGCGTTTCGGTGTTTTTTCATGTGTGCACGTTTTTTTTCCACCGCGGTTTTTGTGGCCGCGTTGTTGTTCGGCCTGCCATCTCTGGCGGCGTCTCGATGCGATGTCAACGTTGCGACCGAACGGGTCGATCTGGCGCAGGTGAGCCTGGCGTACCAGAGCATCGGTCGTGCCTCGGACCCCGCGTTGCTGCTGGTGATGGGCCTGGGTGGACAGTTGATTCACTGGCCGGATGAGGTGGTGGTTGCGCTGTGCCAGCAGGGGTTTCGGGTGATTCGATACGACAATCGCGATGTCGGGCTCTCGACCTGGCGTCAGGCGCCCATCGACGCCAACCTGACCTTTGAAGTGCTTCGCTACAAACTGGGCCTGCCGGTGGCGGCACCGTATTCGCTGACGGACATGGCCGACGATGCGCTGGGCCTTATGGATGCCCTGCACATCGAACAGTTCCACGTGTTGGGTGCGAGCATGGGTGGGATGATCGCCCAGCACATGGCGGCCATGGCGCCGCAGCGGGTGGAAAGCCTGACCTTGATCATGACCACCTCCGGCGCCGAAGGCCTGCCGGCACCGAGTGCAGCGCTGGTGCAATTGCTGTCGCGTCGTGGCGCACCGAATCGCCAGGTCGCGCTGGAGCAACAGGCCGATTTGCTTGCGGCACTGGGCAGCCCGACGGTGAGCGATGATCGCCAGGCCTTGTTGCAGCAGGCGGCCGTGGCCTATGACCGTGCCTTCAACCCCGAAGGCGTGAAACGCCAGATCATGGCGATTCTCGCCGAACCGAGTCGGGTGGCGCTGCTCAATCAGTTGCGCGTGCCGACGCTGGTGGTGCATGGCACGGCCGATCCGTTGCTGCCGGTCATGCACGGGGTGCATCTGGCCGCGCATATCCAGGGCAGCCAGTTGCGCCTGATCCCCGGTCTGGCCCATCGCTTCCAGGAAGCCTTCAAGGCGCCGCTGTTGGCGGCAGTGTTGCCGTACTTGCAGGCGCATCGCGAGGACACCTCGCATTGGGCGCAGATTACCGCAACGCAGCCACTGTCTCTGTAGGAGCGAGCTTGCTCGCGATGCGGTGTGTCAGAAACACTAATGCCCACTGACACACCGCCATCGCGAGCAAGCTCGCTCCTACAGGGGAGCCGGGTGTATGTTTGGACTTTGCCCCCTGCGAGGTCCGTGATGAGCACTCCCCTGAAAATCGATTTCGTCAGCGACGTGTCCTGCCCCTGGTGCGTCGTCGGCCTGTACGGCCTGACCCGGGCCCTGGAAGAGCTGGGCGATGAAGTGCAGGCCGAGATCCGCTTCCAGCCGTTCGAACTCAATCCGAAGATGGGCGCCGAAGGGCAGAACATTACCGAACACATCAGTGAAAAATATGGCTCCACGCCCGAACAATCGCAGAAGAATCGCGAAATGATCCGTGCCCGTGGCGCCGAGGTCGGGTTTGCCTTTCGCACGGATGGCAACAGCCGCATCTACAACACCTTCGACGCGCACCGCTTGCTCTACTGGGCCGGGCTGGAAGGGTTGCAGTTCAATTTGAAGGAAGCGTTGTTCAAGGCGTATTTCAGCGACGGCGGCAATCCGTCCGACCACGGCCAGTTGGCTCTGATCGCGCAAAGTGTCGGCCTCGACGCGCAACGGGCCGAAGCTATCCTGGCTTCGGATGAGTACGCGGGCGAGGTCCGCGAAGAAGAACAACTGTGGTTGTCCCGAGGGGTGAGTTCGGTGCCGACGGTGGTGTTCAACGGCCAATACGCGGTTACGGGTGGGCAGCCAGTGGAGACGTTCGTCGGGGCGATTCGTCAGATCATCAGTGAAGCGCAGACGAACGCCGACCGCTGATCCCGAGAGGTTGAAAGAAAATATGTCAATGTGCCACTATTGAGGGATGCCGTCGCTGCCGATACAGACAGCGACGTTTTCAATTCATAGGGATTTGATTCATGACCTTTCACGCTTTTCGTACGTGGGCGGCGCTCACTTTGCTCGCCTGCCTGACCCTCACCGGTTGCGCCAACATTCAACCCCCAGTGCCACTGGATCAACAATTCTGGGATGCCAAGGAGCCGACCGTCGGTGTGGCCATCACGGTAGTGCCACCGCCAGTGCTGGCCCTGACCGGCAACCAGGGGATTCTCGATTACGCCATCAACAAGGGCGTGAACAGCAAGCTCAGTGACAACGTCGAAAAATGGCAGGTGCGCGACCTCAACACGTTGCCCGATGTCATCGTCGCCAAGCTCGAGGCCAAGGGCTACAAGGTCAAACGCATCAACGAGCCAGTCAACCTGGAGTCCTACAAGAAAATCAGTTTCCGTGAAGGTTATACCGTGCGCGACCTGACCCCGCTCAAGGCCACCTACGGCGTTGATCGGTTGTTGCTGGTAAACGTCTTTGCCACTGGCGCCACCCGCAGCTACTACGGCTTTGTGCCGACCAGCGTACCGATGGCCCAAGTGACCGGGCAGGGCATGGTGGTCGATCTGGCGGACAACAAGCTGCTGTGGTTCAAACCTTTTGCCGTGGTGCAAGCCGCCCAGGGCGAGTGGGACGAGCCGACCTATACCAACCTGTCCAACGCCTTCTACCAGGCCATGGATACCAGCCGTCAGCAAATGATCACGCCGTTCGAACAATGAACGGGTCGTTGCGCGTAGTGGCGGCATCGCTGCTGTTGATGCTGGCCGGGTGTGCGCAGAAACCGGCCCCTGAAGCCGGTTTCCGCTCCCAGGGTGCAGCGCCCTATGTCCAGGCCCACGGGCTGAAAGTGGACCTGCAACTGCCACAGGCATTTGTCGGGGCCAGCACGGTGATCGATGCCAAGGTGGCACAGGATGCCGCGTCTTCGAGCCACAACCTGATCGCCAACTCCGGCAACACTGCCGGGTTGGCCGGGCTGCTTGTGGCGAGCCTGATCAACACCCAGATGGGCAGCGGCAGCTTGCAGCGCGATGCAGAAAATGTGGCGTTGAAGGAAGCGCGGCCGATGGCCGATCTGCTGGCCGGCGTGCCATTGCAGGAGCGCTTGCAACAGCGTTATCAACAGGCATCGCAAGTGGCCGGGTTGAAGCAGGGCGAGGGCGCCGTCACCGCGCGGCTGCTGATTGAGCCCAAGCTGATGCTGACCCCGGACCGTGGCAGTTTCATATTGGTCAATCAGGTGCAGGTCCAGGACATCGCAGGTTCCGCGCTGTACCGCATGCGCATCGAAGTGGCCAGCCAGCCGATCCGTCGTTGCGGCAAGCAATGCATCGACGACGGCAGCCTGGAACTGGCCAAGGTCACGGCGGTGCTCGATGAGTGCATCGACGAGTCCATGCGCGTTCTGGCCGCCGATCTGATGCTGCCGGCGCCACCGGAGGCCGCCCAGGAAACCCTGCGCTATGTGCTGGATGGTCAGCGGGTGGTCGAGCGCGGTTATCAATTGGCCAACCAGGGCAGTTATTGGCGCTACCGCAACCTGTATGGCGCGGTGAAGTCGGTGCCGGTCCCCTTTGAAGATGCACTGACCCAGGCGCAGTTGCAGAAGGTGTACGGGCGGTAATCCGGGCCGTTTCCAGGTCGAGCCTGGAAACGGCCCTCGCTGTCAGCGCACGATCTTGTCCACATGAATGCCAAGTTTTTTCAAGCGATACCAGAAACTGCGCTCGGTGATCCCGATCAATTGCGCAGCGGCAGCCTGCACGCCGTTGCTCTGTTGCAACGCCGCGAGAATATAGGCCTTTTCCACTTCCGCCAGGGCCGTGTCGAGGTCGGCTGGCACGCCGTTGGCGTCGGCAAGCGGCGCGCTGTTGCCCAGCGTTTGTGTGGCGAACAGATAGGCCGGCAGGTCGTGTTCTTCGATTACCGCACCGGACGCAACGATGGTGGCGCGCTCCACGCAGTTTTGCAGCTCGCGGATATTGCCCGGCCACGAATAATTGGCCATGGCCTGCAACGCCTCTGCGCTGAAGCCAGTGAAACGTTTGCCCGCGGCGGCGCCCAGGGTATTGGCAAAGTGCCGGGCCAGCGAGGCAATGTCCTCGACCCTTTCACGCAGGGCTGGCAACGGGATGGGGAAGACGTTGAGACGGTAATACAGGTCCTCGCGAAACTCCTTGTTGGCCACGGCGTCCAGCAGGTTTTTATTGGTGGCAGCAATAACCCGCACATCCACCTTGCGTTCGCGGGGGGCGCCCACCGGTTCGATGATCCGCTCTTGCAAGGCACGCAGGATTTTCGCTTGCAGAGCTAGTGGCATTTCGCCGATTTCATCGAGAAACAGGGTGCCCTTGTCGGCTTGCTGGAAGCGCCCGACGCGGTCCGCCACGGCGCCGGTGAAGGCGCCTTTGCGGTGGCCGAACATTTCGCTTTCCAGTAGCCCATCGGGGATTGCCGCACAGTTTACTGCGACGAAGGGTTTGTCGGCGCGACTCCCGTGTTTGTGGATGGCCCGGGCGACCATTTCCTTGCCGGTCCCGCTTTCGCCGGTCAGCAGGATGGTCGCGCTGCTTTCGCGCACCGAGTCGATCGCTTGGCGCACCCGGCGAAAACTCGGGCTGTCGCCCACCAGGCTGTCGATCTGCTGATGTTCGTCGAGTTCGGCGCGCATGCGCTGGTTGTCTTTGAGTATGTCTCGGAATTGCAGGGCCTTGCTGACCGTGATGTCCAGTTCATCGATGTCGAACGGTTTGGCGATGTAGTCGAAGGCGCCGTTGCGCATTGACTGCACAGCATTCTTCACCGTGCTGTAGGCGGTCATGACGATCACCGGTAACTGCGGGTAGCGAGTCTTGATTTCCGCCAGCAGTTGCGGGCCATCCATGCCGGGCATGCGCCAGTCGCTGATTACGAGGTCGATGTCCTCGCTCTCCAGTACCTTGAGGGCGTGCAGACCGTTGCCCGCGGTGAATACCGTGATCTCACCCTGGCCCAGGGCCGAGGCCAGCAGGTCGCACAGCTTGGGCTCGTCGTCGACCACCAGTACGTTATGCGTCATCACGACCCTCGTCGAATGCTTCACTATTGGCCGGAATGTACAGGCTGAAGGTGGCGCCGGCATCTTTTTCGCTGACGCATTCGATGTGCCCGTCATGGTTTTCCATGATCGAATACACCTTGGCCAGTCCGAGTCCGGTGCCGGAGGCCTTGGTCGTAACGAACGGGGTGAACATCCGTTCGAGCATGTCGGCCTCGATGCCCTGGCCGGTGTCGCTGATGCTGATGACAGTGTAGTGCTGGTCGCTACTGATACCCAGGGTCAGGCGGCCGCCCTCGGGCATGGCGTCGATGGCGTTGACGATCAGGTTCAGGCCGGCCTGCTTGATTTGCCGAAGGTCGGCATACAGGGTCGCGCCAGGGGCCCTGTCGTCGATCTGCACGGCGATGTTGTGGCTGGCCAGTTCCGGGGCGCAGAACCCGGCCAGCTCATCCATCAGTGGCCGTGCCAGTTGCGTGGAGCGCATGGGTGCGCTGGGTTTGGCGAAGTCGAGAAAGTCGGTGATCAGGTCGTTGATACGACTGACTTCGCTGACCACGTATTCCAGGTGTCGTTTGTCGGTCTGCGGCAGGTCGGCCCGCCGGTGCAGCAGTTGCGTCGCGGTCTTGATGATGCCCAGCGGGTTACGGATTTCATGGGCCAGGCCCATCGCGACTTCGCCCAGCGCGTGCAGGCGGTCGCGTCGCCGTAACTGCGATTCCAGGTGTTGCAACTCGCCGAGGCGTTCGCTCATGTGGTTGAAGGTACTGCTCAATTCCGCCAGTTCATCGCCACCGCTGACGGGCAGGCGCTGGCGATAGTCCCCGGCAATGACCGCCTGTACGCCCTTGGATAGCCCACGCAACGGCTTGGTCAGGCGCTGCGAGACCAGCCAGCCCACCGCCAGCGAGGCCGCTGTGCTGAGCAGGAAAATCAGGATGAACAGGTTGCTTTGGTTCACCAGCCCGACCAGGGTGGAGTGGCGCAGCAGGCCGCTGAAGACCACGCCCTGCAGCTCACCGTTTTCATTGAGAATCGGCCGGTAGATGCCGCTGTAGCGGCTGGTGGATTGTTCAATGGGTTGCTTGCTGCTACGCAGCAATTGTTCGATACCCTTGGGCACGCTGGCCGGGTGATCCTCGAAGCGCTGGGTGGAAAAAATTTCCGACAGCTCATCACCCCTGGCCAGGTACAGGCGCAGGTCCAGGGAATGCACATCGGCAACGCTGGTCAGGAAACTGTCGTCCAGGTAGGTGCCGATGATCAGCTTGTAGTCGACGTTGTCCTGTTCCGTTTCGAAGGTCGAGATCACGGTGCCGGTGGCCACGCCCCCCACTTGCAGTGTCTGCAGCACGGCCTTGGGTGCCGTGCTGATCTGCCGCACGATGTCGTCCGCGGCGTTGCTGAACATCACTTTGCGATCGCTGTTGCGTATCAGTGCCACCACGTCGATGCCCATTGCCCCGGCAATGTCGGTACTGAGCTTGTCGTGGCGCACCGACACCCGATCCGTGGACGGGCGGGTGTAGCGCAGGAACAACTGCGCGACCCTGGCGTTGTCCCGCAGGATTTCGCTGATCTCGTCCTCGACGATCTTGGTCGACTCCTGCAACCATATGCGCACGTTGCTCTCGAATATTTGCGACAGCGTTGTCGCCGCGAGTTCGGCAGCGATCATGGTCGGAATGACGCTGACCAGCCAGAATGCCAACACCAGTTTGCGTTGCAGGCTCCAACCGGAAAGGGCGAAGGGTCGGGTGGTGGCGCGGCGGTCTTTAATGGTCATGTTGACTTATTGCAGCTCACTTATCGCAGCCGCCATGGCCGGGTCGGTACGGTCCGGGCGGATGAAGGGTTTGACCAGGCGCAGAAAGTGATCGAGCACCGGGTTGCGATGACGGAAGAACAGGGTGTTGCCGACGAACGAACAACCCAGACGCAGCTTACTGGCATAGCCTGCCTGACCGCACGCGTAGAGCGTCATACCGTGCTCAATACAGTAGCTGACATTGGTCAACCAGGTACGCATGTAAAGCTGGTGATCGCGGGTGCGATCCAGGTCATGGGCGAAGAACTTGTCGATCATGCGCTGTTGATCCAGCAGGACAAGGTTGAACGCCACCAGCTCATCGTCGACCCAGTAAAGCGCGCACGCAGCCCGCTCACCCAAGTGTTCCAGCACCTGCTGGAAGTAGCCGTCGGGCAGGCGCTCGAAGCTCAGGTCGCTGCGGGCCAGGGTCGCTTCGTACAGCGGCATCATGCGCGGAAGCAGGTCATGTACAGAGCGGCGCCATTCGATGCGCGGGCCCTGTTTGCGCAAGATGCGGCGCAGATCCTTGCGGGTGGATTTGCCAAGGCTGCCCAGGTACGCGTCTACCGAGCCAAATGTGATCGGCAGCTCGGCACCGGGTAAACCGGGCATGCCTTGCAGGCCGGCCGCACGGCATGCCGCGAGCCACTGTGGGTGGAGCTGGGAGGCATCCTTGACCGCGAGCAGGCCGATCCCGGCGCGGTTGGCATCTTCACGAGCGAGGTCCAGCAGGCGAGCGAACAGGGAAGGCCATCGCCCCGCAACAATGTCTGGGGCGATACCGACATGGCATCGCTCGGCCACCGGGGAGCCCAGCGCATACAGATGCACGTCGAACAATCCGGGCCACCATCGCTGCAGCCGTTCAGTCAAACGCTTGGCCGGGCCCTG
Source organism: Pseudomonas sp. S2_E01 (assembly GCF_054668365.1). Classification (NCBI taxonomy): domain Bacteria; kingdom Pseudomonadati; phylum Pseudomonadota; class Gammaproteobacteria; order Pseudomonadales; family Pseudomonadaceae; genus Pseudomonas; species Pseudomonas sp. S2_E01. The sequence continues at coordinate 464,555 of NZ_CP162762.1, forward strand.
CACCGTGGTGTCCAGGGAGTAGGCCGTCGTGAACGCCACCGTCGCCGCAATCAGTCGACCCTCTTCGAACAGTGCCAGGTAACGCCATTGAAAGCCTTCAATGCCGGCTTGCTCCACGGCTCGATAATAAGCCCAGTCTTCGAGCTCATCGGGAAAGCAGGCATTCCAGGCGGCGCGATCAATCGCCTCGATGGATGACAGAATTTGCGCGGTGGTCACGTCGCTTCCTTAGTAGGCCAGGCTTGCCGTTTTGCCGTTGGATCACGCCAGTTGCCGCAATGGCTGGGCTGGCATGCATTGGGGTAGGGAGGGCTGAAGGGCGCGATGGTGGTCGATGAAGTCGACACTCAGCTCTACGACGCGGCGGTATTGCAGGTCAACGGTGATCATGTGGTAGCAATCGTCCAGGAGGATCTTTACCACTTCGCCACCCAGCTTGCGTTCCACGTAGTCGGCATTCCAGCGGCTGGTGATGTCGTCTTCGATTGAGTGCAGGACCAGCGCCGGGGTCTTGATGGACGGCATGCGTTTTTTCACTACGGCGTTCATGCGGTGCAATTCGCGCACGGTCACACCCTCCATGGTCAACAGGCCGGCCTGGCTGCTTTCACCCTCTTTCATCTGCCGTTCGACGATGGCGCGCAAGCGTTCATTCTTGATGCCGTAAGGCGGTTTCTCCTCGAAGCGGCAGATGTGCACACCGAACGGAATTTTCATCAGCAGGGGCGTCAGGAACGCCAGCTTGTGAATGCTCCAGCCGTCGTACTTGAGTGTCGTGGAATACATCAGCAGCCCGGCGACTTGTCCGGGATGCTCGGCGGCCACGTACATGGACATCACCGCCCCCATTGACAGGCCGCCGACGAACACTTTGCGGTGACGCGCGCGGATGCCGACGAAGGTGCGGCGCACGCCCTCATACCAGTCGCGCCAGCCGGTGGCCTGCAAATCGGCATTGTTCCCACAGTGCCCGGCCAGGGTCGGCACGTAGACTGTGCACCCGGCCTTGGCCAGGCCCGCGGCCACCCGACGCAACTCCGTCGGGCTGCCGGTGAGGCCGTGGATCAACAGCACCGCGACCTCACCCGAGCCGAGAACGAAACCGGCGTTGCCTTCGCCCATGTCGATCCCGTGTTCGTTCATCGTTTCATCGCTCGTGCCAGCAGGCGGTCGAGCAGGGCGATGCCCAGGTCGATTTCCGGGTAGCTGATTTCCAGGGATGGGGCCAGGGTGATGACGTTCTTGTAGTAGCCACCCACGTCGAGAATCAGACCCAGGCGCCGGCCGTCGATCTCGATGTCGCCCTTCATGCCTTCCTCGACCATGAAGTCCAGGGTGGCCTTGTCCGGTGTAAAGCCATCCGGCGCGCAGATCTCGCAACGCAGCGCGAGGCCCAGGCCATCGACATCACCGATGATCGGGTAGCGCTTCTTCAGGTCCTGCAGGCCTTCGAGGAAATACCGGCCCTTGTTCATGACCATCGCACCGTAGTCCACTTCGCTGGTCATCTTGAACATTTCCAGGCCCACGGCGGTGCCCAGGGGGTTGGAAGCGAAGGTCGAGTGGGTCGAGCCAGGCGGGAAGACTTTCGGGTTGATCAACTCTTCCTTGGCCCAGATGCCGCCCAGGGGGTTGAGGCCGTTGGTCAGCGCCTTGCCGAAGACGATCACGTCGGGCTTGACGTCGAAGTGCTCGATCGACCACAGCTTGCCGGTGCGGTAGAAGCCCATCTGGATTTCATCGACCACCAGCAGGATACCGTGCTGGTCGAGCACGTGCTTGAGTTCGCTGTAGAAGTTCATCGGCGGGATCACGTAGCCACCGGTGCCCTGGATCGGTTCGACATAGAACGCCGCGTATTCGCTGGCGCCGACCTTCGGGTCCCAGACACCGTTGTATTCGGTCTCGAACAGGCGAGCGAATTGCTGCACGCAGTGGCTGCCGTACTCTTCCTTGGTCATGCCCTTGGGTCCACGGAAGTGATAGGGGAACGGGATGAATTGTGCGCGCTCGCCAAAGTGACCGTAGCGGCGACGGTAGCGGTAGCTGGAGGTGATCGACGAGGCACCGAGCGTACGCCCGTGGTAGCCGCCTTCGAAGGCGAACATCAGGCTTTTGCCATTGCTGGCGTTGCGTACCACCTTGAGCGAATCCTCGATTGACTGCGAACCTCCGACGTTGAAGTGCACGCGACCGTCCAGGCCGAATTTCTTTTTGGCGTCCACCGCGATCATTTCCGACAGCTCGATCTTGCCCTTGTGCAGGTACTGGCTGGCGATTTGCGGAAGGGTGTCGATCTGCTGTTTCAACGCGTTGTTCAGGCGTGGGTTGGCGTAACCGAAGTTGACCGCCGAATACCACATTTGCAGGTCCAGGTAGGCCTGGTCTTCGGTGTCCCAGACATAGGAGCCTTCGCAGCGACTGAAAATGCGCGGCGGCTCGATATAGTGGACGGTGTCGCCATAAGAGCAGTACCTGGCTTCCTTTTCCAGGAGGATCTGGTCTTCGGCGGTGGCGATGCGGGTATCAGACATGGTGTAGGGTTTCCTGTGTTTCAGAAAGGGTGTCGGTGTTGAACGAAAGGGCGTTGGCCGAGCGCGCCACTGGCAACCGGGCAAGCAATTGCGGCAGCTCGGCAAAGCGGTCGAAACGTGCGTGGGCGATGCCGTTGCGCTCGCAGTACTCGACCAAGCGGCCCTTGGCGAAGACGAAGTCGGCGGTGGCTGCTACGCACATGTCGGACTGGCCATCGCCGATCACCAACACGCGTTTGCTCCGGGGCGTGGATTTGCATTTGCAGTTGCCGGAGGCGGCGCGGCAGGCATCGCTGGCATAAGGGAAATCGATGCGCCACTGGTTGTGCTCTACCTGGCGCAGGCGGTTGGCGAGTATCGGCAGGAGCGTGACGTAGTTGCGCGACAGGATCCGCGCGATGCCCTGCTCGATGCCGTCGCTTACCACTTCCACGGTGGCGCCCAGGCCGATCACGTGGTCGACGAAGTCGGGAAAATCCGGGTCGATCTCGACGCTGTCAAAGAACTCGAGCAATTGCGCCGGCGTGGCCTTGATCAGCGCAAGCTGGCGGCTGAGGCATTCCCGTGAACCGATAGTGCCTTGCAGCCATTCGTTTTCGATCGTTTCCCAGCTGGGGTCGGCGAAGCGCCCCAGGATGCTGTCGATCACGTCGGTGGGGGTGATGGTGCCGTCGAAGTCACACACGATATGCCAGTCAATCATCTGCATTTACCTGTTGGTCATGGCAGTTGTGGGATGCGCTGTCTGCGCTTGGCAGGGGAGGGAGCAGGGACTGTGCCAAGTGCACCAGACCCAGTAATGGCGGAGGCTGAGCTGTGTTTGGGTGAGGCGCAGCTACAAATTTTGTAGCTTGCTACAAACAACATGAGTGCTTGCGCGAACGGGGCTGTCGGGGGATTGATGCGCGCAGGTTCGGAAGAGGAATGACGTGATGTCGAACAAAATGCGAGCATTGTTGATCGCGCTCAGTTGCCTGGCCGGGGGCGCCCGCGCAGGCGGCATCACCGGTGAGGCGGGCCTGGGCCTGGGGTATCAGCCCCATGACCCGACCGGTAGCCGCTACGAAACGCGGCCTGTGCCTTACCTCGATCTGGGCTTCGGCGATGTCAGCCTGAGCACCGACGATGGCCTGACCTGGAACGCCGTGAACAGCAGCGGACTCAGCGCCGGGCCATACCTCAATTACCTGCCGGGGCGTACCGCGAACCATGAGTTGCGCGGTCTGCGCGATGTGCCGGACATGGCCGAGGCAGGCGGGTTCGTGCAATACGCCCCGGCCGACTTCTGGCGGGTGTTCGCATCGCTCGGCCAGGCCGTCGGCGGTGGCAGCGGCCAGGGCGGAGTGTTCGGCCGGGTGGGCGGCGAGATCGGTTACCCGCTGGGCGCTGGCGTGATTGGCAGCACCAACCTGACTGCGCATTTTGCCGACGCTCAGGGCACCCAGACGTTCTTCGGAGTCAGTGGCGGCGAGGCACAGGCCTCGGGCATTCGCGCTTACAACGCCTCGGGCGGCTTGCAGAATGTGGCCCTGACCCAGAGCTTCGAATTCCCGCTGGCCGCCCATTGGTCGCTATTGACCAGTGCCAGCTGGATACACCTGACCCGCTCGGCGGCAGACAGCACCATCGTCAAGACTGTGGGCGATGCCAACCAGGGTCAGGTACAGGCTGCGATTGCCTACAAATTCGACTGATTGTGTGGGGCGGTGAATTGGTCTGGGGTTTGCAAACATCCCTGTCGACCTTACTTCTCCAGGATGTTCTTCATGGCTCGTCCCGCTTATCGCCTGCTGGCCCATTCGCTGTGGGATCTGATTCCCATAGCCTTGGGCCTTGCCCATTTCGCCTTCGTCCTGTGGCTGGTTGCCGCCTTTCCTGCACTGGCGTGGTGGGCCTTCGTGCCGCTGGCACTGGGTTATGCCGTCAGCCTGTCGTGGAGCATCAACAGCATTTCGCACAACCAGATCCACAATGCCTACTTCACTCGCGCCTGGATGAACCGTGCCTTTGACCTGCTGTTGTCGGTGACCATCGGCTTTTCCCAGACGCTTTATCGCGATATCCACAACCGGCATCACCGAGGCAACTCCGACCGGCCTGATGCCTCGGGTAAAACCGTGGACCCGCTGTCGATTTACCAGCGCGGCAAGCACGGGCAACCCGAGAATCCCTGGGCGTACACCTTCCTCAGTTTTTTCCGTGACGACCCCAAACCCATTTTCGCCGAGATGCGCCGCAAGCACCCGCAGAATGCCCGTTGGGTGAAGGTGGAAATCTACGTGACGGTGTTGTTCTACCTGCTGCTGGCGGCGTACGACTGGCAGGCGGTGCTGGTGTTGCTGCCGTTCTGGTATCTGGGGCAGGCGCTGTCATCGCTCAATGGGTACTACGAGCATTTTGGCGGCAACCCCGATTTGCCCATCGCCTGGGGTGTCAGCGCCTATAGTCCGCTCTACAACCTATTGTGGATGAACAACGGTTATCACGCAGAACACCATTACCGGCCGAAAATGCACTGGACGAAGGTCAAGGCCTTCCACCGGCAAATTGCCCGGGAACAACGCGAGGCGGGCGTTAAAGACATCCCGCTGGCCCATGGGCTGGGTTTCCTCATCAACCATCACGACGCCTGATTGCAATTGTACGAGCGAGCTTGCTCGCGATGGACGCCCGCGGTATCGGGGGCTGCATCGCGAGTAAGCTCGCTCCTACGCAGGGGGGCGGTCAGGTCTCAGTTATCCTCCCCCTCGGCCAGCAGGGCGATGCCTCCCATGATCACCGCCACGCCCATCCAGTGCAGCGCGCTGATCTGTTCACCCAATCCCAGCCACGACCCCAGCAAGACGCCGATGAATACCAGCGAACTCAAGGGAAAGGCCAGCGACAGGCTGCTTCGGCGCAATATCAGCATCCAGACGAAAAACGCGCCGACGTAGCAGCCGACCGCGACCCATACGCCGGGGGTCAGGAGGATGTCCTGCAGCCATTGCAGGGTGAAATCCATTTGTCCCAGTTGGTCGCCGCCGACCTTGGAGGCGATCTGCCCGCCGCTTTCGAGCAAGATCAGCAATGCCCACAACACCAGGGTGCCCAGGCGCCCATGCAGCCAGTGCAGGGCATTGGAGGGTTGTTGCATCATGCGCGCCTCAGACATGGCCGGCACACACGAGCATGACGCCCGCCGTTATCACCAGCGTCCCCAGCCAACGCCGGCGGCTGACGGATTCGCCCAATACCAGCTTGCCCGCCAGCACCACGCCGCAATAGGCCAATGCCGCAGCGGGGAACAGCAGGCTCAGGGGCGCTCGCGACAGGGCGGCCAGCCAGACGAAAAATTCGATGAAGTAGGCGCCGATCCCGCCCCATAGCATCGGTGCGCTGAGTACCTGGCCCCAGAACAGCCGCAGGCGAAAACCGCCTTCCAGCTGCGGCATCCGGTCCAGGCCGAGTTTGAAAAAGAGCTGGCCAATGACGTCCAGAACAATGGACAGGGCCACCAGTGCAATCACCGTCAAGGTCATGAAAACAGCTCCTCGAACAGTTCGATCAAAGCCTGGTTGGTGCTCGAGTTGCGCAGGATATCGGACTCGCTCCAGCGCTCGGCCGGAGGTTGATCGGTCTTGGCTTCCCAGCGTTTGAACATGTTGCTGAAAGCGGGGCGGGCATATTCCCCGCAGATGTCGATGCCCAGGATGCGTTTGCTCGCCGCCAGCGCGCGCAGGGCCTGCAGCATATGGTACAGGCGCATGCTGCCCTGATCCCAGTTGGTGGCGGCGTCTTCGCTGGCGAGCACGTCCTTGTCGATGGTGATCCACACCGCTGCGGTCGGCAGGTCGGCGATCAGGGCGTCGAGGAATCGTGACCAATCCAGTGTCGACAGGTTGCGCCAGTGCAGCATGTTTTCCTGCTGCCGGTGCCCGGCACCGTCGCCGATCCGTCCCCAGACCTTCGAAGGCGGATGCTGCCAGGGGAACAATTGCAGGGTACCGCGCTTGAGCGCGCCGAGGTTGCCTCCCTTGCATTGCGGGTTTTGCAGGTCATCGCTGCATGGGCCCAGGGTGACGATCCGGCGGACGTTCGGCAGCTTGAGGGCCTGATTGACCCACGAGCCGCAATGGCGGCGCGGCGCAAACCTCACCCAGTCGGGGTGATTGTCGAAATGAATAAGGCTGATTGGCTCGGGCAGGTCGCTCAGGAACGCCGGGGTCAAGTGGTGATAGTCACCGGAGCCGATGAAGAAAATTTCCGGGGCCGGGCCGATGTGCCGGGGCCGTTGTTGCAAGCGTTCGGCGAAGCGGCGCCAAGTGCGTTCGCTGGACCAGAGCCGCAGTTTCGGGCCGAGGTCGAGCAGGTCCAGACGCCTGGCGCGACCGCTTTCGAGCAGTCGCGCGATCGGCGCCTGGGTGGTCAGGCTATGGTCGAGATCTAGAATGTTCAAGGTTGTGATTACCCTGGCAGACCCATCCAGACACCGACCTCATCCATCATGAAGGCCGGCCGGGCGGGTTTTTCGGGGTAAATGCAAGGGGCGGGCCAGCGTTTGTGTCAGGCGTGCACCCGAACCCACATGCTGACCAGCACCGTCGCCGCCATCAACCACGCCACAGCTGCCACCGCCAGCGACGCTTCCAGGCGCATGCGGTCGACCATCACGTACAACGTCGCCAGGTAGATGAAGTACGGAATGATCGACCACATGCCAAACACGATGGTGGTCTTCAGGTCTTCCACCGAACGGCCCTTGCCGACGATGTAGTGGGCGATCAGCGCGAAGGTCGGGAACAGCGGTACCAGGCCCGCGATGTAGTAGTTTCGGGTCTTGGCCAGGGTGGCGAGGATCACCACCACCGCTGCGCCCAGGGTCGCTTTGAGAATCAGGTCCATCAGTGGCTCAGTCCGTACTTTTTCACTTTGTCGAACAAAGTGGTCTTGGCCATGCCCAGTTCCAGGCTGGCCTGGGTCAGGTTGCCGCCACTGCGTTGCAGGGCCTCGCCCAACAGATTGCGCTCGAAGGCTTCCACCGCCTCGGCGAAGGCCAGGCCCTGGGTGCTGCCGCTGGGGCCGGCCTTCTTGAAGGCGGGCAGGCCGAGGGCGAACCGTTCGGCGACGTTGCGCAGCTCACGCACGTTGCCTGGCCAGTCGTGGCTCATCAGGTGCGACAGGGTCTGGTTGTCCAGTTCCGGTGCGGCGCGATCGAAGCGCAGGGAGGACTGCTGCAGGAAATGCTCGAACAGTTGCAGGATGTCTTCGCGGCGCTCGCGCAGCGGTGGCAGTTCCAGGGTGACCACGTTGAGGCGGTAATACAGGTCGCTACGAAAATCGCCAGCGCGGCTCAAGTCGTCGAGGTCGCACTTGGTGGCCGCAATCACCCGGCAATCCACCGCTACGCTCTGGTTCGAGCCGAGGCGTTCCAGTGTGCGCTCCTGCAATACTCGCAGCAGTTTGATCTGCAAGGGCAGCGGCATGCTTTCCACTTCGTCGAGGAACAGCGTGCCGCCATCGGCGTGTTCGATCTTGCCGATGCGTCGTTTGCCGGCACCGGTGAAGGCATTGGCTTCGTGGCCGAAAATTTCGCTTTCGAACAGGTTCTCCGGCAGCCCGCCACAGTTCAAGGCGACGAATTGCCGGGTGTGTCGGCGACTGAAGTCATGCAGGCAACGGGCGACCAGTTCCTTGCCGGTGCCGGTCTCGCCTTCGATGAGCACGTTGGCCGAGGTGTCGGCGACGTTGGCGATCAGCTCCCGCAGGTTCTGCATGGCGGGCGAGCGGCCGATGATCCGACCTTCGAGCGAGTCGCGCTCCGCCAATTGCCGACGCAGTGACGACACCTCCCGTGCCAGGCTGCGTTGCTCCAGGGCGCGGCGGGCCACGTCCACCAGGCGTTCCGGGGAAAAGGGCTTCTCCATGAAATCGTAGGCGCCTTTTTGCATCGCGCCGACGGCCATGGAGATGTCGCCGTGGCCGGTAATCAGTACCACGGGCAAGCTTCGGTCACGCGCCTTGAGGCGGGTCAGCAGTTCGAGGCCATCGATGCCCGGCAGGCGAATGTCACTGATGACGATGCCGGCAAAGTTTTCGCCGACCCGCTCCAGGGCGTCCTCGGCGCAGGTCACGCCGATGCAGGGAATGTCCTCCAGGCTCAGCGCCTGCTGGCAGCCGAGCAGCACATGGGGGTCGTCTTCGACGATCAGCACACTAAGGTCGTTGTTCATATTGGCTCGGCAGGAGTAGGGCTTACCAACGGTAAACTGAGGACGAAACTGGTGCCACCACTGGCCGGATGCTCGACATCCAGGTGCCCGCCGGTGGCAGCTGCCAGGCTGGCGGACAGGGTCAGGCCAAGCCCGAGGCCCTGTTCGCCGGGTTTGGTGGTGAAAAAAGGTTCGAACAGGTGCTTGCGTGCATCGATGTCGATGCCGTGACCGTTGTCGCGCACACGCAGGCGATATTTGCCTTCCAGCGCTTCACCTTCCAGCCACAGCTCCGGCAGCGGCTGGGCCAGCATGGCGTCGAGGGCGTTGCCGATCAGGTTGACCAGGATCTGCTCCAGGCGGGTCTGGTCGATCTGCACCTGTACGTCTTCAAAGTGCCGATGCACTTGCAGGTGAGCGCTTTCGACGCGGGTACCCAGCAACTGCAACGCCGCATCCACGCCTTTGCCGAGGCAGGCCTGGCCTTGGTCGTCACCGCGCCGGGCGAACGAGCGCAGGCTGGCGGTGATGCGCCCCATGCGGTCGATCAGGTCGTTGATGGTCTTGAGGTTGGTGCTCGCGACGTCCAGTTGGCCACGCTCCATGAAGCGCACGGTATTGCCGGACAAGGTCCGCAGCGCCGCCAGTGGCTGGTTCAGTTCGTGGGCGATGCTGGTGGACATCTGGCCGATGGCTGCGAGTTTACCGGCCTGCACCAGTTCATCCTGGGCGCGGCGCAGCGTTTCTTCGGCATGGCGGCGTTCGCGGATCTGGCCCTTGAGCCGTTCGTTGCTGGCGCGTAGATCGGAGGTGCGTTCGGTAATCCGACGCTCGAGCTGATTGTTGGCTTCCTGCAGGGCTTCGCGGGCGGCGAGACGGGTGGCAATGACCTTGCGCCGCTCGTTCCAGGCGATTAGCAGAAACGCCACGAGGGCAAACGCCACGGCCACCAGAATACCCTGGTTAATGGCCTGGCGACGCAGATCCTGCAACGGCGTGAGCAAGGTGAAATTCCACGGCGTGTCGCTCAATTGGCGGGTTTGCGAAAGGTAGCTGATGTCCTCGTCGTCGGACTCCACTTCGCTGTTGGCGGGGAAGGTCAGCTTTTCCTCGCCCTCGGCCAGTTTTTCCCGGGCCAGCGGTTGCAGCTCGTTCAGCGGGAACCAGTAGTACTGAAGGCTTCGGGCGAGTTTTTCCTTGGTGTCTTCGCTCAGTGGCACCACTGATTTCAGGCGCCGAGAGGGGTCGCTCGAGAGAATGATGATGCCGTTCTCGTCGCTGACAAAGGCTTCCAGTCGCGCTCGTTGCCAGCGTTCTTCCATGGCTTCGAGACGAACCTTGACCACCGCTACGCCGATGATCTTGCCGTGTTCTTCCAGGCCGTGGGCCAGGTAGTAACCCGGCTCGCCGTTGGTGCTGCCGATGCCATAGAACCGGCCAGGCTGGCCACGAACGGCATTCTGGAAGTAGGCGCGGAAGGAGAGGTCTTCACCCAGGTAACTGTCGACGTCACGCCAGTTGCTGGTGGCCATGACGCGACCGGTGGTGTCCATCACATAGATGGCCCGACTGCGGCTGCGGCGGTTCAGGCCTTCGAGGTAATCGTTGACGACTTGCCGGTGTTCCGGCGTTGGCTCGGCCAGCAGCCGGGAAACGCTCGATTCGAGCTCCAGCAGACTGGGCAGGTAGGTGTATTTGCTGATCTCGCTCTCGACGGCGCGGGCGTGCAGTTCAAGCTGGCGCTGGCCGTTCTCGCTGAGGCTGCGGATGCCGTAATGTTCGCTGAGCCAGAAGCCGAGGTAGCCCAGTCCGATCATCAGCGCGATGATCAGCGGCGGCAGGAGCAGATGGCGGATCTGACGGGGTTTCACGGCGAGTGATGGCGGCGCGGCGCGATAAAGAGTGGGGTCGCATTTCATCACAGATGCCTTGGGTCAACCAGCGCTTGCACGCCCTCCCTCTCTGTAGGAGCGAGCATGCTCGCGATGGTGGACCAGACACCACGGGGTATCAGGCAGCCAACGTTATCGTTGACGACCATCGCGAGCGTGCTCGCTCCTACAGAGGGGGAGGGAGCGTGCTTTTAGTGCTGCAAGATCTTGTTGAGGAAGTGCTGGGTGCGTTCGGCACGGTGGCTGATGTCACCGAAGAACTCCTCTTTCGGGCAGTCCTCGATGATCTTGCCGGCGTCCATGAAGATCACGCGGTCGGCCACTTTGCGGGCGAAGCCCATTTCGTGGGTCACACACATCATGGTCATGCCTTCGTGGGCCAATTGCACCATCACGTCGAGCACTTCGTTCACCATCTCCGGGTCGAGTGCCGAGGTCGGTTCGTCGAAGAGCATGACGATAGGGTCCATCGCCAGCGCACGGGCAATCGCCACACGCTGTTGCTGGCCACCGGACAGTTGCCCAGGATGCTTGTGGGCGTGCGCCGAGAGACCGACGCGCTCCAGCAGTTGCAGGCCTTTCTTGGTGGCCTCTTCCTTGCTGCGGCCCAGCACCTTGATCTGCGCGATGGTCAGGTTTTCGGTGATGGTCAGGTGCGGGAACAGCTCGAAATGCTGGAACACCATGCCGACGCGCGAACGCAACTTTGGCAGGTCGGTTTTCGGGTTGGCGATGGAGGTCCCATCGACCACGATGTCACCTTTCTGGAACGGCTCCAGGGCGTTGACGCACTTGATCAGGGTCGACTTGCCGGAACCTGACGGCCCGCACACCACGATCACTTCGCCTTTCTTGACCTCGGTGCTGCAATCGGTCAGCACCTGGAAGTCCCCATACCACTTGTTGATGTTCTTGATAGAGATCATACGGCGAACCTTTTTTGCAGACGCTTGACCAGCTGCGAGGCGGCAAAGCTGATGATGAAGTAAACGAGACCTGCGAAGATCAGGAACTCATTGGAGCGACCGATGATGTCGCCACTGGCGCGCGAAGCATTGAGGAAATCCACCAGGCCAACGGCGTAGACCAACGAGGTGTCCTGGAACAGGATGATGCTTTGCTGCAGCAACAGCGGGGTCATCTTGCGGAACGCCTGCGGCAGGATGATCAACCGCATCATCTGGCCGTAAGTCATGCCCAGCGCCTGCGCGGCACCCATCTGCCCCTTGGGAATCGACTGCACGCCGGCGCGCACGATTTCACAGAAGTAGGCGGCTTCGAACATCATGAAAGCCACGATGCACGAGGCGAATGCGCCGATCGGGGTGTCTTCGCCGGTGATCCAGCGCAGTACGAATGGCACCGCCAGGTAGAACCAGGTGATGACCAGCAGCAGCGGGATCGAACGGAAGTAGTTAACGTAGGCGCCAGCCAGGTTGGACAGCAGTTTGCTGTGGGACAGGCGCATCAGCGCGAGAACGGTGCCCAGGATGAGCCCGCCGATGACACCCATGATCATCAGTTTGAGGGTCATGACCATGCCGTTCCACAGGCCTGGAATTGCCGGGACGATGCCCGAGAAGTCGAATTCCATCATTTACCCCCTGCGGAAATCAGGCCTGGTACGGCGACTTTCTTCTCGACCATGCGCATCAGCAGCATCAGGCTCATGTTCAGGGTGAAGTAGATCAGCGTGGCCAGGGTGAACGCTTCGAACAGGTTGGCCGAGAACTCGGCGGTCTGCTTGGTCTGTGCGAGCAGCTCCATCAGGCCGATCAAGGATGCCACGGACGAGTTCTTGAAGACGTTGAGAAATTCCGACGTGAGCGGCGGAATGATGATCCGGTAGGCCTGGGGCAGCAGCACGTTCCAGTAGATCTGCGGCAGCTTGAAACCCATGGCGCGAGCGGCAGCTTCCTGGCCCTTGGGCAGCGCCTGGATACCGGTGCGCACCTGTTCGCAAACCCGCGCGGCGGTGAACAGACCCAGGCACACGATGACGCTGAGGAACGCCGAGGTCGTCGGGTTCAGGTCCTGTTTGTACCATTCCTGCAGGTCAGCCGGCAGCAAATCAGGCACCAGGAAGTACCAGATGAACAGCTGTACCAGCAGAGGCACGTTACGGAAAACTTCGACGTAGCAGGTGGCGATGCCCGATACGATGCGATTCGGTACGGTGCGCATGACGCCCAGGATCGAACCCAGTATCAGGGCGATGATCCAGGCCACGACGGCAATGGCGATGGTCCAGCCCAGACCGGAAATGAACCAGTCGAGATATGTCTCGCTGCCCACGCCGGTGGACTTGAAGAACACGCCCCAGTCCCAGTTGTAATTCATCAGGGTCTCCCCTCGGATTTTATCGATGTACTAATGCCCGCTTGGGGACGCTCCGTTCCCACCCCGACCTTGAAGGTCGGGCACACACGAGCGGCTCGACAAACCACCGGTTCGAGTGTTTCCAGATTGACGCCAGCAGGGAGTAGCTCCTGAAAGGGCAATGGCCCTCTCAGGAGTTAAGGTTAGACAGAAATCAGGATTTCTTGTCGTCAGCCGCTTTATCGGTTGGGGTGGCGATCAAAGCCTTGAGCTCGTTGCTCATCGGGAATTGCAGGTTCACGCCTTTTGGCGGGACTGGCTGCAGGAACCACTTGTCGTAGATCTTGTTGATCTCGCCCGATGCGTAGGTAGCCTTGATGGCGTCATCCACGACCTTCTTGAATGGCTCGTCGCCCTTGCGCACCATGCAACCGTAGATTTCGTAGGATTGCGGCGTGCCGGTTACAGCCCAGTCAGCAGGCTTCTTGGCCTTGGCCATTTCGCCTGCCAGCAGCACGTCGTCCATCATGAAGGCGACGGCGCGGCCACTTTCCAGCATCTGGAAGGACTCGCCGTGGTCTTTGGCGGAGATGACGTTCATACCCATCTGCTTGTCGGCGTTCATGGCCTTGAGGATGCGCTCGGACGTGGTGCCAGCGGTGGTGACGACGTTCTTGCCTTTGAGGTCGTCGAAATCCTTGTAGGCCGAATCTTTCTTGGACAGCAGGCGGGTGCCGACTTCGAAGATGCCTACGGAGAAATCAACCTGTTGCTGACGTTCGACGTTGTTGGTGGTGGAGCCGCATTCCAGGTCTACGGTGCCGTTCTGCACCAGCGGGATACGGGTTTGCGAGGTCACCAGGTTGTATTTGACTTGCAGGTTGGGCAGGTCCAGCTCTTTTTTCAGTGCATCAACGACTTTCAGCTGCAGGTCGTGGGAATAGCCGACCGGTTTGCCGGAAGCATCCACGATGTAGGAAAAAGGAATGGAAGCGTCACGGTGGCCGAGGGTAATCGTGCCGGATTCTTTGATCTTCTTCAGGGTGCCGGTGAGCTCGGCGGCGAAAACTGGAGTGCTGATCAGAGCGGCAGCGATGGCTGCGCCCAGGATATGGGGAACGATACGCATCAAATTGTCCTCGACATTGTTTTTTTTATGGAGCCGATCAGTCGGCCCTTTTGAGCTTCGAGCGTTTGCTGGCTTCCACGGTTGCGCGCAGCAAAGCATTCGTCGAAAAGTGTAGAGCATGAGTCGTGCCAGGCCAGGTCTCATGTAGTAGTTTGTTGATTTATAAGGATTATTAAATATTTCTGATGTTTTTTTGATATCAGAATATCCGGGAATCCGAATAGGCGGGCGGGTTGCGTTCGGAAAACCGACTGCGATTTCAGGCCTTTGGGCGCCCCTGTGGGAGCGGGGGATGAATTGTGCGACAAAATGCAAAAAGCCCCTGAATCATCGATCCAGAGGCTTCTGGGCCAGCCGGCCGCCAATCAGGCCGCTTCGATCTTGCGACGGCTCTGCTCCACCTTGCTCAGGTAATCCACCAGCGTCTGCTGTTCAGCCGCCGTGGTGAACAAGCCCAGCTTGCTGCGCCGCCACAGGATGTCCTGCGCGGTGGTCACCCACTCTTCGCTGCACAGGTAATCGACTTCGCGTGTGTAAAGACCGCCACCGATGTGCTCGCCGAGGTCCGCGAGATCCTGCACGCCTTCCAGCATGCGCCAGGTACGACTGCCGTAGGCAGTGGACCAGCGACGGGCGATTTCGGTCGGCACCCAGTCGTACTGGTCGCGAATCCGTGAGGCCAGGGCTTGCGGGGTGGTCATGTCTTCGCCGCCCGGCAGGGTTTCGGCGGCCGTCCAGCTGGGCTTGATGTGCGAGAAATACGGCGCCAGTTGGGCCAGGGCCGATTCGGCCAGTTTGCGGTAGGTGGTCAGCTTGCCGCCGAACACTGACAGCAACGGTGCCTCTTCGCCCGAGCCCGACAGCGCCAGGGTGTAGTCGCGGGTAACGGCTGACGGGTTGTCGGATTCGTCGTTGCACAGCGGGCGCACCCCGGAATAGCTGTGCAGGATGTCGTCGCGGCTGATCTGCTTCTTGAAGTGGGCGTTGACCACTTGCAGCAGATAATCGGTCTCACCGTCGGTGATCGCCACCCTGGCCGGGTCACCGGTGTACTCGCGGTCAGTCGTGCCGATCAGGGTGAACTCATTCAAGTAGGGAATGGTAAAGACGATGCGCTGATCTTCGTTCTGCAGAATGTGTGCATGATCGCCCTCGTACAGCTTTGGCACGATCAGGTGGCTGCCCTGAATCAGGCGGATGCCGTAGGGCGATTCCATTTTCAGGTCATCACGAATGAATTTGGCGACCCATGGGCCGGCAGCGTTTACCAAAGCCTTGCTACGAATCGAGAACAGGCTGCCGTCGGCACGCTCCAGATGCAGATGCCACAGGCCCTTGGTGCGACGGGCGCTGACGCAGCGTGTTTGCGTGTGAATGTGTGCGCCTTTTTCGCGAGCTGCCATGGCGTTCAGTACCACGAGGCGGGCGTCGTCCACCCAGCAATCGGAGTACTCGAAACCCTTTGTGATTTCGCTTTTCAACGGACTGTCGGGGCCAAACTTGAGGCTGTTCGAGCCTTGCAGTTTTTCCCGTTTGCCGAGGTTGTCATAAAGGAAAAGGCCGGCGCGGATCATCCACGCCGGACGCAGGTGCGGACGGTGCGGCAGCACGAAACGCATCTGTTTGACGATGTGCGGCGCCTTGGCCAGCAACACTTCGCGTTCGGCGAGGGCTTCTCGCACCAGGCGGAATTCATAATGTTCGAGGTAGCGCAGGCCGCCGTGGATCAGCTTGCTGCTGGCCGACGAGGTGTGGCTGGCCAGGTCATCCTTTTCGCAAAGGAACACCGAAAGGCCGCGACCGGCAGCATCTGCTGCGATCCCCACGCCATTGATCCCGCCACCGATGACGGCAATGTCGTAGACCTCAGCGATAGGGGGCGTGGGCAAGGTAGAAGTGGGCATCGCATGGCCTCGGGCATTTTTTGATTTTCGATATTCGAACATAAATGTTCATTTGCGAAAATGGTAGCCCATAAAGAAGCGCGCAGCCAGTTAACTTCGATTGAAAAAACTGATCGAAAGGCGGGGAAAGGAAAATTTTCGAACATGTTGGCGCGCGTTTTAGCGCGAAAGATGTGTTGCCGGTGCCGGCATCATCGCGAGCAAGCTCGCTCCTACAGGGAACGATTCGTACACAGATTTTGTGTACACCTCCAATCCCCTGTAGGAGCGAGCTGGCTCGCGATGGGGCCGGAACAGGCTACAAAATACCTAAACCACTTCCAACCGAACCTTGTGCTGACTCAGCAACTGCGCCAGCGCTGGCACCGGCTGCTGGTCGGTCACCAGGCAATCGACCAGACTGATCGGCCCCAGGCGAATCATGGCGTTGCGCCCGAATTTGCTGGAGTCTGCGGCCAGGATCACCTGACGGGCATTGGCAATGATCGCCTGTGAAACGCGCACTTCCTGGTAGTCGAAGTCCAGCAGGCTGCCGTCTTCATCGATACCACTGATGCCCACCAGCGCGAAATCGACCTTGAACTGGTTGATGAAATCGACGCTGGCCTGACCGACCACCCCACCATCGCGCCGCACATTGCCGCCGGTCAGCAGAACGTCAAAATCGTCCTTGGCGCTGAGCATGGAAGCTACGTGCAGATTGTTGGTGATGATCTTCAGGTGGTTGTGGTTGAGCAACGCCCGTGCAATCGATTCGGTGGTGGTGCCAATATTGATGAACAACGAAGCGTGGTCGGGGATCTGCGCGGCAACGGCTTCGCCGATGCGCTGCTTTTCATCGCGCATCTGATCGGCGCGCATGGCGTAGGCGGTGTTTTCGACGCTGGAGTCATAGGCAGCGCCGCCGTGGTAGCGACGCAGCAGATTGGCTTCCGCGAGCTGGTTGATATCGCGGCGGATGGTCTGGGGCGTCACGACGAACAGCGAGGCCATTTCCTCGATGCTGACGTAGCCGCGTTCGCGAACCAGTTCGAGGATTTGCTGCTGGCGGGGAGGCAGATTCATGGGGCGTCCTTTGGGCTGCCGTGCAAAATTTGCCCATGATGCCGCAGGAATCTGCTCCCTGCCAGTTACATGCTGAAGCAGGAGACAGCTTGGCTTATTCAGCGCCTTCCTGTGGCTCCCAGTCGCGCGTGCGACTGACCGCTTTTTTCCAGCCGGCGTAGAGTTTTTCCTTGGCGACTTCGTCCAGCGTCGGTTCGAATTCGCGCTCGATCACCGCCTTGTCGCGCAATTCCTCAAGGCTGCCCCAGAAACCGCACGCCAACCCGGCCAGGTAAGCCGCGCCCAATGCTGTGGTCTCGCGCATTTTCGGACGCTCAACCTGAGTGCCGAGGATGTCGGCCTGGAACTGCATGAGGAAATTGTTCGCCACCGCGCCGCCGTCCACGCGCAGCGCTTTGAGGCGCTCGCCGGAATCCTGTTGCATGGCGTCGAGTACGTCGCGGGTCTGGTAGGCAATCGACTCCAGGGCGGCACGGATGATGTGGTCTACGCGTACACCGCGTGTCAGGCCGAACAGAGCGCCACGGGCGTATGGGTCCCAGTAGGGGGCACCAAGTCCGGTGAAGGCCGGGACCAGGTACACACCGTTGCTGTCCTTGACCTTGCTGGCGAAGTATTCGGTGTCGTGGGCATCGTTGATGATCTTCAGCTCATCGCGCAGCCACTGCACGGTCGAGCCGCCGTTGAACACCGCACCTTCCAGTGCATAGGCGACTTCGCCCCGCGGGCCGCAGGCGATGGTCGTCAGCATGCCGTGTTGGGATTTCACGGCCTTATTACCCGTGTTCATCAACAGGAAACAGCCGGTGCCGTAGGTGTTTTTCGCCTGGCCAGGCTCGACGCACATCTGGCCGAACAGAGCGGCCTGCTGGTCGCCGGCGATGCCGCCGATGGCGATACCGCTTTTGGTGTGGCCGTAGATTTCCGAGGAGGACTTCACCGGCGGCAGCATCTCACGCGGGATGTCCAGCAGCTCGAGCATCTTCGCATCCCACTCCAGGGTGTGGATGTTGAACAGCAGGGTGCGCGAGGCATTGGTGTAATCGGTGACGTGCACCTTGCCACCAGTAAATTTCCAGATCAGCCAGCTGTCGACGGTGCCGAACAGCAGCTCGCCGTTGCGCGCGCGTTCACGGCTGCCTTCGACGTTGTCGAGGATCCACTTCAGTTTGGTGCCGGAGAAATACGGGTCGGTCACCAGGCCAGTCGTTTCGCTGATGTACTGCTCGTGACCGTCACGCTTGAGCTGCTGGCAGATCTCGGTGCTGCGACGGCATTGCCAGACGATCGCGTTGTAGATCGGGCGGCCGGTGGTCTTGTCCCAGACCACCGTGGTTTCACGCTGATTGGTGATGCCGATGGCGGCGACCTGGTCGTGATGCAGGCCGGCTTGAGCCAGGGCTTCGACCATCACGGCGCTTTGGGTGGCGAAGATTTCCATCGGGTCGTGCTCGACCCAGCCCGCTTGCGGGTAATGCTGGGCGAATTCACGCTGGGCGGTGCAGACCACGTTCGCGTCACGGTCGAAAATGATGGCGCGAGAACTGGTCGTACCCTGATCGAGGGCAATGATGTAGTTCTTATTCTGAATGTCGGTCATGTCGATTGCCTTGGACGAGATAAAGGGGTGAGGTCAGGCGCATCGCGCCAACGGTATCAGGAAGTTCTTGGTTTGCCGTCAATGGCCGGTGTTGCAGGAGCAGGTTCGGTGGCTGGCAGATGGCGGGCGATCAGCCCGCGATAAGCCGCGGCACCGAGGCAGGCACCGACAATCGGTGCAAAAATCGGGATCAGGAAGTACGGGATCTCACGTGCGCCGGTAAGGGAAATTTCACCCCAGCCTGCGAAAAAAGTCATCAGCTTGGGGCCGAAATCCCGCGCCGGGTTCATCGCGAAGCCGGTCAGCGGGCCCATCGAGCTGCCGATCACCGCAATCAGCAGGCCGATCAGCAGCGGTGCCATGGGGCCGTTCGGTAAACCGTTGTTGTCGTCGGTCAGGGACATGATCACACCCATGAGGATCGCGGTGATGACCACTTCGACCAGGAACGCCTGTGCGGTGGAGAGCGCCGGGTTGGGGAAAGTGGAGAACACCGACGCCAGTTCGAGGCTGGCCTGGGTGCCGCGAACCATATGGTGGGTTTGTTCGTAATCGAAGAATAGATTGCTGTACAGCGTGTAAACCAACAAGGCGCCGCAGAAGGCGCCGGCCAATTGGGCCAGAATATAGGGCGGCAGTTTGCGCTTTTCGAAGTCGGTAAAAATACACAGCGCGATGCTGACGGCGGGGTTGAGGTGAGCCCCTGACACACCGGCCGTCAAATAGATCGCCATGCTGACGCCCACGCCCCAGATGATGCTGATTTCCCACAAGCCGAAGCTGGCACCCGCGACCTTGAGCGCGGCAACGCAACCGGTACCAAAAAAGATCAGCAGTGCAGTGCCCAGAAATTCCGCCAGGCATTGGCTGTAGAGTGACGGTTGTCGTAAAGCAGTTGTCATTGAAAACCTCTTTGTTTTTTTTCTCTGGCGCTCTTTTTTGATCTTGATCAAAGCGCGATTTTCACCGGGAGGGTCCCCACCCTGAGCCCCGGTTTACTGCTGGGTCTTGCGCTGTCGCGTTATACGGTATTCGTAAACGAAAAAATATAGACAAGGATCATGTCTGTCAAAGATCGAAAGTGAACCATTGGTCACATCCGAACTATTAGTCAGGTGAATGATCATTTTGTTTGTCATCCTTGATATGCACTGACGAACGGTGGGTTTATGTGTTGGGTCCTGTAAGCGCTGCCGTGATAGAGCCTTTTGCCAAACAATGACCTAGAATCGGACGCACTATTTTTCTCCGCTGCCCAGTCTGGAGCTGTCATGACCCCCGCATTGGATTTGTTGAAAAAGGTTCGTGCCGAACATCAGATACACAGTTACGAACATGATCCGAAGGCAGCGTCCTACGGACTCGAGGCGGCGGAAAAGCTCGGTCTGGCCCCGGCTCAGGTGTTCAAAACCTTGCTGGCGGCGAGCGAGAAAGGGGAGTTACTGGTGGCCGTGGTGCCGGTGGCCGGCAGTCTGGACTTGAAGGGCCTGGCACACGCGGCCAAGGTCAAGAAGGTGGAAATGGCTGACCCGGCGGCTGCGCAACGCTCCACCGGATATTTGCTGGGTGGCATCAGCCCTCTGGGGCAGAAAAAACGATTGCGCACATTCATCGATAATTCGGCCCTGCCTTTCGCCAGCATTTTTGTCAGTGCGGGGCGGCGTGGTCTGGAAGTTGAATTGGCACCAACGGTGCTGGCCGAACATACTCAGGCCACGTTCGCCGATATCGGCCGCGCCTGAATCAGGGAGAAGATATATGCAGCTTGAGTTTTACCAGGTCGATGCGTTCAGTGACCGTCCCTTCGGTGGCAACCCGGCGATGGTCTACCGGCTCGATGCCTGGCTCGCCGACGAGCTGATGCAGAAGATCGCGGGCGAGCACAACCTCGCCGAAACCGCTTTTGTTGTGCGTGAAGGGCAAAGCTGGCGCATTCGCTGGTTCACCCCGACCACCGAGGTGCCGTTATGCGGACATGCCACGCTGGCCAGCGCCTTTGTCTTGTTTGACATCTACAAGGAAACCGCAGAACGCCTGGATTTCATCTGCAAGTCCGGCCCGCTGAGCGTGAGTCGCGAAGGTGAACGCCTGTGGCTGGACTTCCCGGCCATCGAGACGTCGGAAGTGGGCGTGACCGTGGATGTCGAGCGCGCACTGGGTGTCGAGGCGGTTGATGTGCGAGGTTCCAATGAGCTGTTCGTGGTGCTGGAGTCCGAACAGGCCGTGCTCGATTGCCAGCCTGACATGGTCGCATTGGCCAAGTTGCCTTGGCTGGGCGCTATTGTCACTGCCAGGGGTGGCAAGCACGATTTCGTCTCGCGCTACTTTGCCCCGGCCATTGGCATCAATGAAGACCCGGTGACCGGCTCGACTCATTGCAGCCTGATCCCCTACTGGTCCAAGCGCCTGGGCAAATCGAGCCTGAGCGCCTATCAATGCTCGAAACGCGGCGGTGAATTGTTCTGCCGGCTGGAAGGGGACCGGGTGAAGATCGGCGGGAATGCGACGCTGGTGGCCAGCGGCACCCTGATGTTGGGTTAACCCCTCAAAAAACCTGTGGGAGCGAGCTTGCTCGCGATAGCGGTGTGTCAGTCATTACCTCTTGGCTGACACACCGCTATCGCGAGAAGGCTCGCTCCCACTATGGATTTTGTACAGTCGGGGGTGTGTTTCAGCCCGCAGTGCTGTACCGCCGCACACCTGATTCAACCATCGGAATCTGCGCGGCCGTGCTGCCGGACGCCTGGAACAGCACCAGATGATCAGCGGCGACCTGGATCCCGACATCCGCGCCGACCTGATGATCGACGTGGCTCGGGAAAATCGATTCCAGCTGGGCGCCGGTCGGTAATTGCAGGCGGTACAGGGTGGAGGCACCCTGGAACGACTTGCCGACAATCCGCCCCTTCAATGCGCTGTCCGGTGCATAAATGATGTCGTCCGGACGCAGCAACACGTCCACGGCACCACCGGTGGGCCAGGTGTAGGCGCGGTTGCCGCGCAGTTCTCCAAGCTCGGTCTGCACCGAGTCCGGGCTGCTGAGCTGGCCACGAATGAAATAACCCTGGCCGATGAAGCTCGCGACGTAAGGCGTCTGCGGTTCGTGATAGAGGTTGTAGGGCGTATCCCACTGTTCCAGACGGCCCTCCTTGAACACGCCGATGTGATCGCTGACCGCGAAGGCTTCCTCCTGGTCGTGGGTCACCAGGATTGCACTGGTGCCACGGGCCTTCAGGATGTCGCGCACTTCGTGACTGAGCTTGCGTCGCAATTCGCCGTCGAGGTTGGAAAAGGGCTCGTCGAGCAACAGCAACTGCGGTTCCGGCGCTAGGGCACGGGCCAGGGCCACACGTTGTTGCTGGCCTCCGGACAGTTCGTGGGGGAAGCGTTTGCCGAGGTTCTTCAGGTTGACCAGTTCCAGCAGCTCTTCAGTGACCCGGTCTTTATGCGGATGCTTGCGAATACCGAAGGCGATGTTCTCGGCCACGCTCAAATGCGGAAACAGGGCGTAGTCCTGGAACACCATGCCGATCCGGCGTTTCTCCGGAGCCAGGGTGAACCCAGCGCTGGAGATCGTCTCGCCGGCCAGGCTGATTTCACCCTCGTGAACCGGTTCGAAGCCGGCAATTGCCCGAAGCGTCGTGGTTTTGCCGCAGCCCGAGGAGCCGAGCAGGCAACCGATGTCACCGGCATTCAAATGCAGGTTGAGGTTCTGCACCACACGCTGGTCTTGATAGCCGCAGGCGAGGTTGCGCAGGTTTAGCAGTAGTGGCTGGCTCATGCGTGGTGGTACGCCGGCTCGACGAGAAACTCGAGCAGGGCCTTTTGTGCGTGGAGACGGTTTTCTGCCTGATCCCAGGCCACGGAGCGCGGGTCATCGAGCAGGTCGAGGCTGATTTCCTCGCCACGGTGGGCGGGCAGGCAATGCATGAACAGCACGTCCTCGGCGGCCAGGTCCAGCAACGCACGATTGACCTGGAATGGCGCGAACAGCTTCAGGCGTTTGGCGGTTTCTTCTTCCTGACCCATGGAGGTCCAGACGTCGGTGCTCACCAGGTGGGCACCGCGCACGGCCTCCTGCGGGTCGCGGACGATGGTCACGCGATTGCCGGCCTTGGCAACGAATACCGGGTTGGGTTCGTAGCCTTCCGGGCAGGCAACGCGCAACTGGAAGTCGAACTGGATCGCCGCTTCTATATAGCTGTTGCACATATTGTTGCCGTCACCGATCCAGGCGACGGTCTTGCCCTGGATCGGGCCGCGATGCTCCAGGAAGGTTTGCATGTCGGCCAGCAATTGGCAGGGGTGCAGATCGTCGGACAGGCCGTTGATGACCGGTACGCGCGAGTTGGCGGCAAACTCGGTCAGGGTGCTGTGAGCGAAAGTACGGATCATCACCGCGTCGAGCATGCTCGACATGACGATGGCGGCGTCGCCGATCGGCTCGCCACGACCCAGTTGGGTATCGCGCGGCGACAGGAAGATCGCCTGGCCGCCGAGCTGGATCATGCCGGCTTCGAACGAAATACGGGTGCGGGTCGAGGACTTCTCGAAAATCATCCCGAGCACGCGGTTTTTCAGTGGCTCGAACAGTACGCCGCGGTTACGCAGGTCTTTGAGCTCCACGCCTCGACGGATCACGCTGACCAGTTCGTCGGGCGTGCAGTCCATCAGGGAGAGAAAGTGCCTAGCGCTCATCATTAACTACCTTTTTGCAACAGACCGCAGATACTCAAAGCCTTGTTTTTCGGAACAACGGGCGAGACCTGCGGCGTAAGCCGCACGGGGCGACGAAATAGGGAAGGCGCGATCTTGACATTAAATGTCGCGTTTTTCCAATAGGCTACGGTGTTGGCGGATTTCAGAGGGGCTACGGGGAGACCGCGATAGCGCGTTTGAAGTTTTATTCCTGACAGCAGCCCGTCATTTGTACACCGGGCTCGCGGGGCTTGGCAATCAAGCGGGGCGGGGATGGAGCGATGGCGGTCGGTTTCCGAGCCGGTGCCAGTCGTCGTTAATGGCAATGTGCTGCGTCTGAAACACTTGCTAATGGAATGGGCTGGGTTATAACTAAGTCACAATTGATGCAGGAAGCTTCTTGAATGGATTCGAAAGAACAGCAACTCATGGAATTGCTTGGCTTGACCGCCCGCGCATTGACACACCTCACAGCCTCGGTGACATCGATGTCCTTCGAGCTGATGCGCAGCCAGGACGAGGTGACCAAGGCTGCCGGTCGACGCATGATCGATCGCATGGCTACCATCAGCACAGGGCTCGATGAGCACTGGCGCATCATTGGCGAGCTTACCGGCGTCCACCTCGCCCACGAGCAGATCGAAACCATTCAGGAAATCCAGATGCAGGCGCCGTCGAGGTTGCCTTCCAACTGATGGCTGGTGGCAATCGGCTGGGCTGATGGGGGGCGATTCACAAGACAGACGTCGCTGGCGCCGCGCTTGTGCGGGGGGCATAGTTTTGATCCCGCGGCCGAAAGTGCCGGCCCCCGTACAAAAAAGAGACTGGCCATGACCAAGACTCTCCATCACCGTGCCTGCCACCTGTGTGAAGCCATCTGCGGCCTGACCATCGAGACCACCGAAGCCGACGGCAACGTGCAAATCACCTCGATCAAGGGCGATGCCCAGGATACCTTCAGTCGTGGGCACATTTGCCCCAAGGCTGTGGCGCTCCAGGACATCCAGAACGATCCGGATCGCCTGCATCAGCCGATGCTGCGGGTTGGCAACGATTGGCAACCCATCGAGTGGGAGGACGCCTTCAAGCTGGTTGCCGAACGTCTGGTCGGGATCCAGGCACGCCACGGGCAGAATGCGGTGGCGGTGTATCAGGGCAACCCGAGCGTTCACAACTACGGGCTGATGACCCACAGTAATTACTTCCTGGGCTTGCTGAAAACCCGCAACCGGTTTTCCGCCACCTCCGTTGACCAGTTGCCACACCACCTGACCAGCCACCTGATGTACGGCCATGGCTTGCTGTTGCCGATCCCGGACATCGACCACACCGATTTCATGTTGATCCTGGGCGGCAATCCGCTGGCCTCCAACGGCAGCATCATGACTGTACCGGATGTGGAAAAGCGTCTGAAGGCGATCCAGGCCCGGGGTGGCAAAGTGGTGGTTGTCGATCCGCGTCGCAGTGAAACGGCAGCGATTGCCGACCAGCATTTGTTCGTACGTCCGGGTGGCGATGCGGCACTGTTGTTCGGCTTGCTCAACACCCTTTTTACCGAAGGTCTGACCCGTGAAAGCCATTTGCCGGTGGACGGCCTGGATCAAGTGCGTGAAGCCATCGCAGGTTTCAATGCCGAGGCCATGAGCCCGCTGTGTGCGGTCCCTGCCGATCAGATCCGGCAACTGGCACGAGACTTCGCCGCGGCACCGACCGCGGTCTGTTATGGGCGTATGGGCGTTTCGACCCAGGCGTTCGGCACCCTCTGCCATTGGCTGGTCCAACTGATCAACCTGGTGACGGGCAACCTCGATCGCGTGGGCGGCGCGTTGTGCACCGAGCCCGCTGTGGATCTGGTGGCCACCACCTCGGGCGGACATTTCAACCTGTGGCAGAGTCGCGTTTCCGGGCGCCCGGAATACGCGGGCGAGTTGCCGGTGTCGGCCATGGCCGAAGAGATGCTCACGGGTGGGGAAGGGCAGGTGCGGGCATTAATCACCGTGGCCGGCAACCCGGTATTGTCGACGCCCAATGGCCGGAAACTGGAGCAGGCGCTGGACGGGCTGGAGTTCATGGTCAGTGTTGACTTGTACATTAACGAAACCACGCGTTACGCCGACCTGATCCTGCCGTCGACATCGGCCCTGGAAAACGATCACTACGACACTACGTTCAACCTGTTTGCGGTGCGTAACGTTACGCGCTTCAACCGCGCCATCCTGGCCAAGCCGGAAGGTGCGTTGCACGACTGGGAGATTTTCGTCGGGCTGGCCAAGGCCTTCGCCGAGAAGACCGGCAAGGAACTCAAACCGACAATGCCGCCGGCGAAAATGATCGACATGGGGTTGCGGATGGGCGCCTACGGCGATGCCTCGGAGCACAAGTTGTCACTGGCTACGCTTTTGGATCATCCGCACGGCATCGACCTGGGCGCCCTGAAGTCCAACCTGGCGAAGCGGTTGAAAACGGCCGGACAACGCATCCAGGCGGCTCCCGAGGTGATGCTTGCCGACCTGGCTCGCTTCGCCACGTTGCAGGCGCCGGCAGTCGATCAGTTGTTGATGATCGGGCGTCGTCATGTGCGCAGCAATAATTCCTGGATGCACAATTACCACCGGCTGGTGAAAGGCAAACCCCGTCATCAGTTGCTCATGCATCCGGATGATCTGGTCAGCCGCGGGCTCAGTGATGGGCAGCGGGTGCGAGTCAGCTCCCGTGTGGGGGTGATTGAAGTGGAAGTACTGGGCAGCCTGGAAATGATGAAAGGCGTGGTCAGCCTGCCTCACGGTTGGGGGCATGCGCGGCCCGGCGTGCAGATGACCATTGCCAGCAGCCAGCCAGGTTCCAGTGCCAATGACCTGACGGATGAATGTCAGCTCGACGAACTGTCGGGTAACGCGGCGTTGAATGGCGTGCCGGTCACGGTGGCAGCGGCTTGAGCGGGTCTGTCGGGGAGTCCGAGCATCACGACGGGGTTTCCGTTACAATGCGCCACCGTGCCGACCCCTGAGTCGGAAAGTTCAGTCGAGGTGCTTCATGGATATCATCGAAACGATTAAAGAGCAGATTGCGAACAACACCGTTCTGCTTTACATGAAAGGCTCGCCGAATGCCCCGCAGTGCGGCTTCTCCGCAAAAGCTGCGCAGGCCGTAATGGCGTGTGGTGAGAAGTTTGCGTACGTGGATATCCTGCAGAACCCGGAGATCCGTGCCAACCTGCCAAAATACGCCAACTGGCCGACTTTCCCGCAACTGTGGGTGGCGGGTGAGCTGGTCGGCGGTAGCGATATCATGACCGAGATGGCTGCAGACGGTTCGCTGCAAACCACCATCAAGTCGGCTGTTGAAGCGGCTGCTGCGAAGGCGTGATTGCTGCTAGCGCAGGCACAAAAAGCCCCGCCTCTTGAGAGAGCGGGGCTTTTTTTATGCGCAGATCCCCTGTAGGAGCGAGCTTGCTCGCGATGGAGATCAACTAAAACACGGGTCATCAGACTATCCGCGTTGTCTGGTCCACCATCGCGAGCAAGCTCGCTCCTACAGGGTGGGGTATCGCACATACAAAAATGCCCCGCGTCTGAGAGAGCGCGGGGCTTTTTTTGGCGTCGGGAATATTACTCGTCGTCGCCCATCTGCGATTGCAGGTAGTTCTCAAGACCGATCTTGTCGATCAGGCCCAGTTGGGTTTCCAGCCAATCGATGTGTTCTTCTTCGGACTCAAGAATGTCCTCGAGCAGTTCACGGCTGCCGAAATCGCCAACGGTTTCGCAATGGGCGATCGCGACTTTCAGGTCCGCATGACCGGTCTTCTCGATGCGCAGGTCGCACTCAAGCATTTCCTTGGTGTGCTCGCCGATGTGCAGCTTGCCCAGATCCTGCACGTTTGGCAGGCCTTCCAGAAACAGGATGCGCTTGATCAGCTTGTCCGCGTGTTTCATCTCTTCGATGGACTCGTGGTATTCATGCTTGCCCAGCTTGTTCAGGCCCCAATCTTCATACATGCGGGCATGCAGGAAATATTGATTGATCGCGACCAGCTCATTGGCAAGGATCTTGTTGAGATGCTGGATGACTGTAATGTCGCCTTTCATGATGGGGTCCTGCCCTATGTTAGCTGTCTATGAGGCAGAGTTTGAGCCGCATACTTAGGGGTGTCAAACCTAAGTTATTGAATAATAAATGAAAATTAATCGGAATAAGAATGTTTGTGTTCCGCGTCTAGCGCGTAACCAGTTGATTTTCAGGCATAAAAAAACCGGACATTAAGTCCGGTTCTTTAAAAGGGGGTATTCACGCAGCATTAAATTCTACCGGGAAAGGAATCGCGGCCTGGGCAGTTTGTACTTGGGTCAGGGTATCGCGCACCACTTCCTTGGCGAGGCAGGCGCACTTGCCGCATTGGCTGGCTACGCCGGTAGCCTGACGGACTTCCTTATAGCTGCAGCATCCTTCATAGATTGCATCGCGGATTTGACCGTCGGTAACGCCAGTGCAGAGGCAGACATACATAAGTAAAAACCGTCGCTGGTTGTGACTCAATTGCGATGGATCTTAATGTTAACGAGAATGATTGTCAAAGTGGTTTCTGACAGCTTTGCCCGATATAGCAACAAGACTGACGAACGGTTTTTTGCAGCCATCTGCCATTAGCCCTTTTGGGCGGCCATTCGGCGCTCTGGTGAAAATCCGTTGAGGACAGCATAAAAACGCAGTGTATGATGACCGGTCCTTATGAAGGGGTGGGTGTCACAGGGCTGTCGCCTGAGGGTGACAGGCTGGCGCAAACCCGGGAACTTCACGTTTTTACACCAGGAGATATTCAATGAGCGTACTCGTAGGCAAGCAAGCCCCTGACTTCACCGTACCGGCCGTTCTGGGCAATGGCGAAATCGTCGACAGCTTCACCCTGTCGTCGGCCATCAAAGGCAAATACGGCCTGGTGTTCTTCTATCCGCTGGACTTCACCTTCGTATGCCCGTCCGAGCTGATCGCTCTGGACAATCGCATGGCTGATTTCAAGGCGCGCAACGTTGAAGTGATCGCCGTTTCGATCGACTCGCACTTCACCCATAACGCCTGGCGCAACACCCCGGTCAACAACGGCGGTATCGGCGAAGTCCGTTACACCATGGCTGCCGACATGAAGCACGAAATCGCCAAGGCCTACGACGTTGAGTCCGAAGGCGGCGTGGCTTTCCGTGGCGCGTTCCTGATCGACGACAAGGGTGTCGTTCGCTCGCAGATCATCAACGACCTGCCGCTGGGCCGTAACATGGAAGAGCTGATTCGTCTGGTCGACGCTCTGCAATTCCACGAAGAGCACGGTGAAGTCTGCCCTGCGAACTGGAAGAAAGGCGACAAAGGCATGAACGCTTCGCCAGAAGGCGTTGCGGCTTACCTGACCGAGCACGCAGCTGCCCTGTAAGGCGCGTTCGAGGCACAAAAAAAACCGGCCATCATGGCCGGTTTTTTTATGGGCAGGGTCGCGACTCATCAGTCGTCGAAATCTTCCCACCCGCCCATCTGTTTCCAGCGATTGACGATGCCGCAGAACAGTTCGGCCGTCTTCTCGGTGTCGTAGCGAGCCGAGTGGGCCTCGCGACCATCGAAGTCGATATCGGCTGCCTGACAAGCCTTCGCCAGTACCGTTTGCCCGTAGGCCAAGCCAGCCAGGGTGGCAGTGTCGAAGCTGGAGAAGGGGTGAAACGGGTTGCGCTTCATGTCCAGGCGTGCGACGGCGGCATTCAGGAAGCCCAGGTCGAAGCTGCTGTTGTGGCCGACCAGAATCGCCCGCTTGCAGCCGTTGGCCTTCAGCGCCTTGCGTATCCCACGGAAGATGTCGTTCAGGGCTGTCTCTTCACTCACGGCCATGCGCAACGGGTGATCGAGCTTGATCCCGGTGAACTCCAGGGCCGCTGCTTCGATGTTCGCGCCTTCGAAAGGCTCGACGCGGAAGAAGTACGTGTGATCAGGGTAAACGAAGCCCTTTTCATCCATGGCGATGGTGGTCGCCGCGATTTCCAGCAGGGCGTCGGTGGCCGAGTTGAAACCACCGGTTTCTACGTCGACGACCACGGGCAGGTAACCACGGAACCTGGCAGCCATCGGATGGCGTGAACCACCTGCGCTCGAACCGTCCTGTTCGTCGTCGAAATGGTCTTCACTCACGCGTGTTCCTCCAGCAGGCGCCAGCGCAGTTTTTCACCGGCGCGCAGCGGGATAACGGTCAGCTCGCCAAATGGCAGGCTGGTTGGTGCGGTCCACTCGTCGCGAACCAGGGTGATGCGATCAGTATTCACGGGCAGGCCATAGAAGCGCGGGCCATTGAGGCTGGCGAAAGCTTCGAGCCTGGCCAGCGCGTTGCGCTGTTCGAAGGCTTCGGCATACAACTCGATCGCGGCATAAGCGGTGTAGCAACCGGCGCAACCGCAGGCGGCTTCCTTGGCATGCTGGGCATGCGGTGCCGAGTCAGTGCCGAGGAAGAACTTTTCGCTGCCGCTGGTGGCGGCGTCGAGCAGGGCTTCCTGGTGGGTATTGCGCTTGAGGATCGGCAGGCAATAGAAGTGCGGCCGAATCCCGCCAACCAGCATGTGGTTGCGGTTGTACAACAAGTGATGAGCGGTAATGGTCGCGCCGACGTTGGCCGAAGCCTCGTTGACGAACTGCACGGCATCGCCAGTCGTGATGTGCTCGAACACCACCTTGAGTGTCGGGAAACGCTCCACCACACGACGCATGTGCTCGTCGATGAAGATTTTTTCGCGGTCGAACACGTCGACATCGCCACGGGTGACTTCACCGTGAATCAGCAAGGGCATACCGACTTCGGCCATGGCCTCGAGCGCAGGGAAGATTTTGTCGATGCTGGTGACGCCAGAGTCCGAGTTGGTGGTCGCACCGGCCGGGTACAATTTGGCGGCATGCACGAAACCGCTGGCCTTGGCCTGACGAATTTCTTCGGGCTGGGTGCGGTCGGTGAGGTATAGCACCATCAGCGGTTCAAAACGGCTACCGGCCGGACGTGCAGCGAGAATGCGCTGGCGATAACCGTCGGCTTCAGCGGCGTTGCGCACCGGCGGTACCAGGTTGGGCATGATGATGGCGCGACCAAAGGTGCGCGCGACATCCGCAACAGTATTGGTCAACACGGCACCATCACGAAGATGTATATGCCAGTCGTCGGGACGCAGCAGGGTCAGGCGGTCGGACATGAGGGGATTCCAGGCGGGGCAAACTCTGGGGAATGCTACCGGAAAAGACTCTCTCAGGCACCCGCTATCAAGTTTTGCGACAAGCTACCGATATCCAACAGGTATGCCGTAAATATGTATCGGTCTTTTGTTGTAGAAGCCAATGGAGCCTCCCGTGCGCCAGCGTTATTTAGCCTTGCTCAGTGTGTTTGCCAGCCTTCCCGCGATGGCGCTCACTTTCCAGACCCGTCTGGAGAGCATCGAGTGGACGGTCGAAGGGGACAAATTCGAGTGTCGCCTGACTCAACCGATTACCGATTTCGGTTCGGGTGAGTTCGTGCGCCGCGCTGGGGAGCAGGCGACGTTTCGTCTGAAAGCCTACAACTCGATGGTCGGTGGCGGTTCGGCGACCTTGTTGGCGGCGGCCGCACCGTGGCAGCCGGGGCGGGGCGACATCAATCTCGGCTCGGTCAGGATCGGCAGTGGCAACGTTCTGTTCAACAGCTCCCAAGTCCAGGCCGGCCGTCTGATCAGTGGTTTGATGGACGGACGCAGCCCGGTCGTCCGGCATTTCTCCGGCGATGGCCGCGTCTCGGAAGTTCGCCTGCTGCCCGTCAAGTTCAGCAAGGCGTTCAACGATTATCAGGGTTGCGTGGCGAAGCTGCTGCCCAAAAACTTCGAACAGGTCAAACAATCGCAAATCGGCTTCCCGGGCGAGGGTATGGAACTCGATACGCAGGCCAAGGCGCAGTTGCAGGTGATGCTGGACTTCATGAAGGCCGATCCTACGGTTAACCACATCGAGCTCGACGGTCACTCGGACAACAGCGGCAATCGCCTGGCCAATCGTGAGCTGTCGCGTCGCCGGGCGCTGGCGGTCATGGAGTATTTCAAGGCCAACGGGGTGCAGGAATCGCAGATAACCGTGCGTTTCCATGGCGAGCGTTATCCGCTGGTCCCCAACACCTCGTCCGCCAACCGGGCGAAGAACCGCCGGGTGAATGTCCACCTCGCTCGCGTCGCCCCCGTCGAGACGCCGGCGCCCCAGACCACGGCATCGGCGAGCGCAGCGAAGACTTCCTGAGCCGCGACTGTTCGTCGCGCGCTCGACATAATCTGTCGCTTCGTCGTCATAAGCTGTCGCGCCACTGTAAATTATTCTGCATGACCGGTAGACTTGACGGCTTTCCGTAAACCCCGTGGAGTGATGGCATGGCGGACGTAAACAAGGTCGTTCTGGCGTATTCCGGCGGCCTGGACACTTCGGTGATCCTCAAGTGGCTGCAGGATACTTATAACTGTGAAGTGGTGACCTTTACCGCTGACCTGGGTCAGGGTGAAGAGGTCGAACCTGCTCGCGCCAAGGCGCAGGCCATGGGCGTAAAAGAAATCTACATCGACGATCTGCGCGAAGAGTTCGTGCGAGATTTCGTGTTCCCGATGTTCCGCGCCAACACTGTTTACGAAGGCGAGTACCTGCTGGGTACTTCCATCGCTCGTCCGTTGATCGCCAAACGCCTGATCGAAATCGCCAACGAAACCGGCGCTGACGCCATTTCCCACGGCGCCACCGGCAAGGGTAACGACCAGGTTCGTTTCGAGCTCGGCGCCTACGCCCTGAAGCCCGGTGTGAAAGTGATTGCACCTTGGCGTGAATGGGACCTGCTGTCCCGTGAAAAGCTGATGGATTACGCGGAAAAGCACGCGATCCCGATCGAGCGCCACGGCAAGAAAAAATCCCCGTACTCGATGGATGCCAACCTGCTGCACATCTCCTATGAAGGCGGCGTGCTGGAAGACACCTGGACCGAGCACGAAGAAGACATGTGGCGTTGGACCGTGTCGCCAGAGAAGGCCCCCGACAAGGCGCAATACCTGGAACTGACCTACCGCAATGGCGACATCGTGGCATTGGACGGCGTCGAAATGACCCCGGCCACCGTGCTGGCGACCCTGAACCGTATCGGTGGTGAACACGGCATCGGTCGTCTCGACATCGTCGAAAACCGTTACGTGGGCATGAAGTCCCGTGGCTGCTACGAAACCCCTGGCGGCACCATCATGCTGCGCGCCCACCGTGCGATCGAATCGATCACCCTGGACCGCGAAGTGGCTCACCTCAAGGATGAGCTGATGCCTAAATACGCCAGCCTGATCTACACCGGCTACTGGTGGAGCCCTGAGCGTCTGATGCTGCAACAGATGATCGACGCGTCCCAGGTCAACGTGAACGGCGTCGTGCGCCTGAAGCTCTACAAGGGCAATGTGATCGTCACTGGCCGCAAGTCCGACGATTCGTTGTTCGACGCCAATATCGCGACCTTCGAGGAAGATGGCGGCGCCTACAACCAGGCTGACGCGGCGGGCTTCATCAAGCTCAACGCCTTGCGCATGCGGATCGCAGCCAATAAGGGTCGCAAGTTGTTCTGAGGCGCGTGACCTGGAATTTGTGGCCTTGTGTTCGACAAGGCCACAAATTTGAGAATAGGATTTTTTCTTTCGGACATTGCGACGTAGCGTTTTTAAGAACAACTCCCTCCTTCTTCCTCCTCCCTGTCGCTAGAAAGCGACTGGCCGTTGTGCGTCCGATGTGCCAGTTTGATCAATGAGCGTTACGGTGTGGGAACTCAAGTTGTAAACGACGCAAAATGGCAAGCTGCTGCGTTTCTTCACCTGCCTGAAAAAATCGACTGCGCTTTCTTTAAACAGACTCTGCGATTCGGCCGTGATGAGGAACACGACGACGTGTGCCGAATCTGATTTGGCGGTCCTGCCCAGGAGCTCGCGCCACTGTGTCCTCCCGTTTATGCACCGAGCATCGACGAGGTGCAAACCCTTCACCCGGGCAGGCAACTCGATGTGATGCGACGTTGAAGATTTTGTCAGCGTA
Source organism: Pseudomonas sp. S2_E01 (assembly GCF_054668365.1). Classification (NCBI taxonomy): domain Bacteria; kingdom Pseudomonadati; phylum Pseudomonadota; class Gammaproteobacteria; order Pseudomonadales; family Pseudomonadaceae; genus Pseudomonas; species Pseudomonas sp. S2_E01. The sequence continues at coordinate 497,961 of NZ_CP162762.1, forward strand.
AGGTCTGGCGGCCCCTTTGCTGTATCCGGACGTTCGGTCGTGTCCAGGGCATCGATGAAGTGTTCTCCCTTCTCGTAATCGGACGGCGCATATAACGATCGATAGTTGAAGTTCAAGGTGGCGAAAAACAGCATTAACAAGTAAAACGGAAAGCTGATCAGAAACCAGATATAGACTTCTCGTTCCTTATGGTCGAGGAAAGGGAGAGAGAGGGCTGCCGATGTTTCAGACAGTGTTGCGAATATGGCGATTACTGTCATGGGGTTGGTGATTTTTTGTTTTAGATTCATCATGTATTGTACTCATGGAAGTTTATCTTTTCTCGTTGGGTTGGTTAATTATGTTTTGCCGGTCTTCATATTAGCGGTGAAGTTTAGATTGTCCTATAACCCTATTTTAATTCGTCCGTGTTATTGAAAATCATTTGGTAAGCATTCGTGTGGATGAAAAGCGATGCGGTTCACTTCAATTTTCGCTCGCCCGGTGATCATCCAGCTTAGCTCACCGTCAGCGGGTGTTGCAGCACGAAGGGGATTGTGACGGAATTATGTTTTTTATTAGATTGATACATATTTTTCTTAAGGTGGATCGGCGTAAGGCAAGTAAAGTTTGCATCACTCAGTTTTTGCAGATTTCCTGTAAGAAAAATCCGTGTTGTTTGTAGGGAATGTCTCTCGCTGCCCGTGGCTGGGGGGGGCGGCATGCCATGGGCGAAACGACTAGGCTATTGTGCGGGCTCTAAAAATTCGAACAGCGAAAATTGGACCTGCCCATGAATAAAGTGCTGATCGTGGATGATCACCCCGTCATTCGGCTTGCGGTACGTATGCTAATGGAGCGTCATGGCTATGAAGTCGTTGCCGAAACAGACAATGGCGTGGATGCATTGCAACTGGCGCGTGAACATATGCCGGACATTGTTATTCTGGATATAGGAATACCGAAACTCGATGGACTGGAAGTCATCGCGCGCCTGGTTTCGGCGGCCATGCCAATGAAAGTGTTGATATTGACTTCCCAGGCCCCGGGGCATTTTTCGATGCGTTGCATGCAGTCAGGGGCAGCCGGATATGTTTGCAAACAACAGGACCTCACTGAGTTGCTCAGTGCAATAAAAGCGGTACTGTCGGGCTACAGTTATTTTCCCAACCAGGCGTTGCACACTGTGCGCTCCAGTCTGGGGAACGCCAGTGAAGCCGATATGGTCGATCGTTTGTCTGGTCGAGAAATGATGGTGTTGCAACAATTGGCTCGCGGCAAGACCAATAAGGAAATTGCTGACGGAATGTTTCTCAGCAATAAAACCGTCAGCACTTATAAAACTCGCCTGTTATTGAAACTCAACGCGCGGTCCCTGGTGGACTTGATTGAGCTGGCGCAACGCAATGGGCTGGTGTGATTGCACTCGTGGCGGGGCGAGCGACTCCACTGTGTCACACACAAAGAAAAGCCTCCGTTCAGGGAGGCTTTCAGGTGTTATAGATCAAAATCATAATCGGCCAATTGCTTTTGCAGTCGGCGCTCCTCCAGCAAGTTGTCGATCGTGCGGCGTTTGCTCAGGTTGGTCTTCGCCACTTCCACCACCGGCTCTGCGTCATCGGCTTCAACGGCTGTGAAGTCCTCTTCTACGTCCAATTGCTCTTTACCAGTGCTCATTAGGTTAGCTCCAGGCTAAGACTGCCTTTGGCGCTCCTTATATCGACAAACTCATTCCGGGTAAAAAAGATTTTTTCAATCGATCAATAAGCAAACCTAATAGCAACTCAATCGTCCGACGTCTTGTGCTTGTATTCGCACAGGTCCTCGATGCGGCAGCTGCCACAGCGGGGTTTGCGGGCCAGGCAGACGTAACGCCCGTGAAGGATCAGCCAGTGATGGGAATCGAGCAGATATTCTTTTGGCACAAACTTCATCAGCTTGTTTTCCACCTCGACGACATTCTTGCCGGGCGCAATGCCGGTACGGTTGCTGACGCGAAAAATGTGTGTATCCACGGCCATGGTCAGTTGGCGGAACGCCGTATTGAGTACAACGTTGGCGGTCTTTCGGCCGACGCCGGGCAGTGCTTCCAGTTCTTCGCGAGTCTGCGGGACTTCGCTGCCATGGCGTTCCATCAGCAGTCGGCAGGTCTCGATGACATTTTTTGCCTTGCTGTTGAACAGGCCGATAGTCTTGATGTATTCCGACAGTCCCTCCACCCCCAGCGCATGAATGGCCGCCGGGGTATTGGCCACCGGATACAGCTTGGCCGTTGCCTTGTTCACACCGACATCCGTCGATTGCGCCGAGAGAATGACCGAGATCAGCAATTCGAACGGCGTGGAGTAGGCCAGTTCGGTCTTGGGTTCGGGGTTGTCTTCATGCAGCCTGCGGAAAATTTCCAGACGTTTTGCAGCATTCATGGGCAGTGAGTTTCCTCGAAAATGCTTAGTGTTTGGGGGCGGGACGGGACCACGCCTGCCAGGCAGCGATCAGCAATCCCAGCAGAATGAAGCCACCGGGCACTAGCGCTGCCAGGTGCAGGCCGCTGTAGTCGAGCATCTCGCGCAACACGCTCAGGCCCAGCATCAACGCACCGAACAGGCCGCCCAGGAACAGGCGATCACGCCATGCTTGTTGGAAGAAACCTGTATGGTCCAGAACGACGCATTGCAGGGCGATCAACCCGGCGTAGATGCCGGCGTGTTGATGCCACTGAAGTGACCAGGCCTGCGCCATCGTTTCTGCACAACTGGTCAGGGTGACGGCCAGCACCAGGCTGGCGATCAAGTGGGCCCTCGGTATGAGCCGCGGGCGCAAGGGCGCCATGGCGAAACCATAAGCACTCGCCACCACGATAACCATCAGCCATACGCCCAGCGCGGTCATCCATGACTGGGTCGCCCCGATCAACGGCGCGAGCACCAGCGAGTTCTGGAGTGCCGACGATTTACTCATGCAGGTTCTCCCCGAGCAGCTGTTGCCGGTGTTCGTCGAAGTAACGCAAGGCATCGTGGATGGCGTTGAGCACAGCTCTGGAAGTGATGGTCGCGCCTGCGACCTGATCGAACTGACCTTGGTCCTTTTTCAGCGCCCAACCCTTATCGTCGGGGTCGTTCATCGATTTGCCGACAAAGATCGTGAGCCACGCATTGGGCCAATCGGCGATCCGGGCGCCCAGTCCTGGGGTCTCTGATTGCCTAAGTGTCTTGACCCCGAGCAACTTGCCGTTTACGTCGATGGCGATCAACAAATCGATACTGCCCACGTAGCCGACTGCCTGGCTGCGCAGCAACACTGCGCTGGGTTGGCCACTCCTTGTCGCCAAGAAACCACCCTGCAATGTGCTGTCGCCAAGGGTGGCAACGGCCAGGGGCAGAGTGTGTTCAAGCGGGTGATTGTCGTAGCTGTAGGCGGGCAGCAGGTCCAGGAAGTGGCGGCTGTCGTTCTCGCGTTGTTGCTCGGCAATGCGTGATGCGCTGCCCTGATGGACGAGGTAGGTCGCACCAACACCCAGGCCTGCCAGCAGTGCGACAATCACCACGCTCGACACTCGATTCATGGCGCAACCCGCCGTGACACAGCAAACCGTTCCAGCGCGGGCACGCAGAGGTTCATCAACAGCACCGCGAATGCCACGCCGTCCGGGTATCCACCCCAGGTTCTGATCAGATACGTCAGTAACCCCACACCGGCGCCGAACAACAGGCGGGCGCCCGGACTTTTAGCGCCGGACACCGGCTCCGTGACGATAAAGAATGCGCCCAGCATGCTTGCACCGCTGAGCAGGTGAAACAGTGGCGAGCCATGGGAGTCGGAGCCCGAGCCGTTCCAGCACAACAGGCTGATCACAAACAGGCTGACCAGCATGCCGACCGGTGCCTGCCAACTGAACACCCGTCGTTGCAGAAGAAACAGGCCACCGGCCAGAAACGCCAGGTTGATCCACCCCACGCCGCGTGCACCCCAGTGACCGAATGCCGGGCTGCTGGTGTAAAGCTCGTCGATGGTCAGGCTTTTGTTGATGCGCAGAGCGTCCAGCGCCGTGGCCTGAACCCAGGCATCCGGCATGGGGCCAAGGCTGACGCCAAAGACTCGCTGTAAGCCATCGAGCAGGTTGATGCCATGGAACGTCGGCCAATGGCTCATTTGCAGTGGAAATGTCACCAGCACCAGAGCCAAACCGAGCATGGCCGGATTGAAAGGGTTTTTGCCGACGCCGCCATACAAATGCTTGCCGAGCAGCGCGAATGAAACGGCGCAGACGTTCAGCCACCACGGACAATACGGCGGCAAGGCCAGGCCCAGCAGCGTCGCGGTGACGAGGGCACTGCCATCGCTCAAGACAGGCCGTAGTTCCCAGTCGCGCAGTTTCAATATCGCCGCTTCAACGGCCAGTGCAGTCGAGCCTGCCAGTACCAGATTGATCAAGACACCCCAGCCATACCACCAGAACGACGCCAGTATTCCCGGCACGGTGGCCACCAATACCAGCTTCATTGCCTGCTGAAGGCGATCGTCGACCGGCTCAAGGGGCTGCATGGGCTTGTACCTGGCGTTCGGCTTCCTGCAGGCGAGCTCGTGCCTTGTCCAGCTGCTCGGTGGAAGTGTCGCTGCGTCGCTCAAGTTTGCTGACGTCCGCGCGGGCGTAGGCCAATTCGGTTTTCAGTTGCCGAAGCTGGCTGTCGATGGGGCGCTTTTCGACGCGCACCAGGTCAGGCAAGGGTTGCTCGCTGGCGTCTTCCGTCGCATGCAGGTGTTTTTCGGCATCGGCAAGCGCGCGCTCGAGGGCTTTGATCTGTTCGGACGGTGCCTCACTGGCTTGCGCTTTCTTCAGTTCGGCGCGGCGAGTGGCCAGTTGGATTTTCGCCCGTTTAAGATCGGCGTCCTTGGGTGTGGAGACGGATGCTGGCGCGGTTGGCAGGGTGTTTTCCAACTGCAGCAAGGTGTGCTCAGCCGCCTCGAATTGCTGTTGCAGGATGATCAGTTGCGACTGCTGCTCGAATGTCGGTGGATGGCCGAACGCCTTGAGCGATTTGTTGAGCTGCGCACGGCTCATGGCCAGGTCGACTTTGGCTTTCTTCAACGCCGCATCGGCGCTCGCCGCTTTCTGCGCGCGAACCCTTTCCAGCGCGGCCTGAATCGGATCGAGCGCCGGCGCGTCGCTCTGTTGCAGGGCAGCACGATTGGCCCGGGCCTGACGCTCGGCCAGCTTTTGCTCTTCCTCGCGGTGCAACCGGGCGTTGCGCCGTTCGAAGCGCTGGCGCGCGTGATTGCGTTTAACGGCACGTGCCTGTTGGGCCAGCAGGCTGGAAGCCAGACCACCGATGATCGGTGTCGTGGTCGCCGGCAGGGGGCGCATTTCAATGCAATCCACCGGGCAGGGCGCCACGCACAGGTCGCAACCGGTGCATTCGTCGACGATGACCGTGTGCATCCATTTTGCCGCGCCGACGATAGCGTCGACCGGGCACGCCTGGATGCATTTGGTGCAGCCGATGCATTCGGCTTCGCGGATATAGGCGACCTGCGCCGGAGCGGCGCCGCGACTCATATCCAGTTCCAGCACCGGGACGTTCAGCAGGTGTGCCAGTGCCGAGATGGTTTCGTTGCCACCGGGCGGGCACTTGTTGATCGGCTCGCCTGCGGCAATGCCCTCGGCGTAGGGTTTGCATCCTGCGTGGCCACACTTGCCGCACTGGGTCTGCGGCAGCAGGGCGTCGATGCGTTGAATCAGACTCATGTTTTGATCAGTCCGGTGAATCCGAGAAAGGCCACTGCGATCAATCCGGCGCCGATCAGGTCGATCGGCAGGCCTCGAAAGGGCAGGGGAACATCATTATCGAGGGTGCGCTGGCGCAAGTCGCAGAAAAGGCTCAGTACCAGCCAGAAACCGAGCCCGGCGCCGATGCTCAATGCCGTGGCGTATAAAAAACCGTGGTCGTGTGCGGTATCGGCCAGGAGCATTCCCAACACGCCGGCATTGCCGAGCAACAGTGGCCACAAACCCTCGAACGCCAAGGTTGAAAACACTTTCGCCAGCCGCTTAAGCAGGGGGGCGATCAACAACACGCTCAGAGGGAGAAACACGAACAGTCGCAGCGAACTCAATCCCAGTGGCACCAGCAGCCAGTAATAGAGCACATGACCGAGCACGCCGACGATCAGCATCAGGCACGTTGTCGCGATACCCAGCGCGTGAACCTGATGACGCGCGGTGGCCAACAGCGGATCGACGCCCAACGGCCAATGCAACACGAAGTTGTTGATCAGGGCGGTGCTGATGAGAACAAGAACAAGCTCGGTCATGGTCGTGCCGGAAAAAGAGGGCTTTCAACGCTGGCTCTTATTGAGCTTAGGCATTATCCGGCAAGGGACACCAGATATGAAAATCCCACAGGCGCGCCCGGCACGACTGTGGGATCGGTCCAGCGCAATGATTTACTTGATGCGCTGGCCAGGCTTGGCGCCGCTGTCGGGGCTGAGCAGATAAATTTCTTCACCGCCAGGGCCCGCCGCCATCACCATGCCTTCAGACACGCCGAACTTCATTTTACGAGGCTTGAGGTTGGCGATCATCATGGTCAGGCGGCCATCGAGCTTGGACGGGTCCGGGTAAGCGCTCTTGATGCCCGAGAATACGTTGCGCTGCTCATCGCCGATGTCGAGGGTCAGGCGCAACAGTTTGTCGGCGCCTTCCACGGCTTCGGCCTTGACGATCAGGGCAACGCGCAGGTCAACCGCGGCAAAGGTGTCGAAGTCGATTTCCGGCGACAGCGGGTCCTTGGCCAGTTCGCCATTGCCGGCCGGTGCCGCTTCGCCCGTGTCGGTCTGACTGGCTGTCAGGTCTTCTTTCGAGGCGTCGGTCATGGCTTGCACTTTCACTGGATCGATTCGGGTCATCAGCGGCTTGAACTCGTTCAACTGATGGTTGCCGAGCAGGGTCGCGTGGTCGTTCCAGGTCAGCGGCGCGACATTCAGGAATGCCTCGGCATCGGCGGCCAGCAAAGGCAGCACCGGCTTGAGGAAGATCACCAGTTGGCGGAACAGGTTGACGCCAGTGGCGCAGATGGCCTGGACTTCATCCTGCTTGCCTTCCTGTTTGTTCAACGACCACGGAGCCTTGTCGGCGATCCAGGCGTTGGCGCGGTCGGCCAGGGCCATGATTTCGCGCATGGCACGGGCAAAGTCACGCGCCTCGTAGGCGTCGGCGATGCTCGGCGCGGCGGCCAGGAACGCTTCGGTCAGCTCCGGTGCGGCGTTGTTGTCGACCATCAGGCCGGCATTGCCTTTGTGGATGAAACCGGCGCAACGGCTGGCGATGTTGACGACTTTGCCGACCAGGTCGGAGTTGACCTTCTGCACGAAGTCTTCGAGGTTCAGGTCCAGGTCATCGACGCCACGGCTGAGCTTGGCGGCGTAGTAGTAACGCAGGTACTCAGGCGACAGGTGGTCGAGATAGGTCCGGGCCTTGATGAAGGTGCCACGGGACTTGGACATTTTCTGGCCGTTGACGGTCAGGTAGCCATGCACGTTGATGCCGGTCGGCTTGCGGTAGCCCGCGCCTTCGAGCATCGCCGGCCAGAACAGGGCGTGGAAGTTGACGATGTCCTTGCCGATGAAGTGGTAAAGCTCGGCGGTGGAGTCCTTGCCCCAGAACGCGTCGAAGTCCAGCTCCGGTGTACGGTTGCACAGATTCTTGAAGCTGGCCATGTAGCCGATCGGCGCGTCCAGCCAGACATAGAAGTACTTGCCTGGCTCGTCCGGGATCTCGAAACCGAAGTACGGCGCATCCCGGGAAATGTCCCACTGTTGCAGGCCGGCATCCAGCCACTCGGCGATCTTGTTGGCCACGGCGTCTTGCAGGGTGCCGCTGCGGGTCCAGGTTTGGAGCATGGCCTGGAAGTCCGGCAACTTGAAGAAGAAGTGCTGGGAATCCTTGAGCACCGGAGTGGCACCGGAGATGGCCGACTTCGGATCCTTCAGGTCGGTCGGCGCATAGGTCGCCCCGCATTTTTCACAATTGTCGCCGTACTGGTCTTCGGTGCCACATTTCGGGCAGGTGCCCTTGATGAAGCGGTCGGCCAGGAACATTTTCTTTTCCGGGTCGAAGTATTGCGTGATCGAGCGCGTGGCAATGTGCCCAGCGTCACGCAGTTTCAGGTAGATCTGGCTCGACAGCTCACGGTTTTCTTCGGCGTGAGTGGAGTGGAAATTATCGAAGTCCACCAGGAAGTCGGCAAAGTCGGCGCTGTGTTCGGCCTGGACGTTGGCGATGAGTTGTTCGGGGGTGATGCCTTCCTTCTCTGCGCGCAGCATGATCGCCGAACCGTGGGCGTCGTCGGCGCAGACATAAATGCATTGATTGCCGCGGTGCTTCTGGAAGCGCACCCACATATCTGTCTGGATGTATTCCAGCATATGGCCAAGATGGATCGAACCATTGGCGTAGGGCAGGGCGCTGGTGACGAGGATCTGGCGTGGCTCTGACATGGGGCTCGGCTACTTGATGAAACGGAGGTCGGCCACTATAAAGCGCCGGCGCATATTTTTCACCCCCGGCGCCGGACTCCGGGGACCGGTAGCCGGTGGTTGTCACATTCTGAAAGCGTGCCGCCAGGCCGTCAGAACAGGTAGAATAGCCGCCTGATTTTCCAGTCTTGCTATTGGAGTTGCCCATGAGCGCCGTCAATCGCGCAGCGGTGGAAGCCGTCCTTCGTCAATACACCGACCCTTATCTGAACCAGGACCCGGTCAGCGCCGGGTGCGTGCGAAACATCGACATTCAGGGCGACCGCGTCAGCGTGCAACTGGTGTTGGGCTACGCCGCTGGCCTGTTCAAGAGCGGCTGGTCGCAGATGCTGCAAATGGCAATCGAAGGCCTGGACGGCGTGGCCAGTGCCCGTGTAGAGATCACCAGCCAGATCGCCGCGCACAAGGCCCAGGCGCAGATTCCTGGCCTGGCTAACGTCAAGAATGTGGTCGCCGTGGCGTCCGGCAAGGGCGGCGTCGGCAAGTCCACCACGGCCGCCAACCTCGCGCTGGCCTTGGCCCGTGAAGGGGCCAAGGTGGGGATTCTGGATGCGGACATCTACGGTCCGAGCCAGGGCATCATGTTCGGTATTGCCGAAGGCACGCGCCCCAAGGTCAAGGACCAGAAATGGTTCGTGCCTATCGAGTCCCATGGCGTTGAAGTGATGTCCATGGCCTTCCTGACCGATGACAACACGCCCATGGTCTGGCGCGGCCCCATGGTCTCCGGCGCGCTGTTGCAATTGGTGACGCAGACCGCCTGGGGCGATCTGGATTATCTGGTCATCGACATGCCGCCAGGCACCGGTGACATTCAGTTGACCCTGGCGCAAAAAGTCCCGGTGGCTGGTGCTGTGATTGTCACCACCCCGCAGGACCTGGCGTTGCTGGACGCCCGCAAGGGCGTGGAGATGTTCCGCAAGGTCAACATTCCGGTGCTGGGCGTGGTGGAAAACATGGCCGTGCACATCTGCTCCAACTGCGGGCATGCCGAGCACCTGTTCGGTGAAGGCGGCGGGGTGAAGCTGGCCGAACAATACGGGGTCGAACTGCTGGCGTCGTTGCCGCTGTCGATGGTCATCCGCGAGCAGGCCGACGGCGGCAAGCCGACCGTGATCGCCGAGCCGGACAGCCAGATTGCCATGGTCTATCAGGAACTGGCCCGTCACGTTGGCGCGCGGATTGTGTTGCAGGAGGCGGCGACGCCGGCGATGCCGAACATCAGCATCAGCGACGATTGATTCGAACGCGGTCCAAAAGTGGGAGCGGCGGTGCGACGATTCGACTTGCTCGCGAAAGCGGTGTGTCATAAGCAGAAATTTTGACTGACACACCGCCTTCGCGAGCAAGCCCGCTCCCACACTTGTTTGTGGTGGGCTTAAATACGCAACCCGCCATCCATCTCCAGAATCCGCCCGGTGTAGTAGTCGTTCTCGAAGATGTACGCCGCCGAATGGGCGATTTCTTCCGGCTTGCCCATGCGCTTGAGGGGAATCCCGGCGGTCATCTTCTCCAGCGCTTCGGGGCGCATGCCCAAGGTCATCTCGGTTTCGATGAAGCCCGGTGCAATGCCGGCCACACGAATGTTGTAGCGCGCCAGTTCCTTGGCCCAGGTCACGGTCGCCGCGGCGACACCTGCCTTGGCGGCGGAGTAGTTGGTCTGGCCGATGTTGCCCGCGCGGGAAATCGACGAAATGTTGATGATCGCGCCGCTGTTGTTCAGCTCGACCATTTTCGCCGCGACTTCACGGGTGCAAAGGAACACGCCGGTCAGGTTGACGTCGATGACAGCCTGCCATTGGGCGAGGCTCATTTTGGTCATCTCGCCATCCTTGACCTTGAGCAGGAGGCCGTCGCGCAGGATCCCGGCGTTGTTGATCAGGCCGTGGATCGCGCCGAAGTCCTCGGCCACCTGGGCGACCATGTGCGTCACCTGCTCTTCGTTGGCGACATTGCACAGGTAGGCGCGGGCCTCGACGCCCTTGGCCTTGCACACAGCCACCGCATCGTCGAGCTTTTCCTGGTTCAGGTCGACCAGCGCCAGCCGGGCGCCCTTGTCGGCGAAATACTCGGCCATGGAGCGGCCCAAACCCTGGCAACCGCCAGTGATAATGATTACTTTGTCTTTAAGTTGCATGAGTATGCCCCGGTAGCAGATGGAGTGGTCTTACTGTTCGTGAGCCTCCTCTCTCTGCGCCCGACGTCGCCTGGCTGCACATGAGAATTGCCCCGATGGCGGGCTGAAACTTTCTTCAGTCGCCTGTCCGTTTTTTCGACGGATTCTTAGTTAGGAGTCATAAATTGAGCGTTGAAGCGGCCAAGAATGCCCGAGAATTACTTCTCAAGGAATACCGTGGGGTGCTTTCCACCCACTCCAAGGCCATGCCCGGTTTCCCGTTCGGCTCCGTGGTGCCTTATTGCCTGGACGAGCAGGGCCGCCCGCTGATTCTGATCAGCCGCATCGCCCAGCACACGCATAACCTGCAGAAAGACCCGAAATGCTCGCTATTCGTCGGCGAGCGCGGTGCCGAAGATGTACAGGCGGTCGGGCGCCTGACCTATCTCGCCGAGGCGCAGCAATTGCACGAGGTCGCGCAGATCGACGCCGCTGCCGAGCGTTACTACCGCTATTTCCCGGATTCACAGAACTACCACAAGGCCCATGACTTCGATTTCTGGGTGCTCAAGCCTGTACGCCATCGCTACATCGGCGGTTTCGGCGCGATTCACTGGGTCGACCAGTTGACCCTGGCCAACCCCTTCGCCGGCAAGGCGGAAATCAGCATGGTCGAGCACATGAACGCCGATCACGCCAAGGCCATCGCCCATTACGTCGAACTCGCCGGCTTGCCGAAGAGCGAGCCGGCACAACTGGCCGGGATCGACACCGAAGGCATGCACTTGCGCATCGGGCAGGGGCTCTTCTGGTTGCCGTTTCAATCGCCATGTAACACGCCGACACAAGTGCGCGAGGCCTTGGTTTTCCTGGCTCACGCCGAGCGATGGCCGAAAAATACAGAGGCCAGTGCTTGAATTCACGAACCCGCGACGTCATCTAAGGAACACTGGCAAGGCATTCTTGCGTTGAGGAACCATTTGATGCGCCCTTTTTTGCTGCTCTTTGTACTGTTTCCGGTGTTGGAGCTGTTCGTATTCGTCAAGGTCAGCGGAGCGATAGGCTTCTTCCCCGCCCTGTTGCTGGTCATTCTCGGCTCGATGTTCGGCGTGTTCGTGTTGCGCATCGCCGGGCTGGCCACTGCGCTGCGTGCGCGTGAAAGCCTGAACCGTGGCGAAATGCCAGCGCAGACCATGCTCGAAGGCCTGATGCTGGCTCTGGCGGGTGGTCTGTTGATCCTGCCGGGCTTCGTCACGGATGTGCTTGGCCTGATACTGCTGCTGCCGTTCTCCCGTCGACTGCTGGCCAATAAAATGCGCCAGCGTGCCGAAGAGGCCGCGATGCGTCAGCGAGCTTTCGCCGACGACCTTCAGCCACGTGGCGGTCGCGCGCCGCGCGAACCATTGGGCCGTGAGCCCGACGTGATCGAAGGCGAGTTCGAACACCGCGACAACAAGTAAAGTCGTTTCACCTGCACGGCACCCTCGGGTGCCGTGTTCGTTTTCGGCAGATCGATTAAAAAATTTCGTGCTCCGCCCTTGTAATAAGCTTATGCGCCCCTATGTAACGGTCACCGCAAGGTTTCTGGCGATCACGCCAGACAGACTTCAGCGGTTCGCTTGTCGAGCCGCACCCGGCACCGCCGGACTTTGTTAAACCCGCCGGGATTACACCGGCCGATGAAAACCACAATTAGGAGAGATCGACAATGAAGCTTCGTCCTCTGCATGACCGCGTCGTTATTCGTCGCAGCGAAGAGCTGAAAACCACCGCTGGCGGTATCGTCCTGCCAGGTTCGGCTTCCGAAAAAGCCAACAACGGCGAAATCCTCGCTGTAGGCACCGGCCGCGTACTGGACAACGGTGAAGTGCGTGCACTGTCCGTAAAAGTGGGCGACAAGGTTGTGTTCGGTCCTTACTCCGGCAGCAACACTGTGAAAGTCGACGGCGAAGACCTGCTGGTAATGGCTGAGAACGAGATTCTCGCTGTTATCGAAGGCTGATTCCCCGCTCATTTTCCCGTTACTACAAAGTATTTAAGGAATATCGATCATGGCTGCTAAAGACGTTAAATTCGGCGATTCCGCCCGCAAGAAAATGCTTACCGGTGTCAACGTCCTGGCTGACGCGGTAAAAGCGACCCTGGGCCCGAAAGGCCGTAACGTGATCATCGAGAAGAGCTTCGGCGCTCCGACCATCACCAAGGACGGCGTTTCCGTAGCCAAGGAAATCGAGCTGGACGACCGTTTTGAAAACATGGGCGCGCAGCTGGTCAAAGACGTTGCCTCCCGTGCCAACGATGACGCCGGCGACGGCACCACCACCGCTACCGTTCTGGCTCAAGCCATCGTCAACGAAGGCCTGAAAGCCGTCGCTGCCGGCATGAACCCGATGGACCTCAAGCGCGGTATCGACAAAGCGGCCATCGCGGTCGTCAAAGAGCTCAAGGCTCTGTCCAAGCCATGCGCTGACACCAAGGCTATCGCTCAGGTGGGCACCATCTCCGCCAACTCCGACAACTCCATCGGCGACATCATTGCCGAAGCCATGGAAAAAGTCGGTAAAGAAGGCGTGATCACCGTTGAAGAAGGCTCGGGCCTGGAAAACGAACTGTCGGTTGTAGAAGGCATGCAGTTCGACCGTGGCTACCTGTCCCCGTACTTCGTCAACAAGCCGGACACCATGGTTGCCGAGCTCGACGGCCCGCTGATCCTGCTGGTCGACAAAAAGATCTCGAACATCCGCGAAATGCTGCCAGTGCTGGAAGCCGTTGCCAAAGCCGGTCGTCCACTGCTGATCATTGCCGAAGACGTTGAAGGCGAAGCCCTGGCGACTCTGGTTGTGAACAACATGCGTGGCATCGTCAAAGTTGCTGCCGTCAAGGCACCAGGCTTCGGCGACCGTCGCAAGGCCATGCTGCAGGACATCGCCGTCCTGACCGGCGGCACCGTGATCTCCGAAGAGATCGGCCTGAGCCTGGAAAGCACCACCCTGGAGCATCTGGGCAACGCCAAGCGCGTAACCCTGTCCAAGGAAAACACCATCATCGTTGACGGTGCTGGCGTTCAGGGCGACATCGAAGGCCGTATCGCTCAGATCCGTGCCCAGGTTGCCGAAACTTCCTCGGACTACGACCGTGAAAAACTGCAAGAGCGTCTGGCCAAGCTGTCCGGCGGCGTTGCAGTGATCAAGGTTGGCGCTGGTTCCGAAGTTGAAATGAAAGAGAAGAAAGCCCGCGTTGAAGACGCCCTGCACGCTACCCGTGCAGCCGTTGAAGAAGGCGTGGTACCTGGCGGTGGTGTAGCGCTGATCCGTTCGCTGCAAGCCATTTCCGAACTGAAAGGCGACAACGCTGATCAGGACGTGGGTATCTCGGTTCTCAAGCGTGCCATCGAAGCTCCGCTGCGTCAGATCGCCGCCAACAGCGGTGACGAGCCAAGCGTTGTGGTCAACGAAGTCAAGAACGGCAAGGGTAACTACGGTTACAACGCTGCGAGTGGCGAATACGGCGACATGATCGAAATGGGCATCCTGGACCCAACCAAGGTGACCCGTTCGGCTCTGCAATCGGCCAGCTCCATTGCCGGTCTGCTGCTGACCACCGAAGTGGCGATCGCTGATGCACCGAAGAAAGACGCTCCAGCTGGCGGCGGCATGCCAGACATGGGCGGTATGGGCGGCATGGGCGGCATGATGTAAGCCAGCCTTACCCCTGTAACGAAAAACCCCGCCGGCGAAAGCCGGCGGGGTTTTTTATTGCCTGTCATTTTCGACCTACACCAAACCCTGTAGGAGCGAGCATGCTCGCGATGGACGTCAACGATAACGCGGGCAATCTGACAGCCCGCGGTGTCCGGACTTCCATCGCGACGGTTCGACGCCTCGACATGCTCGCTCCTACAGGGGGCAGGGGTAGTGTCAGGCGCTGGCCGGTTGTGCCTTGCTCACGCGCTCATCTTTTCCGGCCGGCCGATACAGGATCCAGTAATACGATCCCAAACAAATCAGCCAGCAGAAAATGGCCGTCCATACGTTGTGCGAGAAAAAGTGCGCCCCCTGCATCATCCGTCCCACGGAAAACACCGTGCCCAGGGCGAAGGCAAAGACAAACGCGGCGCGCGCCAGTCGTGGCCGCCGATCACGCAGCACAAAAAACAGTGCGAACAGGGTGAAACCGGTCGCGGCGTGTCCCCCGGGCCAGCAGCGGCCGGGTTTGTTGGTGGGCGGGCGAGGGCTGAGCAGTTTGCTGTAGGTCTCGTGGCCGCCGAATTGCTCCAGGCTCCATGGACACTGCACCGCCGTCACTGCCTTGACCGGCGTGACGAAGGAGGTTGCCAGCCCCAGGGACAGCACCAGGCAACCGAGTTCGCGTTTGAACGGTTTAAGCCGGTGGATGAAAAACGCCCCGATGAAGCCGAGTATGGCGAACACTGAAAACGCGATAACCATTTGCTTGGCGCGGTCATGCAGGATGTCTTCAAGGAAGTAACTGTGGCGCCCGATGAAATCCTGCGCCACCGGGTCATAGAACAGCGTGGCCAGGTCCATGTCCAGTGACGTCAGTTCGAGCAGCACCAAAACAATCGCCGCAATGGCGGGAACACCCAGGTACAAACGCCAATTGAGCGCGCGCGATGCCGGGCGGACGGTGGTGGAAACCATGGCAGTTCCTTGATCGGTTAAAAATACTTGAAAGTGCAGCCGCGCGGAGTGTGGGCAGAGGGGTGTCGTCTGTTTGTGAATCGAGGGTGAAAAAGTCGTTAAGCACTTGCAGGCTTGAAAAGCCGCAAATACAACTGCAAGAGATTCTGGTCCTGAGCCACACTTGGCCTTAAGCTGCGCGAGCCAAGACGGCCGTTACCGTGTACGCAGGAGGTGCCCATGCGAATTCTATTGGTTGAAGACAACCGCGATATCCTGGCCAATCTGGCCGATTACCTGGGGCTCAAAGGCTATACCGTCGATTGCGCTCAGGACGGTTTGTCGGGCCTTCACCTGGCAGCCACCGAGCATTACGACCTGATCGTGCTCGACATCATGCTGCCCGGGATCGACGGCTACACCCTGTGCAAACGCCTGCGGGAGGATGCCCGCCGCGATACGCCAGTGATCATGCTCACCGCCCGTGATCAGTTGGACGACCGTCTGCAGGGCTTCAAGTCCGGCGCCGATGACTATCTGATCAAGCCTTTCGCCCTGTCTGAGCTGGCCGCGCGGATCGAAGCCGTCATGCGTCGCACGCAGGGCGGCGGCCGTCGCGCCCTGGAGGTTGGTGACCTCAGCTATGACCTCGACACGCTGGAGGTCACCCGCGAAGGTCGCTTGCTGAAGCTGAACCCGGTTGGCCTCAAGTTGCTGGCCGTGTTGATGCAGAAAAGCCCCCATGTGCTGCGTCGGGAAATTCTCGAAGAGGCCCTGTGGGGGGATGATTGCCCGGACAGTGACAGTCTGCGCAGTCACGTCCACCAATTGCGTCAGGTGATTGACAAGCCATTTGCCAAACCGCTTCTGCACACCGTGCATGGTGTGGGATATCGCTTGGCCGAGGGCCGTGATGGAGTTTAAGCAAAGCCTTGCCCAGCGGATCATCATTGCCTTTGCGCTGATGAGCGCGCTGGTCGCCGGGGCCTTCGCCATGGGCATTGTCGCGACCGTGCACCTGGTGGAAGAAAAACTGATTTCGGCAGGACTGGGCGGTGACTTGCAACGTCTGTTGTTGATGGACAGCGTTTCGGACTGGAGCCATCGCCCGGAACCGGACCAGTTGTTCTATTTCAGCGGCGGACCGGGAGACTTCGAGCTGCCCAAGGACCTGCGCCATCTCGATCCAGGGTTTCATGAGGTGTTTCGCGAGCAATTGTCGTATCACGCCATGGTCGAGGTGGTCGATGGCCGGCGTTACGTTTTGCTCCAGGATCAGAGTGATTTCGAGGAACGCGAGCGCGTGCTGTTCGCGGTCGTGTTGGTCGGTTTTGTACTGAGTCTGGCGCTGGCCGTGTTCCTTGGCTGGATACTGGCGCGCAAGGTGATGGCCCCCGTGGTACGCCTGGCGCGCCAGGTACGCCACCGTGATCAGTTGTTGGGCCTGGCGCCTCCGCTGGCGCCGGACTACGCCGCCGACGAAGTGGGGGAGCTTGCCGTGGCGTTCGACGTCACGCTGGGCCGCTTGCGCCAGGCATTGACCCGCGAGCGCTTGTTTACCAGTGATGTCAGCCATGAATTGCGCACGCCACTGATGGTGCTGGCCACGTCCTGTGAATTGCTGTTGGAAAACCCCGGCATCGACCAGCGTGGTCGGGCGCAGGTCGAGCGTATCGCCCGTGCCAGTGAGGAGATGCGCGAACTGGTGCAAACCTTCCTGATGCTGGCCAGGGCCCAGCGTGAAGATGCCAGCATGTCGCCGCAACAGACGGTTGACCAGGTTGCCGACGACCTGCTCGGCCTCTGGCGCGAGCCGATCGAGAACAAGGGATTATCGTTGATCGTCGAGCCTGGGAATCCCACCAGCACCCGCTACAACTCCACGTTGCTGCACGCGGTAATGGGCAACTTGTTGCGCAATGCATTGCATTACACCGAACGAGGTTTCATCCGCTTGACCTTGACGGCGACCGGGTTCCGGGTGGAGGACAGTGGCGTGGGAATTCCCGAGGAGAAACGCCAGGCGATGTTCGAACCCTTCGTGCGAGGTGACGAAAAGCGTGGAGATGGGTTGGGTCTGGGGCTCTCGCTGGTGCAACGCATCTGCGAAAACCAGGGATGGAGCGTGAACCTGACGCACATGGAGCCCAATGGCTGCCGTTTTGAAGTTGAACTGGGCGCTCGTCCCGCCGGTTGAATCCGTGTTCGCCATCGCCCGTCCAGTCGAATCATGTAAAACCTTGTAATGCTTTGAGGTTTTACATGACATTTTTTTCACAAACGCATGACCTGCCGCTGACACGTCGCTCCTTAACGTGATTGTCATCAGACGATCAGGAGTGCTTGGTGATGGCCGGCCCGATTAAACTCGATTTTTCCGAAAAGTACGACGACACACACGCCGAAAAATATTTGCGCAAACACAAGAACGGTTTTTCGCGCCGATTGTCTCACTGGCGTGACGAGCAGTTGGCGCGCAAAGCATTGACCCTGGCCGGTGAACCCGGACTGGTACTTGATTTGCCTTGTGGTGCCGGGCGTTTTTGGCCATTGCTGGCGGAAAAACACAATCGCGTGATCATTGGCGCGGACAACTCCGAGTCAATGATCAAGGTCGCAATGGCTGCGCAACCTGCCGAAGTCGTGAAACGGGTACAACCTTTGCACACTTCTGCGTTCGACATCGCCTTGCCTGATAACGCCGTCGACAGCATTTTTTGCATGCGCCTGCTGCACCACATTGGTGAAGCCGAGCATCGACTGGCGATTCTACGTGAATTCGAACGCGTCACCCGCGACAGCGTCGTCCTTTCTCTCTGGGTCGACGGCAATTTCAAGGCGTGGAAGCGTCAGCGTTCAGAGCTTAAACGTGGGCAGGAAGGTTACCAAAACCGATTTGTGTTACCGGTAGCTACGGTCGAAAAGGAATTTGAACAAGCGGGTTTTCGAATTCAGGAACGACTGGACTTTCTACCGTTCTTCGCCATGTGGCGAGTTTATGTATTACGCAAGAGGTAACTCAATGGCAGCGCAGTGTGCGGCGGGAACGAACAATACTCTGGAAGATCGTTTCGACTTCTACTGGAATCAACGCGGCGAATGGGTCGAAGAACCAAACGTTCGTCGCGGTGGCGAAAGTGGCGTCCAGCGCGTCAAGGGTGACGATGGTCAGTTGCTCTACGCCAAGCGTCAGACCGGGCACATTTACCGCAGTTGGCTGCACCCGTTCGGTCGCCCGACGGTGTTGCGTGAACGTGATGCGCTGATCGGTGTACAGCGTTTAGGTGTGCGAGCGCCTGAGATCGTCTTCTGCGGCGCGCAACGCGACCCCGCCCACCAATGGCGCGCCTTGCTGGTGACCAAGTCACTGGATGGGTTTGAGGAAATCGCCCATTGGTACGCCGGCGGTGGGCGCGAGCACTACAGCGAGGCCGTGCAGGACCGTGTATTGAAGAGTGTCGCCGAGAACCTGGCGTTGATGCACTTGGGGCGTTGGCAGCACAGTTGCCTCTACATGAAGCACGTCTTTGTCCGGGTCACCGGCGAAGGCGAGTCCGCCAAGGTGGAATCCGCCGTGATCGATCTGGAGAAATGCCGGCAGCGCTTGACCGCCTATCGCGCCGCTTCCCATGACCTGAAACAACTGCGCCGCCATTCGTCGTTCAGCGACACGGAGTGGAAAAAACTCGTCTATTTTTATGAGACAGCGTTTGGCAGCGCTATCAAGGGTTTATAGCGATGAAACTAGAAATTGCACGAGGTTTGTTCCTGGTAGGAGCCTTGGCAGTTGCTTCATTGGCGGTAGCGGCTTGGGAGCAGCCGCGCACACAGGTTCTCGGTTCAGCGAACGGGGACGCTCGTTGCCCCATGCCGCGGGTTGCCAAGGTGTCGGCCACAACACAACCCGATCATGACTTGTTACTGTTCATGTTCGGTCTTTCTCAAGGACTGAGGCCGCAAAGTTGACCCATTCAAGCCCCCCGGAAAAGGCCTCGCCAGATGCGAGGCCTTTTTTTTGCCCCTGTCCCTGTAGGAGCGAGCTTGCTTGCGATGGCAGTGTGTCAGGCGCCATGTTCGCTGACTGATGCACCGTCATCGTCGGATCGCCGCCCGGAGCAAGCTCGCTCCTACAGGGAGCGGTCGGGCTTCGCCAGCACGGTGTACACGCACGGCAAGACGAACAGGGTGAACAGCGTGCCGATCGACATCCCCGTGGCAATGACCGTCCCGATGTCGAAGCGGCTGACGGCACCTGCTCCCGTGGCGATGATCAGCGGGACCATGCCGAAGACCATGGCTGCAGTGGTCATCAACACTGGACGCAGGCGGATGGAGGCGGCTTCCTCGACGGCTTCCCGGGGTGTCAGCCCCTTGTCCTTGCGTAACTGGTTGGCGAATTCGACGATCAGGATCCCGTGTTTGCTGATCAATCCGATCAGCGTCACCAATCCGACCTGGGTGTAGATGTTCATGCTGGACCAGCCCAGGAACAACGGCAGCAACGCCCCGCAGATCGACAGCGGCACCGTCACCAGAATCACCAGCGGGTCGCGGAAGCTCTCGAACTGAGCCGCCAGCACCAGGAAAATGATTGCCAGCGCCAGGGCAAACGTCACCCACAGCGCAGTGCCTTCCTGAATGTATTGTCGCGAGGCCCCGGCATAGTCGATGGCAAAGCCGGCTGGTGCTTCTTCCCGAGCGATCTGGCGCACCACGTCGAGGGCCTCGCCCATGCTCACCAGCGGCACGCCAGAGAGGATGGCCGAATTGAGCTGTTGGAACTGGTTCAACTGGCGTGGTCGTGCGCGGTCGGTGACGGTGATCAGGGTCGACAGGGCCAGCAGTTCGCCCTTGGTGTTCCTCACGTAATAGTTGTTCAGCCAGTCGGGGTTGTCGCGGAACGGTCGTTCGACCTGAGCGATGACCTTGTAGCTGCGGCCTTCAATGGTGAAGCGGTTGATTTCCGCTTCGCCCAGCAATGTCGCCAGCGTGCCACCCAGGTCCTGCATGGACACGCCCATCTGCGCAGCCTTGGCGCGATCGATATCGACCACGACTTCGGGCTTGTCGAACGCCAGGTCGACGTCGACGAAAGCGAACTTGCCGGACTCCATCGCGCGCTTTTTCACCCGGTCCATCACCTGCAGCAACGAGTCGTAATCGCTGGCGGTGTTGATCACGAACTGAAACGGCAGACCCTCGCCGGTGCCCGGGAGGGAAGGCAGGTTGAAACCGAATACCTGCAAGCCGGCGATGCTGTCGAGCTTGCTCTGGACCTCGGGCAGAATTTGCATCTGTGTGCGGTCACGTTCGTTCCACGGCTTGAGCAGAAAGCCGCCGACACCCGACTGCACACCGTTGAAGCCGTTGATCTGGAATGACGAGTAGTACTCCGGAAACGCCTTGAAGATATCGATGAATTCGTTGGTGTAGGTGTTCAGGTAGTCGAGGTTGGTTGGCTGCGGCGCATTCGAGATCATGAAGACGATGCCCTGGTCCTCGTCAGGTGCCAGTTCCGATTTGGTGAACATCAGCAGGGCCGGGATCAGGCACAGCACGATGACGGCAAACACCAATACCACCGGACGTGTATTCAGCGTGCCGTGGAGCAGGCGCTGGTAGCGGCGCTTGAGACTTTCGAAGATCAAGTCCAGACGATGTGCCAGGCCCGTCGGGTTTTCGTCGTGGCGCAACAATACGGCGCACATCATCGGTGACAGGGTCAGGGCGACGATGCCGGAGATCACCACGGCGCCGGCCAGCGTCAGGGCGAACTCCTTGAACAGCGCGCCGGTGAGGCCGGTGAGGAAGCCGATGGGTGCATACACCGCCGCCAGGGTGATGGTCATCGAGACCACCGGCATGGCGATTTCCCGGGCACCTTCGATGGCGGCGTCCAACGGCGTCTTGCCTTCCTCGATATGCCGGTGGATGTTTTCCACTACCACGATGGCGTCGTCCACCACCAGGCCGATAGCCAGCACCATGGCCAGCAAGGTCAGCAAGTTGATCGAATAGCCCATCATTTGCATGAAGAACATCACGCCGATCATCGACAGCGGAATGGTGACCACCGGGATCACGACCGAACGCAGGGCGCCGAGGAACAGAAACACCACGACAATCACGATCAGCACGGCTTCGAACAGGGTCTTCACCACCTCATCGATGGAGGCCTGGATAAACAGCGTGGCGTCGTAGGCAATCTCGCCCTTGAGGTTGGGCGGCAACTGGGCCTCAAGGTCCGGCATGATCTTGCGCACTTCCTTGATCACGTCCAGTGGGTTGGCGCCGGGCGTGGCCTTGATGCCGATGTACACCGACGGCGTGCCACCGAAGGAACTGATGCTGTCGTAGTTTTCCGCGCCCATTTCCACCCGTGCGACATCGCGCAGCAGCACTCGGCTGTCGCCTTCGACCTTGAGCGGGATCGCCGCGAAGGCCTCGGCGGATTTCAGTTCGGTGTTGGCATTGATGCTGGTGACCACGTACTCGCCTTTCACTTCGCCAGCGGCGGAGAGGAAGTTGTACTGGCGCACCGCGTTGGTCACGTCGCTGGCGCTCAGGCCAAAACCTGCGAGCTTGACCGGGTCCAGCCACAGGCGCATGGCGAACACCTGGTTACCGAGAATCTCGGCTTCGGCCATGCCCGGCAGCGTCGCCAGTTTGGGCTGGATGACTCGCGACAGGTAATCGGTGATCTGCGGGTTGCTCAGTTCCTTGCTGAAGAAACTGATGTACATCAGCGCCGAGGCGTCCGCCGCTTCCTTGCTCAGCACCGGGTCTTCGGCGTCCTGGGGCAGTTGGTTTTTCACCTCGTTGGCCTTGGCCAGCAACTCCGTGAACAAACGGTCGCTGTTGGAGCCGATGCGTGCGTAGATGGAAATGATCGAGAAGTTCTGACGACTGACCGAGGTCATGTAATCAATCCCCTCGGCGCTCGCCAGGCTCTGTTGCATCGGCTGGGTGATGTAGCCCTGGATGGTTTCGGCATTGGCACCGGGGTACGCGGTGGTGACCGTGATCAGGGCGTTTTCCATTTGCGGATACTGGCGCAGCGGCAGCTTGCTCCAGGCCTGGAAACCCAGCAGCACAATCAACAGGCTGACCACGCAGGCGAGCACCGGGCGGCGGATGAACGGGTCGGTAAAAGCCATGGGAATTCCTTGATCAGTCCGCACGCGGCGGGCTGTTCTTCTCGCCTAGGGTTTTGTCGTCGCTGATGGCAATGCGTGCACCATTGTCCAGTTTGATCTGGCCGGCCGTGACCACTTTCTCGCCGTTTTGCACGCCCTTGGTAATCACCACCACACCTTCGCGGCGTTCGCCGGTTTCGATGAAACGACGTTCGGCGATCAGGATCGGCTCACCCTTGTCGTTTTTTTCCACCTCGCCGCTCTCGGTCTTTTTCTGCGCGACGATATACAGCGAGTTGCCGTACAGCGTATAGGTGATGGCGCTTTCCGGCACGACGATGCTTGGTTTCGGATCGGGCAGCATCACCTGCAGGTTGGCAAACATGCCCGGCAACAACTTGCCGTCCGGGTTAGCCAGGGTCGCACGCACCTGCATGTTGCGCGTGCTGTTCTCGAGTTTCGGATTGATCGCGCTGATCCTGCCGGGGAAGGTCTGGGAGGGGTACGCCGCGACCAGGATATCGACGGGCTGGCCGAGGGCAATCTTCGGCACCGACTGCTCGGGCACGAAGAAGTCGACATAGAGGCTGCTGAGGTCTTGAAGCGTAGCGATCACGGCGCCGCTCGCCAGGTAATCGCCAACGTCCACCTGGCGAATACCGATGGTGCCGGTGAACGGTGCGGCGATGCTCTTCTTGCCAAGGGCCGCCTTGAGCTGATTGACCGTGGCCTTGCTCTTTTTCAGCACGGCCGACAGTCGGTCGAATTCACCTTTGGAAATGGCCTGGCTGCCAACCAGTTGGCTACCGCGACCATAATCGAGCTGGGCCAGCCCAAGGTCGGCCTCGGCGGTTTCGAGCAAGGCTGATTCGACCTTGCTGTCGAGGCGCAGCAGCGGCTGGCCGACCTTGACCTTCTGCCCGGATTCGAACTGCAGGTCGATCACGGTGCCGTCGGTCTCCAGGCTCAGGTCCACACCCTGCAAGGCCTTCAGCGTGCCAACACTGGGCAGACGCGCCTGCCATGGCTGCTCGCTGGCCGTGGCCACGGCGACACTGATCGGTGGTTTTGGCGCGGAGAAGGTCTGAATCATCGTGTAGATGGACCAGGCCTTGTAACCGGCCAGGATCAGCACGATCAACAGAACAACACCCAACATGATCAGCATGCGGCGACGCAGCATATTTCCAGTTCCTTGGAGAAATCAGGCGAGACAGACCGGCACATTACCGCGACTGGGAAGGGGATTCCAACTGATAGAAATCACAGGGGTCACCGTAGCCACCGGCACAGGCACGCCGGTGGCTACAGGTGTGTTACGCCATCAAGTGCAGATGGTTGTCCCAGAGCCCCGCCGGCAGCTCCAGCGGTTTTGCTACAAGGTTTGTCTGGCGGCAATCGTAATAACGGCAGCGACCTTGTCCCGACGTCACGACAAAACCGTCGGCCACGGCACCGACCCCGGCGCAATCGGGCAGCGGCGCATCCAGGCGCACTTCACCGCTGTCCAGGTCCCAGATGAAAAAGCGATTGCCCCTCGGTGCAGTCAACGCCACCAGGCGCAAGTCGCTGTGCACGGCGACGCTGGCGGTGTAGTGCCCCATGGCCTGCAATTGGTGCTCGGGCACCGGGAACGCCACGAACGGCTGGCCGGGACGCTTGATCGCCAGCAACTCCGAGGACTCGTGGGACGGCCCCATGAATTGCTGGCCGGCGACGATGGTGCCGTCGCTGGCAATGCCAAGGTGGCGCACGCTGTTCATCTGCTGCGCGAGGGTTTCCTTGCTCAGCAGGGTGCCGTCGCGTTGCATCAGCACCAGGCTCGGCTCCATGGCATCGAGGTTCATCTCGACCCGGCTTTCGGCTTCGGTGCGAATGCCGCCGTTGGCCACCACCAGGGTTTCGCCATCGGGTAGCCACGACACCTGATGCGGGCCGATGCCGTGGGTGGAGATCTCGCCGCTGTGCACCAGGCGTTCACCCTCGAACTTGTACACGCCGAGCAGGCCGCGGCCCGGGTCGGACGTGTCGTTTTCGGTGGCGTACAGCCAGTCGCCACCCTTGTGGATCACCGCGTGCCCATAAAAATGCCGGTTCGGTTGCGAGACCACCGTCTGCAGCAATGTGCCGTCGCGCAGGTCGACCAGGTAGCTTTCGGTGCCAGGGCGCCGTGCGACGAACAGGGTGATCGGCAGCGTCGGGTGATTGATGATGTCGTGGCAGCGCTGGCCGACCTGGGTGGCGAACACCCGGGTGCCGTCCAGTCGATAACCGACGGCATAATGCTTGCCGTCGCCATCGTCCCGCGCCGACAGCAGCAACGGGCTCTGGTCCTTTTGCTTGAACAGCTTCCAGCCGCCCAGCGTCACTGCTCCCAGCAGCAAACTACCTAACGTCAGAGCCTGTCGTCGCAGCATGGCACTTGCCCTCATCAGTCACCGTCGTTGGCGTTGAAGCCCAGTTGGATGCCCAGCGCCTTGGCCAGCTCGCCTTCGTGCAGGCGATGGACAACGTTGAGGCTGTCGTAAAGATCGTTGAGCTGTTGGCGACCGGCATCGTCGCCGAGCATTTCGGTCAGCGAGCGCTGATTGCTGGCGAACAGCTTCAAGGACGCTGCATAGGCGGCATCGATCTTGTCGGCCAAGGGTTTCTGCTCGCTCGGCAGCAGGCCGCGCAGACCTTTGTTATCAACGCCTTCCCACACGGTTTTGGCGGCCGCGAGGCTGGCTTCCAGCCCCGTCAGCGACGACTGGCTGCGCCAGGCATCGGCTTGGAACGGTTGCGGAACGCCCTTGGTCTGGCGGCCCATCGGGGTGCCGAGTTTTTTCTTCAGGCTGTCGAGCGCAGTGACCTGCACACGCAAGAGATCAGCGATGGCTTCGTGGGAATCGGCATAGCGCTGGTTCGGAAACTTGCTCATCTGCGCGAGCATACCGTCGGTATTGTTCCAGCCTTTGAGGATGTCCTCGGCCAATTGCTTCTGGCGCTCGCCGATGGCGATCAACAGCGGGCAGTACTTGGCTTTCTGCTCGGCGTTGGCCATATCGGGCTTGCTGTCGAACAGGATGTACTCGTAGGCGGAGAGGCCCTGGACCACTACGCTGGACTTGGCCAACGCTGCGGCATCGATCTGCGGCTGGGCAACGATCAGTTGCTCGACCTGACGGCCGACGAGGTTCTTTTTGTCCGGCCAGAATTGCACCTGCCAGGCGCGGTTGCCCTCAGCCAACGGGCCGATCAGCAACGGTTGCAGCTCGGCCCACGCCTTCTGCGCGTGCAGGAAGTCGGCCCGGGCGGTGTCCAGGGTTTCCTTGCCTTCGCAGTAGGCGAGCGCGCTCACGGCCAACTGGCGGTCAGCCTCGACCCAACGGGTGTAGGTCGGCAGGATCACCGACTTGGCGATGGCGGCCGAGGTCACAGCCTGTGGGTCCTGCGGCGAGCAGGCGCCGAGGGCGATAGCCGCTAGGCTGGTGAACAACAGTTTGGGGCGGAACATGTCGGGCTCCCGATTCTGGATTTATAGAGAGTTCAAAAAGGCCAGCAACGCGGCGCGCTGCTCGGCATTAAAAGACAACACCTGTTGCTGCGCCGCTTTCGCTTCGCCGCCATGCCAGAGCACGGCTTCGAGCAGGTTGCGGGCGCGGCCGTCATGCAGGAATTGGGTGTGGCCGCTGACGGCCTCGGTCAGGCCGATGCCCCACAACGGCGGAGTGCGCCAGTCGCGGCCACCGGCCTTGAATTCAGTGCGATTGTCGGCCAGGCCGTCGCCCATGTCGTGCAACAGCAGGTCGCTGTAAGGGCGAATCACTTGATTGGCCAGTTCAGGTTCAGCGGCGTTGGCGCCAGTGGTGTATTTCGGCGTGTGGCAGGACTGGCAACGGGCCTGGAAAAACAGGTTCTTGCCCGCCAGCACTTGCGGCGAGCCCACATCGCGGCGCGCCGGTACGGCGAGATTGCGACTGTAAAACAGCACCAGGCGCAGGATGTTGTCGCTGACTTCCGGCTCGCCATCCGCTCCATTACCGTTGGGCGCCTGTTTGCACGCGGTTTGCGTGTCGGTGCAGTCATCAAACGGTCTCAGGCGGGTGGTGAGGCCCATGTCACCCGAAAACGCATGAACATTTTGTTGATTGAGGTTCGGTTGCCCGGCCTTCCAGCCAAAGCGGCCGAGGACTGTTTTCTGCTGGGCGTCATCCCACACCTGGTTCGGACGCCCGGCGATGCCGTTGTTTTCTTTCTCTTGAGCCTTGGCGTTGGCCAGGATCGCCTCGTCGGGAATGGCTTCGAGCAAACCCAGCCCAATCATCGGCGGCGCCACCCGCGCAGAAAACCGCGTGTCGGGGTGCATCGGGCCATAGCCCAACTGGGTGATTTTCAGGCTCGGCTTACGCAGCTCGACCTCGGTGCCGTCCTTGAAGCGCACCGACACGGGCGTGTAGTCGACCCGCACCTTGCCTTCCGGGACTACGCCTGGAATGGACATGTCCTGGAATTGTCCGCCGTAGACGGGTTCCGGAACCACGCCGTTCTGCTCGATGAGTTTGGCATAGGCTGGCGTATCGGGAATCGACAGGCGCACCAGCATCGACACGGCGTTCGAGGCATCGGGCGCCGGCGGATGGCCGCGCCCGTCCTTGATGTGGCAGTTCTGGCAAGCGTTGGTGTTGAACAACGGGCCGAGGCCATCGCGGGCGGTTGTGGTCGAGGGGGCGATCACCCAGGGGTTGCGGAAGAAGCTGTTGCCAACGCTGAAATCCACGCGCCTGGACGGCGGCAGGTTGGCAGACGGCAGGGAAAAGGCGTTCTGGTCGGTCTTGCGCACGGTTGCCTGGCCACCGGAACGGGCTTCGCCGGGCTCGGCTTTGGTAAAACGCGGGGCGTCATCGCAGGCACTCAGGCCCAGGGCCAGAACCAGTGCGGACAAGCGAAGAAGCAGCGAGGGCATCAGACATCCTGCGAGACGAGCAAAACAAGGGCGCAAAGTCTAACAGGGCGGGGGAGTTTGAATAAGAGGAATTATCGTTTGATTGCCCGTCTACCCCTTCACCTGTAGGAGCGAGCATGCTCGCGATGGTCGTTAACGATGACGCTGGTTACCTGATACCCCGCGGTGTTCTTGCGTCCATCGCGAGCATGCTCGCTCCTACAGGGAGCGGGAAGCATAAAAAAGCCCCGACGAGTCGGGGCTTTCTTCAGGCAACCAGCGTCGATCAGAACTCGTGATCAGCGTTGTCCGGGTTGAGGTCGGTGATGCCCAGCTTGCCAGCGGCGGCTTCGATCGAACCGGTCTGCTTGACCAGGGCGGCGATGGCGTCGCGCACGATCTGGTTGCCGGCGGTGTTGCCCGCCGCGATCAGTTGGTCGTAGTGCTCACCCTTGAGGGCGTGATCGACGATGACCTGCATTTTCGCTTCGGTGGCGGCAAGGTCAGCTTTAAGCGCGGTATCCGCGGCGGCGTCGGCCTTGGCCACCAGGGACGACAGGCTGGCTCCGGTCATCTTGGTGCCGTCGACGCGAGTGTATTCGCCCAGGTACACGTTACGAATGCCCTTGGCATCGTAGAACTGCGAGTAGTGGGTGTTGTCGCTGAAGCAATCGTGTTCGTCTTCAGGGGAGTTGGCTTCCAGCGAAACCTTCATGCGCTCGCCAGCCAGTTCGCCCAGGGACAGGCTGCCCATGCCGAACAGCATTTTACGCAGGCCGACGTCACCCGGTTCCGCTTCCAGGGTGGCGCGATAGTTGTCGGCTACGTTTGGTTTCCAGTTGCCGACCATTTCTTCCAGGTCGCTGACCAGCAACTCGGTCACCGCTTTCAGGTAAGCACGACGACGGTCGTTGTGGCCGCCGGTGGCGCCGGCGCCTTCCAGGTAGTCCGAAGCCGGACGGTTGCCGGCACCAGGGCCGGTGCCGTTCAGGTCCTGGCCCCAGAGCAGGAATTCGATGGCGTGGTAGCCGGTCGCGACGTTGGCTTCGGAACCGCCCAGCTCGTTGAGGCTGGCGAGTTTTTCCGGAGTGATTTCCTTGACGTCGATCTTGTCTTCGCCAACCTGGATCTCGGTGTTGGCGATGATGTTGGCCGTAGCGCCTGGGTTACCCAAAGCGTGCTCGTAGGATTTGTCGACGTAGTCGATCAGGCCTTCGTCCAATGGCCAGGCGTTCACCTGACCTTCCCAGTCGTCGATGATGGTGTTGCCGAAGCGGAACGCTTCGCTCTGCAGGTAAGGTACGCGGGACGCAACCCAGGCGGCCTTGGCAGCTTTGAGGGTCTCGGCGTTCGGCTTGGCGAGGAAGGCGTCGACGGCAGTCTGCAGGGTTTTTGCAGTGGATTCGGCATCGCTGTAAACGGCGTAAACGATGTCGGCGTAGTGAGCGACAACGGCCTTGGCGGCGGCTTCATCGACTTTACCGGCAGCGGCTGGCGCGGCGGCTGGAGCAGCCGGGGCCGCAGCGGTGCTGGCGGCCGGCACAGGTGCGGCGGCTTTTTCTTTGTCTTTGCCTTCGCCGCAACCGGCGAGGGAAATAGCGATGGCCAACAGACTGGCGGTAGCCAGAGGCATACGAATCATGGCGAACATCCTGCTTCGAGAGGGGGTGGAGACGCGCCCGGCGCGCAAAACTGCCACATAATGCAAATCTTTCGCATTATGTGTAAAGGGTTGTTGTTGGAAATATTTCTTATTCGGGAGGGGCGCTACCCCCTGTAGGAGCGAGCATGCTCGCGATGGACTGATGAACGCCGCGGGGTGTCAGACTTCCCGCGTTATCGTTGACCTCCATCGCGAGCATGCTCGCTCCTACAGGATTTCAACATCAGAGGATTGCCGCGTTGGTGCGCTGAGCCTGCTTCATGTAGGCGCCCAGCTCTCGCGCCGGCAGCGGTTTGCTGTAGAAGTAGCCCTGACCTTCATGGCAGCCTTCGGAAATGATGTAGGCCTCTTGCTCGGCAGTTTCCACACCTTCGGCGATGACCTGCATGCCCAGGCTCTTGCCCAGTTGGATGATGGCGCGAACGATGGTGGCGTCGTCATCGTCATCGAGCAGGTCCTGCACGAAGCTCTTGTCGATCTTGATCTTGTCCAGCGGCAAGCTCTTCAAGTAGCTCAGCGATGAATATCCGGTACCGAAGTCGTCGATGGCGATCAGCGCGCCGGAGCGGCGCAGGCTAAGCAAGTGCTGGGCTGCGGTGCTGATGTCTTCCATCAGGCCGGTTTCGGTGACTTCCAGCTCCAGACTGCGCGGTGGCAGACGGTACATCTGCAGCAGGTTGTTGACCACTCGCGGCAGCTCGGCGTGGTGCAGTTGCACGGTCGACAGGTTCACCGCCATGCGCAGTTCGGTGAAACCCTGGTCATGCCAATCGCGCAGTTGCTTGCACGCATGGTCCAGCACCCACTCGCCGATGGCGATGATGGTGCCGTTCTGCTCCGCCAGAGGGATGAACAGATCCGGCGGCACCAGCCCGTGCTCGGGGTGCTGCCAGCGAATCAACGCCTCAACGCCCACCACGCGCTGATCGCGGTAGCTGATCTGGGGTTGATAAACCAGGTAGAACTGATCTCGGGTCAGGGCATCGCGCAGGTCTTTTTCCAGCTCACGACGACGGCGCATCTCGGTATCGACGCTGGCAATGTAGAACTGATAACGGTTGCGTGAACGGGTCTTGGCCAGCGTCATGGTCTGCTCGGCCTTTTGCAGCAGCTTCTCGGTGCTGTCGCCATCTTCGGGAAACAGGGTGATACCGATCGTGGCTCGCAGGCGAATTTCCTGGTGATCGAGGGCGAAGGGCGCCTCCAGGTCATCGAGAATGTTCTGTGCCAGTTCCGCCGCCTCGTAGGGTTGTTCGATGTCGGCCTGCACCAGGGCGAATTGGTCGCCGCCCAGGCGGGCCAGAGCCCCCAGGCGACCGCTGTGGGCACGCAGGCGGTCGGCCAGGGCCAGCAGCAACTGGTCGCCGGTCTGGTAGCTGAACTGTTCGTTGATGCCTTTGAAGTCGTCGAGGCCGACACACAACACCGCGACCCGACGCTGCAACTTGCCGGCGTCAACCAGGATTTTGTCCAGTTGCGTCTGCAGTTGCTGGCGGTTCGGCAGGCCGGTGAGGAAGTCGTACTGGGCCATGCGCAGCAGGCTGTTTTCCGCTTCATGGCGCAGATGGGTGTTGCGCTCGATGGATTCGAGCAACTGATTGGCGGTGCTGATCCAGATCCCCAATTCGTTTTTTTCGTGCCCCTTGAGCTGCGGGATCTTGTGTTCGCTGGGACGGTCCGGGTTGATTTCGGTCAGGTGCTCGATGATGCGTGACAGTGGTTTGGTCAGCAGCCAGTGATAGACCAGATACAAGACCAACCCCATGGCCAGGGCGCGCAGGACCCCCGAAATGAAGATGATCACCGAACTGACGATAAAACCCTGGCCATAAGTGGCCGTGTCGAGGGTGATGCTGAGGTCGCCGTAATACTCGCTGTAAGGGCCACGGCCGACCAATTGTGTGGTGAATGTGCGTTCCTTGCCGAGAATAAGGTCGGTCAGCCAGCGGCTGTTGGACGCCTGCAGATCGCGGGACTTCTGCGCGAGCATCGCTTCATTGGGGTGACCGATGGACGCCTGGCGCACGGCATCGTCCTGGAACAGGCCTTCGATGACCTGCATGCCCATTTCCCGGTCCAGGCTGTAAACGGCCTGGGTTGAGGGGTCGCGAAACATGTCGAGGATGCGCTGCGCATCGCTGGCCACGGCCTGGTTCGTCTTATAGGCATCGAAAACGATCTGCGCGCAGCTCAAGACCACGCCAACGATCAATGCCGACAACAGCACGACCCGGAGCAACTTTACCGACAAGCTGTTCTTGAGTTCCAGCTTCAAAGAGTCATTCCTTGTTCCATGCGGGTAGCATCAAGTAGCCATGAGTATTGGCAATCCCGAGATGGCAGTCAAAGGGACAATCGAACACAGGAAGATTTACCTGTGGGTTGGCCGAAATGCTGCTATCTGGAGTATTCGCGCTTATTCGTACTGTTTCGGTAGTCGAGTCCTTCAACTTGAGGGGGCGGGGAGAAAATTCCTTCAGGTTGATGGTAGACGGGTCTGGCGCGGGGGCAAGAGGAGTGGGGTGGGTTTCATTTTTGCGGCTGGATGCTTGCCCGTGTGGGAGCGGGCTTGAACTGGTCAAGTAATCTTGGACACTGATTACGGTTCACGCCGCCAATCTTTCCTTCACGACCGGCGACCTGTAGTCGTTATAGCTGTGAGGCCTGCTGATGTTGTAGCGCGAGACATAGCGCTGCACATCTGCCCGGGCCTCATGCTCCAGTTTGTAGCCCGTTTCAGGCACCCACTCGGACTTCAAACTACCAAAGAAACGCTCCATCGGGGCATTGTCCCAGCACTCGCCTTTACGGCTCATACTTTGCCTGAACCGATGTTTCACAAGCGCATTTCGGAATTTATGGCTGGTGTACTGGCAACCTTGATCAGAATGAAACAACACATCCTGGGGATGGCCGCGCAGCTCAACCGCCATGCGTAGCGCTTCGCAGGTCAGGTTGGCATCAGAAATCATCGAAAACGACCACCCTACGATCCTGCGAGCGTACAGATCCAAAACGGCGGCGAAGTACATCCACCGCTTGCCGACCTTGATGTATGTCACGTCGCCACACCACACCTGATTAACCGCCGTCACATCAAATTTTCGCTTGAGCACGTGCGGCGCCACCAAGGCCTCCACACCCGGCGACTTGTACTTATGGCGCCGGCGCTGACGACTAGCGATGCCAGCTTCGCGCATCAAACTGCGAGCCATATAACGCCCGATACGATGCCCTTTGGCTTGTAGCTCCTTGGACAAAGTACGTGCGCCGGCCGACTCTCTGGACGCCTTGTGGTGCCTGACCAACGCGGCTTTGAGCTTGTCCCGTTCAGGATTTGCTCTGCCTTGGCGCTGGCGCCAGGCGTAAAAGCTACTGCGGTTGCCCCCAAACGCCCGGCAACACTTTTTAACGCCGTACTGCTCGCCCAGCTCATCGATCAGCGTGAATGATCTTTGGCGTCCAAAAGCAGGAGAGCACTGGCCTTTTTTAGGATTTCGATATCCAGGTCTTTCTCTCTGAGCAGAGCTTTGAGTCTCTGGATTTCTCGTTGATCAGCGGTAATCGCCTTGGCCCCCACCGGAGTCGAGCCCAAGCGCTCTTTTTGCACTTGATCAACCCAACGGCGCAGGGCTGTGGGGCCGATATCCAGGCTGGCACAGACTTCGGTAACCGGCTGACCTTCATCCAACACCATGCTGGCAGCCTTGAGCTTGAACTCACTCGAATAGGATTTACGCATATCCAAACACCTCAGATTTGGGCGCTATCATAGCGCCCGATTGAAGTGTCCAAAATCATTAGGCCAGTTCAGCTTGCCCGCGATGGTGTTCATGCAGCCAACCCATTCCTACCGGTGTACATCATCCCTGTAAGAGCGAGCTTGCTCGCGATGGTCGTCAACGATGACGCGGGCAGCCTGGATGCCCGCGGTGCCTGGGCCACCATCGCGAGCAAGCTCGCTCCTACAGAGGGCCCCGGTGCGCGGTTGAGCTTGATCTTCTGTAGGAGCGAATTTATTCGCGATGGTCGTCAACGATGACGCGGGGTGTCTGGATGTCGGCGGTGCCTGGGCCACCATCGCGAGCAAGCTCGCTCCTACAGAGGGCCCCGGTGCGCTTTTGATCTGGATCTTCTGTAGGAGCGAGTTTACTCGCGATGGTCGTCAACGATGAAGCGGGGTGTCTGGATGTCGGCGGTGCCTGGGCTACCATCGCGACGGTTCGACGCCTCGACAAGCTCGCTCCTACAGGGATGGGGGATGGCCAGGGCATAAAAAAACCCGGCCAAGGCCGGGTTTTTTGTCTGGCATCGAGCTTAAGCTTTGAAGGTCTTGCCTTCGAATTGCTCAGCCACGAATTTCCAGTTGACCAGGTTCCAGAACGCTTCGACGTATTTCGGACGAACGTTGCGGTAGTCGATGTAGTAGGCGTGTTCCCAGACGTCGCAGGTCAGCAGCGGGGTGTCGCCGTTGGTCAGCGGGTTGCCGGCGCCGATGGTGCTGGCCAGGGCCAGGGAACCGTCAGCTTTTTTCACCAGCCAGCCCCAGCCGGAACCGAAGGTGCCGATGGAGGTTTTGCTGAACTCTTCCTTGAACTTGTCGAACGAACCGAAGGCCGCGTTGATGGCTTCAGCCAGTGCGCCGGTTGGTTGACCACCGGCGTTTGGCGCCAGGCAGTTCCAGTAGAAAGTGTGGTTCCAGACTTGAGCGGCGTTGTTGAAGATGCCGCCCGAGGAAGACTTGACGATTTCTTCCAGGGTCTTGCCTTCGAACTCGGTGCCAGGCACCAGATTGTTCAGGTTCACGACGTAGGTGTTGTGGTGCTTGTCGTGGTGGTATTCCAGGGTTTCCTTGGAAATGTGCGGCTGCAGGGCATCGTGGGCGTAAGGCAGCGGCGGCAATTCGAAAGCCATGATCATTCTCCTAATCAGGTCAGTTTGCGGTGGGCGCAAGGCCGATCACGGGCGGCCAGACAAAGCGCCGGGGAGTTTGTACTCTTTGCGGCGCATCGAACCGGATCATAGCACCGGGGTGGCGGCATAACCACGCAACAACTGTGTGGAATAGAGGTTCCAGAGCCTTTTGGAATAAATCAGGCGCTAGTGATCAACTGCGCTGCCACGGTGAACATCATCACCGCCACCAGCAAGTCGAGGATTCGCCAGGTGCTGGGGCGTGCCAGCCAGGGGGCCAGCCAGGCGGCGCCCAACGCCAGGGTAAAGAACCACAGCAGCGACGCACTGGCCGCGCCGACGACATAGGCACCGGGCTCGGTCTGTTGGGCGCCCAGCGAGCCGATCAGCAGCACCGTGTCCAGGTAGACGTGCGGGTTGAGCAACGTCACCGCCAGGGCACTGAGCATGACCGCACGCAGTGATCGTACCGTCTGGTTTTCCCCTTGTTGCAGGCTCTGCCGGGAGCAGGCACGACGCAGCGCGAGGCTGCCGTACCACAGCAGGAACGCCGCACCACCCCAGCGGGCGATGGCCAGCAAGGTCGGGTTTTGCGCCAGCACAGTCGTCAGGCCGAAGACACCGGCGGCCACCAGCAACGCATCGCAGGTCACACACAGTGCCGCTACCGGCAGGTGATGTTCGCGCCGCAGGCTCTGCGCCAGGACGAAAGCGTTCTGGGTGCCGATCGCCATGATCAGCCCCGCGGCCACCAACAGGCCGTTCACATAACTTTGCCACATGGGTCGTTACTCCGCGTTCGCTGCCAGGTCGCGCAGCACTTGCATGGCGCGTTCGGCGTCGGCCTGGCCGACGAACAAATGGTCGTGGTAGTAGCCGGCGATCACATTGCAGCTGATGCCGGCCTGGCTCAGTGCCGTGGCGAAGGCGGCGGTCAGGCCAACGGCTTGCAATGCCGAGTGCACGTTGAGGGTGATCCAGGCGGCGACATAGTCGAAGCTCAAGCCGGCCTGCTGCGCGTGGGCGCGTGGCAGGATCACGGTCAGGCCTTCCTGTTCGCGAAAGCTGCCGACGATGTCCAGGCCGTGGGGCAACTGACCATCGGGCAACGTGCAGAACACGTATTCGCCGTCATTGAGCTGCGGGCTCATGCTGCGCAGCAGGGTTGCCAGGGAGGTTTCGCCAGCCATCGGGGTGATCCTTGTCCAAGAGTTCTTGCTGGCTATTGTCCTTCCCAAGGCTGTATAAGAAAAACCAATCTTACTGATTGCTCATTAGGAAAACTGATGTTCGACTACAAACTGCTTTCGGCCCTGGCGGCGGTGATCGAACAGGCCGGTTTCGAACGCGCCGCCCAGGTGCTCGGCCTGTCGCAATCGGCCATTTCGCAGCGCATCAAGTTGCTCGAGGCGCGGGTCGGCCAGCCGGTGCTGGTGCGCGCCACGCCACCGGCGCCCACTGACATCGGCCGGCGCCTGCTCAACCATGTGCAGCAGGTGCGCCTGCTCGAGCGCGACCTGCAAAGCCTGGTCCCGGCGCTGGATGAAGAAGGCCTGCCGGAGCGCCTGCGCATCGCCCTCAATGCCGACAGCCTCGCCACCTGGTGGGCGGGAGCGGTCGGCGATTTTTGCGCGGAGCAGCATCTGCTGCTCGACCTGGTAGTGGAAGACCAGACCGTCGGCCTCAAACGCATGAAGGCCGGCGAAGTGGCCGCATGTCTGTGCGCCAGTGAACGTCCGGTAGCCGGCGGGCGTAGCGTGCTGCTGGGGGCCATGCGTTACCGGGCGATGGCCAGCCCTGAGTTCATCGTCCGGCATTTTCCGGACGGCGTGCGTGCCGAGCGGTTGGCGAAAACGCCGGCGCTGGTGTTCGGCCCGGACGATTTCCTCCAGCATCGCTACCTCGCGTCCCTGGGTGTCGATGGCGGATTCGAACATCATCTATGCCCGTCATCCGAGGGGTTCCTGCGCCTGGCCGAGGCCGGTCTCGGCTGGGGACTGGTGCCCGAACTGCAGGTTCGTGACCAGCTGGCGCGCGGAGTTTTACGCGAACTGCTGCCAGATAAGCCCATCGATGTGCCGTTGTACTGGCATCATTGGCGCAATGGTGGGCAGTTGCTCGGGTTGCTGACGGAGCAATTGGTGCGTGCGTCGAAGCATTGGTTGGTGCCTCTGGGCCAGCCATGAGCGTCAAGCTGCAAGCGGCAAGTGAAGCGCTTGCGAACTGTTTTAACTATCAGCTTGAAGCTTGCAGCTTGGAGCTGTTTCCGAAGGAAACCTCATGAAGATTCTGGTCACCGGCGCAAGCGGCTTCATTGGCGGACGCTTTGCGCGTTTCGCCCTGGAGCAGGGCCTGGATGTTCGGGTCAACGGTCGCCGGGCCGAAAGCGTCGAACACCTGGTGCGCCGTGGTGCCGAGTTCGTCCCGGGAGACTTGAGCGACCCGGAACTGGCGCGAGCGCTGTGTCGTGATGTCGAGGCCGTGGTGCATTGCGCGGGCGCAGTCGGCGTGTGGGGGCGTTATCAAGATTTCCATCAAGGCAACGTGCAGGTTACCGAAAACGTGGTCGAAGCCTGCCTCAAGCAGCGCGTGCGGCGCCTGGTGCATCTGTCGTCGCCCTCGATCTATTTCGATGGTCGTGATCACCTTGGACTGACCGAAGAACAGGTGCCAAAACGCTTCAAACATCCCTATGCCGCGACCAAATACCTGGCCGAGCAAAAGGTGTTCGGGGCACAGGAATTCGGTCTCGAAACCCTGGCGCTTCGCCCGCGTTTCGTCACCGGTGCCGGAGACATGAGCATTTTTCCGCGTTTGTTGAAGATGCAGCGCAAAGGTCGCCTGGCCATCGTCGGCAACGGCTTGAACAAGGTCGACTTCACCAGCGTGCAAAACCTCAACGAAGCAATGCTCAGCAGCTTGCTGGCCGCCGGTTCGGCGCTGGGCAAGGCCTACAACATCAGTAACGGAGCGCCAATTCCCTTGTGGGACGTGGTCAATTACGTCATGCGCCAGATGGATGTCCCACAGGTGACTCGCTACCGTTCCTACGGCCTTGCCTACACGGTGGCGGCGCTCAACGAAGGCGCGTGCAAGCTCTGGCCAGGGCGCCCCGAGCCGACCCTGTCACGGCTGGGCATGCAGGTGATGAACAAAAGTTTCACCCTGGACATCAGTCGCGCGCGTCATTATCTGGATTACGATCCGAAGGTCAGTCTCTGGACTGCCCTGGATGAATTCTGCAACTGGTGGAAAGCCCAGGACATTCGCTGAAACACAGACGTTGCCCATAGTGAACCGAGCCGGGGCATTGAGGGTCAATCCATGCGGCTCACGGGTTTATACTCACGCCCATAATGCCATCACCGCGTTTCACAAAGGTTGACTCAATGTCCATGCGTAACGATGCCAACGACGACTTCGACGATGTGCCGAGCCTGCGGGCCGATGTCCTCGACGACGATGATTTTCCAACGCCTGCGCGCACCACGGTGCACTCGCGCACGCCGCCGATGGTCAAGGTCAGGGCGGCGAGCACCGGCCCGTTGTGGGCCCTGGTCGGCGCGCTGTTCTTCGCTTTCGCGGGCCTGGCCTGGTGGAGTTTCCAGCAGATCTCGCTGATGGAACAGCAACTGGTGGCGACCCAGGAAAGTTTCGCACGCATCAGTGAGGATGCGGCGGGGCGCTTGCAGGACATTTCCGGCAAGGTGGTCGCCAGCCAGACCAACGTCACCTCGGACAGCGAAGCGCTGAAGCTGCAGATCAAGCAGTTGGAAAGCCGCCTTCAGGATCAGGGCAAGCAACAACAGGGCGTTGCCGGCCAGGCCTCGGACCTGGACAAGCGGCTGGCGCAAATGACCGCGCAAACCGCCGAGCTGGACAAGCGCCTGGCTCAAGCCACTGCCCAGAACACCGAGCAACAGGCTGCCAATTCGCAATTGCAGGCCCAGGTCAAAGCCCTCGGCAGCGAGCTGGCCACGCTGAAAAGCACGCCAGCGGACACCGACAAGATCGATGCCCAACTCAAGAGCCTCGGCGCCGATATCGCCGCGCTGAAAAAACAGGGCAACCCAAGCGCCGCCATCGAGCGCCTGGAACAGGACATGATCGTGCTCAAAAGCGAGCAGGACAATCGCCCGGCCGCCGCGCCCGGCGCATCCAGCACTGCCGAGTTCGACGCGTTCCGTGGCCAGGTCACCCGCAACATCAACACCCTTCAGGCGCAGATTCAGAACCTGCAACAGCAGTTGCGCGCCAAGCCATAAGCATCAAGCTGTTACTGCGGTTTGCTGAATATCCATACATGCCCCATTGCCGTCTACGCTCTTGAAACACTGACAGAGCGAGGGATGGGCAATGGGGTTTTTGCACAGGTTGGCGTTGGTGGGCGGCATGTTGCTGCTGTTGTTGGGGCAGGCGCAGGCGGCTGCGACGCAAAAGGATGACAGCAAGGCGGCCATTGCCCTGCTGGAAAAGGCCCTGGCCTATTACCACGATCATGGTGACAAGGCGTTTGCGGCGTTCAGTCGCCAGGGTGAGTTCGTCGACAAGGACCGCTACGTGTTCGTGGTCGACACCAAGGGCGTGATGCTGGCCAGCGGTGGGCCCTCTTCGGCGTTGATTGGGCGTGACGTGTCCGAGGTGCTCGGGCCTGATTTGCAGACAGCGTTCAAGAACGCCCTGAATGTGCCGGAGGGCAATGGCATTCAGGAGGCCGAATATCGCTGGCAGAACTGGGCCGACGGCAAGATCGAGCGTAAACACGTGTACTACCAGCGAATTGGCCAGCGCATCCTCGCGGTGGGTTACTACCTGCCCAGGGCGTCGGCGGAACAGGCCATGGCGCTGCTGAACAAGGCGGCGGTCGATCTGGCCAAGGACGAAAAGGGCACGCTCAAGGCCATCAACTCCCTCAAGGGAGGTTATTTGCAGGATGACCTGTACGTGTTTGTCGTCGACCTGGACACCCAGCGGTACGTCGCCCATGGCACCAACCTGCGCCTGCTCAATACCGACTTCAGCAAGATCAAGGACCCTGACGGCAAGCCCGTGGGTGAGCCGATCCTGGCGTTGATCGCACAGCAGGACCACGGTGAATACGCCTATAAGTGGAAAAACCCGGTTACCGGCAAGGTCGAAGACAAGCATGCCTACCTGAAGAAGGTCGGGCATTTTCTGGTGGCGGTGGGGTATTACAGCCCTTGAAACCGAGGCCTGCGGGCTTGCTCGCGAAGGCGGAGTGTCAGTCGCCGATGATGTTGCTGACCTCTTCGCGAGCAAGCCCGCTCCCACAACAGCAACCGCGGTCTACCTGACCTTATCCTCACGCCCGCGCAACAACCGGTTTGGCATGGCAACCGCTGCTGCCAGACCCAGCAGTGACACCGCGGCGCTGACCATCAACAAATGCCTGAACGTCAACAGCAATTCTGCACGCAAGGCATCCTGCGTATCGCCCGGTGCGGCATTCAGGCCGTCCAGCAGGACGTTACCGGAATGCCCCTCTGCCAGCAGTGTCGAACCCGCCAGTTGAGAAAAACTCGAATCCTGCAACAACGCCAGGAGCAAGGCCG
Organism: Pseudomonas sp. S2_E01; assembly: GCF_054668365.1. Taxonomy (NCBI): domain Bacteria; kingdom Pseudomonadati; phylum Pseudomonadota; class Gammaproteobacteria; order Pseudomonadales; family Pseudomonadaceae; genus Pseudomonas; species Pseudomonas sp. S2_E01. The sequence continues at coordinate 537,438 of NZ_CP162762.1, forward strand.
ACATCAGCGCTACGCCCACCGCGCCGCCCAGTGAGCGGAACAGGTTGGTGGTGCTCGTGGCGACGCCGATGTCGCGCTGGTCCACGGCGTTTTGCGTGCCCACCAGCGAAGTGGGAAATTGCATGCCGCCGGCGATCCCGCTGAGCAACATGAACAGGCTACTGAGCACAAAGGCCTGGGGCGCACTGAGCGCCATGCCCAGGATCGAGATCGGCATCAGGATCGCTCCGGCCAGGATCTGCGGTTTGTAGCGACCGGTGACCGAGGTTCGACGACCTGCGAAATAGGCGCCAATCGGCAACCCCATTGCCAGTGGCAGCAAATGCAAGGCGGCGCTGTCGGCCCCGGCACCTGTGACGCTCTGGAAGCGCAAAGGCATTAGCACGATCAACGAAATCGCCTGGAAACTGGTGAAGAAAATCGTGCACCAGCACAGCAGGGCATTGCGGTTGGCGAACAGGTGCATGGGCAGAAGCGGCTCCCGCGCACGGCCCTCATGCCAGACGAACACGGCCAGTATCAATACCGCCGCCGTGAACAGCCCGAGCACTTCGTTGCTGCGCCAGGAGTGGCCTTGCCCGATCTGGGTGATGCCAAGGAGCAGGGCGGTCAGGCCGGTGATCATCAACAGTGTGCCGAGGTAGTCGATGACCGGTTTGCGCTGGGGAATTGGCAGGCCCATCAGGTTGCGGTGGGCGACCCAGTATGCCCCGAGCCCCAGCGGCAGATTGATCAGGAACACCCAGCGCCACGACAGGTATTCGGTCATGTAGCCGCCGAGTACCGGGCCGGCGACGCTGGCCACGGCGTACATGCTGCTGAAATAGCCTTGGTAGCGGCCGCGTTCGCGGGGCGGCACGATGTCGCCGATGATCGCCTGGCTGACCGAAATCATCCCGCCGGCGCCGATGCCCTGGAAGATCCGTGCAAGCACCAGTTGCTCCATGCTCTGGGCCATGCCACAGAACAGCGAAGCGAGGGTGAATAAGCCCATGCCGAACAGCATCAACCGACGCCGCCCGTACAAGTCGCCCAATTTGCCGTAGATCGGGACGGCCACGGTCATCGCCACCATGTAGCCGGAAATCACCCAGGCCAGCAGGCTGACGTCCTTGAACTGTGCGGAAATGGCCGGCATCGACACGGCAACGATGGTCTGGTCCAGCGCACCGAGAAAGATCGCCAGCATCAACGCAATCAGCACATTGCGAATGGCTGGCCTGGGCGTGTCGGGGTGATTCAGGTGGGTCACGGGTAACCTGCGGGGGGAGTGGGCTTGGGGTAGACGCAAGGCAGTCGGTAATGCCCTTCAGTGTAAGTCGGTAGCAAGCTATTCGATAGCCGCGTACGAATGGCCGACGCAATTTTCACTTGCGGGTCTGCCGATTGAGGGTGAAAACTGGGCCCCATCTGTACATTCCGTCCATGGGTGTAAAACTACCCGCCACCTCCGAGGCCTGGATTGAAGTGATGAACAAGCCTGACCTGCCTTCGATACCGGTGTTCAAGCTTTACGGTGAAAGCCTGGATTGGCCGACGCCGGACTTGCTGCATTGCGAAACCATTTCCAAACGCAGTCGCGAACACCAATGGGAGATCAAACCCCATCGTCACGCTGATTTATGCCAGTTGCTCTTCGTGTTCAAAGGTCAGGCCGAGCTCGAAATCGAAGGCAATCGAACACAGTTGAGCGAGCCGGCCGTGCTGGTCCTGCCGCCGCTGTCCGTTCATGGTTATCGTTTTTCCGAGGATGTCGAAGGGTTTGTCGTGACCCTGGCGGCGCCGTTGGTCGCCCACTTGCAGGCGCAGTTGGGGCACTCGGTCAATGCCCTGGGCCAGGCGGACAGTTACCCGTCGGGCGTGGACAGCGACTACCTCAATAGCCTGTTCCTCGCCTTGCAAACCGAATACACCGGTCATCAACCCGCCCGGGAAATGCTCATGCATTCGCTGGTCAGCGTGATCCTGGTGTGGGTCGGCCGCCAGGCGTTGCAGCGTCGCAACGCCAGCCAGCGTCCGCAACGCGCGCGGGAGTACCTGAACGGGTTCATCCAACTGGTGGAAGAGACCTATCGCCAGCACGTCAAGGTGGAGGACCTGGCGCATCGCCTGGGTATATCCGTGTCCCACCTCAACGGCACCTGTCGGGAACTGGCGGGGCAACCCGCCCTGCAGATCATGCACGAGCGGCAGTTGCTGGAGGCCAAGCGCTTGCTGACCTACACCAGCATGACCATCTATGAGATGTCCGAGGTGTTGGGATTTTCCGATCCCACCAACTTCACGCGCCTGTTCCGCCGCCGGGTGGGGATCTCACCCAAGGCGTTCCGCGACCGTTTGAAGGCCGAACGGGGTAACGGGTCCTGAGCCGTCTTTACCGCAGGGCGTTGAGCGTTGCATTGTGAGGTATGCAGCGCTCGAAATTGCAGCTGGCGTAATCGCGGGGCAGTTGCCGCAATTGCTCGACGCGCCAGGCCGCCGTGCCATACAGCGCCAGTGTGGCGGCGCAGGTCAGGAAAATCGCGAGGTATCTTCTTGTTTTGATGTTCATGGCGTTGACCTCTGAACGAATACCCATGGGTACTAACTTGAGCATAGGTCAGTGGTGGTGGGTTGCCAGTGATGCGGGTTTGTATGTGATGCGGTATTCAGGGCACCGCCGCTCCCACAGTAGATTGGTGGTGACTACAGGCCTTTGTCCCACTCAGGCTCTTGTGGAAACCTCTCCACCAGAAAATCCAGCAGGCTGCGCAGCGCCGCCGGCATGTGCTTGCGCGAGGCGTACACCGCGTAGATGTTCATCTGCCGGGGTTCGGCGTGGGGCAGCAGGCGCACCAGTTCGCCGCTGTGGATATGTACGTAGGCCTGATAAGTAGGGAGCATCGCCACCCCCGCACCCGCAATGGTCGCGCGCAACAGGGTGCTGGCCTCGTTGGCGCTGATATTGCCCTGCACCGGCATCGACACCGGTTCGCCGTCCTGCTCAAAATGCCACAGGTTCTTGCCGAAATAGGAATGGGTCAGGCAGTTGTGCTGGCTGAGGTCTTCGACCCGCCGTGGCGCGGGATGTGTTTGCAGGTAAGCAGGTGCCGCGCAGATCACCGAGCGACAGACCGTCAGTCGCCGGGCGATAAGGTTCGGATCCAGGTCATTGCTGGTGCGAATCGCCAGGTCGATACGCTCGTCCACCAGGTTCACCGTTCGGTCGAGCATCTGCAATTCGATGCGCACACCGGGGTAACGCTTGACGTAAGCCGCCATCGCATCGGCCAGTTGTGCCTGGCCAAATGATGTACTGACGCTGATGCGCAAAAGACCTCGAGGTGTCTCGTCGGGTTCGCTGAGGATGGTCTGCATGTCTGTGGACAGTTCAAGCATCTGCCGGCACCGGGGCAGGATTTCGCTACCGGCGGCGGTCAGACTCAGTTTGCGCGTGGTGCGGTGCATCAGGCGGGCGCCCACCCAATCTTCCAACTCTGCCAGATAGCGCGAGACCACTGGCCGTGACAGCTCCAGATGATCGGCGGCGGCTGACTGGCTGCCGAGGTCGACCACTGTGACGAACACCCGTATTGCTTGTAGACGATCCATGATTTGCCCGATTTTAGAAACAAACTATGTTCCAGCATCGCATTTTTTGTACTGAGTTTGACAACTATGCTCTGTTCCATTCTTGGCGACACTGCCCCCTGTAGGAGCGAGCTTGCTCGCGATAGCGCTGTGTCAGTCGACAATGATGGGGGCTGATACACCGCCATCGCGAGCAAGCTCGCTCCTACAGGGGGGCGGGGGCCTTCACACAGACGGAGCTTCACATGTTGTTCAAACGCATCCTCCTGGCAACCGCCGCATTCGCCTTCGCCGCTCACGCCAGCGCTGCCAGCTTGACCCTGGACGTCTACAACCCCGGCGAGAAGGCGATCTTCCCCGTGACCTCGGTGCTGGTCAGCGGCGAGAAGGATGCGATCCTGGTGGACGCACAATTCGGTCGCGAGCAGGCCGCCCAGGTGGTGGAGAGAATCCGCGCCAGCGGCAAGCGCCTGACCACCATCTACATCAGCCACGGTGACCCTGATTACTACTTCGGCCTGGACACCCTGACGGCCGCATTCCCCGAAGCCCGGGTGCTCGCCTCGCAGCCAACCGTGGATCACATCAAGCAGACCGTCCAGGGCAAGATGGCCTATTGGGGGCCGAAGATGGGCGCCGATGCCCCTGCCAAAACCCTGGTGCCGGGCGTACTGAAGGGCGACAGTCTGATGCTCGAAGGGCAGAAGTTGCAGGTGGTGGGCCTTGAAGGCCCGCAGCCGGATCGTAGCTTCGTCTGGATCCCTTCGATCAAGGCAGTGGTTGGTGGCGTGGTAGTCGCCGAAAACATCCACGTGTGGATGGCCGATACCCAAACCGCACAGTCCCATGCTGATTGGTTGGCTACGCTGCACGCTATCGAAAGCCTCAAGCCGAACACCGTCGTGCCGGGCCATTACCTGGGCAAAAGTGCCCGCTCCCTGGCGGCGGTGCACTTCACGGCCGATTACATTCGGGCTTTCGACGAAGAGACCGTGAAGGCCAAGGACAGCCCTGCACTGGTCGCCGCCATGAAAAAACGCTTTCCGAACCTGGGCGAAGACAGCTCGCTGGAACTGAGCGCCAAAGTCGCCATGGGCGAGATGCAGTGGTAACCCGCCACCCTTGATCACAAAGAGCCTATTCAAGCCAACTGGAGTACGTCATGAGCAAAATCGCAATCATCGGTGCCACCGGCCGTGCCGGCAGCCAACTTTTGGAAGAAGCCCTGCGTCGTGGTCATCACGTGACGGCCATCGCCCGTAATACGGCCAAGATCGGCGAGCGAGACGGGGTGGTCAGCAAGAATGTCGACGTACTGGATACCCAGGCACTGCAAGCGGCAGTGGCAGGGCATGACGTGGTGATCAGCGCTGCACATTTCGCCACGGTTCCCAGCGCCGCCGTGATCGAACCGGTGAAAAAAGCCGGAGTTAAACGCCTGCTAGTGGTGGGTGGTGCCGGTTCGCTGTTGCTGCCCGGTGGCACCCGGGTGATCGACAGCGAAGGCTTTCCTGCAGAGTACAAGGCCGAGGCGAGTGCCGGTGCGGCGTTCCTCGATGACCTGCGCCGTGAGCAGCAACTGGACTGGACGTTCGTGTCGCCTTCGGCGGAGTTCGTCGAGGGTGAGCGCACTGGCGCGTTTCGCATCGGCAAGGATGATTTGCTGGTCAGCAGTGCCGGTCGAAGCTGGATTACCTTTGCCGATTATGCGATTGCGATGATCGATGAGGTGGAGGCGCCGAAACACGCTCGTCAGCGTTTCACCGTCGGGTATTGATAGAAGCTGAGAGGCTCGCGAGCAGGTGATCACACTCCCCCCTGTGGGAGCGGGCTTGCCCGCGATGGTCGTTAACGATGACGCGGGGAATCAGGTTGCCCTTTGTCGTCTGGACCACCATCGCGGGCAAGCCCGCTCCCACAGGGGCCGCATTTTCAGCGGCTGCGCGCCTGCTCCACCAACCAGGCCATCAACTCGCGCAAAGGCGCCGACGGCGCGGTCTTCTCCGGGAACACCAGGTAGTACGCCAATCCGGTCTTCACCTTCAAGTCAAACGGCATGACCAGCCGCCCTGCGCTCAGGTCATCCCCGATCAGCGACCAGTCGCCGATCGCCACGCCCATGCCCTGGGACGCCGTCGACATTGCCAGATCCAAGGTTTCGAAATGCTGGCCACGAGCATGGCTCAACTTGAGGTTGGCGGCCTGTAACCAGGCATTCCAGTCGCGTTCATCGCGGGTCGGGTGCAGCAGCAGGTGCTGATGCAAATCCGCTGGCGCCTGCAGTGCCGTCTGTGGCGAACAGACCGGCGTCAGTTGCTCGTCGAACAGCAGGCAGGCGTTCAGCATGCTGTCCGGTCGGGCCCCATACATCACCGCGGCATCGAACTGCTCGCGCTGGAAGTCCACGCCGTGCTTGACCGTCGTGGTCAGCGCCACGGGCACATCCGGACGCTCCTTTTGCCACTGCAACAATCGCGGCAACAGCCAGCGCATGACACAGGTCGGCGCCTTGAGTTGCAGGGTTTCACGCTTCTCGCCGATCTGCTCCACGGCCTCATCGATCAGGCCGAAAATCTGTTGTACCCGTGGCAGCCACTCCCGGCCTTCGCTCGTCAGCTCCAGGCCCCTCGCCTGGCGGATGAACAACTCATAACCCAAATGCGCTTCCAGCCCGGCAATTTGCCGACTCACCGCGCCCTGGGTGATGAACAGCTGTTCGGCGGCGCGGGTGAAGTTGCAGCACTGCGCGGTAATCAGAAAAGTGTACAGCGCCGGCAGGGGAGGCAATCGTTTCATCGGGATCCAAGGTATGACGTAAGGACATGGCTGGCATGATTTTTTATCCATTGTTGCGGCAACGTGTCGACCGTTCCAATGAGGCCATCCCTGGACCTGCTCACTCATCATAAACACAGCGCAGGCCCGGCGTCTCAAACGAACAACAAGGGCAAAGACATGGCGACGTGCGGCGAAGTATTGGTCAAGTTACTCGAGGGCTACGGGGTCGAGCAGGTATTCGGCATCCCTGGTGTGCACACCGTCGAGTTGTATCGCGGGCTGGCCCGTTCGAGCATCCATCATGTCACGCCGCGTCATGAGCAGGGCGCCGGGTTCATGGCCGACGGCTACGCCCGCACCAGTGGCAAGCCGGGTGTGTGCTTCATCATCACCGGCCCCGGCATGACCAACATCACCACCGCGATGGGCCAGGCGTACGCCGATTCGATCCCGATGCTGGTGATCTCCAGCGTGCAGACGCGCAACCAGTTGGGCGGCGGTCGCGGCAAGCTTCACGAGCTGCCGAACCAAAGCGCGCTGTGTGGCGGTGTCGCCGCGTTCTCCCACACCCTGATGTCGGCGTCGGAATTGCCCGGGGTGCTGGCCCGTGCCTTCGCCCTGTTCCAGGCCGGCCGGCCACGTCCGGTGCACATTGAAATCCCGCTGGACGTGCTGGTCGAGGACGCCGATGAACTGCTCGCCAGTTTGCCGGTGCACATCGACCGTGCCGGCGCGTCGCCCTGCGCGATCAGCCGCATGACCGACCTGCTGGCCGGTGCCAAACGCCCGTTGATCCTGGCCGGTGGTGGGGCCATCGAGGCCGCTGCCGAGTTGACCGAACTGGCTGAGCTGCTGGACGCGCCGGTTGCGCTGACGATCAACGCCAAGGGCATGCTCGAATCCGCGCATCCGTTGCTGATCGGTTCGACCCAGAGTCTGGTGGCGACCCGCGCCCTGGTGGCCGAAGCCGATGTGGTGCTGGCCATCGGCACCGAGCTGGCCGAGACCGATTACGACGTGACGTTCGCCGGTGGCTTCGAAATTCCCGGCAAGCTGCTGCGTGTCGATATTGACCCCGACCAAACCGTGCGCAATTACCCGCCGCACCTGGCCCTGGTTGCCGATTCGCGGAACGCAGCGCGGGCCTTGCTCAGTGCGCTGTCGCACAAATCCCTGGCCGAGCGCCGCAACGATTGGGGTCAAGTGCGCGCCGCCCGTTTGCGCGAAGAGCTGGCGGCCAACTGGGACGCGCCGACCCTGGCCCAGACGCGCTTCCTGGAAACCGTGATGCATGAGTTGCCGCAGGCCGTGTTCGTCGGCGATTCCACGCAGCCGGTGTACACCGGCAACCTGACCTTCAACCCCGAGCGACCGCGCCGCTGGTTCAACTCGTCCACCGGTTACGGCACCCTTGGTTATGCGTTGCCGGCAGCGATTGGCGCCTGGCTCGGTGGCCGTATTGAGGGCGGTGCACGGCCACCGGTGGTGTGCCTGATTGGCGACGGCGGCCTGCAATTCACCCTGCCTGAACTGGCCAGCGCCGTGGAAGCACGCACCCCGGTGATCGTGCTGCTGTGGAATAACCAGGGCTACGAAGAGATCAAGAAATACATGGTCAACCGTGCCATCGAACCGGTAGGCGTGGACATCTACACCCCGGATTTCATCGGTGTGGCCAGGGCGCTGGGGTGCTCAGCCGAGGCCGTCAACGATGTCGAGAAACTGCGCAGCGCGCTGCGTGCCGCCGCCGATCGCCAGGGGCCGACCCTGATTGAAATCGATCAGGCGCAGTGGATGAAGGCGGTGTCGAAATGAGCTTCCCGACCACACTCGATGGCCTGTACATCGATGGCCAATGGTTCGCCGGCAACGAACACCTGCGGGTGATCAACCCGGCCACCGAGGCGCTGCTGACCACGGTCAATGGCGGTGATGCCCAGGCGGTCGACCACGCGGTGAGAGCCGCCACCGAAGCCTTCAAAAACTGGTCGCAGACCACCGGTGCCGAGCGCGGCGCCATCCTGCGCCGGATCGCGGCTGGCGTGGCGGGCGGTCGTGAGCAATTGATGCACTTGCAGTCGAGCAACAACGGCAAGCCGCAGTTCGAAGCGGCCATCGACGTCGATGACGTGATCGCTACCTTCGAGTACTACGCAGGTTTGGCCGAAGGGCTGGACGCCCGGCAGGACACCACTGTTGAACTGCCGAGCGACGAGTTCAGCGCACGCCTGCGTCGCGAGGCCTGCGGTGTGGTGGGGCTGATCGTGCCGTGGAATTTCCCGATGGTCACCACCGCCTGGAAGCTTGCCCCCGCCTTGGCGGCCGGCTGCTGTGTGGTACTCAAACCCTCCGAAGTCACGCCGCTGCCGGAACTGGAACTGGCTGCGATCATCGCCGAGGCCGGGCTGCCCAAGGGCGTGCTCAACGTGGTCTGCGGCACCGGCCTGGCCGTGGGCGCGCCGCTGACAGCGGACCCGCGCATCGCCAAGGTCTCTTTCACGGGCAGCAATGCGGTGGGCGTGCAGGTCATGCAGCGCGCCGCCGAAACCGTCAAAGGCGTGAGCCTGGAACTGGGTGGTAAATCTTCGTTGCTGGTGCTGGCCGATGCCGATCTTGAACTGGCTGTGGAAGTGGCCTGCGGCGGCGGTTTCTTCAATGCTGGGCAAATGTGTTCCGCCACCAGTCGCGTGCTGGTCGCAGACCCATTATTCGATGAGTTCCTCGCGCGCCTGAAGGCTCGTGCCGAAGCCATTCGCGTGGCTGACCCGTTCGACCCCAACGTGGAAATGGGCGCGTTGGTCAATCAGGCGCAGTACCAGCGGGTGCTCGGGCACATTGATCGCGGCCTGAACGCCGGAGCGCGGTTGGTCTGCGGCGGTAATCGACCGGCGCACCTGTCGCGGGGTTATTTCCTGCAACCGACGGTGTTCACTGACGTGCCGCTGGACAGTGCGTTGTGGTCTGAGGAGATTTTTGGCCCGGTGATCTGCGTGCGTCGCTTCAGTGCCGAGGCCGAGGCGATTGCCCTTGCCAATGACAGCCAATTCGGCTTGGTCGCCAGCGTCGTCACCCGTGATGCCGAGGCGGCGGATCGTGTCGCCAATGCCTTGCAGGCCGGCCTGGTGTGGATCAACGCGCCGCAGGTGATCTTCCCGCAGACCGCCTGGGGTGGCTACAAGCAGAGCAGTATCGGCCGCGAACTGGGGCCGTGGGGGTTGCAGGCGTTCCAGGAGATCAAGCACGTGATTCGCGCTGTGTAAGGGGCATGGTTGCGTGGTGGGCTCCCTGGCCCCTTCGCGGGCAAGCCCGCTCCTACAGCGATGGACGTCAACGATCACGCGGAGCATCAGGCAGTCCGCGTCGACCTTGCGACCATCGCGGGCAAGCCCGCTCCCACAGGAACTCAGGCATGCAATGGCGTCATGGCTTCAATGAGTTTTTATCGATAGTCAGGTGTTTTGCACAACCTCAGGATGACCCCGTCGGCTCAGTCATCGCCCCCAATACAGGGGCTCAGGCGGGCCAGGCGCGCAGATGCAACGGTTGCTACCAATCTCATTCCAACAACAATAAATGGGAGTCCGTAATGGGCGAGCACGATCTGAACAGACGTCAATTCATCAAAACCGTGGGTGTGGCCTCCGTCGCGGCGGCGGCCATGAGTATGCCCTTCATCAAGGCCAGCGCCAGCGACACCCGTTTCCAGGGCAAGACCCTGCGTCTGCTGACCTGGTCCGATGACACTGGCCTGGCCGCGCTGCGCAACATCGCCGCGACCTTCGAAGACAAGTACGGCTGCAAAGTGATCGCCGATCGCACCGGCAGCACCTCGGAAATGGTCGCCAAACTCAAGGCCGGCGGTGATCGTCCGCAATACGACATCATCACCCTGGCCGGCGTCGGTGCCGAGGGGCTGGCCGCTGCCGACCTCCTGGAAAAACCCGACCTCAACCGCATTCCCAACCTGGTCGACGTGCCGGAGAAATACCGCACCGGCGCCAACGGCCACGGCATCGGCTACCTGCTGTGGTGCAACAGCCTGGTCTACAGCACTCGCACCATCAAGGACGCACCGGACAGTTACGCTGCCCTGTGGGACGCCGAGTTGTCGCCCAACATTTTCCTGCCGCCGCCGAACTGGACCGAAGCCATGGACCTGATCATCATCGCCGCCAAATTGGCCGGTGGTGACGAGCACAACATTGAGCCGGGCTTCAAGAAACTCGCCGAGCTCAAGGACCGCGTGGTGACCCTGGGCGAAAACCCCAACCAGATCGCCGAACTGTTCCGTACCGGCTCCCTGGACATGGGGGGGCTCTACGCTCCGGCGTTCTTCCCCAAACAGATCCGCGACCCGAACTATGGGCTGGGCGCCACCTTCGGCATGAAGGAAGGTTTCTACACCGACCTGATGCTTTCGGTCATGCCGAAAAATCGTCCGGGCGATACCGACGTGGCCTACGCCTTCATCAACCACTCCCTCGACCCTTTGGTGCAGGGCAAGATGGCCGAAGACATCTACAACGGCCCGGTCAATGCCAAGGCGATCATCTCCGCCGAGGCGCGCAAGAGCCCGTACATCCTCACGCCGGAGCAGATCGCCGAGAAGGCGATCATGCATGACAACGCCTTCCTGGCCTCCGTGCATGACCAATGGATTCGTCGTTACACGGAAATCTTTTCTTCCTGATCGGGTGGTGAACGCAGGTTTTTCAACCACGGATGAATCCCTGTGGGAGCGGGCTTGCTCGCGAAGAGGCCGTGTCAGTCGACATCCATGTTGAATGTCATACCGCACTCGCGAGCAAGCCCGCTCCCACAGGAGGCCGTTGTGGTTTCAAGTCCTGTGTTCGTCGCTGCTTTCCATTGACGAGACCCTAGCTATGGAACATCAACCTCTGACCCACCCGGTGAGCGCCGTCCCTGAACGTGCCCGGCGTGGAGTTTCGCCGACGGCCCGTGCCTGGTTTTTCCTGTCGCCGTCGATGCTGTTTCTGGGTGTGCTGATTGCCGCGAGCCTTTTGGTGCTGCGCATGAGCGTCGGCACCAAGGGCGCCGAATGGTCCGGGTTCAGCCTGGCCAGTTACGCGCAATTGCTGGAGCCGTATTACCTCAAGTCCCTGCTGCTGACCCTGCGCCTGGCGCTGATCAGTGCAGTGATTGCCGTGGTGCTGGCGATCCCGGTGGCCTACACCATGTCGCGCCTGACTTCGCCGTTTGTGCGGCGCATCTTCCTCGCGGCGGTGCTGTTGCCGTTATTGGTCAATCTGCTGCTGCAAAGCTATGGCTGGCTGGTGATCCTGGGGCCGGGCGGGATGCTCAACCAGACGCTGATGGGCCTGGGCCTGATCAAGCGGCCGATCATGCTGCTGTACAACCAGAATGGCGTGTTGATGGGCCTGGTGCAGACCGCGTTCCCGCTGGCGGTGTTGCCGATTGCCAGTGCCATGCGGGGTGTCGCCCGCAGTTACGAAGAAGCCGCCGCCACCCTCGGCGCCAGTCGCTGGCAAGTGTTCCGCCAGGTGGTGTTGCCGATGAGTCTGCCGGGGATCATTACGGGTGCGACCCTGGTGTTCGCTTACAACGCGAGCAGCTTCGTGGTGCCGTTGCTGCTCGGTGGCCGGCGCGTTCCGATGCTGGCAGTGATGGTGCATGACCAGATCGCCCCGCTGATGAACTGGCCTGCCGCGTCCGCCGCTGGCGTGGTGCTGATCGTCACGACCCTGGCGATCATGACCCTGTCCGAGTTCATCACTGGCCGTCGCCGCCGCCTGCTGGAGGCATCGCAATGAGTGCCCTGATCAAAAAGCGTCAATCGTTGTTGCCGGGCGATACCGGCAAGTTCGCCGGGATCCTCTCGGGCTTCATCCTGCTGCTGGCAGTGCTGCCGATCCTGACCATGATCGTCATGTCTTTCAGCGGTGCGTCGAACCTCGACTTTCCGCCCAGCAGCTACAGCCTGCAATGGTACAAGGCAGCCTGGCACACCTTCGTCTCGCCGGACGCCAGCGATGTGCTGAGCCTTGGTCAGGCCATGGTCACCAGCCTGTTGGTTTCGTGCCTGACCATGATTTTCGCCACGCTGATCGCGGTGCCGGCGGCGTACGCGCTAACCCGTTGTGAATTTCGCGGCAAGGCCGTGGCGCTGCAATTGATGTCATTGCCGCTGGTGTTTCCCATGGTGGTGCTGGGGCTGGCGTTGCTGCTGGTATTCGACAGTCTGCCGTTTCACATGACCACCTCGCGGCTGGTGATTGCCCACGTGATCCTCGCGCTGCCATTCGTGGTGAAAAACTGCACCGCCGCCATGTTGTCCATCGGCAGCGAAGTCGAGGAGGCGGCGCAAATGCTCGGCGCCTCACCGCTGCGGGCAATCATCGACGTGGTGGTGCCGCTGATGAAGTCGGGGATCCTGGCGGGCATGCTGCTGGCGTTCATCGTCTCGTTCAACGAGTTCACCGTCACCTATTTCCTCTACACCATCGACGTGATGACCGTGCCGATCTGGATGTACAGCCGCACCGTTTCTTCGCTGGACCCCACCGTGTTCTCGTTTGCCGTGCTGATCGTGTTGATCGACTTCGTCCTGATCTGGGCGCTCGAAAAACTGGTCGGTGAAGGTGGCGTTTCGTTTTGATTGCTGAGGGAGTGCTTATGTCTGGTTTGATTCTGCAAAACGTCGAGAAACACTACGGTTCGGCCTGCGCGGTCACCGATGTGAACCTGCATCTGCCCGAGGGCAAGTTGGTGTGCTTCCTCGGCCCTTCGGGCTGCGGCAAGACCACCTTGCTGCGCATGATCGCCGGGTTGGAAACCCTGACTGGTGGCGAGATTCGCCTGGATGGCGAAGACATCGGCCACACCCCGGCCCACTTGCGCAACTTCGGCATGGTCTTTCAGTCCCTGGCGCTGTTCCCGCACATGACCGTGGGCGAGAACATCGCTTACCCGCTCAAGCTGCGCGGCGTCGCCAAGGCTGAACAGCAGGCGCGGGTGGTGGAGTTGCTGGAACTGATCCAGCTGCAACCGATGATCAACCGTCCGGTGGCCAAACTGTCCGGCGGACAACGCCAGCGCGTGGCGATTGCCCGGGCGATTGCCTCGCACCCCAAAATCCTCCTGCTCGATGAGCCATTGTCGGCACTGGACGCCAAGCTGCGCGAATCCATGCAGGTGGAAATCCGCCAACTGCAACAACGCCTGAACATCACCACCATCATGGTGACCCACGACCAGCGCGAGGCCATGACCATGGCCGATATTGTCGTCGTGCTGGGCGAGCATCGGGTGCAGCAGGTGGGGACGCCCATCGAGATCTATCGCCATCCGGCCAACGAGTTCGTCGCAGACTTCATTGGCTCGGGCAACATTTTTGCGGCCACGGCGCTGGGTGACGGCAAAGTGAGCCTGCCGGGAGGCGATGCACTGCACGTGCCGATCTGCAGCAGCATCGTGGTGGGGCAGAAGGTCAAGATGCTGATTCGCCCTGAAGACTTGCAACTGTCCGCGCCCCAGGCAACGGCAGGTAACCGCTTGCTCGGCAAGGTGACGTTCGTGCGGGATATCGGTGCGACCATCGAGACCACGGTGGAGTGCTCCGGGGTGTCGTTCACGGCCTTGAGCACACCGTGCCAGGGCATTGGCTTGAGCGTCGGGCATCCGGTGTCGGTGACGTTGCCGGTTGAGGCGTGTCGGGTGCTTGGGGCTTGAACTGGATTTGATGTAGGTCTTGCTGGCCTCATCGCGGGCAAGCCCGCTCCCACAGGGGTAAGGTTTACACCGACCCAATGTGGGAGCGGGCTTGCCCGCGATGAGGCCATCAGCCCTAATGCAAAAGCCGGATCAAACCGACAACCGCAACCGCGCCAAATCCCGTAATGGCGGCGCCCCGAACAACCGGCTGTACTCGCGGCTGAACTGCGAGGGGCTTTCATATCCTACGCGATACCCTGCCGCCGAAGCCTCCAGCCCTTCGGCCAGCATCAACCGGCGCGCTTCCTGCAAGCGCAGTTGCTTCTGATATTGCAGCGGACTCATTGCCGTCATCGCCTTGAAGCGGTGATGCAGCGTCGACACGCTCAGGTTCACTTCCCTGGCCAGGTCATCGATGCGCAGAGGCTGTTCGTAGTTGCCGTTGAGCCATTTGATCGCCTGGCTGATGCGGTGGCTCTGACTGTTCGCGATGGCGATTTCGTACAGCCGATGGCCCTGTGGGCTGCGCAGTAGACGATAGAGGATCTCCCGGCGGATGAGCGGCGCGAGCATGGCGATGTCCTTGGGCGTTTCCAGCAACCGCGCCAGGCGCAGCACGGCGTCGAGCATCGCTGTGTCGATCCGCTCCACATACAGGCCACGGCCGGTAGGGCGGGTGGGTACACCCATGGGGCCGGCGTCGGCGATCAGCGCGGTGATCTCGGCGGGGTCGATGTCCAGGCGAATGGCCAGGATCGGTTCCTCCGAGGTGACGTTTACTACCCGTCCGCTCAACGGCATCGAAACCGACACCACCAGGTAATTCAGCGGGTCGTAGTTGAAAATCTCATCCGACAGCCGCACCTCCTTGCGCCCTTGGGCCATGATGCACAGCGCCGGTTGCGCCAGCACCGAGGCGAAGTCGTGGGACTTGCTGTACCGGGACATGAACAGCGAATCGACCGCAGTCGCGTAGTTGCCATCATCGGTGGTGATGCGACGGATGATATCGGCCAATTCCGCGCGCTGTTTTTCCATGTCGGCGTCCAGCGGGGCTTGAAGGTGATCGAACGATGTCATGCCGGGCATCCTCGCAGCGCGTTGAAAGTCAGCTGAGAATAGATTCGTGCAAGGCGAAGCGGTAGATACATTCTGCGAAATGCTTGCCTGATCCTGCAACGTCACGGCATACACGAAGCCCCTGTAGGAGCGAGCATGCTCGCGATGGAGGCCCGGACATCGCGGGGTGTCAGGTGTCCAGCGTCGTCGTTGACCACCCTCGCGAGCATGCTCGCTCCTACAGAAAACAGTGCGGCACACCGGCTACACGCTTTTACACAGTGTTACAGGTGCCGGATACACCTTCGCAGGAATGTGCAAAAAGCCGGCAGGAATCGACTAACGCGACGGCCCGTGCGCGATTTACCTTTGATCCTGTCGCAGCCCGTCCCACGGCTGCCACCCGAGTACCTGGGAGGGTTGAACATGTCCACACAGAATCCCGTCAGTCATATGGTTCTGGCCCGCGCTCGCGCCGGACGCTCGCCAGAGCTGGGTGCGCGGCTCAGCGCCCTGATCGAGCCGACCCGCAGCGCGCCGGGTTGCCTGAGTTTTTCATTGCAGCATTCGCAGTGCGATCCGGATTTGTGGCTGGTCTGCGGTTTCTGGACGCATCAGTCAGCCATGACGACCTACTTCAATACGCCGGGCATGCAGATTTTTGCCGAACTGGTACAGGAGTTGGTGGTCGATAATCTGGACTTTCATACCTTCAAGGACGTGACCGCCATTCAGGCATCGGGGCAAACTCGGTCCTGGGTACACAAAATGGCGGGTTGAAGGTTTAATGGCGCAACTTCCCACCCGTCAGGACCCCGACATGGCACGTAAAGCCTTTGAAACCTTTGAAGCGGTATCTGCCGTAGTCCCCCGTGAAGGCGGTGGTTACTACGCGGCGATCGCCACCAAACAGATCGGTGGCGCCGGAGCACCGCGCTTCAACAAACTGCTGGAAGATCAGAGCTTCAAGACCGCCATGGAAGCCGACGAAGCAGCGGCCCTGGAGTTGATGCGCCTTAAAGGTGTAGGTGAAGAAGGCGAATTGATCTGGTAGTTACCTGGCCGCGCCTGGGCGGTACATCTTGAACAAAGCCTCAGGCCCCAACTGGAAGTAATCCGCCGGCCCACCCCCGCGCAGAATCGGCTCTGCGGCGGCGGTATCGTACACCCCCTCCTTCAACAGCCACTTGGCAATGTGCACGGCCACCACTTCGCCCAGGATCAGCCAGCTCGGCACGACGTTGCCGTCAGCCCGTTGCAGCTGGATGATCTGCGTGACCTTGCACTCAAACGACACCGGGCTTTCGGCTACCCGTGGCACCTGGATGACTTTCGATGCCACGGGTGTCAGCCCGGACAACGCGAACTCATCGACCTCGGGTCCGACCATGGCGCAGCTCTGGTTCATCTGCTCGGCCAGCGGCCGCGTGGCCAGGTTCCAGGCAAACTCGCCGGTCTGCTCGATGTTGTTCAGGCTGTCTTTGCGTCCGACACTGGAGAATCCAATGATCGGCGGGATGTAGTTGAAGGCGTTGAAAAAACTATAGGGCGCCAGGTTCAGGCGACCTTGGGCATCTTGCGAGGAGATCCAGCCAATGGGGCGTGGACCGACGATGGCGTTGAACGGATCGTGGGGCAGGCCGTGGCCGTTGGCGGGTTCATAGAAGTGGACGTCGTCAGCCATGGCGAGGGTTCCTGAATGCTGTTGCGGGTGGGGAGGGCCATAGTGCAAGGGCCGGGCGGCAATTTCCAGTGTGGCGACTTATTCGCCATATCGGCCTGTGTGACAGTTTTTTCATAAACTCCTCACCGGTTTTTCACCCTGTGGTCTCCACTCTGCGCACCACCAAGCCCAAGCAGCGGCTGATCTGACCCATGGAGCCTCCCGTCCCGATGAATAAACTTCCGCAAATCACCCTGGCGTTCTGGGTGATGAAGATCTGCGCGACTACCCTGGGTGAAACGGCAGGTGACTTGCTGTCGATGACCCTCGACGTCGGCTATGCCATGAGTTCGCTCATCCTCATCAGCGTGTTCGTGCTCACGCTGGTCACGCAACTGCTGTCGAAGACCTACAAGCCAGTGCTGTACTGGATGGTGATTCTGTCGACCAGCACGGCGGGCACCACGATGTCCGACTTCATGGACCGCACCCTCGGCCTGGGCTATGCCACGGGGTCGATGATTCTCATCGCGATCCTGATCGGGATTTTTGCGGCGTGGCGTTTGAGCGGCGATTCGCTGAACGTCAGCAAGGTCCAGACCTTTCGCGGGGAAATGTTCTACTGGATGGCGATTCTGTTTTCCAACACCTTGGGCACGGCGCTCGGTGATTACCTGGCTGACGATTCGGGCCTGGGTTTTGCCGGTGGCGCACTGTTGATCGGCTCCACCATTGCGCTGGTGGTGCTGCTCAAATACTTCACGAAGATTTCGTCGGTGCTGTTGTTCTGGGTGGCGTTCGTGCTGACCCGACCGTTTGGTGCGACCTTGGGCGATTTCCTGACCAAACCCCATGAAAAGGGTGGCCTGGATTTTGGCACCATCGGTTCGTCGCTGGTACTGGCGGGGATTTTGGTGGTGATGATTGCGGGTGCTTCGATGGCGCAAAAGCGCTATGGCCGGCAGCAGGTTGCTGAGTTGTCCTGACCATTTATCGCGAGCAAGCTCGCTCCTACAGGTACGCCGATCAAACTGTAGGAGCGAGCTTGCTCGCGAGGAGGGTCTATCAGTCCGTCACAATCCGCGAATGCTTGCGGGTGTCTTTCATGGTGATGTACACCAACAACGACACGGCAATACACGCGGTCACGTACCAGTAGTAGCCGGTTTCCATGCCGATGCTCTTGAACCACAGCGCGACGTATTCAGCGGTGCCGCCGAAGATCGATACGGTCAGTGCGTACGGCAGGCCGACGCCCAGGGCGCGGATTTCGGTCGGGAACAGTTCGGCCTTCACCACAGCGTTGATCGAGGTGTAGCCGCTGACGATGATCAGCGCCGCCATGATCAGGAAGAACGCGCCCCACCAGGTCTGGATGGTGTGCAGGGTCATCAGGATCGGTACGGTGAAGATCGTGCCCAGTACGCCGAAGGCGATCAGGATCGGGCGACGACCGATCTTGTCCGACAGGCCGCCGATGATCGGTTGCAGGCACATGAACAGGAACAGGGTGGCGGCAGAAATGGTGGTGGAGTCGGAGATGCTCATGCCGACGGTGTTCACCAGGTATTTCTGCATGTAGGTGGTGTAGGTGTAGAACGCCAGCGTACCGCCCATGGTCAGGCCGACCACGGTCAGCAGTTCCTTGGGGTGACGCATCAAGGTGCGCATCGCGCTTTCCTTGGCCTTGTCTTTCTTGACGAAGGACTCGGTCTCTTCCATGCCACGACGCAGGTACAGCGCAACCACGGCACATAGCGCGCCGATGGCGAACGGGATACGCCAGCCCCAGGCGTACAGCTCTTCGGTGGTCAGGAAGTTCTGCAGCACGATCAGTACGGCCAAAGCGATGAGCTGGCCGGAGATCAGCGTCACGTACTGGAAGCTGGAGAAGAATCCGCGACGCTCCTTGGTCGCCATTTCGCTCAGGTACGTTGCGGAGGTGCCGTACTCGCCACCGACCGACAGGCCCTGCAACAGACGGGCGAAGACCAGCAGGATCGGCGCGCCGATGCCGATGGTTTCATAACCCGGGCTCAGGGCGATCAGCAGAGAACCGAAGCACATCAGGTAAACCGAGGCCATCAGTGCGCGTTTACGTCCGGCGCGGTCGGCGTAGAGGCCCATCAGCCAGCCACCGATTGGACGCATCAAAAAGCCCACGGCGAAGATCGCGGCGGTGTTGAGCAGTTGTGCGGTGGTGTCGCCCTTGGGGAAGAAGGTCTTGGCGAAGTACAGCGAGAAGGCGGCATAGACGTACCAGTCGTACCACTCGACCATGTTGCCGACCGAGCCGCTGAAGATCGATTTGATCCGGCTGGCAGTCGTTTTGGGAGCGGCCACGGCAGCCGACCCAAGGGGCAGGGTGTTGGAGTTATCCATTGAAGGATCCTTCGTTTAATTGTTTTTAGAGAGGCGTGTTTAAACGCAGCCTGGGAGGGCTATAGCAGGAGGTGTGCCAAGGGGTGGAGGCCCGGTTTAGAAGGGGCGCGGGAATGGAGTGAGCGGAAATCCGCTTATGGGAGAGATGAGGTGAGCGGAATATTGCTTATGCCTGGAGGTTTGCCGTTGTTTGTACTGGCCTCTTCGCGGGCTTGCCCGCGATGAGGCCGTTATAGTCGCTACAAAAACATCTCCCGGCTCAATCCATGCCGCTGCATCTTTTCATTGAAGGTCCGACGCGGCAGTTGCAGTTCTTCCAGTACTGCTTTCACATCGCCCTTGTGCCGGGTCAGCGCGGCACGCAGGCATTGCGCCTCGAACGCCTCCTGCTGCGCCGCCAGCGATTGGCCGGCCTCGATACCCACCGGCTCCGGTTCGCCCAACCCCAGCACCTGACGCTCGGCGACATTCGCCAGTTCGCGTACGTTACCTGGCCAGTCGTGGCTCAGCAGGCGGCTCAGTTGCGGCCCGCTCAAGGGCGCAACGCTGCGCCCGAGCCGCTCGGCGGCATGGCGCGCGAAGGACTCGTACAGCAGGGGAATGTCCTCGCGGCGATCACGCAAGGGGGGCAGGCGCAACTCGGCAACGTTCAGTCGATAGGCCAGGTCTTCGCGGAATCGCCCGGCTCGCGCCTCCTCCAGCAGATCGGGCTTGGTGGCGGCGATGATGCGCAGGTCCACGCGAATGCTCTGGTTCGAGCCCAGGCGTTCGAGCTTCTGCTCCTGCAACACCCGCAACAATTTCACCTGCTGGGCCAGCGGCATGCTTTCGATTTCGTCGAGGAACAAGGTGCCTCCATCGGCATATTCGAGCTTGCCGATGCGCTTGCCCTGGGCGCCGGTAAAGGCGCCGCTTTCATGGCCGAACAACTCGGCCTCGAACAATTGCTCGGGGATCGCCGCACAATTGAGCGCCACGAACGGCCGCTCGGCGCGTGGCCCGAAGTCATGCAGGCAGCGGGCGACCAGTTCCTTGCCGCTACCGGTCTCACCCCGGATCAACACGTTCACCGGCAGCGTCGCCAGGTCCAGCACTTGCTGGCGCAGGGTCTGCAAACCACGGGACACGCCCAGCAACGTTGCATCGAGTTTGGCCCGGTTGTCCGCCTGCTCGTGCAATGCACGGTTTTCCAGAACCAGCCGGCGCTTATCCAGAGCGCGGCGCAGGCTACCGAGCAGGGTTTCCGGGCTGAAGGGTTTCTCCAGGAAGTCGTAGGCGCCATCGCGCATGGCATCGACCGCCATCGGCACGTCGCCGTGGCCAGTCAGCAGGATCACCGGCAGGTCGGCATCGCGACGCTGGAGTTCGGCCAGCAGTTCCAGGCCGCTCATGCCGGGCATGCGCACGTCGCTGAGGATCACTCCGGGAAAATGCCGCGGCAGTTGTGCCAGGCAATCTTCGGCGCGGCTGAACAGTTGCACCTCGAAGCCGGACAGGCTCAGCCATTGTTCGACGGCACTGCGAATGCTGCCTTCGTCGTCGACCACCATCACTGAATTCAACATGCGCCTGGGGCCTCCGGATCGATGGGCAGGGTGACGGTGAAGACCGCGCCGTTGGCGTGATTGGCCGCACTCAGGCGTCCGCCCGATTCATGAACGATAGCGAAGGATACGGCCAGACCGATGCCCAGGCCATCGCCCACCGGCTTGGTGGTGAAGAAGGGGTCGAAGACCTTGACCAGGTTTTCCTCGGCGATGCCGCTGCCGTTGTCGATGACGCTCAGGCACCATAACTGCTCGTCGGCTTCGAGGCGGATTTCCAGGCGTTTGCAGGGGGTATCGTGCATCGCGTCCAGGGCATTGCGCAGCAGGTTGATCAACACCTGTTCCAGGCGGATCGCATCGCCGCGCACCCATGCCGGCCGGGTCAGGTGCAGCACGGTGCTGACCTGTTCATCGCGCAGGCGGGTGTCGAGCAGGTGCAGCGACTGGTCGACCACTGCCGCCAGGTCCAGACGTTCGCGCAAGCCGCTGGGGCTTTTGCGGGCGAAGGTCTTCAAATGACCCGTGAGGGCGGCCATGCGCGTGAGCATGTCATCCACGGGTTTTAACGCCTTGTAGGCGTCATCGACGCGGCCGTGGTCGAGCAGCAGGCGCAAGGTCGCCAATTGCATGCGTTGCGCGGTCAGCGGCTGATTGATTTCATGGGCCAGCGCCGCCGACATCTGCCCCAGCGCCGCCAGCTTGGCCGATTGCACCAGGCCGTCCTGAGCGGTACGCAGGTCGCGAGTGCGTTCTTCCACCAGACGCTCGAGTTCCTCGCGACTGCGCTGGCGCATTTTGGCCAGGCGCCAGCGTTGATAGAGGAACAACAGCAGAAATACCAGCGTCAGCCACAGGCCGGCAGCGGCCAGCGCGGCGTTGCGCGTGTCTTCGAAGGCCACCTGCGGGCGCCGCAGCAGGTGCAGGGTCCAGCCCTCCGCGCTCAACGGCAGGGACTCCCACAAGTAGTCGGCCTTGCCGTTCGGACCCTGCACCTGCGCCAGCACACTGTTGTCGTCGAAATGGCGCAGGGTGTGATAGTCCAACTGGGTCAGCGGCTGCTTGTCGTACTGGCGAGTGCTCTTGAGTTCGGCCTGGTCGCTGTCGCTCAGCGGCTTCAGCAGGCGATAGCGCCAGCCCGGCTGGTTGGCGATGAATACGATCCCGCGCGCGTCGCTGACCAGCAGCGTGTCGGTGCCCTGGCGCCATTCACGCTCCAGTTCGGGAAACTCCAGCTTGACCACCATCGCCCCGAGGAACCGGCCATCGTCATCGGTGACGGCACTGGACAGGAAATAACCGGGAATGCCACTGGTCACCCCCACCGCATAAAACCGCCCGGTGCCCTGGGTGCGGGTCTGCATGAAATAGGGGCGAAAGCCGTAGTTGTGGCCGACGTAACTGCTCGGCAGGCGCCAGTTGCTCGCCGCCACGGCCAGCCCGGTGTGGTCCAGCAGTTCCAGGGTCGAGGATTGCGCCGCGCCGTTGATCTGCTCCAGTTTACGGTTCAGCGCGTCCTGCAATTGAGGCGTCACCGGCCCCCTGAGCGCCGAGCGCAGTTCCGGGTCGAGCGCCAAAACTGCGGGCAGGGTGCGATAGCGTTCGATCAGGGTGTGCAGGGAGTTGGCGTACAGGCCCAGCTGCTGATTGGCGCGCGCGGCGTCCTCGACCAGCGCCGCACGTTCGGCCTGGCGCATGGCGAGGGTGGCGGCGAGGATGGTGCCGGCGATGATCAGCAAGGTATAGAGCGTCAAACGCAGGGCACGGTTAATCGGGATCATGGGACGCGAGTCGAGCCGGTTGATGGGAGGCGCAAGATAGCATGCGGGCTATCGGGCGCCATTGATCATCGTCCGGGTCGAGCGTTCAGACCGCTCCCGTCTGGATCAATGCAACGTCCAGGGGTTTTTCCTTTTTCCGCCGGTGGTGGATCGAAGTTGTCGTTCTCATCGAACGCGGCGGTGTACCAGGTGCGATAGCACATTTCACGCCGCAAGGGTTTGAGCTCGGCATTCGGGCCCTGGGGCATTTTTTTTGCCAGGATGGTCTCCGTTGGCCGTCCGAGGGGGTCGTAGAACTGTCTGTCGTGATACTGGACCTCGCGTAACGATACGTCCTTGACCCAGCGGGAACTGTCGGCGAAATAGGGGCGGTAGATCCGCACCGGCAAACCCTTGTTGTTGAACTCCTGGCGCGCGCTGACCCGAAAGCGCCGGGCCGCTTCGGCCTCTTCTGGCGTACCGTCGGCCTTGAGTTTCAAGGTGCCGTCGGGGAGTACCACCCAGGCTTTGCCGGGTTCTACTTCCTGCTTGGTCTGCAGTTCGCGATCAAAACCGTCGTGATGGGTGATCGTTATGCGCACCTGCTTGTCAGGATCCTTTGGGTAACGATCGGCCAGGAACACTGCCCCGTGCCTGGGTTGGCGCGTGGCAGTGTCGACATACTGCTTGAGCAACTGTTCGTGGGCGCTCGGCGTTTCCAGCTCCAACACATGCTGACGGGCCCGATCACACAGGTGCCCGCTGGGCAGAATGAAGCCGGCGGCCAACGCCCAGTCGAACCATGGTCCTTGCAGCGGCTGGGTCTCCGGAACACGGCCCATCCAGGCGAACAGATCGGTGAACAGCGCCGAGGCATAGTTGCCGATGGCCTCGTCGGGGTTTTCGATGGCGTGCGCCGGGCTTTGATCTTCTGGCGGTACATAGTCTTCCAGTGGATCGAAGCCCACGGGTTGACCCAGTTCGGTGCCGAAAAAACTGGTGACCTTTACATCACCAAAGGCGTTGTAGCTTGCTTGCTGGGCGTTCTGATTGGGATCGATGATGGTTTTGGGCAGAAAGGTGTAGTAGTCGACGTCTTTGATCCGGGTGATGCAACCGTCGGGCAACTCGACCGACTCGTGCACGCAGTCGTAAGCGTCTTGCGTGACCTTGGTAATGCCGTGGCTCCGGGTCTGCTGGAAATAGTCGACGTTGTGGAAACGCCCCTTGTCGAGGTAATGCATGAACCCCCGGTGGATTGACCACAGGTAGTTCTTCGCGTCGCTCGGGTCCTCCGGCGGCGGTTGGTCAACCTCGGGCAGGAACGGGTCCATGATGTGGTAGCCCACTTCGCGGGATTCGAGCTTCTCCTTGAGGTTGAACGGCATGTTGCCGTTTTCATCCTTGAGTTTGTCGTAGGCGCCGAGGGCTTTTCTGTCCAGCTCGGCAATCTCCACGTACCCGGGCAGCGCCTCGACAGTCGCCACGCCCTTGGGCAGCGTCTCATTGGTCGCCGGGTCGACGTAAAATTGCATGGACATACCCGCCAGTTCCGCTCGCCTCGCCCAGTCGCCGTTTTCGTCGGTCTGTGAGACGAAATGCTCGTGGTGGATGTTTTCGGGGATCAACTCAGCCTTTTCGAGTACCAGGGCATTCACGCGCTCGCGAAAGTGCAGAGCCAGCCGATAGGGCATTCCCGATTTCCAGTTCGCCTCGTCATACACGTGGATGAGTTCGGCTTTGGTTTCGGTTAGGTAATGGTACTGCTGAGCTTCATCGTGAGCGTCGCGCCAATAGCGGTTTTCATGCTCGTCGGCGAAAGGCGGATTTTCCGGGGTTGTGCGGCGCGCGTAATACACCACGCAAGCGTGCAGTACGTTGCCGTACGGGTCCCATCCCAGGTTCAGTTGATGCTCACAGCGGGGGTCATCCGGCAGTTGGGGTTCGTACTGGTAGCTGATCGACTCCAGTCCCATCGCTTGCAGCACTGAATAAGGATTGTGTTCACCTTTTGCGCGCAGCAGGCGCACTTGCAAACGGTTTTCCGTGACCCCATAGGGCACCCGTGGATGGTCAGCCGCGAACACTTCCGTGCGTCGGACCGAGCCGCTGAGCGTGCGGGCAATTTCGCGGGCCGTTTCCTCGTCCGGCTCGAAGGGTTCCGCCGCCCGGTCGCGGGTGTGGTAGCGCTCCAACCGAGTGGGTTTGAGGTCCACGGCTTTGCCGTCGCCGCAGTAATAGCCGTCCCTTGGTGGGTCGATGAACTCGCCCGTGTGATACCAGGTCTTGCTCAGGACCGGCGCGGTGAAGCCTTCGGCCGCCCGTTGCGCCGGGGTCCCTTCGGTGTCGGTCTGTAGCACCAGGCCAAAGCCACGGAATTCGCGCTCGATGGGGTCGTAGTAACCGTGGCGATAGCTCAAGACCTGCGACAATTGAGTGCCAGTGATTTCATCGAGTTGGGTCTGTTGTTTGACCAGGTGCAGGGCGAAGGGCAATTTGGAAATGACGATTTTTTTCGGGTCGACTTGATGCTGCTCGAATTCATCGTCCAGTTGTTCCTGCGCTGAACTGCGATAGCGGATCGTGCTGGCAGCCCCCATGTTGTTATTGCTGCGATTGATGAGGTACGGCTTGGCGCGGACAAAGTCATAACGCCAGTGGCGTGGCGACATGTGCGGGACGGTCAGGACGATGCTGGTGCACCCCAACCCGAGCAAATCAGCGGTAGTCACCTGGCAGAAGCGGTCGTAACGGACGCCTTCCGGCCAGGGGATATCAACGGACTCGGTGGCAAAGCCCTTGCCGGCGTGGTTCATGAACACGCGCATGCAGCCGGATTCCAGGTAGATCAGGTCAGCGGCCCCTGAGCCATCCACGTCCGCGATCAGCACACGCGAGGCATTGAACGCGTTGTAATCAAATGTGGGTGATTGCAGCACAACCGGTTGGCCGAAGCGCCCATGCCCGAGGTTGGGCCAGCATTGCAGCGAGTTGCACCGCAGGCGAAACAGGTGCTGTTTGCCGCTGCCCAATAAATCACCAAACCCCACCACCTCCGTTTCCCAGTTGTCGCCAGGTTGCGGCAGTGCAAGGTCGCCCTGGTGCGGCACATCCCGGGCGCTGGTAAACCCTTTGTCCTGGCCCAGGTTGGTGTACAGGCGCACGCTGTTGTTGCCGATCATCGCCACGTGCGTGCGGCCATCACCGACCAGGTCGACCATCTGTGCCTTGGGATGGAAGAACTCGGCAGGGAAGGATTTATAGGGCACGAACTGGGACCATTCCCGCTCCGGGGTCATGGAGATAAAACCGTTCATGCTCGGGGAGTTATAGCCAAACTCCAGGCTGCCATCACCGTTCAGATCGCTGAGTGTCTGCCTGATGGGTTTACGGCTGTCTCCCACCGGGATCGAGGGCAGCGCCTTGAAGTCGCCGTACCGCACCTCATCACTGCCGGCTTCTTTCCGGAGGGGCTCGCTGAAATGCCAGGCCTTGTCGTCGCGGTACAGAACACCCGGTATGCCCTTGTTGTACAAATCGACCAACTGATAGCGCTGACCGTCGTTGAGCCCCGGCATCTCGGGAAAAGCCTGCCAACCGGGCTGGCGATCCGGGTTGGCCTCGAAGGGGGCGTAACGAAATTCCATGGGCGGCCGGCTTTCCACGTTGCCGAAGCTGTCGTACGCCTGGAAATGGGCGGCCACCAGTTGGCTGTAGTCGAGGTCGGTCTCCTGGTGCGACAGGAATAGCCGTCTCACCAGAAACGGATGAGCCTGTACCTCTGGAAAATGGTGGAACATCAATACCTGACGGCAAAGACGGCGGGTGTGCAACTCAAAACCATAGTCATAGTGTGTGAACGGATCGGCGCGCACTGTCCACTCGCCATATTGATCCCCCGGCTGCGAATAGGGAGGGCCATAAACCGGTTGTTTCGTCAGGTCGTGTTCGCGTTCGCCGTAGTCGAACAGCAGGTGAAACAGGAAATGCACATCGGCCCAGCCCTCGGGCTTCAACGAATACAGTTCCGGTTCGGCCTTGGCGTTGCCGTACAGCACCCGATGCAGGTAGCGCTGGGAGCGGAAGTCACGTCCCTGGTTGTCTTCGGGGCCACCGGTGTCCGCTTTGTACTCGCAGACAATGTGCTGACCGTATACGTCCCTCTGCTCCTCGAACATCCACACTCCGGTGCGATCGACTGCCGTTGGCTGGCCATCGTCCCGGGGCTCGGCCCGGCGCGCGTTCAGTGACTTGCCATAGATACGGGTGCTGCCATCGGCACTCTGGATCTTGAAGAACCCGCCAACATCCTCGTCATTGAACCAGCGCTCGACCTTGGCGAAGGCACCTTCATCGCGCGCTTGATAGCGCAGCACCTGGTAAGCGGTGGTACCGATCTTGTCGGTGCTGACGACGATCTCGCCGTCCGCCCCCAGCTCCGGCATCAGCACCTCACCGCCGGGGCCGACCATGACGTCCCGGTTCTTTTCGTAGACCGGCACGCCCTTGCTGGTGCGCACGGTGATGGCGTCAACGGAGAAATGCCAGCCCATGCCGGCCATGCCGCTGCCCACCTGGCTGCTATAGCTCAAGCCGATACGCGGCACCAGGCTTCGATTGGGGGCGGCGGAAATCGGCAGCGGCAAGGACATCTCGGCAGAACCGTTGGGCCCCGCCGGCGACCAGCTGCCGAAACTGGCAATGGCGCCGCCCATTTTCGGCTGGGCGGGGACGGCAATGTTGATCGTGCCTTTAGGGTCTTCTGTGGCCATTTGCATTTCCACCTGACAAGGACGCACTTGTGCACTCAACTTATCAGCGGATTCGCGGGCTGTGACCTGTCACATCTGACAGGTCGGCCCCATAAAGGAGGAAAATCGCCGTTGCGCAGGCGAAAAAAAACCGGCCCGTCATCGCTGGCGGGCCGGTTTTCGAGCGTTTCAGTGCAACTTACTGCACTTCCACCGCCAGGCTCTCACTGATCTTTTTCTGCCAGATGGCAGGACCGGTGATATGCACCGACTCACCCTTGCTGTCCACAGCAACGGTGACCGGCATGTCCTTGACCTCAAACTCGTAGATCGCTTCCATGCCCAGCTCGGCGAAGGCCACCACGTGGGATTTCTTGATGGCTTGCGCCACCAGGTAAGCTGCACCGCCCACTGCCATCAGGTAAACGGCCTTGTGGTCCTTGATCGCCTCGATGGCGGTCGGGCCGCGCTCGGATTTGCCGATCATGCCCAACAGACCCGTCTGCTCGAGGATCTGGCGAGTGAACTTGTCCATCCGCGTTGCGGTGGTCGGGCCCGCCGGGCCAACCACTTCTTCGCGCACCGGATCGACCGGGCCGACGTAATAAATGAAACGACCCTTGAGGTCCACCGGCAGGCTTTCGCCTCGGTTCAGCATCTCGACCATGCGCTTGTGCGCGGCGTCGCGACCGGTGAGCATCTTGCCGTTGAGCAGGACGGTTTCGCCCGGCTTCCAGCTCTGCACTTCTTCCGGGGTCAGGGTGTCGAGATTGACACGACGAGCCGACGGGCCGGCTTCCCAGACGATTTCCGGGTAAGCATCCAGCGGCGGCGCTTCCAGCGAAGCCGGGCCGGAACCGTCGAGTACGAAGTGCGCGTGACGGGTGGCGGCGCAGTTGGGGATCATGCACACCGGCAGGGACGCGGCATGGGTCGGGTAATCCATGATCTTCACGTCGAGCACGGTGGTCAGGCCGCCCAGGCCCTGGGCGCCGATGCCCAGTTGGTTGACCTTCTCGAACAGCTCCAGGCGCATTTCTTCGATACGGTTCTGCGGGCCACGGGCCTTGAGCTCATGAATGTCGATGGACTCCATCAACACTTCCTTGGCCATGACCGCGGCTTTTTCGGCGGTGCCGCCGATACCGATGCCGAGCATGCCCGGTGGGCACCAGCCGGCGCCCATGGTCGGAACGGTCTTGAGTACCCAGTCGACGATCGAGTCGGACGGGTTGAGCATGGCCATCTTCGACTTGTTCTCGGAACCGCCGCCCTTGGCCGCCACGTCCACTTCCACGGTATTACCCGGAACGATGGAGTAGTGGATCACCGCCGGGGTGTTGTCCTTGGTGTTCTTGCGAGCGCCCGCCGGGTCGGCGAGGATCGAAGCACGCAGGACGTTTTCCGGCAGGTTGTAGGCGCGACGCACGCCTTCGTTGATCATGTCGTCCAGGCCCATGGTGGCGCCATCCCAGCGCACATCCATGCCCACGCGCACGAATACGGTGACGATGCCGGTGTCCTGGCAGATCGGGCGGTGGCCAGTGGCGCACATGCGCGAGTTGATCAGGATTTGTGCCATCGAATCACGGGCTGCCGGCGACTCTTCGCGCAGGTAGGCCTCGTGCATCGCCTGGATGAAGTCCACGGGATGGTAATAAGAAATGAACTGCAGGGCGTCGGCAACGCTCTGAATCAGGTCGTCTTGCTTGATCACGGTCATGAGTCGCGTTCCTCGATTCTTAAGGCAGCTATGAGCTTTCAGCATCAAGCGGCACGATGAAGCTGTCGGCATACTGCTCTGAGCTTGCTGCTTGAAGCTGAAAGCTTGCAGCCGCTCTTCTGGCTAAAACGGCGCGGCAGTATACCGCGCCCAGGTAGCCGGCACACGTGCCAAGGGTTATTCGTTGGTCGCATAACGGGCGGGTGGGGCTGGACGGCCGGTGGACCAAAAATTGAATGGTCATTTATCCGCCTCGCCACTAAAGTGGCGATCGGTCTGTAGAGCAGGACACTCGATCAGCCTCCTTTAGCACGGTGAGTCAACGATTGACCCATAACGCCATCCAGCGCCTGTTGCTCAAACGATTTGCCCTCGCAGCCGGCACCTATGCCCTGGCCCTGATGTTGCTGTGGCTGGCGTTTTTTACCGGGCATTACCATCAGTCCCTGACGAACGTCGCTGTCGGCAGTGCGCTGGCGTTCATCAGCCAGGCGGCCTTGTTCGCGGTGTTCTACAGCGGCTGGAACCTGCGCTTCAGCGATCCCAGCCTGACCGAAGCCCAGGTATTGCTGGGGCTGGGCTGGCAATCCTGGCTGATCGCCAATCTGGATGAAGCCCGTGGCGCGTTCCTGGTGTTCTACGTGCTGATTCTGTTGTTCGGCCTGTTCCACCTGTCTCGCCGCGCCTTTGCCCGGTGTGCGCTGCTGGTGTTTTTCAGTTTCAGCGCGATCACCTTGTGGGAAGGCTACAACTTCCAGCTGGCGGATCCGGCATTGGCGGCCTTGCAGGCATGCGTGCTGTTGATCGTGCTGGTCTGGCTGGAACTCTATGCGCGGTACGTCCAGGCGTCGCGGCAACGGATGCGCCAGCGCCGGTTCGCCTTGCAAGCGCATCAGGACACCCTGCGGGGGATGATGCGTCAGCTCGAAGACCTGGTCGCCACCGACGAACTGACCGGATTGTTCAACCGCCGGCACTTCCTGCGCCTGGCTTCGCGGGAGCTCGACACCATGGAACCGGGTGTCGCCCATGGTCTGGCGCTGATTGACCTTGACCATTTCAAGCGCATCAACGACGTGCACGGTCACGCTGCGGGCGATCAGGTGCTGCAAGCCTTTGCCGGTGTGGCCAGTGCCTGCTTGCGCGATGGCGATGTGCTGGCCCGTTATGGTGGCGAGGAGTTCGTGGTGCTGCTGCCCGATTGCAGCCCGGAACGCCTGACGGCCTGTTGCGAGCGACTGCGTATCGCGTTTACCGATGTCCAGTTGATCGGCTTGAAGGTGGGTAACCTCAGCCTGTCGGGCGGCATGACCCTGCTGGAGCCGGGTGACGACCTCGATGACGCCTTGCAGCGTGCCGACCAGGCGCTCTATCGGGCCAAACGCGACGGGCGCAATCGTTGTGCCGCGGCCTGGGAGAATGTCGATGCCTGAGTTGCGGGTCGGCGATCGCAGTTGGTCGGTGGCACCGGGCAGCAACCTGCTCGATGCCTTGAATCAAAACGGCGTGGCCGTGCCCTACAGCTGCCGCGCCGGCAGTTGCCATGCGTGCCTGGTGCAATGCAGCCAAGGGTTGCCCAGCGACAACCGGCCCGATGCATTGAGCGTCGAGCAACGCCAGCAAGGCTGGCGCCTGGCGTGTCAATGTCAGGTGATCGAGGATTTGCAGGTGCACGCCTTCGATCCTCTGCAGGACGGACGTCCGGCCGAAGTCGCTGCCGTCGATTGGCTGAGCCGCGACGTATTGCGCCTGCGTCTGACCCCACAACAGCCCTTGCGCTATAGCGCCGGCCAGCATCTGGTGCTGTGGGCGGGACAGGTGGCGCGCCCTTATTCGCTGGCCAGCCTGCCGCAAGAAGATCGCTTTCTGGAGTTCCACCTCGATTGCCGCCAGAGCGGCCAATTCAGTGACGCCGCACGTCAGTTCAGCGTCGGCGACAGCCTGCGCCTGGGCGAGCTGCGCGGTGGCGCCTTGCATTACGACCCCGACTGGGACACTCGGCCGCTTTGGTTGTTGGCGGCCGGCACCGGCCTTGGGCCGTTGTTCGGCGTGTTGCGCGAAGCCTTGCGCCAGGATCACCAGGGCGACATCCGCGTGATTCACCTGGCCCATGATGCGCAAGGGCATTATCTGGCCAAACCCTTGCAGGCCATGGCCGCCAGTCGCCCGAACCTCAGTGTCGAGCTGTGGACGTCGACCGAGTTGCCGGCGGCTTTGGCGCAACTGCGGCTTGTTTCCCGGCAAACCCTGGCCTTACTCTGCGGGTCCCCCGACAGCGTCGACGCCTTCGCCCGGCGCCTGTATCTGGCGGGACTGCCGCGCAACCAACTGCTGGCCGACGTCTTCCTGCCTCGCGGTTGAGCGCTGACCTTTCAGACGCGAGACCTTCCATGACCGATGCCATCCAGATCGAACGCGAACGCGGCCTGCTGACCCTGCGCCTGAACCGGCCCGATAAAAAGAACGCCCTGACCCGCGCCATGTACAGCCAATTGGGCGAGGCGTTGAGGCAGGCGGATGCCGACTCGGACATCAATGCCGTTCTGATCAGCGGCTCCAGTGAGTGCTTCACCGCCGGCAACGACATCGCCGACTTCCTCCAGGAACCGCCAAGCAGCCTCGACAGCCCGGTGTTCCGCTTCATGCTGGCGCTGCTCGAATGCCGCAAACCGGTGGTCGCGGCAGTGGCCGGGGCCGCCGTGGGCATCGGCACGACGCTGTTGCTGCATTGCGACCTGGTGTATGTCAGCCGGGACGCGCGACTGCGCATGCCGTTCGTCAACCTCGGTTTGTGCCCGGAGTTCGGTTCCAGCCTGATCCTGCCGCGCCTGCTTGGGCACGCCAAGGCGGCTGAGTTGTTGTTGCTCGGCGAAGGTTTTAATGGTGAGCAGGCGGCGGCTTGGGGCATCGCGTCCGAAGCCCTGGGCAGTGGCGAAGAAGCATTGGCCCGGGCGCGGGAGATGGCCCTGCGATTCGAGTCCTTGCCGCCGGACGCGGTGCGCATCAGCAAACAACTGATGAAGGCGCTGGACCGCGAGCCTCTGCGCAAGGCAATAGAAGAGGAGGGCGCGCTCTTTATTCAACGGTTGCGCTCGCCGGAGGCGGTGGCGGCGTTGTCGGGGTTTATCAACAAGCGCTGAATCCTCGTCGGCTGGGGCCCCTGTTCCTGTAGGAGCGAGTTCACTCGCGATGGTCGTCAACGATAACGCTGGCCGCCTGACACCACTCGGTGCCTGTGCCTCCATCGCGACGGTTCGACGCCTCGACATATTCGCTCCTACAGGAGTCGCGTCGTTCACAAATCTCATGTGGGAGCCTGCTCGCGATGAGGCCAACACATCATCAGAACCATAAAACAAAAAGCCCCGCCATTCACATGGCGGGGCTTTGTTTTTTCAGCAACCGGTCACTCAGACCATCGGGTCGCCAACGTGCAGGATCTTCATGCCGTTGGTGCCACCAATGGTGTTGTAGCTGTCGCCCTTGGTCAGGATGACCCAGTCGCCTTGCTCCACCACACCGCGCTTGAGCAGCTCGTCGATGGCCGCCTGGCTGACCTGGCTTGGTGGCAGGGAGGCAGGGTCGAACGGAATGGTGTACACGCCGCGGAACAAGGCCGGACGGGCCTGGGCTTCACGATGCGGGGTGAACGCATAGATGGGCACCGAGGAGCGGATACGCGACATGATCAGCGGGGTGTAGGCGCTTTCGGTCAGTGCGATGATCGCTTTCACGCCCGGGAAGTGGTTGGCGGTGTACATGGTCGCCAGGGCGATGCTTTCGTCGCAGCGCTCGAAGGTCTTGCCGATGCGGTGGCTGGAGGTCTTGCCGGTTGGGTGCTTTTCGGCACCGACGCAGATGCGCGCCATGGCCTGCACGGCTTCCAGCGGGTACTGGCCAGCGGCACTCTCGGCCGAGAGCATCACGGCGTCGGTGTAGTCGAGCACGGCGTTGGCTACGTCGGACACTTCGGCGCGCGTCGGCATCGGGTTCTGGATCATCGACTCCATCATCTGGGTCGCCACGATCACGGCCTTGTTGTGACGACGGGCGTGCAGGATGATCTTTTTCTGGATGCCCACCAGCTCGGCGTCGCCGATTTCCACGCCCAGGTCACCACGGGCCACCATCACGGCGTCGGAAGCCTTGATCAGGCCGTCGAGGGTTTCGTCGTCGGCCACGGCTTCGGCGCGTTCGATCTTCGCGACCAGCCAGGCGGTGCCGCCGGCTTCGTCGCGCAGTTGGCGGGCGTATTCCATGTCGGCTGCGTCACGCGGGAAGGACACGGCGAGGTAGTCGACTTCCATCTCGGCGGCGAGCTTGATGTCGGCCTTGTCCTTCTCGGTCAGGGCAGGGGCAGTCAGGCCGCCACCACGACGGTTGATGCCCTTGTGGTCCGACAGCGGACCGCCAATGGTCACGACGCAATGGAGTTCGGTGGCGGTGGCGGTTTCGACGCGCATCACTACGCGGCCGTCGTCGAGCAGCAGCTCGTCGCCCACGCCGCAATCCTTGACCAGGTCCGGGTAGTCGATGCCGACGACCTGCTGGTTGCCTTCAGTCAAAGGATGGCTGGTGGAGAAGGTGAACTTGTCACCGATCTTCAGCTCGATCTTCTTGTTGGCGAATTTGGCGATACGGATTTTCGGACCTTGCAGGTCACCCAGCAGGGCGACGAAGCGACCGTGTTTGGCCGCCAGGTCCCGCACCAGCTTCGCGCGAGCCTTGTGCTCGTCGGGCGTGCCGTGGGAAAAGTTCAGGCGGGCGACGTCCAGGCCAGCCAGGATCAGCTGTTCCAGTACTTCCGGCGAGTTACTGGCCGGGCCAAGGGTAGCGACGATTTTGGTACGACGGACGGACATGCAAAGACTCCTGAGTTCAAGCGCTGAGTGAGGCTACTATGCTCTTGGGGTGTAGTCATTGTTCATGTGCACTACTTATTCGTTTGTTGATTGAACCGGGTACATTAGATGACCGGCAGCCTGAAGATTTCCGTCGACGGGTCGATACAGAGCTCAAGACAGGAGAACCCCCATGCGATTCATGCCCATAGCCGCCCTTGCCCTCGCCGTAGTCAGCGTTACGGGCTGCACCCGTTGGTCGATGAACCATCATTTGAATAACGCCTACAGCGCCTACGAGCGTGGCAATTGCGAACAGGTGACACTCGAATTGTCCAAAGTTGATCGTGCCAGCCGCGCGCGGTCATACGTGTGGCCGGAAGTGTCGATGCTGCGCGGTTTGTGTCTGGAGCGACAAAAACTGTTCGTGGACGCGGGGCAGACTTACCAGTTCATCATCGCTTCGTACCCGCAGAGCGAATACGCCTACCGTGCCCAGGCGCGGCTGGATACCTTGCAATCGCTGCGACATTTCCCGTTGCGAAGTGCCGCCGTGGTGCGTCCGACGCGGTTCTGATTGGGCTTGTCATTCAAAGCTGGCTCACCGGCAAGGGTGAGCTATAGTCCAATTATCCGGCTCTCAAGCGTGGCTTGCGGACCGAGGCAACACCTGTGATCGGCAGGAGTAAGCGACAGCGCCGTATCGACTGTCGCACCGTGACCGGGGAGAGCGCGCCAATGCCTTCAAAGGCAGGCCCGTTCCGAAGTGATAGTGCGGCCTCTCTCGGGGGCCTTGCATGGCGAACCCAACATGTCCTCTGACCGCCGGATCGAGCGGCATCAACTGCCGTATTTTCTCAGAGTGTTCAACAGCGTTACCGACAAGCCGATCGGATTTCTGGGCAACGTCTCTGAAGACGGGCTGATGCTCATCAGCCAGTTGCCGATGATGATTGGCGCCGATTTTGAGTTGCGCTTGAAGATCCCCTTGCCTGATGGTCGTTTGCAGGTGGTTGACCTTGGCGCCTGTTGCCTATGGTGCCATGAAGACGCCACCCCCCTGCATTACGACGCCGGGTTCCGCTTGCAGTGGGCCGCGCCGGAGTTCGCGGATCTGGTGCAGGCGTTGAGGCGCTATTTCAGTTTTCAGCCGCTGTCGGCTTCTGCGTGACCTGATTCCGCCCCAGACGTTCTCGCAGTGACTGACGTCGCGTTCATCGTTCGACGCGACGAATTCCTGGCTGAACAGTTTTTTCTTGCCCGCCGTCCCCCGCGTATCGAACGCGTTCCCCGGCCCTGCGCCACGGGGCTTCCCCCTCGTTCTCATGCCTGTTTTCTGTCCCCGGTAACACCTACCGCCCGTCGGCACTGTCAGTTCTCACAGGTGTGGCGTTTTCAATGCCCGGCGTACAAAGGTCGTGCGTACCAAAACCCTTCGCCTTTACCGGCGCCGCCCCTGGCAGGAGAACGACAGTGAGAAAGGCGATCACCAACCCATCGCTGCAGCAACTGCTCGACTCCGTGCCCACGAAACGAGGCGCCAGGACTCGCGCGAAATGCAGCGAATACATCGAGAAGGGCGGCTCGGTGTTCGGCATCCTGAAGATGGATCACCAGAGCCTGGAAGAGACCTTCGGGGTGGCCGGTGATGACGTGCAGGCCCTGCGCGACAAAGCCGCGAGCCTGGCGCTGTACGCCGCCCGGCAGTTTCGTGAACAGCGGCTGGTGAGGCAGGGGCCGGAAAACCCGCTGCACCGCTCCGGCGCCAGGGCGGTGATGGAAATGCCCAATTTCAATGATCTGTTCGGACCGAAGTGGGAGGGGGCCAGCCCGCCGAACACCATGAGTGCGAACAACTTCGCGGTTGCCTATTTCGTGCATCTGATCACGCTGGCACGGGACCTGGAGGCGCGGGCGGCGGGTGGCGCCGGACTGGTCACGCTGGACACGCGACGCCCCGATCTGGCCAACATGGTCATCGACGCCAAGGCCACTTTCCAGGTAAAACCGACGGTCAAGCTGTTCAACGAAATACTGGAAAACATCATCGAGGCCTACCTGGCGCCCGCGCTTGAAGACAACAATCAGGTGGTCGATGACGTGCTCCGGGTGACGCGCTTTCCCCCCGGTCGATGCCGTTCGAGTGGTACAAGGAGCAATATACCCGGGTGCTGGACCAGAACCGGATATTGCTGGGCCATGTCGTTCGCGCCATCGACCCTCCCGCACCGTACTTCAAGCAGCCTGGCGTGCGCGGGGCGTTGTCGGATAATGCGCTGCAGTTGTCGTGCAAACTCGGGCCGCAACAGCAGCAATTGTTGACCGAGCGCTTCGTGGTCGCCGGTAACGAAGCGAAATTCTACCTGGATAACTTCAATTCCACGGCGGCCAAACTGCTCGACTCGGTGTATTTCTGCGCCAAGGCCGATATCGACGCGCTGAGGTTGACCCAGTTGCTGTCGATTGAAACTTTCGCGCCGACCCGATCCCCCAACGTTCCGGTCGCAGCACCGACCCCCAGTGAGTTTGGCTCGACCTACATCAACTCCGGCAACACCAAGTCGATCGACTTGTCCGCGCCTGTCGAGGGTTCGACCCGTCAGTTCCTCAACATTACGCTCACCGGCATGGACCGGATCAACCGGATGCTGCGCTTGAGCCGTTGGCTGGACTTGCCGCCCTACGAAGTCGATCGCTTTCTTTGGGCCTGTCACCATGCCGAGATCCGCGGCGAAACGGTCGACCCCGCAGCCCGGGCCAAGGCAATGGCGGAAAAGCCGATCAAAATTACCAACAACGCCCTTCGTGCGCTCGGCCTGTTCCGCGAGTTTCAGTTGCTGTTCCGTTGCACGATTGATCAGTTCGTCGTGCTGATCGACGAAATTCTTCCCTTCGGCATAGGTGACGCACAACCGCAGTTCGACCTGATCTTCAACCAGGAAGGCCTGTTCGATACCCCGCTGAAGGCCGATGGGCGTTTTTTCTTCATCGAACCGAAAACCCGCGACGATATACGCATAGTCGATCAGATTTGCCGGCCTCTGGGCTTCAACCTGGAGGTCTGGCGCTACCTCTCGCGTTTCGTCGCCAAGAGCTACAACTTCACCGACGAACTGCCGTGCAGTCTGCCAGTGCTGTCGTCGTTTTACCGCCTGGCCCTGCTCGCTTCCTTTTTCCGGCTCAACCCGATCGAACTGGCAGCCTTGCTCGAACTCTTGAGTGAGCGAGGGGCCAGCGAGGTGCTGCAACGTATTCTTGGCGAGTCGCGCCTGTTGGTCAGCGGTACCAGCGGCGTGGGCGATGTGTTGAGCGTGATGCACGCGGCGCAGTCCTGTGCCCAGTGGCTCAAGGACAATAACCTGAGCGTGCCCTGGCTGGTCGCGCAGGTGAAGGAGGTGGTGACGCCGCCCATCGCGACGGACGAAGAAATCACCCTGATCCAGGAGATGTACACCCGAGTGCAGCCGACCCTGTTGTCGGAAAGCGTTTTCCGCGCAGCGGGCATCGGGCTGAGCGATGACGCCGAAACGACCGAATGGATGGCCTTGCTCGGTCAATTGGTCGATGAAAAGGGTCTGATCTCGAGTCTGACCAACGACGAGAGCGATTACACACGGGTGGTCGCCGAAGTTGAAGCGGCGATGGAGCAGGCCGGTATTTCCGCCAGCGATGAAGAGCGGGTACGTACAGTCCTGGTTGCGGCGGTGTTGCAGGCGCGTGATGCGCAAATCGCCGTGGTCGTGGAAAGCCTGGCGACGAAGTTGAAGTGCACCCACGACCAGGTGCTGCCGCTGCTCAAATGGGTCGACACCGGCGGCGTCTATGTGCTGCTCAAGGAAACCGTGCGCGCCCTCGAGGAAGTGAACCTGCCCACCGACAGGATCAACCTCGGCGACCGTGTGCTCAACCTGCTCGGGCACCTGACCCGGCGCGCCGAGGTGGCGAGCAAACTGGCGTTGGCGTCGGCCATGCTGGCGACCCTGACCACCGCTAGGAACTTCGAATGGTTCGGCCTGCAGGACGCGCAGAACCTCAATCTGGCGACGCTGTACAAACTGACCCAGGTTCAGCGGGCAGTGAAGCACACCGGGCAGCCGGCGGAAAAACTCTTCAACTACCTGAGAATGGCCAACAGTCTGCCGCCGATCCTCACGCCAGAGGACGAGCGACTGATCCGCGACGCCGCCGCGACGCAACTGGCGCAAGTGCTGAACTGGGGTGTTCGGGAGGTCATCGAGTGCATTCTCTACCTGGGCAAGTTGGTGATCCGCGATACCGACGATATCGACACGCTGCTGCGCATCCGCGAGTTGGCCACCCGCACCAAGCTGGATGCCAAGGCCCTGATTCAACTGGGCCTGCTTACCCACAACAGTGACAAGGATGCTTACCGCACCGCCGCGGAGCGTGTCATGGAAGTGCTGTCCGGCGCCGCGTTCGAGGGGCAAATCCAGGAGGTCGGCGAGGTCGGCCAGAGCGTGACCCACGAAATCAGGTGCATCAACGACACCCTGATCGCCAACATGAAAGGCCAGGTGGCCCTGATCGAGGTGTGGATACGCGACCTGGCGGGCAACCCCATGTCGAACATCACCATCACTTGGGAAGCGAACCGTCCCGGCTTGCTGCAACAACGGTCCACCACCGACAACGACGGGCGTGCCGTGGTGCACTTCCAGCCCGAGGTTTCCAAATGGCAGGGCGAGGTGCTGGTCACGGCCCGCTATGGTCTGGATATGAAAGCTGTTGGTCCGACGATCTTTGTCGCAAGCGATGAACTGACCGTGGGCTTCACCCCCGGAGGCACGCCGAACCCTCGCCCTGACGAACAATTCCTCGCCGGCGGCAAGGATAGCTTCCCGGTCCATGTGATTCTGATGGACCACTACGAGAACCCTGGTATCGGACGCACCGTGATCTTCACCGGCGATGGGCTCACCGCCAAACCGCCCAGCACGACAACCGATGAAAACGGCATTGCCAGCACCCTCGTCACCAGTATGGCGCCCATCAGCGACGCGATCCTGGTGGCCACTTACGCCAGCAAGGACGCCAGGGTCATCACCAACATCGACTTTATCGACAGCCCCTCGATCACCCGCCTGGAGGTGGCTTCGGTCGCGCTGGTCGGGCAACCGCTGCTGCTTCACTGCCATGTGGTGCGCCTGGACAAAACGCCGGCACCGGGTGTGGAGATCAAGCTGTATGCCGGGGCCGGTACGACCCCGATCGGTACGGCCACCACCAACCCGGACGGCATCGCCGAGTTCACCGTAGCGGCGCCGGCCGCCGGTAAGCAGGCCTACACCGCCAAGGTCATCATGGACGAGCAGCAGATCGAGGTCGACGTCGCACCAACGGCGGTGATCCATGGGGAATCGGCGCGGCCCGAATTTCCCGGG
The DNA here is from genome assembly GCF_054668365.1 of Pseudomonas sp. S2_E01. Taxonomy (NCBI): domain Bacteria; kingdom Pseudomonadati; phylum Pseudomonadota; class Gammaproteobacteria; order Pseudomonadales; family Pseudomonadaceae; genus Pseudomonas; species Pseudomonas sp. S2_E01. The sequence goes on from NZ_CP162762.1 coordinate 576,603, forward strand.
GTGGGCACTCCCCATCAGTTGTTCGTCACGGTCCGGCAGGCGAACAACAACCAGTCGCCGCCGGTGCCCAATTGTGACGTGGAGTGGAGCTACACGGGGCCCGGCCCGGCTGCGACGCCGGTCAATATCCCGACCGACAGTGAGGGGCGATCCTCCTATGCGTTCGTGGGCGAGGTCGCCGGTGATTACGTGGTGACGGCCGATCGCAAGACCGTCGCGGCGGAAAAGCGCACGTTCAACGTCAAGGTGGTCCCGGCCATTGCCTGGGAGTGGGAAATGGGCGAGGCACCTGCCGGGGCCGGGGCCGGGGCCGTGGTCGCCCAGACCTCTGCCAGCGCACCGCTGGAGTTTATCCGTGGCCGGGATTACATCCTCACCATCAAGATGCCCACGGGCATGGACCTCAATGGCGCGCTCGGCATGCTGGCGTTCGAGGGGGCGCTGTCGGCGAAGGCCTTGGGCATGGACATCGAACCACGGGAAGGGGCCGTCGTCGCCATCGGCGCGCAAACCAGCCTGCAGTGGCGCATCAACTGTCGGGACCTGCGTAATGGCACGTTCAGGCTGATCTTTTCCTGCGACCGGTTCAGCCAGCACCTGGCACTGGACGCCCGCCTGGGGACGCCGGCGCCGGTGCTGCTGTCCCCGGTCAATGGTGCCCCGAAAGTCGAGGTTCAACCCTTGCTGCACGGCACGGGCACCCGCTCGGCGCAAATCATCATCTACGGCGGCGCCGGCGCGGTATTGGCCAGGACCAGCGTGGGTGCAGATGGCAAGTGGGCGGTGAGGTTTGCCGAGAAGCTGTCACCGGGCCCGCATACGTTCGTGGTGACGCAGCGCAACATTGATGCGACCGAATCTTCGGCGGCGCCTGTGCAGGTGACGGTGGTGGCTGGCTATGCCGCGCACCCGGTCGTTCTCAAACCGCTCACGGGCAGCAAAGTGCCTGTCCAGTCCTGGCTTGAAGGGCTCGGCTTGCCCGGCGTCGAGGTGAGAATAGTCCGGACGGGATCTGCGGGAACGCTCTATGCGCAGGGCATGGTCAATGCGGACGGACGTTGGCGAGTCCAGTTCAAGCCCGAGTTGGGACCAGGACCCTACAGGTGCGGTGCGGGCTTTTACATGAATGACACGCTGATTTCGCCCTGGATGCCCGAAAACATTGATTTGGAATTGATTGCCAGGGGTTAGATGTCTGAGGTCGCCGGGCGAGTCGAACCAAGCGGGCTCGTCCGCAGGCGTCTGCCGTTCGTCTCGACTCACTGCCGGAAGCACACCGCATTCCAGGGGTTATCAAAGTGGACACAACCGTCATTGGTACATTGCAGGAACTGCGTTGCTGCGCCCTCGCCGATTACTTTCTGGGGCAGATGGCGCCGAACATGGAGGTGACCAAGCCTCTGGAGCTTTCCTCGGTCGAGGACCTGTACGCCTACCTGCTGCTGGACACGCAAATCGGCCAGCAACCGGAATCATCGGCCCTGGCCGAAGCGATCGCGGCGGTGCAACAGTATCTGAATGCGATCTACCACAGCATGGAACCTGGTCATACCCATGACTTCAGCAAGGATGAGCTGGATACCTGGCGCATCAGTCGCAGCAACATAGCCAACTGGGCCGGTTTTGAAATGCTGAAACAGGATCCGGAGATCTATATAGACCCGACGTTGCGGCTGAACAAGTCCGAGTCGTTCAAAGAGCTGGAAAACAACATGGCCCAGGGTGGGCTCGAAGAAACGTTCGTGCAAAAGGCATTGTCTGGCCATCTGACGAAATTCAGTGAGTTGTGCAACCTGGCGATGGTTTCAGGCTACATCGACAGCGTCAACGGCACCGACCCCGGCAAAGGCAAAAACTTCAAGAATGCCGATTACTACCTGATTGGCCAGAAGCGGGTGCAGCCTTTTTCCTATTACTGGCGCAAGGCCGAGGTCGAATTGAATGAGCAGAGTACTTTTCTTTCGCCGGCCGCCTGGGATGAGTGGAAGGAAGTAAAAATTCCCACCACCCAGCACATGCTCGGCTTGCGCCCTGTAATGGTTGGCCCTCTTCTGATGGTGGTGTGGGTCGAGGCCGAAGAGCTCGAGGATCAGGAGCACTTTCTCGGTGATCTGATTGTCAGGATTCTCGGAGGGTGGACATACAAAATACAGGTCAGCTATCGCGACATGAGTGGCGAATGGAAAGTTCCGATGACCCTTAGCCAGGGACGGTTCAAACACGAGCGTGGCGCACCTGTGCAGTTGGTGGTCACGCAGTTCGTTGGGACCCAGGTAAAGCCTGAACCCACATTGCAAATTTGTTTTGCCCCGAGCGTATTGGACATTGGTGATACACCGCAGCGCTTCTATGCCGCTATCGACAAGCTGTTCAAACCGGTGACACCTGAAAAAGTGCTGCTCAATGAACTACTCAAAGGGGACTTTGCTGCGCCAGAAACGTTGCAATACAACGTGGCCAATGCCACGGTCGTTGCCAAAACTCCGACCATCAGGGAAGAGGCGTCCGGCGCTCAGTTTCTCGATCTCACGCTTTTGAGCATTGATGGCGTCAAAGAGGTACGCCTCAACTCACTATTCGGGGCGGAACTGGTGGCAAAAGCCGCCATCTCCATCGACGAACTCCTGTCCCTGGCCACCCAGAACACCCTTGAACCCAAACCGGGTTCACCTACCGAAGGGGTTCCCATCGACTTCAACAGCGCCCACGGTACCTTCTATTGGGAGCTGTTTTTTCACATGGTGTTCCTCATCGCCTGTCGGTTGCGCGACGAGGGCAAATACCTGGAGTCGCAGCGCTGGTTTCACTACATCTTCAACCCGCACATCCGTACCCCACGGCCCGGCGAGACCGTACCACTAGCCCAATACTGGCAGTGCCGGGTCTTGCTGGAAGAGGGCCTTCCGGATTTTGAATCCAAGGGCCTGGCTGACCCGGATGCCATCGCCTTCGCCGACCGTATCCACTACCGCAAGGCGGTTTTCATCCACTACGTGCGTTGCATCCTCGCCCATGCCGACTCGCTGTATCGACAATTGACCCGCGACAGTCTGACGGCGGCAAAACTGCAATACATGCGCGCCCTGGCACTGATGGGCCCGGAGCCCACCGCGAAGGCCATTGACCATTGGGTGCCACGGTCGGCCAACGAGATTCTCGAGACCAAGGCCCAGGGTCTCTCCTCCCTGGAAACCTATGCCGCCGCGCTCTCGGTCAACATCGGGGATCTGCCGCCGCGGATCGCAGGCACGGCGGATTACACGATTCTGGAACTGGATGTCTTCCGCCCCTTTGCCAACCCAGAGGTGCTGAACCTTTGGAAGTACATCAAAGAGTGCCTGTTCAACATGCGGCACAACCTGACGCTCGACGGCAAGGAGATGAATCTGGCCTTGTATGAAAATCCGACCCATCCTACTCAGTTGATGATGGCGCAGGCCGGTGGTTCATGGGGCGCGATACGAAATGCCGGCGGCTGGAAGAGCATTCCGCACTACCGGTTCCGGCCGTTGCTGGCCATCGCCCAAAATGCGGTGCAGATGCTGATCGGCTATGGCCGGGAAGTCCGGCTGCTGATGGAGGCCGGTGATCGGGCAGAACAGGAAGAAATGATCCAGATGCATGGCGCAGAGCTGTCAGCCTATGCCATCGACATTCAGCAACAGTCGATCGACCAGATCAAGGCGTCGTTGAAAGGCTTGGAGGAAAGTAAAAAGGTAGTCGAGGATCGGGCTCAGTATTACCAGAGCCTCGATGAAAGCAGGCTGGTCGCTGCTGAAATCAAGGCGGACGATAAGGTATTGGATGCCAAATACACGCTGTTTGCGGTGCAAGCGGCGCAAACTGCACAAGGCGTAGCGAACAGTGCACCGAACATCTTCGGTATGGCTGCTGGTGGCGTGAATTGGGGCGCCGCAATCGGTGCAGTCGGGGCGGTCGCTGGCTTATTTTCCACAGGGCTTTCCATTGATGCGGAGTCCTTGCACAAGAGCGCGTTCTACCACCGTCGGTCGCAAGATTGGAAATTCGCGTCGAGACAGGCCAGGAGCGAAATGCAAGTACTCGACCAGCAGATCCTCGCCATGCAGCACTCGCTCACCGGCGCCACGGCCAGCCTGGCGCAGACCCGCAGGGCGCATGCCCAGGCGGAAGAGGTGCTGAGCTTTTACAAGACCCGCTCGACCAATCGCGAGCTCTACCGTTATTTGCTCGGGCAGATGTCCACCCTGTTCTTCCAGGCCTACGACACTGTTTTTGCGATGTGCAAGATGGCGGAGTCCGCTTGGCAATACGAGCTGGGCGATTACCAGTCGCAGTTCGTCCAGGGGGGCGCGTGGAGCGACAAGCTGCATGGCCTGGGTTCGGGGGAAATTCTGCAGGGCGATCTGGCCCGTATGGAGCGGCGGTACCTGGAGCGTAATGAGCGGCGGCTGGAGCTGACCAAGACCATTTCCCTGCGCCAGTTGTTCGAACGGGGCGTGTTCGGGCCGGAAACGCAATGGCCTGATGTCATTGCTGCGCTCATCGCAGGAAAAGTCGATTTTGAGTTGCCGCAACGGCTCTTCGACGAGGATTACCCGGGTCATTACTGCCGAACGGTCGTCACGGCTTCACTGTCGGTGCCGGTAGTGCTCGGTCCTTATGACGACTTGAAAGCGACGCTGACCCAACTGCGCAGCGTCACGGCCCTGGAGCCCAACCCCGACAGTCTGCCTTATCTGTATCGCGAGGAAGGTCACGAACTGCCGCCGCCGGACGTCGTGTTGAACCTGCGTAATAACCAGCAGATTGCGATCAGCACCGGCGTGGATGATGCCGGTATGCATCAGATGTCGATGTCTGATGACGGGCGTTACTTCGCCTTCGAAGGCACGGGTGCAGACAGCACATGGCGCCTGGAATTTCCGCGCTCGAATACGCAGGAACAACAGAAGATCATTAACAGCATGACGGACGTGATCATACACCTGCGCTATACCGCGAAGGTGGGTGGGCCGGCATACAAAGCGGCGGTGCTGGAAAAACTTGAAGGTTGATGACTGCCGCCCGATGGAAATCGGGGCGGCTCATTCAGAATGCCGAGGACGCCGCCGGCGTCTCGGGAACGTTTGACCATTCGAGGTGAACACATCATGAGCGATGAAGAAATCCCGGGCCGTAATCTGGTGAAATCCAGCCAGTTCGAACCGAACTGGGAGGCACACTGGAAACATGATGGCGTCGGCTTTGCCGGTGTATTCATAGACGAGACGTATGGATACTACATGCACCTCAATGCCAGCGCGCAGGTGCTCCAGAAGGTGATGGTGCCGCGTTTTACCGTGGCCCAGTGGCCGGAGGTGAAATTTCGCCTGGGATGTCAGTACGAAAACGTGGCCAACGGCAAAGAGTCCAGAATCGTCATCACCACCAGCTTGGGCCTGGAAACCATCATCGGCCTGAGCGGCCTCCCCGGGAAGGCTGAGTGGAACGAATATCCACTGCAGCATCTGGAGAAAATGGCACAAGAGGACGAGAGCCTCGACATCACCCTGCACGGCCCGAGCATCGGCGGCTCAGGCGGACTGCGGCTCACCGCGATCACCTGCGACGTGCTGATCCCGCCGCTTCGAGTCAAACAACTCAAACTCGACAACAAAGAGTACAACCCCTGAGCCCTGTACCTGTAGGAGCCAGCATGCTGGCGATGGAGGCCCAGGCACCCCGGGCTTCCAGACAACCCGCGTCATCGTTGACGACCATCGCGACGGTTCGACGCCTCGACATGCTCGCTCCCACAGTTGATCGGCGCCGTCCTGTAGGAGCCAGCATGCTGGCGATGGAGGCCCAGACACCACGGGCTTTCAGACAACCTGCGTCATCATTAACGACCATCGCGACGGTTCGACGCCTCGACATGCTCGCTCCTACAGAGATCGGCGTCCTTCAGAACACTCCAGCCTTTTTCCATTCCAGATACCGCGTCACCAGCGCCGCACCCAGTTCATGGGGGGTGGCGTCCAGCACTGGCACCCCATGGGCGTTTAGCCGCTCATGTACGTCGGCCCGCGCATTGAGCAGGTCCACCGTCCCGCAATAGGTCAACGCTTGCGACAACGTTTGCACCGATGTCTGACGCAGGCTGTCGAGCAGCTCTTCGCGAAGGCTGGTGACCAGCACCCGGTGCTGTTTGCCCAAACGCTGCACCGCCGTGAGCAGGTCGTCATCGTCTTCGTCGCGCAGGTTGGTCACGAGCACCACCAGCGAGCGGCGTTTTTGCCGGGCCAGCAGTTGCGTCACCGCCGCCTGGTAGTCGGCGCTGCGTTGGCTGCTGTCGAGGTCATAGACGGTGTTGAGCAGCACATTGAGCTGCCCGGCACCCTTGCCCGGTGCCAGGTAGCGCAATTGCTCGGTGGCGAAGGTACTCAGGCCCACCGCGTCGCCCTGGCGCAAGGCGACATAGCTGAGCAACAGGCAGGCATTGAGGGCGTGATCGAAATGCGTCAGCTCACCATCCTGGCTGCGCATGCGGCGGCCGCAATCGAGCAGGAACACGATTTGCTGGTCGCGCTCGTCCTCATACTCGCGGGCAATCGGTGTGCGTTGCCGTGCCGTGGCTTTCCAGTCGATCTGGCGCAGGCTGTCGCCTTCGCGAAATTCGCGCAGTTGATGAAACTCCAAACCCAACCCGCGCCGTTGCCGCTGACGCACGCCCAGTTGGCTGAGCCAGTTGTCCACCGCCAGCAATTGGCCGCCGTAAAGACGAGCAAAATCCGGGTAGACGCGAGTGCTGCCGGGCACGCTGGGCAAGCGTTTGTCGGTCCACAGGCCCAGGGGGCTCGGCAGGTTGATTTCACAGCGCTCGAAGGTGAAGTGCCCGCGATTGAGCGGGCGCAGGCGATAACCCGCCTGAGTATGCTGACCCGGTTGCAGCTCGACCGACAGCGGCAGGTTCTCGAAACTCAGGCCACCGGGCACATGATCGAACAGCTCGACAGTCAGCGGTTGGGTAAAGTCATGTTCGACCTCCAGCCGCACCTCGCTCCAGCGACCCAGCGCCAGGCTGCCGGGCAGTTGTCGTTTGATGTGCGGCGATGGCAGGCGTCTGACCCGCCATGCATCGATTAACGCCAGGGCCAGCAACGCCAGCAGCAACCCCCAGTTGATCGACAGCAGCGTTCCGGGAACGCCGACCTCCAGTGCCCGCAATGCGCCCAGCACAATGGCAATGGCGAGCAACAGCGCCAGCCAGCCCAACAGCAGGCGCGAAGGTTTCACAGGCGCGGTGCCGGCACTTGATCGAGCAACTGGCGCAACACCTGATCGACCTCCAGCCCTTCGATGTCCAGCTCCGGGGCAATGCGCACGCGATGGCGCAACACGGCCAGCGCACACCCTTTAACGTCATCCGGAATCACGAATTCGCCGCCGCGCAGCAAGGCCCGCGCCCGTGCGCAGCGCACCAGGGCGATGGAGGCTCGAGGGCCGGCACCCAGGTTCAGGCCCGGCCAATGGCGAGTGGTGCGAGCCAGACGCACGGCGTAATCGAGGACCTGATCGTCCAGGGGCAGATCGCTGGCGATGCGCTGCAAGGCCAGCACGTCCTTGGCCTGCAACACCGTGCGCAGCGGCTGAACGTCGAGCATGTCGGCGCGGGTCGAACGGCTGACCTGGCGGACCATCTGCAACTCCTGCTCGGCATCGGGGTAACCCATGCGTACCTTGAGCATGAAGCGATCCAGCTCGGCTTCCGGCAGTGGGTACGTGCCTTCCTGTTCGATGGGGTTTTGCGTGGCGAGCACCATGAACGGTTGGGCGATGGGCAGGGCGCGGCCTTCCAGGGTGACCTGGCGTTCCTGCATGGCCTCGAGCAGCGCCGCCTGGGTTTTCGCCGGGGCACGGTTGATCTCGTCGGCCAGCAGCAAATGGGTGAACAGCGGCCCCTTGCGCAGCTTGAATTGCTCGGTCTGCAAGTCATACACCGCGTGCCCGGTGACGTCGCTGGGCATCAGGTCCGGGGTGAACTGGATGCGCGCGAATTCGCCACCAAAGCAGCGTGCGAGTGCGCGCACCAGCAGAGTCTTGCCCAGCCCGGGCACGCCTTCGAGCAGCACATGGCCGCCAGCGATCAGGGCGCAGAGGACGTCGTCGATCACCGTGTCCTGGCCGATGACCACTTTTTGCAGCTCCGCCCTGATTGCCTGGGCCAATTGAATGGCACGCAGGCGTTGCTGCTCGGCGTGGCTCGGCGTACCGGGCTGGGTCTGTTCACTCATAAGGCGTTCCTCAAGGTTTGCAAGTGGGCGACCTGGCGGCTGAATTCAACGCTGGACAGCCGTTGTTTGCCTCGCGGGCCCATGGCCTGGCTGATGGCGCGGGTGGGCTGGCCGGTCAGGCGTGCCAGTACCAGCCATTGTTCGGCGACGCCCAGTTTTTCAAAACCGGGATGACGTCGGCGTACCCGTCGCAGGATGTCGTGCTGCAAGGCTTGCAACAGGTTGGCTTGCGCGCCGCGCCGCCACATGAAATCGGCGCTGGCGCGCAGGTGTTCGTGAAGTTGCCGGCGGGCCCGTGGTGCGGGCTCGATCAAGGGCCCGTGGCGCACGCCGACGCGCCACAGGCCCATGACGATCAGGGCGGCGAGGGCCACCAGTGCTTGGGGGAAGTACCGCAGCAACAGGGTCAGCAGACCGTCGTGATCAGTGTTGAACATCAGGGTCACGCGGGTATTGGCGGTCAGGTACCAGAGCAGCCACGCGTTGTCGTATCGCTCGATGGCGTTGTTTTTCCAGAGGTCGGCATCGGTGACGACGGTGATCGAACCGAGCCCGTGGTTCAGTTGCATCATGTGGGTGGCCTTGGCGCTGTTCGCCCAGGCTTGCGCCAGGTTGTGCGGGTCTTCGAGGTGGAAAGTGGTGCGAAAGCTCGCGTAGGCGGGGGCGTCCTCGTCCTCAAGATAGAGCTTGGTCAGTTTCGGGTAGGGGTCCTGCTCGGCCTGCGGTGGCGCGTCCTTCAGGTCGTCGCTGAGCAACTGGTGAAGCTGCACGCGGTCGAGCAGCGGGTCGTGGCTGCGACCCAGTTTTTCATCCCAGATCGACTCGGCGATAAAGAGCAGTCGCCCGCCAGCGCGGGTCCAGTTCAGCACTTGCTCAATCTGGCGCGGGGTCATGCTGGAGCGATCGCCGAGCAACAGCAGGCTCTGCTCGCGCGGTTCCAGGGTCGGCAAGACGTCGAGTCCATTGGCATGGCTGACACTCAAGCCCTGTTTGCGCAAAAAGGCTTCGGCGGCCAGGTAAGGGTTGGCCGCAGCCTCGGGTGAAGGGCCGTGGTCGACTTCCTCCTGATAGGGCGTCGCCCTGGCATACAGGTAGACGCTCAGCGCAACCAACAGCAGCGCAATGACCATGCCGGCGACCTGCCCAAGGCGCCGATTCAAGGTTGTGCCCCCGCACCAAAGAGGCGGCGCCAGCCCTCGCACAACGCCTGTTGCACGGACGGGGCGGGCACGCGATGCCCGTAGGCCATGTTTTGCCAATGGTGGGTAAGGTTTTGGCTGAAGGCCAGTAACTCGGGGCGTTGCAGGCGTTCGATGCGCGTCAGCACCTGGCCTTCGGTATCGGCGGGCGTCAATGCCAGGTCATATTCGTGCAGCATGTGGCTGAGCAGCGCGCGGTAAAGCAAACCGAGCGCCTCCCGGGGGTTGGATTGCCACAGGTTTTCAGCGCTGGTGGCGATGTCTGCGGGCAAGGTCTCGCGGTCAAGATCGAGGCCGAACGCCTGTTGCGGCAACGTTCGTGACGCCTTGTGGCCCCGTACCTTCGCACGCCCGCTGACGAACGCCCGCAACCAGTCACGGTAACGCCAGGTCAACCATGCGATCGCGCCGATGACGAAGCTCCACAGCAGCACTTCGATCACGCTTGCCAGCGTGCCGAGATGCTCGCTGTTCAGCCATTTTTGCAGCAACTTCAACCAAGCGGGGGAGTGACCGTCGTCCCGAGTTTCGCCCGCCGATTTGTCATCGCCGAAGCGGTAGCGGGTCACGGTCTCCCGGTTCTTGAACGGTGGCTGGTCGAGGATTGCCCGGATGTTGTCACGTGAAGCCTGGCTGGTCAGGGGTTGGTTGAGCAGGCGCGGGCTGTCGGGGCCGGTGGCCGGTTCTTCGGCCCATACGTTGGGCGTTCCCTGCACCAGAAGAAGCGCGGCCAGCAGCAGAAGCACGGCGGTGCCGTTCAGGCGTTGGCGCAGGCGGCGGAACACCAGCTCGATGTCCCAGGCCTCCAGCACCGTGCGACGGTTCAAATACAGGCTGAAACCACACGCCACGTAGATCGGCTCCCAGACCACCAGTACCAGCACGTAGAAAGCATTGGTCAGGTGTTCCAGCCAACGCCAGTCCTGGGTGGCGGCGGACAGCAGCGTCTGCCAGCCCCAGTCGATTTCAACCTGTTGCGGCAGCAGCAGGTAAAACAGCACCATCAGCCCGACCCACAACGCCGTTTCCAGGTGCACCCCGATGATCGTCAGCCAGCGCGCCGCGCCGCCGTCGCGTTGCGTGAGCACCTGCAAGCGCTGTTGCCGCTCCAGCCCAGCCAGGCCTTCGAGCTGCACCACCGGCATCAGGAAACTGCGACTCAGGCTCAGGCGCCGCCAGGTCAGGCTCGCCAGCAGCTGTGGCCTGAGCAACCGTGGCCATTGGCGCAGTGCCTGCTGCAAGGTTGGCGTTTCGCCGAACAAGGCCTTGGACAGGATGTACAGCGGCAGTCGCTCGAACGCCGGTTTCAGCCACCAGAAAATCAGCACGGCCAGGCTTGGCGAATCCCACAGCAACAGGGTCAGCAGGGCAAAGACCGGGAGGGTGATGATTGCCCAACTGCTCATCAGCAGACGGCGGTGTCGCTGGCTCAGCAGCACACCCAGGTCCATGGCTTCCCAGGTGCTGCGCGGGCGGATCACCACGCTTGCGTCACTCAGGCGCATGGCGCGTCCGCCCGGCAAACAGCAGGTACATCGCCACCAATGCCCAGAGCGCCGCGCCGACCATGTATTTGGTCCGCGGCGCAGGTCCGGTCATCGACGACCAGTAGGCTTCGATAAACGCGGCAATCAACAGAAACAGCATCACCCCACAAATCAGCAGCACACTTTTGCGCGCCGCCAGGCGTAACGCTTCGGCGCGGGGCAGGCGTCCCGGTGCGATCAGTGCCCAGCCCAGTTTCAACCCGGCGGCACCCGCCAGGGCGATGGCACTGAGTTCGAAGGCGCCGTGGCCGATCACGAACGACCAGAAGGTCTGCCCATAACCGATCTGCGTCAGGTGCCCGGCCACCGCGCCGATCATCAAACCATTGAAGAAAAGGAAAAACGCGCTGCCCAGGCCGAACAGCAAACCGCTGGCGAACGTCTGAAAAGCGATGCCGATGTTGTGCATGATGTAGAACCCGAACATCACCCAGTCTTCACTGGCGGCCCGTTCCTCCGAGCGCCCCAGGTGACCGGCAACCGGGTCGTACATGCCTTGCATTTCGCTGACCTGTTCGAAAGGAATCAGGTTGTAGACCAGGTCCGGGAACAGGTAAACCAGCAGCGCAAAGCCGATCAGGCTGCCAAAGAACATCAGGCTGGCGACCAGTACGAAGCGCCACTGCTCGCGCACCAGTCGCGGAAAGTCCGCGAGGATGAAAGCGATGATATTGGCACCCAGGTGGCTGCGGTGGCGGTACAACTGTTGATGCCCGCGCAGCACCTGCTGTTGCAACGAATCGACCAGGAAACTGCTGTAGCCACGCTCCTGCGCCAGGGCCAGGTGCTGGCAGAGCCTGCGATAGTCCTTGGCAAAACTGGCGACCCGCGAGGCGTCCTTGTTTCGCTCCAGTCGATCCAGCATCAGGGAAAACTGCGCCCATTCGGCCTTGTGGCGGTTCTCGAAGAGGCTTTGCTTCATGCCGGCCCCAGCAAACCACGGGCGACGCCATTGAGTTGTGCCAGCGCCTGTGGGGCGGGCACGTGCAAGGGTTGGGCGAGGAGGGTGGCCAGCTCGGTGACACGTGCGGCAGACAGTTCGCCCTGGCGCTCGGCAAAACCAAGGACGGCGCGTTGTTCGACCAGCGTCAGGGTAAAGGGCGCACGCAGGGGGTCGACGTCGGGCAGTTGTGGCCGGGTGACCGGCTGTTCTCGATAGACCACCAGCGTGCCGGCCGCCAGGTCGCCCAGGCGCTTGAAGTTGGGGTGTTGCAGGCAACTGATGGCGCCGAGGAAGTAGCCGAACGGCAGCAGGTCGACGAAGCGCAGCAGGTTGCGCAGCAGCGAGGCGGACCAGCCAATGGGTGTGCCGTCATCCTGAACCACACGCAGGCCCATCCAGTGCTTGCCCGGTGAGCTTCCCTGGTTGAGCACTTCGAACAGCACCATGTACCACCAGTTCACCGCGAACATCAGGATCGCGCCGAGCCCGGCACCGAGCTTGCCGAAGAACGCCAGGACCATGAACAACACGCCCACGATCAACGCGCGCAAACCCAGGTCGATGGCAAAGGCGAGAGCGCGCACCATCAGCCCGGCCGGGCGCAAGGGCAGGTCGATGCCTTCGGGCGTTTCAACCTGATGCCGCGTATCCAGTGGCGGGGACAGCGTCGCTTTCCTTGGCTGTGCTGCGGTCTCGAGCATGGGCAACCTGATGTTGAGGCCTGGTCGGGATTCTGTGTCCACCCGATGCTAGCAGTCTCTGGGGGGAAAACGACATAACTATGTATTGCACGCAGCAACGCCAGCCGTGATTGACTGCAACAACGCTGGCCGGGGCGGGATGCAAACGCCTAGACTTCGCTGATCTTCAGTTCAGGAACAGCCCGTGACCTCCATCTTCTGGTACGACTATGAAACCACTGGCATCAACCCCCGTTGCGACCGTCCTCTGCAAGTGGCAGGGCTGCGTACCGACTTCGATCTCAATGTCATAGATGAACCGGTCAACCTCTATTGCCAGCCCAGTGATGACATCCTGCCCCACCCGGCAGCGTGCGCGATCACCGGTATCACGCCGGGGCAATTGGACGAGCACGGTTTAAGCGAGGCCGACTTCATGACCCGGGTGCATGCCGAACTGGCGGCGCCTGGGACCTGTGGCGCGGGCTACAACACCTTGCGGTTCGACGATGAGATGACCCGCTACAGCCTGTACCGTAACTTTTTCGACCCCTATGCGCGTGAGTGGCAGGGAGGTAACAGTCGCTGGGATCTGATCGATGTGGTTCGCGCGGCGTATGCCCTGCGTCCCGATGGACTGGTCTGGCCCCAGGATGAAGACGGGCGGGTCACCCTCAAGCTCGAACGCCTCACCGCCGCTAATGGCATCGATCATGGTCATGCCCATGAAGCGCTGTCCGACGTGCGCGCCACCATCGCGCTGGCCCGGTTGATCCGTGAGAAACAGCCGAAGTTATACGACTGGCTGTTCCAGTTGCGCAGCAAGCAGAAGGTGATGGATCAGATTCGACTGTTGCAGCCGATGGTCCACATTTCCGGTCGCTTCTCGGCTGCGCGCAGTTATGTCGGTGTGGTGTTGCCACTGGCCTGGCATCCGCGCAACAAGAACGCCTTGATCGTTTGCGACCTGCACCTGGACCCTCAGGGCTTGCTCGATCTGGATGCCGAGACCCTGCGTCAGCGCCTGTATACCCGCCGAGAGGATCTGGCCGAGGGCGAGTTGCCGGTGCCACTCAAACTTATCCACATCAACAAATGCCCGGTGGTAGCGCCGATGTCAGTGCTGCGCGCTGATGATCAGCAGCGGCTGGGGCTCGACATGGCGCTCTATCAGGCGCGGGCATTGCGACTAAATGACGCACGGCAAGTTTGGCAAGATAAAGTCCAGGCCATTTATGCCCGCGAAGACTTCACGCAGAGTCAGGATCCGGAGCAGCAGTTGTACGACGGTTTTTTGGGTGATCGGGATCGACGTCTTTGCGAGCAAGTGCGAGCGGCAGACCCGGCACAATTAGCTCGGGAACCGTGGATGTTCGATGATGAGCGTCTACCTGAATTACTTTTTCGATATCGAGCACGTAACTTTTTCGATACCTTGAGTTTCGAAGAGCAGGAGCGTTGGAGAATATTCTGTCGGCGACGTTTGTCAGAACGTGAAATGGGTGCGCCCAATACCCTTGAAACTTTCGTAGAGGCCGCAGCCCAGTTGAAGAATACCGCTACGCCGTTTCAGCAACAGGTGCTTGGCGAATGGGATAATTATGTGCAGGCATTACGCGAACGATTGAAGCTTTGAAAATGAAAATGCCGGCCCTGAAATAGCGGGCATAAAAAAACGCCAGCAGGTTGCTGGCGTTTTTGTGTAGCAGATTGCGCGGGCGCTTAGCCCAGCAAGGTCGACCAGCCTTCAACCACGTCACCGCCCCACTTGGCTTTCCACTCTTTCAGGGTCTTGTGGTTGCCACCCTTGGTTTCGATGACTTCGCCGTTGTGCGGGTTTTTGTATTGTTTAACTTTGCGAGCACGCTTGGTACCGGTAGTTTTGACGACGCCACCACGGGGTGCCTTGGTTTTCGATTCCGGGTCCAGCAGCGCAATGATGTCACGCAGCGACTTGGAATATTCGGCCATCAGCGCGCGCAGTTTGCCTTCGAATTCCAGCTCGGTTTGCAGTTTGTCGTCTTGGGACAGGTTCTTCAAACGGGCTTGCAGCTCTTTGATGGCTTCTTCGGTGGCGCGATATTCGTTGATCAAGGACATGGGGACTACCTTATGTTGTGACGCAGAGTGTCAGGGGACAGTGCGGCAATAATAGTCAGGCTGTTTCATCAAGTAAACATTAAGCAGGGCTTTATTTGTATTAGTTGTGATGAATAGGCGATCAATTGGCAACGCAGTTAAATAATGATGCATATAGTTGGACCAAAAGAGTGCAGTCACAGACAGGCGGATATGCTCGAGCGGGTGCTTTGCATCCTTGGACTCGACGCCGCCAGCAACACAAGGTGTCATCAATACTGCAGTTTTGCTGCACAGCCGCTAGAATGGCGGCCTTTGCGAAGTTCTGGAGTTTCCCCCCATGCGCACCTTTCGGTTGGTGATTTCTTGCCCGGACCGCGTCGGTATCGTTGCTAAAGTCAGTAACTTTCTGGCGTCCCATAATGGCTGGATCACCGAAGCGAGCCACCACTCGGACAATCTCAGTGGCTGGTTCTTCATGCGTCACGAAATTCGGGCCGATTCGCTGCCTTTTGGTATCGAAGCCTTTCGCGAGGCGTTCGCACCGATTGCCGAAGAGTTCGCGATGGACTGGCGCATTACCGATACCGCGCAGAAAAAACGCGTGGTATTGATGGCCAGCCGCGAATCCCATTGCCTGGCCGACCTGCTGCACCGCTGGCATAGCGATGAACTGGACTGCGAAATTTCCTGCGTGATTTCCAACCATGATGATTTGCGCAGCATGGTCGAGTGGCACGGCATTCCTTATTACCATGTGCCGGTCAACCCACAGGACAAAGAGCCGGCTTTCGCCGAAGTCTCGCGCCTGGTCAAGCAGCATGATGCCGAAGTGGTGGTCCTTGCCCGCTACATGCAGATCCTGCCGCCAGCGTTGTGCAGCGAGTATGCGCACAAGGTCATCAACATTCACCACAGCTTCCTGCCCTCGTTCGTGGGTGCCAAGCCGTATCACCAAGCCTCTCTGCGTGGGGTGAAATTGATCGGCGCGACCTGCCACTACGTGACCGAGGAGCTGGACGCCGGTCCGATCATCGAGCAGGACGTGGTGCGCGTCAGCCACAGCGACAGCATCGAAGACATGGTGCGTTTCGGCCGTGACGTCGAGAAAATGGTATTGGCCCGTGGCCTGCGTTATCACCTGGAAGACCGCGTGCTGGTACACGGCAACAAGACTGTGGTGTTCTGATAACACCCTCGCAGGGTTGAAATTCGAAGGGCCTGGGCGTTCAATCGCTCCAGGCCCTTCGCCGTTTCTGCATCGAGGAACTGATCATGGCTGACCCGCTCGACAAAGCGACATCCCGCGCACCCGCAACACTGGGGGAGGGGTGTTTGAGCCGCTACGACCCCGATGACTTGAGCCCCGACGATGGCACTGAGTTTCCGGACGCGCAGGCGCTATGGGAGCAGTTGAACAAAGAAGCCGACGAAGTGCCGGCGAAATCCGACTGACTGGCACCACCTTGTTTTCCTGCAGGAGCGGACTTGTCCGCGATGGTCGTTAACGATAACGCGGGCAGCCTGACAACCAGCGGTGGTCGAGCCATCATCGCGATCAGGCTCGCTCCCACAGTAGATTTGCGCAGGACACGTAGGCAAGGGCCGCGGCTCGCGATGGCGGTTTACACGTGTTTGGGTCGCATCAGTTTTTTCAGCAACGGCCGCCCCAGCATCAGCAAAAACACCGGCCCGCCCACCACCAGGTAAAAGTAATAGGTCACCGCGCGCCAGATCAGGGATCGCTGCCGCAGCGGTGGATTTGCCGACCATGGGCGTCAGCAGCGCAGCCGAGGTCAGTTCCGCAGCGCCGGCACCGCCGGGCAACAGGCTGAATTGCCCCGCGCTGAGCGAGAGCATTTGAATCAGGAAACTCCACGCCCATTGCAGGTCGGCACCGAGACCGCGCACCGCCAGGTACAACACGCTGTAACGCAGCAGCCAATGCACGCAGGTCAGTGCAAATACCGTGATCAGGGTGTTGAAGGGCAACTTCAGTGTGTCGGTGAAGGCCGCCAGAAAATGCAGGAGTTTGCGCGCCCAACGCATTCGAGTGGCGCCTTTCACATTGAGGCGCATCAGCAGGCGCCCACTGAGGCGAATCAGCCGGCGGTGGTAGCGTGCGATGACCACACAACTGAGCAAGCCGCCAAACATTGAAACGGCGCTGACCATCAACAGCCATTCCATGCGCTCGCTGAGGTGCTGGAACAACGCATAAATCAGGATGCCCACCAGCGCGCAGAGGAAAAACAGCAGGTCGCTCAGTTGATCCATGGCAAACACGGCGCTTCCCCGCGCCGGCCGTACGCCGTTGCGCGCCAGCAGTGCCATGATCGTTAACGGTCCACCGCTGCCGCCCGGCGTGGCGCAATAGGCAAATTCCGCCGCCATCACCACGCCCAGGCTTTTCACCGGGCTGACCTTGCCCCGTTGATCTCCCAGCAACAGGCGCAGGCGCTGTGTGTTCACGAGCCAGCACAGCACAATCATGGTGAACATGATCAACAACACGCTCAGGGGAAACGCCTGCAAGCGCGCCCAGGTCTGGTTGCCGCCGAGCAGCAGGGGAATCAGGATGGCCGCGAGCAGCGCGACAAACAGCAGGATGCCCCGGCTCATGCGGCGCGACCCAGGCTTTGGCTGTGCTGCTCCAGCCAATGGGCCTTGGTCAACGGCACTCGCCCCTCGTCCAGCAAACGCCTGAGGGTGTCCAGCCAGTAGTCCCGCGAGAAGCCATGACGCATGTCCACCGGATGCACGCCCAGGCGAATCACCGGTGCCTGACGCCAGCGTTGCTCGCGCTGATCGCTCAGCAGCCTGGATACACCGCGCCGCCAGGCGCTGCGGGCGCTCCACACCAACCCCGGCGCCTGGATCCGCGCGAAGTCCGGCAGGCGATACAGGTGCTGCGCGTCGCTGGTGTAGCGCAGCGGCAACTGGCTCAAGGCCTGGCGGGTGCCTTCGCTCATCAGCCAGGCCGGAGCAACAAATCCGTGCAGCGGCCATCGGTATCGATCGAACACCTCGATGCCCGCGCACAACCGGGCGAACGCTGCATCGCGGGACAGGCTGTAGAACTCGCCTTCATGGGTATAGATGCGGCGCATGAACCAGTCTCGTGGTGTGATGGGCGGCGGGCCTTCGTCACAATGAAAATAGCCATGCAACGCCAGTTCGTCACCTCGGGCGACACGATCGTCGAGCAGGTGACGAAACCCCGGATGAGCTTCCAGGGGGTTGTGCCGGTGAAAGTCCGGCACCACCAGCCAGGTCATCGGTATATCGCCCAGGGCATCGACAGCTTCGACAAACGGCTGGTAATCGGCCCAGGTTTGCGGCGCAACGTCGTGCAGCACCAGTAGCAGGCTTGGCGTGTTCACGAGGTCAGCCATTGGCGATCAGCGGCCATTGGTTGCCCAGGACAGCGTGATAGTGCCCCAACAGACTCTGAACCACGGTGTCCCAGCAGTAATGCTGCTCGACATGGCGACGAGCCTGCCGACCCAGGTCGACGCTGCCCGAGGCGAACAACTCCCGTACCGTATTGGCCATTGCCGAGGCGTCGTTCGGTTCGCACAACAGGCCGCAGTCTGGGGTAATGATCTCCGAAAAAGCGCCGGCGGCCACGGCCACTACCGCAATGCCGCAGGCCATGGCCTCGAGGGTCACCAGGCCGAAGGTTTCCTGATCGCCGGCATGCAACAGCGCATCGGCACTGGCCATGAGCCTCGCCACCTCGGATGCCGGAAGGAAGTCATCGATCACCGTCACGTTGCCCGGTACAGCCGTCGGCATGGACGACCCCACCAGCAGCAGGTGATAGCGCCGCCCCAGGTGCGTCATGCAGTCGAGCAGCACCGGCAGATTTTTTTCCTTGGAACCGCGCCCGGCGAAAATCAGCAAGTGAGTCTGTTCGTCGATGCCCAACTGCGCGCGCAGGTCGGGATCGCGTGCGTCGGGGTGAAAGGTGTGCAAGTCGACGCCCAGGGGCTGGACGAATACATTCTGGACGCCCAGGCCGATGAGTTTGTCAGCCATGATCTGGCTCGGCGCCAGTACCCGGTCGAAGTTGCCGTACAGCTTGCTGACATAGGCCTCGACATTATTGGTGACCCAGTTGCCCATTCGGTTGCTGACCAGCAATGGCAGGTCCGAATGGTAGAAACCGATCACGGGTACATCGAGCTGGCGACGGGCATCCAGCGCCGCCCAGGCCGTGAGGTAGGGGTCGCCGACTTCAATCAGGTCGGGTTGCAGATCCTGGAGGACATTGCGCCAGGGCGCCAGGCGAAGGGGGAATCGATAACCCTTGCCAAAGGGCAGGGCGGGAGCCGGTACGGTGTAGACACCATCGGCTTCACTCAGATGCGAACCGGGAATCAGCAAGCTGTGGCGAATGCCTGACTTGATCCCCAGGCGACGATGTTTGGCATCCAGATAGGTTCGAACGCCACCGCTGGCAGGGGCGTAGAACATGGTGATGTCAGCGATATGCACGATGAGCGTCCCTCCGACCTGGTCTCTCCCTTGGTTGACCTTAATGAAGAATAGATGTTCGGTTGGGGTTTCGGGATGGTTTCACCGGCCTCATCGTCGGTCGGCGCTCCGACGATGAGGCCGTGAGTGACACCCTAGATGCGGAAACTGCCAACCAGCTGCTGCAACCGCGCCGCCTGCCGTTCAAGATCGGCGCAGGCCCGCAGCGTCGCCTGCAGGTTTTGCACCCCTTGCTGGTTCAGCGTGTCGATCTCGTTGATGTCGACATTGATGGCCTCCACCACCGCCGTCTGCTCCTCGGTCGCCGTGGCCACCGACTGGTTCATCCCGTCGATGTCGCCAATGCGTGCGGTGACGCGGTCGAGCCGCTCGCCGGCCTGGTTGGCGATCTTCACGCTGTCCTGGCTTTGGCGGTGGCTGTCGCTCATGGTGCTGACCGATTCGCGCGCGCCGACCTGCAATT
Organism: Pseudomonas sp. S2_E01; assembly: GCF_054668365.1. Taxonomy (NCBI): domain Bacteria; kingdom Pseudomonadati; phylum Pseudomonadota; class Gammaproteobacteria; order Pseudomonadales; family Pseudomonadaceae; genus Pseudomonas; species Pseudomonas sp. S2_E01. Next base: position 596,269 of record NZ_CP162762.1, read on the forward strand.
GCTCGATCATGCCCTGCACCTGTTCCGCCGATTCCTGCGTGCGGTGCGCCAGGTTGCGCACTTCATCGGCCACCACGGCAAAACCGCGGCCGGCTTCACCGGCGCGGGCGGCCTCGATGGCGGCATTGAGCGCCAGCAGGTTGGTTTGCTGGGAGATGCTGCTGATGACTTCGAGAATGTGCCCGATGTTCACGGTTTTGTCGTTCAGCGACTCGATATGGGTGCTTGAGGCGCTGAGCATCCTCGACAGTTGATTCATGGAGACGATGTTGCGATCGACCACCTGCTGGCCTTCTTCGGCCAGGCTGCGGGCTTCGCTGGCCTGGCTCGATGCCTGGGCGGCGTTGCGTGCGATGTCTTGAGCGGTGGCGCCAAGCTGGTTGATCGCGGCGACGACGCTGCTGGTGCGTGAGGCTTGCTGGTCGCAGTTGGTCATCGACGAGTTGGAGGCCGCTACCACCCGCAGCGCCACCTCATTGACCTGCACGGTGGCCGAGCACACTTCACGGATGGACCCGTGAATGCGCTCCACGAAGCGGTTGAACGCGATACCGAGCTGGCCGAACTCGTCGTTGTTCTGGATGGTCAGGCGCCGGGTCAGGTCACCCTCGCCGTCGGCAATGTCGATCAGTGCGCGGGTCATGATGTGCAGCGGCTGGATCAGCAGGCGGATCAACATGCCCAGCAGGGCGATGATAGAGACCACGGCAATGACGGTAGCCACCACTGCCGAGGTGCGAAAGGCATTGAGCATCGAGTAGGCCTGTTCCTTATCCACCGACAGACCGATGTACCAGTTCACCGACGACAGGCCTTTGATCGGGGTGAACGTGACAATGCGGGTCTTGCCGTCGACCTGTAGCTCACTGACATCGTTATTGATCCGCGGCGTGCCGTCCGGGTAGGCCAGGGACAGGGATTTCATCACCAGCGACTTGTCCGGGTGCACCAGGATCTTGCCCTCAGCGTTGACCAGGAACGCGAAACCCATGCCGTTGAAGTCCAGGGCATTGAGACTGTCGATGATCATTTGCAGGCTCAGGTCGCCGCCGACCACACCGACCTGGCGCTCGCCCCTGGACACACGCTGGACGATGGAAATCACCTGTTTGCCGGTGGACACATCGGTGTAGGGTTCGGTGAGTATCGGCCCGCGACTGTTCTGCGCGTCCAGGTACCAATCCCGCACACGCGGGTCGAAACCCTCCGGCATCGTGTTGTCCGGACGGATGACGAAGTGCCCGTCCTGGGTGCCCATGAAACCGGCGACGAAGGCCGTGGTGATCGCGTTCTGTTCCAGCAACCGGCTGATATTGCCCTGGTCTGCGTTCAGTGCGATGTTTTGTGCGAGGTTTTCCACCAGCAGGCTGCGACCGTTCAACCAGGTCTGGATGTTGTTGGCCGTCACACTGCCCATTTCATGCAGGTGGTCGTTCAGGTCATTGCGGATCGCATTTCGTTGCTTATAGTCGTTGTAGAACGTAAAGGCAGTGAAGGCGAGAGTGACGATGAGGGCGGCCACAAGCAGGATCTTATGGCCAAAGCGCATATTTTTATTCATGGATCGATGTCCCGATAAGGTCTTTGGACCCACGGCGTGCTTTTATAACAGGCACGCGCATGGGCGACGGGTGAAGTCACGTTGATGGTTCCGTCTTCGCCTTAGGGGATTACCAACGACCCTTGTATCGACTGTGATCGTTCAATGTTTAACCAAGGTGGGCAAAATGCACGATTCATCGCAACTCATTATCGGCGCCGACCCTTCAGGACAGCCGATTGCCCAGGCCATGCGCCTGGCGAACCGCCACGGGCTGGTCGCAGGCGCCACCGGAACCGGCAAGACCGTCACCCTGCAACGCCTGGCCGAGGCATTCAGCGATGCCGGTGTGGCGGTCTTTGCCGCCGATATCAAGGGTGATCTGTGCGGTCTCGGTGCGGCGGGCAACCCGCAGGGCAAGGTGGCCGAGCGAATTGCGGGCATGCCTTGGCTCAATCACACGCCCCAGGCTTATCCGGTGGCGCTGTGGGACATTCATGGTCAAACCGGCCACCCCTTGCGCACCACCCTGAGCGAAATGGGCCCGTTACTGATCGGTGCGCTGCTGGAGTTGACCGACAGCCAACAGTCGGCGCTCTACGCCGCCTTCAAGGTCGCGGACCGTGAAGGTTTGTTGCTGCTGGATTTGAAGGATTTGAAGGCGCTGCTCAATCACCTGCGTGATCACCCCGAATTGCTCGGCGACGACGCGGCGTTGATGACCACAGGTTCGAGTCAGGCACTGCTGCGGCGCCTGGCGGTGCTCGAACAGCAGGGTGCCGACGCGTTGTTCGGTGAACCGGCGCTGCAACTCGAAGACATGCTGCAACCGGCGGCCGATGGCCGCGGTCGTATTCACCTGCTCGATGCCAGCCGCCTGGTGCATGAGGCGCCGAAGGTCTACGCGACCTTCCTGCTCTGGTTGTTGGCCGAGTTGTTCGAACAACTGCCAGAGCGCGGCGATGCCGACAAACCCTTGCTGGCGCTGTTCTTCGACGAGGCGCATTTGCTGTTCACCGATACGCCCAAGGCGTTGCAGGAGCGTCTGGAACAGGTGGTTCGGCTGATACGCTCCAAAGGCGTGGGGGTGTATTTCGTTACCCAGTCGCCCGGCGACTTGCCGGATGACGTGCTGGCGCAGCTTGGCTTGCGCGTCCAGCATGGCTTGCGCGCATTCACCGCCAAGGAGCAGAAGTCCCTGCGCGCCGTGGCCGACGGTTTCCGCCCGAACCCGGCGTTCGAGGCCCTGTCGGTGTTGACCGAGTTGGGCATTGGCGAAGCACTGGTGGGCACCTTGCAGGACAAAGGCACGCCGGAAATGGTCCAGCGGGTCCTGGTCGCGCCGCCGCAATCACGGATCGGGCCATTGAGCGAGACCGAACGCACCCTGCTGATCGCCGGTTCGCCGTTCAAGGGGCGGTATGACAAACCGATCGATCGCGAATCCGCCTATGAAGTGCTGATGGGGCGCAAGGACCTGGCGCCAAAACCTGAAGCGCAACCGCCAGAGGCGCAGGAGCCGAGCTTCACCGAGCAGGCCGGGGAGTTCCTGGGGACCGCCGCCGGGCAGGCCCTGAAATCGGCGATGCGACAGGCGGCCAATCAGTTGGGCAGGCAGTTGGTGCGCGGTTTGATGGGCTCGCTGTTGGGCGGCAGCAAACGCCGCTAGCCGGCAACCTTCAGGCTTTTGGCTTGGCGTGCGCCGCCAGTCGTTCCAGCGCGGCGCGCAGGTTGGGATCGGTGATGCCGTCGGCGGTGGCCTGAATGGTTGCGGCGGCATCGGTGGACAAATCTGCCGTATGACCGATCACGCCTCGTTGTACGGTGGGTGGCTGCACCTTGAACAGGATCCGGTTGAGATTGGCGAATTCCTCGAACATCTGTAGCTGGCGTTGCAGGCGTTTTTGCTGATAGCGCAGGCGGGTCGCCCAATGACCATCGGTGACAATCAGCAACAAACTGCCTTCGCGCCAGGACGCTACATGGCAATGCTCACGGGCGGCAGGCTGCAACTGGCTGTCGAGCAGGCGCTGTAAATGGCTCAGGCGCTGAGCGTGACCGAGAATGGCTTTGAGCGGCTTGGCTTCGCGAAGCAGAACGGCGGGTGCTCTGGCCGTGAGAGGGCGAAATGCCATGATCCGACACCTGAAGTAACAGAGCCGCCATGGTAGCAGAAAGCACCGCAAGCACCTGACCCATTGCTTTGCGTGCGCTTTACTCATTAAATCAACAGGTAACTTCTGCCCTCAGCGGGTTGAAGTTCAGCAAAAAGCCCTTATTTTAAGTGAGCCCCGTTACAGCGCAGTGCATGCATCGTGGAATAACGCCACTATCCTCACCATCGTTTCCGGGTAGAATGCTCGTTCGCATGCGGCCATGAGGGCTGCACGGGCGACTCACGGGGCCGCCCTCCATCCCTTTAGTGTGGAAGATCCTGCCGATATGTTTGCGCCTTTGTTAAAGAAACTTTTTGGAAGCAAGAACGAGCGTGAAGTCAAGCGCATGCTCAAGACGGTACAAGTCGTCAATGCCTTCGAAGAGCAAATGGTGGCCCTTTCGGACGATCAATTGCGCGCCAAGACTGAAGAGTTCAAGGCCCGCATCGCCAAAGGGGAAACCCTCGATGCACTGTTGCCAGAAGCCTTTGCGGTTGCCCGTGAAGCCGGCAAGCGTGTCATGGGCATGCGCCACTTCGACGTCCAGTTGATCGGCGGCATGACCTTGCATGAAGGTCGCATTGCTGAAATGCGGACCGGTGAAGGCAAGACCCTGGTGGGTACACTGGGCGTTTACCTCAACGCACTGTCCGGCAAGGGCGTGCACGTGGTCACGGTCAACGACTACCTGGCCCGCCGTGACGCCAACTGGATGCGTCCGCTCTATGAATTCCTCGGTCTGACGGTCGGCGTTGTCACGCCGTTCCAGCCACCGGAAGAAAAGCGCGCTGCCTACGCCGCCGACATCACCTACGGCACCAACAACGAATTCGGTTTTGACTACCTGCGCGACAACATGGCGTTCAGCATGGAAGAAAAATTCCAGCGCGAACTCAATTTTGCCGTGATCGACGAAGTCGACTCCATCCTCATCGACGAAGCCCGTACTCCGCTGATCATTTCCGGTCAGGCCGAGGACAGCTCCAAGCTGTACATGGAGATCAACAAACTGATCCCACAGCTGGAATTGCACGTCGAGGAGGTCGAAGGCGAAGTCACCAAGGCTGGCCACTACACCGTCGATGAGAAGACCCGCCAGGTCGAGCTCAACGAAGCCGGTCACCAGTTCGTCGAGGAGGCGCTGACCCGTCTTGGCCTGCTCGCTGAAGGGGAGAGCCTGTATTCGGCGCACAACCTGAGCCTGCTGACCCACGTTTACTCTGGCCTGCGTGCACACAAGCTGTTCCATCGCAACGTCGAGTACATCGTGCAGGACGGCCAGGTCGTGCTGGTCGACGAACACACCGGTCGTACCATGCCCGGGCGTCGCCTGTCCGAAGGTCTGCACCAGGCCATCGAAGCCAAGGAAAACCTCAATATCCAACCCGAGAGCCAGACCCTGGCTTCGACCACGTTCCAGAACTACTTCCGTCTTTACGACAAGCTGTCCGGCATGACCGGTACGGCCGACACCGAAGCGTTCGAGTTCCATCAGATCTACGGCTTGCCGGTGATCGTCATCCCGACGAACAAACCGCTGGCCCGTAAAGACTACAACGACCTGGTGTTCCTGACGGCCGAGGAGAAATACGCGGCAATCGTCAATGACATCAAGGAAAGCATGGCCGCTGGTCGCCCGGTGCTGGTGGGTACCGCCACCATCGAGACGTCTGAGCACATGTCCAGCCTGCTCGTGAAAGAAGGCATCGAACACAAGGTTCTGAACGCCAAATTCCACGAAAAGGAAGCCGAGATCATCGCCCAGGCCGGTCGCCCAGGCGCCCTGACCATCGCCACCAACATGGCCGGTCGTGGTACCGACATCCTGTTGGGCGGCAACTGGGAAGTGGAAGTCGCGTCGCTGGAAGATCCAACGCCTGAGCAGATTGCCCAGATCAAGGCCGACTGGCAGAAGCGTCATCAGCAAGTGCTCGAGTCGGGCGGCTTGCAGGTGATCGCGTCCGAACGTCACGAATCGCGTCGTATCGACAACCAGCTGCGCGGTCGTGCCGGTCGTCAGGGCGACGCCGGTTCCAGCCGTTTCTACCTGTCGCTGGAAGACAGCCTGATGCGTATCTTCGCCTCGGATCGGGTGAAGAACTTCATGAAGGCATTGGGCATGCAGCCTGGTGAAGCGATCGAGCACCGCATGGTGACGAACGCCATCGAGAAAGCCCAGCGCAAGGTGGAAGGTCGTAACTTCGACATCCGCAAGCAACTGCTGGAGTTCGATGACGTCAACAACGAACAGCGTAAAGTGATCTATCACATGCGTAATACGTTGCTGGCCGCCGACAACATCGGTGAAACCATCGCCGATTTCCGCCAGGACGTGCTCAATGCCACCGTCAGCGCGCACATCCCGCCGCAGTCGCTGCCCGAACAGTGGGACGTCGCAGGTTTGGAAGCCTCCATTCAGAGCGATTTCGGTGTGGCGCTGCCGATCCAGCAGTGGCTCGACGAAGACGATCACCTGTATGAAGAAACCCTGCGCGAGAAGCTGATGCAGGAGTTGATGACGGCGTACAACGAGAAAGAAGACCAGGCCGGCGCCGAGGCGCTGCGCACTTTCGAGAAACAAATCGTTCTGCGTGTACTGGACGACCTGTGGAAAGACCACCTGTCGACCATGGATCACCTGCGTCACGGTATCCACTTGCGTGGTTATGCACAGAAGAACCCGAAGCAGGAATACAAGCGCGAGTCGTTCACGCTGTTCTCCGAGCTTCTGGATTCGATCAAGCGCGACTCGATCCGCGTGCTGTCGCACGTTCAGGTGCGTCGCGAAGATCCGGCCGAGGAAGAGGCGCGTCTGCGCCAGGAAGCCGAGGCACTGGCTGCACGCATGCAGTTCCAGCACGACGAAGCGCCCGGCCTGGAACAAGTCGAGCAGTTGGGTGAAGAGGTCGATGTTGCCCTCGCCACCGCACCGGTTCGCAACGAGCAGAAGCTGGGCCGCAACGAGCTGTGCTACTGCGGTTCGGGCAAGAAATACAAGCATTGCCACGGGCAGATCCAGTAAAACCCGTTACATACGCTGAAATACCCGCGCCGCGACCGGCTCTTGCCGTCGCGGCGTTTTGCCATTTACACCACCGCTCTCGTTGAGCGGTGCAGACATCATCTAGTGAGGAGCGCATTCATGGCTGTTGGTCTTGGTCCTTTGCCTACGTTGCACCCGGTTGCCGGTTTTGAACTCGGTATTGCCTCGGCCGGCATCAAGCGTCCCGGGCGCAAGGATGTCGTGGTCATGCGCTGTGCCGAAGGTTCGACGGTTGCCGGTGTGTTCACACTCAACGCTTTTTGCGCGGCGCCGGTGATCCTGGCCAAGCAACGCGTGCAAGGCCCGGTGCGTTACTTGCTGACCAACACCGGCAATGCCAACGCCGGTACCGGTGAGCCAGGCCTGGCCGCCGCCGAGCGCACCTGCGCAAAACTGGCTGAACTGACCGGTGTCGACGCCAGCATGGTGCTGCCGTACTCCACGGGTGTGATCGGTGAGCCGCTGCCGGTCGAGAAGATCGAAGGTGCCTTGCAAGCGGCCCTCGACGACCTCTCGGTCAACAACTGGGAAGCCGCCGCCACCGGTATCATGACCACCGACACCCTGCCCAAAGGTGCGAGCCGCCAGTTCCAGCACGACGGCGTGACCATCACCGTCACCGGCATCAGCAAGGGCGCGGGCATGATCCGCCCGAACATGGCCACCATGCTCGGCTACATCGCCACCGACGCCAAAGTGGCTCGTGACGTGCTGCAAAATCTGATGCTGGACGGTGCCAACAAGTCGTTCAACCGCATCACCATCGATGGTGATACCTCGACCAACGACTGCTGCATGCTGATTGCCACCGGTCAGGCCGCTTTGCCGGAAATCACCCGCGCCGAAGGCGAGCTGTTCGCCAAGCTCAAGCAAGCGGTGTTCGAAGTGTGCATGGATGTCGCCCAGGCCATCGTTCGTGACGGCGAAGGCGCGACCAAGTTCGTCACTGTCGAGGTCAACGGTGGCGGCAATCACCAGGAGTGCCTGGATGTCGGTTACACCGTGGCGCATTCGCCGCTGATCAAGACGGCGCTGTTCGCCTCCGACCCGAACTGGGGGCGTATCCTCGCTGCGGTTGGCCGTGCCGGCGTGCCGGACCTGGACGTGAGCAAGATCGACGTGTTCTTGGGCGACGTCTGCATCGCCAGCCGTGGCGCCCGCGCCGCCACCTACACCGAAGCCCAGGGCGCGGCGGTGATGCAGCAGGAAGAAATCACCATCCGCATCGAACTGGGCCGTGGTGATTGCAGCGAAACCATCTGGACGACCGACCTGTCCCACGAGTACGTGAAAATCAACGCTGAGTACCGTACTTAAGATCGCGTCGACCCCATCGCGGGCAAGCCCGCTCCTACAGAGATCTGCGTTGGCCCTGTAGGAGCGAGCTTGCTCGCGATGGCGGCTTGCCAGTCAATGAGTAACTGGCCTGCTTACCCCATCAAAAGGTCCCGACCATGAGCCTGCACCTGATCATCGGCGACAAACTGTATTCCTCCTGGTCCCTGCGCGGCGCCCTGGCCCTCGAGCTGGCCGGTGCCCCGTACACCGAAGAGCTGATCAAGCTGAACCAGCCGGACACCCGCGAACGCATCCTCAAACACTCGCCAACCGGCAAGGTCCCTCTGCTGAAAACCGAACACGGCACCATCGCCGACTCCCTGGCGATTGCCGAGTACCTGGCCGAGCAGTTCCCCGATGCCGCGCTCTGGCCCAAGGACATCGCCGCGCGCGCCCAGGCCCGTTCGGCCTGTGCGCAGATGCACGCCGGTTTCTTCGCGATGCGTGCCAATATGCCCTTCGACCTGAGCCGCGATGCACCGCTGTCGCCGGTCCCGGTTGATGTACAGGCCGATGTCGAACGCATGCTGGCGCTTTGGGCCGAATGTCGCGCCGCAGCGACCGAAGTCGGTCCGTTTCTGTTTGGTGGTGCGACCCTCGCCGATGCGTTTTTCGCCCCGATTGCCGTGCGCCTGCGCACGTATCAGGTGAAGTTGCCGGCGGCGGATGAGGCCTATGTTGAAACGATCTACCAATGGCCGGCTTTCAAGGCGTGGCAACGGGCAGGTCTGGAGGAGATTGGGCAGTGAAGCGAGTTCATGTCGCCGCAGCGGTCATTCGTGACCCAAGCGGCAAGATTCTGATTGCCCGCCGTGCAGACACCCAGCACCAGGGTGGCCTGTGGGAATTTCCCGGTGGCAAGGTCGAGGCGGAGGAGTCCGTTGAGCGCGCCCTGGCACGCGAGCTTCACGAGGAGTTGGGAATTGTGGTGGTCACGGCCCGTCCGTTGATCAAGATCCATCACGACTACCCGGACAAGCACGTGCTGCTGGATGTCTGGGAAGTCTCGGACTTCACCGGCGAGCCCCACGGCGCCGAAGGCCAGCCGCTGCAATGGGTGGCACCCCGTGATCTTTCGAGCTACGAGTTTCCGGCGGCCAATCAACCGATCGTGGCCGCTGCGCGGTTGCCTTCACAGTACCTGATCACCCCTGAAGACCTTGAGGCCCCGGCGCTGCTGCGTGGCATGCAAAAAGCCATTGCCGGCGGCATCAAGCTGATCCAGCTACGGGCACCCAGCGGCTACGACCCCAAGTACCGCGATCTGGCAGTCGACGCGGCGGGGCTGTGCGCCGGGAAGGCTCAGTTGATGCTCAAGGGGCCTTTCGAGTGGCTGGGGGATTTCCCCTCGGCCGGTTGGCATATCACCGCCGCCCAGTTGCGCAAATATGCAGCGGCTGGGCGCCCGCTGCCGGCCTCGCGCTGGCTGGCGGCGTCCTGCCACAATGCCGAAGAACTGGCGTTGGCTGAACAGATGGGCGTGGACTTCGTGACCCTGTCGCCCGTGCAGCCGACCTTGACCCATCCGGATGCCCAACCGCTGGGCTGGAAACAGGCGTCGAGCTTGATCGCAGGTTTCAGCAAGCCGGTGTTTCTGCTCGGTGGCGTCGGGCCGGCTGAGCTGCAGAAGGCCTGGGAAGCAGGGGCGCAGGGTGTGGCGGGGATTCGGGCATTTTGGCCTGATTCCGTGGTGTAGCTGCTGGCCTCATCGCGAGCAAGCTCGCTCCTGCAGGTTTCGTGTTCGACACGGTCACTGTGGGAGCGGGCTTGCTCCCGAAGGCGTCCTCACAGACGCCACTTAAACCTCAGGCTTGACCGCCGCCTCCCACAAAATCTCCGCCACCCCCTGCCGCCGCGCAATCACCCGCGCCACCACAAACAGCAAATCCGACAACCGATTGATGTAGGCCAGCCCCACCCCAGCCAACGGCTCCAGCGCATTCAACTGCTGGCAGCGCCGTTCAGCAGTGCGCGCCAGGCTGCGGCATACGTGCGCCTGGGCGATCAACGCCGAACCACCCGGCAAAATGAAATTCTCCAGCGGCCCCAGTTCTTCATTCCACAGATCGATTGCCGATTCCAGGCGATCGATTTCCGCCATGTTCAGTGCCTGATACTCCGGCATTGCCAGTTCGCCCCCGAGGTCGAACAAGCGATGCTGACAGGGCGCCAGCACTTCGATCACCTCGTTCAAAGCCGGCTCAGTCGCCAGCCCGGCCAGCAACACGCCCAACTGGCTGTTCAAGCTGTCCACCTCGCCAATCGCCTCGATGCGCGGGTGGTCCTTGGGGACGCGCCGACCGTCGCCCAGTCCGGTTTCGCCTTTGTCGCCAGTGCGGGTGTAAATCTTCGACAAGCGAAAACCCATGGGTTACCTCGATAGCTGATTGAGTTCTTGAGAGGCAGGCGGCGTGCTGGTCAGCGGCAGGCGCAAGGTAAAGCAGGTGCCTTGGCCCAAAGTCGACTGCACTTCCATCTGGCCCTTGTGGTTATTGGTGATGATGAAATACGAGACCGAGAGGCCCAGGCCGGTGCCCTGGCCGATCTCCTTGGTGGTGAAAAACGGCTCGAAGGTGCGTTTGCGCACGTTCTCGCTCATGCCGATGCCGTTGTCCTCGACCTGTATTTCCGCCCAGGGCGGGTTAAGCCGGGTGCGCAGGATGATTCGCCCTGGCTCGCGATCATCCTCGCGCTGGTGAATGGCTTGGGCGGCGTTCTTCAATAGATTCAGCAGCACCTGCTCGAGTTCGTTGGCGGTGCCTGGAACCGGGCCCAGTGCGGGGTCGAACTGACGGATGATCGCCTGGCCCTTGAAATCGAAACCGATCGCCAGGTCGAAGTCGTTGCCGGCAATTTCCACGGCCTGGTCGATCAGCGCCGGCAGGTCGCACGGCGCCATCTGCCGGGTGCTGCGACGGCTGAAGCTGAGCATGTGGGTGACGATCTTCGCGGCCCGTGCCCCCGCTTGTTGGATACCGTCGAGCAATTGCGGTACTTCCCGGGCTTGCAAGTACTGGTTGACGGTGTCGAGCTCAATACCGACCTGCTCGGCCTGCTCGAGGTTCTTTGGCAGTTCGGTAGACAGGCGCCGGCGAATGTTCTGCACGTTATGCAGGATCGCCCCCAGCGGGTTGTTGATTTCGTGGGCCATGCCGGCGGCGAGGCCACCGACCGACAGCATTTTTTCCGATTGCACCATCATTTCTTCCAGCGACAGGCGCTGGGTGATGTCGTCGATACGGATCACCACACCACGTCCGGCGCCGCCCATCAGCGGGTAAAAAGTCAGGGCGTAATGCTTGGGTTCCTCGTCCTTGAACCAGGTCACGCGTTCGATCTTCGCCACCGTGTGTTGCTCGACGGTCTGTTTGATCTGCGGCAGGAACGGCTTGAGCGGTTCGAAGGCAAGGAAAATGGGCTGGTTCAGCGCCTCGTCCAGGCGGGTGCCGGAGAGCGCACTGGCTTCCTGGTTCCACTGGGTCACGTAGAGCTGTTCGTCGAGAGCAATCAGCGCCGAGGGCATGGAGTCGATGATGCTGTTGAGGTAGTTCTGGAAACCGGTGAGTTTCTTCTCGATCTTGCTGCGCACCTGGACTTCCAGTTCCAGCTTGCGGTTGGTGTGGCGGGTTTCCTCGGCCAGCCCCTGGGCCTGGTCATAGGCGGCCTGGGAGTCGTCCCGCGCGCGTTTCAGCTGCTGCTCCCGCGCTTCGATACGCGAGAGCATGGTGTTGAACGCCTCGGCGAGGCTGCCGATTTCGTCATGGTTGCCGCGCGAGGCGCGCAAGGAGTAGTTCTCTTCGCGGGTCACCTGGCGCGACAACTCTTCGAGCTGATGGATCGGCCGGGTGATCAGGCGCTTGATCTGCCGGGCGATCATCAGCCACAACAGCACGCTGAAGATCAGAATGCCGAGGCTGGCGGTCAGGGTCCCGGTGTAGAAAGCCACCGGCAATTCGCTGCTGGCCACCAGCAGCAAATGACCGGGTGCGGTGCCGGGGCGGGGCAGGGTGATCAGTTGGTTGCTGCGAAACTCGGTGGCTTGCCAGGCTTCGATGTGGCGATACCGCTCGGGCAACTTCAGTTTGTCGCCATGCTGCAATTGGGCCAGGCGTTCGCCCTTGCCGTCGTACAAGGCGGCGGCACGCAACGGTGAGTAACTGTTGAGTTCGTTGAGCAGGCGTTCGGCGCTTTGCGGCGATTGCAGGGCTTCGGAGACCAGGCTCGGGTTGGACACCAGCCGGCCGATGGTCTGCAAGGCCTGGGGTGCCATGCTCTCCTGGGAAATGTAGTACGCGGCACTGATGAAGGTCAGGTTGGCGACCAGCAGGACGGTGGTCAACAACACCAGCAGGGCGGCCAGCAGTTTCTGGCCGACCGGAAGGTTTTCAAGGCGCTGGCGCAATGGCATCAGTGTGATCGCTACACAAGGAACAAGTGGCCAGCGTAGCCGCTGCTCAGTCGCTGGGCAATCCGAGGCTGTGCAGATGGGCAATCAGCCGCTGCTGCAACTGGTTGAGGTGTGGCAGGTTCAGTTGATGCCGTGCAGCCACCTTGCAGGCATAGCCCAGCAGGTAGCTGATTTCAGTGCGGCGCTGATACGCGACGTCCTGGTACATCGAGGAAAAATTGGCGGCAGTGGCGTGGATGACCCGTTCGACCTCCTGCTGCAAATCCTCGGCGGCGGCCGGCTGGCCGCAACGTTGCAGCAATTCGGTCAGTTCGCCGCAGAGGGTGGCAACTTCGCAACGGTGATCCTGCAAGCCGCCGTTGCGGCAATCATGCAGGACCGTCAGCGGGTTGATCGCACAGTTGAGCGCCAGCTTGCGCCACAGCCGGGTCAGGATGTCGGCGCTCCAGGCGTGGGGGATGCCGGCGTCAACCAGATCCTCCAGCCAGATCGGCGCCACTGGATGCCCCGCGTCACCCAGCCAGGTGTAGCCATGGCCGGCAAACACCACGCGCCAGTCCCCATCGCGGAAGGCGCCCTCGGTGCTTGATGCACTGATGCAGCGCGCCTGAGGCACCCGCGCGGCCACCGCGTCCTGACTGCCGAGGCCGTTTTGCAGCAGGATCAACTCGGCGTCGGGGGCCAGTCGCGACGCGAGTTGGGCCACCGCCTGCTCAGCATCGTAGGCCTTGCAGGCCACCAGCAAGCGGTGGATTGGCGCTGCGCTTTTTGTGGTTTCACCGGGAATGTTGAAGGTTTGCGCTTGTCCATGTTCCACCAGCGTCAAGCCGCCCGCCGCCTGATAGGCCGTGAGCCTGGCTTCATCGCGCACGATCAACCTGACCGTTTTACCGGCCCGCGCCAGGCGCGTGGCCCACAAGGTGCCAAGGCTGCCGGCGCCCAGAACATGCCAGGGTGTAGACATCAGCTTTTCGCTCTGTTTGAGGCCAGCATCGCGGGCCCACAGTGAATGATCGGAAAGACCCGTTATAATCAGCGCGGATTTTAACCGCAAGCCATGCGCGCTCCTTCGTTATCGAGTGCGCCCTTTATTGGAGAAATTACATGCCGTCGTTCGACGTGGTATCCGAACTGGACAAACACGAAGTCACCAACGCCGTCGAGAACGCCGTCAAGGAACTCGATCGTCGCTATGACCTGAAGGGCAAAGGCAGCTTCGAGTTCAAGGAAAAGGACCTGACCGTCAACCTGACCGCTGAAGCCGATTTCCAGCTTGAAGCGATGATTGAGATCCTCAAGCTGGCACTGGTCAAGCGCAAAATCGACGTGCAGTGCCTGGAAGTCAAGGATGCCTACGCCTCGGGCAAGCTGATGAAGCAGGAAGCCGTGCTCAAGGAAGGCATCGACAAGGAGCTGGCGAAGAAGATCGTCGCCCACATCAAGGACGCCAAGCTCAAGGTGCAGGCCGCCATCCAGGGCGAGCAGGTGCGCGTGACCGGCAAGAAACGTGACGATTTGCAGGAAGCCATCGCGGCCCTGCGCGCCGCGACGTTCGACATGCCGCTGCAGTTCAACAACTTCCGCGATTGATGCCTTTATGTGTAGGAGCAAGCTCGCTCCTACAGGGAAAGTCGTGTGTAAACCCAAGGGGCATTTTTGCCCCTGATTTTTTTGTGTGCCGTATGGCCGCCAATCAGGAGAACCTAGATGGACTTGAACGCTGAAGTGGACAACCTGGTCAAGGCGTCCCAAGCCTGGATCCCGATGATCATGGAGTACGGCAGTCGTGTGTTACTGGCCGTCATCACCCTGGCCATCGGCTGGTGGCTGATCAATAAGGTCACGCACAAGCTCGGCGGCCTGCTGGCCTTGCGCAATGCCGACCTGGCGCTGCAAGGTTTCATCAGCAGTCTGGCGAACATCATCCTCAAGGTGCTGCTGATCGTCAGCGTGGCCTCGATGATCGGTGTGGAAACCACGTCCTTTGTTGCTGCGATCGGTGCTGCCGGTCTGGCCATTGGTCTGGCGTTGCAAGGCAGCCTGGCGAACTTCGCGGGTGGGGTATTGATTTTGCTGTTCCGCCCGTTTCGCATTGGTGACTGGATCGAAGCCCAGGGTGTGGCGGGTACGGTCGACAGCATTCAGATCTTCCACACGGTGCTGCGCACTGGTGACAACAAGACCATCATCGTTCCCAACGGCAATCTCTCCAACGGCATCATCACCAACACCAACCGTCAGCCTACCCGCAAGGTGGTGTTCGATGTGGGTGTGGATTATGAAGCTGACTTGCAGAAGGCCCGCCAGGTGTTACTGGACCTTGCCAAGGATGAGCGCATCCTGGCTGAGCCGGCACCACAGGCTGTCATTTCTACCTTGGGTGACAGTTCCATTACCGTTTCTTTGCGGGTTTGGGTAAAAACAGCGGATTATTGGGATGTGATGTTCATGTTTAATGAACAATCCCGCGATCGCCTGAAAGCGGCGGGCATTGATATTCCCTTTCCACAGCGAGTGATTCGCGTGGTGCAGGAATCTGCCGTGCAGTAAGTAACAAGCTTGTAACAAAAAAAGGCCCATCCGAAGATGGGCCTTTTTATTTGTTATCGCAAACTAACTGGATGCGATTACAACAGCGACAGCGGGTAGTCGACGATCAGACGGAACTCTTTGATGTCGCCTTCGCCTTGGTCAGCGTTAGCTTGGTGCCATGCTTGACGAATGCGGAAGGAGAGATCTTTAGCCGGGCCAGTCTGTACAACGTACTTGGCTTCGAAGTTGGTTTCGTTGTGTTTGCCGTCAGCGCCGTACAGTGGGTCACCGTTGGATTTACGGTAAACGCTGTTGTCAGCCAGACCGGTACCGTCGATGTCCCAGCCTTTTACGTAGCGGGTCATGAAGCTCAGACCAGGAACGCCGTACTCAGCCATTTTCAGGTCGTAGCGGATCTGGGCAGATTTCTCGTTAGGACCGTTGAAGTCAGAGTATTGGATGGAGTTGGCGAGGAAGATCGAGTCGCCACCACGGTTGTTTTTACCCACACCGACGTAGTCGAACGGCGTGTCGCCGTTGACCTTCTGGAAGGCCACGGTGAGGGTGTGTGCTTTCAGGAACGAGAAAGCAGCAGCCAGGGAGAACGTGGTGTTGCTGATGTCGCCAGCTTCTTTGTCGCCGGTATCAGTGGTGCGGTAGATGTTACCGTCCAGGTTCAACGACTGATCACCACCCATCGGGATGGTGTAGTTGGCGTTGGCGTAGTACTGGTTCCAGATGTCTTCCAGCTTGGCGCCGTACAGGGAAACGCTCAGCGCGTCGGTGATGCCGTATTTGCCGCCGAAGTAGTCGACGGTGTTGGCTTCAACGCCAGCGTAGTTGGCCCACAGGCCGCCATCGCGCGAGTTGCGGTCCTGGCTGGTCGACGAGTAGAAGTGACCGGCTTCGAGGTCAAGGTCTTTGACTTCACTGCTCTGCAGTTGGAAACCGCTGGCAGTTTGAGGAAGGATACGGGAACCGCCGACAGCGAACACTGGAGCAGTGCTTGGCTGCATGTCGCCGACTTTCAGCTCGGTTTTCGATACGCGGAATTTAACAGCGCCACCGGCCTTGCCTTGGCTGTCCTGAACGCCGTTGGCGCCAACTGGCATGTTGCCGGTACCGCCGGTACCGTCGCCACCGTCCAGTTTGATGGCCAGGTAACCGAACGCATCAACGCCGACGCCTACAGTACCTTGGGTGTAACCGGAGCTGAAGTTACCCCAGAAACCTTGGGTCCAGTCTTTCTGGTCGTTGCCGCCGTCTTTGTTGTTACGGTTGAAGTAGTAGTTGCGCAGCAGGATGTCTGCTTTTGCATCTTCAACAAAACCTTTGGCTTCTGCCTGGTCACTTACGAACGGTGCCGCTGTTGCCACTTGAGTACTGGCGGCTGCTGCAACTGCCAGTGCGATCATGCTCCACTTCATCACGCGCATCGTGATTTGCTCCTTTGGTTTTGAAGAGTACTGCCGTCCCACCTGTTTTTTTATCTGGGCGGCTCTTTCTTTTTGTGTCGGCGCAAACTTATATCACGCCGACCCTATTGGCGATACTTGCGCATCCAACCTTTCAGCTTCTTTACGACCCTGTCGCAAATGGCTGGGTAGATGTCGCAAATTTACAGCCCCAATGCAATAGGAATGGCAACTTCAGCGCTGTTTTCCAGAGCTTGAGCATCGGTTAAAAGAGTCCTTGGTGAAGCACTTGAATCTCCATCGGGCAACCCTGCCACTGTTTTTATTGCCTTCAGACGATCCACTTCCCGTGGCGGCTCCGAAGGCGATGTGGGTGTGAATGCAACAAGCGTGCACAAATTGCGGTTTCGCTGTTTTTTTTTCTGAACGCCTGCCTGATTTCTTAAAAACCTCATAAAACCGGGGGTTACACGCACCTTTTGAAGGGGCTTGACGCTTTGCCTGGCATCGTGTTGCGACTTGCGGTTTGGCGGCTCGACAACGAAAAACGTTACCGGTTCACCCCATCAGTGAGTAATTGGCGGATGCCCGACGCATTGAGCGTAGACACGATGTGCGGTTTTGGTGCAAAAATTTTTATTTGCTGTACTGAATTCATACAGTGAGATCTGTGCTGAAAAGTGCACAAGCCCCGGTTTACCAGGCATCTCGGCTTTTCCCATTTGGCCCGCGGTTCTGTAATGGTGCGAATGTGAGGGAAATGTTTCATGCCGGGGCGCTCGCTTCTTGATTCGTCGACCAGGCCGGGGCGGGGATGCGCTTCGTCGTGAAGCCAGCGACGTTCGCAGGTATGCTGCCGTCCTGTCGCTTGGCGCTGCGCCTATCGGGGGCGGGCGCTAAGCTGAAAATGATGAACATCCGGGAGTGCGCACAGTGTTCGCTTTAGATCCACGACTTCAACAAGACACCCTGCCGATTGGCGATTTCCCGCTCAGCCGCTTGCTGTTGTCCAATGATTCGAACTACCCCTGGTTCATCCTGGTGCCGCGTCGCGAGGATATCAGCGAGATATTTCAGCTCGATGTCGTCGATCAGCAGCAGCTGTGGCAGGAAACGACCACGCTGGCTGAATTGCTCAAGGATTCGTTCGATGCCGACAAGTTGAATGTCGCGGCCTTGGGTAACGTTGTCAGCCAATTGCACATGCATGTCATCGTGCGAAAGCATGGGGACGCAGCCTGGCCTGCTCCGGTGTGGGGCAAACATCCGGCCAAGCCGTATTCGGCAGAGCAGGTGGCGACGATCCGCGAGCGGCTGCGCCTGATCCTGACCGAAGACTTCACGTTTCTGGAGGGTTGAACCATGAACCTTGAAGAGCGCGTTACCGACCTGGAGACCCAGTTGGCCTTTCAGGACGACACTATCCAGGCCCTGAATGATGTGTTGACCGCGCAGCAGCGCGCAGTGGAGCGACTGCAACTGCAAATGGCTGCCTTGCTCAAGCGACAGGAAGAAATGGCTGGCCAGTTCAGTGT
Source organism: Pseudomonas sp. S2_E01 (assembly GCF_054668365.1). Taxonomy (NCBI): domain Bacteria; kingdom Pseudomonadati; phylum Pseudomonadota; class Gammaproteobacteria; order Pseudomonadales; family Pseudomonadaceae; genus Pseudomonas; species Pseudomonas sp. S2_E01. The sequence continues at coordinate 614,236 of NZ_CP162762.1, forward strand.
CTTCGAAGAAGACGCACCGCCGCCGCATTACTGACCCCAAGGGCTGGAAGACAGGCACAAAAAAACCGCGAACAGCCAAGCTGTTCGCGGTTTTTTTTGGCCGTGAATCAGCGTCGCGGCAGTGCAGCGATAACGTCTTCGGCTTGCAGGCCCTTGTCACGATTCATCACGGAGAACTCCACACGCTGGCCTTCGACCAGGACGCGATGGCCTTCGCCTCGAATGGCGCGGAAATGCACGAAGATGTCATCGCCGGAGTCGCGGGAAATAAAACCGAAACCCTTGGAGGTGTTGAACCACTTGACGGTGCCGGTATCGCGGTTGCTCATGTCGTAGCTTGGCGCGGCGGTAGCGGGTGAAGATTTATGGAAGCTGACGGCCAGGTGCAGTACGACGGCAATCAGGGCAGCCACCAGGCTGAACAGAACGGCCGGTTGACCGGCGATGACCGGCATTGGCGCGAACAGTGTCAGGGTTTGCAGGACGACAGCCAGTACCAGGAGGGCACTGACCAGGTTCTGCAGTTGGTGGCGTGGGCCTTTGTTCCAGTTGGGAATCACTGGAGCCAGGATGAGGTTGAGCAGGCCGAAAAAGGCCAGGTACAACGCATCGGGTTGTTGCAGGTAAGGAACGGCTTCGGATCGCAGGCTTGGAATGAAGGACAGCAGCAAGGCCGCTGCGCCCATTAGGAGGTGGACGATTTTCAACATTTTGATTAACTCACGTTCAGGCGGATCACAAGGAAGAGCTGATAGGGCACGGTTCGCTTCGGAACAATGAGAGGCGTTGGACACGCACCGGGCATCAGCCTATGCGCAGCGCCCGGAAAAGAAGGCGTTGACAACACATCGTCTATTTAACAGCAAAGCTCACAGCTACTCAAATCAGGGTGTCCAGCGGTGTTTCGAGTCGATTTGTCACAGGCGTCACAGCAATCCGGGCTGCGATTGCGTAGCAGGCTTGCTAGAGTGGTCGTTCACCTGTTGGATGAATTCATCACCGTTAGGGGAATAGCATGGCAATCGATATCGGTATCAGTGAAGAGGATCGCAAGTCCATCGTCGACGGACTTTCGCGCCTGTTGTCGGACACTTACGTCCTTTATTTGAAAACCCATAATTTCCACTGGAATGTCACCGGCCCGATGTTTCGGACCCTGCACCTGATGTTCGAGGAGCAATATAACGAGTTGGCCCTGGCGGTGGACTCGATTGCCGAACGCATTCGTGCGCTGGGTTTCCCGGCTCCGGGCGCCTATTCCATTTATGCGCGCCTTTCTTCGATCAAGGAGGAACCGGGTGTACCCAGTGCCGAGGACATGATCAAGCAATTGGTCGAGGGGCAGGAAGCGGTCACACGTACGGCGCGGGGGATTTTCCCCCTGCTGGACAAGGTCAGCGACGAACCGACGGCCGACCTGCTGACCCAGCGCATGCAGGTTCACGAGAAAACTGCATGGATGTTGCGCGCGCTGCTGAGTTGACAGGGCTGCAGTGCGCGATTGACCTGGATCAAGGGGCTTGCGCACTGTGCTTTTTGCGCCGGGGTCGAGGGATTTCGCGCTCTGCACTGTAGGAAAGCAGTCAGACTAGGACCGTCTCCATCGTCCGCCTCGCGTTGTTGGCTTATCCTACGTTGATGGTCATAAAGTCATCTGGATATAACTTTGCGCCTGCGTTTTTATAAGCCTTGCAACATGGCTTTGATAGAAACCAGGAATGGCAAAGGAGTGTCAGCGGTATGGTTTATGACGGTAGATTGAACGAGGGGAGGTTGGGTCCATTAAAGGATGTAAGGATCGACCCCTTTGTCAGTGAATTCGATATGGGGTTGGCCCAGCCATTGTCCCGTTCGGTTCGTTTGAATGGCTTTGCCACCTGTTTGCGGCTTGAGCAGGTTTACTGGGACATTCTGGGGGAGATGGCAAAGATCAACTGTTGTTCGGTCAGCGCCCTCTTGTCCCATGTCGATCGCGAGGTGCACTTGCGGCACGGCGGCGTGAAGAATTTCAGCGGATTGGTGCGGGTCGTCTGCGTCGTGCACAGTCGCAATGAAGAGCGCGGCGGCGTCCTGGCGTAGGTCTTGACGGCGAAATGCATCGAGTGTCGGTCTGTGCAGTCTTACGGCTGCACAGGCCGCATTTAATGGATATAATCCCGCTCTTTGCCGCAAAACCCAGCGTGTGCGGTAGCATTCTGATCGCCGAGACAACCCCATGCCGATGTACGACTACCAATGTGCTTCCTGTGGTCATCAGTTGGAAGCCATTCAAAAGATCAGCGCAGCACCGCTGGTCGACTGCCCTGCCTGTCAGGCGCCAGAGCTCAAGAAGATGCTGTCCATGCCGGGTTTCCGCCTCAGCGGTGCCGGTTGGTACGAAACCGATTTCAAGACCGGTGCCAAGAAGAATCTGGCCGGTGGCGATAAAGCCGACTAAGGTCTGCAACCCGATTGAACGACACGCGCGAGCCCTTGCAGTGCGCAAGGCCTGCAACCGAATTTCGAATTACGAGAAGTGAAACCACGACCATGATGCGCAGCCATTATTGCGGCCAACTGAACGAAAGCCTGGACGGCCAGGAAATTACCCTTTGCGGCTGGGTTCACCGTCGCCGTGACCACGGTGGGGTGATTTTCCTCGATATCCGTGATCGTGACGGTCTGGCCCAGGTGGTTTTCGACCCGGATCGCGCCGAGACCTTCGCCGTTGCCGACCGTGTGCGCAGCGAATACGTGGTCAAGGTCACCGGCAAGGTGCGTCTGCGTCCGGCCGGTGCCACCAACGCCAACATGGCGTCGGGCATGATCGAAGTGCTGGGTTACGAGCTGGAAGTGCTCAACGAAGCGGAAACCCCACCGTTCCCGCTCAACGAGTTCTCCGATGTGGGTGAAGAAACCCGCCTGCGCTATCGCTTCCTCGACCTGCGTCGCCCGGAAATGGCCGAGAAGCTGCGTCTGCGTTCGCGCATGACCACCAGCATCCGTCGCTATCTGGACGAAAACGGCTTCCTCGACGTCGAGACGCCGATCCTGACCCGCGCCACCCCGGAAGGCGCACGCGACTACCTGGTGCCGAGCCGCACCCACGCTGGTTCGTTCTTCGCCCTGCCGCAATCGCCGCAACTGTTCAAGCAACTGCTGATGGTGGCCGGCTTCGACCGTTACTACCAGATCGCCAAGTGCTTCCGCGACGAAGACCTGCGTGCCGACCGTCAGCCTGAGTTCACTCAGATCGACATCGAGACCAGCTTCCTCGACGAAAAAGACATCATGGGCCTGACCGAAGGCATGATCCGCAACCTGTTCAAGGAAGTCCTGGATCTGGAATTCGGCGAGTTCCCGCACATGACCTTCGAAGAGGCCATGCGTCGCTACGGCTCGGACAAGCCGGACCTGCGTAACCCGCTGGAGCTGGTGGACGTGGCCGATCAGCTCAAGGAAGTTGAGTTCAAGGTGTTCAGCGGCCCGGCCAACGACCCTAAATGCCGCGTGACCGCGCTGCGCGTACCAGGCGCTGCGAGCATGCCGCGCAAGCAGATCGACGACTACACCAAGTTCGTCGGCATCTACGGTGCCAAGGGCTTGGCGTACATCAAGGTCAACGAGCGCGCCAAGGGCGTCGAAGGTCTGCAATCGCCGATCGTCAAGAACATCCCTGAGGCTAACCTCAATGTGATCCTCGATCGCGTTGGCGCGGTTGACGGCGACATCGTGTTCTTCGGCGCAGACAAGTTCAAGATCGTCAGCGAAGCCCTGGGCGCGCTGCGCATCAAGCTGGGTCACGACCTGAACCTGCTGACCTGCGAGTGGGCGCCGATGTGGGTCGTCGACTTCCCGATGTTCGAAGAGAACGACGACGGCAGCTTCAGCGCCTTGCACCACCCGTTCACTGCACCCAAGTGCAGCCCGGCAGAGCTGGAAGCCAACCCGGCCACCGCACTGTCGCGTGCCTACGACATGGTCCTGAACGGCACCGAGCTGGGTGGCGGTTCGATCCGTATCCACCGCAAGGAAATGCAACAGGCGGTGTTCCGTCTGCTGGGCATCAACGAAGCGGAACAGGAAGAGAAGTTCGGCTTCCTGCTCGATGCCCTGAAATACGGCGCACCACCGCACGGTGGCCTGGCTTTCGGTCTGGACCGTCTGGTCATGCTGATGACTGGCGCCCAGTCGATCCGTGAAGTGATCGCCTTCCCGAAAACCCAGAGTGCTGCCGACGTGATGACGCAGGCGCCGGGTGTGGTGGATGCCAAGGCGTTGCGCGAATTGCACATTCGTCTGCGCGAAACGCCAAAGGCCGAGTAAGACTGGCCGCAAGGGCGCATCTTCGGATGCGCCCTTTGTTTATGGATAGATCGAAATTTTTATTTGCCGGCCGGCGCCCCAGGGTGTGGCGGGCAATGATTCAAAGAGAATTCGGAGCGAGTTATGGCGGGTCATTCCAAGTGGGCGAACATCAAGCACCGCAAAGAACGTCAGGATGCCAAGAAGGGCAAGATTTTCACCAAGTGGATTCGTGAACTGACCGTCGCTGCCCGCCAGGGTGGTGGTGATCCGGGGTCCAACCCGCGTCTGCGCCTGGCCCTGGACAAGGCGCTGGGGGCGAACATGAGTCGCGACATCATCGATCGCGCCGTTGCTCGCGGTGCCGGTGCGGCTGATACCGACGACATGGTCGAACTGACCTACGAAGGTTACGGCCCCGGTGGTGTGGCAGTGATGGTCGAGTGCATGACCGACAACCGCAACCGTACTGCAGCGGCCGTGCGCCATGCCTTCAGCAAATGCGGTGGCAACCTCGGCACCGATGGTTCCGTGGCCTACCTGTTCGAGCGCAAGGGGCAGATTTCCTTCGCCGCCGGTGTCGACGAAGACGCACTGATGGAAGCGGCGATGGACGCCGATGCTGATGACGTGGTGACCAACGAAGACGGTTCCATCGATGTGTTCACTTCGTTCGCCGGTTTCTATGCCGTGCGTAACGCCCTGGAAGCCGCCGGTTTCAAGGGTGACGACGCGGAAATCGTCATGCTGCCGACCACCAGTGCCGAGCTGGACCTGGAGGGCGCCGAGAAAGTCCTCAAGCTGATCGACATGCTTGAAGACCTCGATGATGTGCAGAACGTCTACTCCAACGCGGACATCCCGGAAGACGTGGCTGCGCAGCTCAGTTAAGGTTGCCCGCCAGTCCCCTGTGGGAGCGGGCTTGCTCGCGATTGCGGTGTGTCAGTTGTCGATGATCAGACTGACCCACCGCCTTCGCGAGCAAGCCCGCTCCCACATTTGTTTTGTGTTGTACTTGGGTATTGTTGATTCACTGACTTCAAAGGCGTTATGACTCTAATACTAGGCATCGACCCCGGCTCGCGCATCACCGGCTACGGCGTAGTCCGCGACACCGGGCGTGGCTGCGAATACGTGGCCTCGGGCTGCATCCGCACCGGAGCGGGTGAGCTGCATGAGCGCCTGCAGATCGTCTATCGCGGCGTGCGGGAGATCATCCAGACCTACCACCCGGTGACCATGGGCATCGAAAAGGTGTTCATGGCGCGCAACGCCGATTCCGCACTGAAGCTGGGGCAGGCCCGAGGGGCGGCCATCGTGGCGGGGGCTGAAGAAAGCCTGGAAATCGCCGAGTACTCCGCGACCCAGGTCAAGCAGGCGGTGGTGGGCACGGGTGCGGCCAACAAGGAGCAGGTGCAGATGATGGTCATGCACATGTTGAAGTTGACCAGTAAACCGCAAATCGATGCCTCGGACGCCCTGGCCATTGCCATTTGCCATGCCCACACCCGATCCAGTCTGTTGCCCCATGGTCTGGGTGCGGCACGCAGTCGTGGCGGACGCCTGCGTCTCTGATAGCATCAGCAGTCCATTTTCTGGAATGAGGGTTTTACGCCTGTGTCGTCGGCGCGAAGCCCTCACTCCATCGGTCGCCAGAACCACCCTGGCCAACGCTCAAGGATCTGTAACGTGATTGGACGCTTGCGCGGCACCCTGGCTGAGAAACAGCCGCCGCACCTGATTCTGGATGTAAACGGTCTGGGCTATGAGCTGGAAGTCCCCATGACCACGCTGTATCGCCTGCCGTCGGTCGGTGAGCCCCTGACGCTGCACACTCATCTGGTCGTGCGTGAAGATGCACAGTTACTCTATGGGTTCGCCAGCAAGCGCGAGCGAGACTTTTTTCGGGAGTTGATCCGTCTTAATGGTGTCGGTCCCAAACTGGCGCTCGCCCTGATGTCGAGCCTGGAAGTCGATGAGCTGGTACGTTGCGTGCAATCCCAGGACACGTCGGCGCTGACCAAGGTGCCAGGGGTGGGCAAGAAGACCGCCGAGCGACTGCTGGTGGAACTCAAGGACCGCTTCAAGGCCTGGGAAACCGTGCCGGCGATGTTTGCCCTGGTTCCCAACCAGCCGGGCGGGCCGGACGTTGCGCCGGTCGCCAGCGCCGAAACCGACGCGGTGAGCGCGCTGATTTCCCTGGGCTACAAGCCGCAGGAAGCCAGCAAGGCCGTTTCCGCGATCAAGGAGAAAGGCTTGAGCAGTGAAGACATGATTCGTCGCGCCCTGAAGGGAATGATCTAAGTGATTGAAGCTGATCGACTGATAACCGCCACACCTGGTCCACGCGAGCGCGAGGAGGTCCAGGACCGGGCGATTCGTCCCGTCAGCCTGGCGGAGTACATTGGCCAGCCGACGGTTCGCGAGCAAATGGAGTTGTTCATCCAGGCCGCGCGCGGGCGCAGCGAATCCCTGGACCATACGCTGATCTTCGGCCCGCCCGGGCTGGGCAAGACGACCCTGGCCAACATCATCGCCCAGGAAATGGGCGTGTCGATCAAGAGCACCTCGGGACCGGTCCTGGAGCGTCCAGGTGATCTCGCTGCGTTGTTGACCAACCTCGAACCTCACGACGTGCTGTTCATCGATGAGATCCATCGGTTGTCGCCGATCGTCGAGGAAGTGTTGTACCCGGCCATGGAAGATTTCCAGCTCGATATCATGATCGGTGAAGGCCCGGCCGCCCGCTCGATCAAGCTCGATCTGCCGCCGTTCACGCTGGTGGGAGCAACGACACGCGCCGGCATGCTGACCAACCCGCTGCGTGACCGCTTCGGTATCGTTCAGCGCCTGGAGTTCTACAGCGCCGCGGACCTTGCGACCATCGTCGGCCGTTCGGCGAACATCCTCGGCTTGCCGCTGGATCCGGATGGCGCTTTTGAAATTGCCCGTCGAGCCCGTGGTACGCCGCGGATCGCCAACCGCTTGCTGCGCCGGGTGCGCGATTTTGCCGAGGTACGCGGCAAGGGGCACATTACCAAGCCGATTGCCGACCTTGCGCTGAACCTGCTGGATGTTGACGAGCGTGGCTTCGATCACCAGGACCGTCGTCTGCTCCTGACCATGATCGAGAAATTCGATGGCGGACCGGTTGGGGTCGACAGCCTGGCGGCAGCGATCAGTGAAGAGCGCCACACCATCGAAGACGTGCTGGAGCCCTACCTGATTCAACAGGGTTACATCATGCGCACCCCGAGGGGACGGGTCGTGACTCGGCATGCCTACCTGCATTTTGGCTTAAACATTCCGTCACGATTGGGAGAGAAGCCCGTAGTAGACGAGTTTCTTGACGACGCTGATGATTAATTAACGTTTGCGTGCTGATTTTTCGGGCATTGTGCTGTCCTAGGACCGTACTTTCTCAGGCAAAGCCGCAGAACCATGAAAAACAGTTGCCAAGCCAATTGGCAACCCGAGGAGTAAGCACTAGAGTATGCGCGCGCAAAACGGGCTTGGGCCGTTCGCACATCGTTGTCGCGTTTATTACGAGGACACCGATGCCGGCGGCATCGTGTATTACGTCAATTACCTCAAGTTTATGGAACGGGCTCGAACCGAGCGGCTGCGGGAACTGGGCTTTGCCCAATCCCAGCTGGCAGGGGAGGACCTGTTGTTCGTCGTGCATTCCAGCGAAGCGCGCTACCACGCGCCGGCGCGACTGGACGACGAACTGCTGGTAAGCGCTGAAGTAATCGAATTGAACCGTGCCAGCCTGCGTTTCAAGCAGCAGGTCAGGCGGGCAACGGATGATGTGCTGCTCTGCGAAGGGCAGTTCCTGGTGGCCTGTGTGCGCACCAACAGTTTGAAACCCCGGGCCATTCCCGAAACTCTACGTGCGGCCTTTGCCGACGTGAGCGGCGCGGGTACACACTCAACGCAGGAGATAAAGCGTGGAAGCTAACGTCGTCGACCATTCCTCCATGTGGAGCCTGGTCAGCAATGCCAGTATCGTGGTGCAACTGGTAATGCTGACCCTGGTAGCCGCATCGGTGACCTCATGGATCATGATTTTTCAGCGCAGCAACCTGCTGCGCGCCGGTCGACGTGCGCTGGAGGGCTTCGAGGAGCGCTTCTGGTCGGGTATCGACCTGTCCAAACTCTACCGCCAGGCGGGCAGTAACCCTGACCCGGATTCGGGCGTCGAGCAGATTTTCCGTGCCGGTTTCAAGGAGTTCTCCCGTCTGCGCCAGCAGCCCGGCGTTGACCCTGAAGCCGTGATGGAAGGTGTGGCCCGTGCCATGCGCGTTGCAATCTCCCGTGAAGAAGAAAAGCTCGAGCAGAGCCTCCCGTTCCTGGCCACCGTCGGTTCGGTCAGCCCTTACATCGGTCTGTTCGGTACGGTGTGGGGGATCATGAACTCCTTCCGTGGCTTGGCCACTGCCCAGCAAGCAACCCTGGCCACCGTAGCCCCGGGTATTGCCGAGGCCCTGATCGCCACCGCGATCGGTCTGTTCGCCGCCATCCCGGCCGTTATCGCCTACAACCGTTTCGCCGCTCGCAGTGAAACGCTGATTGGCCGCTACTACACCTTCGCCGATGAATTCCAGGCGATCCTGCACCGCAAAGTGCACACCAGCGAAGACTAAGCAGGTAATTTCCAATGGCTTTAATCGCTCGAGCCCGCAATAAGCGCAAGCCGGTTGCCGAGATGAACGTGGTGCCTTACATCGACGTGATGCTGGTACTGCTGGTCATCTTCATGGTGACCGCGCCAATGCTCAATCAGGGCGTGAAAGTTGATCTGCCCAAGGTTTCCAGCGAAGCCTTGCCGCAGGACAACAACACTCAGGTCCTGACCATTTCGATCAAGGCTGACAAGACCTACTACTGGAACCTTGGCAGCGAAGTCGACACCGAAAAGCAGCAGGATCGCGCCATGACCCTGCCGCAGATGACGGATGCGGTGACCAAGATCATTCGTGCCGGCAACGAGGGCGGCAAGCACACCCAGGTATTCATTCGTGGCGACAAGACCGTCGATTACGGTGCCGTCATGGGGGCCATGGGTGGGTTGCAGAAAGCCGGGGTCGGTAACGTTGGTCTGATTACCGAGGCGCCCTGATGCAGCAACAGCGAGAGCCAACAGCCTCGGAAAGCTACTTCTGGCCCAGTGTCTGGGCGATCTGCTTGCACGTGCTGGTGTTCGGCATGCTGTTCGTCAGTTTCGCCTTTACGCCTGAGTTGCCGCCGGCCAAGCCCATTGTCCAGGCCACCCTGTACCAGCTGAAATCGAAAAGTCAGGCCACCACCCAGACCAATCAGAAGATTGCGGGTGAAGCGAAGAAGTCGGCTGCGCGCCAGACCGAAGTCGAGCAGATGGAACAGAAGAAGGTCGAGCAGGAAGCGATAAAGGCTGCGGAACAAAAGAAAGAAGAAGCGGCTCAAAAGGCCGAGGAAGCCAAGAAGGCCGACGAGTCGAAGAAAGCCGAAGAGGCGAAAAAGGCTGATGAAGCCAAGAAAGCCGATGAAGCGAAGAAGACCGCCGAAGCCAAGAAGGCAGAAGAGAAACAATTGGCTGATATAGCCAAGAAGAAAGCCGAAGAAGAAGCCAAGAAGGCTGCTGAAGAAGAGGCCAAGAAAGCGGCCGCTGAAGAAGCGAAGAAAAAGATCGTCGAAGACGCGAAAAAGAAAGCCGCTGAAGACGCCAAGAAAAAAGCTGAAGCTGAAGAGGCGAAGAAAAAAGTCGCCGACGAAGCGAAGAAGAAAGCTGCTGCCGATGCTGCGAAGAAGAAATCGCAGGACGCGGCACGTAAATCCGCCGAGGATAAAAAGGCTCAGGCCCTGGCTGATTTGCTTTCCGACACGCCGCAGCGTCAGCAGGCCCTGGCGGACGAGCAGGGTGACGAAGTCGCCGGCAGCTTCGATGACCTGATTCGCGCTCGTGCAGCGGAGGGCTGGGCTCGCCCACCTTCAGCACGCAAGGGCATGACGGTGGTGTTGCAGATCGGCATGTTGCCGGACGGTACGGTGACCTCGGTCAGCGTGGCCAAATCCAGTGGTGACGGTCCGTTTGACGCATCGGCTGTGGCAGCGGTGAAGAATATTGGACGTTTGACAGAAATGCAGGGAATGAAGCCGAGCGATTTCGCTCCGTATCGTTCCTTCAAGATGACATTTACACCTGAGGATCTAGCCTTGTGAGAAACCTTCTTCGAGGAATGCTGATCGCAATCTGCTGCATGGCAGGTCTGGCGATGGCGGATGAGAAAAATATTCTGGTCACCAGCGGCAGTGATCGGGCAACACCGATTGCCGTCGTGCCTTTTGGTAACCAGGGCGGTAGCGTGCTGCCGGACGACATGGCTGAAATCATCGGTAACGACCTGCGTAACTCGGGTTACTACTCGCCGATTCCGAAGCAAAACATGATCAGCCAGCCAAGTCAGGCCAGCGAAATCATCTACCGCGACTTCAAGGCGCTGGGTGCCCAGTACATCATGGTCGGCAGCATCGCGCCGGCCGGTGGTCGCCTGCAGGTCCAGTACGCGCTGTTCAACGTCGCCACCGAGCAGCAAGTGCTGACCGGCAGCGTGTCGGGTGGTGTTGATCAACTGCGTGACATGGCGCACTACATTGCCGACCAGTCGTTCGAAAAACTCACCGGTATCAAAGGTGCGTTCTCGACTCGCCTGCTGTACGTGACGGCAGAACGTTTCTCCGAGAAGAACACCCGCTACACGCTGCAACGCTCGGACTACGACGGTGCCCGTGCCGTGACCCTGCTGCAATCGCGCGAGCCGATCCTGTCGCCGCGTTTCGCGCCTGATGGCAAGCGTATCGCCTATGTGTCGTTCGAGCAGAAGCGTCCACGTATCTTCATGCAGAACATCGACACCGGTCGCCGTGAGCAACTGACCAATTTCGAGGGCCTGAACGGTGCACCCGCCTGGTCGCCGGATGGCAATCGCCTGGCATTCGTGCTGTCGAAGGACGGTAACCCGGACATTTACGTAATGAACCTGGGTTCGCGTCAGATCACTCGTGTGACCAATGGTCCTGGCATCAATACCGAACCGTTCTGGGGCAAGGATGGTTCGACCATCTACTTCACCTCGGACCGTGGCGGCAAGCCACAGATCTACAAAACCAGCGTCGGTGGCGGCGGGGCGGAGCGTGTGACCTTCGTGGGTAACTACAACGCCAACCCTAAACTGTCGGCTGATGAAAAGACGCTGGTGATGATTCACCGCCAGGACGGTTTCACCAATTTCAAGGTGGCAGCCCAGGATTTGCAGCGAGGAAGTGTAAAAATCCTCACTGATAGCACTCTGGACGAGTCGCCTACTGTTGCGCCCAACGGCACCATGGTAATCTACGCCACCCGCCAGCAGGGCCGGGGAGTCTTGATGCTCGTGTCCATTAATGGACGCGTAAGGCTCCCGCTTCCTACCGCACAAGGCGAAGTCAGAGAACCTTCCTGGTCCCCTTACCTGAACTGACGCGGCGCTTTACGTTTTACTTAACACACTGGGGTTCATTAGGAGTTTCACGATGGAAATGCTGAAGTTTGGTAAATTTGCTGCGCTGGCTCTGGCCATGGCTGTAGCTGTAGGTTGCTCGTCCAAAGGCGGCGACAACGCCGGTGAAGGCGCTGTTGATCCAAACGCTGGTTACGGCGCTAACACTGGTGCTGTTGACGGCTCCCTGAGCGAAGAAGCTGCTCTGCGCGCAATCACCACCTTCTACTTCGAATACGACAGCTCGGACCTGAAGCCAGAAGCCATGCGCTCCCTGGACGTTCACGCCAAAGACCTGAAAGCAAACGGCGCTCGCGTTGTTCTGGAAGGCAACACCGACGAACGTGGTACTCGTGAGTACAACATGGCACTGGGCGAGCGTCGTGCGAAAGCCGTTCAGCGCTACCTGGTACTGCAAGGTGTTTCCCCAGCTCAGCTGGAACTGGTTTCCTACGGCGAAGAGCGTCCAGTTGCTACCGGCAACGACGAGCAGTCCTGGGCTCAAAACCGTCGCGTCGAACTGCGTAAGTAATTCGATATGCGAACGTGCCGTCGTGCTGTAACTGTATTGGCTCTCAGCCTCGCTCCGCTTGCGGTGTGGGCTGCGGTTCCTGTGGTCGATAATGACTCCGGCTATAACAATAGCGGGAGTAGTACTCCGCCAGCCGGTTACGGTACGAACGGCGCCTATGCCGGGGGAGGGGCTGCGGCTCCTGCCTCGGCACAGGGCATGCTGTTCAACCAGCTGCAACAAATGCAGGATCAGATTTCGCGTCAGCAAGGCGTGATTGAAGAACTGCAAAATCAGGTTTCGCGCATGAAGCAGGAATCCCTGGAGCGATACCAGGATCTTGATCGGCGCATAGGGAACGGCGTTGCACCAGCCGCGACTCCCGAGAATTCTCCAGCCGGTGGCGACTTGAACGCCCCCGGTGCAGCCGCCGGCGCAGGTGCGGGAGCGGCTGCCGCTCAAGCCCCGGCAGCAGGCAGCGAACCCGCTGATCCGGCCAAGGAAAAACTGTATTACGATGCAGCCTTCGACCTGATCAAAGCCAAGGATTTCGACAAGGCCAGCCAGGCTTTCAGCGCTTTCCTGCGCAAGTACCCCAACAGCCAGTACGCCGGCAATGCCCAGTACTGGTTGGGCGAAGTGAACCTGGCCAAAGGTGATCTGCAAGGTGCGGGTCAGGCTTTCGCCAAGGTTTCCCAGCTTTATCCCAAGCACAATAAAGTGCCTGACTCGCTGTACAAGCTGGCTGACGTAGAACGCCGCCTGGGTCATCCCGACAAGGTCAAAGGCATTTTGCAACAGGTTGTGTCTCAATACCCGGGCACTTCCGCCGCTCAGTTGGCCCAACGTGATTTGCAGCGCATGTAACGCGGCTTGAGCCGATTGGAAGAAACCCGCGCTAGTCGCGGGTTTTTTCGTTAGAATTCACGCCCTTTTTATGAAACACGCTTTTTGGGATCTGCGCGTTGGCGGGGTTCCTTGAAGTGCCTGACGGAGGCGGACAGCCTGTTTAGCTGTTACGCCCGTGGCGACTATGCAAGACACATTGAGAATCACCGAAGTTTTCTACTCGTTGCAGGGGGAAACGCGGACTGCCGGGCTGCCCACTGTTTTCGTGCGCCTGACCGGTTGCCCTTTGCGTTGCCAGTACTGCGACAGCGCCTACGCGTTTTCCGGCGGAACCGTGCGCACCCTCGACGACATCCTCGAACAGGTCGCCGGCTTTCGCCCGCGCTACGTGTGTGTCACGGGTGGTGAGCCTTTGGCCCAACCGAACGCCATCCCATTGCTCAAGCAGTTGTGCGACGCCGGTTACGAGGTGTCACTGGAAACCAGTGGCGCACTGGACATCTCGGCGGTCGATCCTCGTGTCAGTCGCGTGGTCGACCTCAAGACCCCGGATTCGAAGGAAGCACACCGCAATCGCTACGAGAATATCGAACTGCTTACACCCAACGACCAGGTGAAGTTTGTCATTTGCTCGCGGGAAGACTATGACTGGGCAGTGTCCAAGCTGATCCAGTACGGTCTGGAGCGGCGCGCTGGCGAGGTGCTGTTTTCGCCAAGTCACCATGACCTGAATGCGCGGGACCTGGCTGATTGGGTGGTTGCGGACAACCTGCCGGTCCGTTTGCAATTGCAGCTGCATAAATATCTTTGGAATGACGAGCCGGGGCGCTGAGATGACTGAACAAACCAATACTGCGGAAAAACGTGCGGTCATCCTGCTGTCCGGTGGACTCGACTCGGCAACGGTCGTGGCCATGGCCCGGGCACAGGGCTACGCGTGCTACACCATGAGCTTCGACTACGGCCAGCGCTCCCACGCGGAACTGCACGCCGCCGAGCGCGTCGCTCGCGACCTGGGCGTGATCGAGCACAAGGTCATCGGTTTGAACCTGAACGGCATGGGCGGCTCGGCGTTGACCGACACCAGCATCGACATCCCGGAAGAGGCAGGTGAGGGCATTCCCGTTACCTACGTGCCTGCGCGCAACACGGTGTTTCTGTCCCTCGCCCTGGGCTGGGCCGAGGTGCTCGGGGCCCGTGACATCTTCATTGGCGTGAACGCCGTGGATTACTCCGGCTATCCGGACTGCCGCCCGGAGTTCGTCGAGTCTTTCGAGCGCATGGCCAACCTGGCGACCAAGGCCGGTGTCGAAGGCAATGGTTTCCGCATCCAGGCGCCGTTGCAGAACATGAGCAAGGCACAAATCATCGAGACGGGTGTGACGCTCGGCGTTGACTACGGCTTGACCGTTTCCTGCTATCAAGCCGATAACAGTGGGCGTGCGTGCGGTAAGTGCGACAGCTGCCGACTGCGTGCAGAAGGCTTCGCAGCGGCCGGAATCAGCGATCCAACACCCTATTTTTAAGTTTTTTTAAATAAGGTGTTGAATAACCTATAAAAATCAGTATTATACGCGCCACCACACAGCGGGTCGTTAGCTCAGTTGGTAGAGCAGTTGGCTTTTAACCAATTGGTCGTAGGTTCGAATCCCACACGACCCACCATTTTTAGCAGTTTTAAAAGTCTGGAAGGCCCACGAAAGTGAGGATTTCCGGATTTTTTTTTGCCTGCGATTCAGGGACTTGACCCTCCGGGACTGCGCCGCATGACGCAGATCAGAAGGGCCTTTTGCATCGACCGGATATTCTGTAGCCTTGCCCAGCTTCACCGTGCCTGATGCATACCCACTTTCCCGGCGGTGCCCTTTAGGGTCCGGAGCCGGGTGTATACTCGACTTTCGCGCGAATGCGCCTGCAGGTCTTGCGAATATGACGCAGATTTCCGAACGCCTTCTGGTTCAAGCCCACCTCGATGCCAAGCAGCCCAAGCCGCTGAGCACCGAAGAAGAGGCCTACTACCGTGCCGCCATCGCTGCCGAGCTCAAGGCTCAGGACGCTGTACTGGTGGCCCATTTCTATTGTGATCCGATCATTCAGGCCTTGGCTGAAGAAACCGGCGGCTGTGTTTCCGACTCGCTGGAGATGGCGCGCTTCGGCAATGCCCATCCGGCCAAGACCGTCGTGGTCGCCGGGGTGAAGTTCATGGGCGAAACGGCCAAGATCCTCAACCCCGAGAAGCGCGTGCTGATGCCGACTCTGGAGGCCACCTGCTCGCTGGACCTGGGTTGCCCGGTGGATGAGTTCTCGGCGTTCTGTGATCAGCACCCGGAACGCACCGTGGTCGTTTATGCCAACACCTCAGCGGCCGTCAAGGCGAGGGCGGATTGGGTCGTGACGTCCAGCTGTGCGCTGGAGATCGTCGAAAGCCTGATGGATAACGGCGAAACGATCATCTGGGGGCCGGACAAGCATCTGGGCACCTACATCCAACGCAAGACCGGTGCGGACATGTTGTTGTGGGACGGTGCCTGTATCGTTCATGAGGAGTTCAAGTCCAAGCAACTTGAAGACATGAAGGCGTTGTATCCGGACGCAGCCATTCTGGTGCACCCCGAATCACCGACTTCCGTGATCGAGCTGGCGGACGCCGTGGGCTCGACCAGTCAACTGATCGCAGCGGCGCAAACCCTGCCGAACAAGACGCTGATCGTCGCCACGGATCGCGGCATTTTCTACAAGATGCAGCAGCTGTGCCCGGACAAGGTGTTTATCGAGGCACCAACGGCGGGTAACGGCGCCGCGTGCCGCAGTTGCGCGCATTGCCCGTGGATGGCAATGAACACCCTGGAACGCACGCTCAAGTGCCTGAAGGAAGGCACCAACGAGATCTTTGTCGACCCGGCGCTGATTCCCCAGGCGATTCGTCCGCTCAAGCGCATGCTCGACTTCACCCAGGCCGCCCGGATGAAGCTGGCGGGTAACGCCTGACACCGCCTCGCGAGCAAGGGAAGCGCAGTCCCCTGTAGGAGCGAGTTTACTCGCGATGGTAGTCCAGACACCGCGGGCATCCAGGCCGCACGCGGTCTCGTTGGCGATCATCGCGGGCAAGCCCGCTCCTACAGGTCACTCTTTTTTCTTCTTCGGAATCCGCACCAACTCAGTGCCTGAATAGATGTCATGCCAGCTGCGCTTCTGCTTGTCGAACAGCGACCAGACAAATCCCAGCCCTACGCACAGCCACGATGCGATCGACACAATAAAGCGCAGCAGCGCCTGCCACAGGCTGATGGACGAGCCGTCGGCGTTCTGTACGCGGATGCACCACACCTGCATGCCCAGGGTCTGGCCGGTCATGGTCCAGAACTTGGCGAAGAAGCCGAACAATACAAAAAACAGCACTGTCGACAGCAGTGGATCGCCATCCAGCGCGCCCGCTTCTGTGAGAGTGCGCATCCGGTCTTCGCCGATGATCGCCATCTGGATCATCTTGTAGACGCCGCTGGTCACGATCAGCAGGGCGGTGCACAGCAGGAAGTCATAGAACATCGCTGCCAGGCGGCGACCCAGGGTCGCGGCGGGGAACTCGCCCTGTGGTTTGAGCTGGTGTTTGGACATGCCAGGGGTCTCAAGAAAAAAGAAGCCCATTTTACGGATTTACGCGCACAAAAAAGCCCCTGATGTCAGCATCAGGGGCTTTTTCGTTACGAGAATCAGGCTTCTGCTTGAACTTCGTCAGCCTGCATGCCTTTCTGGCCTTGCACGGCGATGAAGGTCACTTTCTGGCCTTCTTTCAGGCTCTTGAAGCCGTTGCCCTGAATAGCGCGGAAATGCACAAACAGATCCGGACCGCTTTCTGGAGTGATAAAACCAAAACCTTTCTCGTCGTTAAACCACTTGACGGTACCGCTCTGACGTTGGGACATTTCTTATTTCCTTTGACGCTAAATTAATGACAGCCTCCTTCTCATGAAAGAGTACTGGAGCTGGTTGCAGGAGAGTAAGAAGACGTCGAACGGGATGTAGCTAACTTGTAGGCTACTGCCCAGGTCACGATTCCAAGCGACCCATGCAAACACAGTGAACAAACTCTACGCCAACTATGGGAGAAAAAACAAGCCCTTGTTAGAGGCCCGTATTTGCTCGGGTTGATGACGTTAGTCGGTCCACTAGAGCATTCTTATTCGATCATGTTGTTCACTCGTTTTCGATCGTTATAAGCAACGTTCATAAACGAAGGTAATAATCGAATAATGCACTGTTTTATGGCGGTTGCGTTACACATTAGTGCACTGTTAACGCAACCGCGTTACTTATAGAAACAGTCAATCAGCCACGATAGTAGCGTTGTGGCACGAATGGCATTTTGCTTACAAGCAAAGACACCTTTTTCCCACGTACGATTGCCCAGACGGGCGTGTCGATGGCGACGTAGGCGCTATCGAGGTAACCCATGGCCAGGGGAGCGCCCAGGGTCGGGCCGAAGCCACCGCTGCACACGCGGCCGATGATGTCGCCAGCTTCGTTGACGATTTCTGCGCCTTCTCGCACGGGCGTACGCTCCTGTGGCAACAGGCCTACACGTTTGCGACTGACGCCGGATTGCTGTTGCGCAAATATTGTATCGGCGCCCGGGAAACCACCGGCACGGGCGCCATCGGCGCGACGTGGCTTGGAGATGGCCCACAACAGGCTCGCTTCGATCGGGCTGGTGTCGGTGTTCATGTCATGGCCGTAGAGGCACAGGCCTGCTTCCAGGCGTAACGAGTCGCGTGCGCCAAGGCCGATGGCTTCGACTTCCGGCTCGGCGAGCAGGGCGCGGGCCAAGGCTTCGGCGCTGGCAGCCGGCACGGAGATTTCGAAACCGTCTTCACCGGTGTAACCCGAACGGCTGACAAAGCAGTCCACGCCCAGCAGTTTCACCCGGGTGAATTGCATGAACGTCATGTTTGCCACTTCCGGCGCGAGGCGTGCGAGCACGGTGACGGCGGCCGGGCCCTGCAGTGCCAGCAATGCACGCTCTTCGAACAGCGGTTCGACGGTGCATTGCTCGCCGATATGTTTGCGCAGGTGCGCCAGGTCCTGATCCTTGCACGCGGCGTTGACCACCAGGAAGAGCTCGTCGTTACCGAGGTTGGCAACCATCAGGTCGTCGAGAATGCCGCCGGTTTCGTTGGTGAACATGGCATAACGCTGCATCCCCACCGGCAAATCGATGATGTCCACCGGCACCAGGGTTTCCAGGGCCTTGGCGGCATTGGCGCCGGTCAGGCGAATCTGACCCATGTGCGAAACATCGAACAGCCCAGCCTGATCACGAGTGTGCTGATGCTCCTTCATCACGCCCAGCGGGTACTGCACTGGCATGTCGTAGCCAGCGAACGGCACCATGCGGGCGCCGAGTTCGATGTGCAGCGCGTGCAACGGGGTTTTCAACAATTGTTCGGTGGACATATCCAGCTCCTGAAAGTCGTGCGGATGCGTGCATCAGCACTCGATAATGTTGACCGCCAAACCGCCACGGGCGGTTTCCTTGTATTTGCTTTTCATGTCGGCGCCAGTCTGGCGCATGGTGCGGATGACCTTGTCGAGCGAGACGAAATGTTGTCCGTCGCCGCGCATGGCCATGCGTACCGCGTTGATGGCCTTGACCGAACCCATGGCGTTGCGCTCGATGCAGGGCACCTGCACCAACCCGCCAATGGGGTCGCAGGTCAGGCCGAGGTTGTGTTCCATGCCGATTTCGGCGGCGTTTTCCACTTGCTGCACGGTGCCGCCGAGCACTTCGCAAAGCGCTCCGGCCGCCATCGAGCAGGCCACGCCGACTTCACCCTGGCAGCCCACCTCGGCGCCGGAGATCGAAGCGTTTTCCTTGTAGAGGATGCCGATGGCAGCCGCCGTCAGCAGGAAACGCACGACGCCGTCTTCGTTGGCACCGGGGATGAAGCGCATGTAGTAATGCAGCACCGCCGGGACGATACCCGCCGCACCATTCGTGGGGGCGGTCACGACGCGTCCGCCGTTGGCGTTTTCTTCGTTGACCGCCAGGGCGTACAGGTTGACCCAGTCCAGCACAGACAACGGATCGCGCAACGACGACTCCGGGTTCTTGCACAGTTGCCGGTGCAGCGCTGCCGCCCGGCGTTTGACCTTCAATCCGCCTTGCAGGATGCCTTCGTTGCGGCAACCCGCGTCAACGCAATCCTGCATGACCTGCCAGATTTTCAGCAGCCCGGCACGGGTTTCCGCTTCCGGGCGCCAGGCGCTCTCGTTGGTCAGCATCACCTGGCTGATCGACAGTCCATAGGTGGTGCAATGTCCCAGCAGATCCTTGGCGCTCTTGAACGGAAACGTGAGCGCGGTGGCATCTTCGACGATACGGTCGGCGCCGGCGGCGTCTTCATCGACGACAAAACCGCCGCCCACCGAGTAGTACTCACGGCTGCGGATCTGCAGGCCCGCAGCGTCGAAGGCGCGAAAAATCATGCCATTGGGGTGATACGCCAATGGTTTGCGGATCATCGCCAGGTGTTCTTTCTCGTTGAAGGCGATGGAGTGTTCGCCGAGCAGGTTCAGGCGACCGTTGCCACGAATCTCCTGGAGGCGTGCGGCAACGGTTTCGGTGTTCACGGTATCCGGGTGTTCACCTTCCAGGCCCAGCAACACGGCCTTGTCACTGCCGTGGCCCTTGCCCGTGGCGCCGAGTGAGCCGTAGAGCTCGACCTTGACACAGGTGGTGGTGGCCAGCAGATCGTCACGGCGCAAGCCTTCAGCGAAGCGGGCAGCGGCACGCATCGGGCCGACGGTGTGGGAACTGGAAGGACCGATGCCAATCTTGAACAGGTCGAACACGCTTAAAGACATGGGCGGCTCCCGTGGAGCAGTTGGAAGCGGCAAGCTTCAAGCGGCAAGCCAGAGCAATTTGCTTTTGACTTGTCGCTTCAGGCTTGCAGCTTGGGGCTCGAAGCTCTTAGCTGCTTCTGTTCAAGCGTAGCTTTCGATCGACGGGCAAGCGCACACCAGGTTGCGATCGCCGAAGACGTTGTCGACGCGACCGACCGGCGGCCAGTATTTGCCTTCGATCAGCGACGCAACCGGGTACACCGCTTGCTCGCGGCTGTACGGATGCGACCACTCGCCGACCAACTCCTGCGCCGTATGCGGGGCGTTTTTCAGCGGGTTGTCGTCCTTGTCCAGCGTGCCGTTTTCCACCGCGCGGATTTCTTCACGGATGCGGATCATGGCGTCACAGAAGCGGTCCAGTTCTTCCCTGGATTCACTTTCGGTCGGCTCGATCATCAGCGTGCCCGCCACCGGGAACGACATGGTTGGGGCGTGGAAGCCGAAGTCGATCAGGCGCTTGGCCACGTCATCGACGCTGATGCCGCTGCTGTCCTTGAGCGGGCGCAGGTCGAGGATGCATTCGTGCGCCACCAGGCCGTTGCTGCCGGTGTACAGCACCGGGTAGTGCTCTTCGAGGCGACGGGAGATGTAGTTGGCATTGAGGATGGCCAACTGCGAGGCGCGTTTGAGGCCGGCGCCGCCCATCATGCGAATGTACATCCAGGTGATCGGCAGGATACTCGCGCTGCCGAACGGCGCCGCGCAGACCGCGCCTTCCTTGCGTGCCATCTGGGCGTGGCCCGGCAGGAACGGCGCCAGGTGCGATTTCACGCCAATTGGGCCGACGCCCGGGCCGCCACCGCCGTGGGGAATGCAGAAAGTCTTGTGCAGGTTCAGGTGCGATACGTCACCGCCGAACTTGCCCGGTGCGCAGAGGCCGACCATGGCGTTCATGTTGGCGCCGTCGATATACACCTGGCCGCCGTTGTCATGAATGATGCCGCAGATTTCGCGGATGCCTTCTTCGAACACGCCGTGTGTCGACGGGTAAGTGATCATCAGCGCGGCGAGGTGTTCGCGGTGCTCGATGGCTTTGGCGCGCAAGTCTTCGATGTCGACGTTGCCGCGCGCATCGCAGGCGGTGACCACGACACGCATGCCGGCCATCTGGGCGGTGGCCGGGTTGGTGCCGTGGGCGGACGACGGGATCAGGCAGATGTCGCGGCGGTCTTCGCCACGGCTCTGATGATAGGCGCGAATCGCCAGGAGGCCGGCGTATTCACCTTGCGAACCGGCGTTGGGTTGCAGCGAGATCGAGTCGTAGCCGGTGGCGGCGCAGAGCATCGCTTCCAGCTCATCGGTCAACTGCTGATAACCGGCGCTTTGCTCGGCCGGGGCGAACGGGTGCAGGGCGCCGAACTCAGCCCAGGTCACCGGAATCATTTCGCTGGCGGCGTTGAGTTTCATGGTGCACGAACCCAACGGGATCATGGTGCGATCCAGGGCCAGGTCCTTGTCGGCGAGCTTGCGCAGGTAGCGCATCAGCTCGGTTTCCGAGTGATAACGGTTGAACACCGGGTGGCTGAGGATCGGCGACTGGCGAACCAGCGCGGCCGGGATGGTGCCCTGGACCGAGGCGGCGACAGCGGCGAAGTCAGGCAGCGACTTGTCTTCGGCCAGCAGGGCCCACAGGGTTTCAACATCGGCCTGGGTGCTGGTTTCGTCCAGGGACAGGCCCAGGCGTTCGGCATCGACCACGCGCAGGTTGATCTGTTGGGCGTGCGCCTTGTCGTGCAGCTTGGCGGTGTTCGCGCCAGTCTTGAGGGTCAGTGTGTCGAAGAAGTGTTCCTGCTCGACGCTCAAGCCCAAGGTGTTCAGGCCCTTGGCCAGAATCGCAGTCAACTGGTGAATGCGACGGGCAATCTGCGTCAGGCCTTTGGGACCGTGGTAGACGGCGTACATGCTGGCGATGTTGGCCAGCAGCACTTGTGCGGTGCAGATGTTGCTGGTGGCTTTCTCGCGACGGATGTGTTGTTCGCGGGTCTGCATGGCCAGGCGCAGGGCCGGCTTGCCGAAACGGTCCACGGAAACACCGACCAGACGGCCCGGCATGTCGCGCTTGAACGCGTCCTTGGTGGAGAAGTACGCCGCGTGCGGGCCACCGAAGCCCAGCGGTACGCCGAAGCGCTGGGCGCTGCCAATGGCCACGTCGGCGCCGAATTCGCCCGGCGGGGTCAGTACGGTCAGGGCGAGCAGATCAGCCGCCACCGCAACCAGAGCATTGGCGGCGTGGAAGCGCTCGGTCAGTTCGCGGTAGTCGAACACATCACCGTTGCTTGCCGGGTATTGCAGCAGCGCGCCAAAGAAGGGCGTCACATCACTCAGTTCACGCTCATCGCCCACCACGACGTCGATGCCCAGTGGCTCGGCACGGGTGCGCAGCACGTCGAGGGTTTGCGGGTGGCAATGGGCAGAGGCGAAGAATTTGTGGCTGCCCTTGTTCTTGCTCAGGCGCTTGCAGAAGGTCATGGCTTCGGCAGCCGCGGTGGCTTCGTCGAGCAAGGAAGCGTTGGCGATCGGCAGGCCGGTCAGGTCGCTGATCAGGGTCTGGAAGTTCAGCAGTGCTTCGAGACGGCCCTGGGAAATTTCCGGCTGATACGGGGTGTAGGCGGTGTACCAAGCCGGGTTTTCCAGCAGGTTGCGCAGGATCGGTGCCGGTGTATGGGTGCCGTAGTAACCCTGGCCGATATAGGTCTTGAACAGTTGGTTTTTGCCAGCGATGCCCTTGATCATCGCCAGGGCGTCGGCTTCGCTGAGGCCATCATCCATGCCGAGCACGCTGGTGCCTTTGATGCTTTCCGGGATCACGCTGGCGCTCAGGGCTTCGAGCGAGTCGAAACCGAGGCTGTTGAGCATGGCCTGCTCGTCGCCGGAACGTGGACCGATATGGCGGGCGATGAATTCGTTGGCGGTGCTGAGGTTTACTTGAGTCATGTGCGGGCTCCTCAGGCTTCGGCGTTGGCTTTGATCAGACGGTCATAGGCGTCCTGATCCAGCAGTTTGTCGACAGCCGCAGCGTCGGCGGGCTGGAAGCGGAAGAACCAGCCTTCGCCCAGCGGATCTTCGTTGACCAGTTCCGGGCTGCTTTCCAGCGCCGGGTTGACTTCCAGCACTTCGCCGTCGAGTGGCATGTACACGCCGCTGGCGGCTTTCACCGATTCGACGGTGGCGGCTTCGGCGCCTTTTTCATAGGCCTGCAGCTCGGGCAGTTGTACGAAAACCACGTCGCCCAAGGCGTTCTGGGCGAAAGCCGTGATACCGACGGTGACGCTGCCATCCGCTTCGGCACGCAGCCATTCGTGATCTTCAGTAAAACGCAACTCGCTCATGGAAACTCCTAGGGGCCAGACTCGTCTGGTGGACGCGATGGAAAGGCTTCGGGCTAAAGCCCTGCTTTTAATAAGGGTGATACTTAGCAAGAACGCGGCCAATGTTGTTTTTTCTATTAAAAACAGCAAGTTACCTATAGATCTGGTGCACGGGGGGTGTCGGTGTGTAGCGAAATCGCTACAGGCAGGCGTGTAGAAAAAAGCCGAGGGGGATCAAAGCCTTGCACGGCGCTGATCAGGGAGGTGTGTAGCGATATCGTTCCGCTGTAGCGCTTTCAGTACAGTGGAGGTCGTTTTTAGTATGGGTATGAGGATTTACTCGGCCATTGTGGGAGCGGGCTTGCTCGCGAAGACGGTGTGTCAGGCAATTTTTTTATACCTGACAAACAGCAATCGCGGGCAAGCCCGCTCCTACAGTGGCCGGTGTATGCCTTCAAGCTTTATTGGGAATCCCATACTTGCGCAGCCGATGCGCAATGGCCGTGTGGGAGGTTTGCAAGCGGCTGGCGAGTTGGCGGGTGGAGGGGTAGCTGACGTAGAGTTTTTCCAGCAGGGACTTTTCGAATTCTTCCATGGCCTGCTCCAGGCTTTCGACGTCGCTGTCGCTCTGGCGGGCCACGGATGTGCCGGCGATGTCGAGGTCGCCGATGTCCACCAGGCTGCTTTCGCAGATCGCGGCGGCGCGGAAGATCACGTTCTGCAATTGCCGCACATTGCCCGGCCAGCGATTACCCAGCAGCGCGGGGTAGGTGCCCGGCGCCAGACGGCACACCGGGCGCTGGATCTGGGCGCAAGCCTGCTGCATGAAGTAACGGGCCAGCAGCAGAATGTCCTGGCCACGCTCGCGCAACGGCGGGACTTCGACATTCAGCACATTGAGGCGGTAGAACAGGTCTTCGCGGAAGGTGCCTTCGGCAACCATCTTTTCCAGGTCGCGGTGGGTGGCGCTGAGAATGCGCACATTGACCTTGACCTCGCGATCGCCACCGACCCGGCGGAAGCTGCCGTCATTGAGAAAACGCAGCAGTTTGGCCTGCAAGTACGGCGACATCTCGCCGATCTCATCGAGAAACACCGTGCCCTGGTTCGCCAGTTCCATCAACCCCGGTTTGCCGCCGCGTTGCGCGCCGGTAAAGGCACCGGGGGCATAGCCGAACAGCTCGCTTTCGGCGAGGTTCTCCGGCAATGCCGCGCAGTTCAATGCGAGGAAAGGCGCACTGTACCGGGCGCTGATCGCGTGACAGGCGCGCGCCACCAGTTCCTTGCCGGTGCCGGTTTCGCCCTGGATCAACAACGGCGCGTCAAGCGCCGCCACCCGTTGGGCGCGAGCCTTGAGTGTGCGAATCGCCGGGGATTCGCCAATCAGTGCATCGAACCCTTCGGCATGATCGTGGTGCAGCGCGGAAAGCTGTTCGCCGATGCGGTTCGGCGGGTAGAGCGTCAACAGGGCGCCGGCGTCGGTGATCGGCGTGGCGTCCAGCAACAACGTCTGGCCGTTGAGCGTGATCTCGCGCAGGGGCAGGCGAAAGCCTTGCTCCAGCAGCGTGTCGAGCAGCGCGGGATCGGCAAACAGCTCGGCCACGCTTAGCCCGGCTGGCTCACGGCCGTACAGGGCGATCAGCGCAGGGTTGGCCAGCAGTACCTTGCCGGCACTGTCCAACGCCAGCACCGGATCGGTCATCGCGGCCAGCAAGGCATCGAGTTGCAAGTGGCGTCGCTGACCGGGGAGGATGTCGACCACCGTCATTGCCTGCACGCCACGCACGCTGAGCAGCGCGTCACGCAGTTCTTCGAGCACCTCTGGACTCAGGGTCGGGGCGTCGATGTAGACGTTGGGTGGGACCATTTCCACCGCATCCAGGTTGAGATTGCGCCCACCGAGCAGAGCCAGGACTTCCTGGGTGATGCCGACGCGGTCGATGAAACTGACGTGGATACGCATGGGGCGCTACTGGATTCTGCAATGCGAAGGGTGGCAAGTATGCCTTGGGGCGGGGGATTGGTGAAATGTTGTCGAGTTTCAGAGAGAGCCCCCCTGTAGGAGCGAGCATGCTCGCGATGGACTCAGGAACGACGCTGGTTAATGACAGCCAGCGTCATCGTTGACGACCATCGCGAGCATGCTCGCTCCTACAGGGGGACCAAAGTCGTTTTGAGGGGTTACTCCAGATGCTCGGGTTTCACCGGGTCTCCGGATTTCATGTTCAGTTGCAGCCGAACATCTTCGAACATCTGGTCGTAGTGCTTGTGGATCGAGCCGATATTGCTGTGGGTCTTTGGAATTCCATACTTCTCGGCAATTTTCGTCACGTTGCTGGCAAAGTTGTAAGCCTGGTCCTTGGGCAGAAAAAACGATTCCTTCATGTCCTTGCCCTGCATGCTGCCATGCAAAGTGAACGTCATTCCCTTGCCTTCCTTCGGGTGCTGCGTGACTTCATAGTCAATGTGCAGGTTGTAGCTGACATCATCACGCGTCAGCGCATGACGCTCGATGTGCAGATGACCCGGCTCGAACTTCGCCATTGTCGGTTCCCCTTATATGTAAGTTATCCCGGGCTTCGCCGTGCTGATGCGCGTGCCGGCCGTGCCCTTGACGATTTCTTCGATGTCCGCCAGTGAACCGATCACCGCCGTTTTCCCAGTATGGCGCGCAAACTCGCAGGCTGCCTGAACCTTTGGTCCCATGGAGCCGGCGGCGAAGCCCAGTTTTTCCATTTCGTCCGGATGAGCGTAGCTGATGGATTTCTGGGTGGGTTTGCCGAAGTCGATGTAGGCCGCGTTGACATCCGTGGCGATCACCAACAGATCACTTTCCAGCTGTTCGGCCAGCAGCGCCGAGCACAGGTCCTTGTCGATCACCGCTTCCACGCCCTGCAGCTTGCTATTGGGGCCGTACATGGTCGGGATGCCGCCGCCGCCGGCGCAGATGACGATGCTGCCTTTTTCCAGCAGCCACTTGATCGGGCGGATTTCAAAGATGCGCTTAGGCCTGGGGCTGGCCACCACACGGCGGAACTTGTCGCCATCCGGGGCAATTGCCCAGCCTTTTTCGGCCGCTAGTTTTTCTGCCTCGGCCTTGGCGTACACCGGGCCGATGGGTTTGGTCGGGTTCTGGAAGGCCGGGTCGTCGGCGTCGACTTCGACCTGGGTCAGCAAGGTGGCGAAGGGCACTTCGAAGTCCAGCAGGTTGCCCAGTTCCTGTTCGATGATGTAGCCGATCATGCCTTCGGTCTCGGCGCCGAGCACGTCCAGCGGATACGGTGAGACCGAGGTGTAGGCGGCCGCCTGCAGCGACAGCAGGCCGACCTGAGGGCCGTTGCCGTGGGCGATGACCAGTTGATTGCCAGGGTGGATCTTGGCGATCTGCTCGGTGGCGATGCGGATGTTGGCACGCTGGTTGTCAGCGGTCATGGGCTCACCGCGGCGGAGCAGGGCGTTACCGCCCAGAGCTACGACGATACGCATAATGCAGTCCTTCTAAACAAAGAAATATGCGGCCTACCCCACCCCTTGTAGGAGCGGGCTTGCCCGCGATGGCATCGCTGCGGTGCCTCAGATGTACCGAGGTGCTGCCATCGCCGGCAAGCCAGCTCCTACAGGGGCCGGGTGAGTCCTTAGAGGTCAGCCAGGGTCGACACCAGAATCGCCTTGATCGTGTGCATGCGGTTTTCCGCTTGCTCGAAGGCGATGCAGGCCGGGGACTCGAAGACGTCATCGGTGACTTCGATACCGTTTTTGAGGTTCGGGTACTGCTCGGCAATCTGCTTGCCGACCTTGGTGTCGCTGTTGTGGAACGCCGGCAGGCAGTGCATGAACTTGGTGCGTGGGTTGCCGGTGGCTTTCATCAGGTCGGCGTTGACCTGGTAAGGCAGCAGTTGCTGGATACGCTCGGCCCAGGCTTCGACGGGCTCGCCCATCGACACCCAGACATCGGTATGGATGAAGTCCACTCCCTTGACCGCTGCTTTCGGGTCTTCGGTCAGGGTGATGCGCGCACCACTTTCTTCGGCGTACTTGTGGCAGCGCTCCACCAGGTCGTCATGGGGCCACAGGGCCTTGGGCGCGCAGATGCGCACGTCCATGCCGAGTTTGGCGCCAATCAGCAGCAGCGAGTTGCCCATGTTGTTTCGGGCGTCGCCCAGGTAGGCGTAGCTGATCTCGTGGATCGGCTTGTCGGCGTGCTCACGCATGGTCAGAACGTCGGCGATCATTTGCGTCGGGTGGTATTCGTCGGTCAGGCCGTTGAACACCGGTACCCCGGCGAACTTCGCCAGTTCCTCGACGATTTCCTGCTTGAAACCACGGTACTCGATGGCGTCATACATGCGCCCGAGCACGCGGGCGGTGTCCTTCATGCTTTCCTTGTGGCCGATTTGCGAAGAGTTGGGGTCGATGTAGGTGACGTTGGCACCCTGGTCATAGGCCGCGACTTCGAACGCGCAACGTGTGCGGGTCGAGGTTTTCTCGAAGATCAGCGCAATGTTGTTGCCCTTCAGGTGCTGCTGTTCGGTGCCGGTGTACTTGGCGCGCTTGAGGTCGCGGGACAGGTCGAGCAGGTAGCGCAATTCGCGGGGCGTGTGGTGTTCCAGGCTCAGCAGATTGCGGTTATGGATATTGAAAGCCATGGTGAGTCTCCCAGAAATTAGTAGTCGATCGGGTCACGGACGATTGGGCAGGTCATGCAGTGGCCACCGCCACGTCCACGGCCGAGTTCGCCGGCGCTGATGGTGATGACTTCCACCCCGGCCTTGCGCAGCAGGGTGTTGGTGTAGGTGTTGCGGTCGTAGCCGATCACCACGCCGGGCTCCACGGCGACCACGTTGTTGCCGTCGTCCCACTGTTCGCGTTCGGCGGCGAAGCTGTTGCCGCCGGTTTCCACGACACGAAGTGCTTTGAGATTGAGGGCTTTGGCCACCGTGTCGAGGAAGCTGGTTTCTTCACGACGGATATCGATGCTGCCGGGTTTGCTGTCATCAGGGCGCAAGGTGAAGGCGACGATCTGTTTCACCACTTCGGGGAAGATCGTCACCAGGTCGCGGTCGCAGAAGCTGAACACGGTGTCCAGGTGCATCGCCGCGCGGGACTTGGGCAGCCCGGCCACGATGACTTTTTCCACGGCCTTGTTTTTGAACAGGTTCAGTGCCAGTTGGCCAATGGCCTGGCGTGAGGAGCGTTCGCCCATGCCGATCAGGACGACGCCGTTGCCAATGGGCATCACGTCGCCGCCTTCGAGGGTAGAGCTGCCGTGGTCCTTATCCGGGTCGCCGTACCAGATTTCGAAGTCGGCGTTGGTGAACTGCGGGTGAAATTTGTAGATGGCGGTGGTCAGCAGGGTCTCCTGGCGTCGCGCTGGCCAGTACATCGGGTTCAGGGTCACGCCGCCGTAGATCCAGCACGTGGTGTCGCGGGTGAACTGGGTGTTGGGCAGCGGTGGCAGGATGAAGCTGGAGTGGCCGAGGAAGTCGCGGAACATCTGGATGGTCTTGCCACCGAAGGTGTCCGGCAAGTCATCGGCAGACACGCCGCCAATGAGGAATTCAGCGACCTTGCGCGGCTCCAGGCTTTGCAACCACGATTTGACTTCATTGATCAGGCCCAGGCCCACCGAGTCGGCCGTCACCTTGCGCTGCAGAATCCACTCCAGCGCTTCGGGCATGGCGACGATGTCGGTCAGCAGGTTGTGCATTTCCAGCACGTCTATCCCGCGTTCGCGCATCTTGGTAACGAAGTCGAAGTGGTCGCGCTTGGCTTGGGCTACCCACAGCACATCATCGAAAAGCAGTTCATCGCAGTTGTTCGGGGTCAGCCGCTGGTGGGCCAGGCCTGGGGAGCAAACCATGACTTTGCGCAGTTTCCCGGCTTCGGAATGCACGCCGTACTTAACTTTTTCCGTGGTCATTTCAGTGATCCTCCAGATGACAGAACAATCGTTACAGAGTCAGGAAGCCGTCATACAGCCCGTAAGCCGCCACCAGGGCGCCCACGACAACCGCAGCGAAAATCAGCTTCTCGACGTTGGTGAAAACCGGTTTGTTGAGTTCAAGCTTCGCCTTGGCGAACAGAATCGCGCCGGGCGCGTAGAGCAGGGCTGACAACAGCAGGTATTTGACCCCGCCGGCATAGATCAGCCAGACCGCATAGAGCAGCGCGACCGCTCCGATGAACAGGTCCTTGGAACGATCACGAGCGTCGTTCTCGTAGCTTTCGCCGCGCACCGCCAGCAACAGTGCATAAGCCGCCGACCAGAGGTAAGGCACCAGGATCATTGAGGTGGCGAGGTAGATCAGCGACAGGTAGGTACTGGCCGAAAACAGGGTGATGATCAGGAACAGCTGGACCATGGCGTTGGTCAGCCACAAGGCGTTTACCGGCACGTGGTTGGCGTTTTCCTTGCGCAGGAACTCCGGCATGGTGTGGTCTTTCGCGGCTGCGTACATGATCTCCGCACACAACAGCACCCACGACAGCAGCGCCCCCAGCAACGAGATGATCAGGCCGACGCTGATCAGCACCGCGCCCCAATGCCCGACCACGTGCTCCAACACCGCCGCCATCGATGGGTTTTGCAGTTTGGCCAGTTCCGGTTGGGTCATGATGCCCAGAGACAGTACGTTCACCAGCACCAGGAACAGCAGCACGGTGATAAAACCGATGACGGTGGCTTTACCGACGTCACTGCGTTTTTCCGCGCGGGCCGAGAAAATACTTGCGCCTTCAATGCCAATGAATACCCAGACGGTGACCAGCATCATGTTGCGCACCTGGTTCATCACACTGCCCAGGTCCGGATTTTTCACGCCCCAGATGTCAGCGGTGAAGATGTCCAGCTTGAAGGCGAAAATCGCGATCAGGACAAACAGCAGCAACGGCACAACCTTGGCGACGGTGGTCACCAGGTTGATGAACGCCGCTTCCTTGATCCCGCGCAGGACCAGAAAGTGCACGGCCCACAGCAGTACGGAAGCGCCAATCACTGCCGCGACCGTGTTGCCCTCGCCGAATATCGGGAAGAAATACCCCAGGGTGCTGAACAACAGCACGAAGTAGCCGACGTTGCCCAGCCAGGCACTGATCCAGTACCCCCAGGCCGAGGAGAAACCCATGTAATCGCCGAACCCAGCCTTGGCGTAGGCGTAGACCCCGCCATCCAGATCGGGTTTTCGATTGGCGAGCGTCTGAAACACGAAGGCGAGGGTCAGCATCCCGACGGCAGTGATCGCCCAACCAATCAATACGGCGCCGACGTCGGCACTGGCTGCCATGTTCTGCGGCAGGGAAAAGATACCGCCGCCAATCATCGAGCCAACCACCAAAGCAACAAGTGCACCAAGTTTTAGTTTTCCGGGGGCTTCAGACATTGCATGACTCCAGTGCAGGAGAAGAGAGACAACAGACTAATTCTGTTAGCAATTCAATCGGCTGACATAGATCAGTGCATGGGTGCATTCCATTGTTTATGAAGCATTTATGGATCCTTCCAAGGCATGAGGATATCGCCGTAAACGCCCTGTCCAGAGGCCTCGGTCAGATAAAATAGAAATAAGCACTATTGCTGTGAACTTTTACGCTAGTTTGTTTTCGGCGTTACGCAAATTTTTCCGCTTGGTTTTTGGTGTGGAATCTTTTCGTGTGGAGAGACACACGCATTCGCACTTTGAAAAGGTGCGTATAGAATTATTGGCTATAAACAACATTGGCACTTTGGCGTTATTCAATAAACGTACTTACGCTGTAATAATTAATTGAAACCCACCGTGTAACGGTTAACGGGCGTGGTTATATCGCGGTCCGGTCGGAAAAATGGAGACGCAGGCATGACGCAACCGACGCAAAAGCTTCGCCTGAGTGCGCTGATCGCGCTGGTGGTGGGGTCGATGATTGGTGGGGGGATTTTTTCCCTGCCGCAGAACATGGCGGCGAGGGCCGATGTCGGAGCGATCCTGATCGGTTGGGCGATCACCGCCGTGGGCATGCTGACCCTCGCCTTCGTGTTCCAGACGCTGGCCAATCGCAAGCCCGAACTGGATTCCGGGGTCTACGCCTACGCCAAGGCCGGCTTCGGCGATTACATGGGGTTCTCATCGGCGTGGGGTTACTGGATCAGCGCCTGGCTGGGCAATGTCGGCTATTTCGTCCTGCTGTTCAGCACGCTGGGTTACTTCTTCCCGGTATTTGGCCAGGGCAATACGCCCATTGCCATCGGCTGCGCCTCGGCGTTGCTGTGGGCTGTGCATTTTTTGGTGATGCGCGGGATCAAGGAGGCGACCTTCATCAATCAAGTCACCACCGTAGCGAAGATCGTGCCGCTGATCATGTTCATCGTCATCGCTGCGATCGCTTTCAACGCCGATATTTTCACGGGTGACATCTGGGGCCGTAGCAACCCGGATCTCGGCGGCGTGATGGAGCAGGTGCGCAACATGATGCTGGTCACGGTGTTCGTGTTCATCGGCATCGAAGGCGCGAGCGTGTATTCGGCGCGGGCGGAAAAACGCTCGGACGTCGGGCGGGCCACTGTGATCGGCTTTCTGGGCGTGCTGGCGTTGCTGGTGCTGGTGAATGTGCTGTCGCTGGGCATCATGAAGCAGCCGGAGCTGGCCAACCTGCAAAACCCGTCCCTGGCGGCGGTGCTGGAACACATCGTCGGGCCCTGGGGAGCGTTGTTGATCAGTATTGGGCTGGCGATTTCCCTGCTCGGTGCGCTGCTGTCATGGGCGCTGCTGTGCGCCGAAATCCTCTTCGCCACCGCCAAGGACAAGACCATGCCGGCGTTCCTGAAAAAGGAAAACGCCAACCATGTGCCGGTCAATGCGTTGTGGCTGACCAACGTGATGATCCAGATATTCCTGCTGGTCACGCTGTTCTCTGCCGGCACCTACACCAGTCTGATCTACCTTGCGTCCTCGATGATCCTGGTGCCATACCTATGGTCGGCAGCGTATGCGGTGTTGTTGAGCGGGCGTGGCGAAACCTACGAGCACGCCTCGGCGGAGCGGACCAAGGACTTGATGATCGGCGGTATTGCCTTGGGTTACGCGGTGTGGCTGTTGTACGCCGGCGGGGTGAAATACCTGCTCCTGTCGGCGCTGTTATACGCGCCGGGGGTCATCCTGTTTGCCAAGGCCAAACATGAGCAGGGCGAGCCGTTGTTCACCCCCATTGAAAAAGGCATTTTCACCGGCGTGGTCATCGGCGCCGGCTTGGCGGCTTACGGTTTGTACAGCGGCTTGCTGAGCCTGTAAGGCTGAGGCCTCGGAGAGGGTATGCGGTGCAGGTGTTGTGACGTTTGGTGGGGCGTGAAAATTGATCTGGATGTTGTGTTGGAACGGGCCTCATCGCGGGCAAGCCCGCTCCCACAGGGGACAAGGCGAACACTTCTTTTGTGACTGGCATCAGAATCTGTGGGAGCGGGCTTGCCCGCGAAGGCGGCATTGGGGTCATCACCACTGTGCGCGATGGGCACCCAATTCGCAGGCCGGGAGGGTCCATTGCAAGGGCGTGCCGGTGATCTTCAGCGGCACCTGCACGCGATGCGCTGGCCCCCACGCGGTCTGTTCGGTCACCAGGCCCTGATCGTTTTCGTCCTCGGCACGTAACGCCTCGTCGGGGCCCGCGCCATGCTCGACCAGCAGCTTCGCCGTGCGTGCCAGGGATAACCGAGCGAACCCGCCGTGGCCCTCGCTCAACCGCTTGGTCAGCAGAGTGATCGCCGCAGCGGCCATCAGATAGCCCGTCGCATGATCGAGCGCCTGCACGGGCAGCGGCACCGGTTTGTCGGCTTGTTTCCAGCGCTGGCCAGCCTCGGCAATGCCGCTGCTCATCTGAACCAGGCTGTCGAAGCCGCGACGGTTCTGCCAGGGGCCGCTCCAGCCGTAGGCATTCAGGCAGACGTCGATCAGGCCGGGGGCAAGTGCCTGGCGTTCAGCCGGGCCGTAACCCAGGCGTTGCAGCGCATCGGTTCGGTAGCCGTGGAGCAGGATATCGGCGTCCTTGAGCAGACTTTCGAACAGCAGGCGATCAGCCTTGTCGTGCAGGTTCAAGCGCGTACTGCGTTTGCCGAGGGTGACTTCCGGCACCACGCCCGGTTCGTTCCAGTTTGGCGGGTCGATGCGCAGGACGTCGGCACCGAGGCCCGCGAGGAAACGACTGGCCACCGGACCTGCGAGTACGCGGGTCAAATCCAGCACCTTGACCTCGGCCAGCGGTCGCGCCACCGAACCCTGCCAGGGTTTGGCGTTTTGGCTGCGGTGTTCGACGAAGGCAATCAACGGCTCGGCGTTGACGGCCTGGCCTTGGGGGTGGGCCTGCCATTGCGCCCAACTACGCATCTCGGCGGCACAGCCTCCGGCAGCGACCACGGCCTGCTCCAGATCGGTTTTATTCCACTGGGCGACCTTGCTCGTCATCGCGGTGCGATCGGCGCAGGCGCCAAGCACGCTCTCGGCGGCCGCGCGGTGATGGGGCGCGTTGGTGTGCAGGCGAATCCAGCCGTCTCGGGTGGCATAGTCGCCGGCAATCGGGTCCCACAGCGGTGGCACACTCCAGCCGGTGGGGCGCAGTGAAGTGCCGAACCAGAACGAAGCCAGGCGTCGGTCGACTTCGACGTTGGGCAGGCGTCCGGTTTGCTGGTGCAGTAATTCGCGGACGGCTTGCCCAGCGGCGGCGATGCTGGCGCTGGCAAGGTCGGTAACGGCAAAGGCCGAGGGCAGGGCGCCACTGGCGGTGAGCGTAATCGCGGTGCTGGGCAAGCCAAGCGTGGCTTGAATGGACGTGAGTAAACCAGTCATCGAAGGCCCTCCGGGAGAGGGGTCGATCATAGTTGAAAAAAACTGCGGTTGAATGAAATCCACGATCCCCTCTGTAGGAGCGCGCATGCTCGCGATGCATAGTGTCAGCCGCCATCTCTACTGGCTGATCCACCGCATCGCGAGCATGCTCGCTCCTACAGGGGTGGTGGTGTTCCTGGATTTGGGGTCAAACTCTGAACTGATCCATCAACTTCATCTGCTGGGTGGTCAGGGCATTGAGCTGGCTGCTGATTTGCGCCGACTCGGTGGCTTGGCCGGTCAGGGTCTCGGTAACAGCGCGGATTGCCGAGACGTTGCGGTTGACCTCTTCGGCCACGGCGCTTTGTTGCTCGGCCGCGCTGGCGATTTGCAGGTTCATGTCACTGATCACCGTCACGGCGTCGCTGATCTTGCCCAAGGCCTGCACGGCCTGCTGAATCTGCCCGGCGTTGCTGTGGGCCTGGGTCTGACTCGAATGCATGGTGGCGACCACGCCTCGGGTGCCGCTCTGGATGCGCTCGATCACCAGGCGGATCTCCTCCACCGAATCCTGGGTCCGCTTGGCCAGGTTGCGCACCTCATCGGCCACCACCGCAAAGCCGCGACCGCTTTCGCCAGCGCGTGCCGCTTCGATCGCGGCGTTGAGAGCCAGAAGGTTAGTCTGCTCGGCGATACTGCGGATGACTTCCAGCACGGAACCGATCTGTTCACTGTTGACCGCCAGCGCCTCGACTTCCGTCACGGCCTTGCTGACTTCATCGGCCAGTTGGTTGATGTCGCGGGTGCTGCGCTCAATGATCGACATGCCATCGCGGGCCGACTGGTCGGCGCCTTTGGCCGCGTTGGCGGCATTCGACGCACTGTTGGCGACTTCGTGGGCGGTGGCACTCATTTCGTTCGAGGCGGTGGCCACCTGATCGATCTCGCGGAACTGCACCTGCATGCCTTCGCTGGTCTGGCGCGCGATGTCCGAAGACTGGTCGGCGGTGCCCCGGGCGTCGGTGATGCTCTGCTTGATCTGCGCGATGGTCGGCTGCAGCTTGTCGAGGAAACGGTTGAACCAACTGACCAGTTCGCCCAGTTCATCACGCTTGCTGTAATCCAGGCGCTGGGTCAGGTCGCCGTCACCGCTGGCAATCTCCTTGAGCATTTGCGCCACGCCGTTGATTGGCCGAGTCACGCCCGAAGCCGTCAGCCAGATCAGCAACAGGCCGAGCAACCCTGCCGCGATGGCCACCAGCACCGCCTGGATCGTACCGCTTTGCTGGGCGTCATCGAGTACCGCCTGCAACTTCACAGAGTCGGCCAGTAGCACTTGCTTGGGCAGATCGATCACCACGGCCCAGGCCTTGGCGTCGGAAATTGGGCTGACCGGATAAACCGCACGGATCAGGTCGCCCTGTTCGAGGATTTTCGCAGTGCCGGCGCCGAGCAGTTGCAGGATCTCCTTGCCCTCTGCGCCCAAGGTGTCGCCAATGTTCTTGCCGACCTTGCTCGCGTCGACGCCAAAAGCTGCGAGTACACCACTGCCGGAAACGATCAGCATGTGCCCGGCGTTGTTGAACAGCTCACGCTGAGACGCGACCGCTGCGGCTTGTAATGCGTCCAGGGCGATATCGATCCCGACGACACCGATGGATTTGCCGTCCACCAGCAGCGGCAGGGAAATGGTGGTCATCAGCATTTCCTTGCCGTTGACCGTGTCGGCATACGGGTCGAGCAGGCAGGTACGCTTGCTGTCGCGGGGGCAGGTGTACCAGCTGTTGTAAGGCGTACCGTTGATGTTCTGGGTGGTCTTGGTCATGTCGTCTTCGACCATGATCGTGTTGACCCCTTCGCCGGCGGCACGGCTCCAGTAAGAGGCGAAACGTCCGACCTCATTGGACTGCCTGGCGGCGTCATTGACGAACTCGCTGTCCTTGCCATCCAGACCATTGGGTTCGAACGCCAACCAGATGCCCAGCACTGCGGTGTTGCGCTCGAACGCGGTTTTCAGGCGCTGGTTCAACTCTTCCCGCACGGCCCCGGCTTCCAGCGAACGCTTGGCGGCCATGTTGCGCATGTCCTTGATCTGATCGGCGAGGGCCGTCACCACCAGCAGGCTTTCGCCGAAGGTCTTCTGCACCCGCACCGCCTGCTCGGCGGCCTTGGCCTGCAGCAGCTCCTGCACGCTGTCGGTGAGCATTTTGCTGCTGGAAGCGCCGACCAGCTCGTCATTCTGATTGGTCTGGTAGAAGTTCATGCTGACGATCAAGGCGATGACGCCCAACAGGCAGAGACCGGAGAGCAGAACGATTTTCAGGCGAATGGAGAGGGAGTCGAACATGGGACGAACTCGATGAGGAATGAGGTGAAGGCCAGGACCGGCCCGGTTCGCCAAATCCGTTCAGCGCCATTGCCTGCACATCGGCGCGCATCGAGGGGGCATGAGACCGCTGCCGACGAACGGTCTTGGTTGAACGTTTGCGAGGGGGAAAGTCCCGCAAAGCGTGGGAAAACAGGAAAAAATACGGTGGGATTCAGCAGGTTTTCGGCGTGTTTTCGGGCCTTGACCAGATCCACAGATTGCCCAGGCCCATGCCCACGATCGCCAGGTAAATGGGCCAGCCATGATCAAGCATTACCAGCATCAAGACGGCGCAAAGCACCATGCTGACGGTGGCGCTGACTTTGGCGCGGCGGGCGATGATTTTGCCGTTGCGCCAGTTACGCAGGATCGGTCCGAACAGCCGGTGGTTTTCCAGCCAGGCACTCAGGCGCGGCGAACTGCGCGTGGCGGCCCAGGCAGCCAGCAGAATGAACTCGGTGGTCGGCAGGCCCGGCACGACGATGGCGACCAGGCCGATGGCGAGGCTGGTGTAGGCGAGGGCGCCGTAGAGGAGGCGGGCGAGTCTGGAGTGTGCAGGCATGGGCATATTTTTTTCGTCGTCCCCGGTTCCCGGTCCCTGTAGGAGCGAGCTTGCTCGCGATGCGTTGGATCAGTAGACATTGATGTGACTGACACTCCGCATCGCGAGCAAGCTCGCTCCTACAGGGGGACAAGGTTCAGGCCAGTTCAGTGGCGTAAGCCTGCTCCAGCAACACGGTGAACCGGTTGAACGCGTCGATGGCGCCCTTGTCCAGTTCGGCTTCTTCAGTCGCGCTGAGTTCCAGCTCGTCCAGCGTCTTGACGAAGGTTTTCCAACCCTGTGCACGACCGCCGGCCGGTTCGCCGAGGTGGCGGGCGCCGAAGGTTTCGCTCAGGCCCAGGCCCACCGCGCGTTTGATCAGGAACGCGGCACCCAGTTTCGAGCCTTCGGAAACGAACAGCCAGCCCAGCGCTTGGGCCTTGCTCGGGTTGTTCACGGCGCCCGCGACCGGTGCCGGCACCTCGGTGTCGAGGTCCGCCAGATCGGCCTTGGCCGCTTCGGCACGGCAACGTGCCGGCAGGTCGGGAACGATGGCGACCAGGTCGGCATCGTTGTACAGCGCCACCAGTTCCGACTGGAACAAATATTGCGCCACCACGAAACGGGCGAAGTTGGCCTGGGTCTCGAACGGTGCGTGGGCCTTGACCAGGGCGTCGAGTTTGCTGTGTGGTTCGTGGGTGATCTGATTCAAGCGTTGCGAACGCAGGGCGGTGCGTGGATTGTCCTGGGTAGTCATGAAAAATCCTTGAAGAAGAGAGGCGCTTGGTAACGAGACGAACAACAAGACGCCAGAGAGTAAAAAAACCTCGCTGTGCAGAGATGAAAATCGCACAGCGAGGTAGGCAGCATCAGATGTCCCAGACCAGGTTGACCGCGAAATTGCGACCCGGCTGGGTCAGGCGATCGAGGTTGGCCGGTTGCGTCACCGAGGCTTCGCCCACGCTGTCGTAACCGCGCACGTCATCCCACCGCCAGTATTTCTTGTCGGTCAGGTTGTACAAGCCGGCGTTGATCGTCACGTCGTCGGTCACCTTGTAGAAGCCGGTCAGATCCAGCACGCCATAACCCGGCGTCTTGAACTGGCTGCTGGTGCCGTCCGGCGATTTGAATCGGGTGTCGTCGACGCGATCCTTCTTCTTCACCAGGGTCCAACTGAGCAAGCCACCGTAGTTGTCCTGGTCGTACCCCAGGCCGAACACGCCGGTCAGCGGGTTGATGCTGTTGATCGGCTCGCCGGTGTCATTGTTGCGACCATAGAGGTAGCTCACCGCGCCCTGGGTGTAGAGGCCTTGGGGGGCGCCGAATGCATCGAGGTTCAGACGCCCCTTGAGCTCCGTGCCCTTGATGGTGGCGCGCTTGATGTTGGCACTTTGGAAGGTCAGCTCGGTGTAGCCAGGCGTCACCGAATCTTCTTCGATGAAGTCTTTGTACTTGTTGTAGAACACCGCGATCTCGAAGGAACCGGATTCAAAATTGCCACGCAACCCGGTTTCCACACCTTTGCTGGTTTCCGGCTCGAGGTCCGGGTTGGGTTGCACGCTGTAACCGGCGGCGGTGTTTTCATAACGGCCGTACAGTGCTTTGGCGGTTGGGGTGCGGAAGCCTTCCGAGTACTGGCCGAACCAGGTGTAATTGTCATTGAAAGCGTAAGTCAGACCGAATTTCGGCGAGACGCGGTTCCACGTCTTCTTGTCTTCGCTGACGGTGCCACGGCCATCGGCGGCCACAGTGTTGAGGAACTCCTGGGTGACGTCCGGCTTGAGTTCGGTGTAGTCGTAGCGCACGCCCGGCACGAAGGTCCAATTGTCCCAACTGATCTGATCCTGGGCGAACAGGCTGTAGGTGTTGATGGTCGGGTCCGGGAAGTCGCTGGACTTCACCAGACCGTCCTGGCTCGGGGCGCCCGGGCCGGCGCAGCGCAGTCCTGCCGCGAGGCAAGTGCCGGTGCCGCTGCGCGAACCGGTGACCTTCTGCTGCTTGAGGGTGGTGCCGTAGGTCAGCAGGTGCTCGGTATCGGCGATGCTGAAAGCCTTGTCCAGTTGCAGGTCGAAGACCCACTGCTTTTCTTCATACAGCGTCTCGCGGGTGCGGATCACACGGCGGGTGATCGGGAAGTAGAACTCCGCCGTGCTCTGATCGGTCTTGGCGATCTGGTGATTGAGGCTCCACTTGATGTTATCCGCCAGCAGGCTGTCGAGGGCGAAGTTGTGCTCGATGCCGAAACGCTCGCGGGTAACGGTGTCGTTGCCGGTGCGCCACTGGTACATACCACCGGGCAATACACTGTTCGGGATGGTCGGTGCGCCGGCATTGTACGGGCCGCCATAAGCACTTTTCAGATCGGTGTCGCGATCATCCTTGTACTTTTCGTAGACCAGGCCCAGGCGCGAATCTTCGTTGTAGTTCCAGCCAAGCTTGGCCAGCACGTTATAGGTGCGCGCATCTTCCGGGTTGGCTTCGGTACGGCTCAGGCCATTGCTGTTGTTGCTGCCGTAGGATTCGGTTTCATGGCCGTCGCGCTGGCTGTAATGCAGCAGGCCGTCGAACTGCTCGGCGCGGCCGGCGACGGTGGCGGACTTGAGCCAGCTATAATCGGCCGAGCTGTAGCCTGTCTTCAGGCGAGCACCAACGTCCTGGCCGGGCTTGATGATGTCGTCCGGGTCGAGGGTGAAATAGCTGACGGCGCCGCCGATGGCGTTGCTGCCGTACAGCACCGAGGCCGGGCCACGGAGAATTTCGACGCGTTTGACGATTTCGGGGTCGACGTAGTTGCGCTGGCTCTTGGCGTAGGGGCCGTTGAAAAAGCCGTTGGGAATTTCCACGCCGTCGACCTGGGTCAGGATCCGGTTACCGTCGATCCCGCGAATGTTATAGCCGCTGATGCCGCCACGGGTGCCGGTGCCGCCCACCGAGACGCCCGGTTCGTAACGCACCAGGTCCTTGATGGTGTTGACGTTGTTGCGGTCCAGCTCTTCGCGGGTGTGGACCGAGACGGTGCTCGGCACACTGTTGACGCTCTGCTCGTTACGCGTGGCGCTGATGGTCACCTGTTGCAGGTTCAAGGCGCCGCTGTTGTTGCGGCGTTCGAGCACGATGTTGTTGCTGCCCAGTTTGCGGTAGCTCAGGTTAGTCCCCAACAACAATTGCTCCAGGGCTTTCTCCGGCGGCAGGGAGCCGCGTACGCCCGGCGACGCTACGCCTTGCGCCAGTTCAGCGGAAAAGCCGACTTGCCAGCCGGTCACGCTGGTGAAGGCATTGAGTGCCGAGACCAGTGGCTGTTGCGCGATGGCGAAGCTGTAGTCGCCCATGCTGCGTGCGGGCTGTTCGGCGGTGGCTGCCAGCAGGGGGGCGCTGCCGGCCATCAGCATGGCGACGGTCAACAGTGAAAGCACGCGGGAGGGTGAGGCGCAAGTAAGGCGAGAGGACATCGAGGGTGCTCCGTGTCGCACGAGTTGTTATAGGTGCAGAAAGGCATCCGAGGATGCGAATCAATTGCATTGGCTATAACGAGACGAAC
This sequence comes from Pseudomonas sp. S2_E01, assembly GCF_054668365.1. Lineage (NCBI taxonomy): Bacteria > Pseudomonadati > Pseudomonadota > Gammaproteobacteria > Pseudomonadales > Pseudomonadaceae > Pseudomonas > Pseudomonas sp. S2_E01. Next base: position 654,839 of record NZ_CP162762.1, read on the forward strand.
GGAGCTCAGCTATCGAGTAAAAATAATTCTCATTCAGTTCAGGATGACCAGCGCCGGGAATTCCTTTAGCCGCGCCGAGGTGATATGCGCCAGCGATCGAACCACGTCCAGCGGCTGGTCGAGGCGGTAGTTGCCGGTGACCGAAACGTCGGCCAGTTGCTCGTTGGTGTTGATGATCCAGCCCGGATAGTAGCGACGCAGTTCCGCCAGCACCTCGCTGAGCGGGCAGTTCTCGAACACCAGGCGACCCTGGACCCAGGCCAGCTCGGTGGCGGCGTCGAGCTTGGCCGGGCGGTCGAAGCCATTGGGGCCGATGCGGATGCTTTCGCCGGCGGACAGGCGAATCCGCGCGTCATCGCGGGTAGCGCGCAAATCCACGTCACCGCGCTGCACTCGGACCTGCGCCACGCCATCGAGGTAGCGCACGGCGAACGCGGTGTCGTGGACGCTGGCTTTCACAGGGCCCGCGTCGATTTCCAGCGGCTGGCCGAGATGCGGCGGCACCTCGAAAAACGCCTCGCCCTGATACAGGCGAGCCACGCGCTGGTGCTCGTTGATGGTGCTGGAGAACGCCGAATTGGTATTGAGCAGGACGTTAGAACCGTCCTCCAGCTGCACACGCTGGCGCTCACCGACCACGGTCAGGTGATCGGCCTGCAGGCGCATCGGCAAGTTGCTGAAGCTGAACAGGCCGAGGATCAGCACGGCGGCTGTCGCCAGGGGTTTCCAGTGCGGGCGCAGGCGCGCCAGCACGCTGACCTTCGGTGGCCTTGTTGCGAGGGTCTGCGCACATTCCACCACTTGCGGGCCGTTCCACACCGTCTGGGCTTTGGCGTAGGCCTCGGCGTGCAGGGGCGAGGCGGCCAGCCATTGGCTGAACTGCTCGCTTTGTTGCGCGCTCGGACGCTCCATCACGATCAACCAGTCCAGGGCCTGGTCCATCGCGCTTGCGGGGTCCTGCGCGGGAGGTGGCGCAGAAGTGTGGTGGATGTCCGTCACGGTGTTTTCTCGTAGGGGCTCAGAAGAGCAGTTTCCAGCTGCAAGCTGCAAGCTGCAAGCAGAGGCGAGTCGAGCTGTAGATTTGAGCTTGAAGCTTGAAGCTTGAAGCTTGAAGCTTGAAGCTTGAAGCTTGAAACCTACCGCTGCCTCTGCGCTACATCCACACAGATGGCCATGATCAGCTTCAGCTCCTTCTGCACGGTGCTCAGCGACACGTCGAGCTTCTCGGCAATTTCCAGGTAACTGTGCCCATGCAGGCGGCTGAGGATGAAGATCTGTTGCTGACGGCTGCTGAGTTGACTGAGGCTCACGTTCAAACGCTCCAGCAATTGTTTGGCATGGGCGGCGTCCTCGGCACTGCTGATCGGCGCGGCGACGCTTTCGACTACCTGCGGTGGCACATCATCGAGCATCGTGCGCGACTGGATGCGTCGCGCGCGCAGGTGGTCCAGTGCGAGGTTGCGGGCGGTCTGGAACACAAAGGGTTCCAGATGGTCGATGGGGCGCTCGCTGAGTGCCCGTGTCACGCGCAGGTAGGTCTCCTGCAACAGGTCTTCGGCGGTGCTGTGGTTGTTGACCATTCGCTCCAATGTGCGCAGCAGCGATACCCGCTGGGCCATGAAGACGTGATTGAAGCGCGATTGACTCACGGGAAGACCTGATCCTTTTCAATCAAATGATAATGCTTATCATCCGCTGAATCGGTCAAGTGGGGATTTGTATAAACAATGTAGGAGCGAGCTTGTCGAACCGTCGCGATGGTCGTCAACGATGACGTTGGCAGCCTGACACCCCGCGGTGTCTGCGCCTCCATCGCGACGGTTCGACGCCTCGACATGCTCGCTCCTACAGGGGGTGTGGGCTGGTTTTTTACTCGGCGTTACACAGCGCCAGGCAGTTATCGAGCATGCGGTTGGAGAAGCCCCACTCGTTGTCGTACCAGGCCAGTACCTTGAGCAGTTTGCCGTTGGCCTTGGTGTGGTTGGCGTCGAAGATCGACGACAGCGGGTTGTGGTTGAAGTCGCTGGAGACCAGCGGCAAGGTGTTGTAGCCCAGGATCTTCGAGTGCTGGCTGGCGTGCTTGAGCAGTTCGTTGACTTCCTCGGCCGTGGCTTCTTTTTTCAGTTGCACGGTCAGGTCCACCAGTGACACGTTGATCACCGGTACACGCACGGCCATCCCGGTCAGCTTGCCCGCCAGTTCCGGCAGCACCAGGCCGACCGCTTCGGCGGCGCCGGTCTTGCTCGGGATCATGTTCTGGGTGGCCGAACGCGCACGGTAAGGGTCGGTGTGGTAGACGTCGGTCAGGTTCTGGTCGTTGGTGTAGGCGTGGATCGTGGTCATCAGGCCACTTTCGATGCCCAGCTCGCGGTGCAGCACCTGGGCCACCGGGGCCAGGCAGTTGGTGGTGCACGAAGCGTTGGAAATGACCTGATGCGACTGGCGCAGGATGTCGTGGTTGACCCCGTAGACGACGGTGGCATCGGCGCCCTTGGCCGGCGCAGAGATGATCACCTTGCGCGCCCCGGCAGTGATATGCGCGGCAGCCTTGGCCCGATCGGTGAACAGACCGGTGCATTCGAACACCACGTCGATTTTTTCCGCCGCCCAGGGCAGGTCGGCCGGGTTGCGGATAGCGCTGACCGCAATACGGTCACCGTTGACGGTAAGGCTTTCCTGATCGTGCTCGACATCGGCGTCGAACGTGCCGTGAACCGTGTCGTATTTGAGCAGATGAGCGTTGATTGCGCTGTCGCCCAGATCGTTGATGGCGACGATCTGCAAATCCTGACGGTAGCCCTGGGTATACAGTGCACGCAGTATATTGCGGCCGATACGGCCAAAACCATTGATTGCGATTCGAAGAGTCATTAACTGGGCCGCCGTCGATTTGTTGTTGGAATTACAAGATTATTCGCAAAAAAATAGAAAACAAGCCTTTTTAGTGGCAATATTTTATTCAATCTACAACGAGCGACCTGAATCAACTGGTCCGAATGATCAACAACGCCGTCCGTCATCCCATCTGCCCGGGGACTTGGTCAGCTACTTGGTCAGCATAGACAATCAGGTCGCCACATCCGTTAGCCTGGAGTTCTACACATGCATCCCCGCGTCCTTGAGGTCACCGAACGGCTTATCGCTCGCAGTCGTGCCACCCGTGAGGCTTACCTTGCGCTCATTCGCGGTGCCGCCAGCGACGGTCCGATGCGCGGCAAGCTGCAATGCGCCAACTTCGCCCACGGCGTGGCGGGTTGCGGCAGCGAGGACAAGCACAGCCTGCGGATGATGAACTCCGCCAACATCGCAATTGTTTCGTCATATAACGACATGCTGTCGGCGCACCAACCGTACGAAGTGTTTCCGGAACTGATCAAGAAGGCGCTGCGCGAGATCGGCTCGGTCGGCCAGTTCGCCGGTGGTACCCCGGCCATGTGCGATGGCGTGACCCAGGGTGAGCCGGGCATGGAACTGAGCCTGCCGAGCCGTGAGGTGATCGCGCTGTCGACCGCCGTGGCGCTGTCGCACAACATGTTTGACGGCGCGCTGATGCTCGGCATCTGCGACAAGATCGTCCCGGGCCTGATGATGGGCGCGCTGCGCTTCGGTCACCTGCCGATGATCTTTGTGCCGGGCGGGCCGATGGTTTCGGGGATTTCCAACAAGCAGAAAGCCGATGTGCGCCAGCGTTACGCCGAAGGCAAGGCCACGCGGGAAGAGTTGCTGGAATCGGAAATGAACTCCTACCACAGCCCCGGCACTTGCACCTTCTACGGCACCGCCAACACCAACCAGTTGCTGATGGAAGTCATGGGCCTGCACTTGCCGGGCGCCTCGTTCGTCAACCCGAACACACCGCTGCGCGACGCCCTGACTCGCGAGGCGGCGCACCAGGTTACGCGCCTGACCAAACAGAACGGCAGCTTCATGCCGATTGGCGAAATCGTCGACGAGCGCTCGCTGGTCAACTCCATCGTGGCCTTGCACGCTACCGGCGGTTCGACCAACCACACCCTGCACATGCCGGCCATCGCCATGGCTGCAGGCATTCAACTGACCTGGCAGGACATGGCCGACCTCTCCGAAGTTGTGCCGACCCTGAGCCACGTCTACCCGAACGGCAAAGCGGACATCAACCACTTCCAGGCGGCGGGTGGCATGTCGTTCCTGATCCGTGAACTGCTGGAAGCCGGCCTGCTGCACGAGAACGTCAACACTGTGCTGGGCCATGGCCTGAGCCGCTACACCCAGGAGCCTTTCCTGGATAACGGCGAGCTGGTCTGGCGCGAAGGTGTCACCGAAAGTCTTGATGAAACCATCCTGCGCCCGGTGGCCCGTGCGTTCTCCGCCGAAGGCGGCTTGCGCGTGATGGAAGGCAACCTCGGTCGCGGGGTCATGAAAGTCTCCGCCGTGGCGCTGGAAAACCAGATCGTCGAAGCGCCGGCCATGGTGTTCCAGGATCAACAGGATCTGGCCGACGCCTTCAAGGCCGGTTTGCTGGAGAAGGATTTTGTTGCGGTCATGCGCTTTCAGGGGCCGCGTTCCAACGGCATGCCGGAACTGCACAAGATGACGCCGTTCCTCGGCGTGCTGCAGGACCGTGGCTTCAAGGTTGCGTTGGTCACCGATGGGCGCATGTCCGGCGCCTCGGGGAAAATTCCGGCGGCCATTCATGTCAGCCCCGAAGCCTACGTAGGTGGTGCTTTGGCGCGCGTGCAGGAGGGCGATATCATCCGCGTCGATGGCGTCAAGGGCACTCTGGAGCTTAAGGTAGACGCCGAAGAATTCGCAGCGCGCACACCGGCCAAGGGGTTGCTGGGCAACAACATCGGCACCGGTCGCGAGTTGTTTGGTTTCATGCGCATGGCGTTCAGCTCCGCAGAGCAGGGCGCCAGCGCCTTTACTGCTGCCCTGGAGACGCTTAATTGAAACTGGCTTTGGTCGGTGACATCGGTGGGACCAACGCACGTTTCGCGTTGTGGAAAAATCAGCAACTCGAATCGGTCCAGGTCCTGGCGACGGCCGATCATGCCAGCCCGGAAGAGGCCATCGCCCTCTACCTGAGCGGGCTCGGGCTGGCATTGGGCTCGATTGGTTCGGTGTGTCTGTCGGTGGCGGGGCCGGTGAGTGGTGACGAGTTCAAGTTCACCAACAACCACTGGCGCCTGAGTCGCAAGGCGTTCTGCAAGGCCTTGCAAGTGGACCAGCTGTTGCTGGTCAATGACTTTTCGGCGATGGCCCTGGGCATGACCCGCTTGCAGCCGGGCGAATTCCGCGTGGTCTGCGAGGGGGCCCCCGAGCCCTTGCGCCCGGCGGTGGTGATCGGCCCAGGTACCGGTCTGGGGGTTGGCACCTTGCTGGATCTGGGGGCGGGGCGTTTTGCCGCGTTGCCGGGGGAGGGCGGTCATGTCGATCTGCCCTTGAGCAGCCCACGGGAAACCCAACTGTGGCAGCACATCTTCAACGAGATCGGTCACGTCAGCGCGGAAACGGCGTTGAGCGGCGGCGGTTTGCCGCGTGTTTACCGGGCAATCTGCGCGGTGGATGGGCACGAGCCGGTCCTCGAAACCCCGGAAGCCATCACGGCGGCGGGCCTGGCCGGCGACCCGATTGCCCTGGAAGTGCTGGAGCAGTTCTGCTGCTGGCTCGGCCGCGTGGCTGGCAACAACGTACTCACCTGCGGCGGACGCGGTGGGGTGTACATCGTGGGTGGCGTGATACCGCGCTTTGCCGATTTCTTTCTTGAAAGCGGTTTCGCCCGGTGCTTTGCAGACAAGGGTTGCATGAGCGATTACTTCAAGGGCATCCCGGTGTGGCTGGTGACGGCGCCGTATTCGGGGTTGGTGGGTGCGGGCGTGGCCCTCGAACAAGCCTGATCAGATCCCCCCACCCTGTAGGAGCGAGCTTGCTCGCGATGGCGGTATGTCAGTCGCCATCTGTTTATCTGGCACACCGCCATCGCGAGCAAGCTCGCTCCTACAGGGTGGAGTCGTGTTGTGTGGTCATGTGTTGTGCAGTGTTTGCAAGGTCAGCGCTTAAGGCATAATCCGCCCCAATTCAAACAACAAGGACGCCGCCCCGTGAGCTCAGCCCGGTCGATATTGTTGGTCGATGACGACCAAGAGATACGCGAGTTGCTGGACACCTACCTGACCCGCGCGGGTTTCCAGGTGCGGACCACGCCCGACGGTGCCGGTTTTCGCCAGGCCCTGAACGACGCGCCGAGTGATCTGGTGATCCTCGATGTGATGCTGCCTGACGAGGACGGTTTCAGCCTGTGTCGCTGGATTCGCCAGCACCCACGTCAGGCTCAGGTGCCCATCATCATGCTCACCGCCAGTTCCGACGAGGCCGACCGGGTCATTGGCCTGGAACTGGGTGCCGATGACTACCTGGGAAAACCCTTCAGCCCTCGCGAGTTGCAGGCGCGCATCAAGGCGTTGCTGCGTCGCGCGCAGTTCGGCCAGGAGCGTTCCGGCGGCGAAGTACTGGCCTTTGATGACTGGCGGCTGGACATGGTCAGCCATCGACTGTTCCACACCGATGGCGAGGAAGTGATCCTTTCCGGTGCCGATTTCGCCTTGCTGAAACTGTTCCTCGATCACCCCCAGGAAATCCTCGATCGCGACACCATCGGCAACGCCACCCGTGGCCGCGACCTGATGCCGCTGGATCGCATCGTCGACATGGCGGTCAGCCGTTTGCGCCAGCGCCTGCGCGATACCGAAAAGCCGCCTCGACTGATCCGCACCGTGCGCGGCAGCGGCTACCAGTTGGCGGCCAATGTGGTTGCCAGCAATGGCCACTGAGTTTTTTCGCAGGCTCGCAAGCCGGGTGCCGGTGCCGCGCTCACTGCTTGGGCGCATGCTGCTGCTGACATTGCTGGCGGTGTTGTTCGCCCAGGCGTTGTCGAGCATGATCTGGGTCTCGCAATTGCGGGCCACGCAACTTGAAGGCCTGGTCACCAGTGCCCGCAGCCTGGCGCATTCGATGACGGCCAGTGTCAGTTACCTGCGCTCACTACCGGTGGCTTATCGTCCGCTGGTGCTCGACCAGTTGCGCAGCATGGGCGGTACGCGATTTGTCGTGACGCTCAATGACAAACCCCTGGGCATGGAAGTGTTGCCAACCACTCCGCGCAAGCTGGCGGTGATGAAAGCCGTGGACGAGGTGTTGCGCCAATCCCTCGGTCAGGACACGGACATTTCGGTGTCGTTTGTCAGTCCTCAGGACCTGCGGATTTTCAACGGCGGCCTCAAGCTCGACGAACTGCCCCGCTCCTGGGCGCATTACGCGCTGACCCTGGAGCCGGTGAACCCCCCCGTGCTGGTGACGCAGATCCAGATGGCGCCGGGTGAGTGGCTGTACATCGCCTCGCTGTTACCCGAGCCTTACACCAGCCTGGAAGAACAGGGCCTGCCGGCGCAGCAGGTGTGGTTCATCCTCCTCACCAGTGGTTTCCTGCTGCTGTTCATCGGCCTGCTGGTGCACTGGCAAAGCAGGCCGCTCAAACGCCTGGCGCGGGCGGCCAGGGAAATGTCGCTGGGGGCGGACGTCGAGCCGGTGGCGCAGGGCGGCGGCAGCGAAGTGGTGGAAGTGGGGCGTGCGTTCAATGCCATGCGCGAACGGATCAGCCGTTACCTGACCGAACGCGCCCAGTTGTTCAGCGCGATTTCCCACGACCTGCGCACGCCGATCACGCGCTTGCGCCTGCGTGTGGAACTGCTCGAAGACGAGAAGCTGCAAGCCAAGTTCGGCCGCGACCTCGATGAACTGGAGCTGCTGGTCAAAGGCGCGCTGCAATGCGTGAAAGACACCGACATCCACGAAAACATCGAGCCGGTCGATCTCAACCATGTGCTCGACTGCTTGGTAGAGCCTTACCTCGCGCCGCAGGGTAACGGGCGCGTCACCCAGGATGGCCGGGCCTTGGCGGCATATCCCGGTAAACCGCTGGCGCTCAAGCGCTGCATCGGTAACTTGATCGACAACGCCTTGAAGTACGGCCAGAACGCACACCTGCAGATCGACGACGACGAGAACGCCTTTGTACTGCACGTCGATGACGAAGGACCGGGTGTGCCTGAGCAGCGGCTGGAGCAAGTTTTCGAGCCGCACTTCCGTCTGGCCGGGCAGCAACAGGGTTATGGATTGGGGCTGGGCATCGCCCGCAACATTGCCCATAGCCATGGCGGTGAGGTCAGTTTGCAGAATTTGCGTGAGGGTGGGTTGCGGGTGACGTTGCAGTTGCCTCGCAGTGCTGACTGATTAAACCGCGTTATCGTTCATCGCGAGCAGGCTCGCTCCCACAGGGTTTAGTGTCATGCACAAGTCCAATGTGGGAGCGAGACTGCTCGCGATGGCATCACTGCAAATGTCACAGGTCAGTGACATTCCCCACCCCCTTCGTTACAAGCCCGTCCACGCCCGTTGTTTAGACTGCCTGCAATCAAAACAACAAAAAAGGCCGCTTCATGGACACCTTCCAACCCGTCTCCAGCAGTTGGCTGAACGCCCCGGCCCACCAGCAATGGCTCGCCGCCGAAGGGCTGCGCCTGCTGGCCTTCGCCAAGGCATCAAAGCTTCCCGACGGTTTCGGCAACCTGGATGAAAAAGGCCAGTTGCCGGCCGACGCCCACGCTGAAACCATGAACACCGCGCGCATGACCCACAGCTTCGCCATGGCACACATCCAGGGGCTGCCAGGATTTGCCGAGCTGGTGGACCACGGCGTGCAGGCCCTGTGCGGCCCGCTGAAAGACGCCGAGCACGGTGGCTGGTTCGCCAGTACCCATCACATGGATGGCAACACCGGCAAGGCCGCTTACCTGCATGCTTTTGTGGCGCTGGCCGCCAGTTCGGCCGTGGTCGCACAACGCCCTGGCGCCCAGGCTTTGCTCGACGACGCGATCGCCGTCATCGACCGCCATTTCTGGAGCGAAGGGGAGGGTGCCATGCGCGAATCCTTCAGTCGCGACTGGCAGGAGGAGGAAGCGTATCGCGGTGCGAACAGCAACATGCACGCCACCGAAGCCTTCCTCGCCCTGGCCGATGTCACCGGCGACAACCGCTGGTTGAACCGCGCGCAACGCATCGTCGAGCGGCTGATTCATGGTCATGCTGCGGCCAACGATTATCGGGTGATCGAACATTTCGATCGTGACTGGCAGCCGTTGCGCGACTACAACCACGACAATCCCGCCGATGGTTTTCGACCTTATGGCACCACGCCCGGACACGGTTTTGAATGGGCGCGGTTGGTGCTGCACCTGGAAGCGGCCCGGGTGCAGGCCGGCATGCTGACGCCGGGCTGGCTGTTGACCGACGCGCAAAAACTTTTCGAAAAAAACTGCCAGCACGGCTGGGACGTCGACGGCCTGCCGGGGATCGTCTACACGCTCGACTGGGACAATCGCGCGGTGGTTCGCCATCGCCTGCACTGGACCCATTGCGAAGCAAGTGCCGCCGCCAGCGCGCTGCTTAAACGCACGGGCGAGGGGCAATACGAGACGTGGTACCGCCGGTTCTGGGAATTTTGTGAGCAGCATTTCATTGATCGTTGTGATGGCAGCTGGCACCACGAACTCGATCCGCTGAACCGCCCGAGTGCCGATATCTGGGGCGGCAAACCTGATCTCTACCACGCCTGGCAAGCCGTGCTGATCCCGCGTCTGCCTCTGGCGCCGAGCATGGCGACTGCTCTGACAGGGTTGTCCCAGAGCATTTCCATGTAACCATACGGTGACATTCACGCGTCCCTTCGTTACCTGCGAAGGGTTTGCCCTGTTTAAAATCCCATGCAGCGCAAGCACCAGACTTGCAATGCATAACAACAAGAAAGGTACTTCTAGATGAATGCGATTTCTCGCCTCGCTACTGTCATTTCTATCGCCTCCCTGTTCCCGTTAAGTGCACTTGCCGACGCTTCCAAAGGTTCTGTGGAAGTCGTTCACTGGTGGACGTCCGGCGGTGAAAAGGCAGCGGTGGATGTGCTCAAGGCCCAAGTCGAAAAAGACGGTTTCACCTGGAAGGACGGCGCTGTTGCCGGTGGTGGCGGTTCTACGGCCATGACCGTTCTGAAAAGCCGCGCCGTGGCCGGTAACCCGCCGGGCGTCGCCCAGATCAAAGGCCCGGACATCCAGGAATGGGGCAGCACCGGTCTGCTGGCCACCGACACCCTGAAAGACGTCGCCAAGGCGGAAAACTGGGATGGCCTGCTGTCGAAGAAGGTCTCCGACACCGTCAAATACGAAGGCGATTACGTGGCCGTGCCGGTGAACATCCATCGCGTCAACTGGCTGTGGATCAACCCCGAAGTCTTCAAGAAAGCCGGGATCGACAAAGCTCCGACCACCCTCGAAGAATTCTACGCCGCCGGTGACAAACTCAAGGCCGCCGGTTTCATCGCGCTCGCCCACGGTGGCCAGCCATGGCAAGACAGCACCGTGTTCGAAGACGTGGTGCTCTCGGTCATGGGCGCCGACGGTTACAAAAAAGCCCTGGTGGACCTCGACCAGAAAACCCTCGCCAGCGCCGACATGACCAAGGCGTTCACCGAGCTGAAAAAGATCACCACCTACATGGACCCGAACCGTGCCGGTCGTGACTGGAACATCGCTGCCGCCGACGTCATCAATGGCAAGGCCGGCATGCAGATGATGGGTGACTGGGCCAAGAGCGAGTGGACTGCCGCCAAGAAAGTCGCCGGCAAGGACTACCAGTGCGTAGCGTTCCCGGGCACCGATAAATCCTTCACCTACAACATCGACTCGCTGGCCGTGTTCAAGCTCAAGGCTGACCGCAAGGGTGACATTGCCGCGCAGCAGGACCTGGCGAAGGTTGCGCTGGGTACTGACTTCCAGAAAGTCTTCAGCATCAACAAAGGCTCGATCCCGGTTCGTACCGACATGCTCAATGACATGGACAAACTGGGCTTCGACTCCTGCGCACAAACCGCTGCCAAGGACTTCCTGGCGGATGACAAGACCGGCGGCCTGCAGCCGAGCATGGCGCACAACATGGCCACCTCCCTGGCCGTGCAAGGCGCGATCTTCGACGTGGTCACGAACTTCATGAACGACAAGGACGCCGACCCGGCCAAGGCCAGCGCGCAATTGGCGTCGGCGGTCAAAGCGGCGCAGTAATTCCCGACACACCCCTTTCCTGACGGGAGGGGCTCGTGTGTAGGAGCGGGCTTGCCCGCGATGCAGGCGACTCGGTCTGTTGATAGACCCGGTTGATGCCATCGCTGGCAAGCCAGCTCCTACAGGAGTCGTGCCGGTATCTTTTCTTTTCACCTGGATTATCCCGATGAGCTCTGTGGCGGTTTTCAGCAAAGCCTCACCGTTCGATGCGCTGCAACGCTGGTTACCCAAGTTGGTACTGGCGCCGAGCATGCTCATCGTGTTGGTTGGTTTCTACGGTTACATCATCTGGACGTTCATTCTGTCCTTTACCAATTCCAGCTTCATGCCGAGCTACAAGTGGGTCGGCCTGCAGCAATACATGCGCCTGATGGACAACGACCGCTGGTGGGTCGCGAGCAAGAACCTCGCGGTTTTCGGTGGCATGTTCATCGGCATCAGCCTGATCCTTGGCGTGTTCCTCGCGGTGCTGCTGGATCAGCGTATTCGCAAGGAAGGCTTCATCCGCACCATCTATCTGTACCCGATGGCGCTGTCGATGATCGTCACCGGCACGGCCTGGAAATGGCTGCTCAACCCGGGGCTTGGCCTGGACAAGATGCTGCGTGACTGGGGCTGGGAAGGCTTTCGCCTGGACTGGCTGGTGGATCAGGATCGCGTGGTCTATTGCCTGGTGATTGCCGCCGTGTGGCAGGCCTCCGGGTTTGTCATGGCGATGTTCCTCGCCGGTCTGCGCGGTGTCGATCAATCGATCATCCGTGCCGCGCAAGTCGATGGGGCGAGCCTGCCGACCATCTATCTCAAGATCGTTCTGCCGAGCCTGCGCCCAGTGTTCTTCAGTGCCTTCATGATTCTCGCCCACATTGCGATCAAGAGCTTCGACCTGGTGGCGGCGATGACCGCAGGCGGTCCGGGCTACTCGTCCGACCTGCCGGCGATGTTCATGTATTCCTTCACCTTCAGCCGTGGCCAGATGGGCATCGGTTCTGCCAGCGCCATGCTCATGCTCGGTGCCGTGCTGACCATCCTCGTGCCGTACCTGTATTCCGAGCTACGAGGCAAACGCCATGACTGATCAACTCGGAAAACCGAAGCTGGGCTTCAGCCGGATCGCCATTTACGCGACCTTGTTGCTGGCCGCAGCGGTGTACCTGGTACCGCTGGTGGTAATGCTGCTGACCAGCTTCAAAACCCCGGAAGACATCCGCACCGGCAACCTGCTCAGTTGGCCGGCGGTGATCGACGGCATCGGCTGGATCAAGGCCTGGGACGTGGTGGGCGGTTACTTCTGGAACTCGGTGAAGATCACCGTGCCGGCAGTGCTGATCTCCACGTTCATTGGCGCCATGAACGGCTATGTGCTGTCGATGTGGCGATTTCGTGGCTCGCAACTGTTCTTCGGCCTGCTGCTGTTCGGCTGCTTCCTGCCGTTCCAGACCGTGCTGCTGCCGGCCTCGTTCACCCTGGGCAAGTTCGGCCTGGCCAACACAACTACCGGCCTGGTGCTGGTGCACGTGGTCTACGGCCTGGCGTTCACCACGTTGTTCTTCCGCAACTACTACGTGAGTGTCCCGGATGCGCTGGTCAAGGCGGCGCGCCTGGATGGCGCAGGCTTTTTCACCATCTTCTGGAAGATCCTGCTGCCGATGTCGATCCCGATCGTGATGGTCTGCCTGATCTGGCAGTTCACCCAGATCTGGAACGACTTCCTGTTCGGCGTGGTGTTCGCCAGTGGCGATGCCCAGCCAATCACCGTGGCCCTCAACAACCTGGTCAACACCAGCACCGGGGCCAAGGAATACAACGTTGATATGGCGGCCGCGATGATCGCCGGGCTGCCGACACTGCTGGTCTACATATTCGCTGGCAAGTATTTCCTGCGTGGGCTGACGTCCGGCGCGGTCAAGGGGTAGAAACATGGCAACTCTCGAATTACGCAACGTCAACAAGACCTACGGCGCCGGTTTGCCGGACACCCTGAAAAACATTGAATTGAAGATCAATGACGGGGAATTCCTGATTCTGGTCGGCCCGTCGGGTTGCGGCAAATCCACGCTGATGAACTGCATCGCCGGCCTGGAAACCATCAGCGGCGGCGCCATTCTGGTGGACGACGCCGACATCAGCGGCATGAGCCCAAAGGATCGTGACATCGCCATGGTGTTCCAGTCCTACGCGCTGTACCCGACCATGAGCGTGCGCGACAACATCGCGTTCGGCTTGAAGATTCGCAAAATGCCGACCGCCGAGATCGACGAAGAAGTCGCCCGCGTCGCCAAGCTGTTGCAGATCGAACACCTGCTCAGCCGCAAGCCCGGCCAGCTCTCCGGTGGCCAGCAACAGCGCGTAGCGATGGGCCGCGCATTGGCGCGGCGGCCGAAGATCTACCTGTTCGACGAGCCGCTGTCCAACCTCGACGCCAAGCTGCGGGTCGAGATGCGCACCGAAATGAAATTGATGCACCAGCGCCTGAAGACCACCACCGTCTACGTGACCCACGACCAGATCGAAGCGATGACCCTGGGCGACAAAGTGGCGGTGATGAAGGACGGCATCATTCAGCAGTTCGGTACGCCGAAGGACATCTACAACAACCCGGCCAACCTGTTCGTGGCGAGCTTCATCGGTTCACCGCCGATGAACTTCATTCCCCTGCGCTTGCAGCGCAAGGACGGTCGCCTGCTGGCGCTGCTCGACAGCGGTCAGGCGCGATGCGAGTTGCCGTTGGGCATGCAGGACGCCGGCCTCGAAGATCGCGAAGTGATCCTCGGCATCCGTCCTGAGCAGATCGTCCTGGCCGCCGGCGACAGCAATGGTTTGCCGACCATTCGCACCGAAGTGCAGGTCACCGAACCCACCGGCCCGGACACCCTGGTGTTCGTCAATCTCAATGACACCAAGGTCTGCTGCCGGTTGGCGCCGGACGTGGCGCCGCAGGTGGGTGAGACCCTGACCCTGCAATTCGATCCGTCGAAAGTGCTGCTGTTCGATGCCAAGAGCGGCGAGCGATTGGGGGTGGCGGGGGTGCCTAAGGCCGAGAGTCACGCTCCAAACGTTGCGCAATTCAAGGGCCGCTGAATGACAGATCTGTAGGAGCGAGCATGTCGAACCGTCGCGATGGAGGTCATGGCTCCACGGGGTACCAGGCTGCCAGCGTCATCGTTGACGACCATCGCGACGATTCGACGATTCGACATGCTCGCTCCTACAGGGAGCAACCGTTGTAACCGCGTTAAACAAAGTTAATAACAATAAAACGAGGAATGTAGGGATGAAGAAGAACAAAAACGCCCAGCTGATCTGCCAGTTATCGGCGGTTGCGGCAATGATGCTGGCCGGCAGTGTTCAGGCGGCCGATGCATTCGCCGCTGATTCTGAATGGATGACCGGTGACTGGGGTGGTGAGCGAACCCGACTGATCGAGCAGGGTATCGACATCAAAATGGACTACGTCGGCGAGGTGGGTGGCAACCTGCACGGCGGCTACAACAACGACAAGACCGCGCGTTATTCCGATCAGTTCGGCTTGGGCGCGGCATTGGACCTGCAAAAACTGCTGGGCTGGGATAACACCCAGGCCAAGATTCAACTGACCAACCGTAATGGCCAGAACATCTCCAACGACCGTGTCGGCGACCCGCGTGCCGGCACCTTGAGTTCCTCACAGGAAGTCTACGGTCGTGGCCACATGGTTCGTCTGACCCAGTTGTGGATCAAGCACCAGTTCTTCGACGGCAAACTGGACGTCAAGGCCGGTTACTTCGGTGAAGGCGAAGACTTCAACACCTTCCCGTGCGAATTCCAGAACCTGGCGTTCTGCGGCTCCCAGGTGGGTAACTGGGCGACCAACATCTGGTACAACTGGCCGGTAAGCCAGGCGGCGATTCGTGTGAAATACAACTTCTCGCCGGAGTGGTATGCACAGATCGGTGCGTACAACCAGAACCCGTCGCAGCTGGAGCACGGCAACGGCTTCAAGCTCAGTGGCAGCGGTACCAAGGGGACCGTGCTGCCGGTCGAACTGGTCTGGTTGCCTAACCCCGGCAACCTGCCGGGCGAATACCGTGTGGGCTACTACAAAAGCACGGCCAAAGCCGATGATGTTCGTGAAGACGAGAACGGTGCCGATGCGGCCACCAGCGGCAATGCCTACCGCAGCCATAGCAGCAAATCCGGCTACTGGTTCGTGGCGCAACAGCAACTCACCAGCCACAACGGTGACGCTTCTCGTGGTTTGAACATCGCTGCCAACGCGACTTTCCACGACAAGGACACCAACGTCGTCGACAACTATCAGTCGCTGATGTTCGTGTACAAGGGGCCGTTCGATGCACGTCCCAAGGATGACGTCGGTATTGGCTTCGCCCGTATTCATGTCAACGATGACGTGAAGAAAAATGCCGAACTGACCAACGCCGCCAATGGTGTCGCCGACTACCAGGACCCGCTGTTCTCGCCGCTGCGCGACACCGAATACAACTACGAGATCAACTACGGCTTCCACGTGACCAACTGGCTGACCGTACGCCCCAACCTGCAATACATCACTCACCCGGGCGGTGTGGATGAAGTGGATAACGCGCTGGTCGCTGGTCTGAAAATTCAGTCGGTGTTCTAACGCGGTTGCGATAAGCTCCTCTCTATGTGCGCATTTTTGCGGACAGCCTTGGCTGTCCGCTTTTTTTGGAGGGTGGCGCACAACAGATGAATTTCAGGACCGTGGCACACCATGCATGAGCATCCGCTACAACGCTTCTTCAAATCCATGCGCGCGCGTCCCGTGTTTGCGTGGGAGCGCTATCAGAAGCGCGATGTACTGGTGATCGATCACCCGCTGTGTCAGGCGGTGTTCAGCCGGCAAGGCGCGCAATTGCTGCATTTTCAGCCTCGAGGACAAAAGCCGTGGCTGTGGTGCGCGGCGCGGTGGCCGCACGTGGGCGCCATTCGCGGGGGCGTGCCGGTATGTTGGCCATGGTATGGCCGGCATCCGAGCGAAAACGCCTGGCCATCTCATGGCTGGGCCCGGCTGCTCGACTGGAAACTGCTCGACAGCAGCGACGACGAAGACGGCGTACGTCTGCACTGGCGCCTGCAATTGTGCGACTGGCAAGCGGACCTGCATGCCCACCTGGGCGATCGCATGGATTTGCGCCTGAGCACCGAGCATCAGGACAGCCTGCCGTGCCAGTTGAGCCAGGCGTTGCACGCCTATTGGCGTATTGGTGACGTCGGCGAGGTAGCGCTGTCTGGGCTTGACGGAGCGCAGGGCTACGACCAGCTCAACCGTCAGGTTTGTCAGCAGGAAGGCGAATTACGGGTCGACGGTGGCTGTCAGCGGGTGTTCCAGCACGACGGTGAATTACAGCTCAAGGACCACGCCTGGCAGCGCGAGTTGTGCATCGATACCGGCGAAACGGCTGACACGGTGGTCTGGCACCCGGGCTCGCGACCGTTGCTTGGCGTGAGTTGGGATGAGGTCTCTGAATTCGTTTGCGTGGAAGCGGCCAGTGGTGGCACGGACAGCCTGTGCCTGAAGCCGGGGGAGAGGGCGCATTTGAGTTTGCAGGCGCGGGTGGGGGTTTAACTCAGGTTGTGCGGTGTTGCTTATGGCCTCATCGCGGGCAAGCCCGCTCCCACAGGTTTTGTGCACGACGCAATCACTGTGGGAGCGGGCTTGTCGAATCGTCGCACCGTCGCGATGAGGCCAGATCAGGCAATGAAGAATCCGACCTCAGTTGAACTCATCCCCCACCGGATACCGACTCGCATTCAAGCTTTCCTTGATCTTGCGCAAATGCGGCTGGAAATCCACGCCCCGACGCAAGGTCATTCCCGTCGCCAGCACATCCAGCACGGTCAGCTGAATGATCCGCGAAGTCATCGGCATGTAGATGTCGGTGTCTTCCGGCAGCGGAATGTTCAGGCTCAAGGTACTGGCCTTGGCCAGCGGTGAGTTTTCTGCGGTCAGCCCCAGTACCGATGCGCCGTTTTCCCGGGCGATACGTGCCACTTCCACCAACTCGCGGGTGCGGCCAGTGTAGGAGATGATCACGAACAACTCGCCCGTATGCGCCACCGAAGCAATCATGCGCTGCATGAGCACGTCGGCATGGGCAGTGACAGCCAGGTTGAAGCGGAAAAACTTGTGCTGGGCATCCAGCGCCACCGGGGCCGAGGCACCAAGGCCGAAGAAGTGGATCTGCCGGGCCTGGATCAACAGGTCGACGGCGCGGCTGATCAGGCTCGGGTCGAGGGCTTGCAGGGCGCTGTCGAGGGAGGCGATGGCGCTGCCGAAAATCTTCTTGGTGTAGGCTTCCGGATTGTCGTCGGCTTCCACGGCGCGGCTGACATACGCGGCGCCGCTGGCCAGGCTCTGGGCCAGTTGCAGCTTGAGCTCCGGGTAGCCGCTGACACCGAACGAGCGGCAGAAACGATTGACCGTCGGCTCGCTGACCGACGCGGCCTGGGCGAGGGCGGCGATGCTGAACCGGGTAGCCTGCTGTGGGTTCTGCAGGATCACCTCGGCGACTTTGCGCTCGGCCTTGTTCAGCTCTTCAAGGCGATTCTGGATCTGCTCCAGTAAATTTCGCACGCGGTCCATATAAGTATCCTTAACGCCTGCGCCGAATGGGCGCGTGGCTATGCAAAATGGGCCTTTGATGAGGCCCGTCACGGTGGCCTATCCTACTGATGGCTCCGATCGACCACCACTCGGAATCTGTATTTTGCGAAAATGTTGTGGTTATTACTACATTTTCCCTTGAGTGATGCCTTGAAAAAAGGTATTTGTAGCTTAACTTGATAAAAGAACAAACATCATGCCTTCGATTACGGTTGAACCGTGCACCTTCGCCTTGTTCGGCGCCCTGGGCGACCTGGCCCTGCGCAAGCTGTTTCCTGCCCTGTATCAGCTCGACGGCGCCGGCCTGCTGCATGAAGATTCGCGCATCATTGCACTGGCCCGTGAGGCCGGCAGTGAGCAAGAGCATCTGGCGTTCATTGCTTCCGAACTGCGCCGCTATGTCGGTGCCAAGGAGCTCGATGAAGCGGTGGTCGAACGTTTCCTCGCACGCCTGAGTTACCTGCACGTCGACTTCCTCAAGTCCGAAGACTACGTGGCCCTGGCCGAGTTGGCCGGCAGCACCCAGCGACTGATTGCCTACTTCGCCACTCCTGCCGCCGTGTATGGCGCGATCTGCGAGAACCTGGCGAAAGTTGGCCTGGCGGAAAACACCCGTGTGGTGCTGGAAAAGCCCATCGGCTCCGACCTAGAGTCCTCGCGCAAGGTCAACGACGCCGTGGCCCAGTTCTTCCCGGAGAACCGCACCTACCGCATTGACCACTACCTGGGTAAAGAAACCGTCCAGAACCTGATCGCCCTGCGTTTCGCCAACAGCCTGTTCGAAACCCAGTGGAACCAGAATTACATCTCCCACGTGGAAATCACCGTGGCCGAGAAGGTTGGTATTGAAGGGCGCTGGGGTTACTTCGATAAGGCTGGCCAGCTGCGGGACATGATCCAGAATCACCTGTTGCAACTCCTCTGCCTGATCGCCATGGACCCGCCGGCGGACCTGTCTGCCGACAGCATCCGCGACGAGAAGGTCAAGGTGCTCAAGGCCCTGGCACCGATCAGCCCGGAAGGCCTGACCACCCAAGTGGTACGTGGCCAGTACATCGCCGGCTATAGCGAAGGCAAACCGGTGCCGGGCTACCTCGAAGAGCCTAACTCCAATACCCAGAGCGACACTGAAACGTTCGTCGCCCTGCGTGCTGATATCCGCAACTGGCGCTGGGCGGGCGTGCCGTTCTACCTGCGTACCGGCAAGCGCATGCCGCAGAAGCTGTCGCAGATCGTCATCCACTTCAAGGAACCGTCGCACTACATCTTCGCCCCGGAGCAGCGCCTGCAAATCAGCAACAAGCTGATCATTCGCCTGCAACCGGACGAGGGTATTTCGCTGCGGGTGATGACCAAGGACCAAGGCCTGGACAAGGGCATGCAACTGCGCAGCGGCCCGCTGCAATTGAATTTTTCCGACACCTGGCGCAGCGCTCGGATTCCCGATGCCTACGAACGGTTGTTGCTGGAAGTGATGCGCGGCAATCAGAACCTGTTTGTCCGTAAAGATGAAATCGAAGCTGCGTGGATCTGGTGTGACCAGTTGATCGCCGGTTGGAAAAAATCCGGCGATGCGCCCAAGCCGTACGCGGCCGGGTCATGGGGGCCGATGAGCTCCATTGCACTGATCACGCGGGACGGGAGGTCGTGGTATGGCGATATCTGATTTGAAATTGCCGCAGGGCGTCAGCGCCCATGCGTTCAAAAGCCCGGTGCTGCTGGCCGAAGGCCTGGCGCTGAATGTGGTCAAGCAACTGAGCGACGCGATCGAGGCCAAGGGCACTGCAACGCTGGTGGTCTCCGGCGGCCGCAGCCCGGTGGCGTTTTTCCAACACTTGGCCAAGCAGCCGCTGGACTGGTCCAACGTGGTCGTCAGCCTGGCCGACGAGCGCTGGGTCCCGGTGGAACACGCCGACAGCAACGCCGGGTTGCTCAAGAAGTATTTGTTGCAGGGCCCGGCGGCCAAGGCGCAGTTCCTCAGCCTGTACAGCGCCAGTGCCAACCTGGAGCAGGCAGCGGAGCAAGCTGATCGCCTGCTGTCGGAGTTGCCAGTGATCGACGTGTTGGTGCTGGGCATGGGCGACGACGGCCATACCGCGTCGTTGTTTCCGGGCAGCCCGAATCTGGCCGAGGCCCTGGCAGCTGATGGCACGCGCCGCTGCTATCCGATGCTGGCGCCGACCGTGCCGCATCAACGCCTGACCATGAGTCGGGCGCTGCTGGCCTCGGCCAGGCACAAGATTTTGTCGATTTCCGGCCAGTCCAAGCTGACCACCCTGAATACCGCACTGGCCGGTGACGATGTCGCCGCATTGCCGATTCGCGCGTTTCTGCAACCTACGTTAGAGATTTACTGGTGCCCATGAGCCAAGGAACAGCCGCTATGACAAACCCATCCCCGACCGTTTCCATGGCGGATAAAGTTGCCCTGATCGACAGCCTCGCCGCCAAGGCGCGGATCCTGCCGGTGATCACGATTGCCCGCGAGCAGGATGTCCTGCCGCTGGCCGATGCCCTGGCCGCCGGTGGCCTGACTGCCCTGGAAGTGACCCTGCGCTCGCAGTTCGGCCTCAAGGCGATCCAGATCCTGCGCGAGCAGCGCCCGGAACTGATCACCGGTGCCGGCACCGTGCTCGACCGGCAGATGCTGGCTGCCGCCGAAGCGGCCGGTTCGCAATTCATCGTGACCCCGGGGATTACTCGTGACCTGCTGGAAGCCAGCGTGGCCAGCGACATTCCGCTGTTGCCAGGCATCAGCAATGCCTCGGGCATCATGGAAGGTTATGGCCTGGGTTATCGGCGCTTCAAGCTGTTCCCGGCAGAAGTCAGTGGCGGCGTGGCCGCCATCAAGGCATTGGGCGGCCCGTTCGGCGAAGTGAAATTCTGCCCGACCGGTGGCGTGGGTCCGGCCAACATCAAGAGCTACATGGCGTTGAAAAACGTCATGTGCGTGGGCGGTAGCTGGATGCTTGATCCGGAGTGGATCAAGAACGGCGACTGGGCCCGCATTCAGGAATGCACCGCCGAGGCCTTGGCGCTGCTGGACTGATTCACCCCAACACCTCGTTGTGTGTTCTACGGCTTTTCGGTGCGCTTGGTCGGCGCACTTTTTTTTGCCTTGAGAAAAACCAGCACTGCTCTCCTGTAGGAGCGAGCATGCTCGCGAAAAAAACCGCAAGCGCCGCGGGGCGTCAGGTGCCCATCGTCATCGTTGACGACCATCGCGAGCATGCTCGCTCCTACAAGATAGGCGTCATCCCGCCAGTTCTTTCAACGCCCCCACCAACCGCTTCATGTGCTCCCCCGTCGTGGTGAACCCCGGCGTGATCCGAATGCACGGCCCGCACGCCGCCCCAGTGCGCACCACGGTAAACAGGTTGTATTCGTTGAGCAGCCTTTCGGCCATCACCTGCTGATCCGCCTGCGCGGTGAAGCGCATCGCCGTGATTGCGCAATACAAGCGCGGATCATCCGGCGTCAGCACTTCAATGCCCGGTACCTCGCGCACCTCACGCACCCACAGATCGCGCAGGTAATTGAGGCGAGGTCCCTTCGCGGCGGCGCCACCCATGGCCTGGTGTTCTTCGAACACCAGCGGCAAGGTCAGCAGCGCGGGAATGTTGGGCGTGCTGTAGGGGGTGCGGCTCAGTATGTCGGTGACAGGGAAATGCATCTCGCCCATGTCCGGGTCGATGTCTGCCAGGCGTTGTGGCGCGATGTAGATGAACCCCAGGGTCAGCGGTGCACCGATCCACTTGTGCAGGTTGAAGCCGGCGAACTCAATGCCCAGCGCCGACAGGTTGAATTCCATCTGCCCCAGCGCATGAGCGCCGTCGAGGATCACGTCGATACCATGCTCCCTGGCAGCAGCGGCAATGGCCTGCACTGGCATCACCAGGCCGGTGCGATGGGTAACGTGGGTCAGGGCCATCAATTTGAGCCTGGGATATCGGGCGAAAGTATCGCGATAGGTCGCCAACAGGCTGTCGAAACTGGCGGGGTGGGCGTGTTCGATTTCGATCACTTCGACGCCGCGATGACGGGCCAACCAGCGCATCGCACCTTTTACCGTGTCGTACTCCAGATCACAGATCAGCACCTGGTCGCCCGGTTGCAGGCGGTTGTAGTTGCGAATCAGCGATTGCAGGGCGTCCGAAGCGTTGCGGGTGAACGCCACGCTTTGCGCGGGTACGTCGATCAGTTCGGCGAGCTTGCCACGAATGCGCGCGCCGTCGGTCTTTTCGAAACGCTGGCGCACATAGATCGAATTGCTGCGGTTGATCAGTTCGATGTTGCGCTGATATTCCTCGACCACCGTCCGCGACAGGCGTCCGAAGTAACCGTTTTCCAGATTGATCGGGCCAGGTTCAACGGCGTAGCGATCGGCGAAGGTCTGCCAGAACAATTCATCACGGGCACGGCGGGTGTTATCGGGCATGGGGACGACTCAGTAGCGAGGGGCGGGTTTGCCATGTTTGGCGCGCAACGGTTCCAGCAGATCCGACAAACCGTTGTGATCGATTTCCTGCATCAGTGCCAGCAAGCCGCCCAATTCGCCATGGGGAAACCCTTCGCGAGCGAACCAGTTGAGGTAAGGACCGGGCAGGTCGGCAATGATGCGGCCCTTGTATTTTCCGAAGGGCATTTGGCGGGTGATCAACAGTTCGAGCTTTTCAGGGTTCATCGGTCAGTCGTCAAGATTGGGCCACTTGAAAATACAGGCATTCTGCATGCAGGCCAAATGACAGATCATGCAAAAAAAACGGATACAGATTTTTAGGTAAATTGTAAGTCATTGAAATATAAGTAATAAATTCAATATCCAAAGCTGGCATGCCCGCTGCAATGTCTATTGCATCTTTCATCAACCCGTGAGGAATTGAAAAATGACCGACATGAATAAAGAAGCCATCTCTGTACTCAATGACCTGATCGAAACCAGCAAGGATGGTCAGGAAGGGTTCAAGACCTGCGCTGAAGACATCAAGCATCCGGAACTCAAATCGCTGTTCACCCAGCGCTCCGTCGACTGCGCAACAGCTGCTGCGGAATTGCAGGCTGCCGTGCGTTCGATGGGTGGCGATCCGGAAACTTCGACCAGCGTCAGCGGCGACCTTCACCGTCGTTGGGTCGACGTGAAAGCGATGTTCACTGGCAAGGACGAAGAAGCTGTGCTGAACGAAGCCGAGCGCGGCGAAGACCACGCGCTTAAGGCTTACCGCGAAGCGATCGAGAAGATCAACAAGCACAACCTGGTGGGTATTCGTGACTTGGTTGAACGTCAATACCATGGCGTGCAACGCAATCACGATCAGGTAAAAGCCCTGCGTAACCAGGCTCGCGCGCGTTCGTAAGCGGTAGCTTTATATCCCCACTGTGGGAGTCCCCTGTGGGAGCGGGCTTGCCCGCGAAGGCGGTATGTCAGTCACATCATCGATGTCTGACACGACCCTTTCGCGGGCAAGCCCGCTCCCACATTCAGGGGCATTCCATTTCAGTTTTGCTCACAGCCTCAGCCGATACTGATCGCCGGCAACGTCGGCAGGGTCACGGTCTGTTGTTTGCGCGGCGCCAGGATTTCTGCCTCCCCATCCACCACCAGCTCATCGCGCTGATTAAACACGCGGGTGGCAATGCGCACACGAAACTTGGGCAGCTTTTCCAGGATTTCCAGGCGCACGGTCAGCGTATCGCCAATCTTCACTGGCTTTTGAAAGCTCATCTGCTGGCCAATGTAGATGGTGCCCGGCCCAGGCAGTTCGCAGGCCACGGCCGCGCTGATCAGTGCGCCGCTGAACATGCCGTGGGCAATGCGCTCCTTGAACATGGTGGCGGCGGCGAACTCGGCGTCCAGGTGCACCGGGTTGTGGTCACCGCTCATCGCGGCGAACAATTGAATGTCACGCTCTTCGACCGTCTTGCTGTAGCTGGCGGTCTGCCCGACTTCAAGGGCTTCGTAAGGAGTGTTGGTCACCTGGGTCATCGGTTTGAATTCCTGTAGCAAATATAAAGAACACGAAAAACTATTCGGATCTGGGTGGTCGGCGATGGCTCAGGACCTGGGCGATCCAGTCCAGCACGTCGGCCGTCACTTCATCACGGTTGGTCTCGTTGAACAGTTCGTGCCGGGCCTGCGGGTAAATCGTCAATTGCAGGTTCTGGCAGCCGGCGGCGCGCAACGCATCGGCCAGATCTTTCAGACGCTTGCCTTCACTCACCGGATCACATTCGCCGCCAATCACCAGCAACGGCAGGCCCGGATCGATCTGGGCGAGATTGGACGCTTTGCTGATCTGCTGCAAGCCGCCGAGCAAATCGATCCACAATTGATTGGTGCAGCGAAACCCGCACAGCGGGTCGTTGGCGTACTTGTCGACTTCGGCCGGGTCGCGACTGAGCCAGTCGAACGGCGTGCGCACCGGTTTGAATTTTTTGTTGAACGAGCCAAACGACAGCCATTCGATCATGGCGCTGCGGCCCTTGGGGCCCTGGCGCAGTCGCTCCAGGCGAGCGATCTGGCGCGCGGCGCGATAGAGCGCGACCGGTTGGAAATTCGAACCACTGAGCACCGCGCCGTGCAGGCTGGCGCTGTGATGCAGCAGATAAGCCTGAGCGATGTAGCTGCCCATGCTGTGGCCGAGCAACACGATCGGCACGCCGGGATGCTGTTGGCCGATGTGTTGGTTGAGGCTGGCCAGATCGCCCACGACCTTGCACCAGCCATCGTCGTCCGCAAAGTGACCGAGTGTGCCGTTTTCCGCTGTTTTGCCGTGCCCGCGTTGATCCAGCGCATAGACGCCATAGCCCTGTTCGCAGCAGGCCTGTGCCAGGCGGGCATAGCGGTCGCTGTGCTCGGCCATGCCATGGGCCAGCAGAATCACTGCTTTTAACGGCGCGGCCGGCAGCCATTGATTGACGAACAGGCGGCTGCGGTCACTCGCGGGCAGCCAGAAGGTGTCGTGGACCATGGCGATTCCTTTTGCATGAGCGTGTAGGGCACTGGTTGCATTGTATAGCGCATCCTTCGCTCGTCGTCCGATCAGCCCACACCACTGCACCAAGATTCATACGATCAATGTCGGTTGTTGCCATATTTGCCTGATTGACCATAGCTGCTAGTGTCCGTGAAGCCCCGCTTTTTGCTTTCTGTTTTGAGGGAAAGGAAAGCAAGGACTCAAAAGCGGCCCCGGATAAGTTCAGGTAAAGAGGACAAGAACAATGCAACCTGATTTCTGGAATGACAAACGCCCGGCCGGCGTGCCCCTGGATATTGATCAAGGCGCCTACAAGTCGGTGATCGAAGTGTTCGAGCGTTCGTGCAAGAAATTTGCGGACCGCCCAGCCTTCAGCAACATGGGCGTGACCCTGACCTACGCTGAACTCGAACGCCAGAGCGCAGCGTTCGCCGGTTACCTGCAAGCCCATACCGACCTGGAACCGGGTGATCGTATTGCGGTGCAAATGCCCAACGTCCTGCAATACCCGATTGCCGTGTTCGGTGCCCTGCGTGCCGGGTTGATTGTGGTCAACACCAACCCGCTGTACACCGCGCGGGAAATGCGCCACCAGTTCAAGGACTCCGGTGCCCGGGCGCTGGTGTACCTGAACATGTTCGGGCAGAAGGTCCAGGAAGTGCTGCCCGACACGGACCTGCAGTACCTGATCGAGGCGAAGATGGGCGACATGATGCCCGCCGCCAAGGGTTGGCTGGTCAACACCCTGGTGAGCAAGGTCAAGAAAATGGTCCCCGACTACGACTTGCCCCAGGCCATCTCCTTCAAAAGTGCGCTGCGCATGGGGCGCGGCCAGGCTATCAAGCCGCTGAATGCCCGGCTCGACGACATCGCCGTGCTGCAATACACCGGGGGAACCACCGGCCTGGCCAAGGGCGCAATGCTCACCCACGGCAACCTGGTGGCGAACATGCAGCAGGCGCGCGGCTGCCTGGGGCAGTATGGCGACGATGGCCAGCCGTTGTTGCGCGAAGGGCAGGAGATCATGATCGCGCCGCTGCCGCTCTATCATATCTATGCCTTCACGGCGAACTGCATGTGCATGATGGTGACGGGCAACCACAACGTGTTGATCACCAATCCACGGGACATCGGCGGCTTCATCAAGGAGCTGAAAAACTGGCGGTTCTCGTGCCTGTTGGGGCTCAACACCCTGTTTGTCGCGCTGATGGATCATCCGGATTTCAAGACCCTGGATTTCTCCAGCCTCAAGCTGACCAACTCTGGCGGCACCGCGCTGGTCAAGGCCACCGCCGAACGTTGGGAGCAGTTGACCGGTTGCCGCATCACCGAAGGCTATGGCCTGACCGAAACCTCGCCAGTGGCGTGCACAAACCCCTACGGCGACAAATCGCGCATCGGTACCGTTGGCCTGCCGGTGCCGGGTACCACGCTGAAAATCATCGACGATGAGGGTGTCGAGCAACCTTTGGGCGAGCGCGGTGAACTGTGCATCAAGGGCCCGCAGATCATGAAGGGCTACTGGCAGAAACCCGAGGCCACCGCCGAAGTACTGGATGCCGAGGGCTGGTTCAAGTCCGGCGACATCGGGGTGATCGATCCCGACGGCTTCGTGCGCATCGTCGATCGCAAGAAAGACATGATCATCGTTTCGGGCTTCAACGTGTACCCCAACGAAATTGAAGACGTGGTAATGGCCCATCCGAAAGTCGCCAACTGCGCGGTCATCGGTGTGCCGGACGAGCGCTCCGGAGAGGCGGTGAAGCTGTTCGTGGTGGCGCGTGAGTCCGGGGTCAGCCTTGAAGAGCTGAAATCCTACTGCAAGGAAAACTTCACCGCCTACAAAGTGCCCAAGCACATTGTGTTGCGTGACTCGCTGCCAATGACGCCGGTAGGCAAGATTCTGCGCCGAGAGTTGCGGGATATTGCTTAACAGATGAATGGCCGCGCTTGGCCCGAATCGTCGCGATGGTGGCCCTGGCACCGCGGGCATCAGACAGCCCGCGTCATCGTTAACGTCCATCGCGAGTAAACTCGCTCCTACAGGTCGGGTGTGATCCCTGTAGGAGCGAGCTTGCTCGCGATGCATTTTCAGCCACACCGCAGAACGAAAAACTGCCAACACAGAAATTCTTGTAGGACAAAGCCCCGAATTCCAGGGCTTTCATCTCTATATGGAATTTTTGCTCTAAAATGACCGCTTGTTATTCTTGAGTCACAAAAGTGACTATAGGGGCTACGTTTGGCCCTAGTCGGCCCTCGGCAAAGCTGATAATCTCGGCCCGCTTTGTGACCTCTCGGCCTTCAAGAAAAGCCCTGGCTCACCCATACACCAATAATAATCGCATCAAAATGCGGTATTTGAATTCGCGTTGCTGAGGAGTGGGCTTCCATGATCGAAGACTTCTGGAAGGATAAGTACCCTGCCGGGATTGCTGCCGACATCAATCCGGACGAGTACCCGAATATTCAGGCAGTGTTGAAGCAGTCCTGCCAACGCTTCGCCGACAAACCGGCTTTCAGCAACCTGGGCAAGACAATCACGTACGGTGAACTGTACGAGCTGTCCGGTGCCTTTGCCGCTTACCTGCAACAGCATACCGATTTGCAGCCCGGCGATCGAATCGCCGTGCAATTGCCCAACGTCCTGCAATACCCGGTCGCGGTGTTCGGTGCCATCCGTGCCGGGCTGATCGTGGTCAACACCAATCCGCTGTACACCGCGCGGGAAATGGAACACCAATTCAATGATTCCGGCGCCAAGGCCCTGGTCTGCCTGGCCAACATGGCGCACCTGGCCGAAGCCGTCGTGCCCAAGACCGGTGTGAAGCACGTTATCGTTACCGAAGTGGCCGACCTGTTGCCACCGCTCAAGCGCCTGCTGATCAACAGCGTCATCAAGTACGTGAAGAAGATGGTACCGGCGTATCACTTGCCCAAGGCCATCAAGTTCAATGACGTGCTGAGCAAGGGCCACGGCCAGCCAGTGGCTGAAGCCAGCCCGGACAGCGGCGACGTGGCGGTGCTGCAATACACCGGCGGCACCACGGGTGTGGCCAAGGGCGCGATGCTGACGCACCGCAACCTCGTGGCGAATATGCTGCAATGCAAGGCGCTGATGGGCTCCAACCTCAACGAAGGTTGCGAGATCCTGATCACGCCGCTGCCGCTGTACCACATCTATGCCTTCACCTTTCATTGCATGGCGATGATGCTGATCGGCAACCACAACGTCCTGATCAGCAATCCGCGCGACCTCTCCGCGATGGTCAAGGAACTGTCCAACTGGAAATTCAGCGGCTTCGTTGGTTTGAACACGCTGTTCGTGGCTCTGTGCAACAACGAAAGCTTCCGCAAGCTGGATTTCTCCGCACTTAAAGTCACCCTGTCCGGCGGCATGGCCCTGCAACTGGCAGCGGCCGAACGCTGGAAAGCGGTCACTGGCTGCGCCATCTGCGAAGGTTATGGCATGACCGAAACCAGCCCGGTGGCTACCGTGAACCCGATCCAGAACATCCAGATCGGCACCATCGGCATTCCGGTGCCTTCGACCCTGTGCAAAGTCATCGACGATGCCGGCGTGGAACGACCGTTGGGCGAAATCGGCGAGCTGTGTGTGAAAGGCCCGCAGGTGATGAAAGGCTACTGGCAACGCCAGGAAGCCACCGATGAAATGCTCGACAGCGAAGGCTGGCTGAAAACCGGCGACATCGCGGTGATCCAGCCCGATGGCTACATGCGTATCGTCGATCGCAAGAAAGACATGATTCTGGTGTCCGGTTTCAACGTTTACCCCAATGAATTGGAAGACGTGCTTGCGACCCTGCCGGGCGTGCTGCAATGCGCGGCCATCGGTGTGCCGGATGAGAAATCGGGCGAGGCGATCAAGATTTTCATCGTCGCCAAACCGGGCGTGACCCTGACCAAGGAGCAAGTGATGGAGCACATGCGTGCGAATGTCACCGGCTACAAGGTCCCGCGCTCCGTAGAGTTCCGCGATGCGCTGCCGACCACCAACGTCGGCAAGATCCTGCGCCGCGAACTGCGCGATGAAGAGCTGAAAAAGATCAACGCGAAGAAAGCTACCGCGTAGTCCTGTGTAGGAGCGAGCTTGCTCGCGATAGCGGTATGTCAGTCACCATCAATATGACTGTTCCACCGCTATCGCGAGCAAGCTCGCTCCTACAATATTTGGGTTACTGGCGGAATGTTGCGAAGTTGACGTTGGTGCCGTTCGGGCGCATGTCCTGCAGGTACGAATCCTTGTCCGCACTCAGCTCCAGGCTCAGCGCCGCCTTGCGCTTGCCTTCGTTGCGCACCACCAGCCCTTCGAGCTTCTCGCGCAGGAATACGGTCGGCACTTTCAGGTGCAGCAGCTCATCGGTGGCCGGGGTATGCATCAGCAGGTGAACCCATTCGTACTGACCAATGGCCAGGCGCGACACCGGAATATCGAACCACCAGATATTGCGATTGCGGTTCAGTTCGGTGAAGTGGCAGTTATTGACGCCCAGTACGGCACCACCAAGTTCCTGGTTTCTGCGGGCAATGGCCTGCTTTTTATCGAGTTTCATAACGTTCCTACGGGTTGGATCATCAGCGCCATGGCCAATACATGTCGCATTCTCAGGGGTAGGCCGGCAAACATAAAGCCCAACCTGCGACCGGCGATGAAATGTCGCCCGGTAAAAAAAATGAAACTCCCCCCAAATACCTTGGGTCAATCCCTGTGTAACCCCTTTTCTCGTTCACAGGTTGACA
This sequence comes from Pseudomonas sp. S2_E01, assembly GCF_054668365.1. Lineage (NCBI taxonomy): Bacteria > Pseudomonadati > Pseudomonadota > Gammaproteobacteria > Pseudomonadales > Pseudomonadaceae > Pseudomonas > Pseudomonas sp. S2_E01. The sequence continues at coordinate 684,340 of NZ_CP162762.1, forward strand.
GGAGACACACCATGGGCAGCACTGGCGATAAAGTAAAAGGCATGGCCAACGAAGCAGCCGGCAACATCAAGCAAGGCGTCGGCAAGGCCACCGGCAACGACAAAATGCGCGCCGAAGGCGTGGTGCAGGAGAAGAAAGGCGAAGCGCAGCAAGCGGTCGGTAAAGCCAAGGATGCAGTGAAGAAGGGCGTCGACAAGGCGTGAATCCCCTTTTGATGAAAACCAAACGGCTATCTGCGGATGGCCGTTTTTGTGTCAGCTTTTATTTTGCGCAGGATCAAAATCGCCAAGTAGGCTAATTTGATGTAGAAACGGCCCCTGAGTCGCCACCACTTCAAGCGATTTGCGGCGAAAGGAGACGCAGATGATTTTCCCCGACATGAAAGGCTTGCCTCTGCACCGGGTAATGGTGCGCACGATCAAGGAATTCGTCGACGACGAAATGTCGACCTATGCCTCGGCATTGGCCTATCAAATGTTGTTTTCGCTGTTCCCGTTCATCCTGTTCCTGATTGCCCTGATCGGTTTTCTGCACCTGCCGGATTTCTTCTCCTGGCTGCGCCTGCAATCGGAGTTGGTGTTGCCGCCTCAAGCCCTGGAACAGGTCAACCCCGTGATCGACCAGTTGCAGCAGTCCAAGGGTGGTCTGCTGTCGATCGGTATCGTCATCGCGTTGTACACCGCTTCAGCCGGCGTGCGCCTGATGATGAGCGCAATGAACGCGGCTTATGATGTGGTGGAAGGGCGGCCACTGTGGAAGCGCTTTCCCTTGTCCATTATCTACACCGTCGGGATTGCCGGCATGTTGCTGGTAGCCGCCGCGCTGATGGTGCTCGGGCCGCAGGTGATGGGGTGGATCGCCTCGCAGGTCGGCCTGGAAGACTTCATCGTCACCGTCTGGACCATCGCGCGCTGGCCAGTGATTGTGATCCTGATGATGATCGCCGTCGCACTGACCTATTACGTCATGCCGGATGTGCGCCAGGAGTTCCGCTTCATTACGCCCGGTTCGGTGCTGGCGGTGATGGTTTGGATCATCGCGTCCCTGGGGTTCGCTTTTTACGTCAAGACCTTTGCCAACTACAACGCCATGTACGGCAGTATCGGTGCGATCATCGTGCTGCTGCTGTATTTCTACATTTCCTCGGCGGTGCTGTTGCTCGGTGCGGAGATGAATGCAGTGATTGAGCACATGTCGGCCGAAGGCAAGGAAAAGGGCGAGAAGGTTCCAGGCGAGGCCGACGAGATTCCCAAACAACATGTTTCCGGGCTGGGTCGGGATCACTCAATCAAACCAAACACTGACGAAGCGATGTGATGATTCGTGAAATTCTGAAAATGGGTGACGAGCGCCTGCTGCGCATCGCCCCGCCGGTCCCGGTCGAGATGTTCGACAGCCCGGAACTGTGGCAACTGATCGACGACATGTTCCAGACCATGGAAAGCGTTGGCGGAGTTGGCCTGGCCGCGCCGCAAATCGGCGTCGACCTGCAATTGGTGATCTTCGGTTTCGAGCACAGCGAGCGCTACCCGGATGCCCAGGCCGTGCCGCAAACCATCCTGATCAACCCGCTGATCACGCCGCTGAGCCCACTGATGGAAGAGGGCTTTGAAGGCTGCCTGTCAGTGCCCGGCCTGCGCGGCGCGGTGGACCGTTATCAGCACATTCGCTACGAAGGCTTCGACCCCAAGGGCCAACCGATTGTGCGCACCGCCGAAGGCTTCCATGCGCGGGTGGTGCAGCACGAATGCGATCACTTGATCGGCCGGCTTTACCCGTCGCGAATCACTGACTTCAGCAAGTTCGGCTTTACCGAGGTGATGTTTCCGGACCTTGATCCGAATGCGGATGATTGACTGCATTTGCCAATTCAATGCACTTCCCTGTGGGAGCGGGCTTGCCCGCGATCGCGTCGGTAAACTCAACATCAATGTTGACTGAACTGACGCCATCGCGGGCAAGCCCGCTCCCACAGAGTTCCCATCAGGATTTAATGATCAGCAGGCTCCAACCCCATCGCAATCATCGGCTTGCTGCGCGCATACCGGCTCAGACGTTCAGCCATGGCGTAGGGCATCTGCGGATCGAAGGTAAACCCTCGCCGCTCGTAGAAACCTCGCAAATCCGGGTGACAGAACAGCCACACCGGTTGCTCGAGACCTTCGACCGCTGCGCTGATTAATCTCGCCGCGACGCCTTGCCCACGGCACGCCGGATCGACGAACAGCCCGGTCAACCAATGCCCACCCGCCACCGGCCGCAAGCACAGCGCGCCGACGATCTCCTCGCGCCGGGCGACCCACAGGCGTGCATCGCGCACGGCCTTCATCGACGACTGATGCGCGCGATAAAACTTGTTCATCAAGGGCCATGACGGTTCGCAAAGCTGGGTGTATCGGGTGTCGGGCATGGCCTGGGTCTGTCGCTGGGCAAGGCGGGCGATTATAGAGAACACGGGCCGTACAGGGCTGCACAAATAATCTGCTCAACCTTGCGCTCTCACGAACATCGCGAGCTCGCTCCTGTAGGTTCAAGCCAACTCCACGGCCAACGCTGCGCTGACCGACGGGCGCTGGCTAATCCGCGCCTGAAACCTCGCCAACGCCGGCCAGCGATCCAGATCGATTGCAAACCCAGGCGCCCAGCGCAGCACCGCAAACAGATATGCATCGGCGACACAGAACCCGCTCGCCAGCAGAAAATCCTGACGCTCCAGCGTCTGGCACAACACGGCAAAACGCTTGAACAGTTTCTCCTGGATCTGCGCTTTCACCTCTTGGGCGAATTGCTCGTTGAACAGCCAGCCCAACCCGCCATGGATCTCCGTCGACACAAAATTCAACCACTCCTGCAAACGCACCCGCTCGAACGTACCGAGCGCCGGCGCCAGGTTCGCGTCCGGCCGCAGGTCGGCGAGGTATTGCAGGATAGCGGGGCCTTCGGTCAGCACTTGCGCGTTATCCAGTTGCAACGCCGCCACGTAACCCTTTGGGTTGATGACGAGGAAGTCGGCGCCGTGGGCGGTCGTTTTGCTGCGGTTGTCGACGCGGATCAGTTCGAAGGGCAGGTCGAGTTCGCGCAACACAATATGAGGTGCCAGCGAGCAGGCTTGCGGGGCGTAATACAACTTCATCGGTGCGTCTCTGGTGAGGGATTTGCGCCAGTGTCATAGTGCGCGCGACCCTGGGTAAAATTAATCTTTCACGGCGCTGCCATAAGGAGAGCTACTGTCATGATGAACCTGATGCATTGGCGCATGGTCGTGGCCGTGGCTGACACCGGCAACATCACCCGCGCCGCCGAGCGCGTCGGCATGACCCAGTCGGCGGCCAGCCAGGCACTGGCGCTGATCGAGCAAACCCTGGGTGTGCAGTTGTTCAGTCGGGAAAACCGCCAGACCCTGCCCACCGCCATTGGCCTGTCGGTGATAGAGCACGCACGCAGCATGGTCGGTGCCCTGGAAAGCATCCGCAGCACCGTCGATACCGCCAAGGGCGTACAGCGTGGCACTATCCGCCTGGCCAGTTTCCCCATGGTGTTGGCGACGTTCCTGCCGCCTCGGCTGTGATGCCTGGGTGGCGGTGGTGTCGACAGGCCATAGTCTGGCGCGTCGTTCGGTGGAGGAGGGCGTTACGCTCGCTGAGTTGGCGCAGCAACCCTTTGTATTGGCCACAGGCGGCTGCTCTACCAACGCCGGCAGCCTTGCCCGCGACATCGGATTGCAGCTTGAAGACGTGCGCGTTGAAGTCCGGGAATGGAACAGCGCTTTTACCCTCGTGCGGGAAAACATCGGCGTGACCCTGGTGCCAGAGATGACCTTGCCCAGTCAGCTTCAGGGGCTGAGGGTGATGCCGCTTAAACCGCGTATCGATCGAGAGTTCGCACTGGTGGCTGCGCCGGGCAAGCCACCGTCAGCGGCGGTGCAGGCGCTGTTGGCCCTGCTGGGTGAACGCTGAGTCGAATCCTGCTGAATCGATTTTGTCCTTGATACTGGCCGACTAGTGGCCTTGCGCCGTTGAGGACCCTCGCTATGCTGCTTTGTAACTAACCATGTCGAACGGACAGGTTGGAAAGCTCGAGAGTGCTCGCGAGAAAAAGCACCGATAACGAGCGAAAGGAGTCTTGCGTTAAATGGATTTTTTTACGACAGCATCAGGGTTGGCCCGATCCCGGGCTATCAAGAGACGGATGTCTTGATAAGAGCGTTGCCATATGGACTCTCCGATTCAACATCAGTGATCACCTGACCTGCCTCTCCCGTGGAGGGGTGCGTGTACCTGTTCCTGGGAACGTTGTGGTGGATACGTTGAAAAAACCGAAGAACTTTCAACAGTCATAAGACCGCGCTTAGGGTGATACGACCATGTTCAATTTGCATCACAAGGCTGACTTGCTGGAAATCGAACGCTTCAGCTGTGCGCTGGGCGAAGCCAACGCCAAACTGGCCGCCATCTGCCGCTCGATGGCGATGATCGAATTCACCCCCGACGGCTTCGTCATCGACGCCAATGAGAATTTTTGTGCGGTCATGGGTTACAGCGCTGATGAAGTGCGTGGCAAACACCACCGGATCTTCTGCGAAGAAGCGTTTTACCGAAGCGAGGACTACGCGAAGTTGTGGCGTGACCTGGCCCGTGGCGAAGCGGTCAGCGGCACGTTCCCAAGACTGGACAAGCGTGGCCGGGAGGTTTGGCTCGAAGCCAGTTACATGCCTGTGTCCGGTGCTGATCGCCAGGTAAAAAGTGTGATCAAGGTGGCCTCCGACATCTCTGCACGAGTGCATGAGGAACACGAAAACAAAAGCATGCTCGCGGCTATTGGCCGCTCCATGGCGGTGATCGAGTTCACGCCCGAGGGCCGTGTGATCACGGCCAATGATAATTTCCTCAACGCCACGCATTACTCGCGGGGCGAGATCGTCGGCCAGCATCACAGCCTGTTTTGTCATCGCGCCGAGGCTGAATCCTCCGGCTACAAGGCATTCTGGGCCTCGCTCAATCGCGGCGAATATCACTCGCACCGCTTCGAGCGCAAGGACAAACACGGCCGCACGATTTTCCTCGAAGCATCCTACAACCCGCTGTTCGACACCAAGGGCCGGCTGTACAAAGTGGTGAAGTTTGCAAGTGACATCACCCACCAGATGACCACCCTGCAAACGGCTGCCGAATCAGCCCACAGCACCTCGGTGCAAAACGATGTGTGCGCGCGTAAAGGTTCCGAGGTGGTGCAGCAGACGGTGCAGATCATCCAGGACATCTCCAGGGACTTGAACGAAGCGGCGTTGAGCATCGATGCGGTCAGCAAGCAGTCCGACATCATCGGCACCATCGTCCAGACCATTCGCGGCATCGCCGATCAGACCAACCTGTTGGCGCTCAATGCGGCCATCGAAGCGGCAAGGGCCGGGGAGCATGGGCGAGGGTTTGCGGTAGTGGCCGATGAAGTGCGCAGCCTGGCGGCTCGCACCAGCCAGGCGACGCTGGAGATTGTCGACGTGGTGCGCAGGAACCACGACCTGTCAGTGAGTGCGGTGTCGAGCATGCAATCGAGCTTGAGTCGCACCGGGCTTGGGGTCGAGCTGGCCAACGAGGCGGGGGAGGTGATCCTGGAAATTCAGCAGGGGTCACGGCACGTGGTGGATGCGATCAGCCAGTTCAATTCGACGTTGCAGTTGAATTGATCCCTGTAGGAGCGAGCTTGCTCGCGATGGCGGTGTGTCAGCCAGTACTGATATGACTGATACGCCGCATCGCGAGCAAGCTCGCTCCTACAGGGGCGGTGTTGTGCCCGGACTGATTACAACGACGCCAGGAACTTCTCGACCACCGGGGCCTTGCTTGGATCACCGGTTTGCTGCGCCTTCTCGGTCTGGGCGATGGCGGCTTTTTCCTGCATGCGCTGTGCGATTTCCTCACCGATTGCCTTTTGCTTTTCCGGCGGCATTTGCGCGATGTCTTCTTCAGTCAGGCCCATTTCTTCCAGGATCGCATCATGGATGCGTTGCTCTGGGGTTTTGGCCATCCAGTCCTTGAAGTCCTGAGTGGCCCCGCCACCGTTGCCGATGCGGTCTTTGGCGCCTTCCGGCAATGGTGCATAGGTCGCCTGCAGCTCAACACGGGTCTTGGCGAATGCTTCATCAACGTTGTCGCTGATTTTCGCGGCGGCGTTGACCTGCTCGGTGCTCAGCTTGGAAACCGCAGCCTGGACGCTGCCTGTTTCCTTGTTCTGCAACTGGATGTTGTTTTGCACGTTCTGCATCAGCAAGCCTTGCAGGCCGCCCTGCAGACCGGCCGCGGCATCGGTCGTCGGATCTTCGCCGGGCTTTTTGAGAAACAGCGGTGTAACCAGGTTCTGTTGTGCACTGACCAACATGATGAGTAGACCTTGTAGGTGGTTGCGGTACAGCACCGAGAGCAAATAGTGTGCCCAAGACGTAAAGGCCATTGTTTACAAGGGCTTGGCATGTAACGTCGACCTGACATTCAGCCCTGAGCGGTCAGCCTTTGCCGTCGGGCGGCAGAGGCCGACCGCTCAGGGCAGGCCATTGCACACGTGTTTGAGAAAGCCGGGGCGTTGCGCCAGCTTCTGGAAATACGCTTCCGTCGCCGGATAATCCGGCCGCTCCATGGGCGTCATCAACCAGCGGTTGATCGACAGCCCGATCACGATATCGGCCAGCGTGAAGTGGGCGCCGGCCACATAGGCTTTGGTGGTCGCCAACTGATGTTCGAGAATCGCCATCTTTTGGTTCCAGTCACGCACGCCATGGGCAATACGCTGCGGGTCCTGAAATTCCGGATCTTTGCGCACCAGTGCAGTAAAGGCGTAGCTCCAGGAACGGTTGAGCTCGGTGGCCTGCCAATCCATCCACTGCTCGACCCGCGCCCGCGCCGCCGGCTCATGGGGCAGCAACCCGGTGTTGTGGTGCTTGCCCGCCAGGTAGCGGCAGATGGTGTTGGACTCCCACAAGACGCCGGCTTCATCGACAATCACCGGTACTTGTGCGTTGGGGTTCAGCCGCACGAATTCCGGGCTGTGGGTCGAGGCAAATCCGCTGCCCCAGTCCACGCGCTCATAGCTGATGCCCAGCTCGTCGCAGGTCCACAGGACTTTCCTGACGTTGATGGACGAAGCTTTGCCAAGAATTTTCAGTGCATGTTCCATAAAGCCACTCCTTCGACAGAACGGTGGGGCTTACCTTCAAGGTTAGTTGAAAAGCCCCGGTGAGCCGGTCAGGTGCTTTCCCGCACCATCAATTCAAAACCCATGTCCTGCACGGGCCGGGCCACGGTGTTGCCAGCCATCAGGGTCAACATCTGTTCCGCAGCACGCCGGCCGATGGCCTCGCGAGGGGTGTTGATGCTGCTCAGGCGCGGGACCATGTGCGCGGACATGGGCAGGTCGTTGAAGCCCAGGATCGCCACCTGTTCGGGGATCCTGATGCCGCTGCGCATCGCCTCCAGCAGCGCGCCCTGGGCCAGGTCGTCGTTACCGAAGAAGATCGCATCGACATCCGGATGGCTGGCAATCAGTTGCAGGAACAATTCGCCGCCCAGGCCAACGGAGGAAGCGCGTGGGGTGAGTACTTCCAGATCCGGGTCGTAGCGACCGGCTTTCTGCAACGCCTTGCGAAACCCTTCGCCGCGCAGCAGGGTGCGTTGATCCAGTTGCGCGCCGATGTAGGCCAGTCGCTTGCGTCCACGGGACAGCAAGTGCTGCGCGGCCGTTTCGCCGGCCGCCAGTTGCGAGAAGCCGACGCAATTGAGTCCGGCGGCGCTGTCGAGCTCCATCATGTAGACGCAGGGAATGTTGCTCGCTTCGATCATCCGTCGGGAGCTTTCGGTGCGATCGAACCCGGTCAGCAACAGGCCGCGTGGCTGGTAGGCCATGTAGTTGCGCAGCAGGTTTTCCTCTTCATCGCGTGAATAATGAAAGTTGCCGATCAGCACTTCGAAACCCTTGGGTCGCAAAACCTGATGAATGGCTTCCAGGGTGTCGATAAACAGCAGGTTGGACAAAGAAGGCACCAGCACCACCACCGAATGGCTCTGGGCCGAGGCCAGCGCGCGGGCGGCGGGGTTGACCACGTAGCTGAGTTCCTGCGCGGCTTTCTGCACTTTTTCCACAAGCTCGGTGGCTACCGTGCTGACGCCACGTAACGCGCGGGACGCGGTGATCGGGCTGACGCCGGCCAGTCTTGCCACTTCATTAAGGGTCGGACGGCCAGTGGTTCGCGTATTTTTATCGTTTTTAGGGGAGGTCATCGGGCGGCTTGCCAAACAAAATTCAAGGCACTAAGGTAGCGCTGTCCCGTAGCAGCTGCAAATGCGTAAGCGAGTTTGACCTGAAGCTCGCTTTTTGGCGTTGGGACTCAATTGGCTGCAAACCACAAAAATGACAAGAAGGCGTCGGCAACTTCTGCTTTTGGTCTAGTGTCATAACTGGCAAAGGTAGCGCTGTCTGCGCGCTGAGGTGTTACATGACTCATCCCATCACCGCCCTGGTCATCATGGGCGTCGCCGGTTGCGGCAAGACCTGCGTCAGCGAAGCTCTCTGCGAGCTCAGCGGCGCCACTGCCATTGAAGGCGATACCTTTCACCCTGCCGCCAATATCGAAAAAATGAGCGCGGGCATCCCCCTGAACGACGATGACCGTGCCGGTTGGCTCGACACCCTGTGTGAAGAACTGCGTCGGGTCGATGCCACGGGCCAGCGTCCGGTGCTGACCTGTTCGGCGCTCAAGCATGTCTATCGTGAACGCCTGCGCAGCGCCTTGCCGGGCCTGGGCTTCGTGTTCCTCGAACTGACGCCTGAAGTGGCTGCCGACCGCGTGTCCCACCGCCCGGGTCACTTCATGCCTTCGACCCTGATCGACAGCCAGTTCGCCACCCTCGAGTCCCCGGTGGGCGAGCCCCTGACCCTGGCGCTCGATGCGTCCAACTACAGCGTCGAGCAACTGGCGAAACAGGCGCATGTCTGGTGGCTGGAGCATGGCCTGAAACGCGCCGGATGATTTTGCTTCAGAAGATAGCGCTGTCCTTATGGCACTCGAATAACCCGCTTTAATAACAACAACAACCAGGAGACACCCCTAATGTTTGGCATGTCCCACGAGACGTTCCTGCTGCTCGATGCAGTGGTCACGGTGATCGGGCTTATCGTTCTGATCACCAAGTTCAAGTTCCACCCTTTCATTGCCCTGATCATCGCCGCCGCTTTCCTCGGGCTGACCTCCGGCATGCCGATCGGCACCATCATCAAGGCGTTCCAGGACGGCTTCGGCGGGGTGCTCGGTTTCGTCGGCATCATTCTCGCGCTGGGTACCATGCTCGGAAAAATGATGGCCGAATCGGGCGGCGCGGATCAGATCGCCCAGACGTTGATCCGTGCCTTTGGCAAGGACAAGGTGCAGTGGGCGATGATGTTCGCGGCGTTCCTGGTGGGCATCCCGCTGTTCTTCGAAATCGGCTTCGTGCTGCTGATCCCGCTGGTGTTCATCGTGGCCCGCCGCACAGGCGTGTCGATCATCAAGATTGGTATCCCGCTGCTGGCGGGTCTGTCTGCGGTGCACGGCCTGGTGCCGCCGCACCCGGGCCCGCTGCTGGCCATCGGCGTATTCGGCGCCGACATCGGCAAGACCATTCTGTACGGCCTGATCGTCGCCTTGCCGACCGCCATCATTGCCGGTCCGATCTTCGGTACTTTCATTGCCAAGCACATTCCTGGTCATCCGAACCAGGAGCTGGTGGACCAACTGGCCCGTGAAAGGGACTCCACCGACCTGCCGAGTTTCGGCATCACTCTGGTCACCGTGCTCTCGCCGGTGTTCCTGATGTTGCTCAAGACCTTTGCCGACGTGGTGCTGCCAGACGGCAACTTCTTCCGCACCTTCATGGACCTGATCGGTCACCCGATCTCGGCCCTGTTGCTGGCGTTGCTGCTGTCGCTGTACACCTTTGGCTACAAGCAGGGCATCGGCTCGCAGCAAATGCTCAAGTGGCTGGACGCGAGCCTGGCGCCGACCGCCGCGATCATCCTGATCATCGGTGCCGGTGGTGGCTTCAAGCAGATGCTGGTGACCAGCGGCGTGGGCGACGTGATCGGCCACATGGCGGTGGCGGCTCAGATCTCGCCGATCCTGCTGGCATGGCTGGTAGCAGCGGTGATCCGCATCGCGACCGGCTCGGCCACCGTGGCGACCATCACCGGCGCGGGTATCGTGGTGCCAGTGGTCGGCATGATCCCAGGCGTGAACCGCGAGCTGCTGGTGCTGGCCACCGGTGCCGGTTCGTTGATTCTGTCCCACGTGAACGACGCCGGTTTCTGGCTGGTCAAGCAGTACTTCAACATGACCGTGGCCGAAACCTTCAAGACCTGGACTGCGATGGAAACCATCCTGTCGGTGGTGGGCCTGGGCTTTATCCTGTTGTTGTCGTTGTTCGTTTAAGGACAACTGGCAGGCACAAAAAAACCGCAGTGATGCGGTTTTTTTGTGGGTGATTGACTGTCAGAACGTGGACCTTTTGTGGAGATTCTCTGTGGGAGCGGGCTTGCCCGCGATAGCAGTGTGTCAGTCACCGAAGGCTTCACAGGTAGACCGCTATCGCGGGCAAGCCCGCTCCCACAGGGTTATGTGTTTTTGGCTAAGCCATCCGCCCGAAACATCCCGCGAATCCCCCGCACAGCCTGGCGAATCCGGTCCTGGTTCTCGATCAAGGCGAACCGTACGTGATCGTCGCCGTACTCACCGAAACCCACACCCGGCGAGACGCAGACCTTGGCCTCGGCCAGCAGTTTCTTGGCGAACTCCAGCGAGCCCAGATGGGCATACCCCTGGGGAATCTTGGCCCAGACGTACATCGAGGCTTTCGGGTTTTCGACCATCCAGCCCAGCTCATGAAGGCCTTTGACCAGGACGTTGCGTCGCTGCCGATATTGCTCGGCGATGTCGCGCACACATTGTTGGTCGCCTTCCAGCGCGGCAATGGCCGCCACTTGCAGCGGGGTGAAGGTGCCGTAGTCGTGGTAGCTCTTGATACGGGCGAGGGCGTTGACCAATTCCGGGTTGCCGACCATGAAGCCGATGCGCCAGCCTGCCATGTTGTAGCTCTTGGACAGGGTGAAGAACTCTACCGCGATGTCCTTGGCGCCCGGCACCTGCATGATCGACGGGGCCTTCCAGCCGTCGTAGACGATGTCGGCGTAAGCCAGGTCGTGTACCACCAGTACGTCGTACTGCTTGGCCAGGGCGATCACGCGCTCGAAGAAGTCCAGTTCCACGCACTGGGCGGTGGGGTTGGAGGGAAAGCCGAGAATCATCATCTTTGGTTTGGGGATCGAACCGCGAATGGCCCGCTCCAGCTCGGCGAAGAAGTCCACACCCGGCACCAGCGGCACCGAACGCACCTGGGCACCGGCAATCACCGCACCGTAGATGTGAATCGGGTAGCTCGGGTTGGGCACCAGCACCGTGTCGCCCTGATCCAGGGTCGCCAGCATCAGGTGCGCCAGGCCTTCCTTGGAGCCGATGGTGACAATGGCCTCGCTCTCGGGGTCGATCTCGACCTCGTAGCGTTCCTTGTACCAGTTGGAAATCGCCCGGCGCAGGCGCGGAATACCCTTGGACGTCGAGTAACCGTGGGTGTCCTCACGCTGGGCGACGGTGACGAGTTTTTCGACGATGTGCGGCGGGGTCGCGCCGTCGGGGTTACCCATGCTCAAGTCGATGATGTCTTCGCCACGACGACGGGCGGCCATCTTCAGCTCGGCGGTGATGTTGAAAACGTAAGGGGGGAGTCGATCTATGCGCGCAAAGCGGCGCGGCGAACCTTGTTCGGCCATTGTTGCCTCGATAACGTAAGCGCCCGGAACCGTCCGAGCGACGCTGGTCACTGCGGTGACCTGGGGCGCAATGTAAGGGCAGCTGTGACAGACTGTCCAGCCCGGATGTGAACAATTTTTCCTGAAGGAAATCGGTTGATGGAATTTAGCAGTGGGTTTTTGCTGAGCCTTTCCCTGTGCCTGGACATTGGCGTGGCGAACATCGCCATGATCACCCTGGCCATGCAGCGCGGCTATTTTCAAGGCTTTGCCCTGGGTCTGGGCACCTGCGTCGGTGACCTGATCTACGCGGTGCTGGCGCTGGCCGGGATGACCGTGCTGCTGCAGTACGAAACCGTGCGCTGGGTGCTGTGGATCGGCGGCTCGGCACTGTTGATCTATTTTGCGGCGAAGATGATCTACTCGGCGATTCATCACGAGGCGCTGCTGGCCGAGACGGCCGAGGTCGGCCACAACTCCCACCGCAAGGAGTTCTTTCGCGGGATTTTCCTGGCCATGTCGTCACCCAGCGCCATCCTCTGGTTTGCAGCGGTTGGCGGCACCCTGATCGCCCGTTCGGGCGGCGGTGGGCCGGTCAGCTCGGCGCTGTTCCTGGGCGGTTTCCTCTGCGCCGGGCTGCTGTGGTCGGCAGGCCTGTGCTTTGCGGCGAGCCATGGCGGCAAGTTGCTGGGGGATAAGCTGCTGCGCTACTCCTATCTGGTATCGGCGGCGATCTTCTGCTATTTCGCAGTGTATGTGATTCTATCGGGCTACAACGAGTTCGTCGGCGCGGGTGCCGCGCAGCCGTTGCACACCCTGTAATTTGGCGAATCGGGTTTGGCCTCTATACTCCCAGCCGAACCCACTTATTTGCGTCAGGAGTCGCGCCATGGATGAGCCACGTATCGAACACGGCCACTTCCGATTGATCGCGGGACTTGCCGGCCGGTTTACCCAGCAGACGGTAAAAGACATTCCCGCCCTCTGGGAAAAATTCGCTCCCCACTGCGGTAATGTTCCGGGGCAGACGGGCGGCGAGACTTACGGCGTCGGTTTCAATTTCGATGGCCAGGGCGGTTTCGATTACCTGGCAGGCGTACAGATCAGCAAGCTTGACGACTTGCCGGACACCTACCGCTGGGTGGAAATCCCGCCGCAGCAATACGCGGTGTTCGAGCACAAGGGGCCGTTGAGCCAGATGCCACAACTCTTCCAGTACATCCACGGCACCTGGTTCCCGCAATCCGGCTACCAGCACAGCGGAGGGCCGGAATTTGAACACTACAGCGCCGACTTCAATCCGCAGCTCAATACCGGGACCGTAGAAATCTGGCTGCCGATAAAGGCGTAGCCAGGCCGCGAGAGACGGGTTCGCTGTTTCGTCTCTCGATGTCGCCGGGTGGCTGATTTATCATTCCGGGTTTTCTCACCGCCAAATTCGAGCTGCCATGAACACCGTTATCCGCAACGTCACGCCCGCCGACCTGGACCGCTGTTTCGCCATCGAGACCGTGGCCTATGAGGGGGACGAAGCCGCGACCCGCGAGAAAATCGCCACCCGCATCGCCACCTGGCCGGAAGGTTTCATCGTCGCCGAAGTGGACGGCGTGGTCGCCGGCTTCATCAATTCCGGTGCGGCATTCGACGTGCAAATGTCCGACGAAGCGTTCAAGGAGTTGATCGGCCACGACCCGGCCGGCCCCAACGTGGTGATCATGTCGGTGGTGGTTCACCCCGGCTTTCAGGGCCAGGGCCTGGCGAAACGCTTGATGGGCGAGTTCATCGAGCGCATGCGCGGCATGGGCAAGGCGACCCTTCACCTGATGTGCAAGGAGCGGCATATCCCGCTGTATGCCGGCTTCGGCTTTGCCTACATCAAACCGTCGGCATCGGACCATGGCGGGATGGCGTGGCATGAGATGGTGCTGAGCCTTTGATTCCATCCCCTCTACTGTAGGAGCGAGCATGCTCGCGATGGTGGCCCAGTCACCGCGGCGTTCAGACAGTCAGCGTCATCCTTGACGACCATCGCGAATAAATTCGCTCCTACAGACGGCATGCGGGGGGGTTAGAAACTCATCCCCATTCGCCGTTCATACCCGATCCGCCCCTTGTAGGCCTCGCCGCTGTCGACAAAACCGTACTTGGCGTACAGCCCGATTGCCGACGCATTATCCGCATCCACCGACAACTCCAACCCCTTGATCTCCGGCCAGGCCTCGCGCGCCACCGCAGGGAGCGCCAGCAGGCACGCCTTGCCGTAGCCTTTGCCTTGGTGGCGCTGGTCGACTTGCAGCGCATGCAACGTGGCGCTGTGTTCATTGGCCCACACGGGGAGGGCAGGTGGACGCTTGAGCAGCAGGAAGGCGACGGGAACGTCCTCGGCCAGCAGGGCGAAGCCCCTCACCCCTGGGCCGGGTTTGGACAGCAGGGCGTGCAAGGCACCATGAATGTCGCCCGAGAACTTGATCTGCTCCCGATGCACTTCTATGGCCTCCACTTGCTGGCGCTGTTGCGCGTTCAGGCTGTCGTACGGCACAAGTCTCGCTGACATGGGATTGTCCATTTTCCTACATGAATGAGGCTCGAATTCTAACGGCTCCACAGATTTGGATTACTTTTATTTCTACTGTCGAATTGCAGGATCGCCAGACGACTAGAGGTGTCTTCACAACAATAGCTACGGAGAATCACCATGAGCGCTACCCACGAAATCGAGAAGTTGATCGACACCTATCGTCAGGCCGTGATGGCCAAGGATGTCGATAAAATCATGGCCCTGTATGCCGACGAGATCGTCTCGTTCGATGCCGTAAAAGCCCTGCAATTTCGCGGTAAGGCCGCCTACCGCGCGCATTGGCTCGAATGCATGGAAATGTGCCAGGGCCCGCACACCTTCGACTTCGACCACTTGAACGTCGTCGCCGACGAGCACATTGCGTTCGCCCATTGGCTGGCCCATTGCGGTGGCACCAACGAACAGGGTGAAACCCAGGCTTGCTGGATGCGTGTCACTGCTTGTTACCGGCGTGAGGGCGGGCAGTGGCGCATTGTCCACGAACACTGGTCGGCGCCGTTCGACATGCAGAGCGGCACGGCGCTGTTCGACTTGAAGCCCTGACGGTCCGATGTGGAGAGCCCCATGAAGTATCTATGCCTGGTCTACAGCAACGAAAAGCAATTGCATTCACTGCCTGAGAGCCCCAGGGACGAGGAGTGCATGGCCTACGCCGAATCGATCCAGGGCAGCGGCCGGATGCTCGCGGCCGAAGCGCTGGAGTCGGTGCAGACCGCCACCACCGTGCGCATGCGCAACGGCAAAATGTCGATCACCGACGGCCCGTTCGCCGAAACCAAGGAGCAGTTGGCCGGTTTCTATTTGATCGATGCCAAGGACCTCAATGAGGCCCTGCAGGTCGCTGGGCACATTCCGGCGGCCAGGGTGGGTTGCGTCGAGGTGCGGCCCGTTCGTCAATTGAACCTGGAGCGCTAAGGCATGCGGGACCGATGAGCGGGGTGTCAGTCCAGGCACGGGTCGAACAGGTTTACCGCCAGGACTCGCGGCGCATCCTGGCGACCCTGATTCGTTTGCTCGGGGACTTCGATCTGGCGGAAGAGGCGCTGCACGAGGCGTTTTTCGTTGCGGTCGAACGCTGGCAGCGCGACGGCGTGCCGGACAATCCGCGCACCTGGCTGGTGTCCACCGGGCGCTTCAAGGCGATCGATGTGCTGCGTCGGCGTGCACGGTTTGCTGCGTCCCGGCCGTTGCTGATCGCACAGGCCGAGGCGTTGGAACACAGCGACTGGAGTGACGACGATGTGGAAGACGATCGCCTGCGCCTGATCTTCACCTGCTGCCACCCGGCCTTGGCGGCGGACGCCCAGGTGCCGCTGACCTTGCGTGAAGTCTGCGACCTGACCACCGAGGAAATCGCCCGAGCGTTTCTCTGTGCGCCAGCCACCATCGCCCAGCGCATCGTGCGCGCCAAGGCGAAAATCCGTGACGCGAAGATTCCCTACCAAGTGCCGACCTTCGCCGAATTGCCCGAGCGACTCGACAGCGTGCTGCGGGTGATTTACCTGGTGTTCAACGAAGGGTACTCGGCGTCCATGGGCGCCGAATTGACTCGGGAAGAGCTGACGCGCGAGGCGATCCGCCTCGGGCGCCTGTTGATGGAGTTGTTGCCCGAGCCTGAGGTGCTGGGCCTGCTGGCGCTGATGTTGCTGCATGAGTCACGGCGCAAGGCGCGCACATCGTCCAGTGGGGAACTGATCCTGCTGGATGAGCAGGACCGTTCGCTCTGGGACGCGACGATGATTGCCGAGGGCTGTGCGTTGATCGAGCGTGCGCTGGGGCTGGATGGTTTTGGGCCGTATTGCCTGCAAGCGGCCATTTCGGCGGTGCACGCTGAGGCGAGTACCGCCGCGCAGACCGACTGGGCGCAGATCGTCGGTCTGTATGACGTGCTCTTGGCGGGGGTGCCTTCGCCGGTGATCGAACTGAACCGCGCGGTGGCAATTTCCAAGCGCGATGGGCCGTTGGCAGGCCTGACCTTGATCGAGGCGATCCTGGCCCGGGGCGATTTGCAGGACTACCACCTGGCGCATTCGGCGCGGGCGGAGTTCTGTCGGCAGTTGGGCAGGGTTACGGATGCGCGAGCGGCGTATGAGCGGGCGCTGGCGTTGACCCGGCAGGAGCCGGAACGGCGGTTTATCGAGGGGCGGATCAAGGGGTTGGAGTGAGGTGGGCTGGCGACCCTCATCGCGGGCAAGCCCGCTCCACAGGTTATCGGGTGTCCTTGAGGTTTGTGATCGACGCCAAACCCTGTGGGTGCCTGACCTTCCCACCGGGGACCCTGTTGAAGTCGATTTGAGGGCTCAATAATCCTGGCGCTTGCGAAACGCCCAGCGCCCGGCAATCACGGTAAACGTCACCACCAGCGCCACCAGGATCCAGAAACCCTCCGGGTCACCGGCCAGCGGCACGCCGCCCACGTTCATGCCGAAGAAACCGGCGATGATGTTGATCGGCAGGGCCAGCACCGTCACCACGGTCAGGGTGAAAAGCGTGCGGTTGCTCTGTTCGTTGAGGTTGGCGGCGATCTCTTCCTGTAACAGCTTGATCCGCTCGCCGAGCGCCGTGAGGTCGTTGATGATCAGCGCAAACTCCTCGGTGGATTTGCGCAACTCCTTCACGTCTTCCTTCTGCAGCCAGGGCGGTGGGCGGTTGAGCAGGCGCAGCAACGAGCCCGGCTCCAGCGCCAGCAACCGTTGCAGGCGCACCAGCACGCGGCGATTGGTGCCCAGTTCCGCGCGATTGGTCGACAGGCGCGAAGACAGCAACTCATCTTCGATCTGATCGACACTCTGGCTGGTCTTGCGCACGATCTGGGTCAGCACTTCGCCCTGGTCTCGCAGCAAGTGCACCAACAGCTCCAGGGGCGAGCGAAAGCGCTCGCCGGCCTTCACCGAGGAACGCAGCTTGTCCACCGAGTGCAACGGTTGCAGGCGTGCGCTGATGATCAGCCGGCTACGCACGCACACCCACAGCGTGGACACGTCGGAGGACACCATGCTGCTGAGGTTGAACACCACGTCGTTGACCACCGCCAGCAGCGCCGAGTCGACATGTTCGATGCGCGTCGAGCGCGAACCTTCATGCAGGGCTTCGAAAAATTCGTCGGGCAATTCCAGATGATTTTTCATCCAGCGCTCGCACGCCGCATGGGCGAGGTTGAGGTGCAGCCAGAGAAATTCGTCGCTGTCCTCGGACTGTTGCAGGCGTTGCAGCGCCATCGCCGAATCGATCTCACGACCACGTTCGCCGGGACGAAAACTGAAACCATAGAGCAGACCGAACAGGTCCGGGTCGCGATGACTTTGGTCGATGCTGTGGTTCATGAAGGCTCGCTGCGAGGAGGGCGCCTGTCGCGGGTTTCACAGGTTCACTTGAGCCGAATCATCGCAAGCCAACATGACGTTTTTGTGACAGTCGGAGGTCGCAAACGATTGCTCTACCGATGGTCGGGTTTTCATCAAGAACCGCTCTAGTACGCCGATTACGCATGGGTTAAGTTGCGCGCCTTTGGCGTGTGGCCGCTGTCGCAGACAGGATGTCCGCACCACTTTCACGTGTCCTCTGGCACGTGCCGATTTCCTGTCATGAGATCTTCCGATGTCTGTGCAAAAGTCCTTGAGAGCGCAAATTCTCGCCCTGCTAAGTGGCAGCCTGTTGGCGATGTTGTTGATCGCGCTGGCGTGCTTTCATTTCCTGTCCAATGGCGTGCAGAGCTACGCAAACCTGATCGAAGGCCCGCTGCACACCTCGCAGTTGATCGATGAGGCCAACCTGCAATTCAAGATCCAGGTCCAGGAATGGAAAAACGTCCTGCTGCGCGGCAAGCAACCGGCGGACCTGGACAAGTACTGGAAGCAGTTCGAAGACCGTCAGCGTGACGTGCAAGGCATCCTCGGCGAACTGGCTGGGCAAAAGGGCATCGAATCGTCACTGAAAACCCGCATTGAGCGCCTGCGTGACGAGCATCGTTTGCTCGGCGCGGCGTATCAGAAGGGCCGTGACGCGTACGTCGCTGCGGGTGGCGATCCTGCGGCGGGTGACGCGGCGGTCAAGGGCGTGGACCGAGCCGCCAGCGAACAGATGAGCGAGCTGGTGGGTGAGTTGCGCAAACTGGGTAATGAGCAGTCGGTGCTGATCAGCGCCAACGCCAATCGCACTGTGTTGCTGGGTATCATTGTGATGCTGGTGTCGGGGCTTTTGATCGGCCTGTTGAGCCTCTGGCTCGTCAACCGCAACCTGGTGGCGCCTATCCAGAAACTGATCGAATACGTGGCGCATTTGAGTCAGGGCAAATTCGCCGATCGGGTGAACAGCACTCGCCAGGATGAACTGGGTAAACTGGCCACGGCGGCCAATACCCTGCGCGATTTCCTCGCTGACACCTTCAGTCGTTTGCAGGTCAGCACCCGGGATCTGGACAGCGCCAGCGGCGAGTTGAAATCAATTGCCGGGCTTATGGCCAGCGGGACCAACGAGCAGTTCAGCCGCACCGACCAGGTGGCGACGGCCATGAACGAGATGTCCGCCACCGCCCAGGAAGTCGCCCGTCATGCCGCCGATGCCGCGCGTGCCGCCGACGATGCCGACCAGTCTGCGCAGCAGGGCGAAAAAGTCATGCAGGGCACGATCCACACCATCACCCGCATGCGTGGTGAAATCGCCAACACGGCGACGGTCATCCGCCAGTTGGAAACCGACAGCGGTCGGATTGGCAAGGTCCTGGAAGTGATTCGCGGCATCGCCGAGCAGACGAACCTGCTGGCGCTCAACGCCGCCATCGAAGCCGCCCGCGCCGGTGAAGCCGGGCGTGGTTTTGCCGTGGTCGCCGATGAAGTGCGCAGCCTCGCGCAACGGACGGCGGCCTCGATCATCGAGATCAATCAGATTATCGAAACCGTGCAGATCGGCGCGGTTGATGCGGCCCACGCCATTGAAAGCGGTCAATCGCGCAGCGAAGAAAGCGTGCAGCAAGTGACCGAAGCCGGGGCCATGCTCGAACGCATCACCCATGCAGTCGAAGCTATCCGCGACATGAACCGTCAGATCGCCACCGCCGCTGAAGAGCAGACTTCGGTGGCCGAAGACATCTCGCGCAACCTCACCGAAATCACCAGCATTGCCAGCACCAACCTGGACAACGTGCAACGCACCGAGGCCGCCAGCCACAACCTGCACGGGTTGTCGGGGCAGCTCAATGATGTGACGGCGCGCTTGAGCGCCTGACCGGGTGGTGGATTTGTAAGCGCGAGCTTGCTCGCGATGGCGGAATGTCAGCCACTATCAAGGGGCCTGTCAGATCGCTATCGCGAGCAAGCTCGCTCCTACAGTGGAGACGTTGGAGTGGTGAGAGCAGGAATCAATTATCCCGCTTGTTTTTCAGGACCTTGCCAGTGGCTGCGTCCAGGTCCACGTCCCACTCCTCGCCATTGGCCTTGCGCAACTCGACTTCGTATTCGTAGCCGTTGAAGTGGTTGTCCAACTCGGTGTCGGTGATGGTGGCACCCGGGTGCAGTTTCAGGACGATCTGGTTAAGTTCCTCCAGCGGCTTGATCTTGCCTTCCTTGACCAGTTGCGGGATCTCGTCGACTCGCACGTCAGCCATGGCAAAACCGGCAGTGAGGGACAGGGTGGCAGCGGTGAACAGGGCAGTCAGGGTTTTCATGGGGGGCATTCCTTGTGTGCTGTTTAAGTGAGATCAGATTAGCGTTGGTAACTTAATCCACCCTTAAAATTCCCTTTCTGCTGACCTCTGTAGGAGCGAGCATGCTCGCGATGGACGTCAACGATGACGCGGGCTGTCTGTTTGCCCGCAGTGTCTGATCTACCATCGCGAGCATGCTCGCTCCTACAGGTTTTGCGTACCCCTGATCAGTAGCCGTTTTTCGTCAACACCTGCCCGACACTTGCCGCTGCAGGGCGTTTGTAGAACTTCAACAACTCGCTCGCCCGGTTGGTGAAGATGCCATCGACACCCGCGTTCATCACCTTCTGGAAATCCACCGCGTCATCCACGGTGTACACGTGCACCAGCAAACCCTGATCGTGGGTGTACTGGTTCATCCATGGTTTCACCAGGTCGGCATAACTCTGATCACCGCCGTGGGTCAGCGCCGCCGATGGGCCGGTGCCGATGGCGCCCTGTGTCTTGGCGTAGTCGATCCATTGCTGGAACTCGGCTTTGCTCCTGGGTTGCTGCTTGGCGTAGTAGGCGGCGTGGTCCTTGTCGCCCGACTCAGCGAACGTCACCTTGGACTGCGGTTCGATATTGCCTTCACCCACCCACAGCAACAGGATTTTCGGCACCTGCGGCATCTCCTTTTCCAGCAGTTCGAGGCTGCTCTTCTCGAACGTCTGCAGCACCACCCGACCCTTGCCCTGGCCGACGGCCAATTCCTTGCGCTTGCCGTTGGACCCGGCCGGAATCAACCAGCCGCGATCCTGGAGTTTTTCCTTGAGGTCACGTTCGATGCCGGGAAACTGCTTGGGCTCCTTGGTCTCGATGTACAGGCCAGGCTTTTGCAGCGGGTTTGCCTGGGCGATGTCGATGATTTCATCGAGGGTGAGGATTTTCAGACCCGCAAAGGAAGGGCGCGCGCGATCCGGGTAAGCCGCGTTGAACCAACTGCCGGCGTCCAGTGTTTTCAGCTCCGCCATGGTGAAGGCGTTGGCGGGGCTGTCCTTGCGGTCGGGGAATTTAGTGGCAACGTCGGTGGTACGTTGCAGGTTGTTGTCGTGAAGGGCGAACAGTACGCCGTCCTTGCTGCGTTGCAGGTCCATCTCCAGATAATCGGCACCCAAGTCGCGGGCGGCTTTGTAGGCGGCAGCGGTGGATTCCGGCGCGTCGTACGAGGCGCCACGGTGAGCGATCACCGCCGGGTGCGGGATGCCCGAATTGGCGGCCAGTGTCGCGGGGGCCGGGCCGCTCGCAGCCTGGGACTGAGTGAAACCGAGCATCAGACTCAGCAGCAGGGCACTCTTGGTAAACGTTGCAGGCATGGTCGAGATCCTTTCGCAGAGGTTTTTAAAGAGGTCTCTTTTAACAACTGAGCGCCACTCGCGCTATCGCGAGACCGACAAAAACGTGTTTAAAAAACAATTTTCCAGCGCATCTTTGCGGTGCTTTGCAGTAATCTTGGCCACGGCAGTCTCCCCGGCAGAGGGAGCGCCCTCCATCTTGCCAGGCGTGTAAACCATCGATCTTTTGTGAGGTTTATATGCGCATCACTTCCCAACTCATCTGCCAGGCCGCCGACCAACTCAAGGGCTTCGTCGGTCTCAACCGCAAGACCGGCCAATACATCGTGCGCTTCAGCGAAGACTCCTTCGGCATGGACGTTGCGGATGACGGCATCATCCCGGCCAGCGAATTCGTCTGGGCTGCGGGGCCGGAAAACGCCATGACCCTCAAGCGCGACCTGATCCAGTTGCTGCTGGACCAGCACATCGATGACCGTATCAACATCACCGAGCCGTTGCGGGTGTACATGAATCGGAGGGAAGTGCCGCAGATTACGGCGGTTCGCAGTTTGGTGCAGGGCTGAGAATTTGCGCTGTGTGGGCGGGCCTCATCGCGGGCAAGCCCGCTCCCACATCAGACTTGTGTGCGACGTAGTACCTATGTGGGAGCGGGCTTGCCCGCGATGAGGCCTAAAAAAAACCACCCATCTAAAGGCCGAACTCATACCCCAACAAGGCAAACTTGCGTGTGACAATCAACTGGGGTTCAACACTGATAACACGCCAGGAACATGTCCAGCGCCGATTCCACCACAGTGCTCTGCATCTCGGGCGAAAGACCTGGCTGACCCATGGAAATCTGCGGCCAGAAGGCAAAGGACTTGAGCAGGCCCTGCACCTGTTGCGCAGCGAACTCCGGCGGCACCGGTTTCAAGCGCCCATCAGCCTGCGCCGCACGAATCCATACGGTGAGGCCTTCTTCGCGCTCGCCCATTCTGGCGACCATGTCCTGAGCGCGCTCCGGAGAATGAATCGTCGCCGCGATGGCCACCCGCGCAAGGTCGAGGAAGTTGTCATCGCCCAGCATCTGCAACTTCGCCATGAGCATCCGTCGCATCTGCTCACGCAAAGGCAGTTCGGGGCGGTAAACCGCTTCCTGTTCAGCCGTCACCCGTGCCCACAACTGATTAAGGATTTCGGCGAACAACGCTTCCTTGCTGGGGAAGTGGTTGTACACCGTGCGCTTCGAGACGCCTGCGGTCGCGGCGATCTTGTCCATGCTGGTGATGTCGAAACCGTTGTCACGGAATTCGGCAATCGCGGCCTGGATGATCGCTTCGCGTTTTCGGTCGGTGATGCGCTGTGGAGCTGTCATAAAGGGCTTCGGTAGAAAATTTAGTAATTACACTGGGTAGTTTACTTGTGAAGATAATTGATGCAACCTAGAAACTACACTGTGCAGTGTAATGTTTCGTTAATCCTGTCCAGTAAAAATAAAGTGTCCGGCTGATGCTTGCGTGCCTTGGCCATTTATCGTTCATCGCAGACGCCGCCAGCGGCGCGGCGTCCTGGAGTCATCCGTCATGGCCAATGCCACAACCGCTAATGAACCCGAGGCTTCCCGTCAGACCGATGGGCTGTTTCGCAACCATGCGCCGGTCAAACGCGAAGGGCTGCGCAAAATGCTGCGCATCCTGTGGAACATGATTTTTCACAAACCGCGCGACACTAAGCCAACCGCTGCGGTGCCGGTGCAACGCCTGACCCATGACGCGCTGATCGCCGCGCCCAACCATAGTGTCTATCGCCTGGGCCATTCCACAGTCCTGCTGAAACTGCAGGACAAATTCTGGATCACCGATCCGGTGTTCGCCGAGCGCGCCTCTCCTGTGCAATGGGCCGGTCCCAAGCGTTTTCACCAGCCACCGATCAGCCTGGCAGAGTTGCCACCGATTGAGGCGGTGATCCTGTCCCACGACCACTACGACCACCTCGATTATCAGGCCGTGCTGGATCTGGCGGACAAGACCAACTACTTCCTCACGCCCCTGGGCGTCGGCGATACGCTGATCAAGTGGGGAATCGAGGCCAGCAAAGTGCGCCAACTGGATTGGTGGCAAAGCACTGAGGTGGCTGGCATCCGATTCGCCGCCACGCCGTCGCAACACTTTTCCGGCCGTGGCCTGTTCGACGGCAACAGCACGCTGTGGGCGTCGTGGGTGATCATCGATGGCGACACGCGCATTTTCTTCAGCGGCGACAGTGGCTACTTTGACGGCTTCAAACGCATCGGCCAGCAGTACGGCCCGTTTGATCTGACGCTGATGGAAACCGGCGCCTATAACGTCGAGTGGCCGCACGTGCACATGCAACCTGAGCAGACCCTGCAAGCACACATCGACCTTAAGGGCCGCTGGCTGCTGCCGATTCACAACGGCACCTTCGATTTGGCGATGCACGCCTGGTACGAACCGTTCGACCGCATCCTGGCCCTGGCCTGGGACCGCAATGTCTCGATCACCACGCCGCAGATGGGCCAGGCGTTCAACGTCATGCATCCGCAGCGGGGCAGTGCCTGGTGGTACGAGGTGGAGCAGCAGGTGTATCAGCAAAGCATTGGCTAATTGGGCTACTGACAGACGCGAAGTTTCATACGAGATCTGGCGACAAGTGATGACGGACATTTCCGGAGGCCTCGGTAGGCTGGAAATGGAGTGGGCTTTCCCTCTCATCAACCGTCATTACTAAGGATCTTTTTTTCATGGACGTTACGTTAAACAGCCGCCTGAAGTGGCTGGTCAGGATCATTCTGCTTTCGCTCGCCAGCTCCGCCAACGCCCAGGCACCGGCATCCGAATCGAGGTTGGAGTTTCTCAGTGTCGATGAACTTTCTCGGCGCATGGAACGCAAGGAAACGACCGCCGCAGCGCTCGTGATGCATCTGCAACAAAGAATTTATGCGCTGGATGAACAGGGCCCGAAGATCAATTCCATCATCGAACTCAACCCCGATGCACTGGACATCGCCTATGCCCTGGATCGGGAGCGTCAGTGGGGCTACGTTAGGGGACCGTTGCATGGCATCCCCGTATTGCTCAAGGACAACATCGACACCTCCGATCAGATGCAGACCAGCGCGGGCTCACCGGCCATGGTGGGCAAACCGGCTCCAAAGGATGCCTACATCGTGCAGCGTCTCAGGGAGGCAGGCGCTGTCATTATCGGCAAAACCAACCTCAGTGAATGGGCGGCTTTCCGCGATCCGACCTTACCTGTTGGCTGGAGTAGCCGGGGTGGCCAAACCAAAAATCCTCATGTGTTAAGCGGTGACGTGTGCGGCTCGAGTTCCGGCTCCGCAGCGGCCACCGCCGCCGGCTTCGCCCCGCTGGCCGTCGGCACCGAAACCGCCGGCTCAATCGTCTGCCCGGCGTCGTTGAATGGCGTGGTCGGCATCAAGCCGACCGTGGGCCTGCTCAGCCGCAGCGGCCTAATCCCCGTCACACACAAACTTGACACGCCTGGCCCGATGGCCCGCACGGTGCGCGAGGCTGCCCAGCTCATGAACGCCATGCGCGGCAGCGACCCAGCCGACCCGGTGCAAAAGCCTCACGGCCAGGATACCGTCGACTACACCGCGCTATTGCGCCCCAATACCCTGGTGGGCAAGCGCATCGGCTACCCCGCCAAATTTGACCAGAGCAGTTTGCCGTTGCTGATAGACCCGCAGTTTTCCCAGGCCCTTGAACTCATGCAGGCAGCGGGGGCGACGTTGATTCCTGTCGACCTGCGTGACCCATTATCAGAGCGGGTCGACGACGCCTTCCACATGGGCATCAAGCGTGAACTGCCGCGCTATCTGGCCACACGGTCCGGTATCCCGGCCAAAACCTTGCAAGACCTCGTCCTGTTCAACGCCGCAAGCCCGCAAGCCCTCAGCCAGGACACACTGATCGCAGCCAACGACGTGGTGTTCGACGAGCAAACCTACAACCACCTCTGGCGCAAGATTCAAAGTCAAAATGCAGCGGCCATCGACCTGCTGTTGATGACCCATAAGCTCGATGCCATGGTCTCGGACGTCGGCTCACCCGCCATGAACGTCGCCCCGTTGGCCGGCTATCCCGGCGTCATGGTGCCCTCCGGCATCGACGAAGACGGCCTCCCGACCTCAGTCTTTTTCTTCGGCCCACGCTGGAGCGATGCTGAACTGATTGCCTTGGCGTACGGCTACGAACAAGTCTCCAACGCCCGCCAGGTCCCAGCGTTCAAACCCTGACCCCTGACCCTGTAGGAGCATGCTCGCTCCTACAGGATCCTCAACTGAACACCACCTCAATCAACCCCTCTTTCCTGGAACGAGGCGCCGACTTGACCACGATCTGAATGTCACGCCCAAGCAGGGAAAGACACTCCATCATCTTGGCTTCACTGATCCCGCGGAACTTGCCGCGCAGCATTTCAGAGAGCTTGGGTTGGGACAGGCCGAGGATCTCGGAAGCTTGAACCTGAGTTAAATGCCGTGCCTTGATGATCTCGCCAATTTTTGCCGCCAATAGGGATTTGACGCGCATTTCACTGGCGTTGGGTGTCGAGAGGTCCTCGTAGACGTTCCCGCTGCTTTGTTCTATTTCAATCATGACCTGATCCTTTCGCGTGACCCTGCGCTGCTAGAAGTCTCTTCTTGATCAGATCGATGTCGCATTGCGCGGTTCTGATACCCGAAGTCGACTTTTTCTGGAAGCAGTGCAAAACATAAATGGCATTGCCAAAACGGGCGGTGTAAACGGCTCGGTAAGTGTTCGTATCGAAGTCCTCGACCACTTCAAGCACACCTCCATTCCCTAACCCTTTCAAGGGCTTCGCGTCTGGGTGTTTCATACCGTTTTGCGCCATATCAAGTGCGTAACCAAAAACGTCTTGTACGTCGGCGGGCATCTGTTTCAGATCTTTTTTGCTGCTACAAATCCACCAGAGTGACTTCCTTGTACTCATGGGAATATACCTATTTAGGAATAATCGTCAATCAATGATTCGGCTCACTCAGCCATCACAAAATCCGCCCGATCTTGCGATTCCACGCCGACACCTTTACGCCCCATCCCACGCCCCGGCGCAAACCCCGGAAAGAACATCAGCCCCTCAGACTCGAACCGATAAGCCAACGCCAACCGATCCGCATCCGCCACCTCACGCCGGGCCTCGAAACGCTCGATCTCGTCGGCCGCAACCCCGGCCTCCCGCGACAATTGCTCCACACTCCACCCCAACATCGCTCGGGCCTGCGCGCAATGGGCGGGGGTGAATTGGAAGAGGGCGATACGTTCCAGGGTGATTTTCATCGCATAAGAGGCCATGGTGTGCTCCGGGCTCGAAAGTGCTGACTCAAAATGTACTGTGTTTTTGTACAGTTGTTTTGAGTCTGGAGCAAATTGATTTTTTGAATACTGCGATTTCGCTATGGTCGACCTGACGGATGGTGCCCCCCTGCACGCTAGCCACCCAACCCCGGCGCCTCCCGAATAATGAAGTGATCCAGGTTCTCGATATTCGCGCTGAACACCCCGAACGTCTGCTCGGGATTCTTCTTGCTCGGCACCTGCTTCAACTCCGGCGTCACGCCATAAAAGAAGCAATACAACTCGGCCTTACTGTCGACTGCATGCTTGATCTCCTCCAGGAACGCCTTGCGCTTGCGGTAGTTCTCGATCAGTTTCTTGCTCAGGTAAACGTTCACCGAATACGGCTTTTTCTTCGCCTCATCCGCCTGCTTGAACCACACCTTCTGCTCGAAATCGATGCGAAAGCTCTGGGTGTAATCCTTGATCTCCTTGATCCGCCCCCAATAAATGAGCCCCTTATTGTCCGTCAGGTACTCGATCTTCTTGAAGAACGAAGCGTAAGGCGCCGTGTGCTCGCCCACCTTCAACGGCGTGCGCTTGAGCAGGTCCTTGTCGGGGAAATTGGAAACAAAACACTCCACCGGATGGGCAAAGACATGGGTCTTGTCTGGCGCAGTCTCGCGGCTGGACTGCCCTGCACCGGGCGCTGAAGACGCGGCCCCTGGCGCCACTTGACCGTCGACCGCTGAAGCGTCCGCGCTCGAGGGTTTACGCACATACTGACGCCGGGTCAGCAACAACTCTGACGGAAAATGCTCCTCCGGCCCGTCATCCATTTGTGCACCATCAACACCGGCTGACGCCTTGAGGCTCACATAAGGACAATCCGCCACATGCCGCGTGCTCGGCGTGTTCTTGAAGTGCGGGGTGCGCACGTAGTTCACATTCCTGGCATTGAACGTGGTCAACACATTCGACGCATCGAACGCCATACGACAGGCGTCGTTGGGGCACTGGAAATCTTCCTTCGCCGAATCGAACGCCACCGTCTCGTCGAAATTGAGATCGCGCACGTCATAGATCGACAGCTTGTCGTCGAGGCTCAGGCAATAGGCGAGATCGAATTTCATGACAGGCTCAGGTCCTTGAGGGGCGTTCGGTGCGAGTTTAGCGCTCCCACTGTTCCAGAAGTATCGATACGAATTTTTCGGCCGCAGGGGAGAGCGACGCGCCGCGTCGGTAAACCAGCCCCAGGGACCGGTTTATCACCGGGTCCACCAGTGGCACGCTTACCAACGTCGGGTGATCCACTGCAGGCATCGCCAGGCTGGGCATGGCCGACACCCCGAGCCCGGCTTCGACCAGGCCCAACGAAGTGGAAAGGTGCTGCACCTCGTAAAACCATTGCGGCCGCCAGCTCAGGCCGGACAGCGCGTGGTCGAGCAGCATGCGGTTGCCGCTGAGGCGGCCGACGCCGATCAGGCGGTAGTCGCTCAATTCCGACCAACTGACGGAGCTGCGCCCGGCCAGTTCGTGGTCGCGGCGACACGCCAGCACAAACGGTTCGTTCACCAGTGGCACGAACTCGATGTCCGGGTGCTGCCCGCTCATCATATTGATGCCGAAATCCGCCTCACCCCGCAGGACCGCCTCCAGCCCTTCATTGGCACTGAGGTCAAGCAGTCGGATACGGATTTTCGGGTACCGCTCGTTGTACAGGCGAATCACCGAGGGCAAAAAGTAGAAGGCTGCCGTGGGGATGCACGCCAGGGTCACGCGGCCGACCTGGCGCTCGGCCAATTCGCGGATATTGAGTATCGAGTCGTCGAAATCGTCCAGCAGGCGACGTGCCTTGGGCAGAAAATCACGACCCACGCTCGTCAGGCTGACCTTGCGCGTGGTGCGATCGAGCAGCGCAATGCCCAGGCCGTCCTCGAGCTTCTTCATGCGCCGGCTCATGGCCGGCTGGGACAAGTGCAGTGCCTCGGCCGCTTCGTGAAAGCTTCCAAGTTCGGCGATTTTCACGAACGATCGAATATCGTTCAGCTCATAATCCATGGTTTAAGCCCCTGTTTCCGAGTGGCCGAGGTCTGACGGGCATCGGTTTGATTGATTCGCTAAGTGGAATAATAACGCAAATCTTTGCATTGGAATCATTTCTGAGCTCCTGTCACTCTTGTTCACAGAGCATCAATTGCCCCTATTGATTAACAAGAGTCTGATTTCATGCAACGAATTCCTTGTGTGCTTATGCGTGGCGGTACCTCCAAGGGGCCCGTATTTCTTGCGTGGGATTTGCCTGTTTCGATTCCCGAACGCGACGAGTTGCTGCTCAACCTGATGGGTTCCGGTCACGAACTGGAAATCGACGGCATCGGCGGCGGTAGTCCGCAAACCAGCAAGGTGGCGATCGTCAGCCCATCGCTGCACCCTGATGCCGACGTCGACTACCTGTTCGTGCAGGTGATGGTTGCCCAGCGCCGGGTCGACACAGCACCCAACTGCGGCAACATGCTGTGCGCCGTGGGCCCCTTTGCTATCGAGCAGGGTCTGGTCAAGGCGTCCAAGGCCCAGACGCTGGTGCGCATTCGCAACCTCAACACCGGCACCTTCGTGAACTCCGAGGTGCAGACCCCAGGTGGCAACGTCAGCTATGAAGGCGACACCGCCATCGACGGTGTACCGGGTACGGCGGCGCCGGTTCAACTGACCTTTCTCGATGCGGCGGGCAGCAAGACCGGCAAACTGTTCCCCACCGGCAACACCCAGGACGTGATCGACGGTGTGCCGATGACGTGCATCGACATGGCCATGCCGATGATGATCATCGAAGCTGGCCAGTTGGGTAAGCGCGGTGACGAAAGCCCTGCGGAACTCGACGCCGACAAGCCGTTCCTGCAGCGCCTGGAAACCCTGCGCCTGCAGGCCGGCCTGGCCATGGGCCTGGGTGACGTCAGCGACAAAGTCATTCCCAAGCCGGTGCTGGTTTCCCCTGCCAAGGCCGGTGGCACCGTTCAGGTCCGTTATTTCATGCCCCACAACTGTCACCGCGCCCTGGCGATCACCGGCTCTATCGGCCTGGCGACCGCGTGCGTGTCACCGGGCAGTGTGGTTGCGCAACTGCTCGGCGGGGTGAGTGAACCGCGCTTGAGGCAAGTGCGTATCGAGCACCCAAGTGGTGGGATAGATGTCGTATTGTCCTACACCGGTGATAAAGGTGAGACCATCCGCGCCTCGGTCGTACGCACGGCGCGCCGGTTGTTCT
Organism: Pseudomonas sp. S2_E01; assembly: GCF_054668365.1. Lineage (NCBI taxonomy): Bacteria > Pseudomonadati > Pseudomonadota > Gammaproteobacteria > Pseudomonadales > Pseudomonadaceae > Pseudomonas > Pseudomonas sp. S2_E01. Next base: position 714,302 of record NZ_CP162762.1, read on the forward strand.
CAGGTTTCGTTTACGCGACGGCTTCTCAACGACTCGCCGGATGATGTCCTCCTAGTTATCGCCGTTTCCGCATCAGCACAATTCTAAAAAATGGGTGATGCCATGAAAGTTGTAAAGTCGCTGTATTTCCAGATTCTCTGCGCTGTCATCCTGGGCGTGCTCGTTGGCCATTTCTGGTCGCAGCAGGCGGTCGCCCTCAAACCGCTGGGCGACGCGTTCATCAAGTTGATCAAGATGATGATCGCCCCCGTAGTGTTCTGCACCATCGTCACCGGCATCGCCGGCATGAGCGACAAGCGCTCGCTCGGCCGACTGCTGAGCAAGACCATGTTGCTGTTCCTGGGCCTGACCGTAATCAGCCTGATCATCGGCCTGGTGTCGGTGTATCTGTTCAAGCCCGGCGTGGGCATGAACATCGACCCGACTCAGTTGAGCACCAAGGGCCTGTCGCAGTACACCGATTCGGCGGCGAAGCTGGGCGTGGTGGAGTTTTTCATGCACATCATCCCGGACACCTTCATTGGCGCCTTCAACAAGGGTGAAGTGCTGCCCGTGCTGTTCATTGCCGTGCTCAGCGGTTTTGCCCTTTCGGCGATCGGCGAGCGTGGCAAGCCGGTGCTCAATGTGCTGGAGTCCGCTTCGCACATGGTGTTCAAGATCTTCTCCTACCTGATGCGATTCGCCCCGGTGGGTGCATTTGGCGCACTGGCGTTCACTGTGGGCCAATACGGGATCACCTCGCTGGGCTCGCTGGCCAAGCTGATCATGACCTTGTACATCGCCTGCGCGTTTTTCGTCATCGTGGTGCTGGGCAGCATTTGCCGGGCCAACGGCTTCAGCCTGTGGAAGCTGTTGCGCTACTTCCGGGAAGAATTCCTGGTGGTGCTGGGCACCTCGTCGACTGAACCGGTCATGCCGCGCATGCTGGAAAAACTCGAAGCCCTGGGCTGCAAAAAAGGCGTGGTCGGCCTGGTCCTGCCAACGGGTTACTCGTTCAACCTCGATGGCACGGCGATCTACCTGTCGCTGGCGGCGGTGTTCATCGCCCAAGCCTGCAACATCGAACTGACCCTGACGCAAACCGTGACCATGCTGGCGATCATGCTGCTGTCCTCCAAGGGCGCCGCCGGTGTCACCGGTTCCGGTTTCGTCGCGTTGGCGTCCACCCTGACGGTCATCCACGACATTCCCCTGGCTGGCCTGGCGTTGTTGATCGGCATCGATCGCTTCATGTCCGAAGCCCGCGCACTGACCAGCCTTGCCAGTAACGCCGTCGCCACTGTGGTGATCTCGATCTCGGAAAACGCCTGCGAACGCCAGAGGCTGATGCGCACTCTCGACGGCAATCCGCCGCCTGTGGTGGCGCCGGCTGCGGACGTGACCTGGGACAACGCCAAGGTCACGTCACACAGCTAACCGCGCAAGGCATCCTGCAACACCCATAAAGAACCTTTGCATTCACCTGCGCCGGGCACCGTTGATCGGATCGCCCGGCCGCATAGGGGCCGTGCGCCTGCGCGTCGGCCACGCTCATCATAAGAACAAGAGATCTGACTATGCTCGCTTTCCTTGGTTTGGCCATGGTGGTGGTCTTCACCTTCCTGATTATGACTAAACGCTTGTCGCCGATTGTCGCGCTGACGGTGGTGCCCATCTTCTTCGCAGTGATCGGCGGGTTTGGTGGCACCACCGGCAAGATGATGCTCGACGGCTTGAAAATGGTGGCTCCGTCGGCCGCGCTGCTGCTGTTTGCGATCCTGTTTTTTGGCCTGATGATCGACGCCGGGCTGTTCGACCCGCTGATTCGCAAGATCCTCAAGCGCGTCAACGGCGACCCGATGAAAATCGCCGTGGGCACCGCCCTGTTGTCGCTGGTTGTGGCACTGGACGGCGACGGCACCACCACATACATGATCACGTGCGCGGCTATGCTGCCGCTGTACAAGCGTATCGGCATGAACCCGATGATCCTGGCCACCATTGCCATGTTGTCCTTGAGCATCATGAGCGGCATGACCCCGTGGGGCGGGCCGGCCACTCGGGCAATCGCCGCGCTGGGGCTGGATGCCGGCGAGTACTTCGTGCCGTTGCTGCCCACCATGATCGGTGGCGCAGCCTGGGTAGTGTTCACCGCGTTCCTGCTGGGCCGTCGCGAGCGTAAGCGCATCGGCAATATCCAGCTGCAGAGCGGCGGTGGGGACTGCTACATCAAGGCCATCCTTGAGGACACGCCGCACAAACGACCGAAGCTGGCCTACGTCAACCTGCTGCTGGTGTGCGCGGTCATGGTGGCGCTGGTGATGGGCATCATGCACTCGGCGATTCTGTTCCTGATTGGTTTCGTGCTGGCGCTGATGATCAACTACCCGCAACTGGACATTCAGAAAGAGCGCATCCTGGCGCACTCCGGCAACGCCATGACCGTGGTGCTGCTGGTGTTTGCCGCCGGCATCTTTGCCGGGATCTTCTCGGGCACCAAGATGGTCGATTCCCTGGCGCAAACCCTGGTTGACTGGATCCCGCCGTCCTGGGGACACCTGTTCCCGTTGGTGGTGGCAATCACCAGCATGCCGCTGACCTTCGTGCTGTCCAACGACGCCTACTACTTCGGGGTTGTGCCGATTCTGGCAAACGCCGCCGCTGCGTATGGCATCGACCCGGTGGAAATCGCCCGCGCCTCGATTCTCGGCCAGCCCGTGCACCTGATGAGCCCGCTCGTGGCGTCGACGTTGCTGCTGGTGGGCATGGTCGATCGCGACATCGGCGACTTCCAGAAAGCCACCGTCAAATGGGCCGTGCTGACCTCACTGGTCATCACGGCGCTGGCCCTGCTGACCGGGGCCATCAGCCTGTTCTCCTGATTCACCCACACATTTTTTGATCATTGCTGACGCCCCTGGTGATGGGGCGTGCGCTCACTTGCACCCTGAATAACAACAAAGAGAAACGAAACATGCGCACTTCATTGACTCGCGGGGCTGTTCTTCCACTACTGGCAATGCTGCCGTTGGCCAATGCCAACGCCGAAGGTTTCATTGACGACAGCAAGCTCAAGTTGCAATTGCGCAACGTGTACTTCAATGAAAACTTCCGGGATGAACATGGCATGAGCGCCCGGGCGGCCCGCACTGCCAAAAGCGAGCGGACCGAGTGGGCCCAGGGCTTTTTGCTGGATTACCAATCGGGTTTCACCGCCGGGACCCTGGGGTTTGGTGCGGATGCCCTGGGCCTGGTCGGCTTCAAGCTCGACTCCGGGCGTGGGCGCAGCGGCACTGGCTTGATGCCCGTGCATGACGACGGACGCGCGGCCGATGAGTTCGCCAGCCTGGGCATGACCGCCAAGGCTCGACTGGCCAACACCACGGTCAAATACGGCACCTTGCTGCCCAAGACCCCCGTGCTGATTTACAACGATGCGCGCCTGTTGCCGCAAACCTACCAGGGCACCCAGGTCACCAGCACCGACATTGACAACCTGACCCTCACGGGCGGTCACCTGGATCGCTTCAAGCTGCGTGACTCCACCGACAGCATGCCGATAGTTCCGGACGGTTACAGCGGCGATAAATCCGGTGACTTCAACTACGCCGGTGCCGACTACAAACTGGGGAAAAACATCCGGTTGAGTTACTTCTACGGTGAGCTGGAAAACTTCTACCGGCAGAACTTCGCCGGTATTCAGCACGATCTGCCTCTGGGCAGCGGCGTGCTGACCAGCGACCTGCGTTACTTCAACAGCGTCGACACCGGCTCGGCCTATGCCGGCAAAATCGACAACTCCATGTGGAGCGGGCAACTGTCGTACGCCATTTCCGGGCACACCTTCGGTGGTGGCTACCAGGCGCTCAGCGGTGATGCGGGCTTGCCTTACATCAGCGGCGCCACAGTCTACTCGTTCAGCAACGTCGGCATCGGCAAGTTCATCGAGGAAGACGAGAAGACCTGGATGCTCAGTTATGGCTACAACTTCGCCACCCTGGGCGTGCCTGGCCTGACGTTTTCGACGCGCTACCTGAGTGGCAACGACGGCAAGTCCAACACCACCGTCAAAGAGTGGGAGCGTGACGCCGAAATCGCCTACGTGGTGCAGCAAGGCACCTTCAAGGGCCTGGGCGTGAGGCTGCGCAACTACGTTTACCGCTCCGACTTCTCGCGCGGGCGAGACAGCAACCGGATTTACTTCACCTACGACATCGCACTCTGGTAGGTCCATCGCAGCGGCGTGCCCCCGCACGCCGCTCTCCCTTGGCAGGCTTGAGGAGCAAGGAGTTGAGCGTTGTCTTTCAAAAATAAAATACTGTGGCTGACCCTGTTGCCCGTGCTGTTGTTTGCCAGTGTGGCGGGTCTGACCGTACGAGCGAACCTGTTGGCAAGCGCCGAGCAGGACATCGCCAACACCCGCGAGCGCCTGCTGCAAGAGAGCCGCGATCGTCTCAAGGACTACGCCAGTATCGCCCGTACGGCCGTGGCCGACCTTTATGATCGCGCCGAGTCCGGCGACCAGGCGGGCAGGGCGCAGGCCATCGCCCGGCTGTCGCGCATCAAATACGGTGACGAAGGATACTTCATCGGCTACGACAGCCAGGTGGTGCGCCTCTTTCGCGGCGACAGCAGCGAAGGCGTGGGCACCAACATGAGTGATCGCAAGGACAAGAACGGCGTTTACCTGAACCGCGAAATGGTGGCCGCGGCCAAAAACCAGACCCACTACGTCAATTATTCCGGTGCGCTGGTCAACACCGATACCGTGGTGCCCAAGCTCGCCTACAGCTTTTACCTGCCCAAGTGGGACCTGATCGTGGTCACGGCCATCAACCTGGACAACATCGACGGCCAGGTGGCCCGCGTGCGTGAGGACATCCAGTCGCGGGTGCAAAGCCTGCTGATCGGCGTCGCCGTCACTGCGCTGTTGCTGCTCGCCGCGTTTGGCGCCTTGGCGGTCTGGCTGATCAACACCAGCCTGCGTCCTTTGACATTGATCCGCAGCCATCTGGATGAAATCGCCGCCGGCGAGGGTGACTTGACCCGGCGTCTGCCGGCCACCGGTACCGATGAGTTCGGGCAATTGGCAGGATCGTTCAACGCCTTCGTCGAGAAGATTCATGGGCTGGTCAGCCAGATCGTCGCGATGTCGGGGGAACTGAGCAACGCCGTCGGACATGTCGCCCAACAAAGCAAACTCATCGATCAGGCCATGGAGCAGCAACGCCAGGAAACCGATCAGGTCGCCGCCGCCATCAACCAGATGTCGTCGGCGGCGCAGGAAGTGGCCTCCAGCGCTCAAAGCGCTTCCACGGCCGCCGCCGACACCGACCAACAGGCACAAAGCGCCCGACACGTGGTCAATGCCAGCATCGCTCGCCTGCAAGCACTGACCGTGGAGTTATCCGACGGTGGCACGTCGCTGGAAGGTTTGCGCAGCGATGTGGCAAGCATCGTCTCGGTGCTCGACGTGATCCGCTCGATTGCCGAGCAGACCAACCTGCTGGCGCTCAACGCCGCCATCGAAGCGGCGCGGGCCGGCGATGCCGGCCGCGGATTTGCGGTGGTCGCCGACGAGGTCCGTGCCCTGGCCAGCCGCACCCAGCTCAGCACCCAGGAAATTCAGGCCATGATCGAACGCCTCAATCGGGCGACCGCCAGCGTGGTCAATGCCATGAACCACTCCAGCGAAGCCGGGATGAGCGCCAGTCATCAGGCGGGGGAGGCAGGTCAATCCCTCGACAACGCGGTTGAGCTCATCGCGACCATCAACGCCATGAACGCCCACATCGCCAGTGCGGCCGAGGAACAGACCGCCGTGGCGGAAGAGATCAACCGCAGCGTGCACGGCATGGCGCACACCATCGAACGGGTCGCCGAGCAGACGCAGGGCGGCGTCAAAACCACCCACGAACTGCACACGATTGGCAGCCGCCTGGAAAGTCTGCTCGGGCAGTTCAAGATTTGAGACCATGGCCGCAGCTCCCGGGAAGCCATACGCGCCCGGGATGATTCTCTCGACGGAAGGTGAGCCTTGGAACTGCGACAGCTGCGTTATTTCGTAAAGATCGTTGAACTCAAAAGCCTGGGGCGCGCTGCACTCGAGCTGGACGTCGGCGTGTCGGCGCTGAGCCAACAGATCGGCAAGCTGGAAAGCGAACTCAACACGCGCCTGTTGATCCGCAGCAGTGTCGGGGTGACGCCGACGAACGCCGGCATCGCGTTCCTGCACCATGCCCAACTGACCCTCCGCCAGGCGGGGTACGCGATGCAAGCCGCCCAGCGTGGGCGCATGAGCGGTTACGTCAGCGTCGGGTTGCCGCCGACGACGGCCACCGTGCTGGCGCTGCCCTTGATCAAGGCCATGCGCGAGCGTTACCCGGACATTCAACTGCACCTGGTGGAAATGCTTTCCGGGCACCTGGCCACACAACTGGCTGCCCGCCAGCTGGACGTGGCCATCCTGTTCCAGGTGGACGCGACCCGGCGCTGGACCATCACGCCGCTGCTCGACGAAAAACTCTTTGTGATCTGCACCCCGGATCTGGCCGGTGCGCCGCAAGGGGCGAGCGTGCAGATGGCCGACTTGGGGCATCTGCCGCTGGTCCTGCCCAGCTTGCAGCATGGCCTGCGCGCCGCATTGATGAGCGCCTTCGAGCGCTCGGGGGTCGAACCGCGCGTCGTCATGGAAGTCGACGGCCTGGCAGTGCTCATGGACACCGTGCGCGCCGGTCTCGCCGCCACCATCCAACCCGGCGCGGCCGCCTCGCACTCGGGCGAGTGCGGGCTGTCGATGGTGCAGATTGCCGACCCGCATGTGGGCCGTCGCAATATCCTGACCACCTTGCCCGACGATGAACTGTCACCCGCCGCACTGGCTGCACGGGTGGTGATGATCGAGGTGGCGCGTGAACTGGTGGCCCAGGGGCGCTGGCCCGGCGCCAGCCTCTTGGAGGGCAGCACCGTCGCGAGCTGAGCTGCCCGGCCTTTAGCAAAACTGAACACCCCCCACCCGTGGGCGCCTTTCGAGCCTGGGCTGGCTGACTTATCGTCCGCCCATTCGTGGGGAGGCAATGTTCAACGCTCCTCGCCGTAGAGGAGAAATCATGATCGACGTTCTAGTCATAGGGGGCGGCAACGCGGCGCTGTGTGCCGCCCTGATGGCGCGCGAAGCGGGTGCCAGCGTCACGCTGCTGGAGGCATCGCCCAAAGCCTGGCGAGGTGGCAACTCACAGCACACGCGAAACCTGCGCTGCATGCACGAGGCTGAGCAGGATGTGCTGATCGACGCCTATCCGCAGGAGGAATACTGGCAGGATCTGCTCAAGGTCACCGGCGGGCAGACCGACGAAAAACTCGCGCGCATCACCATCCGCGCCTCCTCGACCTGCCGCGACTGGATGCGCCGCCATGGCGTGCATTTTCAACCATCGTTGTCCGGCGCGTTGCATGTGGCGCGTACCAATGCGTTCTTCATGGGCGGCGGCAAGGCCCTGATCAATGCCTATTTTCGCAGCGCCGAGCGCTTGGGCATCCAGGTGCGCTACGACGCCGAAGTGGCTGACATCGAAATGGACAATGGCCGCTTTGTCGCCGCTCACCTGAAGTCCACCGAGGTCGACGGCCAGTGCGTCTCGGGTGAACGCATCGAAGCCCGCGCCTGTGTGCTGGCCGCGGGCGGCTTCGAGTCGAACCGCGAGTGGCTGCGCGAAGCCTGGGGGCAGAATGCCGATGGCGAGTGGCCGGCGGACAATTTCCTGATCCGAGGCACGCGTTTCAACCAAGGCACGTTGCTCAAACGGATGATCGATCAAGGGGCCGACGTCATTGGCGACCCGACCCAAGCGCACATGGTCGCCATCGATGCGCGGGCCCCGCTGTACGACGGCGGCATTTGCACGCGCATCGACTGCGTATCGCTGGGCGTGGTGGTCAACCGCGACGGCCAGCGCTTCTATGACGAAGGGGAGGACTTCTGGCCCAAACGCTACGCCATCTGGGGCCGGCTGGTGGCGCAACAGCCGGGGCAGATGGGTTTTTCGATCATTGATCAAACGTCGGTCGGCCGGTTCATGCCGCCGGTGTTTGCCGGTACGCAGGCTGACACCCTGCACGGGTTGGCCCAAAAGCTCGGTCTGCCGTGCGAAGCGTTCGTCAAGACCATCGAAGACTTCAACGGTGCCTGTCGCGTGGGCACTTTCGACCACACCGCGCTGGATGACTGTCACACCGAAGGCATCGTGCCCGGCAAAAGTCACTGGGCTCGGCCCATCAGCACTCCGCCTTATTACGCCTATCCGTTGCGTCCGGGCGTGACCTTCACCTACCTGGGGCTCAAGACCGACGAAACCACTGCGGTGCGTTTTGCCGGCAAACCCTCGCCCAATCTGTTTGTGGCGGGGGAAATGATGGCGGGCAACATATTGGGCAAAGGCTACACCGCCGGCATCGGCATGGCGATCGGCACCGCGTTTGGCCGCCTCGCGGGCGTGCACGCCGCCGCCGCGCTGGGTTTTCAACATCCATCAGAACCGGCAGGGCATCACCATGGAACTGTTTGACCCCACGACCCAGGCGCGTCCTGACCTGATCCCTGTGCTGAATGTGAATGAGCGCGAAGTCGAACGGCAGATGACCATCTGCAACGCATGCCGGTATTGCGAAGGGTTTTGCGCGGTGTTCCCCGCCATGACCCGCCGCCTGGTGTTCGAGCAGGCCGATACGCACTACCTGGCCAATCTTTGCCACAACTGCGGTGCCTGCCTGCACGCGTGCCAGTACGCCGCGCCCCACGAGTTTGCCGTCAACGTACCGCAGGCCATGGCCCGCGTGCGCCTGGACACCTACGCCGAATACGCCTGGCCACCGGCGCTGGGCAAGCTTTACCAACGCAATGGCCTGACCCTGGCGCTGGCCAGCGGTGCCGGGCTGGCGCTGTTTCTGCTGTTGACGCTGATGGTCGCGGGCAACCTATGGACCCAGGTGGAGGGCGGCAACTTCTACGCGATCTTCACCCACAACACGTTGGTGTGGATGTTCGGTTCGGTCTTTGGTTTTGCGCTGCTGGCGCTCACGCTGGGCGTGCGCAAATTCTGGCGCGAAATCACCCCGGCCCGGCAACCCGTCCCATTGCAGCCGGCGGCAATGGAAGCGGCCAAAAACGTCCTGACCCTCAAGTACCTCGACGGTGGCCATGCACAAGGCTGCAACAACGCCGACGACGCCTTCACGTTATGGCGCCGCCGCTTCCACCACCTCACGTTTTATGGTTTTTTGCTGTGTTTTGCCGCCACCGCTGTCGCCACGCTCTACCACTACCTGGCCGGTTGGTCGGCCCCTTATCCCGTGCTCAGCGTGCCGGTGTTGCTGGGCATCGCCGGTGGTATCGGTTTGCTGATCGGGCCGGCCGGGCTGTTGTGGCTGAACATGCGCCGGCATCCCGATCAGGGTGATCACAACCAGAAACCCATGGACCGCGGATTCATTGCCCTGCTCCTGCTCATCAGCCTGAGTGGCCTGGCCCTGCTGGCCGGCCGTGAAACCCCGGCCATGGCGCTGTTGCTCAGCCTCCACCTTGGCCTGGTCATGGCTTTCTTCCTGACCATGCCCTACAGCAAATTCGCCCACGGCATCTTCCGTAGCGCCGCCTTGCTGAAATTCTCCATCGAGAAGCGCCAGCGGAGTTCGCTGAAGCTGGGAGATGATTGAGCCGAACAGCGTGTGAAGGATTTGCCCCGGCAGACACCCAACACGCTTACCATGGCCCACACAATGGACTCAGTGAACCCAAGGACACCACCCATGCCCGTCAACGAACGCCTGCACAACCGCCGCTTCACCGTCGCCGGCAACACCCACGGCCTCTCCGGCACCGGCACCGTGTTTCATTACCGGGTCGAAGGCAATGCCATCACCAGCACCTACCAGGGCGGTCGAATCCGCACGGGTCACCAAGTGGGCCGCGTCACCGGCCCCGATAGCATCGAACTGCTGTTTCACTGCATCACCGACGACGGCGAGATTCTGTCCGGCTGGTCGCGCGGCACGGTGGGTGTCGATGGGGCAGGGCGCACGACGTTGGCGTTTGTGTGGGGGTGGTTGTCGGGGGCGGAGGGTGGGGGGAGTCGAGTTATGTGGAGTGGGCGGATTAGCAGGATGGGGTTCGCAGACCCCATCAATTGCCCGCTTACTCACGAAGCAATCGCCCAACCTTCTGATAGAGCGATTCGGTAAATGCCGCACTGTCATCCGAATGATGACAACGACGATGACAGTTCGGGCATAGCGCTACCGCATTGCTGGGGCGGTCCGAGCCTTCCCGCGCTAGATGCTTAACGTGATGGACCTCAAGAAACGGTTTGCCTGATTTTTCGAATGGCGCCGGCTCACCACAACCTTCACATTTCCCTGCGGCCTGTTGTCGAACCCATGCCCTGACTTCTGGATCACGGATATACGACTTTCCGCTGGATTGAGTCTGTTGTGGTTTTTCGATTCCCTTTGGCTCATCCGTAATCGGCTGCTGCTCAAGCTTTGTGGCACGCTGCTCGAGTGTCGCCTCGTCTGCCGTTGGAGCGAAATCCTCGGGAGTCGGTGTAGAAGCGTCGAGTGCTTTAAGAATGCTCTTAACAACATTGGCACCCACATTTTTAGCGGGCTTATAGCCCTCAATGCGCCTACGCCCCAATTCGACCAACACGGTAGAAATGTTCTGCATCCGAAATTCGACGGAGCCTTTGGTGCGACCTGCTAACAGCCCTTCGCGTAGGACTCGGTTTTCATGAGCTTTATTGATCGACTGACCAGCCTGCTCGCGCGCGAGCATGCTCAAGTAAGCATCTACTGCGGCCTGAATTTCCGCGTCGTTCCAATCGCTATTGCTCTTAAACGTGTCCATACAATCGCCGAGGGTTGAAAACCCTCGGACGATACTGAGTGGCCATTACCGTTGTCTACGAAAATTCCTACAGTAAGAGATGGCGCTTCCTGCGAGCAATCCTACAGACGTATCACTATCCCAATGAATGCTTGGATAACTGAAAAATATCCATGACTCTGCGCCGCCAAGGCTTAGTCGCTTTCATCGGACTCGGTGCGTGGTCTTCTAACAAGTAAGGCATATCCCGCAGCCTAATCCATCCCTCGCCCTGCCAATGCAGCATGCTCAACGACATTTTCGGCCAATCCAACAAACTCAGCATCGGACGATCTGAATCGTCAGAAGTCTGCGCGTCACGTAACGCTGGTACGACCTGATGGGTCAACCATTCACGCAGTAACCGATTCTCTGGAGCGTAGTGATACACCAACAGCGCATACACGCCAGATTCGCTTAGCATCAGCTGCTTTTCTGGTTGGTGGTAATAATCAATCCACAGGACTTGATGCTGATCTTTATCCAGCTTGCTGACCATGCGATCGCTGAGATGGAAGCCCATCAAGCGGCCAATATCGCGAGCGCAGAACCATGGCTGGTTTTCATGGAGAAAGGCATGAAGAGAGAGATTGTGGCGGCTGAAAACTGTCGAGACGGAAGGCTCTGTGATGACGGCGCGTTTCGAGACTTTGCTAGGCATATTCATTACCTCTACGTGTGAAGTTGAAGAGGGCCGGGGCCCGACGTAGAGGATCTAAGAAATCCCAACAAGCTCTTTCTTTCACACATCGCACATACAAGGCGGATGCCAGCATGCATTCGGTGTGAGGAGATTAGCTTCTACGTTGGGCGTTTCTTAGGCACCTGTGTTGGAGCATAAAGGTGCTTTCAGCGGGTATCAATGTAGAAGTGGCTGGGAATGTTGTAGGGGCGTGGGCGTCGGTGAGTAGGTGGGAGCTACAGAAAATCACGTCAATTAAACAGACGCAAAAAGCCCGGATGTGGCCTTGTGATATCATCGAGGATCGAATGACCTTCTCTAGGATGGACCCGTGATTAAGCAGGTTGCCGGACGCTTTTCTTTAATTTTTTTGCTCTTTTTAGCGATGTCTGTACACGCAGAAACGCTTAAAATTTCTCTGGAAAGCGATGAGCTCTATTTCAAGGCATTGCCATATCTAGAAAAAATTGATGAAGCAGAAAGTGAGCTATTTAGCATTCGAGGCAAGTTGTCACCCGGTGAGAAAATTTCCGATGATTATCGGCAGAGCTACCGGAAAAAAGTGCAGGCACTTTTAAGTGAGGGTGTACCGCCACTCAAGCAATCAGCCGATGAAGGTAACCCTGCTGCACAGTACCGGTTAGCGTGGTTATCTTCGCACTTTGACGATCGCGAACAGGTTGTCGATCAGGTCTGCTCTCTCTTGAGATCTAGCTTGAGCCAGGGCTTTGCTCCCGCTGGATTGAAAATGCTTTTCTACTGCTTCGATGAAGTGAAAACTCCCGGTTTTCTTTCATTGATCGAACAGCTTCCTGCAAGCGACGCCGCGTTTAGCAAGTACTATCCTCAGCCGGCGATGTTGTCGGCTTGCAGACGTCTTGAGCGCGAGACGGCAGTCATATACCTCGATGGAAATGGTTTCCGCGCAAACCTCTATATGAGCCTTGCGACTGCAATGATGAGGCGCAACCTAAAGGAAGAGTATTTCCGCTATCTAGATAAAGCTGCCGAGTATGGTTGCGCTAAAGCGCTTGAGAAGCTTAAGTCTAAAGCTACCAGTTAATGGATTTCATTCCGCTATTGACGTCCGATCGACCTGCGATCGTGCAGTCCAGTGTCTTGTTTTCTTGAGGCAATAAAAAGCCCTGATCAAATCAGGGCTTTTTTGATTCTGCTGTTCAAGCTACCAAACCGCAGCTCACTCGCAAATCAATCCCAGCTCAAAGCCCCACCCGTCTGATACTCAATCACACGCGTCTCAAAGAAGTTCTTCTCTTTCTTCAAGTCCATGATCTCGCTCATCCATGGGAACGGGTTGGTGGTCCCTGGGTACTCTTCTTTCAGGCCGATCTGCGACAGGCGACGGTTGGCGATGAATTTGAGGTAGTCCTCCATCATCGCGGCGTTCATGCCCAGTACGCCGCGCGGCATGGTGTCGCGGGCGTATTCGATTTCCAATTGGGTGCCTTGCAGGATCATTTGCGAGGCTTCTTCCTTCATTTCGGCGTCCCACAGGTGCGGGTTTTCGATTTTGATCTGGTTGATCACGTCGATGCCGAAGTTCAGGTGCATGGATTCGTCGCGCAGGATGTATTGGAACTGCTCGGCGACGCCGGTCATTTTGTTGCGACGGCCCATGGACAGGATCTGGGTGAAGCCGCAGTAGAAGAAAATGCCTTCCAGAACGCAGTAGTAGGCGATCAGGTTGCGCAGCAGCTCTTTGTCGGTTTCGACGGTGCCGGTTTCGAACTTCGGATCGGAGATCGAACGGGTGTACTTGAGGCCCCAGGTGGCTTTTTTCGCGACCGATGGGATCTCGTGGTACATGTTGAAGATTTCACCTTCGTCCATGGCCAGCGATTCGATGCAGTACTGGTAGGCGTGGGTGTGGATCGCTTCTTCGAACGCCTGGCGCAGGATGTACTGGCGGCATTCCGGGTTGGTGATCAGGCGGTAAACGGCCAGCACCAGGTTGTTGGCGACCAGGGAGTCGGCGGTGGAGAAGAAGCCCAGGTTGCGCATGACGATGCGGCGCTCGTCGTCGGTCAGGCCTTCCGGGTTTTTCCAGAGGGCGATGTCGGCGGTCATGTTGACTTCTTGCGGCATCCAGTGGTTTGCGCAGCCGTCCAGGTATTTCTGCCAGGCCCAGTCGTACTTGAAGGGTACGAGCTGGTTGAGGTCGGCGCGGCAGTTGATCATGGCTTTTTCGTCGACGGCGACGCGTGCGGAGGCGCCTTCGAGTTCGGCCAGGCCTTCGGCGATGTCGAGGTTGTCCAGTGCAGTCTTGGCGCGGACAACGGCAGGCGAGTCAGTGGACGTAACGGCGCGAGCTTCCAGGGCGGCGGCACCGCCGGCGCTGTCGAGACGGTCCATGTTGGCTTCGGTGGCGTGGCCGGCGTTGGCGCTCTTGGCCGCTACTTCCGTGTCTTCTTTGTCGAATTCGTCCCAGCTCAGCATGACGTGTCGTCTCCTGCGTGAGGGCCAGAGTGCCCGTGTGAAATTGGATGTCTGTATTTTTCACACGGCCCTGTTGGCCGCGTTGATAGCGTTTTTTGCAGCGGTACACGCAGGCAAATAAACATAATTTTGTACCGGGTTCCGAGAGCCGCCGATGGGCGCAGAAATCGCGGAGGACTTTTGCGTGGGCTTCAGACTGGCAGTCTTCCCTGTAAGGGAATATTGCAGGCCGGTTTAGGCGGCATTATAGGGAAATTTTTGCGGCCGTGGTGGGGCGAATCCGCGCACGGATCGTTCGCGCAGGAGGGTTTTTCGGTCGGAGCGAGGGTTTACAGGGCTTTGGCTGGATATGGCTGTGGCAGATTTTTTTTCATAAATTTTTCAGAGCCATTTTTTTTGTTCAAAAAACAGTCAAAAAAGGCGTTTTTTACTACATCTTGTGTTTTAGTTCGGTTTTTGGCGGGGCTGGACACAACTAAGCCCGACCGAAGTCGGGCTGTGAAGTCATGCTCGTCGATCAGCTGAGGCGAGCGGCACCGACGTGATCCGAACCATCGGCCGCGAGCTTGGAAGCACCCACATGGTCGGCACCGTCAGCAGCGAGTTTGCTTGCACCGACGTGGTCAGCACCATCGGAAGCGAGTTTGCTTGCGCCAACATGGTCGGCACCATCGGAAGCGAGTTTGCTTGCGCCAACATGGTCAGCACCGTCAGCAGCGAGTTTGCCTGCCCCTACATGATCAGCACCGTCAGCGGCGAACGTCGTCGAGACAGCAGCGGCCGATGCCGTGGTGAAAACGGCCGAGCCTGTGCGGTCGTAGCCGTCAGCGGCGAAGGTGTTGGCGGCCAGTACAGAGAGGGTCAGGGCGAGAATCAGTTTGGTTTTCATGGTGGTTGCTCCAGTTCGTCGTCGTTGTATGTCTTGGTGTGGAATTCATACTACGCCGACTAATTTGATTAAAAAGCGCAAATATATGCTTTAACCAATCGTAAAAACCGATCTATACGGTTCGGCGCTTCAGCAGCCTCAAGCATCCAGGCCGGTGGGTCGAACCGTATTGGGAGGGGGCGGTGATCAGCCGTTGGAGCAGCCGTTGCCCATGACGCTGTAGCGCAGGATGTGGCGTTGGCCTTTGGAGTCGTCGTATTCCATTTTCATTGGAACGACTTCACAGACATTGGGAACATCGCTCATGGAGATCACTTTGGCGATGTCCAAATGGGTGGAGTAAGTGTATTCCTCGATAACCGGTTGTTGCTGTGCGACATCAGTCGGGACCTCGTCTGCCATGGCGGTTGCGCACAGGCTGGAGAGGGCCAGAACTAATAAAGCTTTCATTTCGTTTTTACCTTTTAGAGGTCGAGTGGGGTCACGCAACCTTTGTGGGGTTGCGTGTGGAACTTGGGTTTTCAAGTATTTGATTAACGGCCTTCGTGGGGGCTGCAACTGGGTTAATCAGGGTTTGTCTTGTTGCGGGGCGGATTCTAGGCGTGGGGTGGGGATTCATATAGGTGGGGTTTTGATAAACACCTTTGGTAGATTTTGTAACAATCGCTGATTAGGAGGGCTGTGGGCTGGTGATGTCCTGTAGGAGCGAATTTATTCGCGATGGTCGTTAACGATGACGCTGGCTGTCTGAATGCCAGCGGTGCCTGGGCTACCATCGTCGGAACGCCGCCCGGAGCATGCTCGCTCCTACAGGGATTGGCGGGGATGTGTGGTGTTTTGCGTTGTCATGACGTTTTGTAGGGGATTGTTACTACCATCGTCGAATGGTTCTATGGTGCTGGGCGGGCTAAAACTGGACCCATACAAAAACAACTATTCCACCGAGGTAAGAAAGATGAGTGCGGCTTCTCTGTATCCCGTTCGTCCCGAGGTCCTGGCGAATACGCTGACCGACGAGGCAACCTACAAAGCCATGTACCAGCAGTCGGTCGTCAACCCCGACGGCTTCTGGCGCGAGCAAGCCAAGCGCCTCGACTGGATCAAGCCTTTCACCACCGTGAAGCAGACTTCGTTCGACGATCACCACGTCGACATCAAGTGGTTCGCCGATGGCACCCTGAACGTTTCCTACAACTGCCTCGACCGCCACTTGGCTGAGCGCGGCGACCAAGTCGCCATCATCTGGGAAGGCGATGACCCTTCCGAGAGCCGCAATATCACCTACCGCGAATTGCACGAAGAAGTGTGCAAGCTGGCCAACGCCTTGCGCGGCCAGGACGTGCACCGTGGCGATGTGGTGACTATCTATATGCCGATGATCCCCGAGGCCGTGGTCGCCATGCTGGCCTGTGCCCGCATCGGTGCGATCCACTCGGTGGTGTTCGGTGGTTTCTCGCCGGAAGCCCTGGCCGGTCGCATCATCGACTGCAAGTCCAAAGTGGTGATTACCGCTGACGAAGGCATTCGCGCCGGCAAGAAGATCTCGCTCAAGGCCAACGTCGACGACGCGCTGACCAACCCGGAAACCAGCAGCATCCAGAAAGTCATCGTGTGCAAGCGCACCGGTGGCGACATCAAGTGGAACCAGCACCGCGACATCTGGTACGAAGACCTGATGAAAGTGGCGGGCACCGTGTGCGCGCCGAAAGAGATGGGTGCCGAAGAAGCGCTGTTCATCCTTTATACCTCCGGCTCCACCGGCAAACCCAAGGGTGTGCAGCACACTACCGGCGGTTACCTGTTGTATGCGGCCATGACCCATGAGCGCGTGTTCGACTACCGTCCGGGCGAAGTCTACTGGTGCACCGCCGACGTGGGCTGGGTCACCGGCCACTCCTACATCGTCTACGGCCCGCTGGCCAACGGCGCCACCACTGTGCTGTTCGAAGGCGTGCCGAACTACCCGGACATCACCCGGGTGGCCAAAGTGGTCGACAAGCACAAGGTCAACATTCTCTACACCGCGCCCACCGCGATCCGCGCGATGATGGCTTCCGGCACCGCCGCCGTGGACGGCGCTGACGGCAGCAGCCTGCGCCTGCTGGGATCGGTGGGTGAGCCAATCAACCCGGAAGCCTGGGACTGGTACTACAAGAATGTCGGCAAGTCCCGTTGCCCGATCGTCGACACCTGGTGGCAGACCGAGACCGGCGGCAACATGATGAGCCCGTTGCCGGGCGCCCATGGCCTCAAGCCGGGTTCGGCGGCACGTCCGTTCTTCGGTGTGGTGCCGGCGCTGGTCGACAACCTGGGCAACATCATCGAAGGCGAGGCCGAGGGCAACCTGGTGATTCTCGACTCGTGGCCAGGCCAGGCGCGTACGCTGTTTGGCGACCACGACCGTTTTGTGGACACCTACTTCAAGACCTTCCGTGGCATGTACTTCACCGGTGACGGTGCACGCCGTGACGCCGATGGTTACTACTGGATCACCGGCCGTGTGGACGACGTGCTCAACGTCTCCGGCCACCGCATGGGCACTGCCGAAATCGAAAGCGCGATGGTTGCGCACCCGAAAGTCGCCGAAGCGGCAGTCGTGGGCGTGCCGCATGACATCAAGGGCCAGGGCATTTATGTCTATGTGACCTTGAATGGCGGTGAGGAACCCAGCGAGCAACTGCGCATCGAGCTGAAAAACTGGGTACGTCGTGAGATCGGCCCGATTGCTTCACCGGATGTGATCCAGTGGGCACCGGGGCTGCCGAAGACCCGTTCGGGCAAGATCATGCGCCGCATCCTGCGCAAGATTGCCACGGCCGAGTATGACGGGCTGGGTGATATCTCGACCCTGGCGGACCCGAGCGTGGTGCAGCATTTGATTGATACGCACAAGACGATGAACGTGGCTTAAACACCGGTTTTGAGTGAAAGCCCTGTCGGTGTAAGCCGGTGGGGCTTTTTTCTGCCTGATGGTTTTGTGGTGCAATGGCTGGCCTCTTCGCGAGCAAGTCGAGTCGTCGCACCGCCGCTCCCACAGGGATCAGCAGTGTGGGAGCGGGCTTGCTCGCGATGGGGTCAAACCAAACACCGGATAAACGCCAACCAATAATTATCGACATCTCCTGTCATCCATTTCCCACTGTTACCCCGGGTGTAACCACTCGCACCGCCCCGGGGCATCCGGAAACGCTTATGCCCTGATCAGGGCCACAAATGCGCTGCAAAAAAATAACCCCTAACGCTGCGCTTGCCGGATTAGAAGGCTTTGCCAATAATAGGCCCGCAATTTGCAGCATAGATCGGTTCACTGTCTTTTGCCCTTGCATGAATTTGCAGGGCTGTCAACGCGCCCGAGCGGCTTTCTCTACGCATCTGTAACTAGTTGTCGCATTGAAGAAATATCGACCTCGGGCCTGTCGTTAGAATGCCGATCACTCGCTCGTCGTTGCCGGTGTTGAAAAAACCACCGGCTTCCTAGGACGTAGCCACACAATTGCGGTCCCACTCATTCGCATATTGGGCTGTCGCTCACTCTGCCGTTTTCGCCCTTTACCGATGGAGTACCAAGATGAAGAAACTCGTGCTGCTTGGCGCCCTGGCACTGTCCGTGCTGTCCCTGCCAACCTTCGCCGATGAAAAGCCGATCAAGATCGGTATCGAAGCGGCTTACCCTCCATTTGCCTCCAAGGCACCGGACGGCAGCATCGTGGGTTTCGACTACGACATCGGCAACGCCCTGTGTGAAGAGATGAAGGTCAAGTGCTTATGGGTCGAGCAAGAGTTCGACGGCCTGATCCCGGCGCTTAAAGTGCGCAAGATCGACGCGATCCTGTCGTCGATGTCGATCACCGAAGATCGCAAGAAATCCGTGGACTTCACCAACAAGTACTACAACACCCCGGCTCGCCTGGTGATGAAGGAAGGCACCCAGGTCAGCGACGGCCTGGCCGAGCTCAAGGGCAAGAACATCGGCGTGCAGCGTGGCTCGATCCACGAGCGTTTTGCCCGCGAAGTCCTGGCCCCGCTGGGTGCCGAGATCAAGCCATACGGCTCGCAGAACGAAATCTACCTGGACGTGACCGCTGGCCGCCTCGACGGCACCGTGGCAGACGCTACGCTGCTTAATGACGGTTTCCTGAAAACCGACGCCGGCAAGGGCTTCGCGTTTGTGGGTCCGGCCTTCACCGACGTCAAGTACTTCGGCGACGGCGTGGGTATCGCCGTGCGCAAGGGTGACGCGCTGAAAGAGAAGATCAACAGCGCCATCGTGGCCATCCGCGAAAACGGCAAATACAAGCAAATCCAGGACAAGTACTTCGCCTTCGATATCTACGGCAAGTAACACGTCCAGGCGACAAGTCCGAAATGGCGCAAGCAACAGGATCTCTGCGGTTTGCGCCATTTTTTCATCCCAACTTTCGAGGACCTGAATCATGTTGAAAGGCTACGGGGCTGTCATCCTCGATGGCGCATGGCTGACGCTTCAGCTCGCCTTGTCGTCCATGGCGCTGGCCATCGTCCTGGGGCTGATCGGCGTGGCGCTGCGTCTGTCGCCGGTGCGCTGGCTAGCCTGGCTGGGCGACCTGTATTCCACGGTGATTCGCGGCATTCCCGACCTGGTGCTGATCCTGCTGATTTTCTACGGCGGCCAGGACCTGCTCAACCGCGTGGCGCCGATGCTCGGCTTCGACGATTACATCGATCTCAACCCGTTGGCCGCCGGTATCGGCACCCTGGGCTTCATCTTCGGGGCGTACCTGTCGGAAACCTTCCGTGGCGCGTTCATGGCGATCCCCAAAGGTCAGGCCGAAGCGGGTATGGCCTACGGCATGAGCAGTTTCCAGGTGTTCTTCCGGGTGATGGTGCCGCAGATGATTCGCCTGGCGATTCCTGGCTTCACCAACAACTGGCTGGTACTGACCAAGGCCACCGCGCTGATTTCGGTGGTGGGCCTGCAAGACATGATGTTCAAGGCCAAGCAGGCGGCGGATGCCACCCGCGAGCCTTTCACCTTCTTCCTCGCAGTGGCGGCGATGTACCTGGTGATTACCAGCGTCTCGTTGCTGGCATTGCGTCACCTCGAGAAGCGCTACTCGGTAGGCGTAAGGGCGGCTGAGCTATGATCTTCGACTACAACGTCATCTGGGAGGCCTTGCCGCTGTACTTTGGCGGGTTGGTGACCACCCTCAAACTGCTCGCGCTGTCGCTGTTCTTTGGCCTGTTGTGCGCATTGCCGCTGGGCCTGATGCGCGTGTCGAAGAACACCGTGGTCAACGGTGCCGCCTGGCTCTACACCTATGTGATCCGCGGCACGCCGATGCTGGTGCAGTTGTTTTTGATCTACTACGGCCTGGCGCAATTCGAAGTGGTGCGCGAAAGCTTCCTCTGGCCATGGCTCTCCAGCGCGACCTTCTGCGCCTGCCTGGCGTTCGCCATCAACACCAGCGCCTACACCGCCGAAATCATCGCCGGCAGCCTGCGCGCCACGCCCCACGGCGAGATCGAAGCGGCCAAGGCCATGGGCATGTCGCGCTTCAAGATGTACAAGCGCATCCTGCTGCCGTCGGCCCTGCGCCGTGCACTGCCGCAGTACAGCAACGAAGTGATCATGATGTTGCAGACCACCAGCCTGGCCTCCATCGTGACCCTGATCGACATTACCGGTGCCGCGCGCACGGTCAACGCCCAGTATTACCTGCCGTTCGAGGCGTACATCACCGCTGGCGTGTTCTACCTGTGCCTGACCTTCATCCTGGTGAAGCTGTTCAAGATGGCCGAGCGCCGTTGGTTGGGCTACCTGGCCCCGCGGAAGCACTGATATGGAACGTATTGATCATTGTTTGCCATGGAGCCACCTGGGCAGCGAGCGGCAGATTTCGGTATTCCGCTTTGGCAGCGGCGAGCGCAAGGCCTACATCCAGGCCAGCCTGCACGCCGACGAGCTGCCCGGCATGCGCACCGCCTGGGAACTGAAAAAACGCCTGGGCGAACTCGAAGCCCAGGGCTTGCTCAATGGCGTCGTCGAACTGGTGCCGGTGGCCAACCCGCTGGGGCTTGGGCAATTGCTGCAAGGCAATCACCAAGGGCGTTTCGAGGCGGGCAGTGGCAAGAACTTCAACCGTGATTTCGTCGAGCTCAGCGCGCCCGTTGCGGCAGCGCTCGCAGGGCGCCTGGGCGATGACTCGCACGCCAACATCCGCCTGATCCGCCAGGCCATGAGTGATCACCTGGCCTCCTTGCCGGCGGCTGCGAGCCAGTTGCAGGGCATGCAGCGCATCCTGCTCAGCCACGCCTGCACCGCCGATGTGGTGCTGGACCTGCATTGCGATGCCGAGGCGGCGTTGCACATGTACGCCTTGCCGCAACACTGGCCACAGTGGCGTTCGCTGGCGGCGCACCTGGGTGTGAAGGTCGGGTTGCTGGCGGAAGACTCCGGCGGCAGCTCGTTCGACGAAGCCTGTTCGCTGCCGTGGTTGCGTCTGTCGCGGCAGTTCCCCGACGCGCAGATTCCATTGGCGTGTCTGGCGACCACCATTGAACTGGGTGGCCAGGCCGACACCGCGCGCGCGGATGCCGAGGCCTACGCCGACGGCATCCTGGCGTTCCTCGCCGAACAAGGGCTGATCGGCGGCGAGTGGCCCAAGCCCGAGCGCGACGCCTGCGAAGGCATGCCGTTCGAAGGCACCGAGTTGCTGTTTGCGCCGCATCCGGGGGTGGTCAGCTTCCTGCGCCAACCCGGCGAGTGGGTTGAGGACGGTGACGAGATTTTCGAAGTGATCGATCCGTTGGCGGATCGGGTCAGCACGGTGTGTGCTGGTACGTCCGGGGTGCTGTTTGCCATTGAACGGCTGCGTTATGCCCAACCCGGTTTCTGGCTGGCCAAGGTGGCGGGGCGCGAAGCGCTGCGTCACGGGCGCTTGCTCAACGACTGACTGACTGTTTTTGTGAGAACCGACAGCATGTACAAACTTGAAGTCCAAGACCTGCATAAACGCTATGGCAGTCACGAAGTGCTCAAGGGCGTGTCCCTGAAAGCGGCCGCCGGGGATGTGATCAGCATCATCGGCTCCAGTGGCTCCGGCAAAAGTACCTTCCTGCGTTGTATCAACCTGCTGGAGCAGCCCCACGCTGGCCGCATCCTGCTCAACAACGAAGAGCTGAAACTGGTGGCCAACAAGGAAGGCGCAATGAAAGCCGCCGACCCCAAGCAGCTGCAACGCATGCGTTCGCGCCTGTCGATGGTGTTCCAGCATTTCAACCTGTGGTCGCACATGACCGCGCTGGAAAACATCATGGAAGCGCCGGTTCACGTGCTGGGCGTGGCCAAGGCCGAAGCCCGCGAGAAGGCCGAGCACTACCTGAACAAGGTCGGCGTGGCCCACCGCAAGGACGCCTACCCGGGCCACATGTCCGGCGGCGAGCAGCAGCGCGTGGCGATTGCCCGTGCGCTGGCCATGGAGCCGGAGGTGATGCTGTTCGACGAACCGACTTCGGCGCTCGACCCGGAGCTGGTCGGCGACGTGCTCAAGGTGATGCAGGCCCTGGCCCAGGAAGGCCGGACCATGGTGGTGGTGACCCACGAAATGGGCTTTGCCCGTGAAGTGTCCAACCAACTGGTGTTCCTGCACAAAGGCCTGGTGGAGGAAAGCGGCAACCCGCGCGAAGTGCTGGTGAACCCGCAGTCGGAACGGTTGCAGCAGTTCCTGTCGGGTAGCCTGAAGTGATTTGAGGCTGCTTTGTGCACCTCAATGGTGCATGCTTCAGCCCCCTGTAGGAGCGAGCGTGCTCGCGATGGCGGTGTGTCTGTACCACAGATGCAAACTGATACACCGCATCGCGAGCAAGCTCGCTCCTACAGGGTATACGGGCTAGCATTGTGGCCCATGCCTTCAACACTTGATTTCGCTTCGGATTGCCCACCATGACTGCCCATCGAATTGGTTTCCTGATTTGGCCCAGCACAAAAGCCCTGACGCTTGCGCTGGCTGAGGAGGCCTTGCGTGTTGCCCAGCGTGTGCATCCCGAAGTGGTTTACGAGCTGTCGTTCCTGCAGGCCGAACCGCCTGCCGAGGGGGCTTGGCAATTGCCGGGCGAGGCGTGGACCGGCAAGCTGGAAAACTTCCAGAAACTGTTCCTGCTCGCCGATGAGCCGCCGACCACGTTGGCGCCAGCGCTGAGCAGTGCCTTGAAGCAACTGGTGCGCAGCGGATGCGTGATCGGCGGGTTGTCGGCCGGGGTCTACCCGCTGGCGCAGCTCGGTTTGCTCGACGGTTATCGCGCCGCCGTGCATTGGCGCTGGCAGGACGATTTCGCCGAGCGTTTCCCCAAGGTCATCGCCACCAGCCATCTGTTCGACTGGGACCGCGACCGCCTGACCGCTTGCGGTGGCATGTCGGTGCTCGATCTTTTGCTGGCGGTGTTGGCCCGCGACCACGGCGCCGAATTGGCCGGTGCGGTCTCCGAGGAGCTGGTGGTCGAGCGCATCCGCGAAGGCGGCGAGCGTCAGCGCATTCCGTTGCAGAACCGCCTCGGCTCCAGTCACCCGAAGCTCACGCAAGCCGTATTGCTCATGGAAGCCAATATCGAAGAGCCGCTGACCACCGACGAAATCGCCCAGCACGTGTGCGTGTCCCGTCGGCAGCTGGAACGCATCTTCAAGCAATACCTCAACCGCGTGCCGAGCCAGTACTACCTGGAACTGCGCCTGAACAAGGCCCGGCAGATGTTGATGCAAACCAGCAAGTCGATCATCCAGATCGGCCTGTCATGCGGATTCTCGTCGGGGCCGCATTTCTCCAGCGCCTACCGCAACTTCTTCGGTGCCACGCCGCGAGAAGATCGTAACCAGCGGCGCAGCAGCAGCCCATTCGAGTTGTCATCGGTGCCAGCCGAGCGCGGCTGACGCCGGTTTACTCGTCCGCCGCCGACGCTTGGGTCGCCAACAGCGGCGGTTCACCTCGATCACTGACGGCGTCCACGCTGAAGCTGATGCCGGTCTTTTCGTAATAATCGGTCAGTCGCCCCAGGGCGTCCTCGGTGAACGGGTTGTTTCGCAAATGCAGGTTTTGCGCAATGGCCGCAGGCACCTCGAGGATGTCGCTCGGCACGTCAGTGATGGCGTTGTTGCTGAGGTCCGCCCAACCCAGTTCGCCTCGGTTGAGCAAGCCATTGGGCAACTCGGTGATGCCGGTATGGTCCAGCAGTACGTTGACGAGGTCCGGCATCTGGCTCAAGTCCGGCACCTGCCCCAGCGGGTTGGACGCCAGGTCGAGGTACTGCAGCCGCTCCAGGCCGGCCAGGGCGTTGGCCGATTCCACGGTCAGCGTAATGCGACAACCCGGCAGCGCCAGTGAGTGCAGGCGACCCATCTTGTACACCGCGTCGGGGAGGTTGCCCAGGTCAAAATTGTGCAACCTGAGGCGCTTGAGGTTGGGGAGCGCCTCCAGGAATCGCCCGATGCGCGTCAGTCCATCGACACTGCGCAGATCCAGTACCGACACGTGGCTGAAGTCGGCGCGCAGGGTCGGCAGTTCACCGAGGATCGGCGCATTGATCACCAGCTCATAGGTAGGCTCCATCCGCTCATCGAAGCCATCAAGCTCCGTTTCATGGCGCCAGCCGCTCAAGAGTACCTGCATGAATTGCTCGCGATTGACGTGCTCGGCGAACAATTGCTCGGCATCGAGCGCCTCATCCGTCAGCGGATGTCGGACCGGCAATTCGGTGGTCCAGGTGTCGAGATCGCTGCTCACGCGACCCAGTTCTTCTTCCAGACTGGTCAACATGGCCCGGCCCTCGGCGAAATTGCCGGGCAGTTCGTACACGAAGTCACTCGCCTGGGTGGGCTCCAGGATCGGGTACAACGACAGGACGCGCTGTACATCCGCCTCGGGCGCCGCCACCCCAAGATCGTAGGAAGTCTCGAAATAGTGCTGCTTGATCTGCTCCAGTGACGCATCGTCGAGCGGATTGTTCGTCAGTTGGATGCCGCGCCTTTCGTACACCTCGCTCTCGAACAGGTCGGCTGGCAATTGGCTGATGACGTTGTTCATCAACATCAGCGTGTCGAGCCGGGGGTGTTGCAGCGCGCCAAGAGGGATGGCGGTCAGGCCGGCGCCGCTGAGGTCCAGATGCTGAAGGTTCGGCAGCGAATCGACCTGCACAATGGTCTTGAACTGATTGGCAGACAGGTCCAGGTGCTTGAGGGTCGTGATCGATGCCAGTCTTGACCAGGCGGCCTCATCGAACGTGATCGCGCAGTCGCTGAGGGTCAGTGTCTCGAGTGGCGCGCGTGGGCCGACGGCTTCAGGCAATGAGTCGAGGGCGAACCCGTGCAGCTCCAGCCGGCGCAGGCCGGTAAAGGATTTCAGGAACGCGGGCGCGCCCTGGGTGGCCTTGTCGCCCCTCAGGATAAGGGTCGACACATGACTGAAGTCGGCGCGCAGGGCAGGCAGGTCACACTGGATCGGCTCGGCAAAGCGCAGTATGTAACGCGCGCTGCCGTCGGCGGCATCCACGTCGCGCTCGGACTGACGTTGCCAACTGCGCTGGATCTCCAACGCCAGCAAGCGGCGGTTGTGATGCATGGCCTGACGGTCGACGGCGTCCAGTGCCAACCCGGTGTCAGGGCTGAAGGTCGGTGTTTGGCGGATCCAGCGATCCAGGTCCGTGTACAGTTCCTGGGACTCGGTGGCGAGGCGCGAAAGCGCCATGCGCGCACCGTCGGGATGATTTTGCAGGCGCGAAATCTGCGCGCGTAGCTCTTCTCGATCAAGGTTGGGATAAATCTCGCGAACCCGCGCATCGAGGGTCGGGGTGGAGCTGTTGCGGCGAAAGTAACCCTCGGTGCCACCGGGCAGGCGCATGGTCGCCGGGTCGTACAGGGTCTTGCGATGCGGGTGCCTTGCCAGCAACGTGCGCAACGACGGTGTGCGTGCCGCCTGGTCGATGATGCGTCGCTTGAGCGCTTCACCGTCGGCTTGGGACAGTTCCAGCACATCGCGTTGCTGCTTGCTCAGTGCTTGCAGGATGGCCTCATAAAAGGTGCCTGCCTGTTCGCTGTGTTCGGCCAGATGGACCGTACCGTCCGCGGCGCACACCAGGGTCTTGTGAATGGGCGCTTCGTCCGGGCCAATGCGGTCCAGCACTTCACCGGTTGTGGAGTAGGCGCGAAGGTCGATGCGCAAATCGTCCGGCCAGCCATACATCGACTCGAGGCTGTGCAAGGCCAGGCGCTGGGTGTCGAGCGTTTGTGCGCCGCGCAGGTAAAACCCTTCGAACGCCCGGGCGGTCCGCACGGCCTCCATGGCCTTGTTGGCCACATCCTGGAGGCGCCTCGGCACTTGCCCTTCATGCATTTGCTTGAGTTCGCTGCCCGTGGCGTTGTCCACCAGCTCTTGTGCAATGTCGGTCGGCAGACCGCGTTCCACACCTTGCAGCAGTTGCACATGGCGATCGGTGGTTTTTTCGAGTTCATCGTAGCGATAGCCGAAAAAGGTCAATGGGTTGGTCAGGGCCTCCTCGCGCTCGGGGTGGTCGGGCTGTTCAATCAGGGCACGGATGTCGCGATCGATCTTCAAGCGCTTGATCGTGTCGGTCAGCAGTGACGGTGGTCGCTGGTTCTCCACGTGGGATTCGCGCAGCACATTGTCGTGAAAGCCGCTGATGCGCAGGATCTGCTCGCGCTCGAGGCGGGTGAACCCCTCGACGCTGTGGCCGAGGCGGCGCACCACCGTGTCGCGGTCCCACGCCAGGGGATCGTCAAGCAAGGTCTGCCAGGCCCCGTGACCGTTGTGCCGCAGCGGCGGCTGGAAAGCATCGGTACGGTCGGGATGTTCGATCTGGTAATGCCCGGTCTCGCTGTCCGGTTTAACGGCGTACAGTTTGTTTTCATGGCGCAGCAGGGTTTTGTCCTGATGGTGATACAGCCCCAGCTCATCGGGCTTGGCGGAACTCGGCAGCGTGATCGACTGCTCGTAGGGTGTCAGGTCCGGGCGCCAGTAGCGCATCTGGCCCGTGCGTGTTTTCACGACGTTGAGCGAGGCGAACAGCGCCAGTGTTTCGGGTGAGAGCACGCGACTCAAAGCCTGCGTGACGAGGGCGCCGCCTGCGGCGAACAGGCCCACTTGCGCCACCGATTCGGTCAGCGCTATCAACTGGCCGAAGGCTTCGGTTTGTAAGCCTTCAGCCCAATCGATGATGCCTTCGAAGGTGGTGTCGAGGAGCTGGTAGGCCATGTAGCCGAGCATCAGCTCACCCAGAAACGGCACGAAGGGCAAGGCTACGAATGACGCGACTTCGACGATTGCACCGGCCACTTTATTCAAGCTTTCCCACAGCGCCCAGCGTGCGGCGCGGTCGGTGCTGGCCGTGGATACGGCCATGTGGCTGGCGTCGTTGAGGATCTTGTTCAGTTGGCGTTGATACAGATGAGTCCACAGGTCGGTCTTGATGGGGGCCACCGCGAATCGCAGGTTGGGATGGTCGATGGGGGTGTCGCGCCAACTGGGCAGGGGGTCGCCGCGCGTAGGGTGATGCCAGGTGACATGGCTCAGGCGACGGCTCAGGTCGGCGAAGAAATACCCGCGCTCGTGATGCTCGACGAAGCGGCTGAAGAATGCCTGGTACTGGGGGTCGCGCAGCTTGAGGGTCAGCGCTTCAATGAAGGTCGCCGGGCTGGCGTAGAGTTTGAGCGGATGGTACGGGTCGTCGGGGATGTAAACAATGATCCGCGTGGTGGCCCGTGAACGTATGGCCTCAGGCGCGAACACCAGGATGCCGGTCAGTGTGGAAGACATCATCGTCAGGTCATGTCCGAGCAGCGGCTGGCCGTCCATCTGCGCGACTTCGCGACCCTCCACATTGTCGAGCATCGTCTGGAAGAGGTCAGTAGGCAGGTCGTGGCGCAGGTGGGCCAGGTGCAGGGCGGCACGCAGGGCGGTTTTATGGCTTCCAATGACGTCGGTCATGACCACCTCACTGGCCACCGGACTGGTCAGACCGAGCGTCTCGTTGAGGTAGGCCTGGTACTGGTTGCCGATGTCCAGCTCGCGGCACAGTTGGGCAAAACGTGGGATAGGCAACTGTTGCTCGACCGCGGGCAAGGTCTCGAAATGACCGTGGGGTGAGGGTTGGGTGATGTAGGTGGATTCCGGTTCAAAGGCGGCGACGTGGGTGTGCGACTCTTCGAAGTTGTGCAATGCGGCGTCCAGCAACGAGATCGTCCAGGCGCGTGCGGCACCCGATGGGATAGGGAACCAAGGGATGTGCTGCGGGATGTACAGGCGCAGGTAGGTGGCCTTGACGTCCAGTTCAAGGCCGAATCGGGTTTTGATGGCAGCGGTCAGCAGCGGTAGGGCGAAGTCCCTGGGGTTTTGCAGGTTGGCCAGCCTCGACTCGAGGCGGTTGCGCTGGGTCATGTGGTCGGCGCAGGCTCCGTGCAACGCCTGATGTCGTGCGGTCTGATGCGGTTGCAAGCGGGCGTTTTTCAGCGCCTTGCGTGTGGTGGGCGATGCTTTGAACAGCCAGTCGGGCAGGTTGTCGACAGCGTGATGAACAGGCGCGTCAGGCGTTGCAGTGAAAGTTTGCGGGTTCATGGCTCGAGTCCTTGAGCGTTTTATTGAAGCGCAAGCAAACCAGACGGGGCAGGGCCGTGTGCGGTAGATAGTTACCGCACGGGATGGGTCCACCAATCACAACGGGTTGCCCGCGGGAGTGAGCGAGCCCGCTCCCGCATGGGGCGGTTAGAGTGCGGTGCCGGGGCTCACTCCCAGGGTGATGCCGGTCCTGCGAAAATGCTCGGCGATGCGCGCAAGGCTGGCCGGGGACAGCGGGTTGGCGCTGAGATTGAACGCCACGGTGGTCGTTGCATCGGCCTGGGTCAGTTCGGTTGGCACCTCGCGGATGGCGTTGTTGGACAGGTCGACATGAATCAACCGACGGTTATCGACCAATGCGATCGGCAGCTCGCCAAGCCCGGTGCCGCTCAGGTCCAGCGACGTCAGGGCCTGCATACGGAGCACCGCCTCCGGGAAGGTCGTCAGTCGATACCCTCGAACCTTCAGGTGGGTCAAATTGGGGAAGTGCTCAAGGAAGTTGCCGACGCTGGCAGCCTGGGGGGCGGCGTGGGTCAGCGACAGGTCAAGGACATAATCGAAACGCGCTGTGAGCACTGGCAGATCACCGCGCATCGGTCCGTCGAATTTGAAGTGATACTCGTCCCGCGACCGATTCTCCAGCGGCACCCTGCGCCAGCATTGTTCCAAAGCGGTCTTGAACGCGGCGCGATGGCCTTGCTCTTCGGTGTCGTTGGCCACTTCACCGACCCAGGCGGCGAGGTCGCGGGTCAATGTGTCGAACTCGATCTGACGGCGTGTCAATTCAGCGCGGCCGTCTGCCAGTGTTCCGGGCAGGGCGAGGAACAGGTGGCTGGCTTCTTCGCTAGTCAAGTCCGGGTACAGCGCGATGGCCACGTCGATATCGGCCGGCGCTGCCCAGGCGCCGAAGTCGCTGCCACTTTTTTGCCGATAGGCTTTGACGCGCTCCAGCGTTGCGGCGGTCAGCGGGTTGTTACTCAAGTCAAAACCATCGCCACTGGCGCCGGGTAATTCGAAGATCGCCTCGGGCAACTCAGTGATGTGGTTGTCGCGCAGCAGTACCGTCGACAACTGCGGCAGGTCGAGCAAGCCGGTGGGCATGTGCTCGATGGCGGTGTTGGACAGATCGATGAAGGTCAGCGATCTCAAGGGTGTGACATCCGGCGTAGTGCCCAGCGGATTGTCGAACAGGTCGAGCATCTTCAAGCGCGTCAGCGAGGACAGGACCGCCTGCCCGTCGCTGTCAAACACCACACCGCAACGGCTCATCACCAGGTAGTTGAGCGATGGCATGCCACTGATGGCCTTCGGCATCGTGCCCAGGTTGAAGTTGCGCAGTTCCAGGTGTTGCAGGCCGGTAAAACATTCGAGGAAACGCGGGTGAATGCCCGCCGCCGGGTGGCCGCTCAGGGACAGCGCGGACACATGGCTGAAGTCAGTGGTCAGCGCGGGCAGATCACCGAGAAACGTCGGCTTGGCGATGAACGAGTTATCTCGCAGCGCGGCGGTTTGCGGCAGCCGGTGGCGCCAGAAATATTCCAGCTTCTGGGCGAACTCGGTCCGGTCGGTGCGCTCGGCGGCGAGCTCGTCTGCGTTGAGCGACTGGCCCGTCATGGGGTGTTGCGCCGGAATGTCGGCGATCCACAGGTCGAGCTCCTGGCTCATTCGGCCCAGCTCTTGCTCCCAGCGCGCCAGTTGGGCGCGACCCTCATCCAACGTGCCGGGCAATGCGTAGAGCATGTGGCTGGCGTCTTCTTCATCCAGTTCCGGGAACAGCGCGCGCGTGCGCTGGATGTCCGCCTCCTCGGCTCGCACGGCGAAGTCATTGCCGCTCTCGGCATACCCGGCCTTGATCCGTTCTCGACTGGTGGCGGATAACGGATTATTGGCGAGGTTGATGCCCTCGGCGCTGTCCGCTTCCATGGCGAACAGGTCGGGAGGCAGGTCGCTGATCCGATTGCCGTGCAGCATCGCCAGGCTCAGGTTATGCAGCTCGGTCATGCCTTTGGGCAGGTGCTCGATACCGGTGTTGGGCAACCGTAGCTCATTCAACAGCGGCATGCCTTCAAGACTGGGGGCGACGGTCAGCGGGTTGTCACTCAGGTCCAGGGACTCCAGGCTGCCGAGTGATGACAGCACGGTCTGGCCGTCAGGCGTCATGGCCAATCGACAGTGGGTGAGGGAAAGTTCCCGCAGCACCGGCATCCGCGTGAGCGCGCTGGGCACCTGGTCCAGGGCAAAGTCGTGCAGGTTGAGAACGTGCAGGTTTGTAAACGGCTCGAGAAATGAATCGACTGCACCCACCGCCGGATTGCCCTGCAGGCTCAGCAACGATACATGGCTGAAGTCTGCCGTCAGGCGCGGCATGTCGCCAAGGAATGTCGTGCGCAGGGTGAAATGGTTTTCGCGCTTGAGCTCGGGATCAGGTCGGTCACGCCAGTATCGCTCGAGGATTTGCCCGAACTCGGTGCGGGCGACGTGATTGGCCAGGTGTTGCTCGGCGCTGAGCGGTTGCTGCGTGAGCGGGTGACGTTCGGGTGCTTGCAATGACCAGGCCTTGAGGTCGGCGATCAGTTGCGTCAACTCCACACGCCAGTGCCGCAGTTGCTTGCGACCATCGATCAGGGTGCCGGGCAAATTGTAGATCACGTCACTGGCGTCCTGGTTGTCCAGCGCCGGAAACAGTTCCTGGGCCAGGACGATGTCCGCTGTCTCGGCGTGCACCCCGAAATCCCGGCCGATTTCGCGGAAGCGGGTCTTGATCCGCTCGCGGGTGGCCGCCGACCAGGGGTTGTCGGCAAAGTCGAATCCGTCGATGCGTTGGGCGGACAGCTTGAGCACGGGGTCGGGCAGTTCACTGATCTGGTTGTCGCTGAAGATCAGGGTCTTGAGTTGCGGGTGATCGGCCAGGCCCGTCGGCAGCGTAGACAGGGCGCTGCTGGACAGGTCGAGGAAATAAAGGTGTGGCAGGGACGTCAGGTCGAGCGGCGTGCCCAAGGGGTTGTTGGCCAGTTCGAGAATTTTCAGTTGGGTCAGTGACGCCAGCCGCGATTGCCCTTCGGGGGTGAGTACCACACCGCAGCGATTGAGGGTCAGGGTGTGTAGCTGCGACATACGTGAGACGGCAGAGGGGACCTGGCCCAGGTTGAAGTCATTGAGCTGCAGGGTTTGCAGGCCGCCGAAGCGCTGCAGCAAAGAGTCCACGGCGCTAACGTGCACGTTGCCGGTCAACTTCAGGATTGACACGTGGCTGAAGTCGGCGCTCAGGACGGGCAGGTCGCCACAGAATGTCAGTGCGGCACTGAAACGGTCCGGATGATCAGTGTGGCGCGTGCGCCAGAATTGCTCGAGCTGCCGGGAGAAGGCGGTCCTCGCGGTGTGCTCGGTGAAGGTTTCGTTGATGTTGAGCTGTTGGCCGGTCACCGGACTTCGGTCGGGGATGTCGTTTTCCCACTGCGCAAGGTCAGCGAGCAGCCGGACAATTTCGCCCTCCCAGCGGCTGAGCTGTTCTCGACCCTCGGCGAGCGTGCCGGGCAAGCGATACAACAGGTCGGTGGCCTGGCGTACGTTCTGCTCGGGGAACAGGGCACGCACCCGATCGGTGTCCACCTGTTCGGCCAATACGCCGAAATCCTTGCCGGTGCGATTGTAGTGAATCTTGATCTGCTCCCGGGCGGCCGCCGACAGTGGATTGTTGGCAAAATTGAAGCCGTTGCTGAGTTCGGCGCCGAGGGTCAGGAGCGGCGGGGGCAGTTCGGTGATGCGGTTGCCATAAAGGTTGACGGCAATGAGCCGAGGGTGATTGAGCAGGTCGGCCGGGGGCAGGGTGATCCCGGTGTTGGCCAGGTTGAGTTCACGTAACTGCGCCAGCGCGTGCACGTCGGGCGGGCGCGCCAACGGGTTGTCCTGTAAATCGAGAATCGACACGTTCGGCAACGACGCCAATACCCGTTGATCGGCAATCGACAGGGTGATGCCACAGTTGCGCACCACCAGTTGGCGCAGCGCCGGCATCGAGGTGATTGACTCGGGCAGGCCTGGCATCGAGAAGTCCTGAAGTTCCAGGTGAAGCAAACCGCGGAAGTTCTGCAGAAAGCCCTTGAGGTGAGTGGTGCCGTTGCGGCCGTTGATCTGGAGCCAGGCGACGTGGCTGAAGTCGCCACTGATGGAAGGAAGGTCGCCGCGTATCGAGCCTGGAATGAATAGCATGTGTCCGACTGCGCTGTCGGCTTCACGGCGCCAGCTTTTTTCCAGAGAGTGCTTGAGAAAGCGTCGGGCCAGACGCGCTTCGTGAAGCTCGGGGGCGGTCAGCGCGGTGCCGTTGTGATCGACGGTCGGCAGCGCATTGTCCCAACGACTGAGCTCATGAGTCAGCCGGGCATATTCGTTGCGCAGGCGCGACAGTTCGGCCCGTGCGCCCGCCGGATGATTTTGCAGGTCTGCCAGCGTCGCCTGGATCTGCTGCGCAGAGTGTTGCGGATACAGCGCCTGCACCCGTTGCTCAAGTGTCAATGGCTGTTCGGCCGAGGTGTTGACCGTGCGCAATATCCGTCGATAACCGTCACTGCCGGTCAGTCTGAGCGTGTCGACGGTCGGTTCATGAATCGGCGTCTCGTACAGCTTCACGATGAGCTCGCTGCGTCCCAGTGGATGTTCACGCACCAGGGTTTTGAGCGGCTCACCCTGGCCTATGTGAATGCCCAGAGCCTGGCGCTCGCTGTCCGGCAGGGCGTACAGAACACTGGTATAGAAGTCGGTGAGCGAGTGCAGCGGCTGGCCGCGATCGTCCCAGGGTTGATAACGACCATCGGCCTGGCGCACCAGGACCTTCAGCGAGGACGCCTGTGGCGCGGCGATGCTCGTCAACAGTGGCCCGTCATACGACCGGTCGCGCATCTCGATGCACACCTGGCCGCTCCAACCGGGCAAGCGTTGCAGGCTTTGCAGCGCCAGGAGGTCGGTGTCGGGGTTGCTGACCGACGCCAGCTCCAGCCCTTCGAAGGCGCGGGTGATGCGCACGTGTTGGTTGGCCACTGCGATGAGTGATTGCTGGCGGGGTGGCAGTTGTCCCTGGCGGATCTGTTGTCGTTCATCCGGAGTGGCGGTGTCGAGCAGCTCGCGCGTGATGCTGGCGGGTAGCTGCCGATTGTGTTGGGCGACCTGTCGGGCGAGGACGTCATCGGTGTGTTCGAGGGCCTTGTAGCGAGATTCGAACAGCGCAGCGCGGTATTTGCGGGCAAGGCGCAGCACCTGCTTTCGCAGGGTACGCGTGCGCACATCGAGCGCCAGCGTCGGCTGGCCGAATTCCTCATTGAGCAGGTGCTTGATCTCGCTTTCGTCGAGGCTGTGCAGCAGGGTTTTCAGCAGGTCGCGTTCGATCAGTTTATCCAGACGGATCTGCGTCACCGGCAGGCGTTCATCGGCCGATGACGTCCAGGCGGTTTGCCCGCCCGCATCGATCAATTGCAGGCGTTTGTTTGCCGGCCAGCGGTGCTGTTCGCCGAGCAGTTGCAACTGCGTCAACGGATCGGCCCGCGTGTATTGATCGGGCAGGTCGCTGGCCAGTTGATCGAGCAGTTGCCCCAGGTCGAGGTCGATCCGAAAGCGCCGAATGCTGTCGGCCAGCAACGGCGGCAAGGTTTGCTGGTTGACGTGCATCTTGCGCAGCCCGTCCTCGGAGTAGCCACTGACCTTGAGAATTCGCTGGCGTTGGATGGTGGAGAACGGCTCGACGTGGTGGCCAAGACGCCGCAACGCGGTATCGCCGTCCCACTCCAGCGGCTGTTCGAGTTCGGTGTGCCAGGCGCCCTCGCCGTTGTGGCGAAGTGGCGGCTTGTACGCATCGACTCGGGTGGTGTGATCGATCTGGTATCGGCCAGTCACCGGGTTCTGGCTCACGGCGTAATGCGCATCCTCGATGGCCAGTAGTTGTTTGCCCTGGTGCTGGCGCAGGCCAAGCTCATTGATCGGCGCATCCGCGGCGGGTATAGCCGGGTGTTGATAGGCATGCAGGTCCGGCTTCCAGTAGCGCGTTGACCCATTGGCGCGCTCGACCGGCAGGAAACGGTCGATGAAGGCCACCACTTCCTGCGGCAGCACCTGGCGATACAGGCCTGCGACAAGCTTCGAACCTGCGGCGAACACCCCCAGTTGCACCAGCGACTCCATCACGCTCATCAAGTGATCGAAGGCAATGCCCGTCTGGCCTTCGGCCCAATCGACGATCCCCTCGAATGCATCTTCGAGCAGTTGGTAAGCCATGTAGCCCATCATCAGTTCACCCAACACCGGCACGAATGGCGCGACGATGAACGTGGCGGCCTGGACGATGCTTGAAGCCAGGCTGACAAAAGCATTCCAGCGCGCCCAGCGGGCGTTCTGGTCGACGTAGGCAGTCGGCACGGCAAGGGTGCGGGCGTCGCTGAGGATTTTGTCCAGTTTGCGTTGATAGAGGTGCTGCCACATCTCGCCACTGAACGCGGTGGCCACAAGCTGCAGATTCGGTGGCTCGATGGGTTCCTCCCGCCAGGCGGGCAGGGCGCTGCCTTTTACCGGTTCATGCCAGGTCACTTGCGTCAGCCGGCTGTTCAGCGTGGCGAAAAACGGCCCCAGGCGTTCGTGATCGATAAAGCGGCTGAAGAACTGCTGATAGTCCCTGGCGCGCAGTTGCCGGGTCAGTTCACCGGCCATCTCGGTGGTAGAGGTGTACTCCTTTATCGGGTGCAGCGGATCATCAGGAATGTACGCCACCACGCTGCCGACCCGCGTTGAGGCTTGCAGATCGGTGGCGAAGACCAGGATGCCGGTCAGGCGCGCGGACATCATCGTCAAGTCATGACAACGCAACGCCTGCCCATTGATGCGCATGCCTTGCAGCCCATCGGCCAGCCCGCCGATCAGGCGCGCATACACTTCACTGAGATCGCCCTTCATCCGCGCCCATTGCACCGCCGCTTTCAGCGCGGCCTGCTGGCTGGTGTTGATTTTCAAGCGCAGCACGGCGGCGCCCACCGGCTCAGAAAGGCCCAGGCTTTCTCGCAGACAGGCCTCGTATCGGGCGCCGATGTCGATTTCCCGACACAGCCGGATAAAGGCCGCGATGCTCATCGACGCCTGGATCAGCGGTAGCGTGTCGAACTGTCCCGTGGGTGAAGGCGCGGTGATGAAGGTCGAGGCGCTTTCGTAGGCATCGTCTGCACTTTCCCGTTCTTCGAAGTTATGCAGCGCCGCGTCCAGCAACGACACTGTCCAGGCACGGGCGCCGGTCTGGATCGCAAAGCCTGGCACCGTCACCGGGATGTAGAGGCGCAGGAAGGTGCTGCGCACGTCCAGGTCCAGGCCGAAGCGATTCTTCAGCGCGTCCTTGAGCAGGGGTTCGGCAAAGCGGCTGGCATCCTGCAAGTGCGCCAGACGCTCGTCGACAGCGCTTTGCGCGGTCCAGTGTGCGGCGGTGAGTGCCTTGAGCCGTTGATGCTGCTCGGGTGTTGCCGACTGGAGTGCGTCGGCAAGCTGCGGTTGGCTGGCCTTGAGCGCCTGGCGATGGGCCGGGGATATCTGGCCGAGCCATGATGGCAGGGCGTCGATGAGGGGCTGATAGTGGCTGTCGGGGTGTTCCGCGGGCGCCGTACTCACCTGGAAATCTTGCTGCACCTGCATGTGACTGTTCCTTGAGCGTAGGGAAAGCGCAAAAGGAAATCAGGGATGGCCATGGCATCTGCGGTACATATTTGTCGGATAGCGCGGTGCGCCTCTGCCTCTGAGCCCGTGCGCAGTTTAAACTGCGCCTTTGCGACGCTATATGTCGCATTGCCGTAAACCCGGCTGAAACCGGGGTTTGCGCTATAAGAAGTTGTCGCTTGGCGACAAGGACGGGCTGAAAACTGTCCTTACAATCCCCCCATCGCTCGCCAGTTTCAGGCGGGTGTTCCTCTTCAGGAGACTCCGATGTCCGTTGAGCACGCTGCGGTAGAACGCGCTGATTTCGACCAGGTAATGGTTCCCAACTACGCGCCTGCCGCTTTCATTCCGGTACGTGGCGCCGGTTCCCGCGTGTGGGACCAGTCCGGCCGTGAGCTGATCGACTTCGCTGGCGGGATTGCCGTTAACGTATTGGGCCACGCGCACCCGGCACTGGTCGGTGCCTTGACCGAGCAGGCGAACAAGCTGTGGCACGTATCGAACGTGTTCACCAATGAGCCGGCCCTGCGCCTGGCGCACAAGCTGATCGACGCGACCTTCGCCGAGCGTGCCTTCTTCTGCAACTCCGGTGCCGAGGCCAACGAGGCTGCGCTGAAGCTGGCCCGTCGTGTCGGTTTCGACCGCGCCGGCAGCGAGAAATACGAGATCATTGCCACGGTCAACAGCTTCCACGGCCGCACCCTGTTCACCGTGAACGTGGGTGGCCAGCCGAAGTATTCCGACGGCTTCGGTCCGAAAATCACCGGTATCACCCACGTGCCGTACAACGATCTGGCAGCGCTCAAAGCCGCCATTTCCGACAAAACCTGCGCGGTGATCATCGAGCCGATCCAGGGCGAGAGCGGCGTCATCCCGGCTGAACTTGAATACCTGCAAGGTGCCCGTGACCTGTGCAACGCACACAACGCGCTGCTGATCTTCGACGAAGTGCAGACCGGCATGGGCCGCACTGGCCACTTGTTCGCTTACCAGCATTACGGCGTGATCCCGGACATCCTGACCAGTGCCAAGAGCCTGGGCGGCGGTTTCCCGATCGCCGCGATGCTGACCACCGACGCGTTGGCCAAGCACCTGGTCGTCGGCACCCACGGCACCACCTACGGCGGCAACCCGCTGGCGTGCGCCGTTGGCGAAGCCGTGATCGACGTGGTTAACACCCCGGAAGTACTGGCCGGCGTGAAAGCCAAGCACGACAAGTTCAAGGCACGCCTGGAGCAGATCGGCGAGAAATACGGCCTGTTCACCCAGGTGCGTGGCATGGGCCTGTTGATTGGCTGCGTGCTGACCGATGCCTGGAAAGGCAAGGCCAAGGACATCCTCAACGCCGCTGAAAAAGAGTGCGTGATGGTCCTGCAGGCCGGCCCGGACGTGGTGCGTTTCGCCCCGAGCCTGGTGGTGGAAGACGCCGACATCGACGAAGGCCTGGACCGCTTCGAGCGTGCGGCGGCAAAACTGACGCAAGCCTGATAGACCCTTCGGCGCCCTGATATTTCGGGCGTCGATCAGAATTTTTGTATGCCGGGCCGAGATCTCCTGTGGGAAATTTCCACTGTGGAACACCCACAGAAGGGACCACAAGGGGTTGAAAGGCCCGGCTTATTTTCCTCAAAGAGTTGAAAAAAGGAGTGACACCATGCTGGTGATGCGCCCCGCGCAAATGGCTGATCTGGGCGAGGTACAGCGTCTGGCTGCGGACAGTCCGATTGGTGTCACTTCCTTGCCGGATGACGTTGAACGCCTGAGCGACAAGATTGCCGCGAGCGAAGCTTCCTTCGCCGCCGAGGTCAGCTTCAACGGCGAAGAATCCTATTTCTTCGTCCTTGAAGACACCGCCACCGGCAAGCTCGCCGGATGCTCGGCCATTGTCGCATCGGCCGGTTATTCCGAGCCGTTCTACAGCTTTCGCAATGAAACCTTCGTGCACGCCTCCCGCGAGCTGAAGATTCATAACAAGATCCACGTGCTCTCGCAGTGCCACGACCTGACCGGCAACAGTCTGCTGACCAGTTTCTATGTGACCCGCGACCTGGTGGGTTCGCCCTGGGCGGAACTCAATTCCCGCGGACGCCTGCTGTTCGTTGCCAGCCACCCGGAGCGTTTCGCCGATTCAGTGGTGACCGAGATCGTTGGCTACA
This sequence comes from Pseudomonas sp. S2_E01, assembly GCF_054668365.1. Classification (NCBI taxonomy): domain Bacteria; kingdom Pseudomonadati; phylum Pseudomonadota; class Gammaproteobacteria; order Pseudomonadales; family Pseudomonadaceae; genus Pseudomonas; species Pseudomonas sp. S2_E01. Next base: position 752,655 of record NZ_CP162762.1, read on the forward strand.
GCGATGAAAACGGCGACTCGCCGTTCTGGGACGCCATCGGCCGCAACTTCTTCGACCTCAACTATGCCGAGGCCGAGCGCCTGTGCGGGCTGAAGAGCCGTACCTTCCTCGCCGAGCTGATGCCGCACTACCCGATCTATGTGCCGCTGTTGCCGGACTCCGCGCAGGAAGCCATGGGCCAGGTGCATCCGCGGGCGCAGATCACCTTCGACATCCTGATGCGCGAAGGCTTCGAGACCGACCACTACATCGACATTTTCGACGGCGGTCCGACCCTGCACGCCCGTGTATCCGGCATTCGCTCGATTGCCCAGAGCCGCGTGGTGCCGGTGAAAATCGGTGAGACGGTCAAAGGGGTAGGGCGTCAATACCTGGTGGCCAATGCCCAGTTGCAGGATTACCGCGCCGTGTTGCTCGAGCTCGATTACGCGCCGGGCAAACCCGTCACCCTGGATCTGGAAGCCGCCGAAGCCCTGGGCGTCGGCGAAGGTGCCAGCGTGCGCCTGGTGGCGGTTTAACGCCTTACATTTGGCGGGTGGCGCAAGCGGCCCGTTTGAGGAGATAGCATGATCGTTCGTCCCGTACGCAGCAGCGATTTACCCGCTCTGATCGACCTGGCCCGCAGCACCGGCACCGGCCTGACCACCTTGCCGGCCAACGAAGAACGCCTGACCCATCGGGTCGGCTGGGCCGAGAAGACCTTTCGCGGCGAAGCCGGGCGGGGCGATGCGGACTACCTGTTCGTGCTCGAAGACGACGACGGCCGTGTCGTCGGCATTTCCGCCATTGCCGGTGCCGTGGGCCTGCGTGAGCCGTGGTACAACTTTCGCGTCGGCCTGACCGTCAGCGCCTCGCAAGAGCTGAATATCTACCGCGAAATCCCGACGCTGTTCCTGGCCAACGACCTGACGGGCAACTCCGAGCTGTGCTCTTTGTTCCTGCACGCTGATTACCGCACCGGCCTGAACGGTCGCATGCTGTCCAAGGCGCGCTTCATGTTCATCGCCGAGTTCCCGCAACTGTTCGGCAACAAGATCATCGCCGAAATGCGCGGCGTGTCCGACGAGGCCGGGCGTTCGCCGTTCTGGGAGAGTCTGGGCAGGCATTTCTTCAAGATGGAATTCAGCCAGGCCGATTACCTGACGGGCGTGGGCAACAAGGCATTCATCGCCGAACTGATGCCCAAGTTTCCGCTGTACACCTGCTTCCTGTCGCCGGATGCGCGCAACGTCATCGGCCAGGTGCACCCGGACACCGAGCCTGCGCTGTCGATGCTGCGCAGCGAGGGGTTCAGCTATCAGGGTTATGTCGACATCTTCGACGCAGGCCCGGCCATCGAGTGCGAAACCGCCAAGATTCGCGCGGTGCGCGACAGCCAGGCGCTGGTGCTGGCCATCGGCACGCCGGGCGATGACGCCACGCCGTTCATCATTCATAACCGCAAGCGCGAAGACTGCCGCATCACGGCTGCACCGGCACGCTTCGCCGCCGGCACGCTGGTGGTTGACCAACAGACCGCCAAGCGCCTGCAACTCACCGCTGGCGATCAGGTGCGCGCCGTTCCGCTGTCCGCTGCCCGGGAGTCGAAATAATGAATTCGTTATACATCGCAGGTGAATGGCTGGCCGGCCAGGGCGAAGCCTTTCAGTCGCTGAACCCCGTGACCCAGCAAGTGTTGTGGGCCGGCGAGGGCGCCACTGCCGCCCAGGTCGAGTCGGCCGTACAGGCGGCACGCCAGGCGTTTCCCGATTGGGCTCGTCGTACGTTGGAGGAGCGCATCTCGGTGCTGGAAGCCTTCGCCGCCGCGCTGAAAAATCACGCGGATGAACTGGCCCGCACCATCGGTGAGGAAACCGGTAAACCGTTGTGGGAAGCGGCCACCGAAGTCACCAGCATGGTTAACAAGATTGCCATTTCGGTACAGAGTTACCGCGAACGCACCGGCGAGAAGAGCGGCCCGCTGGGCGACGCCACCGCCGTGTTGCGCCACAAGCCACATGGCGTGGTGGCGGTGTTCGGCCCGTACAATTTCCCTGGTCACCTGCCCAACGGTCACATCGTGCCGGCGTTGCTGGCCGGCAATAGCGTGCTGTTCAAACCGAGCGAACTCACGCCCAAGGTCGCAGAGCTGACGGTCAAGTGCTGGATCGAAGCTGGCCTGCCGGCAGGCGTGCTGAACCTGCTCCAGGGTGCGCGGGAAACCGGCATCGCCCTGGCGGCGAATCCAGGCATCGACGGTTTGTTCTTCACCGGTTCCAGCCGTACCGGCAATCATCTGCACAACCAGTTTGCCGGCCGCCCAGACAAGATCTTGGCCCTGGAAATGGGCGGCAACAACCCGCTGGTGGTCGACGAGGTCGCCGACGTGGACGCGGCGGTGTACACCATCATCCAGTCGGCGTTCATCTCTGCCGGCCAGCGTTGCACCTGTGCACGCCGCCTGCTGGTGCCGCAGGGCGCCTGGGGCGATGCGTTGCTGGCACGGCTGGTGGCCGTGAGTTCGACCCTCGAGGTCGGTGCCTTCGATCAGCAACCGGCACCCTTCATGGGCTCGGTGATTTCCCTGGGCGCGGCCAAGGCCTTGTTGGATGCCCAGGCGCATCTGCTGGCCAACGGCGCCACGGCGTTGCTGGAAATGACCCAGCCCCAGGCCCAGGCGGCATTGCTGACCCCAGGCATTCTGGACGTGACGGCGGTGGCCGAGCGTCCGGATGAAGAGCTGTTCGGCCCGTTGCTGCAAGTGATTCGCTACGCTGATTTTGCGGCAGCCATTGCCGAAGCCAACGACACCGCCTACGGCCTGGCCGCTGGCTTGCTGTCGGACTCCGAGGCGCGTTACCAGCAATTCTGGCTGGAAAGCCGCGCCGGTATCGTCAACTGGAACAAACAGCTGACCGGCGCCGCGAGCAGCGCACCGTTCGGCGGCGTCGGCGCCTCGGGCAACCACCGCGCCAGCGCCTACTACGCAGCGGATTACTGCGCCTACCCGGTGGCCTCGCTGGAGACCCCGAGCCTGGTGATGCCGGCGACTTTGACGCCGGGCGTGAAGATGGCGTGATGCCCATCGCGAGCAAGCCCGCTCCCACACTGGATGTGTGTCCGACACATAACCCCTGTAGGAGCGGGCTTGCCCGCGATGGCCACGCCGCAATCTCAGAAATTGTTACTGAAGCCTATAACAACAGATCCTCGTGGAGCCTCGCTGATGAAATCCTGTGAAGTCAATTTTGACGGTCTAGTGGGGCCGACCCATAACTACGGCGGTTTGTCCTACGGTAACGTCGCGTCCCAGAGCAACAGCCAGCAGTCTTCGAACCCGAAGGAAGCCGCGCTGCAAGGCCTGGCGAAAATGAAAGCCTTGATGGACATGGGCTTTACCCAGGGCGTGCTGGCGCCACAAGAGCGCCCGGATGTGGCCGCGCTGCGTCGCCTGGGCTTTGCCGGCAGCGATGCGCAGGTGATCGAACGCGCCGCCAAAGAGGCCATGCCTCTGCTGGTAGCCAGTTGCTCGGCGTCGAGCATGTGGGTGGCCAACGCCGCCACGGTCAGCCCAAGCGCCGATACGGCCGATGGGCGTGTGCATTTCACCGCCGCCAACCTCAACTGCAAATACCACCGCAGCATCGAGCACCCCACCACCAGCCGCGTGCTGGGGGCGATGTTCGCTGATCAGAAACACTTCGCCCACCACGCCGCGTTGCCGGCGGTGGCGCAGTTCGGTGACGAAGGCGCGGCCAACCACACGCGTTTTTGCCGTGAGTACGGCGAAGCCGGCGTCGAGTTCTTCGTGTTCGGTCGCAGCGCGTTCGACACTCGCTACCCGGCGCCGCAGAAATACCCGGCCCGTCAAACCCTCGAAGCGTCCCAGGCCGTCGCACGCCTGCACGGCCTGAAGGACGATGGCGTGGTCTACGCCCAGCAAAACCCGTCAGTGATCGACCAGGGCGTGTTCCATAATGACGTGATCGCCGTCGGTAATGGCGAAGTGCTGTTCTACCATGAGGACGCCTTCCTCGAGACCGACACAATGCTGGCCGAGCTGACGAACAAGCTCGCCAAGGTCGGTGGGAAATTTCAGTCGGTGTGCGTACCGCGTTCGGCGGTAACCGTCGAAGACGCGGTTCGGTCCTACCTGTTCAATAGCCAACTGCTGTCGCGTCCTGACGGCTCCATGCTGTTGATCGTGCCGGAAGAATGCCGTGGCAACGAACGTGTCTGGCAATACCTGCAGGGTTTGACCGGCTCGGGCGGACTGATTCGCGAGGTCAAGGTGTTCGACCTCAAGCAAAGCATGCAGAACGGTGGCGGCCCAGCTTGCCTGAGGCTGCGCGTGGCGCTCAATGAAACCGAACTGGCGGCCGTCAACCCAGGGGTTATCATGACGGCACCGATGTACGGCACCCTCACCGAATGGGTGAACAAGCACTACCGCGACCGCATGGCCGAAAGCGACCTGGCGGACCCGCAATTGCTGCTTGAGTGCCGGACGGCACTGGATGAACTGACACAAATCCTTAAACTGGGCGCGGTTTATCCTTTCCAGATCAATTGAAGTCGAGAGCGTAAAAAACATGAGCGATACCCTGCAGCTGATCCTTGAAGACACCGACGGCACGCAACTGGAAACCTCCTGCACCCGCGTCGCGGTCCTGTGGCAAGGCAAGGAGCTGTGGATCCAGCAGGACGGTCGCGGCCAACTGCTGATCGGCGTGGATGTCGAAGAAGGTGACGCCGAATACGCCAACCTGCTGCTTCGCCCATTGGCGACTAATCTGGTTAGTCTGCAACTGGAGATGGAACCGGCTGACCTCGGCGACGAAGACGGTCACGTTCACGGCCCGGATTGCAACCACGACCACTAAGGGAACCGCTCTATGCTCGCCCTCGGCAAACTGCTTGAACTGACCCTCGCCGGCCGTGAACCGGCGGAGAAGACTCAACTGACTGTCGAAGGCGTGCGCATGCGCTGGTTGAGCGAGGGCGCGCTGGAAGTCCGGCCGCCCGAAGCCCGTGACAATGGCCTGGACCTGCTGCTGTCGGCGGGCATCCATGGCAATGAAACAGCACCGATCGAATTGCTCGATCGGCTGTTGCACGACATCGCCCGCGGCGACCTCAAGCCGCGCGCCCGTATCCTGTTCCTGTTCGGCAACCCTGAAGCGATTCGCAAGGGCGAGCGCTTCGTCGAGCAGGACGTCAATCGGCTGTTCAATGGCCGTCACGAACAAAGCAGCGGTTCAGAGGCGCTGCGCGCCTGTGAACTGGAGCGCCTGGCGGCGAGTTTCTTCAGCCTGCCGGATCGTGAACGGCTGCACTACGACCTGCACACGGCGATCCGTGGATCGAAGATCGAGCAATTCGCGCTGTACCCGTGGAAAGAAGGTCGCCAGCATTCGCGCCGTGAACTGGCGCGTCTGCGTGCTGCGGGTATGGAAGCGGTGTTGTTGCAGAACAAGCCGTCCATCGTCTTCAGCTCCTACACCTACGACAAGCTGGGGGCCGAGTCCTTCACTCTGGAACTGGGCAAGGCGCGGCCGTTCGGGCAGAACGATGGAGTCAACGTCAACCTGCTGGAAACTCGCCTCAAACAGATCATCGAAGGCAACGAACCGTCCCAGGCCGATGCCCAGCTGGACGGCTTGCAGCTATTCAGCGTGGCGCGCGAAATCATCAAGCACAGCGACAGCTTCCGCCTGAACCTGCCGGCGGACATCGAGAATTTTTCGGAACTGGAAGTGGGTTACCTGCTGGCCGAAGACATCGCCCAGACCCGCTGGATCATCGAGGAAGAGGGCGCCCGGATCATTTTCCCCAACCCGAAGGTCAAGAACGGCTTGCGCGCGGGCATCCTGATCGTGCCGACCACTGACGAAAACCTGGTCTGATTTAGAACAGATCCCTCTGTAGGAGCGAGCATGCTCGCGATGAATGCCCAGACAGCGCGGGTATTCAGCAGCCCGGAGTTATCGTTGGCGACCATCGCGAGCATGCTCGCTCCTACAAGTGATGCGGTGTTTACACCGCTACCGCCCGCGGCTCACTGCGATGCAGCGCCCGCACTTTTTTCAGCGTATCCGCACACGTCCTCGCCGCTTCCTGGCCCTTGTGCACAAAATGCTCGAAGAAGAACTTCTGGTGTTCCTCACCGGCGTGGAAGTGGTGCGGGGTCAATACGACTGAGAACACTGGCACTTCGGTTTCCAGTTGCACCTGCATCAGGCCGCTGATCACCGACTGGGCGACGAATTCATGGCGATAGATGCCGCCATCCACCACCAGGCCGGCGGCGACGATGCCGGCATAACGGCCGGTTTTGGCCAGCAACTTGGCGTGCAACGGGATTTCGAAGGCGCCACCGAGTTCAAAGAAGTCGATGTCCGATTCCTGATAACCCTGGGCTAGCATTTCTGCGACGAAGCCCTTACGGCTCTGGTCGACGATTTCCTTGTGCCAGCACGCCTGGATGAACGCGACGCGCTCGCCATGAGGGTGTTTGCTTTTGCTATCGATTGCGGTGGGTTGCATGTTCTGACTCCTGTTTAATGAACAAACAGGGCATATGAATCGAAGGGGATCTAAGGGTACGCGCTCGCACGAGTGCTCGCAGGCGGCCCTTTGGCGTTAATCCCGTTCTCTCTTCATCCGGACTATGACCGTCGGCCCCGGAATCACACCGGGTCTGCTGACCTTGCCGCCACCACGATCAAAACCGTGCTGTCACCAAGCGCTCGCGGGCTATGCGCATTGCGCGCAATTACCGCCGGTGGGGAGTTACACCCCGCCCTGAGAACGTTTTGCCGGCAGAATGTCTGGCGGCGCAGCTTTTGTAACATATCTTTCCCGTGCACGCATTGATGCTTTCAGATGATTGCCATCGTTTTTTTTGTTGGATCAGCCGCCCTCAAGGGTTGATTAATCGCGCTCATGACCGCAGTAATCCCCCCTGACAATCATTTCCTGCAAACCGAGGCCAGATTCATGAGCGTTATCGATCTTCGCAGCGACACCGTCACCCAACCGACTCCAGGGATGCTCGACGCAATGGCCGGGGCGGCCACCGGGGACGACGTCTATGGCGAGGACCCGACGGTCAATCGTCTGGAGGCCGAGTTGGCCAAGCGCCTGGGTTTTGCCGCAGCGTTGTTCGTGCCAACGGGCACCATGAGCAACCTCTTGGGGTTGATGGCGCATTGCGAACGTGGCGACGAGTACATCGTTGGCCAGCAGGCCCACACCTACAAGTACGAAGGCGGCGGCGCCGCGGTGCTCGGCTCGATCCAGCCACAACCCCTGGAAGTCCAGGCCGACGGCTCGCTGGACCTGGCCCAGGTAGCGGCCGCGATCAAGCCGGATGACTTCCACTTCGCTCGCACCCGTTTGCTGGCGCTGGAAAACACCATGCAAGGTAAGGTGTTGCCGCTCTCGTATCTGGCCGAGGCACGCCGATTCACCCGTGAACATGGCCTGCAACTTCACTTGGACGGCGCCCGCCTGTACAACGCAGCGGTCAAGCTTGGGGTGGAGGCTCGCGAGATTGCCCAGCATTTCGATTCGGTGTCGGTCTGCCTGTCCAAAGGACTCGGGGCGCCGGTGGGGTCAGTGCTGTGCGGGTCAAATGAACTGGTCGCCAAGGCCCGGCGCCTGCGCAAGATGGTCGGCGGCGGCATGCGCCAGGCGGGCATCCTCGCCGCAGCGGGGCTGTATGCGCTGGACCACAATGTCCAGCGCCTGGCCGATGACCATGCCAACGCCCAGCATCTGGCCGACGGCCTGCGCGCAGCGGGGTACGAGGTCGAGCCGGTGCAGACCAACATGGTCTATGTGCAGATCGGCGACAAAGCCGAGGCACTCAAAGCGTTTGCCGCTGAACGCGGGATCAAACTCAGCGCTGCCGCCCGTCTGAGAATGGTGACGCACATGGACGTCAGCCGCACACAAATCGAGCAAGTCGTCGCGACATTCGTCGAGTTTTCACATAAGTGATAGCGTTAGCGGTCCAATTGACCGTTTCTATCGTATAAACACGCTGTACCCCGCGCGCAGGGCCGATATAATGCGGCCCTTTGCCGTCGTTTCGTCTGGTGACGTTTCGAACAGGCCTTTGGCCGCAGCCTCCGTGGAAGAACCTAATGAAAAGCGCAGAAATCCGTGAAGCCTTCCTTCGCTTCTTCGAAGAGCAAGGCCACACCCGTGTAGCCTCCAGCTCTTTGATTCCGGGCAACGACCCGACCCTGCTGTTCACCAACGCGGGGATGAACCAGTTCAAGGACTGCTTTCTGGGCCAGGAAAAACGCGCGTACACCCGCGCCGTCAGCAGCCAGAAATGCGTGCGCGCCGGCGGCAAGCACAACGACCTGGAAAACGTCGGTTATACCGCCCGTCACCACACCTTCTTCGAAATGCTGGGTAACTTCAGCTTCGGCGACTACTTCAAGCGCGATGCGATCACGTACGCCTGGACCTTCCTGACGTCCGACAAGTGGCTGAACCTGCCGAAAGAAAAACTGTGGGTCACCGTCTACGCCAGCGATGACGAAGCCTACGACATCTGGACCAAGGAAGTCGGCGTTCCGGCCGAGCGCATGGTCCGTATCGGCGACAACAAGGGCGCGCCGTACGCCTCCGACAACTTCTGGACCATGGGCGACACCGGCCCGTGCGGTCCTTGCACCGAGATTTTCTTCGACCACGGCGCCGACATCTGGGGTGGCCCACCGGGCTCGCCGGAAGAAGACGGCGACCGTTACATCGAAATCTGGAACAACGTGTTCATGCAGTTCAACCGCACCGCCGACGGCGTGTTGCACCCGCTGCCTGCGCCGTCGGTGGACACCGGCATGGGCCTGGAGCGTATCAGTGCCGTGCTGCAACACGTTCATTCGAACTATGAAATCGACCTGTTCCAGAGCCTGCTGAACGCGTCGGCCAAGGCCATCGGTTGCACCAATGACGCCCAGGCTTCGCTGAAAGTCGTGGCTGACCACATTCGTTCCTGCGGTTTCCTGATTGCCGACGGCGTGCTGCCGTCCAACGAAGGCCGTGGTTACGTACTGCGCCGGATCATCCGTCGCGCCTGCCGTCACGGCGACAAGCTGGGCGCCAAGGGCAGCTTCTTCTACCAGATCGTCGCGGCCCTGGTCGCCGAGATGGGCGAAGCCTTCCCGGAACTGAAATCCCAGCAGGCGCACATCGAACGCGTGCTCAAGGCTGAAGAAGAGCAGTTCGCCAAGACCCTGGAGCAGGGCCTGAAAATCCTCGAGCAGGATCTGGCCGGGCTCAAGGGCGACGTGGTGCCGGGCGACGTGGTGTTCAAACTCTATGACACCTACGGCTTCCCGATGGACCTGACCGGTGACATCGCTCGCGAACGCAACCTGACCCTCGACGAAGCAGGCTTCGAGCGTGAAATGGAAGCCCAGCGCGTCCGTGCCCGTTCCGCCAGCTCCTTCGGCATGGACTACAACAGCCTGGTCAAGGTTGATGTGGACACCCAATTTACCGGTTACAACGCCACCAGCGGCTCGGCGAAAATCGTTGCTCTCTATAAGGACGGGCAATCGGTCGACGTATTGAATGAAGGTGAAGAGGGCGTGGTCGTGCTCGACCAGACGCCGTTCTACGCTGAGTCCGGTGGCCAGATCGGCGACTGCGGCTACATCCAGACCGGCAGCGGTCGTTTCGACGTGCGCGACACCACCAAGACCGGCGGCGCATTCCTGCACCACGGCGTGCAGGCCCTGGGCAACCTGACCATTGCGGCGCCGGTGCAAACCCAGGTCGAAGCCGACGTGCGTCATGCCACTTCGCTGAACCACTCCGCTACCCACTTGCTGCACGCCGCGTTGCGCAAAGTGCTGGGCGATCACGTGCAGCAAAAAGGTTCGCTCGTCGACAGCCAGCGCCTGCGTTTCGACTTCAGCCACTTCGAAGCGATCAAGCCTGAACAGATCAAGGCACTGGAAGACATCGTCAACGCCGAGATCCGCAAGAACTCCGCCGTTGAAACCGAAGAAACCGACATCGACACCGCCAAGAAGAAAGGCGCCATGGCGCTGTTTGGCGAGAAGTACGGCGACAGCGTACGTGTGCTGAGCATGGGCGGTGATTTCTCCGTCGAGCTGTGTGGCGGTATCCACGCCAACCGTACCGGCGACATCGGCCTGCTGAAAATCATCAGCGAGGGCGGTGTGGCGGCAGGTGTGCGTCGTATCGAGGCCGTCACCGGTGCAGCGGCACTGGCGTACCTGAACGCTGCCGAAGAACAACTCAAGGAAGCGGCCAGCCTGGTCAAGGGCAGCCGCGACAACCTGATCGACAAGCTGTCGGCTGTGCTGGAGCGCAACCGTCTGCTGGAGAAACAACTCGAGCAGTTGCAAGCCAAGGCAGCCAGCGCGGCGGGCGACGATCTGTCGGCTTCCGCCCTGGACGTCAAGGGTGTGAAAGTGCTGTCCGTCCGTCTGGACGGTCAGGACGGCAAGGCGCTGCTGGCGCTGGTCGATCAACTGAAAAACAAACTCGGCCGCGCAGTGATCCTGCTCGGCAGTGTCCATGAGGAAAAGGTCGTTCTGGTTGCAGGCGTAACCAAAGACCTGACTGGCCAACTCAAAGCCGGTGATTTGATGAAGCAGGCCGCTGCGGCAGTGGGCGGGAAGGGCGGTGGTCGTCCGGACATGGCGCAAGGCGGTGGTACCGACGCCGACGCACTGGACGCGGCACTGGCCCTGACCGTTCCATTTGTAGAGCAGGGTTTATAAGGCAGCGTGCCCGGCCCGCGGCCCCGTGGCGGGCCGGCGCGCTGTTTGAGTGATTATTTGGGCGCCCTTCATGGGCAGAGGCGGCTTTGAAATGGCTTTGATCGTACAGAAATTTGGAGGCACCTCGGTCGGCACTGTCGAGAGAATCGAGCAGGTTGCCGACAAGGTTAAGAAATTCCGCGATGCCGGCGATGACCTGGTGGTTGTGCTGTCTGCAATGAGCGGCGAAACCAACCGTCTGATCGATCTGGCCAAGCAAATCAGTGGCGAAGGTCAACCGGTTCCGCGTGAACTGGACGTGATCGTTTCCACCGGCGAGCAGGTGACGATTGCACTGTTGGCCATGGCGCTGATCAAGCGAGGCGTGCCAGCGGTGTCCTACACCGGCAACCAGGTGCGTATCCTGACGGACAGCGCTCACAATAAAGCGCGTATCTTGCAGATTGATGACCAGAAAATTCGTGGGGACCTGAAGGCCGGTCGCGTGGTGGTTGTCGCCGGCTTCCAGGGCGTCGACGAGCACGGCAATATCACCACCCTCGGTCGTGGCGGCTCCGACACCACCGGCGTGGCACTGGCGGCAGCCTTGAAGGCAGACGAGTGCCAGATCTACACCGACGTCGACGGCGTCTATACCACCGACCCGCGTGTGGTGCCCGTGGCTCAGCGCCTGGACAAGATCACCTTCGAAGAGATGCTGGAAATGGCCAGCCTCGGTTCCAAGGTGTTGCAGATCCGCGCGGTGGAGTTCGCCGGCAAGTACAACGTTCCGCTGCGCGTACTGCACAGCTTCAAGGAGGGTCCGGGCACCCTCATTACTATCGATGAAGAGGAAACCATGGAACAGCCGATCATTTCCGGCATCGCTTTCAACCGCGATGAAGCCAAGCTGACCATCCGTGGCGTGCCAGACACCCCGGGTGTTGCATTCAAGATTCTTGGCCCGATCAGCGCCGCGAACATCGAAGTCGACATGATCGTGCAGAACGTTGCGCACGATAACACCACCGACTTCACCTTCACCGTGCATCGCAATGACTACCAGGCCGCCCAGAGCGTGCTGGAAAACACGGCCCGTGAAATTGGTGCCCGGGAAGTGGTGGGCGACACCAAAATCGCCAAGGTCTCGATCGTCGGCGTCGGGATGCGTTCCCACGCAGGCGTCGCAAGCCGCATGTTTGAATCCCTGGCCAAGGAAAGCATCAACATCCAGATGATCTCGACTTCGGAAATCAAGGTTTCCGTGGTCATCGAAGAGAAGTACCTGGAATTGGCTGTGCGCGCTCTGCACACGGCTTTCGAACTGGACGCACCGGCCCGCCAGGGCGAGTGATGCGTTTGCCAAAGGGCGCGGTCTGACCGCGCCCTTTTGTTTTTTTGAATGGCGCAGCGTTCTTTTGTCTGCGCTGGTCAATACTCAGGCATGTAGGGCAGCGATCGTTGCGGTTGTCGGTCGAGTGCCTTTTTTTTGCAGACTGTTGTTCCCGAAATGAAATGCGTGAGGAGAAAGGTATGCTGATTCTGACTCGTCGGTGTGCAGAAAGCCTGATCATCGGTGATGGCGAAATCACTGTGACCGTGCTCGGCGTCAAAGGAAACCAGGTGCGCATCGGCGTCAATGCGCCGAAAGAGGTTGCGGTGCACCGTGAGGAAATTTACCTGCGTATAAAGAAAGAGAAGGACGAAGAACCAAGCCATTAATTTTTATCGTTTTTTATGTTTGCAAACGGGGAAGAAGCTGGTTAATATACGCCCCGTGTTGCGGAGAGCTGGCCGAGTGGCCGAAGGCGCTCCCCTGCTAAGGGAGTACACCTCAAAAGGGTGTCGGGGGTTCGAATCCCCCGTTCTCCGCCATTATTTGCGTAGTACGTTGTAATCTGGCTTCTTCGGTAAGTTGTTGAAATTACTAGAAAAAAGCGCTTTACAAAAAGATTTGACGGCCTATAATGCGCGGCAACAAATGCACTCGTAGCTCAGCTGGATAGAGTACTCGGCTACGAACCGAGCGGTCACAGGTTCGAATCCTGTCGAGTGCACCATTTAAGAGTTGTTTGCAGTGATGTAAATGACTTGGCTTCAACCAGTTGTGATCTGGTATAAAAACACAAATGCACTCGTAGCTCAGCTGGATAGAGTACTCGGCTACGAACCGAGCGGTCACAGGTTCGAATCCTGTCGAGTGCACCATATACCAAGAAGCCCGCGTTTAACGCGGGCTTTTTGCTGTCCGGGATTTGGCTTTTCCGCTCACGCATCCTTTCTCATCGAATTCGACATGCGCACTGCGACCCCGTTGGTTGTCGTAGCGGTAAATCGTGGCTGAATTGCGCACGGTCACCTTGTCGGGCTTGCCGAGCGCGCTTTCGACATCCTGCTGGCTCATGCCGGCGACAACCCGCTGATTGATGATGCCTTCCCGGCGTTGCCTGGCGTTGATCAGGTTGCCGCAGGTGTCTTGGGCCTGACCAACGATGGTTGGCGCTCTCCTGGTGTAAGCGGGTTGGCGGGCATCGGCTTCCGGCATCAGGGGGACCATTGTGCCAGGCAGGTAGGTGTGTACCTCTTGCAGCGATTGTGTATCTGCGCTCGCGCAACCCCGTGTGGTGAACGTGAGGTGCCCGCTGGCGGACTCGCATCGGTGAACGGTGATTGCGGGTGCCTCAAGCGGCAGGCCAAGCAGGGCGGTCAGCAAAAAATAATGGGTATCCGATGGCATCAAACGTCCTTCGTGACGGTCTGACTCAAGGTTAGCCGCTACATTTTTCTGCATGGGTGTGTTTTCTTTTCAGAATGAGTCGTCGCACTTTCATGGATCAGGATGGCGCTCAAGTTTGTCTTGCAAGCGCTTGTTTAGGCCAAGATTTTTTAACGTTAAAAAACGTCGGGCGGTGTATCATTGCGCCCGTCAGCCCCGCCGGGGCTTGTGGAATACCTCCATGGACTTACCCAGTAGACATTCAGTAAACCGTTTTTCCAATCAAGAATTGACTGATTGATCCTCCTGGCGTGCTCCGCTGCTGGGAGTGGAGTTCGCCTATGTCTGAAATTGAAGTAAAGAAAACACAGGAAAGCCTGCAGGATCGCCTCGCTCAAGTGATTGAGCTGTTGCAGCGTCAGCGCATGGTCGAAGACCTGACGCACCGCGAGCAGGGCCCGAATCAAGACCGGGTCGAAAGCCTGGTTCACCGGCAGAACCTCGTCGAGCTGCAACGCAAACTCGATGACCTGCACTCCGCCGACGTTGCCTACATCCTTGAAGCCCTGCCGCTGGACGATCGTCTGACGCTGTGGCAACTGGTCAAGGCCGATCGCGACGGTGACATTCTCCTCGAAGTATCCGACTCGGTTCGTGAAACACTGATCGCCGACATGGACGATCACGAGCTCCTGGCGGCCGCCAAGGACATGGATGCCGATGAGCTCGCCGACCTGGCGTCGGAGCTGCCCCGTGACGTCGTCCATGAGCTGATGGAAACCCTCGATGCGCAACAGCGTGAGCGCGTTCGCTCCGCGTTGTCCTATGACGAGGAGCAAGTCGGTGCGCTGATGGACTTCGAGATGGTGACTATCCGTGAGGATGTCAGTCTCGAAGTGGTCTTGCGTTACCTGCGTCGCCTCAAGGAGCTGCCAGGCCACACCGATAAACTGTTCGTGGTCGACTACGACGGCATCCTCAAGGGCGTGTTGCCGATCAAGCGGTTGCTGGTGAACGACCCGGACAAGCAAGTCGCGGAAGTCATGGCCAGCGATCCGGTGAGTTTCCACCCGGATGAAGACGCCTACGACGCCGCGCAGGCATTCGAGCGTTACGACTTGATTTCCGCGCCGGTGGTCGACAAAAACGGCAAGTTGATCGGCCGTCTGACCATCGACGAAATGGTCGACCTGATCCGTGAAGAGAGCGAAACCGAAGTTCTCAACATGGCGGGTCTGCGTGAAGAAGAAGATATTTTCGCCTCGGTCTGGAAGTCCCTGCGCAACCGCTGGGCGTGGCTGGCGATCAACCTGATCACGGCCTTCATTGCCTCCCGCGTGATCGGTTTGTTCGAAGGCTCGATCGAGAAACTGGTGGCGTTGGCGGCGTTGATGCCGATCGTTGCAGGTATCGGTGGTAACTCGGGCAATCAGACGATCACCATGATTGTGCGTGCCATGGCGCTGGATCAGGTGAGCACCGGCAACACGTCGCGGTTGATGCGCAAGGAGTTGGCGGTCGGCCTGATCAATGGCCTGGTCTGGGGGGGGTCATTGGTGCGGTTGCCTACATGCTGTACGGCAGTTGGTCGCTGGGTGTAGTAATGACTGCCGCCATGACCCTCAATCTGCTGCTGGCGGCGTTGATGGGGGTATTGATCCCCATGACCCTGGCGCGACTGGGCCGCGATCCAGCGATGGGCGCCAGCGTGATGATCACGGCGATGACCGACAGCGGTGGCTTCTTTATCTTCCTGGGGCTGGCGACGATCTTTCTGCTCTGAGGCCCGCAAAACACAAAAACCCGCTTCGGCGGGTTTTTTTATGGGTGAATTTCAGGCAAAAAAAAGCCAGCGATCAGGCTGGCTTTGAGCATTCAGGTCAATCAGGTGGCGTCTGCGGCCATTTCAGCGTCATGCGCGATCAGCGAAACGAGAGCGTTTTGCTGGCGATGGGAGAGCTGGCGGAAGCGTTGCAACAGTTCGCGTTCGTGCAGCGACAGCTCTGGGCTGTCCAGGCGCATGCTCAACTCTTCGCCCAATGCGCCTTCCTGAATAAGACTCTGCTCCAGGCGCGCAATGATTTCGGAGTTCATGCTGCGATGATGATTGCGGGCCACCTCGGCAATGCGCTCACGCATTCCGTCTGGCAGGCGTACGACGAACTTGTCAGCCGTACGGCTGGAGTAAGTTATCTGTTTCGCTGGGCGCATATATTTAACCGGTTAGTTCAGGGGAGCGGTTCACGGGATTGGCCGCACGATGTCTGTTAGGACAAGCGCTCCGGCCAAATGTTCAACCTGAATTGAAAGAGGCTCGCATCATGCCTCAAAGTAGCCAGTTGATTGGCGTCAATTCTGTGACAAATATTGAACTGGATAAAGGCGATATGCCAGCACCAATTATCAGAAATGCGGACTGGTTTGAAAAGCGAGCCCAGATCCGTATCGCCGACCGCGTCCTGTTGCCCGACGGCGGGTGTCCGAAGACGCCCAACGGTGCAAACTATGCGAACTCAATCACATTTCCTTATCTTATACAGAATAGTGGCAAATGGCCGATTTACTAGTGGCATTTCGATCACGAGGGGCTGATTCAGGATGAAAGGCAGGCTGATTTACCTGATGGGGCCGTCCGGTTCGGGCAAGGACAGCTTGATCGAGGCGGCGCGAACGCCCTTGCTGGCCCTGGGGTGTGAAGTGGCGCGCAGAATCATCACCCGTTCGGCGCAGGCGCTGGGCGAAGATGCAATCCCAGTCTCTCGCGAGGAGTTCGAGCGCCGGCAGCGGGCGGGGGAGTTTGCGCTGTGCTGGAGTGCCCATGGCCTGGATTACGCAATCCCGGCGTCGATTGATCAGTGGTTGGAGAATGGCCGTGATGTATTGGTCAATGGCTCTCGCGGGCATCTGGCTCAAGCATTGGAGCGCTACCCGGCATTGCTGCCTATCCTGTTGACGGTCAAGGATGACGTATTGCGTGAGCGTCTGCTGCGGCGTGGGCGGGAGAGCCTGTCGGAGATTGACGCGCGCTTGAAGCGTAATGAAATGTTCATGTCCGACGATGCGGTATACATCCATCGACTCGACAATTCCGGCGACTTGGCCACCACGGTAATCCAGTTACTGGACCTGCTGCGGCTCAGCGCAAGACCGGATCAAACTTGATCCTGCGACCCGCAATCAGTGCCAGTACGAACAGTGCAGTGAACACGCCACAGGCGGCCAGGGGAACAAACGAATCCAAAGCCTGCGACGCATGGAGCATGCCGCTTGAAAGGGCGAGGATAAAAAAACCGGCGGCTGATTTGGACATGCAGTGCTCCTTGGGTGGTGGGGTCAAAATACCAGGCGATCAGAAGAGGGTGGCAGTGGCTTCATGTCCTGGTCCCGGCCTATGAGGCCTTGCTGATCACTGAGCATCGCCCATTGCGGGGCTTTCTGGATTTGCAGGTAATGAGGCGTGCGCTGCGCCATCGGATCAGGATCGTTCTCGGGGTGAGCACCCAGCAGGGTGGCCAAAGCGATTGCGTTCGCCAGCAAGAGAGCCTTGTTCATGTCGACCGGCCTCCAATCTTCTATGTGAACATTCAAAGCAGCCGGCGTGCCAACAGTCTAGTGACTATTAAATCATTTAAAAACAATACGTTAGGATAGTTTTTAGGTGCGGCTGCATTGCAATTTGCATTGATGGCATATTGCAGTGATGCAAATTACCCGATCAACAATTCCCGCTTCTGTGGCGGGCGCCTGCCTACACTTAAAAAGCCCTACGGACGACATGACAAATGCCGACGTGGCCGTTAACATGCACGCCGTCCATCGCACCGCGTTCTCTCGTGGTCGACTTGTGTCTCAGTAGCTCAATTGGATAGAGCATCCCCCTCCTAAGGGGAAGGTTGGCAGTTCGAACCTGCCCTGGGACACCATATTTTATGGGCTCTTCAGCTAAATCTGAGTTGCCCCAGCCAAGCCCGTGGGTGCATAGCGGGTGCAGCAGCGGACCTTTCAGGGCTCGTTTTGCGTCTATGACCCTTCCTCCATCGTCTTTGTAAACATTGCCTACACTCGAGATTGCCGAGAATGACCTCGCGCTCGATTGGGGTGTTTCCACGTTGACTATCAACATCGCGATCGCCACATACGACGCCTCGATGAACCCCCAATAGACGGGCTGCCTCTGCCACAGGCCTATGCTCTTCGGCAATCAAGTGTCGCGCATGACTGATCTGTTCCGGTGTGAGTAGCGGTTTCGCTCTTCGCTCATCCATGTCGGGACTGGCATTCGCCGGCCTTCTACATCCTTGACGCTTTTGGCCGGGATTCCAACTTCGGGCTTGTTAGCTTCGCTTGAGTGCGGTTCAGCTCATAAGGGCGGCCGTTGCCAGGGGCTCAGGGCATCGAAAAGGCCAGGGCCGCCGGCAAGTACCAGGGCCGGCCGACAGACGAGGATCTGCACAAGCGTGTGAAGGAGTTACTGGCGGCAGGTCTTGGAGTGCGCGCCGCAGCTCGACACGCCTCATGCTCAACCACGACGGAACCGGGGCCACAGTAACCCTTAAGAAAGCGGTAAGGGTGGAAGATTTGGAAATGATGGCGGTGACGGTAAAGGCGGTGGTGGCGGGCGATGCCCAAGCCTTATTGACAGTTCGCGTTGAGAAGAAGACAGCGCCGGCCAGATCATATGAACACTCGATAGCTTCATCTCTCGCAGGTCCTTTTTATGCTGATCACGCCGAAGGGCAACCTTGAAAAAAGAAGGGCTATGGTCGATGTCGTTCTCCTTCAGCCTCCACAGAACCACGAAGGCGAATTTCGGGGAAAGGTACCCATGACCTTGATAGTAGCGAAGGGCGTTAGCGAGTATTGAGCCGCCCTCTGCGTCGGCGAGCTTCTGCAGCGATCGCAAGCAAGCATCGTCGCGCATCTTCTGCGTCAAACGATCCAGCTTTTTCTGCGTGTCCTTTGCGGAGAGTTTACGGCCCGCTTCAAATACCGAAACACCGAATCTGAGGATGCACTGAGAACCCACCCAAAGCGCGTGGCCTGTGAACGCGTTTCGAATCTCAAACTGATAGCGGAGCGACTCCTGATCACAAAGCTCACATGTCTCAGTCGGGTGCTCGTGATCCCTCACCACATCCTTAAAAGACCACTCCTCGAAGGCCTCTGGCAGCGTCTTGCCTACAGACAGCGGAATGATATTTTCCCAAACTCGCTGCGGGTAACTTGCCATGACCGGTCTCCTACTTCGTCCTTGCTTGATCGTAGCCGGCGTATTGCGAATCCGCCCTTTCCGCACCACATTATCGAGCAGAATGCTGTCACCCTGCTGTCACGGGCATTTTTAAAAACTGATCAGTAGCCGGGAAGCTCTTATTTTACTGGTACCGAGACAGGAATCGAATCAGACACGTACAAGCCAATATTCACACAAGCCCTAGGAAATATGAAAGCAACAAAGGCGCTCAATTGGGTACTCGTATAGATAATAGGGACGCTTTGGCACTCAGCGCGGCTCTCTCGCAATTCATGAGGCGAGCCTTTACGGCTTGCTCCGCTCCTCTGGAGCCCCCCGTGAAGCGCGGAGCTTCAAAACATTGTAGATTCGCTGCGCGTAGCGTACGCACTGGAAGGATGGCGTTATGGTGGCCCGACATAAAAATCAGGTAACCTGCGTGCTTGGAGCGCTGGAGAGACCTCCAGTGCAAAGCAGCTCATCAAGGACCTAATGGGGGCAGCAGATGGACTTGAGCTTGGATAAAGAGACAACTGGCGCGTGGATTATTCACCACTCTAGGAAAATTGCTTCGGATACTGCCGCGCCGGCAGAGTATTCCGTTATAGACGAAGCCGGAAAGGCTGCACAGCTTCTAATGCGACTCGGGGAAACTAAAGAATCCAATCTTGGGAAGCAGGAAGTTGCCGCAATCGCTATGGCTACCGGCCTGAACCCTCGGGTTGAGCTTCCGCACTACCTAGAGCTCCTCAAGGCTAAGCGTCTGATTGATACCGGCGGGGATGAAATACAAGTTATAGGTGTGACGACCCGCGCAGTTTTGTCACATGCAGCCGACATTTTCAAAGATGCTCAACCGGGTATGCATGAGCACGCAGCGATTGCTATTGGGGAAATGGCGTCTCAAGCTCCAGTCTCGCTCATCATTGCCAAAGAGTTCGTTGGCGACAGTTACAAAATGAAGTCATCTGACGTTGATGATTTCATACGGCGCTCCACTGAGATTGGCTTCATAGATCAAGAGGGCGATGACCCTTCGAATATTTTGCTGTTTAATGGCAACCTGTTCAAAAAGGACTCAGTAAGCAAATCCGCTCGAGTACTTTCCTCTCTTTCAACAGCAGAGCAAAGTAGTTTTCTATCCATAACAGAGAAACTTAAAAGCGTAGGCTGCATTTACGCTGACAATTGCGAAAGGGAGCTCGGAGTGCCGCTTTTTGAGAAACTCAAGGCGGCTGGCGTTCTAGAGGTAAATACAGTTTCTAACGAGCGAGGCGATCATGCTTTTGTGACGCTACCTGGCGCTTTCCACAAATATGTAAACCCACTGATCGACGACACTTTCGACATGGCAAAAGCCCTTGTGTCTGCTTTATCATATGGAATGCAACTACGCCCAGCCTCACAAGGGCGGATTCTTAGCTTCGACTGGATCTTGGACGCGCTGATTGCAGGCCGAACTATTGGCCCCGCTTCAGCTATCGGCGCAGACTATCGCGTTTTGGAGCAGAACCGAGTCATCCAATTGTTCCCCGCTAATTCTGGTATGTTCCGTATGAAACTGCTAAAAAAGGAAGTTGGTGAGCTTGCCCTTCAAGTTCTTAAGCGCGGGAATGCAAATGCGGAAGCAATAAATACGCCCCCAAGCGCTCCGATGACTAATTATCAAGGGCCAGAGTACGCACGCGAGCAAACAAGAAAAAGACAGTCACAGCCGAGCAAGCGCCATACGCATGATATCTTGAGTACACTTCGGAGCAAGAGAGGAATCTGATAAATGGCCAAGACTGGAGATAAGGGCTACGTACTAGAGGAGCTTCTTCGAGCTTACTTTCTTCGAGCGGGAATGTACGCAGTCCGTGGTGTGCCACTACAACTTGATGGTGACGACTTAACAGATGTCGACATATGGATCTATGAGCAATCAAATGGTTCTTCTCGCAGACGTCAGATCGTGGACGCGAAGTCAAAGCTGAAGCCTAAGGCTATCGAACGCGTGTTGTGGACTAAGGGTTTGCTTGAATTGCTCCAGGTTGATGGGGCACACGTCGCAACGACTGATTGCCGGTCTGTAATTAAGGACGTTGCAACGCGCCTTGGAATATCGATCCTTGATGGTGCGGATCTCAAGCGAATGTCGGAAAGCGAAAAAATCATATTTCCAGAAAGACTCAGCGAAGAAGATCTCGACAAGTTAATCAAGTCGATAGATAAGGGCCGTAGGAGCAAGGAATTTCAAACTGGCTACCAAGACCTTAAAGCTGGATTAATTGATGGATTTGGCCCAGGGACGGTGAACAGATCGCTAGATCACTTCATTGCCTTTGCACGCTTACTAGCGTCCAGTCACCCCAGTAGTCCTGCAGCCGAGACAGCGCTGCGACTAGCATATATTGCTGCATCAATAGTTGCACTGACACTAGATTTCTGTCTTGCAAAAGTTTTCTTTAAGTCAGCAGAAGACAGACGCAAAACCATCTCCAATATCATTAGATTCGGTGATGAAGAGGAAGGCCCTGGACTTGAAAAGGTTCGAGTTGCTGCCGCTCTGATTGAGCGCTACACACCTAATGGCCGGGCAGTTTCGCAATCAATGCTTAACTCGATACGTACAGACCTCCAAAATATCCCTGCCGAAGTGATCACGGACCATGTGTTGACGCAGATGAAAGGCGTTTCACTATTTCAATTAGCACGCTCATTAGAATCCGAAGGATTTAGGATGAAGCCACGTGGGTTCGACCAACTCAAATTGGAGGAAAAGTCCTTCCTCGGCGTGCTACTGGATTTCGCAGGGCTGGAGCGCTCAGCATTTGCTGACTCTTGGAGTGGAGGCTCTGCACAGATACAGGAAGCTCCGAAAAGTACCGAGGCTAATGCGACAGGCTCACTTTTTGAAAATCTTTATTAACCGAAAGCTGGAGCATTGTCTGTTCGCACGGACAGCAATGCTCCCCAAGCATGTTTTCTTATGCCCAGTTTTCCTAACGACCAACACCGGGCCCCTCTGATGATTTGAATATTGATTTTGACGAGCCGGCGAACAAGCTCGGTGGCGGCAAGCTAACCTGGAGCAGCGTGGTCCGCGAAGCGGAGACGCAGACAGCTAAAAGCTTTGATATTATTCCGACACTTTCTGAACCTCCTCAACACATTTCCCCCCCCCGAGAGCTCTATGACGGATAAAAGCGGTGCAATCATTAACTATTGCTGTGTTTACGCCGCAACAGGAATTTACAATCCAAGCCCAGACTTGAACTCTGTATTGCTACATGATGAGAATGTGTCGATTCGTCTTCTAGGCTTAAAAGGCTATATAGAACTGGTAGATAGAGTCCTCTGCCCGCAAAATAAAGAAAACTCTGACAAGCTTCACGAAAAGACTAAGGAGAAAAATAGCATTCGTCGAAACACTTTCATCCTTCAAGCTCATAACCATGCCGTGATACATGTAGAGTCATATCTACCGCTCGAAGTTGTCAGTAGCTATTATGAAGAAAATTCCGAAATTCAAGCCTACGTCAAGGCGCCATTAAAATACAATGCGGAAAATGCGTTTAAAACTGTCTCGGCGGCGATGACATTTGCCAGAGGAAATTTGCTCTCGAAAAACTATGACTTCATTCACGAGCAGTACTACGTCACAAACAAGGAGTCATCGATAATAGAATTTCTAAACCCCGTGGAGGTTTTTGAAGGGGGCACAATGTCAGAAATCTCCATGGATGAAATAACAGTCGCCAAAGGACTCTCTTCAATTTTTCATCACGACAAAGAACTAAAAGACTTAATTTCCATCTATTCAGAATCCCTTACTCCAGATAAGAGCGGCCATCTTCACGCCTTTATTGCAGCATGGACAGCTCTAGAGATTTTCGTTGCGAAGCAGTTTAAGGAGCTGCAATCGAGCATTACGATAAGCATCAACGGCGCAACGACACATAAAGAGTTCTCGAGCCGCATGCTCATTGTAATGAATGACAAGTATCGTTTGGCAGATAAGTTTGCTGCCTTGTCAAACCTCTACGATAGGACAAACTCTGATGCGGACATAGCAGAGTTCAAGAGAATAAAGGGAATCAGAGATAAGTTCTTCCACAAGATGGAGGGGGAGGTGAAAAATCTGCCACTAGAACAGACTAGACAGTTGGTATCCAAGTATTTTCTTCTTTATCTTGAAACAAAGCAGGAAGGTTTCGTTTTCCAAAGAGCCACCAAACAGACTTCATGACTAAAAAGCGAGTATGAGCCTGCGCAACTCAAAGGGCACGCGAACAACCTTATATAGCGACATGGCTGTCAAATCCGTCTACTCACCTTTCGCAGCAACCCTGTGCCAAAAAGTGCTAATACTTACATTTCGGTCACGCTTAAGGTGTATAGGAGCAATGCCAGAAGGCTCGTCTGCGCAGCACGGCCACCGGCAAACAATGGCATATGATGAACCCACCTGAGACCTTGATAAACCTACTGCAAAGGGCTGTGGAGTATTCCAGCAGAGTGCGGTACTGGAATCAGCCTGAAATAAAAAAGCCCCGCTTGAAACTCCATGGCGGGGCCTATTAGTTTTTTATAATTGGCTAGGCAGTCGAGAGTGGACATCTATATTAATAATTACCAACACTCACAACGCATCCTGCTCACCTTCCTCTTCATTTTCGCCACTGGTTTCCTCTTGACTACGCACCCAATGACCGGAGAAAGTCGCTGAAACTCCGCAATACTCACTTGGCGTGAACGACGTAATTACAGCTCCTGACTTCCCTAGTACAACATTAAAAGTTTCACCGGTAGCTTTTTTATTTTCATCTACCACCCGCATCGATGTAGATATCTCTCCATTCGACTCGATCCTGGATACAGTGTTCTCCATAGCCCAAACATCACACTCGTGATGGGTGCTGGTATCTACAGTCTGTATATGTACAGCAATAGTTTGTACAGGGCTGCCGTACGCTAGCTCGTTCGCAACGAGCATTCTTCCAGCATATCCGTCTTCTTGGTATGAAAAGTAGGTAAACTGCTGGGAGAATGCGAAAGTTGAAACGCTTGAAATTGCCGCAATGGCTAGGTATTTGAGAGTGCTCACGGAGAATCCTTTTTGACCCAGGGATGTTATAGAACTTTAAAGGTCAACCTGTGACTCATATCGAAAAGTAACGGGTCGATTGCTAAATTTCTGGTGTTAGGGTCTCCCACCGTTTGTCCTTTAGCCATAAAGTAAGTACCCTCAACTTTTACCCTTTTCCCATTTAGCGCTTTGAATACCTCTGCTTCATCATCGTCAAGACCTGCAATATCTGCAACTCCGATACCGTACTGTTCACCCCGACGTGTTTCAGACTCGAAGTACAACCAGCCTTTCCAAGGGCCAGCCCCAATTTTTATTTGACCTATGAATCTCCCGTTTTCTCGGCTGTACCCTTCGCTGCCCGGTATCAAATATCCTGGAGTTGCGTCAACCACATAATCAACATTTGTAATTGGAAAATCTATCGCAACATCTTTTGCATACAGTATTGTTCTTTCAGAAACAGCATTAGCCTGGATAAACGCGTTAGCGATATCAGCATTCTTCAAAGCAGCAGCATATACAGTGAGATTTAGTTTTTGAGCAAATAAAATATTAGGATGGCCTGCGACCCCCCCAGCTGCACCACCAGTCTTGAAGAAATCATATAAAGTCTCGTCCAAGCTATAACCGGCTTTTTCGAACGCTTTATTCATGTACTTAGCATAAACATATGACCGTTCTGGCGTAGGGAGTATGGACTGAGCAACTCTTGACATATCGTAATTAAAGTCATCCTCATAGTGGTCCTTGAATTCGTTTGCCACCTCCTGAGCCGCCGAAATAGTCAAGGGGGAAGGTGGCAAAGCGGCATGAGACAAGGGACATAGTAATGTGAAGCAGAGCATCGCAAATAATCTGTGCATATCCAACTTCCTTATCAGCGTAGAATTTGATGCTTATGTAAAAGTGAGGGAAGTAAAAGCAATCAAGATGGGGCCTAATTACTCGATACTCTGAAACCATACAAACCTATGGTTCTGGTGATGGGGTCGACCATCGCAAACTGATGCCTTGGCGAAGGCTGGCTATAGGCGAGCAGGCTGGTATCCAAGATTTCGCCAAAAGGCTGGTCATAAAGCACCCAATGTCACGATTAGTGTGTTCACGATTAGATCACATCACCACATCATCTGGGAATGCCTCCTTCCCTACGTCATCGCTTTGGTCATCGTGTTCGTGAACTCCGTCTTGCCACAGGCATGACCCAGGAGGAATTTGCTGATCGTTGTGGTTTCGCGCGTACGTACATGTCCAGAATCGAAACCGGCGGGGCCAATCCTAGCCTTGACGCGATCAATACCCTTGCCGTTGCCCTCAACTCGGACCTAAAAAGCCTGTTCGCAGGTCTGTGATAGCGTCTCTTTCATGTTTCGTTGATGTACTGATCATTCGGATCAGCTGTCTACTTGGTTCGATGATCAAGTTTTACTAGTCAGGATATGGGTGACGCCTTAGAAAACTGTAAATGATTACTACTCAATAAGGAGAGTAATCATGGCAATAACATGTCCTGCTTGTAATAAAAAATTGTTTAATGAATCCAAGCAAGCTCGAAATCAGGTGTATTGCACTCCAACTTGTCGAAAAAGGCAGCACCGCATAAAAAAACGTGCTCAAAACTTATCGATTCGTATGCAGCATAGAGAAGATAACCTCCTGCTGAATGACGAGATGCGCTACGTGGTTGCTCAATGTAAATACGCGGGTACAGTCCAGATTTTGAGCGACCATACACTTGAGTCTCTCGCCAGAACAATGGAGTTGATTAGGAATAGACCTGCGGGACATGTGCATTTGTGCCATGTAGCACCAGTTAAGGGCAATCAATTCATTGGATTGCTCCATTATAGAAATCTTTATTATGGAGGAGACTATCAGAATAATATATTCAGAAATAGCCACGCGGGAGGCGGTCTCTACATCGGTGTTGAAGATCTTGATCCGGTTTGGACTGTGGGAGGAGATACTCCAAATAAAGAAGTCTTGCGCTTAATTAAAGAATTCTTAGGAGATGTATTAACTAACTACATAAGAAGTTGCTCGGTCAGGAAATCTAAGAGAGTTCAGATTGCTAAAAAAATCATGGAGTCTGATAATCAGCTAACCATGGATAAGCTTTTGGATTTGAGTTTCAATGAATTAAGTGATCGTTATAAAGCTGCTACCCGCAGGCCGTTGTATAAGCCAGCTAAGCGTGATGAATCTAAATTTTTAGCTTATATGGATAGTCTGACTCGTTTTATTGAACTTGATATAGAGCGTAGTGCAATGCTCAAGAAGTTAAGAGAGCTAATGGTCATGGCCTATATGGCGCTAGAGCGCATTGAGGCCAGTGATACATTCAACAAAGAGTTTTACGTAAAGTATGAGCCTCTTGTCAAAATTAAATATGGTCAGGTCATGTTGAAAAATGAAAACAACTGGTCATCATTTAAAGATCTTGTCTACGAAGCTGCTTTTATGGGGCTTCAGGGCTGTGATATAAATATACGGAAACTTCGCAAAGAGATTATGTCATATTTGCATTTCCCAGAAAAAGCATGGCGAGTAACAGCTTCGCCATGGCAATATAAAATGATGTACACGCGTTCTTTAGATTAGGTCATCAAAATTCTACTCACTAGCCCAGAGCTTTTCAAGATTGACATCTTCACTGTCGGGCTGCCTAGCAAAATTCAGTTTTTCAATTTGTAAAGTCATAGGTAAATCAAAAGACGTTCCTGTGATGATACAGCAGCCTTTAGATAGATTAGGAATCAAGCTCCTAGAGAGATTGTCAAGAGTGCTGATAGTATTGTCTAGCAGATATAGATCGCGCTCATTAACTAACCGGTGGATAAAGAAATTGTGAAGCTGCGATACTATAGTTGGGGAAATATCGGCCGGGCGCTGACTCGAAAGTGTGATGAACATACCAAATTTTCGGCCTTCTTTGATGATCTCTTCAAAAAGCTCAAGTCGGTAATCTTTCCAGCTTTCGTGCTCTCTTGATGACTGCTGGGATAGAATATTATGAGCTTCATCGATGATCAGGTGCATCGTCTTGTCGGGTGGATTTTTAACGGTATTCTTGTGCTGATGATAGAAATGCTTAGCTATCAGCAAAGGCAAAACTTTTTTGATATCCTGATTGCATTTTCGTAAGGATATTACTGTTAGAAGCTTTGTTTTATCTTCCTCTTCCCCAATAACGATAACTTTTTTCAGGCCCGATA
Organism: Pseudomonas sp. S2_E01; assembly: GCF_054668365.1. Lineage (NCBI taxonomy): Bacteria > Pseudomonadati > Pseudomonadota > Gammaproteobacteria > Pseudomonadales > Pseudomonadaceae > Pseudomonas > Pseudomonas sp. S2_E01. The sequence continues at coordinate 779,626 of NZ_CP162762.1, forward strand.
GGGAAGAGTCTATCCTTTTTAAAAGTGGCTGAATATGCTCAAATTGTACGTGCCCGTGCAGTAGGTCGTGGATTAACTGAAGATCTGCCCGAGTTATTAGTTCATCAAATTGATTCGTATCGCCAATTGTGAGTTGCGCAACGGCTAGGGCAAAAGTATTTTGGAAAGCAATGCCATCTGCCTGAAAAAACAAATTATCTCTAGATCGGTGGAATTTATTAGCAGCACCATGCCAGGAAATTTCTCGGAGCATTGTGCCGAGGCCCACAGCCCCTACGCTATCTACAACCCGCCTTAAAAGATCGAGCGCCTCTGGCTTTGGTGCAGTTGCGCTAAATACCGCCAGAAAAGTTCCTCGGATGTAGTTCAGTAAACTATTAGGAGCATCAATAAATTTTGCTCTTCCGTTTATTAACCGATTTAGGAAAGGTCGTTGGGTATTCGCGGTAGCTTGGAAAAGAATACATAAGGTGTCAGAGTTCCAGAACTCTTCCGGCGCTAACGGAAATTTATCTCCATCTGTTATCGATGTGTCTAGCTTTAGTACCGATTTCCTACTGCCTTCAATAAATTGGCCCGTTGTATATTCTCCATTGAAGTCTAGAATAGCAAACTTGCTTTTCTGACCTATAGCATCTGCCTTCTGTTCAAATAGCACTGTGTACAGTTTTGCCAGTGTATTTGACTTCCCACTGCCTGTGTTTCCGAATATACCAATGTGACTGTTGAATAGTTTTTCCCAAGGTAACGATATAGGCAGTTCTTCTTTCAGCATTTTTCCAATAACAAAACCTTCTTTTTGGTTTCGCGTATAAATCTTCGAGATCATTGCTTCTTGCATTAAAAAAGCTGGATCTTTGATCATCGGAAGAAATTTAATGCCCTCATTAAATTTGTCGTGTTCAAAGTATCCTATTGGTTTGGCTTCGACTTTTCTGATGTATTGCATTTTTTCAGAGTGTTGCTCATATCTATTCTCGTCTAGGTACTCGCCTTCGATTATGCAGATGATGTCTCTGAAACCCCTTCTGATTGAAATATATTCTCGGATTGAAACTCCTTTATATTTAGCGCCTTCATAAAATAGGGTTTCTCTGTTTGATTCTTCGAATACTTTTAGCGTAACCTTTATTCCATGTACTCCTATCACTTCTCCTATCTTAATGCTCATTGGCTGTCTCCGGAAGACAAGTGGTGAGCGCCTAACTGCTCGGTGAGCGTAAAAACGTTATCATTGAAGTTTCTAAAGTTGAGATATTCGTCCGTGGAAATAAGCTCAACATTTTTATATATATCGAATAGCCGTTTCATAGATTCGTGTTCGTGTTGGTGGAAGCAGCATATGAACACTTGCAGTGATGGATTCGACAAAGATCGTTTTACTAGATTTAGGATGTGTTCATCTGCGAATGAAAACCCAAACGTTATGAAGACCGCGTTTGGCTTCTCAAGCTCGTAGCTGAGCAGTCGTAACATCTGATAATAATGCTCTTCGAACACTGTCTCGTGAAACTTCCATTTGGTTGGATTAACGATAGGCAGTGTCGAGTATTTTTTCCAAAAGCAATCCTGCTCTTGCTGACTTATTTCAAAGTTGGGAATATTCTCTACTAAACCATCTTTGTCTTTCAATAGGCTTGAAAATTCGGAGAGTTTTTCGAGTGGTAAATCATCGATCAGATGGTCCGCTCTATTGTTGGAGTAGTCGACAGTTATACTGCTTCCGTCTTTATACCAATACGCAGATCCATGTAAATGAATTAGATTTATTTGTGGTATCGTGGTGCGGTGACGTTCGAAAATCCCAGTTTGCGAAACTAGGCTATTGAAATTTTTGGCCTGTAGATAGCGTTTGTTGAACCCTCGCGTCCCATCATTTATGATGAAATCAGTAGTTCCTTTTCTAAGTATGTCATCAGCCACATGAACAAAACATCCATCATAGTTTGTTGTGAATAGATTGCAGGTTTTTTCGTAATCCTTCCTACTTTGTAAGATTGCTAATATTGTGACTAAGAAATTTTCATAGTTGTTAGTAACGCTTGACTTTTCTGTGTCTTCTTTGATCTGAGCTAGACTGAACTGCATTACAGGTTCGATGCATTCTTTATAATAGTGCATGAATAGCAATGTGTAGAGTGACTGGTTATTTTCGTGCTGGAAGTGGGTCGCCAAAGTTTCAATGGTCTGGCTTTCATCCCAGATATTTTTAATATCAAGAGCTAAAGTTGGGAAGAGCCCATAAGAAGCGCCTGCACCGATTAAAAAGTTTAAGGGCTTGTCATAGATTTCGTTGATGCTGATTTTATTTGGCATGATGCCTTCCTTGCAGATATCCGGAGCTTGTTTTCCAGCGCGTCCGTGCGTAAGTGGTTCCTACACGGGTGTCCTAAATTTGCAAAACCGATGAACCTGCGACGCTACTCATTTGCCATCATCCTGTCTACATCGGCGCTGTGAGGGAGTGGTTAGGCATCCTATCGTTTGTGTCTACCTTTAAGAGAATCGCTGGAGCTGTAAGCCGCGCTATCAAATAGATATTGGCAGAAGTCTAAATGATAGATTATCATTGTTCTATCTGTTTTTATGTCTTAATGAGAGTGTTCCTGTATGGTCCTTGCACACCTATATTTGCGAGCGTCTACAAAAGATCAGGATGCGAACCGGGCCCGTGTTTCTTTGATGGCTTTTGCAGCCAGCCGAAATTATGTAGTGGCCGGGGTCTATGCCGACAATTTCTCTGGTACCAAATTGCAACGGCCTGAACTCCACAGGCTGCTGACCATTGCGGAGCCTGGGGAAGTTTTGTGTGTTGAATCAGTAGATCGCCTTTCCCGGCTCAGCCAAGCGGATTGGGAAGCCCTTAAGGGGACGATTAATTCAAAAGGTTTGAGGCTGGTAGTGGCCGACTTACCTACTAGCTGGGAGCATCTGGATGGAGGCCTCAACGGTCGCAGCGACATTGCAGGCTCTGTAATGCATGTAATTAATAACATGCTCATTGATTTAATGGCGACCATGGCTCGTCTTGATCAAGAAAAACGTGTCGAACGGATTAGGCAGGGTATTGCCAACAAGAGAGCGGCTGATCCTTCTTGGAAAGCGGTAGGGAAACGGAAGAGCATTGAGAAATGGCAGCGGGTTGAAAAGCTTCTCAAAGGTCAATCGGCTTCAAACATGACAGTCAAAGAGATAGCCGAAGCTGCGAATGTCGGGATGGCCACGGTTTATAGAATCAAAAAAGAGCTCGGCTCCTCAACGTCTCACAGCTAGATGGAGAATTGCATTCCACTTGACCACCCGTTTGCATTGCAACTGACCAGCCATTTGCATTCGACTTGCCCAGTTGTTTGCATCGGATCTGACCCGCGCAATGGGCGTGCCTTGACCGGCAGAAATCGGCCAAAAGCGGACGTTAGAGAAGAGGAGCCACCGGCGAGATGCGTTCACCGAATTGCTCTCAAAAATTCCAAGCGATTCTTCTGCAACGGGGCCATGCCTCGGGGCTTGATGGTCGAGACATTGAAAGAATTTGCGCTAAAGTTTAATAGCGTGGCTTGAATTCAGGGGGGTTGTTTTCTTATGTTTTGGTATTTACTGTCATGCCATTACCTTTTCCATAAGATTGTAAGTTTCTCAGGACATGGATAGCCGTCGTGTATTCTGGTACAAGGCTAGCAGCGTACTTGTCGCCCTTGATGCTGTTGGCTTGAATGCTATCTAATTGCATGGCGAAATATTCCAGTGCGTTGAATTTGGCGTCTGGATCATTCTGTAGGCCAAATCTATCGAATCTATCTCCGGCTTTCATTAATGTCATGGAGGTTATATCGGAAATCAATCCTTGACCTCTTAAAAAAGCACTAAGATTTCCTAGCTGCTTTGACGATACGTTTTCAGGGTCGAAGCCTTTGACGTTTTTATAGACTTTCTGTTCATCCATTTTTGCCGTGTTAAGAGCATTAGGATTATTTCCTACCAGAGCCAACATCTGTCTGACTTTGACACTATTCGATACAGAGTTGCCGTTCGTCATGTTATTAATCAGTAGGCCTGACTTTGCAACCCATCCCCCGGTATAGCCGATAGTCATTATTCCAGCTCCTTGAATTGAACGTGATTTATAAACCGGTGAGGATGCTCTAAGCGCTGAAGCCACCGTCAACGGTAAACCCTGCACCGGTTATATGCCGTGCATCCGGTCCGCAAAGGAATGCCACCATGTTGGCTACGTCTTCGACCTTGCCGTAATGACCCAGCGCCATGCCATCTCGCATCGCCTGGGCACCGGCGCCATCGGCGGGGTTCATGTCTGTATCTGTAGGGCCGGGGTGTACGATGTTTACAGTAATGCCACGTGCGCCCACGTCTCTCGCCAGGCCTTTGGTCAGTGCAATGAGTGCCGCTTTGCTCATTGAATAAATGCTTAGATTGGTCATCGGTACGCGTTCAGCCAAGCAGCTACCTAAATTGATAATGCGGCCACCATCAGGTAAATGAACCAGTGCAGCCTGACTTGCCAGCACTACAGACTTAACATTGATGTTTAACACTGAATTTAGAGTGTCAAGTTCTAATTCATCGAGCGGACCGTACTGGAAAATTCCTGCATTGTTTACCAGTATGTCCAGACCGCCCAGAGCCTGAGCGGCTTGATTGACGGAGTTTTTGACCGCTTCGGGGTCTGAACTATCGGCTTGGAATGACACAGCGTTGCGTCCGCTCTCCTTGATTTGTTTTACCAGTGCCTCTGCTTTTTCATGAGATCGTTCATAGGTAATCGCAACGTCCGCCCCCTTGGCTGCTAATGCTAGGGCGATTGCTTTACCAATACCACGACTTGCGCCTGTGACCAGTGCGCGTTTGCCATTAAGATTACTCATAACTCTGACTTCCTTTGGTGGATGGAAATAAACACTCAGTCAGCAATTCAATATTTTTTAGTCGAGTGTTGGTACAAGTTTTGGAGTGCTGAATCTTTCGGAATGAAGTATTGAATAGTCCGCAGGCCTGCTGCGAGCGCGGGTTGCTCCGCTCAGATGGTTTACCATCCAAGTATCGCAACCGAATATATCAATGGGCTGGCTAAAGCCTATGCTCTTAGTGTTTAGAAGATAAAACGCTTGAGCCTCTAACAGTGGCATTTGACCTCCGGGCTAAGTCTGTTGACCTACTTAAGCGCAAAGCATTTTGGAAATAGATGGTTCTTGCGTCCTTTCGGTCTGAGATCCGAATGAGTGTCGAGATTATGATCTTGGTTGATGAGTTGATAAATGATGTTTGTCGAAACACTTTGTGGCGTTTTTTACCACAATAACGTTCTGTTTATTTCAGGCAAAAAAAGACCCGCTTGCGGGCGGGTCAAAAGTAAAACCAAAGGTAGGCGGAACAAAAAGACAAGGTTGATTCGTATGGCTTTATGCTTCGCTTGGTAATAGCTTATCGGCTTTCTGGATTCGGTATAATCGACTTCGCCGATAGTGATAATTAAAAACCATTCGCCTCAGGGCAAGGGTTTAGTGTTTATTAATTCCAGTAGGTGTGATAGTGGTGATTTAAATGGGCCGCTATTTTATAGTTGCATAACACATCATTATTTCTGATATCAGTCGCCGTTGTAGTTCTCCAGCTATTACCGGTAACTGAACTCAGGATTGTGTTAGGTTGCGGGTAATCTCAAGCTCTCTGACAAATGATTCAAAACTACCCGAGTTTTTGCCGACATTTTTTGTCCTGAGGGGATCAAAGCATGCACAGGTAATCCGGCTGTACTTGACTGAGGCAGCAAATGCACGAGCGCGCCCTCACAGATATACGGTTGGGCCATGCGGTCGAGTATTTGGCCGACGCCGAGGCCTTTAACCATAGCGTCGATGATGACCTGTGTATCTGATGTGATGATTTGTGGCTCAGGGGAGATTTCCCTGATATGGCCTTCATCAAGTAGCGTCCATGGACGCAAACGACCGTTACGACCACGGAAGATCAACGCTGAGTGGTTGGCGATATCACTCACCGATTTAAGGTCGCCCCTGCGAGCGATGTAGTCCGGAGATGCATAAAGTCCAAAGGTCGTGTCACACAACTTTCGCACGGTCATTTCACTGTCGGTCAGCAATTCGCCGATGCGCACGACGATATCCCAGCCTTCTGCAACAGGGTCTGACACCTGATCGGTGATGGCCAGTTCCAGGGTGAGTTTCGGATAGCGCCCAGCGAGGGCTGCGAACGTGGGCAAAAGCAGACGGCCAAAACTTGCGGGGAGATTGAGTCGCACGCGTCCAATTGGCTCGCTGCGCCGAACTTTAAGGGAATGTTCCACCTCTTTGAGATAATCCAGAGCGGTCAAAGCCCCCACTAAATAGATTTCCCCATCTTCGGTGAGACGAATTACCCGCGTGGTCCGCTGGAACAATTGGGTGCCAAGGCGTTTCTCCAGGCGTTGCACGGCTTTTCCGACGTTGGATTTATCTGTGCCCAGGCCCTCAGCGGCGCGAGTGAAGCTCCCGGTTTGAGCAACGGCGGTGAATGTCACTATATCGGGCATCGAAATATCAGACCGTCTGATCATTGTCTCTCCTGGCGCCACAAAGCGTCTTCTTCGGCATCGTTTATCAACAGGCGGTTGCTGTTTATTCTCAACGAAACAGCATTCTTTTTCGGACTTCGGATAGGTTCAGATGGGCGGGCAATACGTTGCATATATGTTTTTCCCAAGTTGCCTCAGTCTCATCCGCGTGCAGATGCGAGTGACTGATGGCCATTAATGAAAAGTGTTTCATAGATTTCAATCTCAATCTGATGACTACTTTCATAGTGGTCTATCGTGAGTGCAGCGTGTCCCGGGCGGCCCTTTGTCTTGGCGTCAAGCAACCTGCGGTGAGTAACTCGCTGGCTCAATTGCGATTGCACTTCCGCGATCGTTTATTTCTTCGGGCCGAGCACGGTGTGCGTCCTACCGCCAAAGCCATAAAAATTGCCACCGCGCTCATCCCCGCGATGAATCGGATCGAGTTATTGTTGGTGGCCAATCGGTGATTCACGGGTTGTTTCAGTTCGCTCTAGCGCTGAAATGTGGCACCACAAACTGCTCCAACTCCTCGATCATTTCTTGGGCCGGTCGCTGGCCGAATCTGAAATTCAGCATGACGTGATTAACGCCAATATCGCGCAGCAATTCTAGGAGCGCTTTCAAGTGGTTGCGGCCCAGCCGATAACCCAAATGAATGGCGTGTGGAGGGAAGTCGGGATTATCGGTCAGTTCGACGTAGAGCGAGCAGCAAAAAGGCTTGAAGACCTCGCCACATTGTTGCTGCACGACCGCCCGCCAGTGGCGAATGATGGCTTGCTGATGCTCTGGCGGTCGCGGGTAATTGATCCAGCCATGGCCATTGGCAGCGATCCATTCAATGGATTGGCGACTGTTTCCTGTAATCAACAAAGGTATTTCATTGGCGAAGGGCTTGGGGACCATATCGCCGCCAGACAGCAGGCCATTACTCCATCGCAAGGCCTCAAAACGAGTGGTTTGCGATTTTCTCAGTACTTCGATGTATTCGCGAAACAGTTCACCACGGTGTTCGGGATTAACGCCGAATGCCGGAAACTCCACCGGACGGTCGCCCGTGGCAACCCCGAGTAGCAGTCTACCGCCACTCAGTTGGTCGACGCTTGTGGCCGCTTTGGCCAAGTGCAAGGGATTGCGAAGAGGCACCACGCTAGATGCTGTTCCGAGCGCGATACGTTCGGTTTGTGCAGCGATGTAACCAAGGTAAACAAATGGGTCAAACACTTGACCGACATCACCGAAGTCAGGATCCAGTAAAGGCACATCACGAACCCATAACGCGGCAAATCCCGCGGCTTCTGCTTGCCGTGCTCGTTCTGCCTGGTGCTGCATGGTTGGGGATGCGCCTGAGTAGGCTTCGATAGGAAAGACCGCGCCCAGTGTCAATTGACCTTCTTCAAAGGTGCGGCGAAATGCCGGCTGAGCGTAATACGGCAGCGTGGAAAGGCTTAGCATGGAAGGACCGTGTTGGAGGCTATGGATCGCAGCCTATGGCGCAGCTGATACAACAACAAACAATCATTTTTTGTATAAGATACAAATATGAACAGAGTAGCGAGACTAGGAATCAAACAGCTGCGGATTTTTTCCGCATTGCTCAAGGAAAAAAATCTCAGTGTTGTCGCCGACCAGATGGGGCTAACTCAGCAAGCCGTTAGCGCTAATGTGGCGACGTTAAGGGAGGTTTTTGGCGATCCGTTGTTCGTGCGCACGGGCCGTGGAGTTACGTCCACGTCGCTAGCACAGGAACTGGCGGGCGAAGTGAATGAAATCCTTTGCGCACTTGATCGGCTAATAGATCGAGCACCTTTCGATCCAGCACAGGCGTTTGCTCAGGTGAATATTTGTGGGGCGGACTACGCGCACTATGTCGCCCTCGCTCCTCGTCTGAGTGACATTCGTGAGCAGGCCCCCCATCTAAAGTTGATCCTGAGCGAGCTGCAAATCGATTCTCTGGCTGGAAAAATGGCTAGCGGTGAGATCGACATTGCGATTTCCCTTCCTGAGTACGTTCCGGCGAACTTTCCGCGGCGGACTCTGTTTCATGAGCACTATGTGTGCGTCGCGCAAGAAGCGTCTGAGCTATGCCATGGTGTGGTCAGTCTGGACGCATTGGCTCGACAGCCTCATGTGGTGGTTTCGCCCGCCAGGGCCAATTTGCAGGGCTCGGCAGATGGTTGGTTCGAGCAACGCGGCTTGCAACGCAACATCATTCTCTCGGTGCCGCATTTTCTACTGGTTGGGCAGATGGTCAAAGCCACTGGCGCTGTGGCGTTCATTCCCTCCCGCCTTCTGCCATACCCCGGTTTGAAAATCGTGCAACTGGAAGAAAATGTCAGTCCCCCTGGATATGAGTTGATTGTGGCCTGGCACCCGCATTCGGCATCCAGCCCGCTGATCAATTGGATCGTCAACATGTTGGCTGGCTGATTTTCCTCGATTTTCATTGTGTCGATAAACGCCACAATGGGTGTCCCTGCGCATCGTTTATCAATCCGTAAGAGGCTTCCACAATGGACGCCTCCGGTCCTGTGTGATCCATCCGATGAACTGGTCCGGCCCCGGCGATAGGTCGCAAGTCCTAGCGTTATCTGATCCGATTACCAGGAATCATCATGATGTTAGCTAGTCGTAAAAGTGTGTCCGTAGCGCTAGGTGCGCTCTTTATAGTTGTTTGTGCTGCGGGCGTACCTTTTGCGCAGCGTCACAAAGGTACATTTATCAGCTCTGCCGAAGCAGCCAGCGCTCCGGCGCCGGTCGTTGACGTCAGTGTTGCGGTTGTAGTGTCGCAACCCATTACAGAGTGGCAATCCTACTCCGGTCGACTGGAGGCGATTGATGAGGTTGCCATTCGGCCGTTGGTAGGCGGCACGATTGTTGGCGTTCACTTCAAGGACGGAAGTCTGGTGAAGCGAGGCGAACTGTTGTTCAGCATCGACCCCAAACCCTACCAGGCTGAATTGGACCGTGCCGCGGGCGTGTTGGCCGCGGCACAATCGCGCGCAGTTTTCGCCACGGCGGACGCCGCGCGTGCTGACCGGCTCATCGATGCCAACGCGATCTCCAAGCGTGATCGGGACGAAAAACACAATGCACTGCGCGAAGCCCAAGCGCAGGTAAAAACAGCGCAGGCCGCGTTGGATTCCGCACGGATCAATCTTGGCTACACCCAGATAGTTGCGCCTGTGGCCGGTCGGGTGTCCCGCGCGGAGTTGACGCTGGGCAATGTCGTTGCGAGTGGTGCCGCTGCGCCGCGTCTGACTACGCTGGTGTCGGTGTCTCCGATTTATGCCTCGTTCGACGTCGATGAGCAGACATATCTGAGCTACCTCAGTGGTGCTTCTCGTCTGGCGGTACCGGTATCGCTGGGGCTGGCCAATGAATCTGGCTATTCCCGTCAAGGCAGGATCGATTCGGTCGACAATCAACTGGACAGCCGCTCGGGCACCATCCGTGTACGCGCCCGTTTCGATAATGCCAACGGCGCACTTCTACCGGGCCTGTACGCCCGCATCAAGGTCAGCGGTGGTCAGCCGCACACGGCAGTGATGATCAATGATGCGGCGGTCGGAACCGACCAGACGCGCAAGTTCGTGCTGACGGTGGATGAGCAGAATCGCGCCCAATACCGCGAGGTGGTACTGGGTAACTTGCATGACGGACTGCGTGTGGTATTGAGCGGCCTGAAAGCCGGAGACAGGGTGATCGTCAATGGTATGCAACGCGTGCGGCCACAAGACTCAGTAAATGCTCAAAGCGTCGATATGGCGAGCCTGGCTCCTTCAATCAAGCCCGCGGCCTAAGGCGTAGCAAGTCCCATGAATATCTCAAGATTCTTTATCGATCGGCCGATTTTCGCCGGTGTTTTGTCAGTGCTGGTCGTACTCGCCGGGCTCATCGCTCTGATGAAATTGCCTTCCTCGGAATATCCGGAAGTCGTACCGCCTTCTGTGATTGTGCATGCCCAGTACCCTGGGGCAAATCCCAAGGTGATTGCCGACACGGTTGCTTCGCCTATCGAGGAGCAAATCAATGGCGTCGAGGACATGCTGTACATGCAGTCGCAGGCGACCAGCGATGGCAACATGACCACCACGGTGACGTTCAAACTGGGCACCGATCCCAACCTTGCCCAGCAGCTTATCCAGACGCGAGTAGCCCAAGCGCTTCCGCGCCTGCCCGAAGAAGTCCAGCGCCTGGGGGTGACCTCAATCAAGTCATCGCCGACGCTGACCATCGCGGTGAACTTGGTCTCACCGAACCGTCGCTACGACATGCCCTACCTGCGTAACTATCTCCTGATCAACGTGCGAGATCGGCTTGCGCGCATTCCCGGCGTCGGCGAGGCGAGGTTGTGGGGCGGTGGCGATTACTCCATGCGCATCTGGCTGGACCCGCAGAAAATCGCGCGCCTGAACATGACGGCGACCGACGTGGTCAATGCCATTCGCGAGCAGAACGTACAAGTCGCAGCGGGGATGGTCGGCGGCGCACCGATGATGACGAACGTCCCTTTGCAGTTAAGTATCAACGCTCAGGGTCGACTGAAAACTGAGCAGGAATTCCTGGACATCATCCTCAAGTCTTCGGTCGACGGCGCCGTGACTCATCTCTCCGATGTAGCACGGGTTGAGGTCGGTGCGGCCGAATACGGGTTGCGCTCGCTGTTGGATAACGAGCAGTCGGCACAGGTGGTGATCTTTGAGCAACCCGGCGCGAACTCTTTGCAGATTTCCCGGGATGTTCGCGCCGCGATGGACGAGTTGCAGGCCGACATGCCTGAGGATCTGGAATACCGAATTGCCTATGACCCCAGTCAGTTCGTTCAGGAAAGCATCAATGCAGTGATCATGACGCTGTTCGAAGCGATCGCCCTGGTAGTGCTGGTGGTGATTGTCTTCCTGCAAACCTGGCGCGCGTCGCTGATTCCGCTGTTGGCCGTACCGGTGTCGATCATCGGCACGTTCGCGCTTTTACTGGCATTCGGTTATACGATCAACGCGCTCTCGCTGTTTGGCATGGTGCTTGCCATCGGTATCGTGGTCGACGATGCGATTGTTGTCGTCGAGAACGTAGAGCGCAATATTGAGGCTGGGCTGTCACCCCGCGATGCGACCTACAAAGCCATGCAGGAAGTCAGCGGGCCGATCATTGCGATTGCCCTGACACTGGTCGCGGTGTTCGTGCCGCTGGCGTTCATGTCAGGATTGACTGGGCAGTTCTACCAACAGTTTGCGATGACGATTGCCATCTCGACAGTGATCTCTGCGTTCAACTCGCTGACCCTGTCACCGGCGCTGGCGGCGGTGCTGCTCAAAGGTCACGACGCTCCGAAAGACTGGTTGACCCGAGTGATGGATCGCCTCTTCGGGCGCTTCTTCGATGGGTTCAACAACGTCTTCAACCGCGGCTCAAAGTCTTACGGCCATGGGGTTAATCGTCTAGTCAACCGCAAAATGGTGATGCTGGTCATCTACGGTCTGCTTCTCGGTGCGGCAGTTTTCATGGGCAAAGTCGTGCCAGGCGGATTCGTTCCGCAACAGGACAAGGACTATGTGCTGGCCGTGGCGCAATTGCCCAATGGCGCCTCCATGGAACGTACTGAGCAGGTGGTGCGGCGCATGGCCGAAATCGCGCACCGGATACCGGGTGTCGAGCGTGCCGTTCAGTATCCGGGGATGTCGATTAATGGCTTCACCCACTCATCAAGCGCGGGGGTTATTTTCATGATCCTCAAGCCTTCGATCCAGCGCGGCGAAGGCGAATCGACAGAGGACATCGTCGCTCAATTGAACGGCGAATATTCGCAGATCAAAGAGGCGAGTGTGGCGGCGTTTCCTCCGCCACCTGTGCTGGGACTCGGCACGCTGGGTGGCTTCAAGTTGCAGATCGAGGATCGTGGCTCGCTAGGATATGAAGCGTTGAATGACGCGACCCAGGCATTCCTGGCGAAGGCGGCGCAGGCGCCCGAGTTAGGCCCGTCGTTCACTACCTTCCAGATCAACGTGCCGCAACTCAACGTCGAACTGGACCGAGTAAAAGCCAAGCAATTGGGGGTTTCGGTGACCGACGTGTTCGCCACGCTGCAAATCTATCTGGGGTCGACCTACATCAACGACTTCAACAAGTTTGGACGGGTCTATCAGGTTCGTGCCCAGGCCGACGCGCCGTTCCGTGCCACCGCGGCGGACATCGGGCTGCTCAAGACCCGTAACGCCGCCGGAGAGATGGTGCCTCTGTCGTCAGTGGTAAAGGTCACTACCACTTATGGTCCAGAGTCGGTGGTGCGATACAACGGTTACCCGGCTGCAGACATCAATGGTGGCCCGGCACCAGGTTATTCGTCCGACCAGGCGCAAGCAGCTGTCGAACGAATTGCTGCCGAAGTATTGCCCCGTGGCGTGAAATTCGAATGGACGGATCTGACCTATCAGCAGGTATTGGTGGGTAATGCTTCGTTGTGGATTTTCCCGATCAGTGTGTTGCTGGTGTTCCTGGTGCTGGCAGCTCTCTATGAAAGCCTGACCTTGCCGCTGGCAATTATCCTCATTGTGCCGATGAGCATCCTTTCGGCGTTAATCGGTGTTTGGCTGACCGACGGCGACAACAACATTTTTACCCAGATCGGGTTGATGGTGTTGGTTGGACTGTCGGTGAAGAACGCGATCCTGATTGTAGAGTTTGCCAGGGAGTTGGAGATGCAGGGCCGCACCATCATCGAGGCGGCAGTCGAAGCTAGCCGCTTGCGCCTGCGGCCAATCCTGATGACATCCATCGCGTTCATCATGGGGGTGGTGCCGCTGGTGTTTTCTTCCGGAGCGGGTGCGGAAATGCGCGAGGCCATGGGCATCGCGGTCTTCTTCGGCATGCTCGGCGTGACGCTGTTCGGCTTGATGTTGACGCCGGTGTTTTACGTGCTGCTGCGCAAATTGTCGGGTGTCGAACATCTGGTTGATAAGCACGGAATGCACCCAAGTCTTCAGAGCGTTGCAGCCGGCCATGTTCACAGCGGCCCCGGCGTTGCGCACCCACAGTGAGTATCAGAATCATGAAAGCATTTTCCTTAGGTTCATTTCTGGGGCGCTGTGCAGGGGTTTTTTCAGTGTTGACCGTGGCGGGTTGTTCCCTGCAACCGGGTTATGACAAAGAAGCTCTGGTGCCACCCTCGGCTTTCAAGGATGAGGCACAGTTATCAAACGAGGAGGGCGGGAGCTGGAAAACTGCCGAGCCCTCTGAAGCGCTGGAGCGTGGGCTTTGGTGGACCGTGTTCAATGACCCTGTGCTCAACGACCTTGAGCATCAAGCCATGCAGGAAAACCAGAACCTGCATGTTGCAGCGGCGAGGCTCAAGCAAGCCCGAGCGCTAAACCAAACTGCGCAGGCCGGCCTGTTCCCGACTCTCGAAGCCGGATTCAGTCCTACACGTCAACGTCTGTCGCCAGCGTCACAATCTCCGTCGCAGTCGGATCGGGGCGATGGGGCGCAGCAAACCCTGTGGCGCGCACAGGCAGGTGTGTCATACGAGGTCGACCTGTTCGGTCGCGTTGCTTCTATGGTGGATGCCGCCGATGCTGAAACTGAGCGCAGCGAAGCGTTGATGCGTTCGGTGCAGTTAAGCGTGCAGGCTGACGTTGCAGAGAATTACTTCGTGCTGCGGCAAATGGATGCGCAAATCGATGCGTTTGCAGACGCTGTGAGGTTGCGTGCGCAAGCACTCGCATTGGTAAGGCAACGATTTGAACTGGGCGACATCAGTGAGCTGGATGTCGCCCGTGCTGAATCGGAGTTGGCTATCGCGCGCTCTGATGCGTTGTCGGTACAGCGCCTGCGTGCTGCGGCAGAGCACAGCTTGGCGGTGCTACTGGGTAAAACGCCGGCGCAGTTTTCGCTGAAACCGAGTTCTCAGCAAACCGTAGACATCCGTATTCCAGCGGGCTTGCCGTCATCCCTGTTGGAGCGTCGACCGGATATCGCCGCCGCCGAACGCTCAATGGCGGCAGCCAATGCCCGGATCGGCATGGCCAAATCAGCATTTTTCCCTGCGTTGCACCTGACCGGAGCTGCCGGCTTTGAGTCCGGCTCGCTGGGTAACCTGTTCCAGTGGAGTAGCCGCACCTTCCTGCTCGGTCCGCTTGTGGGCACGGCGCTGAATGTGCCGATCTTCGATGGCGGGCTACGCAAGGGCAACCTGGCAAACGCCAGGGCGCTTTATGAACAGGACGTGGCACTTTATCGCGAGCAGGTGCTGATCGCCTTTCAGGAGGTGGAAGACGGTCTGTCCGACTTGAGGATCCTACGGGTTCAAACCGCAGAGCAGGATCGCGCGGTCGCGGCTTCAGAACGAGCGTCAGCAATTGCCCGCAGCCAATACATGGAAGGCAACGTCATTTACCTCGCGGTGATCGATGCCGAGCGCACGGCACTTCAATCGCGCCAGGGAGCAGTGCAGTTGAGAGGACTGCAAGCCATTGCCACCGTCAATCTCATTCGTGCGCTGGGTGGCGGTTGGGAAGAACGCCCCACGTTGGCGCAAGGCAATTCCAGGCCGGAATAGGCGGATTTGGTCAACAGATCGTAGACCTACAACCACTTCCATGGTGTTTCAACGGAGGATATGCAAATGACTGAATCAACATTTCAAACTGTACTGGCTAACGTCAGGTCTCAAATACGATGGCCCAGTGACTATCATCCACAAAATGCCCCCCTGTACGCCCGTAACCATCTAGTGATTCCTGCATCCCCTGCTACTGTTTGGGCATGGCTGACATACGCAGAAAGCTGGCCGCAATGGTACCCAAACGCTCAGGACGTCGATTTTGTGGTGTGGCCTGGCCCTTTCTTACAAGCCGGCTCTGTTTTTAAATGGACGACCTTCGGATTTCGCCTCACCTCGACAGTTCATGATTTTGAGACTGAGCGGCGTCTCGCATGGATCGCCGTTGCTGACGGAGTAAAGGCCTATCACACCTGGTATCTACATCCGCTTGCTGACGGGGGAACTTTGCTGATTACGGATGAAACTCAAATCAGTACGCTAGGTATCTGGGCGACTGAAGGGTTCACTCAAGGCTTGATTGAACAGCACGATATTTGGTTGGCACAGTTGAGCGTGAGAGCCCAATCGGGCTTGCCCGCCCGATTACCTGTATCAGAGTGATCCGAGAGCGGATAGCTGCGACTTAACGAAGCTGTCATCACCTATCCTGATGAGGGTTTAGCGATCGCATAGCACCCGGCCTCACCGACGCAAATGAGTAACCCCTATTCGCCAGAAGCGGCCGGTCGCGACAGGCAACAATCGGCCATAAGCGGACGTTTAGAGCAGTCCAAGTAAACAGCACCTCATTTTCTTCTGAAACGAAAATCTTAACGGTCACTACGTGAGCTGGCGTCGTGCGCGATTGCCTACTGCCGCACCAGACTGAGGTTGCTGTTCAAGCGCCACGCGCGAGTCGTAGTCGAGTCGGGCTACCAGCACCGGCTTCATATTCTCCTGAGCCCAGCGGCACATCTGCTCCGTAATCGCGGTGATGCTATCGCCAAGCGGCGTCAGCGAATATTCCACGCTAGGTGGGGCACTCGCATACACCACCCGCAATACCAGACCATCGCGCTCCAGCAAACGCAGAGTCTGCGTCAACATCTTCTGCGTTACTCCGCCCACCTGTCTGCGCAGTTCGCCAAAGCGCATAGGCCCTGACGATAGTGAGTCGATAACCAGGATGGTCCATTTATCCGCGAGCATTTGAATCACGCTACGCGACGGACACGCCACATCGTAAATATCACCGGCCCTGATTTTGCCGATTTGGGACCGCGAAAGATGGTTAAATGTAGTATCCATTGGGTACCTATGGCACTAAAAGGTGCCTAATTTACAAAAGAGATCGTTGCGCAGAGTATAGCCACACCGGCTCTAGTTTAGAGCGTTACTTGAGAAACCAAACCATGAAAAGCTTGATTCAATACCGTGTTGGCGGCCCTGAGGTGCTTGAGTTGGTCGATGTACCCAAACCAGTTCGCAATTTCACTGAGGTGCTGGTGCGGGTGCATGCCGCCTCTATCAATCCGGTGGACTTGCTTGTGCGGTCAGGCGCATTCCCTCTGCTAGGTGCAGCACCGTTTGTACCCGGCTGGGATGTTTCTGGTGTGGTAGAGGAAATCGAAGTTGGCTCCACGCGCTTCAAAGTGGGCGATGAAGTATTCGGCATGCCGCTCTTCCCACGAGCCGTCAGTGCCTACGCGGAATACATTGCCGCCCCATCTCGTCATCTGTGGTTGAAACCGAAGCGCCTTAGTCACGCACAGGCAGCAGCGCTACCGTTGGTTGGGCTGACAGCGTTACAAGCGTTAAGTGAAATTGCACAGGTCGAGCCAGGCCAGCGGGTGTTGATTCACGGCGGCGGCGGTGGGTTAGGTCACGTCGCAGTGCAAATCGCCAAAGCGTTAGGCGCGCACGTCATTGCGACGGCCAGTGCCTCGAAATTCGACTTCGTGCGCAGCCTCGGTGTCGACGAGGTGATCGACTATCAAGCGACTGATTTTACAACGGTGCTGAGTGACATCGATGTAGTGTTTGATACCGTTGGCCATGGTTACGCCGAGCGGTCTTTACCGGTTCTCAAACCTAACGGCATCGTCGTCACTTCCATTGGGCTCAGCAACGGCCACATGCCAGCGTTGGCTGCCGCTGCCGGACGGCGTTTCTCCAGCGTTGCTGTTGAGGCTGACAGCGCCGGCCTTCAGCAACTGGCAGCGTGGGTTGAATCAGGTCAACTAACTCCGCATGTCAGCCATGAGTTTGCGTTAACTGAGGGAGCGCAGGCTCACGCACTGGTGGCACAAGGAAGCACGACCGGCAAGGTGGTATTGAGGATTGCGCCATGAGCGAGCCAACTACACAGTCTCTGTCACCTCCCTGGCTAAATCAATTGGCGCCAGACGCGCTCCTGATTTCGTCTGTCCTCAATCGCCCGCTGCAAGGCCGTGATGCGATTATCAAGGTGGTCCAAACCGCAGGCGGGTTGTACGAATCACATTCGGTGGTTTTTCAAGGAACGTTAGGGGAGCGGGAATTAGTCGAATATGACGCGCGAGCGTTTGGCGGGAGTAACCTGCATGGTGTCCTGACACTCAGTCGAAACCCGGCGGGCGATATAATCGAAGTCGGTATTCACCACGGGCCGCTGGGCGCGGTGAACAGGCTTTCCGCGGCGTTGAAAGAGACATTAGCTACCGAGATTGGAGTTGACTATTTCTTGCCATAAGCTTCCTAAGTTTGGCGCGCAATGCTGGGTCAATGCTTACGAGATTCGGGATGTGTGAGCATCGTAACCTTGGCCTGGCATTTGCGAATTAACAGGCCAGGAACGAAGGCGGTCTTTGCCGTCCAGTGGGTTGTTGAGGAGTGCTCGAGCGACGACTTCGATGCAAATATTCAAACCTCTCACTTAATACAATGATTAGACGTCACGAAATTGGAGAGCCTGCGTGATACCTGAACTCCGTCAAGCAACCCCTCAAGATTTATCCCTCGTATTTAGGCTTGAGCGCGCTTACATCGAAGAGTTTGAGCCCGGGTCTGCACCTGGATGGAATGGCGCGATCGATCGGCACTTGGAGCAGTGGGTGTCGAATTTATCTCGAATGTTTATTGCGGAAATGGAAGGTGAGGTAGTTGGTTATTACTTCTGGGAAGTAAAGAATGAGGAAGCAATTCTAAGCTCCATCAATGTGTTGACCGACTACCGTCGACAAGGTATTGGCGCATTGTTGCTCAAACACTTTGAAAGCGAGGCTTTTAAAAGCGGCGCGGCGCGACTGGTTCTTGGCGTAATAAAACACAACCCTGCTAAGCATCTGTATGAGGACGCAGGTTACGTGTTCGCTGGGGATGAAGGTGACTACAGCTACTACGAGAAATCACCCGTTGGAGGCGATTATGCCTAGTGAAGGGACAGCATTTGGCACTAATTGCTGCTGGATTTTCCGCGTTGAGGCCCAAAGCAGCGCGTTGTGAAGGGCAGTTATCGGCCAGTTTTGTACCACTAGTTGCCGAAGAGTCGCAGCGCTGACTCCGCGACGGACAGCTTTCGACCGATTGTGTTGGAAAAGTCGGTCCTTCCAGGCTGCGCATGTATTGACTGCTGAAGATGCCTTTTTTGCGCGCAGCTACGCGAAATCTGAGCCCGGAACCCTCTGTTCAAAATAAAGATTTCAATCTCAAGCGCATACTTTTCTGCGGTGGAAACCATGGCCGACTTTTTCAACACAATCGGCCGATTACCGCCACTGACGCCAGGGCGGGGGGCCTTCCACCAAGGTTGTTCGGGTTTGCCACCAAATGAAAGCCTTTCAACGACTAGCCCGTTAGCCTAGTGAAAATCCATCTACATCGACTCGATCGAAACCACTTCCACAAATCGGAATTTTTTCCGTGCCACCCTAGTCGCTTCCTGCTCAGCTAGGAGGGTGCTCAACGTATCGGCCTCATGAATCATCTCGTGCGTCTTGCCTTCAAATTCATTACCCACCCGAAGCGTGACTTTCAGCCTAGGCGTAAATGCTTTCGCAATCTTCTTTTTCTCTGCCACCTTCGCCGACTGCGTGATCATGATATCCGCGCGAGGCTTTTGCACGGGAGGCGTAATGTCTTGCGCAAACGGCTCGTCAGCACCGAATAAGGCCCGGCGCATCTCTTCTTCAGTTAGTTCTGGGTTCATGCCGATTCTCGGAGGGATGTTAGCGAGAACGATTCTATCAGTATGACGAATTTCTCCAGTAGCGAGTCTCCTCTTGATCAGCTGTAGCACCTGGCGACCGTGCCTGAAGGATTTAGGTTCGCTGTGCATTGATGCCGCCACTGGAGACCGAACCAAAGCTGACTGAGGCGACAGCGGCAATAAAGGACAGGTGCCGACCCAAAACGGGTACTCAGGCGCTCAGCTCTGAGCCGATTTTGTTGAAATCCCGGAGCCATAGTGAGCGGCACGGAGGGCTATTAAAACGGCTCAAAACTGGCGATGATGCCCGCCTCCAGTAAGACAGGGAACCTTGGGATGACGGACCGATTTCTCCTTTACATAGATATTCTGGGCTTTACCGATATGGTACGCAAAGAACCAAGGAAGGTAGCGCGCATCTATTCGATTCTAGATAGCCTGAATGTACACAAACATAACAGTTTCAAGACTATCGTTTTCTCAGACACGGTTCTGGTCTACAACATTGAGCCGGCCTCCAACGACGCCGAGAGGGAATATCTAGTATGGTACCTCACGGAGTTCGCCGAGGACTTACACCACCGGCTTACCGGTCAGGATATCTACTTCCGCGCGGCCCTCGTGGCCGGCGATTTCTCCCACTACGATCTGAAGCACGTTGAGTGTTTCTATGGCACTGCCTTGATCTCAGCATATCTGGCTGAAAAGGATATTCCGTCGCTTGGCTTGTTCATGGACCACGAGTGCGCAAAGTACAACCAATTTTTCCGCTTGGCACCGTTCAATGCTGACTATTCCTTCGTCTATCTTAACCGCTCATTGGAGCAGCTGAATAAACATACCGGTGGCCATTTTCCTGTTGAGGACTACCAGATTCATATGGGGGATATTGCCCCTTACGTCACATGGCAGGTTCGTTTTCTCCAAGATATATACAACCAAATGCGCAACCATCAAGTGCCGCATGTCCGCACGAAGTTCTTGGCCGCTTGGGATTTCTACAAGCAGCGCTACCCCGAGATGCTGGGAGTACTGGAGGAGAACGATTTTTCCGCGCGCTCGTTGGGACGTGCGCCGGACTGGGATGATTTGGACAAGTACATGAAGCGGGATATCAGCTACTTCAAACGAATCGGCAGCGGCACGAAACTGTCCAAAGCCATCACCAGTCCTAACAGGTTCAATC
Organism: Pseudomonas sp. S2_E01; assembly: GCF_054668365.1. NCBI lineage: Bacteria > Pseudomonadati > Pseudomonadota > Gammaproteobacteria > Pseudomonadales > Pseudomonadaceae > Pseudomonas > Pseudomonas sp. S2_E01. The sequence continues at coordinate 800,105 of NZ_CP162762.1, forward strand.
TTAAATTTTCGAAAAGCTTCAAGGGCTAGTAGCCAGGATGACTGGGGTTGTGGGCGATAGGCGAAGCGAAGGGCAGATATTCGCCGATTTCTGGTGGTGCTGACCGGCTGTATTGGGTCGATTCCTGCCGGTCAAGGCGCACCCAGTGCGCTGGTCAGATCCGACGTAAACAACTGGTCAGGTTGAATGCAAATGGGTGGTCAAGTCTAGACAATTACGCAGCTAGACCCATCAACAGCGACCTTAAACGTTTAAGGTCGCTATTCACGTCCGTCGCATCCCCACCTTCAATCAAACAGTCCCTGAGCAAGCTTAGTGTGTTACTACCTCAATTCTGTGGGCGCCGAGGCGCCGAAGGGCTTCCAAATCTGCTAATAGGATGGTTTCTGGTAGCACCAAGATGCCGAGTACGTTTCCAGTGAAATCAACTATGCGGAGGCTCATCGGCCGTTTTCCTGAGCCTGTCGTTTGATGAAAGCCTCTAGGGTTTTCACCCTCACCAACCTCCGTCTCCCCAGCTTGAACGTGTGGATCTCCCCGTTAGCAATCATTTCGTAAAACATGGATCGAGCAACGCCAATCAAGCGTGCGGCATCGTCCACCCCGACTGATATCGGGTCCAAGGAGCTATTTTTGTTCATCAAGCGGCCTTTGTGGCTTCATGACGCAACGGGATGTCGCGTCTGTGGTGCCACATTAGATGTGGTGCCACAATTGTGTCAACACGTTTTCGTTGTGTGTCCGTCTGTGATGTGGCAACCTTGCTGAAATCCACAGACGTCTGGAATTCGACGATGGCAGTTAGGAAGAAAGCAGAAACAATTCACCTGCGCGTTAGCGCGACCTCAAAGGCTTGTCTTGAAGGATTGGCGAACGCGATGAAGAAAACCTCAACTCGTGTACTTGAGGATTTGATTCTCGAAGCTGCGGCGAAATTCAAGGTTCAAGAAGTCGATATAGATGTCGACGAGCGTGTTTTGAATGGTGGGGATTGGAGGTTGCTAGAAGCTTTGCAGTTGGCTCATTCACCTGATGAGCCAATCCTCAAGAAACTGCGGACTTTCTTTTTAGCAGGCGATGCGTTGAGCCCGAAGGACCACAAGATTGTCGATGCCATTCTGTGGTCGCCGGATGTATTTTCTGGAGATAGTGAGATCTTTCCAAAGTCGGAAGGTGTTATCAAATACACCACCAAGTATAGAATTCCAAAAGTTGATCTGGATACGATCAATCGGTTGATGCCGTCGCTCGAGGACTATGCCGAATTTCGAATTAAAAATAAGTCTGTATCGGTATCTTTTGGCGAATATCTGAAGATGATAGAGGCGAAACCATAAGCCTAGTAAATTCAGATAAGCTCGACAGCCGCGGCTTTAGTTCCGGGTGCCAGGTGTGCGTAACACAATGTCGTCTTTATATCCCCATGGCCCAGCAAATCCCGTACCGTGTTAAGCGGCACTCCGGCCATCACAAGCCTTGATGCGAAGTCGTGGCGCATGTCATGCCACCGAAAGCCTATCACCTGGGCACGCTTGAGTAGTTTGAGCCATGCGCTTTTGACGTCCTCAAAGCGGTCGCCTTCTCGGTTTGCAAATACATAGTGGTCGGACGTAGATTGCTTTTTCCACTCTTTAAGGGTCGTAACGACTTCTGTATTCATTTGAACGTGTCGAGTTTCGCTGGTCTTTGCTGTATCACCAGTGACAGTTATGGTCTTTGTATCGAAATTTACCGATGACCATTTGAGGTTAAATAATTCCCCGCGTCTCATCCCCGTTTTCAGTGAGACGATAACCATCGGCTTTAAGTGATCTGTGAAATGCAGGTCTAGTAAGCTCGGCTTCTGCTCTTGATCTCTGTCTGCACGCCATTTGTTTGCACTTTCACGCTCACGCCGCATTTCGTCTTGGCGTGCATCAAGTGCCGAGCGCAAGCGTTTATCCTCGTCGTCGGACAAGTATCGCACCACTCCAATAGAATCGACCTTTAGCTGCTTTAGCTTCGCCACAGGGTGGGCTGTGATGTACTCCCATTCTACCGCCCGGCTAAACACGCCGCTGATTGAGCCCATTTTGCGGTTGACGGTCGAGGGCTTGTTGCCGGTCTTCATCCAGGTAGTGCGAATCTGGTCGAGATCGCGACCGGTGATTGCGTCGATCCGCTGAGCCATGATCGTGTCGAAATTGTTGTCCAGGGTGTGCAACGTTTTTTCGTGGCCCTTGTGGTGAGTTTTGAACCACGGCATATATATGTCGTCGATGAACTCGCGTAGCGAGGGGAGGGCAGTACCTTTCCGGCCGTGGGTGACTGCCAGAGGCTCGCCGTGTTTGCGCGCTTCATATAAGTACTGAGTTGCTTCTTGGCGGGCTTGGTCGAGTGTAAGGATACCGACTCGTCCCAACGCTTTTTTGCGCGCGCGTCCCCATCTGACAATATACGACTTGGCCCCGGCCGCCGTTACACGTACGTATAGGCCTATCACGATGGTATCGTGGACCTCGTACTCCTTGCCGGTGACTTCCAAGGATGACAGTAGTTTGCCGGTTAGCTTTTCTTTCACCTGATCTCCGTGGGTGCATTGTGGGTGCAAAAAACACTATACGGAGCTGTTTTATCGGACGCAACCGGACTGTAAGTCCCGTAATCACTGGTCCTACCCTTTGCTTATTGGTCTGAATTTGGCCCTCCTAAGGGGAAGGTTGGCAGTTCGAACCTGCCCTGGGACACCACCTATTCGGGCCGTTCTGGTCTCCTCTGCCCACATGCTTGCTTTTCCAGCGGTGTTGGCAGGCGTAAAGCCCCTCCCGGCATGATCCCGGAGGGGCTTTTTGGTGTTCACGGCACAAGGAAGGCCGCCTCGAAATGAAGTTATTACTCATCGCTTCGCTGAGTCTGCTATCCCTCCCGTCCCTGTCCTTTGCGGATAGTGTGAATGGCAAAAATCTCTTTCTTCAGCGGTGCGCCATGTGCCATGGGACAGATCTCCAGGCCACCGGCCCACTGGCTCATAAAAGCACCCCTGCAACACCCGACCTGACAACGGCCACGTTCAAGAAACGGTTGAATGAGTACCCTGGGGTAATCGTCTCTTCGGTCATACTGCGGCCCAATGGAGACCTGATTCCAAGGACATTGCGCGAGAACGGTGTGAAGCTGCCAGCGCACGCCTGGAGCGTTCAGGACCTGCGCGATCTGAATCAATACATGGCGGGTGTGATCGCAACAAGCCGATGATTGGCGGGGTCAGGCCAGCGCATTGCGCGCGATCGGTAGCGGGGGGAGAGAAGGCACGTACTGCCTTCTCTGCTTCTTGCGTTTTAGCGGGGCCGCTTAGGCGGCTCGGCTGGGCGCGACGAGCCGGGGCGAGGCTTGTCGTCCCGCACAAATCGCATCGGTGGTGGTGGCGGCGGCGGCGGTTTTTGTGTGGTCATTTCGATCACCTAGGGATGGTGGAAGACATAAAATGGTACGAACGATAGCAGTGCGAACAAGATTATCGCGGCCATGAACGTTGAAAGCTCGTTCAGGTACTCCAGGCGGCGATCATTGTTCAGCGCGTTCGTTGTAGCTCCCGTGATGTATTGATTGTAAATGAATATGGACATCTGCTTGTCCGTCTCTTCCACGCCGTCATCGAACGCCGCGTAGAGTTTGAGCATCTGGGTCCTGTACGCTTCGATATCTTCCAAAGTGGAAAGGGCTTTATCGAACACTCGTAGATTCCACGCCCTCCAAAATTTCCACACGCCTACTGCCAGGCATATGCAGGCATACCAATAAAATATCCAGAAAAACACCCCTACGCCCCCGTCCGCTGTGGCTGGTGCTTTGTCGAGCATGTAGGAGAAAAAGCTCAGTAAGGCGACCAGAATTGCAAGCGGCAGGCTCAATCGTGCTATCAGTTTTTCTTTTCTCTCCAGCTCGTAGTAATAAACCTTCTCAGCGAAATGGAATCGCTCCCTGTCGTCCATGTGATGGTAGTCCCTGTTAAATCGGCCGTTAAGCAGATGGGCGGTTTACGGCCAAGCTGCCTGAGTGATTCTGTTTTCAAGGGTATAACCGTAACGTCAAGGCGGAAGCTAAAGACTGTGACCCACTGTTTCCATTTGCTCGGAGAGACCGAGAGTCCGCTTCGTCGGCTTGAGCTATTTAGTTAGCGAAAACCAGGGTGAGGCCAGCGCATTGCACGCCAACCTCGTCCCCCGTCGCCTCATTACAATCGAAACCGACTCACCAACGCATTAAACGAAGCCGCCAGATTCGACAGCTCCTGCGTCGAAGCGCTGGTCTGGTGCGCGCCTGCCGCCGTTTGCGTGGACAGGTCCTGGATGTTGACCAGGTTGCGATCCACTTCGCGGGCCACGTGGGCCTGTTCTTCAGACGCGGTGGCGATGACGAGGTTGCGGTCGTTGATCTGGGCGATGCCGTCGGCGATCTGTTCCAGTGCCTGGCCGGTGGCTTGTGCCAGGGTTTGGGTTTCGCTGACCAGTGCCTGGCTCTTGCCCATGGCGCCCACGGCTTCGTCGGCGCTGGTGCGCACGCTGTTGATCATGCCTTCGATCTCGCCAGTGGAAGCCTGTGTTCGGGCGGCCAGCGCGCGGACTTCGTCGGCGACCACGGCAAAGCCGCGGCCCTGTTCGCCCGCTCGTGCGGCTTCGATGGCGGCGTTCAGGGCCAGCAGGTTGGTCTGCTCGGCGATCCCGCGGATCACGTCGAGGACCTTGCCGATGTCGCGCACTTGGTCTGCCAGGTCCTTGACCATGGTGGTGGAGGTGGCGATTTCGCTGGTGGCGTTGTTGATTGCGCTGACGGCACTTCGCGCCTGGTCGCGGCCGTTGCTGGCTTGCTGACTGGTCGCCTGGGACGCTTCGGAAGTGGAGACGGCGTTGCGCGCCACTTCTTCCACGGCTGAGGTCATTTGCGTCACGGCAGTGGCGGCCTGTTGAATTTCGTCGTTCTGGCGCACCAGTCCACGGCTGCCATTGTCGGTCACGGCGGTCAGCTCTTCGGCGGCCGAGGCCAATTGGTCGGCGGCGCTGGCGATCTGCTGGATGGTGTTTTTCAGACTGCCCTGCATGTCGGCCAAGGCGGTGAGCAGCTGGCCCGCTTCATCGCGACCGGGGCTGGTGATGTGTTGGGTCAGGTCGCCGCCGGCAATGCTGCGGGCACTTGCCACGGCGTAAGCGATCGGGCGGCTGATCAAGCGGCTGATGAACAGGCCGAGCAAGATGGCGGCAATGAAGGCCAGGGCGATGCCGATGTACAGCGAGGTCTTGGCTGACGACTCGGACAGCACCGCATTGTTTGCCGCTTGGCTGACTTGCTGGTCGTTGGAGTCGTTCATCAGGGTCAGTTCGTCCATGACCACGCGGTAATTCTTCTGCAAATCACCGAGCAACAGCGTTCGACCGTTTTCCACGTCGCCGGCCTTCATCAGGTCCAGATACTTTTGCACGATCGCCTGGTAGACAGGCCAGGCTTTTTCCATTCGGTCGGCGGCGGCGCGTTCATCGTCGGCCAGCTGCGTGCGTCGATATTCTGCGAACGCTTTTTCGCTCGCCAGTTTGTTGGCTGCCATCGAGGAAAGGAATTCATCCTTGGTCGCTTGTGGCAGGCCAGCGGCGGTCGCGACGTAGAGTCGATACATGTCGCGGGTCTGTCCGACCGCCTTGATCTTCGTCTGCGCGATATTCATCACGCCGACCAGATTGTTGTCGAACACCGATCTCAGGCTCCCCGAGAGTTCACTCACTCCCCGGCTTCCCAGCAGGCCGACTCCCAGGGTGATGAACGCGCACAGCGCGAAAGCTGTAATCAATTTGGTCGAGAGTTTTGCGTCGTTGATCCAACTCATAAGGCATCCTGCGAGTGTGTGGGAGGCGGTTAGTTTTCGGTTGTTGCCGGAAAACTTTTAATAGTCGTCGTACATCTATCGGCGGGATCGCTAATGGCTGAAGGGTTTTTGCTCATTTTTAGTAACAAAAAGATGAGCTGATTTTCGCGTGCAGGAGCCATATTAGTTCGCCATCATTTCCCTATCAATCGTCAGAAGCGCCGACCTAGAGCGCTCAGCACAAACATACATAAGATGGCACTTGGCCTTTTCTTCTTGTTGCCAAGTGTTACATTGTGTGAAATATTCCCCGCAAATTCATACGACATCGTACCTCTTCAGCATGATTTTTCATGATGGCGGGGACAGGTGTTCCTGATTTTCACGACCGTGAAAAACACAGAAACCAGTTGCCTGGGGAAGGACTGATGCCGCGTCGCATTGATAAGGGAAAACGCAGGGCTTGCGCCTTTGCAGGATTGATTACGCTGACGTTGGCCACGGCCGCCGCAGCCTCCACCGAGACGCTCGACAGTCATGCGTCCGCCGGCAAGCGCCTGGCCGTCGCCGCCGACTGCGTGGCGTGTCACACGGCGCCGGGAGGCAAGCCTTTCGCCGGTGGTTACGCGCTCAGTTCGCCGATGGGCACCCTCTTCTCGACCAACATCACGCCGTCGAAAACGGCGGGCATCGGCAACTACACCGCCGAGCAGTTCGCCCGTGCGGTACGTGACGGGGTCACGCCCGATGGCACCCACCTGTACCCGGCAATGCCATACACCTCGTATTCGAAGATGACCGACAGCGATGTCGCCGAACTCTACGACTACTTCATGCACGAAGTGCGACCAGTCGATACGCCGAACCAGAAAACCTCGCTGGACTTCCCGTTCAGCGTTCGCGCCTCGATGATGGGTTGGAACGCGTTGTTTCACAGCGACAAGCGTTTCAGCCCGGACCCGGCCAAATCGGCCGAGGTCAACCGCGGCGACTACCTGGTCAATGGCCTGGCGCACTGCGACACCTGCCACACCCCGCGCAACCTGTTGATGGCGGCTGACAACAGCAAGCCACTGGCCGGTGGCTCGCTGGGCAGTTGGTACGCGCCCAACATCACCTCCGACAAGGTCAGCGGTATCGGCGCCTGGTCCAACGACGAGATCGTCACGTATCTGCGCACCGGTCATGTCGAAGGCAAGGCCCAGGCTGCGGGACCGATGGCCGAGGCAGTGGAACACAGCCTGCAATACCTGAGCGATGCGGACCTCAAGGCCATCGCCGCCTATCTGCAACAGACCACGCCAATCAAGACCGGCGAGGCGAAGGCTCGTCACGAGTACGGCCAGGCTTCGGTGGATGAACTGACCCTGCGCGGTGGCAAGCCTGAGGACAATCCAGGCTGGCACATCTTCAGCGGCACCTGTGCCAACTGCCATCAACCAAACGGGCAGGGCAACAAGGAATTCCCCTCGCTGTTCCACAACACTGCCACCGCTCGCACGGACAACCTGATCGCGACCATCGTCTATGGCGTGCATCGCGAAGTCGACGGCGTGGCCATCGACATGCCGGGTTTTGGCCCGGACGCGCTGTTCACCGACCGCCTGAACGATCAGCAGATCGCCGACGTCAGCAACTACGTGCTGTCGCGCTATGGCAATGCCACCAGCGTCGTCACCGCCGCCGATGTCGCGCAGGTCCGTGAAGGTGGCCCGAAGGCGCCATTGGCGGTGATGGCGAAATACACGGTCCCGGCAATCATCCTCGTGTGCGTGCTGATTGGCCTGTTCGCGATTTCCCGTCGTCGCAAGGGAGCCTGATTAATGGACACGACGAACAAACAAGCAGTGATTCAAACCCCGGCGGGCTTCTCTCGTCGCAATCTGTTGCGCGGTTCCGTGGCCCTGGGCCTGACGGCGTTGGTCACTGGCGTGATGCCCTGGCAGTCAGTGCTGGCTGCACAGGTTTCCAGCGACGACTTTGTTGCGCTGTCGCAGTTCCTGGTGAGCCGCCCGGTCAATCCGGTGCTGGCCGCTCGTTACTTTGCAGCGCTGGATAAGCGCGCGCCGAATTTCTCGACCAACGCCATCGCCCTCAAGCAATTGATCGAGGCCCGTGGCTACAAGCATGTGGATGAGTACCTGGCGCAGCCCGAACCGGATGCGTCGCTGAAGGCGACGGCCACCAGCATCATTTCGGCCTGGTACCTGGGCATCGTCGGTGAGCCGGCGGACGCGGAGCTGGTGGCTTACTCCCAAGCCCTGATGTACCAGCCGACCCACGGCATTCTCATCATCCCAACTTACGGTGGCGGCCCGGCTACATGGGGCGCCAAACCAGCAGCTATTGAAGGTTCGAAAGTATGAGCAGCGATCAATTCGATGCCGATGTGGTGATCATCGGCTCCGGCGTCATGGGCGGCCTGATCGCTACCGGTCTGGCCAAGGCAAACAAATCGGTGATCGTGCTTGAGGCCGGTCCCCGGGTGAATCGCCGTGACATCGTGGAAACCTTCCGCAATGCCCCGGTGAAACTGTCGCTGGCCAACGCCAAGTTGCAGGGTGCGGGGTCGCCTTACCCGAGCCTGCCTCACGCGCCGTCCACCTACGGCGACTATCTGCAGCAGGTGGGGCCGGTGAAATACAACACCTCCTACCTGCGTGTGGTCGGTGGTACCACCTGGCACTTCGGTTCGTCGCTGTGGCGCATGCTGCCCAACGACTTCCGGCTTAAATCGCTGTACGGCCGGGGTCGTGACTGGCCCATCAGCTATGACGAGCTCGAGCCTTTCTACGCGCGAGCCGAAACCGAGCTGGGCGTATCGGGCGTCGATGGCCAGGATGAAAGCGGGCAGGGTGGCGATGCCTATCCGCCGCGCTCGATCCCGTACCCGATGGAAGGGCTAAAGCCCAGCTACATGTTCAAGCGCCTGTCCGAGCTGCTGAGCAAGGGCGGTTACAACCCCATCCTTGAACCTAATGGCCGGGCAACCCGTCCTTACGGTAAGCGGCCGCCGTGCGCCGGCAACAACAACTGCAACCCGGTATGCCCGACCGCCGCCAAGTACGACGGCTCGATGCACATCGATGAGGCTGAGCGCCACGGCGCCAAGGTGCTCGATAACTCGGTGGTCTACAAAATCGAGGCGGGTGATGACGGCAAGATAACCGCCGTCTGGTACATGCGCCCGGACAAGTCCAAGCACAAGCTGACCGCCCGTGCCTTCGTGCTCGCGGCCTACGGCATCGAGTCGCCGAAGCTGTTGCTGATGTCGACGTCCGACAAATACCCGAACGGCATTGCCAACTCTTCGGACCAGGTCGGTCGCAACCTGATGGACCACACTGGCATCAGCATGAACGTGATGACCAAGGAAGACATGTGGCCAGGCCAGGGGCCTACCCAGTTGCTGGTCTACCTGAACAGCCGTGACGGTGCGTTCCGCGAGCAGTATCCAAGCTACAAGATCAAGGTGCGCAACACGGTTCCGACCTCGCAGATCACCTCGAACTTGATCGCCAAAGGTGTGTTGGGCTCCAAGCTCGATCAACAGATTCAGTTGCAATCGGCGCGTTCGTTGAACTGGGCGGTAGACTTCGAAACCTTGCCGCTGCCGGAAAACCGCGTCACCCCGAGCAAGACCAAGTTCGATGCGATCGGCCTGCCTGTGCCTGAAATCTACTACAGCGTTCCGGACTACTGGCACGCCGGTAAAGAGAAGGCCCTGGAAGACTTCAAGCAGTTCGCCAAGTTGCTCGATGCCGACATCGTCAGCACCGACGTGGGTTTCCAGAACCGTCAGCACATCATGGGCACGACGATCATGGGCGACAATCCGAAGGACTCGGTAGTCGATCGTGACTGTCGCACCCATGACCACCCGAACCTGTTCATCGCCGGCACGAGTGTCATGCCATCGTCTTCCTGTGTGAACCCGACACTGACCGGTGCGGCGTTGAGTATCCGGATTGCCGATGTGCTGGTGGGCGAAGTCTGATTCACCCATAGCCCGTTCGAATACAAAGCAGTAGCGTGAATATTCAGCCGACCTTTGATAAGTTTGGCGCCTTCACCTACTGCTTTTTTCGTGGCTCCAGAAACGGGGGGCTGCGTCTTCGGAATTGTTCATGGCAAAGAAACCGGCAACGCTCTCCACCGACACCCGGACACCCTCGAGCCTGACGCTTATCGACGTGGCCAAGGTCGCCGGGGTTTCGCCGATGACCGTGTCCAGGGCGTTGCACCGGCCGGAACTGGTCTCCGAAGCCACTCGGGACAAAGTCCGTGAAGCGGTGCGCCAGACCGGTTACGTACCCAACATGCTGGCCGGGGGCCTGGCGAGTAACAAAAGCCGCCTGGTCGCCATTTTCCTGCCCACCATCGCCAACTCGATTTTTGCCGACACCGTGCAAGCGCTCATGGACCGCCTGACCCAGGCCGGTTATCAGACGCTGCTTGGCCTGACGGGCTACTCGGCGCAACAGGAAGAAAATCTCCTTGAAGCGGTACTCGGTCGACGTCCGGATGGCATTGTGCTGACCGGCACATTGCACACTGAATCCAGCCGTATGCGTCTGGCGCAAGCGGGCATTCCCGTGGTCGAGGCCTGGGACTTGAGTGAGGACCCGCTCGACATGCTGGTTGGGTTTTCCCACGAAAAAGTTGGCGAGGCGACTGCTCGGCACCTGGTCGACAAAGGCTACAAGCGCTTTTCGGTGGTCAGCATCAGCGATCCCCGTGGCCTGCGTCGTTGCCACAGTCTGATTGCCGAACTCAAGCGACTGGGTGTGGGGGAGGTGCCCATGCAAGTCCTGGCGCCGCCCGCCACCCTTGAAGTCGGGCGTGAAGGGTTGCAACGTTTGCTCGATCAGTCGACCCGCCCCGACATTGTTGTCTGCAGTTCGGACACCGTCGCCCAAGGCGTTTTGGCCGAGGCTGCCAGTCGCGGGCTGAAGGTGCCGACGGACCTGGCGGTCATGGGTTTTGGCGACCTCAGTAGTGCGGCCCATGTGTACCCGGCCCTGTCGACCGTCAGCGTCGACGGTAAGACCATCGGCCTGCAAGTGGCCCAGGCCTTGTTGGATCGATTCGAAAACCCGGCGTCTGCGCAGGATCCCGTACGCATCGACACGGGCTTTACCCTCATCGACCGCGCCAGTACCTGAACTGAAAATCGCAAACTTCATAGCATGACGGTGTTGAATGATTGCGCAATCAGTGTAGTATCCATTCAAAAGGTCGCCTCGTTTCTGCCGAGTGCGACCTTTTTAAAAGCTAATGATGATTGCGCAATCATCTGGTGGTAACAGGAGCGATAAACGCCAAACGGATACACCGCTGCAATTCACAATAAGGAAAACAAGAGTGATCAATCCCACGCAGTCGATAGCGAAGACCAACGTCCGCTATCTCATCCTTGTGATGATTTTCATCGTCACGGTATTCAATTACGTTGACCGCGCCACGCTGTCGATTGCTGCCCCGAGCATGCGCACCGATCTTGGCTTCGACGCCATGACCATGGGCATCGCCTTCTCGGCATTCGGTTGGGCGTACACCTCGATGCAGCTCCCGGGCGGCATCATTCTCGACCGTTTTGGCTCTCGGCTGGTGCTGGGCATGAGCCTGATCATCTGGTCGGTGTTCACCTTTTTGCAGGGTTACGTCGATCTGTTCAGCTCGGCCTTTCTCGCGCTGTTCGTCCTGCGTTTCATGATGGGCATTGCCGAAGCGCCAGCGTTCCCGGCCAACAACCGCCTGACGGTGATGTGGTTTCCGCGACATGAGCGGGGCCTGGCCACGGCGGTATTCCAGTCTGCCCAATACTTTGCCCTGGCCGCGTTCACGCCGCTGATGGTCTGGTTGGTCAGCACCTGGGGTTGGCAGCATGTGTTCTGGGTCACCGGGGGCGCCGGCATCCTCATAGGCCTGCTGTGGTTTCGCATGGTCCATGAGCCGCGCAAGGACAAACGCGTCAACCAGGCGGAAATCGACTACATCGAAGCGGGTGGCGGCCTGCCCACCATCGGCGACGTGAAGACCCCGTTCAGTTGGAAGCGCATGAAGGCCATTGGTGGCAACCGCATGATGGCGGGCATTTACCTGGGCCAGTTCTGCCTGACGTCGATCACCTGGTTTTTCCTCACCTGGTTCCCAACCTACCTGATCGAGGCCAAGGGCATGACCATGCTCAAGGTCGGGCTGGTGGCGGCTATTCCACCCATCGCCGGATGCCTGGGCGGGGTGCTCGGCGGCGTCTGGTCGGACTGGATGCTGCGCAAGGGCTTCAGCCTCACAGCCGCGCGCAAGACCCCGATCATCTGCGGGCTGTTGCTCTCCAGCAGCATCGTGGTCGCCAACTACACCCAGTCGATCACCCTGGTGATTCTGGTGATGTCGGTTGCCTTCTTTGCCAAGGGGGTCGGCAACCTCGGCTGGTGCATCGTCGGCGACGTGTCCCCGGCTCGGGCCATGGGCGTCAGCGGGGCGATGTTCAACTTCTGCGGCAACCTCGCCAGCATCGTCACCCCAATCGCCATCGGCGTGATGATCAACCAGTTGGGCTCCTTCGACGTGGCGCTGATGTACGTCGCCGGCATGGGGCTGCTGGGCGCCTTCGCCTACCTGTTCATTGTCGGGCCACTCAAGCGCCTGGAGCTCGATGACTTCGAGGACACCCCGGCGAGCGCCGATCTGAATCCCCAGCGTTCCTGAACCTTTCACCTTTCATTGAAGGAGAGCCCCATGCTCGCACAACAAACTACCCTCAAGTCCTCCGATGATGACCGCATCGCCTGGGTGCGCGTGTCTTCGGTCATTCTGCCGCTGGCCAACCCGATCAGCGATGCCAAGGTGCTCACCGGTCGGCAAAAACCCATGACCGAGATCGCCATTCTGTTCGCCGAAATCGAGACCATCGACGGCCATCGCGGTTTGGGTTTCAGCTACTCCAAGCGTGCCGGCGGCCCGGGCCAGTTTGCCCATGCCCAGGAAATTGCCCCGGCGCTGATCGGCGAAAACCCCAGCGATATTTCCAAACTGTGGACCAAACTGTGCTGGGCCGGTGCATCGGTCGGACGCAGCGGCATGTCGACCCAGGCTATCGGTGCGTTCGACGTAGCGTTGTGGGACTTGAAAGCCAAGCGCGCCAACCTGTCACTGGCGCGCCTGCTCGGTGCGCAACGTGATTCGGTGCGGTGCTACAACACCTCGGGCGGTTTCCTGCACACCCCGCTGGATCAACTGATGAAGAACACCGACCTGTCCCGCGAGAAGGGGATTGGCGGCATCAAGTTGAAGGTCGGGCAGCCGGATTGCGCCATCGACATCCAGCGCGTCAGTACCGTGCGCAAACACCTGGGCGACAACTTCCCGCTGATGGTCGATGCCAACCAGCAATGGGATCGGCCGACTGCCCAGCGCATGTGCCGCCAGTTCGAGGAGTACAACCTGATCTGGATCGAAGAGCCGCTGGACTGTTACGACGCCGAAGGCCATGCCGCACTGGCACAGCAATTCGATACGCCGATCGCCACTGGGGAAATGCTTACCAGCGTGGCCGAGCATGCCGAGTTCATCAAACTGCGCGGTGCCGACTTCTTGATGCCCGATGCGCCTCGCGTGGGCGGCATCACGCCGTATCTGAAGGTGGCTTCAATGGCCGAGCAGGCAGGGCTGATGCTGGCCCCGCATTTCGCGATGGAGTTGCATGTGCATCTGGCGGCAGCGTATCCGACCGAACCTTGGGTCGAGCACTTCGAATGGCTCGAGCCGCTGTTCAACGAGCGCCTGGAAACCCGCGATGGCCGCATGCTGGTGCCGACGCGCCCGGGCCTGGGGCTGACGCTCAGCGAGCAGGTCAAACCGTGGACGGCGCAGGCCGCGGAGGTTGGCAAGCGGCCCTGACGCTCCAGGTTTGCAATACGCTGGATGATTTCGCCGCTCGAAGATATTTCGCAGGCCCGTTGCTTCAAGAGAATGGCATGGCTGGCCGATAACCCGGACAGCTCAGATCTTATTCTTAACATTGCCTGGAAATCTTCGATGTCGTCGTATCACCAAAAGCGTTTTCTGATCGTCGATGATTTCTCCGATTTCCGCAGTTCCGTGCGTTCGATGTTGCGTGAGCTGGGCGTCAAGGATGTCGATACTGCGGACACCGGAGAGCAGGCACTGAAGATGTGCTCACAGAAGTCCTACGATTTCATCCTGCAGGACTTCCATCTCGGCGACGGCAAAAAAAACGGGCAACAGGTGCTCGAAGACCTGATGTTCGAGAAACTGATCAGCCATGAGGCGGTGTTCGTCATGGTCACCGCCGAGACGAGCCAGGCGATGGTGCTCAGTGCCCTGGAGCACGAGCCTGATGCGTACCTGACTAAACCCTTCAACCGCTCGGGCCTGGCCCAGCGGCTGGAGCGCCTTGAGCAACGCAAGACGTTGCTCAAGCCGATCCTGCAGGCGCTCGATCGCGGCAAGCCGGCCGAGGTGCTCAATGCCTGCATCGCCCTGTGCAAACAAGACATCCGTTATTCGCCGTTGTGCCTGCGCTACCGCGCCGATGCCTTGCGTGACCTCAATCAGAACGAGGCGCTGGAGCGCCTCTATGACGGCATCATTGCCGACCGGCCGTTGCCATGGGCCTTTGCCGGTTTGGGGCAGCTGTTGTTCAAGCGCGGCCAGGTCGCCCAGGCCAAGGGCGTCTATGAGAAAGCCTTGAAGGTCTTCCCGATGATGCCGGCGCTGTACGACGGCATGGCCGATGTACTGGTCGCCGAAGGTGATACCAAGGGCGCGCAACAGGTGTTGGAGGAGGCGATTCGTTTGTCGCCATTGGCGGTGCGCCGGCAAGCGCTGCTGGGCAAGTTGGCGATGACCAACGAAGACTTCGACACGGCTTCCAGGGCCTATCGTCAGGCGGTCAACCAGGGCGCGCAATCGCGTTACAAGGATGCCGAAAGCAACCTCGGCCTGGCCCATGCCTTGATCAGCAAAGGCAGCGACAGGGGCCTGGACACCCGCACGCGCCTGGAAATCAACACCACCCTCAGTGCCGTGGCCAAGGAAAACCCCAGTGACCCGGGCCTGCAGATTCGGGCGCGCCTGATGAAAGCCACCAGCCTGTTGCTCAACGATGCCGAAACGGCGGACAAACTCACCGAGCAAGCGCTGATGCGCCTTGATGGCATGGAGCAGTTCATGAGCCCCGAGGCCGCGTTGCTGGTGGCCAAGCAGTTGCAGATGCTCGGCCAGGCCGACGCCGGGAATTCGATGCTGAAAAACTGCGCGGAAATCTACGGCGACGACCCGAACGTCATGAAAAACATCGCCAAGCTAACCGACGATCCGACGATACTCAATTCCAGTAACGCCGCCGCGGATCTCAATCGTCAGGGTGTACGGGTGTACAAGACTGGCGATCTGGTTCAGGCGCGGACCGTGTTCCGCAAGGCCCTGGCGATGCAGCCGAAAAACATCAGTATCGCGCTGAACATGGCGCAATCGCTGCTGCACGGCACTGACACCAGTGTGCCTTCGGCGGAACTTGAAGAATGTCGGGCCTGCCTGAAAATGGTCGGCCTGATGCCTGACACCGATGCGCGTTACTCGCGTTATCAGAAACTGAAAATCAAGGCGTTTGGCGAATGAGCAAGGACGACCCGGCACTGGATTTTTCCACGGTGATTGCCTCCACCGTGCACGACATGAAGAACTCCCTGACCCTATTGATGCAGGCCCACAGCCAATGGCTGGAGCGCTTGCCCGAGCCGGACCGGCATGCGCCGGAGCAGGGGGTGATCGAATTCGAATTTGCTCACCTCAACGGCATGCTCGTGCAGTTGCTCGGGCTGTACAAGCTCGGCGTCAACCAGATGCCGTTGCAACCGGCCTATCACGAACTGGACGATTTCATCGAAGCGCAACTGGCCTGCCATCAGGACGTGTTCGCCAGTCGCGGCATCATGGCGACGTATGAAGTGGACCCATTAAGCCCACTGGGATTCTTCGATCGCGAGTTGATCGCCTCGGTGCTGGGCAATTGCATCAATAACGCCGTGCGTTACGCCCGTCACGCGGTATTGATCACCGTCAGCGATGAGGCCGGGCAACTGGTGCTGACGATCAATGATGATGGTGACGGCTATCCGGCCGAGATGATCGAGCGCCAGGCCGATTACGTGCAGGGCATCAACCACAGCAGCGGCAGTACCGGGCTGGGCCTGTATTTCGCCGGACGCATCGCGGCGTTGCACCAGCGCAACGGCGTGGGCGGCCACACGCGAATCAGCAATGGCGGGCCGCTGGGCGGCGGCGTTTTCAGCCTTTATCTGCCGTAGTGATGATTTTGTTTGTCGCTGCTTGAAATTGTGAACAGGCGCAGCCTATTTTGTACGGTCGCCGTTCGCGGCTTGCACTACAAGGGATTGCGTCATGATGACCGATGGCCAGGGTTCACTCGCACAGCGACTGACCGGCATTGATGAGATTGAATGTGTCACGCCGGACCTCAATGGCGTACCGCGCGGCAAGGTCATGACGACCGAGGGATTTCTGGAGGGGCGACGCTTGCAGATGGCGCGGGGCGTGCTGCTGCAATGCATCATGGGTGGCTATCCGGCCGCACGTTTTTACGGCAGCGATGACGGCGACCTGGCGCTGGTGGCCGATCCCGCACAGATTCACCGCTTGCCCTGGAGCCCGTCGCCGCGGGCTTGGGCGATCTGCGATGCCGATGAGCTGACGGGCGAAAGTTCGGCGCTGTCGACCCGTGGCCAGCTCAAGGCAGTTATTGCGCGTTACGCGGCGCGGGGGCTGGCACCGGTGGTGGCCACTGAGCTTGAGTTCTTCGTCTTCGCGCCCAACACCGACCCGACGCAACCTTTCCAGCCGCCGCTGGGCCTGGACGGTCGTCGCGAGGAAGGTCATTCGGCGTTCAGTGTCAGCTCCAATAACGGCCTGCGTCCGTTCTTCAAGGAAGTTTACGAATGCATGGCCGCGCTGGGGCTGCCCCGCGATACCTTCATGCACGAGATGGGCGTCAGCCAGTTCGAGATCAACCTGCTGCATGGGGACCCGCTGTTGCTCGCCGATCAGACCTTCCTGTTCAAGCACCTGCTCAAGGAAGTGGCGCTCAAGCATGGCCTGACCGTGGTCTGCATGGCCAAGCCGCTGGCGCACACGCCGGGCAGTTCGATGCACATCCACCAGAGCGTCGTCGAGATCGGCAGCGGGCGAAACGTGTTCACCGACGAGACGGGAGAGCCGACGGCGGCTTTCCGTCATTTCATCGGCGGGCAGCAGGCCGCAATGGCGGACTTCACGGCGTTGTTCGCGCCGAACGTGAATTCCTATCAGCGCCTGTGCCACCCGTTCGCATCGCCCAACAATGCCTGCTGGTCCCATGACAATCGCGCGGCAGGCTTGCGCATTCCAGCCAGTTCACCGGTTGCACGCCGGGTCGAGAATCGCTTGCCGGGCGCAGATGCCAATCCGTACCTGGCCATTGCTGCCAGCCTGGCGGCGGGTTTGCATGGAATTGAACACCAGTTGGAGCCGAGCGCGGCGATCCAGGGTGAGTTTTCGGTGCCGGACAATCTTTCGTTGCCCTGTACCTTGCATGCCGCCCTCGAACGTCTGAGCTGTAGCACGTTGGCGAAGGAACTGTTCGGCAAGGAGTTCATCGAAGGCTACGTGGCTTCGAAGACCCTGGAACTGACCAGCTTTTTTGATGAAATTACCCCCTGGGAACGCCGTGTCCTGGCTGCCCAGGCCTGACGAACTTTCGTCTTCGGGCTATCGTTTTCGTTAGCCCGTATCTCACCGCAAGGAGCCGCTCGGAACGCCGATGCGCCAGATCTGGAAAGCTTTTCGAGCGCTGTATTTCGCCTCGCTGATGATGCTGATCGGCTCAGGCCTGTTGAGCACTTACCTGGGCTTGCGCCTGGCGGCCGACAACGTCAACAGCCTGTGGGTCGGTGCGTTGATGGCGGCCAACTATTTTGGCCTGGTACTGGGCGGCAAGATCGGTCACCGGCTGATCGCACGGGTCGGGCATATCCGGGCTTACTCCGCTTGTGCCGGGATCGTCGGTGCGGCGGTGCTGGGCCATGGCCTGGTGGACTGGTTGCCGGCGTGGATTTTCCTGCGGGTCATCGTTGGCCTGGGCATGATGTGCCAATACATGGTGATCGAGAGCTGGCTCAACGAGCAGGCCGACGCGCCACAGCGCGGCACGGTGTTCAGTGGCTACATGATTGCGTCGTATCTGGGCCTGGTGCTGGGTCAACTGATCCTGGTCATGCACCCGGCGCTCGGCCTGGAACTGTTGATGCTCGTGGCCCTGTGTTTTGCCCTGTGCCTGGTGCCGGTGGCCCTGACCCGACGCATTCACCCGGCACCCTTGCGCCCGGCGCCGATGGAGCCACGGTTCTTCATCAAGCGCGTGCCGCAATCGTTGAGCACGGTGCTTGGGGCCGGGTTGATCATCGGTTCGTTCTACGGTCTGGCGCCGCTGTATGCGGCGCAGCAGGGCTTGTCCACCGAGCAGGTCGGTTTGTTCATGGGTAGCTGCATTTTTGCCGGGCTGGTGGTGCAGTGGCCATTGGGCTGGTTGTCCGACCGCTATGACCGGGCGCTGCTGATCCGCTGTTTTGCGCTGGTGCTGGCGATCGCGGCATTGCCGCTGGCGATCATGCAGCAGGTGCCGTTGGAAGTGTTGTTCATCATCGGTTTCATTTGTTCGCTGGTGAAGTTCTGCCTGTATCCGCTGGCGGTGGCGTTCTCCAATGACCACGTCGAGGCCGATCGCCGGGTGTCGCTCACGGCGATGCTGCTGGTGACCTATGGGGTCGGTGCCAGTATCGGGCCGCTGGTGGCGGGTGTGCTGATGAAGACGTTCGGCAGCCACATGCTGTATGCCTTCTTCAGTTTCTTCGCCTTGGTGCTGGTGTGGCGGATCCGGCCGAAAGCCGTCACCAACCTGCATCAGGTGGACGATGCGCCGCTGCACCACGTGGCCATGCCGGACAGCATGGCCAGCTCGCCGCTGGCGGCCGCCCTGGACCCGCGGGTGGATGAGCAGTCGGTGCAAGATCAGATGCAGAGCCCGGTCGAGCCTGCGCCGGAACCTGCGCCTGCGGCAGAAACTGAGGCAGAAGTTGCAGCCACAACCGCAGATGAGCAACCAGCCCCCAAACCTGCGCAGCGTCCACAAGACGGCCAGGACCCGACGCTGCCGGACGCCATTCCCTGAGGGGCTTGAAAGACGCGCATAAAAAAACGGGCAGTCACCGCAAGGGACTGCCCGTTTTTTTGGGGGCTCGACCTAAGAAAATTCCTACTGATCCTGCATCTCAAAATGTGGACGCATCCTACGCCCCCATCAGAATCGTCCTATTTCAACAATTTTCAGCTTCTAGAACACTGACCCGCAGCCAACGCGGGTAGATGAAAACCTCCCCGCCACTCCATCCAGGCCAGGGAGGCTTGAGCATGAATGCACCCCCGATCTTCTTCGACCAAAGCCGCCACAAACTCTGGGCGCTCGACTTCCACCCGATTCTTGGCGTGCCGGCCTGTTTGTACACGGGGAGGGCCCAGGCATGACGTCGATCATGAGCGACACCTGGCTCGAACAACTGGACTCGTCCTGCGCCGAGGTCTCCATCACCTGCCTGGACATCATCATCGACCAGGCGGGCGGCGCCCCGTTGCTGCCCAGTGTCCTGAGCGTCGAGCCGGCGCTGCCCTGGCAATCGTTGTTCAGTGGATTGCCCGAGGAAAGCGCCGAGGATCTGGCGCCTTTGTTGGTGCGGGTCGATCTTGCGCAGCCGCTTCAGCGGCAATGGCTGAAGGGACTGATCCAATTCCTGAAAAATCGATCGCAATTGTTGGTGCTGGCGTCCTGTTGGCCGTTCGGAGTGCTGGCCGAATATCTGGGCCAATGCCTGGAAGCCCGCCATGTGGGGCGATTGGGGCTGTTGCGTTACTACGACCCGCGGATATTCCCGTTGTTGTTCAGTCATGTGCTGCAAGCCGATCAGCAGCAGGTGTTATTGCGCCCGGCGTGGTTCTGGAGCTGGCTGGATATCGATGGTGAACCTCGGTGGCTGATGGGCAGTCCTGATCGGCCGCGGAGCCCGCTCGACTTCGTTCACATCGAACTCAGTGACCTGCAGCTGGATGCATTTAGCTGCGTCAGCGACGCCCTGATGGCGATAAAGCGCCATCGTCAAGCGATGCCGGGCGACTGGAGCGCCCAGCAGCAATTTGATGGGTGTTTTGCGGCCATGCTCGAGGCAAACCAGAGTGGACTTGTGTTCGCCCCGGAGCGTGAAGCCTATGCCGTCGCCAAGTTGCAGGGCGCCGGTGTTAATCCACCAACGACATAAGGAAATGAACCCCATGCCGACATTTTCAAGCGGCGGTTATCGTGCCGTTCTTCTCGGTGCTCTGGTGTCAATTTTGACTCCCCCAAAAGCCTCGGCAGGAACTCTCGAAGCGATCAACCACACCCATTGGGCCATCAATCAATTCGCGGTCAATGGACAATCGGGTCTGGACATCATCGGTCCCTATCAGGGGGGAGGCGGAGGGTGTTGTTATATCGCGCCTTCGCGGTGGGTGCCGGGGATGACGGTGAGTGTTAATTGGGAAACGGGAGTGGCTTACGCGGAGGGATCTCCAGGTTATGCGGATTGGCCTAAATATCTTGAGTGGGCAAGACAGATCAAGGCGCAGAAGCGTCAATACACCAAGGTTGTGCCCGTACCCGATTACACAGGTCAAAAAGTGTGCGGTCTCACCGTGCATTTCCTGCCCTGTGACGAGCTTCAAGTCACCACCTCTTGTTACGCCTATGGCAGCCCTGAGTACCCCATCAAAACCCCGTTGAACCTGCCGGAGCCGCAATCATGTCCGAATTGACTCATGCCGGCGTTTGGTATCCACCACCCTTTCCTGAACTGGGTAGGCTGCCGAAAAAAGAGTGGCAAGTTCAACATAACCTGCTGCGCCGAACCGATTGGGAATCCGACTATCACGACGCCCTGAGCGGAGCGGCGGGGCGGCGTGCCTTGCTGCCGTGCTGCAAGACGCTGCACATCAGCCTGTGTTTCGACGGCACCGGCAATAACCTAAACAACGACCTCTATCTGTCCACGCCTGCGAACCCTACTAACGTTGCTCGGATGTTCCGCGCCAGCATTGGTACCGGCCACGCAGGCGGTACCGGGCACCCCAGCAGCAAGGCTCGGGGGCTGACCGATGCTCCTGGGGCCGGCAACAACCAGTATTTCAAATATTACATGCCCGGTGTCGGCACACCCTTTGCCGAAGTGGGCGACCTGGATTACACCCAACTGGGCATGGCTACCGGGTGGTATGGCGAGGAGCGCATCAACTGGGCGTTGTTGATGATCATCGATGCGCTCAGGCGCAGTCTGGATTTACCCCGAATGGATAATGTTGCGCTGCTCGGCGCCGTCAAATCCATGGGTACGTTGGTGGGGATGGAGTCCGGTGGGGAGGCCAATCGAGCCAATGTGTTTGACAAACAGCTCGCAGCCCTTGAACAGCCCTTACGCACAGCGCTGGCAGACAATTTGCCGGCGCGCCCGAAACTGTTGGGGATCAAGCTCTATGTGTATGGGTTTTCCCGCGGTGCGGCGGCGGCCAGAGCCTTCGTCAACTGGCTCAACCAGTTGCTGGACCGCGATGCAACAACGCCCTCGCTGAAGTTCAAGGACCTGACCCTCCCCGTCAGCGTCGAGTATCTGGGGTTGCTGGACACCGTGGCGTCGGTGGGTCTCGCCGATATTGCGTTTGGGGCGGACGGGCATATGGGCTGGGCCGATAGCAGCCAGGAAATACCGGACCGGTTGGTCAAGCGCTGCCTGCATCTGGTGGCCAGTCATGAGCAGCGGTTGTGTTTTCCATCGGAGTCGATTCGTCGGGCGAGCGGTGGGTATCCGGTTAATTCCATGGAGGTGATTTATCCGGGGGTGCATTCGGATGTGGGTGGAGGGTATCCGCCGGGCGATCAGGGGAAGGCCGCTGGAAGAGATGACCGTTATTTGTTGTCGCAGATAGCTTTACACGATCTGTATTCCGACGCGTTCGCACATGGAGCACCACTGAAAGTACCGCCAAAGTCCCTGCCAGTGCAGATGAGAGATGAGTTCTGGCGTGCTATGGAAACAGATGTCGAGATCGAATTCGGTGTTTCCCCCGATCTGGCTCTCCGCTTCAACGCCTGGCGCGAAGTAACTCTAAATTTGTTGCCTCCTCGCCAGCCATTAAGCCCCGAGCAAACGGACTACTACGAACCCCTAACAGCCTCTATCAATTTGGAAGGGGCCATGCGCAACCAACTGGGCTGGATAACCGCCTGGCGTATCGACCGCTACGGTTTTTCCAGCCTCAGACAAACAGCGTTTTACCAACAGGCAAGCGACACGCAAGTCGATCCTTATGTGCAGCAAAAAGCTGAGGCCGCGCGAGAAGCAAAACAGGACGCCATCAAAAATATCCGAAAAGAACAGCTGATCAACGAACGCGTCCCGGGCGCCGAAAAGAAACCCATGGAGCCCGGTATCAAGGACTTCGACCCGGACATGGCGCAAACCCAACTGCGTGAAGCCGCCCAGGAGTTCAGCTTGGACTACCGCAACATCGAGAACATCGAGACGATAGCGCTCTGGCTGGTAGGCGTGGCGTTGCTCCCTGGGGTTTTGGCCAATCGACTCGCGATCAACGCACGGGCCGAGCGCGCGGCAATCAAGGCCATGGGCAGGGAGCGCGTCAGCCAACTGTTCCCGCCACCTAAATTCGAACGCAACCACGTCGATGAAAATACGCGCCACAACGTCGATGAAAGCCGCAATGCGCAGGAGGCCAGCGGATTACTGCGTGCCTTATTCGACGATCAGGTCCACGACTCGCGCGCCTGGTTCCTCTACGCCAAAGGCCGTGAGCGAGGGGGCACGTACTTCAGTGAGCGCATGGTGTTCTTCGGCGAAGTCAACCGACGGGAGTTGGTGCTGCTCAAGGAAGGCAACGGCGGGATGGTAGCCGACAATCGCCATTCCCAGCCGCGACCGAGGCCACCTTCGATCCTGGATGGCGAGGGTTTGGCCGAGATGCAAAAGAGGCTCAGCGCACGTTGGGAGAGCTTCGGCGCACAAGCCAGGGAGGTTCGCGATGAGACGGTTTGAGCACGTTGCCGGGCATCGAGCGCGAAGCATGTGGGGCAGGCTCCAGCGTATTCAGGGTCGTTACGTGATGTGCGCAATCGGCATGCTGATGGCTACGTCGGCAAACGTTGATGCCAGCACCCTCGAAGCGATCAACCATACCCACTGGGCTATTAATCGCTTCAGGGTGGACGGGCGCTCGGGTCTCGACATCATTGGCCCGTACCAGGGCGGGGGAGGAGGATGTTGTTATGCCGCGCCTTTGCGTTGGAAACCGGGAATGATGGTGCGTGTTGATTGGGAAACTGGTGTGGCTTACTCCTACGACAATCCGGGTCTTGCTGATGAGGCGAAATACGATGCTTGGCTAGACAACATCAATGCCCAAAAACGCCAACACAGCAAAACCGTCCCCATCCCCGACTACACCGGACAAAAAGTCTGCGGCCTCACCGTGCACTTCCTGCCGTGCGACGAGCTTGCGGTCACCACCTCCTGCTACGCCTTTGGCAGCCCGCAATACCCGATCAAGATGCCGCTGCATCTGCCGGAGCCGCAGTCATGCCCACAATAAGCTCGTTTGTGTTAGCTGGGGCGTTGTTCAGAAAGAAAATAGGAGTGGCAGGACGCCAGGTGTAGCCACGGGTCTTGCTGCGATGCGGCAAGACCCTGCACATTTGCCGAGGTAGCAGACGTTACATATCGTCTTTATCGAAGCGACGTGCTTCACGCTGCAACTGATAGACGAAACGTTCGACCTGGCGCTGCACCAGCCCGCTCATGTTGTGAAAGCGGATGCCGGCGAAGGTGGTGGAGATTCTTTCTTCGAAGTGCAGGTAGCGCAGTTCGACCGGCGCGGTCATCTTGCCGAAAGGCAGGGCGGCGGCGAAGCGATCGTAGACCTGGCCCAGTTGCAGGCTGGCGGTGATGTCGCCATCGAAGCGCAACTTGCAGCCGGTGGCGGAAATATCCAGCAGTTTGCCGCGAATCGGCGCCTTGAGCTTTTCACCGTCCAGGTCGATGTCGACCAGTTGCGCCAGCTTCAGGGCGGCGCGGAAGGCGTTGCGGCGCTGGTGGTAAACCACTTCGTCCGGCAGTGGGGCAAGGTAGCCGCGCTCGCCGCCGGACTCGTCGAGCGTCGGTTGGCCGTTGCTTTCCCAAGCGATACGCACGCCATCATGAAAACCTTCGACCTTGTACGGCTCGCCGGCCAGCAGGAAACGCTCGCCATCGCGCGGGATCATTTCGTCGAGTTTGATCGTGCCACTGTCGCGGTCGACGTTCACCAGGTAGCTCTGAAAGCGCTGGGTCCGTTCGTGGAAAGTAATGATCAGCGGATCATGGCTGTCTTGCAATTGGCGCAGGTTGCCGGAGATCTCCAGAGGCGTGGTGAGCACCTTGGGTGGCTGCGGGGAATCTTCCGCATTTAAGGCATTGGACACATCAATCTCCAGACAAAATATGACTACAACTGGCCACTATAGTGCCAGCATGTTGCGAGTCTTCATAGGGCGTGATCATTTGCAGGCTCAAGCCTGACTGAGCGGGCGCGGCTTCGCAAGTTTCGCGGTAGATCCGCGTGCATCATAGAGTGCTGGCGGTTCACCGCCGGTGAGGATTTTCAGCTGGTTGGCCGTGGCGGCCTGCTGGACCAGAATCGACTGGCCATTATTGGCGTTTGCCGCTTGGCATTGAGCCAACAGATCGGTCAGCACATCGCTCTGTTCCAGCAGTTGCGGGCCGATGCTCGATTGGCTGGCCAATTGCTCCAGGCCATTGCGATTGAGCGGCAGGTTCAGGCTGGCGAGAATTTCACTGCGTTTGCGGCCATGCTGTTCGAGCAGAATGATCATTGCCTGCTTCTGCGCCAGAATCTCTTCGAGCAGAGGCATGTCGCGACCGTGCAAGGCGAGGGACTCGGTTTGCAATAACTCCAGCAGGTGTTGAGCGGGAGCGAAGTCGTCGGTGATCAGTTGCAGTAAATTAGTATCGTGCATGGCTGGCCTTGGTTTTTAAGCGTCCAAAAGCCTGGCGCAGACCGGAGCCTAGCGCTGGGCTTCGAAATTGAGCAGTTTGCTGGCTACACGGTTGCTGTCGACTTTGTAGCTGCCATCGGCAATCGCTGCTTTCAACTCGGCCACCCGGGCTTTGTCGACGGCAGGCTGATCACGCAGCTTGTCAGTGACCTGTTGCAACTGTTGAGCCTCATGGCTGAGGTGTACCGATTCCCCGCTTTTAACGGTGCTGGCCTGTTCGGCCGGGGTATTCAACGCTTTGGACTGGCCAGTTTCGGCGGTGTCCTTGGCGGCGTTGGTACGTGTATTGCCCGTTAGTGGCGAGGTGCTGTTCAAACGGCTGAAATCGATGACCATGGTAAAAAACCTCTGAATATTTGGACGCTTGCCATGTTCTCGGCTATCCCAGTGAAAACTTTAGACCCATTTTATCAATGAGCCTGCAAGCGCCAGCACGTCTTCCGCATGCGCCACAGTTTAGGGAACAGCCCAGGGCAACGCCACTGATTCGCGATCAGAGTTGCTACATGGCCACCTCCACCTGCCCAGGCGCGGTCACTTGCGCCTTGATAACCCGTTTGGAGTTGAGGTTTTTCACGCGAATCTGCTCGCTCATGCCGCCGTTGGACAGTGCTTCGCCGGGCATCCTCACGCTCAGCGTGCCGCTACGGGCAGTAATCACCACCTGATCACCTTTGCGGATGACTTCAGTCTGTTCGAGATTGACCAGGGTTATCACCTGATCAGCGACCATTGGTCGGGTAAGTCGCTGACCGATCGCCTGGTCCAGGGTGGTCAGATAGCCCTGGGTAACCTGGCCGATGTCCCGCTCGCGCATGACCACGTCACCGGGCTCGACGATGTCGGCGCGACGCAGGGGGCGGGCAGTGGTCACTATCTCGCGAAACAGGCGCACTTGAGCGGGCACGAACACTGTCCACGGGGAGCTGCCCTCGCAGCGAACCTTGACCGTGACACGGCCCAATGGCTTGGCAGGGCTCTCCAGACTGGCTGTCAATTCCTTGTCGCACATGGGCATGCGCAGGCGCGGGTCGAGCTGTTTGACCTCGATTTCGTAACGACCTTCGGTTTGACTGGTGGCCAGGTAGTCCTCTACGGTGAATTCAAGAAAGCCTTGGGTGACGCCGATAAGCATGTCAGGCAAGGTAACTGCGTCAGCAAGGGCAGGGCTGCCAGCGTTGAACAGGCAGACGGCCGATATCGCGCAGAGCAATCTGCGGGAGGTGGATGTCAGGCGTCGAAAAAATGTCGGTTCTGTGTTCATAAAAGTTAAAAAGCAAGCGCCGTGCCGTTTAGTGATGAATGTGCGTCGCAACACAACTAGCGTTGGTGTAGGAGTCTGGGCATGGCTGGTGTAATGGATTCGGTAAACCAGCGCACGCAACTGGTAGGGCAGAATCGCCTGGAGCTGTTGTTGTTCCGTCTCGACGGCCAGCAGCTCTACGGGATCAACGTGTTCAAGGTTCGAGAGGTGCTGCAATGCCCCTCGCTGACCGTGATGCCCAAGTCCAGTCCTGTCGTGTGCGGTGTGGCAAATATCCGGGGAGCGACCATTCCGATTCTTGATCTGGCGATGGCAACCGGTTCCGGAGCATTGAAAGATCAAAGCAACCCCTTCGTGATCATCACGGAGTACAACACCAAGACCCAGGGTTTCCTGGTGCGCTCGGTGGAGCGCATCGTCAACATGAACTGGGAGGAGATTCATCCGCCGCCCAAGGGCACCGGACGCGATCACTACCTGACGGCTGTGACTCGGGTCGACAATCAGCTAGTCGAAATCATCGACGTCGAGAAGGTACTGGCGGAAGTGGCGCCGACGCCCGAAGCGATTTCCGTGGGCGTGGTCGACGTCGAGACCCAGCACAAGGCCTTGTCGCTGCGCGTGCTGACCGTCGATGACTCGTCAGTGGCACGCAAGCAGGTCACGCGTTGCCTGCAGACGGTCGGTGTCGAAGTGGTGGCGTTGAACGACGGGCGGCAAGCGCTGGACTACTTGCGCAAGCTGGTCGACGATGGGAAAAAGCCGGAAGAAGAGTTCCTGATGATGATTTCCGACATCGAAATGCCGGAAATGGATGGATATACCCTGACGGCGGAAATCCGCAACGACCCGCGTATGCAAAAGCTTCATATCATCCTGCATACTTCGTTGTCGGGTGTGTTCAATCAGGCGATGGTCAAGAAGGTCGGTGCCGATGACTTCCTTGCCAAATTCCGTCCTGATGACCTGGCATCCCGGGTGGTTGACCGGATCAAAGCAGCAGATATCAGCTAGGGGCCTTCTGCCCCTGGCGGTTCACACGATTTAAGAGGCGGCAGCATTGTCTACGGGTAATTTGGATTTCGAACAGTTCCGGGTGTTCCTGGAAAAAGCCTGTGGCATCTTGCTGGGTGAAAACAAGCAGTACCTTGTCTCGAGCCGTCTCAACAAACTGATGGAGCAGCAAGGCATCAAGTCCCTGGGTGAGCTGGTGCAGCGCATCCAGACCCAGCCGCGCAGCGGTTTGCGCGAGATGGTGGTCGATGCCATGACGACCAACGAAACCCTTTGGTTTCGTGACACCTATCCGTTTGAGGTCTTGAAGAACAAGGTATTGCCCGAAGCGATCAAGGCGGCTCCCGGCCAGCGCCTGCGCATCTGGTCGGCCGCCTGCTCCTCGGGGCAGGAGCCCTATTCGCTTTCGATGTCCATCGACGAGTTCGAGCGGACCAATATCGGTCAGTTGAAGGCGGGCGTGCAAATTGTGGCGACTGACCTGTCGGGCTCCATGCTGATCAACTGCAAGACCGGCGAGTACGACAGCCTGGCCATCGGCCGTGGCTTGTCGCCGGAACGCCTGCAGCGTTATTTCGACCCGAAAGGGCCGGGCCGCTGGGCGATCAAGGCACCGATCAAGAGTCGGGTGGAATTCCGCGCTTTCAACCTGCTGGACAGTTACGCGAGCCTCGGCAAGTTCGACATCGTGTTCTGCCGCAACGTGCTGATCTACTTCTCCGCCGAGGTGAAGAAAGACATCCTGTTGCGCATTCACAGCACGCTCAAGCCTGGTGGCTATCTGTTCCTCGGCGCCTCCGAAGCGCTGAACGGTCTGCCGGATCATTACCAGATGGTCCAGTGCAGCCCGGGGATCATTTACCAGGCGAAGTGATTGCTTGCGACAAACAAACGGGAGTCCGACAGGGCTCCCGTTTTTTTATGCCCGATGGTCCTCTCCCGCTGTAGGAGCGAGCATGCTCGCGATGGTGGTCAACGATAACGAGGGGTATCAGGCAGCCAGCGTCGTCTGGACGGTCATCGCGAGCATGCTCGCTCCTACAGGAGGGGCGGCGGCGGGGATGTTCGGCGCAAAGCGGCAGAAAAGCGGCAGGCGGCGGAAAACGATTGCCGCTTTTCTGGCATTGGCACCAGCCCCTTTTACGCGAAGCCCCGTAAACCGGGGGTTCGCCGAGTTGGCACGCCGCTTGCTAAAACCTTCGTACGAAAAATCAGGTCTCCCGAAGGTTTCCCGACATGAGCATCAGCTTCGATAAAGCGCTCGGTATCCACGAACAAGCCCTGGGCTTCCGCGCCCAGCGTGCCGAGGTTCTGGCCAACAACATCGCCAACGCCGACACCCCGAACTACAAGGCTCGGGATCTGGACTTCTCCAAAGTGCTCGCCGAGCAGAGCGAGAAGACCAAGAACGGTACTTTCGCCCTGAACATGACCAATAGCCGTCATATCGAAGCGCAGGGCCTGGGCAACGGCGACGAGTCGCTGATGTATCGCACGCCGATGCAGCCGTCGATCGACCAGAACACCGTTGATGCTCAACTGGAACAATCGAACTACGCGGAAAACTCGGTCAACTTCCAGGCCAGTTTCACCCTGCTCAACAGCAAATTCAAAGGGCTGGTCTCAGCCCTGCGTGGAGAATAAACATGTCGCTAGCCAGCGTTTTCAATATTGCCGGTAGCGGCATGAGCGCCCAGACCACCCGGTTGAACACCGTGGCGTCAAACATCGCCAACGCCGAGACCGTCTCGTCGAGCATCGACCAGACCTACCGCGCGCGTCACCCGGTGTTCGCCACCATGTTCCAGGGCGGCCAGAGTGGCGGCAGCGATTCACTGTTCCAGAACCAGGACGCTGCCGGCCAGGGTGTGCAGGTGCTCGGCGTGGTCGAAGACCAGAGCAACCTCGAAGCGCGCTACGAACCCAACCATCCGGCGGCCGACGCCAAGGGTTACGTCTACTACCCGAACGTCAACGTGGTGGAAGAAATGGCCGACATGATTTCCGCGAGTCGCTCGTTCCAGACCAACGCTGAAATGATGAACACCGCCAAAACCATGATGCAAAAGGTCCTGACCCTCGGTCAGTGATAAGGGGCGACTCAGATGAGTGTTACTGATACTACCGGCGGCCTTAGCCTCAAAGACATCCTGGCCAACTCTTCGATCAAGACCAATAACACCAGCTCCGACGGCTTGGCGTCCGCGACCAACAGCGCCACCGGTAAAAAGGCCCTGGGCAAGGATGCGTTCCTGCAATTGCTGGTCACGCAGTTGAAAAACCAGAACCCGCTGGAGCCTCAGGACAACGGCGAGTTCGTTGCCCAATTGGCGCAGTTCAGCAGTCTGGAAGGCATCACCACCCTCAACGACACCGTGAGCGGCCTGGCCAGCAACTACAGCTCGTCCCAGGCGTTGCAAGCGTCGTCGCTGGTAGGCCGCTCTGTTATTGCTCCGGGCGACAAGGCCGTAGTCGACACCTCGAAGAGCTTCACCGGGACCATCGCCGTGCCTGCTTCGGTCGACCCGGTCAAGGTCAAGATCACCGACGCCGATGGCAAGGTTATCCGCACCATCGACCTGGGTAGCCAGAAGGCCGGAACGTCCAGCTTCATCTGGGACGGCAAGAATGATGCGGGCGAAGTGGCAACGGCGGGCACCTACACCTTCGCCGCCACCGCGACCTACGACGGCAAGGCAACTTCGCTGGTGACCTACCTGCCAGCCACCGTCAACAGCGTGACCATCAGCCAGACCGGCGGTGAGTTGATGCTCAATCTGGCCGGGCTGGGCAGCATCGCCCTGTCCAAAGTCCAAACTATTGGTATGTAAGAGCCGACTAACCCGGCACAAAGGAGTGGAACATGTCTTTTAACATCGGCCTTAGCGGTCTCTACGCAGCCAACAAGCAACTGGACGTGACCGGCAACAACATCGCCAACGTGGCGACCACCGGTTTCAAATCGTCCCGCGCGGAATTCGAAGACGTTTACTCAGCGACGAGATTGGGCTCCGGCTCTAAAGTTATCGGTAATGGTGTGCGCCTGGCCAACGTCTCCCAGCAGTTCACCCAGGGTGACATCAACAACACCGGCAACGTGCTGGACATGGGCATCAACGGTTCGGGCTTCTTCGTGCTGAACGAAAACGGCTCGCTGTCGTACACCCGTGCCGGTACCTTCAAGGTCGACAAGGACGGTTACGTCACCAACTCCGACGGCACTGCGCGCCTGCAAGGCTACGGCGTGGATGCCAACGGCAAGATCATCAACGGCATCCTGACCGACCTGCGCATCGATACCTCGAACCTGTCGCCGAAGACCACGACGACCATTTCGTCGACGATCAACCTGAACTCCACGGCAACGGCGATCAATCAGACCACCTATCCATTCGACCCGAGCAAGCAGGAATCCTTCACCAAGCAGTTCAGCACACCGATCTATGACACCCAGGGCAACCAGCACGCCCTTGATCAGTACATGGTGAAGACGGGTGACAACACCTGGAAAGTCTATAGCTTGGTCGACGGTCGCAACCCTGATGGCACCGATCCGACCGATCCGGCGACCCCTCCGGTGGCCTCGACCATGGCCTTCGACACCTCCGGCAAGCTGGTGTCGGTGACCACCCCCGGAACTCCACCGGTGGTCAGTCCTGACTTGAAAATCACCGGCTGGATTCCGGGCAAAGTGGTCAACGGCACCTGGAGCGCGAACGGCGCTGCCTCCGATCCGGCTGGCATTACCATCTCCATGAGCAACACCACCCAGTTCAACGCCGATACCGCGCGTTCGATCCCAACGCAGAACGGTTACGCCACCGGTCAGATCACCAACCTGACCATCGACGGCAGCGGTGTGATGCTGGCCAACTTCAGCAACAACCAGACCAAGGCCATCGGCCAGATCTCCTTGGCGAGCTTCACCAACGAGCAAGGCTTGCAGCCAGTGGGCGGCACGAGCTGGAAGGAAACCTTCGCTTCGGGTATCCCGGGGTACGATGCACCGACCACCGGCACCCTGGGCTCGATCAACTCCAACTCGCTGGAAGAGTCCAACGTCAACCTGACCAGCGAACTGGTCGATCTGATCAAGGCGCAGAGCAACTACCAGGCGAACGCCAAGACCATCTCGACCCAGAGCACCATTATGCAGACCATCATTCAGATGACCTGATACGGTTGGCGCTGCATGAAGAACCCCTCGCAAGAGGGGTTTTTTTATGGCCGGCTTTTTGTGTTGCCTGGGCGCGAACCTGTAGGAGCGAGCATGTCGAACCGTCGCGATGGTAGCCCAGACACCGCGGGCCCCACACAGCCCCCGTCATCGTTAACGACCATCGCGACGGTTCGACGCCTCGACGTGCTCGCTCCTACAGGGTGGGGGGGGGCGGGGGCCGGGGCGGGGCAAAAGAAAACCCCCGACAATCCAGGGGACTGGTCGGGGGTTGTCGGGGAAGGCGCCTTGCAGCGCCTGCCGGCTCAGCTTATTGGCAAGCTTCGCAATCCGGCTCGTCGATGGCGCAGGCCTTCGGCACTGGAGCAGGACCGGCTGGCGCTGCCAGGACCGAATCGTCACCGTGGTTGCCGCCGCTGGAAACAGCGTTCAGCTTACCGGTGTTGATGGTCGACTTCTCGGTGCTGGTCGCAGCCAGGGCGCGGAGGTAGTAAGTGGTTTTCAGGCCACGGTACCAAGCCATGCGGTAGGTGACGTCCAGTTTTTTGCCCGAAGCGCCGGCGATGTACAGGTTCAGAGATTGAGCCTGGTCGATCCACTTCTGACGACGGCTGGCGGCGTCGACGATCCACTTGGTGTCCACTTCGAACGCGGTCGCATAGAGCTCTTTGAGTTCTTGCGGGATACGCTCGATCTGCTGTACCGAACCGTCGTAGTACTTCAGGTCGTTGATCATGACCGAATCCCACAGGCCACGAGCCTTCAGATCGCGAACCAGATACGGGTTGATCACGGTGAATTCGCCCGACAGGTTCGATTTCACGTACAGGTTCTGGTAGGTCGGTTCGATCGACTGCGAAACGCCAGTGATGTTGGCGATGGTCGCGGTCGGTGCGATGGCCATGATGTTCGAGTTACGGATGCCTTTCTGTACACGGGCGCGAACCGGTGCCCAGTCCAGGCTTTCCTTCAGGTCGACATCGATGTACTTCTGGCCACGAGCCTCGATCAGGATCTGTTGCGAATCCAGCGGCAGGATGCCCTTGGACCACAGCGAACCCTGGAATGTCTCGTAGGCGCCACGCTCGTCAGCCAGGTCGCAGGAGGCCTGGATCGCGAAGTAGCTGACGGCTTCCATGGAGCTGTCGGCGAACTGCACGGCGGCATCGGAGCCGTAAGGAATGTGCTGCAGGTACAGCGCATCCTGGAAGCCCATGATGCCCAGGCCAACCGGACGGTGCTTGAAGTTGGAGTTCTTCGCTTGTGGCACCGAGTAGTAGTTGATGTCGATCACGTTGTCGAGCATGCGCACGGCAGTGTTCACGGTGCGTTGCAGCTTGGCGGTGTCGAGCTGGCCGTTCACGATGTGGTTTGGCAGGTTGATCGAACCCAGGTTGCAGACAGCGATCTCGTCCTTGTTGGTGTTCAAGGTGATTTCGGTGCACAGGTTCGAGCTGTGAACCACGCCCACGTGTTGCTGCGGGCTGCGCAGGTTGCACGGGTCCTTGAAGGTCAGCCATGGGTGGCCGGTTTCGAACAGCATGGACAGCATCTTGCGCCACAGGTCTTTGGCCTGGATGGTCTTGAACAGCTTGACCTTGCCTGGGTACTCGGTCAGGGCTTCGTAGTACTCGTAGCGCTCTTCGAAGGCCTTGCCGGTCAGGTCGTGCAGGTCCGGTACTTCGGATGGCGAGAACAGGGTCCACTTGCCGTCATCGAAGACGCGCTTCATGAACAGGTCAGGAATCCAGTTGGCAGTGTTCATGTCGTGGGTACGACGGCGATCATCACCGGTATTCTTGCGCAGCTCGATGAACTCTTCGATGTCCATGTGCCAGGTTTCCAGGTAGGCGCAGACAGCGCCCTTGCGCTTGCCACCCTGGTTCACGGCGACGGCGGTGTCGTTCACGACTTTCAGGAACGGAACCACACCCTGGGACTTGCCGTTGGTGCCCTTGATGTACGAACCCAGTGCACGAACCGGCGTCCAGTCGTTGCCCAGGCCGCCAGCGAATTTGGACAGCATGGCGTTGTCGTGGATCGCGTGATAGATGCCCGACAGGTCATCCGGCACGGTGGTCAGGTAGCAACTCGACAACTGTGGACGCAGGGTGCCGGCGTTGAACAGGGTCGGGGTCGAAGCCATGTAGTCGAAGGACGACAACAGGTTGTAGAACTCGATGGCACGGGCTTCGCGGTCTTTCTCTTCGATGGCCAGGCCCATGGCCACGCGCATGAAGAAGATCTGCGGCAGTTCGAAACGCACGCCATCCTTGTGGATGAAGTAACGGTCGTACAGGGTTTGCAGGCCCAGATAGGTGAACTGCTGGTCGCGTTCGTGGTTGATCGCCTTGCCGAGTTTTTCCAGGTCGAAGTTGGCCAGCTCAGGGTTGACCAGCTCGTACTCGACACCCTTGGCAATGTAGGCAGGCAAGGCCTTGGCGTACAGGTCGGCCATTTCGTGGTGGGTAGCGCTTTCGGCGACGCCGAGGAAGCCCAGGCCTTCGGCACGCAGGGTGTCCATCAGCAGGCGGGCGGTCACGAACGAGTAGTTCGGCTCGCGTTCTACCAGGGTCCGGGCCGTCATCACCAGGGCGGTGTTAACGTCGGTCAGGGCGACGCCGTCGTACAGGTTCTTCAGGGTCTCGCGCTGGATCAGGTCACCGTCGACCTCTTCCAGGCCTTCGCACGCTTCGGTCACGATGGTGTTCAGGCGGCCCATGTCCAGCGGCGCCAGGCTACCGTCGGTGCGGGTGATGCGGATCGAGGGGTGAGCGTTGACGGTGGCTTCGGCCGGCGTGTGTGCCGCACGCTCCTTGGCACGCGAATCACGGTAGATCACGTAGTCGCGGGCAACTTTCTGCTCGCCGGCACGCATCAGGGCCAGTTCGACCTGGTCCTGGATTTCTTCGATGTGGATGGTGCCGCCCGATGGCATGCGACGCTTGAAGGTCGCGGTGACCTGCTCGGTCAGGCGTGCCACGGTGTCATGGATGCGCGACGAGGCGGCAGCGGTGCCGCCTTCAACTGCGAGGAACGCCTTGGTGATGGCGACGGTGATTTTGTCATCGGTGTAAGCAACGACAGTGCCGTTACGCTTGATCACGCGCAACTGGCCAGGCGCGGTGGCGGACAGATCCGAATTCGAATCCACAGCCTGCGGCAAGGTGCCTTGCGGGTTCTCGCGAGTTGTGTCGGTTTGCATGGGGGTTGTCTCCACATTCTTTATGTTTGTTTGGGCACCATGACGGTGCCCACCGTTCTGTCCTGAAGCACTACAACCGACACGCGTCGGGCATAACAACTTCGGGGCAGTAGGAAAAAGGCTATTGATGCCGCGTCCTTGCCGAAGTTTTGGCAGCGAGCCTTGGCTTGCTGCCGGATTCCATTCCGGGTGGCAGTCTTGACTGCAACACCCGTACCGTCCTGGCCCTGCTGGCCTGAAAAAAAACGGTGCCATCCGCGGGAGCGGTTTGGGCTTGTAAATCACGCTGGGTTCAACCGGGAACAGGCGATAAAACGCTTGAGTTACCGGTTTGAAATGTGGTTGGCCTTTCTAAGGGAAAACCCTATATGTAGGGTTTTTTTAGCGCCGTGCTACAAGATAATGCGTTTTGAGGGGGGTTGCAACGTACTGCCTGTGGATAAACCTGTGCGTAAATTGTGTGTGACAGGGTGAATCCGCGTGTAGGCCGCGAACCTGCTGGATCGAGCGAATTTTCACTGATTTTCAATGAGCGAAAACAGCCATCCGGATTTCGAAGGGCGCGAACCCTATCACAAAAAAGCGGGTTGTCCGAACGCATTTGCCGGCTTGTGTTCTGGACGAGTGGCGTTTATACAATCGGCCGGTGCGTACGCATTCTTATCCCCCCAAACATGACAAAAAGACGGGTGGATCCTTCCTTTATCAGTGTTGTTGGCAAGCAGAGGTCACCGTGGAGCAAGAAGCCTGGCAGGTATTGATTGTCGAGGACGACCAGCGTCTGGCCGAGCTGACCCGCGAATACCTGCAAGCCAATGGCCTGCGCGTGTCGATCGAGGGCAATGGAGCGCTGGCTGCGGCCCGCATTATCAAGGAGCAGCCGGACCTGGTGATCCTCGACCTGATGCTGCCCGGCGAAGACGGCCTGAGTATCTGCCGCAAGGTTCGCGACAAGTATGACGGCCCGATCCTGATGCTTACCGCGCGTACCGATGATACCGACCAGATCCTCGGCCTGGACCTCGGGGCCGACGACTACGTGTGCAAACCGGTGCGTCCGCGTTTGTTGCTCGCGCGCATCCAGGCGTTGTTGCGCCGTAGCGAGTCGCCTGAGCCGGCGGCGGAAAAACAGCGCCGCCTGCAGTTCGGTCCGCTGGTGGTGGACAGCGCGTTGCGTGAAGCCTGGCTGCATGACAACAGCATCGAATTGACCAGCGCCGAGTTTGACCTGCTGTGGCTACTGGTGGCCAATGCCGGACGCATCCTGTCACGGGAGGAGATCTTCACGGCGTTGCGCGGTATCGGTTATGACGGCCAGGACCGCTCCATCGATGTGCGCATCTCGCGGATCCGTCCGAAGATTGGCGATGACCCCGATCACCCGCGCCTGATCAAGACCATCCGCAGCAAAGGCTATCTGTTCGTGCCTGAAGCCTGCGTAGACCCGTCGCTGTGAACTCGATCTTCCTGCGCATCTACGGCGGCATGTGCGCGGCGCTGATCCTGGTGGCGGTGCTTGGGGTGCTGGCGTTGCATATGCTCAACCAGGTGCGCAGCGAGCAGTACCGCGAGCGCCTGGCCCACGGCACGTTTTCGCTGATGGCCGACAACCTGCAACCGATGAATGAAACCCAGCGCCACCGGGCGTTGCTGGTCTGGGAGCGTTTGCTGGGCATTCCGCTGGCACTGAAGACCTTCGCCCAGAGCGACCTTGACCTGACCCAGCGCACCCGCGTGCTGCGCGGTCAGGCGCTGGTGGAACAGACCGGTCCGCATGCGGCGAGGGTGTACCGGCTGGTCAGTGAAAAGGAACAGTTGATGCTCACCGGCGAGGTGCAGCAGATCAGCGAGCAACTTGCGCGAGCAACAATCTACCTGCTCACCGACGAACTGGTGCGCGTCCCGGTGGCCGAACAGGCCAAACGCCTGGCGCAGTTAAAGGAAGAGAAAGGCTTCGGTTTCGACTTGCGGCTCGTCACGGTCGAAGAGGCCGACATGGACGAAGACCAGAGTCGCCGTGTGTCGGAAGGGGACACGGTGATGGCGTTGGGCAAGGAGGGCGATTCGATCCGGGTGTTCGCCGGCATGGTCGGTACGCCCTGGGTGCTGGAAATCGGTCCGTTGTACCAGATGAATCCTTATCCGCCACAATGGCTGGTGCTGATCGCGGCGCTGGGGCTGAGCCTGATCGGTCTGATCGTCTATTTGCTGGTGCGCCAGTTGGAGCGTCGTCTACGCGGCCTGGAAGCCGCCGCCACGCGCATCGCCCAGGGCAGCCTGGAAACCCGGGTGCCGGCGCGTGGTGCGGACTCGGTCGGGCGTCTGGCGGCGGCCTTCAACGGCATGGCCGAACACTTGCAGCAATTGTTGGCGGTGCAGCGCGAACTGGTGCGCGCCGTGTCCCACGAATTGCGAACGCCGGTGGCGCGTTTGCGTTTTGGCCTGGAGATGATCGGGTCGGCCACCACGCCGCAAGCGCTGGAAAAATACTGCGAGGGCATGGACCACGACATCGAAGACCTTGATCGGCTGGTGGACGAAATGCTCACCTATGCGCGTATGGAGCAGGGCTCGCCGGCGTTGAACTTCCAACGCATCGACCTGGACGCGCTGGTCAATCAGGTGATCGAGGAGTTGGCGCCGCTGCGCGCGGATGTCACGGTCCAGCGCGGGTTGTGCCTGTCGGCGGCCGATTGCGACGACGCCTGGGTCGAGGCAGAGCCGCGTTACCTGCACCGAGCCATTCAGAACCTGGTGAGCAACGCCATGCGACACGCCCAGTCGCGGGTGACTGTCAGTTATCAGGTCGGCCAGCAACGTTGTCGGGTCGATATCGAAGACGACGGGCCGGGGGTGCCCGAGTCGGCATGGGAGAAAATCTTCACGCCGTTCCTGCGCCTCGATGACAGCCGCACGCGTGCTTCCGGCGGGCATGGCCTGGGTTTGTCCATCGTGCGGCGGATCATCCATTGGCATGACGGCCGGGCCTTGATCAGCAAGAGCAAGAGCCTGGGCGGGGCGTGTTTCAGTTTGAGTTGGCCGAGGGATCAGGAGAAGCGCTGAGATTTGTGTTGTCTGGCCCGGCCTCATCGCGAGCAAGCCTGCCCTGTAGGAGCGAGCTTGCTCGCGATGGGGCCGGCCAAAACAACAAACCTCTTCAGGTCTTGATGCTGACCAAACTCAACAACTGCCCATCCTTCACCCCAAACTGCGCCTCCAGCTCGGTGCCATGCCGCCACTCCGCGGACAGATCGGCCAACAACCGCAACCGCACCTGCCCAGCCTCGCTCCACTCCAGCACCTCGGCGTGCTCGAAATAGAAGCGCTGCTGCACAATCGGATAAAGCGCCTTGAACAGACTCTCCTTCACGGAAAACGTCAGGGTCACCAGCAGCGCCTGTTGATCGTGGCGGCCGGTCGCCATGCGCTGCAGTTCGGCGGGGGTGAGAATTTCCCCGGCCAGGCGCTGCGCCCGTTCCGCGTTGAGCAGGTTTTCCAGGTCCATGCCCAGGCCGCGCCAATCGCTTTTACGCGCCACGATCGCCGCCGCTCGGCCGGTGCTGTGGGTGATCGAGCCACTGATGTGCGACGGCCAGACGGGGGCCCGATCCTCACCCATGGCCGGAACCTCATTCAGCCCTTCCAGTTGTTGCAGCGCGGCCCGTGCGCAGATTCGCCCGGCGAGAAATTCGGCCTGGCGTTTGGCAACCGAGCGTTGGACGGTGGCCGGTGGCTCGATGGCGCTTTGCCGGAAGTCATCGGCGGTCAGTCGCGAACTGTCGAAATGGGTGCTGAGCAGTACCGTGTCGGGCAGCACGAACGGCAGCGGCCAGTCGGCATCGAGCGGGGTGCAGCAGGCGGGTAGTGCGGGGATGGGAGTCATGTCGGCATTTTGCCGGGTTGGTTGCGGGCTGGGTAGTCTCATCCGAGACCGAGGTGACCCCATCGCGGGCAAGCCCGCTCCCACAGGGATTTTCTGTACGACGCAAATCACCTGTGGGAGCGGGCTTGCCCGCGATGGATTCAACTCGGTCTATGCAATCAACCAAACAATTTCTTGAAAAACGCCTGCATATCGGCCCACGACTTGTCATCCGCCGCCTTGTTGTAGCCAATGTCCGGGCCGCCATGATCGCCATGGCCCAGGCGGTCCGCGTCCGGGTTGCTGAAGCCATGTTTGGCCCCCTCCAGGCTGACGAAGGTGTAGTCGGCGCCGGCCTTGTCCATCTCGCTTTTGAAGGCGGCCACGTTTTGCGGCGTGACCATGCTGTCCAACGCGCCATGCTCGACCAGAATCTTCGCTTTCACCTTGCCAGGCTCAGCCGGCGTATTGGTCGCCAGCGCGCCGTGGAAACTCACCACGCCCGCCAGTGGCACACCCTGGCGCGCCGCATTCAACACCACGGCGCCGCCGAAGCAGTAACCGATCGCCGCCACCTTGTCCGGGTCGGTTTGTGCCTGTTTCTTCAGCAGATCGAGCCCGGCCTGGAAGCGGGCGCTGGAGGCGTCGGCGTCCTTCAACGCGGCCTGCATGAAGGCCATGGCGTCCTTGGGATGCTCGGTGTTCTTGCCATCGCCGTACATGTCGATGGCGAGCGCGCTGTAGCCCAGGGCCGCGAGGTCACGGGCTCGGCGCTTGGTGTAATCGTTGAGCCCCCACCATTCGTGCACCACCACCACGCCCGGGCGTTGTCCCTTGATGGCGTCGTCGTAGGCGTAATAGCCGATCAGTTTTGTGCCGTCGGCAGTTTGATAGGGCATTTCCTGGGTTTTGATTGCGGCTTGGCCAAGCCCGCTCAGGGTCAGTAAAAGGACAGCGATGAGTACGCGCATGCAAAGATCTCCTGCAACAAGGGGCTCAAACAAGGGCTTAGCGTAGCCGTCAATCTGGTTCAGCGGAGGTTCAGTGTACGTTCAGGGGCAGTTCAGGGCCCGGTGGGTAACCTTGTGCCATACCCGAAAAGCACATTGCACCTGAGGAAACTCGTCAATGACTACGTTGAAGAACCTGCTTCTGGCTTTCACGGTGATGGGCGCAAGCGTAGCGGCCCATGCAAGCGACGATAACTTTTCCAGCCCGGCGTTCGATCAGAACAACAGGCTGAAAAAGGCTAACGCGCTGAACTTCAACCACCCGAACGCCGCAGGCGTGATCCA
Source organism: Pseudomonas sp. S2_E01 (assembly GCF_054668365.1). Classification (NCBI taxonomy): domain Bacteria; kingdom Pseudomonadati; phylum Pseudomonadota; class Gammaproteobacteria; order Pseudomonadales; family Pseudomonadaceae; genus Pseudomonas; species Pseudomonas sp. S2_E01. The sequence goes on from NZ_CP162762.1 coordinate 839,983, forward strand.
GGACAGTGTCTGGGGTGTGCGTCTGGCGCAACAAAACGGTCGAGGCCACTACTACGCCGCTTATGACAAGGTGTCGGGTACCTACAATGGCATTAAACTGCGTCAGGAATACCTGCTTGGCGTTTACGATCTGTCTGACCCGGTGGGTGGCAGCACCCACTCGGTACACCTCTGGAGATGTTGACTTGCCCGGGAGAGCCTCATGAAATTGCTGGTCGTCGAAGATGAAGCGCTCTTGCGCCATCACCTGCAAACCCGCCTGACGGACAGCGGCCACGTGGTCGAGTCGGTGCCCAACGCTGAAGAGGCGTTGTATCAGACCGAGCAGTTCAACCACGACCTTGCCGTGATCGACCTTGGGTTGCCGGGTATGGGCGGGCTCGACCTGATTCGCCAGTTGCGTTCGCGCGGCAAGACCTTCCCCATCCTGATCCTCACTGCCCGCGGCAATTGGCAGGACAAAGTCGAAGGCCTCGCCGCCGGTGCCGACGACTATGTCGTCAAGCCGTTCCAGTTCGAGGAACTCGATGCGCGCTTGAACGCGTTGCTGCGTCGCTCCAGCGGGTTCACTCAGTCGACCATCGTCGCCGGCCCGCTGTTGCTCGACCTCAACCGCAAGCAGGCCTCACTCGACGACCAGCCGCTGGCGCTGACTGCCTACGAATACCGCATCCTCGAATACCTGATGCGCCACCACCAGCAGGTGGTCGCCAAGGACCGCCTCATGGAGCAGCTCTACCCGGATGATGACGAGCGTGATCCGAACGTCATTGAAGTGCTGGTCGGCCGCCTGCGGCGCAAGCTCGAAGGCCCGGCGGGTTTCAAGCCGATCGACACCGTGCGTGGCCTCGGCTACCTGTTTAATGAGCGCTGCACTTGATCCGTTCGCTTCGTGTTCGCTTGATGCTGGCCGCCACCCTGTTGGCGGTGTTGTTCATGCTGGCGCTGTTGCCAGCGATGCAGGGCGCGTTCAGCCTGGCGTTGCAGGATTCGATCGAGCAACGCCTGGCCTCGGATGTCACCACGCTGATCTCTGCTGCCCGGGTCGAGGGCAACCGTTTGCAGATGCCGGCGCAGTTGCCCGATGAGCGCTTCAACCTGACTGACAGCGGCCTGCTCGGCTATATCTATGACCGCGACGGCCATTTGGTCTGGCGCTCCAAAGGTACCCGCGAGGAACACATCAATTACAAGCCGCGCTACGACGGGCGCGGAAACGAGTTCGCGCGAATCAAGGAAGCCGACGGCAAGGAGTTTTTCGTTTATGACGTCGAGGTCAAGCTGCTGGGTGGCAAAAGCGCGGCGTTCAGCATCGTCACCCTGCAACCGGTGCGCGAATATGAAAATACCCTCGAAGGCCTGCGGGAAAACCTCTACCTGGGCTTCGGCGCGGCACTGCTGGTGCTTCTGGCGCTGCTGTGGATAGGCCTGACCTGGGGTTTGCAGGCGTTGCGTCGGTTGAGCCAGGAACTCGACGAGATCGAAAGCGGCGCGCGCGAAAGCTTAAGCGAACAGCACCCGCGCGAGTTGTTGCGCCTGACCGGCTCGCTCAACCGACTGTTGCACAGCGAGCGCGAGCAGCGCAGCCGCTATCGCGATTCCCTCGACGACCTGGCCCACAGCCTGAAAACCCCGTTGACCGTGTTGCAAGGTGTCAGTGAAGACATGGCGCAACGGCCCGCCGATCGCGACCAGGCCTGGGTGTTGCAAACCCAGATCGAGCGCATGAGTCAGCAGATTGGCTATCAATTGCAGCGCGCGAGCCTGCGCAAAAGCGGCCTGGTGCGCCATCAGGTGCGTTTGCAGCCCGTGTTGCAGAGCCTGTGCGACACCCTGGACAAGGTCTACCGCGACAAGCGCGTGCGGGTGGCCTTCGACCTGCCGCAACCGTGCTATGTGCCGATCGAGCAGGGCGCCTTGCTGGAAATGCTCGGCAACCTGTTGGAAAACGCCTATCGCCTGTGCCTGGGCGAAGTGCGCATCAGCGTGCGCGAAAGCCTGAGCGGCATCGAGCTTTGCGTCGAGGACGACGGGCCGGGCGTGCCGCCGGACCAGCGTGCGCGGATCCTGCAACGCGGTGAACGCCTGGACCGCCAGCACCCGGGGCAGGGGATCGGGCTGGCGGTGGTGAAGGACATCATCGAAAGCTACGGCGCTCGGCTGACTCTGGGAGATTCGCCAATGGGCGGGGCGGCGTTCAGGATCCATTTTCCGGTGCTCTGAGCAACTTGTGTTTCTGATATTTTCATTTTGTATCAACAAGTTATGAATAAATAAGGCAACAGTTTTTCGTTGGTATTCAGTCCTTCGCTGGCTGGTAATAGGCGTAGCCCCTCGACGAGGAGGCAGCATTACTGGCCATTAAAGGACTCAACGATGGAAAAGAAAAAAATCTGGCTGACGTTCGACGACGGCCCTCGGCAGACCCAGACCGACACAGTGCTCGATACGCTTGCCAAGTCCGATATCAAGGCGACTTTTTTTATCGTGGGCAACCTGGTCGCCAAACATGGCGAGCGCATCCGGCGCATCCTGGGTGAAGGGCACCGGATCGGCAATCACACCTACGATCACCTTCGGCTGGTGGGCCAGGACAAGGACACCATCATCGACCAGATCAAAAGAACCGAGCAGGCCCTGGCGCCGTTCCAGGCGCCGGACCCGATCATGCGACCGCCCTATGGCGCCCACGATGCACTGGTTGATCGCACGATCGCAGACCTCGGTTATCGCCAAGTGCTATGGAGTGTCGATACCCTGGACTGGAAGAGTGACTACCGCGAAGGCGGCTGGGTGGCCCATGGGGTCGAGCAGATTCGCAAGCGCAACCATTCCATTGTGCTCATGCACGACATCCACGCGACCACGGCGAACAACCTGGGTCGGTTCATCGCAGAAATACAAGCGCTGGGCGATGTGAGCTTCGAGTCACCGGCCACATTGGCCGTCCCGCCGGTCAGCCAGCAGAACATGTATGTGGTGGTAAGAGGCGATACCCTTGCCCGGATTGCCAAGGAATTCTATGGCGATTTTGCCAAGTTTCCGTTGATCTTCGAGGCGAACAAATCGGTGTTGGAACATCCCGACAAGATTTATCCCGGCCTGGCATTGGTCATTCCGCCGTTGAAGTAGGCGGCGCTGGCGCTCGGCTTTCCTGCGCCCGATAGGCCCCCGGCGTCAGCCCCGTCCACTTCTTGAAGGCCCGATGAAACGCCGAGGGCTCGGAAAACCCCAGCTGCTCGGCGATCTGTTGCAACGACAGGTCCGCGCGTCCCAGATGATAAATCGCGATGTCGCGGCGCAGCTGATCCTTCAATTCCTGAAAGCTCGAACCCTCTTCGCGAAGGTGCCGCCGCAAGGTCTGCGGGCTGATGTGCAGGTACGCGGCCACGGCTTCCAGGTCCGGCCAGCGCGCGCTGTCACGGCTGAGGAGGCGCCGCAGCCGGCTGCTCAGGCTGTCCCCGTCATCCGGGCGCGACAACAGGTCGGCGGGGGAGCGTTCGAGGAAATGCTTGAGGGTGCGTTCGTCCTGCAACAACGGCATGTTCAGGTATCGACTGTGGAACAGCAGGCTGCTCTGGGGCGTGCCAAATTCCATTGGGCAGGGGAACAACAGGTCATATTCGGCACCGTGGGCAGGCCTGGCGTAACTGAAGGTCACTTGTTCCAGGCGAATGCGCTGGCCGATCAGCCAACTGCCGAGCCGATGCCAGACCAGCAACTGGCTTTCGGTGAGGAAATGGTCCGGGTCATGGAAGCGTGCGTCGTCGAGACTCAGGCGGATCAATTCATCTTCACGGGCCAAGGTCAGGCGCGGGCCGCCCGGGAATAAGCTATAAAATAATAAGCCACGGCGCAGTGCCCGATCGAGATTGCGGCAATGGATCACGGCATGACACATCATCGCGAAGCTGCCGGTCTTGCTCGGGACCGGCCCGAATCCCAGATATTCGTCATCGAGCGCCAGCCACAACCCTTGAATCAACCGGGTGAACTGTTCAGGCGTGATTCGCGCCCGGGGCTCCCCCAGCAATTCGGGGCTGATGCCCAGTTGGTGCAACAGTTCTGAACAGTCATGACCCAGGCGACGGGCACCGCCCAGGGCGGCGCGCGCAAAATGACTGGCGATGGTGCGTTCACGCATGGCAGGCAGATCCGGCATTTGACGACGAATGGTAGCCATGCAGGCAGCGGCCGAACAAGGCGGATATCCGCCAAATTGTAGGACGAGCCCTGGCGGATGGGCGGAAATCCGCCACTGTTTGGCTGGCGAGCCATTGCCGCGTGAACCGTAGAGCCCTGATGGCAAAAGGCTCACAGGCATTTTGGAAAAAGTGGCACGCCGCTTGCGATACAACCGACAGATGTCTGCTTTCGTGCAGCTCGAAAAAACAAATCCCTCCAGTGCAGGAGGGTTCGCAAATGAGGTGTCGTCGACAACAGGTGGATGTTGTCGCGCCGCGCTCTTGAGGAACTTTGCAATGACGACTCGTCAGCCACTGTACAAATCCCTGTATGCCCAGGTGATCGTTGCCATCGTTATCGGCATCCTGCTCGGTCACTACTATCCTCAGCTCGGTGTGGCGGTAAAGCCACTGGGTGACGGGTTCATCAAGCTGATCAAAATGGTCATCGCCCCGATCATCTTCTGCACCGTTGTCAGCGGTATCGCTGGCATGCAGAGCATGAAGTCGGTCGGCAAGACCGGCGGCTACGCGCTGCTTTACTTCGAAATCGTTTCGACCATCGCATTGCTGGTAGGCCTGGTGGTGGTGAACGTCGTTCAGCCGGGCAACGGCATGCACATCGACGTGGCCACCCTGGACGCCTCGAAAGTCGCTCAGTACGTTTCGGCCGGTGCTGACCAGAGCGTCGTCGGCTTTATCCTCAACGTGATCCCGTCGACCATCGTTGGCGCCTTCGCCACTGGCGATATCCTGCAAGTGCTGATGTTCTCGGTGATCTTCGGTTTCGCCCTGCATCGCCTGGGTGCCTACGGCAAGCCGGTTCTGGACTTCATCGATCGCTTCGCCCACGTGATGTTCAACATCATCAACATGATCATGAAGCTCGCGCCAATCGGTGCCTTCGGTGCCATGGCATTCACCATCGGTGCCTACGGTGTCGGCTCGCTGGTGCAACTGGGCCAGTTGATGGCGTGCTTCTACATCACCTGCCTGCTGTTCATCCTGATCGTGCTGGGCGGTATCGCTCGCGCTCACGGCTTCAGCATCCTGAAGCTGATCCGCTACATCCGTGAAGAACTGCTGATCGTGCTGGGTACTTCTTCTTCGGAATCGGTACTGCCACGCATGCTGATCAAGATGGAGCGCCTGGGCGCGAAGAAATCCGTCGTGGGTCTGGTGATCCCGACCGGTTACTCGTTCAACCTTGACGGTACCGCGATCTACCTGACCATGGCGGCCGTGTTCATCGCTCAAGCGACTGACACCCACATGGACATCACTCACCAGATCACCCTGCTGGTGGTGTTGCTGCTGTCCTCCAAAGGTGCTGCTGGCGTGACCGGTAGCGGTTTCATCGTATTGGCTGCCACCCTGTCCGCGGTAGGCCACCTGCCGGTTGCCGGCCTGGCGCTGATCCTCGGTATCGACCGTTTCATGTCCGAAGCCCGTGCCCTGACCAACCTGGTCGGCAACGCCGTTGCTACCGTGGTCGTGGCCAAGTGGGTCAAGGAACTGGACACCGACGTGCTGCAAGCCGAACTGGCCTCTGGTGGCCGCGGTATTGCTGACGAGCGTGAAGAAGACGACCTGGGCGTGGCCGAAGGCCCAACCCCGAGCAGCGTCAAGTAAACCCGCCGCATAGGAAAAACCCGCTTCGGCGGGTTTTTTCATGCCTGTGATTTGAGCGTAACGGTCACAGTTACTGACACTTCGGGTGATTGCCGCAACGCCAACGGCTGCCTAGGCTTGAGTTATTGCACCTGGAGGTCACTCATGCTCGGTCCATTGGCATCGCTGAAGATTCTGGATTTTTCGACACTGTTGCCGGGGCCGTTTGCCTCGCTGCTTCTGGCCGACATGGGCGCCGAGGTATTGCGCATCGAGTCGCCGACCCGCACTGATCTGCTGCGCGTGCTGCCGCCCCATGACCGGGGCGTGTCGGCGAGCCATGCCTACCTCAATCGCAACAAGCGCAGCCTTGCGCTCGACCTCAAGCAGCCCGAGGCACTGGAGATCATCAAGTCCCTGCTGCACGACTACGACATTGTCCTGGAGCAGTTTCGCCCTGGTGTGATGGAGCGACTGGGCTTGGGTTATCAAGCGCTGAAAGCAATCAACCCCAGGTTGATCTACGTGTCCATCACCGGGTACGGGCAGACGGGTCCCTACCGGGATCGCGCCGGTCATGACATCAATTACCTCGCGTTGGCAGGGCCGGCAAGCTACACCGGCCGCGCTGACGCCGGGCCACTGCCGCTGGGCATGCAGGTGGCGGACGTCGCCGGCGGCTCGTTGCACGCCGTCGCCGGACTGCTGGCGGCGGTGATCGCCCGCCAGCACAGCGGTGTCGGGCAGTACCTGGATGTGAGCATGACCGATTGTGCCTTCAGCCTGAATGCCTTGGCCGGCGCCGGGTACCTGGCCTGTGGCGAGGAGCCGGGGCGCGAGACCCAGGTGCTCAATGGTGGCAGTTTCTATGATTACTACCGTTCACGGGACGGCCGCTGGTTGTCAGTGGGCAGCCTGGAGCCGGCTTTCATGAAGCAATTGTGCACGGCGCTGGGACTCGAAGAACTGGCAGCCCTGGGCCTGTCGCCGCAGCCTGCCCGGCAGAAGCAGCTCAAGGAGGCATTGAAGATCGAATTCGAGAAACATGACTTCGCGGAGTTGTGCGCGTTGTTCGCCGAGCTGGATGCGTGTGTCGAGCCGGTGCTGAGCCTCGGCGAAGCGGTCAGCCATCCGCAGTTGCAGGCGCGGCAAGTGGTGACACAGGTGCCTCGGGGGGATGGTTCGAGCCAGGCGCAGATGGCTTGCCCGTTGAAGTTTTCCGATGGGTTACCTCAGTCTCGGCATATCGGCGCGGGGGTGGGGGCGCATACTGATCAGGTGCTGGGGGAGCTGGGGTTCACTGAACAGCGGATTGCGCAGCTGCGGGGGGCCAAGGTAATTCTGTAGTGGTTTGGCGGGCCCCATCGCGGGCAAGCCCGCTCCTACAGGGGTTTTGCGAACGCCATAGATCACTGTGGGAGCGGGCTTGCCCGCGATGGGGCCAGTCCAGCCACTACAAAAACCAGCTACTCCACCCGCATCTCCCCACTGAACACCAACGTACTGCGACACCGCCGGCACAGATACCGCCGGCCCTGCCGCACCAGGCTGTGGCGCTGGGCCGAGAAAGGGAAATCGCTGTCGGCGCACGGGCACTTGTAGATGTAGCGGGTCACGCTGCGGCGCTTGACGTCATAGGTGTGGCAGCGATTGGGCGGCAATTCGTACACCCCGCGCATGATCAACTGCCACTCTTCGCCGTGGGGCTGGATGGTGTCGCCGAACAATTGGTGCGCGATCAGGTGCGCGACCTCATGGGCCACGGTCTGCTTGAGAAAGTCTTCGGTGTTTTCCCGGTACAGCTGCGGATTGAAACGCAGCAGGTTCTCGTGCAGATGCGCGACACCGGCTTTTTGCCCGCGCAGCTTGAGGCTCACCACAGGGCGTTTGAAAGGTCGTTTGAAAAAGGATTCGGCTTGTTGGAAACAGTCTTCGACGCGGGTGTTGAGTTGCTCGGGCATGCTTGATGGATCTCCAGAGACGTCGAGTATGCCGCAACCCCGGGGCCTTGCGAATCGCCCAGGTGCCGAATGGTCGTTGTACCCCTGGTATCCGGATATTAGAAGGCCGCCTTGCGGCGGCCCGTATTGGCAGATTTTCTTGATTGGGTGACGCGTCGCTAGTTGGTATAGACCGGCCCCACGCCGAGTCCCCAGACGATGACCGTGAACGCCATGATGGCCACCAGTACGACCAGGCCGACGGCGAGCACCGAGCTTGAAAACAGGAATCCCTCATCCGATGGAATGTTCATGAAGGTCGGTAGACCCACGTACAGCAGATACACCGTGTAGCAGATGGCCGCCGTCCCGACGATCATCCCCAGCCACATGTGCGGGTACAGGGCCGCGAGGCCGCCGACGAACAGCGGGGTCGCGGTGTAGGTCGCAAACGCGACGCAGCGTGCCAGGCTCGGATTGGCGTCGTAGGTACGCGCCATCCAGTGAATGAAAGCGCCCATTACGGCCACGCCCCCGAGCATCGCCAGATACGACATCACTGTCATCCATAGCGCGCTTTCCATCGTCAACATGACCGGCGGACGGTTGCCGATAACCCAGCCGACCTGTGTGGTGCCAATAAACGCCGACACGGCGGGGATCGCCGCAAGGATCAGCGTGTGGGTCAGGTACATGTGGCTGATGCTTTCTTCCTGATCGCCACGGATGTCTTTCCATTCCTGGTCGGGGTGGGTGAAGAGCCCCACTACGTGATGGATCATGCCAGTCACTCCTCTTGTTTTTACCGTCGCCCCCCAGTGGAGCGCTTACAGGCCAATGCGGCCAGTAAAGGTCTGGATATCTATGCGACCTTATGTCGCAGTATAGGAAGGTCTTACTGGCGCAGGTGCAGAGGGGTTAGAGCAAATCGCGCTGTAAACAGGGCTGTTAATTGCCGTCGGATATTTCCAACGCACTACCCCCGTGGTGCCGGCACAGCAGACAGAGAGCGCTTCGCCCGCCCGGCGTTTATGCGTAAAATGCCGGCCTTTCGTCACACCTCACGGATTTCGCGTCATGGGCACTCTCTCGGTCAACCAGAACAAACTGCAAAAGCGCCTTCGCCGCCTGGCGGGTGAAGCCGTCACCGATTTCAACATGATCGAGGACGGCGACAAGGTCATGGTCTGTCTGTCTGGTGGCAAGGACAGCTACACCATGCTCGACGTGCTGATGCACTTGCAGAAAGTTGCGCCGATCAAGTTCGAGATCGTTGCCGTGAACATGGACCAGAAGCAGCCGGGTTTCCCCGAGCACGTGCTGCCGGCGTACCTGAAAACCCTCGGTGTCGAGTACCACATTGTCGAAAAAGACACCTACTCGGTCGTCAAGGAACTGATCCCGGAAGGCAAGACCACCTGCTCGCTGTGCTCGCGCCTGCGTCGTGGCACGCTCTATACCTTTGCCGATGAAATCGGCGCGACCAAGATGGCCCTCGGTCACCACCGCGATGACATCGTCGAAACCTTCTTTCTCAACATGTTCTTCAATGGCTCGCTCAAGGCCATGCCGCCGAAATTGCGCGCCGACGATGGGCGCAACGTGGTGATTCGCCCGTTGGCGTACTGCAACGAAAAGGACATTCAGGCCTATTCGGACTTCAAGCAGTTCCCGATCATTCCGTGCAACCTCTGCGGCTCCCAGGAAAACCTGCAGCGCCAGGTCGTCAAGGACATGCTGGTGGAGTGGGAGCGCAAGACGCCGGGCCGCACCGAGAGCATTTTCCGCAGTCTGCAGAACGTGATCCCGTCGCAACTCGCCGACCGCAACCTGTTCGATTTCACCAGCCTGAAGATCGACGAAACGGCGGCCTCGCGCTTCGTCAATGTCGTGAATCTCTGATCAAACACCTCAGGAGAGGGCATGCGCGATTACAAGTGGCTGAACGAGTACTGCCTGAACCGCTTCGGTTCGGCCGCTGAACTGCAAGCCCATCTTCCCGTTCCCAAGACCCCTGCGCAGTTGCGCGATATCACCGACGATCGCTACCTCTCGACCATGGCCTTGCGCGTGTTCCGCGCCGGGCTCAAGCACAGCCTGGTGGACGCCAAGTGGCCGGCCTTCGAGGAAGTGTTTTTCAGGTTCGACCCAGAAAAGGTCGTGCTGATGAGCGCCGAACACCTTGAGCGCCTGATGCAGGACGCGCGGATCATCCGCCACCTGGGCAAGCTCAAGAGTGTTCCGCGCAATGCGCAGTTCGTGCTCGACGTGGCCCATGAGAAGGGCAGCTTTGGCAACTTGATCGCCGACTGGCCAGTGACCGACATCGTCGGATTGTGGACGTACCTGAAAAAGCGCGGCAGTCAGTTGGGCGGGCTATCGGCCCCCCGCTTCCTGCGCATGGTCGGCAAGGACACCTTTGTTCCGAGCTATGACGTTGTCGCGGCGCTCAATGCGCAGAAGATCATCGACAAGGTGCCGACCAGCCTGCGCGACCTCGCCCTGGTGCAGGACGTGTTCAACCAGTGGCACGAAGAGAGCGGCGGGCGGCCAATGAGCCAGATCTCGATGATGCTGGCTTACACCGCCAATCACTGATCCCTGTAGGAGCGGGCTTGCCCGCGATGGCGGTACTCCTGACACATTGATGCTGGAGGTGCCGCCGCTATCGCGGGCAAGCCCGCTCCTACAGGGGGGCTGTCAGGCGACAGAGACCTGACCTTCCCCCGCCAACTTGCGGTTCAACTGATGCCGCCACCGCACATACAACAACGCCGAGCAGAACACCGCCAGGCTCGCGCCCATTTCCAGCACGCCAAACCACTGCCGGTTCGGGTCGTACGCGGCGAGCGCGCCCTTGATGAAATACAGGTTCACGGCAAAGCACATCCATGAGTGGCCACGCGGGCTGCCGGTGATCATCCCGGGGGCGAGCAACAGCAACGGCACCAGTTCGATCAACAGGATCACCCAGGGCCGGGCACCGTGCAGATCCGCTACCAGCAGGTAGTAGACGCACAGCAGCGCCACAAGGCCGACAAAACACAGCAGGCTGATCACACGCATGGCCCGCACGCGCGGTTCGAGCCATTCAATGGCGGGCAGGACTTTCGTCTTCTTGGCCACCCTCAGCCCTCCAGTTTCTGTGCGGTCTTGGCCAGCCGCATGCCCAACGCGCGGCATAGCGCCACTTCGTGGGCGTCCAGGCCGCTTTTGCCATCGGCACCGGCGTGATGACTGGCGCCATAGGGGGTGCCGCCGCCTTGGGTTTCCAGCAGCGCCGATTCGCTGTAGGGCAGTCCGGTGATCAGCATCCCGTGGTGCAGCAATGGCAGCATCATCGACAGCAGAGTGGTTTCCTGGCCGCCGTGCAGGCTGGCGGTCGAAGTGAACACGCCCGCTGGCTTGCCCACCAACGCACCGGTCAGCCACAGGTTACTGGTGCCATCCAGGAAGTACTTGAGCGGCGCCGCCATGTTACCGAAGCGCGTCGGACTGCCCAGGGCCAGACCCGCGCAGTTCTTCAGGTCGTCGAGGCTGGCGTACAGCGCGCCTTCGACGGGGATGTCCGGCGCCACGGCTTCACATTCTGCGGAGATGGCCGGCACGGTGCGCAGGCGCGCTTCCATCCCGGCCTGCTCGACACCCCGTGCAATCTGCCGGGCCATCTCGTTGGTCGAGCCGCTGCGGCTGTAATACAACACCAGGATGTACGGCGTACTCATGGCAGCAGTTCCAGGATCTGCTCCGGTGGACGACCAATGACGGCTTTGTCGCCGACGGCGAGAATCGGGCGTTCCATGAGTTTGGGGTGCGCGGCGATCGCAGCGATCAACTGCGCTTCGCTCAAGGTGGCGTCGGCGAGGTTGAGGGTTTTGTATTCATCCTCGCCGGTACGCAGGATCTGCCGGGCGCTCAGCCCGAGCTTTTTCAGCAAGCCCTGGATTTGCGCGGCATCCAGCGGTTCATCGAGGTAACGGACCACGGTCGGGGTCAGGCCACGGCCTTCGAGCAGTTCCAGCGCGCCACGGGATTTCGAGCAGCGCGGGTTGTGATAAAGCGTCAGATCGGTCATGTGCGGGTCGCATTTGGCGTAAGGTGGCAGCTATTCTAACTGTGCAGCGCGCAATCCTGAACCTTGGGAGGCGATGGGTCGCAGGCGCATTCAATTTTGAACAAGGATCACGACATGACAAGGCGATTGGCAGCGGCATTCGCGATATTCGCAGCGCTGATGCTGGGGGGCTGTGGCAACGATTATGGGATCGACCAGAACGGCCAGAAAGTCGCGTCCGAACGACTGGACAAGCAATGGCTGGTGCTCAACTACTGGGCGGAATGGTGTGGCCCGTGCCGCACCGAGATCCCGGAACTGAACACACTGGCCGAGCAATTGAAAGCCAGGAAAATCGGCGTATTCGGGGTCAACTTCGACAACGTGCAGGGTGAAGAACTGAAAAGCGCCAGTGAAAAGCTGGGCATCAAGTTCACCGTGCTCGCACAGGACCCAAGCGAAGTTTTCGATCTACCGCGCAGCGAAGCGCTGCCGGTGACCTATATCATCGACAACAAGGGCAAGGTGCGCGAGCAATTGATGGGCGAACAGACAGCGGCGGGGGTCATGGCCAAGCTGGAGGCCCTGCAAGCGACCAACTGAGCGACGTGATCGGTCTCGCGCGCAAACGCGGGACCGATCAGTGTGAAGGGCTCAACCCTCTTCAAGCCACCAGCGCAGCGGCTTGCCCTCGGCAGGCCAGAAACGCATCTGCTCGATCGACGACACGTCCCAGCGTTGCACGCCTTCCAGCGCCTGGAGGAAGCGTTTTTCCTGCTCCATGAGCGCTGGCGCGCACATTTTGCGGGTGCTGCCGATCTTGCCGAAACTCAGCTTGTCGCCATCGAGCGTGTAGGGCGCGAACCAGTGGTTGCAGCCGCCACTGCCATAGGCCCGACCATCTTCGCCGAGGGTGATGGTCAGGTGGCTGTAATCCATCAATGGCCGCTCACCGATCCATTCCAGGATGTAGCTGCGGTTTTGTTGCAGTTGCACCGGCTCGGCAGCGCAGCCCAACAGGCTGGCGCTGACCATCGCAGTCAGGGCGAGGCGTTTCATCACGCAGGCTCCTGGCATTTCGGGCACAGGTGCTTTTCGCCAACGCTTTTCCAGCCCAGCTCTGCAATCCGCGCAGTGGCGGCTGGCTTTTCAGCCTTGTTGCCCAACTTGGCGTCGACCGCGAACTCGAAGCTCAGCTCCTTGGCGCAGCTGTCGCAATTGACCTTCCAGGTGTGGATCGCCAACTCGCCGAAAACCGGACCATTGGCCACCGCGACCCATTGGCCGGGCGGGTTGATCAGGTGGCGAACCGTTTCGACGGTCAGGCGCATGGACAGGTCCTTGGCGCCTTTGAGGGTCACGATCAGCACGTCATTGTTGCGAATCGAGCCACCGTTGCCGGTGACCTGATAACGCCCAGGTACCAGGGCGCGGCATTCGGTGAGGGTGTGTTGCGGGTTCATCAGGTTGTAGCGGAAATCGTGTTCGACCATGGGTCCTCCAAATCTGCGCGGAATGCTAGCACGGACATCGTTGCCGCACTGCGCGCAGAAGCGACCTTCGATCTGGTTCAGTCGACATCCACCCGGTTTTGCGGGCTGCCGGCAGCCCAGGCGGCAATATTCTGCAACGTAGTCGCCGCAATCGCACCCAGGGCTTCGCGAGTCAGAAACGCCTGGTGCGCGGTGATGATCACGTTGGGGAAGGTCAACAGCCGAGCCAGCACGTCGTCTTGCAGCGGCAGGTCGGAGCGGTCTTCGAAGAACAGTTGGGCTTCCTCTTCATAGACGTCCAGGCCCAGGTATCCCAGAAGGCCGTCCTTCAAGGCGTCGATCAGCGCCGGCGTGTCCACCAGTCCACCGCGCCCGGTATTGATCAGCATGGCGCCGGGTTGCATGTGCGCCAGGGAGTCGCGGTTGATCAGGTGCTTGCTTTGCGCATTGAGTGGGCAATGCAGGCTGATGATCTGCGATTGGGCGAGCAACTGCGGCAACTCCATGTACCGTGCGCCCAGCGCCTGGACCTGGGGATTGGGGTAGGGGTCATAGGCCAGGAGCTGGCAGCCGAAACCGTGCATGATCTTCGCGAAGGTCGCACCGATCTGCCCGGTGCCGACCACGCCGACGGTCTTGCCCACCAGATCGAAGCCGGTCAGCCCGTGCAAGGTGAAATCACCTTCGCGCGTGCGGTTGTACGCGCGGTGCAGGCGCCGGTTCAGCGCCAGGATCAACGCCACCGCATGTTCAGCCACCGCGTGGGGGGAATAGGCTGGCACCCGCACGATCGTCAACCCCAGGCGCTTGGCCACGGCCAGGTCGACGTGGTTGTAACCGGCCGAGCGCAGGGCGATCAGTCGGGTGCCGCCGGCGGCCAGCTGTTCGAGCACGGGAGCGCTGAGATCATCGTTGATGAACGCGCAGACCACCTCAAACTGCTCGGCCAGCGCCGCGGTGTCCAGGCTCAGCCGTGCCGACTGGAAATGCAACTCGATGCCTGCGGGAAGGTCGACGCCCAGAAAACTGTCGCGGTCGTAGTTCTGACTGCTGAAGAGAATCGTACGCATGCGTTATTCCTTGGGGGGGAAGATTGCAATCCTGTAGGAGCGAGCATGCTCGCGATGGACTCAAGGACACCTTGGGGAATCAGGCTGCCCGCGTCATCGTTGACGACCATCGCGAGCAATCGAGCGTCGACCGGCTGCTCCTACAGAAAGCGGTTTGATCAAGCATTAATCCGCGCATGGGCGGCCAGGCGATTGATCGCCCGGTCGAGTTCTTCCAGCGCGGCGCCGGCTTTCGGGTCTTGCTGTTTGAGCAGGGTTTCGCTGCGTTGGCAGGCGGCCCTGAGTTGCGGCACCCCGCAATAACGGGTGGCGCCATGCAGGCGGTGCACCCGTTCGATCAGCGCAGTGTGGTCGTGGGTCTCGCGCGCCACGCGGATCGCCTCGCGATCAGCTTCCAGCGAAGCCAGCAACATCGCCAGCATGTCTGCGGCCAGATCCTGTTTGCCGGCAGCCAGGCGCAAGCCTTCCTCTTGGTCGAGCACTTGCAGTTCGTGGCCGCTGCCATGGCCGTCGCTGGACCGGTCCGGCCCCTGATTGCGCAAGGCAAGGCCAGTCCACTTCAGCACCACCTGGGCCAGTTGCCGTTCGCTGATCGGCTTGGTGAGGTAATCGTCCATGCCGCTTTGCAACAGGGCGCGCTTTTCGTTGGCCATGGCATGGGCGGTGAGCGCCACGATCGGCATCGGCGTACTGTGCCGTTCGCTTTCCCACTGGCGAATGCTTTCGGTGCTCTGGCGTCCATCCATGCCAGGCATCTGTACGTCCATCAGCACCAGGTCGAAGGTTTCGTTTTGTACGGCCTTGACGGCAGCGTAGCCGCTTTCGACCGCGAGTACCTTGGCGCCGAGGTCTTCAAGCAGGGTTCGCACCAGCAGCAGGTTGGCCGGGTTGTCGTCGACACACAGCACTTTCGGAGCGCGGCTGGCGACCGGTTCCCCGGGCTCGCTGCGTGTCTGGCGCGGGTTGACCAGGTCGGACAACGACCGGCGAAGCTTGCGGGTGCAGGCCGGTTTGGCCTGAAGCTGGCTGTGGGGGTTGGGCACCGATAGATGGAACAGCGTCTGTTCGGTGGTCGGGCACAGCACCAGCACTTTACAGCCCAGGTGTTCGAGGTCCCAGATGTGCTGGTTGAGGCGTTCGGGTGGCATGTCGTTGCTGGTAATGCCGAGCACGGCGAGGTCGATGGCCTGATCGGTCTGGTGGGCGCCCATCACGCCATTGGTGAGCCTTTCCAGGGTGTTGAATGGCGTGACTTCCAGGCCGCAATCTTCCAGTTGGTGCTGCAAGGCCTGGCGCGCCAGTTCATGGTTCTCCAGTACCGCGACGCGACGTCCGAGCAGCGGCGCACCGGGCATGTCTTCGGCATCGTCGCGGGTCTTGGGCAGGTTGAGGCTGATCCAGAACTCCGACCCCTCGCCAGGGGTGCTGTCGACGCCGATCTCGCCGCCCATCTGTTCGATCAATCGCTTGGAAATGACCAGGCCCAGGCCGGTGCCACCGGGCTGCCGGGACAGCGAGTTGTCGGCCTGGCTGAAGGCCTGGAACAGTGCGCGCACATCCTCGTTGGACAAGCCGATACCGGTGTCCTGGATGCTGATACGCAGTTGCACGCTGTCTTCGTGTTCGTCTTCCAGCATGGCGCGGGCGACGATCGTACCCTCGCGGGTGAACTTGATCGCGTTGCTCACCAGGTTGGTGAGGATCTGCTTGAGGCGCAACGGGTCGCCCACCAGCGACAGCGGGGTGTCGCGGTACACCAGGCTCACCAGTTCCAGCTGCTTGGCGTGGGCGGCGGGGGCAAGGATGGTCAGTGTGTCCTGGAGCAGATCACGCAGATTGAACGGAATGTGGTCGAGCACCAGCTTGCCGGCCTCGATTTTCGAAAAGTCGAGGATCTCATTGATGATGCCCAACAGGCTGTCAGCGGATTTTTCGATGGTGCCCAGGTAGTCGAGCTGGCGCGGGGTCAATTCGCTTTTTTGCAGCAAGTGAGTGAAGCCGAGAATGCCGTTGAGCGGCGTACGAATCTCATGGCTCATGTTGGCGAGGAATTCGGATTTGATCCGGCTCGCTTCCAGGGCTTCCTTGCGCGCCAGGTCCAGCTCGATGTTCTGGATCTCGATGGTTTCCAGGTTCTGGCGTACGTCTTCGGTGGCCTGGTCGATGCTGTGCTGCAACTCTTCCTGGGCATTCTGCAAGGTGCCGGCCATGCGGTTGATGCCGGAGGCCAGTTCATCCAGTTCCTGGCTGCCGAGGGGCGGCAGGCGGGTTTCCAGGTGACCGTCCTTGAGTTGCGCCACTGCCTGCTGGATCTGGTTCAGTGGCCGGTTGATCGTGCGGCCCATGCGCAACGCCAGCAACGCCGCGGCGGCCAGGCCGGCGGCGATCAGCAACAGGCTGGCGAACAGGCTGCGGTAGCCGCGCAGGAGCATGCCGTTGTGCGAGATTTCCAGTTCGACCCAGCCCAGCATGCGCTCGGTTTCTTCGGGAATCAGGTCGCCGGCCAGGTTGCGGTGTTTGCCGAACACGGGCAGCAGGTAGCGGGTTGCGTCGTTGCCGCTGTGTCGCAGCATTTGCGAGCCATTGCCCAGAGGGGCTTGATTGAGCATGGTCGGGCCGGCGTGGGCCAGCGGCGTGCGGTCTGGCGCAAGGAACGTCACTGCGCGTACGTCGGGCGTTTCCAGGGACTGGGTGGCGATGCGCTCCAACAACTCGGCGTCATTGTGGCTCATGGCCGGGGCGACGAGAGGCGCGAGCTGTTCGGCGATCATTTCGCCGCGCTGTATCAGTTGGGTTTGCAGGTCCGATTGCTGTACCCAGGTAAAATAGCCGCCCAACACCAACGCCATGAGGCTGGTTGGAAGCAAGGTCAGCAACAGCACGCGACCTTTTATTCCCAGTTTCTTGAGCACGCCACTCTCCCGCATCCCGCCATTTAGGAACCGGCGCGCACGTCCGGTGCGCGCCATTTGCGCAGTGTAGCGATTTGCTCGCGGGCATTGCTCGTAAAATTGATGTCGCCATTCGTCGGGTTGGCCGGGGCTTTGAGGGTGCCAGTCAACCTCGGCTTGTCCCGGGCGAGGCAATCTTGAATAATCATCAACTGAGAATTATTTGCAGATAATCATGACTCCCAGCGCTGTTGGCCATCCCCGAATTCTTTCCATCGAAGACGACCTGGTGCTCGGTGCCTACGTACACGAGCAGTTGCGCCGCAGCGGTTTCCAGGTCACCTGGTGCCAGAACGGGCAGGAGGGCCTGGCGATGGCCCGTGAGAAAACCTTCGACGTGGTATTGATGGATATTCTGTTGCCGGGCCTCAATGGCCTGTCGGTGTTGACCGAGTTGCGCCAGAGCCATTCCACCCCGGTGGTGCTCATGTCTGCACTGGGGGCCGAGGCCGATCGCATCAGCGGGTTTCGCCTTGGCGCCGACGATTACCTGCCCAAGCCCTTCAGCATGGCCGAATTGTGCGTGCGCCTGGAGGCGATACTGCGCCGTGTCGCGCTTGACCGGCGGCCGGCCATCGAACCGGTTGCGCCGGCAGCGGACAACCTGCGCTTTGATGAAGAAAGTTCTGACGTGTTCTGCGGTCAACAGGCCGCCGGCCTTACCCGCAGCGAATACCGCTTGCTCGACACGCTCAACCGCAACGGTGATGAGGTGTTGAGCAAGGCCTTCCTTTATCAGCACGTGTTGCAGCGCGGGTACTCGGCGCACGACCGCAGTCTCGATATGCACATCAGCCAGATCCGCCGCAAGCTCAAGGCCATCGGCTACACCGAGCGCGAAGTGCGCACGGTCTGGGGCAAAGGCTACGTCTTGAGTGCCGACCATGAAGTGGACTGACCTGCCGGGCCGACATTCGTTGTTCTGGAAGCTCGCCTGTCTGCTGGTGTGCTTCTGTCTGCTGATGATCTGGTTGAGCTGGTCCTGGGGTCGCTACATGGAGCAACGCAACCAGTTTCTCTCGGACGAGGCCCGGGGCACACTGACGCGATACGCTGCCGAAGCCGAACAGGCGTGGCACCAGGGGCAAAGCGACGGCGTCGATGCCTGGCTTGCGCTGATGCGCCAGCGTGAGCACGGATGGTCGGGCGTAATCAGCGGTGATTTGCAGTCATTGAGCAACTTGCCGCTGACTGATCAGCAGATCGAACGCCTGACGTTCCTGCGTGGCCTCGATTGGCCGATCCACAAGAACAACCTGCCGTGGATGCGCGTGCCGTTTCCCGGTGATCCTTCGGCCGGCAGCCTGGTGATTGAACTGCCCAAGCGCTTCCAGCCCGGGCGCTATCAGATGTTCTGGCGCGTGATCACCAATGGCGTCATTCCCGGTTTGTTCACCCTGCTGCTGTGTATCGGGTTGTATCGCCTGCTGGTGGTGCCCCTCAATCAATTGCGCGAGCAGGCCAACGCCTGGCGTGCCGACCAACTGGGCGTGCGCCTGTCGCGGCGAACCACCAACCGTTCCGATGAACTGGGCGAGTTGGGCCGCGCGTTCGATCACATGTCCGAACGCCTGCAAAGCACCGTGGCCCTGCAACAACAACTGCTACGCGATCTGTCCCATGAATTGCGCACGCCCTTGAGCCGTTTGCGCGTGGCCAGCGAAGGCGAGCAGAACCTGGCGCAACTGCGCGAGCGCATCGGCCGCGAAGTCGATGGCATGCAGCGCCTGGTCGAGGACACGCTGCAACTGGCCTGGCTCGATACCGAGCGCGCGCCGTTGCCTGACGAAGCGATTCAGGTTCAGGCCCTATGGGAAATGCTCACGGAAAACGCCTGCTACGAAAGCGCCTGCCCCTCGGGCCGCTTGCAATGCCGGGTGGACGCGTCCTGCTGGGTGCGCGGCAACCTCAACACCCTGGCACAGGCGTTGGAAAACATCCTGCGCAACGCCATTCGTCACTCCCCGACGGATGGCATCGTGCGCCTGGATGGCCGCCGGGAGGGTGACTTCTGGCATTTGTGGCTGGAAGACGAGGGCGGTGGGGTGGATGAAGAAGACCTGGAGCGGATCTTCTCGCCGTTCATTCGCCTGGACGGCTCACGCCCGGGCAACGGTGGCTTCGGCCTGGGCCTGAGCATCGCGCGCAACGCGGTGCAACGCCAGGGTGGACAACTCTGGGCTGAGAACACCGGCAGCGGATTGCGCCTGAACATACGCCTGTTGGCCGAAGACGACGCCCCTGTAGGAGCGAGCACGCTCGCGATGAACCCGAGAGCGCCGCTGGGCGCCTGACACACGCGCTCCCACAGGAAATGAATCGCTTATTCCCATAAGCCATAAGCACCACACTTTGCGTGATATGGCCTGCCCACGTTTGCCGGTATGATAGGCGCCCCCGCAGTCTGGATTGCGAATACGCCATGACCTTGCAGTACCCAACCATCGCCGATTGCGTCGGCAACACTCCGCTGGTTCGTTTGCAGCGCCTGCCTGGCGCCACCAGCAACACCCTATTGCTCAAGCTTGAAGGGAATAACCCGGCGGGTTCGGTCAAGGACCGTCCGGCGCTGTCGATGATCACTCGTGCCGAATTGCGCGGGCAGATCCACGTCGGCGATACGCTGATCGAAGCGACGTCGGGCAACACCGGGATCGCCCTGGCGATGGCCGCCGCGATCAAGGGTTACAAGATGATCCTGATCATGCCAGACAACTCCAGCGCCGAACGCAAGGCCGCCATGACCGCCTACGGCGCCGAGCTGATCCTGGTCACCCAGGAAGAAGGCATGGAAGGTGCCCGCGATCTCGCCCAACGCATGGAGGCCGAAGGCCGTGGCAAGGTGCTGGACCAGTTCGCCAACGGTGACAACCCCGAGGCGCACTACACCACCACCGGCCCGGAAATCTGGCGGCAGACCCAGGGCACCATCACGCACTTCGTCAGCTCCATGGGCACGACCGGCACCATCATGGGCACGTCGCGCTATTTGAAAGAGCAGAACGGTAACGTGCAGATCATCGGCTTGCAGCCGATGGAAGGCGCGTCGATTCCCGGCATCCGCCGCTGGCCGCAGGAGTACCTGCCCAGGATCTACCAGGCTGACCGCGTGGATCGCATCATCGACATGGCGCAAAGCGAAGCCGAGGACGTGACCCGTCGCCTGGCCCGCGAAGAAGGCATCTTCTGTGGCGTGTCCTCGGGCGGTGCCGTGGCCGGCATGCTGCGCCTGTCCAAAGAAGTTGAAAACGCGGTGATCGTCGCGATCATCTGCGACCGTGGCGACCGTTACCTGTCCACCGGCATTTTCGACGCGCCCAACTGATGGCCAAGCATGAGAAAGGCCTGCGCTTCCAGCCCACCGGTGGCACCAAGGCGCCGCAGGTTCCGACCGGCAAGAAGCAGCGCTTGAGCATCGAACGCCTGGCCAGTGACGGTCGCGGCATCGCATTTTTCGAAGGTCGTACCTGGTTTGTGCTTGGCGCACTGGCCGGGGAAGAAGTCGAGGCCCGAGTGTTGGGTGCCCACGGCAAAGTGGTCGAGGCGCGTACCGAGCGGGTGTTCACCGCCAGCGAGCTGCGGCGTCCGGCACCGTGCAAACACGCCGGTCGTTGCGGCGGTTGCAGTGTCCAGCATTTGCCGCACGATGAACAACTTGCCCTGAAACAGCGCATGCTTGCGGAGCAATTGTCCAGGGTTGCAGGCGTCGAGCCTGAAGAATGGGCTGCGCCATTGACCGGTGCGGAGTTTGCTTATCGCCGACGCGCCCGCGTGGCGGTGCGTTGGGATCTCAAGGCGAAAAAGCTCGAGGTGGGGTTCCGTGCGGCGGGCAGTCAGGACATCGTCTCCATCGACGAATGCCCTGTGCTGGTACAGCCCTTGCAACCGATCATGACGCGTCTGCCGGAGATGTTACGTCGCTTGAGCAAACCGCAGGCTCTTGGGCATGTGGAGTTGTTCAGCGGAACGAAGCTGGCGGTGTTGCTGCGCCACATGGCGCCGTTGTCTGATGCCGACCTGACCGTCCTCAAGGATTTCTGCGCGTTCCATGAGGCGCAATTGTGGCTGCATGGCGAGGGCCAACCACACCCGGTCGACGGCGATCAGAGCCTGGGCTTCCGCCTCGAACAGTGGGATCTGGAACTGGCTTACCGGCCGGGCGATTTCGTCCAGGTCAACGCCGCGGTCAACGAAACGATGGTCGCCCAGGCGCTGCAGTGGTTGAAACCGACAGCAGATGAGCGTGTTCTCGATCTATTCTGTGGTTTGGGCAACTTCGCCTTGCCGCTCGCGAAGGTCGTTCGCGAAGTGGTGGCGGTCGAGGGTGTGCAGGCGATGGTCGATCGGGCTGCCGCGAACGCCGCGAGCAACAATCTGCATAATGCGACGTTTTTTCAGGCCGATTTATCCCAGCCTTTGACCGATGCCGAATGGGCGCGCGAAGGCTTTTGTGCGGTACTCTTGGATCCACCGCGAGACGGCGCTTTCGAGGTGGTACGCAAACTCAGGACACTGGGCGCCGAACGGTTGGTGTATGTGTCGTGCAACCCTGCAACTCTGGCGCGCGACACGGTCGAATTGATCAAGCAGGGCTACCGGTTAAAACGTGCCGGGATTCTCGATATGTTTCCTCAGACGGCACATGTCGAGGCCATGGCGTTATTTGAAGCGAGCTAGGACGGCTCGTCTGGTCCGACTGACCCGCCCGTGCAGCACTCGTCTCGCCCCGCGAGTGCACCGGCAACGAAGGTCAGCGATTTGACGCATTGAATCTGCGTCGTAGGGAAGGTAAAGCAAGATGGTACAGGTGAGAGCACACCAGCCGATCAACACCGACGGCACTATCAATCTCGAGGCTTGGCTCGATCATGCGGTCAGTGTCGACATGGCACTGGATCGCGAAGCCTTGAAGGACGCGTGCGAGTTCGCTCGTGCGGCAGAACAACAGGCCAATGCGGCAAAAAACCTGTGGTCCGAAGGGACCTCGAGTTTCAGCACGGGCCTTGAGATCGCCGAGATTCTCGCCGACCTCAAACTCGATCAGGACTCCCTGGTCGCTGCGGTCCTGTACCGCGGCGTCCGCGAAGGGCAGATCCAGCTACCGGCCGTGAGCCAGCGCTTTGGTCCGGTGGTGGCCAAACTGATCGACGGCGTGCTGCGCATGGCGGCGATCAGCGACAGCCTGAGTCCGCGTAAATCCATGGTGATGGGCACTCAGGGGCAGGTGGAAAACCTGCGCAAGATGCTCGTGGCCATGGTCGACGACGTGCGTGTTGCCTTGATCAAACTGGCTGAACGCACTTGCGCGATCCGTGCGGTAAAAACCGCCGATGACGAGAAGCGCAATCGCGTTGCCCGTGAAGTTTTCGACATCTATGCACCGCTGGCGCACCGCCTGGGTATCGGTCATATCAAGTGGGAACTGGAGGATCTGTCCTTCCGTTACCTCGAGCCCGACCAGTACAAGCAAATTGCCAAGCTGCTGCACGAGCGGCGCCTGGATCGCGAGCGCTTCATCAGCGACGTGATGTGCCAGCTAAAGAGCGAGTTGCAGGCCACCGGTGTCGAAGCCGACATCAGTGGGCGGGCCAAGCACATCTATTCCATCTGGCGCAAAATGCAGCGCAAGGGCCTGGAGTTCAGCCAGATCTACGACGTGCGCGCGGTCCGTGTGCTGGTGCCGGAAATGCGCGACTGCTATACCGCGCTGGGGATCGTCCACACGCTGTGGCGACACATCCCGAAAGAATTTGACGACTACATCGCCAACCCGAAAGAGAACGGCTACCGCTCGCTGCACACCGCTGTGATCGGTCCTGAAGGCAAGGTGCTGGAAGTGCAGATCCGCACTCATGCCATGCACGAAGAAGCCGAGCTGGGCGTTTGCGCGCACTGGCGCTACAAGGGCACCGATGTCAAACCCAGCTCCAACCACTACGAAGAAAAAATCTCCTGGCTGCGTCAGGTGCTCGAGTGGCACGAAGAGCTTGGCGATATCGGCGGCCTCGCCGAACAACTGCGCGTCGATATCGAGCCGGACCGGGTCTACATCTTTACCCCGGACGGTCACGCCATCGACTTGCCCAAGGGGGCAACGCCGTTGGACTTTGCCTATCGCGTGCACACCGAAATCGGCCATAACTGCCGTGGCGCGAAGATCAACGGGCGCATCGTACCGCTCAACTACAGCCTGCAAACCGGCGAGCAGGTCGAGATCATCACCAGCAAGCACGGCACGCCAAGCCGCGACTGGCTGAACCCGAACCTGGGTTACGTGACCACGTCCCGAGCGCGGGCGAAGATCGTCCACTGGTTCAAGTTGCAGGCGCGTGACCAGAACGTTGCCGCCGGTAAAACCCTGCTGGAGCGCGAGCTTAATCGCCTCGGCCTGCCGGCGGTGGATTTCGAGAAACTGGCCGACAAGGCCAACATGAAAACCGCCGAGGACATGTTTGCCGCGCTCGGTGCTGGCGATTTGCGTCTGGCGCAACTCGTGAACCTGGCGCAGCAACTGGTCGAGCCGGAGCGCGGCAACGAACAGCTGGAGCTGATCCCACGCAAGGCCACCGGCTACAAGCCGGGCAAGCGCGGCGACATTCAGATCCAGGGCGTCGGCAACCTGATGACGCAAATGGCCGGCTGCTGCCAGCCACTGCCGGGGGACGCCATCGTCGGCTACATCACCCAGGGCCGTGGTGTCAGCATCCACCGTCAGGACTGCGCCTCGGTGTTGCAATTGGCCGGTCGCGAACCGGAGCGGATTATCCAGGTCAGTTGGGGCCCGGTGCCGGTGCTCACCTACCCGGTGGACATCATCATCCGTGCCTACGATCGTTCCGGTCTGCTGCGTGACGTCTCCCAGGTGCTGCTCAACGAACGGATCAACGTGCTGGCGGTCAACACGCGCTCGAACAAGGAGGACAACACCGCACTGATGTCCCTGACCATCGAGATTCCAGGCCTGGATGCACTGGGGCGGTTGCTGGGCAGGATTTCACAGTTGCCGAACATCATCGAGACGCGGCGTAACCGAACCCCATGAGACCATGAGACCCACTGTAGGAGCGAGCTTGTTCGCGATAGCGGTGTGTCAGGCAATCAAATACTGCTGACACGCCCTCATCGCGAGCAAGTCGAATCGTCGCACCGTCGCCCCTACAGGTTCAGATGTGGTGAGAGTGAATGATGTACAGCCTTGAAGACCTGCTGCACCTGATGAGCCGTCTGCGCGATCCGCAGTTCGGCTGTCCCTGGGACATCAAGCAAACCTACGCCACCATCGTCCCGCATACGCTTGAGGAAGCCTACGAGGTGGCCGACGCCATCGAGCGAGGTGACTTCGATCACTTGCAGGGCGAGCTGGGTGATTTGCTGTTCCAGGTGGTTTATTACAGCCAACTGGCACGTGAAGAAGGGCGCTTCGAATTTGCCGGCGTCATCGACAGCATCACGCGCAAGCTGATCCGCCGTCACCCGCACGTATTCCCCACGGGCGATTTGTACGCACCGCTGGATGTTCCGCGCCTGAGCGAGGAACAGGTCAAGCAGCGTTGGGAAGCGATCAAGGCCGAGGAGCGCGCCGAGAAATCCGAGGCGCCTGAGCAATTGTCGTTACTCGATGACGTGCCTGCCGCGTTGCCGGCATTGTCCCGTTCGGCCAAGCTGCAAAAGCGTGCGGGGCAGGTGGGGTTCGATTGGCCCGATGCCTTGCCGGTGGTGGACAAGGTGCGTGAAGAACTCGACGAAATCCTCGAAGCGATGGCCGCTGACGACCCCTCAGCGATTGCCGATGAAGTCGGTGATCTGCTTTTTTCGGTGGTCAATCTGGCGCGTCATTTGAAAGTCGATCCGGAAACTGCGCTGCGTGGCGCCAACGGCAAGTTCGAAAGACGCTTCCGTTTTATCGAACAGGCATTGCGCGACACCCACCGACCCATGGAAGATTGCACCCTCGAAGAGTTGGACGCCCTGTGGGGCGAAGCCAAACGCCAGGAAAAGAATTTACCCAGCTGCGGTTGAGCAGCGGCCCAAGCGAGAAACAAGCACCATGAGCATTTCCCTTCGCGACCAGTTGCTCAAAGCAGGGCTGGTCAACCAAAAGCAGGCCAAGCAGGTCGGCAAAGAGAAGCAGAAGCAGCAACGTCTGGCCCACAAGGGGCAGATTGAACTCGATGACTCCCAGCAGCGTGCCGCCCAGGAAGCCAAGGCCGAGAAGGTCAAGCGCGACCAGGAACTCAATCGCCAGCAGCAGGAGAAAGCCGAAGCCAAGGCCCGTGTCGCACAGATCAAGCAACTGATCGAAGCCACGCGCCTGCCAAAGCTGACCACTGAGGATTACTACAACTTCGTCGACGACAAGAAGGTCAAGCGCCTGTCCGTCAACACGCTGATGCGCAACAAGCTCAGCAACGGTTCGCTGGCCATCGTGCATCATGGCGGCGGTTACGAAGTGATCCCCCGTGAAGCGGCCCTGAAGATCCAGGAGCGCGACCCGCAGCGCATCGTGCAGTTGAATGTGCAGACCGAAGAAGCGGCGGCTGAGGACGATCCGTACGCAGCTTTCCAGATCCCTGACGATCTGATGTGGTAAGCCTGCTTGCCTAACGACAAACCCCGCTCATGGCGGGGTTTGTCGTTTTTAATGCTGTGGTTTCATGCGGAGCGTAGCTCGCGTTGCCGCTCTTGTATTTCCAGTTCGGCCTTGTAGTTGTGGGCGTCGATTTCGTTATGAAACATCCCGACCAGCAAGTCTTGTTGATGCACGTCCCAGATCCGGATACCGGCGGCTACGCCTTCATGGGACATGTGTGAATCGTCGCGTTCAGTTACTTTTACAGTCATCTGCTAGCTCCAATTTCTGTGATCTGCAGCAAGGCGTGTGCAGGACTCAGTTATAGGATTTGTTAGCCGGCTAAGTAAACGCGCGAAATCGGTAAAGATTCATTGCGAAATTCGCAACAGTGCTACAGCCCGCAAAATCCGCGACATTCGGTCGCAGGGCGTTTGGTTGCATGACAAATGCTTCATCTTGAACAGGTGATTACGCCCCCCTGTAGGAGCGAGCATGCTCGCGATGGTAGCCCAGTCACCGCGGGCATTCAGGCAGCCAGCGTTATCGTTGACGACCATCGCGAGCATGCTCGCTCCTACAGAGGAGGGGGGATAGGCAAAAAAACGCCCCGAACCAGTCGGGGCGTTTTCAGTTACGGCGCAGCAGAAGGGGATTACTTGCCTTCCCAGCGCTTGAGTACCAGCGTCGCGTTGGTGCCACCGAAACCGAAGCTGTTGCTCATCACGGTGTCGATCTTGGCGTTTTCGCGAGTCTTGGTCAGCACTGGCAGGTCAGCCACTTCCGGGTCCAGCTCGTCGATGTTGGCGGAGCCGGCAATGAAGTTGCCTTCCATCATCAGCATGCAGTAGATCGCTTCATGAACGCCGGCGGCGCCCAGGGAGTGACCGGACAGGCTCTTGGTGGAGCTGATGGCCGGTGCCTTCTCGCCAAACACTTCACGTACACCTTTCATTTCCGCGACGTCGCCGACCGGGGTCGAGGTGCCGTGGGTGTTCAGGTAGTCGATCGGGGTATCGACGGTGGACAGCGCCTGCTGCATGCAGCGGATCGCGCCTTCACCACTTGGGGCAACCATGTCGTAGCCGTCGGACGTCGCGCCGTAGCCAACGATTTCCGCGTAGATCTTCGCGCCACGAGCCAGGGCGTGTTCCAGTTCCTCGACTACCACCATGCCGCCACCGCCAGCGATGACAAAACCATCACGGTCGGCGTCGTAGGCGCGGGAGGCTTGTGCCGGGGTGTCGTTGCGCTTGCTGGACAGGGCGCCCATGGCGTCGAACAGGAACGACTGGCTCCAGTGTTCTTCTTCACCGCCGCCGGCGAACACGATGTCCTGCTTGCCCATCTGGATCTGTTCCATGGCGGTACCGATGCAGTGAGCACTGGTGGCGCAGGCAGAAGCGATGGAGTAGTTCAGGCCCTTGATCTTGAATGGCGTCGCCAGGCAGGCCGAAACGGTGCTGCTCATGGTCCGCGTTACGCGGTATGGACCAACGCGCTTGACGCCTTTCTCGCGCAGGATGTCCAGCGCTTCCATCTGGTTCAGCGTGGACGCGCCACCGGAACCGGCGATCAGGCCGGTACGCGGGTTGGACACTTGCTCTTCGGTCAGGCCGGAGTCGGTGATGGCGTCTTTCATGGCCAGATAGGCATAAGCCGCCGCGTGGCCGACGAAACGATAGATCTTGCGATCGATCAGTTCTTCGAGGTTGAGGTCGATGGAGCCGGAAACCTGGCTACGCAGACCCATTTCGGCATATTCCGGGTTGAACCGGATGCCAGGGCGACTTGCACGCAGGTTAGCGGAGACGGTCTCTTTGTCATTGCCCAGGCACGAAACGATGCCCAGACCAGTGATAACGACGCGGCGCATGCGGATAACCCTTAGAAGTTGTCAGTGGAGGTGAAAACGCCGACCCGGAGGCCTTCGGCGGTGTAGATCTCGCGACCGTCGACAGTGACCGAACCGTCGGCGATGGCCAGGTTCAGCTTGCCCTTGAGGACGCGCTTGATATGAATGTTATAGGTGACTTTCTTGGCGGTTGGCAGCACCTGACCGAAGAACTTCACTTCGCCCGAACCCAGCGCGCGGCCACGGCCCGGCAGGCCTTGCCAGCCGAGGAAGAAACCAACCAGCTGCCACATGGCATCGAGGCCCAGGCAACCTGGCATCACCGGGTCACCTTCGAAGTGACAGGCGAAGAACCACAGGTCCGGATTGATATCCAGCTCGGCGACCAATTCACCTTTGCCGTACTTGCCACCCTCTTCGCTGATCAGGGTGATGCGATCAACCATCAGCATGTTAGGGGCGGGCAGTTGCGCGTTACCTGGGCCGAACAGCTCACCGCGACTGCAGCGCAGCAGGTCTTCCCGGGTAAAGGCGTTTTGTTTGGTCATGCGAGCTCCTCAATAATCCCATGCGGCAGGTGGGGCAAATCTTCCCGGCCGATCGAAGCGTTCATGCCTCGATTCGGCAGCCTACTCATAGACTATTGCGTTGTAGTGAAAGTCACAGCACCAAGGACATGAAAGTACACTTGTGCACTGAAATTATTATTCAAGCCCCTTTTCGAGGCTATTCGGGTGCCTAAGACTGCCGCAATTTCGCCTTTCACGCCAGTCACAGATGCTCGAAAGGCCTGTATCACTGCACCCATCGTTGGAGAATCTGCTGCAAATCCGTACGTTTGAACGGCTTGGCCAGATAATCGTTCATTCCCGCCGACAGGCAGGTTTCGCGGTCGCCCTGCAGGGCATTGGCGGTCAGTGCAATGATCGGTACGTCGCTGCAACCGGGTAACTGGCGAATCTGTCGAGTGGCTTCGTAGCCATCGATGATCGGCAGTCGGCAGTCCATCAGGATCGCTTCGAAAATCAGGCTTTCGGCACTGCGTACCGCTTGAGCGCCATCGGTGGCGACGCTGACGGTAAAGCCCAGGCTGCGTAGCATGGCCTCGATCACGGTCTGGTTGACCGGGTTGTCTTCGACCAACAGCACATTGCGGCCCGCACCGTCGCTGTTACCCGCAGGTACCCGAGGCGCCAGTACGGGCAACGGCTGTTTATGGCGCGCCAGTGGAATCTCAAGGGTGAAGGCCGAGCCGCGTCCTTCCTCACTCTGGGCACGCAGCGTACCGCCCATGCGTTCGGCGAGCGTGCGGGCGATTGGCAGGCCCAGGCCAGTGCCGCCGTATCGCCTGGATATGGAACTGTCGGCTTGCTGGAAGGCGTTGAACATCGACTCCAGACTCTCGGCCGGAATACCGATGCCGCTATCGCGTACGGTGCATGTAAACCAGAACAGTTCGTGGTCCAGCGCCTGCCATTGCGCTTCAATGCTCACGCGGCCCTGCTCGGTGAATTTCAGTGCGTTGCCGACCAGATTCACCAGGATCTGGCGGATTCGTGTCGGATCGCCCTGAACCTGCAGGGCGTGCATGTCTTCGGGAATTTGCAGCGCCAAATGGAGCCCCCGCTGCGCCGCGCTGTGCTGGAACGATTGGGCGCAGCTACCGATCAGGTCTGCCAGGTTGAACGCAATGTGTTCCAGTTCCAGTTCAGAGCGTTCGATGCGCGAGAAGTCGAGTATATCGTTGATGACTTTGAGCAGGTGTTCGGTGGACTCCGAAGCCAACGCCGCGTACTCGACCTGCTCCTCGGTCATCTCGGTGGTCTCCAACAGTTGCAACATGCCCAGCACGCCATTCATCGGTGTGCGCAGTTCGTGGCTCATCATCGCCAGGAAATCGGATTTGGCATTGTTGGCCTTCTCTGCCTCCTCCCGGGTCTGGATCAGTTGTGCCATGGCCTGGTGCTGTTCGCGGCTGGCCTGTTCGAGGCCGCTGGCCAGGTTATTGATGTGCTGCGACAGCGCGCCGAGTTCGGTGTCGTCGACAATCGGCAATGGAGTCGTGTAGTCGCCGCCCTGTATGGCCTTGACGGCGTTGCCAATGTCACGGATCGGCTGCGACAGGCTGCCGGCCAGGCGCCGGGCGATGAGGTAGGTGAACAGCAGGGCGAACAGCGCGAGGATGCCGGCCTTGAACAGGATTTCTTGCTGGCGTTTGCTGAAGGCATCGTTGGACAGGCCGACGATCACCCGGCCCAGGTAATCTTCGGCAGGCGCTGCGTTGGCCACCTTGCTACCGGGGAAAAAGTCGTTGTGCAGCGCGATCCGTTGCAGCCGAACCGGTGCCTGAAACACTTCGACCTGCTGCGAGCGGCTGTGGGATTCCGAGGGATGTTCGACGTACACCAGAATCCGGTTGGCGCTGTCCTGGACTTCCAAAAAGCGAACGTTCGGTGTGGCCAGGGTGGCTTTGAGCAGGCTATCGAGGACTTCGTTATTGCCGGATATCACCCCGTATTCCGCCGCCGGCGCCAACTGGTTGGCAATCAGTTGGCCGGTGTGGTTAAGCTCCTGGCGCAGATCCTGGATGCGCACGAAGGTGAAAAAGCTGATCAATAGCAGGGTGAGCAGCAGCGCCGGGCCGAGGCTGATGATTTGCGTGCGGGTGTTGATGTCCCAGCGACGACGGAAAGTCATGGGCGGCTTTCTCCTGCGGCCAACTGTGTTGCGACCCGGGCTTCATCGATCTGTTCAATACCTAATGAACGAGCCACTTGTGGGTTACTCAAGACTTTGAAGTGATTGGCATAATGCGCGCGCGGCCAACTGTCCGTCGGGCGGTCGAGCAGTTCGTCGAGAACCGTCAGCCAGTCGCTCTGGTCGCTGTAACTGCTGGCCAGGCTGCCGGCCCTGACGAAAGCAGCGCTGGGACCGATCAAGGCGGTCTGGCGCGAGTAACTGCTGAGCAACAGGTTTTTCGCGGTTCTTGAGTTGTACAGGTCGGGATCCTCCAGGCCCAGCAACACGTCGCTGTTCTTCAGCAAGGCCTGTAAAGGGCGGCTGTCATGGGAATTGTCCCAGCGCTGGGTGACGATCTCCAGGTCCAGCTTCCTGGCGGCCAGACGCAGTTCATTGAGAAGAAATTCGCTATGACGGTCGTAAAGTACGCCGACTCGCCTGGCCTGGGGCAACAGGATACGGGTCAGATGCAATTGTCGATCCAGCGGCGGATCGCTCCAAAGCAGGGTCAGCCATGGGGGCAGCGTGGCTCCCAGTCGTTCGCGGGCTTGCAGGCGGCTGATGCGCAGCGCCAGCGTTGCGGGGCCTCGGGGGTCTTGCAGGCGCCAGTCGAGGCTCGGCAGGTCGAGCAGGATCAATCGGGTTTTCCTGGGTAACTGGCTCGGTGCCGGCAACTGGCTGAGCGGTTGAAAATGTACGGTGTCGGTGGGGCGCAGTTCGCCCAGGGCCGTGGCGAAGGCCTGCATGCCCGGACTGTCTTCGGCACCCGTCAGTAAAATATCCTCGGCGCGGGCGGACAGGCTCCCCAGCCAAGCGACCAGTGCCAGACACAACCCGGCCAGCAGGCGGCCAAGGGAGGGCATCGTCCGTGACAGGCGCGGCGGCATCTAGAACACCAGCTCCGCACTGAAGTACATGACCCGCTGCTGGTCATAACGGTTGTCGACGAAGGTGGTGGGCTGATGATCGAGGCGTTGCTGGAGCACGCCGGCCAGCTCCAGCGTGGCCTTGCCCAAGCCTATGCGTTTGGCGATGCGTGTATCGACCCGTTCAAAGCGATAGCCGTTGAGGGTGTCATCACCATAGTAGAAGAGCGCGCTGTTCCAGCCCTGGCCCCAGTTGCGCAACCAGCCAGCGGAACCACTGTTGCGGGCGGTCTGTCGGGCGTCCAGCGGGTTGCTTGACCGGGCATCGACATAGGCGTAGGTCAGGCGCAACCGGTCGGCACTGCCCAGGCGCCAGTCGACCTGGGTTTCCGCCCCGGTGAAACGCGAGCTGTTGGCGTTGCTGGCGATGTACTGGTTATTGCGCAAGGGCTCGCTGATCATGCCGGTGATCTCGTCGTGGAACGCCTTCACGTCCACGGCCAGTCCCCACTCGGAGAAATAGCCGTTGTAGCCCACTTCCCTGGAACGCATGCGTTCCTTGTCGAGGTCCCCGGGGCCGCGGGTCCTGACGAAATAACGCGCACTGCTCTGACCGAAGGCCGCAGGTTGCAGGTTGGTGACCCGGTAGCTCCAGTTGACATTGTTCTCGAACATGTCCGGCGAACGGATCGCTTCCGAGTACACCGCGCGCAGGCCATGGCGAGGATTGATCAGGTAGTTGACCGCCATTCGCGGAGTCAACGAGCTGCCAGTCAACCGGGTGTCCTCGAACATCGCGCCACCCTGCAACAGCCAGTGCTCGGTTGCCCGCCACTCGAGATGGCCAAAGGTACGCCAGGTGGTGTCATCGAACTTGCCATTGAAGTACGTCTCGGAGTCGGCCCGGTCGTAACGATAGTTCATGCCGCTGACCAGTCGCAGGCTGTCGGACAGGCTGAGGGTGTCCTGTAATTCAAGGTCGTACCGCGACTCGCGGATGCTCTGGTCAATGTCGCCGCACAGGCTTTGCCCGGCACCTGCGCGCCACTGGTCCAGCACCTGGTTGGCCAGCGTCTGTTGCGCCGCCGTGCCGGTCGGGGCGCCGGGACCCAGGTATTGGGTGATGTTGCGCGCCAGTCGCTCGGTGTAATTGGGGTTGAGCTGCCAGAGTTCGGTCAATTCGGGACTGAAGGAAATTTCGGCGTCGCAGGCCCGCCACGTCTGCTGGCGATCCCAGTGCTGGGCCGAACCCTGGATATAAAGGCTGTGTTCAGGATTGATGTCCAGGTTCCAGCGCAACGAGCCGGCATAGTCTTTGGCGTTCACGTCGGAATTGTTGCCGGCGGCGGTAATCCCCGAGAACACCGGCCGGTAGGTGTATGGCCGCTGATTACTGCCTTCCTTGGCATTGAATTGCCAGTCCAGGCTTTGCCACTCGTCGAGCGCCTGGCTGATGGCGAGGTTGATGCGGTTCAGGCGTCGGCTGTCACGGTAATCGGCGCCATGACGGTCCGAATCGAAGCCGTCGTCCTGCTGGCCGGACATCGACAGGCGCAGGTCACCAGTGTCCCAGCCGACGCCCTGGCTGGCGTAGAAGTCGTCGATGCCGCGCTGACCGCGGGTGACCTTCAATCGCGTGCCGAAACTGTCAGCCGGGTGGCGGGTGATGATGTTGACCACCGCCATCAGCGCATTGGCGCCATAGCTGACGGTGTTCGGGCCGCGGAAGACTTCGATGCGCTCAATGTCCTCCATGGCCACGGGAATATCACTCCAGTCCACCGTGGCCAGGCCGGCGCGGTACACCGAGCGACCGTCGATCAGCACCTGCAGACGCCGCGCATCGCTGGCGTTGGTGCCGTGATAATTCACGGCGGGCTGATTGCCGGTGATGTTGCCGACCATCATGCCCGGCACCAGGCGCAAGAGTTCGCTGATGTCCCGGGCGCCGCTGCTGTCGATCAGTTCACTGTCAATCACCGTCATGCTGCCGGGCACTGCGGCGGGCGACTGTTTCAGGCGCGTGGCCGTCAGCACCTGTGGCAGTTGCTCGCTGTCGGTGAACAGGTCGTCAGCGAGCAACGGCGGGCTGAGGAGCAGCGCCAGGACCAGCGGCGAGCGAGTTGAAGCAGAGCCAAACGACACGACACATCCTTGATAGCGAATCACTGGCGCGCATGTTAACCGAGCCCATCGACTTTTCCAGTCACGATGACCGCATTTTCCTCGTCATTATTGGTCATCTTCATACAAGTGCCGGTATTTGATGCGGGGGCTGTCCGTCACTGGGCCGCTCCGTATAATGCCGGCATCGCCACTGGTATGGATTAACGGATTGCATATGACTGAACAGCGCCCGATTGCGGTTCTGGGAGGCGGAAGTTTTGGTACCGCCGTGGCTAATCTGCTGGCCGAGAACGGGCACCAGGTTCGCCTGTGGATGCGTGACCCCGCACAGGCCGAAGCCATTGCGGTCAATCGCGAGAACCCGCGCTACCTCAAGGGCATCAAGGTGCTTGCTGCCGTGGAGCCCACCACGGACCTGCTGGCGACGCTTGCGGCGTGTGAGCTGTGTTTCGTTGCGCTGCCTTCCAGCGCGCTGCGGTCGGTGCTGGCCCCTCACGCGCAGCTGCTGAGCGGCAAGATGCTGGTGAGCCTGACCAAGGGAATCGAAGCCCACACATTCAAGCTGATGAGCGAGATCCTCGAAGAGATCGCTCCCCAGGCGCGCATAGGTGTGTTGTCCGGGCCAAACCTGGCCCGGGAAGTCGCCGAGCACGCGTTGACCGCCACCGTGGTCGCCAGCGAAGACGAAGCGCTCTGCCAGCAGGTTCAGGCTGCGCTGCACGGTCGTACCTTTCGCGTGTATGCCAGCGCCGACCGTTTTGGCGTGGAACTGGGCGGGGCGTTGAAAAACGTCTATGCGATCATCGCTGGCATGGCAGTGGCACTGGGCATGGGCGAAAACACCAAAAGTATGCTGATCACTCGTGCACTGGCGGAAATGACCCGTTTCGCAGTGAATCAGGGTGCCAACCCGATGACATTCCTCGGGCTTGCGGGGGTCGGTGATCTCATCGTGACCTGCTCTTCGCCCAAGAGCCGCAACTATCAGGTCGGTTTTGCACTGGGCCAGGGCTTGAGCCTGGAAGACGCCGTGGCGCGCCTGGGCGAAGTGGCCGAAGGTGTCAACACGCTCAAAGTGCTCAAGGCCAAGGCCCAGGAAGTCGGCGTATATATGCCGCTGGTCGCCGGGCTGCACGCGATCCTGTTCGAAGGGCGCACGCTCAGTCAGGTGATTGAACTGCTGATGCGCGGCGAACCCAAAACTGATGTCGATTTCATTTCCACCAGTGGTTTCAACTGATCACGCTATAGACAAGGGCAGGGCATTGCACATGAGCGAACCGAAAGTAGAAGACCAGTACGAGTCGATCCTTCTGCGGGTGTTATGGATGATCGTTTTCCTGCTGGTGTGGCAGGTGGCGCAGTTCATGCTCGGCGCCGTGGTGCTGGTGCAACTGGTCTATCGTTTGTTTTATGGCGCTCCGAGCGCCAGCCTGATGAATTTCGGCGACAGCCTGAGCCAGTTCCTGGCCCAGATCGGTCGATTCGGCACGTTCCACAGCGACCAGAAACCCTGGCCGTTCGCCGACTGGCCGACGCCGCGCACCCCGGAAGGTGAAGCTGCGCACGTCGTGGCGCCGGCGCCGCATCCGACCCGAGATGAGGAACCCAAGCTATGAAACTCTGGGTATTGCGTCATGGTGAAGCCGAGCCTTACGGCAAACGTCCGGATTCCGAAAGGGCACTGACGGCCCACGGTCGGGAAGAGGTTTTACGCTCAGCGGCCGAGTTGATGGGGCGTCCCATCACGGCCATTTACGCCAGCCCCTACCTGCGTGCACAGCAGACCGCCGAGATCGTGCGCACGGCCCTGGGTTTCGCACCGGACATCCGCACTGTGGAATGGCTGACCCCAGACAACCGCCCGCAAGCGGTTGCCGAACAATTGGTCTCGGTGGACCACGCGTTGCTGGTCAGCCACAACCCGCTGGTGGGTAATTTGCTGGGTTACCTGCAACACGGCCACGTGCAGGAGCCCGAAGCGGTCAAGACCGCGGGCCTGGCCGAACTGGAGGGCGATCTCCCGGTGGCCGGGGCGATGAAGCTGAATGGTATCAAGCACCCGTAGATGCGGTGATATGTATCTTTTTGTGAAGTAATCAACCAAGCAACCGCTTGGTTGGCTACGCTTGCTCCAGACCAAAAACAAAGGAGCGAGTCGCATGTCTGCTGCTTTTCGTTTGCCGCTGGACGTCTTCTACGAGCGTGAAGCCCGTCATCCCCGTCAGCGCTACCTGGTTCAGCCAGTGGGCGGCGGCCAGGTCGAAACCCTGACCTGGGCAGACGTCGGTCATCAAGCCCGGTGCGCGGCGCACTGGTTGCGGGCCCGTGAATTGCCGCAGGGCAGCCACATCGCTCTGATCTCGAAAAACTGCGCCCACTGGATCATCGCTGACCTGGCGATCTGGATGGCCGGGCATGTGTCGGTGCCGTTGTACCCCAACCTCACCGCCGATTCCGTCGCGCAGGTGCTGCAACACTCCGAGGCGGCCCTGGCGTTCATCGGCAAGCTCGATGACTGGCCCGCCATGTCCCGTGGAGTCAGTCCCGATCTACCCACCATCAGCCTGCCGCTGCACCCGCCGGGCAGCTTCAGTTACAGCTGGGACGACCTGCAAGCCTGCTCGCCGATCCTGGACAATCCGATGCCTGCCGCCGATCGGTTGGCGACCATCATTTACACCTCCGGCACCACGGGTCTGCCCAAGGGTGTCATGCACACCTTTGGCACCCTGGGTTTCGCCACCAGCGGCGGCACCCAGTTGTTCGGTCTCAATGAGTCGGATCGACTGCTGTCATACCTGCCGCTCTGCCACGTTGCCGAACGCATGTTCGTCGAACTGGCTTCGATCTACACCGGGCAAACCGTATTTTTTGCCGAGAGCCTGGACACTTTCCTCACCGATATGCAGCGTGCGCGCCCCACGGCATTGTTCGGCGTGCCACGGATCTGGACCAAGTTCCAGATGGGCGTATACGGCAAGATCCCAGCCAAGCGCCTGGATTTGCTCCTGGGTTTGCCTTTCATTGGCAAGCGGGTAGGGCGAAAGGTGCTCGCCGGGCTTGGGCTGGATGCGTTGCGGGTGGCCCTGTCCGGGGCGGCGCCAGTCCCTCAGACCTTGCTGCTGTGGTACCGCAAGCTTGGGTTGGACGTGCTGGAGGTGTATGGCATGACCGAAAGCTGCGGGTATTCCCACATCGGTCGGCCCGGCGAGAACAAGCGAGGCTGGATCGGCAAGCCGTGCCCGAATGTTGAAGTGAAGATCGACGAATCCGGCGAAGTCCTGGTGCGCAGCGGGGCAACCATGCTCGGCTATTTCAAGGAGCCGGAGAAAACCGCAGACACCCTCACCGGGGACGGCTTCCTGCGTACCGGTGACAAGGGTGAGCAGGACGCCGAAGGCAACCTGCGCCTGACCGGGCGGCTGAAGGAAATCTTCAAGACCAGCAAAGGCAAGTACGTAGCGCCGGCACCGATTGAAAACCGTCTGGCGGTGCATTCCCGGATTGAGCAGGTGTGTGTGGTCGGCGACGGTCTGATCGCGCCACTGGGGCTGTGCGTGCTGTCGGCTGTCGGGCAACAGGACGCCGTGGGTGCCGCGCGCGCGGGACTGCACTCGAGCCTGGAAAAACTGCTGGAGGAGGTCAACGGCGTTCTCGACAAGCACGAGCGTCTGCATCGCCTGGTGGTGGTCAAGGACAGTTGGGCGGTGGAGAACGGTTTCCTCACGCCGACCCTCAAAATCAAGCGCAATGTGATCGAGGCGGCTTACGGTTCGCGTTTTGCAGAATGGAGCGAGCACAGGGATGCGGTGCTGTGGCAGGATTGAGTCACGAACAAAATCAATAAAGGATGCCTGCGATGAGTTTGTGGCGTACCACTCCGAACATCGAGCAATTGAACGCAATTCAGAAGAACACCATTGGCGAAGTGCTGGACATCCGCTTCGAAACCTTCGACGACGAGTCCCTGACTGCCAGCATGGTGATCGACCATCGCACCCACCAGCCTTATGGTTTGCTCCATGGGGGCGCCTCGGTGGTGCTGGCCGAGTCCGTTGGTTCCATGGCGAGCTACTTGTGCATCGACGCCAGCAAGTTCTACTGCGTGGGCCTGGAAATCAATGCCAACCATTTGCGCGGCCTGCGCAGCGGGCGCGTGACCGCTGTCGCCAAGCCCATCCACATCGGGCGCACCACCCACGTCTGGGACATTCGCCTGACCAGTGACGAGGGCAAGGCCAGTTGCGTGTCACGCCTGACCATGGCGGTGGTGCCACTGGGTGAGAACCCGCCGGCGCGTTGATTGCAAACGGCGGGGTATTCGCCTGACCGGACTGTCATCATTCCTGGCAGTTACGGTCATTGCTGCGGGTCCCTGTCTTGCGGACAATCAACGCCTGTCATTGTTTTTGGACTTCGCCGGTATGTCGCAGCAGGTATTTTTCGCTCACGCCAACGGTTTTCCCTCGGGGACCTACGGCAAGTTGTTCGCGGCGTTGGCGCCCGAGTATCAGGTTGCGCATTTGCCGCAGCACGCCCATGACCCGCGTTTCCCGGCGGATGACAACTGGCATAACCTGGTGGACGAGCTGATTCACCACCTCGAACAACAGGCGCAACCGATTTGGGGGGTGGGGCATTCCTTCGGTGGCGTGCTGCACCTGCATGCGGCGTTGCGTTGCCCTGAGTTGTACCGAGGCGTAGTCATGCTCGACTCGCCAGTGCTCACCCGCGCCGATCAGTGGGTGATCCGAGCAGCCAAGCGTTTTGGCTTCATCGACCGCCTGACACCGGCGGGGCGTACGCTGGGGCGCAAGGAAGAGTTTGCCGACCTCGACAGCGCCCGGCGCTATTTCGCCGGTAAAACCCTGTTCCGCAGTTTCGATCCGGAATGCTTCGACGCCTACCTGCAACACGGTCTGGAACCGGTAGGTGACAAGTTGCGCCTGCGTTTCGATCCCGCCACCGAAATCAGCATCTACCGTGGCGTGCCCCACACCAGCCCTGGCCATACGCGTCATTTGAAGGTGCCGCTGGCGGTCGTGCGTGGGCGTGACAGCCGTGTGGTCATGCGTCATCACGCCAGTTCCGTCGGGCGCCTGCCACAGGGCGAGTCCCTGACCATGCCGGGCGGGCACATGTTTCCCCTCGAGCGGCCACAGGACACCGCCACGCTGCTCAAGGACCTGTTCAGCCGCTGGGGCGGTCGACAACAACGGGATTGCGCATGAAGCCGGTGGTCGAAGAAGTTCGCCTGAGCCTGCCGCATATCGAACTGGCAGCGCACCTGTTCGGTCCAGAAGACGGTTTGCCGGTCATTGCCCTGCATGGCTGGCTGGACAACGCCAACAGTTTTGCCCGATTGGCGCCCAAGCTCAAAGGGCTGCGCATCGTCGCACTGGACATGGCCGGTCATGGTCATTCCGGGCATCGTCCGGCGGGTGCCGGTTATGCCATGTGGGACTATGCCCACGATGTGTTGCAAGTCGCCGAGCAAATGGGCTTGAAACGGTTTGCGCTGCTGGGGCACTCCATGGGTGCCATCGCTTCGCTGATCATCGCCGGATCGATGCCTGAGCGCGTGACCCATCTTGCCCTGATCGATGGCGTCATCCCGCCGACGGACAAAGGTGAAAACGCCGCCGAGCGCATGGGCATGGCACTGCAAGCGCAGTTGGACCTGCGGGAAAAACGCAAGCCTATCTACGCCACCCTCGACCGCGCCATCGAAGCGCGCATGAAGGGCCTGGTGGCCGTCAGTCGAGAAGCCGCCGAGCTGCTGGCACAACGGGGCCTGATGCCAGTCTCGGGTGGCTACACCTGGCGAACGGACAATCGCCTGACGCTGCCGTCGCCGCTGCGCCTGACCACCGAGCAGGCGATGGCCTTCGTCCACCGTATCAGTTGCCCAGCGCTGTTGGTTGTCGCGGCCGACGGCATGCTCGCCAAACACCCCGAGTTGCTGGAGCGTCTACCCTTTAGCCTTGAACAGCTGCCAGGCGGTCATCATTTGCACCTGAATGACGAGTCCGGAGCGGATCTTGTAGCAGACTGTTTCAATCGGTTCTTCGCCATTCCTTGACTTGCGTTCGGCAACTGTCGAGGCTGGTCGGGTTGAATGGGGAGACAACCATGAAAGATCTCTACACCGAGGGTGCCCGGGCGATGCTGATCCGATGACCTTATCCATACGTTCACTCAGCCTGCTGACGTTCTGTAGTTTCAGTTCTCTGTCATTTGCCGCGGATGTTCCGGGCAGTCAGGATTTGCCGATCGTGCCGCGCATGACCGATTCGCAGATCGTCGACTATCGTCCCGCGACCGAACTCGAGCGGATCTATCCGATGGGTTCGATTCGCAAGATCAGCGGCCAGTTGCGCTTCGACGGCCAGGTCAGCGCGCGGGGGCATACCACTTCGGTAACCTACGAATTGCCACCGGAGCATACCTCCAACGCTGCGTTCACCACTGCTCGCGAAGCGTTGCAAAAACAGGATGCGCAGTTGCTGTTCTGGTGCCAGGCCCGCGATTGTGGCGAGAGCAGCTTGTGGGCCAATGAAGTCTTCGGCAACGCCAAGCTCTATGGTTCCGATGAGCAGCAGGCATACCTGCTGTTACGACTGGCGGCGCCCAACGACAACACGCTGGTGGCGCTGTACGGCATCACCCGGGGCAATCGCAAGGCCTACCTGCACGTTGAGCAGTTTGACGCGACTGCGCCGCTGGGGGAATTGCTGCCAACCTCCGCGACCTTGTTGCGTGAGCTCAAAAGCACGGGGGAGCTCGATTTTCCACAGCTGACCGGCGCCCCCGAGGAGACCTGGCTGCGTCTGTTGTCGCGTGGCCTGAATCTGGACACTACCCTGCGGGTGAGCGTGTCCGGGCCGAATGCCGAAGCCTGGCGTCAGGCGCTGATTGGCCAGGGCGTGCGCACGGCGCGCCTTGAAACCGGTAGCGTCGAAGGCTCGGGTCTGCACATGGAGCTGTTGCGATAAGCTGTACCAGGCGGGTGCGCGGGGCGCATTCGCCTATTCTTTTGCAGACTGACTTTTTTCGAGATCCGGATGATCAATAACGATCGGCTGTTGGTGCAGATCCTGCTCCTGGTGCTGTTTGGCGCGAGCCTTTGGGTCATGGCGCCGTTCTGGTCGGCGTTGTTCTGGGGCGCGGTGCTCGCGTTCGCCAGTTGGCCCTTGATGTTGTTGCTGACCCGTTGGCTCAACGGCCGCGAATCCCTGGCGGCGGCAGTGCTGACCCTGGGCTGGATGCTGCTGGTGGCGGTGCCGTTGGTGTGGCTGGGTTTCAACCTGGCGGATCATGTGCGCGACGCCACGGCATTCATCAAGGATGTGCAGATGGAAGGCCTGCCCGAGGCGCCGGACTGGCTGGGCGGCGTTCCGCTGGTGGGCGAGCGGCTGATGGTGGTCTGGAACAGCATCGACCAGCAAGGTGCGGCATTGCTGGCGTCGCTCAAACCCTATCTGGGGCAGGTCGGCAACTGGTTGCTGGCGCGCAGCGCGCAGATTGGCGGCGGCATTCTGGAGCTGACGCTGAGCATCGTCTTCGTGTTCTTTTTCTATCGCGACGGGCCACGCCTGGCCGCCTTCGTCCATGGCTTGCTGCAGCGCTTGATCGGTGATCGTGCCGGTTACTACATCGAACTCGTGGCGGGTACTGTGCAGCGAGTGGTGAACGGCGTGATCGGCACGGCTGCAGCCCAGGCAATCCTTGCGTTGATCGGCTTCCTCATCGCCGGCGTGCCGGGCGCGCTGGTGCTCGGTATCGTCACTTTCCTGCTCAGCCTGATTCCCATGGGGCCACCCTTGGTCTGGATTCCGGCGACGGCCTGGCTGGCCTGGAAAGGCGAGTACGGGATGGCGGTGTTCCTGGGCATCTGGGGCACGTTCATCATCAGTGGGGTCGATAACGTGCTCAAGCCTTACCTGATCAGCCGTGGCGGCAACCTGCCGCTGGTGATCGTGTTGCTGGGGGTGTTCGGCGGGTTGATTGCGTTCGGGTTCATCGGCCTTTTCATCGGCCCGACGTTACTGGCGGTGGCGTACAGCCTGTTGAACGATTGGAGCAAGAGCCAGGCAAAACCCTGAAAACGCCTCCCATTGTAGGAGCGAGCTTGCTCGCGATGGAAGATCAGGCAACGCTGGCATTCAGGCGGCCCGCGTCATCGTTGACCTCCATCGCGAACAAGTTCGCTCCTACAGATCCGGTGGTGTCCCTGTAGGAGCGAGCTTGCTCGCGATGGAGGATCAGGCAACGCTGGCATTCAGGCGGCCCGCGTCATCGTTGACGACCATCGCGACGGTTCGACGCCTCGGCATGCCCGCTCCCACAGGAGAACGCGGACCTCTGTAGAAGCGAGCCTGCTCGCGGTGGTCGTCAGGTCGCCGGGGATTACGTGGCCACGTTGAGGTATTTGCCCACGGTGGCGACGTTGTCGAGCGAATACTGCTTGCTCAGGTTGGCGATCATTTTTTCCAGCGCCTGGGTCACACTCGCTTGATCAGTGGAGCTGTCCGTATCGAGCTGGCTGAACGCGTCTTCACTGGATGCTTGCTGGGGTGGCGGGGTGAGGCTGGCGGCCAGTTCGTCCTTGCTGACGACGCCGTCTTCATTCTTGTCCAGGGCCGAAAAAATCTCGCTGCTGTCGGCGCTGCTGCCGGCACTGGTCAAACCGGTGGTCAACTCGTCATTGCTGATGGCGCCATCGCCATCAGTGTCCAGCGCGGTGATCAGCGCGTCAGCGAGCTCGGTGTCCGGTGCCTGATCACGGGGTGGTGGCGGTGGGGGTGCCATCGCTGCCATTTCTTCACTGCTCAGGCTGCCGCTTTCGTCGCTGTCCAGGTCGGCGAAATTCTTGCTCAGGCTGACCAACAGGCCATCGTCGGACTTCTGCGACAGGGCGTTGTTGAGCTCATCCTGATCCACCGAGCCGTCGCTGTTGGTGTCGAGTTTGCCCAGCAGCTCTTTCTGGAACTGCTGGCTGCGGGCATTGCTGGTACTGGTGACGCTGCTGGTATAGCTCATATAGTTGCTGACGCTACCGATCATCGGGCTCACTCCCTGGAATGGAAAACCGGCGGGTGCACCGGCTTGTGCAGAGTCGGGGAGCTGTTTGTCGTGGGTGTGTGAGGTTTGTACCGATCGCTAAACACAAGGTGGGAGAGGGCTTGCTCCCATGCGGGGAAGGCGGATGACGGCGGTCAAACCGCCGCCCGGCGTTTCTTCCAGCGTCAATTGCCCGCCCAGGCGTTCCGCTGCTTCGCGGGCAATGGTCATGCCCAGGCCGACACCACCGGAATTACGGTTGCGCGAACCTTCCAGGCGAAAGAACGGTTCGAACACGGCCTCGCGTTTATCCGCAGCGATTCCCGGCCCATGGTCGATGACCCGGATGATCAGCTGCTCGCGGCTGTCTTCAAGTTCGATCCGCGCCTGCCCGGCGTAACGAAGGGCGTTATCCATCAAATTGTTGATGCACGAGCGCAAGGCCATGGGCTGGACCTGCAGGGGCGCGCAGTGGCCGTTTGCCTGGACATCGGCGCCCTGGTCCTGGGCGTTTTCACTCAGGGACTCGACCAATGCCTGCACGTCCATCCACTGAGGGGCTTCGCTGGTGCGCTGTTCGTGCAGATAAGTGAGGGTCGCGTCGAGCATGCTGATCATGTCGTCCAGATCCTGGCGCATCTGGCTTTGCAGCCTGTTGTCGTCGATCTGTTCCAGGCGCAGCTTGAGCCGCGACAACGGAGTACGCAGGTCGTGGGAAACCGCGCCAAGCATGCGCGAACGCTGCTGCACTTGCCCGATGATGCGTTTCTGCATCAGGTTGAAAGTCGACGCGGCCTGCCTGGCCTCCCGGGGGCCGGACTCGTCCAGCGGT
Organism: Pseudomonas sp. S2_E01; assembly: GCF_054668365.1. NCBI lineage: Bacteria > Pseudomonadati > Pseudomonadota > Gammaproteobacteria > Pseudomonadales > Pseudomonadaceae > Pseudomonas > Pseudomonas sp. S2_E01. The sequence continues at coordinate 883,340 of NZ_CP162762.1, forward strand.
GGGCTGTCGAGGTTTTCACTCAGGCGTTCGGCGGCGTCGCTCAGGCGCTGGATCGGTCGGCTCAGCAGTTTGGCGCCGTACCAGGCTGCAATGATCAGCGAAACGAACTGGAACGTCAGCGGCACCAACGGCCCGCCGAACCAGGGGCGCGGTGGTCGGTTCTCGAAACGTGGATCCGGTGGCGGACGGCCGTCGAAGCCTTCGGCGAATCCGGGCGGCGGCGGTGGCGGCGGAGGACCGTAGTGATGAAACCAGGCAAAGGCCAGCAGGTGCGCCAGGATGATCGCCAGCAACAGCACGCCAAACAGGCGACCGAACAGCGTATCGAAGCGCGCTCGCATCAGCCGATATCCCGGGCGTCGAACAAATAGCCTTCGCCGCGAACGGTCTTGATCAATTGTGGCGCTTTCGGGTCATCCCCGAGTTTCTGGCGCAGGCGGGACACCAGCAGGTCGATGCTTCGATCAAAGGCCTCGATCGAGCGACCGCGTGCCGCGTCCAGGAGTTGCTCTCGGCTGAGCACCCGGCGAGGGCGCTCGATGAACACCCACAGCAGGCGAAACTCGGCATTGGACAACGGCACCACCAGCCCATCGGCGGCGATCAGCTGGCGCAGCACACTGTTCAGACGCCAGTTGTCAAAGCGCACGTTGGCGCGCTGTTCGGTGCGGTCGTCACGCACGCGGCGCAAAATGGTCTGGATGCGCGCCACCAGTTCTCGCGGTTCGAAGGGCTTGGCCATGTAATCGTCGGCACCCAGTTCCAGGCCGATGATGCGGTCGGTCGGCTCGCATCGTGCAGTCAGCATGAGAATCGGGATATCCGATTCGGCACGCAGCCAGCGGCACAGCGAAAGACCGTCCTCACCGGGCAGCATCAGGTCGAGCACCACCACGTCAAAATGTTCCGCCTGCAAGGCCTGTCGCATGGCGGCGCCATCGGTGACCCCGCTGGCGTGAATGTTGAAACGAGCCAGGTAATCGATCATCAGTTCACGGATCGGAACGTCATCGTCGACGATCAGTGCCCGGATGCTCCAGCGTTTGTCGTCGCCGGGCGCTTTTTGATCGTCGTTCGAGGGGGCTTGAGTGCTGTGCATGCGTGCGTTCATCTGCCATTCAGGCTGCCAACCACAAAGATGGGCTGCGAGGTTGTGGTTCCAGCATAGGCGTCCGGCCCTGAGGCGGGAAGTGCTGTAAGGACGTGTTGCGGCTGCCGAGGGTAGCGGGCGTGGGTGTTGTGGGCGTGTCGTGAGTGTATCGGTCTCGACACAATCGATTGAAGGGCTAATCTTGCCGGGGCGCGGGCGATGATTTACCGATCATCGGGTCCCGCTGCCGCGCTGGTTCCGCTACAATGCGCGCCGATTTCGTCCTGCCTGAGAGCCCACACATGTCCGCCTGCCAGACTCCTATCATCGTCGCCCTGGATTTCCCCACCCGTGACGCCGCGCTGAAACTGGCCGACCAGTTGGACCCAAAACTGTGCCGGGTCAAGGTTGGCAAGGAGCTGTTCACCAGTTGCGCCGCGGAAATCGTCGGCACCCTGCGCGACAAGGGCTTCGAAGTGTTCCTGGACCTCAAGTTCCACGACATCCCGAACACCACTGCCATGGCGGTCAAGGCCGCAGCGGAGATGGGCGTGTGGATGGTCAACGTGCATTGCTCCGGTGGCCTGCGCATGATGGCCGCCTGCCGTGAAGAGCTGGACAAGCGCTCCGGGCCGAAGCCGCTGTTGATCGGCGTGACGGTGCTGACCAGCATGGAGCGCGAGGACCTGGCGGGTATCGGTCTGGACATTGAACCGCAGGAACAGGTACTGCGCCTGGCAGCGCTGGCGGAAAAAGCCGGGATGGACGGGTTGGTGTGCTCGGCGCTGGAAGCCCAGGCGCTGAAATCGGCGCACCCATCGCTGCAACTGGTGACACCGGGGATTCGTCCGGCCGGCAGTGCCCAGGACGATCAGCGCCGCATCCTGACCCCACGCCAGGCGTTGGATGCGGGTTCCGATTATCTGGTGATCGGTCGTCCAATCAGCCAGGCGGCGGATCCGTCGAAGGCATTGGCGGCGGTCGTTGCAGAACTGGCCTGACCCCATCCCCCCCCTGTAGGAGCGAGCTTGCTCGCGATAGCGGTGTATCAGATGGCAACACAGTAGCCTGACACAGCGCTTCGCGAGCAAGCTCGCTCCTACAGGGGCGTGATCAATCCGAGTGTCGGATCACACCTTTAACACCAACTTTCCGAAATTCTCCCCGCTGAACAACTTCATCAGCGTCTCTGGAAACGTTTCCAGTCCTTCGACGATGTCTTCCTTGCTCTTGAGCTGCCCCTGGGCCATCCAGCCCGCCATTTCCTGGCCGGCAGCGGCGAACTGGGCGGCGTAGTCCATCACCACGAAGCCTTCCATCCGCGCGCGGTTCACCAGTAGCGACAGGTAGTTGGCTGGGCCCTTGACCGCTTCCTTGTTGTTGTATTGGCTGATGGCGCCGCAGATCACCACGCGTGCCTTCATGTTCAGGCGGCTCAGTACCGCATCGAGGATGTCGCCTCCGACGTTGTCGAAGTACACGTCGACGCCTTTCGGGCACTCGCGCTTCAGGCCGGCGAGCACGTCCTCGCTTTTGTAGTCGATGGCGCCGTCAAAACCCAGTTCCTCGACAAGGAATTTGCACTTGTCCGCACCGCCGGCAATGCCAACGACCCGGCAACCCTTTATCTTGGCAATCTGTCCGGCAATGCTGCCAACCGCACCCGCCGCGCCGGACAGCACCACGGTATCGCCGGCCTTGGGTGCACCTACGTCGAGCAGGGCGAAGTAGGCGGTCATGCCGGTCATGCCCAGTGCGGACAGGTAACGCGGCAGTGGCGCCAGTTTCGGATCCACCTTGTAGAACCCGCGCGGCTCACCCAGGAAGTAATCCTGCACGCCCAGTGCGCCATTGACGTAGTCCCCGACCGCAAAGCCCGGGTTGTTCGAGGCCACGACCTTGCCGACGCCCAGAGCGCGCATGACTTCGCCGATGCCCACCGGCGGGATGTAGGACTTGCCCTCATTCATCCAGCCGCGCATGGCCGGGTCCAGGGACAGGTACTCGTTCTTGACCAGGATCTGACCCGCACCCGGTTCGCCGACCGGTACTTGCTGATAGGTGAATGTCTCGCGGGTAGCCGCGCCCACCGGACGTTTGGCGAGCAGGAACTGACGATTGGTCTGGGAAGTCATGACAGGCACTCAAAGGCGAATGAAGCCTTGTTGATAGACCTTCAGGGCCAAGGTCGCAAGTTTGGCTGATACGGCGAATGCAGGCTGATCCAGTGCAGTGATAATTGGAGCATTGGTTTCATCACTGGCACTCATGGGAACCCAACTGGCCTTCTGATAGTGCTGCCGTGCAAGTAAAACCTGTGACTAGACTGGGGCCACGCGTTCATCACTTCGAGGACAAAACAATGAGCATGACGTTTTCCGGCCAGGTTGCTGTCGTAACGGGGGCCGCCAATGGTATCGGCCGAGCGACCGCCCAGGCGTTCGCTGCCGAAGGCTTGAACGTGGTGGTGGCGGATATGGACACCGCAGGTGGTGAAGGCACCGTGGCGCTGATTCGCACCGCCGGCGGTGAAGCGACCTTTGTGCGCTGTAATGTCATGCTGGAAAGCGATGTAAAAAATCTGATGGATGAGGTGGTCAAGACCTATGGTCGACTTGACTATGCCTTCAACAATGCCGGCATCGAGATCGAAAAAGGCAAACTGGCGGAAGGCACCGTCGATGAGTTCGACGCGATCATGGGCGTCAACGTCAAAGGCGTCTGGCTGTGCATGAAATATCAGTTGCCGCTGTTGCTGGCCCAGGGCGGCGGTGCGATCGTCAACACCGCCTCGGTCGCAGGCCTCGGCGCCGCGCCGAAGATGAGCATTTATGCGGCATCGAAACATGCGGTGATCGGCCTGACCAAATCGGCGGCCATCGAATACGCCAAGAAGAAAATCCGTGTGAATGCGGTGTGCCCGGCAGTCATCGATACGGATATGTTCCGCCGCGCCTATGAAGCGGATCCTAAAAAAGGCGAGTTCGCCAATGCCATGCATCCCGTGGGGCGCATCGGCAAGGTCGAGGAAATTGCCAGCGCCGTGCTGTACTTGTGCAGCGATGGTGCAGCCTTTACCACCGGGCATTCACTGGCAGTGGACGGGGGCGTCACCGCTTTCTGACGCGACGCTGCTCACCGCCTTTTTCTCCCCTTCTGTGAGGCGAGCCAGCTCGCTTCCACAGGGATGTCCTCTTCGCCGCATTTTTGTTTCAAATGGTTAGAACCGCCAATTTTGGCGGCGTTGTCGCACAACCCATTGAGCGCGCTTGTGATTTACTGATTCGGTCAAACGAACAGGAGTTTGCTTGCTCATGGAATTGAGAATTGATCGACAGGCTTTGGTGCCCGTCGTGCAACAAATCGTCGATGCGCTGGCGTGCTGGCTACGCCAGGGTGCCATTGAGCCGGGAACGCGTCTGCCCTCCGCCCGGCAGATCGCCCGGATCAATCTGCTCAGCCAGTCCAGTGTGGTCGAAGCGTGCGATCGCCTTGTCGCGCAGGGCATGTTGTCCTCGCGTCATGGCTGTCGGTTCATTGTTGCGACGCCCCCGTTACCCATCGCAGGTCCACCCTGGTTCGAGGGTATGGAGTTGCAGCCGTTGGCGGGTGAATTATCCCTGGGAGGCGGTGGACTCCCCGAGAGCTGGCGGGAGACGGATGATCTGACGTACGCGATTCGCGAGGTCAGCCGCACTGACATGGCGAGCCTGTTCAACTACAGCACACCACTGGGGCTGCCGGCATTGCGTCGCCAAATTGGCAAACGCTTGAATCGATTGGGCATTGCCGCAGATGATCAACGCATCATGACCACCGCCGGCGCCAGCCAGGGCCTTGACCTGATCGCACGAGTCCTGCTCAAGCCAGGGGACTGCGTGGTGGTCGAAAGTCCCGGCTACTCTCAGCTGTTCGAGTTGCTCAGGTTGCAGGGGGTGTCGATGATCGAAGTCCCGCGTACACCACGCGGGCCTGACATCGAGGTGCTCGAGGCGCTGCTTCAAAAGAACAAGCCGCGAGCGATGTTCATCAACAGTTTTTATCACAACCCGACGGGCAGCAATCTGGCTCCGATGGTGGCACAACAGGTCCTGCAACTGAGCAGGCGTCACGGCGTGCAGGTGATCGAAGACGACGTCTACGCCGACCTGCACGCAAGCCCCGGCACCCGGCTGGCCGCGCTTGATGAGGATGTCATCTACGTCGGCAGCTTCTCCAAGACGCTCAGCAGTTCATTGCGGGTCGGCTTTGTGATGGCCAGTGCCGAGGTGATATCGCGTCTGGCCGAGTTCAAGCGGGTGAGCAGCCTGGGGGCTTCCGGGTTTTGTGAAGCGGTGCTGGCGTGTTTGCTGGCCAGTGGTGCCTACCGCAAGCTTCTGCTGCGCTTGCGCCAGCGTCTGCGGCATGACCGCGAGGTTGCGCTGCATCTGCTGGACGATGCCGACTGGGAGGTTTTCGGCAAGCCCGTTGGCGGCTTGTTTATCTGGGCGAGACCTCGTTTCTCCAACTACGCTCAGATGCGGCAGCACGCCCAGCGCCTTGGGGTTTTGTTGTCGTCCGCCACGGCGTTCAGCCCTGCGGACGAGGCCAGCGACTGGCAGCGTATCAATGTAGCGTGTGCCTGCGACCCCCGAGCCCGGGCGTTCTTTCAGGCCACCGCTTCGGATCGACCTCAAGCGTTCTGAAAACGACGTTGGCGTAGCTTTTTGCCATTATTCCGACGTCAGAGACTTGTGCTGACACAGGCCCGTTGCGAATCTGCGTCTACAGACTATGTCAGGGGACTCAGTGCAATGATTTCGGCCGTGCAAGGACGTTTTGCCAACCTCGGTATGGCGAAAAAACTGGGTATCGGGTTTGTGCTGGTGCTGTTGTTGACGGCATTGGTCGCCGCCATTGGCATCTGGTCCCTGCAGACCATCAGTCAGCGTTTCGATGGTCTCAAGCAGATGTCGTCGCTTAACAGCGGCCTGCTCAAGGTGCGTCTGCTCGAGCAGGAGTACGCCTTGCATGGCAACCCAAAAGTTGCCACAGCCCTGCGCGAGGGCGTCGATGGGCTGATTGCCTTGGCTAATCAGCTCAAGGAACAGTCACCGACCAACGTCCCGGTGATGAACGATGTCGAGCAGTCCCTGGCGGCTTATCGCAAGGCCTTTGACGAGTTTGTCTCGCTCAGCCAAGCCAAGGATCTGGCGCTGGAAATGGCCAGTTGGTCGGTGTCCAGCGTCGCCAATAATCTCGATGTGCTGCAATCGGGCCTCGCTGATGATGGCGCCTACACCCTGAAGGATTCCGAAGGCAAGGACGGCGCCCAGTTCATCGAGCAGGCCAGTCAGGTCAGCCAGGTATCGCGACTGATGCTGCAGGCCATGAACGAAGCGCGTATGCGCCTGGATCAAAGCCGCAAGGGCGATGATAGCGCCCAAGGCAAGATCGAACAGGCCGATCAGGCGCTGGCCCAGGCCGAGCAACTGAAAACCACGGTCAAGGATGAGGGTTACCTGACGGTCCTCAATGAAGTGGTGGGGCATATCGGCGGTTTCAGTGAAAAACTCGCGGAATATACAGATCTTCTGGCCCAGGAAAAAACCGTCTACGGGCAGTTGAATCAGCGCGCGGCCCAAGTGATGGAGCGCGTTGACCAGGCTTACGTCGCCGAAGACCAATCGATGCAGACCGAGCTGAAAAAGAACGCGCTGCTGATTATCGCTTCGTCGGCATTGGCTTTGCTGGTCGGGTTGATTGCGGCATTGGTCATCACTCGTTTGATCGTAGGGCCGTTGCGTCGAGTGATCGGCGTTGCCCAGCAGATCGCGGCAGGCGATTTGAGCGCCACGATCGAGGTGACTCGCCGGGACGAGATCGGCCAGTTAATGCAGGCAATGCAGCAGATGGGGGCGGGGCTTAGCACAATCGTCAGCGGTCTGCAGGCGGGTATCGAGCAGTTGGCCAGCTCCGCTCAGTCGCTGTCGGCGGTGACCGAGCAGACCAATCTGGAGGTCAGCAGCCAGAAAGAGGAAACCGAACAGGTCGCCACGGCCATGAACCAGATGACCGCGACGGTACATGATGTGGCGCGCAATGCCGAGGAGGCTGCACTGGCGGCGCAGACAGCGGACGGCAAAGTCGAGAGTGGCCAGGCCGTGGTACGTCAGAGCATGGCGCGGATCGAGCAACTGGCGGATTCGGCGTCCTCGGCCAGTTCCAGTATCGAGAGCCTGAGTGCGGAAATCCAGAACATCGGTGCCGTGCTCGGCGTGATCAAGAGTGTTGCCGAGCAGACCAATCTGCTGGCGCTCAATGCGGCTATCGAGGCTGCGCGGGCTGGTGAGCAGGGCAGGGGCTTTGCAGTGGTCGCCGACGAAGTCCGGGCACTGGCCAAGCGAACCCAGCAATCGACCGAGGAAATCGAGCGCCTGGTCAGCGCCTTGCGCGCGGCGGCGCAGTCGTCGGTGCAGCAGATCCAGAGCAGTGGCGAGTTGGTGAAGCTGGCGGTCAGTGATGCGCTCCAGACCGAGAGCGCTCTGGGCAGTATCGCTTCGGCAGTGTCGTTGATTCAGCAGATGAACCAGCAGATTGCCGCAGCCGCCGAGGAACAGAGCTCCGTGGCCGAGGAGATCAACCGCAGCGTGACCAGCATCCGCGCCAGTGCCGATCAGTCATCGTTGGCGATGCAGGGCAACGCAGCGTCGAGTATCGAGCTGGCGCAATTGGGCAGTGAGCTTAAGGGGATGGTGGGGCATTTCAGGTTGTAGCTGAACCCGCTCCTGTAGGAGCGGGCTTGTCGGGGCGTCGAACCGTCGCGATGGTAGCCCAGGCACCGCGGGCATTCAGACAGCCCGCATAATCGTTGATGACCATCACGACGCTGCGACATGCTCGCTCATTCAGCTTCGGTGCGGCCGTTGTGCGAGCATCCGAGCCATGAATCAGTCGTAGATCACGCGCTTCTTCCAATCCGCCTCGACTTCCTTGAGGCCTTCGTTCAACTGGTTTGCCTCGTCTTCGGACTGCGCGTGTTGGTCCATGACCTGGGCGTTGGCGCGGGCCAGGAGTTTTTCCAGGTATTCGAGTTGTTCGGCATAGACCTGCGGTTCCTGTTGCTTGCGCAGGTATTGCACGCCGCGTTCGAAAGCGAGACGTGCCTGGCCAGGCTGGTCTTGTTGCAGGCACTGTTGGCCCAGGTTGTTGAAGAACTCAATGTGCAACAACACCAGGATGTGGCGAACTTCGCGGATCCAGCGCTTGGCCTCGTTTGGCGGCAGGAAACCATCCTGTGCCGCACGGGTGATCTGACCGTGCAGGGCCTCGAGCAGGAAGCGAACATCCTTGGCCTTGGCTTCGGTCTGGATCGGTGCGGGCGGATTGTTGACCGGGATCGATTCACCTTGGCCGATCAGCGTACTCAGCTCGTTGATCCGGGACTTCAGGTTGGCGCTGGTTTTTTCCAGGTTCAACAGGCGCTGGCAGACGTTCAGCTCCAGGCGGGTCAACAGCAGCTTGAGGGCCGGGGTCATCAACTGGCCCGGAAAGGTCTCGGTGATCTCGCCGCAGCGGCGCAAACGGTCATTGAGTTCGACCTTGGTACGAGCCCGTTCCAGTTTGTTGGCTTCCACCACATGGTTCATGTACCCAATGGCGATCAAAAGTGCTATCCCGGCTACGACGAGCAGGGTGATCATGAGTGGAGTCAACGGTAAGACCTCTTTATGGGATTCGCGAGCGAGTTTAGTGGCTTGGCATGGGGCCGCATAGGGCCGCTCGACGGGTTGGATCGAATGCGCTTGTCACTGTATCGACCGCAACGCTTCTTATATAAGCAGGCACAATCAAATTGCACATTGCCATCATGTTTTTCATGGGTGGACTATAACGTCTTGGCGAGTGTCAGAATATAGGCGCCAAACCACGGGCGAGCAAAAAGCCTGAATCGTGGCGCAAAGCGGGGCGAAGTCATTGATTTAAATAAATTTATATTCGGGGGTTGACGACCCTTCAATCCATCCATAGAATGCGCGCCACTTGCAGCGTAAAGCACACAGCGAAACGCGGCAGGCAGTGAATGTTGTACGTGTGTCCCCTTCGTCTAGTGGCCTAGGACACCGCCCTTTCACGGCGGTAACAGGGGTTCGAGTCCCCTAGGGGACGCCAATGCGGGAATAGCTCAGTTGGTAGAGCACGACCTTGCCAAGGTCGGGGTCGCGAGTTCGAGTCTCGTTTCCCGCTCCAATTTTAAACAGTGTTGCTTTCGGGTGATACTGAGTGAAACCAGAACCCAATCTTAGGATGCGGGATCTGGACACCGAAACACACACCATGTGTTCCGGGTAGCGTGTCCCCTTCGTCTAGTGGCCTAGGACACCGCCCTTTCACGGCGGTAACAGGGGTTCGAGTCCCCTAGGGGACGCCATTTGCGGGAATAGCTCAGTTGGTAGAGCACGACCTTGCCAAGGTCGGGGTCGCGAGTTCGAGTCTCGTTTCCCGCTCCAAATTCACAAAAACGCCGCTCATTGAGCGGCGTTTTTGTTTGTCTGCAATTCGTCTCCAGGCCGGAAAAAAAGGCCCGTCAGTCAGGCTGAGCGGGCCGTTTGCGTGGGCGCTGCTTTACATCGACAGAATCAGGCGCCCTGCGAACAGAATCAGCATCACCCCCATCGTGCGTTCGAACCAGTGTCCCATACGTATGAACAGCACTCGCACTCGGTTGCTGGAGAAAAACAGCGCGACAATGACGAACCACAGGGCATTGACGAAGCACATCCACAACCCGTAAAGCGCCTGGATGACAAGGGGTGTCGAGGTGCTGATGAGGGTGGTGAAAATCGCCAGGAAGAACAACGTGGCCTTCGGGTTGGTCGCGTTGGTCAGAAATCCTGTGGTGAACGCCTTGAGCCGGGTTTGTTCGACAGCCGGCTCATGGCCCTCCTTTTCACCTTCGAGCACTGTCTTCGGTTGGCTGCGTAACAGGCTGACACCGAGGTACAGGATGTAGGCGCCGCCGATGATCTTGGCCACCGTCAACAGCCAGGGCAGGGTGTGCATCAGTGCGCCAACCCCCAGCACGGTGTAGAGCACGTGCACGGAAATGCCAGCGCCAATGCCCAAGGCGGTCCAGATTCCTATGCCACGTCCGAAACGTACGCTTTGGCGAATGGTGACTGCAAAATCGGGTCCGGGGGCGACCACGGCCAGAAAGTGGATGGTCGCCAACGCCAGGAATTCTCCCAGGTAAATCGAAAACTGCATCTCAGCTCCATGAGGTCAGGGGTGAAGCACTTCCACGTCGGCCTTGAGGTCATCACTATGGAAAAAGAGGCGAAGCGTCATATTCCATGCTCTCACTCACGTTTATGTATTTCATTATATGAAGCGTGCAATTGCGTGATAATCCGTTCAAACATCAAAGGACTGTTGCGTCGTGAGCATAAATCTTCCCCTGCCGTTACTCGGTGAAATGGCCATTTTCGTCAAGGTTGTCGAGACCGGGAGCTTTTCCGAGGCTGCACGTCAGTTGGGCAGTTCACCGTCGGCGGTCAGCCGCAGCATTTCGCGCCTGGAAAAGGCGCTGGCCATGCGTTTGCTACAACGCACCACACGTAAATTGCGCCTGAGCGACGGTGGCGAAGAGGTGTTCAAGCGTTGCCAGGAGATGGTCAACGCCGCCAGATCGGTGATGGAAATCAGCGGCCAGTTCACCGATGAAGCACAAGGGTTGGTCCGTCTCAGCGTGCCCAAGGCAGTGGGTCGATTTGTGATACACCCACACATGCCGGAGTTTCTGCGGCGTTATCCCAAGGTGGATGTGGAGTTGTTGCTCGAGGATCGCCAGGTGGATCTGATCGACGATCACGTCGATCTGGCGATTCGCATCACCGATCATCCACCTGCGGGGCTGGTAGGGCGACAATTGCTGACCATCGATCACCTGCTGTGTGCGACACCGCAGTATCTGGCGGAGCATGGCACGCCAACTCATCCCCATGACCTGCTCAATCACAGCTGCATCTACCTGGGCGAAACGCCAAGTGATGCACGCTGGAAATTCAAGAAGGGCACCAAGGCTGTCACCGTTGGCGTGCGCGGGCGCTATGCCGCCAATCACACCGGGGTGCGTCTGGGTGCAGTGTTGCAGCACATCGGGATTGGCAGCCTGCCGTATTTCACCGCGCGTCATGCACTGGAGCAGGGCTTGCTCGTACAGGTGCTGCCAGACTGGACGTTTCTCGCCTCATACCACGGCGGTGCGTGGCTGCTGCATTCGCCCACTCGTTACCTGCCGCCGAAGCTGCGGGTGTTGATCGATTATCTGGTGGAATGCCTTGAGAAAGAGCCGACACTGGGCAAACCCGGCAAACAACCCGCCCCCCGTCGGCCAGAGTTCCAATAAAAAAGGCCCGCGATGCGGGCCTTTTGGTGTCAGTGCTTGCTGTCGTCGTTCGACATCGCCAGCAACTGTTTTTCCTGATGCCAGTCGAACGGTTCGTCGTTCTGTTCTGCCTCGTAGCGACGTTCTTCCAGTGCCTGATACAGGTCGATTTCGTCGTCGGGCATGTAGTGCAGGCAGTCACCGGCGAAGTACCACAACAGGTCGCGTGGGACCAGGTGGGCGATCTGTGGGTAGCGGGTCATCACCTGGCACAGGATGTCCTGGCCCAGGTACTGGCTTTCGATCGGATCGATCGGCAGCGATGCACGCAGTTCGTCGAAGCGCTCCAGGAACAGGGCATGGCTTTCTTCGGGAACCTGTTCGGCCTCACCCACGGCGACCAGGATGCTGCGCAAGTGGTCAAGCAAGACGAGATGATCGGCAACGACGTTGGACACGAGATAAGTCCTCAAGAGCAAAACGGGCGCGGGAGTATAAAGCTCCCGCGCCCGTTTTTACATGGTTGGCAGGATCAGCGGACTTTCCCTGGCGTCGGTGCCAACTCTTCTTTGTCGAAATCATCCACATCGATCACCTTGCGCCGCGCCACTTCGGCTTCACGCAGGTTATGCGCTTCCATGGGCTGCAAGACACCAGCCTCCAGCGCCGCGTCGATGACGTGTTCCCCAGCCAGCGGTTTGAACTGACCGCCCTTGAGCGCCACGTGCAACTTTTTATGCACCGGTTGCGCCGCGTTCAACAGGTTGCAGGCGTGTTGCAGCGCGCCCACGGCGTCAACGGGCGATTGTGGGCGGAAGCAGCCGCCGAGCAATTCTTCCAGGGTTGGATCACCCTTCGCCCGGCCGATCACCGCTGCCACTTCGGCGCCGAGCCTGTCCGATGGGCCTTTGTGACGGCGACCGAACGGGAACACGATGACCCGAAGCAGGCAACCGAGCACTTTGTTGGGGAAGTTGGTCAGCAACTCATCCAGGGCTCGCTCGGACTGCCCAAGGCTTTCTTCCATGGCCCAGGTGAACAGAGGCGCCATGTGTTCGGGAGAATCCAGGTCGTGATAACGCTTGAGTGCGGCCGACGCCAGATACAGGTTGCTGAGTACATCTCCCAGGCGTGCCGACAGGCGTTCGCGGCGCTTCAGCTCACCGCCCAGCAGCATCATGCTCAAATCGGCCAGCATGGCGAAAGCGGCTGCCTGGCGGTTGAGGGCGCGGAAGTAGCCTTGGCTGAGCTTGTTGCCTGGCGCCCTCTCGAAGTGACCGAAGCCCAGGTTGAGTACCAACGTACTGGCCGCATTGCTCACGGCGAACCCGATATGCCTGAGCAGCAATCCATCGAATTCGGTGAGGGCTTGCTGCTTGTCCTCGCGACCGGCCAAGGCCATTTCTTTCAGGACGAAAGGATGGCAACGGATCGCACCCTGGCCGAAGATCATCAGGTTTCGCGAGAGGATGTTCGCGCCTTCCACGGTGATGAAGATGGGTGCGCCATTCCAGCTGCGCCCCAGGTAATTGTTGGGCCCCATGATGATGGCCTTGCCACCGTGGACATCCATGGCGTGGCTGATGCATTCGCGGCCGCGTTCGGTGAGGTGGTACTTGAGGATCGCCGACAGTACCGACGGTTTCTCGCCCAGGTCCACCGCGTTGGCGGTGAGCATCCGCGCTGCGTCCATCATCCAGGCATTGCCGCCGATGCGCGCCATGGCTTCCTGGATGCCTTCGAACGCCGACAGTGGCACGTTGAACTGCTCGCGGATCTGCGCATATTGGCCGGTCACCAGGCTGGTGAATTTTGCCGCACCGGTGCCGACTGCCGGCAACGAAATCGACCGCCCCACCGACAGGCAGTTCATCAGCATCATCCAGCCTTTGCCGAGCATTTCCTGGCCGCCGATCAGGAAGTCCAGAGGAATGAACACGTCTTTGCCGGCGTTGGGGCCGTTCATGAATGCTGCGCCCAGCGGCAGATGTCGACGGCCGATTTCCACACCGGGCGTGTCGGTGGGGATCAGCGCCAGACTGATGCCAAGGTCCACTTCATCGCCCAGCAAATGGTCCGGGTCATAGGCTTTGAACGCCAGGCCGAGCAGGGTGGCGACCGGGCCGAGGGTGATGTAGCGTTTTTCCCAGTTCAGGCGCAGGCCGAGGGTTTCCTCGCCGTTCCATTGGCCTTTGCAGATGATGCCAGTGTCGGGCATTGCACCGGCGTCCGAGCCGGCGAGTGGTCCGGTGAGGGCGAAACAGGGGATGTCATCGCCACGGGCCAGGCGTGGCAAGTAATGGTTGCGTTGTTCGTCGGTGCCGTAGTGCAGCAACAGCTCTGCCGGGCCAAGGGAGTTCGGAACCATCACGGTTGAGGCGAGGTCGCCGCTGCGGGTGGCCAGTTTCATCGCCACCTGGGAGTGGGCGTAGGCCGAGAAGCCCTTTCCACCGTATTCCTTGGGAATGATCAGCGCAAAAAAGCCGTTGTTTTTGATGTGGGCCCAGGCTTCGGCGGGCAGGTCCATGTCCTGGCCAATCTGCCAGTCGGTCACCATCGCGCAGAGTTCGTCAGTCGGCCCGTCGATGAACGCCTGCTCCTCTTCGGTCAATTGCACCTTGGGGTAGGACAGCAGTTTGTCCCAGTCCGGGCGGCCGCTGAACAGTTCACCGTCCCACCAGACCGTGCCGGCGTCGATGGCATCTCGCTCGGTTTCGGACATGGGCGGCAGCGTTTTCTGAAACCAGTCGAAGAGCGGCGCGCTGAAAAATTTGCGACGCAGGTCAGGCAACAGCAAGGGCGCTGCGACAGCGGCGATCAGCAGCCAAAAGATCAGCAGTAGCCAGCCAGGCGCGCGACTGAAGGCGCCCATCGCCACGACATAAACGGCAACGATACACAAGGCGGGCAGGGGGGCGACGCGACGGTGGGCTAAATACGCAATCCCGACAACCAGAACCAGTATCCACAACAGCAGCATATTTAATCCTCCGTGAAACAAGGGCAAAAACAACCTTCAGAGCTTAGACGGCATCGGCCGAACAGGTTGACCAGAGCGGTGAGACAGAAATCGTGAGAAACCTTCGATGAGTTTGTAGGAGCGGTTGGCAGCGGATCACACCAATCGTTCGAGAGCGGGCGGCAAAGCGTCCAAGTTTGGCCGAAACGTCGTTATCTCTGTGCTGAGCCTGTCGCTAGACTCGGGGGCACCCCCAGGAGATCAATCGCATGCACGAGTATTTGAATCCCGGTCGCTTCATCGATAGTGACCACCCGTCGGTCGTGGAGTTCGCGGAGAAACACCGTGGCAGCCGGCGCGATCCGCTCGAGCAGGCCATCAATCTTTACTACGCGGTGCGCGAGGCTGTGCGGTACAACCCTTACACATTCAGTCGTGATCCGCACAGCTTGCGTGGCAGTTATGCACTGGCCGCCGGTGAAAGTTATTGTGTGCCCAAAGCCACATTGCTGGCGGGGGCCGCGCGTCATTGCGGCATCCCCGCGCGAATTGGCCTGGCCGATGTTCGCAACCATTTGTCGACCCCTCGCTTACTGGCGTTGCTCAAAAGCGATGTGTTCGCCATGCACGGTTATACCGAGCTGTACCTGAACGGCGCCTGGGTCAAGGCCACGCCGGCGTTCAACCAGCAATTGTGTGAACTGTTCAACGTGGCGCCGCTGGAATTCGATGGCATCAACGATAGCGTTTTCCACCCTTTCAATCGTGACGGTGAGCAACTGATGGAGTATCTGGTCGATCACGGTCAGTTCGCCGACGTACCCGAAACCTTCTTCTTCGAGCATCTGCAACAGTGCTACCCGCATCTGTTCAGCGATGAACTGCCGCTGCTGCTGGGTGATATGCAGAGCGATTTGAGCCGCGCCTGATCCAGCGTATGCTGCCTGCGCATTCATCCATAAAGAGGCAGACATGCTGAAGATCTGGGGTCGGAAAAATTCGTCGAATGTCAGGAAACCCTTGTGGGCCGCCGAGGAGCTGAACCTGGCCTATGAGGCCATCGACGCCGGTGGCGCCTTTGGTGTGGTCGATACGCCGCAATACCGCGCGATGAATCCTAATGGGCGAGTGCCGGTGATCGAAGATGACGGCTTTGTACTCTGGGAGTCCAACGCCATCGTACGTTACCTCCTGGCCCTGCATGCCGGTGGCACCGCGTGGTATCCGGCCGACCTGAAGCAGCGTGCCCTCGCCGATAAATGGATGGACTGGACCACTTCCAGTTTTGCCGGCCCGTTCCGAACCGTGTTCTGGGGTGTCCTGCGCACGCCGGCCGAGCAACAGGACTGGCCTGCGATCCACGCCGCGATCAAGGAATGCGACACGTTGTTGTCGATGGCCAATGAGGCGCTCGCCGTGAAACCGTACCTGTCGGGTGATGAAATCGGCATGGGCGACATCCCCCTCGGCAGTTTTATTTATGCCTGGTTCGAGATGCCGATCGAGCGTGCGCCGCAACCTCATCTGCAGGCCTGGTATGCACGGTTGAAAGAGCGTCCAGCGTACAAAAAAGCGGTCATGACCGCGTTGACTTAATACTTACTATCGACACACTTCACTGTACTTGTCTGGCGGCGACAAGCACCATTGCACTCATGTGCCGTGGCTGCCTTGTGCGCCGCCCACCCTCGTTTATTCCTTCTTTCCCTTCTTGGTGCGTAGATCCGATATGAGTTCCGCTCTGTCCATCCGGCAGCTAACCAAAACCTACGGCAACGGTTTCCAGGCCCTGAGTGGTATCGATCTGGACGTCGCCGAGGGTGACTTTTTCGCCTTGCTCGGCCCCAATGGTGCCGGCAAATCCACGACCATCGGCATTCTCTCCACCCTGGTGAACAAGACCAGCGGTACGGTGAACATCTTTGGCCACGACCTGGACAAGAATCCTGCGCAGCTCAAGCGCTCCATTGGCGTTGTGCCGCAGGAATTCAACTTCAACCAGTTTGAAAAGACCTTCGACATCGTCGTGACCCAGGCCGGGTATTACGGCATTCCGCCGAAAGTCGCCAAGGAGCGCGCCGAGCAGTACCTGACGCAGCTCGGCCTTTGGGACAAGCGCGATGTACCTTCGCGTTCACTGTCCGGCGGCATGAAGCGGCGCCTGATGATCGCTCGCGCTCTAGTTCATGAACCGCGTCTGTTGATCCTCGACGAGCCGACCGCGGGGGTGGATATCGAACTGCGCCGTTCGATGTGGTCGTTCCTGACCGAGCTGAACCAGAAAGGCATCACCATCATCCTCACCACGCATTACCTGGAGGAGGCTGAGCAGCTGTGCCGCCACATCGGTATCATCGATCACGGCACCATCGTCGAAAACACCAGCATGAAACAGCTGCTCAGCCAGCTGCATGTGGAGACGTTCCTGCTCGACACGAAGAACGCCCTGAGCGTGGCGCCGCAGTTGCTCGGTTACCCGAGCCGATTGCTCGACGCGCATACCCTGGAAGTCCAGGTCGAGAAGACCATGGGTATCACGGCGCTGTTCACCCAGTTGGCGCAGCAGAACATCGAAGTGCTGAGCCTGCGTAACAAAACCAATCGCCTCGAGGAGTTGTTCGTGTCCCTGGTGGAGAAAAATCTGTCGAAGGTGGCGGTATGAATTCCGAGCTGCGACCCAATCTCGTCGCCCTCAACACCATCGTTTACCGTGAGGTCAGGCGCTTTACCCGGATCTGGCCACAAACGCTGCTGCCGCCCGCCATCACGATGGTTCTGTACTTTGTGATCTTCGGCAACCTGATTGGCCGGCAGATTGGTGACATGGGTGGCTTCAGTTACATGGAGTACATCGTGCCCGGGCTGATCATGATGTCGGTGATCACCAACTCCTACGGCAACGTGGTATCGAGTTTCTTCGGTAGCAAGTTCCAGCGTTCCATCGAGGAATTGATGGTGTCGCCGGTGTCACCGCATACGATTCTGATCGGCTTCACCCTGGGCGGCGTGCTGCGCGGGTTGATGGTCGGGCTAATCGTGACGGTCCTGTCGATGTTCTTCACCCACTTGCAGGTGCATCACCTGGGGCTCACCATCCTGGTGGTGGTGCTGACGGCGACGATCTTCTCGCTGCTGGGCTTCATCAACGCGGTGTTCGCACGCAACTTCGATGATATTTCGATCATCCCGACCTTTGTGCTGACGCCACTGACTTACCTGGGCGGGGTGTTTTATTCGATCTCGCTGCTGTCGCCGTTCTGGCAGACGGTATCGCTGGCCAATCCGGTGTTGCACATGGTCAACGCTTTCCGCTACGGAATCCTGGGCGTTTCGGACATCAGGATCAGTGTGGCGATTACGTTCATGCTGGTGGCCACGGTGGTGTTGTACATCGGCTGCGCGCGGTTGCTCGTGAGTGGGCGGGGGATGCGGACTTAACGCTCCTACAGGGGTTGCGTTGTGCCATTGAAAAGGCCTCCAGATGGAGGCCTTTTGTGTTCATTGCATACGCTTTTTCTTGCGCCGCGCCCACTGCCGGCTGACCCACCAGCGCCAGTACATCATCACCAGGCAATAGGCGAGCGCGCCCAGCAACAGTCCTGTGACCACCGATCCCAGCAGGAATGGCTGCCACAACGTCGACAATTCGCCGCTGATCCACTCCCATGTCAGCTCGTCGGGCAAGTGCCGGGCGGGCACATTCATCAGCCAGGCACCCATCTGGTACGTGCAGAAAAACACCGCTGGCATGGTGATCGGATTGGTCAGCCAGACCAGGCTGACAGCAATCGGCATATTGCCGCGCACCAGTACGGCAAGGGCGGCCGCCACCAGCATCTGCATGGGAATCGGCAGGAACGCCGCGAATAGACCCACCGCCATCGCCCGCGCCACCGAGTGTCGGTTGAGGTGCCAGAGGTTCGGGTCATGCAGCAGGGTGCCGAGAAAGCGTAAGGATTGATGTTCCCTGATGCTGGTCGGGTCTGGCATGTATCGTTTGAATAAGCGCCGGGGCATAAGGCTTCTCGGTCGGTTAAGGCTGCAAGTATGTCTGGATTCTACGAGTCGCCCATTCAGAGTTTGTGACAATTATTGACCACGCTCGTGCCGTGAGCCGGCTATCACTAGGGAGGGGACTCTCAAGGACGGGCTTATGCGCACAGGGATGATGGCGCTGGCGTTGGGGCTGCTGACCCTGCGCTTTTTGCCGGTATTACCGCCGGCAGGGTTGTGGCTGGTACTGCCCGTGGCGGGTTTGATGTGGTTGCCGTTCAGGACTTATCCGTTGGCGTTTTTCCTGTTTGGCTTCAGTTGGGCCTGCGCGAATGCACAGTGGGCGCTGGATGATCGATTGCCGGCGGACCTCGACGGGGAAACCCGTTGGGTCGAGGGGCGCGTGGTTGGGTTGCCCCAGAGCAGCGACGCGGTGGTGCGTTTCGAATTGATTGACGTACGTTCGCGGGAGGCCAGGATGCCTCGAATGATGCGTCTGGCCTGGTATGGCGGGCCACCGATCAGCAGCGGCGAGCGCTGGCGCCTGGCGGTGAAATTGAAACGTCCGGCCGGGCTGCTCAACCCGCATGCCTTCGATTACGACGCCTGGCTGCTGGCGCAACGCATCGGCGCCACCGGTACCATCAAGGATGGCCAGCGCCTTGTTGAAGCCCGTTGGGCCTGGCGCGACACTGTCCGCCAACGCTTGCAGGCGGTGGATGCCCAGGGTCGGACCGGTGCGTTGACGGCCCTGGTGCTGGGCGATGGCGCCGGGCTGGATCGTGAAGACTGGCAAGTATTGCAAGACACCGGCACTGTGCATCTGCTGGTGATCTCGGGCCAGCACATCGGCCTGTTGGCGGGCATGGTGTACCTGTTGATTGCCGGGCTGGCGCGTTATGGGCTCTGGCCGAACCTTTTACCGTGGTTACCCTGGGCCTGCGCACTGGCGTTTGCCGCAGCGCTGGCCTACGGGCTGTTGGCGGGGTTCGGAGTGCCAGTGCGACGGGCCTGCGTGATGATCGGACTGGTGCTGTTATGGCGCCTGCGTTTTCGCCACCTCGGCGCCTGGTGGCCCTTGTTGCTGGCGCTCGACGCGGTGTTGCTGCTGGACCCCCTGGTGAGTTTGCTGCCAGGTTTCTGGCTATCGTTCGCGGCGGTGGCGGTGCTGATCTTTACCTTCGGCGGCCGACTCGGTCCCTGGCGATGGTGGCAAACCTGGACGCGCGCGCAATGGTTGATTGCCCTCGGCCTTGGGCCGTTGCTGCTGATACTGGGATTGCCGGTCAGCCTCAGCGGCCCGCTGGCCAATTTGCTGGCGGTGCCCTGGATCAGCCTGTTGGTGTTGCCGCTGGCCTTGCTCGGCACGCTGCTGTTGCCTGTGCCCCTGGTGGGCGAAAGTGTACTGTGGCTGGCAGGCGGGTTGATCGATTGGTTGTTCTGGGGCCTTGGCTTGCTCGCGGACCCCGTGCCCGCGTGGGTGTCGGTGGCCATTCCAGTTTGGGCGTGGGGGCTGGGCAGCCTGGGCGCGCTGCTGCTGTTGCTGCCCCGTGGCATTGTGCTGCGCCCACTGGGATGGCCGCTGTTGCTGATGCTGGTTTTCCCGCCCAGGCCAACGCTCCCTGAAGGCATTGCCGAAGTCTGGCAACTGGATGTCGGCCAGGGGCTGGCAATCCTGATACGCACCCGGCATCACACCCTGCTGTACGATACCGGGCCGCGCTTCGGTGATTTCGACCTCGGCGAACGAGTGGTTTTGCCAACGTTGCGCAAACTGGGTGTGGACCAGCTCGACCTGATGCTGATCAGCCACCCCGACGCCGACCATGCCGGTGGGGCGCGGGCGATTGCCAATGGATTGCCGGTGGCACGAGTCCTCAGCGGCGACCCGCTCGCGCTGCCCGTCACCCTGAACGCGCAAGCCTGCGAAAGCGGGCAGCGATGGGATTGGGACGGCGTGAGCTTTCAACTATGGCAATGGGCCGAGGCGGCGGGCAGCAATCAAAAATCCTGTGTGCTGCAGGTCGAAGCCAATGGTGAGCGCCTGCTGCTCACCGGTGATATCGACGTTCCGGCCGAGCGCGCCTTGCTCGACAGCCCACTGGCAGTGCCCACCGATTGGTTGCAGTCACCGCACCATGGCAGCCGCAGTTCTTCGTCCATGGCACTGCTGGCCGCGCTGCAACCCAAATCGGTGTTGATCTCGCGCGGCAACGGTAATTCGTTCGGCCACCCACATCCCACGGTCATGGCCCGGTATCGAAAACGTGGCATGACCGTCCACGACAGCGCTGAGCAGGGCGCCATTCGTCTGCGGCTCGGGCGTTTCGAGCCGGCCTGGACGATGCGTCAACAACGGCGCTTCTGGCGGGCCGCACCATAAAAAGGGGGGATCGAAGAACGACCGGATGCGACATCACGGTCTTCGGTGCGCCCACCCCCTATGTTAGAGTGGCGCACTTTTTCGAGGGGACTGACACTGTGTGGGAATTGGTCAAATCCGGCGGCTGGATGATGCTGCCGATCATTCTGAGTTCCATCGCGGCCATGGCGATTGTCGCCGAGCGTCTGTGGACCCTGCGCGCCAGCCGTGTGACGCCTGAGCATCTGCTCGGCCAGGTCTGGGTGTGGATCAAGGACAAGCAACTCAATAAGGAGAAGCTCAAGGAACTGCGCGCCAATTCGCCATTGGGCGAGATCCTGGCCGCGGGCCTGGCCAACTCCAAGCATGGTCGCGAGATCATGAAAGAGTGCATCGAAGAAGCGGCGGCGCGGGTCATTCACGAACTCGAACGCTACATCAATGCGCTGGGTACCATCGCCGCCATGGCTCCGCTGCTGGGCTTGCTGGGCACGGTGCTGGGCATGATCGACATTTTCAGCGCCTTCATGGGCACGGGCATGACCACCAACGCTTCCGTGCTGGCCGGTGGTATTTCCAAGGCCCTGATCACGACCGCAGCGGGCCTGATGGTCGGCATCCCGTCGGTGTTCTTCCACCGGTTCCTGCAACGACGCATCGATGAATTGGTGGTGGGCATGGAACAGGAAGCGATCAAGTTGGTTGAAGTGGTACAGGGCGATCGCGACGTGGATCTGTACGAGGGTAAAAAAGCGTGAAATTCCGTCGCAAGCAACGGGAGAACGTGGACATCAACCTCGCGTCATTGATCGACGTGGTGTTTATCCTGCTGCTGTTTTTTGTCGTGACCACCACCTTCACCCGCGAAACCCAACTGCGCGTCGAGCTGCCGCAGGCGGTCACCGGTGCGTCGGCCGATGACGAGCAGGCCAAGCACTTGGACCTCACCATCAACGCTGAGGGTGTGTTCGCGCTGAACAACCAGATCCTGCCAAAAAGCGATCTGGCGACCCTCATCGATGCGCTGCAGAAAGAGTCCGGTGGCGACACCAACCTGCCACTGTCCATCAGCGCCGATGGCAAGACCCAGCATCAGTCGGTGATCACCGCGATGGACGCCGCCGGCAAACTGGGTTTCAGCCACCTGCGCATGACCACAGTCGAGGCGGCGCCGCCCGCGCCCTGATGGCCATGTCCGATCGCCTGCTCGCCGCGTGGTACCAGGGGCACCCGGCCCTGAAACTGCTGCAGCCACTGGAATGGCTGTATCGGCGTGTGGTCACGCGCAAGCGCGAGCGTTTCCTGGCAGGCGAGGGTGAGATCTATCAGCCGCCGGTGCCGCTCATTGTGGTCGGCAATATCACCGTCGGCGGCACGGGCAAGACGCCGCTGATCCTGTGGATGATCAAGCATTGCCAGCGTAGTGGCCTGCGGGTCGGTGTGGTCAGTCGCGGTTATGGTGCCAAGCCGCCACAACTGCCGTGGCGGGTCGAGTCCGATCAGGACGCCGACGTGGCGGGTGACGAACCGCTGCTGATCGTCCAGCGCACCGGGGTGCCGCTGATGATCGATCCCGATCGCAGCAACGCGGTCAAGGCGTTGCTGGCCAGTGAACCGCTGGATCTGATCCTGTCCGACGACGGCATGCAGCATTATCGCCTGGCTCGCGACCTAGAACTGGTCTTGATCGATGCTGCCCGTGGCCTGGGCAACAAACGCTGCCTGCCCGCCGGGCCGCTGCGTGAGCCGGTCGAGCGCCTGCAAAGCGTCGACGCCGTGCTGTACAACGGCGCTGCCGATGACCGGGCGGACGGATTTGCCTTCACCTTGCAACCCACCGCACTGGTCAACCTGCAGAATGGCGAACGGCGTCCCCTCGATCATTTCCCGAACGGCCAGGCGTTACACGCCGTTGCCGGGATCGGTAACCCGCAGCGTTTCTTCACAACCCTCGAAACGCTACACTGGCGACCTGTTCCTCATGCATTTGCCGACCACGCCGAATACAGCGTGCAGGCCTTGAATTTCACACCGTCATTGCCCTTGGTGATGACGGAAAAGGACGCGGTGAAGTGCCGTGCCTTCGCCGCCGCCGATTGGTGGTATCTGACGGTCGATGCTGCGCCATCGCCGGCCTTCGTGGCCTGGTTCGATACGCAGTTGATGCGTCTGTTGCCGGCTCGTCTTTTGCCTTAAACCGTTGTTCTCCAGGGAATGCTCATGGACACCAAACTGCTCGACATCCTCGCTTGCCCGATCTGCAAGGGCCCGCTCAAACTCAGCGCCGATAAAACCGAGCTGATCAGCAAGGGCGCCGGCCTGGCGTACCCGATTCGCGACGGAATCCCGGTGATGCTTGAAACCGAAGCCCGCACCCTGACCACCGACGAGCGCCTGGATAAATGACCACCGCCTTCACCGTCGTCATTCCATCTCGTTATGCCTCCACCCGTTTGCCGGGCAAGCCGCTGTTGCTGATTGCCGGCAAGCCGATGATCCAGCACGTCTGGGAGCAGGCGAGCAAGAGCAGTGCCCAGCGAGTGGTGGTGGCGACCGACGATGCGCGCATCGTCGAGGCTTGCAACGGCTTTGGCGCCGAAGTGGTGTTGACCCGTGAAGACCACAATTCCGGCACTGACCGTCTCGCCGAAGTCGCCAGCAAACTCGGCCTGGCGCCCGACGCCATCGTGGTCAACGTCCAGGGTGACGAACCGCTGATCCCGCCGAGCGTGATCGATCAGGTCGCCGCCAACCTGGCCGCCCACACCGAAGCGCGCATGGCCACCCTGGCCGAGCCGATCGAAGACGTCCAGACCCTGTTCAATCCCAACGTGGTCAAGGTGGTCAGTGACCTCAACGGCCTGGCGCTGACGTTCAGCCGTGCGACCCTGCCCTGGGCCCGCGATGCCTTCGCCAAAAGCTGCGAGCAATTGCCTGAAGGCGTGCCGTATCGCCGTCACATCGGCATCTATGCCTACCGCGCCGGTTTCCTGCATGACTTCGTCAGTTGGGGCCCGTGCTGGCTGGAAAACACCGAATCACTGGAACAACTGCGTGCCCTGTGGCATGGCGTCCGGATTCACGTGGCCGACGCGCTGATCGCACCGCCGACCGGTGTCGACACCCCCGAAGACCTCGAACGCGTTCGTCGCCTGCTGGAGGCCTGATGCGCGTTCTGTTCGTCTGCCTGGGCAACATCTGCCGCTCGCCGACAGCCGAAGGCGTGTTGCGCCATAAACTGCGCGAAGCGGGGCTGGCCGATCAGGTTGAAGTGGCGTCGGCCGGCACCGGCGACTGGCACGTCGGCAAAGCACCGGACAAGCGCAGCCAGGCCGCCGCCAAGCAGCGTGGCTACGACCTGTCCGCCCAGCGCGCCCAACAGGTTACTCGCGCCGATTTCGCCACTTATGACCTGATCCTCGCCATGGATCACAGCAACCTGCGCAACCTCAAGGCCTTGCAACCAGCCTCGGGTAAGGCCGAGCTGGACCTGTTCCTGCGTCGCTACCCGTCGGAGATCGACGAAGTCCCGGACCCGTATTACGACGATCAGGGTTTCGAACGCGTGCTCGACCTGATCGAGCGCGCCAGTGATCAGTTGGTCATCGAATTGAAGGGGCGGTTATGAGTTTGCGGGTACAGCGCGAGGTTTCCCTCAAGCCGTTCAATACTTTTGGCGTGGATGTCCGGGCCCGGTTGTTTGCCGAGGCTCACAGCGATGCCGATGTGCGTGAAGCCCTGGCTTATGCCGCACAGCAGGACGTACCGTTGCTGGTGATCGGCGGTGGCAGCAATTTGCTGCTGACTGCCGATATCCAGTCGCTGGTGCTGCGCATGGCCAGCCGTGGCATTCGCATCCTGAGCGATGACGGCAGTCGTGTTGTCATCGAGGCCGAGGCCGGCGAGCCTTGGCATCCGTTCGTTCAGCACACCCTGGCCCAGGGATTGTCGGGGCTGGAAAACCTCAGCTTGATTCCCGGCACCGTCGGTGCCGCGCCCATGCAGAACATCGGCGCCTATGGCGTGGAGATCAAGGACGTGTTCGCCGGCCTGACCGCGTTGGACCGCCAGACGGGTGAGCTGCGCGATTTCAATCTGGACGAGTGCAACTTCGCTTACCGCGACAGTCTGTTCAAACAAGAGCCCGGTCGATGGTTGATCCTGCGGGTGCGGTTTGCCTTGAATCGCGTCGCGCATCTGCACCTGGAATACGGCCCGGTGCGTCAGCGCCTGACTGAGCAAGGCGTCGACCAGCCCACCGCCACCGATGTCAGCCGGGCGATCTGCAGTATTCGTAATGAAAAGCTGCCGGATCCGGCCGTCCTCGGCAATGCCGGCAGCTTCTTCAAGAACCCGCTCGTCTCGGCCGCACTGGTTGCGCAGCTCAAGGGTCAGTACCCCGATCTGGTGGCGTATGCACAACCGGACGGGCAGATGAAACTGGCCGCCGGGTGGCTGATCGAGCGTGCAGGTTGGAAGGGATTTCGCGACGCCGATGCTGGCGTGCACAAGGCGCAGGCGCTGGTGCTGGTCAACTACGGCGAGGCGACGGGCCTGCAATTGCTGAACCTTGCGCAGCGCATCCAGAAAGACATTGCAGAACGTTTCCATGTTGAGCTGGAAATGGAGCCTAACCGGTATTAGAGATGCAGCGGCAAGCTTCGAGTTGCAAGCTGCAAGCTACAATCAGGTGTGTGGGTTTTGCTGTCTTGCTTCTACTTGAGGCTTGCAGCTTGAAGCTTGCAACTAAAAGCCCTGCCCTGCAGGGCTTTTTTGTTAATACTGGGTTAACTTAGTCAGCTAACGATAACCCTCATTTGTTCCATAAAAGGCCCGGTTCAGACGCTCGCGTCTGCACAAGAGAGCCTGTTAGCCTGAGCCGATCTGCGTGATGCCAACCGCTGTCAACCAGCGGCAGATTGCTCGACCCCATAACCTTTATAACTATGCGGGCGTGCCCATGATTACCCTGAAACTCAATGGTCAAGACCATCAGCTCGATGTTACTGAGGACATGCCGCTCCTCTGGGCTATCCGCGACGTGGCGGGATACAACGGCACCAAATTCGGCTGCGGCATGGGCCTGTGCGGCGCTTGCACCATCCACATCGAAGGCTCGCCGGCGCGCAGTTGCATCACGCCCATCGGCTCCGTGGTGGGCCAGAACATCACCACCATCGACAACCTGCACGCGGACCCGGTCGGGCAAGTCGTCCAACAGGCCTGGCTCGACAGCGCCGTGGCCCAATGTGGTTTTTGCCAGGGCGGGCAGATCATGTCGGCGACTGCACTGCTCAAGACCAACCCCAATCCAAGTGATGAGCAGATCGAAGAGGCGATGGTTGGCAACCTCTGTCGCTGCGGTACCTACAACCGAATCAAGACCGCGATCCGGCAGGCATCCACTCACCTGAAGGAGGCCAAGGCATGAGCCAGTTACCCAATGATTTTGCCCTGAGCAACCTCAGCCGCCGTGGCTTCCTCAAGGGCGTGGGCGCCACCAGTGCTCTGGTGGTTGCAGCGAGTTGGGGGTGGCAGGATGCGTTCGCCGCCGACGAAGAGAAAAAATTCGGCGCCGAGGGCATGCCCAACGGCTGGATCGATGATCCCAAGGTCTACGTCAGCATCGCCGCTGATGGCACGGTGACGGTGGTGTGCAACCGCTCGGAAATGGGCCAGGGCGTGCGCACCAGCCTGACCATGGTGGTGGCCGACGAGCTGGAGGCCGACTGGGCCCTGGTGAAAGTGCAGCAGGCACCGGGCGACGAAGTGCGCTTCGGTAACCAGGACACCGACGGCTCGCGCAGTATGCGTCACTGGTACGAGCCGATGCGCCGCTGTGGCGCGGCTGCGCGGACCATGCTGGAACAGGCGGCCGCCGATCAGTGGAAAGTCCCGGTCGGCGAGTGCCATGCGCAATTGCACAAGGTCATCCATAAGCCGTCCGGTCGAGAGCTGGGTTATGGCGCCCTGGCCGCCGCTGCTGGTGCACTGGCCGTACCGGCCCGCGACAGCCTGCGGCTCAAGCAGCCATCGGAGTTCCGCTACATTGGCAAGGAAGGCACCCGTGCAATCGATGGCGCAGACATCGTCAACGGTCGTGCCATCTACGGTGCCGATGTCCATTTCGAGGGCATGCTCTACGCCACCATCGCTCGTCCGGCGGTCTACGGCGGCAAGGTCAAGTCGCTGGACGACAGCGCGGCACTGAAGGTCCCCGGGGTGATCAAGGTCCTGCAAATCGAAAGCCGACCATTGCCCTCTGAATTCCAGCCGTTGGGTGGCGTGGCCGTGGTTGCCAGCAACACGTGGGCGGCGATCAAGGGGCGTGAGGCACTGAAAATTGAGTGGGATGACGGCCCCAATGCCAGCTACGATTCGATTGCCTACCGCAAGGAACTGGAAGCGGCGTCCCTGAAACCGGGCAAGGTCGTGCGCAATACCGGCGACATCGACAAGGCTATCAGCGGTGCCAGCAGCACACTGGAAGCCTCCTACTATTTGCCGCACCTGGCACAAGCGCCGATGGAACCGATGGTCGCCATTGCCCGCTTCAAGGATGGCATTTGCGAAGCCTGGGGACCGAGCCAGGCGCCACAGGTCACCCGCGAGCGTATTGGTGAACGGCTGGGTATCGGGTTCGACAAGGTGACCTTCAACGTCACCCTGCTCGGTGGCGGGTTCGGGCGCAAATCCAAACCGGATTTCATCATTGAAGCGGCCGTGCTCGCCAAGGAATTTCCTGGCAAGGCGGTGCGCGTGCAGTGGACCCGCGAAGACGACATCCATAACTCCTACTTCCATACCGTCTCGGCGGAATACCTCAAGGCCGGCCTGAACAAGGACGGCCTGCCGTCCGGTTGGCTGCACCGTACCGTGGCACCGAGCATCACCGCGTTGTTCGCACCGGGCATGAACCACGAAGCGGCTTTCGAATTAGGCATGGGTTTCACCAACATGGCCTACGCGATTCCCAACGTACGCCTGGAAAACCCTGAAGCCGTGGTGCACACCCGAGTGGGCTGGTATCGCTCCGTGTCGAACATTCCCCACGGTTTTGCCATCCAGAGCTTTGTCGATGAACTGGCGCACAAGGCTGGCGAAGACCCGCTCAAGTACCAGGTCAGGTTGCTCGGCCCGGATCGCCAGATCGATCCGCGCACCTTGAGTGAAGAATGGAACTACGGCGAATCGCCCGAGCGTTATCCAATCGACACCGGACGCATGCGTACCGTGCTGGAAACCGCCGCAAAAGCCGCCGGTTGGGGGCGACAGTTGCCGAAGGGCCGTGGCCTGGGGCTGGCGGTGCATTATAGTTTCGTCACCTACGTCGCGGCGGTGATCGAGGTTGAAGTCAAGGACGATGGCACCCTGATTGTGCACAAGGCTGATATCGCGGTGGATTGCGGTCCGCAGATCAACCCCGAGCGGATTCGCTCGCAATTCGAGGGGGCCTGCGTGATGGGGCTGGGCAACGCGGTGCTGGGGGAAATCAGCTTCAAGGACGGCAAGGTCCAGCAGGACAACTTCCATATGTACGAAGTGGCGCGCATGTCCCTGGCGCCGAAGGAAGTCGCGGTGCATTTGGTCACTCCACCGGGCGAAGTGCCGTTGGGCGGCGTCGGCGAGCCGGGCGTGCCACCGATAGCGCCGGCACTGTGCAACGCGATCTTCGCGGCGACCGGCAAGCGCATCCGCAATTTGCCGGTACGTTACCAATTGCAGGGTTGGCAGAAGGCTGACGTTTGATGGACAGCGTCGATCTGAATGTCTTGCACAGTGTATTGCAGTGGCGTCAGGCCGGTCAGCGGGTGATGTTGTACAGCGTCGTCCAGACCTGGGGTACCGCGCCCCGGGCCCCTGGCGCCATGCTGGCCTTGCGCGAAGACGGCGTGGTGATTGGTTCGGTGTCCGGTGGCTGTATCGAGGATGACCTGATCACCCGCCTGCACGATGGACGGATTACGCCAGACGGGCCGCCCGTGCAGTTGATCACCTATGGCGTGACCCAGGAGGAAGCGGCCCGCTTCGGTTTGCCTTGTGGTGGGACCTTGCGCCTGACCGAGGAACGCGTGGGGGATCCCGCCTGGGTCGCCGAGTTGCTGGCACGTTGCGAGGCCCATGAAATCGTCGCCCGCACTTTGGACGTCGCCACCGGTGAGGTGCGCTTGCAGCCAGCGGGCAAGAGCGAGGTGCTGAGTTTCGACGGACACACGTTGCGCGCGATCTACGGCCCACGCTGGCGTTTGTTGTTGATCGGCGCGGGCCAGTTGTCCCGGTATGTGGCCGAGATGGCGCGCCTACTGGATTTCGAAGTGCTGATTTGCGATCCGCGCACCGAATTCGTCTACGGCTGGGAGGAACAGCACGGGCGCTTTGTCTCCGGCATGCCGGATGAAGCGGTGCTGAACATCCAGACCGACGAGCGCACAGCCATCGTGGCGCTGACGCATGATCCTCGCCTGGATGATATGGCGCTGCTGACGGCCCTCGATTCCAGGGCTTTTTATGTGGGTGCGCTGGGTTCGCGGGTCAACAGCCAGAAACGTCGAGCCAACCTGGCTCAGCTAGGCTTGTCTCAAGCGGCCATCGGACGGTTACATGGCCCGATCGGTTTGCACATTGGCAGCCATTCCCCGGCGGAGATCGCGTTGTCGTTGCTGGCTGAAATCGTCGCGATCAAAAATGGCATCGAGTTGAAGCAGAAAAAGGAAAGTGCATGAACGAGTCCATCGGCGTCATCGTCCTGGCTGCGGGGCAGGGCACCCGGTTCCGGCAGGCAGCGGGTGGTGCTCGGGACAAGTTGCTGGCTGACTGCGCCGGGCGCGATGGCGCCGTGCGTTCGGTGATCGAGCAGGTGCTGATGAGTGTGCCGGCTGGACTGACGAAGCGCGTGCTGGTCACCACCGAAGACCGTCCACAAGTCATCCGCATGGCCCAGGCCTATGGTTTCGAGATTGTCCTGATCGAATCCACCGGCATGGGCGACAGCATCGCGGCCGGGGTCGCGGCTTGTCCGCAGCTCGCCGGGTGGCTGATCGCCTTGGGCGATATGCCGTTCATCCTGTCGTCCACCTTCGAGAAAGTGCTGACGGGGGTGACGGATGATGGGATCAGTGTGCCTGTGATCAACGGCGAGTATGGCCATCCCGTGGGATTTGGGCGTTCGTTCGGTCCCGGGTTGATGGCGCTGTCGGGAGACCGTGGCGCCAAACCATTGTTCGTCTCGGCGAAGGTGGCTGAGGTGCCAGTGGATGATCCTGGAGTGTTGTGGGATGTGGATGTCCCTGAGGCATTAATCTTCTCCGGGTAGATCGACACTCCTGTAGGAGCGAGCTTGCTCGCGATGGTGGCCCAGCTATCGGTGACCTCCCAGCTACCCCGAGTTATCGTTAACGACCATCGCGGGCAAGCCCGCTCCCACAGGTGGACTGCGTACCCGGGCACCACAGGCATTCAGACATAAAAAAGCCCCGCCTGGCGTCACCAGGCGGGGCTTTCAGTTGCAGCAGGATCAGGCGAGCGGTTTAGGCTCGTGTTCCTTTTCCTCGGCTTCGTGTTGCACCACGGCTTCCTGAACGGAGCGCGGAGCTTCGTGGATCACCGATTCGGTAGCTTCTTCAGCGACCGGGGCAGGGGCCTCGACCACTTCAGCAGCAACCGGTGCTGGCTCTTCGACCGCAACCGCTTCAACGGGAGCAGCAGCGGCGGCCAGTTCGGCTTCCTTCTGCAGACGCTCTTCCTCGCGCTTGCGACGACGCACTTCACGTGGGTCATTCGGCGCGCGGCCGCTTGGAGTCAGTGCGCTGGCTGGAGCCGCTTCGACAACGGGTGCCGGTGCCTGGGTAACCACCGGGGCCTCTACCACGGGGGCTGGTTCGGCAGCTACCACCACAGGTTCGCTGACCATGGCTTCGGCAGTTTCCGGCTCGGCGACTGGCGCTGGCGCTTCGACAACGGCTGGTTCGGCCACCCAGTTGAAGGCGGTTTGTTCTTCACGAACTTCGCGCACGGTTTCGGTCACGGTTTCAGCCGCGACTTCGACGGCTGGCTCGGCAACCACAGCCGGCGCTTCTTCCACAACCACCGCAGGCTCTGCAACTGCTTCAGCTTGCGGTTGGGCTTCAGACTGCGCTGGAGCCACTTCGATTTCCGGAGCGGCGGTCACTTGCACGGGCGTGTTCGCTTCAACGACCGGCGCTTCGACTGGGGCAGTCTCAAGCGTGGTGGCAGTGGCGCGTTCGGCTTGCTCGTTGGCCTGTGCTTCGGCCGGAGCGCTGATCACGGTGCTGGCGACAGCGGCGGTGACCGCCAGGCCAGCGGCCAGGTCGGCGGCGCTTGGTGCTTCGCTGCCTTCGGTGGCTGGCGACTCTTCCGAGCCTTCGATCACGTTGCCGTCGGCATCGCGTTGACGCTCGCGACGGTTGCTGCGACGACGCTGGCCACGGGAACGACGACGTGGACGATCACCTTCGGCGCCTTCCTGACCGTCTTCACCCGGTTGCTCTTCGTTGCCGGTCAGTTCTTCTTCGGCTACGGCAGCAGCGGCTTGTTCGGCTCGCGGTTGACGCTCTTCACGCGGTGGGCGTGGAGCGCGCTCTTCGCGCGGCTGACGGGCCGGACGTTCTTCGGTGGCGGCAACTGCAGCGGTTTCCGGTGCAACGGTATCCAGAGGTTCACGCAGTACACGAACCCGCTCTTCACGCTCGCCACGCGGCTTGCGGTCTTCGCGAGGGGCGCGCGGTGCACGTTCTTCACGCGGGGCGCGTGGTGCGCGTTCTTCGCGAGCGGCCGGTGCTTCTTCACGGGCTTCGCGCGGTTCACGTGGCGCGCGCTCTTCGCGCGGTGCACGTTCTTCGCGAGGTTTGCGTTCTTCATCGCGGCGACCGTTACGGTTGCGGCTTTGCTGACGGCCGTTACGACGCTCTTCGTTGCGTGCTGGACGCTCAGCGGCTGGCTTTTCAACCACGGCCGGGGCAGCAGGCTCTTCCTTGGTCGCGAACAGGCTGACCAACGACTTCACCAGGCCCTTGAACAGGCTTGGCTCTGGCGCGGCAACCGGGGCCGCTACCGGAGTGGCAGGGACTTCGGTTGGAACCGGAGCGTTGGCGCGGGCTGGAGCCGTCTTGACCGCAGCTTCCTGGCGAACCAGGGTGCGGGTCGCAGCAGCCGGTTGGACTTCTTCGACTTCGGCCGCGGCCGCAGCGATTTCGTAGCTGGACTGGCTGTTGGCGGCTTCCGGGCTGTCATCGCGAAGACGCTGCACTTCAAAATGCGGCGTTTCGAGGTGATCGTTCGGCAGAATGACGATACGGGCACGGGTGCGCAGTTCAATCTTGGTGATCGAGTTGCGTTTTTCGTTGAGCAGGAAGGCTGCAACCGGAATCGGCACCTGGGCGCGGACTTCGGCAGTGCGGTCTTTCAGGGCTTCTTCTTCGATCAGGCGCAGGATCGCCAGGGACAGCGATTCAACATCACGGATGATGCCGGTGCCGTTGCAGCGCGGGCAAACGATGCCGCTGCTTTCACCCAGCGATGGGCGCAGGCGCTGACGGGACATTTCCAGCAGGCCGAAGCGCGAGATGCGACCGACTTGCACACGAGCGCGGTCGGCTTCCAGGCATTCGCGGACTTTTTCTTCCACGGCGCGCTGGTTTTTGGCAGGGGTCATGTCAATGAAGTCGATGACGATCAGGCCGCCGATGTCGCGCAGGCGCAACTGGCGGGCGATTTCTTCGGCCGCTTCAAGGTTGGTCTGCAGGGCGGTTTCTTCGATGTCGCTGCCTTTGGTGGCGCGCGCCGAGTTGATGTCGATTGACACCAGGGCTTCGGTCGGATCGATGACGATGGAGCCGCCGGAAGGCAGTTCAACGACGCGCTGGAAAGCGGTCTCGATCTGGCTTTCGATCTGGAAACGGTTGAACAGCGGTACGCTGTCTTCGTACAGCTTGATCTTGCTGGCGTACTGCGGCATTACCTGGCGAATGAAGGTCAGGGCTTCGTCCTGTGCTTCAACGCTGTCGATCAGCACTTCGCCGATGTCCTGGCGCAGGTAATCACGGATGGCGCGAATGATGACGTTGCTTTCCTGGTAGATCAGGAATGGCGCGGAACGATCCAGCGAGGCTTCCTTGATGGCGGTCCAGAGTTGCAGCAGGTAATCGAGGTCCCACTGCATTTCTTCGCTGCTGCGACCCAGGCCGGCAGTGCGCACGATCAGACCCATGTCGGCGGGGGCAACCAGGCCGTTCAGGGCTTCACGCAGTTCATTGCGCTCTTCGCCTTCGATGCGACGGGAGATGCCGCCGGCACGCGGGTTGTTCGGCATCAGGACCAGGTAACGGCCAGCCAGGCTGATGAAGGTGGTCAGGGCGGCACCCTTGTTGCCACGTTCTTCTTTTTCGACCTGGACGATGACTTCCTGGCCTTCGCTCAGGACATCCTTGATGTTGACGCGGCCTTCAGGTGCCTTCTTGAAGTATTCGCGGGAGATTTCCTTGAGGGGCAGGAAGCCGTGGCGCTCGGAGCCGAAATCGACAAAGGCGGCCTCCAGGCTCGGTTCGATGCGAGTAATCCGGCCTTTGTAGATGTTGGCCTTCTTTTGCTCGCGTGCACCGGATTCGATGTCCAGGTCGTAGAGGCGTTGGCCATCTACCAGTGCAACACGCAACTCTTCGGGTTGAGTTGCGTTAATCAGCATTCTTTTCATGTAGTACCGTCGGTTTCCGGGCTGCCGGAAACGGCGTTCGGCACACACGACTTCTCACGGTCGGTGTCAGGTGCGTCGGGAGTGGTTGGCCAATCCCGTGTCCAGCGAGGTCCGGCCAATGTGGGCCTTCGTCGCGACGTACGCGTCCTGCTTGCTGTGGCTACTTAAGCACTCAGTCAGGAGGAGGAATCAACCGGCGGCTGTGGACGAGATGAAGCGTCTTGGGAAAGCCTATTGCTACACAGTCCAGCGGTTGTGCATCTCCACCCTACACGTATCCCTGATAATTCGGGTGCTGCCGCGCGCAGAATCCGCAGCGGGTTGGCATTTACCGTGAGCTCCGAAAGGGGAGGTCACGCATCATGGCTAATTTAGGCGTTGTTTCCGAAGCCTTCGCTCGGGGTCATCCGCAGCCGACTGCACTTTGTGAACTGGCCGTGA
The DNA here is from genome assembly GCF_054668365.1 of Pseudomonas sp. S2_E01. Lineage (NCBI taxonomy): Bacteria > Pseudomonadati > Pseudomonadota > Gammaproteobacteria > Pseudomonadales > Pseudomonadaceae > Pseudomonas > Pseudomonas sp. S2_E01. The sequence goes on from NZ_CP162762.1 coordinate 917,260, forward strand.
ATATGGCTCGCGTGGCGAGTGAAAAACTCTGCTTTGCGGCGTGATTCAGGCCTCATGTCACCTGCGCTCGTTACAGCTGCAAACTCCACCGTTACGTAGCGAAAGCCCCGTAGGACGGCCTCGCGTCCTGGTGAATTGCTTTGGTCAGGGGCGGTTTTTGACCGCTAATCCGCTGTCCAGGCCGCTTTTGGCGGCGTTCGCGACTATAGCAGTAATGATTAAGTGCTTCAATTCCATAAAAAATTGATATCATCCGCGCCATGACGACTACTGCCCCCTCGACTCCAGGCGTTCAACTGCTTGAGGTCTCGCCGGAATATGCCGGCCAACGTATTGATAACTTCCTCCTCGCCCGACTCAAAGGCGTGCCCAAGACCTTGATTTATCGCATTTTGCGCAAGGGCGAAGTGCGCGTGAACAAAGGTCGGATCAAGCCCGAATACAAGCTGCAGGCAGGCGATATCGTGCGCGTGCCGCCGGTTCGCGTGCCTGAGCGCGACGAGCCGATGCCGCTCGCTCAAGGGCTCTTGCAGCGCCTCGAGGCGTCGATTGTCTTTGAGGACAAGGCACTGATCGTGATCAACAAGCCCGCCGGGATCGCAGTTCACGGCGGCAGCGGCTTGAACTTCGGTGTTATCGAGGCCTTCCGTCAGTTGCGCCCCGACGCCAAGGAGCTGGAGCTGGTTCACCGCCTGGATCGGGACACTTCCGGGCTGCTGATGATCGCCAAAAAACGCAGCATGTTGCGCCACCTGCACGAGCAGTTGCGCGGTGATGGCGTCGACAAGCGCTACATGGCGCTGGTTCGCGGCAATTGGCCGTCGTCGATCAAGCAGGTGCGTGCGCCTTTGCAGAAAAGCAACCTGCGGTCTGGCGAGCGTATGGTCGAAGTTGACGAAGAAGGTAAGGATGCTCTGACAGTATTCAAGGTTTTGCGTCGTTTCGGCGATTTTGCCACCATGGTTGAAGCAAAACCGATTACTGGTCGCACTCACCAGATCCGCGTGCACACTCTGCATGCCGGGCACTGCATTGCGGGTGACACCAAGTACGGCGAAGAGGGTTTCAGCAAGGAAATCCGCGATCTGGGTGGCAAGCGTCTGTTTCTGCATGCCTACATGCTGACCGTTCCGCTCCCCGATGGTGGCGAATTGAAGTTACAGGCGCCAGTCGACGAAATGTGGGCCAGGACTGTGGAGCGTTTGAGTGCACCCCTCTGATTACAAGTTGCTGATTTTCGACTGGGACGGCACCTTGGCCGACTCCATTGGTCGGATAGTCGAGGCAATGCACGTCGCTTCCGAACGCTCGGGCTTTGCGCTGCGCGACGATTTTGCCGTGAAGGGCATCATCGGCCTGGGCCTGCCGGAAGCCATTCGTACGTTGTACCCGCAGATCAGTGACAGCGAGTTGATTGCGTTTCGTGAGCACTATGCAGATCACTACATTGCTTCGGAAGCCGTACCTTCGCCACTGTTTGAAGGTGTTGTGGAATCGATGGAGGCGTTTCGAGCCGAGGGCTACCATCTGGCGGTCGCAACCGGCAAGGCGCGTCGCGGTTTGGATCGCGTGCTGAAGTCCCACGGTTGGGAGAACTACTTCGACATCACTCGCGCCGCTGACGAAACCGCCAGCAAGCCGCATCCGCTGATGCTCGAGCAGATCCTCGCGCACTGCGAAGTTCGTCCGGAACAGGCGCTGATGATCGGGGACTCCTCCTTTGACCTGCAGATGGCGCGCAACGCCGGCATGGGGTCGGTGGCGGTCAGCTACGGCGCCCAATCGATCGAGGCGTTGAAATTGTTCGAGCCGACGCTGGCGATTGATCGTTTTTCAGAGTTGCATGCCTGGCTGAGTCAGCGGGCTTAACAGGATTTTGCTGGGGTAGATGGGCATGACCGACGAATGGAAGGCGCCAAAGGCGAGTGCAGAGAGCGGCGACGAGAAAAGCTGGAAGCTGTTGGAGAAAACCCTGCTGGCGGGTGTGCAGGAGCAGCGCAGATCGCGCCGCTGGGGGATATTCTTCAAACTCCTGACCTTTGTTTACCTGTTCGTTGCGCTGGCGCTGTTCACGCCCTTGATGGACATGGAAAAGGCCGCCACCCGTAGTGGCGCCTACACGGCGCTGATCGATGTGAATGGCATGATCGCGGACAAGGAGCCGGCCAGCGCTGACAATATCGTCGGCAGCCTGCGCGCCGCGTTCGAGGACGAAAAGGTCAAGGGTGTCATCCTGCGTATCAACAGTCCGGGTGGCAGTCCCGTGCAGTCGGGGTATGTCTATGACGAAATTCGCCGCCTGCGCGGCTTGCACCCTGATACGAAGTTGTACGCGGTGATTTCCGACCTGGGTGCTTCCGGTGCCTACTACATCGCCAGTGCCGCCGACCAGATCTATGCCGACAAGGCGAGCCTGGTGGGTTCCATTGGTGTCACGGCGGCCGGCTATGGTTTTGTCGGGACCATGGAAAAACTCGGTGTCGAGCGTCGGACCTACACCTCCGGTGAGCACAAGGCGTTCCTCGATCCGTTCCAGCCGCAGAAGCCTGAAGAAACGGCGTTCTGGCAGGGGGTGCTCGATACCACGCACAAGCAGTTCATCAATAGCGTCAAGCAGGGGCGCGGTGATCGTCTCAAGGACAAGGAGCATCCGGAGCTGTTTTCCGGGCTGGTCTGGTCTGGCGAGCAGGCGCTGGGATTGGGCTTGATCGACGGCCTGGGTAATGCCAGTTCGGTTGCCCGTGATGTGATCGGCGAAAAAGAGCTGGTGGACTTCACCGTGCAGGAATCACCGTTCGATCGATTCTCGAAGAAGCTCGGTGCCAGCGTCGCGGAGCATCTGGCAATGTGGATGGGGTTTCAGGGGCCTTCGCTGCGCTGAGCGCCTTCGTTGCCTAAAAAACCGGCCCTTGTGGCCGGTTTTTTTCTGCTTGGGTTTCAGGGTATTTCAATGCCTTCGGCCATCAGCATGTCGATCAGGCGAATCAGTGGCAGGCCAACGAGGCTCGTGGCATCAGGGCCTTCGGTACTCTGGAACAGGCTGACGCCAAGGCCTTCGGCCTTGAAGCTGCCGGCGCAATCATAAGGTTGCTCGGCATGCAGGTAGCGTTCGATACGTGCGCTGTTCAGTGTGCGCATGTGCACGGTGAAGGGCACGCAATCGACCTGGCAGTGGCCGGTCTGGCTGTTGAGCAGGGTGAGGCCAGTCAGAAAGGTCACGCTGGCGCCGCTTGAGGCGAGCAACTGTTCGCGGGCCTTTTCGAAGGAATGGGGTTTGCCGATAATGCGATCGCCCAGCACCGCCACCTGGTCAGAACCGATGATCAGGTGGTTGGGGTGACGGTCGGCCAGGGCCAGGGCTTTTTCCCGGGCGAGGCGCTGCACCAGCTCAGCGGCGGGCTCGTCCGGGAGGCGGCTCTCATCGATATCCGGCGAGCAGCAGATGAACGGCAGCTGCAGTCGGGCCAGCAATTCTCGGCGATAGACCGAGCTTGAAGCGAGTAATAAAGGCAGCATGGGCATCTCCGGATGTCAGGCGCGAATTCTAGCGAGGCTTGCAGGTGACGGACAGGGCCGAATTTCCTTTGACATGGCCGGGGGCATCCCTATAATGCTGCGCCTATGTTGAATGACCCGATTCCACCTCACGTTGACCCGCGCAAATTGGCTGACCGTGGCACCACCCTTCAAGGTGAACTGCTGCTGGCCAATTTGGAGAGACTCTGCGACCCGCTTTCCGACACTGTCGGTACGGTCCAGGCCAAACTCGTTTTTGAGCGAGATGAACGTAAATCTGTGGTGATCCACAGCTTTATCGACACCGAAGTCAAAATGGTTTGCCAGCGTTGTCTTGAGCTGGTCACCCTGCCGATCCATAGCGAGTGCAGTTATGCTGTGGTGAAGGAGGGTGCGAATACCCAGTCGTTGCCGAAAGGTTATGACGTGCTGGAACTGGGCGAAGATCCTTTGGATCTGCAGTCACTGATCGAGGAGGAGCTTCTGCTCGCCTTGCCCATTGTGCCTGCTCATCATCCGGAAGAATGCCAGCAGCCGGCGGGAGCAGATGAACCCGAACCGAGCGAGGACGAGGTAACGCGGTCCAACCCGTTCAGTGTATTGGCGCAGTTAAAGCGTGACCCAAACGTTTAGGAGTTAATCAATTATGGCTGTTCAGCAGAACAAAAAATCCCGCTCTGCCCGTGACATGCGTCGTTCGCACGATGCTCTCGAGGCTAGCACCCTGTCTGTAGAAAAAACCACCGGTGAAGTTCACCTGCGTCACCACGTATCGCCAGAAGGCGTATACCGTGGTCGTAAAGTGATCGACAAGGGCGCTGACGAGTAATCACTTGTCCGCTCAAGTCATCGCGATTGACGCAATGGGCGGGGACTTCGGTCCCCGCAGCATTGTCCAGGCCAGCCTCGCTTGCCTGTCTGCTACCCCCTCGCTGCACCTGACCCTCGTCGGTCAACCGTCCCTCCTTGAAGAATTGATCGCTGGCCATTCGGCTGTGGATCGCTCGCGCCTGTCGATTGCCCCAGCGTCGCAAGTCATTGCCATGGATGAAAAACCTGCCCAGGCGCTGCGTGGCAAGCCCGATTCGTCAATGCGTGTGGCGCTGCAGCTGCTGCGCGATGACAAGGTCCAGGCATGCGTCAGTGCGGGCAATACCGGTGCGCTGATGGCGTTGTCGCGGTTCGTGCTCAAGACGCTGCCAGGGATAGACCGGCCGGCCATGGTTGCGGCGATTCCGACGCAGAAGGGTTATTGTCAGTTGCTCGATCTGGGGGCGAATGTCGATTGCAGCGCCGAGCACCTGTTGCAGTTTGCCGTCATGGGTTCGGTGGCCGCAGAAACGCTGGGAATTGTTCGTCCGCGCGTGGCTCTTCTGAACATCGGCACCGAGGACATCAAGGGCAATCAGCAGGTCAAGTTGGCGGCAACCTTGCTGCAAAGCGCACGCGGTATCAATTACATCGGTTTTGTCGAGGGCGATGGCCTGTATCGTGGCGAAGCGGATGTGGTGGTGTGTGATGGCTTTGTCGGCAACATCCTGCTCAAGTCCAGTGAAGGGTTGGCGACCATGATTTCGGGGCGCATCGAAGCGCTGTTCAAAAAAACTTTGCATCAAAATTGGTCGGTGCAATGGCGCTGCCACTGATGAGGCGCCTGCAAGCGGACCTCGCGCCTGCGCGGCATAACGGCGCAAGTTTCCTGGGTTTGCAGGGAATTGTGGTGAAAAGTCATGGTTCTGCTGGTGTTCAGGGGTTTCAGAGCGCCATTTCGCGGGCCGTGATCGAAATTCAGGAAAACCTGCCAGAGCGCATTCACGGTCGGCTCGAGGATTTGTTGCTTTAGGCGTTTTCGTCGGACAATGCTTAAATGTGACCGCTTGGTTCAATTGGCCATCCAAACTGTCAGTTTCTTGCGTCCCCTGCCGGGACGTCAATTCTTCGACGACAAGATCATTAGGGGCTTGTTACATGTCTGCTTCCCTCGCATTCGTCTTTCCAGGACAGGGTTCGCAGTCCCTCGGCATGCTGGCCGAGCTGGGCGCGGAACATCCGGTGGTCCTCGAAACATTCAAAGAAGCCTCCGACGCGCTCGGTTACGACCTGTGGGCACTGACCCAGCAAGGGCCGGAAGAGCAACTCAATCAAACCGATAAAACCCAGCCGGCCATCCTGACCGCCTCGATCGCCCTGTGGCGCCTGTGGCTGGCCGAAGGGGGCGCGCGCCCTGCGTATGTCGCGGGTCACAGCCTGGGCGAGTACAGCGCACTGGTCGCTGCTGGCAGCCTGAGCCTGGGCGACGCGGTGAAACTGGTCGAGCGTCGTGGCCAGTTGATGCAGGAAGCCGTTCCGGCCGGGCAGGGCGGCATGGCTGCCATCCTTGGCCTGGAAGATGCTGACGTGCTGGCTGCCTGCGCCGAAGCGGCGCAAGGCGAAGTGGTCAGTGCGGTCAACTTCAATTCCCCTGGCCAGGTGGTCATCGCCGGTGCCAAGGCAGCGGTCGAACGCGCCATCGAAGGCTGCAAGGCTCGTGGTGCCAAGCGTGCCATGCCATTGCCGGTCAGCGTGCCGTCCCATTGCGAACTGATGCGTCCGGCGGCTGAGCGTTTCGCCGAGGCGATCGCGGCCATCAATTGGCAGGCGCCGCAGATTCCGTTGGTACAGAACGTCAGCGCTCAGGTGCCGGCCGATCTGGAAACCCTCAAGCGCGATCTGCTCGAACAGCTCTATAAGCCAGTGCGCTGGGTAGAATCGGTTCAGACCCTGGCCGCCAAAGGCGCGACCCAGTTGGTCGAATGCGGTCCTGGCAAAGTACTGGCCGGTCTCAACAAACGCTGCGCCGAAGGCGTATCGACATCCAACCTCAACACCCCAGACGCTTTCGCTGCCGCCCGTGCAGCATTGGCCTGAATCAGGAGAAGCTTGCATGAGTCTGCAAGGTAAAGTTGCACTGGTCACCGGTGCGAGCCGCGGTATTGGCCAGGCTATCGCCCTGGAACTGGGTCGCCAGGGTGCCATCGTCGTCGGCACCGCGACCTCCGCTTCCGGCGCCGAGCGTATTGCCGCGACCCTGAAGGAAAACGGTATTCAAGGCACCGGCCTGGAGCTCAATGTCACCAACGATGAGTCTGTTGCCGCCGTGCTGGCGAGCATCCAGGAGCAGTTCGGTGCGCCTTTGATCCTGGTCAATAATGCCGGTATCACCCGCGATAACCTGATGATGCGCATGAAAGACGACGAATGGTTCGACGTGATCGATACCAATCTGAACAGTCTATATCGCCTGTCCAAGGGCGTTTTGCGTGGCATGACCAAGGCGCGTTGGGGGCGAATTATCAGTATTGGCTCGGTAGTGGGTGCCATGGGCAACGCAGGCCAAGTAAACTATGCCGCCGCCAAGGCTGGCCTGGAAGGTTTCAGTCGTGCCATGGCGCGTGAAGTCGGTTCGCGTTCGATTACGGTAAACTCGGTGACCCCTGGGTTCATCGACACCGATATGACTCGCGAACTGCCCGAGGCGCAGCGTGAAGCCTTGCAGACGCAAATTCCGCTGGGCCGTCTGGGTCAAGCGCAAGAGATCGCGTCCGTGGTCGCTTTTCTTGCATCCGACGGTGCGGCTTACGTTACCGGAGCTACAATCCCGGTGAACGGCGGGATGTACATGTAGGTTAAAATGTGACGGATTGCTTCAAAAAAATGTCATACGAGCTGTCTAAAATCCGTTATAAAGCTGCAATCTATTTATAGGCAGAGGGTCACCGGGTACGGGGAGTGAAGCTTTCAGTTGAAAAGCTGAAAAGCCTTTCTATACACTTACCCACTGGCCAGCTGCCTGAATTTGTCCATTAGGAGTGAAAACAAGGTATGAGCACCATCGAAGAGCGCGTCAAGAAAATCGTTGCCGAGCAACTGGGTGTTAAAGAAGAAGAAGTGATCAACACTGCTTCCTTCGTTGAAGACCTGGGTGCCGACTCCCTTGACACCGTTGAGCTGGTGATGGCTCTGGAAGAGGAATTCGAGACCGAAATCCCTGACGAAGAAGCTGAAAAGATCACTACCGTACAAGCTGCAATCGACTACGTTAACTCCCACCAGGGTTAATCGTTTGTAATCGTTGCTTGCTGTCGTGGAAAAACCGCACTGCCGTCACGGCGTGCGGTTTTTTCTTTAGGCCTGATGCAAAGTCGTCATTAGAAAAAGGAGAGTGTTGTGTCGCGTAGACGCGTCGTAGTCACCGGTATGGGTATGTTGTCGCCACTGGGCACGGATGTGCCAAGCAGTTGGCAGGGCATTCTGGCTGGCCGCAGTGGCATTGGTCTGATCGAACACACCGACCTTTCTGCCTATTCCACCCGTTTTGGCGGCTCGGTAAAGGGCTTCAATGTCGAGGAATACCTGTCGGTCAAGGAAGCTCGCAAGCTTGACCTGTTCATTCAGTACGGGCTGGCGGCCGGTTTCCAGGCGGTGCGTAATGCCGGCCTTGAAGTCACCGATGCCAACCGTGAGCGCATTGGCGTGGCCATGGGGTCGGGTATTGGTGGACTGACCAATATCGAAGAAACCAGCCGCACCCTGCACGATTCCGGCCCACGAAGGATTTCTCCCTTTTTCGTGCCAGGCTCGATCATCAACATGATTTCCGGTTTCCTGTCGATCCACCTGGGTGCACAGGGGCCCAACTACGCGATTGCCACCGCATGTACCACCGGTACGCATTGCATCGGCATGGCGGCACGCAACATCATGTACGACGAAGCGGACGTGATGATTGCCGGCGGTGCCGAGATGGCTGCTTGCGGCCTGGGCATGGGCGGCTTTGGCGCTTCGCGTGCATTGTCCACCCGCAATGACGAGCCCACCCGCGCCAGTCGTCCATGGGACAAGGGGCGTGATGGTTTCGTCCTGTCCGACGGTGCCGGTGCGCTGGTGCTTGAAGAGCTGGAACACGCCAAGGCTCGTGGTGCGACCATCTACGCCGAGCTGGTGGGTTTCGGCACCAGTGGCGACGCGTTCCACATGACGTCGCCACCTGCAGACGGCGCCGGTGCTGCGCGCTGCATCACCAATGCCCTGCGCGATGCCAGGATCAATGCCGATCAGGTCCAGTACATCAACGCCCATGGCACCTCGACGCCGACTGGCGACCTGGCTGAAGCCTCTGCGATCAAGTCGGTATTCGGTGATCACGCCTACAAGCTGGCAGTCAGTTCGACCAAGTCCATGACCGGTCACCTGCTGGGTGCGGCGGGCGCGGTCGAGGCGATCTTCAGCGTGCTGGCCATCAACAGCCAGGTGGCGCCGCCAACCATCAACCTCGATGAACCGGACGAAGGTTGTGATCTCGATTTCGTGCCGCACACGGCGCGCAACATGGATATCGACGTGGTCATCTCCAACTCCTTCGGCTTTGGTGGCACCAACGGCTCGCTCGTGTTCCGGCGGTTCGCAGGCTGATGGACAGTTGGGTCGACGGTCAGCCGGCTGACGCTCTGTCGCTGAAGGATCGCGGCCTGGCTTACGGTGATGGTCTGTTCGAGACCATTGCCGTGCGTAGCGGCCAGCCGTTGCTGCTGGATCGCCACCTGGCGCGTCTGGCCCATGGCTGTTCGAGGCTTTCGATCAGCGCCGATCACGGCTTGGTCCGCAGCGAGTTGCTGGCCTATGCCGCAGCACTGGGCGAGGGTGTACTCAAGCTTATCCTCACGCGCGGCGACAGTCTGCGCGGTTACGCGCCCGACCCGGCAGCTGTGGCTCGACGCATCCTGCAGGGCAATCCGCCCGCTGCTTATCCTGCCGTTCATGCAGAACAGGGGGTACGGCTGTTCCCCTGCACCACGCGCCTGTCCGCGCAACCCTTGCTCGCCGGGCTCAAGCACCTGAACCGCCTCGAACAAGTCATTGCCCGTGCCGAATGGCAGGACACCGAATATGCCGAAGGCTTGATGCTCGATCACGCGGGGCGGGTGATCGAGGGGGTATTCAGTAATCTGTTCATCGTACGCGATGGTGTCTTGATCACCGCCGATCTCAAGCGCTGCGGCGTGGCCGGGGTGATGCGTGCGGAATTATTGTTTCAAGCCGAGTCGTCGGCAATTCCCACGCAAATCACCGATATCACCCTCGAACAACTGCAATGGGCCGACGAAGTGTTTGTCTGCAACAGCGTCTACGGCGTCTGGCCAGTGCGCGCCTATGCAGCGCTGAGCTGGCCGGTTGGGCCGCTCACCCGTAAACTCCAACACATTTCCCGTGCGCTACTGGATGCTTGATACGTGAGACGTAAACTCTTGCTGTTGCTGGAAACCGGCCTGGTTCTGGCAGGGTTGTGTCTGGGCGCTTCGGCCTGGAAGATCCATACGGCGTTACACCAGCCTTTGAATATTTCCCAGGAAGAGCTGCTGGACGTGCCCAAGGGCACCACGCCCACCCGCACTTTTTACCGACTTGAAGCCGATGGCGTGATCAAGGATGCCTTCTGGTTGCGCGTGTATTGGCGCTTCAACCTGGCCGGCCAGCCATTGCACAGCGGCGAGTACCGCATGCAGCCCGGCATGACTGTCGACGGGCTGATCGACCTGTGGAAGCGTGGCGAAATGGTCCAGTACAGCCTGACCCTGGTCGAAGGCTGGAATTTCCACCAGGTACGTGCTGCCCTGGCCAAGGCTGAAAAGCTGGACCAGACGCTCGACGGCTTGAGTGATAGCGAGGTGATGGACAAGCTCGGCCACAAGGGCATCTTCCCGGAGGGACGTTTCTTCCCGGACACCTACCGCTTTGTACGGGGCATGACCGACGTCGAGCTGCTGAAAAAAGCCTATGATCGCCTCGATGAAGTCCTGGCCAAGGAATGGGCGCAACGCGCCGCAGATGTGCCGTACACCGAGCCTTACCAGGCACTGATCATGGCCTCGCTGGTCGAGAAGGAGACCGGTGTGCCGCAAGAACGTGGGCAGATCGCCGGGGTGTTCGTGCGTCGCCTGGGACTGGGCATGCTGCTGCAGACCGATCCGACGGTGATCTATGGCCTGGGCGATCGTTACGCTGGCAAGCTGACCCGCGCCCACCTCAAGGAATCCAACCCTTACAACACCTACATGGTTGCGGGCCTGCCGCCGACCCCGATTGCGATGGTTGGCCGCGAGGCGATCCATGCCGCTCTGAACCCGGTGGCTGGCAACAGCCTGTATTTCGTGGCAAGGGGCGATGGCAGTCACGTGTTCTCCGATGACCTGGATGCCCACAACAACGCTGTGCGTGAGTTCCAGCTCAAGCGTCGCGCCGATTACCGCTCAAGCCCCGCGCCAGTCACGGCGCCGGAAGCCACGGGTGAGCCGGCGCCGATCACGCCAGATTCACCAGACACTTCGCCGCAGGCATTGCCGCCCGTGACGCCGTCTGCGCCCATTGAACAATCGGCCCCGCAATCGACTGAAGAACCTGCCAAAGAACCTGCTGTTGCGCCCGAAACGGACGCCGCCACGCCGCAAGGCTCGCAATGAACTCGACTAAGGACTGCCTGTGACTGGCTTGTTTATTACCCTGGAAGGCCCTGAAGGTGCGGGCAAGAGCACCAATCGCGAGTACCTCGCCGAGCGCTTGCGTGCCGCCGGTCTTGAAGTGGTGCTGACCCGGGAGCCGGGCGGGACGCCGCTGGCCGAACGGATCCGCGAAGTCCTCCTGACGCCTGTCGAAGAAATCATGGATCCGGATGCCGAGTTGCTGTTGGTGTTCGCTGCCCGCGCCCAGCATCTGGCCGGGGTGATTCGCCCGGCGCTGGGGCGGGGTGCGGTGGTGCTGTGTGACCGATTTACCGATTCGACCTACGCCTACCAGGGTGGTGGCCGCGGCCTGTCGATGGAGCGCATCGCGACCCTTGAAACCTTCGTCCAGGGCGATCTGCGTCCTGACCTGACGCTGATCTTCGACTTGCCGGTGGAAGTGGGCCTGGCCCGTGCCAGCGCACGGGGTCGCCTGGATCGCTTCGAGCGGGAAGGGCGCACATTCTTCGATGCGGTGCGCGGTGCTTTCCTCAAGCGCGCCGCCGCCGAGCCAGCGCGCTACGTGCTCGTCGACGCCGCACAGCCGCTGGCGCAGGTTCAACAGTCGCTGGATGCGCTGCTACCGCGCCTGCTGGAGCTGAGCCGTGGCTGAAGCCTACCCGTGGCAGGACAGCCTCTGGCAGCAATTGGCCGGTCGCAAGCAGCATGCGCACGCCTATTTGCTGCACGGGCCGGCGGGAATTGGCAAACGTGCGTTGGCCGAGCGCCTGATGGCACAGCTGTTGTGTCAGCAGCCGACGGCTCAGAACGCCTGCGGGGAATGCAAATCCTGCCTGTTGCTAAAGGCCGGCAGCCACCCCGACAACTACATTCTGGAGCCCGAAGAAGCCGACAAGGCGATCAAGGTCGACCAGGTGCGTGACCTGGTCAGCTTCGTGGTTCAGACCTCGCAGTTGGGTGGGCGCAAGGTGGTGCTGATCGAGCCAGTCGAGTCGATGAACATCAACGCCGCCAACGCCTTGCTCAAAAGTCTTGAAGAGCCGTCCGGCGATACGGTGCTATTGCTGGTGAGCCATCAGAGCAGCCGCCTGTTGCCGACCATCAAGAGCCGTTGCGTGCAGCAAGCCTGCCCGTTGCCGAGCGAGGCCGTGAGCCTGGCGTGGTTGGCGACCGCTCTGCCCGATTGCAATGAACAAGAGCGCAACGAACTGCTGACCCTCGCTGCCGGTTCGCCCTTGGCAGCGGTCAGCCTGCACGCTCAAGGCGTACAGGAGCAACGAGCACTGGTGGTCGACGGTGTGAAGAAGCTGCTCAAGCAGCAACAATCCCCCACGCAATTGGCCGAGGGCTGGAATTCGGTGCCGCTGCTGTTGCTGTTCGACTGGTTTTGCGACTGGTCGAGCCTGATCCTGCGCTATCAGTTGACCCAGGATGAAGACGGGTTGGGATTGTCCGATATGCGCAAGGTCGTGCAGTACCTGGCGCAGAAAACCAGCCAGGAAAAAACCTTGAATATTCAGGACTGGATCCTCGCCCAGCGCCAGAAAGTGCTCAGCAAGGCCAATCTCAATCGCGTGTTGTTGCTGGAAGCCTTGCTGGTGCAATGGGCGTCTTTGCCTATCCAGAAGTGATCGACTATGCCTAGACTCTGACTATCAGCAGTGGAGGTCAGCATGAATGAAGCCGAGAACCCGGGGCCGCGCAACGGCATTTTGTCCTTGACCATCAAGGACAAGTCCGTGCTTTACGCGGCCTACATGCCGTTCCTCAGGAATGGCGGGCTGTTTATCCCGACCAACAAGAGCTACAAGTTGGGTGACGAGGTATTCATGCTGCTGAACCTGATGGACGAGCCGGAGAAAATTCCGGTGGCTGGCAAAGTTGCCTGGATCACACCCAAAGGTGCCCAAGGCAATCGTGCCGCTGGCGTTGGTGTTCAATTCAACGATGGCGATAACGCCGCGCGCAGTCGAATCGAAACCCATCTGGTCGGAGCCCTAAAGTCCGACCGTCCCACCCATACGATGTAAGTTGCCAACTTTTTTATGCTTGTAGATTCCCATTGCCACCTCGATCGCCTTGACCTCGCCGCACACGATGGCTCTCTCGATGCCGCACTCGATGCCGCGCGGCAGCGCGGCGTAGGACATTTTCTGTGCATTGGCGTGAGTGCCGATAATGCGGCCGACGTCAAAGCCCTGGCCGAGCGCTACGAGGATGTCGACTGTTCGGTGGGCGTGCACCCGTTGGACGTGCAACCCGGTGCCGCACCAGCGCTGGACTGGCTGCTGCGCGAGCTCAACCATCCACGGGTGGTGGCGATCGGAGAGACCGGGCTGGATTATCACTACGAGCCCGAAGCGGCGCAGTTACAGCAGGAGTCGTTTCGACTGCACCTGCAAGCCGCGCAGCAGACCGGCAAGCCGGTGATCATCCATACCCGGGGTGCCCGGGCCGATACCTTGAGCCTGCTGCGCGAAGCCGCGTTGCCCCAGGCCGGTGTCCTGCACTGCTTCACTGAAGATTGGGAGATGGCCAAGGAAGCGCTGGACATGGGTTATTACATTTCTCTGTCCGGTATTGTCACTTTTCGCAATGCCGATGCGCTGCGGGATGTAGCGAGTAAGGTGCCTGCCGACCGATTGCTGGTGGAAACCGACTCGCCATACCTGGCCCCGATCCCGTATCGCGGCAAGCCGAACCTGCCGCAATATGTGCGGGAAGTGGCAGAGTTCCTGGCGATGTTGCGCGGCGAATCCTACGCACGATTTGCCGAACAGACCACGGCGAACTTCAAGCGTCTGTTCCCGCTGGCTCATGTAAAAGGCTGAATCGCAGGCAAAAAAAACCCGGGTTCTGGGGGGTGAATCCGGGTTAAGACCATTAGGAGTAAAACAATGGTACGCGGTCCGTTGGTACCAATATCGGCGAGACACTTGGGGGAGATGCCCCGCCGACAGTTGAAGTATTGATCAGGATTGCGCCGAGTCCAGTTCACCGGTCGCGGTTTTTAAACAATTTTGGAATACAGCCGCTTCGGAAGCGTTCTCATCAAAACAGAACCTTGCGAGAAATCATCGACAAACAGAGGAATGCGCGGATGATCCGTGCATTTTTGCGCAAGTTAGGCATAATACGCGGCTTCGAATTTTGACCCCGACAGACCTTTTCTTATGCATAAAGAACCTCGTAAGGTCCGTGAATTTCGTCGCCGCGAGCAGGAAATTCTCGATACCGCGCTCAAGCTGTTCCTCGACCAAGGTGAAGACAGTGTCACCGTCGAGATGATTGCTGATGCCGTCGGTATCGGCAAAGGCACAATCTACAAGCACTTCAAGTCCAAGGCGGAGATTTACCTGCGCCTGATGCTCGACTACGAGCGCGACCTGAACGAGCTGTTGCATTCGGCCGACGTCGACAAGGACAAGGAAGCCCTGTCCCGGGCCTACTTCGAATTCCGCATGCGCGATCCGCAACGCTACCGCTTGTTCGATCGCCTTGAGGAAAAGGTGGTCAAGGGCAACCAGGTCCCGGAGATGATCGAGGAGCTGCACAAGATCCGCGCCTCGAACTTCGAACGCCTGACGCTGCTCATCAAGGGCCGGATCAGCGAAGGCAAACTTGAAGACGTGCCTCCATACTTCCATTACTGCGCATCCTGGGCGCTGGTGCACGGCGCGGTGGCGCTGTATCACTCGCCGTTCTGGAGCAATGTGCTGGAAGATCAGGAAGGTTTCTTCCAGTTCCTGATGGACATCGGTGTACGCATGGGCAACAAGCGCAAGCGTGATACCGACACCCCGAGCAGCTGAGTTATCCCGCTGCGTCATCGCGCCATGATTTCGCTATATGGCGCAGTACCACAGTAATATACTCAGGCATGGGGCTTGCTAAAACTTGATTTGTGAGTCAAGTTTCAGTGAGTCCGATTTCCCTGTGCCGGAGTGATCATGATCGTTGACCGTCAAGGCAGGCGTTTCCGCAATCTGCGAATCAGCCTGACTTCAGCCTGCAATTACGCCTGTACCTACTGCGTGCCGAACGGCAAGCGGCTGGTCGCTGCGCAGGATGAACTGTCGGCCGAGGCCATGGCCCGAGGCGTGGCGTACCTGATCGAAGCCGCCGGCATCGAGCGTTTACGGATAACCGGTGGCGAGCCACTGGTCAGTCCCAAGCTCGAAGCCTTCATGGCCGCCGTCGGCCAGATGGGGCTTGAAGACATCAGCCTGACCACCAACGGCCAGTTGCTGGCAAAAAAACTGCCATTGCTGGTCGACGCCGGTATCCGCCGTCTCAACGTCTCGCTCGATACCCTGGATGCCGGTGCATTCCGCAGTATTGCTCGCGGCGGCGATCTGGCGACGGTGCTCGATGGCATGGCGCAGGCCAGTGCCGCCGGTATGAAGATCAAGGTCAACATGGTGCCGTTGCGCGGACAGAACCTGGACCAGGTGATGCCCCTGCTCGAATACTGTCTGGAGCGCGGCTATGAGTTGCGCTTTATCGAGCTGATGCGCATGGGCCACCTTGCCAGTGACTCCAATGCGTTCGTACAGCAATTCGTCAGCCTGCAACAACTGTTGAGCCTGATCGGCCATCACCATGAATACCTTCAGGCCGATGCACCGGTCGATGCCACAGCGGTGCGCTACGAGATTCCGGGCCAAGGGTATTTCGGCGTGATTGCCAACGAAAGCGTGCCCTTCTGCCGAACGTGCTCGCGCTTGCGCCTGTCCTCGACCGGCTGGCTGCATGGCTGCCTGTCGTCGAGCAACCGCCACTACGTTGGCGATCTGCTGGACAAGCCGCGTCATCAAGCCTTGCCGGCCTTGCAGCGCTTGCTGATGAAAGCCTTGGGCGACAAGCAGGATGTGGCGTTTTCCGGCGGGGCGACTGTCATGAAGATCATCGGCGGCTGATCCTGTCCTGATCCTGTAGGAGCGAGCTTGCTCGCGATGGTGGCTCAGACACCGCCGAGGTATCAAGCTGGCGCGGAAGCTGCATCCCATGGCCATTCGCCGGTTTTCCGTCACCGGCTCCTGGAGGGTAGGATGCGTAGCCTGGTTTTGCTGCTGGCCGTTTTGGCGCTTGGTGGCTGCATGAATGTCAGCGACATGGCTGAAGGGACTCGCTACCACATGAGCGACGCGGGTCTGCTCGACCACAGCGATAGCCGTCGCGTGAACAACCTGCGCATTCAACCGGATTCGTTTGTGTACATCGCCCAGGGTGCCTTTGCGCCGCCGAACAGTGCCGTGTATCCGCGACCCAATGTGATCGCCGAAGTCGCCTTTGACGGCTTTATCGAATACTTCCCGATGGTGCGCCGTGCTCGGGCGCCGGAAGGCCTGGACCAGGCCATGGGTGAAGCCCGTGCAGTGGGTGCCCATTATCTGCTCTATACCCGTTTCGCCAAGTCCGATGACCGTATCGGTAACTCTGACGAATGGCTGGACCAGGAAGCCGTGGACCGCCTCGGCGTCGACACGGGTGTCATTCAGGTCATGTTGATCGAGACCAGCACCCAGTATTTGATTGATACTGCACGCATCAAGAGTCGTGGCGGTTTACTGACGTTCCACGACAAAAAGCCGGAAGACCTGATGGGCCCGCCGCTGGAACAATATGCGCGCAGCCTGCTGGGGCTCAGTGACCAGTAATCGTCAGGAGAACGCCATGAGTGGCCCGCAAAAAGCCAACGACCTGTTGGGGCAGATCCCCAAGACCCAAGGCTTGCCACCGGTCCACTTGTGGAACCCTGCGTTCTGCGGCGACATCGACATGCGCATCGCTCGCGACGGCACTTGGTATTACCTGGGCACGCCGATCGGGCGCAAGCCGATGGTCAAGCTGTTCTCCACCATCATCCGCCGCGATGGCGATGATTATTTCCTGGTCACCCCGGTCGAGAAAGTCGGCATCAAGGTTGACGATGCGCCGTTCGTGGCGGTGACCCTGGATGTGCAAGGCGAGGGTGAGTCGCAAATCCTGCGCTTTACCACCAACGTCGAGGAAACCACCGAAGCCGGGCCCGACCATCCGATTCGCGTGGTGATCGATACTCGGACCGACGAACCCGCCCCTTACGTGCATGTGCGCACCAATCTCGAAGCCCTGATTCATCGCAATGTGTTCTACCAGATGGTGGAGCTGGCGGTGAGTCGCGAGATCGATGGGCAGCAGTGGTTGGGGGTTCGGAGTGGTGGCCAATTCTTCCCCATTGGTCTCGAGCCCTGACCTGAAATCTCACGAGTGAGAGATCCCAGTGGGAGCGGGCTTGCTCGCGATGGCGGTGTGTCAGTCAATCAATGCTCATCTGACACACCGCAATCGCGGGCAAGCCCGCTCCCACATGTAAAAAAGTGGTTCTCCTGAAATTCAAATTGACACCCAATCATATGATGATTAGCGTAGGCCTCCACAGTAATCAGGTCCGAGGTGTCCATGTCCAGCAGCTTTCATGCATCAACAGTCGATTGGCTGGGTTGCTGGATTGCCGCGAGCCATGTGAAGCCAGGCGAAGCCCTCAAGGTTGAGGCCGATCTGGGTGAGCAACTCGGCGTCAGTCGTACGGTCATTCGCGAAGCCATCAAAACCCTGGTTGCCAAGGGCATGCTCGAAGTCGGGCCGAAGGTCGGCACACGGGTGCTACCGGTGCGACGCTGGAACCTCTTCGATCCGCAAGTTGTCGGCTGGCTGTCGCGCAGCGGTCTGCCGGAGAACTTCGTCGACGACCTGTTGGACTTGCGTCGCACCATCGAACCCATGGCGGTGCGCTGGGCATGCGAGCGAGCGACGGTCGAGCAGGTGGAGGCGATTCTGCTGGCTTACAACGCCCTGGAGCGCGCGGTCAGCAGCGATGCGGATTACAACCGGGCTGATCGCTGCTTCCACGAGTGCATCCTCGCCGCCAGCCACAACCAATTCATCGAGCAGATGGTCCCGGCGCTCGGCGCGTTGCTGGCGGTGTCGTTCGAAGTGTCCGCCGCCGACCCTGACGAACTGCGCCGCACGCTGCCCATCCACAAGGAGATGGCCGACGCCATCGCCGCTCGGGATTCGGCGCGGGGCGTGTGGGCTTGCATGACGCTGATCGATAATGCGGACCTGGCGATCAAACGTTTTTACCCACAGGTCATGGCCGACAAGAAAGCAGGCTGACCTGGCTCTCCCAATAAAAACAACAATGCCGGAGGTTTCATGAGTTTCACCGCAGTCACCGAACACCGTGCGCAATTGGGTGAAGGGCCGTTCTGGGACGCACCGACCCAGACGCTGTATTGGGTCGATATCGCCGGGCGTCAGGCACTGCGCCTGATCGGAGCCAACGTGCAGATCTGGCAGATGCCCGAGCACGTGTCCGCCTTCATTCCCTGTGAAAGTGGCGACGCACTGGTGACGTTGAGCAGTGGCGTCTATCGGCTGGACCTCGATTCGCCCGGTCTTGAACCCAGGCTGACGCTGTTCTGCGTTGCCGACCCCCAACCTGGCAATCGGGGTAACGAAGCCCGTTGCGATGCGCAGGGCCGGCTCTGGCTCGGCACCATGCAGAACAACATTGGTGAAAGCGGTGAAGACCTGCCGTTGGAGAGACGCAGCGGCGGTCTGTTTCGCGTCGACCGGGATGCGCGGGTCACGCCGTTGCTGCGTGGGCTGGGTATTCCCAACACCCTGTTGTGGAGCGATGACGCCACCACGCTGTATTTCGCCGACAGCCTGGACGGCGTGCTCTACCAGTATTTCATCCGCACCGATGGCGGTCTGGAGCCGGCGCAAGTGTGGTTCGGCCCCCATGAGCGCGGCGGGCCGGACGGGTCGGCGATGGATGCTGAAGGTTTCATCTGGAACGCACGGTGGGACGGCAGTTGTCTGCTCAGGCTGACCCCGCAGGGGCAGGTCGATCAGGTGATCGAGCTACCCGTCAGTCGCCCTACCAGCTGTGTATTTGGCGGCGCGGACCTGAAAACGCTCTACGTCACCAGTGCCGCGAGCCCGAAGAATCATCCATTGGACGGCGCGGTGCTGGCCATTGAGGTCGATGTGCCCGGAAAGCTCTGTACGAGATTTTCCGGTTAAATCCCAAAATATGGGATGTAAAATTATATATTGAGATTATTTGCCCGCCGGGTTTATAGTCAGATCCATCAGTTGCACGCACTCACACTTAAAAAGAATAAAACAGGTGAAGTGATGAAACGATTTACCTACAGGATTTTCAACCGGACATCGATGGATGCCCGGTTTTTGTCGTGCCTGGAAAAGGGAGTCGCGCTGCATGGCTGAGCTCCTTTCGCTGCCAGCGGTGCCCGAGCCGCCGCAGGGTGAGCGCCTGAAAGACAAGGTCGTACTGCTGACCGGCGCAGCCCAGGGCATCGGCGAGGCAATCGTTGCGGCCTTCGCCTGCCAGCAGGCCCGATTGATCATCAGTGATATCCAGGGCGAGAAGGTCGAGGCAGTCGCTGCTCTCTGGCGCGACAAGGGCTTCGACGTCCAGGCGATCAGGGCCGACGTATCCAGCCCACAGGACTTGCATGCTATGGCACGGCTGGCGGTCGAGCGTTACGGCCGCATCGACGTGCTGGTCAACTGCGCAGGCGTCAATGTATTTCGCGATCCCCTGCAAATGACCGAGGAAGACTGGCGCCGTTGTTTCGCCATCGACCTGGACGGAGCCTGGTTCGGTTGCAAGGCCGTACTGCCACAGATGATCGAACAGGGTGTCGGCAGCATCATCAACATCGCTTCGACCCATTCCAGCCACATCATTCCAGGCTGTTTTCCCTATCCGGTGGCCAAGCACGGGTTGCTCGGCCTGACCCGTGCGCTGGGCATCGAGTACGCGCCCAAGGGCATTCGGGTCAACGCCATCGCCCCAGGCTACATCGAAACCCAACTGAACATCGATTACTGGAACGGTTTTGCCGACCCGCACGCCGAGCGTCAACGGGCGTTCGACCTGCATCCACCACGGCGCATCGGCCAGCCCATGGAAGTGGCGATGACCGCGGTGTTCCTGGCCAGTGATGAAGCGCCCTTCATCAATGCTTCATGCATCACCATCGATGGTGGTCGCTCGGTGCTGTACCACGACTGAGTAACCGGGGTTCCAGGCGCTAAAGTGCGGCTGTAATTCAATCATCATATAATATGACTATTTGCAGTAACCTTTGATTGGCTTTCAACTAACGCTCAAAAAAAATAACAAGGAGTCAGCTTATGAATCGTCGTCGTGGGATCCGTTCCCTGTGCCGTGTTGCCTTGGCGGTTACCGCCGTCAGCCTGAGCAGTACGCTGCTGGCTGCCGAGGAAATCAAAATCGGTTTTCTGGTGAAGCAGGCGGAAGAGCCCTGGTTCCAGACCGAATGGGCCTTCGCGGAAAAAGCCGGCAAGGACAAGGGCTTCACCGTGATCAAGATTGCCGTGCCGGACGGCGAGAAAACCCTCTCTGCCATCGACAGCCTTGCCGCCAACGGCGCCAAGGGTTTCGTGATCTGTCCGCCGGACGTCTCCCTGGGCCCGGCAATCATGGCCAAGGCCAAGCTCAACGGTTTGAAAGTGATTGCCGTGGATGACCGCTTCGTCGATGCCAGCGGCAAATTCATGGAAGACGTGCCGTACCTCGGGATGGCGGCTTACGAGGTCGGGCAGAAGCAGGGCGCGGCGATGGCCACCGAAGCGAAAAAACGTGGCTGGGACTGGAAAGACACCTACGCGGTGATCAACACCTACAACGAACTGGACACAGGCAAGAAGCGCACCGACGGTTCGGTCAAGGCATTGGAAGACGCCGGGATGCCGAAGGATCACATCCTGTTCTCGGCGCTCAAGACCCTCGACGTGCCGGGCAGCATGGACGCCACCAACTCTGCATTGGTGAAACTGCCGGGCGCGGCAAAAAACCTGATCATTGGCGGCATGAACGACAACACCGTGCTGGGCGGCGTGCGCGCCACCGAAAGCGCCGGGTTTGCGGCGGCCAACGTGATCGGCATCGGCATCAACGGCACCGATGCCATCGGTGAACTGAAAAAGCCCAACAGCGGTTTCTTCGGTTCGATGCTGCCCAGCCCGCACATCGAAGGCTATAACACCGCCAGCATGATGTTCGAGTGGGTCACCACCGGCAAGGAGCCGCCGAAGTACACCGCCATGGACGACGTGACGCTGATCACTCGGGACAACTTCAAGCAGGAACTGGAAAAAATCGGCCTGTGGAACTGAGGCTCGATTGATTTCCCCGGCGGCCCTGGCAACGGGGCTGCCTGATCCGTGGGATGAGGTGGTTTATGCACGCGCAAGTACAAACACAACAAGACAGCGCCGGCGGCAGTTTACGTTTCAACGGGATCGGCAAGACCTTTCCCGGCGTCAAGGCGCTGGACGGCATCAGCTTCGTCGCACATCCAGGCCAGGTCCATGCCTTGATGGGCGAGAACGGCGCCGGCAAGTCGACCCTGCTGAAAATCCTCGGCGGTGCCTACACGCCCAGCAGCGGCGATTTACAGATCGGTGAACGGACGATGGCCTTCAAGTCCACGGCCGACAGCATCGCCAGCGGGGTGGCGGTGATTCACCAGGAGCTGCACTTGGTGCCGGAAATGACCGTCGCCGAAAACCTGTTTCTCGGGCATCTGCCCGCCAGTTTCGGCCTGATCAATCGCGGCGCGTTGCGCCAGCAGGCGTTGGCCTGCCTCAAGGGCCTGGCGGACGAAATCGACCCGCAGGAGAAAGTCGGGCGCCTGTCTCTTGGTCAGCGGCAACTGGTGGAAATCGCCAAGGCCCTGTCCCGAGGCGCGCACGTGATCGCCTTTGACGAACCGACCAGCAGCCTGTCGGCGCGGGAGATCGATCGCTTGATGGCAATCATTGGTCGCCTGCGCGATGAAGGCAAAGTGGTGCTCTACGTGTCCCATCGCATGGAAGAAGTGTTCCGCATCTGCAACGCGGTGACGGTCTTCAAGGACGGCCGCTACGTGCGTACCTTCGAGGACATGAGCGAGCTGACCCACGATCAACTGGTCACTTGCATGGTCGGCCGCGACATCCAGGACATCTACGATTACCGTCCGCGCAAGCGGGGGGCGGTGGCGTTGCGAGCCGATGGCCTCCTCGGGCCGGGCTTGCGCGAGCCGATGAGTTTCGACGCACACAAAGGCGAGATCCTCGGCCTGTTCGGGCTGGTGGGTGCCGGGCGCACGGAGCTGTTCCGCCTGCTCAGTGGCCTGGAGCGCAGCAGCGCCGGACGCCTGGAATTGCGCGGTCATGAATTGCAACTACGCTCACCCCGGGACGCGATCGCCGCCGGCATTCTGCTGTGTCCGGAGGACCGCAAGAAGGAGGGCATCATTCCGTTGGGCAGTGTCGCCGAAAACATCAACATCAGCGCACGCCCGGCCCATTCCGGTTTCCGCTGCCTGATTCGCGGGCTCTGGGAAAAGGACAATGCTGACAAGCAGATCAAGGCGCTCAGGGTGAAAACGCCCCATGCCGGACAACAGATCAAGTTTCTCTCCGGCGGCAACCAGCAGAAGGCGATCCTCGGTCGATGGCTGTCGATGCCGATGAAGGTGCTGCTGCTCGACGAGCCCACTCGTGGCATCGACATCGGCGCCAAGGCCGAGATCTACCAGATCATTCATAACCTGGCCGACAGTGGGATCGCGGTCATCGTGGTGTCCAGCGACCTGATGGAAGTCATGGGCATTTCCGACCGGATCCTGGTGATGTGCGAAGGGGCAATGCGTGGCGAGCTAAGCCGCGAACAGGCCAATGAATCCAACCTGCTGCAACTGGCTTTGCCGCGCCAACGCGCTGACGGCGTGGCGAACTGAGAGGTGACTATGATGACAACCCAAAACGAAACCCTGCCGACGACGCGCAAACCGCTGGACCTGCGGCGCTTTCTCGATGACTGGGCGATGCTGGCGGCAGCGGTCGGTATCTTCGTGCTTTGCACACTGCTGATCGACAACTTCCTCTCGCCGCTCAACATGCGCGGCCTGGGCCTGGCGATCTCCACCACCGGCATTGCCGCGTGCACGATGCTGTATTGCCTGGCATCGGGGCATTTTGACTTGTCGGTAGGTTCGGTGATTGCCTGTGCCGGTGTGGTCGCGGCGGTGGTGATGCGTGACACCGACAGCGTATTCCTCGGCGTGGCGGCGGCGCTGTGCATGGGGCTGATCGTCGGGCTGATCAATGGCATCGTGATTGCCAAGCTGCGGGTCAATGCCTTGATCACTACGCTGGCGACCATGCAAATCGTGCGTGGCCTGGCCTACATCTTCGCCAACGGCAAAGCGGTGGGCGTGTCCCAGGAATCGTTCTTCGTCTACGGCAACGGCCAGTTGTTCGGCGTACCGGTGCCGATCCTGATCACCATCGTTTGCTTCCTGTTTTTCGGCTGGCTGCTGAACTACACCACGTACGGACGCAACACCATGGCCATCGGTGGCAACCAGGAAGCGGCGTTGCTGGCCGGCGTCAACGTTGACCGGACCAAGATCATCATCTTCGCCGTGCACGGCGTGATCGGCGCATTGGCCGGGGTGATCCTGGCGTCGCGCATGACTTCGGGCCAGCCAATGATTGGCCAGGGTTTTGAACTGACGGTAATTTCGGCTTGCGTTCTGGGTGGCGTATCGCTCAGTGGCGGTATTGGCATGATCCGGCATGTGATTGCCGGGGTGTTGATTCTGGCGATCATCGAGAATGCCATGAACCTCAAGAACATCGACACCTTCTACCAGTATGTGATTCGCGGTTCGATCCTGCTGTTGGCGGTGGTGATTGACCGGTTGAAGCAGCGTTGAGAATCGTGTTGATCTGATATTGCCAATCGCGACGGTTCGACGCCTCGACAAGCTCGCTCCTACAGTTGAAATGCGATCACTGTAGGAGCGAGCTTGTCGAGGCGTCGAACCGTCGCGATTGACCGCGCAGCGGTCAGCCCTCCACCTGTCACCTCCCTTAAATATTCCTTGCCCGTAACAGCATGTTTCGGGTATCAATTTGTACATGATTAGACAGGTACGATTCGACAAGAAACAACGGGTGGTCGACGAACTCATCCGGCGCATTGAAAGCGGTCTGTTGGAGGACGGTTTTCTATTGCCGGGTGAGCATCAGTTGGCTCAAGAATTCAAGGTCAGCCGCGGCACGCTGCGTGAAGCGCTGGCCGAACTGAAACGGCGCAAATACATTGCGACCCAAAGCGGAGTAGGTTCCATCGTCACTTTCGACGGCGTGGTGCTTGATCAGCGCAGCGGCTGGGCGCAGGCACTGGCCGACAGCGGGGCGCTGGTCAATACCGAAGTACTGCGGCTGGAGGCGGTCACGCGACCGGACCTGCTGTCGCGCTTTGGCACCGACCAGTTCATCACACTCGACCGCCGCCGTCGCGCCAACGACGGCACGCTGGTCTCCCTTGAACGCTCATTGATGCCTGCCACCGGGGGCCTGGAAAGCCTGCCGCGAGTCGGCCTGATCGACAACTCCCTGACCATTACCCTGGCCGCCTACGGCTACATCGGCGAACGCGGCGACCAGTGGATTGGCGCCGAACCCTTGAGTGCCGAAGACGCCCAGCTACTCGGACGCCCCACCGGCACCGTATTCCTCAAAGCGTTGCGGACGACCTACGACCGGCAAAACCGTTTCATGGAACAGGTCGAAAGCCTGCTCGATCCCGTACATTTTCGCCTGCACCTGCAATTTGGAAATACACAATGACGGCGCTCAATCGTGCCCTGGGCGCATTCTACGGACTGGCCCTGGGTGATGCGCTGGGCATGCCGACCCAATCGCTGAGCCGTGCCGAAATCCAGTCCCGTTTCGGCGAGATCACACGCCTGGAAGATGCAGGCCCCCATCAGCCGATTGCCGCCAACATGCCCAAGGGCTCCATCACCGATGACACCGAGCAGGCGATCCTGGTCGGCCAGTTGCTGGTTGATGGCCGGGGCACCATCGAACCTGCGTTGCTGGCGCAGCGACTGATCGAATGGGAAGCGGCGATGCAGGCCAAGGGCTCGCAGGATTTGCTCGGCCCGTCGACCAAGCGCGCCATCGAGATGATCCTTGCCGGCCATTCGCCTGAAGAAGCCGGGCGCTACGGCACCACCAACGGCGCGGCGATGCGCATTACACCGGTGGGCATTGCCGCCGATGTCGCCAAGCCACAGGCATTCATCGCTGCCGTGGTGCAGGCCTGCCAGGTCACCCATAACACCACGCTGGGCATCTCCAGTGCGGCGGCGGTGGCGGCGGTGGTCTCGGCCGGTATCAACGGCATGGATCTGGGCGAGGCGTTGAACCTCGGCCAGCAGATCGCACAGCAGGCCGAAGAGCATGGACACTGGGTCGCGGGCGGGCGCATTGCCTCGCGGATCAGTTGGGCGCGTACCATCAGCGTTGATCGTGACAAGGCGTTGCTTGCGGATCTGCTTTACGACGTGATCGGCACGTCCGTGGCGTCGCAGGAGTCGGTGGTGGTTTCGTTCGCGTTGGCGCAGCAAGTGGCCATCGGTGAGATGAATGCCTTCGACGCGCTGTGCATGGCCGCCGGCCTGGGTGGCGACACCGACACCATCGCGGCGATTCTCGGGGCTATGCTGGGGGCCTGCCTGGGCCTTGAAAGCTGGCCAGCCTCGATGATCGAGCAGGTCAAGACTGTCAACGGGTTGAAGCTGGAGCCTTTGGTGCAAGGGCTTCTCGCACTGCGCTGACGCACACCCTGTAGGAGCGGGCTTGCCCGCAATGGTCGTCAACGATAACGCGGGATGTCTGAATCCCCGCGGTGTCTGGGCTACCATCGCGAGCAACCTCGCTCCTACAGGGGTGCACCGCTTTATCGAATTATTCACCGCAATGGATCGCACAACACGGCCAGGACCGCCGGGATGTTTTGTCGATTTCTGCAATTGCCCACAAGCACAAAAATGGCAACAGGAGCCTTTTACATGAGTTCATCAAACGTCGGGCAAAGCGCCGGGCAACTGGAGACCCGGGGGATCGAACCGGTACCGGAAGCGGAGTGCAACGGGCATCCGCTGCAACTGTTCTGGGTCTGGTTCGCCGCCAACATTTCCATCCTCGGCCTGCCGCTGGGGGCCACGTTGGTAGCGTTTCGGGGGTTGGCGATCTGGCAGGCGATCATCGTCGCGATTCTCGGGGCCGCCGGTTCCTTCGCGGTGGTGGGGATCATTTCCATTGCCGGTCGTCGTGGCCGAGCACCGAGCCTGACGCTGTCGCGGGCGATCTTCGGCGTGCGCGGCAACATCGGCCCGACGCTGGTTTCGCTGATGTCGCGTCTGGGTTGGGAAACCGTCAACACCACCACTGCGGCCTTCGTACTGCTGTCGTTGTGTTCGATCCTGTTCGGCTCGCCGGTGGAAGCGAAAAGCGCACCTTTGCTGACGCTGGTCTTCATCGCGATTTTCGTGCTCCTGACGTTGTCGGTGTCGGGGCTAGGCCACGCGACGCTGCTGGTGATCCAAAAATGGGCGACCTATGTGTTTGGGGCGCTGAACATTCTGGTGGGCGGCTTCCTCTGCGCCACCATCGACTGGAGTGCCGTGTTCAACGCCACGCCGGCGCCGATGAGCGCAATGATCATCGGCATCGGCACCATGGCGGCGGGCACCGGTATCGGTTGGGCCAATGCCGGTGCCGACATGTCGCGCTACCAGCATCGCAGCGTCAAGGCCGTGCGCCTGGTTGCATCGGCAGCGTTTGGTGCCGGCATTCCACTGGTGCTGCTGATCACCCTCGGCGGCCTGCTGTCGGTGGGCAACAATGACCTGGCGTCGGCCACTGACCCGATCGTCGCGATTCGCGACATGCTGCCGACCTGGATGGCGGTGCCGTACCTGATCACCGCATTTGGCGGTCTGCTGCTGTCCAACAACCTGTCGGTGTACTCCGCTGGCCTGACTACGTTGACCCTGGGCCTGAAGGTCAAGCGCGTGTACGCGGTTGTGGTCGACATCGTGGCGATCTTCGCCGGCTCCATCTACTTCATGCTGATCGCTGACAGCTTCTACGGCCCGTTCATCACGTTCATTTCCCTGCTGGCGGTGCCGATCACGGCCTGGGTCGGGATCTTTGTAGTCGACCTGATTCACCGTCACTACTACAGCCCTGCCGACTTGCTGGATGTCACCCCGAGCAGCGCCTACTGGTATCGCGGCGGCGTCGAATGGCGGGCGTTCGGTGCCTGGGCCGTGGCGATCGTGCTGGGTTTCAGCTTCACCACGATTGGCACCACCGAACAGACCGTTTGGTTTCGCGGTTTCCTCTCCGACTCCTGGCTCGGTCATAACGGCTTGGGCTGGATCGTGACGTTCCTGGTCGCCGGTGGGATTTACGCTGTACTCGGCGGGGCCAGGGATCGTCGTGCTGCCGTGATTGAGAATGCTCATGCCTAAGTTGTTACACACCGGCCAGGTCATCATCGACCTGGTCATGGCGGTAGACAAGCTGCCACCACCGGGTGGCGATGTGTTGGCCCAGTCCGCCGATTTTGAGGTCGGCGGCGGCTTCAATGTGATGGCCGCTGCGCAGCGCAATGGCTTGCCAGTGGTTTACCTCGGGCGTCATGGCAATGGTCGTTTCGGCGACCTGGCCCGGGCGGCGATGGCGGCTGAAGGCATTCACCTTGGCATCGTCCAGCCTGCCGAGCGCGATACCGGTTTGTGCGTGGCGGTTACCGAGGCGTCAGCCGAGCGCAGCTTCATTTCCTACATCGGTGCAGAAGGTGAGGTGTCCGCCGAGGAACTGGCCGGCGTGCCGGTCGAGGCGGGAGACTTTGTCTACGTCAGTGGCTATAGCCTGTCGCAGGTCGGCAAGGCCCAGGCCCTGGTGGATTGGGTGCTGGGGCTGCCTGCGGCAATCAGCGTAGTGTTTGATCCGGGGCCACTGGTGGACTCACCGGATGCGCCGTTGTTGCGGGCCTTGATGCCGCGCATTGATGTGTGGACCAGCAACAGCGTTGAGGCGCTGAAGATCACCGGGGAATCGAACCTCGACGCAGCACTCGGTCAGTTGGCTGGATTGCTTTCGCCCAAGGTGATGATGGTGGTGCGTGACGGGCCTCGGGGCTGCTGGATCAATCAGGGTGGCATCCGCAGTCATGTACCGGGTTTCAAAGTCGAAGCGGTGGACAGCAACGGTGCCGGTGATGCCCATGCCGGGGTGTTCCTCGCCGGGTTGGCGCAAGGCCTGCCGGTGCTCGCGGCGGCGCGGCGGGCGAATGCAGCGGCGGCTTTGGCGGTGACGCGCTGGGGGCCGGCGACGGCGCCTGGGGCTGCTGAGGTGGATGCGTTTATTCGCCAGTCCTTATAGAGCCTGAGCAGGCCCCATCGCGAGCAAGCCCGCTCCCACGGGAGATTTTATTCCTTCTGCTGAATGCGTGCCCCTGTAGGAGCGAGCTTGCTCGCAAAGAGGCCATAGGCTTCAACACAAAATTCCGGTGCCTGTACCGGCCCCATCGCGAGCAAGCTCGCTCCTACAGGGGCGTATCCAATCTGTGGGAGCGGGCTTGCCCGCGAAGAGGCCATCAGCCTCATTGCAACACTCAAGACTCAGCCGGCCTTGCGCAACGCCTCGATCAACTCCTGCTTGCGCATCGTGGAGCGCCCCGGAATCTTCTTCGCCGAGGCTTCTTTCTTCAAGCTCGCTACGGTCTGGGTTTCTCGGGAGGCCTTGCTGCTTCGCGGGTGCCCCTCACGGCTGGCCACAGCGCGTCTCGAGGACTCCTTGCGATCTTCGGACTTCGCCCGCGCCGGCTTCTTACGACCCGATCCGCTGCGCTCCCCGCCACCTGACTGTTTGTTGACCGTGGCCCAAGCCCGAGCCTCGGCTTCATCTTTCGACACTCCTTTGTGCTCGTAACTTTCCTCGATGTGTTCAGCCTTGCGTTTTTGCTCGGCGGTGTACTTGTCTTTGCTTCCACGAGGCATGGCAATTCTCCTGGTGTATGCATCGAAAGTCGCCGCCGCTCGTGGCGGCGACCGGATTTTTCGCGTCAGACATCCAGCTTGCGCGCCGCCTCGACCCCGGCGGCACTGAGCTTGATCGGCAGGTTCAACGAGTGCTCGCCAGCCTCGTTGCACACCACGTGACCCTGCTGGATCAACCCGCGCTCCTGCAGTGTGGCCAGGGTGCTGGCCACGACTTTCTCTCCCCGGTAATTGTCCAGGACCTCTTTACCCAGCCCGCTCGGATGAGCGTGCAGCAAACGGGTCAGGACTTCTTTCTCAAGGTTTTCATCGACGTTCATGGTTACCTCTTTCATGGCAATGGATTACTGGCGTGGCGATTTACTGATTGGCGCCGCCTTCGGAGCCCGAACCACCAGTGGTGGTTTTGGAGCGAGTGCCGGTATTGTCCGGAGTGGCGCCGTCTGGTACGCCTTGGCGTCCCGTGTCGTTGCCTTTGGTGCGTGGGTCGGTGCCGGTAGACGGCGGCAGGTTCTGATCGACGCCGCCGCCATCGGTGTTGATACCGGGCGCGCTTTGAATGGCTGGAGATTGAGGTTTGGTGACTGGGTCGGTCGGGCCTGTTCCTGAGGCGGTAGTGTCAGCGAACGCTGCAGAGGACAACAGGGTAGCGAAGGTGAGGGCGGTCAGTCGGGACATGAGCATGGTGTCGTCTCCATTTCATTAAGAGTCCTTACCTGATGTTGGTCCACCCTCCCTTTGGATTGGTGCCTGATGAACGACGAACGGTTCAGGCCGGCTGTGGCGTCTTGAGGTTGAACCGGCGCCAGAGCAGGCGGCCTACGGTGATCAACCAGTTCAACAACGCCACCGCCAGAATTGTCAGCAAAAGTGTTCCCATGCCTTGTTCGACGATGATCTTGCCCGCCAGCAACGGGAAGCCGAACACGCCGATAAAGTACGACAGACTGAACAGCAGCAACGCTTGCGCGGTGACTCCGCCGGGTGCTTCGTTGGCGGCCAGGCCGTTGATCACCGAGTACGTCAGTCCATAGCCTACGCCAAGCGTCATTGCGGCCAGCACGTAGGTGAAGCTGTTGTCGACGACAAAGCCGAACAGCACGATCGAACCCATCATCAACCCCGACAACAGGCATGAAGCGCGCAGCGGATCGCGCTTGACCACGAAGCCCGCGATCAACATGCGACTACTGATTGCGGCGCCCATGAAGCCGAAAAAGAACAGCGAGTAATCCAGCGAACGTGATGTCGCATAGCTGGTTTGGAAACTCGACAGGCCACCAAAGACGCAACCGCCCAGACCCACCATGACGATCGGCAGCACCGCCCTGGACGACAGCACTTCAAAGGTGGCTCTCCACGAGATGCGCGCGACGCTGGCGGTGGGCGAGGGCGCCTTGTTTAACCGCGCGTCCAGGCGCCAGAACAGCACGACGCCGATCAGGCTGGCCAGTGCCGCGAGGTAAAACGCCGAAGTCAGCGGGTAGCCCAGTGCGCTGGCCGCACGCCCCAGCAACGGGCCGCTGCCGATGCCGGTCATCATGCTGCCCGACAGCAGGGCGAAGTATTTGGCGCGTTGCGCGGGCACGACCAGGCTGGCGACGATGATCGGCCCGAGCGTATAGAAGACGCCCCAGCCCAACCCCAGCAACAGGCCGAAAAACAGCAGAAGGTGCCCGAAGCCCGGCGTCATGGCGAACCCCAGGCTGGCCACCACCAGCAGAACGCCGAACAACGCAATCGAGCGCGCCGCACCGAACACATCGGACAAATGCCCGGAGACGATCACCGCCGCGAACGTACTGAGCATTGCCGCAGAGATCACGCTACCGGCATCGTGTTCGTTCCCCCCGCGTGCACCGATCAGCAGTGACAACAGAAACGTCGAGCCGTACGACAGCGACAACAGATAGCTGGCCAGGCAAAACATGCCAAACAGCTTGCGCGAGACTTGGGGTGGAGCACTGGACATGACGTGGTTCCTTGACCCGTTCATTGCAAAGAGTCTTCTATCTATCACGCGAGGCGAGGATGTTAGGTCTCTGGTTCTCGATTTCAGGATGAGTAATGACCGGAGTAATGCGCAGGGCTTGGGATAAATCCCTGTGACGCGTGCGCCGCGTCGACATACCATGACGTTTTCCATTTTGACGAAGGCCCGTCCATGACCATCGAGATCCGCCCGGCGACCCCGAGCGATGCCCCGCAAATCCTCGGGTTCATCACCGAACTGGCCGACTACGAACGCGCCCGCCACGAAGTCATCGCCAGCGTTGCCGACATCGAACGCAGCCTGTTCAGCGAAGGCGCCACGGCCCATGGCCTGATCTGCCTGCGTGACGGCGTGCCGATCGGTTTCGCCGTGTTCTTCTTCAGCTATTCGACGTGGCTGGGCAGCAATTGCCTGTACCTGGAAGACCTGTACATCACACCCGAACAGCGCGGCGGCGGAGCAGGCAAGACCCTGCTACGCCACCTGGCGAAAATCGCCTGCGCCAATGATTGCGGGCGTTTCGAGTGGAGTGTGCTGGAGTGGAACACGCCGGCTATCGAGTTCTACAAGTCGCTGGGGGCGCAACCGCAAGAGGAGTGGGTGCGTTACCGGATGGATGGTGCGGTGTTGCGCGAGTTTGCCCAAGGCAACTGACTGCTCCCAAACATTTGAGAAGATCGCAATGGCTGCGGTCTTTTTTTTGTTTTGTCTCACAATATGGGATAAGTATTTATATATTGAGATTTATCCCTTTGCGGGTTTATAGTCCGGCTCACTCACTGCCCAATAAACAAAACAGGTGAAGCGATGCTGGCGCAATTGATCGCGCTCGACTGGGGGACAACCTCATTACGTGCTTACAAACTCGCTGCAGATGGCCAGGTGCTGGAACAGCGCTCGCTGTCGTGCGGCATCATGCAGTTGCCCGTCACGCCGCGAGACATCGGCGGCGTGATGTGCACCGACGGTTTTGAACTGGCGTTCCTTGATGCCTGCGGCGATTGGCTTGACGCCCAACCTGGTCTGCCGGTGATTGCCTGTGGCATGGTCGGCAGCGCCCAGGGCTGGCGCGAAGCGGCGTACTGCGACACACCGGCCAATGTCGCCAATCTGGGCACTTCGCTGCAAACCGTGCGCAGTGTGCGCGGTGTCGACGTGCATATCGTGCCGGGCGTGATCCAGCGTTCGCGCCTGCCCAATGTGATGCGCGGCGAAGAAACCCAGGTCCTGGGCGTTCTGCAACGTCTGCCGGAAGAGAAGGGTGACGATCTGCTGATCGGCCTGCCGGGCAGTCATTCGAAGTGGGTGGAAGTGGCCGACGGTTGCATCGTGCATTTCGACACTTTCATGACCGGCGAAGTCTTCGCGGTGCTCAGCGATCACAGCATTCTGGGACGCACCCAACAACGCGGCGGGTCCTTTGACAGCGCTGCATTTGACCGTGGCGTGCAAGTGGCGCTGTCGACCGAGGGCGAAACCGGTCCGCTGTCGACGATGTTCAGTGCCCGCAGCCTCGGCCTGACCGGCGAGCTCAGCGCCAGTGCTCAAGCGGATTACCTGTCCGGCCTGCTCATCGGCCATGAACTGACGGCGCTGGCCGCCGTACTGCGTCGTCGGCGCTGCAGCGTGCACCTGCCTTCGGTCATTCTGATTGGCAACAGCCAACTCTGCTCCCGCTACAGCCGGGCCCTCGACGCCTGCGGTTTTGCTCGTGTGACGCTGGCCGAGCAGGCCACCGAGCGCGGTTTGTGGCAACTGGCGGTTGCCGCTGGCCTCGTCCCCCAACAACCCTCGCGTTAAACCTGACTGGAGGTCTGACATGCTCAAGCAAGCCCTGGCGCAAAACGGTCTGATTGCCATCCTGCGCGGCCTGCGTCCGCAAGAAGCGGCGGCCATCGGCGAAGTGCTGTACGCCGCCGGATTTCGCGTCATCGAAGTGCCGCTCAATTCACCCGAACCGTACGAAAGTATCCGCATCCTGCGTAGCACCTTGCCTGCCGATTGCCTGATCGGCGCCGGCACGGTGTTGACGCCGGAACAGGTCGAGCAGGTGAAAGCCGCTGGTGGCCAGGTGATCGTCATGCCGCACAGCGATGCCAAGGTGTTGCGCGCGGCGAAGGCGGCCGGATTGTTCCTGTCACCGGGTGTGGCGACGCCTACCGAAGCGTTTGCCGCGCTGGCTGAAGGCGCCGATGTGCTGAAGATGTTCCCGGCTGAGCAAATGGGTCCGACGGTGGTCAAGGCCTGGCTGGCCGTGTTGCCGGCCGGAACCATCCTGGCACCGGTGGGCGGGATCACCCCGGACAACATGCAAGTGTTCATCGACGCTGGCGTTCGAGGGTTCGGCCTCGGTTCCGGTTTGTTCAAGCCGGGCATGTCGCCCGAGCAAGTAGCGGCCAATGCCAAGGCCTACGTCGCGGCCTGGAAGGCTCTTCGCTAAGCATTTTCGGCGCTGCATGCGCTGCATCTAACAAGAGAGACAATCAGATGA
Source organism: Pseudomonas sp. S2_E01 (assembly GCF_054668365.1). Taxonomy (NCBI): domain Bacteria; kingdom Pseudomonadati; phylum Pseudomonadota; class Gammaproteobacteria; order Pseudomonadales; family Pseudomonadaceae; genus Pseudomonas; species Pseudomonas sp. S2_E01. The sequence continues at coordinate 950,716 of NZ_CP162762.1, forward strand.
AAATCACCAAGCTGACCACCTTCATCGTTCCGCCGCGCTGGTGCTTCCTCAAGGTCGAAACCGATGAAGGCGTGACCGGTTGGGGCGAGCCCGTGGTCGAAGGCCGCGCTCACACTGTCGCGGCTGCCGTCGAAGAATTGTCCGACTACCTGATCGGCAAAGACCCACGCAACATCGAAGACATTTGGACCGTGCTTTACCGCGGCGGCTTCTACCGGGGTGGCGCCATCCACATGAGCGCACTCGCCGGCATCGACCAGGCGTTGTGGGACATCAAGGGCAAGGCGCTGGGCGTGTCGGTCAGCGACCTGCTCGGTGGTCAGGTTCGCGACAAGATTCGCGTGTATTCGTGGATCGGCGGCGACCGCCCTGCAGACACCGCCCGCGCGGCGAAAGAAGCGGTGTCTCGTGGTTTCACGGCCGTCAAAATGAACGGTACCGAAGAACTGCAATTTCTCGACACCTTCGAAAAAGTCGACCTGGCCCTGGCCAACGTTGCCGCCGTGCGTGATGCGGTCGGCCCGAACGTCGGCATTGGCGTGGACTTCCATGGCCGGGTGCACAAGCCAATGGCCAAGGTGCTGATGAAGGAACTCGACCCGTACAAGCTGATGTTCATCGAAGAACCGGTGCTCAGTGAAAACTACGAAGCGTTGAAGGAACTGGCACCACTGACCAGCACGCCGATTGCGCTGGGCGAACGCCTGTTCTCACGCTGGGATTTCAAGCGTGTGTTGAGCGAAGGCTACGTCGACATCATCCAGCCCGACGCCTCTCACGCCGGGGGGATCACCGAGACCCGCAAGATCGCCAACATGGCCGAGGCCTACGACGTCGCGCTGGCGCTGCATTGCCCGCTGGGCCCGATTGCCCTGGCGGCTTGCCTGCAACTGGACGCGGCCTGCTACAACGCGTTCATCCAGGAACAGAGCCTGGGCATCCACTACAACGAGAGCAACGACCTGCTCGACTACGTGAAGGACCCGCGGGTGTTCGACTACGACCAGGGCATGGTGAAGATCCCCAACGGCCCGGGCCTGGGCATCGAGATCAACGAGGAATACGTGATCGAGCGTGCAGCGGTCGGCCACCGCTGGCGCAACCCGATCTGGCGTCATGCCGATGGCAGTTTTGCCGAGTGGTGAGTCTCGTTTGATTCATCTTATAGCCCCCTGTGGGAGCGAGCCTGCTCGCGATGGTTTGTCTGCCGGCATCGATGTCGAATGACACACCGCTATCGCGAGCAAGCCCGCTCCCACAAGGGGACTGACTCAGCGCTTCAGCTCGACCTCAATAAAGATAAAAAGAGGCACCCCCCATGCAATCGCAAACCCTCACCGGGCAGGCGTCACTGGTGACGCCCAGCCGCAAGCGTTTTTTCATCATGGTCCTGCTGTTCATCACCGTGGTGATCAACTACCTGGACCGCAGCAACCTGTCCATCGCCGCCCCGGCGCTGACCAGCGACCTGGGCATCGACCCGATTCATGTCGGGCTGATTTTCTCCGCGTTCGGCTGGACCTATGCCGCCATGCAGATCCCCGGCGGCTGGCTGGTCGATCGTGTTCCGCCGCGCATTCTCTACACTGCCGCATTGTTGCTGTGGTCGATCGCCACGGTGATGCTCGGCTTCGCTGGCAGCTTCATCGCGCTGTTCGTCCTGCGCATGGCGGTCGGCGCCCTGGAAGCCCCTGCGTACCCGATCAACAGCCGGGTGGTCACCACCTGGTTCCCCGAGCGCGAGCGCGCCACGGCCATCGGTTTCTACACCTCCGGGCAGTTCGTCGGCCTGGCGTTCCTGACGCCGGTCCTCGCCTGGCTGCAGCATGAATTCGGCTGGCACATGGTGTTTGTCACCACCGGCGCGGTGGGCATCCTGTGGGCGGTGATCTGGTACGCCGTGTATCGTGAGCCACGGGACTTCAAGGGCGCCAACCAGGCTGAAATCGACTTGATCCGCGAAGGCGGCGGGTTGGTGGACATCCAGAAGGAACAAGCCAAGGTCAAAGCCAAATTCAGCTGGACCGACCTGGGCATCGTCCTGACCAAACGCAAACTCTGGGGCATCTACCTGGGCCAGTTCTGCCTCAACTCGACGTTGTGGTTCTTCCTCACCTGGTTCCCGACCTACCTGGTGAAATACCGTGGCATGGACTTCATCAAGTCCGGGTTGCTGGCATCGTTGCCGTTCCTGGCGGCCTTCGTGGGCGTGCTCTGCTCGGGTTTCTTCTCGGACTTCCTGATCCGTCGTGGTTACTCCGTGGGCTTTGCCCGCAAGTTGCCGATCATCGGCGGTTTGTTGATTTCGACCTCGATCATCGGGGCCAACTTCGTCGAATCGACGCCGCTGGTGATTGCCTTCCTCGCGCTGGCTTTTTTCGGCAACGGCCTGGCGTCCATCACCTGGTCGCTGGTTTCGACCCTGGCACCGGCGCGTCTGCTGGGATTGACCGGTGGCGTTTTCAACTTCATCGGTAACCTGTCGGCCATCGCCACGCCGATCGTCATCGGTTTCCTCGCCAGCGGAGATTCCTTCGCGCCAGCCATTACCTACATCTCGGTTCTGGCCTTGCTGGGTGCGCTTTCCTACATCCTGCTGGTGGGCAAGGTCGAGCGTATCGAGTTGTAGTCGCAGCCCTCGGGCGACCATAATGCCGCCCGTTCACTCGCTCAACGCTAAAGGCTGGATATGCAGGAAGACGCTGCAAAACACACCAAGGACGCTGCGCCCACTGGCACCCAGACTTTGCTTCGCGGTTTGGGTGTCGTGCAGGCCGTGGCCAGTGGTGCACGCGACCTGAAGGAAATCGCCCGTCTGATCGGCACCACGCGCAGTACCACGCATCGACTGGCCAGTTGCCTGGTGGACGAGCGTTACTTACGCGTGGTGCCGCAGATCGGTTATCTGCTGGGGCCGAAGTTGATCGAGCTGGGTTTCCAGGCCCGTGAAGAGCTGCCGCTGGTGACCCTGGCCGGGCCGTATCTGGATGAGTTGTCGGCGTTGACCGGCGACACCATTCACCTGGCGATTCGCGAAGGCGACGAAGTCTTGTATCTGCACAAGAACCCAGGGCGCAACGGCCCGGAAATGCGTTCACGGGTTGGCCACCGCATGCCGTTGGCACGCACCGGGATCGGCAAGGCGCTGATGCTGGATGACACCGAGGAAGAATGGCAACGGTTGTACGAAGTCAGCTTGCCAGAAGGTGGGAAAAATCAGTTCTGGCCGCAGCACCCGGAGCAATCCTGGGCGCAGTTCCGCCAGCGCATGGTCGAGTACGTGGCCGGTGGCTACGCCTTCGACCTGGAAGACAACGAACCGTCGATCCGCTGCGTCGCCGCACCGATACGCGATGCCAGCAAGCGCATCGTCGCCGGCATCAGCATTGCGAGCACGGTGCCGTACATGCCACTGGAAAAAATGGCCGAGCTGATTCCCCTGATCAAAGGGGTCACAGCCCGGCTGTCGGCGGAGCTTGGTCTGAAGGTCTGAGCTTCGAGGTGCTCGACGCACAATTGCGGCACAGGCGCTGTTTCGAGCGCAGTTTCTGACGTGTTCGCTCCGACAGGAATTGTGGGTAACAAAAAGGCCCCCGTGTAGGGAGCCTTTTTATCAGAGCAACCGGCTTACATGTTCGGGTAAGTCGGGCCGCCGGCACCTTCGGGTGTCACCCAGGTGATGTTCTGTGCAGGGTCCTTGATGTCGCAGGTCTTGCAGTGAACGCAGTTCTGGGCGTTGATCTGGAAGCGCTTCTCGCCGTCTTCCTGAGTCACGACTTCATAAACGCCGGCCGGGCAGTAACGCTGTGCCGGTTCGTCGTACAGCGGCAGGTTCTTGCTCAGCGGAATGCTCGGGTCGGTGAGCTTCAGGTGGCAGGGTTGTTCTTCTTCGTGGTTGGTCCCCGAAATGAACACCGAGCTCAATTTGTCGAAGCTGAGTTTGCCGTCCGGTTTCGGATAGTCGATCTTCTTGCAGTCGGCCGCGAGCTTGAGGCAGGCGTAATCCGGCTTGTTGTCGTGCAGGGTGAACGGCATTTTGCCGCCGAAGATGTTCTGGTCCAGCCAGTTGAAACCACCACCGACGATAGCGCCGAACTTGTGGATCGCCGGGCCGAAGTTGCGGCTGGCGAACAGTTCTTCATGCAGCCAGCTGTTTTTGAACGCGTCGACGTAGGAAGTCAGCTCTTCGCTGCCGTCCTTGTCGGCGAACAGCGCGTCAGCCACCGATTCGGCAGCGAGCATGCCCGACTTCATCGCGGTGTGGCTGCCCTTGATCTTCGCGAAGTTCAGGGTGCCGAGGTCGCAACCGATCAGCGCGCCACCCTTGAAGACCATTTTCGGCAGCGAGTTCAGGCCGCCCTTGCAGATCGCGCGTGCGCCGTAGCTGATGCGCTTGCCGCCTTCCAGGTACTGCTTGAGCACCGGGTGATGCTTGAGGCGCTGGAACTCGTCGAACGGCGACAGGTAGGTGTTGCTGTAGGAAAGGTCGACGATCAGGCCGACGAACACCTGATTGTTTTCCAGGTGATAGAGGAACGAGCCACCGGTGTTCTCGGTGCCCATAATGTCCATTGGCCAACCGGCGGTGTGGACCACCAGGCCTGGCTGGTGCTTGGCCGGGTCGATTTCCCAGATTTCCTTGAGACCAATGCCGTAGTGCTGGGCGTCGGCTTCGGTATCGAGGTTGAAACGCTTGATCAGCTGTTTGCCGATGTGGCCACGGCAACCTTCGGCGAACAGCGTGTATTTGCCACGCAGTTCCATGCCGGGGGTGTACAGGCCTTCTTTGGGATGACCTTCACGGTCGACACCCAGGTCGCCGGTGATGATCCCGCGAACCACGCCGTTTTCGTCAATGAGCGCTTCCTGGGCGGCGAAGCCCGGGTAGATTTCCACGCCCAGGTTCTCGGCCTGCTGGGCGAGCCAGCGGCACAGGTTACCCAGGGAAATGATGTAGTTGCCTTCGTTGTGCATGGTCTTGGGCACAAAGAAGTCAGGAATCTTTTGCGCGCTGTCGGCGTTCTTCAGTACGTAGATATCGTCGCGGGTCACCGGCGTGTTCAGCGGTGCACCGAGTTCTTTCCAGTCCGGGAACAATTCGTTCAGGGCGCGCGGTTCAAACACGGCACCGGACAGGATGTGAGCACCCACTTCAGAGCCTTTTTCGACCACGCAGACGCTGATTTCCTTACCGGCTTCAGCAGCCTTCTGCTTCAACCGGCAGGCGGCGGAAAGACCAGCGGGGCCGGCACCGACGATGACCACGTCGAATTCCATGTATTCGCGTTCCACAGGTTTTCTCCTACTCAAGGCTCAACGGTTTTTTTCTATTTGGAGGTTTGGTGTCGCATCCATGAATCCCTGCGTGAACGGGGAAGAGGACAATCGATGAGCCACCTTTCTCTCTGGGTGGCGCATTATATCTACACCACTCTCAGCGTCCAATACAAACGTTTGTTTGAAATGGCTCAAAGCCAGATAAATCAAAGTCACGCGGCTTATGAACGGCTATTTTGCCGTATTGACCGGAATAGGCGTTCCGGTCAAGATACGGTCGGTTTTGCGCTCGCCGTAGGCTGACCGGTGGTTTCAAGAGCACCCCTAAAGACAGGGCGATGGCAGTAGAAGGTGATGCAAGGCGTGGGGTTATCCGCGCAGTTTACACGCCGTGTAATGCGATGACCGAGTAGTCACCCCTGACGAACGGTCATCAACATCATGAGCGTCCATCACTTGACACACAGGCCGGCGTTTTTGGAGGTGCCCTTGCGCCCGATGAGCATCAACCGCCAGGTACGCCCAGGCGACTTTCTTTTCACCGGAGAGTAACGAGGAATCCATGAAGGTTCTTGTAGCTGTCAAACGCGTTGTGGATTACAACGTCAAGGTCCGCGTCAAGGCGGACAATTCCGGCGTCGACCTCGCCAACGTGAAGATGTCGATGAACCCATTCTGCGAAATCGCAGTGGAAGAAGCCGTACGCCTGAAAGAAAAAGGCGTTGCGACTGAAATCGTCGTCGTCTCCGTCGGACCGTCCACCGCTCAGGAGCAGCTGCGCACCGCACTGGCTCTGGGTGCCGACCGCGCCATCCTCGTCGAATCCGCTGAAGATCTGACATCCCTGGCCGTCGCCAAACTGTTGAAGGCCGTTGTCGACAAGGAGCAGCCGCAACTGGTGATCCTGGGCAAGCAAGCCATCGACAGCGACAACAACCAGACTGGCCAGATGCTGGCTGCACTGAGCGGCTACGGTCAGGGCACCTTCGCATCCAAGGTCGAAGTGTCTGGCGACAGCGTTGCCGTGACTCGCGAAATCGATGGCGGCGCGCAGACCGTTTCGTTGAAGCTGCCGGCCATCGTCACCACCGACCTGCGTTTGAACGAGCCGCGCTATGCGTCCCTGCCAAACATCATGAAAGCCAAGAAGAAGCCTCTCGAGACGCTGACTCCGGACGCTTTGGGCGTTTCCACCGCCTCCACCAACAAGACCGTAAAAGTCGAAGCGCCTGCGGCACGCAGCGCAGGCATCAAGGTCAAGTCGGTGGCTGAACTGGTCGAGAAACTGAAAAACGAAGCGAAGGTAATCTAACAATGACTATCTTGGTAATCGCTGAACACGACGGTAAAGCCCTGGCTCCGGCCACGCTGAACACCGTAGCTGCCGCCGCCAAAATCGGTGGCGACATCCACGTTCTGGTCGCTGGCCAGGGCGCTGGCGCCGTGGCCGAAGCCGCCGCGAAAATCGCTGGCGTGAGCAAGGTCCTGAATGCTGATAACGCGGCCTACGCGCACCAGCTGCCAGAAAACGTTGCTCCGCTGGTTGCAGAGTTGGGCAAAAGCTACAGTCACATCCTGGCTGCCGCGACTTCCAACGGCAAAAACATCCTGCCGCGCGTTGCCGCTGCACTGGACGTTGACCAGATCTCCGAGATCATCTCGGTAGAAAGCGCCGACACCTTCAAGCGTCCGATCTACGCGGGTAACGCCATCGCTACCGTGCAATCGAACGCTGCGATCAAGGTGATCACCGTACGTGCCACCGGTTTCGACCCGGTTGCCGCCGAAGGTGGTTCGGCTGCCGTTGAAGCCGTCGCTGCGGCTCACGACGCTGGTATCTCCAGCTTCGTTGGTGAGGAACTGGCCAAGTCCGATCGTCCGGAACTGACCGCTGCCAAGATCGTCGTTTCCGGCGGCCGTGGCATGCAGAACGGTGACAACTTCAAGCACTTGTACGCCCTGGCCGACAAGCTGGGCGCTGCCGTCGGTGCCTCGCGTGCCGCGGTCGACGCAGGTTTCGTACCCAACGACATGCAGGTCGGCCAGACCGGCAAGATCGTTGCGCCACAGCTGTACGTCGCGGTCGGTATCTCCGGCGCGATCCAGCACCTGGCCGGCATGAAAGACTCCAAAGTGATCGTTGCGATCAACAAGGACGAAGAAGCGCCGATCTTCCAGGTGGCCGATTACGGCCTGGTGGCAGACCTGTTCGAAGCCATCCCCGAGTTCGAGAAGCTGGTCTAATCCAGCCGCTTGACCTATAAAGAGCCCGACCTTTTGGTCGGGCTTTTTTTTGCTTTCGATTTTTCTGCCCCCCTGTAGGAGCGAGCTTGCTCGCGATGGTTGTCAACGAAAACGCTGGGCGCCTGACACCCCGCGGTGCTCTGTCGTCCATCGCGAGCAAGCTCGCTCCTACAGGGGGGATTACGGGAGGTGTATGAATCTGCGTCTGATATTGAGTGCGCTGGCGCTGTTGCCGGGCCTGTCCGTCGCCGCCGGCAAGTGCGAGCGCTTGGTGGTCACCGGTAGCCCGGATGCGCCGCCGTACCTTTGGCAGGACCCGCAAAATCCCAAGCACCTGATCGGGGCCAGTGCCGATCTGCTGCAGCAAGTGGCAGGGGAGTTGGGGATCAAGGTCGAGTTGCTCTATGCCGGTAAACGCGCCCAAGCCCTGGAAGAGGTGCGCAGTGGACGCATGGACATGCTGGCAGACGCGCCGTTGACGCTCAGTGAACTGCAAAGCCTGGACTACATCCATCCGCCATTGCTGGAAAACGATTACCTGGTTTGGACACGCAAGGACTCGGCGCTGGTTTACAACGACGCGCATGACCTTCACGGCCACCCTGGTGCACTGTCGGAAAAGTCCCGGATTACGTCGGCATTCAGCCTGTTCGCCGAGCAACAACTGGCCCTCGTTCGTACAGCCAACCTGACGCAGGCGTTCCAGAAACTGCTGCTGGGCGAGGTGGAATATGTACTGGCAGGGCGTTACTCAGGCATGGCCGCCGTGCAGGCATTGGGCATGGCCAACGACTTGGTGGCGCGAGCCCAACCGGTGGATAAACCGGGCCTGTACCTGGCGATATCCCATAATTCGGCCTGTAACGATCCGTGGTTGCGCGGACAGCTGGCCAAAAAGATGACAGAATTGCCCGCGTCCGGACTGGCCGAGGCCGCGCTGTTGCGCAATATCGAGCGTTGGAAAACCCAACTCTCCCAACCCCAACAGCCCCCCGCCGGTGCCCCAAAACAGTAGGGATTTTTAGTGAGTATTCGACCTCTTTTCGCTGCCTTGGCCGTAATGGCCCTGGCGGGGTGTGCAGCCGATCCGGCGCCCAATGAACAGTTCCGCCTGACCGAGCAGGCACTGGTACAAGCCAAGGCCGTAGGGGCCACCGCCGACGAAGTGCCGGAAATGAAACTGGCCGAAGACAAGTTCAGTCGCGCTCAGGGCGATATGGCCGATCAATCCTACAAACATGCGCGGATGCGGGCTGAACAGGCCGAGCTGGACGCACGCCTGGCCGAAGCCAAGGTGCTGACGCTCAAGAGCGAAGAGCAATTGAAGGTGCTCAACAGCCGCATTACCCGACTGCGCAAGCAAGTGGGGGATGCCCAATGAATCTCGATTCCAGGATTGTCGGGGCCCTGATCCTCGCCGGCTGCGCCAGTCTGTACGGCTGTGCCGGTCAACGCAGCGAAACTGCGTTGCAGGATGCCGGTGCCGATTTCCAGAAGGTCAAGGAAGATGCCAACGTGTTGCGCATCGCCCCCAAGGACGTGATTCGCGCCGGCGAATCCCTGGCGCGTGCCGACCGCCTGTCCAGTTACTGGGGCAGCGGTTCAGACGTGGTGCATTACGCCTACCTGAGTCGCCGCTACAGCGAAATCGCCCGGGAGCACACCAATCTGGTGCTCAATGAAGAGCGTGCGGCCAAGCTCGAGCTGGAGCGACAGCGCCTGCAACTGGCTTTGCGCGAATCCAAGCTGCTCAGCGTGCAGCAGCAGGGCAAGTGGCTGGAAGAACAGATCGTCGCGCTCGCCACCACCCAGACCGATCGCGGCCTGGTGATGACACTCGGCGACATGCTGTTCGATACCGGTGAAGCTGAGCTGAAAAGCTCTGCCAACCGCGTGGTGCTCAAGATTGTCCAGTTCCTGCAGCTCAACCCCAAGCGCGTCGTGCGCATCGAAGGGTACACCGACAGTACCGGCGGCAAGCAGGAAAACCTCAAGCTGTCCCGTGACCGCGCACAGTCGGTGGCGGATGTACTCATGGACCTGGGCATCGACGACAAGCGCATCCAGGTCGAAGGTTACGGCGACGAATACCCGGTGGACGTGAACGCCTCCGAACGGGGCCGCGCGCAGAACCGTCGAGTGGAAATCGTGTTCTCCGACGAAAAAGGCCAGCTCGGCGCCGCCCGCTGAGGGCGGCGTTACTGGAAAACCCGGCCTGCCAGTCAGTGCCGGGTTTTTTTACGCCTGCCAACGGCTCACACTCTTGATGTAAGCAGTACAGATTTTGCTGACACTGCACTGTACTGTCGACTATTGTGGTAACTGTCCCCGTACACTTCTAAACTGTTCCGGTATTGTTTCACACAAGAATAAAATGCCCGTGAAATCGAGTGCTGCGTCATGACCAACCTCTTGCTCTACCAACGTATTGCTCAACAACTGGCCGAAGACATCCGTCGGGGTGTCTATCAACCGGGGGAGCGCGTGCCTTCGGTACGCAAGATGAGCTCGCAGCTCAACGTCAGCCATGCCACTGTGTTGCAGGCTTACGCAAACCTCGAGGATCAGGGGCTGATCCGTGCCCGGCCGCAGTCCGGTTACTACGTGCACCAGACGCCAGCCCTGACGGCGCCGACGCCGGACATCGCACGGGTAGAGCGCCCTGGGCTGGTTACCCGCAGCAGCATCATCCAGCAAGTGTTGGTCGAGTCGCGCCGTGAAGGGGTGTTTCCCCTGGGCGCGGCCGTGCCAAGCGTTGACTATCTGCCCGTTCGCGCATTGCATCAGCAACTGGCCAAAGTCACCCGATTCCATAGTCCGCGGGCGTTCAGCTACATGTTCAGCCCCGGTTTCGAACCGCTGCGCCGCCAAGTGGCAATTCGCATGCGCGATGCGGGCGTGGTGGTCGATCCCTCCGAAGTGGTGATCACCCACGGCTGCGTCGATGCCCTGCAGATGTCCCTGCGCGTGCTGACACGGCCAGGCGATCTGATCGCCGCCGAGTCACCGACTTACTACGGCTTGTTGCAATTGGCCGACCTGCTGGGCCTCAAAGTCATCGAGATCCCCAGTGATCCGGCCACCGGCATGAGCCTGGAAGCCTTGCAGCTGGCGGCCAACCAGTGGTCGATCAAGGCGTTGGTGCTGACCACGCGCCTGGGCAACCCGCTGGGGGGCACGATGCCCGAAGAGCGGCAGAAACAATTGCTGCGCTTGGCCTCGGATTTCGATATCCAGGTGGTCGAAGACGACATCTACGGCGAATTGATGTTCGAACAGGGGCGGACCAAAGCGCTCAAGGCCTACGACCGGCTGGACCGGGTGATCTATTGCTCGAGCTTCTCCAAGACCTTGTCACCGGGGGTGCGCATCGGCTGGATGATCGCCGGCAAGTACCAGCAGGAAATCCAGCGGCTGCAGACGTTCAGTACCCATTCCGCCTGCAGCGTGACGCAGATGGGCATCGCTGCCTATTTGGAAAACGGTGGATACGACAGGCATCTGCGGTTCATCCGCCAGGAATACCGCAAGAATCTCAGCGCCTTCCAGCTCGCGGTGCAGCAGTACTTTCCGGAAGGCACTCAGATGACCCGGCCCACCGGCGGTTTCATTCTATGGGTAAGCCTGCCCGGCAGGGTCAACACGCAGGAACTGCATGTGCGTGCGCTGCAACAAGGCATCAGTATCGCGCCGGGGCTGATTTTCAGTAACACCGAGCAGTTCAACCATTGCATCCGGCTCAACTGCGGTACGCCATGGAATCGTGAGGCGGAACGGGCGTTGATGACCCTGGGCATGTTGGCCACACAACTGTGCCAGGAGACGACTGGCGTCTTTTGATACAAGTCGCCCTCCAGCAAGCTTGTCTTGTTGTGCCCAACGAGCGAGCATATGTCCCTCGCCGATAGTGCCGTGAGCTCCGTTGGGTCCATGAAATCATTGTTTTCCTCTGTATGCCTGGCGGTGTGTCTGGCGCTGATCCTACCGGCGCCAAGCGTCAAGGCGGCTTCAGTGCAGGAAAAACCTGCGGCGAAAGCGGCTGCCAACAAAGCCGCTCCCGTCAAGAAAGCTGTTCCGGCCAAGAAAGCCACACCCGTCAAGAAAGCCGCGCCAGTCACAAAAAATGCGACCAAGGTGAAAAAGCGCGCGCCGATTGTCTCCAAGTCCAAACCCGCGAGCGAAGTCGCGAAGACTGCGCTGCCTTCGGCGAACCTGGATTTGAGTCTGCCCCGGGACATGGTCGAGGAGCTGGATCCGGTCGGCACCGTTGCGCTGCCCAAGCGTCCGGCGGTATTGCCACAAATGTTTGGTGAGAAGGCCTCTCCCTTCCAGCTCAACGGGCGGCTGATCAGCAACGAAATGCAATTGCAACTGCGTAACGAAGAGCGCCGTGAGGTGGACGGCGCCGCGCTGGAGTTCGAATTCAAGCGCTGATTCGCAGGCGCTTTGTCGCAGACTGGTCAGTCACGCCCGTTTGCGCGTAAAAACTCGCGGCCAGTAATTTAAAACAACTGTTTTAGTCGTTATTCTGTGGCCGTCCAATCACACATCGCCCGTCGCGAGGAACCCTTCGTCATGAACTGCCGTGAAGGCTGTGGCGCCTGCTGCATTGCCCCTTCCATCAGCTCCCCGATTCCCGGCATGCCCCATGGCAAAGCCGCAGGAGAACGTTGCGCGCAGCTGTCTGTCGAAAACCTGTGCGCTATTTTCGGCCAACCGGAGCGTCCTGCCGTGTGCTCGGGCTTCAAGGCCGACGTCGAGGTTTGCGGCGCCAGCAGCGAAGAGGCGATCAGGTTGCTGGGCTGGTGGGAGCAGATGACGGCGGCGTGATGTGTTTACGAACGGAACTTCAACAATAAGGAATAAGACTATGAGTTCGCTGCATCGAATGGCTGTGCTGTGTGGGTTGACGCTGATGCTGGCGACCAGTGTCTCCCAGGCCGAAGACTGGAAAGTGGCCAAGAATGAGGACGGTATCAAGGTGTCCTTGACTGAAGTGGCCGGCTCCGATTACAAGGCCTATCAGGGGGTCACCCTGATGAAAACCACCGTGGCCAAGTTGCGCGCCTTGCAGGATGACGTGGCAGGTGCCTGCGCCTGGATTCACGAGTGCAAACTGCAGAAACTGCTCAAGCACGAAGGGAACCAGAGCTGGACCTACAGCCAGTTCAATACGCCATGGCCGGTGACCCCGCGTGATTCGGTGCTGCATGTCACCACCACCGAAGGCGCCGACGGCAGCCTGACCCGTAAACTCGAAGGCGTACCGAACTACATTCCAGAGGAGAAGGGTTTCGTGCGGGTGGCCAAGATCGACGGTTTCTGGAAGTTCGTTCCCAAGGGTGATCAGGTCGAAGTGACCTATCAGGTCCACACGGAGCCGGGCGGCAGCGTGCCGTCGATGGTTGCCAACAAGTTCGTGGTGGATGCGCCGTTCAATACCCTGAAGGCTTTGAAGGCCAAGGCCGAGAAGTAAAAAAACGCCCCATTCAGATCGTTCATTTTACGGTAGGAGCGAGCTTGCTCGCGATTCGGTGGGTCAGGGAGCAAATATGCAAGCTGATACGCAGAATCGCGACCCAGCTCGCTCCTACAGACAGCGCACTTTATTTTGTTTCTCAATATGCGTTGAACGAAATTTTCACAAAGTCTCCAAGACAATCCGCCCGCGTAACTGTGCCGCTCACTAATCAATGGCAATGCCACGATTGATCGTGCAACATTTGCGCACCGCGCAAACCCCGGGGCCGAGAATTGGCCAACAGAGGGCTGGGCGCAGCTGCCTTTTGCAACTTTAACTTCCAAGGGTCCTAAAACGACATGGCAATCCCGGACGCCCTTAATCAGCAGCGAGCTTCTAGTCGCCTGCTGCAACCCACCGTCAAATCCCACCTGGCCTACACGCTGCTGTGCGCCCTGGTCATGATGGTCATGTTCAGCCTGCTGCGCCTGGCGCTGCTGGTCTACAACAGCGCGATGATCCTCGACACACCGGCCTCGACCTTTGCCGAGGCGTTCGCCAACGGCCTGCGCTTCGACCTGCGCCTGGTGGTCTACCTCATCATTCCATTGGTACTGGCCCTGTTCAGTACCCGGGCGATGGCCGCACGTGGGTTCTTCCGACTGTGGCTGACCATCGCATCGAGCATCGCGCTGTTCCTTGGCCTGATGGAGATGGACTTCTATCGCGAGTTCCACCAACGTCTCAACGGCCTGGTTTTCCAGTACGTGAAGGAAGACCCGAAAACCGTGATGAGCATGCTCTGGTACGGTTTCCCGGTGGTTCGCTACCTGCTGGCCTGGGCCGTGGGTACCTTGATCCTGACCCTGGCATTCAAGGGTGCCGACCGTGCAACCCGGCCACGCGGGCCGTTCAGCGGTGGCAGCATCGGTGCCCGTCAGGTCGCCCCGTGGTACATGCGGGCAGTGGTTTTCGTGGTCTGCCTGCTGATCTGCGTGGTCGCGGCTCGCGGCACCCTGCGTCAGGGGCCACCGCTGCGCTGGGGTGACGTCTACACCACCGATTCGAACTTCGCCAACCAGTTGGGCCTCAACGGCACGCTCTCCTTGATTGCCGCGGCCAAGAGCCGGTTTTCTGAAGATCGCGACAACATCTGGAAAGCCACCATTGAGCAACCCGTCGCCCAGCAGACCGTACGCGACATGCTGCTGACGCCGAGTGACAAGCTGGTCGATGCCGAGACCGCCGCCGTTCGCCGCACCTATTCGCCGAACGCCGACAAGACCCTGCCGATCAAGAACGTCGTGGTCATCCTGATGGAAAGCTTCGCCGGTCACTCGGTCGGCGCGCTGGGCCGTCCGGGCAACATCACGCCTTACTTTGACAAGCTGTCGAAAGAAGGCCTGTTGTTCGACCGTTTCTTCTCCAACGGCACGCACACCCACCAGGGCATGTTCGCCACCATGGCCTGCTTCCCGAACCTGCCCGGGTTCGAGTATCTGATGCAGACACCGGAAGGCAGCCACAAGCTGTCCGGCCTGCCGCAATTGCTCAGTGCCCGCGATTACGACGACGTGTATGTCTACAACGGTGATTTTGCCTGGGACAACCAGTCGGGCTTCTTCAGCAACCAGGGCATGACCAACTTCATCGGGCGTAATGACTTCGTCAACCCGGTGTTCTCCGACCCGACCTGGGGCGTGTCCGACCAGGACATGTTCAACCGTGGCCTGGAGGAGTTGAAAGCTCGCGACGGTAAGGACAAGAAGCCGTTCTATGCCTTGTTGCAAACCCTGTCCAACCACACGCCGTACGCCTTGCCGACGCCGTTGCCGGTAGAACGTGTCACTGACCGCGGCAGCCTCAACGAGCATCTGACCGCCATGCGCTACTCCGACTGGGCGCTGGGTCAGTTCTTCGAGAAGGCACGCAAGGAGCCGTACTTCAAGGAAACGCTGTTCGTGATCGTCGGCGACCACGGTTTCGGCAACGAGCAGCAGATCACTGAAATGGACCTGGGTCGTTTCAACGTGCCGATGTTGTTGATCGGGCCAGGCGTGCAGGACAAGTTCGGCCAGGTTGACCACACCGTGGGCACCCAGATCGACATCGTGCCGACCATCATGGGGCGCATCGGTGGCGACGTGCTTCACCAGTGCTGGGGTCGCGACTTGCTGAACCTGCCGGAAGGCGACAAGGGCTTCGGCGTGATCAAGCCGTCGGGCAGCGACCAGACGGTTGCCTTGCTCACCGCCGATCGCGTGTTGGTGCTGCCAAAGGAAATGCCGCCCAAACTGTACCACTACGAGCTGGGCGCCAATCCGAAAGGTGAGATGATCCCCGCGTCGGAAGACGAAGCGGCCCTGCGGCAGAAACTTGAGTCGTTCATCCAGACCGCGACCAAGAGCCTGATCGACAACACCGCTGGTGTGGTCCACGGCGTACCGGAATAAGTTATAGACGCAATGAAAAAGAGGCCCTTCGCAGGGCCTCTTTTTTTTGCCTTTTTTTCGCTTGTTGTTGCTTTATATCTTGCCGAGTAACAGCAGGATCAGCAGCACTACCAACACTACGCCAATGATACCCGACGGGCCGTAACCCCAACTTCTTGAGTGAGGGAATACCGGCAGACCGCCTACCAGCAGGAGAATCAGAATAATGATTAAGATTGTGCCCATGTCTATTTCCTTGTGGGAAGCATTCTGGAATTACCTGGCGCTAAATAGTCAGCTGGATTGCTATAAACCCAAGCTGCTTACCAAGTCCGACTCTTGCACTTGAAAGAAAATTCCATGTTTTTTTAATGTTTTTTGCGAGTTCGCTTATTTCTTTTCAATGGGCAACTTGTCGTGCCCCTGTCCAGGGTTTGTTCGGGCTATTCAGCAATCTGATGGAGCGTGGGTCGGTCAGGGTCCTTCGCTACACTCAGGCATCTTCCTCGGGAACAACAAGGCTGTTTGCTATGCAAAATCGCATGATGATCACTGGCGCGGGCTCGGGCCTGGGTCGCGAAATCGCGCTGCGCTGGGCGCGTGAAGGCTGGCAACTGGCCTTGTCGGATGTCAGCGAACCTGGTTTGCAGGAAACCCTGAAACTCGTTCGCGAAGCCGGTGGCGACGGATTCATACAGCGCTGCGATGTGCGTGACTACAGTCAACTGACAGCGTTTGCCCAGACCTGTGAAGTGAAATTCGGTGGCATCGACGTCATCGTCAACAATGCCGGTGTCGCCTCAGGTGGCTTTTTCAGCGAGCTGTCGCTGGAAGACTGGGACTGGCAGATCGCGATCAACCTGATGGGGGTGGTCAAAGGCTGCAAGGCCTTCCTGCCGCTGTTGGAAAAAAGCAAAGGCAGGATCATCAACATCGCGTCGATGGCCGCCTTGATGCAGGGCCCGGCCATGAGCAACTACAACGTCGCCAAGGCCGGTGTCGTGGCGTTGTCCGAAAGCCTTCTGGTGGAGCTGGCGCAGCAGGAAGTCGGTGTGCATGTGGTGTGTCCTTCATTCTTCCAGACCAACTTGCTGGACTCATTCCGTGGCCCCACCCCGGCGATGAAAGCCCAGGTCGGCAAACTGTTGGAAAGTTCGCCCATTACCGCTTCGGATATTGCCGATTACATTTATCGGCAGGTTGAGGCGGGTGAGTTCATGATCCTGCCCCACGAGCAGGGGCGCATGGCTTGGGCGCTCAAGCAGAAAAACCCGCAGCTGCTTTACGATGAAATGACTGCAATGGCCGATAAAATGCGCGCCAAGGCCAAACAAACCGCCGGTTGAACTTGCCCCAACGAAACGTCGTCGTTAGGGTGGCCGCCATTGGTCAACCTAACGAGACACCTGGCATGCTCAATTACCTGTGGTTCTTTCTTGCCGCGCTGTTTGAAATCGCCGGCTGCTTTGCTTTCTGGATGTGGTTGCGCCAGGGCAAGAGTGTCTGGTGGGTGGTCCCGGCGCTGCTCAGCCTGACCCTGTTCGCGCTGTTGCTGACCCGTGTCGAAGCAACCTATGCAGGGCGCGCCTACGCTGCCTACGGCGGCATTTACATCATTGCGTCGATTGGCTGGCTGGCGGTGGTCGAGCGAATTCGTCCGTTGGGCTCGGACTGGATTGGCGTTGCGTTGTGCGTGATCGGTGCGAGTGTCATCCTGTTTGGCCCGCGCTTCACCGCTTCCTGACGTTTCGCCCAGCTTTGTCGGACGTTTCCTAGGGAGTCGTACGTTTAGCCTTGTAGGGCGAGACTGTTTTTCCCCCACTGCATTGAAGGGCCGCTACGCACCGTGCATCTTCAGGGCTCGATAACCCTGAAGGACGAATGCCATGCTTGTACTCAGCCGCGTTGTGGGTGAAATGATTTCTATCGGTGACACCATCTCCCTCCGTGTTGTAGCCGTCAACGGCAACAACGTGCGTTTTGGCATCGAAGCTCCAAAAAGTGTCACCGTGCACCGGGCGGAGGTGCACAGACGTATCCAGGCCAAACTGGCGAAAAACGAGGCCACCTGACGCTGTCAGTCGAACAGATGCTTGGGCACGTCGTGCTTGAGCATCAGTTGGCATTGCTCGCTTTCCGGATCGAAGACGATCAGCGCCTGGCCCTTGGTCAACGCCTGGCGAACTCGCAGTACGCGGGTCTCCAGCGGCGTGTCGTCGCCATTGTCCGTGCCGTCGCGGGTCACGAAGTCTTCGATCAAGCGGGTCAGGGTATCGACTTCGAGTTGGTCGTGGGGGATCAGCATAGGCACCTCGGCTAAACAATGGCGCGATGCTACGGTGAATGGCGGGTTGCGGCTAGCCCGGGATGATGGGGTACCGGGTGAATGGCTATCGCGAGCAAGCCCGCTTCTACAGGTTCACCGCAACCCCTGTAGGAGCGGGCTTGCCCGCGATAGAGCCAGGTCAGGCAACCCAAATGTCAGATCAACCCTCCGACCGCTGCCCCACCAGACTGTCCACCGACGGCACCCGCGTATCGCTTTCCATCTGCGTGTCATGTTCGATTTGATGGCTGAAGCGATCCAGCGAGCCCTTGGCCGGTTGGGCATCGCTGGCGAACACCGGCGGGCTGAGGATGTAGGCGCCGAGCAGGCGACTGAGCGCTGCCAGGCTGTCGATGTGCGTACGTTCGTAACCGTGAGTCGCGTCGCAGCCAAAGGCGAGCAGGGCGGTGCGGATGTCGTGGCCGGCGGTGACGGCCGAGTGGGCATCGCTGAAGTAATAGCGGAACAGGTCACGGCGCACGGGCAACTCGTTGTCGCTGGCCAGCCGTAGCAGGTGGCGGGACAAATGGTAATCGTAGGGGCCGCCGGAGTCCTGCATCGCCACGCTGACGGCGTGCTCGCTGGAATGCTGGCCCAGGGCGACCGGCGCGATGTCGATCCCGACGAATTCGCTGACGTCCCAGGGCAACGCCGCCGCCGCGCCACTGCCGGTTTCCTCAGTGATGGTGAACAACGGATGACAATCGATCATCGGTTCCTCGCCGCTGTCGACGATGGCCTTGAGCGCCGCCAGTAACGCTGCAACACCGGCTTTATCATCGAGGTGGCGAGCGCTGATGTGGCCACTTTCGGTGAACTCCGGCAGCGGATCGAACGCCACGAAATCGCCGACGCTGATGCCCAGCGAATCGCAGTCGGCACGTGTCGCGCAGTAGGCGTCAAGGCGCAGTTCAACGTGGTCCCAACTGATCGGCATCTCATCGATGGCCGTATTGAACGCATGCCCCGACGCCATCAGTGGCAACACGCTGCCACGGATCACGCCGTTATCGGTAAACAGGCTGACGCGGCTGCCCTCGGCGAATCGGCTGGACCAGCAGCCCACCGGGGCGAGGGTCAGGCGACCATTGTCCTTCACCGCGCGGACGGCGGCGCCGATGGTGTCCAGGTGAGCGGAAACGGCGCGGTCGGGGCTGTTTTTCTTACCCTTGACCGTGGCGCGGATGGTACCGCGTCGGGTCATTTCGAAAGGGATGCCCAGTTCTTCGAGGCGCTCGGCAACGTAGCGCACGATGGTGTCGGTGAAGCCGGTCGGGCTCGGTATGGCGAGCATTTCCAGCAAGACTTTTTGCAGGTAATTGAGATCCGGTTCGGGGGTTTTGTGGGTCATGGAAACTCCTCGTTGGGTGTCTGGGGTGACGCCATCGCACGGCCGCGATGGCGTTATTCAGACCACCGCCTGACTGTGCGGAAACAGCAAATCGACAAACCGCTCAGCCACAGGCTGCGGTTCGTGATTGGCCAGTCCGGCACGCTCATTGGCTTCGATAAACACATATTCCGGCTGATCTGCCGCTGGCACCATCAGGTCGAGGCCGACCATCGGGATGTCCAGCGCCCGCGCGGCGCGCACGGCGGCATCGATCAACGTCGGGTGCAGGATCGCAGTGACGTCCTCGAGAATGCCGCCGGTGTGTAGATTCGCCGCGCGCCGTACGAACAAGTGCTCGCCTGCCGGCAGAATGCTGCTGTATTCGTAGCCAGCTGCCTGCAGGGTGCGTTCGGTCTCCTGGTCCATGGGGATCTTGCTTTCACCGCTGGTGGCTGCCTGGCGTCGGCGACTCTGGGCTTCAATCAACGCGCGGATGCAATGGTGTCCATCGCCTATGACTTCAGCGGGTCGGCGAATCGCCGCCGCCACCACCTCAAAGCCAATCACCAGAATGCGCAGGTCGAGACCTTCGTGGAAACTTTCCAGCAGTATGCGGGTGTCGAACTGGCGGGCGACTTCGATGGCCTGTTGCACTTCCTCGATGTCGCGCAGGTCCACTGCCACGCCCTGGCCCTGTTCGCCGTCCAGCGGCTTGACCACCACCCGCTCGTGCTCGTCGAGAAACGCCAGGTTGTCATCGGCATTCCCGGCGAGTTGTTGCGCGGGCAGATTCAGGCCGGCGTTTTTCAACACCTTGTGGGTCAGGCTTTTGTCCTGGCACAACGTCATGCTGACGGCACTGGTCAAGTCGCTCAGGGACTCGCGGCAGCGCACGCGTCGGCTGCCATGGACCAGGGTGAACAGACCGGCTTCGGCGTCATCGACCTGAACTTCGATGCCGCGCCGATGCGCTTCGTCGACAATGATCCGCGCGTAGGGGTTGAACTCGGCCTCTGGGCCGGGGCCAAGGAACAGCGGCTGATTGATGCCGTTCTTGCGCTTGATCGCGAAGGTCGAGAGGTTGCGAAAGCCGAGCTTGGCGTAAAGGTTTTTCGCCAGGCGATTGTCATGCAGCACCGACAGGTCCAGGTAGCTCAGGCCGCGGCTCATGAAGTGCTCGATCAAATGCCGCACCAGCACTTCGCCGACACCGGGGCGTGAACAATGCGGGTCAACGGCCAGGCACCACAGGCTGCTGCCATGTTCCGGGTCGTTGTAGGCCTTCTGGTGATTGAGGCCCATGACGCTGCCGATGACCGCGCCGCTGTCATCGTCCTCGGCAAGCCAGTACACCGGCCCACCCAGATGACGAGGTGTCAGCAGGGCAGGGTCGATCGGCAACATGCCTCGCGCCTGATAGAGCTGGTTGATGCCTTGCCAATCCGCCTCGCTCTGGGCGCGGCGAATGCGAAAACCCCGAAACACGCGGGTGGCCTGGCGGTAATCGCTGAACCAAAGACGCAGGGTGTCGGAAGGGTCGAGGAACAGTTGTGCTGGCTCCAGGCCCAAGACCTGCTGGGGGGCGGCGACATACAGGGCAATATCTCGTTCGCCGGGCTGCTCGTTGAGCAATTCCCGAGCAAGGCTTGCCGGATCCGGAAAGGTATGACCGATCAGCAACCGGCCCCAGCCGCAATGAACGGCGATGGGGTCGGCGGCCAGCTCGCTGCCGTCTTCGGCCAGTCGCGCCTGCAAGCGTTCGTAGGAGGGCGCCTGACCGCGCAACAGGCGTTGGCTGTACGCCGTGGCGTGAGGTTTCATCAGTCAGATTCCTTGTTCGCTGAGCCACAGGTTCAGCGCCGCCAGTTGCCACAGCTTCGAGCCGCGCAACGGGGTCAACTGGCCCTGGGGATCGGTGAGCAGGCGGTCGAGCATCGCCGGGTTGAACAGGCCGCGATCCTGACTCGGGTCCAGCAGCAGGTCGCGTACCCAGTTGAGGGTGTCGCCCTGCAGATGCTTGAGGCCAGGCACGGGGAAGTAACCTTTCTTGCGGTCGATGACTTCGCTCGGGATCACCAGGCGTGCCGCTTCCTTCAACACATGCTTGCCGCCGTCGGGCAACTTGAATTGGCCCGGCACGCGCGCCGACAGTTCCACCAGGCGGTAGTCCAGAAACGGCGTACGCGCTTCCAGCCCCCAAGCCATGGTCATGTTGTCGACGCGTTTGACCGGGTCATCCACCAGCATCACGGTGCTGTCCAGGCGCAAGGCTTTGTCCACCGCAGCGTCAGCACCGGGTTGTGCGAAATGTTCTTTGACGAAGTCACCGGCAGCGTCATTCGCGGTCAGCCACTTCGGCTGTACCGTGGCAGCGTAATCGTCGTAACTGCGGTCAAAAAACGCCTCGCGATAGGCCGCATAAGGATCGGCGGCACCATCCACCTGTGGGTACCAGTGATAACCGGCGAACAATTCGTCCGCACCCTGGCCGCTTTGCACCACCTTGCAGTGCTTGGCCACTTCCCGGGACAACAGGTAGAAGGCGATGCAGTCATGACTGACCATCGGCTCGCTCATGGCGCGGAACGCCGCGGGCAGTTGCTCGATGATTTCTTTTTCGTCGATGCGCAACTGGTGATGCCGGGTGCCGAAATGTTGGGCGATCAGGTCCGAATACTGGAACTCATCGCCGCGTTCGCCGCCGGCATCCTGGAAGCCGATGGAGAAGGTCGACAGGTTGTCCACGCCGACTTCACGCAGCAGGCCCACGAGCATGCTCGAGTCGACGCCGCCGGAGAGCAAGACCCCGACATCCACCGCCGCGCGCTGGCGAATCGCTACAGCTTCACGAGTGCTCTCGAGCACGTGGTCACGCCAGTCTTCGAGCGTCAGGTTCATCTCGTCATCGCGTGGGCCGTAGGGCAGTGTCCACCAGGTTTTCTGCTCGGTACGGCCATCGGCTTCGACACGCATCCAGGTGGCCGGAGGCAGCTTTTCTACGCCCGCCAGCAAGGTACGCGGCGCCGGGACTACCGCATGGAAGTTCAGGTAATGATTGAGCGCTACCGGGTCGAGGATCGGATTGATGTCGCCACCCTTGAGCAACGCCGGCAGCGCCGAGGCGAAGCGCAGGCGCTGCCCGGTGCGCGACAGGTACAGCGGTTTCACACCGAGGCGGTCGCGGGCGATGAACAGGCGCCTGGCGTCGCGTTCCCAGATGGCAAACGCGAACATGCCGTTGAGCTTGGGCAGCAGGGCTTCACCCCAGGCGTGATAGCCCTTGAGCAGCACCTCGGTGTCGCCGCCGGAATAGAAGGCGTAGCCGAGGCTTTCCAGCTCGGCGCGCAGTTCGGGGAAGTTATAGATCGCGCCATTGAAGGCCAGGGACAGACCCAGTTGGTTGTCGATCATCGGCTGCGCCGAGCCGTCCGACAGGTCCATGATTTTCAAGCGACGATGGCCCAGGGCAATCGGCCCCTGACTGTGAAACCCCCAAGCGTCGGGGCCGCGAGGGGCCAGGTGATGGGTGATTCGTTCAACGGCTGCAAGGTCCGCAGGTTGATGATCAAAGCGTAACTCGCCAGCTAATCCACACATAAAATCCTTACCGGTTTTTCCGTTGGGGAGGGTCAATCGGTACTCGGCCAGAACGGCGGGTACTCAGAAACTGACCCGTGTAGATTTCAGTAGTTTTAGATCGATAAGTAATAAGCAGCAGAGAGGCGAACCTCTGGTATGGCGGATTCGTCCTTGAGCAGGGTGGTAGATAATGCTGCCGGATCGGCCTGCGGGGGGGCGTAGGCTGAGCACTTCCGAATGCAATAAGGACATTGCTTATGCTGACCCCCGCTATCACGAATGCTTCATCCCCCGTCTCCGATGCCCACCGATTGGCGACGTTGGTGGAGCATACCGGTGATCTGGACAAGGCCGATGTGCTGCACAGGTCACTTCCAGCCTGGCTGGCCAATGCCGACCTGGGTGTGGTCCAGGCTCTGAACGCCGCGCTCGACCAGTCGCATCTGGTCTACTCCAGGGCCGCACAGGTCCTGCAAAGGCTCAAACCGCTGGATGGGTTCTGCAAGCAAGGGCTCACTGCTGCGCTGAAGAGCCAGTGGAAACTCGATGTCGATGTCGAGCGGGATACGCTCGAGGTGGTCAAGATGGAGTTTTCCGGCACCGGGTTGTTACCCCTGGGTTACGAGGGAGAAATCACCGCCAGTTCCTGCAGCCTGCTGCACGCGGCCATGCTCAATTTCACCGCTGAGGAAGCCGCATCAGACGGTTTTCTTGAGGATTCCAGGGTCCGGATCAATGGCAAGGACCGCTCGGGCCCGGACATCACGCCTGCCAAATTCGCTGCGCTGTGTCGCGAGCTGGACCTGGGGGGCAAATATCAGAAGCACATCAACGAAGTGCTCGCGGTTCCACCTGCAACTTCATTGACGGCGACGTCCATCAACGCAACACCAGCCTCGGTGGACGTTCGGCGATTGAAGTTGTTGGACATGCAGGTCGCCGCCCACACGGCTTTTCTGAAAAAAGACATCAGCGATGCCGCCTACCGGATGCTGTTGAAGGCCATCGAGCAGGATCTACCGGCGGCCAAGGCCAGGAACATTCAGTACGACGGGGCGCCGGTGCTCTGGCAAGGCCTGGTGATTCATGACGTCAACCTGTACGGCGTGCTGGTGTTCAGCAAGGTCTCCATCGATACCGCGCCCACAGCCAAGTGTGTGGTCTACATGCCCAACAATCCCCGCCGGCCGTTTTACGAATATGCCTCACTCGAGGATTTGAAGGCCTATCTGACGCTTCATTTGAAGAGTGACAGTTTCCGCAAGCAGTTTGCGACTCAATACCTCGCGGGCCACGATGCCGTCGATTTCTTCAGCCGGTTCGATCGGGACAAGACGGTGGGCAAATTGTCAGCCCTGCCCGACGATACCTGCCTGGGTGATTTTCTGTTCAGCGACTTTGTGACCAAGGCCGAAGAGGACGCGCGAATACTCGCGGTGCCGACCCATGTGGTCGACGAGCAGCAGCGCGAGAAAACGCTCCAGGCCCTGCTGCAAGTCGGCATGGTGCTACTCAATGCAGCCGCTTTCTTCGTTCCGGTACTGGGAGGGTTGATGCTGGTCGCCGCTGTGGTCGAAATGGCCGGCGAAATCTACGAAGGCGTGGAAGACTGGACGCAGGGTGAACGCAACGAAGCACTCTCGCATTTGCTTAACGTGGTCGAAGGCGTTGCGCAGATGGCGGCGTTTGCGGCCGGCGGCAAAATCGTCGGCAAGGTGCTCGGCAAAGGCGTGAAGGAGCAAGCGGCGTACTTCGAGCGTTTCGAGGCGGTGAACCGAGCGGACGGCAAGGCCATGCTCTGGAAACCGGACCTGGCCCCCTATCGGCAGTCTTCAGGGGTGCCATCTGATTTGCGGCCGGACTCACAGGGCGTTTACGCGCAGGGTGATGCCCATTCGATCATCATGGATGGAGCCACCTATCGCGTGTCACGCAATGCCGCCGGAAATGCCTGGCAAATCAATCATCCCACGCGCACCGATGCCTTTGAGCCTCAATTGGAACAAACCCTCGCCGGTGGCTGGCGCCATGTCTATGAACATGCCCATGAGTGGCCCGAGGCGGGTTACGCATTAGGTCGAAGCAATCCCCACCTGGCCGAGCGCGGCAGCGACCTGACGGCGCTGGCCGACATCACGGGCATGACGCCCGGTCGGCTGCATCATTTGCACGAAAGCCGATTGAAACTGCCCCAACGCGTGAACGACAGCGCCCAGCGCTTCAAGCTGGACCGGCAGATCAGCGAGCTGATCAATGCCATGGAGCGTGGAGAAACCTCCCATACTCGGTATGTGCAGGCGCAGTTGCAGGTGCTGCCCATGCTCCCCGACTGGCCGGCGGAACGGTTCATCGAAGTGCTCGATGAGCAGGACGTCGTCATCGCGCGGTTCCCGAAAACGGCGCCGAAAAATGATGAAATCAATTGCGTGCACGTGACCCAGGCGCAACTCGGCGCCGGGAAGTTGCTCCAGACTATCGTCGACGGCCTTTACCCTGAGCAAGTCAAAGCCTTGGTTGGCCATTCCAGCCGAGAATCGAATGCACGATTGCTGGGTGAGAAAATCGCCAGGTACCTCAAGGGCAATCGCAAGCCGTTGTTCGAACGTCTGTACCAGGCCTACGATGACACCGCCAACAAGGACATCGTCTTGCTGCGCGAACAGGCTCCGCAGTTGCCCAGCCGGGTTGCGCAGGAAGTGCTGGATGGCGCGTCGGGCAGAGACCGCCATTTCCTGTTCGATCGCAAGATCCTTGGGTCGGATCTGGCGCGCAAGGTGCGTCAGGCAGAGTTCTCCATTCGCCAGGACCGGGCGCTCGCCGGGTTGCATCTGCCGCATCTGGCCAATGCCGACACCGAAAGCCTGACACTGGCACTGATGGATCGGGTGCAGGGTTGGGATGAGGGGTGCAGACTTGAATTACGGCAGGGATCGCCAACCGGCGACCTGTTGAACAGCGTGGGTGAGGCGCAGGCGCAATCGCGCGGTATCATCGTGAAAACCGCCACGGGCTACCAGGTCACCCAGGTCACCGGCAATGTGTCTTCCACGGCTGCCAGCGATTCGTTGGCCCAGGCCATAATTGATGCCTTGCCCGCCCGCCAGCGTGCGCGCATGGGTATGAGCGGTAACGATATCCAGGATGTGACGTCGCTTCGATCACGACTGGTCAAGGCGGGTACTGCCGATCCGGCGCGCACGGGCCGTTTGTTGCGCGGTGAGCGTGATAAAACCGCCAGCCACCTGTTGTCCTGCGTTCAGGCGGCGCCTCCCGAAGGGAGAGCGCACGCAAGAAGCCTGATCCGCAAAGTCCTCAAGTTATTTCCTTTGTACACAGATGTGCAGGCGGTGGCTTTTCTCGACCACGCAGGCAGCACCCCGTTGGCGCAGATGAGTCGACTGCGCGAGCTCAAGCAGCAATTGGATGTGTTTCGCAGGACCCTCTATGCCTGGCGTGACGACACTGCACAGATGGCCAAGCTGCCGGGGCAGTTGAATGACCTCCGGGTCAGCCGCCGGCAGGTGGCCAATGCTCTTGAAAATTGCTGGCGTCGGGTGGCGCCACCACGTTGGCCCGTTAACCAGCCCTATACCACCCTGACGCTGGAGAGTAACCCGGTGGGGCCGTTGCCCACGCTCACCGAACAGGATGTCGCCCATGTGCGCACCCTGCGGGTCAGGGACATGAACGCCGGTGATGAACTGGCGTACTTCCTCAAACCTTTCAAGAATCTGACCCGATTGGAGTTGGACGGCAACAAAGTCACACGCTTGCCCGAAGCGCTGTCGCAGATGTCGGGCTTGCAACACCTGAGCCTGAACGACAATCAGCTGATATTAACCGAGCAAACCCTGCGCAAACTGGCCGATATGCGGGGCCTTCATACGCTGTCGCTGGCCGGCAATCGGCTGGGTGCAACCCTGGATGTGCGCAAGATGCTCCACTTGCAAGGCCTGTTCCTCGGTCACACCCACGCCACTGAACTGCCACTGGGGCTTGAGCGCTTGCCCTACCTGGACATGGTCGATTTGCGCGGTAACGAGATTCGCAAGTTGCCGGACTGGCTGTTTGACAGCTCCCGACGCTTGGCCCGAACCATTAATTTGCGACACAACCCGCTGTCCAGCGAGAGCTCCGCGAGGCTCAAGGCTTATCGCGACAACACAGGCGAGGGCATGGGGTTTCTCGACAATGATGCCGCTGTGATCAGCGAGCAAATGGCCAGGGATTTCTGGATGCCCAAACCCAACGAGCATAATTATGCCCGGCGTAACCACGCCTGGCAGGCCCTGAAGAATCAACCCGCGTCCGACGGCTTCTTCCGCCTGCTCGCGGAAACGGGCAGCACGGCCGACAGTCGCTTCGTGCGCGAGGACATGACGCGCCGGGTGTGGAATGTGGTCGAGGCGACTGGCAGGGATGCGGCTTTGCGTGATCAATTGTTGTCGATGGCGGTGAAGTCCAATTGCGCCGATTCGGCGGCCACCCTCTTCAGTAACCTTGAAGTGGCCGTGGAAATCGAACAGGTGGTACGACAGGCCATCAATACCCATGATCGCGCAGCCCGCTTGATCAACCTGGGAAGGTCACTGTTCAACCTGGATTACCTGGACAAGATTGCCCGGGAGAAGGTCACAGCCGACCCCACGCTCGATCCGGTCGAGGTGGGGCTGGCCTACCGAACCGGGTTGGCGGACAGGCTCGAGCTGATCGGGCAGCCGCGACACATGCGTTATGCCTCGCTGGGCGGGGTGAAGCCTGCTGATCTGGATGTGGCGTACAGCCGGGTGGTCAACGCGCAACTGTCATCCCAATTGCAGGAATACCTGGATGCGCGCGGTTTCTGGACCGATTTTTTGCGTGAGCACCATGGCAAACAGTTCGCTGACCTTGTCGAACCTTTCCACGCACGCATGCAATCTGCCTTCGATAGTCAGGACACGCTGGGCGCAGGTTACCGGACAAAGGCCGATGGCATCATGGACGAGTTGCAGCAGGCCGAACGCGCCTTGATGGCACGTTTGACCCAGGCGGCGCTCACCGCCGAAGAGTCAAAGACCTGCTTCGCTCTTGATTGAGGTTCAACCCTTGCCGCGGATCAACCGACGCAAGGCAAAGCGGTTTGGGTGGCAGGCTTGCGCCACGGCGCGTGGCAGCGGCATCGGCTCATTTTCGATCCACGCCGCGAGCAACTCGCCGGACAGCGGCGCGGTGACCAGCCCCCGGGAGCCGTGACCGCTGTTGACGTACAAACCTTCCAGCCAAGGGCAGGCGATGTCGGGTATTTGCCGGGCATCCTTGCTCAACGCGCTGTAGGCGTCGGCAAACGCATCGGCGTCCGCCAGGGGCCCGATAATCGGCAGGTAATCCGGGCTGGTGCAGCGAAACGCGGCGCGGCCCTGGAGCGTTTCGGGCTGCAAGGTATCGGCACGCAGGCGAACCGTCAGGTCTGCGGAAATGTCTTCCAGCATCTGTAGATTACCGGCGTGCTCTGCGGCGGTGGGTTCCAGGTCCTTGCTGTTGAAGTCGAAACTGGCGCCCAGGGTATGTTCACCCAAGCGCACCGGCGCGACATAACCTTCAGCGCAGACCACGGTGCTCAGCGCCTGGCTCTGAGGCGTCTGCGGCAGGCGGGTGATCTGGCCGCGAATCCGCTTGAGTGGCAGATGGCTGGTCTCTGGGAAACGCTGGATGTCGCCAGCGCCGGCCAGCACCACCACGGGGGCTTCGGCCAGCAGTTGTTCGCCATCCCAGGCTTGCCAGCGGCCCTGGGCTCGACGCAGTTGCAGCACATCGTGATGGGGCAGCACCCGAATTCCGGGGTGGTTGGCTTGCCATTGGCACAACGCCGGGGGATGCGCCCAGCCACCTTCCGGGAAAAACAGACCGCCCGACGCCAGGCTGATACCGGCGCGTGCCTCGGCCTGCTCCTTATCCAGGTTGTGCAGCAAATCGTGGGGGAATGCCTGCGCCAGATGCGCCTGACGTTCGGCTTCCTTGGCATTGAACGCCAGTTGCAGCACGCCGCAGCCGTCCCAGTCGAGGCCGCGTTGCAGGTGCTCCAGCAGGCGACGGGTGTAGCCGAACCCGCTGAGGATCAGTTGCGACAACGCTGTGCCGTGCGCCGATAACTTCAGGTACAGCACACCTTGAGGGTTGCCCGAGGCTTCTTGCGCCAGAGCATCACGACGCTCCAGCACACTGACTTGCCAGCCCCGTGCCGCCAGACTGGCAGCGGTCGCGCAACCGGCCATGCCGCCGCCAATCACCAACGCGCGACGTTCGCCGGTGAAAGGTTGAGGGCGGGCGAACCATGGGCTGGTCGCCGGGGGCGCGGGGACTTCCTGCGGCCAGCCGAGGAACGAGCCGCGCAGGATTTCCCATTTATGACCGATGCCCGGGGTGCGCTTCATCTTGAACCCCGCCGCGTTCAGCAGTCGGCGAACCCAACCGGTGCTGGTAAACGTGCTGATGGTCGAGTCGGGGGCGGCGAGCCGCGCCAGTTCGACAAACAATTCGGCGGTCCACATGTCCGGGTTCTTTGCCGGCGCGAAACCATCGAGGAACCAGGCATCGACCTGTGCGTCCAGTTGCGCCAACTGATCCAGCGCATCACCGATCAACAGGGTCAGCGTCACGCGACCCTCGGCCAGCACCAGCCGCTGGAAGCCTGGATGGATCGCTACATACTGCGCGAGCAATTGATCGGCGAACGGCTTGAGTTCCGGCCACAAGGCAAGCGCCCGTTGCAGATCGGCGGCATTCAGCGGGTATTTTTCAACGCTGACAAAGTGCAGGCGTGCGCCAGGTTGCGCGTGTTGTTCGAACAACTGCCAAGCGCACAGGAAGTTCAAGCCAGTACCAAAACCGGTCTCGCCAATCACCAGCCGTCCACCCACCGGCAACGCCGCAAAACGCTCGCGCAACGCGTTCTGTTCGAGGAACACATAGCGGGTTTCGTCCAAGCCGGACAGGTCGGAAAAATACACATCGTCGAACACCCGCGAACGCGGGAGGCCTTGGTCATCCCAGTCGAGCTGGGCGTGGGGCAGAACAGGTTTCATGGCAGGCTCGATCACGGCTAGGGGGCCATTCTAGCTGATCGATGGGGTTGAGCCATGATCCAAAGCAAGCACATTGAGCCCGCCCACCTGTAGGAGCGAGCATGTCGAATCGTCGCGATGGTCGTCAACGATGACGCTGGCTGCCTGACACCCCGCGGTGTTCAGGCGTCCATCGCGAGCATGCTCGCTCCTACAGGTGGGCAGTGTTGTCCGCAACCTTCTGCATTGACCGAGGTCCAGATAGCCGCAGGTTTTTCCGCTAGGCTTGTGCAATCTTGAATGGGAGCGGTCCATGTTCGAATCTGCCGAAATCGGTCACGTCATCGACAAAGAAACCTACGACGCTGAAGTACCGGCGCTGCGCGAAGCCTTGCTCGAGGCGCAGTTCGAACTTCAGCAGCAGAAGCGATTTCCGGTGATCATCCTCATCAACGGCATCGAAGGCGCCGGCAAGGGCGAAACGGTGAAGTTGCTCAACGAATGGATGGACCCGCGACTGATCGAGGTGCGCACGTTCGACCAGCAGACCGACGAAGAGCTGGCGCGACCCCCGGCCTGGCGTTACTGGCGGATGCTGCCGGCCAAGGGGCGCATGGGGGTTTTCTTCGGCAACTGGTACAGCCAGATGTTGCAGGGGCGCGTGCATGGCGAGTTCAAGGATCCGCGACTGGATCAGGCCATCAATGGCGCCGAACGTCTGGAGAAAATGCTCTGCGACGAAGGCGCGCTGATCTTCAAGTTCTGGTTCCACCTGTCCAAGAAACAGATGAAGGCACGGCTCAAGTCCCTGGCAGACGACCCGCTGCACAGTTGGCGCATCAGCCCGCTGGACTGGCAGCAATCGCAGACCTACGACAAGTTCGTCAAATACGGCGAGCGCGTCCTTCGCCGCACCAGCCGTGACTATGCGCCATGGCACGTGATCGCCGGCGTGGACCCGCGCTATCGCAGCCTGGCGGTCGGCAAGATACTGCTCAAAGGCCTGCAAGACGCCTTGCAACGGCCTGATATTCACCCCGACAAGGTCAGCGCTGCGCCGCTGGTCAGCAGCGTCGATCAGATCAGCCTGCTCGACAGCCTCGACCTGAGCCAGCGCCTGGACAAGGATGAGTACGAAGAGCAACTGATCACCGAACAGGCACGACTCTCCGGGCTGATGCGCGACAAACGCATGCGCCGTCATGCCCTGGTGGCGGTATTCGAAGGCAACGATGCTGCGGGCAAGGGCGGGGCGATCCGGCGGGTAGCGGCGGCGCTCGACCCGCGGCAATACAGCATCGTGCCCATCGCCGCCCCCACCGAAGAGGAGCGCGCGCATCCGTATTTGTGGCGTTTCTGGCGGCATATTCCGGCACGGACCAAATTCACCGTGTTTGACCGTTCCTGGTATGGCCGGGTGTTGGTGGAGCGCATCGAAGGCTTTTGCAGCCCCGCTGACTGGTTGCGTGCCTACGGCGAAATCAATGACTTTGAAGAACAGCTCGCCGACGCCGGCGTTGTGGTGGTCAAGTTTTGGTTGGCCATCGACAAGGACACCCAGATGGAGCGCTTTCAGGAACGTGAGGAAACGCCATTCAAGCGCTTCAAGATCACCGAGGACGACTGGCGCAATCGCGAGAAATGGGATGCCTATCGGACTGCAGTCGGCGACATGGTTGATCGCACCAGCACCGAGATCTCCAATTGGACGCTTGTGGAGGCCAACGACAAGCGCTGGGCACGGATCAAGGTGTTGCGCACCCTCAACGAAGCCCTGGAAGCGGCCTTCGAAAGGTCCGACCGACACGGGAAAAAACACAAGTAACCCGATGGCGACGCATACGCAAGGTGAATGATTGTCGCGGGCACTGAGGGCCGGACTTATGCTCGGTCCACTCTTAACCGCCAATAACAATGAGGTATGCCATGCGTGAAGTGGTGATCGTCGACAGCGTGCGGACTGGCCTGGCCAAGTCCTTTCGCGGCAAGTTCAACCAGACCCGGCCAGACGACATGGCGGCCCATTGCGTGAACGCACTGCTGGCGCGCAGCGGCATCGACCCGGCCAGCGTCGAGGACTGCATCGTCGGCGCCGGCTCCAACGAAGGCGCCCAGGGCTACAACATCGGACGCAACGTTGCCGTGTTGTCGCGCCTGGGCACCGGCACCGCCGGCATGACCCTCAACCGCTTCTGCTCATCGGGTTTGCAGGCTATTGCCATTGCCGCCAACCAGATCGCCTCGGGTTGCAGCGACATCATCGTCGCCGGGGGCGTCGAGTCCATCAGCCTGACCATGAAAAGCGTCAACACCGAGAACCTGATCAACCCTTTGCTCAAGGAGCAGGTGCCGGGCATCTACTTTCCCATGGGCCAGACTGCCGAAGTGGTCGCCCGTCGATACGGCGTCAGCCGCGAAGCCCAGGACCTGTATGCCCTGCAAAGCCAGCAGCGCACCGCCCAGGCGCAGACGGCCGGCCTGTTCGATGACGAAATCGTGCCGATGGCGGTGAAGTACCGCGTGGAGGACAAGGCAACCGGCGAGGTGAAGATTCTCGACGGAGTGGTCGATCGCGATGACTGCAACCGCCCGGACACTACTCTGGAGAGCCTGGCCGGCTTGAAACCGGTGTTCGCCGAAGACGGTTCGGTCACGGCGGGCAACTCTTCGCAGCTGTCCGACGGTGCATCGATGACCTTGGTGATGAGCCTGGAAAAAGCGCTGGCGCTGGGCTTGAAGCCCAAGGCGTTCTTCCGCGGTTTTACCGTGGCCGGTTGCGAACCGGACGAAATGGGTATCGGTCCGGTGTTCTCGGTGCCAAAACTGCTCAAGGCCAAGGGCTTGCAGATCGCCGACATCGATTTATGGGAGCTCAACGAAGCGTTCGCCTCGCAATGCCTGTACAGCCGCGACCGTTTGGGTATCGACAACGCGAAATACAACGTCAACGGCGGCTCGATCTCCATCGGCCACCCGTTCGGCATGACCGGCTCGCGTCAGGTTGGGCACCTGGTGCGCGAGTTGCAACGGCGTAACTTGCGATACGGCATCGTCACCATGTGTGTGGGGGGCGGGATGGGGGCGAGCGGGTTGTTTGAGGCGGTGCGTTGAATGTGTGGTGACATTTAAATAGCTATCGCGACGGTTCGACGCCTCGACAAGCCCGCTGCTACAGGGGATCTATGTCGCCCTGGTAGGAGCGGGCTTGCCCGCGATGGCAGCGGCTCGGTCTATGGCCGAGCACCCGAACCCTGCATCCGCCCAATATAAGCTTCGATCTCCCGCACAGCCTTCTCCATGCTGTCGAACGGCCCCTCCAGGGTGTTTTCCCGGGTGCTGAAGTACAACTCCCCGTTGACCCGACTGACGCGGTCGCTGCGAAAGTGCATGGCAGGGGTGTTGTCCTGGGCGCGCATGCCGTACATGGCGGTCTCCTGAAGGTGGGTAGCTGCAATCAGCTTATGCATGAATGACTTGCACTGCCTGTTGATCCGATCGACGGCCATCGCCAATTAATGGTTGCGACCCGCACAGTTTTATTTGCGTCCGCCCACAAACTGTCCCTGTGTGCCAAGTGCCGCTGCGCCTAGAATGGCGGTCCCTGCCATCTGGCTCTTGAGGTTCGCATGCACATTTCATCCGGTCGCTGGGTTTATGGTCTGTTCCTGGCCCTGTTGACCGCGCTGTTGTGGGGAATTCTGCCGATCAAGCTCAAACAGGTACTGCAGGTGATGGACCCGGTGACCGTCACCTGGTTTCGCCTGATGGTGTCCGGCACTTGCCTGTTCATCTACCTGGCAGCCACCCGACGTCTGCCGAGTCGCAAAGTACTCGGCCCGCGTGGCGGCTGGCTGGTGTTGATGGCCGTCTGTGGTCTGGTGGGCAACTACGTGCTGTATCTGATGGGCCTGAACCTGCTCAGCCCCGGCACCGCGCAACTGGTGGTGCAGATGGGGCCGATCATGCTGCTCATCGCCAGCGTGTTCGTGTTCAAGGAACGCTTCAGCCTCGGACAGGGGATTGGACTTCTGGTGCTGCTGATCGGCTTCGGACTGTTTTTCAACCAGCGCCTGATGGAGTTGCTCACGTCGCTGAGCGATTACACCGCCGGTGTGTTGCTGGTGTTGCTGGCGTCCACGGTCTGGACGTTCTACGCGCTGGGACAGAAGCAGTTGCTGACGGTGTGGAACTCATTGCAGGTGATGATGGTGATCTACCTGTTCTGCGGGCTGCTGCTGACGCCCTGGGTGCATCCGCTGGAGGCGCTGCAACTCAATCCCCTGCAAGGCTGGCTGTTGCTGGCGTGTTGCATGAATACGCTGATTGCCTACGGCGCCTTCGCCGAAGCGCTGGCGCATTGGGAGGCGTCACGGGTGAGCGCGACGCTGGCGATCACCCCGTTGGTGACGTTCGGAGCGGTGGCTATTGCGGCCTGGATATGGCCTGAATTCGTGCATGCCGAGACCATCAATGGCCTGGGTTATGGCGGGGCGATCCTGGTGGTGCTGGGCTCGGCGCTGGTGGCGTTGGGGCCTTCGCTGGTGGCGGGGCTGCGGGCGCGGCGGGCCAGGGTGGCGGCCAGTTAGACCGCGTTATCGTTCATCGTCGGAACGCCGCCCGGACCAAGCCCGCTCCCACACAGATCTGTGGCGTTCACAAAACCTGTGGGAGCGAGCCTGCTCGCGATGGTTTAACGAGTGCTGGAAAACTCAGCCCTTGGCCCCAGCCTCCAGCATATTCTCCGGCCTCACCCAGGCATCGAACTCCTCATCGGTCAGATACCCCAGCTGTAACGCCGCCTCGCGCAAGGTCAGCCCTTCGGCATAAGCCTTCTTGGCAATTTCCGCCGATTTGTCGTAACCGATATGCGGATTGAGCGCCGTCACCAGCATTAATCCACGCTCCAGATGCTCAGCCATTTTCTCGGCATCCGGCTCCAGGCCCGCGATGCAGTGCTGCTGGAAGTTGCTGCAGCCGTCGCCCAGCAGGCGGATCGATTGCAGCAGGTTGTGGATGATCACCGGTTTGAACACATTCAATTGCAGGTGGCCCTGACTCGCCGCGAAACCGATGGCGACGTCGTTGCCCAGCACCTGGCACGCCAGCATCGAAAGCGCTTCACATTGGGTCGGATTGACCTTGCCGGGCATGATCGAACTGCCGGGTTCGTTGGCCGGCAGTTTGACCTCGGCGAAACCGGCGCGCGGGCCGGAACCCAGCAGACGCAGGTCGTTGGCGATTTTCATCAGGGTCACGGCGAGGGTTTTCAGCGCCCCGGACAGTGTGGTCAGCGGTTCATGGCCAGCCAACGCTGCAAATTTGTTCGGTGCGGTGACAAACGGCAGGCCCGACAATGCGGCAAGCTCCGAGGCAATGGCTTCGGCAAAACCGTGCGGCGAGTTCAACCCGGTGCCAACGGCGGTGCCGCCCTGGGCCAGCTCGCATACGGCCGGCAACGCAGCCCGGATCGCCCGTTCGGCGTAGTCCAGTTGTGCAATAAACCCCGAGACTTCCTGGCCGAAGGTGATCGGGGTCGCGTCCATCATATGGGTACGCCCGGTCTTGACCAGTTTCATGTGGCGCGCGGATAACTCTGCCAGCCCGCCGGACAGTTCGCTGATCGCCGGCAGCAACTGGTGCTGCACCGCCTGGACGGCGGCGATGTGCATGGCCGTCGGGAAGCAGTCGTTGGAGCTTTGCGAGCGATTGACGTGATCGTTGGGGTGTACCGGCGACTTGCCGCCACGGGGGTTGCCCGCCAGTTCATTGGCACGGCCGGCGATCACCTCGTTGACGTTCATGTTGCTCTGGGTGCCGCTGCCCGTCTGCCAGACCACCAGCGGGAACTGGTCGTCGTGTTTGCCGTCGAGCACTTCATCGGCGGCTTGCTCGATCAGCCGGGCGATATCGGCAGGCAAGTCGCCATTTCGGTCGTTGACCCGCGCCGCGGCTTTCTTGATCAGCGCCAGTGCATGCAGCACGGCCAACGGCATGCGTTCGTTGCCGATGGCGAAGTTAACCAGCGAGCGTTGCGTCTGAGCGCCCCAGTAGGCCTCATCCGGGACATCAACCTGGCCAAGGCTGTCGGTTTCGATACGGCTCATCGTGCACACTCCTGTAGGTCCAATTGCGCAGTTTAGGCCGTGCTCGCCGGCCGTGGTTCCATCGGTCTGGTTTTCGACCATTCAACCCCTCTAAATCAAGCGCGGCAAGGGTTGGGGTTGAGTGACACACTTTTTTAGGCGCAGAATGGACGCCCTTGGGGTTTTACCTCGCCTGCTAGAAAAGGAAACTCGATGACTCGTCTTCGTGCCATCTGTACCGCGGTTGCACTGGCTTGCGCCAGCGGCCCTGTCTTTGCCGATACCGCCAGCCACAATGCCAGTGCCGAGGCCTTCCTGACCCTGGCGCATGCTGACAAACTGGGTACTCCGGTGTACGCGCAAGTGCAGCAGATGTTCGCTCAACGCTTTGCCCAGACCAAAGCGCCCGAGTCGAAAAAAGCGTTGCTGGAGACCTACCAGGCCAAAGCCAACGCCGCGCTGGACCAGGCCATTGGCTGGAACAAGCTCAAGCCGGACATGGTCAAGCTCTACACCACCAACTTCAGCGAATCCGAGCTCAAGGACCTGGTAGCGTTCTACCAGTCGCCACTGGGCAAGAAGGTCCTGGAAAAAATGCCGCAGCTGACCCAGCAATCGGCCCAGATGACCCAGGCCAAGCTCGAGAGCGCGGTGCCTGTGGTCAACAAGCTGCTGGCTGACATGACCGCCGAGCTTGAGCCAAAAGCGGCCGCTCCCGCCAAGAAAAAG
This sequence comes from Pseudomonas sp. S2_E01, assembly GCF_054668365.1. Classification (NCBI taxonomy): domain Bacteria; kingdom Pseudomonadati; phylum Pseudomonadota; class Gammaproteobacteria; order Pseudomonadales; family Pseudomonadaceae; genus Pseudomonas; species Pseudomonas sp. S2_E01. The sequence continues at coordinate 987,223 of NZ_CP162762.1, forward strand.
CCTTGATCGGAGCCCGGTATGACCATGCAACAACGCATTGAATCGACGCTGGGGCTGTTGCAGCCCGAGCACCTGCAGGTGCTGGATGAAAGCCACATGCACAGTCGTGGGACACAGACCCATTACAAGGCCGTGGTGGTCAGCCAGCAGTTCGAAGGGCTCAATCGCGTCAAGCGCCACCAGAAAGTCTACGGAACGCTCGGCGAGCTGATGGGCGAGTTCCATGCGTTGGCGCTGCACACCTACACCCCGCAGGAATGGGCAGAGATCGAAGCGGCTCCGGCCTCGCCGACCTGTGCTGGCGGTAGTGGGAGTTAGGAGTAGCTTCAAGCTTCAAGCTTCAAGCCGAAAGCCGAAAGCCGAACTCGGTCCGTCTTGAGCTTGCAGCTTGCCGCTCAAAGCTGCCTTTTTGCTACAATCCGCAACGCGCCCCAAGGGGCGCGTTTTTTTTGAGTCCGGTTCACCCCTTACGAGGGTAGCCACCTGGAGAATCACCCATGACACAACAGATTGTCGTGGCGGCACTGTATAAGTTCGTCACTCTGGAAAACTACGTCGACCTGCGCGAGCCGCTGCTGCAGGCCATGGTCGACAACGGCATCAAGGGCACGCTGCTGATTGCCGAAGAAGGCATCAACGGCACCGTTTCCGGCACCCGCGAAGGCATCGATGGCCTGCTGGCCTGGCTGCGCAACGATCCGCGCATGATCGATATCGATCACAAGGAATCGTATTGCGACGAGCAGCCGTTCTATCGCACCAAGGTCAAACTGAAAAAAGAAATCGTTACCCTGGGTGTCGAAGGCGTCGATCCGAACAAGAAGGTCGGCACCTATGTCGAGCCACGGGACTGGAATGCGCTGATCAGCGATCCGGAAGTGTTGCTGATCGACACCCGCAACGACTACGAAGTGTCGATTGGCACGTTTGAAGGCGCCATCGACCCGAAGACCACCAGTTTTCGCGAATTTCCCGACTACATCAAAGCCAACTTCGACCCGGCCGTGCACAAGAAGGTCGCAATGTTCTGCACCGGTGGCATTCGCTGCGAGAAGGCTTCGAGCTACATGCTCAGCGAGGGCTTTGACGAGGTCTATCACCTCAAGGGTGGCATCCTGAAGTACCTCGAAGAGGTGCCGCAGGAAGAAACAAAATGGCAGGGCGACTGCTTCGTGTTCGATAACCGCGTGACCGTGCGTCATGACCTCACCGAAGGTGACTACGATCAATGCCACGCCTGCCGTACTCCGGTTAGTGTCGAGGACCGCGCATCCGAGCACTATGTGGCCGGTATCAGCTGCCCGCATTGCTGGGATACCCTGAGCGAGAAAACCCGTCGCAGCGCGATCGACCGCCAGAAGCAGATCGAGTTGGCAAAGGCCCGCAACATGCCGCACCCGATCGGCTACAACTACAAGCAAACCCCTTCCGAGGCTTGATCCATGTCTGAATGCCGCCTGCTCTATGTGATGGACCCGATGTGTTCCTGGTGCTGGGGCTTCGCGCCGGTGGCCAAGGCGCTGGTCGAGCAGGCGCAGGCGGCGGGAGTGGATGTGCACCTGGTAGTGGGTGGCTTGCGCACCGGCAGCGGTTCGGCACTGGAACCGAGTACCCGGCGTTACATCCTTGAGCATTGGCAAGCGGTCACCGAGGCCACGGGCCAACCGTTCAAGACTCAAGGTGCTCTGCCCGAAGGCTTCGTCTACGACACCGAGCCCGCCTGCCGCGCGCTGGTCACTGCGCGCAGCCTGGCACCGGATTGCGCGTGGACGCTGCTGGGGCTGATCCAGCATGCGTTCTATGTCGAAGGTCGCGACGTCACTCACGCCAGCGTGTTGGTGGAGCTGGCGGAACAGGCGGGCGTGCCGCGTATCGAGTTTGCCGCAGCGTTCGATCGCGCCGACATGCACACGGCGACGGCAGCCGATTTCACCTGGGTCCAGGACCTCGGCATTGCCGGTTTCCCGACCCTGCTGGCCGAGCGTGATGGTCAGTTGGCTTTGCTGACCAACGGCTACCAGCCTCTTGATGTGCTGTCATCGCTGCTCGGCCGCTGGCTGGAGCGTGCTGCCTGTGCATGACCTGCACAACGATGCACCTGCCTCCAGACCTGTTGATCGACTGAGTTGGGCGGAAATCCGTCGCCTGGCCCTGCACCATAAAAAAGCCCTGTGGGTTGCCAATGGCGTCGCGCTGCTGGCAACGCTGTGCAGCGTGCCAATTCCCTTGCTCTTGCCGCTGCTGGTGGACGAAGTGTTGCTGGGACACGGCGATTCTGCGCTGAAAGTCATGAATCACGTATTGCCGCAACCGTGGCAGAAAGCAGCGGGCTACATTGGCCTGATGCTGGCGGTCACGCTGTTGCTGCGTTGCTCGGCCCTGCTGTTCAACGTGGTGCAGGCCAGGTTGTTTGCGGCGCTGGCCAAGGACATCGTGTATCGCATTCGTATCCGCTTGATCGAACGGCTCAAGCGTATCTCCCTGGGCGAATACGAAAGCCTGGGCAGCGGCACGGTCACCACCCATCTGGTAACCGACCTCGACACCCTGGACAAATTTGTCGGCGAGACACTCAGCCGTTTTCTCGTGGCGATGCTGACTCTGGTCGGCACTGCGAGCATCCTGATCTGGATGCACTGGAAGCTGGCACTCCTGATCATGCTGTTCAATCCGCTGGTGATCTACGCCACTGTATTGCTGGGCAAGCGGGTCAAGCACCTCAAGAAGCTCGAGAACGACAGTACCTCGCGCTTCACCCAGGCATTGACCGAAACCCTCGACGCTATCCAGGAAGTTCGTGCCGGCAACCGCCAGGGCTTTTTCTTGGTCGGCTTGGCCAGCGTGCCCGGGAGGTACGAGATTATGCCGTGAACTCACAGTGGAAAACCGATGCCTCCAACCGGGCCAGCGGGTTGCTGTTCCAGTTCGGCATCGACATTTTTCGCGCCGCTGCGATGCTCACCGTGTTGTTCTCGGACTTGTCCATCGGCCAGATGCTCGCGGTGTTCAGCTACCTGTGGTTCATGATCGGCCCGGTGGAGCAACTGCTCAATCTGCAATACGCCTACTACGCGGCCGGTGGCGCGTTGTCGCGCATCAACGAACTGCTGGCCAGGGCCGACGAGCCGGAATATCCAGGTGGTGTCGATCCATTCAACGGTCGCCAGACGGTCGGCATCGAAGTCCAGGGCTTGAGCTTCGGCTACGGCGACGAGCTGGTGCTGAACCAGATGAACCTGTCGATTGCGCCGGGTGAAAAGGTCGCGATCGTCGGTGCCAGTGGTGGTGGCAAAAGCACCCTGGTGCAGTTGCTGCTGGGCTTGTATACGCCACTGGCTGGAACGATCCGCTTCGGTGGTTCGACCCAGCAGGAGATCGGCCTGGAAACCGTGCGGGAAAATGTTGCCGTGGTCCTGCAACACCCGGCGTTGTTCAATGACACCGTCCGGGCCAACCTGACCATGGGCCGCGAACGCAGCGACGAGGCCTGCTGGCAAGCCCTGGAAATCGCCCAGTTGCATGCCACCATCCGTGAATTGCCCAAGGGCCTGGATAGCGTGGTCGGGCGTTCCGGCGTGCGCTTGTCTGGCGGTCAACGGCAACGACTGGCGATTGCGCGCATGGTGCTGGCCGAGCCGAAAGTGGTCATTCTTGACGAAGCCACCTCGGCACTGGATGCCGCCACCGAGTACAACCTGCACCAGGCGCTGGCGAGATTTCTCAGCCAGCGCACCACACTGATCATCGCCCACCGCTTGTCAGCGGTGAAACAGGCTGACCGTGTACTCGTGTTCGATGGCGGGCAGATTGCCGAGGATGGCGATCACCAGCAACTGATCGCCGAGGGTGGTTTGTACGCCAAGCTCTACGGGCACCTGCAGCAGTTGTAAGTCACTTCCACAACACCTGCAGGGCATCGGCTGCGCCGTCATGGCCGAACTCCTTGATCACCACCGCACAGCTGTTGCATGGCGGCAGGGTGGTCGCCACGTCGACGGATGCCAGCAGGCTGTCCTGCGGATACTTCTCCCTGAGGGTGCTGATCAGCTTGGCTTCGCTGTCCAGGGACGTCGGCCTGCGAGTCAATTGCGGTGTATAGGACTCGATATCCTTGATGGTGTGCGGAATAGCCAGCAGCTTGCCGTCGCTGGAAACGTTCAAGGAGGTGCGCGTGAAGGTCTGGTCGAAATCGACGTTGAAGTACGTGGTGCCATTGACCACCACACCATTGGAGGCAAACGGCGGCTTGAACAGCGGCAACTCCCCTGTCAGGCCCAGAGCCCCCGAAACGCTGACGTAAACCTCGCGTTTTCCCTGCGCCGTCACCACATCGGCGAACGCAATGTTCCTGGGGTTGTGGGATTGAAGCTCGACGGGCAGCAGTTTCTGGAACGTCTGCATGGCCTTGTTGATCTTCAAGTCGCTGTTCACCTCGACGGTGATGGTCTTCTCGGCGAACAAGGTGTCGAAAATCTGTGCGGTCCTCTGGCGAAACGTGTCCGATGCGTTTCGGCTGCGCGACCAGGACGCCGCGCCGTTCGCCAGTTGGGTCACGATCATGCGGGTGGAATGGTCGAACAGTACTGCCTCGCCAGGGCTGGTATCGACCTTGAGCCGTTTGAGTCCCTCGGGAGGGTTCGCATGGCCGCCAATTGGAATGGCAATCTCATCCATGGTTTTCATCGCCCGTTCCACGGCGTCTGCGCCATAAATCCGAGCCATGTTGTTAGCGTTCAGGGACCCTACGTAAACCGTCTTCAGTTCCTCGGCCAGGTCGGCGGCCAGGCTGTCTGCAGGCAGCAACGTCAGCGGGGTGGACAGGTCTTGCCCCGCCTGGCGCTCTGCAACGTAGAAATCGCCGGGGCCCAGGCGGGTAAAAACATAGTGTTTGGAATCATCGATGGCGGGGACGATGACAGCGCCCGTCTCCAGGGTATCGAAGCGGTTTCGGTAGGGCAGGTTTGCCTTGATGCGGGCGTAGAGTCCTTTTTGGAAGAGCAGGCTGGCGTCGATTTTCCTGTAGGTGCGCAGGGCATTGAGCCTCAGAGGCTGGTTGGAAAAAGCCGGTGTGTAGACCATGTCGCCAAACCACTCGGCGAAACCCTTGTCCGGATCATGGCTGCCCATGCTCGGCGTTGGCGCCGCAAGGCCTGTGACATAGCGGGTTTTGCACACGGCATCGAGGCCATCCATACGCGGCAGTCGACAGGGGATGGATTTTAAGGTGGACGACTCGTTTATCAGGTCGGCACGGCGAAGTTGATCGCCATCCAGTCGATAGGGGATGTCATCGATCAGCAGCGTGATTCGGCCATCGGTCTCCAATAGTTCATGGACATTGGCGTGCGCCGGCACCAGCGCCAGGGCGTGGGACTCGGTCGCGGGCAGCATCGTGAAGGTCGACCGGCCAGGTATGAACTGTCGGCGATTGTTGGGCTGGTGCGGGCCGTAGGGAAGGGACGTCAGGGGGTCGACAAGGTGCACGCGTCTGCTGCTTGAGGTTCCGGTATTGCGAATGACCACGTCATTGATGCCGCTGAGTGTTGCCAGTTCGTCGCCCGGGGTCAGCGGTTTCCAGCGTCCGGGGTCGACGACCTGAGGCAGGTGGGTGGTCTGACGCAAACTGCCGGTTTTTCCGATCAGCCTCCTGACGCCCTCTGTTCCCAGGCTCGCAGCGGTGTGAAGCGTTTTACCCGCGCCGCTCAACGTCGATTTCAAGAGTGAAGGCAGGCCGTCCAACGGGTTGAGGTTTTGCAGCGAAGCGGTGAGCAACTGGCGAGCCAACCCTGAATAGGTGGGCAGGCTTGCCTTGGCGACCAGGCGCGATGCACTGCTGGCAACTCTGGCCAGACGGACCGACCCGGAAATGAATTTGCCGATGGGAAACAGAAATGACGCCAGGTCCAGGAACAACCCACCCGCGCCGAGGATTTTGCGCTCGGTATCGTCGGATGAAAGGTCTTCGATACTGCCCCAGAAGGGCACGAACCCTTTGACGATTTCCAGAAGTACTGCTCGGCGTTGCGCGCTTTCGACCCTGAGCGTGTCGAATTCGGTCATTCCTCGAGCCTGGAGGCGCAAATGCTGTTCGTCGACGAACAGGTGAGTCGAGGCAATATATTGGGCAATGTCGTTGAGCCTTGACCTTGGCTCAGCCGCTTCGGTCGCTTTCTTCGCGGCCGGCATTTTTCCCACCTCATCCAGAAAACCGATGTACCCACGGTGGGTCGGCACGGTTCCACGAACATGTGCGGGCCAGTCCAGGAGCAGCGAGGTATTGAGGTCGCGCTCTGGCGCATAGGTCTGATTGGGAATAACGGCGTGCAGCGGGAACTCGGTATAGACGCCGTTAATGGTTGAAAACCGCAAGCCGGTGCGCAGGCGAATGAAGCCTGCACTTGGAATCAGTTCGTAATAGGTGATCTGTTCGGCATGGGTGACCTTCAATACGAAGCCCTTGCGCGCGTGGATATCAGTGGGTGTTCCATTCTTCCTGACTTTGCTCCGTAGCCCCAGTACCCGGACATCACCGTCTTCCAGCGCTCGACGCTCAGTGAGTGGCAGGGAGGCCAAGAGGCTGGCGATCAGGGTTTGATAGGCCGAACGGATGGTCGAGAGGTAGTGATCGAAATCGGTCTGAAACAACGCATTGACGTCCGGCAGGGTTCTCATTGAGGGAATGGGCACTTCGCCTTGAAACACCTGGCGGTATTCTCCCTGGGGATCCTTGCGTTCCGAGTGGCACACTCGCTGCTCATCAATCCTGAAGGTCTGGCGGGTGGGCGTCTTGCCATCGGCCTGGGTCACGCCCCATCGCTTACCGTTATCGAACTGGCCGTCCGCATAAAGATCGAGGAACGCGCGCCCGGCAAGTTTGAGCGTCGGAACGTCTCTGGCACCCTGGCGGCTGGATGAGTCGAGCGGGAAGAACCTGTACCCGTCGGCTTCGAGCGCGTAGGCGCCGAACTGCTCGTCCTTTATCCGCTTGGCCATTTTCAATCGATCGGGTGGCGCGATATCCAGTGTCTGCACGGTGCTGTACAGGCTTGTGCCGTGGCTTTCCAGGGCCGTCAGGGCGCGCTCGATATCGTGCGCGTCATACGCTGCATCAGTTTTCGACGCAACGACCCCCACACAGATTGCCCATTGCAGGGCAGGGCTCATTCTCAAGCGGGCGATGACTTGCAGTGCTTCAGGGGAGGCCGTGGCGCTGCGTTGCAGCGGCAGATCGATCAGCTGTTGGAAGGACAGCGGCGTTGGGCGGTTGAGGCCCAGTTCATCGGCCAGTGACACACCGTGCATGAAGTTCACCCAGACCAGCGAACTCTTGTAGCGCAGATCGGCGGGGATATCGCGTACCGCGAAGTCTTTCGAGAGCCAGGGCTGGAGCACGTGAGCCAGCATGATCGAGCCTTTGTTCGAGTGAGCCCACCGCTTCAGCAAGAGGTGCTGTTCGAATGCCGTGCGCAACGCCGGGTAGCTTTTGCCCCAATGCGCCGGGTCGTGCCAGTTGAAGCCGGCAAATTCGTGTGTTTTGTCGACCGCCGTTGAGTGCAGGTAAACGTATATGGCTTTGCACACCAGTTGATAACGCACGGCTGCCGGGGTTTGTTCGCCAGGGCGCGCTCCATACCACTTTAGCGTTCTCAGCAGACGGTCTGCCAGGTCCTGGGCGTGCGGCGATTCGAGTATCTGGCGCAGGTAAATGGACGGTGTGGCGCGCAGCTCCTCGGTCGAGGCGGATTGCAGCACGTCGTCGAACAGGTACTTGATCAAAGAGGGCTTGCCAGCCAGCAGGCTCTTCACCGTCTCGACGATCCGGGCATTGAGGGTCTGCCTCATGTAGTCGTCGATCGACAGGGTGTCCTGGCCGGGTGACGCGCGCATCAGGGCCTTGTATCGTCTTCGGTCCCGCGCAGTCGGGATGCGGTTGAACCTGTCAATATCGGGGCCGTTCTCCAGGCCAAGCGCTTGCCTGGCACGGTTTTCTTCGGTGGTCTGTAACTCAGATGCAGCAAAAGTGGTCGCTTGCATGTCGCATTCCTTGTCAACGTTATCCCCCTTGTGAGCAGGGAAAACCGGGAGTGCAGTACATCGCTGCCGGCACCTGTGTGGGTGGTACATATATACGGCCGATCAGCCGCTTGCCGTAATCGAGAACGCGCCCTAGTCTTGCGGTAGCGATTTCGTCCGGAAGACGAGCAAGCGGTGCTAAAAACAAGGGACCTCATGAATCAAACGCGGACTCTCGGAACGCCACGGTTGTTGGGCATCGTTTGGCCCTTTATTGCCGTGGTGTTGTTCCAGGCGCTGCTGGGCGGCGTCAGTCTTTATGTGTTGTCGGCTGTGCGCGGCTATGTCGCCGGCGAAAGCCTTTGGTCGAAGGGCCAGAAGGACGCCATCTACTACCTGAACCTCTACGCCGACAGCCGGGACGAGACGACTTTCAGAAAGTATCAGGACGCGATCCTGGTGCCTCAGGGCGGGCATGAGCTGCGCGTAGCCCTGGATAGTCAGCCACCGGACATTGCGGCGGCACGGGTGGCGATCCTCAAGGGAGGTAACCACCCCGACGATGTTTCCAGCCTGATCTGGCTGTACCTCAATTTCCGCCACTTCAGCTACCTGGAAAAAGCCATCGACCTGTGGACGGTGGGGGATGCGTACCTGGCCAAGCTCGATGATGTCGCCCGGGAGATGCACCAGCACATCACCACGGGGCGCGCGTCGGAGGCTGATATCCAGCGCTGGAAGGCGCAGATCTTTGCGATCAATGACGAAGTGACACCTCCGGCGAAAGCCTTCAGCGATGCGCTGGGAGAAGGCTCGCGGGTCATACTTCGGCTGTTGCTGGTGACCAACCTGGCCACCGCCCTGGGCCTGATCGCCCTGGCCCTGATGCGCACCCATAAACTGCTCAAGCAACGCCACGAGTTTGCCGATGCCTTGCAACTGGAGAAAGACCGGGCGCAGATTACGCTGCAATCGATTGGCGACGGCGTGATCACAACCGACGTGGCGGGCGCCATCACCTACATGAACCCCGCGGCCGAAGCGTTGACCCACTGGAAGGCCGAGCAAGCGACCGGTCTGCCGCTCGCCGCCCTGTTCAATGTGCTGGACGAGAACGCCCAGGCCGAAGGCTTCACGCTGATCGAGCGCATCCAGAGCGGCCAGCTCACCGGCGGCAGTGAGCATTCCAAGCTGATCCAGCGCCTGGACGGCAGCACGGTATCGGTCACGCTGGTGGGCGCGCCGATCCGCAATGCCGGCAAGGTCAGCGGCACCGTACTGGTCTTGCACGACATGACCCAGGAGCGGCAATACATCGCCAATCTGTCCTGGCAGGCGACCCATGACGCCTTGACCGGCCTGGCCAACCGGCGCGAATTCGAGTATCGCCTGGAGCAGGTGCTGCACAGCCTGAACCGGCAGCCGGCACGCCATGCCCTGATGTTCCTCGACCTCGACCAGTTCAAGCTGGTCAACGATACCTGTGGTCATGCCGCGGGGGACGAGTTGCTGCGGCATATCTGCGCGCTGTTGCAGTCGGGTCTGCGCGAGGGCGATACGCTGGCCAGGCTCGGCGGTGACGAGTTCGGCATCCTGTTGGAGAACTGCGCACCGGAAGCGGCGGAGAAAATCGCCGAAGGCTTGCGCCAGACCGTTCAGAACCTGCATTTCGTCTGGAAGGGCCGACCATTCGTGACCACGGTCAGCGTCGGCCTGGTGCACGTCAACCATCACCCGACCACGCTGGAAACCTCCTTGCGCGCAGCCGATATGGCTTGCTACATGGCCAAGGAAAAAGGCCGCAACCGGGTTCAGGTGTATCACGCCGATGACTCGGAGCTGTCCATGCGGTTTGGCGAGATGGCCTGGGTACAGCGCTTGCACATGGCGCTGGAGGAAGACCGATTCTGCCTGTATGCCCAGGAGATCGCGGCGCTGGGCCAGACCGAGCAGGGCAGTGGGCACATTGAAATCCTGTTGCGCCTTCACGACGAAGCCGGGCGCATGATCCTGCCCGACAGCTTCATTCCCGCCGCCGAACGTTATGGCCTGATGACGTCGCTCGATCGCTGGGTTGTGCAGAACGTGTTCAAGATCATTGCCCAGTGCATGGCCGAGCCACACAAGGGGCCGTTGGCCACGTGTGCGATCAATCTGTCAGGCAGTACCATCGGGGACGAGGCGTTTCTGGACTTCCTGCGCGAGCAGTTCGTGGCGTACTCCATTCCGCCTGAAATGATTTGTTTTGAAATCACTGAAACCAGCGCAATCTCCAATCTTGGTAGTGCAATCAGATTTATCAATGAGCTCAAAGGCTTAGGCTGCCATTTTTCCCTTGATGACTTTTGTGCCGGAATGTCCTCATTCGCGTACCTGAAACATTTGCCTGTAGACTTCCTGAAGATCGACGGGAGTTTCGTAAAGGATATGCTGGACGACCCGATTAACCGCGCCATGGTCGAAGTGATCAATCACATCGGTCATGTCATGGGTAAGCGTACGATTGCCGAGTTTGTTGAAACGCCCCAGATCGAACAGGCATTGCTTGAAATTGGGGTCGATTACGCTCAAGGGTATGTGATTGAGCGCCCGCATCTGTTTACCTGCGATAGTCTGCAAAGTCGTCCTGCCAGGCCCCAACCCTTGCTGTTCAAGGCGCCCGGCACGTTCCGTTGAAATTCTTGCTGATCGTCAACAATCACAATCAAAAGGAACCCGACAGTGATCGACTCATTCAACCGAACCGGACCCCTCATGGAAGCTGCAAGTTACCCCGCCTGGGCTCAGAAACTGATCCAGGATTGCAGCGAGAGTAAGCGCCGGGTTGTCGAACACGAATTGTACAAGCGCATGCGCGATAACAAGCTCAGCGCCAGGACCATGCGTCACTACCTGATTGGTGGCTGGCCGGTCGTCGAACAGTTCGCGCTCTACATGGCACAGAACCTGACCAAGACGCGCTTTGCCCGCCATCCCGGCGAGGACATGGCGCGCCGCTGGTTGATGCGCAACATTCGTGTGGAACTCAACCACGCCGACTACTGGGTGCACTGGAGCCGTGCGCACGGTGTCAGCCTGGAAGATCTGCAAGAGCAGCAGGTGGCCCCCGAGCTTCACGCCCTGAGCCATTGGTGCTGGCACACCAGCTCTTCGGACTCGCTGATCGTTGCCATTGCCGCCACCAACTACGCCATCGAAGGCGCGACCGGCGAATGGTCGGCTTTGGTGTGTTCCACCGGTGTCTACGCGGCAGCGTTTCCCGAGGAAGATCGCAAGCGGGCCATGAAGTGGCTGAAGATGCATGCCCAGTACGACGATGCCCACCCGTGGGAGGCACTGGAAATCATCTGCACGCTGGCCGGGATGAACCCGAGCAAATCCCTGCAATCGGAGTTGCGTCAGGCGGTGTGCAAGAGCTACGACTACATGTTCCTGTTCCTGGAACGGTGCATGCAGCTGGAGCACGCGGAAAAAACCACGGTAGCCCGTGAACGCATGGCGCTGGCCGAAAGCTGATACAGGTGTCACTCACGTGTAACTGTAGGAGCGAGCAAGCTCGCGATGGTCGTCAACGATAACGTTGGCTATCTGATACCCAGCGGTGCCTGATCTACCATCGCGAGCATGCTCGCTCCTACAGGTCGAGACACAAAAAAGCCCGCCCCTCTATGGATAGAGGGGCGGGCTTTTTCATGGTCGACTGGTTTCAGGTACTGATCTTCAACCCGATCAACCCGGCGATGATCAGCGCCACGCTGGCGAGCCGGAACAGTGCCATCGACTCGCCGAACAGAATGATCCCCGCGATGACCGTACCGACCGCACCCACGCCGGTCCAGATTGCATAGGCGGTGCCCAGCGGCAATTCCTTCATGGCCAGGCCCAGCAGGCCAAGGCTGATCGCCATGGCGGCGACGGTCAGGGCCGTGGGAAGAGGGCGGCTGAAGCCGTCGGTGTATTTCAGTCCGACAGCCCAACCCACTTCAAACAGGCCGGCGAAAAACAGAATGATCCAGGACATGACAGACCTCCATCGAAGACGGGGTCGTCCCCAGGGTAATGACTCGATCGAGTCGCGAGGTCGTCCTCGCGTTGCGCAATATAGTGCCCATTATGAGGGCGTGGATCAAGTTGGTGCATCAGTGCACAACGCGATTCGCCGCCTCGTGCCGATCCTGTTTCTCGCTCATCCGGCGGAAATATGTCGAGAGCAGCGCCCCGGAAATATTGTGCCAGACACTGAACAGTGCACTCGGCACCGCAGCCAGTGGCGAGAAGTGCGCACTCGCCAGCGCCGCGCCCAGGCCGGAGTTCTGCATGCCGACTTCCAGGGCCAGGGACTTGCGTTGGGCCAGCGGCAATTTGAACAGGCGTCCGGTGAAGTAACCCAGCAGGTAACCGAAGCTGTTGTGCAGCATCACCACGGCCATGATCAGCAGGCCGGACTCGGCGATCTTCGTCTGGCTGGCTGCAACGACGGCCGCGACGATGATCACGATGCTCACCACCGACACCAGCGGTAGCACATCCACCGCATGACGCACCCGGTCACCGAGCACACGCTGGGCTACGACGCCGAGCACGATCGGCAGGAGCACCACTTGCAGGATCGACCAGAACAGCTCCATGAACGAGACCGGCAACCAGGCAGAGGCCAGCAACCAGATGAGTGCGGGGGTCAACAGCGGAGCGAGCAGGGTGGTGACGGCGGCGATGGCCACCGACAGTGCCAGATCCCCACGGGCCAGCCAGGTCATAACGTTGGACGAAGTGCCGCTAGGGCAGCAGCCAACCAGAATCACACCGACGGCGATCTCGGGTGGCAGATGAAACGCCTGGCAGAGCAACCACGCCACACCGGGCATGATCACGAAATGAGCGACCACGCCCAGGGCCACACGCCACGGATGGCGGGCGACTTCGGCGAAGTCTTCGAGCTTGAGGGTCAGGCCCATGCCGAACATCACCAATCCCAACAGGGGAACTATGGCGCCTTTCAGGCCGATGAACCACGCCGGTAGCAGGAACGCCACCACGGCGAAAATCAGAACCCAGTAAGCGAAGGTGTTGCCGACAAAGCGACTCAATGCAGCCAGTGCACGCATGGCCTGATCCTTTTTATTAATGACTTAGTTCCAATGTGGGAGCGGCGGTGCGACGATTCGACTTGCTCGCGAATCGTCGCACCGCCGCTCCCACAAGGGGGGAATCACAAGGGGTTAGATCCCCTGCGGCATCTCTTCACCGCCCAACGCCTCGACCAGCGCCGGCAGGAAGTCGCCGAAAGTCAGCATCATGAGGGTGAAGCTGGCGTCCAGTTGGCCGAGGGCTTCATCGCCACCGTCCTGTTCCGCCTGGTCTTGCAGCAGGTCTTCGAACTTGAGGCGCTTGACCACCATCTTGTCGTCGAGGACGAAAGACAACTTGTCCTGCCAGGCCAGCGAGAGCTGGGTGACCACTTTGCCCGTGCTCAGGTGCAGCTGGATTTCCTCGCTGGTCAGGTCCTGGCGTTTGCAGCGCACGATGCCGCCGTCTTCGTGGGTGTCGCGCAGTTCACACTCGTCGAGCACGAAGAAGTCTGCGGCAGCTTCCTGGCTGGTGACCCATTCGGTCATGACCGCCGTCGGGGCCATTTTCACGGTCAGCGGACGGACCGGCAGGGTGCCGATCACTTCGCGCAAGGTCGACAGCAAGTCTTCGGCGCGTTTAGGGCTGGCCGAGTTGACCAGGATCAGACCCTGTTTCGGCGCGATGGCGGCGAAGGTCGAAGAACGACGGATAAAGGCGCGAGGCAGGAACGCCTGGATGATTTCATCCTTGATCTGGTCGCGTTCCTTTTTGTAGACCTTGCGCATTTGGGCGGCTTCGATCTCTTCGACTTTTTCCTTCACCGCGTCACGCACGACGCTGCCTGGGAGAATACGTTCTTCCTTGCGCGCCGAAATCAGCAGGAAATCACCGCTGACATGCACCAGCGGAGCATCTTCACCTTTGCCGAAAGGGGCGGTGAAACCGTAGGTGGTCAACTCCTGGCTTGCACAGGGCCGCGCCAGTTTGGTGGCCAGTGCAGTTTCCAACGCCTCGGCATCAACAGGCAGATCTTGGGTCAGGCGATAGATAAGCAGGTTTTTGAACCACATGGGGCGAATCTCTCCTTTATACAAAGTGGGGCATTATTCTCTTCGTGGCGCCATAGGCCAACCCTTCTCTAAGCCTTTGGAAGGCCTGAAAAAATTATTTAAGAAAGTGCTTGCCAGAGGTAGGGCTGCTCCGTAGAATGCGCGCCACACCGAAAGTGAAGGGTGATTAGCTCAGCTGGGAGAGCGTCTGCCTTACAAGCAGAATGTCGGCGGTTCGATCCCGTCATCACCCACCATTCGCTTCCAGTGTTACGCGCAGCGGTAGTTCAGTCGGTTAGAATACCGGCCTGTCACGCCGGGGGTCGCGGGTTCGAGTCCCGTCCGCTGCGCCATATTCGGTTACCTGGAACACTGAACGCCAGGTCACCACGGAAAGCCCGCTCACGCGGGCTTTTTTCTGTCTGATGTTTGTGCAGGTTGCAACGTTTCACCGGTTTTCCGATTGATTGAAATATTTTTCAATTAAATCAACACTTTATGAAAATCTGTGGCACAATGCGCCCCGCAACGAAGGTAAAGGGTGATTAGCTCAGCCGGGAGAGCGTCTGCCTTACAAGCAGAATGTCGGCGGTTCGATCCCGTCATCACCCACCACTTGCTTTCAACGCTACGCGCAGCGGTAGTTCAGTCGGTTAGAATACCGGCCTGTCACGCCGGGGGTCGCGGGTTCGAGTCCCGTCCGCTGCGCCATATTTCGCATCCAGGCCCACTGAACACCTGGATGTCACGCAAAAAGCGGCCCTTGGGCCGCTTTTTGCGTTTTTGCCTTTCCCAACGGTTACCTCGCTACCGTTTTGCACCTTTATGGGCCCATCGTTGATCCATGAAGTAGCAATCATCCCTTGGCCGATCGATCGTCTTCGGCGTCACTTATCCATTCAAATCTGTTGAATCAATAGCTTGGATCAGTCACGCAGCCTGTGGCACGCATTGTGCTTTTTGCATCCGTGGATAATTGGATACAAAAAGTCAAAAGGTGCCGCCATGCAATTCGCTCCCGCTTACGCTGACCGCCCACCCCTGACCGCCGAGGAGGAGGCTTACAACTTTCTCCTCGAAGCGATCTGCTGTGGCCGTTATCGCAAGGGCGACCGGCTGATTGCCGAGGACATCGCCAGCGAAATCGGCATGAGCCGCATGCCGGTGCGCGAGGCCTTTCGACGCCTCGATGCGCAGGGCCTGGTGACGCTACGACCCAATCGTGGGGCGATTGTCAGCGGGTTGGATATCGATGAGTTGCACGAAGTGTTCGAGATGCGCAGCGCCCTCGAAGGCCTGGCGGTGCGTGTGGCCGTGGCCCATATCGGTGAGCGCCAACTGGCAGCCCTGAAGCGCCTGCTCGACGAAATGGATGACTACCGCGACGAGAGCGCCGAATGGGTCAGCCGCCATCGCAAGTTCCATGAGTACCTGTGCAGCCTCAGTGGCCGACCACGGTTGCTCAAGCAAATATCGGCCCTGTATTCGCTGATCGAGGCACCTATGCGCCTCTGGCTGCAACACGTCGACAAACCCCTGAGCGCGCACGAGGAGCATGCGGTGATCCTCGATGCAATTCGCGCCGGCGATGCCGAACGGGCGGAGGCGGTGGTGCGCGAGCATATCGAGGGCACGGTTCCCGAACTGATCAAGTTTTTGCAAACAGGAAAATAACGGGCCAAAGCCCGACCCGTGCGGTGATTTGTTGCGACTTGTTGTGACTTTGAGTACTGCCCCCAGATTTTCAGCCACCCCAGCCATCCCCGAACCCAAGCCGTTCTCAGCCGCGTGCTGTGATCTTTCCCAAGGAGTTGAAGATGCGTTTATCGAGTCTTGCTGCAGCGTTTTGCATGGCCGCTGTTTTGCCCCAGGTACAGGCGGCCGAACAGGAACTGAAGTTCTACAACTGGTCCGACTACATTGCGCCCGACACCTTGAAGAATTTCCAGCAGGACAGCGGCATCAAGGTCCAGTACGACATCTTCGACACCAATGAAATGCTCGAGGCCAAGATGTTGTCCGGGCATTCGGGCTATGACCTGGTGGTGCCTTCCAGCCAGTTCCTGTCCAAGCAGATCCGCGCCGGCGCCTACCAACCCTTGCAGCGCAACCTGCTGGGCAACTGGAAGCACCTCGACCCGCGCCTGATGCAGCGCCTGGAAGCCGCTGACCCGGGCAATAAATACGCCGTGCCGTATATGTGGGGCACCGTGGGCATCGGCTACAACGAGGAAAAAGTCCGCGCCGCCCTGGGCAAGGACGTGGTGCTTGATTCCTGGTCGATGGTCTTTGATCCGGCCAACCTGGCCAAGCTCAAGAGTTGCGGCGTGGCTTTCCTCGATGCACCGGTGAAGATCATTCCCCAGGCCTTGTTGTACCTGGGCCTGGACCCCAACAGCACCCAACCCGATGACTACAAAAAGGCCTCGGCGCTCCTGATGAAACTCAGGCCGTCGGTGACCTACTTCAACTCGTCGAAATACACCGCGGACCTCGCCAACGGTGATATCTGCGTGGCCATCGGTTATTCCGGCGACGTGATGCAGGCCCAGACCCGGGCGAAGGAAGCCGGGAAAACCGTCGACATCCGCTACCTGCTGCCCAAGGAAGGGGTCAACCTGTGGTTCGACATGCTGGCCATTCCCAAGGATGCCGGCAACACGGTGGGTGCCCACAAGCTGATTGACTACCTGCTACGCCCCGAAGTGATCGCCCCGGTCAGCGACTACGTGGGTTACGCCAACCCGAACAAGGACGCCACCGCGCTGATGGACCCCAAGGTCAGCGGCAACCCGGGCATCTATCCCGGCGACGACGTGATCGCCCACACCTTCGTCTCCGCCGACCTGCCAGACCCGATACAGCGCCTGATCACCCGCGAGTGGAACCGGATCAAGTCCGGTCAATGAATTGACGAGTGTTTGCCATGTTGAATTTTTCTGCCCACGAATATCCCTATCCGTCCCAGCGCCAGAGCGTGTTCGCCCGTCGCGGCATGGTCGCCGCCTCGCAACCGTTGGCGGCGGAGGCGGGGATTGAAATCATGCGTCAGGGGGGCAACGCCATCGATGCGGCGATTGCCACGGCGGCGGCCCTTACCGTTGTTGAGCCTACCGGCTGTGGCCTGGGCGGTGACGCCTTTGCACTGGTCTGGACTCAGGGCCAGTTGCATGGCTTGAACGCTAATGGGCATGCCCCGGCGGCACTGAGCATCGAGGCGGTGAAGGCGGCAGGTCATGCGCAGATGCCGTTGTATGGCTGGACGCCGGTCACCGTGCCTGGTTGCCCTTCCGCCTGGGCTGAATTGTCCCGGCGTTTTGGCAAGCTGCCGTTCGCCGATCTGCTGCAACCGGCCGTCAGCCTGGCGCGTGACGGCTTCCCGCTGTCGCCGGTGGTCGCCCATCAATGGCAGGTCGCCCTGGATGAGTTCAGCCCCCACCGCGACGCGCTGCTCGAGCCCTGGTTCGAGACGTTCCTGATCGACGGTCGCGCCCCCCGGGCAGGCGAACTGTTCCGCAACCCGGCCCAGGCCCGCACTCTGGAGGAACTGGCGGCCACGCAATGTGAAAGCTTTTACCGCGGCGCGCTGGCCCAGCGCCTGGATGCCCACTCCAGAGCCACCGGTGGTTACCTGCGCGCGACGGACCTGGCCGACTACCGCGCACAATGGGTCGACCCCATCCACATCAACTACCGTGGCGTCGATGTCTGGGAAATCCCGCCGAGCGGGCAAGGCCTGGTGGCGCTGATGACGCTGAAAATCCTCGAAGGCTTCGATTTCGACCACCGCGACAGCCAGCAGACCTGGCACCGTCAGTTGGAAGCCATGAAGTTGGCCTACAGCGACGGCCTGCACTACATCACTGACCCGCAGCACATGCGCGTGGCCGTGGCTGATCTGCTCAGCGATGACTACAGCGCTCGACGCCGTGGGCAGATCGGCGAGCAGGCGCAACCGCCCGCGCCTGGCGACCCCCATGCCAGCGGCACGGTGTACCTGGCCTGCGCCGATGGCGAGGGCAACATGATTTCGTTCATCCAGAGCAACTACCACGGTTTTGGTTCCGGTGTGGTGCTGCCCGACAGCGGCATCGCCTTGCAGAATCGCGGGCAGGAATTCAGCCTCGATCCGATCCACGCCAATTGCCTCGCTCCAGGCAAGAAAACCTTTCACACCATCATCCCCGGTTTCCTGAGCAAGGACGGCCAGGCCCTCGGCCCGTTCGGCGTGATGGGTGGCTATATGCAGCCTCAGGGGCATGTGCAGATGGTCATGAACCTGGTGGACTTCGGCCTCAACCCGCAGGCCGCACTGGATGCGCCGCGCTGGCAGTGGCTGGGCGAGATGAAGGTCGGCATCGAACAGGGCGCTTCCCGCGACCTGGCCAACGCATTGGCCCGGCGCGGGCATCACGTGCAGATCGCCAGCGACCTGACCGACTATGGGCGCGGGCAGATCATCCTGCGCGATCCGGTGACGGGTGTGCTGTGCGGGGGGACAGAACCGCGGGCGGATTCGCACATTGCGGTGTGGTGATCTCAGCCCCTGTAGGAGCGAGCATGCCCGCTCCCACAGGGTGCCCTTTATTGCCTGGCGTTCTGGCTGTGGCGATAATCACTCACTGATTCATACACCGCCTTGCGCAGGCGATTGATTCCGCCAATCGGGCGGTGCGCCTCAAGGCCGAACCACGGGTTGAACGACAGGTTGTCGCATTTCAGGTTCTGCGCCGGGGTGTCGAAATCCTGGGCGGGCAGGGTGATGCGGGCCACGGTCTGGAACGGCGCATCGGCCTCACGCCACTCGACACTGGTGTCCTCGATCGGCATGTATTTGTTCGCGTCCTGGCGCTGGATCTGCAAGACGAAACACGCCGGCACCCGGTCGGTGGAGAGTTGCTGCGTGAGGGCGCTACGCAGGAAGTTCGGCAGGTCGTGATTCTGCTGGGGCAAGGTGTAGGCCGGGCAGTTGTCCGGATCCGGCGCGACCCTGAACTTTGCATTGCCCTCGCCGAACTTGTACGGCGACACGGAAAAATAGGTGGTCTGCGTCGGGCTGTCCGGTGGCGGCGAGAGCGTCGCCAGGGCGATGAACAGGTGGCGGACCTGCCAGGTGCGCGGGTCCCAGCCAGGGAAGAACGCCATGACCTTTTTGCCGTCGGCCTGCGCCGCCACGTTCTGACGGTATTCGGCGACATCGCTGACAAAAAAGTTCGGGTGGCTGAACATCACGAAGTCCTGTTCGCCCTGGTCCTGGCGGTTGGCGAGCAGTTGTTTGCCCGGCACATCCAGCAGTTTGATCGCCATGCCTCGGGCGTCACGGATGCTGTCGAACTGCGGATAGGCGTTGCCGTTGGACAGGCGCAGGGTGGCTTGCCAACGTTTGCCCGGCTCGCTGAACACGCCGCGACGCAGGTCCTGCGCCAGTTCCGGCAACACCTGCACTTCGGCCTTCACGCAGCCATGGGCCTTGGCGTGGGCATCGCGCAGGTAGCGGGTGCTTTCGCGGTGTTGATCGACGATGCGCACGGCGGTCTGGATCACGTCCCGGGTCATGGCCGCTTCGCCTTCGGGGATTTGCTCTCGCGAAGGCACCGGGCCTCGGTGTTGCCAGGCAAACCAGGCGCTGGAAACCGCCCAGCCAAGCAGGCCGATCACCAGCGTCCACAGCAAAATCCTGCCGAGCAAGCGCCCCAACCGCAACCAGAGCCTGGCCAACAGCGGCAATTCCTTTTTGAACGTGGTCATGATCATGGCAGTTGTGTCTCCAGCGGGCCGCCCAGCACCTTCAGGTATTCAAGCAGCGCCCAGCGTTCCTCGGGTTGCAGCAACCGGCCAATCACGCCATTGCCCCGTTGGCCGGCGCGGAATTCATGGCCGCTGTTGCGGTTGCCAGTCATGCGCGTATCGAACACGAAGCCGTTGTCGAAGGCTTCCGTGCGGTAGCCCAGGTGCCGTGGGTCGTACTCGAAGGTGCCCCGGTAGAAGGTGGTGGCGCGTTCATCCTGTGGTGAGAGCAATTGATAGATGCTCGGCACCGAGCCGTTGTGCAGGAACGGCGGCGTGGCCCAGACACCCGCCAGCGGGCGGGCTTTGTACGCGACTTTTTCGCGCACGCCGATGGGCAGGCCGAAACCGTCGAACTGTGGTTTCTCGACAGCCGTGATCCCGGCGTCGCGGTAAGCGCGGTTTTCGACGAAGGCCGTGACGTAGGCCAGGCCCTTGGCCACCGAGAGTTGGCTCAAGTCCAGCGGTTCCTTGGGCTCGGGGTCCAGCTTCACGTCCAGCCTGGCAAGTTCCGCCGGGTCCCATTGCAGGGCGGTCAGGTCGAAACGGTGGTTGGCGATGTTGTTGGCAGCGGTGGGGTCGGTGCCGATGACATCGACCGGCAGCATGTGCAGATGCTGGACCCAGCGCTCGCCTTCCTGCGTCACTTTCGGCACGTGACAACCAGCGCAGTTCTCTGTGAACAGCACGCGGCCCTTGGCGGCCAGCGGTTTATCGACTGCGCCCAGCAGCTCCTCCGGCCAGGCTGGCGGTTTGAGGCGTTGCAGGGTTTGTTCAATCAAATGCAGATCACGCACCCTCACGCTGGAGGGGTAGCGCTCGTCGCCCATGAGCGGCTGGCGGTTTTCGTCGAAGAAATTCAGCGTGGCTCCCACCCCCAGCGCTTCGCCGATGTTGCGCGCCATGGGTTGCTGCGCCGAGCCGTTCCACTGCACCCAGTCGAAGGTCCACATGTCCCACAGTTGCGGGTAGTCCACCGGTGCGTTGGCCACCCGGTAGTTGGCGGGGGAGATCGCGTCGCCAAAACTGGCGTTGGCAATGCGGCCGAATGCGTCGGTGCGGCCAGGGCCTTCCTCGGTAGGGTAAAGCCCACGGTGGGTATCGTTCCAGGCCACTTTCAGGAAGGTGTCGAGGGACTTTTTGAAGTCCTTGCGCAGTTGCTGCTGTTGGCTGTCGTAATCCTGGCCCAGGACATTGCGGGCGAAACGCTCGAACTTCCAAGGGTTGTAGTAAGTAGATGTCAGACTGGCGACCAGTGCTTGTCCGAAACTGCCACCACGTAATGTAGGAACGCTGGAGGGCAATACATGTTGCGCCGTGCCGCCGTCAATACGGATCGCCTGGCCTTTGAAGCGCAGCTCGCCGGTGTGGCAAGCGGAACAGGTAATATCCAGAAATTCATCTTTGTTGCCGGGGTTTTTATGCCGGGCGAAGCCCACGGGCAGGTTGCCGGGGTTGTCGGGCGTGGCTTTCTGGCCGGGGTCGATGAGGAAACCGAAACGTGCCAGGTACTCCGGCGCGGCGAATCGTCGCTCCGAGAAGGGCAATTCGAGTGCGGTGAACCACTCATAACGCAGGCCTTTGACTTGCGTGCCCTGGGGGGTGAAATAGTAAGTCTGGCGGTCGCTCGCGCTCCACTGCTCCAGATAATGCACCTGTTGTGCAGGTGACCATTGCGGCAGTTTCGGGTTGGCGACGTAATACAGGACCACCGCCAGGACCACGCCCAGCAGCGCCACGATCAGAATCAGCAATCGGTAAAAGAGGCGCAAGTTAACTATCCTTGTCGATTTATCGCTTCCTTATGCCTGACCTATAATTTTGCGGCAAGTGGCCATTACGCCGGAGATGACGCAAGTCAGTGACAAACGAAGTGCCTTGATGACATAAGCTTCATCATCCAATTATGGAAATGCGTTAAAACACCTGAACTTATCAGTAACATCCTGTTCTCATCCCGGTAGCCATTGGTCGTGGCCGCCTGATAAGCTCGCGGCTTTACTCGATTGCCCTTTTGGCGCATGAACAAGGAAATAGCATGAAACAGCATCGGTTGGCGGCGGCGGTGGCCCTGGTTAGCCTGGTACTCGCGGGTTGTGATTCGCAGACCAGCGTAGAGCTGAAAACCCCGGCGCAAAAAGCTTCCTACGGGATTGGCCTGAACATGGGCAAGAGCCTGGCTCAGGAAGGCATGGATGACCTGGACTCCAAGGCCGTTGCCCAGGGCATCGAAGATGCCGTCGGCAAGAAAGAGCAGAAGCTCAAAGACGACGAACTGGTTGAAGCCTTCGCTGCACTGCAAAAGCGTGCCGAAGAGCGTATGGCCAAGATGAGTGAAGAGTCGGCCGCTGCTGGCAAGAAATTCCTCGAAGACAACGCCAAGAAAGCCGGTGTCACCACCACGGCTTCGGGCCTGCAGTACGAAGTGGTCAAGAAAGCCGACGGCCCTCAGCCAAAGCCGACTGACGTCGTGACCGTTCACTACACCGGCACCCTGACCAACGGTACCGTGTTCGACAGCTCCGTCGAGCGTGGCAGCCCGATCGATCTGCCGGTCAGCGGCGTGATCCCGGGTTGGGTCGAAGGCCTGCAACTGATGCACGTTGGCGAGAAGTACAAACTGTACATTCCTAGCGAACTGGCTTACGGGGCCCAAAGCCCGAGCCCAGCCATTCCAGCCAACTCGGTGCTGGTATTCGACCTGGAACTGCTGGCTATCAAGGATCCATCCAAGCAAGACGACGCCGCGAAATAATCAGCGTCTGTCCCGCCTGCAACGCCTCGCTTATGCGGGGCGTTGTTGCATCTGGCGCCTGACGAAGGTAAACAAAGCGAACGGATGTTGCAGCACGCAGTCAGACCCATTGAGGTGCTTGCGTACGCCGCGACGGGGCGCCAAGTCAATGAAATTCTGGGCGTTTTTATGTGTGTAAAAAACGCCCGATCTAAGCGAGGCCCTTGTGATACGGGCCTTTCAGCGGTGAAATGCAGGTCTGTTCACAAGGTTATCCACAATTTGTGTGGATAACCCTGCCGTGGGAGGAATGATGAAAGCTCCGTGGAATTTCGCTCGGTTCCTGCCGCTGGCCGGACGCCTGCTGGCTCGTGGTCGACTGCCGACGCTGCTGTTCGCCGTGGCCAGCAAAAGCGCCAGCCAGGGCAATCGCCTCGGCAAAATCAAGGACGATCTGCGCTTGTTGCAGGCATTGTGCCTGGCTTACTGGCGGGGCGAATACCGGGCCATCAGTCCAAAAGCGCTGGTGTCGGTTGTGGCGGGCTTGATGTATTTCCTCAGCCCGGTGGATGCCATTCCGGATTTCATCCCCGTGTTCGGCATGATCGATGACATCGCCGTGCTCGCCTGGTTGATGAAAGTGCTCGATGACGAACTCAACGCTTTTCGTGCCTGGCGCAAAAGCCAGGTGCCGGAGAAACTCCTGGTCGTGGAGCGACTGCCCGCCACCCCGGAACAACTGAAGTTCCAGGGCTCGAAAAAAGCCTGATTTTGTTAAGGATCATTCCTATATCCATACCCCGCGACCTTGGCCGCTGTTAGGATTACACTTCCAAGGAAAAGCACCGGCTCGTTTAGGGTCGTTGTCCTACGGGGAAGTCATGGATATTCAGATAATCACACGCGATGGTGAGCCCGAGTATGCGGTTCTGCCGTGGGCCCGATATCAGGCTTTACTGAAAGCAGCGGGCATTGACCCGCAACCACCGCAGGCCGCCCCAGAGCGTCCGTCGGCCACACCGGACCCGATTCTCCCGGGCCTGGATCAACTGCGCAGTTTACGCGAAGCACAGGGCATCGCCATCGAGGCGCTCGCCCGCACGGTAGGCATCAGCCCGTCTTATCTGGCCATGATCGAACGTGGTGAGCGTCAACCCGACGCTGCGATTCGCCGCAGTCTGGCCTGGGAATTGAAGGTGCCAGGGTGGAGGGATGAATCGTGAGCGTACGCATCAGTCGTCAACATTGGGACGGATTGCTGGGCGAGCTGGATCAGGCGCGCCGCCAAAGGCATCTGCTGACCTACCGTGCATTGCTGGAGCGTTTGCAGTTGCCGACGCCGGCCATGCAAACCCTCACGGCGGCCCTGGAGCATCTGGCCGCACTGGATGCCAAGGCTGAGCAGCCCCTGCGCAGCTCCCTGGTGATCAGCCAGGGCGCCAGTCGCTTGCCACGCACTGGGTTTTTCGAATGCGTCGAGCGTCTGGGGCGTTTTTCCGGGCCGTCTGACGGAGTCGCCGCGGCATCCTGGCACGCCTCGGAAGTTGTGCGTGTATTCGAGTACGAATACCCCGAATCGGCGGAGGCCTGAATGCTGCTTAGATTCAAGGCGCGGGCTGGCTACTGGCTTGCCCGCCGGCTTTTTCATTGGACATGGTGCGTTCGCCAGCCCCGTGTCTGGAGCTGGATGGAAAGCCAGTTTGCCCGCATGGCCAACCTGGGTAACGTCCAGGCGCAAAGCTTCTACGGGCATATCCTGACGTTCCGTGGCGTGGGGCTCGGTGCGCGGGAAGAAGGCATCCGCTTGCTGCGCCTGGCCGCGTTGGCCGGTGATGGCAAGGCGGCCTACCAAGTGGGTGTGATCAGCCTGGCTGGAAGCGCGAGCAAAGCGCCAGACCCGGTGGAGGCCGCTCGGTTCTGGAACCTGGCCTTGAAAGCAGGACACCCATTGGCCGAGATCAAGCTCAACGAATTGGCTGCTCGCGACACTGCGCAATAAATCCTTTTCCCTCTAACCCTCCCACAGGTTCAGCATTCCAGCTCAGGTTCCTGTGCGGTGAGGCTGTCGATCACGTGCACGCTGTACCCCGGAATGTTCTTGGCGTGATGCTTGGCCTGGGAAGCCATTTCTGCCAGTTGGCTGGCGTCGAGTTGTGCGCAGGCCTGTGTGTGCAGGTGGACCACGCCGATCGACAGCGATAGCAAGGGGAATTCCTGGCGCACACCCTGGCGGTTGGGGGCGATGAAGCAGCCGGCTTCCAGGTGTTCGGCGCGGTAGAAGCGTCGGCATTGGCTCTGGAAGTCGTCCAGCAGTTGGTTCAGGCGTTTGCGCCAGTCGTCCGGACCGAGCACCAGCAGGAAGTCGTCGCCGCCGATGTGGCCGACGAAGTCGCGTGAGGGATCGACGCGGTCGTTCAGGCATTGCGCCAGGCACAGCAGGACTTCATCACCGCGGCCGTAGCCGTAGATGTCGTTGAAGGGTTTGAAGCTGTCGATGTCGACGTAGCAGATCACCGATTCGCGTTGCTGTTGCAGCAAGCGGGTCAGGCATTGCTGGATCGGTACGTTGCCGGGCAGCAGGGTCAGCGGGTTGGCGTAGCGGGCCTGCTGGATTTTCAGTTCGGTAATCAGCTTGAGTACGTCGATGACCCGGCCCAGCCCCAGATAGCCGCCGTTGAGGGTGATAATGAAGTCTTCTTCGATGCGTTGCCGGGCGCGGCTGGTGATCAGGCGGCTGACCTGTTGCAGCGACTGACTCATTTCCACGGCAAGGAAATCGTCACTCATCAGCCGACTGATGGGCTTGCGGGCGAACAGGTCGGTCGCAAACGGCTTGAGCAGGGCGTCCGACAGTGAATGCCGGTGGACGATACCGCACGGTCGGCCGTATTCGTCGAGCACTGCCAGCGAGTTCAGATTGGCCTGGCGGCGGAAGGCCTCCAGTACCGTCGCTGTCGGCGTATCCCGGTCGACTGCCGGCTGCTCGTTCAGCAGGGCGCTGAGGTCGCTGCCTTCGTCGTTCAAGGCCACGGCAGCGCTGTCCTGTTTGGGCATCAGCGGCCGCGCATCCCGTGGCGGCTGTTCCTGCGGCCGGCAAAGCAGGTAACCCTGGACCAGGTCCACCCCCATGTCAGTCAGCACCGCGAGTTCTTCAGCCAGCTCGATGCCCTCGGCAATCACTTGCGCCCGGGACGCTTTGGCGATTTGCATGATCGAGCCGACAAACTCGCGCTTGAGCGCATCCTGATGGATGCCGTCGATGAAGTGCCGGTCGATTTTCACATAATCGGGTCTCAGCTCGGACCACAGACGCAGGCTCGAGTAGCCGGCACCCAGATCATCCAGCGCGATGGAGAACCCCATGGCCCGGTAGTGGTTGAGGGCCTTTTGCAACAGTTGGAAGTCGTCAATGGGCGTCTGTTCGGTGAGTTCGATGACGACCTGGCTCGGCGGTATTCCGAAATCTTCCAGTAGTTGCAGGGTGCGGCCCGGCTGGTGTGCGGCTTCGAGTAGCGATTCCGGCGACACGTTGAGGAAGAGTTTGCCGGGCAGTTGCTGTTCGTGGAAACGTCGGCAAGCGCTTTCGCGGCAGGCGATTTCCAGCTCGTTAAGTCGACCGGCCTGACGGGCGACGGCAAAGAGGGCGATGGGGGAGTGCAGCGGGCTGTTGGACGGGCCGCGACTGAGGGCCTCAAAACCAAGAATCCTGCGTTCAGAGAGGGAAATGATCGGCTGGAACAGGCTGTGCAAACCACCTTGAGTCAAGATTGAACTCAATGCACCCAGCTGTTCGGTCGTGGTCATGGCGATCTCTTGGTAAAAAAAAGGACCGGAAACTCGCTTTTTTCAAGAGAGGTTCCAGTCCTTTATTTCACGACAGATTGATGACTGTTTGATGACGTCTCAGCGGCGTCAGCATTAAATAGCCACCATCTTAGTGCTTGGCCACCGCCGTGTTG
This sequence comes from Pseudomonas sp. S2_E01, assembly GCF_054668365.1. Lineage (NCBI taxonomy): Bacteria > Pseudomonadati > Pseudomonadota > Gammaproteobacteria > Pseudomonadales > Pseudomonadaceae > Pseudomonas > Pseudomonas sp. S2_E01. The sequence continues at coordinate 1,013,835 of NZ_CP162762.1, forward strand.
AGTTTCAGGTAGTCCAGCAGAATGCGCCCGGTCTCGCTCAGATAGGCATCATCTTCTGGTTTGACCTTGTCCGGTTCCGCCGCAGCAACGTCTTCGTCTTCTTTCTTCAGCTCTTTGAGCGGTTCTTCGCCTTTGGCCTTGCGACGGATGTTTTCCATCGCCAGTTGCTTGGCTTCGATATCGGCGTGCTGGGCACGACGTTCCGCTTCATTGAGGCTGACGGTTTTTTCCGCCATCAGTTTCTGAGCCAGGGCCAGCTTGTCGCGGATGAACACGAACTCGGCATCCTTGGCTGTACGTACGTCATGCTCGGATTTGAGCTGGGTGATGTACGGCTTGAACGGATCGACCGCCGGCTTGATGGCCGCGCGGATGGTGTCCCACGGCATGGCTTCGGGTAGAGCGCTTTCCCCGATTTCCTTGGTGTCGATGATCGACGGGTAATCGATGTCAGGCAATACGCCCTGATGCTGGGTGCTCTGGCCGGAAACCCGGTAGAACTTGGCCAGGGTCAGTTTCAGTTCGCCATGGTTGAGCGGCTGGATGGTCTGAACGGTGCCTTTGCCGAAGGTCTGGCCACCGATGATCAGCGCGCGGTGATAATCCTGCATGGCGCCGGCGAAAATTTCCGAAGCCGAGGCTGACAGGCGGTTGACCAGCAACGCCATCGGCCCTTTGTAGAAGGCGCCCGGGTTTTCATCTTCCAGGACGTCGACACGGCCATCGGCATTACGCACGAGCACGGTCGGGCCCTTGTCGATGAACAGGCTGGTCAGCTCCGTGGCTTCCTGCAGGGATCCACCGCCGTTATTGCGCAGGTCGATGACCACGCCGTCGACCTTCTCTTTTTGCAGCTCGGTCAGCAGTTTCTTGACATCGCGGGTGGTGCTTTTGTAGTCCGGATCGCCAGCGCGGAACGCCTTGAAGTCCAGGTAGAAGGCCGGAATCTCGATGACGCCGAGCTTGTAGTCCTTGCCGTCCTGTTTCAGGTTGAGGACCGACTTCTTCACGGCCTGGTCTTCAAGCTTCACCGCTTCGCGGGTGATCGGCACGATCTTGCTGGTCTGGTCGTTCGGCGCATTGCTGGCGGGGATGACTTCCAGGCGCACCACGGTGCCTTTTGGCCCGCGGATCAGCTTGACCACTTCGTCCAGGCGCCAGCCCACCACGTCGACCATCTCCTTGTTGCCCTGGGCAACGCCGATGATCTTGTCCGCCGGTGCAACCTGCTTGGTCTTGTCGGCCGGGCCGGCAGGCACCAGACGCACGACTTTCACCTGGTCATTGTCGCTCTGCAACACGGCGCCGATGCCCTCGAGGGACAGGCTCATGTTGATGTCGAAGTTCTCCGCGTTATCCGGTGACAGATAATTGGTGTGCGGGTCGTAGGACATGGCGAAGGTGTTGATGTACGCCTGGAAGATATCTTCGGCGCGGGTCTGGTCCAGGCGCGCCAATTGGTTCTTGTAGCGCTTGGTCAGGGTTTCCTGGATCTGCTTGGAGTCCTTGCCGGCGATCTTCTGGCGCAGCACTTCATCCTTGACGCGTTTGCGCCACAGGTCGTCGAGTTCCGCAGTGGACTTGAGCCAAGGGGCGTCCTTGCGGTCAATCAGCAAGGTTTCCTTGGTGGTGAAATCGATCTTGTCGACGCCTTTGTCCAGCTCGGCAAGGGCGAAGTCCAGGCGCGCCTTGACGCGGTCCAGGTAGCGCTTGTAGATGGTGAACCCGGCGTTGAGGTCGCCGCTCTTGAGGAAGTCGTCGAACTGCGTCTTCCATTTGTCGAACTCGGCGATGTCGCTGGCCATGAAGTAGCTGCGCGACGGGTCCAGCAGCTTGATGTAGCTGTCGTAGATGATCACCGAGCGCGCGTCATCGAGTGGCGGTTTGCTGTAATGATGGCGCTTGAGCAACTCGACGACATTCAGGCTGGCGATCACTTCGTCACGATCAGGCTGAAGCTTGTCCCAGCTATTGGCTGCGAACGTATTGCTCGACATCGGCATCAGGCCGATACCGATGAACAGAGCGAGGGCGGTGCTGGGGAACAGGTGCTTCATGCCGATTCGACGCAGGGACAATTGATAACGCATATTAGGCCGTCTTTGAAGTCGCCGGGTCCACGAGGGCCGGTCGCATAATGCAAAAAGCCCGGCGCTATAGCTTCGGGCTCAGTCCAGACTCACTATGGAGGCACTGTGAAAGCATTGCAAGGCGTGGAAGGTCAAGTGGCATGGGTTGAAGAGCCCAGTCCTACGTGTGATGTAGGGCAAGTTCGCATTCGCGTGTCGGCTGCAGGCCTCAATCGCGCCGATTTATTACAAAAAGCGGGCCTTTATCCGCCGCCGCCGGGGGCGAGCCAGGTGCTGGGCCTGGAGTGTTCAGGGGTGATCAGCGAAGTCGGTCCGGGGTCGTCCTGGCAAGTCGGCGACCGCGTTTGCGCCTTGCTGGCCGGGGGTGGCATGGCCGAAGAGGTGGTAGTCGACGGACGGCACGTGCTGCCGGTGCCGGAAGGAATATCCCTGATCGAAGCCGCCGCATTACCTGAGGTTTACGCAACGGTCTGGCTGAATTTGTTTCAATTGGCTGCGCTCCGGCCCGGTGAGAAAGTTCTCCTGCACGCCGGAGCAAGTGGAATCGGTTCAGCCGCCATTCAGCTGTGCAAGGCATTCGGCAACCCGTGCTGGGTCAGCGTCGGCTCTGCCGAGCGCTTGGCCTACTGCGAAGCGTTGGGAGCCCAGGGTGGCGTGTTGCGAGGCGATGGCCTGGAAGGCTTGAGAGACCTGGGGCCGTTCGACGTGATCCTCGATCCGGTCGGTGGCAATTACGCTGCGCTGAACCTGAAGCTGCTGGCCAGCGATGGCCGTTGGGTGCTGATCGGCCTGATGGGGGGCCGTGAGGCCAAGCTGGATCTGGCGCAGGTGCTGGCCAAACGTGTGCAATTGCTGGGTTCGACCCTGCGCAGTCGCGACGATCTGTTCAAGGCCGACCTGTTCAGCGGACTCAGCCAGCATGTGTGGCCGTTGTTTGCCGACGGTCGCCTGAGCCCGCAACTGGCGAAGACTTTCCCGATCAAGGATGCCGAAGCGGCGTTTGCCGAGTTGGCGAGCAATACGGTGGCGGGGAAGGTGGTGTTGGTGATTGATGAGAGCCTGACCTGACAGCACAGGACCTGTGAGAATACTCACATACTTGTAGGAGCGAGCTTGCTCGCGATAGCGGTGTGTCATACAAAACTGTATTGGCTGATACACCGCAATCGCGAGCAAGCTCGCTCCTACAGGGGGACGGGGGGATCGGATTTATTTCCAGAGATGAATCGGCCAGCCAGCCTTCTCTGCATGCTCGCGCAACACCGGGTCCGGATTCACCACGTGCGGGAAATCCACCTTCAGCAGCAACGGCAAATCGTTGCGTGAGTCCGAATAGAAACTCGCGCCTTCGAGGTTTTCCTCTTCCGCGTCCAGCCATTCCAGCAAGCGAGTGATCTTGCCTTCGCGGTAGGTCAGGGTACCGGTGGTCTGGCCGGTGTAAACACCATGCGCAACCTCCAGTTCGATGCCGAGAATCTCGTCGATGCCAAGCCGTTCGGCAATCGGCCGGACCAGGTGAGTGCCCGACGCGGAGATCACCAGAATGCGGTCCTCGGCTTTGCGGTGGGCGGCGATGGCTTTGGTTGCCTCGCTGAAAATGATCGGTTCGATGACGTCTTCCACCCAGGGGCCGACCAGGTGGTCGATCTCTTCGGGGGTGCGCCCGATCATGGGCTCCAGGCTGAAGGTCATGTAGTCCTCCATGCGCAGCTTGCCGTGGCTGTAGGCGTCCATCAGTTCGTTGTTGCGAAGCATGAACGACTCCGGGTCGACCCAACCCAGCCGCCCCATCTGCTCAGCCCAGAGGGTGGCGCAGTCGCCGTGGATAAGGGTTTCGTCCAGATCAAAAATTGCCAGGGCCATGGGGGGCTCTCGGTGAGAGCAGCTTCAAGCCGTGAGCTTCAAGCTGCAAGAAAGGGATCAGTTGGCCGGCAGTCTACGGCTTGCAGCTTGAAGCCTGAAGCCTGAAGCCTGAAGCCTGAAGCTTGAAGCTTGAAGCTTGAAGCTTGAAGCTTGAAGCTTGAAGCTTGCAGCTGCTCTCATGCCACCTCACGCAGGGCCGTCGGATCGATGGAAAGCGACAGGCGCTGGCCATCGGGGTGCAAGTCCGTCGCCGAACGGTTGAGCACATCCACCACCAGTTCCACCCCCCGGGCCTCGACGCGATAACGAATCACGTTGCCCAGCAGACTGTGGCTGCGCACCTGGGCATCGAGTTCGCCTTCCAGGCTCAGCTCGATGGCCTCCGGGCGGATGGCGATGCGATGGTTGATCGGCCGTTGCAGCAGCTTGGTTGCGCTGTCCGCATCCAGCAGATTGTAGTTACCGATGAAGCCGGCAGCGAATACATCCACCGGCGCGGTGTACAAGGTTTCGGCGTCGCCACTTTGTACGATCTTTCCCTGATTCATCAGGAAAATCCGGTCGGACATGGTCAGCGCTTCTTCCTGGTCATGGGTAACGAAGATCGTGGTAAGGCCGAGTTCGCGCTGGATCTGACGGATCTGTTCGCGCAGATGCTTGCGAATGCGCGCATCGAGGGCCGATAGCGGCTCATCCAGCAGCAACAGACGCGGGCGTGTCACCAGTGAACGAGCCAACGCAACGCGCTGGCACTGGCCACCGGACAGTTGATGCGGGTAGCGCGAAGCGAAGTCGCCGAGCTCCACCAGTTTCAACACTTCGGCGACCCGTTTGTGGCTATCGTCGCTGTTGACCTTCTGCATGCGCAGGCCAAACGCGACGTTTTGCTCAACGGTCATGTTCGGGAACAGCGCGTAACTCTGGAACACCATGCCGATCCCGCGCTTCTGCGGGCTCAGCGGAACGATATCGACGCCATCGAGCAGGATCTTGCCGCCATCCACCGGGGTCAGCCCGGCGATGCAGCGAAGCAAGGTCGACTTACCGCAACCGGAAGGCCCCAGCAGGGTAACGAACTCGCCTTTTTGAATCTCGCAATTGATGTCACTGAACACCGTGGTGCCGGCGTAGTTCTTCTGAAGGTGTTGGACGCTGACGTAGCTCATTCGCTTTTGTCCTTGTTCAAGATGTTGGCCGCCCAGGTCAGAACCAGCACGAAAAAGAAGTAGGAAATCACCAGCGCACTGGTGAAGTGACCGCTGCTGTTGCGCATGTTGTTGAGGTAGACCTGCAGGGTCTCGTAACGGGTGCCGACGAGGATGTTGGCGAAGACGAACTCGCCGAACAGGAAGGAGAACGACAGCAGCAGCGCCACCATCAAACCCTTGCGCAGGTTGGGCAGCACCACCAGGAACGCTGCTTGCCAGGTGCTGGCGCCGAGCAGTTGTGCCGCGTCCATCAGGTCGCGCAGGTTGATCGCTTGCAGGTTGTTGGTGATTGCGCGGTACATGAAGGGCAGGGCAATGGTGAAGTAACAGCCGATCAGAATCCACGGCGTGCCGACCATTGCGAAAGGCCCGGAACCGTAAAGTTGCAGCAGCCCCACTGACGACACCACCGGCGGCACCGCGAAGGGCAACAGGATCAGGATGTTCATCAGCGCATCGAGTTTCGGAAAGTGGTAATGCACCACGAACAGCAACGGCAGGATCAGGACCACCGACAGGACCAGCGCGCCGACGCACACCACCAACGATTGGCCGAAGGCGTGGAGAAAGCGCGGGTCGCTCCACAGCGCGATGTACCATTTGAGGGTAAAGCCGCTGGGCAGGATGGTCGCCGACCAACTGCTGGCGATCGAGTAGACCAGCGTGCCGGCCAGGGGCAGCAACAGAATGGCAAACAGCAAGCACACCACGACCCGGTGATAAACAGCGACGGGCCCCCGTTCAGCGCGAGACATGGTAGCTCCTCTTCAGCAGCAGCTGATGCACGATGGTCACCAGGGTCATCAACGCCACCAGCACTACGGCCAGGGCACTGGCCAGGTTAGGGTCCAGGGAAATATCACCGGACACCATCGCCGCGATGCGGATCGGCAGTACGTTGAAGTTACCGGTGGTCAGGGCGTACACCGTCGCGTAGGCGCCGAGGGCGTTGGCCAGCAGGATCACGAAGGTGCCAAGCAGTGCCGGGGTCAGCACCGGCAAGCCGATGTGCCGCCAGAACTGCCAACCGCTGGCACCGAGCAACTCGGCGGACTCTCGCCAGTCTTCGCGCAAGGCGTCAAAGGCCGGGTACAACAGCAGCACCCCCAGCGGAATCTGGAAATAGGTGTAGAGAATGATCAGTCCGGTCTTGGAATACAGGTTGAAGTCCTGGATCAGTCCGGCCTGCTTGAGCAGGATGGTGAAGCTGCCGTTGAAACCCAACAGAATGATGAATGCGAAGGCGAGGGGCACGCCGGCGAAGTTGCTGGTCATGTTGGCGAAGGCGTTGACGAAATTTCGCAGCTTCGAGTCGACCCGCCGCAGCGAGTAGGCACCGAGGACGGCAATGAAGATGCCGAATACGCTCGACCAGAAACTGATCTCCAGGCTGTACTGGATCGCCTGCAGGTAGAACTTGGAGCTGAAGATCTTGCTGAAGTTGGCCAGGCCCCAGCCGAACTCTTCCGATTCCAGGCTGTTGATCATCACCCAGGCGAGCGGAGCGATCTCGAACACGATAAAGAACAGGGTAAAAGGCACCAGGCACAGGGCCGCGAGCCACTTGCCGCGCGTCATGGCATTCACTTGAGCAGCTCCGGGCATACGGGTTTATCGTGGGGCACGCCCAGCAGTTCGCAGACCGTGCCGCAAATTTGCGTCTGTTTCGGTGTGGCGCTGGCGTCGAGGCTGAAGGCGTCACCGAAGACGAACAGCGGCACCTCGCGTTCTTCAGGCAACAGGCCATTGTGCGAGCGATCGCTGTTCATGCCGTGGTCGGCCGTCACCAGCACCTGGTAGCCGGCGTCCAGCCAGCCTTGCAGGTAGTCGGCGAGAATGATGTCGGCCGTGCGGGCACTGTTGCGGTATTGCGCGGTGTCGAGGCCGTGCTTGTGCCCGGCATCGTCGATGTTCATCGGGTGCACCAACAGGAAGTTCGGCGCATGGCGCAGGCGCAGGTTTTCCGCGTCGGCGAACAGGTGTGAATCGGGGTAGTGATCGTTCCAGTAGAAATGCCCATGCTGGATCGGCAGTTGCGGGTCGTCGGTATGACGGTCGCGCGCGGCGATGAACGGCGAGCGGTTGTACAGTTCGCTGACCCAGTGATAAGCCGCTGCCGCCGTCGTCAACCCGGCCGCGCGGGCGTAGTGGTAGATGCTGCGCTGGTTGGATAGGCGCGAGACATGGTTATGCACGATGCCACTGTCGATGGGCGGGACGCCGGTCAGGATGCATTCGTACAGGGGGCGTGACAGGGCAGGCAGTTCGCACTCCAGCTTGTAGAGCGCCGCCCGTCCTGCGCCGACGTAAGCCTGCAAATGCCCCATGGCGTGGTGTGCAACCTCGTAGTTGAGACCGTCGAGCACCACCAGGATGACGTTGTGTTTCATAGGGGCGAAAACTCCGCGGGCAGAAATTCCGAATGTGGCGCGGTCCATTGTGGGAGCGGCGGTGCGACGACTCGCCTTGCCCGCGATGGCGGCGAAACAGTCAATGCATCGGTAACTGACACAATGCCATCGCGGGCAAGCCCGCTCCCACAGGGATCCCAGTGGGAATCAGGAAGCGGGTTTTACCGCCTTACTTCATCTCAACAATGACTTCTTCGTTCCACTTCTGCGGCAGGGCCTTCGAAGTCTTTTCCCACGCGTCCGCGTCCTTGATCGGGGTGACCTTCTTGTACTGCTCGTTCGGCAGCAGCTTGGCCTGTACGTCGGCTGGCAGGGTGAGGTGCTCAGCGCGGATCGGACGTGCATTGCCCTTGGCCAGGTTGATCTGGCCGGCGTCGCTGAAAATGTATTCGCGGGTCAGCTTGGCGGCGTTGGGGTTCTTGGCGTATTTGTTGATGATGGTGGTGTAACCGGAAATCACCGAGCCGTCGGACGGGATCAGCACCACGTAATCATCCGGGTTCGCCATCTTGGCCTTGTAGCTCAGGCCGTTGAAGTCCCAGACCACCCCCACTTCGATCTCGCCCTTTTCCATGGTGGCGATGGTCGGGTTGGCCATCGACAGGCGACCCTGCTTGGCGATGTCGGCGAACAGCAACAGCGCCGGTTGCAGGTTCTTCTCGTCGCCACCGTTGGCCAGTGCGGCGGCCAATACACCGTTGGCGGCTTGGGCGGCGGTGCTCACGTCACCGATGGACACCTTGTATTTGCCGTCCTTGAGATCAGCCCACTTGGTGGGTACGTCGGAACCGTGCAGCAGTTTCTTGTTGACGATGAAGGCGATAGTCCCGGTGTAGGCAAGGGCCCAATGACCATCCTTATCCTTGGCCCAGTCGGGGACCTGTGCCCAGGTGCTTGGTTTATAGGGTTGCGTCACATTCTGCTTGACCGCAATCGGGCCAAAGGCAGCACCGACGTCCCCGATGTCAGCGCTGGCGTTGTCTTTTTCAGCGGCAAACTTGGCGATTTCCTGCGCGGAACTCATGTCGGTGTCGAGGTGCTTCAGGCCATATTGACTGGCCAGATCCGCCCAGGTGCCTTTCCAGTTTGCCCAGTCATCGGGCATGCCGACGCTGTTGACGGCGCCTTCGGCTTTCGCAGCGGCTTCCAGGGTTTTCAAATCATCAGCGGCCATGGCGGCGGTACACAGGGCAATGGTCGAGCCTAACAGTGATGCCAGGAAAAGCTTTTTCATTCCGAAGCTCCTTTGGGCGTTTTCAACGCTGCGATTGCGGTTGTGTTGGTCTAGGTCAGCAATACCTGAGCCAATCTAGGTGGGCTGGATGACATTTTGATGTCTGCCGATTTTTTTCACGTCGCAGTGCTCAGGGTTCGAGATAAGCGTAGACCATGCCAAGGGCGCCGGAATTGTGGGCCTTGGCCATCAAATTGCAGGGGGGAGGAGCGTACCGTTCGGTTGTTTTGTCATCTGTCAGTCATCAGCAGTGCCTAGGCTTCCAGGAAGTTGATAACGCCGTTTCCAACCCGGCCTCGCCCCGAAACAGTGCTGGTCTAGTCCAGATGGGTAACATTGATGCGTATTGAAGCGACGAAGGCGGTCACCGCCATCGGGCAGGTTTTGCAGGAGCAACTTGATCACGGGCTATTGGCACCCGGCAGCAAGTTGCCGGCCGAGCGCAAGCTCAGTGAGTTGTTCGGCACGACGCGGATCACCCTGCGTGAAGCTTTGTTGCAGTTGGAGGCACAAGGGCACATCTACCGCGAGGAACGTCGGGGATGGTTTGTGTCGCCGCCGCGCCTGGCCTACAACCTGATGCAGCGCAGCCACTTTCACGCGATGGTCAGCGCCCAGGGCCGGGTACCGTCCACCGAGATGATTTCGGCACGGTTGCTACCGGCGTCGGCGGCGGTGTGTGCCTGGTTACAATTGCCGGCGCTGTCGAGCGTGATCCAGATCTGTCGGGCGCGCAGGATAGATGGGCGGCTGGTGCTCTACGTCGAGCACTACCTCAACCCTCAGTATTTTCCGGGGATACTGGATTTCGATCTGAATCAGTCGATTACCGAATTGTACGCCCGTCATTACGACCTGCATTATGGTCGGGTGCGCTTCGAAATCGTCCCGACCGCGTTATCGGTGGATGCGGCGGCGGCGTTAAGGGTGTCGGTCGGCAGTCCCGGGTTGCGTATTGCCCGGGTCAATTACGATCAGCACGAGCGACTGATCGACTGTGACCTGGAGTTCTGGCGGCACGATGCGATTCACGTCAGTGTCGATGTGGTTTGAGCCTGGCCGCCGCAGACTCTCGGGTTTCGTCAACCGAATCGGTAGATGTCCATGCCGAGCGCGCCCATGGTGAAGCCCTGGTGGCTGATACTGAATGCACCTCCAGCGCCTCGCGCGAAGTACAGCGGCAACAGGTGCTCATCGCTTGGATGATTACGCACGGCGTTGGGTGCCAGCCGCCGGTAATCATGCAGCGCCGCTTCATCATTGGCCTCTAGCTTCTCGATCATCCAGTCGCGGAAGACCTTCGCCCACGGCTCGACGCTTTCCGGACCGGCATGCCAATCCAGCTCGCGCAGGTTGTGAGTGATGCTGCCAGACCCGATCAGCAGCACTCCCTGTTCGCGCAGGCTGCGCAATGCCTGGCCCACACGGGTCTGCAGGGCAGGCCCTTCGTGGGTGGGCAATGAAACCTGCACCACCGGGATGTCGGCTTGTGGATACATCAACGACAACGGAACCCAGACGCCGTGGTCGAAGGGCCGATGATTGTCGAGGCGCGCAGGCAAGCCGCTGTCATTCAGCAATCCAACCACCGAGGCCGCCAGCTTTGGCTCGCCAGGCGCCGGGTACTGCACCTCGAACAACGCACGCGGAAAACCGCCGAAGTCATGCCAGGTTTCCGGGTGGGGGTTGGCGCTGACCAGCAGCTCATTGCTTTCCCAGTGGGCGGAAACAATCACGATGGCCTTGGGTCTGGGCAATTGTGCGGCAATACGGGCGAGCGCAGGTCCACTGTCGCCGGGCTCGAGGGCCAGCATGGGGGAGCCGTGGGAAATGTACAGGCTGGGGAACATACAGGTGCTCCAAAGAGTAAGATGGCTCCATCTTCAATCAGATCATTGATCTAAATCTAATATAAGTTTTAGGGTGTTTTGATCGAATTATTCGGAGATAGGTATGCAGCCCGAGTTTTGGCACAAGCGCTGGCAGTCGAATCAGATCGGCTTCCACCTGCCGCAAGTGAACCCCTACCTTAAGCGTTTCTGGCCGCAATTGCGGCTGGAAGACGGCGCTCGGGTGTTGGTGCCGCTGTGTGGGAAAAGTCTGGATTTGTTGTGGCTGGCGCTAGAGGGGCACGAAGTCCTGGGCATCGAATTGTCGGAAAAGGCCATCGAAGACTTTTTCGAGGAACATGAGTTTGACCCGGACGTCAGTGTGCAGGGGCCCTTCAAGGTCTATCGCGCCGGGTCTATCGAGCTGTGGTGTGGTGATATTTTCGAGCTGACAGCCGGCGATGTGGCCGATTGTGCCGCGCTATACGACCGGGCGGCACTGATCGCCCTGCCGCCGGCCATGCGTGAACGATATGCCGCCCACCTCAAGCGAATTGTGCCCAAGGACGCGCTGGGACTGTTGATCACACTGGATTACGACCAGGCGCAGAAAGACGGACCGCCGTTTGCCGTGCTCGACGACGAGGTGCAGCAACTGTTCGGTTCGGCGTGGTCGCTGAAGATTCTCGAAGACCAGGATGTGCTGGAGGAGAACGGCAAGTTTGCCGAAAGTGGAGTGACGCGGCTGGAAGAGCGGGTTTACCGCCTCCAAAGTTGACCCAATCCCTGTAGGAGCGAGCTTGCTCGCGATGGTTGTCAGGGCGCCGCTGGGTGTCAGGAAGCCAGCGTTATCGTTGACCTCCATCGCGACGGTTCGACGCCTCGACATGCTCGCTCCTACAGGGACCCCGGCGTTCCTCTGGACAAAAAAAGGCCCGCATCTCTGCGGGCCTTTCGTTTTACCGGCTCTCGATCAACCGCGACGATGCAGCGCGTTGATACGCTCTTCCAGCGGCGGATGGCTCATGAACATGCGGGCCAGGCCCTGTTTGATGCCACCGTTGATACCGAATGCATTCAGGGTGTCCGGCATGTGCACCGGCAGGCCTTGTTCGGCACGCAGCCGTTGCAGGGCGCCGATCATCGCACCGGTGCCGGCCAGACGGGCGCCGGCTTCGTCGGCGCGGAATTCGCGCTTGCGCGAGAACCACATCACGATGGCGCTGGCCAGGATACCCAGGACCAGTTCGGCGAAGATGGTCGCTACGTAGTAGGCGATGCCTTGGCCTTCTTCGTTCTTGAAGATCACTTTGTCGACGAAGTTGCCGATGATCCGCGCAAAGAACATCACGAAGGTGTTCACCACGCCCTGGATCAGGGCCAGGGTAACCATGTCGCCGTTGGCAACGTGGCCGATTTCGTGGGCCAGGACGGCTTTCACTTCATCCGGTGAGAACCGCTCGAGCAAACCCTGGCTGACAGCGACCAGTGCATCGTTCTTGTTCCAGCCGGTGGCGAAGGCATTCGCCTCGTAGGCCGGGAAAATCCCCACTTCGGGCATCTTGATCCCGGCTTCGCGGGACAGTTGCTCGACCGTTTGCAGCAGCCATTGCTCATGGCGGGTGCGCGGCTGGGTGATGATCTGGGTGCTGGTGCTCATCTTCGCCATCCACTTGGAGATGAACAGCGAGAAAAGCGAACCGGCGAAACCAAAGACCGCACAGAAAATCAGCAGCTGATTGAGGTTGAGATCAACCCCGTTGGCCGCCATGAACCCGTTGAAGCCGAAGAGGCTCAGGGTGATGCTGGCAATCAGCACGACCGCCAGGTTAGTGGCCAAAAACAGCAGGATGCGCATCATGGTTGTAGAAATCTCCTTATGCTAAAGATGTAGCGTACTGCGGGGTATATAAGGTGCTGCACGGGGCTATTCAACCGGGTGACTATTTCAAACTGTGTCCTACAGCCAAAGTCTAGTTGCTTGCAGGGCATTTCCGATGGCAGCGGCAGACAGGTTTGTCAGGCAAATGCCCTCGCATATCCCTGTCAATGTTAGACGTGAGCGCGCTCGGCGCGATGGCGCAACGAGAAAACTCGTCACCGAGGACTTGGCGCAGAAGAGGTGTTGCTGAATTATTCCTCGTGCGACTTTCCGGAGAAAGCCGCACGAAGCAGCCCCTTTACTGGCGATAGGATTTCAGGAAGTTGCCGATGCGGCCGATGGCCATGTCCAGGTCATCTACACGGGGCAGGGTCACGACGCGGAAGTGGTCCGGCCATGGCCAGTTGAAGGCCGTGCCTTGCACCACCAGCAGCTTTTCCGAGAGCAGCAGGTCAAGGACGAATTTCTCGTCGTTGTGGATCGGGCAGACTTTCGGGTCGATGCGCGGGAAGGCGTACAGCGCTCCCATCGGTTTCACGCAACTGACGCCGGGAATGTCATTGAGCAGCTCCCAGGTACGGTTGCGTTGTTCCAGCAGGCGACCCGGCGGCAGTACCAGGTCATTGATACTCTGATAACCGCCCAGGGCCGTCTGGATCGCGTGCTGGCTCGGCACGTTGGCACACAGGCGCATGTTGGCCAGCATGTCGATGCCTTCGATGTAGCTCTGTGCGTGGAGCTTCGGACCGGATATGGCGATCCAGCCGGAACGGAAGCCGGCTACGCGGTAGGACTTCGACAAACCGTTGAAGGTCAGGCAGAGGAGGTCCGGCGCCAGCGACGCGGTGCAGATGTGCACGGCATCGTCGTACAGGATCTTGTCGTAGATTTCGTCGGAAAACACCACCAGGTTATGTTGGCGAGCCAGCTCCAGCATGCCCAGCAGCACTTCTTTGGAGTACACGGCGCCGGTCGGGTTGTTCGGGTTGATGATCACCAGTGCCTTGGTGTTCGGGGTAATCTTGGCCTTGATGTCGGCCAGGTCCGGCCACCAGTTGGCCTGCTCGTCACACAGGTAGTGCACCGGGTTGCCGCCCGACAGGCTGACCGCGGCGGTCCACAGCGGATAGTCCGGGGCCGGCACGAGCACTTCGTCGCCATTGTTGAGCAGCGCCTGCATCGACATCACGATCAGCTCGGAAACGCCGTTGCCCAGGTAGATGTCCTCGATGCCGACACCTTCCACCTGCTTTTGCTGGTAGTACTGCATGACCGCTTTACGGGCGCTGAACAGACCCTTGGAGTCGCTGTAGCCCTGGGCGGTGGGCAGGTTGCGGATGACGTCCTGGAGGATTTCGTCCGGCGCTTCGAAACCAAAGGGGGCCGGGTTGCCGATGTTCAGCTTGAGGATGCGATGGCCTTCCTCTTCCAGGCGTTTGGCGTGCTTGAGCACTGGGCCGCGAATGTCGTAGCAGACGTTGGCGAGCTTGTTCGATTTGCTGACCTGCATGGCGATGTGTTCCCGAAAATGAACGATCCAGGCGGCATTTGACCTACCGTACTGGGAATCCTGTGTAACCACAGGCCTGACGCTTTGAAGTGCGGATACGTTGAATACGCCTGGCCTGGGTGCCAGACTGGCGTTTGACGAGGCGCAATCATACGTGCCGCCCGATCCGTGGAAAAGGTACAGATCGGGCTTTTTCAGTTGCCGAGGTGTGATGATGGAAAAGTTGGAAAAAACGCTGGAAGAATGGCGGGCGATGCTCGATCCGGAGCAGTACAACGTTTGCCGCCTCAAGGGCACCGAACGGCCGTTCTCCGGAAAATACAACGACAGCAAGGTCGATGGCGTTTATCACTGCATCTGCTGCAATGAGGCGTTGTTCGACTCAAAGACCAAATTTGACTCTGGTTGCGGCTGGCCGAGCTTCTATGAGCCGATCGCCGACAGCGCCATGGTCGAGATCCGCGACGTCAGCCACGGCATGATCCGCACCGAAGTGGTCTGCGCCAAATGCGATGCGCATCTGGGGCACGTGTTCCCGGACGGTCCGCCGCCGACAGGCCTGCGTTACTGCATCAACTCTGTGTGCCTGGACCTGGTGCCGCGCGAATAACGAGCAGGGAACGATCCAGTGATCGCTCCTTGAATATTTAAATTGCACACAATTCAATTGCTCGCTATGTTTCAGCCTCCAACAAGAGGACCCCTCCCATGAGCGACAATCTGCTGAGCATCCCTTGCACCACCATCAAGGGTGAACAAAAGACCCTGGCGGACTTCGCCGGCAAAGCCGTGCTGGTGGTCAACACCGCCAGCAAATGCGGCTTCACCCCGCAGTACAAAGGCCTTGAGGAACTGTGGCAAACCTACAAGGACCAGGGTTTGGTGGTGCTGGGTTTTCCCTGCAACCAGTTCGGCAAACAGGAACCGGGTAACGAAGGGGCGATTTCCGAGTTCTGCGAGCTGAATTACGGAGTCAGCTTCCCCCTCTTCAAAAAGATCGAGGTCAACGGCACCGGTGCCCACCCGCTGTTCGTCCAGTTGAAAAAACGCGCACCGGGTGTGCTGGGCTCCCAAGGCATCAAGTGGAATTTCACCAAGTTCCTGATCGGCAAGGACGGCCAGTTGGTCAAGCGCTTCGCTCCGGCCACCAAGCCGCAGGATCTGAGTCGCGAGATCGAAGCCCTGCTCAAATGAACAGCTTGCCTGTCGATGCCCTGAAACTCGATAACCAGCTTTGCTTCAAGTTGTACGCCGCCTCCCGGGCGGTGATCCGCGCCTACAAGCCGATGCTCGACCAACTGGGCCTGACCTACCCGCAGTACCTGGCGATGCTGGTGCTGTGGGAATGGCAGGACGCCGTGCCGGAGCAACCGACCGTCAAGGCTCTGGGTGAGCGCCTGGCGCTTGACTCCGGGACGTTGACGCCGTTGCTCAAGCGCCTTGAACAGTTGCAGTTGGTGCAACGTCGGCGTTCGGCACGGGATGAGCGCGAGGTTCATTTGAGCCTGTCGCCTGCCGGCCAGGCATTGCGCGAACAGGTTGGGCCGCTCAAGGCCCGATTGTTGTGCGACAGCGGTGTCGATCTGGATCGGCTCAACGATTTGCGAGCGGGCCTGGATCACTTGTTGGGGCAGATCAAGGCAATTTCGTAGCCGGCATCCACAAATCCAGCAGCGTGGCCAGTTCCTCGCGGCGGAAGGGTTTGGCCAGGTAATCGTTCATGCCCGCCGCGCGGCAACGTTCACGCTCTTCGGACATGGCGTTGGCCGTCAGCGCGACAATGGGCAATTGCGGCCAGCGCCCGCTGCGACGGATTTGCCGGCTGGCTTCGTAACCATCCATCACCGGCATGTTGCAGTCCATCAAGACCAGGTCGAAATCGCCATGCTCCAGTTGATCGAGCGCTTCGCCGCCATGCGCGGCGACGATCACCTCGCAGCCGAGTTTACCCAGCATGCCCTTGGCCACCAGTTGGTTGACCGGATTGTCTTCGACCAGCAACACCCGTCCACGTCGTTGGGGTGAAAGGGTTTCGAGGCGAATATCGTTCAGGGTGTTGATCTCCGGCTGCAGGACCCGCCGCAACGTCTGATACAGCGCGTTGCGTGCCAGCGGACGCGCCTGCTGTTGAAGAGGCGCCAGGGCGCTGGCTTCTTCGCTGGGCAGGAAACTGCCGTAGGCGGTCACCAGGAGAATCGGTGCAGCGCAATGGGGGCGCAGATTGAACAGGCACTGCGGGCAATCGGTGATCACCATGTCGGGGTTGAGCCCGGTCATCGGGTCGTCGAGCGAGCGTTGCTGATAATCGAGCCCCCAGCCCGGCAGCAGGCTTTGCAGCAGTTCAGCCAGGCCGCTGTTGGCCGCCGTGATCGCAATGATTTTGCCGCGCAAGGCTGCAGGCGGCAGGGCGCGCGTGTGACAGGGCAGCGGGAGATCGGCGCAGAACTGGCTGCCGAAACCGGCTTCAGAGCTGATGGTGAGCCGCCCCTGCATCGCTTCGCAGAGGTTGTAGGTCAGCGCCAGCCCCAACCCGGTGCCGCCGAATTGACGGGTGATACCGGCACCGGCCTGGGTGAAGGGTTGGAAGATCTTCACCTGGGCATCCTGGGCGATGCCGATTCCTGTATCGCAGACTTCGATCCTCACGCCTTCTTCGTAGGTTGACAGACGCACGTCGACACGGCCAAAACGGGTGAATTTGAGCGCGTTGGACAGCAGGTTGCTGACGATCTGGCGCACCCGCGTCGGGTCGCCGAGGACCAGCGCTGGAAAGGCGGGCTCGATCAGGCAGGTCAGTTCTACACTGGGTGCAGCGTTCTGCGACAGCAGGTTGGCGGTGTCCTCGATCAGTGCACCGAGGTCGAAAGGAATGTGTTCGAGTTCGAGCTGGCCGGCATCGAATTTCGACAGGTCGAGGATGTCGTTGAGCAACTCCACCAGGACTTTGCCCGAGTCGTGGGCAATGGACAGCTGTTGCTGCTGTTCGGCATTGAGCGGTCCGTCCAGGGACAGGGCGATCATTCCCAGCAAACCATTGAGGGGCGTGCGGATCTCGTGACTCATGTTGGCAAGGAATGTCGAGCGCGCTTCGGCCATGTCCAGGGCGGTGCTGCGAGCGACTTCCAGCTCCCCGTTGGACTGGCTGAGCCGGGCGTTGCTCGCCTTGAGTTCCGCCGTACGTGCAGACACGATGTTTTCCAGTTGCCCCAGATAATCGGTCAGACGGTTTTCGGCATTGCGTCGTTGCTGGATTTCGGTGGCGATGTTTTCGAACTGCTGGTTCGCAACCTTGACCAGCACACCGATCTCATCGTTCTCATGACCGCCGGGGCACTCAAGCCAGGTGGGGGTGACACTGCGCGAGTCACGGCTGCTGAGTTCGCGAATGACGCGCACCAGGGGTTTGGTCAACATGACATAGAACAACGCCAGCAGGATGCCGGTCAGCAGCAGGCTGCGGGCGAATCCATTGAGCAGGGTCACCTCGGCGCGCTTCAGGAAGCGGCTGCCGAAGGCATAGGTGTCGACATCCAGCCGCAGGGTGCCGAGAGATTCGCTCGGCAAATGGTCCAGGTAAAGACGATCTTCAAAGGTGCGATTGGCGCCAAACAGGAAGTCGCTGATCACCCGGTAGCCACTCTGGACGCCGGGGCGCTTGACGCTGGCCAGCACCGAACCGTTGTTGTCAGTCAGTTGTGCGCCGATGATCGCTGGCGAACGCAGCAGGCCCATTGTCAGTTCCTGGGCCAGTTCGGCGTCGATGTTGTAGGCAATTCGTGAGGCGGGGTTGTGGCTGATTTCCAGTAAAGACTGTATTTCCCGGTTGATGGAGGCGTCTTCGCTGGCATAATCGATGCCTATTTGCAGCAGGCTGAGCAGCGTGCCCAGAATAAAACCCACCAGCACGGTAAGCCGGGCTTGTTTGTAGGACAGCCGGTTGGTGAACTTGATATCCATGGGGTGTCGAACCACTTCCGTATCCCTTCGCTGCTCAAGCATAGTCGATCATGCATGGCTGCCGATGTTCGCGCGAGTCCTTGTCGACAAGGGATCTGCCTGGCATCGAGTGCCGTGTTTCGTCGCTGCAGCGCCATCATCACTGTGAACGTGCCCGAGGAGAAGACGTGGATTCCCGATTGAATGCTTTTCTTGAACGCGCCGATGCCGTCCTGGCCCGTATCGAACCCCTGTTGCCTGCTCCCCGTCAAGCCATCGACTGGACCCAATGTCTGGCTGCGCGCTGGCAGCGCGAAGGGCGCAGCGGTTTTTTGCTGCCGCTGCAGGTCAGCCTCGACATGCGCCTGTCCGACTTGATCGGGGTCGAGCGCCAGCTGGAGCAACTGGGGCGCAACACCCAGCAATTCATCGATGGCATGCCGGCCAACCACGCTTTGCTATGGGGTTCGCGGGGTACCGGCAAATCCTCGCTGGTACGCGCGCTGCTGGCCGAACACGCCAAGGCGGGTCTGCGCCTGATCGAGATCGAGCGCGATCACCTGGCGGATCTGCCGCGGGTAGTCGAACAGATCGCCAAATTGCCCCAGCGTTTCGTGCTGTTTTGCGATGACCTGTCGTTCGAGTCGGGCGAAGGCGATTACCGCGTCCTCAAGAGCGTGCTCGACGGTTCCCTCGAGCAGGCGCCGGACAACGTGCTGCTTTACGCCACCTCGAACCGCCGCCACCTGGTGCCGGAAAAGGAAAGCGACAACGAAAACTGGAAACGGGTCGACGGCGAACTGCATCCGAGCGAAGCCGTGGAAGACAAGATCGCGCTATCCGACCGTTTCGGCCTGTGGCTGTCGTTCTATCCATTCACCCAGGAACACTTTCTCAACGTGGTCGAGCACTGGATCGGTCAACTGGCGGACAAGGCCGGTCTGAAGTGGCAGCGTGATGAAGAGCTGGACATCCTTGCCGTGCGCTGGGCCACCGGGCGAGGCAATCGCAATGGACGTTGCGCCTATCAATTTGCCCGCTATTGGGTCGGGCTGAAGCTGTTGGAGCACAAGGCATGATTGATCTAAAACAAAGCGGCCAGGGTCTGGAGGGCTACGGCATGCTCCACGCGCAGCTGGAATCCCTGCTGGCGGATGAGCGTGATTTCATTGCCAACGCCGCGCAGTTCTCGGCGTTCTTGTTTAACCAGCTCGATGATCTGAACTGGGCCGGGTTCTACCTCAATCGCAACGAAGAACTGGTGCTTGGCCCGTTTCAGGGGCAGATCGCTTGCGTGCGAATTCCGTTCGGGCGCGGGGTGTGCGGGACCGCGGCGGCGACGTTGCAGACTCAATTGGTCGAAGACGTTCACGCCTTCCCCGGGCATATCGCCTGCGACAGTGCGTCGAACAGTGAACTGGTGGTGCCGTTGGTCAAGGACGGTCGCCTGATTGGCGTGCTGGACCTCGACAGCCCGAAGCTGGCGCGGTTTACCGCTGAGGATCAAGTCGGGATCGAACAACTGGCCGCGATTTTCCTGCGTCTGACCGACTGCTGATCACAGAAGGCCGGCCTTGATCAGCAAGGCCGGTGGGTCCACCGCATCGATCTGCTGTGGATCGAGAAATTCATCAGCGTATTGCTGATAGATGCCCGCATTGATGAACAGGCCAAACAACTGCGGGTCAATGTGGGCGTCGCGGCACATGGAGGCCATGATGCCCAGCGCCTCGCTCAATGATTTGGCTTTCTTGTAGGGGCGGTCCGCCGCCGTCAAGGCTTCGAAAATATCGGCGATTGCCATCATTCGAGCCGGCAGGCTCATTTCCCCGCGTTTCAATCGTTTGGGATAACCGGTGCCGTCCATTTTTTCGTGGTGGCCGCCGGCGATTTCCGCCACGTTGCCCAAGTGCCCGGGGAAGGGCAGGTGACTGAGCATCAGGATTGTCTGCACCATGTGATGGTTGATGACGTAACGTTCCTCTCGGGTCAGCGTGCCTCGGGTAATGCTCAGGTTGTAAAGCTCGCCCCGGTTGTACTTGTAGGGCGGCACGTCGAGCTTGAAGCCCCAGGGATTGTCCTGCGGTATCAGTTCGGCCTCGCTGCGTTCGAACAGATGTTCGGGTTTGTCCGCCAGCAGCGGTTCGTGTACTGGCAGAGTCGGCGCCGGGGTTCGCGCCTGTCGCCGGTTCTCTTCCCAGGACACGCCCAGGCGATCGTCCAGGGTACGGATCCAGGTACGTTGGGCCAGGCTGCGCAAGCGTTGCAGATCGTCGTCGGCCATCGCTTCGCCGCCGAGATTGCAACGGGCGATGAAGGCAAAATCATTGTCCAGCTCAGCGAGAGCCGCATCGCGCAGTTCGGCCAGGTGCTGCTCGTCGCCACCTTGGGCGACGGCCTGCCAGTAACTGACCCACGCATCGCGCTTGAGGACTTCGAAACGGGTGCGGATTTCGTGGATGCGATCGTTCAGGGTTTCCAGCTTGGTGGCTTTGTCGACAACGTATTCGGGGGTGGTCACTTTGCCGCAGTCATGTAGCCACGCCGCGATATGCAGCGCCTCCCACTCGTCTTCCGTGGGGTGGTAGTCGCTGAAGGCCTCTTCCTGGCTGGCTGCAGCAGCCTGCGCAAGCATCAACGCCAGCGCCGGCACCCGCTGGCAGTGCCCGCCGGTGTAGGGACTCTTGGCGTCGATCGCTCCGGCGAGCAATTGAATGAAGGCGTCCAGCAATTGCTTCTGTTTGGCTTGCAGGCGCTGACTTTCGATACTCACGGCAGCCGCTCCGGAGACTGCCTGGAGGAAGGCGATGCGATCGGGTTTGAGCTTTTCCAGGTCACTTTGATCGCCGCTGTCGGCCAGCAGCAGGACCAGCAGCCCCACGGTTTCGTTATGGCGATTGTGCAGGCGGATGCCGATCAAGTGCGCCCGGGGAGCGCCCATTTCCCGCAACACACCCTGCAGGTCGCCCGCCTGTTCGAAACCCATGTTGGTGACCACATTGTTGGCGCTCGACAACTGCTGCAGCCATGACGGGCATTGCGGGTCCCGCAGGTTGTGGCCACGAATACCGAACGCTGGCAATGCCCGGGAACTGTCGTTGATCACCAGCCCGTGAAGCTCCACGCGATCATCGTCGTTTTCCCGCAGGTAGATCAGCCCAGCCTGGGCCTGGGCGATTTTTACGGTTTCAAACAGGACACGCTCCAGCAGGGGCGCGAACCGGGTCTCGGCACTCAGGCTGTCGGTGATCTGGAAGAACCCCGCGAGCGTGTCCTTCATGCGACTCATCGAGACGCTCAACTGGTCGATTTCGAGCACCAGGGAGCGACGCGAGATGGGTTGCTTGAAGTTGAAACTGCGAATGGCATCGGCTTCATGAACCAGGGTGTGCAAGGGCCTGACCAGAATCCGGGAGATCAGCCAGCCCAATGGCAGGCACAACAGTAACGTGGCCAGGGTAATCAGCGCACCTTGCCAGCGCAGGCGGTAGGCATCGACGAGCAATTCGTCTTCCGGCACCAGCATCGCCAGTTGCAACCCTTTGGGGCCACCTTCCGTCATGTGGCTCTGGGCAACGATCCACTGGCGTCCGTCAGCCCGCAGTCGCTGGCCTGTGGCCGGGCTATGGAGCAGCGTGCCGAGAGCGGGACTCAGGTCGGCGGCTTTGTTCAGGCGGGCTGTCTGGTCATCCACGATCAACTTGCTGGTGTCCGGGTAGGCGATGGCATTGCCCTGGGCATCGAGCAGGACGATTTCGGTGCGCGGGGTCACGACATGTTTGGCCAGGGTCGCCGACAGTTCGGCCAGCGTCAGGTCGGCACCCATGACGGCATGGGCGCCGCTGCGACGGGCCAGGGTGGTGCCGACGTTGTGCGTGGAAAAAAACAGGTAGGGCTCGGTGGTGATCTGGTCGCTGGCGCGTCGGGCACTGGAGAACCAGGCACGGGTTCGCGGATCGTAGCTCTCGTCCGGGTTGTCCTCGCGACTGAGGAGGTTCAAGTCCCGATCGAAAAACAACGATTGCGAGCGGTCCTGGTCTCCAACGAGGCGCTCGATGCTCCAGACCTGATAGGCCGCAGCGTCCGGCGCCTTGAGCAGGGTCTTCAGGGCCGCTGTTCGCAGTGGCCGCACCATGAAAAAGTCGCCACTGTCGTAGCCCACGTACAGTGAGGCAAGGTTGGGGTTGTCCTTGAGCGACTGGCTGAACGGCAGGAGCAGCTTCAGGCGTTGATCGAGGTCGGTGGCCTGGGTCGCGGAGTCGTGCACCAGCAGGCTGAGCAGGTGGCGGATGGGTTCATAGGTGGCCTGCAAGTCGAGGCGCACGTCCTGCTCGATGCGCTGGAAGAGTTTTTCACTGCTGGACAGGATGATCTGCGTGGTCTGCTGGTAGTTGAAAAGGCCGAGCACCGTGCCGGTCAACATCAACAGCAGGGTGAACATCACGCTGATGTGCACATGCAGCGGGAACCGCCGTAGATGCGGACGCAGTGAGTTGGGCATTGCAGACTTCTCCATGGCGTGTGAACACACTGCTCAGCGCCCAAGCATAGTTAAGGCTGCGTCAAAATGCTTTTTTCGACCTGTGCGATTTGCTGCTGCAGCTCCTGCCCCAATTCAATCATCGCGTGCTCCAGCGCTTGGCAGCGTTGGGTGAGTTCGTGAGCTTGCAACGTCGGCTGACAAACTCGCTCGAGCGCCTCGCAGCATTCGATCAGGCGTCGGGCCTGGACGATGCGCGCCGCCCCTTTGATTTTGTGTGCAATATCAAGGAACGCCTGCGGCTCATTGCAGCCGCACAACGCCTGCAGCGCCCGTCGATCCACATCGTTACTGTTCAACAACTCGGTCAACAGGCGCAGGTCCATCGCTGGATTGCCGCCGGTCATCAAGTGCAGCCCACTCAGGCTGAACGCGGGAACAGGGTCGCGCGGCGCGATGCCGGCAACCCATTGGCTCAAGGCTGTCAGCGTCAGCGGCTTGAACAGGCAGTCGTCCATCCCGGCCTGTATGCACCGCTGCAGCTCTTCCGGTTGCGCGTTGGCGGTGAAGCCCAGGACAGTGCAGCGCGGGCGCCCGGTTTGCCGTTCATCCTCGCGAATGGCGCGAGCGAGTTCGTAGCCATTCATGATCGGCATGTTGCAATCGACAATCACCAGATCAAATCGCTGCGTTCTCCACGCCTGGAGGCCCGCTTCACCCTCTTCGGCAACACTGAAGCGGTGTCCGAGAAATTCCAGTTGCTGGCACATCAGCAAGCGGTTCGCCGGATGGTCGTCGACCACCAAAATGTCCAATGGCGCGGTACTCGTGTGTACGATTGGCTCGGCGACCGGTGATGCACGTTCGATCGGCAGCATGGGCAGCAGCAGTGAAATCTGCACCTGCGTTCCTACGCCGGGCTGACTGTCCAGTTTCAGCGTGCCACCCATCATTTCGCACAGGCTACGGCTGATCACCAGCCCCAGCCCCGCGCCACCTCTGCCTGACTGCCCGGTGGCGTCAGCCTGGGCGAAGGGCTCGAACAGTTTGCGTTGATCCCTTTCGCTGATGCCGATGCCACTGTCCTCGACCTGCAACAGCATTCGCACCTGCTCGGGTTGTGCAGTGCCGAGTAACTCCAGGTTGATCCGAACCTGACCTTGCTCGGTGAACTTGATGGCGTTGCTGACCAGATTCGACAGGATCTGCTTGAAGCGCATCGGGTCGAGCAGGACATCGTTCGCCGGATTGGCCGGGTTGAATTCCACCTGCAGTTCCAGGTTTTTCTGTCGGGCGAGCCCCTCGAAGATGCGGACGACCGACCCGACGATTTCACCCGGATTGACGCGCTCCGGGCTCAGGCTCAGACGCCCGGACTCGATCCGGGCGATGTCGAGAATGTCCCCGATCAGTTCCAGCAGATCCTTGGCCGAGTTGTACGCCACATCTATCGCCGGACGATCGGCATGATCACTCTCGATACGCTTGAGCGTCAGTTCGAGCATACCGATGACGGCATTCATCGGCGTACGGATCTCGTGGCTCATGGTCGCCAGAAAGGTGCTTTTGGCGCGGTTGGCTTCATCGGCGCGCTCTTTTGCCTGGCGCAGTTGCTCGACCAGTTGGCGTCGTTCGGTCAGTTGATGGTTCAGGGCACGCTCGGCGGCTTGGCGCTGTTTGATCTGGCGCCGCATGTAGGCGTTCCAGGCAGCGGAGATCAGCAGCAACACGCCGGCGCCGATGACGATCTGATAGAACAGCCGCTGGTAGTTGCGCCAGGTATTTTGTGACGATGCCGAGTAACCGCGCCAACGGCTGTTGATGATGCCCAGTTCTTCCGGGGCGATGCTCAGCAGCGCCTTGTTGAGAATGGCATTGAGCTCTTTTACATCTCGGCCGGTGGCCAGGGAGAAGGCGGCTTGTCGGGTGCCGATGGTGCTGCGGATCTGCAGGGTACGTTCGAAAAGCCTGGATGAAATGAAGTAGTTGGCGATGACCAGGGAGTTGACGGCACCTTCGGCCTTGCCGTCGGCAAGCAACTCCACCGCGCTGAATGTGTCCGGCGTTTCGATCAGCTTGATCTGCGGGTACTCGCTGCGCAGGAAATCCAGCAGCGGATGGCCTTGGGCGATGGTCAGGCGTTTGCCCTCCAGCTGTTGAAGGTTGGCCGGGCTGTCGTCGGCCTTGCGGGTCAACAGAACGAAGGAGTTTTGCAGGTAGGGGCGGGTGAAATTCAACTGCGTTTCACGTTCCGTGCTGGGAAGCAGGGCGGCGATCATTTCGGCTTTGTGGTGCCGGACTTGTTCGATCATCTCGTCATCGTTGCGGCTGCGCAGAATGTCGAAGCGCAGGCCTGTGCGCAGCCGGATCAATTCGAGGAGGTCGGCGGTCACCCCGCGAAAATTGCCATCCCTGTCGAAAAATGTCAGGGGTGCGAAGGCTTCGTTGACCACCACGCGCACTACCGGATGCTGCGTCAGCCACTGTTCTTCGGCGTCGGTAAGTTGAAGTTTCTGGTCGGTGAGCAGAATGTCGCTGCCGGCACTCCAGCGTTCGGCGATGTTCTGTCGTTCGTTGGCGGGGATGGCCGTGAGCATCGTGTTGATGATGCCGAGCAGTTCCAGGTTGTTCCTGTGTACGGCAAAGCTGAATCCGTGTGCTTCATGCTTGCCGAAGTTGGCCATGCGAATGTTGTTCAGGTAGCCCTTGTTGATCATGTAATGGGTCGAGATGGTGTCACCCAGAAAGACGTCGGCCTGGTCGAACGCCACGGCATTGATCGCGTTCTGGTAGGACGGATAGGACGTGATTATCGCCTTGGGATAGAGGCTCCTGACTTCCTCCAGAGGCAGATAGTGATACACCATGCTCAGGCGTAAGCCGGCCAGACCATCGGTCAGGGAGCGCGTTTCGCCTTCGCGGGTGACCAGTACCGGTTGGTCCACGGCATAGGGTGCGGAAAGCACGATGTCGGCATTGTGGGCTTCGAATCCGTTGGCCGTCCCCAGCAGATCCACCTCGCCTTTCTTGAGTGCCTTGATGGCTGCACCACGGGACGCGAACCGCTGGACCCTGACCGGCAAGCCCAGAGTCTTGCCAAGGATGCCCGCATAATCGGCGGTGAAACCTTCGTAATCCTTGCCACTGATGGTCAGGTCGAAAGGGGGGTAGTCCGGGGCTGACGTACCAAGGACCAGTTCGTGCCTGCTTGCGATCCATTGACGTTGTGTGGGATCGAGCTGGACCTCCAGGGGCTTGACCGTGGAACGGCTGAGCAGCGTGAAATCTTCGCTGATACCGTGCGTTGCGTGCGCGGCAGTGCTCAGGCATAAACCCGCAACCAGCAGTTTCAGACAGTTTTTTAAACGACGGGGCATCCTGAGGCTCACACTAACGCGTTACGTTTTGCCATCTCGATGAGTTCAACCAGGGATTTTGCCTTGAGCTTCTGCATGAGGCGTTTTTTATAGGTACTGACCGTTTTATTGCTCAGGAACATGCCTTTGGCAATTTCCTTGTTGGTGCGACCTTGCGCAAATAGTTGCAATACCATCAGTTCCCTGTCGTTAACCGACTTGAACAGTTCAAGTTCGGCGTATCGGGCGTCATCTCCGCGAACAGGGTTCAAGGCCTGACTGGGGAAATAGTTGTAACCTGACAAGACTGCTTTGATCGCGCTCACCAGTTCGCTCAGGTCTTCCTGCTTGCAGACATATCCCGATGCACCGGATTGCATGCAGCGAATGCCGAACAGGGTCGGGCACTGCGCGGTGAGTACCAGGGTTTTCAAGGGAGTACTCATTGCGTTGAAACGCGCAAGGACTTCAAGGCCATCGAGTTTTGGAATACTGATATCGAGAATGACCAGGTCCGGCATGCATTCACGAACCATCTGCATCGCATCGACTCCGTTATCAGATTCGCCTACGACTTTATAACCTTCGTGTTCCAGCAACATTCGGACGGCAAGGCGGATGACAGGGTGATCGTCGACAATAAAAACGGAGTTCATAATCAAGTCCCATGCGTGCTCGGATAAAGCGCGCACCTTAGCTCAGATAGTTGACGGGACGCATGAACCGACAGACCGTAAGCGGCAATATAGGAATCTTCCTACGATCGAAAAAGAATGGGACTACGGAACAACTAGGTTTTAAATGAAGACGGACGATGGATGGCGCTCACTCGGCACTTCCTCTGGAAGTTTGTAAGTGTTTATATGTATTCGAATGAAATTATCAGCGATTGTTTTAGGCGTTGCCCGAATTCAACAAGTTTCTGAATTCAGATTGTTTCAACGGTTTTATCAAATATCCCAACAAAGGTAGGCCGTGTGCATTCGCGGTTTTTTTCAGCCCATCGAGTTCCGTGCAGGTCAAACTGCTTAATATTATTGCCTGCCTTATCATTCCCTGATGACTGGCGAGTTCGACCAGATCAAGCCCGGAAAGATCAGGCAGACATTGGTCGCACAAAAGAATGTCAAATGGGTGCACGGCTGCCAGCATTTTTTGCAAGGCCTTCTGGGCACTGTCGCAAGTTGTCAGTTGAGTGAAGCCGTAACTTTCAAGTAAATACTGAGTTGCCATTAGTTGAAAGGGATGGTCTTCCACCAACAGGATACGCAAATCGTCTTTTAACCCTGGATTGCTCACGCTTGGTCTCTCACACAGCGGGGCGTCTTATTGTTTCCCAAGAATGAAAATCATTCGATCAGTTTGCTCGGCATGAGGTGTAGGGCGATTCGCAGATCGTGGTTGGCTGAATGCCCTGGGTGTAAAAGGTTGATCTGCCCTCGGACCGATCAACCCATTTGGTGTCACTGGCTCGAACGACCCGTCATCTCCAACGCCATTTCGCTGGCATAGCTGTCGGTCATGCCGGCGATGAAATCAATCATGCGCAGGAACGAGGTGTGCAACGGTCCGTCCGGATTCGGTGCGCTGTTCCCCAACAGGTCGAGGATGCGTCGGCTCTTGAAGGAGGGGGTGCGGCCATTGTGCTGTTCCAGGGCTGCGCCGCAGAACGCGTTCAGGAGTATTTCCAGCGTGGTGTACGCGCCGATTTCGTGCAGGGTCTTGCGCTTGTCCTGGAAGATTTTTTTGCGCGCCATGTCTTTCGCATTGAGCACGCAGCGCTTCGCGGGTCCGTGCATGTGCTCCACCAGATCGCCTGGCAGCATGCCGGCCAGCAACGCGTCCTGTTGTTCGACGAAGGCCCGGGCTGCGGCATTGGTCAGGTGCTCGATGGCCTTGCCCCGCAGGATCGCCAGCTTGCGTCGACGCGAGTCCAAAGGTCCGAGCTGGCGATAGGTTTCCGGCAGGTCGTCGCCCACCAGATCAAGCAGCAGGGATTCGACCTCGGCGTACTCCAGCAACTCCATTTCCAGGCCGTCTTCAAGGTCGATCAGCGCGTAGCAGATGTCATCGGCGGCCTCCATCAGATACACCAGCGGATGCCGCGCCCAGCGTTGATCCTCAAGTTGCGGCAGGCCCAGCTTGTGAGCGATCTGTTCCAGCAACGGCAGTTCGCTCTGATAACAGCCAAACTTGTGCTTCTTGTAGCCTAGAGAGTCGGCGTGTCGAGCCGTCCACGGGTATTTCAGGTAGGAGCCGAGCGTGGCGTAGGTCAGTCGGGTGCCGCCATCGAACTGGTGATACTCCAGTTGGGTGAGGACCCGGAAGCCTTGGGCATTACCTTCGAAATTGAGGAAGTCACCGCGTTCGGCTTCACTCATTGCGTCCAGCCAGCCACGGCCTGCTGCTTGCTGGAACCAGTGGCGGATCGCGTCTTCACCGGAATGGCCGAAGGGCGGATTGCCAATGTCATGAGCCAGGCAGGCCGATTGCACCACCATGCCCAGGTCGCTCGGCTCGCACCAGTCGGGCAGGGCGCCGCGGATGGTTTCACCGACGCGCATGCCCAGCGAGCGACCCACACAACTGACTTCCAGCGAGTGGGTCAAGCGCGTATGGATGTGGTCGTTGCTCGATACCGGGTGAACCTGGGTCTTGCGCCCGAGGCGGCGAAATGCACCGGAGAAAATAATGCGGTCGTGATCTTTGTGGAAAGGGCTGCGGCCGAGTTCTTCCGAGCTGTGCAGAGGTTTTCCGAGGCGTTCGCGGGTAAGCAGGGTATGCCAATCCAAGGCGGGGTATCTCCGTCAGGTGACTGAACGCCTAGCTTCCCGGTTCGTAGCGGTGCCTGCAAGCGCAACCTGCAACTACAGCCCGGCCGCATCGATATCGATGAGCAGCAACCGCTCGCCGTTGTGGAAAAACTGTCCAGCCGTCAGGCAGTACTGATTGCTGGTGGCATCGCGATAGGTGTTGGAGAGTGTCAGTCGCCGTTCATCCCAACCTTCTGCCAGCAAGTGATAAAAGTAAGGACGCCAGGACCAGTTGTGCCCCAGGTAGCGATCGTCGGCTTCCCAGCGCTGATTGCGCCACTCCAGGTTAGGTGTCAACTGCGTACCGTGACGATCGCATTGATAAAAGCGCAACAGCCAGGGAAAGGCGTCCAGTTGCGGCAGGGCGCTGAGCGGTGCGCGAGCCTGGGCCCAGGTTTGCAGAATCGCCATCAGTTCGCTGAGTTGTTGGCGCATGATCATCAGGCGGCCACGTTCAGCCAGTTTTTGTTGGACATAGCGCTGACGCAACTCGGCGAAACGCTCGACAAAGGCGTCTGAGGCAAAAAAGTCCGTCTCGGCTGCGGCGAACAAGTAACCCTGTACATAGCGCGAGCCACATTCCAGGGCAAAATTGAGTTGCGCATCGGTCTCCACGCCTTCGGCAATAATCCAGCATCCGGACTTTTCCGCCATCTGCGCCAGTGCCTTGACCACATCGCTGCTCGGGCCGCCCAGTGCCGCAGCCTGGAACAGTCGCATGTCCAGCTTGAGGATGTCCGGTTGCAAGGCCAGCACCCGATCGAGCTGCGAGTAACCAGCCCCGAAATCATCGATGGCGATACGTGCACCTGCCTGGCGATAGCGCGCCACCACCTCGGCCAGGCGTTGGATGTCGCCGCCCAGTTCGGTGATCTCGAAGACAATGCGCCGTGAATCCACACCATGCCGGCTCAATTGCTTGAGGCTCGGCAGCGCCTGGTTCGCCCGCAATCGGTTGATCCAGCGCGGTGACATGTTCAGGCTGAGAAACCAGTCATCGGGGGCTTCATGGAAGCGGCTAAGGGCATTATCGCGGATTTGGCGATCGAGCTGGCGCAGGGCAATGGCCGGCGTGCGCGGATCGGCAAACAGCGGTCCCACGGACGTCAGTCGACCATCCCGCTGACGCACCCGGCCCAGCGCCTCGACTCCGGCGATACGGCCCGTGGCGGTGTCGATGAACGGTTGAAAGCAGGCAAGCGGTTGCCCGTCTATCACGGGGCCTCCTTAGTCGACCTTGTTTTTGGATGGAACCTGATGACCAAAGAGGTCCACCGGGATAAGTCTCTGGTAAAAGAGGTTCATCCCGGTGGCTTTGCAAGAATGTAGCCAGATGGCTTCAGTGTTTGGGGGCCGAGCCCTGCAAGACCAGTTTGATCAATGGCCCCAGTGTGGTGGCCAGGCGGACTAGCCGGGTCACGCTGCTGACTCCGCCACTCTTGGCACCCTTGCCGGTAAGAAAGCCCAGCAGGGTGACGGCAGCCACGCCCCAGAGTGGGGCATGCTTGATGCCCAGGCCACTGTGCAGGTTTTGCGTCATCCCGCGGACACGGTGCAACGGTTGCAGCAGCTGCCCGGACTCCTGGCGGATTTCCTGACGATGCATTTCCATGCGCAGGCGGATCAGCGCCTTTCGCATTTCCGTGCGCGAGCTGTTGTGAGGCAGTTCAGGCAGGTTCATGGCAGCAGGCGCTCCCGGTCGTTGGCCAGTTCTTCCAGGGTGCCATGGAAGGGCGAAGACTCATCGAAAATAGCCGCTCTAAGGCGCACCGCACAAAAAATGCAGGCGAGCACATAGAACACACACAGGCCGACGATGGCGGGCAAACGATACGTATCCCAGAACAGAATCATGACCAAGGTCGACAGCCCGACCAGCAGCAGCAAGGCGAATACCAGCGCCAGGCCGGCGAACAGCAGCAGGCTGACGGTACGGGCTTTCTGTTCCTGCAATTCAATGCCGAACAATTCGACATGGCTGTGCAGCAGTCCAAGGAAGGCGGCGCCCAGGCGCCGCGATGAGGGGCCTGGGCCCGTGGCGGACGAGCCGAATTCATCGTTAGCCATAATCAGCGCCGGGTTGCCAACAGACCGAGGAGGAACCCAACGCCGGCGGCGATGCCGACCGATTGCCATGGGTTGGCCTGTACGTAGTCTTCGGTGGCGGTCACGGCGGCCTGGCCGCGTTCACGCAAGGAGTCTTCTGTCAGCTTCAAGGTTTCACGGGCGCGCAGCAGACTGTCGTGGATTTGTTGGCGCAACTCGTCAGCCTGATCGCCTGCCAGGGTGGCCGTGTGTTCCAGCAAACGTTCGGTGTCGCTGACAAGCGTCTGAAAATCGTTCATCAGGATTTCTTGAGCAGTCTTTGCCTTGATGCTGGCCATTGGTGATCTCCGTAAGTGGCTTCTGTTGCGTTCGAGTATGAGCCTTGGTCGAAGGTTCAGTACAAATCACTGGTACGTCTTTTGCTACGTCATGGTGCGCCAGGCCGCGTGTTTGCGCTGTTGCTGGGCGTGAATCAGGCGAAACCTTATCTCAAATAATGAAAACCCGCGCAAAGGTTGCCACTTTGTGCGCCAAAGCGGTTCATCCGGCTCCAAGCGTCGATCCGGGATGGTTTCACTTTGGTGCATGAGCGTTTTGCGCGAACTGCTTTGGTGCTTTTTCTAGCCTTCAGGTCTGCCCATCCATGGAAAATCTGCAAAGCGCTGTAGAGACTCTGGTCCACAGCTCCAACACACTGTTCATTCTGATTGGTGCGGTCATGGTCCTGGCCATGCACGCCGGTTTTGCCTTTCTTGAGGTCGGCACCGTTCGACAGAAGAACCAGGTCAATGCCCTGTCGAAGATTCTGAGCGACTTCGCGGTCTCCACCCTGGCCTACTTCTTTATAGGCTACTGGATTTCCTATGGCGTGACCTTTCTGCAACCGGCAGCGGTCATCAACGCCGATCACGGTTATGGGCTGGTGAAGTTTTTCTTCCTGCTGACGTTCGCGGCGGCAATCCCGGCGATCATTTCCGGTGGCATTGCCGAACGTGCCCGGTTCGTGCCGCAACTGTGCGCCACGGCATTGATCGTGGCCTTCATCTATCCCTTCTTCGAAGGCATGATCTGGAACGGCAACTATGGGTTGCAAGCCTGGTTGCTGGAGCGCTTCGGCGCCGGCTTCCATGACTTTGCCGGCTCGGTGGTGGTGCACGCCATGGGCGGCTGGCTGGCGTTGGCAGCGGTGTTGTTGCTCGGGCCGAGAAACGGGCGTTATCGCGATGGAAAACTGGTGGCGTTTGCACCCTCCAGCATTCCGTTCCTGGCCTTGGGCTCGTGGATCCTGATCGTCGGCTGGTTCGGCTTCAACGTGATGAGTGCGCAAACCTTGCAGAATGTCAGTGGTCTGGTGGCGGTCAACTCGCTGATGGCCATGGTCGGCGGCACCATGGCCGCGCTGGTCGTGGGGCGCAATGACCCCGGCTTCCTGCACAACGGCCCGCTGGCTGGGTTGGTGGCGATCTGCGCCGGTTCCGACCTGATGCATCCGGTGGGGGCGCTGTTGACGGGAGCCGTCGCCGGGGCGCTGTTTGTCTGGTGCTTCACCGCTGCCCAGGGTAAATGGCGCATCGATGATGTCCTGGGTGTCTGGCCCTTGCATGGCCTGTGCGGCGTCTGGGGTGGAATCGCCTGCGGTATCTTCGGGCAGACTGCCCTGGGTGGCTTGGGCGGGGTCAGCCTGATCAGCCAGTTGATCGGCACGACGCTGGGAGTGGTCGTGGCGTTGGTCGGTGGTTTTGCGGTGTACGGAGTGATCAAGGCGCTGCACGGGCTGCGCGTGAGCCAGGAAGAAGAGTATTACGGGGCCGACCTGTCGGTGCACAAGATCGGCGCTGTCAGCCAGGATTGAATCACGTCTCTTCATCATCCGCGCCGGGGTAAAAGTCGTGCAGGAGGCGATAGCGGTCTCGCCTCACCTGGTCGACCCGGTCCTGGACCTGCTGTCCCGGCAAGCCCAGCATGATCAGCGCATGAGAGGCGAGCATCAGGCTGGATTCGAGCAGTTCGGGCACCACTTCACTGGCGCCCGCCGCTTTCAGTTCGGTCAACTGGCTGTCGTCCCGCGTGCGCACCAGAATCGGCACATGGGTGTTGAACCGGCGTGCTTCTTTCAGAATCAGCAGGGCGATATCAGCCTGGTCGACGGCGATCACCAGTAGCCGCGCGCGCTCCAGGCCGACGGCGACCAGCAACTCGCCACGACGAGAGTCGCCATAATGCACGCAGGTTTCGCCCACGCCGGCTTCCTGGACACGCACCGGATCATTGTCCAGTGCAATGTAGGGTTGTTGCGCTTGCCGCAGAAAGCGGCCGATGGATTGGCCAACGCGACCATAACCACAAATCACCACGTGGTTACGCAGGTCTGCATTGAGCGCGCTGATTTCCTCGAGCTTGGCTTCTTCATTGGGTTTGCGGTGCAGGCGCAGGGCGATGCGCGGGGCGGCTCGCAGTAAAAGGGGCGTCAGTAGCATCGAGCAAAAGGTGGCGGCCAGCAGCAACCCGCCGATGTCAGCAGGCATCAATTGGTTTTGCTGCATCAGGGCCATCAATGCAAAGCAGAATTCGCCGCCCTGGGCCAGGGCCAGGCCGCTGCGCCAGGCGGTTTCAGCGTCACTGCCACGCCATTTGACCAGCAGCGCGACTACGCAGCCCTTGATCAGCAACAGTCCCAACGTCAGGCCGAGTATCAACAGGCCGTGGCTGGTGAACAGTTGCAAGTCGATGAGCATGCCGATACTGACGAAAAATACCCCGAGCAGGATGTCGCGGAACGGACGGATGTCGGCCTCGATTTGATGGCGATAGTGGCTTTCGCCCAGCAGCATGCCGGCAAGAAACGCACCGAGGGCCGGAGAGAGTCCGAGCAGATGCGTCAGCCATGCCGTCAGCAGTACGATCACCAGGGCCAGCAGCACAAACAGTTCTGCGGAACGAGCGGCGGCCACTTCATGGAACAGGCGCGGCAGCAGCCAGCGACTGGCCAGCAGCAGGCCGAGGAACAGCACCACGGTTTTGCCCAGTGTCACCGGCAACGCCCAATACCAGGCCTGATCGCTGCTGCCGGCGAAGACGGGCACCAGGGTCAGCAACAACACCGCCACGACGTCCTGAAACAGCAGTACCGCGATCGCATTCTGGCCGTGGCTGCTGAAAATCTCGCCGAGACTGCCCAACTCCTTGCTGACAATGGCCGTGGATGACAGCGACAGGCCGGCGCCGAGCAGCAGGGCAGGCGTCGCCGACAAGCCGAGCAGCATCAACGACCCGCCCAGCAAGAGCGCGGTGACCAGCACTTGCTGGCTGCCCAGCCGGAACACGACTTTGCGCAGCGCGAGCATTTTCGACAGGGAAAACTCCAACCCCAGTGAAAACAGCAGGAACACTACGCCCAGTTCGGCGAGGTCGGGCAGTTCTTCACTTTCATTGACCCAGTTGAATGCCGTAGGCCCGATCATCAGCCCGACGCACAGGTAACCCAGCACCGGCGGCAGGCGCAGACGCTGGAACAGGGCAATCACTACCAGGGATGAGGCGAGAATGATCAGCAGATTGGCAAACACTGGACGCTCCGGAGCAAACGCTGGCCATTGCAGCGTAGAGACAAAAAAGTCGCGAGGATCACGCAATTGATATCAGGGTCCAATGATGTGTGTCAGCCGTCGGCCCGAAATTTTTGAGTTTTTTCTTCCGCCGCCAGGTTGTCCCTATTGGGTCGACTGCACCGGCTCGCAGGCCTAGAATGGACGCCTACTTTGTCGGGTCCTGCACTCATGCCTCCTGAATGTCAGCTGTTCGGCACCTTGGGGTGTCACCTTTGTGAGCTTGCCGAAGATGAACTGATGCCCCTGGTCGAGCACGGTTTGCTGGTGGAGCTGGTCGACATCGCGGAAAACGAAGACTGGGTCGAAGATTACGGTTTGCGTATTCCGGTCCTGCGGCGCCTGGACACCGGGGCAGAACTCGATTGGCCGTTTGATGGCGATCAGGTGGTCGCCTTTCTGCGCTGAGCCGCCGTTGCTCTGAATCTTGCGTCAACATTGGCGCGGGACTCGTTATTCGGTTACTGTATGTTCATACAGTTATCCGGATTGCCCGTCCTGCTCGTCCTCCTTGCGGCCTGGACAGGTGATCCCGTGAGTCGAGGGATGAATCTTGGTCAATGTCGAACAATTGAAAAGCAGCGTTAACCTGATGTCGGTGGACGTCGTGCGTGACGCCGTCAGTGAGCTGCGCCTGGAGGGCCTGGTCACGGAAGGCAAGACGCCTTTCACCAAATTGCATTTCAATACCTGTTTTGCCGAGATCGAGGCATTGTTCCAGCGTGCA
Organism: Pseudomonas sp. S2_E01; assembly: GCF_054668365.1. Lineage (NCBI taxonomy): Bacteria > Pseudomonadati > Pseudomonadota > Gammaproteobacteria > Pseudomonadales > Pseudomonadaceae > Pseudomonas > Pseudomonas sp. S2_E01. The sequence continues at coordinate 1,048,825 of NZ_CP162762.1, forward strand.
GGTTATCACCGACAACTGGATGTCGTTGGTTACCAGGGGTTGTTGTATGCGCTCTACGATCCGGTGCGCTGGGAAGCGGTGGATGTGCTGCGTTGGCTGAAGGAGTACACCGAAGCGGCAGCTGGCGCCCAGCCGATTACCGCGTGAGGATTCTTCTCTAGGCTCGACCCGGGCACTGCTGGATAATGCCGGCCTGTATTGAGGGTTAGAGCTTCTGTATGTCCACTTCATTATTCAGCGCTGCGCAGAGCCAGGCCAGTACACTCTACTTGCCCCCTGGGCCGTGGCTGACGGTACTCGACTGCCTGTGTGATCACTTCAGTGCCATTGGCCGCGAGCAATGGCTGGACAGGATCGCCCGGGGGCGAGTTCTGGATGGCAATGGTGCGCCGATCGCGGTAGACCTGGCCTACAGGGAAGGTTTGCGGATTCATTATTTTCGTGAGGTTGCACACGAGAAAGTGATCCCGGTGGTTGAATCCATCCTCTATGCCGACGAGCATCTGGTGGTGGCGGACAAACCGCATTTCCTGCCTGTGACCCCGGCCGGTGAGTACGTGGAACAGACCCTGTTACGGCGTTTGATCCGTCGCCTGGATAATCCGCACCTTGTGCCTTTGCATCGTATCGACCGGCATACAGCGGGGTTGGTGCTGTTTTCCGCCAATCCGCAGAGTCGCTCCGCGTATCAGTCGTTGTTCCCGACCCGGCAAATCGAAAAGCGCTACGAGGCCATTGCCCGGGCGCTGCCGGATCTGACTTTTCCCCTAGTGCACAAAAGCCGGCTGATCGATGGCGAGCCGTTCTTTCGCATGCAGGAAGTGCCGGGCGCGTGCAACAGTGAGACGGCCGTCGAAGTCCGGGAGAAAAACGGAGATTTGTGGCGCTACGGACTTTATCCGGTGACGGGCAAGAAACATCAGTTGCGTGTGCACATGACGGCCCTGGGTGCCAGCATCTGCAACGACCCGTTTTATCCGGACGTGCTCAACGACGTCGAGGACGACTACGCCAACCCCTTGAAACTGCTCGCTCAGGGATTGCGGTTTACCGACCCGGTTTCCGGTGAGTTGCGGGAGTTCCAGAGCCTGCTCACCCTGCAATGGTGAGCAGCGTTTTCCATGCGTAAAAAAGCCCGCATGAAGCGGGCTTTTTCATATCCGATGTTCTTACAACTCTTTAACGGTACGAACCTGGTCCTTGTTGACGCGGTTCTGTTTGCCGTCCAGTTGTTCAAACTCGTAGAAGCCGGAGTCGTCGTCGTACTTGGGCGTGTCGACGGTCTGGATTTCGCGGCCGTCGTTCAAGGTGATCACGGTAGGCGAGGAGCAACCGGCCAGAGTCGCGAGGCCCAGTGCGAGCAGACAGGTGGCGAGGATCCGTTGGTTCATGAGTGTATCTCCGATGGAAATTCTTTTGGTTACTGAGCGTGAGACGTATACAACGCGCGCAAGTTCCTTGGCTAGCGTCAATCTGAAACGCCGTTATGCAAGCTCAACAGATCTGGCGTGTTGAGATTGGCCAGGCGCGGATCGTTGTCGGGGCATTGCAGGGCCGTCGCGCCGAGTTTACGCATGATGCGGCCCGGACTGCGCTCACCGTCCTGCCACGCACTCTCGAACGTATCGCGCAGGGTGACGGGAATGACGCTGAGCAAGGGTTCCCAATGTTCTCCGTGGCGCAGCATCAAGGGTTTGTCCGGGTGCTGGCTGGCAGCCTCAAGCATGTCATGCAGCAGCGCGGCGTCAATGCGCGGCACATCGCAGGGCAGGACCATCAGGTAGCGATGGTGAGCCACCTGCAAGCCTGCACGAATACCGGCCAGTGGCCCGGGAAATTCACCGTCATCGTCATGGACCAATCGGTCGGCGTAGGGCGCGTATTTGTCCAGGTTCCTGTTGCAGGAAATGATCAGGTCATCGGTCAACGGACGGGTCTTGCGTTGAAGGTGTGCGATCAGTGGTTCGCCCTGCCACTCGATCAAGCCTTTGTCCCGACCGCCCATGCGTTGGCCGCGCCCACCTGCCAGGAGCAGGATGGAGCAGGGTGGCAACGGTGAATTCGAGATCATGAGGGGTCTCCATGGGAGCGGCGGAAAAAGGGAGCGCTGTGATATAACACCGGGCTGTTTCTCCTACAACTGGATGAGCCTATGAAAGCCAAGGCTGAAGTACCTTTTGCGCCGCTCAATATCGCGGTGTTGACCGTCAGCGATACGCGTACCCTGGAAACCGACACCTCGGGCCAGGTCTTTGTCGACCGCTTGAACGCTGCTGGCCATAACCTGGCCGCCCGGGTCCTGCTTAAAGATGATCTCTACAAAATTCGCGCGCAAGTTGCCAACTGGATTGCCGACGATGTCGTACAGGTCGTGCTCATCACCGGCGGTACCGGCTTCACCGGGCGCGACAGCACACCCGAGGCGGTGAGCTGCCTGCTGGACAAACAGGTCGACGGCTTTGGTGAGCTGTTTCGCCAGATATCGGTGGCGGACATCGGCACTTCAACGGTTCAGTCACGTGCCCTGGCCGGCCTCGCCAATGGCACCCTGGTGTGCTGCCTGCCGGGTTCGACCAATGCCGTAAGGACCGGTTGGGACGGCATTCTTGCCGAACAGCTGGACTCCCGGCACCGTCCGTGTAATTTCGTGCCTCATCTGAAACAGGCGGCCCCTTGTGAATCCCGTGGGTAAGCCAGGCAAGGCCGGCAGCTTGATGGCGGTGGAGGTGGCGCAGGCGCGCTTGCTGGAGATGGCCACTGCTTCATTGATTACCGATCGAGAGCGCCTGCCCTTGGCTCAGGTGCAGGGCCGCGTGCTGGCCGATGACCTGATCTCGACGCTCGACCTGCCGCCGTGGCCCAACAGTGCAATGGACGGTTATGCCTTGCGCGCGGCTGACGGCAGTGCAGAGCCGCTGGTGGTCAGCCAGAAGATATTTGCAGGGAACGCGCCCCAGCCATTGACCCCTGGCACCTGCGCACGAATCTTCACCGGTGCGCCGGTTCCTGCTGGGGCGGACTGCGTCGAAATGCAGGAAAACGCCGAGCTGCTGGCTGATGGTCGCGTCCGGTTCACTGAGGCTTTGACATCCGGGCAGAACATTCGCCCCCAAGGCCAGGAAGCCACGGTCGGTGAGCTGACTCTGGCTGCCGGTACACGACTGGGACCGATAGAGCAGGGCCTGGCCGCCTCCCTGGGATGTGCGCAGTTGGAGGTGATTCGCAAGGTTCGCGTTGCGGTGCTTTCGACCGGTGACGAACTGGTCGAGCCTGGGCAGTCGTTGGGGCCGGGGCAGATCTACAATAGCAACCGAGTGCTGCTGTGCAGCTGGTTGCAGCGTATGGGGTGCGAGGTGGTCGACGCCGGCATTCTGCCCGACGACCTCGAGACCACTCGTACCCGACTGGGTGAGTTGAAGGATGTCGACCTGATTCTGTCTACCGGTGGCGTATCGGTGGGTGAGGCGGATTTTCTGGGCATCGCCTTGCGGGAAGAGGGCGAGCTTGCCTTGTGGAAACTTGCGATCAAACCCGGCAAACCGCTGACGTTTGGACATTTTCGTGGCGTGCCGGTGATCGGCCTGCCCGGCAACCCGGCATCGACCCTGGTGACTTTTGCTTTGTTGGCCAGGCCTTATCTGCTGCGCCGCCAGGGCGTAACCGCGCTCGAGCCCTTGAAATTCCAGGTGCCGGCCGGTTTTTCCTGGCCCAAGGCCGGAAGTCGACGCGAGTATTTGCGAGGGCGTCTGGAAAACGGCCGGGCGATCATTTACCGAAACCAGAGCTCGGGTGTGTTGCGCAGCGCCGCATGGGCTGATGGCCTGGTAGAGGTGCTGGAGGAGCGCACGCTGGTTGAAGGTGACAGCGTCGGCTTCATTCCTTTGAGTGAAGTGCTGGGCTGACGCCTGACATGAACAAACCCGGTTCAGCGAACCGGGTGTTGTTTGCGGGCTGCATTCAGTGAACAACCAGCGCCACCAGTTGATCGAACCGGGTGTTGGCGATCCATCCCAGCAGGCCCAGAACCACCGCTGTTCCGCCGGCGGCGTAGGCAAGCCTGTGCTTGATGGATTTAACGTCACCCCGAATCTCTTCCATATCTCTGCGGATGTATTTGAGGTGCGTTTCAAGCTCGACGACACGAGGCTCCATGTCAGTTTCTCCAGTGGTTTCAGCGCGGTGTTTGAGTTCGGTTTGATAGCTGGCCCGCCTTTCCGCGAGCGGTGCGGCCGGGGTGCCCGGTGACCTGGTGTCATGGCTGTGCATGGTACGTCCCTGTAGTGCTGCTGATGACTGAACAACGGTGATGACCAAGTTGTACCAATCACCCTGGCGGGTCAATTGAGCCGATTCATCACGTTTTGTAAGAAAAGATCCCGCCTTGTAGGACCTCGCCGTCGTTCGACTTGAAATAATTAATATTTTTGCGACTTTTATGCGGTGTTCGGAGGTCACATTTCTCAGACGAATCAATCATGGGAATGACCGCAATGGGCGAACGCAAGGCAATGTTGATTTTGCACGGCAAGCAGGCGCTCAACGAAGAGGTGCGATCGGCTGTTCAGGACCGACGCGCGCAAGGCTGGGAGCTGGCCGTGCGTCTGACATGGGAGGGGGGGACGCACAACGACTCGTACAGGAAGCGCTGGCGGCAGGCTACAAGCAGATCATTGCTGGCGGTGGCGACGGCACCCTGCGCGATATTGCCGAGGCCATGGCTTCGCATTCGGGACACGCCAGCCTGGTACTGATGCCGCTGGGAACCGCCAACGATTTTGCCCGTGCCGCCGGGGTGCCACTTGAGCCGGCCCTGGCATTGGACCTGCTGGATGCCGAACCCCGGGCCATTGACCTCGGTGAGGTAGGCGGCCAAATGTTCCTGAACATGGCGACGGGCGGCTTCGGCAGCCAGGTCACCGCAAATACTTCGGAGGATCTGAAGAAAGTGCTGGGTGGCGCCGCGTACCTGTTCACCGGGTTAACACGTTTCAATGAGTTGCATGCTGCCTATGGAGAACTCAACGGTCCGGATTTTCAGTGGAGTGGGGACTTGCTGGCCCTGGGCATCGGCAATGGTCGCCAGGCAGGCGGTGGCCACGAATTGTGCCCGCAGGCACTGGCGGACGATGGCCTGCTGGACATCAGCATTCTGCCGGCTCCCCAGGAAGTGGTGGGTACGTTGAAGAGCCTGCTTGCCGATGGCTTCGGGATCGATAGCCTGTTTGTCCGCGCTCGTTTGCCTTGGGTGGAAATCAAGGTCGCGGAAGGCCTTTCCATCAATCTCGATGGCGAACCGCTGGAGGGTGATAGTTTGCGCTTCGCTGCACGCCCGGCAGCCTTGCGGGTGCATTTGCCACAAGACTCTCCACTGCTGGGCAAGCCAGCAGCGGCAGCGATCAATCGTCCAGACTGATGATCTGCTCACGCACGGCGAACAGCACGAGACCCGCCACGTCGTAAATCTGCAGGCGTTTCATGATCTGCGAGCGGTGGGTTTCGACCGTCTTGATACTCAAGCCCAGGCCATTGGCGATCTCGCGGGTGGATTTGCCCCGAACGATCAACCTCAGGATTTCCAACTGGCGTGGCGTAAGATTGTGCGAATCGACGGGCTCTGGCTGGAGTTTCTGATTGCGGGTCAACGCCTGATTGATGACCGTATGAGCGATGGCGGGGCTCAGGTAACGCTCATTATTGCTCAGTGCTGTCAAGGCGTGTTCAAGCTCGGTGGCCGTGGTGTCCTTGAGCAGATAACCGTGAGCGCCAGACTCCAGTGCCTGCATGATCAAGGCAGGGTCGGTATGCATCGACAGGATCAGTACCTTGCTCAGTGGGTGCTGGCGTTTGAGATGTTGCAAGGCCTCGAGGCCACCGGTCTGCTTCATGGAAATATCCAACAGCACGATGTCCGGCAACAGGCGCTCGTACATCTCGAGCAACTGCGAGCCGTCATTGGCCTCGCCGACGACCGCATAGCCTGGAATATCCATCACCAGGGCGCGCACGCCCGCCCTGATCAGCGAGTGGTCATCCACCAGAAGTAAGTTACAAGTCAATGCATAACCTTATGGGTGCTGGCCCGTTCCAGCGCACGGGGCGCCCAGGGGAAGAGAGCTTCGATTTGAGTGCCTTTGCCCGGCTCGCTGGTCACCCGCAGGGTACCACCCAACTGGTCGATCCGCTCCGACATCCCGGCCATTCCGCGTTGCCCTTCACGGCCTGGGTCAGTGGCTGGCGAAAAACCCAGGCCATCGTCACTGATCGAGAGCCACAGGCCTTGGGGCTGGCGTTGCAGGCGCACCAGAAGATTTTTCGCGTCGGCATGGCGCAAAATATTGGTGACCGCTTCTTGAGTGATCCTGAAAGCGGCCAGCGCCATTTCTTCGGGAATGCCGGTCAAACGCGACTGGCACTCCAGGCTCCAGTTCACCGACGTGTTGGCCAACGTCTTGAGCAAGTGCTCGCGCAAGCTGGCTTCAAGACCCAGGCTGGTCAGTTGCCTGGGGTTGAGGATGGCCGATACGTCTCGCACTTTCGCCAGGGTCTCGTCCAGCGTGTCGCAGAGCAGCGAGCACTGTCCCTGGAGTTCTTCGGGCACGCGGCGCTTGAGCCATTGGCTTTGCAGCTTGGCAGCGGTGAGTAACTGGCCGATGTCGTCATGCAATTCGCGGCTCAGCCGATGCCGTTCGTTTTCCTGGACTTGCAGTAACCGCTCAGCCAGCTCCCGAGGCTCGAACTTTATGGATTTGCGCGAGAGACGCTGCTGCGTCAGTACGCAAGCCAATACCGCAATATTGACCAGCAGTAATGCCAGCGGCAGCCGAGTGGACAGGCAATAGACCGCCACGCTGCCAAGCGCCGAGGCAATACACACTAATAGCGTGAACCGGCGGGCGTTTTCTCGGGAGGGGAGCCACTTGGTCATTGACTTGAGGTTGGCATACATAGCGGATGGAGCCAATAGATGTTCGCTGCGGACAGACTGGCCATTTGGACACAATCTATGTAAGGGTCACTGTGCTATTAATTGACGTCAATTAATGGAGGACATAGTACCACTTCACATACCGTTGGTCGCGTTCGGTATATATGTCCGAATGGTCAGGAATTAGAGAGTTGGCACCTTAGTTCTACAAATGAAAACTATTTGTAGAGGGTTTAAGTGTGGCGAACTGTCGCTGCCGAATTATTCAATTGCGGCATGACTTAATTCAAGCTACCCAATAGTCTGAGATAAACCATCGAGGCGTTGGCAGGAAACTCAACTGGGCGTTATGAAAAAGAGATAAGCCTGAGCGGTTTCGAATGGGCAGGCGGGTGAAACTGGCTTTGCCCCACCTGGAAGGCAAAGGCTTCGATCAGTGAGGTCTGTTCACTCTGATCAAGACTGAGTTGACCGGTGTTCTGGTCGATCAGCTCAAGCTGCCAGGCCATCAGCGTGAAGCAGTCTTTCAGCGCTTGCAGCGCCTGCGCATGCAGGTCCACATGATGTTGCGCGTGATTGAGCAGGCCATGAATGTGCAGGGAGAATTCCGAAACGGCGCCCAGGGCGAGAGCATCCGCTTTGCTGGCCAGCTTCAGCAGGGTACTCATCATGCACTCGATGGCGTCCTTGTCGTTGCTGATCAGTTGCAAATGACTCAGGCACTCCTCGGATTTGGCCAGGAGCGTTTCTGCCTCGACGAGAAATTCGGGAAGCCGTTGGGCCCACTCTTTACGGTCGTTCGGCATACTTATCTCCACAACTTCATGTCAAGTGAGAGCGTGTCGGGTGTATGGGCGTGAGCGGCGGGCATCAGGTCGCGATCCGGCCGATAGCGCGGCAGGCAAGAGTCTCGATAGGATGGAAAACCCCTGAACTGCGGTCGCGCACGATAGCCTGACTCCGTTCATGCAATGAGAATGGCGTCACATTAATGGCTATTGGATATTGCGAATATCAGGTTGGGCCTGATTGATGCTCAGGGATTCCCTTAGGCACGGGAACCTAACGTGCGAACTGTTGTCGCGCGGCAGGAATTGAAGCAGATGAATTGAGGACGCTAGTAAAGCATGATGTTAATGTGACATCAATGCCTGAGCGGGCATTTTATAAGGGTCAAGATGCGGCAAAGACAGCCGATAACCCCCTTTAGTGAATTCATCAGAACAAGCCCAGGAGTCATTGATGGCCGGCATTCTCGACACGGTAGACCAACGCACGCAACTGGTGGGTGAGAATCGCCTGGAAATTCTCATGTTCCGACTCGCGGGGCGGCAATTGTTCGCGATCAACGTGTTCAAGGTGCAGGAAGTGTTGCAACTGCCAAAGCTGACCCTGATGCCCCAGCGCCACCCGTTCGTGTGTGGCGTGGTCAACTTGCGCGGGCAGACATTGCCGGTGATTGACCTGTCCCAGGCCATCGGCATGCGTGCGCTGGTGCCCAGCCCGACCAGTACGATCATCGTCACTGAATACAACCGTTCGGTGCAGGCATTCCTCGTCGGTGGCGTGGACCGCATCGTCAACATGAATTGGGAAGCCATCCTGCCACCGCCGACCAGTGCGGGTCGCCAGCATTACCTGACCGCCATCAGCAAGGTCGACGATCAACTGGTGGAAATCATCGATGTGGAAAAAGTCCTGGCTGAAATCGTGCCGTACAACGCCAAGGTGTCCCGCGACAAACTCGACGACCCTGTACTGGAACGCGCCCGGGGCCGCGAGGTGCTGCTGGTGGATGACTCCAACGTCGCCCTTTCGCAATTGCGCGACACCCTGGGCCAGTTGGGCGTGAAGATGCACATCGCCAGTGATGGCTTGAAGGCATTGAACATGCTCAAGGGATGGGCGGACAGTGGCGTCAACATGACCGACAAACTGCTGATGGTGTTCACCGACGCGGAAATGCCGGAAATGGACGGCTATCGCCTGACCACCGAAATTCGTAACGATCCGCGCCTGCGTGGCCTCTACGTGGTGTTGCACACGTCGTTGTCGGGGAGCTTCAACGACTCGATGGTGAAGAAGGTCGGCTGCGACAACTTCCTGTCCAAATTCCAGCCTGACAAACTGGTGGATGTGGTTCGCCAGCGCTTGATGCTCGATGCGGTGCCTGCGTGAAGTTACCCCTGTAGGAGCGAGCAAGCTCGCGATGGTCGTCAACGATAACGAGGGGTGTCAGGCAGCCAGCGTCATCGTTCAACGCCATCGCGAGCATGCTCGCTCCTACAGACACAGGTGATTTTGGTATAGGGTGACGTTTTGATCACCTCAGGGAGCTGGACATGCTGCGTTTGAGCGCGCTTTATCGTTTTCCATTGAAATCCGGCAAGGGCGAGGTCCTGGAGCAGGTCAGCCTCGACAAGTTGGGGCTCGAGGGAGATCGACGCTGGATGCTGGTGGACGAGGCCAGTGGGCGCTTCCTGACCCAGCGTGCGGTGGCGCCGATGAGCCAGTTGTCGGCGTTGTGGAATACCCATGGTGGCTTGACCCTCGCAGCCCCAGGCCATTCGCCGATCGATATCGCACTGCCTGCCAGTGACGCCGAGTTGCGTGGCGTAACGATCTGGCGCGACACCTTGCGTGTACCGGATGCCGGAGACGAGGCGGCCGCTTGGGTCAGTGAGTTCATCGGCAAACCGACTCGCCTGGTCCAAGTACCGCTGGACCGTGCGCGTACTACCCAGGCGGGCTATGGCAAGGACGACGATCAGGTGGCGTTTGCCGATGGTTTTCCATTGCTGCTGATCGGTCAGGCGTCCCTGGAAGACTTGTCCCAGAAGGTCGGGCGTCCCATGGAAATGCTGCGTTTCCGGCCGAATCTGGTGATCGAGGGCGCCGAGGCGTTTGCCGAGGATGGCTGGAAACGCATCCGTATCGGCGAGGTCGAGTTCCGAGTGGTCAAGCCATGTTCGCGTTGCATCCTGACCACTATCGATCCGCAGACCGGTGCGCGCAGCGATGACCGTGAACCCTTCGCGACCTTGCAGAAATACCGTGCCCGGGAAGAGGGGGCGATGTTTGGCCAGAACCTGGTCAACGACGGCAATGGTCGACTCGAGGTCGGCATGCCAGTGACCGTGCTGGAATAAACAAGCCTGAATGAAAAATGCCCGTATCGAAAGACACGGGCATTTTTTATGCGCTGAAAACCTGTGGGTTAACCACGGTACTCGCACAGGTAAGCGGTATCGACCGCCACTTTCAGCTGGAACTTGCTGTTGGCCGGTACGTTGAACTGGCTGCCGGCTTCGAAGGTTTCCCAGTTGCTGCTGTCAGGCAGTTTGACGGTCAGGGCGCCACTTACGACGTGCATGATTTCGCGCTGGCTGGTGCCGAATTCGTATTCGCCCGGTGCCATGACGCCGATGGTCGCCGGACCTTCAGCGGTGCCGAAAGCGATCGACTTGACGGTGCCGTCGAAGTACTCGTTGACTTTAAACATGGGCGATTCCTCGAAAAGGGCTGAAAAAGGCCGGCCAGTATGCACAAGGCCCCGGGCGGCGTCACCTCTCTAGAGGGGTAGGACCAGCGGTAACAGACGTGCTGTATTACGCGCATCCTCCAGCGCCCGATGCTGTTGACCACTGAACTGAAGCCCCGCCAGTTGCAGCGCACCGTTGAGGCCCAACGGTCGCTCCAGTCGCCTGGCTTTGGCATAGCGCTGCTTGAGATTCATGTGCGGTACACGGCTGAGCTGGCTGTCGAGTTGCAGGCGCTGCCATTCCTGTACCAGTTGCTTGCGGTCGTAGTCTCCCCAGCTGGCCCAGCCTTCCAGGCGTGCGTGATGTTGGCCGAGCCACCGTTCGAACACCGGCCAGACTTCAGTCAGCGGTTGTGCGCTGTCGATGTTGGCCTGGGTAATGTGGGTCAGCTCCCGGCAAAACGGCGTCAGCAAAGGGCGACGCAGCGGGCGCACGAACCGCTGGAAATGATCTTGTTCGCGCCCCTGTCGATCCACCAGCGTGGCGCCAATTTCGATGATTTCCATTTCCGTGACCGGCCAACCGCCTTCATCGGTGGTGGCTTCCAGATCAATGACCAGCCAATGAGGCATTGCAGGTTTCCTGATATCCGCGTGCTGATGGGCTTGAGCGTAGCCAAAGCCAGCGCATCCGCCTAGCGGCTTATTCGACCTCCAACAAAATCTGACGATTTTTGACCTGATCGCCGACCCGGACCTGCAAGCGCTTGAGCACCCCATCGATGCCTGCTTTCAGCGGATGCTCCATTTTCATGGCCTCCAGCACCACCAGCAGTTGGCCCTTGCTGACCGGACTGCCTTCCGTGACCAGCACGTCGACGATCGCCCCGTCCATGGGTGCCTTGAGCGTCCCGGAGCTGGCGCTGACCTGACTGCTGACCGGCGCCTGGGTTCGATCCACCAGGCGCAGGCTGCCGGCGCGAGAAAACAGCCAGAGTTCGCCACCTTCAAGCCGGTAGGCGCGTCGCTGGCGGATGCCGTCGATATCCAGGGTGGCCCGGTGTCCATCGCACTGGATCACGCTGACTTCGAGAGTCCGGTCGGCAACTTGAACCCGGTAGGGCTCGCCTGGCTCTGCGTTGAGTTGAACCGGCCAGTCCTGATCTTCGACACAGATGCGGTAGTGCAGTGGCACACTGGCGTTATTGCGCCAGCCAGACTGCGCGGCGGTGTGGGCTTGTGCCGAGGACTGATAGAACAATGCTGCCGCCGTCGCCAGTTCTTCGGCACCGGGGGCATAGGCATGCAGGCACGGGTGGTCGGCGAAATGGGTTGGTATGAATCCGGTACTGAACGTGCCGCTGACGAATTGCGGGTGGTCCAGAAGGCTGGCGAGCAAGCGCTGGTTGCTCGGCAGGCCCAGCAGCACGCAGTCCTGCACGGCCCGTAGTAACTTGCGCCGCGCCTCTTCACGGGTGGCTCCATGGGCGATGATCTTGCCCAGCATCGGATCGTAGAACGGGCTGACCTGCTGCCCTTCAATCAGGCCATGATCGATGCGTACGCCAACTTGCAGTGCTGGCTCCCAGCCGACGACGCGGCCGGTCTGCGGCAGGAAACCCTGGGTCGGGTCTTCGGCGTACAGGCGCACCTCCATGGCGTGGCCGCTGAGTTGCACCTGCTCCTGGCGCAGCGGCAGTGGCAGTCCCTGGGCGACGTGCAATTGCCAGGCAACCAGGTCCAGGCCAGTGATCAGTTCGGTGACCGGATGCTCTACCTGCAACCGGGTATTCATCTCCAGGAAGTAGAACTGCCCGCGTGCGTCCAGCAGGAACTCCACGGTGCCGGCGCCTACATAGTTCACCGCCCGTCCCGCCTTGAGGGCCGCTTCGCCCATGGCCTGGCGCAGTTCGGCGGTCATGACCGGGCAGGGCGCTTCCTCGATGACCTTCTGGTGGCGGCGTTGAATCGAACAGTCACGCTCACCCAGGTAAATCAGGTTGCCGTGCTGATCGCCGAACACTTGCACCTCAACGTGGCGCGGATCGATCAGCGCCTGTTCGAGGATCAATTCATCGCTGCCAAAACCATTCAGGGCTTCGGAGCGCGCGGTGCGCACCTGCGCAAGCAGGTCGGCGGCATCGTGTACTAATCGCATGCCTCGCCCACCGCCGCCGGCACTGGCCTTGATCATCAGCGGAAAACCGATGTGGTCGGCTTCGCGGCTGAGCCTGGCATCGTCCTGCTCGGCGCCCTGGTAACCCTTGATGCAGGGGACGCCAGCCTCGATCATGGCCAGTTTCGACAGGCGTTTGCTGCCCATCAGTTCGATGGCCTCGGGGCTCGGGCCGATGAAGGTCAGGCCGGCCTGCTGGCACGTGCGGGCGAAATCGGCGTTTTCCGAGAGAAAGCCGTAGCCGGGGTGAATCGCGTCGGCACCGCTGCGGCGGGCGGCGTCGAGGATGGTCGCGATGTTCAGATAGGATTGTTGCACCGGGGCCGGGCCGATGTTGACGGCCTCGTCGGCCATTTGCACATGCAGGGCATCGGCGTCTGCGTCGCTGAACACGGCGACGGTGCGATAACCCAGGGATTGGGCGGTGCGCTGGATGCGGCAGGCGATTTCACCGCGGTTGGCGATGAGGATTTTGTTGAATCCGGGCATGGTTTTTATTCCCCTGATTTTGGCGGTGAATGTGCGGGCCTCATCGCGAGCAAGCTCGCTCCTACAGGTATTTGGAGCACCCGAAATCCCTGTAGGAGCGAGCTTGCTCGCGATGCTCTTTCAGGAAGCCCACCCCGGCTTACGTTTTTGCACGAAGGCCACGGTCCCCTCGGTCCCTTCCGCCCCGCTCACTGCTTCACTGAACCACTCGGCCGCCTGATCCAACAGCTCCTCCGAGGGCTGCGCCACACTGGCCAACAACAATTGTTTGGTCAGCGCATTCGCCCCTGGCGCGCAGCACAGCACATGGGCCAACACTTCATCGAGGCGCTCGGCCAACGCTTGCGCATCCTGCTCGACAAAGTGCACCAGGCCCATGCGATGTGCCTGAATGCCATCGAAGCGCGCTGCCGTCAGCGCCAGGCGGCGGGCCTGGGTCAAGCCGATCCGCTGGACCACGAACGGCGCTATCTGCGCAGGGATCAGGCCGAGGCTGGTTTCCGGCAGGCCGAATTGAGCCTGGTGATCGGCCATCGCCACATCGCTGACGCAAGCCAGACCAAAGCCGCCACCGAGCACAGCGCCTTGCAGAACCGTGACCACCACCTGCGGCGCATGCTGAACTTCCTGCAGCAGCGCGCCGAACGTGCGGTTCAACTCGCGGTAGGCGCTGGCGCCCTGGCCCCGGGCACCGGCCATGTCCTTGATGTCGCCACCGGCGCAGAAATGCCCGCCGGCACCGCCGATCACCAGGGCGCGAACGCCCCTGTCATCGCGCACGGCCGCCAGCACCGACCGTAGTTCGGCGACCATTTGCAAGCTCATGGCGTTGCGGCATTCCGGGCGGTTGAGGGTGATGTGCAGCACGCCGTTATGCGGCTCAAGCGACAGCGTCTGACAAACCGGCAGGGTGCTCATTTCTTTTTCCCCGGCAGGATGCCCATGAGTTTGCAGATGATCCCCAGCATGATTTCGTCAGCCCCGCCACCGATGGAAACCAGGCGCACATCGCGATAGGCTCGAGACACCGGGTTTTCCCACATGAATCCCATGCCGCCCCAGTATTGCAGGCAACTGTCGGTGACTTCGCGACCCAGGCGCCCGGCCTTGAGCTTGGCCATGGACGCCAGGCGCGTCACGTCCTGGCCTTTGATGTATTGCTCGGTGGCCTGATAGACCAGCGCGCGCAGGCATTCGATCTCGGTTTGCAGTTCGGCCAGGCGGAAGTGAATCACCTGGTTGTCGATCAGTGCGCTGCCGAACGTCTTGCGCTCCTTGCAGTACTCGATGGTGCTGTCGACGCAGTACTCCAGGCCCTTGATCATGTTCGCCGCCCCGAACAGGCGTTCCTCCTGGAATTGCAGCATCTGCATCATGAACCCTGCGCCTTCATGGCCGATGCGGTTGCGCTGCGGTACGCGCACGTTGTCGAAAAACACCTGGGCGGTTTCCGAGCTGCGCATGCCGAGCTTGTCCAGGTGCGAGCTGATGCTGATGCCGGGGGTGTCCATCGGCACCATGATCAACGACTTGTTGATGTGGGGCTTGTCGTCGGAGGTATTGGCCAACAGGCAGATGAAGTCGGCGCTGGGCGAATTGGTGATCCACATCTTGCTGCCGTTGATCACGTAATCGTCGCCGTCCTTGCGAGCGGTGGTTTTCAAGCCGGCCACGTCGGAGCCGGCACCCACTTCCGACACGCCGATGCAACCGACCTGTTCGCCGCTGATGGCTGGCCGCAGGAACTGCTCACGCAACTCATCGGAGCCGAACCGTGCCAGTGCCGGCGTGCACATGTCGGTCTGCACGCCGATGGACATGGGGATTCCGCCACAATGAATGGTGCCGAACTCTTCGGCGGCCACGATCGAATAGCTGTAGTCGAGCCCCATGCCGCCGAATTTTTCTGGTTTGGAAATGCCGAGCAGACCAAGCTCACCCGCCTTGCGGAATATCTCGTGGATCGGAAAACGCCCGGCCTTTTCCCACGCCTCCACGTGCGGGTTGATCTCGTGATCGACGAATTGGCGGACGGTACGGCGCAGTGCTTCGTGTTCCTGGGTGAAGATCATTTTTATTGTTCTCCTCTGGCCGGTTCAGAACCGGGCTACGCCAAAACTGTTTGTTTGCAGCGGTCGCGTGTCCGCCTCATGACAGATGTCCAGCAAATAACCAAGCAGGGTGCGGGTGTCGCGGGGGTCGATCAGGCCGTCGTCCCACAGGCTGGCGCTGCCGTACAGCGCGGTGGACTGGCTGTCGAGTTTCTGCGCGGTGACCTGCTCCAGCATGTCGAGCATTTTCGGATCGGGCGTCAGTCCGTCCTTGAGCTGTTTGGCTTCGGTGACGATACGCAGCACTTTGCCGGCCTGGGCGCCGCCCATCACGGAGGTACGGCTGTTGGGCCAGGCAAAGATGAAGCGCGGATCCAGGCCGCGGCCACACATGGCGTAGTTGCCGGCGCCGTAGGAGCCACCGACGACGATGGTCAGTTTAGGCACCCGCGCGTTGGCCACGGCCTGGATCATCTTGGCGCCATGCTTGATCACGCCTTGCTGTTCCGACTCGGTGCCGACCATGAAGCCGGTGGTGTTGTGGAAGAACAGCAGGGGCGTGCGGCTCTGGTCGCACAATTGAATGAATTGCGCAGCCTTGCTGGCTCCCTTGGGTGTGATCGGGCCGTTGTTGCCAATGAAGCCGCAAGCGCGCCCCTCGATATGCAGATGACCGCAGACGGTTTGCTGATCGAACTCGCCCTTGAACTCGAGGAAGTTTGAGCCATCGGCGATCCGAGCGATGATTTCGCGCACGTCGTAGGGCTTTTTCGGGTCATCGGGAATCAGCCCGAGCAATTCGTCGATGGGGTAGCGCGGGGTTTCAAAGCGACGTTCGGGTGACCACGGCAACTGATCGTTCCATGACAGCATCCGGACAATCTCGCGAGCCTGGCGCACGGCATCGGCATCGTTCTCAGCCAGGTACTCGGCGGTGCCGGCGGTTTGCGCGTGCATCTCGGCGCCACCCAGTTCTTCATCGGTGGCGACTTCACCGGTGGCCGCCTTGAGCAATGGCGGCCCGGCGAGAAACAGCTTGGCCTTCCCACGCACCACCACGACGTAGTCCGATAAGCCCGGCTGATAGGCGCCGCCCGCCGTGGCCGAGCCGTGGACCACAGTGATCTGCGGCAAACCCATGGCGGACATCCGTGCCTGATTGGCAAAACTGCGTGCACCTTCGACGAAAATTTCCGTCGCATAATTGAGGTTGGCGCCACCGCTTTCAGCGAGGGTAATCACCGGCAGTTTGTTTTCCACGGCAATTTGTTGCAGGCGCAGGGATTTTTTCAGGCCGCTGGGGGAAATCGTCCCCCCCTTGATCGCGCTGTTGTTGGCGATGACCAGTGCCCGGGTGCCGGACACGTAGCCAATGCCCGCGATCAGGCCGCCACCCGCCGAACTGCCGTCCTTGTCGTCATGCAACTTGTAGCCGGCGAGGCTGGCCAGTTCGAGAAACGGCGCGCCAGGGTCGAGCAACAGGTTGAGGCGCTCGCGGGGCAACAACTGCCCGCGCTTGTCGAATTTCGGCTTGGCTTGGGCAGCCTTGTCCAGAAGGTTCTGTTCCAACCGGCGGATGTGTTCGACTGCGGCCAGCATGGCCGCACGGTTGTGAGCGAACGCCTCGCTCTGCGGGTCGATCTGCGACTCGATCACTGGCATGGCTTAGTCCTTGAGCACGTCGGGGAGGTAGGCGCGGTGAAAGCCGTTGTAGGATTCGCTGTTGGTCGCCTTGTGGATCGGCCATGCGCGTCCTCCCAGGCTGGCGGCACCGTCGATGCGCAAGGTGCTACCGCTGACGAAGGCGGCGGCGGGGCTGAGCAGGAACACGATCGCTGCGCTGACCTCCGATTCAGTGCCAATGCGCTTGAGCGGTACGTGTTCGCGCAGGGTCGGTATTACCGCCTTGAACGCACCTTCGTAGGTGTCCATGCCGCTGGAAGCGATCCAGCCTGGCGCCACGGCATTGACCCGCACTCCGGCGTAACCCCATTCGAACGCGGCGGTCTTGGTCAGGTTATCCATGCCTGAACGCGCCGCGCCCGAGTGCCCCATGCCGGGCATGCCGCCCCACATGTCGGCGAGCATGTTGACGATGGCGCCGCCGTGTTTACTCATCGATTGGTTGAACACTTCGCGGGCCATCAGGAATCCGCCCACCAGGTTGGTGCGCATCACCGTTTCGAAACCCTTCTGGTTGATCGCCGCCAGCGTCGACGGAAACTGGCCGCCGGCGTTGTTGACCAGGCCATGAATCGGCCCGTGTTGCCGGATCAGTTCGCTGACCAGATGCTTGACCGCTTCTTCGTCGCGGATGTCGCACGCCTGCCAATCGGCGCGACCGCCATCCTCGGCAATTTCGGCCGCCACGGTCTTGAGCTTATCGGCCTTGCGCCCCACCAGCAGCACATGAGCGCCGAGGGCCGCCAGTTCATGGGCGGTGCAGCGACCGATACCGCTGCCGCCACCGGTGACGATGATGGTTTGGCCGGCAAACAGGTCGGCTTTGAAAATTGAATCGTAGGCCACGGCGGCGGTCCTCTAGTTGAACTGATCGGCGATGTATTGCGGTACCGGAATCTGGATGTCCAGCAGTTGTTGCGCGAAAGCCTTGCCCTGCGGGTCGATGCGCAGGCTGGCCACGCCACCTCCGCCGAGGGCGTTTTCCAGGAGAAAATTGAGGCTGTGGGTCGCGGGCAGGTACCAGCGTTCGACGCGCCCGTGAACCGGATCAAGCACGTGACTCATCCAGTCGACGAGCACTGCCGGGGTCAGGGCTTCAGCGATCCATGGCAGGTAATCCGGCTCGCGGGCGATGACCCCGATGTTGCTGTGGTTGCCCTTGTCGCCGGAACGCGCAACCGCCAGTTTGACCAGCGCCACACTGGCATCGGCTCGTCCTGAGGGTTTGGGCGCTTCGAATGGCCGGGGCAGGTCGGTGGTGGCGAGGGTGTCGAGGGCGGGCAGGGCGCAGGGGTGACGTTGACCGTCGATGTCGATCTGCAGGGCGCAGGCGCTCTTGTCGATCAGGAACGAGAACAGTCGGATCACCGGATACACCGTCGGCCGACCACCGACGATGCCGGTCAGTCCCGGCGCCATGCCGGTGGCGGCCTGGGCGATTTCCCGGGAGAAGGTGACCAGCGCCTTTTTATCCGGGTGGCGTACGGCGATTTTGATCACCACTTCGCGGCTGTCCTGGCGTTGGCCATGGGGCCCGTAAGTCGCCTCGCTGCCCAGCAGTTCGATATTGACCTCGCTGTAAGGCGCCCAACCGCGCTGGCGGAAGATGTCGCAAGTTTTGTTAATGATCGCTTCGCTGACCCGTCGCGCCTTGTCGACCGCATCGATCCCGGCGATCAGGCAACTGGCGGTGCAGCGAAAACCGTCCGGGTAGGTGGCACTGACCTTGTACTGATCGGAAGGCGCCAGCCCCTTGGCGCCGTGCACCTGGACCGCGTTGCGGCCTTGCTGCACCAGCTTCACCTTGGTGAAATCGCAGACCACGTCGGGTAGCAGGTAAGCCTGCGGGTTGCCGATTTCGTAGAGCATCTGTTCGCCGACGGTCAGCGGAGTGACTAGGCCGCCGGAGCCTTCGGGCTTACTGACGACAAATTGGCCGTCGGCGCTGACTTCAACGATGGGGAAACCGATGTGTTCGTAATCGGGTACGTCGCGCCAGTCGGTAAAGTTGCCACCGGTGCACTGCGCGCCGCATTCGATGATATGGCCGGCGAGGGCGGCCTGGGCGAGCTTGTCGTAGTCGTGCCAGGACCAGCCGAATTCATGTACCAGCGCGGCGCTGACCACGGCGCTGTCGACCACGCGACCGGTGATCACGATGTCCGCGCCAAGGTGCAGGGCTTCGACTATGCCCGGCGCACCGAGGTAGGCGTTGGTAGAAACGCATGACGCGGGCAGGGGGGCGCCGCTGAACATTTCCTCGAGTCCAAGATGGCTCAACTGCCTTAATCGCGGTTGTAGGTCATCGCCCAACAGCACGGCGATTTTCAGCGCGACGCCAGCCTTGTCGCACGCGGCTTGCAGTGCTGCAGCGCACGCCTGTGGGTTGACTCCGCCGGCATTGCTGATAACGCGAATTTTCTGTTCGGCGAGTTTTCCCAGCAGGGGGCTGAGCACTTCGATGAAGTCGCCGGCGTAGCCGGCCTGGGGATCTTTAAGCCGCGCGCCGGCCATGATCGACAGGGTGATTTCCGCCAGATAATCGAAAACCAGGTAGTCCAGGCTCCCGCCCTCCACCAATTGCGCGGCGGCAGTCGAGGTGTCGCCCCAGAACGCGCTGGCGCAACCGATGCGAACAGTTTCAGGCACAGACCTTTCCATAGTCACCTCCATCGAACGTTTATGGAGACTACCAAGCAAGCGCTTGGTTTGTAAATGGCCTTAGATATCTTCTTCCCAAGCGCTTGCTTGGTTGCCTGTGCCAGCTAAAATTGCCGACGAACCCCGCTGTTTTATTGATGGACTCGACTGTAGGAGAGAACGGGTGGATGAGCAAAAAGCCCTGAAGGTCATGCGCGAACTGGTTGAGAGCAACCAGTTGACGGACCCGGAAAGTGCCCGCGGCAAACTGCTGCAAGTGGCGGCCCATCTGTTTCGCAACAAGGGATTCGAACGCACCACAGTGCGCGATCTGGCTGGTGCCGTGGGCATCCAGTCGGGGAGCATTTTTCATCACTTCAAAAGCAAGGACGAGATCCTGCGGGCAGTGATGGAAGAAACCGTTCGCTACAACACCGCCTTGATGCGCGCCGCCATTGCCGATGCCGGCAGTGTGCGTGAGCGGGTGCTGGCGCTGATTCGCTGCGAGTTGCAGTCGATCATGGGCGGCAGCGGCGAGGCCATGGCGGTGCTGGTCTACGAATGGCGCTCGCTGTCCGAAGACGGGCAAGCCAAGGTGCTGGCGTTGCGCGACGTCTATGAGGAACTGTGGCTTCAAGTGCTGGGGGAGGCCAAGGACGCCGGCTTCATCCGTGGCGATGTGTTCATCACGCGGCGTTTCATGACGGGTGCGTTGTCCTGGACCACGACCTGGTTTCGCCCCGGTGGCAGCCTGAGCCTGGACCAATTGGCTGAAGAAGCCTTGATTCTGGTGTTGGCAGAGCAACAATAGTTTGCACAGGACGGCTGGAACTGGCTAAGTGATTGAAACCGCCTTGGCTTGAATGGATTGATGTTTTTTGGGAGTGGGTCGTTTGATGTCTTCGCCAACCAGGACGGCCTCACGGCTTCTGCT
Organism: Pseudomonas sp. S2_E01; assembly: GCF_054668365.1. Classification (NCBI taxonomy): domain Bacteria; kingdom Pseudomonadati; phylum Pseudomonadota; class Gammaproteobacteria; order Pseudomonadales; family Pseudomonadaceae; genus Pseudomonas; species Pseudomonas sp. S2_E01. The sequence continues at coordinate 1,069,204 of NZ_CP162762.1, forward strand.
CGCAGCGCTTTGCGCACTTTGGATGTTGCCGTCCCCGGCTGCACAACTGGTGCGGGTCGGTGCCGCGCATTTTCCCCCGTACACCGTACGGCCGGAGTCCGGCGCCGACACCGGTCTGTTGCCGCAGTTGGTCGAGGCGCTCAACGCCTCGCAAAAGGACTACCAATTTGTGTTGGTGCCCACGTCCATCCCGCGCCGCTTCGGTGACTTCAAGCAGGGCCGGGTGGACATGGCGATTTTCGAGAACCCGGATTGGGGCTGGCAAGACATCCCGCACACCAGCGTCGACATGGGCCTTGAAGACGCCGAAATCTTCGTCGCGCAACGCCTTCCCGATCGTCAGCAGGACTATTTCGCCGAACTGGCGGGCAAGCGCCTGGCACTGTTCAGCGGTTACCACTACGAGTTTTCCAACTTCAATGCCGACCCGAAATTCCTTGCGCAACACTTCAACGCCACGCTGACCTACTCCCACGACAGTAACCTGCTGATGGTGCTGCGCGGACGCGCGGACATCGCGCTGGTGACGCGCTCGTACCTGAGCGATTACCTGTTGCGCAACGAAAAGGTCGGCGATCAGTTGCTGGTGTCCGAGCGTATCGACCAGATCTATCATCACTACGCCATTCTGCGTCCGGCGGCGCCGATCAGCGGCGAGGCATTTGCCAGGTTGCTGCAAGGTTTGCGCGACAACGGCCAGATGCTGAGGATTTTCGATCCGTACAAGATCGCGGTGGTGCCGGTTCCCGGCAATTGATCGCGCCCATCTGCTAAATTTTCCCCGCTGGCTCACGTCACCTCGTTGAACTGTCGACGATTAACGTGAGCCCGACTTATGCCCGATCTGAATGACCTGACCGCCCTCGCGCTCCCAACGGGCCAGCGCCTTGTCGCGCAAGCAGGCGAAAATCGCCTGAGCCTGAACCTGGACACGCAGCCGTTGGTCGCCTTGCACCTCAACCGTGAGCCCGACCTGCAATTGCGCGTCGAGTCGCGCTGTGACACTCAGGCCGTATGGGCGGCGAGTTATTGGCTATTTGCCCGCGACCCTGGCTGCCAGCATCTGACCTGGCACCTCGATGAAGTGCCGGCCCAGGCCTTGCTCAGCGGATTGCTGGTGCCGAGCGATGCCGCCAACCAGTACCGTTGCGAGCGCACCTTGTTCTGGCAATTGCCGCAGCCCTGGCTGGGTAGCTCGCTCACCGGCAGCTATCCACAGCACAGGGTGATCAGCAGCGGCAAGCGTCATCCATTGCGGCCGGTGAAACCGCGCGGCGAAGTCTACCGCCGTTTCGACTCACGGCTGGGGGTGTGGATTTCCCTGCGAACCGTGGACATCGAGCAGGATCTTGCGCGGTTCAACCGTTGGCAGAACAGCGCGCGGGTGGCCAGTTTCTGGCAGGAAGAGGGCAGTCTCGAGCATCATCGTGAATACCTGGGCAAGCTCGCTGCCGACCCGCACACCGTGACGCTCATTGGCTGTTTCGACGATGAGCCGTTTGGCTATTTCGAAGCCTACTGGGCGAAAGAGGATCGCATCGCGCCATTTTACGAGGCGGGCGATTATGACCGTGGCATTCACATGCTGGTTGGCGAGGAGCACCATCGCGGCCCGCACAAGGTGGCAAGCTGGCTATCGGCGTTGACGCATTATCTGTTTCTCGACGACCCGCGCACACAACGACTGGTCGCCGAGCCACGGGCCGACAACGCGAAGATGATCGGCTACATGCAGGACCAGCGTTTTTATTGCGAGAAAGAGTTCGACTTCCCGCACAAGCGTGCGGCGTTGATGGTGTTGGGGCGGGAGCGGTTTTTTACGCGGTGTAGTTTGGCTTGAAACCATGCGCTGATCTTGAGTCAGTCTTCGCGGGCAAGCCCGCTCCCACCGGGGGCTTCGGTGTTCACAGAACCTGTGGGAGCGGGCTTGCCCGCGATGAGGTCGATGAGGTCTAGCGCCGAACAGCCGCCCGACTCCCCGACACCTTGCGGCAATGCACCAGCGCATCGCGAATCATGAAGTTCACCAGGGTCGGCGACACACCGAGTTCCTTGGCGATGTCCTTTTGCGGCACCCCGTGCAGGCGGTACATCTCGAAGGCATAGCGGGTGCGGGTCGGCAGCTCCGTCAGTGCGTCGGCGATGTTTTCCAGGGTCGAGAAATTGATGTGCGAAGTTTCCGGCGAAGCGCCTTGAATCACCACGTTCAGTCCCTCCTCTTCCGGCCCGGAATACTTCAGCTCCAATGCCTGTTTGCGGTAATGATCGATGGCCAGGTTGCGCACGATCTGGAACAGGTAGCTGAGTTGAGCCTTGATCGAGGAGGTGATCGGCGGCGCTGATTGGAGGCGGAAGAATGCGTCTTGAACCACATCTTCGGCACGCGACCGGCAGCCGGTAATGCGTGCGGCGATCTTGACCAGTATCAGTCGGTTGTCGACGAATGCCTGAAGTAGCGGTGAATCGCACGTGCTTGTCGATACTTGTTCCGTCATGGAAATCACCTTGCTGCGGATGGGGTCATGGGACGGCAGGCGGGTGCATGTGGGGCCGTCCGACATATCGAGCGACAAATTATTCTTAATGATAATGATTGTCAAATGAGAAAGAGAAACAATGCATAACGGCGGTGCAAGAGTGAGACTTGCGACACACTGCCGCACCCAGCCAGGGCGCACTTCCATGGATTGCTCCCCATTGGCGACCCAGCCCGCCGACTAATTATTTCAAGACGTCATCCGTTCTCATGGGTGAATGGCTGCGGGCGCACGCTCGCGCCGCAACCGCATTGCCAATGCCTCGCGTGGTCGGCGAAGACCGCGTCCCGCATGCCCTGTGAAGGGCGTGACGTCAGCACACCACCCCGAATTCAGGCAGGAACCCCCATGACCGACGCGTTCGAAACCCCTAGCACTCTGGTCCAAGCCCTGGCTCGCCGTGCGGCCCTGACGCCGGACCGCGTGGCCTTGCGTTTCCTCGCCGAAACCGCAGATCAGGCAGTCGTGCTCAGTTATCGCGAACTGGATCAGCGGGCCCGTACGATTGCCGGTGCGTTGCAGGCCGAAACGGATTTTGGCGATCGCGCGGTCCTGTTATTTCCGAGCGGTCCGGATTACGTCGCAGCCTTTTTCGGCTGTCTGTATGCCGGCGTGATCGCGGTGCCGGCCTATCCGCCGGAGTCGAGCAAACGCCATCACCAGGAGCGCCTGCTGTCGATCATCGACGATGCTGAACCGCGCCTGCTGTTGACCAGCGCCGGCCTGCGTGATGCTTTGCAACAGATAGAAGGTGCGCCGCCGCTGCTGTGCGTCGATACCCTCGACTGCACGCTGGCCGAACGTTGGCTTGAGCCAGTCCTGACGCACGACCACCTCGCGTTTCTGCAATACACCTCCGGTTCCACGGCGCTGCCCAAGGGCGTGCAAGTCAGTCACGGCAACCTGGTGGCCAACGAACTGTTGATTCGCCAAGGCTTCGGCATCGATGTGAACCCAGACGATGTGATCGTCAGTTGGTTGCCGCTGTACCACGACATGGGTTTGATCGGTGGCCTGTTGCAGCCTATTTTCAGCGGCGTGCCCTGCGTGTTGATGTCGCCGGCTTATTTTCTCGGCCGGCCATTGCGCTGGCTGGAAGCCATCAGCGAATACGGCGGCACCATCAGCGGTGGGCCGGATTTCGCCTATCGGCTGTGCAGTGAGCGGGTCAGCGAATCGGCGTTGGAACGTCTCGATCTGAGCAGCTGGCGGGTTGCCTATTCCGGGTCTGAACCCATTCGCCTCGACACCCTTGATCGTTTCGCCGAAAAGTTCGCCGTCGCAGGCTTCACTCCGGACTGTTTCATGGCGTCCTACGGACTGGCCGAAGCCACGTTGTTCGTCGCCGGCACGCCCCGCGGCCAGGGCATCGGCAACCTGCGGGTGGATGACCAGGCGCTGGCGCAAAACCGTGCCGAGATGGGCGAGGGCAGCGCAATCATGAGTTGCGGTTTCAGCCAGCCGGATCACGCGGTGCGGGTGGTCGACCCGGTCACGCTTGGCGAGTTGGCCCAGCAGGCGGTCGGCGAAGTCTGGGCCACCGGCCCGAGCATCGCCCATGGCTATTGGCGCAACCCCGAGGCCAGTGCCGAAACCTTTGTGCAACATCAGGGCAGGACCTGGCTGCGCACCGGCGACCTGGGCTTCTTGCATCACGGCGAGCTGTTCATCACCGGGCGCCTGAAAGACATGCTGATCGTGCGTGGACACAACCTTTACCCGCAAGACATCGAGCAGACCGTCGAGCGAGAGGTGGAAGTGGTGCGCAAGGGTCGGGTCGCGGCGTTCGCGGTGACTGTCGACGGTCAGGAAGGTATCGGTATCGCGGCGGAAATCAGCCGCAGCGTGCAGAAAATCCTGCCCCCCGAGGGGCTGATCAAAGTCATTCGCCAGGCAGTGGCCGAGGCCTATCAAGAAACACCGAGCGTGGTGGTGCTGCTCAATCCTGGCGCCTTGCCGAAAACGTCCAGCGGCAAGCTGCAACGTTCGGCCTGCCGCAGCCGCCTGGCCGACGGCAGCCTCGACAGCTATGCGCTGTTCCCAACCGCGACTGTGGCCGATCAAGAGCACCCTCAATCCGCTTGCGAGCTGCAAAGCCTGATCGGGCGCATCTGGGCCGAACAGTTGCAGGTGCCGCAGGTCAGTGCCGACGACCACTTCTTCCTGCTCGGCGGCAACTCGATTGCCGCCACCCAGGTGGTGGCGCGTTTGCGCGAAGTGCTGGGCCTGCAGTTGAACCTGCGCCTGCTGTTCGAAGCGCCAACGCTGGGTGCCTTTACCGCCGCCGTCGCACAGCAGCAACTGGACGGCGGCCTGCCTCAGGGGGCAATCAGCACGTTGTCGCGCAGCGAAGCCTTGCCGCAATCGCTGGCACAAAACCGTCTGTGGATCACCTGGCAACTGGACCCGCACAGCTGCGCCTACAACATCCCCGGCGCCTTGCGGCTGCGCGGGGAACTGGATGAAGCCGCGTTGCTTGGCGGTTTCGAGCAGTTGATCGAGCGGCATGAGTCCCTGCGCACGCGTTTTTTCGAACGCGACGGCGTGGCGCTGCAACAGATCGATGCGCCGGGCGCCTTCAACCTGCAACGCATCGACATCAGCAACCTGCCCGCTGTCGAGCGTGAGGCCCGGGCGCAACAAATCCGTGACGATGAAGCACAGACCCCGTTCGATCTGGAGAAGGGCCCGCTGCTGCGGGTCACCGTGGTGCGCCTTGATGAGGACGATCACCAGTTGCTGGTGACGCTGCACCACATCATCGCCGACGGCTGGTCACTGAACATACTGATCGACGAGTTCGCGCAGTTGTACGCCGCCGCGTCCCAAGGGCAAACGGTGACGCTTGCGCCACTGCCGACCCAGTACGCCGACTATGGCAGCTGGCAGCGTCAATGGCTGGCGCAGGGCGAGAGCGAGCGGCAATTGGCGTACTGGAAAGCGCAATTGGGCGATGACCATCCGACCCTGGATCTGGCCACCGACCACCCGCGCTCAGTGCAACGTCAGCACAGCGCCGCCCGGCACACGGTGAGGCTGGATGCCGGTCTCAGCACCGCCATTCGTCAGACCGCCCAGGCTCATGAGTCCACGTCGTTCATGCTGTTGCTCGCGGCGTTCCAGAGCCTGTTGCACCGCTACAGCGGTCAGCGTGACATCCGCGTCGGCGTGCCCAATGCGAACCGTCCGCGCCTGGAAACCCAGGGCCTGATAGGGTTCTTCATCAACACCCAGGTGCTGCGCGCCGAGCTGGATTCGCGCTTGCCATTCCTGACGCTGCTGGCGCAAACCCGCGTTTCGACACTGGGCGCGCAAGCACATCAGGACTTGCCGTTCGAGCAACTGCTCGAAGCGTTTCCCCAGGCTCGCGAACAGGGCCTGTTCCAGGTGATGTTCAACCACCAGCAACGGGACTTGAGTGCCCTGCGACGCCTGCCTGGGCTGCTTGCCGAAGAGCTGCCGTGGCACAGTCGCGAAGCCAAGTTCGACCTGCAACTGCACAGCGAAGAAGACCGCAACGGCCGATTGAGGCTGTCCTTCGACTACGCCAGCGAGCTGTTCGACGCTTCGACCATCGAGCGCCTGGCCGAGCATTACTGCAACCTGCTGCGCTCTGTCTGCGCGCAACCGCAGACAGCCGTCGGCGACCTGCAAATGCTGGCGTCCAGTGAACTGGAGCAACAAGCCCGCTGGAGCATTTCGCCCTGCGCGCCCGCCAACCAATGGCTGCCGGAGCTGCTGACCGAACAGGCGCGCCAGACGCCCCAGCGCACCGCATTGGTGTGGGAGGGTGGCAGCCTGGATTTCGCCGAACTCCACACCCAGGCCAACCGTCTGGCGCATTACCTGCGCGACAAAGGCGTGGGGCCGGACGTCTGCGTGGCCATCGCCGCCGAGCGTTCGCCACAACTCCTGATCGGCCTGCTGGCCATCATCAAGGCCGGCGGGGCCTATGTGCCGCTGGACCCGGATTACCCTGCCGAACGGCTGGCCTACATGCTGCGTGACAGCGGGGCGGAACTGCTGCTGACGCAAACCCCGTTGCTCGACAGGCTGCCAGCCGCCGACGATGTCAGCGTGATCGCCATGGACGCGCTCCACCTGGAAACCTGGCCGAGCCAGGCGCCGGGCCTGCGTTTGCACGGCGACAACCTGGCGTACGTGATCTATACCTCCGGCTCCACCGGGCAGCCCAAGGGCGTCGGCAACACCCACGCCGCCCTGGCCGAGCGCCTGCAATGGATGCAGAAAACCTACCGCCTCGACGACAGCGACGTGTTGATGCAAAAGGCGCCGATCAGTTTCGACGTGTCGGTCTGGGAGTGCTTCTGGCCGCTGATCACGGGCGCACGGCTGTTGATTGCCGGTCCCGGCGAGCACCGCGATCCCCATCGTATCGCCGAACTGGTCCGGCAATTTGGCGTGACCACGCTGCACTTCGTGCCGCCGCTGCTGGCGTTGTTCATCGAGGAACCGCTCAGTGGCCGATGCTCGAGCCTGCGACGGGTGTTCTCCGGCGGCGAGGCCTTGTCGGCGCAATTGCGCAACCGGGTGCTGGAACACTTGCCGACGGTGCAACTGCACAACCGCTACGGTCCGACCGAAACCGCGATCAACGTGACTCACTGGCATTGCACCGCCGCCGATGACGAGCGTTCGCCGATTGGCCGGCCGTTGGGCAACGTGATTTGCCGTATTTTGGACAGCGACCTCAATCCTCTGCCGGCCGGCGTGCCGGGAGAACTGTGTATCGGTGGCCTCGGCCTGGCGCGCGGGTATCTCGGGCGCCCGGGGCTGACGGCCGAACGCTTTGTCGTCGATCCGTGGGGCGAGCAGGGCGCTCGCCTGTACCGCACCGGCGACCGCGCACGCTGGACGGGCGACGGTGTGATCGAATACCTCGGTCGGCTCGATCAACAGGTCAAGCTGCGCGGTTTTCGCGTCGAGCCGGAAGAAATCCAGGCGCGTTTGTTGGCGCAGGAAGGCGTCGCGCAAGCGGTGGTGCTGGTGCGTGACACCGCTGCGGGCGCCCAACTGGTCGGCTATTACACCGCCACTGAAACCGGTGAGGCCGAAGACGCGCAAAACACCCGCCTGAAAACCGCGCTGGCGGCCGAGCTGCCGCCATACATGGTGCCGGCGCAGCTCATGCGGTTACAGGAAATGCCCCTGGGCCCCAGCGGCAAGCTCGACCGTCGCGCGTTGCCCGAACCTGCCTGGCAGGTCGTCGAGCATATTGAACCGGTGACGGCGCTGGAGCAGCAGATCGCCGGAATCTGGCGCGAAGTCCTGGGGCTGGCGCAAGTGGGGCTGCGTGATGACTTCTTCGCCCTTGGGGGCCACTCGCTGCTGGCCACGCAAATCATCTCGCGCACTCGTCAGGCGTGCGACGTCGAGCTGGCGTTGCGTTCGCTCTTTGAAAACAGTGAACTGGGCGCCTTTGCCGAACAGGTCCGCCTGATTCAGGCCAGCGGCCGGACCAACCAGCAACCGCCGATCGAGAAGGTCGATCGCAGCCAGCCAGTGCCACTGTCCTATTCCCAGCAGCGCATGTGGTTCCTCTGGCAGATGGAACCGGACAGCCCGGCCTACAACGTCGGCGGCATGGCCCGCCTGCGCGGGGTGCTGGATGTCGGGCGCTTCGAGACGGCGTTGCAGGCGCTGATCCTGCGTCATGAAACCTTGCGCACCACGTTCCCGAGCGTCGATGGCGTGGCGCAGCAACGGGTGCATGCAGACATCGGCGTGCGCGTGGACTGGCAGGACTTCTCTGCGCTGGGTGATGACCTGCGTGAACAGCGGGTGAAGACCTTCGCCGATAGCGAAGCGCATCGCCCCTTCAACCTGGAAACCGGGCCGCTGCTGCGGGCCTGCCTGGTCAAGCTCGCTGAGCAGGAGCACTACCTGGTGCTGACCCTGCACCACATCGTCACCGAAGGCTGGGCGATGGACATTTTCGCCCGCGAACTCAGCGTGCTGTACGAAGCGTTCGTCGATGACCGCGAGTCGCCGCTGGCGCCGTTGCCGGTGCAATACCTGGATTACAGCGTGTGGCAGCGCCAGTGGCTGGAGTCCGGCGAGCGCCAGCGCCAGCTCGATTACTGGACCGCGCAACTGGGCCGTGAACACCCGCTGCTGGAACTGCCGGCCGACCGTCCGCGTCCGCCGGTGCAAAGCCATCAGGGCGAGTTGTTCCGGTTTGACCTCAGCGATGACCTCGCCGCAAGGGTCCGGGCATTCAACGCCAACAATGGCCTGACCCTGTTCATGACCATGACCGCCACGCTGGCGGCACTGCTTTACCGGTACAGCGGGCAGACCGACCTGCGTATCGGTGCGCCGGTGGCCAACCGCATCCGTCCGGAAAGCGAAGGTCTGATCGGCGCCTTCCTCAACACCCAGGTGCTGCGTTGCCAGATCGATGGGCAGATGCCGGTCCTTGAGCTGCTGGAGCAGGTGCGGCACACCGTCATCGAAGGACAGTCCCATCAGGATCTGCCGTTCGACCATTTGGTGGAGGCCTTGCAGCCACCACGCAGCGCCGCCTACAACCCGCTGTTCCAGGTGATGTGCAACGTGCAGCGCTGGGAGTTCCAGCAAAGCCGCATGCTCGATGGCATGACGGTCGAATACCTGACCAACGATGCACGGGCAACCAAGTTCGACCTCAACCTGGAAGTCACCGACCTGGATCATCGCCTGGGTTGCTGCCTGACCTACAGCACTGACCTGTTCGACGAGCCGCGCATTGCGCGCATGGCCGCACATTGGCGCAATCTGCTGGAGGCGTTGATCGCCGATCCGCAGCAGCGCCTGAGTGAGCTGCCAATGCTGCAAGCCGTCGAGCAACAGCAGCTGTTCGACAGCCTGGGCGTCGAATCGGGCGAACATCGCCTTGACCAGTGCATTCATCTGCTGTTCGCCGAGCAGGCGTTGCGGCGCAACGAGGCGCCGGCCCTGACCTTCGCCGGACAGACCCTGAGCTATGCCGAGCTCGACAGCCGTGCCAATCGCCTCGCCTGGATGCTGCGTGAGCGCGGCGTCGGCCCGCAGGTGCGTGTCGGCCTGGCGCTGGAGCGTTCCCTGGAGATGGTGATCGGCTTGTTGGCGATCCTCAAGGCAGGTGGTGCCTATGTGCCGCTCGATCCGGAATACCCGCTCGACCGCCTGCATTACATGATCGAAGACAGCGGGGTCGGCTTGCTGCTCAGCGATGCGGCGATGTTTGCGGCCCTCGGCGAGCTGCCACCGGGCATCGCCCGTTGGTGCCTTGAGGAAGATGCTGAGCAATTGGTCGATTACCCGGCTACCGAACTGCCGTCGCTGACTCTGCCGCAACATCATGCCTATCTGATCTACACCTCAGGCTCCACCGGCAAACCCAAAGGCGTGTTGGTGTCCCACGGTGAAGTCGCCATGCATTGCCGTGCGGTCATCGAGCGCTTTGGCATGCGAGCGGACGATTGCGAGCTGCACTTTTATTCGATCAATTTCGACGCCGCGACCGAGCGACTGCTGGTGCCGCTGCTGAGCGGTGCGCAAGTCGTCCTGCGCGCCCAGGGCCAGTGGGATGCCGAAGAAATCTGCGGGCTGATCCGTCGCCATAACGTGAACATCCTCGGCTTCACACCAAGCTACGGCAGCCAGCTGGCACAGTGGCTGGCCACCCAGAGTGAAACCCTGCCGGTGCGCATGTGCATTACCGGCGGTGAAGCCTTGACCGGCGAACATTTGCAGCGCATTCGCGCAGCCTTCAACCCGAGCCTCTTCTTCAACGCCTACGGCCCGACCGAAACCGTGGTCATGCCGTTGGCCTGCCTGGCGCCGCCAGTACTGGAAGAGGGGCTGGGCAGCGTACCGATCGGCAGCGTGGTTGGTGACCGCGTGGCGTACATACTCGACGCCGACCTGGCGCTCGTGCCGCAAGGCGCGACCGGCGAGCTGTATGTCGGTGGCGCGGGCCTGGCCCAGGGTTATCACGAGCGTCCGGGCATCACTGCGGAGCGTTTCGTCGCCAACCCCTTTGCCGGCGGGCGCATGTACCGCACCGGCGATCTGGTGCGCCAGCGCGCCGACGGCCTGGTGGAGTACCTGGGGCGTATCGACCATCAAGTGAAGATTCGCGGTTTCCGTATCGAACTCGGGGAGATCGAAACTCGCCTGCTGGACCACGAAGCGATCCGCGAAGCCGTGGTGCTGGCGCTGGACGCCCCGAGCGGCAAGCAACTGGTCGGCTATCTGGCGACCGACATTGCCGAGCACGGCGAAGTGCAACAGGCGGCCCTGCGCGAGGCGTTGAAGAACCACCTCAAGGCGCAGTTGCCGGAATACATGGTGCCGGCGCACCTGATCCTGCTGGCGGGCATGCCACTGACCGCCAACGGCAAACTCGACCGCCGCGCGCTGCCGGCACCGGACCTGGAGCTGAATCGCCGACACTACGTAGCGCCGACCAACGCACTGGAACTGACCCTGGCGCAGATCTGGTGCGAGGTGCTGAACGTCACCCAGGTCGGCCTCCACGACAACTTCTTCGAGCTGGGTGGCGACTCCATTCTGTCGATCCAGGTGGTGAGCCGCGCGCGGCAGCAGGGCATTCACTTCAGCCCGCGTGACCTGTTCCGGCACCAGACCGTGCAGACCCTGGCCGCCGTGGCCAGTCGCACCGAGCAAATCACTGCCGAGCAAGGCCTGCTCACTGGCGAATCACGACTGACGCCGATTCAGCATTGGTTCTTTGACAGTGATATTCCCCAGCGTCAGCACTGGAACCAGGCCGTGCTGCTGCAACCGGGCGTCATACTCGAAGCTCACCGCCTTGAGCAGGCACTGCTGGCGGTGATCGAGCAGCACGACGCCTTGCGCCTGCGCTTTCGACAGGAGTCGGGCGTCTGGACGGCGGTGCACCAGGCGGTCAGCGACCTGCCGGTGCTGTGGCAGGTGCGAGTCACGTCGATGGACAAATGCGCGGCACTGTTTGCCGATGCGCAACGCAGCCTCGATCTCGAACAGGGGCCGCTGATGCGGGGGTTACTGGTCGATGGGCCCGAGGAGCAGCAGCGGTTGTTCCTGGCGATCCACCATTTGGTGGTCGATGGCGTGTCGTGGCGCGTGTTACTGGACGATCTGCAAAACGTATATCGCCAACTGGAGGCGGGGCAGGCGGTGAAATTGCCGGCGAAAACCAGTGCTTTCAAGGACTGGGCCGCACGCCTGCAGGCCTATGCCAGCAGCGAGTCCCTGCGCGAAGAGCTGGACTGGTGGCAAGGGCAACTGGCGGGGCCAAATGCCGATTTACCCTGCGAGCGTGCCGACGGCGGGCAGCGCCATTGCCACGGCGAAACCGTCAGCGTACGCCTTGGCGCCGAGCACACCCGGCAACTGCTGCAAGAGGCACCGAGTGCCTATCGCACCCAGGTCAACGACCTGTTGCTGACTGCCCTGGCCCGCGTGTTGTGTCGCTGGACGGGCAATGCCTCGGCATTGATTCAACTCGAAGGCCACGGTCGAGAAACCCTGTTCGACGATATCGACCTGACCCGTACCGTCGGCTGGTTCACCAGCGCTTATCCGCTACGGTTGACGCCGGTGAATATCGAGGAAGCCGCCGGGCAGGGCGCCTCGATCAAGGCCATCAAGGAGCAATTGCGTAGCGTGCCCCATAAAGGTCTGGGTTATGGCGTGCTGCGTTACCTCGCCGATCAGCCGTGCCGCGAGGCCGTGGCCTTGTTGCCAGTGGCTCCGATCACCTTCAACTACCTGGGCCAGTTCGACCAGAGCTTCGGCGAGCAGGCGTTGTTCCAGCCGCTGGACGAGCCGGTCGGTGCCGCTCACGATCCGCACGCGCCGCTGCCCAACGAGCTGAGCGTCGACAGCCAGGTTTACGGTGGCGAGCTGGTGCTGCGCTGGACGTTCAGCGCCGAACGTTTCGACGCGCAGACCATCGGCGAATTGGCGCAAGCCTACCTCGGTGAACTGCAAAGCCTGATCAAGCATTGCCTGCGAGACGACACGGGCGGCTTGACCCCGTCCGACTTCCCGCTGGCCAGGCTGACCCAGGTGCAACTTGATGCCTTGCCGGTCGCGGCAGCGCTGATTGAAGACGTTTACCCGCTGACGCCGATGCAAGAGGGCATGTTGCTGCACACCTTACTTGAACCGGGCACCGGCCTCTACTACATGCAGGACCGCTACCGCATCAACAGCACGCTTGATCCGCAGCGTTTTGCCGAGGCCTGGCAAGCGGTGATCGCCCGTCATGAAGCCCTGCGCGCCTCGTTCTGCTGGAACGTCGGCGAAGACATGCTGCAGGTGATCCACAAGCCGGGTCGCACGCCAATCGATTACCTCGACTGGCGCGACATCGCGGATGACCAACAGGAGCCAAAGCTGCAAAGCCTGCTCAAGAGCGAGCGCGAAGCCGGTTTCGATCTGCTCAACCAGGCGCCGTTCCACCTGCGCCTGATTCGTGTCGGCGAAGCGCGTTACTGGTTCATGATGAGCAATCACCACATCCTCATCGATGCCTGGTGCCGTTCGCTGCTGATGAACGATTTCTTCGACATCTACATGGCCCTGGGAGAAGGCCGTGAACCACAATTGGCCCCCGCGCCGCGTTACCGCGACTACATCGGCTGGCTCCAACACCAGAGCCTGGCCGAGGCACGGCAGTGGTGGAAGAACAACCTGCGAGGCTTCGAGCGCACCACGCCCATTCCGAGCGATCGGCCGTTCCTGCGTGAACACGCAGGCGACAGCGGCGGCATGATCGTCGGCGATTGCCATACGCGCCTTGACGCCCGCGACGGCGCGCAATTGCGCGAGCTGGCGCAGGCTCACCAGTTGACCATCAACACCTTCGCCCAAGCAGCGTGGGCCTTGGTGCTGCGGCGCCTGAGCGGTGATCGTGACGTGTTGTTCGGCGTCACCGTGGCCGGGCGTCCGGTGGAAATGCCCGAGATGCAGCGCACCGTCGGACTGTTCATCAACAGTGTCGCGCTGCGGGTGAAGATGCCCGAGGATGATCAGCGCTGCAGCGTGCGCGAATGGTTGAGCGAGTTGCTCGACAGCAACATGCAACTGCGCGAATACGAATACCTGCCGCTGGTGAGCATCCAGGAACACAGCGAGCTGCCCAAGAGCCAGCCGCTGTTCGATAGCCTGTTCGTGTTCGAGAACGCGCCGGTGGAAGTCTCGGTGCTGGATCGTGCGCAAAGCCTCAATGCCACCTCTGATTCCGGCCGGACTCACACCAACTTCCCGTTGACGGCTGTTTGCTATCCGGGCGATGACCTGGGCTTACACCTGTCTTTTGACCAGCGTTATTTCGATGAGTCCACCGTGGAGCGCATGCTCGGCGAGTTCAAACGCTTGCTGTTGGCGCTGGTCCAGGGTTTCCACGGTGACATGGCCGACCTGCCGCTGCTGGGCGTCGAAGAGCAGGATTTCCTGATCAATGGCTGCAACCAGAGCGCCCACGACTACCCGCTGGAGCAGGGTTATGTGGCGCTGTTCGAGGCGCAGGTGGCCGCGCATCCGCAGCGTATCGCCGCCAGTTGCCAGGGCCTGCAACACAGCTACGCCGAGCTCAACCAGCAAGCCAACCGCTTGGGCCACGCGCTGATCGCGGCCGGGGTCGGGCTGGATCAACCCGTGGCCTTGCTGGCCGAACGCAGCCTCGATCTGCTCGGGATGATCATCGGCAGCTTCAAGGCCGGTGCCGGTTACCTGCCGCTGGACCCGGGTCTGCCGAGCCAGCGCCTGAGTCGGATCATCGACCTGAGCCGCACGCCGTTGCTGGTCTGCACCCAGGCCAGCCGCGAACAGGCGCTCGCGTTGTTGGAGGAAACCGCTTGCGCCCACAGGCCACGGCTGTTGATTTGGGAAGAGGTGCAGGCCAGTGCCCTGTCGGTGGCCAATCCGGGTGTCTACAGCGGCCCGGACAACCTGGCCTACGTCATCTACACCTCGGGCTCCACCGGTTTGCCCAAAGGGGTGATGGCGGAGCAGCGCGGCATGCTCAACAACCAGTTGAGCAAGGTCCCGTACCTGAACCTGAGCGAGGCGGATGTGATTGCGCAGACCGCTTCGCAAAGCTTCGACATCTCGGTTTGGCAGTTCCTTGCCGCGCCGTTGTTCGGCGCACGGGTCGACATTGTGCCGAACACCATTGCCCATGATCCGCAGGGGTTGCTGGCGCACGTTTCCTCGCAGGGCATCACCGTGCTGGAAAGCGTACCGTCGCTGATCCAGGGCATGCTCGCTCAGGAACGCATGAGTCTGGATGGCCTGCGCTGGATGTTACCGACCGGCGAAGCGATGCCGCCGGAACTGGCTCATCAATGGTTATTGCGCTATCCGGATATCGGGTTGGTGAATGCCTACGGGCCGGCGGAGTGCTCGGACGACGTGGCGTTTTTCCGCGTCGACCTGGCCTCGACCCGTGGCAGCTACCTGCCCATTGGTACCCCCACCGACAACAACCGTTTGTATCTGCTCGATGGCGCGCTGGAACTGGTGCCGTTGGGGGCTGTGGGCGAGTTGTGCGTGGCCGGCACCGGGGTTGGCCGCGGCTATGTCAGCGATCCGTTGCGTACTGCCCAGGTGTTCGTGCCTGACCCGTTTGGTGAGCCGGGCGAGCGCTTGTATCGCACCGGTGACCTGGCTCGTCGGCGCAGCGACGGCGTGCTGGAGTACGTCGGCCGTATCGACCATCAGGTGAAAATTCGTGGCTATCGCATCGAGCTGGGTGAAATCGAAGCGCGCCTGCATGAACAGCCAGAGGTGCGTGAAGCGGCGGTCGGTGTGCAGGAGGGGGTGAATGGCAAGCATCTGGTCGGTTATCTGGTGGCGGTTGATGCCACTCTGAGCCCGAGCGATCGGTTGGAGCGCATCAAGCAGCACCTGCGTGCCGAGCTGCCGGAATACATGGTCCCGCTGCACTGGTTGTGGCTGGAGCGCATGCCGCTCAACGCCAACGGCAAACTGGATCGCAAGGCCTTGCCGGCGCTGGAGATCGGCCAGTTGCAGAGCGAGGATTACCGGGCGCCGCGCAATGAACTGGAACAGACCCTGGCTGATATCTGGGCCGAGGTCTTGAAGGTCGAGCAGGTGGGCATTCGCGACAATTTCTTCGAACTGGGTGGACATTCGCTGCTGGCGACGCAAATTGCTTCACGGGTGCAGAAAACCCTGCAACGGGATGTGCCGCTGCGGGCGATGTTCGAATGCAGCACGGTGCAGGAACTGGCGGAGTACATCGAAGGGTTGGCGGCCAGTGAAATCACCGGGGAGAAGGCGGATCGGTTGAACGACCTGATGGCGGAGTTGGAGGGCTTGTAATCTCCGGTGTCTGTTGCGGCCTCATCGCGGGCAAGCCCGCTCCCACAGGGGATTTGTGTACGACACAAAAACCTGTGGGAGCGAGCTTGCTCGCGATGGGGCCGCCACAGACCCCACACCCCGCCATATACAATCAAGTACATTTCCCCGATTGACGATCCGCCACCGCCCCCTCAGTCTGCCACTTCTCTTTCTCGCAGAGGAACCAGTCGATGCCCTTCGTAACGATTGACGGACAACCCCTTCATTACATTGACGAGGGTTCCGGCCCGGCGGTATTGCTGGCCGGCAGCTACCTGTGGGACCAGGCCATGTGGGCACCGCAGATTGCCGCACTGTCGCCGCATTACCGGGTCATTGCCCTGGACCTGTGGGGCCACGGCGAGTCCGGGCGCTTGCCCGACGGCACCGCGAATCTTGACGACATCGCCCGCCAGGCCTTGGTGTTGCTCGACCATTTGGACATCGATCGGGTCACCCTGGTGGGCCTGTCGGTCGGTGGCATGTGGGGCGCGCGCCTGGCGCTGGCGGCGCCACAGCGGATCAATGGCCTGGTGCTGATGGACACCTATCTCGGCGCCGAGCCTGAGCCCACCCGCCAGTATTATTTCTCGCTGCTCAAGCAGATCGAAGACAGCGGCGTGATCGCCCCCCAACAGCTCGATATCATCGTGCCGATCTTCTTCCGTCCGGGCATCGATCCAGAGTCGGCGCTCTATCGCGACTTTTACCAGGCTCTCGCGGCGCTGCCCGCTGAGCGCCTGCGCCAGAGCATTGCTCCGATGGGGCGGATCACCTTCGGGCGCGACGATTTCCTTTCACGCCTGCCCGAGTTGAACCCGGCCACCACGCTGGTGATGGGCGGCGATCAGGACAAGCCGCGACAAGCGGCCGAGGCTCGGGAAATGGCCGAATTGATTGGCTGCCCGTATGTCGAGGTGCCGCAAGCGGGGCATATCTCCAACCTGGAGAACCCAGCGTTCGTGACCGAGACGTTGTTGATGTTCCTGAGCGAAAGAAACCGCTAGCTTTCTTTAGGAGCGAGCTTGCTCGCGATGACGGAGTGTCAGCCAGCACATGCATTGACTGACACACCCTCATCGCGAGCAAGCTCGCTCCTACAGGGAACGGTTACTTCGGCCCGAGAATCTTCACCAACTTGTCCGGCGAAGGGGCGCCCTGCTGCTGTTGCAGCTCACCCTTGTCATCCATGTAGAAAATTGCCGGCGTCGCCTGCAATTCAAGTTCTTCCATCAACTGCATGTTCGCCGCCAGTTTCGCCTGAATGGCAGGTGGTACGTCTTTGAGCGCCTTGAGCGTGCTGGCCTTGCCCGCTGACTCGTGGTCCTGCAGGGCTTTTTGCGGGTCCTTGGCGGCCAGCAATGCCGCCGACTTACCCGGGCTGTCTTCGCGGATGATGCCCACCATGATGTGCCGCAACTGCACCTTGCCGGCCTTGACCCACGGCCGCGCCTGCTCCCAGAACATGTTGCAGTAAGGGCAGTTCGGGTCACTGAACAGATAGACCGTGCGCGGCGCATCCTTGTTGCCGTCCTGGATCCAGTCACTGGCTTCGAACTTGGCCCAGACTTCCTTGGCCATCGGCGCATACACCAGTTTCTGCAGCGGTGCGCTGCTCAGGTCATTGCCGGCTTCGTCGTACAGATTGCCCAACAACACATGCTTGCCGTCCGGGGTCAGGTACAGCGCGATGCCTCGGTTCTGGTACTGCGCGGCGTACCCGCGCAGGCCGTCGGGCGCGTCGAACTGGCCCACGATTTTGGCGCCTTTGGCTTCGATCTTCTTGATCGCAGCAGGCAATTCTTCGGCAGCCTGCACCGCTGGCAGGTGCAGCAGGGCTGCGCCGAGGGTCAGTGTCAGCAGGTGGCGGAGGCGGGGCATGGCAGTTTCCTTGACGAGGTGGCCGGTGCGGCCGGATTCGGAGTTTCGAAGTTTTCCAGGGCACGGGCCAGGCTGGCTTCCGACAGTTCGCCCAGGTGGCTGCCCAGCAGGCGACCGTCAGGGCTGTAAAACAGCGTAGTTGGCAGCGCCATGGAACCCACGGCCTGACCCAGGCGGCCGCTGCCATCGAACAGCACGTTGGACAGGCTCAGGCCCTGGGTTTCCAGGAACGTACTGACGCTTTGCATGCTTTCGGCCTGATTGACGAACAGGAAGGTCAGGTCTGGCCGACGTTGCTGGGCACTCTCCAGCACCGGCATTTCCCGGCGACACGGCGGGCACCAGGTGGCCCAGAGGTTGATCACCAGCGGCCCGCCCTGGTAGTCCGCCAACTGCACGGTTTCCCCGGCGGCATTTCGCAAGGCAATGTCCGGCAAACGCGTACCTTGCTCGTAAAGGCTCAGCGAGAAGGTTGCCAGCAACCAGAACGCCAGGCCGCTGGCCACGCCATAACCCAACGGACGGCGCAGACCCGGACGACGCCAGCCGCGATACAGCGCCGCGAGCAGCAGCACGATCACCCCGGGCAGGGCAAGGAAGCCGCCATCGCGCAGGTCGATCACCTGCCATGGATCGTTGTGATAGTGCATCCAGTACAGCGCGACGAAACTGATCCGCGCGGCGAGCATGCCCAGCAGGAACAGACTGAAAAGGACGGACTCGGGGTTCTCGCCACCACGCTTGGCCGCGCGCCAGCCGACAAACGTCGCCAGCGCCAGCGCACTGATCAGCAGCAGATGATTAAGCGCGATGGCAAACGTACCGAGGGTCAAAGTCAGCATTAGCGGGCTTCTCGGGTGGTGGTCCAGCGTTGCAGGAAGGTGTCAGCGTCCACCTCGCCCGTGATGCGCTGGCTGCGGCGTTCTTCGCCGTCGGCGCCGATCCACAGGAACGTCGGTGGGCCCGGGACTTTGTAACGGGCCAGCAGTTCGCGGCTGGCGGCGTTGTCGGCAGTGACGTCCAGGCGCAACAGGCGCACATCACTCAGGGCGTCGAGCACGCGGGCCTGGCCGAATACCTGTGTTTCCATGATTTTGCACGGCCTGCACCAGTCGGCGTAGTAGTCCAGCAGTACCCACTGACCCTCGGTTTTCGCCGCATCCAGTTCCCGCTGCAGAGCCGTGGGGTCACTGACCGTGGTGAAGGCTTCGTGGCCGACAGCGCGACCCGCGGCAGCGGTCTTCAACCCGCTGTAGACGTGCAACGGCTGGTACAGATCATCGCTGCCGCCTGCCGCGCCGACGATCAGCAGGCTGCCCCACAAACCGAGCAACAGCGAGCTGGCGCCAAACAGACGTGCCAGGCGCCCGAATCCGTCCGACTGTTTCCAGGCGCTGTAGGCGGCAATCAACAACAGGGCGCCGCACAGGCCTAGCCAGAGCGATGGATTGAGCACTGGCCGCAACATCAGCAGTGCGGTGGCCAGGAACAGGAAACCGAATACGCCCTTGACCAGGTTCATCCAGGCACCGGGCTTGGGCATGAAGCGGTTCCCCACCGTCACCAGCAGCAACAGCGGCACACCGATGCCGATGCCCAGGGCGAACAGAATCAGCCCGCCGTGCAGCGCATTGCCGCTTTGCGCGATATAGAGCAGGGCACCGGCCAGCGGCGCCGTCATGCAAGGCCCCACCAGCAGGCCGGACAAAGCGCCCAGCACGCCGGCGCCGAGCAGGCTGCCACCGCGCTGATTGCGCGAGACATTCTCCAGGCGATCACGCACGGCGACCGGCAGTTGCAGTTCGAAGAAGCCGAACATCGGCAACGCCAGCAGTACGAACACGGCGGCGAAGCTGCCGAGCAACCATGGGTTTTGCAACCACGCCTGCAAGTTCGCCCCGAGCAGCGCCGCGATGACGCCCATCGCCGCGTACACCAGGGCCATGCTCACCACGTAGCTGGTGGCCAGGGCAAAGCCGCGCTTGGGCGTAGCGCCGCTGCCGACGATCAAACCGGCCAGGATCGGCAGCATAGGCAACGAGCAAGGTGTAAAGGCCAGTAACAGGCCCAGGCCGAAGAACACCAGCAGGCTCCAGCCCAGCGCCCGTTGTTGCAGGCTGCTGGCCAGGGCTTGATCCGGGGCTTCGCCGCCGGTTTGAGCGACGGCTGCGCCACCCAGGTCGATGACCCGAGTCTGCGGCGGATAACACAGGCCTGCGTCGGCGCAGCCTTGATAGCTGACCTTGATCGAACCGCTGGCGCTGGCCGGGATCTTCACTTCCACGCCCTGGCGATACACCGGTTGCTCGCCGAAAAACTCGTCGCTGTGGGCTTCGCCATCGGGCAGCGTCGGCTGGTTTTGCGCGGCCAACCCGTCGAACTTCATGCGCTTCTGATAGAGGTAGTAGCCCTGGGCGATCTGCCAGAACAGCTGGGTTTCACCGGACTCCAGACGTTCAGAGGTGAGGACGAAGGCTTTGTCCACGGGCAAAAAATCCGGCTTTGACGCGAAGGGATCTGTGCCTGCCTGGGCCAGTCCCGAGATCAACAGAACGAACAGTAGAAAGAAGTGACGCATGAAAAAGCCTTGTTCCTGTGCAAGTGATTGCACATTAGAGATGAGTGATTAACCGGTGATTAACCGCGATTTTTACGTGGTTTGCCCGCAATCCCCTTTTACCGTCAACAGGGTAAACCACCGCCGCGCTTCTCGTCAGGGCGGTCGCTTGCCATAATTGCGGCTTAATCCGCAGCTGGTTGACTCTGGCTTTTACCACGGGAGTTCCCATGCACGTACTGGTTTGCGAAGACGATGAGTTGATCGCCAGCGGGATCGTCGCCGGGCTCACGGCTCAGGGCCTGACTGTGGAGCACGTCAATACGGCGTCCAAGGCACGGGCGATGCTCAAGGTTGCGGAGTTCGACGTGATGGTGCTCGACCTCGGCCTGCCCGATGAAGACGGTTTGAAGCTGTTGCAGCAGTTGCGCCACAGCGGCCTGGAAATCCCTGTGTTGATCCTGACCGCGCGCGATTCGGTGACCGATCGGGTCGATGGCCTGCAAGCGGGGGCCGACGATTATCTGCTCAAACCGTTCGATCTGCGTGAACTGGCCGCCCGCCTGCACACGCTGCTGCGACGCGTGGCGGGGCGCAGCGTCAACCTGATCGAGCACGGTCGCCTGACGTACGACCCGAGCAGCCGCGAGACCCTGCTCGGCGGCCAGCCAGTGGACTTGTCCCGGCGTGAACAGTCGCTGTTGCAGGCTTTGCTGCACAACCGTGGCCGGGTGCTGTCGACCGAGCAACTGAAAGACAGCGTCTACGGCTTCAATGACGAACTGGAAAGCAACGCCCTCAACGTGCATATCCATCACCTGCGGCGCAAACTCGGCAATGGCATTGTCGAGACGGTGCGCGGCCTGGGTTATCGCCTGGGGCCGGCCGACGGTGGAGAAGAATCCAAGTGATGAGCCTGCGTGTGCGCTTGAGCCTGACCCTGGGCGCTGCTTTTGCGCTGATCTGGGCGCTGGCGGCGGCCTGGATGCTCAGTGACCTGCGCAACCAGATGATGTTTTCCCTCGACCAGCGGCTGGTGGCCTCGGCGCGCATGGTCGCCGGGCTGATGGAGCAATTGCCGGCCCTGCCGACCAAGGGCGAGGGCACCCATTTCAGCGCCGAACAACTGAACATTCCGGGCGGTATGGCGTGCCAGGTCAGCTCCTTGCGCGGTGAAATCCTTGCCCGCAGTCACACCGACCCGCAGCAAACCCTGGAAGCCGAGAAAATGGGCTTTCACGATCAGATCATCGATGGCGCGCCGTGGCGCAGCTTCACCCTGGCCCGTGGCGACCTGCGCATCACCACGGCAGACCGGCAGATCGAGCGTGAAGCCCTGAACATGTCGATCCTGCTGGCTGCCTCGGTGCCGGTCGGTGTGGCACTGCTGGGTTGTCTGTGCCTGCTGTGGCTGGGCATCGGCCAGGGGCTGGCGCCGCTCAACCGCATGCGCGATGCCTTGATGCGCCGCAGCGCCGATTCCCTGGAACCCTTGCAGATCCAGCCGCTGCCCAGTGAGTTGAAGCCGCTGCTGGATACCCAGAACCAGCTGCTACAGCGCATCGGCAAGACCATCGAGCGCGAGCGCCGTCTCACGGGCGATGCCGCCCATGAGTTGCGCAGCCCACTGACGGCCATCAAGACCCACCTGCAAGTGGCGCGCATGACCGAAGGCGCGGCGCGGGACCAATCCCTGGCCAAGGCTGAGGAGGGGGCCGACCGCATGCACCGGACCCTCGAACAATTGCTGTTGCTGGCGCGGGTCGAGGGCAGCCTGTCATTCGATGACGGCGTGCAATGCGATGCCGAACAGGTGGCGAAACTGGCGATTCAGGACGCCGCCAGCGGTGAACGCCAGCGCATCACCTTCAAACCGGCGTCGACGCTGTCCCATGCGCCGGTGCAAATGCCTGCCGTGCTGTCGATAGCCGCGCTGCGCAATCTGCTGGACAACGCCCTGCGCCATACGCCGAACGACGGCCCGGTGGAGCTGAGCCTCGAAACCCGCGATAACCGCGTACGATTCGTGGTCCGCGACCATGGCCCGGGTATTGCGGCGGACGATCTGCAACACCTGACCCAGCGTTTCTGGCGCAACGGCCAGAGCACCGGCTGCGGCCTGGGGCTGGCGATTGTCCAGGCCATCGTCCAGCGCTGCGGCTGTACCCTGCATTTCGACAGCCGGCCGGATGGCCTTCGGGTGGAACTGACGATGCCGTTGCAGTCGGTTTGACAGCCCGTAATCTCCCACAATAGCTTTGTGCACGACGACAATTCACGGTGGGAGCGGGCTTGCCCGCGATGGCGCCAGCACAGGCAATGAGGTTCTTTGCCAGTCCCACATCAAATGTAACGCCTCTCCATTAGCCTTGCCCCCACCCCAGCGCTATCTTGCATCGCAGCTTTCTCTCAATGGATTGAGGTAACAGCTCCATGCAATCACCCCTGCAAGTCTGCAAAGCCAGCCCTGCCGACACCGGCATCATCAGCCGCATCATCGAGCGATCGATACGCGTCGGCTGTGCCCTCGACCACCGCAATGACCCCCACACCCTCGCCATCTGGACCCGCAACAAAACCCTCGAACATATCCAGCCATGGTTGGCTGACCCCCGGCTGTACCTCAACATCGCCCTGCTGCAGGACAAACCGGTCGGCGTTGCGATGGCCACCCTCAGTGGCCGGCTGGCCCTTTGTTATGTGCTGCCGGAGTGGTTTCGCCGTGGCGCCGGGCGAGCGCTGGTGCACGACGCTGAAAGTTGGCTGATCGAGCAGGGGCGGGTGGAGGTGCACCTCAACAGCACGCGCACTGGCGAGCCTTTTTATTGCCACCTCGGTTATCAGCCCTGCGCGCAAGCCTTCACCACCGCCGGTCTGCACGCCATCCCCATGCAGAAGGCCCTGGCACGATCAGCAGAGAAACCTGACCAAGGGGCTAAATCCTCGGTGCGCTAATGCGTTTCCAGAACAGGAAAACCTACTGAAGGGTCGAGAGATGTCAGTCGCTACCAGCCTTGTGGAAGATCAGTCGGCCCGGACGACGCCGGCCGAAATGCTTTATCAATTCAACGACTCGCCGTTACTTACCCGCCAGAGCCAGCAGGAATCCAATGCCCGCAGCTACCCGCGACGCATTCCCCTGGCCCTCAAGCGCGCCAAGGGCATTCATGTCGAAGATGTCGAGGGGCGTCGCTTCATCGACTGCCTGGCCGGCGCGGGAACGCTGGCGCTGGGGCATAACCACCCCGTGGTGATCGACGCGATCCAACAGGTGCTGGCCGATGAACTGCCGCTGCACACCCTCGACCTGACTACGCCAGTCAAGGATCAGTTTGTCCAGGACCTGTTCGGCCTGCTGCCGCCAGCGCTGGCTGCGCAAGCGAAAATCCAGTTCTGCGGTCCGACCGGCACCGACGCCGTGGAAGCAGCGTTGAAACTGGTGCGCACCGCCACCGGACGCAGCACCGTGGTGTCGTTCCAGGGCGGTTACCACGGCATGAGCCAGGGCGCATTGAGCCTGATGGGCAGCCTGGGGCCGAAAAAGCCGATGGGTGCGCTGCTCGGCAACGGCGTGCAGTTCATGCCCTATCCCTACGACTATCGTTGCCCGTTTGGCCTGGGCGGTGCGCAAGGCGTGCAGGCCAATCTCAATTACCTCGAAAACCTGCTGAACGATCCCGAGGCCGGCGTGCAATTGCCGGCTGCCGTGATTGTGGAAGTGGTGCAGGGGGAGGGCGGGGTGATTCCCGCTGACCTCGACTGGTTGCGCGGTTTGCGGCGCATTACCGAGCAGGCGGGGGTAGCGCTGATCGTCGATGAAATCCAGAGCGGTTTTGCTCGCACCGGCAAGATGTTCGCCTTCGAGCACGCCGGAATCATCCCGGACGTGGTGGTGATGTCCAAGGCCATCGGCGGCAGCCTGCCATTGGCGGTGGTGGTTTACCGCGACTGGCTCGACACCTGGCTGCCGGGCGCCCATGCTGGCACGTTCCGTGGCAATCAGATGGCCATGGCCGCGGGTTCCGCGGTGATGCGTTATCTGGTCGAACACAAGGTTTGCGATCACGCTGCCTCCATGGGCGAACGGTTGAGCGAGCACTTGCGCATCCTGCAGCGCGATTTCCCGCAACTGGGCGACATTCGTGGGCGCGGCCTGATGCTTGGCGTAGAACTGGTCGACCCGACAGGTACGCCGGATGCCCTGGGCCATCCGCCGGCATTTGGGCGACTGGCACCGCTGGTCCAGCGCGAATGCCTCAAGCGCGGGCTGATTCTCGAACTCGGTGGCCGCCATGGCGCGGTGGTGCGCTTCCTGCCGCCGCTGGTCATTACCGCAGCGGAAATTGATCAGGTGGCAGGGATTTTCGGTCGAGCAATGGCTGCAGCGACCGCCAGCCTCTAAATTTTTCGAATCCCGCAACGTTCTTCCAACATAACGGCTGCGCACACGGCACAGCCCACCCAACAGCGATGGAGAGACACCATGACTTCAGTATTCGACCGCGAGGACATCCTCTTCCAGGTGGTGGTCAACCACGAAGAGCAATACTCTATCTGGCCCGATTACAAAGCCGTACCCGAAGGCTGGCGCACCGTGGGCAAGAGCGGCCTGAAAAAGGAATGCCTGGCCTACATCGAAGAAACCTGGACGGACATGCGGCCGTTGAGCCTGCGCAAGAAGATGGAAGAGCAGGCGGCGGTGGCGCACTAAAACTCTTTTGGTGGGCCTGCTGATGGAGGCATATCCATTGCTGCAGTAACGGCCGCTTATGGTTTCGCTCTTACAGCGGGTCACTTTGGCCCCTGTAGGAGTGGGCTTGCCCCGGGCGGCGTTCCGACGATGGCGGCCTGACGGTGTACATATCCGTTGCTGCGGTAACGGCCGCTTATGGTTTCGCCCTTACGGCGACTCACTTTTTACAAGCGCCCGGAATGCCGGCCCAGAAAAAAGTAAGCAAAAAACGCTCGCCCCAGCGTACGGCCCCTCGCTGACGCTCGGGGTTCCTTCGCTCCGGCATCCATCCGGGGACATCGCCTACGGTTTGCTGCGCTGCACCTCCTCTCGATGTGTGCGGCTTCGCCGCACGGCGCTGCGCGCCCACTCCCCGGATGAATGCCTCCACTCAGCCTTCCGAAGGGGCGGGTGGATCAAAAGCCTGCAAGGCGAGCTAACGCTCGGCCTTGTGGTTTGGTTGGGTTGGCGCTGTCCCTGTGGGAGCGGCGGTGCGACGATTCGACTTGCTCGCGAAGGCGGCCGACCAGCCGGCCCATTATCTGCTGGTGTACCCGCCCCCTGTAGGAGCGAGCATGCTCGCGATGGTCGTCAACGATGACGCTGGCTGCCTGACACCCCGCGGTGCCTGATCCACCATCGCGAGCATGCTCGCTCCTACAGGGGACAGTGTTATTTCTGTGTCCGCTCTGGCGCGGGCTCCAACACCTTTACCACATCATCCACCAACGCCTTGCCCATCTGCGTCAGGTAATGCGCGGCCCAGGCGTGTCGGTCGGAATCGCGGGTGTAGGCGGCGTCCTCGGTCAGGCCTTTGGCCAGGAACAGGAAATCGGAAGCCATGGACAATGCGTCAACGAGCGGGACGTTGCGAGAGACGCGGAAGAGTGGATTGTCGGTGCAGTAGATGAGGGGTGTGAGGCCGATGGTTTTGAGTTCGGCGGAGCTTGATGATTTTGTTGCTTTCACTGTATTTACTCCTCGGGTTAAGGAGCTGCCATGTTCGTTTCCAAGCGAAGGGGTGGCAGCTGTACGCAGGTTGGAAAACCGGGAACCGAGGAACCGGCACGCCAGAGGGCGTCCCGCGCACAGCCGCCATCAAACCAGAACGCACGCGTAAAACGGATGCATTCTGAGGGTTGCTAGGTGCGCTTCGGTATGACGGGTTTCCAAGCCCGATCGCTGAATGCTCAGCGACGATCCGAGACTATCCCGCCAAAGAAACGCGCAACAAGGCATCAAAGTGCCCAACAGCAAGATTCGGAGTTTGCCTACAAAGGGCAGTAGGAAGCATCCGATATTTCGTCACATCAATTAAACACAAGTCTCGGGTTTGCATAAAACACTGTGGGAGCGGCGGTGCGACGATTCGACTTGCCCGCGATGGTCGTCAACGATGACGCGGGCTGTCTGAATTCCCGCGGCGCCCGAGCCACCATCGCGAGCATGCTCGCTCCTACAGGGCCTACCTCAAACCCCACTCAACCCCTTGATCACCAAATCCACATTCCCCTCCAGCTCAGCCACCGGATCCGCGCCGTCCACACTCAACACAACCAACCGGCTACCGGACTCGGCAATTGCCGTCTTCACCGCGTCGGACGGCTGGCGGTGGTGCATGACCACGGCCACGTCATTGTCCTTGAGCGTCGCCGTCAATTGCTTCAGCGCCTCGGGCGTCCAGTCGGCGTCTGGGCGGGGGTCAACGCCGATCAGTTCCAGGTTCAGGCTGCCGATCAGGTAGCCGAAGTGATCGCTGAGGCTCATTACGCTCAGGTTGTCGGCACTGGCCAGCCGTGCCTCGCTGTCGGCGCTGAACTTGAGCAAGCGTTGCTTGAGCGCCGCCAGGTTGGCCTCGATGGTCGGCTTGTCGGCGGGTGCCAGGCGCACCAGGTCTGCCGCCATGACATCCGCCATGCGCCCCATGTTGTTGCTGGAAAACCATGGCTGGCTGTTCAGGCCATCGACCTTGTTGCCAGGCTGTACCGCGATGCCGGGCAGGGCGCCATCCACTGGGCGGGCGGCGTCGACTTCGACGATGCGGATGTTGCTGCGTCGTGCAATCGGATAAAGCGAGTCGTCCGCCCACAACGAACGCAAGCCGATCACCGCGTCGGCGTCGCTCGCCTGTTTGGCCAGCGCCGGCGCGCCGCGCCCGGTGAAATAAGCGTTCTGGCGGCTGCCAGGCAAGTTGGCTGGCGCGGCCCGTTCAAGCTTGACGTGGGTGCCTTTGAGCAAGGCTTCGCCCAGGCCGTAAGTGATGGGCAAGGACGCCAGCACGTGCAGCGGCCTGGCGCTGTCTACCGCGAAGGCAGTGTTGGCCAGCCCGCAGAGGGCAACGGCCAGGGTCAGTTGACGCAGAGAAAATGACATTTATCCAAGATTCCCTTTCAGGCTGGGGACGACGCCGCGCGCGATGGCGGCGAGGGCGAAGGCGATACCGGCCATCAGAATGATTGCCGCACCGGACGGGATCGGCAGGTCGAAGACAATCGGCGCGAGAATCCCGCAGAGGGTACTGACGGTGGCGATCAGCACCGAACACCAGAAAAAGCCCTTCAGTGATTGGCTCAGCAGTCGTGCTGCGGCGGCTGGAATCACCAGCAGCGCGCCCACCAGAATGGCGCCGATGACTTTCACCGCGGCCACGGTGATCAGCGTCACCAGGATCACGAACAGGTAATCCAGGGCCTTCACCGCCACGCCGCGTACCGCTGCGAGTTGCGGGTTGAAGCTGGCGAGCATGATGCGGTTGTACAGCGGCAGTGCCAGTGCCATCACCAGCGAGCCGACGATGGCCAACACCAGCAGGTCATTGCCGTTGACCGTCAGCACCGAGCCGAACAGCACGTTTTCCAGGATGTGCACGTTGATCTTGCCAGCCAGTATCAGCAGCAGGCTCGCGCCCAGCGCCAGCGACACCGACAGAAACACGCCGATCAAGGTGTCTGGCGCCAGGCCCGTGCGGTTGCGCAGGTAATTGAGCAGGATGCCGAACAGCAGGCAGTAACCGAACAGGCTGCCATACGGCCCGGTGTAGGGTTCGCCGAGCAGGATGCCAATGGCCACGCCGGTCAGCGCTGCGTGCCCTACGGCTTCGGAGAAAAACGCAAAGCGCTTGACCACCACCAGCGTCCCGAGGCCGCCCAGTACCGGACCGATCAGCAAACCGGCAAGCAACGCGTTGACCACGAACCCATAAGCCAGTGCTTCCGGTAGATAACCCGAAGACGCCCAGCCCTGAACCATCAAGCGAAAGGCTTCGTAACTCATCAGGCAGCGCTCCGTGGATGGGTCGAGAACAGGGTCATCAGGGTTTCCGGTGTCAGCGCCTGCTTCGGCGTGGCATCGAACAGCACCCGACGATTGAGGCCGGTGACACGATCGGCCAGTCGCCCGACCGCCTCCAGGTCGTGCTCGATCCACAGCACGGTAATGCCGCTCTGGCGCCAGTCGCCCAGCAGCCGCTCGAATACCTGGATGCCGGCCTCATCGAGGGCCGACATAGGTTCGTCCAGTACCAGCAATTGTGGCGCCGGGATAAGTCCCTGCGCCAGCAACACGCGCTGGCGCTCGCCGCCGGACAACGCGCCCATGCGGCGTTTGCGCTTGTCTTGCATGCCGACACGCTCCAGCGCCTCGCCAATGGCCGTCGCATAGTGCTTGCTCAGCCCGAGGAACGCCGGGCGGCGCTGGCACATCGCGGCCATGAAATCATCGACGGTCATTGGCAAGCCACGATCAAACTCCAATGCCTGGGGGACATAGCCGATGGTGCCGGGATCGCCGGGCCATTGCAGGCTCAGGCGGCCCTGGTGGGGCATTTGCCCGAGCAGGGTCTTGATCAGCGAACTCTTGCCGCCGCCGTTGGGGCCGACCAGCGCATGCACGCTGCCGGGCGGCACCTGGAACGTGACCTTGTCGAGGATGGTGGTGCGGCCCAGGACAAGGCCGATCTCGGCAAAGTCCAGGGTCGGGCCGCTGCAATGCAGGTTGAGGGGTTCCTGAGCGGTCATGCGCCAGACTCCTGAATGGCCCGAACCACGGTGTTGAGGTTGCCGGTCATTTCCTTTTCGTACTTGTCGGCGGTGTATTCGCCGTAGGAAATGTGAGACAGCGGATAAAGTTTCACCCCTGATTCGCGCTGGATGGTGTCGACGTAGGTGGACGGGAAATCCATCTCCGAGAAGATCACCTTGACGTCCAGCTCACGCAGTTGGTCGATGGTCTTTTTCAGCTGGCTCGGGCTCGGCTCGATACCGTGTGCCGGTTCGACCACGGCGGTGACCTCCAGGCCGAACTCACGCAGCAGGTAGTCATACGCCGCGTGCACGGTAGCCACCCGCAGTTCGGCGTTGGGCGCCTCGGTCAGCTTGGCCAGGGCATCGGCGCGCATCTGACGCAGGCGTTTGCCGTAGGCACGGGCGTTCTGGGTGTAGGTTTTGGCGTTGGCCGGGTCGAGTTTTCCCAGTTCGCGGGCAATGTTATTGACCTGGGCAATCGAGGCGCTTATCGACAGGAAGGTGTGTGGGTTGACCACTTTACCGGCGCCGCGAGCGGCAACCCCGGTGGCAGCCAGCAATGGCACGTTTTCATTGGCTTCGATCACGGCCACGTTGGGTGTTTCGCTGGCGGCGATCATGCGGTCGGCGAAGTCGTCGTGGCCGACGCCGTTCAGCACGATCACGTCCAGCCCACTGATGCGCTTGATGTCTTCGGCGCGGGGTTCGTAGGCATGCGGGTTGAAACCGGCCGGGATCAACGGCACCACCTCGGCCTTGTCGCCGACGATGTTGGCCACGTAGCTGTAATAAGGGTGCAGGGTGATGCCGATGCGCAGGCGCTTGGCTTCGTCGGCGCAGGCCAAGGGTGTCAGCAGGCAGGCGAACAGGCCGACCAGCAGCAGGCGCCAGAAAGAGCGTTGAGATGAAATAGGCATGGGAAAGCGGTCTTCTCTCGATGAAAGGCGAGGGGTCAGTGCCGATGCTGGCGCGTTACGCCGGCGTCGAATTGCGCGACGATCTGCTGCCAGCCGGCGCTTTGCAGCGCGGCGTCAGTCAGGTCGGCGGGCGCCTTGAGGTCGGCGGCTCGGTTGAGCCAGATGTCGGGGCCGTCTTCGTTCGCGTTCAGGCGCATCAGAAACGAGCCCGCCACAGCGGGCGACTGGCTGTGCCCGAAGTACGCGTTGGCGTTGAGCAGTTGCCAGGCATGGCCACCCCGGCTGATGGAGCTGGCGTCCTGTGCGAACGGCGCAAAACCCTCGTCGGCGAGGGTTTCAGGCGTTGGCACGGTTTGCTGTTCCTGTTGCAGCAGGCGGATTTCGTCCAGCGTGACTCGCAGATCGGCGTAGATGCCTTGTTCGGACGCGCTGAGGTCGCGGCGGGCATCCAGTTGATGATTGCTGATGCGGGTGGTGTCCTGGGACTCGTGGCGCCAGGCAACCACGGAACCGGCAACCGCCAGGATCAGCAGGCACAACAGCAGCACATTGAGGGTTTCATGACCGGCCCCGGCCGGGCGCACGATTTGCGTGGTGGGTGTGCTCATGGTGCCTGGATGTCCGCTTGGTCGATCTCGACGACGTGACCGGGACCTGCGTCGAACAACACATAGAACTCGGCGCCTGGTTTCTTGAAGGTCAGTTTCGAGTCTTCACCGAGCTTGCCCGGCACCAGGATCGTTTCGTCATAGCCGATCACATCCAGGGTTACACCTGGAGCGCCGCTGCCGTCGGAGAAACCGCCGGTACACTGGATCTGCTCGGCGTCGATGGCCTTGCACTCAAACATCGGGTTGTGTGCCAGGGCGCTGGCGCTGAAACCGGCGCACAGCACCAGCAGGGCGACGTGGAATGGGCGAATGGCGTTGATCATGGTTTGCCTCCTTGTTTGTTCAGCCACGCAATGGTGGCCGGGGATGCCTGGCTCAGAGGGACGGATGCCTGGTGCATCGAACCGTCCCAACCTTCCATCGTGATCCACAGTTCGTCAGTGGCCTTGGTCTTTTCCGGGATGGGCAACATGGCGCCCATGCGATAGGGCGCGCCGAAGAAAATCACCCCGGCGGCGCGCAGGCTGCGCGGTTTGCCGATGCGCAGGTAAGTGGCCTTGACCTGGTCGCGGCAGCTGTCGCACAGCGCGGCGTTGAAAGCCTTCATGTAGCCGGCTGGATCGGGGCGCGGTGCTTCGTTGCGAAACTCGGCCAATCGCAGACTCCATGGGCCGACCTGCACTTCACCGACTTCGCGCTCGCCCAGGCCGGTGTCACCGCGAAACAACGCAACTTCGGAAAAATACTTGGGCATGAAACCCAGCGGTATCAGCAGCAGCAGAACGTTGATGTGGAAGCGCCACTTGTGCCAGAAACGGCTGAGTGCGGAGCCCGGTTTTTCAGCGGTAAACAGGCTCATTGGCTCACCCCCGGGGTGCTATGGCCAGCCACCGGGGCGACCTCGAGGTTGCGTGGGCGTTTTTTCTCGCGCTTGAGAGCGTTGGCGGTGGCCAGTGCGGTACGTTTGGTCCAGATCAGCAGGCCGCTGAGGACCATCATGCTCAGCAGCAGGCCGAAGAAGAACCAGATCAGCTTGATCCACAGCCCACCGAAATCACCGGTGTGCAGCGGCCGCATCGACTCGGTCACCAGTTCCAGGCCCGAGCGGTCGGACAGCAGGCGGGTCACGGCGACATCGCCGGTATACGGATTGACCTCGGCGGTCTGATAAATTAGCGGGTACCAGCTGCGGCCCCCCACGGACAGGTAGCTGTAGGCATTGGCGGGCAGTTGGACAAAGCTGTCGTCGAGGCCGGGAATGCGTTCCTTGACCTCCTGGATCGCCGATTCCAGGCTGATCATCGGCGCTGGCGAGCCATTGGTGGTGAGCGGCACGCTTTCACGTGGCACCACCGGCGCGACCGGAGCGGTGGAAATCGAGATCTGGTTGTCGTAAAGGAACGCTTCGATCATGAACCAGGTACCGGTCACGGAAATGGTCGCGATGAACCAGATGGACCAGATGCCGCTCAGACGGTGGAAGTCCCCCCAGAAAATCCGTGCGCCGTGGCGCAGGCGCAGGGTCGGACGCAGGAAACCTTTCCAGAACTTCTTGTACACCACCAGCCCGGTGATCAACGACACCAGCATCGGCAATCCGAGGAAGGACACCAGGTACCAGCCCCAGCTGTAGCCATTGGTGAACGGCACCAGCCACCAGCCATGCAGGGCGCGGGTAAAGGCCTGGAAGTTGAACTCCGGCGCGACGCCCTGGATCACCCCGCTGTACGGATTGACGTAGACCGTCACGCTGCGACCGTCGGGGTAGGTGACGCGGGCATCGAGGGCAAAATGCGACTCGTCCGGCCGGCTGATGGACTGCACCAGCGTGTTCGGCTCGGCCTTCTTCATTTCGGCGAGAATCTGGTCATACGTCAGTAGCGGCGCATCGTCCGTTGGCTGAGTCGCCCTCATTTCGGGGTTGGCCAGCCAGACGATTTCCTGGCTGACCACAGCCAATGTACCGGTGACACAGACGATCAGTACGAAAAACCAAATCGGCAGGGCCAGCCAGCTATGGACCAGAAACCAGAGTTTTGAACGGGATTTCTTCGACATGGTGGAGGTCTTGTATGAGATGAGAGGGCCCCTGCTGCGGGCTTCCCAGCGTGAGGTCCATGAAAAGTGCGGTCGTGGCTTTTGCCTACGCGAGCCGACTACATCTATATAAGACGGATGAGAATTCAAAACCCCGAAGCAAATATGAAAGTAAATGTTTCTTATTCTGGAAAATGGCAAAAATTGTGGGAGCGGGCTTGCTCCCACAATGGTGAGGTGTGATGAATAAAACCTATGGAATCACCCCTGCTCAAACATCTCCCTGGCCCGCTGCTCAATCTCCTCCTGACTCAAGTCCTCCTTGCGCGTGGCCAAAAACCACAAATGCCCGAACGGATCCTTCAGCGTGCCGGACCGATCGCCATAGAACTGATCCTTGACCTCGGACACCAGCGTGCCGCCTGCCGCAATCGCCTGCTTGAAAGAGGCGTCGACGTCGTCGACATACAGATGCAGCCCTACGGACGGCGAGGCGTCCGGATTACTCAACGGTCCTTGATCACACGGCGTACCGAGCATGATCGGACAATGGCCGATGCGCAGCTCGGCGTGGCCAACGCCGCCATCCGGCATGGCCAGGCGCATGATTTCGACGGCACCGAAGGCTTTTTTGTAGAAATCGATGGCTTCGGCGGCTTTTTGGATGCCCAGGTACGGCGTAATGCCGGGATATCCGTCTGGAATGGGTTTGACGTTCATGTCCGTCTCCCTGTTGTTGTCGGTAAGGTGTTGCGTCGCCGGTTGACTATAGGTCAACCGGCCTGGCGACCAGGGAGCCCCCGACCAACCGCAGCGCCACTGTTCGGCCATCAACAGTGAAGCAACAGAATGTTCGGCGGGTGCCTGTTCAAACCCTTCGATATCGCCTCAACCACCCGCCAACACGGGCTTCGGCCGTCAGGCACAGAAGCTGCAATGTCCTCGGTAAACACCGGTACCGAGAGACACCCATGCCTGAATCTGCCGTTTATCCGATCAACCCGCCTGCCGCCCACCGCATCGCCGATGAGGCCGAAGCCCTGCGTGTGGCCGAGCGCGTCGCCGCCGTACTATTGGAGCAGGACGCCGAACGCGACCGTACCCGGCAAGTGCCAGCCGAGGTCGTCGACCTGTACTCCAACAGCGGCTTGTGGGCCATCATCGTGCCCAGGGTGTTTGGCGGTGCGCAGGTGTCCTACGCGGTGCTGGCGCAAGTCATCGCGATCATCTCGGCGGCCGATCCGTCCCTGGGGCAGATTCCGCAAAACCATTATTGCCTGCTCGAAGACATCCGCCTGCAGGGCACTCCGGAGCAGCAGGCGCATTTCTTTGGGCTGGCGTTGCAAGGCCACCGCTTTGCCAACGCCCTGTCGGAGACCGGTGGCAAGAACGTGCAGGACATTCAGGCCACCATCCGCCGGTATGGAGACGGTCACGTCATCAATGGACGCAAGGGCTACTGCACTGGATCGCTCTACGCGCACTGGCTGGCGGTGTTGGCATTGGATGAAGAGCAGAAGGGCCAGCTGTCATTTGTGCCGCGAGGTACGCCGGGGCTGGTGATCGTCGATGATTGGGACAGCATCGGCCAGCGCACCACCTCCAGCGGCACGGTGCTGGCCGAAGACCTTCACGTCCCGGCGTTCAACGTGTTCCCCACTTACCGCTCCTACGAGAGCCCGACCCTGGCCGGCCCGTTCGCGCAATTGACCACCGCTGCCATCGACGCCGGCATCGCCCGTGCGGCGTTGCGGGATACCCTTGCCTTTGTGCGCGAGTTCGCCCGTCCGTGGATCGATGCGGGCGTCGACAAAGCCAGCGAAGACCCGCTGACCATCATTCAGGTCGGCGCATTGGATATCCGCCTGGAGGCCGCCGAAGCCTTGCTGGAGCGTGCCGGTTGGGCGCTGGATGCCGCGCGGTCGGCACCCGATGAAGACAATGTGGCCCAGGCGTCCCTCGCCGTCGCCAGGGCCAAGGTGCTGACCACGGAAATCGCCATCGAGGCCAGTAACAAACTGTTCGAGCTTGGCGGCACACGCTCCACCCTGAAAAAGCACAACTTCGATCGTCACTGGCGCAATGCCCGGGTCCACACCTTGCACGATCCGGTGCGCTGGAAGTACCACGTGGTCGGCAACTGGCTGCTCAATGGCGTGAAACCGCCGCGCCACGACTGGTCGTGATCATGGGCGAACTGTTCAAGAACATTTATTGGGCGGACATCGGCCAGGCCTGCCTCGACACCTTGACCATGCTCGGTGCCGCCCTCGGTTTTACCGTGCTGCTGGGGTTGCCGCTGGGCGTGGTGCTGTTCCTTACCGGCAAGCGTCAGTTGCACGAAGCGCTGGGTGTGTATCGGGTGCTGTCGGTGCTGGTGAACATGCTGCGCTCGCTGCCCTTCATCATTTTGTTGATTGTGCTGATTCCCCTGACGACGCTGCTGGTGGGCACTTCGCTGGGTGTACCGGGGACCATTCCGCCGTTGGTGGTTGGCTGCACGCCGTTCTTCGCGCGGCTGGTGGAAACCGCGTTGCGCGAAGTCGATCGCGGCGTGGTGGAGGCCACCCAGGCCATGGGCGGCAGTACCTGGCAGATCATCCGTCACACCCTGTTGCCGGAAGCCCGGGGCGGGTTGCTCGCGGCGGTCACCGTCACCGCCATCGTGCTGGTGGACTACACGGCGATGGCCGGGGTGATCGGGGGCGGTGGCCTGGGCGACCTGGCAATCCGCTACGGCTATCAACGCTTTCAGACAGACGTGATGGTGGTCACCGTGGTGCTCCTGTTGATCCTGGTCCAGGCCCTGCAGATGACCGGTGACCGCCTGGTGGCGCGCTACAGCCGACGCTGAAGAGGCGATGGCTTGGTTTCAACAACCTTAATGAAAACAATCAGGCCCCACGTCCACCCCACGACGGCCACCTTATCTGCCTAGGAGTGCAACATGAAAAAGACCCTGGCCATTCTGGCTGCCCTTGTGTCGCTCGGCGTTCACGCCAACGAAAAACTCACCGTCGGTGCAACCCCGGTGCCCCACGCCGAGATCCTCGAGTTCGTCAAACCGACCCTGGCCAAGGAAGGCGTGGACTTGAACATCAAGGTGTTCACCGACTTCATCCAGCCCAACCAGCAGTTGGCGTTGAAGAACCTCGACGCCAACTACTACCAGTACCGGCCGTTCCTCGATGACTACAACAAGACCCGGCATACCGACCTGGTGCCCGTGGTCGGTGTACACATCGAGCCGTTTGGCGCCTATTCGACCAGAATCAAGAACATCGCCGAGCTCAAGGATGGCGCCAGCGTCTCGATCCCCAACGACCCGGTGAACACCGGCCGTGCCCTGGTGCTGTTGCACGAAGCCGGCTTGATCAAACTCAAGGACCCGAGCAATACGCTGGCGACCCAGCGCGACATCATCGAAAACCCCAAGCACCTGAAAATCCGTGAACTGGAAGGTGCATTGCTGGCGCGCTCGGTCAGCCAGGTGGACCTGGCGTTCGTTTTCGCCAACTACGCGCTGGAAGCCGGGATCGACACCAACAGCGCGTTGATTGTCGAGAAGGGCAAGAGCCTGTACATCGAATTCCTCGTGGCCCGACCGGACAACATCAACGACCCGGGTTTGCAGAAACTGGCCAAGGCGCTGAATTCCGATGAAGTGCGGCAGTTCATCCTGACCCGGTACAAGGGACAGATTGCGCCGGGGTTCTGATCTTCGTTGTCTGATCTGACGCTATCGCGGGCAAGCCCGCTCCTACAGGGGATCTATCCACTGTAGGAGCGGGCTTGCCCGCGATGGCCGCCCCCTATTCAGGATCAACCCCCGATTCCAGGAGCTGCGCCCCAACTCCACGCTCCCCCAACACATCACCCAAATTGCGCAACGGACACGCCTCCATCGACAAACACCCACACCCGATACAGCCATTGAGCTTGTCGCGCAGCAGGGCCAGTTGGTTGATCCGCTCATCCAGCTCCCGGCTCCACTGCGCCGACAACACCTGCCAGTCCGCCGCCGTCGGTGCTCGGTTGTCAGGCAGCGATTTCAACGCCGTGCCTATTTCCGCCAAGGGAATGCCCAGGCGCTGCGCCACCTTGATCAGCGCTACCCGGCGCAGCACTTCTCGGGGATAACGGCGTTGGTTGCCCTGGTTGCGGTTGCTCCTGATCAGCCCCTTGGACTCATAAAAATGCAGCGCCGTAACCGCAACACCACTGCGCGCGGCGAGTTGACCGACAGTGAGTTCCTTGTGCGCCTGTTCTGGGGTGAGCATCGAAATTGCCTCTTGACCTCGACTTAACTAGAGGTTTTACCCTGCAGGCCTTCGGATCGCAAGATTCGGCTTACACGTCAGTGGGGAATCTTCATGCAAGCACCAGAGAAAAATCGCAGCTTCACCCAGTTGATCGAATTTGAGATCGAACCCCATCAGCAACCGGCGCTGGTGTCGGCGCTCTCTAGCCAGACTGAACGCCTGGCCCAGGGCTACAGCGGTTTTCTGAGTGCGAGTATTCAGGCCAGCGAGGACGGCCGGCGTGTGCTCAGTTACCTGCAATGGCAAACGCGTGAAGCGGGAGAAGCCGCGTTCCAGAGTTTTGAAAGCGGCGAGGAGGATTTCTGGCAACTGATTCGCGCGCATCAGGCAAAAACCGTGACGTTCGGCTCGTTCCAGGTGTTGCACAGCCTGGAACGTAGCCAGGACGACGCGCTGCACTGCAACCTGGTGGGC
Source organism: Pseudomonas sp. S2_E01 (assembly GCF_054668365.1). NCBI lineage: Bacteria > Pseudomonadati > Pseudomonadota > Gammaproteobacteria > Pseudomonadales > Pseudomonadaceae > Pseudomonas > Pseudomonas sp. S2_E01. The sequence continues at coordinate 1,106,596 of NZ_CP162762.1, forward strand.
TAAATCGACAGGTGCATCAACCGCTCACCCTGAACGTTTTCCGTCGGCCGACGTTTGTTCACCGCCAATTCGCCAATTTTGATCAGGCGGGTGCGTGTGACGTTGCGGCTCAGGCCCAGAAGTGCAGCGGTGTGCACCTGGTTGTAGTGGCTGAAACGGTAGGCGGCTCGCAGCAAGGCGTCCTCGACTTTTTCGTGCAGGGCACCGGCCTGTACCTCGAAGAGTTTCTGAAAAGCCCGTTCGAGCAGGGCCTCCGGTGAATCGTGAGGGTGACCTTGGCCATCATCCTGACGCTCGATGCGCATGTGCGACAGGCGCAGGTCATCCCGTTCGATCACGCCGTTACGGCAGATCAGCAGGGTGTGGTGAATCACGTTTTCCAGTTCGCGGATGTTGCCTGGCCAACTGTAGCTGCGCAGTTTCAGCTCGGCTTCCTTGCTGATGGTGATGGTGCCGTAGCCCAGGCGCTGGCTGTAGGCGTCGACGAAGTGCCGGGTCAGCGGCAGGATGTCGCCCGGACGGTCGCGCAGCGGGCTCAACTCCAGGCTGACCACGTCGAGGCGGTAATACAGGTCTTCACGGAAATGTCCGGCGTTGATGGCTTTTTCCAGCTGCACGTTGGTCGCCGCCAGTACGCGCACGTTGATCGGGATGCTCTTGCGTGAACCCAGGCGTACCACCTCGCGCTCCTGCAATACCCGCAGCAACTTGACCTGGATCGCCATCGGCAAATCGCCGATTTCGTCCAGGAACAACGTGCCGCCGTCGGCTTCTTCAAACCAGCCGGCCTTGGCGCTCAAGGCTCCGGTGAAGGCGCCTTTCTCGTGGCCGAACAGCTCGGCCTCGACCAGGGACTCGGAAAACGCGCCGCAGTTGACCGCCACGAACGGACGGTTGCGTCGGGCGCTGAGGTTGTGGATATGCCGTGCTACCAGTTCCTTGCCGGTGCCGGTTTCGCCGATGATCAACACGCTGGCTTCACTGGGGGCGACTTGTTGCAGATGCGCCAGCAGTGCCTGGGATTTAGGGTCTTCGAAGACTTGGGCCGTGGCACGGATCGAGGTGGCCAGAGCGGGCGAGGGTGGTAAGGTCAGCAGTTGCATGGGGGCACGCTCCATGTAGGCAATTTATGAATAGAAAGTCGGAATCGGCAGGGCCTGGTTGAGCGCCCAGTCGCCCAGTTCGTGGAGTTTGTAATCCACCGGGTCATGCAGGGTTTGCGTGCGCAAATTGCGCCAGTGGCGGTCCAGGCGCAGCGAGGCGTGGGTCGAGCGGGCGCCGGTGACTTCGAACAGCCGGCTGCACAGTTCCAGGCCGTTGCGGGTGGCGGCGACCTTGGCCGTGGCGATGGCCGTGGCCAGGTGTCCACGTTCTTCTGCGCTGAGGGCGGGCCCTTTCACCCAGGCTTTGTCGAGCAGGTCAGTGGCGCGCTCCACCAGCAAGCGAACGCCCTCGAGCGCTACCCAGAACTCGCCGTAATGGCCCAGCACGTAAGGGTCCTGTCGCACATCCTGGGTATTGGATTTGTGCCACGCACGGGTTTCGGTGAGGGTGTATTGGCGCGCTTCCGCGAAGGCGCCTTCGGCGATGCCGAGAAACATATGGGTAAATGTCAGTTGTGCGATTAACGGCCGCAGGCAGGCAAATGGCGTGCTCAACGGGCCCGGGTCCAGCAACAGTTCCGATTCCTCGACCCGCACCCGTTCGAACGATGCGCTGCCGCTGTCGGTCTGGCGCTGCCCCATGTTGTTCCAGTCGTTGTGCAGGGTGATGCCGCTGCGGCCGCTGGGGATGGCCGCGATCAAGAGCTTGCCGCCAGCGTTTTCATCCACCGCCGAGGCGATCAGCATCTGTGAATCGCTGGCGCCGGAGCAGAAGCTTTTCTTGCCGGAAAACTCGCGCCAGCCGCCGAGGTCCTTGACCACGGTACGGGTGTCCAGTGGGTTGAGGGCGTTACCCCAGAACCAGTTCTTGCGTGCCGTCTGTTCAAACCAGGGCTGCCATTGTTCGGGCCGCGAGAACAGGCGCACGGTGGCGAGCATCAGGTGGTGGAAACCGAAGACGTGGGCAATCGAACTGTCGACCTTGGCGAACTCACGCACGATGGTCAGGGTTTCACTCCAGCTCGCGCCGAGGCCGCCGTACTGGGTGGGAATGCTCAGGGCCAGCAGGCCGCTGTCGCGCAAGGCGTCGCGTTCGGCTTTCGGCGTGCCACCACGCTCATCGCGCTCGACAGCCGTCAGGGCAAACTCGGCGGCCAGGCGGCGGGCGGTTTGCAGGGGGGAAATCAGAGCGCTTTGCGGCTTGGCGGTCACGCGGGGTTCCTCTTTGAAGACAATGCACGTTCCTGTAGGAGCGAGCATGCTCGCGATGGTCGTCAACGATGACGCTGGCGGCCTGACACCCCAAGGTGCCTGATCTTCCATCGCGAGCGTGCTCGCTCCTACAGGTCAGGCGTCCGTCAGGCAGTGGCTTTGGCAGGCAAAACATCATTGGCGATCATTTCGCCAAACGGCCCGGTGAGGTTGGTGACCCCGCGCCCAGCCAGGCTCGCGTAGGGTTCGGGCAACAATGGGAATACCAGTTCGGCAAAGCGATAGGCTTCTTCAAGGTGCGGGTAGCCGGAGAAGATGAAGCTCTCGATCCCCAGGTCGGCGTATTCCTTGATGCGGGCCGCCACTTGTTGCGGGTCGCCCACCAGCGCCGTCCCGGCGCCACCGCGCACCAGGCCGACGCCGGCCCACAGGTTGGGCGAGATTTCCAGGTTGTCTCGCCGGCCATCATGCAGGGCGGCCATGCGCCGCTGGCCTTCGGAGTCGAAACGCGAAAACGACTTCTGCGCCGCCGCGATGGTTTCGTCGCTGATGTGTTCGATCAGTTTGTCCGCGGCCTTCCAGGCATCTGCGGCGGTCTCGCGGACAATCACGTGCAAGCGAATGCCGAACTTCACCGTGCGCCCGTGACGCGCCGCTCGCTCACGCACATCGGCGAGCTTCTGTGCCACGGCGGCCGGCGGTTCACCCCAGGTCAGGTAGACATCGACCTGTTCGGCCGCCAGGTCGTGGGCGGCGTCGGACGAGCCACCGAAATACAGCGGCGGGTAGGGCTTCTGCACGGGCGGATACAGTGCTTTGGCGTTCTGCACTTGCAAATGCTTGCCCTCGAAATCCACCGCTTCGCCTTGCAGCACCCGGCGCCAGATCCTGAGGAATTCGTCGGTGACTTCGTAGCGTTCGCTGTGATCCAGGAAAATCCCGTCGCCCCGGTTTTCGTCAGGGTCACCGCCGGTGACCACGTTGATCAGCAAACGGCCGCCCGACAGGCGATCCAGCGTCGCCGCCATGCGCGCCGACACGGTCGGTGAAATGATCCCCGGTCGGATCGCCACAAGGTAACGCAGGCGTTCGGTCAACGGCACCAGGGCTGAGGCGATCACCCACGAATCCTCGCAGGAGCGCCCGGTGGGGATCAGCACGCCGTGGTAGCCGAGGCTGTCGGCGGCCTGAGCCACTTGTTTCAGATAATTGAGGGTGACCGGGCGTGCGCCCTGGGTGGTGCCCAGGTAATGGCCATCGCCGTGGGTCGGCAGAAACCAGAAAACATCCATGAACAGATCCTTATGCGATTTTCAGCAGATTGTTGGGGTGCACGCCGAACAACGGCGCAGCGCGCTCAGCAGCAAGGCGAATGCGGGCCTTCAAGGGCTCACTGGTTATTTGGTAATTGGCGAAATCGGCTTCGGTGGCGTAGACACCAATCGGCAGGGTCAGGGCCTGGAAGAAACTGAACAGCGGACGCAACTGGTGATCGAGCACCAGCGCATGGCGCTCGCTGCCTCCCGTGGCAGCGAGCAGCACCGGCGTGTCGACCAGTGCATTGAGGTCGATCAGATCGAACAGGTGCTTGAGCAGGCCAGGGTAAGAACCCCGATAGACTGGTGCAGCGACAATCAGCAGGTCGGCGGTCTCGATGGCGTGCAACTGGGCCTCGACGCTGGCTTCCAGTTCCTGGCGCGACAGCGCCGCGCCCAATGGTCGGGCGATGTCGCCCAGCTCGATCAGGGTGCTTTCGATCGGCAATTGCTCGGCCAGCTCGCGCAGCAGTGCCTGGGTCAGCACCAGGGTGCGCGAAGGACGCCAGGTTCCGCCGGAAAGGGCGACGACTTTCAATGGACGCGACATCATCAGTTCCTTTTTAAACAGTTGCTCAGTGAGCAGTGAGTAGTCACTGGGCTTGAGCAAGAGCTGTACCAGTCCACCCAACCCCAGGTTTTCCGGGGCTTGCAGCGTGACGACTGGGCAGCGCTGTAGGTGTTTCAAGACTGTTTGTTGAATGACTGTTGCCTGGTGAACAGTTGCGTGGGCAACAGTGGGATCAGGTGATGGGGTTGTTATAAAGCCAGATTGTTATTCCGCAAAATACTATAAAATAATATTTATAGATCTTTATCGAATATTCCATGGGTGCGCACGGGGGCATTAGAAAAACTCGATAGCCACTATCGAAAGCGTTGATTTCTGCCGGCCGGAGGGCGCGAGTAGCCTGTGTTCATTGCCCCGAACCCAGATGCCAGGACGCCCAATCATGAAAGCCTTACTCACCACTGCCGTGCTGCTCGCTGCCTCCGTCCTCGCCGGATGCGCCACCCATGTCTCCCCGGAACTGCGTCCCTACACCGACGAAGAAACGCGAGAACTGGCGATGGAAGCGTTGAATCGTCGGGGCCTTTCGTTCGACGAATACCATGCTAAAAAAGCCGAATTGCTCGGCCAGCCACAGAAAACCTTCGGTTACGACAAACAGGGTGAAATGAGCGCTGGACGTGCTGTCCAATTGCATGGTCGTCCAAGCTGAGCCACTGTACTGCTCGAACTTTCACGCAACTGTCCATGGGCTTCCCGGCAGGCGTGCGATAGGGTCAATACCTGACCGACCCTGGACTGCCACCGATGACGCTCTCGCTCGACCTGCTGCTGGGCTTCGCCCTGTTTGCTCTTGTGACCTCGATCACGCCCGGCCCAAACAACACGATGTTGCTGGCATCCGGCGTGAACTTCGGCTTTAACCGAACTATCCCGCATATGCTAGGCATTACCTGCGGCTTCTTTGTGCTGGTGGTGGCGGTCGGATTCGGCCTGGGGGCAGTGTTTCAAACCTATCCGTTGCTCTACACCGTTTTGCGTTATGTCGGCGCGGCGTATTTGCTGTACCTGGCGTGGAAGATCGCCCACTCGGGGCCGGTCTCCGACAGTGAGAGCGGCCAGGGAAAACCGATCAGCTACCTCGGTGCGGCCGCCTTTCAGTGGGTCAACCCCAAAGCCTGGATCATGGCCATCGGCGCCATCAGCACTTACACGCCGATGCAGGGCTATTTCACTAATGTCATCGTGATCGCAGCCGTTTTCGCCATCATCAACCTGCCCAGCGTCGGCGTCTGGGCGGCGTGTGGCACGCTATTGCGCAACGTGCTCAAGGATCGTCGCTGGTTGCGCCTGTTCAACTGGGGCATGGCCGCGCTGCTGGTGGTCTCGTTGTATCCGTTACTGCTCGAAAGCTTTAGCTGACGCATTGCTTCAACCCGTTGCCCGATGCCTGTTAAGCTCGCCTTCAGGAGCGTTCCAACGCACTTTCAAATGAAGTCGTCCTCTTCAACGCATCCGATCAGGCCGCGCCGGTGGACAGATTCCCGGCCACTGATCCCGGAACAAGCTCTGCGAGTCTCTTATGAATAAACGCCCGCTGTATTTCGACTACGCCGCCACCACGCCGGTGGATGAGCGAGTCATTCAGGTGATGGTCGAGTGTCTTGGCTTTGCCGGCAATTTCGGCAACCCGGCGTCCAGCTCCCATGCGTTCGGTCGCGAGGCGCGGCAAACGGTCGAGCAGGCGCGCCGGCAAGTCGCTGATCTGGTCGGCGCCCAGGCATCGCAGATTGTCTGGACGTCCGGTGCCACCGAATCCAACAACCTCGCCCTCAAGGGCGTGGCCCAGGCCCGAGGCGTGTCCGGCGGTCACATAATAACCAGCCAGATTGAACACAAGGCCATTCTCGATACGGCCAGACAGTTGCAGGACAGCGGCGTTGCCGTGACCTACCTGGTGCCGGACGCGCAGGGCCTGATTACGGCCCAGGCTGTCAGCGAAGCGATGCGCGAGGACACCTTCCTGGTGTCGCTGATGCTGGTCAATAACGAGTTGGGCACAGTCAATGACATCGCTGCCATCGGTGAAGTCGTACGCGCCCGTGGGGCCTTGTTCCATGTCGACGCCGCTCAGGGCGCGGGGAAAGTGGCAATAGACCTGGCGAAGCTGCCGGTAGACCTGATGTCCTTCTCGGCGCATAAACTCTACGGCCCCAAAGGCATCGGCGCGCTGTATGTCGGGCCGCGGGCCCAGCAGCGATTGCAGGCGCAGATCCATGGCGGGGGCCATGAAGGTGGTTTGCGTTCCGGTACGCTGGCCACTCATCAAATTGCCGCCATGGGCGTAGCCTTCGCACTGGCGGCGCAGGTGTTCGATGAAGAAAAAGCCACCATCGTGCGTCTGCGCCAGCGTCTGCTCGATGGCTTATCGAGCCTGCCGGGGGTGAGCGTCAATGGCAGCCCGACCCAGCGCATTCCCCATACCCTGAGCCTGACCTTCGCCGAGGGCGAGTTCAATTCCACGGCGTTGAGCACCTCGATTGCGTTTTCGGCGACCTCGGCCTGCAACTCCGCGAGCAATACGCCTTCCCACGTGCTGCTGGCACTGGGGCATGACGCCCGTTCGGCGAGCCGTACCGTGCGTTTGAGCCTGGGCCGATTCACCACCGAGCAGGATATCGACCAGGCGGTGCAACTGATTAAAGCCAACTGCGCCAGTGCTCCGGCATTCTGGGCAACGTGATACTAAAGTGCCGGCCCGACCGGCACTCAACAATGAGTGGTTAGCAGGAGACATGATGAGTACGCAGCCTTCGATCAACGGTTCGGTGCCCCAGCGCCTGGCGCAGACCCGCGAGCTGATGAGCCGGGAGGGCATTCATGCCCTGTTGGTGCCGTCGGCCGACCCGCACCTGTCGGAATACCTGCCCGGCTACTGGCAGGGGCGGCAATGGTTGTCGGGCTTCCACGGTTCGGTCGGTACATTGATCGTCACGCCGGATTTCGCCGGAGTATGGGCCGACAGCCGCTATTGGGAACAGGCGACCAAGGAACTCAAGGGCAGCGGCATTGAACTGGTCAAGCTGCAACCGGGCCAACCGAGCCCGCTGGACTGGCTGGCCGAGCAAACCCCGGAAGGCGGTGTGGTTGCCGTGGACGGTGCAGTGATGGCGGTGGCGTCGGCGCGGACCCTGGGTGGCAAGCTCGAAGAGCGCGGCGCGCGCCTGCGTACCGACCTTGATCTGCTCGATCAGGTCTGGGGCGATCGCCCGGAACTGCCGAACGAGCCGATTTATCAGCACCTTCCTCCACAAGCGACCGTCAGCCGTGGCGAGAAACTCGCCAGCCTGCGCGAAACACTGAATGCGCGGGGTGCCGATTGGCATTTCATCGCCACCCTCGACGACATCGCCTGGCTCTTCAACCTGCGCGGCGGCGACGTGTCGTTCAACCCGGTATTCGTGTCCTTTGCACTCATCAGCCAGCAACAGGCGATGCTGTTCGTGGCCTTGAGCAAGGTCAGCGCAGAGTTGCGCGCAGTGCTCGAGCAGGACGGCATCACTCTGCGCGACTACAGCGAAGTGGCCGACGCCCTGCGCGCGGTGCCGGATGGCGCCAGCCTGCTGGTGGATCCGGCACGTGTCACGGCCGGGCTGCTGGATAACCTGGGCAGCGGCGTGAAACTGGTCGAAGGCTTGAACCCGACGACTTTGGCCAAATCGCAGAAAAGCCTGGACGACGCCGCGCACATTCGCCGCGCGATGGAGCAGGATGGCGCGGCGCTGTGCGAATTCTTCGCCTGGCTGGAATCGGCCTGGGGCCGTGAGCGCATCACCGAACTGACCATTGACGAACACCTGACCGCTGCACGCGCCAGGCGTCCGGACTACGTGTCGCTGAGCTTCAACACCATTGCCGCGTTCAACGCCAATGGCGCCATGCCGCATTACCACGCGACCGAAGAAGAGCATGCGGTGATCGAAGGCGACGGCCTGTTGCTGATTGACTCCGGCGGCCAATACCTGGGTGGCACCACAGACATTACGCGGATGGTGCCGGTCGGCACGCCGACCGCAGAGCAGAAGGGCGATTGCACCCGCGTCCTCAAGGGCGTGATTGCCCTGTCTCGCGCGCGTTTTCCTCGGGGGATCCTGTCGCCGCTGCTGGACGCCATCGCCCGTGCGCCAATCTGGGCGGACAACGTCGACTACGGTCACGGCACCGGTCACGGCGTGGGGTATTTCCTCAACGTCCACGAAGGGCCGCAAGTGATTGCCTATCAGGCCGTGGCGGCGCCGCAGACTGCCATGCAGCCAGGCATGATCACGTCCATCGAGCCGGGCACTTACCGTCCTGGTCGCTGGGGTGTGCGTATCGAGAACCTGGCGATGAACCGCGAGGCAGGTAAGAGCGAGTTCGGCGAGTTCCTCAAGTTCGAAACCCTCACCCTGTGCCCGATCGACACCCGCTGCCTGGAAGCGTCATTGCTCACGGCCGAGGAAAAAGAATGGCTCAACGACTATCACGCGCAGGTGCGCGAGCGCTTGAGCCCGCTAGTCGACGGTGCGGCACTCCAGTGGTTGAACACGCGCACGGCGGCTATCTGATCGGCTTGAATTCGGGCGCTGCCTGCAGCGCCTGGCTCATGTAGTCGACAAAGGCCTTGACCCTGGCGGATTGGCGACGATTCGCCGGGGACACCGCGTGTACTGGCTCCACTGTCGTTTCGCGGGGCAACGTATTCCGGGGTGTTTACCTTGCTGCCGCTGCTCACTGGCGTAGGGCGCGAGCAGCACGGGCAGATTCTTCGCCAGGCGGCGCAGTTGATCGAGGCGGGCGAGCTCAAGCCATTGATGGATCCGCGCACCTTCACGCTGGAGAATGCCGAATCCGCCCATGAGCTGCTGAAGTCGGGAGCAGCCGAGGGGCGGTTGGTCATCGAGGTCTAACGCAAGGCTTCGATGACGAAGTCCAGGCGATCCTGGCCGAAGTACAACTGGTTATCGACGAACATGCTCGGTGCACCGAACACGCCACGAGCCACGGCCTGCTCGGTATTGGCCTTCAGCGTCGTCTTGACCTCTTCATCGGCGGTCAAGGCCAGCACTTCAGTGGGGTCGAAGCCGTTCTGCGTCAGCACGGCGGCGACCGTCGCCGGATCGTCAAGGCTACGCGCTTCGACCCAGAGTGCGTGGAACAGGCACTCGATGAACGCCTGAAAACGTTGCGGATGGCGCAGTTGCATGCCCGTGACGGCGCGCATCAGCATCAGGGTATTGATGGGGAAGTTCGGGTTGTATCTCAGGGGTACGCCATATCGTTGGGCATAACGGTCCAGGTCCTGGAACATGTAGCGACCCTTGGCCGGAATGGTTGCCGGGGATGCATTGCCCGTGGCCTTGAATACACCGCCGAGCAGCATCGGAATGTAGATCAAATGGCTGTCGGTCTGCGCGCAGATTTTCGGAAGCTGGGTGTAGGCCAGGTAGGTGGCAGGGCTGCCGAGGTCGAAGTAGAACTCCACGGTTTTGCTCATGATCGGTGCGCTCCTTGTTATTGTTTGGGGGAGGCTTACCAGCGTTCGTTCCAGGGACGCAGGTCCAGCTCGAAAGTCCAGGCGTCGCGAGGTTGGCTGTGCAGGAACCAATAGTTGTCGGCGATGTGCTCGGGGTCGAGGATGCCGTCCTGATCCTTGGTGGCGTACTTTTCGGGGAAATTGTCGCGAATGAAATCGGTGTCGATGGCACCATCGACGACCACATGGGCCACATGGATGTTCATCGGGCCCAGCTCGCGCGCCATGCTCTGGGCCAGTGCGCGGATGCCATGCTTGGCACCGGCGAAGGCGGCGAAACCGGCGGCTCCGCGTAAACCAGCAGTCGCACCGGTAAACAGGATCGTGCCCCGTTGGCGCTTGACCATGCGCAAGGCGACTTCACGGGCATTGAGGAATCCGGAGAAGCAGGCCATTTCCCAGATCTTGAAGTACTTGCGTGCGGTCTCTTCGAGGATGCTGCATGGCACATTGGCGCCGATATTGAACACGAACGCTTCGATGGGGCCGAGCTGGCTTTCGATCTGCTCGATGAGCGCCACCACATCCTCTTCCTTGCGCGCATCGCAGGCAAAACCGTGGGCTTGCCCACCGGCAAGGTTGATGGCATCCACCAAGGGTTGAAGCTTGTCGGCGCTGCGCCGGGTCACGCAGGCGATGAAGCCTTCCCGCGCGAATCGCCGGGCGATTGCGCCGCCCGTGGCATCCCCCGCCCCCACTACCAGAACGACTTTGCTGTTATTCATGCTCGACCCCATCGCTGAACGATCGTTGATGCAACGGACGTTATGCCGGGGATCGGACGGGCGTCAAGACGGTGAAACGGACAGACGACCGGCCTTTATTTGCAGATGACAATCATGCTGCGGCTGGTGTAGCCGGCAGGGTTGAGACCGAACGGATAGTCGCCGGGCTCCTCCACGCCATCCCCTGACTTGGCGATGACCTTGTAGCTCTTCGGCGCGCATGAGTTGGCGGCACTGGCGTAGCACTTGTCCCACGACGACGACAACCCGGAGCAGTTGATATGCAAACCTTTCTTGCCACGTTTGGTGTGGGTTTCCGCCGTCGCCGCGCAGCCTGCAATTGCAAGCACGGCGATCAGTATCAAAATACGTTTCATTGCTGTCCTTAAAGCGTCCCGGATCTTCGTGCCCGGGTCTGGCAGTAATCGCTTTCGCTGAAGCGTCGCTGATGTCCCTATCCTGAAAAGTCCATGTTTGAGATTAAGTGCGGGCTAAACATGGCCTAAATGAGCGGCAAATACCAGAGTTTCATCATTTGCGTGTCAGTCTGCCGCGATTGCGGGCCTGGCACTGCTGCCCATGGTCAGGGTCGCGCCAACCGACGCTGAAATGATGCACATGATCGCCATCCATTGTGACAGGGTGAGGTACTCCTGAAGGAACAGGAGGCCGGACAGTGCGCCGAACGCCGGTTCGATACTCATCAGCGTGCCAAACGTGCGGGTTGGCAACCGGGTAAGGGCAATCATTTCCAGGGTGTAGGGCAGGGCCGTGGAGAGGAGGGCGACACCGATGGCCACGGGAATCAATGAAGGCGTCAGCAGGGCACTGCCAGCATGGGCGATGCCAAAAGGTGTGACAACCAGTGCGGCGATCATCACCCCCAGCGCGGCAGTCTGTACGCCGTTGTCATTGCCGGCCTTCTGCCCGAAAAGAATGTACAAGGCCCAGCAGACTCCCGCCGCCAGTGCGTAGCCTGCGCCGAGCGGGTCGATACTTGAGGTCGTTGCGCCTGTCGGTATGAGCAGCATCAACCCGACCGCTGCGAGAGCGACCCACAAAAAATCGATTGCGCGGCGCGAAGCATAGATGGCGACTGCCAACGGGCCTGTGAACTCCAGCGCGACGGCAATACCCAGTGGCACTGTGCGCAGAGACATATAGAAGAGGAGGTTCATGCCGCCCAACGCTATTCCGTAGACGATGACGGTGCGCATGGATTTCGCGGTGAGTTTTGCACGCCAGGGGCGCAGCAGCGCGATCATGATCAAACTGGCGAAGATCAGTCGCAACGTGGTGGTGCCTTGGGCGCCGGCTATGGGAAACATGCTTTTGGCCAGGGAGGCGCCGGATTGGATCGACGCCATGGCTATCAACAGCAGGCCGACCGGGAATAAGGTCGAAGCAAGGCTTCGGGGTTGTTCATTCATTATGAGAAATCGTCCAGGGCAGAAATCAAAAAGCTGATTGTCGATTGAGCAATATACTGCGCACTCTCAAGGCGCGCATCTATATATAGAGGGATTTCAGGTTTTTTGATAGAAAAGCTAAATTAGATGTTGACGGCAGATTTCAGAAGTCTATAATTCGCCCCACTTCCGGCGCAGTCGAAACGGAAAACTCCTTGGTAAACAACGAGTTACGCAGTTTTCGACGGTGTTCAGCTTCAGATCATCGAAGCCTGGAAGGAGTCGGTCAGGCAGGAAGTTGTCGCTTGATAGACGGTTCGATCTTCTCGGTCGAAAGCGGTGAAAAAGAGGTGTTGACAGCAGCGTGTAACGCTGTAGAATTCGCCTCCCGCTGACGAGAGATCGGAAGCGCAAGTGGTTGAAGTTGCAGAGGAAACTTTGAAAACTTCTTAAAATAACCGCTTGACAGATACACCAGGCGCTGTAGAATGCGCGCCTCGGTTGAGACGAAAGCTCTTAACCAACCGCTCTTTAACAACTGAATCAAGCAATTCGTGTGGGTGCTTGTGGAGTCAGACTGCTAGTCAACAGATTATCAGCATCACAAGTTACTCCGCGAGAAATCAAAGATGTAACCAACGATTGCTGAGCCAAGTTTAGGGTTTTCTCAAAACCCAAAGATGTTTGAACTGAAGAGTTTGATCATGGCTCAGATTGAACGCTGGCGGCAGGCCTAACACATGCAAGTCGAGCGGTAGAGAGAAGCTTGCTTCTCTTGAGAGCGGCGGACGGGTGAGTAATGCCTAGGAATCTGCCTGGTAGTGGGGGATAACGTCCGGAAACGGACGCTAATACCGCATACGTCCTACGGGAGAAAGCAGGGGACCTTCGGGCCTTGCGCTATCAGATGAGCCTAGGTCGGATTAGCTAGTTGGTGAGGTAATGGCTCACCAAGGCGACGATCCGTAACTGGTCTGAGAGGATGATCAGTCACACTGGAACTGAGACACGGTCCAGACTCCTACGGGAGGCAGCAGTGGGGAATATTGGACAATGGGCGAAAGCCTGATCCAGCCATGCCGCGTGTGTGAAGAAGGTCTTCGGATTGTAAAGCACTTTAAGTTGGGAGGAAGGGTTGTAGATTAATACTCTGCAATTTTGACGTTACCGACAGAATAAGCACCGGCTAACTCTGTGCCAGCAGCCGCGGTAATACAGAGGGTGCAAGCGTTAATCGGAATTACTGGGCGTAAAGCGCGCGTAGGTGGTTTGTTAAGTTGGATGTGAAAGCCCCGGGCTCAACCTGGGAACTGCATTCAAAACTGACAAGCTAGAGTATGGTAGAGGGTGGTGGAATTTCCTGTGTAGCGGTGAAATGCGTAGATATAGGAAGGAACACCAGTGGCGAAGGCGACCACCTGGACTGATACTGACACTGAGGTGCGAAAGCGTGGGGAGCAAACAGGATTAGATACCCTGGTAGTCCACGCCGTAAACGATGTCAACTAGCCGTTGGGGACCTTGAGTCTTTAGTGGCGCAGCTAACGCATTAAGTTGACCGCCTGGGGAGTACGGCCGCAAGGTTAAAACTCAAATGAATTGACGGGGGCCCGCACAAGCGGTGGAGCATGTGGTTTAATTCGAAGCAACGCGAAGAACCTTACCAGGCCTTGACATCCAATGAACTTTCCAGAGATGGATTGGTGCCTTCGGGAGCATTGAGACAGGTGCTGCATGGCTGTCGTCAGCTCGTGTCGTGAGATGTTGGGTTAAGTCCCGTAACGAGCGCAACCCTTGTCCTTAGTTACCAGCACGTTATGGTGGGCACTCTAAGGAGACTGCCGGTGACAAACCGGAGGAAGGTGGGGATGACGTCAAGTCATCATGGCCCTTACGGCCTGGGCTACACACGTGCTACAATGGTCGGTACAGAGGGTTGCCAAGCCGCGAGGTGGAGCTAATCCCACAAAACCGATCGTAGTCCGGATCGCAGTCTGCAACTCGACTGCGTGAAGTCGGAATCGCTAGTAATCGCGAATCAGAATGTCGCGGTGAATACGTTCCCGGGCCTTGTACACACCGCCCGTCACACCATGGGAGTGGGTTGCACCAGAAGTAGCTAGTCTAACCTTCGGGAGGACGGTTACCACGGTGTGATTCATGACTGGGGTGAAGTCGTAACAAGGTAGCCGTAGGGGAACCTGCGGCTGGATCACCTCCTTAATCGACGACTCAGCTGCTCCATGAGCTCCCACACGAATTGCTTGATTCATTGAAGAAGACGATTAGAAGCAGCTCCAAGCTTAAAGCTGCAAGCTTCAAGTTTGATTGCGCTAAGCATCAAAATTGGGTCTGTAGCTCAGTTGGTTAGAGCGCACCCCTGATAAGGGTGAGGTCGGCAGTTCGAATCTGCCCAGACCCACCAATTTTGTTATGGGGCCATAGCTCAGCTGGGAGAGCGCCTGCCTTGCACGCAGGAGGTCAGCGGTTCGATCCCGCTTGGCTCCACCATTAACTGCTTCTACTTGTTAGAGTTTAGAAATGAATATTCCGTTGTGAATATTGATTTCTAGTCTTTGATTAGATCGTTCTTTAAAAATTTGGGTATGTGATAGAAAGATAGACTGGACGTTACTTTCACTGGTAACGGATCAGGCTAAGGTAAAATTTGTGAGTGACTCTTAAGAGTTTTGCGAATTTTCGGCGAATGTCGTCTTCACAGTATAACCAGATTGCTTGGGGTTATATGGTCAAGTGAAGAAGCGCATACGGTGGATGCCTTGGCAGTCAGAGGCGATGAAAGACGTGGTAGCCTGCGAAAAGCTTCGGGGAGTCGGCAAACAGACTTTGATCCGGAGATGTCTGAATGGGGGAACCCAGCCATCATAAGATGGTTATCTTAAGCTGAATACATAGGCTTAAGAGGCGAACCAGGGGAACTGAAACATCTAAGTACCCTGAGGAAAAGAAATCAACCGAGATTCCCTTAGTAGTGGCGAGCGAACGGGGACTAGCCCTTAAGTGGCTTTGAGATTAGCGGAACGCTCTGGAAAGTGCGGCCATAGTGGGTGATAGCCCTGTACGCGAAAGTCTCTTAGTCATGAAATCGAGTAGGACGGAGCACGAGAAACTTTGTCTGAATATGGGGGGACCATCCTCCAAGGCTAAATACTACTGACTGACCGATAGTGAACTAGTACCGTGAGGGAAAGGCGAAAAGAACCCCGGAGAGGGGAGTGAAATAGATCCTGAAACCGTATGCGTACAAGCAGTGGGAGCAGACTTTGTTCTGTGACTGCGTACCTTTTGTATAATGGGTCAGCGACTTATATTCAGTGGCGAGCTTAACCGAATAGGGGAGGCGTAGCGAAAGCGAGTCTTAATAGGGCGTTTAGTCGCTGGGTATAGACCCGAAACCGGGCGATCTATCCATGGGCAGGTTGAAGGTTAGGTAACACTGACTGGAGGACCGAACCGACTACCGTTGAAAAGTTAGCGGATGACCTGTGGATCGGAGTGAAAGGCTAATCAAGCTCGGAGATAGCTGGTTCTCCTCGAAAGCTATTTAGGTAGCGCCTCATGTATCACTGTAGGGGGTAGAGCACTGTTTCGGCTAGGGGGTCATCCCGACTTACCAAACCGATGCAAACTCCGAATACCTACAAGTGCCGAGCATGGGAGACACACGGCGGGTGCTAACGTCCGTCGTGAAAAGGGAAACAACCCAGACCGTCAGCTAAGGTCCCAAAGTTATGGTTAAGTGGGAAACGATGTGGGAAGGCTTAGACAGCTAGGAGGTTGGCTTAGAAGCAGCCACCCTTTAAAGAAAGCGTAATAGCTCACTAGTCGAGTCGGCCTGCGCGGAAGATGTAACGGGGCTCAAACCATACACCGAAGCTACGGGTATCATCTTCGGATGATGCGGTAGAGGAGCGTTCTGTAAGCCTGTGAAGGTGAGTTGAGAAGCTTGCTGGAGGTATCAGAAGTGCGAATGCTGACATGAGTAACGACAATGGGTGTGAAAAACACCCACGCCGAAAGACCAAGGTTTCCTGCGCAACGTTAATCGACGCAGGGTTAGTCGGTCCCTAAGGCGAGGCTGAAAAGCGTAGTCGATGGAAAACAGGTTAATATTCCTGTACTTCTGGTTATTGCGATGGAGGGACGGAGAAGGCTAGGCCAGCTTGGCGTTGGTTGTCCAAGTTTAAGGTGGTAGGCTGGAATCTTAGGTAAATCCGGGATTCTAAGGCCGAGAGCTGATGACGAGTGTTCTTTTAGAACACGAAGTGGTTGATGCCATGCTTCCAAGAAAAGCTTCTAAGCTTCAGGTAACCAGGAACCGTACCCCAAACCGACACAGGTGGTTGGGTAGAGAATACCAAGGCGCTTGAGAGAACTCGGGTGAAGGAACTAGGCAAAATGGCACCGTAACTTCGGGAGAAGGTGCGCCGGTGAGGGTGAAGGACTTGCTCCGTAAGCCCATGCCGGTCGAAGATACCAGGCCGCTGCGACTGTTTATTAAAAACACAGCACTCTGCAAACACGAAAGTGGACGTATAGGGTGTGACGCCTGCCCGGTGCCGGAAGGTTAATTGATGGGGTTAGCTAACGCGAAGCTCTTGATCGAAGCCCCGGTAAACGGCGGCCGTAACTATAACGGTCCTAAGGTAGCGAAATTCCTTGTCGGGTAAGTTCCGACCTGCACGAATGGCGTAACGATGGCGGCGCTGTCTCCACCCGAGACTCAGTGAAATTGAAATCGCTGTGAAGATGCAGTGTATCCGCGGCTAGACGGAAAGACCCCGTGAACCTTTACTATAGCTTTGCACTGGACTTTGAATTTGCTTGTGTAGGATAGGTGGGAGGCTTTGAAGCGTGGACGCCAGTTCGCGTGGAGCCATCCTTGAAATACCACCCTGGCAACTTTGAGGTTCTAACTCAGGTCCGTTATCCGGATCGAGGACAGTGTATGGTGGGTAGTTTGACTGGGGCGGTCTCCTCCTAAAGAGTAACGGAGGAGTACGAAGGTGCGCTCAGACCGGTCGGAAATCGGTCGTAGAGTATAAAGGCAAAAGCGCGCTTGACTGCGAGACAGACACGTCGAGCAGGTACGAAAGTAGGTCTTAGTGATCCGGTGGTTCTGTATGGAAGGGCCATCGCTCAACGGATAAAAGGTACTCCGGGGATAACAGGCTGATACCGCCCAAGAGTTCATATCGACGGCGGTGTTTGGCACCTCGATGTCGGCTCATCACATCCTGGGGCTGAAGCCGGTCCCAAGGGTATGGCTGTTCGCCATTTAAAGTGGTACGCGAGCTGGGTTTAGAACGTCGTGAGACAGTTCGGTCCCTATCTGCCGTGGACGTTTGAGATTTGAGAGGGGCTGCTCCTAGTACGAGAGGACCGGAGTGGACGAACCTCTGGTGTTCCGGTTGTCACGCCAGTGGCATTGCCGGGTAGCTATGTTCGGGAAAGATAACCGCTGAAAGCATCTAAGCGGGAAACTTGCCTCAAGATGAGATCTCACTGGAACCTTGAGTTCCCTGAAGGGCCGTCGAAGACTACGACGTTGATAGGTTGGGTGTGTAAGCGCTGTGAGGCGTTGAGCTAACCAATACTAATTGCCCGTGAGGCTTGACCATATAACACCCAAGCAATTTGAGTCGAAAGGCCAGATTGCGGTGTTGTGAAGACGAAACGAACCGAAAGTTTGCAGCTCACAAAGCACCGAAAGCCATCACATACCCGATTCGCTGGAATGTCAAAAGACACGTCAGCTCAAGAATTTCTTGACGACCATAGAGCATTGGAACCACCTGATCCCATCCCGAACTCAGTAGTGAAACGATGCATCGCCGATGGTAGTGTGGGGTTTCCCCATGTGAGAGTAGGTCATCGTCAAGATTAAATTCCGAAACCCCAATTGCGAAAGCAGTTGGGGTTTTGTTTTTGTCCCGGGAAAAGTCTGGCTGACGGAATCGTCATCAAGCATGCCCTTCGTTTTTGATATCGTGCTCGTCCATTTTTTCACGGACTGATTTCTAGCCTAGGAACGGCGCTTCATTGCCAGTCAAAGAGCAGCTGTAGAAATGCCCGAACCGATTCCGATCAAGGATCACGAGAAAGAGACGCGCCTGGTCAACAAAAGGCTGATGGCGTGCGCGCTGTTCGTCGTCGCCATCATGTGTACGCTGGTTGCGCGTATGTACGTGCTGCAAGTGATGGAGTTCGATTATCACTCGACGATCTCCGAGAACAATCGTGTCCATGTCTTGCCGATCACCCCGACCAGAGGGCTGATCTACGACCGCAACGGTGTGATCCTGGCCGACAACCGTCCCAGCTTCAACCTGACCATCACCCGCGAACGCGCCACCGACGTCAAGCAAGAGCTGGACGAGGTCGTCAACCTC
The DNA here is from genome assembly GCF_054668365.1 of Pseudomonas sp. S2_E01. Lineage (NCBI taxonomy): Bacteria > Pseudomonadati > Pseudomonadota > Gammaproteobacteria > Pseudomonadales > Pseudomonadaceae > Pseudomonas > Pseudomonas sp. S2_E01. The sequence continues at coordinate 1,124,860 of NZ_CP162762.1, forward strand.
CTGCATTTGTCCGCCGAAGATCGCGCGTTGTTCGACAAAGCGATGAAGCAGGGGCGTCATCCCTTCGTGCCCGTCACCCTGTTTTACGAGCTGAGTGAAGAACAGATCGCCGTGCTTGCCGTCAATGAATTTCGCCTGCCCGGGATCGATGTCGAACCGCAGTTCGTTCGTCACTACCCCATGGCCGAGCATTTCGCCCATTCGATCGGCTACGTCGGTCGTATCAATGAAAAGGAAGCCAAGGCGCTGGACACGGTTGAATACCGTGGCACCCAATCCATCGGCAAGACCGGCATCGAGAAATTCTACGAGTCAGAACTGCACGGCCACGTGGGTTATGAAGAAGTTGAGACCAATGCCCAAGGCCGAGTCCTGCGCGTGCTCAAACATACCGATCCCATACCCGGCAAAAACATCGTCCTGAGCCTGGACGCCAAGCTTCAGCAAGCCGCTGAGGATGCACTCGGGGACCGTCGCGGCTCGGTGGTTGCTCTCGATCCGTCCACCGGCGAAGTGCTGGCCATGGTCAGCAAACCCAGTTTTGACCCGAATCTGTTTGTCACGGGTATCAGCTTCAAGGAATACGCGGCGCTGCACGATTCCATCGACCGCCCATTGTTCAACCGTGTCCTCAGGGGCCTCTATGCGCCCGGTTCGACAATCAAGCCTGAAGTGGCAATCGCCGGTCTGGATGCCGGTGTAGTTACACCCCAGACTCGCGTCTTCGATCCCGGTTACTACCAGTTGCCGGACTACGATCACAAATACCGCAACTGGAACCACAGCGGTGACGGCTGGGTGGACATGGACGCGGCGATCATGCGTTCCAACGACACTTACTTTTACGATCTGGCCCACAAGCTGGGCATCGACCGCCTGCATGACTACATGGCGATGTTTGGTCTCGGTGAGAAAGTGTCGCTGGACATGAACGAAGAGTCTGCTGGCCTGATGCCGTCCCAGGCCTGGAAGCGTGCGACGCGCCGTCAGGCGTGGTTCCCAGGCGAAACCGTGATCCTTGGCATCGGTCAGGGGTACATGCAGGTCACCCCGCTGCAACTCGCCCAGGCCACCGCGCTGATCGCCAATAAGGGTGTCTGGAACCGCCCGCACCTGGCCAAGACCGTGGACGGTGTCGCTCCGGTTGATGAACACCCCATGCCCAACATCCTGCTCAAGGACCCGCGTGACTGGGAGCAGGTCAACCACGGCATGCAGATGGTCATGCACGATGCGCGCGGCATTGCACGTGCAGCCGCGCAAGGCGCTCAGTACCGCATCGCCGGCAAGAGCGGCACCGCGCAAGTGGTCGCGATCAAGCAGGGCGAACGTTACAACCGTGAGAAAACCCTCGAGCGTCACCGCGACAACGCCTTGTTCGTCGGTTTCGCCCCGGCCGAGCACCCGAAGATCGTGATATCGGTGATGATCGAAAACGGCGAGGCCGGTGGCCGTGTCGCGGGGCCTGTGGTGCGGCAGATCATGGATGCCTGGTTGCTGGATCAGGATGGGCACCTCAAGCCCCAGTATGCGACGCCTAGCAAGGTGCCTGGGGATCCGCATGTTTGATCTGGGGTTCTTTAGCGCCTGATAGGCCGTCTTCGCGGGCAAGCCCGCTCCCACAGTGGCCGGTGTCGTTCACATATCCTGTACAACACGTAACCCTGTGGGAGCGGGCTTGCCCGCGAAGAACGATAACGCGGTCCCCCTATAAAACCACAAGCGCCGTAAGGCACTTGCCATCGCCCTGACGTTAACGTAAAGATGCTTCAGGGCGCCGATGTTCGAAGGCGCAGGGCGGACGACCCGGAGCGCTTGATGACGCTGATAAAAACAAACTCCCCCAAACTTCACCGTGAAGCCCGGCTGGCTCGGGAAAAACTCCACCTGGAAGGCGAAGTGCCTGACGGTGTTCTGCGGGCCGAGATCGATGCTTCGTGGCGACGCAGCTTGAGTCATGGCGTGCATTTCAACAGCAAGCATGAATTGGCGCCGGAATCGAGCGCGAGCCTTGACGTGCTATTGAGCAATAATCGCTTGTTGATCGACGCCGCATTGCCTGCCATCGATTACCTGGCCGAGCGTCAGGGCAAGGAAGGGTTGATCATCCTCGCAAACTCCGATGCGACCATCCTGGCCGTCGAGGGCCGTGCCGATCGACTCAAGGGCAGTGGCCTGCAAGACATCGCCCTGGGGGCCTGCTGGAGCGAAGCCGCTCGTGGCACCAACGCACTGGGCACTGCCCTGGTGGAAGCCCGGCCAACGATGATTGATTGCGGCGAACACTACCTGGATCGCCTGACTGATTTTTCCTGCACTTCCGTGCCGATCTACTGCCCGCAAGGAGACATCCTCGGCGTCCTCGACTTGACCCGCGAAGGCCCGCTCGGCCGCGTTCACGACAGCACCGCGCTGCTGGCCCTGGCCGTCAGCCAAATCGAGAGCCGGGTGTTCAACGCCAGTTTTCCCGACCAGATTGTGTTGGCCTTCCATAGCCGTCGGCAATACCTCGAGTCGCCCTGGCAAGGGCTGCTGGCTGTGAGCCTCGGCGGACAGATCCTCGCGGTCAGCGCCCAGGCCTGCCAGTTGTTGGGGGCCGAGCGCTCGGCGCTGGTAGGGAGGCGTTGCGAAGAGTTTCTCGGCGTGGATGGCCTGCAATTGCTTTCGCGCCTGCATCAGGGTGGTTCCGGCAGCCTGCAGACCGCCAAGGGCGAGTTCTTCTACAAAACCCTGCGCGCTCCCCAGCGCTCACTCAATGTCAGCGCACCCGCGCCGCGCAGTACCATGAAAACCGCGAAGACAGCCCCGGACCTGGAATCCCTGGCCGGCAGCAATAGCCGTTACGCCCGCGCCTTGCGGATGGCGCGTCAGGGCCTGGCCAACGAGTTGCCGGTGTTGCTGCTCGGTGAAACCGGCACCGGCAAGGAAGTCATTGCCCGCGCCCTGCACATGGCCGGTAGCCGCGCAGACAAACCCTTCGTCGCGGTGAATTGTGCGGCGATCCCTGAAGGCCTGATCGAGTCTGAATTGTTCGGCTATCGCGAAGGCGCCTTCACCGGTTCGCGACGGGGCGGCATGATCGGCCGTTTGCAGCAGGCCCATGGCGGCACCTTGTTCCTCGATGAAATCGGCGACATGCCCTTCGCGTTACAGGCACGTCTGCTGCGGGTGTTGCAGGACCGCAAGGTGGCACCATTGGGGGCGGGCGAAGAGCAGGACATCGACGTCGCCCTGATCTGCGCGACCCACCGTGACCTCAAGCGCCTGGTCGAAGACAAGCATTTTCGCGAAGACCTGTTCTATCGCGTCAACGGCATCAGCGTGATGCTCCCGGCGTTGCGCGAGCGCGACGATTTCAGTGCGCTGGTGAGTCGGCTGCTGGCACGGCTCGACGCGCCGAGCGTAGTCCTGCACGACGATCTCGGGCGGCTGCTCGCCGGTTACCACTGGCCGGGCAACATTCGCCAACTGGAAATGGTCCTGCGCACCGCACTGGCCATGCGTGAGCCGGGCGAGAGTGTGCTCACCCTCGATCACCTGCCCGACAGCATGCTCGACGAATTGACCGCCAACGAACGTCCGCAGGCAGGTAGTATCCGCGAGAATGAACTGGAGATGATTCGCCAGTCCCTGGACAGCCATCAGGGCAACGTCTCGGCAGCCGCCGACGCCCTGGGCATCAGCCGTGCGACCCTTTACCGCAAACTCAAACAGTTGCGTTCCTGATGTGGATTGTTCGGCTGGTCGACAGCCACAACCCCGAAGCCCTCCAAGCGGCGCTGCACTGGCTGTACGGTTTCGTCAGGCCGCAGCGCCTGGCAATCGTCGGGCTGCTTGGGCTGTCGGTCTGCGCATCGGCGCTGGTGTTGGTGCAACCCTGGCTGACCAAGCTGTTGATCGACGATGGCCTGCTGGCCCGTAACTTCCCGATGCTGGTGCTGATCGCCGTGTTGATGATCGTCGCCGGGCTGCTCGGCACGGCACTCTCGGGAATCAATCGTTACCTGCACACGCGGCTGTCCGGGCGGATTCTGTTCGCGCTGCGCGACGACCTCTATCGCCACCTGCAGACCCTTTCGCCCGGTTTCTACGGGCAACGGCGCATTGGCGACCTGATGTCGCGCCTGGATGGTGATGTCGCGGAGATCCAGCGCTTTGCCGTGGATTCGTTGTTTTCCGCCGTGTCCAGCGTGATCGGCCTGGTGGTCGCCGTGGCGATGCTGGTGACCCTGTCGTGGCAACTTTCCCTGCTGGCGTTGGTGCTGATTCCCCTCGACGTGTTGTGGCTGCGTTGGATGAGGCGCAAGGTCGAACGTGACGTGCGGCAGTTGCGTGAGCGATCGGCAGACATGTCCTCGTTCATGGTCGAGACACTGCCGGTGATGAAGTTCATCCAGTCGGCCGGGCAGCAACAGCGCGAATCTCGGCGGCTGGAGTCTCTGGGGCAGGGCTACATGAGTCAGTTGTTGCGCCTGCAGGTCACCGAGTTTTTCACCCAGGCCGTGCCGGGCACATTGACCTCATTGTCCCGTGCCTGTGCATTCCTGATCGGCGGTTACTGGGTGGTGCAGGGCACCTGGCAATTGGGTGCGCTGATCGCGTTTTCAACGTACCTGGGCATGGCCGTCGGGCCGGTGCAGAGCTTGCTGGGACTGTATGTGGCCATACAGCGCATGACCGTCAGCCTCGGCCGTGTGATGGAGTTGCGCGGCGAAGAGCCAACCGTGCTGACCCCGGCCGAACCCCAGCCAATGCCGGCGTGCGGCGACTTGCGTTTTGACGACGTGCACTTCAGCCATCCGGGTCGGCCGGCGACCCTGAGCGGGATCCAGGCACAGATACCTTACGGTGTGAAAGTGGCCCTCAGCGGTGGCTCCGGGGTGGGCAAGTCGACGTTGATCGACCTGTTGCAACGCCATCACGATCCGCAGTCCGGTCGGGTACTGCTGGGCGAGACCGATGTACGCGAACTGGACCTGATGCAATTGCGCAGGCAGATCGCCGTTGTCAGCCAGGACATCGTGCTGTTTCGCGGCAGCCTTGCCGACAACCTCGCCTACGCGGTGCCGGATGCAAACCGCGAAGCCATTGCCAAAGTGGCACACCTGGCGCAACTCGACAGCCTGATCGCCTCCCTGCCCGAAGGCCTCGACAGCCCGTTGGGCGAACGTGGCCAACAGTTGTCCGGCGGGCAGAAACAGCGCATCGCGATTGCTCGGGCGCTGTTGCAGGATCCGATGATCCTGGTGCTGGACGAAGCGACCTCGGCGGTGGACGAAGCCACCGAGCGCGAAGTGATCGAGGCCATCGACCGATTGTTTGCCGGGCGTACGCGCATCCTCATCAGCCATCGGCCTTCCACCCTGGCTGACGCCGACCTGCGCTTCGAACTGATCGATGGCGTGCTGACGTCGAAAACGGTGGCCCATGAAGCGTGAGCTGCGAATCGGCGTGGTCGACAGCGGGCATTCGGCGGCGCAGCGGGTGCAGGTGGTTGCCGGTCGGCGGTTCTCGTTGCTCGAAGACGCCTTGCTTGAGGATGCCTTGCACGACGACGTCCTTGGCCACGGCAGTGCGGTGATCGAGGCGATTAGCCGACGGGCCCCCGGGGCGCTGTTCTGCGTGGCCCAGGTGTTCGATCAACGCGGTGTCACCACTGCCTTGCAGATCGCCACGGCCATCGACTGGCTGGTGGCGCAGGATGTGCGGCTGATCAATCTCAGCCTCGGCTTGCGCCAGGACCGCAACCTGCTGCGTGAGGCCTGTGCAATGGCGGTCGAGCGGGGCGTTTTGCTGTGCGCCTCCAGCCCGGCCCAGGGTGAGGGTGTTTACCCGGCCCGTTATCCACAAGTGCTGCGGATCACCGGCGATGCGCGTTGCGCGGAGCAGGAGTGGTCCTGGCTGGACAGCGCCCAGGCGGATTTCGCCGCGTGCGTGCATGGCACTTATCCTGGGCAATCGGGGGCGAGCCTGGGGTGTGCGGCGCTAAGCGGGCACATCGCCGCTTTTCTGTTGGAGCACCCCGAGGCGAGCAATCAGCAGATCATCGATCGTCTGCGAGACAACGCCCGTTATCGCGGTCCTGAACGGCGTAGTGGGCCATGATCGCGATTCTTGGCGCAGGCCCTGCCGGGGCGGCCGTGGCCCTGGGTCTGCGCCGATTGGGCTTTGAGGTGACGCTGGTATCCGAGTGGCGCCGGTTCGCGGCGCTGGAAGGTGTGTCCGTGCGGGTGTTGGAAGCCTTGCGCGGCGCCGGCCTGCACCACGCGCTGGCCGAGGCGACGCTGCCGTCCCAGCGTCAGGTGTCATGGAATGGCCAGCAGCACGCGCAGAACATCGAGTATCTGCTCGATCGCCCGGCGTTCGACCGTGGCCTGCGCGAAGACCTGCGCCTGGCCGGTGTTGAACTGATCGAGGGCCGCGTGCTGGGCGTGCAGTCATTGGCCACGGGGGCGCGGATCGAGATCGAAGGGCATGGCGTACTCGCCTGTGACTTCCTGGTGGAAGCTCGCGGTCGTCAGGCGCCGGCCTCGCACAAAGCACTGGGCAAGGGGCTGCGCGGGCCGGAGACGGTCAGCCTGCTCAACCGCTGGCAAGGCCCGCCGGGCGAGACCGCCAGCGCCGTGGAGAGCCTTGAGGACGGCTGGGCGTGGATGGCGCGGCGGGCGGACGGCCAATGCTACTGGCAATGGACGGTGGACGTGGCCAGCGCGCAACTGCCGGGAAAGGCGCAGTTGCTCGAATATTGCCGCCAGCGGCGCCAGGGCTCGGCGTTGGGGCGGGCGTTTTTCGGCGCCGATGCCGAGGCCAAGGTCGAAGCGCAATTGCATGCACGCAGCAGCACGGCGATCTTGAGCCCGCAGGTGTGTGGTGATCAGTGGATTCGTGTCGGCGACGCGGCGATGGCGGTGGACCCGCTGTCGGGCAACGGGATTTTCCAGTCGTTGTCCTCGGCGTTGCAGGCGCCGGTGGTGATCAACACGCTGCTGCGAAAACCGGAACGGGCGGCCCTGGCCCAGCGATTTCACCAGCAGCGGGTGGAGCAGCTGTTTCTTCGTTTTGCGCGCATCGGCCGGGACTTTTATGCCGATGAGCAGCGCTGGGCGGATCAGCCGTTCTGGCTGGCCCGGCGGCAATGGCCGGACGCCGAGGTGGCGCATGCCCAGGCGGATTTTGCGTCACTGCGCATAGAGCGGGCGCCGGTGTTGCGCGATGGGTTTGTCGATGAGGCCGAGGTGGTGATCACGGCGGATCAACCGTTGGGGATCTGGCATGTGCAGGGGATAGAGCTGGCGCCGTTGCTGCGGCGCTTGTCGGTGGAGCCGGTAGGGCAGGTGTTGGCAGGGTTGTCGGTGGAGCAGGGGAAGGTGGTCAGGGGGTGGTTGTTGGCTCAGGGGTATAAGCCCTGAGCCTTGTGTTGGCAGGGCGCCGCAATTACAACTTGATCAACACCGACTTCAACTCCGTGTAATGCTCAATCGCCGCATACCCCATCTCCCGCCCGACCCCCGACATTTTGTAACCGCCGAACGGCAATGCCGGGTCCAGCGCGCTGTGGCAGTTGACCCACACTGAACCCGACTTGATTCGCGGGATCATCCGGTGCACCGCCGCCAGGTCGTTCGACCATATACTCGCCCCCAGCCCATAAGGGCTGTCGTTGGCCAGGCGCAAGGCTTCGGCCTCATCGTCGAACGGAATCGCCACCAGCACCGGGCCGAAGATTTCTTCCTGTACCAGCGAGTGTTTCTGGTCGACGTCGACGATGACCGTCGGTTTGACGAAATACCCCGGGCCGAACTGTTCGCCGCCACAGGCGATGGTCGCGCCGCTTTCGCGGCCCTTTTCAATGTAGCCGTAGACCCGTTCCTGCTGCCGCGCTGAGATCAGTGGCCCCATCTCGACGCTTGGGTCCAGGCCGTTGCCGAGTTTCATCGCGTTGGCGATCCCGGCGATGTCCGCTACCACGTTGTCGAAGTGCTTGCGCTGGACATACAGGCGCGAGCCTGCGCAACAGACCTGGCCCTGATTGAAGAAGATCGCGCTAGCCGCACCGGCCGCCGCGCTGGAAAGGTCGGCGTCGGCCATGACGATGGTCGGCGATTTGCCGCCCAGTTCCAGGGTGACACGGGTCATCGAATCCATGGCGATCTTGCCGATCTGCTTGCCTACGGCGGTGGAGCCGGTGAACGTCAGCTTGTCCACCAGCGGGTTGTGGGTCAGGGCGGAGCCTGCGGTGATGCCGGTGCCGGTCACCACGTTGAACACGCCTTCGGGGTAGCCGGCTTCCAGTACCAGTTCCGCCAGCTTCAGCGCCGTCAGTGGGGTTTCGTCGGCGGGCTTGAGCACCACGGTGCAGCCGGTGGCCAGGGCCGGGCCGAGTTTCCAGCAGGCCAGCAGGAGGGGGAAGTTCCAGGCGACGATGGCGCCGACCACGCCCACCGCTTCACGGCGGATAAAACTGTGGAATTGCTCGTTGGGCATCAGCGGCGCCGAGACATCCACCGTCGAGCCTTCGATCTTGGTCGCCCAACCGGCCATGTAGCGCAGGAAGTCGATGGCCAGTTGCATGTCCATCACTTGGGCCACGGCCGCGCTCTTGCCGTTGTTCAAGCATTCGAGTTGCGCCAGCAGTTCGGCGTCGCGCTGCATCAGGTCGGCAAGTTTCCACAACAGGTTCTGCCGCTCGCGCGGTCGGGTGCGGGTCCAGGCCGAATCATCGAACGCCTGGCGAGCGGCGAGCACTGCGCGATCAACATCTTCGGGCGTCGCCCGAGGCACCACGCAGAGCACCTCGCCGGTGGCCGGGTTGTGCAACGGCATGGTCTGGCCATCGGAGGCCTCGACCCAGTCGCCTCCGACCAACATGCGCGGAGCGCGCTGGATGAAAGCCGTGGTGGCAGGGAGCAGGTTGGGAAGCGACATGTTGAAACCTCGTCTTGTTCGTGTGACGAGGTCTTTCGCAATGGGTGTGCCAGTTGTGGGTTTTGCTGGCGGGAGCCCGAGCGGGCGGGTTTTCCCGTTGTTTGCGCGATCGTAAAGTCATCGCCAGACGTCGCAATTTGCGACGACATGAGACAACGACAACATCGCCTCCTGTAGGAGCGAGCTTGTCGAGGCGTCGAACCGTCGCGATGGTCGTCAACGATGACGCTGGCTGCCTGACACGCAGCGGTGTTCTTTAGTCCATCGCGAGCAAGCTCGCTCCTACAGGGGAAGAGAGCGGGGCTATGCTTGTCTCAGGTTGCAACGGCTGTCGCGAAATAAAACGTGCAACGCCGCTGTCGTTCCTGGAAAAACCTACCCTGTCCGACACAAACCATTGATTAATCAACAAATTCACAAGCTGGCACGCTCCGTGTATTGCTCATCGCAGACGTTTCTCTTGCCTCCGTTGGCTGCTCATGGCCAACGGCAGAAACCATAAAAACGATAAGCCACAAAAATAAGAAAGCACCGTGCGAGGTTCGACGTTGATGAAGAGAAGACTCCGATCAGGCCTGAGTGTCAGTCTATTGGCCGTGGCCGCCTGTGTAGCGCTGCATTCGCCGGCCAGCCTGGCCGCCCGTGACGCCCAGACCATCCTCAAGGAAACCTGTCAGGGCTGTCACACCCCCGAAGCCGATAACGCCCTGAGCCGCATCAGCCACCAGCGCAAGACGCCGGAAGGCTGGTTGATGAGCATCGCGCGGATGCAGACCATGCACGGTTTGCAGATCAGCGATGACGATCGCCGCACCCTGGTCAAATACCTGGCCGACACCCAGGGCCTGGCGCCGAGCGAAACCGACGGCGTGCGTTACGCCATGGAGCGCCGGCTCAACACGGTCGAACAGTTCGACGAGAAAACCAGCCAGATGTGTGGCCGCTGCCACTCCGGTGCGCGGGTCGCCCTGCAACGCCGGCCCGCCCAGGAGTGGGAGCGCCTGGTGAACTTCCACCTCGGCCAGTGGCCGTCGCTGGAGTACCAGGCGTTGTCCCGCGACCGCGACTGGTTCGATCTCGCCCGCAAGGAGATGGTGCCGCTGCTGGCCAAGCGTTATCCACTGGACAACCCAGCGTGGAAAAAATGGCTAGCCAGCGCGCCGAAGGCTGAAGCATTGGCGGGCGACTGGAGTTTCAGCGGCCACCTGCCAGGCAAGGGCGAGTTAGCCGGGATAATGAGCGTCAGCGCCGCTGGCGATGACACCTTCAAGGTCAGCATCAAAGGTCAGTACGCCGACGGTACGCCGTTCAACGGCGACGGCAGCGCGATCCTCTACACCGGCTACGAATGGCGCGGCAACGTGAGCATCGACGGCGTGACCCTGCGCCAGGTGTTCGCCGCCCAGGGCAACGCGATGCAGGGCCGGATGTTCGAGGCCGAGCATGACGAGCGTGGCCTGGACTTCGTCGCCGCCAAGCAGGGCAGCAGCCGCTTGCTGGCGGTGCAACCGGGTTACCTCAAGGCCGGCAGCGAAACCGAAGTGACCCTGATCGGCAGTGGCCTGACCGGCAAGCCGAATTTCGGCAAGGGCGTGGAAGTGGTCGAGGTCGTCTCGCAGACGCCCGAACAGATCAAGGTCAAGCTCAAGGCCGCCGCCAATGCCCAGCCGGGCTTGCGGGCGGTCGCGGTGGGAACGCTGAAAGGCCCGAGCCTGTCGGTCTACAGCAAGATCGCCGAGGTCAAGGTGGTGCCGGAATTCTCGGTGGCGCGGATCGGCGAGGGCGGTGGGTCGACGCCCAAGGTGCAGGGGCGTTTCGACGCCGAGGCTTGGGGCAAGGGGGCTGACGGCAAACCGTATCGCATCGGTGTGTTCCCTGCGCAGTGGAAGGTCGAAGCCTTCGACGATCGTGCCAAGGAAGATGAGGACGTCAAGTTCGCCGGCACCATGGAGGCCGATACGGGCGTGTTCACACCAGGCGATGCCGGGCCGAACCCGCAACGCAAGATGTCCACCAACAATGCCGGCAACCTCAAGGTCATTGCCGCCGTCGACGACGCAGGGAAATCCCTGACCGGCGAGGCCCACATGATCGTGACCGTGCAACGCTGGAACAATCCACCCATTCCGTAAGGCTGATCCGACACGGTTCCAGACACTTTTCGGAATGAACGCAGGCCCCCGAAGCCGGGTCTGCAAAGGAGGTTGCAATGGGCGCTATCTTGAATCTGGTTGAGCGCAATCTGCACGAAGTGCAGGTTGACGCCGACCGCATGTTGTTTCACATCCCCAGCAGTTCGCTATTCGCCAGCGACGAACTGACGGGCACGATCATCGACACATTGCGCGGTCCGGGCTGTTCTTCGGACGATTTGATCCAGCGCCTGGCGACGCGGTTCAACGGCAAGGAAATCACCGAGACCCTGCGCGAGCTGATGGCCCTGGAGCTGGTCAGTGATGGCTCACCGCTGACCCCGGACATCGCCACCAAGCGGGTCGAGCGCACCGCCATCAACACCGTGGTGCTCAACGTCAACACCGGTTGCAACCTGAGCTGCACCTACTGCTACAAGGAAGACCTCGACAAGCCATCCGCCGGCAAGAAGATGGACGTGGAGACCGCCATCGCCTCGGTGGAGATGCTGCTCAAGGAATCCCCCGACGAAGAGCGCTTCACCGTGGTGTTCTTCGGTGGCGAGCCGTTGAGCAATCGCAAGCTGATCGAGTACATGGTCGATTACTGTGAGAAACGCTTTCGCGAGGCGGGCAAGTTCGTCGAATTCGTCATGACCACCAATGCCACGCTGCTCACCGAGGAAACGGTGGACTACCTCAACGCCCACCGTTTCGGGCTGTCGGTGAGCATCGACGGGCCCAAGACCGTGCACGACCGCAACCGTATCACCGTGGGCGGGCAGGGCACCTATGACGTGGTGAGGCGCAAGGCCGAGATGCTGCTGTCGCGTTACAACAGCCGCCCGGTCGGCGCGCGGGTCACGCTGACCACTGGCGTCACGGATGTCGAAACCATCTGGGACCACCTGTTCAACGAACTGGGGTTTGCCGAAGTGGGGTTCGCCCCGGTGACCTCCGGCGACATCAGCAGCTTCAACCTGACCAACGAAGAACTGGGGCAAGTGTTCGCCAGCATGAAGGCCTTGGGCCGACGCTATCTGACAGCGGCGCTGGAACACCGCAACATCGGCTTCTCCAACCTGCATCAGTTGATCACCGATATCCACGAAGGCCACAAGAAAGCCCTGCCCTGTGGCGCGGGCCTGAAGATGCTGGCCGTGGACCACAAGGGCGAGCTGAATCTGTGCCACCGCTTTACCGGCTCATCCCTGCCGACTTTCGGCAACGTCCATGAAGGGGTCAAGCAGGTCGAGCTGAACGACTTCCTGTCCCAGCGCCTGGACCGCACCAACACCGGTTGCCACGACTGCAACATCCGCAACCTGTGCTCCGGCGGCTGCTACCACGAAAGTTACGCCCGCTACGGCGACCCGGCCCACCCGACCTATCACTACTGCGAACTGATGCGTGACTGGGTGGATTTCGGCATCGAGGTCTACACCCGGATCATGGCCAATAACCCTGCGTTCATCAGCAGTTACATCACTCCGCGCAAGGCTCACTGATATGAAACATCTCAAGGCAATCAATAACAAAGCGTTGAAGCTGGATCAGGCCGCGGATGAAAACCGCATTGAAGAAGTCGTGGCGATGAGTTCCGTGGCTGGTTGCGCCTCCACCACCGACCCTGGCTGGGAGATCGATGCGTTCGGCGGTGTGTCGTCGCTGTGCCAGCCCATGGAGGCGGACCTTTATGGCTGCTCCGACCCTTGCTGGTGGCCGGCCCAGGTGCCCGACATGATGAGCACCTACCCGGACTGGAACAAGGATGCCCAGGCGTCCAACGACAACTGGCGCAACCTTGGCACGGTCTTCCCCAAAGACAAGTGATCGGACAGAGAATAAGGAATCCAGCATGCCTAGCATCAAAGCCTGCGGCCTGGCCGCGTTTGCCGTCGTCTGTTCGTTCAACGTCCTGGCCGATGAAAACACCGCGTTGCAAGACGGTCACGAGTACATGTTGACCACCAACTACCCGAACAACCTGCACGTCATTGACCTGGCGACAGACAGCCTGTTCAAGACCTGCAAGATGCCGGATGCGTTTGGCCCCGGCACCGTGCAGTTGTCACCGGACCGCAAGACCGCCTACGTGTTGAACAACCACTACGCGGACATCTACGGCGTCGAGCTCGACAGTTGCAAGCAGGTGTTCCACGCCAGCATCACCCAGAAGCCGGGGGAGAAGGCCAAATCGATGTTCGCCTTCACCCTGAGCCACGACGGCAAGGAACTGTTCGCAATCGCCAACCCGACCCTGATGCTCAACGATCGCTACGAAGTGCAGCAGCCGCGACTCGATGTGTACGCCACCGATGCCGGGATGGACGCCAAACCCGTGCGCAGCTTTCCGGCTCCCCGGCAATTGACCATCATGCAAAGTGGTGACGACGGTACGCTATATGTGGCCGGCGCGGACATCTACAAGGTCGATGTGAAAACCGGCAAGTTCGATGTGCTGATCCCCAGTCGCCACTGGAAACGGGCGAACTATGCCGCACCGGACGTGCTCTACGTGTGGAACCAGCAGACCTATCGCCATGACTTCTCGCTGCTCTACACCACGGCGAAATTCAAGGACAAGAAGCAGGACCCCGCCACCGCCGACTACCTGTACGGGTTGTTCAGTGTCGACCTGAAGACCGGCAAGACCGAAACCACCGACTTCGGTCCGTTGACGGAGATCTATTTCAGCGGCATGCGCTCGCCGAAGGACCCCAACCTGATGTTCGGCGTGCTCAACCGCCTGGCCAAGTACGACATCAAGGAGAAAAAGATGCTCCAGGCGGCGACGCTGGATCACTCCTACTACTGCATTTCCTTCAACAAGGACGGCAGCAAGATCTACCTGGCGGGGACGTTCAACGATGTGGCGATCTTTGATGCCGACAGTTTGAAACAGGTGGGGAGCATCAAGTTGCCTGGGGGGGATATGGCGATTACGACGGCTCAGGTGTTTATCCGGTAGTTTTTCGGTGTCTGGGGTGACGTCTTCGCGAGCAAGCTCGCTCCTACAGGTTCGCGGTGTGCGCAAATCACTGTGGGAGCGGGCTTGCCCGCGATGAGGCCCTCAAGGCCACTGAAGATCTACTGCCCCGGCACCGGACAACTCAAATCCCCCTCCTGGCATTTCAGGTAATTCTTCAGCGTCTCCACCCGCGCCTTGGTCAGCTCGGTGACGCAGTTGCTGTAGATCAACGGATAAACACTCCCGCCCGTCACCGCCGACGAAGCGAATTTGCACTCGGCGTCGCGAAAGCCAATCCACTCCCGCTGGGCACCGACCAACAGCTTCTTGCTCTCGGGGTTGCTCTTCAATCGCGCAGTGATCTGCTGGTACAGCGCATTCAATTCCTTGTCCGCTGCCTTGTGCTCCTGTGCCGCGCACTGATTCATGGTCGCCTGGTCGCTGGCGTTGGCGCAGTCAACGGCGTGGGCAAGGGGGGTGAACAGCAGTGTCGTCAGCGCCAGGAGCAGGCGAGGGGGCATGGGAATCTCACTGAGTCGGGAAACGTGAGGGCAGTGTAGCGAAACGAGCGTTACAGGATGTGAAACCCTGCCTTCGAACTTTGCCCCGGATGTGCGGCCGAATATGTCAGGCAAATGGATTGAGAAACACATTCAAGGTTGGACAAAGGGCCTGACCGGCCTACTGTGCAGTAAAGGAGGTGATTTATGAACCCAGCATCAGATCGCATCGAAAGGAAGATCCTGCTCAAGTCGCCGCGCTCACAGGTCTGGCGTGTGGTGGCCAACGCCGAAGCGTTCGGGCAATGGTTTGGCGTCGCCCTGGAAGGCAAGCGTTTTGTCGCCGGGGAGTGGACCCAGGGGCAAATTACCTACCCCGGCTACGAACACTTGCTGTGGAACGTCCTGGTGGAGCGGGTCGAACCCGAGCGGGTGTTTTCCTTCCGCTGGCACCCCTATGCCGTGGAACCGGACATCGACTACTCCCAGGAGCCCACCACGCTGGTGCGTTTCGATCTCGAAGACATGGATAACGGCACCTTGCTCAAGGTGACCGAGTCGGGTTTTGATCACATTCCCCAGTCGCGCCGGCTCAAGGCGTTCCGCATGGACAGCCGGGGGTGGGATGAACAGATGAACAACATCGAAGAATTTCTGAAGATCAACACCCGGGCGAACGAGCGTTAGGAAGAGCAAGCTTACGGACCTAAGGGTTTTCGGAAGGGTGGCTATGGCGAATGTCTTACACGCGATGGTAATGATGTCGCCTATCGAAGATTGGATCCGAAACGTAATCTAGCGCCATCAACTGAAGCACAGGGAGTGCTTCAGGATCACGGATGATCGACCATCAGCAGGGACTCGCTATCGACAGGGAGTCGAATGGTCTTGGAAAACCCGCCTCTGGCGGGTTTTTTTTGGTCTGTCGAAAACCCTGCGTGCTGACGATCGCTCCCACAGAAGATCAAAAGCGAATGACAGTCCATTGCTGACGGGCTCAGATCCCCAACCTCGCCGCCACCCGCTCGGTGATCTGCGCCCTTTGCTGGCGCGATTGCGCGGTACGCTTGTTGGCCTCTTGCAGAACGGCGGCAGGCGCCGTCCGAGGGCTGCCGGAGTCGAACGGCGGCGCAGGCGCGTACTCGAGTTGCAACTGCACAAGTTGCGCGGTCTCCTTATCGAACAGCTCCGCCGCCAGCGTCAGTGCAAAGTCGATCCCGGCGGTAATCCCACCACCAGTGAACAGATTGCCATCGCGTACCACCCGGTCCTGCACCGCAATGGCCCCGAGCGGCGCCAATAACTCGTGATACGCCCAATGCGTGGTCGCCCGTTTTCCCTTGAGCAAACCCGCCGCACCCAGTACCAGTGAGCCGGTGCACACCGACGTCACGTACCGGGCCTGAGCCGCTTGGGCCTTGATGAATGCCAGGGTGACCTCATCCTCCATCAACGGCCCGACGCCGCTGCCGCCGGGGATGCAGATCACATCCAACGCAGGGCAGTCATCGAAGGTGGTGGTCGGTTTGAGGACCAGGCCGGTGCTCGCGGTGACGGGCACCAGGTCTTTCCAGATCAGGTGCACCTGCACATCCGGCAGCGAAGCCAGCACGTCGTAAGGGCCGGTCAGGTCCAGTTGCTGAACCTGAGGGAACAACAGAAAACCGATCTGCAACGTCATGGCATGTTTCTCGTGAAGTGAGTGGACGCCTTCACATTAGACTCGTAGCATTTGGCGCATACGCCAATTACCCCACGAATTACGCCAACCATGCCGAAGATCATTCATGTGCTCGCTTTCGCCAACGTGCAATTGCTCGACGTCACGGGGCCATTGCAAGTGTTCGCCTCTGCCAACGACATTGCTCGTCAGAAAGGCTTGCCCGAGCCTTACGCGCCAACGGTGATCGCCAGCGGTGGCGGGGCGGTGGCCTCGTCGGCGGGGTTGGCGCTGTTGGCCGAACCTTTGCCCGAGCAGGCTGGGGACACCTTGATCATCGCTGGAGGCTGGGGCGTTTACGCCGCGTCGGAAGACGAGGCTTTGGTGGCATGGGTACGCAAGCACGCGGCGGGTTGTCGGCGCGTGTCTTCGGTGTGCACCGGGGCATTCCTGCTGGCAGCCAGCGGCTGGCTCGATGGGCGGCGTGTGGTGACGCACTGGACCCGTTGCGAGCAACTGGCGCAAAAACATCCGCAGCTTACGGTCGAGCCCAATCCGATCTTCATCAACGACGGCCCGGTGTGGACCTCGGCCGGGGTGACAGCCGGCATCGATCTGGCGCTCGCCATGGTCGAAGCTGACCTCGGTCGAACCATGGCACTGGAAGTCGCCCAGCAACTGGTGGTGTTTCTCAAGCGTCCGGGCGGCCAGTCACAATTCAGCGTGACCCTGTCACTGCAAAAAGAAGGCGGCCGGTTCGACGAGCTTCATGCCTGGATCAGCGAAAATCTTACCGTAGACCTCGGCATCCCCACATTGGCCCAGCAAGCCGGCATGAGTGAACGCAGCTTTGTGCGTCACTACCGCGCCGACACCGGCCAGACCCCGGCGCGGGCCATTGAACTGATCCGCGTGGAAACCGCTCGACGGTTGCTGAGCGACACGGGCGTGCCGATCAAACGGCTGGCGTTGCAATGCGGGTTTGGCAGCGAGGAGACGTTGCGCCGCAGCTTCCTGCGGGCCATGGGGGTGACGCCGCAGGCTTATCGGGAGCGGTTTTCGGTCAGCGCTTGAGATGGGGGCCGGGGGCCCATCGCGAGCAGTCTCAAGGCTGCCAGGAACTCTTCTCCCCGCTCAACTTGCGATCCAGGAACACTGCCGCGCTGATCAGCGCCAGATGTGTCAGCGCCTGCGGGGTATTGCCCAGATGCCGCCCGTGACTGTCAAACTCCTCGGCATACAACCCCAGCGGGTTGGCGTAGCGCAACAGTTGCTCAAACTCCAGGTGCGCCTTTTCCACCTGCCCCGCCCGAGCCAGGCATTCGACGTACCAGAATGAACAAGCTGCGAAGGCGCCTTCGGTGCCGACCAGGCCATCGATCCCGGTGTCATCGTTACGGTAGCGATAGACCATGCCGTCTCGCACCAGGTGTTTCTCGATGGCTTGCAGGGTCGCGAGCCAGCGTGGATCCTTGGCGCTGACAAAACGCACCAGCGGCATCAACAGCATCGAACCGTCGAGGGCGGTGCCGCCGATGTGCTGGACAAAATGCCCACGCTCCTCGTTCCAGAAGTTGTCCCAGATGTCGGCGTAGATGGCCTGTCGTGTCTCGTCCCAACGGGCGAACGGCGCTGGCAACGAACGTTTGGACGCCAGGCGAATCGCCCGGTCCACGGCTACCCAACACATCAATCGCGAGTGCAGGAAGTGATGCTGCTCGCCGCGCATTTCCCAGATGCCCACGTCTTTTTGCTGCCAGGTCTCGCACACCTGATCGACCACGTGAGCCGCGTGTTTCCAGCCTTCGTGGGAGATGGCATCGCCGTATTTGTTGACCAGGTACACGGCATCCATCAACTCGCCGAAGATGTCGAGCTGGATCTGCGCGTAGGCGTCGTTTCCGATGCGTACAGGCCGGGCGCCGCCATGGCCGGACAGGTGCGAGAGCTCGGTTTCCGGCAATTCCTGGCGACCATCGATACCATAGAGGATGTTGATTTTCATCGGTTTGCCGTGGCAGTCGCTGACCCGCCCGCGTACCCAGCGCATGTAGTCGTTGGCTTCCTGGACAAATCCCAGGCGCATGAACGCGTAGACGGTAAACGAGGCGTCGCGGATCCAGGTGTAGCGATAGTCCCAGTTGCGCTCGCCGCCCGGGGCTTCCGGCAGGCCGAAGGTTGCTGCTGCGAGGATCGCCCCGTGTTTGCGCGAGGTCAGCAACTTCAGCGCAAGGGCGGAGCGATTGACCATTTCCCGCCAGCGGCCACGGTAGTTGGATTGACCGGACCAGTCGCGCCAGAACTTCAGCGTGCGCGCCATGCACAGATCGGCAGCGCCTTTTTTGAAGCGAGGATCGTCGGCACCCCCGAGCAGGAACTGTGCGCTCTGGTCCTGCTCCAGGGTGAATTCGGCCAGTGCGGCGTGGTCTTCGAGGCTCAACGTCTGATCCGAGGCCAGGCGCATCGCTGGTTGATCCGCCGCCTCGAACACTGCGTCCTGATCGTCCAGGCGCGCACGGGTTTTGGCGCGGGCGTAGTCGTGGCGTACGGCGCAACGCATGTGGAAGGTGGCGCGCCCGCTGACGACGCGCACCCGGCGCATCAACATCGGCAGATCATCTTCGCTGTCGCCAATCGGCAGCAAATCAGTCACCTCGACCACGGCGCGCTCGCTCAGCCAACGGGTTTGCAGCACGTTGGTGTCGGGCAGGTAGATCTGTTCGCGGCGGGCGTCTGGCAGGTCCGGTGACAACTGGAAAACCCCGGCCTCTGGGCTGTCCAGCAGCGAGCAGAATATCGATGGGCTGTCGAACTCAGGCCAACAGAAGAAATCCACGCTGCCCCTGTCGTTGACGAGCGCCGCGCTGCGCATGTCGCCAATGATGCCGTGGGCGTCGATGGCGCTTTGTCGTTCCTGGTGATGATCAGCCATTGCCGCGAAACTCCGGATAGAGGCTCATGCCGCCGTCGATGAACAGCGTCGTGCCGACGATGTAGTCGGAGGCGTCGGAGGCGAGAAACACCACCGCATTGGCGACGTCCTCGACCTCGCCGATGCGCCCGTAGGGGATGAGCTTGAGCAGGTTGGTGGTATTACCTTCGGTGACATCGCGATTGATTGCGGTGGCAATTGCTCCCGGCGCAATGCCGTTGATGCGAATGCGCTGGTGGCTGACTTCCTGGGCGAGGGTTTGCATCAACTGGTCGAGGCCGCCCTTGGAGGCGGCGTAGTTGACATGTCCGGCCCAGGGGATGCGTTGGTGCACTGAGCTCATGTGGATGATCTTGCCGGCCGCCCGGGACACGCCTTCGCGGATACCCTGTCGATTGAAGATTCTCAGGGCGGCGCGGGCACAGAGGAACTGGCCGGTGAGGTTGACGCCGATCACGTGGTTCCAGTCGGCGAGGGTCATGTCCATGGCGGGTGCGTCTTTTTGCAGGCCGGAGTTGGCGACCAGGATGTCCAGGGTGCCGAAGGTTTCGAGGGTTTTTGCGAACAGGTGTTCGACGTCTTCTTCCTGCGAGACGTCCGCGCCTATGGCGATAGCGCGACCGCCCTGGGCGTTGATGTCCTGGGCCAGTTGTTCGGCGGGCGCGGCATGGGAATTGTAGTTGATCACGACGGCGGCGCCGGCGGCGGCCAGGGCCTTGGCGCTACCTGCGCCGATGCCGGAGCTGGCGCCGGTGATCAGGGCGACCTGGTTTTTCAGTGAGATCTGCATGTTGGACGGCGCCTTGGGGTTAGGGCTTATTCTGCTGACTGGCGGGGGGCGGGGAGAGTTCAGGTGGGTGGGTGAAGTTTTTGTCAGGTTTGGTTGGGGCTTGATTGGGGGCATATCCATTGCTGCGGTAACGGCCGCTTATGGTTTCGCCCTTACGGTGACTCACTTTGGCCCCCTGTAGGAGCGAGCATGAACTGGCCTAATGATTTTGGACACTTCAATCGGGCGCTATGATAGCGCCCAAATCTGAGGTGTTTGGATATGCGTAAATCCTATTCGAGTGAGTTCAAGCTCAAGGCTGCCAGCATGGTGTTGGATGAAGGTCAGCCGGTTACCGAAGTCTGTGCCAGCCTGGATATCGGCCCCACAGCCCTGCGCCGTTGGGTTGATCAAGTGCAAAAAGAGCGCTTGGGCTCGACTCCGGTGGGGGCCAAGGCGATTACCGCTGATCAACGAGAAATCCAGAGACTCAAAGCTCTGCTCAGAGAGAAAGACCTGGATATCGAAATCCTAAAAAAGGCCAGTGCTCTCCTGCTTTTGGACGCCAAAGATCATTCACGCTGATCGATGAGCTGGGCGAGCAGTACGGCGTTAAAAAGTGTTGCCGGGCGTTTGGGGGCAACCGCAGTAGCTTTTACGCCTGGCGCCAGCGCCAAGGCAGAGCAAATCCTGAACGGGACAAGCTCAAAGCCGCGTTGGTCAGGCACCACAAGGCGTCCAGAGAGTCGGCCGGCGCACGTACTTTGTCCAAGGAGCTACAAGCCAAAGGGCATCGTATCGGGCGTTATATGGCTCGCAGTTTGATGCGCGAAGCTGGCATCGCTAGTCGTCAGCGCCGGCGCCATAAGTACAAGTCGCCGGGTGTGGAGGCCTTGGTGGCGCCGCACGTGCTCAAGCGAAAATTTGATGTGACGGCGGTTAATCAGGTGTGGTGTGGCGACGTGACATACATCAAGGTCGGCAAGCGGTGGATGTACTTCGCCGCCGTTTTGGATCTGTACGCTCGCAGGATCGTAGGGTGGTCGTTTTCGATGATTTCTGATGCCAACCTGACCTGCGAAGCGCTACGCATGGCGGTTGAGCTGCGCGGCCATCCCCAGGATGTGTTGTTTCATTCTGATCAAGGTTGCCAGTACACCAGCCATAAATTCCGAAATGCGCTTGTGAAACATCGGTTCAGGCAAAGTATGAGCCGTAAAGGCGAGTGCTGGGACAATGCCCCGATGGAGCGTTTCTTTGGTAGTTTGAAGTCCGAGTGGGTGCCTGAAACGGGCTACAAACTGGAGCATGAGGCCCGGGCAGATGTGCAGCGCTATGTCTCGCGCTACAACATCAGCAGGCCTCACAGCTATAACGACTACAGGTCGCCGGTCGTGAAGGAAAGATTGGCGGCGTGAACCGTAATCAGTGTCCAAGATTACTTGACCAGTTCAGCATGCTCGCGATGGCCGTCAACGATAACGCGGGCAGCCTGACACCCAGCGTTGTTCTGTCGACCATCGCGAGTAAACTCGCTCCTACAGGGTCCGTGTTCTGCTTGTGATTTTGATCTTCTGTAGGAGCGAGCATGCTCGCGATGGCCGTCAACGATAACGCGGGCAGCCTGACACCCAGCGTTGTTCTGTCGACCATCGCGAGTAAACTCGCTCCTACAGGGTCCGTGTTCTGCTTGTGATTTTGATCTTCTGTAGGAGCGAGCATGCTCGCGATGGACGTCAACGATAACGCGGGCAGCCTGACACCCAGCGTTGTTCTGTCGACCATCGCGAGTAAACTCGCTCCTACAGGGGGGGGCTGGCCGTTGCCGTAGAAATGGATATGTACACCCGCAAAAATGAGCCCCAGCTACCACCCCCTTCCCGAATTCACCCAAAAATTCACCGACAACGAAGTCGATACCGACTCCACCTGGTGAAACCACCCCTCTGGCAAAAACAACAAATCACCGGCCTCCAGCGTCACTCGCATGAAGGTCACCGCTGCTGCTTTTGGAAAGCGCTTGTAATCTGGCGCGTCCGGGTTGAAGTCGCAGCCGTCCAGTCCACCCTGGGGTGCGGTGGACCAGGTGCCGAGGGCTTCGCGATGGTGGGGGGCGGCGAGGGTGAAGGTTTTCTGGCCCCAGACCTGGGCGAACAGGTTGTCGGTGTCGTCGCGGTGCAGTGGCGTCAGGGTGCCCTTGGGGCCGATCCAGATTCGTGGAGGGATGAACAATGAAGGGTCGAAGTAGGGTGGGTACTTGATCTGCTCCATCAATTGCGCCGGCAGGATGTTGTTGCCCATGTAGGCCGGTGGTTCGCCATCGGCGTTTTGGGTGGCAGGGGCATCCAGTGAGGCGATGAACTCGGCCATTGAAGTGGAGCGAAAGTCCCGCTCCGTCGAGAAGGTTTTCTTCACGTAGTCGCCATGGCGGGTGATGCCTTGCAGTTGCGCAAAGTGCACCAATGATTCTTCGCGGCTGAGCTTGAACAGCGGCCAGTCCTGCAACGCATCGCTGATGATGACCGGCACGCCATTGGGCAAGTAGCGGCTTTTGAATTCCTCCACGGATAATTCGCTGCGCGGCCGACGCTCCACCGTGCGTTGGATCGGCAGGCGGGCGGTGAGTGTTTCGCTGAAACGCGGTGGGGTCGGGTAGCGCTTGTTCATGTCGACCTTTTCCACCACGGCGCCGCCATGACGCGCGCTGTCGATGATCTGCGGCAGCATCGTCGCCAGGCCCATGTTGCCACCGATCTTCAGGCGACCGCTGGCGAACAGTTCCTCGACATTGGCCGAGCCCCCCATGATGCCCATAAAGTCTTCCTGCGCGACTTCGATGGTGACGTCGGGACTGGCATGGCGCCCGGCCTCGGTGCGGCTGCTGGCCCTGACCTCGGACCAGTAGGCCTGGTGCGGGCCGAACACGAATTGAAAAACACCTTCGATACCGACGGCGCCCGCATTGGCGAACAGTTTGCCCAGGATGATTTGCAGGTCCACGACGATCACTCTTCTTGGTTTGGGTCTGAACAGGGAACGAAACGTCGTGACGCAAATTTATCCGCATGCTTGACTAATTTGCCCCAGGGTTCGCGCGTTCATGGAAGTAGACGACTTTTTCCAAGGTGAACGCGGTGACCAAGCTGACCCTGCTGTGCCTGCCGTACTCCGGCGCCAGTGCGATGGTTTACAGCCGCTGGCGGCGCAAGGTGCCCCAGTGGCTGGATGTGCAACCGGTGGAGTTGCCGGGACGCGGTGCCCGTTATGCCGAGGCGCTGCACACCGACATGCGCACCCTGGCGTTGCAATTGGCCCGGGAACAGAAAGCCCGGCTCACGGCGCCCTATGCCCTGTTCGGGCACAGCCTGGGGGCCTTGCTTGCCTGTGAAATCGCCCATGCGTTTCGCACATTGGGCTGCCCCGAGCCCGTCGCGCTGTTCGCTTCGGGCACAGCGGCGCCGACGATGCGTGCCAATTATGATCGCGGCTTTGCGCAACCCAAGACCGACGCGCAGTTGATCGACCAGTTGCGCACCCTCAACGGCACCAGCGAAGAGGTGCTGGCCAACGAAGAGCTGATGAGCCTGACGCTGCCGATCCTGCGTGCCGATTTCCTCCTGTGCGGGCGCTTCGAGCCCCTGCAGCGCCCCTTGCTGAAATGCCCGGTGCACGTGTTTGGCGGCAAGGCCGACAGGGCAAGTACCGAACAACTCATCGCCTGGAGCAAGGAAACCCACGGCAGCTTTTCGCTCGACATGCTGGCTGGCGGGCACTTCTTTATCCACGAGCACGAAGCCCGCGTGCTGCGGGTGATCAAGGATCAGCTGGACGTTCATCATCGCCGGCATGTAGTGGCCGCAACGGCCTGACGATTTTCCAGACACCACCTAATCCCACTGTAGGAGCGAGCTTGCTCGCGATAGCGGTGTGCCAGTGAATGGATGAGTGACTGACACACCGCAATCGCGAGCAAGCTCGCTCCTACAGGGTCAGTGCCGCATTCAACACCCCATCGCACCGCCCCTCTGATAGTTATTCCCACCCGCTAATTTTTCCGGACTGCATTCGTTTTATAGGGACGACGCGCCTTTGTGCTTTCTGCCTACTGATCCGGATGCCAAGAAATGAATGCTGAAGACTCCTTGAAACTTGCTCGCCGGTTTATCGGGTTGCCTTTGGAGAAGCGCCAGATGTTCCTCGCGGCCTTGCACAAGGAGGGTGTGGATTTCGCCCGTTTTCCGATCCCCCAGGGGGTCGAGGCCGAGGACCGGCAGGCGCTGTCCTACGCTCAGCAACGCATGTGGTTTCTGTGGCAACTGGACCCGCACAGCGGTGCCTACAACTTGCCCGGTGCCGTGCGTCTGAAAGGTCGCCTCAACCCTGCGGCGCTGGATCAGGCGTTCGCAAGCCTGGTGGCGCGTCACGAAACCCTGCGCACGGTGTTCCAGCGTCAGGCTGACGAGCGCCTTGTGCAGGTGCCGGCCAGCACGGTGTTGCAAGTCGACAACGTCGACTTCAGCGCGCTACCGGCGCAGGAGCGCGAGCAGGCTGTGGCCCACGCCGCCCAGCAACAATCGTTGCTGCCGTTCGATCTGGCAGTCGACCCGTTGCTGCGGGTGCAGTTGCTCAAGCTGGCGGAGCAGGAACACGTGCTGCTGCTGACCTTGCACCACATCGTTTCCGACGGCTGGTCGATGAACGTGCTGATCGACGAGTTCATTCGCTGCTACGACGCCTTTGATGTCGGCCAGCAACCGCAACTGGCTGAGCTGCCGATCCAGTACAGCGACTACGCCCTGTGGCAACGTCGCTGGCTGGAGGCCGGCGAACAGGCTCGGCAATTGGAATACTGGCAGGCGCGGCTGGGCGACGAGCATCCCGTGCTGGAGTTGCCCATCGACCATCCGCGTCCGGCGATGCCGAGCTATCGCGGTACCCGCTACGAATTCGGCGTTGACGCCCGGTTGGCTGAACAACTGCGCGCCACCGCACAGAAGCACAACGTCACCCTGTTCATGCTGCTGCTCGGCGCGTTCAACGTGCTGCTGCACCGCTATACCGGGCAGACCGACATTCGCATCGGCGTGCCCATCGCCAACCGCAACCGCGGCGAAATCGAAGGTCTGATTGGTTTCTTCGTCAACACCCAGGTGCTGCGCACGCAACTGGACGGCCAGACCCGCGTGGCCGATCTGCTTGGCGCTATCAAGGAAACCGCCCTCGGCGCCCAGGCCCATCAGGACTTGCCGTTCGAGCGTCTGGTCGAGGCCTTGAAGCTGGAACGCAGCCTCAGCCACACTCCGCTGTTCCAGGTGATGTACAACCACCAGCCGCAAGTCGCGGACATTGCCACTGTCACCACCGCCTCGGGCCTGGAGCTGGGCGCCATCGAGTGGGAAGGGCGCACCACCCAGTTCGACCTCACCCTGGACACCTATGAAAAGGCCGGCACCCTCCACGCGGCGCTGACCTACGCGAATGACTTGTTCGACGCCTGTACCATCGAGCGTATGGCCCGACACTGGACTCGCCTGTTGCAGGGCATGGTCAGTGACAGCCAGCAACGCATCAGCGACTTGCCGCTGCTGGAAAGCGCCGAATACCAGCGCATCGTCCGTGACTGGAACCCTGCCAGCGATGGTTTTGCCGACAACCTGTGCATCCACGAACTGATCGCCCGGCAGGGGGCAGCAACTCCTGATGCACTGGCCGTGACCTTTGGCACATTGAACCTGAGCTACGCCGAACTCGACACCCAGGCCAACCGCCTGGCGCACAAGTTGATCGAGCTGGGCGTCGGCCCGGAAGTGCGGGTCGGCGTGGCCATGCAGCGTTCCGAACAACTGCTGGTGGCGCTGCTTGCGGTGCTCAAGGCCGGTGGCGCTTATGTGCCGCTGGACCCGGATTACCCGGCTGAGCGCGTGGCCTACATGCTTGAAGACAGCCGCGCTCGTGTGCTGATCAGCGAGTCGGCAGTGGCGCGGAACCTCGATGTGGCGAGCGACACTCAAGTGCTGTTGATGGACGACGCGCAAGAGTGGGCAAGCCGTCCGCACCATGCGCCGCTGAGCCGCGCCACGCCGGACAACCTCGCCTACGTGATCTACACCTCCGGTTCCACCGGCAAACCGAAAGGCGTGGCGATTGCCCATCGCAATGTGCTGGCGCTGATCGACTGGTCGCAATCGGTGTACAGCCGTGACGACGTCCAAGGTGTATTGGCGTCGACTTCGGTTTGCTTCGACCTGTCGGTGTGGGAGCTGTTCGTCACGCTGGCCAACGGCGGTTCGCTGGTCATTGCCCGTAACGCCCTGGAGTTGCCGCAATTGCCGGCACGGGATCAGGTGCGCCTGATCAACACCGTACCCTCGGCGATCAACGCCCTGCACGCGGCGGGGCAGATCCCGCCGAGCGTGCGCATCATCAACCTGGCGGGTGAGCCGCTGAAGCAGTCGCTGGTGGACGCGCTCTACGAGCAAGATACGGTCGAGCACGTCTACGACCTGTACGGCCCATCCGAAGACACCACTTATTCCACCTGGACCCGCCGCACCGCAGGTAGCATCGCCAACATCGGCCGCCCGCTGAAGCACACCGCCAGCTACCTGCTGGATGCCGACCTGCAACCGGTACCGCAAGGCGTCAGCGCCGAGCTGTACCTGGCAGGCGCCGGCATCACCCGTGGCTACCTCGGGCGCGCGGCGATGACCGCCGAGAAGTACGTGCCGAATCCGTTCGCTGGCAAGGGCGAGCGGATGTATCGCACCGGCGACCTCAGCCGTTACCACGCCGATGGCGTCATCGAGTACCGCGGGCGCATCGATCATCAGGTCAAGGTGCGCGGTTTCCGTATCGAACTCGGCGAAATCGAGGCGCGCCTGCTGCAACAGGCGGCCGTGCGCGAACTGGCGGTACTGGCCCAGGACAGCGGCCATGGCCAGCAACTGGTGGCCTACATAGTGCCCAGCGATACGGCCATTGTGGCGGGCGATGCCCACGCTCAGGTCGGCCTGCGTGAAACCCTCAAGGCCGCATTGCGCCAGTATCTGCCGGATTACATGGTCCCGGCGTACCTGCTGTTTCTCGACGCCTTGCCGTTGACCCCCAATGGCAAGCTCGACCGCAAGGCCCTGCCGGCAGTGGACGGCAGCCAGCAGCAGCGCGAACACGTCGCCCCCGGCAGCGCTCTGGAAAAAGCCCTCGCGGCAATCTGGCAAGACGTCCTGGCGGTTGACGCCATCGGCCTGGAAGACAACTTCTTCGAACTGGGTGGCGACTCCATCGTCTCGATGCAGGTGGTCAGCCGCGCCCGTCAGGCCGGCATCCTGTTGAGCCCCAAGGACCTGTTCCAGCATCAGACCCTGCGCAGCCTTGCGCAAGTGGCGCGCAGCGGCGAGCAGAACCTCATCGACCAAGGGCTGGCAACAGGCGCCGTGGCCCTGTCGCCGGTTCAGCATTGGTTCTTCGACCAAGCCATCCCCGAGCGTCAGCACTGGAACCAGTCGTTGTTGCTGATCCCTCGCGAGCGCCTCGACGGCGCAAGGCTGGATCAAGAGTTGCAGCGACTGCTCAAGCACCATGATGGTTTGCGTCTGCGTTATGAATTCGACGGCGCGCAATGGCAGCAGGCCTATGCCGGGCTGATGGCTGATTCGGTGTTGTGGCAGCGTCAGGCCGATTCGGCGCAGGCCTTGCTGGATCTGTGCGAAGAAGCCCAGCGCAGTCTCGACCTGCAACAGGGCCCGTTGCTGCGGGCGCTGTTGGTGGACCTGTACGACGGCAGCCAGCGCCTGCTGCTGGTGATCCATCACCTGGTGGTGGACGGTGTGTCGTGGCGGGTCCTGCTGGAAGACCTGCAACAGTGCTACCGACAGGGCGCGGCGTTGCCGGCCAAGACCAGCGCCTATCAGCACTGGGTCGCGCGCCTGCAAGCGCATCTGCCGGTGTTCCAGCACAGCCTCGATCACTGGCAGACGCAATTGCGCGACGCCTCGGGCGAGCTGCCGTGCGATCACGCCAATGGCGCCTTGGAAAACCGTTTCGAGCAGAAAGTCGAGATCCGCCTCGATGCCGCGCAAACCCGCAGGTTGTTACAGGATGCCCCGGCGGCCTACCGCACCCAGGTCAACGACCTCTTGCTGTCGGCGTTGGCGCGGGTGGTGTGCCGATGGACCGGGCAGGGCAGTACGTTGATTCAGCTCGAAGGTCATGGTCGCGAAGATCTGTTCGACGACATCGACCTGACCCGCACCGTCGGCTGGTTCACCAGCCTGTTCCCGGTCAACCTGACGCCGGGCGCCGAGGTCGGGGCTTCGATAAAGTCCATCAAGGAACAACTGCGCGCCGTGCCGGACAAGGGCCTGGGATATGGCGCATTGCGCTATCTGGCAGACCCAGCCATCGGCGCTGTGTTGGCGGCGCTGCCGACACCGCGCATCACCTTCAATTACCTGGGCCAGTTCGACCGCCAGTTCGACGAGGCGGCGTTGTTCGTGCCGTCGAGCGAAGGCCACGGCGCGGCGCAGGATCCGTCTGCACCGCTGGCCAACTGGCTGACGGTCGAAGGCCAGGTGTATGGCGGCGAATTGGCCATGAGCTGGGGTTTCAGCAGCGAGATGTTCGACCGTCGCACCATCGAGCAACTGGCCGGGCAGTACGCCACCGAACTCGAGGCGGTAATCGAGCATTGCTGCGCCCTCGAAAGCCCGCAGGCTACCCCGTCGGACTTCCCGCTGGCGCGCCTGACTCAGGCGCAGCTCGACGGATTGCCGGTTGCCGCCGGCCAGTTGGACGACCTGTACCCGCTGTCGCCGATGCAACAGGGCCTGTTGTTCCACACCCTGTACGAGCAGGCGGCGGGCGAGTACATCAATCAACTGCGGGTCGACGTTCAGGGCCTCGACCCCGAACGTTTCCGCGCCGCGTGGCAGGCGACCGTCGACGCCCAGGACATTCTGCGAACCGGTTTCGTGTGGCAGCTTGAGCAGCCGATCCAGATCGTGCACAAGCAGGTGAAATTGCCGTTCAGCGTGCTCGACTGGCGCGATCGCAGTGATCTGGCTGATGCATTGGCCGCTCTGGCAGATGTCGAGCGCCAGCAGGGCTTCGATCTCGGCCAGGCGCCGTTGCTGCGTCTGGTGCTGGTGCAAACGGCTGCGAATGACTGGCACCTGATCTACACCCATCACCATATCCTCATGGATGGCTGGAGCAATTCGCAACTGCTGGGGGAAGTGCTGCAACGTTATCGCGGCCACACCCCGCCGGCCGCTGCCGGGCGTTATGGCGACTACATCGGCTGGTTGCAACGCCAAAATGCACAAGCCAGCGAGGATTACTGGCGCGAACAACTGGCGCTGTTGCAGGAGCCGACGCGCCTGGCCCAGGTGGTGGCTGGGAGCGGCAGCCTGAGCGGTCATGGCGATCATTTCCTCAGCCTGACGCCTGCGCACACCCAATCGCTGGAAGCGTTTGCCCGCCAGCAAAAAGTCACCGTCAACACCCTGGTGCAAGCGGCGTGGCTGCTGTTGCTGCAACGCTACACCGGCCATGAATGCGTGGCGTTCGGCGCCACGGTCGCCGGTCGGCCGGCTGACATCCCCGGCATCGAGCAACAGGTCGGCCTGTTCATCAACACCTTGCCAGTGATCGGCATGCCGCGTCCGGACCAGACTGTGGCGGCCTGGCTGCAGGCGGTGCAGGCGCAAAACCTCAGCCTGCGCGAGTTCGAGCACACGCCGCTGGCGGACGTGCAGCGCTGGGCCGGGCAGAGCGGCGAAGCGCTGTTCGACAACATCCTGGTATTCGAGAACTACCCGATTGCCCAGGCGCTGCAACAGGGCGCCGAGCAGGGTGTGGTGTTTGGCGAAGTCGCCAACCTGGAACAGACCCACTACCCGCTGAGCATCGCCGTGACCCTGGGCCAGGCGCTGGCCCTGCAGTTGAGCTTCGACCGGGCACGGTTCCCGCTGGCGGCCATCGAGCGCATCGGCGGCCACTTGTTGCATTTGCTGGCGCAATTCAGCGAATCCGCCGAGCGTCGCCTGGGCGAAATCGCCCTGACCAACGCGGACGAACTGGCCGAGCAGCAAGCCGCCAACCACCCGCAACCGTACCCGGTCGACGTGGCGGTCCATCAACGCATCGCCGAATGGGCAGCGCAGCAACCTGAACGCACGGCGGTAATCTTCGCCGGTCGCCGCTTCAGCTTTGGTGAGATCGACCAGCGCGCCAACCGCCTGGCCCACGCGCTGATTGCCCGGGGTGTCGGCCCGGAAAGCCGGGTTGGCGTGGCCTTGCCGCGCAGCGAAGGGGTGATCATCGCGCTGCTGGCGGTGCTCAAGGCCGGGGGCGCCTATGTGCCGCTGGACACCCGTTACCCACGCGATCGCCTGGCCTACCTGATTGAGGATTCGGGCCTGGCCCTGTTGCTGACCGACTCTTCGGTGTCGGCGCAATTGCCGGTCAATGGCACAGTGTTGGAGCTGGACCGTCTTGTCCTCGACGACCAGCCAACCAGCGCGCCGCAAGTGACTCTCGACCCGCAGCACCTGGCTTACGTGATTTACACCTCAGGCTCTACAGGTAACCCGAAGGGCGTCAGCGTCGCCCACGGCCCGCTGGCCATGCACTGCCAGGCCATCGGCGAGCGCTACGAGATGCGCGACAGCGATTGCGAATTCCATTTCATGTCCTTCGCCTTCGACGGCGCCCATGAGCGCTGGCTGACCAGCCTGACCCATGGCGCGTCGCTGCTGATCCGCGACGACAGCCTGTGGACCCCGGAGCAAACCTGCAACGCCATGCGCGAACATGGTGTGACAGTGGTGGCATTCCCACCGGTGTACCTGCAACAACTGGCCGAGCATGCCGAGCGCGAAGGCCACCCGCCGAAAGTGCGTATCTACTGCTTCGGCGGCGACGCCGTGCCGGCTGCCAGTTTCGAGCGGGTCAAGCGTGCGCTCGACCCGGACTACATCATCAACGGCTACGGCCCGACCGAAACCGTGGTCACGCCACTGATCTGGAAAGCCGGACGCGAGGTGCCCTGCGGCGCCGCCTATGCGCCCATCGGCAGCCGCATCGGCGACCGCAGTGCCTACGTGCTCGACGCCGACCTGAACCTGTTGCCCCACGGCATGGCGGGCGAGCTGTACCTGGGCGGCACCGGGCTGGCCCGGGGTTACCTGAACCGTCCGGGCCTGACCGCCGAGCGCTTTGTTGCAGACCCGTTCAGCACCGTCGGCGGTTTGCTGTACCGCACCGGCGACCTGGTGCGCCAACGCATCGACGGCACCTTCGACTACCTGGACCGCATCGACAACCAGGTGAAAATTCGCGGCTTCCGCATTGAACTGGGGGAAGTCGAAGCCAGCCTGCAAGCCCTCGCCGGGGTGCGCGAAGCGGTGGTCGTGGCCCAGGAAGGCAGCGCCGGCAGCGGCAAGCGCCTGGTCGCCTACGTGGTGGTCGATGCGGTGAATGCCGCGCGCAGCGATTTTGCCGAACAGCTGCGCGAGCAGCTCAAGGCCACGTTGCCGGCGCACATGGTGCCGGCCTACGTGCTGGTGCTGGAACGCCTGCCGCTGACGCCCAATGGCAAGCTTGACCGCAAGAACCTGCCCAAGCCCGATGTCAGCCAATTGCAGCAAACCTACATGGCGCCGCAAAGCGCGCTGGAGCAGCAACTGGCCGCGATCTGGCAAGACGTGCTGAAGCTGGAGCGGGTGGGCCTGGGCGACAACTTCTTTGAACTGGGCGGGGACTCGATCGTCTCGATCCAGGTGGTCAGCCGCGCTCGTCATGCCGGGATTCGTTTTACTCCGAAAGACCTCTTCCAGCACCAGACCATCCAGGCCCTGGCCGTGGTGGCGCGGGTTGGCGAGGCGCCGCCACTGATTGAGCAAGGACCGGTCAGCGGTGAGCTGGCATTGCTGCCGGTGCAGCGATTGTTCTTCGAGCAGGCCATCCCGGAGCGCCAGCACTGGAACCAGGCGGTGATGCTCAAACCCACGCAACCGCTCGACACCCATCTGCTGGAGCAAGCACTCGGCGCGCTGGTGGATCATCACGACGGCCTGCGCCTGAGCTTCATCGAGCAGGCGGATGGCTGGCATGCCCATTACCAGGCGCCCGGCAGCCAGCATGATGCGCTGGTGTGGGCGGTCGACGTGGCCGATGTCAGCGAACTGGAAGTCGCTGCCAGCCGGGCACAACGCAGCTTGAATCTTCAGCAGGGTCCGCTCCTGCGGGCGCTGCTGGCAAACCTCGGCGACGGCAGCCAGCGACTGATGCTGGCGATCCATCACCTGGTGGTGGACGGCGTGTCGTGGCGGATTCTGTTTGACGACCTGCAAACGGCCTATGGCCAACTGGCCCAGGGCCGAGCGCTGCAACTGCCGACGAAAACCACCTCGGCCAGGGCCTGGGCGCAACAGTTGCAAACCTATGCCCGCAGCCCGTCGTTACAAGCCGAACTGGCCAACTGGCAACAGCGGCTTTCCGGTGCCGACGGCGCGCTGCCGCTGGACAACCCCGCAGGCAGCCTGCAAAACCGCCACGCCGTGACGGTGCGCACGCAACTGGACCGCGACCTCACCCGGCAACTGCTGCAAGACGCCCCTAAAGCCTATCGCACCCAGGTCAACGACCTGCTGCTGACCGCGCTGGCCCGCGTCATCGTGCGCTGGACCAGCGCCGACAGTGCGTTGATCCAGCTTGAAGGCCATGGTCGCGAAGAACTGTTCGACGGCGTCGACCTGACCCGCACCGTCGGCTGGTTCACCAGCCTGTACCCGGCGCGCCTGACCCCGGTGGCCGAGCTGGGTGATTGCCTGAAACAGATCAAGGAACAACTGCGCTCGATCCCTGACAAGGGCCTCGGTTTCGGCGCGCTGGCCCACCTGGGCGACGCCGCTGGGCAGCAAATCCTCGCCCAATTGCCAGTGCCACGCCTGACCTTCAACTACCTGGGCCAGTTCGACGGCAGTTTCAACGCCGAAGGTGGCGCGTTGTTCGTGCCGTCCGGCGAAGCGGCCGGGGACGAACTGGATGCTGCGGCGCCACTGGCCAACCAACTGGCGCTCAATGGTCAGGTTTACGGCGGTGAGCTGACCCTGGGCTGGACCTTCAGCCGCGAGATGTTCCATGAAGCGACCATTCAGCGCCTGGCCGACGACTACGCTCACGAACTGCACGCGTTGATCACCCATTGCTGCGCGGCCGGCCACGGCGGTGTCACGCCGTCGGACTTCCCGCTGGCCCGGCTCAGCCAGGCGCAACTGGATCGCCTGCCGCTGCCGGCGGCGCTGATCGAGGACGTGTACCCGCTGTCGCCGATGCAACAGGGCATGCTCTTCCACGCCGTTTACCAGGAAACCTCGAGCGACTACATCAACCAGATGCGCCTCGACGTCGAAGGCCTCGACCCCGAACGCTTCCATCAGGCCTGGCAGGCGGCGGTCGAAGCCCACGACATCCTGCGCACGCGTTTTGTCTGGCAGGGTGAGTTGCCGGCGCCGGTGCAAGTCGTCAGCAAACATGCGCCGATGCCTTACGGCTTGCACGACCTGCGAGCGCACCCACAGCCGGAACAGGCCCTGCGGGAACTGGCCGACCGCGAGCGCCAGCAACTGCACCTCGGTGATGCCAGCCTGCTGCGCCTGGTGATTGTGCGTCTTGATGAGCGGCGCCATCACCTGATCTACACCAACCACCACATCCTCATGGACGGCTGGAGCAATTCGCAGTTGCTCGGTGAAGTGCTGCAACGCTACAGCGGGCAGGTTGTCGCGGGCCAGACCGGGGGCTACCGAGATTACATTGCCTGGCTGCAACGCCAGGATGCTGCGGCCAGCGAAGCGTTCTGGGTGCCGGCCTTGCGCGAGCTGGAAGAACCGACGCGACTGGCTCAGACCCTTACGCCGCCAGCGCCCGGCGAGCACGGTTACGGCGATCATTTCCAGGTGCTGGACGCTGGGCTGACTGCACAATTGGGCGAATTCGCCCGGGCCTCGAAAGTCACGGTCAACACCCTGGTGCAGGGCGCGTGGCTGCTGCTGTTGCAGCGCTACACCGGCAAGGACACCGTGGCGTTCGGTGCCACGGTCGCCGGGCGTCCGGCGGAACTGCCGGGTGTGGAGCAGCAGATTGGCCTGTTCATCAACACCTTGCCGGTGATCGCCACGCCGCGTGCCGAGCATTCACTGGCCAGTTGGTTGCAGGTGTTGCAGGCGCACAACCTGGCGTTGCGCGAGTTCGAACACACGCCGTTGTTTGATATCCAGCGTTGGGCCGGGCAGGGCGGAGAAGCGCTGTTCGACACCTTGATGGTGTTCGAGAACTACCCGGTCTCCCAGGCGCTGGAGCAGGGTGCGCCACAAGGGTTGCGCTTCGGCCCGGTGGCGAGCCGCGAACAGACCAACTACCCGCTGACCTTGCTGGTGAGCCTGGACCACGAACTGCAACTGCATTTCAGCTACCAGCGCAACGCGTTCGCCGCGCCGGCCTTGGCGCAAATGGCCAGTCAGTTGCAACATCTGCTGAGCCAGATGACCAAGGGCGGCGAACGTTGCCTCGGCGAGTTAACGTTGCTCGATCCGGCACAGCAACAGCGCATCGTCGACGACTGGAACCTCACGGGCGAGGGCTTTGCCGACAACCTGTGCATCCACGAGTTGATCGCCCGGCAGGGGGCAGCAACTCCTGATGCACTGGCCGTGACCTTCGGCACATTGACCTTGAGCTACGCCGAACTCGACACCCAGGCCAACCGCTTGGCGCACAAGCTGATCGAGCTGGGTGTCGGCCCGGAAGTGCGGGTCGGCGTGGCCATGCAGCGTTCCGAACAACTGCTGGTGGCACTGCTCGCGGTGCTCAAGTCCGGTGGCGCCTACGTGCCGCTGGACCCGGATTACCCCGCCGAGCGTGTGGCCTACATGCTTGAAGACAGCCGCGCTCGTGTGCTGATCAGCGAGTCGGCGGTGGCGCAGAACCTCACCGTGGCCAGCGACACTCAAGTGCTGCTGATGGATGCCGCGCAGGGATGGGCGGGTTATCCACAGCACGCGCCGCTGAGCCGCGCCACGCCGGACAACCTCGCCTACGTGATCTACACCTCGGGCTCTACTGGTAAACCAAAAGGCGTAGCCATCGCCCATCGCAACGTGCTGGCGCTGATCGACTGGTCGCAATCGGTGTACAGCCGTGACGACATCCAAGGTGTATTGGCCTCAACCTCGGTGTGCTTCGATCTGTCGGTGTGGGAGCTGTTCGTCACCCTGGCCAACGGCGGTTCGCTGGTCATTGCCCGTAACGCCCTGGAGTTGCCGCAGTTGCCGGCGCGGGATCAGGTACGCCTGATCAACACCGTGCCGTCGGCGATCAACGCGCTGCACGCGGCGGGGCAGATTCCACCGAGCGTGCGCATCATCAACCTGGCGGGCGAGCCTTTGAAGCAGTCGCTGGTCGATGCGCTTTACCAACAGCCAACGGTCGAACACGTCTACGACCTCTACGGCCCGTCCGAAGACACCACTTATTCCACCTGGACCCGCCGCGCCGCCGGCGGCACGGCAAACATCGGCCGGCCGCTGAAGCACACCGCCAGCTACCTGCTGGATGCCAACCTGCAACCGGTGCCGCAGGGCGTCAGTGCCGAGCTGTACCTGGCCGGTGCCGGCATCACCCGTGGCTATCTGGGGCGCGCGGCGATGACCGCCGAGAAGTACGTGCCGAATCCGTTCGCTGGCAAGGGCGAGCGGATGTATCGCACCGGCGACCTCAGCCGTTACCACGCCGATGGCGTCATCGAGTACCGCGGGCGGATCGACCATCAGGTGAAGATCCGCGGTTTCCGCATCGAG
The DNA here is from genome assembly GCF_054668365.1 of Pseudomonas sp. S2_E01. Taxonomy (NCBI): domain Bacteria; kingdom Pseudomonadati; phylum Pseudomonadota; class Gammaproteobacteria; order Pseudomonadales; family Pseudomonadaceae; genus Pseudomonas; species Pseudomonas sp. S2_E01. The sequence continues at coordinate 1,160,609 of NZ_CP162762.1, forward strand.
CTGAGCGAAATCGAAACCCGCCTGCTGCAACAAGCGGGTGTCGATGAGGTGGCGGTGCTCGCCCAGGACGTCGCCGGGGGCCAGCAACTGGTCGCCTACGTGGTGGCCGGCTCACTGGCGCTCGACGATGCCGAGGCGCAACGCCAGCTGCGCGAGGAACTCAAGGCACGCCTCAAGAACAGCCTGCCCGAGTACATGGTGCCGGCCCACTGGTTGTTCCTTGCGCAATTGCCACTGACCCCCAACGGCAAGCTCGACCGCAAGGCCCTGCCGGCGGCCGATGCCAGCCACCTGCAAGCGAGCTTCGTGGCGCCGGTCAGCGAGCTGGAACAGCAGGTCGCGGCGATCTGGCAGCAAGTGCTGACCCTGGACCGCGTGGGCCGGAGTGACCACTTCTTCGAGCTCGGCGGGCATTCGCTGCTGGCGGTGAACGTGGTGTCGCGGCTGCAACTGGAACTGGGGCTGAAACTGACCCCGCAACTGATTTTTCAATACCCCGTACTGACAGATTTCGTCAGCCGTCTGGCCGCTGCCGGTGAGCAGGTCGACTCGTTGAAACTGAGCAAGCTGGACGCCCTGCTTGACGAAATGGAGGAAGCTTGATGGATACCAATGTCGCTTTGAAGATTGCGCGGCGCTTCATTACTTTGCCGCTCGACAAGCGCAGGGTGTATCTGCAAAAGATGCTTGAAGAAGGGGTGTCGCCGGCCAACCTGCCGATCCCGGAAACCCAGTCGCAGTTCGATCCGGTGCCACTTTCCTTCGCTCAGGAACGCCAGTGGTTCCTCTGGCAGATGGACGAAACCAGCGCCGCCTACAACATCCCCAGCGCCCTGCACTTGCACGGGGAGCTGGATGTGGCGGCACTGGAACGCAGCTTCAATGCCCTGATCGAGCGCCACCAGAGCCTGCGCACCACCTTCCGCCAGCAGGATGACCGTGCGGAGCAGGTGATCCACGCGCACATGGCGTTGACCGTCGATGTGCATGAACTGGATCTATCGCCGGCGGCATTACCCCGTGATGCGCAGGTCGAGGCCTTCGTCGCCACGCAAACCGCGCTGCCGTTCGACCTGATCAACGGCCCGCTGCTGCGCGTCAGCCTGTTGCATCTGGGCGCCGCTGAACACATGCTGACCCTGACCCAGCACCACATCGCCTCCGATGGCTGGTCGATGCGGGTCATGGTCGAAGAGCTGCTGCACCTCTACAACGCCTACCGTCAGGGTCAGGCACCGGCATTGCCGGCGCTGTCGATCCAATACGCCGACTACGGCATCTGGCAGCGGCACTGGATGGAAGCCGGTGAGCGCGAGCGTCAGTTGGCTTACTGGCAAACGCAGTTGGGCCATGAACACCCGGTGCTGGAGCTTCCCACGGATCATGCGCGCCCGGCGGTGCAGAGCCTGCGCGGTGCGCGGGTCGAACTGGCGCTACCGGCGACGCTGGCTGAGCAACTGCGCGCGGTCGCCAAGGCCCAGGACGTCACGCTGTTCATGCTGTTGCTGGCTTCGTTCCAGACCTTGCTGCACCGCTACAGCGGCCAGGCCGACATTCGCGTCGGCGTGCCGACCGCCAACCGCAACCGGGTCGAGACCGAGCGGCTGGTTGGCTTCTTCGTCAACACCCAGGTGCTGCGCAGCGAACTGGAGCCGCAGGCACGCTTCAGCACGCTGCTGGCCCAGGTCAAGCACACAGTGGTGGCGGCCCAGGCCCATCAGGATTTGCCTTTCGAGCAACTGGTCGAAGCGCTGCAACCGGAACGCAGCCTGAGCTACAGCCCGCTGTTCCAGGTCATGTACAACCACCAGGGCAGCACCGGCGGTAGTCAGGCCCGCGCCAACACCCAGGCGCTGACGATTGAACACCTGCGCCAGCCTGCGCATACCGCGCAGTTCGACCTGACCCTGGAAACCTTCGACGACGCCCAGGGCCTTGGCGCGCAGTTGACCTACGCTTCCGACCTGTTTGAGCGCGAGACCATCGAACGTCTCGCCCGCCATTGGCAAAATTTGTTGCGCAGCGTCGTCGCCGACCCGCAACAGAGGGTGGGCGAGTTGGCGCTGCTGGACAGCGAAGAACAACATCAGGTGCTGGTGGACTGGAACCACAGCGCCGCCGAGTATCCGCGCGACTGGTGCATCCATCAGTTGATCGAAGCCCAGGCCCAGCGAACGCCAGCGGCCACGGCGCTGGTGTTCGACGGGCAGGCGCTGGATTACGCGCAGCTCAACGGCCGGGCCAACCAACTGGCCCATCGCCTGATCGAGCTGGGTGTCGGTCCGGATCGACTGGTGGGCATCGCCATTGATCGCAGCCTTGAAATGCTCGTCGGCTTGCTGGCGATCCTCAAGGCCGGTGGCGCTTACGTGCCGCTCGATCCGCAGTATCCGCAGGACCGCCTGGCCCACATGATCGAGGACAGCGGCCTGCAATTGCTGCTGACCCAGGCGCATTTGCTGGACGCCTTGCCGATTCCACGTGAGGTGCAAACGCTGCTGCTCGACCCGCAGGGCCTGCACGCCAGCGGCTATAGCGAAGCGAATCCGCAGGTGCGCATCGACGGCGAAAACCTCGCCTATGCGATCTACACCTCCGGTTCCACCGGCAAGCCCAAGGGCGTGATGGTGCGCCATCAGGCGCTGGTGAATTTCGTCACCAGCATGGTCCGTGCGCCAGGGCTTACAGCCTGTGACCGCATGCTGTCGCTGACCACCTTCTCGTTCGATATTTTTGGCCTGGAAATCTACGGCCCGCTGCTCTGCGGGGCGAGCGTGGTGCTGGTGGACAAACAGACCGCCCAGGACCCGCAGGCGCTGCTGACTTTGATCGACGCGCAGCAGGTCAGCGTCGTGCAGGCCACGCCCTCGACTTGGCGCATGCTGCTGGATCACGAGCAGGCGCCAATCCTGCGCGGCTGCAAATTCTTCTGCGGCGGCGAAGCCCTGGCCGACGACCTGGCCCAGCGCATGCTGGGGCTGGCGGGGCAGGTGTGGAACCTCTATGGCCCGACCGAAACCACCATCTGGTCGGCGGCCTGGCAACTGACCGAAGACCAGCGCCGGCCATACCTCGGCCAGCCGATTGCCAACACCACGCTGTACATCCTCGGTGACGAACTGGCGCCGAACCCGGCGGGCGCCATCGGCGAACTGCTGATCGGCGGCGATGGCCTGGCCCGTGGTTACCACGACCGCCCGGCGCTGACCGCCGAGCGTTTCCTGCCCGATCCGTTCGGCCAGGGTTCGCGGCTGTACCGCACCGGCGACCTGGCGCGCTACCGCCACGACGGCGTGCTCGAATACATGGGGCGCATCGACCATCAGGTGAAGATTCGCGGCTTCCGCATCGAATTGGGGGAAATCGAAGCACGCCTGCTTGAGCAGCCCGACGTGCGCGAGGTGGTGGTATTGGCCCAAGAGGCGCTGGGCAGCCAGCAACTGGTGGCCTATGTGGTGGCCCCGCAATTGGACCTCGATGACCCCGAGGCGCAGCAACAACGGCGTGACCAACTCAAGTCTGCGCTGAAGGGATGCCTGCCGGAGTTCATGGTGCCCGCGTACCTGCTGTTCCTGGCGCACCTGCCGCTGACCCCGAACGGCAAACTCAACCGCAAGGCCCTGCCGGCCGCCGATGTCAACCAGTTGCAGGCGCAGTACCGGGCGCCGCGCAGTGAACGCGAGCAGCAGGTGGCCGCCATCTGGCAGGACGTGCTCAAGCTTGAGCGCGTGGGCCTGGACGACAACTTCTTCGAACTGGGCGGCCACTCGCTGCTGGTCACCCAGGTGGTGTCGCGGGTGCGTCGCCTGCTGGACATTCAGGTGCCGCTGCGCAGCCTGTTCGAGCACAGTGTACTGGCGGATTTCGTCCAGGCCCTGGACGCCGGGCAGGGCGACCAGCCAGCGGTGATCAGCCGTGTGTCGCGCGAGCAGCCGCTGCCGTTGTCGTTTGCCCAGGAACGCCAGTGGTTCCTGTGGAAACTCGACCCGCACAGCGCCGCCTACAACATTCCCACTGCGTTGCGCCTGCGCGGTGCACTGGACAAGCCCGCGCTGCGACGCAGCTTCGCAGACCTGGTGGAGCGTCATGAAAGCCTGCGCACCACCTTCGTCGAGGACGACGGGCGCACCGTGCAGGTGATCGAGTCGAGTGGCCACATCGATTTGCGTGAGGAGCGCCTCGCGCAGGGCGACGAGGCCAGCATCCGGGCCTTCGTCGAAGCTGAGACCCAGCGCCCGTTCAACCTGCTCGACGGTGAGCGGGTGCGCTGCGTGCTGTTGCAGGTCGGTGAGCAGGACCACGTGCTGATCCTGACCATGCACCACATCGTCTCCGACGCCTGGTCGTTGCAGGTGCTGATCGACGATCTGCTGGCGCTTTACTCGGCCCAGCCATTGCCGGCCTTGCCGGTGCAGTACGCCGACTACGCCGTGTGGCAACGCCAGTGGATGGCGGCCGGCGAGCGCGAGCGCCAGTTGGCGTACTGGACCGGGCAACTGGGCAGTGAACAACCGCTGCTGGAATTGCCGACTGATCATCCACGCCCGGCGCAACAGAGTTTTGCCGGCGCACGCCTGCAGGTGGGCATCGAGCCGGCCTTGGCCGCCGAGCTGAAAGCCCTGGCCCGCCGCGAAAACGTCACCCTGTTCATGCTGTTGCTGGCCTCGTTCCAGGCGTTGCTGCACCGCTACAGCGGCCAGGCCGACATCCGCGTCGGCGTGCCGATCGCCAACCGTAACCGCCTGGAAACCGAGCGCCTGATCGGCTTCTTCGTCAACACCCAGGTGCTGCGTGCCGAGTTCGATAGCTCGATGAGCGGCGCCCAGTTGCTGCAACAGGTCAGGCAGACGGCGATGGCCGCACAAATGCATCAGGACCTGCCGTTCGAGCAACTGGTGGATGCCTTGCAGGTGCAGCGCAACCTCAGCCACAGCCCGCTTTTCCAGGCGATGTTCAACCATCGCACTGAAGCCGAGTCGAACATGGCCGCCGCATTGCCGGGCCTTGAGCTGGACACCCTCAGATGGGAGCACCGCAACTCGCAGTTCGACCTGACCCTGGACACCAGCGACAACCCGCAAGGGCTGCACGCCTCGTTGACCTACGCCACCGACCTGTTCGAGGCCGCCACCATCGAACGCATGGGGCGCCACTGGGTGAACCTGCTGCGGGGCCTCGCGGCCGACGTGAACCGTCCGCTGGCGCAACTGGCCTTGCTCGATGACGACGAGCGCCAGCGCATGGTCGCCGACTGGAACGCCACGGCAACCGATTACCCGTTGCAGCGCCCGGTACACGCCCTGATCGAAGAGCAGGTGGCCAACGCGCCGGACGCCTGCGCGCTGGTATTCGGCGAGCAGCGCCTGAGCTACGCCGCGCTCAATGCACGGGCCAACCGGTTGGCGCAGGTGTTGATCGAGCAGGGCGTCGGCCCAGATGTGCTGGTGGGCATCGCCGTGGAGCGCTCGGTGGAAATGGTCGTCGGCCTGCTGGCGATCCTCAAGGCCGGCGGTGCCTACGTGCCGCTGGACCCGGAGTACCCGGCCGAACGCCTGGCCTACCTGTTCGAAGACAGCGGCATCGAACTGCTGCTGACGCAAAACCACCTGCTGGGGCACCTGCCGATTCCGCCGGGCCTGCGCAGCCTGGTGCTGGATCAGGACGACGACTGGCTGGGCGGGCGCAGCGACGCCAACCCGTGCCTGGCCCTGGACCCGGAAAACCTCGCTTATGTGATCTACACCTCCGGCTCCACCGGCAAACCCAAGGGTGCGGCCAACCGTCACTCGGCGCTGGTCAACCGCCTGTGCTGGATGCAGCAGGCCTATGGCCTGGACGCCAGCGACAAGGTCCTGCAAAAGACCCCGTTCAGTTTCGACGTGTCGGTCTGGGAGTTCTTCTGGCCGCTGCTGACCGGTGCCACCCTGGTAGTCGCCGCCCCCGGCGCGCATCGCGATCCGGCAAAACTGATCGAGCTGATCACCGCGCACGGCATCACCACGCTGCACTTCGTGCCTTCGATGTTGCAGGTGTTCGTGCAGGACCCGGCCGTGGCCACCTGCACCAGCCTGACGCGCATCGTGTGCAGCGGCGAGGCCCTGCAAGTGGACGCGCAGCAGCAGGTGTTCGCCAAGTTGCCCAACGCCTCGCTGTACAACCTCTATGGCCCGACCGAAGCGGCCATCGACGTGACCCACTGGACCTGTGTCGATGAAGGGCATGACGGGGTGCCGATCGGCCAGCCGATTGCCAACCTGTCCACCTACATCCTCGACGCTGAACTGGCGCCGTTGCCGGTGGGCGTGATTGGTGAGCTGTACCTGGGCGGCGAAGGCTTGGCGCGGGGTTATCACCGACGTCCGGCACTGACCGCCGAGCGTTTTGTCACCAGCCCGTTCGGCGCAGGCGCACGCCTGTACCGCACCGGCGACCTGGCCCGTTACCGCGCCGATGGCGTGATTGAATACGCCGGACGCATCGACCATCAGGTGAAAGTCCGTGGTCTGCGCATCGAGCTGGGCGAGATCGAAGCGCGCCTGGCCGAGCACGACGCCGTGCGGGAAACCGTGGTCATCGCCCAGGACGGCACAATGCTGGTGGCTTACGTGGTGCCCGTCGACACCGCGCTGCTGCACGCCGACGACGCCAGCCACCATGCCCTGGCGCAAGTGTTCAAGGCGCACCTGGGCCAAAGCCTGCCGGACTACATGGTGCCGCAGCATTGGCAGTGGCTGGAGAAAATGCCGGTCAGCCCCAACGGCAAACTGGAACGCAGGGCGCTGCCCAAGGCTGACATCCAGACCAGCAGCCACGCCTACAGCGCACCGACCACGGCGGTGGAACAGGTGCTGGTGCAGATCTGGCAAAGCGTGCTCGGGCGTGAGCAAATTGGCACCGGCGATAATTTCTTCGAGCTGGGCGGCGACTCGATCATCTCGATCCAGGTGGTCAGCCGCGCCCGTCAGGTCGGGATTCATTTCAACCCCAAGGATCTGTTCCTGCACCAGACCGTACAAAGTCTGGCCGCAGTGGCCACGGTGGGCGAAGGTGCGTTGAGCATCGAGCAAGGCCCCGTGACCGGCTCGACGCCGTTGTTGCCGTTCCAACAGTTGTTCTTCGAACGTGACCTGGCCGAGCCGCACCACTGGAACCAGTCGGTGATGCTCAAGACCGCCAAGCCGTTGCACGCCGACCACCTGCAACGGGCGTTGCAGGCGCTGGTGAGGCACCATGACGCCCTGCGCCTTTCGTTCAACCTGGAGAATGGCGCCGTGCTCGCCAGCCACCGCGATCTGGCCGAGCAGCCCCTGCTGTGGCAGGCCAATGTCGCGGATACCGAGGCCCTCGAACAGTTGGCCGAACAGGCCCAGCGCAGCCTCGACCTCGCCAACGGCCCGCTGCTACGTGCGGTGCTGGCGAACATGGCCGATGGCAGCCAGCGCTTGTTGCTGGTGATCCATCACCTGGTGGTCGATGGGGTGTCGTGGCGCATCCTTCTGGAAGATCTGCAACAGGCTTACGAACAGTTGCAGGCTGGCCAGGCGCTCAAGCTGCCGGCCAAGACCAGTTCCACCCAGGCCTGGGCGCGCCGCCTGCAAGCTCAGGCCGACAGCGCCGCGATGCAAGCGCAGCTCGGTTTCTGGACCGCGCAGTTGCACGGCGCGCCGGTGGACCTGCCGTGTGATCGACCTCACGGCGAATTGCACAACCGCCATGCGCTGCATGTCGAGACTCGACTCGACTCGCAACGGACCCGCCAACTTTTGCAGCAGGCGCCCGCCGCCTACCGCACGCAGATCAACGACCTGCTGCTGACGGCGCTGGCGCAGGTGATCGGCGACTGGACCGGTCAAGCCTCGACCCTGATCCAGCTCGAAGGCCACGGCCGCGAAGCGTTGTTCGACGACCTGGACCTCGGCCGCAGCGTCGGCTGGTTCACCAGCCTGTTCCCGGTTCGCCTCACCCCGGCCGCTGATACCGCTGCGTCGATCAAGGCGATCAAGGAGCAACTGCGCGCCATTCCCGACAGGGGTTTGGGGTTTGGCGCGTTGCGCTACCTGGGCAACGAGCAGGCACGGCAGACCCTCAAGGCATTGCCCGTGCCGCGCATAACCTTCAACTACCTGGGCCAGTTCGACGCCGGTTTCACCGACGACGCACTGTTCACCCCGGCCAGCGAATCGGCGGGCGCCCACCAGAGCCCGCAAGCGGCGCTGGATAACTGGCTGACCCTCAATGGCCGGGTGTATGGCGGCGAGCTGAGCATCGCCTGGACCTTCAGCGGGCAGATGTTCGACGCAGTGACCATCGAGCGCCTGGCCCAAGCCTATGGTCGCGAGCTGGAGCGCCTGATCGAACACTGCTGCCAGCCGTTGCACCAGGGCCTGACGCCGTCCGACTTCCCACTGGCCGCGCTGAACCAGGCACAACTCGACACCCTGGCGGTCACACCGCGCCAAGTCGAAGACATCTACCCGCTGTCGCCGATGCAACAGGGCATGCTGTTCCACACCCTCTACGAGCAACAGGCCGGCGACTACATCAATCAACTGTGCGTGGCAGTGGACGGCTTGCAGGTCGAGCGTTTCCGCGAGGCCTGGCAGGCGGCGATGGACGCCCACGATGTGCTGCGCAGCAGTTTTGTCTGGGACGGAGAGGTGCAGCGTCCGTTGCAAGTGATCCACAAGGATCTGCCGGTGCCGTTCAGCGTGCTGGACTGGCGCGAGCGCAGCGATCTGCCCGCCGCCCTTGAACAGTTGGCGAGCGAACAGCGTCAGCAGGGTTTCGATCTGCAAGCGGCGCCGTTGCTGCGCCTGGTGCTGGTGCAGCTCGCTGCCGAGCGTTATCAACTGATCTACACCAGCCACCACATCCTGATGGACGGCTGGAGCAATTCGCAGTTGTTGGGCGACGTGTTGCAGCGTTACCACGGCCAGGTCCCCGTTCTGGGCAGCGGGCGTTATCGCGATTACATCCAATGGCTGGCGCTCCAGGACGGCAAGGTCAGCGAAGATTTCTGGAAGGCGCAACTGACCCGCTTCGAAGAGCCGACCTGTCTGGCCAAGGCACTTATCCACAATGACAGCGAGCCAGCGGAACAGGGCGAGTACGTCCTCGAACTCGACCGCCAGCGCACCGCCGACCTTCAACAGTTTGCGCGCCGCCACAAAGTCACCGCCAACACCCTGGTGCAAGCCGCCTGGCTGCTGCTGTTGCAGCGTTGCACCGGCCAGGACACGGTGTGCTTCGGCGCCACGGTGTCCGGGCGTCCGGCACAACTGGCTGGCGTCGAGCAACAGATCGGCCTGTTCATCAACACCTTGCCGGTCATCGCCAGCCCCCGTGCCGAGCAAGCCTTGGCGCAATGGTTGCAACAGGTGCAGGCGCAGAACCTGTCGTTGCGCGAGCAGGAACATACGCCGCTGTTCGACATCCAGCGCTGGGCCGGGCAGGGCGGTGAAGCGCTGTTCGACAACATCCTGGTGTTCGAGAACTACCCAATTGCCGGGGCCCTGCAACAGGGCGGCTCGCCAGCGCTGCGCTTCGGCGAGGTGGCGAACTTCGAACAGACCAACTACCCGCTGACCCTGTCGGTGATGCTCGGCGAGCAGTTGTCCTTGCAGTTCAGCTACAACCGCCAGCAGTTCGACGGCGGCGGCATCGCGCAACTGGCGGCGTGTTTCGGCGAGTTGTTGCAGCAGATGGTGCAGGCGCCCGACGAGCGTTGTCTGGGTGAGTTCACCCTGACGCCTGGGGTATTGCGCGAGCCTCTTGCGCAACCGGGCGATGAGCGCCGCGTGCAGCAGATCTTCGAGCAGCAGGTGGCCCGTACGCCGGACGCCATCGCGCTGGTCTTCAACGATCAACACCTGAGTTACGCCACGCTCAATGCCCAGGCCAACCAGTTGGCGCGCCTGCTGGTACAGCACGGCGTCGGCCCGGATGTGCTCGTGGGCATCGCCGTGGAGCGGTCGGTGGCGATGATCGTCAGCCTGCTGGCCGTGCTCAAGGCCGGTGGCGCGTATGTGCCGCTGGACCCGGAATACCCGGCCGAACGCCTCGGGGCGATGATCGAGGACAGCGGCCTGCGTCTGTTGCTGACCCAAAGCCACTTGCAGGGCGCATTGCCGGTCGTGCAGGGGGTGACCGCGCTCAGCCTCGATCACCTCCAGTTGCCGGCGCAGGACGACAACCTGTCGGTACGCTGCGGTGCGCGCAACCTCGCCTATGTGATGTTCACCTCCGGTTCCACCGGGCGTCCGAAAGGCGTGGCCATCGAGCACTCGGCGCTGTCGCGGCACACCCTGGCCACCGTGGGCTTCCATGGCCTGAGTGCGGCGGACCGTTGTCTGCAATTTGCCACGTTCAACTTCGATGCCTTCGTGGAGCAGCTTTATCCACCGCTGATCTGCGGCGCGACGGTGATTCTGCGTGGTTCGGACATCTGGGACAGCGAGACCTGGCACCGCGCGGTGATGCAGCAGCGGATCACCGTCAGCGACTTGACCACGGCCTACTGGAACATGCTGGTCAAGGACTTCGCCGCCAGCGCACCGCGTGATTACGGTGTGCTGCGCCTGGTCAGCGTCGGCGGCGAGGCGATGCCACCGGAAGGCGTCGCCACCTGGGCCAAGGCGGGGCTGGGCCATGTGCGCCTGCTCAACACCTACGGCCCGACCGAAGCCACGGTCAGCGCCACGGAACTGGTGTGCACCGACTACGCCCAGCGCCTGAAACCATTACCGGCAACCATGCCGATTGGTCATGCGTTGCCAGGTCGCGGCCTGCACGTGTTGGACATCCACGGCCAGCCGGCACCGGTCGGCGTGGTCGGTGAGCTGGTGATCGGCGGCGACTTGCTCGCCCGAGGTTACTTCAACCGGCCCGACCTCACCGCCGAGCGCTTCATTCCCGACCCGTTCGACCCGGTCGGCGGCGGTCGCCTGTACCGCACCGGCGACCTGGCGCGTTATCGCCCCGACGGCTTGATCGACTACTCCGGGCGCCTGGACCATCAGGTGAAGATTCGCGGATTTCGTATCGAACTGGGCGAAATCGAGACCCACCTGTTACAGGCGCCGTCGGTGCGCCAGGCATTGGTAGTGGCGCAACCGGCGGCCATCGGTCAGCAACTGGTGGCCTACGTGGCGTTTGACGACCCCGCACTGGCGCGAGGCGAGCGGGCGGCCCAGGTGCGTGATGAAATCAAGGCGCGCCTGCGCGAGAGCCTGCCGGACTACATGGTGCCGGCCCATGTGTTGCTGCTCGAAACTCTGCCGATGAGCCCCAACGGCAAGATCGACCGCAAGGCCTTGCCGAAGGTGGATGCCACGGCGGCGACGGGCGGCTTCATCGCCCCGGTCGGGGGGCTGGAACAGCAGATCGCCACGGTCTGGCAAGAGGTGCTGGAGCTTGAGCAGGTCGGGCGCAATGATCACTTCTTCGAACTGGGCGGCCATTCGTTGCTGGCGACCCAGGCGGTGTCGCGCTTGCGCAAGCTGACGGATTACCCGTTGAGCCTGCGCGACCTGTTCAGCCATCCACGGCTTCAGGATCTGGCGGTGTGGATGCAAGAGCAAGGCAAACCGATGGTCGAGGTGCCGCCGCTGTTGGCCCTTGGCCGCAAATCCGTCGCGCCGTTGTCGCTGGTACAGCGCCGTTTGTGGATCGCCGAGCAACTGGCCGGCGGCACCTCCGCTTATGGCATGCCGATGGCCCTGCGCCTGCGCGGCGAGTTGTCCATCCAGCGGCTGATCGGCAGTTTTGCTGCCGTGGTGCAGCGACATGAAGTGCTGCGCACCGCCTATGCCCAGGACGATGAGGGCGACCCGATTGCCCTGATCCGCGAGCAGGTGCCGGTGGACTTCCCGCTGACCGACCTGTCCGGCTTTTCGCGCAGCGCCCAGGAAGAACACGTGGCCCAGGCCGCGCTGGACAACGTGCGCACGCCCATCGACCTGGAACAGGCGCCATTGTGGCGCGGGCGCATCCTGCACCTGGGGGCGAGCGAGCATGTGTTGTTGTTCTGCATGCACCACATCATTTCCGACGGTTGGTCGATGGGCGTGCTGGTCAACGAACTGGTGCAGACCTACCACCTGGGCGAAGACCCGGACACCGCGCGCTTGCCAGCGCTGGACGTGCAATATTCCGACTTCGCCCTGTGGCAACAGGCGCTGGAACAGCAGGGCGTGCTCGGGCAGCAGGCCGTTTACTGGAAGGGACAGTTGGCCGGTTACAGCGGCCAATTGTCGCTGCCGACGGACAACCCGCGCGGCCTGGTGCCGTCGTTCGATGGCGACTCGGTGCAGTTCCGCCTCACCGGCGAACTGTCCCGTGCCCTGCGCCAGCACTCGACCCAGGCCGGCGTGACCCTGTACAGCACGCTGCTGGCGTCCTTCCAGGTGCTGCTGCATCAGGTGAGTGGAGCGGCGGACGTGCTGGTCGGCGCCGACGTGGCCGGGCGCGGGCAACCGGAGCTGGAGCGCCTGATCGGCTTCTTCGTCAACGTGCTGCCGCTGCGTTCGCGCTTCGATGCCGCTGTACCGTTCGCCAGCTTCCTGGCGAACACCCAACAGACGCTGCTCGGCGCCCTGGAACACCAGGACCTGCCCTTCGACATGATCGTCGACGCGTGCGGAGTGGCGCGGCACAAGGGCATGAACCCGCTGGTGCAGGTGCTGTTCGTGATGAACAATCTGCCCGGCCGCGTGCAGACCCTGGGCGGTTTGAGCGTGGAAACGCTGCCGGTGCTGGAGTCCCATTCTAAATTCGACATGGCGTTGTTCGTTGACGATGAAGAAGGGCAATTGCTGGGTAATTGGCAATTCGCCACAACCTTGTTCGGACATGAGCGCATCCAGTACCTGGTCAAGGCCTGGATAGCCCTGTTGGAACAGATCGTCGCTGATCAGGACATTCAATTGGGAGCTATCAGCATGCCAGTCGAACACGCAGCCGCAGCCGCAAGGCCCGCCGTGCCAGGACCGAAAGCCGACAAACTCGGCAAATTCCTCAAGCGTTCCGCCGCCACCGTGAGCAAGATCCGCCCGGCGCCGGTGCGTGAATCGCTGCTTGCTGCACCACAGCCGTTCCCGTTGCTGGTGGAGCCGAACGAGCCGAACCTGGACCTGATCGAGTGGATCAAGCAGAACCGGCCATTGCTCGAGCAGAAACTGGCCGAACACGCCGGCATCCTGTTCCGTGGTTTCGCACTCGACGGCGTCCAGGGCTTCGAAGCCTTCGCCGAGGCCATCCAGCCGGGCCTCTACGGCCAGTACGGCGACCTGCCGAAGAAGGAGGGCGGCAAGAACACCTACCGCTCCACGCCGTACCCGGAACGCAAGATGATCCTGTTCCACAACGAGAGTTCGCACCAGGACCGCTGGCCGCGCAAGCAGATGTTCTATTGCGAGCAGCCTTCGCTGTCGGGCGGTGCCACGCCGGTGGTGGATTGCCGCCTGATGTACGAAAAGCTGCCGGCGGACTTGCGCGAGAAGTTCGAGGACAAGGGCTTGCTCTACGTGCGCACCTTTACCGACAAGCTCGACGTGTCGTGGCAGCACTTCTTTAAGACAGAGGACCGCGCCGAAGTCGAAGCCCGCTGCCGCGCCGGTGGCATCCAGTGGCGCTGGCTGGACAACGACGAGTTGCAGACCCGCACGCCGGGCCCGGCCATCATTCGTCACCCGGTGACCGGCGCCAAGTCGTTCTTCAACCAGGTGCAACTGCACCACATCTACTGGCTGGAACCGGAAGTGCGTGAAGACCTGCTGTCGATGTACGGCCTGGAACGCATGCCGCGCCACGTCTACTACGGCGACGGCACGCCGATCGAAGACGAGGTGATGCAGCGCATCGGCGAGCTGTACGAGGAATGCGCAGTGCGTTTCGACTGGCAGAAGGGCGACGCGATCCTGCTCGACAACATGCTGGTGGCCCACGCCCGCGATCCGTACGAAGGACCACGCAAAATCGTCGTCGCCATGGGCGACATGGTCGACCACAGCACGTTGCGAATGACGCAACCGAACACCGAGGAAACCGGCGCATGAACCCTGTAACCATGGATCAGCAGGATGTGGGGCATGCCCTGACCCCGGAGCAGCAGCGTGTGCTGGCGCAGTTGCCGAAGGCTTCGGTGTGCGCCGATGCCTTGCATTTCCTGGAAGTGGACATCAATGGCGGACTGGACCCGCAGCGCTTGCAAGCAGCGCTGGATGCCGTGCTGGCGCAGCAGCCGATGTTGCTCGCGCAACTGGGCAAGGCAGCGGGGTTCCATGGTCTTCGCCAGTTTGCAGCGGGGGTTGGGCGCTTTCCGTTGACGGTGCAGGCGCGGATCGAGTCGGCGGCTGATATTCAAGCGCAACTGAACGAATGGGCGGCGCGTTCGTTTGTGCCGGGCGAGTCGGAGAATGCCCAGGCAGTGCTGTATCGCCTGGCAGATGCGCAGTGGAAGTTGGTGTTTGGCGTGGCGCGGCATTGCAGCGATGAAAATGGTCTGCATCTGCTTTATCAGCAAGTGCGCCTGGCGTATGAACAGGGCTTGCCCGAGGGCGACGATGCGCCAGGCGAGTTCGGTCAGTACCTGGAATGGCGCAGCGAAGTGGTGCTCGATGAAGATGCTGCCAGTGCCCGGTTGTATTGGCAGGAACACCTGCAGGATGCGGACGTCGAGTTGTCCAGCCCATGGTTGGCCTATCGCAAGGCCAGTGCCGAGTCGGCTTCCGCCTTGTTCAGCAGCGCGCTGGAACCTGCGCTGCTGGTCGGCTTGCAGCAAGCCAGCGCGGCGCTGCAACAACCGCAAAGCCTGTTGCTGCAAGGGGCCTGGTGGTTGTTGCTCGCCCGTTTGAGCGGGCAGGAACAGATGCTGGTCGGGGTGCGCCACGACAGCCGCGAGGACTACGAATATTTTGCCGACGCCTTGGGCGTTTTCACGCGCAGCCTACCGCTGAACCTGGCGCTGCCCTTGGCCGCGCCGTTCGATGGCTGGCTGACGGAATTGGCGGCGCGTCTGGATGAACATCGCACCTGGCAGGAATACTGGGCGCCGGAACTGGCACCCAAGGTCGCGGTTCCGGCTTGTGGTTTCGCCGTGTGGCGTGCGCCGCGTGCCGAGACGGCCGGGTTGCACTGGTTGCCGTCGCCGCAGCCGTCGGCGCCCGGAGAGGTGGAACTGTTGATGCAAGCCGAGCTGGATGACAGCGGTGCGGCACAGGCGCTGCGCCTGCACTTTGCCGCCTCGCGCTACAGCGCGCAGGCGATTGGAGGGCTAGTCGGCCAGTTCAAGGTGTTGCTGGGCGCCATTGTCGCCAACCCGCGCGCGCTGCTTGGACAGTTGTCGCTTCTCGGTGCCGACGAACAGCAGCGCTTGCTGGCGATCAACCCGGCACCGAGCGTGGTCGAGGCGCGTTATCTGCCGCAACGCATTGTCGAACATGCCCGCAGCAACCCGGACGCGATTGCCTTGACCGACGCCACGCAGCGTCTGAGCTACGGGCAATTGCAGGCGAAGGTGACTACGCTGGCTCAGGCTTTGCGCGCCCAGGGGCTGGGGCGTGGTGCGATTGTCGCGCTGGCGTTGCCGCGTTCGGTCGACCTGGTGGTGGCGATGCTGGCGGCGTGGCAGGTCGGCGCGGCGTACCTGCCGCTGGACCCGCAATGGCCGCAGGCGCGTCAGGCCTTGATGCTGGAGCAGGCGGGTGCCGAGCTGTTGCTGGTCGATGGTCGGCAGTTGGAACAGTGGCAGGGCAGTGGGGTGCGGGTGAGCACGCTGACGTCGCTGTTTAATGCCTCGTCGGTGTCTGGGATTGAGCCTGCTGTTGAACTGCAAACCCGGGGCGACGACGTGGCCTACGTGCTGTTCACCTCGGGCTCGACCGGTCAGCCCAAGGGCGTGGTGATTGAACATCGGCAACTGCTCAACTACACCGCGCAAGTCAGCCACGCACTGGGGCTGGAGCAGTGCCGGCAGGTGGGATTCACCTCCACGGTGGCGGCGGACCTGGGCAACACGGCCTTGTTCGGCGCGTTGTTCAACGGCGCTACCCTGCACGTGGCCAGCGACGAGCAGATGCAGGACGCCAGCCGCTTCGCCGCGTTCGTGCAACAACAGGCCATCGACTGCCTGAAAATCGTGCCTTCTCACCTGGCTGCGTTGCTCCACTGCGAACAGGCGCACGTGCCGCGCACGTTGATTCTGGGCGGCGAGCCCATTGCACCGGCCTTGCTCACACGCATCGCTCGTTTGCGCAGCGATTGCCGGGTGTTCAACCACTATGGCCCGACCGAGGCGACAGTAGGGGTGCTGGTGCATCCGTTGGTGCTGGACGGCGACTCGGGGGTCTTGAGCGAGGTGCTGGGTAACAACCAGGTGTTCGTGCTCGACGAGGCGCTGCAATTGGCGCCGGTCGGTGTGTTGGGCGAGTTGTACCTGGGCGGCGCGCAACTGTGCCGCGGTTACCTCAACGCCGAAGCCGATGCGCAGGCGTTTATCCAGAGCCCGTTCGATGCCACGCAGCGGCTGTATCGCACCGGTGACCTGGCGCGTTACCGGCCGGATCTGTCGATCCAGTTGCACGGGCGGCGTGACCAGCAGATCAAGGTGCGGGGGTTCCGCATTGAACTGGCGGAGATCGAAGCCGAGTTGTTGCGTTTGCCGAACGTTGCACAGGCGTTGGTGCTCCCGGGGGCCGCAGCGTCCGCGGGCATGCTGGCATTCGTCGTGGCCAGGGAGATGCCGGTTTCCGGGTGGCTCGACGACCTGCTTTCTGCGCTGGCGCTTCGCTTGCCGAATGTCATGCTGCCCCAGCAGATCCAGGTGGTTGAGCGTTTCCCGCGTTTGGCCAATGGCAAGATCGACCGCAAGGCGTTGCAGCTGTTGGGCGCGCAGTCTCCTGATGAGACTGGCCTGGAACCGCGCGATGCGCTGGAGCAGTTGCTGGCGGCGCGCATGGCGCAACTGCTCGACCTGCCACGCCTGGGCATCGACCGTGATTTCTTTGCGGCTGGTGGTCATTCGTTGCTGGTGATCAAGCTGGTCGCGGGGATTCGCAAGCTGCTGCAATGCGAGATCCAGCCGGGGTTGGTGTTCGACCACCCCACGGTGGCCGGCCTGGCCCAGGCGTTGCGGGCGAGTGAGAGCGTCCCGGGCCAACTGGAAAAAATCGCCCAGGCGAGGTTGCGATTGGACGGCATGAGCCCGGAGGAAAAGGCTTTGCTGGTGCGGCAGTTGCAGGAGGCGAAGGCCCTGTAGGAGCGAGCTTGCTCGCGATAACGATCTTACAGTCCCCCCCAATATCTACTGACGGACACTGCCCCTGTGGGAGCGGGCTTGCCCGCGATGGTGGTTCAGGCGACGCTGACTGTCTGACAACCAGCGTTGCCTGAACCACCATCGCGAGCAAGCTCGCTCCTACAGGGGGAGGCAGGTTTATTTCTTGGGTTCGGCTTGTGTTCGTTCTGGCACGGGCTCCAGCACTTTCACCACATCATCCACCAACGCCTTACCCATCTGCGTCAGGTAATGCGCGGCCCAGGCGTGTCGGTCGGAGTCTCGGGCGTAGGCAGCGTCCTGGGTCAGGCCTTTGGCGAGGAACAGGAAGTCGGAGGCCATGGCCAGGGCGTCACACAGGGGAACGTCGCGGGTGACGTGGAACAGGGGTTGGTTTTCGCAGTAGATGAGCGGGGTGAGGCCGATGGTTTTGAGGTCTCCGGGGTAAGAGGCATCTGTGCTTTTCATTGATTTAGCTCCAAGGTTTGAGGAGCTGCCATTTCGTTACCACACGAAAGGGTGGCAGCTGCACGCAGGGTGGTAAACCGGAAACCAAGGAAACCGGCACGCCCAAGGGCGTCCCACGCACAGCCGCCATATCAAAAACACAGGCAATGAAAACTGCCTGTGTTCATGACTCATGCACTGTCGCGCTGGTTTCTCGGGTTACCACACCCGACCGCTGAATGCTCAGCGACGACCCGAGACTATCCCGCCAAAGAAACGCGGAACAAGGCATCAAATTGCCCAACAGCAAGAATCAGAGTTTGCCTACAAAGACCTGTAGGCGCCATCCGATAATTCCCCTGTACGGTTAAACACAATCCTCTGTAGGAGCGAGCATGCTCGCGATGGACGATCGGACACCGCGGGGCACCAGGCAGCCAGCGTCATCGTTAATGACCATCGCGAGCAAGCTCGCTCCTACAGGGCAATGGGGTCCATCGGGGGCTTTTTACAAAAAATCCACAAATGATAAATAAACTCATTCCGGTTTTTCCCCGGTGCTGCGTCTCACTTCTGTGAGCACGCAAAACCGGGCAGGTAGAACTGCCTCAGGGTTCGTGCGGCGCTACAAGAATTTTTCCGTTGTCCGGACGACCGATACCCGGGGAGGGGTCCGGTCGAAGGTCCAGGCAACGGTTGGCCGTCCAATCCTTCTACCAATAATAGAGAGCACGATGTCAGCAATTCATGAGTTCAAACCTCTGTTCAAGGCTTTGGTCATGTCCCGAAGCATTCGCCCGCGCCACGCGCTGGCCGGGTTGGGCATGGCTTGCCTGTTGCCATTGAGTGCGCAGGTCCTGGCGGAAGAATTCGCCATCACCATTCCGGCGCAGTCGCTGCCCCAGGCCCTGAAGGCGTTTGGCAACCAGACCAACCGCCAGGTGATTTACGACGCCAGCGAGATGGCCGACCTGCGCAGCACGCGTGTCAGCGGCAAATACACCCCGGAAGCGGCGATTGCCGAGCTGCTCAAGGGCACCGGCGTGCGCTACAGCTTCGAAGGCAACACGCTGATGCTCGTGCGCGGCGCCACGGGCGAAAGCCTGGAGCTGGGCGCCACCACCATCAGCGGCCAGCGGGTGGACGCCACGACCGAGAATTCCAACTCCTACACCTCCAACGCCGTGACCATTGGCAAGGGCACCCACACCCTCAAGGAGATTCCGCAATCGGTCACCGTGATGACCCGCAAGCAGATGGACGACCAGGACATCGTCGACCTCAAGGACGCAGCCAACAAGACCACCGGTCTGGTTGGCGCGCAAGGGGTGGGGCGGGGTTTGATCCTCAGCTCGCGAGGCTTTCAGATCGATGACTGGCAATACGACGGCGTGCCGATCCCGCGTAACACCTATGCCCTGGGAAACTGGGCAACCCAGGACCTGATCTTCTTTGACCGCATGGAAGTGCTGCGGGGCGCCTCCGGCTTGTTGCAGGGCACCGGCAGCCCGGGCGGTGCGGTCAACCTGGTGCGCAAGCGCGGCCAGGCTGCGCCGACCGTGACTCTCACCGGCAAGGCTGGCTCCTGGGATCATTATGGCCTGCAACTGGATGCGGGCGGTCCTCTGAACCAGGCTGGCACCATTCGTGGCCGCTTCGTCGCCGATCAGGACAACAGCCACTCGTTCGTCGACAAGGAGTGGTACAAGACCACTTCGCTCTACGGCGCACTGGATTTCGACCTGAGCGAAGACACCACCCTGGGCTTTGCCGTCAGTAACTCCGACGGCACTTCGCGCAGCAACGTTCGGGGCTTCCCACGTTACGCTGATGGCAAACCCGTCGATATCCCACGTTCCACCTACACCGGTGCGAAGTGGAACCACACCGACATCGACGTCACCACGCTCTATACCGACCTGGAACACCGCTTCAACGAAGACTGGGCGTTCAAGGTCGGCGCTGTGCACATGAGCGAAACCAACAAGGCGAAAAACCAGCGCTCGCAAGCTTTTGGCGATGGTCTTGAGCCCGACGGCAGCGGCTTGCAGTACGCGGACTTTGTCACCGATACCGACTCGTCCAAACTGGGTCTGGACATGAACCTCACCGGCAAGTTCGAAGCCTTGTCGATGCAGCAGGAAGTCATGATCGGCGGCAACTATTCCAAGTACCGCTCAGACGACAAATACGCTCGTACCTTTGGTGATGGCTCCGGCAACATCTTCGACATCGATCATGACCGTCCTGAAATCAGTTATGAAAGCTTGCTCGATGCGGGCGGTTTCGGCACACCGAGTAAATACGACATCCGCCAGAAAGGCCTTTACGGGAGCTGGCGCGTAAAGCCTGTGGATGATCTGACACTGGTTGTCGGCTCACGGGTCAGTTGGTACGACTACAGCTACAAATCCTGGAGCCAGGATGCGACCAGCCTGACTGCCAATCCTGACAGCAAGACCAACGAAACCGGCGAAGTCACGCCCTATGCCGGTATCGTGTACGACCTGAGTCGCGAGTGGGCGGTCTATGCCAGCTACACCGACGTATTCACCCCGCAGACCGAGCGCGATACCGCCGGCTCCGTGATCAAGCCGATCATTGGCACCAACTACGAGATTGGCCTCAAGGGCCAGTTGATGGATGGCCGGGTCAACACGTCGGTGGCGCTGTTCCGCTACGACCAGGAAAACCGTGCCGTGCTCAATGAGGATGGTCCGCAGACCTGCGACGGTTGGTACTGCTCAACGGCCTCGGGCAAGGTTCGTAGCCAAGGTATCGACGCCGAAATCAGCGGCGAAGTGATCGACAACCTGCAACTCTTCGCCGGCTATACCTACAACACCACCAAATACCTGGAGGATGCCACTAACGAGGGCAAGGTTTTCAGCTGGTGGACACCGAAACACATGGTGCGCGTGTGGGGTAACTACCAGTGGACTGGCGACTGGAACCGTGTCAGCACTGGCCTGGGTTTCACCGCGCAAACCCACACCCTAGGCTTCAATCACAGCGTCAACGTCCCTGGTTATGCCGTGTGGAACGCTCGCGTCGGTTACCAGCTGACACCGGAAATCGAACTGGCCATGAACGCCAACAACCTGTTCGACAAGACGTACTTCACCGCTGGCTATAACCAGCTCGACGGCAACAACAACTACGGCGACCCACGCAACGTGATGTTCAGCGTGAAGTACACGCCGGAGTTTTGATGCACTGAAGCACGGTTGAAACAAAAAACGCAGAAGCCCAGCTTCTGCGTTTTTTTTGCCCTGTAGGAGCGAGCATGCTCGCGATGGAAGACCAGGCACCGCGGGGTATCAGGCTGCCCGCGTTATCGTTGACGACCATCGCGGGCAAGCCCGCTCCCACAGGGACGGCGGTGATTCTGTAGGAGCGAGCATGCTCGCGATGGAGGGTCGGGCACCGCGGGGAATCAGGCTGCCCGCGTTATCGTTGACGACCATCGCGGGCAAGCCCGCTCCCACAGGGACGGCGGTGATTCTGTAGGAGCGAGCATGCTCGCGATGGAGGGTCGGGCACCGCGGGGTATCAGGCTGCCCGCGTTATCGTTAACCACCATCGCTAGCAAGCTAGCTCCTACAGGGGCGGTGGGTCCCTGGATATTTGTGACACCAAACATTCTGTAGGAGCGAGCTTGCTCGCGATGGAAGACCAGGCCCCGCGGGGCATCAGGCCGCCCGCGTCATCGTTGACGACCATCGCGGGCAAGCCCGCTCCCACAGGGACGGCGGTGATTCTGTAGGAGCGAGCATGCTCGCGATGGAGGATCGGGCACCGCGGGGAATCAGGCTGCCCGCGTTATCGTTGACGACCATCGCGGGCAAGCCGCTCCCACAGGGACGGCGGTGATTCTGTAGGAGCGGGCTTGCCCGCGATGGAGGATCGGGCCCCGCGGGGTATCAGGCTGCCCGCGTTATCGTTAACCACCATCGCTAGCAAGCTAGCTCCTACAGGGGCGGTGGGCCCCTGGATATTTGTGACACCAAACATTCTGCAGGAGCGAGCTTGCTCGCGATGGAAGACCAGGCACCGCGGGGTATCAGGCCGCCCGTGTCATCGTTGACGACCATCGCGGGCAAGCCCGCTCCCACAGGGACGGCGGTGATTCTGTAGGAGCGAGCTTGCTCGCGATGGAAGACCAGGCCCCGCGGGGTATCAGGCTGCCGGCGTTATCGTTAACCACCATCGCTAGCAAGCTAGCTCCTACAGGGTTTGCGGTGATTCTCCAGAGGGTCGGGGATTTACAGGCTTTGCAGGAACACCTCAAAAAACGACGCCAATAACGCCTCGCTGTAGATCATGCTCCTGTGCGGCAGTGGCGAATGGATCGAGCCCTGTAACTGCCCACTCACGCTGTGAGCCCTGAGCAAATGCTCCGAATGCAACACCTGCTCCAGGCTCTTGTGCGACAGCGACCACCAGCAACTGGCCTGGACCTTCAGCATCGGCAGGGTAAAGGCGTCGAACGCATCGACCAGCCGATCATGAATCGCATAGGCCTGGGCGTTCATGATTTCCTGCTTGATGCCGTCCAGGGTGGCGATCATTTCCTGTTCGCCGGTGGCCGTCTGCGCGCTGGCCCAGCGGTAGAACGCCTTGAGGTCAGTGCCGGGATGTTCGGCGACGTAGGCCGAGGCGGCTTCTTCCAGATGCACGAACATCAGGCTGAACACTTCCAGCGTCGCCAGCAGTTCGTTCTCCGGGCTCAGGTGGTCGGGGTTGTCTTCTTCCAGTGGTTTGCGCGGCAGATCGGTTGGCAGGTAACGGTCCGGCAGGGTGGTGTCGACCAGACCGAGGAAAGCCACTTCATGACCTTGGCGCTCAAGGTGCGCCGCCACATCCATGGCAATCGCACCGCCCAGCGACCAGCCCATCAGTCGATAAGGCCCGTAGGGCTGCTTGTCGATGATCTGCGCGCTGTAGTCATCGATCATTTCGGCCCAGCCCTGCGGGTTCGCGTCCTTGTTGGCGAACCCCTTGTGCATCACGCCATAGGTCCGGGCATGGGGGCCGAGTTTTTTCGCCAGCGGCTGATAGCAGAACACGATGCCGCCGCTGGGGTGCAGACAGAAAAGGGGGGCGGCTGTCGGCGTGGAAGTATTCAACTCGACCACGCATCGCACAGTCTGCTGGTGCTCCAGGGCGATGAATCGCGCCAGTGCCTCGATGCTCGGGTGCGCCAGCATCTGTTGCAGCGCCAGCTTGATGCCCAGGCGCGCATGCAGCGCCGAGATGAACTGGATGGCCAGGATCGAGTGGCCGCCCAGTTCGAAAAAATTGTCGTCGAGGCTGACCCGTTCGATCTGCAACGCTTCCTGCCAGAGCTGGGCCAAACCCTGTTCCAGAGGCGTTTCGGGAGCGATGAAGGGGCGCTGGGACTGGCTAAGCTCCGGCAGCGGCAGCGCCTTGCGGTCGAGTTTGCCGTTAGGACTTACCGGCATGGCGGCCAGCACCATGAGGTACGTGGGCACCATGTAGCCCGGCAAGGTGGCCTTCAGCTCGGCCTTGAGGGAGTCGCGCAGTTCGAATTGTTGCTGCTCGCTCAAGGTCGCGTCGTGGAGGACCACATAGCCAACCAGTTGCATGCCGGCCGACCCTTCACGCGCCACCACCAAGGCCTCGCGCACTGCCGTCGATTGCAGCAGGCAGGATTCGATCTCGCCCAACTCGATGCGAAAACCGCGAATCTTCACCTGATGATCCAGTCGCCCGACGTATTCGATCACCCCGTCTGCGCGATAGCGCGCCAGGTCGCCGGTGCGATACAGACGCCCGCCCGGGGTGCTGAACGGATCGGGCATGAAGCGTTCGGCGGTGAGGTCCGGGCGCTTGAAATAACCTCGCGCCAGCAGGTCGCCGGCAATCACCAGTTCACCGACCACGCCTACCGGCACCGGTTGGCCGCCATTGTCCAGCAGGTAAATGCTGCGTCCGCCCAGCGGTCGGCCAATCGGCATGCTGCGGGGAAGGGGCAATAGCCCGGTCACGTAGCCGCTGCAATCGAGCAGGGTGGCGCTGACTGTCGTCTCCGTTGGCCCATAGGTGTTGAGCAGTTTTACATGCCCCAGTCCCGCCTGGCCCCAGGCCGCCACGCCCTCCGGCGGCATCGCTTCGCCACCGACGATCACCTGGCGCAACGCGCCGTAGTCGCGATTGCCTGCGGCAGCAAAATCCTTGGCCAGCATGTTCCAGTAGGTGGTGGTCAGATCGCTGGTGGTGAACTGTTTGTCGAGCAGTTCGCGGTACCAGGTGGCACTGTCCCAGATGTCCTGGCCGCGCAGCACCACCGAGGCGCCGCAGATCAGCGCCGGGTAAAGCTGTTCGACGAAGGCATCGAAATTGAACGTGGCGAATTGCAGCGAGCGGTCCTCTGGCGTGAGGCCGAGAAACGCCAACGCCACCTGGGTGTGGCGAGTCAGCGCGGCCTGGGTAATGCCGACGCCTTTGGGGCGCCCGGTGGAACCTGAGGTGAACATCACATAGGCAAGGTTGTGGCCGGTGGTGCGGCAAGGCGGATTGGGCATGTTCGATGTGCCCGGAACGTCGAGATCATCGACACAGCGGATCTGCACGCCTGGTAATGACGGCAGGCGTCCCAGCAGGGATTGTTGACTCAACAACACACTCAGACCGCTGTCTTCGATCATCCAGCCCAGGCGCTCCTGCGGGTAATCGGGGTCAAGCGGCACATAGGCGCCACCGGCCTTCAACACCGCCAGCAGGCCGATGATCATTGCAGCGCTTCGCTCGACGGCAATGCCTACCAGCACCTCGGGTCCGACGCCCTGGGCGATCAAGCCATGGGCCACTGCGTTGGCGGCGGCGTTGAGCTGTGCATAACTGAGCGTCAGCTCGTTGCAGATCAGCGCTACGGCATCCGGTGTCGCCCGTGCCTGACGTTCGAACAACTGATGCACGCTCTCTTCGGGCGGTGGCGACAGAGGCGGATTCCACTGGTGCAGTTGCACCTGACGTTCGGCGTCGTTCAGCAGCGCCAGTTCTCCCAGGGCACAGGCCGGCTCAGTCACAAGCGCCCGCAGCAGGTTCAGCCAATGCTCGGCCATGCGCGCGATGGTCGCCGGCAGGTAGAGGTCGCGGCTGTATTCCAGGCTCGCCTCGATACCCAGCAGCGAGTAGCTGACATCCAGCGACAGGTCGAACTTGGCTTGGCCCGGACCACTTTCGAGAAACTCCAGCGACAGGCAGTCGAGTTCGATCCGTTCGTGGGCGATGCTGTCGGTGCGCCAGTTGAACAGCACCTGGAACAGCGGGTTGGCTTGCGCGCTGGCCTGCAATTGCAGGGCGTCGAAACTCAGTTCCAGTGGATAGTCGCCGTGGTCCAAGGCTGCCATGGATTCGCGGCGCAGTCGTTGCAGGAAGTCGCGGGCTGGCAGCAGCGGGTCGATCCGCACGCGGTACACCTGGCTGCTGACGAAGCAACCGATCAGTTCCTGGGTTTCGCTGCGATTGCGCGTGGCGTTGGGCACGCCAACGGTGAAGTCCTGCTGACCGCTGTAGCGGCTGAGCAGCAATTGCCAGGCGCCCAGGGCGACCACGAACGGCGTCAGGCCCTGTTGCTGGCAAAAGCGGTTGAGGTCGGCGCACAGCTCGGCCGACAGGCGCAGGTCGTGCTGGCCGGCCGGATGGCGGTGCTGCTCGCTGCGCGAAAAGTCCACCGGCATGTCGAGGGTCGGCAGCGCTTTGCCCAGGTAGTTTTGCCAGTACGTGGCGCTGTTGGCGCAGGCCGCGCTGTGCAGGTACTCGCCGCGTTGCCAGGTGGCGTAGTCGGCGTACTGCATCGCGGGGCGCTGCAGCGGTTGGTCGTGGACAAAGGCGCGGGTCAGGTCGTGCATGAGGATCGCGTTGGACCAGGCATCGGAAACGATGTGGTGCATGTCCATCAGCAACAGATGCTCATCGGCGTCGACCTTGAGCAGGGTGGCGCGCATCAGCGGAGCCTGGCGCAGGTCGAACGGCGTGTTGGCCTGGGCCTCGATACGCTGGGCGATCTCCTCGGTGCGGGGCTGTTCGGCCAGGTACGTGAGGTCGTGCTGGTCGAGGGTCAGCCGGGCCTGGTCATCGACCACCTGCATCGCCACACCGTCGATTTCGCGGAACGCCGTGCGCAGGATGTCGTGACGGGCCAGCAACTGATTCAACGCACGCTCCAGGCGCTGGGGCTGCAACGCGCCGCCGATACGAATCACCCGTGGCAGGTTGTAGGCGGCGCTGGCCGGGGCCAGTTGCTGCAAAAACCATAAGCGTTGCTGGGCAAAGGACATGGCAGCCGGCGCCTGACGGGGCCGGGCGGTGATGTCCCGGGTGTGGTCTGCGGCGTCTGCCAGCAACAGGGCAAGTACATCGTCGTCGATCAGATCGTTCATCATGCGTTTGTCGCCAGCGGTTGCTGTTGCGCGACGACCCGCCCACCTTCCATGCGCACCAATTGATCGGCGACGTCGAAGTAGCGGTCATCGTGGGAAATCACAATGATGGTCTTGCCCAGGTATTTGAGTTCGGGCAACAGCTCGGTGTAGAAAATCCGTCGGAACGTCGGGTCCTGGTCGGCGGCCCATTCGTCGAACACCAGCACCGGGCGTTCCTCCAGCCAGGCATTGAGCAGGGCCAGGCGTTTGCGCTGGCCGGTGGACAGGTCGGTGGTGCTGAAGGCGCCATCCTGGATGCTGACCTTGTGGGCGATTTCCAGGCGTTCCAGGTAGCGGTTGGCGTCGTCCGGCACCTGCTGGTCGCCCTGTACCAGTTCATCGAACAGGTAGTAGTCGGCGAAAATGGTGGTGAACAGCTGGCGGTAGTCGTCGCGGCCTTCGGCGCCAACCACCTTGCCATCGACCAGCACTTCACCGCGTTGCGGCGCGTAGAGGCCCAGCAGCAGTTTGATCAGGGTGGTTTTGCCGCCGCCGTTTTCGCCGACGATGAACACGATTTCGCCCTGTTTGATTGTCAGGTTGACGGGGCCCAGTTCGAACGCGGCGCTGCCTTTGACGGCGGGGAAGGCATAGTGCACGTCGCGCATTTGCAGCTGCTGAACGGTGGCTTTCTTTTCGGCGGCGTTTTCGCGCAATAGCAGGTGCGGCTCCGGCGAGGAGAATTGTTCGGCCAGTTCGGCAATACGCTTGAAGGCGATGTTGGCGCGGCTGATTACCGGCAGGGTGGTCACCAGGTATTCCAGTGGGCCTTTCATGTACAACAGCACCAGCACGAAACCGCTGAGTACGGCTTTGTCGGTGCCCAGCCAGAACGCTTGAAGGGCCAGCGCCAGGCCGATCACCACGAAAAACAGCATCGAGCCGAACGTTTTGGCGACCACGAAGGTATTGATCGAGCGGATGTGTGTGTTGCAGATGTAGTCGGCGGTGCCTTCGATGCGCTGGCTGAACATGCGCTGGCGGCGCGGGCGATGGATGCGCAGTTCCTTGGCGCCGGCGGCGATGGCGCTGTAGTGCTTTTGCAGTTCGTCTTCGGCTTCACGGGCGGCCTCGAATCCCCTGATGCCCTTCGCCCGGGCCACGTATTGCACCACCGTGCCGATGACGATGGCGACCAGCAGCAGGGCGAACATCGGCACCGACAGGTAAGCCAGGTAACCCAGGCAGCCGAGGGTTACGGTGAAGGCGATGGCCAGCGGGGCGAAGGAAAAGGCGAAGTCGCTGACGGTGTCGACGTCGTGGGTCAGCACGGGGATTAGACGGTGGCTGCGAAAACGCTCGATCTGTTCGATGGGGGCCAGCAGCACCTTTTCCCCCAGGGATTTGCGCAGCCCGGCAATGATGTGTTGGCCGACATGGTTGGTGCCGATGTCGGACAGGATCGAGGTCGCAAGCGCCGCGATGCACAAGCCGACAAAGGTGGCGAGCACCTTTGGTGAAGGAATGCCTTCGGCGTTGAGGGCGTCATTGATGGTCGCCAGCAACGCCGTGATGGACAGGCCCCCGAGCATGCCGAGCAGGATGGACAGCACCACGACGACCCGATAGGGCCTGAGCAGGCCAAGGACTTCACTGATGGCTCCGCGGGGTTTTGAGGTCATGGGCAATTCCACTGCAAGTGCCGACGAGGGCGGGGGTTCAAAGAGTTGGGCTGGTTAAAAGACGAAACCCGTGGGCGACGATTTAGCCGCGCACGGGCTTGTGGGGGAATACCGGCCTAAACACGAGACCTGTAGGAGCGAGCTTGCTCGCGATGAGGCCGGCACACTCAGTATCAATGGTGTCTGACACTCCGCCATCGCGAGCAAGCCCGCTCCCACAGTTGATTTGTGTTCACCGTATAGGGGCGGGTGGGGATCAGAGATCCCGCGCCACCCGAAAGCCCAGCCAATCCCCGCGGGCATCGCCGTAGGCGGCGTTGCGGTTGCCTGAGCGGGAGAACACCGGTGCTTCACCCCAGTCGTTGCCGCGCAGGCGCTGGACCTTGCAGTCTTCGGTCAGCCAGGCGCTGCCGTCGCTGGGGGCGCCCACGTAGTTTTCGGTGTAGCAATCAGCCGTCCATTCGTAGACGTTGCCGTGCATGTCATACACGCCGAAGGCGTTGGCCGGGAAGCGTCCGGCGGGCGAGGTGAAGTTGTAGCCGTCTGCGGCGCCGTAGGTGTTGGCGTGCTTGGCGATGCTGTATTCCTTGCCTTCATCGAACGGGAAGGGGAACGGCCCGGTGCTGCCGGCGCGGGCGGCGTATTCGCGCAGGGATTCGCTGACCAGGTGATAATTTTTGCCGGATTTTTTCGACAGCCAGACTACATACGCACGCGCTTCCTCAAGATCCATGCACACCGCTGGGTGCCGTGCCGTGTATTCGTAACGCGGGATGCCCGCCTTGCACTCGCGTCCTGGACGGTCGTCGCCGTCGGGCATGACGTAACCGGTGTCGCGCAAGTAGGCCTGCCACTCTCCGGCCAGTACCTGGAAGCGACTGATCGCCACCGGATGGGCAAAGGTCACCGGGTGTTGCGGGCTTTCGTCGGGCTCGTGGCCAACCTCATCTTCCGGGGTGCCCATGGTGAAGGTCCCTGCGGGCAGTACTACCATTTGCGGACAATCCTTGCAGTCCTTGAACACCTTGCCCGGGGCAATGGCGTCCGCCTGGGCACTGGCCGGCAACAACGCGCCGATGGCGAGCGTCAACAACGCCCCCATGGAAAAACCTGACAACGAACGGTTCATCGCTTCCCTCGTCAACAAGTGGATAAATCAGAGCTGCCTGGCCAGCAACAGCATGAATCGATCGATTTCGCTCTCGTTGTTGAGCAGGCCGGGCGCCGTGCGGATCACCGGGCCGACGTCGCGCTCCACGGCGTCGGCCACCACGCGGTTTTGCATCAGGTAAGCGGCGATGGCGTCGCAGTCCTTGCCCTTGACCCGGAAAAAGGTGAAGCCCGAGGAGAACTCCGGGCTGCGCGGTGTCACCAGTACGATCTGCGGGTGCTTGGCCAACTGTTGTTTCAAGTAGGTATTGAGCTCATGGATACGCGCCTGCACGTCGGCCTTGCCCAGTTGCAAATGCAGCTTGA
The DNA here is from genome assembly GCF_054668365.1 of Pseudomonas sp. S2_E01. Taxonomy (NCBI): domain Bacteria; kingdom Pseudomonadati; phylum Pseudomonadota; class Gammaproteobacteria; order Pseudomonadales; family Pseudomonadaceae; genus Pseudomonas; species Pseudomonas sp. S2_E01. The sequence goes on from NZ_CP162762.1 coordinate 1,189,876, forward strand.
AGGCTTCGTTGAGCGCCCAGCGATGCTCGAACGAGTGGAACCCACCGGGTGTCATGGTGGTGGAAAAGTGTTCGGCCTCGGAGAACGTCGGGATGATTGGCGTGACATATTTGACCTCGGCGCTGCGGCTGCAAATGAGGCCGGTGCCACGGGGGCCGAACAGCCATTTGTGGGTGCCGGTGATGAAGAAATCGCAGTTCATGGTCGGGAAATCCAGGTCCTCGACGCCAAACCCGTGCACGCCGTCCACCAGGTACACGATGCGGTCCTGTTCGCTGCGGTTGCGGTTGTGCTTGTCCACCAGCGCACCGATGTCGGCAATCGGCAGTTTGACGCCACTGCCCGAATGCACCCAGGTCATGCCCAGCACGCGGGTGTGCGGCTCGATGGCCCGGTCGATGTTGTCGAGGATTTCCTGGTGCGACAGGGTTTGCGGGTCCTTGAACAATTCGATCTTGCGCACGCGGATGCCGTCCCGTTCCTGGCGCAAATCGAGAATCGTATGGGTCGCATAGTGCTCATGGACCGTGGTGAGGATTTCCTGATCCGGACGCACCTGCACGCCGCCATAGATCATCGCCAGCCCTTGGGTGGTGCTGCCGGTCAAGGCGATCTGCTTGGCGTCGGCGTTCAAGTAACGACTGGCCCAGACGCGCACTTCTTCCTCGCGCTGTTCAGTCACACCCATGTCCCAGTCCATGGCCAGCCCGGGGTTTTTGTCGATGGCCTCGCGGTGCATGGCGATGGCGTCTCGTACCGGTTTGGGATGCGAGGTGACGAGGAAATTGGAGAAATGCAGGTAGTCCGGATCCTGATCGAACAATTGCCGCAGTTGCGCCCATTTGTTCCGAGGCAGGGGTGGCGCCAGTGATGCTGCGCCGCAGACGTTAGGCAGGCCGCCACTCAATGGCAGCGCGGCGGCCAGAAGGCCGGCCTGTTTCAGAAAGGTGCGACGATCAGTCATGGTGTGTCCTGGCGGGAAATCAATGCGGGCTTGGCGGCTTTCTGCACTTGGTCCCAGACCCGCAGGAAGTTGTCGCCCCAGAGCTTGGCGATGTCGGCTTCGGAGTAGCCGCGTGAAATCAGCTCGGCGGTGACGTTGCGGATCTCACCGACGTTCTCCCAGCCCTTGACCCCACCGCCCTCGTTGAAGTCGGAGCTGATGCCGACGTGATCGATACCGATCTTGCGCACGGTGTAGTCGATGGCGTCGCCCAGGTCCTTGAGGCTCGCCTTGGGTTCTTCCTCGAGGATCGCGTAGAGGCGACTGGCGTACTTGCCGAACTTCTCTTCGGACCACGCCGCGATGATCGGGTCACCCGGCATCAGGGCCATGGCGAGGTTGGGCAGCGGCGGCAGGTCGAAGCTGTTGCGCAGCTCGTTAAGCTTGTCCTGGGTGGTCTGCGTCAACGGCTTGAGGTACTGCGAGAAGCCGACGATCTGGACCACGCCGCCGCTGTTCCTGATCAGTTGCATTTCCTTGTCGCTGAGGTTGCGCGGGATGTCGACCATCGCCCGTGGCGCCGAGTGCGAAGCCACCATCGGCGTGCGACTGAGCTGCGCAACCTGTTCCAGGGCCTGGGTCGACATCTGCGACACGTCGATGATCACGCCCAGGTCATTCAGGCGCGTGACCGCTTGCTTGCCCAGATCCGAGAGGCCGTTGAGTGCATCGGGCGAGTCGTTGAAGAACGGCAGTGGGCGCGAGGAGTCGGCCCAATCGTTGTTGCCGATGTAGCTGAAGCCGAACATGCGCATGCCGCGCGCGGTCCACAGGTCCAGTTGGCTCAGGTCGTGGCCCAGCGGGTAGGCGTTGAGCATGCTGATGAAGATGGCGAACTTGCCTTCGCCGTGCAGGCGGCGCATATCGTCCGGGGTGTAGGCGATGGCGACCTGGTTGGGGAAGTCGCGGACCATGCCGGTGATGATTTTGTAGCGGATCTCCTGCTGGTTGCGCGCCTCGTCGACAAACCCGTCGGTGGGCTTGTGCGGGGCGTTGGCGCCGTTCCAGATTTCCGGCCAGCCGAAAATGGTCAGCGCCGCGCCAGACAACTGACCACGGTTGACCTTGACCAGGTCGAACTGGCCGTCGCCATCCTTGTCAGCCTCGTTGCCGTCGGTGCCGAAGTTCTGCGTGAGGCTGACGTGGCTGTCGAAAGAGAGCAGGCGCTGGTGCAGCTCATCAGCCTGCTTCACCACGTTGGCCGGGTAACCGAGATCGTCGCTGAACCAGTGATCCCAGGCGGCGAACCCGCCCGCGGCGGCGATCGCCAAAGCCAATGGCAGGCCGATGTACAGAGCCTTTTTCGAACGTGGTCTTTTCATTGCCGTCTCAGTCAGGTTCGCCGTCGAAGTGCAGGCGCGGGGGCCTTTGCTATCTGGGGAGAACGAGTGGCTGAGGGAGGAATTTAGTGTTTGTGCAGGCTTCATCGCGAGCCTGCTCGCGATGGCTTCTAAATTTAGCCGGGCAACGCTCGTTCTAGCTTGGATAAAGCCTGCTTCACGGCTGACACAGGTAGGGCAATGAAGATTTCTCGACGATGGTTCATGGCAGGCCTGGCGCTCACAGGCGCTGCGGTGCCGGCGGCTTTTTTCGGGCATCGTGAGTGGTCGAAACCGGACCCGACGATCACCCCCGGGGAGGCCACGGTCGAGCTGGCTGATGCCGCCGGCCAACAGTTGGCCAACGCGCTGCGCGGGGTCTGGGACATTCGTTTCGAAGGTTCGCATGCGGGGCTGGAAGGCTTGCCGTTGACCGGCCTGGAGCTGTTTCTTGATGTTGCCCAGCGTGGTCGCGGGCTGCGTGGCTTCCTCGACACCACCGAGCAATTGCGCGGTGACGCGCCACCGCGCTATCGGGTGATCGGCGATCTGGTACAGCCACAACCCACCGAACTGTATTGGCGCCTGTTCGACAGCCAGTCGAGCGACGACGCGCCCGTCTATGAGCTGGCGGTGGTGCTCGATGAAGTCTGGGCCGATTTCGGCAACGCCGGCAGCGGCACGCTTAGTGGCCGTCTGCTGCGCCTGGACCGGCCACTCGCCGAGCCGGAGCGGGACAATCGCTTCGTTGCGCGTAAACGCCTGTTCCCCGAGGCCCGTGAGCGTGTCGGCCTGAGTCCGACGCTGCTGGCCTGGCTGGTGTCCCCCGAGCATCGGTTGTTCCATCAACTTTGGCACGCAAGCCGGGACAAATGGCACCGCCTGTCCGAAGACAAGCGCGATGCCTTGCGCGGCATCGGCTGGCAGCCCGGTCCACGGGGCCAGGAACGCGATGCTCGAGGGGATCGCAAGGACCGCAATGGCTCGGGCATCGACTTTTTCTTCATGCACCGGCACATGCTCGGCACGGCGCGTTCGATGCAGGATTTGCCTTCGTGGTCGAGCTTCCCCATGCCCCAACCGGAGCTGGAGCGGGATCGCCAGGGCTTCGCCCGCTACTTCGACAATCATGACGGCGCGGCGCTGCCGCCCACCTGGCAGGCCGCCGAAGACACCGAGTACACGCAGTGGGTCAGCGACATCAAGACCGCCGAGACCTACCACAGCAATTTCGAAGTCTGGGAGTCACGCTACCGCGACCCACGTTACCTCTCGAAAATGACCCTGGGGCAGTTCGGATCGGAAGTCGAGCTGGGCTTGCATGACTGGCTGCACATGCGCTGGGCCTCGGTGCCACGCGATCCGTCGAATGGCCAGCCGGTGCCGTTCGCCCGGGATCCGGCGGATTTCGCGGCGCGCTGGTATGCGCCGGAAAATGATTTCCTCGGCGACCCGTTTTCTTCCCACGTCAATCCGGTGTTCTGGCAGTTCCACGGCTGGATCGACGATCGCCTGGAAGATTGGTTTCGCGCCCATGAGCGTTTCCATCCGGGGGAAGTCAGTCGGTTGCAGGTCAATGGTGTGCCGTGGTTTGCGCCGGGGCGCTGGGTCGAGGTGGCTGATCCCTGGCTGGGGCCGGATACCCACGGATGCAGCACCACACCAGGTTTGCAGGTGGGCAAGTCGATGGAGATGGACCCCGAGACCATGAAACTGGCGTTGCGGATTACCTTTATCGACGATGAAGAAAAACTGGCCGGGTTGTTCCGGCGTGTGCCGCAGCGGCCTTGGTATGCGCGGCATTTGAAGGTGAATCCGATCAGCAGCTAGGCGTGGGACCGCGTTATCGTTCATCGCGGGCAAGCCCGCTCCCACAGGGACTCGGTTAGTCACACATTATGTGAACACCTGAGGTATCTGTGGGAGCGGGCTTGCCCGCGATGGCGGCCTGACAGTCACCGCCAATCACAGCGCCTGCCACCCACCCCCAAGCGCCTTGTACAACGCCACACTCGCCTGCAACCGCGCCAACCGCAATTGCACATTCAAATCCTGCGCTGCATACAGCGTGCGCTGCGTTTCCAGCACCGTCAGCAAATCCTCGGCCCCGGCCTGATATCGACTCTGGGCGATGTTGAAGGCGGTCTGCGCCTGGGTCAGTTCCTCGCTTTGCCATTGACGTTGTTCATCCAGCCCACGAATGCTGTTCAGTGCTTTTTCCACGTCGGCGAAGCCGTTGATGATGCTGGCGCGATAGTTTTCCAGAAGCTCTTGCTGCCGGGCGCTGGCCTTGTCGCGCTCGGCACCCAGCCTGCCGTTGTTGAAGATCGGCGCAACGAGCCCGGCCGTGAGGTTGTAGAACGGGCTGCGCAAGATATCGGAAGCGGTGTTGGCCCCCGAACCCAGGTTGGCGCTCAGGGTCACGGTTGGCAGCATGGCCGCGCGGGCGACGCGCACGTCGGCCTGAGCCGCCGCCAGTTGGGCTTCGGCGCGGGCGATGTCCGGGCGTCGGCTGAGCAGGTCGCTGGGTACGCCGCTGTCGACGGTGGGCCATTGCAATTGGTCGAACGTCTCTTGCAACGGCGGCAATTCCTGCACCGGGTGGCCGAGCAGGGCGGCGAGGCTGATCCGGGCGTCCACCGCCTGTTGTTGCACCGTTGGCAATTGCCGTTGCTGGGCGGCCACAAGGCTCTTCTGTTGCGCCAGTTCCAGGGCCGTGGCCGAACCTGAATCAAAACGGGTCTGCACCAGATTCAGCACGCGCTGGGCGTTGGCCAGGTTCAGTTCGGCGATGCGCCGTTGTTCGTGCAGGGACAGGGTTTGTGCGTAAGTGCTGGCCACGCCGCTGAGCAAGGTCAGCTCCACCGTGGCCTGGTCGAACTCGCTGGCCTGCAAGCCGAAGCGGGCGCTGTCGCGCGTCGCACTTTGGCCACCCCAGAAGTCGAGTTCATAGCTGGCGGTGAGGCTGGCGTCGAAGTAGTCAACGGCCTTGTTGCTGTCGTCGACGTCGAGCTGGTTGTAGCCGTTGCCGCGTAGCAGCTTCTGACGGTTGGCGTTGGCGGCGCCCTTGATTTCGGGCAGTTGCGAGCCGCCGGCGATCACGGTGCCGGCCTGGGCCTGGCGCACCCGGGCGACGGCGGCGGCCAGGTCGAAGCTGCCGGCCCGGGCCTGCTCGATCAGGCGGTCGAGCTCGGGGCTGCCGAAGCGGCTCCACCATTGGGCGTTGCTGCGAACCGCCTGGGCAATGTGCGGCGACTGCCACGCGGCGGGCGCGACGATGCCGCTGTCCGGGCGCGGGACGTTATTGGCGCAGGCGCTGAGCAGCAGGCACAGGGTCAACAGGCTGAGACGCGGTTTCATAGGTCGATCATTCACTGGTAAGGGCCGTGACCGGGTCGAGCCGGGCAGCTTTGCGGGCCGGCATGAAGCCGAAGACGACACCGGTGACCAGCGCGCAGGCGAAGGCGCCCAGCACGGCCACCACGGAAAAGGCTACGGCGACTTCGCTGAGGATCAGCACGCCGCCGACGATCAGCGCCAGGGCGATCCCCGCGAGGCCGCCCACCACCGAAAGCATCACCGCTTCGGTGAGAAACTGGCGCAGGATGTCCCGCTGCCGGGCGCCGGTGGCCATGCGGATGCCGATCTCGCGGGTGCGTTCGCGTACGGTCATGAGCATGATGTTCATCACGCCGATCCCGCCCACCAGCAACGAGATCGCGGCAATCGACCCGAGCATCAGCGACAGGGTGTTCTGGGTGCGTGCCTCGGCCTGGATCATTGCGGCATTGTTGGTCAACTCGAAATCCTTTTTGCCGTTGTGCAGGCGCAGCATCAGTTGCTCGATGGCGGCTTCGGTTTCCTTGACCTTGCGTGCATCGGCGGCCGCGATCGCCACGTATTCCGGGTTGTGGGTGCCGAACAGGCGCACGCTGGCGGCCGAATAGGGCACGGCAATGCGGTCGTCGCTGTCGGAATCGCCGGAGCTGGCGCCTTTTTCCGCGAGCACACCGACCACCTGGAACGGCACGTTTTCAATCAGGATGTACTGGCCGATGGGGTTGGCGACATCCTTGAGCAGCTTGTTGCGTACCTTGTGGCCAATCACCGCGACGGCTGCGGCGCTCTGTTCGTCGGCAGCGGTGAAGTAGCTGCCTTCGACCACGGGCCAGTTGAAGATGGCCGGGAAGTTGGTGTCGTTGCCGCCGACGTAGCTCATGTGGTCGAGGTTGCCAAAACGCACGCCGGCCTCGGCGCCGTTGACCGGCATGATGCGCATCACTTGCGGCAGGCTGGCCAGTGCCGCGACGTCATCGAGGGTGACGATGCCTGGCGGGGTGCGTGGGTTGGGGGCCGAGCCGCTCAGGTAGATGATGTTCGAGCCAAAGGCACCCATTTGCGCCATCACCTGTCGTTTGCTGCCTTCACCAACGGCCAGCATGACCACCACCGACGCTACGCCGATGATGATGCCCAGCAGCGTGAGTGCGGTACGAAAGCGGTTGATCCACATCACGCGCCAGGCCGCGTGTACCGCGTCCACCACCTCGCCTTTCCAGGCACCGGTCGCCTCCGCGCCTTCGCTCAGTCGCTTGCGCAGGTCGACGGCTTGCAGGGCGCCGGGATTGGCCGAGTGTTGCGCGTCGGGATTGCCCTGGGCGCTGTCGCTGATGATCAGGCCGTCGCGAATCTCGATGATGCGCTTGGCCCGCGCCGCCACTTCACGATCGTGAGTGATCAGAATCACCACGTGGCCCTGGCTTGCCAGTTCATCGAGCAAGGCCATGACTTCGGCGCCGCTGTGACTGTCGAGGGCGCCGGTGGGTTCGTCGGCGAGAATGATGTGGCCGCCGTTCATCAGCGCACGGGCGATGGACACCCGTTGCTGCTGGCCACCGGACAGTTGATGCGGGCGATTGCCGGTGCGAGAGGCCAGGCCCAGGCGGTCGAGCAGGGCGGCGGCGCGGGCGTGGCGTTCGGCGGCCGGGATGCCGGCATAGATCGCCGGCATCTCGACGTTTTCCTGGGCCGAGCCGGACGGGATCAAATGGTAGCCCTGGAACACAAAACCGAAGGCCTCGCGACGCAGCCAGGCCAATTCGTCGCTGCCCAAGGCCGCGACGTTTTCCCCGGCGAAGCGGTATTCACCCGAGGTGGGGCGATCGAGGCAACCGAGGATGTTCATCAGTGTCGACTTGCCGGACCCGGAGGCGCCGACAATCGCCACGAATTCGCCGGCATGAATCGACAGATCGATGCCGCGCAACACGTGAACCTCTGGCGAATCGCCGCCGCCGTAGGCTTTGCGAATGTCCTGCAGTTCGATCAGGGGCGTCTGCATTCAGCCGCCACTCCCGTCGGCCGGGCCGATCAGCAGGTGATCGCCTTCCTGTAGCCCGTCGAGAATCTGTACTTTCAGGCGGTCGCTGATGCCGGTACGCACGGTGCGTTGTTCGATGGCGCCGTTTTTCGCCACCACGTTGGCAGTCTGGCTGTGCGGTTGCGCACTGCCCTGCAAAGCGGCTATCGGCGCCGTTAGCACGTTTTTCGCCTGGTTGGAGACAAAGAACACCTGGGTGGTCATTTCCGCCATCAGTGCGTTGTCGGCGTTATCCACATCCAACAGCACGGTGTAGAGCACCACGCGACCGGTGCCGCTCTTGCTGGTGCTGGCCGGGCTGCCACCGCCCTGGCTGGTCTGGTCAAGCGGCTTGGGCGGGATCGGCAGTATCTGCCTCACCGTGCTGCTCCAGCGCCGATTGCCGCCACTCAAGGTGGTGAACCAGACGGTCATGCCCGGTTTGACGTGGCCAATGTCGGCCTCCGACACCTCGGCCCAGACCGTCATAGGCGACAATTTGGCGATGCGCAGGATCAGCGGCGTCTGTTGTTGCGCGTTGAGGGTCTGGCCTTCGCGGGCGTCAAGGGCGACCACGGTGCCACTCATGGGCGCATAGATTCGGGTGTAGCCAAGTTCCGCCTGGTCGCGGCGCAGGCTGGCCTGAGCCTGGCGGATCTGCGCCTGGAACATGTCGATACGCGCTTGAGTGGTGCGCAGCTCGGCCTGGGCAGTCTGCACGTCTTCGTCGCGGGTCGCACCGCCAGCGGCGAGATTCTGTTGGCGTTTGTACTTTTGCTGGGCGAGATCGTGCAGGGCCCGTTGCTCCTGGAGCTGGGCCTTGAGGTTATCGATGGAAAAGCGTCCTGCGTCGAGCTTGGCCTGTTGCGTGGACGGGTCGATTTCCACCAGCAACTGGCCTTCCTTGACCACGTCGCCGACTTCCACGTGGATCTTCTGGATCTGGCCGGATGCCTGGGCGCCGACGTCGACATAACGTCGTGGTTGCAGGGTGCCCAGGGCGGTGACGCTGCTTTCAATGTCACCGCGCCCGACCTGCACCGTGGCGTATTGATCACGGCCCGGTGGCAGCACCTGCCAGGCTGACACGGCAATGATCGGGATCAGACAAAGCGCGACAAGCAGGGCGCGTCGGGCGTGACGGGGACGTTTCATGCGGTGTTCCGGCCAATGGAGTTCGGCCCGTCATGCAGGCTGCGCGCAAAATCGGCGACACGGCGAACGCTGTCGGACGGCCGACAGAAACGGGGGCTGTCCTGTAAACGATGGAATCGCGAAGGAATTTAACCGCAGACACACAGAGTTACAGGTGTGTAGGAAATGACGATTCGGTAGGCAAACTCAAACAACACTTTAAATCTATATGAGAATTACTATAAATTACACCTTAGAATTGCCACTATCGTGCCACTGCCTATTGGGCGGTTGCGGGTCTGGCGCAAGGACAGATGTCGCATGCGTGCGGCCGGGAGTCATGGTTGGAAAACTACTACCGCGAGCTGGTGTGTTTCCTCAACGCCAAGCTGGGCAACCGTCAGGTGGCCGAAGATGTGGTGCATGACGCTTATCTGCGAGTCCTGGAGCGTTCCAGTAACACGCCGATCGAGCAGCCCCGGGCATTTCTCTATCGCACTGCGCTCAATCTGGTGATCGACGAACATCGGCGTAACGCCCTGCGTCAGGTCGAATCGCTTGAGGTGCTCGACAACGAAGAGCGCTATTTCATCCCATCCCCTCATAACAGCCTCGATCACGGCCAGCGCCTCGAGATGCTTCAGCGCGCCCTGGCCGAATTGCCGAAGCCTTGCCGCGAGAGCTTCCTGCTGCGCAAGATCGAAGGTTTGTCGCACCCGGAAATCGCCGAGCGCCTGGGGATTTCCCGGGCGCTGGTGGAAAAGCACATCGTCAACGCGATGAAGCATTGCCGCGTGCAGATGCGCCAGTGGGAGGCGCACTGATCGCACGCCAGTCGGATTAAATTTTATTTCACTGTCCTCGTTCTCTATCAACAGACGACTTGCAGTTCTGCTCCGGGCAGATCAAGTCATTGAGGTTTAATCCCCGCGGTTGAGCGGTTCATCCAGAGGACACTGGAAATGACACAGGCAATTGCATCGCCCCTCGTTCACGACCTGATCGGTGTGGGTTTCGGCCCCTCGAACCTGGCCCTGGCCATCGCCTTGCAGGAACGTGCCGCGAGCCAGGGCGCGCTGGATGTGCTGTTTCTGGACAAACAGGCCCACTATCGCTGGCATGGCGACACCCTGGTGACCCAGAGCGAATTGCAGATTTCGTTCCTCAAGGACCTGGTGACCCTGCGCAACCCGACCAGCCCGTACTCCTTCGTCAATTACCTCAAACAGCACGGGCGTCTGGTGGATTTCATCAACCTGGGTACGTTTTACCCATGCCGGATGGAGTTCAACGATTACCTGGGCTGGGTCGCCGGCCAATTTGCCGAGCAGAGTCGTTACGGCGAAGAAGTGCTGACCATCGAGCCGGTGGTGCACGGCCAGCAGGTTGATGCATTGCGGGTGATCTCGCGGGATATCCAGGGCCAGCAGCATGTGCGCAGCGCCCGCTCTGTGGTGGTCAGTGCCGGTGGTACGCCGCGTATTCCCGAGGCGTTCAAGGCGCTGAAGGATGACGGGCGGGTTTTTCACCACTCACAATACCTGTCCCGGATGGCCCAGCAGCCGTGCGTGAACAACCAACCCATGAGCATTGCGATCATCGGTGGCGGGCAGAGCGCAGCGGAAGCTTTCATCGATTTGAACGACAGCTTCCCGTCGGTGCAGGTCGACATGATTCTGCGTGGCTCGGCACTGAAGCCGGCGGATGACAGCCCGTTCGTCAACGAGGTGTTCTCGCCGGAATTCACCGACCTGGTGTTCCAGCAGGACAGCAGCGAGCGCGAACGCCTGGTCAACGAGTACCACAACACCAATTATTCGGTGGTGGACCTGGACTTGATTGAACGCATCTACGGCATCTTCTACAGGCAGAAAGTCTCGGGCATCGCCCGCCATGCGTTCCGGACCCTGACCACGGTCGAAAAGGCCACCGTCACCGCGCGTGGCATTGAACTGGTGGTGCGCAACAACGCCACCGGTGACGTGACGGCCCGGCAGTACGACGCGGTGGTGCTCGCCACCGGATACGAGCGGCAGATGCACCGCCAGTTGTTGGCGCCGCTGGAAGAGTATCTGGGTGACTTCGAAGTGGACCGCCATTACAAACTGATCACCGACGAGCGCTGCAAGGCCGGCCTCTACATGCAGGGCTTCTGCCAGGCGAGCCATGGCTTGAGCGATACCTTGCTGTCTATCCTGCCAATCCGTGCCGATGAGATTGCCGGGTCGCTGTATGAGCACGGCAAGCATCGCGGGCATGGGCGGTCGGTGGCGGATTTGTTGTTGGCCACTGCCAGCTGACAATTGCGACGCCATCGTCGGAACGCCGCCCGGAGCCAGCTCGCTCCTACAGGTTTGTGGTGAACACCCCCACACTGTAGGAGCGGGCTGGCTCCGGGCGGCGTTCCGACGATGGGGCCCTCACAATCACCCCAAAATCCCCATTCCTGAACCCTCCCTGAAGAACCCCGCAATTCCCCCACCGACTCCCAAACCTTCGTTTACTCTCCATAAATCGGGGCGTAAGCTTCGCGCGTTTTCATCAATTGCGGAGACCCACAGTGGGTACTTGTTCGAGTGACAGTAGTCGGCCGGTTTTAGTAACCGGCAATTTCCCGGCAAGATAATGCACTGATTTTCCGTGCCGTCGTCTCGCCGTAAAAGCGAGCAGCGGCATCCCGATACCTGGCCGGTCCCGGCCCGGTTCCCGACGTCCTCTCATCGACGCTGAACCCTGCGTGATTTCGACTCCGGTCGTTGTCGCGGCGCTCTTGCACGCCCGCTCGAAGGTTTCCCGGCCCAACCTGGGGGAACTGCCATGAACCTGACCCTGCTCAAGGAATTCTTCGCCGGATTCCTGCGCACTCGCCACTTTGCCCGCCACTTCCGGCGACTGGCATTGCTGGAAACCTTCACCGACACCACGGTCAGCCGCGAGGTGCCGCCCACCTTGGCGCAAACGCTGGTGAGCGCCGCCAACAGCGACACCGGTGCAGTGCTGGCGCAGCTCGGCAGCCATACCGATGGCCTGAGTGAAACCGAGGCCGATACGCTTCGCGAACAGTTCGGCTTCAACGAAGTCGAGCACGAGCAACCGCTGCCGTGGTGGGTGCACTTGTGGCATTGCTACAAGAACCCGTTCAACCTGCTGCTGACCTTGCTCGCGGTGATTTCCTGGCTCACCGAGGACTTGAAAGCCGCCATCGTGATTTTCTCGATGGTGGTGCTGTCCACGCTGCTGCGCTTCTGGCAGGAAAGCAAATCCAACCAGGCGGCCGACGCGCTCAAGGCGATGGTCAGCAACACGGCCACGGTGATGCGTCGTGATGCGCTGCGCACGGAGGTGCCGATCAAACTGCTGGTCCCAGGCGACCTGATCGTGCTGTCGGCTGGCGACATGATTCCCGCCGATTGCCGGATACTCAATGCCAAGGACTTGTTCGTCAGCCAGGCGGCCATGACCGGGGAATCGATGCCGGTGGAGAAATTCCGCCACCAGCAGGACGCCGACACCCGCAATCCGCTGGACCTGGACAACATTCTGTTCATGGGGACCAACGTGGTCTCGGGCACGGCGATTGCGCTGATCCTGACCACCGGCAACAGCACGTATTTTGGCGCGCTTGCCCAGCGGGTCGGGGCGACGGATCGTGCGCCGACGTCGTTTCAGACCGGGGTCAATAACATCAGTTGGCTGCTGATCCGCTTCATGTTCGTCATGGCGCCGCTGGTGCTGTTCATCAACGGTTTCACCAAGGGCGACTGGACCGAGGCGCTGCTGTTCGCGCTGTCGATTGCCGTGGGCCTGACCCCGGAAATGTTGCCGATGATCGTCACCTCGACCCTGGCCAAGGGCGCGGTCTTCCTGTCACGCAAAAAGGTCATCGTCAAGCGCCTGGATGCGATCCAGAACTTCGGTGCCATGGACGTGCTGTGCACCGACAAGACCGGCACCCTGACCCAGGACAAAATTTTCCTCGCGCGCAATGTCGATGTCTGGGGCAACGACAGCGATGACGTGCTGGAAATGGCCTACCTCAACAGCTACTACCAGACCGGATTGAAAAATCTGCTGGACGTTGCGGTGCTTGAACACGTCGAGGTCCACCGGCAATTGAAGGTGGGGACGGCATTTCGCAAGGTCGACGAGATCCCGTTCGACTTTACCCGTCGGCGCATGTCGGTGGTGGTCGCCGAACATGATCATTCGCACCTGCTGATCTGCAAGGGCGCGGTGGAGGAAGTGCTGGCGGTGTGCACCCGGGTGCGTCATGGCGTGGTCGATGAAGCGCTGAGCGATGACTTGCTGGCGCGGATTCGCCAGGTCACCGCCGCCTTCAATGCCGAGGGTTTGCGCGTGGTGGCGGTTGCCGCCCGGCCGATGCTCGAAGATCGCGACGCCTACAGCCTGGCGGATGAGCAGGCTCTGACGCTGATCGGTTATGTGGCATTCCTCGATCCTCCAAAGGAGAGCACCGCGCCGGCCTTGAAGGCCCTCGCCGCGCATGGCGTGGCGGTGAAGGTGTTGACCGGTGACAACGAGCTGGTCACCGCGAAGATCTGCCGGGAGGTCGGTCTGGAACAGCAAGGCCTGCTGCTGGGCAATGACATCGAGGGAATGACAGATGCCGAGCTGGCGTTGGTCGTGGAAACCACCAACGTCTTTGCCAAGCTGACACCCACGCACAAGGAACGCCTCGTCCGTTTGCTCAAGGGTAATGGCCATGTGGTCGGCTTCATGGGCGACGGCATCAACGATGCTCCGGCGTTGCGCACCGCCGACATCGGCATTTCGGTGGACAGCGCCGTGGACATCGCCAAGGAGGCGGCAGATATCATTCTCCTGGAAAAAAGCCTGATGGTGCTGGAGGAGGGCGTGCTGGAGGGGCGCCGCACCTTCGCCAACATGCTCAAGTACATCAAGATGACGGCCAGCTCGAACTTCGGCAACGTGTTCTCGGTGCTCGTGGCCAGTGCGTTCATTCCGTTCCTGCCGATGCTGCCGATGCACCTGCTGGTGCAGAACCTGCTCTACGACATTTCGCAAATCGCCATCCCGTTCGATAACGTCGATGAAGAGATGCTCAAGCAACCGCAACGCTGGCAGCCGACGGATGTCGGGCGGTTCATGCTGTTCTTCGGGCCGATCAGTTCGATCTTCGACATCAGCACCTTCGCCCTGATGTGGTACGTGTTCGACGCCAACACCCCGGACCACCAGACCCTGTTCCAATCCGGCTGGTTCGTGGTCGGGCTGCTGACCCAGACGTTGATCGTGCACATGATCCGCACGCCGAAGATCCCGTTCCTGCAAAGCCGGGCGGCCATGCCGCTGATGGCGATGACCGCGATTATCATGGCCGTGGGCATTTTCCTGCCGATGGGACCATTGGCGCATTACTTCAAGTTGCAGGCGCTGCCATCGCTGTACTTCGTGTTCCTGCCGGCGATCCTGCTCGCCTACATGGCGCTGACCCAGGCAGTAAAGGGTTTTTACATTCGCCGGTTTGGCTGGCAATAGGCGTTGGGTACGGGTCCTACCTGCCTGTGCGCAGGTGGGCTCCGGCACCTTGCAGGGCATAGCCGATTAGATACCGGGAATTTCGGAATAGTCCTACAGAAAGCTCTATGTCTCTTCCGTAGTCTTGCAGCCTTCCGAACTGAACTTCTTCTGGTGGTCCCGGTTGTCGAACAAAGCGTTACGTATCCTGATTGCCGACGAGCAACATTTTCAACGCATGCGAATCGAGCGCCTCTTCAACCAGCTCGGTTATTACCGGGTGGTGCCTGTGCACAGTCTGGCGGAGTTGCTGACCCTGGTCGATTACGGGAGCGTGCCCTTCGACCTTGTGGTCATCAACGCCTCGATGGCCCGGGGCGAGCTGAACCTGTTCGACTTCTTCCTCGATCATCCACAGGTTCATCACGCTTTGATCTATGGCGACGACGCCCCTCAGTCACCGCCTGTATCCGCTCGCGGACAGCAAAAAATTCACGTCATCGGGTCTGCGATGCCTGAACTGCCGTTCATTGAGCGATCAATGGCCGTTATTGAGTCGAGGCAACCGCTCGTCGGCACTGTCATTTCTGTCAGCTAGTCCTGCGCTTCGAGACATGCAAGAGTCTTCGCGCAGCACTGCGTCTAATTCGGGGTCTACCTTGGAGATTTTTTGTCCAAAGGTTGTGTATTTGCACAGGGAGTTGCCATGAGTTCAGTCGTGATAGCGGACGATCATCCGGTGGTTCGCGCTGCAGTCAGGATCCTGCTCAAACAGGAGGGATTCAGCCGGATCATCGAGGTATCCAGCGGCAACGAGGTGGTGCCGGCGATACGGGAGCACAAACCGGAGGTGGTGGTGCTGGATCTGGATATCCCCGGTCTCGACGGGCTGGGTGTGCTGGGCAGGATCCAGGCCAGCGACGTACGGTGTCGGGTCATTGTCTTCACCGGCCAGGATGCGGACTATTACCAGGAGCGTTGCATGCGTGCCGGTGCCGTGGCGTATGTGTCCAAGACCAACGACCTGCAACATCTGCACAAGGCTATCCATGCGGTCCGGGCCGGGTATTCCTATTTTATCCAGCTACGGTCCAGCTCGGTTTCGATGAGCGCGCTGGAACGCAGCGAAAAGGAGATGATCGACAAACTGTCGGATCGTGAGTTGACGATCTTCCAGCATCTGGCGAGGGGCAAGGGCAACAAGGACATCGCCGAACTCATGAACCTGAGCCACAAGACGGTCAGCACCTACAAGACCCGCGTGGTGGAAAAACTCAATGTGGAATCCAAGGTTCACCTGAGGGATTTCGCCAAACGCAATCATCTGATCTGAATGAACACATTACGCCGATACGGTTGTTCGATCGTCTTCTTCCTGGCGAGCGGCCTTTGGGCGGTCGGCGTGGGTGCGCAGCCACAGGTCCTCACGCTGCTGGGGCGCTCGAGCGTCGATGGCCATGACATCAAGCTCTCGGAGGCCGATTCACGCTGGTTGCAACAGAAAGGCCGACTGGTACTGGCCGTCACCGCGCCCGATTACCCCCCCTTCGACATCACCACCACCGGTTCCGACTACGAAGGCTTGACGGCGGACTACGCCGGCTTGCTCCAGCAACTTCTGCACGTGGACATCGTGGTCCAGCGCTACGCCTCTCGCGACGATGCGGTACAGGCCATCAAGCAAGGGACGGTCGATCTTCTGGGAACGGCCAATCGTTATGAGACCCAGGACCCGACGTTAAGCAAATCGAGCGCTTACGCCGACGATCAACCCGTACTGGTGACCCGCACCGACGCGACGCTTCCCCTGGACCCGGACCTGGCCGGCAAACGCCTGGCAATGTTGTACCACTACCTGCCCGAACAACAGGTGCGAGCGTTTTATCCCAAGGCCGATGTGCAACTCTTTCCTTCGACGCTGGGAGCCGTGGGTGCCGTAGCCTTCGGCCAGGCGGACGTGTTTATTGGCGACGCCATCAGCGCCCATCACCTGATCAGCAAGAATTACCTGAACAACGTGCAGCTGGCGGACTTTTCCCCCATGGAATCGGGGCGCTTCGCGTTCGCGATGGCCAGTGACAGCGTGCAACTCAAACGCATCGTGAACCAGGCGCTGGCGGCGGTTCCGACCAATGAACGCATCAATATCCTGCGGCGGTGGGGGGCCAGCGGTGCGTCCATTGCCGGCACCCAACCGTTGCAATTGAGCATGGCGGAGCAACGTTGGATCAAGCAGCATCCCCATGTGAAAGTGGCGATCAACGAAAACATGATGCCGATTTCATTTATCGACAGTGAGGGCAAGTACCGCGGCATCAGTATTGATGTGCTGGGTAAAATCAGTTTGCGTACCGGGTTGAAGTTTGACCTCCAGCCCGCCAGTTCAATCGCTGAAATGCTCGATCAGATCAAGACCGGACAGATCGACATCGTGGCGGGGGCAAGCCCCAGCATCGAGCGCGAAGCCGATCTGCGCTTCACCCGACCCTTCCTTACGAGCCCGAATGTGCTGGTGACTCGCATAGGACCAGACGGCCCCCGGACGCTGGATGAGATGGCGGGCAAGCGGCTGGCGGTGACCCAGGGCAACAGTGCCGGCGAGTTCGTTCGCCAGCACTTTGCACAGGTCGAGCTGGTCAATGCTCCCTTGACCGCGGACGGCATGGAAATGGTCGCGCAGGGCAAGACAGACGGCGCGATCAATTCGCTGATCAGCGCACGGATCATGATTTCCCGCCAGTACCGGGACCGATTGCAAGTGACCAGCACGGTCGGCACAGATCCGGCCCGCGCCACGCTGGCCACCGGCCGCGATGCGGTGGAGTTGCATTCGATCCTGGACAAGGCCCTGCTCAGCATCGCCCCGGAAGAGATCGATGAAATGACTGGGTACTGGCGCAACGACCTGATGGTCGAGCAGAGCTTCTGGTTGCGTCACCGCTTGAACATCCTCCAGGCCTTTGCCGGTGTTGGCGTCTTGCTGTTACTGGCGCTAGCCTGGATCGCCTGGCAGCGTCGCCAGATTCGCATGCGCCAGCAATTGCTCAGTCAATTGCAGGAAGCCAAGGAAGCGGCGGACGACGCCAATCGGGCCAAGACCACCTTCCTGGCAACCATGAGCCATGAAATCCGTACGCCGATGAACGCGCTGCTGGGTATGCTCGAACTGGCGCTCAAGCGTGCCGACGACGGCATCACCGACCGTGGCGCCATCGAAGTGGCGTCCAATGCCGGGCAACAGTTGCTGGCGTTGATCGGTGACATCCTGGACATCGCGCGTATCGAGTCCGGGCATTTGTCCCTGACGCCGGAACGGACCAACCTGCGCGCGCTGGTGGCATCGGTGTGCCGGGTGTTCGAGGGGCTGGCGCGCCAGAAAAACCTGGAGTGGCGTGTCGAACTGGACGAGCAAAGCGCCTGCGACGTACTGATCGACCCCACGCGCTTCAAGCAGGTGCTGTCCAACTTGCTGAGCAACGCGATCAAGTTTACCCGCCGGGGTGAAGTGAGCCTGCTCTTGCAGGTCGAACCTGAGAGCTCGGGCTATCTGGCGATTAGCCTGTGCATCGAAGACACCGGTATCGGTATCAGTGCGGCTGATCAACAGCGACTGTTCAGCCCCTTCGTCCAGGCCAGCAATACCCCGCAGTCCGGTCAGCAGGGCTCAGGCCTGGGGTTGGTGATCAGCCGAACCCTGTGCGAAATGATGGGTGGCCGGCTGCAACTCGACAGTGAAATGGGCCGGGGGACGCGGATCGATATCAGCCTCGAACTGCCGCTGTTGAAACCTGTTGCCAACAGCCAGTCACCCGAGCCGTCGGCGCCAGTACAGACACGTGCGTTGACGATCCTGGTGGTCGACGATTACCCGGCCAACCGGTTGTTGATGACCCGCCAGCTGAATTATCTGGGGCATCGTGTCACGGCGGCTGAAGAGGGTCGGCAAGGCTTCGAGAAGTGGAGCCAGGCAGCCTTCGATGTGCTGATCACCGACTGCAACATGCCGGTGCTCAGCGGCTATGAGATGACAGCAGCGATCCGCGAAAAGGAGCGTGAGCAAGGATTGCCACGCACCCTGATCCTGGGGTTCACCGCTAACGCGCAGCCCAGTGAAAAGGCGCGTTGCATCGAGGCGGGGATGGACGACTGCCTGTTCAAACCGATTCGCCTGGCGGACCTGGCCGCCTGGCTGGCCGCCAGATTCAGTGCGGAGCCCAGGGGGGCGAGCATCGAGTCGCCAGGCGCTTGTTCCGAAATAGACTTGAGCGGTCTGCAGCACTATGTCGGTGAGGATCATGAGCTGATCGAACAGTTGCTGCGCGACCTGGTGCTGAGCAACCGCACTGACCGGGAGGAACTGCTCAAGGCGCATGCCGCGCATGACGAGTCGGCCTTGAGTGCGCTGGCGCACCGCATCAAGGGTGGGGCGTTGATGGTCCGGGCGCAGACCCTGATCGAGTGCTGCGAGGCGCTGGAGCGTGCCTGCGGCGATGGTCGTGAGTCGCAAATCGATGGGGCCGTCGATCAGTTGCAGCAGGCCATGACATACCTGGAACATCGTCTCGCCCAAGGTTGATGATCAATCCCCGTTCGACGCGATGCCTTTGGGAGCCAAGCAAGTCTCGACGAATGTTTAATACGCAGAATTCGCGGGGCCTGCTCCTTTACCACTGTTCTCCCAGTAGAACGATGAAGCCTGTTTTCGCCGTCTAGCGCATCATTGGTTTGAGTTTTAAGCTTTATCCATGGGTCAAGCTACAGAATTGGAGAAAGCATGAAAAATATCATTGGCATCTACACCAGCCCGCGAACCCATTGGGTCGGCGACGGCTTCCCAGTGCGTACGCTGTTTTCCTACGACAACCTGGCTGAACATATCAGCCCGTTCTTATTGCTGGACCACGCCGGCCCGGCGCAATTCTCGCCCACCACCGAGCGACGTGGCGTCGGCCAGCACCCGCATCGCGGTTTTGAAACGGTGACCATCGTCTATGAGGGCGAAGTGCAGCACCGAGACTCCACGGGCAGCGGCGGCACGATCGGCCCGGGAGACGTGCAATGGATGACCGCTGCCTCAGGGATTCTCCATGAAGAGTTCCACTCTGATAGCTTCGCCCAAACCGGTGGCAACCTGGAGATGGTGCAGTTGTGGGTCAACCTGCCGGCCAAAGACAAGATGGCCGATCCGGGTTACCAGACGATTCTCGACGCCGACATTCCGAGCATCCCGCTCAAGGACGGGGCCGGCAGCCTGCGCCTGATCGCCGGTGAGTTCGACGGCCACACCGGTCCGGCGCGCACGTTCACCCCGGTGGACGTCTGGGACCTGCGCCTCAAGGGTGGCCAGTTGCTGACCCTCGATCTGCACGAGGGGCGCAACACGGCGCTGGTGGTGTTGCGCGGCACGGTGGAGGTCAACGGCGAGGCGCTGGTGCGCCAGGGGCAATTGGCGTTGTTCGAGCGTGACGGCAAGCAACTGAGCCTGGAAGCCAACGATGATGCCGTGGTGTTGTTGCTCAGCGGTGAACCGATCGACGAGCCCATCGTCGGCCACGGTCCGTTCGTCATGAACAGCGAGCAGGAAATTCACCAGGCGTTCGCGGATTTCCAGTCGGGGCGCTTCGGGCGGATGGGCGGTTGAGGCACGGTTGCCGAGCGCTGCACAAACCCGCATTTTTGTATTGCTCCAGGACCTGTGATTGCTCCTACACTGTGGCCATCCGTATCCGGCAGGAGCCGTTCGATGCTGTCACTGCTTACCAATCACCCGCTGATCTGTGCGCTGATCCTGATCCTGATCGACCTGGGGTTGTGGCGCCTGATCAGCGCCAATGGCAGCAACTGGAAACTGTTGGTGCGCCTGCTGATTTTTTCGCTGTTCAGCATTCTGCTGTTCAACGAAGGCTTGAACCCGCTGGAGCCGGCGCCGTGGGCCGATAATGTCCCGTTGCACCTGGCGGCCACCGGCTTGCAGATTGGCTGGTGGCTGTTCGGCGCGCGCACACTGACAGTACTGATCGGCGCGGGGATGATGCAGCGGGTCGGGCACACCGGGCGCCTGCTTCAGGATTTGCTCGGTGCGGTGATTTTCCTGATTGCGATCATTGCCGCGCTGGCCTACGTGCTCGACCTGCCGGTCAAGGGCGTACTGGCCACGTCCGGTGCGTTGGCGATCATCGTCGGCCTGGCCTTGCAAAGTACGCTCAGCGACGTGTTTTCGGGCATTGTGCTCAACACCACCAAACCCTATCAACTCGATGACTGGATCTCCATCGACGGCACCGAAGGCCGGGTCACCGATATCGACTGGCGGGCCACGCGCCTGCAAACATCCCAGGGCAGCATGGCGGTGATCCCCAACTCGCTGGCGGCCAAGGCCAAGATCGTCAACTTCAGCCGTCCCAGCGACATCTTTGGCGTGTCGATCAGTTTGCAACTGAGCCCCCACGCGCGTCCGCAAACGGTGATCGATGCGCTGGAACGTGCGGTCGAGGGCTGCCGGCATCTGTTGAGCAAACCCGCTCCGAGCGTTGCGCTCAAGGGATCGAGCGCTACCGGCGTGGAATATGAAATCAGCGGCTTCGTGGTTTCGATGGATCAGAAGCGCATGGTGCGCAACCTGCTCTTCGACCTTGCGTTCCGCCACTTGCAGGCTTCGGGCGTCAGCCTGCTGTCGAGCGTGGAGCCAAACACGTCGGCCGGCCTCTCACGACCACGGGCGTTGCTGGAAAGCTCGGCGATTTTCTCCACCCTGCGCCAGGAGGAAAAGGAAACCTTCAGCCAGCACATGGCCCTGCAGACCTTTCGTGCCGGGGAAACGATCCTGCCAGCCGGGGAGGTCAGCGATCATTTGTTTATCATCGAGTCCGGTGTCGTGACAGTCACGCTGGCCCGCGCCGGGGTCAAGTTTGAATCCGGGCGCATGGGACCGGGCGAGGTGATCGGTGAAGGCGGCATTCTGTCGGACACTTCGCTGCCGGCCGAATTCAGCGCCAAGACCGCTTGCAGTCTGTACCGGATCGAGAAGGATTACCTCAAGCCCTGTCTCGAGGCACGGCACGACATTGGCGAGGCAATGAAGGCGTTGCTCGATTACCGCTTGCATCGGGCGCAGACGTTGACCGAAGAAGTGCCGAAGGTGGCGGTGAAGAAGGGGTTTTTGCAGTGGTTGCGTAACCGGGCTTGAGCATTGATGGCGGCTGCGCGGATCGCTGGCAAGCCAGCTCCTACAATAAGAACGCCGAAGATTCTTGTGGGAGCGAGCCTGCTCGCGATGGCATCCACCCGATGTCAGTTCAAAAATCCACCGTCGCCGACACCTTCAGCGTCCGCGGCGTGCCCTGTGTCAGGTAACCCCCATAGGCCGAGGCCCAGTAGGCCTTGTTCGCAACGTTCTCCAGGTTGGCGCGCAAGGTGATTTCCTTGTCGTCGAACTTGAACGCATATCGCGAGCCGACATCAAAGCGGTTCCACGCCGGGATGCTCTGGGTATTGGCGGCGTTCAGATATTGCCCGCCAGTGCGCAACATCCGTGCGCTGAGCGCTGCACCTTCGATGCCAGGCACGTCCCAGACGGCGCCAACGTTGAACTGGAAGCGTGGCACGCCGACCGCGCGGTTGCCGTCATTGACGCCGTTGGCACTGCCTTCGATTTCGGTTTTCATCAGGGTGGCACCGCTGAGCAGGCGCAAGCCATCGAGGGGTTCGCCGTAGAGGTTGAGTTCCACCCCCTTGTTCACCTGTTCACCGTCGACCCGGAAGATGCCGCTCTGGGTGTAGCTCGCCGGCTGTTCGATGCGGTACACACCCAGGCTGGCGCCGTAGCTGTCCATGTCCAGGCGCACACCGGCTTCGACCTGCTTGCTGCGTACCGGGGCGAAGGTTTCGTCGCGGTTGATGGCGGTGGTCGGTGGTGTCGGGCCCTTGGCCAGGCCTTCGATGCGGTTGGCGTAGAACGAAACGTGCTCCCAAGGCTTGATCACCAGGCCGTAGACCGGGGTAGTGATCGACTCTTCGTAGCTGGAAGTGCGCAGGCCGCTGGCGGTGGCCCAACCGTCGATTTTCATGGCCTGGCGGCGCACGCCCAGTGTCAGCAACACGCGATCGTCGAGAAAGCCCAGGGTGTCGGACACCGCAGCGCTGCGCAGGGTGTTCTTGCCGACGATGCGCGGATCGGAAATGTCGCTGGCAACCGAGGTGGCCGCCGGGCGAGGTTTGTCGGTGACATCATAGAGGTTGGTGTCGTACCGCGAGGCGGCGCCGATGGTCTCGAACGCCGAGCGCTGCTGGCCCCAGATGCCCGCCAGGCCGAAGTTCATCTGGTGGCTGACGGGGCCGGTGTTGAAGTGGCCATTGAGGCCGGTCATCAGGCTTTTGTTGTCTTCGTCGTGGGGCGGGTAGAGCATGCCGCCCTTGGCTGCACCGTTGAGGTTGGTCACGGTCAGCGACGAATACACGCCGTTTTCCCGGGTGTGCTTGGCGCCACCGGAGACATAGGCCGTCCAGTTGTCATTGAGGTCGTACTCGGCGCGGGCCATGCCGAAGGTGTCTTCCAGCTGCGAGTAGCTCCAGCTCTGCGCGTAACTGGCGTTGGCGTGAGGCACCTTGGGGGCCTTGCTCAGGGACGAGTCGACATAGATCACCGAACGGCCCTGGTTGATCACCTGTTTCTGGTAACCCAGGTCCGCCGAAAGCCGCAGGCGATCGCCGCGATAGTCCAGGCCGACACTGATCAGCGACGAGCGCCGGTCTTCGTCATCGACGGCGGTGTCACCTTCGCGTTGCATCAGGTTGACCCGCGCACCGAAACGGTTGTCTTCGCCAAAGCGCTGGCCCAGGTCCAGATGCCCGCCGACCTGGCCATCGGCGCTGTAATCGAGGGTTACGCTGCGGGTCGGTACATCGTTGGCGCGCTTGGGTTGCAGGTTGACGCCACCGCCAATCCCGCTGCCGCTGGGGGTGACGCCGTTGACAAAGGCGTTCGGACCCTTGAACAGGTCGACCCGCTCCAAGGCTTCAACCGCAACGATTTGTCTCGGCAGGATACCGTACAGGCCGTTGTAGGAAATATCGTCGGACACCAGCGGCAAGCCGCGAATCATGAACACCTGTGAAAAGTTGCCGAAGCCGGAGGACTGGCGCACTGAGGCATCATTGAGCAACACGTCGCCGATGGTCTGGGCCTGTTGGTCGGCGATGGTCTTGGCGGTGTAGCTGGTGACGCTGAAAGGCAAGTCCTTCAGCGCCTGATTGCCGAATATACCGACCTGCGCCACTTTGGCCACCTGGCCGCCGCCGTAGGTGTCGGCGTTGTCATCGCGCACAGCGTTTACGTTGGTGGCGCCCAGTTCCAGGGCGCCGTCGGCTGACACGCGCGGCGCTACCGTGTAACCGTTGCCGCCGGTGCTGATCAATTCAAAGCCGCTGCCTTCGAGCAATGTCGCGAAACCCGATTGGGCGCTGTAAGTCCCCTGCAGACCGGCACTCTGGCGGTTACCCAGTTGTGCCGGATCGAACGACAAGGGAACGCCGACCGCTACGGCAAATTGCGCCAGGGTCTGGCTGAGCAGGCCCGGTGCGATATTGACACTGCGGGTGGCATTTTCGCTGACGCTGTCGGCGGCCTGGCTGGTGACGGGCAACAACGCGGTAAAGGCCAGTGCGACGCTCAGACTCAGGGCCTTGAGCGGGAATTCGGCGGGGCAGTGCTGTAGCGTGGAAGTCATTCGGCGTTCCTGTCGAGCGCGTGGAATTGAAAAGGTCTATCCACACACCGAACGAAACGCAAAAAGGTATCAGGAGGCAGTGAAAAAAAAGAAGGCCACTCAGGCCCGGGGTTCGACCGACATCCAGTAGCGGGTCAGGCTGCTGACTTTCAGCGGCAGCGTGTCGCTGAGCAGGCGCAGGCTGGCGTCGGTGTCACGCAGGGAAAACGCTCCCGACACCCGCAACCCGGCGACATCGGCATGACACCGCAGGATGCCGGGACGGTAGCGGCTCAGCTCAGTGAGCAATTCATCCAGGCGCATGTTGTTGGCCAGCAACATGCCCTTGTCCCAGGCCAGGGCGCTGGTGTCGAAGCGTTCCACCGGGTCGAAGCGGTCGGACCGGAAGGCCTGGCGCTCACCGGCGTTGAGGGTCGAACTCTGTGACAACGACAGCGGCGTGACCTCCACCTGGCCGTCAAGTACGGACACCTGGCTTCGCGAGTCGTGGGTACGCACGCAAAACCGGGTGCCCAGCGCCCGGGCAATGGCTTGCGGGGTTTCGACGATGAAGGGGCGGGCGGCCGCGTCCCTGGCGGTGCTGATCAGCACCTCGCCGCCCAGCAGCGTGATGCGCCGCTCCTGGGGGGTGAAGGCGATATTCACGGACGAATGGGTGTTGAGCAGCAACTGGCTGCCGTCCGGCAATTGCACTTGTTTCTGTTCGCCCACGGCCGTGCGCTGATCCGGGTTCCATTGCTCCCAGGGCACATGTTGCGCGGCGATGCCCACGGGACCTGCCATCAGCAACAGACCCAGGCGCGCGAGCGTCTGCCGACGGCTGAGGCCTTCCTTGCGTGCCGCCCGTTGCAGGGTTTGCAGGGCCAGGTTGGGCGGTACGCTGCGAAATTCCCCGAGCAAGGCTTCAGCACGCTGCCATGCCTGGGCATGCTCTGCACTGCGGTTGCGCCATTGGGCGATGGCGTGGTGGTCGGACGGCGTGGCGCTGCCAGAGTGCAACTGCACCAGCCAGTCGGCCGCTTCGCCGAGGATTTGCGGGTTGATCATCGGGTTCATCAGGCGACACTCAGGCAGGCAACGAAGGCGGCGCGCATGTGCCGTTTGACGGTGATCAGCGACACGTCCAGGCGCTCAGCGATCTGCACGTAGGTCAGGCCTTCGATCTGCGACAACAGGAAGGTGTCGCGGGTGACCGCCGGCAGCTCGCGCAGCAGCGCTTCGATCCGCGTCAGGGTTTCGAGGATCAGCAGGCGGGTTTCCGGTGAAGGCACTTCGGCGGCAGGCAGTTGGGCGATGGTTTCCAGGTAAGCGCGCTCAAGGTCCTGGCGTCGCCAACGGTCGATGACCAGGCCTTTGGCGATGTGCGTCAGTAGTGCCCGGGGCTCACTGCCCAGTGGCTTGGTGACCTGGCGGGTTAGCAGGCGCAGGAAAGTATCGTGGGCGAGGTCGGCAGCATCGCAGCGATTACCGAGTTTCCGATGCAGCCAACCCTGCAGCCAACCGTGATGTTCGCTATAGAGGGTGTGAATTTGCTGGTTCGAAGCGTGCTCGGTTGACGGCATGGAAGGCGGCTACTCGATTCGGGCGTGCTGGCCTGACTGCAATTAAGAATTGATCGCATTCTAGTGGCGCAGGGTGACCGCTGGCAATTGGCCGATGGACTTTATTTTTTTCGCAGGCGCCAATGGCCTCCTCGACTTCGGGAGTATTGGATATTTGCGCAGCCTGCCCGCGGGATTAACGTAGCTGCACCCACTACCTCCCAGGAGCCCACCATGAAACCTCGTATCGATTTCTACACTGCCTCCCCTGATGCACTCAAAGCCATGATGGCCCTGGAGGGCGCCGTTTCGAAGCTGCCACTGGAAAAGAGCCTGATTGAGTTGGTCAAGCTGCGTGCTTCGCAAATCAATGGCTGCGCGTTCTGCATCGATATGCACACCAGCGATGCCCTTAAGGCCGGGGAAACCACGCGTCGTTTGTTCGGTGTCACCGCCTGGCGTGAAGCCCCGTTCTACACCGACCGCGAACGCGCTGCGCTGGCGTGGACCGAGTCACTGACCGAGCTGAGCCAGACCCACGCGCCGGATGATGTCTACGAGTACGTCGCCGCGCAGTTCAGTCCCAAGGAAATGGTCGACTTGACCGTGGCGATCTCCACCATCAACAGCTGGAATCGCCTGGCGGTGGGCTTTCGTAAAACCCCTCAGGCGTGACGCTAAGCTGCAAGCGTTGAGCTTGCAGCTTGCCCTGGCCATCAATGCCCGTCGGCACTGGGCGCGGGCGGTGGTTGCACCTTGCGCATCAAGGGCACCATCGCCGTGGCAATGAGGAAGCAGGCGCCAATCAGCAGGAAGGTGTCACCGTAGGTTTGCGTTTGCGCTTCTCGGTAGGTCAACTGCCAGAGTTGATGCAGGCTGGCCGTGGCGCCCGTGTCGCCGACAAGGCCCAGGTTGGCGAAATTGTTGCCGACCTGGGACAGCCATTGGTTCAGCGCCTCATTGCTGCTGTTGAGGTTTTCCGCCAGCCGGGTGAAGTGCAGGTTGGTGCGGTCATTGAGGATCGTCGCGCAGGCGGCGATGCCAATGGCACCCCCCAGGTTGCGCATCAGGTTGAACAGCCCCGAGGCGTGCTTGAGCCGTGCCGGCGCCAACCCGCCCAGGGTCAGGGTGACGGCGGGCGGCACCGCCAGTTGCTGGGCAATCCCGCGAAGGGCTTGCGGCAACATCAACTCGGCAGAACCCCAGTCATGGGTGATCGGACTGAATTCCCACATCGACAAGGCGAACAGCCCAAGACCGGTCATCATGATCCAGCGCAGGTCTACGCGATTGGCCAGAAAGGCATACAGCGGAATCGCCATGATCTGGAACACCCCGGTGGAGAAAACCGCCAGTCCAATGTCCAGCGCCCCATAGCCACGCACCCGACCGAGAAACAGTGGTGTCAGGTAGATGGTGGCAAACAGACCAATCCCCGTGACAAACGAAAAGAAGCAGCCAAGGGCGAAGTTGCGGTCTTTGAGGGCGCGCAAATCGACGATCGGATTGGCCACGTGCAGGGTCCGGCCAATGAACGCCAGGCCCGCCAGGCCACTGATCCAGGCCGTGGTCAGAATCGTGCGGTCGCTGAACCAGTTCCAGCGCGGGCCTTCCTCCAGGGTGTATTCCAGACAACCCAGAAACAGCGCGAGAAACAGCATGCTCAAATAGTCGGCGCCCTTGAGCAGCGAAAGCTCCGGCTGGTCGATTTTCACCAGCATCGGCACGGCCACCGCGACGAAGATGCCGGGCACGAGGTTTATATAGAAGAGCCAGTGCCACGACGATACGTCCGTGATCCAGCCGCCGATGACCGGGCCCAGGGTCGGTGCCAATGACGCCACGGCGCCGATGGTCGCGGCGGCGATGACCCGTTGTTTACCGGTGAAGAAAAAGAACGCCGTGGTGAACACCAGCGGGATCATCGAGCCGCCCAGAAAACCCTGCAACGCCCGAAAGGCAATCATGCTCTGGATGTTCCAGGCCGCGCCGCAGAGCAGGCTGGCCAGGGTGAACCCCACGGCGGAGGCGCAAAACAGCCAGCGGGTCGAGAACACTCGCGACAGCCACCCGGACAGCGGGATCACAATGATCTCGGCGATCAGGTAACTGGTCTGCACCCAGGCAGTTTCATCGGTGCCCGCCGAGAGCCCCCCGCCGATGTCGCGTAGCGACGCCGAGACGATCTGGATGTCCAGCAGCGCAATGAACATGCCGATGCACATGGTGGCGAACGCGAATACCTTGGTCGCCGTTGCCATGTCGGCGGCATTGAACGGTTGTGCGGGGGCGGCGAGGGTGCGGCTCATGGCGCGCTGGCCACGGCGGCACTTTCAGGTTCCTTGCGAGTGTCCACCTCGGCGGTCACCGAGAGGCCGGGGCGCAGGTGGCCGAGCACGCTGTCGGCCGGATCGAGGCGGATCCGCACAGGCACGCGCTGGACGATCTTGGTGAAGTTGCCGGTGGCGTTTTCCGGCGGCAGCACGCTGAACTGCGAGCCGCTGGCGGGGGCGAGGCTGTCGAGTCGACCGTGGAAGGCCTGCCCGGAGAGCACGTCGGCGCGGATGACCACCCGCTGGCCGGGAACCATGTGGGCCAACTGGTCTTCCTTAAAGTTCGCATCAACCCAGAGCCCGCTCGACGGGACCACCGACAACTGCTGCGACCCGGCCTGTGCATAAGCCCCGACCCGCGCACGGCGATTGCCGATCACCCCGTCGATCGGTGCGCGCAGCTCGGTATAGCCGACGTTGAGCTGTGCCAGGTCCCGCTCGGCGCGGGCCTGGACCAGCGCCGCCCGGGCTTGCTGTTTCTGCGTTTCGATCACGTTCAACTGGCGTTGCGCGGCGAGCAATTCGGCCTGGGCCTTGGCGCTCAAGGCCTGGGCAGTCTTGAAGGTCGCGTCGGCGCGCTGGGCGCTTTCCACTGAAACGGCATTGCTGCCCACCAGTTTTCTGTAGCGCTGGTTGTCGTCCCGCGAGCGAGCGGTTTCGGCGCCGGCCGCCTCAATGCCGGCGCGGGCCTGGCCAATCACTGCCTGTTGCAGTTGCTGCGTGGCGTCGAGGTTGGCCAGCAGCGCTTCTTCAGCGGCAACCGCGCCTTCGGCCTTGGCCAGATTGGCGCGGTAGTCGCGTGAATCGAGGCGGATGAGCACGTCACCGGCTTTGACATTCTGATTGTCGGTGACCAGCACTTCGTCGATGTAGCCCGCGACTTTTGGCCCGATCACCGTCACGTCACCGCCGATGTAGGCGTCGTCGGTTTCTTCGATGAAGCGGCCGGCGGTCCACCAGTGCACGGCAAAGAAACCTGCGAACACCAGGGCGGCGGTGGCCAGTGTCAGCAGGATCAAGCGCTTGAGCAGGGGCGGGCGAGGTGGACTCACCGGGGCAGCAAGATCGGATTCGAGGCTGGGCATGCTGGTCATGAAGTAATACCTGTGAGGAACGGTGCTTTATTACGTAGATAATATGACGCATGTAATATTTGCTCGCAATTGATTTTTACTGCCGGTGGTCAGTTGGGTTCGTCCGGTCGAGAAATGGCGGGATGAGAATTAGTCACAAAGACAACACGGTAGTCCTAATGACCTGTTTCCAGTGTTGTCACAATGACACCTGTTTATTATAACTATTTGAAAATTAAGTAATTAAATATTGGCACGTTTAGTGGAATGCTTAGAGTAACTCCCACCCGAGCAGGAACTGATCATGACTCGTACTCTCCCGTTCAGCTTCACCCTCTGCCTGTTGTTTTCCCCGTTGAGCATGGCCGACCAAGTGGTTCGCGAAGTCCCCGACACCACCGCTGGCAAAGGTGCTGGTGTGGTAACCGGGTTGATGGTCGGCGCCGTGGGCGGCCCGATTGGCGCGCTGATCGGTGCCGGTGCCGGTTTCTTCGCCGGCAGCTCGGTGCAGGAAGCGGCTGGCCTGACCGAAACCGCTTATGAAGTGAAAGACGCCAAGGGCGAAGTCAGCACCGTTCGCTCGCCCAACGCCAAGTTCGACGTTGGCCAGCAAGTGACGCGCAAAGGTTCGCGCCTGCAGTCGCAGGACAGTTGAACCCGACACCTGCGCGTTTCATCCCCGAGCTCCTTTGGGATCCGCTCATGGGTCGGATCCTCTTTTTTCTCAGTCATCGCCGCCATTTTTAATCAATCGAGGGGTAACACAATGCAAGCCATCAACGCCAAAGTCTTGAGCGCACTGGAAAACGTCATGGTGATCTCCACCACCGACCTGCAGGGCAACATCACTTACGTCAACGATCTGTTCTGCAAGCTGACCGGCTACACCAGCGAAGAACTGCTGGGCCAGCCGCACAGCGTCGTGCGTCATCCTGCCGTGCCTAAAAGCACGTACAAGCAGATGTGGGACACCATCAAGAAAGGCGAAATCTGGACCGGCGTGATCCCCAACGTGGGCAAGGGCGGTGGCCTCTATGTGGTCGATACCACCGTGCAGCCGGTGTTCGACGCGCAGGGCAATATCGTTGAATACATCAGCATTCGCCGGGTGATCAACGACCTGATGAGCGACTTCGAAGGCCTGGAGTTCTCCAAGGAAACTTTCGACGAATTCTACGACAGGTAAGTGGCCATGCCAGCTCTGATCGAACGCATCGTGATCGGTTATGGCTCGGAGTCCGGCAACGCCCGTGGGTTGACGCAACGTCTGTTGCGTCTGCCTTGCTTGCAGCCGTACGAACTGGCCGTGCAGGATCTCAACTCGCTGAAACTCGACAGCCTGACCCCGCGGGACTTGCTGCTCATCGTGTGCAGCTCCTTCGGTGACGGCGAGCCGCCGGGCAATGCCGATTGCTTCATGGATCAACTGAACGAGTTCGCCTCATTGATCGATCAGCCTTACGCCATCTTCGGCCTGGGCGACACGGCTTACCCGACTTTCTGTGGCTTCAGCAAACTCATCGACGCCACGCTTGCGCAAAAGCAGGCGAAACCCTGGATCAACCGCGTCGACGCGGACACTGATTTCGAGGGCTTCTTCGACACCTGGTGCGCCACGCTCGAGGCAGTGCTCAGGGGTGACTGGCGTGCCGGCACGACCTTGCAGTTGCAGGTCACCGCCTATGGCGAAAACGACACCTGGCCAGCGCGGGTGATCTCGCGGACCCGGCTCAACGGCACGGCGCCTTACGCCTGGCAAGTGCGCCTGGACATCGAAGGGAGCGGCATCAAGTACCGTGCTGGCGACAACCTTTACGTGCTGGCGCACAACGATGAACCGTTGCTTGAGCAGATGGGCGAATGGTTCGGCCGTGAAGACGCCCGCACGCTGCTGCGGGACAAAGAGCTGCGCCAGTTGAGCAAGTCGGTGCTGCGCGACATTGCCAAGGTCAGCCAGCACGAGACGCTCAAGGGTTTGCTCAAGGTCAGCGCCCGCAAGGAGCTGGAAGCCTACCTGTATGGCCGGGACATGCTCGATGTGCTTAATGATTTCTGCGAGCCGGGGCAGGTGAGTGTGGAGGATCTGGTCGAGTGGCTGCCCAACGTTCTGCCGCGTGCTTACTCGATCGCCTCCCATGATCACGCCGGTTACGTTGACCTGTGCATCCGTGAGGTCGCCTATGACATGGCCGGCCGTGCACGTACTGGCACGGCGACCGGCCATCTGGTCGGGCCGCACCCCGAGGCGCAGGTGTTCGTGCGCAGCAATCCGGCGTTCCATCTCCCTCGGCAGGTCGAGCACCCGGTGATCATGATCGGCACCGGCACGGGCATCGCGCCGCTGATTGCCTTGCTGGAACAGATCGAGCAACAGGACAGCCCGGCGCAAAGTTGCCTGATTTTCGGCGACCGCCGCCGGGATTCGGACTTCCTTTATCAACCGCGCCTGGAAAAATGGCAGGCTGACGGCGTGCTCGATGTGCTGATCACCGCCTTCTCGCGGGACAGCGAGCAACGGTACTACGTGCAGGACGCCATGCTCGAACACGGCGCCTACCTATGGGCCTTGCTCAGCCAGGGCGCGCACCTGTACGTGTGCGGCAACAAGAGCAACCTGGAACGAGCCATTGACGCGGCGCTGGTCAATATCGCGATGACCTTCGGTCATCTAGGCGAGGAAGACGCACAGACCTTTGTCGCCGACCTGGCGAGCAACCATCGCGTACACAAAGAACTGTACTGAAGCTTCCCGTTTTGACGCGTGGACGAGCCGCAACTCGTTGCGCGTCTTTTTTTGCCTGCCTGAAGCGCAAACCTGTAGGAGCGAGCTTGCTCGCGATGGTGGCTCAGGCACCGCGGGCATCCAGGTAGCCAGCGTTATCGTTAACGACCATCGCGAGCGTGCTCGCTCCTACAGAAGATCAAGATCAAAAGCGGGGCACGATCCCTGTAGGAGCGAGCTTGCTCGCGATGGTAGCTTAGACACCGCGGGCATCCAGGTAGCCCGCGTTATCGTTAACGACCATCGCGAGCGTGCTCGCTCCTACAGAAGATCAAGATCAAAAGCCGAGCACGATCCCTGTAGGAGCGAGCTTGAACTGGTCAAGTAATCTTGGACACTGATTACGGTTCACGCCGCCAATCTTTCCTTCACGACCGGCGACCTGTAGTCGTTATAGCTGTGAGGCCTGCTGATGTTGTAGCGCGAGACATAGCGCTGCACATCTGCCCGGGCCTCATGCTCCAGTTTGTAGCCCGTTTCAGGCACCCACTCGGACTTCAAACTACCAAAGAAACGCTCCATCGGGGCATTGTCCCAGCACTCGCCTTTACGGCTCATACTTTGCCTGAACCGATGTTTCACAAGCGCATTTCGGAATTTATGGCTGGTGTACTGGCAACCTTGATCAGAATGAAACAACACATCCTGGGGATGGCCGCGCAGCTCAACCGCCATGCGTAGCGCTTCGCAGGTCAGGTTGGCATCAGAAATCATCGAAAACGACCACCCTACGATCCTGCGAGCGTACAGATCCAAAACGGCGGCGAAGTACATCCACCGCTTGCCGACCTTGATGTATGTCACGTCGCCACACCACACCTGATTAACCGCCGTCACATCAAATTTTCGCTTGAGCACGTGCGGCGCCACCAAGGCCTCCACACCCGGCGACTTGTACTTATGGCGCCGGCGCTGACGACTAGCGATGCCAGCTTCGCGCATCAAACTGCGAGCCATATAACGCCCGATACGATGCCCTTTGGCTTGTAGCTCCTTGGACAAAGTACGTGCGCCGGCCGACTCTCTGGACGCCTTGTGGTGCCTGACCAACGCGGCTTTGAGCTTGTCCCGTTCAGGATTTGCTCTGCCTTGGCGCTGGCGCCAGGCGTAAAAGCTACTGCGGTTGCCCCCAAACGCCCGGCAACACTTTTTAACGCCGTACTGCTCGCCCAGCTCATCGATCAGCGTGAATGATCTTTGGCGTCCAAAAGCAGGAGAGCACTGGCCTTTTTTAGGATTTCGATATCCAGGTCTTTCTCTCTGAGCAGAGCTTTGAGTCTCTGGATTTCTCGTTGATCAGCGGTAATCGCCTTGGCCCCCACCGGAGTCGAGCCCAAGCGCTCTTTTTGCACTTGATCAACCCAACGGCGCAGGGCTGTGGGGCCGATATCCAGGCTGGCACAGACTTCGGTAACCGGCTGACCTTCATCCAACACCATGCTGGCAGCCTTGAGCTTGAACTCACTCGAATAGGATTTACGCATATCCAAACACCTCAGATTTGGGCGCTATCATAGCGCCCGATTGAAGTGTCCAAAATCATTAGGCCAGTTCAGCTTGCTCGCGATGGTGGCCCAGATACCGCGGGCATCCAGGTAGCCAGCGTTATCGTTAACGACCATCGCGAGCGTGCTCGCTCCTACAGAAGATCAAGATCAACAGCGGGGCACGATCCCTGTAGGAGCGAGCTTGCTCGCGATGGTAGCCCAGACACCTCGGGCATCCAGGCAGCCAGCGTTATCGTTAACGACCATCGCGAGCAAGCTCGCTCCTACAGAAGATCAAGATCAAAAGCGGGGCACGATCCCCTGTAGGAGCGAGCTTGCTCGCGATGGTAGCCCAGACACCGCGGGCTTCCAGGCAGCCCGCGTCATCGTTAACGACCATCGCGAGCGTGCTCGCTCCTACAGAAGATCAAGATCAAAAGCGGGGCACGATACCGCCCATCGCGGGCAAGCCCGCTTCCACAGGGGGGATCACCATTCCAGAGCGCACAGGCCAGCCAAAAAAGAACAACACCACGCACACCCCCATTCGGGGTATGGCGCCCCTCGCCAAACCGGCCAATAGTAGATCCACCTGCTCATCCCGAGCCGACGTCGCTTGATAAGGTGAATTTGCTATGCGCAAGGCCCTCACGGTGATTTCCAGCTTGTTTCTCGCTTCCCTGATAACAACCCACAACAGCCAGGCCGCCGAGGTGGACGACAGTAAAACACTCAGGCTCTACAACTGGGCGGATTATATCGGCGAAAACACCCTGGCCGAATTCGAGAAAGCCACCGGCATCAAAGTCATCTACGACACCTTCGACGCCTATGAAACCGTGCAGGCCAAGTTGCTCACCGGCCACTCCGGTTACGACCTGGTGGTGCTCAACGCCTCGCTCGCGCCACCGCTGATCAAAGCCAAGGTGTTCCAGCCGCTGAACAAAAAACTACTGCCAGGCTGGGCCAACCTCGATCACAAAGTCCTTGAGGACATGCAGGGCTTCGACGCCGGCAATCTCTATTCCGCGCCCTACACCTGGGGCAGCAACGGCATCACCTACAACGTCGACAAGATCAAGGAACGCATGCCCGACGCGCCCATCGGGTCGCTGGCGATGATCTTCGATCCAAAAATCGTCTCACGCTTCGCCGACTGTGGCGTGACCCTGGTGGATGCGCCGACCGAAGTCATCCCCCTGGCCCTCAAATACCTGGGCCGCGATCCGCGCAGCGCTGCGCCGGCTGACCTCAAGGCCGCGCAGGAACTGCTGCTGTCGGTGCGCCCGTACATCCGCAAGTTCGACTCCGTCAACTACCTGACCAGCCTGCCCAACGGTGACACCTGCATGGCCATGACCTGGTCCGGCGACTACGCCACCGCCATGGCTCGCGCCGAAGAAGCCAAGTTGAAGATCAACCTGTCCTACTTCATTCCCAAGGAAGGCTCGCTGATCTGGTTCGACAACATGTACATCCCGGCCGACGCCCCGCACGTGGCCAACGCCCACAAGTTTCTCGACTTCCTGATGAAGCCTCAGGTGATGGCCGACGTCACCGACTACATCCACTACGCCAACAGCAACGCCGCCGCCACGCCTTTGCTTGATGCCGATGTGCGCAACAATCCCGCTATTTATCCCGATGACGAGACCCGTGAGCGCCTGTTTGCGCAAAAGACCCAGGACCCCAAGGACATGCGTGCCATCACGCGGGTCTGGAGCACGGTGAAAAGCGGCATCTGATCGTCAAATCAACAGGTTCGAGGTTTTTGTATGGCTACTCCAACGCATGACGTAATGTCCGCCGCCGATGAATCGCGGCTGACCAAAGCCGATAAAGCGCACTACATGCACGGCTACCACATGTTCGACGAGCATGCCGAACAGGGCGCCCTGAATATCGTCGCCGGTGATGGCGCCTACATCTACGACACCCAGGGCAACCGTTTTCTCGACGCCGTCGGAGGCATGTGGTGCACGAACATCGGCCTGGGTCGCGAGGAAATGGCCCAGGCCATCGCCGACCAGGTGCGCCAGTTGGCCTATTCGAACCCGTTCTGCGACATGACCAACAACGTCGCCATCCAGTTGTGCGAAAAACTCGCCAGCCTGGCGCCGGGGGACCTGGACCACGTGTTCCTCACCACCGGCGGGTCAACCGCGGTGGACACTGCGTACCGCCTGATCCAGTACTACCAGAACTGCCGGGGCAAGCCGGACAAGAAGCACATCATCGCGCGCTTCAACGCCTATCACGGCTCCACCACGCTGACCATGTCGATCGGTAACAAGGCCGCCGACCGGGTGCCGGAGTTCGACTATGCCAACGACCTGATCCACCACGTGTCCAACCCCAACCCGTACCGTGCACCGGACGGCATGGATGAAGGGCAATTCCTCGAATTCCTGGTCGAGGAGTTCGAAGACAAGATCCTCGCCATCGGCGCGGACAAGGTCGCCGGGTTCTTCGCCGAGCCGATCATGGGCTCGGGTGGGGTGATCATTCCGCCCAAGGGTTATCTGAAGCGTATGTGGGAAGTCTGTCAGCGCTACGACATCCTTTTCGTCGCCGATGAAGTGGTGACCTCGTTCGGGCGCTTGGGCAAATTCTTCGCCTCCAAGGACGTGTTCGACGTGCAGCCCGACATCATCACCACGGCCAAGGGCCTGACGTCTGCCTACTTGCCGCTGGGCGCGTGCATCTTTTCCGACCGCATCTGGAAAGTCATCGCCGAGCCGGGCAAGGGCCGCTGTTTCACCCACGGCTTCACCTACAGCGGCCACCCGGTGTGCTGCACCGCCGCCCTGAAGAACATCGAGATCATCGAGCGGGAAAACCTGCTGGAGCATGTCGAGGAGGTTGGCAGCTACCTGGAACAGCGTCTGGCCACGCTCAGCGGCTTGCCGCTGGTGGGCGACGTGCGTTGCGAGAAGCTGATGGCCTGCGTCGAGTTCGTCGCCGACAAGCGCACCAAGGCGCTGTTTGCCGACGAGATCAACATCGGTGAGCGCATTCATTCACGGGCGCAGACGCGGGGCTTGCTGGTACGGCCGATCATGCACCTCAACGTGATGTCGCCGCCGCTGATCCTCACGCATGCCCAGGTGGATGAAATCGTCGAAACCTTGCGGGTGTGCATTCTCGAGGTGGCGGCCGAGCTTGAACAAAGCGGTCAGTACGCCGGCCAATGAGTTCGAGCCGCTTACGGGGGCTCGGTTCACCCGCTAGACTGCGGGGCATGAGCAAACCCAACGATGACACCTTGATCGCCTTGCCTTTCGGTGCCTTGCATAAATGGCATGCCGAAGTGCGCAAGGCTTTCGCCCACATCGACGAGCCCGACGCGCTGCGCCATCTGGCCTCGGCATTCGGCCATCTGGTGTCAATCGAGTCGGTGATGATCAGCCTGGAACACAAGGACCGCGCGCCCCAGTTGCTGTATCAGCAGGGCATCCCGGAGCAATACCGGGTGTCGCTGCTGGAGCGCTATTTTTCCGGCGGCTACCTGTTGGACCCCTTCTGCCTGGCGGTGGGGCAGGGCTTGGCCGAAGGCTTCTATCACCTGGAGGAAATCGCCCCGGACAACTTCTTCGACAGCGAGTACTACAAGACTTACTACTTGAAGGCCGGCAGTTCCGAAGACAGTTTTTATCTGGTGGACACCGGCAACGACACACAAATTTCCGTGAGCCTGTTCCAGGGCTTTGGCGGGGAAAGCCTGCGGGTTGAGCAACTGAACCTGTTGCGCGCCGTCGAGCCGTTGGTGCGTGAGTTCATCGCTGAGTTCGGCCAGCGTGGCTTGCAGCATCGTGCGGATCAGGAGGCGAGTGGCCGTGACGATCTCAAGCAGCGGGTGCAGTCAGCGTTCGAGCATTTTGGCAGCGATTTGCTGACCGAGCGCGAGCGTGAAGTGGCGCATATGGTGTTGCGCGGGCATTCGGTGAAGTCCACGGCCAGCCAATTGAACATCTCGCCGGAGACGGTGCGCATGCACCGCAAGAACCTGTACCTGAAGCTTGAAGTGGGGTCGCAGTCCGAGTTGTTTGCGCTGTTTATCGAGTGGTTGCGCAGGCATTAGGGTCTTTATTGAATGTGATGGCCTCATCGCGGGCAAGCCCGCTCCTACAGAGGAGCGGGCTTGTCGAATCGTCGCACCGCCGCGATGAGGCCATCAACTTCACCACAAATTGAGGATCAACCCTCGCGCTTCACCACCAACGTCAAAATGTCATAACTGGCCACCAGCTCTCCCAGCTGGTTGGTCACTTCGACATCCCACGCCACCACCCCTTGCGGGATGCCTTGCGGGCTCTTCTTGCCCTGGTCGATCTTGCGTTTGCAGGTCAGGCGCGCCTGGATGGTGTCGCCGATGCCCACCGGGTTGATGAAACGCAGGGTGTCCAGGCCATAGTTGGCCAGCACCGGGCCGGGCGCTGGCGAAACGAACAGCCCGGCGGCGGCCGACAGCACGAAGTAGCCGTGGGCGATGCGCTTGCCGAATTGCGATTCCTTGGCCGCGATGTCATCGAAGTGCATGTAGAAGTGATCGCCTGACAGGCAACCGAAGTTCACCAGGTCCGCTTCGGTCACGGTGCGACGGTGGGTCAGCAGCGATTCGCCGATCTGCAGGTCCTGGAAGTAACGACGGAATGGATGCACCTCGGTCTCGATGACCTGGGCGCCGCGCACGTATTCGCCCGTGACCGCCGCCAGCATGGTTGGCGAGCCCTGGACCGCCGCGCGTTGCAGGTAATGCTTCACGGCACGCAGGCCGCCGAGTTCTTCACCGCCACCCGCGCGACCCGGGCCGCCGTGTTTGAGTTGCGGTAACGGCGAGCCGTGGCCGGTGGATTCGCCGGCGCAGTGGCGGTCGAGTACCAGCAGGCGGCCGTGCAATGCCGCGGCGACTGGAATGGCTTTGGCCGCAATCAACGGGTCCTTGGTCACCAGGCTGGCCACCAGGCTGCCCTTGCCACGGGCGGCCAGGGCCAGGGCTTCGTCCAGGTCGTCGTAGGCCATCAGGGTGCTGACCGGACCGAACGCCTCGATGTCGTGGGCGCCGCCTTCGGCATGCGGATCGCGGGCCTGCAACAGCGTCGGGGCAAAGAACGCACCCTTATCGACATTGTCGCCGCGTGGCTCGAAACCATCGCGTGCGCCGAACAGCATGTCGCTGCTCTGCAACAGGGCTTCCAGGCGTTCGGCCACGTCTTTTTGCTGATCATGGGAGGCCAACGCACCCATGCGCACGCCTTCCACCGACGGGTCGCCGACCACCACCCTGGCCAAGCGATCACGCAGGCGCGAGGCCACCGCATCGATGTGTTTGGCCGGCACGATGGCGCGGCGGATGGCGGTACATTTCTGCCCGGCCTTGGTGGTCATTTCCCGGGCGACTTCCTTGACGAACAGCTCGAACTCTTCGTCGTCCGGGCTGACATCCGGGGCCAGGATCGCGCAGTTCAGTGAGTCGGCTTCAGCGGTGAACGGCACCGAGTTACGGATCAGGTTCGGGTTGACCCGCAGCTTGGCGGCGGTGTCGGCGGAGCCGGTGAACGTCACCACGTCCTGGCCTTGCAGGCGGTCGAGCAGGTCACCGGTGCCGCCGATGATCAGTTGCAGGCTGCCGGTGGGCAACAGGCCGGACTCGTCCATCAGGCGCACCACGGCTTCGGTCAGGTAGCTGGTGGCGCTGGCCGGCTTGACGATGCACGGCATGCCGGCGAGAAAGCTCGGGGCGAACTTTTCCAACATGCCCCAGATCGGGAAGTTGAAGGCGTTGATGTGCACCGCGACACCGCCACGCGGCACCAGGATGTGGGTGCCGGCAAAGCTGCCCAGTTTGCTCAGTTGCAGCGCCGGGCCTTCGTGCACGACGTTGCCCGATGGCAATTCCCGTGAGCCGAGGCTGGCGTAGGTGAACAGCGTGCTGTTGCCGCCCTCGATGTCGATCCAGCTGTCGGCGCGGGTGGCGCCGCTGTGGTGGGAGATCGCGTAAAGCTGTTCCTTGCGCTCGCTCAGGTACAGGGCCAGCGCTTTCAGGCGCTGGGCCCGTTGCTGGAAGTCCAGCGCCATCAGGCCGCTGACGCCCTGGCGACGGCCGTGCTCGATGGCTTCTGCAAAGTCCGGGCGTTCTTCGTGGGTGCGGGCGATCTCGTGGCCGTCGAGGGCGCTGCGCAGGATCTGTGCGCCGTGTTGGCCGATCCAGCGACCGGCGATGAAGCTTTGCAGTGTGGCAACGTGAGACATCTGGATTGCTCCGGGTTGGCAAATAGGAGGGTTAGTGCTGGCTCGCGCCCGAGGCGCCGATGCCGGTCATGGAACGGATGAACTGCGCCAGGTAACGGCCGCGCTCGAGGGCGGCACGTGGCGAACGGTCGGTGACGGAAAACAGCCAGGCGCTGAAAAAAGCCAGGCTCATGGAAAACAGTGCGGGGTTGGAATACGGGAACAGTGCCCTGTCGTGATGCAGGACGTTGACCCACACCGCCGGGCTCAGCACCAGCAGGACGATTGCCGAAACCAGCCCCATCAGGCTGCCCAGCACCGCACCGCGAGTGGTCAGGCCTTTCCAGTACATCGAGAGGAACAGCACCGGGAAATTCACCGAGGCGGCGATGGCCAGTACCAGGCCGGAGAGGAAGGCGATGTTCTGCGATTCGAATAACAGGCCAAGGATGATCGCCAGCACGCCGATGCACAGGGTGGCGATGCGCGACATGCGCATTTCCTGCTGTTCGCTGGCCTGGCCCTTACGGATCACGCAAGCGTAGAGGTCGTGGGACACGGCCGAGGCGCCGGACAGGGCAAGGCCTGCAACCACCGCCAGGATGGTGGCGAACGCTACCGCCGAGATGAACCCCAGGAACAGGTTGCCACCCACCGCTTGTGCCAGATGGACCGCGACCATGTTGCCGCCGCCGATGATCGAGCCGCTGGCGTCTCGGTACGACGGGTCGGTGCCGACCATGACGATGGCGCCGAAGCCGACGACGATCAGCAGCAGGTAGAAGTAACCGATGAAACCGGTGGCGTAGAACACGCTTTTGCGCGCTTCCTTGGCATCGCTGACGGTGAAGAAACGCATCAGGATATGCGGCAGGCCAGCGGTGCCGAACATCATGCCCAGCCCCAGGGAGATCGCGTCGATCGGATTGGACAGCAAGCCGCCCGGCGCCATGATCGCGGTGCCCTTGGCGTGCACTTCGGTGGCGCCGGCAAACATCGCTTCGGTACTGAAACCGAAATGCTTGAGCACCATGAACGCCATGAAACTGGTGCCGAACAGCAGCATCACCGCCTTGATGATTTGCACCCAGGTGGTGGCGAGCATGCCGCCGAAGGTGACGTAGAACACCATCAGCACGCCGACCAGCATCACCGCATAGAGGTAGTCGATGCCGAACAGCAATTCGATCAGCTTGCCGGCGCCGACCATCTGCGCCACCAGGTACATCAGGGCCACGGTCAGGGTGCCGAAGGCCGAGGTCAGGCGCACCGGGGTCTGCTCCAGGCGGTAGGACACCACGTCGGCAAACGTGTATTTGCCCAGGTTGCGCAGGCGTTCGGCGATCAGGAACAGAATGATCGGCCAGCCGGCCAATACGCCCAAAGCGTAGAGCAGGCCGTCGTAGCCATTGAGGAACATCATGGCCGAGATGCCCAGGAACGAGGCGGCGGAGATCATGTCGCCGGCAATCGCCAGGCCATTCTGGAAGCCGCTCATGCCGCCGCCGGCGGTGTAGAAGTCGCTGGCCGAACGAGTGCGCAAGGCGGCCCAACGGGTCACGCCGAGTGTAAACAGTACGAACACCAGGAACATGCCGATGGCATTCCAGTTCAGCGGGCGAGCCGCACTCTCGGCGGCCACCGCGAAGTCGGTGACGATGGCCAATGGCAGCAGGAATAATGCCAGGAGCCGGCTCATTGGGCGCACTCCTGCTTGAGTTTGTCGTTGAGCGGGTCGATCACGTGGTTGGCGCGATAGACATAAAACCCGGTGAGGGCGAACGCCAGGATCACCACCACCACACCCACCAGCATGCCCACCGAGGTCACGCCGCCATTG
Source organism: Pseudomonas sp. S2_E01 (assembly GCF_054668365.1). Taxonomy (NCBI): domain Bacteria; kingdom Pseudomonadati; phylum Pseudomonadota; class Gammaproteobacteria; order Pseudomonadales; family Pseudomonadaceae; genus Pseudomonas; species Pseudomonas sp. S2_E01. Next base: position 1,231,202 of record NZ_CP162762.1, read on the forward strand.
AGCGACTGGCCAAGGGTGGCCGGCGAGAACGCCACCAGCAGGACAAAACCGAAATAGATCACCAGCATGATCAACGACAGCGACCAGTAGAGCTTCTGTTTGCGCCGCACCAGTTGTTTGAAGGCGGGGTGCTGCTGGATGAGTTCGATGTCTTGTGGGGTCATGGCACGCTCTCTTGTTTTTTGTTTTTGTCGTGGGTGAAACACAGTTCCCTGTAGGAGCGAGCATGCTCGCGATGGTGGATCAAGCACCGCGGGTTGCCAGGCTGCCAGCGTTATCGTTGGCGACCATCGCGAGCATGCTCGCTCCTACAGGGTTTTGGATCAGAGCTGATCGAAATCCAGCACCACCTTGTCGCTGATCGGGAAGGCCTGGCAGGACAGGACGTAGCCGGCGGCGACTTCGTAGTCTTCCAGGGCGTGGTTGCTGTCCATTTCCACTTCGCCTTCGATGACCTTGCACTTGCAGGTCGAGCACACGCCGGCCTTGCACGAGTAGGGCAGTTCGGCACCCTGGGCATTGCCGGCATCGAGGATGCTCTGGGTGTTGCGCGCAAGATCGAACGCCAGGGCACGGCCGTCGCTGATGACGGTGATCTGGCTGACGGCGGCGTCCACCTGGCGGGCGGCTTCACGGGCCTCGCGTTTTTGCTGGCTGTCGGTGGCGGCGAACAATTCAAAGTGGATGCGCTCGGGCGCCAGGCCCTTGGCCTTGAGGCTGTCGCGTACGGTTTCGGTCATTTCCTGAGGGCCGCAGATGAACGCCGCGTCCAGGGCCTTGACGTCAAGCCAGCGGGAGAACAGCTGCTCACATTTCTCGGCATTGATCCGGCCGTTGTACAGGTCGACGTCCTGCTGCTCGCGGCTGAAGACGAAGATCAGGTTCAGGCGTTGCAGGTAGCGGTTCTTCAGGTCTTCGAGCTGTTCGCGAAACAGGGCGCCTGCGCTGGAGCGGTTGCCGTACAGCAGGGTGACGCGGCTGTGGGGCTCGGTTTCCAGGGTGGTCTTGATGATCGACAGGATCGGCGTGATGCCGCTGCCGGCCGCGACGGCCAGGTAGTTACCGTGGCGGCTCGGGTCCAGTTCGACACTGAAATGACCGGCCGGCGGCATGACTTCCAGGGTGTGCCCGGCTTTCAGGTGTTCATTGGCGAAGGCGGAAAAACGCCCACCGACCACACGCTTGACCGCAATGCGCAGTTCACCGTCGTTGATACCGGTGCAGATCGAGTAAGAACGACGCACCTCTTCGCCATCCAGTTGCGTGCGCATCACCAGGTGCTGGCCCTGCTTGAAGTGGAAGCTGTCCTGCAAGTCCTGTGGGATCTCAAAGGCAATGGACACCGCATCGCGGGTCTCGGCACGCACGTCCTTGATGGTCAGGCTATGAAATTTGCTCATTCTCATTGTTGTTCTCCAGCTGAGGCGGTCATTGGCCGCTCAGATGCACTTGAAATAGTCGAACGGCTCGCGGCAATCGACGCAGCGATACAAGGCCTTGCAGGCGGTGGAACCGAACTCGCTGAGCACCTCGGTGTGGGCGCTGCCGCATTGCGGGCACAGCACCCGCGGGCTTTCGCCGAGCAGGCTGCGCTTGCTGGTGCTGCCTTCGGGCGGCGCGATGCCGTAGGCGCGCAGGCGCTCACGACCGCTGGCGCTGATCCAGTCGGTGGTCCATGCCGGGGTCAGCCGGCGCTCCAGTTGCGGCGCGCGAAAGCCCGCGTGCTCCAGCGCATCGCGGATGTCGCTTTCGATGACTTCGGTGGCCGGGCAGCCGGAGTAGGTCGGCGTGACCACCACGTGCAGATGCCCCGCCTGCCAATCGAGATCGCGCACGATCCCCAGGTCGACGACGCTGACCACCGGCACTTCCGGGTCCATGACTTCGCACAGGATCGACCATGCGGCCGCCAGGTCGGTCGGTTGTGCCGGCCGGGCGCCGAGGTCGCTGGCGATCAGGTCACCAGGTTGCATCGGGGTACGCTCGTGGCAAAAACTGCATCTCGGCCAGCAGGATGCCCAAGTGCTCGGTGTGCAGGCCCTTGCGGGCGTTGAGGTAGAAGTAGTTCGCGGCAGCCGGAACGGGCAGGGTGGCGCTGGCGAAAGTCGCTTCGACACGGGCTTGCCATGCCGCGGCGATGCTGGCGATGTCCGGCGTGATGCCGGCTGTGCGCAGGCGCTGTTCGCTGTCATCGGCGGCGATCAGTTCCACGGTGAACCGCCAGACTTCCGGGATCGCCGCGAGCATGCGCTGGTGGCTTTCCTCGGTGCCGTCACCCAGGCGCTCGACCCATTCGCTGGAGCGGCGCAGGTGATAGGTGACTTCCTTCACGGACTTGGCGGCGATCCCGGCGATGCGCTCATCGCTGGATTGGCTCAGGCCCTGCAGCACCGGTAGGTGCCAGGCGTCGTAGAGGAACTGCTTGAGGATAGTGACCGCGTAGTCGCCGTTGGGTTGTTCCACCAGCAGCAGGTTGCGGTAGGCGCGCTCGTCGCGGCGGAACGCCAGGTGATCGGCGTCGCGGCCGTCATCCAGCAGCTCGGCGGCGTATTCCAGCCAGTTGCGCGCCTGGCCGACGAGGTCGAGGCCGACGTTCATCAGCGCCAGTTCTTCTTCCAGCGCCGGAGCCTTGCCGCACCATTGGCACAGGCGCTGGCCCTGGATCAGGGCGCTGTCACCGAGGCGCAGCAGGTATTCGATCAGATCGGTCTTGATGTTCATGGTCGACCTCACATATGCCCGACTTCGGCCGGCAGCTCGTAAAAGCTGGCGTGGCGATAGACCTTGTCGTCCGAGGGATCGAACAGCGGATCTTTTTCATCCGGCGACGAGGCGGTGATCATGGCCGACGGCACCACCCACAGGCTCACGCCTTCGCTGCGGCGGGTGTAGAGCTCGCGCGCGTTCTCGATGGCCATGGTGGTATCGGCGGCATGCACGCTGCCGACGTGCTTGTGATTGAGACCGTGCTTGCTGCGCACGAAGACTTCGAAGAGGGTCCACTCGGACATTTCAGTTCTCCACATCGGTTGCTCTGTGTAGGAGCGGGCTTGCCCGCGATGACCTCAGTGAGATCACTGCTGCCCTTTAGGCCGCCTCGCTGGCAAGCCAGCTCCTACAGAGGGTTCGGGCCGGCTCAGGCGGCGTTCTTGTTTTGTTTTTTGCGGGCGTGGGCGACGGCGGCTTCGCGTACCCAGGCGCCGTCTTCAAGGGCCTTGCGCCGGGTGGCGACGCGCTCGGTATTGCACGGGCCGTTGCCCTTGAGCACTTCGTAGAATTCGCTCCACTGGATTTCGCCGAAGTCGTAGTGGCCGCGCTCGGCGTTCCACTTGAGGTCCGGGTCGGGGCAGGTGCAGCCCAGCAGCTCCAGTTGGGGGATGGTCTGGTCGATAAAACGCTGGCGCAGTTCGTCGTTGCTCTGGCGCTTGATCTTCCAGGCCATGGATTGCGCGCTGTTCGGCGAGTGTTCGTCGCTCGGGCCGAACATCATCAGTGACGGCCACCAAAGACGGTTGATCGCATCCTGGACCATGTCTTTTTGCGCCTGGGTGCCGTGACGCATCATGGTCAGGAGAATTTCGTAGCCCTGACGCTGGTGGAAGCTCTCTTCCTTGCAGATGCGGATCATCGCCCGGGAATAGGGCCCGTAGGAGGTGCGCTGCAGCACCACCTGGTTGACGATGGCCGCGCCATCCACCAGCCAGCCCACGGCGCCCATGTCGGCCCAGTTCAGGGTCGGGTAGTTGAAAATGCTCGAATACTTGGCCTTGCCGCTGTGCAGCTTGGCGATCTCTTCGTCGCGGTCTGCGCCCAGGGTCTCCATGGCGCTGTACAGGTACAGGCCGTGGCCGGCTTCGTCCTGGATCTTCGCCATCAATTGCAGCTTGCGTTTGAGCGTGGGCGCGCGGGTCACCCAGTTGCCTTCAGGCAGCATGCCGACGATTTCAGAATGAGCGTGCTGGGATATCTGCCGGATCAACGTCTGGCGATAGGCATCCGGCATCCAGTTCTTGGCTTCGATCTTGATTTCCGAATCGATTTTTTCCTGGAAGGCGCGTTCCTGTTCGGACATCTCCGACAGGTCCTTGATGCGCTTGACGCCGGTTTCTACAAGCTGTGCGTACATGGGGGTTCTCCCGCCTTGAATCTGATCGAGGGCATGGAGAACTTTATAAGCGATACAGAATTTAATATCAAACAGAAAATATCGTGTCGTATATGTTTTTGTATCGCTTTGGGATGAGTGGTTGGTTTTGCGCCATCCCGTCCCCCTTTACTGTAGGAGCGAGCATGCTCGCGATGGTCGTCAACGATGACGCGGGAAGCCTGATACCCCGCGGTGCTCCTAGCTCCATCGCGAGCATGCTCGCTCCTACAGAGGGGTGCGGGTCTAGCAATGAAGGGGCAAAAAAAAGCCCCGCATCGCGGGGCTCAAAAGGTGCAGCAGTCATGCTTTGGGGCGGTTGTCGATGACGTGGCAGGCCTTGCCTTCGGAGCGCTTGATGGAGTGGAACGGCTGCAGAACGATCCGCGAGCTGATGCCGATGTAGGTCTTGATGTGCCGGCTCAGTTCGGCGCAAACCGCTTTCTGTGCCTCGTCGCCCAGGTGCTGCTGGTCGGCCCTGAGTTCGACGTGCACATCGACACTGTCCAGGTTGCCATTGCGATACAAATGAATCTCGTAGCACTCGGCAAGTTGTTTGACTTTCAGCACCTGCTCTTCGATCTGCGTCGGGAACACGTTGACGCCACGGATGATCAGCATGTCGTCGCTGCGTCCGGTGATCTTGTCGATGCGTCGCATCGGTCGGGCCGTACCCGGCAGCAGGCGAGTCAGGTCGCGGGTGCGGTAGCGGATCATCGGCAGGGCTTCCTTGCTCAGCGACGTGAACACCAGCTCGCCCATTTGCCCGTCCGGCAGCACTTCGCCTGTGACCGGGTCGATGATTTCCGGGTAGAAGTGGTCTTCCCAGATGGTCGGGCCATCCTTGGTCTCGGCACATTCCATGGCGACCCCCGGGCCCATGATTTCCGACAGGCCGTAGATATCCAGCGCGGTGATGCCCAGGCGCTGTTCAATGGCGCTGCGCAGCTCGCCGGTCCACGGTTCGGCGCCGAAGATGCCCAGGCGCAAGGCGAGTTTGTGCGGGTCGACGCCCTGGCGCTCGAGCTCATCGGCGATGTTGAGCATGTAGGACGGCGTGACCATGATGATGTCCGGCTGGAAATCCTTGATCAGTTGCACCTGTTTCTCGGTTTGCCCGCCAGACATCGGGATCACCGTGCAGCCCAGGCGTTCGGCGCCGTAGTGCGCGCCAAGGCCGCCGGTGAACAGGCCGTAGCCGTAGGAAATATGCACTTTGTCACCGCGTCGGCCACCCGCCGCACGGATCGAGCGGGCGACCACGTTGGCCCAGGTATCGATGTCGTTCTGGGTATAGCCGACGACGGTGGGTTTGCCGGTGGTGCCGCTGGAGGCGTGCAGGCGCACCACTTCCGGCATCGGCACGGCAAACATGCCATATGGGTAGTTGTCGCGCAGATCGGACTTGGTGGTGAAGGGAAACTTCGCCAGGTCTTGCAGGGAGCGGATGTCATTGGGGTGCACGCCCAGGGCATCGAAGCGCTGGCGGTACAGCGGCACGTTGTTGTAGGCGTGGTTCAGGCTCCAGCGCAGGCGATCGAGCTGGTGGCTGCGCAGTTCGTCGATGCTGGCGGTTTCCAGCGGGTCCAGCACAGGATCAAGCACGGCGTTGGCAATTGGCATGTTCATATCTTCACTCGAATTATTTTTGTGTTTCGGCCCCACCGCAGCGGGGCTTTGAGTGCATGTGTCAAGGATACCTCTCGGCTCCTCGGGAATCGCGGTTCTTTAGTCGGACAGTCGCTCGATGATCAGCGCGATGCCCTGGCCGACGCCGATGCACATGGTGCACAGGGCGTAGCGCCCCTTCCGTTCCTCAAGCTCGTGCAGGGCGGTGGTCACCAGTCGCGCGCCGCTCATGCCCAGTGGATGGCCAAGGGCAATCGCGCCGCCGTTCGGGTTGACCCGTGGGTCGGTGTCGCTCAAGCCGAGTTCGCGCAACACCGCCAGGCCTTGCGCGGCGAAGGCTTCGTTGAGCTCGATCACGTCCATGTCGGCCAGGCTCAGGTTGGCCAGTTCCAGCACCTTGCGGGTCGCGGGCACCGGGCCGATGCCCATGATTCGCGGTTCGACGCCGGCGGTGGCCATGGCGACCACCCGCCCGCGGGCCTTCAGGCCGTGCCGTCGTGCCACTTGCGGGCTGGCCAGCAGCAGCGCGCAGGCGCCGTCGTTGACCCCGGAGGCATTGCCGGCGGTGATGCTGCCGCCTTCGCGGAACGGCGTGCCAAGTTTCTGCAATTGCTCAAGGGTGGTGTCGCCACGCGGGTGCTCGTCGTGCTCGACGACTTTGGCCGGGCCCTTGCGCTGGGGGATTTCGACCGCAACGATCTCTTTGGCCAGTCGCCCGCTGGCCTGGGCGGCTGCGGCGCGTTGCTGGCTGCGCAGGGCGAAGGCGTCCTGGTCGGCGCGGGACACGTTGAACTGCTCGGCAACGTTCTCGGCGGTTTCCGGCATGGAGTCGATGCCCCAGGTCTTGCTCATCAACGGGTTGACGAAACGCCAGCCGATGGTGGTGTCGTAAACCTGTGCGTCGCGGGAAAACGCCTGCTCCGCCTTGCCCATGACCAGCGGCGCACGGGACATCGACTCGACGCCGCCCACCAGCATCAACCCGGCCTCGCCGCAACGGATCGCCCGCGCCGCGCTGCCGATGGCGTCCAGGCCCGAACCGCACAGACGGTTGAGGGTGGTGCCTGGCACGCTGACTGGCAGCCCGGCCAGCAGTGCCGACATGCGTGCCACGTTGCGGTTGTCTTCGCCGGCCTGGTTGGCGCAGCCGTAGACCACGTCGTCGACGCGCGCCCAGTCCACCTGCGGGTGACGACGCACGAGCTCGCGCAGCGGCACCGCGCCGAGGTCGTCGGCACGCACGCTGCTCAAGGCGCCAGCGTAGCGGCCGATGGGGGTGCGCACCGCATCGATGATCAAGGCATCATTCATTGGGAGTCTCCTGCGTCAGCACAGCGCCGCGCACTTTGTAGGATTTGCCGTGGAACAGCGCGATCAGCTGGCCCTGTTGGTTTTCAATACGTACGTCGTAGTTGCCGGTCCGGCCGGAACGGCTTTGCTCGATACAATCGGCGGTCAGGGTGTCGCCCAGGCGCGCCGGGGCGATGTAGTCGATGCTGCAACCGATGGCCACCGTGGCCTCGTTGTAGCTATTGCAGGCAAACGCGAACGCCGAGTCGGCGAGGGCGAACAGGTAGCCGCCGTGGCAGGTGCCATGGCCCTGGACCATATCGTCGCGTACCGTCATGCCGACGCGTGCGCAGCCTGGGCCGGCGGACAGCAGGCGCATGCCCATGGCCTGGCTGGCGTTGTCGCGGCTGAACAACGCTTGTGCGCAGGCGCTTGCCAGGTTCATCGCTTCATGATTAGTCATGCAAGGTTCTCCCTTCGGCCACGCGGCGACGCAACAGCAGCGACGGTCGGTAGCGTTCTTCGCCATAACTGGCTTGCAGGTTTTCCAGTACCTTGAGGATGTGCGCCAGGCCAATGCTGTCCGCCCAGGCGAGCGGGCCTTGCGGGTAGTTGACCCCGGCGCGCATGGCCAGATCGATATCGGCGGCCGAGGCCACGCCTTGCAGCAGCGCGTCGGCACCTTCGTTGGCGAGCATGGCCACGGTGCGCAACACGGCCAGGGCCGGGCTGTCGCTGAGCTGGCTGACGGTGAGCCCGGCCTGTTGCAGCAGGGCCACGCCCTGTTCGAGGGCGCTCGGGTCGATGTCGGTGGCGCAACTGATCGCCAGTCGGCTGGCCCTGGCGTAGTCGCCGGCCAAATCCAGCAGGATCAGGTTGCGCAGGCCGTCTTCGCGGCTGCGTTGGCAGGCCATGCGCCCGTCACTCAGGGCCAGCACCGCATCGCCCACCCGCAGCAGGCCGCGGCCATCGCGCTGGATGACCTCGATACCGTGATCGCGCAGGCGCGGGACCAGGCCGCCCGCGATGCCGAGGTCACCTTCGACCGTGCAGGTGGCAACATTCTGGCCACTACGGATTGATGCCGGCTGCGGGCGAACCGCGCCTTCGGCATAGCTGTAAAAACCTTGTCCGCTCTTGCGGCCCAGGCGGCCGGCATCCACCAGTTCCTTCTGGATCAGTGACGGCAAAAAGCGCGTGTCCTGGTAATAGGCGTCGAACACCGAGCGGGTCACGGCGTAGTTGACGTCGTGGCCGATCAGGTCGGTCAGCTCGAACGCGCCCATGGCAAAACCGCCGGCCTCGCGCATCAAGGCATCCAGGGTCGCGCAGTCTGCCGCGCCTTCCTGCAACAGGCGCAGGCTTTCGGCATAGAACGGCCGAGCCACGCGGTTGACGATGAAACCTGGGGTCGAGCGGGTGTGCACCGGTTTTTTCCCCCAGGCTTTGGCCGTGTCGTACAAGCATTCGGCGAGGGCCGGATCGCTGGCCAGGCCCGAGACGATCTCCACCAGCGCCATGACCGGCGCCGGGTTGAAGAAGTGCAGGCCCAGCAGGCGCTGTGGGTGACGCAGTTGCGCGGCAATACTGGTGATCGACAGCGACGAGGTGTTACTGGCGAGGATGCAGTGTTCGTCGCAGAGCTCTTCGAGTTGGCGGAACAATGCACGCTTGACCTCGAGGTTCTCGACGATGGCCTCGATGATCAGGTCGCAATCGGCCAGTGCTTCGATGCTTTCCACGGCGTGCAGGCGACCGAGGGTTGCGCTGCGTGATTCGGCCGGCAGCTTGCCGCTGTCGACGCGCTTGCCCAGTTGTCGGTCAATGCCTTCGATGGCTTGCGCGGCGGCGCCTGGGCGGTTGTCCAGCAACAGCACCGAGTGACCGGCCTGTGCCGCGACCTGGGCGATACCGGCGCCCATGGCGCCGGCGCCGATGACCGCGATGCGTGCGTTGATATTCAGAGCGGTCATGATTCAGCGCCCCTTGAAACTTGGGCTGCGTTTTTCCATGAAGGCGCTGACGCCTTCGCGGTAGTCCTCGCTGCGTCCGGCCAGGCGTTGCAGGTCTTTCTCCAGCTCAAGCTGTTCATCGAACGTGTTGCTCAGGCCGGCGTTGAGGCTGCGCTTGATCAGGGCCAGGCCATAGGTCGGTTGCGTGGCCAGGTGACGGGCGAGGGTCAGGGCTTCCTCGCGCAGGTCGGTATCGTCCACCACGCGGTAAATCAGGCCCCATTGCTCGGCCTGTTCGGCGCTCAAACGGTTGCCGAGCAGGGCCAGGGCCTTGGCGCGAGCCATGCCGACCAGGCGCGGCAAGGTCCAGGTGCCGCCGGAATCGGGGATCAGGCCGATCTTGCAGAACGCCTGGATGAAGCTGGCCGAACGCGCTGCCAGCACCAGGTCGCAGGCCAGCGGGATGTTGGCACCGGCACCGGCCGCCACGCCGTTGACCGCGCAGATCACCGGCAGCGGCAGGTCGCGGAGTTGGCGGATCAGCGGGTTGTAGAACTTCCCGATGGACTCGCCCAGATCCGGCACAGCAGCGCCCGGGGCGACGTTGCGGTCGCTCAAGTCCTGGCCGGCGCAGAAGCCTCGGCCTTCACCCGTCAGCAGGAGCACGCGAACGTCTGGACTCTGTCGAACCTGCTTCAGCGCCTCCTTGACTTCGCCATGCATCTGCGCGTTGAAACTGTTGAGCTGGTCCGGGCGATTGAGGCTGAGCAGGGCGACGCCGGCCTCGATGGAAAACAGGATGTGTTCGAAGTTCATGGTCTTGGCGCTCTCTTGGAGGTCGGTCGCTTTTTTGTAAGGGGTTACTGGCCGGTGAAGGTCGGCATGCGTTTTTCCTGGAACGCGGCGATGCCTTCGTCGCGATCGCGGGTGCCGGCCAGCACGGTGAAAGCGTGGCGCTCGAAGCGCAGGCCGCTGGCGAGGTCTGTGTCCATGGCCTTGAGCAGCGCTTCCTTGGCCAGTCGCACCGCCAGCGGCGCTTTGTTGGCGATGCTGGCGGCGATCTGTACGGCGCGATCAACAGTGAATTCCGGCTGTGTCACTTCGCTGACCAGTCCGGCGCGCTGGGCCTGGCGGGCGTCGATCGGCTCGCCGGTGAGGACCATTTGCATGGCCAGGGATTTACCCACGGCGCGCAGCAGACGTTGGGTGCCACCGGCGCCGGGCATGATTCCCAGGTTGATTTCCGGCTGGCCGAAGCGGGCGTCTTCGCCGGCCACGATGATGTCGGCGTGCATTGCCAATTCACAGCCACCGCCCAGGGCGAAGCCATTGACGGCGGCGATCAGTGGTTTGTTGAAACGGGTGATGGTTTGCCAGGACGCTTGGCGCGGGTCATCGAGGATGCCCACCAGGTTGCGTTCCGCCATTTCCTTGATGTCGGCGCCGGCGGCAAAGGCCTTGCGGCTGCCAGTCAGGACCACCGCACGGGTGTCGGGATCGGCCTGGGCCGCGTTCAGTTCATCAGCCAGTTCACCGAGCAGTTCGGTGTTAAGGGCGTTCAACGCTTGTGGGCGTTGCAGGGTGATCAGGCGGACGCCCGGCTCGATGAAGTCGACAGCAAGGGTTAGAGGCATGGCGGATGCCCTCACGGTGCACGCTCGGCTGAACGGCCGGCTCATTATTGGATCGGCAAGGTGTGCCGGTTTGGTCGGAGTATATCGTCAATATGATACGTAAAATCAACATAAGAATTGATTTAATGTGTCCTATTAGTTGTTCGTTGGCTTTTCATGAAGGGCCAAAGGCCGCTTTAGATCAAGCCGTTTAAGCCTAATTTACGGGTGTTTTACGGGTTTTTGCGAGGCCGACCAGCGGTCGTTTGGCGTGATTTCCTAAGCGATACCGCTTTTGTTATTTGTTCTATCAAAAGTGATGTGATACAAAATGTTCATATATCGGCATCGCTTTGTGAATGCCTCGAAAGGGAATCGCCCATGACCTGCTACAGCCTCGATGGCTTGACCCCGGTGGTTGATCCGACCGCCTATGTCCACCCCTCGGCCGTCCTGATCGGTGACGTGATCGTCGGTCCCCACTGTTATGTCGGGCCGCTGGCCAGCCTGCGTGGAGACTTCGGGCGGATCGTCCTGGAGGAGGGCGCCAATGTGCAGGACACCTGCGTGATGCATGGCTTTCCGGACAGCGACACAGTGGTCGAGCGCAACGGCCACATCGGCCATGGCGCTGTGCTGCACGGCTGCCGGATTGGCGCCGACGCGCTGGTGGGCATGAATGCGGTGGTGATGGACAACGCGCGCATCGGTGCACGTTCGTTCGTTTCGGCGGCGGCGTTCGTCAAGGCCGGGTTCGAAGGCCCGGAGCAGTCGTTGATCATGGGCGCACCGGCGAGCGTCAAGCGCGCGCTCAGCGATCAGGAAGTGGCGTGGAAACAGGCGGGCACTCGCGAATATCAGCAGTTGGCGAAGCGCTGCCTGGAGCAGATGCAGGTGTGCGAACCGCTGGCTGAGCCGGAAGTGGATCGGCCGCGGATCGCCGATCGGGGGTTGCGGCCCAAAGGCAGCGCCAAATGACACTGTAGGAGCGGGCTTGCCCGCGATTGCGGTGGGTCAGTGCCAGAGAGGTTGGCTGGCAGTCCCTCATCGCGAGCAAGCTCGCTCCTACAGGGTCGGTGAGATCAACAGGCAAACTTTCGGTATATTCCATTTCTTTTTTCGCTCGGTACGCCCATGTCGTCCCTGACACCCCTGAACCAACTGATTACCCGCTTCCAGGAACAGACGCCGATCCGCGCCAGTTCCCTGATCATCACGCTATACGGGGATGCCATCGAACCCCATGGCGGTACGGTGTGGCTGGGCAGCCTGATTCAATTGCTCGAACCGATCGGCATCAATGAACGCCTGATCCGCACCTCGATCTTCCGCCTGACCAAGGAAGGTTGGCTGACCGCCGAAAAGGTCGGTCGACGCAGCTACTACAGCCTGACCGGCACTGGTCGGCGGCGTTTCGACAAGGCGTTCAAGCGGGTCTACAGCTCCAGCGTCCCGGCCTGGGACGGTTCCTGGTGCCTGGTGATGCTGACCCAGTTGACCCAGGACAAGCGCAAACAGGTGCGTGAAGAACTGGAGTGGCAAGGTTTTGGTGCGATCTCGCCGGCGGTGCTGGCTTGCCCGCGCAGTGATCGTTCAGACCTCAATGCGACGTTGCTCGACCTTGGCGCACAGGAAGACACCATCGTTTTCGAAACCACGGCGCAGGATGTACTGGCCTCCAAGGCCCTGCGTCTGCAGGTGCGCGAGAGTTGGAACATCGAGGAGCTGGCGGCCCATTACAGCGAGTTCATCCAGTTGTTCCGACCGCTCTGGCAAGCGCTTCGCGAGCAGGAAAACCTGCAACCGTCGGACTGCTTCCTGGCACGTGTCCTGCTTATTCACGAGTACCGCAAATTGCTGTTGCGTGACCCACAACTGCCGGATGAGTTGTTGCCCGGCGATTGGGAAGGACGGGCCGCCCGGCAGTTGTGTCGCAATATCTATCGGCTGATCTACGCCAAGGCCGAAGAATGGTTGAACAGTGCGCTGGAAACCGCCGATGGGCCGTTGCCGGATGTCGGCGAGAGCTTCTACAGACGTTTTGGCGGGCTCAAGTAAACCCGTGTGCTGTCAGGAAGAAACACTGTTCAGGAGAACCCGTGGATTGGCGTAGATAATAAAAACAAGCCTGCGTGAGGCCCGACATGATTTCTTCAATTGCACAGCGCCGTGATGGTTTCGATCAGTGGATTCATCAGATCAACCAGATTTGTGGCGCTTTTAATGCGCAACCGCTGGGCGATGCCTTCGCCGGGCAGATCCGCGAACACCGGGATGGCGCGCTGAAGCTCAGCTTTGTCGACGCCCGCCAGGCGCGGCTGTATCGCACGCCTCAGGAAGTCGCGGCGGGCGAGGGTGGCAAGTACTTCGCCGTGTTCCAGCTCGACGGCAGCGCCGGCATGGCCCAGGGCAACGACAAGGTGCTGTTGACGGCAGGCGACATCACCCTGATCGACGCCTCGCGCCCCAGTGACTTCACCTACAGCGAAAACTCGCGGCAGTTGTCGTTGATCCTGCCATCGCAACTGGTGGAGCAGACCCTGCGTTTCAACCAGGTCAGGTGCGGTCACCGGATTGCCGCGAGCTCGCCAATTGCCATGCTCTCGCATCGGTTGATTCTGGATGCCACGCATCAGCGAAGCCTCAGCCAGACCGAAAGCGAAGCGACGCTGGAAGCGATTGTCAGCCTGCTGCGCCCGGCGATCAGCCAGGCTGAAGAGAGCGCGGACCCTCACGAGCGCGCCTTTCGCAAGACCCTGAGTTTCATCGATCAGCACATCCGCTCCGAGGAGCTGTGCCCGGAATGGTTGGCCCGGGAAGTCGGCATGTCCACCCGTGGCCTGTACCGGATGTTCGCCAAAAAGGGCCTGGTGGTGGCCCGCTACATCAAGAACCGCCGCCTGGATCTGTGCGCTGAATCCCTGCGCCAATCGGGCAAGGAACAGAAGCTGTCAGTGCTGGGGTATTCCTGGGGGTTCTCGGATTCGAGCTACTTCTCCACCGCGTTCAAGACCCGCTTCGGCGTTGCGCCGGGTGAGTATCGCAAGCAGCATGCCTGATCCCTTGCCCGAACGCCTGTAGGAGCGAGCATGCTCGCGATGGTCGTCAACGATGACACTGGCTGTCTGACGCCCCGCGGTGTCTGGACTACCATCGCGAGCATGCTCGCTCCTACAGGGGGGTTGGTGTGTCAGTCCGGGGCGTTTAGGTTCAGCGTCGGGGTTTCGTCGAAGAAGTTCCACGGCTTGAGCAATACATGCACCCACTCGGTCGGCATGATCGGCCATTCCTCGGCACGGGCGACGTGGGTGGTGCCGGTGGTCAGCCAGACCACGTCGTCGCTGTTCTCGATGGACTGGTTGTCATGGGTGAACTGGCCCAGGCCCGAGTCCTTGTCCGAGCGATTCGGGTATTTGCCTTCCGGGTATTTTTCCTCGGGGTTGTAGCGCGTCACCCACAGTTGCTTGTCCATGAAGCTCAGGCGGTGGTAGAGCCATTCATCCTTGCCGAAGTTGGCACCCTTGGCCACCGGGTGCGTGCCGCCAGCGTACGGTATCAACTGGTAGGACACCGGGTTGCCGACCTTGTTTTCCTTGGCCGGGTTGCTCAGCAGGCGAATGGTCGAGGGGTCGAACTTCTGCGCCGCCTGTTGCTCGGTGCCGACCACGCGTGTTTCGGTCTGCATGGTACTGGTGCGCGGCCCGTCACGATCGTTGGGCGCAATCACCGGGTTCACTTCCACCAGCGAGTTGTTCTCGCCATCGACGTCCATGTCGAGGCGGAAGTTGTAGATGTGCTGGTGGGTGGTGCCGACGATGTTGTGGTCCAGCAGGGTGCCGTAGCGTGTGTCTTCCTTGGCGGTGGCTTCGTGCATGGTTTTGGACTTCACACCCTTGACCGCCTCGATACCCGTGGCCCCGGCGTCTATGCCGATGGTGCCGTTCTGCTGGAAGACCCAGTCGAAGATGTAGTCGTAGTTGCCCACGGTGCTGATCCAGCGCACCACCAACTCGCGTCGCTCGGTGCTGAGGTTGGGCTGGCCCATTTCCTGGTGTTTGTATTCCGGTCCGGCGTAGCGTTCGAACACGGCCATGGCACGCGGGATCGAGGTCGGCGCGCCGGTGTAGTCGGCGATGGTCGCATCCAGCAGCACGGCGTTTTGCGGCGCGTCCTTGCCCCGGGCAATCGGTGAGGTGAGCGTGCCCATGCCGTATTCGCCCGAGTCCAGGTAGGCCTTGAAGTACCAGCCGCCATCCGGATCGCCGTAAGGCACGATCATGCCGCCCAGCGAGCCTTCGTACATGATCTTGCGTTTCTTGCCCTTGTCGTCATAGGTGACAGTGGACAGGATCGGCCCGACCCGGGAGTCGAGGCGTACGTGGAAGTCCCAGTTCTGCCAGTGAATGCTGTTGCCGGTAATGGTGTAGTTTTTCCCTTCCGGCTCGGTGATCTCCAGCGGTTTGACCGCCACGCCCTTGCGGCCGCGCCCATCATACGGCGTGGGTTTCATTGGTACCGGAATCACGCCGTGGTCTTCGATCTTGATCAGCTTCTTCTGCTCCAGGTCAACCACCGCCACCAGGCCCTCGATCGGGTGTGCCCAGTAGTTGCCGTCCCCGGTATTGAGGTAGCTGACGATTTTCAGCAGGCGCTTGTCTTGCGTCAGCCCGTCCTTGCCGTCGAAGTAGCCTACGGTCAGGGGAGTGGCTACCACCTGCTTCACATCGTTGATGCCACGCTTGGCCAATGCCTGGGCATAATCGGGACTGGCCTCGATGGCCGCTTGCACGGTGGCGAAGTCGTCGAGCAGGACCATGCCATGGGCGCCTTCGATCGGCGTCCATGACCTGAGGGTCTTGCTGTCGAGGTCGACCAGGGCTTCGATCACGTGTTTGCCGTCCAGCACCACAATGTTGGCCTGACGTGGCTGCGTGACTTTCTGCCCGCTCAGGGCGAAATTCCAAACCTGTTCCTTTGGCGGCTCCTTGACCGACACTTCCGTGAAACGGAACCCCGGCTGGTAATGGGCCGATTGCTTGACGATGTTGACCGCGCTGTTGATCTCGTCCGCGCTCAACGGGTTGAGCGGGTTCGGCCGGGTTTCGACGACAAAGGTCTTGTCCAGGCCGGACTGGAACACCTGGTTGATGAAGTCCTTGGACATGTAGGCGGTCTTGCCCTTGAACACCACCGGGACCGTCAGCTCCATGCGCTTGCCGTTGAGCATCGCCACCTTGCTGCCTGGTTTGACCTTGAGGTACACGCCATCTTTGGCAATCACGAACAGGTCGGCGTAATCGTCCCACTTGACCGAGGCGCCGAATGCTTCGAGGCCTGCTTGCAGCGGCACCATTTCGGCATGGCCGCCGTGGGCGAGGGCGTTGTCGGCCCAGGCGGGCAAGCCCAGGGCAATGGCCAGCGCGAGGCGGGCGAGGGGTTGTTTTTTAAGTGCGGCGATGGAGGTGAACATGACTGTATTCCCGGGCAAAAACCGATGACTGGCATTACCGCACTTTGCTACAGGCTGTAGCGGGCTCTTGTTGTATGCCTGCCAGAATCCTTTGCCTGCGTGCCTAAATCAACTGTTCCCGCTGATCTGCCGCGCAAACGGGTTGTGTGGCGCCTGCCGGGTGGCCATTGATTCCAGTTAATAGGAAACATTACTATTCACGCCCCGTCTTCACAGCACATCGCAATGATCCCCAAGCTGCCCCGCAGACACGGCTTTTTCGAGCATTACGAAGAGTTGGTTGGCACCTGGACCCGTCGCCTGAGAAATCGTCAGCAGGCCGAGGATCTGGCCCACGACACCTTTGTGCGCGTGCTCGAGTCCGATTCGGGTGCGGTGCAGCAGCCCCGGGCCTATCTGCACCAGACCGCGCGCAACATCGCGGTAGATGGTTATCGGCGTGAGGATCGGCGGGGCGCCAGGGAGTCCGAGGCAATCGATGAAAGTGTGTCGTCGTCAGGCGACCCGGAGCATTTCATGCATGCGGTCCAGTTGGCTGATTCCATCGAGCGTGCCCTTGCCGAGCTGCCGATCAATTGCCGCAAGGTGTTCGTCTGGCAGAAGATCGAAGGCCTGACCCAGGCGGAAATCGCCGAACGCCTGGGACTGTCCAGGAACATGGTGGAAAAGTATATGATCCGCACCCTGCGGCATCTGCGCGACCGCCTCGACGGACTGCAATCATGAGCGGCAACGCATTTTCATCCCCAGCCACACAGGAACTTCCATGATGGATAACTGCGCGTGCGGGCAAACAACGGTTCGCGATGAGGCGGCGCGGTGGTTTGTGCGTCTTCGGGAACCGGCCGTGAGCATCGAGGAACATCTGGAGTTCGAGCGATGGCTGCATGAACACCCGCAGCACCGGGACGAATTTCAATTGCTCCAGGGTCTGTGGTCGGCGGCAGACTTGCTGCCGCCTGCGCGCCTGCACGCCTTGTGCGAAGCACCGCCGCAACGCAGCAAGCGTCGTCCAATCTTGCGGTATGCGGTGGCGGCCAGTGTGCTGGCAGTGGCGCTCGGGCTGGGCCTTTTTAGTGGTCTGAATCAATCCGCAACGTACTCCGCCGAGTTTGCCACGGCGCTGGGCGAGCGCCGCCAGGTGGCATTGCCGGACGGTTCGGTGATCGACCTCAACAGCCGCAGCCGTCTTCAGGTGCGGTTTGAGAAAGGCCGGCGCGGTATCGAGCTGACCGAAGGCGAGGCCATGTTCAACGTCGCCCATGACAGTGATCGTCCGTTCGTGGTCGAGTCGGGCGCAGGCAAGGTCACAGTCACCGGCACGCGCTTCGATGTGCGGCGCGGTCCCCGTGATACGCGGGTCGTCGTCGAGCAGGGTACGGTCAGGGTCCAGGGGCGTGAAGCGCCAGGCGATGCTTTCGTCTCGCTTTCCGCCGGCCTGGGGACGCGGGTGGATGCCCATGGAAACGTCGCCCCGGCCTATGCCGTCAACCCGGCGGAGCTGACCGCCTGGCGCAGCGGCAAACTGGTGTTCAACAACGCCAGCCTCCGCGAAGTCGTCGAGGAGGTGTCGCGTTATCGCGAGAATCCGCTGACCATCAGCGACGACAAAGTCGGGCAGTTGCGCCTGACCAGCGTGTTCAAGTCCGACAATACCGAAGCCTTGCTCAAGGCCCTGCCGAACATCCTGCCGGTGGCCGTGCGTACGCGCCCTGATGGCAGCGAGGAAATAATTTCAAAATAGATTCAGGTTTTTTTCGAGTACATCGTCTTCTTGTCCAACTGCAACTGGTTTGCATTAACAGACGCACTCTCTTGCGCTCACAGGACACTGTTCGACGTGAAAAACTCCACTGCCAAAAACAACAAATGCCCTTGGCTGCCGCTGCCGCTGCCGCTGGCGCTCGCGCTGGCGGTCAACCTTGCGTTGCCCCAGGCGTTTGCCGCCGATGCCATCCACATTCCGGCGCAACCCCTGGGCCAGGCCTTGAGCGAGCTGGGTCAGCAGACTTCGTTGCAAGTGTTCTTCAGCCCGGAACTGGTCGCCGGCAAACAGGCCCCGGCGGTGGACGGCAATCTTTCGCCGGAACAGGCCCTGCGCCAGTTGCTGCAAGGCAGTGGCCTTGAATACCAGATCGACGAAGGTTCGGTGACCCTGACACCGGCGCCGACTTCCGCCGCCAATGGTCCGCTGGAACTGGGCGTGACGGACATCAAGGTAGTCGGTGACTGGCTCGGCGATGCCGACGCCGCCGTGGTGCAGAATCACCCCGGCGCCCGTACGGTGATTCGTCGTGAAGCCATGGTCGAGCAGGGCGCGATGAACGTCGGCGATGTGCTCAAGCGCGTACCCGGCGTGCAGGTGCAGGAAGCCAACGGTACGGGCGGGAGTGATATTTCCCTGAACGTCGGTGTGCGCGGCCTGACGTCGCGGCTGTCGCCACGCTCCACCGTATTGATCGACGGTGTGCCGGCGGCGTTCGCCCCGTACGGCCAGCCGCAGTTGTCCATGGCGCCGATTTCCTCCGGCAACCTCGACAGCATCGACGTGGTACGCGGTGCCGGTTCGGTACGCTACGGACCGCAGAACGTTGGTGGTGTGATCAACTTCGTGACCCGCGCCATTCCGGAAAAAGCCTCGGCTGAGATCGGCACCACCCTGGAAACCTCCCGGCACGGCGGCTGGAAGCACATCGACACAGCGTTCGTCGGTGGCACCGCTGACAACGGCATCGGTGTGGCGCTGCTGTACTCGGGCGTCAACGGCAACGGTTACCGTGAACGCAACAATGGCAACGACATCGACGACGTATTGCTCAAGACCCACTGGGCGCCGACTGACGTCGACGATTTCAGCCTCAACCTGCATTACTACGATGCCAGTGCAGACATGCCCGGCGGCTTGACCCAGGCGCAGTACGATGCCAATCCGTTCCAGTCCGATCGCAACAACGACAATTTCAGCGGGCGCCGCAAGGACATTTCGTTCAAGTGGATTCGCCAGATCGACGATCGCACCCAGGCCGAAGTGCTGACGTACTACACCGACAGCTTCCGCGGCAGCAACATCGCCGCCCTCGATCAGAAGACCATTGGCTCGTTCCCGCGGACGTATTACACCTTCGGCATCGAGCCGCGGGTGTCCCATGTGTTCGACGTCGGCCCGACCACCCAGGAGGTGAGCGTTGGTTATCGCTACCTCAAGGAAGCGATGCATGAGCAGGCCACTCGACTGGCACTGGTCAACAACACTCCGGTGGCGACCCCGACGTCGGACGGTCATGTCTATCAGGACCGTACTGGCGGCACCGAGGCCAACTCGGTGTATGTCGATAACAAGATCGACGTTGGCAACTGGACCATCACGCCGGGCATTCGTTTTGAACACATCAGCACCGACTGGCACGACCGCCCGGTGCTTGATGCGGCGGGCAAACGCGTGCCGGAAAAGAATCGCAGCATCGAAAGCAACGAGCCGCTGCCAGCGTTGAGCGTGATGTATCACCTCTCCGACGCGTGGAAGCTGTTCGCCAACTACGAGACGTCGTTCGGCAGCCTGCAATATTTTCAGCTCGGCCAGGGCGGTTCGGGTGACAGCACGGCCAATGGCCTGGAGCCGGAAAAGGCCAAGACCTACGAGGTGGGTACGCGTTACAACGATGACGTGTGGGGCGGTGAAGTGACGCTGTTCTACATCGACTTCGACAAGGAACTGCAATACATCAGCAACGATGCCGGTTGGACCAACCTGGGCGCGACCACGCACCAAGGCATCGAGGCCTCGGTGCATTACGACATGGCGGCCCTCGATCCGCGCCTCGATGGCCTGACCGCCAACGCCGGTTTCACCTACACCCGCGCTGTGTATGAAGGCGAGATTCCTGCCTTCAAGGGCCGCGACCTTCCGTTCTACTCGCGCCAGGTGGCCACCGCCGGCCTGCGTTACGACATCGATCGCTGGACCTACAACGTCGATGCCTTCGCCCAGTCCAAGCAGCGCTCACCGGGTGTTTCGGTGAACGGCAACGGCAGCTTCACCAACAACTACATCACCGAAGGGACCGCCGATGGCCGGTACGGGGACATTCCGGGCTACGTCACCTGGAACGTGCGCGGCGGTTATGACTTTGGTCCGCAACTGTCGAACCTGAAACTGGGCGCCGGCGTGAAGAACGTGTTCGACAAGCAGTATTTCACCCGTTCCAGCGACAACAATGCGGGGATGTACGTGGGTACGCCGCGAACGTTCTTCGTGCAGGCCAGCGTGGGGTTCTGACTGATCGCGTTGACCCTGTCGCCACGGTTCGACGCCTCGACAGGCCCGCTCCCACAAAAACACCGCCGCTCCTGTAGGAGCGAGCATGCTCGCGATGGTAGCTCAAACACCGCGGGGCCCCAGACAACCAGCGTCATCGTTAACGACCATCGCGGGCAAGCCCGCTCCGCCCCTGTAGGAGCGGGCTTGCCCGCGATGGACATCCAGACACCACGGGACATCAGACCTTCAACACCCGCCCCCCAACGGCCACCGCTACCAGCAACACGGCCATCAACCCAAAGGCAAAACTCAGGCTGCTGCCGTGGGCGATGAAACCGATCACGGCCGGCCCGGCCAGGATGCCCGCATAACCGAGGGTGGTAATGGCCGGCACGGCGATGCTTTCGGGCATGACGGTCTGCTTGCCTACGGCTGTGTACAACACCGGCACGATGTTCGAGCATCCGGCGCCGAGCATGGCGTAGCCCACCAGCGCCAACTCCCAATCGGGGGCAAAGGTCGCCAGCAGCAGCCCGGCGGCCGCCAGCAGCCCGCCGCACACGATCACCCGCGTCGCGCCGAGGCGGCGCACGATGGCGTCGCCGGTCAGGCGGCCGACGGTCATGGTCAAGGCAAACGCGGCATAACCGAGGCCGGCGTAGGCGGTGTCGATACCGCGCTCCTGCACCAGGAATACCGCGCTCCAATCCAGTGCCGCGCCTTCGGCGAGGAACACGATGCAACACATGCCGCCGATAAACAGCACAATGCCCTTGGGCACCGCAAACGCCGGTCCCGAGCTTTCGCTGCCGTAGGGCAACATGTGCGGCGCGGCCTTGACCAGCGCAGCGATCAGCACCACCACGACCACCAGCATGGCGGCCAACGGCGACAGGCCAAAACCGAGCAAACCGCTGACACCCGCCGCGCCGACGATCCCGCCGAGGCTGAACATCCCGTGGAAGCCCGACATCATGGTTTTGCCGCTGGCCCGTTCAACGACCACGGCTTGCAGGTTCACCGTAGAGTCCACCGTGCCCAGGCCCGCGCCGAACATGAACAGCGCCGCGATCAGTGCCGGCATCGCCGACACCGTTGCCAGCAGGGGCAGGGCGGTGCATATCAGCAGCGTGCCGCCGATCATCACGCGCCGACAACCCAAGCGCGCCGACAACGCGCCAGCGACCGGCATCGCCAAAATCGAGCCGACACCCAGGCACAACAACAGCAAACCGAGCGTACCTTCATCCAGTGCGGCCCGGGCCTTGGCATAGGGCACCAGCGGCGCCCAGGCGGCGATGCCGAAACCGGCAATAAAAAAAGCCACGCGCGTGGCCATCTGTTGCAGACGTCCAGGCACGAAGGTGGTCTGGGTGTTGAGGCTGGTCATATCGATCCCTGGTAAAAATACATCCTCGTCGGCAAGGGACAATAGCCGAGCAGTGAGGTTCGACCCGCGTCCTTGTGATGCGCCTCAGAGGCAGGTCGACATCCTTGCACAGCCAGGTGACATTTCGCGATATGTTGTCGGTTTTGATCGGTGGACAGGAGGCGAGATGACGCCGTTTTACGATGCGCGCGGCAATATTTATGCGGTGGTGGCACCGGACGCAGTGCGCGCTGCCGGTATTGATGTGCCGGTGCTGGCCAGCCAGGCGGCGCAGACCCGTGCGGCCTGGGCTCCACTGGCCATCGAGGCGTTCTGTGCCTGGGCACCGGGCACGCAACCGGCAGGCGGTAAGGCGCACCGCAGTGACGGGCTGCTGGTCGGCCCGTTTCAAGCGGCGCCGCCGTTCGACCTGTTGATCGTCAACACCGACGGCACCCTGGCCGAGCGTAGCGGCAATGGCCTGACGATTTTCTCCCAGGCCCTCACCGACCAGGGACTGCTGCCACAGGACGAAGCCTGTTTGCTGCGGGTTCATCATGACAAGGCCGATACGGCGTCGCCCGGGGAAACCTCGGTGAAGGCCGCGCAGGTCGAGGGCGTGTCGGGGTTCTGGCTGGACCTGGGCAAACCCGGCTTCGGCCCGGCGGCGGTCAGTGCACAGAACACCGGCGAGGTGATGTTCAATGCTCGTGATGTCAGCCATGTGCAACCGCTGGCGGCGTTGAACCCCGCCTGGCAATGCAGCCAGTTCGTCCGCGTCGGCAACCCCCACTGCGTGACGCTGGTGGAGCAGGCGAGCGCCTTGCCCACCAATGAGCAGATGCGCCAGGCGGACCTGAACGAAGGCCTGATGCAGATCGCCTACGCCATGCCGACGGGGGCAGGGCGGCCGTGCCCGGCGGGCATCAACCTGCAATGGGCGATGCGCGAGGCAGAGGGCCGAATTGCCGCCCGGGTGTTCGAGCGCGGCGAAGGGCCGACGGCGTCGTCCGGCACCAGCGCCACGGCGGTGGCCTGCGCGGCATGGCGGGTGGGCTGGGTGGCGGCCGGGGAGGTGAAGGTGGTGATGCCCGGGGGCACGGCGCCGATTTTGCTGGAGGAGGTGGATGGGGAGTTGGGGCGGGTGAGTCTGTTTGGGACGGCGCGGTTGATGCGTTGAGCTTTGGGAACCCATCGCGAGCAGGCTGAACTGGCCTAATGATTTTGGACACTTCAATCGGGCGCTATGATAGCGCCCAAATCTGAGGTGTTTGGATATGCGTAAATCCTATTCGAGTGAGTTCAAGCTCAAGGCTGCCAGCATGGTGTTGGATGAAGGTCAGCCGGTTACCGAAGTCTGTGCCAGCCTGGATATCGGCCCCACAGCCCTGCGCCGTTGGGTTGATCAAGTGCAAAAAGAGCGCTTGGGCTCGACTCCGGTGGGGGCCAAGGCGATTACCGCTGATCAACGAGAAATCCAGAGACTCAAAGCTCTGCTCAGAGAGAAAGACCTGGATATCGAAATCCTAAAAAAGGCCAGTGCTCTCCTGCTTTTGGACGCCAAAGATCATTCACGCTGATCGATGAGCTGGGCGAGCAGTACGGCGTTAAAAAGTGTTGCCGGGCGTTTGGGGGCAACCGCAGTAGCTTTTACGCCTGGCGCCAGCGCCAAGGCAGAGCAAATCCTGAACGGGACAAGCTCAAAGCCGCGTTGGTCAGGCACCACAAGGCGTCCAGAGAGTCGGCCGGCGCACGTACTTTGTCCAAGGAGCTACAAGCCAAAGGGCATCGTATCGGGCGTTATATGGCTCGCAGTTTGATGCGCGAAGCTGGCATCGCTAGTCGTCAGCGCCGGCGCCATAAGTACAAGTCGCCGGGTGTGGAGGCCTTGGTGGCGCCGCACGTGCTCAAGCGAAAATTTGATGTGACGGCGGTTAATCAGGTGTGGTGTGGCGACGTGACATACATCAAGGTCGGCAAGCGGTGGATGTACTTCGCCGCCGTTTTGGATCTGTACGCTCGCAGGATCGTAGGGTGGTCGTTTTCGATGATTTCTGATGCCAACCTGACCTGCGAAGCGCTACGCATGGCGGTTGAGCTGCGCGGCCATCCCCAGGATGTGTTGTTTCATTCTGATCAAGGTTGCCAGTACACCAGCCATAAATTCCGAAATGCGCTTGTGAAACATCGGTTCAGGCAAAGTATGAGCCGTAAAGGCGAGTGCTGGGACAATGCCCCGATGGAGCGTTTCTTTGGTAGTTTGAAGTCCGAGTGGGTGCCTGAAACGGGCTACAAACTGGAGCATGAGGCCCGGGCAGATGTGCAGCGCTATGTCTCGCGCTACAACATCAGCAGGCCTCACAGCTATAACGACTACAGGTCGCCGGTCGTGAAGGAAAGATTGGCGGCGTGAACCGTAATCAGTGTCCAAGATTACTTGACCAGTTCAAGCTCGCTCCTACAGGGGGGCGTCGATCACAAATCCAATGTGGGAGATTCTATGTTGCCCGACAAGCTTGAATTCTCAAGCTGACAGGTATTCGCTCTGATTTTTCATCAGGGCGAATGCCACTCGGCAGAGCTTTCGGGCCAAAGCTACCAAGGCCTGGGTTTTCGAGAAGCCTCTGACCAGATATGCCTCGTAAAACGGCTTCCATTTGGCCGAGCGACACGCCGCCATTGCCGCGTTGTAAGCCAAACGACGCACCTCCGGATCCCCTTTTTTGGTCAGGGATCGCAGCCCATTTTTCTTGCCGGAGTCATCGACCGCCAAGTCCATCCCTAGAAACGCGATGAATGCATCGCCGTTCGCAAAATCTCCCCGTATATAGGTCGCCGCCAACCCCGTTGCAGTTAGCTCTCCAACGCCTTCTATGGCTTTGCAGCGCTCGATATTTTCCTCAATTCCTGCCTCCTTACTGACCTTGCGCAGCAGTTTCTGGATAGCCTGATCTGCCTGCTTGAATGCCTTCTGTTGAGCGGTTTGTAGCTTTTTCAACAGAGGTTCACTGGTCCAACTCAACATCAGCCCAGTATGGTTCTTGATCAGCGTTGCCCGCCTGTGAAGAAGGCTCTTCAGTGTGCTGTAGGCTTTGGGCGGCGGGGTCCAGATCCGCAATTTGCTTTGTTCGCTCTCCAGGTAACGCGCCAGCAAGCGTGCATCGCAGGGATCATTCTTGGCTCTTTGACCGACTCCACGGCGGTAATGGCTCACACGATAAGCATCCACTACGTAGACCTGGTGGCCCATTTCGTGAGCCAGCTCGACCGTGTCCAAGTGGTAAATGTTGGTGGCTTCAAGTGCTATGGCACTTTGAGCTGGCAGCGTTTTAAGCCAACGTTTGAGGGCTGCTCGCTCGTTTTTAATGGATTCAAGGGTTTGCTGATCAGCGCGGTAGACAACGATCTCGGCCTTGGCGACATCGATACCGACAACCGTTTGCGAAGTAAGGATTGTCATAACAAATCCTCGGAGCTAGGGTTTAGGTGCTTGTTGGGGTCTACCGTTGCGCTGGCTTGTCTCTATCGTCGGTTAACCGATGAATTCCTTATCGGCGCTTTGGGTAGAAGGGGTGGGAGGAGAAGTCTCCCACGGTCTGTACTGGTCAGAGTCAGAATCGAGTCTGTAGTCCCACCCCACCCCTTCAAGTCTAAACATACAAGCGAGCCTGCTCGCGAGCTTCTTGTCCAGTCAACGCCTATCCCGGATCACCCCAAAAACTCCACCACCGCCATCTCCCGCTTCATCAACACCTTCCCCCCACGCACCGAATACAACGGCAACCCTTGGCTGCGGATCACTTCGTAATCGCTGTCCGCCGACAGAATCAACAGGTTCGCCGGCCGCCCGGGCTCCAGCCCATAACGCTCGCCCAGGTTCAGCGCCCGGGCGCTGTTATCGGTGACCAGATCCAGGGCACTCTGCAAATTGCGGTAACCGAGCATGTGGCAGATATGCAGGCCGGCCTCGAGCACACGCAGGATGTTGCCGTTGCCCAGCGGGTACCAGGGATCGACGATCGAGTCCTGGCCGAAGCACACGTTCATCCCCGCTTCGAGCAACTCGTTCACCCGCGTCACGCCGCGACGTTTCGGGAAGGTATCGAACCGTCCTTGCAGGTGGATGCTTTCGGTGGGGCAAGAGACAAAGCTGATGCCTGAGTGCCCGAGCAGGCGGAACAGCTTGGCGCAATAGGCATTGTCGTAGGAGCCCATGGCCGTGGTATGGCTGGCCGTGACCCGGGACCCCATGTCGCGGCTGCGCGCTTCTTCGGCCAGCACTTCGAGAAAGCGTGAATGCGGGTCGTCGGTTTCATCGCAATGCACGTCTACCAGGCAACCGGTGCGTTCGGCCAGGTCCATCAGGAACTTCACCGAACTCACACCCTGGTCGCGGGTGTACTCGAAATGCGGGATCCCGCCGACCACATCGGCGCCCAGGCGAATCGCTTCTTCCATCAGCTCGCGGCCATTGCGGTACGACTCGATGCCTTCCTGGGGAAAGGCGACGATCTGCATGTCGACCAGGTGCCGGCTTTCCTCGCGCACCTCGAGCAGGGCTTTCAGCGCAGTGAGCTGCGGATCGGTGACATCCACGTGGGTGCGTACATGTTGTATGCCGTGGGCGGCCAGCGCCTGGAGGGTTTTCCTGGCGCGAGCCTTGGTGTCTTGCGCGGTGATCGTCACCTTGCGCTCACCCCAGCACTCGATGCCTTCGAACAGCGTGCCGCTCATGTTCCAGCGCGGCTCGCCGGCTGTCAGTGTGGCGTCGAGGTGAATGTGGGGCTCGACGAAAGGCGGCACCACCAGGTTGCCCCCGGCGTCCAGATCTTCAGGGCCCAGGGTGTGCGCTTCGGTCTGACGGGAAATGTGACTGATCAGACCGTTTTCCAGGTGCAGTTCATGCAGGCCTTCCTGGTTACGCAGACGGGCGTTGACGATATGCATCGGGCGTGTCCTTTTTCATCGGGCGGGTTTGTTCTACGGTAGCGCGGTAGAGCCATTGCCGGCCAGCGGCAGGAAGCGCAGCAGGGCGGCAACGATGGCTTCCGGGGCATCCTCCTGGACCAGGTGCCCGGCGTTGGGCACCGGATGAAACTGCGAGCCGGCTATCAACTGCTGCAAGGCGCGCCCACGCTCGAGGGGGATCCATTGGTCATCTTCGCCCCAGAGAATCTGCACCGGGCAGCGGATGGTCGGGTACAGGGGCTCGACTTCGTGGGTGTACCGCTCGTCCATCTGTGCGATCTGCCGGTAGAAACCCGCCTGGCCCGACTCGCCCAACCAGGGTTGAACGTAGGGGGCGAGCTCGGCGTCGCTGATATCACGCTTGATCGCGCCGCGAATGTACGCGGGCACAATGGCGCGCTGGATGTAGTCCGGCAGGCCGGTGAACGCGGCCTCATGCTGGCGCACATGCCGCACGAACGGTGAACCCCAGGGCGTCAGGGCCACCGGGTCGATCAGCGTCAGGCTGCGGTAGTCCTTGCCGTTGAGCAAATGCGTGCGCAGCACCGTGGCGCCACCGAAATCGTGGGCCACCACGTCCGGGCTATCCAGGCCCCAGTGATCCAGCAACTGCGCCAACAGGTGGTTCTGCACGCCCAGCGACACATCGCCGTCAATCTTCTCGGACTGCCCGTACCCCAGCAGGTCAAAGTAATACACCCGGTGCGAGCAGATGAAATGCGGCACGATGCGGTGCCACACGAAGGACGAGAACGGCGTGCCATGCACGAACACCAGCGGCGGGCCGTCGCCCCGCACCGCATAGCGAACGTTATGCCCGTTGAAACGATAGGTTTGAGCCAGCGGCCAGTCACTCATGATCGCATCCTTATGGCGGGGTGAAAGCCGAAGAGCATAGGCACACCTGTCATTTGTGTCAGTAGACGCTGTTCGGCACAGGGTGGTATTGAGACTCGATGAACACGGTCGAGTTGCATCAGCACACACCCAGCCTGTCGGTCATTGATTCGCGGGGGCTGGGCGTGCGCGGCGTGGCGTACTGGCGGGACGAGGTCGGGCAGGCTGCGGCGACGCGGGCGACGCGGCAGGTGTTCGATGGGGCAGGACGGCTGGCGGAGCAATGGGATGCGCGGTTGAGTGTGCCGGCGGTGGGGCAGCGCGCCAGTTTGTCTGGCAAGGTCCTGGCCAGTGACAGCGTCGATGCCGGCTGGCGGGTATCGCTGTATGGCGAAGCGGATCAGGTGCTGGCGGGCTGGGACGGTCGCGGTAGCCAGGGTGATATTGAATACGACACGTTGATGCGTACGGTGGCGGTCACCGAGCAAGGGCGGGTGGTGGAGCGCTTCGAGTATGGCGGCGTTGATGCCAGCGCGGCCAATCAATGTGGGCGAGTGGTTCGTCACGACGACCCGGCTGGCACCCGGCACATGACCGAGTACGATCTCTCGGGGCGGTCGCAGTGCGAGGTCAGCCATTTTTTACAAACGCTTGATTCACCCGACTGGCCGCTGGAGGTGCCTGCGCGTGATGCGTTGCTGGAGGGCGAGCCGGGGTTGGCCAGTCGCTGGGCGTATTCACCGTTGGGGGATCTGTTGAGCCTGACCGATGCCCACGGCCACTGTCGGCATTTCATCTACTCGGTAGGCGGGCAACTTAGCCAGGGCTGGTTGCAACCGGCTAACACGCCAGCACCCGGCCAATGTCTGGTGTGGGACATCCGCTACAACCCCAACGGCAAGGTCGAGCGGGAGACCGCCGGAAATGGTGTAGTCACCGTCGCCGAGTACGCGCTCAGTGACGGTCGGCTGGAGCGCCTGTCTGCCGGGTTGCCCAACGCCGAGCCGTTGCAGGACTTGCGTTACTCCGTAGACCCGGTGGGCAACATCGTGCAAATCGATGATCATGCCTTGCCGATCCGGTACTTCAAAAATCAACGCATCGACCCGCAGCGCTTATACGTTTACGACACTTTGGGCCAGCTCATCAGCGCCACCGGTTGGGAAGCTGCCAGTCCCGGTGCGATCCTCAATTATCGCGAAGCGTATGACTACGACGCGGGCGGTAACATGACTGAACTGCAGCATGCCGGCGCGCAAGCCTTTACCCGCCGCTGGGCCGTGGCCCCTGACAGCAACCGCAGCCTTATTGATGACGACCAACCGGTGGATTTCCCCAGCCAGTTCGACGCCAACGGCAACCTGCGATACCTCCAGCGCGGTCAGACCATGAGTTGGGACTTGCGCAATCAGCTGGCCAGCGTTTCGCCGGTGGTGAGGGAGGAAGAGGACGACGACACCGAACGCTATATCTACGGTGGGGGCGGTAAGCGGTTGCGCAAGGTGCGTACCGCGCTGACCAGCGCGACCACCGTGACCGCCGAAGTTCGTTATT
Organism: Pseudomonas sp. S2_E01; assembly: GCF_054668365.1. Lineage (NCBI taxonomy): Bacteria > Pseudomonadati > Pseudomonadota > Gammaproteobacteria > Pseudomonadales > Pseudomonadaceae > Pseudomonas > Pseudomonas sp. S2_E01. The sequence continues at coordinate 1,260,286 of NZ_CP162762.1, forward strand.
TGTCCGGCCTGGAACTGCATCGGCGTCCGACTGGCGAGCAATACCAAGTGCTCGACCTCGACGCAGGGCGTAATAGGGTCACGTGGATTCACGGGGCTGATGCACCGGACCATCCCCTGCGTTATCACCTGACCGACCACCTGGGGTCTGGCACTTTGGAAGTGGACGGACTGGGCAACGTGCAAAGTCGTGAAGACTATTACCCGTTTGGTGGCACGGCGTGGGAAGACCACAGCGATCAGGCGGGCGCTTACAAGACCATTCGATATTCAGGCAAGGAGCGTGATACGACGGGTTTGTATTACTACGGGTTCCGCTACTACGCACCGTGGTTGAGTCGCTGGATCAATCCGGATCCGGCGGGGGCGGTGGATGGGTTGAATTTTTATCGTTTTGTACGCAACTCACCCATGGTCAGGATAGATAGGGACGGATTGGATAGTGACGATGAGGATTGGGATTTGCCGGATGAATTACTTTATCTGCCTGGCCCGGAAAATGCGCAATCAGGTGATACGCGAGAATCTGAATTAAGCACACCTGATCCCACACCGCAGCCGTCTGACCCACCTCCGGCAAATATGGCGTCCGGCAACTCGCGAGAATCTGAATTAAACACACCTGATTCCACACCGCAGCCGTCTGACGTTCCTCCGGAGCCAGGGACATCGAATGCTTCACGTCGATCGGCATCGATCTTGAAGTGTGAGACATGTCAAAGAGTATTCAAGCGGCGTGAAAACCTGACGGCTCATGTACGCACGCATACCGGAGAGAAACCTTTTAAATGCGGTTCGTGTGACAAGCGTTATGCGTTTAGACAAAGTCTTGATGTTCATTTGAAAACTCATACCGGTGAGAAGCCATATGAGTGCGAGATATGTGGCTGGGCGTTTTCAGTTCGTGGAAACCTCAATGCTCACAAATCGGTGCATTCAGATGAGAGACCGTACAAGTGTGGCATGTGTGAACTTTCGTTCAAATTGAATTCCCGATTACGTCAACATTTGAAGACTCACTCCGGAGAAAAACCGTATGAATGCCCAAAATGCCCAAAAACATTTTTGAGAAAGCCCGAACGAGATAGGCATGCCTACTCTCATGGAGTACCCCTCTGGTGCACCACGGGCGATTGTCATGCATCATTTAGTACTGAAGTTAACCTGGAGGTACACGTCAAAAAATTTCACTCTTGACTGGCATAGTGATTTTTTGCGTTTCAGACGTAACGCGAGAGCATTACACCTGCTCGTAAGATGGTTTCTGCTCTCCGGTGGCCACTCACAACAGCAGACGCCACCACGCTTTCACATCAATAATTCGAACTAGCACTAATTCTGGCAGCAACGGTTTCACTTCCCCTGCATACCTATCATTTGTGTCAGTAGACGCTATTCGGCACAGAGTGGTATTGAGACTTGATGAACACGGTCGAGTTGCATCAGCACACACCCAGCCTGTCGGTCATCGACCCCCGGGGGCTGGGCGTGCGCGGAGTGGCGTACTGGCGGGAGGAAGTCGGACAGGCTGCGGCGGCGCGGTCGACGCGGCAGGTGTTTGATGGGGCAGGGCGGTTGGCGGAGCAATGGGATGCGCGGTTGACTGTCGCGGCGCTGGGGCAGTATTCGAGCTTGTCTGGAAAGGTTTTGGCCAGTGATAGCGTCGATGCCGGCTGGCGTGTATCGCAGTATGGCGAAGCGGATCAGGTGCTGGCGGGCTGGAATGGGCGGGGTCATCGGGCTGATATTGAATATGACACCTCGTTGCGCACGGTGGCGGTGAGCGAGCAAGGGCGGGTGGTGGAGCGCTTCGAGTACGGCGGCGTTGAATCGAGTGATGCCAATCAATGCGGGCGTGTGGTGCGTCACGATGACCCGGCCGGTACGCGACACATGAGTGAATACGATCTGCTGGGGCGGTCGCAGTGCGAGGTCAGCCATTTTCTGCAAACGCTTGATTCACCCGACTGGCCACTGGACGTTGCTGCTCGTGATGCTTTGCTGGAGGGTGAGCCGGGGCTGGCCAGTCGCTGGGCGTATTCACCGTTGGGGGATTTGTTGAGCCTGACCGATGCCCACGGCCACTGTCGCCATTTCATCTACTCGGTAGGCGGGCAACTTAGCCAGGGCTGGCTGCAACCGGCTAACACGCCAGCGCCCGGCCAATGTCTGGTGCGGGACATCCGCTACAACCCCAACGGCAAGGTCGAGCGGGAGACCGCCGGAAACGGTGTTGTCACCGTCGCCGATTACGCCCTCAGTGACGGTCGGCTGGAGCGCCTGTCTGCCGGGTTGCCCAATGCCGAGCCGTTGCAGGACCTGCGTTACACGGTCGACCCGGTGGGCAGCATCGTACAGATCGATGATCACGCCTTGCCGATCCGCTACTTCAAAAATCAACGCATCGACCCGCAGCGCTTATACGTCTACGACACCTTGGGCCAGCTCATCAGCGCCACCGGTTGGGAAGCTGCCAGTCCCGGTGCGATTCTCAATTATCGTGAAGCGTATGGCTATGACGCGGGCGGTAACATGACTGAACTGCGGCATGTCGGTGCCCAATCCTTCACCCGCCTCTGGGCCGTGGCGCCCGACAGTAACCGCAGTCTGATTGATGACGACCAGTCAGTGGATTTCCCCAGCCAGTTCGACGCCAACGGCAACCTGCAATTCCTCCAGCGCGGTCAGACCATGAGCTGGGACCTGCGCAATCAGTTGGCCAGCGTTTCGCCGGTGGTGAGGGAGGAAGAGGACGACGACACCGAACGCTATATCTACGGTGGGGGCGGCAAGCGGTTGCGCAAGGTGCGTACCGCGCTGACCAACGCGACCGCCGTGTTTGCCGAAGTTCGTTACCTGCCCGGGCTGGAACTGCATCGGCGTCCGACTGGTGAACAATACCAAGTGCTCGACCTCGACGCAGGACGTAATAGGGTCACGTGGATTCACGGGCCTGATGCACCGGCGCATCCCCTGCGTTATCACCTGACCGACCACCTGGGTTCCGGCACCCTGGAATTGGATGAACACACCAACGTACAAAGCCGCGAAGCCTATTACCCCTTTGGTGGCACGGCGTGGGAAGACCACAGCGATCAGGCGGGCGCTTACAAGACCATTCGATATTCAGGCAAGGAGCGTGATGCGACAGGGTTGTATTACTACGGGTTTCGCTACTACGCGCCATGGTTGAGTCGCTGGATCAACCCGGATCCGGCGGGGGCGGTGGATGGGTTGAATTTTTATGGGTTTGTTGACAATTCACCCATTGGTCACGTGGACGCAGATGGGCTGATCAAACAAACGCGTGGGGAGTTTTTCGAAGCAGGTGGAGAACTGCGCTCCAGAGGTCAGCACGAGAGGGATCGGGAGACAGCATCCATAATCGAGGCAAGAGAGCTCGAGCAAGCGGAGTTGCAAGCGCAAGCGGAGGCACAAGTGCTGGCTCGAGTACATGGACAGGCGCGCAAACGGTCGCAGGCACGAGCACGACAGGCCCGAGCGACGGTCCGAGAGGAGAAGGCTTTTCTGGAGTTGGCAGGTGATCAGTCGCCACCAATAGCGGTTGAAGAAATAGAGTTGGCGCCTTTGCCCCCCATCGGCACCCCGACGAATGATGGTCCTGTATCTACTGATCCACAAGCAACACCTCAACGTGAGGCAGTTCCCGGCCCTTCGTCTGCAATTCCGAATGTACCACCCGATCCAAAAATCTGCCCTTATTGCCAGAGAACTTTTCCAAGGCCTAGTCTGACCAAGATCCATGAAAGAAGTCATACCGGCGAGAAACCTTACAAGTGCACTTTGTGTTCTGCAGGTTTTTCGCAAAAAGGCAACCTTAAAAAGCATCTGATGAATCACGATGGCATTAAGCTTTTTTCATGTAAAAATTGCGGGCTCGGCTGCGTTGATAAAACCGCTCTTACAAGACATATGCAAACACACTCCACGCAGAGGAACTTTCACTGTGAACTTTGCAACAGTTCCTTTAAGCAGAAGCGGGGCTTGGATTCACACATGAAAACACATGAAAACACATGATCCGCTTGCTGGATTCAACTGTCAGCACTGCGCAAGACGGTACACCAGAAATGAAAATTTACTGGCACACATTAAAAGGATTCATTCGCGTGCGCCAACATAATCTGATTGAGATATCTAAGTGCAAAGTTTTAAGTGAAAATAACGAGCACAAAAAACCAGCATGTTGGCTGGCTTTTTATAGTGCGTTTTCACTCGCCGCGGTAGATGCAACCGCTGGTGCAAATCTCATGAATCCGGACCGCACTCAGCTCCGGAAAAAAACGGCTTCAACTCGCCCCAGATCTACTTGGCCATCACCTCACTTGTTGAGTGCCCATGCGGGCGTGTCGATTGGATCACAGTGCGACTCATGCATCTGTATGGCGTTTCGAGAACCGGATGTGTTCAGACTGTCATTTGTGTCAGTAGACACTCTGTACCGTTAGGTGCAGTTTATCTCGATGGACATATTCGGGCTTCATCACACGACTCCCACTCTAGGGGCCGCTGATCCGCGAGGGATAGATGTGCGTAATGTGCTGTACTGGCGCGAAGAAGTTGACCAGGCGGTGGCGGCGCGGGCGACGCGCCAGGTGTTCGATGGTGTGGGGCGCCTAGCGGAGCAATGGGATGCGCGGTTGAGTGTGCCGGCATTGGGGCAGTGCGCCAGTTTGTCTGGCAAGGTCCTGGCCAGTGACAGCGTCGATGCCGGCTGGCGGTTATCGCTGTATGGCGAAGCGGATCAGGTGCTGGCGGGCTGGAATGGGCGGGGTCATCGGGCTGATATTGAATATGACACCTCGTTGCGCACGGTGGCGGTGAGCGAGCAAGGGCGGGTGGTGGAGCGTTTCGAGTATGGCGGCGTTGAATCGAGTGATACCAATCAATGCGGGCGGGTAGTTCGTCATGACGATCCGGCCGGCACCCGGCACATGACGGAATACGATCTGCTGGGGCGGTCGCAGTGTGAGGTCAGCCATTTTCTGCAAACGCTTGATTCACCCGACTGGCCACTGGACGTTGCTGCTCGTGATGCTTTGCTGGAGGGTGAGCCGGGGCTGGCCAGTCGCTGGGCGTATTCACCGTTGGGGGATCTGTTGAGCCTGACCGACGCCCATGGCCACTTTCGCCATTTCCTCTACTCGGTAGGCGGGCAACTTAGCCAGGGCTGGTTGCAACCGGCTAACACGCCAGCGCCGGGCCAATGTCTGGTGCGGGACATCCGCTATAACCCGGCGGGCAAGGTCGAGCGGGAGACCGCCGGAAATGGTGTGGTCAACTTGGCCGAGTACGCCCTCAGTGACGGTCGGCTGGAGCGTTTGTCTGCCGGGTTGCCCAACGCCGAGCCGTTGCAGGACCTGCGTTACTCCGTAGATCCGGTGGGTAACATCGTGCAAATCGATGATCACGCCTTGCCGATTCGGTACTTCAAAAATCAACGCATCGACCCGCAGCGCGTTTATACCTACGACACGTTAAGCCAGCTCATCAGCGCCACCGGTTGGGAAGCTGCCAGTCCCGGTGCGATTCTCAATTATCGTGAAGCGTATGGCTATGACGCGGGCGGCAACATGACCGAGTTGCGGCATGTGGGCGCACAGGATTTTACTCGGCGTTGGCTAGTGGCCCCGGACAGCAACCGCAGCCTGATCGACGACGACCAGCCCGTCGATTTCCCCAGCCATTTCGACGCCAACGGCAACCTCCAATACCTGAAGCGGGGTCAGGAGATGAGCTGGGACTTGCGCAACCAGTTGGCCAGCGTATCGCCGGTGGTGCGCGAAAACGAAGCGGACGACATCGAGCGCTACATCTACGGCGGTGGCGGTAAACGGCTACGCAAGGTGCGTACCGCGCTGACCAACGCGACCGCCGTGTTTGCCGAAGTTCGTTACCTGCCCGGGCTGGAACTGCATCGGCGTCCGACTGGCGAGCAATACCAAGTGCTCGACCTCGACGCTGGACGTAATAGGGTCACGTGGATTCACGGGGCCGATGCACCGGCGCATCCCCTGCGTTATCACCTGACCGATCACCTGGGGTCCGGCACTGTGGAAGTGGATGAACAGGGCAACGTACAAAGCCGTGAAGACTATTACCCCTTTGGCGGCACGGCGAGTGAAGACCATCGCGACCAGACTGGGGCCTACAAGACTATTCGATATTCAGGCAAGGAACGCGATGCGACGGGGCTTTATTACTACGGGTTCCGCTACTACGCGCCATGGTTGAGTCGCTGGATCAACCCGGACCCGGCGGGGGCGGTGGATGGGGTGAATTTTTATCGGTTTGTCGACAATTCGCCGGTGGGGTATGTGGATCTGGATGGGCGGGTGAAGCGCGCACGCGAGGATGCTGAGGACGCAGGCGTTAAAATACGCACGAAAGCGGCACTCCAAGGTGACCGCAATGTGGCATCCAGGATGCAACAAACTGAGTATATTGCGCCGGTGGTGCCACCGGCTCCGAATCCAACTGTTAATGAGGCACTACTTGAAGGAGATTTGGACTCGCAGCTCTCCAGTGTGAGTTCAATTGGCTCTGTGAGCGAAATAACGTCTTTTTTGGGCTTGGTTGAAAATTTACACCCTCCTGCCAGTTTGGACGAGATAGTGTTGACACCTTTGCCCCCCATCGGCACCCCGACGAATGATGGTCCTGCATCTCCTGATCCACAAGCAACACCTCAACGTGAGGCAGTTCCCGGCCCTTCGTCTGCAATTCCGAATGTACCACCCGATCCAAAAATCTGCCCTTATTGCCAGAAAATTTTCTCAAGGCCTAGTCTGACCAATCTTCATGTTAGACGTCATAACGGCGAGAAGCCTTATCAGTGCACTTTGTGTGCTGCGGATTTTTCGCAAAAAGGCAACCTTAATAAGCATATGATGCTTCACGCTGGAATTAAGCCTCTTTTATGTGAAAAGTGCGGGCTCGGCTGCGTTGATAAAGAGGCTTTAACTAGGCATATGCAAACACACTCCGATCAGAGGAATTTTGTCTGTGAACACTGCGGCAAGTCCTTTAAGCAGAAACGGGGCTTGGATATACACATGAAAATACATTAATCAGCTCGCTGGATTCACCCTGTCCGCACTGCGTAAGACGATTCACCAGAAATAAAAATATGCTGGAACACATTAGAAGGATTTGGATTCATTCGCGTGTGCCAACATAATTTGATTGAAAGACATATAAGTGCAAAATTTAAGTGAAAATAACGAACACAAAAAAGCCAGCATATCCGCTGGCTTTTTATAATGCGTTTTCATTCCCCGCGATAAATACACCCACTCGTACACGTCTCATGAATCCGAATCGCACTCAACTCCGGCAATAGCGGCTTCAACTCACCCCAGATCCACTTGGCCAACACTTCACTGGTCGGATTTTCCAACCCCGGAATGTCGTTCAAATAGTTGTGGTCCAGGCGTTCGTACAGCGGCTTGAAGATCGCCTTGATCTCGGAGAAGTCGCGAATCCAGCCGGTGTGGGGATCGAGGTCGCCGCTCAGGTGGATCGCCACTTTGAAGGAGTGGCCGTGCAGGCGGCCGCACTTGTGGCCTTCCGGCACGTGGGGCAGGCGGTGGGCGGATTCGAACGTAAATTCCTTGAAGATTTCCACAGTGTTTTCAGCTCTGTCAGGTGGCGATCGCCGGGGCGATTTGGGCAGGCGGCGAGTTTACCAGCTTGTCCTGACTAAAGGGTCAGCAAGCGTTCGCCCAAGCGACCGTTGGCGGCCAGTTCAAGGAATTCGTCGCCCATGCGCCGGCTTTCGTCCATTGCCGCGCGCCAGTATTTCTGTCGGCTCGGCGCGTCACCCATGAAGCGCTTGAAGTCGTTGCGGTCCGGCAGTTTGCCGAAGGGCAGGCGTGCCAGGTATTCCCTGGACGGCGCGAGTAGCAGCGCGTTTTGCAGGCGGGCCGGGCAGGCGCGGCGCCAGGGCAGGGTTTTGTCGAACCAGCCGGGGATGATCCGGTCGGTGAAATGCGGGTAGAGCACGATGTCGTCGCCGCTGTAGGGCAGGTCGAGGTGATAATCCAGCAGGCCGCCATCGCGGAAGGTTCCGGCACCTGCGCCAGGCAAATCGCGCACGCCCTGCATGACCATCGGAATGGAGCCGGAGGCCAGCAGGGCCTGGCGCAGGTTGGCGGTGTTCAGTGCGACGAAGCGCGAGGGGAAATCGTTCAGCGCGTTCACCGGCGGTGCCAGGCGCGGGTCGTGGAGGATCAGCCGTTCGAAGTGCCGCGACAACCGTGCGCGCCCGCGCAGGTTGTCGGCGATGACCGAGGAGAGCCCCAGACCCAGGCGCCCGCGATGATCGTCGGCGAGCAGGCCGTGGCTTTTGACAACCATGATATTCAGGCGGTAATGGGCGTTGTCCAGGATCGTCGCGTCGCGCCCGTCCAGCAGGTCATCGAGCATTTGTCGCGAGCTCTGGCTGATCTGCGCCATGGTCACGCCCTTGTTGAAATTCTGCTCGGTGTACAACCGGCCCAGGCGACGGATGCCTTCGGCGGCGTCCGGCAAGCAGGCGCTGGCGAAGCGCCAGGAGCCGACGGAAGCACCGATCAGCGAGCGTTCGCGCGGCGCGGCGGGCAGCCATTCACCGAACAATGCCAGGTCCAGGCCCTGGATTCCCAGCGCCTTCGGCCCTCCGGCCGCCCCCGGCAAGGTGCCGACGTCAGCCGCGCTCAAGCCATTTTCACGGATGCGCGCCAATGCGCGAGGGCCGGCCTTGAGGGTGAGGGAGGGAAACTTGATGTGGATGGCGGTCATGGGCGGCTCGGGGTTGGGCTGGCGGAGGATTATAGGCTTGATGGGGTTCTGGGGGAGTACCGCCGCTCCCACAGGAGAGAATGCAGGGACCGGCAATGATGGCCATTCAGTTTCAATTAAGTTCGCCTCGTTAAGGTAGCCGGGTACGCACCATTAAAAGAATACGGAGACACCCATGAAAATCCTGACTGCCCTGTTCACCGCCGCACTCATCGGCCTGGGCGCGAGCACCGCCCACGCCCGCGACCTTGGCCCGGACGAAGCCCTGCGACTGCGCGACGCTGGTACTATCGTATCTTTCGAGAAGCTCAACGCCACGGCATTGGCCAAGCACCCCGGCTCGACCATCACCGAAACCGAGCTGGAAGAAGAGTACGGCAAGTACATCTATCAGGTGGAGCTGCGCGACCCACAGGGCATTGAATGGGACCTGGAATTAGACGCGGTGAGCGGCCAGGTGCTCAAGGATCATCAGGATACGTAATGAAGGTGTGTTCAGTTTCACGCATGGCGCTGGTGCTGCTGACGTTCTGTTCAGTGGTGCTGGCCCGTGACCTCGATCAGGACGAGGCCTTGCGCCTGCGTCAACAGGGCGTGATTTTGCCGCTCGAGCACTTGTTGCAACAGGCCATGGACCGGTATCCGGGGTCGAAGCTGCTTGAGGCCGAGCTTGAAGAGAAACACGACGTCTATATTTATGAAGTCGAGCTGTTGACCACCGAAGGCGTCGTGCGTGAACTGGACGTGAATGCCAGCACGGGCGAGTTGCTCAAAGACGAGGAAGATTGACCGATGCGTTTGCTTTTGGTGGAAGACCACGTGCCGCTGGCCGACGAGTTGCTGGCCGGCCTCAACCGGCAGGGTTATGCCGTTGACTGGCTGGCCGATGGTCGGGATGCGGTGTATCAGGGCAGCAGCGAACCCTATGACCTGATCATCCTCGACCTCGGCTTGCCCGGCGTACCGGGACTCGAGGTGCTGGCGCAATGGCGCGCGGGTGGGCTGGCCACGCCTGTGTTGATCCTGACTGCTCGCGGTTCCTGGGCCGAGCGGATCGAAGGTCTCAAGGCCGGTGCCGACGACTACATGAGCAAACCCTTTCATCCGGAAGAGCTGCACCTGCGCATCCAGGCGTTGTTGCGCCGATCCCATGGCCAGGTCAATCAGCCGACCTTGCAGTCCGCAGGTCTGCATCTGGATGAAGGCCGCCAGTGCGTGACCCGCGACGGTGCCGACATTCAACTGACTGCCGCTGAGTTCCGCCTGCTGCGTTACTTCATGCTGCACCCCGAACAGATCCTGTCCAAGAGCCATCTCGCCGAACATCTCTACGACGGCGAAACGGAGCGCGATTCCAACGTGCTCGAAGTGCACGTCAATCACCTGCGGCGCAAGTTGGGACGCAGCGTCATCGAAACCCGACGCGGCCAGGGCTATCTGTTTGGCGGTCAAGCGCAGTGAGGTCGATCCAGCGCCGCTTGAGCCTGGGCCTGGTCAGTGTGCTGGTGATTGTCGGCCTGGTGTTGGCGCAAACCAGCCTGTGGCTGTTCGAAGTCGGTTTGCAGCGCTACCTCGAAGCCGGGCTGCGTAACGACAGCGAAAACCTGCTGGTCGCCCTGGTGCGCGGGCCGCAAGGCTTGCAACTGGATGAACGACGGTTGTCGCCGGCTTACCAGCGACCGTTTTCCGGGCATTACTTTCGCATCGATTTTGCCGACAGCCATTGGCGATCGCGCTCGTTGTGGGATCAGGAACTGCCGCGCCTGGACAACCCGGGCCTGCACAGCAATCTGCAACTGGGGCCGGAAGGCCAGCAACTGTTGGTGCTGCGCTCGGACTACCGCCGTCTTGGCCAGTCGATCTCCATCAGCGTCGCCCAGGATTACACGCCGGTGCGCGACAGTTTCAGACTGATGCAACGGGTCGGGCTGGGCCTTGGCCTGCTGGCACTGTTGCTGATTCTGATCTTGCAACGCGTCACCGTGCGCCGTGCCTTGCGGCCCCTGGAGCGGGCACGGGAGCAGATTGCCCAGTTGCAACAGGGGCAGCGTTCGCAACTGGATGAGCAGGTGCCGGTGGAGCTTGAGCCGCTGGTGGCGCAAATCAACCATTTGCTCGCCCACACCGAAGACAGCCTCAAGCGCTCGCGCAATGCCCTGGGCAACCTCGGTCACGCCTTGAAAACCCCGCTGGCGGTGCTGCTCAGCGTGGCCTCCAGCGAAAAACTCGAGGGTCACCCGCAGTTGCGCAAAGTGCTCACCGAGCAACTGGAACAGGTGCAGCAACGCCTCAATCGTGAACTTAACCGGGCTCGGCTGTCCGGCGATGCGTTGCCCGGCGCATTGTTCGATTGCGATGCCGAGCTGCCTGGCTTGCTTGCCACGCTGAACATGATTCACGGCGAACACCTCGCCCTGAGCTATAGCGCGCCTGCGGGTTTGCACTTGCCGTGGGATCGTGAGGATTTGCTGGAGCTGCTGGGCAATCTGCTGGACAACGCCTGCAAATGGGCGGATGCCGAGGTGCGCTTGAGTGTGGTCGAGGCGGTTGAAGGATTTGTATTGAGCGTGGAAGACGACGGCCCCGGAATTCCCGAGGAACGGCGTGATCAAGTGTTCAGCCGGGGCGCGCGACTTGATGAACAGACCCATGGGCATGGCCTGGGCCTGGGCATCGTGCGCGACATCGTCGATACCTGGGGCGGGGTGTTGCAGCTGGAGACGAGCGAGTGGGGTGGGTTGAAGGTGGTGATTGAACTGCCCAAGCGCTGAACTTGATGGCTAAGGGTCCGTACTGTAGGAGCGAGCTTGCTCGCGATGAGGTTGTGTCAGGCGGCATCGATGTGACAGACACACCCTCATCGCGAGCAAGCTCGCTCCTACAGTGATCAGTGTCCAGTCCTAAACCCTGAACTGATCCATCAACCCCTGCTGCTGATTCGCCAGGCTATTGAGCGCCTGGCTGACCCGCGCCGATTCATTGGCTTGCCCCGACAGCGATTCGGTCACGTCGCGAATCGTCGCCACGTTGCTGGTGATCTCCTCCGCCACCGCGCTTTGCTCTTCGGCGGCGCTGGCGATCTGCAGGTTCATGTCGCTGATCACCGTCACCGCGTCGCCGATCTGGCGCAACGCCGTGACGGCCTGGCTGACTTGCCCGACGCTGTCCTGGGCCTGGCGATGGCTGTTGCTCATCGACCCCACCACTTCCTGGGTGCCGCTCTGCAACTGCTCGATCACCAGGCGGGTTTCTTCCACCGATTCCTGGGTGCGCTGCGCGAGGTTGCGCACTTCGTCGGCGACCACGGCAAAACCACGTCCGGCCTCGCCGGCGCGGGCGGCTTCGATGGCGGCGTTGAGGGCGAGCAGGTTGGTCTGTTCGGCGATGGCGCGGATCACTTCCAGCACTGAGCCGATCTTGCCGCTATTGGCCGCCAGGCCTTCTACCTGGACCATGGCTGCGCTCATGTCGGCGGCCAGATGTTCAATGCTGCTGGTGGTCTGGTCGATCACCGTCAAGCCACGGCGGGTCGCCTGATCCGCTTCCCGGGCCGCCTGTGCCGCTTGCGCCGCGCTGCGGGCGACGTCCTGGGCGGTGGCGCTCATTTCGTGGGAGGCCGTGGCCACCTGATCGACCTGGCGGTACTGCTGCTCCATGCCGGCGCTGGTTTGCGTGGCGATGGAGGAGGATTGATCTGCAGTGCTGCGGGCGTCCTGCACCGAGCGCTTGACCTCGGCGATCACCGGTTGCAGTTTGTCGAGGAAGCGGTTGAACCAACCGGCCAACTGGCCGAGTTCGTCCTGCTTGTCGTAGGCCAGCCGGCGGGTGAGGTCGCCTTCGCCGCTGGCGATGTCTTCGAGCATGCGCGCCACGCCCAGGATCGGACGGGTCACGCTGCGCGCCATCAGCCACACCAGGAGCAGGCCGATCAGCGCCGCCAGAATGCCCAGGCCCAATTCGATCAGGCTGCCGGTGGTGTTGGTTTCGTCGAGTTGCTTTTTCAGCGCTTCGGCCGGGCCGATCAGGACCTTTTCCGGCACGTCGAGCAGCACGCCCCATGGCTTGCCATCCGGGATGGGCTGGAACGGCGACAGCACTTTCAACTGATCGGAGCGGTGCAGGCTCGCGGTTTTGCCGCTGCCCGTCAGCAGGCGGGTCAGTTCGGCGCCGGTACTCTTGTCCACGGCGTCCAGGCGCTGGCTGAGTTTGCTGGCGTCCGCGCTGTACCCGGCGAGCAAACCGGCGGGGCTGATGATGCTGACGCTGGTCTGGCCGTCGTACAGGTTTTTACTGACGTCCTGGCTGACCGCCTGCAGGCTGTTGAGGTTGAGGTCCACGGACAGCGAAGCGATGACTTTTCCGTTGACCATCAGCGGGAACACAATGCTGGTCATCAGCACGTTCTGGCCGTCGATCACAAAGAAGTACGGTTCGATCACGCAGGGTTTGAGCGAGGTGCGCGGGCAGGTGAACCAGGCATTGGCGGCCTCGCCGCTGGGGCCGGTGCGAGTGTCGGCGATGTCACTTTCCGCCAGCGCCATCGAGGTCAGCTTGCCAGGTGTCGGTTGCGACCAGTACAGCGCGAAACGGCCCTTGTCGTTACTGCCCAGCTCTGCCTGCTCGGCGAACAGCTCGTCCTTGCCGTCCAGGGCATTGGGTTCAAACACCAGCGAGAGGCCCAGCAGCTCCGGGTTGGCTTGCAGCGCCGACTTGACCTGTCGGGTCAGGTCCTCTCGCAGGTCGAAGGCATCGAGAAAGCGTTTTTCCGCCTGATCGCGCAGGAACAGCACCTGACGCGAGAAGCCGTGGCCATATTGATAAGCATCCATGAATTGCCGGCGAATGCGCAGCGCCTGGATTTCACCCTGGGATTCGATGCGCGCCTGGGCCGATTCGGTCAGCATTTCCATGCTCGACGCTTTCACCAGCGCTGAACTGTGCTCCATGCGATACAGCGAAAGGCCGACCAGCAAAGTCACGATACCCGCCAGGCACAGGCCGGCGAGGAGGGTGATCTTCCACTGAATGGAAAGGTGTCGGAGCAGCATGGAGATGTCCTTGTTCGATAAAAATCTGCGTCTTTGCAGGTTAACGGCGGCGAATGCGCTTTCTTTATGTCGAACGTCAATACCGCGAAACAAATTTCCCGGGGGGCTGCTGCTCAGGTGGTCGCGTTCACTTTGACAAGGTGGCGGTGCTGCGGCACAGTGCCCGCCCTCTAATAAAACCCATTCCCGAATCCGCTGGCGGCCTGTGCAGACCGCCGGCCGGACCGTTTTCGCTTGCCCTGAGGTAATGATGATTAATGCTGTAATTGCCGCGGTCGGCGTCATGCTGATACTCAGCCTGTCCCGCGTGCACGTTGTGATCGCGCTGATTGTCGGTGCGTTGGTGGGTGGCCTGAGCGGTGGCCTGGGCATCGACGCCACGCTGAAGGCGTTCAACAACGGACTGGGCGGCGGAGCCACCGTGGCATTGTCCTACGCGTTGCTCGGCGCGTTCGCGGTGGCGATTGCCAAGTCCGGCCTGGCCCATGCATTGGCGGACAAGGCGCTGGCCATGGTCGACCGGCAGCACGCTACGGGTGGTCGACAGGTCAAGTGGTTGTTGATTGGTTTGCTGTGGGTCGTGGCCATCGCTTCACAGAATATTCTGCCGATACATATCGCCTTTATTCCGTTGCTGGTGCCACCCCTGTTGTTTGTGCTGACCAAGCTGCAGCTTGATCGTCGTCTGATCGCCTGCGTCATGACGTTTGGCCTGATCACGCCCTACATGTTCCTGCCCGTGGGTTTCGGCAACATCTTCCTCAATGAGATCCTGCTGGCCAACGTGGCGCGCAGCGGCGTCGACATCAGCGGCATCAACGTGACCCATGCCATGGGCATTCCGGCGCTGGGCATGTTGGTGGGGCTGGCCGTGGCGTTCATCAGCTATCGCAAGAAACGTGTCTACGACCTCGCGAAGATCGAACAAGTCGAGCAGGTGGCGGTGCAGTACAACCCGCTGAGCCTGATGGTAGCCGGCGTGGCCATTGCAGCGGCGTTCATCATTCAGTTGCTGCTGGATTCGATGATCATCGGCGCACTGGTGGGCTTTTTGATCTTCTCGGTATCGGGCATCGTCAAGTGGCGCGACACCGACGACCTCTTCACCGAAGGCATGAAGATGATGGCGATGATCGGTTTCATCATGATCGCCGCCTCGGGGTTTGCCGAAGTGATGAAGGCCACCGGTCAGGTGCAGACACTGGTCGAGGCGTCGGCGGCGTGGATCGGTCACAGCCAGGGCATCGGCGCACTGTTGATGTTGCTGGTGGGCCTGCTGGTGACCATGGGCATCGGCTCGTCGTTTTCCACGGTGCCGATCCTCGCGGCGATCTTCGTGCCGCTGTGCGTGCAATTGGGCTTCAGCCCGATCGCCATCGTCTGCATCGTCGGCACCGCAGGTGCCCTGGGTGACGCCGGTTCACCGGCCTCGGACTCGACACTGGGCCCGACGTCCGGCCTGAACATCGACGGCCAGCACCACCACATCTGGGACACCGTGGTGCCCACCTTCCTGCACTACAATCTGCCACTGCTGGCGTTCGGCTGGGTGGCGGCGATGGTGCTTTAGATTTTGCCATGCCCCCTCTGTAGGAGCGAGCTTGCTCGCGATTGCAATGCATCAGTCGATGAAAGTGTCGACTGACACTCCGCCATCGCGAGCAAGCCCGCTCCCACAGGGCCTTCATACGTTTCACTGTAGTGACCTGTCTCAACTTTTGCTTTTACGTGCCGTTATAGCCTTTGACCACGTTAATAAAATCAAAAGAGTGAACCGTCATGCGCATGAGCCTGAAGGCCAAAGTCCTGTCCCTCGCCGTTCTCCCGGTGCTGATCTTCGCGCTGGTGATCAGTCTGACCACGTTTTTCGTGCTGCAGGAACAGGCGCGCAAGGAAGTCGAAGAGACCCGCGAGCGCCTGCTCACTAACGCCAAGGACACGCTCAAAAGCTACGTGGCCGTGGCCATGACCGCGATCAAGCCGCTTTACGACGCCGCCGCGCCTGGCGATGACGCGGCGCGCGCGCAAGTGATCAAGTTGCTGTCGAACATCAGCTACGACAAGGAAGGCTACTTCTTCGGCTACGACTCCAACACCGTGCGCCTGTTCAAAGCCAACAGCCCCGACGGCGTGGGCAAGAGTTTCAAGGACAACCGCGACCCGAACGGCGTCTACGTCAACCGCGACCTGGTTCAAGTCGCCAAGGACGGCACCCACTATCTGCAATACAGCTCGCCTTTGCCCAGCAATACCCAAGTGCTGGTGCCGAAACTCGGCTACACCGAATACCTGGCCAAGTGGGACATGGCGGTCGGCACCTCGGTCAACCTCGACGGCATCGAGGCGCAGGTGGCCGTTGTCGAAGCCAAGGTCAAGGAGCGCATGGAAGGCGTATTGCTGAGCATCGCCGGTATCGCCGCCGTCGTGCTGCTGGTGATCGCCGCTGCCGGCATGGTGCTGGCCAACACCATCCTGCGTCCGCTGCACCTGATGAAAGCCAACCTCGATGACATCGCGGCGGGCGAGGGCGACCTGACCCGCCGTCTTACCATTTCCAGCCAGGATGAGCTGGGTGAACTGGCCGGTTCGTTCAACCGGTTTGTCGACAAGATCCACGGCCTGGTGCGCCAGATCACCGAAATGACCTCGCAATTGACCGGGCTGGTGCACCAGGTATCGGACCAGGCCCATCGCTCGGATCAGGCGATGGAGCGTCAGCGTCACGAGACCGATCAGGTCGCCACCGCCATCAATGAAATGTCTGCCGCCGCCCAGGAAGTGGCCAAGAGTGCGCAGAACGCCGCCGTGGCTGCCCAGCAGACCGACGAAGAAGGCCAGACCGCCAAGCGGGTGGTGGCCGGCAGCATCGAAAAAATCCACGCGCTGGTCGACGATATCCGCAGCAGCGGCGTGTCCCTCGACAGTTTGCAGAAAGACGTGGCGTCGATTGTCAGCGTGCTGGGGGTGATTCGTTCGATTGCCGAGCAGACCAATTTGCTGGCGCTCAACGCCGCCATCGAAGCGGCCCGGGCTGGTGAGGCAGGGCGTGGTTTTGCGGTGGTAGCCGATGAAGTGCGTGCGCTGGCCAGTCGTACGCAGATCAGCACCCAGGAAATCCAGGGCATGATCGACCGCTTGCAGGCCGGCACCCAGTCAGCGGTGGAAGCGATGCGTCGCTCCAGCGAGGCCGGCGACGGCACCTCCGCGCAAGCCAACGAGGCGGGGGCGTCGCTGGACACCATGGCGCAATTGATCGCCACCATCAACTCGATGAACGCGCAGATCGCGAGCGCCGCCGAAGAGCAGACAGCGGTGGCCGAAGAGATCAACCGCAGCGTGCATCAGATCGCCGAAGCCGTGGATAACGTGGCGGACGAAACCCAGCTCGGCGCCCAAACCTCCCGCAGCCTGGCGGACCTGGGGCAGCGGTTGGGCGGGTTGGTGGGGCAGTTCAGGATTTGATGGCTGCAATCACTGGGTAGAGACACCCACACTGTGGGTGTCAGCTAAACCCTGTCCCAATACGGCACCTCGCCAAAACACTCGACAAAAAAGTCGATGACCGTGCGCACCTTCACCGACAGCCGTCGGCTTCCCGGCCAAAGCACCGCGATCTGCTGCGGTTGGAGGCTGTTGGATACCTGATAGTCCGCAAGGACCGGCACCAACGTGCCGTCTCGCACCGCTTCGCCAATCAGCCATGACGGAAACATCACCAGTCCCAGGCCTTGTATGGCGGCCTGGGTGAGCGTGTCGGCGTGGTTGCCGGTGATTGGCCCTCTCACCGAATACGGCGTCCAATCCTCGTGGCCCTGGCGGAAAAACCAGCGCTGCTGGCCGGCCACGCCCTTGTAGGCCAGGCATTGGTGCGCCGCCAGGTCGGCAGGGCGCTGCGGCGTGCCGTGGCGTGCGAGGTAGGCGGGGCTGGCGGCAACCTGGAAGCGGTGGGGCGCGATAATGCGCGCCTGCATGCTCGAGTCGTGCAGCGGGCCAATGCGAAACAACAGATCGGCGCCTTCCTGCAACGGGTCGACGTAGCTGTCGGTCTGCTGGATGTCCAGTTGCAGCTTCGGATACCGCTCGCACAACTGCCCGAGCCAGGGTGTCAGGTGCCGTTGTCCGAACACCACCGGAGCGTTGATACGGACCAGCCCAGTGGGCTCGCTGCGCTGTTCGTGCAACGCTTGCTCGGCTTCCTCCAATTGCACCAGCACCAGCCGCGCGTGGTGCCCGAGCAGGCGCCCGGCTTCGGTAGGGGTGACCGCGCGGGTGTGACGGTAGAGCAATTGCTGGTTCAGGGCCTGTTCCATCAACTGGATCTGCCGGGAAATCGACGACGGAGCCAAGCCCTCTCGACGGGCGACTTCGGAAAAACTGCCATGGTCCAGCACCGCGACAAATAGCCGGAGTGCCTTGAAGCCGAGTTCATTGAGGCCGTGCATAGTGGACCTTGCTGTGCGTAATGCGCAAAAGTGTTGTCAGGATGATCCCGTTTATTGCACAGCTTGGCCACTGGATAATTCACTGCTCAATGATGACGTGTAGGAGCGAGCTTGCTCGCGATGGCGGTGTATCAGTTGACAATAATGTCGACTGACACTGTGCCATCGCGAGCAAGCTCGCTCCTACAGGGGATCTGCCGCTTATTTGTGAAGGTACCTTGTAAATGCAATCCATCGAACAAACCGGCGAAGTCGCCACGCCGGCACTCCAACCCGGCTTGCGCCTGTTACTGCTTCCCCTGGTCATCCTCGCCGGCATGGGCCTGTCCGTTGAAGCCGGGTTGCTCGGGCCGTTGGGCGGGCAGGTGGGGCATCTGTGGGCGACCTTGAGCATCTTTGGCGTCGGCTCGGCGGTTCTGTTCCTGCTTTTGCTGTTCAGTGGTCCACAACGAGGCCCGGCGCTCAGCGAACTGCCACGCTGGCAATTGATCGGTGGCTTTCTCGGGCCGATGTATGTGGTGGTTCTCACCCTGGCCACGCCGCATATCGGCATCGCCATGACCATGATCGCGATCCTCTCCGGGCAGGTCGGCAAAAGCGTGCTGATCGACCATTTCGGCTGGTTCGGCACCACCCGCAAGAAGGTCAATGGCGAGCGCTGGCTGGCCTTGCTGTTGATTGTCGCTGCACTCGTTCTGATCGCTCGGGGTTGAAGATGAATCTGATTGTGCTGTTGGGAGTGGTGGTGGCCGCCGGTGCGGTGTTGAGCGTGCAGGCAGCCATCAATGGGCGCCTGGGCGAGACAGTCGGCGTATTGCGCAGCAGCCTGCTGACCTTCGTGGTCGGCGCGGTGGTTACAGGATTGTTGATCCTGTTTTTCGAACCTGCCCATGCTGTGAGTCTGCTGAATGTGCCGAAATGGCAACTCTGCGGCGCGCTGTTCGGCGTGATCTACATGATGGTCATGGTGGGCGCGGTGCCCAGGGTTGGTACAGCCGTGGCAACGGTGGCCGTGATCGTCGGGCAACTGGGCATGGGCATGTTGATCGATAACTTCGGATGGCTGGGCAACCCGGCGATCGAGTTGTCCGGCAGCCGGATCCTGGCGATGGTGTTGCTCGCCCTGGCGCTGGTGTTCATGTATCGCAGCAGCACGCGAGGCGCTTGAACTCCGCTGGGGGAGACGACTCCTACATTAGGAAGACGGATCGTACTCGCGAGACCGGACGACCACACCACTGGAGTCAGACTCATGATCGATAGCGAAAGTACCTGCGACTGCCCAAAATGCAACTGCAAGCTGGGAGAGCATCCGATTGCCCGTCACGGCAAGCACTACTGTTGCGACGCGTGCGCCAAGCACCACGAACACGGTGAAGCGTGCTCAAGCAAGGGCTGCAAGTGCGCCCATGGCGGATAGGCGAGTGTTTGAAAAGAGTGGAGCCTATTCGGGCTCCACTTCCAGTTTCAGGCTTTGATCATCGAAGCGCTGGGTACAGCGGATGACGCCATTGAGCCGCCGTCCCTGCACGACCACCAATAAGGTTTTCGCCTGGTCCAGATCCTCCGGCAGTGGGGCGTGCACGCGCAGGGCAAAACGGCTCGGGTCATCCTCGATCTGCTCCAGGCCGACCTGGCATTCCGCGCTTTTGGTGATACGGCCGAACAGCGTGTCCAGGCCGTAGTCGATATGCGCCGTGCTGGTGGGTTGCTTAGTGTTCATCTGCCAATCTCCCCAATGAATCCGATCAACTTGCCGGGCGCCACGTGACGTTCTCCACGCCGAATTTTTCCGCCATCGGTTTACTGGTCTTTTGCACTTTTTCCCGGCCAAAACGCGGGATTCGACCCACGCCGGCGTCGCAGCTCGCCCAATGCCAGGCCTCGGCGTTATCCATCTTTTCCTGGCGGATGATGAATGACTTGGGGGCCCCATGAAGGGTGTATTCAATGACGAAAAGTTTTGCGTTGTTCATAAAGCCCGTATTCCTCCCTGTGGTAATAGAGGGATCGCCGCTGTTGCGGAAAATTCAGTCGGATTGTCAGACGGCCGTCATCGGTGGCGAGCGGGCCGGCGGCTGGTTACCATGCGCTGTCCGCCACCCCTCCAGTGATTGCTGATCATGGCCCTTGCCGCACCGCCTGACCTGAGTGATACCGATGTGCCCGTGCAACCGCTGGCGCGTACTTACCCGCGTGGACTGTTCATCGAGCCGCACGAGCATGCCTGGGGCCAGTTGTTGTATGCGATGAGCGGGGTGATGTGGGTCGAGACGCCGCATGAAGCCCTGGTGGTGCCGCCGCAGCGGGCGGTGTGGTTGCCGCCGGGCGTGCCCCACGGGATCCGCGTGGTGTCGGATTTGCAGATGCGCAATATCTACCTGCGCCCGTCATTGGCGGCGACGCTGGACGCTACGGTGCAGGTGATCGAAGTGGGTGGGTTGCTGCGCGAGTTGATCGTCGGCCTCGTGGCGCAAGGCGAGGACGGGCCACCGGAGTATTACGAGGCGTTGGTGGGCCTCGCGCTGCTGGAGCTGCAACGAGCCCGGCGCTCGCAATTGAAGGTGCCTTTGCCGGACGATTCCGACCAACGCCTGATGAATCTGTGCCAGGCCGTCATGGCCGCGCCGTCGTTGGACATCCCTTTCGAGCAACACGCGGAGAATGCCGGGGCGAGCGTGCGCACCCTGGCGCGACTGTTCAAGGAGGGCCTGGGCATGGGCTTCGCCGAATGGCGGCGTCAGGTGCAATTGGCGATGGCGGCGGCCGAGCTGATCCAGGGCGTGGCTGTCAGCCGCATTGCCCGGGAGCTGGGTTATTCGCCGAGCAGCTTCAGCGACATGTTCCGCCGCGAACTGGGCATGGCGCCTTCGCAGTTTGCCCTCAATCCCCACGCCTCAACCCTGTAGGAGCGAGCACGCTCGCGATGGGCGTCAACGATGACGCTGTCAACCTGACACCCCGCGGTGACTGAGCCACCATCGCGAGCAAGCTCGCTCCTACAGGGGGCGGTGTGTCCGGGGTGGTTTTGTCCGAAATTCAGAAGCACCTGTCCGATGCCATTCGCCGCTTCTCCCTAGACTCTGCGCATACCTCACATCCTGCGGAGTCTGTCATGAGTTACCTCGTTTCGCTGGCCATCGGCCTGGGCGTCGGCCTGATCTATGGCGCGCTGGATTTTCGTTCCCCCGCGCCGCCAGCCATCGCGTTGATCGGCCTGCTGGGCATGCTGGCCGGCGAAAAGTTGTGGCCGATGGGCCGGCAACTGGTCGCTGGCTGGATCTCCTGAATTTCCTTCCTCCTGTTCAATGGATACGTTCATGAAAGCATTGCAGTTCGATAAAACCGGTGACCTCTCGGCCCTGCGCCTGGCCGAAGTCCCCACGCCTGTTTGCGGCGCCGATGAAGTGCTGGTACAGATCAAGGCTGCGGGCCTCAACCCCAGTGATGTGAAGAACGTACTGGGGCGTTTCCCTTACACAACGCTGCCGCGCATTCCCGGCCGTGATTTTGCCGGCATCGTGGTGCAGGGCCCGCAGGCGTTGGTCGGTCAGGAAGTATGGGGCACCGGCCGTGAACTGGGCTTTTTCGCTGACGGCGCCCATGCGCAATTCGTCAAACTGCCGGCCAACGGCGTTGCGCTCAAACCCTCGCACCTGAGTTTCGCCCAGGCCGCCAGCCTCGGCGTGCCTTACACCACCGCCTGGGATGCTCTGGAGCGCAGCCTGGTAAAGGCGGACACCAGGTTGCTGGTGATCGGTGGGGGAGCAGTTGCCACAGCGGCGCTGGCCCTGGCGAAAGTGCGTGGCGCGAAACTGCTGGCCGCGGCGCGCCGACCGGAGCAGGTCAAGGCCTTGCAGGAACAAGGTTATCAGACGCTGCAACTTGCACAGCCAGAGGCGCTCGGCGCCCAGGTTAATGAGGTGTTCAGCGGCGGCGCCGAGGTGATCTTCGACACCACCGGCTTCTGGCTGCCGGCTTCCGTCCCGGCATTGGCTACCTTCGGCCGAATCGCCATCATCGCCGCACCGGTGGATGGCATGGTGCAAATGCCGGCGCTGGCGCTGTACCGCAAGGGCGGTTCCGTGGTGGGTATCAACTCGTTGCTCTACGGCGTGCAGGCCTGTGCGGCGATGCTCGATCAGTTCGGCAAGTTCTTCGATGAGGGACTGTTGCCGCTGCCCCAGGGGTTGGTGGAAGCGCCGTTGGCCGAAGGGCTCGCGCGCTATGCCGAGGTCAATCAGGGCAGCAGTGACAAGGTCATCCTGGTGCCCTGATCAATCATGTCCCTTGCAGGAAAGGGCTCGCCAGCGATGGGGCCCGATCCGCACCCGATACCTCAAGTCGGACAAGTTTGCTGTCCATTATCCAACCCCTGTTTGTAGCTATGACTCTGCAAGCTGGCTTTACCGTTATGCCAGGTCAGGGTCAGCACATACAGCGAATCGAAGTCGCCGGATTCCCAGTCATCGGTGATGTTCTGCTTTTTGCCCACGGCCTTGCCCGCGACCTTGTTGATCAGTTCGGGCAGGTAACCATGGGACCAGGCCGTGTAGATCACCGAGTTGTGGTACTTGTTGCTCAGCAGTTCGTTGGCCAGGTCATTGGTGTCGTTGGCGGAATAATCGATGTTCACCGGCAGGCCGAGCTTGATTGCGCTGGGGCTGATGGTCATCAGGGGGCGGATGTAGCTGTAGGAATTGTCCAGTTCGCCTTCCTCGACATTGCGCGTCGGGTTCGCGGCGAATACGTAATTGGCCTTGCCGAATTTTTCGGGCAGCAGCGTCGCCAGGTCGATGGCCCGGTTCAGGCCCTGGCAGTTGAGCTGGCCGAGGCCACCCTCGGGTTTTTCGGCGTGGCGCAGGAACACCAGCGTCTGGGTGCCGTTCTTCGGTTGAGCGCGGCTTTCGCTGGATTCGAGCGACAGGAACAGCCCACTGACTGCCAGCAGGGAGGGTAGCAAGAGCCAGGCACGAGGCTTGAGGCATTGCAGGTATTTGATCGGGTTCATCATGGAATGAGTGATTCTTCAGCGCATTCGGTTAAGGCTGACAAACCTTTGCACCCGCGCTCCCGGCGTCAGGTGGTTTCCATGTCGTGCAACTGGTCCGTTTCCAAAAAAAGGTAAGACTCAGAGTCCACTGACGCTCATTTGGTTCGATGCCGGTTGCGTGCGCAGCAATGTACCGACAACCTCAAACGTCTTGCTGCAGAGGTTATCGACAGGATGTTGCGAAATTGTGGACACGGTACTCGGGGCAGGGGCTGATGAAACCTGCATTGTGCTGATCTTGCCTATCAGCATTATTGATGCGTCAAATGGCGCGGTTGCCACTATGATCGTCCCTCTCAATCTTTTCGTGGATCCCCGTGATGACTGATCTGTCTGCGTTCCCCATCACCCGCAAGTGGCCGGCCCAATACCCTGAGTGGATTCAGCTCTACTCGCTGCCAACCCCCAATGGCGTCAAGGTGTCGATCATGCTCGAGGAGATCGGCTTGCCTTACGAGCCGCATCGCGTGGGTTTCGAGAGCAACGATCAGTTTTCTCCCGAGTTTCTTTCGCTGAGCCCCAATAACAAGATCCCTGCGATCCTCGACCCCCACGGCCCGGGCGAAAAACCGCTGGCGCTGTTCGAGTCCGGGGCGATCCTCATCTACCTCGCCGACAAAAGCGGGCAACTGCTGCCCCAGGATGCCGCCGCGCGTTACGAAACGATCCAGTGGCTGATGTTCCAGATGGGGGGCATTGGCCCGATGTTCGGCCAGCTCGGTTTCTTCAACAAGTTTGCCGGCAAGGACTACGAAGACAAGCGTCCACGTGTCCGCTACGTCGAAGAAAGCAAACGCCTGCTCAAAGTCCTCGACACCCGTCTGCAAGGGCGCGACTGGATCATGGGTGAGCGCTACACCATCGCCGACATCGCCATCTTCCCGTGGGTGCGCAACCTGCTCGGGTTTTATGAAGCCGGCGAGCTGGTGGGCATTCACAACTTCCCCAACGTGACGCGGGTGCTCGAGCGCTTCCTGGCACGGCCAGCGGTGGTACGCGGGCTGGAGATCCCTAAACCCGTCTCTTGAAATGCACACCATCCCTTGTGGGAGCGGGCTTGCTCGCTCCCACAAAGAGCCATTCCATACCGTGGCTAACGTGGATTATTGCCAAAGCAGTAACGGTTTTTCCTCCTGACGGGTTTGTACCACCGGGTGCCACAGGCATAAGCTTTTGCCCCCTACGACTTTCGTCTTGTCCTCAGGAAGGTTCATGTCCAGCCAGTTCCCCGAAGCACGTCCACGCCGTCTGCGTCGCAATGCGAGCCTGCGCAGTCTGTTCCAGGAAACCGAGTTCAGCCTCAATGACCTGGTGTTGCCGATTTTCGTTGAAGAAGAGATCGACGACTTCGTGCCAATCAAGAGCATGCCCGGTGTGATGCGCATTCCGGAATCAAAACTGGCCGGCGAGATCGAGCGTTATGCCCGGGCCGGGATCAAGTCGGTGATGACCTTCGGCGTATCCCATCATCTGGACAGCAACGGCAGCGACACCTGGAGCGAGAACGGACTGGTGTCGCGCATGTCGCGCATTGCCAAGGACGCTGTGCCGGAGATGATCGTCATGTCCGACACCTGCTTTTGTGAATACACCGATCACGGGCATTGCGGCGTGATGCATAACCATGAAGTGGACAACGACCAGACCCTGGTCAACCTCGGCAAACAAGCCGTGGCCGCCGCGCGTGCCGGGGCGGATGTGATTGCCCCGTCGGCCGCCATGGACGGCCAGGTGCAGGCGATCCGCCGGGCCCTGGACGCCGCCGGTTTTACCCAGACCGCGATCATGGCCTACTCGACCAAATTCGCCTCGGCGCTCTACGGCCCGTTTCGTGAAGCCGGTGGCAGCGCCCTCAAGGGTGACCGCAAAAGCTACCAGATGAACCCGATGAACCGCCGCGAAGCTCTGCGTGAATCGCTGCTGGACGAGCAGGAAGGCGCCGACGCACTGATGGTCAAACCGGCCGGCGCCTACCTGGACATCATCCGCGACATCCGCGAGGCGTCGAACCTGCCGCTGTCGGCGTATCAGGTCAGCGGCGAGTACGCGATGATCAAGTTCGGCGCCCAGGCCGGGGCCATCGACGAAGATCGCGTGGTGCGCGAAAGCCTTGGCGCGATCAAGCGGGCAGGGGCGGACCTGATCTTCACTTACTTCGCGATGGACCTGGCGTTGGCGGGGATCTGAAACACACACGCATTCCTCCCTGTGGGAGCGGGGAATGCAGGGTGTCAGTGATCTGCAAAATAGGGGCGGATCCCGTGCTGCCGAAAGTACCGTTCGATGACTTTCGGGTCCGAACAGGTCTCGGCAATCGCCACATAGGTGTCCGGGCGCAGCAGGTAAAAGCCATTGCGCCCAAGCCCTGCCGCATCAAACGCCGGCCGCCAATCGAACACGTGCAAGGGCACATGGTGTTCGTTGCACCAGGCGATCATTTCGTCGCTGGTGTCGCCATACACATGCACCTGCCAGTTCAGACACTTCAGCGCTTCATAGTTATCTCCTTCACCGTCATGCGCCCAGGGCAACCGGTCGCCGCCGTGCACCTGTCCGGCGGTGCCGGTGCTCAAGGGCATGCCGCGATAATTCACGGTGATCTGTGACACGGTCCGAAACAGGAACTCGCGGGAGGCAGCGAAAGAGGCCGCTTTGGGCAGCAGAAACGGCGCCAGGCGCGTGCGCAGCAGATCGGCCATACGCCCTTCGGCGGTGACGAAGCTGAACACCCGGTCGGTGGTGGCGACCAGTTTGCGTGCGAACGCGATGCGCTCGGTTTCGTAGGTGTCGAGCAGCGCTGGCGTGGCGCTGCCATTGAGGACGGCAGCCAGTTTCCACGCCAGGTTAATGGCATCGCCAATCCCGGTGTTCATGCCCTGGCCGCCCGCCGGACTGTGTACATGGGCAGCATCGCCGAGCAGAAAGGCGCGGCCGCGACGAAAGTGCTCAGCCACGCGATGGTGAACGCGATAGGTGGAAAACCAGTTGACCCGTTCGATCTGCACTTTCAAATGTTCGATGGCCCGGCTGCTGACGTCCTCGAACTGCAGGGTGTCGGCGTGTTCGGCGCGGTCATCGCGTACTGTGCCGATCAGCCGCGCGCGACCTTCGCCGGCCAAGGGGAACACCGCGAGAAAGTCCGCTTCATCCAGGTCCAGGTGCAACTCGCCATTGAGGGCCGGTCCTTTGGCCTGCACATCGGCCACGTAGAAGATCTGTTGGTAAGTACCCCCGGGAAACCCGGTGTCCAGGGTCTTGCGCACAATCGAACGGGCGCCGTCACAACCGGCGAGATAGCATGCCTGGCAGATTTCCTCCTGACCGTCGGCCAGGCGCAGGCGGGCGGTCAGGGTGTCGCCGGTTTCCTCGAAATGCTCAAGCGAGGTATTGCGCTCGACGTGCACACCGAACGTCTCCAGGCGCTCGATCAGCAGCTTCTCGTGCTCGTCCTGGGGGAAAATCTCGAGGAAGGCATAGGGCGTCAGTCCTTCACCCACCGTACTCAACGGCAGGCGTGTGACCGGTTCGCCCCTGACCCAGAAGTTGGCCGCCGCCACGCGATGGCCGCCTTTGATCACCGCGTGGCTCAGGTCCAGTTGCCGGTACAGCTCCAGCGTTCGCGCCTGCACGGCCAGTGCCCGCGATGTGGTGCCAGGGGTGAAAGTCCTGTCAATGATCCTTACGCGAATCTTCAACTTGCTGAGCCACAGCGCGAGCACCAGCCCGGTGGGGCCGGCGCCGACGACCAGCACGTCGCAGCGGTTCATACCTGGGTCCCTCGTTTTCACGCCCCTGTCTCCATTAAAGCGCACGGTGGGGTGTTTTTCCCGGGCCGTGAACGCCGGTCACCACTTGCAGTCATAGCTTGCGCCATGCCATTGATCGTATGGTGAGCAAGGTTCAACGCATTGGATGGAGCCGCATGCAAGTCTATCGAGTGATCCTGAGTAGCATCGCGCTGCTGGTGCTGGCCGGTTGCGGCACGCAGCGTCCCCAGCAGACAGCGCCCCGGCCGCCTGCCGAAGTCAGGGCAGAGATTGTGCGCCTGCTGCCGGCCAAAACCGTGGATCGCCAGGGTTGGGCCACGGACATCTACGCCGCGTTCGCTGCCCAGGGCATCGAGACCTCAACGCAAAACCTGTGTTCGGTGCTCGCGGTCACCGAGCAGGAATCCACCTTCCAGGTGGATCCGCCCGTGCCGGGCCTGGGCAAGATCGCCCGGGACGAGATCGACCGTCGCGCCGCCAAGGCCCACGTGCCTGGCCTTTTGGTGAGTGCTGCGTTGCAAGTGCGCTCCAGCAACGGCAAAAGCTACAGCGACCGATTGAGTAGCGCGCGCAGCGAAAAAGAGTTGAGTGCGATTTTCGATGATTTCATTGGCATGGTGCCCATGGGGCGCACGCTGTTCGGCAGCTTCAACCCGGTGCACACCGGCGGGCCGATGCAGGTCAGCATCGAGTTTGCCGAACAGCAGGCCCGCAATTATCCGTACCCGGTGGACGGCACCATTCGCCGTGAAGTGTTCAGCCGTCGCGGCGGCATGTACTTTGGCATCGCCCACTTGCTCGGTTATCCGGTGAACTACACCCAGCCGCTGTACCGCTTTGCCGATTTCAACGCCGGCTGGTACGCGAGCCGCAACGCGGCCTTTCAGAATGCGTTGAGTCGCGCTTCGGGCATCCCCCTGGCGCTGGATGGCGACCTGGTGCGCTACGGCTCGATCATGCCCGGCAGCACCGAACTGGCCGCACGAAGCCTGGGTAAACGCCTGGGTATGCGCAACCCGGTCATCAGGGATCAACTGGAGAAGGGCAAGAGCCTGGATTTTGAAGAGACCGAGCTGTATCAGCGGGTGTTCGACCTGGCGGAAAAGGCCGACGGTCGTCAGTTACCCCGGGCGGTGTTGCCGGGCATCGTACTGCAAAGCCCGAAAATCACCCGCAAACTCACCACGGCGTGGTTCGCCAAGCGGGTTGATGAGCGGTATCAGCGATGCATGAAACAAGCGGGCAAATGATTACGCGGTGGGATACGAGTGGGTCAAATCACCTTCACCGCACGCCCAATGGCCTGGATCGGCCCTGTCGGTTTGCCAATCGGCGAGCCCGTGCGGTTTTCCAGGGTTAGCTCGAACAACTGGTTTGCCTCCAGCGGCGGCAGTTTGTCCAGCGGCACCGACAGGGTTTGCCCCGGTTTCACCAGGCCCAGGGACACTGGCCCTTGCCAACCCTCGCCCTTGGTCCAGAACTCCAGCGCCTTGTCCTCTGGAACCTGCGCAACCCCCAACGGAATCAGCTGGATCTCCCTGGGATTGCTGGCCTGGATCACCCAGCCGGGGGCGTTGTCCTGCGGCGCGACCAACACCACCAGATAGGTCGGTTTGACCGTGGTTTGCGTCAGCAGCAACGCGCCGAGTACGAGTGTTGCTGCCAGCCCGGCCCCCGCGAGACCTCGCCATAGCGCCAGCCGATCCCACCAGGAGGACGCTGGGGACGCGACCGGTTTCACGTTCGACGCGTTGAGGCTGCGTTCGATGCGGTGCCACAGATGGGGCGATGGTGTTTCGGGTTCGGCAAGATCAGTCAGGCCCAGCAAACGACGCTCCCAACCATCGACCGCCGTGCGCAATCGGGTTTCGTCGCGCAGGCGTCGCCGGACCTCGGTGCGCTGCTCTGCCGAAAGTGTACCCAGTACGTATTCACTGGCGAGCTCGTCAAGTTCCTCGGGGGTTTCATCCACAGGTCGGGTGGTCATCCCATGCACTCCCGCAAGGCCATCAGGCTGCGTTTGATCCAGGCTTTGACGGTGCCCAGCGGTGTGCCGAGCTTGTGTGAAATCTGCGCATGGGAATAACCGTCGACGTAGGCGTGCAGGATGCATGTGCGCCGTGCCGGTTCCAGCTGTTCCAGGCACAGATGAATGCGCGATGAGTGGACTTCGGCATCGACTATTTCAACGCTGGGGTGCGTGTCGATATCGCCCTGGATTTCACGCGGGTTGTCGCGGATGAAATTGAGCGCCAGATGTCGCGTCACGCTGAACATCCAGCCTCTTGCTGTCCCGCGCGACGGGTCGAAACGCGCGGCGCCGGCCCAGATCTTCAGGAACGCATCATGCACGATGTCCTCGGCCAGCGCCGTGTCGTGCACCAGCCTGCGGGCCACGCCGAGCAAACGCGGGCTTTCCTGCACATACAAGGCCCGCAGGGCCTGGCGCTCGCCCCGGGCACAGGCGGCGAGGTGGGCTTCGTAGTCGAAAATAGGTTCGGGCAATGACAATGTGCTCAACCGTCAAAATAAATCCGGATGCCATGAATCTAGCAGAGGACCCTGTAGGAGCGAGCATGTCGAACCGTCGCGATGGTCGTCAACGATAACGCTGGCTGTCTGATTGCCCGCGGTGTCTGGACTACCATCGCGAGCGAGCTCGCTCCTACAGAAAGCGCTTTCAGCTCGCCGACCAGAAAATATAATCCGCCTGGTACTTCACCACTTCCTGCTTGCCCTTGTTGGCAGCCGTGCATTCGGCGCTGGGTGGGACGCCACCCTTGAGCGCCACGCGCTGGATGTAGCTGACGCCGCTCATCGCGCCTTTTCCTTCGGCGGGGTTGGCCTTGACCAGTTGATAGGGAAGGTTGCCGGAGCTGGATGGCGCGACGGCCAACTGGGTGCCGGTGACCTTCGAGCCATCCTGCGCTTGCCAGGTGGCGGGTGGGCCGAAGTAGGTGCCGACCTGTTTGCCGCTGCGATCATTGAGGACTGCCTTGGGGCCGACGAAGAACCATTCGGTTTGCCCGACGGCATTGGCCTTGTCGCGGCATTCGTAGGTGATTTCACCCACGCCGGTAGTTTCCATTGCCACTTTGTGGCCGTCCGGCACCTTGATGCTGTCAGGTAGAGCGCTTTGTGCGAACGCCGCAGGCGTGGCAAGGAGCAAACCGGCAAGGCATATCAGCTGTTTGGGATTCATGAAATTCTCTCCGTCATGAGTGATTCGCTATGCAGTCATTGGGGCTGCTACAGGTACTACCCGTCGGAAAGGGTTTTGGATGCAGGACAAAAAAAGAATTTTCACGGCACGGCCGTAGTCAGCTGCTACAAAGAGAACACCAAAAGGGAGGTGTTTATGTACCAACTCTACGGACACAAGAACTCGGGTGCCGCTGCCATCGAGGCCGCCCTGGAGCTGTGCGAGGTGGCTTATCGGTTCATCGACGTCGAGCTGTCCATGGAGGCAGCCCTGGAACTGCAGAAGCTCAACCCGCTCAAGCAGATTCCGACCCTGCAATTGCCCGACGGCAGCATTCTCACCGAGAGCGCGGCCATCCTGATCCATTTGGGGTTGAGCTTTCCCGAGTCGAGCCTGCTGCCCAAAGTGACTGCTGAACGCGACCAAGCGCTGCGGGGCCTGGTGTTCATCGTCAGTAATTGCTACCCGGCCATCGGCATCATCGATTACCCGGAGCGCTGGTTGATTGCGTCGGATCACTCCAGCCGGGAAAACCTCGTGGCCGGTGCGCGTCAACGCCTGCACTGGTGCTGGGAGGTGTTCGCCGACCAGTTTTCCGGTGAGTTATACCTGGGGGAGGAGACGCCCGGTGCGTTGGACGTCCTGGCCGCGGTCGTCACACGGTGGGCCGGGACGCGAGAACATCTGCGCGCCGCCCGGCCGGGCTTTCATGCCTGGCTTGAGCGGATCGACCGACACCCGACGCTGGCGCCGGTGTTTGCGCGGCATTGGAGTTGACCGTGCCCTTGTAGGAGCGAGCTTGCTCGCGATAGCGGTGTGTCAGCCAAACATTTTCCAACTGAAACACCGCCATCGCGACGGTTCGACGCCTCGACATGCTCGCTCCTACGGGGGGACGAGGGAGAGTTACTCCCCGCGAATGTACTGCTCCAACTGCTTGATCAGGTCAGCCTGTTCGGCGATGGCTTCCTTGACCAGGTCGCCGATCGACAGCAGGCCGATCAGCTTGCCGTTTTCCACCACGGGCAAGTGGCGCAGGCGCTTGTCGGACATGATGCCAAGACACGTGTCTACGGTTTGTTTGGTGTCCACTGTGATGACGGGCGAGACCATGATGTCGCGCACCGGCGTGCCCACCGACGAGCGGCCATGCAACACCAGTTTGCGCGCGTAGTCGCGCTCGCTGATGATGCCCAGTACTTCATCGTTTTCCACCACCAGCAAGGCTCCGACGTTTTTCTCGGCCATCTTCATCAGGGCTTCGAGCACCATGTGGTCCGGCTTGATCTGGTGAACTTCCTGGTTTTTCTGATCTTTCAACTTGAGCAGTTGGGCGACGGTTTTCATGATGGCTGTCCAGGGGATTGGCGTTGTTCCTGAAGAATCGTAGACCCGAGCGCTGAGAGCAAGACGTAAAGCGGCAGATAACGCGCAAAAAACGTCATCCGACGGTTTTTTTCGTAGAATTGCCCACGGAAATCAAATCTGAGGTTGCAGTGGTGGATTTACAGCGGGGCTTCGTCCTGACCCGACATTGGCGCGATACCCCGACCGGCACCGAAGTCGAATTCTGGCTGGCGACCGACGGCGGGCCCCGGCGCATTCGCCTGTCTCATCAGCCGTCGGTGGCGTTTATCGCGGCCGAGCAGCGTGAGCAGGTGGAGCGGCTGCTGCATGACGAAAAAAACGTCAAGCTCAGACCCCTGGCCCTGCTGGATTTCGATCACCGCCCAGTGCTCGGCCTCTACTGCCAGCAGCACGCGCAATTGATGCGCCTGGAAACCACGCTGCGCAAGTCGGGCGTCGAGATGTTCGAGGGTGATGTGCGTCCCCCCGAACGCTACATGATGGAGCGGTTCATCACCGCGCCCGTCATCTTCGGTGGCACCCCCGATGCCGACGGCCTGCTGCTCGATGCGCAGATGAAGCCCGACCCCGATTACCGCCCAAACCTGCGGCTGGTGTCACTGGACATCGAGACCACCGCGCAAGGCGAGCTGTACTCCATCGCCCTGGAAGGCTGCGGCGAACGGCAGGTGTACATGCTTGGCCCGCCCAATGGCGACGACAGTGGGGTGGATTTCCAGCTCGAGTACTGCGATTCGCGCCCCGCCTTGTTGAAAAAGCTCAATGAATGGTTTGCCCGCCACGACCCGGACGCGATCATCGGTTGGAATGTCGTGCAGTTCGACCTGCGCGTGCTGCACGAACACGCTCGACGGCTGGCGGTGCCTTTGAGGCTGGGGCGTGGCGGTGAAGAGATGCAGTGGCGCGAACATGGCAGCCGCAACCATTACTTCGCCTCGGCCGCCGGAAGGTTGATCATCGATGGCATCGAATCCCTGCGCTCGGCCACCTGGAGCTTCCCTTCGTTCAGCCTGGAAAACGTCGCGCAAACCCTGCTCGGCGAAGGCAAGGCGATCAGCACGCCGTACCAGCGCATGGACGAAATCAACCGCATGTTCGCCGAGGACAAGCCGGCCCTGGCCACCTACAACCTCAAGGACTGCGAACTGGTCACGCGGATTTTCGCCAAGACCCAGTTGCTCACGTTTCTCCTGGAGCGGGCCAGTGTCACCGGCCTGCCAGCGGATCGCAGCGGCGGCTCGGTGGCGGCGTTCACGCACCTTTACATGCCGCTGATGCACCGCCAGGGTTTCGTCGCGCCGAATGTGGGCAGCAAGCCGGCGCAGGCCAGCCCCGGCGGATTTGTCATGGACTCGCAACCGGGCCTGTACGAGTCCGTGCTGGTGCTCGACTACAAAAGCCTGTATCCGTCGATCATTCGTACCTTTCTCATCGACCCCGTGGGGTTGATCGAAGGTTTGCGCCACCCGGAAGACAGTGCATCGGTGCCAGGTTTTCGCGGTGCACGTTTCTCGAGGACCCGGCATTGCCTGCCGGCCATCGTCGCGCGGGTCGCCGAGGGCCGCGAAACCGCCAAGCGCGAGCACAACGCGCCGCTGTCCCAGGCACTCAAGATCATCATGAATGCCTTCTACGGCGTGCTCGGCTCAAGCGGCTGCCGCTTTTTCGATACGCGGCTGGCCTCGTCGATCACCCTGCGGGGCCACGAAATCATGTTGCGCACGCGGCAATTGATCGAAGCCCAGGGCCATACCGTGATCTACGGCGACACCGATTCGACGTTCGTCTGGCTGCGCCGTGCCCACGGCCAGCAGGAAGCGGCGCAGATCGGCCAGGCTCTGGTCGATCACGTCAACCAGTGGTGGCGCGAGCACGTGCAGCAGGAGTACGGGTTGCAAAGCGCGCTGGAATTGCAGTTCGAAACCCACTACAAGCGCTTTTTGATGCCGACCATCCGCGGGGCCGAGGAGGGCAGCAAAAAACGCTATGCCGGGCTGGTGACGCGCGCCGATGGCAGCGACGAAATGGTCTACAAGGGGCTGGAAAGCGTGCGC
Organism: Pseudomonas sp. S2_E01; assembly: GCF_054668365.1. NCBI lineage: Bacteria > Pseudomonadati > Pseudomonadota > Gammaproteobacteria > Pseudomonadales > Pseudomonadaceae > Pseudomonas > Pseudomonas sp. S2_E01. The sequence continues at coordinate 1,294,021 of NZ_CP162762.1, forward strand.
ACCGACTGGTCGCTCCTGGCCCGCCAGTTTCAGCAGGAGCTTTATTCGCTGATCTTTCACCACAAGCCCTATCAGGACTACGTGCGTGAGTACGTGCGCAAGACCCTGTCGGGCGAGTTCGATGATCGGCTCGTCTACCGCAAGCGTCTGCGTCGCACTCTCGACGATTACGAACGCAACGTACCGCCGCATGTTCGCGCGGCGCGCATTGCCGACGAATACAATGATCAGCAAGGCCGCCCGCGCCAGTACCAGAACGGTGGCTGGATCAGCTACGTGATCAGCGTCGCAGGGCCCGAGCCGCTGGAAGTGCGCAGCACGCCCATCGACTACGACCACTACGTCACACGTCAGCTGCAGCCAGTGGCCGATGCGATCCTGCCGTTTGTCGACGACGATTTCTCAACCCTGATTGGGGGGCAACTGGGCCTGTTTTGAATCCAGCAGGCTCAGCGTCCATCCGTCCGGGATGCCGTGGAAGTATCGCTCCAGCGCTTGATGGTACAGGCTTCCCGGCGGGGCAAACTGGGCGAACAGGGTCATGGAAGAATGGAATTTCAGGTTATCCGGATGACCAAATACCTGGGCAATCGAGCGTTGCGGGATATCCAGCACCAGTTGCGTGCACGTGCGCAGGCGTGGGCCCAGCAGGTCATGTTGCAGGTAGGCCGACGCTTCTGCGCCGGAGCGAATGGCAAAGCGCCGGGACATTTCACTGTCTCCCAGCCCCGAGAGTTGCGGAAAGACGAACCACATCCAGTGACTGCGCTTGAGGCCGGCGCCGAGTTCGTTTTTTACGCGCTCGATCACCGGGTCCTGCGCCAGGACAAAGCGCTGCAGGTTGAAGGCGTCGAGCTGATCGGTGCTTCTCATCCGAAGCCCTCCGACAGAACCGCGATGGCTCAGACCATGGCCAGTCGCTGTTTGCGTTGTGGCGCGCGAAACGCGTGGTCCAGCGCCTCGAGATCCCCGGCTTCAAGTTGCAATTGCGCGGCTTGTGCGTTCAGGCGCACGTGTTCAGGGCGAACCGCCTTGGGGATGGCAATCACGCCATCGTGTCGCACAATCCACGCCAGCGCTACCTGTGCGGGGGTGGCGGCATGACGAGCGGCCACCTGCTTGAGCGTCGGATGGGCGAGCATTTGGCCGCCCTGGCCGATCGGGCAGTACGCCATCAGGGGCAGCCGGTGCTGCTGGCACCAGGGCAGCAAGTCGAATTCGATGCCTCGTTCCTCCAGGTTGTACAGCACCTGGTTGGTGGCACAGGCCGGCGAGGCCAATTGCGCCAAGTCATCGACGTCGAAGTTGGACACGCCCCAACGGCCGATCTTGCCTTCCTCGCGCAGGCGTTCGAAGGCGTCGACGGTCTCTGCTAGCGGATACTGGCCGCGCCAGTGCAGCAAGTACAGGTCGATGTAATCGGTATTCAAACGGCGCAGGCTGCGTTCACAAGCCTGGGGGATACCTTGGCGGCTGGCGTTGTGCGGGTAGACCTTGCTGACCAGGAAAACCTGATCGCGTCGGCCGGCAATCGCTTCGCCGACCACCTCTTCGGCGCCCCCTTCAGCGTACATCTCGGCGGTGTCGATCAGGGTCATGCCCAGCTCGATGCCCTGGCGCAGGGCAGCGACTTCTTCAGCGTGACGGGCGTGATCCTCGCCCATTCGCCAGGTGCCCTGGCCAATGACTGGGACCTGGACGCCAGCCAGTTCGAGAGACCGCATGAATACCTCCGGTGAACAATGGGTTATCCAGTTGGCACCAGAATAGCTCAGCGGTTCCCTTGCCTGTAGTCGCCGGCGTGGCGGCGACTACAGGCAAAGGGCTTAGTGGGCAGAGAACTTCAGGACAGTACTCTGGGTGTAGGTCTTGCCTGGATCCAGGCGTGTAGATGGGAAGTTCGGCTGATTGGGCGCGTCAGGATAGTGCTGAGTTTCAAGGGTAAACGCGCTCCAATGGTTGTAGGTCTTGCCTGCCTTGCCCTTGACCGTTCCGTCGAGGAAGTTGCTGGTGTAGAACTGCACGCCAGGTTCGCTGGTGTAGAGCTGCAACTGCCGTCCGGACTGCGGGTCGCTGACTTGCGCGGCGAGTTTGCCTACGTCGCCCTTGCTGTCCAGTACCCAGTTGAAATCAAACCCGCCTTGCTTGGGTTCGGCGAACTTCAGTTGCGGGTGATCAGCCTTGATATGTTTGCCGATGGCGGTGGGCTGGGTGAAATCCATTGGCGTGCCGGCCACCGGTGCCAGCTCGCCGGTGGGGATCAGCTTTGCATTCACTGGCGTGTAGTGACTGGCGTGTAACGTCGCCAATTGTTGCAGTATGTCGCCGTTCCCCGCTCCAGCCAGGTTGAAGTAGCTGTGGTTGGTCAGGTTCAGCACCGTGGGTTTATCGGTGGAGGCCTTGTAGTCGATGCGCAGTTCGTTGCGATCATTGAGGCTGTAGGTAACCTCGGTTTTGAGATTGCCGGGGAAGCCCATCTCGCCGTCCGCCGACAGGTACGTCAGCGTGACACCCACGCTGTCCCCGGTTTTTACCGGCTCGGCTTTCCAGACACGCTTGTCGAAACCCAGCGGGCCGCCATGCAGTGAGTTGGAACCGTCGTTTTGCGGCACCTGATAGCGTTTGCCGTCGAGCTCGAAGGCACCGTTGGCCAGGCGATTGCCGAAACGGCCAATGGTGGCGCCGAAGTAAGCCTTGCCGTTCTGATAGCCCTGCACATCGTCGAAGCCGAGCACCACGTCCGCGACTTTGCCGTTCTTGTCCGGCACTTCAAGCGCTTGAAGGGTGGCTCCGTAGGTGATGACGCTGGCCTGCATGCCGTGGCTGTTGCGCAATACATATTGCTCAACGGCCGTACCATCTGCGGTCTTGCCGAATGTTTTCATGTCGCTGGACAGCCCGGCGGCCTGAGTGGGGAGGGTGGCGATCATCATGGACAGTCCAAGGAGGCACAGGGAATAGCGGGATTGAAGCATGGTCAACCTTCCTTTTTGTTGTTTTTGGATAAGTAGTCATACTAGAAGTCGATTTTTAAAACGACTTGCAGGGTTTTATAGCTGGTTTTGAGAGGTTTGCGCTAATAAAGTATGACTATTAAGTTTTGAGTGTCATTGCCAGGATGGTCGGCACTGCACTTTTTCGAAATTCTCGGCTCTATCCTTGGCCAGCCTGCGGCGATCCCCACCGCCGGCCCATGCCCAAGTCCAAGCACCCATGGCTCGAGTTTCACCTTCAACTGTTGTGTCCACCCGCCGTCTTGGCCTGCTGCTCGCCGTGCTGTCGATGCTGTTTACCAGCGGCTGCAGCCATCAGGATGGAAAAGACATCATCAGCCAGTTTCGCGAGGGCCGGCCCCAGGAGTTCCTGCAGACCAGCGTCGACCGCATGGCGACCCTGGCCATGCGCGACAACCTCGACAGCCTCTACCTGCTGATGGGCAAGCTGTACCTGCGCAATCCCCAGGAGTTGAAGAAGTCCGGTTTTCTCGATTCGCGCACGGCGGTTAAACAGGTGCGCATGGCCATCGAGCAGCAACAGCCATTGCCGGCTCTGGGCGGCCGCAAGGACCTGGCGGCGCTGAGTTTCGCCATGAGCCCGGAGTTTCTGGGCGATCGGGTCGGGGCGTTCATCTACGCCATCGGCAGCATGCTGGTGACGGCCCATGGCAACCGGCTGGAGTTCTATATGACCGATTCGATCAACCCGACCTTCGTCAACAACGCCGCGCGCAACATCGAAAAGGCCACCTGGATTCTCAGCCAGCGGCAGACTGCCGACGGCCAGCCCATGTTGTTCTCAAATGAAATCTCGGAGGAGGGCAGCAACCTGAGTTTCGCCACCGAGTTCGGCAAGATGGTCGCCCGCCTGGACCTGATGACCCAGATGCTCGACGAGCGCTATCGCAGGATCGGATTGAATTACGCACAGAGCCTGCTGTTCCTCAATTTCCTGCCTGTCCAATAAACACGCCACTCCCACAGAGCAAACCAGGCTGATATCAAACAGTGGAATAAAGATAGATCGCATCGATATAAGTGGTTATAAGAAAAATCGCTATCCTGCGGGCCAGATTTTTCCTGCGGTGTGGGCGTGTTGATGGAATTCGGTGATTTCGGCCTGGTCGTGGCAGGTCTGGTAGTGGGCTTCATCGTCGGCATGACCGGCGTCGGGGGTGGTTCGTTGATGACCCCCATCCTGCTGTGGTTCGGCGTCAATCCGGCGACCGCCGTGGGTACTGACCTGCTGTACGCGGCGATTACCAAATCCAGCGGCGTGCTGGTGCACCGCAAGAACAAGAATATCGACTGGGCCATCACCGGCTGGCTGACCCTGGGCAGTGTGCCGGCGGTGGCGCTGACGTTGTGGTTCCTGAGCACCCTGCAAACTTCACCCGATGCGATGAACGCGATCATCAAGCAGGCGTTGGGTTTTGTGCTGTTCGCTACCGCACTGGCGATTTTCTTCAAGAAGCGCTTGCTCGACTTCGCGCACAACCGTGCGGGTGGTCATTACAACCCCAGCGGCAAACGCCTGAACGTGCTGACCGTGGTCACCGGCCTGATCCTCGGCACCATGGTCGCGCTGACCTCCATCGGTGCCGGTGCCTTGGGCACGGTGGCGTTGTTTATCCTCTATCCGCTGCTGCCAACACGCCGCCTGGTGGGGACCGAAATTGCCCACGCCGTGCCGCTGACCCTGGTGGCCGGCCTTGGCCATGCGAGCATGGGCAACATGGACTGGGGAGTGCTGGGCTTTCTGCTGGTCGGTTCACTGCCGGGGATTTACCTGGGCAGCCACCTGACCGGGCGCATTTCCGACGATTGGCTGCGCCCTTGCCTGGCCAGTATGCTGTTGCTGATCGGCTACAAGCTGGCGTTTTAAGCCACCCGCGCGCCACGCCAGATCAGCCACGCGGCCAGCAACTGACTGGCGGCAAAAAAACCGAACAGGCCCAGCGGGCTCCACCGGGCCTCCAACAGCACGCCCGCGACGGCCGGCGACAGAATCGCGCCAAGACGCCCCAATGCCAGCACCAGGCCCACGCCTTGGGTGCGCACGGACGTGGCAAATGCTTGAGGTGCCAGGATGAACAGCGCGGCGATTGCGCCATACAGCAACAGCCCGGTACTGAAACTGACGACCACCGCCAGGCCCCGCGAGCTCGTTGCCGGCACCATCAACGCCATCAGCCCGGCGTTGAGCAGCACGAACCCCAGCAACAAGCGCCTGCAGCCAAAGCGATGCGCCCCAAGCCCCATCAGCAAGGCACCGAGCATTCCGCCGAGGCCAAGCAACATTCCGCCCGCGGCACCTTCCTTCTGCGAAAAACCGTTCTGCACCAGCAGCGTCGGGGTCCAACTGGTCACGAAGTAAAAGCAGAACATGACGAGGAAAAAAGCCAATGCCAGGGCCAGCGTCTGCCGCCACTGACCCGCCACGAACAACTGCCGATAGGGCATACCGGCCTGGAATGCTGGCAGACACGCTGATGACGGTGGCGGGGGGCGCCCCACCTGGCGCAGCGCCAGGAACTCGGGGGATTCGTGCAGCCACAGTACGCCGGCGAGGGTGGCGGCGAGCGTGAACAGTCCCCCCGTGAGAAAGACATAACGCCAACCCAGGCCTTCATTGAACACATGCGCCAACCCACCACCCAGGCTTACGCCGAGGGCGAACGCCAGCGATTGCAGAGCGATGGCCAGGCCTCGCCGGTGCAGGCTTGCATGCTCATGGGTCAGTACGTTGGCGCCCACCAGTACCGCGCCCAGGCCGACACCGGTCAGGGTGCGCAGCAGCATCAATGGGTACAGGCCCGGACTCCAGAACGACAGCAGCATGCACAGGCTGCTCAGCGACAGCGCGACCAGCAGCAGGGGGCGACGCCCATGCCGGTCAGCGAAGGGCCCGGCGAGCACTGAACCGCCTGCCATCCCCACCAGACTGGCGCTGAGCAGCAGGCCCAGCTCGATCGCATTCAAACCCCACTGCGCCAACACGCTGGCACCGGTGAACGCCATGGCCATGACGTCAAGGCCATCGACCAGGTTGAACAGCATGCACAGCCCCACCACCGCCCAGCGAGTGGGCGCCATGGTCGTGTCCTTCATACCCTCTGCAAGCGTTGTCACACTCATCCGCCATCCATCGAATCTTATTGTCATGCGAGCAGGCAATGCCTGCCTCCCGCGCTGCTGACGACAACATTCAAGGCCCGTGCTGGCAAGTGATACTTAGGTATCGACCGACACCTACGTGCAATCGTCCCAAGGGGATCAGGGTGGTCTTATCAAGCCTGGCGAGGGCTGGACTGACGCAACAACCGCGGCCTTGAGCCTGCGCGCGTCATTCGATCCGGCAACTCGCACTGCGCCTGTAGGCCACTTACTCAAAGGAGATTGATCATGCTTGCAGTTTCGTCCGTTCTCACCTGGCACCGATGCCTGGCGTCATCCGCCAGACTCCATGTGCTCGGTCTTGCCCTGCTGGCCGGCAGTAGTGGTGCATGGGCTGCCGCCCCTTCGGCCAGCGCTGCTTCGGAGGCCATTCGTCCGTATCGCATCCATGTCGATGAGTCGCAACTGATTGACCTGCGCAAACGCATCGCCGACACCCGCTGGCCCGACAAGGAGCTCGTCAAGGACGTCAGCCAGGGCGTGCAACTGGGCCCGGTGCAAGCGTTGGTGAAGTACTGGGGCACCGATTACGACTGGCGCAAGGCGGAGGCGAAACTCAATGCCTTGCCCGAGTTCATTACCACCATTGACGGCGTCGACATCCAGTTCATTCACGTCCGTTCGCGCAACCCCAATGCCATGCCGCTGATCCTCACCCACGGTTGGCCAGGTTCGCAATTCGAGTTCCTCAAGACCATCGGCCCATTGACCGACCCCGTTGCGTACGGCGGGCGTATTGAAGACTCCTTTGACGTGGTGATCCCGTCGATTCCCGGCCACGGTTTTTCCGGAAAACCCACTGAACTGGGTTGGAACCCTGACCGAGTGGCCAAGGCCTGGGACGTGCTGATGAAGCGCCTGGGCTACAGCCATTACGTGTCCCAGGGCGGCGACCATGGTTCGGTGGTGTCCGATGCGCTGGGCCGCCTCGCGCCGCCGGGATTGCTGGGGATCCACCTCAATATGCCGGCGACCATCCCACCGGAGCTGGTGAAGCCGATCTTCGGCGGCGATCCGGCCCCGGCCGGGCTGACCGTGCCGGAGCGTAACGCCTTCAACTCGCTGAGCACCTTCTTCGGGCGCAATGCCGCCTACGGCGCAATGATGGTCACCCGTCCGCAAACCATCGGTTACCTGTTGGCCGATTCGCCAGCGGGTACGGCGGCCTGGATGTACGAGAAGTTCGCCGCCTGGACCGACAGCGACGGCAAGCCGGAGCGCGTGCTGAGCCGCGATGAAATGCTTGACGACATCAGCCTGTACTGGCTGACCAACTCCGGCGCGTCGTCCTCCCGTTTCTACTGGGAGAACAACAACAATAACTTCAGTGCCGAGGCGCAGAAGACCGCCTCGATCAAGATACCGGTGGCGATCACCGTGTTCCCTGGCGAGATCTATCGCGCACCCAGAAGCTGGGCGCAGAAAGCTTATCCGACGCTTTTCTACTTCAACGAAGTGAGCAAGGGCGGCCACTTTGCCTCCTGGGAACAGCCACAACTGTTCAGCGAAGAGCTGCGCGCCGCGTTCCGACCGCTGCGCGCCGAGGTCAACAAAACCGTGGCGAAGACGGCTCCTTAATCCATTCCATCACGCGGTGGCCCGGTGGTCACCGCACGGGAGACTCTGCATGAACATCTCGATCGATCCTCAAGCGGTTTCGCGTCATCTGCGTTTTTTCGCCTGCACGGCGCTGGCAGTGGCTTTCCTGCAAGTCGGGGCGTTGGGCATGGCTTCGTCACACGCCAATGCCGCTGCTGTCCCTGCCGGCACCATCGGCACGCTGACACCGGGCGGGCATACGTCTCTGGGGGCACTGAAACATGTCAAAGCCGGCCTGCTGGATGTCGCCTACGCCGAGCTCGGCCCAGCTGACGGGCCCGTGGTGATTCTGTTGCATGGCTGGCCCTACGACATACACAGCTACGCTGACGTGGCGCCTGCCTTGGCCGAGAAGGGCTACCGGGTGTTGGTCCCCTATGCGCGGGGTTATGGCGATACACAATTCCTGTCGGCCAAAACCGTGCGCAATGGCCAGCCCGCCGCGTTGGCCAAGGACGTGATCGATTTCATGGACGCGCTGCACATCAAGCAGGCGGTCTTTGGCGGGTATGACTGGGGCGCGCGCACGGCGGATATCGTCGCCGCCCTGTGGCCGGAGCGGGTGAAGGCATTGGTGGCGGTCAGCGGTTACCTCATCGGCAGCCAGGACGCTGGCAAAGCACCGCTGCCACCGGCGGCCGAGTTGCAGTGGTGGTACCAGTTTTACTTTGCGACCGAGCGCGGCCGTCTGGGCTACGAGAAAAACACCCACGACTTCGCCAAGCTGATCTGGAAACTGGCCTCACCGAAATGGGACTTCGACGACGCGACCTACGATCGCAGCGCCGCCGCCCTGCAAAACCCCGATCACGTCGCCGTCTCCATTTTCAATTACCGCTGGCGTCTGGGCCTGATCAAGGGCGAGGCCCGCTATGACGCGCTGGAGAAAAAACTGGCGCAATCCCCGTCCATCAGCGTGCCCACCATCACCCTGGAAGGCGACGCCAATGGTGCTCCGCATCCACCCGCCGAGGCTTATGCCAAACGCTTCACCGGCCAATACGAGCATCGCCTGATCGACGGCGGCGTCGGCCACAACCTGCCGCAGGAAGCGCCACAGGCCTTCGCCCAGGCGGTGATCGACGCTGATCATCTTTGATCGGCCGCACAGGAGAACCGAGATGAAACTGACTCACATGGCCGTGCTGTCCGCGGCGATTGCCTCGGCGGCACTGGTAGCCACCGGCGTTGCCCTGGGCGACAGCGGTGATGCGTCTCCGATCTACGGCGTGAAGCTGCCCGACGGTTATCGCCAATGGCAGTTCATTGCCCCGGCGCTGGAAGCCCCACCGCTGGATGAGCTGCGCGTGGTGGTCGGCAATGAAAAGGCGATCAAGGCCTACCAGGCTTCGACGCTGCCGTTTCCTGACGGCACGGTGCTGGTCAAGTTGGCCTGGAAACGCGTGCAGTCGCCGGAGTTCGAGCCCGCTGCCATCCCCGGTGCGGCGACCACTGTTCAGGTGATGGTCAAGGACTCGAAGAAATATGCATCCACCGGCGGCTGGGGATTCGGTCGCTTCATCAACGGCAAACCGGCCGATGAGGCCCAGCACCAGACCTGCTTCGCCTGCCATCAGGCGCGTGTACAGAACCACGACTATGTCTTCACCCGATACGCCTTTTGAACCTGAAGGAGTCACCCTATGAAAAAAGTCATGACGGCGCTGGCGATCACCGCCAGCCTGATGGCCTGCGGCAGCGCGTTTGCCCAGCCTGAAAAAACCACGGTAGTACTGGTGCACGGTGCCTTTGCCGATGCGTCGAGCTGGAACGGCGTGGTGAAAATTCTCGAGCAGGATGGTTACACGGTGGTCGCTGCCGCCAACCCGTTGCGCAGCGTGAAAAGCGATGGCGCGTCGGTGTCGGCGTTGCTGTCGAGCATCAAGACACCTGTGGTACTGGTCGGCCATTCCTACGGCGGCAATGTGATCAGCGCGGCGGCGAATGACCATCCGGGCGTCAAGGCGCTGGTCTATGTCAGTGCCTTTGCGCCCGAAACGGGCGAAACCGTTGCCGGTCTGGCGGGCAAATTCCCCGGAAGCACGCTGGGCCCGACCCTGGCCGCGCCGGTTGCCCTGGCCGATGGAGGCAAGGATCTGTACATCCAGCAAGACAAGTTTCACGACCAGTTTGCCGCAGACGTTCCGTCACCGGAGGCGGCTCTGATGGCTGCCACCCAACGTCCGGTCACCGATGCGGCGTTGAACGAGAAGGCGGGTACGCCCGCCTGGAAGAAAGTGCCTTCGTGGTTCATCTACGGCGACCAGGACAAGAACATACCGCCGCAAGCCATGGCGTTCATGGCCAAGCGTGCCGGCGCCAAAGGGGTAGAAGTGGTGAGTGGGGCGTCCCACGTGGTGATGGTTTCCAACCCCGAACCGGTTGCCCGGTTGATTGAAAAGGCCGCCTCCGCTTCCCGGTAATTCGTATCCCTTTCAGAGCAGGTATTGCATATGTCCACCCATCTACAACGTTTCACTGGCAAGACCGCATTAGTGACCGGGGGCTCGCGGGGCATCGGTGCGGCCATCGTCCGCCGTCTGGCCAGGGAAGGCGCAAGGGTCGCCTTCACCTACTCAGCCTCCGATGAGAAGGCCGAGGCATTGGTGCACAGCGTCGAAGGCGAGGGTGGTACCGCCCTCGCCATCAAGGCCAACAGCAAGTTCGCCGACGACATCGAGCACGCGGTCAGCTTCACCGTGCAGAAGTTCGGTGCGTTGAACATTCTGGTGAACAACGCCGGCATCCTCGCGCTGGGCACGGTCGATGACTTCACTGTCGAGGCGCTGGACGAGTTGTACGCGGTGAACGTGCGAGCGGCGTACATTGCTGCCCGGGCCTGTGCCAAGGTCATGCAGCGCGGCGACCGAATCATCACCATCGGCAGCGTGGCCGGCGAACGGAGCGGCTTTCCCGGCTCCAGCGGCTATTGCATGAGCAAGGCCGCGATGATCGGCCTGGTCCGGGGCCTGGCCCAGGACTTCGCCCCGCGGGGTATTACGGTCAACAACATCCAGCCTGGTCCGACGGCGACTGACATGAACCCGGCCGATGCACCGTATCTGGAACACGTCATCAGTCGTGTGCCGCTGGGGCGCCTGGGCCGTGCCGATGAAATTGCCGGTATGGCGGCGTACCTGGCCAGTGACGATGCCTCGTTCGTCACCGGTTCGAGCCTGACGGTCGATGGGGGGTACCTGGCCTGACCGGGCCTGCCCGACGCCGTTGTGCCAGTGCTCAACGGCGTCGGGCGTTTCAGGCCACCGACACCTGCGGTGACTGCTCCGTCGCCGGTTTGAGCAGCGGCGTGATGCATAGCATTACCAGCAATACTGCAAACAGCATCGTGTAGGCCGGGCCGAAATGGCCGCTGTAGTCGCGCAAGGCGCCAAACAGCAACGGGCCGAGCGCTGCCACCAAATAACCGATGAACAACATGAATACCGTCCACAAACCGGCTTGCTCGGCGTTGGCGGCGTTATCCAATGGCAAGGTCATCGCCACGGTGAAGCCCATGCCCAGGCCGATGGCGGCCAGTACCACATACAGAATCGGCCAGGCATGGGGGAAGAAAGCCATGCCGCCAACGGCCAGTGTCGCCAGCACAGTCGAGCCGCCCAGCAGGCCGCGGCGATCATGCGCCTTGCCGGGAATCAGGCCGGCGCAGACGCTGGCCACAGCGAACACCGCGGTGAAGGTGCCGAGCAAGGTGCCAGCCGACCAGGTCGACAAGGCGGCTTCGGTAGCGGCCGGTGCCATCCAGGCAAACAGTGCGTAGACCACGAACTGCCCGGCGCCGAAGTTCAGCGCCACCCACCAGGCCTGCGGGGTGCGCCAGGGCAGGCGAGTGCTCAGGGCCGGGCGTGCTTGAGCGGCGGTGGCGGGGGTGGCGAAGGTCCGGGTCATCCAGATCCAGCTGGCTACGGCGGTCAGGCACAGCACGCTCCAGGCGCCGGCGCTGATGCGCCAGCTCTGTGTCAGTTCGGCCAGCGGGGCGCTGAACAGGGCGGCGAGGGTGGCGCCGACGCTGAGGCCGGCGGCGTAGATGCCCATGAACAACGCGGCGCGGTGCGGGAAGTGGGTCTTGATCCAGCCCCCGGTCATCGCCCCGGCGATGGCGATGCCGACACTCGCGGCAAAGGTGCTGGCCAGCAGGAAAAACGCGTTGGGCGACACTGCCCGCAGCAGCGTAGCAACGCCGAGCAGCAGCAAGGCCACCACCACGCAGCGGTCGATGCCGAAGCGCCGTGCCAGATTCGGCACCATCAGGGCGAAAACGCCCATGCACACATCGGGGATAGAGGTGAGCAGCGCGGCCTGGGTGTAGCTCAAGTGGAAGTGCTGCTGGATCAGCAACAGGATCGGCCCCACCGAGATGATCGCGGGCCGCAGTGCTATGGACAGCACCAGCAGGCCGATCACGGCACAGATGCTGTGTCTGGAGTCTGGATGGTTTTGCGTGTTTGGCATGTGGGCGGCCTCGTTGGGATGAACGAGGACAAGGCTAACAATGGCTGGAAGGCGGCATATGCCATCTTTTGTCGCAAAAGTGACAATTGGTGATCGACCATGTTTTGATGGTTTACGACACACGACTTGGGGCTCTTGGCCAGTGAAACGAGCAGACCGAACCGTTGCCGAGCGAGCACACCGCGTCCTTCGCAGCGAGGATTACCTGGATTACCAGGACGTGCCACGGCTGATGACTGTGCTGGTGCGCGACCAGGACACCGGCCAGTACAACGAACCGCACAGCCATCGGCACGGGCAATTGCTGTACGCCGCCAGTGGCGTGATGCGAGTGGCGACGCCGACCGGGTTGTGGGTTTTGCCGCCCAGGCGGGCGTTGTGGATTCCACCGCAGATCGTCCATGACCAGCGCATGCTCAGCCCGGTGCAGATGCGCTCGGTCTACATCGAGCCAGAGGCCGCAGCGCGTTTCGGCGACAGCTGCAAGGTGGTGGAGATCTCGTCGTTGTTGCGCGAGTTGATTCTGGCGCTGGCGGCACAGTCGATCGAATACCCTCAGGAAGGGCGCAATGCTCATGTGGTGGCGCTGATTCTCAGTGAGCTCGAGCGTGCGCGGACGTTGCCATTGCAGATCCCCTGGCCTCGGGATCGACGGCTGGTGACGGTGTGCACCGCCATCCTGGAGAATCCCGAACAGGCCCATTCGGTCGATTACTGGGCGGACCGGGTCGGTGCCAGTTCAAGGACATTGATCCGACTTTTCCAGCATGAAACCGGATTGAATTTCCGCCACTGGGTACAGCAGGTCCGCCTGGCCACCGCCATCGACCGGCTCGACCGGGGCCACCCCATCGGCCACATCGCCCACGCCCTGGGCTACGACAGCCAAAGTGCCTTCAGCGCCATGTTCAAGCGCCTGATGGGCGAATCCCCAAGAGAGTTCATGGCCCGCAGTTGATCGGTAGGAGCGAGCTTGCTCGCGATTGCGCCATGTCAGGCGAGACAAGGGCGACTGACCCAACGCCATCGCGAGCAAGCTCGCTCCTACAGGGGTTTTGTGTGGCCAGGTTTTGATCAACCCAAGGCTTCAATCGCCTGCGCTACACCTGCGCCATACGCCGGGTCGGCTTGGGTGCAGTTCTCGATATGACGCTGTTTCACCTGGGCCGATGCGCCCTGGATGGCGCGGGCGGTATTGTCGAACAGCACCTGTTGCTGGGCCGGACTCATCAGGCGGAACAGGGCTGCGGGCTGCGAGAAATAGTCATCGTCCTCGCGGTGGTTCCAGTGGTCGGCGCTACCGTGCAGCGCCAGTGGCGGCTCGCGAAAGTCCGGTTGTTCAGCCCACTCGCCATAACTGTTGGGCTCGTAACCAAGCGTGCTGCCGGCATTGGCGTTGATGCGCATCTGCCCGTCGCGGTGGTAGCTGTTCACGGGGCAGCGAGCCGCGTTCACCGGGATCTGGTGATGGTTGACCCCCACTCGGTAACGCTGGGCGTCGCCGTAGGAAAACAACCGCGCCTGCAACATTTTGTCCGGCGAAAAGCTGATGCCCGGCACCACGTTGGCCGGGTTGAACGCCGCCTGTTCAACGTCGGCGAAATAGTTCTCGGGATTGCGGTTGAGCTCCAGTACGCCCACTTCGATCAGCGGGTAATCGGCATGGGGCCAGACTTTGGTCAGGTCGAACGGATTGATCGGGTAGGTGGCCGCATCCAGCTCGGGCATCACCTGCACGAACAGTTTCCAGCGCGGAAAGTCGCCTTTCTCGATGCTGTCATACAGGTCGCGCTGTGCGCTCTCGCGGTCGGCGGCGATCACGGCGCCGGCTTCGGCGTCGGTGAGGTTGGCGATGCCTTGTTCGGTCTTCCAGGTGAATTTGACCCAGGAGCGCTGGTTGTCCGGGCTGATGAAACTGAACGTGTGGCTGCCGAACCCGTGCATGTGCCGGTAGGATTGGGGCAGGCCTCGGTCGCTCATGACGATGGTGACTTGATGCAGGGCTTCTGGCAGCAAGGTCCAGAAATCCCAGTTGTTGTTGGCGCTGCGCATGTTCGTGCGGGGATCACGCTTGACCGCGTGGTTGAGGTCCGGGAATTTCAACGGGTCGCGCAGGAAGAACACTGGCGTGTTGTTGCCCACCAGGTCCCAGTTGCCCTGTTCGGTGTAGAACTTGATGGCAAACCCGCGAATGTCCCGCTCGGCATCGGCCGCGCCACGCTCGCCAGCGACGGTGGAAAACCGTATGAAAATGTCTGTGGTCTTGCCGACCTGGGAAAACAGTTTGGCCTTGGTGTAGCGGGTGATGTCATGGGTCACCGTAAAGGTGCCGTGGGCGCCCGATCCCTTGGCGTGCATGCGTCGCTCGGGAATGACCTCTCGGTCAAAGTGCGCGAGCTTTTCCAGCAGCCACACGTCCTGCAACAACATAGGGCCTCTGGGGCCCGCCGTCTGCACATTGTTGTTATCGACTACCGGTGCGCCGGCGGCGGTTGTCAGCTTGTTCATCATCAGCTCCTCACGGTTATGGGGCGGAACCGGACCCCTGGTTCAGGCGGCCCGGTTCGAACGGCTTCGAAGCACTCAGACCAGGCTGATCTGAACGGCAATGTTATTGCGCGACAGTTTTGAGTACGGGCAGGTCTCATGCGCGGCATTCACCAGGGCCAGGGCCGATTCGCGCTCCACACCCGGCACGCTGACGTTCAGGCGCGCTTGCAGGAAGTAGCTGCCCTCGGCGGAGCACAGGTCGACCTGCGCATCGATGGCCACGGGCTGTGGCAGATTGATGCTCATGCGCCGTGCCGCCAGGCGCAGCGCACCTTCGAAGCACGCGGACCAGCCGGCGGCGAACAGTTGCTCCGGGTTGGTGCCGGCACCCGACGAGCCAGGGCTGGAAAGATTGATCTCGAGGCGCCCGTCATTGCTGCGAGCATGACCGTCACGTCCACCGGTGGTGTGGACGTTGGCGGTGTAGAGCACGTTCTCGGGTGCGGTCGGAGCAGGCATGGCGTTTTCCTTTTTATGGATGTTTGATGAAACTTCATCTCACCAAATCCCCCAACGCGCGCTCAATTGCACCTAGGTGTTAGTGCGCCTCGCAATGGGGGGGCCGCGAACGTGTACACCCGCGTCTAGACTGATGCCGGCATGCGACACCAAGGTATGATTGGCTTTGCCCCGCCAGCAGGGTCATCCTCGCCAAACGGCGACCGCACATACAGGATCGGTATGGACAACCAGAGCATCATCGACGTGCTGCCATGTGTGGCATGGACCGCGCTCGCCGATGGTCGTGTCGATTACGTCAATCAATACTGGTGCCGCTACACCGGCCGTGGCTGCTGTGAGGCCATGGATGACGGTTGGCAGTTGTCCATCCATCCCGATGATCGTACGCACGTGTCGCAGGCCTGGCAGACGATCCTGGGAACTGGCGAACCTCGCGACATCAGCGCGCGGCTGCGCCGCGCCGATGGTACGTACCGTCGTTTCCTGCTGCGCGTCAGCCCATTGCCGGACGCCGCTGGCGACCTTCACAAGTGGTGCGGGATTGGCACCGACATCGAGGATCACTGTGAGGTGGCCGCGCCACCCCTCGCGATCGAGCCCGATCTGCGCACCCTCATCGACAACATTCCTGCGCTGGTTTCGCTGATGGGCCCCAACGGCGAGCTGGAGTACGTGAACAGCCATAACCTCCAATACATGGGCACCACCCTTGAAGCGCTCAAGGGCTGGAGCACCAGCGACATCATCCACCCCGAGGACAAGCCCCAGATCCTGGAAAGCTGGACGCACTCGGTCACCACAGGCGAGCCGTTTCGCGCGGAGCAACGTATCCGCCGTGCCGACGGTGCCTACCACTGGTTCGTGGCCAATGGCATACCGATGCGCGACGACTGCGGTCACATCACCCGCTGGTGGGTCATTACCGTGGACATCGATGAGCACAAGCGCGACAAGGCACTGATCGCCCAGGCGCTGGTGGAGATCAGTGCATCGGAAGCACGGTTTCGCAGCCTGATCAACGCGGTCCCTGGTTTCGTCTGGAGTGCGGCGCCAAATGGCTACGTCAGTTTCCTCAACCAGCGCTGGTGCGATTACACCGGAATCGCGCTGCAAGAGGCGTGCGGCGATGGCTGGACGGCCTCGGTGCACCCGGACGATCAGGACACGCTGGCGTCCTATCGGCGAATACTGGCGTCGGAGCAACCCGGCGAATTCGAGGCGCGGTTGCGGCGCGTCGACGGCGTCTTTCGCTGGTTCCTGGTGCGTGCCGTGCCGGAGCGCGACGAGCGGGGGCGAGTGGTGCGCTGGTACGGGGAAAATACCGACATCGAAGATCGCAAGCGCGCCGAGATGCTGCTTGAGGGCGAAAAACATCTGCTCGGCCTGATCGCCGGCGGTACACCGCTCAGGCTCATTCTCGAAGCCCTGTGCGAGCTGGTCGAAGCGAGCATCGACGGCGGTGTGTGCAGCATCGTGCAGATCGATCCCAATGGCTCGTATCGGGTGCCCAAGGCCGTCCCACGCATAGTGCCGGGCGCCGCGCCGAACCTGCCGCCCGACCTGACCATCGCCGCTGACGGGCGTCCGGTGGATGCAGCCGGTTGTCCGGCCGCCCTGGTCGCCATTCGCAACCAGCAGGTGATTTGCCCGGACCTGGCTCGTGAGCAGCGTTGGCCCCGCTGGTGTGCCAGCGTATTGAGTCATGGCCTGCGGACCAATTGGTCGACGCCAGTCACCTCCATCAATGGCACGGTGATCGGCGTGCTCTCGCTGCTGTTCAGAGAGGCGGGCAGGCCCGATGCCACCCAGCAGAATCTGATCGCCCAGTTTACCCACCTCGCCAGCATCGCCATTGACCGCGCGCGCGGCGAAGCGGCGCTGCGCCAGAGTGAGGCGTTCCTGGCCAAGGCGCAGCGTCTGAGTTCCACCGGCACGTTTTCCTGGCACGCCGGTTCGAACGACATCATCTGGTCCGAGGAGACTTACCGCATACTCGACCTGGACCCCGGCATCAGACCCACCTTCGACTTGCTCTACACACGTATCCATCCGGAGGATCTCTCCAGCTACAAGGAGATGATTCGTTGCCAGCGCAAGAAAGGTGGCGACTTCGAACACGAACATCGCCTGCAACTGCTCGACGGTACGGTCAAGCATGTTCACCTGGTGGCCCATGCGATGCCGGATGAAGGCGGTGGCCTGGAGTACATTGCCGCCTTGCAGGATGTCACACAGCGCCGCCATTCCGAGACCGTCCTGGGCGAGGTTCGCTCGGAGCTGGCCCATTTGGCGCGGGTCGCCAGCCTGGGCGCGTTGACCGCGTCCATTGCCCACGAAGTCAATCAGCCGCTGGCCGGGATCATCACCAATGCCAGCACTTGCCTGCGCATGCTCGGCGCCAGTCCGCCAAACGTCGCGGGCGCACTCGAAACGGCTCGCCGCACCATTCGTGACGGCAATCGTGCCGCGGATGTCATCAAGCGTCTGCGGGTGTTGTTTTCCAAAGACAGCATCGCCCTGGAAGACGTTAACCTCAACGAAGCGGCGCGCGAGGTGATCGCCCTGTTACTGGGCGAACTGCAGCGGGGCCGGGTCATCGTCAATCCTGTGTTCGCCGACGGCCTGCCGCTGGTCAAGGGCGATCGCGTGCAGTTGCAACAGGTCATTCTCAACTTGATCCTCAATGCCAAGGAGGCGATGAGCAGCGTTACCGACCGGTCTCGGCACCTGCAGGTCAGCACCGGGGTACAGGATCAGCAGGTGTATCTGGAGGTCAGGGACAACGGCACCGGTTTCGACCCGAAAGACGCCGAGCGCCTGTTCAACGCGTTCTTCACCACCAAACAATCGGGCATGGGCATTGGTTTGTCGGTCAGCCATTCGATTATCGACAGTCATGACGGCCGGTTGTGGGCCTGCGTGAACGATATCGGGCCCGGTGCAATCTTTCGTTTTTCGCTTCCGTACTCGTCTGACCATGATCAGCCGACCGGTAGGGATGACGCCCCCAGGCCGGACGCGGGAAGCGGCCGCGATCACACCAGAGAGGGTTTTTGATGGACAAGCCTTTACTCATATCGGTGGTTGACGACGATGAGTCCGTGCGTGAAGCGTTACCGGATCTGCTCAGGGAATTCGGCTTTGCGGTGCAGGCCTTTTCTTCAGCGCAGGCCTTTCTGGCCTCCGATTACCTCGAACAGACGCGCTGTTTGATTCTGGATGTCGCCATGCCGGGCATGTCCGGCCCCGAACTGCAAAAGCGGCTCACATCGCAGCACTACGCGATTCCGATCATCTTTATCACGGCGCTGGGCGATGTCGGACAGCGCCCGTTTCTGATCAGTCAGGGTGCGGTGGATTGCCTGCTCAAGCCGTTCAGCGAGGCGGAGCTGCTCAAGGCGCTCAGCGCCGCGCTACCGGTCAGCTGAACGTCGATCAACTTTTGAGGAAATGTGTGGTGAACGCCAATCACGAGCCCGCCCCCAAGCCTGCGAACAACACGCCGATCGTGTTTGTG
Organism: Pseudomonas sp. S2_E01; assembly: GCF_054668365.1. NCBI lineage: Bacteria > Pseudomonadati > Pseudomonadota > Gammaproteobacteria > Pseudomonadales > Pseudomonadaceae > Pseudomonas > Pseudomonas sp. S2_E01. Next base: position 1,312,792 of record NZ_CP162762.1, read on the forward strand.
GTCGATGACGATATTTCCGTGCGAGAGTCGCTGGAGCTGCTGATCGGCCAGGCGCAGTGGCGGCCGAAGCTGTTTGAATCAGCGCAGGCATTCCTCGACCATCCGCGTCCATTGGTGCCCAGTTGCCTGGTGCTCGACATCAATCTGCCGGACCTCAATGGGCTGGATTTGCAGAATGCAATTGCAGGCGAGCGACCCGACATGCCGATCATTTTCATCACCGGCTACGGCGATGTGCCGCGCTCGGTGCGGGCAATGAAAGCCGGGGCCGTGGAGTTTTTGACCAAGCCATTCGACGATGAAGTGTTGCTCTCGGCCATCGCCGATGCGCTGCAAAGCAGTCGTGCGGCGCTCGATCGCGAGGGGGACCTGCGCGTATTGCGCGACAACCATGCCACCCTGACGCCCCGCGAGCACGAGGTACTGGACATGGTGGTGGCCGGGCGAATGAACAAGGTCATTGCCTCGGACCTGGGCATCAGCGAGATCACGGTCAAAGCCCATCGTGGCAAGGTCATGCGCAAGATGAAGGCCCGGTCCCTGGCCGATCTGGTGAAAAAAGTCGGGCAGCTTTCACCTCGGTCCGACTGAATCGGCCTGCCGCTCAGCCCGGCAGGCTTTGCCAGAGACGTTCCAGTTGACGCAGGTCGAGGCTATCGTAGCCCTCCGTCATCCGCTCACGACAGGCCGTCAGCAGTTCCCTGGCATCAGCCGGCTTGCCCTGTTCCAGCCAAAGACGCGCGAGGTCCATCGAGGTACGCAGTTCCCATGAGCGGGCGCCTTGCTGGCGACTCAGCGTGATCGATTCATCGAGCAGGTCATGGACGACACCGGGGGTAGCAGGCGCTAGGATCTTGAGAATATTTGCCTTGATCCGCAACAGCTCGGGCAGGGCGTAGGCATCGCCGCTGTGACGGCAGTGGCTGATCGTGGACTCGACCTGACACAAGGCTTTTTCATACTGACCATTCAACACCAGGCCTTCGGTCAGCGACGTTTCGAACGAGGTGGTCAGCAGTTCATAGCGCATGCCTTGCAGGCGGGCCAGGCTTTCCTCGAGCAGGGCCACGGCGTTGCCCGGCTGTCCGGCACGAATCGCAATCGCCCCTTGCACGCCCAGCGTCGCCGCGATGTAGGGCGCCAGGGCATTGGCCTCGGCGATCTTGCTGAAGGTCTCCAGGCCAGCCGAGGCCTTGTCCAGATCGCCGGTCCAGATGTGGATACACAGTGTCCAGACGAGGGCGATGCAATAGGTCACTGAATGGTCCAGCGCCGCAGCCTCGGCCTCGACCTGCTCGGCCCAGCGCCTGGCCTGATCGGGAAAGCCCAGCAACCAGAGGGTGCGCGCGAGTGCCAGCCCGGTGCGGTTGCGGTGGTCGAAACCGTAATGAACGGTGCTGCTGCGTTCGGACGGCAAGCTGTAGCGCAGGGACTTTTCCAGTTCCTTGCGCGCCAGCTGCTGATTGCCGAGCAAGTGGTGGGAGATGCCGGCCAACGAGGCGGCCACGGCAATGGCCTCGGGTTTACCGATCACATGACCGACTGCCACGGCTTGTTCAGCCCAGGCCAGCGATGAAGGGAAGTCGCCGATACGTTCGGAAAAAATCTGCAAGCGACCCAACAAGCGCAGTTGCGACCAGTGATCGCCGAGCGCCTGTGCGATGTCCAGCGCCCTGAGCAATGCCTTGTGCGCCGCGTCGCTGTTGCCACGGGTAAACATCAGCACCAACCCCAGAGCCGCCTGCAACTCCATTTCGGTGGGTGTGCCGAAATAACCCAGCTCCAGCAACTCGGTGGCGCGTGAACACCAGGCGCGGCACTCGACCATCAATGAAAAATGCAGGAACAACGGCGCGCTGGCCGCCGCCAAGGGTAGCGCGAGCCCGGGATCGCCCTGGGGGCCGAAGCTCCATTCCAGCGCGCTCCTGATGTTGCCGAGCTGGCAGGCAAGGCGTGAGCAACTGTCATAGATGTCGCCGGGCGTTGCCCCCAAATGATCGAGCAGTGCAGTGAAATAGGCGGCGTGCCTGAAAGACAGCGCATGGGCCTCGATTTCCCCGCGCACCACGAGTTTTTCCCGGGCATAGGCGCGGGTCATTTCCAGCAGACGATAGGTGGCCAGGGAACTGCCGTGATCGACGGTGACCAGGCCCTTGGCAGCCAGTTCATCCAGCGCCGCTGCGGCAGTGATCGAATCGATTTGTCCGTCCGCGAGAATGTGCGACGCGGCTTCCAGCGAGAACGGTCCGACGAAAATCGCCAAGCGATCAAACACCAACTGTTCCTGGGGGCAGAGCAGGGCGTAGCTCCAGTCGAGCATCGCGCGCAGGGTCTGGTGGCGCGGCAATGCGGTGCGCCGCCCGGACCAACCAAGGGAGAAACGCTCGCCGAGCAGGGCGTGGGTGGCTTGCACGCCGTGGCTCGCCACGCGCATGGCGGCCAGTTCGATGGGCAAGGCCATGCCTTCCAGGCGTCTGCACATGTCGGCGATCAACTGCGCATCGCCGGCTTGCAGCAGCAGGGCCGCATTGCCTGACGACGCGCGCTCGACGAACAGGTTCACGGCCGGAAACGCCAGCAGTTCTTCGACGCTCAGGGTCTGCGTCTCCCCAGGAAAACCTAATGGACTGAGCCAGTGAATGTGTTCGCCAAGGGCGCGCAGTGGTTCGCGGCTGGTGGCCAGCAGCGCCACATCAGGGGCTGCCTCGCGGATCTGTTCGACGATCGCCGACACGGCGTCGATGAGGTGCTCGCAGTTGTCGATGATCAGCAGCAGCCGCTGTGTCCGCAGATGCGCCAGCAGTACCTGCAGCGGGTCTTCGGCCTGTACGGGAATGCCCAGTGCCGCTGCCAGGGAGGACGTCACCAGCGTGGCGTCCTCGACCTGGGCCAGGTCGACGAAGCGCACGCGTTCGGGTTGGCCGGCGCCAATGCGGTGCCCGACCTCGATTGCCAGGCTGGTCTTGCCGACCCCGCCCGGGCCGACGATGGTAAAGAGCCTGGGTTCCAGCGCTCGCTCGACGAGCATTTGCGCGTCGTCGTCGCGCCCCACGAGTCGAGCCCTTGGCGGCAGGTTACCGACGCTGCCAAGTCGTTGTTCGCCTGTGATCGAGGGCATGGCTGCAATCGACGGATGCTGGCTGACCTGCAAGCGTTCAATGGGGGCGACGAAGGCGTAACCCACGCCTACTTGCGTGGAGATGTACCGCGCGCCGTCTTCGCCATCCCGGAGGATCTTTCGCAGGCCGGTCATGTGAAAACGCAGGCTGCCTTCGGACACCACGATGTTGGGCCAGACCAGCTTGATCAGCTCGTGTTTGGACAGTACACGACCGGGACGTTCCAGCAAGGTGATCAGCAGGTCCAGGGCCCGTCCGCCGATCTCCACGGCGTGGCCGCGTCGGGTGAGCAGGCGCTTGCCCGGCGTGACGCAGAAAGGACCGAAGGCGAGTTGCAGGTTCAGGGATTCATGCAAATCGTCCGGGGCAGACTCCACAGGGAAGGCTCTCTGAAAAGTGGGCTGTGTGTTCGCGTAAGGCGAAAGTTGCGCGCTAGTCTGCATCATAGGGGTTTTGGTTCAACGTTCAAGTGCTGCGAGGGTGCCGGGAGAGCGGCACCGCAATCGATCAGACCAGGCGGAGGTCGACGTCGATGTTGCGGCGAGTCGCCTTGGAGTAGGGGCAGTTCTGGTGCGCCGCCTCGATCAGTTGCCGGGCAATGTCCGGGGCAATCTCTGGCAGTGAAACGGCGAGCCGGGCTTGCAGGAAAAAGCCCTGTTCACCATGCATCAGATCGATCTGGGCATCGACTGCGGCGTCCATCGGAAAGCCGATTTTGCGAGCGTTGCAGGCGTGACGCAGAGATCCCAGGAAACACGCCGACCAACAGACCGCGAACAATTGCTCGGGGTTGGTGCCCTGGCCCGGCGCACCGGGGGCGGAGAGTGTGAGGTCCAGTCGGCCGTCCTGGCTGCGTCCCGTCCCTTCCCGCCCCCCGGTGGTGTGGGTATGGCCGGTGTAAAGGACTTTTTCGACATTGATCATGGAGACTTCCTGATAGGCGCCAACGAGATTCGCGATGGACTTTCAAATGGCCCGCGGGGATTGATGGCCGTTCAACAGGAGGTTGCTGGCCACCGGAGTAACGATCTGCGCGCCACGCTGGCTGCGCAAATGCTCGAGCAGGGTGTCGCGGGCCGTGTCGATCAACCACGCGCGAAACGGAGTGTTCACATCGTAATCGGCGCGGCGCCGATACAATGTCATGAACGCCTGTTGCACCAGGGTGTCGACGCTGTCGCGCTCGACCCGTTCGGCCTGGACCTGGCCTTCGAAAAACGCCAGCAGCAGCGGGGTGACCGTGGCGATCAGTTGCAATGAGGCGGGTGTGTCGTGTTCCAGGACATCGTCCATCAACGCGCACAGTTCGGCGTTGGCGGGACGGTGGACTCTGTCGAGGCAGCTACCGCAATAACGTTCGGCCATGATCGGATCCCTCTTGAGCCATCAGTTCGACTGGGCATGCCGGACGCCCGATTATCGGGGTCGGCATGCCAGCAGTGGTCAGACTCAAGAGTGATACCGCAGGGCCAGGATCACCAGTTATGTGCTGTTAGCGCTTGTTAGCTGTGGCACATGGCTGATACGACGTTCTAGCGCGGCGCTTGCTCGCTGCTGAACAGATCCAGTTCGCGGATCAGGCCCTGCGCGGCCAGCATCACCAACTGGTGGCCTTTTTCCGGCGATGCCTGGGCCGGGTCAGAACCCATGCGGCCGTCGGGGTGGCGGGCGCGAAAGTCATGGGCTTCGCGGATCGGGCCCCAGTTGGCGATAGGCGGCGAATAGGGCGCCGACTTGATCGAGTCCGGGTAGGCCCACTGGGTCACGGCAATTTCCGAAGGCGTGGCATGAATGCCGTGGCCGGTCGGGAACTGCTGGTTGGCCAACGCGGTGACGCCTTCCAGGTCCCACCAGTTGCACAGTTTCAACGAGAACCCTGCCGAACGGCGGGCAAAGCTGGCTTCGGCATAAAGCTCGGAGAACGCCGCCTCGATCGAGGCGATGTTGCCGCCGTGACCGTTGAGGAAAAAGATCTTCTCGAAACCATGGGCCGCCAGCGAGCGCACCCAGTTGCCGATGGCGGCGATGAAGGTCGAGGGGCGCAGGGTGATGGTACCGGGGAACCCAAGGTGATGCTGGGCCATGCCGATGTTGAAGGTCGGAGCGATCAGGATATCCGCGGTTTTCTGTGCTTCGTGGGCGATGATCTCCGGGCACATCCAGTCGGTGCCCAGCAGACCGATCGGGCCATGCTGCTCGTTGGAGCCAATGGGAATGACGATGGTGCGCGAGCGCTCGAGAAATTGCTCGATCTCGGACCAGGTAGACAGGGGTAGTAACATTTCAGCCTCGCTAATCGACGGCTCCTGGCGGAGCGTGGGACATCTTGGGGCGTGACAATGTCGGGTGCAGATCCCGATTGCCCGCACAGCCATGACAGCACGGGGGATGCACGCAGGACATTACACGATGGTGTCGATGGGCTTGTCGAACCGTCGCGATGGTCGTCAACGATGACGCTGGCTGTCTGGATGCCCGCGGTGGCTGGGCTGACATCGCGAGCAAGCTCGCTCCTACAGGGGATCGTGCTCGGCTTTTGATCTTGATCTTCTGTAGGAGCGAGCACGCTCGCGATGGTCGTTAACGATGACGCGGGCTGCCTGGATGCCCGCGGTGCCTGGTCTACCATCGCGAGCAAGCTCGCTCCTACAGGGGATCGTGCTCGGCTTTTGATCTTGATCTTCTGTAGGAGCGAGCACGCTCGCGATGGTCGTTAACGATGACGCGGGCTTCCTGAAGGCCCGCGGTGCCTGGGCCACCATCGCGAGCATGCTCGCTCCTACAGGGGATCGTGCTCGGCTTTTGATCTTGATCTTCTGTAGGAGCGAGCTTGCTCGCGATGGTCGTTAACGATGACGCGGGCTGTCTGGATGCCCGCGGTGGCTGGGCCACCATCGCGAGCATGCTCGCTCCTACAGGGGTCGTGTTTCGCTTTTGATCTAGATCTTCTGTAGGAGCGAGCACGCTCGCGATGGTCGTCAACGATGACGCTGGCTGTCTGGAGGCCCGCGGTGGCTGAGCCACCATCGCGAGCAAGCTCGCTCCTACAGGGGATCGTGCTCGGCTTTTGATCTTGATCTTCTGTAGGAGCGAGCACGCTCGCGATGGTCGTTAACGATGACGCGGGCTGTCTGGATGCCCGCGGCGCCTGGTCTACCATCGCGAGCATGCTCGCTCCTACAGGAATCGTGTTTCGCTTTTGATCTAGATCTTCTGTAGGAGCGAGCACGCTCGCGATGGTCGTTAACGATGACGCGGGCTTCCTGAAGGCCCGCGGTGCCTGGGCCACCATCGCGAGCATGCTCGCTCCTACAGGGGATCGTGCTCGGCTTTTGATCTTGATCTTCTGTAGGAGCGAGCTTGCTCGCGATGGTCGTTAACGATGACGCGGGCTGTCTGGATGCCCGCGGTGGCTGGGCCACCATCGCGAGCAAGCTCGCTCCTACAGGGGGCGTGTTTCGCTTTTGATCTAGATCTTCTGTAGGAGCGAGCACGCTCGCGATGGTCGTCAACGATGACGCTGGCAGTCTGAATGCCCGCGGTGGCCGGGCTACCATCGGAGCATGCTCGCGCCTACAGGATTTGTATTTCCCAGGTGTGGCTGTGCAGGTGCAGGAGGTGGGTGAGTTGCAAGCGCGAGAGGAGGTCTTCGTCGTGGGAGGCGATCATCAAGGCGCCCTGGTATTGGCTCAACATGGTTTCCAGCGCCTGTAGCGACGCCAGGTCCAGGTGGTTACCCGGTTCGTCCAGCAACAACAAATGCGCAGGTTCGTCTGCGTAGAGTACGCAGGCCATGGCGGCCTTGAGGCGTTCGCCGCCACTGAGCGACCCGCTGGGTTGCAGCAGTTTCCCGGCATCCAGGTCCAGGTGGGCCAGGCGCGTACGCAACTCGCCCTCGCTGCTGCGGCGGTTCACTTGCAGCAACTGTTCGAGCACCGACTTTTGCGGGTCCAGGTTACTTGTCTGTTGATCGAGCCAGGCCATCGGCGCCTGCACCGAACATTCCCCCGACTGCGGCTGTAGTTGCCCCGCCAGTACCTTCAACAATGTTGATTTGCCCACGCCGTTATCGCCCATCACACCAATGCGCTGCCCGCCGCCAATGCTCAGGTCGATTGCGCAGGCGCTCTCAGGCCTGAACGGCAGTCGCAATGCCTCAAGCCTGGCGATCTGACGGCGATGGGTCGATGAATCCTGAGGCGAATACAAACGAATCAACGCATCTTGCTCGACCTGTTGCGCTGCCTCGCGCACCTGTCGGTTCATCTGTTCGCGAGCGGCGGCTTCCTGGGCTCTTGATTTACCCAGACTGTTCTCACTCTGCTCCTTGCGGCGCCCCAGCAGAATCGGCGCCTGATTAGCCTCGCGTGCACTGCGGTTGCCCTGGGCGTTTCGGCGTTCCTGACGCTCGCGCTGTTGGGCCAGCACCTGCTCGCCACGCTTGCGTTCATGCTTGCGCTGCTGCAATAGCCGCGCGGCGTTTTCGCGTTCCAGGGACTTGGTCTGCTGATAAAAATCGTAGTCGCCACCATAGCTTTGCAGGCCCAGAGACGACAGTTCGACGATGCGCGACATGCGCCGCAACAATTGCCGGTCATGGCTGATCACCAGCAAACCCTTGGGCCACTGATCCAGTTGGTCCATGAACGCCAGGCGGCTGGCACGATCAAGGTGATTGGTCGGCTCATCGAGTATCAGCCAGTCAGGGTTGGCGACCCAGGCTCCCACCAGCGCCACGCGCATGGCCTGGCCACCACTGAGCTTCCCGGCAGGTTGCTCAAGCGAAAGGTGGCCCAGGCCCTGAGCCTGCAACTCGGTCTGCACAAGCCTGCGGATATCCCAGCGATCCGCGACGATGTCGAAATCCGCAGGCTCGACACTGCCGGCTTCGATACGTTGCAGGGCCGCCAGCACTGGCTCGACACCCATCAGATCGGCAACACTTCGGGTTGTATCGACCTGTTGCGTCAGGTAGTGCACAGAGCCATCGCGCACGCATCGGCCACTGCTGGGCTCCATCTGGCCGGCCAGTATTCGCGCGAGCAAACTCTTGCCCACACCATTGCGGCCTACCAGGCCAGTGGCGTGTTGATCAAATTCAATGCAAAGATCGGAAAAAACAACCCGGCCATCGGGCAAGGTCAAGGAAACGCTGTCCAGCGTCAGGCGGGAATGGGGCATGGGTGTTTCTCAATGGATGCCAGCGATCACTTCCCCACAGAATGGGAAAACATGAAGTCGGGACCGTCAAACAGGACGGCGGCATCAATTGCGCATCGGACGAACACCTCACAGGAGCCAAAGAGCGTCGATTATGGAAGGGCCTGACCGGGAAGGGCAACCACCGATTGTCAGCATCGGCACTGGTTGCGCATTGACTGCCCTGACCTAAGCTTGGGACATGGCGAAACACAATTGCGGTGCTCACCCGGAACGAACGCCGCGATGCGCAATCACTAGAGCGTGGATATCAAAAGGAGATGCGCATGCTCATCAGGTCACTGACCCTGACAACCTTGCTGGCCTTCGCCGGTCCCTTGCTCGCTGCTGATGGTGATTCGCCGTTGGATGTCCAGAAAGGCCTGTCCCGACCGCTGATCGTCATCGCCCAAAGCACGGTGGACCCTGTCTGGGTCAACCTGAAAAAATCCCTGGAAGACCCGGCCAACAAGCAGGGGATCGCTGATCGCAACATCAAGGTGTACAGCGTGCTGAACATGTCCGGCCAGCTTGATGGCAAGGACATCGGCCAGCAGGACACCATGGCGCTGATTCGTGCGTTGAAACTGGGGGCGGGGGCGTTGCCCAAAGTGATATTGATCGGTAAGGACGGCGAGAAGAAGTTCGAGAGCTCAGGTGAAGAAGCCAAATCTACGGACTTGAAGAAAATCTTCGATACCATCGACGCCATGCCCATGGCCGAGAAGGAAGCCGCAGCCGCCGCGCCACCTCCTCCCGCTGCCGAACCGGTCCCGGCCAAAGGTGCGAAGAATGCAAAACCCGCCAAGCCGGCGAAACCGTCCAAGCCGCCCGAGCAGCCGGATGATTGAGCGGGCGTGAGTCCCGACCTATTCGTCGATTCGTGAACCTCCTGCAGGTTGAGGGGCAGGGGGTATCTGGGCTCAGCCCGTCCATTCCTGAAATCAATAACCCAATGCCTCCAATACCGCATGGGCGATTTTGATTCGCTCGGCATTTGGATAATTGCGGTTGGCCAACATCACAATCCCAATCTGCTTCGCGGGAACATACGCGACATAGGCGCCAAATCCGCTGGTTGAGCCGGTCTTGTTGAACAGCGCATCCTGACGAGGAGGTTGGGGAGGATTGAGCCATCGCACCGGGTTGGCTTCATAGGCCATCTGCGCTGAATTGCCCGCCAGCAAGGTGTCGAGCTTGACCGGATAGGGATAGAACTCCCAGCCCAGCCCCTGAGTCGTGTCGCCTACCTGGTAGTAGCCGGTGTGGGTGAGGGCGATGGCCTGTTGCAAGGGCTTTTCCAGTAGCGCCGGTTGCATGTTCGCCTGCACGTAGCGGATCAGGTCCGCCGCGCTGGTCTTCACCCCATAAGCTTCCGAGTCCAGCGCTCCCGGGCCGACCCGTACCGGCTTGTCATCCTTGTTGTAGCCCTGGGCGTAAAGCCCCAGTTGATCCTGCGGGACCCTGAGGAAGGTGTGTTTCAAACCGAGTTTGGGCAGCAGGGTCTTTTCCACCGCCTCATCGAACGGCAAGCCAAGACGTTGCGCGGCCAGGTAACCGAACAGTCCAAGACTCGGGTTGGAGTACTGGCGATGGCTGCCCGGGGCGTACACCGGTTTCCAGTGTTTGAAATAGCCGAGCATTCCGTCCGGCGTGTCCGCCTCGGCGGGAAACTGCAACGGCAACCCACCGCCGGAATAGGTGCCCAGTTGCAGCACGCTGATGTTATCGAACGCACTGCCCCGCAGGGCGGGCCAGACCTGGCTGGCCTTGTCGGTCAAGGACAGTTTGCCACTGGCCTGGGCGTATGCGGCGAGGGTCGCAGTGAAGGTCTTGCTGACCGAACCAATCTCGAACAGTGTGTTTTCGCTGACCTTTTCGCTTGTTTCCTTCGAGGCAACGCCGTAATTAAAGTAATGTGGCTTGCCGTTCACGGTGACGGCGACTGCCAAGCCAGGGATGCCTTGCTGCTGCATGAGTGGTCTGACGATGCTGTTGACTGTCGCTTCAATCTGCGAGTCCGTTGCATTCGCGGTCATGCCGTACCCTGTGCTGAGGAGAAGTCCGAAAGCGCTGTAGGATAAGGCCTTGCTGAGCTTTAAGTTGTGCATGTGTACGCTGCTGTTCATGAGGTTTTTGTCATGTGTGCCCGTTCGGAGCGAGCGATTCCCAGGGGGCCGCCGATGAGTGTGGCGAAAATCTATTCACTTTTCCGCCCTGGGACAAACGATGTTATTTGGGCCTGGTCATTAGAAAAATTTGGGAGTCAGCATGATTCGCCCGCAATTGCCACTCAATGCGCTTCGCGCCTTCGAGGCATCGGCCCGGCATCTGAGCTTCACCCGAGCGGCGGTCGAACTGTGTGTGACGCAGGCGGCGGTCAGTCATCACGTCAAGAGCCTGGAAGCCCAGCTCAAGGTGACACTGTTTAAACGCTTGCCCCGGGGGCTGATGCTGACCAGTGAAGGGGAAACCCTGTTGCCGGTGCTGCGTGAGTCTTTCGACCGCATCGCCGCCACACTGGAACGTTTCGAGGGCGGGCATTTTCGTGAAGTGTTGACGGTGGGGGCAGTGGGGACGTTCGCGGTGGGGTGGCTGATGCCGAGGCTGGCGGACTTCCAGGCGAAATATCCCTTCATAGATCTCCGCCTGTCGACCCATAACAATCGTGTGGATGTTGCCGCCGAAGGTTTGGACTATGCGATTCGCTTCGGTGCCGGGGCCTGGCACGGCATCGAGGCGGTGCGCCTGATCGAGGCGCCGTTGTCGGTGTTGTGCGTGCCGCAGATAGCCCGGCAATTGCAGACTCCGGACGATCTGTTGCAGCAAACGTTATTGCGTTCCTACCGCACGGACGAGTGGCCGCAGTGGTTTCAGGCCACCGGTCTTGCACCTCATGTCGCGCCGCCGCGCAGTATCGTCTTCGACTCGTCACTGGCGATGATGGAAGCGGCGCTGCAAGGCGCGGGGGTGGCGTTGGCACCCCCGCTGATGTTCGCCCGGCAATTGACGGTCGGGGCCATTGAGCAACCGTTCGCCATTGGCATCACCACCGGCAGCTACTGGCTGACACGTTTGCAGTCTCGGCCCGAAACCTCGGCGATGGCGGCGTTCAAAGGGTGGTTATTGCAGGCTGCCCTGTCTTGACCCAATTCCCGTAGGAGCGAGCTTGTCGAGGCGTCGACAGGCTCGCTGAGGTGTGTCTCAACGCACCAGACACGGCCGCTTGTTATCAAACTTCCACCCCGGTATCAGGAACTGCATCGCCAAGCTGTCATCTCGCGCGCCGAGCCCCATTCCCTTGTACAGCTCGTGGGCCTTGGCCAACTGATCCATGTCCAGCTCGACGCCCAGCCCAGGTTTGTTCGGCACCTGTACGCAACCACCGACGATTTGCAGCGGTTCGCGGGTCAGGCGCTGACCGTCCTGCCAGATCCAGTGCGTGTCGATGGCGGTGATGTCGCCCGGTGCTGCGGCGGCGACGTGGGTGAACATGGCCAGGGAAATGTCGAAGTGGTTGTTGGAATGCGAGCCCCAGGTCAGGCCCCACTCATGGCACATCTGCGCGACCCGAACCGAGCCCTGCATGGTCCAGAAGTGCGGATCGGCCAGCGGGATGTCCACCGATTGCAACTGGATGGCGTGCCCCATTTCCCGCCAGTCGGTGGCGATCATGTTGGTGGCGGTTTTAAGGCCGGTGGCACGGCGGAACTCAGCCATGACTTCGCGTCCCGAGTAGCCGCTTTCCGCGCCACAAGGATCCTCGGCGTAGGCCAGCACTTGATGCTGATCGCGGCACAAGCGAATCGCTTCCTTGAGTGACCATGCACCGTTCGGGTCGAGGGTGATGCGCGCCTGCGGGAAGGTTTCGGCCAGCGCAGTCACGGCTTCGATCTCGGCATCGCCGCTCAGTACGCCACCTTTGAGCTTGAAGTCCTGGAAGCCATACCGCGCGTGAGCGGCTTGTGCCAGACGCACCACTGCCTCGGCGGTCATGGCCTTTTCGTGACGCAGGCGAAACCAATCGTTGTCAGCGTCCGCTTCGCTGCGATAGTCCAGATTGGTCTGTTCCCGGTCGCCGACATAAAACAGGTAACCGAGCATCTTCACTTCGTCACGCTGCTGGCCTTCGCCGAGCAGGGCGGCCACCGGAACGTCCAGGTACTGGCCGAGCAAATCCAGGAGTGCGGCTTCCAGGCCGGTGACGGCGTGGATGGTGATGCGCAGGTCGAATGTCTGCAGGCCGCGACCGCCGGCATCACGGTCGGCGAAGGTCTGGCGCACCTGATTAAGAATCTTCTGATAACTGCCGATCGGACTGCCCACCACCAGCGAGCGGGCATCTTCCAGGGTCTGGCGAATTCGCTCGCCGCCCGGCACTTCGCCGACGCCGGTGTGGCCGGCGTTGTCCTTGAGGATCACCACGTTGCGAGTAAAGAAGGGGCCGTGGGCGCCGCTCAGGTTGAGCAGCATGCCGTCGTGGCCGGCTACTGGGACCACCTGCATGCTGGTGATGATCGGGGCTTTGGCGGTGTCATGTGCGGTCATGTTGTTGTCCTTATCAGAGGCCATGTCAGGCGTGCTGTGGCGCAGGTTTGTCAGCAGCCACCGGTGGTGCGGTTTTGGGTGTATTGCGGGCCGCGAAAACGATGATTGCGGCGATAATCGAAGTGGCGGCCAATCCGTACAACCCGCCCTGGATCGAGCCGGTGTGTTGTTCCAAAAGGCCAAAAGTGGTCGGCGCGACGAAGCCGCCGAGGTTGCCCACCGAGTTGATCAGCGCAATCACCCCGGCGGCGATTCGCGCATCCAGGTAGGCCTGGGGAATCGGCCAGAACAGCGAAGACGCGGACTTGAAACCCAGCGCCGCGAAACAGATGGCCACGAACGCGAAGATCGGCCCGCCCGTTGTGGACATGAACATCCCGGCTGCGGCGATCAGCAGTGCCGCAGCCACCCAGGCTTGCTGGTGTTTCCATTTCGTCGACAGGGAGGCAAAGGCGTACATGCCGACGATCGACAGCAACCACGGGATCGAGTTGAACAGGCCGACCTGAATGTCGCTGAGGTCGCCCATTTTCTTGATGATGCTCGGCAGCCAGAACGTCGCGGCGTAGATGGTCAACTGGATGAAGAAATAGATCAGGCAGAACAGAATGATCTGGCGATCCTTGAGCAGCGTCCCCAGGGAGGGTTTGACCGGTGAGGCGGCTTCGCGGGCCAGTTGTTCGGCGTCGATGGCCTGAACCAGCGCGTCCTGTTCTTGGCGGTTCAGCCATTTGGCGTCATGGGGCTTTGAATCCAGCCAGAACCACACGAACACGCACAGGCCTACCGAGAACATGCCTTCAATGAAATACATCCATTGCCAACCGTGCATCCCAAGCCCGTTGATTTGCAAGAGCAGCCCAGACAGTGGGCCGGAGATCAGCGATGCCACGGCCGACCCACTCAGGAAAATCGCGATGGCCTTGCCACGCTCGGCGCCGGGCAGCCAGCGAGTGAAGTAGTAGATCACCCCCGGAAAGAAACCGGCTTCCGCCACGCCCAGCAGAAAACGCAGGATGTAGAAGTGGGTTTCGTTCTGGATGAAGGCCATGCTGGCGGCGACCAGGCCCCAGGTCAGCATGATGCGAGTCAGCCAGACTCGGGCACCGACTTTTTGCAAAAGCAGGTTGGAGGGGACTTCGAACAATGCATAACCGATGAAGAACAGACCGGCACCGAATCCGTAGGCGGCAGCGCCGATACCCAGGTCGTGTTCCATGTGAGTGCGGACGAAACCGATGTTCACGCGATCGATGTAGTTGACGATGAACATGATGACGAACAGGGGCAGAACGTGGCGTTTCACTTTCGCGATGGCGGATTGCAGGACCGGATTGACGCCGTCGTGCATCCCGGTAAGGGGTGTGTTCACTTGATTGTCTCCCACTGATTATTTTTATGCGGGGTATTGCTGGGTGCTGCTTGTTGAGAGACATCATACAACTGCGTTTTTTTGTTCTGCAAGGGGTTGCATCCCAGTAATCTTGGGTTTTGTCGGGATGCCCTGTCTTTTTGTGGTTTTGTTTTCAGTGTTTTTTGGCGGCTTACGGCGAGTTTGTTGAGTGTTGTCATACAAGTTGGTGCGTGTTTATTCCGGCTTCCGCTCATCCGCAGTGCTACGATGGCGTCAATTGCGCCTTCGGATGAGCCCATGCAAGAAGAACTCGACGCGCCTGCCCGCAAGCGCACTCACAACCTGGCTCATGACCTGGTGAGCAAGCTGACCCAGAGCATCCTGCTCGGCCAGATGCTGCCGGGGGACAAGCTGCCATCGGAAAACAGCATCGTTGCCGAGCACGGCGTCAGTCGCACGGTGGTGCGCGAGGCCATCTCGAAGTTGCAGGCGTCGGGGTTGGTGGAGACGCGGCACGGCATCGGCACCTTCGTCATCGAACGTGCGCCGGAGCAGGGGTTGCGGCTGAATGTCGACACCGCACTGGGAGTGCGCAGCATCCTGGAATTGCGTCTGGGCCTGGAAACCCAGGCCGCAGCGCTGGCAGCCACGCGGCGAACCGATTCGCAACTGGTCCAAATGCGCCAGGCCTTGGACGATTATCAACGTTTGCTGGCCAACAACGACAGTTGCGTCGAGGCCGACCGGCGCTTTCATTTGTTGATTGCAGAGGCCACCGGCAACGCCTGTTTCAGTGAAATCATGCAGCACCTGGGCAGCGCCATGATTCCCCGCACCCGGGTCAACGCCGTCGAACGCGGCGCCACGGATCTGAGCAAGTTGGGACAGCTTGCCAACCTGGAGCATGAGGCCATTCTCAATGCCATCAAGCGCCAGGACGCCGATGCGGCGCGGGCCGCGATGTGGCTGCACCTGACCTATAGTCGCGACCGGTTTCTCGCCGCTCGCGACTGACGTGCACTGACGGCTAGGCCATCTTGAACCGGTTGACCAGTTGTTGCTGGTATTCGGCCAGGCGGGCCAGCTCCTGGCTGGTGATCGCCGTCTGCTCGGCGCCGGCACTGACCTGAATCACCAGGTCATTGATCTCGTTCACGTTGCGGTTGATGTCCTCCGACACCGCACTCTGCTCTTCGGCAGCCGAGGCGATCTGAATGTTGCGGTCGTTGATACGGGCGACGCCGTCGGCGATCTCCACCAGCAATTCACCTGCGCGTTCAACTTTGCTTGCGCCGTCCTGCGCCTTGTCGAGCGTTTCCTGCATGGAAATGACCGCGTGATCCGACCCGGCTTGCAGGTTGCTGATCATCTGCTGGATGTTGCCTGTGGATTCCTGGGTTTTCTGCGCCAGGGTGCGCACTTCGGAGGCGACCACGGCAAAACCGCGACCGAACTCTCCAGCCCGGGCCGCTTCGATTGCTGCGTTCAGTGCCAGCAGATTGGTCTGTTCGGCGATGCCGCGAATAACGTCGAGCACCGAGGAAATCGCGTGGCTTTCATCCTTGAGATTGCCGATGATCTGCGCGGTGTCCTCGGCCTGGCCTGACAATTGGCGGATCAGGCTGATGGTGCTTTCGATCTCGGCGCGACCTTGCTCGGTGCTGAGGTTGATCTGCCGCGACATCTGCGCAGCGTCGTTGGTGCTTTGCGCGACTTCACGCACCGTGGCGCTCATTTCATTGATCGCGGTAGCGACCTGTTCGGTGCCCTGGCGCTGCTGGTCAACGCTCTGGCTGGTCTGGATCGTCACCGCAGAGGACTCCTCCGCCGCCGTGGCCACTTGCGCCGTGGCGTTGCCGATTTCCTCGATAATCCCCCTGATTTCTTCGGCCATGCGATTGAGATTGAGGGAGATCTGGCCGAACTCGTCCTTGCTCTTGTAGGTGGCTCGGGCGGTAAGGTCGCGTTGGGCGAGGCCGTCGAGTACCCGGTTGACGTCGCTCACCGCCAGATTGATGGTGCGGATGATGATGTATGAAAGCAGTGCGACTACCAGTAACGATACGACCATCGCGCCAATCGTCAGCCATAGCGCACGGCTGGCGATGTCGCGTTCATGCATGGCCAGGTTGCTCACGCTCTGGCTCAGGGCTTCTTCTACCTGGCCCATCAGGTCGATGCGCTGGGTGGAGGTTTGGAACCACATTTCGGGTTTGATGTTCAGCGGTTGGCCCAATGGAATTTCAAACGCCAGTCGTTGCAATCTGTCGACTTCGAGGGCGACTGGGCTTCGCATTTGTTCCTCGAACTGTTTCAGCGAAGCGGGCGGGGCCTTGCGGCGGAACGCATCGGAGTAGGCAGAGAACTCGCCCAGGTTGCTGCTGAAGCGCGACAGCAGGGTTTCGTCGAAGTAGCCCTGATTGAACACCAGGCCGAGCAGTACCCGATCGCGTCCGGCCCGTTCTTTCATTTCGATGAACTGGTTGAGCGCGCTGAGCGCGTGAATCACCCCGGCGTTATTGACGTTCGCTTCCAGGGAGTGGGTAAAGCCGATGAGCGTCTTGATCAGCCGGGTATAACGCTCACCCGACTCGGTCCCGCTGATACTCAACTTATCCACCTGCGCACGAAGGGCTGGCAGCTCATCCAGTGCACGAATGGCATCCACCAGTTGTGCATCGCCCTGGGCAGACAGCCCCCGCACGGCCTCGATCGAAACATTGGAACCGTTGCGCATTTGCGTCAGCTGCTGCGCCATGGACTTGCCGCCGCTGCCGAGGAATACACCACTGGCGCCGCGTTCGCGTTGGAGTGTGGTAATCAATCGACTCAATTTCTGCGCGGTGGCGCTGGCGGTCACCGTCTCATTCATGTCGTGCAGCGTTGCGTAGTTGCTCGACACAAACAGGCCCGACAGCAATAGAAACCCGAGAAGGGGCAGTGCCAGGATCAATAGCAGTTTCAAACGTAGCGGGGCATTTTTCAGCATGGCCCTTAACCCTCATTCCAATTAAATTCATTGAGGCGCTAAGTTGTCGTACCGCTATTTTTATCCGCGCACACCTGTGCTCGATGTTACGGCAATGGCTAAGTGCTATCGCCTTGAATCTGGCGCCAATAGTTTGCCTGGGGGGTCAATGTCCGATTGCTTTGATATGGATCAAAAAAGTGTCATTTATCACAGGTAGTCGATGAGTCGATGATCAGAGTCTTGCGCTCCAGGTTCAGCGCCAGCACGCTGATCAGCACGACCAGGGCGCCAACGACGATCATCAGGCTGGGGCGCTCGCCCAAGGCGAAAGACGCCATCACCATCGCTGTCGGTGTCACCAGGTACAGGGTCATCGTCGCCCGACTCAGGTCAACGTGCGCGAGCACGAATGCCCAGGCAAGATAGGCGAGCGCACTGGGAAACACGCCCAGCGCCAGTACAGCCAGTTGCACACGGGCGGGTGCGGTGGCCACTTGCGCCGCCAGCCCTGGCAGGTACACCAGCAGCAACACAGTTCCGGACCACACCGTGTAACACACGAGTGTCAGCCCGCTGTAACGCGCGCAATGAAGTTTCTGCAAGGCAAAGTAAAGACTCCAGGACAGCGCGGCGAGCAGGATCAACAGACCATGGGCGTCGAGGCTGCCCAAACCACGGTCACCTGCGACCACGATCATCACGCCGATCAGCCCGAGCAATACACAGCCCCAGCGCCAGGCGCTCACCTGATCTTTGAAGACAAACCGTGCCAGCAACGTGCTGAACAGGGGGGTCGTTTGCGCCAGGACACTTGATGCCCCGGCTCTCACGCCTTGCTGGCCGAAGTTGATCGCCACGTGATGCAGGCTCACGGCAAAAAAGCCGAGGCCGAACAGCAGCGGCACATCGCGCAGGCATGGCAGGCTGATGCCCTTGATCAAGGCGATCAGGGCCATGAGCGCAGAGGCCAGCACAAACCGCAGCAGCGCCAGGTGTCCGGGGTCGTAAGCTTGCAGGCCGATGTGAATGCCGCTGGGAGAATACCCCCAGCACGCCACGACAAAGGCCATGGCCAGGGTGATTTTGAGGGGGGAAGCAGTGGCGAGCGTTGACATGGTCGGGCACCGGTTGGCAGATGCCTGGAGTATCGTAAGGCGAACCATTCGCCACAACTGACTTATACTGCTCAAAACGTTCACTCTAGGTGATGTATGGAGCTGGCCCAGATTCGTATGTTCAAGACCGTTGCCGACGTGGGCAGCATCGCCCGCGCGGCTGAGTTGCTGCATTGTGTGCCGTCGAACGTTACGGCGCGGATCAAGGCACTGGAGGCAGAGTTGGGCGTCGCGTTGTTTTTGCGCGAGGGCAGGGGGCTGCGCATCAGTGCGTCAGGGCAGACGTTTCTGGCTTACGCCTCGAAGATCCTTGCGCTCACCGCCGAAGCCAAGCGGGCATTGGACCCCGCCGCCGAGCCGTCCGGCCCGTTGCGCATCGGGGCAATAGAATCGTCCGCGACGGGTCGCTTGCCGCGTCTGCTGGCCAAGTTCCACAAGCGTTATCCGGCGGTGGCGTTGGAGCTGACGACTGGCAGTTGGGGGCAACTGCTCGATGACACGGTTGGACATCGGCTCGACGGAGCGATAGTCGCGGTGGATGTCGAGCGCTCGCACCTCAAGCGCACGCCGATGTACCGCGAGGACTTGCTGTTGATCGCCTCGACATCGATGGGGCCGGTGCGTGACATCAACGACCTGCGGGACAAAACCGTGTTCATGTGGCCCCAGGGCTGCCCTTATCGCGCGGCGTTGGAACACTGGCTATTGCGCCAGGGCCATGCACTGCCGATTGTCAGCCTGGCCAGTTACGGCGCGATTGTCGGTTGCGTGAGCGCGGGGGCAGGCGTTGCGTTGGTGCCCAAGGGCGTGTTCGATCAGTACGCCAAGGGCGCCGGTTGCGCGGGGTACGAATTTCCCGACCTGACGGCCATCGACAACCTGTTTTACTGGCACGAAAACGCCGGGGTCCACCCGGCGCGAGAGGCGTTTGTGGCAATGTTGCGTGAAGAGTTTGCGTGATGATGTGGGGTCAGGGCTTCGCCACATCTCGCATCAACAATCCAAACGCCAAATCCACCGTTTCCGGGATCGGCAGGTACACCGTGTGGCCATCACCCGGCGCGACGTCGATGGATTCGCCCTTGAGGTTGTGCAACTGGTGCAGGTCGAAATGGACGTTGCCGTTGGGGGTCATCAATTCCATGTGATCACCGAGGGCGAAGCGGTTTTTCACTTTCACCTCCGCCAACCCCTCACGCCTTGAACCGGTCAGTTCGCCGACGAACTGCTGGCGCTCCGACACCGAACTGCCGTTCTGATAATTCTGGTACTCGTCATGGACGTGGCGGCGCAGGAAGCCTTCGGTGTAACCGCGCTGAGCGAGGGATTCCAGGTGGGTCATCAGGTTGCGATCGAATTCACGCCCGGCCACGGCATCATCGATGGCCTGCCGGTAAACCTGGGTGGTGCGCGCGCAATAGAAATGGGATTTGGTGCGGCCTTCGATTTTCAGCGAGTGCACGCCCATGCGGGTCAGGCGTTCGACGTGCTGCACGGCGCGCAGATCCTTGGCGTTCATGATGTAGGTACCGTGTTCGTCCTCGAAGGCGGGCATCAATTCGTCGGGGCGATTGGCTTCCTGCAACAGGAACACCTGGTCGGTCGGCGCGCCGATGCCCAGCGTGGGTTCGGGCTCGAAGGTCTGGACGATATCGCCGACGACGTTTTCTGCCGCCTCCTGCGCCGAGTATTTCCAGCGGCAGGCGTTGGTGCAGGTGCCTTGGTTGGCATCGCGCTTGTTCATGTAACCCGACAGCAGGCAGCGTCCGGAGTAGGCCATGCACAAGGCGCCGTGGACAAACACTTCCAGTTCCATGGCTGGCACTTGTTGGCGAATTTCCTCGATTTCCTCCAGCGACAGCTCCCGCGACAGAATGATCCGGCTCACCCCTTGCGACTGCCAGAACTCGACGCTTGCCCAGTTGACCGTGTTGGCCTGCACCGAGAGGTGAATCGGCATCTGTGGGAAATGCCGGCGTACCAGCATGATCAGGCCGGGGTCGGACATGATCAGCGCATCCGGCGCCATGGCAATCACCGGCTCCAGATCCTTGAGGAATGTCTTGAGCTTGGCGTTGTGCGGCGCGATGTTGACCACCACGTAGAACCGCTTGCCCTGGCCCTGTGCCTCGCGGATGCCGAGTGCGAGGTTGGCGTGGTCGAATTCGTTATTGCGCACTCGCAGGCTGTAGCGCGGCTGGCCGGCGTACACGGCGTCGGCGCCATAGGCGAAGGCATAGCGCATGTTTTTCAGGGTGCCGGCGGGGGCGAGCAGTTCGGGCTTGGCGAGGGTCATGGGCGTGTCGATCGCAAAAGCCGGGCAGGGTAACGGCCTTGCCTGCGGGTTTCATTGATCTGGATCTATGCTTGGTGAACAAACCGATGGCACTCGCGCGAACCGTGGTGGACTAAGCAACAGGACGCGACCTGCGTCGCCTTGGACTGACATGGATCGGACATGAACGAACAGACGGTACACAACAAGTCGCTGGTGGTCCTGCTTGGACTGGTTACGGCGGCTTTTATCTGGATTCTGCTGCCGTTCTACGGCGCGGTGTTCTGGGCGGTGATCCTTGGCATCCTGTTTGCGCCCATGCAGCGGCGGCTGCAGTTGAAGCTGGGATGGCAGCGCAACTTTACGTCAGCGCTGACCTTGGGCATCTGCCTGGTGATCGCCATTTTGCCGATGATCATTCTCGGCATGTTGTTGGTCCAGGAAGGCGCTACGGTGTACAAGCGCATCGAAAGCGGCGAGCTGGACATCGCCGGTTATGTCACGCATTTCAAGCACAGCCTGCCGGCGTACTTCCAGCATTTGCTCGATCGGGCCGGGGTCGGTGAGCTGGAGGGACTGCGCGAGAAAATCATCAAGAGTGCCGTGAGCGGCAATGAATTCATCACCAGTCAGGCGTTCAGCTTCGGCCAGGGCACATTCGATTTCCTGGTGAGCTTCTTCATCATGCTCTACCTGCTGTTCTTTTTTCTGCGCGACGGTGCCGAACTGGCGCGCAAAATGCGCACCGCCATACCGCTGGAAGAACACCAGAAGCGCCGTTTGCAGCTCAAGTTCAATCGGGTGGTGCGGGCCACAGTCAAGGGCAACCTGGTGGTGGCCATGACGCAAGGTGCGCTGGGCGGGCTGATTTTCTGGTTTCTCGATATTCCCAGCGCGTTGCTCTGGGCGGTGCTCATGGCGTTTCTGTCGTTGCTACCGGCCGTCGGAGCGGGGATTGTCTGGGCGCCGGTGGCGGCGTTTTTCCTGTTCAGCGGGGCGATTTGGCAGGGCGTGGTGCTCGGGCTGTTCGGTGTGTTCGTGATCGGCCTGGTGGACAATGTGTTGCGCCCGATACTCGTGGGCAAGGACACCAAGATGCCGGATTACCTGATTCTCATCTCGACGTTGGGTGGCCTGGCCATTTTCGGCCTCAACGGCTTTGTGATCGGGCCCCTCATCGCGGCACTGTTCATGTCGAGCTGGGCGATTTTCATCGAAACGCAACCGCGGGTGCAGTTGCCTTAAGCGCTGAATCGCTCGGTGTCGAGGCGTCGAGACAAGGCCTGGGCGGCATTGAGCGAGGTGAGCGGACCGCTGATCGGTTCGCCGTCCTGCATCAAATACCAGCAGGCGAGCAAGCCGACCTCCCTGAGCGAGGCGGGAACGGCGCTGCCGATAACGGACATGATTTTAACCTGGGACATAAGTACCTCCATCAATCTATGGAGCTACATTACGAGCCTGGTGCCTGGACGAGAAATCAACGCTTTCAATAGTGGTCATTGATGCAAGTGAGGCCAAGCGACCGTCTGTCGGTCAATCCACTACAAGATCCAGCAGGTGCATCACTTCCTGCTCGTTGAGCAGGCCCTTGCGTACCAGGTTTTCAGCCATCAGCGAAAGGAACTTGGCGTTGCGATGACCCTCGAGCTGCTTGAGTTCGGTCAGGGCGCTGTACACCTTGTCGCAAGTGCACAAGCTGGTATCGCGATGGGGGTTTTGCGTGGGCATGGGCTCGTCCTTGTTGTTATCAAGCAATTGTGGGCGGACAGAACCAGCTTGCGGACCTGTCATGACAAAAATATGAACGCCTTGCCCAACCGGCACTGTCCCGACAGCGACCTCGACGAAAGGTATTCAGACCTTGGCGATGAATGGTTGCGAAAAGTCGAAGCGGCGAGTCCATCCAATACGGATCCACAGGCCTAAAAAAGCCCTGCTTGAGGCAGGGCTTTAATTGAGGTTGTTACCAGCGGCCGTATCCATGTGGCGGGCCATAATAGCCACGGGGCGGGCCGTAATAACCACGCGGCGGCCCGTAGTAGACCGGAGCCGGGCGGTAATAAATGGGTTGTTGTACGTACACCGGCGCTGGCTGGTAATAAACCGGTGGCGGCGGTGGTGCGTAATACACCGGCGCCGGCTCTGCATAGACAGGTTGCGGAGCGACATAGACCGGGCGGTTGCTGTTGATAATGGCCGAGCCGACGATGGCCGACCCGACGATCGCGCCAAATACCGCCGGACCTTGCCAGCCGCCACCGCCATGCGCTTGAGCCTGTCCTGCGACAGCCAGAGCGCCGATCAGCAGGGCCACTGCGGGGATTTTACGGATCATGATAGTTCCTCGATTCTTCAGCCCGGCGCCGGTGTCTGCGATAGACCCAGGGATTGTCGCGGGGATACCTATAAGACAGCGCTTCTTCGAAATTCTGCACAGCCGTTGGGTAAATTTTGTGTAAGGTCTGTACCGGTTTTTTTACATCGCACTGCCCGGCGCAGGCGCGTACCCATGAAGGAGATGTCTCATGCAGATGAACCCCAACAAAGACACCCAACTGTGCATGTCCCTGTCTGGGCGCCCTGGCAACTTCGGCCTGCGATTCCACAACCATCTGTACGAGCAGTTGGGCTTGAATTTCTATTACAAGGCCTTCAGCAGCCAGGACCTGACCGGCGCGGTGGCTGGCATCCGCGCACTGGGCATTCGCGGGTGCGGGGTGTCGATGCCGTTCAAGGAAGCGTGCATTGCACTGGTTGACGAGTTGGACGCCTCCGCCGCAGCCATCCAATCGATCAATACCATCGTCAATACCAACGGCCACCTCAAGGCCTACAACACCGATTACATCGCTGTCGCGCAACTGCTGGACACCCATCGGGTGCCCAAGGACTCAACCTTTGCCCTGCGTGGCAGCGGCGGTATGGCCAAGGCCGTAGCCAGTGCGCTGCGCGATGGCGGGTACAAGAACGGCTTGATCGTCGCCCGAAACGAAAGCGCCGGGCGCGCGCTGGCGCAATCGCTGGGTTACGAGTGGCAAGCCGAACTGGGGGCGCGCAACCCGCAAATGCTGATCAATGTCACCCCGATCGGCATGGCTGGGGGACCCGAGGCCGATCAACTGGCCTTCGACGCCGAGACGATTGCAGCCGCACAGACGGTCTTCGATGTGGTGGCTGTTCCTAGCGAAACACCGTTGATCGTGCGGGCGCGCGCCGAAGGCAAGCGGGTGATCACTGGCCTGGAAGTCATTGCGATCCAGGCGCTCGAGCAGTTTGTGCTGTACACCGGGGTGCGCCCGACGGTTGAGCAGTTTGAAAAGGCCGTGGCGTTTGCTCGGGGGTGATTCTGTCTGGTAGTGATGCGGTGGCTGTACCGGCCCCATCGCGAGCAGGCTATCGGTGATCCCTGTGGGAGAGAGCCTGCTCGCGATGGGGCCGGGACAGTCAACATCAGAACATCAGGTTATTCCAGCCGCGCCAACCGTTCTTCCAGCGCCGCAATCCGCGCTTCCAGTTCTTCGATCCGCTCCAACGAAACACCACCGCCAGCGCTGCGCTCGGTCGGGTTCTGGCGGGCGGCGAGGATCGCTTCGATGTCCGCCGGATCGCCCAGAGCGTGGGTATAACGATCTTCGCGCTGCCCGGCCTGGCGCGGGATCAGTACGGCCAGACCTCGGGCGATCAGGCGTTCCAGTTGGTGCACCACCTGTTCGGCATCTTCGAAATCATGCATGCGCCCACTGCGGGTCAACAGCTCGTTGACAGTCTGCGGTCCGCGCAGAAACATCAATCCGGTGAGAATCACCTGGGCTGGCACCAGTTCCAGCGCCTTATCGACTTTGTGTTCCCAGCGGTCGGCACGGCTGCCCATGACCAATTTGGCAAAGCCTCGACCTTCGAGAGCGCGCAGGCTCTGGCCGACCTGACCTTGAGTCAGGTTCATCACCGGTTCACGACTGGTTTTCTGATTGCAGGCAATGACCAGCGCATTGAGCGTCAGCGGATAGGTTTCCGGGCTGGTGGCCTGCTTCTCTATCAACGAGCCCAGAATGCGGATTTCCGTGCTGTTGAGCCGTGGCTCTTCGAACGTGGTTTCTTGCTCACTCATGATGCTGCGTCCTTACGCGATTCATAATCTGATCCTGCTGGCATGCACTTTAGGCCGGCGCGCGCCAATGGCAACTGAATTCGCAGCAAACAGTCATCAAAACGCCATTGTTTCATGCCGTTATTTTTATCTGCGGGCAGACGCCGCAGGATTCGCAGCTCGCTATAATCGCTCCCACGTTTCACTCCTGTCATCACACGAGACTGCCATGACCATTTCCCTGTACGACGCATCCATTCCGGTTTTCAAGCAAATGCTCACCGCCCTGAGCGACGTCCTGCACAAGGCCGAAGCCCACGCCACCGCCAAAAACATCGACGCCAATGCTTTCCTGCAAGCGCGTCTGTTCCCGGACATGTTCCCGCTGGTGCGTCAGGTGCAGATCGCGGTGGATTTTGCCAAGGGCGTTTCCTCCCGCCTGGCCGAGGTTGAAGTGCCGAAGTACGACGACACCGAAACCACTTTCGCCGAGCTGCAAGCGCTGTTGACCAAGGTTCTGGCCTACATCGACGAGATCAAGCCTGCGCAGATCAATGGCAAGGAAGGCATCGAGATCGTGACGCGTCCGGGCACGCCAAAAGAGAAGCGCTTCAGCGGCCAGGCTTACCTGCTGAGCTATGGCTTGCCGCAGTTCTTCTTCCACGTCACCACCGCCTACGCGCTGCTGCGTCACAATGGCGTGGAAGTGGGCAAGCGGGACTATATGGGCGCGTTCTGACGCACACCCATTGCTCTGTAGGAGCGAGCTTGCTCGCGATGGTGGTTAACGATAACGCAAGGAAACTGACACCCTGCGGTGTCTGAACCACCATCGCGAGCAAGCTCGCTCCTACAGAAAGCAGAAAGCCAAAAAAAACCGCAGCCAATTGGCTGCGGTTTTTTTTCATCCGTGCAATCTAAGCCTTCTGCTCTTCACCCAGGCAAGCCGCCGCCGTGAACAACACATCAGTGGACGAGTTCAGCGCAGTCTCTGCCGAGTCCTGCAACACACCGATGATGAAGCCGACCGCCACCACCTGCATCGCGATTTCGCTGGGGATCCCGAACAGGCTGCACGCCAGGGGAATCAACAGCAGCGAACCGCCCGCCACGCCCGATGCGCCGCAGGCGCAGATGGCGGCGACGACACTCAGCAAAATGGCGGTGGGAATGTCCACGGCGATGCCCAGAGTGTGCACCGCCGCCAGGGTCAGGACGGTGATGGTAATCGCCGCGCCCGCCATGTTGATGGTCGCGCCCAGTGGGATCGACACCGAATAGGTGTCTTCGTGCAGGCCGAGGCGCTTGCTCAGCTCCAGGTTGACCGGAATGTTCGCCGCCGAACTGCGGGTGAAGAACGCGGTGATCCCGCTTTCGCGCAGGCACATGATCACCAGCGGGAAGGGGTTGCGACGCAGTTTCCAGAACACAATCAGTGGGTTCATGACCAGTGCCACGAACACCATGCAGCCCAGCAGCACGGCCAGCAGGTGCACATAGCCGATCAGCGCGCCGAAACCTGAAGTCGCCAGGGTCGAGGCCACCAGGCCGAAAATCCCGAGCGGTGCAAAACGGATCACCAGGCGCACGATCAACGTCACACCGTTGGAAAGGTCATCAAGGACCTCGCGTGTGGTGTCGCCCGCGTGGCGAATCGCGATGCCCATGCCGATAGCCCAGGCCAGGATTCCGATGAAGTTGGCATTCATCAGCGCACTGACCGGGTTGTCCACCACGCTCAACAGCAGACTCTGCAACACTTCGCTGATGCCACCCGGCGCGGTCACGGCGACATCCTGGGTGCTGAGCACCAGGCTCGACGGGAACATCATGCTGGCGACAACCGCTACGACCGCCGCGCCAAAGGTGCCCAGCAGATAAAGGAAGAGGATCGGCCGGATGTGGGTTTCCTGGCCGTGTTTGTGATTGGCGATCGACGCCATCACCAGGACGAACACCAGGATCGGCGCGACGGCTTTGAGCGCCGAAACGAATACCTTTCCGATGAATGCCGTGGACTTTGCCACCTCTGGCGCCAGCAGGGCCAGGGCAATACCAGCGATCAGGCCGATGATGATTTGTGAAACCAGGCTCAAGCCTTTCAAGCGTTGCAACAGTGAAGGGGACGAAGCAGTCATAAAACAACATCTCTGAATGTTCAGGTGGTCGCGACATCGAGGCCGATCGCGAGCTGATGAGCAGGGGGTGGAAATCGCAGGGCGCGGATTTTATCACAGCGCCAGTCGTGGTCTTCCATCAGGCCCGTGACCAACTGTCACCCGATGAGCACCTGATTTGCAGGTTGGTGCAACCGCTTTCGGACACACTCTGTTAACATTGGCCATCCTCATTTTCATCTCTGCCAGTGGGCCTTCGGGCTATCGCTGGTGCTGTCGTTTTTCTGGAGTTCTGCATGCTGTTGCCCATTCTTCTGTTGTCCGCCGCCGGTTTTACGGTGCTGACCACGGAATTTGTCATCGTCGGCCTGTTGCCGGCCATCGCTCGGGACCTTGAGGTCACGATTCCCCAGGCTGGTTTGCTGGTGACGTTGTTCGCCTTCACTGTGGCGGCGTTCGGGCCTTTTCTGACGGCGTACTTCGCCCGCTTCGAGCGGCGCAAGCTGTTCATTTCGGTGCTGATCATGTTCGGCCTGGCCAATACCCTGGCGGCATTCGCGTCGAACATCTGGGTCATGGCGTTCGCGCGGCTGATTCCCGCCCTGGGGCTGCCGGTGTTCTGGGCCCTGGCCAGTGAGACGGCGGTGGACATCGTCGGGCCGGATTACGCTGGGCGCGCCATCGCCAAGATTGGTTTTGGCATCGTCTGCGCAACGGTGTTCGGCATTCCGGTCGGCACGCTGATTTCCGACGCCTTTGGATGGCGCAGTGCTTTCGGCATCCTTGCGGTGATCGCCTTCGCCAAGGCTTTGCTGCTGTTTGTGTACCTGCCCAAAACCAGCCTGCATCAGCATCAGGTGAGTCTGCGTTCGCAGTTCAAGATCTTGCGCAGCCCCTTGATGATGGGCCACGTGCTGCTGTCGATCATCGTGTTCAGTGGCATGTTCACCGCCTACACCTACCTGGCGGACATTCTGGAACGCCTCGCCGGTTTCAACGGCACGGTGGTCGGCTGGTGCCTGATGGGCTTCGGTGCGGTGGGATTGATCGGCAACTCGCTGGGTGGGCGCGCGGTGGATCGTCATCCGTTGATCGCCTCGATGACGTTTTGTGCGTTCATGATTGCCGGCATGGTGACGCTGGTGCCGAACATTCACTCGCCGCTGGGCCTGGCCGCGGCGATGGGCATTTGGGGGGTGACCCAGGCGGCGTTGTTCCTGGTCAGCCATGTGCGCTTGATGAAGGCCGCGCCCGAGGCACCGGCGTTTGCCGCGTCGCTGAACATCGCCGGGGCCAATCTCGGCATTGGGCTGGGGGCGATGATCGGTGGCCGGGTGATCGACAGCGTCGGCCTGCAAGGCCTGGGGTTCGCGGCGGCGGGGCTGATCCTGATGTCGATTCTGCTGGCCATGGCGCTGATGACCTTCAAGCCCCGGCACGTCTGCGCCTGAGGCGTCAGAGCGCAGTAAACAGCTCGCGTCGGGCACCTTCGGTAATTGCAACGATGCCGGGGTGCTTGACCTTGCGTTCCACCGAAATGGCATAGAACGACTCGGTCACCGCATCCGTCTGGCCCAGCAGCTCCACGCCGTACTGGCGCTTTACTTCATCGGCAATCACGCTCGGGCCGATGAAGATCCCACTCCCCGATTGCCCGAACGCCTGCATCAAGGCGCTGTCATCGAATTCGCCGACAATCCGGGGTTGAATCTGCTGTTCGGCGAACCAGCGCTGCAAACGGCTGCGCACGACGGTTTCCGGGCCCGGAATCAACAGTGGGGCACCGTGCAGGCTACGGGGAAAATCCTGGCCGTATTGCCCCGCCAGTTCTGTCGTGGCGAAAAAACTGATGCCGCATTCACCCAGCTTCTGGCTGTAGCCCTTGATGTCCAGATGCGAGGGCATCGGGCTGTCGGAAATCACCAGGTCCAGCCGCTGGATCGCCAGGTCGGCGAGCAAGCGTTCGAGTTTGTCCTCGCGACAGGTGATGCGCAGGGGTTCGTGCAACTCCATGGTCGGGGCGATCAGTCGATACACGATGGACTTGGGCACGACATCGGCCACGCCGACCCGAAACAGGATCTGCTGCTCATTGGGTTGTGCCCGCAACATCAATTCCAGCTCACCCCCGATCTGAAACATCTGTTCGGCATAGGGCAATGCCTGGCGCCCGGCCTCGGTGAGTTCCAGTTGCCGACCGACCCGGCGAAACAATTCGATGCCGTAGGTCTGTTCGAGCAGTGAAATCTGTCCGCTGATGGTCTGTGGCGTCAGGTTCAGTTGCTCACAGGCACGTACGATGCTGCCGGTCTTGGCCACCACCCAAAAGTAATGCAATTGGCGATAGTTGATCATGGTGCCCTACAGTTCGTAAAAATCGAAGTATAGCCGCTAAAAATACGAATTTTACTGAAGTGTTCATCTCCCTAGAATGCCTCGCTATCAGCGGGCCAGGTTTCGGCCCGATCTGTTCTATCGAGGAAAAGGATCATGAAGCTTAAATCCACGGCATTGTTGATCGCGCCTTTACTGATACTGGCCGGTTGCGACCAGGCCGAAAAAAGCGCCCAGCAACTGATGGGCAAGGCAGCCGAAAGTGCCAAGCAGGCCATCGACGACACGCACAAAGCAGCCGAGCAGGCGCTCAGCGACGCCACCGGCGGGCTCATCAGCAAGAAAGAGTCATCAGGCGAAGATAACGAAAAAACCGAATCTTCCCAGGAAATCTAAACCGTCTTAATCGAGTCAGGACTGACCCATGGAATACCTCTTAGAACTTGCTGCAAGCCCCACCGCCTGGGTCGCCCTGGCCACGCTGGTGGTGATGGAGATCGTGCTCGGCATCGACAACCTGATCTTCATCTCGATCCTGACCAATAAACTGCCGGAGCAATATCGCCAGAAAGCGCGGCGTCTGGGTATCGGCATGGCATTGATCATGCGCCTGGCGTTGTTGAGCACCATCGCGTTCATCGTGCAGTTGACGGCGCCTGTCATCGAGATACTTGGCCACGCGTTCTCCTGGAAGGACATGATCCTGATCGCCGGTGGTCTGTTCCTGTTGTGGAAGGCAACCACCGAGATCCACCACAGCATGGACCCGGCGCCAGAGGACCCGAAAAGCGCCACCTCGACCGTCACCCTGGGTTTCGCTGCGGCTATCGGGCAGATCCTGATGCTGGATATGGTGTTCTCCATCGACAGCATCATTACCGCAGTCGGCATGACCGAGCATTTGCCGATCATGATCATTGCGGTCGTGGCTTCGGTACTGGTGATGTTGTTGGCCGCTGACCCGCTGGCCAAGTTCATCAACGACAACCCGACGGTGGTGATGCTGGCGCTGGGCTTCTTGATCATGATCGGCATGACGCTCATTGCCGAAGGCTTTGGCGCCCATGTACCCAAAGGCTACGTCTATGCGGCCATGGCGTTCTCGGCAGCGATCGAGGTGTTGAACATGATGTCCCGGCGGGCCAAGCAGAAGCGCGTCAGCGCCGAGGCTTGAACCACAACGTAAATGAAACGGCCGCCTGCGCTCGAAAGAGCCCAGGCGGCCGTGTTACATCCATCCTTCAATGAGCGTCAGTGTGCAGTGGCGTGGCGTACGGTCGGATCTTTGACCACCCGCGCCGCTGGGGCAGGGTGGTGATGGTGCCGGCGTGCAATGCGCAGGACCCCCCACAACATGGCGGTGGCAACGGCCAGCCAGCCGGAAATCAACATCACGATGGTCATTGTCAGGCTCATCAGTGCCTCCTCTTCGCCCTGCGGCGGGCATACCCTTTACAATTCACAGTCTAGTCGCTGCCGTGTTTCAAGCTATTGACCAAAGGTCGCCTGTCACCAACCAGTTCGCTCTATCGAAAGTGCCTAACTGCGGGTAAAGGCTATACCGCTGCCGGTGGGCGTCCTATGATCGCCAGTATTAACAGGGACAGGCAGAGAGAGATGATGGTTCGGCTTATTTCGCGGATTCGAGTGGCGGCATTGATTGCAGGGTGTGTGGCGGGGCTTGCCGGGTGCGCCGGCAGCGTGGCGCCTGAGGTGCAGCGTCTGCCGCAGCGGGTGGAGCTCAGCGGCACGTTTTACCGAGGTGTGAGTTATCAAAGCGGGCCGCAGGTGCTGGCGAGCCTGTTGTCTCAATTGGGTGTGGTCATCACCCCTGGCCTGCTGGAAAAGCCCTTGCATCTGCCTGGAGCCGAAGCGCAGTTGCAAAAGAACATGCAAAACCTGGCGCGCGAGTACGGCATGGTCGTCTACCCGCTGGACAACAACCTGCCGGCCTTGCTGACTCAGGTCGCTGCTGGGTATCCGGTGATGGTGCGCTTCACCGAAGGCTCGGCGTTCTGGGCCGAGCAGCGTTACGCCATCCTGGCCGGGTACGACCGTCAGAAGCAGACCGTATTGTTGCGAGCCGGGATGGATCGCCGGGAGTTGATGAGTTTCGGTTCGTTCGAATCGGCGTTCACGAGTGCCGGCGGGTGGGCGGTGCTGATCCAGAAGCCAAATCAGATTCCGGCCAACGTTGATCGGCAGCGCTGGTTGAACGCCGCCAATGACCTCGCCCAGGCTGGTCAGGAGCAGGCTGCGGCTCGCGCGAAGAAGGCGCTTGCTCCGTAACACCCTCCGTTCGTCATCTGCGTCGCACGGCACTGTGCGATTGTCCTCAGAGGTGTAAGTGCCCGTATTGTGCGGGCCACACCAAGGAGGCAACCATGGCAGATTCCAAACATCCTTCGGGCCCGCATTCATCCGAGCACTCTTCTGACAAAGAGCTTGGATTCGATCCCGACTCGCCGGACCTCGACGATCCGCAGGTCGATCCTGTCGGTCCTGCCAAGGCGCCACTGGACGTGGATCCGGAAGAGGACAACAAGGCCCCCGCCAAACCGTACGACCCGCTGGCTGACCTGAAACCCTGACGTTCAAGTGAGGTGTGTATGTCGACTGATTCGAGTTTCGATGACAAAAAACATCCGGACAGTGTTCCCACCACTCCGGAAAAAAACGTTGATCCGGTGTTGGATCCGGACAGTCCGCTGCGCGACCCGCTGGCCCGGCCGGCGGTGGCGCCGAAGGAGCCCAGTGCGGGAGACGGTATCCCGGATGATGATCAGATGCCGTTGCCGAATGATTGAGGGTGGAGCGTGTCACAACCCCCCTGTGGGAGCGGGCTTGCTCGCGATAGCGGTGTGTCAGTTACATAAGTCTGGCTGACACACCGCTATCGCGAGCAAGCCCGCTCCCACCGAAGCAGAAAGCGGGGATTCAGCTTATTTGGAAGCCTCAGCCACCCCACCCTGACGCTGTTTCAGGTTCTTCTCTGACTTGTACTGCAACGCCACCGAAGGCACATCGGCGCTCTTGCCGGTCTCGACCCAGTTGCGAATGCGGCTTGCATCCGCAAAGTGGGTGTACTTGCCAAAGGCGTCCAGAATCACCAGCGCCACCGGACGATTACCCATGCGTGTCACCAGCACCAGACAGTGGCCGGCTTCGTTGGTGAAGCCCGTCTTGGTCAGGGAAATGTCCCAGTTCGGCTTGCCCACCAGGTGGTCGGTGTTACGAAAGCCCAAGCTGTAATTGGGCTTGCGGAACGACACGGTTTTTTCCTTGGTGGTGCTCAGTTCCGTGAGGATCGGGTATTTGTGCGCCGCGACCAGCAGTTTGCTCAGGTCCCTTGCCGTGGAGACGTTACGCGGCGACAGGCCAGTCGGTTCGACATAGTGCGTGCTGGTCATGCCCAATGCCTTTGCCTTGGCGTTCATTGCGGCGATGAAGGCGGCGTAACCGCCCGGATAGTGGTGCGCGAGGCTGGCGGCTGCGCGGTTTTCGGAGGACATCAAGGCGATCAGCAGCATTTCCCGACGGGGCATTTCGCTCTTGAGCTTGACCCGTGAAAACACACCTTTCATTTCCGGCGTGTCGCTGATATCGATGGAAATGTACTCATCCATGTTCTGGCGGGCTTCGACGACGACCAGCGCTGTCATCAATTTACTGACCGAGGCAATCGGAACCACGACGTCTGGGTTGCTGGCGTAAATGACTTTGTTGGTCTGCAGATCCATCAGCAAGGCGCTGCCGGAAGCGATTTTCAGTTGTTTGGTGTCGCGCGGAGCTGCGATTTCCGCAGCATCGACCAATGGCGTGAGGAACGTCCCTGTAGTAAATGCGAAAAACAGACTCAGGATGGAAAGACGGATTTTCACGCTGGCAGACTCATAAGATGTGGATTAGCCGTTTTGTAACGGGCTGTTTCTTAAAACCGAGGCATTTTAGGAGTATGGCTGAAGAACTGTCGATGGTTGTTCGATTGACAGGTGAAACTCCTTGAAAAGCCCCACAAAACAGCAGGTTTCCGGCGAATGGTCATGTCGTTCCTGCAAATAAAAAGAACCCCGCCATGGGCGGGGTTCCTTTACGCGTCGGTGCAGGCATGGCAACACTCAGCCGTGCAGGGTTTCCGCGGCGTACAGGGTGTTTTCCAGCAGGCAGGCACGTGTCATGGGGCCTACGCCACCCGGCACGGGCGTGATCCAGCCGGCGCGGGGCAGGGCGGTTTCATAGACAACATCGCCGACCAGCTTGCCGTCGTCCTGGCGGTTGATCCCGACGTCGATCACGATCGCGCCTTCCTTGACCCACTCACCCTTGACCAGGCCCGGCTTGCCGGCAGCCACCACCACCAGGTCGGCCCGGCCGACATGGCCGGCCAAATCCTTGGTGAAGCGGTGGGTAACGGTCACGGTACAGCCGGCGAGCAGCAGTTCCATGGCCATTGGGCGGCCGACGATGTTCGACGCGCCGACGACGACCGCATCCATTCCGTAGAGGTCCGCGCCGGTGCTTTCCAGCAGCGCCATGATCCCTTTCGGTGTGCAGGGGCGCAGCAATGGAATTCGCTGGGCCAGGCGACCGACGTTGTAAGGGTGGAAGCCGTCGACGTCCTTGTCCGGGCGGATACGCTCCAGCAGTTTGGAGGCGTCCAGGTGTTCAGGCAGCGGCAACTGCAGCAGGACGCCGTCGATTGCCGGGTCTTCGTTGAGGCGATCGATCAGATCGGTCAGCGCTTGCTGAGTGGTTTGCGCAGGCAGGTCGTAGGCTTGGGAGATGAAGCCGACCTCTTCACAGTCTTTACGCTTGTGCGAGACATAAACCTGAGAGGCTGGATCGCTGCCGACCAGGATCACCGCGAGGCCAGGAGTGCGCAGGCCTTGCTGGCGGCGCTCGCTGACGCGTTGGGCGATCTGCTGGCGCAGGCTGGCGGCGATCGATTTGCCGTCGATTAGTTGTGCAGTCATTGCGCGTGATTAACCATCGAGAGGGGGAAAAAAGAGAATGCATTCTCGCATGTCATGCGGTGAGGGCAAAGGCGCTTGGTCTGCAAATTCCCCTAAGCCCTTTAATTAAATGAATTTTTTATAAAAAGGATTTGACGACCTTGGGGGCGCTCTATACTATTCGTCGCACTTGTCGGGCACAGCCTAGCACTGGTTAAGAAGGTCGAGCGAAATTACGGTTTTGCGAGACTGAAAAGCACTTAGTTTGTAGTCCTCCAAGAGTACAGATTAATAAGGCGCCCGTAGCTCAGCTGGATAGAGCATCCGCCTTCTAAGCGGATGGTCGCAGGTTCGAGTCCTGCCGGGTGCGCCATTAGGCAGCATTGGCACAAGTAGCGCGATATGGTGGGCGTAGCTCAGTTGGTAGAGCACGGGATTGTGACTCCCGTTGTCGTGGGTTCGATCCCCATCGTCCACCCCATATTTCGAAAGGCGCCAGATTAACAGTCTGGCGCCTTTGCTTTAACAGCTTCATCCGCGGATGTGGTGGAATTGGTAGACACACTGGATTTAGGTTCCAGCGCCGCGAGGCGTAAGAGTTCGAGTCTCTTCATCCGCACCAAACAAGCTTCATTCCGGTCGCAGGCCGGGCTGGAGTCAAGCAAAGAGGCCGTTTGGTTTTTTTGCGCTGCAATATGGTGGGCGTAGCTCAGTTGGTAGAGCACGGGATTGTGACTCCCGTTGTCGTGGGTTCGATCCCCATCGTCCACCCCATATTTCGAGAGGCGCCAGATCTAACAGTCTGGCGCCTTTTTTAGTTTTGGCGGTCTGAAAAGCGCAGGGCGTTTCGTCGTATAAATGTTACCCGATGATGCCGCACTGCTCGCCGCTGCTGTTTGCGCAGCGGCCGCCGGGGTGTAGGGTCGCGAGCTCTTCTATATATAGAAGGGTTGATGCAGAGCCTTGGCGTGATCGACTGTATTGGCTGTCGGAGCGGGGCGCATGGGTGCCTTCGCTCCTCTAAAATGCCTGCCGTTTTTTTACCCCTTTTCAGTAGGGTGACTTCTTGAGTTTGACCCTCTAGAATGCATGCCCTTGATTCTTGGGTCGGTAACGGCCGGCTAACGTCTGTGCAACGAGGAATATCCATGCAAGTTTCTGTTGAAAATACTTCTGCTCTTGAGCGCCGCATGAGCATCACCGTGCCGGCTGAGCGCATCGAGACTCAGGTCAACAAGCGTCTGCAGCAGACTGCCCAAAAGGCCAAGATTGCCGGCTTCCGTCCAGGCAAAGTGCCAATGAGCGAAATCAAGCGCCGTTTCGGTGCTGATGCGCGTCAGGAAGCTGTGGGTGACGTGATCCAGGCTTCCTTCTACGAAGCCGTGGTTGAGCAGAAGCTGAACCCGGCTGGTTCGCCGTCGATCGAGCCAAAATCCCTGGAAGCAGGCAAGGACCTGGAATACGTTGCCGTATTCGAAGTGTTCCCTGAGTTTACCGTTGCCGGTTTCGAAGGTATCGCCGTCGAGCGCCTGAGCGCTGACGTGGCTGACGCCGACCTGGACAAGATGCTGGACGTGCTGCGCAAGCAGAACACCCGTTTCGAAGTGGCCGATCGCGCCGCCCAGAACGATGACCAGCTCAACATCGATTTCGTTGGCAAGGTCGACGGTGAAGTGTTCGCTGGCGGTTCCGCCAAGGGTACTCAGCTGGTGCTGGGTTCCGGCCGCATGATCCCGGGTTTCGAAGACGGTCTGGTTGGCGCTAAAGCCGGCGAAGAGCGCGTCCTGAACCTGACCTTCCCTGAGGACTACCAGAACCTCGACCTGGCCGGCAAGACTGCCGAGTTCACCGTTACCGTGAACACCGTTTCCGCGCCAACCCTGCCAGAGCTGAACGAAGAGTTCTTCGCTCAATTCGGCATCAAGGAAACGGGTCTGGAAGGCTTCCGTGCCGAAGTTCGCAAGAACATGGAGCGTGAACTGCGTCAGGCCATCAAGTCGAAGGTCAAGAACCAGGTCATGGATGGTCTGCTGGCCACCAACCCGATCGAAGTGCCAAAGGCCCTGCTGTCCAACGAAGTTGACCGTCTGCGCGTGCAGGCTGTCCAGCAGTTCGGTGGCAACATCAAGCCTGACCAACTGCCGGCCGAGCTGTTCGAAGAGCAAGCCAAGCGTCGCGTTGTCCTGGGTCTGATCGTGGCCGAAGTGGTCAAGCAGTACGAGCTCAAGCCTGACGAAGCACGCGTTCGCGACATGATTCAGGAAATGGCTTCGGCCTATCAGGAGCCTGAGCAAGTGGTGTCCTGGTACTACAAGAACGACCAGCAACTGAACGAAGTCCGTTCTGTTGTGCTGGAAGAGCAAGTTGTGGATACTGTTCTGCAGAAAGCTAGCGTGACCGATAAATCGGTCTCTTACGAAGAAGCAGTCAAGCCGGTAGAAGCTCCACAAGCCGACTGATTGTTCCTGCGTTAAGACGTACACCATAAGCCAGCATTCGTGCTGGCTTATGCGTTTTCAAGACATAACTATTTTGGGAGTGACTGCAGAGCATGTTCCGTAATTCTTATATTCAGCAGAACTCTGATGTCCAGGCCGCAGGCGGCCTGGTCCCGATGGTTGTCGAGCAATCTGCTCGTGGCGAGCGCGCCTATGATATTTATTCGCGTCTTCTCAAGGAGCGCGTGATCTTTCTGGTAGGTCCTGTAGAGGACTACATGGCCAACCTGATCTGTGCGCAATTGCTGTTCCTTGAAGCGGAAAACCCGGACAAGGACATCCATCTGTATATCAACTCGCCGGGCGGTTCGGTGACAGCGGGCATGTCGATCTACGACACCATGCAATTCATCAAACCCAACGTCTCCACCACCTGCATCGGCCAGGCGTGCAGCATGGGCGCATTCCTGCTGACCGCAGGTGCTCCAGGCAAGCGTTACTGCCTGCCGAACTCGCGCGTGATGATTCACCAGCCACTGGGCGGTTTCCAGGGTCAGGCCTCGGACATCGAGATCCATGCCAAGGAAATCCTGTTCATTCGCGAGCGTTTGAACAAGCTGATGGCTCAGCACAGCGGGCGTACCCTCGAAGAAATCGAGCGCGACACCAACCGCGACAACTTCATGAGTGCAGAAGCAGCGCGTGAATACGGTCTGATCGATGAAGTGATCACCCAACGCCCAGCGTAAAATAAGCGGCACAAAACAGGGCGTGGTCGGCGTGTTCGATCATCGGCGGGCTTGAAAAAGCCCGCAATAGCCTTCATCTTGTGTTGCAAGCCTATCGGATTTGGATCGAACGAATGACTGACACCCGCAACGGCGAGGACAACGGCAAGCTGCTCTATTGCTCCTTCTGTGGCAAAAGCCAGCATGAAGTACGCAAGTTGATTGCCGGCCCCTCGGTCTTTATCTGCGACGAGTGCGTCGACCTGTGCAATGACATCATCCGTGAGGAGGTGCAGGAAGCACAGGCCGAAAGCAGCGCGCATAAATTGCCTTCGCCTAAAGAAATCAGCG
This sequence comes from Pseudomonas sp. S2_E01, assembly GCF_054668365.1. Lineage (NCBI taxonomy): Bacteria > Pseudomonadati > Pseudomonadota > Gammaproteobacteria > Pseudomonadales > Pseudomonadaceae > Pseudomonas > Pseudomonas sp. S2_E01. The sequence continues at coordinate 1,350,383 of NZ_CP162762.1, forward strand.
GCATTCTTGATCAATATGTCATTGGTCAGGAACGCGCGAAGAAGATTCTGGCCGTAGCGGTATACAACCACTACAAGCGCCTCAATCAGCGTGACAAAAAGAATGACGACGTCGAACTCGGCAAGAGCAACATCTTGCTGATCGGCCCGACAGGCTCGGGTAAAACCCTGCTTGCCGAAACACTGGCCCGCTTGCTGAACGTTCCGTTCACCATCGCCGATGCAACCACCCTCACCGAGGCGGGTTACGTGGGTGAGGATGTCGAGAACATCATTCAGAAGCTGCTGCAGAAGTGCGACTACGACGTGGAAAAGGCCCAGATGGGCATTGTCTACATCGACGAGATCGACAAGATCTCGCGCAAGTCCGACAACCCGTCGATCACCCGGGACGTTTCCGGTGAAGGCGTGCAGCAGGCCCTGCTCAAGTTGATCGAAGGTACGGTCGCTTCCGTTCCGCCCCAGGGTGGTCGCAAGCATCCGCAGCAGGAATTCCTTCAGGTCGACACCCGTAACATCCTGTTCATCTGCGGTGGTGCATTCTCGGGCCTCGAGAAAGTCATCCAAAACCGTTCCACCAAAGGTGGCATTGGCTTTAACGCAGAAGTTCGCAGCAAGGAAGAAGGCAAGAAGGTGGGCGAAGCCCTGCGTGAAGTCGAGCCTGACGATCTGGTCAAGTTCGGTCTGATCCCGGAATTCGTTGGTCGTCTGCCGGTTCTCGCCACGCTGGACGAGCTTGACGAGGCTGCATTGATGCAGATCCTCACCGAGCCGAAAAACGCTCTGACCAAGCAGTACGCCAAGCTGTTCGAGATGGAAGGCGTGGACCTGGAATTCCGGGCCGACGCACTGAAATCGGTTGCCAAGCGCGCCCTGGAACGCAAGACCGGTGCCCGTGGCCTGCGATCGATTCTTGAAGGTGTATTGCTCGACACCATGTATGAAATCCCCTCGCAGTCCGAGGTGAGTAAAGTGGTGATCGATGAAAGCGTCATAGAAGGCAAGTCCAAGCCACTGTATATCTACGAAAACAGTGAGCCGACTGCCAAGGCCGCGCCAGACGCTTAAGCGTCTCGCAGCTGGAACAGGGAAGGGGCCTTCGGGCCCCTTTGCTTTTTCCGCGTTTTAACCATCTCTTTGCGCTTGTTTTTTTTGCAGGCAGCCCCCATCTTGGTTTCAAGCTCAATTCCATCTGTTTACGGCCTTGTGGCCGCCGTCGAGGCGAAATCATGAAGACGACCATCGAATTGCCTCTCTTGCCATTGCGTGATGTCGTGGTTTATCCGCACATGGTTATCCCGCTGTTCGTGGGGCGCGAGAAGTCAATTGAAGCCCTTGAAGCGGCGATGACGGGTGACAAGCAGATCCTTCTGCTGGCCCAGAGAAACCCTGCTGACGACGATCCGGGTGAAGATGCACTTTATCGCGTAGGTACCATTGCCACCGTCCTGCAACTGCTGAAGCTGCCAGATGGCACCGTCAAGGTTCTGGTTGAGGGTGAGCAGCGTGGCACCGTGGAGCGCTTCAGCGAAGTTGACGGCCACTGCCGCGCCGAAGTCTCGTTGATCGAAGAAGTCGACGCACCTGAGCGTGAGTCGGAAGTGTTCGTGCGCAGCTTGCTGTCTCAATTCGAGCAGTATGTGCAGTTGGGCAAGAAAGTCCCGGCTGAAGTCCTGTCGTCGCTCAACAGCATCGATGAGCCCGGTCGCCTGGTCGACACCATGGCCGCCCACATGGCCCTGAAGATCGAGCAGAAGCAGGAAATCCTCGAGATCATCGATTTGTCGGCGCGGGTCGAGCACGTCCTGGCGCTGCTGGATGCCGAGATCGACCTGCTGCAAGTCGAAAAACGCATTCGTGGTCGCGTCAAGAAACAAATGGAGCGCAGCCAGCGCGAGTACTACCTGAATGAGCAGATGAAGGCCATTCAGAAAGAGCTGGGCGACAGTGACGAAGGTCACAATGAAATCGAAGACCTGAAAAAGCGCATCGATGCGGCTGGCCTGCCCAAAGACGCGCTGGCCAAGGCCCAGGGTGAGCTGAACAAGCTCAAGCAGATGTCCCCGATGTCCGCAGAAGCCACCGTGGTGCGTTCGTACATCGACTGGCTGGTGCAGGTGCCGTGGAAGGCCCAGAGCAAGGTGCGCCTTGACCTGGCGCGTGCAGAGGACATCCTCGACGCCGATCACTACGGCCTGGAAGAGGTCAAGGAACGCATCCTTGAATACCTCGCCGTGCAGAAACGCGTGAAGAAGATTCGTGGTCCGGTGTTGTGCCTGGTCGGTCCTCCTGGGGTGGGTAAAACGTCCCTGGCCGAGTCGATTGCACACGCTACCAACCGCAAGTTTGTGCGCATGGCCTTGGGTGGTGTGCGTGATGAGGCTGAAATCCGTGGTCATCGCCGCACGTACATCGGTTCGATGCCAGGAAGATTGATTCAAAAGATGACAAAAGTGGGTGTGCGCAACCCGCTGTTTCTGCTCGATGAAATCGACAAAATGGGCAGCGACATGCGCGGCGATCCGGCGTCGGCGTTGCTGGAAGTGCTCGACCCCGAGCAGAACCACAACTTCAACGATCACTATCTGGAAGTCGACTACGACCTGTCGGATGTGATGTTCCTGTGCACCTCCAACTCCATGAACATTCCACCGGCGCTGCTCGACCGGATGGAAGTCATTCGTCTGCCGGGCTACACCGAAGACGAGAAAATCAACATTGCCGTCAAATACCTTTCGCCCAAGCAGATCGCGGCTAACGGCCTGAAAAAAGGCGAGCTGGAATTCGAGGAAGAGGCGATCCGTGACATCATTCGCTACTACACCCGCGAAGCCGGTGTACGTGGACTGGAGCGCCAGATTGCCAAGGTCTGCCGCAAGGCGGTCAAAGAGCATGCACTGGAAAAACGCTTCTCGGTGAAGGTGGCCGCGTCGATGCTCGAAGACTTCCTGGGCGTGCGCAAATTCCGCTATGGCCTGGCTGAATCCCAGGACCAGATCGGTCAGGTGACCGGGCTGGCATGGACCCAGGTGGGCGGCGAATTGCTGACCATCGAGGCCGCCGTCGTTCCAGGCAAAGGCCAACTGATCAAGACTGGTTCGTTGGGTGACGTGATGGTCGAATCGATCACTGCAGCCCAGACCGTTGTCCGCAGCCGTGCGAAGAGCCTGGGGATCCCCCTGGACTTCCACGAGAAGCGCGACACGCATATCCACATGCCGGAAGGGGCAACCCCGAAGGACGGCCCAAGCGCCGGTGTGGGCATGTGCACGGCCCTTGTCTCGGCGTTGACCGGCATTCCGGTGCGCGCAGATGTCGCAATGACCGGCGAAATTACTTTGCGGGGTCAGGTATTGGCGATTGGCGGTCTGAAAGAAAAGCTGCTTGCGGCTCACCGTGGTGGTATCAAGACCGTGATCATTCCTGAAGAGAATGTGCGTGATCTCAAGGAAATTCCGGACAATATCAAGCAGGATCTGCAGATTAAACCGGTTAAATGGATTGACGAGGTCCTGCAAATTGCGCTGCAATACGCGCCGGAGCCCTTGCCCGATGTAGCTCCGGAGATAGTCGCGAAGGACGAAAAACGCGAGTCTGACTCTAAGGAAAGAATTAGCACGCATTAATACGCATTTGCCTGGGGGGCTTGTTGACAGCTTTTTAGAGCCCTTGTTATAAAGCGGCTCTTATAGTGTCTGTAGGCCATTCAGCACTCGTTTTTGCTTTCACCAAAAAACTTAGAATCATACTCAAATAGATATAAGGGGACTTTAGAGTGAACAAGTCGGAACTGATTGATGCTATCGCTGCATCCGCTGATATCCCGAAAGCTGCTGCTGGCCGTGCGCTGGACGCTGTAATCGAATCCGTCACTGGCGCTCTCAAGGCTGGCGACTCCGTTGTTCTGGTTGGCTTCGGTACTTTCTCCGTGACTGATCGTCCAGCTCGCGTGGGTCGTAACCCACAGACCGGCAAGCAACTGCAAATCGCAGCCGCTAAAAAGCCAGGTTTCAAAGCCGGTAAAGCGCTGAAAGAAGCTGTCAACTAAGTTTGATTCAGGTTTTTACCTGTCCGGGTCGGGGTCATGCCTGATCTGGTAGCGGGGCGGTAGGCCAACCGGCAAATTGCCGGTCCGAGACACCAAGGGTCGCAAATTCGAATTCTTGGTCCGCTCCGCCAGTTACGAGAAGGCGCATCCTCGGATGCGCCTTTCTTCTATCCGGATTCTACCCACACTCCACGGTTGCCTAAATTTTTGAAGTTCAACCGTTTCTGGGGGACGCATGCTGCAAAATATCAGGGACAATTCACAAGGCTGGATTGCCAAGACCATTATCGGGGTCATCGTTGTACTGATGGCCCTGACCGGTTTCGACGCGATTTTTCAGGCTACGACGCACAAGAATGATGCGGCCAAGGTCAACGGCGACGAAATCAGCCAGAACGAGCTGAGCCAGGCGGTCGATATGCAACGCCGTCAGCTCATGCAACAGCTGGGCAAGGATTTCGATGCGTCCTTGCTCGACGAAAAAATGCTGCGCGAATCGGCCCTCAAAGGCCTGATCGATCGCAAGTTGCTGCTGCAAGGCGCAGAAAAATCCAAGTTCGCTTTCTCCGAAGGCGCGTTGGACCAAGTGATTCTGCAGACACCTGAATTCCAGGTGGACGGCAAGTTCAGCCCTGAGCGTTTCGACCAGGTCATCCGTCAACTCGGCTACAGCCGCATGCAGTTCCGCCAGATGCTGGCCCAGGAAATGCTGATCGGCCAGCTGCGTGCAGGCCTGGCAGGCAGCGGTTTTGTTACCGACGCCCAGGTGTTGGCTTTCGCCCGCCTGGAAAAGCAGACCCGCGACTTCGCTTCCCTGGACGTCAAGGCTGATCCGGCTGCCGTGAAGCTGACCGATGATGAGGTCAAGGCTTACTACGACGAGCACGCCAAGGAATTCATGACCCCGGATCAGGTGGTCATCGATTACATCGAATTGAAGAAGTCGTCCTTCTTCGATCAGGTCGCCGTCAAGGACGAAGACCTGCAAGCGGCGTATCAGAAAGAAATTGCCAACCTGTCCGAGCAACGTCGGGCTGCGCACATTCTGATCGAAGTGAACGACAAAATGACCGAGGCGCAAGCCAAGGCCAAGATCGAAGACATCCAGGCACGCCTGGCCAAAGGCGAGAAGTTCGAAGCCCTGGCCAAGGAATTTTCCCAGGACCCAGGCTCGGCCAACAACGGCGGCGACCTCGGCTTTGCCGGCCCGGGCGTTTACGATCCAGCGTTCGAAACCGCGCTGTATGCGCTGGCCAAGGACCAGGTGTCCGCGCCGGTGCGCACCGACTTCGGTTTTCACCTGATCAAGCTGCTGGGTGTCGAAGCACCGGAAGTACCGACCTTCGCCAGCCTGAAAGACAAGCTGACCCGTGAGCTGAAAACCCAACAGGTCGAACAGCGTTTCGTCGAGGCGACCAAGCAGCTGGAAGATTCGTCGTTCGAGTCCTCAGACCTCGCCCAGCCGGCGCAGGACCTGAAACTGACCGTACACACCTCCAAGCCATTTGGCCGGGAAGGGGGCGAAGGTATTGCCGCCAACCGTGCCGTGTTGACGGCTGCTTTCAGTCCTGAAGTGCTGGATGAGGGTGCCAACAGCACCGCCATCGAACTCGATCCGGAAACCGTGATCGTGTTGCGCGCCAAGGAACACCTGAAACCGTCGCAATTGCCTCTGGAAAGCGTGTCTGCTGCGATCCGCAGCCAGTTGACCAAAGAGCACGCCAGCGCTGCCGCCAAGACCAAGGCTGAAAAGCTGATCGCCGATCTGCGCGACGGCAAGGCGCCACTGGACAAGGCTATCGACGGCCAGAGCTGGAAAGTGACGGCCGCAGCCACTCGGGCTCAGGAAGGGGTTGACCCGACGGTGTTGCAAGCGTTGTTCCGCATGCCGAAACCGGCCAGCAAGGACAAGCCGACGTTCACCAGCGTGACCCTGGCGGATGGCAGCCTGGTGATCGTGCGTCTGAACGGTGTCAATGAAGCCGCCGCGCCTAGCGAGGAAGAGAAGACGCAATACCGTCGCTTCCTTGCTTCGCGCATCGGTCAGCAGGACTTCGCGGCGTATCGCAAGCAACTGGAAGCTGAAGCGGACATCCAGCGCTACTGACGCCTGGTTGAGTTTCGCGCGGTATGAAAACCCCGACCGAAAGGTCGGGGTTTTTTATGGGCGCTCGAAAATTCACTGATGCTGTCCGTCACCTGAAATATTCGTCGAACGACTTTTTCCGGTAAATCGCAGTCAGTACACTTGTAAATGTTTCAAGACACTAATCGATGCCACGCTAAGCAACGTTATGTTGCACAATACGCGCCGAACCGTTTTCATCAGGATGCTCAATGTTTAAATCATCTCCCGCACGGGTTGTCGGGCTGGCGTTGGTGCTGGCCGCCGCAGCCGGTTGCTCGTCGAAGAAAGCCGCGATCTATGAGCATGAGAACTTTGACGACTCCGGAACCTTTTCGCGCAATTACCCGGTGACCGACAAACAAAGCTGTGAAGCCGCCCGTCGTGCGTTGCTCAGCCAGGGTTACATCATCACCAGCAGCGATCCAAAACTGATTTCCGGTCACAAGAGCTTCCAGCAGACCGGCGAGACGCACATGGAGATCAGCTTCAGTGTGGTTTGCGCCGATGACGGCAGCGAAGGGCATCATGCGACCGTGTTCGCCAACGCGCTTCAGGACAGTTATGCGCTGAAGAAGAGCAGCAACTCCGCCAGTGTCGGCGTGGGCGTGCTGGGCTCCGTATCGATGCCGATTGGCTCCTCGGATGACTCCATGGTCAAGGTGGCCAGTGAGACGGTCTCATCGGCCAAGTTCTACGAACGTTTCTTTGCCCTGGTCGAGCTGTTCCTGCCGCCGGAAGCGAAGAAAGCGGCGCACATCGAAGAGAAACCAAAAACCGACCTGGGCGTGCCTGAGGCCCCGGTGCCGCCAGCCGCGCCGGCAACGCCGCAACCTGCGCCTGCTGCCGAGCCGACCCCCACCCCCGAGCCTGCCGCCTCGCAACCGGTGGCTGCGCCGCCTGAGCCTGCCCCTGTGGCCCCGACGCCAAGTGCCGAACCGGCACCGCAGACCGAGACCATCACGCCACCGCCAGCGTCGGACCTGCCACCGCCGAGCGAGCCGATTCCGGCGCTGTAAGTCACCTGCGTTCCGGGGACCGCTGCCAGCCCTGCGCCCCCGGATGCCTCTGGTCTTGATGCGCGTCATGACCGCGCGCGCAACGGGATCAACGACAACTCGCTAAGCACCGATCACTCGTTACCAACTCCCATAAGGAATCCCGTGTTTTTCGACGTAAGCTTTGTTTTCGGGTTCGATGGTGACGTACTGACCTTCGCTACCACCTCGGTAAGGTCCCAGCGGCTCGATCTCGGCCTGAAAGCGACCGACTTCCCTAAAATCCAGGCAAGGCCCACCGAACCAGACCTTGACGATGCCGCCGGGGGCCATGCCGAGGGTGATGGTGTCGCGATAATCATGCTTCCATTTTCTTGAGCCTTGGCAAAATACCCGCTCCGGTCGGACCATCTCATCGCGCACCCTCTGCGGGATCTTGATGCCGATCTTGTAGGTCTGCGGTTCCACCAGTGATTGCCAGCGCAGGAAAAGCTCCACTGGCAAGTCGACATTGTTCATTGGCATACCCCCACCTCCACCCTTGTGCCAGCCTTCTGGCTGGCGGGTGTAGCTGGCCACGCCACCAGTCACGCGGTAGAACGCCAGCCGGCGCTGATCGAGTACATCCACGCCTTCGACCCACACTTCCATAAAACGTGGAGCAGCCAAAGCGACGTACCAACTGTCGTAAGGCAACTGGGGGCGAGGGGGCACTTTTGGCCCACTGGCACATGCACTCAAACTGACCAACAGTCCCATGAGCAAGACGAGACGCATCATTGTGGATACCCCTTCTGCGGCAGGTTGGGGTAAACGTTGCGCTGCCCGTTTTCTGTCGGTTTGCTTACGAGAAAAGGTCCACTGGGCACCCAATGCGCAGACTGGTGGATGTAGCGACGACGCAGCAAACTTTCCTGGTCGCGATGAAGGCTGACCTCAAGTTCACCCAGCACCTGATCCAGAATGCGCTCGGCGATCGGCTTCAACTCTTCAGGTAGTTTCAGGTCCGTTCGACCCTCTACGGTTTTGAACGGAACCCCATACCGCACCGCCAACTCACGCATCACCCGCAATGGAATCAACGAAAGCTCACCACGCACCGGCCGGTCCAGTTCGATGATCAGGAAATAGTCTTCGTTTTGCGGTTCCTGTGGCCCCCGAGGTGCCTGGGCGATCGGCCAGGCCTTGATGTTGAGTTGGCCGTCAACCGCGACACCGGTGCCCTCCAACTGAACCTTCTTGAAGCGCGCTTCTGCCCACGCAAGCTGTGCGTCCACTGGGCGATTGGCCGGTACGGTGAAACGCCGTGGTTTGGTCAGCCACACCCGCTCGCGAGCCTTGGGCAAGTAGCCGCCGCCAATGTCCGAGTGCACCCCGGGCAGAATGATTTGCTGGTGATCTTCCAGCACGCTGTTCAGCGCAAAGTTTTGGCGGCGCTCGTCCCGCGCCTGTAGCTGAATAACCTTGCGCGCACAGTTGGGCGGCAGGTACAGGTTCACACCGGGGTTGTTGTCGTTGTGCACACCCAAGTCACCATCGAGAAGCTCGGGGAGGTCGAAGATGGCGGCGACAGTGTCGAATAGGCCGATGAAGTTGATGCAGACATCCATGCCCGGATCGAAACTCTTCAACAAGCCGAAGTGACCTGGCTTTAGCAATTCCTTGAATACCCCAAACCCAGGCTTGAGCAGCTCGTTGGCGCAATGTCGAGCAGCGGCTGCGCCGCGGCTGAAGCCCAAGATGTCGAACTCGACACGTCGAATGCATGTCTCGGGATTAGCTTTGTGAAGGCGCTCCAACTGCCTTTCAATGAGAGTCGGCGCCTGCATGACCCGCGCCACTACCCCGGTCTCCCCAAGCCCCATGCCTTGCCCAATGTAGACCGAATCAGCTTTTTCACTGGTGGTGCCGATCCCATCCAAATAGACCTTCACATAACCAATCTCACTTCCCTCTAGCAAGGCATCACTGGCATGGTCCGGATACAAACCATGCAGATGCGCCACATTACTCGGCGCATTCCCATAACTGTTATCCGGGGCACTGCCAAACGCTTCACCGTCAAAATCGCCAAATCCGCTTTCAATGCACTGCTTGAGGATGCTCTCGATCTCCCGCTGGCTATGCCCGACATTCTCAAGACGGCAATCTGCGGTATGCGCTGAGTTACCCAGGTTATTCCCGGTCCCATCAAAGAACAGCCCGATCCGCAGCGTGATCCCCTCCTGCTCTTCCTCTTCTTCCTCTTCCTCCAGGTCATAACTCAACGACAGCGCTTGCGGCGTCTGTGTGTAGACGCGCTCGGTAAACCCCTGACTGTCGGTGGTGCCTTTCCAGGTCTGGCCGGAGGCGGCGGTGATCTTGTACCGCGTGTTAGCCCAGGGCTGGTCATCGGCGGTGAATATCCGGAACTGCTCGTCGAACTCCAGCGGCGGGTCGATCTTTGCCGGCAACCAGGATTGGCGCATCGGCTGGGTGGCCTTGGTTTGGGTGTATCCGTAATAGGCCGACTTGACCTTGTAGTCCCCCGCGGTGCCGGACTCGATCCCACACTTTTCCAGGGTCAGGTAACTGCCACCGGCATTCAGGATGATTTTCTTTTTGGCCGTAATGCGCACTTCATCTTCGGTACTGGTGATGTCCAAACCATGCCGGGCCAGCAGTTGCAACTTGTCGTTCTGCGCCTGAATGCTCACCGCGCCCTGGTTGGCGATCAGCTTGATGCCCAACTTGCGCACGAACAGACTCAAGCCCTGGCCCACGCCGATGAACAGGCGCTTGACCACGCTGACGTCCGCTTCGCCGCCGGCGTTGAGCATCAGGTTGTCCTGCGCGGCCAGTTGCAGGTGCTGGCCGCTGGTGAGGGCGATGCCCTGGGGAGCGCTGAGCAGCAGCACCGAGGATTTCAGTTGTTCCAGGTCCTGGCGCAGCAGGTGCAATTGCGCCGCCACATCCGCAGGTTCAGCGTGGGCGGCCTGGGCGTCGGTGGAGAGTTTTTGCAGTTGTTTACCGGCCTGTTGCAGGCGGTTCACCGCAGCGCTCATGTCGAGGACCGGGCCTTGGGCCTTGCCCTGCGCATCAGCACTGATAAACACCCCCTTACCCGCCCGAACACTGCCCCAATCATCCGTGCGCAGCTCAAACCCTTCGCCGCGCTTTTTCTGCTGCGCGTCCACCAGATGCCCCAGGTTCAGCTGGCTCTTGCCGCCATACTCGGTGCTTAGCTTGACGTGCTCCTGGCCCCGCGAGTCGTCCATACGCAGTTTGTTGTTGGCCGGGGTGCGCAGCACGTTGCGCTTGTAGTTGCGGGCGTTGAGGGTGACGTGGTCGGGGTGTTCGCTGTCGTGCAGGGCGTGGGCGATGTAGGGGCGGTCGGGGTCGCCCTGTTCGAAGGCGATGGCCACTTCGGTGCCACAGATCAGCGGCAGGTGCAGGCCGTGGGTGTCGCCGGCGTAGGGCCGGGCCAGCCGTAGCCAGGCGCTTTCGCGGCCGAGTGGCCAGGTGTCGCGGTCGAACAGGAAGTTGACCTTGTAGCGGCCTTCCTTGTCGATTTCGGCGTAGCGGTCGTGGGCCAGGCCGCTGGTGACGCGGGCGGGCACGGTGCCGGCGATCTGCGGTTTGGGTAACAACGGCGGGCGGAAACACAGCTCTTCGCTGTAGGGCATGGCCTGGAACTGGCAGATGAACGCGCCATCGCGGCTGGCGCGGATGCTGACGGCGATGACCGCGCAGCTCGGGTTGAAGGCTAGTGGGGCGCCGTCGCTGATGGCCAGCACCTGGCCTGGCGCCAGGGTCGGGCTGTTGCTGGTGCCACTCAGGTGCGTCTGGTCGTTGAGGTATCGCTCGTGGCGCAGGCGGGCGAAGAAGTAGCCGCTTTCACCGAGCTGTTTTTCGTGGCGCTCGTAAGGATCGCCCAGCGCCCGATAGGGTTCGGCGTAGTGGTAGGCCTCGCCGTAAGTGCCCGGCGCGCCACGGGTATGATCGACCTCGGCATCGAGCCGGGCCTTGGCGTCGCGGTGCTGATAGGTGCGCACGTTGACGTGTTGTTCCACCACCCGGTGGCGGTTTTGCAGGGCCCACACGCCGACCTCGTCGCTGCCCAAGCCCGCTGGCGGGCGGTGCGGCAACTGCACGTCGAACTGGTAACCGCACTGGTTATCGCAGAACTCCACCACATCGAAGCGCAGACGCTCGTTGCTGACAAAGCGGTACCAGATGCCGACCTCCGCCAGCAGGCGGTTGATGAATGCCAGGTCGCTCTCGCCGTATTGCATGACCTGCTCGCGCCGGGGGTATTCGCGTTTGAGGCGAAACAAGAACTCATGGCCACGCATGTCGTGTCGGCTGCGCAGGATGCTCTCGACGATTTCCGGAACCGACTGCTGCTGGTAGATGCGGTATTGCCGGCCGAGGCCGAGCAGTTGCAGGCGCGGTTGCAGGGTGATTTCGTAGCGCGCTTCGTCCTTGGAGGCGGACAGGCGCTGGAAACCGGTGATCACTCCTTGCAGGGTGCGCAGCGGTTCGATGGTCAGCGTTTCCCAGGGCATCACCGCCACCGGTATGGCGTGCAGGCTGAAGCCGGCGTCCTGGCCGAGCAGTTGCTGGGCGGCCAGGTCCTGCTCGGTGCTGGTGAATTCGATGTGGTAGCAAAAGGGTTGGCTCAGGCGTTCTTCGCCGTGGAAGGCCAGCACGTCGAGGGTGGGTTCAAGGTCGCGCACCCAGAGTTTGTGGCGGCTGTGGTCGAAGAAAATCGGCAGTGAACTCATGGTCAAGCCTCCCTGGCCTGGATGGAGTGGCGGGGAGGTTTTTATCCACCCGCGTTGGATGCGGGTCAGTGTTCTAGAAGCTGAAAATTGTGGAAATAGGACGGTTCTGATGGGCGCGTAGGATGCGTCCAAATGTTATGGCGCGGGATCTGTAGGATGTTTCCAAGCTGCTGTGAGTCCCGGAAAACAAGCTTTTTGTAGGCGCAGCCGGTCGATGCTCGAATGCTTGCGATGGACGCTCAGACACCGCGGGGTGTCAGTTGCCCAACGTCATCGTTGACGACCATCGTCGGAACGCCGCCCGGAGCAAACTCGCTCCTACAGGGGAGCGTGCGCAAAGAGGCAATAAAATCCCCTGATAAATTCCTGACCCGCTGCTACGTTTTATTCAGTAGCGACGAGCTGTCGTGGGTGCGTCATTTTTCTTTCACGTTGGCACTTTAGGCTCAAGTGGCAGGTCAGTTATCCAGACCACTTAAGAAGAGGAAGCACCATGGACGAATATCAGGAAGAGTTGCTCGAGTTCCAGGCCTTTGAACTCGACCCCGTTGAGCCTGCGGAAGACGCTACCGAGCTGTAAGCCTGAGGCTCGCAGCTTCAAACTGTCCCTCTGCGGCTGCGGCGAAATTCGCCGGGTGTCTGACCGCTCCAGCGTTTGAATGCGCGTTGAAAGGCCTCGGCTGAGGCAAAGCCCAGCAGGTAGGCAATTTCACCGAACGCCAGTTCGGTATCGCGTATGTAAGTCATGGCCAGGTCGCGACGGGTGTCGTTGAGGATTGCGCGAAATTGCGTACCTTCCTCGGCCAAGCGGCGGCGCAAGGTCCAGGTCGGCAGTTTCAGGCGTGCCGCCACTTCTTCCAGGTCGGGTTCCCGGCCACCATTGAGCAACGGTCCCAGCAACGCAATGATGCGTTCACGCAGGCTGCGGGTGCGTGTCAGTTGTTCCAGTTCACGCTCGCACAGTTGCAGCAGGTGCCGCCACGTGCTCGGGCAATGCACCGGGTTGCGCAGGGCGAGGCTGGCCAGGCTCAGGCGAAGTTGGTTGTGCTCGGCTGCGAACTGAATCGGGCAGTCGCCCATTTCCCCATAGGCTTCACGATAGGCCGGTGCCTCGAACTCGATGTCGATGCGCTCGGCACGCAGTGAGGTTGCGCTGACGCTGGACAATTGCTGCAGCCAGCCAGCGATGATCGAATCCACCACGAAGCGGTTGTAGGCGTTGTACGGGCTGATGGAGTAAAACCGCAGCCAGGCGCCCTGGGCGTCTTCATGAAAGCTCGACTGGCCACGATAGTTGGAGCCGTACAGGGCTTCGAAGCGCGTCAGGCAGCGCGCCGCTTCCCGCACTGTCGGCGCCTGCGCGGCGGTAACCCCGGCCAGGCCGACCTGGTTCAGGCGGCTGAGCTGGCCCATGCGCAAACCCAGCGCGGGGTTGTCTGTCAGTTGAATCGCGCTGTGTCCCAGGCGCATATAGCGTGGGATCGACAAGCGACCGCAGGCCTCACCCAGTCGGGCCGAGTCGAGGCCGTATTGTTCGAGCAAGGGCTGCGGGTCAATGCCATGGCTGCGTACCGCATCGGCCAGGCTGTGAACAAAGCCCACCGACAGATCGCCCAGGCGCATCGGCGAGGGTTTCATCGGTTACAACCACAGGTTCAGCAAGCGGGCGCCACGCACCGGATCGCTGACGAAATGCTGCCCGTCACGGGTGAGGAAACTTTGTCCGGCGCTGCCCTGATCCCAGAACTGGCCACGCAGGAAAACGCTGATGCCGGCGATGGCTTGGCTGGCGGGTGGTTGCGCTGTCAGCGTCAGGTGTTGCCAGGCTTGGCCTTCACTGATTTCACCGACCTTGAGGCTGACGACCGTGGGCGTCTGTCCCTTGTAGCCTTGCCAAGGCTGGTCCCACGTATTGCGACCGTTGACGAATGCCGGGACGGCCACCAGTTGCGCGCCCTGATCGTCGAGCAGGCGATAGTTGTCCGGATACCAGCTATCACGGCCGATCAGCACGCCGAGGCGTCCGGCCGGGGTGTCGACGACGGTGAGCGACTCACCGCCGTTGGCCTGTAATACATCCTGCCGGTTGAAGACCGGGTGCATCTGGCGCTGCGGCTGGCCAATCGGCAGGCCGTCGCGACCGAACACGACGCTGCTGTTGTACAGCGCACCGTGGCCGACCTTCAGGATGCCGTCGATGATGCTCGGTTCGGGCAGCACGATGGAGCCGGCGACCAGCGTCACCCGAAACTCTTTCGCCAGGCCACCGAACAGCGTCTGGTAGTCCCTGGCCATCTCTTTGGCTTTCATGCGCAGGTGCGCATCGTCCAGGCGATTGTCGCCGGTGGCGCTTATCAGGGCGCGCAGGAAGTGCACGGGGTTGCTTACCGCCAGCCAGTTCATGGCTTCCCTGATGGTATTGGCTTGGTACAGCTCGTCCTTTTCACCGCTGATCATCAGCCAGGTGCCGATGTGCTCGGGCAGTACGACGATGGTCTTTTCGTTGACCAGGCCCTGGTTCTGGGCATTTTGAAGATAGGCGGCCAGCTTGCGGCGCAGGCGGTCGGGGCTTTGATAGTCGGTGGGGAACAGCTCGGGCTGGATGCCCAACAGGTTGCCGCGATCGGCTGGCGTGCCCTGGTCGACGGCGAGGTTGATCCGCAGGTCCGACAGGTAATGCCCCGCCGGTCGATCGGCGGCCCACATGGCGTAGGTGGTCAGGGCGGCGATCAACGCCGTGGAGAAGGTCAGGTACAGAAGTTTGCGCATGGAAAAACAGTCGACAGCCTTGTGCAGGTTTGGGGTCTGGAACCCGTGTGAGTTCGAGGCTACGGCAAAACAACGGGCAGGGGGAAATGAAGGCGGTGTTTTTTTGGTTTTTTTGTTGTCTTTCTGTAGGAGCGAGCTTGCTCGCGATGGCGGCCTTACGGCGTACATATCCATTCCTGCGGTAACGGCCGCCTATGGTTTCGCCCTTACGGCGACTCACTTTTTTTACAAGCGCCAAAAAAAAGTAAGCAAAAAAACGCTGGCCCCAGCGTACGGCCTCTCGCTGAGGCTCGTGGTTCCTTCGCTCCGGCATCCCTCCGGGGACATCGCCTCCGGTTTGCTTCGCTGCACCTCCTCTCGATGTGTGCGGCTGCGCCGCACGGCGCTACGCGCCCACTCCCCGGATGAATGCCTCCACTCAGCCTGCCGAAGGGGCGGGTGGATCAAAAGCCTGCGAGGCGAGCTAACGCTCGACCTCGTGGTTTGGTTTGGTTTGGCTGGCGCTGTCCCTGTAGGAGCGAGCATGTCGAGGCGTCGAACCGTCGCGATGGTCGTCAACGATAACGCTGGCAGCCTGACACCCCGCGGTGTTCCGACCACCATCGCGAGCAAGCTCGCTCCTACAGGGGGCGGTTCTGTCAGAACGTTCCGAATTTGCCTTGTCTTGCGCCTTTGCCTACAACTCCGCCAGAATCCGCCGGCTTGTGTGGCTTGGCTCCGGTCCCTAATGTCTGCGTATCGCTGCCAATTCAGCGATCGGGTTTAGCGATCCGACTCCACATAGGCATCACACCGCTCCTAACACTCACAGACTTTTGTGTCTGCGATGGCGTGTTATGGCGGCTGTGCGTGGGAGACCTTCGGGTCTACCCGGGATTCCTATGTCCCGGATCGCTAACCCGCGCATAGCTGCCACCCTTACTTGTTTAGCGATAGGTCATGGTGGCGAAGAAAATTCATAGGAGACTTCCATGCCAAAACCAACCCCAAATCCCCCCGAATCATCCCCGCACACAGATCCTGTAGACGACCTCGGTTTCGACCCAGCGCTGCTGAAATCCGCATCCCCCCACACCCCCAGCACCCTGTTCCAGATTGCCCCGGACATCGACACCGAAACCCTGCTGGCCAGTGCTTGCGAATCCCTGGCCTCGGCGAGCATCCTGGCCGGTGATCTCGCGGTATTCGTGGACGGGCCGCAGCGCAGCATGTTGTTGGGCATCCAACAGATCATCATGCTGGCGGACCTGGCGGTGAATCGGGCGCTGGATAACCTCGTCCCTGCAGGCTAAACATATCCCCCTGTAGGAGCGAGCTTGCTCGCGATGGTCGTCAACGATAACGCTGGCAGCCTGACACCCCGCGGTGTTCCGACCACCATCGCGAGCATGCTCGCTCCTACAGGGTCATCCGCGGCCTTTGTGGGAGCGGGCTTGCTCGCGAATGCGGTGGTTCAATCGCCATGGATGTCGGATGTGCCGAATTCGTCATTCCCCCTGGCTAAACCGATCAAGCCTTTGCGGTGCATCTGCGCCAGGCTGGTCGGTCTGTTCAAGGAGTGGATTATGATCCGACTGACCCTGGCCGAGGCTCGCGAGCTGGCCGAATCGATCTTGTTGCATAACGGTTTCAACCTGGCCCACGCCCAGGCTGTGACCGCCACGGTGATTGCCGGTGAGCGTGATGGCTGCGCTTCCCATGGCTTGTACCGGGTGTTGGGTTGTGTGAATTCGCTCAGGGCCGGAAAGGTGTCGGCCGATGCCGAGCCGCAGGTGATCGATCAGGCGCCTTCGATTGTGCGGGTCGATGCCGCCGGTGGTTTTTCGCAACTGGCGTTTCAGGCAGGGCTTGCATCGTTGATGGAGAAGACCCGGGCCAACGGCATTGCCGCTCTGGCGATCAACCATTGTGTGCACTTCTCGGCGTTGTGGGTCGAGATCGAGCAACTGACCGCCGCCGGCCTCGTGGCGCTGGCCTGTAATCCCAGCCATGCCTGGGTCGCGCCAGCGGGTGGGCATCAACCGGTGTTTGGCACCAACCCCATTGCATTCGGCTGGCCGCGTCCGGGCAAGGATCCCTTTGTGTTCGACTTCGCCACCAGTGCGATTGCTCGCGGTGACATCGAGTTGCATCGCCGCGCGGGCAAGGCCATTCCTGAAGGCTGGGGTGTGGATGGGCACGGCCAGCCGAGCACCGATGCCAACGTGGTGCTCGATGCCGGCGCGATGCTGACTTTCGGTGGGCATAAGGGCTCGGCGCTGGCGGCGATGGTCGAGCTGATCGCAGGTCCCCTGATTGGTGACCTCACCAGCGCCGAGTCCCTGGTCTATGACGCGGGCAGCAAGTCGTCGCCTTACCATGGTGAACTGATCATCGCCTTCGATCCGCAACGTTTCCTCGGCGGCACCAGCGAGCAGCACCTGGCGCGTGCCGAGGTGCTGTTCGAGAGCATTCAGGGGCAGGGCGCCCGCTTGCCGTCGCAGCGACGCTATGAAGCGCGGGCGCGCAGCCTGGAGGAGGGCGTGCAGATTCCAGAGGGGTTGTACAGCGATCTGAAGGCACTGCTGGGATAACGGCAAAGCGCCACCGAACCATCGGTGGCGCTTTTTTTACAGCGCGTCGCGCGTGCTTGCACCGTCCACCAGTCGTGCGATGCCCAGCGGGTTGGCGTTTTTCAGTGGCTCGGGCAGCAGCGCGTCGGGGCAGTTCTGGTAGCAAACCGGGCGCAGGAAACGTTCGATGGCCAGGCTGCCCACTGACGTGCCACGGGCATCGGAAGTGGCCGGGTAGGGCCCGCCATGCACCATGGCGTCGCAGACTTCGACGCCGGTGGGGTAGCCATTGAACAGCACCCGACCGACCTTTTGCTCCAGCAGCGGCAGCAACGCGGCGTGCTGTTGCAGGTCGCCGGCCTCGGCAATCAAGGTGGCCGTGAGTTGCCCGTTAAGGCTGCGTAATGCCTGATGCAACTGGGCATCGTCAGCGACCTCCACCAGCACCGTCGTCGAGCCGAACACTTCTTCCTGCAACAACGGGTTGCCTTCGAGCAACAGGCTGACGTCTGCCTTGAACAGTTGTGGTTGTGCCTGCTTGCCTTGTTGTTCACGTCCGGCCAGATGTTCGATGCCCGGTTGTGCGAGCAAGGCCTGTACGCCCTTGGCGTAGCTGTTCAGCGTCCCGTGGTTGAGCATGGTTTGCGCGGGCTGCCCAGCCATCAGCCGGGTCAGCGAGGCGGTAAATGCACTGAAGGCCGGGGAACGGATACCGATCACCAGGCCCGGGTTGGTACAGAACTGACCACAGCCTTGCACCACCGAGGCGGCCAGTTCGTTGGCAATTTTCTCGCCCCTTGCCTGCAACGCGTCGGGCAGGATCACCACCGGATTGATGCTGCTCATCTCCGCGAACACCGGGATGGGTTGCGCTCGTGCGGCGGCCATGTCGCACAATGCGCGCCCCCCTTGAGCGACCCGGTGAAACCCACCGCCTGGATCGCCGGATGCTTGACCAGTGCTTCACCAACGCCGGCGCCGTAGATCATGTTGAACACGCCCTTGGGCATGCCGGTCTGCTCGGCGGCGCGGAGGATGGCGTCCGCCACCCGCTCGGCGGTCGCCATGTGCCCGCTGTGGGCCTTGAACACCACCGGGCAACCGGCAGCCAGTGCGGCAGCGGTATCGCCGCCGGCGGTGGAGAAGGCCAGTGGGAAGTTGCTGGCGCCGAACACCGCCACCGGGCCGACGCCGATCCGATATTGGCGCAGGTCCACACGTGGCAGCGGCTGGCGCTCGGGCAGTGCGCGGTCGATACGCGCCGCGTAAAAATCACCACGGCGCAGTACCTGAGCGAACAGGCGCATCTGGTTGCTGGTGCGCAGGCGCTCGCCCTGGATGCGGGCGGTGGGCAGTGCGGTCTCGCGGGTCACCAGCGTGACGAAGTCGTCGTCCAACGCTTCGAGTTGCGTGGCGATGGCTTCGAGGAATTCGGCACGGCGGCTGGCCGAAAGGCCACGAAAGGTCGGGTAAGCGGTTGCGGCGGCTTGGGCTGCAGCATCGACTTCTGCCGCAGTCGCCTGAGTGAAGGTAAAGGGCAGCGCTTCACCCGTGACGGCATCGTGGCTGTGCACGGTGATGGTGCCGGTAGCGCTGCGCGCGCCACCGATGTAGTTGTGGCCGATGATCTCGGACATGAAAACTCCTGTTGGAAATGTGGCGTGTCCTGCCGGAGACGCGAAGGCGCCTCCGGCAGGGGCGTCACGTCAGGCCAGCGAGTCGCTGCGGCGGGTGCCCGCCGCTTCGACCTTCACGGTGGCGGCGACACGGGCGGCGGCCTCGCTGTCGACCAGGTGCAGCGACTTGCCACGGGTTTCCCGGGTCAGGCCAACGGCAACGATGGAGATCAGCGCTGCGGCCACCAGATAGAGCGCGATGGGTGTCGAACTCTGGTACTTGTTGAGCAGGGTGATGGCGATCAGCGGGGCCAGTGAGCCGGCGAAGATCGGCGCCACCTGGTAACACAGCGACAACGCGGTGTAGCGCACGTGGGTCGGGAACATCTCCGCCATCAAGGCCGAGTAGGGCGCATAGGTCATCGATTCGATGGCCAGGCCGAGGGTGATGGCGGCCATGATCAGCCAGTTGTTGCCGGTGTCCATCATCGGGAAACCGACGAAACCCCAGAACGCCGTGAGCACCGCGCCGGTCAGGTACACCGGTTTGCGCCCGACCAGATCGGACAGGTAACCCATCAGCGGAATCAGGAAGAAGTGCAGCAGGTGCGCGCCGAACATCAGGAGCAGGATTTGCGTGGTGTCCTTGTGCACCACCAGTTTCAGGTAGGTGATCGAGAACGTCACGACGGTGTAGTAAAGAATGTTCTCGGCGAATCGCGCGCCGATGCCGACCAACACCGAGCGCCAGTGATGGTGCAGCACTTCCACCACCCCCAGTTGCTGTTGTTTGGTCTGTGTCTGTTTGGCCTGGGCCTCCTTGAAAATCGGTGCGTCATCGACGCTGGTGCGAATCCAGTAGCCGATCAGCACGACCACGGCCGACAGCCAGAACGCCACACGCCAGCCCCAGGCAAGGAATTGTTCCTCCGAGAGACTCGACGACAACGCCAGCAAGGCAACGGTCGCCAGCAGGTTGCCCGCCGGCACACCCGCCTGCGGCCAACTGGCCCAGAAGCCCCGGCGATTGTCCGGACAGTGTTCGGACACCAGCAGGATTGCGCCGCCCCATTCGCCGCCGAAGGCGAAACCCTGGATCAGGCGCAGCAGCACCAGCAGCACGGGTGCGGCGTAGCCGATTTCGTTGAAGCCGGGCAGGCAACCCATCAGGAAGGTGGTGATACCGACGACCACCAGGCTCAGTTGCAGCAGGCGCTTGCGCCCGAATTTGTCACCATAGTGACCGAACACAAGGCCGCCCAATGGGCGGGCGAGAAAGCCGACGGCATAGAGGGCGAAGGCGGCGATGATGCCGTCGATGGCGTTGCCGGTCTGGCGGAAGAACAACTGGCCGAAGACCAGCGCCGAGGCAGTGCCATACAGAAAGAATTCATACCATTCGGCGACGGTGCCGGCCATGGCGGCGGCCACGACGCGCTTGAGGCCGGCCGGTGTGGTTGCGTGTTGAGTGTTGGACATGCTCGCGTTTCCTGTAGTGGCGCAAAAAAACAGGCAACCGGGCCGGGTCCGCGAGGACCCGCCCGGCAATCACTCAGAGGCCGACGTCGGGCAGGTGCGGACGGTTGGCCAGGGCCTTGGCCATGATCTGCTCGACGAACACACGATCGGCTTCCGGCAGGGCCAGGCGCGGTGGACGGGTCAGCGCGCTGCCGCGACCGGCGATGGCTTCGCACAGCTTGATGCACTGGACCAGGTCGGCACGGGCGTCCAGGTGCAGGATCGGCATCAGCCATTCGTAGATCGGCATGGCTTCGGCAAAACGACCGGCCTTGGCCAGGCGGAAGATGGTTTCGCCTTCTTTCGGGAATACGTTGGACATGCCCGAGACCCAGCCCTCGGCGCCCACGGCAATGCTTTCCAGGACCACGTCGTCGAGGCCGGCGAACAACACAAAACGGTCGCCCACTTCATTGCGCACGTCGATGAAACGGCGGGTGTCGCCCGAGGAATCCTTGAAGCACACCACGTTGTCGCAGTCGGCCAGGGAAATCAGGATGTCCGGGGTCACGTCGTTTTTGTAGATCGGCGGGTTGTTGTAGACCATCAACGGCACGTCGGCGTTTTTCGCCACGTAGCGGTAGTGCTCGGCGGTCTCGAACGGCTTGGAACCGTAGACCAGCGCCGGCATCAGCATCACGCCATCGACGCCGACCTTGCGCACCGAGTTGGCCACTTTCGCCGCTTGCACGCTGGTGAACTCGGCCACGCCACAGATGACCGGTACACGGCCACGGGAGGCGTCGACCGCGACTTCGGTCACGGCGATTTTTTCTTCGGCGGTCAGCGAGGTGTTCTCGCCCACCGAACCACACACCACCAGGCCCGACACGCCGTCACGAATGACGTTGGAAATCACTTCGTGGGTCTTTTCCAGGTTGATGGTGAAGTCATCGTTGAATTGGGTGGTCACTGCGGGGAAAACACCACTCCAGTTAATGCGCTTGCTCATTGTTGCCTCCGGGGTTGTTTATTGTATTTCGTATACGATATTTAAAATGACAATGCTCGGCTAGTGCTATTTCTGTTTTTGCAGGCTTTTTCTTCGCCGTTGGTCCGGGTGTCGAGCGCGCTCGCGGTCAGGCGCCCGGCCAGGTGTCCGACAGTCGATAGCCTTGTGGCCATGGATCGCTCGGATCGAGCAGCAGTTGGTGGGTGCCCGTGACCCAGGCCCGCCCGGAAATACACGGGTAGATAGCAGGGCGGCCGGCCACTTCAGTCAGTGAGTCGATGCGGCAGTGGAACTCGGAGCCGATGATCGAGCGACCGATGAAGCGCTCGCCCACCTGCATCAGGCCCTTGGCCTGCAATACCGCCATGCGTGCGGAGCAGCCGGTGCCGGTGGGCGAGCGGTCGATCTTGCCCGGTTGGATCACCACCGCATTGGCGCCGGTGGCGATGCCGTTTTCCATGACGACGGGGGCGGCAATCTGGCAGAAGGAAATGTGCGACCACTCCGGGTTCAACGGATGAGTGAAGCCCAGTTGCTCATTGGCAGCGCGGGTGATTTTCAGCCCGACCGCCACCAGGTCGGCGGCCTCATCGGGGCGGATGGCAAAGCCCAGGCCCTGGGCATCGGCGATCACGAAACTGTCGCCGCCATAGGCGGTGTCGACCTTGAGCGAACCCAGCCCTTCGACTTCGATCCACGCGTCGAGGCGGTCGGCGAAGGACGGCACATTCTTCACCTCAACACGCTCGACCTTGCCGTCACGGCAGTCGGCCACGGCTTCAATCAGGCCGCCGGGGGCTTCGAGCACCAGCCGGGTTTGCGGTTCGGTCATCGGCAGGATGCCGGTGTCGAGGAGCACGGTGGCCACACACAGGGAATTGGAACCGGACATGGGCGGCGTGTCGGCCGGTTCCATGATGATCCAGGCCATCTGCGCCCGTGGATCCTTGGCTGGCACCAGCAGGTTGACGTGACGAAACACGCCGCCACGGGGTTCGTTGAGCACGAAGTTGCGCAGGGTTTCATCCCGGGCGATCCAGCGGGATTGCTCCCACACCGTCGCACCGGGTGGCGGGGCGACGCCGCCGACGATCACGTCGCCGACTTCGCCTTCGGCGTGGCAGCTGACTACGTGGATGACTTTTGATGAGCGCATGGGTTGCTCCTTGTGTTGTTCTTTCGGGCCCTATCGCGGGCAAGCCCGCTCCCACAGGGGACCTCTGTTGTACAGAAGATCCCTGGTGAGATTTGGATCTCTAATTCACAGAAAAACCCTGTGGGAGCGAGCCTGCTCGCGATAGGGCCATCAGCTATTTCACCGACTTGAGAAACGCCGCCGTCTCGGCATGCACCGGATTGCCGATCACCTGGTCCGGCGAGCCGATCTCATGCACCAGGCCATTGCGGAAGAACGCCACGCGGTCGGACACGTCGCGGGCGAAGCGGATCTCGTGCGTCACCAGCACCATGGTCATGCCGTCCTCGGCGAGCATGCGCATGGTGTCCAGCACTTCGCCCACCAGTTGCGGGTCGAGGGCCGAGGTGGCTTCGTCGAACAGCATGTAGTCCGGCGACATGGCCAGGGCGCGGGCGATGGCCATGCGCTGTTGCTGGCCGCCCGACAGCTTGCCGGGGAACACCTTGAGCTTGTCGCCCAGGCCCACGTGGGTCAGTTGCTGTACGGCCAGCGCCTCGGCTTCGGCCTTGCTCTTGCCCAGCACCTTGCGCGGCGCCAGCATCACGTTTTCCAGGACGGTCAGGTGCGGGAAGGCATTCCACTGCTGGAACACGATACCGATCTTCTGCCGCAGTCGATTGAGGTCGGTGGCACGGTCGTGAACCTCGATGCCGTCGACGCGGATGCTGCCTTTCTGGATCGGTTCCAGGCCGTTGATGCACATCAGCAGGGTCGATTTGCCCGAGCCCGAGCCGCCGATGATCGAAACCACTTCGCCCTTGTTGACGGTCAGGCTGACCCCCTTGACCACGTCGAGGTCGCCAAAGGATTTGTGTACGTTTTCGATCTCAATCATTTTCTTGCCACCTTGTTTCCAGACGAGCGCCGAGGCGTGCGACCACCAGGCTCATGACGTAGTAAATGAGGCCCGCGATGCACAGCACCAGCAGCGGTTCCTGGATGCGGGTCACGATGGTTTGGGAGGCGCGCAGCAATTCGACGATGCCGATCCACATCACCAGCGCGGTGTCTTTCATCACGCCCAGCACCAGGTTGAGCCAGCCAGGGAAGGCGACCCGCGTGGCAATCGGCAGCACGACAAAGCGCAGGTCCTGGAAGAAACTCATGCCCAGCGAACGGCTGGCCCGGCGCAAGGTCAGCGGCACCGCCAGCACGCCACCGCGCACGATCTCGGTGAAGTACGCGGCCGCGTAGACACCCAGTACGATGCAGCCCACGGAGAAGGCGCTGATGTTCAGGCCGGCGATGCTCTTGAGCGAGTTGAACAGCACGAACTGGATCAACAACGGCACGCTGCGAAACACGTCCAGCACCCAGGCCAGAGGCAGGGTGGCCCGTGGCAGCAGGGCGCGCAGCAAACCGAAAATAAGCCCTGCGAACGTGCCCAGCAAAATCGCCCAGCAGGTCAGTTGCAGCGTGACCCAGGCGCCGTCGAGCAGGAACAACAGATCGTTCCAGGTAAAACTGGTTGATAGCATGGTCACGTCCTCAGTAACGGAACAACCGCCAGGCCATCAGCCGGGCTGTCGCGACAATCGCCTTCGCGATCAGGTAATACAGCACCGCCGCGATGGCGAAATATTCGAAGGTGCGGAACGTCTTGACGTTGTAGTCCTGGGTCACGCCGGTCAGGTCGTTGTTGAGCCCGACGATCACCCCCAGCGAAGTCATCAGTACCGCCCAGACCATCTGGTTGCTCAACGGGTAGAACACGATCCGCAACAGTTGCGGGACGATGATCAGCCGGTACGCCTGGAAGGCGCTCATGCCCAGCGAGCGGGCGGCGCGCACCTGCGTGCCGGGCACGGCCTTGAGTCCGCCGCGAAAGTTTTCCGCGAGATAACCGGCGTTGTTGAAGGTGATCCCCGCCAGCAGGGCGATCCACGAACTGACGTGCAGGCCCATGGAGCCGAGGCCGAAATACAGGATGTAGATCTGGAACAGCGACGGGGTGTTACGGGCGATCGACACCCAGCCGTTGCCGATGGCGCGCAGCAGCGGTTGTTTGGTCTCGCGCATGACCGTCAGGGCCAGGGCGATCAGCACGCCGAAGATCATCGACAACGCCGCGGTCTCGAACGTGACCCAGGCGCCGGCGAGCATGTCCGGCAGGGCGCGCAGGGCCGCGCGCCATTGGAAGGTATAGTCAAACATGCGCAGGGGTCTCCGTCGGCAGGGCAGGTTGCAGCCAGGTGGGCAGTCGTCCGCTTGCAGTGCCAGTGCGAGCGGCTTCGACGCATTCGGCGAGGTTGGCGAAATGCACCGTGCGCCCTACCAGGCCCGGTGCGTAATGGGCGAATTTGCCCGAGTTGGTCATCAGGGTGGTGGCGCCTGGCGGGATCACCGGCTCGCCGAGCATGCACCAGCAGGTGTCGGTTACCAGGGTGGCGCCAAAGCGTTCAATCTCGTCGATGTGGCCGGCAACGCGGGCCTGTTCCATCACGGCGCGACCGCAGGTAATCGCCAGCACCGTTGTGGCGTGTTTGCTTTTGCCACTGCACAGGCGCGCCAGGTGAGCGAATTCGCTGAGCGAGAAGTGCGGATTGCCCAGGGACACAATGTCCACGTGCGCATTCGTGGCACTGTTGAGTTCACGCCAGCTGCGCAACAGGTCCTGCAACTGGATCTGTTCCTCGGGCAGCGCCGTGTCGCCGTCCAGCACCTGCGTTGGATCCAAGGCTTCGGGGGTGACTCCCGCGATATGGAACATCGGCGCAGCGGACGTGGTGGCGAATGCCGCGCCGAAGGCTTTCAGGTCATCGAGGTCTGGCGCCTGTTGTTCGAGGCCCAGCACCAGCGGAATCCGGGTGCCGGCAAGGGCGCCGACGTGGTAGCCGAGCAAGGGGTAGAACGCGTCGTCGAGTTCAGTCAACGGCGGCAGTTCGATCAGCAGTTGCGCCTTGCGTGGCGCGTCCAGGTGGCAGCCGATCATGGGGGCACGGCCGGTCAGGGCAATGCAGATGTCCAGGTAGTCCGGGTACTTGAGGGTGCGCGCGCCGAGCACGCTGTTGGCGTAGACTACCGCGTTGGATTCGGCCCAGACGATCTGCTCGCCGGCCTTGGGGGCACTGTCGAGCAAGTACGGGGCACAGGTGAAACTCAGGCTGGCGCCCATCGCCATGTAGGCATCACCCAGGGCGCTGGCGGGTTCGCCCAATGCAGGCTCGATACCCAGCTCGCGCCAGCGGCGCTGGTCCACGGAGATTGAATTGAGGGTGGTGGGCACACGAACCTTCGCGCCCCACTGCACCAGTTGTTCGGCAAAACGCAGGCTTGCCGGGCCCGTGTAGATGCAGCCGTCGATGTGCGCCTGGGTCACGTCCAGCAAGCGTGGTGCGCCTTGCAGTTCGGCCATGCGCAAGACGATCTGCATGGCCATCTGCGCAGCTTTGCCGTGCTTGCCATCGAGCAGGGCATGATCGAGCTCACTGAGCTCGATGTGGCCGCCGCTTTCATGGGTTTGCAGTGGCGTGCCGAGCGCTTGCCAGGCATCGGCGGGCGCCTGGTCGAACAGGCTCAGCCCGGTGTTCTCGATACGGGCAAAGGCCTTGCCGCGCAAGGTGGCGAAGGCTTCCCGGCCGATGCACAGCACCGGCAGGGAACGCCCGAAAATTGCCTGTGCCACCAGCACACCCAGGGTCAGGATCTCATCGGCTTCGGCCAACACCAGCGCGGCCGGCGCATGACCGTTGCTGATCAGTTCCATCATCACGCTGCTGCCGGTGCACGAGCCGCGTCCGCTGGGAATGGCCAGCACCCGACCGCTCAACTGTTCGCCGCTGAGCGGATGGTGACGGTCGATGACCTCACCGCTGAAGGGGTCGACCCCGCCCCAGAAGCTCAAGCCCACATCAGCGAACAGAAGGGGACCCTGGGCGCAGCCGGCCATCAGGCTGCGACCGTGCAGTGGCAAAGGCATGCCGGACACCTTAGTAGTAGACCTTCGGCACGGTCAGGTCGGTCGGCGGGATCTCGGTGCCGACCCACTTGGTGAACAACTCGTTGTACCGGCCGCTACGCACCTGCTGGTTGACGAACAGGTTGAGGTAGTTGAGCAGGCCGTACTCGCTGCGCTTGGCGGCCAGGGATACGTAGTCGATAACGTAGGGCGCGTTACCGGCGACTTTCAGGTTTTTGTATTTACCCGACTTGATGGTGGCGGCCGCCACGGTGTTGGTGACGACGGTGGCGTCGATGTGACCCTGGGCCACAGCCAGCAGCGTGTCGTTTTGCGACTGATAGGCGCGGAAAGTGCCGCTGCCCCATTTCTTCACATCGCCTTCCAGGGCGATGGCTTCAAAGGTGCCGCTGGTGTTACCCAGTGCCTTGCCCTTGAGGTCGTCGAAACTGTTGATGCCGGTGTTGTCGCGAGTCAGCACGACCATCTGAAAGGCGAAGTACGGCACGGTGAGGCCAACGGTCTTGGCACGTTCGAGGGTGTCGGAAGTGGACGCGACGATCACATCGGCACGCCCGGAAATCAGCGCTGGAATGCGGTCCGGGAACGGCGTTTCGACCACTTCGGCCTCGACCCCGAGGATCTTCGCCAGGTCGTTGCAGTAGTCCACGTCGAAGCCGACGGGTTTGTTGCTGGCATCGCGAAAGCCCATGGGCGGGAAGTCCAGGGTCACGGCGCAGCGCAGCTTGCCGGAGCCGATGATGTCATCGAGCTTGTCGGCCTGGGCGGTAGCGACGAAGGAGGTACTGAGAACAGCGCTGAGGGCTACGGCAAATGCGGGGTTTTTCATAGAAGCCTCGTGGTCGGAAAGTGCTGTTAGATATCGTATTGAGGATTTCGTATACGATATTAACTGTTAGCAAGTGGCGTGCCGGTTTTGTGTTTTTTTGGCGAAAGGCCAGTAGGCCGCTAAACAGTGCGGTTGCAGGGGGAATGGAATCTTTGGCCGCGAGGGCGGAGGTTGGGAGGTGTTACGGAAGGGAGCACGCCAAGTGCGCAGCGCCCCCTAACGGAACATTATTATTGGCGACGACCTTCACGGTATTGGCTGGGGGAGAGGCTGGTCAGTGCGCGGAACTGGCGGCTGAAGGCGCTGTGGTCGGTGTAGCCACACCGCAGGGCGATTTCGGTGATGGGCAAGTCGGTCTCGAGCAAGAGCCGCGAGCCTTCCTCGAGACGCGCCTTGTGGATCATCTGCCGGGGCGTGAGTTGGAATACCCGTTTGCAATGGCGTTCGAGTTGCGCCACTGAGAAGCCGGCGATGGCGGTCAGTTCGGCCAGGCTGATAGGCCGGGCGAAGTGCCGGCGGATATGGGCGTCCACCGCCGCGAGTTTCTGGAACGCCGGATGGTTGGACTGGGGGAGTTGCAGATCGCGGGAGATGCCGGCCAATCCCACGATCTGGCCTTGCTCATTGTGCAGGGCGAGTTTGTGGGTCAGGCACCACACCGGTTGGTTGCCCAGGTATAGGTGCAATTCCAGTTGGTCAGCCAGTTCGCGTCCGGTGGACAGCACTCGCCGGTCCTGCTCGGTGTAGAGCGGGCCGTAATGGGCGGGGAAGACCTGGTCGGCGGTGAGGCCGAGCAGGTCTTCGCGGTGTTTGAAGCCGCAGCGCAGGGCCAGGGTCTGGTTGACGAAGACGTAGCGGGCTTCACAATCCTTGATGAAGAAAGCGACATCCGACAGGGTATCGAGCAGCGTGGCGATGGGGTCCAGGCTGCTGAGCAGGGTGGTCAGGTCGCAGGGTTTGAAGCTGTTGAGTGAGGGGAACATGGTTTGTGGGTCTGGTGGCGGCACCTGGATCATAGAGGCTCGGTGGCGTCTTGGTCGACCTGATTTGTCCTCTTGGACACGGTCCCCTGTGGGAGCGGGCTTGCCCGCGAAGGCGACGTCCTTGGTGACTCGATTTCTGCGGGTGTATACAGTCCTTGTGGGAGCGAGCCTGCTCGCGATGGCGGCCTTCCGGTTGAGCATGTTCTTGTTGGTGTACATATCCGTTGCTGCGGTAACGGCTGCTTATGGTTCCGCTCTTACAGCGGGTCACTTTTGGCAAACGCCCGGAATGCCGGCCCAGCCAAAAGTAACCAAAAGGTCTCGCCCCGGCGTCCGGCCCCTCGCCTAGGCTCGGGATCCCTTCGCTCCGGCATCCCTCCGGGGACATCGCCTCCGGTTTGCTGCGCTGCACCTCCTTTCGATGTGTGCGGCTGCGCCGCACGGCGCTGCGCGCCCACTCCCCGGATGAATGCCTCCACTCAGCCTGCCGAAGGGGCGGGTGGATCAAAAGCTTGCAAGGCGAGCTAACGCTCGACCTTGTGGTTTGGTTGGGGACGCTGTCCTTGTCTCTTCCTTTGTGGGATCGAGCCTGCTCGCGATGGTGGCTCGGACAACGTGGGGTGTCAGATAGCCCGCGTTATCGTTGACCTCCATCGCGAGCAAGCTCGCTCCTACAGGGGGCGGTGGTTATTGGCTGGTTTGAGGTTTTGTTGGCGATGGTGTCAGGACCTTCACCACATCATCCACCAGCGCCTTGCTCAGTTGCGTCAGGTAATGCGCAGCCCAGGCGTGCCGGTCGGTATCGCGGACGAAGGCGGCGTCCTGGGTCAGACCTTTGGCGAGAAACAGGAAATCGGAGGCCATGGACAGTGCATCGGCGAGCGGGACGTTGCGGGTGACGTGGAACAGGGGGTTGTCGGAGCAGTAGATGAGGGGAGTGAGGCCGATGGTTTTGAGGTCTGCGGTGCGGCGGGAATTATTTTTTGACATGGTCTTTCTCCAACAGTAAGAGAATTCGCCACGTTCGTTTCCAAGCGAGTGGGTGGCGGCTGTGCGCAGGTTGGAAACCGGAGACCACA
Organism: Pseudomonas sp. S2_E01; assembly: GCF_054668365.1. Lineage (NCBI taxonomy): Bacteria > Pseudomonadati > Pseudomonadota > Gammaproteobacteria > Pseudomonadales > Pseudomonadaceae > Pseudomonas > Pseudomonas sp. S2_E01. The sequence goes on from NZ_CP162762.1 coordinate 1,379,734, forward strand.
AATCCGGCACGCCCGTAGGCGTCCCACGCACAGCTGCCTTAACACTTCAATCGTGCCATGAGCGCCTTGCGTTGTGATCTGACGGGTTTCCAAGCCCGATCGCTGAATACCCAGCGACGACCCGAGACTATCCCCCGAAAAAACACGCAACAAGGCATCAAAGTGCCCAACAGCAAGATTCGGAGTTTGCCTACAAAGACTTGTAGGCGCTATCCGATATTTCACCATCACCGTTAAACGTAAACCTCTTCTCCTGTAGGAGCGAGCATGCTCGCGATGGTGGTTCGGGCACCGCGGGGTATCAGGCAGCCAGCGTCATCGTTGACGTCCATCGCGAGCATGCTCGCTCCTACAGGGATGGTGTACACCAGCAGATGCAGTGGCGATTGCAAGATCGCTTTCGCGAGCAAGCCCGCTCCCACAAGGACTGCGCCAGTCAAACCAAACCACGAGGCCGAGCGTTAGCTCGCCTTGCAAGCTTTTGATCTTGATCCACCCGCCCCTTCGGCAGGCTGAGTGGAGGCATTCATCCGGGGAGTGGGCGCGCAGCGCCGTGCGGCGCAGCCGCACACATCGAGAGGAGGTGCAGCGAAGCAAACCGGAGGCGATGTCCCCGGATGGATGCCGGAGCGAGGGTATCCCGAGCCTAGGCGAGGGACCGTACGCTTGGGGCTAGCGTTTTTTGCTTACTTTTTTTCTGGGCCGGCATTCCGGGCGTTTGTAAAAAAGTGAGTCGCCGTAAGGGCGAAACCATAAGCGGCCGTTACCGCAGCAATGGATATGTACCCAATCCAAAAAAAACGGTCGGCCCGAAGGTCGCCATCGCGGGCAAGCCCGCTCCTACAGGGGGGACGCACAGGTCAGAAAACCCGGCGTCAGCCATTCAAGCAGGCGGCGTCTCATCCACACATAAAAACGTTTCGATCCGCGCCGGGCTGAAGGGCGGGCGTGGGGGCGAGGGTTGCCAGTCGAACAGGTATTGCAACGCCCCACCACACACCCGCCCCTGACAGGCACCCATGCCGCAACGGCTGGCCAGTTTGGCCTCACGCCAGTCGCGGTGCCCGGCGATGGCGGCGTAAGGCACGTCTTCACAGCGGCACACCAGAGTATCGGCCTGGGCCAACGCCTTAAGCTTGGGATCAAGCCGAAACGCCCCATTCAACGCCCGTGCAAACCCCTGCCATCGCGCCCGACGTGGCCAGAGCTGTTCAGCGGCAGAGGTTTCGCCAACCGCCGCAAGCCCGGCAATTTCCCCCTCGACCAACGCCAGCTCACTGCCCCCAAACCCGGTGCATTCCCCCGCCGCATAATGATCGGCCAGACTCGTCGCCTGCCAGGCATCCACCGCCAGCGCGGAGCCCGTCACCTCGCAGCCCAACGCCTGACCCAGCTGAACGTTGGGAATCAAGCCGAAACCACAGGCGAGTCGATCACAGTCCAGTTCGACAATCGTGCCCTGCTGGCTCAGGCGTACACCTTCCAGGCGGTCGCTGCCCAATGCCGCCACCACATGGGTGTCGGTGCGGTACTGGCGATCGAACAGATACAGGGACTGCACAAGCTTGCCCGGCCAACGCGGCAGTTGCAGCGCGAATCCCGCGACGGCGGCCAAAGACGCCTGCTCGGCGATGCGCGCCACCTGCGCTCCATTGTGTTTGGCAGTGGCAGCACTGGCGAGCAATAGCGGGCCGCTGCCGGCGACGACTACCCGTTCGCCTTGCACCGGCAGGCCGCCCTTGATCAGGGCCTGGAGCCCGCCGGCCCCGGTGACGCCCGGCAATGTCCAGCCGGGGAAGGGCAGCAGCAATTCGCGGGCGCCAGTGCACAGGATCAGTTTGTCGTAGTCGATCAGCCAGCCGCGTTCGGCATCTTCCACCAGTAACTGTTTGTGCCCCGGGCAGGCGATGACCCGCGTGCCAGGGTGATGACGGATGTTGGCGCAGGCGTGCAGGCGCTCGCGCAGTTGCCGTGCCTGTTTTGGCAGGCTGGCCTGGGGTCCGTCGCGCCAGATCTGGCCGCCGGACAGCGGGTTGTCGTCGAGCACCACGATGCGCGCGCCACTGGGCGCGGCGGCGAGGGCGGCGCTCATGCCGGCGGGGCCGGCGCCAATGATCAAAAGGTCGGCGTATTCGTTCATGGTCGGGTCTGCACGTGCATGTCGTTTTGGCACAGGGTCTGGCAGGCCAGCCGGCGGCGGCCGTTGATGGTGACGCGGCATTCCTGGCAGATGCCCATGCCGCACAGCGGCGCACGGCGCTGGCCGGCGACGGCGGTGCGGGTGGTGCCGTCACCCGCCAGGGCGAGGGCGGCGGCCACGGTGGTGCCTTCGGCCACGTGCAGGGCGCGGCCATCCACAATCACGTCAGGCATGCACGACCTCCCCGAGGAAACGTTCTGGTAAATAGGGTGGCGCCGCCAGCGGCGACGCTTCGTTGAACAGCTGCGCGACCAGCAGGTCGGCGGTGCCGGGCGCCGTGGTGACCCCCAGTCCTTCGTGTCCGACCGCCAGCCACAGGCCTTTGCGTTGTGGGTGCTGGCCCACCAGCGGCAGGCCGTCGGGGCTGGCGGCGCGAAAACCGGTCCAGGCGCGAATGCCGTTGAGGTGGGCCAGGTCCGGCATGTATTCGGTGGCGCGCTTGAGCATCTTCGCCAGCATCCAGCCCTCGACTTGCGGGTCGGTGGTGCCGAACTGCCGCGAAGCGCCGATGAACAATTGCCCGGTCGGCCGTGGCTGGATGTTGCAGGCGGTGGACGGGCCCTTGGCGTTATGGGCGCTGGTGACATAACCCAGTTCCACCAGCGTGTGGGTGACGGTGCCGGGGTAGCGGTCGGTGATTAGCAGGTGACCCTTTTTCGGTTCGATGGGCAACTCCGGGCACAGCTCGTTGGCCTGGATGCCGTTGGCCAGGATGACCGCTTCGGCCTGCAACCACTGGCCGTCTTCGAGGCGTACGCGGTTACCGTCCACCTCGTTGACCCGCGCCCGCCGTTGTTCGATGTTGGCGTGATCGAGCATCCAGCGGGCGGTGGCGGGTGCGTAGAGAATGCCGTCGCCGTTGATCAGCAAGCCACCGTCCAGGCCTTCGCGCAGCGCCGGTTCGCGCTCGCGCAAGGCGTGGCGTGCGACCAGTTCGCACGTCACGCCCTGGGCTTGCAGATTGAGGCATTTGCTCTCGGCCACGGCCATTTCTTCGGAGTTGGCCGCCAGCCACAAGGTGCCGTTGCTGCGGTAAGCGCAACCGTCGGGCAACTGCGGTGCCTGTTCACGCCAGCGTTGCAACGAGTATTGGCTCAGGGCCAGTTCCGCGGGGTTGTCGTCCAGTACGAGCAAGTGGCCCATGCCGGCAGCCGTGGCACCGTGCAGGCCGGCGTCCAGGACCTGCACGCGCAGGCCACGCCGGGCCAACGCCTGGGCGCAGGCGGCGCCGATGATGCCCGCGCCGATCACGATCACATCGGCCACCAGGCCTTGGTTCATGGGCGAATGCCCCAGGCGAACGGGTCGTCCTGCTCGATGATCAGGCTCGCTTCGGCGCTGATGAAAGCACGGCCACGAATCGTCGGGACGATGCGCTCGCCTTGCCACTCGTAGGAGCCCTCGAACTCGCTGCGGATCACGCTGGCCTGGCGCCAGATCTGCCCCGGCTGCAATTTGTCGTCGGCGGCCAGGCACGCCAGCTTGGCGCTGGTGCCGGTGCCGCAGGGGGAGCGGTCGTAGGCCTTGCCGGGGCAGAGCACGAAGTTGCGGCTGTCGGCCTGGGCGTCGTCGGCGAACAACTCGACGTGGTCGATCAAGCCGCCGTCTTCACCGCGAATGCCTTGCACGTCCAGCGCCTGTTGCACAGCGTAGGTGTAAGCAGTCAGCGCATCGAGATTGTCCCCGGCCACCCGCAGGCCATGCTCGGCGATCAGGAAAAACCAGTTGCCGCCCCAGGCGATGTCTCCTGTCACCTCACCGATGCCCGGCACCTGCAACGTCACCGCCTTACGATAACGGTAGGCCGGCACGTTGCGCACACTGACGCTGTGGTCGGCGTGCAAAGTGGCCTGCACCGTGCCCACCGGCGTCTCGATGCAGTGCACGCCCGGACCGATTTTGCCCAGGTGCGCCAGCGAAGCCACCAGGCCGATGGTGCCGTGGCCGCACATGCCCAGGTAACCGGTGTTGTTGAAGAAGATTACCCCGGCACAGGCGCTGGGGTCGACCGGCTCGCACAGCAGCGCGCCCACCAGCACGTCGCTGCCCCGTGGTTCGAGTACGCAGGCGGCGCGCCAGTCGTCGTGTTGTTCGGCCAGAAGCTGGCGGCGTTCGGCCATGCTGCCGTTACCCAGGTCGGGAAAACCGGCGGTCACCAGGCGGGTGGGTTCGCCGCCGGTGTGGGAGTCGATCACGCTGATGCGTTTCATGAAGGGACCACTCTCGCGTTCGGATAGATGAACGCAAGCGTGGCGTGTACAGGGCGTCGCGGCTTGATGGATTTATTCTGCACCGATGACGAAATCGGCACAGGACAGCCAGCCGTCAATGATGGTGGGGCAGGTGCTCGAACAGGGTTTGGCACACCCCGGCGATGTGTTCGTCGAGCAGGCTAACCGCGCGGTCGACATCACCGGCACGGCAGGCGGCAATGATCTCGCGGTGTTCGTGGTCGGCGCGTTCCTTGCCGGCGGACAGGCTCATCTGCATGCGCAGGTAACGCTCGAGCTTGTCATTGACCGAGCGGATCAGGTTCACCAAAAACGGCCGTTGCGCCGGCTCATACAGGCAGGCGTGCAGTTCCCAGTTGAGCTCGGCCCAGCGCCCGACGTCATCCTCGCCGACAAACTCCTGACAGATGCGCTCGGCCCGGGCGAAGGTAGCCTCGGTCATGTTGGGAATGGCCAGGCGCAGCACCTTGTCTTCGAGCAGCATGCGCACTTCGAACATTTGCGCCAATTCGGCATCCGACACCCGCGTAACCATCGCGCCGCGATTGCGCTGGAACATCACCAGGCCTTCAGCTTCCAGGCGCTTGAGTGCTTCGCGCACGGGAATCTTGCTGACATTGAACTGGCGGGCGATGTCGTCCTGGCGAATCGGTTCGTCCTCGGCGAAATGCCCGGCGACGATGGCGTCACGCAGGTGGCGGGTAATGATTTCCGAGGTCGAGGGCGCGTTGCCCAGGTCGGGAGCGTTGAATTTGGGTTGGGTCACGGTGGCGATCGTTCGGACTGATTTGCGCATATGGTATACGAATTCAGGTGCAGGACTCACTGCGCCTGAGACGCCATGCGACCATTAGCTGCACGATTAGGTCATCAAGTTGTCAGTTATGGTCATTGAGCCGTCACCTGAGTGCCCATAATCTGTTGTTCATGACAGAGGGGTGCCAAAGAGCCCCCCCACTTTATCCGTGATCGCTCGACGTGGAGTTTCCGATGACCGCCGCTCATTACCCGCACCTGCTGGCCCCGCTGGACCTGGGCTTCACCACGCTGCGCAACCGCACCCTGATGGGCTCGATGCACACGGGCCTTGAAGAAAAGCCGGGCGGCTTCGAGCGCATGGCGGCGTATTTTGCCGAGCGCGCCCGTGGCGGTGTGGGCCTGATGGTGACCGGTGGTATCGGCCCGAACGACGAGGGCGGGGTGTACTCGGGTGCGGCCAAGCTGACCACCGAGGAAGAGGCGCTCAAGCACCAGATCGTCACCCGTGCGGTGCACGAGGCGGGCGGCAAGATCTGCATGCAGATCCTCCACGCCGGCCGTTATGCCTACAGCCCCAAGCAAGTCGCGCCGAGTGCCATCCAGGCGCCTATCAACCCGTTCAAGCCTAAAGAGTTGGACGAGGAAGGCATCGAGAAGCAAATCAGCGATTTCGTCACCTGCTCCGTGCTGGCGCAGAAAGCCGAATACGACGGCGTCGAGATCATGGGCTCGGAAGGGTATTTCATTAACCAGTTCCTCGCCGCCCACACCAACCACCGCACCGACCGTTGGGGCGGCAGCTACGAAAACCGCATGCGCCTGCCGGTGGAAATCGTGCGCCGGGTGCGTGAGGCGGTGGGGCCGAATTTCATCATTATCTTCCGCTTGTCGATGCTCGATCTGGTGGAAGGCGGCAGCACCTGGGAAGAAATCGTCACCCTGGCCAAGGCCATCGAACAGGCTGGCGCGACCCTCATCAACACCGGTATCGGCTGGCACGAAGCGCGCATTCCGACCATCGCCACGAAGGTGCCACGGGCGGCCTTCAGCAAGGTCACGGCAAAACTGCGCGGTTCGGTGAGCATTCCGCTGATCACCACCAACCGCATCAATACCCCGGAAGTGGCCGAGCAGATTCTTGCCGAAGGCGACGCTGACATGGTGTCGATGGCGCGGCCGTTCCTCGCCGACCCGGACTTCGTTAACAAGGCCGCCGCTGGCCGCGCCGATGAAATCAACACCTGCATCGGTTGCAACCAGGCGTGCCTGGACCACACCTTCGGCGGCAAGCTGACCAGCTGCCTGGTCAACCCGCGTGCCTGCCACGAAACCGAACTCAACTACCTGCCGGTGCAAAGCCTGAAGAGGATCGCGGTGGTCGGTGCAGGCCCGGCGGGCTTGTCGGCCGCCACCGTGGCCGCTGAGCGTGGCCATCAGGTGACGCTGTTCGATTCGGCCAGCGAGATCGGCGGCCAGTTCAACGTGGCCAAGCGTGTGCCGGGCAAGGAAGAGTTCTATGAAACCCTGCGCTACTTCAACCGCAAGCTGCAGACCAGCAACGTCGAGGTGTGCCTGAACACCCGCGTCGACGTCGCGCAACTGGTCGAAGGCGGTTATGACGAAATCATCCTGGCCACCGGTATCGCCCCGCGTACCCCGGCGATTGAAGGGGTCGACAATACCAAGGTGCTTAGCTACCTGGACGTGATCCTGGAGCGCAAGCCGGTTGGCAAGCGCGTTGCGGTCATCGGTGCCGGTGGCATTGGCTTCGACGTGTCGGAGTTCCTGGTGCACCAGGGCGTGGCGACCAGCCTGGACCGTGAGGCGTTCTGGAAGGAGTGGGGCATTGATACCCACCTTGAGGCGCGCGGCGGCGTGGCCGGCGTCAAGGCCCAGCCCCATGCCCCGGCCCGTGAAGTGTTCCTGCTGCAACGCAAGAAATCCAAGGTCGGTGACGGCCTTGGCAAGACCACCGGCTGGATCCACCGTACGGGGCTGAAGAACAAGCAGGTGCAGATGCTCAACAGCGTCGAATACTTGAAGATCGACGACGAAGGCCTGCACATTCGCATCGGCGAAAGCGGCGAACCGCAGGTGCTGGCGGTGGACAACGTCGTCATCTGCGCCGGGCAGGACCCGTTGCGTGAGCTGCACGACGGCCTGGTGGCGGCGGGGCAAAATGTGCACCTGATCGGCGGCGCGGACGTGGCGGCGGAGTTGGATGCCAAGCGGGCGATCAATCAGGGGTCGCGGTTGGCGGCGGAGTTGTAACAGGCAGGGTCTTCCTGCCAATGGCCATCGTCGGAACGCCGCCCGGGGCAAGCCCGCTCCTACAGGGATCACCTGACCATTGTAGGAGCGGGCTTGCTCCGGGCGGCGTTCCGACGATGGCAGTCCTTGAAGACTGCTAAAATGCCGGCTCTTAACCCAGAGCCAGCCTCATGTTTCCCCCACCCCCCCTGGAACGCCTCCACCTGGACTGGCTCACCCCCGCCAACATCGAACTCGCCATCCTGCGCCTCGACCAGATCGACCCGCTCATCAGCGGCAATAAATGGTTCAAGCTCACCGAACACCTCAAGGCCGTTGAGCGCGCCGGTGCAAAGGGCATCATCAGCTTGGGCGGTGCCCATTCCAATCATTTGCACGCATTGGCTGCCGCGGGTCAACGCCTGGGTTTTCGCACCGTGGGGCTGTTGCGCGGCCATGCGCAGGACACGCCAACGGTCAACGACTTGCAGGCGATGGGCATGCAGTTGCACTGGTTGGGCTACGGCGGTTATCGCGCGCGGCATCAGCCGGGTTTTTGGGAACCCTGGCAGACGCAGTACCCCGACCTGTGGCCGGTGCCCGAAGGGGGCGGCGGTTTGCCGGGCGCCATTGGCTGCATGCCGCTGAAGGCGATGGTCGGCGCGCAACTGAACGGCCTGGGCTGGAGCGACTATGACGGCTGGTGGCTGGCCTGCGGCACCGGCACCACGCTGGCAGGGTTGATGCTGGCTGAAACCGGTGAGCATCCGGTGTACGGAGCCCTGGCGGTGCCTGATGATCATGGCGTGGCGCAGCAGGTCGAAGCCATTGCGCGAGAGGCGCAAGTGCCGCCAGCGCATTACGAGTTGTTCGACGCCAGCCGGGGAGGCTTCGGCAACGTTGATCCAGGGTTGCTGGAGTTTATCGCCCAGACCGAAGCGGTCAGCGGCATTCCCCTCGAACCGCTGTACACCGGCAAGGCCCTGCTGGCGCTCAAGCAACAAGTCGAAGCTGGGCGATTCAAGACAGGAATGCGTTTGATCTTCATCCACACCGGCGGCTTGCAGGGCCGCCGAGGGTTTGCCTGATCGGTGATCAGTTTCGCTTGGGCATCATGCGCAGCAACGTGTTATCACGCACCACATAGTGATGATAAAGCCCCGCCAGTGCGTGCAGACCGATCAGCCAGTAGCCGAGGGTGCCACCCAGTTCATGCCAGTTCTGGATCTGCCTGGCCAGTGCTTTGTCTTCAGAGACCAGCAGCGGCAGGTCAAAACCGTAGAACATCACTTGATTGCCTTTGGCACTGGTGACCAGCCAACCGAGAATCGGCATTACGATCATGAACAGGTAGAGCGCCCAGTGCATCAACCGGGCGAGGGTGGTTTGCCATTTCGGCGAGGCGGGGAAGATCTGTGGTGCGGGGCCGAGGCTGCGGGCCAACAACCTGAACCACACCAGCACGAATACCGTGAGGCCGAGCATGAAGTGCGACTCGACGATCAACGTTCGTCCGCCGCTGCCTTTGGGAAAAATTCCGCGAAATTCGATGCAGGCGTAAACCAGTGCCAGCAGGACCAGCATCAACCAGTGCAGTGTGATCGAGACCGTGCTGTAGCGGGACTCGGAGTTTTTCCAGGGCATGCGACGTTCCTCACGGGTTAACTCAAGCCACCGTTCTTGGTCGACGGTGTGCCTTAACTGTAATCCTGTTTAAGCGTCTTTGCCTGTGCGCCAGGTCAACAAACCCCGCTCCTACAGGGGGGAGGGTAATCAGGCGGATTGAGGCATCTCGCCATTGGCCAGGCGCCGGTTGATGTCGGCGATCACGGACGGCAATTCGACGATGGTGTCGATCATGTAGTGCGGGCGTGAGTTTGCGAACAGGGCCTGGATGCGCTTGCGTTCGCTGGCCAGTTGCTCGCCGTTGAGGGCTCGATAACCTTCGTAGTCAAGGCCCAGCGCATTGCCCGAGCAGAGCAGAGCGACGGTCCACATACCGGCACGGCGACCTTCGAGGATGCCAGGCACGGTGTCGTCGATCTTCACGCACGCCGCCACGTCCTCGATACCCAGTGCGATCACGTTGGCCAGTGCCTGGGCTGGCCATGGTCGGCCGTTGGGGACTTCATCGGTGGCCACCACATGGTCGGCGACGTATCCGTTGTGGGCGGCCAGTTCCACGACCTTGTCCATGACCTGCTTCGGGTAGCCGGAACAGGAACCGATCTTGATCCCTTGCTGGCGCAGCTGGGCGATGGTGTCCAGGGCGCCTGGAATCAACGCCGAGTGCTCGGCGATTTTTTCGATTTGCAGCGGCATGAAGCGTTGGTAGATCGTGGTGACGTCATCGTCGTTCGGCGTGCGACCGAACACCTTGCGATAGCGTTCGGCAACCTCCGGCAGATTGCACAGTGTGCGGATATGGTCCCACTTGCCCATGCCCATCGGGCCCCGGGCTTCTTCGATGTCAATCTGAACGTCAAACTCGGCGAAGGCTTCGACGAAAATCTGCGTCGGCGCGAACGAGCCGAAGTCGACCACGGTGCCGGCCCAGTCGAGGATGGCAGCCTGGAGTTGTGTGGGGTAGGTGTAGTTCATGGTGGTCGAGTCCTGTGGTGAGTTTGAGCGCTCTGTAGGAGCGAGCATGCTCGCGATTGCTGTCTGTCATTCAGCATGGATGTTGCCTGACACACTGCTATCGCGAGCATGCTCGCTCCTACAGGGGGAATGGGTTGGGGTCTAGATGACTGTCACTTCCATCTCTTGCAACACTTCGCCTATTGCCGCCACGGCGGCGCGGATGTCGGCCGGTTGTACGTGGCCGATGCAGCCGACGCGGAAGGTTTCGACCTGGGTCAATTTGCCGGGATAGAGGATGTAACCCTTGGCCTTGACCCGTTCATAAAACGCCTTGAACTGGTAGCGCGGGTCTTTTGGTGCATGGAAGGTGGCGATGATCGGCGCCTGTATGGCTGCCGGCAGGAAGCTGCGCAAGCCCAGCCTGCTCATCTCTTCCATCAACGCCTGGCAGTTGGCGGCATAACGCGCGTGCCGCGCCGGCAGGCCGCCTTCTTCGACGTATTGCAGCAAGGCCTCGTGCAGCGCCGCGACCACGTGGGTTGGCGGGGTGAAGCGCCATTGGCCGGTCTTCATCATGTAGGCGTGCTGGTCGTGCAGATCCATCGCCAGCGAATGCGAATTGCCAGCGGCAGTGGCCAGCGCTTCCATTCGGGCAAACACGAAACCCATGCCCGGGACGCCTTCCAGGCATTTGCCCGAGGCCGCGATCAGCGCGTCGAACGGGATCTGCTGCGCATCGACCGGCAGGGCACCGAAGGAACTCATGGCGTCGATGATCAGGCGCTTGCCGTGTCGATGCACCACCTGGGCAATGTCCGCCAGGGGATTGAGGATGCCCGTGCTGGTTTCGCAATGGATCAGCGCAACGTGGCTGATGCCGGTATCGGCGCGCAACAGGCGGTCGACGTTGGCGGCGGTGACCGGTTCGTCTTCGGCGGTTTCGAAGGTGCTGAATGCGCGACCGAGCACTTCGCAGATTTTCGCCAGGCGCTTGCCGTAGGCGCCATTGATCAACACCAGGACTTTACCGTCACGGGGCACCAGCGTGCCGATTGCCGCTTCCACCGCAAAGGTGCCGCTGCCTTGCAGGGGCACGCAATGGTGACTGGCGCCGCCATTGATGATCGTCAGCAGTTGCTCGCACAGGTTGGCGGTCAGTTGGTTGAAGCGGTCATCCCATGAACCCCAATCGACCATCATCGCCTGGCGTGTGCGGGTGGACGTGGTCAATGGGCCGGGGGTGAGCAGGATGGGTGCTGCGGTACTCAATCTCGTGTCCTCGCAATCGATGGGGTGAAGCTACGGGGCCTAAATTGCAATTCGCCGACTTATCAATCAAATTGTTTGTTGTTATGCCAGCCATCAGTAGGACTTATTCATGAACCTGTTTCAGTTGCGTGCCTTCGATGCGGTGGCCCGCGAGGGCAGCTTTACCCGGGCAGCTGCGCGCCTGTTCATCAGTCAGCCGGCGGTGACCGGGCACATCAAGGCCCTCGAGGAGCATTACCAGATCACGCTGTTGCGCCGAACCGCGCGACGGGTGGAATTGACGGAAGAGGGCACCAGGCTGGCGGCGATCACCCGGGCGATGTTCGGGCTCGCCGAGGAAGCGCAGGCGATGCTGGAGGCGAACCGGCAGTTGCTCACCGGGCGCCTGGAAGTCGCGGCGGACGGACCGCACTTGGTCATGCCGATGCTGGCGAGCTTGCGCGTCCGTTATCCGGGGATCACCGTGAACCTGCGCCTGGGCAACGCCCAGGAAACCCTCGCGGCGCTGTTGTCCGAGCATGCGGACGTGGCGGTGCTGACCGAGGTCGAGCCGCGCAAGGGGTTACATTTGCAGGCGCTCTGCGAGTCACGCCTGTGTGCCTTGGTGCCCGTCGGCCATCCATGGGCGAAGACCCGGGGCGTCTCCCTCAAGGATCTGGACCAGGTGATCATGGTGTTGCGCGAGCCGGGTTCGATCACTCGGCGGACCTTCGATCAAGCCTGCAACCAGGCCAGTGTGAACCCTCGGGTGCTGCTGGAGCTCGACAGCCGCGAAGCTGTGACCGAGGCGGTGGCGGCCCAACTGGGGGTTGGCGTGGTGTCGTCGGTGGAAGTCAGCCATGACCCGCGGGTGGCGGCGGTGCCGATCATGGGGGAGGGCTTGGTGAACTGCCACATGATGGCGTGCATGGAGCGGCGGCGGGATTTACGCTTGATTCAGGCCTTTTTTGGGTTGGCGCCTGAGCGGTAGGCCGCGTTGCAGCGTTCGCGGGCAAGCCGCGCGCGCCGCTTATGTGTCCATCGGCCGGATCAGCCAGTCGAGCAACAACCGGTCATCGCATCTGGACTGCCGGGCTGGCCGCGGCGTAGGCGGATGGCTCGCCGTGGCGTACAGCACCGGGCGGTCCGGGTCGCTGTCGAGAAAACTGATGAGCACTTCGCTGCCCGCAAGCGGCACGCGAGAAGGATCCACCCGGCCATCGGGGGTGGTAACCACCATGGGTAACCACAATCCGCTGTGTTGATCCGCATCGGCCGGCGCCGTTGGCCATAACCGCACCTTCACCCGACCTTGATCGTCCAACTGAGCGGGTTCGCCCACCGGGCCCAGCACCCTCGCCGGTTGAAACCCCGGAATCGCGGGCCGGGCCTGGGTCAGCGCGGGGCGAAACACCGTTGACCAGACAATGGCGGTGAACTGATTGCCGTATTGACGGGCCCTCTCGGTGTCACGGCGTTCGAGAATCGAAGGCTGCTGGCCCTGATGGCGGATTTCGATCAACAGCCATTGGTCGTTGAAGTGCGCCAACGGGTGTTCCGACACCTGGACAATGGCGCCGGTGCGCAGGGCGCTCTGGTTGCTGCGACCCTGCAACTGGCCGTGTCGGCAACGCAGGCGCTCGAGTATCCGGCGGCTGAGCCGTTCCTGGTCGAGCGGTGGCGCAGTGGGATGCGAGGCCAGCGGTGGCGAAGTGTGGCGCTGGAACAATTCGCTGATCACCGGAGCCTGTTGGTCTTGCGGTGCGTCGCCGTTGAAACGCATCAACAGCGGTTGGGCAGGGAAACTCTGGCTGTCATCCGCCAGCACCAGCACATGGCGCTCGCGCTCGTGCTCGAAGTGATAGTGGATGCCTTCCTCTTCGCACAACCGTTGCAGAAAGGCCAGGTCGCTTTCGTCGAACTGGATGCAGAACGGCTTGGCAGGATAGTGCCCGTCCTGCAGTTCAATACGATAGCTGTCTTCGGGCAGGCCGTTTTCTTCCAGCAACTGGCGCAGGATCGCGGGAACACTGAGTTGATAAAAGACCCGACGCGAGGGTTGCCGGTCGAGAGTTTGCAGCCAGGGCACCAGCACCAGTCGATAGTCGATCCGTTGCGTGCCCCGGTGTTCGCGGCTGGCGCTGTGAATGATGCCGTGCACGCCCAGACCATCGGCGAAGCTGAAAAAAACCGGTTGTTGCAGCAGGCGATCGAGGTTGATGGCGGGCGCCAGGCCGATCACTTCGATCTCGAACCGAAAGGGCTGGTTGAGCGCTTCACGACCGTTGAACTGCAAGACCTGCAGGCTTAGATCACCATTGAGCAGGGTCAGGGTGTAGGGGGTTTCCTTATCGTTATGCATCGAACGCGCCTCGGCCAGGAAGTACAGGCGCAGAGGGTACGAAACCACAGCCGTTTAGAGTCATCGCAAAGCAGGTTTCCGAATTGCCCTACAACAAGAGGTGAAAATGTCGATTCGGCACGATGGAATTTTTGGTCGATTGCCACCTTTAGGCCGTATAAACTTGCGCGATGCGTCGGCCAATAGATGTTTCGGCGCCACAGACCAAGAGAGTAAGTAATGGGCGCACAGTGGAAGGTTAAACACAAAGAAGCGGCAGCCAACGCCAAGGGGAAAATCTTCGGCAAACTGGTGAAGGAAATCACCATTGCTGCGCGCAACGGCGCCGATGTCGCCACCAACGCACACTTGCGCCTGGTGGTTGAACAGGCCAAGAAAGCCTCGATGCCCCGCGAAACCCTGGAACGTGCGATCAAGAAAGGCTCGGGTCAGCTCGGCGAAACCGTGCAATACCATCGCGTGACCTATGAAGGGTTCGCGCCGCACCAGGTGCCGTTGATCGTTGAGTGTGTGACCGACAACATCAACCGTACCGTTGCCGAGATTCGCGTTGCGTTCCGCAAGGGGCAGTTGGGCGCTTCCGGTTCCGTGGCCTGGGACTTCGACCACGTCGGCTTGATCGAGGCGTCCCCGGACAGCCCCGACGCCGATCCGGAACTGGCCGCCATCGAGGCCGGCGCACAGGATTTTGAACCAGGTGAAGAGGGCGCAACGCTGTTCATCACTGAGGCGACCGATCTGGATTCGGTGCAGAAGGCTTTGCCTGAGCAGGGTTTCACCGTGTTGTCGGCGAAGCTGGGCTACAAGCCGAAGAACCCGGTCACCGGCCTGAGCGATGAGCAGATGGCTGAAGTCGAAGCCTTCCTCGAAGGCCTCGATAACCACGACGATGTGCAGGACATGTTTGTCGGGTTGGCGGGTTGATGTATTGAGTCATTGGGTGAGGGCTTTGCCGTCTGGCAGGCCCTCATCGTTGGCATGCCGCCCGGGGCAAGCCCGCTCGCGCAATGAAATGCGCTCAAAAACGATCCAACTCGATCACAATCTCGCTGAACCCCGGCCGCGCCAGCACGTCACCCTGACAGCAGCGCTGCTGCAAGTCCTCCAACCGCTCTCGCGCCTGATCGCTCAACCCCGAGTCGATCCGCTCCAGCAACTCTCCCAACAGCACCCCAAACGCGCGCACTTCGATGCGCTGCAAGGCACGGCTCTCGAAACTGTCCTGCGTGGCATGAAATGACGCCGCGCCAAAGTCCCCCAGCAGGCAATCACCGTGCTCGTTCCACAGGATGTTGTGGCCGTAGAGGTCACCGTGGGTGATGCCCTGGCGGTGCAGGTGCTCACCCACCGAGGCGATGCCACGGGCGATGCGCAACGCCACGTCCGCACTGAACCGGGTGTCATCGGCGTAGACATCCCGGCTGCAGGAATCCAGGCTCGGCAAACCGGCGAGGTTGCGGTAGCTGGGGTCGACCAGCTCCATGACCAACCCGGCCTGGGCTTGCGGGTGTTCGACGATGCGTCCCTCGACCCTGATCAGGTTGGGGTGAAGGCCGGCGGTGATGCAGGCGTTCATTTCATGCAGCGGCGAGCCGTCGCTGGTCATTTGCCCCTTGTAGAGCTTGACCGCGACGGCCTTGGCTTGCTGCCACTCGGCCTGGTGAATGACACCGGAGGCCCCTTCGCCGAGTTTTTCCCCAAGGCGCAGTTGCGCCCAGTCAATGGTCGGCGTGGCCTCGAGCGCGCCAGCATCGGCTTCGGTTTCCAGTGGATTGCCGGCATAGGCCAGCCAGGTCAGGCTCGGTAAAGTCAGCAGCCAGTCGGGTAATTCGCTCAACTGGTTGGCGGCGATCCGGGTCAGTTCCAGTCGATGGCAGTTGCGCAGGCTTTGCGGCAGCTGGGTCAAGCGATTGCCAGCCAGCATCAGCTTTTGCAGATACGGACGTTCGCCCAGTTCGGTCGGCAGCTCGGTGACGCGGTTGTCGGTCAGGATCAACCAGCGCAGTAACGGCGGGAGCGCAGTGCCTGGCACGGTTTTAATGAGGTTGCTCTTGAAACCGACCATGGTCAGCGCGGCGCACTGGCCCAGGCATGCGGGCAGCTCGGTAAACAAGTTGCGGTCACAGAACAGCACCCGCAACCGGTGTAGCCGATGAAAGTCATCCGGCAGGCTGCTCAAGGCGTTGCCACTGAGGTTGAGCACCTGCAGCGTGTCCGCCAGGTCGAGGATTTCCCGGGGGAATTGCGTCAGGCCGGCGGCCAGGTCCAGGCGCGTGGCGCCAGTCAGCAGGCCAGCGCGCAGTTGGGCAAGGGTGTCCATGAACAGATTCGCTTGATGAAGGGAGGGCTTTGAGGCCCGAAAAAAGGCGACATGATAGCGGTTTACGCGCCAACCGGGTCTATTCCCCCGACCACCACCTGGCAGGAATGCTCGATACCCTGGCGAGGAGACGGCGCAGTGAAGGCCAGCGGTCAGGTGGTCGAATGGCCACGGATGTCACCTGTAATCGTCAAGCGGGCTCTCCCGAGCCGCGTCGGCCCCGTGTAACCAATTGGGGAAATTTGCTTCCAGTTTTGTCGGAGGGAGGGCGGTAAATTGGACGGGAAAATACTGGGCGTACAACTTTTTTTCCGAAGCTTTACGCGTCTACCTCGATAGTCCTGGATAAAAGCCCCCGTTTTTCCAGGGATCCAGGCTTTCGCCTTGCTGGAAATTTCTCGACCCATTGCTAACCTGACTTTCAGGAGCGACCCTCACCTGAAGGATTGGGCTGTGAATGGATTCGTTGGAGTGGCAGTGGCGAGTGTGATGCTCAGTGCAAACGTCTGGGCCGCCGACCTTCAAGTGCACGTACGGGTAGACGTACAGCGTGGCTGTCAATTGGTCGGGCAGCAACGCAGCGCCGGCGTCGAACAACTGGGTGTGCTCGACTTCGGCCAGACCGCTCGCCTGGACGATCCTGCGGGTCCGTTGGGGGCCGCGCTGATGAATGCGCGCCTACCTCGCCTTGAGTGCAACCCGGACACCCCTTACCAATTACGCATCGACGGCGGCCAGCATGGCGGCGTCGGTGACGTGCGCTACCTGGCGAGTGCTGCCGGCAGCAAACCCATCCCCTACCGGCTTTACCAGGACCCCGCGCGGCTGATCCCGCTGGCGGTGGACGTGCCGATCAGCGGGCGGGTGCCTGATACCGGCAGCGTGGAACTGCCGCTTTATGCGCGCATTGAGCGATTGACCGACATTCCGCGTGTCAGCCGCTATACGGACCTGGTGAAGGTGACCGTCACCTGGTAGCCACATGTGTCATCGCCCCCCGAGGGAGCTGAGTAGTGCAGGAAAGCGGCCGTGGGTTTGAATGTCCTGAAGGAGTTGGGATTGGCGTGAAGACAAGCAAACATTGGGCATTGATTGCTTTGGCGGCATTGATTTGGCCGGGCATGAACGCAAACGGGGCGGTCAGCGGTCAGGTTCATGCACGGCTGACAATCATCGCCGGTTGCGAAGTCAGCAATGGTGCCAGCCCCGATAACCCGGCCAGTGGTAGTGGCACTCTGGACTTTGGCCGGCCCGGGCCGACCTGGGACAGCCCGATCCGTGCCAGCCTGAGCGAAGACGGCAGCGGTCGCTTGAATGTCGCCTGCGACCCCTCCGTCAATGGTTTCACCGTCACCATCGATGGCGGCACCCACGGCGACGGCACCACCCGACGCCTGAGCAATGGCCGTCAAACGCTCCCTTATCAACTGTTTCTCGATGCCTCGGGCAGCCAGCGCTACAGCATCGGCCAGCAACACAATTTTGCAGTCACCAGCGGTACCCGAATCCCGATTCCGGTCTTCGGCTCGGTGGTGGCGAACGCTCGCGCGGTACCGGCCGGGATCTACACCGACACCCTGACCGTCACGCTCGATTGGTAAACCCGAAGAGGAAGGACACCATGCGCACACTCGCTACAAGGATTGGTTTACCGCTGCTCGGTCTGACACTGGTGTCCAGTGCCCAGGCAGCCACCACCGTTACCGGCCAGATCACCTCCAGCCTGATCCTCATCAGTAGCTGCCAGGTCAACGGCTCGAGCGGCTCCACGGGGCTCAATTTCGGTGCCTTGAACTTCGGCACTGCCAACAGCCTGTTCACCACCGCTTCCGGGCAAGTGCTGGGTGGTGGCGGGGCGCTGTCGATCCTGTGTTCCAGCGGCACCACGCCCTCGGTCAAGGTGCGTGCGGGCGCCCACGACGGCCAGTCGCCGGGAGGCACCCGGGCGTTGTACGACGGAGTCGCCAACTACGTGCCGTACGACCTCTATACCGACGCGGGGCACTCGCAGCTGTTGGCGATCGACGGGGTGATCAACCTGGCCGCCAGCACCGGAGTGGCACAGACCGTGAATCTCTACGGTCAGGCGGTGGGCAAGGCCGGTCTGCCGGCGGGCACCTACACCGACACCATCTCCGTTGAACTGACGTTCTAGGGCCATGAGCCGCCAAGGATGGGCTGCACTGTTGATGCTGTGGACCACCAGTTCGCCGTCGTCCCTGACCGCGGCAACCAGCCAGAGCTTCCAGGTCAACGCCACGGTGGTACCCGGTTGCCTGGTGGTGGGCGGGGTGTCGAATTACGGCAGCCTTGATTTCGGCAGCCAGTCGGCGCTGGCCACCGGTACTGTGCGAGTCGCCCTGACGGCGGATGTGCAGTTGCAATGCACGCCAGGGGTGGCCTTGAACATGAGCGTCGATGGCGGCCAATACAACAGCAGCGGGCGGCACATGCAGCTCGGCACGGGCAGCAACCGTGTGGCTTATCAGTTGTTTCGCGATGCGGCTTACAGCCAGAGCCTGGGGATCGGCCAAAGCGTATCGGTGGCCTACGCCGACGCCAACAACATCCGCCTGCCGATCTACGGCCAGGTGCAATTGCCGGGCAATCAGCCTGGGGGGACCTACAGCGATGTGCTGCAAGTGCAGCTCACGTGGTAATGCGGTGATCGGGCCAGGCAAACACAAGGAGTGGATACATGGGGTTACCTTTGCGGCGGTATGGGGTCGTGGGGCATGCATTGTTGGCGTCGCTGCTGTGGGGGGCAATCAAGGCGCAAGCCGCCAGTTCGGTGCTGATCTGGCCAATCGACCCGGTGCTGGAGGCTGATCAGCAGGCCAGCGCCCTGTGGCTGGAAAACCGTGGCGATGAAACGGCCAACCTGCAAATCCGCGTGTTTGCCTGGAGCCAGAGCGGGTTCAGCGATCAGTACCAGAATCAGCGCGACGTGATCGGCAGCCCGCCCGTGGCCAAGATCGAGCCCGGCCAGAAACAACTGGTGCGCCTGACCCGTACTCGGGAGATTGCGCCGGGGCAGGAGCTGGCTTATCGCATCATCATCGACGAAATCCCCTCGGCGAAACCCACCGCCGCCGACGACGGCAAGACAGCGGCGGCGATACGTTTCCAGATGCGCTACTCGGTACCGCTGTTCGCCTATGGCGCGGGCCTGTGGAGCAAGGAGGACGCCAGCCGCAAGCGTGATCCGAAAGGCGCGGGGCTGCCGCAGCTGTCCTGGCGCACGGTAGCGGTTGATGGCCAGCCCTATGTGGAGGTGCGCAATCAGGGGGCGGTGCATGCCCGGCTGACGGATGTCTCGCTCAAGCAGGGCGGGCAGGAGAAGCCGCTGGTGGAAGGACTGCTCGGCTACGTACTGCCCGGCGCGATCATGCGCTGGCCGGCGCCAGGCCCGATGACGGGCAACCCGGCGTTGCAGGTGCGAGTCAACGGCGCCCCGCAGGTACAGAGCGTTACGCCGTCCCGCTGATGGGGTGGCGCTGATCAAGTGGTGCAGGGAGGGCAGGGTCCATTGACGGACGTACAGCGGTAATGAGCCAGTACCTGGCTCGCAGTTTCCAGCGTCCGTTGCGGACCATCGGTTGTGTGGGTTGCCTGATGTTCGCGCATTGTGGCATCGCCGCCGACCTGCCGCCGCCACCCAGCGGCATGGAGACCGTGGCCGATGCGCAGTTGTTTCTGGAGTTGGTGGTCAATCAAATGAATACCGGACGTGTCGTCGCCGTGGAACAACGCAACGGGCGGCTGTTCCTGCCAGCCAGTGCATTGCGCGATACCTTCATGAAACTGCCGGACAGCCTTGGCGCCGAAGTCGATCTCGATGGGTTGCCGGGCCTGCACAGCGAGTACGACAGCACCGGTCAACGCCTGCTGCTGGAAGTGCCACCCAACTGGTTGCCGGAACAGTTCGTGGGCAACCGCGACGCCTACCCGCGCACCCAGGCGTTGAGCAGCTTCGGCGCCTTGTTCAACTACGACCTGTACCTCAATGACACCGATGACGCTGGCACGTACCTCGCGGCGTGGAATGAAGTGAGGCTGTTTGACGGTTGGGGCACGTTGTCCAACACCGGGCAATATCGACGCACGCTCTCGGGGGATTCGGTCAGTACGCTGAACAACGGCTACCTGCGCTACGACACCACCTGGCGCTACTCCGATGACGAGCGCATGTTGACTTTCGAAGGCGGGGATCTGGTCAGCGGCGCATTGCCCTGGAGCAGTTCGGTGCGCATCGGCGGGGCACAGGTGTCCCGGGACTTTGGCGTGCGACCGGATCTGGTCACCTACCCGCTGCCGCAGTTTGCCGGGGAAGCGGCGGTGCCGTCCTCGGTGGATCTGTTCATCAATGGCTACAAATCCAGTAGCGCGCAGCTGCAACCCGGCCCTTACACCCTGACCAACGTTCCCTTTATCAATGGGGCGGGCGAAGCGGTAGTGGTCACCACTGATGCGCTGGGCCGCCAAGTCTCGACCACTGTGCCGTTCTACGTCACCAGCA
The DNA here is from genome assembly GCF_054668365.1 of Pseudomonas sp. S2_E01. Classification (NCBI taxonomy): domain Bacteria; kingdom Pseudomonadati; phylum Pseudomonadota; class Gammaproteobacteria; order Pseudomonadales; family Pseudomonadaceae; genus Pseudomonas; species Pseudomonas sp. S2_E01. The sequence continues at coordinate 1,400,206 of NZ_CP162762.1, forward strand.
GCCTGTTGCAAAAAGGCCTGAGTGACTTTTCGGTGGCCGCCGGCTCCTTGCGTCGCGATTATGGCCTGCGTGATTTTTCCTACGGACCGGGGGTGACGTCGGGCAGTTTACGTTACGGGATCAGTGACAATTTCACCCTGGAAAGCCACGCCGAAGCCTCGGATTCGCTGACCCTGGGCGGCATCGGTGGCAACCTGCGCCTGGGCAATTTTGGCGTGCTGAATACAGCCGTCAGCCAGAGCCGGTTCGACGGCGACCGCGGCCAGCAACTCAGCTTCGGCTATCAGTACAGCAGCCAGCGCTACAGCTTCTCTTACCAGCGTTTGCAACGACGTGACCGCTACGCCGACCTGACCGTAGTCGACACCCCGTTCAACACCTTGAGCCAGCGCAGTGAACAGGCGACCCTGAGCGTCAACCTCGACCGCTGGGGCAGCCTGGGCGTGGGTTATTTCGACATCCGCGCGGCCGATGATTCGCGCACCCGCCTGCTCAACCTGACGTGGAGCAAGCCGCTGTGGCACAACAGCAGTTTCTACCTGTCGGCCAACCGCGAGATCGGCGACAGCAACTGGGCGGTGCAGGCGCAACTGGTCGTTCCGTTCGACCTGTACGGGAGCCTGGCGGTCAGCAGCGAACGCAGCAACACCGGACAAACGCAGCAGCGGGTCAACTACAGCCGCGCGGTGCCGACCCAGGGCGGGGTCGGATTCAGCCTCGGTTACGGCCAGGGCGACGGGCCGGCCTATCGTCAGGCCGACCTGACCTGGCGCCTGCAATCGGTGCAGTTGCAGGCCGGTGTCTACGGCACCAGCGACGCCGAAACCCGTTGGGCCGATGCCAGTGGTTCGTTGGTGTGGATGGACAGGCAGGTGTTTGCCGCCAACCGTATCGACGATGCCTTTGTGGTGGTCAGCACCGACGGTTTTGCCGACATCCCGGTGCGTTACGAAAACCAGCAGGTCGGCCAGACCGATCGCAACGGCCACCTGCTGGTGCCATGGAGCAGCGCCTACTACCGTGGCAAGTACGAAATCGACCCGCTGAACCTGCCGGCCAACGTGCGCAGCCCGAATGTCGAGCAACGGATTGCCGTGCGCCGGGGTAGCGGTTACCTGCTGGAGTTCCCCTTGAGCCGGGTGGTCGCCGCGAGCATCGTGCTGGTGGACGCGCAGCAACAGGACTTGCCGCTGGGCAGCGGCGTGCTGCATGAACAGAGTGGCACGCAGACGGTGGTGGGCTGGGACGGGCTGGTCTATCTGGAAGACCTCAAGGCGCAGAACAACCTGAAGGTGAGCCTGGCGGATGGCAAAAGCTGTGAGGTGCGATTTGCCGTGGATGTGCAGCAGGAGCAGATCCCGCTGATCGGCCCACTGGTGTGTCGGCCATGAGGTGGCTGGCGCTGTTACTGCTTTGCCTGCCGGGATCGGTGTGGGCGTTGTGTTCGGTGGTCTCAACGTTACCGGCGGCATTTGGCACGGTGAGTTCGATTGCCGTGCGTTCATCTTCGCAGCCCAGTTCCACGACAAATGCCGGACTGCGTTGCACGGGCTCATTGCTGACGTTGCTGAGCGCTAATGACCATTTCTACGCCACCGTCACGTCGACGACATCCGGTATGGTCGGCCCTACCGGGGACGTGATTGGCTACACGCTGTACGCCAACAACAGCACCAGTTATCCGATCACGCGTGGCACGCAGTTCGATTTTGCCCGCAACGGGATCATTGATCTGCTCGGCTTGCTGGGGGGCGTGGTGCCCAGAACCGTACCGATCTATTTGGGCAGCATCAGTGGCAGCAACGTGGCAGCGGGGGTCTACAGCGAGACGCTGAGCATCTTCTGGGACTGGAACTACTGTTCGGGCATAGGCGCCTTGGGAGCCTGCCTGGGGCATGACATCAACAGTGGCACGACCACGCTGACGGTGAACATGACGGTGTCCAACGACTGCACCATCACCGCGCCGAACATCGCGTTCGGCAGCGCGCCGGTGGTCAGCGGGTTCACGGCAGTGACCGGGCAGACCATCAACCTGGCCTGCACCAAGGGAAGTGCCTATTCCGTGGGCCTGAGCGACGGGCAGAACCCCGTCAGTGTCGGCGGACGGCGGCGGATGATCTCCGGCAGCAACTACCTGGCCTACGACATCTTCAAGGGCAGCGGCACCACACGCTGGGGCAGTGTCGGCGCGGCGCGGCGGGCCAGCATCGATGCCGAGGTCAACCCTGGCAACGGGCTGGGCACTGGCAGCCAGATCTTCAACTACAACGCGAAGATCTACACCGACCAGGCCACACCGCCAGCGGGGACCTACGTGGACAATGTGGTGCTGGATGTGGGGTTTTGAGTCCACTGTAGGAGCGAGCATGTCGAGGCGTCGAACCGTCGCGAGGGTCGTTAACGATGACGTTGGCTGCCTGACACCCAGTGGTGTATGAGACTCCATCGCGAGCATGCTCGCTCCTACAGGGTTGGGGGCTAACGCTCGATACTGCGGTTCCAGCGCGCATTCCACTCAGGGCGCAATTCGTTGACCTTGTCCCAATCCACCGCAATTGCCGTTTCCAGGTACTTCTTCATGGCATCGACCTGACCGCGGGTCTTGTCAGTGGTCGGCGTGTTCGGGTTGGATGGGATCTGGTCACCGTCTTCCAGTGCAACAGCCTGGGCTTCTGGGGTCAGCAGGAAGGCGGCAAGTTTCTGCGCCAGCTCCGGTTGGGTGTTGTTGGCGATGGCGCATTCGGCGACGTTGAGCACCACCGAGCCTTCCTTCGGTTGCGCGTATTCAACCTGCATACCCTTGAGTTTCAGGGCGGTCACCTGGGTCGGCGTCAACGGGAACAGCGCCGCTTCATCGGTCTGCAGCATTTCGGAAATCTTCGCCGAGCTCGGAATGTACTCCAACACATTACGCCCCACGGTGTTCGGCCAGGCCTTGAAGCCTGGTTCGACGTTGGTTTCGCTGCCGCCCTGGATCCGGTTGAACATCAGGAAACCGTGCAGGCCGAAGGTCGAGGAGGCCATCGACTGGAACACCACCTTGTCCTTGAAACGCGGGTCGGCCAGGTCCATCCATGAGGTCGGCGCTGCCCACCCCTTTTCCTTGAACAGGCGCGTGTTGTACGCCAGTCCAGTCACCCCCAGGCTGACTGCCACCGCCTCATCCTTGATACGGCCCTTGACCGGAATCTGTGCCAGGGTCGGGTTGTCTTGAAGCTTGTCGCAAAGGCCCATCGCGATGGCGCGGTACATGATGCCGTCGTCGAGGAACATCACGTGCATTTGCGGATTGCCCTTGCTCGCCTGGACCTTGGCGAGGATGTCGGCGGAGGTGCCCGGCACGATCACCACCTTGACGTTGTTGGCTTTTTCGAAAGCCGGCAGCACCTTGTCGGCGTAAAGCCGTTCCATGGTGCCGCCGTTCATGCCCAGGTACAGCGTCGGTTCGGCGTGAGCCTGGCCAACGGAGAGCAGGGCGCCCAGGCAAGAGAGTCCGAGCAGTGCAGTGCGTTTGACGTTATTCATAAGCGCGACCTTCCTCTATCAAGCAACGGAGATGGAGTGAAACCGGGTGATGGAAAACGCATCCAGCGGCGTGTTTGAAGCGCCGCTGCAGATGATTTCGGTGAGCGCCTGGCCCACCGCGGGGCCGATCTGAAAACCTGCGCCGGCAAAGCCGAACGCATGCAACAGGCCGGTTTGGGTGCCACTGTGGCCGATCACCGGCTGGCGATCGGGCAGGTAACCTTCGGTGCCGCTCCAGGTACGAATCGCCTGGGCGCCTTGCAGAAACGGATACAGCTCGGCGGCCTGGCGCAGGATCTCGATCACCGCTTGTTGACCGGGACGGGCGCGGGCACCGTCGAGCGCAAATCCCTGGCCACCGCCGAGTACGCAATTGCCGCGCGCGACCTGACGGGCATAAATGCCGCCGCCCTCGACGCCGGTGCTGGCGTCCATCACCAGCGGCAAGGGTTCGGTCACCAGCATGGCCGGGTGGCCGGAATGCATCGGCACCGTTTCACCGAACTGCTCGGCGAGGGTGCCGGCCCAGGCACCGGCGCAATTCAACAACCAGGGGGCGCGCAGCTCCAGGCCGTTTTGTGTGTGCACGTGGAATCGCTGGCCGTCGTGCGCCACGCTGCTCACCGCGCATTGTTCATGCACCTGCGCGCCGTGCCTGCGCGCTGCCTGGGCAAACGCCGGGGAGACCAGGCGCGGGTTGGCATGGCCGTCATCGGGGCAGAACGAGGCACCGACCGCCACCTCGCCCACCCACGGGAAACGGGCGCGCAATTGCGCCCGGTCAAGCAGTTGCAGGTCCAGGCCAAAGCCCTGGCTACTGGCGGCGTAATCGTGCAGCGCCTGCAAATCGGCGAGGCTGCGGGCCAGTTTCAAGTGGCCGCTGCGCTGGTACTCGCCGTCGATGCCGATCAGCTCAGGCAAGCGCCCCCAGATTTCGTGCGCGCGTTGCGACAGTGGCAGTTGCGACAGCGGTCGCCCCTGACGACGGACGCCGCCGTAGTTCACACCGCTTGCATGCGAACCGCAGAAGTCCCGTTCCAGCAGCACCACGCTGCGGCCTGCCTGGCTGAGAAACAGCGCGGCGGAGGAGCCGACAATACCGCCGCCGATGATCACGGCATCAACTTCGATCATGACTCGATCTCCAGGCCAAACGGCAACGGCTTGATCGGCGCCTGCGCCCGAAGCCGACCGATCTCGGAGACTGCCCGCTGACTCTGGCAGGCGATGATTTCCGCCGCCGCGGCGCCGCACATTCGGCCCTGGCAGCGACCCATCCCGACCCGGCAATGGGCCTTGACCCGATTGATTTCCCAGTGGCCTTCGCGCACGACTTCGCGGATGTCGCCGGCGCGCACTTCTTCACAGCGGCAGATCATCGTGGTGTCGGCGGTATCGGCTGCCCAGTTCTCGGGGAACACGAAGGCGCGCTCCAGGCCATGGCGAAAGCGCTCGATGCGGCCGAGATTGTGCTCCAGTTGTGCGCCGCGCTGTGGCTGAATCAGAAAACCGCTGTCTTCAAGCAAGGCCAGCGCAGCCCGTTCGCCGGCCATTTCCGCGGCGTCGGCACCCATGATGCCAGCGCCGTCACCGGCCAGGTACACCTCGCTGACGCTGCTGCGTCCGGCGTTGTCCCGTTGTGGCAGCCAGGCACGGTTGAGTGGGCTCCAGGTGAAGGTGCAGCCGAGCAGATCGGCCAGTTGGGTTTCGCTGCGCAGGCCATGGGCAAACGCCACGGCATCGCAGGCCAGGCGATGGACACCGCTGGCGTCGGACCAGTTCAGCGACTGCACGCGGTGTTCGCCCTCGACCTGTTGCAAGGTGGCACCCTGATGGACCGGGATGCCATGGGCGGTAAGCCAGCTACGGTAGTAGATGCCTTTGGCCAGGGTGGCCGGTTGCGAGAGCAGGCCCGGCACGGCGCGGGCCTGGGCGCTGAAGGGTGAGCTGTCGAGCACCGCGACCACCTTCGCCCCGGTCTTGGCGTATTGATAGGCAACCAGATAGAGCAAAGGGCCGCTGCCGGCGAACACCACCTGTTCACCGATGGCGCAGCCCTGGAATTTCAGGGCGATTTGCGCGGCGCCGAGGCTGTACACGCCGGGCAGCGTCCAACCGGGTATCGGCAACACCCGGTCGGTGGCGCCCGTGGCGACGATCACCCGGGAGAACTCCAGGCGTGCAGCACGACCTTCGCGCAGGGTGTCGAGCGCGTTGTTTTCGGCGTTCCACACCAGCGTGTCGGGACGGTAGTCGAGTTGTTCGCGCAGGTTGTCGAGCGTCTGGTGCAGCGCATTGGCCTTGCGCGCTTCGAAGCCATACAGCTTGACCGCCGAGCGCTTGAAGTTCGCCGGCTGGCGCCGATAAATCTGCCCGCCACCGCGCGCCGCTTCATCCAGCAAGACCGGGCGCACGCCATGGGCCACCAGTGTCTGCGCGGCACGGATGCCGGCAGGGCCGGCGCCGACGATGACCACCGGGTTCATAGGCACCTCGTCTGTGTGGCTGGAGGATTTGTGGTGCCTATTCGGGCCTCATCGCGAGCAAGTCGAATCGTCGCACCGCCGCTCCCACAGGAATTCGCGGCGCACCCTGAACCTGTAGGAGCGAGCTTGCTCGCGATGGGGCCAGAACGATCAACGAAGAAACTCACAGGCACCGCCCCGGCTCGCGGCTGATCTGTTCGCCTGCTTCGAGCATTGTCGAGCAGGCGCGAACGCGGCGGCCGTCGCCCAGGCGAACCCAGCAATCCTGGCAGGCGCCCATCAGGCAGAAGCCGGCGCGGCGCTCGGCGCTGAAATCGCTGCCGCGCAGGTGTTCGCTGCAAGTCAGTACCGCCGTCAGCACGGTGTCGCCGAGCAGGCCGCTGGCGGGCTCACCGTCGAGCGTAAAGTTCAAGGCCGGGCGCTCGCCCTCGGTCAGTCGTTTCAGCAAAGCCATGGCGCCCTCATTGTTTACCCACCAGGACCCGATCCAGGCCGTAGACCCGATCGAGCAGAATCATGGTCAGCGCGGTCAGCGCAATCACCAGGGCCGAGACCGCCGCCATCATCGGATCGATGGACTCGGTGGCGTACACGTACATTCGCACCGGCAGCGTTTGTGTGGCGGGGGAGGTGACGAAGATCGACAGCGTCACCTCGTCGAAACTGTTGATGAACGCCAGCAACCAGCCACCGGCGACCCCCGGCAGAATCATCGGCAAGGTGATCTGGCGAAACAGCGTGAAGCGACCGGCCCCCAGCGATTGCGCGGCATGTTCGGCACTGCGGTCCAGGCCGATGGCCGAGGCCAAAACCAGGCGCAACACATACGGAGTGATCACCAACACGTGGGCAAAGATCAGCCAGGCAAAGCTGCCGTTGACGCCCATCAGCGCAAACAGACGCAGCAGGGCCACGCCCAGGACCAGGTGCGGAATGATGATCGGCGACAGGAACAGGCCGTTGAAAAAATCCCGGCCAGGGAACTCGAAACGGGTGATCGCCAGCGCTGCAGGCACTGCGATCAATGTCGCCAGGCTGGCGGCACTGAATGCCAGGATCAGACTGTTGTAGAACGCGTCGATAAAGTCGGCACGCTCGAACACGGCGCGGAACCAGCGCAGGGAAAATTCCGTGGTCGGCAGGCTGAGGGTGTTTTCCGGGGTGAAGGCCACGAGGCACACCACCACCAGCGGCGCGAGCATGAACAGCACCACCAGGGTATGGAACAGCAAAGCGAAAGGACCGTTCTTGGACATGTCGAGTTATCCCAGTGACTTCTTGTAGCGGCCTTCGATCATCCGGTTCCACGACAGCATGATCAGCAGGTTGAGCAGCAGCAGTGCGACGGCGATGGCCGCGCCCATGGGCCAGTTCAGCTCCGACAGGTACTGGTCGTAGATCAGCGTGGCGACCATCTTGATCCGTCGACCGCCGAGCAATCCGGGAATCGCGAACGAACTGGCGGCCAGGCCGAACACGATCAGGGTGCCGGAGAGCACGCCGGGCATGATCTGCGGCAGCACCACTTTGCGGATCACCGTGAAGTGGCTGGCCCCAAGCGACAGCGCAGCCTGCTCGGCAGCGGGATCGAGTTTTTGCAGCGAGGTCCACACCGGAATGATCATGAACGGCAGCATCACGTGGACCAGCGCGACCACTACCGCGAACGGTGTGTAGAGCAGCTTCACCGGCGAGCCGCCCAGGGCTTGCAGGGTCTGGTTGACCAGGCCGTCGGCGCCGAGCAACAGGCTCCAGCCAAAGGCGCGCACCACCACCGAAATCAGCAGCGGGGTGAGGATCAGCACCAGGAAGATCGAGCGCCACGGCGCGCCCATGCGGCTGAGGATGTAGGCCTCGGGCACGCCGATCAGCACGCACAGCAGGGTGGTCAGGGCGCTGATCCAGAAAGTGCGCAGGAAGATCTCGTAGAAGTACGGGTCCCCCAGCAGGCTGCTGTAGTGTTCAAGGGTATAGGCCTGGCTGTCGATGCCGGTGCCGTAGTCGAACACGTTGAACGACAGCACCAGGGTCAACAGCAGCGGGACAACGAGCAAGCAGACGTACAACGCCAGCGCGGGTGCTGACAGCAGATAGCCCTGGCGCCCTTGTCGAAGTGCGGCCAGCGTACTCATGCCGACACCTCGTCGACGCTCAGTACTCGCAGCAGCGCTGTGTCCCAGTCCAGGCCGACGGTGGTGCCTTCATTCAGCGGTGCCGAGCCGTCGTTGCGGCGCACGACGCTGAGTTCGCCCAGGTCGGTTGTGACGCCGTACAGCCACTGGCTGCCAAGGAAGAAGCGGCTGTTGATGCGACCTTGTACGCGACCGCTACCCGCATCGCACAGATCGATTTTTTCCGGGCGAAGGCTCAGGGTCAGCTCGCCGCCCGCTTTAACGTGGACCACGCCTGTGCTGTCACGCTCGCCGGGTAGCAGGTTGGCCTTGCCGACGAATCCGGAAATGAACTCCGTGCGCGGGTGTTCGTAGAGGGTATAGGGCGCGTCGATCTGGGTGATGCGCCCGGCTTGCATCACCACCACGCGGTCGCTGATGGACAGCGCTTCGGACTGGTCGTGGGTGACCATCAGCGTGGTGATGCCGACCTCGCGCTGGATGCGGCGGATTTCGAATTGCATCTCTTCGCGCAAATTGGCGTCGAGGTTGGACAGCGGCTCGTCGAGCAGCAGCACCGGTGGTTCGATCACCAGGGCCCGCGCCAGTGCCACCCGCTGGCGCTGGCCGCCGGACAACTCCCGTGGGTAACGCTCGGCATGCTTGTCCAGGCGCACCAACTTGAGCACCCGTTCCACGCGTTGCTGCAACTCGCCGTTGGCCACCTTGCGCATGCGCAGGCCGAAGGCGACGTTGTCCTTGACGGTCATGTGCGGGAACAGCGCGTAACTCTGGAACACCACGCCCAGGCCACGACTGGCGGGTTTGGCGTGGGTGATGTCGCGACCATCGAGCAGGATGCGCCCGCTGGTGACTTCAACGAAGCCGGCGATCATTTGCAAGGTGGTGGTCTTGCCGCAGCCGGAGGGGCCGAGCAGGGAAACGAACTCGCCTTTATCGACCGAGAGATCGGTGGCCACCACGGCGTCGATGTCGCCATAGCGTTTGCCAAGTCCTTCAAGTTGCACGAAAGCCATAACTGCGCTCCACCTGTGATTGTTATGCGCGGCCTGGGGCCGTGCTTTTTTGTATGGGCAGATACGAAAAGGTCTTGCCGGGTGCGTTGGCGCTCGATTTGAGTCGGCTGCCGCTGTTGTTCGAATCGCCCCTGTATGGACGCAGAGTAGGACGAAGACTAGGATGGGCTCAATGGCAAATTTCACTGAATCGATGACTATTTTTAGTTTCATTCATTGAATAAATTAAATGACGAGAAATGGCATGACTGATTCCACTGAGCGGAATAAAGATAAAAATGAAGTCGGTGTCGGCGCTGTCTCAAGGTTGTTTGCCGTCCTGCGGACCCTCGGTGACACGGTCGAGGGCGGCGAGCGGGTGACCCAACTGGCCCAGCGCATCGGTCTGTCGCAACCGACCACTCACCGCCTGCTGCGCAGCCTGATGGACGAGGGCATGGTCGAGCAGGACGGGCGCAGCAAGCGCTACCGCTTGAGTCTTGAGTTCTTTGCCCTGGCTGCGCGGGCGGGCAATACCGGCAACCTGCGTGAGCTGGTTCGCCCGTCGCTGCTGCGGCTGTCTGCGTCATTGGGCGACTCGTTGTTCCTGCTGGCGCGCAGCGGGTTTGATGCGATCTGCCTGGACCGCAGTGAAGGGCCGTTTCCGATTCGCACCTTTACCGGTGACATCGGCGGACGCGTGGCGTTGGGTGTCGGCCAGGGCAGCCTGGCGATCCTGGCGTTCCTGCCGGAAGAAGAGCGCGACACGGTGATCCGCTATAACCTGCCACGGCTCAAGGACTTTCATCTGTACGACGAAGTGTTCCTGCGCGCCGAAGTCGATAACGTGCGTGCGCTGGGTTATGCCGGACGCAACACTGGTGTGCTCCAGGGGATGGCCGGGTTGGCCGTGCCGATCCTGGACCGCGAAGGACGTGCGGTGGCGGCGCTGAGTGTGGCCACCATCAGCGATCGACTGGGTCCGGACCGCTTGCCGACGGTGGTCGAGATGCTCAAGCGCGAAGCGGCGCTGATCGGGCCACGGATCAATCCGTTTGATCCGCTGCTGCGACGGCCTTCACAGGTGTTTGGGCAGGGGTGAGCGTTCCCTGACACTGAGCAAGCCCGCTCCCACAGGGGTAAGCGGCGACTCAAAAGTTTACGGTCTGCCGCAACATCCGCGCCGCCTGCGTATCGCTGGGGCTGACCATCGCGTAGTTGTACCCACCGCCCGACCAGTACTCGGCCTGCAACTCGCCGTCAGTGCGGCTGCCCCGTGGCAGCATGAAGTTTCTCGGTCCTGGCGGGCGCACGTAGAAGCTGATCTTGTTGCCACCGCGATCCTCATACACCACCATCGCCGCCGGCCCTTGTTCGGTGCTGAGCAGACGCCCGCTGACCGGGCTGAATCCCGCGTGCGACAGATCGGGCAGGCGATTGGCTTGGGTGAAATACCGATCAAGCCAGCCCTGCATGTCGCCGGCTTCGCTGACCTTGTAGTCGGCCGGCAGCATGCCTTGCTGGGCAAACAGGCGGTAAGCCTGAATGGCATCGCCCATCGGTTGGGCGGCGTTGAGGAGGGTCATCTCCCGGGCTTTCCAACCGCTCAAACCCGCGATGCTGACGGCGATCAACAGCACCGCCGCGCTGGCCAGATGGCGTCGCGACCGACGCTTGAGACGCTGGCGGATCCGCAACGGGTCGAGTGCCGGGTTTGCCGGTTGCTGCAAGGCGCCGCCGAGGGCCGCGCGCAGTTGCTGGGCGTCCTGTTGCCAGGCACGTACCTGTGCGCCCACGGTCGGGTTGCTGGCGAGAAACGTTTCCACGAGGCGTCGGTCGTCTTCACCGAGCTGGTGGTCGATGTACGCGTGCAGGTCGCGTTCGTTCGGAGGCATGCTGATCATTTGAGTCTCCGCAGGGAAGGGCGGGTGATTTCGCCGTCGCTGAGCTGGCGCAAGGCCTGGCGTGCGCGTGAGAGGCGTGACATGACGGTGCCGATGGGCACGTCAAGTATCTCGGCGACGTCCTTGTAGCTCAGGCCCTCGACCGACACCCAGAGCAAAAGGGCGCGCTGTTCGGTGCTGAGCTGGTCGAACGCCTCAAGCGTCGATTGGGCCAGCACCGTCCGCTCCGCTGACGGCTCGCTATCGTCGCGTCCTGTAAAGAATTCGAGCATCCGCGCGTAACGGCGCGAACGGCGATGCGCATCGAGAAACTGCCGGTACAGGATCGCAAACAGCCAGGCACGCAAATCGCCCTCGGGGCGCTTGGCACTCCAACTCGACAGTGCGCGTTCAAGGCACGATTGCACCAGATCGTCCGCGCTGCTGGCGTTGCGCGTCAATGACACGGCAAACCGGCGCAGTCTGGGAATGATTTCTCGCAGTTGTTCGTCGATTTCGTTCATCAAATGCTGGCTAGTCACTACGCTGTTGGACTAGAGAGACGCCCGGAAGCCGAGGTTATTCCACGCCTGGAAAAATAAATACCGGGTGATGGAATAAACCTGCAGGCGGTGCGTCTGCCTGATTCTTCTCACTCATGGCCGCAGGCCCTGGAGTTTTTCATGGTAGATCGCTCATCACCGCCTTTGAGTGGCACGAGCCTGGTGTTGCGCCTGGCTGCCATCGCCGTGGTGGTCGGTGCCGTCGCCGGGGCGTTCGCCTACGTCAACGGAACCTTCGACCCACAACGCCTGACGCCGAAGAAACTGGTCAACGTGCTGGAAACCAACAATGGCGTGCATCCCGGTTTTCGTCGCAACCATGCCAAGGGCGTGTGCGTGATCGGGCATTTCGAGAGCAGCGGCGAGGCGCGCAGCTATTCCACCGCGCAGGTGTTCAACGAGGCTCGCACCCCGGTGGTCGGGCGCTTCGCCTTGCCTGCCGGTAGTCCTTATGCGCCGGATGGTGCGGTGCCGATTCGCAGCCTGGCATTGCGCTTCACCCAGGCCAATGGCCAACAGTGGCGCACCGGGATGAACAGCATGCCGGTGTTCCCGGTGGGCACGCCCGAGGCGTTCTACCAGTTCCAGCAGGCCCTGTCGCCGTTACCCGCCACAGGCAAACCGGACCCGGCCGCGGTGCCGGCGTTTTTTGCCTCGCATCCAGAAACCGCGCCGTTTCTGGCCTGGGTGAAAACGGCGAAGCCCTCGGCGAGTTACGTGACGGAGAACTACAACAGCGTCAACGCGTTTTACCTGGTCAACGCGACCGGGCAAAAACAGGCGGTGCGCTGGAATATGGTGCCGGTGGCCAAGGACGCGCCGGGTGCGATGGCACCGCAAGGCAGCGATTATCTCGAGAAGGACCTGGTGCAGAGGATCGCCACGGGCCCACTGCGGTGGCAACTGATGATCACGCTGGCCAACCCCGGCGACCCCACCAACGACGCCAGCAAGCCCTGGCCCGAAGGGCGCAAGGTGATTAACGCCGGCACCCTGGTACTGGAGAGCACCCAACCGCAGCTCGATGGCGAATGCCGCGACATCAATTACGACCCGCTGGTGCTGCCGGCCGGCATCGAGGGTTCCGACGACCCATTGCTCGCCGCACGTTCCGCCGGCTACGCCAATTCCTACCTGCGTCGCACCAGCGAAGTCAGCCAATTGCCTGCCGCCAAACAGGAGGCTCAACAATGAGCGCCCAACCCAACCACTTCGCTCCACTGGCGCGGCTGCTGCACTGGCTGATGGCGCTGATGATCATCGCGATGCTGTTTATCGGTGCCGGCATGGTCGCGTCCGTGTCCGAGCGCCATGAGTGGCTGATTCATCTGCACAAGCCGTTGGGCGTGGCCATTTTGCTGCTGGTGATCGTGCGCCTCGCCGTGCGGTTCTCCACCCGACAACCTCCGCTGCCTGCGGACCTGCCCGGTTGGCAAGTGCTGGCGGCGAAGGCTTCGCATGTCCTGCTGTACGTCTTGATGCTGGTGTTGCCGCTGCTCGGCTGGGCGATGATCTCGGCCTCGGGCGAGCCGGTGATGCTCGGCAGCTCGTTGCAACTGCCTTCGATCATGCCGGCCAACGCATCGCTGTTCGCGTTCCTGCGCAAGGCCCACGGCTATCTCGCGTACCTGCTGTTCCTCACCGTGCTGGTGCATCTGGCGGCAGCGCTGTTCCATGGCTGGGTGCGGCGCGATGGGGTGCTGGACAGCATGTTGCGGGGTAAGGATCGCGGTTGATTGCCACAAAAAAAAGCCGCCCTCGGACCGGGGCGGCGTTTTTACTGTCGCGGGATCAACGCAACCTGCCGACCATCTCCGCCACCGTCGTCAGTACATCCTTGCCCAACTGCTTCGAACGCTTGCCTGACCAGCCGGTGAGCGGGTTGGGGTGGTCGTCGTGGTCCTTGAACGGCATTTCCAGCGTCAGGGACAGGCAGTCGTACTTCTGGCCAACGGCGTTGCAGGCCAGGGTCATGTTGGCCTTGCCCGGCTCGTCACGCACGTAGCCGTGTTGGGTCTGGAAGTCCTTGGTGGTGTGCTTGAGGTGATTGCGAAAATCCTCTTCAAGCTTCTCGATGCGCGGCGTGTAGCCGGGGTTGCCTTCGCAAGCGGCGGTGAATACGTGGGGGATCTCCTCGTCGCCGTGGACGTCGATGAACAGGTCGACGCCATACTGTTCCATCTGCTGCTGGACGAAGAACACTTCCGGGCTGATCTCCGGGCTCGCATTCTGCCAGGCACGATTGAGGTCCTGACCCATGGCGTTGGTGCGCAGGTGACCGTGGAAAGCGCCGTCCGGGTTCATATTCGGCACCAGATACAGGTCGGCGCTGGCCAGCAGTTTATTCAACACCGCATCGTCCTGATGTTCCAGGCGTTCGATCACGCCTTCCATGAACCATTCGGCCATGTGCTCGCCGGGGTGCTGCTGGGCAATGATCCACACTTTTCGCCGGCCCTCGGCGCCCGTGCCTTTGCGCAGAAGTTGGATGTCCCGACCCTCGATGCTCTTGCCGGTGGCCAGCAGTTCGGTGCCGGCCTTGGTCAGCGCCTGCTCGATCAGCCAGTCATGGCGGCCGCGGCTGTAGGGTTCGAAATAGGCAAACCAGGCATGGGTGGCAGTGGCTTCAAGGCTGAAGCGCAGGGCATCGCCTTCGAAAATGGTCGGTATGCGGAACCAGTTCACATGATCGTAGGAGGCCACGGCCTGATAGCCGGTCCAGGCTTTGTTGTAGGAGGATTTGCTCGCGTTGCTCAGGCGGAACCAGTGCTCCTGGCCGACATGCAGGCCGCTGGCCTTGAAGTGAAACCATTGGAAGTGCGGGCTGCGAGTGTCTGGCCTGATGGCCAGCAGCGGTTGCAGCGGATTGCTGAGGTCCAGCACTTCAATGTTGCCGCTGTCGAAGTTCGAGGTGATGCTCAAGGAGGATTTGGCCAGGGTCATATCATTTCCTGAATATGATTTTTATGGCGGCTACTTTACACCCTGGGAACGCAATTGAGATCAGTCAGCGTGTCCCGACTTCTTCCCGGCATGTCGATGCCGTGTTGATGTACCCGCCGATACAGGGTAGCCCTGGAAATCCCCAGCGAGCGGGCGGCGGCCGCAGGCTTCCAGCGATGTCGCACCAGCGCGTCGAGCAGCGCCTGGCGTTCCGGGCTCGCGCTGTGCTCGCCGCAGGCATGGCCGACTGCACTCTCCATCGCGGTGCCACGCAAGGCCTCGGGCAGGTGGTCGAGCTGGATCAGTTGCGTATCGCACACCGCGCAGGCATAGCGCAGGACATGGCGCAGTTGGCGTACATTGCCCGGCCAACGGTAATTCAACAGGCATTCCAGCACGTTGCTGGCCAGTTGCATCGGGGCTGCATCGGGCGGTGACTCTTGTGCCAGGATGCGGTTGACCAGGGTCAGGCGGTCGCTGCGTTCACGCAAGGGGGGCAACTGAAAGCGTGCCCCGTTCAAGCGAAAATACAGGTCTTCGCGAAACTCGCCTGCAGCGACCAATGCTTCCAGGTCCCGGTGGCTGGCGCAGATCACCTGAATGTCGACGACCTTGCGCCGTGATGCACCCAATGGTGCCACTTCGCCTTCGGCGAGCACGCGCAGCAGCCGGGTTTGCAAGGCCAGCGGCATGTCACCGATTTCATCGAGGAACAAGGTGCCGCCGTTGGCCTGCTCCAGCAGGCCCTGCATGCCTTTGTTCGCCGCGCCGGTGAAGGCGCCGGCGACATAGCCGAACAATTCGCTTTCGATGAGGCTTTCCGGAATCGCTGCGCAATTGAGCGCGACGAAAGGGCGGTCGCGACGTCGACTGGCCTGGTGCAGGTGTCGGGCGAACACTTCCTTTCCCGAGCCGGTCTCGCCCTGGATCAACACCGGCAGGTTGCGGTCCTTGACCCGTACCGCCAGGCGCAGGCTTTCTTCCAGGCGCGGATCGAGCTCGACCGGCGCCAGTGCCGGGCGCGCAGGGGCCGGCGGGCTGCGCCGAGGCAGGCTAAGACGGGCGTGCAGCGGCGGCTGACCGTTGCGATCCGGCAGGAGGCACAAGGATCCGTCTCGGGCTCGATGCAATATCTGCTGATCGAACACCTGGTCGATGTGCTGCGGCAGTTGCTCAAAACGCTGCAGCAACCATTGGCGCGCCGCCGGGTTCAACGCCTGCAGGCAGCCGTCATCATCCCAGGCCAGCAGGTAATCGGGTTGACTGTCGACGTAACCCTGGTTGTTGTGCGCGCGCAATACGCAGTAGCCCTGGGCGCTGCTCATGAAGAATGCCTGTTCGATCTCACGTGCGCTCTGCACCACCATCTGCCGGATCAGGTGTTGGGAACGGCGATCATCGGGCGAGCGAACGGCCGACACATCGAGCACGCCAAGCAGTTCGCCCCGCGGGTCGAACACCGGGGCCGCCGAGCAGGTCAGGCCGATGAACGCTGCGCGAAAGTGATCGCGTTTGTGTACGGTCACCGGGGTTCGTGCATTGAGGACCGCCGCCACGCCGCACGTGCCTTCTTCACCTTCCGACCAGCAGGTCCCCAGGTACAGGCCGGCCTTGCGGCAATCGTTGCGAATCGAGGTTTCGACGCGGTAATCGATGGTCTGGCCCTGGGCGTTGGTGAGCAGGACGCAATAGTCGGCGTCTCGCACGCGGCCATGCAGGCGGGCCACTTCCTCGCTGGCGATGCGCAGGAACAGGTCGGAGCGCTCGCGGCATTCCTGCAGCACGTTCTGCGAAAGGATCCGCGGCCCTTGCAGCGAACCCGGGTCGAGATGGTGTTGCTCCATGGAACGGCGCCAGGAGTCGAGTATCAGGTCCGGAACCGGCAACTGGGGCAGATGCCCGGCGTTTTTCAAAACACGGCTGACGCAATCGACGTGCGCCCTGGAATGTGCGGAAAGCATTAAGGCCTCCGATTCGATCTTCTTTTAGTTGTGCCGACATTAAGCGCCGTTGATGACCCTTCGACAAGCACTGAAGCAAACCCGGCGTTCGCTGAGACGCGATGTCTCACGCACCGGGCGCGCGTTCGTGCAGCCTGATATGACACGTCTCAAACGGGCTTGTCCGCGCACGCCTGTTTTATCGACGCGAGGGCTCTGCATCGGGCTCTGGAGGCGGTTTTGGCGGACCTGGCACCGGCCTTGCTCAAGCACCGGCCATCAAGAATAAAAAAGGTGCGCCACCCATGCCCAGCCAGTCTGCCGGTCCCACCGCCGGTTCGCTTGGAACACCGCTGACCGTCGGCATCATTGCCAACCCTGCGTCGGGGCGAGACGTACGGCGTCTGACCGCCAACGCCGGGCTGTTCTCCAGTACCGACAAGGTGTCGGTGATCCAGCGCCTGCTCGCGGCGTTCGGCGCCACTGGCGTCGAGCGGGTGCTGATGCCGACGGACATGACGGGCATCGCCGCCGCCGTGCAGAAGAACAGCCAGGGCCGCCAGGCGCGGGACGGGCATTGGCCGACGGTGGAATTCATGGACCTGACGCTGCGCCAGAGTGTCGAAGATACCCGCCAGGCCGCACGCTGGATGGCCGAGCGCGGGGTGGCACTGATCGCGGTCCTGGGCGGCGACGGCACGCACAAGGCAGTGGCTGCGGAGGTGGGCGATATCCCGTTGCTGACGCTGTCCACGGGGACCAACAACGCCTTCCCGCAGCTGCGTGAAGCGACCAGCGCCGGCCTGGCGGGCGGGCTATACGTCACCGGCAAGGTGCCGAGCGAGATTGCCTTGCGCCGCAACAAGCGTTTGCTGGTACGAGAGGCGAATCGCCGCTTGTGCGAGATCGCCCTGGTAGACGTGGCGGTCTCTTCGCTGCCCTTTGTCGGCGCCCGGGCCATCAGTCATGGCGCCGATCTGGCGGAGGTGTTCGTGACCTTCGCCGAACCTCAATCGATTGGCATTTCCGCATTGTGCGGATTGTGGTGGCCCGTATCGCGTCAGGCACCTTGCGGCGCGTGGATGCGTTTGGACCCACGATCTCCCGATGCGTTGCTGGTGCCCCTTGCACCGGGCCTGCTGCAGGGCTGCGCAGTGGCCGCCGCCGGCAGTCTGGAGCCGGGTGTCGCCACCGCCCTGTGCCTGTCCAGCGGCACGCTGGCCCTGGATGGCGAGCGCGAAATCGAGTTCAACGTCCATGACCGGCCTACCGTCACCCTCGATCACGCAGGGCCCTTGAGCATCGATGTCGATGCGGTTCTGGCCTACGCCGCACGCGAGCGACTGCTGGCCATCGGGCGCGAACATCCGCTGCATCCCATGAACGTTGATCACAGAAACCAAGACACCCTGGAGAATAAAAATGTCGACACAGCTGACTGCTGACCAATTGCTGCATGCCTATCGGGTCATGCGCACTATCCGCGCATTCGAAGAGCGCCTGCATGTGGAGTTCGCCACGGGCGAGATTCCCGGTTTTGTCCATCTGTATGCCGGTGAGGAGGCGTCTGCCGCCGGAGTCATGGCGCACTTGGGCGACGACGATTGCATTGCATCCAACCACCGCGGCCATGGTCATTGCATTGCCAAGGGCGTGGATGTCTACGGAATGATGGCCGAGATCTACGGGAAGAAGACCGGGGTCTGCCAGGGCAAGGGCGGTTCCATGCACATCGCCGACTTCGAGAAAGGCATGCTGGGTGCGAACGGTATCGTCGGGGCTGGCGCGCCGCTGGTGGTGGGCGCGGCGCTGGCGGCCAGGCTGAAGGGCACCGACAGCGTTGCCGTGGTGTTCTTCGGTGACGGCGGCTCCAACGAAGGTGCGGTGTTCGAGGCGATGAACATGGCTTCGGTGTGGAACCTGCCTTGTCTGTTCGTGGCCGAGAACAATGGTTACGCCGAGGCCACCGCGTCCAACTGGTCCGTGGCCTGCGATCACATCGCCGACCGGGCGGCCGGCTTCGGCATGCCTGGTGTGACGGTGGACGGTTTCGATTTCTTCGCCGTGCACGAAGCGGCAGGCGCCGCCGTCGAACGCGCCCGGGCGGGAGAGGGACCCTCGCTGATCGAGGTCAAACTGACCCGTTATTACGGTCACTTCGAAGGCGACGCCCAGACCTATCGGGCACCGGATGAGGTCAAGCATTTTCGCGAGCATAAGGACTGCCTGATGCAGTTTCGCGAACGCACCGTGCGCGCCGGTGTTGTCCTGCCTGGTCAACTGGACCAGATCGACAGCGAGGTCGAACTGCTGATCGAAAACGCCGTGTGCAAGGCCAAGTCCGACCCCAAACCCAGCCCAGCCGATCTGCTCTCTGACGTCTACGTGTCCTATCCCTGAACGCCTTCCATAACAAGAATCGAGAACTTCATCATGGCGAGAAAAATCAGTTACCAGCAGGCAATCAACGAGGCACTGGCCCAGGAGATGGGCCGTGATCCCAGTGTGTTCATCATGGGCGAGGATGTCGCCGGTGGTGCCGGTGCCCCCGGTGAGAATGACGCCTGGGGCGGCGTGCTGGGCGTGACCAAAGGCCTGTATCACCAGTTTCCCGGTCGGGTGCTGGATACGCCGCTGTCGGAAATCGGCTACGTCGGCGCGGCCGTGGGCGCGGCCACCCGGGGTATGCGTCCGGTGTGCGAGTTGATGTTCGTCGACTTCGCCGGCTGCTGCCTGGACCAGATCCTCAACCAGGCGGCCAAGTTTCGATACATGTTCGGTGGCAAGGCCACCACGCCCCTGGTGATTCGCACCATGGTCGGCGCCGGCTTGCGTGCGGCGGCCCAGCATTCGCAGATGTTGACCTCATTGTGGACGCACATTCCTGGCTTGAAGATTGTGTGCCCGTCGTCGCCGTATGACGCCAAGGGCTTGCTGATCCAGGCGATCCGCGACAATGACCCGGTGATTTTCTGCGAGCACAAAATGCTCTACAGCCTGCAGGGTGATGTCCCGGAAGAGCTCTACAGCATTGCATTCGGTGAGGCCAATTTCCTGCGTGATGGCAAGGACGTGACGCTGGTGTCCTATGGCAAGACCGTCAACACCGCCATGGATGCGGCCCGCAACCTGGCGGGGCGTGGCATCGATTGCGAGGTGATCGACCTGCGCACCACCAGCCCTCTGGATGAAGACAGCATCCTGGAAAGCGTGGAAAAAACCGGGCGTCTGGTGGTCATCGATGAAGCCAACCCACGCTGCTGCGTGGCCACTGATATCAGCGCCCTGGTCGCGCAAAAGGCCTTTGCTTCGCTAAAAGCGCCCATCGAAATGGTGACGGCGCCGCATACGCCGGTGCCTTTCTCCGACTCTCTGGAGGACCTGTACATTCCCGACGCGGCGAAGATCGAGGCAGCGGTGCTCAAGTTGATCGAGTGGAGCGCACATTCATGAGCCAGATCCATACCCTGACCATGCCCAAATGGGGCTTGTCGATGACCGAAGGCCGGGTCGATGTCTGGCTCAAGGAAGAAGGGCAGGTCATCGCCAAGGGCGACGAAGTGCTGGACGTGGAGACCGACAAGATTTCCAGCAGCGTCGAGGCGCCGTTCTCGGGTGTATTGCGTCGGCAGATCGCCCGCCCTGATGAAACGCTTCCGGTGGGGGCGCTGTTGGGTATCGTGGTGGAGGGCGAAGCCAGCGAAGCCGAAATCGATGCGCTGGTCGAGCAGTTCCAGGCCTCGTTCGTTGCGGGTGACGGCGCCGAGGAAGATGCCGGGCCCACACCGCAGAAGGTCGAGCTGGGCGGTCGTCTGATTCGCTACTTCGAACGGGGCGAAGGCGGTATCCCTGTGGTGCTGGTGCACGGCTTTGGCGGCGATCTGAATAACTGGCTGTTCAATCACGAGGCACTGGCGGCGGGGCGGCGGGTGATCGCCCTCGATCTGCCGGGGCATGGTGAATCGGGCAAAAAGCTGGAACGTGGCGATCTCGATGAATTGAGCGAGGTGGTGTTGGCATTGCTCGATCATCTGGACATCCCTGCCGCGCATTTCGTCGGCCACTCCATGGGCGGCGCCGTGGCGCTCAACACGGCGCGCCTGGCAGCCCAGCGTGTGCGCTCGTTGGTGCTGATCGCCAGTGCTGGCCTGGGCGAAGACATCAACGGTGACTATCTCCAGGGATTTGCCCAGGCGAGCAATCGCAATGCCCTCAAGCCTCAATTGATCAAGTTGTTCTCCAATGCAGAGCTGGTCAACCGGCAGATGCTTGAAGACATGCTCAAGTACAAACGTCTGGAGGGCGTTGATAGCGCGCTGCGCGCATTGCTTGAGGCTGTGTTTGCCGATGGCCGGCAGCAGGTGGATCTGCGGGGGGTGATCGAAGATGCCCGTCAACCTGTACTGCTGATCTGGGGCAGTGACGACGCAATCATTCCAGTGCGCCATAGCGCCGGGTTGCCGGCCCGTGTGGAGGTCCTGCCCGGTCAGGCGCACATGGTGCAGATGGAGGCGGCCGAACAGGTCAACCGCCTGATCCTGGATTTTTTGCAACCCCTCTGACATTTGTCCGGCGTCCTGCGTGCGGGGCGCCGCGTACCGCTGACTTTCAGGAGAATTGCCATGAGCCTTACCGATCTTTCCACCCGCAGCATGCGTGCCGCCGTTTGGCACGGTCGCCACGATATCCGCGTCGAAGACGTGCCTTTGCCTGTCTCGCCACCGGCCGGCTGGGTGCAAATTCGCGTGCACTGGTGCGGTATCTGCGGGTCGGACCTGCACGAATACGTAGCTGGCCCGGTGTTCATTCCAGTTGATGCCCCGCACCCGCTGACGGGCATCAAGGGCCAGTGCATCCTTGGCCATGAGTTCTGCGGCGAAATTGTCGAGCTCGGCGCTGGCGTCGAAGGGTTTAGCGTCGGTGAGCAGATCGCGGCGGATGCCTGCCAGCATTGCGGTCATTGTTATTACTGCACCCACGGGCTCTACAACATTTGCGAGAACCTGGCGTTCACAGGGCTGATGAACAACGGTGCTTTTGCCGAGCTGGTCAACGTGCCGGCCAACCTGTTGTACAAGCTGCCCGCCCATTTCCCGCCCGAAGCGGGAGCGCTGATCGAGCCCCTGGCAGTGGGCATGCACGCGGTGAAAAAGGCCACGAGCCTACTGGGGCAAAACGTTGTGGTCGTGGGTGCGGGCACCATCGGCCTGTGTACGATCATGTGCGCCAAGGCGGCGGGCGCGGCTCAGGTCATTGCCCTGGAAATGTCCGCAGCACGCAAGGCCAAGGCGCTGGAGGTGGGCGCCAGCCACGTGCTCGATCCCAGCCAGTGCGATGCTCTGGCCGAAGTCAGACGATTGACCGCAGGGTTGGGGGCCGATGTCAGTTTTGAATGCATCGGTAACAAGAACACTGCCAAATTGGCCATCGACCTGATCCGTAAGGCGGGCAAGTGCATTTTGGTGGGGATTTTCGAAGAGCCCAGCGAATTCAATTTCTTCGAATTGGTCGCCACCGAAAAACAGGTACTGGGTGCGCTGGCCTACAACGGCGAGTTTGCTGATGTCATAGCGTTCATTGCCGACGGCCGCCTGGACATCACACCATTGGTGACGGGGCGCATTCAACTGGAACAGATCGTGGGGCAGGGGTTCGAGGAATTGGTGAACAACAAGGAGCACAACGTGAAAATCATTGTGTCGCCAGCACGCGTCTGAGCGGTTATGAGAAGTTGGCCTCTGGTGGGCGTCCTTCGCCGTAGCGGGGGCGTCCTCCTTGACGCTGGCGTGGATCTTATTGAATTTGAGATTGATTCTCAAGTATTAATGCCTGGTTTAGGACTGTCGTTGCTCGGCGTGACTTGCCAACAGACATTCTTTTGATATCATCCGCGCCATTGCAACATCCAAAGACTTCATTAGCCTGAAGGTCAAGCCAGAAAAAAACTGGCAAAAAAAAGACCCGGCAAAAAGCCGGGTCAAAAACCGTGATTAGCCTGATGAGGAGATGGTCCAAGAGACCGACCTAAGGTCACTTGGACAATCGACTGATCTCGCGACCAGTTGCTTGCAATAATAATCATTCTCGTTTGCAAGTCAAACGATTTTATCTACGCGATTGAAAATTTTTTCCTCGCGTCCCTCGCAATGCCCCGTCTACATCATCCGTGATGAATCCCGTCCAGTGATCGGTCCAGTAACGCCTTGGCCATATCGATCATGTGCACCGTCGAATACGCCAGATCACGATGAGCACCCTGCAGATGATTCGCCGACTCGCTTGCGGTGGCGGCAGCGCAGCGCAGCAGGTCTGACGCACGCACCAGTGCCTCCTCGCTGGTGACATTACGATTCACATCAAAAAAGCGCTCTTCCACCACCACCTCATCGGACACAACCGGTTTCAAGTAATAATCCAGCGCACGCTGTGCAGCGGCTGAGCCTTGGGGGGAGGTGAGGGACGCATCGATTTGCAGGTCGGGCAGTTCTTGATTAAGGAAAGTCATGGTGATGGCAAGCTCCGTGATGGATTCAGATCCGTGATGCGATCATAATACGAACTGTATTTGTATCTTTGATTTAAATACTACATTTTGTGTTTTGAACCCGGAATGCCGCGACGTATCGTGCCGCTCATGGATAAATGGATTGAATTGGTCAAGGCCAAGATGAGTGAACTCAACGTCACTCAGGAGATACTCGCCGACCGCCTCGGGATGTCCCAGGGTGGCGTCGGTCACTGGCTCAACAAACGTCGCCAGCCCGGAATCGAAGACATGAATCGGGTGCTCAAGGCGCTCGGCATGGATTTTCTCGAAGTGGCACTGGTTATCCGCGAACCGGATGCGTCCAGGGAGGAAAGCCAGGACCTGGTGAGAAAGTACAACCCGTACTTCCGTTACCCGGTGAGCAATTGGCGCGAGTCCTGCGAGGTGCGTGAAAACGAGGCTGTTGTCTACGACAAGGGGCGATTCGAACTCACCGACTATCACGCACAGGGCGCGGCGTTCTGGTTGACGGTGATGGGCGACGCCATGACCGCACCCAGTGGTGTCAGTGTTGCCGAAGGCATGATGATTCTGGTGGATCCGGCCATTGTGCCGGAGCCCGGAAAACTGGTGATTGCGCAATGGCGCGACAGCACTGAGGCGACCTTTCGCAAGTTGATCGAAGAAGGCGGGCAGCGTTATCTGGTCCCGCTCAATCCGACCTATCCGAAAGCTCTTTTCACACAGGACTGCCGAATTATCGGCGTGGTGGTTCAGGCAACGGCCAAGTTCTAATCAGATCGGTCCTCGCAAAGCGTAGGACCGATCCTGATTTTCACGCCTCTTCCAGCTCGACCAACGCACTGCCTTCGCTGACCATCTCGCCTTCCTGGCAATACAGCGCCTTGATCACCCCGGTGTGCGGCGCACGAATGCTGTGCTCCATTTTCATCGCTTCCAGCACCACCAGTTGCGCGCCGGCTTCGACCGTTTGCCCGGCTTCCACCAACACCCGCACGATGCTGCCGTTCATGGGCGCAGTCAGTCCGCCCTGGTGGCTGTGGCTGGCTTCGACCGCGCTGATGGGGTCGTAGGTCTCGACGCGGCGCCACTCGCCTTCCCATTGCACATGCACGACACCGCCGCGACGGATTGCCCGGTGCTGGCGGCGCAGGCCATCGTGTTCGGTTGACAGCTGTTCGCCTTTGAGTTGCGCCGTGCCGGCATGACTCAATGTCAGCGACCGGTCCTGACCGTCACAACTCAAGTGCAGGGTGATTTCCGACGGCAAGCCGGTGCGCATTCCGTTGCCGTTGGCCCAAGGCGAACCCGGGTCATCTGCGCGAATGGCCTGTGGCTGGCTTTGCGCAAATGCCTGCGCGGCGGCTTGCCAGAATGCCTCGCTGAGTTCTGCCGGTGCCGGCAGCAGTTGGTCCTGGTAACGCGGGATAAACCCGGTGTCCAGCTCGGCCGCCGCGAACGCCGGGTGGCCGATGATGCGGCGCAGGAAACTGATGTTGGTCCTGAGCCCGCCAATCGCGAACTCGTCGAGCATGCTCAACAGGCGCAGGCGTGCCTGTTCACGATCCTCGCCCCAGGCGATCAGCTTGCCGAGCATCGGGTCGTAGAACGGTGAAATCTCGTCGCCTTCTTCGACGCCGCTGTCGACCCGTCGCCCCGGGCCCTCGGCGGATTCGCGATACAACTCCAGACGCCCGGTGGCCGGCAGGAAATCATTGCCCGGATCTTCGGCGTACAACCGCACTTCAATAGCATGCCCGTTCAGCGGCACTTGATCCTGGGTCATCGGCAACGCTTCGCCACGAGCGACGCGAATCTGCCAGGCCACCAGGTCGAGGCCTGTGATGGCTTCGGTGACCGGATGTTCGACTTGCAGGCGCGTGTTCATCTCCATGAAAAAAACTCGCCTCGGGCATCCAGCAAAAACTCAACGGTGCCGGCGCCGACATAACCGATGGCCTGCGCCGAACGCACGGCCGCTTCGCCCATGGCGCGTCGTAGCTCCGGGCTCAGGCCTGGGGCGGGGGCTTCTTCGACGACCTTCTGGTGGCGGCGCTGAATCGAACAATCGCGCTCGTTGAGGTACAGGCAGTGACCGTGCTGGTCGGCGAAGACCTGGATTTCCACGTGACGCGGTTTCAGCAGGTATTTCTCGACCAGCATCCGCGAATCGCCAAACGAGGATTGCGCCTCACGCTGCGCCGAGGCCAGGGCTTCGGCCAGTTGGCTGACGTCCTCGACCACCTTCATACCCTTGCCGCCGCCACCGGCCGTGGCCTTGAGCAGCACCGGGTAGCCGATCCGTTCACAAGCCTCACGAAAGGTGTCCAGGTCCTGGGCTTCGCCGTGGTAGCCGGGCACCAGCGGCACGCCAGCGGTTTCCATCAAGGCTTTGGCTGCGGATTTGCTGCCCATGGCATCAATGGCCGAGGCGGGCGGGCCGAGGAAGATCAGGCCGGCCGCTTCGATCGCGCGGGCGAAGCCGGCGTTCTCGGACAGAAAACCATAACCCGGATGAATCGCCTGGGCGCCGCTGGCCTTGGCGGCGGCGATCAGTTTGTCAATTTGCAGGTAACTGTCGGCGGCCTTGCTGCCGCCCAGGTCGACGCGGATGTCCGCTTCGCGGCTGTGCCGGGCATCACGGTCGGTGGCGCTGTGCACGGCCACGGTGGTCAGGCCCAGGGCCTTGGCGGTGCGCATCACCCGGCAGGCGATTTCACCACGGTTGGCCACCAGCAGAGAGGTAATCACAGGTGTGCTCATCAACGCGGCTCCTTGGTGGTGGGTGTTTGCCAATTCGGTGTACGTTTTTGCAGGAAGGCGCGCAGGCCCTCCTGGCCTTCGGGGCTGACACGGATGCGGGCGATGGCGTTTTCGGTGTAGCGGCGCAGCGCCGGGGTCAGCGCACCGTGACCGACTTCGCGCAGCAGGTCCTTGCTGGCGCGCATGGCGGCGGGGCTGTTGAGCAGCAGGTTGTCGACCCATTGCTCGACCTTGGCTTCCAGCTCCGCCGATGGAAAGCTTTCCGACACCAGGCCAAGCTCGCGTGCCCGTTGTCCGCTGAAGCGCTCGGCGGTCAGGGCGTAGCGACGGGCCGCGCGCTCGCCGATGGCTTGCACCACGAAAGGGCTGATCACCGCCGGCGCCAAACCGATGCGTACTTCCGACAGGCAGAACTGCGCGTCATCAGCGCTGATGGCCATGTCGCAGCAACTGATCAGACCCAGCGCGCCGCCGAACGCGGCGCCTTGCACCACGGCCAGGGTCGGGATCTTCAACTTGGCCAGGTTGTACATCAATTCCGCCAGTTCCCGGGCATCATCGAGGTTGGTGTGATAGTCGAGTTCGGCAGACTGTTGCATCCAGGCAAGGTCTGCGCCGGCGCTGAAGTGCTTGCCCCGACCACGTACCAGCAGGAAGCGCAGGTGTGGATCGGCCGAGACCTTGTCCAGAGCGAGGATCAGTTCACGGATCATTTCGGCGTTGAAGGCGTTGTTCTTTTCTTCGCGGCTGAGCCACAGGGTGGCAAAACCCCTTGGGTCGTTCAGCAGTTCGAGGGTTTTGAATTCGTTCATGGCTTGCACTCTTTATTCTGTAGGAGCGAGCATGCTCGCGATGATCGTCAACGATGACGCTGGCTGTCTGATGACCCGCGGTGTCTGGGCTACCATCGCGAGCATGCTCGCTCCTACAGAGGGCAGGATCACATCCGGAACACGCCGAAGCGGCTCGGTTCAATGGGCGCGTTCAGCGACGCGGACAAGGCCAGGGCCAGTATGTCGCGGGTCTGCGCCGGGTCGATGACACCGTCGTCCCACAGGCGCGCACTGGAGTAGTAGGGGTGGCCTTGTTCTTCGTATTGGTCGAGGATCGGTTGCTTGATCTCGGCCTCCTGCTCGGCACTGAAGCCCTGGCCACTGCGTTCGGCCTGTTCGCGCTTGACCTGCACCAATACGCCTGCGGCCTGCTCGGCGCCCATCACGCCGATGCGTGCGTTCGGCCACATCCACAGGAAACGCGGATCGTAGGCGCGGCCGCACATGCCGTAGTTCCCGGCGCCGAAGCTGCCACCGATGATCACGGTGAATTTCGGCACCTGGGCGCAGGCCACGGCCGTTACCAGTTTCGCTCCGTGCTTGGCGATACCGCCGGCCTCGTATTTCTGGCCGACCATGAAACCGGTGATGTTCTGCAAGAACAACAATGGAATCCCACGCTGGCACGCCAGCTCGATAAAGTGCGCGCCTTTTTGCGCCGCTTCGGCGAAGAGAATGCCGTTGTTGGCGAGGATCGCGATCGGATACCCGTGCAGGTGCGCGAAGCCGCACACCAGCGTCGTGCCGAACAGTGCCTTGAACTCATCGAATACCGAGCCGTCCACCAGCCGCGCGATCACTTCGCGCACGTCGAACGGTTGCTTGGCGTCCGCCGAAACGACGCCGTACAGCTCATCACTGGCGTAGAGCGGGGCGATGGGCGTGCGTTGCTGCACTTCACCGAGTTTGCGCCAATTCAGGTTGGCCACACTGCGCCGGGCGATGGCCAGGGCGTGCTCATCGCTTTCGGCATAGTGGTCAGCGACACCGGAGATTTTGCAGTGCACATCGGCACCGCCGAGGTCTTCGGCGCTGACCACTTCGCCGGTCGCCGCTTTCACGAGCGGTGGGCCGGCGAGGAAAATGGTCGCTTGTTCGCGCACCATGATTGCTTCGTCCGCCATCGCCGGTACATAAGCACCCCCGGCAGTACACGAGCCCATGACCACCGCGATTTGCGGGATGCCCATGGCGCTCATGTTGGCCTGGTTGAAGAAGATCCGCCCGAAGTGCTCGCGGTCCGGGAACACTTCATCCTGGCGCGGCAGGTTTGCGCCACCGGAGTCCACCAGGTAGATGCACGGCAGTCGGTTTTGCTGGGCGATGGTCTGGGCGCGCAAGTGTTTCTTCACGGTCAGCGGGTAATACGAGCCGCCTTTTACGGTGGCATCGTTGGCGACGATCATGCATTCGACGCCTTCCACGCGACCGATGCCGGCAATCACGCCGGCGGCCGGCACGTCTTCACCGTACACCTCGTAGGCCGCCAGTTGGCTGATCTCCAGAAACGGTGAGCCCGGATCCAGCAGGCGATTGATGCGTTCGCGAGGCAGCAGTTTGCCGCGTGAGGTGTGACGTTCCTGTGCCTTCGGGCCGCCACCTTGCTGCACCTGCGCGAGCAGGGTGTGCAGGGCGTCGACCTGTTTGAGCATCGCCGCGCTGTTGCTGGCGAACTCAGCGGAGCGGGGGTTGAGCTGGGTATGCAGGATCATGGCTTACTCCGTAAGCAGCTGTGAGCGGCAAGCTGCAGCCACAAGTAAAAGCTGTTCTCTTGCAGCTGTAGCTTGCGGCTGATAGCTGACGAAATTCATTTCGTCTCGTTGAACAGTTCGCGACCGATCAGCATGCGGCGGATCTCACTGGTGCCTGCGCCGATTTCGTACAGCTTGGCGTCGCGCAGCAGGCGACCCGCCGGGAATTCATTGATGTAGCCGTTACCGCCGAGGATCTGGATCGCGTCGAGGGCCATTTGCGTGGCGCGTTCGGCGCTGTAGAGGATCACGCCGGCGGCGTCCTTGCGCGTGGTTTCGCCGCGTTCGCAGGCTTGCGCAACGGCGTACAGGTAGGCTCGGCTGGCGTTGAGTTGGGTGTACATGTCGGCGACCTTTCCCTGGATCAGCTGGAATTCGCCGATGCTCTGGCCGAACTGCTTGCGGTCGTGGATGTACGGCACGATCAGGTCCATGCAGGCCTGCATGATCCCGGTCGGGCCGCCGGAAAGAACGACACGCTCGTAGTCGAGGCCACTCATCAGCACTTTCACGCCGCCGTTGAGCACGCCGAGGGTGTTTTCTTCCGGCACCTCGACGTCATCGAAGAACAGCTCACACGTGTTCGAACCGCGCATGCCGAGCTTGTCGAACTTGTTGCTGCGGCTGAAGCCTTTCCAGTCGCGCTCGACGATGAAGGCGGTGATGCCGTGGGGGCCTTTTTCCAGGTCGGTCTTGGCGTAGATCACGTAGGTGTTGGCGTCCGGGCCGTTGGTGATCCAGGTCTTGCTGCCGTTGAGCACGTAGTGGTCGCCACGTTTATCGGCGCGCAATTTCATCGAGACCACGTCGGAGCCGGCGTTCGGTTCGCTCATGGCCAGGGCACCGATGTGCTCGCCGCTGATCAGCTTGGGCAGGTATTTGGTTTTCTGCTCGTGGTTGCCGTTGCGGTTGATCTGGTTGACGCAGAGGTTGGAGTGCGCGCCGTAGGACAGTGCCACCGATGCCGAGCCACGGCTGATTTCTTCCATGGCCACGACGTGGGCCAGGTAACCCAGGCCGGCGCCGCCGTACTCTTCCGGCACGGTGATGCCGAGCAGGCCCATGTCGCCGAACTTGCGCCACAGGTCAGCGGGGAACAGGTTGTCGCTGTCGATCTGAGCGGCGCGCGGTGCGATCTCATTGGCGACGAAGGACTGAACCTGATCGCGCAGCATGTCGATGGTTTCACCGAGGGCAAAGTTCAGGGATGGGTAGCGCATGGGTCACCTTTTGGCTTTTTTGTAGGGTGGGGAGGGCAGTGATCCGGCTCTCACCTTTACGTTAACGTAAGCCTGTGACGAATGGCTGTCAATCACCCTTTACGTTAACGTCAACTTGAGCGACAGTAGGGTCAGGTCAATGTACAAAAACAACCCACAAAAAAGACAATAGGGGTCGTCATGGCTCAACCCAGTGCAGGTCCGCAACGCAGTTACACCCGTGGTTCCCAGGACAAAGCCTTGCTGGCGATGACCATCGGTCAGGCGTTCGATAACACCGTCGTGCAGTACCCGGAAGGGGAGGCGCTGGTCGTGCGCCATCAGCAGTTGCGCTACACCTGGCGTCAGTTGTCCGAGGCGGTAGACCTGCATGCGCGGGCACTGCTGGCGTTGGGGTTGCAGGCCGGTGATCGCCTCGGGATCTGGGCCCCCAATTGTGCGCAGTGGTGCATCAGTCAGTTTGCCAGCGCGAAGATCGGCGTGATCCTCGTCAACATCAACCCGGCGTATCGCAGCTCCGAACTCGAATACGTATTGAAGCAGTCTGGCTGCCAATGGCTGGTGTGCGCAGGTTCGTTCAAGACCTCCAACTATCACGCCATGATCCAGGGCCTGGTGCCCGAGCTGGCCGAGCAATCCATCGGGCAGTTGCAAAGTGAACGTTTGCCGGACCTGCGCGGCGTCATCAGCCTTGATTCGCAGGCCCCATCGGGTTTCCTGCCGTGGTCGCAGTTGGCTGATCTCGCGACGGGTGTATCCGCCGAGCGACTGCGCGAACGTCAGGACAGCCTGCATTTCGACCAGCCGGTGAACATCCAGTACACCTCCGGCACCACCGGTTTCCCCAAGGGCGCGACCCTCAGTCACTACAACATTCTCAACAACGGTTACATGGTTGGCGAAAGCCTTGGTCTGACTGCCAATGATCGGTTGGTGATCCCGGTGCCGCTTTACCACTGTTTTGGCATGGTCATGGGTAACCTCGGCTGCATCACCCATGGCACCACGATGATTTACCCCAATGATGCTTTCGATCCCCTGTTGACCCTGACCACCGTCGCGCAAGAGAAAGCCACCGCACTCTATGGCGTGCCGACCATGTTCATCGCCTTGCTCGACCAGCCCCAGCGCGCCGAGTTCGACCTGTCGACCCTGCGCACCGGCATCATGGCCGGCGCGACCTGCCCGATCGAAGTGATGCGCCGGGTCATCAGTGAAATGCACATGAGTGAAGTGCAGATTGCCTACGGCATGACGGAAACCAGCCCGGTGTCGATGCAGACCGGTCCGTCGGATGACCTGGAGCTGCGCGTGACCACGGTGGGGCGTACGCAGCCGCAACTGGAAAGCAAAATCATCGACGAGGCTGGCAACCTGGTGCCCCGCGGCACCATCGGTGAGCTTTGTACCCGTGGTTATAGCGTGATGCTGGGTTACTGGAACAACCCTGAAGGCACGGCGCAGGCAATCGATCAGGCTGGCTGGATGCACACCGGCGATCTGGCGAGCATGAACGACGAAGGCTACGTGTGCATTGCCGGACGCAACAAGGACATGATCATTCGCGGCGGTGAGAATATTTATCCACGTGAGCTGGAAGAGTTCTTTTTTACCCACCCGGCGGTTGCGGACGTGCAGGTGATTGGCATTCCGTGTTCGCGCTATGGCGAAGAGATTGTCGCCTGGATCAAGTTCCACCCCGGCCACAGCGCCACGGATCAAGAGCTGCAAGCCTGGTGCAAGGAGCGCATCGCGCATTTCAAGACGCCGCGTTACTTCAAGTTCGTCGAAGAGTTTCCGATGACCGTGACCGGCAAGATCCAGAAGTTTCGCATGCGGGAGATCAGTATCGAGGAGTTGCGAGTCAGCCAGGGCTGAGGGCAGTTCCCCCTGTGGGAGCGGGCTTGCTCGCGAAGGCGGTGTGTCAGTCGATGCATGTGAACACTGACCCACCGCCTTCGCGAGCAAGCCCGCTCCCACATTTGACCGAGTGAAAACCTGAACGCCAGACAGCACAAAGGGGAGCCGAGGCTCCCCTTTAATTTTCGTTGCGCGTGCTCTTTTTTTATTATTGAGGGGCGGTCTGTTTTTGTTTTTGGTAACCGTGACCCTTTGTCGCTGTTTTTGGCGATCCCCATCCGGGATCAAGAGCAAACGTATTTTTTTGAGCGCTGATCTACTTTCTCGCTGAGCGATCCAACCGTTCGGTAGCTACCTGAAGGTAGTTTTATTGTTCTCTGCCCGGTTGCGGGTAACTTCGCGAAGCACCCTGAAAAGCACACCTTCTCCAAAAAAATCTGTTAGCTGCGTCTCTGCCGTGTTGTTTTTGTTATGTCAGAGTCGTTTCGTCTTGTTTTTATTGGTTTGCTGCTTTTTATTCTTGTTATGCCATAGAGATAGCAGAAGCCGTGCCAACTTTTAAAAATCCTTTGAAATCAATAACATAATATTTTGTGGGATTTTTCTCTCAGGCAAACCCCGACAATTTGTTTCCGTGTTACTCGCTTTTACCCCGCACCGTGACCGGTGCGGTAACACCCGCGCACTCACTGTGCGCTACGGGCCTTGGCCACGCGCGAACCAGTGGGGCGTCCCAGCACTGCGCTGATCTGCTGACCGGCGCGAATCAGCGCGTCGAGGTCGATGCCGGTTTCGATACCCAGGCCGCTGAGCAGGTAAACCACGTCTTCGGTCGCGACGTTACCGCTGGCACCCTTGGCGTAGGGGCAGCCGCCGAGGCCGGCGATAGAGCTGTCGAACACCGAAATCCCTTCCAGCAGGCTGGCATAGATGTTCGCCATCGCCTGGCCATAGGTGTCGTGAAAATGCCCAGCAAGTTTGTCGCGCGGTACCTGGGCCGAGACCACGTCGAACATCTTGCGCGTTGCCCCCGCCGTGCCGGTACCGATGGTGTCGCCCAGGGAGACCTCATAGCAGCCCATGGCGTAGAGTTCACGAGCGACGTACGCCACTTGTTCCGGCATGACTTCGCCTTCATAAGGGCAGCCCAGCACACAGGACACGTAACCGCGCACGGTAACGCCGTGTTGCCTGGCCATGTCCATGATGGGCACGAAGCGCTCCAGGCTTTCCTTGATCGAGCAATTGATGTTGCGCTGGGAAAACGCTTCGGACGCTGCTGCAAATACCGCGACTTCCTTGACCCCACTGGCCAGTGCGTCTTCAAAGCCGCGCAGGTTGGGGGCGAGCGCACCGTAGGTGACGCCCGGCTTGCGCTGGATCTGTGCGAAGACGTCAGCGGAACCGGCCATTTGCGGCACCCATTTGGGCGATACGAAACTGCCGACCTCTATATAACCAAGGCCTGCGGCCGTCAGTGCATCGACCAATTGCACCTTGTCGGCGACGCTGATGGGTTGGGCTTCGTTTTGCAGACCGTCGCGAGGACCGACTTCGACCAGGCGTACGTGGGAGGGTAGGGGCATGGCTTGAGTCCTATGTTCATTTCTGTAGGAGCGAGCTTGCTCCGGGCGGCGTTCCGACGATGGCGGTCGCCTGAACGGCTGCGGTGCCTGGGCTTGCATCGCGAGCAAGCTCGCGCCTACAGGGGGGAGGGTGGTTATTGGATGGCTTGCTGGCTCTTGAGCGTTTGCTCCAGCGCCTGTACGCAGCGCTCTTCGGCCGTATCGAGTTCCAGTTTCATCTGTTCGATGTCCAGCAACTGTTGTTCGAGCTGTTCCCGGCGCTCGGTGATTTTCGCCAGCATGCTGTGCAACTGCTTGGTGTTACCGCTGGACGGATCATAAAGCTCGATCAACTCGCGGCATTCGGCCAGGGAAAAACCGATGCGCTTGCCGCGCAGGATCAGTTTCAGGCTGACCTTGTCCCGTGGCGAGTAAATGCGTTCCTGGCCACGGCGCTCAGGGGTGAGCAGGCCTTGCTCTTCATAAAAGCGGATGGCCCGCGTGGTGATGTCGAGTTCGCGGGCGAGATCGGAGATGCTATAGGTCTGGCTGCTCATGGAAGCGCTCGAAGAAGGTCATGGCGCTAAGCTAAAGGTTGCTTGACGTATACGTCAAGGGTCTGGAGTCGGGGGTGTTGCTGGCCTCATCGCGGGCAAGCCCGCTCCTACAGGGGATTGTTTAACGGCGCTGATTTCTGTGGGAGCGAGCCTGCTCGCGATAGGACCGCCCCGATCCAAAACCCTACACCACCTTCTCCAGCTTTCTCTCTTGTGCCGTCACCTGCTGGCACAACTCGATCATCTGCTCGCGCATCCAGCGGTTGGCCGGATCCTGGTCAGTGCTTTCGTGCCAATAGAGATGGGTTTCCACCGGCGGCACGTCATTGACCGGTACGCTGAAGGCCAGCAGATCGTTACGGCGCGCAAAGCGCTCCGGCACGGTCATGACCATGTCGGTTTGCTGCAACACTTGCGAGGCCATCTGGTAGTGCTGGGAGCGCAGGGCAATCTTGCGTTGGATGCCCATCTTGCCCAACGCCAGGTCGACATGGCCAAGGCCGCTGCGACGGCTGGAAATATGCACGTGGGTCATGCCCAGGTAATCATCGAGGGTGAGTTTGTCCTTGCCCGCCAGTGGGTGACCTTTGCGCATCGCGCACACGTAGCGGTCTTCCATCAGCTTGACGTGACGCACCTGGGGGTCGGTGTTGAGCGGCGCATCCACCGCGAAATCCAGGCGCCCGGCCGCCAGTTCCTTGGTGGTTTCACGGCGTTTGGCCAGGAAGCTCTCGATGATCACTGCCGGCGCCAGGCGACGCAGGCGCTGGAACAGCGGCGGCAGGATCACCGCCTCGGTGAGGTCGGTCATGCTGATGCGATAGGTCTTGACCGCCTGCAACGGGTTGAAGATCCGGCTCTCCTGGACCGACACGCGCAGCAATGACAGGGCATTGCGCACCGGACCGATGATGTTCTGGGCCATCGGCGTGGGCACCATGCCCTGGGCCGTACGCACGAACAGGGGGTCGTTGAAGGTCTCACGCAAGCGCGCCAGGGCATTGGACACCGCCGGTTGAGTGATGCCGACGATTTGCCCGGCACGGGTCAGGTTGGCTTCGGTGTAGATCGCGTCGAAGACGATGAAAAGGTTGAGGTCGACCTTGCTCAGATTCATTGCGCTTCACTCTTATTGTAGGGCGGTCTGGACGGGCACGGAGGCCTTGGCAATCAGCCGATCATATATCGGTGATGAATGTTAATACACGCGGAGAATAGGCTAGGTAAATTTTCGTAGCTGCTCTAGCATCGATTGCATGCCCTAAACAACTTCCCCCAAGAAGGTAGCTGCCCCATGGATTTCGCTTATTCGCCCAAGGTTCAGGAACTGCGTGAGCGCGTGACCGCGTTCATGGATGCTTATGTTTACC
The DNA here is from genome assembly GCF_054668365.1 of Pseudomonas sp. S2_E01. Lineage (NCBI taxonomy): Bacteria > Pseudomonadati > Pseudomonadota > Gammaproteobacteria > Pseudomonadales > Pseudomonadaceae > Pseudomonas > Pseudomonas sp. S2_E01. The sequence continues at coordinate 1,435,103 of NZ_CP162762.1, forward strand.
CCGCCGAAGCCGTGTTCGAGCGTCAGGTTGCGGAGGGCGATCGCTGGCAGCCGACGGCGATCATGGAAGAACTCAAACTCAAGGCCAAGGCTGAAGGCTTGTGGAATTTGTTTCTGCCTGAGTCCGAGCTCGGCGCCGGCCTCACCAACCTCGAATACGCTCCCTTGGCGGAAATCATGGGTCGCTCGCTGCTGGGCCCCGAGCCGTTCAACTGCTCGGCGCCGGACACCGGCAACATGGAAGTGCTGGTTCGTTATGCCAATGAAGAACAGAAGCAGCGCTGGCTCGAACCACTGTTGCGGGGCGAGATCCGTTCGGCATTCGCCATGACCGAACCCGATGTCGCATCCTCCGACGCCACTAACATGGCCGCCCGCGCCGTGCGTGACGGTGACGAGTGGGTGATCAACGGCAAGAAATGGTGGACGTCAGGTGCCTGCGACCCGCGTTGCAAGATCCTGGTGTTCATGGGGTTGAGCAATCCCGATGCGCCACGTCACGCCCAGCACTCGATGATTCTGGTGCCGGTGGATACACCAGGTGTGAAAATCGTCCGTCCGCTGCCCGTGTTCGGTTACGACGACGCACCTCACGGCCACGCCGAAGTGCTGTTCGAAAACGTCCGGGTGCCGTACGAAAACGTACTGCTGGGCGAAGGCCGTGGCTTTGAAATCGCCCAGGGGCGTCTGGGCCCAGGTCGGATTCACCACTGCATGCGTTCGATCGGCATGGCCGAGCGCGCGCTGGAACTGATGTGCAAGCGCTCCGTGGAGCGCACGGCCTTTGGCAAGCCACTGGCGCGTCTGGGGGGCAATGTCGACAAGATTGCCGACTCACGGATGGAAATCGACATGGCGCGCCTGCTGACCCTGAAGGCCGCCTACATGATGGATACCGTCGGCAATAAAGTGGCGAAGAGTGAAATTGCGCAGATCAAGGTGGTCGCGCCCAATGTGGCGCTGCGGGTCATTGACCGGGCGATCCAGATTCATGGCGGGGCGGGGGTGTCCAACGACTTCCCGCTGGCCTACATGTATGCGATGCAGCGCACCCTGCGCCTGGCCGATGGCCCGGACGAAGTGCACCGAGCGGCGATCGGCAAGTTCGAGATCGGCAAGTATGTGCCGCGGGAAATGATGCGTAGCAGCCACTAAGCACGCCAGCCCCCTGTAGGAGCGAGCATGCTCGCGATGGAGTCACGGACACCTCGGGGTGTCAGGCTGCCCGCGTTATCGTTAACGTCCATCGCGAGCATGCTCGCTCCTACAGGGTTTCAGGGTTTGCTGGAGGCCACCGGCAAACCAAAAAACGCCCGCGCACACGCCGTGCTGTGGGCTGCCACGTCCTGCTCGCTTTCCCCTCGGTGCGACGCCACTTCGCGCAACACCTCGGTCAGATAGGCCGGCTCGTTGCGACCATTTTTCGGTTTGGGCCGCAAGCTGCGCGGCAGCAGGTAAGGCGCGTCACTTTCCAGCATCAGGCGCCCACGTTTGATCTCCTTGACCAGCGGATGCAAATGCGTGCCGCGACGCTCGTCGCAGATCCAGCCGGTGATACCGATGTGCAGGTCGAGATCGAGGTAGCTGAACAGCGCCTGTTTTTCCCCCGTGAAACAATGCACCACGGCTGCCGACAGTTTGTCGCGGTAATCGCGCAGGATTTCCAGCAAACGCTGATTGGCGTCACGCTCATGGAGAAACACCGGCAATTGGAGCTCGACCGCCAGCGCCAGATGCTCTTCCAGGACTTTCTCCTGCTGCGGGCGCGGCGAGAAGTCGCGATTGAAATCCAGTCCGCACTCACCCACGGCCACCACGTTTGGCTCCTTGAGCAAACCTCGCAGGCGCTGGGCGCTGTCGGCATTCCAATCGCTGGCCGCGTGTGGGTGGATGCCGGCGGTGGCGAACAGCCGCTGCGACGTTTCATCCAACTGCCGGCACAACTCCAGCGCCTGTTCGCTGCCGTCAACGCTGGTGCCGGTCAGTACCAATTGGCAGACCCCGGCGGCAAAGGCACGCTCGAGCACGGCTTGGTGTTTGTCGGCAAAACTGGGGTTGGTCAGGTTGACGCCGATATCGATGAGTTGCATGGTGCTACCTCGGACCCAGGGCCGGAAAGCATATCAGAGCTGTAGATTTATAATAAAAGCCAAGAACTACAACGAGTTAAAGCTGTCTTTTGAGGCCGGAAGACGCCTTGGACTGGTCACATGGCCATCACTGTGCCAGTCTTTCGTACCTTGCCAGCGTTCAATGCGCTTCGTTTCCGTCGCTCGATTTCGTCAATGCTTTTGAAATCGGCCCCGTCCTTCTTGCGGAGAGTGGATGACCCGTCCCTCGATTTTGCTCCTGCTGTGTGCTGCGCTGCTGCTTCCGATGCCGGCGGTTGCGCGCCTGGCCGGTCCGCTGCAAGCCGTGCCCGCGGCCAAGGTGCGCGATCTTTCGGAGATCCGCAGCAGTCGGGTATTGAAAGTGCTGGTCAACCAGAGTCGCAACAGTTCCGGCGAAGTGCAGGGCCAGTCGATTGGGGTCGAATATCATCGACTGCGTGCCTTCGAGCAATACCTCAACGGTCACGCCCGCGATGGTCAGGAGATCAAGCTCAAGATCATTCCCAAAAGCAAGGACCAGTTGCTCGGCGCATTGCAGCGCGGGGAGGGGGACCTGGTTGCACCGGGCGAGTTGCTGGATCTGCAGCCGGGATACGCCGTCAGTACCAGCGAACCGGTTGCCACCAATATCCCGTTGGTGCTGGTCGGTATCAAGGGCGAGATGCGCTACACACGCCTCGAGCAACTTTCGGGCAAGACCCTGGCATTGCCGACCGGCAGCGTCGCCGGTGACGCCATCAGCCAGATCAACCAGAAGCTGGCGCTGCACAAACTGCCACCGGTGATAATCGAGTGGGTCGATCCGAGTCTTGCGATCGAGGACGTATTGGAGATGGTGCAGGGCGGGATCTTTCACCTGACGATCGTTGAACAACCGATTGCCGAGCGTTGGGGCAAGATCCTGCCAAAGCTGCGGTTTGACAAGCAGGTGATGATCAGTGAACCAGGAGAAGAGTTCTGGTTCGTACGCCGCGACGCGACGATGTTGCGGGCCAGCATCGATCGCTTCCTGGCCGGCTATAAAAAGCCTTCGGATCAGGATGCGGCGTTCCTGCGCATCTATCGCCGTCTGTACCAAGTGCATTATCCGTTGGCCAAGAGCGATCGCCAGCGCCTGGAGAAACTTCGACCGGTGCTGCAAAAACATGCCGATGCGCAAAACATGGACTGGCTGAACCTGGCGGCGCTGGCGTTCAAGGAGTCCGGCCTGCAACCCAAGGCCCGCAGCGGTGGCGCCCCAACCGGTCTGATGCAGATCACCCCGTCAGCGGCGCAGCGGGTCGGTGTCAGCAACATTCAGGAAGTCGATGGCAATGTGCAGGCCGGCGCCAAGTACCTGGCCATGATCCGTCGCAAGTTTTTTGCCAGCCCAAAACTCAACGAGCGTGAGCGCATGGCATTCACACTGGCGGCGTATAACATCGGACCAGAGCGGGTCCAGGGCATGCGCGCGGAGGCACGGCGGCGCGGCTTGAATCCCAATCAATGGTTTTTCCAGGTTGAACGCATCGCCATGGAGCAGGTGGGAATGGGCCCTGTCAGCTATGTTAATAGCGTGAACAAGTACTACCTGGCATTCGATCGGGAGCGGGAGTCGTTGGAGCCCCAGAGGCAAAAAGTCGTCTCAAGGAAGTGATCGAATAAACTGATTGTTATTGCGAAAAAATTGCGCTTTTAGCATTTGTTTTATCGATTAATATGGCGACCAACCAACACACATAACTCCATTAGGGACGACACAACATGAGCACAATGATCAACAAGGTACTGTTCACCCGCGCTGGCTACGGCCTGACTGTCCTGCGTATTTTCGTCGGCATCATCTTCGCTGCCCACGGTTCGCAGAAACTCTTCGGCGCCTTTGGAGGCTACGGTCTGGCCGGCACCGCGCAGTACATGGAAAGCATCGGCCTGACCCCGGGCTACGTCATGGCGACTTTGGCGGGCGGTACCGAGTTCTTCGCCGGCCTGGCCTTGATCATTGGCCTGCTGGTGCGTCCGGCAGCACTGGGCCTGACCTTCCTGTCGCTGGTGGCGATCTTCAGCGTGCACATCAGCAACGGCCTGTTCATGGCCAACAACGGTTACGAGTTCGCCCTGGCCTTGCTCGGTGGCAGCATCGCGGTACTGATCGAAGGTGCCGGCAAGCTCTCGGTGGACCGCGCAATCGCTGGTTAACCGCTCTGAATCAAAAACAAGGCCCGCATTGCGCGGGCCTTTTTTGTTGCTCCCGCTCCCCTGTAGGAGCAGCCGATCGACGCTCGAATGCCCGCGATGGACTTTAACGATAACGCTGGGCAGCTGATGCCCTGCGGTGTCTGGTACTCCTGTAGGAGCGAGTTTACTCGCGATGGTCGTCAACGATCACGCTGGGCAACCTGACACCCCGCAATGTCTGGGCCTCCATCGCGAGCATCCGAGCGTCGGCCGGATGCACCTACAGAAAGCTTGTTTTCCGGGACTCACAGAAACTTGGAAACATCCTACAGATCCAGCGCCATAACATTTGGACGCATCCTACGCGCCCATCAGAACCGTCCTATTTCAACAATTTTCAGCTTCTAGAACACTGACCCGCATCCGACGCGGGTGGATAAAAACCTCCCCGCCACTCCATCCAGGCCAGGGAGGCTTGACCATGAGTTCACTGCCGATTTTCTTCGACCACAGCCGCCTCACGCCCTACGTGCGCGACTTCCAGTCCACCCTTGTCACGGGCCTGTTTGCAAGCAACGACATAAGGAAATGAAACGTATGCGTCCATTCACAAGCGGCGGCCCTAGTGCCGTGCTGTTCGCCACATTGATGTCGCTATTGGCCGTTCAGAACGCCTGGGCAGGAACTCTCGAAGCGATCAACCACACCCATTGGGCGATCAATCAATTCGCGGTCAATGGTCGCTCGGGGTTGGACATTATTGGTCCCTATCAGGGGGGCGGTGGAGGGTGTTGTTACATCGCGCCTTCGCGGTGGGTGCCGGGGATGACGGTGCGTGTTGAGTGGGAAACGGGGGTGGCTTACTCCTTTGATATCCCAGGTCCCGAGGACTGGCCAAAGTATCTCGAATGGATAAAGCAGATCGATGCACAAAAACGCCGGCACAGCAAATTAGTGTCAGTTCCCGACTACTCTGGCCAAAAAGTCTGCGGACTCACCGTGCACTTCCTGCCCTGCGATGAACTTCAAGTCACCACCTCCTGCTACGGCTATGGCAGCCCGGAATATCCCATCAAAACCCCGTTGAACCTGCCGGAGCCACAATCATGTCCGCAGTAAACCATGTCAGCGTTTGGTATCCCTCACCCTATCCCGTGCAAGGCCGTCTGCCCCGCCGAGAGTGGCAAGTTCGCCAGAACCTGCGGCGTCAGGCCGAATGGGAAGTTAGTCACCATGATGCTCTCAGCGTAGCGGCGGGGCACAGGGTCTTGCCACCCTGCTGCAAGACGCTGCACGTCAGTCTGTGCTTCGACGGCACCGGCAATAACCTCAATAACGACCTCTACCTGTCGACGCCCCCGAATCCAACCAATATCGCCAGGATGTTCCGCGCCAGCATTGGCACCGGCCATGCGGGCGGTACCGGGCACGCCAGCAGCAAGGCCCAGGGGCTGACCGATACCCCAGGGGCCGGCAACAACCAGTATTTCAAATATTACATGCCCGGTGTCGGCACACCCTTTGCCGAAGTGGGTGACCTGGATTACACCCAGCTGGGCATGGCTACCGGGTGGTATGGCGAGGAACGCATCAACTGGGCGTTGATGATGATCATCGATGCGCTCCGGCGCAGTCTGGATTTACCCCGAATGGATAATGTTGCGCTGCTCGGCGCCGTCAAAGCCATGGGTACGTTAGTGGGGATGGAGTCCGGCGGGGAGGCCAATCGAGCCAATGTGTTTGACAAACAGCTGGCAGCCCTTGAACAGCCCTTACGTATAGCGTTGGCGGACAATTTGCCGGCGCGCCCGAAACTGTTGGGCATCAAGCTCTACGTGTATGGATTTTCCCGCGGTGCGGCGGCGGCCAGAGCCTTCGTCAACTGGCTCAACCAGTTGCTGGACAGCAGTGCCACGACGCCCTCGCTGAAGTACAAGGACCTGACCCTCCCCGTCAGCGTCGAGTACCTGGGGTTGCTGGACACCGTGGCGTCGGTGGGGCTCGCTGATATCGTCCCTGGGGCGGACGGGCATATGGGCTGGGCCGATAGCAGCCAGGAAATACCAGACCGGTTGGTCAAGCGCTGCCTGCATCTGGTGGCCAGTCATGAGCAGCGGTTGTGTTTTCCATCGGAGTCGATTCGCCGGGCGGGTGGTGGCTATCCGGTCAACTCCATGGAGGTGATTTATCCTGGGGTGCATTCGGATGTGGGTGGAGGGTACCCGCCGGGAGATCAAGGGAAGGCAGTTAGCAAGGATAATTACGAAGGAGACGGCCTCTTATTATCGCTTATCGCCCTGAATGATTTGTATGCGGACGCTTTTGCGCATGGTGCGCCACTTAAAGTGCCACCTGCTGCTCTACCACATGATCTTCAGCATGAACTCTGGCGAGCAATGGAGCTTGAACTGGTGCGAGAGTTCATGGCCTCGCCGACGTTGGTCAGCCGCTTCAACGCTTGGCGCGAAGTTACTCTAGATTTGCCCCCGGTTCGCAAGCCACTAACCCCCGAACAAAGCGAACGCTACGAACCCCTCACAGCCTCCGCCAATCTGGAAGAGGCCATACGCAACCAACTCGGCTGGATCACCGCCTGGCGCATCGACCGTTACGGTTTCTCCAGCCTCCGGCAAACAACGTTTTACCAACAGGCAAGCGACACGCAAGCCGATCCCTACGTGAAGCAAAAAGCCGAGGCCGCACGAGAAGCAAAACAGGAGGCCATCAAAAATATCCGCAAAGAACAGCTGATCAACGAACGTGTGCCGGGCACCGAAAAGAAACCCATGGAGCCCGGCGTCAAGGACTTCGACGCCGACATGGCGCAAACCCAACTGCGCGAAGCAGCGCAGGAGTTCAGCCTGGATTACCGCGACATCGACAACATCGAAACAATCGTGTTCTGGCTCGCAGCCGTGGCGGTGCTCCCGGCAATGATGCTCAATCAATTGACGGTGCAAGTGCGCGCCGAGCGCGCGGCGATCAAGTCCCTGGGCATGGAACGCGTCAGCCAGCTGTTCCCGCCGCCCAAATTCGAGCGCAACCACGTCGATGAAAAAACACGGCACAACGTCGATGAAAGCCGCAATGCTCAGGACGCCACCGGGTTACTGCGAGTATTGTTCGACGATCAGGTCCACGACTCCCGCGCCTGGTTCCTCTACGCCAAAGGCCGTGAGCGAGGGGGCACGTATTTCAGTGAACGGATGGTGTTCTTCGGCGAAGCCAACCGACGGGAGCTGGTGCTGCTCAAGGAAGTTAACGGCGTGATGGTGGCGGATAGTCGCCATTCGACACCACGACCGGCGCCGCCTTCGATCTTTGATGCCGAAGCTCTTGCTGGTATGCAAAGAAGGCTCAGCGCACGCTGGAAAACCTTTGATGCGAAAGTCACGGAGGCTCGCGATGGCGTGGTTTGATCAGGCTGGGTGAGATGTCTGACCGACATCCCACCTGAAAAGCCCGTTGAAGCGCAGAGTCGTCACTGGCTAAGGCTGTGATGCTCGACTCACCGCCGGTCGGGTCATGCCCTATTCCTGAAGCGGCTAGTATGAAGTGCAGTGTTTAAACAGGGCTCGAACTTACTTCCTGTAAGCTACAAATTCTTGCGTCATTCCCTACGCCCACGCCAGAATCCGCCGGCTTGTGCGCTTTTACACCGCTCGGTAACTTGGTTCCCGTCACTGATTGTCAGTGATCGGGTTTAGTAGCCCGTCGTTGCTAAGTCGTACAAAACTCTCATCAGTCCGGACTTTGTCCGCATCTGATGGCGGCTGTGCGCAGGGCGCCCCCGGGCGCGCCGATTCTCTTAGCTCATCGGTCTACTAACCTGCGTACAGCTGCCGCCCTTTCGTTTAGTAGCGAAATTGTTGCAGCCTCATCACGAGAGCCAAGACATGTCCAAAATTGTGCCCGACCCACCCGAAACCGAACCAGAGCAACCTGCCCGCAAAGGCTCGCTCTTCACCGTCAGCCCCAACGTCGACACCGAAGCCCTTCTGTCCAACGCTTCCGAAGACCTGCTGTCGATCAGCGCTCTAGCCGCAGACCTCGCCGATGAAATCGACGGCTCGCGCCGCTCCGTTGCCTTGGCAATCAACCGCATGGCCGATGGTGTGCACCTGCTGGTCGAACGCGCGCTCGACCATCTGGACGACCCGGAAATGGCCGCTATCTTCGCCAAACAACAATGCCGCACCGCAGGCGCTTGAGTGGTTCCCCCGGTAGGAGCGAGCACGCTCGAGAAGAAATGCCCGGACAACGGTGGCGACCTGACACTCCGCGGTGCCTGGTCCTCCATCGCGAGCAAGCTCGCTCCTACAGGGTGGTTTGGCGATGTGCTGGGCGCGCGCAAAGGCCGGTTCTTGACACCTCCGCATCGGCTTCTCTAGGATGTTGCCCATGCGCCGATTTAAACAGCTACTTGCGGGGCGCCAGGTGACTCATTGAGTTGCCGATAGAAGCTTGAGATGGGCTTCGAAATACCGCTAAAGCGCTGGTTCGGTGTTGCCTCTCACCTGCCATGCAGACTTTTGAGGCAGAGACACGACACGATGAATGCACTAAACCCTGTTGTACGCCCCGCGCCGATCACGGCACACCTCACCCAGCGCAATCCCAAAATCCTGCTTGGCGGCAAACATCAGCCGACGCTTTTGCGTTATCTCGATGGCTGGCCACGACGTACCGGTGGGCCCGCCGCATTCCTGATCCAGTTTGTCGAAGACGGTGAGTCACTGGCGCGATTTGCCAGCGACAGCTTTGATCTGGCGGTGATCCAGTCGCCCAGCGCGCAAGACGCCTTTGAGGTGATCAAGCAACTGACCCGCGTTGCACGCCAAGGCTTGATCACTCGTCGCTGAGCGTCAGGGGTAGTCGATCGCCACGATATACACGCACTGCTCGCCAGTCGGTGTCTGCACGCGGACTTCGGCGTCCAGTGCCTTGCCGATCAAGGCGCGGGCCAGCGGTGAGTCGATGCTGATCAAGCCCAGTTTCAAATCCAGCTCGTCCGGGCCAACGATGCGATAGCGCGACTCCTTGCCATCCTCGTCTTCGATCGTGACCCAGGCGCCAAAGTAGACTTTGTTCGGGTCGCTGGGTTTCTCGCTGACGACCTTGAGCGCTTCCAGGCGCTTGGTCAAAAAGCGCACTCGGCTGTCGATCTCGCGCAGCATCTTTTTGCCGTAGGTGTATTCAGCGTTTTCCGAGCGATCACCCTGGGCGGCCGCTTCGCTGACCGCTTGCGTCACCTGTGGTCGGCGCACGTGCCAGAGTTCGTGAAACTCGGCGCGCATCCGCGCTTCACCCTCGGGGGTGATCAGCGCGGTGCCGGCGGTGCGGGGAGGGCGGTAACGGCTCATGGCGACTTCTTGTGATGGAGAAGGCTGGAGTCTATCAACCCTCGCGCAACACTGTCAGGGGGCTGGCATTGAGAGCACGACGGGTGCCGAACACGCCGGCCCCACCGATCAGTGCGGCGCCGATCAATGGCAGCACCAGCAACCAAGGGTGCGGGTGCCACGGCAGGTCGAACGCGTAACGGTAAAGCACCAGGCTCACCAGTTCCGACCCCAGTGCAGCCAGCAAGCCGCTGACCGCGCCGAGCAGCCCGAACTCGATGCGCCGCGCCTTGACCAGCAACTGTCGCTCGGCACCCAGCGCACGCAGCAAGGCGCCCTGGCGGATACGCTCGTCCAGTGTCGCTTGCAGGCCAGAGAACAGCACCGCCATCCCCGCGGCCAACACAAACAGCAGCACGTACTCCACCGCCAGGGTGACTTGAGCGAGGATGCTGCGCAATTGTTCCAACAGTGCTTCGACTTGCAGGATCGTCACCGCGGGGAAGGCGCGGGACAGGTCGACAATCTGCTGGTCGTGACCGGCCGCCAGATAGAAACTGGTGAGGTAGGTCGCCGGCAAATCCTTCAATGTTCCCGGTTGGAAAATCATGAAGAAGTTGGGCTGGAAGTTGTCCCAGTTGATGTCCCGCAGGCTGGTGACCTTCGCCTCACGATTGACCCCGCCGACGCTGAACACCAGGTGATCACCCAGTTTCAGCTTGAGGCTCTCGGCGACCTTGCCTTCCACTGATACGCCCGGAATGTCGGTCGACGGCTGTTCGCTCCACCAACTGCCGGCAGTGATTTGATTGCCGGCGGGCAGGTCCGCTGCCCACGTCAGGCTCAGGTCGCGTTGGATCGCCCGGTCCCCGGCGGAGTCCTTGCTGACAATCTGTTGCACCGCCTCGCCATTGATACTGATCAGCCGACCCGGGACCACGGGGTACAACGGTGCTGATTGTGCCGACACTTCGATCAGGCGATCGGTGAAGGCCTGTTTGTCGTCTGGCAGGATGTTCAGCGCGAAATAGTTCGGTGCATTTTTCGGCAGTTGATTCTGCCAGGTATCCAGCAACTCGCCCCGCAGCAGGGCGATCAGCGCCATCGACAGGAGAATCAGGCCGAACGCCAGCGATTGGCCCGCTGCTGCCAGTGGATGCCGCAGCAATTGACCCAGACCCAGGCGCCACGGCAACGAAGCGCGCGCGAGCAGGCGGCGCAGGCTTTTCAACAGCAGCAAGAGCAGGCCGCCCAGTACCAACGCAGCGACCACGCCGCCACCGAGCAGGGCGAAGGTCAGCAGCAGGTCCAGGCTCAGGCGCCACATGATCAGGCCGAGGGCGCCCAATGCCGCGCCATAGATCACCCAAGTGCTGGATGCAATGGGCAGCATGTCACGGCGCAGTACCCGCAGGGGCGGAACGCGACCCAGCGCTGCCAACGGCGGCAAGGCGAAGCCGGCCAGCGCGACCAGGCCCGTGCCAATCCCGGCAATGGCCGGAAACAGACCTCCCGGCGGCACGTCGTTGGGCAACAGGTCATGCAGCAGCGCGAACAGTCCCAGTTGCGCCAGCCAGCCGATCATGGCGCCGCTGAGGCTGGCCAGCAGGCCGAGCACGGTGAGTTGAAGACTGAACAGCACCAGCGTTTCCCGGCGCGACAATCCCAGGCAGCGCAACAGCGCACTGGCGTCGAAGCGGCGAGTGGCGAAGCGTGTCGCCGACAGCGCCACCGCCACACCGGCCAGTAATACAGCGACCAGGCTGGCCATGTTCAAGTAGCGTTCAGCCTTGCCCAGCGCACCGCCAATCTGCTGGTTGCCGTCTCGGGCATCCTGGATGCGCTGGTTGGCGGCCAGGCCAGGTTTGATCAGTTGCCGATAGGTTTCCAGTGCCTCGGCCTTGCCGCGCCAGAGTTCGCGATAGCCGACCCGGCTGCCTGGCTGCACCACGCCGGTCGCGGCGAGGTCGCTGAGGTTGATCAACACACGTGGCGTCAGGCTGTAGAAGTTGCCGGCGCGGTCCGGTTCGTAAGTGAGTATCCGCGCCAGTTTCAGGGTGCGCATGCCAACATCGATGCTGTCGCCGATCTTCAGGTCCAGCGCGGTCAGCAGCCGGGCTTCGACCCAGGCTTCCCCGGGCCTGGGCCCTCCGCCGGCGACTTCCGGTGCAAAGGGGGCAGGGGCGCTTTTCAGTTCTCCTCGCAATGGATAGGCATCGTCGGCCGCCTTTATGCTGGACAACTGAATACCGTTATCGGTGGCGATGACACTGGAGAACTCCACCACCTGGGCATGTTCGAGCCCCAGTTCCGTGCCGCTTCTGATCTGTTCGGGCCGCGCGGGTGAACTGCCTTCGAGCAGCAAGTCGGCGCCGAGGAACTCGGTAGCGCGCAGCATCATGGCGCCATTGAGGCGGGCGCCGAAGTATCCGATGGCGGTACTGGCCGCCACCGCCACCAACAAAGCGAAAAACAATACCCGCAATTCACCGGCGCGGGCGTCACGCAGCAATTGGCGGATGGCGAGACTGAACAGGCGCAACAGCGGCAGACGTGCCATCAAGGCTCCAGAGGGGCGACCAGCAGGCCCGCTTCAAGACGGATCAGGCGCCGGCAGCGATGTGCCAGGCGTTCATCATGGGTCACCAGCACCAGGGTGGTGCCGCGCTCCTTGTTCAGCTCGAACAGCAAGTCGCTGATTCGCTCGCCGGTATGGCTGTCGAGGTTGCCAGTGGGCTCGTCGGCAAACAGCACGTCGGGTTCGGCGGCAAACGCGCGGGCAATCGCGACGCGCTGCTGTTCGCCGCCCGAGAGCTGGCGTGGCGAGTGAGTCAGGCGCTGCCCAAGACCGACACGTTGCAGCAGCCCCGTGGCACGTTCCCGGGCGTCCTTGCGGCCATCGAGTTCCAACGGCAGCATGACGTTTTCCAGGGCGTTGAGGCTGTCGAGCAACTGAAAGGACTGGAACACGAAGCCGACGTGTTCGGCACGGATGCGTGCCCGTTGATCCTCGTCCAGCGTGCTCAGACCCTGGCCGGCGAGGGTGACTTCACCGCTGCTGGGCAGGTCGAGGCCGGCCAGCAGGCCAAGGAGGGTGGATTTGCCGGAACCGGACGCGCCGACGATGGCCAGGCTGTCGCCCTTGTTCAGTTCCAGGCTGAGTTCGTGCAGGATAGTCAGTTCACCTTCCGCGCTGGGGACCACTTTGCTGAGGTTCTTCGCGGTGAGAATGCTTGCGCCCATGGAGAATCCGATGCGTGTATGGTTTTTGAGTGCTGGCCTGGCCTTGATGTGCATGGCCCAGAACGCAGCGGCGGGTACAGTCCTGATCGTTGGCGATAGTATCAGCGCCGGTTTCGGCCTGGATACCCGCGTGGGGTGGGTGTCACTGCTTGAACGACGGCTCAAGCAGGAAGGTTTCGACGACAAGGTGGTCAATGCGTCGATCAGCGGCGACACCAGCGCGGGAGGCCGGGCGCGCCTGCCTGCGCTGCTTGCAGAGCATAAGCCTGAGTTGGTGATCCTGGAGTTGGGCGGCAATGATGGCCTGCGCGGAATGCTGCCGACGCAATTGCAACAAAACCTTGCAATAATGATCGACGGATCCCGCGCCAGTGGTGCCAAGGTGTTGTTGCTGGGCATGCAATTGCCTCCCAACTACGGAGCGCGATACACCAAGGCGTTCGCCGAGGTGTACAGCAACGTCGCCGACCAGAAAAAGATCCCGCTGGTGCCGTTTTTTCTGGAAGGCGTGGGCGGGCATCCGGACATGATGCAAGCCGATGGCCTGCACCCGGCGGCGGGGGCCCAGGACAAGTTGCTGGAAAATGTCTGGCCGGCACTGAAACCGCTGCTTTGACGCTTTTCTAGTGGCCGGGATTCGGCTAATGTGGCGCCCCCTATCTGGAGCCCCCGATGCCGCGTCCCGCCTGGTCACTTTTTGCCTATCAACTGATCGAGCCAGACGAGCAGTTGGATTTGTTCGCCTGCCAGGAAGTGCGTGTGCATCTGGTGACCCGTCAGTTGGAGCTGGGAGGTTCGGCCGATCGCACCCTGTGCGGTAGCCTGCTGCCGGCACAACCGCGCTGGTCGAGCGTCGACCGCAAGGTGTTTCAGGATCAGCGCCTATGCTCACTGTGCCGGGCCATCCTGGAATCGCAGAAGCGTGGGACCTCGCCTATCTGGCCAGAGCTGCGTTTCGAGCTCTGACACATCCCGATACGCGAGCCATCGACCATCTCCCCGAATTTATGGGTGCCGGTGTACAATCGCGTTTTTCACCCTTGTCGATCTTGCGAAGGATTTTCCGGATGTTGCCGCGCTTTCCTGCCGTCACCCGCTGCCTGACACTTGCCGCCCTGTGCGCTGCGGGTCCCGTAGCTGCATTGGAGTTGCCCCTGCCACCGCCTGGTGAAGACATCGTCGGCCAGGTGCAGGTCATCAAGGCCAAGTACGAAGACACCTTCGCCGACCTTGGCACCACTTACGATCTGGGTTACACAGAGATGGTCGCGGCCAACCCTGGCGTCGATCCCTGGTTGCCGGGTGCTGGCACCGAAATCGTGTTGCCCACCCGCTTCATCCTGCCACCTGGCCCGCGTGAAGGCATTGTCATCAACCTGGCTGAGTACCGCCTCTACTATTACCCCAAGGGCCGGAACGTGGTGTACACCTTCCCGTTGGGTATCGGTCGCGAAGGCTGGGGCTCGCCAATCGCCCACACCAGCATCATCGCCAAGACGCCTAATCCGACCTGGACGCCTCCGGCGTCGATCAAGGCCGAGCACGCCGCCGATGGCGATCCGCTGCCGAATGTCGTGCCAGCCGGTCCCGACAACCCGCTGGGCCCGTTCAAGTTCACCCTGGGCACACCGGGCTACCTGATCCACGGTTCCAACAAGAAGTTCGGCATCGGCATGCGCACCAGCCACGGCTGCTTCCGCATGTTCAACAACAACGTGCTGGAAATGGCCGGCATGGTGCCGGTGGGCACGTCGGTACGCATCATCAATGACTCCTACAAATTCGGTGTCAGCGGTGGCAAGGTCTACCTGGAGGCCCACACGCCGCTGGACGACAAGGGCAACCCGTCGGTGGTCGACAAGCACACTGCGGTCATCAACGCGATGCTCAAGCGCGAAGACATCACCAACAACCTGCGTATGAACTGGGATGTTGTGCGTGATGTGGTGGCCGCTGAAGATGGTCTGCCAGTGGAAATCGCCGTGCCCAATCAGTCGGCACCGATGGTCTCCAGCGCTCCGCTCGATCCTCTGCAATAAGGCTTCTTTCAAACCCGTCGATGCGGCTGCGTCGGCGGGTTTTTTATTGCTTGGACGAAACGTCGGGCAATAAAAAAGCCGACCCAAAAAATGGGTCGGCTTGATAACAATCCCGAGGGATTATTACTTGCGGCTAGCTTTTTCCAGCATGCGCAGAGCACGCTCGTTAGCTTCGTCAGCAGTCTGTTGTGCTTTTTGAGCAGCAGCCAGAGCTTCATCAGCTTTACGGTAAGCTTCGTCTGCACGAGCTTGGGCGCGAGCTGCTGCGTCTTCAGTTGCAGTCAGACGTGCTTCGGTTTCTTTCGATACGCTGCTGCAACCGGTAGCCAGAACTGCGGCCAGAGCCAGAGCAGAGAATTTCAGAACGTTGTTCATCGTGTTCCCCTTCAAGGACTTTCCATTAAGTGGCTGTCTCCTCACAGTGAGGAAAGAGCCGGCGTACATACTACCCATTACTTGTCGTAAGTAAACTGACGTAAAGCAAGAAGCCAAAAAAATTGTAGGCGTTGATTCTTTTTCGAGCAACTTTTACTTACGTTTGCTTAAAAAATATCCAGCCACGAGCCCCGCGTAGAGCGAGTTGGCACGAAAAAGTTCCCGGCCCGCGCGACTGTTTACAGGCTCTTGACTAAAGTCTGGCTAGATGGATTCGTCTACACTTTCGTTGGGGGGCTGCGTGACCGCTCTCATATCTTTCTCCTAGTTGAGGTGACTTAATAGAGAGACGTTCGTCTTAAGTCTCAACATCCGGCAATGTGCAGGCGATCGACCTTCGGGAATTTTCGGTCGAGCTGCCCTGCGTCATCTGCGGCCAAACCCTGCGCGAAGACGAGCGTGCCTTGAGCAATTGCGTCAATGGTGCCTACTATTTGATACGTGCTCGGTGCAGCTTTCTCGGTGTCCATTGAGGCACAGGGTGGCGTAGATGTTCCTTCGCCGGAAAAACATCGGTAAGGTAGGGGTCAGCATATAAAGACCCACGAGGAGTAGTGATGAGTGAGGCGTTGTCCATCCACCATGACCAGGCTGGTCATCAGTTCGAGACCAATGTGGACGGTCATCGTGCCTACCTGACCTACATGGATCTGGGGAAACAGACCCTGGATATCTACCGCACCTTCGTGCCCAACGCGCTGCGTGGCCGTGGCATTGCGGCAGCCTTGACCGAAAAGGCGCTGGAGTATGCCGAGCAGATGGGCTACACCGTCATCCCTTCGTGTTCCTATGTGGAGCGCTACATGGAGCGTCACCAGCGCCATGCGGCCAAGCTCAGTCAGTAAATCGAACGCACACAAAAACGCCGGGCTCAGCCCGGCGTTTTTGTGTGCGCAGCCAAAGTGATCAGTTGCGATCGCGCTTGGGCAGTACATCCTTGAGCTTGGCATGCATGCTGCGCAAGGTGTTCTCGGTCGCGGACCAGTCAATGCAGGCATCGGTGATCGACACGCCGTATTGCAGGTCGGCGAGGTCTTTCGGGATAGCCTGGCAGCCCCAGTTCAGGTGACTCTCGACCATCAGGCCGATGATCGACTGGTTGCCCTCGAGGATCTGGTTGGCAACGTTTTCCATGACCAGAGGTTGCAGTGCCGGGTCCTTGTTGGAGTTGGCGTGACTGCAGTCGACCATGATATTGGGCTTGATCTTCGCCTTGTTCAGGGCCTGTTCGCACAGGGCGACGCTGACCGAGTCGTAGTTGGGTTTGCCATTGCCGCCGCGCAGTACCACGTGGCCGTAGGCGTTGCCCTTGGTCGTCACGATCGACACGCCACCTTCCTGGTTGATACCCAGGAACCGATGCGGGCTGGAAACCGACTGCAAGGCGTTGATCGCAACGGTGAGGCCGCCATCGGTGCCGTTCTTGAAGCCGACTGCCGAAGACAGGCCGGAGGCCATCTCGCGGTGAGTCTGGGATTCGGTTGTCCGCGCGCCGATCGCCGACCAGCTGATCAGGTCCTGCAGATATTGCGGGGAAATCGGGTCAAGGGCTTCGGTGGCGGTCGGCAGACCCATCTCGGCCAGGTCCAGCAGTAACTGACGGCCGATGTGCAGGCCGTCCTGGATCTTGAAGGAGTCGTCCAGATACGGGTCGTTGATCAAGCCTTTCCAGCCGACGGTGGTGCGTGGCTTCTCGAAATACACGCGCATGACCAGATACAGGGTATCGGATACTTCCGCCGCCAGGACTTTCAGTCGTTCAGCGTATTCATGGGCCGCCTTGATGTCATGGATCGAGCAAGGCCCGATCACCACGAACAAGCGATGGTCGGTGCCATCCAGAATGTTGCGAATGACTTCGCGGCCCTTGGTGACGGTGCGCAGTGCGGCGTCGCTCAGAGGAATGTCACGCTTGAGCTGATCAGGCGTGATCAGCGTCTCGTTGGAAGAGACGTTCAGGTCGTTGATCGGTAAATCAGCCATCGTTTACTCGTCAGGTCACGGGTGCCGGCCGCCAGCGAACCCGCGCGGCGGAGCACAGCAAATTAAGCGCGTCGGGGAGCGGAACCTTAGCGCGTTACACCGTAGCTCGACAATGGGCAGACGCCGGTTTTACGGGCATTTCCCACCAATTGATGACCCTTCAGTCTGCCACCGCCTGGGCAAATGCCTTGTGAACGGTGTCGTGGGAGAACTCATCGGCATGTTGCTGGACCCATTCCAGGGCCAGGGCCTGTGTTTCCTGGAGGTCGTCATGGGCATCGTGCAGGCGGCAGTAGCGTTCGATCTGACACACCTGCTCACCCATTCGCGCCGTGAACATCATCTGCTCATCGACGAAGGCGATACCCACCAGGTAACCACGCTTGCGTCGCAGGCACCAGGCGACATAACCCAGGTAGCGC
Source organism: Pseudomonas sp. S2_E01 (assembly GCF_054668365.1). Classification (NCBI taxonomy): domain Bacteria; kingdom Pseudomonadati; phylum Pseudomonadota; class Gammaproteobacteria; order Pseudomonadales; family Pseudomonadaceae; genus Pseudomonas; species Pseudomonas sp. S2_E01. Next base: position 1,452,834 of record NZ_CP162762.1, read on the forward strand.
AGGTCGGGGTTCAGCGTTGGCATGCGCACTTCCAGCGCCGTGCCGTGGCGCCAGGCGCGGTGGTAATTGCAAGCCATGCCCCCGAGGCTGATAGAGTGCAAGTGTTGCCGCGAAATGCACTCTGGCTTGAGCAGCGTCAACTCCACCGGTACATCGTCAGGATGAGGAATGAAGCGTCCCATGAGCACGGACTCCATGTGTCGGCCATCTGACATTATTTCCCCCAGTATAGTGGCCGCATTAGAATTGACCGATTTCGACGCCGACCAGCGGTTACTGGCAATGAGCGGCGTTTCGCTGCTGATTTTCACCAGCGTCGGCTGTTCCGGTTGCCGTTTTGCCCGGGAGCAATTGCCTGGGCTGAAGCTGCACGTCGATCGCCTGTGCTGGATCGATGCGGGTAACAATGGTGGGTTGGTCGAGCGTTACGAGGTTTTTCATTTGCCGGCGCTGTATGTCGTGCGCGACGGTGAGTTTTTCGGGGCATTGAAGTCGCGCCTGACCGCCACTGAGCTCAACCGGGCCATTGGGCTGGCGCTGCGAACAACCGCAGAGGAGTTGCCATGACAGGAACAGTCGCAAAACCGACCATCGGTATCATCGGGACCGGGGCGATCGGTGGTTTCTACGGATTGATGCTGGCGCGGGCTGGTTTCGATGTACATTTTCTGTTGCGCAGCGAGTTTTCGGCGGTGGCAGAGGGCGGATTGCACCTGGACAGCGCCGTGCATGGCACATTGGCGCTGAATCCCGTGCAGGCCTATTCGTCCGCCGAAGACATGCCGCCCTGCGACTGGTTGCTGATCGGGGCGAAAACCACCAGCAACGCCGATCTGGTGCCGGCCATACTGGGTGCCGCTGCGCCAGACGCCAAGGTGCTGTTGTTGCAAAATGGCCTCGATGTCGAGGACAGCCTGCGCGATTTGCTGCCCGAGTCCATGCACATCCTGGGTGGACTCTGCTACATCTGTGTCCACCGTGAAGGCCCGGGCGTCATCACCCATCAGGCACTGGGGACGGTGCGCGTGGGCTATCACAGTGGCCCGGCCGCCGGTGAGCGGGAGCGGGCGGCGATCGTCGAGGAGGGCGTCGGCCTGTTCCTGGCATCGGGGATCGACGCTCACGGCATGCCCAACCTTCATGAGGCCCGCTGGCAGAAACTGGTGTGGAATATTCCCTACAACGGCTTGTCGGTTTTGCTGGGGGCGAGTACTGCGCCGTTGATGGCCGATGCCGACAGCCGTGAACTGATCAAAACGCTGATGGCTGAAGTGGTGCAAGGCGCAATCGCCTGTGGTCACGAAGTGCCGTCCGGTTATGCCGATCACCTGTTCACCATGACCGAAAAAATGCCTGACTACTGGCCGAGCATGTACCACGATTATCTGTACAAACGCCCGCTGGAACTGGCCGCGATTTATGCAAGGCCCCTGGCAGCCGCCAAGGCGGCAGGGTGCGAGATGCCGAGGGTCGAAGCGCTGTACCAGAGTTTGAGTTTTATCGATCGACGCAACGCTTGAGTCGATCAGCCAAGGGGGAAGGGGATGGCCAAGACGATTGATGACAAGCTGGTGCTGGCGATTTCTTCGCGCGCGCTGTTTGATCTGAGCGAGAGTCACAAGGTGTACCTGTCGAGCGGTGTGGAGGCCTATCGGCAGTATCAGATCGAGCACGAGGATGAAATCCTTGAACCCGGCGATGCCTTCCCGCTGGTGCAAAAACTCCTCAACCTCAATGCCAGACTGGGTCGCGCCCGGGTCGAAGTGGTGCTGGTGTCGCGCAACAGTGCCGACACGGGGCTGCGTGTATTCAACTCGATTCATCATTACGGGCTGGCCATTTCTCGTGCGGCGTTCGTCGGTGGCCGTAGCCCGTATCCGTATCTCAAGGCATTTGGTTGTGACCTGTTCCTGTCCACCCACGCCGAAGACGTGCGCAGCGCGTTGGACGCCGGGTTTGCGGCGGCAACCATTCTTTCCGGTGGTGCCAGCCGCGCCGAGAGCGATGAATTGCGGATTGCCTTTGACGGTGATGCCGTCCTGTTTTCTGATGAATCGGAACGCATTTACCAGGCGGGTGGCCTGGAAGCGTTTCAGGCCAGCGAGCGCGAAAGCGCCCGCCAGCCATTGCGTGGCGGTCCGTTCAAAGGGTTTCTGGCGGCGCTCAATCTGTTGCAGCGTGAGTTTGCCGACGACGCCTGTCCGATCCGCACGGCGCTGGTCACGGCGCGTTCGGCACCGGCCCATGAACGGGTGATCCGCACCTTGCGTGAATGGGACATTCGCCTGGACGAATCGCTGTTTCTCGGCGGCCTGACCAAGTCGGCGTTCCTTGAAGCTTTCGCCGCCGACGTGTTTTTCGATGATCAGGCAGGCCATTGTGAGCTGGCCCGTGAGGTGGTCGCTACCGGCCATGTGCCTCATGGCATAAGCAACGAGCAAAAAGTTTAAGCCGCTGGTTCAACGTGTTACGCAAGGCGTCGTACTCGTCAACGCACTGCTAAGCTGAATCAATCTCCGCCATGTTGGCATTGCGAGGAGATCCTATGATTCGTTCGATGCTGTATGCCACTGACCTGGGCCTGTATGCACCTGTGGTGATGCAGCATGCCTTGGCGCTGGCTCGAACCTTCAACGCCGACCTGTATGTCGTGCACGCGGTTGAACCCATGGGGCTGTTTGCCGAATCGGTGTTGCAGAGCTACCTCGATGAGCGCGCATTGAATGAATTCCACAGTCAGGGCTTGAACACGGTCATTGCCAATATCGAGCAGCGCGTGCTCGACAGTTTTCGCGAAGAGCTGGGAGGTGAAGGAGAGCAGGATCTGGAAAGGATTCAAGCGGTGCGGGTGCTCCAGGGCGATCCGTCGCAGGTCATTCTTGATCAGGCACAGAAACTCTCTGTGGATTTGTTGATCCTAGGCAGTCATAGCCATGGTGCTGGCGCGGAAACGCCCTTGGGCAGGACCGCAGCGCGGGTATTGCAGTTGGCTCCGGTCCCGGTCTATCTGGTGCCGCTGGCGGAACGCCGGCGCCGAGGGGATCGCTAGAACACGAATAATGGCAATTTGATTAAAAAGTTCTAGATTTATTCTTCAAGCCATTAATATAGTTATATACCGTCGCTGATGCCCGTGGCGTCTACCTGCTTTGAGGGATTGATATGAAGCTTCAACAATTGCGCTACATCTGGGAAGTGGCGCACCACGACCTCAACGTTTCCGCTACCGCCCAAAGTCTTTACACCTCGCAACCGGGCATCAGCAAACAGATCCGCCTGCTGGAAGACGAATTGGGCGTCGAGGTGTTCGCCCGCAGTGGCAAGCACCTGACCCGCGTCACCCCGGCTGGCGAGCGCATCATTACCACCGCTGGCGAGATCCTGCGCAAGGTGGAAAGCATCAAGCAGATCGCCCAGGAATTCTCCAACGAGAAAAAAGGCACCCTGTCGATCGCCACCACCCACACCCAAGCCCGTTATGCATTACCGCCGGTGATCAGCAACTTCATCAAGCAGTACCCGGAAGTTGCCCTGCACATGCACCAGGGTTCACCCATGCAGATTGCTGAAATGGCGGCTGATGGAACGGTCGACTTCGCGATCGCTACCGAAGCACTGGAGTTGTTCGGCGACCTGGTAATGATGCCGTGCTATCGCTGGAACCGCTGCGTGGTCGTGCCGCACGGCCACCCGCTGACCAAGCTGCCGAAGTTGACCCTCGAAGCCCTCGCTGAATACCCGATCGTGACTTATGTGTTCGGTTTCACTGGCCGTTCGAAACTCGACGAAGCGTTCAGCCATCGTGGCCTGACGCCTAAAGTGGTGTTCACCGCCGCCGACGCCGACGTCATCAAGACCTACGTGCGCCTCGGGCTGGGTGTGGGCATCGTGGCGAAAATGGCGGTCGATACCAAGCTGGACAACGATCTGGTGGTGCTTGACGCCAGCGAGTTGTTCGAATCCAGCATCACCAAGATCGGTTTCCGTCGCGGCACTTTCCTGCGTGGCTTCATGTGCGATTTCATCGAGAAATTCGCCCCGCACCTGACCCGTGAAGTCATGGCCAAGGCCATTGCGTGCCACAACAAGCAGGAACTCGAAGAACTGTTCGATGGCGTCGAGTTGCCCGTTCACTGATCGCTGTCAAATGACCTCGGTGACAGAGAACTGTTGCCGAGCGCCCGCCACCACAATCTCCACTTCATCTCCCTCGAATTTGCCCAGCAGGCTTTTGCCCAGCGGTGAGCGAGGGGTGATGACCGTGATCAGTTGGCCCACCAGGTCGACTTTCAAGCCTGCCGCGTCGGGCGCCAGGAACAGCCATTGTTCACGACCCGTTTCGTCCTCCAGGCCGAGCAGCGCGCCGACTTCGATGCCGCGCTGATCATCATAGGCCCGCAGCGTCAGGTTTTGGCACAGCGTCAATGACTGCCTGATTTCTTCCATGCGTCGCGCTTGCCCGGTCGCCAGGTAAGAGGCCTCCAGCCCCAGGGTGTCGTACTTGTTCTCGGCGACGTTTTCTTCGTGGGTGGCGGTTTCGTAGGCGGTTTGCGCGGCACGCTCGGCGACGTCGAGATCGATTTTCAGCCTGTCGATAATCAGTTGGTGGACGGTCGTCTTGTTCATGATCAATCGCAGAATTGCAGGACATTGGCGCGGCTTTTTTCGCTGGGCGCTGTTCGGTCCTGTTGCAGCCAGAACTGGCATTTGGGGTTGGACAGGTTGCGATTGCTGCTGCGTGCCTGGTCCAGTCGTTGTGCCTGTTCGTTCTTGCGCAGGTTTTCTTCGTATTGCTCAAACTGCGGGCTTGGAGGGGGCAGGTCGGGCGCCTGTTGTGTCACGGGCGGGTTGGCCAGTTGGTGCACCGCCTGAGCCACGGGCGCCAGTTGTTCGGTAAATAGCAAGCGCGAGGCGAGCCAGCAGGTCAATGCGATTGCAATGAATCCCAGCCACACACCCAGGGCTATGCTGCCTGTCAGTTGCAGGGCGTTGAGCCGACTCGGCGAGGTCCGACGTGGGTTGGTGCGGTAGGGCATGGTTGCCTCCTGGCGGGTGGTGGCGGGCAAGTGGCGGGCGAGTGGCGATTGTCGCATGAAGATTAATCGCCGTCGGCTCTTCTGCACCGGGTAATTTATGCGGACAATCGACGCTTTTGCCAACGGGAACCTGGAATGCCTGAAATGAAAACCCGCTGGGATATCTTCTGCACCGTGGTCGACAACTTCGGTGACATCGGCGTGACCTGGCGCCTGGCCCGACAACTGGTGGCCGAACACTCGCTGGCGGTGCGGTTGTGGGTCGATGATTTGCGTGCGTTCGAGCGCCTCTGCCCGGGCATCGATATTCATGCCACTCAGCAATGGCAGGAGGGTGTCGATGTGCGCCATTGGCCAGCCGACTGGCTGCCCACGGATGTTGCGGATGCTTCGGATGTCGTGATCGCCGCTTTCGCCTGCCAGCTGCCAAGTGCCTACATGGACGCCATGGCGGCACGAGACAAGGCGCCGTTGTGGATGAACCTCGATTACCTGAGTGCCGAAGACTGGGTCATTGGCTGCCACGGCTTGCCGTCAGTGAAGTACAAAAACGTACAGAAATACTTTTTCTTTCCCGGGTTCCAGGTGGGCACCGGTGGCCTGTTGCGTGAAAGCGGCTTGCTTGAGCAGCGTCGGCATTTTCAGCAAAGCCCCGAGGCTCAACGAGAATTCCTACTCAGTCTAGGGATCCATCCCGCGCAGGATGCGCAATTGATCTCGCTGTTTGCCTACGAAAACCCGGGGTTGGCCAGTTGGCTGGACGTGATGGCGGCAGACGCGTTGCCGACGCACCTGCTGGTGCCGGAAGGGCGGATTCTGGGCGATGTCCAGCGTTGGCTTGGGGTCGATGGCCTGGCACCGGGTGCTGTGCACCGGCGCGAGTCCGTCACCGTGCAAGTGCTGCCATTCGTCCGCCAGGATCAATATGACCGACTGTTGTGGAGCTGTGATTTCAACGCGGTGCGCGGCGAAGACTCGTTCGTTCGGGCGCAATGGGCGGGGCGGCCGCTGCTCTGGCATATCTATCGACAGGACGAAGACATCCATCTGGACAAGCTCGAGGCCTTCCTGACGTTGTACACCCAAGGGCTTTCCGCCCCGGCTCGCGAGGCGATCAGCGGTCTTTGGCGGGCATGGAATGGCGGCCATGCGGTGGCCGATCAGTGGCAGGTGACCCGTAAACACTGGCCGGAACTGCAAAAACATGCTGACGCGTGGTGTCTGGAACAGGCCTCGCGGGCGGATCTTGCCGCGGCGCTGGTACAGTTTTACCTAAATTGGATATGATACGCGGCCTAGATTTTAGTAACTCCCATCCAAATTCGGATATTCGCAATGAAAACTGGTAAAGAACTCAAACCCGGTACCGTGATCCGTATCGACAACGATCCTTGGCTGGTTCAGAAAGCTGAATTCACCAAATCGGGCCGTAACAGCGCGATCATGAAGACCAAGCTGAAGAACCTGCTCACCGGTTACAAGACCGAAACCGTTTACGGTGCGGACGACAAACTGGACGACGTGATCCTCGACCGTAAAGAAGCGACCCTGTCCTTCATCAGCGGCGACACCTACACGTTCATGGACACCACTGACTACACCATGTACGAGCTGAACGCCGAAGACATCGAAAGCGTTCTGCCATTCGTGGAAGAAGGCATGACCGACGTTTGCGAAGCCGTGTTCTTCGAAGAGCGCCTGGTATCCGTAGAGCTGCCGACCACCATCGTGCGTCAGGTTGACTACACCGAAGGTTCCGCTCGCGGTGACACTTCGGGCAAGGTGATGAAGCCTGCCAAACTGAAGAACGGTACCGAGCTGTCGGTTGCTGACTTCATCGAAATCGGCGATATGATCGAGATCGATACCCGCGAAGGCGGTTCCTACAAAGGCCGTGCGAAATAAGCACTGCTTGAGGAATGAAAAAGCCCGACCATTGAGTCGGGCTTTTTTGTGCCTGTTGTTTCGTCCCCCTGTAGGAGCGAGCACGCTCGCGATGGTCGTCAACGATAACGCGGGGTATCTGGTTCTCCGCGTTTTCTGGACTTGCATCGCGAGCAAGCTCGCTCCTACAGGGACGGCGGGTGGGTGATTATTTCAGGTGTTCCTTGAGCTCTTGCGATGCCTGCAGCATGGCCGAGCGCACTGCCGGCACCTGGCTGACGACGTTGAGCAAACCGTAATCGTGGATCATGCCGTTGTAGCGAACCGAGGTCACCGGAACGCCGGCTTCGTCGAGCTTGCGGGCATAGGCTTCACCTTCATCGCGCAGCACATCGGCACCGGCGGTCTGCACCAGGGCAGGTGGCAGGCCCTTGAGCTGGGCGGTGGTGGCGCGCAGCGGCGAGGCGTAGATCTCGTTGCGCTGTTTGGCGTCGGTGGTGTAGTTGTCCCAGAACCACTTCATCATGTTGCGGGTCAGGAAGTGCCCCTCGTCAAACTGGTTGTAGGACCCGGTGTCGAAGTTGGCGTCGGTCACCGGCCACAGCAGCACCTGGAACTTGATCGCAGGCGTGCCCTTGTCCTTGGCCATCAGGGCGACAACGGCTGCCATGTTGCCGCCGACGCTGTTGCCGGCCACTGCCAGGCGCTTGCCGTCGACATTGATGTCTTTGCCGTGCTCGGCCACCCACTTGGTCGCGGCGTAAGCCTGGTTGATGGCCACCGGGTAATGCGCTTCCGGCGAGGGGGTGTAATTGACGAATACCGCCGCTGCCCCCGACCCCGCCACCAGGTCACGTACCAGTCGTTCGTGAGTCGGGAAGTCCCCCAGCACCCAGCCACCGCCGTGGAAGAACATGAACACCGGCAGCTCGCCCTTGACCCCGGCCGGCCGAACGATGGTCAGGCTGATCGATTGTCCGTCGACCTGAATCGTCTTCTCGCTGACATCGGCTTTTGGCAGCGTCAGCTTCACCCCCGATTGCGCACCCACCAGCACGGCGCGGGCGTCTTTGGGGGGCATCTGTTCCATCGGTTTGCCGGTGCCGGCGTTCAACACATCCAGGAACGCCTGGGTGTTGTGTTCAACGTCGCCGGCGAATGCGCTGTGGACGGACAGAGCGAGCAGGGTACCGGTCAAGACTTTGCTGAAAGTGTTCATGTTCTTTTCCTGTTCGGGCTTGGGTTACCAGCAGTTAGACGGCCACGTGCAGACGCACATCAACGTTGCCACGCGTGGCGTTGGAGTACGGGCAAACCTGGTGAGCGGCGTCGACCAGCGCTTGTGCATCGGCTTGTTCCAGGCCTGGCAGGCTGATGTGCAGGTCGATGTCCAGACCGAAACCGCCAGGAATCTGGCCGATGCCGACATGGGCAGTGATCGAGGCATCTGCCGGGATGCTGCGCTTGGTCTGGCTGGCAACAAATTTCAGGGCGCCGATGAAGCAGGCCGAGTAACCGGCGGCGAACAGTTGCTCAGGGTTGGTGGCTGCGCCGCCGGCACCGCCGAGCTCTTTTGGGGTAGCGAGTTTGACGTCGAGGATGTTGTCGCTGGAAACCGCACGACCGTCACGGCCGCCAGTGGAGGTTGCGATTGCGGTGTAGAGAGTTTGCATGATGTAAGCCTCGTTCGGAGTTGGATTATTTCGCGCTAAATGTTTGCGCGTTAACTAAGTGCGAGGTGAATGTAGCGCGCCAATAGTTAGCGCGCAAGATAAATTGTTGAAAAAAATGCGCTGTACTGCCTCCAGCAGCGGTTAGATGGGCTGGGATGGTTGATTTAGAGCGGTTTTGACAGGATTTTTTTGTTGCGAAGATTTTGACTTTTGTGGGAGCGAGCCTGCTCGCGATGCAGTGCGTCAGTCAGCTTCCATGCTGGATGTGGCAACGCAATCGCGAGCAGGCTCGCTTGTATGTTTAGACTTGAAGGGGTGGGGTGGGACTACAGACTCGATTCTGACTCTGACCAGTACAGACCGTGGGAGACTTCTCCTCCCACCCCTTCTACCCAAAGCGCCGATAAGGAATTCATCGGTTAACCGACGATAGAGACAAGCCAGCGCAACGGTAGACCCCAACAAGCACCTAAACCCTAGCTCCGAGGATTTGTTATGACAATCCTTACTTCGCAAACGGTTGTCGGTATCGATGTCGCCAAGGCCGAGATCGTTGTCTACCGCGCTGATCAGCAAACCCTTGAATCCATTAAAAACGAGCGAGCAGCCCTCAAACGTTGGCTTAAAACGCTGCCAGCTCAAAGTGCCATAGCACTTGAAGCCACCAACATTTACCACTTGGACACGGTCGAGCTGGCTCACGAAATGGGCCACCAGGTCTACGTAGTGGATGCTTATCGTGTGAGCCATTACCGCCGTGGAGTCGGTCAAAGAGCCAAGAATGATCCCTGCGATGCACGCTTGCTGGCGCGTTACCTGGAGAGCGAACAAAGCAAATTGCGGATCTGGACCCCGCCGCCCAAAGCCTACAGCACACTGAAGAGCCTTCTTCACAGGCGGGCAACGCTGATCAAGAACCATACTGGGCTGATGTTGAGTTGGACCAGTGAACCTCTGTTGAAAAAGCTACAAACCGCTCAACAGAAGGCATTCAAGCAGGCAGATCAGGCTATCCAGAAACTGCTGCGCAAGGTCAGTAAGGAGGCAGGAATTGAGGAAAATATCGAGCGCTGCAAAGCCATAGAAGGCGTTGGAGAGCTAACTGCAACGGGGTTGGCGGCGACCTATATACGGGGAGATTTTGCGAACGGCGATGCATTCATCGCGTTTCTAGGGATGGACTTGGCGGTCGATGACTCCGGCAAGAAAAATGGGCTGCGATCCCTGACCAAAAAAGGGGATCCGGAGGTGCGTCGTTTGGCTTACAACGCGGCAATGGCGGCGTGTCGCTCGGCCAAATGGAAGCCGTTTTACGAGGCATATCTGGTCAGAGGCTTCTCGAAAACCCAGGCCTTGGTAGCTTTGGCCCGAAAGCTCTGCCGAGTGGCATTCGCCCTGATGAAAAATCAGAGCGAATACCTGTCAGCTTGAGAATTCAAACTTGTCGGGCAACATAGAATCTCCCACAGGGGCAGCAGGATCGGAGGAGTCTTAAAGACTGTCCTGCAAATTACCGCGCAGCACTTGCAGTTCCTTTTGCAGGTTCTGCAATCGCTCCAGCGTCATGCCGCTGGCACCCAGGATGCATTGGGGGATGTTGCGGGCCTTGTCTCGCAGGGCCCGACCTTGTTCGGTCAGTTCGACAATGACCACCCGCTCGTCCTCGCGGCTGCGGGTGCGGCTGAGCAGGCCTTCGGCTTCCAGGCGCTTGAGCAGCGGGGTCAATGAACCGGGATCGGTCAGCAGTCGCGTGCTGATCTCGCCTACGGTCAAACCGTCCTCTTCCCACAACACCATCATTGCCAGGTACTGCGGATACGTCAGGTCCAGTGCCTTGAGCAGTGGTTTGTAGACCTTGGTCATCAGCAGCGAGGTGGAATGCAGGGCGAAACAGGCCTGGTTATCCAGCAGCAAGTCGTCGCAATTGTCTTGGGTGTCGCGGTCGATGGTCATTTCAAAACCTTGGTAAATGGTCTGCTGAATCTAGCGGTCCAATGTTTAATGCGCCAGACAATTTCGACCTAATGTCGGTCGAGGTTGCGCTGCAAGGCCAGATCCCACGGCGGGACAGGGCTGAATCGGGTTTTCAGGTATTCCAGCAACAGGCGACTGCGTGTGTTGGATTGCTGTTCCAGGCGCAGGGCGTAGATCCCCGTCGTTTCTGGTGCTGGCAATCCGTTGTCGCAAAACAGCGGTAGCAACTCACCGCGCAGCAGGTACTCGCTGGCCAGCCAAGTGGGTAAGTGGGCAATCCCCAAACCGGCGAGCGCGCCGCACACCAGCGCCTCGGCATTATTGGCGCTCATGCGGATGCGCGCCGGGCGGTGCAGATGCAGTTGTCCATCTCGCTCGAAGCGCCAGGCGAACGGCGGGGCCAGGCCATCCCAGTCGAGCCCGTCGTGTTCGATCAGTTGCGCGGGGTCGGTCGGCATGCCACGACGTTTCAGGTAGTCGGGGCTGGCGCACGCAATACGCACCATGCTTGCCAGCGGTGTGGCGACAAGGCGGGTATCGGCCATCTGTCCGGCACGCAGCACCAGATCGACCTTGCCTAGATTCAACCCCTGCATGTCGACAAAGCTGTCGATCAGGTGCAGTTGTACGTCGAGGCCGGGGTATAGCATGAGAAAATCTGCAATCACCGGCGCCAGATGGCGACGCCCGAATGCGGCGGGGGCATCGATGCGGATCAGGCCTTCCGGCGCGCTGCTCAGGGACACGGCTTCGGCGCGGGCCAACTGCAACTCCGCCACAATCCGTCGCGCCCGTTCAGCAAAGGCAAGTCCAGCGGGTGTGGCGCGCACGGCATGGGTGCTGCGGATAAACAATTGGCTGCCAACAGCGGTTTCCAGGCTGTCGATGCGCCGTGCCACCGCCGACGGCGTCAGCGGATGACGGCGGGAGGCCGCAGAGAAGCTGCCCGTTTCAAGGACATCGAGAAAAAGCCCGAGTTGCCCAGTCAGTTGCGTGGGGTTCATGTGTCACTTTTGCTTGTGCGAATTTGGCACAGCCATTGTGCGCTGCTGTGCGTTTCCCCGCCATCGTTGACTGCGTAGGATGAAAGGCCTGTGCTAATAGGAAATCCCTTCGTGATCGAGTTTTTGTTGTACGTCGTTTTTGGCGCCGCCCTGGGCACTCTGGGCGGGTTGTTCGGCATCGGTGGAGGGTTGATCGCCATCCCGCTGCTAGGCGTTTGGTTTGGGCTCGACCAGCAGATGGCCCAGGGAACGGCGCTGGTGATGGTCGTACCCAACGTGATGCTCGCGCTGTGGCGCTATCACCAGCGCAACCGCATCGAGTTGCGCCACGCGCTGCCACTGGCGTCGATGGGCTTCTGTTTCGCCTGGCTCGGCTCGATCTGGGCGGTAGGGGTTGATGCGCAAACCATGCGCATCGGCTTTGTGGCGTTCCTGGTGGCGCTTTCGGTTTACAACTTGATCCGCATGTTCGCGGCCAGTGCACCGGCTCAGTCGCAGATGAACTACGCCTGGCCTTGGCTGGGTGTGCTCGGCGCGGCATCCGGCACCATGGGCGGGCTGTTCGGCGTGGGCGGGGCAGTGGTGGCGACGCCAGTACTGACCAGCGTGTTCGGCACCACTCAGGTGGTGGCCCAGGGTTTGTCGCTGGCGTTGGCTTTGCCGAGTACCGGCGTCACGCTGGTGACTTACGCGGTACACCATGAAGTAGACTGGACGATCGGCGTGCCTTTGGCCATTGGTGGTCTGATGAGCATCAGTTGGGGCGTGAAGGTTGCCCACGCGTTGCCGGAGCGGTTGTTGCGCGGGCTGTTCTGCGGCTTCCTGGTGCTGTGCGCGTTGATGCTCGCGTTTAAAGTTTGAAGCCTTCGACAATGTGCTCGGCCAGGCACTCGGTGATCGGTGACGGATTATGCAGGTTGCGCAGGAGCATGATGCTCGCCTCGGGCAGCTCAGGCAGGCCTTCTGCCTCGCCCAGGATGCGCATGTCGGGCGTAATCAGGCTTTCCAGTTGCGCGGTGATGGCGAGGCCGGCGCTGACCACGGCCATGATTGCCGACAGGCTGGAGCTGTTGTAGGCCACCCGATAATCGCGGCCCATGGCGTCCAGCGCATTGCACGCCCACAGGCGGCAGAAGCAATCACTGTTGAACATTGCCAGGGGCAGGGGAGTCTGCTCGTGGGCGCTGAAGCACTGTGCTTCGGCCCAGACAAAACGCTCCTTGCGCAACAATTGGCCGATTTCGTTGCCCGGTTCGCGGGTGACGATGGAAAGATCGAGGTCCTGGCGCAGCAGCAATTGTTTTGATGATTCGCAGTGCACCTCGATCTGGATCAGCGGGTAGGACTGGGCAAAGCGCCGCAGGATGCCGGGCAGAAAGCGCATCACATAATCGTCGGGCGTGCCGATGCGTACCGTGCCGACCATGTGCGGCTCGCGCAGGGTATTGAACACTTCGCTGTGCAGCTTGAGGATGCGCCGGGCATAACCGAGCAGCACCTGGCCTTCGGCAGTCAGCCTCACCTGGCGCCCATCACGCTGGAACAATTGACGCTGCAAGACATCCTCTTCCAGCCGCTTCATCTGCATGCTCACGGCCGATTGCGTGCGGTTGACCAGTTCCCCCGCGCGGGTGAAACCGCCCTGATCAGCGATGGCGACAAAGGTGCGCAGCACTTCTGTGTCGATACTCGGGTACATTCATCAATCTCCGAGATGTGTTGCATAAGAAACATTCGTTGGATTGATCTTAGCCCTGGCGAGACACTTGAGCCATCCCAAACGGAGGGCAACAAGATGAAAGGTCAAAAAGGTTATGCCGAGGTTGAAAAACATTCCATTCATGTGGTGTCGGACCTGCTGCACAAGATCAGTCGCTGGTATGAGTTGCACCGCGAACGCGAGTTGCTGGCCGGCATGAGCGACGAGGCGTTGAAGGACATCGGGCTCAGTCGTGCGGATGTCGAGCATGAAGCCATCCGCCCATTCTGGGATGACCCGATGCACAAATGAGCCATCTACACCTACACAAAACCTCTCCCCGTGGGGTAGGTTGCGAGCAGACAAGGAGATGCCCATGCCCGCAACGCTGTCCTTTTCCATCAAGCAGGCTCGCCGCCTGGCGCTGGCCGCCCAAGGGTTCAACGGGCGCCAGCCGCCGGCGGTGGTCAAGCCTGCCCATGTCAATCGCGTGATCGAACGCCTCGGTCTTTTGCAGATCGATTCAGTCAATGCGCTGGTGCGTTCTCACTACCTCCCGCTGTTCTCCCGTCTAGGCCATTATTCCTCCGATGTGCTCGACCAGGCCGCCTGGAGTTCGGGCCGGCGCCGCACGCTGTTCGAATACTGGGGGCACGAGGCTTCCTTGCTGCCGCTGTCGATGTACCCGTTGATGCGCTGGCGCATGCAACGTGCGAGCCGTGGCGAAGACATCTATCAGCAACTGGCGCGGTTCGGGCGCGAGCAGCAGGACACCATTCGCCGGGTCATGGCATCGGTGGAGGAGCTCGGCGCGCTGGGCGCCGGCAGTCTGTCGACCCGTGAGGAGCGGGCGGGGCCCTGGTGGGACTGGAGCGCAGAAAAGCACGCGCTGGAATGGCTGTTCGCTGCGGGCGAAGTCACCGTGGCCGGGCGGCGTGGCTTTGAGCGGCTATACGATCTGCCGGAACGGGTGATTCCTGCGGCGATCCTGCAGCGGCCGCTGCTGACCGAAGAGGAAGCGCAACGCGCGCTGTTGCTGCATGCGGCCAATGCCTTGGGTGTGGCGACAGAGAAGGATCTGCGCGATTACTTTCGCCTCAATCCGGGCGATGCGCGTCCGCGCCTGGCCGAGCTGGTGGAGGCGGGCCAATTGCAGCTTTGCGAGGTGAAGGGATGGCAACGGGCGGCGTATTGCCTGCCTGAACCGAAAGTACCGAGAAAGCTTGAAGCGAGCGCCTTGCTCTCGCCATTCGACTCGTTGATCTGGGAGCGCAGCCGCACCGAGCGCCTGTTCGATTTCCGTTACCGACTGGAGATCTACACGCCTCAGGAAAAGCGGGTCTACGGCTATTACGTGTTGCCATTTTTGCACAACGAACGCATTGCTGCGCGGGTCGATCTGCGCGCCGAGCGGACGCACGGGCGCCTGGCGGTGCATGCCGTGCATGAGGAAGAGCCGGGGCTGGACGAGGCGGGGATGTGGGCGTTGGCCGTGAATTTGCGGCGCATGGCTGATTGGCTGGGGTTGGAGCGGGTGCAGTTGAATTGTGTGCGGGCGAGTGCGGATCGGTTGCGGGGGGCATTGGCTCAGATGGGTGGTGTCTGAGAGGGCCCCATCGCGACGGTTCGACGCCTCGACAAGCCCGCTCCTACAGGGGGCGTGACCTGTAGGAGCGGGCTTGTCGAGGCGTCGAACCGTCGCGATGGCCGCGACTCGGTCTACCGCCGAACCTGCTTCAACGTCTCGGCAATCAGGAACGCCAACTCCAGAGACTGATCGGCATTCATCCGCGGATCACAATGGGTGTGGTAACGGTCCGACAGGCCATCCTCGGTAATCGGCCGCGCACCGCCGATGCATTCGGTGACGTTCTGCCCGGTCATCTCGATATGAATGCCACCGGCGTAGGTGCCTTCGGCCTCGTGCACCTGGAAGAACTGTTTCACCTCGCCAAGGATCTGCGCGAAGTCACGCGTCTTGTAACCACTGCTGGCCTTGATGGTGTTGCCGTGCATCGGGTCGCTGCTCCACAGCACCTGTTTCCCTTCGCGCTGCACCGCACGGATCAACGCCGGCAGATGATCACCGACCTTGTTCGCGCCCATTCGCGCGATCAGGTTCAGGCGCCCCGGATCGTTGTCCGGATTGAGCACGTCGATCAGGCGGATCAGGTCCTCGGGGTCCATGCTTGGGCCGACCTTGACGCCGATCGGGTTGTTCACCCCGCGCAGGAATTCGACGTGAGCACCATCGAGCTGACGGGTACGGTCGCCGATCCACAGCATGTGCGCCGAGCAATCGTAGTAATCGTTGGTCAGGCTGTCGCGGCGCACGAACGCTTCTTCGTAGTTCAGCAGCAACGCTTCGTGGGCGGTGAAGAAACTGGTTTCGCGCAGTTGAGGCGAACTGTCCATGCCGCAGGCACGCATGAACGCCAGTGTTTCATCGATGCGGTCGGCCAGGTGGCTGTATTTCTCGGCCAGCGCGGAGTTGGCGATGAAATCCAGGTTCCACTTGTGCACCTGGTGCAGGTCGGCAAAACCGCCCTGGGCGAAGGCGCGCAGCAGGTTCAGGGTGGCGGTGGACTGGTGGTAGGACTGCAGCAGTCGCTCAGGGTCCGGTACGCGGCTTTTTTCGTCGAAACCGATACCGTTGACGATGTCGCCACGGTAGGCCGGCAGGGTCACACCGTCGAGAGTCTCGTCGTTCGCCGAACGCGGCTTGGCGAACTGGCCGGCCATGCGACCGACCTTGACCACCGGGCAGCCGGCGGCAAAGGTCATGACGATGGCCATTTGCAGCAGCACTTTAAAGGTATCGCGGATTTTCGCGGCGGAGAACTCGGCGAAGCTTTCGGCGCAGTCGCCGCCCTGCAACAGAAACGCGCGACCCTGGGTCACTTCGGCAAACTGACGGCGTAATTCCCGAGCTTCCCCGGCAAACACCAGTGGCGGGTAGCTGGCCAGGGTCTGCTCGACCTGGCGCAGGTGCGCCGCGTCGGGGTAGAGGGGTTGTTGCTGGATCGGCAGGGCGCGCCAGCTGTCAGGGCTCCAGGGTTGGCTCATCACGGTCTCGGTTGTTTTACGCTCGGGCGTTCATGTTATCAGCAAATTAGTGCGTGACCTGTTCCCGTTGCTTCGCGGACAATCACACTTTTGCCGCTTTATCGCGTTACCTGGCCGGGTAACGATCGGGAGACGAAATGACTGAGGAGCGCGTCGAGCATCTGCTCGCCGAGGTGCAGGACGAGTTTGGCGTGATCCGTGTACTGGAAGTGGCCGATTACCGTTTTCTCGAGTTTGGCGATGCCATTGAGCAGAGCTGTGTATTCACCGCCGATCCGAGCTGGCTCGAATACGATTACACCCGGGCGATGCTGATCGGCGCTCTGTGTCATGAGCAACCGGAGAGCGCGCTGTTCCTCGGTCTTGGCGCTGGCACTCTGACCCAGGCCTGCCTGAAGTTCCTGCCGCTGGAAGACGTCGAGGCCATCGAGTTGCGCCCGGACGTGCCTCGACTGGCCATTGAGTACTTGGGGCTCGATGATGATCCGCGCCTGTACATCCGTGTCGGCGATGCGCTGCAATTGCTGGAAACCGCCGAGCCTGCAGACCTCATTTTTGTCGACCTTTACACCGATGTCGGGCCGGGCGTAGGCCATCTGGCGTGGAATTTCCTGGGGGATTGCCAGAAGCGCCTGAACCCGGGCGGCTGGCTGGTCATCAACCAGTGGGCCACCGACGATGGCAAACCGTTGGGTGCGGCATTGCTGCGTGGACTTTATCACCGCCATTACTGGGAGTTGCCCGTGAAGGAGGGCAATGTGATCCTGATCGTGCCCTCGGAGCTGGATCAGGAACTGGACATGGACGGTCTGATCGCCCGGGCCGAAGCGCTGGCTCCGCGGTTGGGGTATTCGCTGGAGTCGTTGATCAAGGCGATTCGGCCGGCTACATAAGTGGGCTTGACTGGCCTCATCGTCGGAACGCCGCCCGGACCAAGCCCGCTCCTACAGGGGGAATTGTGAACACGATCACTGTGGGAGCGGGCTTGGTCCGGGCGGCGTTCCGACGATGGGGCCAGAACTGACACCCAGCACAATCTAGACCCCTTTGAACACCCCAGCCCGCCGCTCCACCATCGACCTCACCCCCTCCCGGGCATCCTCGCTTTCCAGCAGCTTCTTCGCCAGCGCAGGTAATTCCTTCGCCGCCACTGTCTCTCCCTCATACCGCGCCTGCCGCGCCGACATCAGCGTTGCCTGAACCCCCAGCGGCGCCTGCCGGGCGATGCGTTGCGCCAATTCGATGGCGCGCGGCAACAGGTCTTCGCTGGCCATGACCTCCTGCACCAGGCCCAGGTGCAACGCCTCGTGCGCGTCGAATTCATCGCCGGTCAGCAACCAACGCATGGCATTGCCCCAGCCAGCCACCTGATGCAGGCGCAGCGTTGCGCCACCGAATGGGAAGATCCCGCGCTGGACTTCTTTCTGGGCGAAGCGGGTATTGCTCGCACACAGGTTGATGTCGGCCGCCAGCATCAGCTCGATGCCGATGGTCAGGCAATAGCCTTGAACAGCGACGATCACCGGTTTGCTGACCCTCGGCCCGGCGAACACGCCCCAGGGATCGCAACCACCGGGCGGCGCCTGCCAGCCTTTGGCCAGGTCCGCGGTGGCGCTGAGGAGGTCGAGACCGGCGGTGAAGTGCTCGCCATGGGCAAACACCACGGCCACCCGCGCTTCGTTGTCGGCCTCCAGTTCACCGTAGGCCAGGCTCAGTTCGTTGAGCAGGTCGAGGTCGAAGGCGTTGCGTTTGGGCACCCGGTCGAGGCCAATCAACAGGACATGGCCGTGGCGCTCACGGGTGACACGACTGCGGGCAGGCTGGTTCATGGGCACTTTCCTCGCGGGACGCATTTGGGGGAGGGGCGGCGTGATGGGGGTGAAACGTTTTAGCCTTAGCGCCGCCAAGGCCGGGCCTTTGAAAAGTAGACCGCCGCCAGATAATCCGCAAAGTCTGTGACACAACGACGATTCCGTCAGTTTTCCGACAAATAATCCTCCCATTCCGAGCGAATTCCGGTATAGTGCGCGCCGGCCTTTAACCGGGCCGCGTTTTGGTAGCGCAACTCGAAGCCAGCTTCGGCTGCACGTCCGCCTTGCGGGCTCTTCCTTGACGTTTCTTTTTTCATTCATACGTTTTCGCAAATCCCCGCCGACAAAGCTGCCAGGGCGACTCTTGAGTCTCAACACGGCATGCGCAGCTTTGGAGCATGGGTCTTTGCGGATGCACTTAGAGGCAGACCCATGACCCAGGAAATCGGCGGCTTCGCCGCTCTTGAACTTCATCCCAATATTGTCGCTGCAGTAGTCGCTACCGGCTATGAAGAGCCTTCGGCCATTCAGCAGCAGTCGATCCCGATCATCCTCGCCGGTCACGATATGATTGGTCAGGCGCAAACCGGTACCGGTAAAACCGCTGCCTTTGCCCTGCCTATCCTGCACCGCATCGACCCGTCCAAGCGCGAGCCGCAAGCTCTGATCCTGGCCCCAACCCGTGAGTTGGCGCTGCAAGTTGCAACCGCTTTCGAAACCTACGCCAAGCAAATGCCGGGCGTAACTGTTGTGGCTGTCTACGGCGGCGCGCCGATGGGCCCACAATTGAAAGCAATCCGTAATGGCGCACAGATCGTTGTCGCCACACCGGGCCGTCTGTGCGACCACCTGCGTCGCGACGAAAAAGTGCTGCAGACCGTGAACCACCTGGTTCTCGACGAAGCAGACGAAATGCTCAAGCTGGGCTTCATGGACGACCTGGAAGTCATCTTCAAGGCCATGCCGGAAACCCGCCAGACCGTACTGTTCTCGGCGACCTTGCCGCAGTCGATCCGTGCCATCGCCGAGCGTCACCTGCGCGATCCAAAGCACGTGAAGATCCAGAGCAAAACCCAGACCGTTACCGCGATCGAACAGGCTCACCTGTTGGTTCACGCCGACCAGAAGACTTCTGCCGTTCTCAGCTTGCTGGAAGTGGAAGATTTCGACGCGCTGATCATGTTCGTGCGTACCAAGCAAGCGACCCTGGACCTGGCCAGCGCCCTGGAAGCCAAAGGCTACAAAGCCGCTGCGCTGAACGGTGACATTGCCCAGAACCAGCGTGAGCGCGTGATCGACTCCCTCAAGGATGGCCGTCTGGACATCGTTGTGGCGACCGACGTTGCCGCTCGTGGCCTGGACGTTCCGCGCATCACTCACGTGTTCAACGTCGACATGCCGTACGATCCTGAGTCCTATGTTCACCGTATCGGCCGTACCGGCCGTGCCGGTCGCGAAGGTCGTGCATTGCTGCTGGTGACGCCTCGCGAGCGTCGCATGCTGCAAGTGATCGAGCGTGTGACTGGCCAGAAGGTTGCCGAGGTCCGCCTGCCGGACGCCCAGGCCGTTCTGGATGCGCGTATCAAGAAACTGACCAACAGCCTGTCGCCGCTGGTGGCTGACGCCGAGTCGACCCATGGTGATCTGCTCGATCGCCTGACCGCCGACATCGGTTGCAGCCCGCGTGCCCTGGCCGCAGCCCTGCTGCGCAAGGCTACCAACGGTCAAGCGCTGAACCTGGCCGCTATCGAGAAAGAACGTCCGCTGGTGCCGAACAGTGCCCCGCGTGGTGATCGTCCCGAGCGTTCCGGTGATCGTCCTGATCGTGGTGATCGCGAGCGTCGTGCGCCAATGCCTTTGGGCGAAGGCCGTGCTCGCTGCCGTACCGCGCTGGGTGCGCGTGATGGCATCGCTGCCAAGAACCTGCTGGGCGCCATCCTTAACGAAGGTGGCTTGGCGCGTGAGGCCATCGGTCGCATCCAGGTACGTGACAGCTTCAGCCTCGTCGAGCTGCCGGAAGATGGTCTGGAGAAGTTGCTGACCAAGCTGAAGGACACTCGCGTTGCCGGCAAGCAGCTCAAGCTGCGTCGCTACCGCGAAGATTGATCCGCCCTAGGGTTGATTGATCGAACATAAAAAATCCCCGACTGGTTCGGGGATTTTTTATGCCTGTATTTTGCGTTTGGCACATTCCCTGTAGGAGCGAGCTTGTCGAGGCGTCGAACCGTCGCGATGGAGGCTCAGGCACCGCGGGGCATCAGGCAGCCTGCGTCATCGTTGACGACCATCGCGACGGTTCGACGCCTCGACAAGCTCGCTCCTACAGGTAATGGGGTTATTCGGTGACTTGGCCGCCACCCGCCGTCACCACCTGCACGGTCATGCGTGGCATCGCCAGGTCGAGGCCGGCCTCGTCCAGGTGGCGTTTGAGCGACAGGTTGAAGGCGCGGGAAACCTCCCATTGCTTGATGGGTGCCGTCTTGAACCGGGCGCGAAGGATCGCGTTACCTGACTCGAAACTCTCCACGCCCTGGATCTCCAGCGGCGACCAGATATTGCGCCGTTGCAGCGGGTCGTTGCGCATCTTCTGGCCGACGTCGCGCATCAGCTTGATCGCGTTGTCGATGTCCATGTTGGCCGGGATCGCCACGCGGAAAATCGCATAGCCGAACTCCCGCGAGTAGTTCTTGATGCTCTTGATTTCGCTGAACGGGATGGTGTGGACGATGCCGTCGATGTCCCGCAGGCGCACGGTGCGAATGGTCAAGCCCTCGACGGTGCCCAGGTGGCCGCCGACATCGACGTAGTCGTCGATGGCCAGGGAGTCTTCGATGATGATGAACAACCCGGTGATCAGGTCGGCGACCAGCGACTGCGCGCCAAAACCGATGGCCAGGCCGATCACACCGGCACCGGCCAGCAGTGGCGTGACGTTCATGCCCATGTTCGCCAGTGCAACGATCAGCGCCACGATGAAAATCGCCACGAACAGCACGTTGCGGATCAGAGGCATCATCGTCTGCGCCCGCGCGTTCGCCAGGCCCTTGCGTGATCGGGTCAGGGCGTGGTGTACCGCGGTGTCGCTGAGAATCCAGATCAGCCAGGCAAAGATCAACGTGCCGCCCAGGCTGAACAACTTGACGCTGACTTCATGGCCATCACCTTCAGTGAACGCAATCAGCGACATGCCCCAGACCCGCAGGCCGAGTTCGATGAATGCCAGCCACACCAACAGATGCGCGAGCGTGTAGAAAAACCCCTTCAAGCGCTCGGAGTACAGCGCATGGCGCTTCAGTCCTCGTTGCGGTTTCTGCGAGTGACGGCGCACCAGTCCGTTGATGACCATGCACAGCACCAGCAGCACCGTGCAGATCAGCGACTGGCGCAGTGCGGTGCTGGTGTCGCCGGCCGAAAGGAACGTGGCGAACAGTGAAATGGCGACCAACACAAGGGCGGGCACGTACCAAAAGGTGCCGAGAATATCGATGGTGTCGCTGAGGGCGCGTCGTGTCAGGCGCCGTGACAGCGGCTGGTTGCGGATCAGGTGAGCGATGGGGCGGCGGAAGCGGAGGATGAACAGCCCGGTGGACAGGGCGGCCATCACGTTTGCGACGGTGGCCGCGCTGTGTGCCAGGTGGCTGCCGAGGCTGGTGACCAGTCGAGGGTCGTTCAAGGCTTCGCCGAAGGCGGCAAAGCTGCCGATCAGCCAGAGCGGGCGAAAGGCCTGATGGCGCAGGATGTACAAGGCGCGATGGCGATGCGGGCCATCGAGCAGGGAGAAGGCAATGACGCAGATCGCCGAAAAACAGGTGCCGACCACCAGTGCATAGGCCAGCACCATCGCCAGGCTTTTACCCAGCGAAGAGGGCAGCGCGTAGCTCATGTACACGGTGATCACCAGGGCAATCATCCAGGGGCCGAGTTTGCGCAGGGCAAAGCGCAGCATGTCGAGGGCCCTGGGGTGTTGCGGCAGTTCCTCGGTCAGGCCAAAGCGCATCCGCACTCGATGGCCCAGCCAGATCAACGCGGCGGCCAGCAGGCTCCACAGCGCCAGGATCACGGCGAAGGCAAAGATGATCGGCAGCCATTCGTTGGCCGGCAGTATCAGCGCTTGCAATTCGTCATTGGCCAGGGAGAACTCCCTTGTCCAACGGGTGATCGGGCTGTCGGTACCGGAAAACTGTTGTTCGAAGCGGTTCAGCGTGCCGCCGATCAAGCCAAGCACACCTTCTTCGCTGGCCGGTTGGGCTTTTTTGGTGGCGTCGCGCAGCTTTTTCAGGTCGGCCAGCAGTTTGGCGCGTTGCTGGTCGTTTTCCAGCGATTTGATGACCTCGTCCAACGACTGGCCGAGGGGTTCCTGCGCCTCGGGCTGGGCGGGTGTCGAACTGCTCAGCAGGCTTGGCAGGCCGGCGGCCTGGACGGGCACTACCGGTAAGAGCGCCAGCAGGCAGACTAGGAAAAGGCAGGGCAGGGCGAGCAAGCGAGCGAACACTGGGCGGTCAACCTCCAGAAAAGCAGATCAACCGAGTGTACGAGCCCGCCAAAGCCAATGCGAGTCGAGGGCGAGGATTTATTCGTTGATTTTGACGAGGATCTTGATGACCACCGTGGCGAGGATGGTCAGCATGCCGATCCACATGGCGAACACGCCAGCATTTTTGTCGCGAAAGTTGAAGCCTACCGCCAACAGGATCATCCCGGTGATGATAGGAACCAGCATGGCGTGGAACGCAGACAACGAGATCATGGAGGACTGCCTTGTCGTGGGTGATATTAAAAGTCTAGGCGGGTTTCGTGTCACCTGTAGGAGCGAGCATGCTCGCGATGGTGGCCCAGACACCGCGGGGTGTCAGATTGCCCACGTTATCGTTAACGACCATCGCGACGGTTCGACGCCTCGACATGCTCGCTCCTACAGGGGGGTGGTGTTTACCGGGTTACGGTAGCTCCTGACTCGCATAAAACGCACTCAGCACCTTCACCAGGTGCGCCAGGTCATGACTGCCGCACAACTCGCGGATCGAGTGCATGGCAAACGTCGGCAGGCCGATGTCCACGGTGCGTACGCCCAGGTGGCTGGCAGTGATCGGGCCGATGGTCGAGCCGCAGCCCATGTCGCTGCGCACCACGAAACTTTGCACCGGCACTTCTTCGGCCATGCACAGGTGGCGGAAGAAACCGGCGGTTTCGCTGTTGGTGGCGTAGCGCTGGTTGCTGTTGACCTTGATCACCGGGCCGGCGTTGAGTTTCGGGCCATGGTTGGCGTCGTGCTTGTCGGCGTAGTTGGGGTGCACACCGTGGGCGTTGTCGGCCGAGACCAGGAGCGATTTCTGAATGGTGCGCACGAACTCGTCACCTTCGGGCAGCAGGCGACGCAGGGTCTGTTCGAGCATTGGACCGTCCGCACCGCACGCGGAGCATGAACCGACTTCTTCGTGGTCATTGCACACCAGCACGCAGGTTTCGTCAGTGTCGGCGGTGAGCAGGGCTTGCAGGCCGGCGTAGCATGACAACAGGTTGTCCAGGCGTGCGCCCGCGATGAAGTCACCATTGAGACCGATGACGGCAGCGCTCTGCGTGTCGTAGAAGCTCAGCTCGTAATCGAGCACCACGTCGGCGTTCAGGCCGTGTTCCAGTGCCAGCTGATTGGTCAGTACCGCGCGGAAGTCCACGCGCTCGTCGCCGGCAAATTGCGCAAGCACCGGCGGCAATTCGGTCTGGGCGTTGATGGCCCAGCCCATGTTGGCTTCACGGTTGAGGTGAATGGCCAGGTTCGGAATGATCGCGATCGGCGCCTTGAAGTCGATCAGTTGGCTTTCGACCTTTCCATCGCGGCGAAAGGTCACCCGGCCGGCCAGGGACAGGTCGCGGTCGAACCACGGTGCAAGCAGTGCACCGCCATAGACTTCGACGCCCAGCTGCCAGAAGCCCTGGCGTTGCAGTTCCGGCTGGGGCTTGACCCGCAGGCACGGGCTGTCAGTGTGGGCGCCGACCATGCGAATGCCGCCGTAGAGCGCTGATTGGCGCCCCATTTTTACGGCGACGATCGAGGAGTCATTGCGGGTGACGTAGTAACGGCCGTTGGCTTCGGTGCTCCAGGGCTCGCGTTCGTCAAGGCGCTGATAGCCCGCCGCTTCCAGACGCTGAACGAGGCTGGCAGTGGCATGGAATGGGGTAGGGGAGGCCTTGAGGAAATCGATCAGGCCTTGGTTCAACTCTTCGCGCATAAGTAGCTCCAGACAGCAATGGCGCCAGTTTAACGCATTGGCCTGGAGCTTTGGGCGTGGTCTTCACCCAACGCATCAACCCCTGTTGACGATCCGCTTTTTCAGGTAAGCCATGATGATCTGCTCATCCTCGGGCTTTTGCGGTCGCGGCAATTGCTGCGGCCATTTGTCTTGATGGGAGCGCAGAAGCGCTTTTTGTCGGGCTCTGTCCCAGCGCAGGATTTCCCGCGAGGCCGATTCCCACCATTCGTGGCGGCAAGCGGCGTGGTACGGATCCTCGGGCACAGCGCTGCCATACAGCAGGTCGCGACCGATCTTCTTCAGCGCGCCTTTGTGCTTGCGCACTTTCCATTTGATTTTCAGGCGCTGCCAGGCCGTCGGATACGGCTTGATACGGGGAACATCGCGGCACCATTGCACCAGTTGCGGGCTGAATTGTTCGCCATGCTGCGCAAAGAAGAACCTGTGCATTTCATGGAAAAAGCGTTTTTCCGCGAAGTAGTGGTAGATGTGCTTGTTCGCCTCGCGCACTGGTTTGTCGCGCATGGCGAATGACAGGGCGATCTGCTCGATGGTGTGGACGTCGAATTCACCCCGCGTCCATTCGTCGATGTAGCGGATCGAATCTTCCAGCAATGGCGCATCGGTATCGGTCAGGCCGCAGAGCCCGCTGTTGTACAGTTTGAAGCCGGTGTTTGCGCTGACGCCGTGCGCATGCAGGCACTCGCCGAGCTTGTGGTATTCGGGGCGCTCGCAGACCTCTTGCCATTGGTACTCCAGGCAGTCCATCAGGTACTGCCCTGGCTGGATCTGGCTGAAGATCAGGTTCGGGTCGCGCAGGAACAGCGTGTCGGTGTCGACGAACAGGGTTTTTTCCGCCAGGTGCAGGCCTGCCGCCATGGCGCAGGCCTTGCGGCGATGGTGATAACCGTTTTCGCCTTGCCACCGGGCCAATATCTGCGGGGTCAGGGTGATGGTCTCGACTGGCCAGCCTGCATAGTCCTGCGGGCGATCCGTGAGGATCCTGATGCTCGGCAGCTTGCCGCTCTTTGCATGGGACAGCGCCGTCAAAATGCTGAACTTGGCTTCGTGCCGGTAAACGGCCTGGTCCCCGTAGATCAGATACAGCAACTGGTTTTGGGTTTTCCTGACGGCAGGGAAATCAGTGCAACTCATCCTTGAATATTCCTTTTGCTAAAGCGAACAACGTCACGACAGGCAGTGCTCAAAACGGTGCCGGGCACTCGAAACGCAAGCGTTCGCCCGTTTGCGGGTGAGTGAAGCTGAGCATGCTTGCGTGCAGGCACAGTCGCGGCCATGCAGCCAACGCCTGCTCATGGGCATAGAGCCCGTCGCCCAGCAACGGGTGACCGATAGAGAGCATGTGCACGCGCAACTGGTGGGAGCGGCCGGTGATCGGCGTCAGTTCCACCCGGCACCAATCGCCGCAGCGCTCGAGAATGCGCCAGAAGGTCAGGGCGTGTTTGCCCTGCTCGTGGTCCACCACGTGGCGTGGCTTGGTGGGGGGATCGTAGCGCAAGGGCAGGTCGATGCTGCCGCTGTCCAGTTCCGGTTGCCCCCAGCAAAGCGCAGTGTAGGCCTTCTCTGTTTCGCGATCGTGAAACTGCCGTGACAGTTCGCGATGGGTGTCCGGGTCGCGGGCCAGCAGGATAATGCCCGAGGTTTCCCAGTCCAGTCGATGGACGATGCGAGCTTCGGGGTAGCCGTTTTCCTGCAGGCGGGTGATCAGGCAGTCCTTGTTGTCGTCGGCCCGGCCAGGAACGGACAGCAACAGGGTCGGTTTATCCACCACCAATACGGCGGCGTCCTGATGGATGATACGGATGTTGGACAGCGGCATTAAAACAGTCTCGTAACAAACGCCAACGGCGGCGCAGGTTTTCGAGGCTTCCTGAGTGGGAGCGGGCCTGCTCGCGAGGGTGAGTCAGCGGATACCGCATTGACTGACACACTATCGCGAGCAGGCTCGCTCCCACACGAAAGCCCGAAAGGCCTGAGCCGCCGTGGCTCCAGCCAGGTCGACTCAGCGATCTGGCAGGGTGATATTGAGTTCCAGAATCGAGCAGCTACCCTGGTTCTCCAGGGCGACATGCACGTCATCGGACCCGATATTGACGTACTTGCGGATCACCTCCACCAATTCCTTCTGCAAGGCGGGCAGGTAGTCCGGTGTACTGCGTTGGCCGCGTTCATGCGCCACGATGATCTGTAGACGCTCTTTCGCTACCGACGCGGTGCTTTGCTTTTTGTTGGCACGAAAGAAGTCAAAAAGGTTCATTGCTTAGTTGCCTCCAAACAGGCGCTCGAAGAATCCCTTCTTCTGTACATCAAGGAATCGATGGTCCACGGTCTTGCCCAGCAGGCGGTCAACGGTATCGCTGTAAGCCTGGCCGGCATCGCTCTGGTCGTCGAGAATCACCGGCACGCCCTGGTTGGAGGCCTTGAGCACCGCCTGGGATTCCGGGATAACGCCGAGCAGGGTCACCGAAAGGATTTCCTTGACGTCTTCTACACCGAGCATTTCGCCTTTGCTCACACGCTCCGGGTGGTAACGGGTGATCAGCAAGTGTTCCTTGATCGGGTCTTCACCGCGTTCGGCGCGACGGGACTTGCTGGCCAACAGGCCGAGCATGCGGTCGGAGTCACGTACCGATGACACTTCAGGGTTGGTCACGACGATCGCCTCATCGGCGAAGTACATGGCCAGGTGGGCGCCTTTCTCGATGCCGGCAGGGGAGTCGCAGACCACGAACTCGAAGTCTTCCTTGAGCTGCATCAGGACTTTTTCCACGCCTTCGACAGTCAGCGCGTCTTTGTCGCGAGTCTGACTGGCGGCCAGTACGTAGAGGTTTTCCAGGCGTTTGTCTTTGATCAGGGCTTGTTGCAGGTTGGCTTCGCCGTTCACCACGTTGACGAAGTCATACACCACGCGACGCTCGCAACCCATGATCAGGTCGAGGTTACGCAAGCCGACGTCGAAGTCGACGATTACAGTCTTGTGGCCGCGCAGTGCGAGGCCGGTACCGATAGCAGCACTGGTGGTGGTCTTACCCACACCACCCTTGCCGGATGTAACCACTAGAATCTTGGCCAAGGTGTTTCACCCCTAAGGAAAAAGGACTTCTGGTCCCTGAAAAACATCTCTTGAAAAAAACGACTACAGTCGGACAGCCTTGGCTGGAATCCGGTCCTGGCCGCGCTTACCGTTGGCAAACACTGGTTTTGACCATTTTCCTACTTCGTTTGAGCCGTTTTCGCTACGTTTTAGAGATGCTTGGAAAATGCGGCAGTATCCGTTAAAGCCGAATGATGTTCAACACATCACCGGACAGGCTGACCTGAACACCCGAACCCCACAAAGGATCGCGGCGCAGATCTTCCGAAACCTTGTAATGGCCGGCGATGGAGATCAGCTCGGCGGTCATCTGCTGACAGAAAATCCTGGCCTTCGTATCACCTTTCACGCCAGCCAGCACGCGACCACGCATCGCGCCGTATACATGGATGTTGCCATCGGCGAGAAGTTCCGCCCCCGGGCTGACCGAAGAGATCACGACCAGGTCGCTGCCCTGGGCATAGATCTGCTGGCCGCCACGTACTGGCGAAGTGATGACTTTGGTCGGTTTGATCGAAGGCTCCGGCGGTTTTTCCGGTTTTTTTGGCGCGGCGACTTCCTGTGGGTCCAGTGCACGCTCACGAGCGCCGGAGGGTGGCAATACCGGCAGGTCGACGGCAATGGCTGCCGCGATGTCTTCGATGCGGCTGGCGCGGATGGCCAGGGTGCGCAGCCCATGCTGGCGGCAGATGCGCATCAGGCCTGGCAGATCGACCGTACCTTCGCCGGCCGGGAGTTTGTCCAGTGCCAGGACCAGCGGCGCGTTACTGAAGAAACCGGGCGCCTGGGCGACCTTGGCGGCCAGTTGCCGATCGAGGCTGTCGAGGTCGTTGCGGGCCAGTTCCAGCACGGTAATGGCCAGCATGCTGCCCTTTAACTGGAACACGGGATCCTGGTCTTGCGATTCGATTTGGCTCATGGTCGGCATACAACGGCTTGTCGCTAAAAGTGCCGAGACTTATAACGAGAACGCTCGCCAGCCGCAAGCCGGGTCGAACGATGTAGAATGCGCGGCCACTGTCTTTGCGGAACATTTAATGGATCGCCCGAGTTTTAAAAAAACATTTCTGATGCCGCGTTTCTGGCCGCTGTGGTGCGGCCTGGGACTGTTGTGGCTGATCGTCCAGTTGCCTTACCCGGCGTTGCTGTTCATTGGTCGCGTGCTGGGGGCCCTGATGTATCGCGTGGCCGGTGACCGGCGGAGTATTGCACGACGTAATCTCGAGCTGTGCTTCCCGGAAAAGTCCGCCGCCGAGCGCAAGCGCCTGCTCAAGGAGAACTTCGCGTCGACTGGCATTGCTTTCTTTGAAATGGCCATGAGCTGGTGGTGGTCGCGCGAGCGCCTGGCAAAACTCGCCCATGTGGAAGGGCTTGAGCACCTGCAAAAGGCCCAGCGCGAAGGCAAGGGCGTGATCCTGATGGCTGTGCACTTCACCACCCTTGAAATCGGCGCGGCGCTGCTGGGGCAGCAGCACACCATCGACGGCATGTACCGCGAGCATAAAAACCCATTGTTCGATTACGTACAGCGCAACGGGCGTGAGCGCCACAACCTCGACTCGCTGGCCGTGGAACGTGAGGATGTGCGCGGCATGCTCAAGCTGCTGCGGGCTGGCCGGGCGATCTGGTACGCACCGGATCAGGACTACGGCGCCAAGCAGAGCATCTTCGTGCCGTTGTTCGGCATCCAGGCCGCGACGGTGACCGCTACCAGCAAGTTTGCCCGGCTGGGCAAGGCCCTGGTGGTGCCGTTCACCCAGGAGCGTCTGGCGGACGGCAGCGGTTATCGACTGGTGATCCATCCACCGCTGGAAGGCTTCCCTGGCGAGACCGAAGAAGAGGACTGCCTGCGCATCAACCAGTGGATCGAGGGCGTACTGCGCGATTGCCCGGAGCAATACCTGTGGGCGCACCGCCGTTTCAAGAGCCGCCCACCGGGCGAGCCCAAACTCTACGCCAAACGCGATTGACCTTGCGTCCCCTGCAGGAGCGAGCACGCTCGCGATGGACGACAGACACCGCGGGGCGTCTGGCTGTATGGCAAGTAACATCCGATCCCGCCACATGGAGTGTTGTGAATGAGTCGAGGCGAACCGGTTACAGGCTTGATCCTCTCCGGCGGCGGATCTCGGGCGGCCTATCAGGTCGGAGTGCTGGCGGCCATCGCCGAACTCCTGCCGTTGGGTGCCGACAACCCGTTCCCAGTGATCGTAGGCACCTCCGCCGGGGCAATCAACGCGGTCAGCCTGGCCAGCGGCGCGACTGATTTCCGTAGCGCCATCGAGCGCCTCACTGCCTTCTGGCAGGGCTTTCGCAGCCATCTGGTCCTGCGCAGCGACTGGCCGGGAGTGATCCGCCAGGCCAGCCGTTTTGTAGGGCACAGCTTATTGGGGCTGGGTTCCCAGGTCCCGGTGGCGTTGCTCAACAGCTCGCCGCTGCGTGACTTGCTCAACGAAAAGCTGCACATGGGCGGCATCGCCGAGTCCATCGCGCAACAACAATTGAAAGCCGTGGCGGTCACCGCTTTCGGTTATGAGTCTGGCCAGGCGGTGACCTTTTATCAGGGCGGCGGCACCATCGACGCCTGGCTGCGGCATCGGCGCATCGGCGTGCCGGCGCAATTGTCCGTGGAGCACTTGCTCGCCAGTTCAGCGATCCCGCTGCTGTTCGCCCCGGTGAAGATCGGCGAAGAGTTTTTTGGCGATGGCGCTGTGCGCCAGTCGGCGCCGATCAGTCCGGCCCTGCACCTGGGTGCCAGTCGCGTGCTGGTGGTGGGGGTGAGCGGCAACCCCCGGGGCGTCGATCCCGACCAACCGCTGCAACGCGCCTACACCGGGCAGCAACCCACCCTGGCGCAGATCGGCGGGCACATGCTCAACAGCACGTTCATTGACAGCCTGGAAAGCGACATCGAACTCTTGCAGCGCTTGAACCAGTTCAGCCACCTCATGCCTGATGGCACGCCGGTGCGCACGCTGGGGGTGGCGCCTGTAGAGGTGTTGGTGATTTCCCCGAGTCAGCCGATCGATGAAATCGCTGCACGTCACCGGCAGGAAATGCCGGCTGCCCTGCGCCTGTTCCTGCGCGGTCCGGGGGCGACGAAGACGAGTGGGGCAGGGGTGTTGAGTTATCTGTTGTTCGAGGCGGGGTATTGCAGCGAATTGATCGACTTGGGACGGCGCGATGCGCTGGCCAAGAAAGATGAGTTGTGCAGGTTTCTGGGATTGCCTGAGCCTGTCATTTAGGGTGCGGCCATCGCGACGGTTCGACGCCTCGACAAGCTCGCTCCCACAGGGAACGACGCAGATCCTGTAGGAGCGAGCTTGTCGAGGCGTCGAACCGTCGCGATGGTCGTCAACGATGACGCGGGGCGTCTGATGCCCAGCGGCGCTTACGGGTTCATCGCGAGCAAGCTCGCTCCTACAGGGGGGATACCGTCAGATCAGAAGTGCACCTTGACCAGGAAGCTGGTCACGCTCTGGTCGGTCTTGAAGCCTTCGCTGTCCTCGATCCCGTACTTGTTCTTCCAGTAGTCGTATTCGACACCCACATACAACTGCTTCTCGCCCAGGTTCAGCGCCTTGCCCAGGTCGTACTTGATCTGCGGGTTGAAGTGCAGGTTGGCGTGGTATTCGCCTTTTTTGTTGACGTCGTTGTCGACCACCCAGTCCATGAAACCGTCGATCAGAATGTTCGAGCCGCCCACCGGGATGGTGTAGGACCAGACCGGCGTGATCTGCCAGACATCGTCACCCGCACGGCTGCCTTCGGTGTGGCGGTTGTAGAAGTTGAGTTGGAAATAGTCGAAGCCGGGAATGGCCAGGTCGAAGCCCGGGCCGATCAGGTACGACTCGGTGTCGTTTTCACCGAACTCATAGGTCATGGCCAGCAGCACGTCCTTGACCGGGCCGAACTCGAGTTTCTGGTCGAAGATCTTGCCGAACGACAGGCGTGGGCTGAACTCGCCGTAGTGAGTGTTCTCGCCGGCAAAGGCGTCTTCCTTGCCGTTGTAGAAAATCTTGTCGATGAAGAAGAAGTTGTCGCCGTATTTCCAGCCATCGGCGTGTTCGAACGTTACCGTCTGCTGAATGCGCGGGTTGACCTGGAAGTCCTTGCCATACAGGTAGGTCAGGCTGTTGTCCTGCCATTGCAGCAAATCGCCGGCCATGGCCTGGCCACCGGCCAGGAGGGATCCGGCCAGCATCAGGCTGGTGCACGTACGTTTCATTCGGTTGCTCCCAAAAGGTAGGTGTTTCACGTAGTTTTTTTGAAGTCAGCGCTCTGGTGCGGCGCTTTTTTTGTGGCGTTAAATCGGCGGTTTTTTCAATGCGGATTCGGGCGGCCGCGGAGAATACTGACTAGTTGGCCAGGTCTCAAGTGTCATGCGGCCGCCTTTGCCCGCGGTGTTGCTGATTGCAGTGCGAGGGTGCTCGCGCCTGCAGAGGATCAAGTGTGTTCAGTGGCCAGGTTGTTCGCTGCCCGCTCCCGGCCACCGAGGATGTTGAATAGCAGGTTGAGCATGAGCGCGCTGATCGTGGCCATGGCGATACCGCTGTGGGTGATCGGGCTCATCCATAACGGCAGATGGGCGAAAAACTCCGGACGCACCACCGGGATCAGGCCCATGCCGATGCTGACGGCCACCAGCAACTGGTTTCGCCGGTCGACAATGTCGGCCTCCTGAAGAATCTTGATGCCCGTAGCGGCGACCATGCCGAACATTGCAATCGCTGCTCCGCCGAGCACCGCCGGCGGAATCGAGGCCACCAGGAATGCAGCCTTGGGCAGCAGGCTGAGGACGATCAACAAGCCGCCGGCGACGATGGTCACCGAACGGCAGCGCACACCGGTCATCTGCACCAGACCGATGTTCTGGGCGAACGAGGAGTGGGTGAAGGTGTTGAAGAACCCGGCGAAGAACGATGCGCCGGCATCACACAGCAGGCCGCGACGCAGCATCCGGGGGCAGACTTCCTGGCCGGTGATCTTGCCCAGTGCCAGGAACATGCCGGTGGACTCGACGAAGATGATCACCACCACCAGGCACATCGACAGGATTGGCGCGAGCTCGAACTTGGGCACGCCGAAATGCAGCGGGGTGACCACTTGCAACAACGGCGCCCGGGCCATTCCACTCAGGTCGACCATGCCGATCACGCCGCAAACGGCGTAGCCCAGGCACATGCCGATCAGCACGGAAATGTTGACCCAGAACCCGCGCATGAAACGATGGACCAACAGGATGGTGGCCAGCACCAGTGCAGCGATGGCCAGGTAGATGGGCGAGCCGAATTGCACATTGCCTGCGCCGCCGCCTGCCCAATTCACGGCGACGGGGAACAGCGACAAACCGATCGAGGTGATCACTGTGCCAGTCACGAGCGGCGGGAAGAAACGCACGACTTTGGACATGAAGGGTGCGATGAGCATGCCGAAGAAACCGGCGGCGATGGTGGCACCGAAAATTCCTTGCAGGCCGATACCGGGCATGCCCGCCATGGCGACCATGCTGCCGACAGCGGCAAAACTGGCGCCCATCATGACCGGCATGCGGATGCCCATGGGACCGATACCCAGGGATTGCACGATGGTCGCAATGCCGGCCACCAGCAGGTCGGCATTGATCAGGAAGGCGATTTCTTCACGATTCAGGCCTGCAGCCTGTCCGATGATCAACGGCACCGCGATGGCACCGCCGTACATGAGCAAGACGTGTTGCAGACCGACCAGGATCAGTTGCAAAAGGGGCAAGCGCTGGATGGCGGGTGCGTCGGGGATGCGTGCTTTGGAGAGCTCGGACATGCAACACCTCGGATCTTTTTTATTCTTGTGTGTTTTGCATCAAGCAGCCCCGGTGGGAGCGGCGGTGCGACGATTCGACTTGCTCGCGAACGCGTCAGGTCAGGCAATGTGATGTTGAATCCATTGACCTCATCGCGAGCAAGCTGAACTGGTCAAGTAATCTTGGACACTGATTACGGTTCACGCCGCCAATCTTTCCTTCACGACCGGCGACCTGTAGTCGTTATAGCTGTGAGGCCTGCTGATGTTGTAGCGCGAGACATAGCGCTGCACATCTGCCCGGGCCTCATGCTCCAGTTTGTAGCCCGTTTCAGGCACCCACTCGGACTTCAAACTACCAAAGAAACGCTCCATCGGGGCATTGTCCCAGCACTCGCCTTTACGGCTCATACTTTGCCTGAACCGATGTTTCACAAGCGCATTTCGGAATTTATGGCTGGTGTACTGGCAACCTTGATCAGAATGAAACAACACATCCTGGGGATGGCCGCGCAGCTCAACCGCCATGCGTAGCGCTTCGCAGGTCAGGTTGGCATCAGAAATCATCGAAAACGACCACCCTACGATCCTGCGAGCGTACAGATCCAAAACGGCGGCGAAGTACATCCACCGCTTGCCGACCTTGATGTATGTCACGTCGCCACACCACACCTGATTAACCGCCGTCACATCAAATTTTCGCTTGAGCACGTGCGGCGCCACCAAGGCCTCCACACCCGGCGACTTGTACTTATGGCGCCGGCGCTGACGACTAGCGATGCCAGCTTCGCGCATCAAACTGCGAGCCATATAACGCCCGATACGATGCCCTTTGGCTTGTAGCTCCTTGGACAAAGTACGTGCGCCGGCCGACTCTCTGGACGCCTTGTGGTGCCTGACCAACGCGGCTTTGAGCTTGTCCCGTTCAGGATTTGCTCTGCCTTGGCGCTGGCGCCAGGCGTAAAAGCTACTGCGGTTGCCCCCAAACGCCCGGCAACACTTTTTAACGCCGTACTGCTCGCCCAGCTCATCGATCAGCGTGAATGATCTTTGGCGTCCAAAAGCAGGAGAGCACTGGCCTTTTTTAGGATTTCGATATCCAGGTCTTTCTCTCTGAGCAGAGCTTTGAGTCTCTGGATTTCTCGTTGATCAGCGGTAATCGCCTTGGCCCCCACCGGAGTCGAGCCCAAGCGCTCTTTTTGCACTTGATCAACCCAACGGCGCAGGGCTGTGGGGCCGATATCCAGGCTGGCACAGACTTCGGTAACCGGCTGACCTTCATCCAACACCATGCTGGCAGCCTTGAGCTTGAACTCACTCGAATAGGATTTACGCATATCCAAACACCTCAGATTTGGGCGCTATCATAGCGCCCGATTGAAGTGTCCAAAATCATTAGGCCAGTTCAAGCTCGCTCCTACAGGGGGATTGCGTTTCCTGGGGGAGCGAGCTTTTACGGCTTAATTGGTCTGCGCACCCTGGACAATCCACGCCCCAATCAAATCACGCTCTTGTTGGGTCATTTGGGTGATGTTGCCCAGCGGCATGATCTGGGTGGCAACCGCCTGGGCCTGGATCCGCGCCGCGTTCTGGCGGATCTGCTCGGGGGTGTCGAACATCACGCCGGCCGGCGCCGCGCTGAACAGCGGGCTGGTCGGTTTGGCCGAGTGGCATACCGCGCAACGTTCCTGAATCACACTGTGTACCTTGTCGAAGCCAGGGCCGGCATTGGATGCCTGTGCCGGAGCCGCGGCAGGTGCTTGTGCAGGTTTGGCTTCGGCCGGTTTCAACCCTCCGCCCACTGCAGTTTCCGGCAAAGGCTGGTACTCGATGGCTGCGGGTGCCTTGGCCACTTCCGGGGCGCTGGACATCGGCTTCGGACCGGTCACGTAGGCCAGGCAGATCATGCCCACCGCTGCCACCGGCAGGGTCCAGGCGAACTTGTGGCTGTCATGGCGGGTGTTGAAGTAATGACGCACCAGCACCGCAAAAATCGCGATCCCGGCCAGGATCAACCAGTTGTACTGGCTGCCGTAGGTGCTCGGGAAGTGGTTGCTGATCATGATGAACAGCACTGGCAGGGTGAAGTAGTTGTTGTGACGCGAACGCAGCAGGCCCTTGGCTGGCAGCGCAGGGTCTGGCGTGCGATTCTCGGCGATCGCCGCGACCAATGCACGTTGCGCCGGCATGATGATGCGGAATACGTTGCCGACCATGATGGTGCCGATGAGCGCGCCAACGTGCAGGTACGCACCACGGCCACTGAACACCTTGCTGAAGCCGTAGGCGGCGCCGATGATCAGCACGAACAGGATGAAGCCGAGCAGGGCAGGGCGTTTGCCCAGGGCCGAGTCGCAAAGGAATGAGTAGACGAACCAGCCGATGAACAGCGAGCCAAGACCGATGGCCACGCCTTCAGGGCCGCTCAGGGTGCTGCCCGGAGCCAACAGGTAAAGCGTCGGATTGGCGTAGAACACCACGCACAGCAGCGCGATCCCCGACATCCAGGTGAAATAGGCTTCCCATTTGAACCAGTGCAGGTTATCCGGCATTGAGGGAGGGGCCAGTTTGTATTTTTCCAGGTGATAGATGCCGCCGCCGTGAATCGCCCACAAGTCGCCAGCCAGACCGCTCTTCGGGTTGACCCGGTTGAGGTTGTTTTCCAACCAGACGAAATAGAACGACGCGCCGATCCAGGCCACACCGGTAATCATATGAACCCAGCGAATGCTCAGGTTCAGCCATTCCAACAGATGTGCTTCCACAGTCTTTACCTCTCGCCTGTCACTCTTGTTGTCGAGTGATCAGACCTTCTCTTATTGGTGGGGGGCGAGGATCAAACGCTCATCCTCTTTGAAGAAATGCTCATCGCAGTTATTGCCTGTGCCACTGCGATCAACCACCAGGAAGTCATCCCGCTTTTCGATCGTCAGCACCGGGTGGTGCCAAACGCCGCGATGGTAATTGATGCCCTGCCTGCCGTTGGTGACGAAGGCGCGGACCAAACCTGATACAGGTGCATCGCCAAGGGGCGCGACCACGATCAGAAAGGGATTGCCGAGCAGCGGAATGAAAGCCTGGCTGCCCAGCGGATGGCGCTCCAGCATGCTCACGGTCAGCGGCATGTCCTGCGCGTCGGCGCGGAAGATGCTGATGATCGCGGTGTCCTCTGGCGTGGCGGTCTCGACCGTCGCCAGTTTGTGAAAGCGCATGGTCGAACCGTTGTTGATCATGAAGTGGTCGCTGCCGTCGGTTTCGATCACGTCACCGAAAGGGGCGAAGGCTTCTTTGGTCAGCGGTTCAATCATCAGTGTGCGCATGCTGTTTTTTTCCGAATTCTATTTTGACTGTTCTATTGCTATCGCGGGCAAGCCCGCTCCTACAGGGGGTGTGGCGTTCAGGTCGTCTGTAGGAGCGGGTTTGCCCTCGATTGGGTTCAACGCTTACTTCGCGACCTTGCCCAAAACACGCAAACGACTGACCCCACCATCCGGGAACACATTCAGGCGGATGTGGGTGATCGGGCCCAGGGCCTTGATCTGCTCGGCGAACGTGTGTTCGGCGTGCATTTCCAGCTTCTGGCTTGGCAGCAGTTCGCGCCAGAACAACGACTGGGTTTCGATCTGGCTGTCGGTTCCGCCTTTCACGAACGCGCCCTGGATCGAGCAACTGTCCGGGTAGTTGCCCTTGAAGTGCAGGGTGTCGACGATGACTTTCTCGACTTCACCGGCATGGCCCAGGGCGACGATCACCCAGTCATTGCCAGGCGTGCGACGACGCGCGGTTTCCCAGCCATCGCCCATGTTGATGCCACGGCCCGGGTTCAGGATGTTGCTCATGCGGCCGAAGTGTTCGTCGGAGCAGGCGAGGGCGCGGCCACCGTTGAGGGCTGCGGCCAGGTCGACCTGTTCGTTGTCGCCAATCGCCGACCAGTCGCGGAATGGCACGCCGTACACGCGCAGGCGGGCCACACCGCCATCCGGGTAGATGTTGAAGCGCAGGTGACTGAAGGCCTGTTCGTTGTTGATTTCGTGGTAGTGGTGGCTGTTGCCCTGCAGTTCGACGGCCGACAGCACTTCAGTCCACTGGGTGTTTTCGTCTGGCTCGCCTTCGGCCAGGAAGCAGGCTTCCAGGGAGGCCGACGGAGGGAAATTGCCGGTGAAGAATGAGGTGTCGATGTCCACGCCCTTGATCGAGCCCGGCACGCCGAGGCGGATTACCGCGCTGTCGTAACCTTCGAAGCGCTTGCGGCGCGACTCCCATCCGTCCATCCACTTGCCGTTGTCATCGAACACGCCTTCCTTCCACACGGCCGGGGTCGGTTGAAACAGGCGGTTGGCGTCGGCGAACCAGTCATCGGTGACCGAGATGATTTTGGTGCCCAGGCGGGCGTCGGCCAGGTTGACGAACTTCTCGAAAGGTACGGCGTAAGCTTTCATTCTTCTTGTCTGCCTTTAATAAGTTGGCTTGGGATGCTCGCGGTGCCCTGGGTATCTTCGCGTTCTGGATACTCGGGCAAGGCTTGCTATAGGGTCAGTAATCGGAACAGGGCAATCTTGTTGATCTCTGCCAGCGCGCACTTGAACTCGGTGTCGACCGGGTTGTGGATGCGCGTTTCGAACGCCGCCAGGATCTGATGCCGGTTGCTGCCTTTTACCGCCATGATGAAGGGAAACTTGAACTTGGCCTTGTAGGCGTCGTTCAGCTCGGTGAAGCGTTGGAACTCTTCGGCCGTGCATTGGTGAATACCGGCGCCAGCCTGTTCGTTGGTGCTGGCTTCGGTAAGCTGGCCCTGGACGGCCGCTTTGCCGGCCAGGTCCGGGTGAGCGTTGATCAGGGCCAGTTGGCTGGCATGATCGGCGCTCAACAGGATGTCGCTCATGCGCTGGTGCAGGGTTTCGATCTGGTCGATCGACGCGTCCTGGCCCAGGTCGAAGGCCTTTTCGGCGACCCATGGCGAGTGTTCGTAGATGTCGGCAAAAGCGGCGACAAAGGCGTCGCGGCTCAAAGTCGACGGTTTGACAGTTTGAAAGGTGCTCATTGGGCAGACCCTTTGTACGGGTGGGTTTGATGCCAGTGGCGGGCGATGTCGACGCGGCGGCTGAACCACACCTGTTCATGACTTTTAGCGTATTCGATAAAGCGCTTGAGCGATGCCAGGCGCGCCGGACGGCCGATCAGTCGGCAGTGCAGGCCGATCGACAGCATCTTCGGGGCGTCTGCCCCTTCGGCGTACAGCACGTCGAAGGCGTCCTTGAGGTATTCGAAGAAATCGTCGCCCTTGTTGAAACCCTGAACCTGGGTGAAACGCATGTCGTTGGTGTCCAGGGTGTACGGGATCACCAGGTGCGGCTTGCCGGTCGGGGTGTTCGGTTCCCAGTAGGGCAGGTCGTCGTCGTAGGTGTCGCTGTCATAGAGGAAACCGCCTTCTTCCATGACCAGGCGACGGGTGTTCGGGCCGGTGCGGCCGGTGTACCAGCCCAGTGGGCGCTCGCCGGTGATCTCGGTGAGGATGCGGATCGCCTCGAGCATGTGCTCGCGCTCCTGGGCTTCATCCATGTACTGGTAGTCGATCCAGCGGTAGCCATGGCTGCAGATTTCGTGACCGGCCTCAACCATCGCGCGGATCACATCCGGGTGGCGTTGGGCGGCCATGGCCACGGCGAAGACGGTCAGGGGGATGTCGTACTCCCTGAACAGTTTAAGAATCCGCCAGACGCCGGTACGGCTGCCATACTCGTAAAGCGATTCCATGCTCATGTTGCGTGCGCCCTGTAGGGGCTGCGCCGCCACCATTTCCGAGAGGAAGGCTTCGGATTCCTTGTCACCGTGCAGGATGTTGCGTTCGCCGCCTTCCTCGTAATTGAGCACGAACGACAAGGCGATACGGGCGTTGCCCGGCCAGTGTGGGTGCGGAGGGTTACTGCCGTAACCGATCAGGTCGCGAGGATAGTCAGCGCTCACTGCAGTGTTCCTTCTTGTTCGTGGGTTGCGTGGCGTGCCGTTCAATGAGTGGATCAGGCCGGCGTCACTGCGATGGAGTGATTGTATACAACTTATTATTCAATTTGTAAGCCCACTTTTTTGCATTTTTTTCGTCGACACCCGTCTGATGCCGATGAAACACCCTAGCAAAAAAGCTGCCCACTTGGTCAGCTTCTTGATGAAAGGTCCGCTAGGGTTAAGGTTCAAGGCACATGGCAGCTTAAAGGCGAGGTACGTTTTCTCGTGCAAAAAAAGGATGTTTTTATTGTGTACAATTTCATCCTGAAGTGTCTTAATTAATCACTCGCCGCAGCTTTCCGCGCTCCGGAATGGTGCGGGCTCCTTTCAACTGACTTCGGGAGGCGCGTGACCTGACTGCTTCAGGTAGCAGGCGCGCAGAATCAATGGGACGTTTGACGACACACGTTTTGGACGCTGCACACGGTTGCCCGGGCAGTGCAATCAAGATCGAGTTGTACCGCGTGGAAGGCGCGCAGCTGGAGCTGGTTGCCAGCGCGGTCACCAACAGCGATGGCCGCGTCGATGCACCGTTGCTGCAAGGTGATGACTATCGCACCGGCGTTTATCAGGTGCAGTTCCACGCCGGTGATTACTACCGCGCCCGTGGCGTGCAACTGCCGGAGCCGGCTTTCCTGGACGTGGTAGTGCTGCGCTTCGGTATTTCTGCCGAACAGGACCACTACCATGTGCCTTTGCTGATTTCTCCATACAGCTATTCCACGTATCGAGGAAGCTGATCCCCCAAGCAGCTTCCTCTACCTTGAAGCGACTGCGCATAGAGCTTCTTTGGTTTTTAGCCCGCCCACACTGCGGGCTTTTTTTGGCCTGCAGATATCGCCGGATGATCGGCGTGGCGACTATTTCCTGGGGTCATCGGTGCGCATGATGAACACGGAGCTGTCGCGATTCTGCAAAACGTGGCTGCCGCCCTTGAGCCAGATTACTTTGCCCGATGCATCCGCCTCCTGGAGGGCTTGCATGGCCGGTCGTCCGATCAGTTCCGGCAACCGGGCAGGCAGCAGCCCGTCGTTGGCGTTTTCGGCGATGTGCACGCGCTTGCCATGCACACGATGCAAGGTCATATGGAACAGAAAATCATGCCCCGCGCGCTCGAACACCAGTGCGGCGAAAGTCTGCGCGGAGGTGGGCTCGAACACCGAATAGCCGTGGCTGATCAACAGGCTCCTCATGAAGCGCTTGAGGTCGCCGGCATATTGAGTGGTGGTCAGGTAGTCCCATTCCCGGGGGAATTTTTCCGGATCGAAAGACAGTCGCGACAACGGCCCCAGGTCAGCGGGGTTGGGCAGGTCGAGGATGCGCGCCGTGCCGTTGCCCGGTGTCATGGGCTTGATCGGCAACATGAGCAGCGGGTCGGACAGTTCCGGCCGGGGCGTAGGGGTCGAGTTTTTCCAGTCGTTGAACACTTGCCGCAGCGCGGTCATCCCGGCCTCGGTGGCGGTGTCCGCACCGTTGGCGAGAATGAACTGCCGCCTGGCGATATTCTGGATAGAGGCCTCGTTCAGCCCTGGAAACTG
The DNA here is from genome assembly GCF_054668365.1 of Pseudomonas sp. S2_E01. Taxonomy (NCBI): domain Bacteria; kingdom Pseudomonadati; phylum Pseudomonadota; class Gammaproteobacteria; order Pseudomonadales; family Pseudomonadaceae; genus Pseudomonas; species Pseudomonas sp. S2_E01. Next base: position 1,493,666 of record NZ_CP162762.1, read on the forward strand.
CAGGCCGACGGAGTCACTCAGTGTCCGCTCGAAGGGGGGCGTCGGGTCCAGCTGCCAGTGCTGGCTCGGCGGAACCTGGATGGCACCTCGGGGTTGCTGGTCGGGAGAGTGCCGCAGGACGGCCTGTAGCAGGTCGAAGTCGTAGACCGCATGCCCAGGGTTCTTGATGTAGGCGATGGGATGGTCTGGCGGGTTACCGCGTGGCAGTGTCCTGTAGCAAATGTTGTCGATGTAGATGTCCTGGGGTGACGCCTGTTGCGGGGAAATCCCCCATCTTTCCCATGGCGTGGAAGCCGCCAGCACCTGGCGCCATTGATGCGTACCCGGCACGCGCTCGAGCCTGGGGCCGGAGGGCACCAGCTCCGACGGTTGTCGGGCTCGGGGGTGGCCCAGGGAATCGGTCCCCAGCAGCACCGTGCCGCCCCCTGCAAGGTCGATGTAATGGCGCCCGGAAACGATGGATCGCAGCCCGGTTTTCGGATCCGGGGCGGGCAGCCGCTGCACCAGCCCGGGGGGCAGGAAATAGTTGCTGATGGGGTGGTCCACAGAGACGCGGGTCACCTGGGTCTCGGGCGGAAGATCGCTGATGGTCACGACTGCTGCCTGGCTGTCGGGTGTTTGCGGGTGTCCGGTCGATGGGTGACCCGCGAGTGGGTCGAGGCCTTGATCCGGCCAGCGACCGGGACGCGTGGGCAAGTAATCCGGTGCCCGGTCGCGGGGGATCGGTACGCCTTCGACCGAAGGAGCAGGCGTTTTAGGGCGAAGGGGGTTCTTGGGTCTCATGGAGGCCGTGTTCTCGTGAATGGGGATGAACGTCGAGGGGGTCGACTGCAGGGCCTGGGCGGTTGGTCACCCAGGCTGATCTCGCCGATGCGTCGGCGAGCGTCAAGGCGCTGATCAGCCTTCCCTGATCAGGAATACCGATTCAAATCCTGTTGCCGTCACTTGGGAACCGCCCAGCAGCCACATCACCTTGTTCTGGTCATAGGCTGTGCGCAGTCTGTCCCGCGCGGCCTCGCCGATACGCAATGTCAGGTGTGGATCGGAAAGCTCGGCGCCGGATGGCGTGATTTGTTTGATGGAGTCTCCATTGACGCGCCCCAGTTTGAGGAAGAACACCCAGTCATGGTTGGGGCGGGTGAACACCAGCGTCGGTCCCTGGTGTTCGTTGGACAATGGAAATACCTCGTAGCCATTGCGCACGAGCACGTCGCTGACCAGCCGCTTGAGGTTCAAATTGGACGGGTCGTTGACGAAGGTATTCCACTGCTCGGGGAACCGATTGGGGTCGAAGTCCAGTCGGCGCAGGGTTGCGCTGGACGCTTCGGGCAGCTGTGTGACCCAACCATTGCCCGGTTTTCTCGCAATGGTGGGCAGCATCAGCAGCGGGTCGGCCAGATCCGTTCGAGGCAGGCGCACGCGAGTGGGGCTGGCCCAGTTGCGATAAGTCTGCTTCATCGTCGACAGGCCCAGTGCGTTAATCACCGGGGAATGGTTGGCCAGGTTGAATACCGTTCTGGCGACGGTGGTCACGGAGGCGTCCGACAAGTCCTTGAACGTTTCGACGACAGATGCCTTCAGGCTTTTCTCGAAAGGCAGGCTGCTTTCCAGTACTTCCCAGACGCCATCTCGTTTCAACGCCCAGCGTGGTTGCAATGTCGGGTCCGTACGCAGCATGTGCTCGAATTCATCAAAGCGCGAAGGTGCAAACCGCGGGTTTTGCAGATAAGCGATGTGGGTGAGCTCCGGCGAGCCGTTGGGCACCACCGGGTAGTGAAGCCCATTGATTTCCACTGACTCTGCGGCCAACGGTTTTGTCTCGCTCCCCCAGTTTCGCCAAAGGGTTGGAGAAAGATCCAGGGCAGAGGCGGTGCCCACCCGCAAGTCGGCGGCCAAGGCTTCGGCGTCGGATGAATCGCTGTCCAGGCGAGGTCGCTTGCGGCTGCTCGGTCCAGGTTGTTCGTCCGTGGTTTTTCGGCGCCAGAAGGCAGTGTCTGCAACCCGTTCTAGCAGAGGTCCCGAGGCGTCCAGTTCGTTGATCACGGCCGCCCGGTATTCGCCGTCGGCGCCACGTCGTACGAGGGTAACCCCTTCATTTTCGATTTCGGCGTATACCCTGCGCCTGTTGCCGTAGCGTAATCCGTCGGCCAGGGGCGCAGACAAGCCGTTGACCAGGAAGGAAGGCACAAAGGTGATGTCGGCCGTCGAATGGGTAGAACTGGAGACAACGTCGTCGACAGCCTGCACATCCGCAACCTCGACGTGCGGCTGACGCGGGGTGTTGCCAGGCTCAGCGTCGGGGAGCCTGTTTCCTGATGTGCCGGTCGGGGCATCGGGCAAGCGCCCAGGCAAATAGGCGTCCGGCAGTTCGCGGCGCGGTGTTGTGCCGTCGTCCGGTGTATGGGGTCTTGGGACTTTTCTTGGGGGTTTCATTTAATGATTCCATTCATAAATAAAGAACACGTCAATAGGGTGGCGAATTCAAGTCATGCGCCTGAATGGCACGCACTTAATATCGCTTGGTTCTTGAAGTGACGAGCGATAACTATGTATCGCGTGGGCTGTTCGATGACGAGAAAATATTACGAAGATGGTTCTGTGTATAGGTAAACTTGTTCAAATATCAAGTCGACCACATAACGGACGCCGGCCCGACTGATGACGTAAATTTGCTCAACAGGTATGTCTTCGCTGGGATAATCCGGAAGGTAAACGATCGTGCGTCCTATCAGCAGTTTATTCCCGATGAATTTGATGTTCGCCGGAACGACCGAGTTCATGTGAAATAACCAGGTGGACGCATTGGACATCTTTTTCATGGCGTCTGGCGTGGAAATCCGCAGCACCGAATCTGCCTGAGGATATACCAAATAGACTGAGCCCTGGCCTTCCAGCGAGGTCACGGTACGCTGGGCTTGGGCGGGGAGGTGCACGCGTTGTTTACGCGTTTTCAGCACAATGGCCCGGCTCTCTTCGGGCTTTATCAGCAGATACTGGCCTGCGCGTCTCTCGAGCATCAATTGGCCGTCCATTTGCTTGAAGCCGGGGTTTTTCACGTCATCCGCGTAGTTGGGCGCCGGCAATTTTATTTGATAGGAGACGCCATCGCTCAGTATCAAGTTGATCGGATGATTCAATGCCAGACCTTGTACCCTGTAAGGGGTGTCGCGCACATTTGTATAGGCAGTGGACGCCGTGGAGATCAAGTCTTTGAATTCGACTGACTTATCGCCAAATTTTAACGTCAGATTAAAGTCGCCGTAGTTCAAGTAGTGATTGCCGTTACGCGCGTTGACTTCAACGAAGTAAGTCGCTTCGGCGATGGTAAGTTCCCCGCTGCTGCAATCGATATGAATAGTGCCCAGTCTCTTTTCATCTTTTTTTGTAATCTTGAAGAGGCTGTTGCCAAGGTCGCGATCAATGAAATAGTGCGAGTGTTTATCGGGTGCCAGGTCGTGTTCAGCGGCGGTGATGATCAACGGGGCGGCAAGCTTGCCTTTCGCCAAAATCAACACGTTGATGCTCTGTTCGCCATCGCCCGTCAATTCGGGGGGGAAGTCCGGGGTCAGTTGAAATCCGTCTACGGTAATGAACCGCAGCTTTTGCTCCTGGAATACGCGTCGGCCTGCCTCCTTCTTGTAGAGGTCCTTGATGATCAGCGTTTGCTCCGGCCACTCGCCGTTCTTGCCACACAGCGATGAGACCACCAGGGAGTTGTCGTTGATCGACCATTTCTGAATGTTCTCAAATGGCCAGTCCATGATGATCACGCTGTCTTCCTGCGGATCTTCGGTGATGATGATCGTGCCGCTTTTGTGGGCCACATAGTATTGGTCCTTGCCGACGCCGCCTGTGGCCTGGCCATAGCCGCCCATCAGGTACACCGTGTCATCGCCTGCGCCGGCTTCTATCTGGTCATGGCCTCTGGCAATGATGCGATTGGCCAGGCTCGAGCCTTTGACAACGCTTTTGGCGCCGGCCAGCGTTTCTACGTTTTCGAAACTTTCCAGAAGGGTGTGAATGGCGCTAGCACCTGCCTGGCCCAGCAGTTCGACCCGCCCGGCATCCAGGTCGAAGCCCCAGCCTTCGTGAAGTGTTGTATCGCGGCTGTCCAGTTGGCCCTGAAGGACCAGCGTGTCGTTGCCTTTTCCGCCGGCGAGAACGACCCGCGCGCCTGCGGGCGCAGCGTCCTTGAGCGCCTGGGCGGCACCCTCGAACAGGAATCGGTCGTCTTTTTCGCCCCCGGTCAGGTGTTTGATGCCGCTGCCGAAACTGAAATGGTTGGCCTTTTTTTCCACACCCATCACGGTGTCCTTTCCACCTCCCAGCAGCCACAGCGTGGCCTTCGAATCACCCACCGTGCCTTTCACCACCCCGCCAAGCTCGGGCGGGACGCCCCAGCGGGCGTCAATCGTATCGTTGGCATCCACGACCGACGGCAGCTTGATTTCCCTGGACGATACTGATTCGCGGCCCTGGGCATCCTGCTCGAACCAGAACACCTGCTCGGCCTTGAGATCGACAGTGAACCTGCCGTTGACGATGGCTTCGATGCTGTCCTTCATGTCGCCATCCAGCCATCGGCGGGCCCGGCTGGTGAGACTCTTCGAATAGTGGTCGGTGGTGACCGCAATGCTGTAGCGATCCTGAACGTCCTGCGGCGGCTTCTGGCCGATGAATACCAGAAATCCGGTGATCAGGCGTTCATCGATGCTCAGGTCGATGTAGTCGTCGATGTCGTCCACCTGGCGAACGGCGTTATAGATCTGCGAGCCCACGATCAGGATAGCCGCCGCGGCAATGCCCACCGGCCCGGCGTGGGCGAAACCTGCAAGGGCGGCCGTGCCGAGGATCAGGGTCAACGCCGCGCTGGTCAAGCTCATGCCGGCGGCAACGTAATGATCCAGGGCCTGCTTGCCGGTGGTCCGGGACGCGTCATTCAACGCCTTGACCGCAAAGTAGACGTCGAAGGGAAGCGTCAGCGCGCCAGCGATCAAGCCCGCCGAACGCGATAGATACAGGCCGAACTGGGTTCTGGCAAAGCCCTGGTAGATCTGTGCGCTGTGTTCAATCAGCGACTGTGCGGTCTTGACCAGGCCCCGTTCGATGATCAGCGAACCCACTTCGGTCACCACCGCGCCGGCATTGATGGCCGCTTCGGTGGAGTCGCCGCGCTTGAGGGCATCGTTGATGCCCATCAAGCCGCTGTAGATGCCGTAGGCCTGGAGGCCAACGCCCATGCTGTTCACCACTTTGCTCTTTTGCCGGTCGACCCAGCCGGGGACATTCTCGGGCAGGCGAGTGTCGCGGATCTCCAGCTTCTGGGCGGCTCGCACCAGTCGGTCGATCTTTGGTCCATGGGGGCCTTGCGACTCTGTCAGCAGGGGCGCGGCGTTGACCGAGCGGTGGGTGGCAATCTCGAACAGCAGGGTGGGGATGGTGTAGTGACCGGCATTGCCGGTCGCCCACATGCGACTTTCAACATCGGTAGCGTTCAGTTGCAGGCCATCGATGAACGCTTGAGGGGTGTGACGGAAATTGCTGTTGCCAATGTCCAGTGCAGCGCCGTCCACGGTGGCATTGAGCAGGTGCAGCTCCTCGCGAGTGACCGTGAAATGGCCCAGGGTGATGGGGCCGTAGTAGTGGTCCAGGGCGCGCAGCACCCGTTCGCGTTTGCGCGCGGAGCGGGGCGGAGGGTCTTGCGCGGCAGAGGCGCCGTCGCTGCGAATGAAGTCGTGGACTTCCTTGTCGGTGGTCGCTTCGGCCGGCGGTTCGGCGTCCACGATTTTTACTGCGTCGTAGCCAAATTCATCGACGGTTGGAATAGCTTGAGCCATTGGGGCTTCCTTGTTGGGCGTGGATAGGAGGCCCGAACTCTAGGGAAGCGAGAGGAGAGTAAAGCGATAACTATGTAGTGCATCTGTTTCGGCGAATTGCGGTATATACGGGTGCGCGCCCACCCCGGCGCGCGTGTCGCCAGGGTGGGGCGTGGCAGTCAGTGTCCGCTGAGCAGCGAGGCGCCACCGGCACCGCCGAACAGGCCGGCACTGATGCGGTTGAACCAGCTCTGGCCCTTGCCCGAGCGCAAGTACTGGGCTGCGCCGTGGGCGCCGAGGCCGTAGGCGAGCTTGCACAGCAGGTCCAGCACCGTCCAGGTGGCGATCATCACCAGCAGTTGGGGCAGCAACGGTTGCTCGGCGCTGAGGAACTGCGGCAGGAACGCGGCAAAAAACAGGATGTCCTTGGGGTTACTGGCCCCCAGCATGAAGGCGCGCCCAAACAGCGCTCGAAAGCGCGGCACGGCAGCGACCTGGGGCACCTCGGCGCCATGGGACGGCTGGCGGGATTGCTGCCAGCTTTGCCAGGCGAGATAGAACAGGTACAGCGCGCCGACGATTTTCAGCGCGCTGAACAGTTGTTCCGAGGCCAGCAGCAAGGCACCCAGCCCCAACGCCGAGGCGCTGAGCAGGCAGATCGAAGCGCTCACGCCGCCGAGGAAGGCCGGGTACGAGCGGCGCAGGCCAAAATTCAGACTGTTGCTGATCATCAGCAAGGACAGCGGTCCCGGGATCAGGATCACCACCCATGCAGCGCCCGTGAACAGCAGCCAGGTTTCCAGACTCATTACTTTGCTCCTCTTGCACAAAAGCCTCACCCGACGGGGTGAGGCTGTTTTTGAAATCCTTTTTCGCTTACAGGAAGATGAACTTGGCGATGAAGATCGCGCAGAGCACCCACAGGCTGACGGAAATTTCCTTGTATTTGCCAGTGCCCGCCTTCAGCGCCACGTAGGTGATGAAACCCAGGGCGATACCGTCAGCCACCGAGAATGTCAGCGGCATCATGATCGCCGTGACAATCGCTGGAATGCTATCGGTCGCTTCGTCCCATTCGATGTGCGCCATGCCGCCCATCATCAGCATTGCCACGTAAATCAACGCGCCGGCGGTGGCATAGGCGGGAATCATGCCAGCCAGCGGGGCGAAGAACATCGCCGCGATGAACAGCAGGCCCACGGTGACAGCCGTCAGGCCTGTGCGACCACCGGCCGCTACGCCTGCCGCACTTTCCACGTAACTGGTCACGGGTGGCACACCGACCACGGCACCGAACACGCTGGAGGCGCTGTCAGCTTTCATCGCCCGGGACAGGTTCTCGATGCGTCCATCAGGGTTCACCAGGTTGGCGCGCTGGGCAACGCCCATCAGGGTGCCTGCGGTGTCGAACATGTGCACGAACAGGAAAGCCAGCACCACGCTGATCATGCTGACGTTGAACACGCCGGCGACATCCATGGCCATCCAGGTCGGTGCCAGGCTTGGCGGCGCCGACATGATCCCTTCGTAATGCACAATGCCCAGGCCCCAGCCGGCCAGCGTCACGGTGATGATGCTGATGAGGATGGCGCCGAACACTTTGTGGTAGCTGAGCACGGCAATCATCAAAAAGCAGATGGCTGCCAGCAGCGGGCCGGGTTCGCGCAGGGAGCCGAGCTTGATCAGGGTGGCCGGGCTATCGACGACGATGCCCGCAGTTTTCAGGCCAATCAGCCCCAGGAACAGTCCCACACCGGCGCCCATGGCATAGCGCAGGCTGACAGGAATGCTGTTGAGCAACCATTCGCGGATCCGGGAGAACGTCAGGATCATGAACAGCACACCCGAGACGAATACCGCGCCAAGGGCGGTTTCCCAGTTGTAGCCCATGGTGCCGACCACGGTGTAGGTGAAGAAGGCGTTGAGGCCCATGCCCGGTGCCAGGCCGACTGGCCAGTTGGCGTACAGGCCCATCAGCAGGCAACCGAGCGCGGCCGCGATGCAGGTGGCGACGAAAGCCGCGCCATGATCGATCCCGGCGTCGGCCATGATGTTGGGGTTGACGAAAATGATGTAGGCCATGGTGATGAAGGTGGTCAGACCGGCAATCAACTCGGTCTTCACCGTGGTGCCATGCAAGGAGAGTTTGAAGATGCGCTCCAGCCAGCCATTGCGTAATGGCGGCGAGAGTTCCAGCGTCGAAGCTTCGGATTTGCGGCTTTCCACAGCGAGTACTCCTCAAGAGTTTTATTTTTATTTCCGGGACCGGACCCATGAGGGTGGCGGCGCCCTTTGAGGCATTCGCGAATTTGTTGACTGCTTGGTCAGGAACTCGCACGCAGTGGATTATGCTTTTGTATACAAATAAAGCAAATAATGTTTTTGATTTTGTCGACGAAATTTGTGGCGATAGGGATATATCGCTCTTGAGGACGCCATCGCGGGCAAGCCCGCTCCTACACTGGACGGTGTCGCGCCACAATCCCTGTAGGAGCGGGCTTGCCCACGATGAGGCCCTCTAAGCCTGCAAAAAAACAAAGTCGATCGCTTATTCCGCCACCCCCTGACTCCTCCCCAACCCCAGATTCACCGCCAGCCAGCCATTCACCGCCGCCTCCCCAGCCTCGGCAAATACCCGCTCCAGCAACTTCACCTGTTCACGCCGCAGTGCCTGTTCGAATTTCGCTCCGTCCACGGTCAGCTCCAGCAGGCGTTTGCGCTTGTCGGTCTCGCTGGCCACGCTGTTGACCAGGTTCATCTCCACCAATTGGCGCAGCGGAATGTTCAACGCCTGCTTGGTGACGCCCAGCAATGCCAGCAATTCCTTGACGCTGAGGTTCGGGTAACGGGCGATGAAAAACACGATGCGCTGATGCACCCGACTCAAGCCACGACGCTCGAGCATTTCGTCGGCTTTGGCGGTGAACGCCTGATAGCCGAAGAAGAACGCCTCCATGGCCTGTTGTTGAGACGCAGGATTTTTAAGGTCAATCATGTTGACGTATCCGTTCGGGTTGTCGTAATTTCGGTCAACAAGTTTGACTCATTTACCTCTGGCCTCGCTACCGGTGACTCCCATGCCATTTTCCGAACGTGTCTCGCGTCTCAAAAGTTCTCTCATCCGCGAAATCCTCGCGGCGGCACAACGTCCGCAAGTGATGTCGTTCGCCGGTGGCTTGCCAGCCGAGGCGATGTTGCCGAAGGTGGAGTGGGATGACATGCCTGTGAACATTGGCCAATACGGCATGAGCGAAGGGGAGCCGGCCTTGCGCGAGGCGCTGGCGGCGCAGGCCCGGGCCTTGGGTGTGCCGTGCGAGGCGAGCCAGGTGCTGGTGGTCAGTGGTTCGCAGCAGACCCTAGACCTGGCGGCCAAGCTCTACATCGACAAAGGCACCGAAATACTCCTGGAAGCGCCGACCTACCTGGCCGCGTTGCAGATCTTCCAGCTGTTTGGCGCCGACTGCATCACCGTGCCGCAAGAGGCGGACGGGCCGGACCTGGTGGCGTTGCGCAGTCGCCTGGAAAAGCACCGACCTGCGTTCATCTACCTGATCCCGACTTTCCAGAACCCTTCGGCGGTGCGTTACAGCGAGGCCAAGCGTGATGCGGTCGCCGCGTTGCTGGATGAGTTCAACGTTACCCTGATCGAAGACGAGCCCTACCGCGAGCTGACATTCGATGGCGGCCGCGCCACGCCGATTGTCAGTCGATTGAAAACAACCAGCTGGATCTACACCGGCACCGTCTCCAAAACCTTGCTGCCAGGGCTGCGCGTGGGCTACCTGATCGCCAGCCCGGACCTGTTTCCACACCTGCTCAAGCTCAAGCAATCGGCGGACTTGCACACCAACCGTATTGGCCAGTGGCAGGCCCTGCAGTGGATCGGTTCAGAGAAATACCAGCAGCACCTGAGCGAGTTGCGGGACTTCTATCGGGTACGTCGGGATGCTTTTGAAGTCGCGCTGCAAACGCACTTCGCTGACCTGGCTGACTGGAATGTGCCTCAAGGTGGGCTGTTTTTCTGGCTGACGCTCAAGCAGCCGCTGGACACGCGAACCTTGCTACAGGCTGCATTGGCGGCGGATGTGGCGTTCATGCCGGGGGAGCCGTTTTTCCCTGAGCCTGATAGGCATCATGGGCACCTGCGGCTGAACTTCAGTCATATCGAACCGGCGCGGTTGGGGGAGGGGCTCAGGCGGTTGGCAGAGGTGGTGCGGCAGGCGCAGGCGGCTGAGGCGGCTTGATGGAGGAGTAAAAAACCGGCCAGTTGGGCCGGTTTTTTTATTGGCGATGTCTTTGCCGGCCTCATCGCGAGCAAGCTCGCTCCTACAGGGGATCGGTGTCTGTAGGCGCGAGCTTGCTCGCGATGGCGTCAGTCCATTCAGCAAAAAAATCAGACTGCAGCAAACCGCTTGTCCAGGTAATCAATGATCACCTTGGACTCATACATCCAGGTCGTCTGCCCATTTTCTTCGATGCGCAGGCACGGGACCTTGATCTTGCCGCCCTGTTCCAGCAGCGTCTGGCGATCCTGTTCGTTGTTCTTCGCATCGCGCAAGGCCACCGGTACGTTCAGGCGGCGCAGGGTGCGACGGGTTTTCACGCAGAACGGGCAGGCGTGGAACTGATAGAGGGTCAGGTCCCTGGCCGCCGCTTCGACCTGGGCCTGGGCGGCGGCGGGGCGCTGCTTCTTGCCTGGGCGGGTGATGAAGTCGATGAAGATGATCAGTTGGCCGAGGCCGACACGAAGTGCTTTGACGAACACGAGACAAGCCTCACGGGGGCGAAAGAAGGCGCGCAGCTTACCTGATTTTCGCTGACGAAAAAAAACCGGCGATGAGCGCCGGTTTTTTTCGTGCAATCGAATTACTTGATCAGGCTGAGGAATTCGCTGCGAGTGGCCGCATTTTCGCGGAACTCACCGAGCATCACCGAGGTGATCATCGACGAGTTCTGCTTCTCGACACCGCGCATCATCATGCACATGTGCTTGGCCTCGATCACCACTGCAACGCCCAGGGCGCCGGTGACCTGCTGGACCGCATCGGCGATCTGGCGGCTAAGGTTTTCCTGGATCTGCAGGCGGCGGGCGTACATGTCGACGATCCGGGCGACCTTCGACAGGCCCAGCACCTTGCCGCTCGGGATGTAGGCAACGTGGGCCTTGCCGATGAATGGCAACAGATGGTGTTCGCACAACGAGTACAACTCGATGTCCTTGACCAGCACCATTTCACTGTTGTCGGAGCTGAACAAGGCACCATTGGTGACTTCTTCGAGCGTCTGCTCATACCCGCGGCAGAGGTACTTCATGGCTTTGGCGGCACGTTTTGGCGTGTCGAGCAGGCCTTCGCGGGAGACGTCCTCGCCGAGTTGGCCGAGGATCTCGGTGTAATTCTGTTCCAGGGACATGAAACTACCTGTGGGATTTTACGCAAAGGGCAAGGGTACGGTGGCAAACACGGCGCTGCAAGCTTGTCGCAACGGCTTTATTCGTCGCGGCCTTCCATCATGGTGCGTTTGAGCATTACATAAACGGCTCCAGCGCCGCCATGCCTGGCCTGGCACGAGGTGAAACCCAGTACCTGTGGGTGCTGGCGCAGCCAGGTGTTGACGTGACTCTTGATCATCGGACGCTTGCCATCCAGGCGCACGGCCTTGCCATGGGTGACGCGCACGCAACGCACTTCCAGTTTCGTCGCTTCGGCCAGGAATGCCCACAAGGTTTCCCGGGCCTTTTCCACGCTCATGCCATGCAGGTCGAGGCTGCCTTCAAACGCAATCTGCCCGACCTTGAGCTTGCGCATCTGGCTTTCCTGCACACCGTCGCGGGCCCACAGCAACTCGTCTTCGGGGCCGACGTCGATCACGAACTGATCGGACAGGCCATCAACGGTAGTGTCATTGGTACGCACGGTGGCGGCCTGGCGCAGCTTGGCAATCTGTGCGCGGTCAGCCTTGGGTTTGCCGGTTTCGGCGCGGTCGTGCTTGATCGGCTTGACGCCTTGGATCGCACTTTTGAACAGGGAAAAATCGTCGTCTTGCATGTCAGCCTCCGCGAAGGGCGGCCAGTTTACCCAAGTCCAGGGGGGATCGATAACAATTGCGGCCTGCCTATCAGCCCAGGCCGTCAATTCAGTCGTGTTTTTTCATCAGGTGCGGGGACATGTTCAGCTCGCGGGATTGGCGCGCGCGGCGACGGCAACGACGCCACAACCACACGCCCAGGTAGAGCACGAACAAACCAATCGCCAGGATAATCGCCGAGCCCAGCGGGCTGGCGTTCAGTTCGCCGAGTGCCGGCGGGCGGCCCAGCAAACTGGCGGAGCCGGCCATCGCCAGCAACACCCCGCAGGTGGCCAGCAGGGCAGCGAACGCTGCGCCTATTCGAAAACGCCAGTTGCTTTGGCCTTTGGGCCGCAGGCGGCGTGCGTCAAAACCATCGGATAACTTCATTCCGACCTTCCTCAATGGGTATCGGCCCTTCGACCGGAAGTTGACCGGGATGTTCCTGAGGCTATGACAATTACGGCTAACGGGCCGCATTTGCGGATGAGCGGCGGCATAAACCGCTCATTGGGCGTCGATCAGATCAGATCGTGAGTGATGGCCAGGGTGGCGAAGTTGTCCGCCATGATTGCCATTTCGGTTTGTTGAACGTGGTCAGCGCTCAACACGCCGCCCTTGTAGGGCAAATCGCGGGTGGCGCAGGCGTCTTCCACGAGGGTGCAACGAAAGCCCAGGTTCTTCGCGGCACGCACGGTGGTGCTGACGCTGGAGTGGCTCATGAACCCACACACGATCAGGTCCAGCGAACCGAGATTCTGCAAGCGTTCGAGCAGTTCGGTACCGTGGAACGCGCTCGGCAACAGTTTGCCGATGATGGTTTCGTCGGCCAGCGGCTCCAGGCCCGGGATGAATTCGCCGCGCTCGCCTTGCGGGTCGAACAGGCCACCGACGGTGCCAAGGTGGCGCACATGCACGATGGGGCGGCCAGCGGCACGGGCAGCGGTGACCAGTTGCTTGATGTTCGCGACGGCAGCATCCATGCCGCTCAGGGCCAGGGGGCCGCTAAGGTATTCTTTCTGGGCATCGATGATCACAAGCGTCGCATGACTCAGATTGGCGGCTGCATAACCGCGACCACTGAGTTGAAACATCGTTTTTGGAACGGACATTCTGGGGCTCCTTCGGGTGGGGCTTTTGCGACATTGTCCTCTGGCTGAGCGCTTCTGTGAATCGCTACCATCGCAAGGTACGTCGTTGCTGGCTTACAGCGTTGTCAAGATCCTCGTTTTGTTCAAGGGGCAGCACGAAAAATGGATGAGTCCTACACAGGTACTCATGTTTTTCCTGCGTCGTCGTCGTGCGTTTTGGCTGTTAGAATCACGGGTCGTATTTTCTGGAGTTTACCGCTGTGATCACTTCCCGACTTCGTACCCTGCGTGACCATATCCGTTGGGCCGTCAGCCGCTTCCAAGGGGAGGATCTGTTTTTCGGCCATGGCACCGACAACGCCTGGGACGAAGCCCGTCAACTGGTGTTGGGCGCCTTGCACTTGCCGTGGGAGATTTCTGATGCCTACCTCGATTGCAATCTCGAGGACGATGAGTTGGTACGTCTGCAGCGCATGCTCAAGCGTCGTATCGAAGAACGAATTCCCACTGCCTATCTGTTGGGCGAGGCCTGGTTCTGCGGCCTTCGTTTCATTGTCGACGAGCGTGTGCTCATCCCGCGTTCACCGATCGGCGAGCTGATCGAAAAGCAATTCAGCCCCTGGCTCGGTGCCGAACCGGCGCGCATCCTCGACCTGTGCACCGGTTCCGGCTGTATCGGCATCGCCTGCGCCTACGAGTTCCAGAACGCGGAAGTCGTTCTCGCCGACCTGTCGTTCGAGGCACTGGAGGTGGCCAACCGCAACATTGAGCGCCACGGCGTCGACGAGCGGGTGTACACGGTTCAAGGCGATGGCTTCGATGGCTTGCCGGGGCAACGTTTCGACCTGATCGTGTCGAATCCTCCCTACGTCGATGCGGAAGATTTCGCCGACATGCCTCAGGAATACCAGCACGAACCCGAGCTGGGCCTGGCCTGCGGCGATGACGGTTTGAACCTGGTACGACGCATGCTCGCCCAGGCGGGTGAGCATCTGACCGAGAAGGGCTTGCTGATTGTCGAAGTGGGCAACAGTCAGGTTCACGTCGAGGCGTTGTACCCGGAAGTCGACTTCGCCTGGCTCGATTTCCAGCGCGGCGGGCATGGCGTGTTCATGTTGACGGCGCAGCAGTGCCGGGATCATCAGGCGTTGTTCGCTTCGCGCGTTTGACCCAGGCTCGCTTCTGCAGAAAGCAGAGCCGCGCTCTAAAGGACGACGCAGATTGCCCCGTCGGAAGGCCGAGTGGAGGTTCTGCGCAGTGGGCAACCCGGCATGGATGCCGGGTTAGCCGCCCCCGGCCATGGATGGCCGATGGCGGCGGGCCCACGGAGCAGGGCCGGAGCGAGGGTATGTCGAGCCTAGGCGAGGCACCGGACGTCAGGGGCCGAGCGTTTTGGTTACTTTGGCGCTTTTCCAAAGTGACCCGCCGTAAGGGCGGAACCATAAGCGGCCGTTACCGCAGAAATGGATATGTACACCGTCAAGCCCCATCGCGGGCAAGCCCGCTCCTACAGAGCCTCAGCGGTGCGTCGCAATCCAGATCAACAGACCGGCCTGAAACACTGCAAACGCCACCAGGCAGGTGATGGTGAAACGCAGGCCAGCGTCTTCGCGTTTGTACTTGCTGACCTTTTCCTCGTGTTTCTTGAGCTTGACTTCCTGCTCGGCCAGATTCTGTTCGGCCTGCTGAAGCATCTGCGCCGCTTCCAGAATTTCCACCTGCTGCAGCTTTTCCGTGTTCCAGTCGGTCAGCAGGTCGCCGACCTGCACGGCCTTGACGCTGCCTTTCAAATGCTGGGCGTCGGCGTAGGCCACGTCAAAACCATGAACGCGCAAAAAGTGGTCGCGGCGCAGGCGCGTGTCTTCGTTCAGCGCATCCTTGTTGTTCAGGTCGGTGCCGTCGAAGGTGTAAGTCGGCCAGCGTTTTTTTGCCCAACTGATGCCCTGGGCTGCCAGATAGCGGCCGATGCCACGGTTCATCGGCTCGATCTGCAAGTTTTCCGGTTCAAAACGCACACGTTTCTCGGCGTGATCGACCCACACGTCGAGGTGATTCTGTTCCTTGCGCACGCGCTGGGCGGGCAGGGAGATGGTCATGCGCAGGAGGCTGTGTTTCTTGTCGTTGCGCTCGGCGTAGCCGAACTCGACAAAACGCAGCGGCCGCCCGCCGGTGTTGCGGTCAGTCTGCAAGGGCGCCAGGCGGAGCATCTTGTGGTGCTCGACGTGGACGTCCGCCCAGGGCAGCTCGACCGCTGGCGGCGCTTCTTTTTCAGCGGTGGTGTCAGGTGAAGTCTGGGTATCGGTCATAACGGCGAGATCCTGTCCAAGCTCAGCTTGTCGCCCGCACGTGCGCTGGCGACAAAGGCTTATCGGCCGATTTCCCGAGGACTGGAGGGTAAAATGCGCTTAACGGGTGCGAAGTCCGTCAATAAATCCGAGGATTCGCGCGCCAAGTTCGGCGGCCAGCGGCAATTGCGGATCCTTGTAGGAGGCCAGTTGCCGTTTCACGTCGTTGGGCACAATGCGCATGACGTGGTTCATGCCCTCGATCAGTGCCAGTTCGGCGTCCGGTTTGGCCGCCTTCAGTTGCCTTGCATCGTCGACACCGACCTGGATGTCGTGGCTGCCCTGGATGATCAGTGCCGGCATCTTCAGCGCGGCAAACGCTGCCGACGGATCCTGGCGGAACAGCGAAATCAGGTAGGGCTGCACGCTCGGGCGGAAAATCACCTGGAGAGGGTCGGGCACGTTGTCGTCGGTTTTCCCGGCCTTGAGGCTGTCGATCAATTCATTGCTACGCTGCATCAAGGCCGGCGGCAGGTTGCGCGCCAGTTGCTGGCGCAATACCTGGTCGACGGGGCGTGCGGTGCCGGACATGGAAATGACGGCGGCGGCGTCGACGCTTGGCGCGGCCAGGCTGGCGATCAAGGCGCCTTCACTGTGACCCAGTAGAATCAACGGACCGAAACGCGGGTCGCTCTTGAGCTTGCGCCCCCAGGCCTGGGCGTCGGCCACATAGGCTTCCACCGACAGATTGCGCTCATCCGGGGTTGCCGCGAGGCTCGCCGCGACGCCGCGCTTGTCGTAGCGCACGCTCGCGATATTGTGTTTGGCCAGCACCCAGGCCAGGCGCTTGAGGCTGTCGTTGCGCCCGCCATCGGGGTTATTGCCGTCGCGGTCCGTAGGACCTGACCCCGAGATGATCAGGACTACCGGCACCGGTTCGTCGGATTTTGGCAGCAACAGGGAGCCGAACAGTTCTCCGGTGCCGGTATCCAGCGTGATCGGTCGTTGCAGGACAGCGGCCTGCACAAAACCGCTAAACAAAGTAAGACTCAAGACTAAAACTCGCAGCATCATGACGCCATCATTCACAAGGATCCCGGTTGGACTTGCGGGCCTGCATAAGGTTCGAGGATGAACTAGTTGGGTAGCCTGCGTATACTGGCGCGCATTACGTATTTGGGTTCGATTTCACGGAGCGTCCTGATGTCCGGCAATACCTACGGCAAGCTGTTCACTGTCACCACCGCAGGCGAGAGCCATGGTCCGGCGTTGGTCGCCATTGTCGACGGCTGCCCGCCGGGGCTTGAGATTTCCCTGGAAGATCTTCAGCGCGATCTGGATCGGCGTAAACCCGGCACCAGCCGACACACCACCCAGCGCCAGGAAGCCGACGAAGTCGAGATCCTGTCCGGCGTATTCGAAGGCCGCACCACCGGTTGTGCCATTGGCCTGTTGATCCGCAACACCGACCAGAAGTCCAAGGACTACTCGGCGATCAAGGATTTGTTCCGCCCGGCCCATGCTGACTACACCTACCACCACAAATACGGCGAGCGCGATTACCGTGGTGGCGGTCGCAGCTCGGCGCGCGAAACCGCGATGCGCGTGGCCGCCGGTGCGATCGCGAAAAAATTCCTCGCGTCCCAGGGCATCGTCATTCGCGGCTACATGAGCCAGCTCGGCCCCATTGAAATCCCTTTCAAGACCTGGGACTGCGTCGAGCAGAACGCGTTTTTCAGCCCCGACCCGGACAAGGTGCCGGAGCTGGAGGCTTACATGGACCAGTTGCGTCGCGACCAGGATTCGGTGGGCGCCAGGATTACCGTTGTCGCGCAAGGCGTGATGCCGGGCCTGGGCGAGCCAATTTTCGATCGCCTCGACGCGGAACTGGCCCACGCCCTGATGAGCATCAACGCGGTGAAGGGCGTGGAAATCGGCGCCGGTTTCGCCAGTGTCGCCCAGCGCGGCACCGAGCATCGCGATGAGCTGACGCCTGAAGGTTTCCTCAGCAACAACGCGGGCGGGATCCTTGGTGGCATCTCCTCCGGTCAGCCGATCGTGGCGCACATTGCGTTGAAACCGACGTCGAGCATTACCACGCCGGGCCGTTCAATCGACATCCACGGCAACCCGGTGGACGTGATTACCAAGGGTCGCCACGATCCGTGTGTCGGTATCCGCGCAACACCCATTGCCGAAGCGATGATGGCCATCGTGCTGATGGACCATCTGCTGCGCCACCGTGGGCAGAACGCCGACGTGCGCGTGAGCACGCCGGTGCTGGGTCAGCTTTGATCCATGTTCTGAAAGTCGCCGCGGTCTGATGGCCGCGGCGCTCCCGTACTGGCGGCTCTCCAGTTTCTACCTGTTCTATTTCGCGTTGCTCGGTTCGACGGCGCCGTTTCTGGCGTTGTACTTCGATCACCTGGGATTCAGCGCTGCGCGCATCGGCGAGCTGGTCGCGATCCCGATGCTGATGCGTTGCGTCGCGCCGAATATCTGGGGCTGGCTGGGTGACTACACCGGGCGGCGACTGGCCATCGTCCGTTTCGGTGCGATCTGCACCTTGCTGACGTTCTCGCTGATCTTCGTCAGCAAGAGCTACGCCTGGCTGGCGATGGTCATGGCCTTGCACGCGTTCTTCTGGCACGCGGTGCTGCCGCAGTTCGAAGTCATCACCCTGGCGCATTTGAGAGGCCAGACCCAGCGCTACAGTCAGATTCGCCTGTGGGGCTCCATCGGCTTCATTATCACCGTGGTGGCATTGGGCCGACTGTTCGAATGGTTGAGCCTGGACATCTACCCGGCGGCGCTGGTGCTGATCATGGCCGGCATCGTGTTGAGCAGCTTGTGGGTGCCGAACGCCCAGCCGGTCCAGGGCGAGCGCCTGCCTGGCGACGGTTTTCTCAAGCAATTGCTCAGCCCCGGCGTATTGGCTTTCTACGCGTGCGTGGCGCTGATGCAGATGAGCCACGGCCCGTATTACACCTTCCTGACCCTGCACCTGGAGCACCTCGGTTACAGTCGGGGCTTGATCGGTATGCTCTGGGCGCTCGGTGTGGTCGCTGAAGTGCTGATGTTTTTGGCCATGAGCAAGATCCTTGCGCGGTTTTCCGTGCGCCGGGTGCTACTGGCCAGTTTCCTGCTGGCGGCGTTGCGCTGGCTATTGCTGGGCTCGTTCGCCGAATTTGTCACAGTGCTGCTGTTTGCCCAGGTGCTGCACGCGGCGACCTTCGGCAGCTTTCATGCGGCTGCCATCCACTTTGTGCAACGTAGTTTCGGCGCGCGCCAGCAGGGGCAGGGGCAGGCCTTGTATGCCGCCCTGGCCGGCACTGGCGGCGCATTGGGTGCGTTGTATTCCGGCTACAGCTGGAATGCCCTCGGCGCTGCATGGACCTTTAGTATTGCCAGTCTCGCAGCCTTTGCTGCGGCCGTTATCATTGCCACACGTATGCAAGAGGACAGGCCATGAGCCTTACCCGTGAACACCTCGCCCAGGAAATCATTGACGCTGGGCGTTTCCTGTATGGCCGTGGCTGGTCGCCAGCCACCAGCAGCAATTATTCGACGCGTCTGTCGCCCACTCAAGCACTGTTGACCGTCTCCGGCAAGCACAAGGGCCAGTTGGGGCCGGACGATGTACTGGCCACCGATCTGGCCGGCAACAGTCTGGAAGCGGGCAAGAAACCGTCCGCCGAAACCTTGCTGCATACCCAGCTCTATAATTGGCGCATGGAAATCGGCGCGGTGCTGCACACCCATTCGGTGAACGCCACGGTGCTGTCGCGTCTCACGCCCGAGGACTTCATCGAGTTCGAAGACTACGAACTGCAAAAGGCCTTCAGCGGCGTCTCAACCCACGAATCCCGAGTGCGCGTGCCGATTTTCGACAACGATCAGGACATTGCACGCTTGGCCGCCAAGGTGCAGCCTTGGCTTGAAGCCCACCCTGATTGTGTCGGTTACCTCATCCGGGGTCACGGTCTCTACACCTGGGGCGCGCGCATGAGCGATGCCCTGCGGCAGATCGAGGCCTTTGAATTTTTGTTCGAGTGCGAGTTGAAAACCCGAGCGGTTTTAAACCGCCAAGCCTGAACCGTTAAGGAGTTGCCTGATGAGCAGCCTGTCCGTTTACCACGTCTCAAGCCCTGACATTCCGAACAAGGTGCTGACCCATTTCGAAGACATCGCCGCGACCCTTGCCGAGCAGGGCGTGCGTTTCGACCGCTGGCAAGCGGCGGCAAAGATCCAGCCGGGCGCGAGCCAGGAAGAAGTGATCGCCGCCTATAAGGAACAAATCGACAAGCTGATGACCGAGCGCAATTATATCACCGTCGACGTGATCAGCCTCAACAGCGATCACCCGCAAAAAGCCGAGCTGCGTGCCAAGTTCCTCGACGAACACCGTCATGGCGAAGATGAAGTGCGATTTTTCGTTGCCGGGCGTGGCCTGTTCACCCTGCACTTGGGCGAATACGTATACGCCGTGCTGTGTGAGAAGAACGACCTGATTTCGGTGCCGGCCGGCACGCCGCATTGGTTCGACATGGGCGAGTACCCGCACTTCGTTGCGATCCGTCTGTTCAATAACCCTGAAGGCTGGGTGGCCAATTTTACTGGCGATGACATCGCCAGCCGCTTCCCGCGCCTTGAGGACTGAGCCCATGACGATCAAGGCGATTCTTACCGACATCGAAGGCACCACCAGCGCGGTGAGTTTTGTCTTCGACGTGCTGTTTCCCTACGCCACCCGTCATCTGCCGGATTTCGTCCGCCAGCACGCTACACGTGCCGATGTCGCCGAACAACTGGATGCCGTGCGCCGCGACAGCGCCGAGCCGGACGCTGATGTCGAGCGTGTCATCGACATCCTGCTGGGCTGGATTGCCGAAGATCGCAAGGCCACGCCACTCAAGGCGTTGCAGGGCATGGTCTGGGAGCAGGGTTACCAGGCCGGGCAATTGAAAGGACACGTGTACCCGGACGCCGTTCAGGCGTTGCAGGATTGGCACCGCCAGCACTTGCAGTTGTACGTGTATTCATCGGGGTCGATCCAGGCGCAGAAGCTGATCTTCGGTTGTTCAGAGGCGGGAGACCTGTCCGCGCTGTTCAACGGCTATTTCGACACCACATCGGGGCCCAAGCGCGAAGCGCAGTCTTATCAGCGCATCGCTGACGCGATTGGCCTGCCCGCACATGAAATTCTGTTTCTTTCGGACATCGTGCAAGAGCTGGACGCGGCACAAGAGGCCGGGATGAAAACCTGCGGCCTGGCGCGAGAGGGCGGTGAGCTGGAGGGGCATGTGACGGTGGAAAGTTTCGCGCATATCGAGCCTGAGGCGTTTTAACCCTCGGCCCCGACCCCCTGTAGGAGCGAGCATGCTCGCGATGGACTCCAACGAAAACGCCTGGCTGGCTGAATGCCCGCGTCGTCTGGTCGTCCATCGCGAGCAAGCTCGCTCCTACAGGTTTATGCGCCGTTGCGATCAGGCCGAATGATACGTAGGCAACGCAAACCGCTGCTGGCTTTGCAGCATGGAAATCTGTGGCAGTTCGCTGGCCTGTTCGGCCAGGTCACGGCGGATGGCGCTGATTACCCAGGACAGTTGGTCACCGGCATGCAACTGCTGGTACGAGATCGAACGCTTGAACACGCGACCCTCGCTGCTGCGCAGGGTGAGCAGGATGCCGCCGTCCGGGCGAGGCTGGGTGGTGACTTCAAAGTTGGAGAACAGGGACGAAAATTTTTCTTGGATCAGGCTCATGTCTATCAGCTCCGTTGGCTTTGAATGGCAAGCATGTCCAAGGAGTTGCAGTGATTGTGCCAGCACCGTGTTTTTATAATTCCTTTATAAATCAATGATTTAAATTTCTACCGATTTTTTGACTTCGTGCAATCTGCATGAACGGCCATCGTGCATCCTGCATTTTGCGTGATGCGCGTCTTTTGTACGGAACCAAATCCATTGTCGATGTTCGCGTAAACGGCGGTGCGGTTGGCGGATACAAAACATTGCAAAAACAGCGTGTACAGCTCAAGAACCGCTGACGTATTTTCAGGCTCAATCACCGTTGCCCGACAATAAAAAGATCGAACGGGAGCCTGCATGCGCCGCACGACGAGCGACACGATCACCTGGGGCATGATGCTCCGCAAATTGCCTTCGATCGCCAAAGCCATCCCCCGGGTGGTGAAGGGCATGAAAGCGGCGAACGTCACGGACCCGACCCAGGCGTGTGGGCTGGCCTGGACGTTCGAGCAGGCCACCCTGCGCAACCCCGATGGTCCGGCCTTGCTGCAAGGGGAGCTCGTGCTCAGCTATCGGCAGGTCAACCAGTGGGCCAATCGCATCGCTCATCACCTGATCGCCCAGGGCATCGGCAAGGGCGATGGGGTGGCGGTGTTCATCGAGAACCGGCCTGAATTGCTGGTGACCATTCTGGCGGTGGCCAAGGTCGGTGCGATCAGTGCATTGCTCAACACCTCGCAAACCCGTGACGCCCTGGTTCACAGCCTCAATCTGGTGGCGCCCGTGGCAATCATTGTCGGCGAAGAGTTGGTGCCAGCGTTTGAAGCGGTTCGCGAGCGGGTGACCATTGCTGCACAACGCACCTGGTTTGTCGCCGATCAGGACACCTGGAGCCAACCGGGCATCGCGCCTGAGGGCTACATCAACCTGATGACGGCCACGCTTGACGAGCCTGATGACAACCCCATAAGCAGCCAGAAGGTTTTTTCCGACGATCCCTGTTTCTATCTCTATACCTCGGGCACGACAGGGCTGCCCAAGGCTGGCGTGTTCAAGCATGGCCGCTGGATGCGCAGTTCCGCGAGTTTCGGCCTGATCGCACTGGACATGCGTCCCGATGACATCGTTTATTGCACCTTGCCGCTGTATCACGCCACCGGGTTGTGCGTGTGCTGGGGCTCGGCCGTCAGAGGCGCATCCGGTTTCGCCATTCGCCGCAAGTTCAGCGCCAGCCAGTTCTGGAGCGATGTCCGTGCCTACCGCGCGACAACGATTGGCTACGTGGGCGAATTATGCCGCTACCTCGTCGACCAGCCACCGAGTGCCGATGACGGCCGACATCACGTAACGAAGATGATCGGCAACGGCCTGCGCCCCGGCGCGTGGGAAGCGTTCAAGACGCGCTTTGCGATCAAGCACATCTGCGAGCTGTACGCCGCCAGCGATGGCAACATCGGTTTCACCAACGTGCTCAATTTCGACAACACCGTGGGGTTTTCCCTGATGGTCTGGGAGCTGGCCGCCTACGATCACGACACCGGCGCGCCGTTGCGTGACGCCAAGGGGTTCATGCGCAAAGTGGCCAAGGGCGAGCGCGGGCTGCTCCTGGCGAGGATTGATGACAAGGCGCCGCTGGACGGCTACACCGACCCGCAGAAGACCGAGAAAGTCGTGCTCCACGATGTGTTTGAGCAGGGCGACCGCTATTTCAACACCGGTGACCTGTTGCGCAACATCGGTTTTGGCCACGCCCAATTCGTCGATCGGCTGGGTGACACCTATCGCTGGAAGGGTGAGAACGTGTCGACGACCGAGGTCGAGAACATCCTGTTGCAGCACCCGAACATTTGCGAAGCGGTGGCCTACGGTGTGGAAGTGCGCAATACCAACGGGCGCGCCGGGATGGCGGCGATCACTCCCGCCGAATCGCTGGCGACCCTGGATTTCAGCGAGCTGCTGGCCTTCACCCGCGAGCGCATGCCAGCGTATGCGGTGCCGTTGTTCCTGCGGGTGAAAGTGAAAATGGAAACCACCGGCACCTTCAAATATCAGAAGACTCGGCTCAAGGATGAAGCCTTCGATCCAGGGCGCAGCGGTGATGACCCGATCTACGCATGGCTGCCGGGCACAGACACTTATGTGCAGGTGACGCCAGAGTTACTGGCGCAGATCGACGCTGGCCAGTATCGCTATTGAATGTCGCTATGGCGCGGCTTGAGAAAAAACAAGTGACAGGTTCCAGGCCGCTCGGGAAACTGTCGGCTTTGCGATTAACTGTGAGTGGAGTTCCCAATGTCCGATCAAGGCCGCCAGATGACACCCGAAGAAGCTGCCGAATTTGCCGAGCAGGTCTTCAACAAGGCGCGTGAGGGTGATGCCGCAATGATGGCTGCGCTGTTGAGCAAGGGCCTGCCGGCCAACCTGCGCAACCACAAGGGTGACACCTTGCTGATGTTGGCCGCGTACCATGGCCATGTAGAAACGGTGAAAGTGCTGCTCGAACACAAGGCCGATCCGGAAATCCGCAACGACAACGGCCAGAGCCCGATTGCCGGCGCCGCCTTCAAGGGTGACCTGGCGGTGGTCAAGGCGCTGGTAGACGGTGGTGCACAGGTGGAAGGTTCCTCGTTCGACGGTCGTACGGCGTTGATGATGGCAGCGATGTTCAACCGTGTGGAAATCGTCGATTACCTCATCAGCAAGGGTGCCGACCCGAAGGCCAAGGACGCCAATGGCGTGTCGGCACTGGACGCGGCGAAAACCATGGGGGCGACCGATACTACGGCGCAATTGCAGAAACTCTTGGGCTGATGTGAATCTGAGTCGATGTGCGAACCCTGTGGGAGCGGGCAAGCCCGCTCCCACAATTAATTTCGCCTACATTCGGACAGGTCAGTAAACCCAGACCTCAACCCGCCGATTCTTGATCCTTCCCTCATCGGCGCTGTTCGCCGCCACCGGCATCTCGGCGCCGAAGCCGCGTATCTCGCGAAACACCACGCCGTTTTTCACCAGTTCCCGACGCACCGCCATGGCCCGCAGTTTTGACAGCAGGTCGGCGCGGGCCGGATCGCTCTTGGCATCGCCAAACCCCACCAGCGTGACCAGCCGATCGGTTTTGGCATTCTGACGCAGGTAGTCCAGTACCCGGCTCAGGTCCTGGCGGGCCTTGTTGTCCAGGCTTGCACTGCCTTCCTCAAAGCGAAAATTCACGCTCAAGCGCTGGGCGTGGCGGCTGATTGCCTGATAACCCTCGGGCATCAGCGCATTCGGCGCCACGGCCATGGCTTGCACCGTTTGGGCAATGAAACCGTTGGCGGCGACGATGGCCTGGCCTTTGGCGCTTTGGGCGAAGGACACCAGGGCTTCGGCCCACGGATTCTTGCCGTTGGGTGGCAGGTACAGGAACAGCCGACGGGACAGCGGATAATCTTCGGTGGCAATCAGGTTGTCGAGCGGCAGCATCGCCTGGGACGCGCCGTCGACAATCGCAACGGCTTTGGCCTGGCGCACGTAAGGCAGGCCGATGAAACCGATGCCCTGTGGATCGGCGCTGACCGCGTCGGACAATTGCTCGCTGGACTCGAAACGTTTGGCCGCGTTGCCCAGAGTTTTGCCACGCCCGCTCAGAACCAATTCCTTGAAGGTGTCATAGGTGCCCGACTGATCATCGCGCGCATACAGATGAATAGGCCCCCCGTGGCCGCCGAGCTCCTCCCAGGTTTTCGCTTCACCGCTGAAGATCCGGGCCAGTTGCTCGGTGTTGAGTTGAGTCAGCGAGTTTTGCGGATGAAGGATGATCGCCAGGCCATCGATGGCAATCACCTGCTCGGCACCGGGGCTCTTCAGATCCCCGCGGGAGGCGAGGGCCAGCACTTCGCTGTCCTTGATCGGGCGAGATGAAGCGGCAAGGTCGGCGGTGGCGTTTTTCAGTGCGCTGAAGCCGGTGCTGGAACCGTGCGCGGCGATGTCCACCACGACCCGCTGCCCTTGGACGGTTTCACCCACCACCCGTAATTCATTGGCGGTGTCCGGTGTTTCGCTGTGCACCTTGAGCAGACCCTGCTCGTGCATAAGGCCCTCGACCAACGCCGGGCCCAGCGCCGCGCCGATGGTGTTGGAACCCTGGATACGCAGCACTGGGCCTTGTTGGGGTATCGGCAAGTCCGCCGCCTGCGCGGTCATGGCGCAGAGCATCCACAGGCAAAAAACGCGCAGCGACATGCCGGCACCTTGAAGAAAAGGAAAGAGCCGGGAGATTAAGTCAGTAATGTTTCGCGCAGATGACAGGTGGATTTACACGGCACCGCTTTCTGTAGGAGCGAGTTGACTCGCGATGGACTGCAGGACACCGCTGGGAATCAGGTAGCCTGCGTTATCGTTGACGACCATCGCGAGTGAACTCGCTCCTACAGGGGATGCTGTCGGGTTCAGGCCAATTCCAGCCAGATCGGCGCATGATCGGAGGGCTTTTCCATGCCGCGCAGTTCGTAATCCACGCCGGCATCCTTCACCCGAGGCAACAAACCGTGGGAGGCCATGATCAGGTCGATGCGCAGGCCACGCTTGGGCTCGTCCTCGAAACCTCGGCTGCGGTAGTCGAACCAACTGAAGCGATCGGCCACGTCCGGGTTCAGGTGGCGGAAGCTGTCGGTCAGGCCCCAGTTTTTCAGGCGTGCCATCCACTCGCGTTCTTCCGGCAGGAAGCTGCATTTACCGGTTTTCAGCCAGCGCTTCATGTTGTCCGGGCCGATGCCGATGTCGCAGTCTTCCGGCGAAATGTTCACGTCGCCCATCACCACCAACGGCTGGTCGTTGTTGAACTGGCTTTCCAGCAACTGCTGCAGATCGTTGTAGAAACGTTGCTTGGCCGGGAACTTGGTCGGGTGGTCGCGGCTTTCTCCCTGGGGGAAGTAACCGTTCATGATGGTCACCGGCACGCCATTGGCGTCGGCGAAGGTGCCCCAGATGAAGCGGCGTTGGGCGTCTTCTTCATCGGTGGCAAACCCCTTGTGCAGGGCCAGGGGGGCTGGCGCGACAGCAAGGCAACGCCGTAGTGACCTTTTTGCCCGTGGAAGTGCACGTGATAGCCCAACGCCTGGACTTCCTCCAGCGGGAACTGGTCGTCATGGACCTTGGTTTCCTGCAGGCCGATCACATCGGGTTGATGTTTCTCGATCAGCGCCGCCAGCTGATGGGGGCGGGCGCGGAGCCCGTTGATGTTGAAGGAGACGATCTTCATGGTCGGCAGTCCTGGCAAAAGGGCGATGCTAGCTGACCTGTGGGATTGGGGCCAGTGCGGGGTGAGGGGATTCGGTGTGTTCTGTCAGACTTGGCCAGCAGCACGGGCCTCATCGCGGGCAAGCCCGCTCCTACAAGTTGGTCTATACCTTTGTGGGAGCGGCGGTGCGACGTTTCGACTTGCTCGCGATGGCGGCATAAGCAGCGATGCAGATTACGGATTAACACGGAACTGCATCACCACCCAAACGCTCGTACCAATAAGAACACAGCCACCCAAACTGTGCCGGGGAGATCTACCGCATGCCTGAAACCTCAACCGCCGATATCCACATGCTCGACAGCGGCTATTCGCGCGAAGCCCGCTCGCTGCTGTACCAGGCCTACCGACACGAGCCGACCTTCGGCTACCTGTTCGAAGCCGAACGCCCGGGTTACGAGCAACGCGTGCGCGCCACCGTGCGCGAACTGGTCAAACAGCATTTTCTCCAGGATCTGCCGGCGATAGGCCTGCTGGTCAACGACCGCTTGATCGGCATCGCCCTGATCGCGCCTCCGCAACGCAGGCTAGGCATTACCGAAAGCTGGGCCTGGCGCCTGCGCATGGTGCTCAGTACCGGGTTCCGCTGCACACGCCGTTACCTCGAATACCACGACGCGGTGATGGCCTGCGTACCAACCGACTCGGTGCACCTGCTGCCTTTGCTGGGTATTCATCCGCAGTTCCAGGGCAAGCATTTCGGGGAGCAGTTGCTGCAGGCGGTGCACAACTGGTGTGCGGTGGATGAACATTCCCAGGGGGTGGTACTCGATACCGGCAACCCTCGCTACCTGGAGTTCTACAAGCGTCAGGGGTACGAGGAAATTGGCGAAGTGGCGGTAGGCCCCATCCGCGAACATGTGTTTTTCCACGCCAATCCGCAGGTGTTGCAAACCGCCTCGGCATAAACGGTAGAACTTTCGCGCCAAGCGAGGTTCTATCACGCTCCCAAGCTCGTGTTAGCATCCGCGCCTATGAAGTTTCCAGGAAGAATCACCAGCGCCGTGCTGATGCTGTTCACCAGTTGCGCGGCTCTGGCGCAAAGTGAATTGGATGTGCGGGTCAAACCGTCCAACGACGAGCTGAAAGCCAATATAGAGGGCTATATCGGCAGCCTCGGCGATCGTGACGAGGAGGCGTTGCTGCGCTTCAGTCGGGGCGCCGAAGAGCAGGCGCGCAAGGCCGCCCAGGCACTGGGTTATTACCAGCCGCAGATCGAGAGCGACGTTAAGGGTGGCAAGAACCCGCGCCTGATCCTCAATATCGAACCCGGCGAGCCGATTCATTTACGCACCGTCACGGTCCGTATCGATGGCCCGGCAGCCGCACTCAAGTCCTTTAAAGTCCCCAAGAGCGCGGCGCTGAAAACCGGCGCGGTCCTCAACCATGGGCATTACGAAGACGCCAAGCGGTTGATCCAGAATCAGGCGTCGCGTTACGGCTTTTTCAGTGGCCGTTTTACCCGGCAAACACTCGCCATCGACCCGCGTGCGGGCGTCGCCGATATCGAACTCGTATACGACAGCGGCCCGCGATATGCCTTGGGCAAAGTCAGTTTCGAAGGCGACACGCCGTTCGACGAAGACCTGTTGCAACGCATGGTGCCGTTCAAGGCGGGCGCGCCCTACGACTCCGAGCTGATCGCCGAACTGAACCGCAATCTGCAATCGAGTGGCTATTTTGAAGGCGTTCGGGTCGACGCTGCGCCGACTGCCTCCAAGGAAGACGTGATACCGGTCGACGTCAAACTCGAGACCCGCAAGCCGCGCACGATGGGGCTCGGTCTCGGCTACTCGACCGACGTCGGCCCCCGGGTCAAGGCCAACTGGACCCGGCACTGGGTCAATCCCCAGGGCCACAGCTATGGCTGGGAAACCGAAGTTTCCGCGCCCCGGCAGAACGTCGGGGTGTTCTACGACATTCCACTGGATCCGCCGCTGACCGACAAACTGCGCTTCGCCGGTGGTTATCAGAATGAGGAAATTGCCGACAATGACAGCCTCAGCAAATTGCTGACGGTAGGCCCGGAGTGGCACAGCAAATTGCCCAGCGGCTGGCAACGGGTGGTGTCGCTGAAGTGGCAACGCGAAGAATATCGCCTGGGGGACGATTCCGGCCTCAGTACCTTGTTGATGCCCGGTGTCAGCTACTCGTATCTGAAAAGCGACAACCGCATCGATCCGCACAACGGCTATCGCCTGGCGTTCGACACCAAGGTCGCCAAAGAAGGGCTGGGGTCCGACAACAACCTGCTGTATGGCACTGCCCTGGTCAAGGGGCTGACCACGGTCTTCGACAAGCACCGTTTCCTTGGCCGCATGCAGGTCGGCGGCAGTGCCACCAACGGCTACAAGTCGATACCGCCGTCGCTGCGCTTCTTCGCCGGTGGCGATCAGAGCGTGCGTGGTTACGACTATCAAAGCCTGTCCCCGGAAAACTCCGAAGGCGATCGCATCGGTGGCCGTTATATGGTGGCGGCCAGCGTCGAGTATCAGTATTCCATTGCCGAAAAATGGCGGGTCGCGACCTTCATCGATCAGGGCAACTCCTTTAATAAATTTGAACTGCCCAACCTCAAGACCGGGGTCGGCATCGGTGTTCGCTGGGTTTCCCCCGTGGGGCCGATTCGCCTCGACCTGGCTCATGCGATGGATGATGACGGTGGCATTCGATTGCACTTTTCCATGGGGCCCGAGCTGTGAAGCGTGGTTTGAAAATAACGTTGCTGGCGATTCTGGCGCTGTTGATGCTGGTCCTGCTGGCGTTCACCACGGTGCTGGGCACGGCGCCGGGCAGCCGCTGGGTGCTTGGGTTGGTGCCGGGTTTGTCAGTGGAGAATTTCCAGGGCCGTTTGGGCGGGCAGTGGAGCGCCGATCACCTGGTGTGGCAGCAGGACACCAGCCGGGTTGAGTTGGACCAGGTGATTTTCGCGTGGTCACCCTCGTGCCTCACACGCATGACGCTGTGCATCGAACAGTTGAAGGCCGATCAGGTCAGCCTGCAATTTCCTCCTGGCGAGGAAGACAGCGGTAATGGGCCGATCAGCTTGCCGGACCTGAAACTGCCGCTGGCCCTGGAACTGGGCGAGGTGCAAGTCGGCCGCCTGCTGTTTAACGGCAGTGAAGAACTCAAGGGCCTGCAACTGGCGGCGCACTGGACCGCGCAGGGGATTCAGATCGATGCGGTGCAGTTGCAACGGGACGACATCAGCCTGAACCTGTCCGGCCTGCTGCAACCCACCGGTAACTGGCCGCTCCGGGCCTCAGGTCAATTGCGCCTGTCGACCCCGGCCCCCTGGACGCTGGACCTGAGCGTCAACGGCGACCTGCTGAAAACCCTCAAGCTCAATGCCGACAGCAGCGGTTACCTCGATGGGCAGTTGAGCGGCGAATTGCAGCCGCTGGTGGAAAACCTGCCGGCCAGCGTGCGCATTACCGCCGACGGCTTTAAGCCCGCCGCCGACCTGCCGGATACCCTGCAACTCAATCAGTTGGTACTGACCGGCGAGGGCGACCTGAAAAACGGCTATCAGTTGCGCGGCAACGCCACGCTGCCCGCCGAGCAGGGGCCCGTCGCGCTATCGCTGCAAGGCAAGGTTGACGCGAACGGTGCGCAAATCGCCGGGCTGGACCTGACGGCCAACGACAAGCAAAGCCTCAAGCTCACGGGCGTCGTCGATTGGAGCAAAGGCCTCGACGCCACGGCAAACATCGACTGGCAGGATTTTCCCTGGCACCGCCTCTATCCGTTGATCGACGAACCGGAGGTGGCGCTGCGACAATTCAACGGCGAAGTCTCCTACACCGACGGCCAGTACCTGGGCAACTTCAAGGCGGCGCTGGATGGCCCGGCGGGGGCGTTCAACGTGAGCAGCCCATTCGCCGGCGACCTGAGCCAAATCCATCTGCAACAGATCCAGCTCCAGGCGGGTCAGGGTAAGGCCGACGGCCACCTGAACCTGCAATTTGCCGATGGCATCGCCTGGGACACGGCGCTCGACTTGTCGGCCATCAACCCCGCGTATTGGGTCGCCGAGTTGCCAGGTGTCCTGGCCGGACCCTTGCGCAGCAAAGGCGAACTGAAAAACGATAAGCTCAGCCTCAACGCCGACCTCGACCTCAAGGGAAAACTGCGCGGCCAACCGGCGATCATCCAGGCCAAGGCCGATGGCGGCGGCGAGCAATGGAACCTCAGCGCACTGCAAATCCGCCTCGGCGACAACAGCATCACTGGCAAGGGTAGCCTGCACCAGCAACTGGCTGGCCAGATCGATCTCAAATTGCCCCGTCTGGCCCAACTCTGGCCACAGCTGCGCGGGCAAATCAACGGTCGAGTGGATGTCGCCGGCACCTTCAACGCGCCACAGGGCAAACTCGGGCTGCAAGGTACGCAACTGGCGTTCCAGGACAATCGCCTGCAAAGCCTGAACCTGGACGCCACCCTCGACCACGCGCAGCGCGCGAAAATCGACCTCAAGGGAAGCGGCATCCAGGTCGGTGACACCGCGCTGGGCACGCTGACAGCCAGCGGCCAGGGCGATATCAAAAAGCAGCAATTAACCCTCGAACTGCAAGGCCCGCAATTGAAACTGGCGCTGGGCTTCGACGGCGCGCTGGACAAGGGCAACTGGCGCGGACGGCTGGCCAGCGGTGATATCCAGACCGGTGGCCAGGACTGGCGGCTGCAAGGGCCGGCCAAGCTCGAACGCCTGGCTGACGGCAAAATCAACTTCGGCGCCCACTGCTGGATGTCCGGTGCGGCCAGCCTTTGCGGCGAAGACCAGCGCCTGATGCCAGAACCCAAGCTGCGTTACCACCTCAAGCAATTCCCCATCGACAGCCTGGCGCAGTGGTTACCCAGGGATTTTGCCTGGAAAGGGGTTCTCAATGCCGACGTGCAACTGGACCTGCCGGCCAGCGGCCCGAACGGCGTGATCAGCCTCGATGCCGGAGGCGGCACCCTGCGCATCAAGGAAAAGGACCAGTGGCTGGACTTCCCCTATCAGACCCTGAAGCTCACCAGCAAACTCACGCCCAAACGCATCGACAGCGAGTTGGTGTTCGTCGGCGACAAGCTTGGCGAGTTGAACGTCCAGGCCCAGATCAATCCGCTGGCGAAGAACAAACCGCTCAACGGCTCCTTCCGTCTCAATGGTCTCGACTTGTCGGTGGCGCGGCCTTTCGTGCCGATGGTCGAGAAACTCAGCGGGCGCCTCAATGGCAGCGGCAACATCGCCGGCACGCTGATGGCGCCGCTGGTCAACGGCAATCTGCTGCTCAGTGACGGTGAGGTCTCCGGTCCCGAATTGCCGATGGAACTGCAAGGCTTGCGGGTGCAAGCCGTTATTGCCGGTGAAGCCCTGCAAGTGAATGGCGGATGGAAGAGCGGCAAGAGCGGGCAGGGCACCTTGACGGGCGACATCGCCTGGGGCCAGGCGCTGGTGGTGGACCTGGCGCTCAAGGGCACGCAGTTGCCGGTGACGGTCGAGCCCTACGCCAAGGTTGAAGTCGAACCGGACCTGAAAATCTCCATGAAGGGCGATGAGTTGGCAGTCGCTGGCAAGGTGCGAGTGCCCCGAGGCGCAATCACCGTGCGCGAGTTGCCGCCATCGACGGTCAAGCTCTCGGACGACGCAGTGATCATCGGCCAGCAGACTGAAGAGGGCAAACCACCGGTTGCCATGAAGATGGACATCGATGTGCAGGTCGGCGACGACAAGCTGAGCTTTGCCGGATTTGGCCTGACCGCCAATGTGCAAGGCCACGTGCACATCGGCGACAACCTCGACACCCGTGGCGAGCTGTGGCTCAACGACGGGCGTTACCGCGCCTATGGCCAGCGCCTGAGCGTGCGTCGGGCACGCCTGTTGTTTGCGGGGCCGATTGATCAGCCTTACCTGGATATCGAAGCGATTCGCCAGACTGACGACGTGATCGCCGGCATTCGCTTGAGCGGCAGCGCCGAACAGCCGACCACGCAGATTTTCTCCGAACCGGCGATGAGCCAGGAACAGGCCTTGTCTTACCTCGTGCTGGGGCGTCCGCTGAGCACCACCGGCGAAGACAACAACATGCTTGCGCAAGCCGCCCTGGGCCTGGGATTGATGGGCAGCTCCGGGGTCACCGGCAAGTTGGCCAGCGACCTGGGTATCGACGATTTCCAGCTCGACACCGAAGGCAGCGGCAATACCACCAGCGTGGTCGCCAGCGGCAACCTCTCGGAAAAACTCAGCCTGCGTTATGGCGTGGGCGTGTTCGAACCGGCCAACACCATTGCCCTGCGCTACAAGCTGAGCAAGAAGGTCTATCTGGAAGCGGCGGGTGGCGTAGCCAGTTCTCTGGACATCTTCTACAAACGGGATTTCTAGCGTCTGCTTTCTGTAGGCGCGGCAACCCTCGCGAAGGATCGCCAGGGAGGACGTGGGTTGCCCTGGATACCCGCGGTGTCTGGGCGAGCATCGCGAGCATGCTCGCTCCTACAGGGGGTTTGCATCACCTCCCGTCAATTAAATAAAAAGCTAGCTAACTAATGCTTGGACATTTGCTGCCTAAGCAGTAATATCTCGTCACACATTCACTGCCTAGGCAGCTAATTGGTGATCAGATGACTCATTTCACCCCGGACAATTTTCATAACTGCCACCTCGGTCTCTTGCTCGGACGCGCCGCGTTGCTCAAGGACCGGATCATCGACACACACATGGAACCCCACGGCATCACCGCCGCGCAGTTCAAGGTGTTGATCATCATGGCTCAGTTCGGTGTCGACACTCCGGCCGAGTTGTGCCGCCACCTGTCGCTCGACAGTGGTTCGATGACGCGCATGCTCGATCGCCTGGAGCAGAAAGGTTTCCTCGCCCGCCAACGCAGCGAAGCCGATCGCCGTCAGGTCCAGCTTGTGTTGACCGAAGACGGTCAGTCACTCGCTGGCCGCCTGCCGCAGATTGGCGCCCAGGCAATGAATGAGCTGGCGGGGGCGATCACGCCGCAAGAGCTGGTTACCCTGGAACAGATTCTGAAGAAAATCCTGGTGGCAGCCGGTGACTCGATCACGTTGCTGCGGGTAGCTGATAAATGAACGGCCAAACCATGCGGACCGGCCTGAGCCTGGTGCTGGCGGCCATGGTGCTGGCCGGGTGTGCCAGCTACAGCGGCCTGACGACCGAAGGCACAAGCCTGGATGCAAAAAAACTGCAGGCCGGTCAGTCACTCAGCGGCGTGACCCTTTCGCCCGCAGCCTGGCCGAAAAGTGATTGGTGGAAAAGCCTCGGCGACCCGCAACTCGACGGCCTGATCCGCGAGGCATTGCAGGACAGCCCCGACATGCAGATCGCCGACGCCCGGGCTCATCAGGCCAGCGCTGCTGCGTATGCCGCCGACGCCGCGCGCATGCCGACCCTCGATGCCATCGCCGGTGTCAGCCGGTCGCGCCTGGCCCGTGATCAGGACCCAGCGGGGCAGGGCGGCGCCTATTCGACCGTGCGTAATGTGGGTGTCAGTTTCAATTACAACTTCGATCTCTGGGGAGGGCAGCGTGCTGCCTGGGAAGCTGCGCTGGGTCAGGCCCGCGCAGCCGAAGTTGATCAGCAGGCCGCGCAACTGACCCTGGCAGCCGATGTCGCCCGGGCCTACAGCGATCTGGGCCAAGCGCACATCGTGCATGACCTGGCGAGCGAAGACCTCAAGCGCACCCGGCAAATGCTCGACCTGAGCCAGCGCCGCTTGAGTGCCGGCATCGACAGCCAATACCAGTTCCAGCAGACCGAAAGCCTTGAAGCCTCTTCCCAGGCGAGTCTGATCGATGCGGAGAAACGCCTGCAAAGCGCAAAAATTGCGCTGGCGGTGTTGCTGGGCAAAGGCCCGGATCGCGCCAACAACATCGTGCGGCCACAGATTCTCAAGCCGGGTGCGGTTGCCTTGCCGTCGGTGTTGCCGGCCGAGTTGCTCGGGCGTCGGCCGGACCTGGTGGCGGCGCGCTGGCGGGTCGAGGCGGCGAGCAAGAACATCGATGCGAGCAAGACGCGCTTTTATCCCAATTTGAACCTCAGCGCCGCCGCCGGTGCCGAATCCTTGTTGGGTGATGCAATGTTCGGTTCCGCCAGTCGCTTCTTCAACATCGCCCCGACGATCTCGGTGCCGATTTTTGATGGCGGTCGCCTTCGGGCTGACCTTGATTCGCGGGATGCCGATTACGACCTCGCGGTGGCGCAGTACAACAAAAGCCTGGTGAATGCGCTGGGTGATATCAGCGACACCATCAATCAGTTGCGTGATATCGGCCGGCAGATCGGAGCCCAGCAACATGCCACAGACATTGCCCAGGATTCCTACGACACCGTCGTCCAGCGTTACGGTTCCGGCATCGGCAACTACCTGGACGTGCTCAGCATCGAGCAGCAATTGCTCCAGGCCCAGCGTCAGCTGGCCAACCTGAATGCCGAACAGATCGACCTGTCGATCCAATTGATGCAGGCGCTGGGCGGCGGTTTTCAGGGCGAGAACCTGGCGGCGGTGAAACCCGCCGACGCAGCCGACACACAAACAGCCACGCAGACCCACTAATTCAAGGTAATTGTCATGGCCACTGCCAATACTCAAACCCCCGACGCCCCGGACAACGGCAACCCGCGCAAACGCAAGGTCATGCTGTTGGTGCTGGCCGTGGTGGTGATCCTCGCCGGTGTCGGCGTCTGGGGTTATCACGAATTTTATGGCCGCTGGACCGAAAGCACCGACGACGCCTATGTGAACGGCAACGTGGTGGAAATCACACCGTTGGTCACCGGCACCGTGGTCAGCATCGGCGCGGATGATGGCGATCTGGTCCACGAAGGCCAGGTGCTGGTCAATTTCGACCCTAACGACGCGCAAGTCGGCCTGCAAAGCGCCCAGGCCAAACTGGCTCGCACCGTGCGTCAGGTACGCGGCCTGTACAGCAATGTCGACGGCATGAAGGCCCAGGTCAACGCCCAGCAGGCGGAAGTGCAGAAGGCCCAGGACAACTACACCCGACGCAAGAATCTCGCGGCGGGTGGGGCAATTTCCCAGGAAGAGCTGTCCCATGCCCGCGACGACCTGACCTCGGCGCAAAACGCCCTGGCCAATGCCAAACAGCAATTGAAAACCACCAGTGCTCTGGTCGATGACACCGTCGTGTCGTCGCACCCGGATGTGATGGAAGCCGCCGCACAACTGCGTCAGGCCTATCTCACCAATGCGCGCAGCACCTTGATCGCGCCGGTCACCGGTTACGTAGCCAAGCGATCGGTACAACTGGGGCAGCGCGTACAGCCGGGCACCGCGCTGATGGCGGTGATCCCGCTGGATCAGCTGTGGATCGACGCCAACTTCAAGGAAACCCAGCTGCGTGACATGCGCATCGGGCAGCCCGTGGACATCGAGGCTGACCTGTATGGCAGTGACGTGAAGTACAGCGGCACCATCGACAGCCTTGGCGCTGGCACCGGTAGCGCGTTTGCCCTGCTGCCGGCGCAGAACGCCACCGGTAACTGGATCAAGATCGTCCAGCGGGTGCCGGTGCGGATTCACATCAATGCGCAAGAGCTGGCCAAGCACCCGTTGCGCGTGGGCCTGTCGACCCAGGTCGATGTCAACCTGCGAGACCAGAGCGGCCCGGTCCTGGCGCAACAGCCGCCACAAAAGGCGTCGTTCAGCACCACGGTCTACGACCGCCAGTTGGCCGAGGCGGACGCGATGATTACCCAGTTGATCCACGACAACAGCGCTGCCGCGAGCAAAACCGCGCAGCGCTGACCCCACAGGGAGGCGCGGCTGCGCCCCTCCTCATGTTTGCATAGGACTCGCGATGAGCAATAACGCGTCTTTCACGCCGCCCAGTCTGCTGCTCAGCACCATTGGCCTGTCGCTGGCGACCTTCATGCAAGTGCTCGACACCACCATCGCCAACGTGGCGTTGCCAACCATTTCCGGCAACCTTGGCGTGAGTTCGGAGCAGGGCACCTGGGTGATCACCTCGTTTGCCGTGAGCAACGCGATTGCCTTGCCGCTGACCGGGTGGCTGAGCCGGCGCTTTGGCGAGGTTAAGCTGTTTCTGTGGGCGACCATTCTGTTTGTGCTGGCGTCGTTCCTGTGCGGTATTTCCACCTCGATGCCCGAACTGATCGGCTTTCGGGTGTTGCAAGGCCTGGTGGCCGGGCCCTTGTACCCGATGACCCAGACGCTGCTGATCGCGGTCTATCCGCCGGCCAGGCGCGGCATGGCCCTGGCGTTGCTGGCGATGGTCACGGTGGTTGCACCGATTGCCGGGCCGATCCTCGGGGGCTGGATCACCGACAGCTACAGTTGGCCGTGGATTTTCTTCATCAACGTGCCCATCGGGATGTTCGCGGTGATGGTGGTGCGTCAGCAGCTCAAGGCTCGTCCGGTGGAAACCAGCCGCCAGCCGATGGATTACGTCGGCTTGATCTCGCTGATCATCGGCGTAGGCGCGTTGCAGGTGATACTCGACAAGGGCAACGACCTGGACTGGTTCGAATCGAACTTCATCCTGATCGGCGCCGCCATTTCGGTGATCGCCCTGGCAGTCTTCGTGATCTGGGAAATGACCGACGAGCACCCGGTGGTCAATCTGCGTCTGTTCGCCTACCGCAACTTCCGCATCGGCACCCTGGTACTGGTGCTTGGGTATGCCGGGTTCTTCGGCATCAACCTGATCCTGCCGCAATGGTTGCAGACGCAGATGGGCTACACGGCGACCTGGGCCGGGCTTGCAGTGGCGCCCATCGGCATTCTGCCGGTGCTGATGTCACCGTTTGTCGGCAAGTACGCACACAAATTCGACCTGCGATTGCTGGCCGGGCTGGCGTTCCTGGCGATTGGCCTGAGCTGCTTCATGCGTGCCGGCTTCACGAACGAAGTGGACTTCCAGCACATCGCCCTGGTGCAGTTGTTCATGGGCATTGGCGTGGCGCTGTTCTTCATGCCGACCCTGAGCATCCTGATGTCCGATCTGCCACCGAGCCAGATCGCCGATGGCGCGGGCCTGGCGACGTTCTTGCGTACGTTGGGCGGCAGTTTCGCTGCGTCGCTGACCACCTGGATCTGGATTCGCCGCGCCGACCAGCACCATGCGTACCTGAGCGAAAGCATCACCACTTACGACCCGGCCACCCGAGATGCGTTGCAGAATCTTGGCGGAGCGGGCAGCCCGGCGTACGCGCAGCTCGATCATGTGCTGGGCAGCCAGGCGTACATGCTGTCCACGGTGGATTACTTCACGCTGCTGGGTTGGGCGTTCATGGCGTTGATCGTGATTGTCTGGCTGGCGAAACCGCCGTTCGCGGCGAAGGCGGGGCCTGCGGCGTCCGGCCATTAAGCCAACACACACACGCGTCCCTGTAGGAGCGAGCTTGCTCGCGATAGCGGTGTGTCAGCCAACATCATATTGGCTGACACACCGCTATCGCGAGCAAGCTCGCTCCTACAGGGGGGCATTAGGCCGTAGGCGCAGCCAACGCCGGCGGTGGGGCGAAGTCGAACGGCGCCAGGGCGTAGCCGCCTTCGTCCACCTGCAACGCCCAGCCCTGGCGATCCCAATCGCCCAGCACGATGCGCCGGGCGGCTTGGTCGCCCAATTGCAGCTTGTGGATGGCGGGGCGGTGGGTGTGGCCGTGGACCAGGGTTTTCACCCCGTATTGCTGCATGATCCGCGGAATTTCTCCCGGAGTGACATCGACGATGTCGTTGCCCTTCATCCGCGTCTGCGCCCGGCTTTCGCTGCGCAGCTTGCGCGCCAGTTTGTGTCGGGTGCGCAGGGGCAGGTGGCGCAGGATGAAGAGGGTGATGGGGTTACGCAGGTACCGACGCAGCTTCATGTAGGCTTCGTCGCGGGTGCACAGGCTGTCGCCGTGCATCAACAGCACCGGTTCATCAAGGAACTGCACGACACTCGGATCTTTCAGCAAGGTGCAGCCAGCCTGTTTGCAGAAGGCCTGGCCGAGCATGAAGTCGCGATTGCCATGCATGAGGAAAATGGCCGTGCCGCTGTCGCTGAGATCGCGCAGAGCCTGGCAGATGGAGCGTTGGAAGGGCGTCATGGCGTCATCGCCAATCCAGGCCTCGAAAAAGTCACCGAGGATGTACAACGCACTCGCCGAACGGGCGCGTCCGGCGAGCAAATCCAGAAACGCCCGGGTGATGTCCGGGCGCTCCTCTTCCAGATGCAAGTCTGAAATCAGCAATATCACTCAATGATCTCGGCTTTCTCGATGATCACATCGTCTGCAGGCACGTCCTGGTGGCCGGCCTTCATGGTGGTGGAAACGCCTTTGATCTTGTCGACAACGTCGGTGCCTGCGGTCACTTTACCGAACACGGCGTAGCCCCAGCCCTGCACGTTCTTGCCGCTGTGGTTCAGGAAGCTGTTGTCGGCAACGTTGATGAAGAACTGCGCCGACGCCGAATGCGGCTCCATGGTACGGGCCATGGCGACGGTGTACTTGTCGTTGGAAAGGCCGTTGTCGGCTTCGTTCTGGATGCTTGGGCGCTTGTCTTTCTTTTCTTTCATGCCTGGTTCGAAACCGCCGCCCTGGATCATGAAGTTACCGATGACACGGTGGAAAACGGTGTTTTCGTAGTGACCGGCTTTGACGTATTCAACGAAGTTGGCCACGGTGATCGGGGCTTTCTCGGCGTTCAATTCCAGAACGATGTCGCCAAAGTTGGTCGTCAGTTTGACTTGGGTCATGATCGGTACTCTTTCTAGGGAATTCGTGGGCATTGGAACATTTTGCTCCGCTACCGGTTCAGCCTTGTCGGCCAAGGTGCGCAGTTTAGCGTGACAGGCGCGAATTTCGAGGCAGTTTTTTCTTTTATGCCCGATTAAATACGACGGTTTGCCGAGTGCGCTCTGTCAGGTACTTGACGGCATCGGCTATGATAGCGGCTTTGTTTTGTCTGGCTGTCTTCCGGCCGCGCACTTGTATGTTCAAGGATCCTATGAGCAAGCCCACTGTCGACCCTACCTCGAATTCCAAGACCGGCCCTGCCGTGCCGGTCAATTTCCTGCGCCCGATCATCCAGGCGGACCTGGACTCGGGTAAGCACACGCAGATCGTCACCCGTTTCCCGCCCGAGCCCAACGGCTACCTGCACATCGGTCACGCCAAGTCGATCTGTGTGAACTTCGGCCTGGCCCAGGAATTCGGCGGCGTCACTCACTTGCGTTTCGACGACACCAACCCGGCCAAGGAAGACCAGGAATACATCGACGCGATCGAAAGCGACGTCAAATGGCTGGGCTTCGAATGGTCCGGCGAAGTGCGCTACGCCTCGCAGTATTTCGACCAATTGCACGACTGGGCCGTGGAGCTGATCAAGGCCGGCAAGGCCTATGTGGACGACCTGAGCCCCGAGCAAGCCAAGGAATACCGTGGCACCCTGACCGAGCCGGGCCGCAACAGCCCGTTCCGTGACCGTTCCGTGGAAGAGAACCTCGACTGGTTCGCCCGCATGCGCGCCGGCGAGTTCCCGGACGGCGCTCGCGTGCTGCGCGCCAAGATCGACATGGCCTCGCCGAACATGAACCTGCGCGACCCGATCATGTACCGCATCCGTCATGCCCATCACCACCAGACCGGCGACAAGTGGTGCATCTACCCCAACTATGACTTCACCCACGGTCAGTCGGATGCCATTGAAGGCATCACCCACTCGATCTGCACCCTGGAGTTCGAAAGCCATCGCCCGCTGTACGAATGGTTCCTGGACAACCTGCCGGTGCCGGCCAACCCGCGCCAGTACGAATTCAGCCGCCTGAACCTGAACTACACCATCACCAGCAAGCGCAAGCTCAAGCAACTGGTCGATGAGAAACACGTCAACGGCTGGGACGATCCGCGCATGTCCACCTTGTCGGGTTTCCGTCGTCGTGGCTACACGCCGGCTTCGATCCGCAACTTCTGCGACATGGTCGGCACCAACCGTTCCGACGGCGTGGTCGACTTCGGCATGCTCGAATTCAGTATCCGCCAGGACCTGGACGCGAACGCACCTCGCGCGATGTGCGTGCTGCGCCCGTTGAAAGTCGTGATCACCAATTATCCGCAAGACAAGGTCGACAACCTCGAACTGCCGCGTCATCCGCAGAAAGAAGAACTCGGCGTGCGCAAGCTGCCGTTCGCCCGTGAAATCTACATCGACCGCGATGACTTCATGGAAGAGCCGCCGAAGGGCTACAAGCGCCTGGAACCGAACGGCGAAGTGCGTTTGCGTGGCAGCTACGTGATCCGTGCCGACGAAGCGATCAAGGACGCCGATGGCAACATCGTCGAACTGCGTTGCTCCTATGATCCGGACACCCTGGGCAAGAACCCTGAAGGCCGCAAGGTCAAGGGCGTGATCCACTGGGTGCCGGCGGCGGCCAGCATCGAGTGCGAAGTGCGTCTGTACGATCGACTGTTCCGCTCCCCGAACCCTGAGAAGGCCGAGGACAGCGCCAGTTTCCTGGACAACATCAACCCTGACTCCCTCCAGGTGCTGACCGGTTGTCGTGCCGAACCCTCGCTGGGCGACGCACAACCGGAAGACCGTTTCCAGTTCGAGCGCGAAGGTTACTTCTGCGCGGATATCAAGGACTCGAAACCGGGCGCTCCGGTGTTCAACCGTACCGTGACCTTGCGTGATTCGTGGGGCCAGTGATTCAAGGAAACCTGGACGTGCTGACGATCTACAACACGCTCACCAAGAGCAAAGAAGTCTTTAAACCGCTGGATGGCAACAAGGTGCGCATGTACGTGTGCGGGATGACCGTGTACGACTACTGCCACCTGGGCCACGGCCGCAGCATGGTCGCGTTCGACCTGGTGACCCGCTGGTTGCGGTTCAGCGGCTACGACCTGACTTATGTGCGCAACATCACCGACATTGACGACAAGATCATCAATCGAGCCAACGAGAACGGCGAGTCGTTCGAAGCGTTGACCGAGCGAATGATCGCGGCGATGCACGAAGACGAAGCGCGCCTGAACATCCGCAAGCCGGACATGGAGCCACGCGCCACCGGGCATATCCCCGGCATGCACGCGATGATCCAGACCCTGATCGACAAGGGTTATGCCTACGCACCTGGCAATGGTGACGTGTACTACCGCGTCGCCAAGTTCATGGGCTACGGCAAGCTCTCGCGCAAGAAGATCGAAGACCTGCGCATCGGCGCGCGGATCGAAGTCGACGAGTCCAAGCAGGACCCGCTGGACTTCGTGCTGTGGAAAGGCGCCAAGCCGGGTGAGCCAAGCTGGCCATCGCCGTGGGGTGACGGGCGTCCGGGCTGGCACATCGAGTGCTCGGTGATGTCGACCTGCTGCCTGGGCGAGACCTTCGACATTCATGGCGGCGGCAGCGACCTGGAGTTCCCGCACCACGAGAACGAAATCGCCCAGAGCGAAGCGGCTACCGGCAAGACCTACGCCAACGCGTGGATGCATTGCGGCATGATCCGCATCAATGGCGAGAAGATGTCCAAGTCCTTGAACAACTTCTTCACCATTCGCGACGTGCTGGAAAAGTACCACCCGGAAGTCGTGCGTTACCTGCTGGTGTCGAGCC
Source organism: Pseudomonas sp. S2_E01 (assembly GCF_054668365.1). Lineage (NCBI taxonomy): Bacteria > Pseudomonadati > Pseudomonadota > Gammaproteobacteria > Pseudomonadales > Pseudomonadaceae > Pseudomonas > Pseudomonas sp. S2_E01. The sequence goes on from NZ_CP162762.1 coordinate 1,535,539, forward strand.
ACTACCGCAGCGCGATCAACTATTCGGAAGACAACCTCAAGGACGCCAAGGGCGCACTCGAGCGTTTCTATCATGCGTTGAAAGGCCTGCCGAAAGTCGCTCCAGCCGGTGGCGAGGCGTTTGTCGAGCGCTTCACCCAGGTGATGAACGACGACTTCGGCACGCCGGAAGCCTGCGCGGTGCTGTTTGAGATGGTGCGTGAGATCAACCGTCTGCGCGAGAGCGATCTTGACGCGGCGGCCGGTCTGGCGGCGCGTTTGAAGCAACTGGCCGATGTGCTGGGTGTGTTGCAGCTCGAGGCCGAAGACTTCCTGCAAGCCGGCGCCGAAGGGCGGGTGGACGCGGCGCAGGTTGATGCCCTGATTGCGGCGCGTCTGGCGGCGCGTGCGGCCAAGGACTGGGCCGAATCTGACCGCATCCGTGACCAGCTCACCGCCATGGGCGTAGTGCTGGAAGATGGCAAGGGCGGCACGACCTGGCGTTTGGCTGATTGATTGGCTGAACCGCTGAAAACAGAAACCCGCCTTGTGCGGGTTTTTGTTTGGGTGCAGGGTTTGGATATTGCGGTGGTCTGGCCGGCCTCATCGTCGGAACGCCGCCCGGAGCAAGCCCGCTCCCACAGTGTTTCGGAGTGAAATCAGATTCTGAGTTCGGCTCAAGGCCCTGTGGGAGTGGGCTTGCCCGCGATTCGATTTCAAATCCACCGCGGTCACTCAGTCTGCCGCAACCTTTTGTACAAGGTATTGCGACTAACCCCCAACCGCCGCGCCAGGTGGGAAATATTCCCCCCCACCGCCTGCAACTGCCGATTCAAGTCTTCGGCATCATCCAGGTCCACCGCCAGCGGCTCGGGCGTCTCCATTGGCTCCATCTCCAGGTCGACAAAAAAGTCATCCGGCAAATGCTCCGGCCGCACCGGTTGTTCCTCGGCCATGGCCAATGCCACCTGAATCACGCTGCTGACCTGGCGCAAGTTACCCGGCCACGGATGACGGCTGAACAGCTCCATCACCTCCCGACTCAAGCCCGCCCATTGCGACGGTTCGCGATGCTGCTCCCACAAGCGTTTGAACAGAGCCTGCTTGTCGCTACGCTCGCGCAGGGGCGGCAGCTCAAGGGTCAGGCCGCCGATGCGGTAATAAAGGTCTTCGCGAAAACGGCCCAGTTGCACTTGTTCACGCAGCGAGCGGTTGGTGGCCGAGATGATGCGGATGTCCACCGGGAACAGTTCGCTGCTGCCCACCGGTTGTACGCAACGCTCCTGTAGCACACGCAACAGGCGAGCCTGGGTGGGAAGCGGCATGTCGCCAATCTCATCCAGGAACAGCGTGCCCTTGTCCGCCTTGCGAATCAGCCCGATGCTGCCTTTTTGATTGGCGCCGGTGAACGCCCCTTTCTCATAGCCAAACAGCTCGGACTCCACCAGCTCGGCGGGGATTGCCGCACAGTTGACGGCAATGAACGGCTGTTTGCTACGTGAGCTGGCCTGATGCAGGGCCTTGACGAACACCTCCTTGCCGACCCCGGTTTCGCCATGGATCAACAACGGAATGTCTTTTTCCAACAGGCGCTCGGCTTGGCGCACGGCTTTTTCCACACGGCTGTCGCCGAAGTGCAGGGTATTGAGGCTGATGGTGGCGACAGAGGGCTCGGCGCGCTTGGGTTCGGCAAACAGTCGTGGCTGGATTGGTGCCTGTTTCGGTCGGCGCAACACACATTGGAAGCGGTTGCGCCCTGCGGCTTGCAGGGCAAAGGGCAGGCCTTCGGGCTGGTTCAGCAGCTCCATCAACGACACCTTGAACAGGCTCTCGACACTGACCCGCGACAGGCTGACACCCAACAGGTTGTCTGCGCGGCGATTGGCTGAAAGCACCTGGCCGCTTTCATCGAAAATCAGTAATCCGGCCCATTGGCTGTCGAGGTTGTTCAGCCCGGTGTTGAACGTCAGTTGAAAGTGCTGGCCATGGAACAGGTTGAGGATCAGCCGGTTCTCCACGGTCTGGCTCATCATCTTGACCATGCCCAGGGTGTGCGACGGCGGTAGATAACTGTCGCTGGACACGTCGAGCACCGCGATCACCTTGCGCTCGGCATCGAAAATCGGCGCGGCGGAACCGGTCATGAAGCGGTTGGCCTTGAGGAAATGCTCATCGTGTTCGATGTGCACCGCCTGCTCACACGCCAGCGCGGTGCCGATGGCATTGGTGCCGCTGCAACGTTCCATCCAGCTGGCGCCGGCACTGAACCCGCGCGCCAGGCCCGGGTCGACAAAGCGCTGGGTGCCCCATGACGTCAGCACCTGACCCTGGTTGTCGGCGAGCATGATCAGGCAGTTGGAATTGCTGAGGATGTTTTCGTAGTAGGGCAGGACTTCCTGGTGAGTCGTCTGCACCAGTGAATGCTGACTTTCCAGCAACTGGGCGATGCGGTCCGCGGGCAGTTGATCGAACGCCGGCGAACTCTGGTGGTTGAGGCCGAACGCCCGGCAGCGCGACCATGAGTCTGCAATGATGGCGTCGTGGGAGAGCGGCGAGGCGGGTGCGGCCATGGCAGTCGATCTCTGGGGTGTTTTTATTGTTTTTATTAGGTAAATCCCGAATCCCCTGTAGGAGCGAGCTTGTCGAGGCGTCGAACCGTCGCGATGGTAGCCCAGTCACCGCGGGGCACCAGCAAGCCAGCGTTATCGTTGACGACCATCGCGACGGTTCGACGCCTCGACAAGCTCGCTCCTACAGGGATAGTCATTGTTCCATTGGGCGTAGAGTGTTGTTCAGTATTGTTCATTGTCAATCGCTGAACTGTTCAATTGTTCAGCCAGAGTTGTTCATTTCTGTTCAGCAACGAAAACCAACATTCGTGCTTTTCGAAAATTCCCAATTGAGATCAACCACTTGCATTTTCTGGCACGAAAGTCGCTCTACTGCTCCGGTCGCTTGACTCCAATAATAAAAAGGCCGAGCCATGTCACTCACCCTGGAACACGTCAGCCGCACCGTTGAGGGCCAGACCTGGATCGACGATGCGTGCCTCTGTTTTGAACCCGGATCTTTCAACGTTTTGCTTGGCCGTACGCTGTCGGGCAAAACCAGTCTAATGCGCCTGATGGCGGGCCTCGACAAGCCCGACAGCGGGCGCGTCCTGATGAACGGCGTCGACGTCACCCAGCGCCCGGTGCGGCTGCGCAATGTTTCGATGGTCTATCAGCAGTTCATCAACTACCCAACGATGACCGTGTTCGAGAACATTGCCTCGCCCCTGCGCCAGGCGGGTGTGTCCAACGAGCTGATACAGGACAAGGTTCTGGAAACCGCAAAGATGCTACGCATCGACAAGTTCCTGAAGCGTTATCCGCTGGAACTCTCCGGCGGTCAGCAACAGCGCACGGCAATGGCCCGGGCGCTGGTCAAGGATGCCGAACTGATTCTGTTCGATGAACCGCTGGTCAACCTCGACTACAAGCTGCGCGAAGAGCTGCGCCAGGAAATGCGCGAACTGTTCAAGGCACGGCACACCATTGCGATCTACGCCACCACCGAGCCCAACGAAGCGTTGGCGTTGGGCGGCACCACGACCATTCTCCATGAAGGCCGGGTCATCCAGAGTGGAAAGGCGGCCGAGGTCTACCACCAGCCACAGACTGTACTGGCCGCCGAACTGTTTTCCGAGCCGCCGATCAACCTGATGCCGGGCCGGATCGCCGGCAACGAGGTCAGCTTCGCCAACTTTGTGCACTTCCCCCTGAATGTGGATCTGCGTCCGGTAGGCGAGGGCGAGTTCCGGTTCGGTGTGCGCCCCAGCCACATCTCGCTGGTACCCAGCAACGATGACGACCTCGAGCTGGCAGTGACCGTCGAAGTCGCCGAGATCAGCGGCTCGGAAACCTTTTTGCACGTACGCAACGAGCATTTCCTGCTGGTGCTGCACCTGCCGGGTGTTCACGAGTACGACGTCGATGCGCCGATTCGCATCTACATTCCCACCCATAAACTGTTTGTGTTCGATGCGCAGGGGCGATTGGTCCAGGCGCCCAGTCGCCGCATCGCGAGGGTTGCCTGATGGCCGAAATCCGTTTGCAGAACCTCGCCCACAGCTACACCGCCACTCCCAGTGGCCCGGAGGATTACGCCATACGCCAGATGGACCACATCTGGGAGCAGGGCGGTGCGTTTGCCTTGCTCGGGCCTTCGGGGTGTGGCAAGTCGACGTTGCTCAATATCATTTCCGGGTTGCTCAGCCCGTCCCAGGGGCATGTGTTGTTTGACGGCAAGGCGGTCAATGACCTGACCCCGGAGAAGCGCAACATCGCCCAGGTGTTCCAGTTCCCCGTGGTCTACGACACCATGACGGTGTTCGACAACCTGGCGTTCCCGTTGCGTAACCAGGGCATGGCCGAAGCGAAAATCCACAGCAAGGTGCAGGAAATCGCCGAGGTCCTCGACCTGCAGAACCTGCTGAACAAAAAGGCGCGCAACCTCACCGCCGACGAAAAACAGAAAGTCTCCATGGGCCGCGGCCTGGTGCGCGACGACGTGTCGGCGATCCTGTTCGACGAACCGCTCACGGTGATCGACCCGCACCTGAAATGGAAACTGCGGCGCAAGCTCAAGCAGATCCACGAGCAGTTCAATATCACCATGGTCTACGTCACCCACGATCAACTGGAGGCCTCGACCTTCGCCGACAAGATCGCGGTGATGTACGGCGGCCAGATCGTGCAGTTCGGCACGCCTCGCGAGTTGTTCGAGCGCCCCAGCCACACGTTTGTCGGCTATTTCATTGGCAGCCCCGGCATGAATTTGATCGACGTGCAGCCACAAGCAGGCGGCGTCGGGTTCGCTTCGACCCATCTGCCGTTGTCCGAGGCCATGTGCAAGCGCATTGCCGAGTCAACCTGGCAAACCCTGAAGGTCGGCATTCGGCCGGAGTTCGTCCATGTGTGGGACGAGCCCTTTGACGATGCGCTGAGGGCAAGGGTCGTTCACGTCGAAGACCTTGGTACCTACAAGATCATGACCCTGGAGCTCGATGGCCAGCCGCTGAAGGTGCGCCTGGCCGAAGACAAACCGGTGCCGGAGGGTATGGCGTACATCAGTTTCCCGGCGCAATGGCTGATGGTCTACGCCGACGAATTCCTGCTGGAGCCACACGCGATCGGGGAGGTGCAGCCATGAACAAAGTGCAGAACAACAAGGCCTGGTGGCTGGTGTTGCCGGTGTTTCTGCTGGTGGCGTTCAGTGCGGTGATCCCGATGATGACCGTGGTCAACTACTCGGTGCAGGACATTTTCGACCAGTCCAGCCGCTTTTTTGTCGGCGCCGACTGGTACAAGCAGGTGCTGCTCGATACACGCCTGCACGACTCGCTGTTGCGTCAGTTCATCTATTCGGCCTGCGTGCTGCTGATCGAGATTCCGCTGGGAATCGCCATCGCTCTGACCATGCCGACCAAGGGGCGCTGGTCGTCGGTGGTGCTGATTGTCCTGGCAATCCCGCTGCTGATTCCGTGGAACGTGGTCGGCACCATCTGGCAGATTTTCGGCCGTGCCGACATCGGCCTGCTGGGTTGGACGCTCAACGCCATGGGCATCAGCTATAACTATGCGGCAAACACCATGGACGCGTGGGTGACGGTGCTGGTGATGGATGTGTGGCACTGGACCTCGCTGGTGGCGCTGTTGTGTTTCTCCGGGCTGCGCGCCATTCCGGACGTGTACTACCAGGCGGCACGGATCGACCGGGCGTCGGCCTGGGCGGTGTTCAGGCACATCCAATTACCCAAGCTCAAAAGCGTGCTGCTGATCGCGGTGATGCTTCGCTTCATGGACAGCTTCATGATCTACACCGAACCGTTCGTGCTCACGGGGGGCGGGCCGGGCAATGCCACGACCTTTCTCAGCCAGACCCTGACACAAATGGCCATCGGTCAATTTGACCTGGGGCCTGCGGCGGCGTTCTCGCTGGTGTATTTCCTGATCATCCTCTTGGTGTCCTGGCTGTTCTACACGGCCATGACGCACGCTGACGCCAACCGTTGAGGCCTGCGAAATGAGCAAGAGAAAGCTGATTCCATTGCTGCTGTACATCCTGTTCCTGCTGGTACCGATCTACTGGCTGCTGAACATGTCGTTCAAGAGCAATACCGAAATCCTCGGCGGCCTGACACTGTTTCCCCAGGACTTCACCCTGCACAACTACAAGGTGATCTTTACCGATCCTGCCTGGTACACCGGTTACCTCAACTCCTTGTATTACGTCAGCCTGAATACGGTGATCTCCCTGAGCGTGGCATTGCCGGCGGCGTACGCGTTTTCTCGGTATCGCTTCCTGGGTGACAAGCACCTGTTCTTCTGGCTGCTGACCAACCGCATGGCGCCGCCGGCGGTGTTTCTGTTGCCGTTCTTCCAGCTGTATTCCTCGATCGGCCTGTTCGATACCCACATTGCCGTGGCATTGGCGCATTGCCTGTTCAACGTGCCATTGGCGGTGTGGATTCTCGAAGGTTTCATGTCCGGTGTGCCCAAGGAGATCGACGAAACGGCCTACATCGACGGCTACAGCTTTCCCAAGTTTTTTGTAAAGATTTTCGTCCCGCTGATTGGCTCGGGGATCGGCGTCACGGCGTTTTTCTGCTTCATGTTTTCATGGGTCGAGTTGCTGCTGGCGCGCACGCTGACGTCGGTCAACGCCAAGCCGATCGCGGCGGTGATGACCCGTACAGTCTCGGCCTCCGGCATCGACTGGGGCGTGTTGGCGGCGGCGGGGGTGCTGACCATCCTGCCCGGCATGCTGGTGATCTGGTTCGTACGCAACCACGTGGCCAAGGGCTTCGCCCTGGGTCGGGTATGAGGAACTGATGATGGAATGGATGAGCTGGACCGTCCCGACGGGGGCATTCTTTGGCGTGATCGCCCTGATCCTGATTGGCATGACGACCTGGGAGTTACGCTCTCCGAGCGTCCTGCGTCGTGGCTTTTTACCGATGGCCACCACCCGTGGCGATCGTTTGTTTATCGGTCTTCTCGGCAGCGCCTACCTGCATTTGCTGGTGATCGGCGTAACCGACTGGAGCATCTGGGTGGCGTTCGCGTTATCCCTGGTGTGGCTGTTGTCTGTGATGCGTTGGGGCTAGTCGAATCGCTCGGCGCTCCGAAACTCAATAAGGAGGTTTCTATGTTCGACAAAAACAATAAGCTGCGACATAGCATTTCATTGGCAGCCATGCTGGCCCTCAGCGGTTTGAGCGCTTCGGCCTGGGCTGATGCCTATGAGGAGGCCGCGAAGAAATGGATCGGCAGCGAGTTCAAGCCGTCCACCCTGACGGCCGAACAGCAACTGGAAGAACTGAAGTGGTTCATCAAGGCCGCCGAACCGTTTCGCGGGATGGACATCAAGGTCGTCTCGGAAACCCTGACTACCCACGAGTACGAGTCCAAGGTACTGGCCAAGGCGTTCAGCGAAATCACCGGGATCAAGCTGACCCACGACCTGCTTCAGGAAGGCGACGTGGTGGAAAAGCTGCAAACGGTGATGCAGTCGGACAAGAGCATCTATGACGGCTGGGTCAACGACTCGGACCTGATCGGTACGCACTTTCGCTACGGCAAGACCGAATCGATCACCGACCTGATGGCCAACGAGGGCAAGAACTACACCTCGCCGACCCTTGACCTCAAGGACTTCATCGGCCTCTCGTTCACCACTGCACCAGACGGCAAGATCTACCAATTGCCTGACCAGCAGTTCGCCAACCTGTACTGGTTCCGGGCCGACTGGTTCGAACGTGCCGACCTCAAGGCCAAGTTCAAGGAAAAGTACGGTTATGAACTGGGCGTACCGGTGAACTGGTCGGCCTATGAAGACATTGCCAAATTCTTCAGCGAAGACGTCAAGGAAATCGACGGCAAGCGCGTCTACGGGCACATGGACTACGGCAAGAAGGATCCGTCGCTGGGCTGGCGCTTTACTGATGCCTGGTTCTCCATGGCCGGTGGCGGCGACAAGGGGCTGCCCAACGGTTTGCCGGTGGACGAATGGGGTATCCGCGTCGAGGACTGCCATCCGGTGGGCTCCAGCGTGACTCGCGGTGGCGACACCAATGGCCCGGCGGCCGTGTTCGCCACCACCAAGTACGTGGACTGGCTGAAAAAATACGCACCACCGGAAGCGGCAGGCATGACCTTCTCCGAGTCCGGCCCGGTGCCGTCCCAGGGCAACATCGCCCAGCAGATATTCTGGTACACCGCGTTCACCGCCGATATGACCAAACCAGGCCTGCCGGTTGTGAATGCCGATGGTTCGCCGAAATGGCGCATGGCGCCTTCCCCCAAGGGACCGTACTGGGAAGAAGGGATGAAGCTCGGTTATCAGGATGTGGGTTCCTGGACCTTCATGAAGTCCACGCCTGAGAAACAGAAACTGGCCGCGTGGCTGTATGCCCAGTTCGTGACCTCGAAAACCGTGTCGCTGAAGAAAACCATCGTTGGCCTGACGCCAATCCGGGAGTCGGACATCAACTCCCAGGCGATGACCGACCTGGCGCCGAAACTCGGTGGGTTGGTGGAGTTCTACCGCAGCCCGGCCCGTGTGCAATGGTCGCCGACCGGGACCAACGTGCCGGATTATCCGCGTCTGGCGCAATTGTGGTGGAGCCACATCGCCGAAGCGGCCAGCGGCGAGAAAACCCCGCAACAGGCGCTGGATGGCCTGGCCAAGGATCAGGACGCGATCATGACACGCCTGGAACGTTCGAAGGCGCAAGCCACCTGCGCACCGAAGATGAACCCCGAGCGTGACGCGCAGTACTGGTTCGATCAGCCGGGCGCACCGAAACCGAAACTGGCGAACGAAAAGCCCCAGGGCGAAACCGTGAGCTACAGCGAACTGCTGAAATCGTGGGCGGACGCGCGTAAGTAAGCGCCAGGCCAAACAAGTCAACGGCACCTTCGGGTGCCGTTTTTGTCAGCGTGCGATGTCTCTTTTCAACGACTGGCGCACGGCCTTCACAATGGCCGGCTCAAAGGCGTTGTGCCCGGCGTCAAACAGACGGAACTGCAACGGCTGGCGCCGCCTGAGCCAGCGCACGCTCGCCATGCCGAGGGTGTCCCGGGTGCCTTGGATAACTTCGGTGTTGGCATCCAGTGAAAGCGATTCATCCTCACGCCTGAAGAAGTAGTGATTGAGGTGATAGTGCAGTTCCAGGCGGATGGAGCGAACGGCGTCCTGGTCAGCGAAACTCGCCAACTGACTGGGGGGCATGGATTGTCCTTCCAGATACATCGAGGCTTGTATCCAGTGCAAGGCGGCATGGTGCTGCTGCAGGGCGCAACCCTTGGTCAGGATCTGGTAGATCGCCCGGGCATTGTCGGCGCACGTGCGCTGGTGGATGGCACCCAGGCCGATGCTCACATGTTCATCGTAGGCACTGACGTTTTCGGCAAAGGGTACGAATATTGAGGCCAGCGTTGTCTTCAGCAAGGCCTGCGGATAGCGTTGCTGGTATTGAATGGCCAGCCAGCTACCCCAGGACACCCCCAGCAGGCTGATTTTCTCGAAGCCCAGGTGCTGACGCAGGCCATCGATGTCTTCGACGCAATGTCCGGTGTCGTTTCGTTGCAGTTCTCCGTGGGGAATGGAGCGCCCGCAACCTCGCTGGTCGAACAGGACAATGTCGAACCGCTGCAAATCAAAGAACTCCAGATGATGGCGATTGCAGTAGCTTCCCGGTCCGCCATGCAGGAAAAAGATTGGTTCACCGCCCGGTGTACCGCATCGCTCCCAATAAAGTTGGTGGCCGTCGTCGGTCGGGTAATAGCCATGAGTCACCATTGCACGGGCATCCTCAGCCGGTAGAACTGGAACAGTTCCCTGTGGCCAGGCCGGGCTGCGACACTGGAAATCAACTCAAGCTTCAATACCTGCGCCATGTACGGCACGCCGAGCAGCACTGGCGTATGGCCGAACAGCAGAATCGTGCCGCCCGGTTTCACGCACGTCATCATTTCCTGGAATAGCTGGTGTGCGTCTTTGCGCGTCATCACTTCGGCATTGAGGAACCGAAGGATCAACACGTCGCAGCGGACACCGGACATGGCAACGTGGCGTGCGTCGGCGAGGAAAAATCTCACCGTCGACGCACCATGGCGCTGTAGCGCATGTTCGATCATCGAGGCTGAGCGATCAGATCCCAAGCATTGGCGACCCACCAGCTCGCTGGACAGGTAGGTGATGAGCTCACCGGTCGAACATGCCGGGTCGAGGATCACCGAACCGGGGCGGGCCACGGTCTTGAGCAGCGCGGCGCAATGTTCGCGAAAATGCTGCTCGTCGGCATTCAATTGGGCGGCGAGCGTTGCGCTGCACCGCCAGTGATCGGGTGGGCAAATACACTCCCGGCCGTCATCGCCCATGGCCGGAAACGGAAAATTCACCTCGCTGTCCGGATCGCTCATGGCACTGTGAAACAACGCTTCCTTCTCCGGCATGGCGGCCGCGCGGAAATGGATCACGGCGCCCTGATTGCCCCACTGCCATTGCATCAGCGGCCCCAGCAGCATCCAGGGCTTGAGCAGGCTGCTGATGCGCCAACCGGTGGTTTCGCAAAACTGGAGGATTTTGCGGCCGACCCAGTCGATGCCGTTCACGCGTAACACGAACAGCTGATGCAGGCCTGGCCCGAAGGGTTCGATGTAGCGATCCTGTTCACCGGGTGCGGTCTGGCGAAGGGTGAAGGATCGAGCGAGGTGACGTTCGCGGTTCAGGGCAGCGGTCATGCGGGCACTCCCCGGGATTTTTGCAACCGCCGCCCGCGTGCCTGCGGCACCACAACGTTGCCACTGCACACCACGTAAAACCGTTCCAGCCCGGGAATCACCACGTTGACCACAGTGGTGCCCAAGGGGGTGCGGTGCAGCAGGCTCACCCCGAGGGTGCGCCCGAAACGCTTCAGGTCGGCTGCCAGGTCATCGAGCTGCTCGTCCAGCGGGGACTCGGTGCTCACGGGGGCAAGGACCACGGGCATTTGTGTGCATTGGCTCAGCAATGGATAGAGGTCCAGTTGCAGGCATCGCAATAGGCGTGGAAACGGGCTCAAGTGGCGCTGTGCGTTGCTCAGGTCGCATTGCTGTTCGGGTTGTGCCATGGCGTGATGCATCTGCACCAGTTCGGTCAAGGCTCGCCAGGCACCATGGCGGGGGATGAGCGAGCAACCGCTGCCGAATGTGCGGGGGTGGGTGCCAGGTTCGGTCGAGAATGCGAGGAAGGTACGAGCCAGGAACTCACTGCTGATGTCGAGCAGCACAACAGGAGCGCCAATCTCCGCTTCGGCGTCCAACCATAGTTGGCTCAGTTCATCGCCTGGCTCCGGCCGAACGACTCGGCGCAGCGCGCAGTGGTTCTGGTAGTAGAAATGATCCAGTAGAAACAGCGCAAGGGCATCACGCTCGATGCATTCATTTACCGCATGAAGCACGGCTTCATTGTAGTTGGCGCCAATTGCTGTTCCGCTGTTGGAGGCGTAACGCCTTAATGCCTTGTAATCAGTGGAGTCTTGTTCCAATGGCGAATTGCAATAACGCGGCGTGGACAAGGCAACGGGGTAATAAAAGGAAGTATGGTCACACAGGTCTGTGTAGGTTCGGCAAGCGACAAGTGCATCAGTTTGTTCAGTGACAGTGGCCAGCACGGTGTCATCGATAAAGAGTGGGTTGTTGGAAAAGTACCGTGAGGGAATACAGCGGATATCTTCGCTGCTGAGCTGCTCGCTCAAATGATGTTCCAGTGTTTCAAACAACGCCCCGACACGAGCATGGCTCGGGTAGCCCTTCCCCGATCCGCGGGCGACGACCTGGGCGTCATCGGAGCTGGCGCAAACTTGAACCGCCACCACCCGCTGCCCCAACTGGCGCGCCTGCGGCTCAAGGCCGAGGTTCGCCAAGTCTGCCAGGATACGCCGCTCCGCCTGCTCCAGAGTGAGTTCGCGCTCCACACCGGTATAACTGTCCATTGTTCACTCCCTTGAAAAAAAACGCGAAATGACCTGGCCCGTGTGCTGCAGGAGCGAGCTTGTCGAATCGTCGCTCCTGCAGCGGTTCGGGAGTTACTCGGCTTCCAGTTCAGCCTGTTCCGTTTCAGTCAGGTGCAGTTCCTCAAGTTGTTCTTCCGTGGGGGCATCCAATTGTTCGAGATCTGCAATTTTGTTGGCGTTCCAGCTGGTCATGTATCCCATGAGTTGAACTCTCTTCGGTTGTTGGCATTGGGTGTGCTCAATGAGGCACGGGCCAACTGTATAAAGGGGAAATGGGTCGGTCAAAAATGACAGGAAGTTACGAAGTGCGTGTTTTCGCTGTACGGAAAAACGTACAAATCAATAGGTGATTGACGATTGTGCTGAGTAAATCTGGGCCTGCGAGGAACGGGAGTTCCGTGGGGTTCGCCGATTGTTGATAATTTAGCGTGAGAAATTTCGGATGTTGTTATGAGATGGTTGTTAAAGTTTTAGGATTGGCGAGTGTTGTCCGGATGAGAGTTGAGATTTTTCCTATATTGTTCGAAGGGCAGTCATACAAATTCGCAGGATAAGACCACTACCCAGAGGGCCCGCAACTCACGCGAGTGCAAAGAAAGCGGCACCCGAAGGTGCCGCTTTGGCTCGATGTACAGTGCGTGCAGCAGGAGGCGCTAAACCAGAATGGCCAATGGTGTGTACCGAGTCATGATCGGATCAGCCGTCAGCAGCTTCATCGGTTCCATGACGGTGGTCGCGACGATGAGGCGGTCGAATGGATCGCGGTGATGAGGCTCCAGGTCTTTCACCGCCATTGCATGCTCTGCGCCGATCGGCAATTCCATGAACCCGCTATCGATGCAGAACTGGCGTATTTCCTCCAGGTCGACGTTGAGTTTTCCCAAGCCGACCTTGATCGCCATTTCCCAAAATGTCGCGGCGCTGACATGGACCTCTGCGGCGTGGCTGATGAACGTTCGGGCTGTGCAGGATAACTTCTGGTCATCGGTGAGGGCCCACAGAAGAATGTGGGTGTCGAGCAGAATCCTCACACATGCAGCCCCTCGAAGGCGTCCAGCAATTCGTCCGGCAGGGGCGCATCGAAGTTGTCGTCAAGGATGAACTTGCCCTTCATCGCGCCGATGCGACGCTCTCGGGAGGGCTCCATGACGAGCAAGTGCCCGGCTTTGTTTTCCGCGCACTTGATGGAAAAACTGTCGCCGTTGATTTTGTAGGAGTAGGGGTTCTGATACTCGGCGGTCAATGCGCTGGGGCTGTCCATCATTTCATTGAAGATGTCGCGTTTCATGGGGTTGCCTCGATGTTTCCGTCCTTTGAGCATTCAAGGTACCCCCATTCCCCAAAATGTACCTGTAGGACCAGGCGGCTAATCCCGCGTGAGCTTTCTGAGATCGAGAGGGCAGGGGAGAATCGGTAACAAATCCCACAAAAACCAAAACGGCACCCGAAGGTGCCGTTTTGGTTTGTAGCAGGTTTCGCTAAGCGATCACCCCGCCAGTACCGCCTGCTGAACCAGGGTCAGCAATGGCTGTGGGTACAGGCCGAGGAAGAACGCCAGGACGGCGATAGCCAGCAGCATGACGCCGCCTGCCTTCTGTTCCCAGTGCAGTTGGGCGTCGTGGCGGCGCAGGTTCGGTTCGATCAGGTACAGGGTGACCATCACGCGCAGGTAGTAGAAGACGCCGATGGCGCTGCCCAATACCAGGGAACCGACCAGCCACCATTGGTGCGACTCGACACCGGTGGCGATGATGTAGAACTTGCCGATGAAGCCGGCGGTCAGCGGGATGCCGGCCAGGGACAGCATCATCACGGTCAGCACCGCGGTCAGGTACGGACGACGCCAGAACAGGCCGCGGTATTCGTACAGGGCATCCGCGTCACGACCGTTGTATGGCGAGGACATCAGGGTGATCACGCCGAAGGCGCCCAGGCTGGTGATCACGTAGGTGACCAGGTAGACGCCGATGGCTTCCACCGCCAGGCCCTTGCTCGCCACCAAGGCGATCAGCAAGTAACCGAAGTGGGCGATGGACGAGTAACCCAGCAGACGCTTGAGGTTGCTCTGGGTCAGCGCCAACAGGTTACCGAACAGGATCGAGACGATGGCGATGATGGTCAGCACGTCGCTCAGGACACCGCTGCTGGCAGCCGGCGAGATCTGGAACAGACGCACCATCACCGCGAACACGGCGACCTTCGAGGCAGTAGCGAGGAATGCGGCGACTGGCGCCGGAGCCCCTTCGTACACGTCCGGCGTCCACAGGTGGAACGGTACCAGCGACAGCTTGAACGCCAGGCCGATCAGCATCATGCCCAGGCCCAGTTGCGCCAGTGCACTTGGCAGACCGGTGGCCGCCAGGGCCTGGCCGATGCCGACGAAGCTCAGGGAGCCGGCGTCAGCGTAGAGCAGGGCCATACCGAACAACAGGAACGCGGACCCGGCAGCCGACAGCACCATGTACTTGATGCCGGCTTCCAGCGAACGCTTGTTGAAAAAGGCGTAGGCCACCAGACCGTAGACCGGCACCGACAGCAGTTCCAGGCCAATGAACAATCCGGCCAGGTGCTGGGCGCTGACCAGGACCAGGCCACCGGCGGCGGCCATCAGGATCAGCAGGTACAGTTCTTCGCGGTTGCCCGGGTAACCCGAACCGCCATCACCGAGGTAGGCGTGGGCGAGGGTGACGCAGGCGAGGGTGGCGACCAGGATCAGCGCCATATACAGGCAGGCAAAGGTGTCGATCTGCAGCAATGGGGTCACGGCCAGAGGCGCGACTTTGAGCGCAGGCAGAATCGACAGCAGCGCCAGGTTCAGGCCCGCCACTGAAATCAGGAAGGTCTGCGAGTGGTTGCGACGCCAGGCGATCGCCAGCATCACCACGATAATGGTGAGGCTGGTGATCAACAGTGGCGCAAGCGCAATAAAGTGTTGAATCGTGAATTCCATAGCGCTCTTACCGGGCCGAAGCGAGTTGAGTGAAGGCGGTGCCGAGCCATTGCTGCACGCCATGCATCGTCGCAGCAGAGGTGTCGAGGAACGGTTGCGGGTAGACGCCGATGTAGATCAGCAGCACCGCCAGACCGACCACCATGATCAGTTCGCGAGCATCCATGCCATGCATGACCGCGTCCGACTTGGACGGGCCGAAGTAGGCACGGTGAATCATGATCAGCGAGTAGACCGAACCGAACACCAGGCCGGACGTCGCGATCGCGGTGATCCACGGCGAAGAAGCGAAGGTGCCGATCAGGATCAGGAACTCACCGACGAAGTTACCAGTGCCCGGCAAGCCCAGGGATGCGGCAGCGAAGAACAGGCTGATGGCCGGCAGGTAAGCGATCTTCGACCACAGGCCACCCATTTCACGCATGTCGCGGGTGTGGGTGCGCTCGTACAACTGGCCACTGAGGATAAACAGTGCCGCCGCCGAAACACCGTGCGCCAGCATCTGGATCACTGCGCCCTGCAGCGCCAGTTGGCTGCCGGAGTAGATGCCGATCAGTACGAAGCCCATGTGGGAAACGGACGAGAAAGCGATCAGGCGCTTGATGTCGGTTTGTGCGAAGGCCAGGAACGCGCCGTAGAAGATCCCGATCAGACCCAAAGTCATGGCGATCGGCGCGAACTCGGCCGAGGCATTCGGGAACAGCGGCAGGGCAAAACGCAGCAGACCATAGGCGGCGGTTTTCAGCAGGATACCGGCAAGGTCGACGGAACCAGCGGTCGGCGCCTGGGCGTGAGCGTCAGGCAACCAGGAGTGGAACGGCACCACCGGCAGTTTCACCGCGAAGGCGATGAAGAAGCCGAGCATCAGGATGTACTCGGTGGTAGTCGACATCTTGACCTTCAACAGGTCGGCGTAGTTGAAGGTGATCACGCCGGTGTTGTTGAAGTTGACCAGCACCAGACCAAGGATCGCCACCAGCATGATCAGACCGGAAGCCTGGGTGAAGATGAAGAACTTGGTCGCTGCGTAGATCCGGGTTTTCTTGCCGTCCGAAGAACTGTGACCCCAGAGCGCGATGAGGAAGTACATCGGCACCAGCATCATTTCCCAGAAGAAGAAGAACATGAACAGGTCGAGGGCGAGGAACACGCCGACGACACCGCCCAGGATCCACATCAGGTTCAGGTGGAAGAAGCCAACGTGACGCTGGATCTCTTTCCACGAGCAAAGTACCGAGAGGATACCCAGCAGGCCGGTCAGCAGGATCATCAACAGCGACAGGCCGTCGAGGGCCAGGTGCACGTTGATGCCAAAGCGCTGGATCCAGACGTGTTTGAACTCAATCACCCAGGTCGGATCGGCACCCGGTGCCGGCGCAAATGAATAATCACCGTGGGCCCACAGCCAGAGGCCGAGTGCGAGTTCCAGGGTCATGGTCAACAGCGCAATCCAGCGGGGGAGGGTGGCGCCGAAGCGCTCACCCATCCAGCACAGCAGGCCGCCGATGAAGGGGATCAGGATTAGCCAAGGCAGAATCATGACGGGCTCAATTCCTTTCGCAAGTTCGCAAGGTTCATATTCAGACCGCTACCAGCACAATGGCGCCGATGACCAGCACGGAGCCGGCTGCCATCGAGGCCGCGTACCAACGCAGTTGACCGGTTTCGGTACGGCTCAGGGCGGTGTGGCCGCCTTTGGCCATACGCGGGATCAGGCCAATGGTCTGGTCCAGCGGGTCTTTGCGCAGGATGTGGCTGATCGCCAGGTATGGCTTGACGAACAGTTTGTCGTAGATCCAGTCGAAGCCCCAGGCAGCGAACCACCAGGCCGACAGGAAACGGCCGATGCCGCTGTTGGCGATGGCGGTCACGAAACGACGCTTGCCGAGGAACAGCAGCGCGGCCAGCAGGATACCCGCCAGGGCAATGGCGCCCGAGGCGATTTCCAGGCTGTGCTTGGCTTCGCCGCCGGCATGGCCGACGCTTTCTGGCAGCACGCCGTGCAGCGGTGGAACGATCATGGCGCCGACGAAGGTCGACAGCACGATCAGCACCGACAGTGGCAGCCAGTGGGCGATGCCGTGGCCAGCGTGGGCTTCGGTCTTGGCTTCACCGTGGAACGCGATGAAGATCAGGCGGAAGGTGTACAGCGAGGTCATGAACGCACCGACCAGACCTGCGTAGAGCAGACCCTGGTTGCCGCTGGCGAACGCTTCCCAGAGGATTTCGTCCTTGGAGTAGAAGCCCGCGGTCACCAGTGGCAGGGCCGCCAGGGCCGCGCCGCCGACGATGAAGCTGGCGTAGGCCAGTGGCAGTTTCTTCCACAGGCCGCCCATCTTGAAGATGTTCTGCTCGTGGTGGCAGGCAACGATCACCGCACCGGACGCAAGGAACAGCAGGGCCTTGAAGAAGGCGTGGGTCATCAGGTGGAAAATTGCGCCATCCCATGCACCCACACCCAGCGCCAGGAACATGTAGCCGATCTGGCTCATGGTCGAGTAGGCGAGGATACGCTTGATGTCGGTCTGCACCAGCGCGGCAAAACCGGCCAGTACCAGCGTGACGCCACCGACGATGCCCACCAGGTGCAGGATGTCCGGCGCGAGGCTGAACAGACCGTGGGTACGGGCGATCAGGTAGACGCCTGCGGTCACCATGGTCGCGGCGTGGATCAGTGCCGAAACCGGAGTAGGACCGGCCATCGCATCCGCCAGCCAGGTCTGCAGCGGCAGTTGTGCCGATTTACCGACCGCGCCACCCAGCAGCATCAGGGTGGCCAGGACCATCCAGAAGTCGCCGGCCTGGAATTTCTGCGGTGCCAGCACCAGCAGCTCCTGGACGTTGAGGGTACCCAGTTGCACGAACAGGATGAACAGGCCGATGGCCATGAACACGTCGCCGATGCGGGTGACGATGAACGCCTTGAGCGCTGCGTTACCGTTGTTGCGGTTGCTGTAGTAGAAACCGATCAACAGGTACGAGCACAGGCCCACGCCTTCCCAGCCGAAGTACAGGAACAACAGGTTATCGCCCAGGATCAGGAACAGCATGCTGGCGATGAACAGGTTGGTGTAGGCGAAGAAGCGCGAGTAACCGGCTTCACCGCGCATGTACCAGGACGCGAACAGGTGGATCAGGAAGCCCACGCCCACCACCACGCCGAGCATGGTCACGGAGAGACCATCCAGGTACAGCGCGAAGTTCGGCGTGAAGCCTTCCACCGCCATCCACTGCCACAACACCTGGGTGTAGTGACCGCCTTCAGGCGGGGCGACGTTGAATTGCCAGATCACGTAGGCGGTGACGATCGCCGACAGGCCGACAGAGCCGACGCCGATCAGGGCAGCCAGGTTTTCCGAGAGGCGTCCACGGGAGAACGACAGCAACAGGAAACCAATGAGAGGGAATACGAAAGTCAGAAAGAGTAGGTTCATCCGCGCATCTCACTGGCAGCGTCGATATCGAGCGTGTGGAAGCGGCGATACAGCTGCAACAGGATCGCCAGGCCAATACTGGCCTCGGCGGCTGCCAGGCTGATCACCAGGATGAACATGATCTGTCCATCCGGCTGACCCCAACGGCTACCGGCCACGATGAAGGCCAGGGCGGAGGCATTCATCATGATCTCCAGGCTCATCAGCACGAAAAGAATGTTGCGGCGCACCATCAGGCCGACCAGGCCGAGGCAGAACAGGATGCCGGCGACCGCCAGACCATGCTCCAAAGGGATAGCACCCATTGTCATTGCTCCTTGGCTTCGTTGCGGCCCAGGTGGAACGCCGTGACGGCTGCCGCAAGCAGCAACATCGAGGCGAGTTCGACCACCAGCAGGTACGGACCGAACAGGCTGATGCCCACGGCCTTGGCGTCTACGGTGGTGTGGCCGATGGCCTGGCCGCTCTGCTGGGCGAACAGCACGTACAGCAGTTCAACCAGCAGCAGCGTGGCGAGCACGACCGGCCCGCCCCAGATACCGGGCTTGAGCCAGACGCGCTCTTGCTGGACCGAGGCCGGGCCCAGGTTCAGCATCATCACCACGAACACGAACAGCACCATGATGGCGCCAGCGTAGGCGATCACTTCAAGGACACCGGCAAACGGTGCGCCGAGGGCGAAGAACGTCATGGCCACGGCGATCAGCGAAATGATCAGGTAGAGCAGGGCGTGCACAGGGTTGGTGTGGGTGATCACGCGAAGCGTGGACACCACAGCGATACCTGATGCGAAATAGAAAGCGAATTCCATCGTTCTTCCTTAAGGCAGCAAGCTCTTCACGTTGATCGGCTCGGCTTCGTTTTGCGCGGCGCCTTTTGGCTTACCGGCAATCGCCATACCTGCAACACGATAGAAGTTGTAATCAGGGTTTTTGCCGGGGCCGGAGATCAGCAGATCTTCTTTCTCGTACACCAGGTCCTGACGTTTGAACTCGGCCATCTCGAAATCCGGGGTCAGCTGGATCGCGGTGGTCGGGCAGGCTTCCTCGCAGAGACCGCAGAAAATGCAGCGCGAGAAGTTGATGCGGAAGAAGTCCGGGTACCAGCGACCGTCTTCGGTTTCAGCTTTCTGCAGCGAGATGCACCCGACCGGGCACGCGACGGCGCACAGGTTGCAGGCAACGCAACGCTCTTCGCCATCGGGGTCACGGGTCAGGACGATACGGCCACGGTAGCGAGGCGGCAGGTAGACCGGTTCTTCCGGATACTGCAACGTGTCGCGCTTGCGGAAGGCGTGGCCGAAAATCATCACCAGGCTGCGAAGCTGGGTGTAGAGGCCATGCACGATGTCAAAAATGTACTTCATGATTCTCTATCCTCACTGAGCCGCGACGGCGGGCGTGTTGAGCAACACGATCGCAGCGGTCACCAGCATGTTGACGAGGGTCAGCGGCAGGCAGAACTTCCAGCTGAAATCCATCACTTGGTCATACCGTGGGCGCGGAATCGAGGCGCGCAGCAGGATGAAGATCATGATGAAGAACGCGGTTTTCAGTGCGAACCAGATGAACGGGATCTGCGGCAGGATGTTGAACGGACCATGCCAGCCACCGAAGAACAGGGTGACCAGCAGCGCCGAGATCAGCACGATGCCGATGTACTCGCCGACGAAGAACATGCCCCATTTCATGCCGGCATACTCAATGTGGTAACCGTCGGCCAGTTCCTGTTCCGCTTCTGGCTGGTCGAACGGGTGACGGTGAGTCACGGCGACGCCTGCGATGAAGAACGTCAGGAAACCGAAGATCTGCGGGATGATGAACCACAGGTTCTGGGCCTGATAGTCAACGATGTCGCGCATGTTGAACGAGCCGACCTGGATCACGATGCCCATCAGCGACAGGCCCATGAACACTTCGTACGACACGGTCTGTGCCGAGGCCCGCAAGCTGCCCAGCAGGGCGAACTTGTTGTTGCTCGACCAGCCGGCGAACAACACCGCGTACACCGAAAGACCCGCCATGGCGAAGAAGAACAGGATGCCGATGTTCAGATCCGCCACGCCCCAGGTCGGCGTGACCGGGATGATCGCGAAGGCAATCAGCAGGGCGCTCATGGCCACGACCGGTGCCAGGGTGAAGATCATCTTGTCGGCGAACGGCGGGGTCCAGTCTTCCTTGAAGAACATCTTGATCATGTCGGCCGCGATCTGGAACGCGCCGAACGGGCCGACGCGGTTCGGACCGTAACGGTCCTGCCAGAGGGCGAGCAGGCGACGCTCGACCCAGCTGAGCAACGCACCGCACACCACCACGGCGAGCAGAATCACGATGGCCTTGAGGACCGCGATGATCACGTCAATCACTTCAGGCGTGAACCAGGTCATTGAGCTGCCTCCTGCAGACCGTCAACGGAGTGGCCGAAAATCGCTGGCGGAATGCCTGCGATACCGGCCGGCAATGCCACGAGGCCAGCGCCCAGCTCTTCGTTGATGCGCAGCGGCAGACGCAGGGTCTGGCCGGCCACGTTCAAACTCAGCAGGGCGCCTTCGTTGACACCCAGGCGATCGGCTTCGGACTTGGCCAGGGCCACATAGGCAGCCGGGATGCGTTCCTGGACCGGAGCGGCTTTGGAAGAGTTCTCTTCGCTGCCGAACAGGTGGAAGAACGGCACAACCTGCCAGGTGCCCTGGGCCGGGTTGAAGGCGCGCGGTACACTGGTAAACCAGTTCAGCGAATCACCGCTGCTGTCGATCAGGCGGGTGCCCGGGTCGCCAGCGCGGATGTGACCGCCGACTTCGTCCTGGAACTTGTTCCAGGCTTGCGGCGAGTTCCACCCCGGCGACCAGGCGAATGGCACTTGCTGACGGGGTTCGGCCGAGCCCGAGTAACCTTCCATGGAGAAGGCGAACGCGGTGTCCTTGTCCTGCGGGGTACGTGGCTCGTGCACGCTGATGTCGGCGCGCATGGCGGTACGACCGGAGTAGCGCAGCGGTTCGCGCGCCAGTTTCAGGCCCTTGATGCGGAACGCGGCGGACGGTGCGGCATCGACGATGCGCGCCAGTTGCGGCGTGCTCGAAGCAACGGCGGCGGTGACGTGGTCCAGTTGGGTCCAGTCGATCGGTTGGTTCAGCAGGGTGGCGCGCAGGGCATGCAGCCAGCGCCAGCCTTCGTGTACCAGGATGCTCGCGTCCATGTATTGCGGATCGAAAACCTGGAAGAAGCGCTGGGCGCGACCTTCCTGGCTGACCAGCGTACCGTCGCCTTCGGCGAAACTCGCCGCTGGCAGGATCAGGTGCGCGCGATCAGCGGTGGCGGTTTTCTGGTGGTCGGCCACGATCACCACTTTCGCGGCGGTCAGGGCGGCATCGACACGGGCCTTGTCGGTACGGGTGTACAGATCGTTTTCCAGCACGACGATGGCGTCAGCCTGACCGTCGATGACGGCTTGCAGCGCGGCGTCGACCGATTCACCACCCAGCATGGCGAGGCCAAGGCTGTTGGCCTCTGGCACGACCAGGCTGATGGAACCGTTTTTCTCGCGCAGCTTCAGGGCCTTGGCGATGTTGGCTGCCGCCTCGATCAGTGCCTTGGAACCCAGCGAGGTGCCGGCGATGATCAGCGGGCGCTTGGCCGCGAGCAGGGCGTCGGCAATGCGTTTGACCAGTTCCTGCGCTTCGCTGTCCAGGCCTTCAACGGCTGGAGCGCTGGCGTCGAGGGCGTGAGCCACGGCGAAACCGATCCGCGCCAGGTCGTCGGGAGCGGCGTGAACGCACTCCTCGGCGATGTCGTCCAGCTTGGTTTCAGCCAGGCTGGCGATGAACAGCGGGTTCAGCTCATGCTGGCCGATGTTCTTCACCGCAGCGTCGAGCCAAGGCTGGACGCGCATGGCGTCGGCCATGTCCTCGGCCTTGCCCTTGACCGATTGGCGCAGGGCCAGGGCCATGCGCGCGGCGGTCTGGGTCAAGTCTTCACCGAGGACGAACACGGCGTCGTGGTCTTCGATGTCGCGCATGTTCGGCACAGGCAGCGGGCTGTCTTTCAGTACCTGCAGGACCAGGCGGATGCGCTCCAGCTCGGCGGCTTCGATACCGGAGTAGAAGTGTTCGGCGCCGACCAGTTCGCGCAACGCGTAGTTGCTTTCGAGGCTGGCACGTGGCGAACCGATACCGACGATGTTGCGACCGCGCAGCAAGTCGGCGGCTTTATCCAGTGCTTCGTCCAGGCCCAGCTTGGTGCCGTTGGCCAGCAGCGGCTGGCGTGGACGGTCGGTGCGATTCACGTAGCCATAACCAAAGCGGCCACGGTCGCACAGGAAGTACTGGTTGACCGACCCGTTGAAGCGGTTTTCGATACGACGCAGTTCACCGTAGCGCTCGCCCGGAGAGATGTTGCAACCGCTGGAGCAGCCATGGCAGATGCTCGGCGCGAACTGCATGTCCCATTTACGGTTGTAGCGCTCGGAGTGAGTCTTGTCGGTGAACACACCGGTCGGGCAGACCTCGGTGAGGTTGCCGGAGAACTCGCTTTCCAGGGTGCCGTCTTCAACGCGACCGAAGTACACGTTGTCGTGGGCGCCGTATACACCCAGGTCGGTGCCGCCGGCGTAGTCCTTGTAGAAACGCACGCAGCGGTAGCACGCGATGCAGCGGTTCATCTCGTGGGAAATGAACGGGCCCAGTTGCTGGTTCTGGTGGGTGCGTTTCTTGAAGCGATAACGGCGCTCGTTGTGGCCGGTCATCACGGTCATGTCTTGCAGGTGGCAGTGACCGCCTTCCTCACAGACCGGGCAGTCGTGAGGATGGTTGGTCATCAGCCATTCGACGACACTGGCGCGGAAGGCCTTGGACTCTTCATCGTCGATGGAGATCCAGGTGTTGTCGGTGGCAGGGGTCATGCAGGACATGACGATACGACCACGGGTGTCGTTCTCGTCGGTGTACTGCTTGACCGCGCATTGGCGGCAAGCGCCAACGCTGCCCAGGGCAGGGTGCCAGCAGAAATACGGAATATCGAGGCCTAGTGACAGACATGCCTGTAACAGGTTGTCTGCCCCGTCGACTTCGAGCGCTTTGCCGTCTACGTGGATAGTGGCCATTGTTCAAAGTTCTTCGTTGGCCCGTTGTCAGCGGGCGTGGCTAATGGAATCTTGTTATTCGCGCGAATCAACACAGCCTCTAAAGGCGTCATCGCACGAAAAGCGAAGGGCACGGACCCTTCGCTTTTTAAGCGTTTACGCGCCGACTACA
The DNA here is from genome assembly GCF_054668365.1 of Pseudomonas sp. S2_E01. Taxonomy (NCBI): domain Bacteria; kingdom Pseudomonadati; phylum Pseudomonadota; class Gammaproteobacteria; order Pseudomonadales; family Pseudomonadaceae; genus Pseudomonas; species Pseudomonas sp. S2_E01. Next base: position 1,559,192 of record NZ_CP162762.1, read on the forward strand.
ATCGGCTTTGCCAGAGGCGGGACGGCGGCGCTGGTAGGCGCGATGCCGGCTTCGAACTCGTGGCGGAAGTATTTGATCGCGCTGCCCAACGGTTCCACGGCGCCCGGTGCGTGAGCACAGAAGGTCTTGCCTGGGCCGAGGAAGTTCACCAGACCCAACAGGGTCTCGATGTCGCCGGCTTGGCCTTGACCGTTCTCGATGGCCATCAGCAGCTTGACGCTCCATGGCAAGCCATCACGGCACGGGGTGCAGAAACCGCACGATTCGCGAGCGAAGAACTGCTCCATGTTGCGCAGCAGGGACACCATGTTGACGCTGTCGTCGACCGCCATGGCCAGGCCGGTACCCATGCGGGTGCCCACCTTCGCAATGCCGCCGGCATACATTTGTGCGTCCAGGTGCTCCGGCAGCAGGAAGCCGGTACCGGCACCGCCTGGCTGCCAGGCCTTGAGCTGGTAACCGTCGCGCATGCCGCCGGCGTAGTCTTCGAACAGCTCGCGACCGGTGACGCCGAACGGCAGTTCCCACAGGCCCGGGTTCTTCACCTTGCCGGAGAAGCCCATGAGCTTGGTGCCCATGTCTTCGCTGCCCTCGCGGGCCAACGATTTGTACCAGTCCACGCCGTCGGCGATGATCGCCGGCACGTTGCACAGGGTCTCGACGTTGTTCACGCAGGTCGGCTTGCCCCACACGCCAACGGCGGCAGGGAAGGGCGGCTTGGAGCGCGGGTTGGCGCGGCGGCCTTCGAGGGAGTTGATCAGCGCGGTTTCTTCACCGCAGATGTAACGCCCGGCGCCGGTATGGACGAACAGCTCGAAATCGAAGCCGCTGCCCAATATGTTCTTGCCCAGCAGGCCCGCGGCCTTGGCTTCTTCCACGGCACGGTTGAGGTGCTTGGCGGCGGTGGTGTACTCGCCACGCAGGAAGATGTAGCCACGGTAGGTTTTCAGTGCGCGGGCACTGATCAGCATGCCCTCGATCAGCAGATGGGGCAGTTGCTCCATCAGCATGCGGTCTTTCCAGGTGTTGGGTTCCATCTCATCCGCGTTGCACAACAGGTAACGGATGTTGATGGATTCGTCTTTGGGCATCAGGCCCCACTTCACGCCAGTGGGGAACCCTGCACCGCCGCGACCTTTGAGCCCTGCGTCTTTCACGGTCTGGACGATGTCGTCCTGGCCCATGTCGGCGAAGGCCTTGCGCGCAGCGGCGTAACCGTTCTTGGCCTGGTATTCGTCGAGCCAGACAGCTTCGCCGTCGTCACGCAGACGCCAGGTGAGCGGATGGGTCTCGGCCGAACGCTTGATGCGGTTGGCGGGACCGAAGGATGTCAGGGTCATACGTAGCCCTCGAGCAATTTGGCAACGCCGGTGGGTTGCACGTCGCCGAACGTGTCATCGTCGATCATCAGCGCCGGTGCCTTGTCACAGTTGCCGAGGCAGCAGACCGGCAGCAGGGTGAAGCGACCGTCGCTGGTGGTCTGGCCGAGGCCAATGCCCAGTTCGCTCTGGATCTGGCTGACGACGGACTCGTGGCCACCGATGTAGCAGACCATGCTGTCGCAGACGCGAATGATGTGGCGGCCCACCGGTTGACGGAAGATCTGACTATAGAACGTCGCCACGCCCTCAACGTCGCTGGCCGGGATGCCGAGGATTTCGCCGATGGCGTACAAGGCGCCGTCCGGCACCCAGCCACGTTCCTTCTGGACGATCTTCAGGGCTTCGATCGACGCCGCGCGCGGGTCTTCGTAGTGATGCAGCTCGTGCTCGATGGCCGAGCGCTCGGTTTCACTGAGGGTGAAACGGTCTGTCTGGATAAGCGTGCTGTTCATGCTTAGCGGTCCACGTCGGCCATAACGAAATCGATACTACCCAGGTACGCGATCAAGTCCGCGACCATGCTGCCTTTGATCACCGAAGGGATCTGCTGCAGGTGCGGGAAGCTTGGGGTACGAATCCGGGTGCGGTAGCTCATGGTGCCGCCATCGCTCGTCAGGTAATAACTGTTGATGCCCTTGGTCGCTTCGATCATCTGGAAGGATTCGTTGGCCGGCATGACCGGGCCCCACGAAACTTGCAGGAAGTGCGTGATCAAGGTTTCGATGTGCTGCAGCGTGCGCTCTTTTGGCGGCGGCGTGGTCAGCGGGTGATCCGCCTTGTACGGGCCTTCCGGCATGTTGCGCAGGCACTGATCGATGATCCGGATGCTCTGGCGCATTTCTTCCACGCGCACGATGCATCGGTCATAGGCATCGCCGTTGGCAGCCAGCGGTACTTCGAATTCGAAGTTTTCGTAGCCCGAGTACGGACGTGCCTTACGCAGGTCGAAGTCGCAACCGGTCGAGCGCAGGCCGGCACCAGTGACACCCCACTCGAGGGCTTGCTTGGTGTTGTAATCGGCGACGCCAATGGTCCGGCCACGCAGGATGCTGTTGTCCAGGGCAGCTTTCTGGTACTCGTCCAGGCGCTTTGGCATCCACTCGACGAAGTCTTTCACCAGTTTTTCCCAACCGCGTGGCAGGTCGTGCGCGACGCCGCCGATGCGGTACCAGGCCGGGTGCAGACGGAAGCCGGTGATGGCCTCGATCACGGTGTAGGCGCGCTGGCGGTCGGTGAAGGTGAAGAACACCGGAGTCATCGCTCCCACGTCCTGGATGTAGGTGCCCAGGAACAGCAGGTGGCTGGTGATCCGGAAGAACTCGGCCATCATGATGCGGATGACATCGACCTTCTCTGGCACCTTGATGCCGGCCAGCTTCTCGACCGAGAGCACGTACGGCAGGTTGTTCATCACGCCGCCGAGGTAGTCGATGCGGTCGGTGTACGGAATGAAGCTGTGCCAGGATTGGCGCTCGGCCATCTTTTCGGCACCACGGTGGTGGTAGCCGATGTCGGGCACGCAGTCGACGATTTCTTCACCGTCCAGCTGCAGGATGATGCGGAACGCGCCGTGGGCCGAAGGGTGGTTCGGACCCAGGTTGAGGAACATGTAGTCCTCGTTCGGGCCGGAGCGTTTCATGCCCCAGTCTTCAGGCTTGAAGCGCGCGGACTCTTCTTCGAGCTGCTGCTTGGCCAGGTTCAGGGTGAACGGATCGAACTCGGTGGCGCGCGCCGGGAAGTCCTTGCGCAGCGGGTGACCTTCCCAGGTTGGCGGCATCATGATGCGCGACAGGTGAGGGTGGCCTTTGAAGTCGATGCCGTACATGTCCCAGACTTCACGCTCGTACCAGTTGGCGTTCGGCCAGATGCTGGTAACGCTCGGCAGGCTGAGATCGCCTTCGGACAACGCGACCTTGATCATCACGTCGCTGTTACGTTCGATCGACATCAGGTGGTAGAACACCGTGAAGTCGGCACCGCTTGGCAGCCCTTGACGCTTGGTACGCAGACGCTCGTCCACGCCATGCAGGTCATAGAGCATGACGTACGGCTTGGGCAGGTTGCGCAGGAAGGTCAGGACTTCGACGAGTTTGGCGCGGGCAACCCAAAGCACCGGCATGCCGGTGCGGGTGGACTGGGCGGTGAACGCCTCCGGGCCAAAACGGTTGTTCAGTTCGACGACCACATCCTGGTCGTCTGCCTTGTAAGGCGGGATGTACAGAGCACTGCCTGTAGTCATGGTTATTTATCGCTTTCGGTCAACGTAAAGAATGAAGCCAGTTTTTCGTTTCTTTGAAACAGCAGAACTGGATCAGACTTCGTCGGGGCTGCGCAGGTTGGTTACCTGAATACGCTGTTCGCGGCGCTTTTCCTTTTCCGATGGCATCTCGGCGCGATAAACGCCTTGATCACCAACGACCCAGGAAAGTGGGCGACGCTCCTGGCCAATCGACTCCTGCAACAGCATCAAGCCTTGCAGAAAAGCTTCAGGGCGGGGCGGGCAGCCAGGCACGTAGACATCCACGGGCAGGAACTTGTCCACCCCTTGAACCACGGAGTAGATGTCGTACATGCCACCCGAGTTGGCACACGAACCCATGGAGATAACCCATTTAGGTTCGAGCATCTGCTCGTAGAGACGCTGGATGATCGGCGCCATCTTGATGAAGCAGGTGCCGGCGATAACCATGAAATCGGCCTGGCGCGGTGATGCCCGGATAACTTCGGCGCCAAAGCGCGCGATGTCGTGGGGCGCCGTGAAGGCGGTGGTCATTTCCACGTAGCAGCAGGAGAGGCCGAAGTTATACGGCCACAGGGAATTCTTGCGCCCCCAGTTGATCGTGCCGTTAAGCACGTCTTCCAGCTTGCCCATGAAAATGTTTTTGTGGACTTGATCCTCTAACGGATCGGCAACGGTTTCCCGTTGGCCGATCGGGTACTGCTCGTTAGGAGCATCGGGGTCGATCCTGGTGAGATTGTATTGCATTGCCAAAGCCTCATTGTTTCAGCTTCGCCTGCCGCTTGCGACGAGCTTCCGGAGCCCAGTCAAGGGCGCCCACTCGGAACAGGTAGACAAGACCTGCCAACAGAATTGCTATGAAAACGAGAGCTTCGACGAATCCGGTCCAGCCGCTTTCGCGGACGGACACAGACCATGCAAAGAGAAAGAGGGCTTCGATATCGAAGATCACGAAGAGCATCGCGACCAGATAGAATTTGGCAGAGAGCCGCAAGCGGGCGCCACCTGTAGGTAGCATGCCTGACTCGAACGGTTCGTTTTTGCTGCGGCCCCAGGCTTTTGACCCGAGGAGGCTGGACACACCCAGCATGAAGGCACAGAGGCCGATGACGCCTAGAAGGAAAATGGCAAAGCCCCAGTTGTGGGCCATGAGTCCTGTCGCTTCGGGCATGCTGGTAATCCTTAACAGAGAGCAAAGGTCTCTGAGCTTGAAAGAACAAAGCAGTGACGATATGTCGCAGCAATCAATCCTGCTGATTTTATGGCTAAACACCGTGCAAGTAAAATTACTATAGCGAAATTATTTATAGGAATAAGGACAAAGCCCACCTCCGAAGCCCCTTCAGCCCAGGCGTTGCGGGCATTAGCCAGCTTTTCATCAATTATGTTTTGTGAGAGATGTAACAAGCATAGTTGCCGCTAAATGATAATCAATATTGTTTGCGGTGGTTTTGTAAATTGCTTATCTGGATTGAGTTTCACGCGCCTTCTTATATGTACATTACAGCAAGTATTGTGCTGCGACGTTTTACCCTGTTTTTCCTGAGATGACAGTGATCCCGATCAATGTGGGCGGGTGTGCGATGTGGTGATTTTTTTGCCACCGCTGTTGGGGAAGGTCGCCGTCGTCGCTGCAGCCGACAGACGAAAAAAAGCCCCGAACGAGTCGGGGCTTCAGATCACAGGCCTTGCGGTTAGCTTTCAATCGGTCCGCAAGGGCCATTGCTCATGCGAGCGGTGTATCAGTGGAACTGCTCTTCTTCGGTCGAGCCGGTCAGCGCGGTGACCGAAGACGAGCCGCCCTGGATCACGGTGGTCATGTCGTCGAAGTAGCCGGTGCCCACTTCCTGCTGGTGAGCCACGAAGGTGTAGCCTTTGGCAGCGTCGGCGAATTCCTGCTCTTGCAGCTTCACGTAGGCGGTCATGTCGTTGCGGGCGTAATCGTGCGCCAGGTTGAACATGCTGTGCCACATGTTGTGAATGCCGGCCAGGGTGATGAACTGGTGCTTGTAGCCCATGGCGGACAGTTCGCGCTGGAACTTGGCGATGGTCGCGTCGTCCAGGTTTTTCTTCCAGTTGAAGGAAGGCGAGCAGTTGTACGACAGCAGTTGGTCCGGGTATTCCTTCTTGATCGCTTCGGCGAAACGGCGTGCTTCTTCCAGGTCCGGCTTGGCGGTTTCGCACCAGATCAGGTCGGCATACGGCGCGTAGGCCAGGCCGCGAGCAATGGCTTGATCCAGGCCGGCGCGTACTTTGTAGAAGCCTTCCTGGGTACGTTCGCCAGTCACGAACGGCTGGTCGTACGGGTCGCAGTCCGAAGTCAGCAGGTCAGCCGCGTTGGCGTCGGTGCGGGCCAGGATGATGGTCGGCGTACCGGCAACGTCAGCGGCCAGGCGAGCAGCGGTCAGCTTCTGTACGGCTTCCTGGGTGGGCACCAGCACCTTGCCACCCATGTGCCCGCATTTTTTCACGGACGCCAGTTGGTCTTCGAAGTGAACACCGGCGGCGCCTGCTTCGATCATGCTCTTCATGAGCTCGTAGGCGTTCAGTACGCCGCCGAAACCGGCTTCGGCGTCAGCCACGATTGGCGCGAAGTAGTCGATGTAGCCTTCATCGCCTGGGTTCTTGCCAGCTTTCCATTGGATCTGGTCGGCACGACGGAACGAGTTGTTGATGCGCTTGACCACGGTTGGAACCGAGTCCACCGGGTACAGCGACTGGTCCGGGTACATCGATTCGGCGGAGTTGTTGTCGGCGGCAACCTGCCAGCCGGACAGGTAGATCGCCTGGATCCCAGCCTTGACTTGTTGCACAGCCTGGCCGCCGGTCAGGGCGCCCATGCAGTTGACGAAATCTTTCTCAGGACGGAAGGCTGGCTTGGCACCCTGGGTGACCAGGTTCCACAGCTTCTCGGCGCCCATTTTTGCAAAGGTGTGCTCTGGTTGAACCGAGCCACGCAGGCGGACGACGTCAGCAGCGGAGTAGGTGCGAGTCACGCCTTTCCAGCGCGGGTTTTCAGCCCAGTCTTTTTCAAGGGCTGCAATTTGCTGTTCGCGTGTCAGTGCCATGGAGATAAACCTCGTCGCGTCTTTATGAAAAGTTGTTCTGCGGTGGAATATTCATGCGCTCGCTGACCAGAAGCTTTGATGGTCAAGTCGGATTCGGCGGGACTGGCGACGGGATGAACGATGGGCTCGAGGGGAGCAGGTAAGGGCGACTGTCGGGCACATCGGGGCGTCGTGGGCCTTGATGCGAACTTCAGTGTGATGCCGGGTTACCTAATTACGCTTCCGTCCCTCGGGACAACTTCGTTCCAGTCGGCAATCTCGTCAAACACACCTTGTGGGCGGTACAGACACGAAGCGGTTCGCGGGGTAGATGCAAACTGCGCTTCGAAGGCCCTTGCCAGGGCCCCTGATTAGCGGGAGCGAGGCCATCATGCCTTCGCTTTTTTGGCTCGTCAAACGTTTTGTAGTGCTTTTTTTCAGGCACTACATCTTTGGTCTAATACGACTAATCAGTCAGTTTTCGGTGCTTTAGTCCAAAGTATCGACTTTCACCCGCAGGGTCATGTCATCCCGGCCTTGAGTCGAGTAGCTGCGGGTCAGGCCCTGTTTGTCGGCCTGGGTCTGGCGATTGACGCCGGCCAGGGTGATCCACTCGCCGAGGCGTCCGGTGACGGTTGTGTCGGTGCTTTGCACGTTCACTACATCCGGGCGTTCCTGGCTCATGCGGTCACGATTGGTACTGATCGACAGGTGGACGATGTCGCCGGTGACGCTGGCGGTGACGTAGAAACCCTGGGTGACGTTGCGGTATTCGGTCCGGCTGCGCAGGTCTCCATAGGAGTCGCTCTGCGTACTGGTCAACGGCACGCTCTGGCCGACCTGGATCAACGCCGGGGCACCTTCGCTGGCCTGGACTTGCTGGATGCCGCCGTCGCGGCTGTCGGTGCTGCGGTTGATGATCCGGGTCTGGCTCGGCTTGGCGCCGTTCACCGAATAGCCCTGGTCTCCCTGGAAGTTGTTTTCGTTGGTGTCGACAGTGATCAGCAGGCGTTTGGGTTGGGTGTCGAGTTGGGCGATGAGTGCTTTAAGTTCGTCGATCTTGCGCTGATCGGCATTGACCACCAGTTGATTGCCGTAGGCGCTGACCTTGCCGTCCTGGCCAATGAAGTCCTGGGCCAGGGGCAGCATGTCGGCGCTGGTGTGGTAATTGAGCGGCACGATCTCCGTCGCGGCGCTGACCGCAAAACTACAGGTCAGCAACAGCGAGGTGAGCAGGGTGCGTAGGGACATGTCCGTAATCTCCGACTTCTGTGAACGGTCCCTGTAGGAGCGAGCTTGCTCGCGATGGTAGACCAGGCACCGCGGGGAATCAGACAGCCATCGTTATCGTTGACGTCCATCGCGAGCGAGCTCGCTCCTACAGGGGAAAGAGTAATGCTTCGATATTGCCAGTTTGTCGGCGTCCTGTGGGGCAAGTTGAATCGTAGACAGCAAAACGCCCCGGCATCTGGAAAATGGCGGGGCGTTTTTGTTTGCAGTTTGAAGCGTCAGCTCGAATGCCGAACCATATCGACATGCGGAATCCCTGCTTCCAGGAACTCTTCACTGACCATGCAGAAGCCCAGGCGTTCGTAGAATGCCGTGGCCTGAACTTGTGCGCTGAGCATCTGCTGTTTCAGGCCGCGTTTCTCGGCTTCGCCAATCACCGCGTGCATCAGCGCATCACCGACTTTCAGGCCACGCCAATCCTTGAGCACCGAGACCCGGCCAACGTGCCCATCGGGCAGCAGGCGGGCGGTGCCAATCGGGAAGTCACCCTCAAATGCGAGGAAATGCACCGCAGTCGCATCGTCGGCATCCCATTCCAGTTCAGGTGGAACGGCTTGCTCGGCGATGAACACCGTTTCACGAATGCGCCGGATCTCGGCGTTATCCTTTTGCCAGTCTGCGACACGTACGTGAATTTTATTCATCGGCAAATCCCAGGCTTCCTTGCTTGATCAGTTCGCACAGCAGGCCGCGACCGTCTTCGTCGCTCAGCCACTTGCCGAGGTTGTCGGCGTGCAGTGCGTCAGCAGCGCAAATCATTTTCAGCAGCTCACGCAGTTTGCCCGGCAGGTAGCGACTCTGGCCGCTGGCGAACAGCATCAGGTTGTCATCGACTTCGGACCAGGCCAGGCGTGCGCTCGGGTTGCGGATCAGCACGGCGCCGTCCTGCAGGCTGGCGAGCATGTCCTCTTCGGCGAGGTCTTCAAGACCGGTGACCAATTCCGGGTAGCGCGGCTCGGTCATGAACTGGCCGAACCAGGTCAGCAGCAGGCGTTCGTCGCCCATGTGCTCGGCCAGGAGGCTTTTGAGGCGATCCAGGGCGTCGTGCTGAATCTGGTGCGGGTCGGCGGCCGGGAGGGCGTCGGCGTCGGTGTAGCGTTCTTCGTCCGAGAGAAACTGGCTGAGGAAGTCGGTGAAGTGGGTCAGCACTTCAGCGGCGCTCGGTGCGCGGAAGCCTACCGAGTAGGTCAGGCAGTCATCCACGGCCACGCCCCAATGGGCGAGGCGCGGTGGCAGGTAAAGCATGTCGCCCGGCTCCAGAACCCACTCATCGGTGGCGTTGAAGTCGGCGAGGATGCGCAGGTCGGCGTGCTCCATCAGCGGGCTTTCGGTGTTGCACATCTGGCCGATTTTCCAGTTGCGCTGGCCATGACCCTGCAGCAGGAACACGTCGTAGTTGTCGAAGTGCGGTCCGACGCTGCCACCCGGAGCGGCGAAGCTCATCATCACGTCGTCGATGCGCCAGCTCGGCAGAAAGCGGAATTGCTCGAGCAGTTCGGCGACCTCCGGTACGAACTGATCGACGGCTTGAACCAGCAGGGTCCAGTCGCGTTCCGGCAGCTTGCTGAATTCGTCTTCGGCAAACGGGCCGCGGCGCATTTCCCAGGGGGTCTCGCCGTGCTCGATCACCAGGCGCGATTCGACTTCTTCTTCCAGCGCCAGGCCGGCCAGTTCGTCCGGCTCGATCGGGCTTTCGAAGTCAGGGATCGCCTGACGGATCAACAGTGGTTTCTTCTGCCAGTAGTCGCGCAGAAACTCGCGCGCCGTGATGCCGCCCAGAAGTTGAAGAGGAGTATCAGAGTTCATGTGTAACCTATTGAAAAAAAGCACTTTTCAGACGGGAATAAAAACGCCCGGCGCTGCCGGGCGTCTCAAACGGGGTCAGCGGTCGATCAGATGCGCTTGGCTTGTGCCACGGCGTTGCCGATGTAGTTGGCCGGGGTGAGCAGTTTCAGTTCGGCCTTGGCAGGGGCAGGCATATCCAGTCCGTCGATGAAAGTCTGCAATGCTTCAGGGCTGATGCCTTTGCCACGGGTCAACTCTTTGAGCTTCTCGTACGGGTTTTCGATGTTGTAGCGACGCATGACCGTTTGAATCGGCTCGGCCAGGACTTCCCAGCAAGCGTCCAGGTCAGCGGCAATTTTCTGCGCGTTGAGTTCGAGTTTGCTGATGCCCTTGAGGCTGGCTTCGTACGCGATCACGCTGTGGGCGAAGCCGACACCGAGATTGCGCAGTACGGTGGAGTCGGTCAGGTCGCGCTGCCAGCGGGAAATCGGCAATTTGCTCGCCAGGTGCTGGAACAGGGCGTTGGCGATGCCCAGGTTGCCTTCGGAGTTTTCGAAGTCGATCGGGTTGACCTTGTGCGGCATGGTCGAGGAACCGATTTCGCCAGCAATGGTGCGCTGCTTGAAGTAGCCCAGGGAGATGTAGCCCCAGATGTCGCGGTCGAAGTCGATCAGGATGGTGTTGAAACGCGCGATCGCGTCGAACAGTTCGGCGATGTAGTCGTGCGGCTCGATCTGGGTGGTGTAAGGGTTGAAACCCAGGCCCAGTTCGTCCTCGATGAACGCGCGGGCGTTGGCTTCCCAGTCGATTTCCGGGTAGGCCGACAGGTGAGCGTTGTAGTTGCCGACAGCACCGTTGATCTTGCCCAGCAGCGGAACGGCCGCCACCTGGGCGATCTGGCGCTCCAGGCGGTACACCACGTTTGCCAGTTCCTTGCCCAGGGTGGTCGGCGATGCGGCCTGGCCGTGGGTGCGCGACAGCATGGGCACATCGGCGAAGCGGATCGCCAGTTCACGGATGGCTTCGGCCGTCTGGCGCATCAGTGGCAGCATTACATCATCACGGCCTTCGCGCAGCATCAGGGCGTGGGACAGGTTGTTGATGTCCTCGCTGGTGCAGGCAAAGTGGATGAATTCGCTGACAGCCGCCAGTTCCGGCAGTTTGGCCGCTTGCTCTTTGAGCAGGTATTCGATGGCTTTGACGTCGTGGTTGGTGGTGCGCTCGATCTCTTTGACGCGCTCGGCGTGCTCGACGGAGAAGTTTTCCGCCAGGGCATTCAGGACGGCGTTGGCCTCGGCGGAGAACGCCGGCACTTCACCGATACCCGGGTGGGCGGCCAGGCGCTGGAGCCAGCGCACTTCAACCAGGACGCGGGCACGGATCAGGCCGTACTCGCTGAAAATTGGGCGCAGGGCCTGGGTTTTGCCGGCGTAGCGGCCGTCAACAGGGGAAACCGCAGTGAGCGAAGAGAGCTGCATGGGGTGTTCTCGGACAGTCGGGCAACGAAATGGGGCGCGTATCATACATGAAAAAAACCGCCGGTCCGTTGCCAACTGACCAGCGTTGTACGCGTTTCACATCAAACAGGGTGCTGCGGGTGCCAAATCAACTGCTGCGCATCAGCGGGTAAAGCTCTTTGAGCAGTTTTTTGCGGCTGATCACCAACTGCCAGCGATGGCCGCCCAGTTGCCGCCACAGGCGCGCGGAGCGGATACCCGCCAACAGCAGCGCGCGGATCTTCGAGGCGTTGCTCGGTTGTTGCAGGTTGCGCATGTCGCCATGCACCTGAATCCGCTGGCGCAGGGTGCTCAGGGTGTCCTGGTACAAGGCGCCGCATGCCGCGATCACGTTTTCGTGAGCGGGGCCGAAGTGTTCGACCTGGGACTGGATCTGTGGCAGGCGTTTGCCAATCACTTCCAGCATGTCATCGCGCTTGGCCAGTTGACGCTCAAGGCCCAGCATTGCCAGGGCATAGCGCAACGGCTCGCGCTGGAGCGTGCTCGGGTCGCGTTCAAGGGCGCCGATCAGCGCACGATAACCTTCACGCAGATTGAGGTCATCGCCGCCGTAGACTTCCAGGGTGTCCTTGGGGTCGCGGATCAGCAGGCTGCCGAGCATGCAGGTCAGGCCTGCTTCGCTGGTCTGGCCGGTCTTGGCGATTCGGTCTACCAGCACGGCGGCGAGAAACACGCCGCCCAGTGCCGTCAATTGCTCCTGGATCGGGCTCATGAGGCGTTGCCTTTGCTGGTCCACGGTTCAGCCACTTCAATGACGCCGCCGCCCAGGCAGATTTCGCCGTCGTAGAACACGACCGATTGGCCCGGGGTGACTGCGCGTTGCGGGTCATCGAAGGTCGCACGATAGCCGGTGGCCGTTTTTTCGAGCGTGCACGGCTGGTCGCCCTGGCGATAGCGGACCTTGGCGGTCAGCTTGCGCGGCTGGCTCAGTTCGATCGGGTTGACCCAATAGATGTCCGAGGCGAGCAGGGCGCGGGAGAACAGGTACGGGTGATCATTACCCTGGCCGACGATCAGCTCGTTGTGCTCCAGGTCCTTGATCAGCACGTACCACGGCTCATCGCTGGCGTCTTTGAGGCCGCCGATGCCCAGGCCCTGACGCTGGCCGATGGTGTGGTACATCAGGCCATGGTGGCGGCCGATGACTTCGCCTTCGGTGGTCTTGATCTCGCCCGGTTGTGCCGGCAGGTACTGCTTGAGGAAGTCGCTGAAGCGGCGCTCGCCGATGAAGCAGATCCCGGTGGAGTCTTTCTTCTTCGCGGTGGCCAGTTCGTATTTCTCGGCAATCGCCCGGACCTGCGGTTTTTCCAGTTCGCCGACCGGGAACAGGGTCTTGGCGATCTGTTCACCGCCGACGGCGTGCAGGAAGTAGCTCTGGTCCTTGTTCGGGTCCAGGCCCTTGAGCAGCTCGGTGCGGCCATCGATGTCACGCCGGCGTACGTAGTGGCCGGTGGCGATCAGGTCAGCGCCCAGCATCATGGCGTAGTCGAGGAACGCCTTGAACTTGATCTCGCGGTTGCACAGGATGTCCGGGTTCGGCGTGCGACCGGCCTTGTATTCGGCCAGGAAATGCTCGAACACGTTGTCCCAGTACTCGGCGGCGAAGTTGGCGGTGTGCAGCTTGATGCCAATCTTGTCGCACACGGCCTGAGCGTCCGCCAGGTCGTCCATGGCCGTGCAATATTCCGTTCCGTCGTCTTCTTCCCAGTTCTTCATGAACAGGCCTTCCACCTCGTAACCCTGCTCGATCAGCAGGAGGGCGGAAACGGAAGAGTCCACGCCGCCGGACATGCCGACAATGACGCGCTTCTTTTGTGTGTCAGAAGGGGCTGGATCACGCATAGGGATTTAATGAGTGTCTTGAAAAAGGACGCGATTCTATCAGGCTGCGGTCCACAAGGCTAAAGAGAAGGGCGGATCAGTTCGAGGGCGAAGCGTTTACCGTCCAGATAATCATCGATGCAACGCATGATCAACTCGCTGCGCCAGTGTTCTCGCTGCTCGATCAATTCATCACGGGTCAGCCACCGGGCGCCGACGATGCCGTCGTCCAGTTGATAGTCGGGGTGGTGTTTAAGAGCCTTGGCAATGAAGCAGACCCTTTGGTAGGTCACGCCGTTGCTGGGGGCGGTGTACAGGTAGATACCCAGTACGCCGGTCGGCTCGACGTCCCAGCCGGTTTCCTCGAGAGTTTCGCGCACGGCGGCTTCGATCAGGGTCTCATTGGGGTCGAGGTGGCCGGCGGGCTGGTTGAGCACGTTGCGCCCGTGTTTGGTCTCTTCGACCATCAGGAAGCGGCCGTTGTCTTCGACGATGGTGGCGACGGTGATGTGGGGTTGCCAGTCCATGGGTGTCCTCGATGTATAAATGTCATCACACTAACCCCTGTAGGAGCTGGTTTGCCAGCGATAGCGGTGGGTCAGCCTGCATCAATGGTGAGAGATGAATCGCCATCGCCGGCAAGCCAGCTCCTACAGGGGGGCCAGAAACACAAACCCCGGCACTGGGCCGGGGTTCGCTTGCAGCTTTACAACTTTACACCAGTGCAGCAATCGCCGCGTTCAGCGTAGCGCTCGGACGCATGGCCTTGCTGATCAGCTCGGCATCGGCGTGGTAGTAACCACCGATATCAACTGGCTTGCCCTGCACGGCGTTGAGCTCGGCAACGATGGTTGCCTCGTTCTCGGCCAGTGTCTTGGCCAGGGTCGCGAACTGCGCTTGCAGTGCAGTGTCTTCGGTCTGGGCGGCCAGGGCCTGGGCCCAGTACAGTGCCAGGTAGAAGTGGCTGCCGCGGTTGTCGATGTTGCCGACTTTGCGCGATGGCGACTTGTTGTTGTCCAGGAACTGGCCAGTGGCCTGGTCCAGGGTCTTGGCCAGAACCAGCGCCTTGGGGTTGTTGTAGTTCACGCCCAGGTGCTCCAGGGAAGCGGCCAGAGCCAGGAACTCACCCAGGGAGTCCCAGCGCAGGAAGTTCTCTTCCAGCAGTTGTTGAACGTGCTTGGGTGCCGAACCGCCGGCGCCGGTTTCGAACAGGCCACCACCATTCATCAGCGGCACGATCGACAGCATCTTGGCGCTGGTGCCCAGTTCCATGATCGGGAACAGGTCGGTCAGGTAGTCGCGCAGTACGTTACCGGTCACCGAAATGGTGTCCTTCCCTTCGCGGGTGCGCTGCAGGGTGTACTTCATTGCGTCGACTGGAGCCATGATCTGGATGTCCAGGCCAGCGGTGTCGTGATCCTTCAGGTAAGCCTGAACCTTCTCGATCACCACGCCGTCGTGGGCGCGCATTGGGTCCAGCCAGAAAATGGCCGGAGTGCTGCTGGCGCGAGCACGGTTGACGGCCAGTTTGACCCAGTCCTGGATCGGCGCGTCTTTGGTCTGGCACATGCGGAAGATGTCGCCGGCTTCAACCGACTGTTCCAGCAGCAGGGTACCGTTGCTGTCCGTTACGCGGACAACGCCGTTGCTCTTGATCTGGAAAGTCTTGTCGTGCGAGCCATACTCTTCGGCTTTTTTGGCCATCAGGCCAACGTTTGGCACGCTGCCCATGGTGGTCGGATCGAACGCACCGTTGGCTTTGCAATCTTCGATCACGGCCTGGTAGATGGTGGCGTAGCAGCGGTCCGGGATCACAGCCTTGGTGTCGTGCAGTTGACCGTCGGTGCCCCACATCTTGCCCGAGTCACGGATCATGGCCGGCATCGAGGCGTCGACGATGACGTCGCTCGGCACGTGCAGGTTGGTGATGCCCTTGTCGGAGTTGACCATGGCCAGCGCCGGACGAACGGCGTAGACCGCCTGGATGTCGGCTTCGATGGCGGCTTGCTGTTCGGCTGGCAGGGATTTGATGCGCGCGTACAGGTCGCCAATGCCGTTGTTCAGGTTGAAGCCGATCTGTGCCAGCACGTCAGCGTGCTTGGCCAGTGCGTCCTTGTAGAACTCGGCAACGATCTGGCCGAACATGATGGGGTCGGAAACCTTCATCATGGTGGCTTTGAGGTGAACCGACAGCAGTACGCCTTGTTGCTTGGCGCTGTCGATTTCGGCAGCGATGAACGCGCGCAGGGCGTTTTTGCTCATCACGGCGCAATCGAGGATCTCACCCGCTTGTACGGTGGTCTTTTCCTTCAGAACGGTGGCGGTGCCGTCCTGAGCGATCAGCTCGATTTTAACGGCGCCAGCGGCGTCGATCAGGGCGGCCTTTTCGCTGCCGTAGAAATCGCCGGTGCTCATGTGCGCGACGTGGGACTTGGAGTCCTTGGCCCAGGCGCCCATTTTGTGCGGGTGCTTGCGTGCGTAGTTCTTGACCGACAGCGGCGCGCGACGGTCAGAGTTGCCTTCGCGCAGGACCGGGTTCACGGCGCTGCCCTTGATCTTGTCATAACGCGCCTTGGCGTCTTTGTCGGCGTCGTTGGTCACGGTTTCCGGATAGTCCGGCAGCGCGTAGCCCTGGGCTTGCAGTTCCTTGATCGCGGCTTGCAGCTGTGGAACCGAGGCGCTGATGTTAGGCAGCTTGATGATGTTGGCTTCAGGCGTAACGGCCAGGTCGCCCAGTTCGGCGAGGTGGTCGGCTACGGCTTTGTCACCCAGTTGCTCGGGGAAGCTGGCCAGGATGCGCCCTGCAAGAGAGATATCGCGGGTTTCCACGGCGATATCAGCCGAGGCGGTGAACGCCTCTACGATAGGCAACAGAGAATAGGTGGCGAGGGCTGGGGCTTCGTCGGTGAAGGTATAGATGATCTTCGAGCGGGTGGGCATATTCGGATTAACTCTCTCTTCTATGCTAAAGCGTGCGCAGAAACTCGAGGTGCGCCGGATAAGCGCGTTCGTTCAAAGTCATCCATGAGCCGAATGTCGAGATTTGTGCGCGGTGATGTTGGGTGCATCAGTCGAGCGGCAAGCGTATGGGCGGTGATAACAGCCCTGCTTTTCAGGCCCGAGATCTCGGCTACTAATACAGTTGCAGGAGAGGTCGGCCGTCGTGACTCTGTGGTCAGCGGGCGGCATTATACATAGGTAGCTGGCAATCTGCCGATGGTTCATATGCAACGATTGTCGTCCATTGGTCTAAAGGTCGCAGGCAGGCCTGGAGCGTAGAGTCGTGGCACGTGCTTGAGTTTGGCGCTTTTCCCTTGGTTTTCAGGCTTGTAGGGCACTAACTGCGTGGCTTTGCGGCAGATGGGTGGAACATAGGGTTTGCGCGCCGATTCAACTGGGGTATGTTCGAACCAAGCCAGATGTTCAATCCAAATAATGGAGTTCAGCATGGGTTACAAGAAGATTCAGGTTCCAGCCGTCGGTGGCAAAATCACCGTCAATGCAGACCATTCTCTCAATGTTCCTGACAATCCGATCATCCCGTTCATCGAAGGGGACGGTATTGGCGTCGATGTCAGTCCCGTAATGATCAAAGTGGTTGATGCTGCCGTGGAAAAGGCCTATGGGGGCAAGCGCAAGATTTCCTGGATGGAAGTCTATGCCGGCGAGAAAGCCACCCAGGTTTATGACCAGGACACCTGGCTGCCCCAGGAAACCCTGGATGCCGTGAAAGACTATGTGGTTTCCATCAAGGGACCGCTGACCACGCCAGTCGGTGGCGGTATCCGATCGCTTAACGTAGCCCTGCGCCAGCAACTGGACCTGTACGTCTGCCTGCGCCCGGTGGTGTGGTTTGAAGGCGTGCCAAGCCCGGTGAAAAAACCTGGCGACGTCGACATGGTGATTTTCCGCGAGAACTCCGAAGACATCTACGCCGGTATCGAGTGGAAGGCCGGTTCGCCTGAGGCCAACAAGGTTATCAAGTTCCTGAAGGAAGAAATGGGCGTCACCAAGATCCGTTTCGACCAGGACTGCGGCATCGGCATCAAGCCGGTCTCGAAAGAGGGCACCCAGCGTCTGGTGCGCAAGGCTCTGCAGTACGTGGTGGACAACGACCGCAAGTCGCTGACCATCGTACACAAGGGCAACATCATGAAATTCACCGAAGGTGCCTTCAAGGACTGGGGCTATGAGGTGGCGAAGAACGAATTCGGCGCCGAGCTGCTCGATGGCGGCCCATGGATGAAGTTCAAGAACCCGAAAACCGGTCGCGAAGTCATCGTCAAGGATGCCATCGCCGACGCCATGCTCCAGCAGATCCTGCTGCGTCCTGCCGAATATGACGTGATCGCAACCCTGAACCTCAACGGCGATTATCTCTCCGACGCATTGGCGGCAGAGGTGGGCGGCATCGGCATCGCGCCGGGCGCCAACCTGTCCGACACCGTGGCCATGTTCGAAGCGACCCATGGCACCGCGCCGAAGTACGCTGGCAAGGATCAGGTCAACCCGGGGTCAGTCATCCTGTCGGCCGAGATGATGCTGCGTCACCTGGGCTGGACCGAGGCGGCGGACCTGATCATCAAGGGCACCAACGGAGCGATCAAGGCCAAGACGGTGACCTATGACTTCGAGCGCCTGATGGAGGGCGCCACCCTGGTATCGTCTTCCGGGTTCGGCGAGGCGCTGATCAAGCACATGTAAACCCGCAAGCAGCCAAAAAACCGCTCGGCTCAATCACTTGAGCGGGGCGGTTTTTTTATGGCTGGGTATCGGCGGGCAGGTCAGTTCGGGACGGTGTCATGCGCGCTGTTGAGCGCTGCAACTGCCGGTGTCTCGGGATTCTTGACCGCTGCGTCATTAATATCCACCGCATGCAGCCCCTTGGGGCCCTGGATGATTTTGAAGGATACAGCCTGGCCAGCCTTCAGGGTCTTGTAGCCGTCCATCTTGATGGCCGAGTAATGGGCAAACAGGTCTTCCGACTTGCCTTCCTCGTTGATGAAGCCATACCCCTTTGCATTGTTGAACCACTTCACCTTGCCGACTGCCATACACATATCCCTCTGCAACGGACTCCATCACTGGAGTATCATCCAGACATCCGCAGCCAAATCTTTAAATATGATTGACTCCACGGACCTTTTTTACCCACTGTGGGCTCTATTGGTTGTAACACCGTTTTGCCGATAGTCAAGGCGACCCGGCAGCCGGTGTTGAAATCGTTGAAAACCGCCCCCAATACTGTATTTGCACAACTGACGAACCTTTCTTTCCATGCATGCAATCAGCCAGATTCGACTAACATTCAATCAGGATCGCCCGACTCTCCAGAATGATCGCCCGGAGGAACACGACGACGATTCCGCAGGCATTGCTGTTCAGGAGGCCAAGCCTGCTTTACAGGCGCCGCCGATGTACAAGGTGGTTTTGTTCAATGATGACTACACACCGATGGATTTCGTCGTCGAAGTGCTCGAGGTGTTTTTTAATCTGAATCGCGAGCTGGCGACCAAGGTCATGCTGGCCGTCCATACCGAAGGACGGGCAGTATGTGGAGTGTTTACCCGCGACATTGCCGAGACCAAGGCCATGCAGGTCAACCAGTACGCCAGGGAAAGCCAGCATCCGCTACTCTGTGAAATCGAGAAGGACGGTTAATCGCCGACCACTTGGGTATGAGGTGAAGCTATGTTAAACCGCGAGCTCGAAGTCACCCTCAATCTAGCCTTTAAGGAGGCCCGTTCGAAGCGTCATGAGTTCATGACCGTCGAGCATCTCCTGCTGGCCCTATTGGATAATGAGGCTGCCGCCACCGTTTTGCGTGCCTGCGGCGCAAACCTCGACAAACTCAAGCATGACCTGCAGGAGTTCATCGACTCCACCACGCCATTGATCCCCGTTCATGACGAGGACCGCGAAACCCAGCCAACCCTGGGCTTCCAGCGTGTTCTGCAACGTGCTGTCTTCCATGTACAGAGCTCGGGCAAACGCGAAGTGACTGGCGCCAACGTGCTGGTTGCAATCTTCAGTGAACAGGAAAGTCAGGCAGTGTTCCTGCTGAAACAGCAGAGCGTTGCGCGCATCGATGTCGTCAACTACATCGCCCATGGCATTTCCAAGGTGCCGGGGCACGGCGATCACTCTGAAGGTGAGCAAGATATGCAGGACGACGAGGGCGGTGAGTCTTCTTCTTCAGGCAATCCCCTGGATGCTTATGCCAGCAACCTCAACGAACTCGCGCGCCAGGGGCGGATCGATCCGCTGGTGGGTCGTGAGCTCGAAGTCGAGCGCGTTGCTCAGATTCTTGCGCGGCGCCGCAAAAACAACCCGCTGCTGGTCGGCGAGGCGGGCGTGGGTAAAACCGCGATCGCCGAGGGCCTGGCCAAGCGCATTGTCGACAACCAGGTGCCGGACCTTCTGGCCAACAGCGTGGTGTACTCCCTCGATCTGGGCGCCTTGCTGGCCGGGACCAAATACCGTGGCGATTTCGAGAAGCGCTTCAAGGCGCTGCTCGGCGAGCTGAAAAAACGCCCGCAGGCGATCCTGTTCATCGACGAAATCCACACCATCATCGGTGCAGGGGCTGCGTCCGGTGGCGTCATGGATGCCTCGAACCTGCTCAAGCCGCTGCTGTCGTCCGGTGATATCCGCTGCATCGGTTCGACTACCTTCCAGGAGTTTCGCGGGATCTTCGAAAAAGACCGCGCCCTGGCGCGACGCTTCCAGAAGGTCGATGTGTCGGAACCTTCGGTGGAAGATACCGTGGGTATCCTGCGCGGCCTGAAAGGGCGCTTCGAGCTGCATCACAACATCGAATACAGTGATGAAGCCTTGCGCGCCGCCGCTGAACTCGCTTCGCGCTACATCAATGATCGGCACATGCCGGACAAGGCGATCGACGTCATCGACGAGGCGGGCGCCTACCAGCGTCTGCAGCCGGCGGAAAAACGCGTGAAACGCATCGAAGTGCCTCAGGTCGAGGACATCGTCGCGAAAATTGCGCGGATACCGCCAAAACACGTCACCAGTTCCGACAAGGAGCTGCTGCGTAACCTCGAGCGTGACCTGAAGCTGACGGTGTTCGGCCAGGACGCGGCCATCGATTCGCTGGCCACCGCCATCAAGCTGTCCCGTGCCGGCCTCAAGTCGCCGGACAAACCCGTCGGTTCGTTCCTGTTCGCAGGGCCTACCGGGGTAGGTAAGACCGAGGCAGCGCGGCAATTGGCCAAGGCTCTGGGTGTCGAGCTTGTGCGATTCGACATGTCCGAGTACATGGAGCGCCACACGGTCTCGCGTCTCATCGGTGCGCCTCCAGGCTACGTCGGGTTCGATCAGGGCGGTTTGCTGACCGAAGCCATTACCAAGCAGCCTCACTGTGTATTGTTGCTCGATGAAATCGAGAAGGCGCATCCGGAAGTCTTCAACCTGCTGTTGCAGGTCATGGACCACGGTACGCTGACCGATAACAACGGACGCAAGGCGGATTTCCGTAACGTCATCGTCATCATGACGACCAACGCCGGTGCCGAAACCGCAGCGCGGGCTTCTATCGGTTTCACTCATCAGGACCACTCGTCCGATGCGATGGAAGTGATCAAGAAGAGCTTCACGCCTGAGTTCCGCAACCGCCTGGACACCATTATCCAATTTGGTCGCCTCAGCCATGAGGTCATCAAAAGCGTGGTGGACAAGTTCCTTACCGAGCTTCAGGCGCAACTGGAAGACAAGCGCGTGCAGCTGGAAGTGACCGATGCAGCGCGCAGTTGGCTGGCGCAGGGTGGCTACGACTCGGCAATGGGGGCTCGGCCGATGGCGCGTTTGATCCAGGACAAGATCAAGCGTCCGCTGGCGGAAGAGATCCTGTTTGGCGAACTGGCGGACCATGGTGGCGTGGTGCATATCGACATCAAGGATGGCGAGCTGACCTTCGATTTCGAAACCACTGCCGAAATGGCCTGATGTTTGACTGCTGCAAGGAAAAAGGCGCCGAAAGGCGCCTTTTTTCATATCGCCGCGCGACTGTAGGAGCGAGCATGCTCGCGATGGGCGCCAACGATAACGCTGGGCGTCTGACACCAAGCGGTGTCTCTGCGCGCATCGCGAGCATGCTCGCTCCTACAGGGGGGAGTGCACTCCCGCACAAACAAAAACGCCCGGCCAAAGCCGGGCGTCTTGTATTGACTTGATTAACGAGCGCGGTAAGTGATGCGCCCTTTGCTCAAGTCATAGGGAGTCAGCTCGACGCGCACTTTGTCGCCGGTAAGAATACGAATGTAGTTCTTGCGCATCTTGCCGGAGATGTGCGCGGTTACGACGTGCCCATTTTCCAACTCCACGCGAAACATGGTGTTGGGCAGGGTGTCGACGACAGTGCCTTCCATTTCGAAGCTGTCTTCTTTCGACATGCAGTAAAGCCCTCGGTGTCCAATGAATGGCCCGGTGCAACTGCGCCAGGCAAAAGCGGCGTGCATTGTGCCCGAAAAATGGGGTTTACGCCAAGGGGTTCTAGTTCAGGATGACCCATCGCTGGTTAATCAGCAGTTCAATGGGGCGATATTGGGTCTTGTAACTCATCTTTTTGCAGTTCTTGATCCAGTAGCCCAGGTACACCGCTTCCAGTTGCAGGCGTTGGGTCTCGGCGATCTGCCAGAGGATCGCATAGCGCCCCAGGCTGCGTCGTTCTTCGTTGGGTTCATAGAAGGTGTAGACCGCCGACAGGCCATTGGGCAGCAAGTCGGTCACGGCCACGGCCAGAAGCTGGCCATTGAGCCGAAACTCATAAAAACGCGAAAACGGCAGGTCGCGTACCAGAAAGGTAGAAAATTGATCGCGACTGGGCGGATACATGTCGCCATCGGCGTGGCGCTGTTCGATGTAGCGCTGGTACAGCTCGAAGTATTCTTCGCTGAACTTGGGTTTGGCGGGGCGTACTTGCAGGTCGGCATTGCGCTTGAAGATGCGTTTCTGCTGACGGTTGGGTACAAACTGCGCGACGGGAATGCGCGCCGGCACGCACGCATTGCAGTTCTGGCAGTGTGGCCGGTAAAGATGATCGCCGCTGCGACGAAAACCCATTTCCGACAGGTCTGCATAAACATGCACATCCATGGGCTGGCTGGGGTCGAGAAACAGCGTGGTGGCCTGCTCCTCGGGCAGGTAACTGCAAGAGTGGGGTTGAGTGGCATAGAACTTCAAACGCGCCAACTCGGTCATGATCAACCCTCGGGATAAGCTTTTGAATAAGTGTAAGCCAAGCGCGCCAAAGTCGCTCAGCAAACCCAGGTGGCGCGGTTGGGTTGGTCCAGGTGTCGCGCCAGGTAGCCGGCGAAGTCCTGGCGTGGGATGGCGCGGGCGCCGAGGCTGTGCAGGTGATCGGTGGGCATCTGGCAATCGATCAGCACGAAACCCGAGTCTTTCAGATGTTTGACCAGCTTGGCAAAACCAAACTTGGAAGCGTTGTCGGCACGACTGAACATCGACTCGCCGAAAAACAGTTGGCCCATCGCCAGGCCGTACAGGCCGCCGACCAGTTGGCCATCGTCCCAGACTTCAACGCTATGGGCATATCCACGGCGGTGCAGTTCGAGGTAGGCATTGCACATTGCTTCGGTAATCCAGGTACCGTCGGCGTAGGCCCGGGGCGCGGCGCAGGCGTGGATGACCGCGGCGAAGTCCTGGTCGAACGTCACCTGATAGCGCTGTTGGCGCAATAATTTGCTCAGGCTGCGCGAGACGTGCAGTTCGTCGGGAAACAGCACCGTGCGTGGGTCAGGTGACCACCACAAAATCGGCTGCCCTTCGGAAAACCAGGGAAAGCAGCCATGGCGATAAGCCTGGACCAGGCGATCGGCGGACAGGTCGCCGCCGGCCGCCAGCAACCCATTGGGGTCGCGCATGGCTTTTTCCAGTGGCGGGAAGGTCAGGGAGTTGCGTTGTAACCAGGTCAGCATGGCGTCCGGACTTACAGAAGGGGAGGGCGGGGTGCCTGCCTGAAGTTTGCAACCAAATGGCGGGAATGTCGTCGAGCAATTTTCACCATTTGCCTTGCGTCGGGGCCGTCTCGCCCGGGCGCGAGGCATTGATACGTACATCCTGGTTACACGCGCAAGGTTGCAACTTGGCGCGAGCGATGTGGTCGTAAGCGAGCGCTATGGCGCCGCGCACAACTTGCAGTCAATATCGAAAAGCATCCATAAGCCTTTGTCACAAAAGGTAATGCGTGCTCAAATTACGTCGCTTCGAGCGCATTGTTGGCTATTCTTGATGCGGGCGTCTGAGCCGTGGCTTCAGCGAGACAAACCCGTACAATGCGGCTTGTAACAAAATAAGCAGTGTGCACCGTGTTTATAAAAACGGGAGCGCAATGTTAAAAGTAGTCTCGGTCGCGCTCGTTAATTTTTTACCTGCCTGGAATGGGCAGTTTTTTATAGTCATTCAACAGATGGACGCGCCGTTGGCGGCGCAGGAAAAGTAGCGTTTTGAAGAAATCCACTGCAGCACCGAAACCAGCCGTCGTTCCGATCTGGCGCCAGAATTTGCACTACCGACTCAAGGAAGGTGCATTGATCGCCATCGGCGCCCTGTGCCTGTTCCTGATGATGGCCTTGCTGACCTATGGCAAGGACGATCCGGGCTGGAGCCACAACAGCAAGATCGACGACGTGCAGAACTTCGGCGGTCCGGCCGGCTCCTACAGCGCCGACATCCTGTTCATGGTGCTGGGTTATTTCGCTTACATCTTCCCGCTGCTGTTGGCGATCAAGGTTTATCAGATCTTCCGCCAGCGTCATGAACCCTGGCAATGGAGCGGCTGGCTGTTCTCCTGGCGCCTGATTGGCCTGGTGTTTCTGGTGCTGTCGGGCGCCGCGCTGGCGCACATCCATTTCCATACCCCGACGGGGCTGCCGGCCGGCGCGGGTGGTGCATTGGGCGAGAGCCTTGGCGACCTCGCCCGCAACGCGTTCAACATCCAGGGCAGCACCTTGCTGTTCATCGCCCTGTTCCTGTTTGGCCTGACCGTCTTCACCGACCTGTCGTGGTTCAAGGTGATGGACATTACCGGCAAGATCACTCTCGACCTGTTCGAGTTGGTGCAGAGCGCAGCGAATCGGTGGTGGTCGTCGCGCGTCGAGCGCAAGCAACTGGTCGCACAATTGCGTGAAGTCGACGATCGCGTCCATGACGTGGTCGCTCCTACCGTGACGGACAAACGCGAGCAGGCCAAGGTCAAGGAGCGCCTGATCGAGCGCGAACAGGCCCTGAGCAAGCACATGTCCGAACGCGAGAAGCAGGTGCCTCCGGTCATCGCCCCTGCGCCGATCAAGCCTGCCGCGCCAAGCAAACGAGTGGAAAAGGAAAAACAGGTTCCGCTGTTCGTCGACAGCGCCGTCGAAGGCACCTTGCCACCGATCTCGATTCTCGACCCTGCCGAAAAGAAACAGCTCAACTATTCCCCTGAATCCCTGGCGGCCGTCGGTCATTTGCTGGAGATCAAACTCAAGGAGTTTGGTGTCGAGGTCACGGTGGATTCGATCCACCCGGGCCCGGTGATTACCCGTTACGAAATCCAGCCGGCCGCGGGTGTGAAAGTCAGTCGCATCGCCAACCTGGCCAAGGACCTGGCGCGATCCCTGGCTGTGACCAGCGTGCGGGTGGTGGAAGTGATTCCGGGCAAGACCACCGTCGGTATCGAGATTCCCAACGAAGACCGGCAGATCGTGCGCTTCTCCGAAGTGCTCTCGACGCCTGAGTACGACAATTTCAAATCTCCCGTCACCCTGGCCCTGGGTCATGACATCGGCGGTAAACCGGTCATCACTGACTTGGCGAAGATGCCGCACCTGCTGGTGGCCGGTACCACCGGTTCCGGTAAGTCGGTGGGTGTGAACGCGATGATCCTCTCGATCCTGTTCAAGTCCGGCCCGGATGACGCCAAGCTGATCATGATCGACCCGAAAATGCTCGAGCTGTCGATCTACGAAGGCATTCCGCACCTGCTGTGCCCGGTGGTCACCGACATGAAAGACGCGGCCAACGCCCTGCGCTGGAGCGTGGCCGAGATGGAGCGTCGCTACAAGCTGATGGCGAAGATGGGCGTGCGCAACCTGTCGGGCTTCAACGCCAAGGTCAAGGAAGCCATCGACGCTGGCGAGCCGTTGAGCGATCCGCTGTACAAGCGCGAAAGCATCCACGACGAAGCGCCGCTGTTGCAGAAACTGCCGACCATCGTCGTGGTGGTCGACGAATTCGCCGACATGATGATGATCGTTGGCAAGAAGGTTGAAGAACTGATCGCCCGTATCGCGCAGAAGGCGCGGGCGGCGGGTATCCACCTGATCCTCGCGACCCAGCGGCCGTCGGTGGACGTGATTACCGGTCTGATCAAGGCCAACATCCCGACCCGTATGGCGTTCCAGGTGTCGAGCAAGATCGACTCGCGCACCATCATCGACCAGGGTGGTGCCGAGCAACTGCTGGGCCACGGTGACATGCTCTATATGCCGCCGGGCACCAGCCTGCCGATCCGTGTCCACGGCGCCTTCGTGTCCGACGATGAGGTTCATCGGGTCGTCGAGGCCTGGAAACTGCGTGGCGCGCCGGAGTACAACGACGACATCCTCAACGGTGTCGAAGAGGCCGGCAGTGGCTTCGAAAGCAGCAGCGGCGGTGGCGACGGTGATGACCCGGAAGCCGACGCTTTGTACGACGAGGCGGTGCAGTTCGTGCTGGAAAGCCGCCGGGCGTCCATTTCCGCGGTTCAGCGCAAGTTGAAAATCGGCTACAACCGCGCCGCGCGCATGATCGAGGCCATGGAAATGGCCGGGGTCGTGACGGCCATGAATACCAACGGCTCGCGTGAAGTCCTGGCCCCTGGTCCGGTGCGCGACTGACCGGATATTGAAAGGGTGGCACCCCCGGTGCCACCCGCACTCCCACCATCGTAATTGAGGACTCCCATGCGTCTGATCCGCATGCTGTTGTTGCCGGTACTGGCTTTGACCACGCTTTCGGCCCACGCCGATGACAAGGATGTGGCGCGCCTGACTCAACTTCTGGAAAAATCCCAGACCCTGACTGCACGTTTCTCGCAGCTGACCCTTGATGGCAGCGGTACGCAATTGCAGGAAACGGCGGGCGAGATGTCCGTCCAGCGGCCGGGTCTTTTCTACTGGCACACCGATGCGCCGGCCGAGCAGGTCGTGGTGTCCGACGGCAAGAAAGTGACGCTGTGGGACCCGGACCTTGAGCAGGCGACCATCAAAACCCTCGACCTGCGCCTGAGCCAGACGCCGGCGCTGCTGCTGTCGGGCGATGTGTCCAAGATCAGCCAGAGTTTCGACATCAGCGCCAAGGAAGCCGGCGGCGTGATCGACTTCACCTTGAAGCCGAAAACCAAGGACACCCTGTTTGACAGTCTGCGCCTGTCGTTTCGCAATGGCCTGGTCAATGACATGCAACTGATCGACAGCGTCGGTCAGCGCACCAATATCCTGTTCACTGGCGTGAAGGCCAACGAGCCGATCCCGGCGTCCAAATTCAAGTTCGATGTACCCAAGGGTGCCGACGTGATCCAGGAATAACGCGGTCTCCTGTAGGAGCGAGCTTGCTCGCGATGGACTCAAGAACGCCGCTGGGTGTCAGGTTCCCAGCGTCATCGTTGACGACCATCGCGAATAAATTCGCTCCTACAGGTGAAGGTGATACCCAGATAAACGAGGTTTTAAAGGCACGTGATGGACCTGTTTCGCAGCGCCCCGATTGCTCAGCCCCTGGCCGCCCGCCTGCGTGCGGCTAACCTGGACGAGTACGTCGGTCAGGAGCACGTGCTCGCTCGCGGCAAGCCCTTGCGCGAGGCGCTGGAACAGGGTGCGCTGCACTCGATGATCTTCTGGGGGCCGCCCGGCGTGGGCAAGACCACCCTGGCGCGGTTGCTGGCGGAAGTCTCGGACGCGCACTTCGAAACCGTCTCGGCAGTCCTGGCCGGGGTGAAGGAAATCCGCCAGGCGGTGGAAATCGCCAAGCAGCAGGCTGGCCAGTACGGCAAGCGCACCATTCTGTTCGTCGATGAGGTGCACCGCTTCAACAAGTCGCAGCAGGACGCATTCCTGCCCTATGTCGAAGACGGCACGCTGATCTTCATCGGCGCCACCACTGAAAACCCCTCGTTCGAACTCAACAACGCGTTGCTGTCTCGGGCGAGGGTCTATGTGCTCAAAAGCCTCGACGAAACCGCGTTGCGCAAACTGGTGCAACGTGCGCTGACAGAGGAGCGCGGGCTGGGCAAGCGTCACCTGACGATCAGCGACGAAGGTTTCCAGATGCTGTTGTCCGCGGCTGATGGTGATGGTCGGCGTCTGCTCAACCTGCTGGAAAACGCTTCGGACCTTGCCGAGGACGACAGCGAGATCGGCGTCGACTTGTTGCAGAGCCTGCTTGGCGACACCCGTCGACGTTTCGACAAGGGCGGCGAGGCGTTCTATGACCAGATTTCTGCACTGCACAAATCGGTGCGTGGCTCCAACCCCGATGGCGCACTGTACTGGTTTGCGCGGATGATCGATGGCGGTTGCGATCCGTTGTACCTTGCCCGGCGTGTAGTGCGCATGGCCAGTGAAGACATCGGCAACGCCGACCCGCGTGCACTGAGCCTGTGCCTGGCGGCCTGGGACGTGCAGGAGCGCCTCGGCAGCCCGGAAGGCGAGCTGGCGGTGGCTCAGGCCATCACCTATTTGGCTTGTGCACCAAAGAGCAACGCGGTGTACATGGGTTTCAAGGCCGCGATGCGCAGTGCTGCCGAACACGGCTCGCTTGAAGTGCCTCTGCATTTGCGCAACGCGCCGACCAAACTGATGAAGCAACTGGGTTACGGCGACGAGTACCGCTACGCCCATGACGAACCGGATGCCTACGCGGCCGGCGAAGACTACTTTCCCGAGGAGCTTGAGCCGCAACCCTTCTATCAACCCGTGCCACGCGGCCTGGAATTGAAGATCGGCGAGAAGCTCAATCACCTCGCACAACTGGATCGAATGAGCCCAAGGCAGCGGAGAAAATAGTGGTCCCATTGATCGTTGCGGTGTCCGTCGGCGGGATGGCCGGTACTTTATTGCGCTTCGCCACCGGCAATTGGATCAATGCCAATTGGCCGCGGCACTTCTATACCGCGACGCTCGCCGTTAATATCGTCGGCTGTTTGCTGATCGGCGTTTTATACGGCCTGTTTTTGATACGCCCGGAAGTACCGATCGAGGTACGCGCCGGGTTGATGGTCGGCTTCCTCGGGGGGCTGACGACTTTTTCGTCCTTTTCACTGGATACGGTGCGCCTGCTGGAAAGCGGGCAGGTGCCGCTGGCCCTGGGCTATGCTGCCATCAGCGTATTCGGCGGGCTGCTCGCCACGTGGGCTGGCCTGTCCTTGACCAAACTTTGATAACGAGAGACCGACATGCTCGATTCCAAACTGTTACGTAGCGATCTTCAGAACGTAGCGGACCGCCTGACCTCCCGTGGCTACACGCTGGACGTTGCGCGCATCGAAGCGCTGGAAGAACAGCGCAAGACCGTCCAGACCCGCACCGAAGCACTGCAGGCTGAACGTAATGCGCGCTCCAAATCCATCGGTCAGGCCAAGCAGCGCGGCGAAGACATTGCGCCGTTGATGGCGGACGTCGAGCGCATGGCCAATGAATTGAGTGCCGGCAAGGTCGAGCTGGACGCGATCCAGACCGAACTGGACTCGATCCTGCTGGGCATCCCGAACCTGCCGCATGAATCCGTGCCGGTCGGTGCTGACGAAGAGGGCAACGTTGAAGTGCGTCGCTGGGGGACACCAACGGCGTTTGATTTCCCGGTGCAAGACCACGTCGCACTGGGCGAAAAGTTCGGCTGGCTCGACTTCGAGACCGCTGCCAAGCTGTCCGGCGCACGCTTCGCCCTGTTGCGCGGCCCGATTGCCCGCCTGCACCGCGCCCTGGCGCAGTTCATGATCAACCTGCACGTCACCGAGCATGGCTACGAAGAGGCCTATACGCCGTATCTGGTCCAGGCTCCGGCGTTGCAAGGCACCGGCCAGTTGCCGAAATTCGAAGAAGACCTGTTCAAGATCGGTCGCGAAGGCGAAGCCGACCTGTACCTGATCCCGACCGCCGAAGTGTCGCTGACCAACATCGTGGCCGGCGAAATCGTCGATGCGAAACTGCTGCCGATCAAGTTCGTTGCTCACACGCCGTGCTTCCGCAGTGAAGCGGGCGCCTCGGGTCGCGATACCCGCGGCATGATCCGCCAGCACCAATTCGACAAGGTCGAAATGGTACAGATCGTCGAGCCGGGCAAATCCATGGAAGCGCTGGAAGGGCTGACCGCCAACGCCGAGAAAGTCCTGCAACTGCTGGAACTGCCTTACCGCACCCTGGCGCTGTGCACCGGCGACATGGGTTTCAGCGCGGTCAAGACCTACGATCTGGAAGTGTGGATTCCGAGCCAGGACAAATACCGCGAAATCTCGTCGTGCTCCAACTGCGGTGACTTCCAGGCCCGTCGCATGCAAGCGCGCTTCCGCAATCCGGAAACCGGCAAGCCTGAGTTGGTACATACCCTCAACGGTTCCGGCCTCGCGGTCGGTCGTACCCTGGTGGCGGTGCTGGAAAACTACCAGCAGGCCGACGGTTCGATCCGCGTGCCGGACGTACTGAAACCGTACATGGGTGGCCTCGAGGTCATCGGTTAAATGGACTATCTGCCGCTGTTTCATAACCTGCGCGGCAGTCGTGTGTTGGTCGTCGGCGGGGGGGAGATTGCCTTGCGCAAGTCCCGCCTGCTGGCCGATGCCGGTGCGCAGTTGCGGGTGGTTGCACCTGAAATCGAATCACAGTTGCGCGAACTGGTCGCCGGCAGCGGTGGCGAGTGCCTGTTGCGTGGTTATAGCGAAACGGATATGGACGGTTGTGCGCTGATCATCGCCGCCACCGACGACGAACCGTTGAACGCACGGGTTTCCGCCGACGCCCACCGGCGTTGCGTGCCGGTCAACGTGGTGGATGCGCCTGCGTTGTGCAGCGTAATTTTCCCGGCGATCGTCGATCGTTCGCCGTTGATCATTGCCGTGTCCAGCGGTGGCGATGCGCCGGTGCTGGCGCGACTGATCCGCGCCAAGCTGGAAACCTGGATTCCTTCGACCTACGGTCAACTGGCCGGCCTGGCAGCGCGTTTTCGCAATCAGGTCAAGGGCTTGTTCCCGGATGTGCAGCAACGCCGGGCGTTCTGGGAGGACGTGTTCCAGGGGCCGATTGCCGACCGCCAACTGGCCGGGCAGGGTGCCGAAGCCGAACGCCTGTTACAGGCGAAGATCGCCGGTGAAGCGCCAGTGGCCACGGGTGAGGTCTATCTGGTGGGGGCGGGGCCGGGTGATCCCGACCTGCTGACTTTCCGTGCGCTACGTCTTATGCAGCAGGCCGATGTGGTGTTGTACGACCGCCTGGTGGCGCCGGCAATCCTTGAGCTGTGCCGTCGAGACGCCGAGCGCGTCTACGTCGGCAAACGCCGCGCCGATCACGCGGTGCCTCAGGATCAGATCAACCAGCATCTGGTGGACCTGGCCAAACAGGGCAAGCGCGTGGTGCGGTTGAAGGGCGGTGATCCGTTCATCTTCGGCCGTGGCGGTGAAGAGATCGAAGAGCTGGCGGCTCAGGGCATCCCGTTCCAGGTTGTGCCGGGCATTACGGCGGCCAGCGGTTGTGCGGCGTATGCGGGGATACCGCTGACGCATCGTGATTACGCGCAGTCGGTGCGGTTCGTCACTGGGCACCTCAAGGATGGCACCACCGACCTGCCGTGGGCCGACCTGGTCTCGCCTTCGCAGACCCTGGTGTTTTACATGGGGCTGGTGGGCTTGCCGGTCATTTGCGAGCAGTTGATCCAGCACGGTCGCGCGGCCGATACCCCGGCGGCGTTGATCCAGCAGGGCACCACCACCAACCAGCGGGTGTTTACCGGCACCCTGGCCAACCTGTCGGAAATGGTGGCAGAGCATGAAGTGCATGCGCCGACGCTGGTGATTGTTGGGGAAGTCGTGCAGTTGCGCGAGAAGCTGGCGTGGTTTGAAGGGGCGCAGGCGCAGGTCTGACCGCGTCGAGCCCGTCGCGGGCAAGCCCGCTCCTACAGATGCGCCGCTGCACCTGTGGGAGCGGGCTTGCCCGCGATGCTTTTAACAATCTCATGCCCTGCGCCAAACCCCTTTGCCACTCAATCGCGCCCGGTCATGAGCCCCGGTGAAGTCCTGCTCCGGACCTTTGGGTACTACACCCGTCGGGTTGATGGTTTTGTGGCTGCCGTAGTAGTGATTCTTGATGTGGGTGAAATCCACGGTCTCGGCAACGTCTGGCCACTGGTAGATTTCCCGCAGCCAGTTCGACAGGTTCGGGTAATCGGCAATGCGCCGCAGGTTGCATTTGAAGTGTCCGTGGTACACCGCGTCAAAACGGATCAGCGTGGTGAACAAGCGGATGTCGGCTTCGGTCAGGTATTGGCCGGCCAGGTAGCGATTGGCGCCGAGCAGTCCTTCCAGGTAATCCAGTTCTGCGAACAATCCATCGAAGGCGTCTTCGTAGGCCTGTTGCGAGGTGGCGAAGCCTGCGCGGTACACCCCGTTGTTCACCGCAGGATAAATCCGCTCGTTCAGTGCAGCGATCTCGCCGCGTAGCGGGGCGGGGTAGAAGTCCAGGTCATTGCCCGTCAGATCGTCGAAGGCGGTGTTGAACATGCGGATGATCTCCGCCGATTCATTGCTGACGATGCGGTTTTGTTGCTTGTCCCACAATACCGGTACGGTCACGCGGCCGGTGTAGTCGGCGGTGTCGGCGGTGTAGCGCTGGTGCATGAAGTCAAAGTGATCGAGCTTGTCGCCGGTGGAGCCGAGTGTCTGGTCGAAGGTCCAACCGTTTTCGAGCATCAGCCAACTGACCACGGAGACATCGATCAGGTCTTCCAAGCCTTTGAGTTTGCGGAGGATCAGCGTGCGATGGGCCCAGGGACAGGCCAGCGAAACGTAAAGGTGGTAACGACCGGCCTCGGCGGCAAAGCCACCCACACCGCTCGGGCCAGGTTGGCCGTCAGCGGTCACCCAGTTGCGTCGCTGAGCCTGTTCACGCTGGAAGGTGCCGTCCTTGCTGCTTTCGTACCACTTGTCCTGCCATTGACCTTCTACGAGCAAACCCATGTCCACGACTCCTCAAACCAATATTCATTGGAGAGGATTCTATTCCTATAGGTTCGATAAAAAAGCGCAAATCGTAGACAGTTATTATCGATTAAATCGATTTGTCTCGCGCATCCCAGTAGCGGTTGGCGGTTTCGAAAGCGTGTTCGCGAGTTTGACCGAGGCCACGCAAGGCCAGGGCCATGGTCGAAATCAGCGCCATTTGCGGGTAACTGTCGACCACATCGCCGCGCCACACGGCCTTGAGGTGCTCAGGGTCCAGCGCGGCCGGCTTGACGTGGCGCTGGGTCGACAACTGCGGCCACTCCTCGTCCCAGTTTTCGCCAGCGGTCGTGCCGTACAGGTGGCTGTCGGCATCCGGATTGATTTCGATCTCGCCACCGTCGCCCTTGATCACAATGGCGGTGTCGCCGAGCAAACGGCTGGCCTCGCGGTGCACGGCCTGGTAGCCGGGGTGGAAAATGCTTTGCAGGCCACATCGGGCGGCCAACGGGTTCAGGAGGCGCGCCAGGGAATGGATCGGCGAGCGCAAACCCAGGGTATTGCGAAGGTCGATCATGTGCTGCAGCTGCGGTGCCCAGTCCATCAACGGCATGAACGCCAGGCCGCCGTGATCCAGCGCGGCACCCACTTGCTGCCAGTTGCGGCACAACGGGATGTTCAGCGCCGCCAGCAGTTGCTCGCTGTACAGCCGCCCGGCCGTGTGGGCGCCGCCGCCATGCATGAATACCCGCAGGCCATTGTGTGCCAGACATTTGGCCGCCAGCAGGTACCATGGCAGATGACGTTTTTTGCCGGCGTAGGTCGGCCAGTCCAGGTCGACCGCAAGTGATGGCGCCTGCAAGCGCTCGCGCAAGGCTTCGGTGAATCCGGCCATTTCTTCCGCGCTTTCTTCCTTGTGCCGCAAGAGCATCAGGAAGGCGCCGAGCTGTGTTGGCTCGACCTGTTCGTCGAGCACCATGCCCATGGCTTGGCGGGCTTCTTCGCGAGTCAGGTCGCGGGCGCCGCGCTTGCCTTTGCCCAGTATCCGCACGAACTGGGCGAACGGGTGCTCGGCGGGCGTTTCGAGGGTCAACGCTGGGTAGTCGGTCATAGGCAATTCGTCGGTTTGGGCAGGCCCGCCAGTTTCGCGGCGAGTTTGGCAGGGGTGCCTTTGAACAGGCGGTTCAGGTGCAGGCTGTTGCCTTTGTCCGGGCCGAGTTTCAAGGCGGTGTATTTGATCAGCGGACGCGTGGCCGGAGACAACTGGAATTCGGCGTAGAAGGCGCGCAACAGCTCGAGGACTTCCCAGTGCTCGGGGCTCAACTCGATGTCTTCGGCGGCTGCGAGGGCACTGGCGACTTCAGCGGACCAGTCGCCAAGCTCGACGAGGAAGCCGTCCTTGTCCAGTTCGATGGCGCGGGCGCCGACGGTCAGGGAATTCATAGCCAACTGTTGACCTTGTCGTAGTGCAGCGACAACTCGACGAAGGCCGGGTAATCGATGGCCCGGGCGTCGGCGGGAATGTCCAGGGCGCGGGCCTGGGCGTCCTCGGCGAGTACGTACAGCGTCGGTGCGCGGGCGCTCAGTGCGTTGAAGGGAGCGGTGGCAGGTTGCAACGCATACACCGCGTCGCCCGTCAGCAGCAACGCATCGTTGGCACCGATAAGGCGCAGGCAACCGTTCAGGCGATCGTCGCCGAACGGAGAGTGAGACAACACATGCAAAGTCGACATCAGAGGGTGATCACCTGGTCGTAACGGTCAATAAGAGCGGTGATTTCAGCGGCGTTCAAGGCTTGGACTTCCTCAAACGCCAGACTTGACGGGGCCAGGCCTCGTTCGGTGGCGCTGTCGCTACAGACGAACAGCTCATCGACGCCGAACATCGGCAAGGCCTGCAAATTGGCGCTCAAGTCTTTCTGTTGCAGGGCCTTGGCGTCCTGTTTAGACGCCAGTTGAAACACGCCATCATCCAGAAACAGCAGGCCGATCGGCAGGTCGAATGCGCCGCCGGCCAATACGATATCCAGCGCTTCGCGGGCGCTCGGTCCGGACCAGGGGGCCTGGCGACTGACAATCAGCAAGGATTTGGGCATGTCACGCGCCTCCAAAACAGATCAGGCGGTCGGCGTCCTGCACTGCATCATGCAACTGACCGAGGCCGGACAGTTCCCAGGGGGCGTCCACGGCGGCGGCTTCGCGTTGATATCGTGTCGCTTCTTCGGCATTGAGCACCCCACGACGCAGGGCGGCGGCGATGCACACCACACCGTCTAACTGACGCTCGGTGACGAAGTTACGCCATTGTTTGGGCAAGTCCTGTTCGTCCTGGGGTGTGACCACGCTGCCGGAGGCGTTGTAGACGCCGTCCTGATAGAAAAACAGCCGGACAATCTCATGCCCCCCCGCCAGCGCAGCCTGGGCGAACAGCAAGGCACGGCGCGAGGAGGGCGCGTGGGCGGCGGAGAATACGGCGATGGCGAACTTCATGGTGAACTCGATCTGCGGAACTGCGGCCATGATAAAGCTTTATCGGGGGGAGGGGCCAAGTGTTCGCTGGGGACCTTGTTGGATTCATCGCGGGCAAGCCCGCTCCCACAGGGGATTTGTGATCGCCATGATTACCGAGGCATATACCCCAACTGCCACCGCCGGGGAATCTGCAGTGACACCACCCCCAGCACTCCCGCCAGCACGCCGCTGGCAAACAACGCCTGGAGCCCGAATTGATGTTCCAGCAGGGCGCCCAGCACCGCGCCGGCGAACATCCCGGTCCAGGGCACCAGTTGCACGCGCCAGCCGTTACGGCGTTCACCCAGCAACCAGCGTCCCAGACCGCGACCGAAGCGCGACAGGGCGCCGGTGACGTAGGTCAGGCCCACCGGCAGGCCGTTCACTTGCTCGACGGCGGCGTTGAGCATGCCCATGGCGATAATCGCTGCCAGCAGCGCCGGCAGTTGCTCGTCATAGGGCCAGCCTGCCGCCGTGCACAGCAACAGGGCGATGCACAACAGCAACGGCAGTGCGCGTCGTCCGCCGATACGGCTGACCAGAATGCCCAAGGCATTACCGATGACAAAGGTGGCTACCACGACCAACAGGCGAAGGGTCAGACCAAGGTCGCCGTCGCTGATGGCCACGGCAAGGCGGGTCGTGTTGCCGCTCATGAAGGAGACAAAATCGCCGCTCGCCATGAAACCGATTGCGTCGGTCATGCCGGCCAGGACCGAGAGGGCGGCCACCAGGGTCAGGCCGACGCGTCCGCGCCATTTTTGCGTGTGCAGGTGCCCAGGGCTGGCATGGGCGGTGGTGGACGAAGGCAGCATCGTCGGCAGACTCCTTGGACGGCGAGGGTTAAGGTTTCAGTCCATACAACTCGCAATACTCCAGCCAGTCCATCCCGGCCATTTCAGCGACTTCACGATGCACATTCAGGCGCTGGGCTTCGTAGTCCTGGGCTGTTGCCGCCGTCAGTTGCAGGGTCAGCTCCCAGGCAAAAAGGCCCAGGCGTTCGGCTTCGGCCTCGAAGGCTTCATGCAAACGCTCCTCACGAAACTGCGCCTGGGTTTCGCCCTTGGCCTGGGCCAGCAATGGGTTGAGGTTGTCCAGTTCGATGCGCAACTCGGGGCGCTCATCGAGAAACCGTTCCAGCGCCTGCTCGTGTTGCTGTTCCGGTGTCGCCATGGTCGCTCCTTGAATATGGGGGGCATGCACTAAAGCAGAACGATACACCCACCCACGGTGATACAGTCGGCTTTTTCCTGATGAGCACATGCAATGCGAATACTGATGGTGGCCCTGGCCGCAACATTGCTGGCCGGATGTGCCGGTTCGGTAATGGAAAATGCCCGTAACGGTGCGCCGAATAAAATCCTGAGCTCTGACAAGCCGGAAAAAGTCGTCGCCCAGTGCGTGCAGTTCTCCTGGCAGGACGAAGCCGTCTTCGGTGTCGATGCTGGCGCCTACCTGGAGCCGGGCATGCGGGGAGGTTCGACCGTTTACACGCGCTCGGCGGAGTCCTTTGTCGACATTCGCGAAGATGCGTCCGGGACGGCGTTGAACTACTACACGCAAAAGGATGACTTTGTCGCCAAGCGCCGGTTGGCGGCATTGGCGACGTGCCTGTGATGTCCTGACCACCCCGGTTCACCTTTTGTGGGAGCGGGCTTGCTCGCGAAAGCGGTTTGTCAGTCGATACGCTGTTTGCTGAACCACCGCATTCGCGAGCAAGCCCGCTCCCACACGGCGGACAATGGTTTGCCTCAGGCTTGAGTCAAACGCTTCTGGAAAAAATGCCGCCTATGTCCCGGCGGGTAGTCCACGATCTCACCCAGCTCGCTGTATCCCAGCTTCTGGTAAAACGCCGGTGCCTGGAAGCTGAAGGTGTCCAGCCAAATCCCCACGCATTCCTTCTCGTGCGCCAGGTCTTCGGCCATGCGCATCAGCTTCGAACCCATGCCGTCGCCTCGGGCCTGTTCCGGCACCGAGAGCAATTCGATAAACAACCAGCGATAGAAAAACCGGCCATACAAACCGCCGAGGATTTCGCCCTGCTCATCGCGTACCAGCAGCGCCAGCAGTTCCGATTTGCCGTCTCCGGCCTGTGCGACGTTGTAGGCCCGCAGCGGGGCGAGGATCGCCTCGCGATCTTCCGGAGTGGGGTCTTGCTTGTGTTCAATGATCAAGGTCATCAGCTATGTCCTTATGGCAGAGCCGCGAGCGTATCGGGGTTGTGGAAATTGGTCCATCCCTTGAGGAACCGTCGTCATCGCGTCGCTGTCTAGCTCCCTGAGCGTCATTTCAGAACGCGGCCGATGAGGATTGCCATGAATATTTTTGAAGCCTTGCGCGAAAGTCACGAGCGCCAGCGCACCTATGCCAAGGCGCTGATCGAGACCAGCGGTGACACGCCGGAGCGCGTCGAAGCCTATAAGCAATTGAAGGCCGAACTGCAGGCCCATGAAACCGCCGAGGAACGGCACTTTTATATCCCGTTGATGCAGTTCGACAACGGCGTGGACCTGAGCCGCCACGCTATCGCCGAACATCACGAAATGGACGAGATGATGGAAGAACTCGACGAGACCGAAATGTCCAGCCCGGCCTGGCTGGCAACGGCGAAAAAACTCAGCGACAAGGTCCATCACCACCTCAAGGAAGAAGAGCAGAAGTTTTTTCAGATGGCGGGCAAGCTGCTTGATGACAAACAGAAGGAAACGCTCGCCGGGCAGTATCAGAGGGAATATGAGGCACAGCTTTCATGATGCGTTCGGGCCGATTAGGATGAGCGTTTTCCCGACGCAAAAAGGACGTTCTGTCATGCCCGACACCGCCGAACGGGTCAACATCATCGAGTCTCAGGTGTTGTCTCACGATTGGTATCTGCTGAAGAAAATTACCTTCGATTACCAGCGCAACAACGGCGAGTGGCAACGCCAGACGCGTGAGGTCTACGATCGCGGCAATGGCGCCGCGATCCTGCTGTTCAACCGGGAAAAGCGCACCGTGGTGCTGACGCGGCAGTTCCGCTTGCCGGTGTTTGTCAACGGCCACGATGGCTTGCTGATCGAAGTGGCGGCCGGTTTGCTCGATGGCGCCTCGCCCGAAACGCGTATTCGCGAGGAGGCCGAGGAAGAGACCGGTTATCGCGTGCACCATGTGCAAAAAGTGTTCGAGTCTTACATGAGCCCCGGTTCGGTCACGGAGAAACTGCACTTTTTCATTGCCGAATACGATGCCGCGTCCAAGGTCAGCGAAGGTGGCGGGCTGGAAGAAGAAACCGAAGAACTGGAAGTGCTCGAATGGTCATTCGATGAGGCGCTGCAGGCATTCGAACGCGGCGAGATCTGCGACGCGAAGACCATCATGCTGTTGCAGTATGCGGCGATGAAAAACATCTTCGCCTAAGTAGCGATACCCCGATCCCCTGTAGGAGCGACGCCTCGACAGGCTCGCTCCTACAGTAGCCAGAAACCTTCGAGTTTCAGCAACAACTCCTTGGCCGCAAGCCCCCCTGCAAACCCGGTCAATTTCCCCGACGCCCCGATCACCCGATGGCACGGCGCGATGATCGATATGGGGTTCCGGCCATTGGCCGCACCCACTGCACGCACCGCACTCGGGTGGCCGATCTGTTCGGCTATCTGGCTGTAGCTGCGGGTTTCACCGAACGGAATCGTTAGCAACGCCTGCCACACCTTTTTCTGGAAATCGGTTCCGCAGAACTCCAGTTCCAAGTCGAAGCGCTGGCGACTGCCGGCAAAATACTCAGTCAATTGTTGCCGTGTGCTCACCAGGATCGGCAGGTCGGGCGCTTGGCACATCGTTCCGAGGCGAACCCGGTTGGGTTTGTCGTTTTCCCAGAGGATGGCCGCCAGTCTCGAACCGTTCGCGACCAGGGTCAGTTCGCCCACTGGCGAGGTCATGGTGGTGCAGGTGAAAGTCATGCCGGGGTCTGCGCCCAAGAGCTGAACAAGGTGCAAGCATACTGCCTGATCGGGGAGGCGCAATACGCAATCCCGACCATACTTGCCTCTGCTCTTGAAGCGCTGTCCTCTGCTGGATGCAGAGCCTGAAAACAAGAAGAGACCGACCCATGAAGTTCGAACCTTTTGCCAAATCGCTCATTGCGACCTCCCTGGCGCTCTCCTGCCTGACTAGCTACGCAGCCTCCGTTGCCCCGGTCGCGGCCGAAAACGGCATGGTGGTGACTGCCCAGCACCTGGCGAGCCATGTCGGCGTAGACGTACTCAAGAACGGTGGCAACGCCGTCGATGCCGCCGTCGCGGTCGGTTATGCGCTGGCGGTGGTCTATCCCGCAGCCGGTAACCTGGGCGGCGGCGGTTTCATGACCATACAACTGGCGGATGGCCGCAAGACCTTCCTCGACTTCCGCGAAAAGGCGCCTCTGGCCGCGACCGCCGACATGTACCTGGACAAGGCCGGTAACGTGGTTCCCGAGCTCAGCACCCGCGGCCACCTGGCCGTCGGTGTTCCGGGCACGGTCTCTGGCATGGAGCTGGCGCTGAGCAAGTACGGGACCAAGCCGCGCAAGGAAGTGATCGCCCCGGCGATCAAGCTGGCCGAAGACGGTTTTGTACTGGAGCAGGGCGATGTCGATCTGCTCGAAACCGCCACCGACGTGTTCAAGAAAGACATGAAGGATTCCGGCGCGATTTTCCTGAGCGACGGAGAGCCGATGCAGGTCGGGCAAAAGCTGGTGCAGAAGGATCTGGGCAAGACCCTGCGGGAAATTTCCGAGAAGGGCGCCGACGGTTTCTACAAGGGGTGGGTGGCCGATGCCCTCGTCACGTCGAGCCAGGCCGGCAAGGGCATCATCACCCAGGCTGACCTCGATAAGTACAAGACCCGCGAGCTGGCCCCGGTGGAGTGCGACTATCGTGGTTACCACGTGGTCTCTGCGCCACCGCCCAGCTCCGGCGGAGTGGTGATCTGCGAGATCCTCAACATCCTCGACGGCTACCCGATGAAGGATCTGGGGTACCACTCGGCGCAGGGCATGCACTATCAAATCGAAGCGATGCGGCATGCGTACGTGGATCGCAACAGCTACCTCGGCGACCCGGATTTCGTGAAGAACCCGATCAGCCATCTGCTGGACAAAAACTACGCGACCAAAATCCGCGCAGCCATCAATCCGCAGAAGGCAGCGGTGTCCAGCGAACTCAAGCCAGGCGTCGCGCCGCATGAGGGCAGCAACACCACCCATTACTCGATCGTCGACAAATGGGGCAATGCGGTCTCGGTCACCTACACCCTCAATGACTGGTTTGGCGCCGGAGTGATGGCGAGCAAGACCGGGGTGATTCTCAACGACGAAATGGACGACTTCACTTCGAAGATCGGTGTGCCGAACATGTACGGCCTGGTGCAGGGCGAGGCCAACGCTATCGCGCCCGGCAAGGCACCGCTGTCGTCCATGAGCCCGACCATTGTCACCAAGGACGGCAAAGTGGTCATGGTCGTCGGTACACCGGGTGGCAGCCGCATTATCACCGCGACCTTGCTGACCATGCTCAACGTCATCGACTACGGCATGAACATCCAGGAAGCGGTCGACGCGCCGCGCTTTCACCAGCAGTGGTTGCCGGAAGAGACCAACCTCGAGACGTTCACCACCAGCCCGGATACGGTGAAGCTCCTCGAAAGCTGGGGACACAAGTTCGCCGGTCCCCAGGATGCCAACCACGTGGCGGCAATTCTGGTGGGCGCGCCTTCGCTGGAGGGCAAACCGGTGGGCAAAAACCGTTTCTACGGGGCCAACGATCCTCGACGCAACACCGGGTTGTCGCTCGGCTACTAGGGGCTTGTCAGAACAGGAGGACAGATCTATTTTCTGTCCTCCTGCACACCGACATCACAAGGAAGGCACCATGACCAGCGCATTGTTAATCATCGACGTCCAGCAGGCACTCTGCTCGGGCGAGTACGAGTGTTTCGAGATCGCGCGTGTCATCGACTCCATCAACGACCTCAGTGCACGCGCCCGCACGGCGGGGGTTCCCGTGGTCGTGATTCAGCACGAGGAACCGGACGGGCCACTCGTCCATGCGGCCGACGGTTGGCAACTGGCTACGGGGTTGGACGTCTCGCCACAGGACGCCCGCGTGCGCAAGACCACCGGGGATTCGTTCTACCAGACCAGCCTGCAGAAGTTGCTGCCGGTCCAGGATTTCGATCGGCTGGTAATTTGTGGCTTGCAGACCGACTACTGCGTCAACGCGACCGTACGTCAGGCATTGAAACTGGGATATGACGTGGTGCTGGCGTCGGACGCCCACTCAACCGTCGACAACGGCAACCTGACGGCCGAAGACATCATTGCCGAGCACAACAAGGACCTGGCGCATCTGACCGGGTCGGTGGCGCGGATTGATGTGGTGCCGACGAGCCGTATTGTTTTCTAGCCGCGGTGTCCGAGTTGGCTGCATCGCGAGCAGGCAATGACAATCCACAGCCGAACATCAGCCTCATCTACGCTCAACACTTGGTGGAGACCGCATTCATGGATATCCAGATTCATCGCGCCGACGCCACCCACCTCGACGATGTTGCCCAACTGTTCGACGCCTATCGAGGTTTCTATGGCCAGCCCTCGAACCTCGGACAGTCGCGGCACTTCATCGCCGAACGCATGGCGCGGGATGAATCAGTGATCTTTGTTGCCCAGGACGGGCAGGGATTGGGGCTAGGCTTCGTGCAGTTGTTCCCGACTTTTTCATCGATCGAGGCGCATCGCACCTGGCTATTGGGCGATCTGTTCACCGCACCCGAGGCTCGGGGTCGGGGCGTGGCCAGGCAATTGATGAACACGGCCCGCGACTTTGCGTCGCTGACGGGGGCCAAGGGCATGACGCTGGAAACCGCCACCGATAACCACACGGCGCAAAAGCTCTACGAGTCCCTGGGCTACGTGCGCGACACGGGCTACTACACCTATTGCCTGGATCTGAAGCAGGGTTGATCACTGCTCCGGCAAATTCCAGCGATCGCGCCACTGCGCGTATTGCGCCTCGGGCATTTGCACCAGCAGCGGTGATTGGCGCGGGTCCAGCCATTCGAACAGGCGCGCGATGTCCGCCTGATCCATGGCCGTGCAGCCCGCCGTCGGTGAGGTCGGGCTACGCCAGATGTGGAAAAAGATGCACGAACCCGAAGCGGGAGTGGCAGGGGTGTTGTGCTCGATGACGATGCCCTGGCGATAGCCGGCCTCGCTGCGCATCTGTTCCGAGCTGGCCCAGTCCCGTGTGGCTTTCGCGCCGTCGAGCACTTGGTTGTAGCTTCGGGATTGGCTGTCGTCGACGCATTCGGTGGTGGGCGTCAGGGCGAGGTAGGGCAGTCGGGTGGCGGCGGTGGCGTCGAAGCCAAAGGCCGTCCCGAGTTTGAACATCCCGGCTGGCGCTTTTCCATCGCCCTCTTTCTTGACCGGGGCGTCGCCCGGATCGGCGCTGATCAGGCCTTTGCCCCAGGCCAATCCGTTTTTCCCAAGCACCACCGCGAAGGCCTCACCGTATTTGCGAAAGCCTGTGCCATCGCGCTCATAGCGTTGGGCGATGCCCTGGATATCGTTCCAGGTTTTGCTCGTGACCACGATGAGTTGCCCGCTCGTGTCGAGTGCTGTGCGGGCGTCGAGCGGCGTGATCGGGAAGTCCATGACCTCGCCGGGCGCACCGTTGCGGGTATAGGAGAAGTGCCACCACTCCTTTGAGTAACCGGCGAAACCTTCTTTTTCCATGGCCGTGCCCAGGCGCTGGCGATTGTCCCTGGCCGTGGCATTGATCACCGGGTTGGCGGTGTGGGTGCGCTCGTCGAAACAGTCGAACCCGGTGCCCATGTCGAGCGCGCCGTCCTGCCAACGCTGCCCGTAAGGCGCGGTGCAATCAACTTGCGTTGCAGCGGGTGTCCAGGTTGCCGCGGGCAATGCCTTGGGTCCGACCAGGGTCAAGTCCACGGTCGAACCACGGGAATGGTTCGACACCCGCGCTACATAGCCCAGGCGCCAGAAGTCCTGTTTATCCACGCGGGGGTAGAACTCGGCCTTCAGCGGATCGCCCGGTTCCGTGGCGAAGCGGCCCATGTCAGCGACTGCGCGCGTCGGTCGATAGCAGTCGAACACCTTCAAACTGTAACCCTGTGCGCGCAGCGACGCCTGCACGCGGGCGAGGGCGTTGGCCGTGTCCAGCGTCAGCAGGCATTCGGCTGCGTTGTACCCATCAAGGGGATGACCGGTGAAATTGTGAGCGCCGGCGTAGCGCATGTCCTGTTCGATGGTCGGATCGATCGCGCGCAGATAGACCATGTGGTCCGGTCGCTGCTCGGCATGGGCCGTGGCGACCAGGCACAGCAGCGGCAGTGATTGCAGCCAGGGGCGGGTGAGGGTGGGCAAAAGGCGCATGCGGACGTCTCCTGGCTGTGTTCGATCGATCAGGTCGGTTGTGGCGCCTGTTCACCGAACACCGGCCTGAAGAAACTGCGCTCGTAGCTGAGGATGCACTTGGTGTCTTGCGCGTATTGGAAGGCCGCGATGCACTCGGGGTCCTTCATGGAATCCTGGCGGTATTGCTCGTAGGCCGCAAGGCTGGGGAAGCTGAACATCGCCAGGGCGATATTGTTGGCGCCTTCGGCGGGCAGGAAGTAACCGTGATGCTGGCCGCCAAATTTCTCGACCAGGGGAATCCACAGCTTGCCATAGTGTTCGAAGGCTTCGATCTGGTAAGGGTCCAGGACGTATTTCAGGTAGCAGGTGATCATGTTTTCACGTTCTTCCATGGGCAGGCACACGATGACGGCGGGAGCAAAACTGCCGAGTCGTCGCACCGTCGCGATGATCGTCAACGATAACACGCGATTGCGCGAAGCCGCGGCGCTCGCTGGGTCATCGCCACGGTTCGACAGGCTCACTCCCACGCTGGCTAGCGTTGAACCCAGTGCGCCGAAGCAAGACTCCGACTAATTTCCATCGGCAACCTTGCGTTCAATTTCATCCGTCTTGCGTTTGAGTTCCTCGGCGTCCTGTTCCTTGGTGCGGGTCGACGTCGGCGTGATGGTTTTATCGACGCCTTCAGTGGCATCGTCCGGGTCGCGCAAGTCTCGTTCAACCACGTTGACCGGCTTGCCTGAAGTGTCGGTCGGCGGCGCATTGTCGGGTGATGGGGGCTGTCGTGTGTTGTCGTTCATGTCTCGTTCCTCCGTTGGCCTACACATTGGATGCGGGGGCCAACGGTGAGTTCGAGTTTTTTTGCCGGTTTGCAGCGCCGGCGTCCGCGGCGGGATCATCCGCTTGCTGCCGGTCGATTCGAACGCCGACGCAAAACGCAGCAGCGCCGAGTCATCGTAGGCACGCCCGGCGAACGTCAGCCCGACCGGCATACCGATGTCCGCCATGACGCCCATTGGTACGGTGACCGTTGGAACACCCAGGTGACGGATGGCGAGGTTGCCGTTGGCGACCCAGACGCCGTTGCTCCACGCGATGTCGGCGGCGGCCTCGTCGATGTCGGCG
This sequence comes from Pseudomonas sp. S2_E01, assembly GCF_054668365.1. Classification (NCBI taxonomy): domain Bacteria; kingdom Pseudomonadati; phylum Pseudomonadota; class Gammaproteobacteria; order Pseudomonadales; family Pseudomonadaceae; genus Pseudomonas; species Pseudomonas sp. S2_E01. Next base: position 1,603,492 of record NZ_CP162762.1, read on the forward strand.
TTGGCCGGTGCTACGTCGGCTACGGTCGGGAACAGCACCGCGTCGAGGCCCAGCCGGTCCATCCAGTCTTCCAGGTCAATGCGACGGGTCTGCTCTAGGCCTCGCAGGCCGTCCGGAACTGTGCTGATCTGGTCCCACGGCGTGATGCCGCGTTCGGCCATACGCACATATTCGTCCATGCCCGCCGCCAGGTCGCCTTCACGGTTGGGCAGGGTGCCGGGGTCGTGGGGGAAAATCAGCGAACCGTCGACGTCCACCAATCGGTTGAGTTTTGGATCGCCGTTGGCCTTCAGGAAGTCGTCGAATGCCCAGGCCGTCAGGTCCCACAATTCGTGGTGCAGGAATTCCTTGGACACCAGGCCGCGGGTGAACACCGTCGGTGCGCCGGGGCGGTCGCCCTCGCAGTTGGACACCAGCGGGAAATCCACTTCGATGACTTCAGCGCCGGCCGCTTCAAGCGCCTTGCGCGCCGCTTCCCAAAGTGCAATCACCGAGGGGCGGGTGTTGATGCGCTGGCCGGTCGGCCCACCGATGCCCGGTGCTTCGCTGGTGCCGGCTTCAGGGTCGGCGTTGATGAACATGCGCGGCACGCCGAGGCGTCTGCCGGCCAGTGCATCGGCCTTCACCGCCAGTTCGGCGTAGGAGGCAGGGCGCACCGAGGCAACGCTTGGGATCGGCACCCAGGGTTGCAGACGCCACAGATCGCCGCGGGTGTCGGAGTCTTCAGCGACGACGATGTCCAGTACTTCGAGCAAGTCAGCCATGGTCCGGGCGAACGGCACGACCACGTCCATGGTCGGCGTCAGCGGCCAATTGCCGCGCACCGAGATGACCCCGCGCGAAGGTGTGTAGGCGCAAAGTCCGTTGTTGGATGCCGGGCCGCGACCGCTCGACCAGGTTTCTTCCGCCAGGCCGAACGCCGCGAAGCTGGCAGCGGTGGCGGTGCCAGCGCCGTTCGAAGAACCGGAAGCGAACGGGGCGGTGAGGTAGCCTGCGTTATACGGGCTCTCCGCACGGCCATAGACCCCGCGTTGCATGCCACCGTTGGCCATGGGCGGCATGTTGGTCTTGCCCAGGCAGATTGCCCCGCCAGCGCGCAGCCGTTCGATGGTGAACGCATCGCGGTAGGCGATCAGGTTGGCGAAGGCCGGGCTGCCGGACGCGGCGGTCAACCCTTTGACCAGGTAACTGTCCTTGGCTGTGTAGGGAATGCCGTCGAGCGGACCCAACGTTTGACCTTGCGCGCGACGGGCATCCGAGGCTTTCGCTTCCTTTATGGCGTCGGGGTTGCGCACCACCACCGCGTTAAGGGCCGTCGGGGTGTCGGCGCCGTCATAGGCGTCCACGCGGGCAAGATAGGCCTCGACCAACTCTACCGCCGTGGTCTGCCCGGACTCGAGCGCCGCGCGCAGTTCGGCAATGGAAACCTCGGTGACCTCGAACATGTTGGTACCGCCGTTTATCGATAATGAATGGGGGATGCGCGGCATGGTAAGCCGAATAGGCAGGCGCTGCCAGATGGCGGGGCAGGGTTTGACCTGATACCCATCAGCCGTTTCCTGCGTTAAGGTATGCGCCGCCCGAGAGATGGATCCCGGGCGTTTACCTATGGAGTGACATTGTGAATTATCTGAGTAAAGTGCTTGCCGTTTCCTTGTTCGGCGTGGTTCTCGCCGGCTGCACCGGCGCACCGATGAAGACCCAGCATTACGACGCCAGCCAATACACTGTCGTTGGCCACAGCGAAGCCAGCGCCACCGGCCTGATGCTGTTCGGTCTCATCCCGATTCGCCAGAACAGCCGTTTCGTCCGTGCACAACAGGCGGCGATCCAGGCCAAGGGCGGCGACGCACTGATCAACACCCAGGTTGAAGAAAAGTGGTTCTGGGCCTGGGTCCTGAACGGCTACACCACCAAGGTGTCCGGTGATGTGATCAAGCTGAAAAACGTTCAGTAAGCGCATTGGCTCGCCGCGCGGCGAGCACGCTTGAGCGTTGATTCACGAAAAAGCCCCGCAGGCTCATGCTTGCGGGGCTTTTTCATTGCACCGCTGAACCTGAACGAGCTTTCTCGCGAACGAATGCCCGGACAACGCGGGCCGTCAGGCAGCCTGCGTCATCGTTGACGACTATCGCGAATAAATTCGCTCCTACAGTTCACCCGCCCATCAAACCCCCGCCTGCTTGTTCAACGCCGCCTCTGCCGCAGCGATTTCCGTTTGGCGCTTGACGATCAGGTCGCCTGTTGGCGGGCCCTGGAAGCGCCGGGCTTCGAAGCCGAACCAGACGATGGCGGTCAGCACCAGGAAGCCGATGGTGATGTACAGTGCCCAGTCGTTGGGAGGCTGGATGCCGATGACGAAAATCACCACCATCGAGATGATCGAGAGCAGGGAAAACAGCGTGTACAACCCGCGCCCCATGTTCCACGGCCCCATGGTCGGCCACTTCGCGGTGCCGTAGGCAAACAGGCCCAGGACAATAGGGATGATGAACGAGAAGAACAGGAAGATCACCGTGCACGAGACGACGATGGTGTAGACCGGCGTCTCGCCAATGGAGATCACCGACGATCCCCAGTCGAACAGCACTGCCAGTGTGGCACCGGTCCAGATCGCTGCCACCGGGCTGCGGAAGGTCGGGGACACCGACGACAGGGCTTTGGAGCAGGGCAGGCCGCCGTCACGGGAGAACGCGAAGATCATGCGCGACACCGAGGTCACGGTCGCCAGCCCGCACAGGAACTGCGAGACGAAAATTGCCACGTACAGCGCGAACTTGACGTTGGGATTGACCTGGGTGTCCATGGCCCAGAAGAACACGTTCCAGCCTTGTTTGGCCGCATCGTCCATGTTCGGCAGCATCAGCACGAACGAGCTGAGCATTACCCAACCGAACAGCAGCGACCAGATCACCGACATGACCATGCCCTTGGGCACCGACATGGCAGCGTTGCGGGTTTCTTCGGAGGTATGCGCAGACGCGTCGTAACCGGTGATGGTGTAGATCGGCAGCAGCAGGCCGAGCATGAAAACCCAGCTGTTGGAGACTTCTGGCCATACGCCGCCACCCGCCGCACCTGAATAGTTGCCGAACGTCCACAACCGCACGAATTCATAACTGGGTGCCGAGATCAGGCAGACGATGGTCAGCGCCAGCGCCGTGGCAAAAATCAGGTAGCCGGAAAAGTCGGTGAGCTTGGCGGTCAGGCCGATCCCCAGGTGGTTGCACAACGCCTGGATGCCGGTGAGGATCGCCAGGAAAATGACCCTGACCGTGGTGGTGTCTTCCATGCCGAGCGCCGGTCCGAACGCGCCGAAAAAGAAGTAGTAGGTGCCGACGTTGATCGCGCCGAGAACGGTGACCAGCCCCAGCAGATTGAACCAGGCCGTCAGCCAGCCGGTGAAGCGGTTCCCAAGAATCGAGCCCCAGTGATAGAGCCCGCCAGCAGTCGGGTAGGCTGAGGAAATTTGCGCCATGGCCAGGGCGAACACCCCGGAGATCAGGCAACCGATGGGCCAGCCAATACCGATCGATGCGCCCCCGGCACCCGACGTGCCCTGGGCCAGCGAGTTGATGCCACCGGAGAGGATGCAGATGATCGAAAAGGAAATCGCGAAATTGGAAAACACGCCCATCCTTCGCGAAAGTTGCTGGGCGTAGCCCATGCTGTGCAGCGCTTTGACATCCTCGTCGTGAGTGTCGGCGCTGGGCTGGCTTGCTGGGTTCATGCGGTGTACCCCTTGAGGTTTGATCAAGCCATTGGCGTGTGCGCAATGGGCTGGCCTTCAACACCTTGTCGTACTGCTCCGTTACAACCGTTATTGCCCTGGATCTACACGCGGCCCTGATAAGCCGCGGTAAAAATACGGGTGGCGCCATCCTTGTTCAGGGGCAGCGGATTGCCGCCGGCCGAGGGGTCGACGATAGCCATGTCTGCGATCAGTTCCACCTGCCGGTCATCGACGCCCAGCGCGTGCAACGTGTGTGGCACGCCGATGTCTGCGCGTAACTTGAGGACAAAATCCAGGAAGCTGTCGAAGCCGGGGGAAGGCAGGCCCAGGTAAGCGGCGAGGCGGGCGATGCGCTCCTCGATGGCCGAGCGATTGAATTGCAGCACATAGGGCATGAACACGGCATTGGTCATGCCGTGGTGCGTGTCGTACAACGCGCCCACCGGATGCGACAGAGCGTGCATGCCACCCAGGCCTTTCTGAAACGCGGTGGCGCCCATCGCGGCGGCGGCGAGCATTTGCGCACGCGCCTCTAGATCATCAGGTGTCTGCACCGCACGTTGCAGGGCGGTGGCCACCAGGCGCATGCCTTCGACGGCAATGCCGTCCGCCAGCGGATGAAAACCAGGGGCGCAGTAGGCTTCCAGGCAATGGGAGAGCGCGTCCATCCCGGTGCCAGCGGTGATTCTGGTCGGCATGCCAACCGTCAGCGCCGGGTCGCTGATGACCACCTGGGGCATCATTTTCGGGTGAAAGATGATGCGTTTGGTGTGGGTGCTTTCTTCGATGATCACCGCCGCGCGACCGACCTCGGAGCCGGTCCCCGCCGTGGTGGGCACCGCGATGATCGGAGCGATGCGACTGGCGTCGGCGCGGGTCCAGTAGTCGCCGATGTCTTCGAAATCCCAAACCGGTCGGCTCTGGCCACTCATGAAGGCGATGAGCTTGCCCATGTCCAGGCCGCTGCCGCCGCCGAAGGCGACCACGCCATCATGATTGCCGCTGGCCCAGGCCTTGAGTCCGCCGGCCAGATCGGCCGAGACCGGATTGGCTTTGAGGTCACAAAACAGCGCGGCGCCCAGGCCAGCGGCGCGCATGGCATCCAGTGCGGCGAGGGTGATCGGTGCCTGGCCCAGGCCCCGGTCGGTCACCAGCAGCGGACGCTCGATGCCCTGGCTGCGGCAGATGGCGGGCAGCTCCGCGATACGACCGACACCGAAGCGAATGCTGGTGGGGTAGTTCCAGTTTCCAGTCAGGCTCATGCTCTACACCTCGTGGCGCAGATGGAAGGATTTGGGTCGGGTCAGGTGCTCGTAGCCGAGGTTCGATAAGGTGGCGCCGCGCCCGCTGTGCTTGACCCCGGTCCAGGCCAGTGCCGGGTCAAGGTAGTCGCAACGGTTCATGAACACAGTGCCGGTGGCGATCTGGTTGCCCACGTGTTCGGCGGCGGCAGGATCCTGGGTCCAGATCGAGGCGCTGAGCCCGAATTCGCTGTCGTTCATCAACCGAACCGCTTCGTCGTCACCGGTGACCGACATGATGCCGACCACCGGTCCGAAGCTTTCTTCGCGCATCACTGACATCTCGTGGTTCACGTCCACCAGCACCTGGGGTGCGAGGTAGGCGCTGCCCGGCACATCAGGGGGGAAATCGCTGGCGTTAATCAAGGCCCTGGCGCCCTGGGCCTGCGCAGCCTTGATCTGGCCGCGGACGAAATCGGCGGCAGCCGGAGAAACCAGCGGCCCCAGCGTCGTCGCTTCCTCCAGCGGATTGCCCAGCACGTACTGGCGCGTCAGCTCGGCGAAGCGTGCGATGAACGCCGGGTAAATGGCCTGGTCGACGTAGATGCGCTCGATGGCGCAGCAGCTTTGTCCGGAGTTGAAAAAGCTGCCATCCACCAGATTCTCCACCGCGTGTTCAAGGTTGGCGTCGGCGCGCACATACGCGGGGTCCTTGCCGCCCAACTCCAGGCCCACACCGATGAAGCGGCCGACAGCGGCGGCTTCAATGGCCTTGCCGGCTGGCACGGAACCGGTGAAATTGACTTGGTGCACACGGCCCGAGCCAATGATCTGTGCGGTCATCGCGTGGCTGAGCAACAGGTTGTGAAACAAGCCTTGCGGCAGGTTCGCCCGGCGAAAAGCCTCGGCAAAGCGTTCGCCCACCAACAGGGTTTGCGAGGCGTGCTTGAGGATCACGCTGTTGCCGGCCATCAGTGCCGGGATGATCGTGTTCACTGCCGTCAGGTACGGATAGTTCCAAGGCGCGACCACCAGCACCGTGCCCAGTGGTTCGCGTTTGATGTAACGGCCGAACCCGGCGATGGGCGCAGGTTCCACTGTCGCCAGCGCCTGTGGGGCAATCGCGATCATGTGCCGTGCCCGTTCGGCAAAACCGCGCAGCTCGCCAGCACCATAACGCACTGGACGCCCCATCTGCCACGCCAGCTCCGGCACGATGTCGGCTTGCATTTTCAGCATTGCCTCGACTGCGGCGCTGCACAGCGCGGCGCGTTCGCCCAAGGGCCGGCGCTGCCAGTCGAGCTGGGCGATTTGCGCGGCCGCCAATGCCTGCTCGACCTGTGACGCGTCGGCACTCTCGCGCTCGACATAGACCCGGCCATCCACCGGGGAAATGAGCTCAATCTTCGCAGTCATGGTGATCTCAATAGCGCTCGAAGCCGCGCTGCAGTTCCCAGTCGGTGACACGGCGGTCGTACTCTTTCTGCTCCCATTCGGCGGTGTGCACGTAGTGCTCGACCACTTCATCTCCGAAGGCCTGGCGCAACATGTTCGAGCCCTTGAGCGCGGCGCAGGCCTCGCGCAGGGTTTTCGAGACTTCCGGCGAGTGTTCGTCGGCGTAGGCATCGCCTTCGAAGGGGGCTGCGAGTTCGAGCTTTTCGTCGATACCGGCCAGGCCCGCCGCGATGAGTGCGGCGAAGGCCAGATAGGGGTTGAGGTCAGCACCGCCGATGCGGCACTCGATGCGGATGGATTTGCTCTCTTCGGCGCACAGGCGAAAGCCGGCAGTGCGGTTGTCCCGGCTCCACACCGCGCGGGTGGGCGCGAACGTGCCGGCCTGGAAGCGTTTGTACGAGTTGATGTAGGGCGCGAGGAAACAGGTGATGTCGTTGGCATACTTGAGCTGGCCGGCCACCCAGGACCGCATCAGTTTTGACATGCCGAATTCGGCCTTGGCCTCGAAGAACAGCGGCTTCTTGCCGTTCTTGTCCCACAGCGAATTATGGATGTGGCTGCTGGACCCGGCGGCGTCATAACGCCACTTGGCCATGAAGGTGATCGCCTTGCCCTGGGCATCGGCGATCTCCTTGCAGGCGTGCTTGATGAGCACGTGGTGGTCAGCCATGGTCATCGCGTCGGCGTAACGGATGTTGATCTCTTCCTGTCCCGGGCCCCATTCACCCTTGGAGTTTTCCACCGGGATGCCCGAGGCTTGCAGGTGCTTGCGAATGGCGCGCAGCACGGGCTCCTCGCGGGTGGTCTGGAGGATGTTGTAATCCTCGATGTAATGGCCAGCGGTTTTCGGATGACGGTAATTGCGTTGGTGGATCGCGTCGTAGCTTTCGTCGAACAGGTAGAACTCCAGCTCCGAGGCGAACATGCCGGTGTAGCCGCGCTCGCGCAGGCGCTCGACCTGGCGCTTGAGGATCGCCCGGGGGCTGTGGGGCAAATCCTGGCGATGGTGATGATCGAGTACATCGCACAGCACCAGCGCCGTACCTTCCAGCCACGGCACGCGGCGCAGGGTGGCCATGTCGGGCTTGAGCACGAAGTCGCCATAACCCTTGCTCCAACTGGCGGCGGCATAGCCGGGCACCGGCTCCATGTCGATGTCGTCGGCCAGCAGGTAGTTGCAGCAGTGGGTTTCCTGATAGCCGCTGTCGATGAAAAACTCGACCTGGAATCGCTTGCCAACGAGCCGTCCCTGCATGTCGACCATGCAAACCAGGACGGTATCGATATCACCTGCGGCGGCAGCGCGCTTGAGCGCGTCAAAACTGAGATGGGGCTCGGTCATCACGTCATTCCTGCGTGAACAAGTTGGGCCTGTCTGAGGTAGCTGTTGCAGACGCTCTCCAGAAAAACCACAACCCTGCAGAAGCGAGCATCGTGAGCAATAAGCTGCTCACAGCTTAGCCTGCTTTTGCATGACGCAAGTTGTGACGCGCAAAAAGACGCGGGGCTGAGCGGGGCAACCCCAAGGGGGCATCACGCCGCGATGGGCGGGCGTCGGGTGGGCTGACCTTCTTCTTCGCGCAGTTGCAGGCTCATGTCATCGCAGCTGCGCGACCAGTCCGTGAGCCACTCGGGCATGTGCAACGATTGCTCGGACAACCCCAGTTCAAGGGCAAACTCGCCCGGGTCGACGGTGCGCTTGCCGGCGCGGAACAGGCCGCGCATCACCACCACACCGACCACGCGCCCGCCGCTGACGAAGCGGTGTTCCATGAAGCTCCACTTATGGTCCCAGCCGAGCATTCGCGTGTGGATTTCGAAGGCTTCGAACAGTTTCAGTTCACGGCGGAACTTGCCCCAGGTATCGCCCACGATCGGCACCGCTTTGTGCCGAAGTGCCACGCGAAAAGCGCCACTGCGCAACACGTAATCCATGCGGCCAATATCGGCCAGGGTGAAGTACCGTCCATTGGTGACATGGCGGTTGAGGTCCAGGTCGGTTGGCCATACGCGCAGGCGAATGACCGTGGTGGCGAGGGCGTCGACCGGCTTGCGCCACGGACGACGGAACAGCATGAGGAACAATCGAAACCAGAGATTCATAGGAGCGCCACAGAGTGATGGATGGCTGCACTGTAAGTGGGGGAAATGGGCTAAGGTAGGTGCGCAAATGACTTTTTTCATGCGAAAAGCGCAATTGAGGTATTCATGCATGTGACCTTGTTGCTGGCCGAGCACTGTTCCGCCGCCAGCGCTACCCTGGCGCTGGAGGTACTCAGTGCCGCCAACCTGTTTGCGCAAACACCGCCATTCGAACTGGTCAGCGCGTCGCTGGATGGTCGGGATGTCAACGCATGGGGTGGGCAGGTGCTGCGTGTTGACCGGGCCATCGCCGATATCCCGCGAACCGACCTGGTGGTGATCCCGGGTTTTCTCTTCACCCTCAAGGAGGCCCTGCCTGCCTTCGCTGTTTACGGACCGTGGCTGCGTCAACAGCACGGGCAGGGGGCCGTGGTGTCCTCGATGTGCACGGCGGCGTTCATGCTGGCTGAAACCGGTTTGCTTGAAGGCGTACGTGCCACCACGCACTGGGCCTTCGCCGACCTGTTTCGCCGCCGGTATGCCCAGGTCGACCTGGACCCGACGCAGATCGTCTGCGAAGACAGGGGCGTCGTCACCAGTGGTGGCGCCAGTGCGGCCATGGACCTGCTGCTGCATCTGGTGCGCCGTTTCGCCTCGCTGGAGTTGGCGCAGACTTGCGGCAAGTACCTGCTGGTCGACACCGTGCGCAGCGAGCAATCGGTCTACGTCATGTGGTCGCTGCCCAAGAACCATGGCGACGGCGACATTCTGCAGGTGCAGAACTGGCTGGAAGCGCATTTTGGGCAGCCGGTGCTGATCGATGACGTTGCCCGACGGTTCGGTTTCGGCGTGCGCAATTTCAAGCGGCGTTTCAAGGACGCGACGGGCTACACGCCGCTGACATACCTGCAAACCCTGCGACTGGAAAAAGCCAAGCTGCTGCTCGAATCGACACGCATGACCCTGGACAGCATCACCTACACAGTTGGCTATGAAGACGGGAATTCCTTTCGCCGTTTGTTCCGCGAGCGAGTAGGCTTGCTGCCCGCGGCTTACCGGAAGAAATTCCAGGCGAGCGCAAACTGACCTTCATTTTCTGTTCTGGAAGCAAAACAATGAAAGCCGCTTTACTCGCATTCGCCCTGAGCGGGGGATGGGTTTCGCACGCGTTTGCTGCGGGTGATGCCGACGCCGGGGCCAAACTGTTTCCACGTCTATGCGGTGGATGTCATCAGGTCGGCGAGTCGGCACGGGCATCATTTGGGCCGCAGCTCAACAACCTTTTTGGCCGTCCCTCGGGCGGGACCACGGACTACCAGTATTCCGACGCGATGAAAGCGGCCGGCCTGGTCTGGAACCGTGAAACCCTGACGGCTTACCTCGAAGCACCGAAGAAAGTCGTGCCGGGCACCCGGATGATTTTCTGGGGCTTGAGCGATCCGCAGAAGGTCGAGGATGTGCTGGCGTACTTGCAGACCTTTCAGGCGCAGTAAGGCTCAGTTGACGATGCACAGATCACCGGTGGCCCGGATCAGTCCCTGTCCATGCAGGGCGTCCTTGATCAACGCTGATCGCGCCTTGGCCAGCCATCGAGCGCAATTGGGGTGGGTGCGATAGGGCGCGAACCCGGCGTAGGCCTGTAGCAGGCGTTTTTGCACTTCATCGAGTTGTGGTCGGACTTCCTTGACGAGGTTCGATCGCGGTGTATCAGGCGCCTTGCCCGCCGCTTGCCATTGGGCAATCAATCCATATTGCACCAGCTTGCTCGCTTCGATCTGCGCGGCGATCAACTCGGCCACTTCTTCCGGGTTGAGCTTGTGGATGATCGCCTGCTTTCGGGCGGCAGCGATGACCTGCGCTTCCCGAGCACTGTCCTGGATCGGTGTACGGCTGTCCCATTTGCTCAGCGCTACCCGATCCGCGATGTTGAGCCGCTCGTTCATGGTCGCCAGGAGCGGTTGCAGGCTGGCGGGTGCCGGTGGGGTCACATCGGCCTGTGCGCCACAAGCGATCAAGGCGGACAGGGCGCAGATCATCAATTTTGGTAGGCGAGCGTTCAAACTCATGGTCAAGCCTCATTGAGCGTGGGACGGGTTGGCGAGTGTTGTGTATCACAAATGAACCAACGGCGTCCCGCCCCGTCCGCCCGCACTGTCCGAGAGGAAAAGGTCATACATGATGGCGAGTGGATATCTTCGCGAAGCTGATTATGCTTCAGGAAACCTTGCAGCGATGTGAGGCGGCGCAATCCGTGTCAGCTAAAACAAAAACAGAACGGAGAAGACTCATGGCCGCAATCGACAATACGGGCGATTCGCCCACCCGAGGGATCAGCAGGGAAGAGCGCAAGGTGATCTTCGCCTCGTCCCTGGGCACTGTATTCGAATGGTACGACTTCTACCTTTATGGATCCCTCGCCGCGATCATCGCCAAGCATTTTTTCGCTGGGGTGAACGAAACCACCGCCTTTATCTTCGCTTTGCTCGCATTCGCTGCGGGATTTGCTGTACGGCCCTTCGGCGCTATCGTGTTCGGTCGTCTGGGTGACATGATCGGACGCAAGCACACCTTCCTAATCACCATCGTCATCATGGGTGTCTCCACCGCCGTGGTAGGGTTCCTGCCCGGCTACGCGACCATTGGCGTGGCGGCGCCGGTCATCCTCATCACCCTGCGGCTGTTGCAAGGCCTGGCACTGGGTGGCGAGTACGGCGGGGCGGCAACGTATGTCGCCGAGCACGCGCCGAAGGGTAAACGCGGTTTTTTCACTTCATGGATTCAAACCACTGCGACCCTTGGCCTGTTCCTGTCGTTGCTGGTGATTCTCGCCTGCCGCACGATTCTCGGCACTGAAGCATTCGAAGCCTGGGGCTGGCGGATTCCGTTCCTGCTGTCGATCCTGCTGCTGATCGTCTCGGTATACATCCGCCTTCAATTGAGCGAGTCGCCGGTGTTCATGAAAATGAAGGCTGAGGGCAAGGCGTCGAAGGCGCCGCTGACCGAATCCTTTGCACGCTGGGATAACCTGAAAATCGTGATCATGGCGCTACTGGGGGGGACGGCTGGCCAAGCCGTGGTCTGGTACACGGGGCAGTTCTATGCGCTGTTTTTCCTTCTGCAAACACTCAAGATCGACCCGCAGACCGCCAATTTGCTGATTGCCGGTTCGCTCTTGATCGGCACGCCGTTTTTCGTGATTTTCGGCAGCCTGTCAGACCGCATCGGGCGCAAGGGCATCATCATGGCTGGGTGCATCCTGGCGGCGCTGACCTACTTCCCGATCTTCCACGCGTTGACCCAGTACGGTAATCCCGACGTGTTTGCCGCCCAGGAGAAAAATCCGGTGACGGTCGTCGCCGATCCACACCAGTGCTCTTTCCAGTTCGACCCGGTGGGCAAGGCCAAATTCACCAGTTCGTGCGATCTCGCTAAAACCGTACTGGCCAAGAGAGCCATTCCCTATACCAATGAAAACGCCGCTCCCGGCAGCGTCGCGCAAATCCGCATTGGCAACCAGGTGGTCGAGAGTTTCGAAGGCACCGGCATGCCGGCGGCGGACTTCAAGACTCGCAATGATGCCTTTACCGCCACCCTTGGAACGGCGCTGAAGGACGCCGGTTACCCCGAGAAGGCGGACCCGGCGAAAACCAACTATCCGATGGTGCTGTTGCTGCTGACCATCCTGGTGATCTACGTGACCATGGTCTACGGACCGATTGCAGCCTGGCTGGTGGAACTGTTCCCGGCGCGCATCCGCTACACCTCGATGTCGCTGCCGTACCACATCGGTAACGGCTGGTTTGGCGGCTTTCTGCCGACCGTGGCCTTCGCGATGGTCGCGGCCACGGGGGATATCTACTATGGGCTGTGGTATCCGATTGTCATTGCGGTGATGACGGCGGTACTTGGCATATTCTTCATGCCGGAAACCAAGGATCGGGATATCCATCTGTAGAGGTCACCCTGCGGGAACTATCCCTGTAGGAGCGAGCATGTCGAGGCGTCGCGATGGTCGTCAATGATGACGCGGGCTACCTGACGGCCCACGGTGCCTGGGCTACCATCGCGAGCGTGCTCGCTCCTACAGGAGAGGGCGGTGTTGTTTTTACGCCTCGCTGATCTGGCTCACACTCGTCATCTGGCCATTCCAGACCATCTCGTAATGCGCGGCCTGGATCACTGAAAGCACCGGCCTGGGCGTCATCAACGCCCAGCATTGGCTGCCGGCATTGCGCACCGAGTGGTAGCGAAGCCCGGGGCAGCCCGCCTTCCTGACCATTTTCCCCAGGCGCCGCGCAACGCTGTAATCGTCGGGATCGTAAATCGGATCGGTCAGCGCAAGGGTGGTCGCATCCTTCATCGAGGTTTGCCTGAACGCGCATGACAGCCCCCGAAACACAAACCGCTCGTAGTTCAGGCGGGGCACGTTTGACCAGTACAGGCTCTGGTGATGTTTCACTTCGGCCAGCGCGGTTTCCAGGGTATCGGCCAGGTACAGCACGCCAAAGCTGCCGTCGCTGAAGCGCGAGCCTGAGGGATTCACGTGGGTAAAGGGCGCTGTTGCATAGGAACAGCCGGGGATGCCAAAGGGAATTTCGCTGCGGCGAATCAGCTCCAGGTGACCGACTTCGTTTTTAAGCCGGGGATTGGTGAGCGCCTGGATCTGGTACAGCACCTCGAACGCATCGGCATCCGCCACGTCATCGAACAACGCCACTGGCGGGAACTTCGAGTTGACCAACCGATAGGCCTGTAACGGCTCGTCGGCAAGGACCGCGAGTTGGTCCAGCCTCACCATTGCGCGCCTCGCAGCACATCGATGCGGCGGAAGGTTTCATACAGGGAGATCATGTCGCCCTGAGCCATGATCTCGAGCGGTGAGCGTCCATTGAAGAACTCGTTGTCATTGCTCATCGACGGGAAGCCGTAGACGTTTTCCGGGTTGTCGAACACCAGGCGCAGCGCCGCGTGAATATTGAGCACGATACTGATGCGCTGCATCTGGTCCGCGTCCAGCGCCACCGACCAGTCGGGGTCATGCTGGCGGGCGCGGGTATAGGTGCTGCGGGAAATGCGCAGGATGCGGCAGGCCTGCTCGCTGGAAGCACGCCATTTTTCGAGGATGCCCACGGCGGCCCGCAAGCCCGTGACGCATTGGTTCTTGGTGAAGGCTGATGGCTGAAGCGCAACGGCCATGTTCGAAACCTCAATTGCAATCCATGGATTCAAAATAGGACAAATAGCGTCTACAGATCAAGGCCGCTGCGACCAATGGCGGCTGCTATGGTTTAACCACAAAGTGAAAAAGGAGTTGTAGACATGGCACGATTCACCGGCGGTTGCCTGTGCGGCAGCGTCAGGATCGAAGCTTCTGGACGACCCTATCGCGTGGGCGTGTGTCACTGCCTCGATTGCCGCAAGCACCACGGCGCGCTGTTTCACGCGTCCGCCATATTCCCGGAGCAGGCGGTCACCATACGGGGCGAAACCGCTGATTACGCCGGACGGTTTTTCTGCCCGCGTTGCGGATCTTCGGTATTTGGTCGCAGCGACGATGAAGTCGAAGTGAATCTCGGATCCCTGGACGTTCCCGACCAATTGACGCCCACCTACGAACTCTGGACCTGTCGCCGCGAGTCATGGCTGCCGGCGTTTCCTCTCGCTCACCGCTACGAGCACGATCGCGAGGGGACGGGGCGCGAGGAATAGCCGATCAGCCGCGTTGCAGTTCGGTACTCGCCAGGGTGCGATCCACCAGGCGGATGCTGTCGCGGCCGCCGCGCTTGGACTCGTACAGCGCGGCGTCGCCTTGTTCGATCAGCCCGGCCAAACTGGCCGGCGGTTGGTTGAATAGGTTGGCGCCTATGCTCAGCGTGACCGGCACAGGGGTGACGAAGGCCTCACAGGCTGCCTGCTGAAAACGAGAACGCAGTTGGCTGCCCAACCCCATGATGCGCTCGCTGGAGGCATCCTTGAGCAGGATGACGAACTCGTCACCCCCCAGGCGGGCCGCGAGTGCGCCTTCAGGCAGCACCGAACGGATCATCTCGCTCAGCGAGATCAGCAATCGGTCGCCGGCGGTATGGCCGTAGAGGTCGTTGACCAGTTTGAAGTTGTCGATATCAATCAGCAGCAACGCACCCGGGCGCCTGTTGGAAACGTCGGCCAACAGCCGTGGTGCCCGTACTTCCAGGGCGCGACGGTTGTACAGGGCAGTCAGCGGATCGCGCGCGGCCAGTCGCGCAATACGTTTTTCCCGGCGATAGCGCTCGGTTCCGGTCATCGACAGGGCGATCAGCATGATCGCCATCGCGCCTTCGACCAGCGAAATCTGGATGATCTCTCCACGAAAGGCCGCCAGATCGATCAGGGTGCCGGGAATAATCACCGAGATTGCCTTCGCCGTGTAGAAGAGCCCATGGGTCAGCAGTACAAAACGCAACTGCACCGCGCCGACGCTCAACGACCGGCCATGGGGCCGTAGCAGGAAACTGGCACGAAGTGTCGGCAGGGCCACCAACAGTGAGTTGGCCACCAGCATGATCTTCGACCACGCCGGCTCGTCGGGCAGCAGCAACATGGCCAGCCAGGCGACGAAAATCAGGTACCAGCCACGGGACAGGCGCACTTCGGTAAACCGCGCGACGCCCAGCAGGAACAAAAAGTGAGCGGTCACCAGCAGGCCATTGGCGAACCAGATGCCGATCAGGAGCAACCCGCTGACTCGCAGCAGGGCGAGGGTCGAGCCCAGAGAAATGGTTGCAAATCCTGCGCTCCAGAACAGCAGAGAAGGTTCACGCACGCTGCGCCATTCGATTGCCAGGTACAAGGCTGCCGCCGCTGCGAGGGCAATCGAGATGGTCAACATCGTTACAGGATCGAGCGCCATAACCTGACTGGTTTACCTGAGTGGGTTGAAAAGCGCGGCGATTGTAAGCGTTTGCCGCTATTTTTCGCAGCGTTGGTCGTCGTGTTGTCGAATGAACCGCATCCCGTTCGACCAAGCATAGCTAGACTCAAGTGTCAGCCCAACACAATTGGAGACTACCGCTATGCTCAGCAAAAACACGATTTGCCTCTGGTACGAAAGGGATGCGCTGGAGGCGGCGACGTTCTACGCCAAAACCTTTGCAGACAGCTCGGTGGAGGCCGTCCATCACGCGCCTGGCGACTATCCGGCGGGCAAGCAGGGTGATGTGCTGACCGTTGAACTCACGGTGATGGGCCTGCCGTGTCTCGGTTTGAACGGTGGTTCCGGAACGCCGCACAACGGCGCATTTTCGTTCCAGGTGGCCACCGACGACCAGACTGAGACGGACCGTTTGTGGAATGCCATTATCGACAATGGCGGTGAAGCCATCGCCTGCGGCTGGTGTCGGGACAAGTGGGGCCTGTCGTGGCAGATCACACCGCGGGTGCTGTCGGCCGCGATCATCGATCCGGACCCCGCTGTGGCCAAGCGTGCGTTTGAAGCCATGATGAAGATGATCAAGATCGACATTGCGGGGATCGAAGCGGCCGTCAAGGGGTGATTTGCGTATTGGACTGGAAGGCTGCCGATAGGGGGGCATTCACAAATATCGAGTTGGCTATCCTTTGGCGGGTTGCAAAGCGAACAAAACCATTGAAAAAAACGCTGGGAACCTTTAAACGAGAAGCTCACCGGCAATTTTGCTTGCGTCCGGTAAGGGGCTATTGCCAGTTTTGGCTCAGGGAGGGCAGATGAGTTTTCGTCCATTGACCGACTTCCCTCTGCAACCCGATGACAGAGGCGTGGCCGCCTCCGCATTGGAAGGGAATTCGGATACTGTCGGCAGGGCCAGCACCGGTGACGAGGAAACGATCGAGCGTTTGCTGGAATCTGCTCGCCAGTGGGGCCATACCAAAGCGTGGGTCGTTTACCGTGCCGGTGAACAACTGCACCTGATCGGTCAGGGCGATCCCCAGGTTCAGTGGCCATCCAGCGTCGCCAATGAAGACTTCGACAGCTTTTGCCGGGACTGGCGTCTGCAGCGCTGGCCGACCGGTAGAGGTGAAAGCGAACTGGGTTGGCTACTCGCCCCCCTGGACGATGGCGCAGGACCGGCGCTCACCGATTTTGCCCAGCGCCTGGGCATCCGGTTGCAGACCGATACGCTGGCCCGTGCGCAGAATACCCAACGGGTGCTCTACGAAATCACTTACCTGGCCAGTTCGACCCGCGACCGCTCGGTGTTCCTGGTAGGCGTGCATCAACTGCTGGCCGGGCTGATCGATGCCGAGAACTTCTATCTCGCGCTGTATGACTCGCACACTCACAAGATCGACTACCCCTATTACGTCGACATCATCGACGTCGATGCCCTGGAGTCCGAGAACTACGAATACCTCGACCCTTCGCATCTGTCCTTGACCGGCCAGGTGTTGACCTCCGGCCAACCGCTGCTGATCGACGCCGCGGGCATTCTCGCGGCCCAGGCAGAAGGGCGTTTCTACTGCGTGGGTGATCGTCCCGAATACTGGATGGGGGCGCCGTTGAAGAATGCCTCTGACGAGGTATTCGGCATGCTCGCCATGCAGGTCTACGACGTTTCCCGGACCTACAGCGCCGAGGATCGCGCCTTGTTCCTGGTCGTGGCCCGCCATGTGGCGATGGCGCTGGACCGGCTGCTGCACCGCGAGGATCTGGAGCAGACGGTCATGCGTCGTACCCTGGAGCTTTCAGCGGTCAACGATGCCTTGCGCCAGGAAGTGTCGGACCGCGAACGCGCCGAGCATTTGCAGAGTGCGTTGTTCCAGATTGCCGAGCTGTCGAGCCAGCCCGGTGACATGACCGAATTTTTCCAGACCCTGCACGGCATCGTCGGCGATCTGCTGTTCGCCGAGAACTTCTACATCGCACTGTTCGATGACGCGACCTCGGAGGTGACCTTTCCGTACTACGTCGATGAGCGCCAGAAGACCTGCCCGTTGCCAAGACGCGGGAACCGGGGCTTGACCGAGTACGTGATTCGCCAGCGTCGCCCGTGCCTGATCGACTTCGACGATGCCGATCGATTGGCATCGCGCGGTGAGATCGAAATTGATGAATCGGTTCGGTCCTGTTCGTGGCTGGGCATTCCGTTGTTTGATGGTGATGGGGTGCGTGGCGTGCTGGCGGTGCAGAGCTATACCTCGGCTGTGCGCTATACCCAACGTGATCAGGAATTACTGACGTTCGTGTCGCGACACATCGACACCGCGTTGTCGCGGCGCACCGCCGCCGAAGCGATCCATGCCGCCAATCTCAAGCTCGAGGCCCGGGTACTGAACCGCACCCGCGAACTCGACCACGCCAATGCCAAGCTGCTTCACGAAAACTCCCACGATGCGCTCACGGGGCTGCCTAATCGCACTTACCTGCAACAACGCCTGAACCTCGCCTGGATGCGGTTCGACCGCGAGGGCGGACATCTGGCGGTGATGTTCATCGACCTCGACCGTTTCAAGATGGTCAACGACAGCCTCGGCCACCATTTTGGCGATCTGCTGCTGATGCAGGCCGCCCACCGCTTGCGCGGCTGCCTGCGCGAGGCCGACATGCTGGCCCGCCTGGGCGGTGACGAATTTGCAGTGCTTGCACCCGAAGCGCCGATGGAGGTCGTCACCGAGATCGCCGAACGTATCCTGCTGGCGTTCGACCGGCCGTTCTTCATCAATGGCCATGAAGTGTTTTCCTCCTGCAGCATCGGCATTGTCAGCGCCGACAGTCAGTTTCATCTCGAGCCGGCTGACCTGTTGCGCGATGCCGACGCGGCGATGTACCGGGTCAAGAGTGCCGGGCGTGACAGTTACGCGGTGTTCAACCAGGAGGTGCGCCGTGAGGTCTCCGATCAGATGGAGCGAGAAGGGGCCTTGCGCAATGCGCTCAAGCGCACCGACGAGCTGCTGCCGTACTTCCAGCCCATTGTCAGCGTCGAAACTGGCGAACTGTTGGCTCTCGAGGCGTTGATCCGCTGGCGCCAACCGAATGGTCGCGTGATCGCACCGGGTGAGTTTCTGCCGGAGGTCGAGGGCCTGCGCCTGATCGGCCGCCTGGACCTGTACATGCTCACCAGCGTCGCCGTGATCCTCTCCCAGCCCGAGCACGCCCATTGGCCGCCAGTGCATGTCAATTGCTCCAGCTACAGCATGACCCGCCCGGATTTCGCCAGGGATGTACTGGTCCTGTTGGGCCAACACGGGGTCGAGCCGTCGCGTATCTGCCTGGAGTTGACCGAAGGCGCACTGGTGGCCGAGCCGGCCATGGCCCGGTTGACCATGCAGCAGTTGGCCGATAATGGGATGTCGGTGGTGCTCGATGACTTCGGCGCCGGGTTCTCATCCCTGAGCTATGTGCATCAATACCGTTTCAGTGGTTTGAAAATCGACAAGTCGTTCATCCTCGAACTGACCACCAGCGCACGCAGTCGCGCCATCGTCCGTGCGATCGTGCGCATGGCTGAGTCGCTGGACCTGAGCGTGGTGGCCGAAGGGGTCGAGGATGAAGAAACGCTGGTCCTGTTGCGCGAGATGGGGGCAGGGCAGGCCCAGGGTTATTACTTCTCCAGGCCGATGGGGCTCCAGGCGCTGATGGCAACTGCGTGGCTGGGCGGCACTCAGCCTCTGTAGGGGCGGGCTGCCAGATGCCCCGTGTCATCGTTGACGACCATCGCGAGTGAACTCGCTCCTACAGGGGGCTGCGGTGAGTTGGGAGGATCCACTGTGGGAGCGAGCCTGCTCGCGATGGTTTCAAGTGACCTCCACAGCTAAAGACCTACCCTCAATCCAGATCCGCTGCGTCATGACGCTCCGGCACCTGGCTTGCTTCATCACCCCAGGTACGGTTGACCCGCTGTCCACGAATCACCGCCGGCCGCTGGGCGATCTCTTCAGCCCAACGCTGCACGTGCGTGTATTCGTGGGCGGAAAGAAACTCGGCCGCCGAGTACACATTGTTGCGCACCAGTTGGCCGTACCAGGGCCAGACGGCGATGTCCGCGATGGTGTAGCGGTCGCCGGCCAGGTATCGGTTTTGCGCCAGGCGCTGGTCGAGCACGTCCAGTTGGCGCTTGGCTTCCATGGTGAAGCGGTTGATCGGGTACTCGAACTTCTCCGGTGCGTAGGCATAGAAATGCCCGAAACCGCCACCCAGGTAGGGGGCCGAGCCCATCTGCCAGAACAGCCAGTTCAGGGTCTCGGTCCGCCCCGCGAGGTCGCTTGGCAGGAACGCGCCGAATTTTTCCGCGAGGTACAACAGGATCGAGCCGGATTCGAATACCCGTACAGCAGGCTCCACGCTGCGGTCCAGCAGCGCCGGGATTTTCGAGTTTGGATTGATTTCGACGAAGCCGCTGGAGAACTGATCGCCCTCGCCAATACGGATCAGCCACGCATCGTATTGCGCGCCGCCATGCCCCAGGGCCAGTAACTCTTCGAGCAGGATGGTGACCTTCACACCATTGGGCGTGGCCAGTGAGTAGAGCTGCAATGGATGATTGCCGACGGGCAAGTCCTTGTCATGGGTGGGACCGGCAGTCGGCCGATTGATGCTGGCGAACTGGCCGCCAGACGGCGCTTCGTGTTTCCAGACCTGGGGCGGAACGTAGGGTGCTTTGCTCATGAACAGTCCTCATCGTTAGCGAGCCACAATGGACAACGTTGAGGGGGCATCATGACACACTGCATTGGGATGGAACGCAGCCGATTACCGGGTCTGCGTCCCGTACGGCGGGACCGAGGCGTCAGGCATTGCGCGATTCGAGGCCCTTCAGTATCTGCGCCGAAGGATCACCGTAGCGTGATTGGCTGGACTTCTCGTCGTCAGACTGCGTCACGGCGCCTGAAAGAATTTCCGCGAGGTTGGGGAAGTGGCCGGTTTTTTTCTTGTCGGGGTCAAGCTCCGAACCCTGGCTCTGGTTCAGTGCGGCTTCCAGGGACAAGCGTTGCGACAGCCATTCGGGCTTGGCCTTTTCTTCCGGGCTCATGTTGTTCATGAAATCCAGTGCTGCTTTTGCCCGGCCATAGGGATCGTTGGCAAACGGATCTTTCCAGTTTTTCTCCTGGTCCGCCGGGCCGCTGTAGTAGCCGGTGGCAAGTCGGCCTTGCTGGCGCATCAAGGCTTGCGCCGACGCCTGTTCCTGGGCCGTGAACAGCCCACCTTCATTGCTGGCCACTGCATTCAGCGAACGCCGGTCGAGGTCGCCCATCAAGCTGTTGCGGTCTTCATCGCTGCCGGTGTAAGGCTTGTCGCTGGCTTTCATCAGCGCATATTTTTCATCCATGCGCTTGCGTGCATCAGTCGCCACTTCGGCGAAGGTCTTGTCCTTGGAACTGGAGACCGCGCCGGGATTGGCAACGCCCAGGACCAGTGCGTCGGCACTCATGCCTTCGCGGGCAGGAAAGTAGGGTTTGTTGTCAGCAATCGATTTGCTGTAGTCGCTGGACTTGTCCGAAAGCGAGATCGAATCAGTGTTTTGCGCCTTGTCCGCCTGCGTCCTGCTCTGCGGAACACGTCCTTGCGATGCCGTCGCGGACGCGGCGCCGGCGGAAGCGGTGTAGGTAGCCATCGCTTGCGATGACGTTGAACCGATGATCATTGTTCATCCTTGGCGAGAAACTCGCAGCGTAAACAGGGGGCATGTGCACAGCCTCTCACTTAATCATCCTTTGCGAAAGATTGCCATCATCCTAAGGTGTGCCCGGTTTCGAGCGAGAACTATCCACAAAATGAGTGGGTATTCCTGTGGATAATATTCTGAAAACCAGAGCGCACGTGGGCTGTCACGTATTGTTCATTAATTGAGCATGAGCAGCGCGAATCATCAGTGTGACCTGCCATTGTCCTTTTACAGGGCATTCACGTAAGATATGAAACATATACATTTCATATAGTGAAACCCATGGGCATTGTCAAAATCTCTGAAGACCTGCATGAGCACCTGCGCGTGGCGAGTAACGCGCTGAGTCGCTCGATCAACGCTCAGGCCGAACATTGGATGCGCATCGGCATGCTCGCCGAGCTGCACCCCAATCTCGACCACACCGAGATCTGCCGAATGCTGGTACGCGCGGAGCTCGAGGGCGGGCTTGAGCTGAAACGCCTCTGCGGTCTTGCCGACAGTGCCCCCGTGCTTGAGTCCGCAGGCGGCGCACGCAAATGAGGGCGAACGTGCGCATCAACACCCCGGCGGACATTGCCAGGTCCCGCACCGCGGCCATGTTCGCCGCCGAAGTGCTGGCGATGATTGCACCCCATGTGCAGGCCGGCGTCACCACCGAGGAGCTCGACCGCCTTTGTAACGAGTACATCGTCAATGTGCAAAAGGCGATTCCTGGCAACGTCGGTTATCTCGGCTATCCGAAAACGGTGCTGACCTCGATTAACGAAGTGGTCTGCCATGGCCTGCCGTCGGCAACCGTGCTGAAGGACGGCGACATCGTCAACATCGACATCGCGGTGAAAAAAGAGGGCTGGTATGGCGACACCAGTCGCATGTATTTCGTGGGTGAGCCCGCCCCCGAGGCGCGGCACCTGGTCAAGACCACCTATGACGCCCTGTGCGCCGGCATTCGCAGGGTCCGTCCCGGCGCCACCCTTGGCGACATCGGCCACGCCATTCAGGCGCATGCCGAAAACGAGGGCTTTAGCGTCGTGCGCGAGTACTGCGGGCACGGCATCAACAAGGTCTACCACGACGAGCCGCAGGTGCTGCATTACGGCTATCCGGGGCAGGGTCTGACGTTGAAAAGCGGGATGATTTTCACCATCGAACCGATGCTCAACGCCGGCAAGCGCCATGTGCGCACACTGGCGGACGGCTGGACCGTGGTGACCCGGGACAATTCGCTGTCAGCCCAGTGGGAACATATGGTGGCGGTTACGGACCACGGTTTTGAGGTGTTGTCCGCGTGGCCTGACAGCGTCGAGGGCTTTGCCGCTATCTGATCCAGCGGGTCGGGCGTAATTGCGCCGGGCTGACGCCCAGCCGCTGCTTGAACACTGTCGTCATATGCGCCTGGGAATTGAAGCCGCAGGTGAGGGCGATGTCGGCGAGGCTTGCGCTTGAATCGATCAGTCGCGCCCGGGCGGTGGCCAGGCGCCGGTCGATCAGGTAGCTGTGGGGACTTTTTCCCGTGGCCTGCTTGAACGCGCGGATGAAGAAGCCTTCTGACAACTCCAGCAATCGCGCCATCGCCTGCACACTCAGCGGGCCACCCAGGCCTGCGTCGATGAACTCATCGAGCAGACGCAGCCGGCTAGCGGTGATGGAGCTTCGCAGCGGTGCAGCCAGCGCATCCTGCCCCTGCGCCCGCTCCATCAGGGCCAGCGCCCAGGCTTCCCAATCGTCATCCACCGAAGACCGCAGCAACGCGATGCGCATGCGCAGCGCCAGCGCGATGGCCTGTGAATCAATGCGATTGTTGAAGGCGTGGTCACCGATCACCTCCAGGCCCTGGGCGTGCATCACCCGCAGGTACTCGCCGCCGCCGGGGGATTCGGAAAGCACGTCACACCCGGCCGGCACGAACGCCAGGCTGTTGGGTGTGGCAACAAAGGGCTGCACGCGGTCGCTGCCGATGGCATGCACGCCTCGCTGGCTGTCGAAGGCAAAGCCAATCGCCGAATGACTGGCGACATAGCGCGCCGAATAGGCCGAGCCGGGCAGCAGTTCTATCGCCCAGGGGCCGGCTTCGACACGGCGGACCGGTTCGACGGCGAGGGTTGGCGGTGGAGGTTTGGGCTGGCTCATTACCGCATAGTAGTGAAGAGACGGCATCAGGTCAGTTTTTTGAAAGCCGACGCAGGGTGCTCCTGCCTAGACTGAGCGAAATTCTCAGGAGGTTGCACATGCACACGCTGACACGCGACGACATCGAACAGGCGGCTCGCTGCGTCTACCAGGTCATGCCCGCCACCGCCCAGTACGCCTGGCCGTTGCTGGCCGAACGGCTGGGCTGCACGGTGTGGGTCAAGCACGAAAACCATACGCCGACCGGCGCCTTCAAGGTGCGCGGCGGCATCACCTTCATGCGCTGGCTCAAACAGGCGCATCCGAACGTGAAGGGCATTGTCTCTGCGACGCGGGGTAACCATGGCCAGAGCGTTGCGCTGGCCGCAGCGGCAGCCGGGCTGCGCGCATTGATCGTGGTGCCTCTGGGCAACTCGGTGGAAAAGAACAACGCCATGCGCGGCTTCGGTGGCGAAGTGGTCGAGTTCGGTCGTGATTTCGATGAAGCCCGGGAAGAGGCCGCACGCCTGGCACAGACGCAAGGCTTGTACCTGGTGCCCCCGTTCCACTTTGAACTGGTCAAGGGCGTGGCCACCTATGCGCTGGAGCTGTTCACCGCGGCGCCGGATCTTCACACCGTCTACGTACCGATTGGCTGCGGCTCGGGGATCTGCGCGGTCATTGCCGCCCGCGATGCGCTGGGCCTGGACACTCAAGTGGTGGGCGTGGTGTCCACCGAAGCCGCCGCAGCGAAGTTATCGTTCGAATCCGGCAGCCTGTGCGAAACCGCCTCGGCCAATACCTTCGCCGACGGCCTGGCCGTGCGCAAACCCATCCCCGAAGCCTTCGAACGTTACCTGGCCGGAGCGGCGCGCATCGTTTCAGTCGACGATGCGGAGATCGCCGAGGCCATGCGCGTTTATTACACCGACACCCACAACCTTGCCGAAGGCGCCGGCGCAGCGGCATTGGCGGCGCTCATGCAGGAGCGCGGAGCGATGGCCGGGAAGAAGGTGGGGGTGATTTTGTCGGGGGGCAATGTGGATCGAACGGTGTATGCGAAGGTGATTGGTTAATCCCCTGGACTTGCCCGTCCCGCCATTATCAGTAAAGCTCCCCGCCGTGGAAGGCAACTGTCCGACCGTTTTTCAGGGAAGAGATGAATGGCGTTAAGGGTATTGGTGATTGGCGGGTACGGGAATTTTGGCAGTATCGTCTGCCAGCATCTGGTGGTGATGCCGGGCATCGACCTGGTGATCTCGGGCCGTGATCCCCGCAAATTGCAGCGCAAGGTCGATGAGCTCAACGCCCTGTCGGGCAGTACCTGCGAGAGCTGGTGCGGTGATGCGATGGGTACGGCATTCACCGCTGTGCTGCGTTCGCTGAACATTCAACTGGTGGTCCACACCGGTGGCCCTTTCCAGGGCCAATCCTATGCCGTCGCCGAGCACTGTATCGACGCAGGCGTGAATTACTGCGACCTGTCCGATTGCCGAACCTTCGTCAACGGCATCGCTGTGCTCGATGACCGGGCGAAACGGGCGGGCGTGGCCATTCTCAGTGGCTGCAGCTCGGTGCCTACGCTGTCGTCGGCGATCATCGATGAACAGCGCCATCGCTTCAAACGCATCGACAGCATTGAGCACGGCATTTCTTCCTCCGCCAAGATGCCGGGGCTGTCGACCGTCGAAGGTGTGTTCGCCTACGCGGGCAAACCGATCCGCCAGCTCAAGAACGGCCAAGTGCACGAAGTGATCGGCTGGCAAGACCTGACGTTGCGCAAGATGCCCCACCTGGGACATCGGCTGCTGGCCAATGTCGACGTGCCCGACATGGATATATTTGCGGGTCGTTATGGCGCCCACACCCTGAGCTTCAAGGCCGGCTCCGGCCTCAAGCTCGGCGGTGTCGCCAACTGTCTGCTGGCCCAGGCCCTGAAGATGGGGATCGTGCGCGATCATGCTGTGTGGGCCGCCAGGCTGCATCGTTGGGGGTTGTGGTTCGAGCGGCTGGGGGATGGCAAAAGTGCGATGTACATCGACGTTCACGGCATCGGTGCACAACACCAACCGCTGTCCATGACCGCGCAACTTACGGCACGCAATGACAAGGGGCCACAGATCCCCAGTTGTGCGGCGGTCGCACTGGCGGCGAAGATCGCCCAAGGCTTCACGCCTGCAACCGGAGCCCGGCCGTGCGTGGGTGAAATCAGCGTCGACGAGTACATGGCCGCCATCAATGACCCGCAGAACCTGAGCCTGTCCGTGCATTTTTCTGACGAGCAGCACTGATCATGCTCTACCTCTGCCTTAAATACCTGCACATCATCGCCGCCATTTTCCTGTTCGGTTTCGGCATGGGCTCCTACCTGTACCTGATAGCCGCCAGCCGCACGGCCAACCCGCAGGTGATTGCGCACGTGGCCAGGATGGTGGTGCGATTCGACACCTGGATTACCACACCCGCCGGCTTCATCCAGATCATCACCGGCTACGCGTTGATAAAAATCGCCGGTCTGCCCCTGAGCACCGATTGGGTGCTGACCGCGCTGGTCATCTTCCTCTGCGTGGGTTCGCTGTGGCTGCCGGTGCTGGTGCTGCAAAAGCGCTTGGGCCGGATGGCGTCGAGCGCTGTGGCAATGGGCAAAGCGCTGGATGACGGCTACCGAAGCGTGTACCGCCAATGGTTCTGGATGGGCATCGCGGGGTTTGGAGGGATGTTCATGATTGTGCTGATCATGGTGACGAAGATGACGCCGGGGCAGTTGATCGCGATGGTGGTGTAGGGGGCAAGGGCCTCAGGTAAAGGTGATCGCCCACGTAATGAACCCGGCAATCCCCGTGGTGCAGGTCAGGGCGACCAGGAACAGGATGTCGATCAGTTTTTCCATGAAGTGATTGCGCTGGAACTGGCGGGTGCGCAGCGACCAATAGGACATGAGCGTGGTGATCAGATACAGGATGGCGTTGATCGCCAGCAGGTCATCGCCAATGGAATCGGCACTTTTCAGGGTGCCGACCACCTGGAAAATCCCGATCACGGTAATACACACGCCCACCATGGCCGCCGAGGCGGTGAAGACATGAACGCAGATGTCTTCGTTGAGCGTGACGGGCGATTTCTTTTCGCTCATGTTGGTGTCCTGACTCTGTAGAAACGGGCTTGCCCGCGAGGGTCGTTAACGATGACGCTGGGCTGTCTGGAGGCCCGCGGTGTCTGGGCCTCCATTGCGAGCATGCTCGTTCCTAGAGATTTGCGTTTGACCTCCATTCACCGTGGAAGGCGTACAAAGGGCCCCATCGGGTTATTTCAAAATATTCATCCCCACCACCGCTATCCTCTAGAATTCGATCCTCGCCGTCTGAGCTGGACTTGCACTTCATGCAAACCGCAATCACCCAACAACCCCTCTGGAAAACCTATCTGTTGTTTCTGGGCCCTATGGTCCTGTCCAATTTTCTCCAGTCAATGACAGGTTCGGTCAACAGCATTTACATTGGCCAGATGCTCGGTACCCAGGCGCTGGCGGCGGTGTCGGGGATGTTTCCCATCGTATTCTTTTTCATCGCCCTGGTCATCGGCCTCGGCGCCGGGGCAGGGGTGTTGATCGGTCAGGCGTGGGGGGCTCGCGAAACCCATCTGGTGAAAACCATCGCGGCCACCACCTTGCTGCTCGGCGCGATCATCGGGTTGTTCGCCGCAGTGCTGGGCACCGTGTTCGCCCGACGCGCATTGCAGGGTTTGGGCACGCCGGCGGATGTGCTGGACGACGCGGTCGCGTATGCCCATGTGATGTTGTGGATCATGCCGTCGCTGCTGGTCTACGTGCTGTTCACCCAATTGCTGCGCGGGGTCAGCGACACGCTGTCGCCGCTGATGGCGTTGCTGGTGTCTACGCTGATCGGCCTGGCGCTGACCCCGGCCCTGATTCGCGGCTGGTTCGGCTTGCCGATGCTGGGGATTCAAAGCGCGGCGTATGCCGGGTTGGTCGGTAACCTGGCGGCGATGGGATGGTTGGCGTGGCGGTTGATCCGACGCGACCATCCCTTGGCGCCGGATCGTGAGATGTTCGCGGCGATGCGCCTTGATCGGGAAATCCTCGGCAAGGTGCTGCGCATCGGTTTGCCCACGGGACTTCAGATGGTGGTGTTATCGCTGTCGGAGTTGGTGATCCTGGCACTGGTCAACCAGCACGGCTCCCAGGCGACGGCGGCCTATGGCGCGGTAACGCAGATCGTCAATTATGTGCAGTTTCCAGCGCTGTCGATTGCTATCACTGCCTCGATCCTCGGTGCACAGGCGATTGGCGCGGGACGGGTGGAGCGCATCGGGCCGATACTGCGCACGGGATTGTGGATCAACGTCTGCCTGACCGGTGGCCTGGTGCTGCTGGGTTACCTGTTGTCGCACTGGCTGCTCGGCCTGTTCCTCACCGAAGACGCCACCCGCACCATGGCAGAACACTTGCTGCACATCATGCTCTGGAGCCTGTTGGTGTTTGGCTTCCAGGCAATCATCGGCGGCATCATGCGCGCCAGCGGCACGGTGCTGGTACCCATGGGGATCTCGATTATCTGCGTGCTGGGCGTGCAGTTACCGGCGGCCTACGTGCTGGACGGACACTTCGGATTGCCGGGCGTGTGGATGGCGTTCCCGGTGGCTTACCTGGGGATGCTGCTGTTGCAGACGGCGTATTACAAACGGGTGTGGAAGCATCAGAAGATCGAGCGATTGGTGTAGACACCACGAAAACCGCCGAAACGACAATGGGCTGCCCTGGAAGGGGTGGCCCATTTTTTTGCCTGACAGAAAACCAGGCCATACCGTTGGTCGTCTGATCGGCTTACCGGCTATTGACACTGCCGACGGTTTCCATGAGTATTAATACATCGCATGCGATCAAGTCGAATACGATAACAATTCAAATCCATTGCATCACAGAGGATTCACCCCATGAGCAAGATCGAAAAAGTCCTGGCCACCGGCAAAACCCACACCACCGCCAGCGCCGCCGGCAACACCTCACGCGGCCACAACGGCACTCTCGACATTACCTTGTCGACGCCGGGCAGCGCCAAACCTGCTCATGTGTTCGCCGCCACCCAGCCACACCCGACTGCCGAGCAACTGTTCGCGGGTGCGTGGTCGGCGTGCTACACCGCAGCGGTCGGACTGGTGGCCAATGACTTGAACGTTGTGTTGCCGGGGGATCTGTCGGTGGACATCGAAGTCGACCTGGGGCAGGGTGGCTCGGAGTACTTCCTTCAAGCGCGATTGACCTTGCGCGTACCGGGCCTGTCGCACGAGGTTGCGACTCGGCTGGCGCATACGGCGGACCAGATCTGCCCGTATTCCAAAGCCACCCGTGGCAACATCGACGTGGAATTGAACGTGCTGACGGTCTGATTTTTCGAGTGTAAAAATCGCATACGACAAAAGCGTATGTGAATAAAGTCGAAAGCATCCGCCGGTTCGATCCTTCAGATTGAGCCGGCGTATGTCGTTATCACACTTCCGATACTGTCGCGTACGACGTATAGTCGGCCGAACGCGAATATCCTGTTATCGAGGAAGCCCATGAACGCCAATGCAAAGCCAGATCCCTCCGACCTGAAGCTCTCCGAGTTCCTGTGCTTTGCGGTCTATTCCACCAACCTGGCATTCGGCAAGGCCTACAAGCCATTGCTCGAACAACTCGGGCTGACCTACACGCAGTACATCACCTTGGTGGCGCTCTGGGAAACCGACGATCAGACCGTCGGCAGCCTGGGTGAAAAGTTGTTCCTGGAATCCAACACCCTCACACCGATCCTGAAAAAACTGGAGGCGATGGGGTACCTGCAACGCCAGCGTGACCCCGAGGACGAGCGGCAGGTGCGGATCAAACTGACCCAACAAGGAAGGGCGCTGCGCGAGAACCAGCCGGAAAGCGGGCTGGCCGAGGCCACCGGGCTGACTGCAGCAGAGTTCGTGCAACTGCAACAGTCGGTTGTAAAACTGCGCAGCAACCTGATCAAATCAATGCGTTCGACGAACTGAGCCACACCGACGCAGGCAAGCAGCGCAAGGTTGGAGAATTCCATGAAGCCTCGATTTTCCTGCTCCGCCCTCTGGGTTGCTGCGCTGGCCTTCGGCGCGTTCTCCTGCGCCAATGCCGTCGAATACACGCAGGTCAATACCACAGCCAGCACACTGTCCTTCACCTATAACCAATTCAGCTCACGGGTTTACGGCACCTTCAGCCGTTTCGAGGGCACACTGGATTTCGATACCGCCAACCCTTCGGCGGCTCATGCCGGGCTGATCATCGAGCTCGACAGCATTGACGCCGGCAGCAGTGACGCGAACGAAGAGCTGAAAAAACCGGCCTGGTTCGACACGGCCAATTCACCCGTGGCGACGTTCGCCTCAACGGCGGTGAAAGCCCTCGGCGACAGCCGCTATCTGATTACCGGCACGCTGACCATCAGGGGCATCACCCAGGTAGTAGACGTGCCGGTGCTGCTCAAGGCGGATAGATCCATCGGCATCTTCGACGGCCAACTGACCCTCAGGCGCAGCGATTTCAAGATCGGAGAGGGCGAGTTTGCCGACACCGTGGTCTCCAATGACATCAACATCCGCTTTCGCATGGTCGCGCCACAGCAATAGTGGCGTTGTCATTGATCTGATCGCTTGCCCTGCCATGATTTTGCTGTCATCGTTTGCGCGACTGGTAATCTTTCTTATTTGAGAAATTTTTTCGTATGCCCGATGTTTCCGTGGCCGAGGATGATTTTTCCCGCCGTCAGCGCACCTTCACCGACCTTTACAGCGCACACCATTGCTGGTTGCACGGCTGGCTACGAAAAAAACTCGGCTGCTCGCAACGCGCGGCCGATCTGGCCCATGACGCCTTCATCCGTGTGCTCAGCCTTGCCGAACCGCACACCATCAAGGAGCCACGGGCGTTCCTGGCGACGACGGCGGGGCGCCTGTTGATCGATGGCGCTCGACGTCGTCGCATTGAGCAAGCCTACCTTGAAGCCTTGGCGATCCAGGCGCAGGAGGCCGGCATGCCGGACCCCGAGGCGGTCCATGTGGCGTTGGAGGCACTGGAAAAAATCGCTGTAATGCTCGCCGGGTTGCCGACCAAGTCCCGCGAGGCATTCCTGCTCAGCCGTCTCGATGGCCTGACCTACAGCGAGATCGCAATCGAGCTGAACGTCTCGGCCAGCACGGTCAAGAACTACGTCGCCAGTGCGCTCGTGCATTGCTACAACACCCTGTACAGCGCGGACCAACCTTGAACGCCTTCGAGCAACCCTCCGATCGCATGATCAACGCAGCGGCCCATTGGTTGACCTTGCTGCACGATGACCTGTCGACGGATGCCGACCGCGAGGCGTTCGAACTCTGGCGCGAGGCTGATCCGCTTCACGCGTTGGCTGTTGAGCGTATGCGCGAGTTGCTGGGCAGTCTCGATGAACTGCCGGTGGCGCCGGCGCGTGTCGCCCTCAAGCAGGCCTTTTTCCGGCCGCGGCCGACGATGGCGGCTCGCGGTGCGCAGGCTGTGGCGTTGCTGGGGGTGTTGATGTGTGGCTGGATCGGCCTGGAAAACCTGCCGGTCTGGCTCGCCGACCAACGTACGGGCGTCGGTGAGCGGCGCGAACTGGTGCTATCGGACGGCAGCCATGTTCAGCTCAACAGCGACTCGGCGCTGGACGTGAAATTCGATGGCCAGCAGCGCGTGATCGAATTGCTCGCCGGGGAGTTGTGGGTCGAGGTGGCCAAGGATGCCCAACGTCCGTTCGTGGTGCGCACCGACCAAGGCACGGCCACCGCGCTGGGGACTCGGTATTTGGTCAAGCGTGATGCCGATGGCTCGACGGTGGTCAGCGTGCTCGAATCGGTGGTTGCCGCCAAACCCAGGGCGGGGGAGGTAGTGAACGTCAAGGCGGGTGAGCAGACCGTTCTTCGCGACGGCGACGTGGCTAAACCGCAAGCCATCGGCGACGCCAGCCCGGATGCCTGGACCCGTGGCCTGCTCAAGGTCGACGACCGACCCTTGAGCGAAGTACTGCACGAATTGGCCAGCTATCGGCACGGCCTGGTGCGGTTCGACGAACAGGCGCTGCAAGGCCTGCGGGTTTCCGGCGTGTTCCGCCTGGACGACACCGACGCAGCACTGGCCACCCTGGCGGACAATCTGCCCATTGAGGTGGAGCGGTTTACGGATTGGCTGGTGGTGGTGAAGCGGCGCTAGCGCTTGCATCACACCTTTCTGTAGGAGCGAGCTTGCTCGCGATGGCAGTGTGTCAGCCAGCGTAAATGCAACTGACACACCGCCATCGCGAGCAAGCTCGCTCCTACAGGGTAATAGGTGGTAGCAGAAAGAATTTAATGCAAATCGATCGCATTCCTTGTCTCTTTTTTCGACATGGCCGTCATGGTTAGTAATGCCTAACCTTTCGCAGGATTTCCCATGTCACGCTTTGTTCGTCCCTTGCACCCACTGGCGCTTTCAGTGGCGATGGCCTTTGTCGCAACACCGCTGCTGGCGGTTGAACCTTCGGTCCCTGGTGCCCACGCCAGCGCAATACGCAGTTTTTCAATTGCTGCCGGTGATCTGAGCCAGGCACTCAACAGCCTGGCCGAGCAAGCGGGCCTGGCATTGGCCTTCGACCCGGCACTGACCCGCAGCAAAAGCAGCAACGGCCTGAACGGTTCCTTCAGCACCCGCCAGGCACTTGCCCGATTGCTCCAGGGCACTGGTCTCAATGCCATAGCGCTCTCGGACACCCGTTATCGCATCGAGCCTGCACCCGAACCGGTGGAAGGCTCCCTGGAGTTACAAGCGACCAACATCAACGGCGCCTACGCCAGCGAAAGTCCGACCGGCCCGGTGAGAGGTTATGTGGCAACCCGCTCGCTGTCGGCGACCAAGACGGATGCGGCGCTGATCGAAACCCCGCAGTCGATCTCGGTGGTGACCAAGGACCAGATGCGCGCCCAAGGCGCCGAAAGCCTCAACCAGATCCTGCGCTACACCGCCGCCGTGGTCACTGAAAGTCGTGGCTCCACGGCCTCGCGCCTGGACCAGATGACCATTCGCGGGTTCTCTCCTGCGGTGTACCTGGACGGCCTGCGCATGCCCGGCAGCCGGGACGCGTCGCCGCAAAAGGATTCGTTCGACCTTGAGCGCGTGGACGTGCTGCGCGGCCCATCGTCGGTGCTCTACGGCCAGGCCAGCCCGAGCGGCGTGGTCAACATGGTCAGCAAGCGGCCGCTGGACACGCCGTTCCATGAAATCGGCGTTGAGTACGGCACCTTCAACAAGAAACGCACGACCTTCGACCTGAGCGGCCCGCTGGATGATCAAGGGGTCTATTCCTATCGGGTGGCCGGCCTGTACGACGAGGCCGACGGCCAGCTCGAACACACCGAAACCCAGCGTCAGGCGATTTCCTCGTCCTTCACCTGGCGGCCGAGCGACGACACCTCGCTGACCCTGCTCGGGCATTTCCAGAAAGACCCGAAAGCCGCGTCCTACGGTTCGATGCCCGCATGGGGTTCGGTACTCGACAGCCCGATAGGCCGGGACATCGATGTTGACTTCTATGACGGCGATGAGGATTTCGAGAAGAGCGACCGCCAGTATTTCTCTGTCGGTTACCTGTTCGAGCACCACCTCAACGATGTCTGGACCCTGCGCCAGAACGCCCGCTACCTGCGCAGCGAGGGCGAGTATCGCAGCCTTTACCACAGCAACCTGCGCGCCGATTACCGCACGTCCAACCGGTCGACCATCGCCACCGATGTCAACCTGGACTCCTATACCGTGGATAACCAGGCCCAGGCCAAGTTCGACACCGGCCCGGTGCAGCACACCGTGCTGTTTGGGGGCGATTATCAGAACACCAGCACTGATACCAAATCCGGTTTCGGTACCGGCCCGACCCTGGATATTTTCGATCCGGTGTACGGTGCTCCAGTCACCACGCCGGCCTACACCACCGACGCCACCCAGCGTAACCAGCAGAAAGGCCTGTACCTTCAGGACCAACTGAAGTGGGACCGATGGGTTTTGCTGCTGGGAGGGCGGTATGACTGGGCGACCAACCACAACAGCTCACTGAATCTGCAGAGAAATGTGAAGACCAAAACCTCGCTGGACAGCGAAGCGTTCACCGGTCGCGTGGGCCTGGTCTACCTGTTCGACAACGGCCTGGCACCCTACATCAGCTACACCGAGTCCTTCGAACCGCAGTCGGGGACCGGCTACGGCGGCTCGGTGTTCAAGCCGACCGAGGGCAAGCAATATGAAATGGGTATCAAGTATCAGCCACCGGGCAGCAACAGCTTCATTACCGCGTCGGTCTTCGACCTGACGCAGACCAACGTGCCGACGCTCGATCCGGACCCGACGCACCTCTGTGGCAACGGCCGTTGCCAGGAACAAAGTGGTGAAGTGCGCTCCCGAGGTTTTGAGCTGGAAGGCAAGGCCAGCCTCAACGACAACCTCGACATCACGGCGGCCTATGCTTACCTCGACAACCGCATTACCAAGTCAAACAGCACCGTCAACTACGCGCCGCTGACCGACGTTGCCGTGGGCGCGCCCGTGTCGGCCAAAGGCACCACCACTTACGGCATTCCGCGCCACACAGCGTCGGTCTGGGCGGACTACACCTTCCACGACGGCGCCGCCAAAGGCTTCGGCGTCGGGGCTGGCGCACGTTACGTCGGTTCGTCCTGGGGCGATGCCGCCAACACGTTGAAGGTGCCGGGCTACACGCTGGTGGACGCGGCGGTGCACTACGACATCCCCAATGTCATGAGCCTCAAGGACAACCTGCGCTTGGCCGTGAATGCCAGCAACCTGGCAAACAAAGAGTACGTGTCCACCTGCTATTCGTACTCGTGGTGCTGGTACGGCGCGCAACGCACCGTGCAGGCGAGTGCGACTTACCAGTGGTGAGACAGGCGTGAAGTGATCGTCCCCGCGCAGAGCGTGGGAACGATCAGCCTCAAGCACGTTATGATAGGCACCTTCGCGTCAGCCTCAGAGCAGTGCCTTTCATGTTCCAGATCACCCACTTCAAAACCCCGTGCCCCGAGCACCTGTCCAGCCAGATCCTGCAGATGGTGGTCGATAATCTGACCGACATCAGCATGGTCGCCATCCCGCCGAGCAACCTGTTGTACAACGTGTACCAGTACACGATCGGCTATGAGGTGCACCTGTATCTGGAAGCGCTGAGCGGAGCGAAGGGGATCGCGGTGGAGTTGATCGTGGCCACGGACGTGGACGACCCGGATACGGTAGCGGGCTTTCTGCTCTATCTGCCGACCCAGGATGATCCCGAGGCGTGCAGCGTGGCCTACATGGCCGTGCAGGCAGGCCATCGGCGCCAGGGCGTGGCGCGCAGGATGCTACGCGAGATGGTAGCTCGTTATCCCCACGCCGAGCTGGCCTGCGCCGTGGCCAAGGTGCCGTGGTTCGAGTCGATGGGCTTTGCGCTGCTGGGTGCCCGTGGCACCCAGGTGCTGATGAGTACCCGCGACTATCGCTCGGCGGGGCGGGTAGGGCTGCTCGACACCACGTCGATCTACAGCTCGCTGGAAGTGCGGCAGATTCACACCTACCTGCTGCAACGCCACGGCAAGCGCGCCATGATCGATGCCGAAAAACAGCGCGATCGGCATCTGGACCAGTTGACCCACAAAGTCAGTGAATACGTGCGTGAACGGCTGGGCTGATCAGCGACGAAACACCAGCGCCTTCAACCCGCACTCGGCATCCGCATCGGGAAACTCCGGCGGGTTATCCAGGCGCTGCTCGAACTGCAAACCCGGCGCTTCACGGGTGACACCGTCGATGAGGAAATCGGCGCCGAACGCCGGGTCGTTCATGCAGGCCAGAACGCTGCCGTCGGGTGTGAGCAGTTCCGGCAGGCGGCGCAACACCCGCTGGTAATCCTTGGTCAGCAAAAAGCTGCCTTTCTGGAAAGACGGTGGGTCGATGATGACCAGATCGTATGGCCCCTTGCCGATGACCTTGCCCCAGGATTTGAACAGGTCGTGGCCGAGGAAACTGACCTTGCTCATGTCGTGGCCATTGAGCCGATGGTTGTCGCGGCCACGGTTCAGCGCCGGGCTGGACATGTCGAGGTTGACCACGTGTTCGGCGCCACCCTCAATGGCCGCCACCGAAAATCCGCAGGTGTAGGCAAACAGGTTCAACACGCGTTTGCCCTGGGCGTTGGCGCGCACCCAATCACGGCCGTAACGCATGTCGAGGAACAACCCGGTGTTCTGTTTACGGCCCAGATCGACCCGATATTGCAGGCGACCCTCGGTGATCGTCATGTCCTCGATCACGTCCCCGACCAGCCACTCGGTGGTGCTTTGCAGCAGGTAGCGATGTTGCAGCGCCAGGGTATGCGCGCCCGACTGCGTCCACTGCACTGATCGGGTCAGCTCCAGCAGCCGCTGTTTCAACTCCTCGAGATGCGCAGGCTCGGGTTCCTTGAACAGCGACACCAGCACTACGCCCTGCATCCAGTCGACGGTCAACTGTTCCAGCCCCGGCCAGCAGCGGCCACGACCGTGAAACAGTCGGCGGGTTTCCGCTGGGGCGGTTGCCAGTGCGGTCAGCAGGTGATCGTGGAGGGTGGTGAGGGCTTGAGTGTTCATTGATTCGGGGTCGGCAGATGGCGGGGGGACGCAAGTTTAACCACCAATCCCCGTAGGAGCGAGCTTGGTACAGGTATCCATTCATCACAATTAAGTTAACTTTCGGTGAGGATTTGGCGACAAATCCCCCTCCATACTCGCCCCCAACGAACAACAATCACTGGAGCCGGACATGTCGCCGTCAACTGTTGCACCCAGGGCCAGCCACCCGCGCTGGCTGCGGTTGACCCACTGGCTGAATGCGCTGGCGGTGCTGGTGATGGTCACCAGCGGCTGGCGGATCTACAACGCCTCGCCGCTCTACGAATTCAGTTTCCCGAAGTCGATCACCCTGGGTGGCTGGCTCGGCGGTGCTTTGCAGTGGCACTTCGCAGCGATGTGGTTTCTGGCGATCAACGGCCTGATCTACCTGATCATCAACCTGTTCAGCGGTCGCTTCAAACGCCGCTTTTTCCCGGTTTCCCCCAAAGGAGTGCTGCATGACCTGTGGGCCGCCTTGCGCGGGAAACTGGGGCACGCGGACCTGAGCCATTACAACCAGGTGCAGCGATTCGCCTACCTGTTCGTGGTACTCGACATTGCGCTGCTGGTGATGTCCGGCCTGGTGTTGTGGAAGTCCGTGCAGTTTGCGCTGCTGCGCGAATTGCTGGGTGGCTACGAAGCGGCGCGGCATGTGCATTTCATTGCCATGGCGCTGCTGGTCGCCTTCGTCGCGGTGCACCTGTTGATGGTCGCGCTGGTCCCGAAAACGCTGCTGGCCATGATCGTCGGTCGCAAGGAGCCTGTATGAAAAAGCGCATTGAAGGCCTGGATGAAGACTCCATCCTCAAGGATGCACGCAAGATCATCGCCCCGCAGATCGAGGATCGCTCGCGCCGTTCGTTCCTCATGCGTGGCCTGACCCTCGGCGGTGTGGCGCTGTTGTCCGGCTGCAACATCACTGACAACGAAAGCGTCGAAACCGCATTGTCATCGATGTCCCGGCTAAACGATCGGGTACAGGGCTGGCTGTTCAATCCCAATGCGATGGCACCCACCTATCCGGCGTCGATGATCACTCGGCCGTTTCCCTTCAACGCGTTCTACGGTATCGACGAGGCACCGACCGTGGAGGAAGAGAGCTTTCGCCTGGAGGTCACCGGGCGGGTCGCCGACAAGCGCAGCTGGCGTCTGGAAGAGTTGCGCGCCATGGCGCAGCAAGACCAGATCACCCGACACATCTGCGTCGAAGGCTGGAGCGCCATCGGGCGTTGGGGCGGCGTGCGTTTCAGCGATTTCCTCAAGCGCGTAGGCGCTGACACCGACGCCAAATATGTTGGTTTCAAGTGCGCCGACGATTACTACACCAGCATCGACATGGCCACTGCGCTCCACGCGCAAACCATTCTGGCGCTGACCTACGACGGCGCCGTGCTGCCGCGTGAATACGGTTTCCCGATGAAGCTGCGCATGCCTACCAAGCTGGGCTACAAGAATCCCAAACACATCCAGGCGATTTTCGTCAGCAACACCTACAGCGGCGGCTACTGGGAAGACCAGGGCTACAACTGGTTCGGTGGCAGCTGACGGCGCCCGACGCATTCACCGCGCAGCGTGTGCTGCGCTCATTCGCAACCTGTGCTTCAAGGAGTTTGATCATGAAAAAATTGACCACCGTCGTTCTGTCCATGTGCCTGGCCATGGGCGCCGCCAGTGTTTTTGCCGCGGATACCATGAGCAAGGACAGCATGAGCAAGGACTCCATGTCCAAGGATGCAATGTCCAGGGACGCCATGAAAAAAGACGGCATGTCCAAGGATGCAATGTCCAAGGACTCGATGAAAAAGGACAGCATGTCCAAGGACGGGATGAAAAAAGATGCCATGTCCAAGGACGCCATGAAGAAGGATGCGATGTCGCAGTGAACCCACTGACCTGACTAAAACTTGATTTTCACCCCTGCCTGTATCAAAAGTGAATTTCCGCGCAACCCGCTGCTCATACCTGTAAGCAGCGGGTTGAGACCGCGAAATCATCAGGTATTCAGGGAGTGGCAAAATCATGAGTCCAGTATCGAAGGTGAACGAGAACCTTCCGGACGGGTTGATTCTGGTCGTCGAGGACGACCCGTTGATCCTGGAGTTTCTCTGCGAGATTCTTCAGGAGGAAGGTTTTGCAGTGGAACCACAGGTCAGCGCCGACGATGCAGCCAACTATCTGGAGCAGCATGCAAACAGGGTGGCCTTGCTGTTGACGGACATCACCATGCCCGGCGCACTCAATGGCGCCGACCTGGCCAACCAGTTCGGCGACCGCTGGCCCGAGAAGCCGATCATGATCATGTCGGGCTTCGAAACGCCGGAAAGTTCCGGTGTCCAACACGACGTGTCGTTCATCAAGAAACCCTGGGCGCTGGGGCAGATGCTCGATTGCGTCGAGGGTGCCTTGAAGTCCGGACCGGTCAGAAGGTGAGTTTCGCCGCTGGCAAATGCTACATTGCCGGGCATCAACCGTCCGGCTACCGCCAGAGGAAGTGCACCCTTGTCAGTCTTTAACAAACCCTATCGCGCCTTTCTGTTTGATATGGACGGCACCGTCCTCAATTCCATCGCCGCCGCCGAGCGCATCTGGACCGTCTGGGCCCAGCGCCATGGCGTGGATGTTGCGTCGTTCCTGCCGACCATTCACGGCGCCCGCGCCATCGATACCATCAACCGCCAAGGCCTTCCCGGCATCGATGCCGAAGCTGAGGCCGCCTGGATCACCCAGGCAGAAATCGAGGATGTCGAAGGCATTGTCGAGGTGACCAGCGCGGCGAAGTTCCTCCAGTCGTTACCAGCCCGGCAGTGGGCCATCGTCACTTCAGCACCCAGGGCATTGGCGCTGCGACGCATGGCGGCGGCGGGGATACCCGAGCCTGCGGTCATGGTCACGGCAGAGGATGTCAGCGCCGGCAAACCCGATCCGATGGGCTATCGCCTGGCGGCCAGGCGTCTGAACGTCGACATCACCGAATGCCTGATTTTCGAAGATGCCACGGTGGGGATATTGGCAGCGGAGGCGGCGGGGGCTGATTTGTTGATCATGACATCGACCCATGAACATCCACTGGAAACGGCGCATGCGACTATGGCGAGTTATGAGGGGGTGGGTGTGCAGCGAGATGACACGGGGCGGCTGATGCTTAACGCAATTGCCAGCTGAATCTCATTGCAGTCTGTGGGAGCGAGCCTGCTCGCGATGGCGATAGATCTGGCACATGGGTGGTGGCTGGCTCGCCGTCATCGCGAGCAAGCTCGCTCCTACAGGGCGAGGCGGGCGCTGCGGCGGATCACCTGTGGCGGTTGGCCGAAGGCCCGGAGAAATGCCTCGCGCATCCGCCGTCGATCTTTGAACCCCGTTTCGGCGGCAATCTGATCGAGCGTCAAACGCCCGCGCTCCAGCATCTGCCGCGCCGTTTCCAGGCGCATGTTTTCGATGGCCTTGGCCGGCGACTGGCCGGTTTCGGCGCGGAACGCGCGGCTGAACTGGCGCGGGCTCAGGCGCGCCACGTCCGCCAGTTGTTCCACTGACAGCGCCTGGGCGAGGTGCTCCCGGGCATAGCCGAGTACGGTCTGGATGCGGTCGGATTTGGGCTCCAGTTCCAGCATCGCCGAATGCTGGGACTGACCGCCCGCGCGGCGGTGGTACATCACCAGTTTCTGCGCGACGGAACGGGCCAGTTCGGCGCCGTGGTCCTTTTCGACCATCGCCAGTGCCAGGTCAATGCCGGCGGTCATGCCCGCAGAGGTCCAGATCGAACCGTCGATCACGTAGATGCGATCTTCCTCGATCTTGATCTTCGGAAACCTCGCTTGAAGCTCCCGCGCGTAAGCCCAGTGGGTGGTCGCCCGGCGACCGTCGAGCAAGCCGGCCTGGGCCAGCACGAAGGCTCCGGAGCAGATCGACGCCGTACGCCGGGCGGTTTTCACGCTGGCACGCAGGTAGTTCAAAACACCCTCGGGAGCCTGCTCGAGAATGGCGTCGCCACCGACCACGATGACCGTATCGAATACGCGCTCATCGAACGCCTGGGTTCCGACACTCAATCCCCCGGAAGCCCGCAGCACTTGCCCTTTCTCGGACACCACGCTCACGTCATACAACGTTTCACCCGCGCTGAAATTGGCGTATTCGAACACCGGCATCGCCGCCAGCGCCATGGACTGGAACCCCTCAAATACCACGAACGCCACGCCTGTCATCTCGATATCCTCACGTCGCATGTCCGGAAAACGTACTTTAAACGTCATTTGAGCCAAGTGTCAGTCGATTTATAACGTTCACATCCGGCGAATGATCGCCTAATCGTGAAGGAAATTGACCATGACGCTTTCAACCAAAGGCACCGCGCTCATCACTGGCGCTTCTTCCGGGATTGGCGCGGTCTACGCCGACCGTCTCGCTCGTCAGGGCTACGACCTCATCCTGGTCGCCCGCAGCCGAACCAGACTTAATGCGCTGGCCACCCATTTGAGCAATGAAACCGGCCGGACGGTCGAGGTGGTCGCCGCCGATCTCAAAGACCCCTCCGACCTGCTGAGGGTCGAGGACCTGCTGCGCACTGACGCCAGCATCACCTTGCTGGTCAACAACGCCGGGGTGGGTGGCGTCATGCCCTTGCTGGGCAGTCCGGTGGATGACATGCAAGACATGATCACCCTTAACGTCACAGCGTTGATGCGCCTGGCCTACGCAGTCGTGCCGGGGTTCGTCGCCCGTGGCACCGGCGCGGTGATCAATATCTCCTCGATCGTGGCCATTGCCCCGGAAATTCTCAATGGCGTGTACGGCGGCACCAAGGCATTCGTGCTGAGCCTGAGTCAATCCATGCATCATGAACTGGCCGACAAGGGCATTCGTGTTCAAGCGGTGCTGCCCGGCGCCACCGCCACCGACTTCTGGAGCGAGGCGGGCAATCCGGTGGAAAACCTGCCACAGGAGATCGTCATGTCCGCCGAAGACATGGTCGACGCTGCACTGGCAGGGTTCGCCAATGGCGAGGTGGTGACGATTCCCGGTTTGCATGATGGCCAGCAGTGGGACCTTTACGAGGCGCAGCGACGAACGCTTTCGGGACTGTTCGGCAGTTCCACGGCGGCGCCCCGGTATCGTTGAAATGCCGTGCGGGGTCAGCTCTGTGTCAGGGTGGACTAGACTTGATTAAGGTGCTTTTGGAGCCTTGTCATGTTGCACATCCGAACACCCCTGATCCTGCACCCGACCCTGTCTACAACCACCCGGCGGATCTGGCTCAAACTGGAAAACCTGCAACCCAGCGGCTCATTCAAGCTGCGGGGTATGGGGCTGTTGTGCAGCCAGGCCAAGGCGGCAGGCAAGCGCAAAGTGGTGTGCCCCTCGGGTGGCAATGCCGGTTTTGCCACGGCGGTGGCGGCGGCCCGTCTGGATTTGCAGGCCTGTATCGTGGTGCCGCATACCACGCCGGAAACCACTCGAACCAAAATTCGCGCCACGGGTGCCGAAGTGATCGTCCACGGCAAGGTCTGGGACGACGCCAATCAGCGCGCGAAGGAGCTCTGCCTTGGGGCAGAAACCGAGTACGTTCCGGCATTTGATCACCCGGTGTTGTGGGAGGGCCACAGCACAATGATCGATGAAATCCTCGAAGACTGTCCGCAGGTTGATACGCTGGTGACATCAGTCGGCGGCGGCGGATTGCTGGCCGGATTGCTCACCGGGCTGATTCGTCACGGCCGTCTGGATTGCCACATCATCGCCTGCGAAACCCTGGGCGCGGCGTCTTTTTCAGCGGCGATGAAGGCCGGGCATCCCGTCAGGTTATCTCGGATCGATACTGTCGCCACCTCGCTGGGCGCGGCGCAGGTGGCGGCGTGGCCAGTGCAACATATCCTCGACTTTCCTCATCGCTGCGTGGTGCTCGGCGATGACGAGGCGATCATGGGCGTGGTGCGTTACGCCAGCGATTTGCGTCAGTTGGTGGAGCCGGCGTGTGGCGTCTCGCTGGCCATTGCGTATCTGGACCATCCGGCCATTGCCGGTGCCCATGACGTGGTGGTCGTGGTGTGCGGCGGCGTCAGCATCAGTGCGCAACTGGTTGCCGGCTGGGCGCGTTGATCGGATCCACGAAGACAACGCGAAGCAGGGCTGGAAACGCTATCCAAGTGTCACAAGCCCCACCGCGATTGTTCTATCGCTATTGGCCGGCGGCGGCGCCGTCCTGGATCAGGATTGCCTTGGCCAGGTCTTCGTCGCTGGCATTCAACCCAGGATTGTCCTGGCGAATCTGCTGCATGACCGACTCCAGGTAAACGCCACGAATTGCGCCGCCGCTGGCCACGAAGCTGGAGGCGTCGTCCCGGGCAGGGATCATGAGTTTATGGTCCTTGAAGGTTGAATACAGCGACGCGGAGACACCGGCCGATGTGGCGACATCGCCCGCATCCACTTTCGCGAAAGCCGAGCCAAAAGGTAAGCACAACACAAGTGACGAGAGAATGATCAGACGGCGCATGACAGTGTCCTCCGAAAGCATTAAACGTGCTGCATGAGAGAAGTACCACATAACTTAGGATGCCCAGTGATCGCAGAGAGTTCCTTTAAACCGATTCACCGCATTCAAACCATTCCGCTCGTCGGTTGGAGGGTGCCAGGCGCCCGGAACTGTCATTTGTGTCAGTAGGCGCTCGGGAATGCGCGTGGTATTGAAGTCCAGATGAACAGCTTCGGCGTGCACACCCATACTCCCGGCCTCGCGGCGATCGACCCGCGCGGGTTGGTAGTGCGCGAAG
This sequence comes from Pseudomonas sp. S2_E01, assembly GCF_054668365.1. Taxonomy (NCBI): domain Bacteria; kingdom Pseudomonadati; phylum Pseudomonadota; class Gammaproteobacteria; order Pseudomonadales; family Pseudomonadaceae; genus Pseudomonas; species Pseudomonas sp. S2_E01. Next base: position 1,646,198 of record NZ_CP162762.1, read on the forward strand.
TTGCATATTGTCGGGGGGCCGAGGATGAGGCGCCTCAAGCGCACATCACCCAGCAGGTGTTCGATGCGCAGGGGCGCGATGTGGCGCATTTTGATCCGCGTTTTTCGCTCGACGGGCAGGTTCCCAATCTCACGTCCATCCATGGGTTATCGGCGGTCGAGCGGCTGACCAGCCGTGCCGATGCTGGATGGGTTGTGGCGCTGGTGGGCGAGGCGGGGCAACGGGTGCAACGTTGGGACAATCGTAGCGGTCAGCGAACCAGGTTCGATGATCAGCTGCGTCCCATCGCGATCACCGAGCAGATTCACGATGAATCGGCACGGGTCGTCGAGCGTTTCGAGTACGGCAAACCCGCCGGTGATGTGCGTAACCAGTGCGGCCAGTTGATCCGCCACGATGATCCTGCCACCACGCGGCACATGCCTGATTTCGATCTGCATGGCTTGCCGTTGCTTGAGACCAGTCATTTTCTGAAATCGCTTGATCCGGTCAACTGGCCGGAAGATGTCGCCGGACGGGATGACTTGCTGGAGAACGGGCCAGGTCTCGACAGCCAATGGACCTATGACGCCCTGGGCGAAGTGGCAACGCAGACCGATGCCAACCACAACCGCCGACGCGTCAGCCTGACCTGCGCGGGGCAACTCAGTGCTGTGCACTTGCAGCAGCTGGGCGCTGCCGAAGTCACGCTTGTCAGTGACATCCACTACAACGCCGGAGGCCAGGTCGAACAGGAGCGGGCGGGTAACGACGTGATTACCCGTGCGATGTTTCGCCCCGAGGATACCCGCCTCGAACGCCTGAGCGCCGGGCTCCCCGGCCAACCGTTATTGCAGGATTTGCTTTACGAATACGACGCGGTCGGTAATCCGGTGCGCATCGAAGATCAATCGAAAACCGTCACATACTTCAAGAACCAACAAGTCGATCCGGTCAGCACGTACACCTATGACAGCCTCTACCGGCTTATCGCCGCCACCGGCCGTGAGGTCTTCCACGCCGCCAACGATCCCCATGCGTTGGTCAATTTCCGCGAAGAATACGACTACGACCCGGGCGGCAACTCCCTTGAACTGCGTCATCTCGGTGTCCAGCCATTCACCCGGCGCTGGGCCGTAGACGAGTTCAGCAACCGCAGCATGGTCCTCAACGACGGTGATCCTCCGCCGGATTTCACCCAAGCCTTCGACGGCAACGGCAACCAGAAACAATTGCTACGCGGGCAGACGTTGAGCTGGGACACCCGCAACCAGCTAAGCGAAGTATCTCCCGTCACCCGCGAAGACGGTGGAGACGACACCGAACTCTACCGCTACGGCGGTGGCGGAAAACGCCTGCGCAAGGTGCGCCGGTCGCTGGCCGCCGGTCGCAACCTGATCGCCGAGGTGCGTTACCTGCCGGGGCTGGAAATCCATCTCACAGCCAACGGCGAAGAACGTCACGTGGTCGAAGTCGAAGCCGGGCGCAACAGCGTGCGGCTGGAACATTGGGTTACCCATCCGCCCACGGGCATCGACAACGATTACCTCGTTTACAGCCTCAATGATCACCTGCGCTCCAGCCTGCTGGAACTGGACGAGCAGGGCGCTCTGATCAGCGAAGAAGGTTATCGGCCGTATGGCGAGCGCGCCTGGTGGATCGCCCATCAAGGTGCCAAAGCCTCATATAAAACACGCGGCTACTCAGGCAAACAGCGCGATGCCACCGGATTGATCTACTACGGTTTCCGCTATTACGCGGCCTGGCTACTGCGCTGGATCAACCCCGACCCGGCAGGGGAGGTGGATGGATTGAATCTGTTCCGTTTCGTGCGCAACTCGCCGGTACGATATTTCGACGGAGACGGCAGGCTGACAAAGGCACAGGAACAACAAGCGGTCACGGACTTCGTCGAATGGTCATTGACCAATCCGGTCGATCCATCTCAAGTGCAAGCCATTGCCCGCTCACTGGAGACTATGGCCCCCGCGCCCTCGACGTCTGGCTCCTGGAGTCAGCCCTTTCAGACCGCGCAAGCGGTTGTTCCCTCCGCATTGTCTGTGCCAGCGAATGACAGTCTTGATGAGGGATATCTAACACGGATGGTGTCTTTCGCACTCAATGGCTTCATACCAGTCGATCCATCTCGACCTTCGACGTCACAGAATCCTGTAACACCGGTTCAAGGGACGTCCATGGAACAGGACCCTGATAAGCCTTTTGTGTGCGAGTTTTGCGGGAAGGGCTTGAAGAGCGCGTTTCTAAGGAAGAGGCACTCAATAACTCATTCCAGGGGCGAACCGCAGGAATGTAACCTTTGTCCTAAAACCTTTCTGCGGCGCAATTTGCTCACACAGCATTACTCGGTGCATCAGGGGCTGAAGCCCTTTAAGTGTGATATTGGAACTTGCACTCAGAGTTTTGGTAGGAAAGGTCATCTAGAGAACCACAAGATTTCCCATTCTGAAGTGAGAAATTTTGTCTGTCCGACGTGCTCAGCCGCTTTCAAGCTAAAGCAAACCTTAAATCAGCATATTGCACGCTTACACAAGAAAAAATTCAGGGTTCAATGCGCGGTATGCCCAAAATCCTACACGGGGCATAGTGAGTTGAACAGACATGTGCGAAGGACGCATTCCCGAAATACCGAGCTGATCGGCTTCGCTCGTCAATAGTGATAGGTAGAACTCGTTAGTCTTCGCTACATATTGTGTAAGAAAGCGTCGCTGCGAGAGGAAAAAATAAAGTCGCAATTGTCATCGGCACTGCAAGAGGTTTGTATAGATAGGCCAGCACTGTCATTTGTGTCAGTAGGCGCATTGCGCTGTACGTGGTATTCACATCTGCATGAACAGAGTCAGCGTGGATGCCCATACGCCCGGTCTCGCGGTCATTGATCCGCGAGGGTTAGGGGTGCGGGCGGTGGCCTACTGTCGGGCGGACGGGGATGAGGCGCCTCAAGCGCACATCACCCGGCAGGTGTTCGATGCGCAGGGGCGCGATGTAGCGCATTTTGATCCGCGTTTTTCGCTCGACGGGCAGGTCCCCAATCTCACGTCCATCCATGGGTTATCGGCGGTCGAGCGGCTGACCAGCCGTGCCGATGCAGGGTGGAGCGTGGTGCTGTCAGGCGAAGCGGGGCAACTATTGCAACGCTGGGACAGTCGCAGCAGTCAGCAGCGCAGTTACGATGGGTTGCTGCGTCCCATCGCGATCACCGAGCAGATTCACGATGAATCGGGACGGGTTGTCGAGCGTTTCGAGTACGGCAAACCCGATGGCGGAGCGCGCAACCAGTGTGGCCAGTTGATCCGCCACGATGATCCTGCCACCACGCGGCACATGCCTGATTTCGATCTGCATGGCTTGCCGTTGCTTGAGACCAGTCATTTTCTGAAATCGCTTGATCCGGTCAACTGGCCCGAAGAGCTCGCTGGACGGGATGACTTGCTGGAGAACGGGCCGGGTCTCGACAGCCAATGGACCTATGACGCCCTGGGCGAAGTGGCAACGCAGACCGATGCCAACCACAACCGCCGACGCGTCAGCCTGACCTGCGCGGGGCAGCTCAGTGCTGTGCATTTGCAGCCAACGGGCGCTGCCGAAGTCACCCTCGTCAGTGACATCCATTACAACGCCGGAGGCCAGGTCGAACAGGAGCGGGCGGGTAACGACGTGATTACCCGTGCGATGTTTGGTCCCGAGGATACCCGCCTCGAACGCCTGAGCGCGGGGCTCCCCGGCCAACCGTTATTGCAGGATTTGCTTTACGAATACGACGCGGTCGGTAATCCGGTGCGCATCGAAGATCAGTCGAAAACCGTCACATACTTCAAGAACCAACAAGTCGATCCGGTCAGCACGTACACCTATGACAGCCTCTACAGGCTTATCGCCGCCACCGGCCGTGAGGTCTTCCACGCTGCCAACGATCCCAACGCCCTGGTCAATTACCGTGAGGAGTACGCCTACGACGCGGGCGGCAACACTCTGGAATTGCGCCATCTTGGTGTTCAATCCTTCACCCGGCATTGGGCAGTGGACGAAAGCAGCAATCGCAGCCTTGTTCCAAACGAAGGTGATCCCCCACCGGACTTTGTCCAAGCCTTCGATGGCAACGGTAACCAGCGGTATTTGCTACGCGGGCAGACGCTAAGCTGGGACACCCGCAACCAGCTAAGCGAAGTTTCCCCGGTCACCCGTGACGACGGCGAAGACGACTCAGAACTCTACCGCTACGGCGGTGGCGGAAAACGCCTGCGCAAGGTACGCCGGTCGCTGGCCTCCGGTCGTAACCTGATCGCCGAGGTACGTTACCTGCCAGGGCTGGAAATCCATCTCACGGCCAACGGCGAAGAACGTCACGTGGTCGAAGTCCAGGCCGGGCGCAACAGCGTGCGACTTGGGCACTGGGTCGGCAATCCGCCGGTAGGCATCGACAACGATTATCTGGTCTACGGCGTGAGCGATCACCTGCGCTCCAGCCTGCTGGAACTGGACGAACAGGCCGCTGTGATCAGTGACGAAGGTTATCGGCCGTATGGCGAGCGCGCCTGGTGGATCGCCCATCAAGGCGCCAAAGCGTCATATAAAACACGCGGCTACTCTGGCAAACAGCGCGATGCCACGGGTTTGATTTATTACGGTTTCCGCTATTACGCGCCCTGGCTACTGCGCTGGATCAACCCCGACCCGGCAGGGGAGGTGGATGGATTGAATCTGTACTGCTTCGTGCGCAACTCTCCGGTGCGTTATTTCGACGGAGACGGCCGGCTGACAGAGCAACAGAAACAACAAGCGATCAAGGACTTCGTCGAATGGTCATTGACCAATCCGGTCGATCCATCTCAAGTGCAAGCCATTGCCCGCTCACTGGAGACTATGGCCCCTGCGCCCTCGACGTCTGACCAGTCTCTGCAAACTCAGACGCCTACAGCCCCTTCTCCCGAACCGAATTCGGCACTCATACAGTCACCGGTTGACCCTTTCGACGCAAACTATCTCAGTCTGATGGTGCAACAAGCTGTAGCGGCTATTCCGGTTCCATCGTCAGGGCGGATTCCGTCCACAGCCGGCCCCTTCGACCCGAGACAAGCGGCAACGAATAATTCCCCGACAGTTCGGCAGGCAGGATTTGAGCCGCCGGCTGCGATCGCTCGGGTAAGCCACTCAAGTCCATCAGCGTATACCGTGGTTCATGGGAAGTTTGTAGAGCAAGTTCCACCTAAAATGGACTTTGTCTGCGGAAAATGCGAGAAGGTTTTCCTGACGACCGCGCACTTGAGGGTTCACCTTGAATCTCATGCCGAACAAAAAAATACCATTGTTTGACTTGTGGGAAATCATATAAACATAGTGCTAGCCTTTGGCACCATATTAGAGACCACACCGGGGCTGATTCCAAAGTTTGTGAAACTTGCAATAAGTCCTTTACCCGGGGTCATACTTTGCGTCGACATATTGCTGAGGTCCATTCTGAATCTTTGCAATGGCCTTGCCCAACCTGCGGCAAATTGTTCAAATCAAGTCGCCTTTTATATGCGCATCACAAGTATAGTGGACATACGAGTTAGCATCGGAGACGTTGATCAGCAAAGTTTTGTCTTAAGCGTACCCTAGCTTTAAAATCCGACCGACAATCACGCCAAATACCAGCCCCCGCGCCACAAAAACCATGCTTTTCACTATGCCCATTGCAGTGGGAGGCCTCAAATGATCAATTTGCTTACGGCCCGCATGCACGCCGACTGCAAACGCTGAGCTAATCAGCGACTCCTTGACAGTCTGGACAGCGTTGCAGCGAGAGGCACACATTGAATTCGCAGGTTTGTCATCGGCACTGCAAGAGGCTTGTATAGATAGGCCAGCACTGTCATTTGTGTCAGTAGGCGCATTGCGCTGTATGTGGTATTCACATCTGCATGAACAGAGTCAGCGTGGATGCCCATACGCCCGGTCTCGCGGTCATTGATCCGCGAGGGTTAGAGGTGCGGGCGGTGGCCTACTGTCGTAACCTGATCGCCGAGGTACGTTACCTGCCAGGGCTGGAAATCCATCTCACGGCCAACGGCGAAGAACGTCACGTGGTCGAAGTCCAGGCCGGGCGCAACAGCGTGCGACTTGAGCACTGGGTCGGCAATCCGCCGGTAGGCATCGACAACGATTATCTGGTCTACGGCGTGAGCGATCACCTGCGCTCCAGCCTGCTGGAACTGGACGAACAGGCCGCTGTGATCAGTGACGAAGGTTATCGGCCGTATGGCGAGCGCGCCTGGTGGATCGCCCATCAAGGCGCCAAAGCGTCATATAAAACACGCGGCTACTCTGGCAAACAGCGCGATGCCACGGGTTTGATTTATTACGGTTTCCGCTATTACGCGCCCTGGCTACTGCGCTGGATCAACCCCGACCCGGCAGGGGAGGTGGATGGATTGAATCTGTACTGCTTCGTGCGCAACTCGCCGGTGCGTTATTTCGATTGGGATGGGCTAGTCAGAATAGAACTTCAATTCTCTGAAGCGAAAGCGTTTTTCGAGGATATCGCACAACGCATCCAGGAAGGTGACCCGGATGCGCTTGAAGTAGTGGAGGCTTTTTATCCAGAGGGGCAACCCGGCGAGGATGGGCAGCTCATCGCTGTGCCGATAGTTGATGGAAATGCGATTCCTCCAGCACCGGAGATGCAGGCCGAGCAGCGGGACTTTTCGAGCGTTCAGCCTGGGAAGTTATCAACACCGGCAATTGCCGATCCGCGACCTTCAACATCACGTGAAGCTCAACGGTTATTTTCAAGTCAGGCTCGTACTCGCGTTAACCGAAGAAAAACCACAACAGAATCTCAAGCACGCCCAAGGAAAGCAGGTTCCCCAAAAAAAATCGAGTGCAAATTGTGCAATATCTTTTTTTCTACGCGGAGTAATTTGAACCGCCACGCGTTAAAACACTCAGGTGTAAACTTTCCTTGTGAATATTGTCCCAAAGTTTTTTCTCGAAGAGATCTACGAGTTTCACATGTAAAACAGGTTCATACTAAAGATAGTCAAAATAGTTGTTCATTTTGCGAAAAGCTGTTTTTGACCCCTAACCAGTTGAACGATCACATCAACATCCACACGGGTGAAAAGCCCTATAAGTGCGCGCTTTGTCCCGCTGAGTTTGGCGATAAAGGTAATCTGAACAGACATCGTCGTGTTCATACAGCAGCCAAAGCCTTCGGCTGCGAGCATTGCGATAAGAGGTTTGGCAGATCCGATAACTTGAAAAAACATCAGCAAAAATTTCACAAAGGTGTTTGATGATCAGATTAGTTTTCGAGCTTTGGTGATTTCGTTCAACTACCGATAATCGCCCCCAACACCACCCCACGCCACACCAACTAAACTGTGCAGTGCACCCCATCACAATGGGAGACCTCAAATGATCAACGTACGCACCGCCCGAATGCTCGTCGACTACAAGCGTTGGGCCAACCGGTTGCTCTTTGACAGTCTGGCCGCATTGCCGCCAGGCGAGGTCAGCAAGGAGCGGGTGTCGGTGTTTCCCAACATCATCGGCATCCTCAACCACATCTACGTCGTGGACTGCATCTGGAAGGCGCACCTCGAAGGTGGCGGGCACGATTTCAAGACTTCTCATGACTTGCTGCACCCCGAGCTTGAGGATTTGCGCAGGGCGCAACAGGATATCGATCGCTGGTACTGCCAATGGAGTGACCGCCAGACCGACGCCATGCTCGATAAAACCATCGACTTCACCTTCGTCTCCGGCGACAGCGGCAAGATGAGCGCGGGGGCGATGCTGTTGCACGTGGTCAATCACGCCAGCTATCACCGCGGCTGGGTGATCCAGATCTATTTCGATATCCCGGCCAGGCCACCGATGACGGACCTGCCGGTGTTTCTGCGCGAAACCGATCCGGGCTTCGGTGTGGTCAACGCCCCTGAATCCGAACCGCCCTGTGTTGCACAGTTTTCGAGCGCGACCAACGTGCTGCCGGATCGTTATCGCTGACCCCGCGCCGAACTGTCGGCAGGCCCCCCGCGATTCGCGTCGGGGTATCTTCAAAAAGCCACCAGCCCGTCGCGCGGTTCCCTGCGCGTTTCGATATCGAAGCTACGCTGACTCAGACCTTCAAGTTCTTCACCCCCGGCTCAGGTTGCGACGCACCCTGTGCAAGCGACCTGAAGGCGTGGTTTTTCCTACCCATCGCAGGAGTTTCAGCATGAAGATCGATCTGACGGGAAAACTCGCCATTGTCAGCGGTAGCACGGCCGGCATTGGCTTGGGCATCAGCAAGGCACTGGCCAGTTGCGGCGCTACCGTGGTGGTGATTGGTCGCGACACGACCAAGGTCGACCAGGCGCTGGCGAGCATTCGCCAGAGCGTGCCAGGCGCGCAATTGCGTGGCCTGACGGCGGACCTGGGCACGGCCGAAGGCGGCGAACAATTGTTCGCCGCCGAGCCACAGGCAGACATTCTGGTGAACAACCTGGGTATTTTCAAAGAAGAGGATTTTTTCGATACCCCGGACAGCGAATGGACGCGCTTCTACGAAATCAATGTGATTTCCGGAGTGCGCCTGTCCCGTCACTATGTGCCGGGCATGGTCAGCAAAGGTTGGGGGCGGGTGATTTTCCTGTCTTCGGAATCCGGTATCGCGATTCCGCCCGACATGCTCAACTACGGCGTGACCAAAAGCGCCAACCTCGCCGTTTCCCATGGCCTGGCGAAGCGACTGGCAGGGACGGGGGTGACCGTCAACGCGGTCCTGCCGGGCCCAACGCTGACCGACGGCGTGGAGGAGATGCTCAAGGATGCCACCGCCCAGTCGGGGCGCAGTGTCCGTGAAGAAGCCGACGCGTTCGTGCGCAGGGCCCGCCCCACCTCGATCATCCAGCGGGTGGCGGATGTCGAGGAAGTCGCCAACCTGGTGGCGTACCTGGCCTCGCCGTTATCGTCGGCCACGACCGGCGCGGCATTGCGCGTGGACGGTGGGGTGGTCGACAGCCTGGCGATCTGAATTTTACTGGCCGGAAAAGCATTACATTACCCGCTTCGACATTATCCCGCCTGACCGCACACAACCCCCTGTAGGAGCGAGCTTGCTCGCGATGGCGATGCATCAGTCACATCCTTGTTGACTGACACACCGCCATCGCGAGCAAGCTCGCTCCTACGGGGGGGATTGGTCAGGTGTGCGGGATCAGGGCCTGCCGGCAATCCAGCACCAGGCGTGCGCCACCCAGTTCGCTGTCACCGACTTCCAGGGCAAAGCCATGCAGGCTGACAATCGCCGCGACGATCGACAGCCCCAGGCCGAAACCGCTTTGCGGGTTGCCCCCTTCGGCGCGGTAGAAACGCTGGAACACCGCCTCGCGTTCGGCCGTGGGAATACCGGGGCCGGAGTCGAGCACTTCGATGCGTGTGTGCCCTTGTTCATTGACTCCACGCAAAATCACGTTGCCACCGGGTGGCGTGAACTTGATCGAGTTGCTGAGCAGGTTCGCCACGGCCTCGAACAGCAATGCCCGATCACCGTTGAGCATGGGCAAGCTGTCGGGCAGTTGCAGGCTGAAATTCAGTTCACCTTCTTCGGCCAGGGGCAGGTAAAAGTCATGCAGTTCCTGCAACAACGGCACCGGATCGAGCTGCACGAATCCGGACCGGCGCTGACGGTCTTCCAGCTCGGAAATACGCAGCAACCCGCGAAAGCGCGCCATCAGGGTATCGGCTTCTGCCAATACCGAGTCCAGTTGCATGGCTTGGGGCGAACCTTCGCCGGCCTGTTGCTGCATGCGATACAACTGCGCCCGCAAGCGAGTCAGTGGCGTGCGCAGGTCATGGGCAATGTTGTCGCACACGCCCTTGACCTCGTTCATCAGGTGTTCGATGCGTTCGAGCATGACGTTGACGATGGCCGCGAGCATGTCCAATTCGTCGCGGCGATCTGACAGCGGCAGGCGTCGTGTCAGGTCGCCGGCGACAATGGCCTCGGCGCTGGCCTGGATAGCGCGAATCCGCCGCAGCGGGCGTCGGCGCAACACATGCCAGCCGGCGATGCCAGGCACGATCGTCAAGGTCACCCCCCAGAACAGCGCATGCAGGATGATTCGGGTCACGGCGAACAGCGAACCGTTGTCGCGCACCAGGATCAGCCACCAGCCATCACGTGTCTGGGTGGCAACAGCGTCGCAACTGTCGACGGGCAGGGTCGGGTCGTCGGACTCGGCGCAGTCGCTGAGCATGTGGATTTTGCCATCCAGTGGCAGGCCTTCGGGAATGTGGCGCAAGCCGCCGCTGAGGTAGCGATGATGGGCATCGAAGAGGCCATAGGCATCGATACCCCGAATGTCGAAGGTCATGCTGACGGCGAGGGCGTCCACCAGCTGCTCGCCGGAAAAACGCGCAAACAGATGCTGGCGCTGCATCAGCGAATGCTTGGCCAGGTTGTCCAGGTACGCCGAAACCTCGAAGTACATGACCCCCATCAGAATCCCGCTCCAGAGCACGAACAACGAACTGTAGAGCGCGAGCAGGCGACTACTGGAAGAGCGCCAGCCCTTAGACGGGTTCGGCAATGACATAACCCGAGCCTCGCACGGTTCGAATCAATGGGACATTGCCGGGCGGATCGATTTTCTTGCGCAGGCGGCCGATATGAACGTCGATAAGGTTGGTGCCGGGGTCGAAGTGATAGCCCCATACCTCTTCGAAAATCATCATCCGCGACAGGATCTGTCCGGTGTTGCGCATCAGGAATTCCAGCAGCTTGTATTCGGTGGGCAGCAGGGTCAGCAGTTGCCCGGCGCGGCTGGCTTCGTGGCTGATCAGGTTCAGCTCCAGGTCTGCGACGCGCAACGTGGTGGCCTGGGCGGTCACGGTGTTCTGGCGCCGCAGCAACACCTCGACCCGGGCGGCCATTTCGTCGGTGGCAAACGGCTTGGTCAGGTAGTCGTCGCCGCCGGCACGCAGGCCGCGCACCCGTTCATCGACATCGGAGAGGGCGCTGATCATCAGGATCGGCGTCGCCACGCCCATGGTCCGCAGGGTCGTGACGATCGCCAGGCCGTCGAGTTCAGGCAGCATGCGATCAAGGGTGATCAGATCGTAATCGCCACTGACCGCGCGCTCCAGTCCTTCACGGCCATTGTCGACCCAGTCCACTTCCAGGCCATGGCTGCTCAGCTCGGCAACAATTTCCCGGGCGGTCACGGCGTCGTCTTCGATGGTCAAGATGCGGGGCATAGGGCGGACCTGGTAGTCAATTCAAGGCAAGTGTGGGGGCATTTTGCCAAGAAATGCCGACGACTTTTTAAATTAACTTTCATGTGGTTGATGGGGCAACCGGCAATGCATAAAACCCGCTGTTGGACACGGGTCCTTGCAATTTGCATGGAAATTAGAAGTTCAAACTTTATAAAATATTGAAAATATTAGATTTTTTAAAAGCCGACGACTGGCACGACGACTGCAATTGTCCTGATGACGAGTTGTAACAACATCTTTCTTGTCAGGAGCGACATAAGAATGAATAGATCCTCTGCTGGTTTATATCCTGCCGCCGAAGAGTCAAGCGCGCTGTCGGGCGTTTCCTGGGGCGCGATATTCGCCGGGGCCGCTGCTGCGGCGGCGTTGTCGCTAATCCTGGTATTGCTCGGTTTCGGGCTGGGTTTTTCCGCTGTATCCCCCTGGGCTCACGAAGGCGTAAGTGCCAAGGGCCTGGGCATTTCCACCATTATCTGGCTGGCCGTGACCCAAATTCTCGCTTCGGGCATGGGAGGCTACATTGCCGGCCGCCTTCGGGTGAAATGGGCGAACATGCACGGTGACGAGGTCTATTTCCGTGACACTGCCCACGGTTTTCTGGCTTGGTGCGTGGCGACGTTGGTGACGGCAACGCTCGTGGTCGGCTCGGTCAGCAGCATCGTCAGTGGCGGTGTTCAGGCCGGGGCCAGCGTGGTCGGTGGCGCCGCCAGCGTTGCGAGCCAAACCGCCGGGACAGCCGCCGCCAATACCGATAGCGATCAGTATGGCTACTTCGTCGACAGCCTGTTCCGCGATGACCGTCCCGCCGCTGTCAGTGACGACGCCGCGCGCGGCACTGTAACCCGCATCTTCGTGCGCTCCCTCAGCGACGGCCAACTGTCTGCCGAAGACCGTACCTACCTGGCACAACTGGTCGCCCAGCGTACCAACTTGACCCAGGCCGACGCCGAGCGCCGTGTCGATGAAGTCTATGCCCGCACGCAGAAAGCCGTGGCCGATGCCAAGCAGGCTGCAAAAGAAGCTGCGGATACCGCCGCGAAAGTCGCTGCCTGGACATCGCTGTGGATGTTCATCGCACTGCTGATCGGAGCGTTTTTCGCCAGTCTCGCTGCCACCTTCGGCGGTCGCCGCCGGGATGCCGTGGTGTACCTGGAAACCGACACTTACGTCGCCACTGCCTCTGTTCGCTAACCCGGGAGAATCCTCATGCGTTCATTACTGCTGTTCTTTCTTGGTGTACCGATCCCGATCATCATCCTGATCGCGCTGTTCATGCACTGACGGCGCAAGCCGTATCAGCGCCGCTCCCGCCTTGGCGGGAGCGGCGTTTTCGTGTTGTATAGCCTCATTAATGGCCCGTTATGGCCGATAACACCCTAGCGCCGAGGCCGTTTGTCTTCTATATACCGCCGCTGCGTTGAATTTCTTGCTATAAACGCACTCCGATAGCCGGCGTATAGACTGACGCAGCGTATTTTCAAGGCTTTTTCGGACAAATTCGTGGTCTTTTCTGTTGCTGAGGCCGCAAGTCGGCCTTAGACTGCCGCCCCTCGTAAATTGAGTGCCGGGTGGCGCTTGGAATAAATGGCGCCGTTGCGTTGGCCAAACTGGCCCGCCGCAACGCCCCTGATTCGCCTTAATGCACGTTTTTTTATAGAGATATCAATGACAAAGGACAAGTTGCTGGCCATGCCGGCGGATGACTACATGAATGCCGAGCAACATGCTTTTTTCTCTGAGCTGTTGCAGAACATGAAAGTCGAAACCCATGAGCGCATCGAGCAGAACCGTATCGCCATCGAGAGCCTGGATTCCCCGGCCGACCCGGCTGACGCGGCTTCCGTCGAAGAAGAGCGCACTTGGCTGGTGAACGCGATCGATCGCGACCAGCGCATGCTGCCTCAGTTGGAACAGGCCCTGGAACGCATCAAGGAAGACAGCTTCGGCTGGTGCGACGACAGCGGCGAGGCCATTGGCCTCAAGCGCCTGCTGATCAGCCCGACCACCAAGTACTGCATCGAAGCTCAAGAGCGTCACGAACAGATCGACAAGCACCAGCGTCAGGCCTGATTTCGTAGCGCCACGCATCGCGGGCCAACCCGACTCCACAAGGAGCAAGGATGGCCCGCGATGCTTTTTTTCGTCCGCGATAAACTGTTCGTCCCGCTTCTAGTGATCCGCTTCATGACCACGACTAAGGGACCATGGATAATGGCCTTGTAGTGGCGTTTAATGCAGGAACAACAATTAGAAGTGTGGGTGACGAAGATGACTCGCGAAGGATCTGTGGTCGGGGCAGGGCAGTCGCCCGCCTTGTTACCGAAAAACCGCTGGCTGGCGCCAACCCTGCAAAGCATCGCCCTGATGGTGTTGATGTGTGGCATGGCCTTGGGCGGTTGGTCGCTTTACCTGGGCCTGCCGTTGGCGGTGTTGGTAATCTGGCTGCCGCGTCTGCGTTCCCGCGCCGTTCCCGACGGCGTGCCGGTCGACCAGGCCAGCGCGATGGCCGAGCTGACTCGGGATCTTTCCTACACCACCAGCCACAACGCGTTGTCGGCGGCCGGTGTGGCCTACTCGGTCCGGCAGTTGGCGGACAAGCTGCAATCGCAGCTTGGGTCCGCAGCACAGATTGTCAGCAACGCCGAGGTGATGATCGCCACCGAGCAAGCCACTTCGACTCTCAGCCGCGCAGCGCTCAGTGCCGCCAGCGAGGCGCATCAAAGCAGCGCCGCCGGGCGTACCGAGTTGATCGAATCGATCAGTCGCATGCATCAACTCAGCCAGCGCGCCAACAGCAGTCGTCAGTTGATCGAAGCGTTGAGCCTGCGCAGCGACGATATCCAGCGGGTCACGCTGGTGATTCAGTCCATCGCCAGCCAGACCAACCTGCTGGCCCTGAACGCAGCGATTGAAGCGGCACGTGCCGGCGAGCATGGGCGGGGATTTGCGGTGGTGGCCGATGAGGTGCGCGGCCTGGCAGCACGTACGGCGACGGCGACGGGTGAAGTCGGCGAGATGGTTGCTGACATCCAGCAACGCACGGCGCAAGTGGTGGAGCAGATCCGACAGTTGTCCAGCGACCTCGATACGGGTGTCGAGCAAGTCGAGCACACCGGGCAACACCTGGAGAACATCGCCCGCCTGGCGGCTGGCGTTGAAAGCCAGGTTGGCGAAATCGCCAGGGGGGCCGAGACCAACCGCGAGCAACTCGACAGCCTTTTCCACGCCATCGAACAGATGCGCAGCGACCTTGCGGTCAGCGATCAACAGACCCAGCGCCTGGCGCAAGCGGCCGTGCAAATGGAGGGGCAGGCCGAAACCATCAGCGAGCGCCTGTCCGAAGTCGGACTGGATGACTATCACCAGCGGATCTATGATCTGGCTCGCGAAGGTGCGAGTCAGATCACCGCACGCTTTGAAGCCGATATCGACGCTGGCGCGGTCAGCCTGGATGATTTGTTCGACCGCAATTACCAGGCCATTGCCAACACCAGCCCTGCCAAATACCAGACCCGCTTCGACCGTTACACCGACAAAGTGCTGCCGGCGATACAGGAACCCTTGTTGCCCCGTCATGAGGGGCTGGTATTTGCCATCGCTTGCACGCAGCAAGGCTATGTGCCGACGCACAACAAGGTATTCAGTCAGCCGCTGACGGGCGACGTCCAGATCGATACCTTGCAGAACCGCACCAAACGCAAGTTTGCCGACCGCACCGGCATTCGCTGTGGCAGCCATCAACAGGCAGTCCTGTTGCAGACCTATACCCGCGATACCGGCGAGTTGATGCACGATCTGTCGGTACCGATCATGGTCAAGGGAAGGCATTGGGGCGGGTTGCGGTTGGGCTACAAACCCGAAGGACCACGTTGATTTGCCCCTGTAGGAGCGAGCACGCTCGCGATGGTCTTCAACGGTAACGCCGGGGGGCTGCCGCGCCCATACGGCGCTCGCTGCCCGGAGCAAGCTCGGTCCTACAAGGACCGGGCCAGGTAGCCCCCGCCTTTGTTATTGAGCCTGATGCATCCGCAGGTTCAATTCGTCGACCACTCGCGCCCAGTCGGCGTCCACACGCAGTTGTTCCTTGAGAAAGGCGGCTTGCTGCGGCGTCCAGAACTCGGCATCGATGAGTTTTTTATCCTCGGGCAGCGGGGAATGGCTGGCGATGAAATCATCGATGGCGCGTTCGCCGGAATCCAGGCCGAGCTGGTCGAACAGGCCTTGCAGGTCGTGAGTCGGTGTGTCCATTTTCATCTCCTGATTGATCGCGCGATTGCAAAAACTGAAGGGCGACTGCCTAACATCTGAGGCAGCCGCGCTTCAGGAGTTCGAACCGATCTGCGACGGCAGGGTTTTTCAATCGTGGGACTCGAGTTCGCGGGCCAGTGCGCAAGCCTCATTGTGATTGCTGCGGAAACCTCTCACATGGCCAGTGGAGATTTCCTTGATGTGAAAAAAGGAATTACCCGCCAGCACCACCTGAAAACGCGGCAAGGCAGGCCCTTCGGTGGGGAACGAAGTGGGCGAGAACAGGGTCGAGTACAGCGTCGATGGCTGTCTTGTGGCGTAAGCAAAGTGTGTAAGAGTGCACATATGAAGTCCTTTTCATGGTTTTGCCGACGTATGTCCGTCGTTTTGGGTAGTCTCGGTGAGCATCGCTGCTCTAGAATCACGGTCAGGGGTTGCGCTTGACGATTATCTAAAGCAATTTTTGCCGGGGGATATGTCGGAAAAATTGTTTTTTTTGCGGAGTTTTTTCCCTAAGGTCAGTAATCCTGTTTTTCTGGCGATCAGAAGGGCGATTTCCTTCAGCTTCTGGCGAATACCAGGCAAGACGACACCAGTGTCATTCCATTAGTCTTCTCACGTCTTGCGATGAATGAGCCCTCTGCTCGTTTCCGGATTTGACCGCTTTCGGCATTGCCGCCTGTTTCTGCTGTGCGCGGTTTGCGTGCGGCATCATTTTCAAATGTGGGGATGTTTCCTTGGCAGTAAGTAATCTCGATATGCATGCTTTGTTCGTGCTGGGTGATTTGCGCGCGAAGTTGGTTAAACAGTTCCAGTCACGATTTGTCTACGTCACCGAGCAGAACGCCGAAGGCATCTACATCGCCGAACTCGACACCCAATCGGCGCTGGTGGTGGATGACAAGCCTGGCCTTAAACTCAAGGTGGGTGATCATTTCAGTGCTTCGGTGCTGCCCAGTCGTGAGGGCGGCAAGCTGGAAATCCGGTTTCGCGAAATCAAGCTGACCGTCTATGGCATTGGTGATTACGCTTTCGTGACCACGGCGGACGGTGAGGGCGTTGTGTTCAAGGAAGGGCATAGTGTGGTGACGGTGTTCGCCGCGCACCATCAGCTTCAGGAAGGCCTGACCAAGACGCTCAAGGCTGTAACGGCCAAGGCCGCCAAGTGGCGCAAGGGTGAATTGGTGACCTTCAAGGCCAGCGAGTAATGACCCAAAGCCGCGCCGAGTTCCACGAACAGCATCTGGCCAGCGCCCAGGCTGAGGCGCGCCGGCTGTTCGAGCAAAAAATTGTGTTGCAGGGCGCCTGGTTGGGTTGGGTGGCGTCGCAGATCTACGCGCTGCGTCCGGCGGAGTACGCCAGCATGGTCAGAAGAGAACTGGCATGTTTGCAGGAAGTTTCTGAAAACTAGCCCGATGCCCTCGAAAGCAGGAACCTCTACTACAGTCAGTTGACTGAGTATTTTGAGGTGTGTGGTCTTCTGTCAGGCCATCCTGCTATTGCTGTGAACAGCACGAGGTGCAAAAGCATGAACGGATTTCGACGGTTTCTGGCCGCTTTTGCGGTTGCGTGTGGCCTGGTTTTGCCTGTCCCGGTATTCGCTGCACAAACGCCGATCCACTTCGCCGACCTGAATTGGGAAAGCGGCAGCCTGATCACCGATATCCTGCGGATCATCGTCGAGAAGGGCTACGGGCTGCCCACCGATACTTTGCCGGGCACTACCATTACCCTCGAAACCGCGCTGGCCAACAACGACATTCAGGTCATTGGCGAGGAGTGGGCCGGTCGCAGCCCGGTGTGGGTCAAGGCCGAGGCCGAAGGCAAGGTGGTCAGTCTCGGCGATACGGTCAAGGGCGCCACTGAGGGCTGGTGGGTGCCGGAGTACGTGATCAAGGGCGACCCGGCCAAGGGTATCAAGCCACTGGCGCCTGACTTGCGGAGTGTGAGCGACCTGCCCAAGTACACAGGCGTATTCAGCGACCCTGAAGCGCCGGGCAAGGGGCGCTTCCTCAACAGCCCGATTGGCTGGACGTCCGAGGTGGTGAACAAGCAGAAGCTCAAAGCCTATGGGCTTGAGGACAGCTACACGAACTTCCGTAGCGGCTCGGGGGCTGCGCTGGACGCCGAGATCAGTTCGTCGATCCGACGCGGCAAGCCGGTGCTGTTCTATTACTGGTCGCCGACGCCATTGCTCGGACGTTTCAAACTGATCCAGCTGGAGGAGCCGCCGTTCGACGCCGAGGCCTGGAAAACCCTGACCGACGCCGACAATCCCAATCCGAAACCCACCCGCTCGCTGGCGTCGAAGTTGTCCATTGGCGTGTCTACGCCCTTCCAGAAACAGCACCCGCAGATCGCCGAGTTCTTCAGCAAGGTCGACTTCCCCATCGAACCCCTGAACAAGGCGCTGGCCGAGATGAGCGAAAAACACACCCCGCCACGGCAGGCGGCCGAAGCATTCATGAAGGCCCATCCCGAAGTCTGGCAGGCCTGGGTGCCCAAGGATGTGGCGGACAAGGTGTCGGCTGAGCTCAAATGATCTGTTGAGTCACCATCGCGAGCAAGCCCGCTCCCACAAAGGATCTTATGAACACATAAATCCCCTGTAGGAGCGGGCTAGCCCGCGATGCTTTTGTCTTTACTTAGGGAGCCAACCCGAAAATCCCAATCCCGCGCCGAGCGGTCGTGCACGTCGAAAAATGCCGACTAGGATGATTCTGTCCAAATCTCTTTCAAGGATCTTCAACCATGACCCTTGCGTTGGCTCAATGGCTGGTGACGATATTTGCAGTGATCAGTTTGGTACACGTGTATTGGGGGCTGGGTGGCGAGTGGGCGATGTTGGCCGTTGTCCCTCACGTGCCGGTAGAGGGCAGCGTGCGATTGCGACCGGCCTTCAAGCCGCGAGGCTGGATCACCCTGCTGGTGGCCGCGGCCTTGCTGGTGATTGCGCTGCTGGTGTGTTTGCGGGTTGGCTGGTGGGTGCCGGCGGTGCCGCATCAATCCCTGCAATGGGTGATCAGCGCCATCGCCATCCTCATGTTCGCCCGGGCGATAGGCGACTCGGAGCTGGTGGGCTTTTTCAAGGAAATAAAAGATTCGAAATTCGCCCGTCTCGATACCTGGGTGTATTCGCCGTTGTGTGTGGGATTAGGCTCGGGTTTGTTGGCAGTGGCCTGGGTCTGAGGTTGATCTCTGTAGGAGCGAGCTTGCTCGCTCCTGCAGAGGAGGGGGAACTCAGCCCCCGGTTTCCGTCCTGCGACTGCTGACCTCGGCCGGCACATCATCGCCTGCCATGCGTTTGCGGAACAACGCCACCCGTGCCAGCAGCAGGGTGGTGACCGGTACGGTAATGGCCAGCAAAATCGGAATCAGCCAGGCATGCAGCACCGGCCCCGACTTGAGCGCCGAGAAGTAGATGATCGACGCCAGCGCCACGAACCATGCGCCCAGGGTCGAGGCCAGTGCCGGTGGGTGCATGCGCTGGAAGTAATCCTTCATCCGCACCAGCCCGACGGCGCCGATCAGGGCAAACACACCGCTGAGTACCAGCAGGATCGCCACCGGGATTTCCACCCATAATGACAGTTCAGCGCTCATTCGATCACCTCGCCACGCAGCAGGAATTTCGCCAGGGCAAACGAGCCGACGAAGCCGAACAGCGCAATCAGCAGCGCCGCCTCAAAATAGGTGTCACTGGCATAACGAATGCCCAGGGTGAGCATCATCAGCATCGCGGTGATGTACAGGTAATCGAGCGCCAGTACCCGGTCCTGGGCCGATGGCCCCTTGAAGAGGCGGGTCAGCGTCAGGATCATCGCCAGTGAAAACAGGAACAGGCAGAGCAGAATAGCGTTGGACAGTAACGCACTCATTCGAAGATCTCCATCAAGGGCTGCTCGTAGGCCGTCTTGAAATGCTCGATGAACAGCGCCTCGTCATCCAGGTCGAAGACGTGCAGCAGCAGGATGCTGCGATCCAGTGCCAGTTCGGACCAGACGGTGCCGGGCACCACGGTGCAGATCATTGCGAGCGCCGCCAGGCCATTGGCGTCGCGCAAATCCAGCGGCACCTTGACGAACCGCGAGCGTGGCGGTCTGCGTCCGGTGTTCATGACGCCCCAGGCCACCGCAAGATTGGACATCAGCACGTCGCGTCCTACGATCAGGAACAAACGCAGAATGACGCCGGGGCGATGGATCCTGATCGGCAGGGGACGCAACTTGCGCATCATCAACGGTGCGCAGAGTCCGAGCGCCGCGCCCAGCAGCAAATTGCCGGGGCTGATCGATAGATTCAGCACCAGCCACAACAGCCACAAGGCCAGCGACAACCAGGGCGCGGGGAACAGGCGCTTCATGGCTGCACCTCCACGACCGCAGCCTGGGCTTCCGGGCTTGGCACCGCGCGGGTACCGAGCACCGCCATTACGTATTGTTGCGGATTGTTCAGTGCCTGTGCAGCGGCCTGCGTGTAGCGCATCAGCGGTTCAGCCTTGAATGTCAGTGCGATGCTCAAGCCCAGCAACGCAATGATAGGGATGCATTCGAACCGACGCAGCAGAGGTGAGGGCCGCTCTTCCGGGCTCCAGAAACGCTGCACACCCAGGCGTGAAAAGGCCATCAGCGACGCCATTCCCGAGAGAATCAGCAACGCCAGCAACCCCCACGCTGCGTTCGATACTGGCGCATCGGTGGCCTCGCCCAGGCCCTGAGGGTTGAGCAGGGCATCGAGCAGGCCGAGCTTGCCAATAAAGCCTGACAGCGGCGGCATGCCGATGATCAACAGCGCGCAAGCAATGAAGCTCAAGCCGAGGAAGGCCATGGTCCAGGGAATCACCTGGCCGACCACGGCTTTCTGTTCGTCATCCAGGTTGATGCCTTTGGGCGGCTGCAGTGACTCCATCGGGCGCGGCAAGAGGTCGTCGCCGTCGTCCAGGGGCATCTCGTTGGCCGAACGCGAGCGCTCGATCAACTCCGCCAGCAGGAACAACGCGCTCAACGCCAGGGTCGAGCTGACCAGGTAGAACAGCGCAGCGGCGATCAGGTTCGGTTGCCCAAAACCGATGGCTGACAACAGGATCCCCGCCGACACCAGGATGCTCAGGCTGGCCATGCGCTCCAGGCGTTGCGCGGCGATGATCGCCACTGCGGCGCAGATGATGCTCGCCATGCCGCCGTAGATCAGCCAGTCGCCGCCGAAGTAGGCTGAAGCGCCCGCCTGGCCGGAGAACAGCAGGGTCCACAGCCGCAGCAGCGTATAGACACCGACCTTGGTCATGATCGCGAACATCGCCGCGACCGGTGCGCTGGCGGCGGAATAGGCCGGCACCAGCCAGAAGTTGAGCGGCCACATGCCTGCCTTGGCCAGGAACGCCACGGCGAGAATCCCAGCCCCGGCGTGCAGCAGGCCGCGATCGGCTTCCGGAACCAGGGGGATTTTCAGCGCCAGATCGGCCATGTTCAGGGTGCCGGTGACGCCGTAGATCAGCGCCGCGCCAATCAGGAACAGCGAGGAGGCAAACAGGTTGATCGAGATGTAATGCAACCCCGACGACACCCGCGCCCGGCCCGAGCCATGCAACAGCAGACCGTAGGAGGCCGCCAGCAATACCTCGAAAAATACGAACAGGTTGAACAGGTCGGCGGTCAGGAATGCGCCATACAGGCCCATCAATTGAATCTGGAACAGCGCATGGAAACTCGAACCGGCACGGTCCCAGCGGGCCAGGGCGAATATCAGCGCACTGACGCCGATGATCCCCGTCAGCACCAGCATCAAGGCCGACAGGCGATCGACCACCAGCACGATGCCGAAGGGCGCTTGCCAGTTGCCCGGCAGGTACACGCCAATGGAACCGGGCACGCCGGTGGTCTGCGTCCATTGCAGCAACAGCACGGAAATACCCAGGCCCAGCAGGGAGGAGAACAGGTTGATACGGGCCTTCAATGGCCGGTGTTTTTCCCCCAGCATGAGCATGATCGCGGCCGTCAGCAACGGCAGCAGAATCGGTGCGGCGATCAGGTGCGTCATCACATTCATTCTTTAGGCTCCCGGCCATCCACATGGTCGGTACCGGTCAGGCCGCGCGACGCCAGCAACACCACGAGGAACAGCGCGGTCATGGCGAAGCTGATGACGATGGCGGTGAGCACCAGTGCCTGGGGCAACGGGTCGGTGTAGTTCAACAGGTCCTGGGGCACGCCGTCCTTGATGATCGGTTCCTTGCCGATGAACAGGCTGCCCATGCTGAAGATGAACAGGTTGACCCCGTACGACAGCAGGCACAACCCCATCACCACCTGGAACGTCCGAGGCCGCAGGATCAACCAGACGCCGGACGCGGCCAGGACGCCGATGGCGATTGCGATGACTTCTTCCATCAGACGGCTCCTTTACTGGCGACGGATCTGGGCAGGGCGGCGGTTTTGTGCCCGCGCACCGATTGGTGGGCGAGGGCGGTGAGGATCAACAAGGTTGAACCGACCACCACCGAGTACACGCCAATATCAAAGAACAACGCGCTGGCAACGTGAATGTCCCCCAGCAGCGGCAACGAGAAATGCCAGGTGTGGGTGGTCAGGAACGGATAACCGACCGCCATCGCCCCAAGGCCCGTGACCGTGGCGAACAGCAGGCCGGTGCCCATCCAGCGCAGTGGTCGCAGACTCATCTGTGCTTCGACCCACTGCGTGCCCGCCACCATGTATTGCAGAATGAACGCCACCGACATCACAAGCCCGGCCACAAAACCGCCGCCCGGCTGGTTGTGGCCGCGCATGAACAGGTAGATCGACACCACGAAGGCAATCGGCAGCAGCAGGCGCACCAGCACCGCCGGCACCATCATGAAACCCAGCGCGGTATCGCTGGCCTGACGCGGGTTGACCAGGTCGGTGACCACGTCGGGCGCCAGCAAGCGTTGCTGGGAGGGCAGTTGCAGGCTTTCTTTCGGCGGGCGGAAGCGGCGCAGCAGGGCAAATACGGTCAGCGCCACGGCCACCAGCACGGTGATCTCGCCGAGGGTATCGAAACCACGGAAGTCCACCAGCATGACATTGACCACATTGCTGCCGCCGCCCTCTGGCAGGGCACGACTCAAGTAGAACGAGGAAATGTCGTTAGGCGTCTGGCGAGTCAGCATGGCGTAGGACAGCAGCGCCATGCCGCCGCCGACCAAGATCGATAGCAACAGGTCGCGCAGACGACGAATGCGCGCCCGGCGCAGGCTGCCCGGCAACGGCGAAACTTCTTCTATCCGCCGTGGCAACCAGCGCAGGCCCAGCAGGATCAGCACCGTGGTAACCACTTCAACGACGAGCTGTGTCAGGGCCAGGTCCGGTGCGGAGAACCACACGAACGTAATGCAAGTCATCAGTCCGCAGACGCTGACCATCGTCAGGGCTGCGAGCCGGTGGTACTTGGCCTGCCACGCTGCTCCGAGGGCGCAGGCAATCGCCAGCAGCCACAGGGTCACGAAGACGATAGAGCCGGGAATCTTTGGCCGGTCGCCCCAGCTCAAGTGGCTGTTGAGCATAGGGAGCAACCCCGCCAGCACGGCCACCAGCACCATCAGGAACAGTTGGCTTTGCAGGCGCTTGGTGCTGATCCGTCTTTCCAGGCGACGGGCCAGGCGCATTGTGATCACCAGGCTGCGCTCGAACAGCCGCTTGCCGTTGAATCGTCCAATGATCGGTGGGTATTTGAAGCGACCGTGTCTGAACTGATTGCGCAGCAACAGGTAGAGCACGATACCGCCGGACATGGCGACCAGGCTCATGATCATCGGCGCGTTCAAGCCGTGCCAGATCGCCAGGCTGTACTCGGGCAGGGTGCCGCCGACCACGGGCAGGGCGGCGGCGGCGAGCAGCGAGCCGACGACCTGGGCCGGGAAGATCCCGACGACCAGGCAGGTGAACACCAGCAATTCCACCGGTGCGCGCATCCAGCGTGGAGGTTCGTGCGGGGTGTGCGGCAGGTCGGTGGCGGTGGGACCGAAGAACACGTCGACGGTGAACCGCAGCGAATAGGCCACGCTGAACATCCCGGCGATGGTCGCGACAATGGGCAGTGACAGCTCGACCCAGGCGGTGGCGTTAATGAAGACGGTTTCGGCGAAGAACATTTCTTTCGACAGGAAACCATTGAGCAACGGGACGCCAGCCATCGAGGCGCTGGCGACCATGGCCAGTGTCGCCGTGAACGGGATCAGTCGGAACAGGCCGCTGAGTTTGCGGATGTCGCGGGTGCCGCTTTCGTGGTCGACGATGCCGGCGGCCATGAACAGCGAGGCCTTGAAGGTGGCGTGGTTGAGGATGTGGAATACGGCGGCGACGGCGGCCAGTGGGCTGTTTAGCCCGAGCAGCAGGGTGATCAGGCCGAGGTGGCTGATGGTCGAGTAGGCCAGCAGGCCCTTGAGATCGTTCTGGAACATCGCGCAATACGCGCCGAGCAACAGGGTGGCGGCGCCGGCACCACTGACGATGTAGAACCATTCTTCACTGCCCGACAGCGACGGCCACAACCGCGCCAGCAGGAACACCCCGGCCTTGACCATGGTCGCCGAGTGCAGATAGGCCGAGACCGGTGTCGGTGCCGCCATTGCGTGGGGCAGCCAGAAGTGGAAGGGGAATTGTGCGCTTTTGCTCAGCGCACCAATCAGGATCAGGGGTAACAGGATGGGGTAGAGGGCATGTGCGCGAATCAGTTCACCGGCGGCCAGGACCTTGTCCAGGTCATAGCTGCCGACCACATGGCCGAGCAGCATGGCCCCCGCCAGCAGGCACAAGCCGCCCGCGCCCGTGACCATCAACGCCATATAGGCGCCACGGCGTGCATCGGAGCGATGGTGCCAGTAGCCGATCAACAGGAAAGAGAAGAGGCTGGTCAGCTCCCAGAAAAACACGATCTGAATGAGGTTGCCAGAGATCACCAGGCCGAGCATGGCGCCCATGAACGCCAGGAAGAATGCGAAGAAGCGCGGCACCGGATCGTCCGGCGACATGTAGTAGCGGGCATACAACGACACCAGCGTGCCGATGCCCAGCACCAACATCGAGAACAGCCAGGCGAACCCATCCATGCGCAGGACGAAGTTCAGGCCCAGGCTGGGCAACCAGGAAAATTCTTCACGAATGACCCCGCCATCGGCGATCTGCGGGAACATGAGCGCGACCTGGATCGTGCCGATGAGGGCAACCAGACCCGCCAGCAACGATTCGGTATTACGCGCGTTGTGCGGCAGCACGGCTGCCAGACAACTGCCGACAAAGGGCAGAAGCAGTAGAACTATCAGGGACATAGGCTTCTAATCTGCGGAGATTTGTGAAGCATCATACGTGCCAGTTCCCGGATCGCCAAACGGCAAGCTGTGGCAGAATCCTACAAAGTAGTCGGAAAAGTCAGGGTTCGCCTTGTTTCAGGAGGGGTGTGGGGCAGGTCTGGCGCCATCGCGGGCAAGCCCGCTCCCACAGGGTTTTGTGAACACTGAAGATCCAGTGTGGGAGCGGGCTTGCCCGCGATGACGGACTATCAGGCACTACAGGTCTTGAGGATTACCCTCACGCTCAACCACATCCACCACCTCAGCCTTACCCTTGGTCTTCAACTCACTAACAATCACCGCCGCCACAATCAACCCAGCCCCCAGCAGTGCAATCGCCGGCAAACGCTCCCCGGCGATGCGCCCGACGATCCCGGCCCACACCGGTTCACCGGCATAGATCAGCGTCGCCCGGGTGGGCGAAACACTCTTCTGAGCCCAGTTCATCGCCACCTGGATCGCCGCGCTCGCCGCTCCCAGGCCCAGTGCACTGCCCAGCAGGAACCAGGAGAAGTCCGGAATCGCCTCGTTGGTCGGCACCACCATCAGGAACGCCAGCACGGAGGTGGTCGCCAGTTGCACCACGGTCACCCGGCGCACATCGACCTGGCCGGCGTAGGTGCTGATCAGGATGATTTCCGCCGCAATGGCGACGGCGCTGATCAGCGTGGCGATTTCGCCAGGGCTGAATTGGAACGAGGCGCCCGCCGGTCCCGACAGCAGCATCAGCCCGGTGAACGCCAGCATGATGCCAATGCTCGGCATCAGCCCCGGTCGGCGGCCCAGTACCAGCCATTGCAGCAGGGGTACGAAAGGCACGTACAAGGCGGTAATGAACGCCGACTGACTGCTGGCAATGGTCTGCAAGCCGACAGTCTGCAAGCCATAGCCGAGCATGATCGCCACGCCGATGAACGCGCCGGCCTTGAGTTCGAACACGGTCAGGTCGCGCAGGTGTCGCCAGGAAAACAGGGCGACGATGGACGCCGCCGCCGCAAAACGAAGTCCGACGAAAAACATCGGGCCGCTGACGGTCATCGCGTGTTGCACCAGCAGGAAAGTGCCGCCCCAGACCATGGTGATCATCACCAGCACGCACTCGGCCTTGCTGAGCCGTAAGAAGCGCGAGGAAGGCGGGGAGGTATTCAACGACGTCATAATCTTGCACGCTATATAAAGTGCGACGCACAATGCGCCGAATGTTGGGCAGTATACTGCCCAACTCCACCGAGTGAGCAATATAGTGCACAAAGATTCTCCGCAGCGGGCTTCGGTCCTGCAGCACGTCAGTTTGAACGTCCGACGTTTGCGCCATGCCGCCGACATGAGCCAGACAGCGCTCGCGGAAAAATCCGGGGTCAGCCGGCGCATGCTGGTGGCGATCGAGGCCGGCGAGAAGAACGTCAGCCTGACCACTCTCGACCGCGTGGCCGAAGCGCTGGATGTGGCCTTCAGCGATCTGATCCAGGCCCCGGACGTGCGCGACCACAGCCGTATCAATGAAGTGGCCTGGGCGGGGGCGATCCCCGGAAGCAAGGCGGTGTTGCTGTCCAAGGCTATCGCGACCCGGGAGGTGGAACAGTGGGAGTGGTGCCTGCAACCGGGGGAAGTCTACCCGTCTCAGCCGGACGCCGATGGCTGGAGCGAACAGATCTACGTCTTCGAAGGCTGCCTGACCCTGATGCTGGGCGACACACCGCAGCAGATCGCGGCCGGCGAGTTCTACATGTTTGCCAGTAACCAGCCCCATACCTACCGTAACGATGGCGACGTGGCTGCACGGTTTGTCCGCAACGTGGTGATCTAACTGTTGGCCAGCCAACAATGAATGGACACTTTGCTGTTTAACTTTGCCCGACGTTTCTCCGGTTTTATCTTTAAGTTATTGAAATAAATCAAAAATAAATTCAGGCACGACTCCTGCAATTGTTCTGGTGCACTCACCGGAACCTGGAGTCGGCCCCATGACAGCCTCTGCCCAACCCCCTCGCACCGCCCATGTGATCCGCTCGGATGCCGAGGCGATTGCCGTCGCTCACAAACTGGCCGCGCGCTTTGCCGTCGAGGCCAGCGTGCGTGATAGTGAACGCCGCCTGCCGGTCGCCGAGCTGGACGAATTTTCCGCCAGCGGCCTGTGGGGTATCACCGTGCCCAAGGCCTATGGCGGTGCCGGCGTTTCCTACGTGACCGTTGCCGAAGTGATCAAGATCATTTCGGCCGCCGATTCCTCTCTTGGCCAGATCCCCCAGAACCACCTCGGCGTGCTCGACATCCTGGTGCAAACCGCCACGCAAGAGCAGAAGCGCTACTACTTCGACAAAGTCCTGCGGGGTTACCGCTTCGGCAATGCCTTCTCGGAGTCCAAAAGCAAAAACGCCGGGGCCTTCGAAACCCGTATTCGCTTCGACGCTGACACCGCGCAAATCGACGGCGAGAAGTTCTACTGCACGGGCGCCCTGTTTGCGCACATCGTGCCGGCGGTGGCGGTCAACGAACAGAACCAGGCCTTCATCGCTTTTATCGAGCGTGACAATCCTGGCCTGAGCGTGATCGACAGTTGGGACGGCTTCGGCCAGCGCACCACCGCCAGCGGCGGGGTGACCCTGAGCGCGGTCAAGGTGCCGCTCAGTGCCGTGATCCCGGCCCACAAGGCGTTTGATGAGCCGACGGCCGACGGCCCGATTTCGCAAATCATCCAGGCGGCGGTAGACACCGGCATCGCCGTCGGCGCATTGGAGGACACCAAGCGCTATGCCCGCGAATCCCGTCCGTGGATCGACAGCGGTCAGGACCATGGATGGCAAGACCCGTTCAGCATCGCCGCGATTGGCGACCTTGAGTGGCGCGTCCACGGCACCGAAGCAATCCTGCGCAAGGCCGGCCAGGCCATCGACGCCGCGTTGCTCGACGCCAATGAAGACACCGTGGCCCACGCTTCGGTGGTGGTGGCCCAGGCCAAGGTCCTGTCGGCGGAAATTGCCTTGCTCGCCAGCAGCAAACTGTTCGAATTGGCCGGCACCCGCTCGGTGCTCGGCAAGTACAACCTTGACCGCCACTGGCGCAATGCCCGGACCCACACCCTGCACGATCCGGCGCGCTGGAAATTCCACCTGATCGGCAACCACCTGCTCAATGGCGTGAACCCCGCGCGCCACGCCTGGAACTGAGGAGCCCACCATGAACGCCTTGACTCAACCGGTTGTTGCCAGACTTTCCCTGGCCAGCAGCCAACATGACCTGCATCACGCCCGCAGCCTGTTCGATTCCACTGTGGGCTTTGTTCGCCAACAGGCCAGCGTCTCGAAGGATCCGTACGTCATCAGCCGGTTCGGCGACGTGCACATTCGCATCGAAGTCGCCGCCGCGCTGCTCGAGCGTGCCGAGGCTTTGCTGGACGCCGAGCAAGATGCCACGGAGATTCGGGTGGCGATTGCCGAGTCCGACCTGGCCAGCGCTGAAGCCCTGGCCACCGCGAGCAACGCCGAATTCGAATTGACCGGGCGCCGCACGGCATTGTCCGGTTCGCTGCATGATCCGCTGCGCTGGAAACGGCACCTGATCGGCAACTTTCGTCTCAACGGCATTCACCCCTCTGCACAGGAAGCCGTTTAATGGCCCGGGAAATTCGCCTCAACGCATTCGACATGAACTGTGTCGGTCATCAGTCCCCCGGTTTGTGGGCCCATCCCCGGGATCGCTCGTGGCAGTACAAGGACCTGGAGTACTGGACTGACCTGGCGAAGATTCTCGAGCGCGGCAAGTTCGACGGCTTGTTCATCGCCGACGTGCTGGGCATTTATGACGTCTATAACGGCAATGGTGACGCGGCGATCCGCCAGGCTGCGCAAGTACCCGTCAACGATCCGCTGCAGTTGATCCCGCCGATGGCGCTGGTCACCGAGCACCTGGGTTTTGGCTTGACTGCCTCGTTGTCGTTCGAGCATCCGTACCCGTTCGCCCGACGGCTGTCGACCCTCGACCATCTGACCAAGGGCCGTGCCGGCTGGAACATTGTCACTTCGTATCTGGAAAGCGGCGCGAAGAACCTCGGCCAGACAGCCCAGACCGAGCACGATGCCCGTTACGACTTTGCCGAGGAATACCTTGAGGTTTGCTACAAACTCTGGGAAGGCAGTTGGGAAGAGGGCGCGATCCTGCGCGATCGTGAGCGCAGGATTTTTAGCGACCCGAGCAAAATCCATGAGATTCGCCACCACGGCAAACACTTCCAGGTGCCGGGCATTCATCTCTGCGAGCCTTCACCGCAACGCACTCCCGTGTTGTATCAGGCCGGTGCGTCCAGTCGCGGCAAACAATTCGCGGCCGAACACGCCGAATGCGTGTTCGTCGCCGCGCCGTCGAAAGTGCTGCTGAAAAAGACCGTCGCTGACATTCGCCGTCGTGCCGCCGAGGCCGGGCGTGATCCGTCGAAGATCCTGATTTTCAATCTGCAGACGGTGATTCTCGGCGAGACCGATGCCAAGGCGAAGGCCAAGTTCGAGGAATACAAAAGCTGGGTCAGCTATGAAGGCGCGATGGCGTTGATCTCTGGTTGGACCGGTATCGACTTCAGCCGGTTCAAGCCCGACGAGCCGCTCAAGCACGTGCACACCAACGCCATTCAGTCGGCAGTGGAGGCGTTCTCCACGGCGGACCCGAACAAGGTCTGGACCCCTCACGAACTGGCCGACTGGGTCGGCATCGGTGGCTTCGGTCCGCTGTTTGTTGGCAGCCCGGAAACCGTGGCCGATCTGCTCCAGGAGTGGGTTGAAGAGACCGACGTGGACGGCTTCAACCTGGCTTATGCGCTGACCCACGAAACCTTCATCGACGCCGTGGAATTGCTCGTGCCGGAATTACAGAAGCGCGGGGTGTACAAGACCGAATACACACCGGGAACCCTGCGCGAAAAACTGTTCAACGAAGGCCCGCGCCTGTCCCCCGAACACCCCGGCGCCAGTTACCGCGACCTCCGCAGGAGCGAGCATGCGCGCGATGGCGTCGACACAATCACCACCGATGTCGCCTGACCCACCGCTCCCTCTGCAGGAGCGAGCTTGCTCGCGATGAGGCCAACACATTCAACATCAATGTCGCTTGACCCACCGCCATCGCGAGCAAGCTCGCTCCCACAGAGATCACTGTTGAACAAAGGATCCACGAACACCGCAAATCCCCTGTAGGAGCGAGCTTGCTCGCGATGAGGCCGGCACATCCAACATTTTTGGTGCCTGACACGCCGACATCGCGGGCAAGCCCGCTCCCACAGTGGTGGGGTGTTGGAATGCAGATATGTGCATGGCACCAAAAACCTGTGGGAGCGGGCTTGCCCGCGATGAGGCGGGCACATTCAACATTTTTGGTGCCTGACACGCCGCCATCGCGGGCAAGCCCGCTCCTACAGTGGTGGGGTGTTGGAATGCAGATGTGTGCATGGCACCAAAAACCTGTAGGAGCGAGCTTGCTCGCGATGAGGCCAGCACCTTCAACACAGATGTCGCCTGACCCATCGCCATCGCGAGCAAGCTCGCTCCTGCAGGGATTGGTGGCAGACGAACAAACCCAGCCCAGCGGACCACCGCACGCTTTTGCCCATGAACAGGAGGTCATCCATGAGCGTGCACGAACTCAAGCGGCCGCCGATTGCGGACACCACGCAATGGCAGGTCGATGCGCCCAAGGCGCTGGAGCAATTGCGTCACTGGGCGCAGGTCAGCCCGTTGCAACCAGCGTTGCGCCACAAGCGCCACGGCCAATGGTTCGCCTGGCGCTGGATCGATGTGCTGCGCGATGTCGAGCGCCTGGCCGATGGCCTGCGCCAGCAAGGTTTCGATGAACAATCTCGCCTGGCCGTCAGCGGCGCCTTCGAGCCGAACCTGTTGCTGCTGACGCTCGCCGCGCAACAGGCGGGCGGGCAGGTGCTGGCCGTCACCGATGACCTAGACGCCCAGGCCCTGCACCCTATCCTCTGGCAAAGCCAACCCACCCACGCCTTCGTACCGCGTCGCCAAACCCGGCAACTGTGGCTCAACCACGGCCATGCCTTGCTCGATTTCGCCGACCTGCTCGGCCCGGGAGACCCGCCGCAGCGCCTGCGCACCAGCCGCACACACGTGCAATGGTGGAGCGAGGAGGGCACGCAATGGCAAGGCGGGCTGACCGTGCTGCTTGAACAGTGGCTGGGCAGCGGCCACTCCCTGGCCTTCCCGGAAAGCCCCGGTAGCGCCAGTCGCGACCGCCGCGAAGTGGCACCCTCGGGCTTGCTGCTGTCAGCCGAGCGCCTGCAACGGCTGGCCGCGGAAATCGACAGCCGCCTCGCCGCCCCAGGCACCTGGCGCCGACGCCTATGCGACTGGGCCATCGCCCAGCCGGAAAAAGGCTTGCAACGCCTGATCAAACAGCGCGTTCGCCGCCTGCTGGGTTTCCACAATCTGCACGACATCTGGCAAGCCCCGCGCACGCCGCCGGCCAACCTCGCCCGGCTCAACGAATTCAAACGGGACATCGCATGACCTCGACCGATTTCATTTTGCAAGTGCGCGACATCTCCCTGTCCTTCAAGGGCGTCAAAGCCATCAACCAACTGTCCTTCGATGTGCGCCGTGGCGAGATCTGCGCATTGATCGGGCCCAATGGCGCGGGCAAGAGTTCGCTGCTCAACATCCTCAATGGCGTGTACCGCTTCGACGCGGGCTCCATCGTCTTCGAACGCCAGCCCTTCAAGCGCATTGACCCGCTCAACGCTGCACGCCAGGGCATTAGCCGCACGTTCCAGAACAACGCGCTGTTCAAGAAAATGAGCGTGATCGACAACCTACTCACCGGCCTGTCGCGCCATCTGCGCAGTGGCTTCCTCGAGCAGGCGCTGAGCTTGCCACGGGCGCGCCGCGAAGCTGCGGATTTTCGCCGGCAGGCCCAGGGCATTCTCGAATTCCTCGAGCTGCAAGCGCACCGCGATGTGCCGGTGGGCAACCTGTCCTATGGCCTGCAGAAACGCGTGGAACTGGGCCGCGCCTTGATCGCAGGTCCGCGCCTGTTGCTGCTGGACGAACCCATGGCTGGGATGAACGCCGAGGAAAAACAGGACATGGCCCGTTTCATCGCCGACATCAACCGCGAACTGGGCACTACGGTGGTGTTGATCGAGCACGACATGAGCGTGGTGATGGGCCTGTCTGACCACGTGGTGGTGCTCGATTACGGACGCAAGGTCGGCGATGGCACACCGGCCGAAGTTCAGGCCAACCCCGAGGTGATCGCAGCGTATCTGGGAGTGGTGCACTGATGACATTTTTCTTCGAAACCCTGCTCGGTGGCTTGCTCGCCGGCACCATGTACTCGCTGGTCGCCATTGGCTTCGTGCTGATCTACAAGGCCAGCGGCGTGTTCAACTTTGCCCAGGGCGCGATGCTGCTGTTCGCCGCGCTGACCTTCGTCAGCCTGCACGACCAGGGCGTGCCTTTTGCCCTGGCGCTGCTGTTGACGGTGCTGGTGATGATCGTCGGCGCCCTGCTGATCGAACGGCTCGTGCTGCGGCCGCTGGTCAACCGTTCGCAGATCACCTTGTTCATGGCCACGCTGGGTCTGTCGTTCATCATCGAAGGGCTGGCCCAGGGCCTGATGGGCTCGCAGGTGCGGGCTCTGGACCTGGGCATCGATGACGTGCCGGTGTTCGTGGGCGGCATGATGGTCAGCCAGTTCGACCTGATCGCCGCCGCAGCCGCCATCGTCCTGGTGACGGTGCTGGCGCTGCTGTTCAACAAGACCCGTATCGGTGTGTCGTTGCGGGCAGTGGCGGACGACACCACGGCCGCGCTGTCGATCGGCATCAACCTCAACCGCATCTGGCAGATCGTCTGGGCCGTGGCCGGCGTCGTCGGATTGGTCGCCGGCTTGCTGTGGGGCGCGCGCCAAGGCGTGCAGTTCTCCCTGTCGCTGGTGGTGCTCAAGGCCTTGCCGGTGTTGATCATCGGCGGCTTCACCTCGATCGGCGGAGCGATTGTCGGCGGGCTGATCGTCGGCGCGGCGGAGAACCTCGCCGAGGTCTACGTCGGTCCTTTGATTGGCGGCGGCATCACGCCGTGGTTCGCCTATGTGCTGGCCCTGGCCTTCCTATACATCCGTCCCGCCGGCCTGTTCGGCGAGCGCGCCATCGAGCGAGTCTGAACCCATGTCGATTTCCCTTACCCGAGAAACCGCACCGGCGCTGCTGGTCCAGCGCCGTGTTCCGTATGCCCTGATAGCCCTCCTGCTGATTGCCTTCGTGATTGTGCCGCTGACGGGCAACGACTATTGGCTCAATGCGATCCTGATCCCGTTCCTGGTGCTGTCGCTGGCGGGGCTGGGCCTCAACCTGCTCACGGGCTACACCGGCCAGACTTCGGTCGGCGCCGCCGGGTTCATGGCGGTCGGCGCATTCGCCACCTACGGCTTCCTGCTGCGCTTGCCGGAACTGGGCTTGCCGGTGGCGCTGCTCGGCGGCGGCCTGATCAGCGCCGTGGTGGGATTTGTCTTCGGCCTGCCCAGTTCGCGGATCAAGGGCTTCTACCTGATGGTCACCACGCTGGCGGCGCAGTTCTTCCTGGAGTGGCTGTTCGTCAAGTTTCCCTGGTTCTACAACTACGGCTCGTCCGGGACCATCTCGGCACCCAAGCTGGCACTGTTCGGCCATGACCTGAACACGCCGCTGGGTCGTTACCTGCTGACCCTGACCACGGTGCTGCTGTTGACCTGGGTGGCATCGAACCTGGTGAAAAGCCAGATCGGCCGCAACTGGATGGCGATCCGCGACATGGACACCGCCGCGGCCGTGACCGGTATCCCGGTGGTGCGCTACAAGCACCTGGCGTTTGCCGTCAGCTCGTTCTACCTCGGCATCGCCGGTGCACTCTGGGCCTTCGCCTACCTGGGCACGGCCAGTGCCAGCAGCTTCGATATCAATCGATCGTTCCAGATCCTGTTCATCATCATTATCGGTGGCATGGGCAGCATCGCCGGCAACTTCGTCGGCGCGGCGTTCATCAGCCTGCTGCCGATCCTGCTCAGCCACGCCGGCCAGGCCCTGTTCGGTGGCGCGGTGGACGCCGGGCAATTGCAGAACCTGCAAAAAATCATCTTTGGCGCGCTGATCATCCTGTTCCTGATCAAGGAACCGGAAGGCCTGATTCGCCTGCTCGGCAACCTCCGCGAACGGCTGAGCCACTGGCCCCTGCGTTTCTGAATCCTTCACTGACTATTAGAGAGATACCATGCGTGCAACCTTGAAACGTTCCTTGCTCGGCGCCGCCCTGACCCTGGCGGTTTTCAGCAGTGCGGTGCCCGTTGTGCAGGCCTCGCCGGACCAGCAGTTCTTTCCACTCGCCACCTACCGCGTCGGCGCCTACGCCTCCAGCGGTGTGCAGGTGTGGGCCGGGATGATCGATTATTTGAACTACATCAACGAAGTGGAAGGCGGGATCAACGGCGTGAAACTGGTCTGGCAGGAATGCGAGACCGAGTGGACGGCGGAGAAGGGCATCGAGTGCTACGAGCGTTTCAAGAAAGGTCTGGATGGTGCGCCGGTGGCGGTCTACCAACCCAACGGCGCCCCGGCAGCCTATGCCCTGAGTGAGCGCGCCGAAGTCGACAAGATTCCGTTGATCACCCTCGGCTATGGCCGCACCGAGGCCACCGACGGCACGGTGTTCCCCTACAACTTCCCGGTGATGCTGACGTTTTACAGCGAGGCATCGAGCCTGATCAATTACATTGCCCAGCGCGAGGGCGGCTTCGACAAGCTCAAGGGCAAGAAAATTGCCACGGTCTACCACGACTCGGCCTACGGTCGGGAAACCCTCGGGCCGCTGAAACTGCTGGCGGAAAAATACGGCTTCGAGAACATCCAGATTCCGGTGGCGGATCCGGGCAACGAACAGTCGGCGCAATGGCGCCAGGTTCGCCAGGCCAACCCGGACTGGGTGTTCCTGCGCACCTGGGGCGTATCCACGCCAGTGGCGGTCAAGACCGCTGCGCGTTTCGGCTTCCCGGTGGACCATATCGTCGGCGACATCTGGGCCAGTTCCAGTGAGGACGTATTGCCCGCGGGCGCTGCCGCCAAGGGTTACCTGGCGCTGACGCCATACCCGGCCGGCACCGATTTCGAGATCCACAAGCGGCTTAAGCAATACATTCTCGACAAGGGAAAGAGCGATCTCAAGGACCTGAAGAACTTCGGCAGCGTCTACTACAACTCCGGGCTGGTGAACGCGGCGGTGGCGGTGGAGGCCATCCGCACGGCACAGGGCAAGTTCGGCAAGCGCCCGCTCAACGGGGAAGAAGGGCGATGGGGCCTGGAGCACCTGAACATCGACGACGCCCGGCTCAAGGACATGGGCTACTTCGGACTGATGCAAAACCTCAAGCTGTCGTGCAAGGACCACGAAGGTGGCGGCTCGGCGCGTGTGCAGCAATGGGACGGCGCCAACTGGACGCTGATCAGCGACTGGATCCCGGCAGACCGTGCCTTGTTGCGGCCGTTGATCGATGAAAAATCTGCCGCGTTCGCCAAGGAAAAAGGCCTCACGCCACGCACCTGCAACGGGGACGAATAGCCCATGAGCCAAACTGCCAGTAACAGGGCCGTCGATGAGCTGCTGCATGTCGACGATATTGAAGTGATCTACGACGGCGCGATCCTGGCCGTCGCCGGGGTCTCGCTGACGGTGCCCAAAGGCGGCATTGTCGCCTTGCTCGGGGCCAACGGCGCGGGCAAAAGCACCACGCTCAAGGCCATATCGGGGCTGGTGCGGGCGGAGCGGGCACAGGTCAGTCGCGGCACCATCCGCTTTCTTGGCCAGGACACGGCGGGCGTCGACCCCAGCAGCCGGGTGCGCCAGGGCATGGTGCACGTGCTGGAAGGGCGCCACGTGTTCCCACAGCTCACTGTCGAGGACAACCTGCGCAGCGGCGGGTTTGTCCGGGGCCTCAGCCGCCAGGACCTGGCCCGCGACCTCGAACGTATCTACGCCTGGTTCCCGCGCCTGAAAACCAAGCGCAAGACTCAGGCCGGGCTGACCTCCGGAGGCGAGCAGCAGATGGTCGCCATCGGTCGCGCGCTGATGACACGTCCTACTTTGGTACTGCTCGACGAACCTTCCATGGGTTTGGCGCCTATTATCGTCCAGGAGATTTTCGAGATCGTTGCCCAACTCAATCGCGAGGCGCAGGTGAGCTTCCTCATCGCCGAGCAGAACATCAATGTCGCGCTCAAGTACGCGTCGCAGGCCTATGTATTGGACACCGGCCGGGTGGTGCTGTCGGGCAGCAGCGAGGCATTATTGGCGAGGGGTGATCTGCATGACTTTTACCTGGGTAAACACTGAGCAAAGAGAGCGCCATGACTGAAATCGACAGCGGACAGGCGACAGACGCCATCCGCCACGCAGACATCCTGATCATCGGCGGTGGCCTGAGCGGGGCGATGCTCGCGGTGCAGTTGCTGCGCCTGCCGGGCAAGCGCTCGTTGCTGGTGATCGAGCCGCGTGCCGAGTTGGGGCGTGGCGAGGCCTACAGCGCGGTCGAACTGGGCCACACGTTGAACGGCAACGCGGCGCGCATGAGCGTCGACCCGGACAACGCCAACGACCTGACCCAATGGTTGACGGACTTCATCGCGGCGGGCGGTTGGCCCGAATCCGATGAGCAACATGTGCCGATCAGCGAGCTGTTTCCACCCAGAGGGATCTTTGGCCTGTACGTGCAGCAGCGCCTGGCGGAGGCGCAGGCGATTGGCGCGACTTATGGTTCGACCGTCGAGCATGTGCGAGCCGAAGTGGTTGACCTGCAAACCTTCGATGACGCGGTGCGCTTGAGCCTGAGCGATGGGCAACGTTTGCAGGGCACCCATGCGGTCCTGGCAACGGGCATGTTCCCGGCGGCGCGCACGCCACAGACCGAGTCCAGCGGCCTGAACGCTGCCGCCCTCGACCCGTGGGACGTGGCGGCCATGCGTCAACTGGAACCGCAATCAACGGTGCTGATCATCGGCTCCGGACTGACCATGGTCGATGCCGTGGTGTCGCTGGAACAGGCCGGCCATCGCGGGCCGATCGAGGTGTTCTCCCGTCACGGGCTGCTGCCCCACGTGCGCAGGCAACCGCCGGCCTGGGTGGACTTTCTGGCCGAGGACCACACCCTCCGCACCCCGCGCCAACTGGTGCGCGAACTGCGTCGGCATTGTCGTGACGCCATCGCCCGGGGCATCGATTGGCAGGCGCCGCTGGACACCGTGCGGGCGCATATCGGTCGCTTGTGGCATCAGGCGACCGACGTACAGCGCCGGCAGTTCGTGCGCCATGTTCGGCCCTGGTGGGAGAGCCATCACCACCGCTCGCCGCCGTTGAGCGCCGAGTTGGTGGCCCGCTTGCACGACGAGGGGCGGCTGCGTATCCAGGCCGCTTCCTACCAGGGGCTGGAACCTGCCGCGGGAGCTGGGGTGGGCATTCGCATCCGCCGTCGGGGCCAGACACAAACCGAGGTGGTGCGGGGGGCCGCGCTGATCAATTCCAGCGGTATCGAATACGACTGGCGCCGAGTGGCTCGACCGTTGCCTCGGCAGTTGCTGGCACGCGGGTTGATCCGCCCGGGGCCGTTGGCGCTGGGCATCGCTGCTGCTGTGGATGGCGCGGTGCTGGATGCCGATGGACAGGCGGCCAGCAGACTGTTCGCCATGGGGCCGCCGCTTCGAGGGATGTGGTGGGAGAGTACGGCGGTGACGGATGTGGCGTTGCAGGCTAAAGCACTGGCGGCGCGGTTGGCCGCCGGAGCCTGAAATAAACAAGACCGCGAGCGAGGTGTCTGCCAGGCGGCTCGAGGTTAAACACGGCGGCCAATTTTCTCCTTGAACCTTCCGAAAGACTGCGGTGACAGAAATGTCGCCGCATTTTTTTTGTTTGTAGTTGTTTAATGATTTCCCGGCTTACCTGTAGGAAATTACTGACATTCCCTTAGTTAAAATCAGGTTAAACGTAGGTGTGATCTGAATGCCAAGTGGGAAATTTCTTCATCCGCTTTTCTGGGGTTGGCAGGGCCAAGTCAATAGTCCATCTTGGCTGCCTGACAAACATTGACACCCATACCGCAGGTCAATTATTTCGAAAAATTTGGTTTCACTTTGAATTGATTCAACTTTATTTGGTTGTTGACAGGCTTGTTAACGAGTGGCTGCTGCGTTTGCGCATGGAGGAAATATGGCTTCTAACAGTTTTCAGGGTGAAGTGCCCAAGGCTCGGGTGAATATAAAACTGGATCTGCATACCGGTGGTGCGCAGAAGAAAATCGAATTACCCCTGAAGTTGATGGTGATGGGGGATTACAGCAACGGTGAGGAGCAGCGCTCTTTATCCGAACGCAGCAAAGTGAATATCAATAAAAACAACTTCGACAGTGTGCTGGCAGATTTTTCACCGGCGTTGAAGCTGGCGGTAAGCAACACATTGGCGGATGACGGGAACGAAACCTCGGTGGCGCTGAGCTTTCAGCGCATGAAAGACTTTGAGCCTGAACACGTTGCCCGGCAGATTCCACAACTTCGCGCCTTATTGGCGATGCGCAATCTACTGCGCGACCTCAAATCCAATTTGTTGGATAACGCCACGTTTCGCAATGAACTGGAGCGGATTCTCAAGGACGATTCGCTCAGTGCGGAACTACAAGCGGAGCTGGCTGCATTGGCCCCGCAAGAAGTTGTTTGATTTACCCCGGTTCAACTAAAAAGGAAGTTTTCCATGTCGGTAGAAAGTTCCAGCGTGCAATCGCGCGGCGCTGAAGTATTGCCTGAAGAAAGACAAGGTATCTACAGTGCGTTATTCGGCAAGATCAATTTATGCCCGGTTTCAACCCTGGGCACCCTTGATACATTCCAGGATGCCGAGGCGTTGGCAGATGCGACCGCCGATGAGCGCGTCACAGCGGCTGTCAGTGTCTTCCTGAACTTGCTCAAACAATCGGCGCAGAAAGTCGAACGCCTGGACAAAGTCCTGCTGGATGAACATATCGCCGCACTCGATACACAGATCAGCCGCCAACTGGATGCGGTGATGCACCACCCGGATTTCCAGCGTATTGAATCGACCTGGCGTGGTGTGAAGTCATTGATCGATCAAACCGACTTCCGCCAGAACGTGCGCATCGAGCTGCTCGATATCAGCAAGGATCACCTGGTGCAGGATTTCGAGGATGCGCCGGAAATCGCCCAAAGTGGCTTGTACGCGCATACCTACACCCAGGAGTACGACACGCCAGGCGGCGAACCGATTGCGGCGGCCATTTCCAACTTCGAGTTCGATCGCAGCCCGCAGGATATCGCCCTGTTGCGCAACATTTCCAAGGTGGCCGCTGCCGCGCACATGCCATTCATTGGGGCAGTAGGCCCGGGCTTCTTCGGCAAGCAGTCGATGGAGGAAGTGGCGGCCATCAAGGACATCGCCAACTACTTCGATCGTGCTGAATACATCAAGTGGAAGTCGTTTCGCGACAGCGATGACGCGCGTTATATCGGCCTGTTGATGCCCCGGGTCCTGGGTCGCTTACCGTACGGCCCGGACACCGTTCCGGTGCGCAGCTTCAACTACATGGAAAGCGTCAAGGGCCCGGACCACGAAAAGTACCTGTGGACCAACGCCTCGTACGCCTTCGCCGCCAACATGGTCAAGAGTTTCATCGCCAATGGCTGGTGCGTGCAGATTCGTGGGCCGCAGTCAGGTGGAGCGGTGACCGACCTGCCTATCCACCTGTACGACCTGGGCACCGGCAACCAGGTGAAGATTCCTTCCGAAGTGATGATCCCCGAGACCCGCGAATTCGAGTTCGCCAACCTCGGTTTCATCCCGCTGTCGTACTACAAGAACCGCGACTACGCGTGTTTCTTCTCCGCCAACTCGGCGCAGAAACCGGCGCTTTACGACACCCCCGATGCCACCGCCAACAGCCGCATCAACTCACGCCTGCCCTACATCTTCCTGCTGTCGCGCATCGCTCATTACTTGAAGCTGATCCAGCGCGAGAACATCGGCACGACCAAGGATCGCCGCTTGCTGGAACTGGAACTGAACAGGTGGGTGGGCGGCCTGGTGACCGAGATGACC
The DNA here is from genome assembly GCF_054668365.1 of Pseudomonas sp. S2_E01. NCBI lineage: Bacteria > Pseudomonadati > Pseudomonadota > Gammaproteobacteria > Pseudomonadales > Pseudomonadaceae > Pseudomonas > Pseudomonas sp. S2_E01. Next base: position 1,686,137 of record NZ_CP162762.1, read on the forward strand.
GACCCGGGTGACGACTTGCAGGCCTCGCACCCGCTGCGTGAAGCCAAGGTGCTGGTGGAAGACATCGAGGACAACCCGGGCTTCTTCCGCGTCAAGTTGTACGCCGTGCCGCATTTCCAGGTGGAAGGCATGGACGTCAACTTGTCGCTGGTCTCGCAGATGCCCAAGGCCAAAGCCTGAGTCCTGGCTGCCTGAGCTTTGGCGGCCAACCATTTCGTACGGAAACGATGCCATGAAAATCGACCGCCCCTTGTGGGCCTCGGGGGCGCTGCTGTCCCCGCAGCAATTCCAGCAACAGGCTCGATGGGAAGCCTGGACCAACCAGGGCCTGGCGCATCTGTCGCTGGTTCATCCCTGGGGTGTCCAGGCCGTGTCGTTTGATCTGCAAGCGTTAGGCCTGGGCAAGCTCAAGGCGACGCAGCTGCGCCTGCGCATGCCTGACGGCACCCCGATCGATACCGATCAGGTCGACCGGCTGCCGGCCGGCCTGCAACTGACGGGCCTGTTGCCCGATCACCTGCGGGACGCCACCGTGCTGTTGGCATTGCCGCTGGAGCAAGCCAACGGCAACAACTGCGTGTTCGATACGACCAAGGCCGAGCGCCCGCAACGTTATCGCCAGGACTGGCGCCATGTGCAGGATATCTACGGCGATGACAGCCAGTCGATCGGCGTGCTGGAGCACATGCTGAGCCTGCGTTTTGCCCATGACGACAACGGCGACTACCTGACCTGCCCGATTGCACAACTGGTGCGCGACGGGCAGGGCGCCTGGAGCCTCGATTCTGGCTACGTGCCGCCCCTGCTGAGTTTCGCCGCGCATCCGGGCCTGCTGACGCAACTGGATAACCTGCTGACCCAACTGTCTGCCAAGCGCCAGCGCCTGATGGGCATGCGTCGCGAGAGCCAGCAACGCATGGCTGATTTTGCCGTGGCCGATGTGTCGCTGTTCTGGCTGCTCAATGCCCTGAACACCTATCAGCCCGTGTTGGCCGATCTCAAGGCCGGGCCCGCGCGCCATCCCGAACAGGTCTATCTCGAACTGGTGAGGCTGGCGGGCAGCCTGCTGACCTTCTCCCTGGATCACGAGATCGAGCAGATTCCGCCGTACCGGCATGACCATCTGCAAAGCGTGTTTGCACCGCTGATGGGCCTGGTGTCGACCTTGCTGGAGGTCAGCCTGCCATCGCGGGTCATTGCCCTCGAGCTGGAGGAAGTCTCGGCCCATCGCTGGCAGGTCACGCTCAATGATGCGCGGTTGCGCGAACCCGATGACGTCGATTTCTACCTGTCGGTGCGCTGCCGCCTGCCCGCGGCACAAGTACAGGGCCAGTTCCCGCGACTGTGCAAGATCGGCACGCCCGATGATGTCGATCACCTGGTCAACGCCGCGCTCGATGGCGTGCCGTTGCAACCGCTCAGCCATGTGCCCGCTGCCATTCCGTTGCGCCTGGAAAACCAGTGCTTCGCCCTCGACCTTCGCCATGAAAAAGGGCGCGCCATGCTGGCCGGGGGCACCTGTGCGTTGTACGTCCCCGGCACGTTGGCCGAGGTCAAGCTTGAACTCTTCGCGGTGCTGCGTTCATGAATACAGTGATCAACCCCAACACCTCGCAAAACCATGCGGCAGCGACGATCGACATCGACGTGTTGCTGCAGGACAGCTACCTGCTGGTGGTCCAGTTACTGCACGGCGCGTCGCCCGAGAACAGTAAAAAGATTGCGGAAAAATGCAGCCAGCAGATCGAGTCAGTTCGCCGGCAACTCGAGCAGGCGGGAGTCAGCCAGGACAGCATCGATCCGATCATTCATGCCCAATGTGCGTTGTTCGATGAATCCGTGCTCAGTCGGGCCAAGGACGATGACCACGCCGAGTGGGCCCGCGAACCCTTGCAGGCGCGGTATTTCAACCGGCATCAGGCGGGCGTGTCCTTGTATGAGGACATGCGCCGGATGTTGCGCGAGCCTGCTGCGGATCCGATGGTGCTCACGGCTTTCCATCGTGTGCTGATGTTGGGTTTCAAGGGCCGTTATCGCGAGCTGCACGACCCCGAGCGCGAGGCGCTGGTGGCAGTGCTCAACGCCCGCGTGGCACCGCTCAAGCCCAGCCAGACGATCGTGACGCAATCCGCCATGCAGGGACGTCGCGCCCCACGGTTCTGGTCGCGTTATCCGCTGGCCCAGGCGATGGTTGCCGGCATGTTGCTCGTCGCTACCTGGTGGGGCCTGGATCAGGTGCTCGGGCAACTGATCGCCACACTCGTGCCTGGCCAGGAGTGAAGGGCGATGCCGTTCAATCTCAAACGTGCGCTGTGGCTATGGGCTGGCACGCTTGCCATGGCGCTGTTGGTGATCGTGCCTATGACCGGGTTGGTCCGTGCGAGCTTGATGCTGGCCGTGTTGGGTGGCGTCGGTCTGGCCCGGATGCGGATCGGCAAGCGTGCACGGCGCCAGCGTCAAGCGTTGCTCATCGCCGATCAGCAGTCATTGCCGCCACCGTCCTGGCGCTATCCGGTGGTGTTGGTGTGTGGTGACGGTTTGCGCGGCCTGTTCGGGGCGATACCCGCCGACCAGGTGGCCCTGCGCGTCACGGCGCACGGTTGCTACGTGCGTGTCACCTGCCTGGAATCACTGCCGCAGCTGATCGGTACGCTGATCAGTCTGCGCCCGGACTGGGGGCGGCAACTGAGCGTCATGTTCGTCGTCAATGCCCAGCAGCAGGTGGACGGCGAACGGCTCGCCGGCCGGGTGCGGGTGCTGCGTCATCAATTGATGCGGGCGCGCAAGGGTGGCATCGCCTTGCCGCTGATGTTGACCAGTTACCTGCACGCAGGCCCAGGTGTCGGGCCCTGGTTCAGTTGGCAGGCCGGTCAGGCCTTGCCCGACGTACACGATGGCGCAGCGTGTGTCGGCGTGCAGCAATGGCAGGCGCAGGCCGCCGACACGGCGACCCGTGCGACACGCTTGCAGGCCAGCGTGCAATTGAACAGTGCCGCTGCGTGGCTGGCACAAACGGTATTGCCGGAGCTCGCGGGCCCGGTTGCGCTCAGCGCAGTCACCTTCGTTTCAGTCATGCCTCAGGTCATGGCGGGGAACCTGTGGCAACGGTGGTTACACGACAGGGTTGCCGTGGCTGATCAACGTTCGCCGGCTGCGTGCGCGAGTGCGACCTTGCCATTTCCCGATCCTTTGTTGGCCCAACTGCCGAGCGACAACCGTGCCTCGCCAAAACGCCGTGCAGGGCTCATCGCACTGTGGCTGTTGATGGCTGCCGCAGGGCTCGCATTGCTCAGCTCTGCGTGGCAGAACACCTTGCTGGCGCGGCAGGTCAGCGACGACATGCGCCGCTATTTCTCTATCCAGGCAACCGACCATGATCACCGCCAGCAAGCCCTGGACGTACTGCGCGGCGATGCATCCCGATTGGACAGCTACTACCGGCACGGCGCGCCGTTGTCGCTGGGGTTCGGCCTGTACCGCGGCGAAAGTTTGCGTGCGCCGCTGTGGGCGGCCATCGCCGGACACCGACAACCCCAACAACCCGGCAGCACCGTGCGCCTGGACAGCCTGTCGCTGTTCGCCAGCGGCAGCGCCCAGCTCAAACCTGAATCGGCAAAAGTGCTGATCAACGCGTTGGTCGGCATCAAGGCCCAACCCGGTTGGTTGATCGTGATTGCCGGACACACCGATGGCACCGGCAGTGCCGAGCACAACCTCCAGTTGTCTCGCGCTCGGGCCGCCGCCGTACGCCACTGGATGGGCCAGATGGGTGACATCCCCGACAGCTGTTTCGCGGTCCAGGGCTTCGGCGCCAGCCGGCCCGTTGCCAACAACGACAGTGAATCCGGACGCCAGGCCAACCGCCGCGTCGAAATCCGCCTGGTGCCTGATGTGGGGGCTTGCCTGCTGCCCACCGCAGGCGCCGGCAGACAACCCTCGCCGCATAACGCGGCAATCAAGCACTGAAAACGAAAAGGAGCTTCACATGGCAACTCCCATTTACCTCTGGCTGAAGGACGACGGCGGTAACGAGATCAAAGGCTCGGTGGACGTGCAGGACCGGGTCGGCAGCATCGAGGTGCTCGCCTATGAACACATGGTGTACATCCCAACGGATGACAACACGGGCAAGCTGACCGGCACGAGGAACCACGCGCCTGTCGTGCTTACCAAGTATATCGACGCCTGCAGTCCGTACCTGTTCAAGGCGGTCACCTCTGGCCAGACCCTCAAGAGCGCTGAGTTCAAGTGGTACGCCACCAACGACGCCGGCCAGGAAGTCGAGTACTTCAGCACCCTGCTGGAGAACGTCAAGGTGGTGAAGGTCACCCCGAAAATGCACGACATCAAGGACGTGACCAAGGAAAAACTCGGCCACCAGGAACAGGTCGAGTTGCGATATGAGCGCATCACCTGGACTTACAAGGACGGCAACATTTCCCATTCCGACGCCTGGACCGAGCGCCAGACTGGCTGATCAAGGCCTTCCGGCAGGCGCCGCTGCGCCTGCCGGCGGCACTGTTTTCCCCGAATTTTCGCTGGCCCGCCAGCACAAGGACGTAAACCATGGAACACGCCTCCACACGCCTGCTTCGCCGGCTAAACCCGTATTGCGCCCAGGCCTTGAGCGCAGCGGCCAGCCTTTGCCAGAGCCGTGCCCACGGGCAGATCACTATCGAACACTGGCTGCTCAAACTGCTGGAGCAGGGCGAGGGCGACCTGACGGTGATTGCCCGTCGTCAGGAATGGGACATGGATGCGTTATGGCGCGGCTTGCTGGCGCATCTGGACACGCTGCCGCGTACGGTTCACGCCAAGCCTGCGTTGTGCGCAAAGCTGCAGACCCTGATCAAGAATGCCTGGCTGCAAGTGTCCCTTGCCGGCGAGGACCGCCTGCGCTCGGCCAACCTGCTCGGCGCATTGCGGGAAAACCCGGAACTGCTGGCGTGCCAGGCGGCCTGGCCACTGCTCAGCGTGGGCGATGCCCAGTTGCAGCAGGTGCTCACGGTGCTCGACCAGCATTCGCAAGAGCGCCCGGCATTGCAGCAGACGCCGGCATTGGAGTCCGGCGATCCACTGACCCGCGTTGCCACTGGCGATGCCTTGCAGGCGGTGCTGGACCAATTTACCCAGGACCTGACCGCCAGGGCGCGGGAAGGGTGCATCGACCCGGTATTCGGCCGCGACGACGAGATTCGCCAGGTCATCGATATCTTGAGTCGCCGGCGCAAGAACAACCCGATGCTGGTGGGCGAGCCAGGCGTGGGCAAGACCGCGCTGGTTGAAGGCCTGGCGTTGCGTATTGCCCACGGCCAGGTTCCCGACAGCCTCAAATCAGTGAGCCTGCGCACCCTGGACCTGGGCTTGTTGCAGGCCGGCGCCGGGGTCAAGGGCGAGTTTGAACAACGCCTGAAAAACGTCATCGCTGCGGTGCAGCAGTCGGCCACGCCGGTGCTGCTGTTCATCGACGAAGCGCACACCCTCATCGGCGCTGGCAACCAGTCCGGCGGCGCGGACGCGGCGAACCTGCTCAAACCGGCACTGGCCCGGGGCGAGTTGCGCACCGTCGCCGCCACCACCTGGGGCGAGTACAAACAGTATTTCGAACGGGACGCCGCACTGGAGCGGCGCTTCCAGCAGGTCAAGGTCGACGAGCCGGATGATGCCATTGCCTGCCTGATGCTGCGTGGCCTCAAGGCGCGTTACGCAAGCCATCACGGCGTGCACATCCAGGACGCGGCCGTCCAGGCGGCCGTGAGCCTGTCGCGACGCTACCTGACCGGTCGGCAATTGCCCGACAAGGCCGTCGACCTGCTCGACACCGCCAGCGCACGGGTGCGCATGGGCCTCGATTGTGAACCGCAGGCGCTGGTGCGACTCAACGCCCGGCAGGCGGCGCTGGCGTTGGAATTGCGGGCGATCGAGCAGGATGCGCAACTGGGGACCGATAGCTGTGCCAAACACCTGGCGTCGATCGAGTTGCAGCAGCGCGAACTGCAACAGCACAAAAGCAGGCTGATCGAGCAATACCGGCAAGAGTTGGCGCTGACCAGGCAACTGCTCGACCTTCGTGACGAACAGCCACTGCCGGTGCAGGATTGCCAGGTGCTGCAACAACGCTTGGATGACATCCAGGGTGACCAGCCGCTGCTGTCCCTGGACGTCAGCGCGCGTAACGTTGCCGAGGTAGTGGCCGACTGGACTGGTGTGCCATTGGGTGTTTTGCTCAAGGACGAACAAGCTGGCCTGCTGACGCTGGAACAGCAACTGGCCGAGCGGGTGATCGGTCAGGATCACGCCCTGGGTGCACTGGCCCGACGCCTGCGCGCAGCGAAAACCGGCCTGACCACCGAGCAGGCACCACTGGGCGTGTTCCTGCTGGTGGGCACCAGTGGCGTGGGCAAGACGGAAACGGCGCTGGCCCTGGCCGACAACCTGTTCGGTGGTGAAAAGTCGCTGATCACCCTCAACCTGTCCGAGTATCAGGAAGCCCACACGGTCAGCCAGCTCAAGGGCGCGCCACCAGGCTACGTCGGTTATGGCCAGGGCGGCGTGCTGACCGAGGCCGTGCGCAAGCGGCCCTACAGCGTGGTATTGCTCGATGAGGTCGAAAAGGCCCATCGCGATGTGCTAAACCTGTTTTACCAGGTGTTCGATCGCGGCTTCATGCGCGATGGCGAAGGGCGGGAAATCGACTTTCGCAACACCGTGATCCTGATGACCTCCAACCTGGGCAGCGATGCCCTGCAAGCCGGCCTGCGCGCTCAACCGGATGCCGCCGACGCCACGCTGGCGCAATGGCTGCAACCGATCCTGCGCGAACACTTCCAGCCGGCCTTGCTCGCACGCTTCGAAACCCTGGTCTACCGCCCGCTGGACGCCGTGGCACTCAAGCGCATCGTTGCGCTCAAGCTGGCCAAGGTCGCCCGACGTTTGCAGCGACATTACGGCCTGAGCTGTGACATCGACGACTCGCTCAGCACGTTGCTGGTCGAGGCCTGCCTGTCGCCGGACAACGGTGCGCGCACGATCGACAGTCTGCTCAATCAGCAGATATTGCCGGTACTCAGCGAACAACTCCTGCAACGCCAGGCCGCCCGGCGGGTGACCAGCGGCGTGCGGCTGGAACACAGCGATGCACACGGCCTGTGCCTGGCGTTCAGCGAAGGTGAGCAGCCGATGCCCGCCATGACGGCGGGGGTGTGAACATGTCAGGTTTAATGCCCACCTTCTTCGACCACAGCCGCCATGAACTCTGGGTGCGCGACCTTGAACCCACCCTCGACGTGCTGGCCTTCCACGGCGAAGAACGCCTGAGCCAACCCTTTTGCTACCACATCGAATTCACCAGCGCCGAGCAGGATCTGGCCGCCCAGCAACTGCTTGGCCAGGACGCCGGGTTCAGCCTGCACGCCATACCGGTGGCGGTGATGCCCTGGGAAACGCTGACCATCGAACCGCTGCGCACCCTGCAAGGAGTGATCACCGGTTTCCAGCGCCTGTCCGCCTCCAAAGACGAAGCGCGCTACGAAATCACCCTGCAACCGCGCCTGCAACTGCTCGGCCTCGGCCGGCAATACCGCATCTACCAACATAAGTCGGTGCCGGAAATCGTCGAGAGCATCCTGCGCAGCCGTCACGACATGCGCGGCCATGAATTCCTGTTCCGCCTCAAGCGCGAATACCCCCGGCGCGAACAGGTCATGCAATACGGCGAGAGCGACCTGGCGTTCATCAACCGCCTGCTGGCCGAGGTCGGCATCTGGTACCGCTTCGTCAGCAACGAGCGCCTGCGCTTCGATGTGGTGGAGTTCTGCGACAACCAGTGCGGTTACCAGTTCGACGTCCATCTGTCGCACCGTCCACCCGCCGGGCTGGGCAGCGACGAGGTCGGTGTGTGGGCCCTGCAAACCCGGCACCGGGTGGTGGAACAACACGTCAACGTGCGCACCTATCAGCACCGTGATGCCAAGGCCCGGCTCGATGCGCAGGTCGATCATACCCGTGGCGCGCCGGGCACTTACGGCGAGGCCTACCACTACGCCGAACCCTACCGAGCGCTGGGCGACCCTTACCAGCGCCACGAAAAACAGCTCGGTGAAAGCGGCTACTTCTACGCGCGCCTGCGTCACGAGCGTTACCTCAACGAGCAGACACACCTCAGTGGCACCAGCAACAGCCCGACCCTGGCGCCAGGCCAGGTGCTGTCCATCAGCGACGGCGCCCCACAAGCCTTCAACCCGAGCTGCGCGGTCATCGCCGTCAGCACCCGCGCCAGCCGCGATGGCGCGTTTGTCTGCCAGTTCGAGGCGATGCCCTACAGCGAAGAGCTGTGTTTCCGACCGCCGCTGTTGCCCAAACCGCAGATCGCCGGCACCGTGCCCGCCCGCGTCACCAGCGGCCTGGCCCATGACCGCTATGCCGAAATCGACAAGGAAGGCCGCTACAAGGTCAACTTCCTGTTCGACCGCGACACCTGGCCACTCGGCCGCGAAAGCGCCTGGCTGCGCCTGGCCCGGCCCTACGCCGGCGACACCCACGGCCTGCACCTGCCGCTGATCTGCGGCACCGAAGTGGCCATCGCCTTCGAACAGGGCGACCCCGACCGCCCCTACATCGCCCACGCCCTGCACGACAGCGAACACCCCGACCACGTCACCCTCAACGCCCGCAATTACAAGCGCAACGTGCTGCGCACCCCGGCCAACAACAAGCTGCGCATGGACGACAGCCGAGGCCAGGAGCACGTCAAGCTGAGCACCGAGTATGGCGGCAAGAGCCAGCTGAATTTGGGGCATCTGGTGGATGCGCAGCAGAAAAAGCGCGGCGAAGGGTTTGAGCTGCGCACGGATGATTGGGGCAGTGTTCGGGCGGGTAAGGGGGTGTTTATCAGTGCTGATGCGCAGGGCAAGGCCAGCGGTCACGTACTGAATATGGCGCCGGCCACCGTGCTCGTCGAAGGCGCGGTAAAGCAAGCATCCAGTTGTCAGGGTATCGCCCACGCGCACCGCAGCCGCCAACCTGCCATTGAGGGCCTGCAACGCCTTCACGCGGCTGCGAAAGATCTCAGCGGCCCAGCCATTCTGCTCAGCGCACCCAAGGGTATCGCCGCCGTCACGCCCGCCAGCCTGCTGCTTGGCAGCGGTGAGGCGATGCACTTGCAAAGCCAGGACGAGATCAACCTGGGCGCCGAAGAGCGGTTATCCATCTACTCGGAGCAAGGCATGTCCATGCTGGCCCGGCAGGAAGGCATGCGTCTGGTATCGGGTAATGGGCCTCTGGAGATCGAGTCCCACGGCAACCTGCTCAACCTGACCGCCCAGCAGGACATCACCGTGCAGTCGGTGCAAGGGCATGTTCAGCTCACGGCGAACAATGGCATCACCTTGGGTAGCGGTGGTGGTTACATCCGTATTACCCCGCAAGGTGAGATTCAGCTGCACGGGCCAGGATTGATCTGCATGAAGGGTAAACACCGGTACAACCCGCCTACGAGCCAGGCGTTTCCTCTGCCGGAACTTCCCACCTCAGTCTGCAAGGAGTGCCTGAAAAAAGCCCGCGCTGCTGCCCAGGGGTTTGCACCCAGGGAGGCCCAGGGATGACGTCGATCATGAGTGATACCTGGCTCGAACAACTGGACTCGTCCTGCGCCGAGGTCTCCATCACCTGCCTGGACATCATCATCGACCAGGCGGGCGGCGCCCCGTTGCTGCCCAGTGTCCTGAGTGTCGAGCCGGCACTGCCCTGGCATTCGTTGTTCAGTGGGCTGCCGGAGGAGGGCGCCGAGGATCTGGCGCCTTTGTTGGTGCGGGTCGATCTTGCGCAGCCGCTTCAGCGGCAATGGTTGAAGGGGGTGATCCAGGCCCTGAACAATCGATCGCAATTGTTGGTGCTGGCGTCCTGCTGGCCGTTTGAAGTGCTGGCCGAAAATCTGGGTCAATGCCTGGAAGCCCGCCATGCGGGGCGATTGGGGCTGTTGCGCTACTACGATCCGCGGATATTTCCATTGCTGTTCAGCCATGTGCTGCAAGTCGACCAGCAGCAAGTGTTGTTACGCCCGGCGTTGTTCTGGAGCTGGCTGGATATCGATGGTGAACCTCGGTGGTTGATGGGCAACCCTGACAGGCCGCCGAGCCCACACAACTTCACTCACATCGAACTCAGTGACGTGCAGTTGCAAGCGTTTGCTTGTATCTGCGACGCCCTGCAAGCGACGGAAGATCTTCATGAAGCGCTGCCGAGCGACTGGAGTGCCCAGCAGCGATTTGATGCGTGCTGCGTGGCCCTGTTCGAGGCACTCCAGAGCGGACTGTTGCTCACCTCTGAGCGTGAAACGTATCTCCTCGACAGGTTGTCGGGGGTCGGGGTTAGTCCCTCCAACGACATAAGGAAATGAACCCCATGCCGACATTTTCAAACGGCGGTTATCGTGCCGTTCTGTTCGGGGCTCTGGTGTCAATTTTGACTCCCCCAAAAGCCTCGGCGGGAACCCTCGAAGCGATCAACCACACTCACTGGGCGATCAATCAATTCGCGGTCAATGGTCGCTCGGGGTTGGACATTATTGGTCCGTATCAGGGTGGCGGTGGAGGGTGTTGTTACATCGCGCCTTCGCGGTGGGTACCGGGGATGACGGTGCGTGTTGAGTGGGAAACCGGAGTAGGTTACTCCTTCGATTATCCAAACTTTGCGGATTGGTCAAAAGTTCTTGAATGGACAAAACAGATCGAAGCGCAAAAACGTCGACTCAGCAAACTAGTGGCAGTTCCCGACTACACCAACCAAAAAGTCTGCGGCCTCACAGTGCACTTCCTGCCTTGCGACGAGCTTCAAGTCACTACCTCCTGCTACGCCTACGGCAGCCCTGAATATCCAATCAAAACCCCATTGAACCTGCCGGAGCCGCAATCATGTCCGCAGTAAATCATGCCAGCGTTTGGTATCCGCCTGCCTTTCCCGAGCAGGGCCGTCTGCCCTGGAGGGAAGGGCAAGTTCGTCAAAACCTGCGGCGTCAGACCGAGTGGGAAGTCGGCTTCCATGATGCCCTCAGCGTAGCTGCGGGGCACAGGGTCTTGCCACCTTGCTGCAAGACGCTGCACGTCAGTCTGTGCTTCGACGGCACTGGCAATAACCTCAATAACGACCTCTACCTGTCGACGCCCCCGAATCCAACCAATATCGCCAGGATGTTCCGCGCCAGCATTGGCACCGGCCATGCGGGCGGCACCGGGCACGCCAGCAGCAAGGCACGGGGGCTGACCGATATCCCAGGGGCCGGCAATAACCAGTACTTCAAATATTACATGCCCGGTGTCGGCACACCGTTTGCCGAAGTGGGTGACCCGGATTACACCCAATTAGGCATGGCTACCGGGTGGTATGGCGAGGAACGCATCAACTGGGCGTTGTTGATGATCATCGATGCGCTCAGGCGCTGCCTGGATCTACCCCAATTGGATAACTCGGCGTTGCTTGGTGCTGTAAAAGCCATGGGCACTTCGCCGGGGATGGAGTCCGGTGGGGAGGCCAATCGAGCCAATGTGTTTGACAAACAGCTGGCAGCCCTTGAACAGCCCTTACGCACAGCGCTGGCAGACAATTTGCCGGCACGCCCGAAACTGTTGGGCCTCAAGCTCTATGTGTATGGTTTTTCCCGCGGTGCAGCGGCGGCCAGGGCGTTCGTCAACTGGCTCAACCAATTGCTGGACAGCAGTGCCACGACGCCCTCGCTGAAGTTCAAGGACCTGAACCTTCCCGTCAGTGTCGCGTACCTGGGGTTGCTGGACACCGTGGCGTCGGTGGGTCTCGCCGATATCGTCCCAAGGGCGGACGGGCATATGGGCTGGGCCGATAGCAGCCAGGAAATACCGGACCGGTTGGTCAAGCGCTGCCTGCATCTGGTGGCCAGTCATGAGCAGCGGTTGTGTTTTCCGTCGGAGTCGATTCGCCGGGCTGGCGGTGGGTATCCACTCAATTCAATGGAGGTGATATATCCGGGAGTGCATTCGGATGTGGGTGGGGGGTATCCGCCGGGAGATCAGGGGAAGGCATTTAGCAAAGATAACTTCGAAGGTGACGGCCTTTTACTTTCGCAAATTGCTTTGAATGATTTGTACGCAGATGCATTTGTTAATGGTGCACCGTTGAAAGTGCCTCAAGAATCTCTACCAATCGATTTACGTACAGATCTTTGGCGGGCAATGGAATTTGAGTTGGTGGAGCAGTTCGATGTTACTCCTAGGGTAATTCAGCGCTTCAACGCCTGGCGCGAAGTAACACTAAATCTGCCTTCAGTTCGCTATCCATTAAGTCCCGAGCAAACAGACTATTACGAACCCCTAACAGCCTCTATCAATCTTGAAGAGACCATGCGCAACCAGCTCGGCTGGATCACCGCTTGGCGCATCGACCGTTACGGTTTTTCCAGCCTCAGACAAACAGCGTTTTACCAACAGGCAAGCGACACGCAAGTCGATCCTTATGTGCAGCAAAAAGCTGAGGCCGCGCGAGAAGGAAAACAGGACGCCATCAAAAATATCCGAAAAGAACAGCTGATCAACGAGCGCGTGCCGGGCGCCGAGAAGAAACCCATGGAGCCCGGCGTCAAGGACTTCGACCCGGACATGGCGCAGACCCAACTGCGTGAAGCCGCCCAGGAGTTCAGCCTGGACTACCGCAACATCGAGAACATCGAGACGTTAGCGCTCTGGTTGGTAGGCGTGGCGTTGCTCCCTGGGGTTTTGGTCAATCAACATGCGGTCCACGCACGGGCCGAGCGCGCGGCAATCAAGGCCATGGGCAGGGAGCGCGTCAGCCAACTGTTCCCGCCACCTAAATTCGAACGCAACCACGTCGATGAAAAAACGCGCCACAACGTCGATGAAAGCCGCAATGCGCAGGAGGCCAGCGGATTACTGCGTGCCTTATTCGACGATCAGGTCCACGACTCGCGCGCCTGGTTCCTCTACGCCAAAGGCCGTGAGCGAGGGGGCACGTATTTCAGCGAGCGCATGGTGTTCTTCGGCGAAGTCAATCGACGGGAGTTGGTGCTGCTCAAGGAAGTCAACGGCGAGATGGTAGCCGACAATCGCCATTCCCAGCCGCGACCGACGCCACCTTCGATCCTGGATGCCGAGGGTTTGGCTGAGATGCAAAAGAGGCTCAGCGCACGTTGGCAGAGCTTCGGCGCGCCAGTCAGGGAGGTTCGCGATGAGACGGTTTGAGCACGTTGCCGGGCATTGTGCGCGAAGCATGTGGGGCAGGCTCCAGCGTATTCAGTGTCGTTACGTGATATGGGCAATCGGCATCCTGATGGCTGCGCCGGCAAACGTTAATGCCAGCACTCTCGAAGCGATCAACCATACCCACTGGGCTATTAATCGCTTCAGTGTGGACGGGCGCTCGGGTCTCGACATCATCGGCCCGTACCAAGGTGGCGGGGGAGGTTGTTGTTATGTCGCACCTGCGCATTGGAAGTCTGGGATGACGGTAGTGGTGGATTGGGAAACTGGTGTGGCTTATCCCGAAGGGTTTCCCGGTTTTGCGGACCGGCCCAAGTATCTAGCTTGGCGAGATAAAAATCGTTCGTATAAGCGCCAACACAGCAAAACCGTCCCCATCCCCGACTACACCGGACAAAAAGTCTGCGGCCTCACCGTGCACTTCCTGCCGTGCGACGAGCTTGCGGTCACCACCTCCTGCTACGCCTTCGGCAGCCCGCAATACCCGATCAAGACTCCGCTGAATCTGCCGGAGCCTTTGTCATGTCCACAGTAACTCGCCTCATCAATTCAAAGGAGCAACCATGAGAGTACTGGTACGTCAGGGAGACACGCTGGAGGAGTACGGCGGCGAAGTGCTGGAGGGGCGGTACGAATGCCATGGCAAGCCCATCGCCTGTAAGGGTGATGCTGTCATGTGCAACCTGCATGGCCGCACCAAAATCGCCGAGGGCAGTGATTTGCTGGACTACGACGGGCGCCCGGCCGCGCTGCATGGCCATCGCTGCGAGTGCGGCTGTACGCTGGTCAGCTCCATGTCCGATACGCAGGCGGCGTCGTGAACAGCGCGCCGCAGTTTATGCCGTACCCCTCGATCAAACCGCCTGCTTATTCGCGCTGGTTGGCCAGCGGCGCGGGTGTGCTGGTTGTCGCGGGCGTGGTCAGCGTGCTGTTGCGTCCCTGGGTTGAACCGCTCTGGGTGGTGGTCGGTACCGGTTTTGGGTTGTTCGTCTTGCTGTTGTTGATGCTCATCCAGGTGTTGTACCTGCGCCTCAAACAGCACAACGCCCACTGTTATACGCAAACGTCAGCGCAGGTCAGCCACGCCTGGTGGGCGAATCATCGGCAAACGGTCGCGCTGGCCGAAGCGGTACTGGTAAGCCCTGCCTGCACCACGCGGCTTCACGCGCAACGATTGTTCAGCGCCAATTACCAGCCACTCGTGCCGGTGGCCACCCCCAAAGGGCCGGCCATTCGACTGTTGCAAGTGCAGGGTGATGAAGTTAGCGAGCGTGAGCGTCACTTGGCGATCCAACTGGTGTTGCACTGGCAGGAGCAGCGCGCTGCGCACGCCATACCCCAGCCGACGCGCTGTTACTGGCAGGGCAGCCAAGCGGCCTGGCAGGCGTTTGTCGATCAGATGGCGCTGAGTTTTCCGCAGGTGCAATTACCCGAACGGCCTGAGCCCTGGGCAGGCATTCGCAGCCTTCACTCCATTATTGACCACTTGCAGGGGACGGCGGTTGACGCTCGGGTGCTCTGTGCGGGTTGCCAATCCAGCTCGCCACGGGGCGGCAGTGATCTACCTGCCGGCGAGGCCTCGGTGCTCTGGTTACTCGGCGCGCAAGGTGAGGTTCTGTTCTCGCGAGGTGAATGGTTCGACGTCGACGACGAGTCACTGACAGCGGTGACCCAGCGCGCACTGCAACAAAGTGAACTGCCCAAGCCTGCGCAAGTCTGCGTGTCGTTTTCCCCAGCGCAGGATGTTGGCGCCTGCGACTGGTCCCCCCAGAAAAAGATGCAAGACGCCCACTTCGGTGACCTGCAGGGCTTGCAGGCCATGGTCGCGCAGACCCTGGCGGCCTGGTACGTCGAACAACATCAGGTGCCCTGCGCCTGGATGGCGAAGGATCCCCATCACACGCTGGCCCTTGGAGTGGTAAAGCCCAATGTCGCAAACTAATGATTCGCGCAGGATTTCATCCTGGATGACCGCACTCCTGCTCGCCGTGATCCTGGGAGTGCTCATTGTCACGGTGGGGGTGGCCTGGTGGTTGTGGAAGGGTGCACAGCCGATTTCTCGTCAGTCGTTGCTTGATCTGACACTCAAGGGTTTATTGGTCTGGGTGCTGTTGTTTTCCATGGCAATGCTTATGTGGCATGCCGTGCTGAACGGGATTCGCCAGCTTGTCGGCAGTTCGTGGAAGGTCCCGCCCCAGCAGCATGAAGGCGAGGATGGAAAAAGCCTGCCGGCAAAGCAACTGCTCGAACACCTGCACGAAACCCACGGCCCGCTCTGGCGCTTCAAGACCCGCCTGCTGCTGGTGGTCGGCGAGCCCGATCAGATCAACGCCATTGCTCCCCATCTCGAGACCGAGAAATGGTTGGCCGGACACGACACCATCCTGCTGTGGGGCGGTAGCCCGACCGGTCTGTTGAATGACGTGTGGGCCGAGCATTGGCAAGGCCTGAGCCGTTGGCGTGCGTTGGACGGGGTGATCTGGGCACTGAACCAGCAGCAAACCGCCGACGCGAAAGCGATGGACCAGGGCGTTCGCCACCTGCAAGTGCTGGCCCGCCAACTCCGCTGGCAACTGCCGCTGCACCTGTGGCAAGTCTGCGCAACCGACTGGCCGCAGGATAAACGCGCAACGCAAACGGTCGGCTGTTTGCTGCCACCCTCACTGACGCCACAGGCGCTCGAACAACAACTCGAACAACTGGTCCAGCCCCTGCGGGCCTACGGTCTTGGCCAGATGAATGAGTGCAATGGCCACGACTTCCTGCTGCGTCTGTCCGCCGATTTGCGCAGCGAGGGCATCGTCCGTTGGCGGCAGGCGCTGGCGCCACCGTTGCGATTGTTCGCCCGGGGTGTGCCGCTGCGTGGCTTGTGGTTCAGCCTGCCGTTGCCGGCCCCGGAAAAATCCGACGGCCACTTCTGGCACGCCACCGCGCCCTGGGGCGGGGTGCTCGATGATCGCCACGCCGAACAACGTCGCCTCGGCTGGGGCGTCATGCGCACTGCGCGGACCCTGGCACTCGGCCTGATGTTGCTGGCAGGCGCGGGTGTGTTGCTGTCGTTCGCGGCCAACCGCGTGCACGTCGGCCAGGTCAACACGGCGCTGACGACGTTGCAGCAGGGCGGCTCGGTGGATGATCAAGTCTTCGCCCTGCACGAACTGACCCGCGAACTCGGCCAACTGCTCGCTCGCGACGAACACGGCGCGCCCTGGTACCTGCGTTTCGGCCTGAACCAGAACGAGCGTCTGCTCGCCGCTGCCTGGCCGTCGTACGTAGAGGCCAACAACCGGCTGATGCGTGACCCGGTCGCGACTGAGCTGGCGCGTCAGCTGCAAGCGCTGATCAAACTGCCTGCGGACAGCCCTGAGCGCGTCAAGCGCGCTGCGGTCGCCCATGCCCAGCTCAAGGCCTACCTGATGCTGGCGCAGCCTGCGAAAACCGACAGTGCGTTCCTCGCCCGTACATTGACCGAGGCGTTGCCCCAGCGGGCGGACATGTCGCCGGGCCTCTGGCAAGGCGTCGCGCCCAACCTCTGGCGGTTCTACGCCGAGCAATTGGCAGCGCACCCGCAGTGGCGCATCGAGAAGGATGCGCGGCTGGTGGCCCAGGCTCGCCAGGTGCTGCTCGGACAGTTGGGCCAACGCAATGCCCAGGCCAGCCTGTACCAAAAAGTCCTCGACGACAGCGCCAATCAGTACCCGGCCCTGGGCCTGCAACAGATGGTCGCTGGCACGGATGCAAACGCGCTGTTTGCCACGCCCCACACGGTGCCCGGCGTGTTTACCCGCCAGGCCTGGGAGGGGCAGGTGCGCCAGGCCATCGACGCCATCGCCGAAGCGCGCCGCGAGGAAATCGACTGGGTGCTCAGCGACCAGCCCGGGCAAATCGCCGCCGAGCTGAGCCCGGAACAACTGCGCCAGCAACTCACTGACCGCTACTTTGAAGACTACGCCGACGCCTGGCTGGACTTTCTCAACAGCCTGCACGGGCAACCGGCGGGCAGCCTGGGCGAGGTGATCGATCAGCTGACGCTGATGAGTGATGTGCGCCAGTCGCCGTTGATTGCGCTGATGAACACGCTGAGCTGGCAAGGACAGGCCGGCCGTCGGGGACAGGCGCTGGGCGATACTTTGGTGAAGTCCGCGCAGAAGCTGATGGGTCAGGACGCGGCCATTGATTTGCCTGAATCCACCGGCCCGCTGGAGAACAGTTTCGGACCCTTGCTCGCGCTGCTGGACAAGGACGGCGACAGCGAGCGCCTGAGCCTGCAAGCCTTGCTCAACCGGGTGACCCGGGTGCGCCTGAAGCTGCAACAGATCAGCAACGCCGCCAACCCGCAGGCGATGACCCAGGCGCTGGCGCAGACGGTGTTTCAGGGGCAGCAGATCGACCTCACCGACACTCAGGCCTACGCCAGCCTGGTGGCAGCGAGCCTGGGCGCGGAGTGGGACAACGTCGGCCAGACGCTGTTCGTGCAGCCGCTGGAACAGGCCTGGCAACGGGTCCTGCAAGCGGCAGCCGCCGGTCTCAACAGCCAGTGGCAACGGGCGATCGTCAACGACTGGCAGCAGTCATTCGCCGGTCGTTATCCCTTTGCCAACACCGCCAACGACGCGTCGCTGCCGATGCTTGGGCAAATGGTGCGCGCCGATTCCGGGCGCATCGAGCAGTTTTTGCAGCAGCAACTCGGTGGCGTGCTGCGCAAGGAAGGCAGTCGCTGGGTGGACGACTCCCGGCACAGCCAGGGCTTGCGTTTCAACCCGCAGTTTCTCACGGCGATCAACCAGCTCAGCCACCTCGCGGACGTGCTCTATACCGACGGCGGCATGGGCATGAGTTTCGAGCTGCGCGGCAAACCGGTGCGCGATGTGGTGCAGACGATGTTCATCCTCAACGGCGAGAAACATCACTATTTCAACCAGAAGGAGAGCTGGCAGCGTTTCGGCTGGCCGGGCTTCACCAGCCACCCGGGCACGCGCCTGCTGTGGACCAGTGTGCGGGCGAGCGAGCGATTGTTCGCCGACAACGAAGGCACCTGGGGCCTGATCCGCCTGCTGGAAAAGGCCCGGGTCACACCACTGAACGACAGCGCCAGCCACTACCGCCTGCAACTGCGTGCACCGGACGGCCTGGACCTGACCTGGGACCTGCGCACCGAGCTGGGCGCCGGGCCGTTGGCCCTGCTCAAGCTGCGCGACTTCAAGTTGCCCAGGCAGATTTTCCTGGTGGAAAACGAGGCGGCCATGGCGCGCAACGGGAGCATCGAATGAGCCTGAGTACCCTGATCGCCCGTTGTTTCGGCGAGGGCGATATCCTGCCCGGCAGCCCGGCGCTGGCCGAACCCTGGCAGGCCTGGTTGCAACCCATCAGCGATGCTTCTCCGGTGGGCGAAGACCCCGGCTACGACGACGATTTCCAGCAGATGCGCGAAGAGGTCGACAAACTCTCTGGCGCCGATACCGACCGGGTTATCCAACTGGCACAAACCCTGCTGACCGTGCGCTGCAAGGACCTGCGCGTCGCCACGTATTACCTCTGGGCACGCTTGCACAAAGAGGGCGAGGCGGGCCTGGCCGAAGGCTTGAGTCTGCTGGCGGCCTTGGTCGAGCGCTTCGGGGCCGACGTGCTGCCGACGCGGGGCAACAGTCGCAAGCAGGCGCTGGAGTGGCTGACGGGCAGTAAAGTGCTGGGTTGCCTGTCATTGTTCCCTGAAGTGGTGAAGCAGGAGTCGGAACGTACAGTGGCCGCACTGACGTGGCTTGCCCGCGCATTGCAGGCGTGGCCCGAGGAGCAGCGCCCGGAGCTGGGCGGGTTGTACGGCGCGCTGGCCAACCGGCTGGCGCAGTCGGGCGGGGTGGATGCGCTGGTGCCGCAAAACAGCGCCAGCCACTCGGGCAGCGCGCAAGCCCCCGCCGCCGGGCTGGCGATCAAGTCCGGGCGTGACCTGCTGGACAGCGCGCGCGTGCTCGCCGCGTACTTGCGTGAGCAACCCGAGGGCTGGCTGGCGGCGCATCGGCTGATGAAAAGCTTGCGTTGGGACACCGTGCATCAGGCGCCGCCCCACGACGCCAGTGCGATGACTCGCCTGGCACCGCCACGCAGCGAATACCGCGCGCAACTCAAGCGCCTGTACCTGCAACAGAGCTGGAGCGAGCTGCTCGATCAGGTCGAGCGGATGTTTGCCGAGGGGGTCAATCACTTCTGGCTGGACCTGCAATGGTACGCCTGCCAGGCGCTGAGCAAGCTGGCGGCGCCCCACGACGCCTGGGTCGATATCGTCAAGCGCGACCTGGGCATGTTCATCGAACGCCTGCCGGGCGTCGAAGGCCTGTGCTGGAACGACGGTTCAGCCTTTGCCGATGACACCACCCGCGCCTGGATCGCCCAGCACGTCAGCGGCAATCAATCACCGCAATGCCTGCCAGTCCCCGTCACCGCTGTAGCCGAGGGTGACAGCGAGGTCCTGGCGCTGGAGGGCGAAGCCCTGGCCCAGGCCGACAGCGCAGGCGTCGAGCAGGCGTTGGCCTGGTTGGCGGCGCGCCCCGATATCCACTCCGGGCGGCAACGCTGGTTGCTGCATCTGCTGATGGCGCGGGTCGCCGAGCAGTGCGCAAAGCAGGAACTGGCCCTGCACCTGCTGGGGGAACTGGATGCAGTCGGCGAGCGCCAGGCACTGGCCGATTGGGAGCCGCTGTTGTGTTTCGAGGTCAAGGCCCGCTTGCTCAAACTGCTGCGCCTCAAGGCCCAGCGCAACGACTCGGACAAGCTCGCCCTGGGCCGGCGCATGGAGCCGCTGTTGGCGGCACTGGTGGCCATCGACCCGGTGCGCGCCGCGGTCCTCTGCGGCTGAACCTTTAACAGGAATTTTTGAATCATGGACAACCTGACACTGCGTTATTTCGACGCCGAAATGCGCTACCTGCGCGAAGCCGGCCAGGAATTCGCCGAAGCATTTCCCGACCGTGCGGCCTATCTCAATCTGGACAAGCCGGGTGCCCGCGATCCCTATGTCGAGCGATTGTTCGAAGGTTTCGCGTTCCTCATGGGGCGCCTGCGCGAAAAGCTCGACGATGATCTGCCGGAGCTCACCGAGGGGTTGGTCAGCCTGTTGTGGCCGCATTACCTGCGCACCATCCCCTCGCTGTCGATTGTCGAGCTGAGTCCTGATGTTGCGCAGATGAAGCGCAGCGAGACGATCGCCAGGGGGCTGGAGGTGTTGTCGCAGCCCATTGGCCCGCAACGCACGCGCTGCCTTTACACCACCACCCAGGACCTGACGTTGCAGCCACTGGCCCTGGAGTCGGTGCGACTGGATCACGAGCCCGACGGACGCTCATTGCTGGTCCTGGGTTTTGCCTGTGGGGCCATGAGCGACTGGAGCCAGGTGGACCTCGGCCAACTGCCGTTGTACCTCAATGGCGATGCGCCGTTGGCCTGCGCGCTGCACCAGGCGCTGACGCTCAATACCCAGGCCTTGTACGTGCGGTTTTCCGGCGAGACGGAGCGCCAACCCCTGCGCGGCCATTTCGCGCCCAAGGGGTTCAGCGACGAGGATCGGTTGTGGCCCAAGGGCGACAGCGCCTTCAGCGGCTACCAACTGTTGCTGGAGTACTTCACCTTTCGCGAAAAATTCATGTTCGTCACCCTCCATGGGCTGGAGCACCTGGACATTGCACCGGGCACGCCTGGGTTCGAATTGCAGGTGGTACTGCGCGAGTCGTGGCCGCAGGCATTCAACCTGAGTGCCGAGCACATTCGTCTGCACGCGGTGCCGGTGATCAACCTGTTCACCCTCGAATCCGACCCGATGGCGCTGCGTGCCTTGCAAACGGACTGCCTGCTGCGGCCGATGCGCTTGCAGGACGGGCATACCGAAATCTATTCGGTGGATGAGGTCACGGCGTCGACCCATGGCGAGCGCCAGGACTATGTGCCGTTCAGCAGTTTCCGCCACAAGGGCGGCATGCTGCGCGATGAAGCGCCGGAGCGCTACTTCCACACGCGTCTCAAGCGCGGCGCCAATGGCCTGCACGACACGTGGCTGATCCTGGGTGGCGATGGCTTCGACCTGGATCGCCTGGACGCCGGCAAAAGCCTTTCGCTGCGCTTGACCGGCACCCACGGCCAGCTGCCGCGCAAAGCCTTGCAAAGCACGCTGCTCGATACGCTGGGGCAAGCGGACAGCGGTTTGCGGGTGCGCAACCTGTGCGCGCCGACCTTGCCGTGCTACCCGCCGAACCGCGACCGTTTCCACTGGCGCGTGCTCAGTCACCTGGGTTCGAACTTCCTGCCGATGCTCGACAACGCCGAAGTGCTGCGCGGCACGCTGGCGCTGTACGACTGGACCGACAGCGAACTGAACCGGCGGCGCCTGGCGGCCATCGTCGATGTCCGGCATCACCTGGTGCAACGCTTCGAACGAGGCTTCCTGCTGCGGGGCGTCGACATCGAAGTCACGCTCCAGGCCGACGGATTTTGTGGCGAGGGTGACATCAGCCTGTTTGGCGAAATGCTCAATCGCTTCTTCGCCTTGTACGCCGACATTCACTTGTTCAACCAGCTCACGCTGATTCTTCAACCTACTGGAAAGTGCCTGCGATGGACCGAGAACCACAGTCAGCGTATTCCCGGCTGAATGCCAGCGGCTTGCTCCAGGCATTGGAGGGGCAGGTGGCCGAGGCCAGCGTGTATCGCTTCTGCCAGTTGCTGGAGCAGGCACTGCCCGGCCACCCGCCGTTGGGCAGCACCACGCACCCGGCGGACGACCCGGTGCGCTTTCGCCCCGACCCCGGCATGGGTTTCCCTGCCGGCGAGTTGAAGGCGATCGAGATCGACACCGCGCCATCGCCGCGCCCGGCGACGGTGCGCACGCGCCTGCTGGGCTTGTACGGCGTGGATTCGCCATTGCCCACGGCCTTTGTCGACGACATTGCCCTGCGTCGCGAGGGCCATGAAGCGCTGGAGGCGTTTCTCGACATCTTCAATCACCGGATCTTTACCCAGTTCTACCGGATCTGGCGCAAGTATTCCTACCCCGCCAGCTTTGAAGCGGGGGGCGTTGACGCCACTTCGCAATGCCTGCTGGGACTGATCGGGCTGGGTATTCCCGGTACCGCGCAACGGATCGCCACGCCGGTTTCGCGCTTTTTGGCGCTGCTCGGCGTCATGCGCCTGCCCACCCGCAACGCCGAGGGCATCGGTGCACTGGTGAGCCTGCTGGCCCCCAAGACGCAGGTGAAGGTCACGGCGCACTGGCCGCAGCAAGTGACCCTGGCGCAGCCGGCCAGCCTGGATTCGCGGCACCCGGTGAACCTTTCGCGCGGCACGCCCCTGGGCGCTGTGGGCTATGACGTCAACAGCCAGATGCGCCTGCAACTCTTCACCGAGGACCCGCACGAAGCCCAAGGCTGGCTGCCGCAAGGCCAGTTGAACGAAGACTTTCGTGTGTTGCTGCGTGTTTACCTCGGGTGGCGCTGCACCGTCTGCCTGCAACTGACCTTACCCGTGAGCAGCCTGCCATTGCCGATACTCGGTGGGCCTCCCGTCTTGCTGGGCATGACCGGCTTGCTCGGATTGAGCACTGGCCGTCAGCCAGCCGCGCTGCCTAGCAGCGTGACCATCAACCTGGGCCGCTATCAGGGCCTGTACAACAACCCCGACCACAAGGACGTCCACCATGTCACGTACCGTCACTGAAACCCTGATGCTCACCGTGCTCACAGCACTGCTGGCGGGTTGTGGGCTGACGCAATCGGCCAGCGACGCCACCGCCGCCACGGCGCGGTCAATCTTCTACAAGCAGGTGAAAACCCTGCACCTGGACATCAGTGCCAGGACCGCCATGAAC
Organism: Pseudomonas sp. S2_E01; assembly: GCF_054668365.1. Lineage (NCBI taxonomy): Bacteria > Pseudomonadati > Pseudomonadota > Gammaproteobacteria > Pseudomonadales > Pseudomonadaceae > Pseudomonas > Pseudomonas sp. S2_E01. Next base: position 1,709,225 of record NZ_CP162762.1, read on the forward strand.
AATGACACGCTGGACATGAACGACCTGGCCGTGCCGACGCTGGTGCGGGTGTACCAGTTACGTGACAGCAAGGCCGTGGAAAAGGCCAGTTATGAAAGCCTGCTGGGCGATGACGACAATCTGTTGCGCAGCGATCTGCTCGATACCCGTGCGCTGGTGATCAAGCCGGGGGAGGGCGCGCAACTGAGCGTGCCGATGGATCCGCAAGCCCGGTTCGTTTCAGTGGTGGCGCTGGTGCGCGAACCGGACATCGCCCTCAATACCTGGCGCCTGATGCTCACCCGCGATGAACTGGACCCGGACCGCGCACAAGTCGTCGAACTGGGTGATAACCGCTTGACCTTGCGAGCACTGGCCAGGGAGTAGTCCATGAACGATTTGTCTCCATCGTTGTACGAAACGCTTTTGCAAAATTTCAGCGGCGAGCTGGACCTGTATCGGATCAACGAGGCCGATCAGCACACGATGTCGGTACTCGATAACCTGCAGCGCATCCTCAATAGCCGCGCCGGTTCCCTGGCGCACTTGCCCGATTACGGCCTTGCAGACATGAGTGTGATTCTCCAGGGGTTGCCCGCATCGACTCACGGCCTGATGCGGGGGATGAAACAAACGCTGCTCAAGTTCGAGCCCCGCCTGGTGGCGCTCGACGTCGAACTGTCGCCTCAGGTCCAGCCGGGGCATCTGGAGTTCACCCTGGCCGCTCAAATGGCTGGCGGGCAGTGGCTGAGCTTTGGCGCGAGCCTGACGGCTGACGGCAAGGCAGTGGTCAGGCACCTGAAACGGCAGCAGTGGCTGAAATGAAGACTCAACGCAACGAAGGGAAAACCGGATGACGGTACTGTTTGAAATGGACGTCAGAGTGGGCGGCGATCCACGGCGGTTCGTCGAATTTGCGGCGCTGTGTGATGAGTTGGCGAAGTTGAACCACGCGGCCTGTCCCGACATGGATTGGGCCGCCGTAGAGCAGTTGTGCCTGACGTTGTTTCGCTTGAACGGTGCAGACCTGCAATCGGTGGCGGCATTGACCCTGGCCCGTGGCCACCGTTATGGCCTGGAAGGTATTGCGCAAGGTTTGGCGCTGCTGGAGGGAGTGAGCCGTGCCGGGGTAGGCCTGTGGCCAGCGCAGCCGTCGGCGCGGCAGGAGGTCCTGGGCTGGCTGTTCAGCCAATTGCAGTTGTGCCTGCGCGCTCAGCCGGTGAACGTCCGCCTGTTACCCGCCCTCGGACAGTTGGATGACCAGTTGCTACGGTTGCAATGGCAGTTGCAAGAACAGGGTCTCTCGGATTCCGGTGCCTTGCAGCGATTGCGTCAACAGATCGAGCAACTGAGGCAGCGAGTGCGTTCGTCGGATGTGCAATGGCCCACCGTTCAGCGCCGTGAGCCCATGCCCCCCATGCTGATGCCCGTGATGTTGTTGCCATTCAACAAGCAGCCCGAGGCCAACCCGGCCAAAAAACCGCGCAAAGCCTTGTGGCTGGGCGTCGCGGTGGTCGTGCTCGTCGTGGGTGGGATCGGCTGGTGGGGAGCAAGCAGCGAGTCGGGGCAGCGCCTTGCCAGCGTTTTGCGCAAGCCCCAGCCGGTGCCCCAGGCGGTGCGCCTGGAAAGCCTGGCACTGTTCGAGGCCGGCAGTGCCGAACTCAAGCCTGACGGCAATAAAGTCCTGATCAATGCCTTGAACGACATCACGGCGCGGTCGGGGTGGTTGATCGTGATCGACGGGCATTCGGACAATCGCGGGAGCGCTGAACACAAACTCCTGCTGTCCCATGCCCGCGCGTGGGCCGTACGTGGCTGGTTGCAGCGCATGGGCGACATTCCCGATAGTTGCTTCGTCGTGCAGGGCCTGGCCGACAAGCAACCGCTGGTCAGCAATGACAGCGCTGCCGGGCGTGCGACCAATCGGCGCGTCGACGTCAGCCTGGTGCCCCAGGCAGGGGCGGGATGCGGAAGCCTGAAATAAACAAACCCCGCAGGAGACGGATCTCCCCGGGGTTCAGGTTAAACAAAGCGGTGACTCAGTAGCGCTGATACTTCGAACCGAACTCAGGGCGGTTTTCCGCGACGTAGAGCTTGGTGGCCTGGGTGTCTTTCGAATCGACCTTCACGGTGTTCACATTCAGCGTGGCGGGTTGGCTGACTTCAGCCGCTGCAATCATTTGTTTCTTGTGGGGTGCGGCCATGGCCGAAGTGGCGCCGAAAACCGAAAGTGCAAGACCGAGTGCGATGATGTTTTTCATGATGTTGCTCCAGAAGAGTGGGGAGAAGATGGGTCCACTTTATGGCGCAGGTTTCAAAATGAAAAAGCATGCCAGGGCATAGTCTTTATCGAGGGCATTGATGCAGATTTCCTGCTCGCCACTCCCCCTGTAGGAGCGAGCTTGCTCGCGATGGACGTAAGAACACCACTGGGTATCAGTTTTCCCGCGTCATCGTTAACGTCCATCGCGAATAAATTCGCTCCTACAGGGCTCGATGGATAGCGCGTTCATCACTCGTTCAACATCTCCACCGGATACGAAAACACATAACCCTCATTACGCACCGTCTTGATGTAGGTCGATTCGCGCGAGTCGTCCACCAGGCGCTGGCGCAGGCGGCTGACCAGCAGGTCGATGGAGCGGTCGAACAGGTCGGCGTCGCGGCCCTGGGTGAGGTTGAGCAACTGGTCGCGACTGAGCACCCGTTGCGGGTGGTCGAGGAATACGCGCAGCAGGCGATACTCGGCGCCGCTCAAGGCAACCATGGTGTCGTCTTCGTCCAGCAGGTGGCGGGCGGTGGTGTCCAGGCGCCAGCGGCCGAAACCCAGTAGTCGGCCGCTTTCGGTGATCAGCAGATTGGGCGGCAGCATGCGGGTACGGCGCAGCACCGCGTTGATCCGCGCCAGCAGTTCGCGGGCGGCGAAGGGTTTGGTCAGGTAGTCGTCGGCGCCCATTTCCAGGCCGAGGATCCGGTCGGTTTCATCGTTGCGGGCGGTGAGCATCAGGATCGGCGTCGCCTTGTGCTTGCCCGAGCGTAATTCTCGGCACAGCACCAGGCCATCGTCGCCCGGCAGCATGATGTCGAGCACGATCAGGTCGACCTGGTTGGCTTCCAGGAAACTGCGCATCTGCCGTCCATCGGCCACCACTGTGGTGCGCAGGCCGTTCTTCTTCAGGTAATTACCGACCAGCTCGCGGATTTCGCGATCATCGTCGACGATCAGGATGTGGTTTATGTGGTCCATCAAGCGATCCCTGGTTGTTCGTTGTTCGCAAGCCTGTAGGAGCGAGCATGCTCGCGATGGACTGATTTACACCGCTGGGTATCAGTATTCCAGCGTTATCGTTGACGACCATCGCGAGCATGCTCGCTCCTACAGGGAGTGCGTACGCCTGTTGTTGATCAAGCCACCACCCGATAACACGGCACATACGCCGCGCCGCCCGGCAACTTCATCCGGTGTTGGGCCACGAATGCCTTGAGCAGTTGATCCAGCGGTTGCATGATCGCCGCGTCGCCACGGATCTGGTACGGCCCGTGTTCCTCGATCAGGCGGATGCCGTTGTCCTTGACGTTGCCGGCGACGATGCCGGAGAACGCGCGGCGCAGGTTGGCGGCCAGTTCATGGGGTGGCAGGCTGAGGCTGAGATTGAGGTTGGCCATGTTTTCATGGGTCGGATCGAACGGGCGCTGGAAGCCCTCGTCGATCTTCAACAACCAGTTGAAGTGAAACGCATCATTGCGCTCGCGACGGAACTGCTTCACCGCCTTGAGCCCAGCCGTCATCTGCCGCGCCACTTCGGCCGGGTCGTCGATGATGATCTCGTAGTGTTTTTTAGCTTCCTCGCCCAGGGTCGCGCCTACGAATGCGTCCAGTTGCTCCAGGTACGGGGCGGCATGCTTGGGCCCGGTGAGGATGACCGGGAAGGGCAGGCCTTCGTTGTCCGGGTGCATCAGGATGCCCAGCAGGTACAGGAACTCTTCGGCGGTGCCTGCGCCACCCGGGAAGATGATGATGCCGTGGCCGACACGCACAAAGGCTTCGAGGCGCTTTTCGATGTCCGGCAGGATCACCAGCTCGTTGACGATCGGGTTCGGTGCCTCGGCGGCGATGATCCCGGGTTCGGTCAGGCCAAGGTAGCGACCGCCGTGGATGCGCTGCTTGGCGTGAGCGATGGTCGCGCCTTTCATCGGGCCTTTCATCACGCCCGGGCCGCAGCCGGTGCAGATGTCGAGGCTGCGCAGGCCCAGTTCGTGGCCGACCTTCTTGGTGTATTTGTACTCTTCGGTGTTGATCGAGTGACCACCCCAGCACACCACGATTTTCGGCTCGACGCCGGGACGCAGGGTGCGGGCGTTGCGCAACAGATGGAACACGTAGTCGCTGATGCCCTGGGACGTGCTGAGGTCGATGCGCTGGGCATCCAGCTCGTTTTCGGTGTAGACGATGTCACGCAGGGCGCTGAACAGCATTTCCCGGGTGCTGGCGATCATTTCGCCATCAACAAAGGCATCGGCCGGGGCATTCAGCAGCTCCAGACGCACGCCGCGATCCTGCTGGTGAATGCGGATTTCGAAGTCCTTGTAGGCTTCGAGGATGGTCTTGGCGTTATCGACGTGGGCGCCGGTATTGAGGATGGCCAGGGCGCATTGGCGGAAGAGGGCGTAGGTGCTGCCGGAACCGGCTTCGCTCAGTTGATGCACTTCACGCTGGGAAAGGGTTTCAAGGCTGCCTTTCGGGCTGACCGAGGCATTGATTACTTGTCGTTGGGCCATGCAAAGATCCTTAAAACGATGTCACGCATCGGCGACGCCTGACATCCGAATAGTCTGTACTCACAAAAGAAGATGGCACGAACTGCGTTGTATCGCCACGTTGACCTTGGACGATGAAAAGATGAAAAGGAGCCCCAGCATAGCTAAATCCGTCGCAGAGGCGATAATGCCCCGCAGACTTTTTGCCCATGGCCTCGAGGAAACCCGTCCTGATGTTCCAGATCCAGCCGCAAGACCCTGAAACCTATCGCCGCCACACGCGCCGCAGCACGATTTTCATCGCCCTGATTTTCATTGCCCTGGCGATGGTGCTGTCGACGGCGGCGGTGACGATCTTCGGCACACCTGGCGGCGACAATTTTCGTTTCAATGTCGGCGGGGTATTCGTCGCGGTGCTGTTGATGGTGGCGCTGATGCGCGGCACATTCTGGAGCCAGGCCTGGATGGCACCCGCCGTCTATGGCTGGCAGCTCAAGCGCAGCCTGATGAGTGTCACCAACGTCATGCATCATGTGACGGCGGCGGTGGCCAAGGACGATCCGAGCGCGATGAAGCTGCTGCGCTTCTATCATCTGGGGTTGAACCAGATGCATCAGCTTGACGGCAACTCCAGTGATCACAGCCAACTGATTCGCGAAATGGACCGGCACAAGGAACGAATGGAAGCACTGGGCCTCGAAACTCAGCAGACACAACTGAACCCAGCGTGGCTCGAGGCCGTAAAACACAACGCAGCGTAAACGTTTTTGGCAATAACAGGATCAATTGCCATTTATCGAGATGAAAGGGAGCCTCATGGGACAGCCGTCCGTCGAACAAGGAACTGAAGACTACGCCGACGATAGTTCACCGACCGCTTCGCCCGCCGTGGTCAGGCTCAAGGTGCGGTCCGTGGTGATCCTGCTGGTGGCGGTTTGCCTGTCCATGAGCGCCATCGCGATCTGGGAGGCCTGGAACTCGCGCCAGTACCACCTGCGCGACAAGGAAGTGGCAATGTCCAACCTGTCGCAGACCCTGGCCTCCCAGGCGCAGGCCACGATCAAACAGGCCGACACGTTGCTGTTCACCTTGGTGGAACGCCTGGAATACGAGCGCCTGGAACCGTCGCAATTGGCACACCTGCAGCGCCTGCTCAGCGCCCAGCGCAGCGAACTGCCGCAGTTGCACGGGCTTTTCGTCTATGACGAAAACGGTGGATGGGTCGCCAACTCCAATGGCGCCGTGATGCCGGATGCCAACAACGCCGACCGTGAATACTTCATCTTCCATCGCGATCACCCCGACCGCGGGCCGCACATAGGACCATCGATCAAAAGCCGCTCCAGCGGCGACTGGATCATGACTGTCTCGCGGCGCATCAATCACGCCGATGGCAGTTTTGCCGGCGTGGCCCTGGCCACCATTTATCTGAATCACTTCCTGTCGCTGTACGAGAGCATCGACATGGGGCGCAATGGGGTGATCAACCTGATTGCCGCCGATGCCAATATTGTCGTGCGTCGGCCATTCAAGGAGTCTGACGTCGGCACCAGCATTGCCAACGGACCGCTGTTCAAGCAGTTGCTGCCCACTGGCGATGCGGGCACCGCCATGGTCCAGTCGATGGTCGATGGCGTTGAGAGGGTGGTGGGGTTTCGTCGGGTGCCCGGCTATCCACTGGTGGTATTTACCGCCGTCGACAAGGCGGAGGTCCTGGCAGCGTGGCGTGAGGCGTCCTTGCTCAGTGCGGGTATCGTCGCCCTGTGCCTGGGTTTTCTGGGCGTTTTGGGCTATCGACTGATCGGCCTGATGAAGCGCCAGAATCGCGTGCAGAGTGACTTGCTGGATGCACGCGACAAACTGCTGGAGGTCAACCGTGGCCTCAAGGTGCTGGCCATGGAGGATGCACTGACGGGGCTGTCCAACCGGCGTCAGTTCGATTTGTTCATCCACTCGGAACTGGGCCGTGCCCGGCGTACTGAATCCGGCTTTGCAGTGTTGATGATCGATGTCGATCATTTCAAAGCGTTCAACGAGCTGTACGGTCACGTCGCCGGGGACGAGTGCCTGCGCAGCATCAGCACGATCATCACCCGGCACACCCAGGTTTCATGGGATTTGGCTGCGCGTTACGGCGGGGAAGAGTTCGCGGTGATCCTGCCCGGGACCGACTATGTCGGAGCGTTTCTGCTGGGGGAGAAAATTCGTCAGGCGGTGTTGCAGGCCGGCATCCCTCACAACGACGCTCCCGAAGGCGTGGTGACGATCAGCCTCGGGGTGGCGGCCTTCGATCCCGCCTCCGGGGACCAGCCGGACAACTTGATCGATGCCGCGGACAAAGCGCTTTACGTGGCCAAGGCGAGCGGACGCAACATGAGTGTGATTGCCAACTAGCACGTTGGCTACCCGCTGGTTTTCGCCGTATCGAAATCAGCGAACTCGGCGCGCATCCTCCCCTGATGCTTGGCCTTGTACAGCAATTTGTCGACCTGCTCGACGAAGGACAGCGCGGTGGCCTGCAACGGCGCTGTCGTAGTGCCCACACCCAGGCTCAGGCTCAGCAGTGACGACACCGCCGAATGCTCATGGGCAATCTGTTGCTGGCGAATCAGGTGCAGGCATTTGTTGGCCACCCGTTTCGCGGATTCGGCATCGGTTTCCGGCAGCAGCCAGATGAACTCTTCGCCGCCGATGCGCGCGATGAAGTCCCGGGGTCGGTTGGCGGCTTGAGACAGGGTCTTGGCCACCTGGCGAAGGCATTCGTCGCCCTTGATGTGCCCGTAATGGTCGTTGTACTGCTTGAAGTAGTCGATATCCAGGATGATCAGCGACAACGGCAGCCCGGTGCGCTGGGCGTTGGCCCATTCGCGCTCCAGCACGGTGTCGAACATCCGGCGGTTGGCGATGCCGGTCAGGCCGTCCTGGAAGGAGTATTCCTCCAGTTGTTTTTGCAGGCGGATCAGGTGCTCTTCGGTTTTCTTGCGCTCGCTGATGTCGAACATGAAGCCCACCAGCGCCTCCACTTCGCCGTCCTTGCGCACCACATGCACCACGTCGCGAATCCACACGTAATCGCCGGTGCTGGTCAGCGCGCGGTAATCGGCCTCATGGTCGACGCCGGCGCGTGATTGCGAGACGCAGAATTCCACCACATAGGTGCGATCGTCCGGGTGCATGCGCTCGACCCAGTCATCCACCGACACCCAGCTATCCTGTTGCCAGCCCAGCAGCGTTTCGATCTGCGGGCCGATGTAGCTGAAGGTCATGGTCTTCCAGTCGATGCGCCACGGAATGGCTTTGGTCGACTCAAGCAGTGTTTTGTAGACGTCGCTGTCGATTGCACTCATGACGAACTCCACGGAAAGGGCGGCGTCATGTTGCCACTATGCGAGTGAATCAAGCCAGTAGCCGATGAACGGAACAGATGCGCAAGATTGTTCAAGCCATTGGCGACGGCAACTGTCACAGTCTGGTGTCTTTCCCCGGTTGTAGAGCGTTATGTCCAATTCACACCTGCCGCGCGCTGCCTTCCTTCGCGGCGCCGTGGCGATCATGCCGCTGTCCCTGGCCACTGCACCCTGGGGGCTGCTGGCTGGCTCCATGGCCATCGAAGCCAATCTCACCCCTCTGCAAGGCCAGGGCTTGTCGAGCATCGTGTTTGCCGGCGCGGCGCAACTGGTGGCCATCGGCATGCTCAAGGGCGGGGCCGGGGTGTTTTCCATTTTGTTGACCACGCTGTTGCTGACTTCCCAGCATTTGCTCTACGGCATGAGCCTGCGTTCGGTCATTGCCCCGCTGCCGGGGCGCTGGCGCGTGGGGTTGGGTTTTTTGCTCACCGACGAGTTGTTTGCCTTGACCAGCCAACACGACAAACAACAGTTCGACCGCTGGTACGCGCTGGGCGTGGGCCTGACGTTCTATATCGCCTGGAACCTCTTCACGCTGGCCGGCATTGTGCTGGGCAGCAGCATTCCAGGGCTGGAACACCTGGGGCTGGACTTCTCCATCGCCGCCACCTTCATTGCGTTGATTACCCCGGTGGTGCGCAACGTGCCGACGGTGGTTTGCGTGGCGGTGTCGCTGTTCTGCTCGGTGCTGTTCAGCTATTGGCAATGGGGTTCGGCGCTGGTGCTGTCCGGGCTGGCGGGGATGACGGCGGGTTTTGTCTGCAACAAACTCCAGGGGGCACGCACATGATGGTCTGGGCCGTGATTTTCGGGATGGGAATCCTGGTGTTCCTCAACCGCTACGTATTCCTCGAGCCTCGCCTGCCGCTGCGTCTGAGCAGCAATGCCCGCCAGTTTCTCGGCTTTGCCGTGCCCGGCATGCTCACGGCGATCTGCGGGCCGATCGTGTTCATGCCCGACAAACAACTGAACCTGCAATGGGACAATCCCTACCTGCTCAGCTCGGTGGTGGCGGTGGGGCTGGTGCTCTACACGCGCAACACCTTGCTGAGCATGCTGTTGAGCATGGGGTTTTTCTTTTTGCTGCGTTGGTTGCTCTGAATCAGGGCAATCGAAACTGATCTACGCTTAAGTTTGATGACCGATCACTGGGGAGGGAGGTGAACATGGCAACTGAACGCAAAAATCCGGACCTGGAAGACGAGGATGAGCCGTCCGAGGAAGAGCTTGCGCGTGAGCGCAAAAAGAACGTGACATGGAAACATGAAGATCGTAGTCAGCTGTCGGAGCGCGATGAAGAGCGGCCTCTGAAACCGTGATGAGTAGCTCTCTCCTGTGGGAGCGGGCAAGCCCGCTCCCACAGGAGCCCGAGCAGATATCACGCGTCGTCCAGCTGCACCACTTCCGGATGCGCCGCCCGATACCCCAGCATCCTGTCGATCCAGGCATTCAACTCGTTGACCCTCACCCGGTGCCCACCCGGGTAGCGTTTGAGCGTTAAACGCAGGGTTTTGTCGATTTCTGCAACGGCGTGCAGGTTTCGGGTGTTTATGTATTGTTCGATAAAACAGTCAAGTCGGTAGTGTTCGGTCTGGGAACGATAAACGCACTCCAGACCGACGACCTGATCCATTGAAAAATCGTCGCTCATTCAGTTCTCTGCAAGGCTTGATGGAGAAGGGATTTCCTTATTAGTTGACTCTACGGTCATCTGACGACTGTCAGTGGAAATGGTCGCGCATGCTATCGGTAGTTGCTGGGAATGTATCTACGATCAAAGGATTGTCTGACAAGCGGTTAAACGTTTGCGCGGTGTTGCTCTGCGAGTGTTTCTTCAATGAAACACTCTTCTGAAAGCAGCTGTTGGATATGAATTTCTCAGCGGCGAAATTGACAGGTTGACCGCTCGCCCGGACGGGTTAAATCACGTGCGCCCGCTGCAACTCAGTCAACGACAAGGCCTTGAGTTGCGCCAGCAACGGGTCACGACGATCACGGGGATGTGTCAGGGGCACTTCCACCTCCTGGCGAATGCGGCTGGGGCGGTTGTCCATGACCAATACCCGGTCGCTGAGGTACAGCGCTTCATCGACGTCGTGGGTCACCAGCAGCAGTGCAATGGCGTGACGTTCGGCCAGTTGCAGTAACAGATCCTGCAATTTCATCCGGGTGAAGGCATCCACGGCGCTGAACGGCTCATCGAGCAGCAGCACGTCGGGTCGCGAATACAGGCCGCGGGCGATGGCAACCCGTTGCGCCATGCCGCCCGAAAGCGCCTTGGGCAACGCCTCGGCGAAACCGCTCAAACCCACCTCGTCGATCAGTTGGCCGACCCAGGCCTTGTCGTAGTTGCCATCGGCACTGAAGCCGATGTTTTGCGCCACGGTCAGCCAAGGCATCAAACGGGGTTCCTGGAACACGAACGCGACTTCGCCTGCGTTGCTGCGCAGTTCACCGTGGAAGTCCTGTTCCAGCCCGGCGACGATTCGCAGCAAGGTGCTTTTGCCGCACCCGCTGGGCCCCAGCAGGCTGACGGTTTCCCGGGGTTGCAGTTGCAGGTGGATGTTTTGCAGCACCATGGTGGAGGCGAAGGTCTTTCGCTCCACGCGGATGTCCAACAAGTGGTCGGTCATGGCTCAATCCTCTGCACGTTGGCCGTTGAAAGTGTCGCGCCAGGTGAGCAAGCGCTTCTCAAGCCCGGCGAGCAGGCCGTCGCTGAGTTTGCCCAGCAGCGCCAGGACGATGATGGCCGCCAGCACGATGTCCGGGCGTGAGGTTTCGCGACCGTCACTGAGCAGGTAACCCAGGCCGCGGGTCGCGGCGATCAATTCCGCGGCCACCAGGAACATCCACGCCAGGCTCAGGCCGCTGCGCAGTCCGGTGAACAGGCCGGGCAGGGCGGCGGGAAACAGAATGCGCCGCACCAGGCGCAGGTGGCTGAAACCGTACATTTGCCCGACTTCCACCAGTTTGCGATCGATGTTGCGGATTGCCGCGACGCCGTTGAGGTACACCGGGAAAAAGGCGCCGATGGCGATCAGGACGATTTTCGAGGTCTCGTCGATGCCCAGCCACAGCAGCAACAGCGGTACCCAGGCCAGGCTCGGAATCGAGCGCAGGCCGGCGAAGGTTGGCTCCAGCCAGGCTTCGGCTTCACGGCTCAAACCGACCCAGGCGGCAAAGACCAGGGCCAGGCTGGCGCCGATGGCGAAACCGAGCAACACGCGCAGCAGGCTGGCGGTGATGTGCTTCCACAAAGGGCCTTCGGCGAGGTCGCCGAGGGTCAGGGCGATCTCGCTGGGAGCGGGCATCTGGTAGGACGGCAGCCAGCCGATCCGTACGACGAATTCCAGCAGCAGAAGAATCAGGACAGGCACGGCTAAGCCCTTGAGACGCAAACGCCAGGCATTGCTCAAGGCCAACGGCGCACGCCGGGTTGCCGGTCGTTCGAGGGGCAGGGTTTTGCTTTTGCTGGTCATGGGGTTCTCCAGTGACGACGAATCCGCGACGGGCGCGGATTCGGGCTCTCCCGTAGGCGGTTGTTTACTGACGAGCCACGGTGTCCTTGAAGCCCGTGTCGATCAGTTGGTCGATGACCTGGTCGACATTTACCCCGCGACGCACCAGTTCCTCGGACACCAGGATCGGGGCGGCAGCCTTTGAAGCGATGACGTCCCTGGCGGTCAATTGCGGGCTGCCAAGATCCGTGCGCGACAGTTGCAGCTTGGCAACGTCCAGCGGCAGGCCGGATTCGCTGGCGAGCAGCTTCGCCAGTTCATCAGGGTTTTTCACCGCCCATTCACGGGCCTGTTCGTACGCCTTGAGGACGGTCTGGATGGTTTGCGGGTGTTCTTTCGCATAACGCTCAGTGACGCTGATGACGCCGTAGCTATTGAAGTCGGTGTTGCGATACAGCAGGCGGGAACCGGCCTGGACTTCGCTGGCGGCCATATGCGGATCGAGGCCGGCCCAAGCGTCGACGTCACCTTTTTCCAGCGCGGTGCGGCCATCCGGATGCTGCAGGTGCACCAGTTCCACATCGTTCTTGCTCAGGCCAGCCTGCTGCAGGCTGCGCAGGGTGAACAAGTAGGGGTCGGTGCCTTTGGTGGCGGCGATTTTCTTGCCTTTGAGGTCGGCGACGGTCTTGTAGGGTGAGTCCTTGCGTACGACCAGGGCCGTCCATTCGGCGCGGCTGTAGACGTACACCGATTTGATCGGGCTGCCATTGGCGCGGCTGAGCACGGCGGCCAGGCTGGCGGAGGAAGCGAAGTCGACGCCACCGCTGTTGAGGTATTCCAGCGAGCGGTTGCTGCCCTGGCTCAACACCCAGGTGACCTTGGTCTGGGGCAGGGCTTTTTCCAGAAAACCCTGGTGTTTGAGCGCCAGGCTGACCGGCGAGTAATAGGCGTAATCCAGGTGCACTTCGGCAGGCTGTGGCTGCGCCGCCTGTGCCACGGGTTGCAGGCCGAGAAGCAGGGCGCAGGCGCCCAGCAAGGATCTGACAAACGGAAAACGGGCGGTGGAATTCATCGGGTTGGCTCCGGCAAGGCGTTGAGCTTTCTTATTTCCGAAAGCATGTTTTTATGAAGTGTTCCTATCAGAATGGAATATTGCAGGCTCTGTGCCATATCCGCGATGGGCCGGTTTTGAAGGGGCTTGCACCCGCATCCTGGTCTGGGCGCTGTTGATGGGAAAACACTCTGTCGACCCACTGTTGCTGGGTAAACAGTGACGATGGGCGGTCATGAGCTTATGCATAAATAGAATTTAAAAAGCTGTTATTGAGAGCGTTATGGTCTATGCCATTCACTCCCAAGGAACGCTTCGATGAACCTGTCTCGCTTTGTTCGCGGTCTGTTGACCAGCGCATTGTTTGCTACGCCTGTGGCCCACGCCGCCGATTCTGTCGTCCTGCACATCGGCGATCAGAACTACTACAACGTGCGTGCTTCGGTTGAGGCATCGGGGGTGCTCGAAGGCGCGCCTTACACCGTCGACTGGAAACACTTCCAGGCAGCCGCGCCGCTGGCCGAAGCGTTGAACACGGGCGCGCTGGACGTGGGGTTTCTCGGTGATTCGGGTTTCCTGTTTCTCGCCGCCAAGCAGGCACCGGTGAAACTGATCGGCGTATCCCGGCAGAACCCGGACACCATCGCGTTGCTGGTGCCCAAGGATTCACCGGTCAAGACCATTGCCGATCTCAAGGGCAAGAAAGTCGCCTACTGGCCCGGCGCCTGGAGCCAGCAACTGACCTTGCGAGCATTGCAGCAGGCCAACCTGCCGGAAGACTACGTCGACTTCATCAAATTGATGCCAATCGATGCCGCCGCCGCGTTGCCGCAGGGCAGTATCGACGCCTTCCCGGTGTGGGAGCCCTACATCTCCCAGCAGATTCTGTTCTCCGGTGCCCGACCGATTATCACCGCAAAAAACCTCATGCCCGGGCTGAGCGCCATCGCTGCATCGACGCCGTCCATCGACAGCAAGCGTGAAGCCATCGCCGACTTCCTGGTGCGCGTGAAAAAGGCCCGGGCGTGGGTCGACAGTCACACCGACGAATACGCCGACCTGTGGGCGAAAAAAGCCAATCTCGATCAGAACGTCTCGCGTCACTGGTTGCGCCAGGCGCACATGACCATCGGCCCGGTTGACGCCCAGGCCGCCAAGGACCTGCAAAGTACGGCGGACTTCCTGTTCAGCGTCAAGGCACTGCCTGCGTCGCTGGCAACGGCGCCGATCATCGATGCCTCGTTCGAGCAGGCACTCACCCGGTAACCAATGCCCGCGGCACCGGAACCAAAGCCCGTGTACCCTGATCCAACCCGCGGCCCGCACACCCGTGCGGCCCCACGGTCTGGACGCTCTTCATGAAACAACTGTTGAATCTATTCGGCGCGCTCGCCATTGCCGCAGGCCTGGCAGGGTGCATCGCCGCGCCCATCGAGTTGACGCCGCAGACCGAACAACGCCTGCGCCAGCAGGCCCCGATTCGTTTCCTGCTGACGTTCGACGATGGTCCCAGCGCTTCGAGCTTCTGGAACCCGACCATGACCGTGCTCGACAGCCTGGCCAGCAATCCGGTGCAACCGAACCTCAAGGCGGTTTTTTTTGTTCAGACCGGTGCGCCGCGGGCCGGCGATAGCGATATCGGACGTGAGGTCATGCGCCGTGAGCACGTCGAAGGGCAGATCCTTGGTTTCCACACCGCAACTCACTGGCACACCAACCACCGTTCCCTGAGCCCGGAGGAACTGGAGCAGTCGTTGAGCAAGGGCAGTGCCGACATCGCCGCCATCACCGGTACGGCACCGACCCTCGTGCGCCCCCCGTTCTGGAACTACGACAAACGTGTGTTCGCCGCCTATCAACGACACGGCATGCACGTGTTGCTCACCGACTTGAGCGCCAACGACGGCAAAGTCTGGGGGTTCAATGCCAGCCTGCGGCGGCGCGCGCATTTTCTGCGTTCGATGTCCGAGCTGCGTGAGCGCATCGCCCTGGGCGAACTGCCGACCGTCGAGGGGGTGATTCCCGTGGTGGTGACCTTCCACGATCTCAACCGCTACAGCGCCCGACATGCCCGCGAATACCTGCAAATCCTCCTGGACAGCGCCCAGGCGAGCGGTGTGAAAGTCGACGGTAAACCGTTTTACGACGACCAGGCGCAGTTGCTGCGTGCGGCCATGGCACGCACGGTTGGTGATAGCTCACAGGCCGTCAAATTGCCGGGGATCTGGAATTGGATCTGGGTTGGCGACAGTCATTGAGGGAGGCTGTGCGGCTTTAATTGCTCGATCATCCGCAGGCAATGATTCAGCCCCGGCGACACATCGCCCACGCGCCGACTGAGGATGATCGGTGAGGTCGCGTTGTCTTCCAGCAGCGGGGTGAAGCCGATGTCGTCGCGGTGCAGCAATTGCACCGAGGCCGGCACCAGGGTCACGCCGATGCCCGCGCCCACCAGGCCGATGGCGGTTTGCAGTTCGTTGGTCCATTGCGCGACGTGAATGCTCACGCCCTGGGATTCGAAGAGGGCAATGACATGATCGGCGTAGCTGGGGCGCGGGTTGCCGGGGTAGAGCACGAAAGGTTCTTTGGCCAGGTCCCGCAGGCTGATGGGGCCGGCCAGTAGACGGTGCCCGGCGGGCAGGGCAGCCACCAGGCGGTCTTGCCTCAGCACCGTCTGGATGATCGCGGGGTCGTCGATGCGGATGCGGCCGAAACCGATGTCGATGCGCCCGGCCTTCAGGGCCTGCACCTGTTGCAAGGTGGTCATCTCCGACAGCCCCAGCTCCAGCTCCAACGGCTCCCCGCTGCGCAGGCGGCGGATCAGTTCGGGCAGCAAGCCATAAAGGGTTGAGGGGGCGAACCCGATGCCCAGCCAGGTTTTTTCGCCCAGGCCGATCCGCCGCGTGTTATCGCAGACCTTGCCCAGTTGTTCGAGCAGCGCCGTCGAGTGTTCGTGGAAAAACCGCCCGGCGTCGGTCAGCTTCAGGGGGCGCCCCCGCTCGAGCAGCAATACCCCCAACTCGTCTTCCAGTTGCTG
Organism: Pseudomonas sp. S2_E01; assembly: GCF_054668365.1. Taxonomy (NCBI): domain Bacteria; kingdom Pseudomonadati; phylum Pseudomonadota; class Gammaproteobacteria; order Pseudomonadales; family Pseudomonadaceae; genus Pseudomonas; species Pseudomonas sp. S2_E01. The sequence continues at coordinate 1,724,915 of NZ_CP162762.1, forward strand.
GATCTGTCGGCTCAAGGGCGGCTGGGCGATGTGCAGCAGCTCAGCGGCGCGGGTGAAATTCAGTGTTTGAGCCAGCACCTGGAAATACCGCAGGTGACGCAGTTCCATGGGACCTCCGTGAAAGTGTCTATGGATACCTTAAAGGTATCAAGCAAGACCAATTCTATATTGGCCTCCGGAAAAAAGCCGTACCAGAATCGGTTCCAGAACTTTAAGAACCTGACGGGTATTGAAATGCTTGCTACCGCCATTGAGTCGATCGAGACGATTATTGTCGACCTGCCGACCATCCGCCCGCACAAGCTGGCCATGCACACCATGCAGAACCAGACCCTGGTGATCATCCGCGTACGCTGTGCCGATGGCATCGAAGGCATCGGTGAATCCACCACCATCGGTGGCCTGGCATATGGCAACGAAAGCCCGGACAGCATCAAGACCAACATCGACACACACTTCGCGCCGCTGCTGCTTGGTCAGGACAGCGCCAATGTGAACGCGGCGATGTTGCGCCTGGAGCGCAGCATCCGGGGCAATACCTTCGCCAAGTCCGGCATCGAAACCGCGCTGCTCGACGCCCAGGGCAAACGCCTGGGCCTGCCGGTCAGTGAGCTGCTCGGTGGTCGTGTGCGCGACGCGTTGCCGGTGGCCTGGACCCTGGCCAGCGGTGACACCGCAAAAGACATCGCCGAAGCCGAGAAAATGCTCGACCTGCGCCGCCATCGCATCTTCAAGCTGAAAATCGGTGCGGGTGAAGTCAATCGCGACCTGGCCCACGTCATTGCTATCAAGAAAGCCCTGGGCGACCGCGCCAGCGTGCGGGTCGACGTCAACCAGGCCTGGGACGAAGCAGTGGCGCTTCGCGCTTGCCGAGTTCTGGGAACTAACGGCATCGATCTGATCGAACAGCCAATATCGCGCAACAACCGTGCGGGCATGGCACGCCTGAATGCCATGAGCCCGGCGCCAATCATGGCTGACGAGTCCATTGAGTGCGTGGAAGACGCGTTCAACCTGGCCCGCGAAGGTGCGGCCTCGGTGTTTGCCCTGAAGATCGCCAAGAACGGTGGCCCCCGTGCCGTGCTACGCACCGCCGCCATCGCCGAAGCAGCCGGTATCGCGTTGTACGGCGGCACCATGCTTGAAGGTGGCCTGGGCACCATGGCGTCGGCACATGCCTTTGTCACCCTGAACAAACTGGCGTGGGACACCGAGTTGTTCGGTCCGCTGCTGCTGACCGAAGACATTCTCAGCGAACCGCTGATTTATCAAGATTTCGAGTTGCACGTGCCGAATACACCAGGTTTGGGATTGAACCTGGATGAAGAACGCCTGGCGTTTTTCCGTCGCGACAAAACATCCACTGCCATTCATCCCGTCTGAGGAGAGCATTATGCTGTTCCACGTAAAGATGACCGTGAATTTGCCGGTCGACATGAATCCGGAAGCCGCCGCCAGGCTCAAGGCCGACGAGAAAGCCCTGGCCCAGCGCCTGCAGGAGCAAGGCAAGTGGCGCCACCTGTGGCGCATTGCCGGCCATTACGCCAATTACAGCGTGTTCGATGTCGACAGCGTCCAGGAGCTGCATGATCTACTCATGCAATTGCCGCTGTTCCCATACATGGCCATCGAGATCGATGCGTTGTGCCGCCATCCTTCTTCGATCCGAGACGACGATCGCTGAACCCAGCCTGTTCAGCCTGCTTCGACCATAATTACAAGATGAGGAACCCACCAAATGAACGTCAAGATTTCCCAGACTGCCCACGCCCAGAAATTTCTCGAAGACGCCAGCGGCCTGCTCAATGACGCCGGCAATCCACGGGTCAAAGCGTTGATCCACCGCATCCTGCGCGATTCGGTGAACATCATCGAAGACCTGGCGGTGACCCCGGAAGAATTCTGGAAAGTCGTCAACTACCTCAACGTGCTGGGCGCGCGCCAGGAAGCCGGGCTGGTAGTAGCCGGGCTCGGCCTGGAACACTACCTTGACATGCTGATGGACGCCGAAGACGAGCAGGCCGGTAAAGCCGGCGGCACCCCTCGCACCATCGAAGGCCCGCTGTACGTGGCCGGTGCACCGTTGTCCCAGGGTGAAGCGCGCCTGGATGATGGCGTCGATCCGGGCGTGACCCTGTTCATGCAGGGGCGGGTGTTCAACACCGCTGGCGAACCGCTGGCCGGCGCCGTGGTGGATGTGTGGCACGCCAACACTGGCGGCACTTATTCATACTTCGATACCACGCAATCGGAGTTCAACCTGCGTCGCCGCATCGTCACCGATGCTGAAGGCCGTTATCGTTTTCGCAGCATCGTGCCGTCGGGCTACGGTTGCCCGCCGGACGGTCCGACCCAGCAACTGCTCGATCAACTGGGCCGTCATGGCCAGCGCCCGGCGCATATTCACTTCTTCATCTCGGCGCCGGATCATCGCCACCTGACCACCCAGATCAACCTCGACGGCGACCAATACCTGCACGATGATTTTGCCTATGCCACCCGCGACGAGCTGATCGCCAAAATCACCTTCAGCGACGACCAGGCCCGCGCGGCGGCCCACGGTGTGAGCGGGCGGTTTGCCGAGATCGATTTCGATTTCACCCTGCAGGGTTCGGCGCAGCCGCAAGAGCAGCAGCGGCATGAGCGGGTGCGTGCCCTCGAAGATTGATGGCCCTCACCCCTGTAGGAGCGAGCATGCTCGCGATGGACGCAAAGACTCCGCGGGGCATCAGGTGCCCCGCGTTATCGTTGACGACCATCGCGAGCATGCTCGCTCCTACAGGTATATGATTTAACGCATAACAACCCGAGTACCCGATGATGCAAGCGCCACTACTCAGTCAGCGCAGCGCCGTGTTCGATCATGCCGACCCGTATGCGGTGTCCGGCTACGTCAACCAGCATGTCGGTAATCATTGCATCCTGATGCCGCGTACCGGGCAGCCGTTGGCCAGTCTCAATCACCGCAAGTTCGCAAGCCTCGACCTGTGCCGCATCAGTTACGGCGCCAGTGTGCGAGTCACCTCTGGTGCCCTGGAGAGCATCTATCACCTGCAAGTGCTGCTGCGGGGCAATTGCCTGTGGCGTGGGCACGGTCAGGAGCATTACTTCGCCCCCGGCGAGCTGCTGTTGATCAACCCCGATGACCCGGTGGACCTGACGTACTCCGCCGACTGCGAAAAATTTATCCTCAAGGTCCCGACCCCGCTGCTCGAATCAGTGTGCGACGAGCAGCGCTGGCGTTATCCGGGGCGGGGCGTGCGGTTTCTCGAGAACCGCTACCAGCTCGACGAACTGGAAGGATTTGTCGGTCTGCTGGCGATGATCTGTCAGGAAGCCGAAGCCAGTACGCCGATGCCCAAAGTTCAGGAGCACTACGCGCAGATCATTGTCAGCAAGATGCTCACCCTGATGCAGACCAATGTCAGTCGCCTGGACATCGGTTCACAGACGGCCACCTTCGACGCCATCGCAGACTACATCGCCAGCCATCTCAAGCATGACCTCGACAGTGAAGACCTGGCCCGCCAGGCGCACATGAGCGTGCGTTCGCTGTATGGGCTGTTCGAGCGCAATGCCGCCACCACGCCCAAAAACTACATCCGCCGCAAACGTCTCGAGCGCATCCATGCCTGCCTGAGCGACCCGACCTGCCACGTGCGCAGCGTCACCGAAGTGGCGATGGACTACGGTTTCCTGCACCTGGGCCGTTTCGCCGACAGTTACCGTAAACAGTTTGGCGAATTACCGTCCGACACCCTCAAGCGCCGTTGATCCCGGCTTCTGCACAAAACGGATAAAGGTCTGCACCCCGCGGATAGTCCACCCCATTGCCCCGTCCTAGCATGAGCCTGCCTGAACAATAACAATGGAGGCGGTGGCCATGACCCTGCGACCTGAATACCTTCACGCCTTGCTCGAAGATGATCCTGAACAAGGCGTCTATCGCTGCAAACGCGAGATGTTCACCGATCCGCGCCTGTTCGACCTGGAGATGCAGCACATCTTCGAAGGCAACTGGTTGTACCTGGCGCACGAAAGCCAGATTCCCAACGTCAACGATTTCTACACCACCACCATGGGGCGCCAGTCGATCTTCATCGCGCGCAACAAGGACGGTGTGCTCAATGCCTTCATCAACGCCTGCAGTCACCGTGGTGCGACCCTGTGCCGGCACAAGTCCGGCAACAAGAGTTCCTATACCTGCCCGTTCCATGGCTGGACCTTCAACAACTCCGGCAAGCTGCTTAAAGTCAAAGACCCGGCCAATGCCGGTTATCCATCGAGTTTCAACTGCGACGGTTCCCACGACCTGACCAAGGTGGCGCGCTTCGAGTCCTATCGTGGTTTCCTGTTCGGCAGCCTCAAGGCCGATGTACTGCCGTTGGTCGAGCATCTGGGCGAGTCGGCGAAAATCATCGACATGATCGTCGATCAATCCCCCGAAGGCCTGGAAGTGCTGCGCGGTTCGTCCAGCTACATCTACGAAGGCAACTGGAAACTCACCGCCGAAAACGGCGCCGATGGCTACCACGTCAGCTCAGTGCACTGGAACTATGCCGCCACCCAGAACCAGCGCAAGCAGCGCGAGGCCGGTGACAGCAACCCGACCATGAGCGCCGGTAGCTGGGCGAAGCAGGGAGGTGGTTTCTACTCCTTCGACAAGGGCCATATGCTGCTCTGGACGCGCTGGGCCAACCCCGAGGATCGCCCACTGTACGAGCGTCGCGATGAACTGGCGCAGGATTTTGGCCAGGCGCGCGCCGACTGGATGATCGAGAACTCGCGCAACCTGTGCCTGTACCCCAACGTCTACCTGATGGACCAGTTCAGCTCGCAGATTCGCATTGCCCGGCCGATCTCGGTGGACCGCACGGAAATCACCATCTACTGCGTCGCGCCCAAGGGTGAAAGCGACCACGCACGCGCCAGTCGCATCCGTCAGTACGAGGACTTCTTCAACGTCAGCGGCATGGCCACTCCCGACGATCTGGAAGAGTTCCGCTCCTGCCAGACCAGCTATCAAGGCAGCGTCACCACCTGGAACGACATGTCCCGTGGCGCCGAGCACTGGATCGAAGGTGCCGACGACGCCGCAAAGGAAATCGACTTGCATCCACTGCTCAGTGGCGTGCGCACTGAAGACGAAGGTCTGTTCGTGCTGCAGCACAAATACTGGCAGCAAACCATGCTCAAGGCCTTGGCGGTCGAGCAATCGAAGTTGATCGCCGTGGAGGATGTGCAATGAACATTTCCCACGACACCGTGCGCGATTTTCTCTACCGCGAAGCGCGCTACCTCGATGACCGGCAATGGGACGAATGGCTGGAACTGTACGCCGCCGACGCGACTTTCTGGATGCCGTCCTGGGACGACAACGACGAGCTGACCGAAGACCCGCAGCGGGAAATTTCGCTGATCTGGTACGGCAACCGCACAGGCCTCGAAGATCGGGTTTTCCGTATCAAGACCGAGCGTTCCAGTGCCAGCGTTCCGGACACCCGCACTTCCCACAATATCAGCAACATCGAGCTGCTGGAGCAGACCGACGGCGTGTGCAAGGTGCGCTGCAACTGGCACACCCTGAGCTTTCGCTACAAGACCGTCGACAGCTACTTCGGCAGCAGTTTCTACACCCTGGACATGCGCGGCGAAAACCCGCTGATCCTGGCCAAGAAAGTGATCCTGAAGAACGACTACGTTCGTCAGGTCATCGATGTTTACCACTTGTGAGGGCGACGTCATGACTCATTCCATCGCATTCAATTTTGAAGACGGCGTCACCCGTTTCATCGACGCCAATGTGGGCGAGACCGTGGCCGATGCCGCCTACCGCCAGGGCATCAACATCCCGCTCGATTGCCGCGACGGCGCCTGTGGCACCTGCAAGTGTTTTGCCGAAGCCGGCCAGTACGACCTGGGTGAGAAGTACATCGAAGACGCCCTCAGCGCCGAAGAGGCCGAGCGGGGTTTCGTCCTGACCTGCCAGATGCGCGCGCAGAGCGATTGTGTGGTACGAGTGCCGACATCCTCCGAAGTCTGCCGCACCCGTCAGGCCAGTTTTGAGGCGACCATCAGCGCCGTTCGCCAGTTGTCCGACAGCACCATCGCGCTGTCGATCAAGGACGAGTCGTTGAGCAAGCTGGCGTTTCTGCCGGGCCAGTATGTAAACCTGGGGATTCCCGGTAGCGAGCAGACGCGTGCCTATTCATTCAGCTCCTTGCAGCGCGATGGCGAAGTGAGCTTCCTGATTCGCAATGTGCCGGGTGGCCTGATGAGCAGCTTTCTCACCGGCATGGCCAAGGCCGGCGACCGCATGCGCCTGGCAGGTCCCTTGGGCAGTTTTTACCTGCGCGACATTCGCAGGCCGTTGTTGCTGCTCGCCGGCGGCACCGGGCTGGCGCCGTTCACCGCGATGCTGGAGAAGATTGCCGAGCAGGGCAGTGAGTACCCGCTGCATTTGATTTACGGCGTGACCCACGATTTCGACCTGGTGGAACTCGATCGCCTGGAAGCCTTCGCTGCGCGCATCCCCAACTTCACCTACAGCGCCTGCGTGGCCAGCCCCGACAGCCAGCATCCGCTCAAGGGCTACGTCACCCAGCACATCGAGCCGCAGCATTTGAACGACGGCGACGTCGACGTCTACCTGTGCGGCCCGCCGCCGATGGTGGAAGCGGTGAGCAAGTACATAGGTGAGCAGGGCATCACGCCAGCGAATTTCTACTTCGAGAAATTCGCCGCCAGCGCGGCGTAACTGAATTGTCCCCCCGTGGGAGCGGGCTTGCTCGCGATGAGGCCGGCACATCCAACATTGATGTTGCCTGACCCACCGCTTTTGCGAGCAAGCCCGCTCCCACAGTTGACTGTGTCGAATTTGAACGTTGTGGGAGTACACATGAACCGTTTCCAGGAAAAAGTCGCCCTGATCACCGGCGCCGCCCAAGGCATCGGTCGCCGGGTCGCCGAGCGCATGGCGGCCGAGGGCGCCCGGTTGATCCTGGTGGATCGCTCCGAGCTGGTGTTCGAAGTGCAGCAGCAACTGTCTGGCAGTTGCCAGGTGTTGGCCCTGACCGCTGACCTTGAGCAATACGAGGAGTGCAGCCGAGTCATGCAAACCGCCGTCGAGCGGTTCGGTCGGCTCGATGTGCTGGTCAACAATGTGGGCGGCACCATTTGGGCCAAGCCGTTCGAGCACTACGAGGCAGCGCAGATCGAGGCCGAAGTGCGTCGCTCACTGTTTCCGACCCTGTGGTGTTGCCATGCGGCGCTGCCGTACATGCTGGAGCAGGGCAGCGGGGCGATCGTCAACGTGTCATCGATTGCCACTCGCAGCGTCAATCGCGTGCCCTACGGTGCGGCCAAAGGTGGGGTCAATGCGTTGACCGCCTGCCTGGCATTCGAGACCGCCGGGCGCGGGGTGCGGGTCAATGCCACGGCACCGGGGGGCACCGAAGCACCGCCAAGGCTGATCCCGCGTAACAACGCCCAGCAGAGCCCGCAGGAAAAAGTCTGGTACCAGCAGATCGTCGATCAGACCCTGGACAGCAGCTTGATGAAGCGTTATGGAACGCTGGATGAGCAGGCGGGCGCGATTCTGTTCCTGGCCAGTGACGAGGCGTCGTATATCACCGGCGTTACCCTTCCGGTCGGGGGTGGCGATCTCGGCTGAGTTACAGGCGTCGTTGAAACGCCTTGACGATCCTGAGCGTCGCATCGCTGGCGTCCAGGTTCTGCACGGCATTCAGCGGATACCACTGGCAGTCGAAGATCTCATTCAACGGGCGCGCCTCGTCCAGGTTCAACACCGACGCCTCGAACACGTGGTGTCGAGTATTGCCGGCTTCGAGCTGCATCAGGTACAGCACGTCATCGACGGCCAGGCCGGTTTCTTCCTGTAATTCACGCACGGCCGCGCTCGCGTGGGTCTCGCCTCGCTCGACTTTTCCGCCGGGCAGCGTCCAACGACATTTGGGCTTGCGAACCAGGAGGACGTGCCGGTCCTGCTCGCAAATGACGGTTGCGCGTACTTTCATGGGGTGCCTAATAGCTCAGCGCCACAATTATGTCATAAAAATGCAATATTTGAGCCGTCGCCAATACTTCGCGGCTTATAGGGGGTTTGAGAGGGTGCTTGAAACAAAAGTGCAATCTAATATTGGATCCTCACACGACGTCTGGTCCGCATTGGTGCAGGAAGGGGGTGTAAGGTAGCCGAGTCAGTGCTCAAAGACGTGACCGAAAGGAGGTGGCTTATGAGCGTTCCGATGCTGAACAAGATGCACATGAACGGCTATGACGTAGTCAGTGTGAACAACGGCCCTTGGCGGGTCTGCACCCCGGGCGACCGGCTGGGCGCCTTTGACAGTCGGGAAGAGGCGCTGGCGTTTGCGGCGTCTTTGCCGGGGTACAGGCCGCGTGCCAAAAAAACCAATGCCCACTGAAGGGCTTTGCTGTGGGGGCGGGCTTGCTCGCGAAAGCGGTGGGCCAGTTCCATGCTTGTCGGTTGACACACCGCATCGCGAGCAAGCTCGCTCCTACAGTTGTCAGGCAGGCTTATTGCGACTGATCACCTTCGCCTTCACTTCCTCGGCATACCCTGCCAGCCGTTGTTCATCTCCCTGAAACAGATCGCATAACCTGTGAACGGCCTGCGCATCCACGTCATTACCCGACTGTCGCAGTTGTTCCGCCAGGCGCAACAGCTCCACCGCCGACCACCTCAAGTCCGAGGCAATGCCCTGCAAGTCCCGCCGCAGTTCGTTTTCAGATTCATTGAGCCACATGATGATCTCCCGAAAATGCTCGCTACGAAATTTTAGCCTCGATCTTCCTGTCCAAGAGCTACATTTTCTTTTTTGGGATAAGGATGCGCGATGCGGACTCTGGTGGCGGGAATCGTAGTGGGGATGTTGGCGGGGTGCTCATTGCCGGCCTCGGTGGTGCCGGGTGAGCCTAACTTCAGCAAATACAGTGAGAAGCCGCCCAAGGAGCTGGCTGCGTGCGTATTGCCGGCCTGGCAGAAGGAAGTCTCCAAGACAACGCAAGTCGGGATTTCCAACGGCTACCGGATCACCGCGCCCGGCATGATCAGTGCGGATGAGACGCTGGATATCGTCAAAAACAAGGACGGCAGCCGGGTTTCGTTGTACCAGGGGCCGCCCTGGGCCAAGTCCGGTGCACTGCGCGAGGCCGTTCGCACCTGTTTGTGACGGATCAGTCTGCGACTTCGGTCGTCGGTATAACCAGTGCGGCAGTGCTTTTTTTGTCTCGCCGGTCGTTGAGCCATTCATCGACCTGACCGTTGAACGCCGCCGGGGCCTTGCGTCCCACTCTTCTGGCCAGATCAAGGATGGTCTGCTGGGCCAGTGCTTCTTCCATGCGTTTTTGCGCGGTGAGCATGACCGCATGGATCGCACAGTGTCCCGATACCGCCCAATCGGGCGTGCAGCCATCGAACAAGGCGCAACGTCCGCGAATTTCACGGCATTCGAAGATCTGCTTTTGCCCATCGATGGCATTGACGATATCCAGCACGCTGATCTCGTCCGAAGGCCGCGCCAGTTTAAACCCGCCGCGCACGCCTTCAGTGGCCACCACCAATTTTGCCTTGGCCAGTTTGGTGAATATTTTCGCCAGATAGTCCAGGGGCACGCCTTGCAATTCAGCCAGGTCGCGCACGCTCGCCTCACGGGTGTCGCCGCAGTTGCCCACCAGAAAAACCAGGCAATGGATGCCGTACTCAACGCCCGCGCTGTAAAGAGACATATCAATCTCCGACTAATGTTGTCGCAAATTCTAGCAGTCTGAATCTTGACAGGCAATCTGGAAGGCTTTTCCGTGGTGCTCTGGTGTGCTTCAAGATCTTTGTTTTAAGGGGTATGGACGACGTCGATAGTGGCTATCTACAAAAACCGATTGCGTCGATTAACTAGGATCAATATAGTCGTAGTTGTTCGGTGGGTGCTGACAGCCTGCCACCTTCCAGTCATTCATTGATCGGCTTTCTCGCGGAGTTACAAATGAAACAGCACATCCTGGTAATCGGCGCAGGTTTTGGAGGTTTGTGGACAGCATTGAGCGCGACCCGCCTGTTCGACATGCACGGCCACACCAACGTGGAAGTCACCGTCCTGGCCCCGCAGGCCGAGCTGCGCGTGCGTCCGCGCTTCTATGAACCCAATGCTCATCAACTGGCCGCACCGATTGGCGAGCTGCTCGATTGTGTCGGTGTGAAGTTCATCAAGGGTGCTGCCGAGACCATCGATGTTGCCCACAAACGGGTCGGCTACATCGACGCTGCGGGCGTCGAACAGTCGTGCAGCTACGACAAACTCGTTCTGGCCACGGGTAGCCGCTTGGCCATTCCGCCGACCAGCGGCGTGGCAGAGCATGCCTTCGACGTCGATCAAATCGAGCAGGCCGTACGGCTGGAAAATCACCTTAAATCCCTGGCCCATCTGCCGGACAGCAAGGCGCGCAACACCGTCGTCGTCGCCGGTGGCGGTTTTACCGGGATTGAAACGGCGACCGAAATGACCGCACGCCTGCGAGCCATCCTTGGCGAGAACGCGGACATCGACGTGATCATCGTCGATCGGGGGAGCAAGATTGGTGGCTCCATGGGCGAAGAAATTGCCCTGTCGATCGAAGAAGCCAGCATCGCAACCGGCGTGAAATGGCACCTCAAGGCCTCGGTGGATTCTGTCGATGCCAAGGGTGTAAACCTCAGCGATGGCGAGCGAATCGACGCCATGACCGTGGTCTGGACCACTGGCGTGCGCGCCAGCGCCTTGACCGAACAGATCCCGGCGGAGCGCGATCATCTGGGCCGCCTGCATGTGGACAGCCATCTGAAAGTCATCGGCCAGGACGACATCTTCGCCACTGGCGACGTGGCCTACGCGGCATCCGACGAGATCGGAAACTACGCGCTGATGACCTGCCAGCACGCAATCATGCTGGGGCGTTACGCCGGCAATAACGTTGCGGCGCAGATCCTTGGCGTGGACGGATTTGCCTACAGCCAGCCCAAGTACGTGACATGCCTGGACCTGGGGGCTTGGGGCGCGGTGTACACCGAGGGCTGGGATCGCCAGGTGAAACTGGTGAGGCAGGAGGCCAAGGCGCTGAAAACCCAGATCAACACCGTATGGATCTACCCGCCAGCCGCCAACCGCGAAGCTGCCTGGGCGGCGGCTGATCCGCTGATCCCGATCGCGTGATCCGGCCGTAGCCCTTACACACACAAACTGTAGGAGCGAGCTTGCTCGCGATGGACTCAAGAGCAACGCGGGGTATCAGGTGTCCCGCGTTATCGTTGGCCTCCATCGCGAGCAAGCTCGCTCCTACAGGAATGGCTTGTGCGTGTGAAATTAATCATATAAATTTTCATGAAATTTAAATAACAAAATTTCATGAGCCTCCCGCATGTTTCAACAATCCACCCGGCACGTCCCCAGCTACTACGCCCATGCCTGCGCTGATCACCTGGTCGAGCGTGCCCCCCTGGAAGGTGAGCGCGACACCGAAGTGTTGATCATCGGCGCCGGTTTCAGTGGTTTGCACACGGCGTTGCGCCTGGCCCTGGCTGGCAAGCGTGTCACCTTGCTGGAAGCCAGCCGTGTGGCGTGGGCGGCGTCGGGGCGTAATGGTGGTCAGGCGATTCTCGGTTGGTCGTGCGATATGCCGCCACTGGAAGCTGCGCTGGGTTACGAGTGGGCGCGCCGCTTGTGGGATGGCATGCGCTGGGCCGCGCGGGAATTGCGCGCCTTGCCGGCGCGGCATGATTTCGAGTGTGACTACCGCGCCGGACACCTGTGGACGTCGGTGCTGCCACGTCGGGTCGATTTGCTCACCGAGTGGCAGCATGAGGCCAGCCACAAGTGGGGCCACGACGGTTTGCAGTTCATTCCCCGTGAACAGTTGCCGCAATGGGTCGCCAGTGAGCGTTATCAGGCGGGGTTGTATGACCCCGAGGGCGGCCACCTGAATCCGCTGCGTCTCGCCCTCGGTTTGGCCGCTGCCATCGAAAACGCGGGCGGGCACATTCATGAGCAGAGCAAGGCGCTGAGCTATCGCGAAGAAGGCGGGCGCTACGTGGTGACCACCGAGCGCGGCCGTGTTCGGGCCGATGTGCTGGTACTGGCCTGCAATGCCTATCTGGATCGGCTCGATCCGCAACTGGCGAGCTGCGTGTTGCCCGTGGGCACTTATCAGGTCGCTACCGCGCCGCTTTCCCAAGGACTGGCCACCGCGCTGCTGCCGAGCAATGCCTGCGTCACCGACAACCAGTTTGTCCTCGACTACTTCCGCCGCACCCCCGATCACCGCCTGCTGTTTGGTGGCGGCTGTACCTACCTGGGCGGCATGCCCAAGGACATCGCGGCGGCCACTCGACCGTTCCTGGAGCGTGTGTTCCCCCAGCTCAAGGGCGTGGAGCTGGAATTCGCCTGGGGCGGACACATCGATCTGACCCTCAAGCGCACACCCGATATCGGCCGGCGCGGCGATCTTTACTGGCTCCAGGGCTACTCGGGCCACGGCGTGTTGCCGACATTGGCGGCGGCTCGTGCGGTGTCTGACGCGATACTCGGCCAGCCCGACGAGTTGGGCTTGTACCAGGGCCTGGTCAACGGCAGCTTCCCCGGCGGCAAATACATGGCGGCCCCGCTGGAAGCCATCGGCAAAGCCTGGTATCGCTTGCGCGACAGCCTTTGAACCGCACATTTCCGGAACGTTATCGAATGGACAGGCAAGAAGAAATCTCGGCGCTGGCGATCCTGATCCAGGACCTGCGCAAGCACAAAAAGTACACGCTCAAGGACCTGGCGGACAAAATCGGCCGCTCGGTGGGTTTTCTCTCGCAGGTCGAGCGCGGGCTCTCCCGGCCGACGGTGGCGGACCTGACCGCGATCAGCGAAACCCTCGGCGTGCCGACGACCTATTTCTACAGTTTGCCCAAGCCCATGGCCCTCCCGTGGGTGACCCGCCCCGACGAGCGCCGCACGTTGTACTACGCCGACGGGATCACCGACATCCTGGTCTCGCCGAAAATGCGCGCATCGTTCTCGATGCTCGAAAGCCTGCTCGAGCCCGGCGCCAGCAGCGGCGAGCGGCACATGAACGACAGCTCGGAGCAGGGCGGTTACGTGCTCGAAGGGCAACTCACGCTTTGGCTCGATGACGCCGAGCCAGTCACGCTTGAGGCCGGGGACAGTTTCCAGCTCGCCAGCCATGCCCATTGCCGCTACGGCAATCGCTCCGATCAACTCACCCGGGTGCTCTGGGTCTACACCTGATAAAAACAAGGGAACACAACGATGGACGCTGTCTGCTCTGATCTGGTTGCTGAAGTGCGCGCGTTTCGCGAGCGCTACCCCGACGTGCGCTACGTCGACCTGATTTCCCTGGACATCCCGGGGCATTTCTACGGCAAGCGCTATCCGATCGACCTGCTCGAAAAGGTCGCCGCTGGCAGTGCGCTCAAACTGCCGCAGAACTGTGTATTGCTCGGCACCCAGGGCGGGCTGTTCAAGATTGGCGACTATTGCTTCAACGACGGTGACCCGGATGCGCCGCGCCGCCTCGTGCCAGGCACCCTGAAGATCGTCGACTGGGAAAAGCAGCCCGTGGGCCAGATGCTGATCACCTCCAGCGACACGGAAAAACCCATTGTATTCGAACCACGGGAAGTCCTGGCGCAGGTGCTGGCGCGGTTGGAACGCAAAGGCATTTTCCCGGTAGTGGCTTTCGAGCTGGAGTTCTACCTCTTCGATCGCCAGTTGCGTGAAGGTTTGCCACAGTTTGCCCGGGATGCAGCGACCGATGACGCCGATGACCAGCCCAACATGCACATCGAACGGCTGACGCGTTTCGCGCCAGTGCTCGATGACATGGTAGAGACCGCAAGGGCACAAGGCATCGACACCACGGTGATCACCGCCGAACTGGGGCCGGGCCAGTTCGAAATCAATTTCGGCCACCTCGACGATGGTCTCCGCGCCGCCGACTGGGCCGCACTGTTCTGCCGCAGCACCCGTGGTGTGGCGATGAAGCACGACTACCGCGCCAGCTTCATGTCCAAACCTTATTTGCAGCATCCGGGTAGCGGCATGCATGTTCACGTGAGCTTGTATGACCAGGCGGGCAACAACTTGCTGGCCGCCAATGACCAGAAACCGTTGCGCCATGCCATCGCAGGCTGCCTGCAACTGATCCCGCACTGCATGCCGATCTTCGCGCCGAACCACAACGCCATGCGGCGCCTGAGCGGCACCACCAACATTGCCACGCGGGCCAGTTGGGGCTTTGAAGATCGTGACGCCTGCGTACGCGTGCCCGAGTCGGACCCGAAAAACCTGCGCATCGAACATCGCCTGTCAGGCGCCGATGCCAACCCGTACCTGGTGCTGGCCGCTATCCTCGTGGGCATGGAGCATGGGCTGGAGGCACAGCAGGAGCCGATCAAGCCGCTCAACGAAGATCGCGGCAGTGGCGTGGACTTCCCGACGGAAATGCTGGAGGCCGTGCGCGCCATGCAAAATCATGAGCCTGTGCGCGAGGGGCTGGGCGCGGAGTTCTTGATGGTCTACTGCGAAAACAAGCGCCAGGACCATCTGGCCTTCCTGCAGGACATCAGTGCCCGTGAGTACCGCTGGTACCTGTAAATGGACCACCTGTCGCGCAGCGTCCCCGGAAAACATGTGGATATTGAAGGGGTTAAAGGTGTTTTTAACCATGCAGTGAACTAAAATATCTTGTTACATGGTGAAAATGACCGTAACATTCGGCCCGCGTTCACCACCACGGTTTATGCATTTTTAGATCCCGGGCGTCCATCAGCTGCCCGGGATTTTTTTTGCCTGTCATTGGCGGGCGAGTGCACAAACCTCAGCGGGCGTTCCAGTCTTCGACAGATTTTTTTTGAAATCAAGGGGTTGTCAGCCCCGGCAAATCAGTCCATAATTCACGCCATCGAAAGCACTGATCGCTGAAAAAGCTCAATGTTTTCAAGGAGTTGGATCTTGAATCTACTCCAGGTTTGTACGCCTTTGATGTTGTTTCAATTGCATCAGGGGCATTGGGGCCGAGTAGCAAAATGGTTATGCAGCGGATTGCAAATCCGCCTACGCCGGTTCGATTCCGACCTCGGCCTCCACTCTTAAAATAGCTCCGTAGATCAATGATTTACGGAGCTTTTTTATTTGCGCCACCCAGCAAGATTTAGTCTTGAAAAGGGCCTGCGCGAACTTGCTTCACCCGGACGGGATGTATATATTTCGTCCTCTGTTTTACAAGCGTCAGAACTGACAGACCTACACGTGTCAGTGTTCAGATCGCTTGACCGCGCTACCGCCCGAATGGCGAAACTGGTAGACGCATGGGACTTAAAATCCCCCGCTCGTAAGGGCGTGCCGGTTCGATTCCGGCTTCGGGCACCATTCAAAACCAAGGGTTTGCGGGCGAAAGCCGACGCAAACCCTTGTTCGTTTCCAGCTCGCACATTCGCGAGCCCCCCATCACCCCGTGATAAACGCCAACAAATCTGCATTGATCGTCTCTGCGTGCGTCGTGCACATGCCGTGTGGCAGGCCAGGGTAGGTTTTCAGCGTGCCATGCTTGAGCAGTTTGATGCTCAGGCGTGCGGAGTCTTCGATGGGCACGATCTGGTCGTCTTCTCCGTGCAGCACCAGGGTGGGCACTTGGATCATTTTCAGGTCTTCGGTGAAGTCGGTTTCGGAGAAGGCCTTGATGCAGTCGTATTGCGCCTTGGCACCGCCGTTCATACCCTGGCGCCACCAGTTGTCGATCACCGGTTGCGAGACTTTGGCGCCTGGCCGGTTGAAGCCATAGAAAGGGCCGGCCGCGACGTCTCGGTAGAAGTTCGCGCGGTTGGCGGCGAGTGCTTCGCGAAAACCATCGAATACTTTCAGGGGCAAGCCACCGGGATTTTTTGCCGTTTGCAGCATGATGGGCGGGACGGCGCCGATCAGCACGGCCTTGGCGACGCGACCATTGCCGCCATGGCGTGCGACGTAGCGGGCTGCTTCGCCGCCACCGGTGGAGTGACCGATGTGGACGGCGCCCTTGAGGTCGAGGTGGGCTGCCAGTTCGGCGAAGTCGGCGGCGTAGGTGTCCATGTCGTTGCCGGTGGCGGTCTGGCTGGACCGGCCGTGACCACGGCGGTCATGGGCGATCACGCGAAAGCCTTTGCTCAGGAAGAACAGCATCTGGTTATCCCAGTCGTCCCCGGACAGCGGCCAGCCGTGATGGAAAACGATGGGTTGGCCGGTGCCCCAGTCCTTGTAGAACAGACGGGTGCCGTCCTTGAGTGTGAGGTAGCCCGAACCCTGATGGTTTGATCGGCTGGCTGGCGCTGTGGGCCTACCCGGCTGACCTGCCAGGGCAGGCACGGCCACTGCCAATGCGGCCACCGTCAGGCCAGCGTTCATCAGGGCACGGCGGGAGGTTCCTTGGATTTCGTCGGTCATGGTGAGCGTTCTCGTCTGGGTGCCGCGTTTGCGGCGGATGAACGAGAACACTATGCCCAGGCAGGACACGGAACCATCGTCCATGTGTATCGCATTGCCATACTTAAGTTTTGCCGCCGCAGGCGGCTGCGCTATGGCTGGCTGCCCCATTCCTGACGCCGCTCGACGCCCGCAGGGTTGCCCGTGTTCACCAGGCGTCTCTCCACCAGAATATTCTGTAAGGCCTGGCGGGCGCTGGGGTCCAGTTGATGTTCGCGTTCCTTGAGCTCCAGCAGGATCGGACTGGACCACATGCGATAGGTTTTCTCGGCTTCATGAATACGTGTCATCGCTCCTCCTTGATCAGGTGTTCACACAACAGGTCGACGCTGGCTGGATGCGTTATCAATCCTAGCCGAGCAAACCCGTTATCGCCCCAGCCGAACGTCGTTCTCTTGCCTGTCAACTTGTCGCACCGTCGCGATGCCCAACGCGTCTTGGACGTTGATGCTCGCGGTTCAGAGAGAAGGCATTTTTAGCGGGCAAAAAAAGACCCGCATGCGGGCGGGTCAGGGTTCAAAAAGGAGTGATTTGACTGTACGAAGGCCAATGTGAATACGGCGTGAAACCGCCAGGCAAAAAAAGCCCGACACCCGATCTGGGCGGTGTTTGGCGACAAACGGTCAGGCACGACGGAAGTCGGCGAACCACGCGTCACCGTCAGACGTCCCGAGAAAGAATGTTCTTGCGTCATCTGAACCGTGGCAGTGGCCGATCGACGGGCTTGAGCGCCGACAGCGTATTGCGAATCAGCGGTGTGTCCTTCTCGATGTCGTTCAGGCGATCACGAATCCTGAGGGCGGTCGGGTGCCCCCCTTGATGATCGACCCAGTCGGCGATTTCCTTGCAAGCCGCCGCCAAGCGGGCCTGGCGTGAATCCAGCAAGGTCAGCAGGGTGGTGATGGACTCTTTTTCGGACATGGCAAACCTCCGTTCAAGAAACCTGGCAAAAATGGCATCAAAAAGCCCGCCTCAGGCGAGCTGTTGCCGTTGCTGGTCCCTCAGCCATTTGAGTATAGACCCGGGCTTCAACCTTGCCGGGCGGTCACGCGTGATTGGGCATTGAGTTGCCGGCAAATGCGCTGGGCGTCTTCCTCGCATTCATAGCCGTCACCGATGAAGCCGTTGGTGCGAGTATCGGCGATGCGGTACCACACAGCGGCCTCAGGGGATTGATGTTCGGATTCCCCGGCTCGGCGGCCATGGATGACGATCTTGTTGCAGCGCTTGACGACGAAAAAGTCTTCCATTGCCCCACCGAAGCTGAATTTCTATCAGGTCTACTATAGAAGCCCTGCGTGATCATGCAAAAAATGCGCGGTCAGTTCGTCGGTTGGTTGGCCTCGATCATCTGCTCAAGGTACATCGCCAATCCGACTTCTTCGGCGCGCAGGCCCTTGCGTGTTCTGGGTCGCGGCAATGCGGCCAAGGCCCCCAGCAGAAATCCCTCGAGAACCGCCGGGTGGATGTAGCACTTGCGGCACACTGCCGGAGTGTTGCCCAGTTGCCTTGCCACTTCCTTTACCATGTTTACGACATGGCGCTTGGCGTCCGACTCCGGCTCCCACTGCAGTTCACGCAGCACCGCCAGTGCCAGGGCGCTGCCGGCCCAGGTACGGTAATCCTTGGCGGTAAAGTCGGCGCCGGTCAGGCTTTGCAGGTAGGCGTTGACATCGGACGAAGTGACGCTGTGCCGCTCGCCGTTTTCATCCAGGTACTGAAACAGGTTTTGCCCCGGAATTTCCTGGCAGCGCTTGATGATCCGCGCCAGGCGCCGGTCCTTCACCGTGATCTGGTGTTCTACGCCGCTCTTGCCGCGAAACTGGAAACGGATCGCCGAGCCATTGACCTCGACGTGACGGTTGCGCAGGGTGGTCAGCCCATAGGAACGGTTGTCGCGCGCATACTGCGTATTGCCCACACGAATCAAGGTCGCATCGAGCAGGGTGATGACCGTGGCCATGACTTTGTCGCGACTGAAGCCCGGTGCGTCCAGCAGCGCTTCCAGTTGTCGACGCAGCTTGGGCAGGGCGAGGCCGAAGTCGCGCAAGCGCGAATACTTGTCGGCATCGCGCACCTCCCGCCAGCGTGGGTGATAGCGGTACTGCTTGCGTCCCCGGGCATCGCGACCGGTGGCTTGCAGGTGGCCACGAGGGTCGGCGCAGATCCACACATCGGTATAGGCCGGCGGAACGGCCAGGGCGTTGATGCGTTTGATTTCGTCGGGGTCGGTGATGCGCTGGCCCGCGGCGTCGAAATAGCAGAACTTGCCGCGCAGCTTCCTGCGGGTGAGTCCGGGCTGGGCATCGTCGACATAATGCAGGTCGGGGGGGAGCATGTCGGGAAGGGTGGAATCGGGCATGGCAACAATCCTTGGGCGCGAATCAGAGGGGCCGTTACAGCCATTGACCGCAGCCTGTTGCCGTCGTGCCAGCGAATTTACGCCAGCACGGCCACCGCCTTGATTTGCGCCCAGAGCTGCTGACCGGGGTGCACATTCAACTGATCACGGGAGTAACGGGTGATGCGCGCCAGCAGCGGCGTGCCAGCGGCGTCCAGACGGATCAGGACGTGAGCGGCATTCTCCGCGCCCAGCTCACTGACCACCGTCACCGGCAGGCGATTGAGGATGCTGCTGGGTTCGTTGCCATGCAGGCTCAGGCTGACATCCCGCGCCTGCACCTTGCCGCGCAGCGCCTGGCCGACCGCCATCGGTGTGTGGGCTACACGAATGTTCAGCTCGCTGTTGGGCAGTTGCAGGGTCAGCAGTTGATAATCGCGGTCATAGGCACTGACCTGGCCTTCGATCACTACGCCGGCGTCATCGCCCTGGGCCAACGGCAAGTCGAGACGGGCCAGGGTGTCGCCGATGGGACCGCTGGCCAAGGCTTTGCCCTCGCTGAGCAGCACGATATGGTCGGCCAGCCGCGCCACTTCATCCTGGGAATGGCTGACGTACAGCACCGGGATGTCGAGATCATCGTGCAAACGCTGCAGATACGGCAGTATTTCGTTTTTGCGTTGCGCATCCAGCGCCGCCAGCGGTTCGTCCATCAGCAGCAGTTGCGGGCTGGTCAGCAGGGCGCGGGCGATGCCGACACGCTGGCGTTCGCCGCCGGACAGGTGTTGCGGATGGCGATCGAGCAGATGGCTGATCCCCAGCAACTGGGTGGCATGCGTCAGGTCTACCCGGCGCTGCGGCTTCGGGATGCGCTTGAGGCCGAACTCCAGGTTGGCCCGCACCGACAGATGCGGGAACAGACTGGCCTCCTGGAATACATAACCAATGGCACGCTTGTGCGGTGGGACGAAAAGGTTCTTTTCGCTGTCCTGCCAGACTTCATCGTTGACCTGGACAAACCCCTGTTCGGCGCGCTCCAGACCGGCGATACAACGCAGGCAGGTGGTCTTGCCCGAGCCGGAATGACCGAACAGCGCGGTGACGCCGCGCCCCGGCAATTTCACATCCACATCCAGGGCGAAGCCTGAATACTTCAACTTCAAGCGCGTGTGAATCATCGATCAGCTCCAGCCGGCTTTGGTTTTGCGGCTGGAATACAGCGCCAGCAACACGGCGAACGAGAACACCAGCATGGCTCCGGCCAGCCAATGCGCCTGGGCATACTCCATGGCTTCGACGTGATCGTAGATCTGCACCGAAACCACTCGGGTCTTGTCGGGAATGTTGCCGCCGATCATCAGCACCACGCCGAACTCGCCGACGGTGTGGGCAAATCCCAGGATCGCGGCGGTGATGAAGCCCGGTCGGGCCAGGGGCAGGATGACGCTGAAGAACACGTCCCAAGGGTTGGCGCGCAAGGTCGCGGCCACTTCCAGCGGGCGGGTGCCAATGGCGGAAAAGGCGTTTTGCAGAGGCTGCACCACAAACGGCATCGAATAGAGCACCGAGCCTATGACCAGGCCTGCAAAACTGAAACTCAGGGTGCCCAGCCCCAATGACTGGGTTAACTGGCCGACAAAGCCGTTCGGCCCCAGCGCCAGCAACAGATAAAAACCAATCACCGTCGGTGGCAGCACCAGGGGCAGGGCGACGATGGCGCCGACCGGACCGCGCAGCCAGGAACGGGTGCGCGACAGCCACAGTGCAACGGGAGTGCCGACAATCAGCAGGATGACCGTGGTCAGGGAGGCCAGCTTGAGGGTCAGCCAGATTGCGGAAAAATCGGCACTCGACAGGGACATTTAGAGCTCGTAGCCGTAGGACTTGATGACCGCAGCGGCTTTGGGCCCCTTGAGGTAGTCAACCAGCGCCTTGGCGGCCGGGTTGTCCTTGCCCTTGTTGAGGATCACTGCGTCTTGTTTGATCGGATCGTGCAGGCTGGCGGGAACGATCCACGCCGAGCCGCTGGTGACTTTGCCGTCTTTATAGATCTGCGACAAGGCGACAAAGCCCAGTTCGGCATTGCCGGTGGAGACGAACTGGAAAGCCTGGGTAATGTTCTGGCCTTCGACGAGCTTGTCCTTGACCTGGTCGGTCAGGCCTTGTTTGGCCAGGACTTGCGTGGCAGCGAGGCCGTAAGGTGCAGTTTTCGGGTTGGCAATCGACAGGTGCTTGTATTGGTTGTCGGCCAGGACCTTGCCCTTGGCATCGACGTAACCGTCCTTGGCCGACCACAGCGCCAGGGTGCCGACCGCATAGGTGAAGCGCGAACCCTTGACCGTGTCACCCTCGCTTTCCAGTTTGGCCGGGGTGGTGTCGTCGGCCGACAGGAACACCTCGAACGGCGCGCCGTTCTTGATCTGCGTGTAGAACTGGCCGGTGGCGCCGAAGGAAGTGACCAGTTTGTGCCCGGTGTCTTTCTCGAAGTCGGCAGCGAGGGCCTGGATGGGCGCTGTGAAGTTGGCCGCGACGGCGACCTGGACTTCGTCGGCGTGAGCGAAGGCCGTGGTGAAAACGGCGAGCAGGGCGGCAGAGACACGAATGGTCATGAAAAACAGCTCCGTTATAGGCAGTTATTTCGAGAGATAAATCGCTATGTAAAAAACTATATAGCGAAATGCCTGTAAACGGAATCCATCGGATGCGTCGAATTGCCTCGTAGCAGCCAGCGACGGCTGCTACGAGGGATCATCAGGCGCGAGTCAGTTTGGCCAGGCCTTCTTTGGCGAGTTGCCGGGTCAGCTCGGCCGTTGTCATCTCGACGGACAACCGGAACGCCTGTCCGGCCCAGAGATTGGCGAACTGCGCTTCACCCTTGGCGCGCAGCGGCATCAAGGCACCACCGGCCAAGGGGAAAGCCGGTGCCTTGTCGCTCATGGGGCCGAGTTCATGCATCACTCGATTGAAAATGCCCCGGGCCGGGCGGCCCGTGAACAGGTTGGTGAGTGCGGTGTCGCTTTCTTTTGCGGTGCGCAACGCCTGGTGGTGGGAAGCGCTGACCTTGGCTTCTGGCGTGAACAGATAGGCCGTGCCGACTTGCACCGCCGAAGCCCCGAGCACAAACGCCGCGGCAACACCTCGTGCATCGGCAATGCCACCGGCGGCAATCACCGGGACCTTCACTGCGTCGACGATCTGTGGCAACAACGCGAAGAGACCGACCTGTCTGCTGACGTCATCGGCGATGAACATGCCGCGATGGCCGCCGGCCTCGTTGCCCATGGCGATGATCGCATCGCAGCCATGCTGTTCCAGCCAGATGGCTTCTTCGACCGTGGTGGCCGAGGACAGAACCTTGGCCCCGGTCGCCTTGACCCGGTCGAGCAAGGATTTTTCCGGCAGGCCGAAGTGAAAACTCACCACTTCGGGACGCAGTTCTTCAACGATTTTGCAGGTGGCATCATCGAACGGTGCGCGATTGGACACGGGTGTCGGTGCGTCGAAATCCACGCCCAGTTCGCGGTAGTAAGGTTCCAGCAGATTTTTCCAGTCCCGGGCACGCTGTTCATCGCCGGCGGGCGGCTGGTGACAGAAGAAGTTGACGTTGATGGGGCGACTGGATTGCTCGCGAATGCTTTTCAGGTCCTCGCGCAGTTGCTCGGTGCTCAACAGGGCGGCGGGCAGGGAGCCCAAGCCACCGGCCTCGTTCGTCGCGACCACCATGGCGACAGTGGTTGCACCGGCCATGGGCGCCTGGATGATCGGCAGTTCGATCCCCAGCAGGTCAATGATTCGGGTGTCTGGCCATTGGCTCATTTGCAGGTTTCTCCGACATCAAAACAGGGCAGGGAGGGTTTTACCACGCCACCCCCTGTAGGAGCGAGCTTGCTCGCGATGGCGGCGTGTCAGTCGCCTTGATGCTGGATGTGCTGGACCCATCGCGAGCAAGCTCGCTCCTACAGGGGGTGGGGGTGGCCGAAAGTCGGGTGTGGGGATCGGGCGCGAATGTGTTATTCCATTGCATCACAACCCGACAAATGCGCAGGAGACAGCCATGTTCCAAGGTATTTTGATCGACAAGGACGACAGCGGTTACCGCGCCTCGCTGCAACAGATCAACGACGATCAACTGCCCGAGGGCGATGTGACGGTGCGGGTGGCGTACAGCACGCTGAATTTCAAGGACGGTCTGGCCATCACCGGCAGCAGCCCGGTGGTGCGCAAATTCCCGATGGTGCCGGGTATCGATCTGGCAGGGACAGTCGAAAGCAGCGGGCATCCGGACTACAAGGTCGGTGACCAGGTCCTACTCAATGGTTGGGGTGTCGGCGAAGGGCACTGGGGCGGGCTGGCGCAGAAGGCGCGACTCAATGGCGACTGGCTGATCCCGCTGCCACACCCGTTTTCTCCCGCCCAGGCCATGGCCATTGGCACCGCCGGTTACACGGCGATGCTGAGTATCCTGGCGCTGGAACATAACGGCGTAGCCCCTGAACAGGGCGAAGTCCTGGTGACCGGCGCCAACGGTGGAGTCGGCAGTTTTGCCATTGCCTTGCTCAGCAAGCTCGGATACCGGGTAGTCGCCTCCACCGGGCGCACCTCGGAACACGATTACCTCAAGCGCCTGGGCGCCAATGAAATCATCGACCGTGCCACATTGTCAGAGCCGGGCAAGCCACTGGCCAAGGAGCGTTGGGCGGCGGTGATCGACTCGGTGGGCAGCCACACTTTGGCCAACGCCTGTGCCAGCACCAAGGCCAACGGCACAGTTGCCGCGTGCGGCCTGGCCCAGGGCATGGATTTTCCGGCGTCTGTGGCGCCGTTCATTCTGCGCGGCGTGACCCTGGCCGGGATCAACAGCGTGACCCAACCCAAGGCCAGACGTATCGAGGCATGGAACCGACTGGCCAGCGATCTGGACTGCGCATTGCTGCCACTGATCAGTCACGAAATTGGCCTCAGCGAAGTGATCGAAGCCGCACCGCGGTTGCTCGCCGGCCAGTTGCGTGGGCGGGTGGTGGTGGATGTGAACCGCTGATTCAGTGCGACTCGCGGTCCAGTAACAGGCGTTTGCGCTCTACGCCCCAGCGGTAGCCCGACAGATTGCCATCGCTGCGCACCACGCGGTGGCAGGGGATGGCCACCGCGATGCTGTTCGCGCCGCAGGCCTGGGCCACGGCGCGCACGGCCTTCGGCGCGCCGATGCGCTGGGCGATATCGGCGTAGCTGGCGGTGCTGCCCACCGGGATTTCACGCAGGGCTTGCCAGACCCGCTCTTGAAACGCCGTGCCGCGCACGTCCAGCGGCAAATCCAGGCCGATGGCCGGGGCTTCGATAAAACCGACGACCCTGGCGATCAGTTGCTCGAACTCGGGGTCGGCGCCGATCAGGTTGGCGCGGCGAAACCTGTCCTGCAGGTCGCAGACCAACTGGTGCGGATCGTCGCCCAATAGAATCGCGCAGACACCCCGCGAGCTTTGCGCGACTAATATTGCGCCTAACGAACACTGGCCGACGGCAAAACGGATGTCGTTGTTCTGCCCCTCGGCACGGTAGTCACCGGGCTTCATGCCCAGCACCTGGTCCGCCGCCGCATAAAAACGCCCGTTGGAATTGAAGCCGGCGTCATACAGCGCATCGGTCACCGAACCTGCCCCCGCCAGGTGCTGACGGACCTTGCGTGAGCGGTGCGCCGTGGCATAGCCCTTGGGGGTTAGGCCAGTGATGGTTTTGAATACTCGATGGAAGTGAAAACTGCTCAAGCCGGCCGCATCGGCCAACTCGCCCAGGGTCGGCAAGTGCTCGGCGGACTCGATCTGGCGACACGCCGCGGCGACCGTCGCTGCATGTTGCGTGGCGCCGTCGCTGTGATCCTTCACCGCACGTTTGCTCGGACGATAACCCGCCGCCTGGGCCTGCTCGGCTGAATCGAAGAACTCGACGTTCTGCGGTTTGGGCAAGCGGGCCAGGCTGCTCGGGCGACAGTACACCCCTGTGGTTTTCACCGCATACACAAACTGTCCGTCGGCGCGGGGATCGCGGGCGACGACGGCGGCCCAGCGGGGATCGTTCTCGATGGTGGTCATGGCGTGAAGTCCGTTGATCCGTTTGAGTCAGATTAACCAGTCGACGAGGTCGCTGCACTCCGGGTCTTGCGGTCAAACTCGAATGATCAATGAGCAGTGCGAAAAGTGAAGTTGATGCGCTGCTCGCCCAGGCGCGGGTGCACGCCTGGCTTGATCGGCAAAATCCCGTGATAACGCAAGCGGTCGACACCGCCCCAGACCACGATGTCGCCATGAAACAACGGCACCCGCTGGCTTTTTTCACTGCGCTCGAATCCACCGAACAGAAACATCGCCGGCAGCCCGAGTGACACCGAAACGATCGGCGCCGCGTAGGACGCTTCGTCCTTGTCCTGATGCAATGACATTTTCGCGCCGGGAATATAGCGGTTGATCAGGCAGGAATCTGGCACGAAGTCGGCAAAACCGGCTTCCAGCGCCGCCGCCTGGGCGAGGGCGAAAAAAACAGCGGGCATCTCGGGCCAAGGGGCCTGGGTACGTGGGTCCAGGTGCGAATAGCGGTAACCGCTGCGGTCGGTGGTCCAGCCCCAGTTGCCGCAACTGCTCAACGCGGCGGACATGGTGAAACCGCCGGGGGTGACCATCTGCCGAAACGGCGCCACCGCCAGCACCGTTTCCAGCGCTGGCAGTAATTGCTCCAGCCAGGGCAGGGCGAAGCCGCGCAAGACGTAGGACTGTTCGCCAATCTGCTCGCGCCGGGGCGCTTGTTCGGGCTCAACATCGGCAAACAGATCAAAGGTGATCGGGTTCATGGTGCGCAGTATTACAGCGCCTTGCTGACGCTGATTTCGCTGATGACATCGTCGCCGGCGCCATGCAAGGCATCCAGGGCTGCCTTGGCTTCTGCTTCGGTGCCGTTTTCCAGTTGGGCAAACTCGAAGCGGCGCTCACCGTTGAGCTTGTACTTGATGACGTATTTAGTGGTTAGAGCCATGGTCGTGCCTGTGCGTCGAGTGCCGTTCAGCTCAGTTTGGTGCTGGAACGACGGATGATTTTGATCGAGTGAGTCAGGGTCGGTTTGCGGGTCACGCTGATTGCCCGGCGGCTGACAGTGTCGATGGTGATGTTCCAGAATCCGGTACTCGGTGCGGTAATGCGCGCCGGGAAGGTGTCGAACGCGCCACCATGGTAGGTGTGACGGCCGCCATTCTTGAAACTGCGGAAATTGGCGTCGTTCATCAAACGGATGTTGCACGTCTGCGAGCATTGGATGACGACGATGTCGTCCTCGTTGAGGTGCTCTCGCTGGTGGATAAATTTCATGGGGGCGCCTCCAAAAGGGCTTTTTCTACAAAATCAAAACGATAGCCAGGGTGATTGGCGCAGTTTATCAGCCTGGACGGGTTATTATCCGACCGCCGGGCATCGCTTTGGCAATTAAACAAAGTATTTCGAAAATTCAATGAACGAAAAAGCAGGGGGCCATGGAGAAAATCAGCGTTTGCGCTGTCCGAGGCTCTTTGTCGGAGGTTTTGTATGAAATGGGCTGTGTGGGTCTTGCCGTGCGCGTTGGCGATGAGTGGTTGTGCGAGCGTCAAGGAAATCAATGAATCGCTGCCGACCATGAACGTGATTTCCGGCAAGAAGCCCCATGAGTACGCGCAATGCCTGAGCGAAAAACTGGCCAGCAGCCGCAGCCCCCTGCAAATCGAGCCGCAAGGCAAGGATGCGGTACGGGTGATTGTGCCGCAGAAATTTTCCTCGGGCCCTGCCGCAGTGTTCGATATCGAGGAACGCTCCGGTGGCAGCAGCATCAAGCTGCACGAACGCATTTCCAATGTGCCCCTGCGTCCGATGGATGTACGCAACGCCGCCACCGCCTGCATTTCCGGCTGATAGAATACCGCCCGTCAGCACCGATGCCGCCACAGCAACGCTTGGCGGCATTGTCATTTCTGGAGTCGAGCATGAAGCGAGAGCAGGTACGGGAGCGCCATGCAGAGGGTCAAATCTCTGCCACCCATGTGATTCAAAACCCGGCGGAGCCGGCGCAATGGATTGTGTTCTTCAAGAAAAGCGCGGGGCGCAGTTATTTTCTGGTGGACGACAACGACGAAGTCGAATCCTTCGCACGTCTCGATGACTTGATCGAGACGGTGCGTGGGCTGGGCATCAAGTTCGCAGAGATCCACATGTAGGGCAGGGCGCCTTACTTGCAGACCACCACGACGCTGCGGTTCTTGTAGTTGCCGATGTCGACCCCCAGCGTCTTGTCCTCTTCTTTGGGAGACGGTGTGCCGTCGGTGCCAACGATTCGATAGCCGGTGCCGGCGCAGGAGGCATCGGCTTTTTCGTAACACGTCGCCCAGGAATTGGCTTCCCCCGAGCAGTCGATGGCGAGGCCTTGCTCGCCATTGCCCAGGTAAGTGGTTTCGGTGGTGGCACAGCCACCCAGGGCCAGGAGCGCAATCAACGGTAGCAGTTTGTTCATGTTTGGGTCGTCGTCAGGATAATGGGGCTAAGTCTGTGACAGCGCCGTGAGCAAAAGGTTATAGCCAAAGGCCATGTCTTTCTCAATCTCCCGAGATGCCTGTAGGAGCGAGCATGTCGAATCGTCGCACCGTCGCGATGGTGGCTCAGGCACCGCGGGCATCCAGACAGCCAGCGTCATCGTTGACGCCCATCGCGACGGTTCGACGCCTCGACATGCTCGCTCCTACAGGGGACGGGTGTGTCAGGTGTCCTTGCTGCGCCGCGCAGGTGCCGGGCGCTCCAGTTCCAGCACGCTGGCCACTTCAACGGCCATCTTCTCGCTCGGGAATGGCCCGGCAATGCGCTCGCCGTTGGCGCTGTCGACCCACCACTGGCCATCGCTGGATTTGTTGATCAGGAACCCGTTGACGCTTTTTGCTGCCGACATCTATCTGCCTCGTTGGCTGGTTGAATCGCGGCATGATAGCGTCAAAAGGCCGCATCCGCCGCCTGCGAATTCCCGGCGTCGACGCGATTTTCTGCTATGCCTAATGGCACTCCAGCAATTACGCGGAACTATCCGCTGGAATATTTCTCTATGTTGGCATCGGTTAGCCAGTGCGGGGCATTGTAAGGTGCACGCCGCCTGATTAGACTGCGCCGAAACTCGTACACACAGCCCTTTCAAGGACTTTTATGATCAAGAAATGCTTGTTCCCAGCAGCCGGTTACGGTACTCGCTTCCTGCCAGCGACTAAGGCCATGCCCAAGGAAATGCTGCCGGTGGTAAACAAGCCACTGATCCAGTACGGCGTCGAAGAGGCACTGGATGCCGGTTTGACCGAAATCTCCATTGTCACCGGTCGCGGCAAGCGCGCCCTGGAAGACCACTTCGACATCAGCTACGAGCTGGAAAACCAGATCAAGGGCACCGACAAGGAGAAATACCTGGTCGGCATCCGCAAGCTGCTTGACGAGTGCTCGTTCTCCTACACCCGCCAGACCGAAATGAAGGGCCTGGGTCACGCGATCCTGACCGGCCGCCCACTGATCGGTGACGAACCGTTTGCCGTGGTGCTGGCGGACGACCTGTGCGTCAACCTCGAAGGCGACGGCGTCCTGACCCAGATGGTCAAGCTGTACAAGCAATTCCGCTGCTCGATCGTCGCGATCCAGGAAGTCGACCCGCAGGAAACAAACAAGTACGGCGTGATCGCCGGCGAGATGATCCGCGACGACATCTACCGTGTACACAGCATGGTCGAGAAGCCAAAACCGGAAGACGCGCCATCGAACCTGGCGATCATCGGTCGTTACATCCTGACCCCGGACATCTTCGACCTGATCGAACAAACCGAGCCGGGCAAAGGCGGTGAAATCCAGATCACTGACGCCCTGATGAAACAAGCCCAGAACGGCTGCGTCATGGCCTACAAGTTCAAGGGCAAGCGTTTCGACTGCGGCGGCGCCGAAGGCTACATCGACGCCACCAACTTCTGCTTCGAGAACTTCTACAAGACCGGCAAGGCTTACTGATAACGCCACGCTTGCTTGTACTGAAAAGCCACCTTCGGGTGGCTTTTTGTTTTTCTGCGCTTGCCCAACGAACGGCGGCGGGTATGCTGATGGCCTGCCGAGGAGATAGACAATGGCCTTTGATTTTGACCTGTATGTAATTGGCGCCGGTTCCGGCGGTGTGCGCGCGGCGCGGTTCGCGGCGGGGTTTGGCGCCAGGGTGGCCGTGGCCGAGAGCCGCTATCTGGGCGGCACCTGCGTCAACGTTGGTTGCGTGCCGAAAAAACTGCTGGTCTACGGCGCCCACTTCGCCGAAGACTTCGAGCAGTCTGCCGGTTTCGGCTGGACCCTGGGCGAGGCCGATTTCGATTGGGCCACCTTGATCGCCAACAAGGACCGCGAGATCAACCGCCTGAACGGCATCTACCGCAACCTGCTGGTCAACAGCGGCGTGACGTTGCATGAAGGCCACGCCAGCATCGTCGACCCGCACACGGTCGAGATCAACGGTGAGCGTTACACCGCGAAAAACATCCTGATCGCCACGGGCGGCTGGCCGCAGATCCCGGAGATCCCGGGTCACGAACACGCCATCAGCTCCAACCAGGCGTTCTTCCTCAAGACCCTGCCCAAACGCGTGCTGGTCGTGGGCGGCGGCTACATTGCCGTCGAGTTCGCCGGGATCTTCCACGGCCTGGGCGCCCAGACTACCTTGCTGTATCGCGGTGACCTGTTCCTGCGCGGCTTCGACGGCTCGGTCCGCAAGCACTTGCAGGAAGAGCTGACCAAGCGCGGCATGGACCTGCAATTCAATGCCGACATCGAGCGCATCGAAAAGCTCGCCGACGGCAGCCTCAAGGCGACGCTCAAGGACGGACGCGTACTGGAGGCCGACTGCGTCTTCTACGCCACGGGGCGGCGTCCGATGCTGGACAACCTGGGGCTGGAAAATACCGGGGTCAAGCTCAATGACAAGGGCTTTGTCGAAGTCGACGAGCAGTACCAGACGGCCGAACCGTCGATCCTGGCCCTGGGCGACGTCATTGGCCGCGTCCAGCTCACCCCTGTGGCGCTGGCCGAAGGCATGGCCGTGGCGCGCCGCCTGTTCAAGCCTGAGCAGTATCGTCCGGTGGATTACAAGATGATCCCGACGGCGGTGTTCAGCCTGCCGAACATCGGCACTGTTGGCCTCTCCGAAGAAGAGGCCCGCGCGGCCGGGCATGAGGTGGTGATTTTCGAGAGCCGTTTCCGGCCAATGAAACTGACCCTGACCGATTGCCAGGAGCGCAGCCTGATGAAGCTCGTGGTGGACGGCAAGACCGACAAGGCGCTGGGCTGCCACATGGTCGGCCCTGACGCCGGCGAGATCGTGCAAGGCCTGGCCATCGCCCTGAAGGCCGGCGCCACCAAGCGCGACTTCGACGACACCATCGGCGTGCACCCGACGGCGGCGGAAGAGTTCGTGACGATGCGCACCCCGGTCTGATGTGAATCCCCTGTAGGAGCAAGCTCTCTCCTACAGGTCACCTCAGCGACAGCTAGATACCAATTTCTTCTATTAATAACATCCGCTAATAGCCAAAACCGATCAGCAGCATCAGGTTTGCCAATGAGCCAATCGCTGCCTGAGCCGGTAAAGTCCTCTCCATCAACTTCACAACCCCTGACGGAGAGTCATCGATGCCTATCATCAACAGCCAAGTTAAACCGTTCAAAGCTGACGCCTTCAAAAACGGCGACTTCGTAAAAGTGTCGGACGCTGACCTGAAAGGCAAGTGGTCTGTCGTGTTCTTCTACCCAGCCGACTTCACCTTCGTTTGCCCAACCGAACTGGAAGACCTGGCTGACAACTACGACGAATTCCAGAAACTGGGCGTCGAAATCTACAGCGTTTCCACTGACACCCACTTTGCTCACGCTGCCTGGCACAACACTTCGCCAGCCATCGGCAAAATCCAGTACACCATGATCGGCGACCCAACCCACGCCATCTCCCGCAACTTCGACGTGCTGATCGAAGAAGCTGGCCTGGCTGACCGTGGCACCTTCGTGATCAACCCTGAAGGCCAGATCAAAATCGTTGAGCTGAACGATGGCGGCGTTGGCCGTGACGCTTCCGAGCTGCTGCGCAAAATCAAGGCCGCTCAATACGTCGCTGCTCACCCAGGCCAGGTTTGCCCAGCCAAGTGGAAAGAAGGCGAGGCCACTCTGGCTCCGTCCCTGGACCTGGTCGGCAAGATCTAAGTCAGTGACACGCTCCGCAGGGCGGTTCACCGCACCTACTCAGTAAGCTGCACCGCCCTATGAAAACGCCCGGGCGAGATTCGCTCGGGCGTTTTTTTATGCAAAGAATTTGATAAAGGAAATCGCCCGTATGTTGGACGCCAATCTTAAAGCCCAGTTGAAATCGTACCTGGAACGGGTCACCCAACCGATCGAGATCGTTGCTTCGCTCGACGACGGTGCGAAATCCCAGGAAATGCTCGACCTGTTGAAAGACGTTGCCAGCCTTTCCACACTCATTACCTTGATCGACAGCGGTAACGATGCTCGCAAGCCATCGTTCTCGATCAATCGCCCAGGCCAGGACATCAGCCTGCGTTTTGCCGGCCTCCCGATGGGCCACGAATTCACTTCCCTGGTGCTGGCGCTGCTGCAAGTCGGCGGCCACCCATCGAAAGCCAGTGCCGAAGTGATCGAACAGATCCGTTCGCTTAAAGGCGAGTTCAACTTCGAAACTTACTTCTCGCTGTCCTGCCAGAACTGCCCGGATGTGGTCCAGGCGCTGAACCTGATGGCGGTGCTGAACCCGAACATCCGCCACGTCGCCATCGACGGCGCGCTGTTCCAGGCTGAGGTCGACGATCGCAAGGTCATGGCCGTGCCGAGCATCTACCTGAACGGCGAAGTGTTCGGCCAGGGCCGCATGGGCCTGGAAGAAATCCTCGCCAAGATCGACACGAGCGGCGCTGAGCGCCAAGCCGAGAAGATCAGCGCCAAGGAAGCCTTTGACGTGCTGGTGGTCGGCGGTGGCCCAGCCGGTGCTTCGGCGGCGATCTACGCCGCCCGTAAAGGCATTCGCACGGGTGTTGCAGCGGAACGTTTCGGCGGCCAGGTGCTGGACACCATGGCCATCGAAAACTTCATTTCCGTGCAGGAGACCGAAGGGCCGAAACTGGCGAGTGCCCTGGAAGAACACGTCAAGCAGTACGACGTCGACATCATGAACCTGCAACGGGCCAGCGCGCTGATCCCGGCGAAGAACCCTGGCGAGTTGCACGAAGTGCGCTTCGAAAGCGGTGCCAGCCTGAAAACCAAGGCGCTGATCCTGGCCACCGGCGCTCGCTGGCGTGAAATGGGCGTGCCGGGGGAGCAGGAATATAAAGCCAAGGGCGTGTGCTTCTGCCCGCACTGCGACGGTCCGCTGTTCAAGGGCAAGCGTGTGGCGGTGATTGGCGGCGGCAACTCCGGCGTCGAAGCGGCCATCGACCTGGCGGGTATTGTCAGCCACGTCACACTGCTGGAGTTCGACAGCAAGCTGCGCGCCGATGCGGTGTTGCAACGCAAACTGTTCAGCCTGCCCAACGTCGATGTCATCACCAGTGCGCTGACCAGCGAAGTGAAGGGTGACGGCGAGAAGGTCACGGGCCTGGTGTACAAGGACCGCGATTCGGGCGAGTTCAACACGGTCAACCTTGAAGGCATCTTCGTGCAGATCGGCCTGCTGCCCAACACCGACTGGCTCAAGGGCACTGTCGAGTTGTCGCCTCGCGGCGAGATCATCGTAGACGCCCGTGGCGAGACCTCGCTGCCGGGGGTGTTCGCCGCCGGTGACGTGACCACCGTGCCGTACAAGCAGATTGTGATTGCAGTGGGCGAGGGCGCGAAGGCTTCCCTGAGCGCATTCGACCACCTGATCCGCACCTCGGCCCCGGCGTAACGCCAGGCCCTGAAACAAAAAACCCCATGAGTGATCATGGGGTTTTTTGTGTCTTGCACCAATCAACCTGTGAAAGTTTAACCTGTGGGAGCGAGCAAGCCCGCTCCCATAGTTTCACCGCGCCTGGTACTGACTTATAGCGGCGCAGGCTGAATGATTTCAACCCAGTAGGCATCCGGGTCCTTGATGAAGGCCAGGCTCTTCATGCGGCCATCCGAGAGGCGTTTCTGGAAGTCGCAGCCCAGGGCTTCGAAACGCTCGCACGCGACGACGATGTCCGGCACCGAGATGCAGATGTGGCCAAAACCGCGCGGGTCGGTGTTGCCGTTGTGGTAGGCGAAGTCCGGGTCGTTTTCGGTGCCGTGGTTGTGGGTCAGTTCCAGGATGCCGGGGATCGACTTCATCCACTCGGTGCGCGCGGCGGCGTCGGCCGGGATCTGGTCCTTGTCCACCAGCGCCAGGAAGTACAGGCTGAACTCGGCTTCCGGGAAGTCACGTTTTTCCACCAGCGAGAACCCGAGGATGCGCGTGTAGAAATCCAGGGACTTGGTGATGTCCTTGACCCGCAGCATGGTGTGGTTGAAGACGAACTGGCGGGTGGCGCTGTCCGGTTGGGCGGTGACGCCGGGGAAGGTGTTCAATTCGTGCAGGCTCATGGGCCCTCCGTCAACAAGTTGGGCTAAATAATGGTGCCAATGATACGCAAGGGGGCTGGCATCACCAAACCCCAAAGCGTCTGCTATTGCCTGAGCGATGGCCTGGGCTCAGACTTTGCGGTTCAATCCGCGAGTGTTCATTGCAATGATCCGATCCCCTAAACTGCTGTTCGTTCTATTGGGTCTGCTGATGGGTATCGCCGAGGCGCAGGCTGATGCGCCCACGGTGACCTGGCCGAAGGGCTGGGAGATCGAAACGGTGCCTCAGGACGACGCCCGGCCTCAGGTGTCTCGCCAGCGGGCGGTGAAACATGATGAGGGTGGCACGCCCGTCATGGTGATGGAGTTGACCACGACGCCTGTGGAAAGTGGTCATCAGGTCAATTTGCAAGGCGTGTTGCTGGAGATGCGCAAGTCGGTGCAGAAGGACTTTTTCCAGGGTGGCTATCAAAGCGTCTGCACTAAAATCCATACGGCAACCTTGAGCCGGCTAGCGGCGCTGGAAACCACCTGCACCATTACCCAGAATGGCCGACATGTGCTCTCACAAACATTGGTGGCAGCGCTGGGTGCGGATAAGGCGTATGTTTTTTCCTACGCTGGGCAAGCCGAGGCTTATAAGGCCAGCGAGGACGAAATAGCGTCGGCCCGTAACAGCCTGCAACTTTAATTGGAGCAATTGCACCATCGTGCATTGCGCCATTTTTAGATGCCCAAAGGGATTAAATACAAAGTTGAACGGTAACTAGAACACTGATCGATTCAAATCGTTGCAATTGTTGAGCATCCATAAAAAAGCCCTGCATCGAGCAGGGCTTTTTCCTACCACGAGTGATCAGCCGCGCAGCCAGGAATCAACGGTGGAGGCGCCGTATTCTTCCTTCCAGGCTTTCAGCCCGCGATGGTTGCCACCCTTGGTTTCGATCAGTTCGCCAGTGTGTGGGTTCTGATAGACCTTGACCACGCGAGCGCGGCGGGTTTTGGGTGCAGCAGCCTGCTGAAGGCCGGACTTTGGATTCGGATCGAGAATGGCGATGATGTCACGCAGGCTCTTGCCGTAGGTTTTCATCAGCCCCTGGAGCTTTTCTTCGAATTCGATTTCTTTCTTGAGCCCGGCGTCGTTCTTCAGGGATTCCAGCTGTTTGAGCTGTTCTTGAAGGGCCTTTTCAGCTGCACGAAATTCAGCGAGTCTGGACAATATCTTTACTCCAATAGTGTGTTTGGCTGAGACCAACCGCAAACAAAGCTATAAGCAAGGGCCTTGAAGCGACTCGGTGATAAGTGGCTCACCTGCCAATCTAGCGCAGGCAAGAAAAATTGTAGTAGTTAATGGCCGAAGAGTAAATCGTGACTTTTTCTTCATGTAACAAGATCGACCGTGTTGTTTCAAAAGGACAGGCCGTCAGGTTGTTTCATCGCATAAAAGCGCTAGTTAATGGTGAGTTAATGCGTTAATGAAATCTGCCGGAGGCATCGGTCGGCCAAACAGATAACCTTGCAGGAAGTTAACGCCGTGGGCGCTCAGGTAATCACTTTGCTCGTGGGTTTCCACGCCCTCGGCGACGATGCCCAGGTCAAGCTTGGCCGACAGCTCGATGATGCTGTCCAGAATGTGTCGGGACAGGGCGTCGGCGCCGATCATGGCGACAAAACTCTGGTCGATTTTCAGGAAGTCCACGTTGAACTGGCGCAAGTAACCCAGGCTGCAATGCCCGGTGCCGAAGTCGTCGATGGCGATCTTCACGCCCAGCGCCCGTAGCTGATCAAACAGTTGCAGGGTCACGGGCGTGGGCTCGATCAACTGGCGCTCGGTGAGCTCCAGCACCAGATGAATCGAGCCCGGTGCGAAGGCGTCGAGAAACGCCCGGCAATCTTCGACCAGTTGCAGGTCCTGGCAGTGGCTGGCTGTGATGTTGATGCCGATGTGCAAGGGGTCAGCGAATGAAGTGGACAGCGGGCCGAGCAACTGCGCGGTTTGCTGCATCAATGAGCGCGTCATCGGCACGATCAGGCCGCAATGCTCGGCAAACGGAATGAACAGGTCCGGGCGCACCAGGCCTTCTTTGGGATGATTCCAGCGCATCAACACTTCGGCGCCCGACCACCTTTTGGTGGTGCCGTGCACCACCGGCTGGAAATACGGGACGAACTCCTGCGCATCCAGCGCCCGGCGCAATTCGTGGCTGGGAGACGATGCTCGCTTTTGCAGTGCGTGCCCGATCAGCGCGGACACGGCGCCAAAAAAGATCAGCAGGCTGAACAGCGACGGGTATTCGCTGCGCATGTAGCGCCAGGTCTCGCCTTCGGGAAAACCGGCGGCGACCGTGAAGCCGTAGCGCTGGGAGGTGAGCTGGTTTTCAGCCACCGGCAACGACGGCAGGGCGCCTTCATGGACGCTGCCGTCGGCGGATAACCAGTGTGGCCCGACGCGCAGTATCAGCAGGGTGTTGCGACCGATCAGGCGTAGCACGTTGCTCAGGTGATACCCATCGAGGGTGGTCAATGCCCCTTGTTTGCCCTCGCTGAGGCGATACACCAGAAGCGCCGTATCGGGCGTGACCGGGTTGCCGTTCATCAGCCACAGGGTGCCGTGTGTGTAGTCGTCGGCATTGACCTTTTCCTGATAGTCGCCAAACAACGAGCTGCAATAGAGGTTGCCTTCCCAAACCAGATTCGTTGAACGCACGAACGGCCTTCGGGTGACCTGTTCACGCAGGGCCAGTTTCACTGTTTCGCAGGGTTGGCCGGCCAGTGGCACCAGCTCCCGGGCAGCCTGGGCAGTGTTGTCGAGCATCAGGTCGAACTGGCGGATGGCTTCTTCGGCGGTGAGTCGGGTGCTGTGTTCCAGCGTGCGTCCGGCCTGCAAGTACAGGATGGCGACCCCCAGCCCGATCGGCAGCAGGCCGCTGAGCAATGTCACCAGGCGGCGGGTGCGGCGTGTGCGGCGGTGTTTGACGATCAGCGGCATGCGTGGAGTCTGTCTCGTTGGCGTGGGCTGCTTGCCGGACACGCTTTGCGCAAAAAGCCCGGTCAAAGGCCATGATAGTTGGCGCTGGGCATTTTCGTTGACCGGATTGATCCTGGCGGGCGTTTTCCTGTGCAACAAACCCCTTGCACGTGCGTTGAAAAAGGGCTTTTGATACAGCAGGCGGACAAACCGATTTACGCTGTGTAGAATCGGTTTACGCATACAATAATAATCCTTCTGGCAGCAGAAGCCTTTCCCGCCAGAGCCTTGGGTCGACGATGAACAGTTTCGGGTTTCAATTGATCTATGGTGACTTCCTCGCCCGCAGCGTGCGCGGCATCTCCTGCGCGCCACCCGGCGGTCTCAGCATTTTCAGCCATAACGTTCGTTAATTGAAAAGCATGATGAGGCGCCAACCATGGCAGATTTATACGAAAACCCAATGGGCCTGATGGGCTTCGAGTTCATCGAATTTGCATCGCCAACCCCCAACACCCTGGAGCCGATCTTCGAGATCATGGGCTTCACCAAGGTCGCGACCCACCGTTCCAAGGACGTGCACCTGTATCGCCAGGGCGCGATCAACCTGATCCTCAACAACGAACCCCACAGCGTCGCCTCGTACTTCGCAGCCGAGCACGGTCCGTCGGTGTGCGGCATGGCGTTTCGCGTCAAGGATTCGCAGAAAGCCTACAAACGCGCACTGGAGCTGGGCGCGCAGCCGATCCACATCGAAACCGGCCCGATGGAGCTGCACCTGCCGGCGATCAAGGGCATTGGCGGTGCACCGCTGTACCTGATCGACCGTTTTGGCGAGGGCAGCTCGATCTACGACATCGACTTCGTTTTCCTGGAAGGTGTCGAGCGCAACCCTGCGGGGGCGGGCCTTAAAATCATCGATCACCTGACCCACAACGTGTATCGCGGGCGCATGGCGTACTGGGCGAATTTCTACGAGAAGCTGTTCAACTTCCGCGAGATCCGCTATTTCGACATCAAGGGCGAATACACCGGCCTGACCTCCAAGGCGATGACCGCGCCGGACGGCATGATCCGCATTCCCTTGAACGAGGAATCGTCCAAGGGTGCCGGGCAGATCGAAGAGTTCCTGATGCAGTTCAACGGCGAGGGCATCCAGCACGTGGCGTTCCTCACCGATAACCTGATCGACACCTGGGACCGCCTGAAGAAGATCGGCATGCGCTTCATGACCGCGCCACCGGACACCTATTACGAAATGCTCGAAGGCCGTTTGCCGAACCACGGCGAGCCGGTGGGCGAGCTCCAGGCGCGGGGCATTCTGCTCGACGGTTCCTCCGAGGCGGGGGACAAGCGCCTGCTGTTGCAGATCTTCTCGGAAACCCTGATGGGCCCGGTGTTCTTCGAATTCATCCAGCGCAAGGGCGATGATGGTTTCGGCGAGGGCAACTTCAAGGCGTTGTTCGAATCGATCGAGCGGGATCAGGTTCGGCGTGGCGTGTTGAACGCCGAGTAATAAAACTGTAGGAGCGGGCTTGCCCGCGATGGCGGAGTGTCAGTCAACTCAGATGAGGCTGTAACACCGCTATCGCGGGCAAGCCCGCTCCCATAGTGAGTGTTGCGCAGCCTCAAGGCCTGCGCTGCCGCACCAAATGCTTGAACCCCTCGAACACCAGCACCAGCACCGCCATCCAGATCGGGATGTAGGTCAGCCATTCCCCGGGCTTGATGCTTTCCCCCAGCAACAGCGCCACGCCGAGCAACAGCACCGGCTCTACGTAGCTGAGCAGGCCAAACAGACTGAACGGCAGCAGCCGACTGGCGATGATGTACACCACCAGCGCCGAGGCGCTGATCAGTCCCAGCAGCGGGATCAGCCCCATCAGCGCCGGATACTGATCGAACACGCCGAAACCATTCGTACCGCCGTGCACGAACCCGTACGCGATGGGCAGCATGATGACCATGTCCAGCCAAAGCCCACCGAGGTTGTCGGACTTCATCCATTTGCGCAGTACGAAGTACAGCGGATAGCCGACCACCACCACCAGCGTCGCCCAGGAGAAACCGCCCACCTGATACAACTCATTGACCACACCCAGGCTGGCGAAAAAAACCGCGACCTTTTGCAGGTACGACAGGCGCTCGCCATAGGCGATTCGCCCGGTCAGCACCATCGCCAGCGGCAGCAGGAAATAGCCCAGCGAGACGTCGAGGCTGTAGCCATTGAGCGGCGCCCACATGAACAACCACAGTTGCACGCCGAGCAGCGCCGACGAGACGATCAGGCAGGCAATCAGCCTGGGGTTGGCGGCAACGCGCCGCACGATCTCCAGGGCACGTTTCCATTCGCCGGAAATCAGGATGAACAGGGTCATGCAGGGCGCGGTCAGCAGCATCCGCCAACCGAAAATCTCCACACCATTCAAGGGACTGAGCAGTGAGGTGTAGTAATACATGACGGCAAACAGCACCG
Organism: Pseudomonas sp. S2_E01; assembly: GCF_054668365.1. Lineage (NCBI taxonomy): Bacteria > Pseudomonadati > Pseudomonadota > Gammaproteobacteria > Pseudomonadales > Pseudomonadaceae > Pseudomonas > Pseudomonas sp. S2_E01. The sequence goes on from NZ_CP162762.1 coordinate 1,763,820, forward strand.
AGGCTGAAACCGATAGAGCGATACCTTTAGACAAACTGTCCTCGCGTAGCCGAGCGTTGAACGGAATGCGGAGGATACGCGGTTTTTGTTGTGAATATTGGCCGCGTGATCAAAATCCACAACACCTGTAGGAGCGAGCTTGCTCGCGATGGCGACGTCTCAGTCAGCCTAGTTGTGTCTGACAAATACCGCCATCGCAGGCAGGCCCGCTCCTCATCGCGGCTTACGCCCGGAAACAAAATGCCCCACATCATTGAACCCCGGTGTGGACGCATGCCCCGGCGTCACCAGCGAATCGATGAACGCCTCATCCTCGGCAGTGATCTTCACCGCCTGCGCCTTGGTGTAGGCATCCCATTGTTCTTCGGTACGCGGCCCGACAATGGCGGAGGTGACGGCGCTGTTGTTGAGCACCCAGGCGATGGCGAACTCCACGATGCCCACGCCACGCTCCCGGGTGTATTGCTGGATCTGCTGGGCAATGCGCAGGGACTCCATGCGCCACTCGACTTCCAGGATGCGCTTGTCGGCACGACCGGCGCGACTGTTGGCGTCGGGTTTGGCATCCGGGGCGTATTTGCCGCTGAGTACGCCACGGGCCAACGGGCTGAACGGCACCACGCCCAGGCCGTAGTGCTGCGCAGCGGTGATCTGCTCGGGCTCGGCCTGGCGGTTGACGATGTTGTACAACGGCTGGCTGATGACGGGGCGGTCGACCCCCAGTTGATCGGCCAGGCGAATGACCTCGGCGATGCGCCAGCCACGGTAGTTCGACAAACCCCAGTAACGCACCTTGCCCTGTCGGATCAGGTCGCCCATGGCCGACACCGTCACCTCCAGCGGCGTGTTGTGGTCTTCGCGGTGCAGGTAATAGATGTCGAGGTAGTCGGTGCCCAGGCGCGTCAGGCTGGCCTCGATCCCATTGAACAGATGCTTGCGGCTGAGCCCCGAACGGTTCGGCACGCCGTCCGCCGGACCGAACCCGACCTTGGTGGCCAGCACCCACTGATGGCGGTTGGGGGCAATGGCTTCACCGACGATTTCCTCGGAGCGGCCGTTGGTATAGACGTCGGCGGTGTCGATGAAATTGATGCCCTGGTCCCAGGCCTTTTCAATGATCCGCAGGGAATCTTCGGTGCTGGTCTGCTCGCCAAACATCATGGTGCCCAGGGTCAGGGTGGACACCTGCAAACCGGAATGACCCAAGGTGCGGTAGCTCATGATGAATTCCTTTTGCCAGTGGGAAAGCCTCCATCAAATACCAGAATTTTCCCGCGTGGCAAACGGTATTGGTTGCGGTAACGTGGATCGCCCTCTCGCTGAGGCAGGACGGTTCAACATAAAGGCATTGAAACTGGAGATACCCCATGAAAATCGTCATCGCCCCGGATTCGTTCAAGGACAGCCTCAGCGCCCAGGGTGTCGCCGATGCCATCGCCATTGGCCTGGCCCAGGTGTGGCCGGATGCGCAGTTGCTCAAGTGCCCCATGGCAGACGGTGGTGAAGGCACGGTCGAATCGATCCTCGCGGCCTGCGAAGGTCAGTTGCGCCGCACGAAGGTTCGCGGGCCATTGGGCAACACGGTCGATGCCGCCTGGGGCTGGCTGCCGCACAGCCACACCGCGATCATTGAAATGGCCGAAGCCAGCGGCCTGCAATTGGTCGCGCCAGGGCAGCGAGATGCGTGCGTCAGCAGCACCTACGGCACTGGCGAGCTGATTCGCGCGGCACTCGATGCCGGGGCGCAACGGGTGATCCTGGCGATTGGCGGCAGCGCCACCAACGACGGCGGTGCCGGCGCCATGCAGGCGCTGGGCGTGAAGCTGCTGGACGCCCAGGGTCAAAGCCTGGCGCCGGGTGGGCTGGCGCTGGCGCAACTGGCGCGCATCGACCTGGACGAACTCGATTCGCGCCTGGCGACGGTGCGCTTCGACATCGCCGCCGACGTCGATAATCCGCTGTGCGGCCCCCACGGTGCCTCGGCGATTTTCGGTCCGCAGAAAGGTGCGTCTTCCCGGCAGGTCGAGCAATTGGACAGCGCCCTTGGCCACTTTGCCGACCACTGCGCCCAGGTGCTGCGTAAGGATGTGCGCGATGAGCCGGGCAGTGGCGCGGCGGGCGGCCTGGGGTTTGCCGCCAAGGCGTTTCTCGGGGCGCGGTTCCAGGCCGGGGTTGAGGTGGTGGCGGAGCTGGTGGGCCTGGCCGAGGCGGTGCAGGACGCTGATCTGGTGATCACCGGCGAAGGCCGTTTCGACGCGCAGACCCTGCGTGGCAAAACCCCGTTCGGTGTCGCCCGCATCGCCCGGCAACAGGGTGTGCCTGTCATCGTGATCGCTGGCACCCTGGGCGAGGGTTACCAGGCGCTGTACGAACACGGCATCGACGCCGCGTTCGCCCTCACCAGCGGCCCGATGACCCTGCAACAGGCGTGCAGTGAAGCGCCGCGCCTGTTGCAGGAACGGGCAAGCGACATCGCCCGGGTTTGGCGGATGGCCAGCCAATCCTGACACCCCACCCCCTGTAGGAGCGAGCTTGCTCGCGATAAGGCCCGGTCAACCAGCGCTCATGTAGCTGACCCTCCGCCATCGCGAGCAGGCTCGCTCCCACAAGTATCGAGCTAGACGCCTCGAGTGTTTCAAGGATGAAACACACCTCAGCCCGTAAAAAAATATTTCACAAACCCCCGCAAAAAACCTCAAGCCCCGCCGATATATAAATCAGGTGCGCACCTGTCGTGCCCACCCGCAAAGCACGGATGCTCGAAGCCACACTCACCCCCGAGTATCGTCCTATGTCCTTGCGTAATCTGAATATCGCACCGCGCGCCTTCCTTGGGTTCGCCTTCATTGCCCTGCTGGTGGTTGTGCTGGGCGTGTTTGCCGTCAACCGCATGTCGGTCATCCGCCAGGCGTCGGTGGACATGGGCAGCAACCAACTGCCGAGCGTGGGTTACCTGAGCACCGTCACCGAGAACGTGTTGCGCATGCGCATCCTGTCGTTCCGCATCCTGGTCAATCGCGAACCGGCCAGTTTGCAGGAAGCCGACTCGCGCATCGTCGTGCTCAGCGACAAGGTGCGCAAGGCGCAAGCCGATTACGCGGCATTGCCGATGGGCACCCGGGAAGCCACGCTGTACAAGGAGTTCAGCACGACGCTGGACAACTACATGCAAGCCCAACGCGAGATGATCGACCTGTCGCGCCAGAACAAGGTCGATGAGTTGCGCACCCTGATCAACACGCGGATCAAGGACGGCACCGACCTGATGGGCGAGCAGCTCAACAAGCTGGTAGCCTTCAACGCCGAGGCTGCCAAGGTCGCCGGAGTGACCGCCGCCGAGAACTACAGCGGTGCCGTCAACGGCATCATCGCGGTGGCCGTACTGGCGGCTGTCATGACCGTGCTGCTGGCCTGGCTGCTGACCCGCAGCATCGTCACGCCATTGACCCGCGCGGTGAGAGCCGCTGAAACCATCGCCGGTGGCGACCTGACCAAAACTGTCGAAGTCGATGGCAAGGACGAACCGGCTCGCCTGCTCAGCGCCCTGTCCACGATGCAAGCCAACCTGCGCAAAACCATCGAACAGATCGCCGGTTCCGCCACGCAACTGGGCGCCGCCGCTGAAGAACTCAGCGCGGTGACTGAAGAAGCGTCGCGCGGCATGCAGCAGCAGAACGACGAGATCGAACAGGCCGCCACGGCCGTAAACGAAATGACCGCTGCGGTGGAAGAAGTGGCGCGCAATGCCGTGTCGACTTCCGAGGCGTCGAACCAGTCGACCCAGGCCGCGCGCGAAGGGCGTGACCGTGTGGTGGAAACCGTCGACGCGATCCAGACCATGACTCACGATGTGCAAAACACGTCGGTGATGATCGAAGGCCTGGCGGAGCAGGGCAGGGACATCGGCAAGGTGCTGGACGTGATCCGTGCCATCGCTGAACAGACCAACCTGCTGGCGTTGAACGCGGCCATCGAAGCGGCCCGCGCCGGTGAAGCCGGGCGTGGATTTGCCGTGGTGGCGGATGAGGTGCGCGCACTGGCCCATCGCACGGCGCAATCTACCCAGGAAATCGAGAAGATGGTCGCCGGTATCCAGAACGGCACCGGTGAAGCGGTGTCCTCGATGCAGCAGAGCAACCAGCGTACCCAAAGCACGCTGGAACTGGCCCGCGCTGCCGGCGTTGCCTTGGAGCAGATCACCCAGTCGATCCACCAGATCAACGAACGCAACCTGGTGATCGCCAGCGCCTCGGAAGAACAGGCCCAGGTGTCCCGCGAGGTGGACCGCAACCTGGTCAACATCCGCGACCTGGCCACCCAGTCCGCCGCCGGCGCCAACCAGACCAGCGCCGCCACCCACGAACTGTCGCGCCTGGCCGTGGACTTGAATGCGATGGTGGCGCGGTTCGTGATTTGATTCGGCTACGCGCCCCCACAAATGCACACGCAATACCTGTAGGAGCGAGCTTGCTCGCGATGGTCGTCAACGATGACGCTGGCTGTCATTAGCCCAGCGGTATTCCTGAACCCATCGCGAGCAAGCTCGCTCCTACAGGGCTAAACACCGTCCAATCCCACCCCTGTACAAATCCCCACCTGTCAACTCTGACAGTTTCGCTTTTTTTTGTTCGAGCGCTTAATCCGTCCAGGGTCATTTCGCCCTGCGGCGCGTTCGACGGTGTCTGATGCGTATGCCAGTGCCCTGCAGTTGACCAACCGGTTGGTCATGGCTTCGTCCATGGCTCGAACATTGTCAATTGATGAGGGATGGGAACATGGCAAGTCAAATGACCCCGAGCACGCTGAGCAATCAGTCTTACCTGAAGATGCGTGCCGAGTATCGCTCCAAGCTGGTCGATGACCTTAAAGAACTGATCATCGAAGACGACATGTACGCCGACAAGACCACGGGCTTGCTCAAGGGGCCGGAGGTCAACAAGGGGCTGGACGTCGCCGTGCCGTTGTGGAAAGAACTGCCTCCAGAGGGTTCCAGGATCGGGGACAAGATTCAGTTGCAGGTGGATAGGGGCAACGGGAGGTTCGAAGATATCGGGCTGGAAGTGGAGTTCAAGATCCCGGCGGGAGGTACCGAGTTTCCGGAAACCTTTCCGTATGTCATGACCATCGATCCGAATGATTTTCCCAATGTTGCCACGTGCATCCTGAGGTACAGGCACACCAACTACCAGGGAGACCCTCCGTCGCATTCCCTGGAAGTGACCGTACTGGTTGACCGCGTGCCGCCCTACGACCGTACACCGCCCGATGCCCCGGAATTCGCCGACGACTTCCTCGATGATTCCAACCTGCCGGCCGGTGGCAAGCTGGCCGTCACCCTGCCGGGCTACACGGATTGGGAGGCCACGGACATCGTTGCCGTTTACCTGGTCGCGGCCGATGACATTCCGACCGATCCGACCACGCTCACCCCGATCTACTACGCCCCCGTCCCCAGTCCCGGCACGGCTGACACGGTCATGCAGATCGATGCCGACAAGATTCGTGAATTTGGCGATGCCGAAGCAGTGCTGCTTTATGTATTGGTCGACCAGGCGCAGAACCCCAGCCAGCTCTCGAACTATAAAAAAATCGCCCTGACCTTCGGGCCTTTGCCCAACCCGACCAATGAACCGCGGGTCCCCCAAGCTGATCCCCTCCTGACCATGGAGAAAGTCCAGGAGGGCGTGAGCGTGTGGGTCGACAAGTACACCAATTACAAGGAAGGTGACGCCATTCGTGTGAGCTGGGGCTCGAAAACCCTGAGGGACTTTTCCCCCGGCTCCGCGCCACTGCCCAACTTCGAGATTCCAGTGCATCCACCGCTTTTGATACTGGAGGAGTATGGACAGAACACGACCGGGCTCAAGCCGGTGCTCGTCAGTTACCACGCCGTTCGCAGCGGGCGGTTGTTCGGACCCTTGTCCGAAAGCTTCGCTACCAACCTCGAGGTGGCCTTTCCCTGGAACCCATGGCCTCCCGTCGATTGGCCCAACCCGATCCATCCGTCCCTGCTCAAGGGCGACGTGAAAAACCACGATGGCACGCGCACCAATGAGCTGACCCGCGCCGACAAGGACGAAGATGCGGTGTTCCACTTCAAATGGTACACCGAGGCCAAGAACGATCAGATCATCACGTTCTACTGGGGCGAGTTGCAGGTGGCCGAGGCGCGAGTCGTTTTTGACGACCAGGACCCTACCCATGTTCCCGGTGGGGATTACAACGTCGATATTCCCTGGGCCTACATCAAGGAGACCGGCAACGGCGACCCGATCCTGGTGCATTACCGTGTCACGGGGCCGGGTCTGGTCAACGAACTGCATTCAGTGCCCACGGAAGTCGCGGTCAACGCCATTGCCGTGACGCTGCCACCCGCGAGCTTTCCTTCAATCGACGGTGCGGTCAACCCTGATTACCCGGGTTGCATGGCGTTGCGAGACGACGGTGCATTGCAGGTCACGATCCCCGACCTTTCAGGTGAACTCAAGGATGGCGACAAGATCAACGTCACGTTTACGCCGATGAAGGGCGACGATTTGACGGCCGCTGACGACCCCATTACGACAGCGATCTTTCGCAAGGAATTTACATTGGGCCAGCCCGACTCGCCCCTTGGTGGTTTCGATTTTTTCGTCGAACCCTACCTCCTCCACATCTTTCCGCTTTGGACCGAAAATCCGGCGACGTTTCGCCGGGGACGGGTCAAGATCGTGTACTCCCACGATGACGGCACGGAAGTGATCGCTTCCCCGCCAAAGGTCAACCGCACAGCGTTCACGCGGCCCAATGACTCCTGCGAAATCCCCAGGCCGCCGGCTCCATGACAGGGCGAAATGCCCGAGCCCTGCCTGTTGGCGCCCATCACGACGCTGGCAGGCAGGACCTTCGTTCCACGCATCGGGCATGCACAGGTTGTTTCTGAGCAGCTTCGGATTAGTCCTACAGACCGCGCGTAAGAAAATTCTTAGGATCGCCGCCGTTTGACGCCAGGCCCTTGTACGAAAAGGTGCGAAGCGTTTGTAGACAGTCGTTGTGTGTACCTTTCAGGAGCGATAAACATGCATGCCAGCCCGTCCTTTGCCGTCACCCCTCTTGCGCGCATTCTCAAATGGCTTGCCATGGGGCCACTGCTGTTCGCCAGCCCGTTGGTGCTGGGCCAGACCATCATTGAAAACGGTGCCTCGCAAACCATCGACGGCACTACACCGGTGGACGACTATGTACTGCGTACGGGCGGACAGTTGACGGCCAATGGCGCCAGCACCAACCAGATTGCCGCCAGCGAGTCGAGCCTGCAGCTCAACGGTACGACGGTCACGGCTTTGGGCAACGAGCATGGCATCAGCCTGGCCAACAGCACAGCCACAATCAGCCAGAGCAAGGTCACCAGCAACCGCAGCGGCTTGATCCTGACCGAGCTGCCCGGTGGCGCGTCCCAGGCACGGGTCGTCGACAGTGAAATCAGCGGTGGCGAGATCGGCGTCACCATGAGCCGCAACAGTGAGGTGACCATTGAAGGCAGCAAGATCAGCGGCACCGGTGCCAACAGCGTGGGCATCCTCTCCTTTGGTGGCAAACTGAGCGTGATCAACAGCACCATCATCGGCACTGACGTCGGCATCGAGGTGTCTGCCGACAACGCACTACCAGCTGCCAACTCGATTGTCCTCGACAAAACGGCCGTTCAAGGGACGAGCGGTGCCGCGATCAGTGTCGTTGGGGTGAACCCCAACAGCGAAAAGGTCAACATCCAGGTCAACAATGGCTCCACGCTCACCGGTGGCAATGGTGTGCTGTTGCAGGTGCAAAATGGTGCTTCGGCGAACTTTGCCGTCAACAACAGCCAGTTGGTAGGGGACGTCGTGGTCGAGGCGGGCAGCCACGCCGATGTGACGCTGGACAATGCCGCGACGCTCACCGGGCGCCTGGAAAACGTCGAGAACCTGGCCATCAACAATGATGCCCGCTGGATCATGGTGGGCGACGGCTCCGTGGAGAACCTGGCCCTCAATGGCGGCGGCGTGCAGTTTGGCAACCCCGGGCAGTTCTTCAACCTGACGGTGGGCGAGTTGTCGGGCAGCGGCACGTTCTACATGCACAACGATTTCACCACCGGACAGATCGACACCCTGACCGTCACCGGCACTGCCACCGGCGAGCACACCGTGGCACTGGACAGCAGCGGCACGGAACCTACGGCTGCCTTCTCGACGGCAGTGGTGCATATCGCGGCCGGTGACGCGCAGTTCTCCCTGCTAGGTGGGCCGGTGGACCTGGGCACCTATTCCTATGACCTGGTTCGGGTCGGCGCCAACGACTGGTACCTCAATGCCGCCACCCGCACTATCAGCCCGGGTACTCAATCGGTGATGGCGCTGTTCAGCGCTGCGCGCACGGTCTGGTACGGCGAGCTCAGCACCTTGCGCAGCCGCATGGGTGAAGTGCGCCTGGATCACGGTAAATCGGGTGGCTGGATGCGTGCGTATGGCAACAAGTACAACGTCAGCGAAAGCGCCGGCGTTGCCTACAAGCAAGTGCAGCAGGGCGTGTCGTTCGGTGCCGATGCACCGTTGCCGGTGGGTGACGGTCAATGGCTGGTGGGTGTGCTGGCCGGTTACAGCAAGTCCGACCTGGACCTAAGCCGTGGCACCAGTGGCGACATCGACAGCTACTACCTGGGTACTTACGCCACCTGGCTGGATGCCGTCAGCGGTTACTACTTCGACGGTGTCATCAAGTACAACCGCCTGCAAAACGATGCCGACGTGCAACTCAGCGATGGCCGCAAGACCAAGGGCGACTACAACAACAACGGCCTGGGTGCTTCGGCGGAATTCGGCCGGCACATCAAGCTGGCGGATGACTACTTCGTCGAGCCTTCGGTGCAGTTTGCCGCGGTCACGTTCGAAGGCGCCGACTACACGTTCGACAACGGCCTGAAAGCCAAGGGTGATCGCGAGAACTCGCTGCTCGGCAAGGTGGGTGCCACGGTCGGTCGCAACTACAGCTGGGCAGAAGGCAAGACCGTACAACCCTATGTGCGCGCGGCCTACGTGCATGAGTTCGCCGACAACTCCGATGTATCGGTCAACGACAACCGCTTCAACACCGACCTGCGCGGTTCGCGCGGCGAACTGGGTGCGGGTGTTGCCATTACGGTGACCGACAAGGTGTCGCTCCATGCAGACTTCGACTACAGCAACGGCAGCAAGATCGAGCAGCCGTGGGGGGCCAATGTGGGGTTTCGCTACACCTGGTAAATGAGGGCCGTGATACGCCCACCTTGTAGGAGCGAGCTTGCTCGCGATGGTCGTCAACGATAACGCTAGCTGTCTGTATCCCCGCGTCGTCTGGACTACCATCGCGAGCAAGCTCGCTCCTGCAGGGGGCGTGGGGCGGTTCTCTTCTTTGAGCGTTCGAGGAGAGTCTGTTCATGGCCAAGTCCACTGATGTGCTCATGCCCCCGCCTGAGGTTGTCGGGCTGCTGCCCGACAAACCCGGCGGCGAAACCAACCTGCTGCCCGAAGCCCTGACCCGCACCGACCTTAAGGTCTGGTTCACGGTGCCGTTGTATTCGGACCCCACCAAGGGCGAAGAGAAGGTCGAGCTGTTCGTGGACAACAACCCCAACCCGCTCGTCGTGCGCACGTGGGATCAGCCGATCACCGACACCGACCGTTATGTGCTGCTGCCCCAGCAATGGCTGCGCGCCAATGACGGTGAGCATTCGCTGCGGTATCGCGCGACGATCTACAACGGCGATTGGGAAGATTCCAACCCGCTGATCATGACCCTCGATACCCTGGCCCCAACCTTGGCGACCGCCAACGCCCTGGTGTTCCCGCCGGCGGTACTGCCGCCCAACAAACTCACCGCCCAATACCTCACGCAGAACAACGATCAGGTGAAGGCCGGCATCCCCCTCTACACGACTCCCAAGCCGTGGGATCGCATCACCTGGTATTGGAGCGACAGTGCCGGGGGTTACCAGCAGGCGGGCGTTATCGAACTGGACGACAAGAACTACACCGGCCCCCTGGATCTGGTGGCCAACGGCGACCTGATTCGCCTGCGCGGCAACGGTGCGCGGTTTGTGTCGTACAGCGTCGAGGACCGTGCGGGCAACAAGACGCCTTACGCCGTGCATGTCGAGCTGAGCGTGGACACCGCTGTCGTGCCCCGGGTATTGCCTCCGGCGAAAGTGCTGGAGGCCAGCAACAGCGGATCCAGCGGGGTGCTGGTGCCGACCCGGGCACTCAACGGTGCCACGGTGGAGCTGCCAGCAACGGCGGTCATCAATGACGACGAGCGGGTGGTGGTGTATTGGGCGCAGCCCGGTACGCCGGGGGACTACACCACCGAAACCCCGGTGGCACCAGGGTCGCGTCAGTACAGTATCCCCAAAACCAGAATCGCCCAGCACAGCGGTGGCAGCCTGACGGTGACCTATGAGGTTCACGAGCCGGGTGTGGCCAACCCGCACAAATCCCAGACCTACAACTTGCAGGTGGATGACATCAGCGGCCTGCCCACGGTCCAGTGCGAGGAGGATGATTCGGGCGGAAACCTGAGTCTGAAGGCCGTCACCGATTTTGCCAACTTCACCATGGAAAACTGGTCGTTCATGAGCACCGAACAGTTCGTCAGCGTGGAAGTGCGGGGCATCGACGCCAACATGCAGACCGTGGTGATCCCTGCGCTCGTCGAAGGTCCGGTACCGGAGGTGGCCCCGAAAATTCCCGTGGGGCGCATTTCCAAGGCGGACCTGCAACGCTTCAAGCTCAATGAGCGCCTTGAAGTGCGGGCCACGGTGAGCTTCGACGGCAAGCGCACCTGGAAACGCTTCGATTCGTTGCGACCGTTGCTCATCGCTTGACTCCCCACACCCTAAACCTGTAGCAGCGAGCTTGCTCGCGATGGAAGCCCAGACACCGCAGGCATCCAGACAGCCGACGTCACCGTTGACGACCATCGCGAGCATGCTCGTTTCTACAGGGATCGCGGTCGTCTGTAGGAGCGAGCATGCTCGCGAAAAATGGCCCAGACACCGCAGGCATCCAGACAGCCCACGTCACCGTTGACGACCATCGCGAGCAAGCTCGCTCCTACAGGGGATCGCGGTTGTCTGTAGGAGCGAGCTTGCTCGCGAAAAATAGCCCAGACACCGCAGGCATCCAGACAGCCCACGTCACCGTTGACGACCATCGCGAGCAAGCCCGCTCCCACAGGGGATCGCGGTTGTCTGTAGGAGCGAGCATGCTCGCGAAAAATAGCCCCGACACCGCAGGCATCCAGACAGCCTGCGTCACCGTTGACGACCATCGCGAGCATGCTCGCTCCTACAGGGGATCGCGGTTGTCTGTAGGAGCGAGCATGCTCGCGAAAAATAGCCCCGACACCGCAGGCATCCAGACAGCCTGCGTCACCGTTGACGACCATCGCGAGCATGCTCGCTCCTACAGGGGATCGCGGTTGCCTGTAGGGGCGAGCTTGCTCGCGAAAAATAGCCCAGACACCGCAGGCATCCAGACAGCCCACGTCACCGTTGACGACCATCGCGAGCAAGCTCGCTCCTACAGGGGATCGCGGTTGTCTGTAGGAGCGAGCTTGCTCGCGAAAAATAGCCCAGACACCGCAGGCATCCAGACAGCCCACGTCACCGTTGACGACCATCGCGAGCAAGCTCGCTCCTACAGGGGATCGCGGTCTACTGTAGGAGCGAGCTTGCTCGCGATGGTAGACCAAACACCGCAGGCATCCAGGCAGCCCGCGTCACCGTTGACGACCATCGCGGGCAAGCCCGCTCCTACAGGTCATTTGTAGGTCAGGGTGAAACTCAACGCCCCCTTGGCCAGGCCCGGGTGGACGGCGTTGGGTGGGTCGGTCTGGTAGAAGCGGGCCTGGAAATCGAGCTGCGTATTGCCTGGCGTGATGGCGATCAGCGGGACCTCGGTGGCCAGTTCCACCGGGGTGCCATCGCCCTTGAGCACCTGGATGCCCATGCCCTTGGCGCTGGAATCGGTGGTCAGGCTGAAAATGCCATTGGCCGGCGGGCCGATGGGCGCCGATCCGAGGATACCTTCCAGGCGAATGTTGGCGGTGGCGACAAAACCATTACCGGTGTCAGTCTCGCATTGACTCAGGGAAATCCTGAAGGGCACCGCCGTGGTGGTGTAGCCTGGCCCGGTGAAATCGCTGGTGTCCCAGTCGCCCAGCAGCACGGGGTCGGCACTCACCGGGTTGGCGCTGACGCTGCACTGCGCGGGAATGATGGTGCCGGTCAGGCCGTAGCCGAACACCTTGCCCAGGTCACTCATGTGGCCACTGAATAGCTCCCGGCCATCGAGCACCTGCGGGCCGGGTGCGATGGGCCCGGTTTTGACCAGGGTGATGCGGTTGTGCAGGCTGTTGAGCGAAATATACGTCAGCAGCATACGGTCGTTGAACGCGTCGTAGGGCACCGTGGGCGGGCCGACGGGGTGGAAGGTATTGTCCGCCTGGCCATTGAGCGGGTAGGCGAGTTTGACCCGCACACCCACGCCCGGGATGTTGGTTTGCAGGATCTTGCCGGTGACGTCCTCGCCGTCGATCGGGTCGATCGGCCCCGGGAAAATGCCGGTGGTCGCACGCGCGTTGAATTCCAGGTTGCGCGTGCCGTCGTTCATGCACCGGGCGATCAGGCCCGCATTGTTGGGAGTGGCATGGTTGACGTCGACACTGCCGATGACCGTGCCCACGCGGGCATCGCGCGGGACATACAACGAGCCGACATCGCGCTGGTAGTTCATGGTCGCCGGCCCGCCGGTATTCCAGGTGCAATTGGCCATCGCCAGGGGTGCCATGCAGCTGGCGGCCAGTGCCGCGCCCTGCAACAGGCGATGTGTTGAAGATTTCATCGGTTTTTTCCTCGCAACCGCGTCAAGGGTGGCAACTGGTTGGGCGCAGGTCACAGGCATGTCAGTGCCTGCAAACGGTAGCCCTGGGCCTGTTCCATGGTGGCGGGGTCGATGCTCAGGCGGCACTGCGGCTCGGCCTGTTCGCCCCAGTGCACATTCAGTGTCTGCGGTTCTGCGCCACTGGACAGCAGGACCTGGCCGGCCTGGCCGACAATGCCCATGACCGTGCCGTCGGCAGCACTGAGCTGGGCGCCGAAGGGCAGCGGCACGCCTTCGGTGGTGCGCGTGGTGATGACCATGCGGTTGACCGCACGCGCGGCAAAGTCCGCCTTGACCACCGCGCCGCGGCGCGGCACGACCTGGGTCGCACCGTTGTCGATTTCCACTTCGGGGCCCAGGTGATCGGTTTGCAACACCACCGGGTTCAGACGATAAGGCTGCAAATGCGGCATCAGCGCATAACCCTTGGCATCGGTTTTGACCCCGGTGGCGTTGACGATGCCGACGCCTTCGATGTCCGGCACCTGCACCAGTGCGCTGGTTTCGCCCAGGTTCGGGCCCAGGGCAATACCGTCGGCGTGCACGAGCACGGCGCCGCTGGCGTTGATCGAGGTGCTGCGGAAGTCGTTGGCCTGGGTCAGACCGGCCCCGACACTGCCGAAGGGCGCCTGATAACCTACCGACAGCGAAGCGGCCTGTTGGCGACCCTCGTTGTTGCTCAGGCTGGCGCGGTAATTGAGGCGGTTTTCGTCGAGGTTGCCGCCCAGACTGGCGCGCTGGCTGTAGCGGCTGCCGTTGTTCTGCAGGTCGAAGGTCGCGTTGCTGGTGTGGCCGAAATCCAGCGGCATCGACAGGCTCAGGCCGAACTGGCGGTCCTTGTCGCCGCCGTTGCGGTCATCGCTCAGCGACTGCGAGGCATACAGGTTGACGCTCAGGTGTTGCAGCTGGGTACTGAAGTTGAACTGGAACTGGCGCTGTTCGTAGTCGCTGCCCCAATAATCCTGGTGGGACAGGGTCAGGCTCAGCGAACTGCGCGAGCCGATGTGCTGGTAGATGGACGTTTCCAGGCGACTGCGGCGGTTGCCATAGTAGTGCGTACTTTGTTTGCGCTGGCGCACGGCCTCCTCGAAATCGCGGTAGCCTTCGGTGGAATAACGGTAACCGGCAAAACGCAGGCTGGTGCGAGTGGCGAAGGATTTGCCGTATTTCACCGCGTAGCTCATTCCCTGCACCTGACCGATGTTGCGGGTATCTATGTCGGCGTCGGAGCGCGTGACATCCAGCGCCACTGCGCCGAACTCCCCCAGATCGCGGGCGACGCCCAGGGAGCCGGCGCGATAGAACTCGCTGGCCATCAGGCCGCCATACAACGTGGTGTTCCAGATCGTGCCCATGGCCAGCGTGCCTTGCCACAGCAACGGGTCTTCGAGCTTGCTGGTGGGGTTGTAGCGTCCCACTGCGCCGGTGTAGCGCCACACCCCTTCACGCAACAGGTTATTGATGCTGGAGTAGGGCTGGCTGAAACGGCGCACCTGGCCATCTGCCTCGGTGAGCACCACTTCCAGCTCACCGCTGCCGCCGACGGTGCTGAGGTCGTCGATCTCATAGGGTCCGGCGCTGACATAGGTCGAGTAGATCGGGTAACCGTTCTGCAACACTTCGAGCTTGGCGCGCGACTGCGCCACACCACGGATGATCGGCGCATAACCCTGCATCGCATCGGGCAACATGCCCAGGTCCGAGCCCACCAGTGCACCGGTGATCGGCACGCTGCGAAAGACGTCGCCGCCGGTGAACGTTTCACCCAGTGTCAGGTTGGCATGAGTACCGGGCAAATCCCGTTGCGCATAGGTGTAGGCGCGTGTCCATTGACGCTTGCCGTCTTCGTTCTGGCGTAGCGACTGGTTGCTGCGCAGGCGCCAGGCGCCCAGGTTGATGCCGCTGTTGAGGTACAGGTCTTCACTGTTGTTCTTGCCGCCGTAGCGGCTGGAGCCCTGTTGTGCGGCCACCTGGTAACTGACGAAAGCGGCGTTGATGCCGTAGTCCCACAGGTCGGGGTCGACGCGACCGATTACGTCACGGCGCATGGCGATCTGCGGAATCGAGATGGCCAGTACCAGCTTGCCGCCATCGAAGTCGATTTCGGCTCCGGGGATCAGGCTGAACAGGTTCACGCACGGGCCGTTGAGCAAGCTCGGGTCGGCGACGCTGGCGAGTCGCACGCCCAGTTCTTCGAGTAAACCGGCGGACAGGCACGGCAACAGACGTTGCGTGCCGGGGTCGAATTCAAAGTCCAGTTCGCGCTGGCCGAAATAGCGCAGGTTGATCTGCACATCGACCCAATAGCGGCCGGGCCCCAGGTCCTGGGTGTTACCCAGTGCGCGCAGGGCCAGGGAGCCGGCATCACCGGCATGGGCGGCGCTCTGACGCATGAAGCCGCTCTGGAATTGCACGGGCTCTGTGCCATGCGCCGATTGGAATTCCAGCAGCATCAGGCCGCTGCCACCGATAACCAGCAGCCGGGCAAAAGGCAGGCGCGCAGGCACGGCCGCACCCCCGCGCTCGGGTAGTGAAATCATGATGAGTGTTCCTGGCGGTTGAGTGCGGGGAGTGCCCTAAGGGGCGAGTTGAATCGGCAGGGTCAAGGGCGTGCTGAAGCCGCCAAAGTCGTTGATGGCCGAGAAGGTTGCCTGCAAGCCCTGGCTGGGCTTGATGGCGTCGAGCACGAAATGCTGCTGGTTCATGGGGTCAACCATGGCGGGGTTTTGCACGGTCTGTTTCTGACCGTTGCCGCTGATTTCGACGCGGTTGAAAGACACGTGGAACGGCGTCGGGTTGTTCACCACCAGGTGCACCTGGCTACCCACCCGCTTGAGCGACCATTGCAGGTCCTTCAGGCGCGCCATGGGGTTGTCCTTCAACTGGGCAGGACGGTAGAACAGCTTGATACGCGTGCGCAGGGCGATGTTCAGCACGTTGCCGTCCAAAGCCTCGGCCTGTGGAATTTCCTGCACGTTGAAATAGAACAACGACTCGCGATCTTCGGGCAGCGCGTTGGGCAAGCCGTTGATCTGCACCTGTTGCTCCTTGCCCGGGTTGAGCCGGAACAACGGCGGCGAGGGCATGAAGGGCACGGCGGTGGTGTCATCATCACTGGCGGTGTTGACCCAGGTCTGCACGGCGAACGGTCGATTGCTGGGGTTGGAGACGATCACTGAAGTGCTGCGCTTGTCGCTGCCAAAAACCACTCGGGTTGCACCGATGCTCAGTGCCGCCTGGGCGGCGGGGATGTGAGCGAGCAACATGAACGCCACGCACAAACCGGCAGCGTAGCGCGAGACAGCGGGTAACGGGGTGTTGCCAGGCATGGGTGTTCTCCTTCATGCGTGCGGCCAGCGAGGCTCGCCGCACGCATCGAAAACACTGGAACACGACGCGCCGGGCGTCGTGTCCAGAGGGCAGGGGTTATCAGTTGATGGCGACGACGAACTGGATGTCTGCGGATGCCGTACCGGCTGTCACGGTGGCAGCGGTGGAGCGGTAGTAGGCGTTGAAGATCATGTCGGTGGAGCCAGTGTCATTGAGTGCGTACTCCGCGGACTCCGCGCCAGGCTTCAACGGGCCGGCGTTGTCGTGCAGGGAGATCACCACGTTCTTGGCTCCGTCGCTGGTCGGCGTCACGGCGAAGTAATCGCCCGAGCTGTCAGCGTTGCCGTTGAACACCACCTTGGCCACGTTGTCGGCCGGGTTGAAACCGCAACCGGCACCGGCGGTTACACGCAGGCCGAAGCTCTTGCCCTTGAATTCCTGGCCGATGGCGGTGAAGCGGCTGGCCTCGATGGTGCCCATCTTGACCTGGTTGCCGATGGAACCATCCTCCGGGTTGATGATTTCAATCGGGCAGGTGGCGCTGGTAATGCGACCTTCGAAGTTGATGACCCCGCTGTTGGCAAATGCCGAAGTACCAGCCAGTGCCGCGGAAAGACCCAGGGAAAGTGCGATCAGTTGCTTCTTCATGATGAATCCTTAAAAGGGTGTTGTGTGCAAGTAGTGGCATGTATTGGTGATGCACTTACTTACAAACTTTTCAGAGGTTGTTTTTGCAGCGGTGTCATGACGGGAGGGGATGGTAGAGAGGTTTGTAGGAGAGGGGTAGTGAGGTAACCCGTTGAAATGTGGACTTATGTTGTGGGAAAAGTCGTTAGTGAAGGTAGGGTGTGAGGAGGGAGGTAGTGTAAGTTTTGTAGGATTTATTTGTGGGAAGGTGAAGTGGAGGGGGCTGCTGTGCGCAATTGTTGGAGGGGGCAAGTCGGGTAGGTAAAAATCGGCGACATAATGAAGTATGTCGCCGAGTTAAAGAGGATCATCCTTTGACTATGTTTGCTTGCCTGAGAGGGCCCGTATGATTAATTTTGAAGCTTTTTGGCATCATCACGAGGTTGTTACCCACGTCTACAGCAGCACTCACATTTCCATCATTCAGGGCCGCCGCCGCCGCGATGATTTGTTTTTGCCACAAGTCATCAGCTCGTGATGGCGCTGGTTTGTCGGGTACTACCGTTTTTTTCAGGTTTGCCTTTACCCCGCGCAGTGCGCCCTGGCTGACAGGGGGCCTCACGCCGACATTCGACGCCGGTGAAGTGCCACTGGTGGAAGCGACTGCATCATCCACTACAGGTGGTACCCGCGCAGCGCTTCTGCCAGCCGTTTGCGGACTATTGTTGATGAGGTCTGCAGCCCTGGATCTTGGTGGTTGGTTGTTTCCAACTTTCCGTATACGCAGGCGTCGTAAAAATTGCCATCCATCTGAGTTCCGATTGCTCGCCGCGACAATTGAGCTGCCCGAGCTACTCGATGCAACCGAGCTACTCGATCCAATTGAGCTACCCGACCCCACCGAACTGATCGAACCCGCCGAGCGCACTGAGGCGGCCGAGTCGGCCACGCTCGCCGCAACTCCTGCCGTCTTGAAAAACGAAGCCGCCATGCCGAACCCGACGGCGGCTATCCCGGTCACGAGCGAAACGAGCCCAAAGATTCCGGCTTTGGTGTTGGAGTCCGGGTTGTCGTTGGCGGCAGCATCGGCACTGAACGCGGTGGCGGCAGCACCCGTGACGGTGGAGGCGGCCAGGGCTGCCGTCTTGGCGATGGTAAAGTACAAGGCCTTGCCGAACAGCGGCGCGAGCTTGCCCGCGGTCAGCACCGTGGCCACGCCCGCAGCGACGGTGCCGACGACGCCCACCGCCACGAAGATCCAGCTCATGACGTCACTACCGCCTGATACGGGCGTAACGGCGTCTTCGTCGGGGCGACGCAAGCGGCCGCTGAAACCGATGGCCTGATGCCCGGTGGGGTCGCGCAGGGCGATCGGATTGCCCAGGCAATAGCAGTAGGGGTTGATGCCGCCGCCGTCGAACGGGGCCAGCGAGTCCGGGCTGTGAAAGCGTTTGAGCACCGGGTTGTAGGCCCGGTAGCCGCGCCCGAGCAGGTACCAGCCCATGGCGTTTTCCAGTACTTCGCCATTGAACGCGGTCAGGCTTTGCATGGCCTGATCGCTGTGTTGATCGCCGTAGGCGCCGTACACTGCCGTACGCAGCACCTGCTGCTGGCTTTCGCCAATGACGCTGTTGCCCGCACCGGTCATCAACAGCAGGGTCTGCGTCGGATCGCCGGCTTCCTGCTGGCCGAGGGGTTGATCGCCCAGGTAAAGCAATTGCGTCTGGCGATCATCCTTGACGATGGCGTTCAGTTGCTCGTCCTTGTAGAAGCGCAAGGTGTCGTCACCGTTGCTGTCGCCGGTGTTGACCAGGTGGGAGTGGCCGTCATAGCGATACTCGCTGACCAGTTGCCCGGCGCTGTCCTCCACTTTCACCAGGCGGTTCTGGCTGTCGTAGGTCAGCAGGCGGCCCTGCTCGTCAACGCTCTGGTTGCCGTTGAGGTCGTAACTGAATGTCGGGTCGCCCGTGGGGCGGGTCGGGTTGTAGGTGATTTTTTGCAGCAGGCACGGATCACTGGGGGAGTAGCTGTAGAAGGCACGTTCGCTCTGGCCGTTGCTGAATCGGGTGGTGATCAGGGTCAGGCTGTCGAACTCGTTGAAATTGAAGATCTGCTCGACGTACTCCCGCCCCAGTTCATCGTGGGGCAGGGTGGTGCCGGAACAGTAGTGCTCGGTCAGGCGACCTCGCAGGTCGTACCCGAATCGTTCCTCCAGCAGGCTGACGGCGCCCTGCTTCAAGTGGCGGGTGTCCAGTAGTCCGTCGGCGCGCCAGGTCTGTTCCTGGGTCTGCGGTACCTGCTGGTCCACGACCATCGTACGCAGGCATTCCTGGCCCTGGTCGTCGTACTCGAACCGGGTGGTCAGTTGGCTGCTGGCGTTCAGGTCCCGGGTGCTGATCTCGCTGAGTTGACCCAGCCCATCGTAGCTGAAACCGGCCTCGAGCCCGCCCTGCACGGTACGGATGAGTCGCCCGATGGTGTCGTAATGATGCACGGTATCGAGCCCCGGGTCGTTGCCCTGTTTCAGATCGGTGCGCTTGAGCAGGGCACCGTTCATGGAGTGGGAAAACTGCGACTGCCAGGTCTTGCCCTGCGTGTCGATCCAGCGCTCTTCGGTCAACTGGTTGCTGGTGTTGTAGTCGTACTCCCGGGTACCCAGTTCGTTGCTCGCCCGGGTCAGGCGTGCACTGGTGTTGTCGTAGGAGAAGCTGGCATTTTCGTCCGGCGCCTGGCTGGCAATCGGCGCGGTGCTGAGCGGCAGGTTGTAGTCGTAGCGGATGGTGTCGTTGGCCGGTGTGATCAGGCTTTGTAGCTGTTCGCGGCCGCCTTCGTAGGTGTAACGCTCGGTGCGGGTGCCCGTGGTCATGCGGGTCAAGCGATCCAGGCCATCGAATTCGCGCTCACCCACCTGGGTGAACCGCACGCCATCGGTGCTGCTGCTCAGGGTCACCGCCAGTTCCGCCGCACTGTGCGGTGCGTACTCGCGCTTGACGATGGTGTTGTCGGGCAGCAGGGTGCGGGTCAGGCGCGAAAAGGCATCGTAGCTGTAGCGGGTCACCAGGTTGTTTTCGTCGGTCTCTTCGATGCAGTTGCCCAGCCCGTCGTATTGGTAGGTCCTCTTCGACAGTTCATCGCCCGCTGCATTCAGGGCGCGGATGCGCGATGGCTTGCCGAAACGGTTGAGCCAGGTTTCATTCAGGCCCGTGATCAACAAGCCGTCGCGGCTCTGCAACCAGCTACGGACAATCGGCCCATCGGACTCCTGGGTGCCGATCGGGTCATCGACGTCGAAGGCGATCACGCCGTCGGGACCGGTGATCTTGAACGGCTCGCCCCAGTCGTCGTACTCCTGCCGGCTAGTCACTTCCAGTCGGACACCGTCCAGCCAGTCGATCGCCGTGGCTTCGACGATATCCCCCCATTCGTTGTACTTCGACGCACTGGTTTGACGGGTGGAAGTCGGGTTGTCGGGATCGACATGGTCACGCTCCTCGTACACCACCCGGCCAAAGCCGTCGAGTACGCTGCGCGCAGTGATATCGCGGGCATTGATCACCCGTTGTTCGAGCTGTTCGCCGATGACCGTGCTGAGGCTCGACTCGTAGCGACGGCGGGCTTCATAGGGGGTGCCCAGGCCAACGACCTGCTCGACAAGGCGGCCAAGATTGTCGTAGACACTGCGGGTTTCGACGTCCTCGAAACGGCTCAACAGGGTCTGGCCGGTGAGCAGTGATTGTTGTTGCAGGGAGCTTCTGCTGGTGCTGTCAAAGTCATTGGCGGTGGTCTGCGTGGTCTGCAGCACCGGCACCTGGAACTCCGGGGAGTCGAGCTTTTCGTACAGGTAATCGTTGAAGGTCGACATACCGTTCAAGGTGACGGTTGCCCGCGAGACGCGGCCATGGAGGAACGCATCGTCAGGGTCATCGATGTGGCTGTAGACCATACGCTGCAACTCGGTTTCAGCGCCGCCACTGTGCAATTGCAGCAGGGTTTCACTCTCGACGGTGTGATAGTCCGACAGCGGGCTGGGGCCCAGTGGGGTCAGGGCCTTGTAGGTGTAGCGGGTGCACAGTGTTGGCGCATCGCCTGGGGCCGAGGGCGCCGGGGTCACCGTGCGCTCTTTCAGGTGACGCACAAAGCCCTCGGGGTCGCTGGCCGAGGGGGGCAGCCAGGTTTTGGTCTCGACCACACCGTTGGGCAGGGTCTGTGTCAGTGGGTTGCCGTGGATGTCGTAGGTACTGGTCGCCGTTTCGCTGCGCTGCAGGGCCACGTTGTCCTGGTAGGTCCACAACGTGGTGACCTGTCTGGGTAACTGGAAATAGTTGGGCTGTGCAGCGAAGGATTTGTCTTCATCCACGAAGTACTCGGTCCTGACGATTTGCACATGGTTGTTCTGGGTCGTGGTTTTTTCCGTGAGCAAGTGGAACTGATTGTAGGTGTATTCGATGGTGCGCACCGCACTGCCGGCGATCATCAGTTTTTCCACGCAGGTGTACTGGTAGCGCCCGCGCAGGGTGTAGAGATTATCGAGGCCCGAGGGGTCCCAGGCGATGGTGCGCCCGCCACCGAGAAAGTTCTCCACGCCGGGGTAGCTGTAGCCGACCCGCACCATCGGCTGCCCGGCGCCCGGGTCCAGGCGATGCTCGGTGATCCGCGGCAGTGGGTCCATGTTGTTTCCCGTGGGGTATTGATGGCCGGCATCGTTATAGAACATCTGCTCACGACTGCCACCGGGGGTCTCAATCTGGGTGATGCACAAGTGCTGTCCCTTGAGCAGGTAGTCGAAGCGCCAGGCAGCCTTGCTGTCGTCCGGCAGCACGATCCGGCTGACGCGTCGGTCGTTGGTGGCCAGCTCCATGACAAACCGCGTCCACGGGGTGCCACCGGGGCCGGCCAGCGGCAGTAGCAGCACCTCCAGTTGGAAGTCGGTGCGCTTGACCGACATCAGCAGCAGGCCGGCTTCATCCCTGATCGCCGTGAGCAACTGGTGAACGCCGGCGAAGGTCGTGTACTCCAGCGTAATGAAGTTACCCACGGGCGAGTAAATCCTGGTCGGCACGGCCACCCGGTTTTGCAGGCTGCCTTTGACTTCAAGAATTTCCACCATGCCGGACTTGTGCACGACGCGAAACTGGTTGGCGGTGTCCTCGTAGAAATGGAAGGTGTCGAGTTTCTTTTCCTTCATCAGCAATTGCCCGTTGCCGTCGGTGCCGGTCACCTTGAAGGATTCCCCGGTGCTGAGCGAGAGCACCTGGTTGGACAACGTGTACTGCGACAGCTGCATGTCCCAACCCAGGCCCCAACCGCTGTCCACCAGCGAAAGTGGGCTATACCCAAGCGCCAACTGGAAACCCGGCCCACGCAGGCCGTTGGCGATGATCTCCCCGAGGTTGACCGAGATGCTGTACAGGCCGGTGCGCGGGTTGACCCCCGCCTGCATGGCACTCAGGAAATTGTTGGCGTTGGAGTGCAGGGACGTTTGGGCAGCCATGGGTATCGACCTCCAGCTTGGAATGTGCAGGAAACTGCTGGGCTTTTTCGCCCTGGAACGCTTGGTGTGGGTGTTTGCCAACGCCCACCCGAGTGCGCGTAAAAGCACGGTGGGCAGCACCGCCGAAGCAGGCCGACCCCTGCACGCGGACAGGTTTCGCAGCAAACCATATCAGCAAGAAATCGGCTGCGAACCTATCAGTTCTGATAGTGGGCAGAACGCCCGTCGAGGCGTAAAACGGTGACATCCGCAAGGGTCGCCTCGGTGATCCGGTCCCTGCAATCGACGCCCGTCGGCATCAAGGAGTCATCAGGATGGCTGCCACGCTACCCCCGCCTGAAGTGCCCGCACTCGGCGCCGACAATACGATCGACCTGGACCAGTTGGGCACCGACGACCTGATCACCTACATCAATCACCCGACCCTCAAGGAGGGCGACTTCCTCTGGCCTACCTGGTACGGCTGCGCGAGTAATGGCGACCCGAGGGACATGTTCACCACCCTGATCGAAGTCGGCCCCGGCGAGCTGGAGCCGGAAGGCAAGCAGGTGAGCATCGGCAACAACATGCTCCAGGCCCTGGACCAGGGCTACGTGTTCTACTCGTTCAAGTTGCATGACCCCAGCCAGCCGGACGAGCGCGGCGAGGAGTCCAAGCGGCGGTTTTTCTACGTGGGCAAACGGCCGTTCGCGCAGGCGTTGCCTGTGCCGCATTTTCGCCAGTCCCACGAGCTGCACGTCGACCTCAACTGGTTTCCCACGGGCCCGGCAACGGTGGTGGCATTGCCCTACAAGGCCATGTCGGTGGGCGACCGGGTGATCCTGGAAGCGGACCTGCATTTTGACGACGGCATGTACTGGGAAACCTTCCGCTCCACCAACACCCTGGTGGAGGCTGACATCGGCCAGCCGCAGAAGTGGCTGATCGACCGGGGCCGGCTGCAATCCATCGCCGATGGTTTCGCCCATCTGCGCTACGTGATCGAGTACGCCGATCCCACCACGCCCACCACCTCGGCAAGCCAGACCGTGCAGATCATTGCGCCCCCGAGCACCTTGCTGCCGGCGCCGGGCATCAAGAACTTCAACGGCAGTGACCTGGACCCGGACGTATTCCCCGACGGCATTTTCGTGGTGGTCGAGCCCTGGCCAGGCATGCAGCCCGGCGACAGCGTGGTGCTGTATGCCGACGGCGACAGTGCGGCCATCGCCTCGCTGCTCATCGACAGTTCGACGGTCGACAGCGGCATCGTCGAGTTGCACCTGGGCCATGTGTGGCTGGCGGCCAACGTCGGTCTTGAGGTCAGCCTGCATTACCAGCACGCCCGGGTCGGTACGGCAGGCACTTCGCAGCCGCTTAAAGTGACGCTCAGCAAACCGATCAAACTGCCCTGGCCGAATGTCGAAAAGGCCACGGCCGAGGGCGAGGGAAGGGGGCGTGTGTACGCCGAGGATGTGCTCGGCGGTGTCTATGTCAAGCTGCCTGCGGATGCTGAAATCAGCCCGGGGATGACGGTGCAGATGCACTGGGAAGGTCGTGGCAGTACCGGCAGCGTCATCGTCGATCACACAGCGGGCGACAAGGACCGTTTTCAGATTCCGGCCTCTGCCCTGCCGGCCAACCTGGAGCAGTGGGTCAACGTGTTCTACAAGGTTACCCCGCCTGGTAAGAATTCCGACGTATTCGAACTGCTGGTCAAGGACTTCCCCACCGCGAAGTGGCCCACCCTGCAGATCGAGGAACCGAAATCTCCCAACAATGTGATTTCGCTGGCCAAGGTCACCACCGGGGTGCTGTTCCGGCTCGATTCCTGGACCTTCATGGACAAGGGGCAGCGGGTCAGGATAACCGTGGACGGCAAGTCCTCGAGCGATGACAAGGAAACCTTCGATTTGCGGGTGGGCGACGCAGAGGTCGTGACCGAAGAGGAGTATTTCGCCGGTCAGTTGTTTGCCGAACTGCCATTGGCTTTTCTGCAGAAGTTAAAGCTGAACGAACACTTCAGCGTCGAAGTTTTTACAAGTTTCGACGATGGCGTCATTTACAAACAGTTTCCGTTCATCAATCCGCAACTGGTTGCCTGAAACACGTTTGCCGCCATTCCGCCCGTTGACGGCTGTTTTTACCTGAACGAACAAGGATCATGGTCATGTCCGATAATTCGCTTGAAAACTTGCTGACGTGGCTAAAGGAAACTTCCCGCATGTTGGATTGGGGGTTGATATTTGCGCTTGATCGGCAGAAGTCAAACTTACTGATTCGTCAGGAGTACATCAATAGATTCGGCGCCGGGAGTTTCATCAAGCCGATTTCAGGTGAGGTGGAATTGGTCGAAGGCAAATACGTGGAGCGAATCCAGAACTTTATGTTAAGTGTTCCAGTACTGTCTTTTGCCAACACCGGACTGAATGACTCCAAAGCCCAACTGACCATGAATGTAATGGGTGGCGACCAAATTACCCTGGCCCAGGATGGCGATGGCTGGAATGCTATCAAGGTGGAAGTGATCGACCCCCTGCAAAGCCCGGAGTTGACGCTGATGTTATTACTGGCTGACGTGCCAGGGGAAATATCCGTTGAAGGGCGAGTGCGTCTGGATCTGAAACACAGCGATCAGTTTTTTCTGACTTTTGCCAACACTGACCATGCGAAGAGGTTAGGTGGGGAATTTTTTCATGACTATTTCAAGCAGCTCCCCGATGAGCAGAGGGTATACCCGCTCGGTGAGATAAAGCGCGGGAGCAACGTTCTGATGGATCCGCAGTCATTTGAATTGCGAACCCAGGCAATCAGCCCGGCGGCATGGGATCGCTCTTCGCAGGAGTTCGGTGAGGGTTGCATCGTGGTCCTGGTGCGGACCATGGCTCGTCATGGCGGTAACTATCCCGGGGACGGCTATCGGTATCTGCTTGCGCACAAGCAGGGCGTCAATTACTCGGCCAGTGTACTGTTCGATCGCCGGCGGGCGGCAGGGGATACTTTACTGAATGAAGTGACTCGTCTCGTCAACGGTGGTGGTTACAATTTCAACTTCAGTGATCACGGGCAACTCATATCGGCTGTTATCAAATCAGGAAGTCTGGAGTTGCCCAGTAGCGGCGGATCGACTTTTCTCCCCGGGCATCCGTCGCTGTTCGTCTGGATATTTAGCAAGATGCACCTGTCAGGTGTCGGCGAAGGTGCTCTAACCGTGCGCTTTGATGATAACAACGTCGTCATTGAGTGGGCGCCAGTAAGTGTGACGAGAATAACTTTAACGCCACTTGGCTCCTACCCGCTGGTACTCGATGCAGAGATTCTGATTGAGCTTCGGATTGAGTACGAACTACGCGAAACTGATGGCGAAATAATGTTGGAACAAGTCGCCATGGATGTGGGGTTGCAGTTTGGCAAGGTTGTCGAAGTTGAAAACCCGGCTGAAATGGATGAGCCAACCCGAAACATCCTGTTGGGCTTTGTCATGGGGCAAGGTGTATACGCCTCACTACTGGGTTATCTCAAAGTGGCATTTGCCGAATTGGTGAAACCCGAAGGTGCGATCAATGATTATCTTCAGCAGACAATCAGGCTGAATTTCGGCCGAGTGATCAGCGGCACCGAGTTTTTTGCACCCAATGACATCCTTCACGTTGCGCACATCAACCCCATCCAGACGTCCTTTGAAATCTCCCCGATGCAAAGCCTGCTTCGCCAGGGCACAACGCTGCAATTGTCCACGGTTCCAGTTGCACAAGGCGCGCAATGGAAAGTGGAAAACGTCACAGGGGAAACGGCCAATCCGGGCACGATCAGCAACACCGGCTTGTATCAGGCGCCCGTCCTGGACGAGCGTTACTTGCACGTGCGGGTGACGGCCACGGCTGACGATGGCAAGTACAGCGTGGCGTTACTGACCGTGGTGCAAAACGAACTGAATGTGAACCCGCGCATTCAGACGTGCGATGTCGGCAAGTCGGTGGAACTGCGAGCAGGCAGCCTGGGAACAGGCGCACGGCAGTGGAAGATCAAGAACCCCGTATCCGGTGAGAGTGGCCAACTGCGACCCAGCGATGTGCCCGGCGGTGATCACACCTATGAGCATGGCCCGGTAGTGCCCAAGAAGACCTTTGTGCTGGATGAGATCGAGGTGACCACCGCCAACGGTCCCGCCCAATCGGTGCATGTGCTGGCGCTGCAGAAAAAGCCCGCACTGACCGTGAAAGTGGTCAATTTTGATCTGGGTACCCGTGAGGTACAGCTGGAAGCCATTTCCAATGGCGATGCGTATCCCGCCGAGTGGAGTGTGGCGCTCGGGCCGGGAACGATCGATGCCAATGGCCTGTATACCGCGCCGGCCACGACTACTGAGCATTTCGTGCTGATTTTCGCAGCGATCGACAGCGGAATGATGGGCTGGTTTGAAGGTTTCATGATTCTGTCACTACCGCTGCATGAGTTCCCGGCGGTGCTCAGCCGGATAACGCGATGAGCGTTGTGCATTGCCGCGCGGTTAATTCATTACTCAACAGGAGCCATCGTCATGGCCGGTAACTCGTTGGAAGAACTGAAGGCATGGATGAGGGAAACTTCGCGGACGTTCGGCTGGGATGCGCTGGTGGCCCTGCAGGGGCATGAATTGAACCGGGTGTTGCTGCGCGATCACATTGTGCGCCTCAGCCAAGGCAACGGCCTGGGTACCCACGACCTGGAAATCCCGATCCGTGACACGCCGGTGGTGCACTATCTGTCCGGCGTAAGGCTGGGCGCGCCCCAGGTGTCATTCGCCAACGCGAATTTGCAGGTCAACAGGACCCAGTTGCACCTGCCGGTCGTCAACGCCAGCCTGATGATGGTCGAGACCATCGCCGAGCAGAAAAAGGTCCTGCGCCTTGCCAGGTTCGATCCGCTCAATGCCCCGCACCTGACCATGGAACTGCCGGTGAGCAGCGACAAGGGCAAAGCGTTGCTGGACCTGGCAGAGGGCCGCGAACCGTTGCTGCAGATCTTTCAGACGCCGGAGCAACAACGCCAGGGCGGGGAGCAATTGCATGAAAGCCTGAAGGTACTCGGCGACGATCAACGGCGCTTCAACGTGTTGGCGCTCGACGAGGGGGACAACTCGTTCCTGCATGCTCACAGTTTTGATGCACGAGCGCACAAACGCCCGGATTCACCCGCCACGCACGCGGCCCCCCAGGCCGTCGACGAAGACGGCGCTTTGCTGCTGTTCGCCAAACTCGAGGAGGGCAGCAGCGGCGACTACCCCGGCAACGATTCGGGCTATCGCTACCTGATTCCTGAGGCGCAAGGCGATGAAGCCTTCACGGCGACGACATTGCTGTCCCAGGCCTTCATGCACCGCACAACCTTTGCCAACGCCGTGTTCCAGTTGCTGGACGGTGGCGATTTCGATCGGGTCAATGACAGCACCGGCAGGCTGACCGGGCTCGTCGCCAAAAGCGGTGAACTGGAGGTGCCGGGTACCGCGTACCAGAGCGCCGATTACCAGTTCGAGTCGACTCGCTACAGCGTTTCGGCCATGGACGGCGCTGCACCCCTGACAGTCGAGTTGCATGACGACCATGCCCTGCAACGCTGGCAGTGCCCGATCACCGTGACCGTCAGTTATCGACCCATTGGCGGCACCGTCTGGGCCACCTACACCGCCAGGTTTGCCGTTCACCTGGAACATGCCTTGCGCTTTTACGAAGAGGTGTCAGAGGCGGCCGGGATGGAAGCGGAACTGTCGCTGCCCTACATGGGCGATGACGAAATCACCCATCTTGAAGGCTTGCCGGAATCGATCGACCCCAACGTGCGGGTGCAGATTCTCGATTTTGTCCTGCAGACGCTCAAACGTGCGCTGCTGGTGCGTTTCTCCCAGCTTTTGAACGTCACCGCGCCCGATCAATTGTTCGACGGCATGCGCGTGGCGGGCGACAGCGCGTTCGTGCCCACTCACCTGGCGATGCCGTTCGACCGCGCGGCGTTCGGCCGGGTGCATGCCCTGGGGACTTCGTTCTCCGTGGTGCCGGCACACGCGGTGGTGATCGCGGGCAGGAAAATGCAACTGGGTGTCGAGCCTGCGCGGCCGGTGCAGTGGGCGGTGGAGAACCTCTCCGAAGACGGCAGCAACCCCGGCACCGTCAGCCCGACCGGCGAGTACCAGGCACCACCGGCGCACACGATGCAAGGTCGGTTCAACCAGGTGCTGATCATTGCCACGGACCCGGACAGCCGGGAGCGAAGCGTGGCGCTGGTGACCGTGCAGACCAGTGCAATTTCCCTGCAGCTACATTTCCAGGCCTGTTACCACAGTGAGCGCGTGGAGCTGACGGCGGGGCATACCGGCGCCGAACCCCTGGTGTGGTCCATCAAGGATCCGGTATCGGGGGAGAGCGGCACGCTGGTCAAGAGCGACCTGCCTGACGGTGATCATGCGTACATCGCCGCCCCGAGGGTCACCGGCAAAGCCTATGTGATCGATCAGATCGAGGTCAAAAACAGCGCCACCAACGACAGCGAATCGGCGTGGATGCTGGTGATCCAGCACGAGCCGGCGGCGACGATCAAACCGGTCATCGACCCGGGCCTGCCGCCTGGCCAGGTGCAATTGCAGGCCTGGGTCAACGGCTTCCAGGTCGACGGGCAGTGGTCGCTGCCCACGGGCGGGCCGGGCACGATCGACGATTCGGGGTTGTATACCCATGACCCGCAGGCCAGGGAGCCGTTCGCCCTGATTACCGTGCTCATCGAAGGCGGTGAGCTGGGCAACTTCGAAGGCCATATCGTTCTGCCGCTGCCCCTGAGTGACTTCACTGCAGTGCTGGAGGCGTTGGCCAAATAACCTGTGAAAGCTTTTGCAGTGCTTTGTTTATTCAATCAAGGCAGAGGGTACGATCATGGCTGCTAACTCATTGACTGAGCTGCTGGAAATCATGAAAACCGGTCCGAAAACCCAGGGCTGGGCGGCCATTGCGGTGTTCAATCGTGGCCGCATCAATCAGTTGCTCGAGCAGCAATACACCAACCGATTCGGTTCGATGGACTTCCTGCCGTTGTTCAGTGGGGAGATCAAGCGGGCAGCCGGTCAAAACGACGTCGTGCGGCTGAAGGATGTTGCCTTCGGTGCACCCAGGCTGTCATTTGCGAACGCATCGCTACGGGACGGCAAGGCGGTGCTGACCATGGATTTCCTGTCCGGGCGTTGTGTCACCACGCGCCAGGAACCTGGTCGCGGCACAGTGTTGCTCTCCGATGTCAGCATCCTGCAAAGTCAGGGCTCAACCATTGAAGTGGAGGTCGACCTCACCTCTTTGCAGGGGGCGGTCGACCGGCAGGGCAAGGTGACCGTAAACCTGTCCGCAGGAGGCGGCGTGCTGTGCAATCTGGTGGGCGTCGATGCGCAGACCAACACGCTGTTGGGCGATATGTTCAAGCAGCAGTTCTACGACCTGCCGGCCAATCGCAGTGCCTTTCACATCAGCATGGTGGACTTCAAGGGCTACAAGCAACTGACGCCCAAGTCGTTTCGCATCGTGACCCAACCGGCCCCTGGGGCGACCGTACGCGATGCTAAAAACTACGGGGACGGCAATGTTTTATTGTTGGCCAGCGTCCTGGGGCAAACCACGCCCGGCAAGTTCCCCCTCGATGCGGACCTCCCATTTTTCATTCCCAGTGATGCGAACGCCGGTGGCGATCTCCTGTACCCCGCGGTATTGATCCTGGCCGAACCGTTGATCGGGCGTATGGAAGGCAACGAAATGGAGATGCTCACGAACCTGTTGTTTCCCGAAGGCAATCGTTTTCAAGAAGTTGTGCGGCACACGCCTCGGGACCTGGCCGTATTCGGCCAGATCAGTGCCACGTCCGAGTCGATTGCCCTGAGCCCTGCGTACAGTGCGATCAAGGCAGGTGGCACCCAGCAGTTCACCCTGACCAAAGGTGACGGCCAGGTGGTCCAGACCAGCAACTGGACGGCCGTCAGCCTCGCCAGCCATTCGCCGGAAAGACATGGCAAAGTAACCGCAGGCACCTACACCGCCCCGGCGCGTGCTCTGGTCGGGCATGACCGGTTGCACGTGGTGGTGACCGCCGAGTATGTCGATGGCGGCGTCACCCGCACCGCCTCAGCACTGGTGGACGTGTTGTTCGACAGCATGACGACCTCGCCGCAACTGTCCACGGTGTCGGCCTTCGACGGGCAACCGGTCGCGCTCCAGGCCTTGACGCTGGATGCGGTCCCCGTCACCTGGAAACTGCTCACCCCTGAATACGGCACGTTGAAACAGACCGACAGCCAGGCGCTGTTCACGGTCGACGCCCGTGGCAAGAACAAAAGCCTGCTCGTGCAGCAGGCACAGGCAACGGGCAGCGAGTCAGGCCAGGCCGCCATCCTGATCGTCAATGGCCAGCAACAGGTACGCATGGAACCGTCCTACGTGCCCAGGCTTAAGGCGTCCGAAGTGGTCCAGCTTAAGGACGACATCACCCTGTTGCCCGGGCAGCGCCGACGCTGGAAGGTGATTGCCGGCGGCGGCACGGTCGACGCCGACGGGCGCTATGCCGCCCCTGCGCAGGGCGCCACGGGCAGCGTCGTGGTGCAGTGCGAGATCGTGCTCA
The DNA here is from genome assembly GCF_054668365.1 of Pseudomonas sp. S2_E01. Taxonomy (NCBI): domain Bacteria; kingdom Pseudomonadati; phylum Pseudomonadota; class Gammaproteobacteria; order Pseudomonadales; family Pseudomonadaceae; genus Pseudomonas; species Pseudomonas sp. S2_E01. The sequence goes on from NZ_CP162762.1 coordinate 1,794,807, forward strand.
ACGGCGTGGTGTTTTCCAGCGGTTACAGCGTCATCCTGCTTTCGCAGATGGATGACGAACCCCACTGGGAAGACCTCGACCTGTTCATCATCGAGCTGCCGGGCGGGCTCGAGGGCAACCGGATGGGCAGCGTGTTCAACAACGGTCATCAGCAGCTGCGAGCGGTGATTACGGTACAGACCACCCCGATCAATAACGTGCAGTACCCGTTGAATGCCTATGAGCAGGCGAGCATGCGCCTGGTGGACGATTCCTCGAAACAGAACGTCGAACCCCTGCCGGACTCGCTCGAAGGCATGCCTGACGATGACCCTCAACTGTGGCGCACGCGCAACATCCCCAACCGTTTCGAACTGGCTCCGCCGCGCGGTGCCGGGTCGGCTCTCCCGGACGATGTTCCGCAGGCCGCCGACACCATGTTTCGCTACATCCACACCCGGCAGCGGGCCAACTTGACGGGCACGTTTTTCGCCAAGTTCCAGGCCGAGTTCAGCCACGAATGGTTTGACTCGACCCAGGCTTCTCAACCCAACTCCAGGATTTATGTCACGCCAAACCCGCAACCCACTTATATCGACGACGATTACAAAGTTTCGCGAACCCGGGTTGATGGTGGGTCGGGAGGGCCGGGCCCGGGCGAAAATGAGGACGATGATTTTGACTTTCATCCCATTACCGAAGACTACTGGAAGTTTGAATACGTCGGCCGGCCAGGCATGCCCGGGACAGCCTTCGAAACGCTGGAATTCCTGCCGGTAAACGGGCTCACCAATACCTCGATGGTTCGGTGGGAGTCGGAACAACTTTACGAGAGATATTGCAGTTGGACTGGCTGGTACTTCGAAGAATCGCGTCAGGGGTCAACGAGAAAAATAAAATTTGATGAGGTCACCAAGAATGTCATTGAAGGGCTCAGTCTTGATATCGATGTCAAGAATGTCTTCGAAGTAGGAAAGTTGCTCATCACGTTGCATCGTGACAAGAGGGTTAACTATGTGCGGCCCACCAATCCAGAACGAATTAAGTTGTCACGTCCGTTGGTCCTGAAATTGGTGGATAAACGCGGTAATCCACACTTCATGCAAATCGATTTTTTGCCGCCCAGTATTGTGGGGCACCGCAATAGGCTGGTGCGCACGCTCTATACGCCGCCCACGACAGAGTGATGTAGAACATAACTGGAAATAAACAAATACCGTTGCAATTGCCAGTGTCGATTGATTTCAAGGAGTTTGAAATGAAAGCTTCAATAGCGGTTTTCTGCGGGTTTATGTGTGTCTGTACCTTCGCAGTAGCAGAGCAGCAGCCCACTGAAAAGCAAGCAACAGGTTCGATCGCTTTTTCAGAAAAAGGAAGCGAGGGTGGTAAAACCTGCAGCGTGCCGTTCATAACCCAGCCGGCTGTAGATTTTACGAGCGATAAATATGGGTGTGTCAATGATGAGTACAGTTATTTCAGGCTAAATGACGTGCCATCAGCGGGTGAATTTCAACTGAGTTCGGAAAAGTGTAGTGGGGGCGAGGCATGGTGGTTCTGGCTGGATACATACATTAATCCTATTAGCACGGATTGGATTTATATCGGCGATCTTGCCACCTTTCAGAATGGCGATATTGTCAGAAGAGGCATTACACTGGACTCCAAGAGAACGAATACAACTGTCCCGTTCAAGGGTAAGTTGAGTTGCGTCAGAATTATTCGTTCACCCGTGCCGTAACGACCCGCTTGTCTACAGGTTTTTAACTTGACTTACTAAATGACGGGCAGCGGTTCAACCGACGCGGCCTGCCATTACCCGAGGCCGTCACAATGACCATCAAGACTTCCGTACACTCCGGTGCCTTCGCGTTCATGAGTTTCATCCAGGGCGGTGTCGACCCGCGCACCGGGCAGTTCACCCAGACCCTGACCCTGCCCGACGTCAAGACCAACGACCTGAACGGCCCCGGCTTGCCGCTGGCCCTGAGCTACAACCCGCTCAATACCGAGGACAGCGGTTGGGGGTTGGGCTGGAACCTGCGGCTGTCGCAATACACGCTCGCCGACCAGGTGGTGTCGCTCAGCAGTGGTGAAACTTTCAAGGTCACCCACCGGGCGGCCATGGAAATGAAGATGGAGGAGAAGAAACTCGACAGTTTTCACCTCTTCGAAATCGACAGTACGCACTTTCGCCTGGTGCACAACACGGGCTTGGTCGAAATTCTCGAAGTCATGGGCAGCGCGCAGCGTCGAGTGGCCATGCCTGTAGAAATCTATGGGCCGGACGGGCGCAAGGTGACACTGGAATATCGCCAGTTCAATGCACTGCACCCGATGCTGACCGCGATCAAGGACGATGCCGGCAACCTGTTGCTGTCGGTCGAACGCACCGATTTTCAGGTCGAGATCCAGTTGCTGCCGGTATCTGCCCCTGACGGCGGGCCGGTAGCAACGTTCCTGATGAAGCTGATCGGTGCCGACCGGCGTGTCGAACAAATCATATTGCCGACCGAGGAGCTTGCCTCTTGGCGCTTCGTCTACCTGCTCAAGGATGATTATCTGGTGGTCACGTCGATGGAAACCCCCACGGGCGGCCGCGAGGAGTTTATCTATGGAGACGCGGGTCATCAGTTTCCGGCCAGCAGCACGCGCAAGCCACTGCCCAGGGTCACCCGGCATCGCAGCTATCCCGGTTTTGGCCAACCCGAAATCGATACGCGCTACACCTACTCGGCGAACCTGCATAATTTTTTAGGCTATGGCCTGGCGTTTCCCTGGACCGAGGACGGCCGCGACAACCTTTACAAGCACGTCGGCGTCTACGCCTACGGCAGCACTGAAACCCTGCACGTCAACAACCAACCGGTGCGCAGCATCGAGCGCGAGTTCAACCAGTTTCACCTGTTGACCAAGGAAATCACCACACAGAACGACAACATGCACACCGTGGAGACGGTCTACTTCCTGACCCCTGGCGCATCATTCCAGGCGCAGCCCAATTATTGCCAGTTGCCCAAGGACACCCACACCCGCTGGTCGTTGCTCAGCAACCCGAGCAGGATCCGCAGCGAAACCGTCAGCTACACCTATGACAAAGACGGCAACGTGCTGACCCAACTGCAGGCCAACGGTGTGAAGGAAACCAGCACCTGGCTGGCCGCCACTGAAGACCCACTTGGCTTCGTTCGCCACCTCAACGACAAGACCATCACCCCGGCAGCTTCGCCCAACGGCCAGGCGCCGACCCTGCGCACGCGTTACACCTACACCACACTGAAACCGGTGGCGGGCGCGCCGATATCCGACTGGATGATGGTCGAAAGCGAAGTGCTGGAACAGATGAATGGGGCCACACCCACCGAACTGGAACGCACCGACTACCAGATGTTCGACGACCCAGGTGATCGCTTCCTGCACGGCCGGATCAAGACGCAAACGGTGACGATGAACGGCAAGGCGACCAGCACTGCCTACGCCTACCAGAAACTCAACGGCCCGGAGCTCAACGAAAGCGTGCTGCAAACCCGGGAAACCCTCACCGGGTTTGACCATGGCCTGGGCGGCAGGAACGTGCAGAAGGTCACCATCCTTGAACATTCGCTACTCAACGGTGAGCCTTTGCTCAACCGCGATGACACCAACGTCGAGATCCGCTACGCCTACGATTCGCTGCGTCGCGTGACCCGCGAAACCGTGGCGCCGGGCACCGCGTTCGAAGCCTCGCGCAACTATGAGTATGCGCTGTGTGCCAACACCGGCGATCAGGCCGAACAAACCATGATCGACGTCAAGGGCGTGCACACCATCACCCGTTTCGACGGGCTCAATCGTGCGATCTATGAGCAGCGCGACGATGCCGACAACCCCGTGCCGGGCAGCCCGCCCAGGCAGATCTACGAGGCGTTATACGACCCGTTCGACCGCTTGCAGCAAGAGAGCGAGTTCGACTGGCTGGGCGCGCAATCGCTCAAGCTGAGCACGCAGTACGAGTATGACGATTGGGGCGAGGAGCGCGTAGTGATCGGCCCTGATGGCGTGCGCAACGTTGAGGAGAACGACCCGATTGGCACCACGGCTTCGGCAGGTCCTATCCAGCGTAGCTGGCGTGAAAGCAGCGACACGACGCCCGTGATGGGCGGTGTGACCGAAACCTGGTTCAACCTGTTTGAAAAACCGGTGCGTATCGAGCGCTTCGACAACGCGGGCCAGCGGGTCAGCCTGACGCAGACCCTGTACGACGGCCTGGGGCGTACCCACAAGGAGTCGGTCGGATTTGGCTCGATGATTCGCGATACGCTTTACGCTTATGACGCCTTTGATCGCCTGATCAGCAACACGTTGCCGGACAACGCCGTGGTCAAGCGTGAGTTTGCCGCCCACAGCCGCGAGGACCTGCCGGTGCTGATCTCGGTTGACGCGAACGTCCTGGGCGAACAGGAATTCGACGGCCTGGACCGACGGATCAAGACGATCACCGGCGGACGTGTGCAGACCTACGAGTACGATCCGGGGGAAACCGAGCCGAAAACCGTCACCACGCCCGACAACAAGGTCATCGAATACCGTTACGAGACGCGACTGGGTCAGGACCCTGTCTTTCGCCGGATGCCCAGCCCCGGCAACATCGGCGTGTTCAGCGAATCGAGCTACGACTACGACACGGAAAACGCCCGTCTGCTGGCCTGCAAGGAGCAGGACATTGCCCTGGAGCGCGATTACTTCAGCACCGGCGAGCCGAAGAGCGAAAAACGCACGGTGGCCGGCAACGAGTACACCATGCATTACCGCTACAGCCGACTCGGGCGCCTGGAGGCGTACACCGATGTACTGGGGCAGACGCAGAGCTATCGCTATGACAATGCCGGGCGCTTGGAGCACACGGAGCTGGGCACCACGACCGCGCAGTTCACCTACGACAGCTTTGGGCGCGACGAGACGATCGTGACCCGCGACAGCGCCAGCAACCAGCGTGTCGGCATGACCCTGGACTACGATGAATTCGACCGGGAAACCCTGCGCACCTTCGACCTCGATGGCACACTCCAGACGATGCACCAGCAGTACAACGACGTCGATGGCCTGGCGCAACGCACACTGGCCGAAGGGGCCAGCGTGCTGCGTGACGAAACCTATGGTTACGACCTGCGTGGACGCCTGACCAGCTACACCTGCACGGGCAGCGAGTTACCCGTGGACCCTTATGGCAAATCCATCACTGGGCAGACGTTCAACTTCAACGCGCTGGACAACCTGACCCTGGTGTTGACCAATTTTGCCGGTGGGACCAATCGGGCGATCTATGCCTATGACAACCCGGACAAGACGCAACTGACCAAGGTCACCAACAATCACGTGGACTACCCGAAAGAGATTGTCCTGGCCTACAACAACGATGGGCACCTGACCCAGGATGAAGCCTTGCGCACGCTCGATTATGACGCCCTCGGCCGCCTGATCAAAGTCAGTGAGCCCGCTGGCGGAGCGTCGCGAAGCCATGCCTACGACCCCTTGGACAAGCTCGCCAGCATGGACGACGGCACGGCCCAGGCGCAGCGTTTCTACAGCGATGGAAAACTGGCCAACCAACTGGAGGGTGCCAACAGCAGCACCTTCATGCGCGGTGATGAAAGCATGCTCGCTGAGCTGCGGGTAGGTGCCGACCCAAAGTCATGATGCTGACCACCGACCAGAAGCAGACCGTTCTCGCAGGTGTGAGCGAAACGGCGCAGGTGGCCAGCGTTTATTCGGCTTATGGGTATCGCGAGGAGGAATCGGCGACCCATGGACTTATCGGGTTCAACGGCGAGGTTCGGGAGGAGGGGACCAGTTGGTATCTACTGGGTAATGGTCATCGGGTGTATAACCCCAAGCTGATGAAGTTCCATAGCCCGGACGATTACGGGCCCTATGGCGAGGCGGGGTTCAACCTGTATGCGTATTGCCTGGGTGACCCGGTGAATTATGTCGATCCTACGGGGAATGTGCCCGGGCTGTTCTCGATTCTGAGGGGCGCTTGGCGGGTGCTGAAGTCCGTTTTTGGTCCCGCCAGGTACACTTCGAAGGGGGCGAAGGCTGGCAGGACCTCCCAGGTTTTTAGCACGCGGCCGCAGGGGGGCAGAGTTGGTCCCATCTCATCTTCAAGTAATCCGAATGCCGCTGGTTTGGGCTCGCCGGGTACTAGAGGGCCGATAAATTTTAAACACTGGGGCGAGCATGGTACTGACGGCCTGGCAAAGGCATCCGGATTGGAATTCTACAATCCGGCGAAAACAGTGCCCGCCCGGCTTAATACTACAAGGCCAGCCCCCGTTTCATTCGGCCCAACGTATGACATACCTTATGAAACGGCTGAGGCACCGGTCAAGACTTCAAGGGTACGTCCAGTAGCCGTTTCGAAGGGCGCGGATAGGGCCAAGCAAACTCGGTCGAGTCAGGTACCCGCTGCTGATCCGTCCAAAAAGGTAACTCAACCTGTTCGTAGGACGGTAGCAAAGAAAAAAGAGGCTACGGTGGACGCGAATGAAGCGGTCAGGCAGAGAATAGAGGAAGAAGGCAAGTTCCAGTGGGAACAATGAAACCTGTAGCAGCACGACACGCGAATTGTCGTGCTGCCATTTTTTTCATCGCAGGATCTTTGATGTCTGACCTCAAGGCAACTCGATCAACCCCAACTCCAACGCCTTGACCACCGCACAACCCCGGGAATTCACGCCGAATTTGCGGCGGATATTGGAAAAGTGATAGTTCACCCCGGCCTCGCTGCAGTTGCAGATCCGGCCGATTTCCCAGGACGACTTGCCCGCCGCGCTCCATTGCAGCATTTCGCGCTCGCGCTTGGTCAGGTTGATCGCCGTGGCCATTTCAGGCGCACGGGTGTGATAGGAGGACTGGGCAGGTGTTGAGGGGTATGAGTCTGAATGGACACGGTACATGGCGGAGGGCTCCCAACTTTCTTCATGATTGCGAGCAACGCAACTGCCTCCCGCCCGGCAGGGCAGGTACGCGCGACGCTTTTTCGGAATCCTGTGCAGACAGGTTCGGTTTCTTTATATCCCGAATGGAAATGGATGGAACCTGTCACAAATTACAGGTGGCTTGGACCTCGAGTGTAAGTCGCTGAAAACCCGGTTTTTTGCCCTTGAAAAAAAATGACCGCCCGTGATTTTTTACGTCAGCTCGCCGATTTCCAGCGGCGCACTGGCGGGTTTACAGATTTCAGATAGGGTTGAGCCAAGGAGCAATCGCGCCCAAGGAGACCCCATGCGCTACTCAGCCCTGACCCAACGTATTGCCGGTGACGGCGCGGCGGCCTGGCGGATCCATGATCGCGCGCTGGCGTTGCGCGAGCAGGGCGTGGACGTGTTGTTGCTGTCGATTGGCGACCCGGATTTCGACACGCCCGGGCCCATCGTTCACGCCGCCATCGACAGCCTGCTGGCAGGCGATACGCATTACCCGCCGGTGCGTGGCACTCAAGGGTTGCGCAACACCATTGCCCGTCGTCACCGCCTGCGCAGCGGCCAGGAGGTCAGTGCCGAACAGGTTGTCGTCATGCCCGGCGCCCAGTGTGCGGTGTATTCGGTGGCGCAATGTCTGCTGGACCCTGGCGACGAAGTGATCGTCGCCGAACCCATGTACGTGACCTACGAAGGGGTGTTCGGCGCGATTGGCGCGACGGTGCGGCCGGTGGCGGTGCGCCCGGAAAATGGCTTTCGGGTCGATCCGACCGAAGTCGCGGCGCTGATCACCCCCAGAACCCGTGCCCTGTTGCTTAACAGCCCCAACAACCCCTCCGGCGCCAGTTTGCCGTTGCTGGTCTGGCAGGAGCTGGCCGCGCTGTGCGTGCGCCATGACCTGTGGCTGATCAGTGACGAGGTCTACAGCGACTTGCTGTATGAAGGCGAACACATCAGCCCGGCGAGCCTGCCGGGCATGGCCGAGCGCACGGCGACCATCAACAGCCTGTCCAAATCCCACGCCATGAGCGGCTGGCGGGTGGGGTGGGTGATCGGACCCAAACGCCTGGCCGATCATCTGGAGCATTTGTCGTTGTGCATGCTGTTCGGCATTCCCGAGTTCATCCAGAACGCGGCGCAAAGGGCGCTGATTGAAGACTTGCCGGAAGTGGCGCTGATGCGGGAAGAGTATCGCCAGCGCCGTGACCTGGTGTGCGCCCACCTCAATGCCTGCCCGGGGCTGCGGGCCGTCCGCCCAGACGGCGGCATGTTCGTGATGGTGGATGTGCGGCAAACCGGGCTCACCGCCCAGCACTTCGCCGAGCGGTTGCTGGAGGGTTATGGCGTGTCGGTGCTGGCTGGCGAGGCCTTCGGGCCGAGCGCGGCGGGGCATATCCGCCTGGGCCTGGTGGTGGGACAGGCGCAACTGGCCGATGCCTGTCGGCGGATTGCGCTGTGTGCCGCCGACATGCTGGAGGCGCGGCGGGCCTGAGGTTTCAGGGTGTGTGCGGGCCCCATCGCGGGCAAGCCCGCTCCTACAGGTCTTGTGAACGCCGCAGGCCACTGTGGGAGCGGGCTTGCCCGCGATGGGGCCCGCACAATCACCACAAGCAATCAGCCCCGCCAAGCCCCCCCATTCACCAGGTTCCTCGGCCGCTCCTCCGCCAGCGCGGCCAGCAAGTTGTCCACCGCACACGCCGCCATCGCCTCCCGGGTCTCGTGGGTGGCCGAGCCGATGTGCGGCGTCGCCACCACATTGTCCAACTGCAACAACGGCGAGTCCGGGTCCAGCGGCTCGCGCTCGAACACGTCCAGCCCTGCCGCACGAATCTGCCCGGAACGCAGCGCCTCGATCATCGCCGCTTCGTCCACCACCTTGCCGCGGGAAATGTTGATGAAGATGGTCTGGGGGCGCATCAACGCAAATTGCTCGGCACCGATCAGCCCCTCGGTCTCGGCGGTCAACGGCAGGGTCAGGCAGACAAAATCCGCCTCCTGCAACAGCTGCGGCAGGCTGCGGTATTGCGCATCGAAGCGCTGTTCCACTGCTGGTTTGGGGGAGTGGCTGTGGTAGATCACCGGCATGCCAAAGCCGAAATGCCCGCGTTGCGCGACGGCCTCGCCAATGCGCCCCATGCCGATGATGCCCAGCGTCTTGCCGTGCACATCGCTGCCGAACTGCGCCGGGCCGATGTTGCGTTGCCAGCCGCCGTTGCGCACCAGGGCCGCCAGTTCCACCACGCGCCGGGCGCTGGCCAGAATCAAGGCGAAGCCGGTGTCGGCGGTGGTTTCGGTGAGCACGTCCGGCGTATTGCTGAGCAGGATGCGCCGCTCGGTCAGGTAGTCGATGTCGTAGTTGTCGACGCCCACCGACACGCTGGCGATGGCCTGCAGGTGGGGCGCCAGGTCGAGCAGTTGGGCGTCGAGTTTCAGACTGGCGCCGAGCAGCCCGTGGGCACGGGGCAGGGCGGCGCGCAGTTGCGCCAGGCCGTCGGCGTCGAGCTTGTCGATCAGGGTGACGTCGGTCTGCGCATGCAGGCGAGCCATCAGCATCGGCGAGAGTTTCTTGTACAGCACAACCTGCTTTTTCATCGTCGGTGTCTCTTTCAAATCAAGGGTGGGCTGGGCGGCTCAAGGTCACCGTGGGACGCTCCCGGTCGCTGGCGCCAGGCTTGAGGGCAAGGGTCAGCAGCACCGATACCATCAAGGCGCCGCTCATCAACAGGTACGACGCGCCGGGTGAGCCAGTGGCGCTGTTCAGGTAGCCGACCAGGTACGAGCCGCCAAATGAACCCAGCGCGCCCATGCTGTTGATCAGGGCCATGGCGCCACCGGCGACGTTGGCCGGGAGGATTTCCGGGATGATCGCGAAGAACGGCCCATAGGGGGCGTACATGCACGCGCCGGCAATCACCAGCAGGGTGTAGGACCACCAGAAATGTTCGGCGCCCAGCGCGTAGGAACCGTAGAAAGCAATCGAGGCAATCAGCAGCGGCGGCCAGACGAAACGTTTGCGTTTTTGCAGTTTGTCCGAGCCCCAGGACACCAGCAGCATGCCGATCACCGCCGCCAGGTATGGCAGCGCCGACAGCCAGCCGGCCTCGACCATGTCCATCTGCGCGCCGGCCTTGAGGATCGACGGCAGCCACAGCACGAAGCCGTAGACACCGATGCTCCAGCAGAAAAATTGCAGGGCCAGGAGGATCACTTTCGGCGAGCGGAAGGCCTCGGCGTAGTTCTTCACGGCCTTGATGCCGACTTGTTCCGCCGCGAGGGCGCTCTCCAGGTCGTGCTTTTCCTGGTCGTTGAGCCATTTGGCCTGGGACGGACGATCATCGGCCAGTCGCCACCAGATGAATGCCCAGAGCACCGCTGGCAGGCCTTCGATGATGAACATCCAGCGCCAGCTGTAATGCTGCACCAGGTAGCCCGAGACCACCGACATCCACAGCATGGTCACCGGGTTGCCGAGGATCAGGAAGGTGTTGGCCCGCGAGCGCTCGGCCCGGGTGAACCAGTGGCACAGGTAGATCAGCATCGCCGGCATCACCGCTGCTTCGACCACGCCAAGCATGAAGCGGATGACGATCAGCCAGTAGGCGTTGGAGACGATGCCGGTCAGGGTGGCCAGGCTGCCCCAGAGGATCAGGCTGACGAAGATCAGTTTCTTCACGCTGTGTTTCTGCGCGTAGATCGCCCCCGGCACCTGGAAGAAAAAGTAGCCGAGGAAAAACAGGGCGCCGAGCATCGACGACAGGCCAGGCGTGATCATCAGGTCGGCCGCCATGCCGGAGGCGGCGGCAAAGCCGTAGTTGGCGCGGTCCAGGTACGCCAGGCTGTAGGTGATGAACACGATGGGCATGATGTACCACCAGCGGCGGGTGGCGAGGGTAGCGGTTTTCATCAGTGGTGCTCCTGAGCTTGTTGTTTTTGTCGCAGCAGGTAACGGCTTTAAAATCTTCGGTGACCGGGCGGGCCTCATCGCGGGCAAGCCCGCTCCCACCGTGGAATGCGTTGCCCTGTAGGAGCGGGCTTGCCCGCGATGGCGGCCTCAAATTCAGCAGTCATCTCCAGCCGAGTGGGCAACCCCTCCATATCCCCCCGACTCTGCACCGCCCGGCTGCCAATCCAGTTGGCGCGCTTCACGGCGTCGGCGAAGCTGTGGTTTTCCAGGAGGGCGCTGATCATGCCGACGGCAAAACCATCGCCGGCGCCGACGGTGTCGACCACGGTGGGTACTGGCACGCCGGCGACAAAACCCTGATCCATCTGCGTGCGGTAATAAGCACCATGGGGCCCGAGCTTGATCGCCACCGCTTCAGCGCCCTGGTCGAGGTAAAACGCGGCGATGTCGGCCGGGTCCTCGAAACCGGTCAGCAGGCGACCCTCGCTCAGCCCCGGCAAGACCCAGTGGGCGAGGGCGGCGAGGCGGTTGATTTCGGTGATCATCTGTTGTTCGCTGGCCCACAGGCTGGGGCGCAGGTTGGGGTCGAACGAGACGCTGCGCCCGGCCTCGCGCATGCGCGTCATCAGTTCGAACGACATCTGCCGCGCACTGTCCGACAGCGCCGGCACAATGCCGGTGGCGTGCAGATGCCGTGCGCCGAGCAACTCGGCAACGATCGACTGCGGTGCCAGAAAACTGGCCGCCGAACCACGGCGGAAGTACTCGACCCGTGGATCGTCGCCGTCGTCGGTGCGCGACTTGAGCTGGAAGCCGGTCGGGTGGTCGCTGTCGACGGCGACGTGGCGGCAATCCAGGCCTTCCTTCTGCAACGTGTCGACCACGAACCGACCGAGGGAATCCCGGCCAACCCGGCTCAGCCACGCCACCTTGAAACCCAATCGCGACAGACCGATGGCGACGTTGCTGTCCGCCCCGGCGATGCGTTTGTGAAAATGATCGACGCTGGCCAGGTCACCGTTGTGATCGGCGACGAACATGGCCATGGTTTCGCCAAACGAAAGGATATCGATCTCAGACATGGGCGTGCTCCAGGCGGGTTTGTCCCAGGCTGCTCAGGGCGGTGACGTGAGCACGGGTGAGCTGCACCAGGTCTTCGCCTTGCAACGGATATTCGACGGCCCGCATCACGCCTTGGGCCATGTGCCGCAGCAGTTGTTCCCACAGATGCAGGTCGCTCGCGGCGGGCGGCATGGCCACCAGCTTGCCGTCGGCGCGGCGGGAAACGGCCTTGCAGTGCACGTAGCCGACATCGCGCCCGAGCAGGCGTGCGGCGCTGCTGGCGGACTGGTCCTGCCAGTGCCAGTTGCCGATGTCGAAGGTCATTTTCACGGGCACCTGGTGTTGCTCGACCGCTGCGAAAAAACGCTGGAAGGGTTCGATGCGCCCGCCGTGCAGGGTCTGGTCGTTTTCCACCAGCAACTGCACCGGGCAGGTGGCCAGGAGGCGGGCGAGGGCGGACAGGTCGTTGTTGTCGTTGAAATAGCCCAGCGACACTTTCAGCCATTTGGCGCCAAAGGCCTGGGCGCGTTGCAGGGCGGTCACCAGTTCTGGGTTGGGTTTGGACTGGCCGGCCAGCCACAGTTCCATGGGCGAGGAATAGAGGCTTTCCAGGCCGTTTGCCTGGGTGGCGGTCGCCAGTTGCTGCGGGTCTTCGGTGGTCAGCAACTCTTCGCGCCACTCGATGCGGCTGGCACCGGCAGCCGCGAGGATCTCGATGAAACTGCCCTGGCCGCGTTGACGCACGAGGTCGGCGCCGTAACTGGACAGGCTGATGGCAACGGGTGGTTTGTGCATTGTTTTTGTACCTCTGAAACCGGTTTCATTTTTGTTCAAAAAAAGGGTGTGGAGTCTTGAGGGCCCTATCGCGAGCAGGCCTCACCGCAAATTTCCCAGCGTCGACCCTCTAACCATCAACCGCGCCGAAAAATCCAGGGTCTTTACCGGCCCAACATCCCCGCGCAAGCGCTTGAGCAGACACTCAAACGCACTCGCGCCAATCTGTTCCGTCGGTTGCGCCAGTGCCGTAATCCCGCTGCCCACCAGCGGATACCAATCCAGGTCATCGAGGGCAATCAGGCCAACATCGGCAAACAGGTCGCACTGCAAATCCCGCAGCGCCTGGGTACTGGCCAGCGCCGCCACACCGTTGGCGCAAAACAGCGCTTTCGGGCCGGGGCCGGGGTTGTCGAGGAAGTTTTTCAGCTGGGCAGTCAAGTCGCTGCCGGTCTCGACCAACGTGCCACGCAGCGCCGTGCGCCTGGCGATGCCGCTCTTGAAACTGCTGACTCGCTCGATCCGCGAGCTGGTGCCGTCGTAGGGTTCGGTCACCAGCAGCACATCGCGGTAGCCGCGTTCTTCAAGATGACTGAGGGCGAGTTCGACCGCGGCGGGGTTATCCAGCCCGACCAGGTCGCTGTCCAGGTGCTCGACCTTGCGGTCCACCAGCACCATGGGCATTTCCCGGTGCAGTTCGTGCAACTGGTCGCGGTGGTGGCCGAGGGTGTTCACGATCAGCCCTTCGATGTTGTACGAGCGCAGTAGCGCCAGGTGCTGGCGTTCCTGTTCGTCATCGCGGTCGGTGTTGCACACCACCAGGCTGTAGCCATGTTGGCGGCAAGCGGTCTCCACGCCATGCATCACGGCAATCGAGTAGGGGTTGCGGATGTCGGCCACCAGCATGCCGATCAGGCGGGTACGCCCGCGTTTCAGGCCGCGCGCCATCTGGTTCGGCCGGTAGCCGAGTTCGGCAATCGCCTGCTCGATGCGCTGGGCCGTGGCTTCGGAGAGCAGGGCACGGTCGTCACCGATGAAGCGCGAGACGCTGGCCTTGGACACCTTGGCGTGTTCGGCGACGTCGAGCATGGTGACGCGGCTGCGTTGGGCGGCGGAAAAGTCGTTCACGGGCTGAAACCTTGTTATTGGATTTATAGGGTTTCAGTGCGGTGTGAGGTTGCACTGAAACCGGTTTCATAAAACGCCAGAATCGGATGAGTCGTCAACCCCGAGAGGAAAATTGTCTGACAAGGATCGACGAGCGGGGCTCACGCCAACACGCTCAGCCAGGCCGACCCCAGCAGCAACAAGGCCATGCAGCGGTTGAAGCGTTGCACCGCGCCGGGCGACCGCAACCAGCGCACCGATCCCGCCCCCAGCAGCGCCCAGACCCCGAGGCAGGGGAGGGAAATGAGGAAAAACGCCAGCGACAGCACCAGCACATGGCTCAGGCGTTCATCCCCCGCACCGGCAAACACGCTGACCACCGCCAACGCCATCATCCAGGTTTTCGGATTGATCAGTTGCAGGCTCGCCGCGCCGACCAGCCCCAGCCGGCCCTTGGGGTCCTGGGCATCCAGCGCCTGCGCGGGAGCATTGAAGATCTGCCAGGCCAGGTAGCTCAACCAGGCCACGCCGACCCATTGCATGGCGGTTTGCACCCCCGGCAGGGCGGTCAATGTCGAACCAGCGCCGGTGCCGACCAGCAGCACGATGGTCGCGGCACTGGCGCAGGCACCCAGGATGATCGGCAGTGCTGCGCCCAGACCATAACGCGCGCTGTTGCTCAGCACCAGAATGTTGGTGGGACCCGGAGTGATCGAGGCCACGAAGGCGAACAACAGGAAAGGCAGGAACGTCGGAAAGGAAGCGAACATCGCGGGCAACTCCGGTGAAGATCATGAACCCGATCTTCACAAGCCCACGGTTCAGTTGTCTGGAAGATTTGAGCAGCGCTTGCGGTACAGCGCCGGAGTCAGGCCATAGGCGCGCACGAACCAGCGACCCAGGTGGCTCTGGTCGGCAAAGCCCAGCGTCATCGCCACCGTCGCCGGTTGCTCGCCACGGGCCAACATGCGCCGGGCGCTGGCCAGGCGCAGTTGCACCAGGTAGGCGTGGGGGGCGATGCCAAAGGCGGCCTTGAACGCGCGGGTCAGGCGAAAGCGATCGACACCGGTGGCGAGGGCCAGTTGGTCGAGGCCGATGTCTTCGTGGGCATGGGCGTGCAGATACTCCCGGGCCTTGTGTGCCACCTGCGGCAGGCGCGGGTCGTCGCCATAACGGGCCCGCCAGTGCAGGTGCGTGGTGAGGCGTTCGAGCAAGCCATCGAGGGCCGTCTGGCGCACGATCTTGAGTTCGCCATGGTGCAGGGTTTCAAAGGCCAGCGCAGTGGCCCGGGCCAGCGTCGCATCGGTGGTCAGCGTGTGGGCGAAACCCAGCTCGCCGTGGTCCGGGGCCTTGTCGAACAGCGTACTGATCTCGCGGGTCAGCCACTGCGGATCGAGGTAAAGCATGCGGTAGGTGAAACCATCTTCCGTTGGCGCCTCGCCGTCGTGGATGTCACCGGGTTCGAGCATGAACACCTTGCCAGGCGTGCTCTGGTGCCTGGCCCTTCGACAATTGAACTGCTGCACCCCTTGCTCGGTCACGCCCACCAGGTAGCTGTCGTGCCAATGCGGATCGTAGGCGTGCCCCTCGAAATGCGCGCGCAGCGTCTCGATACCGGTGTCGGCATCCTGGGCCAGGTCGATCCAGTTGTGAGTCGTCATGCTGCACCTGTGGGGCGGATGGCCGGGTTATTTAACCGTAGCGGCGCGCGCGATACCTAGAACGTTTGTGCAGCGGTTCAGTTGAACAGTCCGGCAGCGATGTTGATCGAAAACCCCAGTATCGCCGTATTGAACAGAAAGCCGATCAGCGACTGCGCCAGCACGATCTTGCGCAACTCGCGCGTGGCCACGCCGACATCGGAGGTCTGTACCGCTACGCTGATGGTGAACGAGAAGTACAGGAAGTCCCAGTAGTTGGGGGTGGTCAGGCCCTCGGCGAAACGCAGGGCGGGGCCTTTGCCGGTGCAGGTGTAAAACAGGCGGGCGTAATGCACGCTGAAGATCACGCCGATCAGCAGCCATGAACCGATGACCGTCAGCGCGGTAAAACCATAATGCAGCAGCCTTGGGGCGGTGGCCAGCTCCTTGCTGCCGGCCAGTTCGAAGGCGATGGTGGCCAGGCTGGCGATGGCGGCGATGCACACCAGCAACAGCACCAGCCCGGCGTTCTCGTCTTCGACCTCGGCGATGCGCTTGACGTCCGGTGCCCTGGCGCGAGTAGCGAGCCAGAACATCAAGACCAGATAGGTCCAGACCCCGGCGTTCCAGCCAATGAGGACTTTGCTGATGATCGAATCGACCGGCGCCAGAATGCCCACTGCCACGGCGAAGGTGGCAGCGGCGGACAGGCGAGGGTGGGTGCGGGCGAGGAAGGGCATGGAGGCTCGGGGGTGGGGGAGGTGTGGATACCTTAGCACCCCAGATGAATGAGGTGCTCTGCTCTCTGTGGGAGCGGGCTTGCCCGCGATGGCGGCGGACCGGTCGCCATTGATGCTGGATGTGCCGGCCTCATCGCGGGCAAGCCCGCTCCCACAGGTCATTGAGGCTCTGGGCTAGCTTTGTTTACGACCCCGCACCAGCTTCATCACCACCACAAAAAACACCGGCACGAACACCACCGCCAGGGTCGCGGTGATCATGCCGCCGATCACCCCGGTCCCGATGGCCTGCTGGCTGGCCGAGCTGGCACCGGTGGCGATGGCCAGTGGCACCACACCGAGGATGAACGCCAGCGAAGTCATGACGATGGGGCGCAGGCGCAGGCGGGCCGCTTGCAGGGTCGCGTCGATCAGGTCATGGCCATCGTCGTACAGGCTCTTGGCGAACTCGATGATCAGGATCGCGTTCTTCGCCGACAGGCCGATGATGGTGATCAGCCCGACCTTGAAGAACACATCGTTGGGCATGCCGCGCAAGGTCACCGCCAGTACCGCGCCGAGGACGCCGAGCGGCACCACCAGTAGCACCGAGGTCGGAATCGACCAGCTCTCGTACAAGGCCGCCAGGCAGAGAAATACGATCAGCAGCGACAACCCGAGCAGGATCGGTGCCTGGCTGCCGGACAACCGTTCCTGCAACGACAGCCCGGTCCATTCCTGACCGAGCCCCGTCGGCCCCAGTGCGACCAGCCGCTCGATCTCCGCCATGGCTTCACCGGTGCTGTGCCCCGGTTTGGGTTCACCGGAAATGGCAATGGCCGGGTAGCCGTTATAGCGGGTCAGTTGCGCCGGACCCTGGGTCCATCTGGCCTGGACAAAGGACGCCAGCGGGACCATTTTGCCCTCGGTGTTGCGCACATGCATTTTCAGCAGGTCATCCACCTGGCTGCGTTGATCGCCCTCGGCCTGGACCACCACCCGCTGCATCCGCCCCAGGTTGGGGAAGTCGTTGATGTAGGCCGAGCCGACGGCCGTGGACAGCACGTTGCCGACATCGGCAAAGGACACGCCCAGGGCATTGGCTTGCTTGCGGTCGACGATCAACTGCACCTGCGGCGCTTCGGCCAGGGCGCTTTCGCGCACATTCATCAGGACCGGGCTTTTCTCGGCGGCGGCCAGCAACTCAGTGCGCGCCTGCATCAACGTCGCATAGCCGAGGCCGCCACGGTCCTGCAGGCGGAACTCGAAGCCGCTGGAGGTGCCCAGGCCGTCCACCGGAGGCGGCAGGACGGCGAACGCCATGGCGTCCTTGATCCCGCTCAGTGCGATGTTGGCGCGGTCGGCAATCGAACTGGCGGCATCGTCGCGGCCGCGTTCCGACCAGTCCTTGAGCGTGGTAAAGGCCAGCGCGGCATTCTGTCCGCTGCCGGAAAAGCTGAAGCCCAGGATCACCGTGCTGTCACCGACGCCGGGTTCGCCGGCGTTGTGCGCCTC
Source organism: Pseudomonas sp. S2_E01 (assembly GCF_054668365.1). NCBI lineage: Bacteria > Pseudomonadati > Pseudomonadota > Gammaproteobacteria > Pseudomonadales > Pseudomonadaceae > Pseudomonas > Pseudomonas sp. S2_E01. The sequence goes on from NZ_CP162762.1 coordinate 1,812,463, forward strand.
GATCTGCTCCACCACCTGCACCGTGCGGTTCTGGCTGGCGCCGGGTGGCAGTTGGATGTCGGTGATGGTGTAGCCCTGGTCTTCGGTTGGCAGGAAGGACGAGGGCAGGCGACTGAAACACAGGCCCAGGCCCACCAGCAGCACCGCGTAGATCAACAGGTAACGGCCGCTGCGTTTCAGCGCATGACCGACCCAGCCCTGATAACGCTCGGTCAGTTGCTCGAAGCGACGGTTGAACCAACCGAAGAACCCGCCCTTGGCGTGATGCTCGCCCTTGGCAATCGGCTTGAGCAAAGTTGCGCACAGCGCCGGTGTCAGGGTCAGGGCCAGGAACGCCGAGAACAGGATCGAGGTGGCCATGGACAACGAGAACTGGCGGTAAATCACCCCGACCGAACCCTGCATGAACGCCATCGGAATGAACACCGCCACCAAGACCAGGGTGATGCCGATGATTGCGCCGGTGATCTGCTGCATCGCCTTGCGCGTGGCGTCCTTGGGCGACAGGCCTTCGCTGACCATGATCCGCTCGACGTTCTCCACCACGACAATGGCGTCGTCCACCAGGATGCCGATGGCCAGCACCATCCCGAACATGGTCAGCACGTTGATCGAGTACCCCAGCGCCAGCATGGTGGCAAAGGTGCCCATCAACGCCACCGGCACCACAAGTGTCGGGATCAGCGTGTAGCGGATGTTCTGCAGGAACAGGAACATCACGGCGAACACCAGCACCATTGCTTCGAGCAGGGTGTACACCACCTTGGTGATCGAAACCTTGACGAAAGGCGAGGTGTCGTACGGAATCTTGTATTCGACGTTGGCCGGGAAGTAACGCGACAGCTCGTCCATCTTCGCCCGTACGAGGGTCGCGGTGCTCAGGGCGTTGGCGCCGGGTGATAACTGCACGCCGACGGCGGTGGAGGGCTTGCCGTTCAGGCGGGTGCCGAACTGATAATCCTGGCTGCCGATCTCCACCCGTGCAACGTCGCCGATGCGCACCGTGGAGCCGTCGGGATTGGCCTTGAGCACGATGTCAGCGAATTCTTCCGGGGTGGACAGTTGGCCCTTGACCAGGATGGTCGCGGTGATCTCCTGGGTGGTGCGGGTCGGCAGGTCGCCGATGCTGCCGGCCGAGACCTGGGCGTTCTGCGCGACGATGGCGGTGTTGACGTCCGAAGGCGTCAGGTTGAAACCGATCAGTTTCTGCGGGTCGATCCAGATGCGCATGGCCCGTTCGGAACCATAGAGCTGCGCTTTACCCACACCGTCCAGGCGCTTGATTTCGTTCATCACGTTGCGCGCCAGGTAGTCGCTGAGCGCCACGTCGTCGAGCTTGCCGTCGGTGGAGGTGAGGGTGATCAGCAGCAGGAAGCCGGCGGACACTTTTTCCACCTGCAAGCCTTGCTGGTTGACCGCTTGGGGCAGGCGCGACTCGACCACTTTCAGGCGATTTTGCACATCGACCTGAGCCAGTTCCGGGTGGGTGCCGGGCTGGAACGTCGCCTTGATCGTGGCGCTGCCGAGGCTGCTCTGGGACTCGAAATACAGCAGGTGGTCAGCGCCGTTGAGCTCTTCCTCGATCAGGCTGACCACGCTTTCGTCCACGGTCTGTGCGGAGGCACCCGGGTACACGGCGTAGATTTCGACCTGTGGCGGTGCGACATCGGGGTACTGCGCCACGGGCAATTGCGGAATGGCCAGGGCGCCGGCCAGCAGGATGAACAGGGCAACCACCCAGGCGAACACCGGGCGATCGATAAAGAACTGCGGCATACAAAAGCGTCCTGCTTACTGGCCAGTGACCTGGGCAAGTGGAAGAGGGGAGTCGTCGATCTGCACCTTGTCGCCAGGCTTGGCGTGTTGCAGCCCTTCGACGACGATACGGTCGCCCGGCTTGAGGCCGGCGGTGACGATCCAGCGATCGTTCTGCACGGCGCCGAGTTCGATCGGTTGCTGGCCAATCCGTTGTTCGGCATCGAGCAGCAACACCTGGGCGATCCCGGCGCTGTCACGCTGGATGGCGCGTTGCGGCACGCTGATGCCCTGCTGGTTGACGGCTTGCTCCAGGCGCACGCGAACGAAACTGCCCGGCAGCAGGTCGAGGTCCGGGTTGGGGAATTCGCTGCGCAGGATGATCTGGCCGGTGCCCGGGTCGACGGTGATGTCGGTGAACAGCAACTTGCCGGGCAATGGGTACGCACTGCCGTCATCCTGGATCAGCGTGGCCCGGGCCTCGCCCTGGCCGACTTCCTTCAGTTGCCCGGAGCGAAAGGCCCGGCGCAGGTCGTTGAGTTCGCGGGTCGATTGAGTGAGGTCGGCATGGATGGGGTTCAGTTGCTGGATCAGGGCCAGTGGCGTGGTTTCGTTCTGCCCCACCAGTGCGCCTTCGGTGACCAGCGCCCGGCCGATGCGCCCGGAAATCGGTGCGGTGACGGTGGCGTAGCCAAGGTTGAGTTTGGCCCGCTCAACCGCTGCCTTGTTGGCGGCGACTTCGGCAGCGGTTTGTCGTGCGGCCGCGCGGGCGTTGTCGTACTCCTGGCCGCTGATGGCCTTGTCTTCGATCAACTGGGCGTAGCGTTGCTCTTGCAGGCGCGCCTGGAAGGCGTTGGCCTCGGCCTTGCGCAGCTCGGCTTCGGCGCTGTCCAGATCGGCCTTGAACGGCGCCGGGTCGATGCGAAACAGCACGTCGCCCTTCTTCACATCGCTGCCTTCGCGGAACACGCGCTGCAACACCACGCCGGCCACCCGGGCGCGGACTTCGGCGATGCGTGGCGCGGCAATTCGCCCACTCAGTTCGCTGGTGATCGACAGTGGCCGGGCTTCGAGGGTTTCGATGCGCACGCTGGCCAGTGGCGCCTCTGCCTCGGCGGTCGAGGCCCGGTCGCACGCACTGAGCGTCAACGCCAGGGCCAGCAGGCTCAGCCTGGCAAGCAGGTTCTTGGACATGTAAATACCCCAATAATGAGCCCCGCATCCTACGGGGAGCTGGCGAGGGTAGCGGTGAAGCTTTGTAGGTGCTGTGTGAAATTGTGTAAGGGTTTTAGTCAGGGACGAGTGAGGGCGTATATCCTTTACGGCTTGGAATTGATTGTGCCTGGGCTGGCCCCATCGCGGGCAAGCCCGCTCCTACAGAGTTTTGTGTTGTTCACAAATCACATGAACACCACCGAACCTGTGGGAGCGGGCTTGCCTGCGATAGCGATTTACCCGGCACCCCCGCACCCCTTTGGAAACACCCCATGCCCAACATTCTCCTGGTCGAAGACGACAGCGCGCTCTCCGAACTGATTGCCAGCTACCTGGAACGCAACGGCTACTGCGTCAGCGTCATCAGCCGCGGCGACCACGTGCGCGAGCGGGCGCGCGTCGATCCGCCGGACCTGGTGATCCTCGACCTGATGCTGCCGGGGCTCGACGGCTTGCAGGTCTGCCGCTTGCTGCGCGCCGATTCGGCGACGCTGCCGATCCTGATGCTCACCGCTCGCGACGACAGTCACGACCAGGTGCTGGGCCTGGAAATGGGCGCCGATGACTACGTCACCAAACCCTGCGAGCCCCGCGTGTTGCTGGCCCGCGTGCGCACCTTGCTGCGCCGCAGCAGCCTCAGTGAACCGCAGACCGCCAACGACCGCATCCTCATGGGCAACCTGTGCATCGACCTGTCCGAACGCACCGTGAGCTGGCGCGGGCATCTGGTGGAATTGTCCAGCGGCGAATACAACCTGCTGGTGGTGCTGGCGCGTCATGCCGGCGAAGTGCTCAGCCGTGACCAGATCCTGCAACGCCTGCGCGGCATCGAATTCAACGGCACCGACCGCTCGGTGGACGTGGCGATCTCCAAGCTGCGGCGAAAGTTCGACGACCACGCCGGCGAGGCGCGCAAGATCAAGACGGTGTGGGGCAAGGGTTACCTGTTCAGCCGTTCCGAGTGGGAATGCTGACACGATGTTCAGAATCCTCTTCCGCTTGTACCTGGTGACAATCGTGTCCTATAGCGCCGCGATTTATCTGGTGCCGGACGTGGTGGTCAAGGTGTTCCAGGAACGCTTTCTCACCTACAACCTCGATTACTCCCGTGGCCTGCAATCGCTGATGGTCAGGCAGTTCAAGAGCGTGCCCGAGTCCGAATGGCCGGCGCTGGCGGCGGAGATGGACAAGCAGTTCGAACCGCTGCACATCGTCCTCAGTTCCATCGACGACGACAGCCTGACCCAGGCCGAGCAGAAGCGTTTGCAGCGTGGCGAAAACGTGGTGCGGGTCGGCGACTGGGGGTGGCGCACGCTGGCGGTGGCGCCGCTCAATGCGCACCGCGTGGTGCAAATGGTCGTGCCGCCGGATCCGATGGACGTCAGCCTGTTGTACTGGAGCATCAACGTCCTGATCGGCGCGACCATGCTCGCGTGCCTGCTGGTGTGGTTGCGCGCGCACTGGCATGACCTTGAACGCCTCAAGGCAACGGCGGAGCGCTTCGGCAAAGGCCACTTGAGCGAGCGCACGCAGATCGCCGCCAGGTCCAACATCGGCAGTCTGGCGAACGTTTTCGACACCATGGCCGGCGACATCGAGAGCTTGCTCAATCAGCAGCGCGATTTGTTGAACGCGGTGTCCCACGAATTACGCACGCCTTTGACGCGCCTGGATTTCGGCCTGGCGCTGGCACTGTCCGACGACTTGCCAGCCGCCAGTCGCGAGCGCTTGCAAGGCTTGATTGCGCACATCCGCGAGCTGGATGAGCTGGTGCTGGAATTGCTGTCCTACAGCCGGCTGCAAAACCCTGTGCGCCTGCTGGAACGGGTCGAGGTGGCGCTGGACGAGTTCATCGACAGTATTCTGGGCAGCATCGACGAGGAGCTGGAATCGCCACAAATCGTCATCGACGTGATGCTGCACGGGCAGCTCGAACGCTTCCTTCTCGACCCGCGCCTGACCGCTCGGGCGATTCAGAACCTGCTGCGCAATGCCATGCGTTATTGCGAGAAGCACATCAAGGTCGGCGTGCAGGTGTGTCCCAAAGGCTGTGAAATCTGGGTCGACGATGACGGCATCGGCATTCCGGACGATGATCGCGAGCGCATCTTCGAACCGTTCTATCGCCTGGACCGCAGTCGTGACCGGGCGACGGGCGGCTTTGGACTTGGGCTTGCGATCAGCCGTCGGGCACTGGAAGTGCAGGGTGGCACCTTGACGGTCGAAGCGTCGCCGTTAGGTGGCGCACGGTTCCGCCTGTGGTTGCCGGCGCCTGTCTGATTGTTCCCTGACCTGTCAAACCTGACAGTAGCCACAAGGACCTTTTAGGCGTTTCATGACCCTTCGCCGTCGGGCTTGCACAGCTGCGTACGGCAGGAGGGTGGAAATAGGAGCACTGATAATAAAACGACACGCCGAAGGCACGATCAGTGCGATCCGGCATGTCAGGGTAGATGACCTGTCGACGCAGTTCGCCATCGTCATGTCCAGGGACGGCTACCCCAGGATGGCTGTACGCATCGGGCACAACATTACCGCGCAGGGTGAGGACTATTTCCTCGTCGGCGACCGGGTCAGTTACACGGTCCTGATGGAAGACGGGGCGGGCGAGTTCCCCAGGGCCCTGGACTTGCGCAAGTTCAGTGACGATGGCAACACCGGCTGAAAACCGGCGCAGGCCCGTTGCCGCCGAGGCCGGCCCTCACGCATTGAGTCGGCTCTTCAACAGTTTGGCCATCTCTTCGAGTTCCGGTGCCGGGTTACGCCCGATCAGCATCCAGGCGTGCTCCATGTCTGCCCAATACACCACGTTCATGCCATGCCGGCGCTCGTGGGCAAAGTGGCGACTGCCGGTGTTGGACAGCGTGACGCATAACGCCAGGGCTCCGTGGGCCGGATCCAGGTAGGTAATCTGGGCGATGGGCACGCCGTCGTATTCCAGGATCTGCGCACGCCTGAGCTGCGCCCTGGGCAGGGCCAGTTGCGCGGGCGACAGGTTCACGCCAAGGCGTGCATCGATCGTGCGCAGTTGCGCACCATGGGAGAGGTCATCGACGGGCAGGTGTTCCAGGGTCTGCGGCACATACATCGACATGTAATCGGCGACCAGACCCCGCCAGTTGTGTTTGACCTGAGTGGCGCGCCAACCCAGGTACAGGCGGTCTGCAAGGACGCCGCCGAGCACCAGGCTGGCCGCGGCTGCCAGAAACCAGCGCCTGCTCACCGGCGGCCGGGCGGGGGCCGGCAAGGTGTCGAGCATTGCCTGCAGGCGATCCACCGGCGCCTGAGTCGCCAGTTCGTCATAGGCCTGGCAGAACGGCAGGCTGCTGCGGTCCAGCCATTGCAGGCGCAGGTTGAGTGTCGAGTCTTCAGCGATGGCCGCCTCGACGCGGTTGCGCTGGTCGGTGTCGAGCTCATCATCGAGGTACGCCACCAGTTGCTCGTCCGATGGTCGTGCACGTTCGTTCATCGACGTTCTCCGGTGGAAGGGTTCGGTACCGCCTGCAAGGGCGGGTACTCGGCCAGTTTTGCCCGGGCGGCGGCCAGGCGGCTCATGACTGTGCCAATGGGGACATCCAGCACCTGCGCCACTTCGCGGTAGGACAAGCCCTCTACATAGGCCAGAAACACGGTTTCGCGCTGGGCTTCGGGCAGTGCATCGACGCGCCGGATCACCTGCGAGGCGAGCACGTGGGTCAGGGCAGCGTGCTCGCCATCGAACGCCGGGACGTGATCGACGTCCACCTGGCCGAGCCCCTGGCGCACCCGGCGCGAGCGCACTTCGTTGAGCCAGATCGAATGCAGGATGGTCATCAGCCAGTGATCCATGCGGGTACCCGGAACAAACTGCCCGGCACGTTCGAGCGCCCGCACGCAGGTCGCCTGCACCAGGTCCTCGGCGACATGCCGCTGGCGAGACAACAGCAGGCCGTAGCGCCATAAACGCGCCAGGTGCTGGCCCAACTCTGCTCGTATTGCCTGATCGCTGGCGATAGCGACCTCCGTTGTTTCAAGTCTTTGATGCGCCCTGAATGGTTTCGGCCAGGTCCCGGTATTCTTCGCAGGTGTTGCCGCAGATCGACTGGATGAGCTGCAACTGCTGCTGCGCAAGGTCCAACCGCCCCTTGATCACATACGCTTCACCGAGGTATTCACGCACTTGCGCGTACTGTGGATCGAGCTTTACCGATTGTAGGTAATATTTGATGCCTTCGTCGGTGCGTCCCAGTTTTCGAGTGGCATAGCCGCGATAGTTCAGGGCCTTGGCGGTGTTCGGGTTTTCAAGTGTATCGAGCAGTGCCAGGGCTTCCCCATAACGGCCATCCTTGGCCAGGCGATAAGCGTAGTCGGTACGGTCGGCGTCCGGAACGAGGCGGCTGGTTTGCAGCACGCACCGCTGTGACTTGCTGTCCCAGACCTGGCCTTTGGGGCAATTGGGCTTTGCCGGCTCATTGTCATCGCCGTTGGCCAGGGCGAGGGTGCTGCACAAGGCGACGGCGAGCAGCAACTGGGTGGTGAAAACGGCTAGACGGACGTTCATGCAGGGAGTCTCCGCAGCGGATCAGGGTTCTGAACCATGAACACCGCACAGGGAGATTTTATTCGATGGCCCGCCTGCGCGGTGTTCTTGCCTCCATCGCGAGCAAGCTCGCTCCTACAGAGGGGCGCGGAGTAGCTGTGTGCGAGCCTGCTCGGGATGAAGCCGACGCGGTGTCAGGCCAGGAGGCGGATAGGCGCCCCCGCCGACCACGCCTGGATGTCCTCGATCATCTGCGAAAAGAACTGCTGATAGTTCTGCTGGCTGACATAACCGACATGGGGGGTGGCCAACACATTGTCCAGCGTGCGAAACGGGTGATGCTCGGGCAAGGGCTCCTGCTCGAACACATCCAGCGCCGCCCCGGCCAGGCGTTTTTTCTGCAAGGCCTTGATCAGTGCTGCTTCGTCGACAATCGGTCCGCGTGCGGTGTTGACCAGCAGCGCCGTCGGCTTCATCCAGCCCAGCGCCTGGGCATCGACCAACCCACGGCTGCGGTCGCTGAGCACCAGATGCACGGACAGGATGTCAGCCTGTTCGAACAATTCCTGCTGGCTGACGTAGGTCACGCCCACCTGCGCCGCGCGTTCGGCGGTGAGGTTTTCGCTCCAGGCGATCACCCGCATGCCGAACACCTGGCCGAACTGTGCGACCCGCTGACCGATGCTGCCCAGGCCGAGAATCGCCAGGGTCTTGCCGTGCAGGTCGCCGCCCAGGCCTTGTTGCCATTTCCCGGCGCGCAGGGCGTTGGCTTCCTGCACCAGATTGCGGGTGGCGGCCATGATCAGCGCCCACGTCAGTTCCGGCGCGGCGTGTTTGTAGCTGTCCGTGCCGCTGACTTGGATGCCCAAGTCGGCTGCAGCTTGCAGGTCGAGGGCGGCATTGCGCATGCCGCCAGTCACCAGCAGCTTGAGTTTCGGCAGACGGCGCAGCAACGCCTCGTCGAATCGGGTGCGCTCGCGCATCACACAGATCACTGCAAAGTCAGCCAGGCGCTGGGCCAATGTGTCGGTGTCGGCGGGGTAATCATGGAGGAAACTGACCTGGCCAATCGGCTCCAGCACCGACCAATCCACAACGCCGCTCGCCACGTCCTGCCAGTCATCGAGCACTGCAATCTGCACAGCCATCAGCTTTACCTCATCAACGAACAGGGTGGGTTTTGTCCAGCCAGGCCAGCAGGGCCTCGTGAAATTTAGCGGGCTCTTCCATCTGTGGCGCATGGCCCATGCCGGGGAACTCCACCAGCGTGGACTGCGGGATCAGCTTCGCCACTTGCTTGCCAAGTACGTCGTAGTGGCCCAGCTTACCCTTGACCTCGGGCGAGGCGATGTCGCTGCCGATGGCCGTGGTGTCGGACGTGCCGATCAACAGCAGCGTCGGCATCTTCAGGTCCTTGAACTCGTAGTACACCGGCTGGGTGAAGATCATGTCGTAGATCAGCGCCGAGTTCCAGGCCACTTGCTGGTGTCCCGGGCCTTTATTCAGGCCGGCGAGCATGTCGACCCAGCGATCGAATTCGGGTTTCCAGCGACCGTCGTAGTAAGTCTTGCGTTCGTAGTTGCGAATGCCTTCGGCGGTGAGCTTCAGCTCGCGCTCATGCCATTGATCCACGGTCCGGTAAGGCACACCAAGGGCTTTCCAGTCTTCCAGGCCAATGGGGTTGACCAGCGCCAGTTGTTCCACCTGATCAGGGTATTGCAGGGCATAGCGGGTGGCGAGCATACCGCCGGTGGAATGCCCCAGCAGGCTGGCTTTCTGGATGCCCAGGGCCTTGAGCAGTTGCTGGGTGTTGGCCGCCAGTTGCTGGAAGCTGTACTGGTAGTGGTCCGGTTTGCTGGAGGTGCAAAAACCGATCTGGTCCGGTGCGATCACGCGGTAACCGGCGTCGCTCAGGGCCTTGATCGAGGTCTCCCACGTGGCGCCGCAGAAGTTCTTGCCGTGCATGAGCACGACGCTCTGGCCATTGGCCTTGCCATTGGCGGCGACATCCATGTAGCCCATCTGCAGGGATTTGCCTTGGGACTCAAAGGCAAAATGCTTGACTGTATAAGGGTATTGGAAACCTTGCAGCTCGGGCCCGTAGGCTGGACCTTCGGCGGCGAAGGTGGGCAGGGCGGCAGTCAGCAGCAGGCCGGGCAGCCAGCGGGAGAGGGCGAGGGGCATGGGAACACTCCAGAAGAAATCGGCCGTTGCTGGCTCGGCCTGATTAGGGCGACATTAAACACAGGCAATGGCGGCGAGCGATGGTTCAACTCATCCAGCCCATCGTTGCGAGGGCCAGCGCGGCGTAGCGCGCGCCTTTGGCGAGGGTCACGATCAACAGAAAACGGCTGATCGGTTCACGCATCACCCCGGCGACAAGCGTCAGCGGATCACCGATGATCGGCACCCAGCTCAGCAGCAGTGACCAGTGACCGTAACGCTGATAGTGGGTGCGGGCTTTTTCCAGATGCGCCGGGCTGACCGGAAACCAGCGGCGGTCGCGAAAGCGTTCGAGGCCGCGTCCCAGCCACCAATTGAGCAGCGAGCCCAGAACGTTTCCCAGGGTCGCCACGGCCAGCAACGCCCAAAGCCAATAACGCTCGCTCAGCAACAACCCCACCAGCACCGCCTCGGACTGCAACGGCAATAGAGTCGCCGCGCCGAAAGCGGCGAAAAACAGCCCGAGGTAGGCACCGGACATCAACGGGCAGGGTAATCCGCCTCAACCACGTCAGAACCGTCTTTTTTCAGTCCGATCACCTGATAGGCGTCGCTCATCCCGTCCATTTCCATGCCGGGCGAGCCCATGGGCATGCCGGGAGCGGCGACACCCAGCAAGTCGTCTCGCTTGCTCAAGGCCAGCACTTGATCGGCGGGGACATGCCCTTCGACGAATTTGCCGTTGATCAACCCGGTGTGGCAGGACGCCAGGCGAGGGGGGACGCCGTGTTGTCGCTTGAAACTGCTCATGTCGCTTTCGACGTGGTCTTCGACCTTGAAGCCGTTGTCTTGCAGGTGGCTGATCCATTTTTTACAGCAACCACAATTGGCGTCGCGGTGAACCTCGATGGGAATCAGTTCGGCCGCCTGGACCAATGAAGAGATAAACAGGGCGCTCAGGGCGAGCAGACGCAATGGGGTTCGCATGGAAGATCTCGTCTCGGGTGGCGGGGCCAACATTCTGAGCTTTTTGGGAGAAGACACCGGGAGAAATTGTATCGAAGTGATGCTGCGTTAGAAGGTGTTCGACTTGATACAAATCAAACAAATATGACAGGAAAATGAATAAACCTTGGTTTAGTCCAATTATCCGAAGGTGTTAGAGGCCAATCAAACAGGGGCTTGGCAGGTTTGTATCTGAAATGTACGAAAATTGTAAAAACTTGAAATGTAATTTGTGTAGCGCTTCCTGGGCCCGGATACTCCGTGCACCCAACTTGTTTAAACAAGGACTTTTTATGATCGTCGCTCAAGGATCCTGGTCATGACTATCGGCTATACCGGCGCATGGAGTTCCAAGGCGGGCCTGCTTGTTCAGGACACCGGCACCACCACCAAACCTGTGTCCCAGAGCGTCAAGGTCAAGCAGATGCTGGCGTTGGTGGGCAACAATCCAAACGCGCTGGATACAGCGAAGATGGACAAGTTGAAACTTCACAAACAGATCAAGGGTTTTGATCCCGAAAACGTGACAGCCAAGTCGCTGGGCAACCTGACGACCTTCCTGAAAGATAACGGCCTGATCACCGATGTGACGGCGGTGACCCTGAGCAACGCCGGTGACAAGTTCGATCGCTTCGGCATTCCGAAAGACCCGGAAGCCAGCTTTAACGCCCTTGAATATTTTGCCACCCAACTGGACAGCATCCAGAACAACAATATGAAGGGCAACAAGTACGCCAACTACTTGATCCCCGAATACAAGAAGGCCATCTACGTTCTGCAGAACCTGGCCTCCTACGGCAAAGGCAACGGCTCGACACCTACCGATAAAAACATGTCCGCCAAAGCGTAAACCGACCTGTAGGGGCGAGCACGCTCCTACAGGAAGCATGCAGAAATTTTGCGATGCTGCCCTGTCCTCATAGGCTGTAACATGAACGCCCGCTTGCAGCGGCGTATCCGCTGCATGTCCTGTTTTGAGGAAAGGTAATGACCCAGTCGCAACGTTTGAAGTATTCACTCCTGATCGCCCTGGTGGTCCTGGCGATCATGTTTGGCCTGTCGTACTTGCAGAATGCCGGCATCATCAGCGAAAAGCTGTTCCAGTACATCGCCATTGGCGTGGCGGTGATCGTGGTCGTCATCAACGGCGTGATGCGTCGCAAGGTCAAACTCTGAGCGACGTCCTCGCCGTGATTACTCGCCGTGCAGGATGGCGGCAGCCGTTGGGTGAAGGCTGTAGCTTTTGTCCTCGTTGAGCACAATGACACCTTCGCTGCACAGGCGCTTCAACACTTCACGCACGCTGAGGAAAGACAGGGGAATGTCCAGGTCTACCAGCGTGCTGTGCACACCTCGGACGCCCAGGGTGTGGTCGTGATCGGCTGCGTTGAGCAAGGCGTCAATCACCTTCAGGCGTATCAGACTGGTGCGCAGCCCAAAGCTCTTGAGCACCACGCGAATACGCTCATTGCCGTTTTTTTCCGTGCGCGGGTCGAACAGGCGTGGCCCCAGGGTTGTGTGCAGGGGCGCGGTACCACCGTCCGTTGGCAGTTGCGAGTTGTACATGCGAAAACTCCTATTCAGAGCCTGGACCGGAATGAATGTTTGGGTGCTCTTATCAATTAGGACGAACGAGCCACTCGAATCATGAAGAACCCGATGTAGAAATTTTGTTGGCGCTGCGTCGCAAACCCGTGAAGTCCTGCAAAATCGACCTGCGGCGCTGTAAATTTTTCCTGTCGATTTCGTTCCTGTAGTCAGGCCTTTTGCGTGTTGGCACGCCAGGCTCGACCTTCGTTTTTCGATCAGGAGCGCGTGTGATCATTACCAGCCCATTCACCCGATTGAGTCTCGCCGCCGTGATGGTGGTCTTGAGCCTCGAGGCAAACGCGCGCACCCAGCCGGACCCGGCAACGGCCGACATCCGTCGCACCAGTTTTGGTGTGCCGCACATTCGCGCGGACAACGAACGCGGTCTCGGCTACGGCATCGGTTATGCCTACGCCCAGGACAATCTGTGCCTGCTGGCCAATGAAGTCGTCACGGTGAATGGCGAACGTTCACGCTATTTCGGTGCGCAGCAGTTCACGGTCGAGGAACGCGAAAACCAGGTGAGCGACGTGTTTTTCAACTGGCTGAACACATCGCAGGCTGTCGATGCTTTTTGGCAGTCGCAACCCGGCGAAGTCCGTGACCTGATGCAAGGTTATGTGGCCGGCTACAACCGTTCGCTGAAAGAGCGTCGCGCGCGAGGGCTGCCGCAACAATGCCAAGGCGAATGGGTGCGGGATATCAGCGCCCAGGACCTGGTCAAACTGACCCGTCGCCTGTTGGTCGAAGGCGGTATCGGGCAGTTTGCCGAAGCGCTGGCCGGCGCCATGCCACCCAAGACCGTCGCCCGCAATGCGGGCGCGTCGGCGTCGTTCCACCTCGCCGATCGACGTATCCAGCGTTTCGCGCTCGACCGTGGCAGCAACGCGGTGGCCGTGGGCAGTGAGCGCTCGTTCAACGGGCGCGGCATGTTGTTGGCCAACCCGCATTTCCCGTGGGTCGGTGGCATGCGCTTCTATCAGATGCACCTGACCATTCCCGGCAAACTGGACGTGATGGGCGCCGCGCTGCCCGGCCTGCCGATGATCAATATCGGCTTCAATCAGCACCTGGCCTGGACCCACACCGTGGATTCGTCCAAGCATTTCACCCTGTATCGCCTGCAACTGGATCCCAAGGATCCGACCCGTTACCTGCTCGATGGCCAATCCATGCCAATGCAACAGCAGACCGTCACGGTGCAGGCCAGGCAGCCGGACGGGCAGATCCGCGCGGTTTCGCGCGTGGTCTACAGCTCCCGGTTCGGCCCGATCGTGCAATGGCCTGGAAAGCTCGATTGGAACGATCAATTCGCCTACAGCCTGCGTGACGCCAATCTGGACAACGATCGCGTGTTGCAGCAGTGGTATGCGATGAATCGGGCGACCAGCCTCCCGCAATTTCAGGCCTCGGTGCACAAGATACAGGGCATCCCGTGGGTCAACACCCTGGCGGCGGACGACCAGGGGCAGACGTTGTACATGAACCTGTCGGTGGTGCCGAACGTCAATGCGGCCAAATTGGCGCAGTGCAGCGATCCACGGATCGGCTTGCAGATGATTGTGCTCGATGGTTCCAACAGCGCCTGCGCCTGGGACATCGACCCCGCCGCCGCGCAAAAGGGCATTTACGCCGCTGAGCAGATGCCACAACTGCTGCGCAAGGATTTCGTCCAGCATTCCAACGATTCGGCGTGGATGGCCAACCCGGCGCAACCGCTCACCGGTTTCTCGCCGTTGATCAGCCAGGACGGCCAGCCACTGGGCTTGCGTTCACGCTTCGCGCTGGCCCGTCTGGCCGCGCTGCAAAAGGGTGGCCCGATAGGGCCTGTAGACCTGCAACACATGGTGATGGATGACCAGGTGTATCAAGCCGGGCAGGTCATGCCCGATCTGTTGCAGTTCTGTGAGCGGGAGCTGGGCAGCGATGCACCGACGTTGGAGGCGTTGTGCAGCAGCCTCGAGACGTGGGACCGCCACGCCAACCTGGACAGCGGCCTGGGCTTCGTGCATTTCCAGAACCTGATGGCCGCGTTGCAGGAGGTGCCCGACGTCTGGCGGGTGGCGTTCGATGCAACGGATCCACAAAACACTCCGCGTGGATTGGCCTTGGATCGACCTGAAGTGGCGAATGCGCTGCGCGAGGCGATGTTGACGTCGGCGCAGCAGGTCAAGGCCTCGGGCCTTGATGCTGACAGCCGCTGGGGCGATATCCAGGTGGTCAGCAGTGGCGGCCAGCAGACGCCGATTCACGGTGGTCCGGGCGCACTGGGCGTGTACAACGCCATCCAGAGCGTGCCACGTAGCGACGGTAAACGTGAGGTGGTCAGTGGCACCAGCTACCTGCAGATCGTCACCTTCGACGACACCGGCCCGCAAGCCAAGGGGCTGCTGGCATTCTCGCTGTCCAGCGACCCGACATCAACATTCGCCAACGATCAGACCCTGGCATTTTCGAAGAAGCAACTGAGCGTACTGCCATTCACCGAACAGCAGATTACCGCCGACCCGCAGTATCAAGCGCAGACGATCCGCGAGCAGGATGACAACGTGGCAAAACAGTAAGGGAAAGCGTGACACGAGGAAGGCCGCAACACTGAAATGTGGCGGCCTTTTCAGCTTCTTGGGGGTTGTTGGGGGATGGAATTGAGGACCGGGTTGCCGTCCTTGTTGCGGGTCAGGTAGACCGGTAATACCTTGGGCAACGTGGCTGCCAGACCGTTGAGTTCCCTGATGTTGTAGATACCGCCGAGGCGGATCGTGCCGGTGCTGCTGTCGGCCAGCATCAACGGCTTGCTCAGATAACGGTTGATCAGGGGCAGGGCTTCGCTCAGCGCCAGGTCATCGAGCACCAGTTTGCCGTGGCGCCAGGCCAGTGAGTTGTCATTGGCGTAGGTCTGGCTGATCTGCGGCGTGAAGTCGCCTTGTTTATAACGCGCCTGCATCGAGGGCTCCAGGCGCAGGCCGTCACCTGGCAGGTCAGCGTTGCTGCTGACCAGTACCGAGCCTTCGATCAGGTTCACTCGTACCTGGTCTTGATACATCCACACGTTGAATTGGGTCCCGGTGACACGGATCCTGCCTTCTGCCGCCTTGACGATGAACGGGTGAGTGGCGTCATGGCTGACACTGAAAAACGCTTCGCCTTTCTTGAGCGTGACACGGCGCTGATCCTTGTAATTGCTGTAGGTCAGCTCGGTGCCAAGGTTCAGCTCGACTTGGGTGCCGTCGCCCAGGGTGACCTGGCGGGTGGCATTGCCCGCTTCGAAATGTTCGTAGGAATTGGGCAGCCAACCCAGGTTCCAACCGGTGTACGCGGCCAGGGGCAGTGCCAGGGCACAGACGGCGGCGGCCACGGCCAGCGAGCGCCAGGAGGCGGGCGGTTGACGTTGGGCCCTAGCAATGACGGGGGCGGCAGCGGGCAGGGGCGTGTCCATGCGCGGCAAGTCTTCGGCCACCACCCAGATCTCCAGCATCGCCTCGTACTCAAAAGCATGCAGCGGATGGGCGTCGCGCCATTGCGCGAATGCCTGCCGTTCCTCTTCGGTGCAGTCCGAGGCGTGCAAACGCATGCACCAGTGCGCGGCAGCGTCGGTGATGGCGTCGTATTCGGCTTGGGAGATAGGGCTGTCGGTCATTGACTCATCCTGATTTCCCGCATTCTAACCTTGAGAGGAAGTCGGCGAGAACAGCCATCATGGCATTTACCCATCAAACGGCTGTTTATTTTCACGGCAGGCCCATGGATTCGGTCTTTTCAGACCGTATCCATAAGCTGCGTGTAAGAAAGTCAGGCACCGGCCGACAGCCCCTGCACGGGCTGTTGAACGGGTCGTTTAATCAGGCTGTCAGGTGGGCGAATCAAGTTGGCGGCCCATTTCACAGATCAGGTACGCAAGCGAGTCGGCATTGCGCAAAATGACGTCGATTCGCGAGGTTGCGTCCACTCGATTCAAAAACACGCTGCGAGCATCAGCCATGGTCTTGCTGTTGGTCAGTTTCAGGACTTCCTGACCGACATGCTTGCGCCCCGGTACTGCGTCCAGGTTAATCCAGCCACCCAGGGCGCCGTTCCAGAGCGCAAACAGTTCGTCTCGCGGGGTCGCAAGGGAAAGCGCCGTTCGCTGAAAGTCCTGTTGCGACCGCTTCATCGCAGCGCCATAACCGGTGATGGGAGCAATGAGGTCGCTGAACGGCCGTCGCGCTTCCAGCGTCGCGATGTCCAATGCCTTGGAGTAAATATGGCCAAACTCGTGAATCAGCGTGGCCGCCTGGCTATGCGCATTGACGTCGAACGGCTCGCTTAGGCATGACTTGTACCAGTCGAGGCCCTGATCGAAAAATCGTTCGGTGAAGTGCACGTATTTGCGCGTGTCATTGTCGAGCACGAAGGCGATCAGGTCGTTGCTCACCTGGCGGGTGGAGCCGACCACGAAACGCTCGCTATTGAGCAGGTCCTCGCCGGGGTCCACCAAGGCATTGCAGCTGGGAAGGATGGCGTGTTTGATCTTCTCGACCAGCATGAGATCAACTTCGGGAACATCGAAAAAGCCTTTGAGGAAGGTCTCCAGTCGTGTGCCCGGGGCCAGTTTGCGCAGCTGCACCAGGTTATGCATGCTGTTGAAGGCGTAAAAGCGTGCCATGTCGATGGCCTGAACGATCATCCGGGCCTTTCCGGGTGCAGGGTGCGGATCTCGTCCATTCCCCTCGCTTCGACGTTCAACACCCGACGCGTCAGATAGTCGTTGGCGTAGCGATTGTGCAGCGTCGACAAGGCCTTGCCGGGGTGCACGCTGTGCCCGTCCAGGTCGATCACCAGTTGCTGGCTCGGCGTGCGCGCCAGAAACGGTCCGTTCCCCTGCTCATGGTGGATTTGCCAGACCGCCCCGGGTTTGACGACGCGATAGACTTTGCCGGCGATGGCGGCGTAGTGGTTCTTCGTCGTGGACTGAAGATAGGTGCCATCGGCGTCGTTCTTTTTTAGGTCCGTCAAAGCCACATCCGTGACCTCGAAAGGCTGCAGCGAGGTGCGCGCTGGCGCGGTGGGTCGGACCTGTGGCCATTGCGGATCGACGATGGGGGTGGCGTCGGGCGCGTTGCTGGGGGACGGCTGCTCAGGAAGCGGTGGCGCGTCCAGCGACAGTTTTCCCAGGGTGACCATCTGCGCGCCACCGGCGATAAATGACCTGAGGGCGCGCCGCCAATGTCGATTTTGCAGGGCTTCGGCGGAGTCCTTGAAGTCTTTGTAGGCGCTCCACAAAAATCGCATGTAGGCCAGCTTGCCCGGCAGGAAGCCGGCGATCAGGTGGATGCCGGAGCTGAACAGGTCCTTGGCGGCGTCCCAGTCCGACTGGCCTGCGGGCTGGGACTGGCTGGCCAGCAGGTGCGCGAGCAGCCGGGTGTTGTCATGGAACCAATGCTTCAGCACATTGCCCACGATCGGAGTGCTGCCCAGGGTGATTTCGCTCGTTTCATTCACGCTGGTTGCCAGCAGGTTGCGCAACGATGCCTGTTGCGCATCGGGCAGCCGACGAAGCACCAGGTCCTGCAGCGCGCCGGGCGTGTTGATCGCGGCGACTACCGCCGCTTCATTGGCAAACTCGCTGAACAACGGGCCGGAAAAATACGGCGCATACAGCACCTGTGGCCCGCTTTTGCCCGCGCCCGGACCGATGAGGTACAGGCCCAGGCTCTGAACCGCTGCGGCGCCGGCAGTTTTAATCAGCTCCAGGGGGCGCACGATTGCATGGGCGCCCGCCACTGCCGCCCGTGCGATGGCGTCAGGCATGTCCAGTACCTGGCTGATCAGGTCGAAGGCGCTGGAACTGAGGTGTTGCTGCAGCATCTGGGTGTGGGCGTGGTGCAGCAGTTGCCACGGCAATTGTTTAGCGAAGCGCAACTGACGGATTGACGATTGAGCGCCCGAAAGCGTTTCAGTGATGTTTTTCGCATAATCGCCGGGAATCTTCAGCGATAGCAGCAATTGTGTGACTGCCGCCGTCGTCAGACCCTCGGGCAGTGTACGCCCGGCCTGGGAGGTAACCCTGAACCCTGTGCCCTGGGCGATGTTGACATGGTTGAGGGCGTATTCAGTCAGGGTTTGCGCCGGCCCGGCCAGTGCCAGGTTGGGTGCGATATCGATCTCGTCCGGGTTCAGCGTTTGTCCGGGGAAACGCGCTGCCAGCAATGCCGTGAGGGTCTGGCGAACGTAGTCCTCAAGCGTTTGCACCTGATGCAGGTAATCCTTGTCGTCGGCCACGCTGTGGCGGTATTGCTCCAGCAGCTCGATGTGCAACCGTTGCTCTTCGACTGGGGCCAGGCCCAACCACGCCGGCTGGGACTGCTGGTGGCCGATGGCGTTGGCGATCCACTTCGCTCGATGCAGGTTGGTCTCGATGAGCGTTTGGGTCAGCGCGTAAAAGGCCTTGTTCTGTTTGGCCGTGTCCAGTTTCAATGAACGCAGGTGCTCGCAGCGCGCCAGAAAAAGGTCGATGGCCGATTGCATCAGGTGCTGCAGAATATTGCCCTTGATCAGTTGCAGCGAATGCAGGGAATAGCGTCGATGCAGCAGGCGTTGGTCGGGCGTCAGGTTTTCTAGCAGGATAAGGCGCTGATCAGGATCCAGCAGTCGCCGATTCAGTTGTTGGCGGGCGAAGCCCACCGACTCGAACACTTCCAGGCCTGCGGCGGGCGTCCACAGGATGGCGCGACCCGAGTGCTCGACATCCAGGCCGCCACGCTCGGTCAACAATGCACACTGAGCCAGGGGTAACAGCGTGTATTCGCCGGAACATTGAAGCACCAGCGAAAACACATCCGGATAAAAACCGAGGATGGCGGGTCGGCTTTTACGGTCTGGCCGGTCAGGGTTGAACACCGTCTCCACCAGATACCAGTCAAGATTACGCAGGCTGGCACTGAGCTCGCGAAGTGCAGCCTCGCCTCGCAAACCGACGGACAGGGTGTGCGCCAGCCGCTCCTTCATGCCTTGCAGATACGCCCGTTGTTGGGCCTGCGTTGACACCGGCTGCTCGGCGAACTCCGAACGCACTGGCAATTCGACGTCCCGATAGGTTTTGGCGTGGCCTGCCGCTGTGTCCGCCAGTACCATGGACGGTTGCTGACCCGACAGGACCGGGCGCGTGCTCCAGCGTCCCTTGGCGTCGAGCGTCAGCAGGTGTTCGCCGAGCATGGCGCGGATGTCCAGTGCCTTGTCGAAAAAGGCCAGGATGTTCACCGCGCCATCGCTGTGACGGAACACCTGGAAGGCGTATTCCAGGTTTTCCAGTTGCTTGTCGATGATCGCTTCGAAGAGGCAGGCGAATACCGAACCGGTCACAAGGGCGCCCGAGACCTGCGCCTGGTCGAAACCGATGAAGCGCGCACGTTCCTCCAGACTCATCAAGTCATACAGCTCGTCATCGTGGCCGGCCGTGATGGATTTTTCCTTCAGCGTCTGTTTCAGATGCTTGTAGTCCTTGAGCACCAGCAACCCTTGGGACGGGGTGTAGAGGAACGCGTTGGCGCTGTCCTGACTGATCATCAGGGAGCCGGCGAGTTCGACATAGTTGGCCTGGTATTCCCACAGGCGAACGGTTTCAACGGTGAGCGCAGAAGCCGTACCGAGGTTTTCCTCGATGAGGGGCTGCAAGTCGCGGCTCTGTTGCGCAGTGATGACCTGCGCCTCGCGTTGGAGCAGCAGTTGAGCACGGGCCTTTTCGCGGATGGCCCGGCTGAAAAAGGCACGACGGGTAGAGCCGTCGACGCTTACACCGTTCCAGAACCGTTGCAGTTGGTCGCACAGTTGACGGGTCAGGGTCTCGGCTGTCTGGGTGACCAGGGTTTCCCACTTTTGCTGATCAGCATCCAGGGGCTTTCTCGATGGGTGATGGAACTCCGGACGCTGCCCGATCGGCCAGCCCCGGTGGCGGCAGTAGGAAAGCAACGCCTCGCTCAAGGACTGGGCGCTGATCCAGCGACGGTTGGGCGCATGTTTGGGGGTGGCCTCGGCGTAGAAGTTGACCACGGTGCGGCGCTGGTCCAGGCCTGGGAACACCTGTTTCACGCGCTCGTCGAGCAGCGTAGCGAGCATCGTGGTCAGGCTTGGCAGTTGTTGCAGCTCATCGAACATCGCCTGCTCGTTGCTGCGCTGGCTGCTTTCGATGAGGGCGCGTTGATCGGCGAACACCTCGCCGTCGATGGTCTCGAAGCCCAGCGAAATGTCGCTGGCTGCCGCCAGGACCTTGCGCGCGGCCAGGGACATGACCGCCAGCAGTTCATCGTCCTCGCCGGCACTGTCGAGTTGTTTCTTTAGGTGGGCAGACAGTTGCGCGCGACCGGCGAACTTTCGCATGCCACCGTAGGGGGTATAGAGAATGTCGCCCTTGTCATCCGGCGTCGGGCTCAGGACGAAGCAGCCGGCCAAGGGAACCGACAGCGTACCGGTGCTGATCAGGATGCGCTCGGCGAGCATGGACGGAGTTTGTTGGCTGCGCAGTGTTTGGCTGGCCATTTTCACATGGGCAAGCCACTGGAGATCCTTGCGCGTCAAACCGTGGGCCTTGCCCAGGTCAGCCCATTGGCCGGGAGATTGCAGGGCCTGGGGGAAGAACAATGGCGTGGAAGGTGGGGACATTGTCGAGTCTCGTACAGGGCGCACCCGTGTGCGCCGTTGGGGTGAGGTTCGAGACTAGAAGCCGTCGGCATTGCGCTGGCGGTAGATAGTTAACGCATCGTCCGTGGTCTGTCATGCGCACAGGTTACGAGCAGAGGTTGACAGGCTGGCGGTCTGCCGTGATTAATCTGCAACTCGATCAACGCTGTTGTTCCCTCCAATAATTAGTCTGGAGCTTCAGATGTCTGCGCCCCACGAACAAGTGTCTACTGCGGTCTCTCAAAACCTGACCCTCGACGAGCTGACGGGACTGCTTGAGAAGATTTTCCTGCGCCATGGCACCTCGTCCGACGTCGCCCGGGTGCTGGCTGAAAACTGTGCCGGCGCCGAGCGCGACGGCGCGCACAGTCATGGTGTGTTCCGGATCCCCGGGTATGTGTCGACGCTCAAGAGCGGCTGGGTCAATGGCCAGGCCGAGCCTGTGGTCGAGGACGTGGCGTCCGGGTTCGTGCGGGTCGATGCTGGCGGCGGCTTTGCCCAGCCCGCCCTGGCGGCCGCGCGGCCCTTGCTGGTGGAGAAGGCCCGCAGTGCGGGTATAGCGGTGCTGGCGATTCGTAACTCGCACCATTTCGCGGCGTTGTGGCCGGATGTCGAACCGTTCGCGTATGAAGGGCTGGTAGCGTTGAGCGTGGTCAACAGCATGACCTGCGTCGTGCCCCATGGCGCCGACCGGCCGCTGTTTGGCACTAACCCGATTGCCTTCGCTGCGCCACGGACCGGTGGCGACCCGATTGTGTTTGACCTGGCGACCAGTGCCATTGCCCACGGCGATGTGCAAATTGCCGCACGCCAGGGTGAACGCCTGCCACCGGGCATGGGGGTGGACGGCCTGGGCCAGCCGACCCAAGACCCCAAGGCGATCCTCGAAGGCGGCGCGCTGTTGCCGTTTGGCGGGCATAAGGGGTCGGCGTTATCGATGATGGTGGAGCTGTTGGCGGCGGCCTTGACCGGAGGCAATTTTTCCTTCGAGTTCGATTGGTCGAACCATCCGGGAGCGAAGACGCCCTGGACCGGGCAACTGTTGATCGTCATCGACCCCAGCAAGGCGGCTGGGCAGGGCTTTGCCGAACGCAGCCAGGAACTGGTCCGGCAGATGCACGGCGTGGGTCTCAAGCGTTTGCCGGGGGATCGCCGGCATAACCAGCGGGCGAAATCGATGGCCAACGGCATCGCGCTGGACGCGCAGACGCTGGCCGGGTTGCGGGAGTTGGCAGGACTGTAACCTGCAACGGTCCCCTGTAGGAGCGAGCATGCTCGCGATGGTCGTTAACGATAACGTGGGCTGTCTGAATGCCCGCGGTGACTGGGCCACCATCGCGAGCATGCTCGCTCCTACGGAAGGGCGTGGGCAGTTGTTATTTACGGCCCAACAGTAGACCCACTACCAGGCCAAACCCCGCCGAGATCGCGACGGTCTGCCAGGGATGCCCGCCAATGTAGGTTTCTGTCGCTTCAACGGCTGGCAGCGTACGGTCCCGCACGCTGGTCACCGAGTCGCGTGCCTGCTGCAGTTTCTGGGCGATTTGCCCGCGCAGGGTGTCTGCTTCTTCACCGACCAGCGAAGCGCTGCTCTTGAGCAGTTTTTCCGATTCTTCGATCAAGGCTTGCAGCTCGCTGAAGGCCTGATCCTTGATTTGGTCTTCGGCGGCTTGGGCGACGGATTTACGGGCCATTGGGTTACTCCTGGAGGGTTAATGGGCAGTGAACAATGGAGTCTGCCGCGAGGGGAAAAGTTGCAGCGATTTTGCGTGTAGGCTCAACTCGGCAAAAATCCAGCACGGGGTATTTCTTCCTACAGTGTAATATGAAGCCATTTACGCAACAGGTAACTCCCCATGAGCTTCAATCTAGCCAACAAAACCCTCGCCGAGCGCGCGGAAATCGAGGACGAGAAATCCCGACTGTTCGAACTGTGGCAGAGCAATCTCGGTAAAGCCAAGGGCGAAGCGGGGCGCCTGTTCGGCGAGCGGGCCAAGCGCAAGGGCAAGTGGGCCGAGTGGGTCCGCGCCGAACTGGACGGCATGTCACCGCCGGAATTTGCCAACATGGTACGCAGTGAAGTCAATCGCTTGATGGCGGCCAACAAGTAGCACTGACGCTCAGGCGAAGCAGGCGACAATTGCCTCGCGCACTTTCAATACCACCGGGTCCAGTTGCGTGCTGGTACGCCAGCCCAGTTCGACCGGGTAGCGCGGTAATGCCAGGGGGCAGGGCAGCACCGCCAGGCCGGTGAGCGCCGCGATGCTTTGTGCGGCGTGGGCCGGAATGGTGGCCACTGCCTGGCTGCCCTTGAGCAGGTGCGGCAGCGCGGCGAAATGCGTGGTCGAGGCGCAGACCCGCCGACTCAAACCCACTGCAGCCAGGCCTTCGTCGGTGATCCCGATGAAACCGCCCGAGGACACCAGAATGTGCTCGCGGGCGACAAACTCTTCAAGGCTCAGGCGGTGCTGTCCTTGTACCAGGCTGACCGGGTCGACCAGGCACTGATAGTCGCCTTCACCCAATACCTGGCGACTGAGCAGACGCTCCGCAAACCCGCCCGCAGTGATCGCCAGGTCGATGCTGCGCTCCATCAACGCCTGGGCAACGATCTGGCTGTGAGTCTGGCGGAAGATCAAGCGCAGCTTCGGTGCGCGGCGGGCTATATCCTCGATCAGGCGCCTGCCGTAGGCAATTTCGAAATCGTCCGAGAGACCCACCGTCACCGAACGGCCATCGTAGTGATGCGCCGCTGGATCGACCATTGCCAGGCTTTGACGGCATTTGCTCAGCGCTTCGCTCAGCACGGGCTTGAGTTGGTTGGCCTTGAGCGTGGGCGCCAGGCCGCGACCGGTGCGAACGAACAATTGATCACCGTAGACTTCGCGCAGCCGGCGCAAGGCCGCGCTGACCGCCGATTGCGTCACCCCCAGGCGCAACGCCGCGCGGCTGGCGCTGGACTCTTCATGCAGCGCTTCGAATACTTTGAGCAGATTGAGATCAAGATTGGCGATATTCATCTGGTTCATATCATTCAGCAGTGAAACGGTCTTTATTCATGATCACGCGCGGCCCGAGAATGAGCAACACCTGATGTGAATGGAGAGGCGTGATGCCCAAGTCTATCGTTGCTGCACTGCAAATCGGCGCTCTGCCCGGGGGCAAGGCTGAAACCCTGGAGCAGATTCTTTCGTACGAAAACGCCATCGTGGCGGCCGGCGCGGCGCTGGTGGTGATGCCCGAAGCGCTGCTGGGGGGCTACCCCAAAGGCGAGGGCTTCGGCACGCAACTGGGTTATCGACTGCCGGAAGGGCGTGAAGCCTTCGCCCGTTATTTCGCCAACGCCATCGACGTCCCTGGCGCGGAAACCGAGGCGCTGGCAGGCCTGGCGGCTCGCACCGGGGCGAACCTGGTGATCGGCGTGATCGAACGGGATGGCAGCACCCTGTATTGCACCGCGCTGTATTTCGACCCGCAGGCGGGCCTGGTTGCCAAGCATCGCAAATTGATGCCCACCGGGACCGAGCGGCTGATCTGGGGCAAAGGCGATGGCTCGACCTTGCCGGTGATCGACACCCAGGTCGGGCGCCTCGGCGCGGTGGTGTGCTGGGAAAACATGATGCCGCTGCTGCGTACTGCCATGTACGCCAAAGGCGTAGAGGTGTGGTGCGCGCCGACCGTGGATGAGCGCGAGATGTGGCAGGTGAGCATGCGCCATATCGCCCATGAAGGCCGTTGTTTTGTGGTCAGTGCCTGCCAGGTCCAGGACTCGCCACAAGCGCTGGGCATGGACATCGCCAACTGGCCGGCAGACCGCCCGTTGATTGCCGGTGGCAGCGTGATCGTCGGTCCCATGGGCGACGTCCTTGCCGGGCCACTGCGTGGCGAACGTGGATTACTGTCCGCCGAGATTGACACTGACGAACTGATCCGTGCGCGCTATGACTACGATGTGGTGGGTCACTATGCGCGGCCGGATGTGTTCGAGTTGACGGTGGATGAGCGGGCCAAGCCCGGGGTGAAATTTATCCATTGATTGCTGTTGCACACATCCCCCTGTGGGAGCGGCTCTGCACGACAGGTTACCAGGTGCCTGCAGCCGCCCCCGGCAAACTCAACTTGCCACTGTCGCTGAACCGCATGGTGCCAAACAAGCCGCCCGCCAGCTTGCCGCGCAGGACGTAAGGCAGGTTGTCCAGGGTTTGCGTCTGGCTCAGGCCCAGGGTCTGGCGCAGGACCGAGAACGCCGAGACGCTGACTGGCACGCTCAGCACCGTCTCGGAAAATCGCGCAATCGAGCCGGATTGATCGCTGACCCCGGACGCCAGCGGCTGACCATTGACCGACAGATCCAGGGCCACGCCGTTGTAGTCGATGGCGGTGTCGTTGGGATTCTGCACGCGTATCTTTACCGCGAAACGCACTTCCATGTCCTGGCTGGTCAACGGTTCGAAGCCCACCACGTTGATGTTCAGCGGGTCGCGGTTGGGCAACAGGGCACAGGCGCTCAGGGTGAGCAGCAGGAGGCAAAGGACAAGGGCGTGGACACGGCGCATGGCATGCTCTCTAAAGGAAAAAGCCGAACCGCAGGGGCTCGGCCTTGAGCTTGCCTATCGGTTCAAAGGTGCGACAACCTCAGCGAGCGCGGGTTCATCCTTGGCGGCCGGGTTTTCCATGACCTGGAGAATCGAGGCTTCCGGGTCGAAATCGTCCTCTTCCAGCTCGATGAATTCTTCGGGCAGGAAGATATTGAGCACGATAGCGCACAACGCACCGACGGTGATCGGCGATTCGAAGATGTTATGCAGCGCCTTGGGCAGTTCGCGCAGCACCTCCGGCACCGCCGCCACACCCAGGCCCATGCCGATGGAAATCGCCACGATCAACATGTTGCGCCGATGCAGGCCGGCTTCGGCCAGGATCTTCACGCCCGCCACCGCCACGGTGCCGAACATCACCAGTTCGGCGCCACCGAGCACGGGCTTGGGCATCAGTTGCAGCACTGCGCCGATCATCGGGAATAGACCCAGCAGGACCAGCAGACCGGCGATGAACAGCGCCACGTAGCGACTGGCGACGCCGGTCAGCTGGATCACGCCGTTGTTCTGTGCAAACGTGACCATCGGCATGCTGTTGAACACGGCCGCCATGGCCGAGTTGAGACCGTCTGCCAACAAGCCTGACTTGATTCTGCGGATGTACACCGGGCCCTTGACCGGCTGGCGCGAGATCATCGAGTTGGCTGTCAGGTCGCCAGCAGCCTCCAGAGGCGACACGAGGAAAATCACCGCCACGGGCACAAAGGCCACCCAGTCGAAATTGAAACCGTACTTGAACGGCACGGGCACGCTCATCAGGGGCACTTGCGGCATGTTGCCGAAATCCACGCTGCCCATGAGCCAGGCGACGAAGTAGCCGAGGGTAAGGGCGATGACGATGGCGCCCAGGCGCAGGAATGGCACATCCACCCGGTTGAGCACCACGATGGTTCCCAATACCAGGGCTGCCAGGCCCAGATGACTGGCGGCGCCCAGGTCCGTCGCACCGAAGCCGCCGGCAATGTCGGTCATGGCGACCTTGATCAGCGACAGCCCCATCAGGGTGATGATGGTCCCGGTCACCACCGGCGTGATCAACATGCGCAGCTTGCCGATGAACTGGCTCAACACCACTTCGATGAACGCAGCGAAAAAGCACACGCCGAAAATGGTCGACAGAATCTCATCGGTGCCGCCGCCCCGAGCCTTGACCATGAAGCCGGCGCTGAGGATGACGCTGATGAACGAGAAGCTGGTGCCTTGCAGGCACAACAGACCCGAACCGATTGGCCCGATGCGCCGCGCCTGGACAAACGTGCCCAACCCGGACACGAACAGCGCCATGCTGATCAGGTAGGGAATTTCGCTTTGCAGGCCCAGGGCGCTGCCCATGATCAGGGTCGGGGTGATGATCCCGACAAAACTGGCCAGCACGTGTTGCAGGGCGGCGAAGACTGTGGCGGTCAGGTGCGGACGGTCATCGAGGCCGTAGAGCAAGTCGCTGTGGCGCGGGGCGGTAGCTTTTTCAGAGGCGATCATGATGGTTTGCGTGCCGAAAGGCGGCCGGGTCGGAAAAGGGAGGCGCAGGATGCCAGCAGCCGGCAGCAAGGGCAACGAATGATCCTCCTTCAGGCAAACGCCTCCAACAAATCCTCCTCGAACGCCTTCTGCGCGTCCCCCGGCACCTGCGCGCGGTGGCGGGCCAGGTGGAACGTCACGTCGAAACTCAAATCATTGCGGCGCACCGCCCGCAGCAATCCCTTGTCCTCCCAATTGCGGGCAAAGTGGCTGGGCAGGTAGCCGACATGTTTGCCGGACAGGATGAAGGCGAGGGTGCCTTCGACCTGTTCCGAGCGCGCCGAACAACGTTGGCCCTGAAACGGCTCCTGGCTGCGCAGGAAGCGGTAGGGGTGATCGACGCGGTCGCTGGCCTGCAGGACCAGGTCGTCCGGGGTATCGCCGGTGAACAGCGGGTGGCCCGCAGCGCAATAAAGGTGCTGGGTTTCGACGAAGAGTTCGCGGTAGTCGAACGCGCTCTGCACCTGAGAGAAATAGCCGATAGCCAAGTCCAGCCGTTGCTGCAACAGCAGGCGCTCCATTTCTCCCGGCATGGCGCTGATCAGTTCGATGCGCACCGATTCGTCGCGCTCGCGAAAGCGCCGGATCGCGTCGGCGACTTGTTGCAGCACAACCTGGTCCAGAGCTTCGGACAAGCCCAGGCGCACTTCACCGAGCAGGCGTCCGGCGACGCCGTTGGACTGATGCCTGAACACTTCGATGGACTGAAACAGCTCGCGGGTGGCCAACAGCAATTGCTCGCCCTTGGGCGTCATCCGGAATCCGCCCTTGCCGCGACTGCATAAGCGGTAGCCGAGACGGGTTTCCAGGCGCGCCATCTGCTGGCTGATGCTCGATTGGCTCAGGCCCAGTTCGCCTTGGGCTGCACTGAAACCGCCACATTCGACCACGCTGACGAACAGGCGCAGCAGTTGCAGATCCACATCATGAAGTTGGCCGAGCATCAAACAGTACTCCGCAATAATGTCAGGGTAACTGACTTGGTATTTTTTCAATGTAACAGGCGCTTCATGCTGCAACCACTTCCTCTGCTCAGGTGTGCGTCATGGCTCCTTCATTCAAGCGGTGTGCCCCCGCGCTGTTCCTTGCCGTGGCCGTGTCGGCGCACGCGCAGGCGCCGTCCGAGGGTAAAACGGTCAACCTTTACAGCTGGGCTGATTACGTCGCCCCCGAAACCTTGGAGCGGTTCGAGAAAGAAACCGGGATCCAGGTGCGCTACGACACCTTCGATTCGTCGGAAGTGCTGGAAACCAAGCTACTCACTGGCGGCAGCGGTTATGACGTGGTGGTGCCGTCGTCCAGCGTGCTGGCGCGAGGCCTGGCGGCGGGCGCGTTGAAGCCGATTGCTCACGAAGAGCTCAAGGGCTACGCC
The DNA here is from genome assembly GCF_054668365.1 of Pseudomonas sp. S2_E01. Classification (NCBI taxonomy): domain Bacteria; kingdom Pseudomonadati; phylum Pseudomonadota; class Gammaproteobacteria; order Pseudomonadales; family Pseudomonadaceae; genus Pseudomonas; species Pseudomonas sp. S2_E01. The sequence continues at coordinate 1,840,850 of NZ_CP162762.1, forward strand.
AACCTCGATCCCGACTTGTTGGAAAAACTCGCGGTGGTTGATCCCGGCAACCGTTATGCCGTGCCGTACACCTGGGGCACTCTGGGGCTTGGCATGAATGTCGAAGCGGTGAAACAACGTTTGCCCGACGTGCCGCTCAACAGCCTCGATCTGCTGTTCAAGCCCGAATATGCCAGCAAGCTGAAAGACTGCGGCGTGGCGATCATCGATTCGCCCCAGGAAGTGATCGGCCTGGCGCTGCACTACCTTGGTAAAGATCCCTACAGCACCGACAAGGCTGATCTGTCAGCCGCCGATGTGCTGCTGCGTCAGTTGCAGCCGAATGTGCTGTATGTCGCCAGTGGCCGACAGATCAGCGACCTGGCCAACGGCAGCGTCTGCGTGGCACTGACCTACAACGGCGATGCGAGTATGGCGGCAGACCAGGCGCGCAAGGCCCATAAGCCCTTTGAGGTGGCTTATCGCATTCCCCGGGAAGGCACGTTGGTGTGGCAGGACAACCTGGCGATCCCCAAGGACGCGCCACACCCCGAAGCGGCCCGTGCCTTCATCGAGTTCATGTTGCGCCCCGAGTCGGTGGCTGCGCTGACCAACACGCTGTTTTTCGCCACGGCCAACGGGGCAGCGACCCCGCTGGTGGATGAAGCGGTGCGCAACGACCCGGACATCTATCCGCTGGCCGAGGTGCGCGAACGCTTGTACGCCGACCGAAGCATGAGCCTCAAGGACCTGCGCCAGCGCACTCGCCTGTGGACCGCTTTCCGTAGCCGTCAGTAATTATCAGAAGGAGCACCCGATGGACGTCCCAGTACTCAACGACCAGGCCATAACCCGTGACAGTCTTTACGGCACGGCCGCGGAAAGCACCTACGCCGGCATCACCAGTTTCATGCGTCGTCGCTACAGCCGCGACCTGCGCGGGGTTGACGTGGCGGTCAGCGGCGTGCCGTTCGACACCGCTACCAGCAACCGCCCCGGCGCCCGTTTCGGACCACGGGGCATTCGCGCGGCGTCCACCGGGATTGCCTGGGAACGGCACTGGCCGTGGGCATTCGATCCGTTCGACCATCTGGCGGTGATCGACTACGGCGATTGCGACTTCGACTACGGTTCGCCGCACTCGACACCGGAGGCTATCGAAGCCCACGCCGAGCACATCTTGCAGGCCGGTTGCGCGATGCTGACCTTTGGCGGTGATCACTTCATCAGCTATCCGCTGCTCAAGGCCCACGCTCGCAAACACGGGCCACTGTCACTGATCCATTTCGACGCCCACAGCGATACCTGGCCGGACGAGGAGGGCAAGCGCGTCGATCATGGCACCATGTTCTGGCATGCCGCGCGCGAAGGGCTGGTGGATCCGTCCCGCTCGGTGCAGATCGGATTGCGCACCACCAATGACGATCATCGGGGTTTCCAGGTGCTGGACGCGCGGCAGGTGCATCGCCGTGGGGTGGACGCGATTGTCGAGTCCGTTCGTGCGCGCGTCGGCGATCACCCGGTGTACCTGACCTTCGACATCGACTGCCTCGACCCCGCTTTCGCCCCTGGCACCGGCACGCCGGTGTGCGGCGGCCTGAGCACGGTGCAGGCGCTGGAGATCCTTGGCGGGTTACGCGGGATCAATCTGGTGGGCATGGATTTGGTAGAGGTGGCGCCAGCCTACGACAGTGCGGACATTACCTCACTGGCGGCAGCGACATTGGCGATGGAAATGCTGTGCCTGTATGCCGCCAGACACAAGGTGGACCTGTAACCCTCTTGTGCCTGATCGTTCCCACGACGTGGGAACGATCAATTCAACTGGCGGATCAAGCCACCGGAATAACCGGCAGATCCAGTGTCTCAACCCCTGAATACCGTGGTGCCGACCCAATGATGGTGCCATGGGGCACGCCGGCATCCACTGCACTGACCGCCTCCAGTCGCGCCACCTGCTGCGCGCTCAGTTTCAGGCTCAATGCCCCCAGCGTCCCGTCCAGTTGCTCACGGGAGCGCGACCCCAGAATCGGAATCAGCGCGGTCGTCGAGCGCCGGGCCTTTTCCAGCAACCAGGCAATGGCCACGTGGGTCGGGCTGGCGTCAGCTTCAGCGGCCACGGCAAGCAAGGCATCGAGAAGGGCCGTCTCGCGAGCGCTTTTTTCAGCATGCACCAGCATGCCGAGTTTGCTGGCGCGGTTGTCGCCATCGTTGCTGCGGTACTTGCCCGTGAGGAAACCGCCACCCAGCGGCGACCACAGCGTGGCGGCCAGCCCCAGGGCCTCGGCCATCGGCAGCATTTCCCGTTCGGCGGTGCGCTCTACCAGGCTGTATTCCACCTGAATCGCGGCAATCGGTGCAAAGCCACGCACCTCGGCCAGCACGTCGGCACGGGCGATCCGCCAGGCCGGAAAGTTCGACAGCCCGGCGTAGTGAATCTTGCCGGCGCGCACCAGATCGTCAAAACCGCGAAGGATCTCTTCCATCGGTGTCACGCCATCGCTCATGTGCGCCCAGAACAGATCAAGGTGATCGGTCTTCAGTCGTTTCAGGCTTTCTTCCACGGCGCGAACCATGTTCTTGCGGTTGTTGCCTGTGTGGGAAATGCCCGCTGCCGGTGTAGTCCCCAGGGTGTACTTGGTGGCGATGACCAGCCGGTCGCGCTCAGAGGCAATGAGTTCGCCGAGCATGGTTTCCGACTGGCCTCCCTGATAGCCGTTGGCGGTGTCGATGAAGTTGCCGCCGGCTTCCAGGTAACCGTCAAAAATGCGGGTGGCTTCGTCGCGCTCGGCGCCATGCCCCCAACCGGTTCCAAAATTGCCGGCACCCAGCGCCAGTTCCGAGACCCGCAAGCCGGTTTTTCGGCCGAACACTTTGTAATGCATGGGAAGACTCCTGAGACGAGACGCTACATAGATGTTTTAAGACATGTATTTAAGATGATGCTACTCATGTATCGAGTCAAGTCGAATTTTATAAGCGGTGAAAAGCGCCAGAGGGCTACTGACAAGCGTTATCCGGGGACGAGCAGGGCAAGATCACGCGGCTGGATATTTCCCTGTAGTCACGGCCGGGCGATGGCATACTGCCGCGCATGAATGTGAACTCTCCGTTAAGTGCCTGGCAACAGGCGGTTGAACAGAAGGGCTTCGTCCAGGACGAGGCCCAGGAACATGCCGTGTGGGCGCTGCAAAAGTGCTACGAAGCGCTGCATGCAGGCGATCACAGGCCAGTGTCGGGCGTTTACCTCTGGGGGCCGGTCGGGCGAGGCAAGACCTGGCTGATGGACCAGTTTTATCAGAGCCTGCAGGTTCCGGCCCGACGCCAGCATTTCCATCACTTCATGGGTTGGGTGCATCAGCGTTCGTTTCAACTGACCGGCACCGCCGACCCGCTGAAGGCCCTGGCCCGAGAGTTGAGCGAAGAGGTGCGCGTACTGTGCTTCGATGAGCTGTTCGTCAATGACATTGGCGACGCGATCATCCTCGGGCGCCTGTTCCAGGTGATGTTCGACCACGGCGTGGTGGTGGTCTGCACCTCCAATCAGCCGCCGGATGGGTTGTACGCCGATGGTTTCAACCGGGAGCGCTTCACGCCCGCCATCGAGGCGATCAAGCAGCACATGCAGGTGATCGCGGTGGACGGCGGTGAAGATCATCGCCTGCATCCCGGCGCCGGCCTGCAGCGCTATTGGGTGGCCCAGCCGGGTCAGCCGAGTGCTTTGGCCGAGGTGTTCAAGACCCTGACCGCCGGCCAGTCGGTCCGCCCCGAGCCGATCAAGGTCGGCTACCGTTCATTGAACGTCGTGAGGGCCAGCGATAGCGTGCTCTGGACGCGCTACGCCGACCTTTGCGAGCAACCCCTGGCGGCCATGGATTTCATGGCCCTGTGCGATACCTTCAGGGCTATTCTGTTGAGTGACGTGCCCAACCTCAGCGCAAAAAAACGCGAAGGGCGCATCGCCCGAGGCACTGAAGACGGGGCCGAACGGGTGGTGGCGGGCGACCGCGAGCTGCCGCAGTTGTCGGTGCATGACGACGGCGTCCGTCGTTTCATCGCACTGGTGGATGAATGCTACGACCGCAAAGTACCGTTGTACCTCGAAGCACAAGTGCCCATGGAAATGCTCTACACCGAGGGCTATCTGGAGTTTGCGTTCCGCCGTACGCTTAGCCGCCTCCAGGAAATGCAGTTGCAACGTTTTGCCGAGGCTTGAACCCTGGGAGCGCGAACGTGAATCAGCCCTTGTCCCATCATTTGCTCACCATGGCCTACCAGAATGCGTGGGCCAATCATCGACTGGCCAAGGCGTGGCAGCGGTTGAGCGCCGAGGAGCTGGCAGCGCCGCGGGTCAGTTTCTTCCCCAGTCTGCGAGCGACCCTCAATCACATCCTGACCTGCGACTGGTTTTATGTGGACGCACTGGAGCGAGAGTTGCGAGCCGATGAGCCGCACCCGGACTGTCATGTATTTTTCAGTGCCGACGAGCCCTTCACTGACGCCGCAGATCTCAAGCGCGAACAGATCCAGGTGGATCGCCGGCTGATAGCCTACTGCGAGCAACTGCGCGACGCCGACCTGGGCAAGATCGTGACCATCGCCCGCGACACCCCGCAACACGACAGCCGCCTGCGCCTGTTGTCGCACCTGTTCGAGCACCAGATCCATCATCGCGGTCAGGTGCACGCCATGCTCAGCGGCACCTCGGTTGCACCGCCACAACTGGACGAATTCTTCTGCGCCGGCGAGTCGGGTCTGCGGGCAGCGGATTTTGCCGAACTGGGCTGGACCGAAGCGTTGATCTGGGGGCATTGAAGGTCGGGGGTTATGCCCTCTGCTTGTCTGTGGGAGCGAGCCTGCTCGCGATGGTCTTGAACGATAATCAGGGGGGGTGACAGCCCGAGGCGCTCTTTGTGTTTCATCGCGAGCAGGCCCGCTCCCACAATTGAAGTCATTATTTCCATTGCGTCACTCTGTGCGCCCGCGATAGGGTCAGCGCTCGCTGTTAAACGTGTCTTTGAGGGTGGAAATGGAATCCGCTGAAATTCTTGTGCTGCAAGCCAGTTACACCAACCCTGTGCATGCCGAGGCGTTGCGCGTCGTGTTGAATCATTACGCCGAAGACCCGATGGGTGGCGGGCACTCGCTGCCCACCGAAGTGCTGGAGCACCTGCCGGAGGAACTGGCCAAACGGCCGTATGCATTCACTGTACTGGCCTCTGTCGGTGGCGAGCCGGCAGGGCTGGTCAATTGCTTCGAGGGGTTTTCGACGTTTGCCTGTCGCTCGTTGGTCAACGTGCATGACGTCGTGGTGATGAAGCAATTCCGCGGCTTGGGTCTGAGCCAGAAAATGCTGCAAAAGGTCGAGGACATCGCCCGCCAGCGTGGCTGCTGCAAGATCACTCTGGAAGTGTTGGAAGGCAATGCGGTTGCCCAGTCGTCCTACACCAAGTTCGGTTTCTCTGCGGGCATGTTCGACCCGGCGCACGGCCGGATGCTGTTTTGGACCAAGCCACTGAATTAAATCCGATCTGAACCTGTATCTGTAGGAGACAAGCTCGCTCCTACGGGATCACTGTTTATACCGCTCGGTCACCTGCGCCGTCTGATCATCCGACACTTTGACTTCGCGGGTTGGCTGGGTTTGATTCGCGGCTTGGCACACCGATGACCGGCGCCCATGAAAAAGGGGCCGGAATCGGCCCCTGACAGGATTACTTGGCCACCACATCCGCCGGTCCCGGCTTCTTGGGCTTGATCAGGCTGAAGTCGATCAGGGCCTTCTGCTCACGCGCATAGGGATCGCCGATCAACAGCGGGCGCGCCTTGAACTGGGCACTGACCAGGCTCTTGCTGCGGTCCAGCTCATCGAAGCTCAAGCCCGCCAGGTCGGCCCAGGTATGGATCAGGTGCGAACTGCTGTAGGGCCGGTCCAGGTCACCCGTGAAGTTCCAGTCATGGGTTTCACGCCATTTCGGCGAGGCCCAGGCCATGAACGGGATGGTGTACATCGGCGCTGTCGGTTTGTTTTCGTTACGGCCCAGGGTGTTGTGACCTGCCGAGTCAAACACGTCTTCGCCGTGGTCGGAGAGGTACAGCAAAAAGCCATTCGGGTCGGTCTTGGCATAGTCCTTGATCAAGCTCGAGACCACGAAGTCGTTGTACAGCACTGCGTTGTCGTAGCTGTTGTAGGTTGGCAGTTGGTCATCACGCACGCCCGACGGTACGCCGTTGCGGTCCTGGAACTTGTCGAAGCTCGACGGGTAGCGATACTGATAACTCATGTGCGTACCCAGCAGATGCACGACGATCAACTTGCGTGGTGCTGCGTCAGCCAGGGCCTTGTTGAACGGTTCGATCACGTCGCCATCGTACTGGGCGGCGTTCTGGTTGCGGTTGTTGTTCAGGTACACCTGCTCGTCGGCCTGTTCGGAGAAGGTGGTGAGCATGGTGTTGCGCTTGGTCATGGTCTGCTGGTTGGTGATCCAGAAGGTTTTGTAACCCGCCTGTTTCATCATGTTGACCAGCGACGGTGTCGACAGGTACGCCTCGGGGTTTTCCTCGTCGGCGAAGGTCAACACCTGCTGCAATGCCTCGATGGTGTAGGGGCGGGGAGTAATGACGTTATCGAATACCGCCAGTTGATCCTTGAGTTTGTCCAGTTCCGGCGTGGTCTCGCGCGGATAGCCGTAAAGGCTCATGCGCTGGCGGTTGGTGGATTCGCCGATCACCAGCACCAGCGTCGCCGGCTGATTGGCCATCGCGTCCTTGAAGTTGCGCAGTGGTGCGACCTTGTTGGCGCTACTCAACATGTCCTGCATGCCTGCCAGGGTATCGAGATAGCGGTGATAAGCCACGGCCATCTGCCATGGCACGGCGGGTTCGATGCGAGTCTCGAATTTCTCGAAACCTTCAGCGAAGCTGCCGGCGCGCAGAGTCTGCTTGACGAGCGGATAGCCGACGACGGCCACGACGATGGCGGTGGCTGCGATCAGTGCACGGCCACGTGGCAGGTACACCGGCCGCAAGCGGGTCCACAGGAAGTAGGCAAACAGCGTATGGGCAAGAAACGCTGGCACCATCCACCAGGCAAAATACTGGGTCATGTACTCGCCCGCTTCAGACACGTTCGACTCGAACATGATGAAGATGACGCTTTGGGAGAATTCCTGCTGGTAAATGAAGAAATACCCGAGGCTCGCCATGGAGCAGACCCACAGCACCAGACCAATCACGGCCGCCATGACGCGGGTCTGTTTCGGGAACAGCAGCATGGGCGCCAGCCAGACGGCGCTCATCACGAAGGCTTGGCGAAAACCCGTGAAGCCGGAGGTGCCGGTCAGTTGAATCAGCAGTTGGGTAATGCCGGAGAAATACCAGAAGAACACGAACAGCCAGAGAAATCCGGCCCAATCGAACCCTGTCGCAGTCGACTCGCTGCGTTTGAAAAAAACCATCGTGCGCTCCAGGCAGAATCACATGCCACCGTCGGGACTGAAAATCTCCGACGAACGGTAGCCGCGCGGATGCCGCGGCCAGTAAAGAGCCGAAGTATCAACAAGCGGTTGTGAAAGTTTCGTGAGCGAATCGTAATGGCATTTCGGAAACAGCTCAGGGGCTGTTTCCGAGGCGGGGAGGGGTCAGGCGTGAGGGGCGCGCAGGGTAACCGGCTTCGAGTGAGCCTGGAGACCTTGCGTCAGCAGGCGCAATTGTTCGACTTCCTGCTTTAACTGGTCGCGTTCGTCTTTCAACTGGCGCAATTCATCGCGGCGGATCGTGACGTAAAGGGTTTGTGCTGGCCGTGCTGTTTGTACTGTGCCCATTGCTCACCTCGCAAATGGCTGTCTCAACTGTAGATCTGCCCCGCCATCGGGTGCAGTTCTACTATCGGCGCCGATTTTGATTTCTTTTGCCTGGGAATGGAACTTTTTTATTTTTCACTGTCGCTGTGTCTCCGGAACGTTTCCCGACGTTATCCATCGAGATCGGGCACAATGCCCGGAAACTTCATGCCGACGCTCTGGACTAACCCCCATTAGTCGCGTTGGGCTATAACCATTGACACACTTTTATTTGTAGTAGGGAGCATCAGCACATGCAACTCGGGATTATTGGACTGGGCCGCATGGGCGGCAATATTGCACGGCGCCTGATGCTCAACGGGCACTCCACCGTTGTATTTGACCGCAATACTGCCTTCATCGAAACGCTTGTGGCCGAGGGCGCGCAAGGCGCGGCCGACCTGCCGGCGCTGGTGGCGGGACTTTCCAAACCTCGCGCTGTCTGGGTGATGCTGCCAGCCGGCGCACCGACCGAAGACACCATCGACACCTTGAGCACCTTGCTTGAGCCGGGCGATACCATCATCGATGGCGGCAACACCTTCTATAAGGACGACATCCGTCGGGGCAAGACCCTGGCGGAGAAAGGCCTGCACTACATCGACGTTGGCACCTCCGGCGGCGTCTGGGGCCTCGAGCGAGGCTATTGCATGATGATCGGTGGCGACGCCGAGACCGTGCGACGCCTGGACCCGTTGTTCGCCGCCCTGGCGCCCGGCATGGGCGACATCCCTCGTACCAAGGACCGCCAATCCGATGACGACCGTGCGGAGCGCGGCTACATCCACGCTGGCCCTGCGGGTGCCGGGCACTTCGTCAAGATGATCCACAACGGCATCGAGTACGGCATGATGCAGGCCTTCGCCGAGGGTTTTGACATCCTCAAGACCAAGTCCAGCACCCACCTGCCAGAGGACCAGCGCTTCGACCTGAACGTGGCCGACATCGCCGAAGTCTGGCGTCGTGGCAGCGTTGTGTCCTCGTGGCTGCTCGACCTGACCGCCGATGCCCTCGCGGCCGATCCGAAACTCGACGGTTTCTCGGGGTCCGTGGCCGATAGCGGCGAAGGTCAATGGACCATCGAAGCCGCCATGGAACAAGCCGTGCCGGTGCCGGTGCTGTCCAACTCGCTGTTCGCTCGCTACCGTTCGCGCGGGCAAGGCACCTTCGGTGACAAGATCCTCTCGGCCCAGCGCTTTGGCTTCGGTGGCCACGTGGAGACTTCGAAAAAATGACCCGACTGATCCGCAATAAATCCAAGGCAGAACCTGCACCGCCGACCACGTTGTTCCTGTTCGGTGCCCACGGTGACCTGGTCAAGCGCTTGCTGATGCCGGCGCTGTACAACCTGAGTCGTGACGGTTTGCTGGGGGAAGGATTGCGGATCGTTGGCGTTGACCACAACGCCGTTACCGATGAAGCCTTTGCGCAGAAGCTCGAAGATTTCATCCGGGCCGAAGTGGCGAGCAAGGTCGGTAATGGTGATCAGGCCCTTGATCCACTACTGTGGGCCAAGCTGGCCAAGGGTATCAGCTACGTGCAGGGCGATTTCCTGGACGACAGCACGTATCAGGCGCTGGCGGCGAAAATCGCCGCCAGCGGCACCGGTAACGCCGTCTTCTACCTGGCCACCGCGCCGCGTTTCTTCAGCGAAGTGGTGCGCCGCCTGGGGGCCGCCGGTTTGCTGGTGGAAACCCCGGAGGCCTTCAGGCGGGTGGTGATCGAGAAACCGTTCGGTTCCGATCTGCCCACTGCGCAAGGGCTGAACGCCTGCCTGCTCAAGGTGATGACGGAAAACCAGATCTACCGGATCGATCATTACCTGGGCAAGGAAACCGTGCAGAACATCCTGATCAGCCGGTTCTCCAACAGTCTGTTCGAAGCGTTCTGGAACAATCATTACATCGACCACGTGCAGATCACCGCCGCCGAAACCGTCGGTGTGGAAACCCGTGGCAGTTTTTACGAGCACACCGGCGCTCTGCGGGACATGGTGCCCAATCACCTGTTCCAGTTGCTGGCGATGGTGGCGATGGAGCCACCGGCTGCCTTTGGCGCCGATGCGGTGCGCGGTGAGAAAGCCAAGGTGGTGGGGGCCATTCGGCCCTGGTCCACGGAGGAGGCGCGGGCCAATTCGGTACGCGGCCAGTACACCGCAGGCGAAGTCGACGGCAAGTCGTTGCCCGGCTATCGCCAGGAAAACAACGTAGCTGCCGACAGCACCACCGAAACTTACGTGGCGCTCAAGGTCATGATCGACAACTGGCGTTGGGTGGGCGTGCCGTTCTACCTGCGCACCGGCAAGCGCATGAGCGTGCGCGATACCGAGATTGTCATCTGCTTCAAGCCGGCGCCTTACGCGCAGTTCCGCGATACCGAGGTCGATGAGCTGCAACCGACCTACCTGCGGATTCAGATTCAGCCCAACGAGGGCATGTGGTTCGACCTGTTGGCGAAGCGTCCGGGGCCGGCGTTGAAGATGGCCAACATCGAACTGGGGTTTGCCTACAAGGATTTCTTCGAAATGCAGCCGTCCACCGGCTACGAAACCCTGATCTACGATTGCCTGACGGGCGATCAAACCCTGTTCCAGCGTGCCGACAACATCGAAAACGGTTGGCGTGCCGTGCAGCCGTTCCTCGACGCCTGGCAAGAGGACGCGAGCGTGCAGGGCTATGCCGCGGGTGAAGACGGGCCGATTGCCGCCGAGGACCTGCTGACCCGCGATGGCCGCGTCTGGCACGGCCTGGGATGAGTGACGCGGCGTTGCAACCCATCCGCTTTCTGCTCAGTGACATGGACGGCACGCTGTTGCTGCCCGATCACAGCCTGAGCCAGCGCACCATTGAAGCCGTTCGCTCATTGCGCGAGGCCGGCGTGTTGTTCAGCCTGGCCACCGGGCGTCCACCCAAAGCCATGTTGCAGCAGATCGAAGCCCTGGGCGTCGACTTGCCGACCGCGGCGTTCAATGGTGGAACCATCGTTCATCCCGACGGCAGCCTGCTGGTCGCGCATTACCTGCCGGCCACGGCGGCGCTGACCGCGCTGACTCAGTTTGCCGACCTGCCGGACATCGAGGTCTGGGTGTTCAGCGGCGGTGACTGGCTGCTGAAAGACCCGAATGGCCCGATGGTGCCGAGGGAGCAGCATGGCCTGGGGTATGCGCCTGTGGTCGTGGACAGTTTCGAGCCGTACCTGCAACACATCGACAAAATTGTCGCCGCCAGCCACAACACGCAGCGGCTGATCGAACTGGAGGCGCAATTGCTGCCCAAAGTCGAGGGCCAGGCGCAAGTGTCGCGCTCGCAGCCGGTCTACCTGGATGTGACCGCGATGCAGGCCAACAAGGGCGACGCGCTGGCGACCCTGGCCGAATTTCTCGGCGTGCCGCTGGCACAGACCGCCGCCATGGGCGACGGCGGCAATGACCCGGCGATGTTCCATCGTGCCGGGCTGTCGATTGCCATGGGGCAGGCAGAGGAGGCGGTCAAGCGCCAGGCGGATGTGGTGACCGGGGCCAACACCGAAGACGGCGCAGCGCAGGCGATCGAGCGGTATATCCTTCCAGGATAGGTACCGACACTCGCTCCCACAGGGTTTGCATCCAATGTTTGATGGATGTCTACAACCAATAACTCACCGCATACCACCCCAATACCCCCATCACCACCGTATACGGCAACGCCATCCACACCATGCGCCCATACGACAGGCGAATCAGCGGGGCGATCGCCGAGGTCAGCAGGAACAGGAACGCCGCCTGGCCGTTGGGTGTGGCCACGCTTGGCAGGTTGGTGCCGGTGTTGATGGCAATCGCCAGGGTGTCGAAATGCTCGCGGCTGATATGTCCGGAGACGAACGCCTGTTTGACTTCGGTGATGTAGATGGTCGCCACGAACACGTTGTCGCTGATGGCTGACAGCAAGCCGTTGGCAATGAACAGCATGCCTGGTTGCTGATCGGCCGGCAGTGCAAGCACCCACTGGATCAGCGGCGTGAACAACTGCTGATCGTGAATCACCGCCACCACGGCAAAGAACACCACCAGCAGCGAAGTGAACGGCATGGCGTCCTTGAAAGCGCTGCCCAGGCGATGTTCGTCCGTGATGCCAGTGAATGCAGTGATCAACACGATCACCATCAGGCCGATCAGGCCGACCTCGGCAATGTGAAAGGCCAGGCTGGCGATCAGGATCAGCGCGGCCGCGCCCTGCACGATCAGCGCCGCGCGCTGGCGTGCCGTGCGGCCGGCATCGTCTTCGCCTGCGTAGTTGGCCAGCACGGTGCGTACGTTGTCTGGCAGCAGCGTGCCGTAGCCGAACAGGCGCAGTTTCTCCAGCAATACGCAGGTCACCAGGCCCGCCGTCAGCACGGGCAGGGAAACCGGGGCGATTTTCAGAAAGAACTCGGTGAAATTCCAGCCCATCTCGTGGCCGATCAACAGGTTCTGCGGCTCGCCGACCAGGGTGCACACACCGCCCAGTGCCGTCCCGACAGCACCGTGCATCAGCAGGCTGCGCAGGAAGGCGCGGAACTGTTCGAGATCATCGAGGCTGAGCTTGGGCAAATGTTGGTCGTCGCTGAACTCGGTGTCCTGGCGCGGATCTTTGCCCGAGGCCACCCGGTGATACACCGAGTAGAAGCCCACTGCGGCGCTGATGATCACGGCCGTCACGGTGAGGGCATCGAGAAAGGCCGAAAGAAAGGCCGACAGAAAACAGAACATCAGCGCCAGCATCGGCTTGGAACGGACCCCGAGCAGCAGGCGCGAAAACAGGAACAGCAGCAGGTCTTTCATGAAGTAAATGCCCGCCACCATGAACATCAGCAGCAGGATCACCGGGAAGTTGTGCTGCAATTCCAGGTAGAGCGCCTGGGGCGTAGTCATCTTCAGCAGCAGCGCCTCGACCAGCAAGAGACCGCCAGGCATCAGCGGGTAGCACTTGAGCGCCATGGCCAGGGTGAAGATGAATTCCAGCACCAATAGCCAACCGGCCGCCACCGGGCCGACGGTCCACAGCACCACGGCATTGAGCAGCAGAAAGCCGATGATGGTGACTTTGTACCAGCGAGGCGAGTTGCCGAGGAAATTGTGCGCGAACGCCTGGGCCATTGATCCGGACATTGGCGGCTCCTTTTATTTAGAAGCGCGCAAGTTGCCGCAAGCCGAAGGCAAGATCAAGCGTAGGAAAGTTCGGAGTCGTTATCCTTGATATCGCGCGACCATCGCCCGGTAGTTGCCGTCGAGCGAATAGCCCCCCACGACAATGTTGCCATCGGCCTGCACGGCCAGCGAAGTCGCGGTGTCCGGGCCTCTGCTCAGGCGGGTACGGACCCAGCCGAGGCCGTCGCCGAAGCGCTCATCGAGTTGCCCGTCAGGCAGGTGCCGCGCCAACATGAAATCGCCTTCGATCCCTCCGTTGGTGGCGCCGGCGGTTAATACGCTGCCGTCCGCCAGGGCTTTTGCGGCGGTCCACTGACAGCCGTTGCGACCCACCGCCAGCAACCGTGGTTGACCGTCGTTATCGTGCACGTCCGGTCGGCCATTGGGGTGAAGCTTCAGGGCCAGGCAATGCATCGGGTCGCGGCTGGTGCCAAAGCAGCGCAAGTCGCCGTTTTCGTGCTGGACGATCTGGCTGACCTGGACGCGGCGCCCCTGGGCCATGAAGCTCATGAAACCATCCACGGCAAAGTGGTCATCAAGGGTGCCGTCGCTGTGATAACGCGCGAGCAAGCCTTCTTCGGGGAAATTGATCGAACCGCCCACCAGAATCCGGCCGTCGCGTTGCACCATCAGCGTGCCGAGCCAGGTGTTCATCAGCAGGTGCCTGACCAGGACGAAGCCGCGCCTATTGAAGGTCTCGTCCGCTGAGCCATCGGCATTGAGGCGAATCAACAGGCCGACATGATCGGCCTGTTCAAAATGATGATTGGCCAGTAACAGGATCTTGCCGTCTGCCTGGACCTGCGCATCACAGGCTTCGGCGCCGGGCACGCCCGGTGGCAACCAGGTGTCGCGTGCGCCCCGGGCAAGATTACCCGGCAGGCGGACGACACAGCGGCCATTGTTGGCAAAGGATTGCACCGGTTTGCCGCTCGGGTCGAACAGCGCCAGGGCCGGGAGCGTGTGGTTGGCGTCTTCATAGTGCAGGCCAGCCAACAGAATGTGGCCATCGGCGAGCACCTGAACGTTGCCGGCCATGGCTTCGAAGCCCGGTTCGAACTGGCTGATGATGCTGCCCTGTTCACCGAATTCCAGGTCTGCCGAGCCGTCTTCCAGCAGTCGGGCCAAACCAAAGCGGCTGCCCCTCGTTGTGCCGACCTTGGCCGCGATCAGCAGACGTCCCATTGAATCGATGGCAATGCCGTTGGTCATGCTGCTGAGGCTGTCGGCGAAGTAGACCTGAGTGACGCCGGTGCCGGCGAAGCGCTTATCAAGCTCGCCCGCTTTGGTCTGCGGCGGGGGTAAGGCAAAGGCGGTCTGGATTGACATGCACGCATCTCCTTGCGAGTCGTCGGGATCCAGGACGGGGGTTGGCGACTGGGGAAACATTCAACGCCTGAATGGCCCGATGCACAACTGACAGAACTAACAGGCGGAGGGTCGCTGTGTGCCAGAACAATGACTTTTCGAACCACTCATAAGCCAGGTAAACAAACGGGCGTGTGAAAGTTCGGATGAAACACGATCGAAAGTGTTGTTGGCGCGAAAGGCCAACAAACTAACGATGGGGGAGGGGGCGGATTACTTGAAAGTAATCCGCAGCTCACTTAGTGCGGCATCGACCACGATTGAAGTGCATAACCTTCCTGGCTCAGCTCTTTGCGGGCTTCTTCCAGAACATGCTCAAGTTGCGCGGGGTCGGTGTAGGCGCTACTTGGGATCTGCGTGCGGCCGATGCGATTGTTGGTACGGTCGATGACGGTCAGGCTGAGTTCACCGTTGCCGTCTTGTGGAGCCCAGGCCACGCATTGGAATGGCTTGAACGCGCGGTCGGCAATCAAAAGAGCTTCGTTGATACGGAGCGGGGCTGTCATGGGGTCTTCTCTCTATATGCCCAATCAAGTGATGTGCCGTCGGTTGGGCGTACCGTCCGGCTGGTTACTTGTACTGATGCCTGCTGGCAGCATGTGGGTCACATTTTATTAAAAGAAATTACGTTTTTTTTGTCCTGGCTCAATAGCACGACAGTTTTTGAAAGCTCAACGAAAGGTTTGGCTCGCAGATGAACTAACGGACTACGCCGCTTATAAACGCAGATTGAAAACCTTTAGACAGACGGTCCAGGCCCCCGTCAAATTCTTGCTAACGTTACAGTCGGGCTTGCCAAATGGCTGTTTTTAATAAAATTCCTCTGATTTGGCGCCAAGGAATAGTCATGAGTGAAGCGCCCGCGTCGAGACGTCTATTAGTGGTGGACCCGTGCGACGATTGTCATCGTCTGTTGCCAGGTTTGCGCTCCATCGGTTGGGACGTCGACAGTTGCAGCCTGGAGAATGCCGCCGACCGAACCTGCGACGTCGGCCTGCTGCGTTTGCAGCCGTTTCATCTGGAAAGTCCCGAGGCCGTCAAGGAACTGATCAGCCGCAGTGGCGCCGAGTGGATAGCCGTACTTAAACAGGACATGTTGCGGCTACAGAATGTCGGGGATTTTGTTTGTGAATGGTTTTTCGACTTCCACACGTTGCCGTTCGATGTCTCCAGGGTTCAGGTCACACTGGGGCGGGCGTTTGGCATGGCGCGCCTGCGTGGCCAGGGCGCGGTTCACGTCGAGCAGCCCGAACACGAGCTGCTCGGTGACAGCAAGTCCATTCGCGAGCTGCGCAAGCTGCTGAGCAAGCTGGCGCCCACCGAATCGCCCGTCCTGATTCGCGGCGAAAGCGGAACCGGCAAAGAGCTGGTGGCCCGCACGCTGCACCGTCAATCCCAGCGCCACAACAAACCCTTTATTGCGATCAATTGCGGCGCCATACCCGAGCACTTGATCCAGTCCGAACTGTTTGGTCACGAGAAGGGCGCGTTTACCGGCGCCCATCAACGCAAGATCGGGCGGATCGAGGCGGCCAATGGCGGTACGCTGTTCCTTGACGAAATTGGCGACTTGCCGCCAGAGCTGCAAGCCAGCCTGTTGCGTTTTCTTCAGGAAAAACAAATCGAGCGGGTAGGGGGCAGTCAACCTATTCCAGTGGATGTGCGGGTCCTGGCAGCGACCCACGTCGATCTGGAGGTTGCGATCGGCAAGCAACGTTTTCGCGAGGATCTGTACTACCGCCTCAACGTATTGCAGGTGGTGACCGCGCCACTGCGCGAGCGCAATGGTGACCTCGCGATGCTGGCCAATCACTTTTCACACTTCTACAGCCATGAAACCGGTCGCCGGCCCCGTAGTTTCAGTGAAGATGCGTTGATTGCCATGGGACATCATGACTGGCCGGGCAATGTTCGCGAACTGGCCAACCGGGTGCGCCGCGGGCTGGTGTTGGCCGAAGGCCGGCAGATCGAGGCACGGGACCTGGGCCTGATCAGTCATCCAGGCGTCGCCGCGCCCATGAGCACGCTGGAAGACTACAAGCTGCGGGCAGAGCGCCAGGCCTTGTGCGATGTCCTCAACCGCCACAGCGATAACCTGAGCATTGCCGCCAAGGTGCTGGGCATTTCCCGGCCGACTTTCTACCGGTTGTTGCACAAACATCAGATTCGATGAGGCGGCTGCGAGCTACAAGCTACAAGCTACAAGCTACAAGCTACAAGCTACAAGCTACAAGCTTGCGGCTTGCGGCTTGCAGCTTGTAGCTGCCCCTAAAAGTAATAGGGGAATTTCAGGCTGAAGGAGAAGTCCGGCGCATCTTCGGTCAAGCCGATGGCCAGTTGCGGCACGATTGTGAGGTTGTCGGTCGCGGCCAACGTCATGCCAATGTTGAAGTTGGCCGAGTTGTAGTCGCTGTTGGTGATGGACTGCCAGTCCCCGCCATCCGGTTTGATCTTGCTCTTGCGGGCAAACTGGTCGGTGAAGGAGAACGACATGCTCATCTTCTCGTTCAGGGCGAAGGCGATACCGGCGCCGACTTGCCAGGAGTCACCCAGCTTCACGTCGCCCTTGACCTTGGAGCCCACCTGCGGGCTGATGTCGCTGAACGAATCCTGCACGTTGTAGGTGTAGGCCAGGGTGCCAAACAGCACGGCAGGGTCGTAGGTCTTGACCAGCGAGATACCCGGGGTAATCGCCCAGACACCGTTGCCGGTAGGCAGGGATTCGGGCACCGCGAGGTTGTCGTTGTTCGGGTCTTCCACCAGTTTGATGCCGTAAGGGTCCTTGCCGGTGGGCGCCTTGACACGCAGGGTGAAGACCGCGTCAGGCAGGTCGGCCGTTTCATCGAGAAACTTGTAGGCCACGCCCACGTTCACATCGCCAATGGCCGGGTCGCGGGTGACGGTGGCGTCTGACGTGACCGGGCCGGCGCCACCTGCGCCGCCTGAGGAGTACGTCGATTCGCGATAGACCACGGGTACGTTGATGTCGAACTGCCAACGCTGTGCCACGTTGTAGCGAGCGGTCAGGTCCAGGGTCCAGTTGTCCGCCTTGATCCGGTCCAGGTTGATGTTGCCCAGGAAAATCGAGTCCAGTGCCAGGAAACCGTTGAGCGTCAACGCACGGGTATCGTAGTGGGTGTAAGTCAGGCCGGTCTCGACGCTGAACTTGCCGCCACCGAAGAAGCCGCTGGCTTCGTCGTACAGGTTGGAAACGCTTTGCGCCGGTTGCGAATCATCTTGCAGCGACTGGCCATACGAACTGCCGGTAGCGCCCGGTGCGCCGCTGGCCACTGTCTGGCCCTTGACCGGGTCGGCGGGGGATTTGGTCAGGCGTTTGGGCGCGGGTGCTGCCGGCGTTTCTTCGACTTGGCGAACGCGCTGCTCAAGGACCATCAGCGCGTTCTGTTGTGCTTCGTAACGTTGCTTCAGCTCCATGAGTTCTTGTTTTAGGATTTCCACCTGGGGGTCCGGGGCGGCATATAACAGGGTGGCCGGAGCCAGGCTGCTCAGACAAACGACAACTTTTAACGTTGAAGATCGGTGCATGGGTTTAGCCGTCCCTTCTGACTGCATCTGATGAGACTGAGCGTAGATCAAAAACCGATAGTGCGAAGGCCTTTGAGCTGGTCCAGATTGCCGGTCAGCGCCGCGCCTGATGGCACGTTATCCCGTAGCACGACGTTGAGCGACGTGATGTTGCGGACCTGGTTGCCAGCACCCAGCAACGTCGTGTTCTGCATCAGCCCACCCTGGGCCAGGCGCTGCATGGTGCTGCCCTGGTTGTGGTTGGCCGCGATGTTGAGTTGCACTCCATTACCGGTCGCTGAGACGCTCATCGCTCCCGCTTCGTTGCTGCCATACAGTGTCGAGCCAGAAGCCAATACCTCGCCCTGTGGTTGTGTCGTCGTCGCCTGGTTACCCCGTGTGACATTGATGCCCACATCGTTGTAGGCGGTGTTGTTGTCGCCGGCGGCGCGCACCACCTGGGTGACGCCGTTGGTGCTGTTCAGTCCACCACCGCCTGTCACGCTGCCGGTGCCTTGCGCACTTGAGTTGCCAGTCCCGGTGTCGTTGATCATCGACACGTAGAACTGAGGCTTGATGGTGTTTTGTTGCACTTGCATCGTTGTGGTGGCACCGATGGTCGAGCCGTTGGCGTTTTGCCAGACGCTGGTCATGACAATGCCGAAACTGACGATCCGTCCCGGCATGACGTAGCGGCCGCGAAGGCTCGCCAATTCTGAATCCTTCAGTTCGATGGGTTTGAATATTTCTGCGTGGATCGGCAGGCTAGCGGCCATGCAAACCACAGCTAGCCAGGTTGGAGTTTTCATTGAATGCTCCCGGAGCGTCGTGCCCCTTTATTCTTAGAAGAAGTCACTTCGAATGAAGCCGAAATCCATGAGCTCTGCGTCCTTGACCGGTGCGAATTCATTGATGCGATTCTTGGCGGTCAAAGGCACAGGCGGGTCAAGCAGTGCGTTGTCCTTGTCATAACCCTGGCCGATGACGGCGAAAATGATGCCGTTCCAGCCTTTGACAAAGTCATCCACTTTGTAACGTTTGTGGCCCAGTACCGGGTCTCCGACGTAGACCCAGCCCCGGTTGACTCTTTGCAACACCACGAAGTGCTTGTAGCCACGAACATCCATCAACACCACGACGGGTATCTTGATGTCGTTGAGCGTCTCCGGTGCCACGCGATAACCGCGGGCTCGCATGCCGAGGCTTTCCACGTATTTCTTCATGTCGAGCATGGAAAAGCCCTGGGTGCGCACCAGGTTCTGGTCGGCGTGGGCCAGCATGCCTTCGATGATCTGATCTTCACTCACGTCCAGCCAATAAGCCTGGCGCAAAATGGTGGCCAGTGCGGCTGCGCCACAACTGAAGTCGGTTTTCTGTTGCACCAGGTCAACAAACTTGCGCTCGCGGATACTCTGGATCGGCTTGTAGACCACCGCACCGCCCGGTAAGACAGAAAGCGGCATTTGAGCCGCCTCGATCACACCCGTCACGCACAGCAAAACAGCCAAGGCGATAATGCGCATGGTGTCGCGCCTTCTGGTTGCGTTGAGAAAGGCCCCCGTACGGGGGCCTCCAGTCACAGCAGTTAGAACGATTGGTTGGAGATGGCCAACGAGTTGCTTTGTTGGTTGCCCACGCCAGCCGCCACGTTCACGCCCAGGTTGCCGCTGCCGCCATTCACCGAACCGCTCAGGGTTGCGGTGTTGGTGACAGGGTTAAGCCAGCCCACTTGAGTGAGTACTTGATAGGACACGGTGTTGCTCAGCTCAAACGCGCTGCTTTCGCTGTAGCTCTTCGCAAAATCTTTCGACGAAGAGGACGAAGTCTCGCCCGATTTGTCGTACGAAGAGGTGAACGACTTGGTGAACGAGGTTTCGTGCGAGTTATCGTACGAAGAGTTGCTGGTGTTACTGGTTTCGGTGTTGACGGATGCATCGAGGTTAGCCGACACGTTCGCGTTACCGCTGGCGCTGCGAGTGCGATCACCGTTGCCGTTGTTCCAGGTCACGGAGCGCGATCCTTCAATCCCTGCAGTCAGGTTGGCAGTGATGGACGCTGCGCTGGTGGAGGCGGAATCAGCGCTTTGCGAGCCGCTGGAGTCATGGGTTTTCGAGCCGCTGGCGTCAAAGGCGTTGGAGCCACTGGCTGCCCAGTTGCTCGACGCGTTTTTCTCAACGCTGCCGCTGACATCTTTGTTGAAGGACTTGGAGCCGCTGAGGGTGGTGGTCAACGAAACCGTTGCCACGGCGAGGTCGGCATTGGCTTTGTTATTCACAACCAGGCCAGGTCCGCTCTGTTCGGCAGAAGCAGTGGCCGATGCACTACCCAATGGCGAATTGGAGTTGGCGATGGCCATAGTGTTTTTCTGTTGGTTGAGGTCGCCACCGGCAATGTTGATGCCCATGTTGCCGCTGCCGCCGTTACCCGAACCGCTCATCACCCCGGAGTTGGTGGTGGAGTAGTTGTCGACGCGGTTGTTGTTGCTGTACTGGTTGACTCGGGCAGTAGCCGTTGCATTGCCGAATACGAAGCTGTTGTCCAGGCTCGAGTCCGAGGATGCGTTGGCGATGGCAGCCGCGTTGTCTTGTTGGTTGCCGTTACCGGCCGCCACGTTGACACCCACGTTACCGCTGGCACCACTTGCCGAACTGCTCATCTCGGCATTGTTTTGGGTGCCTTCGTTGAGGATGCGGTTGTTGGTACTGCTTTGCCGGTCATTCGCCGTCGCCGTGGCAGAGACAAGGATTTTCGTAGGAGGAGGAGTATGGTTGTGGCCATTACCGTGGCCACGACGATCGCCCTGTTCAGCTTGTACAGCAACAGCCATGAGCGCAGCAATTGCGAAAACCAGAGGCTTGAGTGCCATCGAAGGTTTCATGGTGATTCTCCGTACTTATTTAGGTTAAGTGTTGTTTTTACCTGTTCGGATCAGTCCGCGATCCGTACGCTGAAGGTGTTGGCCATTCGGTTTCCCACCCCTGCGCTCTGGTTCAACTGAATCACCCCACGGCTACCGGTGAAAGCCTGATCACTGGTGGTGACCTGGCGATAGCCTGATGCAGGGACAGTTGGACCGGAGTTGTTGATCAGCGCCACGTTCTGTTGCATGAGGACGCTGTCGTCGAGACTTTGTGGTTGCGCACCGATGCTGATGCGCAGTGCATTGGCTTGTTGAGTACCGGCACCTGCGCTCTGGTTCACGCCCAGTGCACCGTTGCCGTTGCTGAAAGAGTTGCCCTGGATGCTGGCCCTGGCGTCGACTGCGGGGCTGTAGACCGTGTTGATCCGTTGACGGATCTGCGTGGTGGCATTGGCATCATGACCAATGGCGAAAGCCCGGGCATTGGCTTGTTGCTGCTGGTCGCCGGCGGCCTGGTTGACCCCGACGTTGCCCGAATAACTGGCACCCGAGTTGTCGATAGTGGCGGTGTCCACCACTGGTGACCCGGCGAAAGTCGATGTACTGCAGAGCATGGCGATCATCAGCAGCGTGCGATTCATCTCAACGGTCTCCCGTGATGATTTTCAGCGCGCCCATGCCTTGCTGGACGCTGGAATTGACCATGTTGGCGATGCCGTTGCCCGCGCCGGTGCCACGACCGCCGGCCTGGTTGGCCAGTTGGTTCTGCGTGCTGATGTTGCCGCCGAGATTGTTGTTGCCGATGTTGTTCATCATTTGGCTGATGCCTGCGCCGCTGGCGACGCCGGCAAAATCACCGTCACTTAATTCGTTGGTCTGGTGCAGGACATACTGGGAAGGGTTGGCGTTGGCCGTCGTGGGATTGGGGTCGGGTGCCACGGGCGCTCGGGTCGCCATGCGAGGCTGCACGTCACGTTTGATAATGATGATGCCGTTGTCTGCCTGGACAGGCAGGCTGACCAGCGATGTCAGTGCGCATCCAGCGAGCAGAACGCTGAAAATAGTCCCGGCAACTTTCTCCACGGTGGCAATTCCTTCTGTAGTTGGAACGCTGGCCCGAATAGCGATGCGAGGAGGAGAGCAGAAGCTGTGCCGTATTTTGTTTTTCTTTATAAAACAGAGGGTTGTATTTAGTTGTTCGAGAGGGCTGGAAAAATTTGTTACATCGATGAGACAAAGACGCGTCCAGGTCCCGTCAATACGCGCGGTATTGCGGACTAGAGCGGTTGGAGGCAGGTTGTATCAGTGATGCAACAAATTCGGGCTTAAGCGCCGAAACCTCTCTATTCCAAGGGTTGTGGCGCTGCCGAGTGTTTCAGGAATGGACATTTTTCTTGGGATGGGCTTGGCCGGTCAGGTCTTGAGCAAGTCCCTGACAGCGTCGAATGCAGCGTTTTTCCGCTGGCTCCAATCACCCTGCAACACCTGGAAGGGCTGCCGGTGCCGGTCCAGCCATTGGTGGCACGACCGGAAAAATGCCTGGCGCTCTGTCAATTGCGGCTGGCACCGTAACCCGTCGTCATGCCACTCCACGTTTTCCGGGCTCAGCAGCAAGTGCAGGTCATAGTGCCGCGCCAGCAAGGCTTGCTCGATCCATTCCGGGCAGTCGCCAAACAAGGTGCGACTCCACAGAATGTTGCTCAACAAGTGCGTATCGAGAATCAGCAGGGGCGGCCGTTGGCCCCGTGCTTCGTCCTCCCAGGCAAGCTGGCCATGTGCTATTGATGCAATGTCATCGTAGCAGGTTTCCCGGGCATTTCTTTCCATAAAGGTTCGAACGTACTCTTCGACCAATATGCCGCCAAAGTTGGCGTGAATCTCACCCGAAAGCCAACTCTTTCCGCTCGATTCCGGGCCAGTGAGCACTAATACCTTCATGGATTCAGCACCGGATCGCTACGCCAGGTGCGCCAGCCTTGAACGGCCAGGAGGGTAAAGAGGCCATATAGCGCAGCAGTCAGGACCATGCCCTTGTAGATGAACAGGCCCACGAAAACACAATCCAGCACGATCCACAGGGGCCAGCATTGCAGGCGCTTTTGCGCCATCCAGACCTGTGCCACCAGGCTGAAGGCGGTGAGGGCGGCGTCAAGCCATGGCTGGGCGGCGTCTGTCCAATGTGCCATGGCTGCGCCCAACAGCAGGCTGCCGATAGCGCCGAGCGCCAGGCCCCCGGCCAGGGCTTGTGTGCCCAGGCGGGTGACATCACGGCCTCGATGGTCCTGGCCCGCCCGTGTCCATTGCCACCAGCCATACAGCTGCAACCCGGCGTAGATCACTTGAAGCAGCATGTCCGAGTACAGCTTCACCTCGAAGAAGACCCAGCTGTAGAGCAGCACCATGACCAGGCCGATGGGCCAGCACCACGGGTTCTGCCTGACCGTCAGCCACACGGCGATCACGCCGAGGGCGGCGGCGAACAGTTCAAGCCCGGACATGGAACAACCTTGGGGAGAAAGAGGAGGGGGCGGATTGTACCGGCAGGCGCCCCCGAGTAGAACCGGCCAGCGCGCAGTCTCGTCGCAGCGGCGCGGAGCGGGCCGCTGCGACGGGACTGTTTAGACGCGGAACTGTCTGAGCAGGGTGTTCAACTGTTCGCTCAAGTCCTTGAGGCGAACACTGGCCACGCTCGACTGTTCCGCCGCCAGCGCCGTGCTGTGGGACAAGCCTGCAGCCTGGGTGACGTTCTGGTTGATGTCCTCGACCACGTGCGCCTGTTGCAGGGTGGCGCTGGCAATGGAGGTATTCAAGCCGTTGAGGTTGCGCAAAGCCTGGCCGATGGCGTTGAGGCTGGCGCCCGCCAGGCCTGCCTGTTCGATGGTCAACTGGGACGCGCGGCTGCTGTCGCCAATGACTTTGACCGCCGCCTCGGAATGGCTTTGCAGGCGCTCGATCATCGACTGGATCTCGGCGGTGGATTTTTGCGTGCGCTGCGCCAGCAGGCGCACTTCATCGGCCACTACGGCGAACCCGCGTCCCTGCTCACCGGCTCGCGCGGCCTCGATGGCGGCGTTGAGTGCCAGCAGGTTGGTTTGTTCGGCAATCGAACGGATCACTTCCAGCACGCTGCCGATCTGGGTGCTTTCGGTGGCCAGCGTACGGATGACCTCCACGGCCTGGTCGATGGTGGAGGACAGTTTGTCGATCTGTTCCAGGCTGCTGTCGATGTTCACCTGACCCTGCTGCGCCTGGGACTCGGCATCGCGCATTTCGCTCGCCGCATGCTCGGCGTTCTTGGCGACATCCTGCACGCCGTACGTCACTTCGTTGATGGCTGTGGCCACCAGCTCCATCTGCTGGGATTGTTGCTGGCTGCGCTGCTGCGCCTGGGCGGCATCGTTGCCTAGCTCGTTGGACGATTGGCCGAGCGCGCCAGCCGAGACCTGCAACTGGCTGATCACGCCACGCAGTTTGGCGGTGAATGCGTTGAAATGGTGGGCCAGTTGCGTGACTTCATCGTGGCCATGGGTATCGAGGCTACGGGTCAGATCGCTTTCGCCGCTGGCGATATTGGCCATGGCGTTCACGGTTTCCTGCAAGGGACGCACAATGCTGCGGGCGATCAGGATCACCAGCAATGCCATGATCAAGGCGATCACCAGGCCGATACCGGAGGCTTTCCACACCTGGGTCTTGAACTCTGCCTGCAGGTCATCGATGTACACGCCCGAGCCGATCACCCAACCCCAGGGTTCAAACAGTTTGACGTAGGAGGTTTTTTCCACGGCATCGCTGGCGCCGGGTTTTGGCCAGCGATAGTCGATCGCACCACCGCCCTTGGCCTTGGCCAGGGCTACCATTTCATTGAACACTGCGAACCCGTCCGGATCACGAATGGCCGAGAGGTTCTGGCCGTCAAGCTTCTGGTTGACCGGGTGCATGATCATCACCGGCGTCAGGTCGTTGATCCAGAAGTACTCATTCTCGTCATAACGCAGGCCGCGCACGGCGCTCAATGCCTGCTTCTGTGCCGCTTCGCGGGTCAGGGTGCCGGCGGTCTCCAGGCCGTGGTAATAGGTCAGAATGCCGCTGGCCGTCTGCACCACGTGTTGGGTTTTCTGTGCCTTGGCGTGATAGAGATCGTCGTGGATCTGCTTGAGCATCAACACACCCAACGTCAAGAGCATCATGACGGCTACGACCAAGATGAGCCACAAACGACGGCTGATCGACATACTGCGCAAGCTGTTCATAGCACTGTCACTCCGGTGTTATTGTTTTTTTATTCGGCAGAATCCCATCACACTTCGTCGAACGGGCATATCCGACCCAAGTCCAATAACGTGGCAGCGTTATTGGGGCTTGTCTGATAGGATTTCGGCCCTGAACGCAAAAACCTGAATTGAAGTTGATTTTTCACGGATTTTTTACGACTCCGTCGTGATTCTGTGCGCGCCGACCTTGCGTCGCGCTGATCATAATCAACGTTTTGCAATAAATACGATCGGGGCATGCCGTCGTGCATCGCTTCTTGGGGGATTGATGGATCTTTGGACCGCCTTGCAGGCATTGATACTTGGGGTTGTGGAAGGGCTGACGGAGTTTTTGCCGATTTCCAGTACCGGACACCAGATCATCGTGGCCGACCTGTTGAACTTCGGAGGCGAGCGGGCTATTGCCTTCAACATCATCATTCAGTTGGGTGCGATCCTGGCGGTGGTGTGGGAATTTCGCCGCAAGATTCTGGATGTGGTAACGGGACTGCCGACCCAACCCGGCGCCCAGCGCTTTACGCTGAACCTGCTGGTCGCTTTCATGCCGGCCGTGGTGCTGGGGGTGATCTTTTCCGACCTGATCCACCATTACCTGTTCAACCCGATCACCGTCGCGGCGGCATTGGTAGTGGGCGGGGTCATCATGTTGTGGGCGGAGAAGCGCGACCACGCCGTGCACGCTGAAACGGTCGACGAAATCACCTGGAAAGACGCCCTGAAGGTCGGCTTCGCCCAGTGTCTGGCGATGATTCCAGGAACCTCGCGATCCGGCGCCACCATCATCGGTGGGTTGCTGTTCGGCCTGTCGCGCAAGACCGCCACCGAGTTCTCCTTTTTCCTGGCCATGCCCACCATGGTGGCGGCGGCGGTGTATTCGGGGTTCAAGTACCGACATCTGTTCGAACCGGCGGACCTGCCGGTGTTCGCCCTGGGCTTCGTCACCGCGTTCATCTTCGCGATGATCGCCGTGCGTGGCCTGCTCAAGTTCATTGCCAGCCACAGTTACGCCGTGTTTGCCTGGTACCGCATCGCGTTTGGCCTGCTGATCCTGGCCACCTGGCAGTTTGGCTGGGTCGACTGGACGGCGGCCAAGTAATGAATGGCAGTCGCGCACGCCGTCCGCCCGAACGCCCGTCGGGTGGCCCGGTGCAAAATCTGCGGCTGAAACTGCTGGTGCTCGCGGTGGTGTGCGCGCTGCCGCTCATTGGCTCTGTCTCTTTCTGGGTGCAAGGCGTTTCGTTCATACCGCTGGCGGCCTATGGGCTCGTCAGCGTGCTTGCGTTTTTCCTTTACTGGCGCGACAAGCACAAGGCCCGCACTGAGGGCAGGCGCACCCCTGAAAACATACTGCATGCGGTGGAACTTGCCGGCGGCTGGCCTGGCGCCTTGCTCGCCCAGCAGGTATTGCGACACAAAACGCGCAAGGTTTCGTTTCAAATTCTGTTTTGGGTGATTGTGCTGCTTCACCAGGTGTTCTGGATCGATCAGTTGTTCTTGCAGACGCATTGGGTCGGCCCGTTCATGCGTTGATCGGGCTCAAGCATAGTCAGTGTTCGAGCCTCGCTTGCAAACATGTTGTTAACGGTTATTGCTGGCAAATAGGGTTACAACTGCGTGTTTTGACACCGGTTTTCGCCGTGCTAGTTTTCGCCAACCTTAAATGTCTGGAGGTTGGCGATGAGACTTGAAACCGTGACTACCGAATGTGCCATGTATAAGTTGGCCCGATTTCTCGGCAGTTCTCCCGCCGAAAAAGTCGCGTATGTCAGGCGGCGATCAAAACTGCTCGATGGTACGAATTCAAGTCTTATCGCCGACGAAACCATCCTTGATAATCTGGTCGTCGTTGAAGATCGTATGCGGCAGTTTGTCCTGCACTTCGAACAAGTCCAATCTGCGATTACCCCCGGTCTTGTCCTCGAGAATTACGTGGTTTCGATGATCAACGAATTCGTCAATGTTGCGGTCGTTGCCGGTATCGAATCGATCCTGCAGGCATTGGAGCCTGTCGATACCGTAAGCCCTTTACCCGATTCAGAGTTGATCACCGCCATTGACACCTTGTTCGAGAGCCGCGACTACCTGCGCGAAAGGCTTGAACTCACGTATTCGTTGATCAAAAATCCGGAGCTCGTTTCCGAGGTCATTTATACGGACTTTAATACTTGCAATCGAGTGTTCGTGCCGCTGACTGATGGGGAGGGCAAGAACTCGGATGATCTATACGGTCTGGCTTTCCTGTGGTTCATGGGTGTCGATTTATGCATGCTTATTAATGAAGCCTGCATGATTGCCAATTCAGCCTATACACCTAAAGTTTCAGGTTTTTCCCACGAATTTTATTTGTATATCGTGCTGCATGAACTGTCTCATCTGTGGGTGGAGGCTGATGACCTTGCCTATCACTTTACCGCTGACCAAGAAGCCAAGGACTTCGATGTGTATTCAATGGCTAATCTCAAAGCCAGTGACATGAACAATGCCGACAACTATTGCACGTTGATTTTCATTGCACTGGCTAAACTGCACAAGCAGGGGTTTATTGACCTTCGGCGGTACTAAATCAACAACCCGACCTGAGTGCGCTTGGGCAGCTTGCTCACCACCAGTTGATGGGAGCGTTGCAGCAGCGCTTGCAACTCCCCGGCGCCGAGCGGGTAGGGCGTCTGCATGATGATCCATTGCGCTCGTGCCAGATAAGGCGCGGGATGAATGCCGGGGCGGTCGCAATGGCCGAGAAACAGGTCCTTGTCGACTTTGAAGGCCAGGGATTCGCCGCGCAGGTTTTGCAGGGCGAACATCTTGTTGCCGGCAACGGAGAACACCCGCACGCCGCCCCACTTGTAGTCCTCCCGTGCGCCCGGCAGGGCGAGGCAGAATCGTGCGGCGTCTTCTTCGTTCATACGTCCAGGCTTCATATCAAGCGGTCTCCACAGGCATCGAAGGACTCGATCAAATGGTCGAGCCAGGCCCGCACGGCGGGCATCACCCCACGTCGGTGCGGGTACACGGCTTGCAGCCAACCGCCAGGCAGCGACCAGTCGGGCAAGAGCTGCACCAGTGCGCCACTTTGCAGTTCTGTCTCGCAGTACATCATCGGTAGCATCGTGAAGCCCTGGCCAGCGAGCGTGCAGGCCTTGCGCACAATGAAATCGTCGATGCCCAGGCGCGCCTCCAGCGCGATTTCGTAACTTTTACCCTGTTGATCGAGCATGCGGATGTGCACCAGGCGGTCGGCCTCAAGCGCACCGAGCACAGGCAATCCCTTCAGGTCTTCAAGATGATCGATCTGGCGACCCTGGAGAAAGTCCGCGCTGGCCACCATCAGCATCTGCGCCTGCCGCAGGCGGCGGGTCACGAGCAACGGATCTTCATCGCCCGGCTCGCGAACCCGCAGGGCAACGTCGACCCCTTCGGTCACCAGATCCACACGGCGGTTGACCAGCATCACTTCCAGTTGCACCTGCGGGTACTTGTGGAGGAATTGGCTGATCACCGACGGCAGCATTTCATGGGCCAGGCCCACGGGGCTGGACACCCGCAGCCGACCGCGCGGTACGCTGGACATACTCGCCACGGCTTCATCGGCCATTTCGGCTTCCAGCAGCATCGCCTGGCAGTGACGCAGGTAGCGTTCGCCCACGGCCGTCAGCTTGAGTTGGCGGGTGGTGCGTTGCAGCAGACGCGCGCCCAGGCGCTCTTCCAATTCGGCAATCCTGCGCGAGAGCCGCGATTTTGGAATGCCCAGCAGTCGGCCCGCCGCGGCGAATCCCCCCGCTTCAACCACCTTGGCAAAATAGAAGAGGTCGTTGAGGTCTTGCATGTCTATCACTCGATTGTTCTATCAGTAGGACAAACTATCGCATTGTTGCCAGCTAATCATCCATTGGTTTCGCTTGTAGGATTCTCTCCATCAGATCGCCCTGTAGCGGTCCTCAATTGGAGATTCCACATGAAACTGCTGCATATCGATTCGAGCATCCTGGGTGACAACTCGGCTTCCCGTCAGCTGAGCGGTGAAGTGGTCAAGGCCTGGCAAACCGCCGAGCCGAGCGCCGTGGTGACTTACCGCGACCTGGCCAGCGACGCCATCAGCCACTTCTCGGCCAATACCCTGGTTGCCGCCGGCACCCCGGCCGAACTGCGTGACGCCGCGCAACAGCACGAAGCCGACCTGAGCGCGCAGACCCTGGCCGAATTCCTCGCTGCCGACGCGGTGGTGGTCGCCGCGCCGATGTACAACTTCACCATCCCGACTCAGTTGAAAGCCTGGATCGACCGCATCGCCGTTGCCGGCCAGACCTTTCGCTACACCGAAGCCGGCCCTGAAGGCCTGTGCGGTAACAAAAAAGTCGTGATCGTCTCGACCTCCGGCGGTTTGCACCTCGGCCAAGCCACCGGTGTGGCCCATGAAGAGTACTTGAAGGTCATGTTCGGTTTCCTTGGCATCACCGACATCGAATTCGTTCGTGCCCATGGCCTGGCCTACGGTGACGAAGTGCGCACCAAGGCCATGAGCGACGCTCACGCACAGATCAGCGAGCAATTGTTCGCCGCTGCGTAAGGCTTGCGTAAAGCTGTCATTCTGCTCGGGCAACACCTCAAGAAACTCTGTATTCTGATTGCGCAAGTATCAGGTACGGAGTTTTTTGTTTCTGGATACTTCGCGCTGGCCCGGGTTATGCAATACCCGAACGCGTGTGGCCAAATTCAGAAAAGGTGGGGCATCCCATGGTGCGTCTTTGTGCAATGTTACTGATTTGCCTGCTCAGCAGCCTGAACTCAGTGCACGCCGCGCCTGCGCCGCACCCTCACTGGAGCGTCGGCTTTCATGAGATGAGCTTTCTCGACCCGCTGGACTTGCAGCCGATGCGGGCCATCGCATTTTATCCGTCCAGTGATCGCGAGCACGTCAGCAAGCTTGAGGGCTACACGGTGGAGGCGGGCGAAGACACTCGCGTGGCCATCGGCCGTTTTCCCATGCTGATGCTCTCCCACGGCAACACCGGCACGCCGCTGGCCCTGCATGACCTGGCGACATCGCTGGCCCGCAAGGGCTTTGTGGTAGTGGCGGTGATTCATCCCGGCGACAACTCCAAGGACCACAGTCGGCTCGGCACCATGAGCAACCTCTATGGTCGCCCGATCCAGATTTCCGAAGCCATTACCGCCACCCTGGGTGATCGCATGCTCGCGCCGTTCGTCAACGCCGAACAGGTCGGTGTGATCGGTTACTCGGCAGGCGGCGAGACGGCGTTGATCCTGTCCGGGGCCACTCCGGACCTGGATCGCCTGCGCCGCTACTGCCAGGAGCGCCCGGACGATCACGATGCCTGCAATACCCAGGGCGAGTTGATCGTTGATCGGGATGACCTGCAACCGGTTGCCGATCCCCGGGTTCACGCTTTGTTGTTGATGGCGCCGCTCAGCCTCAAGTTCGGCCGTCACACCCTGGCCGACGTGCATGTGCCTGTGCTGCTGTACAGCGGTGACGGCGACAAACTGGTGGCGTTCGACAAAAATGCTGCGGCGCTGGCGCGTAAGCTGCCGACTGCGCCGGACTTCAAGTTGCTGGCCGGGGCAGGGCACTTCGTGTTCATGGCGCCGTGCAACGAAGAGCAAATCAAAGCCATGCCGGCGCTGTGCACCGATGCCGATGGCGTTGACCGCGAGGACATTCACCGCAACATGATCTCGGAGGCGGGGCGGTTTTTCTCCCGTACCCTGGGCAGGCCGACCCGCGCCGGCATGCAGACTGCCGATCAGTAAGCCTTACGCGGCGTGGCGCTTGAGCAGCAGGGTCAAGGCCAGGCCGGTGATGGACAACATCGCCGCACTGAAGAAAATCCACGAGTAGCCCAGGTTCAATGCCACCGCGCCCATCAGCGGTCCCGCAATCGCCAGCGCGAGGTCGAAGAACACCGCATAAGCACTCAGGCCGGCACCCCGACTGGAGTTCGGCACCTGTTTGATCGCCTCCACACCCAGCGCCGGGTACACCAGCGATAAGCCAAACCCGGCCAGGGCTGCGCCGAGCAGGGCAAAACCCGTGGAAGGCGCCAGCCACAGCAGCACCAGGCCCACGGTTTCAATGGTCATGCAGGCAATGGCCGAGGTGAAACCGCCGAAACGGCTGATGCTGGAAATAAACAGCAGGCGCGCCAGGATGAAGCAGATGCCGAACACGGTCAGGCAGTACGCGGCACCGGTCCAGCCACGGCTGACGTAATACAAGGTAATGAAGGTGGTCAGGGTGCCGTAGCCGATCGACGCCAGGCTCAGGCTCGCACCGAATGGCGCAATACGCCCGAACACAGCCCAGAAAGGCAGGCGTTCGCCGCGCACCACCGGCACCGAGGGTTTGTTGCGGATCAGCAGCAGCGCGAGCACGGCCAAGAGCGTCAGCGCGATGCCGAGGCTGGCGAAGCCATATTGCGCCACCATCACCACACCCAGCGGCGCGCCGATGGCGATGGCGCCATAGGAGGCGATGCCGTTCCACGAGATCGAACGCGCCGTGTGCTCGGCGCCGACCTGACCCATGCACCAACTGATGGTGCCGACCCCAATCAGGCCTTGGGCGATCCCCAGCAGCAGGCGGCCGGCGATCAGGATCAGCAGGCTGGTCAGGGGAAAACTCTGCAACAGCGTCGACAACAATGTCAGGACACCACTCAATACAATCCCGCTCAAACCGTAAATAATCGCGCGCTTGGTCCCCACTGTGTCCGACATGCGCCCGGCCATGGGGCGGCTGAGCAAGGTTGCGAGGTATTGTGAACCGATGGTCAGCCCGGCAACCACCGCGCTGAAGCCCAGTTGCTCATGGACATAACCGGGCAACACCGCAATCGGCAGGCCGATGCAAAGGAAGGCGATAAAGGTATAGAAAACGATAGAGACGATCTGCAGGGTGATCGCCATGGAGCTTTGCGGTGGCAGTTGCTGCGCAGACATGAGGGCTCTTTCGCGGGCGGCGGTGGGAGAACTGCATCATGGCGCGGGCGGGAAATAAATGAAAGCAGGCTAACTATATTTCCTGCAATTGATTCCCCTGTGGGAGCGGGCTTGCCCGCGATAGCGGTGGATTTGCCAAATAAATTTCGCCTGACCCACTGCCTTCGCGAGCAAGCCCGCTCCCACAGGGAAAAGCATCCCCCAGGGAGATGCAAAAAGCCCCGTCACATGGACAGGGCTTTCAACTTGCAGCTCGTAGCTTGCAGCTAATCGCTGCTTTTAGAACACCACACCCTGACTACGCAGGTAATCATCATAGGTGCCGCTGAAGTCGGTCACGCCATTCGGGCTCAGCTCGATGATGCGCGTGGCCAGGGACGATACGAACTCACGGTCATGGCTGACGAAGATCAGCGTGCCCGGGTAGTTTTCCAGCGCCAGGTTCAGCGCCTCGATGGATTCCATGTCCAAGTGGTTGGTCGGTTCGTCCATGACCAGCACGTTCGGCTTTTGCAGGATCAGCTTGCCGAACAGCATGCGGCCTTGCTCACCACCGGAAATGACTTTGACCGACTTGAGAATCTCGTCGTTGGAAAACAGCATGCGGCCCAAAGTGCCGCGAATGACCTGCTCGCCCTGGGTCCACTGACCCATCCAGTCGAACAGGCTCATGTCCTCTTCAAAATCGTGGGCGTGGTCCTGGGCGTAGTAACCAAGTTCCGCGCTTTCGGTCCACTTCACGGAACCGGCGTCTGGCGTCAACTCACCCATCAGGGTGCGCAGCAAGGTGGTCTTGCCGATACCGTTCGGGCCGATGATCGCTACGCGCTCGCCTGCTTCAACGGTGAAGCTGAAGTTCTTGAACAGTTCCTTGCCGTCGAAGCCTTTAGCCATGTGCTCGACGATGACCGCCTGGCGGTGCAGTTTCTTGGTTTGTTCAAAGCGGATGAACGGGCTGACGCGGCTGGAAGGCTTGACCTCGGCCAACTGGATCTTGTCGATCTGCTTGGCGCGAGAAGTGGCCTGTTTGGCTTTCGAGGCGTTGGCCGAGAAGCGACTGACGAACGATTGCAGCTCGGAAATCTGCGCTTTCTTCTTGGCGTTGTCCGACAGCAATTGCTCGCGGGACTGGGTCGCCACGGTCATGTACTCGTCGTAGTTGCCCGGGAACAGACGCAGCTCGCCGTAATCCAGGTCGGCCATGTGCGTGCAGACGCTGTTCAGGAAGTGACGGTCGTGAGAGATGATGATCATCAGGCTGGAGCGCTGGGTCAGCACGTTTTCCAGCCAGCGGATGGTGTTGATGTCCAGGTGGTTGGTCGGTTCGTCGAGCAACAGCACTTCCGGATCGGAAAACAGTGCCTGAGCCAGCAACACGCGCAGTTTCCAGCCCGGCGAGACTTCGCTCATCGGACCGAAGTGCTGTTCGATGCCAATGCCCAGGCCCAGCAACAGCTCGCCCGCACGGGATTCGGCGGTGTAGCCGTCCATTTCAGCGAACTCGGTCTCCAGCTCGGCCACGGCCATGCCGTCTTCTTCGCTCATTTCCGGCAGCGAGTAGATGCGGTCGCGCTCGGCCTTGACCTTCCACAGCTCTTCGTGACCCATGATCACGGTGTCGATCACGCTGAATTGCTCGTAGGCGAATTGATCCTGGCGCAATTTACCCAAGCGCACATTCGGCTCGAGCATGACCTGGCCTGCGGACGGGTCGAGGTCACCGCCGAGGATTTTCATGAAGGTCGACTTGCCGCAGCCATTCGCACCGATCAGGCCATAGCGGTTGCCCGCGCCGAACTTGACCGAAACGTTTTCGAAAAGCGGCTTGGCGCCGAACTGCATGGTGATATTAGCTGTAGAAATCAAGGTTTTTCCTGCGAAGCATTCAGTGGCCAGGGGTGCGGCGATACCGCGCTTGGCCCGAGTCGAAGTGCGCTGAAGCCGGGGTCAATTCCCGTCATCAACCAAAGAGGGCGCAAAGTTTGGCGGCGATTGTACTGGTCTGGCGCTCTGAACGATAGGGCGTTCGGGCCAAGAGTCGGGCTGGCAGTACTAATAGCGAGAATTTCGCATTTGTAGGTTAACTATTGGTTACAAATAGTGGCTAAAATGCGGCATCGACTGGCGCCCTCAGGCGCAGAGGCAGTCTGTTCACTTTTGATGTGTGACGATTCCGTGAAACTTATCATTGCCGCTGTTTATGTTGTCTCGATTGCCTACGTCCACCTGCGTGGGCGCGTGCGCCACAAGCTCGGACGCCAATTGAGTGATCACTCGTCTTTCCTGGCGCCGATCAATTGCTTCCTTTATCTGTTCTCGAAAAAACCCAACAAACCTTTCCTCGATCCAGCCGAGTTCCCGGACCTGAGCCCGTTGCAGGCCCACTGGGAGGAAATTCGCGCTGAAGGTCAAAACCTGTTGCGCGCGGGCGAGATCAAGCGGTCCGACCAGTACGACGACGTGGGCTTCAACTCGTTCTTCAAGACCGGCTGGAAACGCTTCTACCTCAAGTGGTACGGCGATAGTCATCCGTCGGCGATGAAACTCTGCCCGCGCACCACTGAACTGGTTCAGGGAATCGGCTCGATCAAGGCGGCGATGTTCGCCGAGTTGCCGCCGGGCTCCAAGCTGGTGCGCCACCGCGACCCCTACGCCGGTTCCTACCGTTATCACCTGGGCCTGGAGACACCGAACGATGCCGGCTGCTACATCAGCGTCGATGGCGAGAGCTATCACTGGCGTGATGGCGAAGCGGTGATGTTCGACGAGACCTACATTCACTACGCAGAAAACACCACTGACCAGAACCGTATCATCCTGTTCTGCGACATCGAGCGACCAATGAAATACCGCTGGGCGACAGCGTTCAATGCCTGGTTCAGTCGAAATGTGATGTCGGCGGCGGGTGCGCCCAATGATGTGGGTGATCGCACCGGTGCGCTCAATCGGTTATTTGCGCGGATCTACAAGGTGCGGCTGCGGGGCAAGGCGCTCAAGAAGCGTAATCGCAAGCTGTATTACCTGGAGAAGTGGGCGATTTTTGCGGGGTTGTTGGCGGTGTTTGTTCTGATCTGAGTTTTAGGGTGTCGCTGATGACGCCTTCGCGGGCAAGCCCGCTCCTACAGGAGCGGGCTTGCCGCGAAGAGGTCCTGAAGCTCACTGCTTACTGGCCTTCTTGGCGGCCGGCTTCGCTTTCGCCGCCGGTTTGGCCGCCTTGCCCCCCAAACTACGCTTGAGCAACTCGGTCAAGTCGATCACATCCGCCGTCTTGCGCTCTTCCTCGCCGGTCGCAGTCTCGACGTCCTCGATCTTGCCTTCATGGGCCTTTTTCTCCACCAGCGCCATGATCTTGTCCTGGAAACTGTCGCGGTAATCTTCGGGGCTCCAGTCACCGCTCATGTCCTGTACCAAACGCTTGGCCATGTCCAACTCACCCTTGGCCAGCGTGGGCTTGGTCACGTCACTGCCCAATTCGAGCGTATCGAGGCTGCGCACCTCTTCGGGCCAGCGCAGCATCACCAGCACCATGGCCGACTCGATGGGCATCAGCGCCGCCAGGTGCTGGCGGGTATGCAGTACCACGTGGGCGAGGGCGACTTTTTTGGTTTTGCTCAGGGTTTCGCGTAGCAGGGCGTAGACTTTGCCGCCGCGTTTGTCAGGGGCGAGGTAGTAGGGCGTATCAATGTTCTGCAATGGAATCTGGTCGCTGTCGACGAAGGAAAAGATGTCGATGGTCTGCGTCGACATCGGGTGTGCCGATTTGATTTCTTCCTCGCTGAGCACCACGTAGC
Organism: Pseudomonas sp. S2_E01; assembly: GCF_054668365.1. NCBI lineage: Bacteria > Pseudomonadati > Pseudomonadota > Gammaproteobacteria > Pseudomonadales > Pseudomonadaceae > Pseudomonas > Pseudomonas sp. S2_E01. The sequence goes on from NZ_CP162762.1 coordinate 1,876,609, forward strand.
GACCCTTTTCGTATTGCACACCCTTGACGATGTGCTCCTTGGTCACTTCCTTGCCGGTCGTCTTGTTGACGCGCTTGTAGCCCACCGGGTCCATGCTGCGGCTGTCGAGCCAGTCGAAATCCACGCCCTGGGAAGACGTCGCCGAGACCAGCGCCACCGGGATGTGGACCAGCCCGAAACTGATTGCGCCTTTCCAGATTGCCCGTGCCATGGTCGTCTCCTCGCGTCTGATGATCAGGTGACCCGTACCGCTGCGCAAAAGTTTCAGTGACGTGCAGGCCGGTGCGGCCGGGGTCTCAACTTCGTGTTACATCTTGTTCGGGAGGTTTTGGTTAACAAATGCGAACCCTGGGCGTAGCGTGCTATCGAAGGCTTTATCACGTAGAGAGGCAGCTCATGAACCGGATAGTGCTTGGCCTGTTCGCGATGGCATTGAGTGGTGCGCTGAGCAACGTTGCCCAGGCCCAAAGCCCCACGGGTGCCACCAGCAATCCTTACAACAGCCCGATTCGCCGGGCCAACCCCAACAGCATGCAAGGCACGCAACCGAGCGCGCCGACGATTCGTGGGCCCAACACCGTGCCGGTGCCGCGACCACCGACGCTGGACAATGGCGGCATCGGCAACCGCTACCCCCAGGATCGCACCGCGCCCGCCAGCCCGCCCAAGTTCATACCCAACCCGCCGTCTCGCGATGCGAACACCCGTTAACCACAAAAGGAATCGTGCATGTTGCGTAAAACCTTCCTGGCAACCTTCTGTGCCAGCGCCTTGCTCGGCGCGGCTTTACCCGCGTTTGCAGCGACGTCTCAGGAACTGAAAAGCGAGCAGGGCACCCTTGAGGTCACGCCGATCGCCAAGGGCCTGGATCACCCCTGGGCCCTGGCGTTCCTGCCGGACCAGAACGGCATGCTGGTGACGGAGAAGCCCGGCAACCTGCGAGTGGTGAGCGCCGATGGCAAGCTCTCGGCGCCCATCAGCGGCGTGCCGGACGTCTGGTCCCGCAGCCAGGGCGGTTTGCTCGATGTGGTGCTCTCGCCCGACTTCAAGCAGGACCGCACGGTGTACCTGTCCTACGCCGAAGGCGGGGGTGAGGGCGGCACGGCCGGGACCGCCGTCGGGCGCGGACAGTTGTCGGAAGATTTGAAGACGTTGAACAACTTCAAGGTGATCTTTCGCCAGGAGCCCAAGCTGTCCACCGGTAACCACTTTGGCTCGCGCCTGGTCTTCGACCGCGACGGCTATCTGTTCATCGCCCTGGGTGAAAACAACGACCGGCCTACCGCCCAGGACCTCGACAAGCTGCAGGGCAAGATCGTGCGCATCTATCCGGACGGCAGGGTGCCGGACGACAACCCCTTTGTCGGGCAGTCCGGTGTGCGCCCGGAAATCTGGTCCTATGGCCAGCGCAACCCGCAAGGCATGGCGCTCAACCCCTGGACGGGCGTGCTCTGGGAAAACGAACACGGCCCCAAGGGCGGTGATGAGCTCAATATCATCGAGCGCGGCAAGAACTACGGTTGGCCGCTGGCGACCCATGGCATCAACTATTCCGGGCTGGCGATCCCCGAAGCCAAGGGCAAGAAGGCCGAAGGCACCCTCGCGCCACACCACGTCTGGGAGAAATCCCCGGGCCTGAGCGGCATGGCCTTCTACGACGCCGACCGTTTCAAGCCCTGGCAGCACAACGTGTTCATCGGCGCACTGGCGACCCAGGAGCTGATTCGGTTGCAGTTCGAAGGCGATCGGGTGGTGCACGAAGAGCGTTTGATGGGCGAACTGAACCAGCGCATTCGCGACGTGCGCCAGGGGCCGGATGGTTACCTGTATGTACTGACGGATGACAGCGACGGGGTGTTGTACCGCGTGGGCCTGAAATGATAGGCCCCCTGTAGGAGCGAGCTTGCTCGCGATGGCGGTGTGTCAGGCATCCGCTATCGCGAGCAAGCTCGCTCCTACAGGGGTGGGTTGACACCAACGGATGTATCCAGCTAGTTTCACCCCATGACTTCCACCGTACTGCGCTGCCAGCCAAGCATTATTACCGCCATTCCTCATTTGGCGGGCTAGCTCACGACTGCAGCACCCAACCCGCCCTAGAGGCGGGTTTTCATTTTCTGTCTCCGGGGTTTTGAACATGTCAGGAGACGACCATGCACACCACGCCTGCCCAGCAAACCCTGCTTGAGCACTATGTAAAAAAGATCCTCGCCGCGCCGGTGTACGAGTTGGCGATGCGTACGCCGTTGCAGGACGCACCGGCGTTGTCCCAAGCGCTGGGCAATCGGATTTTGCTCAAGCGCGAAGACTTGCAACCGACGTTTTCCTTCAAGATCCGTGGTGCCTACAACAAGCTGGTGCAACTGAGCGATGAGCAAAAGGCCCGAGGTGTGATCACCGCATCGGCCGGCAATCATGCCCAGGGTGTGGCGCTGGCGGCGCGGGAGTTGGGGATCGATGCAACCATCGTCATGCCGTGTGCCACCCCGGAACTGAAGGTGCTCGGCGTACGCAGTCGCGGGGCCGAGGCGGTGTTGCACGGGGAGAGTTTTCCGTTTTCCCTGGCCCACGCGCTGGAGTTGGCGGAGCGCACGGGACGAACCTTCGTCTCGCCGTTCGATGACCCGGACGTGATTGCCGGCCAGGGAACCGTGGCCATGGAGATCCTGCGCCAGCACCAGGGGGACCTGGACGCGATCTTCGTTCCGGTGGGCGGTGGCGGCTTGATCGCGGGTATCGCGGCGTACGTCAAATACTTGAGGCCGCAGGTGCGCATCATCGGCGTGGAATCGGAGCATTCGGCGTGCCTGCAAGCCGCGATGGAGGCGGGTGAGCGGACGGTGTTGCCCAATGTCGGCACTTTCGCCGACGGGGTGGCCGTGGCACAGATCGGTGCCTATGGCTTTGAGGTTTGCCAGTTCTGCGTCGATGAAGTGTTGACCGTCAGCAACGACGAACTGTGCGCGGCCATCAAGAACATCTACGACGACACCCGCTCGATCACCGAGCCCTCCGGCGCGCTGGCCGTGGCCGGGATCAAGAAATACGTGGCCCGCCGTGGTGTCAAGGGAGAGACCCTGATCGCCATCGACTCAGGCGCCAACATCAACTTCGACAGCTTGCGACATGTGGCGGAGCGCGCGGCGATGGAGGTCTGACTTCCTCTCCTATCCGAGCACCTGTGGGAACGAGCCTGCTCGCTCCCACATGACGCTCTCCAGGGTTGCAATTTGCACGCGTGAAATCCGGCATTCCGGCAAATTGCATGATGGCCTTTAAGTTCAGGCCTTCTAACCCATTGATTTGTTGCTGAGCCATACAGGGGAGTCCAGGGCATGTTTCATGCAATAGCTGTATGGAAAAACCGGCCAGACTTTATAGAGCCGGTCTTAACCCTATCTGGCTTTTGCACACTCAGGAGAGAGTCGCCATGTTTCTGTCTGCCTTGGAACTTCGCAACATCATTGAAAGCAGCTTTCTTCCCAAACGCTGCCAATGCACGCTGTCCCCCAACATGCTGATGTCGGTAAAAGTTTTTGCCGACGGGCAAACCGATCAGGTGGACCTGTATGTGAGCGGCATTGACGCCTCTTCTCTCAACAGTTGCCGGGAAATCAATAACCTGATTGCCGGCCTGCGTTCAGGCATCTTGCAGCCAATGGATACCCAGCCGCCGCTGTCGAAATACCAATCTGTATAACCTGCGTTCAATCCTTCCCGGGTCTGGCCATGCGACCAGACCCGTCGTCGTTTTCTCGCCGATCAGTTGCCTTGTTCCGTACACGCTTGCGAGAGCTTGCGGTACGTGATCTCTGCGGGTTTGCCCGCCGCATCGATGTACTTCATGTCCGCCGTGACGACCTTGCATTCCAGAGTGTCCGGCTCGCTGAGCGACACCACTTTCGCCACATGCAGCGGCATGTCGTATTCGTAGGGCACCGCTTGCGCAGTCGTGCTGTCATTTGCCTGTGCCAGGCCGGTGAACGCCGAGCAGGCGAGGGTGAGGGTAACCAGCAGGGTGGTGCTGTTCATGAGGGATCTCCCGTGCAGTCGCAAGTCAACTCGACAAGGGCGTCGAGGCTGCCGCACTGGGCGTCAGAGGAACCTGAGGGCGTGCGGTCCAGTGAAGTGTTGGACCGCAGCGTTAAGCGATGGTTAAACCGGCTGAATGCCGCCTGTCGTGTAAGAGGGTTTTGTCAGGCTTTTCGCTGCGCCAGGATTCCTGGAAAACCGAAGCCGGGTCCTACAAAGGTGGATGCCTTGTCTGCTTCCGCAGGCTGGGCAGGGACGGCTACTGTTTGGACTCGCTGCAAAATCAGCGAACAGGTTTGGTCACCTGATAGCTCCCTCACATGTGGCATCATTGCGTGCGGATTGTTCGTCTGTGTCGTTATGGCGGCTGTGTGTCGGACGCCTTAGGGCGAGCCGAGTTGAGGGCGTTATCGGTTGACCAAACCAGCACACAGTCCGCCTCCCTCCGTTTGGTCACGGTACCGGAGGTCCACGCTAGACAACTTGAGTAACTCCCTAATGACAACAATAAATGCTCTATGCGACCGCTACCGCGCCATCAAAAGCGCCGTCACCGAAACCTCGCCCCTGGTGATCGACACCCAGGCCGATCCACAAGACATCCTAGAAGCCGCCCTGCAACGTATCCGTGCGTCCAGCGACCTGCTGGAAACCCTGCACATCCACTCGTTCAGAAACGGTGACGGCCAGGACATTCCGCACCTCACCCATGCCCTGTACCTGCTGACCCAGGATGGCTGCGACCTGTTGCGGGTGGCGCAACAGCGCTTGTTGCGCTGGAAGCCTGCCGCCTGAACTTCACCCGAGTTCCACGGCGCAGGAAGCTCCGAGCGCCGTGGTCCGACTAAAGTCGCCTACACCCCGTAACAGCCAACTGCCATCATTGCACCTCACCCCGCGTGTCTTTTTCTCCTGGTCAGTTCCTGTCCGGGATGAAGCTATTTATTGGCCTGCGCCTTGCGCAAACGCTGCACAGTTGGAGCTTTTTCATGCGTCCCCCTTTTCAAATGATTACCGCGCGCCAGGCATTTGGCTTCGGCGCCCTGGCCCTGTGCGCGAGTTTTACCGGCCAGGTGCGCGCCAGCGGTTTCATCGACGACACCACGGCGAAAATCGAATCGCGCACGGTGTATTTCAATCGTGATTTTCGGGATGGGCACACGTCCACGGAGCAGGGCGCGTCCAAGCGCGAAGAGTCGGCACAGGGTTTCATTTTCAACCTGCAATCGGGTTACACCGAAGGCACGGTGGGCGTTGGTATCGATGCGCTGGGCATGCTGGGCATCAAGCTCGATTCCAGCGCTGACAGCAGCAACAGTGGCTTGCTGCCGTCCACCGGGCACAACCCACGTGGGTCCGAAGACCAGTACGCCAAGCTCGGTCTGACCGCCAAGGTGCGGGTGTCCCAGAGCGTGTTGAAGTACGGCGCGCTGTTGCCGGATGTGCCGCTGCTCAAGTACAACGACGGCCGCCTGCTGCCGACGATGTTCAACGGTGCGCAACTGACCTCCAGGGAGATCAAGGACCTGACGTTCATGGCGGCGCGCCTGGACAAGTACACCGCCCGGGATTCCACCGATGCCCAGGACATCCGCGTGCACTGCAAGAACAAGCGCTACGCGTGCAACGTTACTGCCGATCATTTCGATATGTATGGTTTTGACTACAAGATCAATGACCAACTGACGGCCCAGTATCACTACGCGGAACTGGAAGACATCTACCGCCAGCATTTTGTGGGTGTGGTGGCCAGTCAGCCGTTGGGTGAGGGCGTGCTCAAGGCTGATGTGCGCCTGCTCAAGAGTGCCGACAGCGGCGCCGAGCGCGCGGGTTCCATCGACAACCGAGCCTTGAGCGGCATGCTGGCCTACGCCATCAGTGGGCACACCTTCAGCGCCGGTTGGCAGCGCATGAACGGCGACAATTCGATGCCGTACCTGGATGGCACCAACCCATACCTGGTCAACTATGTGCAGGTCAACGACTTCGCCGCCGCCCAGGAGCGTTCGTGGCAGCTGCGTTATGACTATGACTTCAAGGCCATTGGCCTCAATGGCTTGAGCTTCCTGACCCGATATGTAAACGGTGATCACATCAAGGTGCTGGGCAGCGACCAGGAAGGCAAAGAATGGGAACGCGACAGCGAGCTGAAATACGTGGTGCAGAGTGGCACATTCAAGGATGTGAGCCTGCGGTTGCGTAATGCGACCTATCGCACCAACTACGAGAAGTTTGCCCGGGATGTGGATGAGACCCGGTTGATCATCAGCTACAACTTTTCGGTTTTGTAGGGCTGAAAGGCCGCCGCACCCTGTAGGAGCGAGCACGTCGAACCGTCGCGATGGTCGTTAACGATGACGTGGGCTGTCTGAATGCCCGCGGTGTCTGGGCCACCATCGCGAGCATGCTCGCTCCTACAGTGGTGGGGTGTTGGAATGCAGATGTGTGCATGGCACCAAAAACCTGTAGGAGCGAGCTTGCTCGCGATGAGGCCGGCACATCCAACATTTTTGGTGCCTGACACGCCGCCATCGCGGGCAAGCCCGCTCCTACAGTAGTCGTTGTTGGAATGCAGATATGTGCATGGCACCAAAACCCTGTGGGAGCGAGCTTGCTCGCGATGGTCGTTAACGATGACGTGGGCTGTCTGAATGCCCGCGGTGTCTGGGCCACCATCGCGGGCAAGCCCGCTCCTACAGTAGTCGTTGTTGGAATGCAGATGTGTGCATGGCACCAAAACCCTGTAGGAGCGAGCATGCTCGCGATGGTCGTTAACGATGACGTGGGCTGTCTGAATGCCCGCGGTGTCTGGGCCACCATCGCGAGCATGCTCGCTCCTACAGTAGTCGTTGTTGGAATGCAGATGTGTTCATGGCACCAAAACCCTGTAGGAGCGAGCATGCTCGCGATGGTCGTTAACGATGACGTGGGCTGTCTGAATGCCCGCGGTGTCTGGGCCACCATCGCGAGCATGCTCGCTCCTACAGTAGTCGTTGTTGGAATGCAGATATGTGCATGGCACCAAAAACCTGTAGGAGCGAGCTTGCTCGCGATGGTCGTTAACGATGACGTGGGCTGTCTGAATGCCCGCGGTGTCTGGGCCACCATCGCGGGCAAGCCCGCTCCTACAGTAGTCGTTGTTGGAATGCAGATATGTGCATGGCACCAAAAACCTGTAGGAGCGAGCATGCTCGCGATGGTCGTTAACGATGACGTGGGCTGTCTGAATGCCCGCGGTGTCTGGGCCACCATCGCGAGCATGCTCGCTCCTACAGTAGTCGTTGTTGGAATGCAGATGTGTGCATGGCACCAAAAACCTGTAGGAGCGAGCTTGCTCGCGATGGTCGTTAACGATGACGTGGGCTGTCTGAATGCCCGCGGTGTCTGGGCCACCATCGCGAGCATGCTCGCTCCTACAGTAGTCGTTGTTGGAATGCAGATATGTGCATGGCACCAAAAAACTGTAGGAGCGAGCTTGCTCGCGATGAGGCCTGCACATTCAACATTTTTGGTGCCTGACACGCCACCATCGCGGGCAAGCCCGCTCCTACAGTAGTCGTTGTTGGAATGCAGATGTGTGCATGGCACCAAAACCCTGTAGGAGCGAGCATGCTCGCGATGGTCGTTAACGATGACGTGGGCTGTCTGAATGCCCGCGGTGTCTGGGCCACCATCGCGAGCATGCTCGCTCCTACAGTAGTCGTTGTTGGAATGCAGATGGGTGCATGGCACCAAACCCTGTGGGGCGGTGGCGGGGCACGGATGTGTGCATGACACTAGAGCCTGTAGGAACGATCATTGCCCCAACTGCCGCCGATACGGCAAGTCCGGCCCGGTCCTGCTGCAGGTCAGCGCTGCGGCCTGCACGGCAAACTTGAGCATCGCGTCGATCTGCTCACGCGTCAGTTGCTGTACACCTTGCACCGAATCCAAACGCTGTTCGGTCAGCCATGTGATCAATGCCGCATGGAAGGTGTCGCCTGCGCCCACGGTGTCAGCGATTTTCACGGGGGTGGCCGGCACGGACCATGCGCCGTGCTGGCGACTGAACACCGTCGCCCCCTGACCGCCGCGTGTCAGGAACACCACCTGGCAACGATGCTGCAACCAGCCCTCGATCACCTGTGTCGGGTCCTGTTCGGGGTAAAGCAGGTGCAAATCCTCATCGCTGACTTTGATCAAATCCGCCAGTTGCACCAGCGTCGCCACCCGTGAGCGCCACAGTTCGATATCCGGCTGCGGATTGAGCCGCACGTTCGGGTCGAGGCTGATCAGGCGTTTGCCGCGTTCGCGTTGCACCAGCGCCAACAGGGTGTCGGCAATCGGCTGTACGACCAACGAGTAAGAGCCGACGTGCAAGCCGCGCACTTCAGGGCCGAGGTCCGGCAGGTGTTCGACCTGCAACTGCCGGTCCGCACAGCCTTCGCCACGGAAGCTGTATTGTGGCGAGCCATTGGCGCCGACGGCCACCATGGCCAGGGTGGTCGGCGCGGCGAACTCCAGCAGGTAATCGGTGCGCACGCCTTCGGTCTGCAACACCTTGAACAGCCGTCGGCCGAGGTAGTCCGTGGACAGCCCGGCGAACAATGCCGAGTCCACGCCCAGCCGGCGCAAGCCAACCGCGACGTTGAAGGGCGAACCGCCAGCAATGGCCTTGAAATTTACGTTGGACGCCAGGCCACTGGCGTCCTCTTCACTGAAGAAATCAAACAGCGCTTCGCCACACACCAGATACATGGTTGTTCACTCTTCAAAGGGTTGCGACATGCTGTCGATAGCGTTCATAGGCCTGCTGGCTGGCCGCGACGTTGGCGGCAATCGGCAAGGTTTCGCTGGCCGGGTCGAGTGTCACGCAACGCTCGCACAGTTGCGCCAGGCTGTCTTCCCGACCGTTTGCCCGCGACGTGCACCACGCGGCCTGGATGGCCGCGCCCAGGGCAGCAGCTTCGCCGTGGACGGTGCCGATCACGGGTGTGTTCATGATGTCGGCGACGATCTGCCGCCACACCGGGCTTTTCGAGCCGCCGCCAATCAAGCGGATGCTGTGGCTTTGCAAGCCATTGTCACGCAAAAGGTCCAACCCGTAACGCAAACCGAAGGTGGTGCCTTCGACCACCGCGCGGCACAGGTTGGCCCGGGTCAGGTTGGTCATGGTCAAGCCTTGAAGGCTGCCGGTGGCGTGGGGCAGGGCGGGCACGCGTTCGCCGTTGAGGAACGGCAGCATGCTCACGCCCTCGGCGCCGATGGGCGCTTGCGCCACCAGGGCGTTGAACTGGGCGATGTCGAGGTCGAGCAGTTCGCGAATCGTCCCAGTGGCGTTGGTCAGGTTCATGGTGCAGATCAACGGCAGCCAGCCGCCGCTGGACGAGCAGAACGTCGCCACGGCGGCGTCCGGGCTGACCTGCGGCTGATCCGCGTAGGCGTAAACGGTGCCGGACGAACCCAGGCTCATGGTGATGATGCCCGGTTGGATGTTACCCGTGCCGATGGCGCCCATCATATTGTCGCCGCCACCGCTGGACACCACTGCCCACGGGTTGAGGCCGAGCTGTTCGGCGATCTCCGGCAGCAGCGGGCCGACCGGTTGGTGGGCTTCGATCAGCTCGGGCAGCGCCGCCTCCAGGCGTCCGTCCGGGTCGATGTCGCGCAACAGCTCAACGTCCCATTGGCGGGTGCGCACGTTGAAATAACCGGTGCCCGAGGCATCGCCATATTCGGCGCAACTGCGCCCGGTGAGCCAAAAATTGAGGTAGTCGTGGGGCAGCAGGATGTGGGCGATGCGCGCGAACACGTCGGGATGGTGCTGCTTGGTCCATAGCAACTTGGACACCGTGTAGCCCGGCGCGATGACCACGCCCAATCGCTCCAGCGAGCCTTGCTCGCCGCCCAGGTAGGCCAGCAGGCGGTCGTTCTCCGGGGTGGTCTCGGTGTCGCACCACAGCTTGGCCGGGCGCAGGACCTGACCCTGGTCGTCGAGCAGTACCAGGCCGTGTTGCTGGCCGGACACGCCAACGCCCTGGATGGTCCTGCCGTCGACATTGGCGGCGGCCAGCGCCTGGCGGGTGGCTGACTTGAAGGCGTCGATCCACTGCGCGGTGTCCTGCTCGCGGCGGCCGTTGGCAGCGGTGATCAAGGTGTGCGGGGCAGCGCCTTCACCCAGGACCTGGCCACTGGCGGCGTCGAGGATGATGGCCTTGGTGCCCTGGGTGCCGCAGTCGATGCCGAGGTAGAGGTGTTGGGTGGGCATGGGTGGGTCCTGTCAAGGTTCAAGTTATGGGATGTCTCTACTAGCGCTATCGCGAGCAAGCTCGCTCCTACAGCGATGACGGCGGCACAGTCACCGCCGCATTCAAGCCAATACCCGCTCCAGCGTCGCCGAAACCCCCACCTCCCGCAAACTGTTGCAGCACCACTCGAACGCCGCCACAAACTCTGCCGAACGCGGGATCGCGGTGCCAAAAATTTCTTCGACCGCCAGCAACCGCTGGGTCATCAACGTATCATCAGCCACCAGCGCCTGACAAAACGCCGCCCGTGGGTCCGGGATCGTGTAGGTCGCGCCATGCTCATCGACCCCTTTCAGATACAACGCCCAAGCCGCCACCACCAGCGCCGCGCGTTGGGTCTCCCGGCCATCGGCTATCAATCGATTGATGGTCGGCACGGTGAACTTGGGAAACTTCGACGAGCCGTCCGAGCATACCCGCTCCAACTGATCGGCAATCGCCTGATTGGAAAAGCGCTCGACCAGCGTGTTCTTGTAATCCTCCAGGTCGATGCCCGGCACTGGCGACAGTTGTGGGGTGACGTCCAGGTCCATGTATGCGCGCATGTAGCGCACGAAGAGCGGGTCGTTCATGGTCTCGTGAACGAAGCGGTAACCCTTCAGGAAGCCCAGGTAGGTCAGTGCCAGATGGCTGCCGTTGAGCAGCTTGATCTTCATTTCTTCGTAGGGCGTTACATCATCGGTGAACTGCACGCCGACCTGTTCCCAGGCGGGGCGTCCGTTGACGAACTTGTCTTCCAGCACCCACTGCACGAAGGGTTCGCAGACCACCGGCCAGGCATCGTCAACGCCGTGTTTGTCAGCCAGTTGCAGGCGGTGGGCGGTGCTGGTCATCGGTGTGATGCGGTCGACCATGGCGTTGGGGAAGCTCACGTGCTCGGCAATCCAGTCGCGCAGATCGGCATCGCTCAATGCTGCAAAGGCGAGCAGCGCCTTACGGGTAACGGCGCCGTTGTGCGGCAGGTTATCGCAGGACATCAGGGTGAACGCCGGGATGCCGTTGGCGCGGCGTTTGGCCAGGGCGGCGCAGAGGAAGCCGAACACGGTGGTCGGCGCGTTCGGGTGCGCCAGGTCGTGCTGGATCTGCGGCAGGTGAGCCATGAATTCGCCGTTGCTGTCGTCGATGCAGTAGCCGCCTTCGGTGATGGTCAGCGAGACGATGCGGATCTCGGGGCTGGCCAGTTTGTCGATCAGCGCCTGCGCGCCGTCTTCAGCCAGCAGCATGTTGCGGATCGCGCCGATCACCCGAACTTCGGTGTCGTCGCTGTCGCCGAGCTCAAACAGGGTGAACAGGTAATCCTGTTCCTTGAGGTCATCGCGGGCGCGGCGGTCTTCGGTACGCAGGCCGACGCCGCAGATCGCCCAGTCCAGGTCAACGCCTGTGTTCATCAAGGCGTCGGTGTAATAGGCCTGATGGGCACGATGGAAACCGCCGACGCCGATGTGGGCGATGCCTTGGCGAACGTCGCTCAGGCTGTACGCCGGCAGGGCCACTTCAGGTGCGAGGTTGTGCAGGTTTTGGGTATTGAGTTTCATCGCAAATTCTCGGGAATCAGGCGGCGACGCGCAGTGGACGGGCCAGCGCCACGCCGTTGGCATCGAATAAATGGCAGTGCTCGGCGTCCAGGTGCAGGCGCAGGGTTTCGCCGTAGCGGCTGGCCAGGTCGCCGCGTACGCGCAGGGTCAACGCTTCACCGGACGCGGTGCGCACGTGGCAGAAGGTGTCGCTGCCCAGGCGTTCGCTGACGTCGGCGGTGACGTGCAGGGTGCAATCGCCAGGTTTGGCCAGTTCCAGGTGCTCCGGGCGAATGCCCAGGGTCACCTCGTCGCCAATGCTCAGATGGGCGCCGCTCAACGGCAGGCTGACGTGGGTGCCGGCGGCCAGTGCAACTTCGCAACCCTGGCTGTCGATGCGCGTGACCTTGCCCTTGAGGAACCCCATTTTCGGCGTGCCCAGAAAACCTGCGACGAACAGGTTGGCCGGGTGGTGATAGAGGTCCAGTGGCGAACCCACCTGCTCGATCCTGCCACCGTTGAGCACCACGACCTTGTCGGCCATGGTCATGGCTTCCACCTGGTCATGGGTCACGTAGATCATGGTGGCTTGCAGGTCCTTGTGCAGGCGCAGCAGCTGGAGGCGCATCTGCACGCGCAGGGCGGCGTCGAGGTTGGACAGCGGTTCGTCGAACAGGAAGATCTTCGGGTTGCGCACGATGGCCCGGCCGATCGCCACGCGCTGGCGCTGACCGCCCGACAGTTGCTTGGGCTTGCGCTCCAGCATCGGCCCCAGTTCGAGGATGCGCGCTGCTTCGGCGACTTTCTTCTCGACTTCGGCCTTGGGCACGCCGGCCAGGTCCAGGGCGAACGACATGTTTTTGCGCACGCTCATGTGCGGGTACAGGGCGTAGGTCTGGAACACCATGGCCAGGTCGCGCTTGGCCGGGCTGACTTCGGTGATGTCGCGGCCATCGAGTTCGATGGTGCCGCCGCTGACCTCTTCCAGGCCGGCGATCAGGCGCAGCAGGGTGGACTTGCCACAGCCCGAAGGGCCGACGAAGACCACGAACTCCTTGTCGTTCACCTCAAGGTCAATGCCCTTGATGATGGAAAAGCCTTCGAAACCTTTTTGCAGGTTTTTGATTTTCAGGTTGGCCATGGGGTTGGGCCTCCTCATGCATTATGACTTTTCTGTAGGAGCGAGCATGCTCGCGATGGACTTCAGGGCACCGTGGGGTGTCAGGCTGCCAGCGTCATTGTTGGCGACCATCGCGAGCGTGCTCGCTCCTACAGGGGATGGGGTTGATTCACTTGACGGCACCAAAGGAAAGCCCCCGCACCAATTGCTTCTGGCTGATCCAGCCAAAAATCAGGATCGGCGCGCAAGCCAGGGTCGAGACGGCGGACAACTTGGCCCAGAACAAACCCTCCGGGCTTGAGTAGGAGGCGATCAGGGCGGTCAGGGGGGCGGCTTTCGACGAAGTCAGGTTCAGCGACCAGAAGGCCTCGTTCCAGCACAGGATCAGCGACAGCAGCACGGTGGAGGCCAGGCCGCCCTTGGCGATCGGCAGCAGCACCCGCAGCATTTCCTGAGCCAGGGTGGCGCCGTCCAGGCGAGCGGCTTCGAGGATGTCCTTGGGGATGTCCTTGAAGTAGGTGTACACCATCCAGACCACGATCGGCAGGTTGATCAGCGTGTAGATGATGATCAGCGCGATGCGCGTATCCAGCAGGCCAAAACTCTTGGCCAGCAGGTAAATGGGCATCAGTACGCCCACCGGCGGCAGCATCTTGGTGGAGAGCATCCACAGCAGCGTGCCTTTGGTGCGCTGGGTTTCGTAGAACGCCATGGAGTAGGCCGCCGGCACCGCGATCAGCAGGCACAGGGCGGTGGCGCTGAAGGAAATCACCACCGAGTTCCAGGCGAAGCTGAAGTAATCGCTGCGTTCGTTGATGTGCAGGTAGTTCTCCAGCGTCGGCGTGAAGATGAATTGCGGCGGCGTGGCGAACGCGTCGATTTCGGTCTTGAAGCTGGTCAGCACCATCCAGAAGATCGGGAAGAAAATCAGGATCGCGATGGCCCAGGCCAGGGTGCCCAGCAGCAGACTTTGCAGGCGACGGGATTGTTGAAGGGTCATGGCGCGGGCCTCAGGCTTTGTCTGTCAGGTTTTTGCCGATCATGCGCACCAGCACGATGGCCGCGATGTTGGCGATGACCACGGCGATCAGGCCGCCAGCCGACGCCATGCCGACGTCGAACTGCACCAGCGCCTGGTTGTAGATCAGGTAGGCGAGGTTGGTCGAGGCATAGCCGGGACCGCCGTTGGTGGTGGTGAAGATCTCGGCGAACACCGACAGCAGGAAGATGGTCTCGATCATCACCACCACCGCAATCGGACGCGCCAGGTGCGGCAGGGTCAGGTGCCAGAAAATCGCGATGGGCCCGGCACCGTCCAGGCGTGCGGCTTCTTTCTGTTCCTGGTCGAGGGACTGCATGGCGGTCATCAGGATCAGGATCGCGAACGGTAGCCATTGCCACGAGACAATGATGATGATCGACAGCAGCGGGTAGTGCGCCAGCCAGTCCACCGGCTGGGCGCCGAACAGCTTCCAGACGTAGGCGAGGATCCCCGACACCGGGTGGAAAATCAGGTTTTTCCAGATCAGGGCGCCGACGGTGGGCATGATGAAAAACGGCGAGATCAGCATCACCCGCACAATGCCTCGCCCGAGGAAATCGGTGGCTTCGAGCAGGGCGCTGATCAGTACCCCCAGCACCACGCTGATCAGCAGCACGCTGCCCACCAGCAACAGGGTGTTGGTGGCGCCGGGCATGAACCCCGAGTCGGTGAGGAAGTAGGTGAAGTTCTCGATGCCCACGAACTCGTTTTCGCCGGGGTAGAGCAGGTTGTAGCGGATCATCGAGAAATACACGGTCATGCCCAGCGGCACGATCATCCACAGCAGCAACAACGCCACCGAGGGGCTGACCAGAAACCAGCCGGGGTTGGCCAGCCGGTTTTTGCGCACCGGCTGGGGGATGTCCATTTGGGCTTTGGCGGTTGAGGTGTTCATGGTGTTAGCACCTAGTCATACAGACCTGAGGAGATCTAACTGTGGGAGCGGGCTTGCCCGCGATGGCGGTGTGTCAGAGACATCTTTGTTGGCTGACACACCCTCATCGCGGGCAAGCCCGCTCCCACAGGGTGGGTAGAGGTGTGGCGGCTACTTGGGATAACCCGCGCGCTTCATCTCGCGCTCGGTGGTTTGCTGGGCCGCGGCCAAGGCCTGGTCGACCGTGCTCTGGCCGATCAACGCTGCCGAGAACAGCTTGCCCACCTGGGTGCCCACTGCCTGGAACTCGGGGATGGTCACCAACTGGATGCCGATGTAAGGCACCGGGCGTGCACCGGGTTGGGCAGGGTCTGCGGCCTTGAGCGATTCCAGCGTAACCTTGGCGAACGGCGCTGCGTTCATGTAGTCGTCGCTGTAGGTCGAGGCGCGGGTGCCCGGTGGGACGTTGGCGATGCCGTCGGTTTTCGCCACCAGCGCGCCGTACTCTTTGGAGGTCGCCCAGGCGCTGAAGGTTTTGGCGGCGTCCTTGGCCTTGGAGCTGGTAGGGATTGCCAGGGCCCAGGAGTACAACCACGCCGAGCCTTTATCAGTGGTTTCGTGCGGCGCGTAGGTGAAACCGACGTGGTCGCTGACCTTGCTCTGGGTCTTGTCGGTGACGAACGAGCCGGCGACGCTGGCGTCGACCCAGATCGCGCACTTGCCGCTGTTGAACAACGCGAGGTTTTCGTTGAAGCCGTTGCTCGACGCACCCGGCGGGCCGGATTTTTTCATGGTGTCGACGTAGAAGTTCAGCGCGTTCTTCCACTCGGGACCGTTGAATTCCGGCTGCCATTTTTCATCGAACCAGCGTGCGCCATAAGCATTGGCGACTGTGGTGATCAGCGCCATGTTCTCGCCCCAGCCGGCCTTGCCGCGCAGGCAGATGCCGTACTGTTCCTTGTCCTTGTGGGTGAGTTTGCCGGCGAATTCGGCGATCTGGGTCCAGGTCGGCCGCTCGGGCATGGTGAGGCCGGCGTCCTTGAACAGATCGGTGCGGTAATAGGTGATCGAGCTCTCGGCGTAGAAAGGCAGTGCATACAGCGAACCCTTCACTGAAAGGCCTTCGCGCACGGAAGGGAACACGTCGTCCAGGTCGTAGGAAGCGGGCAGATCCTTCATCGGTTCCAACCAACCCTTGGCGCCCCACAGTGCCGCTTCGTACATGCCGATGGTCAACACGTCGAACTGACCGCCCTGGGTGGCGATGTCGGTGGTCAGGCGCTGGCGCAGGACGTTTTCTTCCAGCACCACCCAATTGAGCTTGATGTCCGGGTGCTCGGCCTCGAAGGTCTTCGAGAGCTTTTGCATGCGGATCATGTCGCTGTTGTTGACGGTGGCGATGGTCAGCGTCTGGGCGCCGAGGCTGACGCTGCTGAGGGTCATGCAGGTGAGGGCGAGCAGAGCTTTTACAGAAGGTTGCATCGTGCACTCCTTTTCTGCACCCGGCGGGTCGCAGAAGGACAGTTATTGTTTTTGTGTCTTCCATCGATGGAAGAGGTGCGCTGATTACAGCCTTCAACGGGCGATGAGACAAATCGTTCATCGCACGTTGACTGATACTTTTTTGCACTGGATAGCTGGCCACTGTAGGAGCGGGCTTGCCCGCGATGGCGGGATATCAGATACCCCCCATGCTGGCTGACACACCGCCATCGCGGGCAAGCCCGCTCCCACAGAGAACCTTGAGTCAGCCCAGATTCTGCTCGGTCAGGCGCTGCACCACCAACCGCCGATAGTGCGATGGGGTCATGCCCTTGAGCTGCTGGAAGCGCCGATTGAAGTTGGAAATGTTGTTGAACCCCGACTCAAAGCACACATCCGTCACTGGCTTATCACCATCGGCCAGCAACTCGCAGGACTTGCTGATGCGCAGCCGATTGACGAATTCGATGAAATTGCGGCCGGTGGCTTGTTTGAACACGCGGCTGAAGTAGGTCGGCTTCATGCCCAGGTGCTCGGCGACTTCCTCCAACGGGAGCTCGCGGGCGTAGTGGGCGAAGATGTAGTCCACCGCGCGGTTGGTGCGGTCGACGTTGTGTTCGTCCGCCAGTTGCGGCGTGGTCGCTCCGGACAGTAACTGGTAATCGTCGCAGCTGGCGAGCAGCTCCAGCAGGATGAAAAAATGCCCCAGGCGGGTCACGCCCTGAGTATCGGCAATGCGCTGCATCAAGGTCATGGCCTGGCGGATGGTGTGCTTGGCGCGAAACTCGATGCCGTACTGCGCGCGCTCCAGCAACGGTGCCAGGGTCTTGAGTTCGGCAAACACCTGGTGGCCGCTCTCGAACAGTTCGTCGGTGAAGTTGACCAGCATGTCGCGCTTGGGCACCACCTCATCTTCGGCCACCTGGCTGATCCAGTTATGAGGCAGGTTGGGGCCGGTGAGAAACAGCGTTTGAGGATGGAAGTTGCCGATGTAGTCGCCAATGAACACCTTGCCGGAGCTGGCAACGATCAGGTGCAGTTCGTACTCCTTGTGGAAATGCCAGCGCACCAGCGGGCAGGGGAAGCCATGCTGGCGATAAATGATGGACAAACCGTTGTGGTCATCCATCAGTTCGTAGGAAGGGTCGGTCACTCGGGCGGTTCGGGTCATGTCGAGGCGCTTTTTTTATTTTCGCGTACCGATCATGCCTCTTTCGTGCCGCTTAATGCCAGCCTGGTTCAGCTGTCTTGCCGGGCGACGGCCTTCATGCTGCTGGCGCTCCAGCAGTATTGGACGATCTTCGATTCGTCGAAAAAGTCGACATTGATCAGGCTGCAACGGGTCACCCAGTCGCCAGCGGTACTAAACCAGTCGTTGATTTCATCCTTCAGCGGCAGAGGCCCGCGCAGCAGTGAATAGCCGGTGGCCGAGAGCGACCACAGGAAGGTTTCATTCGACAGGTTTTGCAGGGTCGTGCCGATGTGGCGCCTGAGTTCATCGGTACTGGTGAATAAGCTGTCCAACCATTTATGCGGGATTCGCGGCCAGAAATGCGAGCCGTTGACACCGGGTAATGGTGGCGCCGACATGACGATCCGTCGAAGCGAACTGTCGGCCTTGAGCTGCCCAATGGTTTTCCAGGCGTCCATGGCGAGCACGCAACGCGAGCCGAGCCGACTCATCAGTGTTTCGCCAAGTTTGCGCGAGTCGAACGGTTGGTCGTCGCCCAGTTCGTGGAAGTCCAGGACGATGAACTCATGCTCATGGCGATCGATGAATGCCAGAACGGCATCGATCAGTTCGTCCAGCCGCCGATGGGATTCAAAACCGCGGTGATGAAAGTAAAAGACCGGTTGACTGTCGTCCTCCCGGTAGCCCAGGCGCAAATCGAATGCGCGGATGCCGTTCGCCAGTTGGAAGGCGAACGAATCGTTCTGGCACGTGGTCCAGGTGCCGACGATCACATCGTAGTTGGGGGCCTTCTTGTCCATGCCGGCATTGTGGGCACAGGGCCAGACGATGTCGGTGAGTTTGAGGGTATCGACCTCGAGGATGGTGCTCATCCAGGTGCGTTTGTTCATCAGCGTACATTCCTTGTGGCTGAATGGGGTTTATCTGTGAGTGTCAGGTATAAGGACAGAAAAACAGAAAACCAATCCCGACCTTGCTACTGAACGTTGCGGTTCTTCGCCTCGATCCACTGCGCCATGTACTGGGTGCTCTTGTGCTGGTGATGACGCAGCATGCTGCCGGTGAAATTGTCCCGGCGAATGTCTGCCAGGTGTTGCCGGCACTCGGACAGCCTTTGGATCAAGGCCGGACCGTGGACGGACTGCCGGTAACGCTCGGTCAACAGTGACAATCCCTGTGCCTGGGCCCTCTGCCAAAGGGCCTGGTCGGTGTACAACTTCACGGCCTGATCGGCGAACTCGCGGGCCGTTCGGGTAATCGCCCCGGGCCAGTCGGCCTCGCCGTGCATGCCTTCGGCGCCGATCGGCGTGGTGACGTTAGGCGTGCCGCAGAGCATCGCGTCGAGGTTCTTGCCCTTGATGCCCGCACCAAAGCGCAGCGGGGCCAGCAACACCCGCGCGGCGCTCATCACCTGCAAGGCATCTTCGGCCCAGTTCATCACGTGGAAACCCTGGGCCGCGTTATGCAGCGCGGTGGCCTTGGGTGGCGTGTAGGCGCCATAAATATGCAGTTGCGCCGTGGGCAACTGCTGGCGGATCAGCGGCCAAACGGTGTTTTTCAGCCACAGCACCGCATCCCAGTTGGGCGCATGGCGAAAGTTGCCGATGCTCAGGAAGTTCGCCCGCGCTTCAAATGGGGCTGGCGCGGCGCTCGGTGGTTCGACCATCAACGGGCACCCGTGCAGGAGGCTGCGCGGCACCTTGAACTGCTCGACCAACAGCTCGATTTCCACTTCGGAGATCATCAGGTTCAAGTCGCAACGGTACAGCGCCGCTATTTCCCGCTTGGCCAGGTCCGTATCGGCCATCAGTTCGAATTCTTCGCGCAACGCCGGGGCAAACAAGGCGCTGAAGTCGTTGTCATCATCACTGGCCTTCAGACGGTCCTTGAGCCGTTGATGCCGGGCGTGGCGAAGGCTTTGCAGGTCCTGGGTGGCCAATACGCGCAGCGCCTCGGGGCAGTGTTTTTCCACGCGCCAGCCGAACTGCTCTTCCATCATGAATTGCTCGAACAGCACGATGTCCGGCGCCAGGTCGCTGACGAAGGCATCAAAACTGCTGTTGTTCAATTCGATCGGCACTTCGCGGATGCCCAGCACGGTCAGGTCTTCCTGATGCTCGCCCGCGCCTGCGGGGCTGCTGAACGTCACGTCCCAGCCTTGTTGCAGGAACGTCCCGAGCAGTTGCATGACATAGCCGCCCGCCGCCGAAGACTTGGGTTCGGGCCAGACATAGCCAATGACCAGGATTCTGGTGGCGCGGGGCTGATTCATGCGGGAAATTCCTAGAAGCGCGGGAGGGGGGAGAGCCGGGGCGACATTAAATAATGACTGAGGTGGTTACCCGACGGGCACAGGCCTCCATCAGCCCTGATTAAGAATGCCTTTGACCTTGTCGCGCAGTTGGTCGATGGAGAACGGCTTGCCGATGACATGCATGTCGGCGGGCGCATCGATGTTCTCGGCGTAGCCGCTGGCGAAAAGGACCGGCAGCAGGGGACGCGCCATGCGTGCCTGAGTGGCCAGTTCCCGGCCATCCATGCCGGGCAAGCCGAAGTCGGTCATCATCAGGTGGATGTCCTGGGAGCTGTCGTTGAGAAACGCCAGGGCCTGCTCGCCGCCGTCGGCCTCCAAAACCTTGAACTCCAGCTCTTCCAGGACATCTACGATCAGCATACGCACGATGTCGTCGTCTTCGACGACCAGGATGGTGGATTGTTCGGCGGACATAAAGGGGCTCTCAGAGGTTGAAGGTACTGTGTCCAGTCGATAAGAAGTGCCGGACTCTTGCATGAGTAAGTCACGAAGCCCTACTAGTTCCCAATGGACCTGGAAAAAGAATAGCTGCGCACGCGCGGACAAGGATAACGCGCTCTGCCCGGCGGGCGCAGTGCAATGTAGGATTTTGCGCACAAAAACGTCAGAAAAATGGATCGATGTGGCGCATTTGGGGCAAAATCCCCGTTTTCCAATATTCCAACAGACGACAAGGCCCACCCATGACCACAGCGTCTTCGGTTGATGAACAACGCTTTCGTAAACTGCTGAGCCGTAATATCAGCCTGCCCTTGGGCGTCGGCGCGCTCAGCGCGATATTTTTCGTAGTCTTGATCACCTATCTGTTGTCAGTGATTCAGTGGGTGGAGCACACCGACCGAGTGATCAATAACGCCAATGAAGCGGTGAAACTTACCGTTGACCAGGAAACCGGCATGCGCGGCTTTCTGCTGGGTGGCGACGAGAAATTCCTCGAACCCTACGAAACGGCCAAACCAAGGCTGACGGTGACCATTGATACGCTATTGGAACTGACCGCGGACAACCCGGTACAGACCGATCGCCTGCACCAGATCCAGGTGCTGCAGAAGGAGTGGGGGGCGTACGCCCAGAACCTGATCGACCTGCAACGCTCCTCCGGGGATTATCGCAGTGCGGTCAAGGCGGGTCGCGGCAAACGCCTGACCGACGAGGTGCGCAAACAGTTCGAGGACGTCGTGGCCACCGAGCAGCAATTGCGCGCCTCGCGCAATGCCGATGTGCGCCGCACGACGATCTGGAGCATCAGCCTCTATCTGGTGTTCATCTTCGCCATCAGCGCCTTGCTGGCGTACATCGGTCGGCGCGATCTGCTCAATCTGTCGCAAAATTATGCGGCCAACCTGGCGGCACAGCACGCAAGCGCCCAGCGCCTGGAAAAACAGGCGTGGCTGCGCAATGGCCAGACCGAACTGGCCGAACAGGTGCTGGGGCAGTTGTCGCTCAATCTACTGGGTCGCAACATTCTGCAGTTCTGTGCGCAATACCTGGGTACAGCCGTCGCGGCGCTTTACGTGCGTGAAGAACACGGCGGGCTCAAACGCATCGCGACGTACGGTTTCTCCCGTGAGCAGGAAGCCCTGGAACAGCACATTTACAGCGACGAAGGCATTGTCGGCCAGGTGGCGCAACAGGCGCGTTTGATTCGTCTGGACTCGGTGCCGCAGGATTATTTCAAAGTCAGCTCGGGCCTTGGCGAAGGCTTGCCGCACAGCGTGTTGGTGGTGCCGACGAGCGATGATAAACGCGTCAACGGCGTGATCGAGCTCGGCTTCCTGCGCCCGCTGGACGACCGCGACGTTGAATTGCTTGAACTGATCGCCGGCAATATCGGCACGTCCATCGAGGCGGCGCGCTATCGCCAGCGCTTGCAGGAAGTGCTGGCTGAAACCCAGCAGCTCAATGAAGAGTTGCAAGTCCAGCAGGAAGAACTCAAGACCGCCAACGAAGAGCTGGAAGAACAGTCGCGGGTGCTCAAGGAATCCCAGGCTCACCTGGAAACCCAGCAGGTTGAGCTTGAGCAGACCAACGAACAGCTCGCCGAACAGGCGCAGACCCTGGCCGACCAGCGCGACGCCATGGACCTGAAGAACAGTGAACTCAACCAGGCGCAGGCGCAATTGGAAGAGCGTGCCGAAGAACTACAGCGTTCGAGCAAGTACAAGTCCGAATTCCTCGCCAACATGTCCCACGAACTGCGCACGCCGCTCAACAGTTCGTTGATCCTGGCCAAGCTGCTGGCGGAAAACCCCCAGGAAAACCTCAGCGCCGAACAGGTCAAGTTCGCGGAGTCGATCTATTCGGCCGGCAATGATCTGCTCAACTTGATCAATGACATTCTCGACATTTCCAAGGTCGAGGCCGGCAAGTTGGAAGTGCGCCCGGAAACCACCAGCGTCGCGCGCCTGGTGGACGGTTTGCGCAGCATGTTCGAGCCGATGGCGGCAGACAAGCGACTGGAGTTCCGGATCGACGTCCAGCCGGGCTCGCCGACGACGATCTTCACCGACCGCCAGCGCCTGGAGCAAGTGATCAAGAACCTGTTGTCCAACGCGGTGAAGTTCACCGAGCAGGGCTCGGTCAGCCTGACGGTTGCCAGTCAGCCCCACGACGGCATCGCGTTTGTCGTGCGCGATTCCGGGATCGGCATTGCTGCCGATCAGCAGGAGAGCATTTTCGAGGCGTTCCGTCAGGCCGATGGCACCACCAATCGCCGTTATGGCGGTACGGGGCTGGGCCTGTCGATTTCCCGTGACCTTGCGGCGCTGTTGGGCGGTTCCATCAGTGTCACCAGTGCGCCGGGGCAGGGCAGTGTCTTCACCCTGGTGCTGCCGCAGGAGTATGTGGAATCGGGAGATGCTCCAGCGACGCCATTGCGGGTTGCACCGGTGGCGAGCATGCCGAGCGCGCCGGCTGCCCTGCCGGCAGCACGGGTTACCGAGGTGCAGATTCCGCGTTTTGAGGACGACCGCACCATGGCGCCCTTCAAGACCCGCTGTATTCTGGTGGTGGAAGACGAGCCGAACTTCGCGCACATCCTCTATGACCTGGCGCACGAACTGGGCTATCAGTGCCTGGTCGCCCATGGCGCCGACGAAGGTTACGAGCTGGCAAGCGATTTCATCCCCGACGCCATCCTGCTCGACATGCGCCTGCCGGACCATTCCGGCTTGACGGTGTTGCAGCGCCTGAAGGAAAACGCCGAGACGCGGCATATTCCGGTGCACGTGATTTCGGTCGAGGACCGCGTCGAGGCCGCCATGCACATGGGCGCCATCGGGTATGCGGTCAAGCCCACCACCCGCGAAGAGCTCAAGGACGTGTTTGGCCGCCTCGAAGCCAAGCTGACCCAGAAGGTCAAGCGCGTGCTGCTGGTGGAGGACGACGACCTGCAACGCGACAGCATCGCCCGGTTGATCGGCGATGATGACATCGAGATCACCGCCGTGGGCCTGGCCCAGGACGCGCTGGATCTGTTGCGCACGCACATTTACGACTGCATGATCATCGACCTGAAGTTACCGGACATGCTCGGCAATGACCTGCTCAAGCGCATGTCCACCGAGGAAATCTGTTCCTTCCCGCCGGTCATCGTCTACACCGGGCGCAACCTGACCCGTGACGAAGAGGCCGAGCTGCGCAAATATTCACGCTCGATCATCATCAAGGGCGCGCGCTCCCCGGAGCGCCTGCTCGACGAGGTCACACTCTTTCTGCACAAAGTCGAATCCAAGTTGTCCCATGAGCGCCAGACGATGCTCAAGACCGCGCGCAGCCGCGACAAGGTCTTCGAGGGTCGCAAGGTGCTGCTGGTGGACGACGATGTTCGCAACATCTTCGCCCTGACCAGCGCGCTGGAGCACAAGGGCGCCGTGGTGGTCATTGGCCGCAACGGTCGCGAAGCGATCGAGAAACTCAACGAAGTCGAGGACATCGATCTGGTGTTGATGGACGTGATGATGCCGGAGATGGACGGGTTCGAGGCCACCAGCCTGATCCGCCAGGATCCGCGCTGGCGCAAGCTGCCGATCATCGCAGTGACCGCCAAGGCCATGAAGGACGATCAGGAGCGCTGCCTGCAGGCGGGCGCCAACGATTACCTGGCCAAGCCCATTGACCTGGACCGCCTCTTCTCTCTGATTCGCGTGTGGTTACCGAAGATGGAACGCATTTAGTGGAACGTACGTATTCAATGGAGCACAACAGCGAAATCGAGCTGCGGCTGTTGATCGAGGCGATTTACCTCAAATACAGCTACGATTTTCGTGACTATTCCGGGGCGTCGATCAAGCGTCGGGTGTTGCATGCGCTGAACCAGTTCGAATGCGCGACCATTTCGGCGCTGCAAGAGAAGGTGCTGCACGATCCCACGGCTTTCATGCAGTTGCTGCAACTGCTGACGATCCCGGTCAGCGAGATGTTCCGCGACCCTTCGCACTTCCTGGCCATTCGCCGGGAAGTGGTGCCGCTGCTCAGGACCTACCCCTCGATCAAGATCTGGATCGCGGGGTGCAGCACCGGCGAAGAGGTGTATTCGATGGCCATCCTGCTGCGCGAGGAAGGTTTGCTGGAGCGCACTATCATCTATGCCACCGACATCAATCCGCGCTCGCTGGAGAAGGCCAAACAGGGGATTTTCTCCATGGAAAATGTCCGCGCCTACACGCATAACTACCAGAAGGCCGGTGGCCAGCGCTCGTTTGCTGACTATTACACCGCCGCCTATGGCTACGCGATTTTCGACAAGAGTCTGTGTGAGAACGTGACCTTCGCCGACCACAGCCTGGCGACGGACAGCGTGTTCTCGGAAACCCAGTTAATTTCATGCCGTAACGTACTGATTTATTTCAATAAAAAACTACAGGATCGGGCCTTCGGGCTGTTCCATGAATCCTTGTGCCATCGGGGATTCCTGGTGTTGGGCAGCAAGGAAACCCCGGACTTTTCCAGCTTCGGCAACCAATTCGAGCCGTTGGTGAAACAAGAACGGATCTACCGTAAATCATGAGCCAGGCTGCGGATTTACCTCGGGTAGAGGCCATCGTGATCGGCGCGTCGGCCGGTGGTGTGGAAGCGTTGATGGGGCTTCTCGGCCCTTTGCGTCAAGGCTTCACACTGCCGATCATCGTTGTCCTGCACCTGCCGGACGAGCGCCGCAGCCAGTTGGCCGAGGTGTTCGCCCGCCGCGTGGCGATGCGTGTCGAAGAGGCGGGTGACAAGAGTCCCGTCGAGGCGGGCACCCTGTATTTCGCGACGCCCGGCTATCATTTGTCGATAGAACAGGACCGCAGCTTCTCCCTGAGCCTGGAAGACCGTGTGCATTACTCGCGCCCGGCCATCGACTTTTTATTCGAGTCGGCGGCGGATGCCTACGGCCCGTCCCTGGCGGCGGTGCTGCTGACCGGTGCCAACCGCGATGGCGCGAAGGGCTTGGCGCAGGTCAAGCGACAGGGTGGCCTGACCATCGTTCAAGATCCGAACGAGGCGCAGGTCGCGACCATGCCCCTGGCCGCGCTGGACACTCACCAGCCTGATCACATTCTCCCCATCCACGGCATTGGCCGTCTGCTTGCCGAGCTGGAACGAATCGCATGTTAAGTAATATCCAAACCAAGCTGCTGATCGTCGACGATCTGCCGGAAAACCTGTTGGCGCTCGAAGCGCTGATCAAGCGCGAAGATCGCGTGGTGTACAAGGCGCTGTCTGCTGACGAGGCCCTGTCGTTATTGCTGCAACACGAATTCGCGATGGCCATCCTCGACGTACAGATGCCCGGCATGAACGGCTTCGAACTGGCCGAGTTGATGCGTGGCACGGAGAAAACCAAGCACATCCCGATTGTGTTCGTCAGTGCCGCAGGCCGCGAGCTGAACTACGCGTTCAAGGGCTACGAAAGCGGGGCGGTGGACTTCCTTCACAAGCCGTTGGATATCCACGCGGTCAAGAGCAAGGTCAATGTCTTCGTCGAGCTCTACCGCCAGAGCAAGGCCATGCAGCGACAGGTCGAAGCCTTGGAGCAGAGCCGCCGCGAACAGGAAGCGCTGCTGAAGGAGTTGCAGAGCACGCAGTTGGAATTACAGCAGGCGGTCCGCATGCGCGATGACTTCATGTCGATTGTTGCCCACGAAGTGCGCACGCCACTCAACGGCCTGATCCTGGAAACCCAGCTACGCAAGATGCACCTGGCCCGGGATAACGCTGCGGCGTTTACCCTGGACAAGATGCATGCGATGGTTGATCGCGACGAACGGCAAATCAAGAGCCTGATCCGCCTGATCGAAGACATGCTGGATGTGTCACGGATACGTACTGGCAAGCTGTCGATACGACCGTCACGCTTCGACCTTTCGGTGCTGGTTCGCAACTTGTTACAGAATTTCATGCCGCAGATCGATGCCGCCGAATGCACGGTTTCCCTGGACGCTGAGCAGCCAGTGGTGGGTAATTGGGACGAATTTCGTATCGAGCAGGTGATTTCCAACCTGCTGACCAACGCCTTGCGTTACGGTGCCAAGGGCCCGATCGACGTGAAGGTGTACAGTGAGCAGGACCAGGCACGGGTGGAAGTGCGCGATTTTGGCATCGGCATTGGTGAGGAAAACCAGAAGCGCATTTTCCAGCAGTTCGAACGGGTGACCGCCAAGCACGCGGTCGCCGGGCTGGGCCTGGGGTTGTTTATTTCAGAACAGATCGTGACCGCCCATGGCGGCACCATAACCGTCGACAGCCGGATTGGCGAAGGCGCCCTGTTTCGCGTTTGTCTGCCGCTGTAGGAAAACAGCCGGACGAACGCAACCTCTGATCGACCTCACGGTCGTATCAGCAGCTATTGACCGAACAAAGGCTTCCCATGAGTGAAGATGCACAAGACGTGGTACTGATCGTCGAAGATGACCCCTCGATTCTGATGGTGCTGTCGGCTTATCTGTCGGGGGAGGGTTATCGGGTGCTGCAGGCCGAAAACGGCGAGCAGGCCTTCGCGATCCTGGCGAGCAAACCGCACCTGGACATGATGATCACCGATTTTCGCCTGCCGGGCGGGATCTCCGGTGTGCAGATCGCCGAGCCGGCGGTCAAGCTGCGGCCGGAACTGAAGGTGATTTTCATCAGCGGTTACCCGCAGGAAATCCGCGAGACCGACAGCCCGATCACGCGCAAGGCGCCCATTCTGGCCAAACCGTTTGACCTGGATGAGCTGCAGGAACTGATGCAGGACATGTTGGAGTAGGGATTTACCTGCGACTGCGGTGTGTCATGCCAATGAGCGGTGTCTGACACATCGCTTTCGCGGGTAGCCTGAATGCCCGCGGTGGCCGGTCTACCATCGCGAGCAAGCTCGCTCCTACAGGGGATTGCGGGATGCTTTTGATCTTTTGTGGGAGCGGGCTTGCCCGCGATGGTCGTTAACGATGACGCGGGTAGCCTGAGTGCCCGCGGTGGCCGGTCTACCATCGCGAGCAAGCTCGCTCCTACAGGAGATCGCGGGATGCTTTTGATCTTTTGTGGGAGCGGGCTTGTCGAGGCGTCGAACCGTCGCGATAATCTTTAACGATGACGCGGGCAGCCTGACTGCCTGCGGTGTCTGGTCGACCATCGCAAGCAGGGGGATTGGTTTCAGACCCGGATCATCTCCCGCACCTTCGCTGTCAGCAGGTCGAAGGTGAAGGGTTTGGTGATCATCTGCATGCCAGGGTCGAGAAAACCCCCGCGCACCGCTGCGTGTTCGGCGTAGCCGGTGATAAACAGCACCTTGAGGTCCGGTCGGTATTGTCGACCGATCTCCGCCAGTTGCCGACCATTCATGCCGGGCAGGCCGACGTCGCTGATCATCAGGTCGATGCGCTGCGCAGAATCGAGGATCGGCAGGGCGCTATCGGCGTCAGCCGCCTCCACGAACCCATAGCCCAGGTCACTCAATACCGTACTCACCAGCACCCGCACGGCCGGGTCGTCTTCGACGATCAGCACGGTCTCGCCTTTCTGTGCAAACAAGGGGTGGGCGATGTCTGTCGGGTGCTCCAGCGGCAGGTCGCCGCCAAAGCGCGGCAGGTACAAACTGACTGTCGTGCCTTCGCCTTCTTGACTGTCAATGGCCACGTGTCCGCCTGACTGCTTGCTGAAGCCGTAGATCATCGACAGGCCCAAGCCAGTGCCCTGGCCAATCGGCTTGGTGGTAAAAAACGGATCGAAGGCGCGATTGATCGTGCTCTGTGGCATGCCGCAGCCGTTGTCGGTGACGCTGAGCACGACATAGTCGCCGGGCTCCAGGTTGCTGTGGGCATCGGTGAAATCGCGCCCCAGTTGCCGGTTGGCGGTGCGCACCACCAGTTTGCCGCCGTCGGGCATGGCGTCCCGGGCGTTGATCACCAGGTTGAGCAGGGCGCTTTCCAGTTGGTTGCGGTCGGCCTCGGCCACCCACAACGCTGGGTCCAGGTGCATCTCCAGTTGAATGCTCTCATCGATGCTGCGTTGCAGCAGTTCGCCCATGGAGATGACGAGTGCGTTCATTTGCAGCGGTTTGGAGTCCAGCGACTGGCGCCGGGAAAAGGCCAGCAACCGATGGGTCAGGGCCGCCGCGCGATTGGCCGAGGTCACGCCCAGGTCGATCAGGCCATCGAGGTCATCGAGACGCCCCCGGGACAGGCGCCGGCGCAGCAGCTCCAGGCTGCCAATGATGCCGGTCAGCATGTTGTTGAAGTCGTGGGCAATGCCGCCGGTCAATTGACCGACCGCTTCCATTTTCTGCGACTGGCGCAGTGCTTCTTCGTTGTGGCGAAGTTCTGCGGTGCGCTCCTCGACTTGCAGTTCCAGGGTTTCGAGGATGTTCTGCAGGCGCATTTCGCTTTGGCTCAGGTCAATCAACCGGTCCCTGGCTTCGTATTGTCGCCTGCGCCCGCGCAAGGCGGTGGTCACTAGGCTGATCAGGGTGGCGGGGTGAAAGGGCCGCTCGAGAAATGTGACATTGCCCAGTTGCACGCCCAATCGCGAGGCGGGCCCCTGTTCCGGCCCGCCCCGGTGAGTCATTAGCACGATGGGCAGGTCAGACCAGGCCGGTTGCTGATCGATCAGATCGATCAGTGGCGCCATGTCAGCGCCGAGCAATGCCTCGGACGAAATCAACAGCAGACCGGCGCCATGCTCCAGTTCTGCGCACAGGCCGACGAGGTCGCGAGTCACGACACCCGCGTAACCCGCCTCGTTGAGCATCATCAGGGCAATCTGGCTGTCACGTCCGAGCGGGGCGAGGATGATCGCCCGCTCGGACGTTGCTGGCTGAACCATTACGACGCCTCGTCGGTGAGCAGTGGCTGCTTGGCACCCAGGTAGGTCGGTACGCCACGCAGTACGCCTTGGAACGCGTCCAGCGGCTCGCCAATGGTCATGCCTCGTGAGCTGATGCGGTATTCACGGATCTTGGACTCATGGCTGCCCGTGCGCTTTTTGATCACGGAAATGGCGCGGCGCACCTTGCCCGCCGCTTCGAAGTAGCGCAGCAGGATCACAGTGTCCGCCAGATAGGTGATATCGACGGGGGCCATCATGTCGCCGACAAGGCCATGCTGGGCGACAGTCATGAAGGTCGCTGTGCCCCTGCGATTGAGGTACAGCAGCAACTCGTGCATGTGCAGCACCAGCGCATTCTCTTCCGGCATCGCCGCTTGATAACCATTGAGGCTGTCGATGACCACGGTTTTGATCTGGTGGTCGTCGACGCAGCGGCGCACGCGATGAGACAACTCGCCGGGAGAGAGTTCGGCGGCGTCAACTTGCTCGATCATCAAGTTGCCTGTGGCTTGCAGGGCTTCGAGGTCGATATTCAGGCTTCTCATACGCTCGAACAGCAGGCCCAGCTCTTCATCGAAGATGAACAGCGCGGCTTTCTCGCCGCGGGCCACGGCGGCTGCGGCAAAGACCATCGAGATCAGCGATTTGCCGGTGCCTGCGGGCCCGAGGATCAGGGTGCTGGACCCCGTCTCGATGCCGCCGCCGAGCAAGGCATCCATTTCGTTGATACCGCTTTTGAGTTGTGTGCGAACAAATCTGCTGCGATGTTCAGCCGCGACCAGGCGCGGGAAGACGTGTATGCCATCCTCCAGGATTGTGAAGTCGTGAAAGCCGCCGCGGTACTTTTGACCACGGTACTTGACCACACGCACTCGTCGCCGCTCAGCGCCATAGTTCGGGGTCAGTTCTTCCAGGCGAATCACTCCGTGCGCAACGCTGTGCACGGTTTTGTCCAGGGACTCGGTGGTCAGATCGTCCAGCAACAGCAACGTGGCGTCGTAACGCACGAAGTAATGCTTGATCGCCAGAATCTGCCGGCGGTAGCGCAACGAGCTCTGCGCCAGCAAGCGAATTTCCGAGAGGCTATCGAGTACCACGCGGGTCGGCTTGAAGCGTTCGACCGCGTCGAAAATCTGCCGGGTGGTTTCACCCAGCTCCAGATCCGAGGAATACAGCAGGCTCTGCTGGGATTCGGTATCGAGCAGGCTTTCCGGCGGGGTCAGTTCGAAGACATGGATGTTCTCATCCAGCTCCCAGCCGTGTGAAGCGGCGCCCTGGCGCAGTTCGCGCTCGGTTTCGGACAGGGTGATGTACAACGAGCGCTCACCGGCTTGCGCGCCGGCCAGCAGGAATTGCAATGCGACAGTGGTTTTGCCGGTACCGGGTTCACCCTCCAGCAGAAATACATGACCACGGGACAAGCCACCGGCGAGGATGTCATCGAGACCCTCGATACCGGTAGCCGCTTTTGCATTGATCAACTCGTTAGATGTAGACAAAGAATGCCCTCTGGTGGCTCGGGTAGTGAGGCAACAGGCCGCAACGGCCTGGTTGGACTGCCTTTTCACTTGACCATTGGTCGCGATGAGCGTTCCACGGTTCTTGTCTTTTTATAGACCCTGTTGCAGTGCCGGGTCGTCCGGATTGAGCTGTTCCAGTTGTGCCTGGAGGATCTGCACGTTCTGCAGTTGCCCGCTTTCCTTCCAGTAGTTGATCAACAGTACGCGCGCCTTGCGGTCGGCCGGGTGACGCTGGACGATCTCCTGCAATTGCTTTTGCGCCGCTTCCAGTTCCTGCTCGTCATGCAGCGTCGTTGCCAGGTCGTAGCGGTAGTGCTTGTTGTCCGGTTCCAGCTCCACAGCCTTGGACAGGCCGAGCAGGGCGAACTCGCTCTGGCCGTGATGCAATAGCCACATGCCCAAGGCGTGTTGAAGGTAAGCGGAATCGGGCTGGGCTTTGAGTTGTTTGGCCAGCAGCAGCCGGGCGGCTTCGCCCTGGCCTTGTTTGTCGAGCACCTCGATTTGCATCACCAGCGCGGGCAGGTTGTCCGGGGCCAGGCGCAAGGTGTTGTCCAGCGCCTGTTGCGCCGCCTTGTATTCGCCGTTGTGCAGGTGCAGCCTCGCCAACTGATACTGATTGTCGGCACTGTCGGGGGCCTGCATCAGCACCTGCTCCCAGGCGTCGATGGCTTGTTCCAAGGGGCCGAAGTACAAACCCAATTCGTCTGGCGACAGCCCGAGCAACGCGTTCACGGCGGCCAGGCGAACACTTTGCTCGCTGTCGTCGAGCATCGGGCCCAGCAGCAAACTGCGCTGGCCGTTGGGCACCAGTGCGCTGATGCTGTTGATGGCGGCAATGCGCACTTCGGGCGCGGGGTGTTGCAGGTCGGCGTCCGCCAGCTTCAAGGCGACGGAGCTGGGATAGTTGGGCAGTTCGGCATGCAGCCAGACCCGGCGTTTGGGAGAGAGGTCGGGCCTGCCCAACTGCTGATAAAGCACTCGCGCCGCGCCCGGTTGGCCATTTCGCGCCTGGGTCAGCGCTTCGCTGTAGCCACGCCGGATCGCCTCGGGCACCACTGGGGTAGTGCTGCGCAGAAACAGCCAGGCAATGCCGATGGCGAGCAGTGCGCAGAGGCCGATGATCAGGTAGCGACGGGACTGGGGCATGCAGGAATCCGGGGCTGACAAACTGTTACAGGTCGCCAGCTTCGGTCAGGCCGGGCCGTGAGTCAAACCTGGCGGCCCGGAAATATTGCTGTAACGCTCAATCACGCAGCTCCGGCCTGTCGCGAAATTGCTCCAGCGCCTGGGGATTGGCCAGGGCGTCGGTGTTTTTCACCGGCCGCCCATGCACCACATTGCGCACCGCCAACTCGACCACTTTACCGCTGATGGTGCGCGGAATGTCGGTGACGACCAGGATCTTCGCTGGCACATGGCGCGGTGTGGTGTTGGCGCGAATCACCTGGCGAATCTGCTGTTGCAGGGCCTCGGTCAGTTCGATGCCTTCCTGCAATCGCACGAACAGCACCACCCGCACGTCGTCTTGCCATTGCTGGCCGACGGCGACGCTGTCGAGCACCTGAGGGACTTTCTCCACCTGCCGGTAGATCTCGGCTGTGCCGATGCGCACACCGCCGGGGTTGAGCACCGCGTCCGAGCGGCCATGAATCATCATCGCGCCGTGGGCCAACTCTTCGGCGTAATCGCCCTGGGCCCAGACGCCGGGGAACTGGCTGAAATAGGACGCACGCAGCTTGTCGCCGCTGGCGTCGTCCCACAAGCCGACCGGCATCGCCGGAAAGTGCCGGGTGCAGACCAGTTCGCCTTTTTCGCCCACCACTGCCTGGCCGTCGTCGTTCCACACCTCGACCGCCATGCCCAGGCTCTTGCCCTGTATTTCGCCGCGCCGCACCGGCAGCCACGGATTGCCGTTGACGAAGCAGGAAATGATGTCGGTGCCGCCAGACATCGAGGCCAGGCACAGATCGGTCTTGAGTTCGCGGTAAACGTAATCGTAACTTTGCGGCGATAGCGCGGAGCCGGTACAGAGCAGGGTTTTCAGGCTGCCCAGGTCATGGCTCTGCCGAGGTTTTACGCCTGCGCTTTCCAGGGTCGCGAGGAATTTCGGGCTGGTGCCGAAAACGCTGATGCGCTCGTCGTCGATCAGGTCGAGCAAGCGCTCAGGGCCGGGCTCGAACGGCGAGCCGTCGTACAGCACAATAGCGCTGTCCACGGCCAGGGCCGAGACCAGCCAATTCCACATCATCCAGCCGCAGGTGGTGTAGTAGAACAGACGGTCACCGGCCCCCAGGTCGCAATGCAGGCCGTGTTCCTTGACGTGCTGCAGCAGCACGCCACCCGTGCTGTGAATGATGCATTTGGGCACGCCGGTGGTGCCGCTGGAATAGAGAATGTACAGCGGATGGTCGAAGGGCACGGCGACGAAGTCCGGCTCGCCACCGGCCTCGTAAAAGTCATCCCACAGCTCGACGTCCGCATGGGTGTGGTAGTCGCTGATGTGCGTGTCGGCCAGCGCATAGGGCACGACGACCAGTTGTTGCAGGCTCGGCAGGCGGTCGAGGATTTCGTTGACCTTTGCGCGCTGGTCGATGTGCTTGCCGGCGTAGCGATAGCCGGCGCAGGTGATCAGCACTTTCGGCTCGATCTGGCCGAAACGGTCAATCACGCCCTGGGTGCCGAAGTCCGGAGATGAACACGACCAGATCGCGCCCAGGCTGGTGGTGGCGAGCATGGCGGCCAGGGTTTGCCAGGTGTTGGGCATGCACGCGGCCACGCGGTCCCCGAGGCCGACGCCGGCGGCTTTCAGGCTTTTTTGCAGGCCGGCGACATGTTCGGCCAGTTCTGCCCAGGTCAACTGTTCGCGCTGGCCGTTTTCACCGATGGCGATCACCGCCACGGCGTCGTCACGGCGGCGCAGCAGGTGCTCGGCAAAATTCAGGGTGGCGCCGGGAAACCATTGGGCGCTGGGCATCTGCTCGCGCTCGATCAGCACGGCGTCTGGCTGGGTGTTAAAACGGATGTCGAAGAAGTCGACGATGGCCTGCCAGAAGTCACTGCGGTGGTCGATGGACCATTGGTGCAGGGCGGCGTAATCGTCAAGGTGCAGGGTGTGGCGTTGCTGGACGAAACGGCGAAAGGCCTCCATGCGGCTCTTGCCAACGCGCTCGGGGGTGGGTTGCCAGAGTATTTCGGACATGGGGTTGCCTCTTGTTATAGGTATGCACGGCATTACCTGTAGGAGCGAGCTTGCTCGCGATGAAGTCGTGTCAGTCAATATTGATGTAGTTGACACACCGCAATCGTCGGAACGCCGCCCGGAGCAAGCTCGCTCCTACAGGTCAGATGGTGGTCTTTTTACTGCGCCAACCACCCCCCATCGATATTCCACGCCGCCCCCCGCACCTGGCTGCCGGCTTCGCTGCACAAAAACAACACCAGTTCGCCCAGTTGCGGCGGGGTGACGAATTCCAGGGACGGCTGCTTTTCCGCCAGCAGGTCATGCTGTGCCTTTTGCGGGTCGGTGCCGGCGGCGATGCGGTCGTCGATCTGCTTCTGCACCAGCGGCGTCAGTACCCACCCTGGGCAGATCGCGTTGCAGGTGACATTGGTGGTGGCGGTTTCCAGGCCGACCACCTTGGTCAAGCCGATCACCCCGTGCTTGGCGGCCACGTACGCGGCCTTGCCCACCGAACCGACCTGGCCGTGCACCGAGGCGATGTTGATGACCCGGCCCCAGTTCTTGTGCCGCATGCCGGGCAGGCTCAGGCGGGTACTGTGGAACACCGAGGACAGGTTGATGGCGATGATCGAATCCCAGCGCTCCACGGGGAAATCCTCAACCGGCGCCACGTGCTGGATGCCCGCGTTGTTGACCAGGATGTCGACGCCGCCGAACTCGCGCTCGGCGTAGGCGATCATGTCGGCAATTTGCGCCGGATCGCTGACGTCGGCCGGGTGATGGCCCACCTTGCCGCCGTACTGAGAGACCTCAGCAATGACCTGCGAGGCGTCGCCGAAGCCGTTGAGGATCAGGTTGGCGCCGGCCTTGGCCAAACTGAGCGCAATGCCCAGGCCGATGCCGCTGGTGGAGCCGGTAACCAGTGCGGTTTTGCCGGTAAGAGTGGTCATGATTACCTCACACAATGCCAGTGGCGTAGAAAACACCGATCACCACAAAGACCGCCAGGGTCTTGATCAGCGTAATACAGAAAATGTCTTTGTAAGCTTCGCGGTGGGTCAGGCCAGTCACTGCCAGCAGGGTGATCACCGCGCCGTTGTGCGGCAGCGTGTCCATGCCGCCGCTGGCCATCGCGGCCACCCGATGCAGCACTTCCAGCGGAATGTTGGCCGCATGCGCCGCGGCAATGAAATCGTTGGCCATGGCCGCCAGCGCAATGCTCATGCCGCCGGAGGCAGAGCCGGTGATACCGGCCAGCAGGGTCACGGTAATCGCTTCATTGACCAGCGGGTTGGGAATGCTCTTGAGCCAGTCGGCCAGCACCAGAAAGCCAGGCAGGGACGCGATCACCGCACCAAAGCCATATTCCGAGGCGGTGTTCATGGCCGCCAGCAACGCACCGCTGACCGCGCTCTTGCTGCCTTCGGCCAGCTTGCTGCGAATCGCCTGGAAACCAAACGCCAGCACCATGAGAATGCCGACCAGCAATGCCGCCTGCACCGCCCAGATCGCCGTGAGCTTGGCGATTTCGGTGGTCACCGGTGCGGCCATGCCCGGCAGTGCCAGGCTGTGGGTCTTGCCGTACCACTGCGGGATCCACTGGGTGAACAGCAGGTTCATGACGCCCACCGCCAGGAGCGGCGAGAGGGCGATCCACGGGTTGGGCAGTTTGATGTCGGCGGCGGTTTCCGGCTCGTTGCGCAGTTCGGTGCCATAACCTTCACCCGCGCGCTGGGCCTTGTTGCGCTGGCGTTGCAAAAACAGCATGCCGACACAGAACACGAAAATCGTGCCGATCAACCCCAGCCACGGCGCTGCCCAGGCGGTGGTGTTGAAGAAGGTGCTGGGGATGATGTTCTGGATCTGCGGGGTGCCGGGCAGGGCGTCCATGGTGAACGAGAACGCACCCAAGGCGATGGTGGCCGGGATCAGGCGCTTGGGGATGTTGCTCTGGCGGAACATCTCGGCCGCGAACGGATAGACCGCAAACACCACCACGAACAGCGAAACGCCGCCGTAAGTCAGCAGGGCGCACACCAGCACGATCACCAGCATCGCCTGACGGGTGCCGAGCAGGCGAATGGCGGCGGCCACGATGGAGCGAGAGAAACCCGACAGCTCGATCAGCTTGCCGAACACGGCACCGAGCAGGAACACGGGGAAGTACAGTTTGATGAAACCGACCATTTTCTCCATGAACACCCCGGTAAAGGCGGGCGCGACGGCGGAAGGGTCGGTGAGCAGCACGGCGCCGAGGGCGGCGATGGGGGCAAAGAGGATAACGCTGTAGCCGCGATAGGCAGCAAGCATCAGCAGCGCAAGGGCTGCCAAGGCAATGATCACACTCATGGTGTGTCTCCTGGGATTGTTATTTTTGTGGGGTGAGGCGTTGGCGAAGGGCTTTAGCTAGATTTGTGCCAGGTGTGTAAGATGTTGAAATATAAGGAAATATTTGTTTTGTTTGGGTTCTGGAGAGATTTTTGTCTCTGATTTGAGACATTTGTTGGCTGGGAAGGACTCATCGCGGGCAAGCCCGCTCCTACAGAGTTTGCGTTGAACCCATGAACTGTAGGAGCGGGCTTGCCGGCGATTGGATCTGTCTAACAACGGAGATCAATGCCTCGTTATTGAGACTCAGCCATCCCCAACGCCACCATCTTCTTATACAGCGTCGACCGCCCCAGCCCCAGTCGCGCCGCCGCCTCGACCACCTTGCCCCCGCATTGCGCCAGGGCAGACTCGATCAATTGCCTGTCAAACCGCTCTCGCGCCTGGCTGAACGTCTCATGGCCCAACGCTTCAACCACTACGGGCGCCGCACGCTGCACCGGGGCAAACGTACCAATGGCCCCACGAATATCCTGCGCGTTGAGCTGCAAGTCATCACTGAGCAACGCTGCCCGTTCGAGCACATTGCGCAGTTCGCGAATATTCCCAGGCCAGGCGTGCTGCCCCAGCAGTTTCAGGGCCTCGGGGTTCAATTCGTGCTGGCTGCGCAGCTCTTCGAGGATCGCCTCGCTCAGGGCGGGCAGGTCGTCGAGGCGATCGCGCAGCGGCGGCACCTGGATCGGCAGCACATTGAGCCGGTAATACAAGTCAGCACGGAACTCGCCGCGCTTGATCGCCGCTTCAAGGTCAGTAGAGGTCGCGGCGATGACCCGCACATCGCTCTGGATCACTTCGTTGGAGCCGACCGGTTCGAATTCCTTTTCCTGTAGCACTCGCAGCAGTTTGCTTTGCAGCGGGAGGGGCATGTCGCCGATTTCGTCGAGGAAGAGGGTGCCGCCCTGGGCGATCTGCAATTTGCCGGCGCGGGCCTTGCGATCGGCGCCGGTGAAGGCGCCGGGGGCGGTGCCGAAGAATTCGGCTTCCAGCAGCGCTTCGGGGATCGCCGCGCTGTTGATGCTGACGAACGGTTTGTGCGCCCG
Source organism: Pseudomonas sp. S2_E01 (assembly GCF_054668365.1). Classification (NCBI taxonomy): domain Bacteria; kingdom Pseudomonadati; phylum Pseudomonadota; class Gammaproteobacteria; order Pseudomonadales; family Pseudomonadaceae; genus Pseudomonas; species Pseudomonas sp. S2_E01. The sequence continues at coordinate 1,913,880 of NZ_CP162762.1, forward strand.
TGGCGAGGCGCCGTGGATCGCCTGCGCCAGCAATTCCTTGCCGCTGCCGGTTTCCCCCAGCAGCAACACCGGGGAATCCGCACTGGCGCTGCGTCGGGCGCGTCGTTTGACTTCCAGGCTGGCGGCGCTGGTGCCGATGAAGTGGGCGAAGTTGTATTTGGTCTGCCGCGCCCGCAACAGCGAGCGGGTGGAGGCGAGTTCTTCCTGCATGCTCATGTAGCGTTTGAGCATGGGTGAGAGGGTGCGCAGTTCGTCGAAGAGGGCGAAGCCGATGGCGCCGATCACCACGCCGGCATCGTCGTGGATCGGCAGGCGCATGACCACCAGCGGTTCCTTGGGCGTGTCCTGCATGTCCAGCAGGATCGGCCGACCCGTGCGCACCACCTCGCGCAGCAGGCTGCCGGGGATCACACTTTCGCAGGCCTTGCCGATGGCGAACTCGGCCGACTCCAGGCCAAAGCGCCGGGCATAGCGCTCGTTCATCCAGACGATGTTGGCGTCGCGGTCGACGATCACCGTGCCTTCGCTGGATTGCTCGATGATTTCGAACAGCGAGCGGATTGCCAGGAGGCGGACGCGTTGGTAGTCCTTCAGGCTGTCGGTGGGGTTCATGGGGGTGGATCCTGATTGTGTGTTGCCTGTTAGGGCCTCATCGCGGGCGAGCCCGCTCCTACAGGGGAATGCGGTGTTAATGAAAACACGGAGCCCTGTCGGAGCGGGCTTGCCCGCGATGCAGGCGACGCGGTCACAACTGATGCGCCGCCGCCAACAGCTCTTTGGTGTACGGGTGCTGCGGCGATTCGAACACCTCGTGGCTGGCGCCGCTCTCGACCACTTTGCCGTCCTTGATCACGATCATGTCGTGGGCCAGGGCGCGGACCACCGCCAGGTCGTGGCTGATGAACAGGTAGGTCAGGCCGTGTTTTTCCTGAAGCTGGCGGAGCAGGGCCACCACTTGTTTTTGCACGGTGCGGTCCAGGGCCGAGGTCGGTTCATCCAGCAGGATCAACGCCGGTTTCAACACCAGCGCCCGGGCAATGGCGATGCGCTGGCGCTGGCCGCCGGAGAACTCGTGGGGGTAGCGATGGCGACTCTCCGGGTCGAGGCCCACCTCGCGCAGTGCCTGGATGACCTGAGCGTCGCAGTCTTTTGCACTGGAGTGACTGTGCACTTCCAGGCCTTCGCTGATGATCTGTGCCACCGACATGCGCGGACTGAGGCTGCCAAATGGGTCCTGGAACACCACCTGCATTTTCTTGCGCCAGGGCCGTAGCTGTTTCTGCGTCAGGCCATCCAACGCTTGGCCCTGGAAGCGAATACTGCCTTCGGAGTCGAGCAGGCGCAGGATCGCCTGGCCCAGGGTCGACTTGCCGGAACCGGACTCGCCCACAATCCCCAGGGTCTTGCCGCGCTGCACATTCAAGCTGATACCGTCCACCGCATGCAGGTAGGTCTTGCGGCGAAACAGCCCGCCGCCGAGGGCGAACCTGACTTGCAGGTCGTCCACTTCCAGTACCTTCTCGCGCTCGTCCCGGGGCAGGGCTTCGCCTTCCGGCTCCGCATTGAGCAGCACGCAACTGTAGGGGTGTTGCGGCTCGGTGAACAATTGCTCGCAAGGCGCCTGTTCGACAATTTCCCCGGCCTTCATCACGCACACGCGCTGGGCAATGCTGCGCACCAGGTTAAGGTCGTGGCTGATCAGCAGCAGCGACATGCCGAGCCGTTGTTGCAGGGATTTGAGCAGGATCAGGATCTTGCGCTGCACCGTGACGTCGAGGGCGGTGGTCGGCTCGTCGGCGATCAGCAGTTCGGGCTCGCAGGCCAGGGCCATGGCGATCATGACCCGCTGGCGCTGGCCACCGGACAATTGGTGCGGATAGGCCTTGAGCCGCTCCTTGGGTTTCTGGATGCCCACCAGCTGCAGCAATTCGAGGATCCGAGCCTGTGCGACCTTGCCGGTCAGGCCCTTGTGCAGCATCAGGGTTTCGCCGATCTGCTTTTCGATGCTGTGCAACGGGTTGAGCGAGGTCATCGGCTCCTGGAAGATCATCGCGATGCGGTTGCCCCGCAGTTCGCGCAACACCTTCGACGAGGCACCGAGCAGTTCCTTGCCGCGATAGCGAATGCTGCCGGTGGACTGGGTGTCGGTTTCGGGCAGCAATTGCAGGATCGAGTGCGCGGTCACCGATTTGCCGGAGCCTGACTCGCCGACCAGCGCCAGGCATTCACCGGGGCGGATGTCCAGGCAAAGGTCGCGCACCACGGTCTGGCCGCTGAAGGCCACGCTGAGGTTGCGGATTTCGATCAGGTTACTCATGTCGAAGTCTCACTATCTGATCGTGATTCAGGGTGTAGCTCAGGAGCGGGGATCAAATGCATCACGCAGCGCCTCGCCTATGAATACCAACAGGGAAAGAATCAGCGCCAAAGTGAAAAACGCCGTCAGCCCCAGCCACGGTGCTTGCAGGTTCTGCTTGCCCTGGCCGATCAACTCGCCCAGCGAGGCACTGCCAGCCGGCATGCCGAAACCGAGGAAGTCCAGGGCGGTGAGCGTCGAGATAGCCCCGGTGAGAATAAACGGCAGATAACTCAATGTCGCGTTCATCGCATTGGGCAGGATGTGCCGCACGATCACCTTGCGGTCGGTGAGACCCAGCGCGCGGGCTGCCTTGACGTATTCCAGGTTTCGCCCGCGCAGGAACTCGGCGCGCACCACGTCCACCAGCGCCAGCCAGGAAAACAACGCCATGATCCCCAGCAACCACCAGAAATTCGGCTCGACGAACCCCGAGAGGATGATCAGCAGGTACAGCACCGGCAAACCCGACCAGACTTCCAGCAAGCGCTGGCCGATCAGGTCGATCCAGCCGCCGTAGTAGCCTTGCAGCGCGCCGGCAGCGATGCCGATGAGGGCGCTGACAAAGGTCAGCATCAGCGCGAACAGGATAGACACTCGCGCACCGAAGATCACCCGCGCCATGACATCACGGGCCTGGTCGTCGGTGCCCAGCCAATTCACGCTCGATGGCGGGCTGGGTGCGGGTTTGTTCAGGTCGTAGTTGGGAGTGTCGTCGCTGAATGGGATGGGTGGGAACAGCAGCCAGCCGCCGTCCTTTTTAATCAGTTGCTGCACGTAATCGCTGCGGTAATCGGCCTGGAACGGCAGTTGCCCGCCGAACTCCTGTTCGGTGTAGCGCTTGAACACCGGGAAGTACAAGGAGTTGTGGTAACTGACCACCAGCGGTTTGTCGTTGGCGATCAGCTCGCCCCCCAGGGTCAGCAGGAACAGGCCGACGAACAACCACAGCGACCACCAGCCACGGCGGTTTTTCTTGAAACGGTCGAAGCGCCGACGGGCCAACGGCGAAAGCTTGAACATCAGGCGTTCCTCGCGGCGAAGTCGATGCGTGGGTCGACGAGGGTGTAGCAGAGGTCCCCGACCAGTTTTATCAGCAGGCCGAACAGGGTGAAGATGAACAGCGATCCGAAGACCACCGGGTAATCCCTGGACACCGCCGCTTCGTAACTCATGCGTCCCAGGCCATCGAGGGAGAAGATCACCTCGATCAGCAGGGAGCCGGCGAAAAACACGCTGATGAACGCCTGTGGAATGCCCGACACCACCAACAGCATGGCGTTGCGGAATACATGGCCGTAGAGCACGCGACGTTCGCTCATGCCCTTGGCGCGGGCAGTGACCACGTACTGGCGGGTGATTTCATTGAGGAACGAGTTTTTAGTGAGGATGGTCAAGGTGGCAAAGCCGCCTATCACCAGGGCCGTCACTGGCAGCACCAGATGCCAGAAGTAGTCGGCAATCTTGCCCACGGTGGACAGCGATTCGAAGTTGTCCGAGACCAGCCCTCGCACCGGGAACCAGTTCAGCGAGGTGCCGCCGGCAAACACGACGATCAGGAACATCGCGAACAGAAACGCCGGCATGGCGTAGCCGATGATGATCGCGGTACTGCTCCAGATGTCGAAATGACTGCCATGGTGCACGGCCTTGCGGATGCCCAGCGGAATGGACACCAGGTAGGTAATCAGCGTGGCCCAGAGCCCAAGGGAGATGGTCACCGGCATTTTTTGCAGGATCAGGTCGGTCACCGTCGCGCCACGGAAGAAGCTCTTGCCGAAATCCAGTTGTGCGTAGCTCTTGAGCATCAGCCACAGGCGTTCCGGGGCGGGTTTGTCGAAGCCGTACTGTTTTTCGATTTCCTTGATCAGTTGCGGATCGAGGCCGCGACTGGCTCGCGAGCTGCCGCTGGCCATGTCGCTGGAACCGCCGCCGACACTGGCGCCGCCGATGCCCTGCAAGTGCGCGATGGCCTGTTCGACCGGGCCGCCCGGCGCTGCCTGGACGATGACGAAGTTGACCAGAAGGATGATCACCAGCGTCGGGATGATCAGCAGCAGGCGCCGCAGAATATAAACCCACATCAGTGCGGCCCTCCGGGTTGGCCGCGCTTGATCAGTTCGGCGGTCATCTGCTGGTTGGTCAACGGTGTGGTGCTCACTTCCCACCAGCTCTCGATGGCTTCGTCATTCGCCGCTTGCACGCTGGGAATGCCGAAGCGGTTCCACCACACGGTGGAACTGCCCGGCGGGTAATAGTTGGGAATCCAGTAGTAGTTCCATTGCAGCACGCGGTCCAGTGCATGGGCATAGCGCAGCATGTCTGCCTGCGTGCTGGCACGTACGAGTCCAGCGACGAGGGTGTCCACGGCCGGGTTCTTGAGCACCATGTAGTTGTTGGAGCCCGGGTCGTTGGCGGAAGCCGAACCGAAGTAGTTGTTCAATTCGTTGCCCGGCGACGTGGTGACCGGGTAGCCGGTGACGATCATGTCGTAATCGCGGGACATGAGCCGGTTGACGTATTGCGACGAGTCGATACGGCGGATGTTCAGGTCGATGCCGATCTGCTTCAGCGTGCGCTTGTAGGGCAACAACAGGCGGTCCATGCCGTTCTGGCTGACCAGGAATGTAAAGCTCAGCGGCTTGCCCTCGGCATTCACCAATTGATCGCCGTCGGGTTTCCAGCCGGCCTGCTCCAGGAGGGCCAAGGCTTGCAGTTGCTTGTCGCGGATCACGCCACTGCCATCGGTCTTGGGCGCCTCGAAGACTTGAGTGAACACTTCGTCGGGAATCTGGCCGCGCAGGGGTTCGAGGATCGCAAGCTCGGCAGCGTCCGGCAGTGCCCGGGCGGCGAGATCGGTATTGGAGAAGAAACTCTGCTGGCGGATGTAGACGTTTCGCATCATCTGCCGGTTGCTCCACTCGAAATCCCACAGCAACACCAGGGCCTGGCGCACACGACGGTCCTGGAAGAGAGAATTTTGCAAGTTGAACACAAAGCCTTGCGCCGATTGTGGGGCACTTTGCGCCAGGTGGGCCTTTTGCAGGCGACCGTCGCTGAGGGCGGGGCTGTCGTAACCGATGGAATAGCCGGTGGCGGAAAACTCGCGGTTGTAATCGTAGGCGCCACCGCGCAGGACTTGGCGTGCAACGTCGGTGTCGCCGAAGTACTCAATGCTGAAATGGTCAAAGTTGTACAGGCCACGGCTGACCGGCAAGTCCTTTCCCCACCAGTCGGGGTTGCGCTCGAAGGTGATGCTGCGCCCGGAATCGACCTTGCTCACCTTGTACGGGCCACTGCCCAGTGGCGGCTCGTAACCGCCGCCACCGGCGAAGTCGCGGGTTTTCCACCAGTGCTCGGGAAACACCGGCAGGGTGGCGAGGTCCAGGGGCAGGGTGCGGTTTTCGTTGCTCTTGAAGTCAAAGCGGACCTTGAGCGGTGACTCGACGACCACGCCGCTGACGTCGGCGAATTGCGTGCGATAGCGCAGGCTGCCTTGAGTCATCAACAGGTCGAAGGTGTAGCGCACGTCTTCGGCGGTGATTGGCTTGCCATCGGCAAACCGCGCCTTGGGATTCAGATAGAAACGCAAGGACAAGCCATCGTCCGAGCGCTCCATCTTCTGCGCCACCAGGCCATAGACGGTGTAGGGCTCATCCTGTGAGCGCTGGGCGAGCGGGGAGTAGAGCAAGCCGTCGATCTGGGTGACGCCGATGCCTTTGTCTATGTAAGGCAACACATGGTCGAAATGGCCGATTTCGACGGCCGAGCGACGCATGGTCCCGCCCTTGGGGGCGCGCGCATTGGTGTACTCGAAATGGCTGAAGCCGGCGGGGTATTTCGCGGGTTCGCCGTAGACGGTCAGGGCGTGTTGCGGCGCTGCGCTCACACCGGCGGCGCCCAACAGCAGGGTCGCGGCGGTGAATAAAAAGGTAGGGAAAGCCAGTCGCATTGTCAGCCTTAGAGCTGGGTGATCGGTAACCGCAAGTTGTACGCTAGCGGCGCGTGCCTCGCCAGTCGTATCGCTCATGCGAAACACAACGGCCCACCAGAGGCGGGCCGTTGTGCGTCAAGCGCTGTAGCGAGATCAGTCCTGACGACTGGTCACTTCCAGCAGGTGGTAACCGAACTGGGTTTTCACCGGGCCTTGCACCACGTTGATCGGTGCGCTGAAGACCACGGTATCGAATTCCTTGACCATCTGGCCTGGACCGAATGAGCCCAGGTCACCGCCCTGGCGGCTGGACGGGCAGGTGGAGTTGGCCTTGGCGATTTCGGCGAAGTCGGCGCCGCCCTCGATTTGCGCCTTGAGTTCGTTGCACTTGTCTTCGCTGGCAACCAGGATGTGACGGGCAGTGGCTTTAGCCATGGGGAAATACTCCTCTGTTCAGTAAAGTGTCGAGCCTACCGGATTCAGTGGCCCATTTCTTCTCAAAGTTCCAGGGCGATGCTTAAAGGCCAACCTTTCGCAGGCGCTCGGCATGTCGCACGAAGAGCTCGACCGGATCGACGCCCTGACGCACTTGCCGGACGGCTTGATTGATGACATCCAGGTGATCCAGCGGATAGTCGGAGCGGATCACGTTGCCCAGGTGGGAGCTGAAGCGCCCGACCAGGCCATCGTTTTGCTCGGCCTCGGTGGTGAAGTAGCGTGAAAAGGCCCGGCAGAATCCGTGCAAGGAGTCGACAGCATTAGCCCCTTCCTGTGCAACACCACCTTGCAGGGTGCCGCTCCAGGAGTAGTAGCGAACGCCATTGACCACCTCGCGACCCTTGCCACCCCAGGTTTTTGGCAGCCCCTGGGGATATTTTTGATTGAAGTCGCGGACGCCATCGGTCGTCAGTGCATTGAGTGCGGCGATAGCGTTCTGCGGTATCTGCGGGTTACCGCTCAGCAACGAGAGGAAGTCGGCGAACAGGGTCGCCACCGCTTCGGCTGCGCGTTCCGGCAGGCGCCCTGGGGTCAGCGCCTTGCGCAGGAAATCGGCCAGCTCCGAACCGTGGTTCGGTCCGCTGACCGATGTCACGGATGCGACGACCTGCGGTGCCACCGCAGCGGCATAACGTGCCGCGAGTGCGCCTTGGCTGTGGCCAATCAGGTTGACCTTTTGGGCTCCGGTGCCCTCGAGCACACGTTCGACCTGTGACAGGAGCTGGTCACCACGTGCCTCGTGGGTGTGAGTGGCAGACAAGTGTGGAATGAATACCCTGGCGCCGGCGCTGCGCAAGGCTTGCCTGATGTCGTGGAACAGTCCAAAAGGGCCGATCCGGTCGAAACCGAACAAGCCGTGAACCAGCAGGATGGGGTGGAGAGTGCTTGCATTCCGTTGCATGTTCGTACCTTTTCGCGGAAGTTCGTGGGTGTGCGAGGGCGTCACTCTAAAGCACACGGACATCGGGGCGATGTATGAAAAAGCCGCTGTAAAAGGGTGAAAACGGAATAGGTGGGAGGCGAATATTCGAGGCCTCGGGAAGCCTGTTTCGGATTGTCTGGACGTCTTTTCGGCGGAGGTAGAGCAGAGTCCTGCAATGACCTACCCCCGCCATGCCATTAGCCTGTCAGCCGCGTGCCGTGCGCAACCGCTGCGCCGCGTTGCGCAACAGTTCTTCCGTGCCGCTCCAGCCGAGGCAGCCATCGGTGATCGACACGCCGTATTTGAGCGACGCCGACAACGGCTGGCAGCCCTCGAACAGGTGGCTCTCGATCATCATCCCGATCAGTGACCGGTCACCTTGCAGGCGCTGTTCCAGCACATCGTTAAACACGGCCGGTTGACGCAGTGGGTCCTTGCCGCTGTTGGCGTGGCTGCAGTCGACCATGATTCGCGCCGGGATCTTCAACTTGCTCAGGTCGCTGTTGATCTGGGCGACGTTGGCGCGGTCGTAGTTGGGGCCGCGATGGCCGCCGCGCAGAACCAGGTGCGTATCGGGATTGCCGGGTGTCTGGATGATTGCAGGGTGGCCCTGGGTGTCGACGCCGAAATGACGGTGCGGGTGGGCGGCGGAGCGCATCGCATCGCTGGCCACGCCGACGCCGCCATCGGTGCTGTTCTTGAAGCCGACCGGCATGTTCAGGCCGCTGGCCATTTCGCGATGGATCTGCGATTCGGTAGTGCGAGCCCCGATGGCGACCCAGCTCAGCAGGTCGTCGAAGTAGCCGGCGGCCATCGGTTGCAGCAGTTCGGTCGCTACCGGCAGACCCAGGCGCAGCATTTCACGCATCAGTTCGCGCGACAGGGTGAGGCCGCCGGCCATGTCGTCGCTGCCGTCCAGATGCGGGTCGTAGGCCAGGCCTTTCCAGCCGACCGTTGTGCGCGGTTTTTCAACGTAGGCGCGCATGACCAGAAGCATTTGATCGCTGACGTCGTCGGCGAGGCGGGCGAGGTTACCGGCGTATTCCAGAGCCGATTGCGGATCGTGAATCGAGCAGGGTCCCACGATGACCAGTAAACGGGAGTCTTCACCGTTGAGAATGGCGCGTACGGCGTCGCGGTGCGTGGCGACCTGGCGGGTGAGGTCATTGCTCAGGGGCAACTGCTGTTTGAGTTGCAATGAGCTGGGCAGGCGCAGGGTCAGCGCTTCGTTGGCAGGGCTCAGGGTGGACAGCGGCAAAGCAGAGACGGACGAGTTCATGTTCAGGCTTCCTGGGCAAGCGGCGGGTTCGTTCCCGCGCGCTCGGCCCTACAGGGGTGTTCGACAATTGGCCGGATTGGCTGCGAGTGTGTGCTTGCCACCATTGGGTGACCGATCGGAGGCGGCAGGCTGTCCCGAGCGGAGGCTGCTAAATCGCCAGGCGGTAAAGGTGTCGTAACGGTAATAGGTGGCGTAGTTCATGTCGTGAATCCTCAAAATGTCTGGTAAGTGAAAAAAGTGCTGCTTCAAAAATTCAGGCGCTGAAAAAACAAAACCCCCGGTCGGGAGGCCGACCGGGGGTTGAGAAATCTCTGGTGGCGACCCGTTGAAGTGGGCGCCGTTTGGGTATCAGGCGCGCCAGTGGCTAAACCAATACCCAAAATAAAAGCTTGCCGGAGCACAAGCACTGTTCGCCCAGGCAGCCGCAACCGAGCGCGGGGCGCTGGCGGTAGTACGCTGTGAGAAGGCGTTGAACATGGTGTGTCTCCGATGAATGGCCTGAGCTTACTAGAGGCCGGTAGGCGGATTCAATCAGAAATTGCTATCAATCGCCGATGGTGTTTTCTATCGCCGGGGTGTGACACTTCGCACTTATCAACTTTCCCCGCGACCCGCCATGACCGCATCGACACTCGCCGCCGGATTTGAATGGCGCCCGGCAACGCCCGCCGACCTGGGCTTCGCTCGCGACCTGACCTGCCAGAACATGCTGCGCTATTACATTCAGTACGACCTGCTTTGGCAGGACGAAGCCTTCGACGTGGCCTGGGCGGGGCGGGACAATCGCTTGATCGTGCGCGATGGCGTGCGGCTGGGGTTTTTCAGCTTGAGCCGGGACGCCAGGGCCTTGTATATCCGTGAGTTGCATGTCGTCGAGGGGTTTCGCGGTCAGGGGGCTGGTTCCTGGGCGATCGATCAGGTTTTGGCGCTGGCGGGCCAGGAGCGTCGCCCGGCGTTGCGCTTGACGGTGTTCGAGAATAATCCGGCAAGAATGCTTTACGAGCGAAAGGGCTTGCGGGTAGTCGGCGCCGACGAGTGTTTCCTCAGAATGCAGTGTGATGTTCGCGCCCTGAATGCCTGAAACACATATAAGACAAGCCTTTCAAGATGTATTGATACTTTTTATATGGCGCTTGCCGCTAGGTCTGCCAATCGCTTTTTGCTAAGGTGTCGGCAACTCAACAAGACCAATCACGAGGTGTCTGCTTGATTAGGGTGCTAGTAGTCGATGACCATGATCTCGTTCGTACGGGCATTACGCGAATGCTGGCGGACATCGACGGCCTGCAAGTGGTCGGCCAGGCGGAGTCCGGGGAAGAATCCCTGCTCAAGGCACGTGAGTTGAAACCCGATGTGGTGCTGATGGACGTGAAGATGCCCGGTATCGGCGGTCTTGAAGCCACCAGAAAGCTGCTGCGCAGCCATCCCGACATCAAGGTCGTGGCCGTCACCGTGTGCGAGGAAGACCCGTTCCCCACCCGTCTGTTGCAGGCCGGAGCCGCCGGTTACCTGACCAAGGGTGCGGGGCTGCCGGAAATGGTCCAGGCCATCCGCCTCGTATTTGCCGGGCAGCGCTACATCAGCCCGCAGATCGCCCAGCAACTGGCGATCAAATCCTTCCAGCCGACCAACGATTCGCCGTTCGACGCCTTGTCCGAGCGGGAAATCCAGATCGCGCTGATGATTGTTGGTTGCCAGAAAGTCCAGATCATCTCCGACAAGCTGTGCCTGTCGCCAAAAACCGTAAACACCTACCGTTACCGAATTTTCGAAAAGCTTTCGATCAGCAGCGATGTCGAGTTGACGCTGCTGGCGGTTCGTCACGGCATGGTTGATGCCAGCCTCTGAAAATGACCGAAATCTTTGATCCAAGCGCATTCCTGTCAACGGTCAGCGGACGCCCCGGCGTTTATCGCATGTTCGACAGCGAGGCGCGTCTGCTCTACGTCGGCAAGGCCAAGAACCTCAAGAATCGCCTGTCGAGCTACTTCCGCAAGTCCGGGCTGGCACCCAAGACCGCCGCACTGGTGGCGCGCATCGCCCAGGTCGAAACGACGATTACGTCCAACGAAACTGAAGCCCTGTTGCTTGAGCAGACACTGATCAAGGAATGGCGCCCGCCCTACAACATCCTGCTGCGCGACGACAAATCCTACCCCTACGTGTTCTTGTCCGATGGCCAGTTTCCACGCCTGAGCATTCATCGTGGGGCGAAAAAAGCCAAGGGCAAGTACTTCGGCCCCTATCCCAGCGCCGGGGCGATCCGTGAGAGCCTGAGCCTGCTGCAAAAGACCTTTTTTGTGCGTCAGTGCGAGGACAGCTATTACAAGAACCGTACGCGGCCGTGCCTGCAATACCAGATCAAGCGTTGCAAGGCGCCCTGCGTAGGGTTGGTGGAACCTGAGGTGTACGCCGAAGACGTGCGCCACTCGGTGATGTTCCTGGAAGGGCGCAGCAATGCGCTGACAGATGAATTGTCAGCGGGCATGGAAGAGGCGGCGATCAACCTCGAATTCGAGCGCGCCGCCGAACTGCGTGACCAGATCGGCCTGCTGCGCCGGGTCCAGGATCAGCAGAGCATGGAAGGCGGCACCGGCGATGTCGACGTGATCGCCGCCTTCGTCAATCCGGGCGGCGCCTGCGTGCACCTCATCAGTGTGCGCGGTGGCCGGGTACTGGGCAGCAAGAACTTCTTCCCGCAAGTGGGTATCGAAGAGGACGTATCCGAAGTCATGGCGGCGTTTCTCGGCCAGTACTTCGTCAGCAGTCCCGAGCGGGACTTGCCGAGCGAGTTGATCGTCAACGTGGTTCACGACGACTTCCCTGCACTGATCGAGGCCATTCATGAGCTGCGTGGTCGGGAGCTGACTATCAGCCACCGAGTGCGTGGCACGCGGGCACGCTGGCAGCAGTTGGCGGTGACCAACGCCGAGCAGGCATTGGGTGCACGTCTGGCCAACCGTCAACACGTCGCGGCGCGTTTCGACGCCCTGGCCGAAGTGCTGAACCTGGATGAACCGCCGCAGCGCCTGGAGTGCTACGACATCAGCCATTCCAGCGGCGAAGCCACTGTGGCCTCGTGTGTGGTGTTCGGCCCGGAAGGCCCGATCAAGGCCGATTATCGTCGTTACAACATCGAAGGCGTCACCGCAGGCGATGACTACGCCGCGATGCATCAGGCGCTGACCCGGCGCTTCAGCAAACTCAAGGACGGGGAGGGCAAGCTGCCGGACATCCTCCTGGTCGACGGCGGCAAGGGCCAGCTGTCGATGGCCCGCGATGTGCTCAATGAACTGGCGGTGCCGGACCTGATCCTCCTGGGCGTGGCCAAGGGCGCCACGCGCAAGGCCGGCTTCGAAACCCTGTACCTCAACGACGCCGCCCATGAATTCACCTTGCGTGGCGATTCGCCGGCGCTGCATCTTATCCAGCAGATCCGTGACGAGGCCCACCGGTTCGCCATTACCGGCCACCGCGCACGTCGTGGCAAAACCCGCCGCACGTCTACACTGGAAGGCGTCGCCGGGGTAGGGCCGACACGTCGGCGCGACCTGTTAAAACATTTTGGTGGATTGCAGGAGCTGTCTCGTGCCAGCATCGAAGAAATCGCCAAAGCCCCCGGGATCAGTAAAAAGCTCGCAGAGTTGATTTATGCAAATCTGCACAGCGAGTAGAATGCCCCCTCACCTCGTAGCCAGTTGTGCCGATGAATATCCCTAATCTGATTACCGTTCTACGCGTCCTGCTTATCCCGATCTTCATTTTACTGTTCTACCTGCCTTACCAATGGAGCTACGCGGCCTCCGCCTCGGTCTTCGCGTTCGCTGCCGCCACCGACTGGCTGGACGGCTATCTGGCGCGTCGCCTGGAACAGAGCACGCCATTCGGCGCGTTCCTCGACCCGGTGGCCGACAAGCTGATGGTCGCCGTGGCCCTGGTGCTGCTGGTGCAGGAGCACGCCAACCTGTGGCTGACGCTGCCGGCCGCCGTCATCATCGGTCGCGAAATCGTCGTCTCGGCCCTGCGCGAATGGATGGCCGAAATCGGTGCCCGTGCGCACGTCGCCGTGTCGAACCTGGGCAAATGGAAAACCGCCGCGCAAATGCTCGCGTTGGTGATCCTGCTGGGCAACCCGTCGCACTTTACCTTCTGGGTGCTGCTCGGCTACGTTTTACTGATGATCTCCGCCGGTCTGACCTTGTGGTCCATGGTCCAATATCTGCGCGCCGCCTGGCCACACCTGAAGATCGATGTGGAAAAGAAATAAAACTTTTTTGAATCAAGGGGTTGACGGGGCTTCTGGATTCTATAAAATGCGCCACACCAAGACGCGGGAATAGCTCAGTTGGTAGAGCACGACCTTGCCAAGGTCGGGGTCGCGAGTTCGAGTCTCGTTTCCCGCTCCAAACATAGCATTGCAGTTTCGGCTGCAATGATCGCAAAAAAGGACCTTCGGGTCCTTTTTGCGTTTCTGCTTTCCATGATCACTCGCTGTGAGCCTCTTGCAGCCGCAGTGATCATTTCCACCGTCGGGTTGGAGATCGCGGGCCGCGATTCAGTCCCAGGGGCGGCGCACGACTCGTATTGGATGACGAGCGAGCGACCACGTGTGACTGAGTTTGCGATCCAGAGCATCTTCTGAACCGTGGCCGCCATCAGGCGCCTTCCCAATAGGTACGTTGCAAACACGTCACCACCCTCAGTCTTGGCTAAGTTTCCATCCGTATCTTCTTCCAAGCGCATTCAGCGCAGTTCAGAAGAGGCGACCAGCATGAATCCCGCGAGAGCCGGATGGCTCAACAAAGTACCTGAAGTCACACTTGCCTTCTGGGTAATCAAGATTCTATCGACCACCGTAGGTGAAACCGGCGCCGACTTCCTTGCCGTAGACGCAGGGCTCGGCACCGGCTGGACCAGCATTGGCATGGCGCTGCTGCTGGCTGGCGCGCTATTGCTGCAAATGCGCAAAACGGTCTATTCACCGTGGATCTACTGGTTGACCGTGGTACTGGTGAGCATAGTTGGCACGCAGATCACCGACATCATGACCGACATGCTCGATATCAGTCTGTATGTCAGTACCGGAGTGTTCTCAGTCCTGCTCTCATTGAACTTCCTGATTTGGTTCAAGTGGGAGAACAACCTTTCAATTCGCGAGATCAACACGCCGCGACGCGAACTTTTCTACTGGTCAACTGTGCTCTGCACCTTTGCCCTGGGCACCGCCGCCGGTGATCTGGCCACGGAGGCGCTGGGGCTGGGATTCACCTTGGGTGCGGTGATTTTCGGCGCGTTGATTGCGGCGACGCTGCTGGCCTGGCGTCTGGGCGCCAACGTGGTGCTGACGTTCTGGATCGCCTACATCCTCACTCGTCCATTCGGCGCCTCCCTCGGAGATTTGCTGACTCAAGCCAAGACCTACGGTGGTCTGGGCATGGGTGCAGCGTGGACCAGTGCGATCTTCCTGACCGTCATCGTGCTGTTGGTGGCAGTTGCACAGATCAGCGTTGGCAACCGTAAAACCGCCGTTCAATAACCTTCAAACATCTATCAAGGAATCCACATGCGCTTCTTTCAAACGACTATTCGTCATGTCGCCATCATCTCGTCACTGGTATTGCTCGGCAGTCTGTCGGGTTGTTCGAAGCCCGCCGATAAACCCGCTGCCGGCACGCCGACCAGCTCGATGAGTGCGCCAGCGCAGTCCGGCTCGAAACTCGGCGACCTGAGCGAGTTCCGCAGGATTGCCGCTGACGTGAGCACGCTGGTGGAAAAAAACGATCTCCCCGCTGCCAAGACACGTATCAAGGACCTGGAAACCTCCTGGGACTCTGCCGAAGCGGGCATCAAACCCCGGGCTGCGTCTGACTGGCATGTGCTGGACAAAGCCATTGACCACGCACTCGACGCCTTGCGCGCCGGCACGCCGAAGCAAGCTGACTGCAAGTCGGCCATGGATGACTTGCTCAAGGCTTTCGATGCGATGAAAAGCCCGCAGCAGTAAGTCGGGTCGGAGCCGGGTGCGGACAAATGCCGGTTCAAGTGCTTCAATACAGGCGCGACGGGGATCACCGTCGCGCCTTTTTTGTCGGAGCGGTGCATGCGGATTCTGCTGGTCGAAGATGACCTGATGATTGGGGATGCCATCGAAAATGCGCTCAACGATGCGAGTTACGCCACCGACTGGGTGAAAAACGGCCTCACCGCGTTGGCGGCGCTGGACACCCAGACCTATGACCTGGTCCTCCTCGACCTTGGCCTGCCGGGCAAGGATGGGCTCGATGTGCTGGATGCCATTCGCGCACGCAACAACCCTGTGCCGCTGTTGATTATCACCGCCCGGGATGGTTTGGATGATCGTCTGCGTGGCCTTGATGCCGGTGCTGATGACTTCATGCTCAAACCCTTTGCTATCGCTGAGTTGCTGGCACGCATGCGCGCTGTACTGCGCCGTCGCGGTGGTAACGCGCAATCATTGCTGGACAACGGCGAAGTCTCCTTGAACCTTGTCTCCAAGCGAGCCTCCACTGCCGACGTCAGCGAAGTCCAACTCTCCAGTCGCGAGTTTGCGCTTTTGCAGGCGCTGTTGATCCGCCCGGGCGCCATTCTCTCGCGCAGTGAGCTGGAAGACCGGATTTACGGCTGGGGCAACGAAGTGGAAAGTAACGCGGTGGAATTTTTGATCCATGCGCTGCGACGAAAACTTGGGAGCCATGTCATCAGGAATGTCAGGGGGATGGGATGGATGGTTTCAAAAGGCGTTTAAGCGACTCGGTGCAATCGCAGCTGTCCGTCGCGCTGTCACTGGCCATTCTCCTCGTCGCCTTGCTGGCCGGTGTGTTCGCGTTCATGTCGGCGCTCGACGAAGTTCACGAGATGCAGGACGAAAGCTTGCGCCAGGTGGCAGTACTGTTCGATCGCCAGCACATGACCCTGCGCTATCCCGGTGCTGAAAGGCTCGTTGATGACGACGAGGAATCAAGGATCATCGTGCAGTACCTGGCCGATAGCGCCAAAGCAGTCGGCAATGACGATGTCAGCATCCCGTTGCCATTTCCCGTGACTCTGGCGGATGGGTTGTCGACACTGAACATCGCCGGCGAAAACTTTCGTGCGCTGGTCAGAACCCTTTCTACAGGCGAACGCATCGTGGTCGCGCAAGAGGCCGACGTGCGCGATAAGGAAGCGCGGGAAAGCGCCTGGCACAGTCTGCTGCCGTTTCTCATTCTGTTTCCAGTGTTGCTGTTGGTGGTGGGGGATCTGGTGCGCAAACTGTTCCGTCCCATTGCAACGCTATCAACAGAAATCGATCAACGCGACCATCAGGCGCTTCATTCTGTCGATGAGCAGCACCTGCCGAGCGAAATCCGTCCTTTTGTCGTGGCGATCAATCGATTGCTCAAGCGCGTCGCGTCGACCATGGAAACGCAACGGCGGTTTATCGCCGATGCCGCCCATGAATTGCGTTCGCCGATGACGGCGCTGTCATTGCAAGCGGAGCGGTTGTCCTCCATGCCGATGTCAGAGGCGGCGCGACAGAGGTTTGTGCCCCTGGCTCAGGGCATCGAGCGCAGCCGCATGCTCATCGAGCAGCTGTTGGCGCTGGCCGCCGCGCAATCAGTCACGCAACGAATCGAGACGGAGGTTTCGGTACACGCCGTGTTTCGTCGTGTGCTGGAGGATTTGCTGCCATTGGCCGAGGATAAGGGTATCGATATTGGAGTGGAAAGCGTCGAGGATAGGCGGGTTGTTATCAACGAGCTGGACCTGTTCATCCTGGTCAAGAACCTGGTGGACAATGCCATTCGCTATACCTCGACGGGCGGGCGGGTCGACTTGAGCGTCGAACCGACCGATTCTGGCGTACTCATCGAGATCAAGGACTCCGGCCCCGGCATTAGCGCCGAAGAGCGAGCGCTGGTATTCGAACCGTTTTACCGCAATTTGGGCACAGGTGAAGCCGGCTCCGGACTGGGGTTGTCCATCGTTGCGGCGATAGCCGACCGTATCGGCGCACGTGTCGGATTGAGCTTTGCAGATGAGGTCAAACAGAGTGGATTACGTGTTTGTGTCTCGCTGGACGTTCGTCGGAGCTGATTTGCTTCAGGTGCATGGCACCTGCGATCCCTGACAATTTCTGCCATCAACCCTGGACGTGAGCCTTACGCATTATCCAAGCAGTTCCAAGCCTGCTGAATGCAGGCTTGGCACCATTGTCCGAGTCAGTCGCGAGCGGGAGCGATCAGAGGGATGTCATTGCCGGCAGTGTCTTTGCTGCCGCCCCAGTTCAACAAGCGATGGGTGAAGTCATAGCTCGCAGCCTGGTAGTAGGTAATCGCTCGTGCGATTAGAGGGTCGTTGACTTGAACCGTCACCTCATGGCTCGCGCCCAATGCGTCGTCGTGGCGTCGCAACAAGGATCGGGGGCTAAGAATAGCCAGATCTTTCCCATCGAACAGACCAAGGTGCTGGTAATTACCGACCAAGACACGGGGGGGCAATGTGGACGCTTGAAGCAAGTTACGACCGAAAAATGTCGATTCGTAATTAAGGTTCAACAACCCTAGCAGTGTCGGAGCCAAGTCTATCTGACTCGCCAATTGACCCTCTTCACGCGCAGGAATGAGCTTAGGGGCGTAGATGAACAATGGAATTTGATAATTACGAATTGGAAGATCTTCCTTGCCAGCGCTACCAGCCGTGTGGTCAGCGACAAAGACAAAGATAGTATTGTCGAACCAGGCTTTCTTTCGGGCTGCTTCCAGGAATTTTCCGATTGCATAGTCAGTATATTTCACAGCACCGTCGCGACCGTCACCGGATGCAATATCAATCCTGCCATCTGGGTAAGTGTATGGACGGTGATTGGAGGTGGTCATCAGTTGCAACAGGAACGGTTTGTTGAGCGAAAAGTTCTCGTCTGCCAGCTTCAGCGTCAATTGGTAAAGATCTTCATCTGCCATGCCCCAGGCATTTTTGAAATGGATATCTGCTTCATCGACACTGCTTTGATCGACCACCTTGTAACCATTCCCCCCGAAGAACGCATTCATGTTGTCGAAGTAGCCACGTCCACCGTATACAAAAACGCTGTCGTAACCGACATGATTGAGCTGTTGGCCCAGGCTGGCGAAGCCACTTTCACGGCCTACCCGTTTTACGATAGAGCGTCCCGGCGTTGGAGGAACAGACAACGTAATCGCTTCCAGGCCACGGTCGGTTCTGGTGCCAGTGGCGTAGAAGTTGTTGAAGTAAAGACTTTCCTTACGTAATTGATCGAGATTGGGCGTCAGGTTGTCAGGGTTCCCATTGCTGCCCATGTACTTCGCGCTGAAGCTTTCGATGGTCACCAAAATAATATTATGTCGCTTGGTCTTTTTTTTCTGCGTGACGACTCGACGTACATCAAGGGAATCCTTTCCGATGAACCGCACGTCGCTTTCCGCCATTTCCTGATGGATCATTCTGCCGACTACATCATTCGGCAACGTGGCGTAGAACTGTTCGTAGTCCAACTCGTTATTGCGAAACGCGGCAAAGAACTGGTAGGGGCCATTGCTGGCCAATTCATGCTGATAGGTGTTTCCGCCTTCTCCCCGGGGAGTGTCCTGGTCAACGAAGCACACAACAATTGCAGTCAAGGCGAACAACGCCGCAACACTCAGCAAGCGCACGCGCCAGGCCGGCAACGGCGCACTGATCACACGCTTTAATGGTCTGTACAAAATAATGCAGATTACAACGGCGATCACCGCCAACCCGCTAAGCAACTTACCGATAGGGTAAGACTCCAGAATGTTATTCAACACCTCGTCGGAGTACACCAGATAATCCACGGCAATAAAGTTGAAGCGTACGCCGAATTCGTCCCAGAACAGCCATTCAGCCACAGCGGTGAATAACATCACGAAAACGCTGAGTATCAAGAGGCCTTGCAAAAACCAGTAGTGCCCACGGCTACGCCACAAAGCGGGAGGACACAGCAACACATAGAGGCTCATCGGCAGCGCGGCGAACAGCAGAAAGCTCAGATCGTACAGTGCGCCTATACCGAAAATCGAAGCATAGGCATTGCCCGCCTCTGAAAGGTGAGTGGCCAGTAACACCAACCGGGTAAGGGTAAAAACCACCAACCATAGGCCGGTAACCGTTAGAACGAAGCGCAGGGGGGCTGAAGTGAAAAAGCGCATTGAAAACTCCTTGTAATATTCCTTCCAGATCGAAAATTTGTTGCTGGTGGATCTGCGTATCTGCGAGTCCTAATCCATAGGACATTCCTTTTCGAATGCACGGAGTTACGATGGCGAGAAAATGAATCTATCCGATAGAATAGAAAAAAATCGTCAAGACGACTTGATCCTGTTGCCATTCGGAAGGCTGTCAGCGTGTTTTCACACAGGTCGTTCGGGTTTTTCCTTTCTGCGCATACCACTCAAGTCGATCGTGATCGCCGGTTAACTGGCCGGGATGGACAACGTTGCCCGCAAGCCACCTTCCTGGCGGTTGACCAACGTGATGCTCCCTCCCAACTGCGTCGCGATGGTGTTGACGATGGTCAAGCCCAGTCCTGCCCCTTGCGCATTGCCACGGCTGTAAAAACGTTCGAACAATCGTGCCCGGTCCGCTTCTTCGATCCCGGGACCCTGGTCTTCGACAATCAAATGGCAGAAGCCCTCAGTCCGGCTCAACCTCACAGTGATCACGCCATTGTCTGGCGAGAAATTGGCGGCGTTGGTCATCAGGTTGCCAAGGGCAATTTCGAGCGCAGTGGGGCTGACCAGCGCGTAGGCCGGCCGGCCGCTTTCTTCAAACGCCAGTTCCAGGTGTTTGCTCAGTAACCACGGGGTCATTTGAGCCAAGCTGTTGCGCACTGTCTCGGCTACGTCGACCCGTTGGGGCGGGGAACCTCCAGCGCCGGGCTCAAGGCGGGCCATGGTCAACAGTTGGTTGACCAATCGGGTCGTGCGGTCGACGCCGGCAATCAGGAACGCCAGCGATTCACGGCGCTCCTGTTCAGAGCCGGCTTCCTGAAGGTTTTGGGCGTGGACTCGCAACACCGCAAGCGGTGTACGCATCTCATGGGCGGCGTCGGCGATGAAGCGACGCTCGCGTCCGAGCACTTCCTGGATTTGAGCGAGCATGCGATTGAGTGCGGCTTGCATCGGTTCCAGCTCGCTGGGCAGCGGCGTCAACTGCAACGGTTCAAGCGAGCCACTGTGTCTTGCGCGTAAGGTCGCGGCCATGTTCGCCAACGGCTTGAGCCCCCAGCCGATGGCAAGCCAGACCATGGCCGCCAACAGCAGGCTGCCAATCACGTTGGGGCCCAAGGTGTGGCGGACGATGCGGTCAACCAGATCCGCCCGAACGTCATCGCGCTCTCCGACCCAGATGCGCATGCCGTTGTTTTGATCTTCGAGAATGAAGGCGCGCCAATGACGGTTGTTCAGGTCCACTACGTCGCTGAAGCCTGGCAAGGTGGGTGGTGATCTGAACGAAGGCGCGCTGGCAGTGTGTACCAACACTTCACCTTCGGAGTTCCACACCTGAAAGGCAATTTTGCGTTCGTAAGGGTGGCCGTCGCCTCGCGGCTCCGCTTCACCCAGAGCAGTGTTGAAGGCACGGTACAGGTCGGCGTGTTGCTGACCGGCCAGCGGCATGCGCATCACGCCTTGCAGCAACCGCGCGTTCTGGGCCAGTTGTGCGTCGTAGACCTCGGCGATCTCGTGATTGCTGTCGTGCACGTTAAAGAAGCTGAGTACCGTCAAGCCGGCAAGCAACAGACCGATGATCAGCGTCAGTGTACGGCGGCGGATCGAGGTCATTGGCGCTCCTCCACCAAATAACCCACGCCCCGAATGGTGCGGATCAGGTCGGTGGAGAATTTCTTGCGAAGGTGGTGGATGTGCACTTCGAGCGTGTTGCTTTCGGCTTCTTCGCTCCAGCCATAGAGCAACTGCATCAGTTGGTCGCGGGTCATCACCCGGCCGGGCGGCGACAGCAACTCATGCAACAACTGATATTCCTTGGGTGTCAGTGCCACGGGCTGGCCCCTGTAGCTGACTTGTTGGGTGCCAGGGTTCAGGCTGATGCCCGCGTGCTCGATCAACGCCTGGGCGCGACCGGCACTGCGCCGTAACAAGGCCCGCAAGCGCGCCTTGAGCTCGGCCAGGTCGAAGGGCTTGATCAGGTAATCGTCGGCGCCGGCATCGAGCCCGGCGATTCGGTCTTCCGTGGCATCGCGGGCGGTCAGGATCAGCACCGGAAGGTTGGAGCCGCTGTTGCGCAGGCGACGCAGCACTTCAAGGCCATCCATGCGCGGTAGCCCAAGGTCGAGCACCGCCAGGTCAAAGCTTTCGCTGAGCAACGAATGCAATGCGCTGGCGCCATCCTTGAGCCAGTCGACGGTGTAACCCTCGCGCCCCAGCGCCTGGTGAATGCCTTCACCGAGCGCGACATCGTCCTCGATCAGTAGTAAACGCACATGGGCTCCTGTCAGTCGAGTTTCTTGTTCACGTCCACCAGCAAAGCGGCGATTTCTTTGCGGCGCCCGGCGTCAGCGCTTTCCCGGCCCGGCCGAGGCGCTGCCTGAAGGGCTTTGAGCAGCGCGGCCCTGGCTTCAGCGTAGCGTTTCTGACGGTAGAGATGATCGCCCCAGAAGTACAGGCTGTCGATGCCGTCGGGATTGAAGTGCAGGGCTTGCCTGAGCAATTGCTCGGCTTTGTCGCTGTCGCCGAAGCCGATCGGCCAGCCGGGCACCCGATCGTACAGCGCGCCGAGGCTCGTATAGGCCGAACCTTGCAAGGCTTTTGGGTCCAGGGTCAGCGACTTTTCCAGGTCGGCCTTGGCGTCCTTGGCTTTGCCCAAGGCGCCGAGTCCGCCCTGGGCGCCGGCCCAACTGCTGGTGACGATGCCTTTCCAGATCCAGGCCTCGGCCACGGCCGGACGCTCGGTTGTAAAGTTGGAGGCTTGGGCTGCCAGTTGCTCAAAGGCAGCAGCGCGTTGGCTTTCCGGGGTCTCGTACTGAATGCGCGCCCAACCCTGCTGAATGCTGTTCAGGCGTTGTTGATCGGCGGCGTCCAGTGCCAGAGCGCTTTGACTGAGGGCGCCGAGCAGCAGGCATGCGAACATTTTCTTCATGATTTTGGCGTCTCGTTCTCGTTTTTTTCACTCAGGCGACGGATCAGCGGCAACTGCTTGCGCAAGCCCCGATCCACCAGATTGGGTAGCAGGCTGTTGAGGCGCACGAAAAACCGCTCCGGCCAGCCCAGGTACAGGTCTCGACGATCACCGGCAATCGCATGAGTGACTGCCGCTGCCACGGTTTGCGGATCGTCGACGCTGGCCTTCAGCGCATCGTTCAAGGCTTGCGCGGCGGCACTGTTCATCGACGTACGGGTGGCGCGGGGCGCGACGTACAACACGTTGACGCGGGTATCGGCCAGTTCTCGGCGCAAAGCCTCGGAAAACCCGCGCAGGGCAAACTTCGTGGCGCAATAACTGGCATAACCTGGGTAGCCGATGGAGCCATAGGTGGAGCCGACATTGACCACCATGGCGTTGTCAGCCCGCTTGAGCAGTGGCAACAGCAGTCGGGTCAGGCAGATGGGGGCGCTGATGTTCACCGCCAGCATGTCGTTGATGTCGCTGTCGTCCAGTTGTTCGAGCATGGCAAAGTGATTGACGCCGGCGGCGTTGATCAGCAGGTTGATACCGCCGATGCCCTCGGCAGCCGTCAACACTTGGCGCTGATCATCGGACGAAGTGAGATCGGCCGCGATCCAACTCAGGTTCTGCGGGTAGCGCTTGAGCAGTGGCAACAACGCCTGCTGATGCCGTGCCACGGCGAGCACGCGCGCACCGGCGGCGCACAGAGCGCCGGTGATCGCCACACCAATACCGCCACTGGCACCGGTCAACACCACGCGGGCCTCATGCAGCTGCATCTTGTGCCTCCGCGTGGCGGGGCAGGCCGCGGAACATCTCGGTATAGAGCCGGTAAACCATTTTCGAGGCATGAATCACCGCCGCTTGATCCTGCGGGTCTTCGAGTTGGTTCATCAGGTGGCGGTAGGTCTGCATGTGCTCGATGTCGAGCGAACCGTGGGAGCTGAGGTAGCTGAAGGCCGAGATGGGCAGTGCCAGGTGCTCGCGAATGCTGGCGGCGGCGTGCGTAGCCAGGGCGACGCTGGTGCCCTCCAGCACGTTGACCATGCCGAACAAGCCCACCGGATTACCGCGGGCGATCAGGTCGTAGAGGAAGCTGATCATCAGCTCTATCGCTGGCGATGGCTGGCCGTCGCGCACGGCGTCACGATCCCCACCACAGGCAGCGATGTCGTCGAGCACCCACTGTTCATGGCCGTACTCATCTTCGATGTATTCGCAGACCGCTTTACGCAACCACTCCAGGCGCGTCGGCAGGGCTGCGCCGCACGCCATTATCAGGGGCACGGTGTGGCGCACATGGTAATAAGCCTGTGCCAGGAACGCCCGATAGCTCTCCAGGCTGACCTGGCCTTGAAGGGCATCGACGATGATCGGCAGGTTGAACAGCTCATGGCGTTCCTTTTGCGTGGCTTCTTGCAGGGTGTCGAAAAAACTCATGATGCGGATTCCTCGGATACGACGGATTCAGTCAACAGGTGGTGATACACCGTGACGATGGCGTCGCGGCGTGGACGGCCGTTGGGGGTGAGCAGGCCGTTGGCGGCACTGAAAGGTTGAGACAGACGCGTCCAGTGATGCACATGGGCGTAATCGGGCAAAACGTCATTGGCTTCATCGACGGCGGCTTGCAGCTCGGCATCGGTGCAATCCGGGCGGTGCGGCCAGAGCAGCGCATGGTTGTGGGGCAGGGCTTCGCCATAGACGAAAGCTTGGGCAATGTGCCGGCGCTGAGTCAGTTCGGCCTCGACCCATTCGGGGTTGACGTTGCGCCCGTAGCTGGTGACGAACTGGTGTTTCTTGCGTCCCTTGAGGTAGAGGAAACCGTCCGTATCGAATTCGCCCAGATCGCCGCTCGGCCACCACGGGTCAGTGATCGCAGGTTCGCCGAGATAGCCGAGCAATCTCGAACCCTTGATCATGACTTCACCGTCCTGCGCCAATCGCAGCGCTACATGGGGCAGGGGCTTGCCGACGCTACCGGGGCGCTGCGCACCGGGACGGTTGAGGCAAACCACCGAGGCACATTCGGACAACCCGTAGCCTTCGTACACCGCAAGCCCCACCCGTTGAGCGCGGTGCAGCAGCTCCTCCGCCACCCGTGCGCCACCCACGGCAGCAAAGCGCAGGGTGCGCGGATTGAAAGCGTGTTGTTCCGCAGCGCTGACCAGCAGTAACAGCAGTTGCGGCACCAGGATCAGGCTCTCAGGTTGGCGGCTGGCCAGGTAGCCGAGCATACGCGGCACATTGACGCCACTGGCGCCCTGAATGCCGAGGGTTTCCTGGCTCGGCAAGCTCAGCGTTGCACCGGCATATAGCGCTGCGTAGCAGCCCAGGTTTTCCAGCAGAATCGCCAGGGGCAGCAGTGCCACATGGCGTCGTGGCGCGTTGGCAAGACTGGCTTGCTCCAACTCCCGCGCGACCCGTAGCAGGCTGTCGGCGCTCAGGCACACACCTTTGGGCGTGCCCGTGGTGCCGGAGGTGAAGGTCAGTTTGGCGGTGCCCACTGGCATTCTATTGGGACCGGCAAAAGCGTGGCACCAGAATTCGCCGCGTTTTTCATAGCCGGCTGTGAGCATTTCGGTGTCCAGTTGCGGCTCGGCGATGACGCGTTCGGCCTGGCTCTGCTCCAGGCAGTGGGCACGTTGCGCCGCGCTGAAAAAAGGCGGCAGGCATACGCACGTCAGCCCTTCGAACAGTATTGCCAGGTCCCAGAGCATGGCTTCGACGCCGTTGTCCAGCGCCAAAGCAACGACCTGCACCTTCTCATCGCGCAGGCGCTCCTGGCGGTACAGCAACTCGGCGTACAGCGTCGGGTAGTCGATCTTGAGCGTATCGCCCCACAGCGCCACGCTGCTGTCGTTGCGCCCGGCGTGGCCGCGCAGGGTTTCATGGAACCGTTGCAGTTCAAGCGACATGGAAGGCTCCTTCGATCGGCGTCGGCAATCCGAGCCGGTTAAACAGTCCGATATCGCGCAAATGCAGGAACCCGGCGCGAATGTTCCCGACGTGCACCCAGGGTTTGCTTTCGTAGTAGCTCCCCCAGTCGTGGCGGTCCTCGCCGAGGCGTTTGGGGTCGGCGGCGCACAGTGTCACCGGTTTGAGACCCAGGCGATGGAAGCTGTTCACCAACCCGATGTTGCCGGTGAACGTCACCCATTCCGGGCCGCCCATACCCAGCAGGTAAGTCAGGGCGATGATGCTCAGGCGTGCGCTGCCCGTGTCACTGGCGCAAAGGTTGCCGACTTCGACGATTTCGCGGCGTTCCACTCCGCGAGCGGCTGCCGCGCTGATCAGTGGCTCGATTCGCTCGTCCAGATAACGCTCCAGGAACAGCGGCTCACGATGGGCTCGTCGTACGCCAGCGACTGCGCACAACTGGCCCGCGCTGTTGAGCATCCCGAACAGCTCGGGCATGAAGTGGCGGATATCGGCACCATGAGTTTTGCGAAACTGGTGCTCAATGAAGGCTTCAAAAGGCGCTCGCCGTGAATCACCGGGCAATGCGTTGAACAGACTCATCCGCTGAGTTTCTGCCCGACCGAAGTGCAAGGGCAGGGGAATGTTCCAGTCTGTATCGGGCATGGCGCAGCGCCTCCCTCAATGGGTTTGAGGGGAGTATCCAAGCCGTTTCTTAACGAAGTCTGAAGGTGAAAAAATGTTAACGAACTGTCGATCTTCAGATTGTCTTAAGACTGCCAGGGCAGGGTAGCGGCGTCGGTTCGCCCTGGAACCGTATTGAGACTGCCGAATCGGTCGGCAGTTGTTGACGACGAGGCACCTTATGCACCACGAGACGGCGGCACATCGTTATGGAAAACTGTCGATCATGCTTCATTGGTTGATGCTGGCGCTGTTTGTTGGCGTGTACGCTTGCGTCGAAATCAAAGGCTGGATGCCCAAGGGCAGCGAAGCGCGAGGCGTGTTGATGGGGTTTCACGGCCTGTTTGGCTTGAGCATCTTCCTTCTGGTGTGGGTACGGCTACTGGGCCGCTTGACGCCTCGTCCACCGATCATCCCGAAACCACCCGCGTGGCAGACCGGCCTTTCCCATCTGGCGCATCTGGCGCTGTACGGATTGATGATCGCCACCCCGATACTGGCTTGGTTGATGCTGGCCGCTGCCGACAAGCCTTTTCCGTATTTTGGGTTTCACCTGCCAGCGCCGGTGGGAGTCGACCCAGACCTCGCCAAGCGGCTCAAGTATTGGCATGAACTGGTGGGCACCGCTGGTTACTGGCTGATCGGTCTGCATGCAGCGGCAGGCCTGTTCCATCACTTTTGGGTGCGTGACAACACGCTGACGCGCATGCTGTTGGAGCGAAACCGATTCTGACTGTTCAGAAGCCATATTGACGGTTCCGTGTCGATCCATCGGGCGGCGCCGCCGGAGCGAGTGTGTTCTGGAGCACTCCAACGTCGAACTTGGAGATGAACGGGTAGAGCTCGTCAAAGGGCAAGCGTTCGACCAGGCGAACGCTTGAACCTCTCCACGGGCCGGGGTTTACCGGTTTGAGATAATACCGGCGCCTGGTTCGGCCGCCGACGTCTGCAAAAACTCGACAGTCAGCCCTGACAACGCCCGAGCCCCAACCACCAGGGCCTTTTCATCCACGATAAAATTCGGGTTATGGTTCGGTGCGGTGGTGGCCGGGTCCTGGCCATCAGGGGTTACTCCAAGAAAGATGAAGAGCCCGGGCGCCTCTCGCGCAAAGAACGAGAAGTCCTCCGCCGCACCCACCAATGGGCTGGTCGCAACCTTTCCCGAAGCAGCCCGCGCCAGCACGGGAGCCATCTGCGCCGCGAGCTTTACGTCGTTCACAGTGGTGCCATACCCCGCAATCACCGACACATCAGCCTTGGCATCCGCACTTTCAGCGATCTTCTCTGCCGTCAGCTTTACATCACGCCCAATCTGCGCCCGGACCTTCTCGTCATAGGTGCGAATGGTGCCGGTCATCTGCACCTTTTCCGGAATGATGTTGGCCGCGCTGCCGCCCTGGATCGTGCCCACGGTGACCACCGCTGGCGATTGCGTCAGATTGGTACGTCGGCTGACGACGGTTTGCAGGCCTGTGATGACTTGGGCCGCCGTCACGATGGGATCGACTGTGTTCCAGGGCATGCCGCCATGGCCCTGTTTGCCGGTGACGGTGATTTTCAGATCATCGCTGCTGGCGGTGGTCGCGCCTGTGCGCCAACTGAGTTCCCCTGATCGACCTGGCATCACGTGTACCGCGAAGATTGCATCGGGTTTGAGTGTGTCAAACAAACCTTCCTGCAGCATCCGTTGCGCGCCCCAAAGCTCGTTTGGGCCGGAGGAGGGCAGGCTTGAGCCTTCTTCGGCAGGCTGGAAGATGAACATCACTTTGCCCGGCAGGGTATTGCGCATGCCCGCCAGCACTTCGGCAGTGGCCATCAGCATCGCGGTGTGCGCATCGTGGCCGCAGGCATGCATGACGTCCACTTCCTTGCCTTGATAGTTGCCGCGGGCCCTGGACGCGAACGGCAAACCTTCGGGCTCCTTGACCGGTAGGGCATCCATGTCGGCGCGCAGTGCGACCACTGGCCCGGACTTGCCGCCAGTGAGAATGCCGACCACGCCGGTGTGTGCGATGCCGGTATGCACCTCGAGGCCGAGTTTGCGCAGGTGGTCGGCCACCAGCTTGGCGGTGCGTGTCTCCTGGCTGCCCAGTTCTGGATGTTGATGAATGTCGCGGCGCCATTCGATCAGTTTGGCTTCCACTTCTGCCGCACGGCTGTAAGCCTGCTCTTCGAGGGCGCTGGGTGATTGCGCCTGGGCGCTACCGGCCAGGCCCAGTAGCAGGGCGGCCAGCCATTTTGAGGGTTTGAGCGTTATCATTTCATCCCTTCGGTCGCTGCCTGTCCCAGCGATTCCTGGCCGGGGCCGCGACGGGTCACGTGGCCGATGGTCATGATCACCAGCGGCGTGAAGAGGGCGATGTAGGCGTTGTCGATGCCCCATGGGTTGCCGGCCAGGAACCAGCCAACGGTCGCAACCAGCGAGGCGATGATGCTCAGGAACGCGGCCGTCGCGGTGCCGAACCTCGGCGCGTAGAACACCATCAGCACCAGCACGGCCAGCGAAGCGCGCAAGGCCTTGCCCAGGAAAGCGATCATCAGCACCTTGTCTGAAGTCAGTGCCAGCGCGATGGGTAACAGGCCCACGGCGATGGTGGCGATGCGAACAAAACGCAGGGACTTGGCATCGTTCTTTTCAGGGTTGAACCACGGCTCGTAAAAGTCGCGCAGCAACAGCGTGGCCGAACCCATGCTCACCGCAGAAATGGTGCCGAACAGCGACCCGGCCAAACCTGCGACTACCAGGCCCGCGGTCAGTTGATCCATGCTGGCAATCAGGCGCGGGAAGGCTTGCAACGAATCCACCTGAGGAAACAAGGCGGCGCTGCACATGCCGATCAAGGCTGCGCCGATCCCGAACGGAACCATGAACACCGCGCAATAGAAGCAGGCGCGTTGCGCCTTGCCCGCGTCGCTGACGGTGTTGACCGCTTGAATCACGTATTGGGTGGAGAAAATCGAGCCAATACCGGCGATCATCCAGGCGATAATTTGGCCCCAGCCAATGGCGGTCCAGTCGAACATGCTGGCGGGTAACTGGGCTTGCAGCGTGCTGATGCCTCCCACCTGTTTCAAACCGAACCACAGCGCCAGGCCGACGCCGAGGTATTTAAGGCTGGCGTGCACAAAGTTGGTATAGATCACCGAGCGCATGCCGCCGATGCTCACGTACAAAACCGACACTACCCCGACAATGATGATCGCCAGCGTGCGGTCCACCTGCATCACACTCGCCAGGACCGCGCCGCCGCTGGCGTAAATCGAAACCGCGACGATTTCCAGGGCGAATATGGTGATGATCGAGGTGGCGAAGCGGGTCCGTTGCCCGTAGTTGCGCGACAGCACGCCGGAGATGGTGTTGTCACCCAGATCTTTGTACTTGCGCGCCAGCAACCAGGCGAACAACACGAACCCCAGTGCCAGGGCAAACAGGTTCCAGGCTGCCGAAATGCCGGTCTTGAAACCGGTCTGCGCGGTACCAATGCTGACGGCCGTGCCAATGAATTCCGATAACATCAGAAAGCCAATCAGGATGGCAGGAAAGTGCCCGCCGCCAGTGGTGTAGTTGTTGGCACTGCGCGAATGGCGGCGCACGCTGAAGCTGATCAGCGCGAGGCTGAGCATGTAGATACCGGTGATGGACAGGACAACCCAGGAGGAGGAAGTGTGCATGTTCGTTATCCCATCACGGTGTCGAAGATGGATGGGAAAACGCTGGCGGAGCTGCGGCAGGTGGCTGGCATGATCATACCCATTAAGTATTGTTGTAATGGTGATCAGGGTCCCCTGTAAGACTGAACGTGTCTAATATCGAACAAGTATTGTTTGATGCTCTGAAGGTATTGAGAGCGCACCGAGTTCCTGTTTTTGGGTGTGTACGGCATTAACGTGGACGGGCCGGCTAGACGGAATCACCCATCCAGCCAACCTCTCTTCAAGGCGCCAACAACCGCCAACTCTCAGTGATCTCCCGACCCAACCGCTTCAAGCGCGAGACCCTTGGCACTTTGGGGCGAACTGCTCCCACCAGCCCTCGCGGCTCGGCTGCTGCTGATAGGTCTGCACCTTGTCCGCCGCGCTGCCCAGCAACTCACTGACTGTCGATTCGCGT
Source organism: Pseudomonas sp. S2_E01 (assembly GCF_054668365.1). NCBI lineage: Bacteria > Pseudomonadati > Pseudomonadota > Gammaproteobacteria > Pseudomonadales > Pseudomonadaceae > Pseudomonas > Pseudomonas sp. S2_E01. The sequence goes on from NZ_CP162762.1 coordinate 1,943,747, forward strand.
TTGGCCACGTACGCCTCCAGCTCCTCGATGGCCTCGCTCAACACCCCGTAACCACCGGTGAACACCGCCGAGGTCATTTCCGTGGCGCAGGCCCCGGCCAGCAGGAAGCGGGCCACGTCCAGCCCGCTGCGTGCGCCGTTGGTGGCGATCAACGGGTAGTCGTCGCCCATGGCCTTGCGTGCCTGCATCACCCAGCGGGCGGTCAGTGGCAGTGCCCAGCCGCCGCCGATAGCGGCGCTGGTGCCGAGCAGGGGCAGGCCGGTTTCCAGGTCGGGTATAAAGCCCATGAAGCGGCCCATCATCACCACGCTGTCGGCGCCGCCACGGCGTGCGGCCTGGGCGAGGCCGACGACGTCTTCACTTTGCCCGGTGAGCTTGATCCACAGGGGCAGGGTGGTGGCTTCGCGCAGGCGGCGCACGATGGCTTCGATGCGGGCGGCGCCGCGTTCGAGAACGATGGCGCCCTTGGCGGCTTCTTCGCCGTGGGGCGCGCCGATGTTCAGTTCCAAGACGCGCAGGCCGGCCTGCTCGATCCGTTGGGCGAATGCGGCGCATTGTTCCAGATCGCTGAGAATCAGGCTGGGAATGACGTAGGCATCCTGCAGGCGGGCTTCGCGGTCAAGCATCGCCAGTTCTTGCAGCCACTCCTCGAAGTCGCGCTGGACCAGGCCCGAGCGGCCGAACAGGCTGGCCTCGGCCGGCGGCTGGAAGTTCCAGGGCAGGCGGTTCCACTGGGCATCGAGCAGCACGTAGTCGGTCTTGTCCAGTTGCTCCTTGGCGGCAGGGGATTCGTTGGTGGATTTGGCCACCACCGCACCGGCGCCGCTGGCCAGGGCGGCTCGGGTAGCGTCGGCGGTCATGGTCTGTTCACCGGCCCCGCAGATGACCGGGTTTTTCAGGGTCAGCCGGCCGATGGTGGTCGTCAGTCGCGTCATGCCAATGCCCTCACAAATTCATCAAGCGGGCAGCGTTGCCTGAGGTCATCTTGCGGATGTCCGCGTCGCTGAACTCCAGGTCGATCAACTGGCCGATCACGTTGCGAAAGCCGTCGGCGATGCCCGGGTTGCCTTGCTGGCCGAGGTCGGAGCCGAGGATGGTCAGGTCGACCGTGCCGGCCTCGATCACCTCCCGCAGGAAGGTGTCGTCGTAGAACTTGAACTTGGAACCCGGTACCCACATGCACATCGAGTGCTCCATGAATACGCCGTCACGGGCCAGTTGGCGCATGTCGTCCAGGGTCGCGTCCACTACATAGGTCGGATGGTTGACCAGCAGGCGCTTGACCCCACGCCGGCGCGCTTCCTCGAACAGTGGCCAGATCTCGCGGATGTTCAGGTGACCGGCGGAGAGCACCACATCCTGGGCGGCGATCAGGTCAAGGATGGCCTTGACCTCGTCTTTGAGTTGGTCGTTGTCGTCGAGCACGGTCAGCGGGATCGGTTGCAGCATGCGCTGGGTGGTCTGCGGGAATTTCTCGACGAACTTCTTATCCTGTTGGTGATGGGCGATGTGGTTGGCCGAGGAGAAGGTCGGCATCCACACCAGTTTGGCGCCAAGGGTCAGGCCGTGTTCCACGGCGTGCACGTTCAGCCCGCCGACGGCGTTGTTCAGCGGCACGCCGGAGAGCATGTGCACATTCAGTTCGCTGAAGTGCTTGTTCAGGATGTGGGTGACCGGTGTGCAACTGTAGTAGTGGTCCTTGAGCAGCACCGCCTTGAGCCCTGCTTCGGACGCTTCGCGCATGGCTTCGACGTGGTCGCAGTAGCGCGGCATGACCGAGGGGCCGCTGTGGCAGTGCAGATCGATGGCGCCCTTGAGCAGGTCGTCGATGTGCGCCTGGCGTTCTGCGCTGATCGGGGTGTCGATGATTGCATTCATGGAAGGTCTCTCTTGTTGTGGTGCGGGTCAGCGGGCCGACCCGTGGAATTGACGGACTTGCTGGCTCCAGCCGGCGCGCAGCAGCGCCTGGTCGGAACCCAGGATGAAAAAGCTCACGCCGCGGGCGGCGAAGCGTTCGAGGTCTTCGAGGTTGGCGACGAACATGCCGGTGGGTTTGCCCGCCTCCTGAGCCGCGTCGAGTACCCGGCTGACGGCGTCCTCGACCCGCGGGTCGTCCAGGCGCTCGGCGCCCAGGGACACACTGAGGTCTGCGCGGCCGACCAGCAGGCAGTCGATACGTTCAAGGCGGGCCAACTGGTCGAGGTGCTCCAGTGCTTCGCGGTCCTCGATCTGCGCAATGACCGCATGGCGACCGTCCTCGGCCGCCAGGTGCTCGGCCAGGTCGGCGCGACCGTAGCCACCGGCCCGGGGTGAGTTGGAGAAACCGCGGCTACCGTCGCGGTAGTACAAGGCCTGGAGCACCGAGTTGGCCTGGTCGGCGCTGATGATGTGCGGCAACACCAAGCCGTCGGCCCCCAGGTCCAGCGCCTGTTGCAAGGTCGCAGGACGCTTGTCCGGCACGCGCACCAGACCGCCGGTGCGGGCTGCACGGCAGGCCAGCAGGCTGATATCCAAAGCAGCAGCGTCGAAGGGCGCGTGCTCGGCGTCGAGCACCACTGCATCCAACCCTGTGTCGCCGGCAATCTCGATCACGGCGTGGCTGGGCGTCTTGATAAAGGCGCTGAGCAGACGCTCGCCCTGGCGCAGCCGGTTGGCGAAGCTCATGCCGGCTGGCCTTTGGCCGGGGCGAATTCGGCATCCTGATACTCGATCAGGTGGCGGTAGTCGTCGCGAATCGGCGAGAACACGTCGAGGTTCATTACCACTTCATCACCCAGGGGTTCGGCGTAATGCACCACGTGCGGCGGGATGCGAATCATGCTGCCCGGGCCGCCTTCAACCACTTCATCGTCCAGGTGAAAGCGCACCCGGCCCTGCACGATGATGACCAGTTGCTCGAAGGTGTGGCTGTGCGGGAACACGTCCATGCCCGGGGTCAGCCAGTTCATCACGCACAAGGTGTCGTCGCCGCGAAAGGCAACGCGCTCGACGCCTTTGCGCACGGTTTCGCGGGGCAGCTCATTCCAGTTGTGAAGCAGGGCATGGGCGAGACTCATCGGGTTTCTCCGTTTCTTTTATAAGAATGATGTTTCGTTGTGAGATAAACCTACGCCGGCTGTCAGGCCCCGGTCAAGAGACTTTTTCGACCTTGACAGCGGTCCGTCAGCAACCCTAGGATTGTGTCGTACAAAAAAACAACGTTTCTACGAAAGAAACAAGTGAAGGAAATGCCATCCATGCGAGTCATACAATCCCTTTTGATCGACGGGCAATGGTCTGCCGGCAATCACCCACGCCGCGCCGATGTGTTCAATCCTGCCTCCGGCGAGGTCATCGCCCAATTGAGCCTGGCGAGTTCCACCGATCTGGATCGCGCGCTGGCGGCTGCCGCGCGTGGTTTTGAGGTGTGGCGCAAGACGTCGGCCTACGAGCGCTCCAAAGTGCTGCGCCGCGCTGCCGACCTGGTGCGTGAACGCGCCGACGAAATTGCCGCCCTGATCACCCTCGAACAGGGCAAGCCGCTGGCCGAGGCGCGCATGGAAGCCTTCGGGGCCGGTGACCACATCGACTGGTACGCCGAAGAAGGCCGTCGCGCCTACGGCCGGGTGATTCCACCGCGTGCCAGCGGCGTGCGTCAGTTGGTGTTGCGCGAGCCGATTGGCCCGGTCGCGGCGTTCAGCCCGTGGAACTTCCCGGTCAGCCAACTGGTGCGCAAGATTGCCGGGGCCCTGGCCGCCGGTTGCTCGATCATCGCCAAGGGCCCGGAAGAAACCCCATCCTCGTGCATCGAACTGTGCCGTGCCTTCCAGGATGCCGGCGTGCCGGCGGGCGTGTTGAACCTGGTGTTCGGCGTGCCGGCTGAAGTGTCCGACCAGTTGATCCGCTCCGAGATCATCCGCAAGGTGTCCTTTACCGGTTCCGTGCCGGTGGGCCGCGCCCTTGGTGCCCTGGCGGGGCAGTACCTCAAACGCTGCACCCTGGAGCTGGGCGGACACGCGCCGTTTATCGTCTGCGACGACGTGGACGTCGATGCGGTCGCCACCCTGGGGGCCAACCTCAAATTCCGCAACGGCGGGCAGATCTGCGCATCGCCCACCCGCTTTTATGTGCAGGCAAGTGTTTATGAGCGCTTCGTCGAAACCTTCTGCCGCGTCAGCGCCAACCTCAAGCTCGGTGATGGCCACGACGCCAGCACTCAGCTCGGCCCATTGGCCAACCCGCGTCGCGTGTCGGCAGCACAGGAATACGTAGACGATGCCCTGGCTGTCGGCGCGCAACTGCGTCTGGGTGGACAGGGCGGCGAGGGGGCCGGCTTCTACTACCCGGCCACGGTGTTGACCGAAGTACCGGAAAACGCGCGGATCATGAGCGAAGAACCGTTCGCGCCAATCGCGTCGATCGTGGCCTTTGACACCCTGGAAGAAGTGATCAGCAAGGCCAACGGCCTGCCATTTGGCCTCGCGGCATTTGCCTTCACCCGCTCGGTGCAGCGCGCCACGCTGCTGGCTGACGAGTTGCAGTCGGGCATGGTCTCGATCAACCACTTCGGCCTCGCTGCGCCAGAGACGCCGTTTGGTGGCGTCAAGGACAGCGGCTATGGCAGTGAAGGTGGCAGCGAGGGACTGGACGCCTACTTCACCACCAAATTCGTGAGCCAGGTCGGCTGATCTTTCTTCGCTTAAGAGAACAACAATAATGGAAATCTTCGATTACATCGTGATCGGAGCCGGATCGGCCGGCTGTGCGCTCAGCGCGCGGCTGGCCCAGGCTGGCAAGCAGGTGCTGCTGCTTGAAGCCGGCCCGGCCGACAATCACCCCTATGTGCATATTCCCGGTACGTTCATCCGCGTACACGGCACTCGCCGCACCTGGATGTACCGCACCGAGCCCGAGCCCTTCGTCAACCAGCGCGAAGTGTTCATTCCCCAGGGCCGCACCTTGGGCGGCGGCAGCTCGGTCAACGCGATGATCTACATTCGCGGTCAGGCCGAGGATTATGAAGATTGGAAAAACGCCGGTTGCCAGGGCTGGGGGTGGGCGGACGTGCTGCCGGTGTTTCGCCGCTGCGAAGCCAACGCCCGCCTGGGCGGTCAGTTGCACGGACAACAGGGGCCGCTGAAGGTCAGCGATCCACGGCACAAGCATTTCCTCAGCCGGGCTTTTGTCGAGGCAGCGGTAGAAGCAGGCGTGCCGGCCAACGATGACTTCAACGGGGTCAAGCAGGAAGGTGCCGGTTTCTACCAGACCACCACCGCCGACGGCCGTCGCGCCAGTTCGGCGGCGTCGTACCTGCGGCCGATGCGCAAGAACCCCAACCTCAAGGTGATGACGGGTGTTCATGTCACCCGGTTGCAGTTCGACGGTTCGCGGGTAGTGGGCGTGCAGGCGCAGGATGAGGCCGGCCGTGAGTTGAGTTTCCGTGCCCGTGGCGAAGTGATCGTCAGTGCCGGAGCCATCGCTTCGCCAAAACTGCTGATGCTGTCCGGGATCGGACCCCGTGAGCATTTGCAGGCGATGGGCATCGACGTGCGGGTGGACGCTCCCGAAGTCGGTGAGAACTTCCAGGACCATCTCAGCGCATCGGTCTACGCCCAGACCCGCCAGCCCTCGAGCCTGCTCGGGCATGACCGTGGCTTGCGCGCCGTTGGCCATGGCTTGAAATACCTGGCCACGCGCACGGGCCTGCTCAGTTCCAACGTGGTGGAAAGCGGCGCGTTCGTCGATGCCACTGGCTGCGGTCGCCCGGACGTGCAATTTCACGTGGTGCCGGCGCTGGTCGGCGATATCGACCGCATGCCGCCGGCCGGCCATGGCATCTCCGTCAACCCCTGCGCGCTGCGCCCGCGATCCCGTGGCCGGCTGCGCCTGAAAAGCGCCGACCCGCTGGCGGACGTGGCACTGAACGCCAACTACCTGAGCGACCCCGAGGACATGCGCACGATGGTGGCCGGGGTGAAACTGGCCCGCAAGATCCTCCGTGCACCCGCGCTGGCCAGCGTAGTGGAGCGCATGCTCATGCTCCCGGAAAACGACGACGTGCCCGACGCGGTGTTCGAGGACTACGTGCGCACCGTCGCCAAAACCGTGTTCCATCCCGCCGGCACCTGCCGGATGGGCTCGGACGCTGCCGCCGTGGTCGACCCGACTTTGCGCGTGCGTGGCGTGCAGGGGCTGCGGGTGGCCGATGCGTCGATCATGCCGACGATCGTCAGTGGCAATACCAACGCACCTTGCATCATGATCGGCGAGCGCTGCGCCGATTTCATCCTGTCGGCCCAGGCCTGATCAGGCTCGCTTCACCAAAACAACAATTACAAAAAAAGAGTACTGCGATGAAGCTCATAGCCCGCAACACGTTCGACAACGAGCAGGACAGTGTGCTGTACAACCGCATCGCCTGGCGGTTGCTGCCGTTCCTGTTTGTGCTCTACATCATTGCCTTCCTCGACCGGGTCAACGTCGGTTTCGCCAAGTTGCAGATGTCGGCCGATATCGGTCTTAGCGACATGGCGTTCGGCTTCGGTGCCGGCGTGTTTTTCATCGGCTACTGCCTGTGCGAGATCCCCAGCAACATGATGCTGCAACGGGTTGGCGCGCGATTCTGGATCACCCGCATCATGGTGATGTGGGGCATCCTCTCGGTGTCGATGATGTTCGTGCAGACGCCCAACCAGTTCTATGTCATGCGCTTTTTGCTGGGCATGGCCGAGGCCGGGTTTTACCCGGGGGTCGTGTTGTACATGACCTATTGGTTCCCATCCTATGCCCGGTCCCAGGCCATGGCCTGGTTCAACCTGGGGATCGCCATGGCCGGGGTGCTGGGCAGCCCGCTGTCGGGCTGGATCATGCAGACCTTCGCGGGTGTGCATGGCTTGGCGGGCTGGCAATGGCTGTTCCTGATCGAGGGCACGCCAGCGGTGTTGCTGGGTATCGTGGTGTTCTTCTACCTCGATGACCGTCCGGGCAACGTCCACTGGCTGAGCCCGGAGCAAAACCAACGGGTGGTACGCCAACTGGCTGCGCAACGTCAGGCCCAGGAACATGCGGGGGCGGGGCACAATTTCCGTGCGGCGTTCGTCAACAAGGACCTGTGGCGACTGATTTACGTGAACTTTGCCCTGTTGTGCGGCACTTACGGGGTGAGCTTCTGGCTGCCGCAGATCGTCCAGGGCCTGGGCATCAAGAGCCTCACTCACACCGGGTTGATCGCGGCGATTCCGTTCGCGATTGCCTCGGTGGTGATGCTGGTGGTCAGCCGGCATTCGGACCGCACCCGCGAGCGGCGCTGGCATGGCACGCTGTGCAATCTGGCGTCGGCCGCAGGCCTGGCAATGGCGGCGTTCTTCCACGATCAACCGGTGCTGTCGCTGGCCGGCCTGAGCCTGGCGATGTCCGGCGGTCTGGCCGGGTTCTGCGTGCTCTGGGCATTGCCCGGCGTGCTGTTGACCGGCACGGCAGCTGCGGCCGGCATCGCGCTGATCGCCACCATCGGCAACCTCGGCGGCTACGCCAGCCCGTTCATGATGGGTTGGGTGAAGCAGGGCAGCGGACATCTTGAATACGGCTTGTACGTGCTGGCGGTGATGACCCTGATCGGTGCCTACACGATGTACTCGGTGAAGATGCCGCAGCAGGATCGCGCAGCCGTTTCGGCAGAACCTGCCAGTATTTGATGTCGTAGACCAACACAAGCGTTTCGCCAAGCGATACAATCGGGCTTTCCCCAAAGCTCCATGCGAGGTGAACGCTTGAACCAGGATGATGAAAAGCCCGCCAGTGGTCCGGCCTTGCTCGAGTCGGTGGAGATGGTCTTCCGCCTGCTTGACGAACTGACCGCTGCGCGGCGCCCGCTCGGGGTCACCGAGCTGGCTCAACAACTGCAGACTGCCAAGCCGCGCACCTACCGGCACCTGGCCTCGATGCGCCAGTTGGGGATCCTCGAACAGGATCCGACCACCGAGAAATACATGCTCGGTTCACGCCTGGTGGCCTACGGCGAAGCTGCTGGCGAGCAGTTCGACCTGCGCGCCATCGCCGACCCTTACCTGACCCGCATCCGCGATGCCACTGGCCAAACGGCCTTGCTGGCGGTCGCTACCCATGACACCGCGCTGGTGGTGTCCTGTGTCGAATCCAAGGCCAATGTGTGCATCTCGGTGAAACCGGGCAACCGCGTGCTGCCGTATTGCTCGGCCCAGGGCCGCACCGTGTTGGCGTTCGCCGACACCGCCAGTCAGCAGCGGGTGATGCGCCGCAAGATGCCGCAACTGACGCCCCTGACCCTGCACGAACCCGAAGCCCTGGCCCAGCGCCTGGCGTTGATTCGCGAGCGACTGTATGACGATGCGGACGGTGAGGTGACGATGGGAATCAATGCCGTGTGCTGCCCGATCTTTCGCGACAATGACCAGATCGTCGGCACCATCGGTATCGTCGGGCCGAGCGCAGCCATCCCGTCACCACCACCGGCGGCGATGTTGCGCGAGTTGCAGTCGGCGGCGGCGGAGATCAGCGAACGCTTGCACGCGGGGACCTACCAGCGCCTCTAGAAGCGCTGGCGGTGGGTGACAGGAGCCGGACTCGGCTCCTGCGTCGACCAGGCTTAGAAGATGTTGATCGGGTACTCGGTAATCACCCGCACTTCATTGAAGTTCAGCCCACGATCGGGGCTGCGGAAACTGGCTTGGCGGATACGAAAGGACAGGTCCTTGGCCGAGCCGGATTGCACCACGTATTTGAGCTCAAGGTCGCGTTCCCAGGCGCGACCATTGTCGGTTTGCGCGGTGTGGAAATCGGTGCCGCGCAGGTAGCGGCCCATGAAGCTCAGACCCGGTATGCCGACGCCAGCAAAGTTGAAGTCGTAACGGGCCTGCCACGAACGTTCGTTCTCGTAGTTGAAGTCAGAGTACTGCACGGAGTTGGCCAAAAAAACGGTGCTGTTACCGTCCACGCCGTAGGTGTAGTTGCCGGTGCCGGTCACGCGCTGATGGGCGACCGTGAACGTGTGCGGCCCAGCCGCCAAGGCAGCCGACAAACTCCAGATGCGATTATCGAGAATGCCGCCCAATTGCCGGCCTTCACTTTTGGTGTCATACCCGTTGAAATCAAACGTGGCTGCTAAACCCTCGCTGATCGGTAACGCCAACGTGGTGCCCAGGTAATACTTGCGCCAGTAATCCTCAACATCGGAATGATAGGCGCGAACGTTCAATTGTTTATTGAAGTTATAGTTGCCGCCGAACAAGTCCACCGAGGTCATGCCGCCGCTGTCGTGTTCACTTTGGTCGCGGCTGCGCAAAGCCGTGAAGTGGCCCGCGTGCAACGTCAGGTCGGGTATTTCCTTGCTCGTGACCAGCCAGCCCTGGGTGGTTTCAGGCAACAGTCGGTTATCGCTGGTGGCCAGCACCGGCAGGTTCATCAGTTGCTCGCCAAACTTGACGACTGTCTTGGAGAACCGCGCCTTCACCGCAGCGCCGCCCTTGGAATAGCTGCTCTTGGCGCCGTCGCTGTCTTCCTCCAGCAGCAGGGTGCCGCCGCCTTTGCGCCCGCCGCCGGTGTCCAGTTTCAAGCCGAGCAGGCCGATGGCGTCCACCCCGAAGCCAACGGTGCCTGGCGTATAGCCGGACTCGAAAATACCGATAAAACCCTGGGCCCATTCTTCGGAATAGTTCTGCGAAGTGCGGTCGTCGAGAAAGTTGCGATTCATGTAGAAGTTGCGCGCTTTTATCGAGAAGTGCGCATCTTCTACAAAACCACCCGTGTCGGCTATTGCATTGAAGGAAAGTGCGCAAGTAACAGCCAGTGCCAATGTGCTCTTCTTAGCATTCATGTAGTTATTTTCCAGGCGTGTGCGTGAGCGCACGGCCGACATCAAGGCGATGACGGCCGTGGTTCAAGTTCGATATATCAATAAGTGTGTTGGCGGACGAATGGAGGGTTGGATTTATTCGCTAGGCGTTATCTCCGAAGTGTTGGATAGGGTGACTACACCAGTTGGTCGATCAGGGTTTTCTGGAAGGCGACGGTTTGCGCGTCGGGCTGCTGCGATTCGAGCATCGCCAGCAACGGGTCCTGCACCTCGGTACGCAGACCACTAAGCGCCTCGATGGCCGCCAACCCGCAGAACGGCACATAGGCTTCGGCGTAACCGCCTTCATGCACCAGCACCAGTTTGCCGTCGCACAGGCATTCGGCCGCCTCACGGGTCAAGCGGGTCAGTTCGCGGTAACTGTCGCTGTGCAAAAGCATGCGCCCCAGCGGGTCGACGCCGCTGGCGTCATAACCGCAAGCGACGATGATCAGTTGCGGGCGATAACGCTCCAGCGCTGGCAACACGATGCGCTGCATGGCATACAGATACGCCTCGTGGCCGCTGCCCGGCGGGAGAGGTACGTTGACGTTCAGACCGGCCCCGGCGCCGCTGCCGGTGTCGTGCTCGCCGGTGTAGCCGCGGGGATAGGCGCGCTGTTGGTGGATCGACAGCGTCAGCACATCGTCGCGCTCGTAGTAGATGGTCTGGGTGCCATTGCCGTGGTGCACGTCCCAGTCGAGCACCGCCACGCGCTCGATGCCGAAGCGCTCGCGGGCGTTCTCGATGGCGATGGCGATGTTGTTCAAATAGCAAAAACCCATGGCCTGGTCGGGCAGGGCGTGGTGGCCGGGAGGACGGCTCAGCACGTAGGCGTTGTCCAGTTCGCCTTGCAGCACCTGGTTGACCGCCGCGCTGACCAGCCCGGCCGAGACCCGGGCGACCTCGTAGGTGGCCGGGCCGACCGGTGCGCCCGGGTCGAGCAGGCCGCCGCCGTCGGCGCACAACTGGCGAAAACGTTGCAAGTACTCGGGTGTATGCACCTTGAGCATCTGCGCCATGGACACCGGCTCACCGCCGTGCTGCACCAGTGACTTGCCCAGGCCCGAGACCTCCACCAGGTTCTTCAGGCGGCGCTTGGACTCCGGTGATTCGGCGTGGGCGGCGCCCGATGGCGGCTCGACCCAGCCGCCCACGGGCAAGGTCAGGGCGAACAGGCCGCCGCTGTGCCAAAAGCAGTGTTCATCGTGAAAAAATCCGCTGTTGCTCATGTGTATTCCTTGCATCTGGGCAGGCTCAGCCTGCGGTGCCAATGGCGACGACGGGCGCGGCCTGGGAACGGACCCGGGCCATCACCAGTGCAGCGACCAGGTTCAGGGCGGCGAGGACGAACAGGCCGTACTCCAAATGCCCGCTGGCCTGCTTGATCCAACCCATCATGAACGGGCTGGCGTAGCCGCCGAGGTTGCCGACGGTGGTCATCAGGGCGATGCCGACGCCGGTGGCGGCGCCGGTCAGCAGCGTGCCGGGGATGGCCCACAGCACGTTGAATGCCGACAGGCTGCCGGCCATCGCCACGCACAGGCTGAACAGACACAACACCGGCTGATTGTGGAACGTCGCGCTCATGGCCAGGCCCAGGCACGCGGCGAGGATCGACAGGGAGGCGTGCCAGCGGCGTTCGCGGGTGCGGTCCGAATGCTTGCCGACGATCAGCATGCACACCGAGCCTACGGCAAACGGTATGGCCGACAGCAGGCCGGTCTGCAACAGCGTCTGTTCACCCAGGTTGCGGATGATCTGCGGCAGCCAGAACGACACGCCGTAGGTGCCGCACAACAGAGCAAAGTTGACGAACACCAGGCACCACAACGCGCGATGGCGAAAGGCACTGCGCAAGGTGTGGGTGGCGCCGGCCTGCTCGTGCTCCTTGCGCTGGCGGTCGAGGTCGGCCACCACCTTGGCGTTCTGCGCGGCGCTGAGCCAGCGAACCTTGCCCGGACGGTCATCGAGGTAGAAGAACACCACGATGCCGAGGACCACCGCCGGCAGGCCTTCGAGCAAAAACAGCCATTGCCAGCCGGCCAGGCCGTGCATGCCGGCGAAGGTCTGCATGATCCAGCCCGACAGCGGCCCGCCGATCACACCGGCGAACCCCACGCCCAGGCTCAGGCAGGCCAAACCCTGTGATTGCGCGTACGACGGCAGCCAGTAGGTCAGGTACAGCACGATGCCAGGATAGAAGCCGGCCTCGGCCACCCCCAGCAGAAAACGCAGGATGTAGAACGACGTGGGGCTGGAGACGAACATCATCGAAGTGGAGATGATGCCCCAGACCACCATGATCCGCGCGATCCACAAACGTGCGCCGACGCGCTGCAGCATCATGTTGCTGGGGATCTCGAACAGACAGTAGCCGAGGAAGAACACCCCGGCGCCGAAGCCGAAGGCCATGTCGCTCAGGCCCACGTCGGCGGCCATCTGCAATTTGGCGAAACCGACGTTGACGCGGTCAAGGAAGGCCACGACATAGAGCACGAAAAGGAACGGCAAGATGCGCCAGGCGATGCGGTTGTACAGCGAGCAATCCTGATCGCTGACAAAGGTAGTGCGAGAAATGAGATTCATCAGAGGCTCTCTGGAATTATCGGGCCGTCTGCGCATAACGCAGGCGGCAATGCTTTTCTGGGCAGCGAGCGGTAAAACGGGTCTTCGCTATTTTGTTTTTATCTGCGAAACGTTGTTTCTCTGAGTGGTTGCGATAGTAAGAAGCCCTCCGAGTGGCTGTCAAGGGGTGGCGGGATGAATGGGGCAACGGCTTGCGTTGCCCCAGGGGTTAGCGGCGGGATAGGGATCGCGACAGCAACAGCAGCACAGTGGCGAACAGCACCATGATGGTCGCGGCGGCCAGCAGCACCGGACTCAAGGCCTCGCGGGCGGTGGTGAACATTTCCCTCGGTAGCGTGCGTTGATCGGGCCCGGCCAGGAACAGCGTCACCACCACTTCATCCAGCGAAGTGGCGAAGGCGAACAGGGCGCCCGAGACCAGGCCCGGCGAAATCAACGGCAAGGTCACCTGGCGCAATGTGACCCAGGGTGTCGCGCCCATACTGGCTGCCGCCCACAACAGCCGCTGGTTGAGACCGCCCAGCGCGGCGCCGACGTTGACGATGACGAAGGGCACCGCCAGTGTCGTGTGCGCCAGCACCAGCCCCAAGTAGCTGCGGGTCAGGCCGGCACTGGAGAACACGAAGTACATGCCGACGCCGACGATCACCGCCGGCACGATCATCGGCGCGATCAGTAGCACTTCAATCACGCGCTTGCCAGGCATGGAAGGATGACGCAGGCCGAGCGCCGCCAGGCCGCCGAGCAACACCGCCAGGGCGGTGCTGGTGAGGGCGATGGCAAAGCTGTTGGCCAGCGCGCCCAGCCATTGGCTGGAGCCGAAGAACTGCTCGTACCAGTGCAGGGTGAAGCTGCCCAGCGGCAGCGACATGTAGCGGTTGTCGCTGAACGACAGCGGCAAGACCACCAGAATTGGCAGCAGCAGGAATGCCAGCACCAGCACGCCACTGAGCGACAGGCCGAGGTTACCGAACCAGGCCAGTGGCCCGCGGTTGGGGTTGCGGATCATCGTTTGGCTCCTTCATGGCCGCGCCGGGCCAGGTGCGCCTGGACCAGATAAAGCAGGGTGGTGGCCACCAGCAATATCAAGCCAAGGGCCGAGGCCAGTCCCCAGTTGAGGGTGCCGGTGGTGAATTGGGCGATGTAGAAGCTGATCATCTGGTCGGCCGGCCCGCCGAGCAGCGCGGGGGTGATGTAGAAGCCCAAGGTGACGATGAACACCATCAGTGCGCCAGCCGCCAGGCCGGGCAACACCTGCGGCAGGTAGACCTGGAAGAACACCCGCAATGGCCGAGCGCCCATGGAATAGGCCGCCTGCACCAGCAGGCGATTACAGCCGGCCATGGCGGCCAGCAGTGGAAAGACCATGAATGGCAGCATCACGTGGACCAGTGCCAGGATCACCCCGAAGCGGTTGTAGAGCAGGTGCAAGGGGCTGTCGACCAGGCCAAGACGCAGCAGCCACGCGTTGACCAGGCCTTCGTCCTGCAACAGCACCATCCAGGCGGTGGTGCGCACCAGGATCGAGGTCCAGAACGGCAGCAGGATCAACAGCAGCAAGGCATTGCGGGTACGCGGCGTGCGCTTGTCGAGGAAGGCGCACAGTGGAAACGCCAGCAGCACACACACCAGCGTGGTGATCGCCGCAATACCGAAGGTGCGACCCAGGATCGCCCGGTACAGCCCGGCTTCTTCCTTGGCGACCCAACCATCACGGTAGTCGTGCTTGAGGTCCACTGCCGATAGCAGGTGATAACTGCCCACCGGACCTGTTGCGCGTTTGAAGGTCTGCCACGTCGCGTTGTCCAGCCAGCGTGGATCGAGCGCCTGCAACGAGGCCGCCGTGCCGTCCAGTTGCGCCGCTTCGCGCCGGGCCGTGGTCAGCAGGGCGCGCAACGCCGGCGCCTCATAGGCCAGGCGTCGCGCGGCTGCCGCCAGTTCCCGAGGTTGCACCTGGCGCAGGTCCTGCACCAGTGGCGCGAACAGGCGTTCATCCGGCGCCGAGGTGCCGTCCCATTTCGCCACCGCCTGCGCCGTCGCGGGCAACGCCTGGGTCAATTCCGGGTCGGCCACGGCTCGCCACAACAGCGTGCCGATAGGGCCGACGAAGGTCAGCAGCAGGAACAGCACCAACGGTGCCAGCAGGCCATAGGCCTGCCACAGCGCGACGCGGTTCTTGCGCGCCACCACCGGGATGGCGTTGTCTAAGGCGAGAGCACTCATGTGATTCCCCTGGCTCACTTGGCCGCCCAGGTGGTCCATTTGGCATTCAGTTCATCGACGCGGTCGACCCAGAAGTGGTCGTCCAGCACCAGCACGTTGGCGCTGTTCTGGGGCGCACTGGGCGAATCGGCCAAGGCTGCCGGGTCGGTGTCGGCGATGCCCTTGAGCGAGGTGATGCCGGTCGGCTGCAGGGCCGGCCAGCGCTTTTGGTTCTCACCGTCACCCATCACTTTGAGCAGGCCGTAGGCCTTGTCGACGTTCGGCGAGTTGGCGAGGATGGCCCAGCTGTCCATGGTTTGCAGTGACTGGTTCCACACCAGCCCGAACGGTTTGTGGTCCTGGCGGATGGCATTGGTCACCCGGCCGTTGTAGGAGGTGGTCATCGCCACCTCACCAGAGGCCAGAAGTTGCATGGGCTGGCCACCGGCCTTCCAGAACAGCAACTGGCCCTTGATGCTGTCGAGCTTGTGAAAGGCGCGCTCGACACCGCCGGGCGTGCCGAGGGTCTTGTAGACGTCGGCCGGGGCCACACCGTCGGCCATCAGGGCGATTTCCAGGTTGCCCTTGGGGCCCTGGCGCAGGGCGCGTTTGCCGGGGAAGGTGGCGGTGTCGAAGAAATCGCTCCAGCCGGTGGGCGCGCGCTTGAGTTTGCTGGTGTCGTAACCGATGACGAAGTTGTAGACCGCATTGCCAATGCCGCAGGTGCTGGTGGCGCTGGGGATGTAGCTGGCCTTGCCGCCGATGCGCGCCACGTCCAGCGGCAGGAACAGGCCTTCTCCACAGCCCAGTTCCAGGTCTTCGCTCTCGACCTGCACCAGATCCCAGCCGCCGTCGTCGCTTTCGGCGCGGGTGCGCAGCAGGCCGATGCCGCCTTCCCAACTGTCGTCGACGACTTTATTGCCGCTGGCCTGAGTGTACGGTTTGAAGAAAATTTCCCGTTGCACGTCCTGATAGGCGCCGCCCCAGGAGGCCACGGTGAGGTCGCGGGCCTGGGCGCCGCTGGCGAGCAGGGCGAGCCCGCAGAGGGTGAGGATGCTGACGCGGTTACGATTGAACATGGTGTGACTCCCAGCCTTTGGAATTGGAATTGGTTGGCAGTGATGCAGGTCGAGCCGAAGCGTTTTTTGTTGTTGTGTTGTCGTGCAAAAAAAATCAGCGCAGCACCATGGCCTGTTCCGTCGGCACGGCCAGGGCCAGGCTTTCGCCGGGTTGCGGGGCCGCGCGACCGAGATTGACCGGGTTGCAGGACATCGACAGCTGCGCACCCCCGACCATGCGCAGACGCAGGCGGCTGTGGGCACCGTGGAAAATGCTGTCGATCACCTGCACGCTGAGCGCCGGTTCACCGGGTGCGGCCAGGCGCAGGTTCTCCGGACGAATCGCCAGTGCCGCGCGATCGCCGGGGACGAGACTGGCATCGGCGCAGCACGCCTCATGCACGCTGCCATCTTCTTCCAGGCGCACCTTGGCGTGGCTGGCCGTGCGGGCGATCACCGTGCCTTCGAGCAGGTTGGTCTCGCCCAGAAAATTGGCCACGAAGCGAGTCGAAGGCTGTGTGTAGAGCAAGTGCGGCGCGTCGATCTGGGCGATCTTGCCTTCGTTGAACACCGCCACCCGGTCGGACAGGGTCATGGCTTCGTCCTGGTCATGGGTGACGTAGACGAAGGTGATGCCCAGTTGTTTGTGGATGGCCTTGAGTTCCAGCTGCATGTGTTCGCGCAGCGCCTTGTCGAGTGCGCCGAGCGGTTCGTCCATCAGCAGGATGCGCGGGCGATAGACCAACGCCCGGGCCAGCGCGACCCGTTGCTGCTGCCCGCCCGACAACTGCCCGGGGCGCCGGTCCTCGAAACCTTCCAGGCGCGCCAGGGCCAGCGCTTCGCTGACCCGCGCGCGAGCCTCGGCGGCCGGCACCTTGCGCAGGTTCAAAGGGAACGCCACGTTCTGCGCCACGCTCATGTGCGGGAACAGCGCGTAGCTCTGGAACACCACGCCCATGTCGCGCTTGTAGGCGGGCAGGGCGCTGATGTCCTGGCCATCCATGAGGATGCGCCCGCGGTCCGGGGCGTCGAAGCCGGCGAGCATCATCAGCGTGGTGGTCTTGCCCGAACCGCTGGGTCCGAGCAGCGACAGGAACTCGCCCTGGCGAATGTCCAGGTCAAGGTTGTCGACCACCCAGCTGCGCTCGTCGTAGGTTTTGTACACCCCGTCGAAACGCACCACGGTGGCGGCGCTGGCCGGCGCGGCGGCAGGGTCCTGCGATAGCGGCATGGCGACCTCGGGCTGTGGGCGCAAGGACTGGGCGATCATGGCCGCACACCTGCAAGGACTCCATCCAATGCCTGGGCCACTGCCTTGAGAATAGTATGAATCTGGTCGGCATTGACGATCAGCGGCGGCGCCATCACCAGGGTGTCGCCCAGGGCGCGCAGCAGGATGCCGTTGCGTTGCAGCACGTTGCTGACCTGTTGGGCGATCTTCAGCTCGGCCGCGAAGGGTTCCCGACTGTGCTTGTCGGCGACGAATTCCAGGGCGGCCATCAGGCCGATGCCGCGCACTTCACCCACCAATGGATGATTGGCCAGTGCACGCAGGCCAGCCTGGAACGCCGGGGCCACTTCGCGTACATGGGCGACGATGTCCAGCTCGTCGTACAGGCGCAGGGTTTCCAGCGCCACGGCCGCTGCCACCGGATGGCCGCCGTAGGTGTAGCCATGGCCGAGGCCGCCGAGAGCCTGGCTCTGGTCGGCGATGACCTGGTAGATCCGGTCGCTGACCAGCAAAGCGGAGATCGGCTGGAACGCCGCCGACAGGCCTTTGGCGCAGGTCAGCATGTCGGGCTCGATGCCCATCGCGTCACATCCCCAGTAATGACCGGTTCGGCCAAAACCGCAGATGACTTCGTCGGCGATCATCAGGATGTCGTACTTGCGCAGCACCGCCTGGACCTTGGCGAAATACCCGGCCGGCGGCACGATCACGCCGCCCGTGCCCATGATCGGTTCGGCGAAGAACGCGCCGATGGTCTCAGGGCCCGCTTGCAGGATGGTTTGCTCAAGCTCCTCGGCCAGGCGAGTGGCGAACGCTTCTTCGGTCTCACCGGGCAAACCTTGGCGGTAGAGATGCGGGCAGCGCACGTGGATCACATCGGCCAGCGGTTCGCCCCAGCCTTTGTGCATGTTCGGCAAACCGGTGAGGCTGGCGGCGGCGAGGGTGGTGCCGTGGTAGCTGCGCTGGCGCGCGATCAGCCGATGTTTGCCCGGCTTGCCGATGGCGGTGTGGTAGTAGCGCACGAACTTGATCGCGGTATCGACCGCCTCGGAGCCGGAGCTCTGGAACACCACCTTGTTCAGTCCTTTGGGAGCATGGGCGACCAGCTCGGCGGCGAGGTTGGCGGCCGGGCCATGGCTGCGGTGGGCGAAGGTCTGCTGATAGGGCAACTTGAGCATCTGCGCGTGGGCGGCATCGGCCAGGCGCGGTTGGCTGAAGCCCAAAGTGGCGCACCAGAGTCCGGACATGCCCTCGATGTAACGCTGGCCGTTTTCGTCGAACACGTAGATGCCTTCGCCACGTTCGATCACCAATGGGCCAACCTGCTCGTGCAGGCGCAGGTTGGTCTGGGGGTGAAGGTGGTAAGCGATATCACGCTGGGCCAGAGCCGAGCCTTGGGCATTCATGGGCGTAGTTCCTCTTGTTAAATTCGTAAGCGTATGCGGGACGTGGTTTCATTTTTACGATCTAACTGGATGTCCGTCAAATGTTTTCTGTTTCGCTGATAGAAAAACTGTTTCGCAGAAAAGACCGTCATGAGGGGTGATTTTCCTTTCTTCGCCTTTTTCCTTTTTGAATCAATAGGTTCGGTATTAAAGGTTTGATCGGGTGTGTGCTCGGTTGGATGACTGCCGCTTGTCAGCGACACCAGCCTGAGCGATATTCACGGAATTGCGTTGTTTCGCCTATGCGAACGGCGAGCACGAAAAGGAGACAACAACAATGAGTGAAGAAACCGGGAAGGGGGGTGTCAGGTCGGTCCAACTGGCGTTCGATGTGCTCGAACGCGTGGCCGGGGCCGACGGCGAGATGGGCGTCAGCGAACTGGCGAGCCAGTTGAACACCACCAAGGGATCGGTGTTCCGCCACCTCAAAACCCTGGTCGAGCGGGGCTACCTGACGCAGAACCCGCAGACCTCGCGTTATCGCCTGGGCATCCAGGCGTTTGTGCTGGGGCGCATCGCGGCCAACGGCATCGATTTGCTAAGCGCGTCCACCGACGCCATTCGTGACCTGCGTGAAGAATTGGGCCTGACGGTGGTGCTGTCGGCGCTGCAAGGGCGCCGACTGGTGGTGGTCGATACACAACTGGGCAAGTCATCGCTGGAGATCGGCGTGCGGACCGGCACCGAATTGCAGCTGCATTGCAACGCCCAGGGCAAGGTCGCGCTGGCGTTCTCAAGGCAGTT
Source organism: Pseudomonas sp. S2_E01 (assembly GCF_054668365.1). Lineage (NCBI taxonomy): Bacteria > Pseudomonadati > Pseudomonadota > Gammaproteobacteria > Pseudomonadales > Pseudomonadaceae > Pseudomonas > Pseudomonas sp. S2_E01. The sequence continues at coordinate 1,962,863 of NZ_CP162762.1, forward strand.
GAATATCGAACAGGCCATGGCGGCGGGCCTGGAGGCCATCACGTCGTACACCGTCACCGATCCCAAGGTGTTGCAGCGCCAGGTCAGTGAGACGCGCAGCCAGGGCTGGGCATCCGCGATAGAGGAGGAGACGCTGGGTGTCTCTGCCTTGGCAGCGCCGGTTTTGGGCATCGACGGCGAACTGCTCGGCACACTCGCGCTGGTGGCGACGGTGCAGCATATCGGTCGGGAGATTGACCCCGGCCAGGTGCGCGCGTTGAAAATGGCGGCGTTGCGGGCTTCATGGAATTTGGGGTTCAAGGGGGAATTCTTGACCGATTGAGATTTCGCCCAAGCCACCCCGGCGGCAGGTCAACCGTATGGGCTGGGCTGGCCGGTGCCTGTATGAGAGGGCACTACATGCCCGTTTTTGAAACCCGGTCCAGATCAGCGGGGCCAGGTTCTGCAAGGTTGTGCTCAGACGCTATCTGTCGCCAGACGGCGTGGTCGTTGGCCATCTGTGTTTCAAGGGGTGAGTCGATGGCAGGGAAGGGCGCGGCAGCCAGGCCAAAATAATCGGCAATCCTGCTCCACTTCCAGCGGAACACATCGCCATCGGTGACGTTAAACGCCTGGTTGGCCGCGCTGGGCGTCGTTGCGGCCCATAGCTGCTGTTTGGCCAGTTGCCCCGCGTCGGTCATGTCGGTCAGGCTGTCCCATTGCACCCTGGAACCGGGGAACACGAACGGGCGACCGGTGTGTTTGCAAATCTTTTCCGAGTTCATTGCGCGAAATGTCAGCGTCGTCTCATGCTGTGCTCACGCGTTCCACGTTGATCTTGCGCCATGCGCCCTCGGCGAAGCTGTAGACCGAAAAGGCGATCAGCCCGACGGCCATCAACAGCAGCACCCACTCACCAGCAGGTAGATTCTGCAACGCATTGAGTGCTTCCTTCATGCCCGGCGGGTCGACCGCCTTGTAGTTGGAGCCACTCAACGCCAGCAACAGGGCTATCTCGATAAAGACAACGCCACGGGCGATAAGACCGATTCGTGAAACAGGCCGCACGTACTGCATAACCTCTTCGTCTGCCTCGAAATACTTCTCGAAAGACGCTTTCCAGCCCTTGATGATGTGGGCGATGCCTACGCCCAGAGGGACGAGCGCGATGAGGTAGATCAGCAGGTTTGAATGGTCCCAGGACAATGCATGTGCCAGCAGGTCCTTGGTCTGGCCACCTCCCGAATCCCCCGAGCGCTTGATCCCGCTGACGAGCAGACCCAAGGCAAAACACGCCAACGCTCCATTGACCAGGCCACCGGCCAAGAGGCCGGAGCGGATAACCCATCCCTTCATTTGGGTGCCGTGGCCATCCACGTCGCGAACCGCTTGTATGACTCGCCATAAGGCAAATGCAAACAAACCTGCCACCACCAGCCCAACCAAAACATAGCCAAAGGGTTGGCTTAACAACGCTTCGAGGCTCTTCTTGCTGTCTTTTGGTCGGGTGGCATCGAGCGCGGCGAGCAGTGCGAATACTCCAATGATGAGGTAAAGAGCGCCCCGAGCCGCGTATCCGACTCGTGCAAGCATGACGAGGCTTTTTTGTGTGGACATGAAGTCAGCTTTCCAATGGTTGATACAGCAGAAGACCCGCTTGGCTGGAAGGGGTTCTATTGGATCATTCGTTGGATCACGCCATGGGCGAGCAGGCGCGGGCAGCCGGCCTTTTGGCCAAGGACCACAAGCCGGCAGTTGTCGGAGAGAGCCAGGGCGTGGAGCCCTGGCAAACAGCAGAGGTCATTTTTTCTTTTTTGCCGGCTTGTCGGACTTGTCTGATTTCTTCGCCTTGTCAGGCTTGCTGTCAGCTTTTTTTGCAGTTTTTTTGGGTTCGGCGTCTTTTTTCTTATCCTTCTTGTCGGAGGATTTTGAAAGCGCTGAGGCTGCCGCTGATTTCTTCGCCGGCGATGCTTTCTTGTCCTTCAAATCCTTGCTGGCTTTCGAAGCTTTACCTTCGCTTTTCTTCTCGTCTTTAGCCACGTTGACCACCTCTCGGAGTGTGCCGGTATTGGCGCAATGCCTGTGGAATTTTCCAGAGGCTGATCGTTAGGCGAGCGCCTTCCGGCGCGGTTCAAACTATTTATGCGCCCGCGCGGCCTCAATACCCGTGATCACGCTGAATCAGTCCTTGCATGGGCTCGCCCCTTTGCTGGCGACGGATATTGGCCAGCAACCCCTCGAATGCACTATGCGGCGCAGTCATCGCGCCGACGTGGGGGGTCAGCCAAATCTGCGGGTGTCGCCAGAAGGGGTGATCGGGTGATGGCGGTTCGGCATCGAGCACGTCGAGTAGGGCGTGGCTCACCTGGCCGCTATCCAGTGCCACGAGCAAATCATCTTCGATCAGGTGACCGCCCCGACCGAGGTTGATCAGGCTGGCGCCGCTTGGCAGGGCGGCCAACGTCGTTGCATTGAGGATCCCCCGGGTGTCGTCGGTCAGTGGCAACAGGCAGATCAAGATGTCGCACTGGCCGAGAAATTGGGCGAGCTGGTCGTTGCCCGCATGGCAGTGCACGCCATCGAGGTTTTTTTGCGAGCGCGCCCAGCCATGCAGTTCGAAGCCGAACGGCCGCAGGCTGTCCAGCACGGCAATACCGAGGTTGCCCAGGCCCATGACGCCGACGCGCCGCTGCGCAGCTGGGGTCAGCAGGTGGTCCTGCCACTGCTTGGCCCGCTGTTGTTGCAGGTACAAGGGGATCTGCCTGTGCAGGCTCAACACGGCGAAGCAGGCGTACTCGACGATACCTTGTGCGATGCCGGGGTCGAGCATGCGCACCACCTTGATAGGCCCTGGCAGTTCGCCGAGTTCGAACTGATCGACGCCTGCGGAAGTGGCGAAAATCACTTCGAGGTTGGGAAAGCGCTCATGCAGTTTCTGTGGCGGTTGCCAGGCGGCGAAATAGCGTACTTGTGAGGGGTCGCCAATGTCCGGCCACAGGCGTACCTCGATGTCGGGCGCGTGGTCTGCGAACAAGGATTTCCAGGCCGCGCCACGGTCATCGTCAACTTTGAAGAGCAGGGCCATGGTGTGTCTCGCAATGCGCTGGGTAGGTGTTCTCACGGTGCCAAAATTCCACGCAACAATCTTCCGAATCACGGGCCGTGAACGGAAGATTGCACGTTATTTGGCGGGTCAGACCGCAGCCGCGATGGCCTTGCCCAGTGACTCGGTGTTGCCGGTGCCGCCAATGTCGGCCGTCAGCGGTGCATCCTGCGGGCCCATCGCCAGGACTGTCTCGATGGCGGTCAGTACGGCAGCGCCCGCCTCCGGGTGGCCGAGGTGTTCGAGCATCATCGCGCCGCACCAGATCTGCCCGATCGGGTTGGCGATGCCTTTGCCGGCGATGTCCGGCGCCGAACCGTGCACCGGTTCGAACAGGCTGGGGAAATTGCGCTCCGGGTTGATGTTGGCGGACGGCGCGATACCGATGGTGCCCGTGCAGGCGGGGCCCAAGTCGGAGAGGATGTCGCCGAACAGGTTGCTCGCCACCACCACGTCGAACCAGTCCGGGTGCAGGACGAAGTTCGCGGTGAGGATGTCGATGTGGTACTTGTCGACTTTCACCTCGGGGTACTTGTTGCCCATGTCGGCGACGCGCTCGTCCCAGTACGGCATGGTGATCGCGATGCCGTTGGATTTGGTGGCCGAGGTGAGGTGCTTCTTCGGACGGCTCTGGGCCAGGTCGTAGGCGAACTTGAGGATGCGGTCGACGCCGACACGTGTCATCACGGTTTCCTGCAGGACGATCTCGCGGTCGGTGCCGGGGAACATCTTGCCGCCAACGCTGGAGTATTCGCCCTCGGTGTTTTCCCGCACCACCCAGAAGTCGATGTCACCGGGCTTGCGATTGGCCAGCGGCGCCTTGACGCCGGGCATCAGGCGGCAAGGGCGCAGGTTGACGTATTGGTCGAACTCGCGGCGAAACTGCAACAGTGAGTCCCACAGGGAAATGTGGTCGGGCACTACGTCCGGCCAGCCCACGGCGCCGAAGTAGATCGCGTCATAGCCCTTGAGAATGTCGAACCAGTCGTCGGGCATCATCTTGCCGTGGGCGAGGTAGTAATCGGCGCTGGCGAAATCGAACCAATCCCATTGCAGCGCCAGGTTGTGTTTGGCGGCGACGGCGTCGAGCACGCGCACGCCTTCGGGCATGACTTCCTTGCCGATACCGTCGCCGGGGATTACTGCAATCTTGTACTGGGCTTTGCTCATGGCTTCGACTCCTGGGAATGAGGGGGATCGGTTGCCAGTCTATGCAGTCTGCCTGTATTAATAATTAGCCTTGCGCGAAAGCCATTATTAGCTTTTAGGAAAGAAACGGTGACGATGATCGATGACTTGAGTTTCTTCCAACAGGTGGCCACACGCGGCAGCCTCACTGAAGTGGCGCGGCACCTGGGCCTGTCATTGCCGGCGGTGAGCAAGCGCCTGAGCCAGCTTGAGGCGCGGCTTGGCGTGCAGTTGCTGGCGCGCACCACGCGCCGGTTGTCGCTGACGCCGGAAGGTACGTTGTACCTGGAAGGAGGGCGACCGATCCTGCGGCAGCTGGAAGAACTGGAAAGTGCGCTCGACAGCCGGCAGCCGACGTTGCAGGGGCTGCTGCGAATCAACGGCACCCTGGGTTTCGGTCGCCAACACTTGGCGCCGTTGGTGTCCAGCTTCGCCCGCCTGCACCCGCAACTGGAACTTTCCCTGGAACTGTCCAGCCAGCCGTCGAGCCTGCTCGATGATCAATTCGACATCAGCGTCTGCATGGGCGAACCACCTGATTCGCGTCTGATCGCGGTACGCCTGCTGGAGAATCCGCGCATCCTCTGTGCCTCACCTCAATACCTTGAGGCTATGCCTGAACTGACTTCAGTGGCCGACCTGGAACAGCATAACTGCATCGTGCTACGCCAGTTCGGCAGTGACTACGCCATCTGGCGGTTCCGCAAGGATGGCCGGGATTACGCCCACAAGGTCAGCGGCACCCTGTCGAGCAACGATGGCGAGGTGGCTTTGCGTCTGGCCCTCGACGGGCATGGATTGATCCTGCGTTCACGCTGGAACGTTGAGGAGCACTTGCAAAGCGGGCGCCTCAAGGCTGTGCTGGAGGATTATCAGGCGCCCAGGGCGGATGTCTATGCTGTGTATCAGCATCGCCGGCACATTCCACAACGAATCTCGGTATTCGCCCGGTATCTGGCGCAGGAGCTGGCCCGGCGCTTGCCGTTTGCGGCGCCCAAGTGAACGTGCAGTGGGTGGATGACCTACCATGATCTGAAGTTATGCAGGTCCTGACTATTCGTGCATTGCCGGGGGGTGTCATGCTCTTGTAACGTGAAATTGTCCCGCTCGGTCGAACAATAAAATCAAACCTGAGCAAAGCACCTGAGGTGCAGGGTGTTCAGTCGAGGTTTTTAGCGCTGCCGAATTAATCTACGTCCAGGATGATTTGCCATGAAAACCTTGTCTGTTGCTCAAGCGTTCGGTTCCGTCATTTCCCTGTTGAGCCTTTCGGTGGCGTGCGCCATGCCGGCCATGGCCGACCAGATCACCTTCGTCTCCCAGGGCGGCACGTACCAGGAGGCGCAAACCAAAGCCATCCTCGACCCGGCCGCCAAAATACTCAACATGACCATCAAGCAGGACAGTGCGCCCGACGCCTGGCCCATGGTCAAGGCCCAAGGTGAAGCGAAAAAACCGGTGTGGGACGTGATCGACACGCCGCCCTCCAACTGCGTGCGTGGCGGTAACGAGGGGCTGATCGAACCCCTGGACCTGAGCAAGATGCCCAACGTGCAAAAAATGCCGGACGCTTATCGCACCCCGTACTCGGTGGCCTACGAGTTCTATTCGTCGGTCATTGGCTACAACAAAAAGAATCTGAAAAAAGTGCCGCAGACCTGGGCCGAGTTCTGGGACGTGAAGAACTTCCCGGGTGTGCGTGCCCTGCGTAACGATCCGATGAGCACCCTGGAGGCGGCGTTGCTCTCCGACGGCGTGCCGCGCGACAAACTCTACCCGCTGGATGTTGATCGCGCGTACAAGCGACTTGAACAGATCAAGCCCAATATTGCCGTGTGGTGGACTTCCGGTGGCCAGTCGGCGCAATTGCTCGCCGACGGCGAGGTCGACATGCTGATGATCTGGAACGGTCGCGCCAGCGCCGTGCAAAAAAGCAACCCGGACGTGGCGTTCACCTACAACGACGGCCTGCTGCAAAACACCCAGTTGTGCATCCTGAAAAACGCGCCCAATTACGCAGCGGCCGTCAAGTTCGTCAACGAAGCTTTATCGCCAGACCTGCAAGCCAACCTGCCGCTTTACATCGACTACGGCCCGGGTAACCCGGCGGCGTTCGACACCGGAAAAATCACCGCCGAGCGCGCCAAGGAGCTGCCAAGTGCTCCGGACAACGCAGCGAAGCAGGCGCTGATGTCGGAAGAATGGTGGGCATCGGCTGCGGGTATTGCCGCCAAGGATCGCTGGCTCAAATTCGTTCAGTGAGGTCCGGATGATCGATTACCTGATCCTGGGTGGCGGCTCGGCGGGCTGTGTGCTCGCCGCCCGGCTCTCGGAAGATCCAGACAAACAGGTGTGCCTGATCGAGGCCGGACGTGATATCTCGGGGCAGAGCATGCCGCCCGAGATTCGTGCCCGCTACCCGGGGCGCGCCTATCTGGATGTGAGCAATATCTGGCAGCGCTTGACGGCGCTGATGGGCACCCGGGCCAATGCCACACGGCGTTACGAGCAGGCACGTATCCTGGGTGGGGGCTCGGCGATCAATGCGCTGATGACCAACCGTGGTGCACCTGCCGACTATGACGAATGGCAGGCGCTCGGCGCGCAGGGTTGGAGCTGGGAAACGTGCCTGCCGTATTTTCGCAAGCTGGAAAACGATACCGATTTTGCTGCGCCGCAAGACAGGGCGCTGCATGGCAGCGACGGTCCCCTGAGGATTCGGCGCACGCCGGCCGAGCGCCTTTCGCCCTTCGTCAAAGGCGTGATGCAGGTGCTGGGCGGGCGTGGCCTTGAGCACAAGGCCGACCAGAACGGCGCGTGGGAGGAGGGCGTGTTCGTCGGCGCCATAGGTGTCAGCGAACTAGGTGAGCGGATCCCCACGTCGGTCTGTTACCTGACCGACGAGGTGCGCCAGCGCAAGAACCTCACCATCCGCACCCAATGCGTAGTCGATCGGGTGCTGATCAAGGCGGGACGAGCGACGGGGGCACGGATTATCGGTGGCGACGCAGTGGCTGAGTCGTTGCAGGCCCTCGAGGTCATTGTCTGCGCGGGGGCCATTCATAGCCCGGCGGTGTTGTTGCGCAGTGGCATTGGTCCGGCGGATGACCTGGTGACGCAGGGCATTACGCTGGTGGCGGACCGTCCAGGCGTGGGGGGCAACCTCATGGAGCACCCGTCGATTGCGGTGTCGGCGCTGCTCAATCGCGAAGGGCGCACGGCGTTTCCCGAAGAGCACCATGAACAAGCCATTGTGCGGTTTTCTTCAGGGCTGGCGGACACGGTGCCGTGCGACATGCACGGCGCAATCCTGTCGCGATCAGGCTGGCATTCGATTGGCTACCGTTTGGGCACGATGTTTTTCTGGGTCAACAAATCGTATTCCAGGGGGCGTTTGCGCCTGGCCTCCAGTGACCCCCACGAAGAACCCCAGGTGCGTTTCGACATGCTCAATGACGCGCGTGATCTGGAGCGTCTGAAGCAGGCGCTTCGCTTTGGCGCCCAGACGCTGTCGGCACAGGACCTGCAACGTGAATGCAGCGTGGTGTTCCCTTCCAGCTACTCGCCGCGCGTGGCCAAGGTGGCGATGCCCGGCATGTTCAATGCCTTGCAACGGGGCGCATTGAGCCTGTTGCTGGACATCGCCGGGCCGCTGCGGGGCTTGCTGATTCATGGCCTGGTGACGCAGGGCATTACCTTGAAGAAACTGCTGGCTGATGACCAGGCGCTGACCGATTTTGTGCAGCGCAATGTCGGTGGCACCTGGCACCCTTCCGGCACCTGCCGCATGGGGCGCGCCGACGACCCGCAAGCCGTGACGACCGGTGACGCCAGGGTGATCGGCGTCCAGGGGCTGCGGGTGTGTGACGCCTCCCTGATGCCGTCGATTCCCTGTGCGAACACTAACGTGCCGACCCTTATGATCGCCGAACGGGTGGCCGACCTGATCAAGGCCGAGGCGAAGATGTCCAGCGCCAAGACACACACGCTGGAACACCTGTAGGAACGGGGGCTATGCCCCCCAGCCAACGATCCCCTTGACCTCCAGAAACGCCTCGAGCCCCCATTCGGCGTACTCGCGACCATTGCCCGACTGCTTGTAGCCGCCGAACGGTGCGCCACTGTCCCAGTTCGGATAGTTGATGTAGACGCTGCCGGCACGCATTTGCAAGGCAACGTCCCGTGCGCGTGTGCGGTCGGCTGATTGCACGTAGGCGGCCAGGCCAAACACGCTGTCGTTGGCCATGCTCACGGCTTGCGCCTCATTTTCATACGCCTGGATGACCAGCACCGGGCCGAAGATTTCCTCGCGGGCGATGGTCATGTCCTGGGTGACGTTGGCGAAGATCGTGGGCTGCACGTAATAACCCTGGGCCAGATGCTCGGGGCGACCCAGGCCGCCGCACACCAGTTGTGCGCCTTCCTCGATGCCAATGCCGATCAGGCGCTGGATGCTGTCGTACTGGCGTTCACTGATCACCGGCCCCAGGGTTGTGGCCGCCGCGTCCGGGGCGCCGACAACGTGGGCTTGCGCGGCGCGCCGCGCGATGTCCACGGCCTCATCGTGCAAGCGGGCGGGCACCAGCATGCGGGTCGGCGCATTACAGGACTGGCCGCTGTTGCCAAAACAGCTGTTCACGCCGTTGGTCACCGCGGCTTGCAGATCGACGTCGTCGAGCAGAATGTTGGCCGATTTTCCGCCCAGCTCCTGATGCACCCGCTTGACCGTCGGTGCGGCCAGGCGCGCGATTTCGATACCGGCGCGGGTCGAACCGGTGAACGACACCATGTCCACTTGCGGGTGTGCCGACAGGGCGGCACCCACGGTCGGGCCGTCGCCGTTGATCAGGTTGAAGACACCGGGCGGCACGCCAGCCTCGTGCATGACGTCGGCAAACAGCAGGGCGTTGATCGGTGCGATTTCACTCGGCTTGAGCACCATTGTGCAGCCCGCCGCCAAGGCCGGGGCAACCTTGCAGACGACCTGGTTGATCGGCCAGTTCCACGGCGTGATCAGCGCGACCACGCCCACCGGCTCGTGGGTGATCAGCGTGGTGCCACGGTTTTTTTCGAACTCGAAGGTGTCCAGCGTGCGCAGCAGTTGTTCGAGGTGGCGTTTGCCGATCCCGGCTTGCCAGTCATGGGACAAGGCCCTGGGGGCGCCCACTTCCTGGACGATGGCGTCGGCGATCTCGTCGTAGCGTGCCATGAAGGCGTCGAGCACCCGTTTCAGCAGTTGTTTGCGCTGTGCGGGCGAGGTCTGCGCGAAGCCCGCAAACGCGCGTCGGGCCGCCATGACGGCGGAATCGACATCGGTCAGGTCACCCATGGCGATTTCGCCGAAAGGCTGTTCGGTCGCCGGGTTGATCACCGGCAGGCGTTCGCTGCCGTGGGGCTCCACCCAGCGGCCGTCGATGTAAAACTTCAGGGCGTTTTTCATACAGGGGAAGGTCTCGTGCGGGGAGGATGGATGGCGCCGCAAGCACACTAATGGCCCGCGCAGCCCCCCGCCAGAATAGTCGGGGGATTTTGCCGGGGACAATTTACTAATAGTTGGGCCAGGCATAAACTCAAGTCATGTCTAACCTACGTCGAAAAGTCCCCAGCTCCAGTTCCTTGTTCGTCTTCGAAGCGGCAGCCCGTTGTGGCAGCTTCACCCGGGCGGCGGATGAACTGTGTGTCAGCCAACCGGCCGTGAGTCGCATGCTCTCGCGTCTGGAAGAACACCTCGGCGTGCAGCTTTTCGAGCGGGTACGGGGCGGGGCGCGGCTGACTGAGAGCGGCAGCATTTTGTACCGTCGTGTTCAGGAAGGCTTCAGCACCATCGAGTCGGCGATCAGTGAAATCGAAGCCAGGGCGACGGGGATCGAGACCGTGACCCTGTCGGTTTCCACCGCGTTCACCACCCATTGGCTGATGCCGCGCATGAGTCGTTTCAGTCAGCGCTTTCCCACCGTCGACATGCGTTATCAACTGATGTCCGGCAGGATCGGCGGCCCGCTGGTCGACGTTGACCTGGGCATGCGCTATCTGGATGTTGGCAGCCTGAAAGCCACGGATACACTGGTCATTCCTGAAATTACCCTGCCAGTCTGCAGCGCCCAATACCTGGCGGATGTGGTTCAGGCCAAGGGCCGCAAACAGCTGCCGACGCTGATCAGCATGGACAATCAGGATCGTGATTGGGCGGCGGCTTTCGGGACGCCGGGGCGTGCCGACAATGCGCTGGTGTTCTCCGATTATGCGGTGGTGGTGCAGGCCGCATTGCTCGGTCAGGGCATGGCGTTGGGATGGCTGAATGTGGTGTCCAACTCGCTGTGCAAGGGTGAACTGGTGCCTGCGGCCGACGCCTTTCGGGTGCTCTCCCGGCGCTGCTGCCTGGTCGTCCCGGCCAATCGTCCGGTGCGTCCGATCGTCGAAAACGTGCGTGACTGGATCATCGAGGAAATGCGCGAGGACATGTTGAAAATCGATGCGCTTTACCCTCATCTGGGGTTGGCGCAGACCCTGCAATCGACCCATTGAGCATAGGTGCGGCACGCCTGGTAAAAAAACAGTAGGTTATGCCTCTGGGACAGGGCAAAACAGAATATTGCGCGAGAGGGCGGGCAGATAATGGGCCTGTCCAGTCAGTTTCACTCACACGACTTTTCTTGCGGAGCGCCCTATGTCTTTCAAGCAGTTCAAAGCCCTGACGTTTGACGTTGTCGGTACCCTGATCGATTTCGAAGCCGGTATTCTCGCCCACGTCCGTGAAGTCGCGGGTGAAGCAGGCAAGGCCTGCAGCGACGACGACATTCTCAAGGCCTATCGCGAGGCGCGCGCCTCTACGGATTCGGGCTGGTGGCCGGATGACCTGGAGCGTTGCTATCACGTGATCGCCTCCAAGCTGGGCCTGCCGGACAACGACGAGTACGCCAAGGGCCTGGCGCAATCGGTGAAAAACTTCCCGGCGTTCCCTGATTCGGTCGAAGCCCTCAAGCGCCTGCGCAAGCACTTCAAGCTGGTGGCCACCACCAACTCGCAGATCTGGGCCCTGGACTACATGGCCGAAACCCTCGATCAGCCGTTCGATGTGCGCGTCACCGTCGACGACGTGCGTTTCGAAAAACCCGATCCGCAGTTCTTTGCCTACACCCGTGGTGTACTCGCGACCCAGGGCATCCTGTTCGAAAACATCCTGCACGTTGCCCAGAGCCAATACCACGACATTGGCGTGGCCATGCGCCTGGGTTACCAGACTTGCTGGATCGAGCGTCGATTTGCCCAGAAAGGCACAGGCGGCACCCTCGAATCCGAGCGCACCGAGCCGCATTATCACTTCACTTCGCTGGCACAGCTGGCGGACGCGGTCGAGAAAGAACTGGGTTGACCCTCTGGGCGCGCGGGCTCGGAGCCTGGGTGCCCGTCCTTTTTGAGTCGAGAGGCCGGCATGACTGTTCTGAGCTTATGGGCGGCCACCGCCCAACCCGCCCCCGCACTGCAATCGCTGGAAGGCGAGCGGCAATGCGACGTGGTGATCATCGGCGCGGGTTACACCGGCCTCTCGGCCGCGCATCACATCGCCCGCAGTGGCCGCGAGCCGCTCGTTGTCGAGGCCAACACCCTCGCCTGGGGCGCCAGCGGGCGCAATGGCGGCGTGGTGTCACCCAAGTTTCGCGTCGGCTTTCAGACGCTGATGGCGCGCTTTGGCCGCGACACGGCCTTGCAGATGTATCGCACCGGTTACGCCGCCGTCGACAGCCTGGTGGAGATGGTTGACAGTCTGGGTCTGACCGGTGCGCAACTGCACATGGGCGGGCACATTGCGGCGGCGCACAATGTCCACGCGCTGGGAGGCCTTGAGTCCACTGCGAACTGGATCAAGCGTGAAACCGGCGGCACTTCATCGTTCATGATTTCAGCGGGTCAAGTGCGGGAGATGACCGGCTCGACGATTTTTGAAGGTGGCCTGCTGACCCCTAAAGCGGGCGGTATCCAGCCGCTGAATTACGCACGCGGCATGGCTCGAAGCCTGGTCGAGGGCGGCGTGAAAATCTTCATCAACAGCCCGGCCGAACAGGTCACCCGAGAGGGCGAGCGCGTCATCGTGCAAACACCGCAGGGGCGGGTCAGTGCCCGTCAGGTGATCTACGCCACCAATGGTTATTCGGACCAGACCCGCGCCACCGACACGCTGCATCGCCGGCTGATTCCCTTTCGCAGCGCGATCATCGCCACCGAGCCACTGCCGCCGAACCTGCTGGCGCAGATCATGCCGGGCGGGCAGGTGTGTGGGGACACCAAGCGCATGTTGCGCTGGTTCCGGATCATCGGTGATCGACTGATTTTCGGCGGACGCGGCGCGTTCGGCAAGGACGACTCACAAAGCGCATTCGACGATTTGCAGCGCAGTATGGTCGATGTTTTCCCGATCCTGCGTGAACAGAAAATTGCCTATCGCTGGTCCGGCCTTGTCGCGATGACGCTGGACTACCTGCCGCACGCCGGGCAGCTCGATGATCGCAGTTTTTATGCCATCGGCTACAACGGCGGCGGAGTGGCGATGTCGACCTGGATGGGCAAGCAACTGGCCGCCATGACCGCCGGCGAAAAGGTCGAGCTGGGCTTGCTGGCCGGCGAGCATTTCAACCCTATTCCGCTGCATGCCTTCCGGGCGCCGGGCGTGCGCCTGGCGGCGGGCTGGCAGCAGTTCCTGGATGTCATCGGACGATGAGCGAGCATTAAGCGTATGCCACCGATTCTGCATTATTCCCACCCCCATTCCGACCGCCAACTGCCCAGCGCCGCCTTTGCCTTGCAAGGCGATCCGCTGGCGGCCGGGCGCGTCATTCATTACCACGATCCCTTGCAGGGTTACGCCGCTGGCAGCAGCGTCAGCACCGGTGCGGACCTTGTCATCGAGTCCTTTCCCTGGGTGGAACTGGGTGTGATCGAGGCCGGGGAGTTACGTTTGCGCGGTGAGGGTTTCGACCTGCAACTGGCGCAGGGAGATTGCTTTGTGGTGCCTCGCGGCGTGCGTGTGCATTGGCAGCAACAGGGACAATTGCGCCGGGTGTTCATGGCATTCCCGGGGCTTTCAGCCTGTACGCAGACGCCCGCTGTCCCTCTCAGGGTCGATCTGTCCCAGCCCTTGGCCCCAAGCAGTCCGCCCGCCGCCAGCGTGCTGCTCACGGCCACGCCCAAGGCCTTCAGTGAAACGCTCTTCAGCGCCGGTAACTTGCGCATCGGGCTGTGGCAATGCGAGGCGTACGCGCGCCGGCAAGTGCAGCCCGCCTACAGTGAGTTGATGTACATCCTCGAAGGTTCTGTGACGCTGACAGCGCCGCAGGGCGACGGCCATCCTGTGAAGGCGGGGGAGACGGTGATCGTGCCCAAGGGCGCCACCAATGCGTGGGTCAGTGAAGAGACCGTGCGAAAGGTGTTCTGCATCCTGTCGTAACGCTGGATGAACACACAACCCCTGGCCGTCGGTGATGGCCAGGGGTTTTTTCATACCGCCCGAACGAGGCTGCGCAGCGGCACGGTGCTTTTGACTACGGGCGACTTGATCACGATGTAGCTGAAGTATTTTTCGATGCCGATGTTCTTGTCCAGGATCGACTCCATCAGCTCCTGATAATGCTGGATGCTGCTGCACAGGAAACGCACCAGGTAGTCGTAGCCACCGCTGATCAGGTGACACTCCAGTACTTCGTCGATGTTGCGGATGCTCGATTCGAACTTCACGAAGTCGGCACGCTTGTGGTCCGACAGGGTCATTTCGGTGAACACGGTCACCGAGTTGGCGAATTTGGCCAGGTTGACATGGGCTTCGTAGCCGCTGATGTAGCCCGCGGCTTCCAGACGTTTGACGCGTTGCAGGCAGGGGCTGGGCGACAGCCCGACCGCTTCGGCGAGGCTGACGTTGGTCATGCGCCCGTCCTTCTGCAATTGGACCAGGATGTTGATGTCGATACGGTCGAGCTTGGTTGCAGCGTCCATTGATCAGTCCTCGCAATGTCAAATCAGGGCCGTCGTCCTCAGGCGTGCAAAGCCCGCTGGTGGGCATGGGCCAGGTCGGCGAGGCTGGCGTATTCACAGCGCTTGCCGTCCATTGCCTGAGGCGAATGGTTCCACGGCTGGTCATGGCCGCGACGGAGTGTGCAGACCGGAAAATCGACCCGCTCATTCCACGGGTCATCGCTTTCGGTACTGCGCACCGGTAACAGTTGCGAACGCTCCAGTCCCAGGCGATGCAACTCGCGCTCCAGGCTGTTGTGCCAGTCCACATGGCTGGGTTCGACGATCGCATCGAACTCGACCGGCAAACGACGCGCCAGGGCCTGCACATCGATACCCTGGGGTGGGGCGATCAGTATCAAACGGTAGAACTTGCCCAGGTACTGGAGGGCTCCCGGAGCATCTTCATACAAGGGCCAAACGGATGAAGAGCTACTGAATGCCACACTCTCATCCCAGCCAGCAATGGTCTGCAATTGTTGCGCCACTCGCTGGTAAAGCTGCCCGTGAAAGGCGGCCGCACTCATCTGCGCGGCACTGCCTGCAAGCTCCTGCGCCACCTGTCGATAAGTACTGAGCAATTGCGTGTCGCTGGCATTGGATTCACTTTGCACTGCCAGCGGTCGCAGGCCTTCGAGAATGCCCCGTTCGCGGTCAACCAATGTGCCGAAGGACAGGCCCAACGCCTGGTAATGGGTGACTCTCATGACGTGCTCCTGAGTAGGTCATGCCTCTTCCATCGTGTTTGCGCCCACAGGCCCGACACTGCCAGGCAGGTCGGGCCGGGTCGGGCGCTGAGGCCGTTCAGCAGGCGGCGGCCAGTGCCTTGTCGAGCATCTGCAAGGCTTCTGCCACCTGCTCGCGACGGGTCACCAGCGGGGCGAGGAAACGCACTACGTTGCGGTGCACGCCACACTTGATCACCAACAGGCCGGCGTTGCGGGCTTCGTCGATGACCTTCTGGGCCAGCGCGGCATCGGGGCTCTGTGCGGCATCGCCTGCGACCATTTCGATCGCCTGCATGAAGCCCAGGCCACGCACGTCACCGATGCGCGGGTAGCGTTTTTGCAGGGCCAGCAACCCTTCGTGCAGTTGCGCTGCCAGTGTCTCGCCTTGTGCCAGCAGATCCTGCTCTTCGAACAGGTCCAGGACAGCCAGTGCCGCCGCACAAGCTACTGCGTTGCCGCCATAGGTGCCGCCCAGGCCGCCCGGGGTTGGCGCATCCATGATCTCGGCGCGACCGACCACGCCAGACAGCGGCATGCCGCCGGCCAGGCTCTTGGCGACGGTGACCAGGTCTGGCTGGATGTCGGCGTGCTGGAAGCCGAACATCGTGCCGGTGCGACCGAAACCGGCCTGGATTTCGTCGAGGATCAGCACAATGCCGTGCTCGGTGCAGCGCGCGCGCAGCGCTTGCAGGAATGCCTTGGGGGCGGCGAGGAAACCGCCATCGCCCTGGACCGGCTCGATGATGATCGCGGCGACACGATCCGGCGCCACGTCGGTGGCGAACAGTTCATCGAGCTGCGCCAGCGCGTCGTCGCTGCTGACACCGCGATAGGCGTTAGGGTAGGTGGCGTGATAGATCTCGGCGGGGAAGGGGCCGAAGTTCTGTTTGTACGGCTGGCTCATGCCGGTCAGGGTGACGCCCAGCAGCGTGCGGCCGTGGAAGCCGCCACGGAAGGAAATCACCGCCGTGCGGTCGGTGTAGCCACGGGCGATCTTCACCGCGTTTTCCACGGCTTCGGCGCCGGAGGTGAACAGCACGCTCTTGTAGTGCGCATCGCCCCCGACCAGTTTGTTCAGGCGTGCCGCCACTTGAATGTAGTTCTCGTACGCCACCACCTGGAAGCTGGCGTGGGAGATCTCGCCGACCTGACGACGGACGGCCTCGACCACCTTGGGATGGTTATGCCCAACGTTGAGCACGCCGATACCACCGACGAAGTCCAGATAGCGCTTGCCATCGACGTCCCACAGCTCGGCGCCCTCGGCCCGTGCGGCGACAACCGGGTGGGCGGTGGCGATACCGCGCGGCACATGCTGTTCGCGCAAGGCCAGCAAACGTTGGTTTTCAGTCAGTGCAGAATTCATCTCGATCTCCGTGAACGCCGAAGGTGGCGGGTGATGTCATCAGCTTAAGGATTGCCCGGAGACACAATCGCTGAACTTGGGGCGCCGGGTGCTGTGATCGACTGTTTTGCGGCGGTGTTGCGAAATATTTCGCTGTGCCGGGTAAACGGTAAGTCGGTAGTACAAATGACGGCGGCCTGCAGCAGTACGGTGTCGGCGCGATCTGAAATCGTTATTGCCAACAAGCCGTGCCGCTACAGGCCGAAGTGCTGTGAATCGGTTGAATCAAACCCCGGCGCGGGGTACCACGATGGTGTCTTCGGGGTGCAGGCGCATCAGCATGGGCGCGCCAATCGGTGGCAGGCTCAGGTTGCCTTCGTGATGGCTGGGTTGACGCAGGCTGACGGTCGGGCCGCCTTCGAGGTCGACGAAGACCTTGAGGCTTTCACCCTGGAAGACGATGTCGGAAACCCGACCGCGCAGACGGTTCCATTCCGGCCCCGAGTTGGCATTGTCCAGCAGCAGCTTTTCCGCTTGCAGGGCCAGGAACACGTCGCCTGTGGCCGGCACCGGGCGAGTGGTGCGCAGGGGCGTGGAGCCCAGGGTCAAGCCGTTGTCGGCGCCGCGTTGCAGGGGCACCAGGGTACTTTCACCGATGAAGCTGGCGACAAAATCATCGGCCGGGTGATCGTGCAGGCGGCGAGGCGTATCGACCTGGACCAGTTGGCCGCCGCGCATGATGGCAATACGGTCACTCATGGTCAGGGCTTCGCGCTGGTCGTGGGTCACGTAGATCATCGTGGCGCCCAGGCGTTTGTGCAGGGCGCGCAGTTCGATCTGCATGATTTCACGCAGTTGCTTGTCCAGCGCCGACAGCGGCTCATCCATCAGAATAAGCTTGGGTTCGAAGACGATGGCGCGGGCCAGGGCCACGCGCTGGCGCTGCCCACCAGACAAAGCGGCGATGTTGCGGTCCTCGTAACCGGACAGCTCGACGGTCGCCAGGGCACTCTTGACCCGGTCGCGGCTCTTGCTCGCACTTTCGCCACGGGCACGCAACGGGAAGGCGACGTTTTCGCCGACGGTCATGTGCGGGAACAACGCGTAGTTCTGGAACACCACGCCGATTTCACGTTTGTGCGGTGGCATCAGGGTCACGTCGCGCTCGCCGAACAAAATGCTGCCGGAACTGACGCGGATAAAGCCGCCCAGGATGCTCAGCAAGGTGGTCTTGCCCGAGCCCGAGGGGCCGAGCAATGACATGAATTCCCCGGCTTCGACCTTGAGGTCCACGTTGTTCAATGCCTTGAGGCTGCCGTAGTGCTTGCACACCTTGTTAACGCTGACCGATTCAAAACCTTCAGTGAAATTCATGAAGTGTCGTCCTCTGTAGAACCAGGGATTGCCCGATAGATGTCTGCTGTTATCTGAACACAGGCGCAGACCCGGTTCGTGCCGTTTTGGGGCGCCGGACCAACAGGATCTGCTGTCCGGCGCGGGTGGAGGGCTACAGGCTGCCTTGCGCCGCCCTCGATCAGCCGAGGCCACCGATGTGCCAGGCTTTCACCTCGAGAAATTCATCCAGACCGTATTTGGAACCCTCACGGCCGGTGCCCGATTGCTTCATGCCGCCAAAGGGCGCCACTTCCATGGAAATGATCCCGGTATTGAGCCCGACCATGCCGAATTCCAGGCGCTCACCCACACGCCAGGCGCGGCGCATGTCCTGGGTGAAGTAGTACGCACCCAGGCCGTAGGGCGTCGAGTTGGCCAGGGTCAGGGCCTCTGCTTCGTCCTTGAAACGGAACAGCGGCGCCACCGGGCCAAAGGTTTCTTCAGTGGCCAGCAGCATGTCGGCGTTGGCATCGCGCAGCACGGTCGGTTGCACGTACAGCCCCTCGCCTTGAGGTGCGCCACCGATGGCGATGCTTGCACCTTTGTCCAGCGCATCGTTGATGTGCCGGGCCACCTTGTCCACGGCAGCGGCATTGATCAGTGGGCCGATGGTGACACCGCTCTGCAAGCCGTCGCCGACTTTGAGCTCGGCGACCGCCGCGCTCAGGCGTTCGGCGAAACGCTCGTAGATGCCGTCCTGCACCAGGATGCGGTTGGCGCAAACGCAGGTCTGCCCGGCGTTGCGAAATTTGCTCTGCATGACGCCGGCGATGGCCAGGTCCAGGTCGGCGTCGTCGAACACAATGAACGGCGCATTGCCGCCCAGTTCCAGGCTCAGGCGCTTGATGGTGGCGGCGCACTGGCTCATCAGCAGTTGGCCGACGCGGGTCGAGCCGGTGAACGACAATTTGCGCACGTCCGGGTTGGCGGTCATCTCGCCGCCGACCCCGGCGGGCAGGCCGGTGAGCACGTTGAACACACCGGCCGGGATGCCCGCGCGCTCGGCCAGCACCGCCAATGCCAGGGCAGACAACGGGGTCATTTCCGACGGCTTGACCAGCACCGTGCAGCCGGCGGCCAGGGCTGGCGCGCATTTGCGGGTGATCATGGCGTTGGGGAAGTTCCACGGCGTGATGGCCGCGACCACCCCGATGGGTTGCTTGAGCACCAGGATGCGCCGGTCAGTGGCGGGCGAGGGAATGGTGTCACCGTAGATGCGTCGGGCTTCCTCGGCGAACCATTTGACGAAACTCGCCCCGTAGGCGATTTCGCCACGGGATTCGGTCAGCGGCTTGCCTTGCTCGGCGGTCATGATCAGGGCCAGGTCTTCCTGGTTTTCCATGATCAGGGCAAACCACACTTCCAGGTAACGCGCACGTTCCGCGGCCGGGACTTCGCACCAGGTGGCGAAGCGCGCCTGCGCCGCCTCGATCGCGCGGCGGGTTTCAGCACCCTGCAACGCGGGTACCCGGGCGATCACGCTGCCGTCGGCGGGGTTGGTGACGTCCAGGGTCGCGCCGTCATCGGCCTCTATCCAGGCGCCGTTGACATAGGCTCGCTCGACAAGCAGTGAGGGGTCACGCAGTTGCTCTTTCAACATGATCTGGGCCTTGAGGGTGGGGACGATGGCTTCATTGTAAAAAGCCCCGTTCAGTGGCCGATGCCGAGATGAGCCCGGGCACGGGTGATAGATGCTGAATTACGGCGTGTGACGGCAGGCTGTGCTGGGGTGGGAATGCCCTGGCAGGTGGGTAAAAACGCACTTGCCCGCAATCGCGGGCAAGTGGGTTCAACGGGCGGACCTGTCGGGGTCGCTATTGCTTGTTGCGTCCGGCGACCACCACCAGGATCAGCGACGCCAGGATCAGGATCGAACTGATGGCGGCAATGGTCGGATCGATCTCGTCGCGCAGCGCCGTGAACATGCGCTTGGTCAGGGTCTGGTTGTCGCCGCCGGAGATGAACAGCGCCACCACGGTTTCATCCAGCGAGGTGATGAAGGCGAACAGTGTCGCCGAGACTACGCTGGGTTTGATTTGGGGCAGGGTCACGGCCATGAAGGCGCGAAAGCGGTTCATGCCCAGGCTGCGGGCCACCATTTCCTGGGACATGTCGAAGTTACGCAGCCCGGCCAGCAGCGCGATGATCACGTAGGGCAGGGCGAGCATGATGTGCGCCAGGACCAGGCCGGTCAGCGTGCTGATCAGGCCGACGCGGGCATAGACGAAGAACACCCCGGCGGCGATCAGGATGATCGGCACCATCATCGGCAGCAGCAGGATGATCTGCAGCGTCCGCACCACCTTCAGGCTCGAGTTGTTGATGGCATAGGCGGCCGCCATGCCGATCGGCAGGCTGATGGCCATGGTGAAAAAGGCCGTGATCAGGCTGACCCGCGCCGCCGACATCCACTCCACGCTGTTGAAGAATGCTTCGTACCAATGAAAGGACCATTGCTTGGGTGGGAATTGCAGGAAGCGCGCCTCGGAGAACGACATGGGTACCACGATCAGCACCGGGATGATCAGGTACAACAGGATCGCCGCGACCAGCACCGTGAACAGCACGTGGGACAGGCGAAGATGACGCAGGTTGGCAAGCAGGTTCATTTAGCGCGCTCCCAGGATGCGTTCGATGGGGATGAAACGGTTGATGCCCCAGAAGATCAGGAACACCACAAACAGCAGCACCAGGCCTACCGCGCTGGCCGCGCCCCAGGCGTGATAGAGCTCGACGTTGCGTTGCACCAGCATCGACACCAGGATCGTGCGGCCACCGCCGAGCAGTTCCGGGGTGATGAAGAAGCCCAGGCAGATGACGAACACCAGGATGGAACCGGCCATGACCCCCGGCGCTGCCATCGGCAGGAAGACCCGGCGGAAGGTGTAGAAGGGCTTGGCGCCGAGGCTCTCGGACGCTTGCATGAGGTCCTGGGGGATTTTTTTCATCACCGAATACAGCGGCAGGACCATGAAGGGCAGCATGACGTGCAGGGTGCCGATCACCGTGCCGGTGGTGTTGTGCATCAGTGTCAGGGGTTGGTCGATGATGCCCAGGTCCATCAGCGTCTGGTTGACCAGCCCGCGGCGTTGCAGGAGCACGAGCCAAGCATAGGCGCGCACCAGCACGCTGGTCCAGAACGGCAGGATCACGCAGATCAGGATCAGGTTGGCCCAGAAACCGTGCAGCCGCGAGGCGGCGTAGGCGATGGGGAAACCCATGACGATCGACAGGATCGTCACCAGGAAGCTGATCTTGAAGGTCAGGGCGAAGGTGTCCCAGTAAATGCTTTCCTGGAAAATGCGGATGTAGTTGGCCAGGGAAAAACCTTCCTCGGTCTGCACCGACTGAAAGGCCAGCCAGCAAAGCGGCATGATCAACAGCACCACGACCATGACCAGCGCCGGGGTGAGCAGCAACAGCATGGAGGTGTGTTCCTTGCGTTCTTCACGGGCCAGGGCATCTTCGCTGGTCAGCGGTGGCTGGTGCTGATCGCTGGAGTCGGGCATGGATTTGGCGAGATAGGCGTTGGACATGATGACCTCTCGTCACTGCGCAGGGCTGGAGGGCATCCAGCACTGGCGGGTAGCACTGGCGGTGGCGGACAGCGGGGGGCGGTGCTCGGATAGTGTCATGTGAAGAACTCCCAATGGTGGGCAGGTACTTGAGGCGAGCGCGAGTTGTCTGCACAGGTCACTCTGCGGGACCCTCAGGCCTAATGTACCGGTATGCCAACGAATGAAGTGGACGCAATTGACCGGTGCGCAAGCGCTTTATGTCGAAATCGCGTGGGCAGACGGCATCTCCTGCGCCGAGGCTTCTAACCTGCGGCGCAGCGAGGAGCGGTGGTTACTTTTTCTGGACGAAGGACAACCAGCGTTCTTCGGCCTTCACCCCGGCTTCGGAGGCCCACCATTGCGCCGAGAGCAGGGCCTGGCGCGAGATGTTGCCGGGTGCCGAAGGCAGCTTGGCCTCGCGGTCCGCCGGGATCACTCCGGTCTTGAAGGCTTCGGGGTTTAGCGGGCCGTAGTCGATGATCATCGGCAGCGCCGCTTGCAGCTTGGCATCAATGGCTTCGTTGACGAACTTCATGGCGGCCACCTTGTGCGGCGAGCCCTTGAGGACGCACAACGAGTTGGTTTCAAGCACTCCCTGGTTGTAGTCGAATGCCACGGGTGCACCGGCGGCCTGTACAGCGGTGATGCGGCCGTTCCAGGCCTGGATCATGTCCACTTCGCCGTCGCTGATCAGTTGCGCCGACTGCCCGCCGGAAGTCCACCAGGTGGCGATGTCGGGCTTGATCTGCTCAAGCTTGCGGAAGGCGCGATCGACGTCCAGCGGATAGAGCTTGTCCATCGGCACGCCGTCGGCCAGCAGCGCGATTTCCAGGGTAGGACGTGGCAGGTTACGCAGGGAGCGTTGGCCCGGGTATTTTTTGGTGTCCCAGAAGTCGGCCCAGGTCTTGGGCACTTCCGCGCCCTTGAAGGCGTCCGTGCGATACGCCAGCACCGTGGAGTAACTGATGTAGCCAAC
The DNA here is from genome assembly GCF_054668365.1 of Pseudomonas sp. S2_E01. Classification (NCBI taxonomy): domain Bacteria; kingdom Pseudomonadati; phylum Pseudomonadota; class Gammaproteobacteria; order Pseudomonadales; family Pseudomonadaceae; genus Pseudomonas; species Pseudomonas sp. S2_E01. The sequence continues at coordinate 1,985,136 of NZ_CP162762.1, forward strand.
GCTGTATTCGTCCTTGAGGCTGTCGGGTATCTGCGCCGCGTTGGGAATCAACGACGGGTCGAGCTTCTCGAACAGGCCTTCGGCTTCGCCGCGGATGCAGTCGCCGGTGGGCAGGTCGACCACGTCCCAGGTGACCTTGCCGCTCTCGACCTGGGTCTTGATGATCGGGTAGGCCTTGGGCGAGCTGTCCTGCTTGAGTGTCAGGCCGAGCTTTTTCGCCGCAGGTTCCAGGATCGCCTTGCTTTGGGCTCCCTGGTAGGCGCCGCCCTGGGACACGAATGTGATGTCCTCGGCCATGGCCTGCGTGGCGCAACCGATGAACAGGGCCAGGCTCGCGAGTTTGAAAGCGGTGGTGCGCGATGTGCTCATGGAAAGACTCCGAATGGTTGGCAGATTTTCTGAGGCGAGCTGTAGGTTTTGTTGTCGGTCGCTCTGCGGGACCATGGAGATCTAATGTACCGGCTTGTCCATGAACGAAGCGGCCACAAATGCGCGGATGAAAAGTGGTTTATTGCGAATATGCGAGCGGGCACGGTATTTCGTGCGCCGGGTGTGAGCTGGAAGAATGCTTCACCCGTTAGATCGATTATTTCTCTGGGTTATTTGAATAGATGTTTCTCGCATATCCATAACCGCATTAAACACCTCATGACGCCGAACGCATTCGCTATGGCGGACGTTCGTTCGTCATCGCGTCGGTCATCGGCTTCAAATACCTCGCTTACTGGACTCCAGCAGCCGGATTTGCTGTTCGATCGGCGTCTTGTTGGCATCCCGCTAATCCATAGAATTGCCCACATCAACTTTATCCAACTCTTGCTTCAGGGAACGCCGCCATGATGAATGCCATGCAGATGCAAATGCCGATGAACGCCAACATGCCGATGATGCCGATGATGGGCATGCCGATGATGATGGCGACCATGTCCTGCGAAATGATGGACGACGGCATGATGTGCAAGATGATGCCGGCGGCTGGCATGGACATGGCGATGTTCAAGAACAGCGCCGAAATGATGCAGATGATGATGAACTGCGGCATGCCGATGATGATGCATTGCGGCAACATGAGCATGATGTGCATGGCACAGTCGGCCATGGCCATGCCGATGATGAACATGATGATGCCGATGCCGATGATGGGCATGCCGATGCCATCGATGAAGTGCGTGATGGAATGCACCATGATGGCCGATTGCATGATGTGCAAAATCATGCCGATGGCCGGCATGAACATGGACATGATGAAGAATTGCTGCGCTCTGATGATGAAGATGATGAACGACTGCAGTATGCCGATGATGATGAGCTGCAACGGCATGCCGATGATGTGCTGCACCTGCTGATTTTCGGCGGATTTAAAAAAACCGGCCAATGCGTATTGGCCGGTTTTTTATTGCCCGAATGGTTACCTGGGGCTGCTAATCCAACCGCTCAGGGTACGTCACCACCAGATACGCCACCGCCTCGCTGTCCGCCGGGTTGCGATAGCGGTGGGGCTGGTCGGCATAAAACAGGATCGAGTCGCCTGTCGACAGCAGATAGCGCTCATCATTGACGCTGATTTCCAGCACACCCTGTGACACCACCAGGTTTTCCTGTACGCCCGGTCCGTGGCCCTCTGAAGTGTCCTCGCCCAACGGGCCCAGGCGCAATTCATAAAACTCCGACTGGCGGGTCACGTCAAAAGGGAACAGCGCTCGGCTGACGAATGCGCCATTGCCACTGACCAGGCGCTTGCTCTGGCTGGCCGACAATACGGCAACGCCTTCGAATGCGCGGTGTTCCAGGAACGCTGCTACTGATACCTTCAGGCCTTTGGCAATCTTGCACAGGACCTTGATCGACGGCACGCTGCGGCCGGATTCGATCTGCGCCAACATCGCCCGGCTCACGCCGCATTGGCGTGCCAGCGCGTCGAGGGACAGATGGCGCTTGGCGCGCAGGCGTTGCAGGTTTTGCGACACCCGTTCGCAGATCGGGTCTTCTTCCGAGGAGTCCGGGTTATTGAAGTCTGGCACGGGTTGGTCGGCACTCGCCAGAAAGCGAGAGGGTTCCTGGACACTCACGCGTGGCGGGTCTCGTTCGACGGCGAAGCCTGGACCCATTGGAAGCCCAGGCCAGCATTGCGTGCATACATTTCCCACATGGCCCGAGCCCGTTGCTGGGCTTGCTTGCGTTTGCGATAAGCGACGAAATCGATGAGGTTGGTGGTCGGGTTCATAAGGCACTTCGTGGTCTATGACGGAATGACCCGAGATTACGCCGATATTTTTATAACGATAAATACTGATTTTGTATTTATTAATTCTTTTTTGTTCTTTTATCAGCGCCCTTCGTGTTGCTTGCGATAAGCCCCTGGCTGCACGCCCACGGCCTTGGTGAACGCCCGGGTAAAAGCGGCTATCGACTGGTAGCCCACTGCGCTGCAGGCTTGTTCCACGGTGTGATTGCTCTTGAGCAACTGGCAGGCATGGCGAATGCGTAAGGCCAGTAGCACCTGGCCTGGAGATTGCCCGGCCAGTTCGCTGAATCGTTTGAAGAACGCCGAGCGCGACAAACCGGTACAGGCTGCCATGCTTTCCAGCGACCAGGCGTGTTGCGGCTGTTCGATCAGTTGATCCAGCAGCGTCGCGAACTGCGAATGTCTCGCCAGGGCCACCAGCCCGCCAAGGTCCGGGTTGTCCGCGACTTGTTGGCGCAACACGTAGAGGAACAGCAAGTGACTCAGGCGCTCCAGCAACGCGGAGGAGGGCGCGGGCAGGCGCTGGCATTCTTCGAGGATCAACTGGAACAGCGCGCTGGCCGCGTTCGAGGACGGGTCTCCTGCGCGCAGGATGATCCAGTCCGGCAACCCTTCAATGATCAGCGACGACAATCCGGACTTGAAATGGAAGAAGCCGCAGACCAGGCCGACACCGTCCTGCGCCTGGCTGTCCAGGGCCGTCATGCTCATTTTTGGCAGGCGCTGCGCGGTGTCGCTGTCTGGCGTACTTGACAGCCGATAGTTCAGGTCACGCAGCAGAAATACTGCATCGCCGGCGTCCAGGCGCTGGGCCTGTTCCTGACCGTCGATGTGCAGCCAGCAATGGCCCTGGACAATCAGGTGGAAGCTGGCTCGCGCCATGCCGTGGGTGCTCGCATGCCAGCCACCGCAGTAGCGCCCGACGTGAAACAGGCTGGCCTGCAGTTCCAGGCTCTCTAATAACCAATCAACCAGTGGGCTCGACGAAATCATCTAATGGAAACACTCAGGAGCAAGTAATCGCTACTTTAGAATATGGATCGGAATTCTTATAACCAACAGACTTGCAGGACACCCCACAGCAGGAGTCCACTCCATGTCGCGCGTCACCCTACATACGCTGCAAAGCGCACCCGAAGCGGCTCGGCCGTTCCTTGAAAACGCACAGAAGGCCTCCGGGTTCGTCCCGAATCTGTTGGCGGTGCTGGCCAATGCGCCGGCCGCGCTCGAAACCTACGTTACGGTATCGGCGCTCAATGGCAAAGCCGAACTGAGCCTGCCCGAGCGCGAGGTGGTGCAATTGGTCGCCGCCACCACCCATGGCTGTGATTTTTGCGTGGCCGGGCACACTGCCGTCGCCGTGAACAAGGCAAAGCTACCGGACGAAGTGGTCAGCGCCTTGCGTGAACAAGCCACCTTGCCGCAGGAAAAACTCGAAGCCCTGGCTGCCTTCGCCCGTGAAGTGATTGCCACGCGTGGCAACGTCAGCGAGGCGACCTACGCCACGTTCAAGGCTGCCGGTTACAGCGAGGGCAACGCGCTGGAGGTGATCCTCGGCGTGAGCCTGGCGACCCTGTGCAACTTTGCCAACGTCTTCGCCGGCACGCCACTCAACCCGGAGCTGGCGCGCTATCGCTGGCAGTCAGGACAATGATCGAACAGGAGGAAACCACATGCTCAACCCGGCACTGAGTCAATGGCTGGACGCGCACGCCCAGGCATTGGACGTGGGCGAGGGCGATCCACAGCAGGTGTTGGCGCAACTGGCCACTGCCGACATCCTGCGGGTCGGCATCAATCCGGCACTGGGCGGCAGCGGTGGTGACATCGCCGATGCTGTGGAGGTGGTGGCTGAGGTGGCCAGCCATTCCCTTGCAGCGGCATTCGTCTTCTGGGGTCAACGAGCCTTTATCGAATACCTGCTGCAAAGTCCCAATACGCAGCTGCGTGAGCGTTTGTTGCCGTCGCTGCTGGCCGGCGAGCTGGCTGGCGCCACTGGCTTGTCGAACGCCATGAAATTCCTCTCCGGCATCGAAACCCTGCAAGTGCGCGCCACCGCCCAGGACCAGGGCTGGACCCTCAACGGTCGCCTGCACTGGGTGACCAACCTGCGCAAAAGCGGTTTCGTGGTAGCGGCAGCCATCGACGACGAAGCCGGGGGTGCACCTTTTATCCTGGCGATACCGGATGCCCTGACTGGCGTACGGCGCTCCGACGATTTGCAGTTAATGGGCTTGCAGTCGAGCAACACCGCAGCACTGGATTTTCAACGGGTCGAGGTGGATCGCAACTGGTTGCTGCATGACGACGCGCGGGTGTTCCTGCCGGCGGTGCGCCCGGCGTTTCTCGGGTTGCAATGTGCGATGGCGATTGGGCTGGCGCGACGCGCATTGCAAGAAGTCGAGGCGCATTTGCAAGGGGCTCGTTCGATACTGCTGGAGCCCTTGTTGCAACAACGCGAGCGACTGGAGCACACCGTCGGTGAATTGAAAACGGGTCTGCTCGACGGTCTTTTTCTCACCCGGCCAGCGGCCTTGTTTCGCCTGCGCATTGCCTTGGCCGAATCGGCGGCGCAGGCGGTGCAGCTCGAGTTGCAGGCCAGTGGCGGCAAGGCCTATCTCAGCGAGTACGGCAGTGGTTTCGCCAGGCGCTGGCGCGAGTCGGCGTTCGTGCCGATCGTCACGCCGAGCCTGGTGCAACTGCACGCCGAATTGCAGCGCCATGCAGCGGACGCGGCGGCATGAGCGCTCTGGTGCTGCAGGCCGAGGGCATCAGCCTCGGTTATGTCCGTGCGCAGGGCTGGCAGGCGGTGCTGGAGGATTTCGACCTGCAACTGCAGGCGGGGGAAGTGGTGTCCATCCTCGGCCCCAGCGGTGTCGGCAAGTCCAGCCTGCTGCGGGTGCTGGCCGGTCTGCAAGCGGCCCATCGCGGTCGCGTGAGCCTGCATGGCGAACCGCTCGAAGGCCCTCATCCACGGGTGGCGGTAGCGTTCCAGGACCCCAGCCTGTTGCCTTGGCTAAGCCTGGAAAAGAACGTCGCGTTCGGCCTCGACTTCGCCCGCCAGCCGCACCTGAGCCTGGCGGAACGCAAGGCGCGAATCGATCACGCGATCACTGCCGTCGGCTTGCAACACGCCCGGCACCACTACCCGGCGCAACTGTCCGGTGGCATGGCCCAGCGCACCGCGATTGCGCGCTGCCTGGCGCGCCAGCCACAGGTGTTGCTGCTGGATGAGCCGTTCGGTGCGCTGGATGAAGTGACCCGCGCCGACATGCAACAACTGCTGCTTCAAGTCATTGCCGAGCACAACACCGCTGCCGTGCTGATCACCCACGACATTGACGAAGCCCTGCTGCTCTCCGAGCGGATTCTGCTACTGGGTAACAGCCCGGCGCGGACCCTCGGGCAATGGCGCATCGACCTGCCTCAGCCGCGTGCCGAGCTGGTCGAGGAACTGGGCGCACTGCGTATCGACATTCTCAAAACCCTTCGGCGGGCGAGCCGCAACCCACATTCCCAACCCTTGCCCGAACCGGAGATTGAACATGTGCCTGGACGACTTCACTCACACACGTCGTGACTTCCTCAAACTCAGCGCCCTGCTGACCGCTGGCGGCGCGCTGCCCTTGCTCAATAGCCTGCAAGCGCGCGCCGCGTCTGATCCGAACGCGCCGGTGCGCATCGGTTACCTGCCGATCACCGACGCCACGCCACTGCTCGTTGCCCACAACAATGGCCTGTTCGAAGCCGAGGGTATTCAAGCCGAACGCCCTGTGCTGTTGCGCAGTTGGGCGCAAGTGATCGAGGCGTTCATATCCGGTCAGGTCAATGTGATTCACCTGCTGTCGCCGATGACCGTGTGGGCGCGTTATGGCAGCAAGGTGCCGGCCAAGGTCGTGGCCTGGAACCATGTGGGCGGCTCGGGCCTGACCGTGGCGCCGGGTATCACCGAGGTCAAGCAACTGGGCGGGCAATCGGTGGCGATTCCGTTCTGGTACTCGATCCATAACGTGGTGGTGCAGCAACTGTTTCGTGATCATGGACTGGTGCCGATCAGCAAGCCGGCGGGTGCCGTGCTGGCGCCGAACGAGGTCAACCTGCTGGTGCTGCCACCCTCGGACATGCCGCCGGCGCTGGCCAGCCAACGCATCGCCGGCTACATCGTCGCCGAGCCGTTCAACGCCCTGGCCGAAGACCTCAAGGTGGGCCGGGTGCAACGTTTTACCGGCGATATCTGGCGCAACCACGCCTGCTGCGTGGTGTTCATGCACGAACAGGACCTGAACAACCGTCCCGAGTGGTCGCAGAAGGTGGTCAACGCCATCGTCAAGGCGCAGTTGTGGACCCGCGACAATCGCGAAGCGGCGGCCAAGCTGTTGTCCAAAGACGGCGACAATCGCTACACGCCTCACGCCCAGCCAGTGTTGCAGCGGGTGCTGGCGCCCGCAGCCGGTGATCGCGAGCAGTACCTGGCCAGTGGGGCAATCCAGCACAGCCATTGGGATGAACAGCGCATCGACTTCCAGCCGTATCCGTTTCCCAGTTACACCGAAGAGCTGGTCAGGCGCCTCAAGGACACGTTGATCGAAGGCGACAAAGGCTTTCTCGCCAGCCTTGATCCTCAGACCGCTGCCCGCGACCTGGTGGACGACCGCTTTGTGCGCAACGCCATTGCCGCTGTCGGTGGCTTGAAGGCGTTCGGCCTGGCGGACAGTTTCGAGCGCAGCGAAGAGTTTGCCGTCTGATGGCCAGGCATCTTTCATCCTGGTTGTTGGGGGCAGGGGGGCTGGTGTGCCTGCTGCTCCTGTGGTGGCTGTGCGTGCGCCTGTTCGGTAGCGCTGATGGCCTGGCGGCACGATTCGCTCCCGAGGCGACACTGGCCAGCCTGGTGGAGTTGTTGGTGCGGGGTGAGTTGTACGAGCACGTGCTGGTCAGCCTCAAGCGCATTCTGGTTGGGATGTTGCTGGCATTGCTGATTGGTGTGCCGTTGGGCCTGATGATTGGCAGTTACCGACACCTCGAGGCGGCGACCACCCCGGCCTTCCAGTTCCTGCGGATGATCTCGCCGCTGTCGTGGATGCCGGTGGTGGTGATGTTGATGGGCGTGGGGGACCAGCCGATCTACTTCCTGCTGACCTTCGCCGCCGTCTGGCCGATCCTGCTCAACACCGCTGCGGGGGTGCGTCAGCTCGACCCGCGCTGGCTGCAACTGAGCCGCAGCCTCAGTGCGACGCGCTGGGAAACCCTGCGCAAGGTGATCCTGCCCGGCGTGCTTGGCCACGTACTGACCGGGGTGCGCCTGGCCATCGGCATTCTGTGGATCGTGCTGGTGCCGTGCGAAATGCTCGGTGTCAGTGCGGGACTGGGGTATTTCATTCTGGATACCCGTGACCGCCTGGCTTACTCGGAACTGATGGCGACGGTCCTGCTGATCGGCATGCTGGGATTTGCCCTCGATGCGGTGGCGCGCAGCCTCCATCGGCGCTGGTCACCGGGCTAGTCCAATGCCATGGCAGGTGCCGCGGTCGGCGTCGGTTGATGCAAGGCCATGAAAAACCGCAGTGAGGGTGCTGCGGTTTTTTTTCGTCAAGGGCACTTGCCGGGTTTCAGGCAAAGTCCTTGCTGGCGATGGATTGCCTGGCCGAAGGAGCGCTGTCGCCGCGCTTGAGTCCCAATGGCAACAAAAACAGCGGCAACAAATTCGCCACGATCAACGCCAAAAAAAACGGCAGGCGCGAAGGCAGGGTGAACAGCGGGTAGAGCAGCACCGGGCCGAGGAACATCGACAGGTACAGCGCCTGTTCGGCAATCCCGCCGGCGCCCATCACATCGCCGTTGCGGCTCATTTTCGGAATGCTTGTGAACACCCAGGCCACCACGAAACTGGTGAAGAAACCCTGCACCACTTTTGCGGCAATCGCCCATTCGGCGCTGACGCCCGGCACGAACACCAGCACCTCTAGGGTAACCCCGATCACGGCGCTGGCGATCACGCTCAAGGGGCCAATCAGGCGCAGGTTGAGAATGAAGCCGGCGAACAACCCGGCCACCACGCTCGACAGGATGCCCACCGTGGAAATCACCCCGATGGTTGCCGGTGCCACGTTCAGCACGCTGATCAGGTAGGTCGGGGTGATGGTGATCAGGCCCAGCGCCACGGTCAGGGGCGCGCCGACGGCGAGCGCCAGGCGCAATACCGACGGGTCGGCGTAGATCCGGAACACCTGGGCCAGCGGTTTGCGCTCGGCGCGGTTGGCCAGGTTGATCGACGGCAACAGCGGCGTGGCCAGTAACAGCAGGAGCAGCACCACGGCGTGTCCGCTGAACGCGATGCGCCATTGTTGCTGATCGCCACCGATGTACGGCGACACGGCAAAGATCGCGATGGCACCGCCCAGCGGCGAGGCCACCGACCAGAACGCCAGGGCGCTGGTGCGACGCTTGCCCGCCGTGGTGTGGATCAGCAGCGCCAGCGCCGCCAGTACCACACTGATGTAGCCGGCGCCCTCGATCACGCGCAGCGCCAGCAACAGCGAAAAGTCTTCGCTACGGCTGGCGGCGTAGCTGCACGCGGCGGCGAGCAGCAGTCCGGCGATGATCGCGCGGCGTTCCCCCACGCGCGCCACGCCCCAATTGACGATGGGCGAGGCGAGGGCGGCGACGATGGCCACCGCCGAGACCACCCAACTGGCGTGGGAGGGGCTGACCGAGTACGCCTTGGCGATGTCGGCGATCAACAGGATGGTCTTGCCGTGGCACGCCGCAATGATCACGGCGAAGGCGAGGGTGAGGATAATCGAGGGCCAGCTTCCGGCACGCATGGGAACTCCTTCAACAATGGATAAAGGGCAGTGGCCGGGCTCAGCGCCGGGCAATATTGATCACTTGCAGGTCGCTGAAGGCGTCATAGCCGCGCAACCCGCCTTCGTAGCCCAGGCCGCTCCACTTGTAGCCGCCCTTCGGTGCGCCGGGGTGTATATCCAGGTGCTGGTTGACCCAGGCGAGCCCGACGTCGAGGCGCCGGGCGATGGCGGCGCCCAGGGACTCGTCCCGGGTCCAGACTGAGGCACCGAGGCCAAACGGGCTGGCATTCGCCAGGGCGATGGCTTCCTCGACATCGTCGAAGGCAATCACCGGCAGCACCGGGCCGAACTGTTCTTCATCGACCAGCGCCACACCGGCCCCGACACCGCTGACGATGGTCGGGGCAAAGAAGTGCCCGGGGCGATCCGGCTGGCTGCCGCCGCTGTGAATCACCGCGCCGTGCGCGCGGGCGTCGGCTACCAAGGCCTTGACGCGTTCCAGTTGCTGGCGATTGGTCAAGGGGCCGAGTTCAGTGTCGGGGTCCAGGCCGCTGCCCAGTCGGGTGTTCTCCGCGCGCTCGACCAGCGTGGCGATCAGCGGCTCGAACAGGCTGCGGTGCACGTACAGGCGCTTGATTGCAAAGCATACCTGCCCGCTGTTCCAGAACGCGCCCCAGAACAGCGATTCGGCAATGGCCGGGATGTCGGCATCGGCCAGTACCAGGGCCGCATCATTGCCGCCCAGTTCCAGGGTCAGACGCTTGAGGTCATCGGCGGCGCTGGCGTACAGATGCTTGCCGGTCGCAACGCTGCCGGTGAAGGTGATGTGGCGAACCTTGGGATGCCGGCTCAAGCGCTCACCGACCGCGCCGTCACCGGCAACGATGTTCAGCACGCCGGCGGGGAATACGTCCTTGAGCAATTGGCCCAGCAGCAGCGTGGACAACGGTGTGTGCTCCGACGGCTTGGCCACCACGGTGTTGCCGGCGTGCAGGGCCGGGGCGAGCTTGAGCACCAACAGGATGATTGGCACGTTCCAGGGCGTGATGGCCGCCACTACACCCAGGGGGCGACGTTCAAGGCGCACCAGGCGTTGGTCGTCATCGCGTAGTACCTGAGTGCCGGGGGCTTCAAAGTTGGCGTAGTGATCGAAGGTGGCCGCCGCACCGGCCACTTCGCCGAGGGTGAAGCGCAGCGGCCGGCCTTGTTCGCGGCTGATCAGCTCGGCGATCTGCTGGCTGTTTTCACGCAGCACCCCGGCTGCCAGGGCCAGCGCCTGACGGCGAGCGTGCGAGTCGGCGGCCCACCCGGCAAACGCCCGTTGTGCTGCCTCCACGGCAACCTCAACCTGGGCTGCGCTGGCGCGTGCGGCGTGGCCGACCCGTTGTTCGGTGGCGGGGTCGAATACCTCATCGAGCTGCTCGCCGGTGTGCAATTGTCCATCGATCAACAGGGCATAGTGGGTCATGGGTCAGTCCTCAAGCGTCGGCCAGAATGGCGTCGGCGATTTTCTCGGCGATCATCACGGTGGGCAGGTTGGTATTGGCGGTGGGAATGCTTGGCATCACCGAGGCGTCGGCCACGCGCAGGCCGTGCACGCCATACACCCGGCCTTGTGCATCGACCACCGCCAGCGGGTCGTCGGCTCGGCCGATCCGGCAGGTGCCGCTGGCATGCCAGACCCCACCGACATGGGTGCGCAGGTAGCGTTCAAGGGCGGCGTCGTTGGCCAGCAGTTCAGACAGTAACGGTCCCTCGGTCGCAGCCTGGGCGAACCGGCAGAGGCGCGGTGGGCCACTGAAAGCCGTCACCGCCGGGTCGGCGAATACCTGGGCGAGCACGCGCAAGCCTTCGCGCAGACGATCCAGGTCACGCCGGTCAGACAGCAGGTTGAATTCCACTGCCGGGTATTGCGTCGGGTCGCTGCTGCGCAAGCGCAGATGGCCGGTGGAACTCGGTTTGTTCACCCACAGCACCGCACCGACGGTGCCGAGCGCGGCATTCGGGGCGATGCCCAGGTACAAGTCAGCGGGTACGCGGGCATCGACCCCGGACGATACACGTGCGGCCAGCAGGTGCGCGGCGCCCGGTTCATCGATGGGCGCCAGTGGATCGTGCAGGGTGGCGGTAAGGCCGATCGAGCTGTGATCCCACAGGTTTTGCCCGACCCCCGGGCGGTCGGCGACCACTTCGATACCGAGATCGCGCAATGGCGCTGCCGGACCGATCCCGGCATGCAACAGCAACGCCGGTGTTTGCAGCGCACCGGCCGTGAGGATGACTTCGGTGCCTAGCACGTCGAGCAACTGGCCGTCGCGCAGCACCTGCACGCCGGTCACCCGGTTGTCGTGCAGGATCAGTTGGCGGGCCGGGGTGTCGGTCCACAGGTTCAGGTTGCTGCGGGCGCGCACCGCGCTGCCGAGATAAGCCCGGGCGCTCGACACCCTTTGATCGTGCTCGATGGCCACGGCGGGAGCGAAGTAGCCGTCTTCGAACCGGCCGTTCTGATCGACGATGTTGTTCAGGCCCACTGACTGCAAGGCGTGTGCAGATGCGCGGGTAAAGGGCCCCAGCGCCGCGAGTCGACGCGGGCAATCGGCAGCGGGCCGTCATGTCCGTGCTGCTCGGGGTCGCTTTGGCCGAAGTCGAGGTCACGCTCCAGCTTGCGAAAGTACGGCAGCACCCCTTGCCAGTCCCAGCCGTCGGCGCCTCGCGCGGCCCACTCGTCGTAGTCGCGGGGCAGGCCGCGATTGGCGACCATCATGTTGACGCTCGAACCGCCGCCGAGGATGCGCCCCTGTTCATACCATTGTGCCTCGCGCGGGATATCCGGGTGTTCGCTGGCGCGCAGAATGGTCAGGCCCGGCCAGAAGAAGCGCTCGCCCGCCAGGCGCGGCAGCCAGGGTTGCAGGCCGTCGAGGATTTCGGTGGGTGTGCCGTGTTCCGGTGTGTCGGCGCCGGCCTCGATCAACAGCACGCGCTTGTCGGCCCGCGCGGACAGGCGATTGGCGATGACGCTGCCGGCGCTGCCACCGCCGACGATGATGTAGTCGTAGTGTGGGTGACTCATATGTGCTCCTCGGGATGGTCGCGGACCGTCCCTTCCAATGATCAAGGGGGCGGCCTAGAAACCGACACTCAGCGAGGCGACCAGCGAACGCGGCTGGCCTTTGTAGTACTGCGGCGCACCGAAGAAGTTGGGGTTGCCCGGGTCGGCATTGATGGTTCCGGACTTCACGCCGGACAGGTACTGCTTGTCGAAGATGTTGTTGGCGTTGAGGCTGATAGTGGTTTCCTTGAGGCCACTGACCAGATCCTTGAAGCGGTAGCCCAGGTTCACGTCGAAAATGGTGTAGCCACCAATTTTCTGGGTGTTCGCCAGGTCGCCGTAGAAGCTGCCGGTGTAGCGGCCGAGGAAGTTGGCGTAGAACGCTTCGTTGTCATAACCGATACCGGCGCTGACCAGGCGATGGGGCGCGTCGAACAGTTGGTTGCCCTGGGTGTCGGCGGTGAGGCCGCCGGCGCTGTAGTCCGAGTCCTGGGTGGAACTGAGCCACGTGAAGGAGCCGAAGTAGTTGAAGTTGGCCGGCAGCTTGCCGTTGATAGCGAGCTCCAGGCCCTTGGTGGTGACGTTGCCGGCGTTGAAATACTCGGTCACGCCGGTCACTGGCGAATAGGCGGCCTGGCGGTCCTTGAACTTGTCGTAGAACACTGCTGCGCTGATCAGTGTCGTGTCGGTGCTGTAGCGCCAGCCGATCTCCTGGTTCCAGGTCAGCTCGGGCTTCTGTTTTTCATCGCTGTTGATCCGTCCGTAGACCGAGGCAATGGCCGGCACGCGCATGTTCGAGGTGGTGTTGTAGTAGAGCTGGTTCTGCGCATCGAGCTGGTAGCTCAGGCTCAGGCTGGGCAGGAAGCGGTTGTAGTCCTCGGTGTTCTTGTAGCCGCTGAGGCGGTCGGCGCCCTTGAGTTCGGTGTGCTGCCAGGCGAGGCCAGTGGTCAGGACCAGCGCGCTGTTGATGTTCCAGGTGTCCTGCACCCAAAGCTTCTGCGTGGTGATCTGGTTCGCCTGGTTAGTGTTGTAGACGACGTTGCCGCGACTGTCGCGGATCGGGTCGCTGCCGTCGATGCTGGCCGGTTTGCCGTTGTTCTTGATCGGCGTGAAGATGAACTGGTTGCGCGCGTGGGTGTAGTCGGTCCACAGCCCCAGTTGCAACACATTGTTGTCGGCCAGGGTCAGGTCCAGACTGTTGCTCGAACCGACGCGGTACTGGGTCGGGAACAGTTGCAGGGACGCTGGCACCACCGGATCGAGGGCGTCGCCGTCATGGTTGACGTCGGTGTCCAGGGTGCGCTCGTTCACCGCAGCCGTAGCGATGGACGCCGTACCGTCGGTGACGCGCACGTAATATGGGTTGACCTTCAACTGCACGTTATCGGACAGGTTGAACAGGCCGTTGAGTCCGTAGGTCTGGATCTTGAAATCGGCCCGCGAGTTGGCGGCGCTGGTGCCGGGAATGGTGATGTCGGCCACGCCATTGGTGCCACCCTCGGTGGGGTAGACGTTACGGGGGTAGCCATGGTCGTAATCGTTGGCCCGGTACTGCGCCAGTGTCGGCGACAGGTAGCTGTTGGTGCGCATCAGGAAGCTGGAGAACAGCGCATTGATCTGGTTGCCGTCGCCCCACTTGTATTGCAGGTTGCCCTCGAAGCGATTGGACGACAGTTCACCGTCCGAGTCGTCCCACAGGTCGCCCGTGGTACGCGATGCCGACAGCCAGGCGGAAAAACCTTCGTACTCGCCGGTGTTGACCCGCACGAACGAGCGATACAGGTTGTTGCTGCCCACGTTCTGCTTGTACAGCACACCGGCTTCCTTGGTCGGGGCAACGGATTTGATCTCGACACTGCCGCCGCTGGCGGTCAGGGTCGGGGCGTTTATCGAGGCAGAGCCGTAGAGTACCGACACCGACTCGTAGTTTTCCGGATCGCCCAGGAAGTCGGCGTGTGGCGTAAGGAACTGCGGGTCGTTGAGCGGGATGCCATCGCGGGTGAAGCCCAACTGGTCCTGCGAAAACCCGCGGATGTTCAACGAGCCTTCGGTTATGCCGCTGGAATCGCCACCGCTTGAGTGCACGCCCGGCAGGTACTTGAGTGCGCCCGTGACGGCGCTGTCCAGGCCGACGAATTTCTCCAGCTGGCTTTTGCTCAGCGTCGCCCTCGACTCTGGTGCTTTCTCCTTGACCGCATCGCCGACGAAGGTGTCGCTGGTTTCGCTCTGGCCCTGCACGACCACGGTGTCGAGGGTTTGCGCGGCGGTATACGCCGACATGAACAAGGTCCCGGACACCGAAATGGCCAGGCCCGTGCGTTTGAATCCACTGAGATATTGCATACGTCTATTTCCCCGGTTTGAAAGCTTTGGAAGGGGACATAGCAAGCGATGTGCCATCAGAAAAATATCAATAAAAACAGATAGATAAGTTTGTTTTTATGGGCAGGGTGCTGGGCGTCGAGCAGGTGTTGCGGACGGGGTGCTGCTTGAGCAGCATGGCACGAACACTTGCTCGCGAGGGATGTCCAGAAGCCGCGGGGTGTCTGGCTTCACGTGTCATCGTTTACGACCATCGCGAGCAAGCTCGCTCCTACAGGGTTTTGGGGTGTTCACACATGTTGCGACAGGCCGATGCCTACTGTAGGAGCGAGCATGCTCGCGATGGAGGCCCAGTCAACGCGGGGTGTCAGGCTTGCCGTGTCATCGTTGACGACCATCGCGAGCAAGCTCGCTCCTACAGGGGTTTTGGGGTGTTCACACATGTTGCGACAGGCCGATGCCTACTGTAGGAGCGAGCATGCTCGCGATGGAGGCCCAGACACCGCGGGGTGTCAGGTTTGCCGCGTTATCGTTAGCGACCATCGCGAGCAAGCTCGCTCCTACAGGGGGATGGGCAGGCAAAAAAAGGCCGTCTCATTGTGGGGACGGCCTGGAAAAAAGCATGTGGCTTAGCGCGCGGTAATCACCGACAGCTTGGTGATGCCGGCCCGTTCGATCGAGGCCATCGCTCGTGCCACTTCGCCGTAATTCACCCCATCATCGGCTTGCAGTTGCACGCGCACCTCCGGGTCCTTGGCCTTGGCGGCCTGCAGGTTGAATTCCAGCAGGTCGGGCTGGATCTCGTCCTTGTTGATGAACAGCTTGCCGGCGGCGTCGATGCTTACCACCAGCGGGTCCTTTTGTTCGACCGGTGCCACGGCTTCGGTCTTGGGCAGGTTGATCGGGATGGCGTTGGTCAGAAGCGGCGCGGTGACGATGAACACGACCAGCAGCACCAGCATCACGTCCACCAGCGGCGTGACGTTGATCTCGCTCAGCACCTCATCGCTGTCTTGGGTGGAGAAGGCCATATCAGGACGCCTCCTGCACTTTGTGCGTGTTGCCTGGCACTGCCACCTTGCGCGTGCCCGGGTTCACGAGCACGCGGAACGCGCTCTTCTGCGCCAGGCTATAGAAGTCGTGGGCGAAGTCGTCCAAGTCCGCAGCCGTCAGCTTCAGGCGACGCAAGAAGTAGTTGTAGACCAGCACCGCCGGCACGGCGACGGCAATACCGACGCCGGTCGCGACCAGTGCCGCGCCAATGGGCCCGGCCACGGTTTCCAGGCTGGCGGAGCCGGCGGCGCTGATGCCCTTGAGGGCTTCCATGATGCCCCACACGGTGCCGAACAAACCAATGAACGGCGACGTACTGCCGATGCTCGCCACCACCGCCAGGCCGGTTTCCAGCGAGCGGCGTTCGCGCACGATCTGCTGGCGCAGGGCGCGCTCAAGGCGGTCCTGATGATTGATTGCCTGGCTCAGGTCAGCCGCGTGCGGTGCTTCGCCAACCTGGATCGCCGCATAACCAGCCTGGGCCACCCGCGCCGCGGCGCCGGGCTGGGTCTCGGCCAGGGCGGCGGCCGAGTCCAGGGTCGGTGCGGCCCAGAACTGTTTGTGAAAGCGCCGGTCCTGGGCTTTCAGACGACCGAACTGCACGCCCTTGAGCAGGGCCAGGCCCCAGGTCGCGACGGAAAAAACCACCAGCAGCCAGATGACGGCACTTTCGATGGATTCAAGTGGAGAGGCTAGGAGTGTCATGATGGTTTCCCTCTGTGTGGAGCGCGATGCGCACGCCCCTCAAATCGTTAATTGATTTTGAAATCGATGGGCACGCTGACCCAGCCGACCTGGGCGACATCGCCCTGTTTGGCCGGCACGAAACTCCAGCGCTTGACAGCGTTCAACGCCGCGTCGTCGAGTGGCTGGCGACCGCTGCTTTTCTGGATCTGGATCTCCCCCGGCTTGCCGCTCGGCAATACCTGCACGCGCAGCAGGACGGTACCTTCCCAGCCCCGACGCTGGGCCAGCGATGGGTACTCCGGCGCGGGGTTCTTCAGGTACGCGGCGTTGGCTGAAGCCGGCGTCACCGGGGCCGGTGCCGGTGGGGCAGGCGGGGCGGCCACTGGCGTTGGCGGCTGCGGTGGTGCCGGGGGTTGCTCGACGGCTTTTGGCGCAAGCTTGGGCACGGGCTTGACCACCGGTTTGGGAATGGGCTTGGGCGCGGGTTTCGCGGCCAGCTCGTCGACCACCGGAGGCGGCGGTTCGACCACCGGCGGTGGTGGGGGTGGTGGCGGTGGTGGCTGTTCGACAACCGGGGGAGCCGGTTGTGAAAATTCGATGGTCATCGGCGGGATTTGCGGCGGCACCACCGGCAGGACCGTCGTCGGCTGCTGGCTGATCCAGTAGATCACCGCGCCGTGCGCCAGCAGGGCGAGCGTACTCAGCAGCAAGCCTTCGCGACGGCTCAGCACGCCCTTGGGCGCACGTTGCAAACGCAGTTGATGCAGCGGCACCCGAGGCGCCCGGCCGAGGTCGACCAGCTCGCCGACCGGGGCCTGGCGCCAAAGCGCCTCCGGCATCGCGGCAGTGGTTTGGACGTTGCCCATTACTGACTCCAGTTAAGAAAAAAGCTGTTGAAAGCAAAAGAGCAATTACTGTGCCCAGCCACTCCAAACGCGGCCAAGTGGCGTGGGCGTTGGGGCAGGGGGCCTCGGTGGTGTTCATCACTCGGAGGTTCGCTGCGATTGAGGCAGCAGCGTTGCTGCCCGACTGCTGCTGTAGCAGCAGGCGGGTGTTCAATGTTTGGCGGCGAGCAGGCTGGCGCTGCGTGGTGATTGCGCGAGTACGCCGATCTTTTCCAGGCGGGCGCGGACGATGTTGCGGCTGATGCCCAGGATCCGCCCGGTCTGCAACTGGTTGCCATGGCAGAACCGATAAGCCTCGCGAAATACCGTCTCTTCGATCTGCTCGTAAAGGTTGGGCAGGTTCTGTTCGAACAGTTTGGCCAACGCTTCTTCCAGGCTCGCCGGCGACTGGGAAGGCCCCGAAGCCAATGACGAGCCAGGCGGGCGGGCGCCGTGGTTGCGCATGTCCACCAGGTGCAGATCTTCGGGTTGCACGCGCTTGTTCAGGCACACCAGCAAGGCGTGATGGATGGAGTTTTCCAGCTCGCGGATGTTGCCCGGCCAACTGTGTTCGAGCAGCTTTCGTTCGCATTCCGGGCTCAGGGTGGCGCGGTTGTAGCCCAGGCGCTGGCAATGTTCCTCGAGGAAAAATTCCGCGAGCGGCAGGATGTCGCCCGGCCGCTCGCGCAGTGCCGGCAAGCGGATCGTCGCCACGTGCAGCCGGTAGAATAGATCTTCGCGAAAGTTGCCGGCCACCACCGCATCGGCCAGGTTGACGTTGGTCGCAGACACCAGGCGCACGTTGATCGGGATCGGCGTACGCGAACCCAGGCGCACCACTTCGCGCTCCTGCAACACGCGCAGCAACTTGACCTGCATGTTCAACGGCAAGTCGCCGATCTCATCGAGAAACAACGTACCGCCCTTGGCCGCTTCGAACCAACCGGCCTTGCTGGTGGTGGCGCCGGTGAAGGCGCCTTTCTCGTGGCCGAACAATTCGCTTTCCACCAGGGTCTCGGCGAACGCGCCGCAGTTGACGGCGACAAAGGGCTCGTTACGCCGATGGCTCAAGTTGTGAATGTGCCGCGCCACCAACTCTTTGCCGGTGCCGGTTTCACCCATGATCAGCGCGTTGGCGTCACTGGGTGCCAGGCGCTCGATGCGATTGAGCAGCTCCAGCGAGCGTGGGTCCTTGAACACCAGTACGGTGGCCCGGACCGATTTGGTCAACTCGCGGGCGTTGGGATGTGTAATCAGTGCCATGGTGCTATTCCTGTAGCTGAGACCGCCTGAGGATCATGCACGATATTCATATAGATAAAAAAATTCTTAATTCGTCTTTGCTTATGCGTATTTGGAATACAAAAAATCGGGCGGAAAGGGTCCACAAAACCCGGGACGAGTGCCGCCGTAGCGGCTCCAACCCGCTCTCGAATACGCTCTGCCAGCCCCGCGTGAGGTGACGACTACACCGGTAACGCCTCGACGTGATCGCTGCCTACCAGCTCCGTCAGCAACTCGTCCTTGAGCTTGTGCAAGCGTGGGCAATGGCGTTCGCGGGGGTGGGGCAGGTCGACCTGGATTTCGTGCTTGATACGCCCGGGACGCGCGTCCATGACGATCACGCGGTCGCCCAGGTACAGCGCTTCCTCGACGTCGTGGGTCACCATGATCATGGTGCTGCGTTGCTGCACCCAGATGCGTTGCAGCTCGCGTTGCAGGTGCACGCGGGTCAGCGCATCGAGGGCGCCGAAGGGCTCGTCGAGCAGGAGGATTTTCGGCTTGTTGATCAGCGCCCGGGCAATCGCCGCGCGCTGGGCCATGCCGCCGGACAACTGATGCGGGTAGGCGTTTTCAAAGCCCTGCAGATTGACCAGATGGATGTGTTCGGCCACCAGGCGCTGCTTTTCCCGTTTCGGCAGGGGATGGTTCTTCAGCGCCACGGCGATGTTCTGCTCGACGGTTTTCCACGGGAACAGGCGGTGGTCCTGGAACACGATGCCGCGTTCCAGGCTGGTGGAATCGATGCGCTGGCCGTCGAGCAGGATGTCGCCGCTGTACTGCGCTTCCAGGCCGACGATCAGGCGCAGCAGGGAGGACTTCCCGCAGCCGCTGGCGCCGACGATGCTGACGAATTCGCCGGGCTTGACGGACAGGTTGATGTCCTGGAGCACCGTCAGGGGCTTGCCCTCGATGGCGTACTGCTTGCCCAGGCCGCGAATGTCCAGGGAGCCCGGCACATGCGCGGTCTGCCCCAGCCAGTTTTGCTTGAGTAATGCGTTCATGATTGCTTAAGCCTCAACGAGTGTCGCGCCAGCGCAGCAGGTGCTGGCTCAGGCGCGAAAACAATTGGTTCATGGCGTAGCCGAGCAGGCCAATGCACAGCACGCCGATCACCACGACCTCCATGCGTGAGCCGGCCTCGGCGTTCATCATCAGGTTGCCCAGGCCGTTGCCGGTGGAAAGAAACAACTCGACGCCCACCGAACTCACCCAGGCGAACGCCAGGGCATGCAGGATGCCGTTGGCGATGGCTGGCAGGGCGCTGGGCAATAGCACGTGCGTCAGTTGCTGCAACGGCCCGAACTCGAAGATCCGGCCGACTTCGCGGTAGCGCGGTTCGATGTGGCTGAAGCCTTCGTACGTATTGAGCGTCATCGGGTAAAACGCCGCGAGGCTGACGATCAGCACCTTCGCCCCCTCGCCACTGCCGAACCACAGGGCGATCAGCGGGATCAGCCCGAGGATCGGCACCTGGCGCATGATGTGGTACAGGGGCCCAAGCACGCGCTCGACCACCCTCGACAGGGCCATCGACGCCCCCACGGCAACGCCCAGGGTGACCCCCAGCAACAGGCCGATGCAGGTACGCTGCAGGCTGGCCAGCGTGCTGATCAGCAACGCGCCGCTGTCGATCAGCTCCATCAGGCCTTGGCCGATGGTGGCCAGTGGCACGAACGCATAGGCCTGGGCGGCGCCCTGGCGCGAGGCCAATTCCCATAGGCCGACCAGCAGCAGCGGCAACAACAGGCCACGGCCAAGATGGCACAGGTGAATCAAGGCAGGCATGGCAATCTCCTAACGGGTCTTCCAACGGAACAGGCGTTTTTCCAGCAGGCGAAAGCCGTAGTCGAGGGTGAAGCCGATGAGCCCGATGACGACCACACCGACCATCACGATGTCGATGCGCATCATCTGTCGCGCCATCTCGATCATCTGCCCCAGGCCGCTGTCGGCCGCCAGCAACTCGGCGGCGACCAGCACCATCCACGCCCGGCTCAGGCCGATGCGGATGCCGGTCAGGATGGGCGGTGCGGCCGCCGGGAAGGCGATGTCGACGATCAGGTGGCGCAGCGGCAGGCGGTAGATCCGCCCGACCTCGAAGTAATTGCGCGGTATTGCCTTGATCCCTTCGCTGGTGGCCAGCGCCACCGGGAAGAACACGGCTTTGGTGACGATCAGGATCTTGAAGGTCTCTTCCACGCCGAAGGCCAGGATGAACATGGGGATCAGGGCGATGGAGGGGATCTGGCGCACGGTATGAAACAGCGGCGAGCAATAAATTTCGACCGTCTTCGACAAAGCCAGGGCGATGCCGAACAACAAGCCTGCACCGGCTCCCAAGGCGAAACCCAAGCCCAGGCGCGACAGGCTGAAACGGATGTGCTCGGCAAGCTCGCCGCTGTGCAGCAAGTCCTTGAAGGTGTCCCAGACCACGGCCGGCGGCACCAACAGTTGCTCGGAATAACGGCCCGACTGGGCCACCAGCGTCCAGGCGAGCAACACCAGCAGCGGTGAAACGAACCAGCTCAGGCGGTTGAGCCAGGGCCGGCGAAGGAGCAGGGGCGGCGTTGCAGTGATCAGGCTGTTCATCAGATTGCCAACCTGGTTTTGCCCAGCACCGATTCCAGCGGACGGGGATCGACCCAGTCGCGGACATCGAAGGCGTGGTCGATGAAGTGATGCCGATGCAGGAAGTGGGTCAGGTCCTGCAAGGCCAGTAGCGATCTTTCCTCCAGGCGCGTAACCAGTCGGCGATGGGCGTCTTCGCCGTAGGCGGCGGCGACGAAGTATTCGCTGGTGTTCAGTTCCCGGGCGAGGAAGCGGCGGGTTTCGTCGGCGTGGCTCCAGGCCCACTGTTCGGCGCGCAGCACGGTTTCGACGATCAGCGCGGCGGCGTCGAAATGCTCGTCGAGCATGTGCTGGTCCACGGTGAGGGTGCGCGGAGTGCCGATGTTGCTGCGAATCATCGGGTCCGGGTGAGAGCCGGTATCGACCACCACATGCAGGCCGAACTCATCGGCCAGTTGCACCCCATGGGCGCCCTTGGCGAAGACCGCGTCGATGTCGCCACGCAACAGCCCGATCAGTTCGTTGTTGCGGCGCCGGTTCTTCGTGCCGATCTGTGCGCCGAACACATGCTGGATGCGCTCGTCGCTGTGGGTGCCGCCGTAGGGATAGTCCACCAGTTCGACGTCGGCGAGGGTAAGGCCTTCCAGTTGCAGGGCGTTTTCCAGGGCGCGCAAGGCCTGGGCGCGGCCGAAGTCGATTTGCACGTTGGCCCATTTGGGAATGCCGAAGCGGCGGTTGCGCAGGTCGCGGGTGGTCTTGATCCCGGTTTCCGAGGTGGTGAGGATCAGTTGTACTTCGTCGCTCCAGGACAGGCCGAGCACACGGGTGTTCTTGCCGCTGGCCTTGGCCCAGATCGCCGGGGTGTTGCCGCCGTGGCGTACCGAATTGTCCAGGTGATGGTCGAAATGCGCCTCGCGCACTTCCCGGTCGGAGGACTCGCGCAAGCCCTGGATATTGGTGCCGTAGGGGCGAAAGGCTTCGGCAAGACGGCCGGATTCGACCGCAATACCCAACCCGGTGGGGACCGGGCTATGGGTGTACCAGAGTGTATCGAGAGGTTTTGTCATGCAGGCAATCCAGACGGGGGTGGCGCGGAGAATCGAAACGGGCGGGGAGCATCGCCCCCGCCCGGGACAACGGCTCAGCCGGTACGGGTGGCGACCACGCTGCGCAGGGTTTCCTGTGGACGCGGGTCGATCCAGTCGGCCACCGAAAAGGTCGCGGGAATGAAGTTCCAGCGGTGCAGGAAGTCGGTGAAGTCCTGCACGCCGTTGATCGAGCGCTCATCAAGGTTGGTGCGCAGGCGCTGGTGCGCGTCCGCGCCATAGGCGGCGGTGACCCAGAATTCGCTGCTGTTGGTTTCGTGGGCGAGGAAACGCCGGGTGTCCTGCGGGTGAGTCCAGGCCCACTCTTCGGCACGCACCACCGACGACAGGATCGCCACTGCAGTGTCGTAATGCTGGTCCAGCAGATGGCTGTCGACGCTGAGGGTGCGTGGGGTGCCGTTGTTCGAACGGATCAGCGGTTCCGGGTGCGAGCCGGTGTCGATCACCGTGTGCAGGCCGAACTGATGGGCCAGTTGGGCGGCGTGTGCGCCCTTGAGGAAAATCGCGTCGACTTCACCGCGCAACAGGCCCACCAGCTCGGCGTTCTGCCCACTGTTGCGGCGCCCGCCAAAGTTGGCTACGCCATTGACCACCTGGGTGGCCTCATCACTGAACGTACCGCCATGGATGTAATCCACCAACTCGACATCCTTGACCTGCAGGCCTTCGAGCTTCAGGGCGTTTTCCAGGCCGCGCAGGGCTTGCGCACGGGTGAAGTCGATTTGCGCATTGACCCAGTGCGGCAGGCCGAACTTGCGACCCTTGAGGTCCTTGACCGTCTTGATGTCGCTGCCGGGCAGAGTCAGGATCAACTGGACTTCGTCAGCCCAGGACAAGCCGATCACTCGGGTGTCGCGGCCGCTGGCCTTGGCCCAGATGGCAGGGATGTTGCCACCGTGGCGAACCGAGTTCTGCAGGGTGTGATCGAAGTGCGATTCGCGCACGGCTTGCTCGCTGGACTCGCGCAGCGACTGGATGCGTGTGCCTTGCTGTTCAAGGGCTTCTTCCAGCCAGCCCTTTTGCACGGCGATGCCCAGGCCGGTTGGCACCGGGCAGCGGGTGTACCAGAGTGTATCGAGGGGTTGCGACATGGTGCTTACTCCATTGGTTGCGGCAGGTCTTCACGGATGCGGTTGATCACCGGTTGCCAAGGGCTTTTGCAACGGCCATGCCACGCCCTGGATCGTTGCGCAAAGCCGCGGTTTGCGGGACTTTGCCGGAAGGGGCGTGAAGGCTGGGAGGCTCGATTGCTGCTGTAGCAGCAATCGATCAGCAAGGTCGGTGGGTGATCAGCAGCACTTCAGGCGCTGGTCGGTTGCAGCGCGGCGGGCGTGTGCTCGTTGTGTTCGTAAGTGCGATACAGCGCGGCGTACGCCCCGCCCTGGCTGAGCAGCGCGGTGTGATTGCCCAGTTCGATCAGCTCGCCATTGCGCACCACGCCTATACGGTCGGCGTCACGAATGGTCGCCAGGCGATGGGCGATGATGATCGCCGTACGACCTTCACAGAGGCGCCGCAGGGCTTTCTGGATGCGCCGCTCGGTATGGATGTCGACGGCCGAGGTCGCCTCGTCGAGCACCAGCACTGCGGGGTCGGCGAGGAACGCGCGGGTCAGGCACACCAGTTGCCGCTGGCCATGGCTCAAGTGCGCGCCCAGTGCGCCGACTTCGGTGTGGTAGGCCTGGGGCAGGCGCTCCAGCACTTCATCGGCCCCCAGGGCCTGCGCGGCTTCGATCAGTTGCGCGTCGCTGGCCCCCGGACGGGCCAGGCGCAGGTTGTCGAGGATCGTGCCACTGAAAAGCACGTTGTCCTGAAGGACAACGCCGACATTGCGGCGTAATTGCTGTTGTGTCAGATGGCGGATGTCGATGCCGTCGAGCGTCACCACGCCATGTTGCACTTCGTAGAAACGCGTGAGCAGTTGCACCAGCGTGCTCTTGCCATGCCCGGACGGGCCGACCAGCGCCAACACTTCACCGGCGGCAATGCGCAGGCTGAAATCCTTGATGACCGCCGATGCGCCGGGCAGGTAGGCGAAGGTGACGTGCTCGAAGTTCACCGCGCCACGGGCTTTTTCCAATGCAGTGGGGGTGCGGCTATCGACGATTTCCGGCTGGGTATCGAGCAACAGGAAAATCCGCTGGGCCGAGGCTGAACCGGTGGCGTAACGTTCGAACAGATCGGACAGTTCCTGCAAGGGACCGAGGAACAGCATCACGTAGAACAGGCTCTCGGCCACTTGCCCGACGGTGAGTTGCTGGTTGGCCAGGCCATGGGCGCCGAGCATCAGCAACACCGCCATGCCTAGAGCCGCGAGCAGCCCGGTAAACGGTGCAAACCAACCGGAGCGCAGGTTGCCGCCGATCAGAGCGTCGTTGAAGTCTTCGAGCAGGCGGCGATAGCGCAGGCTGTTGGATTGCTGCTGCACGCATTGCTGAATCATGCGCGCTCCGGCCACGGTTTCCACCAGGTGCGCGGTGAAGCGGCTGCGGTTTTCCGCGACCCTGGCCCAGGTGCGTTGCGAGATGCGCTTGAAGCTCCAGGTGGCGATGAACAACAACGGCACGATGCCGGCCACTCCGATAAAAAACAGCGGCGAGATCAGCCACAACATGATCGAGGCGACACTGCAGCGCAGCAGGGCGCCCAGCAGTTCCGGCGGGCCCTGGATCAGCAACGCTTCGAGGCTGTCGACATCGCGGTCGGCGCGGGAAATGATCCGCCCGGCCTTGGTCCGGTCGAAGTAACCGATGCTCAGCGCCTGCACATGGCTGAACACGCGCACCCGCAGGTCGTTGAGCACGCGGATCGCGGCGCTGCCGGCGATGTACTGCGAAAGCCCGGCCAGCAGGAACCGTGCAGCCCAGGTGGCCGCCAGGCCCAGCCCCAACACGCCGACCAACGCCAGGTCGAGCAGCCACGTATCGCCTTGCCGGACCAGCCCGCGATCAAGCAGCTCGCGGACGAACCACGGGCGTAGGAACACTGCGAGCACCAGCAGCAATTCCAGCCCGATCACCGCGAGGATGCGTGAACGCACCGGGCCGAGCAGCGGCAGCAGGCGGCTGAACATGCTGCGGTCCAGGCCTTTCTTGGCCAGGGCCTCTTCGATTTCGATGTCGCTCAGCGCCTTGCCAGGCAGTGGATTAGCCATGTTCGATCCCCAGCAGATCACGATAGAAGGCGTTGCGCCGAACCAGTTCGCCGTGTGTTCCGCTGTCGGTGATGTGCCCGTCGGCGAGCACCAGCACACGATCGGCGAGCAGGATGGTCGACAGTTTGCTGGAGACGATCAGCAGCGTGGTGGTCTGCCCCTGGTGTTGGTGCAGGCCGCGAATGTTGTGGATCACCCGGCGCTCGGTGAGGGCGTCCAGCGCACTGGTGGCGTCATCCAGGCAGAGGATGTCGGGACGTGCCAAGAGGGCACGGGCGAGGTTGAGGCGTTGGCGCTGACCGCCGGACAGGGTGACGCCACGATCGCCCAGCGCGGTGTCCAGACCATGGGGCAACCGTTCCAGGACGTCGTCGGCGGCGGCCAGGCTCAGGCCCTGACGCAGCTCGTCGTCACTGGCGTGCGGGGCAGCCAGGCGCAGGTTGGCGGCCAGGGTGTCGGAAAACAGAAAGCTTTCCTGAGGTACGACGTGCACGCGTTTACGCAGGGCGTCCAGATCGAGCGTGCGCACGTCCTGCCAGCCGTCACGGCTGGAACCGAGCGACACCGCGCCCTGTTGCGCTTCGGTCAGGCGCGGCAGCAGGCTGGCCAGCAGACTCTTGCCGGCGCCCGTGGCCCCCACCAGGGCGACGATCTCGCCGGGCTCTAGGGTGAAGCTGCAGTTGTGCAGGATGCTGCGACCGCCGCCGGGGGCGTGCACCGTGACCTGTTCGAAACGCAGCCCCAGTGGCTGGGGCGACAACGCTTGGCTGCCGCCCTGGATAGTGTGCGGCGCATCGAGCAGTTGCCAGATCCGCTCGGCCGACGAGCGCGCGTCGGCGAACACCTGCATCACTCGGCCGATGCCTTCGATACGAAACACCAGGGTGGTCGCGATCAGCAGCGACGTCACCCATTCGCCAATGCCCAGGTGACCGTCGCGTACCAGCAGGGCGCCATAGACGAAGATCCACACATGGCTCAAGGCGACGATCACCTGTGGCAGCGGGATGCGTGAACTGGCAAACGCCAGGGCCAGGCGCGCCTGTTCGGCAAAAAAGCCGACCTGTTGGCTGAAGCGCTCGATTCGCTGAGCCTCCAGGGCGAACGACTTGATCACCCGCACGCCGCCGATGCCTTCGCTGAGGTCCTGGTTGACCCGGTCGTAGGCTGCCCCGACTTCGCGGTCGAGGACCAGCAGGCGCTCGGTCTGGCGCACGAAGATCCACAGCCCCAGCCCGGTCAACAACAGTGGCACCAAGCCCAGCCAGGCGTTGTACCAGGCCAGCAGGCCGACCGTGGCCAACAGGATCAAGGGGGTTTCCACCAGTTGCCGCCAGAAACTGATCAGCGCATCGCGCAGCTTGTCGGCATCGCGGGTGGTGCGGCTGATCATCTCGCCCATGCCGTGCTCCCAGTGATAACCCAGCGGCAGGGTCTGCACCTGTTGCAGGATGCGTTCGCGCAGGCGGGTGAGCAGGGCCTGACTGAGGATCAGCGACAGCACGCCGCTGGTGTACTGGGCCACGCCGCGCACCAGCGCCACGCCGAGCAACAGCCAGAACCACAGCCACGCGCGACTGGCATCGAGGCTGCCGTCCTCCAGGCGAACAACGGCCTGGCCGTTGTTGACCTCGTTCAGGGCATGCCCCACCAGCCATTGCTGGACGGCCAGCCCAGCGCTGACGACGATGAACAGCAAGGCGGTTAGGGCGAAGCGCCGCGGCATTTCTCGGTAGATCAGCAGACTGCGCAGCAAAGGGTAGTGCTCGATCATGGGTTCACTTCTTGATGCCTGGATCGTGAAAACCCCGCAGACACCGGAGTGTGTGCGGGGCAGGGTGGAGGGGGCTGTTCGGTGGGTCAGCCGGCGATCTTCAGCGGGCTCGCCTCAGCAGTTGCGTCTACGACGGGACGCTGATGCACCAGCGGCAGCACTTCCTGGCCGATGCGCAGGGCTTCTTCCAGGTGCGGGTTGCCGGCCAGGATGAAGGTCGAGAAGCCGGCATCGCGGTATTCGGCCAGGCGTTCAGCGACGTTCTCGTGGCTGCCGACCAGGCCAATGGTCGGGCCTGGCTTGGCCTTGCCGAAACCGGCCCAGAGGTTGGGACCGACGATCAGGTCTTCGAAGCGTTCGCTGTTCTGGTGGTAAGCCGTCTGGCGTGCAGCCCCGACCGAATCCGAGCCGCTGGCGAAGCCCTTGATGAACTCGCTGGTTTTAGCGTCGATGCGCTCGTACTGGCGGCGCAGTTCCGACCAGGCGGCTTCTTCGGTCTCGCGGGCGAACAGATCGATACGAATGCCGAAGCGCACTTCACGCCCCTGCTTGTCGGCCAGTTCGCGCACCCGCTCGATGTGCGGCTTGAGTTTGTCCACCGGCTCGGCCCAGTTCAGGTAGACATCGGCGTGACGGGCGGCGACGTCCAGCGCCGGGTCGGAGAACCCGGAGAAGTACACGCTCGGCTTGCGCTCGTGGGTCAGGCCCCGTGGCAGCGAACCGTTTTCCAGTTGGTAAATATCGCCCTGGTAGGAGAACGTCTCGTTCTCCCAGAGGCCCTGGATGATGTCGAGAAACTCGCCCGTGCGCTTGTAGCGCAGGTCGTGGCTCAGAAAGTCGCCGTTGGCGCGTTGGGCGGCGGGGTTACCGCCGGTGATGATGTTCCAGTCGAGGCGGCCATGGCTGAGGTTCTGCAGGATGGCCGCTTGCTGGGCGGCGTAGGCGGGCAGGGTCCAGGTGGCCTGGAACGCGATCAGGAACTTGATCCGGCGGGTCTCACGCGCCAGCGCCGCCGCGGCGATCCAGGGCTCCGGACCGGTGGGCAGCAGAGCGCCTTCGAAACCCGCGAGCTCGGCAGCCTTGGCCACCTGGGCGATGTAGTCGATGTAGGTGAAACCATCCGGCTCGCCGTTGGGCAGGCGGCCAGGGGCGATGTTGCCCGGGCGATGAATCGCTGCGCCTCGGGTGTTCTTGTCGGTGGCCAGGTGATGCCCGTCACTGCCCAGGGGCAGGCGCCAGAAAAATTCGGTACTCATGCAAAACTCCTGAATCGCAATACTCGGGCCGGTCGGTACGAACGCCGCGGTAAGAGCATTATTGCAACGGCTGTGCCAAGGGTTCGGGGCACCGTGCGCCGCGGCTTTGCGCGGTATTGACCGGTGCCAGGCAGACGGGTTGCTGGTGGAGCAGCAGCGCAGCAGCAAGTCGTGCTGGTGATGCAGCAAGATCGCGGCGATCACCTCGAGGCGTTCTTGAGGATTCGATAAAATCCTTTGAAAACAAATGATTAGAGGGCGGTCGCAGACTGGCACAGGAAGTGCTCTAGCGTTCGTTATGCCTGGACTGAGGTTCGGCATTCTCAATCGATCTGCTGGAGTGTTGTGCCATGACCCACGTGTTGACTGCCGAACATCTGACCTACCTGGACCAGGCAAAGCGCGATTTTGCCAAGGCCTACCGTGTGCTGAAAAATACCCGCACCCTGACCGCCACCAACACCTTTCAGGCTTATCTGCGCGTGCCTGACAGCCGTCTTGTGATTGCCCTGCATGCGCCAGGCCCATGGGCCGATGATGAAGAGATCCGTGCTGTGGTCGCGGACCATGACGGCGTGTTGTACCTGGACGAGTCCGTTCCCGGTTCCTCCCCGCTCAGCGGCAGCAAGGCCGGTGGCAACGGCCGACGTTACGCGAAGATCTTCGCCGAGCGCGCGGACATCAACCTGGTGATCCATGTGCATACACCGTGGCTGGGTGGTTGGGCCAGTGCCCACCGGGTGTTGCCGATCCGCTACGCCGCGTCCCAACGGGTGACCCTGGCCCGTGAGTTGCCGATCTACGTGGATCGCCGCCAGGCAGAGCCAGATTTCATCCTCGAGAACCTGGCGCGCGATCCTCATCTGCCGGCGATCCTGGAGGCTAATGGCGGTGCGACGTTCTGGGGAGCAGGCATCGTTGCGGTGTCCAAGTTGATCCTGCTGATCGAAGAGGGCGCCTGGTTCCAGGGCCTGGCCGAAGGTCTGGGCGGCTCGAAGGAATTCGGACCGGGTGTGCTGGAGCAGCAATGGAACATGACCGGGCTGTGGGAGCAGGGCAAGAAGCTGCTGGAAAACGCCGCCTGAGGATTCAGCAAGCAGGCCATACTCGTCAGGATGACGGGTTTGGCGTGAGGAAATAACAGCCCCGCCGTTGCGGGGCTTTGTTTTTCACTTCCATTCAGACGGCAGGTTGAGGTTCTTCAGGCCCTGTTCGAC
Organism: Pseudomonas sp. S2_E01; assembly: GCF_054668365.1. Classification (NCBI taxonomy): domain Bacteria; kingdom Pseudomonadati; phylum Pseudomonadota; class Gammaproteobacteria; order Pseudomonadales; family Pseudomonadaceae; genus Pseudomonas; species Pseudomonas sp. S2_E01. The sequence goes on from NZ_CP162762.1 coordinate 2,014,538, forward strand.
AAAGCGGTCGTCGAGCAGGTCATCGACCTTGACGTCCTTGCGGATCAGTTTGGCCTGTAGGCTGTAGGCGATGCCGTCCTGGTAGTGCTGGCGCAGGGTGGTGTCGATCAGCGGGCTGAAATGGTCCTTCCAGGGCTCGCCGTTCACTTCGCGCAGCAACACGCTCTGTGGCTGGCCCGATTGCGAGAGCAACTCGATGTATTCGGCCTTGTGCTGTTCCTGCGCCGCCCATTGCAGGGCCTTCAGATAGGCATCCACCACCAGTTGCGTGACTTCCGGCTGCTCGGCGACGAAATCGCTGGCGCCGAACAGTTCAGCACGCATCTTCCAGTCGGCCGGCGCCTGCTTGCTCGACCAGATGATCTTGCCGACTTGCTTGTCTTCCAGCAGGTAGGCGTCGCTCAGGGTGAAGAAGCCGTCGATCCGCCCGGCGCTCAACGCGGCACCGCCGGCCTGCGGGTTGAGGTTGAACATGCGAAAGTCATCGAAGGTGAGCTTGCGCGATTCCAGCAGCTTGGCAAACGACAGCTCCCACGGCCGACCGCGATGCAAGGCCACGCGCTTGCCCTTGAGGTCGTCGATCGACGTTGCAGTGGAGTCCGGCGGCACCACCAGGTACACATTATTGCCGGTGCCGCCGGCGGCGATCAGTTTGGTCGACACGCCGGAAGCGTTGAGGATGATGCTCGGCAGGTCGCCGTAGAAGGCGAAGTCGATGCGCTTGTTGGCAAACTCTTCGTTGACGAAGGTGCCCACCGAGGCGGTGGCGGCCGGCACCCATTGCAGCTCGATGCCGCGCTTGGCCAGCTGTTCCTTGAGCCAGGGGTCCTTGTCCATCAGGTAGGTCGGGCCGTTGAAGGTGATCTTGCCGGCGTTTGAGTAGGCTACGGTGGCGATGCGCACGGTTTTCAGCGGCGCGGCGGCGAAGCCCGACTGGCTGGCGACGAGACCCAGCGTCAAGGTCGCAGAGAGCAGCAGCCGGGACGGAAGTAGACGTAATAGTTTCATGGGGTCTGCCCTGTGGGGCGGTGGCGGGCAAGGCCTGCCACCGCGGTTGATCAGAAGCGGCTGGTCAGCGAAACGCCGAAGGTGCGCGGGTCGCCAAACATCACCCCGGCGCTCTGGAAGCCGCCGGGCAAGGTGTGGCTGCGATATTCCTTGTCGGTGAGGTTGTGCACGTATCCAGTGACCTCGGTCTTGCCGCCTGGCAATTCATAGGTGACCCGCGCATTACCCAGGGTGTAGCCACCGCTGCGCATGTTCTGGCTCTGGTCGTTGGTGAAGTAGTACTGGCGGCTACGGGTGTCCCAGTCGGTGCCTACGACGACAGCGCCTCCGACATTCAATGGAATGCGGTAGTCGGCGCCGATCACCGCCGAGACGTTCGGTGCACGCACGAATTTGTTGCCCGAATAATCGTTGGGCCCCGAGGTGTAGTCGGTGAACTCGGTGTGCAACAGCCCCAGGCCGAAGTTGACGTGCAGGTTTTCCAGCGGGATGGCTTCCAGCTCGAACTCGGCGCCATAGGCTTCGCCCTGTGCGCCGTTGGCCAGGCGCGACACGGTCTGGTTGTTGATCGCCGACACGATGTTCAACTGGATGTCTTCGTAGTCGTAGTAGAACAGGCTGGCATTGGCGTTCAGGCGGCCGTCGAACCACTCGGACTTCAGGCCCAGTTCGTAGGCGGTGAGGTATTCCGGGTCCACCGTGGCGACGGTCGATTGCGTGGTCACCCCGGCGTTGTAGCCGCCGGAACGAAAGCCCTTGGAGTACTTGAAGTACACCCGGGCGTTATCCGACAGCCTGTATTGCGGGGTCAGGTCGTAGGTCCAGTCGCTCCAGGTGTTGCTTTCGTCCTGCACAGCGGTGATGCCCAGGGGTGAGGTGATGTTTTCCGGTTTCCACCAATCGCCGCCGCCGAAACTGGCCTGGCCAATGTTGGCCACGCGGTTGAGGTCGATGGACTTGCGTTCACGGGTCCAGCGCAGGCCACCGGTCAGGCTGAAGTCATCGGTGAAGTTGTAGGTCACGCTGCCGAACAGCGCGTAGCTTTCAGTTTTCTGGTCGTAGGCCACGCGGTTGTAGCTGCGGTTGACGTAGGTGTTGGTCAGCGTGCCGTTGGCGCTCTTGGCGTCGAGGTCTTCGTTGAAGTAGTGCAGGCCCGCCACCCAGTTCAGCCGGTCGGTGCTGGGTGAGGCCAGGCGCAGTTCCTGGGAGAACTGCTTGCTGTTGGCGTAGGCGTAGCCGCGTTGCAATTCCAGTGGCGTGTTATCGCTGTCGCTGAGGGCATCACGCTCGAACGATTCGAAGGCGGTGATGGAGGTCAGTTGCAGGTCGCCCAACTGCCAGATCAGGTTGAGATTGCCGCCGTCCTGCTCGATGTTCGCGGTGTTCTTGGCGTTGTAGTACACATCGCCTTGCTTGGGGTCCACGTGATAGCCGAACTGGTTGTTGCCGTTCGGCCCGATACCGTAGTTGACGGAACTGGAGCTGCCGGTGTCATGGTAGCGACGGCTGTGGAAGTTGACGTTGGCCTCCAGGTCGTCCGACAGCACGGCGAGAAATTGCAGGCGGATCGCATCGTCTTCCAGAGCGCCACGGTCGTTGCCGTTGGCCTTGTTCTCGTTGTAGCCGTCGTTGGCCTGGTGACGGATCGCCACGCGGGCCGCCAGCTTGTCGTCGACCAGTGCACCGCCCACCGCGCCTTCGACGGCGCGGCTGGCATAGTTGCCGACGTCGAGCTTGTAGTAGCCGTCATCCTTGAAGGTCGGTTTTTTCGAGATGAAGTTGATCGCGCCGCCCGTGGTGTTCTTGCCCCACAAGGTGCCCTGCGGACCGCGCAGCACTTCGACACGGTCCAGGTCGAACAGCGGGAACCCGGTGGCGCTGATGTTGGAGATGTACACGTCATCCATGTAGATGCCCACCGGGCTCACGGTGTTGGCGCCCTGGTCACCGGTGCCCAGGCCACGGATCCACCAGCGCGGCCGGCCATGGCCATCGACGGTACCGGCCGAGGCGTTGGGAATGTAGCGGGTGATTTCGTTGGCCGAATTGAGCGAGGCCTCGCGGATTTTGTCACCGCTGAGCACCGAGATCGACGAAGGCACGTCCTGCACGGTTTCTTCGCGCTTCTGTGCGGTGACCGTGACTTTTTCCAGTGTCGAGCCGGTGTTGGTGGCTGCGCTCGAGTCAAGGTTTTCATCGGCGTAGCTGCTGTTGATGCAGAGGCTCCCCAGGCTGACAGCGACGGCGATGGATATACGTGTGCGTTTGAACATAGTGCTCCCCATTACGGCTTCGGAAGAGAGTTTCAAGACTCTCGCAAGGCGGACATCGGGTCTGTGTAGCAGCCCGTTTGCAGGGGCTGTCGCAACAACCGTACCGAAAATGGAGAACGTCGAAATTAATTCTATCTTATTGAAATTAAAGGATAAAAAATCAACCTGGTTGAGATGTTGGCGGATCGTGGGCTGTCAGGCTGCTGGTCTGCACGCACCTGCTGCGCGGGTGCTGCTGGAGCAGCACCCGTGTCTTCAGTGGGAGGGTTCAACCGCTATAGGCTTTGGAGCGTTCGAGCAAACCGGTGCGTTGCCATTGCAGTTCCAGCGCGCCGGGCGTGTACACCTGGGCACCCCCCAATTGTTCGGCAATGGCCTGATACCGCGCGGCCTCTTCGACGAACAGGATGATCTCCGAGGTCTTGAGGATTCCCTGGCCCCAGAAGTTGGCACCGCCGTTGGATTCCAGCAGGGCCGGCGGGGGAGCCAGCTGCGGGTGATTGTCCAGGCGCTCGCGAATCACCGACAACGCGCTGCGCGTGCGCTCCAGGTGGTTGGGGATTTCGCGCGCGAGCAGGTGCCGCGCCGCGGCGACATAGAGAATCGGGAACGGCTTGTGTGCCAGGGACCAGGCCGACAGCCACGCGGTGTGCACGTGGATCAGGGTGTCGGCTTGCAAGCGGGGTTCATTGAGCAACGAATCCGGGTGATCGGCGAAGGCGCTCAGGGTGATTTTCGGCGCCTGATCGCGGGCCAGGCCGCCGGGGAAGCGGATGCCCAGCAAGCGGTCGGTACCGGGGATTCGCTGGGAAATGTGGAACGTCAGGCTCGCTGACAACGTGCCATTGCTGCGCAGGGTGTCGAAGGCGTGAACGGCATCGAGGCGGGCCTGTTCGATGTAGGCGAGCAGGTCGATATCGGCGGTGGGTTCAAGGGCAGACATGTGGGTTCTCCTGTGGGGATGTCGGTGCGATCACGTTGCACGTCATCCGGGAGAGCACAGGGCGTGCCATGAGGGTAATTGGGGTGGGTGAGGCCGGCCAGCAAGGGCGCGGCCGAGCGACGCGTTGGGTGGCGGGCGACGGCCGATGTCAATGTGCTGGATGAGCAGCAGTGAATAAGCAGTCTGGCCCGTCAGTTAGCACAGATCCATCGCCGTCCACTCCCGGGAGACTTTCCAAAGACGCTCAGCCAGCTCCGGATCGGCAGCCCACTGCGCCACACCCTTGCCGCAAGGTTCAAGGCGCAGGTGGGGCAAGCGCCTGTTGAATATGCCGCACACTGGCGCATGCGCGTGGCCGCGTCGCGTTTGCAGCAGGGCAGTGAGAGCGTCTCGGCGGTAGCCGCTTCGCTGGGCTATTTATCCGACGCCGCATTTGGCGTGGCCTTCCGTCGCGTTCACGGTACATCCCCCGGCCGATATCGCCGCACCGGCGCTCTGCAGGAATGAGCTTGTCGAAGCGTCGCGATTGCGGCGTGTCAGGCAATATAAGTGACATGGACCGCTCATCAGGTGTGTTGAACGCACTGTCTTCCTTCCACACAGATGAATGACCCATGTGGAGGAAATCATGATGAACACGATCCGTATGTCCCTGCTGCTATGCAGCCTGTTCGCGCTGCACGGTTGCTTCGACAGTTCGAACAACACCACCAAGGACAACACCGACGGCAGCAAGTCTTCCGTGCAAATGCAGGAAGGAAAGGCTGACGAAGGCAAGTAACGCCATTCAGCCAATCATCCGCCGCACCACCCGCCGAATCGCCGGCGCCGCCAGCACCACCACCGGCAGCATCATCACCCACGACAGCACCCACGCGTTCAACCAACGGGTGGCGAAGACGAGGTCGAACGCATGGGGAGTGGTGGCGATGGCGGCCGCGACCGCGCACGTCAGGCCGGATTGAACGACGCCGAAAACGAAATGCTCATAACGGGCGGGGATTTTCATCGGAGTGTTCTCGAGAAAGAGCGGCGGGGCGCGATGCCCGGCCGCTCGGGGACGGTCAAGCCGGTTGCAGTTTCGCGATGGTCTCTTCGGTGGTCCACAGCCCGTGAGCCAGGAAGCGGTAGTTGATGATGGCCGACAGGTAGCCATCGCCATCCGGCAGGCGTGGGCCGGCGGTGGCGTCGCGGACCACGACAATCTCAAAACCCTGTTCGAGCAGTTCACGCAGGTGTGATTCCACACACAGGTTGGCAGCCATGCCGGCGAGGATGATCTGCGACACGCCTTTCTTGCGCAATTGCAGCGCCAGGTCGTTGGTCTCCGGGCCGTAGACCTTGTGCGGCGAGGCGATGATGGTCTCGCCATCAAGGATGTAAGGCTTGTAAGCCTCTAGGAAATCCGCGCCGGAGCCTTCGAAATTTTCCAGGGTGTTCGGTCCTTTGCGGTCGAACATGCAGATGCTGTGCATGACCTTTTCCAGCGGTCCGCCGAAATGCCAGTCATGGTCGTGCGGGTAGTAATAATGCGGCGACACGGCGACGGGCAGTTTCTGCGCCTTGAAAGCCTTGAACAACTTTTCAAGGTTCTCGACGGTGTTGTTCTCGACGATGCTGTCACCGAACACCGCCCAACTGGCGCCGGTAGGGCTGAGGAAGTCGTTCTGCGGGTCGATGACCACCAAGGCGGCTTTGCTCAGGTCGAGCTTGAAACCAGTGCCAGGCAGTGCGGGTTCAGCGGGGTCGGCGTACAGATGGCTCATGACGGTTTACCTCTTGGGTTCTTGCGTGGATGAGACGTGGATGTTGCTTTATATAAATGACCAGTCGGCTTACTAAGTGAGCAAAAAAAACTCACTCCCATAGCCGAGGCAAAACCATCGATACGAAACGCTGCAGGGGTGCACCGTTTCGCAGGACCTTGCCGCGCATGACTGCGCCTTCCCAGCCCTCTACCATGATGGCCGCCAACTCGTCGGCGTTACAGGTTTCAGTCAGTTCGCGGCGCTGTTGCGCTTCACGCAGGCAGCTGGCGAGCAAACCTTCCCAGCGCGCCAGCACGTCGGCCAGACGCTTGCGGGTTTGTTCGCTGCCATTGGACATTTCCAGGGACAGGTTGCCGATCAGGCAGCCCAGACTGTATTCATGCTCGCCGTGCTCATGCACCAAGGCCTGGAAGAATTGGCTGATGCGCTCCAGCGGCTTGACCCGGGCGTCGTAGAAGATCGGCCCATGGCGGGTTTCGATCGAGGTCCAGTATTCCTCGAGGATCTCTGCCGCGAAGTCTTCCTTGCTGGCGAAGTAATTGTAGAAAGAACCCTTGGGAATCTCGGCGGCGGCGGTGATGTCCTGAACGCCACAGCCGTTGAAGCCCCGGTCGTGAACCACTTGGCGGCCAATCGACAGCAAACGGGATCTGACTTCAAGGTTGACCGGGCGAGCCATGGCGGAGACATCCAGTGGTGAGAGAGTTTTAATAAACTAACTGGTCATCTATTAATCGTCAACCGGTCGCTGCAAAAATCTGCAGCGACCGGTCGAGCCATCAGCGACTACGCAGGTACTGTCCGCGCCCGAACAGGTGATCCAGGTCATCGGCGCTTGCCTGACTGCGGTGCTGCGCGGCTTCCTCGCGAACATTGCGCGCCAGTTGCTCCATGCGCCTCGCTGCCGGGCGCGCGGCAATGGTGGCGCACCAGCGGGCGAGGTTGGGTCGGCCAGCGCTGGGCAACTGCAAGCCATCCAAACGTACCAGCCAGGCAAAGGCGGCCATGTCGGCAATGCTGTATTGATCGGCGCAGAGGAATTCGCGTTGCTGCAAGCGTTGCTCAAAGACATCCATCAGGCGGATCGCCTGGCTGGTGTAGCGTTCGCGGGCGTAATCACTGGCCTGTGGTTCGAAACGCGTGAAGTGCAGATGCTGGCCAAAGGTCGGGCTCAGGCCGCTGACTTCCAGCATCAGCCATTGCAGTACCTCGTAGCGCGCATCACCGGTCGGTGGCAGAAAGCGACCCGATTGCTCGGCCAGGTAAATCAGGATCGCCCCGGACTCGAACAAGGTTCTGCCATGACAATGATCCATCAGCACCGGTACGCGACCGTTGGGATTGAGTTCAAGGAACGCAGGGCTGAACTGATCGCCACGAAAGATATCGACGTGCTCGAAACGGTAAGCGAAGCCGAGTTCCTCAAGCATCAACGCCACTTTCATGACCGTGGAACTGCCGGCGCCGTATAACGTGAAATCGGTGTGTTGCGACATGAGTTATACCTCGCTGGATTGCATGACAGGGGGAAGGGGCTGGTGGGTGCCGAGCACGACGCACATCACGGCGTCATGGGCGCCGACATTGATTTCCTGGCGGTAGAGACCGGGCGGCACGGAGAACAAATCCCAAGGGCCGAGCACCTGTTCAAACGTTTCCTCGCCACTGCGCACGATGATCTTGACCCGGCCCTGGAGAATGAAGAACACCTCCTCGGCGTCTTCGTGGCGATGCGACGGGCTGCTGTGGCCCGGCGGCAGGACCACGTTGAGGAAGACGAAATTGCCCGGCGTGACTGCGCCCGGCTGGTTGCCCGCAGCGATATAACGGATCTGCGCGCGAGCGTATTCCGGCTGCTTGCGGGCCTGGTGGGCGAAGGTCTGCCAGTCGGCATGACGCTCGTCACGCAGGGCCACGCGGCTGTTCATCCACTCGGTCAGGGACATCCCGGCCGGGCGTTGCCAGCTCGCCGAAGCATCGTGAAGCATTGATTGAGTCATGGGGCACTCCAGGTCAGAAGCGATACGACACGCCGGCGGAAACGCTGCGTCCGTTACCGGCGGTGAACGTTGGTTGCGCGGCGGTGGCCTGCAAACGGGTGACATAGGAGCTGGCGTAGCGACGGTCGCCGAGGTTGTCGCCTTGCAGGTTGAAGGTCCAGTGATCGTCCATTTCATAAATCGCCTTGAGGCCGAACAGGGCGTAGCTGTTTTGCTCCAGGCCCGGCGTATTGACGTGGTCCACCGGGGAGCCATCGGGCAACCAGTAGACGTTGCCACCCACCTGCCAGCGGCCGAACTTGCGCATCACTTCGGCGTCGACCATGTGGCGCGGCACACCGGCGATGCGATTGCCGTCCAGATCGCCATCGACGAACCGGAAGTCGCTGTATGTCCAGGCCAGTCGGTAGCTGTAATGGTCGTCGTTGCCATGCAGGCCCAGCTCCACGCCCTGATGACGCGTGCGATCGGCGTAGTTGTAAGTGCCGGTACGAACCCCCGAGGCATCGGTGGTGGCGATCAGTTCGTCTTCAATCTCCGAGCGATAGACCGTGATGTCCCAGTTCAATAGCGGATGCACGTTGCCTTGCACACCGACCTCGAAGGTGCGGGCTTTTTGCGCGCGCAACTTGAGCAGGTCGGTGCTGGTGGTGTTCGCGTTGGCGGCATTGACCTCGCTGGTGACGATTTCCCAGAACGTCGGCACTTCCCGTTGGGTGCTGAGCGTGGCGTACCAGCGGATTTGCTCGTTGGGCCGCCAGTTGACGCCAATCTTGGGCGCCAGCCAGTCCCAATCCTGGTCCAGCCGATTGCCCGTGTTTTTTTCCTTGGCATCCCGCTGGCTGTCGGTGTAGCGCAAGCCGGCCAGCAGCGACCACTCGGCGTCGATGTTCCAGGTCAGTTCGAGGTTGGAAAACAGGTTGCGGGCTTGCAGCTCATAGTCGCCAAAGTGGCTCAGACGCGAGCCATTGACCGGCGAAACGGCGTAGAACGAACGGTCGATATCGCTGTGGTCCACGCCGGTGGCGAAGCGGTAGTCGAGGTCCCCGACGCTGCCATCCAGTGCCCATTGCGCACCGACGGTATCGGTTTTACTCGGGGTATCGACCAACAGGTTTTTGAAACCGTCGTTGGTGGTCTGGTAGTAGACGCCGAGTGTGTGGTTCAGTTCGCCCTGGGTCCAACTGCTGCGGTTGACCAGGCGTGTGCGTTCGATATGGCGGCTGGGGTCGCGGGCATACACGTTCAACTGGCGGTCCTGCGGCGTGTTGCCATCGCCCATGACGCCGTCCGGATCGCTGTCGATACGGCTGCCGGGCACCACGAATGGAATGTCGAAATCCAGGTCGGCCCAGGACAGGTAGGTGCGGTTCTCGAAACCGCTGTCGGTGCGCAGGCCGACGTTGCTACTGAACGTTCGGCGTTGCGACTGCGAGTGATGGCGGAAGCCGTCGTAGTCGTCACCGGTGACGCTGATGCGGCCGTCCAGTTGGTCCTGGGCGCCACCCAGCGCGGCTTGCCAGCCCAGGCGACCGAAGCTGCCACCTTCCAGGCGCAGTGCACCGTTTTCATCGCGGCCGGTGAGGGTGCGGAAATTGACTTCGCCACCCAGTGCCGAAGCGGCCGGGTTCTGAGCATTGCCACCGCGCAGGGCGCTGACCCACGCGCTGTTGCGCGGCTCGAGCAAGCCGATGATGAATGAACCGTCGGCGTCGTTGACCGGCAGGCCGTCCTCCAGCAACAGCACGCCACGGCTGATCGGGTTGCTCTGGATGCCCGAGCCGCGGATGTTGAATCGTGGCTGGTCGATGCCGCCGGAGAAATCCTGGATGACGATCCCCGGCTGGTAGCCGAGGGCGTCACGCAGGCTGCCGAGCCGGGTTTCGCGATTCGGCTGGGCGAAATTGGTGCCGCCGGGCACAGTGGCCAGGCGGGCCGTTTCCTGTTCGGCGCTCGGGGCCAGCACGTCACGGGGTTGTGCGCGGCCTGTGATGTCGATGACGGGCAGATTGACCACGCTGTCGTCGGCCTGGGAGTAACCGACGGGCAAAGCGAAGCCTAGCGCGGCGACCATGGCCGTCGCGCGGGGGAAGTAATCGGTCATGCTGTTCTCTCGATAGCGAGCAGATTGGTGGTGTCTGGAGGGTGTTGCCGGTCAGGGTGGCAGCGCCTCCAACGGCTGGCCGTGGGCGTCCTGCCAATGTCCCTGGCCGTCGATCAATACCAGGCGTCGCTGCACCAGCGGCGCCAGCTCCTGGGGGTGGTGGCTGACACATATCAATGCCGCGGCGCGGGCGGCCAGCCATTGCTGGCAGAGCTCGGCCAGGGTCTGGCGCAGCGTCGGATCAAGGGCGCTGAAGGGCTCATCGAGCAGCAACAGATCAGGCTCGACCGATAACGCGCGCGCCAGTCCCAGACGTTGCGCCATGCCACCGGATAACTGCGCCGGCCAGCGCGTGGCGCTGTCGCTCAACCCGACACGGGCCAGCCACTGCCGTGCTTGCTGCTGCGCCTGCGCCGGTTCCAGGCCACGGGCGAGCAGCGGGATCACCAGGTTATCCAGGGCGTTGCGCCACGGCAGCAAGGTCGGCTGCTGGAAGGCAATCGCGATGCGCTCGAAGCTGTTGTGCCACGTGCCCTGATCGACCGTTTGCAGGCCGCAGGCCAGGCGCAGCAAGGTGCTTTTACCGCTGCCACTGGCGCCGACCAGACCAATGCGTTCGCCCGGCTTGAGGCACAGCGACAGGTTGTGCAGCACGGTCGTCTGCCCATACCGGACGGCGATTTCCCGAGCTTCAATCATGGGGCACCCGATTCCATGCGCTCAGTCGCCGTTGCAGGGGTTGCAGCAGCGCGAATTCGAGCAGCGCCACCAGCAGCAGGACCAGCAGAACCCAGGCGTATAAGGTGCCGCTGTCGAACGCGCTCTGGGCATTGGCCAGGGCAAAGCCGATGCCTTCCTGGGCGCCGAGCACTTCGGCCATCACCACGATGCGAATGCCCGAGGCGCCGGCGATCAGCAGGGCCGCGCACAACGGTCCGGCCAATGCCGGGATGTACAGATGACGCAAGCGCAGGACGAAACCGAAGCGGTACACCCGCGCCATCGCCAGCAATTGCGGGTCGAGCAGCGCCATGCCGCGTACGGTGTTGACGTACACACCTGGCGCCAGGACCACGGTGGTCATGAAAATCACCATGGCGCTGCCCATGCCGAACCACATCATTGCCAGCACCACGACCACCACGGGTGGCGTAGCCATCAGCACCCAGCGCAGGGGCTCGAGCAAACCGCGAACCCGCCCATCGAGGCCGGCCAGCAGACCCAGGCCGAAGCCGAGGAGGGTGGCGCCGCCGATACCGATCAGAATGCGCAGCAGGCTGATGCCTAACTGGGCCCGCCACTGGCTGTCCTGCATGAGCTGCCACAAGCGTTCGACCGCCACCATGGGAGTGGCGGCCAGCAATGCGCCGAAGCGCCATGCCAGCAACCACCAGCCAGCCAACAGCAGCACCGTGCCGAGCAGCGCCCAGCGTCTGGATGTGTGGCTCATGGCGCGTACAACCCCGCGTCGGGCAACCTTCCGCCGATCAGTTCGGGGGCCTGGATGAACAGTAATTGATAGAACGCCTGCAACTGCGCGTGCACCTGGTTGGCTGGCCGCGGGTCGAGCGGGCTATGGGCAATCGACTGCTCCAGGGCCTCGATGGACAGGTGGGGCAGGTAACGGTGCGCCAGTTCGGCGCAGGCGCGTTGTTGCTGTTGGCACCACTGGCTCGCATCCTGATACGCCTGGGCAACACTGGCCAGCAGCGCCTTGTCGCTGACCACGGCGCCGGACGCCATCAGCCCGGCCTGGGGCAGTTGCGCCTGCTCGGGGAAACTGTCCGCCCACAGTGCTTGCAGGCTCTTGACCCGATACAAGGGTGCCGCGCCGGGTTGTCGCGCATTGCGTTCCAGCAGCACGGACACCGACGGTTCCACCAGCAGGGCATGATCGGCCTGGCCGGACAGCAACTGGTTGACCGCTGACGGGAAGTCGCGCGCGGAGCGAATCTTCACCTCGCGCCCGGCCTTCCAGCCCTGGGCCGCGAGCAGGCGATCGACGACGATGCCGGGCATGTCATGGCGCAGCGGGACCACCAGTTCCTTGCCGCGCAGGTCACTGAAGTCGCGCACGTTCGGATCACGGCTGACCAGCCAATGCACGCCCCACGCCGATACCGTCAGCAGGCGAACGGCTTGCCCTCGGTTGTAGAGATTGGCCGGCACGGTGCTCGGCGCGGCGCTGAAATCGACCTGGCCAGCCACCAGCAATGCTCGCAGTTGCTCGCCATTCTGCCAGAGCTGAAAACGCACCTCGCGTGCCTGGGCGGCCAGGGCGTTCTGCTCAATCAGACGGAACAGCGGAAAGCTGACCACCGAGGGCGGGCCGGCCAGATTGAGTACGGCACGCTCCGGCTCCGGCTCTGCCACCGCCGCGAGGCTGGCAGACAAGACGAGGGAGAGGAAAAACTGTCGCATGGTGCACGTACTCGCAATTAACGATATGTATTATCGTTTGCATTATTGGCCTGCTTGCAGCGGGATGAAAATGACAAAAGTCAGAAACGATCATCAGCGACGTGCATAGCTACCGCACGTCAATCCGCTGCGGGGTTGGCCAATGAAACATCGCGTCGACTGCTGGCAGATCATGCAGGGGCGTCGAGCGCAAGATAAACAAACTTAAATAATATTAATGGAGGGCTGTTAATACGCAGATGGCGAATAATTCATCGGATCAGATGGCGCGGTGTTTTGTGCGGATGATGGGAGAGGAATATAAATCTGTGCGGGCTCTGACGATTTGGCAATGTGACTCGTAAGTTGATTGCGACCTCGCCATTATTCATGGATGATTTATTCACGACTTCGTGGTTGCCAGTTTGAAGCGAAATAAGTGATATGGCTCTGGGTTGCGTAGTCGTTGTTTCGTACCCAAAGTCTGAAATTCTGCACTCGACCCTACCTCCAGCTCAACACAGGACATTAGAATATGGACTCACTGAGTGGCGTCACCATCAATCAGAACTTCATCCCCTCCAGCAGAGAATTGCAAGTCAGGACAGAAGCACGGCCTGCGTCCAGTGCCGTGGATTCCGCAGCTGAAACAGGAGGCAGCAGCAACCGAAACTCGGTAGCAGTGACTATTTCAGTAGAAGGGCTTAAAGCATCTTCGTCTGCTCAAAAATCGGGTAACTCGGCATCCAATGAAGCAAAACAGATCGAGAAAATTCGTGAGCGTATAAAGGAATTGCAAAAGCAGATCCAGGAACAGCAGGCGCAACTGCAAGCGATACAAGCTGATCAACGCCTGTCCGCTGAAGAAAAAACGTCACGTGTGAGTGCGATAAACCAACAGTTGGCGAGTCTCAATGGCAACCTGGCCGGCGCAACGGCACAGCTGATGGAAGCCCTGAAAGGTGCTGGGACAGCGAAGGGTGCTGATGCCGTGCAACCATTGCCTTTCGTGCAGCATGATCCGATGCCGGCATCATCCAGCTCCAGCTGAACAGTTTCAGGAAACGTATCATTAGCAAGTTTCGGATGAGGCTCTATAGGTGGTGCCGAACACATTTCGGTGCCGCCTCTCCAAGAGTTTTGGGAATGCTGATCTGCAATGGATCTTCTGGCCCATCGTTCGTCTACTGAACTAAGTCCTTATTTTTTTTGCTTTGATGGCCAGGCGGAGGACGTACAGGCCGATAACAAAATCCACGCTGGCACAGAACATTGGATACCAACCGGGTGCCGCAGGATTTATGAAGAACCATTCGTGAGTCAGGTCATACAGGGCATGTAATATCCATAAAGCACCTATCACCATCAAGGTCTGTGGCGTACTGCTCAGGACCAGCAGAAGTCCGCCCGCGATGAAGGGAATGCCGAATATCAACTCATCGAATCCAACTGTGGCTTCTCCCGCGTAAAACGCAAAAAAACTGTAAATGCCTGGTAAGGCAACGAGAGTGATTGCATACAGCCAATGTTCACCATGAACCCTGCGCGCGAATAAAATCGCAAAAACGGCGAACAGCAAACCGCAAATGCCAGCAATCATACTTTTTCTCACTCTTCATGTTCGTCAGTTAGCAGTCCCAGGCCGTGGGCTCGCGCTGATCGTGTCCTGGAGGATAGGGCATGGGTGGACTGGCAGGGGATGGTGACGAAACAATTGCCAATCCTCGTCCTCCCAACGCTATGTATTATCATTTACATCATCTGCCCGCTCGCCACTGGATAAAAATGACAAATGTCAGAATCGGCCATCAGCCACTGCTGGATTTACTGCAAGCCCATCCGCTCCTGGGGGCGTCCAACGAAGCCTCGCGGCAACTACTGGCCGCTCATGCAACGCCGTGCAGCGCCGAACGTGGCCATCGGCTGTACGACCAGGGTGATTCGGCGACCCGTTGCCTGTTTATCGAGAGTGGCGAAGTCTGTCTGGTGTGTTACACCGAACAGGGCGAGGAATATGTCCGCAACCATTTCAGTGCCGGCAGTCTGGTCGCACTCCCCGTGATGTTCATGGAGCATGGCTGTTACCCGGCGAGCGCTGTCGCTTCGGGTACGGTGAAAGGTTATTGGCTGACGCGCAAATCTTTTCTCGAAGCCTGTCATCAGGACGGGCCACTGGCACTCGCCTGTTTGCGCTATACCAGCGAAATGCTGCGCCAGAGCCTGATCAAAAGCTATTCGCTGGCGACCACGGATTGTCCCCGTCGGCTTGCCGAGTACCTGCTCGAGTTGTACGCCAAACACAATGTCACCGCGTTGGAGTTACCACTGAAGATCGGGCAGCTCGCAGCCAACCTGGGCATGCGCGGAGAAACGCTCAGTCGGGTTCTGGCGAGCTGGCGTCAGCAGGAACTGGTCAGCGGCCGGGGCAACAAAATTACCATTCTTGATCTGGAACGTTTACGCCTGATCGGTCAAGTGACAGGTCGCTGACGGGATTTTTCCAGCGATATCCATTCCTCCACCTGCCAACACGCGAGATGACGCACGATGCAAGCGCTTATCGGCGGTTCCATGCAGAACAGCAATAAATGCAAAAAACTGCGCAACAATTGCAGAGATTGAATTCTGAAATTTAGTGATAGTAAAGGGAGGGGCTCAAATAAGTCTTTGATTAGTAGCGCTTTTGTCACGAGGATGATCGGCGTCGCTGTCTGGGGTTTGTAAACATGAAAAATTTACCAGTGCGCAAAGTCGTGGAAGGTGCGTGTCATGACTCAGCAAGATCCAATGTTCGGGACTGCGGCAGATGACGGGTTTGATGTGGTTCTGCTGTTCGGCCCTTATCGTTTGTATCCCGTCCAGCGGCGCTTGGAACGATCTGGCGAGGCCGTTCCGATTGGAAGTCGAGCATTGGACATTCTGGTTGTTCTGGTCAGGGAGGCGGGTAGCGTCATCAATAAGCGAATTTTGATGACCAAGGCCTGGAAGAACATCGTCGTCGATGAAAGCAACCTGAGGGTCAATATAGGTTTGCTGCGCAGAATCCTGGGGGAGGGCGAGAGCGGGAGCCGCTACGTTGCTAACATTCCGGGGCGCGGCTACAGCTTTGTCGCGAAAGTCACTCGTCTGGATTCGATGTCGCGCCTCGAGTTGGCGACTGAAAGGCGTCGCCTGATCGCTGCTGTACCGGCTCTCGGCCCAGCTCAATTGGTCGGACGTGAAACCGATCTTGATTTGCTCGCTTCGGCGATATTGGATCATCGCTGCGTGTCAATCGTAGGGCCAGGGGGCATAGGCAAGTCGACGGTGGCGATGGCCTGTGCTCAAAGGCTGATCGACGAATACTCCGCTGAGGTGCATTGCCTCAATCTCGATTCGCTCGCCCAACCCCACTCACTCGTCCGATCGCTGATGGGCGCGCTTGGGATCGAGCAGGATGGAAGTGACCCCGTTAGCGCGATCACCAGGCGCTTGGCAGGTGCCAGCACCGTTCTGGTCTTCGACAATTGTGATGAGTCGCTGGGCGAGGTCTCGACACTGGTCGAGGCCCTTTGCGAACACGGCGCTGAACTACATGCGCTGGTGACTAGCAGAGAAGCGCTACGAGTCAATGGTGAATTCACCTATCGCCTGAGTTCTCTTGACGTTCCGCCCAAAGGGATGTTGTTAACGGTTGTCGAAGCGAGGGCCTTCTCAGCCATTGAACTGTTCATCGGAAAGTGCATGGCGACCGCGTCTCTTTGCGAGTTCACCGACGAAGATGTTCCACGCATTGCCGAGATTTGTTCGCGGCTGGATGCCAACCCATTAGCGATCACGCTGGTCGCTTCACGTGTCGTGACATTTGGTCTGGCCGGCACGCAGGCGTTGCTTAACAGCAGCTGTCGGTTGTATTGGAGCGGACGACGCAACGCCATCTCCCGCCACCAGACACTCAAAGCCATGCTTGACTGCAGTTTTAACGCGCTAAGTGGCGATGAACAGCAGCTGCTGTATCGACTTTCGGCGTTCGGGGGGAGGTTCAGCCTCGCCGATATCCAGGCTATGAGCGATAAAATGCCGGATTTCGCGGCATTGGTCGGCTTGTTGGACGCTCTGGTCGGTAAGTCTGTGCTGATGCCCCAAGCTACCCCCAGCGGTGTTATGGAGTTCCGTATGTTTGAAAGTGTTCGGATCTTTCTGCTGGAAAAAGTTTTGAAGGGCGAAACCCGCAAACGCGAGGCATCATATTGTGAGAGCCAGCAGGGCAGCCTGCGGCGCCAAGGCTCGGTGGGGTGAGGTTGTGACAGAGCCGGCCGTCTTTGCAGAAAGTTTGCAGGAGCACAGGCTCCTGCAAACGTTGTTGAGCAATTATCCGAGTTCGGCCAGCGCGTTGGCCACGCCATCACCGTAGGCAGTATCAGCTTTGCTGCAGTTGGCGATGTGTCGCAGTTGCACATCGCGGGACACAGAGTGAAGCGAGCGGGCGGTATTCTCGAAGAGCGCCTTTTTTGCCTGATCGGTCATTTGCCTGAACAGGTTGCCAGGCTGCTCGTAGTGGTCGTCGTCGACGCGATGATCCCAGTGACCTGCTGAGCCATGAAGGTCCAGTGACGGTTCACGCCACTCGGGTTGGTCCAGCCATTCCCCCTGACTGTTTGGCACATAGGACAGCGTGCCGCCGTGATTGCCATCGACACGCATGGCACCATCGCGGTGAAAACTGCGGACCGGGCAGCGGGGTTGATTGACGGGTATCTGGCTGTGGTTGACACCCAAGCGATAACGGGCAGCGTCGCCATACGAAAACAGCCGTCCCTGGAGCATGCGGTCCGGTGAGAACCCGATACCTGGAACGATGTTGGCAGGGCTGAAAGCGGCCTGTTCAACCTCGGCGAAGACATTCTCGGGGTTGCAATTGAGTTCGAAGAAGCCTACTTCGATCAACGGGTAATCGCCATGTGGCCAGACCTTGGTCAGATCAAATGGGTTGACCGGATGGCTGTTTGCCTGGGTTTCAGTCATGACCTGGATGTAAAGCGTCCACCGTGGATAGTCCCCAGCTTCGATGCTGTCGAAGAGATCGCGGTGATGGCTTTCACGATCTTCGCCGACCAAATGCCTCGCTTGTTCATCACTGAGATTGGCGATGCCTTGTTGAGTCTTGAAGGTGAACTTGACCCAGTGCCGTTGATTGTTGGCGTTGATGAGGCTGTAGGTATGGCTGCCGAAACCGTGCATATGCCGGTAACTACGCGGAATCCCGCGCTCGCTCATGACGATGGTGACCTGGTGCAGCGCCTCGGGCAGGGAAGACCAGAAGTCCCAGTTGTTCTGCGCACTGCGCAGACCGGTACGCGGGTCGCGTTTCACCGCGTGGTTCAGATCCGGAAAGCGTAGCGGATCACGGAAGAAAAACACCGGCGTGTTATTGCCCACCAGATCCCAGTTCCCCTGCTCAGTGTAGAACTTCATGGCAAAACCACGAATGTCACGCTCGGCATCGGCCGCACCACGCTCGCCCGCCACAGTGGAAAACCGCGTGAACATCGCCGTCTGTTTTCCGATTGCACTGAAAAGGCTGGCCTTGGTGTAACGGGTGATGTCATGGGTCACGGTGAAGGTGCCGTAAGCGCCGGCGCCCTTGGCATGCATGCGCCGCTCGGGGATTACTTCCCGATCAAAGTGGGCGAGTTTTTCCAGCAGCCAGATGTCCTGAAGCAAGGCAGGTCCGCGGGGGCCTGCTGTTTGGGTATTGAAGTTGTCAACGACGGGAGCTCCGTTGGCCGTTGTCAGTTTTTTGTTCGACATGGCGTAGCCTCACGAGGGTTTCAATCGAAAAAGAGCTACGGGCCTCAACCAGAGGTGAATGGCAGTTGTGGTCACCAGGAAGACCATCACCTCGAGTTTTCAACCGGCTGGCGCCGGGGGAGGCCGTAGCTAAAAGCGGAGAGCGAACAAGGGAACGCGCAGTGCTTAACTGCGCAGGAAGGCCAGCAGGTCCTGGTTGCACTGATCCTTATGGGTTTCAGTCAGACCGTGCGGTGCGCCCGGATACACTTTGAGCAACGCGTGCGGCACGAGTTTTTTCGAAGCGCGACCGGCTGCATCGATCGGTACAATCTGATCGTCATCGCCGTGGATGATCAGTGTTGGCTTGTCGAATTTCTTCAGGTCTTCAGTGAAGTCGGTTTCAGAAAATGCCTTGACGGAGTCGTAGGTATTCTTGAAGCCTCCCGTCATGCCCTGCCACCACCAGGCGTCGATCATTCCCTGAGAGACTTTGGCACCCGGACGGTTGAATCCGTAGAACGGGCCACTCGGGATGTCTTTGAAAATCTGGGAGCGGTCGGCAAGCATGCCGTTGCGGATGCCATCGAACACCTCGATCGGCAGACCACCGGGGTTTTTCGGGGTTTTGACCATTTGCGGTGGTACAGCGGATATCAGGCTGATTTTTGCCACGCGGGAGGTGCCGTGGCGCCCGATGTAGCGCGCGACTTCGCCACCACCGGTAGAGAAGCCGACGACGGTGACGTTGCGCAGATCGAGCGTGTTGATGACCGTGGCAAGATCATCTGCGTAATGATCCATGTCGTTACCGTCCCACGGCTGACTGGAGCGGCCGTGGCCCCGACGGTCGTGAGCGATGACCCGGAAGCCCTGGGAGGCGAGGAAGTATGCCTGGTAGTCCCAGCTATCGGCGTTCAGCGGCCAGCCATGACTCAGTGTCACCACCGGGCCGTCCTTCGGTCCCCAATCCTTGTAGTAAATCTCTACGCCTTCTTTGGTCACGATAGTTGACATGTCCTGTGCTCCTTTTTTGGTGGACGAAGCGTTTTTGCTGGATACCTGAGCTGTCGCACTGGCGGGCAGTGCTGCTACAACGGCTGTGGCCAGACCGCCCAACAACAAGTTGCGACGCACTTTTTCGTCGAGTGAAAGTGAGGAATCGTCTGCCATTTAAATGCTCCTGATGAAGATGGATCAGTCCCGTTGACTGGCCGAAGCACTATGGTCAAGTTCGTTGAAAAGCGGTGTGAAGGGGTGCAAAGAGTTGTTGGTTTTTGGTGTGCCAGGTTGTTTCGCTGCGACAGCGACAGCAGGTTGTTTTCGCTAGTGACTTGCCTCGAACGTCTCAGCAATGTGAAACTTTGCCGCGATCTATCGAGCAACATAGTCGTGAAATCGAAATGACCGACCCGCGCTTCAAGACTGAAAAATACAGTTCATCGCGGCTGCTGATCTCATCGGCGGGCCGCAACTGGAGTGGGCTGGTTGCCGAGGTGCGCAGCCACAGTGACGGCGTCATCGCTAAAAATAGCCGCCAACCCACGACTGAACTGGTGTTCGACACCCGAGGCGAGAATGGCGCGATCGTGACGCGCAAGGCCTACGATATGGTTGAGCAGACGCCATCGAAGAGGGGCATGACATGGATTTGTCCTGAAGGCATTCAGGAGGACCTGGTTTTACTCTCCGCCGCAATGCCCGGCTTGCTGCATGTGCACCTGCACCCTGATCAATTTGGGGGGCAAGCCTTGGGCGACGGGTTCGACGGTGGCGAGTACTCGACGATACGCTTCGAACGCGGCTTCGAAGATGATCTGATCGCGAGCATCGGTCATGCCATTTTTGTCGAGTTGTACAACCCCAGCCACGCAGGGACCCTGCTGGTCGAGACGCTCGCGTGCAGCGTCGCCGCGCGGCTGCTACAGCGCTTTACCAGCACTTCGCCGTCGCGCCTCTCGTCACTGGATGTCGTAGCGCACCCCGGGATGAAACGCATTCGTCAGGTGATGGATTACATCGAGGACAATATCGAGTCGACGATCACTCTTGATGATATGGCCGCCGTCGCCTATCTCAGTCGCTTTCACTTCTCTCGTGCATTCAAGGCGGCTACCGGCAAAACCCCATACAGCTACGTCACCGAACGGCGCATGGAACGAGCCCGGCATTTACTCAGGCACAGTGCACATACTGTTGCGGGCGTTGCGATGGCGTTGAGCTTTTCCTCCCAGGCGACCTTCAGCCGAGCCTTTCGGCAGTACACAGGACAGACGCCAAACGAGTTCGCCAAACATTCACGCACGAGGCGCGAAGGCGTCGTTTGAATCGGCGGCCATCTCGATGTACTCGAGCATCTTCTCGTTGCCATCGAGAATGTCACAGCAGATCGCCGCCCGAGCCGCCGCGCCGTCGCGCCGCTTGAGGGCGTCGAGCACTTCCCAGTGATGGTCGATGGCCATCCGCTCGTTGAAGTTGCCATAAGCGCGGGCGATCAGGGGGCCGGTGCGCATCCACAGGCTATCGAGCAAGCCGGCCAGTACCGGCATGCGGGCGATGGAGGTCAACGCGTAGTGAAATTGCTGGTTGCACTTGAGCGCCGCCTGCAAGTCCTGGGCGTTGATCGCGGCGATGTTCTGTTCGATGCAGGCTTGCAGGTCCTCGAGTTCGCTGTCGGTGACCAGCGTGGCGGCCGTCTCCGCAGCCAGGCCTTCAAGCGCCAGGCGGATGCTGCGGATCTCGCCGTATTGCGCGGCCGTGAGAATGGGCACGCGGATGTCCCGTGGGGTCTTGAGGATCAGCGCCTGTTCCTTGGCCAGTTGCAGGATCGCATCGCGCACCGGGGTCACGCTGGTGCCCAGTTGCTCGGCCAGGTCGCGGATGCGCAGGCGATCGTCCGGCTGGAACCGTCCGGTGATCAGGGCTTCGCGCAGCAGCTCATAGATGCCGCTGCCCAGGTACGAATGATTGAGGGTTTGAATGGGGTAGCTCATTGATCGCTCATCTGCGGCGGATGCCCGGCCCGAATGATGGGAGTTTCCGGCCGGGATTTCCAGATTATTTCAGACGTGCTGACCACCGTTGACGTGAATCTCCGAGCCGTTGATGTACGACGCGCCTCGGGTGCAGAGGAAATGCACCAGGGAGGCGACTTCTTCCGGCTTGCCCAGGCGGTGCATTGGGATCTGCTGATCGACGATCAGCTCGGTGCCGGCGGACAGGATCGACGTCTCGATTTCACCGGGGGCAATCGCGTTGACACGCACGCCGTGGGGGCCGAAATCGTGGGCCATCTCCCGGGTCAGCGCGGCCAGTGCGGCTTTCGAGCAGGCATAGGCGACCCCGGCAAACGGGTGCACCCTGGAACCTGCAATCGAGGTGACGTTGATCACCGAACCTTGCGCAGCCTTGAGCTCATCGAACAGTCCCTGGGCCAGCAACGCCGTGGAAAACAGGTTGACGTTGAACACGCTGAGCCAGGTGGCGTAATCGGATTCCAGCACGCCCAATCGTGCGCCGGCTTCGCCTTTGGGTGAAATGCCGGCGTTGTTCACCAGGGCATCGAGGCGTCCGCCGAGTTTCTCCCGAATCAATGGCAGGCTGCTGCGCACCTCATCGATGTCTTCCAGGTCCAGGTGGATGTGATTCAGCTCGCCTTCAGCCCAGGGGCAGCCTTCGGTCCAATTCTGTCGCGACGCGGTAAACACACGCCAGCCCGCGGCGTTGAAGTGTTTTACCGTCGCATGGCCGATGCCACGGCTCGCACCAGTGAGGAGGAGGGTTCGTTGCTCGGTCATACAGGTGCTCCTGAGGAAGGGGTGGAGTGGTGAGACTATACCAATAAAAATTATGATGCATCATATTCCAAATGTGTTACTAATGAGCCGCGCCTCGGAATCAACGCCGTGCGCCGGCCACCAGGTGCAAGACACCCGGCGCTGACCGAAATATTGCTGCCAAAAACAAAAAAACCACCTGCCATCCCTCACAGCTGCCGCTCACGCACGTAGCGAATTCGGAGAGACGCATGAACAGCAAAATCGCAACCGTACTGATGCTTGGAATGCTTGCCGGCCCATTGAGCGCCGCTGAAAAACTGACCGTGGTGTCCTTCGGCGGCAATAACCGCCAGGCCCAGGAAAAAGCGTTCTACAAACCGTTCACCTCAGAAAAGAAAGTGGCGATCACCGCCGATGACTACAACGGCGAAATGGCCAAGATCCGGGTCATGGCCGACACCGGAAAAACCAGTTGGGACGTGGTCGAGGTCGAATCCCCCGAACTTCTGCGCGGTTGCAGCGAAGGGCTGTTCGAGCCATTGGACTGGTCGCGCATCGGCAAGAAAGAGGACTTTATCCCGGCCGCCGTCAGCGATTGCGGGGTGGGTATCTTCATCTGGTCTACCGTTCTGACATACGACCCGAAAAAACTCGCCAGCGCGCCACAAGGCTGGGCGGATTTCTGGGACGTGAAGAAATACCCCGGCAAGCGCGGCCTGCGCCGTGGCGCCAAGTTCACCCTGGAGTTCGCCCTGCTGGCCGATGGCGTGGCCAAGGAAGATGTGTACACCTTGCTCGGCACCGAGGAGGGCGTGCAGCGGGCGTTCCGCAAACTGGATCAGATCAAACCCGACATCCAGTGGTGGGAATCCGGCGCCCAGCCGTTGCAATGGCTGGCGGCGGGCGACGTGGTGATGACCTCGGCCTACAACGGGCGTGTCACCTCGGCGCAGGCGGAGGGACAATCGTTTGAAATGCAGTGGAATGGCAGCCTGTACGACCTCGACCACTGGGCGATCGTCAAAGGCTCACCGAACAAGGCCCTGGCAGAAGACTTCATCGCCTTCGCCAGCGCGCCGGTGCAGCAGAAGCATTTTGTCGAGGCCATTCCGTACGGGCCAAGCAACACCAAAACCGTGGCGCTGGTCGATGAAGCGGTGGGCAGCAAACTGCCGACTTCACCGGATAATCTGAAAAACGCCCGGGCCACGGATGCCGAGTTCTGGATCGACCACGGTGAAGACCTGGAAGAGCGCTTCATCGCTTGGGCCAACAAGTAATGCAAGGGGCCTGCGCGAGCAGGCCACATCACCGAAGCGAGGAGTTACGAACAATGCCGCTTGAGAAAGTATCGGCGCCACCCTGTCTGCTGGAGGCGGCACCTGCCCGGGTCAGTGAGGGGCAGGTCCTTGAGGTCCTTGCGCAGCACTACGCGATCAGCGGAAAACTCGAGCGACTGGGCGGCGAGCGCGACCTGAATTTCCGGGTCATGCTCGCGGACGGTTCGTCGCGTCTGTTCAAGTTGTCCCATCCATTGGAAAACCCGCAAGTCGTGGACTTCCATAACCAGGCCATGCTCCAGATCGAGCGTAACGATCCGACGTTGCCGGTGCAGCGTGTCTTTCCATCGCTCAGCGGGCGCTTCGTGGAGCCCGTCGAAATCCAGGGACAGCGCATGCAGGTCCGTCTCCTGTCCTTCGTTGACGGCTTGCCGCTGCACCACGTCGCCCATACATCGGTGAATTTCAGGCAGAACCTGGGGCAAGCGCTGGCGCGTTTCGACCTGGCACTGGGCGGCTTCAGCCATCCTGCGGCCGGGCACGTCCTGCTGTGGGACATGCAACATTCCCAGCGTCTCAGACCCCGGCTGAAACACATCGAGCCTGGCGCTCGTCGCGACCGGATCGAACACAGCCTGGACCGCTTCGAGGCCGAGGTGTCAGGCCGGTGCGCCACGCTGCGTCATCAGGTCATTCACAACGACATGAACCCGCACAACGTCATCGTCGATCCGGAGCAGCCGGATGTGCTGCGCAACATCCTGGATTTTGGCGACATGGTCCACGCGCCGTTGGTCAACGAAGTCGCGGTCGCTGCATCGTATCAACTGGGGGTGTCCGGCGATGTCCTGGCGCCCGCACTGGACATGATCCGCGCCTATCACCAGGTCAATCCTCTCACCGGCGAAGAGCTGCAACTGCTGCCGGTGCTGATCTCCACACGCCTGGCGTTGTCGTTGTGCATCAATTACTGGCGGGCCGACCTGCACCCGGATAACCGCGAGTACATTCTGCGCAACGCCTACCGCGCACAGGACAGCCTGGCGGGTTTGTCCGCGATGTCTTGCGCCGAAGTCCACGACAGAATCCTTGCCGCTTGCACCCAGGAGGTTGGCGCATGAGCATGATCAACGGTTTCACTTCAGAAGATGCCGATCGCCTGTCAGACAAGGAAAAACGCCTTGTCGAACGCCGGGCACGGTTGCTCGGCCCGGCCTATCGATTGTTCTACGAACACCCCTTGCACACGGTGCGCGGTGAAGGTGTGTGGCTGTATGACGAACAAGGCCGGCGGTATCTGGATGCCTACAATAACGTGGCGTCGGTGGGGCATTGTCATCCCCGGGTGGTCGAGGCGATCAGCCGGCAGGCCGCGCAACTCAACACCCACACTCGCTACTTGCAGGAGGGCATGCTCGATTACGCCGAGCAACTGCTGGGCACCTTTCCCGATCACCTCGAGCGCGTCATGTTTACCTGCACCGGCAGCGAGGCCAACGACCTGGCGTTGCGCATCGCCAAGCAGTTCACTGGCGGCAGCGGGGTGATCATCACCCGCTTTGCCTATCACGGCGTCACGGGTGATATCGCCGAGCTTTCCCCGTCGCTGGGCCCGAGCATGTTTCTGCCGCCCCACGTGCGCACCGTTCGTGCCCCCGATGCTTATCGGCTGGGTGAGGATCAGGTGGCCTCGACCTTCGTGGCTGACGTCCGTGCGGCCATCGATGACCTGCGCAAACACGGCATTCGTCCGGCGGCGATCCTGCTCGACGGCATTTTCGCCAGCGATGGCGTCTTTGCCGACCCAACCGGCTGCATCGCCGAAGGCATCGCACTGGCCCAGGCCGAGGGCCTGCTGTACATCGCCGATGAGGTCCAGTCGGGCTTCGCCCGCACGGGCTTGAACCTGTGGGGATTCCAGCGGCACAACGTGCGTCCCGACCTCGTCACCCTGGGCAAGCCGATGGGCAACGGCCACCCCATCGCCGGCCTTGTCGGTCGTGCGCAAGTGGTCGATCACTTTGGCCAGAACATGCGCTACTTCAACACCTTCGGTGGCAACCCGGTGTCCTGCGCAGCGGGGCAGGCCGTGCTGGACGTCATCCGTGACGAACAGTTGCAGCAGCGCTCGCACACCCTGGGTGAATACCTGTTGACGGGGTTGCGGGAGCTCGCCGAACGTTACCCGATCATCGGTGATGTGCGCGGCGCAGGGATGTTCCTGGGCGTTGAACTGGTCACCGACCGCGCCACAAAAGCGCCTGCTGCCACGCAGACCCGGCAGGTGGTCAACGCGATGCGCGAGCAGGGCGTGTTGATCAGTGCTGCCGGGCCGCTGGAAAACGTGCTGAAGATTCGCCCGCTGTTGGCCTTCGAACAGGAGCATGCGCACTTGTTACTGGAAGCGGTCGGCACGGCGCTGGAAGGGCTGCAGCCGTAGCGGTTCAGACGATATCGTCGATCAGGATATGGTGCTGCCCACGGCTGCAGCGCTCGATGCGCGCCTCGACCTTGTAAACTGCGCGCAGCATCTGTTCGTTGATCACTTCATGGCTCGGGCCGCTGCCCCGGGAGGTGCCATCGGCGATGACCAGCACCTGATCCGCGAAGCGCAAGGCCTGGTTGAGGTCATGGATGGCGATGAACACAATGACCTCGCGCTTTCGCGCCAGGTCGCGCATGAAGTTCAGCACCTGGACCTGGCGGTGCATGTCGAGGGCGCTGGTGGGTTCGTCCATCAGCAGGATTTGCGGTTCGCGCACCAGCGTCTGGGCGATGGAAACCAATTGTTGCTGACCACCGCTGAGTTCACCCAGGTTACGGAATGACAGCGGCGTAATGCCCAGGGCGTCGAGGATTTCATCGACCAGTTTCAGTTCGTCATCGTGGACGACCCAACCCGGTGTCAACTGTTTACGCGCCAGCAGCACCGATTCGTACACGGTCAAACGGGCGCTGGCATTGAGGCCCTGGGGCATGTAACTGATGCCTTTCATGCCTTTTTCAGCGCCGTGCAGCTTTACCTCGCCGGGCCCGTCGATCAGCCCGGCCATGCGTTTGAACAGGGTCGATTTGCCTGCGGCGTTTGGCCCGACCACGGCGACCACCTGGCCGCCGAAAAACTCGGCGGTGGTCACACCGCTGATGATCGTGCGCTGGCCATAGCTGGCCCCGAGGTCTTGCAGCTGGATCGTTACCATGAGTTTTTCTTTGCGCCGAGAATCAGGGAGATGAAGAACGGTACGCCGATCAGAGACGTGACCACGCCGATGGGGAAAATAGCGCCGGGGATCAGGGTTTTGCTGACCACCGAACTCGCCGACAGGATCAGTGCGCCCGTGAGCAATGAGGCGGGCAGGAAGAAACGTTGATCCTCGCCAATCAACATCCGCGCGATGTGCGGGCCGACCAGCCCGATAAAGCCGATGGTGCCGACGAAGGCCACGGGAAACGCAGCGAGCAGGCTGACCATGATCAGTGTCTGGAAACGCAAGCTGCGCACGTTGATACCAAAGCTGGCCGCCTTGTCATCCCCTAGCCGCAGGGCGGTGAGCGCCCAGGTGCGCCTGGCGAAGATCGGCAGGGTGATCAGGATCACCACGCAGATCACGCCCAGCTTGGGCCAGGTCGCCTTGGTCAGGCTGCCCATGGTCCAGAACACCACGGCGGCCACGGCTTGCTCGGTGGCAAAAAACTGCACTAGCGCCAGCAACGCGTTGAACGTGAACACCAGGGCAATGCCCAGCAGCACGATCGTTTCGGCGGTGACGCCACGGCGCAGGCTCAAGAAGTGGATCAGCAGGGCGCAGAGCATGGCCATGATGAATGCGTTGGCTGGCACCATGTATTGCGCTGCCATCGGAAACAGCGCCACACCGAACGCCAGCCCCATGGCGGCGCCGAAACTGGCTGCCGCAGAAATGCCCAGGGTGAACGGGCTGGCCAACGGGTTGTTGAGGATGGTCTGCATCTGCGCCCCGGCCAGCGATAACGCTGCGCCTACGGCAACCGCCATCAGTGCCACGGGCAGGCGGATATCCCACATCACCACCCGCACTTGCGGCGCGGCGCTGTCCGGTGACAGCAGGGCGCCGAGCACTTCGCCCAGACTGTAGTTGGCCGGGCCCAGGGCCAGGTCAAGCACCACGCTGCCCAACAGCAGCAGCGTCAGGGCGGCGAGGATCAGGCGTTTGCGCACCACCAGTCGGCGGTAGGTGTCGCGCTGGACCATCGTATCGTTTATTGCATTCATGGTTTGACCTCGGGCTCGCCCAGGCTGACGAAATAACCCGGCTCGTAGGGCACCGGCAGGAAGCGCTCATGCAGCTCACGAAACGCGGCTTGCGGATCGAGGTCGGCAAACAGCGTCGGGTGAAACCATTTGGCCAGTTGCTGGATGGCCACGAACTGATAGGGACTGTTGTAGAACTGGTGCCAGATGGCATGGAAGGCCTGGCTCTCCTGTGCCTTGATGCCGGCATAGGCCGGGCGACCGGTGTACCACGCCAGTTTGCGCCGGGCCTCGGCCATGTCCGCGCCCGGGCCCACGCCCACCCAGTGCCCGCCCGGGGCGAAGGCTTCCCAGTTGGCGCTGGTCACGACGATCTGGTCAGGGTTGGCGACGATCACCTGTTCGGCGTTCAACTGGCCGAAGGTCGTGGGAATGATGTCCCTGGCGATGTTGTCGCCGCCGGCCATTTCCACGAAGCGGCCAAAGTTCTCGTTGCCAAAGCTCAGGCAGCAATCGTCGGTGTAGCCGCCGATGCGCTCGATGAACACCTTGGGCCGGGCAGGCTGTTGCGCGGCGATCACATCAGTGACCCGGTGAATCTGCTGGTTGCGGAACGCGATGAACGCTTCGGCGCGTTGTTCCTTGCCGAACAACTGGCCGAACAGGCGCATGGTCGGCTCGGTGTTCTGCATCGGGTAGTTGCGAAAGTCGACGTACACCACGGGAATGCCCAAGGCGTCGAGCTTCTCGATGTAGCGCGCATCTTCGGTGGCGTGCCGGGCCTCGATGTTGAGGACAATCACATCGGGACGCTGCGAGATCGCTTGCTCGATGTCGAAGGTGCCGTCTTCGAACCCGCCGAACGTAGGGATGTCGGCAATGCCCGGAAACTTGCGCAGGTAGGCGTTGTAAGTGTCGGGATCGGACTGGATGAGGTCCTTGCGCCAGCCGACGATACGCTCGATGGGGTTTTGTGTGTCCAGCGCCGCCACCAGGTACAACTGGCGGCCCTCGCCGAGAATCACCCGTTTGACGGGCAGGTTGACCTTGACCTTGCGCCCCAGCAGATCGGTGACGGTGCTGCGCGTGTCATCCGTTTCGTTGGCCAATGACGCCAGTGAAACCCCCAGCAATCCAGCAAACAGCAGCGCGGCCAGGGCGTGGCTGCGTCGAACAATGGTGAGCATGATCAAGGCCTTTGCATGTGTCAGAAATCGACCGTGGCCGACAGGAGCAGGGTGCGTGGTGACCCCTGGGAAAACGCGCCGTAGGAGGCGACCCCCGACCAATACTCACGGTCGAAAACGTTTTGCACCGTGGCGCGAAACGTCGTGGGTCGCTGGGCAATACGCGTGGTGTATCGAGCGCCGACATCGATGCGCGTCCACGGGTCCAGTTCCTGGGTGTTGGCCTGGTTGACGTACTGGCTGGCGGTGTAGATCGCGCCGCTGGTGAGCGTCAGCCCTTCGGTCCAGGGTGTGTCCCATTCGGCCCAGAGGTTGGCTTGCACGTCGGGCACGCCCACCGGAGTGTTGCCGCGATTGGCCGCGACGCTGGTCTTGGTCAGTTCCCCGTCCAACAGCGTGACGCCACCGAGCAGGCGCGTGCCTTGGGCTATCTCGCCCGACATGTTCAGTTCCACGCCGCGATTGCGCTGTTCACCCTGGACGGCGAACACCCCGGAAGACAACTCGCCACTGGGCTTCTTGATCTGGAACAGCGCCAGGCTCGACATGAAACTGCCGTAGTCGAGCTTGACCCCGACCTCCTGCTGGCGCGACACGTAGGGGGCAAAGATTTCGCCTGCGTTCGAGGCGTTGCTGGGGGCGACGTCCCCCTTGCTAAGGCCCTCGATGTAGTTGTAGTAGAACGACACGTGGTCCCAGGGTCGCAGCACGGCCCCGAACAACGGCGTGGTCTTGCCATCGTCATAGGCTGAAGTGACCGCACCGGCGGCGTTGTAGTTGTGGGACTGGATGTTCTGCTTGCGCAGGCCCAGGGTCACTTGCACGCGCTGGTCGAGTATCGACAGGGTGTCGGCCAAGGCGATGCCGGACAACTCGGTCGCCGACACTTTGGGCGTGGCCGGCTCGGCGATCGCGGGTTTGGGGCGATGGATCGGGTGGTAAATGTTCGACAGCACCGCAGGCCCGGACAAAATGCCCCGGGATAACTCATCGCGATAACGCGTCACTTGCAGGGCGGTGCTGTGGCTCACGGGACCGGTGTCGAAGCGCAGCCGCGCACCGGCGTCGACCGTGTAGCGCCGGACTTCGAACTTGTAATAACCGGGGATCGACGAGGTATCGCCTGCGGCGTTGATGATGGTGGGGGTCTGGTCGGACATGCGTGCGACCTTCGACTGGCCGCCGCCGGCATGGGCGAACACCGTCAATTGATCGTTGAGGTCGTATTCACCGCTGAGCAGGGCCGACTTGTCGCGGGTCCTGGACCAGCCCCAGTCCTGGCTGACGTTGGTCCGGCCGTTGGCGGCGGAAGGGATTTGCACGCCCGACGCGATCAGGAACGGTCGGGACGCGGCGTCAAACTGCTCTTCCTGGCTCACCAGGTCCAGGCTGGTCCGCAGGCGATCCCCTTGATAATCCAGGGCCAGCGCGCCGACGCCGACCTCGCGGTTCTGATCATCGATCACCGTGTCACCTTGCTGCACGCTGCCGTTGAGGCGTACACCGAAGCGACGTTCCTCGCCAAAACGTCGGCTGAGGTCCAGGTGACCGCCGAGTTGGGCGTCCTGGGCGTAACTGGCGGTGAATCGGGTCAGGTCTTCATCGAGAGAACGCTTGGGCACCACGTTGATCACGCCGCCCACGGCACTGTTGGGCGACATGCCGTAGAGCAGCGCGCCGGGCCCCTTGACCACTTCGATGCGTTCGGCGTATTCGGTGAACACCCGGTAGTTGGAGGCCACGCCATAGACGCTGTCGAAGGCCAGTTCGCCCAGATTGCCTTCACCGACGGGAAATCCCCGGATGAAGAACGAGTCGACGATGCCACCGGTCTGGCCGGTGGAGCGCACCGATGAGTCACGCTCCAGCACATCACCCACGGTCGTCGCCTGTTGGTCCTTGATCAGGGCGGCGGTGTAGGTGCTGACACTGAACGGCGCATCCATCACGTCGGTGTTGCCGAGCATGCCCAGACGGCTGCCGGTCGCCACCTGACCGCCTGGATACACCGGTGGCAGGCTGTCACTGCGTGTGTCGATGCCGTCGATGGTGGTTTCGTCGAGGGTGACCCGGCGTTCCACCAGCGTGTAGCTGCCGTCGCTGCGCAAGACCATGTCCAGGCCGCTACCGGCGAGTAAACGGGTCACTGCTTCGCGCGTCGAGCAAGAGCCGGTCAGCCCCGGACTGATCAGGCCTTCCGTGAGCGAAGGTTCGAACGACAGGGCGATGCCGGCGTCCACGGCGAAGCTCGACAGCGTTGCGCCGAGAGGCCCGGGGGCGATGTTGTAGGCATGGACCACGACCGAATCGAGTTGCGTCGGTGCGGTTGCCATCGCCGACGGGCAGGCAGCGCTGATCAGGGTCAGGCTCAGCAGCGCGCGGCAAATGACAGGCATGGATGGATGACCCTGTGGCGAGAGGCAATGGACGTTTCTGTAGAGGCCAGCCGAGATCGAAAAAAGTATCAGCCAGCGGCAGATTTTTTTGGAGGCTCAGGCCGGGGACAAGGTGACCCAGTACCCTCGCAGGTGAGCGGTGGCGGTGACCGGGTAGGTTTGCACCAGCATGTTCAAGGTGCGCTGGGTGTCGCTGATCGGAAACGCGCCGGAAATGCGCAGGTCGGCAAGCGCCGGGTCGTACCTGACAAAACCGTGGCGATAGCGGGTGAGCTCAGCGACGAAATCCGCCAGGCGCATCTTGTCCGCCATCAACATGCCCTGGGTCCAGGCGCTGGCATTCCGGTCTGCGGTGTTCACCCTGCCAAAGGCTTGGGCGGTGAATGCCATGCGCTGCCCGGCATTGACGATCAGGGATTCGGCCTGACGGTTATCGGCCAGCACCACTTTGACGGCGCCTTCCATGACCGCGAGGTGGGTGAACGGACTCAATCGGCGGACGATGAAGCGCGTGCCCAAGGCCTGCATGTAGCCTTGCGCGGTGCTGACCAGGAAGGGCCGGGCCAACGGTGAGTTGTCCGTGGCGGTCTGCACCAGGATCTCGCCTTCGCGCAGGCGAATCAGGCGCTGCTGGCTGTCGAACAGCACATCGACGGCGGAATCGGTGTTCAAGGTGATGCGAGAGCCATCGGCCAGGGTCCACTCGCGTCGTTCGCCGACGGCGGTGCGATAGTCGGCCGTCCACTGCTGCGACTGCGCCAGTTTCCAACTGCCCCAGCCGACCGGCATCACTGCCAGCAACAGCGCCAGCTTGCCGAGGGCCGCACGGCGTTCCGGGTTGCTCGGTCGATCCAGCGTCGACATCGCCAGCGACGGCGGCAGACCGCCCAGTTTGCTTTGCAGCAACTGCGCCCGAGCCCAGGCGCGGTCACGCTCGGGGCTGCTGACCTTCCAGCGTTCCCACTCGGTGCGTTCGCTGTCGCTCAGGTCGTTTTCGCTCAGGCGCATCAGCCATTCGGCGGCTTCTTCGAGCACTTCGGGGGGCAGCGGCGGGTCCTTGCGCAGGATGAGCATTCATTCCACCAGCATCAGGCACTGCACGAATGCCTGCTTCATGTAGCGCTTGACGGTGATCAGCGATACGTCCAGTTGATCGGCGATGTCCTGATATTTCAGGCCATTGAGCTGCGACAGCAGGAACGCGCGCTTGACCAGCGGCGGCAAGGCGTCAAGCATCGCGTCGATTTCATGCAGGGTCTCCAGGACCACGAAATGGGTTTCCGGCGAAGGTGCTTCTTGCGGCGGCAGGTTGTCGAGGGCGTCGAGGTAGGCGCGTTCCAGTGCCTTGCGCTGGTACCAGTTGATCAGGATGCCCTTGGCCACGCAGCTGAGGTAGGCACGCGGCTGTTCGATCACGGTGACCTGGGACGCGAGGATGCGCGCGAAGGTGTCCTGCGCCAGGTCGGCCGCATCCATGGCGTTGCCCAGTTTTCGTTTCAACGTCGCGTACAGCCAGCCGTGATGGCCACTGTACAGGGCCTCAATCGCACGCAGGTGCTGATCGTGATTCGTGGGAAGGGTTTCGCTCATGGCGCCAGGCTGACTTGTAATTGAGAAGTATTCCCAATGCTAGTTGACTCGCTACCGGGAAAGCAAGTGCGATCATTCGCCCGATATCCGCAGTGGCTGGGCGCGCAACGCCACGATGGGTAGCAGTGCGATCAGGTAGGCGGCGCAGACGAACAGGTAGGTGTATTGCAAACCGTAGATCTGGCTGAGCAAGCCACCGGCGCAGATGCCGGCAATCGAGGCGAACTGCGAGATGCTCTGGGCCATTCCCAGCACGTAACCCTGTTGCGAGCTGTCTGTGGTTTTCGAGATCAGTGCCATCAGTACCGGTGTGGTCGCGCCCAGCAATACGCCCCAGGCGAAGTACGCCATGACAAATACGGAGGCGTTGCGCGTCACGCCGATCAGCGCGGTCAGGGCGATGCACGCGATCACCACGTAGCGGATGCGCAGCAGTGAGTCTTGTGCGGTGCGGTGCTCGAAGTAGCGCGACCACGCCGTTGCGCAAAGGATGAAACCCAGCGCGAACAGGCCATAACACAGGCCGACAACCGAGTTGCTGACCTCGAACGTCGAGCTGACGTACAGCGAAAATGACGTCTGCGGCAGCATCCGCGCCAACAGCAGAATGCCCATGACCCCCAGCAACGACACCACAGGAGAACGGCGCCAGGCAAGGCCGTGTGATTGCCGGGTGGTGGCAGCGGTTTTCTTCACCGGTGGCACGTCCGGTAGCATCACGGCAGCGATCACCGTGCAGAGGGCGCACAGGAGCGAGGCGATCAGGTTGATCCAGAAGAACGTCGCGTAGTCGAGGATCAGCCCGCCGATGACGGCCCCCAGCAACGACCCGACGTTGGTCGAAATTTGCAGGATCGCGAACAGCCTGGCGCGGCGAGTCGGTGCCTCGATACTCACGCCGTAGGCCTGGGCCGGGGCGATGTAGCCGGCGAACGCGCCTTGCAGAAAACGCAGCACCAGGATCACCCAGATGTCGCTGGCAAAGGCCAGGCCCAGTTGCGTCAGGGATAAGCCGGCGAGCGCGCGGATCATCATCAGCTTGTGACCGTAGCGATCACCGATGCGGCCCCAGAATGCGCTCGTCAGCATGATGCCCAGCATGGGACCGACGTACACGGCGATGCTGGCGAAGCTGAAAAACGAGGCCGAGTCCGTCAAGCCGCGCAGGTGCACCGGCCAGAACGGTCCGCTCATTTCCATCGCGCCCATGGAAACCAACTGGATCGCGAACAGCAGATAAATCAGGACTCTGACGCTCGAGCCCTGAATGACACCGGCGTTGGGCATGGGACAACCTCGCTAGTCGAACGGGAGCGGGGGAGCGGCAGAACAACCTCGCATCACCCGGCCAAACGGCGTGCATTTGACCCGGCTCCGGCGATTGCCGCAACCGGATAAACCCATCCTGTGAAGCCCGCGAGGAAAAATCGAAGCAGGGTGATACTTTTTTTCGAGCTGGCTGGCATTAGGAGTGATTCCCATTTCCTATCTCCAAGGAACCTCACGCCATGCCTGTTGCCAGTCGACCTTTCGCCGAGCGCGCCCTCACGCTCGCCATCCGCGCCGCCTCGCTCAATGTAGCCCTGATAGCCGGGAGCACCAGCGCCTGGGCCGCCACGGCCGAGCCCTCGGGCAAGCCGGAAAATCCTTCGGTCGGTACGTCGAGCGACACGCCGAACCTGACCCTGGACACCACCAACATCAACGCCCGCTACGCTGGGCCGACTGCGCTGCCCGCAGAGTTCACCGGCGGCCAGGTGGCACGGGGTGCGCGCCTGGGCATGATGGGCAACAAAGATGTGATGGACACGCCGTTCAGCGTGACCAGCTACACCGCCAAGACCCTGGCCGACCTGCAAACGGTGACCGTGGCCGACGCCCTGCAACGCGATCCTTCGGTACGTTCCACCGGGCAAACCGGCGGTATCGTCGACTCCTTCTTCATTCGTGGCTTTGCCATCGGCGAAGGCAACCTGGGCGAACTCGCCTACGACGGCGTGTATGGCGTCGCCCCCAACTACCGCGCCTTTACGCAGTACACCGAACGTGTCGAAGTGCTCAAGGGGCCGGGTGCCTTGATGTACGGCATCTCGCCCAACAGCGGGGTGGGCGGTGTGATCAATATCGTGCCCAAGCGCCCGCTGGCCGAAGACCTGACCCGCTTTACCGCCAGCTATGAGTCGGAATCCAACGTCGGCGGTCATCTGGATGTCAGCCGCCGCTTCGGCGACGAGAACCAGTTTGGCGTGCGCTTCAACGGCAGTTTGCAGGGCGGCGATACCGCTGTGGATGACCAGGAGCGAGCGGTGAACATCGGCGCCATCGCCCTGGATTATCAGGGCGAGCGCTTGCGCCTGAACCTGGATTTCATCAGCCAGAGCGAAAAATTCGATGGCGCATCGCGGCCCTTCACCATCGCGCCGGGGGTCGAAGTGCCTTCCGCCGCCAACGGTCGCACCAACGTCTCGCAGAAGTGGGGCTGGTCCGACACCAAAGAGCAGTCGGCCTTGCTCGGCGGCGAATATGATCTGAACGACAACCTGACCGTCTTCGCCCACGCCGGTGGCGGCAAGTCGGATGTCAAACGCTTGTCCGACCAGGTGCCTCGCATTCTCAACGATGCAGGCGACACCAGTAATATCCCCGGTTACTACAAATTCAACGTCGATCGTTCGACCGCCGACGTGGGCCTCCGCGGGCTCTTCGCCACCGGCCCGGTAACCCATACCACGACGCTGATGGCCACCCGTTATCAGGATGAACTGTCCCGGGGCATCACCAACGGTACCGACATCCGTTCCAACTTCTACCACCCGGTGGACGCGCCCAAACAGTACCTCGCGGCGCCGAAGGTGCTGCGCGTTTCCGAATCGGAACTGTCCGGCGTGGCGTTCACCGACACCCTGGGCATGTTGGACGACCGCATCCAGTTGACGCTCGGTGTGCGCCGCCAGGACATCGAGTCGCGTAACTACAACGCCGCCGGCTCAGTCAGTTCGCGGTATGACGACAGCGCCACAACGCCGTTGGTGGGCGTGGTGGTGAAACCGTGGGAAGACGTGTCGCTGTACTACAACTACGTCGAAGGCCTGAGCAAAGGCGACATCGCCCCCGGCACGGCGGCCAACGCCGGTGAAACCTTTGCCCCTTATGAGTCCAAGCAACACGAAGTGGGTGTGAAGTATGAGCACGGTACGTTCATGACCACCCTGGCCCTGTTCCAGATCGAAAAACCGAGCGGCGAAGTGGGTGCGAACAATGTGTTTTCGGTGCAGGCCGAACAGCGCAACCGTGGCGTCGAACTCAGCGTATTCGGCGAAGTCGCACCCGGCACCCGCCTGATGGGGGGCGTGACCTTCCTTGACGGCGAACTGACGGACTCGGCCACTGCGGCCAACCGCGGCAACAAACCGGTGGGCGTGCCCGACATCCAGACCAACCTCTGGGCCGAATGGGACACCCCATGGCTGGAAGGCTTCACCCTGACCGGCGGCGCCATCTACACCGACAGCCAATACGTCAACCAGGCCAACACCCAGGAACTGGATGCCTGGACCCGCATCGACGCCGGCGCGCGCTACGCCACCAAGATCGAAGGCCGGCCAACGACGTTCCGCACCACCGTGCAAAACGTCTTCGACCGCGAATACTGGTCGGGCGTGGCCTCGTATGGGGCGTTCTCCCAGGGGTATCCGCGTACGTTGCAGTTGTCGGCGACGGTGGATTTCTGAGCAAGGTCAGGCGGTGGCTTTAGGCTTGTACGTTCAAATCTGCGCCAGCAACCACGAACGGAACGCCACCAGCGACGGCAGCATTTCGTTGCGTGGCGGGTAGGCCAGGTAATAGCTGCGCTGGCTGGCGAAGGGCTGGTCCAGGCTGATCAGCTCGCCGTTGGCCAGTTCGTCGCTGACCAGGATGCGCGGCACCAGGCCGATGCCGATGCCGGCCCTGACCGCCTGGATCAGGTGCGAGGTCAGTTCGAAGCTCGGTCCCAGGCGCATCAGGCGGTGGGGCAGGTGGTGATGGCTGAACCACTCGCCCCAGACGTTGGCGTTGGTGGCGACATTGAGCAGGGTCTGCTCGCCGATGCGCGCAGCCGACCAGTCCTGCTGGGCTGCGGCGGCCTGCGGGGAGATGACCACCAGCAGTTCTTCGGTGTGCAGTCGATGGCTGATCAGGCCGGGCAAGTCGCTGGAACCGACGACGATGGCCGCATCGATGCCGCTGGATTCGAAGTCGATGGTGTCGATCCGCGAATGGATGTGCACCAGCATGCCGGGATGGTTCTTGTAGAAATCATGCAGGCGCGGCAACAGCCATTTCGACCCGAAGGTCGGCAGGGTGGCCAGTCGCAGGGTGCCGCTGCCGGACTGATACGCCATGGCCTGCAACGTCGCGCTGCGAATGCGCCCGAGCGCTTCGCTCATTTCCCGTTGATACAGCCGGCCGACATCGGTCAATTGCACCTGGCGGCCTTCGCGGCGGAACAGGGTCAGGCCCAGTTGCTGCTCGAGCGCCTGCACCTGGCGGCTGACCGCGCTTTGGGTCAGCGACAGTTCCATGGCGGCGCGGGTGTAGCTTTCATGGCGCGCGGCGGCTTCAAAAGCCAGCAGCAGCGACATCGATGGCGTGAGGTGGCGGTAATTCATTCATAAAACTCATCGATAGCGGCAGAAATATCCATTTGTTGCGTGACCGAGCCTGCGGGATCATTGGTGTCTATAACGACCTGAGGCTTATCTATTAATGCTCAGGCGACAAGTATCATGAAATTTCCGTGAAGAGACCACCGCCATGATCGCCCAGCTGACGACCGCGTCCCCCGCGCAGCACTACCCGGAATTCCTCCAGGCCCTGCAAGCCAGCGGCTTTCGCGGCCAGCTCAGCGCCGACTACGCCACCCGTACCGTGCTGGCCACCGACAACTCGATCTACCAGCGCCTGCCGCAAGCGGCGGTGTTTCCGCTGGACGCCGACGACATCGTGCGCATCGCCACGCTGATGGCCGAACCGCGTTTCCAGCAGATCAAGCTGACGCCACGGGGCGGCGGCACCGGGACCAACGGTCAGTCGCTCACCGATGGCATCGTCGTCGACCTGTCGCGTCACATGAACGCCGTGCTCGAAATCAACGTTGAAGAGCGTTGGGTGCGCGTGCAGGCAGGCGTGGTCAAAGACCAGCTCAATGCTGCACTCAAGCCACACGGCCTGTTTTTTGCCCCGGAGCTGTCGACCTCCAACCGCGCCACCGTGGGCGGCATGATCAACACCGACGCCAGCGGGCAGGGCAGTTGCACCTATGGCAAGACCCGCGATCACGTGCTGGAGCTCGACAGCGTGCTCCTCGGGGGCGAGCGTCTGCACAGCCAGCCGCTCAGCGAAGCGGAACTGGAGGCCGTGTGCGCCCAGCAAGGACGCATCGGTGAGGTGTATCGCACGGCGCGGCAGATCCAGGAAACCCAGGCGGACCTGATCGAGTCGGTGTTTCCCAAGCTCAACCGTTGCCTGACCGGTTACGACCTGGCGCACCTGCGGGACGAGCAGGGCCGGTTCAACCTCAACAGCGTGCTGTGTGGCGCCGAAGGCTCGTTGGGCTACATCGTCGAAGCCAAGCTCAACGTGCTGCCGATTCCCAAGTATTCAGTGTTGGTGAACGTGCGCTACAGCAGCTTCATGGACGCGCTGCGCGACGCCAACGCGCTGCTGGCGCATAAGCCGCTGTCGATTGAAACCGTGGACTCCAAGGTGCTGCTGCTGGCGATGAAGGACATCGTCTGGCACAGCGTCGCCGAGTATTTTCCCAGCGACGCCGAGCGCGCCACCCTGGGCATCAACCTGGTGGAATTCAGCGGCGAAGACGTGGCGCAGGTCAATGCGGACGTGGCGGCATTCGTTGAGCACCTGCAAGCCGACAAGACCATCGAGCGTCTTGGCCACACCCTGGCCGAAGGCGCCGAAGCGGTCACCCGCGTTTACATCATGCGCAAGCGTTCGGTGGGGCTGTTGGGCAACGTCGAGGGCGAGGTACGCCCGCAGCCGTTCGTGGAAGACACCGCCGTGCCGCCGGAGAAACTGGCCGACTACATTGCCGAGTTCCGTGCCTTGCTCGACAGCCATGGCCTGGCCTACGGCATGTTCGGCCACGTCGATGCCGGGGTGTTGCACGTGCGCCCGGCGCTGGACATGAAGGACCCGGCCCAGGCCGCGCTGGTCAAGCCGATCTCCGATGCCGTGGCCGAGTTGACCCAGCGTTACGGCGGCTTGCTGTGGGGCGAGCACGGTAAGGGGTTACGCTCCGAATACGTCCCGGCATTTTTCGGCGAGCTGTACCCGGCGTTGCAAAGGCTCAAGGGCGCGTTCGACCCGCACAACCAGCTCAACCCCGGCAAGATCTGCACGCCGCCGGATGCCAAACACAGCTTGCTCAAGGTCAACGAAGTGACCTTGCGCGGTGATATGGACCGGCAGATCGACGAGCGGGTCTGGCAGAGTTTTGGCAGCGCCGTGCACTGCAACGGCAACGGCGCCTGCTACAACTACGACCCCAACGACGCGATGTGTCCATCGTGGAAAGCCACCCGTGAACGCCAGCATTCGCCGAAGGGCAGGGCGTCGTTGATCCGTGAGTGGCTGCGTCTGCAAGGCGCGGCCAATATCGACGTGCTGGCGGCTGCACGCAGCAAGGTGTCGTGGCTCAGTGGCTTGCCAACGCGGCTGCGCAACAACCTGGCGCGCTCCCGTGGCGAGGCGGACTTCTCCCATGAAGTCTACGACGCGATGGCGGGCTGCCTGGCCTGTAAGTCCTGTGCCGGACAGTGTCCGATCAAGGTCAACGTGCCGGAATTTCGTTCGCGTTTCCTGGAGCTGTACCACGGCCGTTATCAACGCCCGCTGCGCGATTACCTGATCGGCTCGCTGGAATTCACCATCCCTTACATGGCCTATGCACCGGGCCTGTACAACGCGGTGATGGGGTCGAAATGGATCACGCGCTTGCTCGAGCGCCACGTCGGCATGCTCGACAGTCCGTTGTTGCATCGCTTCGACCTGCAGAAAACGCTGACCCGATGCAAGGTGGCGGTGGCCAGCGTGCCGGCCCTGCGCGAACTGACGGCCGAGCAACGCGAACGCAGCGTGGTGCTGGTGCAGGATGCCTTCACCCGTTACTTCGAAACGCCCCTGCTGGCGAACTTCATCCAGTTGGCCCATCAACTGGGCTATCGGGTGTTCCTGGCGCCCTACAGCGCCAATGGCAAGCCATTGCATGTGCAGGGCTTCCTCGGCGCCTTCGCCAAGGCGGCGATACGCAATGCCAATCAACTCAAGGCGTTGGCTGACTGCGGCGTGCCGCTGGTGGGCCTGGACCCGGCGATGACCCTGGTCTATCGCCAGGAATATCAGAAAGTGCCGGGTCTGGAAGACTGCCCGACAGTGCTACTGCCCCAGGAGTGGTTGCTGGATGCGCTGCCGGACAACCCGCGTCCTGACGGCCAGACGTTCCGCTTGCTGGCCCACTGCACCGAGAAAACCAACGCCCCGGCCAGCACCGGGCAGTGGCAGGCAGTGTTCGCCAAGCTCGGGCTGAAACTGGTCAGCGAGGCGACGGGCTGCTGCGGCATGTCCGGCACCTACGGCCATGAAGCGCGCAACCAGGAAACCTCGCGAACCATCTTCGAGCAGTCCTGGGCCGGCAAGCTGGACAAACCCGGCGAGGCCCTGGCAACCGGCTACTCCTGCCGCAGCCAGGTCAAGCGCCAGGCGGACAAGCAATTGCGCCATCCGCTGGAAGCGTTGCTGGAGCATTGTGGGCGGGGCTAACCGAACCTGAGCACACCACTCCTCTGTAGGAGCGAGCATGCTCGCGATGGAATCAAGAACACCGTGGGGTATCAGGCACCCAGCGTTATCGTTGACGACCATCGCGAGCATGCTCGCTCCTACAGGTGGGTGTGCCGGGTCCGGATCCACTGATCCGCATTTTTTTATCCAGCCTGCTACTGTCGCCACGGCCGGCTCGCTTCTAAAGTCGAGGGCTGTCTCTCCAGGGAAACCCGCGCATGTACAGCCCGTTCGCTGTTCCAGGCTCCGCTCGCCGATTTCATGATCGTCTCTATGCCGGTGAGATCCTGCGTATCAACGATGCGCCTGCCATGGCCGCCTTGGTCAAACACACCCGGGCAATGCTTGAAGAAGCACTGCATCCCTGGCCGCCGACCCACATCCATCGCCATCTGAACCACGAACAACAGGCCGTGCTGTTCGCCAAATGCCAGGCCACCTTTGCCGGTTCTCGCGAGATTCAGGGGCTGTGGCGAGTGGTCATCGAAAGCCTGGGCCTTGAGGCGCAGGCACTGGCCTGCGACCGATTGCACCTGCGCTTCCAGCCGCACCGCGAAGCTGATGCGCGTGCCTCACGGGCACGAGTGACGGCAACCATCGCATTCCACCGAGACACCTGGGGCTCGAACCTGTACGCGCAAACTAACTGGTGGGCTCCGATCTATCCGATCACGGCCGGGCGCACATTTGCGATTTATCCCGACCTCTGGCAACGAGCGCTGCGCAATTCCAGCGCCGATTTCGATATGCGCGCCATTCTCCAGCGCTCCCACCAGGACGGGCGCAACACGGTGGATGCCGATGAGGCCATCCCGCATTTGCTGGAACCGATCGATGGGCAAGAGGGCATTGCGGTGCAAATCGAGCCGGGCAGCCTGATCGCCTTTTCCGGCGCGCACGCCCACGCCGGTGTCGACAACAGTACGGGGCTGACGCGTATCTCGTTCGAAACCCGTTCGGTGTTGATCGCCGACGTCCTCGCCGGGCTCGGCGCGCCGAACATCGACGGAGATGCGCCCTGGCAGACCCCCGGATTATTTCGCCGGATGAGCGATGCCAAACGCTTGAACGATGTCCTGGGCTGTCACTTCATCGAACCCTACCAACGCTCCCACAGGG
Organism: Pseudomonas sp. S2_E01; assembly: GCF_054668365.1. Taxonomy (NCBI): domain Bacteria; kingdom Pseudomonadati; phylum Pseudomonadota; class Gammaproteobacteria; order Pseudomonadales; family Pseudomonadaceae; genus Pseudomonas; species Pseudomonas sp. S2_E01. Next base: position 2,056,225 of record NZ_CP162762.1, read on the forward strand.
ATTTGGGCTAAACACACATTCTGTGAGCGACCCGGCCCCCTGTAGGAGCGAGCTTGCTCGCGATAGCGGTGGGGCAGTCAGCATTGCTGTCGGCGGGATTGATGCCATCGCGAGCCAGCTCGCTCCTACAGAAGGCTTCGGAAATGCTTGAGATGTTATAGGGTAACAATATAAGGTGCTGGCCCCCGTGCCTGCACTGCGAATACCCCATGACCCTCACACCACCGCGTTCCACCGTCGTCCGGCTCCTGAGCATCGATGCACTCAGAGGCCTGGTGATTCTGTTCATGCTGCTCGATCACGTGCGCGAAACCTTCTTCCTGCACCATCAGGTGGGCGATCCCATGAGCGTTGCCACGACTGAACCCGCGTTGTTCTTCAGTCGCACCCTGGCGCACCTGTGTGCCCCGGTGTTCGTGCTGCTCACTGGCCTGTCGGCATGGCTGTACGGCGAGAAGTACGCGGGCAAGGGCGACGTCTGTCGTTTCCTGTTCAACCGCGGGCTGTTTCTGGTGGTGCTCGAATTCACCCTGGTCAATTTCGCCTGGACCTTCCAGCTGCCGCCAAGCGTCATTTACCTGCAAGTGATCTGGGCCATCGGCCTGAGCATGATCGCGTTGTCGGCACTGGTCTGGCTGCCGCGCCCGGTCTTGTTGCTCCTGAGCGTTGTGATCATCGCCGGGCACAACCTGTTGGACACGCTGCATTTCCCGGTTGAATCGGCCATGCACATACCCTGGGCAATCTTGCATGATCGCGGTTGGATCGAATTGACCGATGGCCTGCGCCTGCGCACCTCCTATCCGCTGTTGCCGTGGATCGGCGTGATCGGCCTCGGCTACGCCATGGGGCCGTGGTTCGGGAAAATGGCCGATGTCGGCGCACGGCAACGCGCATTGCTGATCAGTGGTGTCGTCGGTCTGGCCGGGTTCGTTGCCCTGCGTTTGCTCAACGGCTATGGCGAAAAATCCTGGAGCGTGGGCGAGTCGTCCGTGCAAACGCTGATAAGTTTTTTGAACATCACCAAATACCCGCCGTCATTGTTGTTCCTGACCTTGACCCTCAGCGTCGGCTGCTTGCTGCTCCTGTGGTTTGAACGGCAACGCCCCTGGTTGCGCCCGCTGGCGGTGTTCGGTTCGGCGCCGATGTTCTTCTACCTGTTGCACCTGTATGCGCTGAAAGTGCTGTACCTCATTGCGGTCGCGCTGTTCGGCCTGAACCAGGGCAACTGGTTTGGCTTCAGCTCGATAGGTGCGGTGTGGTTGACCGCGTTGTTGCTGGCCGTCGCCCTGTATCCACCGGTCAAGGCCTTTGCCGCATTGAAGGCGCGCCGTCGTGACCTTGCCTGGCTCAAATACCTTTGATCGTGCACTTTTATAAAGCCCCATTGCTGTGCGTTGCACTATGCGAAGGCAAAACTCTAGGGCGAGAGGGATTGGAGAGCTGACGCCCAAGTGCCCGTAAATCGGGGCGTTTGGCCACGCTCGAAGGAATCTGGCACAAACACTGCAATACACCTGGCAGGCCCACCACAAACGCAGTCGAGTGGGCAGCCCGCTTGGTCAACGACGATCGAAACAAGGGCAACATCGGTGGATCAGGCATAGCTGTCTGGGCTCAACACCGCAAAAGAACAGGCAAAGACGCCTGGAACCGCAAGGTTTCAGGCGTTTTTTTTTGCTTTTTGAACCGTTTTAGCCAGGTGCTCCTTATGAACTCCAATGTTGCCGCGTTGAACAAATTGCAAACGCTGATCGTGATCGGCAATGGCATGGTTGGCCATCACTGCGTCGAACAGTTGATCGAGAAGGGCGCGCTTGAGCACTACCACATTCATGTGTTCAGCGAAGAGCCGATGCGTGCCTACGATCGTGTGCATCTGTCGGAGTATTTCACCGGTCGCGACGCCGAATCCCTGGCCCTGGGTGATGCCGCGTTGTACCAGACACCCGGCGTGACCCTGCACCTGGGCGTGCCAGTGCTGGAAATCGAGCGTGCCACCCGCCATGTGGTCACCGCACAAGGCGGCATCGCCTACGACAAATTGATCCTGGCCACCGGCTCCTATCCCTTCGTGCCACCGGTGGAAGGTGCCGAGGGCAATTCGCGCCTGGTGTATCGCACCCTCGAAGACCTCGATGCCATCCGCGCCGCAGCCGCCAATGCCCGTCGTGGTGTGGTGGTCGGCGGTGGCCTGTTGGGCCTGGAAGCGGCCAATGCCCTGAAAAGCCTGGGCCTGGAAGCCCATGTGGTGGAATTCGCCCCGCGCCTGATGCCGGTGCAACTGGACGACATGGGTGGTCTTGCACTCAAGGCACAGATCGAACGCCTGGGCGTCGGTGTGCACCTGTCCCGTGCCACGCAGTCGATCAGCGCCGGTGACGAGTATCGCTATCGGATGAATTTCGCCAATGACGAGTTCCTCGAAACCGACCTGATCGTGTTCTCCGCCGGCATCCGTGCGCAAGACGCGCTGGCTCGCCAATGCGCGCTGGAGATCGGCCCGCGCGGCGGCGCCGTGATCGACAACCATTGCCTGAGCAGTGATCCGCACATCTACGCCATCGGTGAATGCGCCTCGTGGAACGGTAGCCTGTTCGGCCTGGTCGCGCCGGGCTACCAGATGGCGCGCAACGTCGCTGCACAGTTGTGCAACGAAGTGGCAGAACCGTTCATGGGCGCCGACATGTCGACCAAGCTCAAGCTGCTGGGTGTCGACGTTGGTTCGATCGGCGACGCCCAGGGCAGCACCCCGGGCTCGCGCAGCTTCCAGTTCGTCGATGAAGCCAGCGCCAGCTATCGCCGGTTGGTGGTGAGTGCCTGCGGCAAGTATGTGATCGGCGCGGTGCTAGTCGGCGACAACAGCTATTACGACACGCTGCTGCAATACGCGCAGAACGCCATCGCCTTGCCCGCGGAACCGGCCGGCCTGATCCTGCCGACCTCCGAAGGCGCGCCGACCCTGGGCCCAGGCGCTTTGCCGGAGTCGGCCACCATCTGTTCGTGCCACAACGTCACCAAGGGCTCGATCTGCTCAGCCATTGACGGCGGCTGCACCGACCTCGGTCTGCTCAAATCGCAAACCAAGGCCTGCACCGGTTGCGGCGGCTGCGCCGGGCTGCTCAAGCAGGTCTTCGAACATGAGCTGATCGCGCGCGGCGTCAGTGTCGACAAGAGCCTGTGCGAACATTTTGCCTACACCCGTCAGGAGTTGTACGCATTGGTGCGGGTGGAAGGGGTGATCAGCTTCGACGAACTGCTGGCCAAGCATGGCCGTGGCCACATTGGCTGCGACATCTGCAAGCCTGCCGTCGGTTCGATCCTCGCGTCCTGCTGGAATCAGCCGATCATGGACGCTTCGCTCGTGCCGTTGCAGGACACCAACGACACCTTCATGGCCAACATGCAGAAGAACGGCACGTATTCGGTGGTGCCGCGCATTCCCGGTGGCGAAATCACCGCCGACAAGCTGATTGCGATTGGCGTGGTGGCGAAGAAATACGACCTCTACACCAAGATCACCGGCGGCCAGCGCATCGACCTGTTCGGCGCGCAGTTGCATGAGTTGCCGGACATCTGGGCCGAGTTGATTGAAGCCGGTTTCGAAACCGGGCATGCCTACGGCAAGTCGACCCGCACAGTCAAATCCTGCGTCGGCAGCACCTGGTGCCGCTACGGCGTGCAGGACAGCGTGCAAATGGCCCTGAACCTCGAAGACCGCTACAAAGGCCTGCGCTCGCCGCACAAGCTCAAGTTCGCGGTGTCCGGTTGCACTCGCGAATGCGCCGAAGCGCAGAGCAAGGACGTTGGCGTGATCGCTACCGAAAAGGGCTGGAACCTCTACATCGCCGGCAACGGCGGCATGCGCCCCCGTCACGCCGAGCTGTTCGCCACAGACCTGGACGACGACACGCTGATCCGCTACATCGACCGCTTCCTGATGTTCTACATCCGCACCGCCGACAAGCTGCAACGCACTTCGGTATGGCGCGAAAGCCTGGAAGGCGGCCTGGACTACCTCAAGGACGTGATCATCCACGACAGCCTGGGGCTGGGCGCCGAGCTCGAATCGCAGATGCAACTGGTGGTCGACCGCTACGAATGCGAGTGGGCCAACGCCCTGCAAGACCCGGAAAAACTCAAGCGTTTCCGCACCTTCGTCAACGACAAACGCCCGGACCCGGACATTCACTTTGTCCAGGAACGCGGTCAGCGGCGCCCGATCATGGCCGCCGAACTCAACCTTATCCCGGTCACCGAGGAGACAGTCTGATGAGCCAATTCAATACCCAACGCGTGCAAGCGCTCGACACCTGGCAAACCGTGTGCGGTCAACAGGATCTGGTCAGCAACTCCGGCGTGGTGGTCTGGCTGGACGGTGCCCAGGTGGCGCTGTTCTACCTGCCCGGCGCCGAGGGCAAGACCTTGTACGCCATCGACAACCATGACCCGCAATCCGGGGCCAACGTGATCGGTCGGGGCCTGGTGGGCAGCATCAAGGGTGACCTGGTCGTGGCGTCGCCGATCTACAAGCAGCATTTTCGCCTGGAAGACGGCAGTTGCCTGGAATACCCGCAACAACGCCTGCGCGTCTGGCCGGTGCGGTTGAACGGTGACGCGGTCGAGGTCGGTGTGTACTGATGTTGAAGCCCAGGGCAGGGCTTACCGGGAAATGATCCCGTGATCGATGGCGTACTTGACCAGCGCCGCCGGCTTGTCGATGTTGAGCTTGCGGCGGATGCTCAGGCGGTGGGTTTCCACGGTGCGTACGCTGATGTCGAGGTCGCGGGCCATTTCCTTGTTGTTCATGCCCTGGACCATTTTGTACAGCACCTGACTTTCACGCGGCGTCAGTTCATTGTCGGTATTCTTGTCGGCGATCAGGCGTTGGGCGATCTCGGCGCTGTAGAAAGTGCCGCCGCTGGCAATCGCCTCGATCGCGGCGATGATTTCCCGTGACGGGGCGTTTTTCAGCACGTAGCCGCTGGCGCCGGAGCGCACGGATTCGCTCACATATTCGTAATTGTCGTACATGCTCAGCACCAGCACTTTCAGCGCCGGGTATTGGCTGCGCAGCAGGCGGGTCAGCTCGAGGCCGTTGATGTCCTGGAGGCCGATGTCCACCAGCAGCAGGTCCGGCTGGCAGCGCCCGACCATCTCGATGGCGTCGGCGCCGTTCTCGGCTTCACCGACCACTTCCAGCGGGGCCATGACCGACAACAGCGCCTTGATGCCGTCGCGGACCAGCGAGTGATCGTCGACCAGTGCGACGCGGATCGGGGAGGGCAGGTTCATCACGGGCATCTCTCTCTTGTTGTCGGGTCAGCGCTTGGCGCCGGGGACTTGCATGGGCAGCAGCACGTCCAGTTCACTTCTTCCGGGCACCGAGATCAGGTCGAATCGTCCGCCGAAATGCTCGACACGCTCACGCATGTTGCGCAAGCCAATCCCGGCCTGGCGCCGCTCGACCTGGGCGACATTGAAGCCGACGCCGTCATCGATGACCGTCAAGCGTATGGATTGTGCCGTGCCGTGCAGGTCGATGGAGACGTTTTTCGCCTGGGCGTGTCGTTCAATGTTGGTCAGGGCCTCCTGGACGATGCGAAACAGCGCCACTGCCGCGCCCTCTACCAGGTCGCAATCGAATTCATTGTCGTTGTAGGTGACGCTCAGGCCACTGCGCTGTTCGAATTCTTCGGCAAGCTGACCGATGGCGGCGGCCAGCCCCAGGGTGTCGAGCAGGGAAGAACGCAGGTCATGGGACAGGCTGCGCACTTCGCCTATCGCTTCGCCGAGACGTTCGGTGGCGTCCTTCAGGATGCCCAGGCCACGGTCCTCGCCCTTTTCCAGGACCAGGCCGGCCAGCTCGAACTGGAACTTGATGGAGACCAGCACCTGGCTGATGCCGTCGTGCAACTCACGGGACACCCGCGAGCGCTCCTCTTCCTGCAAGCTGACGATACGCTGGGTGAGGCGTTGCAGTTTTTTATCCGCCAGCCGGTGCTCGCTGACGTTGAGTGTCATGCCGCTGGCGAACACGAACAACACCGCCACCAGGGCGACGGCGGCAATGGCCAGCATGGTCGTGCGGATACCTTGTGCCACCTCGTCGCGGGCCTGCTGGGTGGCGCGTTCGACGTCTTCCAGGTAAATACCGGTGCCGAGCATCCAGCCCCAGCGATCGAGCATCACCACGTAGGCCAGTTTGTCGGTGACCTGGCCGGAGGAGGGCTTGTTCCAGGCGTAGCGCTGGAAACCTTCGCCCGATTGCGCGCTTTGCAACAGGGCCTGGATCACCGGCAAGCCGTGGGGGTCTTTCATGTCCCACAGGTACTGGCCGACCAGTTCCGATTGGCGCGCATGCATCAGGCTGCGGCCCTCGTGGTCGTAGACGAAGAAGTAGCCGTTGATGCCGAAACTGAGCTTGCGCAGATCCTCCAGCACCTGTTGCTGGGCGCGGGCGTCGCCACGGCCTTCGTCGTACAGCGGGGCGATCAGGCTCTTGGCCATTTCCACGTAGTTCTTAAGTTCTGCGCGTTTGCTGGCCAGGATGCTGTCTTCGATCAACTGCGCCTGCTGGTCGCCCAACTGACGGTTGAGCGAAATCACCAACGCGCAGATGACCGCAATCGCCAACACCAACGGCAGGATCCCGAGTGCGACGATTTTGTGTTTGAGTTGCATGGAGACTCCTGCGCGATTTTTTCTTCTTCTGTAGGAGCGAGCATGCTCGCGATGAACGCAACGACACCGCGGGGTGTCGGGCTCCCAGCGTTATCGTTGACGACCATCGCGAGCATGCTCGCTCCTACAGGGGACCTGCTTCGGGGCGGCATCATAGGCCAAAGAGATGCCCGTGGAGTAGCGCTACCGGGCAGCCGGTCGATACGCGAACCCTGTGGGAGCGGGCTTGCCCGCGATGGCGGTGTGTCATTCAACATGGATGCCGGCTGACCCACCGCTATCGTCGGAACGCCGCCCGGAGCAAGCCCGCTCCCACAAGGATTCCGCGCCTCTACGTAGTACTACGTAGAGGCTGCGTACGTAGTTACGCGGATTTATTTGTAGACGCCATGCGCAGATATTGGGCCAGCTCCGTATTGCGGACACAATTATAAAAATTACCGCCGCAGTCACAAGCTGTCGGCAGGAGACACGCTATGCCCCGTCTGGCTAAACACCTCGCCTGGTTTGCCGTGGCTGTTCTGGGAGCGTTCGCGCTGAGTGTCGTGGCCCTGCGCCGCGGCGAAGCGATCAACGCCCTCTGGATCGTAGTCGCGGCCGTCGCCATTTACCTCGTTGCCTACCGCTACTACAGCCTGTTCATCGCCAACAAGGTGATGCAACTGGACCCCAATCGAGCCACGCCCGCCGTGCTCAACAACGACGGTCTGGACTTTGTTCCAACCAACAAACACGTACTCTTCGGTCACCACTTCGCCGCCATCGCGGGCGCGGGGCCACTGGTCGGTCCGGTCCTGGCTGCGCAGATGGGCTACCTGCCCGGCGTGCTGTGGCTGATCGCCGGCGTGGTACTGGCCGGTGCGGTGCAGGACTTCATGGTCCTGTTCCTCTCCACTCGCCGCAACGGTCGCTCCCTGGGCGACATGGTCCGTGAGGAAATGGGCCGCATCCCCGGCACCATCGCCCTGTTTGGCTGCTTCCTGATCATGATCATCATCCTCGCGGTGCTGGCGCTGATCGTGGTCAAGGCCCTGGCCGAGAGCCCGTGGGGCATCTTCACCGTCATGGCGACCATCCCGATCGCGATGTTCATGGGTGTCTACATGCGCTACATCCGCCCGGGTCGCATTGGCGAAATCTCGGTGATCGGCGTGCTGTTGCTGCTCGGTTCCATTTGGCTGGGCGGGCAGATTGCTGCTGATCCGGTCTGGGCCAAGGCCTTCACCTTCACCGGGATCCAGATCACCTGGATGCTGATTGGCTATGGTTTTGTCGCTGCCGTTCTGCCGGTGTGGCTGATCCTGGCGCCGCGTGACTACCTCTCCACCTTCCTGAAAATCGGTACCATCGTTGCCCTGGCAATCGGCATCCTGATCACCATGCCCGAGTTGAAAATGCCGGCGTTGACTCAGTTCGTCGACGGCACTGGCCCGGTCTGGAAGGGCGGTCTGTTCCCGTTCCTGTTCATTACCATCGCCTGTGGCGCGGTATCGGGTTTCCATGCGCTGATCGCTTCGGGCACCACGCCCAAGTTGCTGGCCAATGAAAGCCATGCCCGTTACATCGGTTACGGCGGCATGCTGATGGAGTCCTTCGTTGCCATCATGGCCATGGTTGCCGCCTCGGTGATCGAACCGGGCGTGTACTTCGCCATGAACAGCCCGGCAGCCGTCGTCGGTGCCGACGCCGTTTCCGTGGCGCAGACCGTCAGCAGCTGGGGTTTCGTGATTACCCCCGAAGCGCTGCAAGCGGTGGCCAAGGACATCGGTGAAACCACCATCCTGGCCCGTGCCGGCGGTGCGCCGACCCTGGCGGTCGGTATCGCGCAGATCCTGCACCACGTCCTGCCGGGTGAAAACACCATGGCGTTCTGGTACCACTTCGCGATCCTGTTCGAAGCGCTGTTCATCCTGACTGCGGTCGATGCCGGCACCCGTGCCGGGCGCTTCATGCTGCAGGACCTGCTGGGCTCCTTCGTGCCGGCACTGAAACGCACCGAATCCTGGACCGCCAACCTGATCGCCACCGCCGGTTGTGTCGCCATGTGGGGTTACCTGCTTTACCAGGGCGTGATCGACCCGCTGGGTGGCATCAACACCCTGTGGCCGCTGTTTGGTATCTCCAACCAGATGCTGGCCGGTATCGCGCTGATGCTGGCGACCGTCGTGCTGATCAAGATGAAGCGCCAGCGCTACGTCTGGGTCACCATGTTGCCTGCGGTGTGGCTGCTGATCTGCACCACCTCCGCCGGTTTCATCAAGCTGTTCGACGCCAACCCGGCAATCGGCTTCCTGGCGCTGGCCCGGAAATACAGCGACGCCTTGGCCAACGGTCAGGTCCTGGCCCCGGCCAAGAGCATCGACCAGATGCAGCACGTGATCTACAACGCCTACACCAATGCGACGTTGACCGCGCTGTTCCTGCTGGTGGTGTTCAGCATCCTGTTCTTCGCCCTCAAGGTTGGCGTCGCCGCCTGGGGCACCAAGGAACGTACGGATAAAGAAGCACCGTTCCAGGCCGTACCGGATGCGTGAGCGAGGAGTGCAGCATGTTCAATGACCTGAGTCGCCTGGGTAAGTACCTTGGGCAAGCTGCACGCCTGATGGTCGGCATGCCCGACTACGACACCTACGTCGAGCACATGCAGACCAAACACCCGGACAAACCGGTGATGAGCTACGAGGTGTTCTTCCGGGAGCGCCAGGAAGCCCGTTACGGCAGCAAGGCGGGACCGAAGTGTTGTTGAACAAGCAGCCTGGTTGATGCAATACCTGGGTTGATGCAGTACCCCTGTGGGAGCGGGCTTGCCCGCGATGGCAATCTGTCAGTGGCTACTATGTTGGCTGACACACCACCATCGCGGGCAAGCCGAATCGTCGCACCGCCGCTCCCACATTGGTTTCCACAATGGTTCGAAATTCCGGCAATGGCTACGGCAACTCTTCCCACCTGACCTCGGTCAACCCGGCTTCCTCGGCATACACCCGTGGCTGCTCGCTTCCGTCGCCATAGAACACACCGATGTCCGCATGCAAACACGCGTAATACCACGCGTCGTCGTCAGTCATGTGCGTGTCCGGCTGGACGAACACTCGCCGAGAATCGTTCAAGCGGTAGGTGATTTCAAAATGCCGTGGGCGCATCAACCGTTCTCTTCGGGGGATGTGTGTCCGACAGTGGTGGCCTCGTGCCAGTTCCGTATTATTTGCTTGTGCCCCTCCCTTGGCGCTTTCTTGATTGGCATCAACCGGACCAATCGACGGCTTGGTTAAGCTGCAGCAAGGCCCGACTTGAGCGCCAGACCACCATGCTCTATCCGCTGTTTCTCACCCTGCACCTATTCGCCGCGCTGATCTTCATCGGCACGGTATTCTTCGAGGTGCTGTTTCTGGAAAACATCCGCAAGCGATTGCCGGCCAAGGTGATGCTGCTGGTCGAGGAGGGCGTGGCGCGCCGGGCTCGGCAGTTGATGCCTTGGGTGTTGCTGGTGTTGTTCGGTGCGGGCGTCGGCATGGTGGGGTTGCGTTACCTGCCGGTGCTGGCGGCGCCGCTGGCTTCGTCGTTCGGCACCTTGCTGATGCTGAAAATACTCGCCGCGATCAGTGTGCTCGGGCACTTCGCAACGGCCATGCTGCTGTTCAAGACCGGGCGCATGAAGGCCCGTTACGTGCATTTCATCCACACCAGCGTGTTCTGCCACATGGTGCTCATCGTTTTGCTGGCCAAAGGCATGTTCTACCTGACGTGGTGACCGGTCGTCCGCTCCTTTAAAGACGTGGCCTGCAGCTTGATACAAGTCAAGGAGCGTTGTTCGACAATCCCGGACACTGAAGGCCTGCGACCCGTCTCGGAGACCTGTCATGCTCGATTTCTTTCCAACACCCGGCGAGCCGGTCGCTCGCTGCGATCAGGGCGTACTCGACCCCAACTGTCATTCCGATACCCAGAAATTTCACACTGGGATCGGCTCCCTGGACCTGCTGCGCGCCGTGCGTGTCAGCCGCCAGAAGCGCCGGCCGCTGTCGCTCAACGTGCAATTGCCGTCCAACCTCAAACCGTCCTTTTGCACGCAGTCCGATGCTGTCGGCGAGCAAGGGGCCATCGAGCAGTACTTTGATCATCTGAAACGCGAAATTGACCTGGTCGGTTGCCACCTCAGCCCCGATCAACGGGTCGAGCAGTTCCACCTGGGCGGCGGTACGCCCGGCATCGCCCATCTGCAGCAGTTGATGAATCATTTGCGTCGGCGTTTCCATTTCCTCGAGCATGAGTCCGGCGACTACAGTGCCGAAGTGGACTTGCAGCACACCGACTGGGCGATCATGGGCGCTTTGCGCGAACAGGGCTTCAACCACGTCAGCATCGGCGTGCCGGACATCGACGGCGAGTGCGAGCGCTCGGTGGCCTGCTACCAGAATCCGGCCCCGATCAACTCCCTGATCGACGCCGCGCGCACTTTCGGGTTTCGCTCGGTCAATGTCGACCTGGGCTTTGGTCATGCCTGGCAAACACCGGACAGTTTTGCCCTGAAGCTCAAGACCATCGTCGAACTGGAGCCAGACCGGTTGATGGTGTTCGACTATGCCCGACCTCCGCGCCGCTACCGGCCAATGATCGGCGACAAGGTCCGGGCGTTGTGCAGCCAGGACGACAAGGGCGCGATGCGCCAGATCTGCTTCGAGCAATTGATCGCCGCCGGATACCACTACATCGGCATGGGCCAGTTCGTGCGACCAGACGATGATTTGGCCATTGCACAGGAACGCGGTCGCCTGCGCCGTACCTGTGACGGTTTCACCCGTCACGGTTTCTGCGATCACATCGGTTTTGGTCTGGGCGCGATCAGCCAGATCGACGACCTGTACACGCAGAACGCCGACGAGATCGCACATTACCACCGCCACCTGGGCAATAACCAACTGCCGACGTCCCGGGGGTGGCGCTTCGAGACGGGGGAGCAGATCCGTCACACGGTCACGGAACGGCTGGCGTGTGATCTGGAATTGGATATCCGTGCTATCGAACGCCGCTATGGGCTGGTGTTTCCCCGCTATTTCGCCTCGGTCTGGCCGCTGCTCGAGCAATTGAATCGCGACGGCCTGATTGAATTGTCGGATCGTTTTCTCAGTATTCTTCCCGCCGGTCGGCAGGAAGTGGATGTCATCTGCAATCTGTTCGAAAAAGAACTGGGCAGTGCACGGCATTAATCTTTTTGTGAGTGGATGTCATGAAATCTGTGTTCAATCGCGCCCTGGTAGAAAAATACGATCGCCCAGGGCCGCGCTACACCTCCTACCCGACGGCGCCACAGTTTCACCAGGCGTTTGCCGTCGACGACTACCAGCAAGCGGCGCGTGCCAGCAACCAGGCGCCAACGCCCAAACCGTTGTCGGTGTATATCCACATCCCGTTCTGCAAAAGCCTTTGTTATTACTGCGCGTGCAACAAGATCATTACCCAGAAAACCCATCGCGCCGTCGAATACCTGACCTACCTCAAGCGTGAAATCGCCATGCAGGCGGCCCTGTTCGACAGCACCCGCAAGCTCACGCAGTTGCACCTGGGCGGCGGAACCCCAACCTATTTGACCAGCGAGCAACTGGCCGACCTGATGGCGTGCCTGCATCAGTCCTTCGACATGGACGACAGCGACAACCACGAGTTTTCCATCGAGGTCGATCCGCGCACCATCAGCACCGAACGCATTCAGACCCTGCGCCAGCTCGGTTTCAATCGCCTGAGCTTTGGCGTGCAGGACTTCGATCCGCACGTGCAAGCCGCCGTCAATCGCCAGCAAAGCGAAGAGCAGATTTATGCCTTGGTCGCGGCGGCACGAGAGGCGCACTTCAAATCGATCAGCGTCGACCTGATCTACGGCCTGCCGTTGCAAACAGTGAGCAGTTTTGACGTCACACTGGGCAAGATCATCGCCTTGCGCCCGGATCGCATTGCCGCCTACAGCTACGCGCACCTACCGGAGATGGTACGCGCGCAACGGCTGATCCGACCCGAGGACATGCCGCCACCGGAACGCAAGCTCGAGCTGCTGGAGCTGACCATTCGCCGCCTGACTGACGCCGGTTACGTCTACATCGGCATGGACCACTTCGCCTTGCCGGATGATGAACTGACCCTGGCCCGTAGCCGCGGCACCTTGCAACGCAACTTCCAGGGTTACTCGACCCATGCCGATTGCGATCTGATCGGCCTGGGCGTGTCGTCGATCGGCAAGGTTGGTGACAGCTACAGCCAGAGCGTCAAGGAGCTTTCGCAGTACTACGCTCGCATCGATCAGGGGTTGCTACCGGTGCATCGTGGCTATCGCCTGACCGACGATGACGTGTTGCGTCGCGAAGTGATCAGCGATTTGATGTGCCACGGGCGCATCGATTTCGCCAAGTTCGAGGCTCGCCATGGCATCTGCTTCAACGAGTATTTCGCCGATGCGCTGGCGCAACTCGAAGAGCATGTGCGCGACGGTCTGCTGCAAATTCACTCCGACGAACTGGTGCTGTTGTCCCAGGGGCATTTGATGATGCGTAGCGCCGCCATGGCCTTTGATGCCTACTTGGGCGGCGAACAGAAGGGGCGTTTTTCCCGTACCGTTTGAACCCCTGGAGCTTTCTGCGCCGGGGTTTTGGGTTGAGTTGATTTCGGTCAAGGGCATGTGGCTCATTGCTACCTAAGATGGCCGCAAGCCCATTGAAATCAGCCAGCCCATGACAGCCCAGCCGCTTTTAAGACAGGTCTTCCCACGCTACTGGAGCGTTGGGTTGGTGGTGATGGTGCTGTTGATGGTCGCCGCATTTGCGACGGTGCAAGCCAAGTCCTATGGCGATATCGAGCGCCAGCGCATCGACAAGGTGTTCCCGCAGACGGACAAGGTCTCGGAGCCGGAAGGCAAGTTCAAGGTGCGCACCATCTCCGCAGCAGGGAAGGTGGTCGGTTACGTCTTCCAGAGCCTCGACGTGGTGGACATTCCGGCCTACTCCGGCAAGCCGATCAATACCCAGGTAATCCTCGATACGGCCGGCGTGATCCAGGACGCCTATGTGCTGGAACACCACGAGCCCATCCTGCTGATTGGCATTCCCGAAGAAAAACTCCACGGTTTCAGCGCGCGCTACAAAGGCATCAAGGTCACGCAGCGGGTGGTGGTCGGCCGCTCCAGCGACACGAGCGCCGTGACAGTGGATGCCATCGCCGGCGCCACGGTGACCGCCATGGTGGTCAACGAAGTGATCATGCGCGCTGCCCATGATGTGGCCGTGTCGCTCAAGCTGGTGGCCGATACCGGTGGAATGCGGAAAAAACCGGCCATCGTGCGCCAGGACGTTTACCAGCCCGCCACCTGGGAGCAGCTCACCGGTGACGGCTCGATCCGCCGCCTCAACCTGACCCGTGGCCAGGTCGACGCCGCCTTCAAGGGCACCGAAGCCGAAGGCGTGGAAAATGCCAGCCCCGATCAGGTCAACGACACCTTCATCGATCTGTACACCGCCGACCTCAACCCGCCGACCATTGGCCGTGCATTGCTGGGCGACAACCAATATCGCTTCCTGATGCAAGAGCTCAAGCCGGGCGAGCAGGCCATCGCCGTACTCGGCCGTGGGCAGTATTCGTTCAAGGGCTCGGGCTACGTGCGCGGCGGGATCTTCGATCGGGTGCAATTGCGCCAGTTCGGCAACGTCATCAGCTTCCGCGACATGGACCATCAACGGCTGTCCGACGTGTTCGCCCAAGGCATGCCGGAATTCGATGAGCTGTCGGTGTTCATCGTTCGCAAGGCTGCCGCGTTCGATCCAGGTTCGCCGTGGTCGCTGGAACTGCTGGTGCGCCGGCAGACCGGGCCGGTCAACGGTATCTTCAGCAGCTTCGAAGTGGGTTACCAACTGCCCGAACAGTACATCGAGCGCCCGGCGCCGACCGCAGAAGAACTGGCGGCCGTCGAGGAAGCCAACCGGCCGATGTGGTTGAACATCTGGTATCAGAAGCAATTCCAGATCGCCGTGCTGGCCAGCGCGCTGTTGTTGCTGACCGCCATCCTGTTCCTGCAGGACAAGTTCACCCGCCAGCCGCGCTTCCTGCATTGGCTGCGCCGTGGCTACCTGATGTTCACCGTGGTGTTCATGGGGTGGTATGCCCTGGGGCAACTGTCGGTGGTCAACGTGCTGACGTTCGTCCACGCGCTGTTCCAGAACTTCCGTTGGGAGCTGTTCCTCACCGATCCCTTGATTTTCATGCTCTGGGTGTTCACGGCCGCGAGCATCCTGCTGTGGGGCCGTGGTGTGTTCTGCGGCTGGCTGTGTCCGTTCGGCGCGTTGCAGGAGCTCATCAACGAGGCCGCGCGCAAGCTGAAAATCCCGCAATACGAATTGCCGTTCGCCGTGCATGAGCGGCTGTGGGCGATCAAGTACATCATTTTGCTGCTGCTGTTCGGTCTCTCGCTGGAATCGATGTCCACCGCCGAACAATTCGCTGAAGTCGAACCCTTCAAGACCGCCATCACCCTGCGCTTCGACCGCCAGTGGTGGTTCGTGCTCTACGCGGTGGCGTTGCTGGTCATCAACATTTTTACGCGCAAGGTTTACTGCCGCTACATCTGCCCGCTGGGCGCGGCACTGGCGATCCCGACCAAGCTGCGCCTGTTCGACTGGCTCAAGCGGCGCAAGGAGTGCGGCAACCCTTGTCAGTTGTGCGCCAAGGAATGCGAGATCCAGGCCATCCATCCCGATGGCCGGATCAATGCCAACGAGTGCCACTACTGCCTCGATTGCCAGATGACTTATCACAACGACAACAAATGCCCGCCGCTGATCAACAAGCGCAAGAAGCGCAACAAGTCAGCACCGGTCACAGCACAACTGATCCCCGTCGTGGAAGTCGCCGCTTCTGAATGATTTCCATGAGCGCACCTGCGCAGTGTCCGTTTCCCTTCAAGGAGTAACGCAAGATGAGCGATAAAGAATCCAAAAAAGTCGGACAGGAAGAAGAGCAGGCGGGCCTGAGCCGGCGCGGCTTCCTGGGTGGCAGCGCCATGACCGGTGCGGTGCTGGCGGGCGCCACGGCCCTGGGTGGAACCGTGTTCACCCGTGAATCCTGGGCGGCGGCGGTCAAGGACGCGCAGTCGAAAATCCATGTGGGTCCCGGCGAGCTCGACGAGTACTACGGCTTCTGGAGCGGCGGTCACCAGGGTGAAGTGCGCGTCCTGGGCGTGCCGTCCATGCGTGAGTTGATGCGTATTCCGGTGTTCAACGTCGACTCCGCCACCGGTTGGGGCCTGACCAACGAAAGCAAGGCGATTCTGGGCGACAGTGCCAAGTACCAGAATGGCGACTGCCACCACCCGCACATCTCCATGACCGACGGCAAGTACGACGGCAAATACCTGTTCATCAATGACAAGGCCAACTCGCGCGTCGCGCGTATCCGCCTGGACATCATGAAGTGCGACAAGATTCTCACCGTGCCGAACGTGCAAGCGATCCACGGTCTGCGCCTGCAAAAAGTGCCGTACACCAAATACGTGTTCGCCAACGCCGAGTTCATCATTCCGCATCCCAATGATGGTCACACGTTCGACCTGCAGGACAAAAACAGCTACACCATGTTCAACGCCATCGACGCCGAGAAAATGGAGATGGCGTTCCAGGTGATTGTCGACGGCAACCTCGATAACTCCGATGCCGATTACTCGGGCAAGTACGCGGCGTCGACCTGCTACAACTCGGAAAAGGCTTTCGACCTTGGCGGCATGATGCGCAATGAGCGCGACTGGGTGGTGGTGTTCAACATCCCGCGCATCGAGGCAGCGATCAAGGCCGGTAAATTCACGACGCTACCCGGCTCCAAAGTGCCGGTGGTCGACGGTCGCAAGACCGATGGCAAGGATTCCGAATTTACCCGCTACATCCCAGTGCCAAAGAACCCGCATGGTTGCAACACGTCCTCCGATGGCAAGTATTTCATTGCTGCCGGCAAACTCTCGCCCACCGTATCGATGATCGAGATTGCCCGTCTGGATGATCTGTTCAACGACAAGATCAAGGACCCCCGCGAGGTCATCGCCGCCGAGCCGGAGTTGGGCCTTGGCCCGCTGCACACCACCTTCGACGGTCGCGGCAATGCCTACACCACGCTGTTCATCGACAGCCAGGTGGTGAAGTGGAACATGGCCGATGCCGTACGTGCCTACAAGGGCGAGAAGGTCAACTACATCAAGCAAAAGCTCGATGTGCACTACCAGCCAGGCCACAACCATGCGTCCCTGACCGAAACCAGTGAAGCTGACGGCAAGTGGCTGGTGGTGTTGTGCAAATTCTCCAAGGACCGCTTCCTGCCAACCGGCCCGCTGCACCCGGAAAACGACCAGTTGATCGACATTTCCGGCGAAGAAATGAAACTGGTGCACGACGGTCCGGCATTCGCCGAACCCCACGACTGCATCCTGGCGCGCCGCGACCAGATCAAGACCAAGAAGATCTGGGACCGCAACGACCCGTTCTTCGCTCCGACCGTGGCGCGGGCCAAGAAAGACGGGATCAACCTGGAGACCGACAACAAGGTCATTCGCGACGGCAAGAAAGTGCGGGTCTACATGACCTCCATGGCACCGGCGTACGGGCTGACCGAGTTCACCGTCAAGCAGGGCGACGAAGTCACCGTGACCATCACCAACATTGACCAGATCGAGGACGTGTCCCACGGTTTTGTCATGACCAACCACGGCGCGAGCATGGAGATCAGCCCGCAGCAAACGTCGTCCATCACCTTCAAGGCTGACCAGCCTGGCGTGCATTGGTACTACTGCAGCTGGTTCTGCCATGCGCTGCACATGGAAATGGTCGGCCGCATGCTGGTCGAACCGGCCTGACGGGTGGTTGAGGACAGGAGTGCAGCGATGACCGCAATCTTGGGCAACCCGATCAAGGTGATCGTGTTCGCGCTCCTGTCGATGTCCGGCAGTGCGTTGGCCGTACAACCCATTACTGATCTGCCGCTGCAACAGGACGCGCAGCAACGCTGGCACCTGCCGGCGGGCGAGTATCGCGGCTCGTTCAGCGTCGATTCGCCGATGCAGATCGTCTGTGAACCCGGCGCTGTGTTTCAGGCGCAGGGGCAGGGGAATGGGGTGACGGTCAGCGCACCCGACGTGACGATCGAGGGCTGTACCTTTCTCGATTGGGGGCATGATCTCACCGCCATGAACTCGGCGGTGTTCCTGCAACCCAAGGCCCGGGGTGCCGTGATCAAGGGCAACCGCATGCAAGGGCAGGGCTTTGGTATCTGGGTCGACAGTACCCACGATGCCAGCCTGATCGACAACGACATTCAGGGTGATCCGACGCTGCGCTCGCAGGATCGCGGCAATGGCATTCACCTGTATGCCGTGCGGGGGGCCAAAGTCATTGGCAACCACGTGCGCGAAGCCCGCGATGGCATCTACATCGACACCTCCAACGGCAACCTGCTGCAAGGCAACACGCTCGAAGACCTTCGTTATGGCGTGCACTACATGTTCGCCAACGACAACCAGGTCATCGACAACATCACCCGCCGCACCCGCACCGGCTATGCCCTGATGCAAAGCCGCAAGCTGACGGTGACCGGCAACCGCTCCGAACAGGATCAGAACTACGGGATCCTGATGAACTACATCACCTATTCCACATTGCGGGACAACTTCGTCAGTGACGTGCGCGACGGCTCCACCGGCGACACCATGATCACCGGCGCCGAAGGCAAGGCGTTGTTCATCTACAACTCGCTGTTCAACAGCATCGAACACAACCACTTCGAGCGCAGCGCCGTGGGCATCCACCTCACGGCCGGCTCGGAGGACAACCGCATCGCCGACAACGCCTTTGTCGGCAACCAGCGCCAGGTCAAGTACGTCGCCACCCGTTTGCAGGAATGGTCGATCGACGGCCGGGGCAACTACTGGAGCGACTACCTGGGCTGGGACCGCAATAACGACGGCCTGGGCGATATCGCCTACGAACCCAACGACAACGTCGACCGCCTGCTGTGGATGTACCCTCAGGTACGCCTGCTGATGAACAGCCCGGGCATCGAGTTGTTGCGCTGGGTGCAACGGGCGTTTCCGGTGATGAAGTCGCCGGGCGTGATGGACAGCCATCCGCTGATGAAATCGACCACTGAAACACTGATCAAGGAGCCCATCGGATGAATGTCATCGACATCGAAGGCGTCAGCCAGCGCTATGGGCAGACCACCGTTTTGCATGATTTGAACCTGAGCCTGGGCGAGGGCGAAGTGTTGGGCCTGTTCGGCCATAACGGTGCGGGCAAGACCACCAGCATGAAACTGGTGCTCGGTTTGCTGGAAGCCAGCGACGGCCAGGTGCGGGTATTTGGCCGCCAGCCCAGCGATCCGCACGTGCGGCGTCTGCTCGGTTACCTGCCGGAGAACGTGACGTTTTATCCGCAGATGAGCGGCCTGGAAACCTTGCGCCATTTTGCCCGCCTCAAGGGCGCTTCGAACGCTCAGGTGGACCAGTTGCTGGAGGAGGTCGGCCTGGCGGCTGCGGCGCGCAGGCGTGTGAAGACCTACTCCAAGGGCATGCGTCAACGGCTCGGCCTGGCCCAGGCGCTGCTGGGCGAGCCTCGCCTGTTGCTGCTGGACGAGCCGACCGTCGGCCTCGATCCGATTGCCACCCAGGACCTGTACCGCCTGCTCGACCGCCTGCGGGGCCAGGGCACCAGCATCATCATCTGCTCCCACGTGCTGCCGGGGGTCGAGGCGCACATCAACCGCGCCGCGATCCTGACCCAGGGCCGGCTGCTGGCGCTCGGCAGCCTGCGCAAGTTGCGCGAAGACGCGGGCCTGCCGACGCTGATCCGTGCCAACGGCCTAAAGCGCGCAGGGTCCTTGCAGACTTCCTGGAACATCGACGGGCACGTCACCCAGCGCTGGGGCGTGGAAGGGCTGGAAGTGGCGGCGCTCAATGGCAGCAAGCTGCGCCTGTTGCGTCAGCTACTCAACGAGGACGACCCAAGCGACGTGGAAATTGCCCCTCCGTCCCTGGAAGACCTCTATCGCTATTACATGGGGCAGGCCGGTGTACACGCCAAGGGAGAGACCGCATGAACCCAATCTGGAACATGGCCCGCAAGGAGTTCAGCGATGGCCTGCGCAACCGCTGGTTGCTGGCGATCAGCCTGTTGTTCGCAGTGCTGGCCACTGGCATTGCCTGGCTGGGTGCAGCGGCGTCCGGGCAACTGGGTTTTACGTCGGTGCCGGCGACCATCGCCAGCCTCGCCAGCCTGGCGACGTTCCTGATGCCGCTGATTGCCTTGTTGCTGGCTTATGACGCCATCGTCGGCGAGGACGAAAGCGGCACCTTGCTGTTGCTGCTCACGTATCCGCTGGGGCGCGGGCACATCCTGCTCGGCAAGTTCATCGGCCACGGCGGCATCCTCGCGCTGGCGACGCTGCTGGGTTTTGGCTGCGCGATGCTGGCGATCGCGGTGCTGGTCGACGACGTCGAACTGAGCCTGCTGGTCTGGGCATTTGGTCGCTTCATGCTGTCGTCGACCTTGCTCGGTTGGGGCTTTCTGGGGCTCGCCTATGTGCTGAGCAGCGTCTCGGCCGAGAAATCCACCGCAGCCGGGCTGGCGCTGGGGGTGTGGTTCTTTTTTGTGCTGGTGTTCGACCTGGCGCTGCTGGCATTGCTGGTGCTCAGCGAAGGGCAGTTCAACCCCAAGGTGCTGCCTTGGTTGCTGTTGCTCAACCCGGCTGACGTCTATCGCTTGATCAATCTGTCCGGTTTCGATGGCGGCGCCACGACCGCCGGGGTGCTGACCCTGGGCAGCGATCTGCCGCTGCCGGGCGCCATGCTCTGGCTGTGCCTGTTGTTGTGGGTGGCGGCGCCGCTGGGTGCGGCCTGGCTGCTGTTCCGTCGCCGGGCGACCTGAATTCCTGTCTTGAAATGTTTGGAGTTGACGATGAGTACGCTTTATCTGAGAACCGTGGGCGCGGTGGCGGGCTTGATGGCTTGCCTGTTGCTGACCGGCTGTGACAAACCGGTCGAAGCCAGCAACAGCCTGCAGCCCGTCGCGTTTCATTCCAGTGACGAATGCCATGTCTGCGGCATGATCATCGGCGAGTTTCCGGGGCCCAAGGGCGAAGTGGTCGAGCGCAGCGGCGTGAAGAAATTCTGCAGCACGGCAGAAATGATTGGCTGGTGGCTACAGCCGGAGAACCAACACCGCGGTGCGAAACTGTATGTGCACGACATGGGCCGCGTGGCGTGGGACAAGCCCGATGATGCGCAATTGATTGATGCCAGGGATGCGTTCTACGTGGTGGGCACCCAACTCAAGGGCGCGATGGGGGTGGTGCTGGCGTCGTTCTCCAGCAAGCACATGGCTGACAAACTGGCCGAAGAGCAGGGTGGGCGGGTGTTGCGTTTCAGCGAGATCGACCAGTCTGTACTGCAGCAGCCGGGGATGGCTGGTCATTCGATGCATTGAGGGTGACTGACACACTGCTATCGCGAGCAAGCTCGCTCCTACACTGTATCCCTGGTGTTCACAACCACCGGGACCACTGAAGATCCCTGTGGGAGCGGGCTTGCCCGCGAAGAGGCCATGTCAGGCGACATCAATTCTGAGTAAATGTGCTCCCACAAAAGCTTCTGCCGTTCACAAATCGCCATTTTGAAAATCTGATCGCCGTCAAGTCGATATTCCCCCGCATGTTCAAAGATGAGCTCCCGTAAGGTCGCGAGTGCCCGGCATCGTCGATGCCCAGGAGAACATGATGAAAACCGAGTTTCAGGATCGTTTGGCGGTGATCACCGGCGCCAGTTCCGGCATTGGCCTGGCCTTGTGTGCGGCGCTGTTGCCGCGTGGGGTGAAGGTATTGGCCATGTCGCGGACGGTGGGAGAGTTGCCAACCTTGCAGCAGATCTATGGCGAGCGTTTGCAATGGCTGGCCGGTGATGTGACCTCTGAACTGGATTTGCAGGCGCTGGCGCGACGTGCAGCGGCGCTGGGACCGGTGGATTACCTGGTGCCGAATGCGGGCATTGCCGAGATGGCCGACAGTCTCGATTTGTCTGCCTTTGAGCGTCAGTGGGCAGTGAACGGGGCGGGTGCGCTGAATACGTTGGCGGCGTTGCGCGGTGAACTGGCGAGCCCGGCGTCGGTGGTGTTCGTTGGCAGTTTTCTCACCGGCTCGAGCTTCCCCGGCTTGGCCGCCTGCATCGCCAGCAAGGCCGCACTGGCAGCGCAGGCGCGTACTTTGGCGGTGGAGTTTGCCCCTTGTGATGTGCGCATCAACCTGGTTTCACCAGGCCCGACCGCCACCCCGATGTGGGACAACCTTGGCCTGAGCGACGGCGAGCTCGACAATGTCGCCGATCACCTGGGCAAGCGCTTGCTGCCCGGGCATTTCCTCGATGCCGCTGCGGTGGCCAACGTGATCGTCTTCCAGCTCTCCCAAGGCGCACGCGGTGTGTACGGCCAGGATTGGCGGGTGGACCACGGTTATACCCTGGCCTGACACATCCCCAACGAACACCACCTCCCTGTGGGAGCGGGCTTGCTCGCGAAGGCGGTGTGTCAGACGACGAATATATTGACTGACACGACGCCTTCGCGGGCAAGCCCGCTCCCACAGTGGGGTTGTGTGGTTTATGAATTGTGGACTAATGCGAAGTCCCTTCGGCAAACTCGATCTTGTTGCCCACGTTGTATTTGCCCGACGGTTTGTTCATCGGGATGCGTTTGATTTCCTTGAGGGTGTTGCTGTCGTAGACGATCAGTGCGCCGTCGGTGGCCCAGATGCTCAACAGCAGGTGGCGGCCGTCGCGGGTGAATTCGACGTGGGCGGCGGTCTTGCCGGGCATCGGGCGCAGGGTGTGGGCGATTTTCAGGGTCTGTTTGTCGATCAGGTGGATCGCATCGTTGTCCGGCCCGAAGAACACATCGGTCCAGGCATACCGTGAGTTGACGTGACTGCGCATGAAGAAACCCGGCCCCAGCGTCGGGATTTCCTTGATCAGTTTCCAGGTCTTGAAGTCGATCACCGAGATCAGCCCCTTGCTGATGTTCGGCGTGGCGAACACCCACTCACCCTTACGCTTCCAGTACGTTCCGGAACCCAGGTGTGGCATGCCCGGCAGCGGGATGTCGGTGACCACCTTGCCGCTGTCCAGGTCGATCACCTGGCCACCCTTGGCCTTGCGCGAGGTGGCCAGCAGTTGCTTGTAGTCGGGTGAGAAGGAGAAGTCGTCGAGCATGTCCTCGGCCGGAATCCGCCGGGGTTCGAAATCGGGTGTGCCGGCGGTGGAGATTTCCCAGGCTTCTTTCACGTCCTTGAGCGCAACGATGAAGCTGTCCCGTGGCGGCGCGGTATAGACCGCGCTGACCCGCGAAGCCGTGCCATCCTGGCCTATCGTGGGAAGGGTCTTGACCGGCGACAGGTCCCGGGCATCGAGCACGACCAGGCTGCCTGGCAGATAGTTGCCCACCAGCACCCAGCGGCCGTCCTTGCTCACCGCCAGGTTGCGCGTATTGAGCCCGGCGCGGATCTCGGCAATCAGCTTCAGGTTGTTCAGGTCATACAGGCTGACCCAGCCATCGCGTGATGCCACGTAGACAAAACGACCATCAGGGGAAAACTTTGGTCCGCCATGCACGGCAAAGTGCGAGGTGAACCGGGCCAGCACGTTCAAACGATCGCCATCGAGGATGTTGATGTGGTGATCGCCGGCTTCCACCACCACGAACAGGTTCAGTGGGTCGGCGCCGTGCTGCGGTGTGCTGGGCAGTTGCTTGATATCGGTGACGATGATGTGGCTGTTGCGAATGTCGTCATCGGTCCACACCGGCGGGGTGGCGGGTGGCTGTTGCAGAAAGTCCGCCAAGGCGTCGATCTGCGCCGGGTTGAACACCGTGTTGAAGGCGGCCATCTGGCTGGCTGGGCGTCCGTTGCTGATCACCTTGCGGATCTCATCCGGCTTGATCCGGCTCAGGCTCTCCGGCAGCAACGCAGGCCCGGTGCCGCCAAACCGGGTGGCGCCGTGGCAGCTCTGGCAATGTTGCTGGTAGTTGCTGGCGGCCTCGGCCAGTGCGGCGGGCGTCGAGGCTGCGTGTGCCTGCGCGGCGCCGACAAGCAGCAGGGGAACGAGCAGCGCACCTTTCATAGCGCCACCTTACGGCGCTGCACGGCCTGTATCGGATAAAAACGCGCCGGGTGCTCCATGGGTTGCGTCGCGAACAGGTCGACGACCTTGCCGATCACGGTCAGCGTCGGAACCCCGGGCGGGCACTCCAGCGCCAGGGTCGGCAGTTGGTGCAGCGTGCCACGGACGACATGCTGATCGGGGCGCGAGCCATTGCTGATCAACGCCGCCGGCGTGTCGGCCGCGAGCCCGGCTTCGATCAGCTTGCGTGCGATGATGCCCAGGTTCGACAGCCCCATGTAAAACACCAGGGTCTGGCTGTCGTCGGCCAGGTCGTGCCACGGCAGATTCAAGTCGCCATCGTTGTGCAGGTGACCGGTGATGAAACGGCAGGAGTTGACCAGGTCACGATGGGTCAGGGGGATGCCGGCATAAGCGCTGCAACCGGAAGCGGCGGTAATGCCGGGCACGACCTGGCAATCGACGTTGCGCGCCAGCAGGTATTCCAGCTCTTCGGCACCCCGCCCGAAAATGAACGGATCGCCGCCCTTGAGCCGCACCACACGCTGGCCCTGGTCGGCCAGATCCACCAGCAACTGGTTGATCTGCTCCTGGGGCAAACTGTGGCAACCACTGGCCTTGCCAACGTAATGCCGGGCGCAGGTCAGCGGGATCAGCGTCAGCAGTTCCGGGCTGATCAGGCGGTCGTAGACCACGGCGTCGGCCTGCATCAACAGGCTCCAGGCGCGCAGGGTCAGCAGGCGCGGATCGCCGGGGCCGGCACCGACCAGGGCGACTTCGCCCGGTCTGAACAGGGACTCGAGTGTTGCCGGTAGAGCGATCGATAAAGGCATGGAACGTCCTTGGTGCTTCATCAGGTTGATCGGCCCCAGCCTTTTTAGGTGGTTGGCCGAACGGGCAATCAATGGGTGATGCAGGCAATCGTGTTGATCGGCGGCAGGCCGATTTCTTCATCGCTGAGGTGGCAACCGGGGTCCTGGCCCCAGAGGTCACCCTCGGCCCAGGCGCGGGTGCGGGTGTTGCCGTTGCAGATGGCCAGCCAGCGGCAATGGGCGCAGCGGCCGCCGACCTTGCGTGGGTGCACGCGCAATTGCTGCAACAAGGCGTCGGGTTGATCCAGCCACAAGGTTCGAAATGGCGTGCGCCGCACATTGCCCACCGAGTGCTGCCACCAGTAGGTGTCCGGGTGCACTTCGCCGGTGTTGTCGATGTTGGCGATGCCGCTGCCTGAGGCATTGCCGCCCCAGTCGAGCAGCATGCGTTCCAGGCGTGGAGCGTGCCGAGGCAGATGCTGCTGCACCCATTGCAGCATCAGGACGGCATCGGCGTCGTTGTTGCCGCTGACAAAATCGCTGTCCAGGCCTTGCTGGATGTCGGCCCAGGCTCGCTCGAAAATCAGCGTCATGGCTTCGCGGCTCATTTGTTGCCGTGCATCGAGCTTGCGGCTGCGTTTGCCACGACCGCTGTAGTTGAGGTGCGAGAGGTAGAATTTCTGCACGTCGTATTCGCGCATCAGCTCCAGCAGTTGCGGCAGTTGCGCGTGGTTTTCCTGGGTGAGGGTGGTGCGCAGGCCCACGCGAATGCCTTGCTCGCGGCACAACTGGATGCCGCGCATGGAACTGGCAAAGCTGCCCTTGAGTTGGCGGAATTCGTCGTGGGTGGCCTCCAGGCCATCGATACTGATCCCGACATAATCGAATTGCGCCGCGCGGATGTGCGCGATGTTGTCTTCGTTGATCAACGTGCCGTTGGTGGACAGCGCGACAAAGAACCCCTTGGACCGGGCGTAGGCGCTCAGCACGAAGAGGTCATGGCGCAACAGCGGTTCGCCGCCGGACAGGATCAGCACCTTGACCCCGGCCTCGTGCAGGTCATCGATCACGGACATCGCCGTGGTGGTGTCCAGTTCGTCGCGAAACACACTGTCGGCCGAGGTGGCGTAACAGTGTTTGCAGGTCAGGTTGCAACGCCTGAGCAAATTCCAGATCACCACCGGTGCGCGATGGCTGCCCGGAGGGCGGGTCCTGGGGGCGGGCGCGGCGTCGGCCAGCGCTCGAAGGTATTGGCTGATCCTCAACATACGGCTCTCCTTGAGTCGGCGTGCGTTCAGTTTGAAGGCAGGCGCAGCCCGGTTTTTTTCAGGATGCGGCTGCTGACCAGCATCTCATCGGCGGCGCAGGCATCGCCCAGCAGGTAGCGCAGGTGTTCGCGGTAGCTGTCGATTTCCTCGCTGCTGCGCCCATGCACCATGGCAAACAGGTTGTAGGGCCAGTCGGTGCGCCGTGGTCGGCGATAGCAGTGGCTGACGAAGGGCTGCGCGCCGATCAGCGCACCGAGGCGCGGCATGTCGGCGTCGCGCACGTCCCAGACGGTCATGCCGTTGAAGCGATAGCCCAGTCGGTAGTGGTTGGGCACGGCGGCGATGCGTCGGATGGCGCCCTCGGCCTGCAAGCGCTTGAGCAGGTCCAGGGTCGATTCGACGCTCAGGTCCATTTGCTCGGCGAGCCAGGCCCAGGGGTCCTCGACCAGCGGCAGGCCGGCCTGGGTCAATTCGATCAGGCGCTGTGCGAGGGTGTTCTCAGACCGGGAAATACAGACCGACATGGTAAGTCTCCTCTTTGGGCAGGTTGAGCAAGGGCAGGCCGGTCAGTGTCTCGATGTGCTGCAGGGTGTCGTTCAGGCGTTGTTCGGTGGCGCAGCCGAGGACGAACCACATGTTCCACTCGTGTTCGCGGCGATAGTTGTGCGCCACTTCCGGCAGGGCATGGAGTTGCGCCGCCACGTCGTCGAAACACTCTTCGGGCACCGCCAGCGCGGCCAGGGTGAAGGCACCGCCCAGTCGCTCGATGTCGAACATCGGGCCGAAGCGGGTGAGCACGCCGTCTTCGAGCAGCAGGTGCAGGCGGTCCAGCAGTTCGATGTCGCTACTGTCCAGTTCGGCGGCCAGCACTTTCCAGGGATGGCGTACCAGGGGCAGGCCCAGTTGCAGGCGATTGATCAATCGACGGTCGAGGTCATCCATGGGCGCAGGCTCGCGGTGTCGACGGGGCAAAACGCCCGCCGCATTGCTTGAAGGCGTGAGTGCTGAACAACAGTTGATGGGGCAGGTCACTCAGCAGATGCTCGGCCAGCAACGCCTTGATGTGCGCCTCGACCCGATCACGTTGGCGGCCGTGGACCATGCAGAACAGGTTGTAGCGCCATTGCGGCAGGCGTCGCGGACGTTGATAGCAGAGGCTGACGTCAGGCGCTTGCCCCAAGCGCTTGCCGACTTCGTCGATCAAGGCGTCGGGCACATCGAGCACCAGCATGGCGTTGGCGGTGAACCCCAGGGCGCGATGGTTGAGCACCAGGCCGATCCGGCGGAACAACCCCTGCTCATGCCACTCGCGCATTTGCCCGAGCACCTGGTGTTCGTCGGCGTCGATCCGTTCGGCGAGCTCCTGATAAGGCCGCGAGACGCGGGGCAGGCCGCCTTCCAGATGCCGTCGCAGGGCCGTGGCCTGTCTGGGGTTCAAACTGCTTTGCATGGGCTGTCTCCCAGGGCGAATCCGAGGTCGATGCGGTAGGCCGTGAGCATGGGCAGGTCCAGCGGGGCAAGGCCGGTGTCGTGCTCCAGTTCTTCGAGTACGCGCTCGATGTGCTGGCGGTCGGGGCCGGTCAACACGAACCACAGGTTGTAGTGATGCTCGCGCGCGTAATTGTGATTGACCTCCGGATACTGACTGACGCGCTCGGCCACCTGGTGCAGGCGTTCGGTGGGCACGGCGAGGGCCGCGAGGGTGCTGGCACCGGCGCGACTGTGTTCGAACACCGGGCCGATGCGCGACAGGGCGCCGGCCAGTTCCAGGCGTTGCAGGCAAGCCATCACCTGCGCTTCGGTGCAACCGAGCACCTGGGCCATCTCCCGGTAGGGTTCGGCGCACAACGGCATCCCGTGCTGATAGCGATCGATCAGTTGGCGGCTGAGCAGGTCGAGGTCCATTTCAATAACCCATTTTTTGTGCGCGGCTGCTGAAGAAAATGCCGCTCGGCGCAGTGGCGGGGAGGGTGCTCAGTGGCTTGAGGCTGTAAGGGTCCCAGACCTGTACCTCGTCGCCGTCACGCACGGACAACCACAACTGGTCGCCGCGCGAGGTGAATTCCATGTGCAGTACCCCCGGTCCAGGACGTAGGTCGGCGACCACCTGGTGGGTTTCGGTGTCGATCACCTGGACCTTGTCGTTGTCGGGGTAGGCGAAGTTGACCCACAGTTGACGTCCGTCCGGGCGCGAGGTGACGAACACCGGTTGGCCGGCCACGGGAATCGCGGCGGTCTGTTTCCAGGTGCGGGCGTCCATCACCAGCACTTGATGCCGACCGACTGCCGGCACGAATGCCTGGTTGTCGGCAACGGCCCAGCCTTCCAGGTGGGGCATCTTGTACACCGGCAGTTTTTCCTGTCCGCGTCCGTAGTCGCCAAGCACGCGTTTCACGCCGCGTTCGGGGTGCCAGAGGTCGAGCTGGGCCATGCCGTCTTCTCCGAACAGGCCGGCCATGTAGTAGCGACCGTCCGGCGTGATCAGCGCGTCATAGGGTTGTTGGCCGATGCCGGGGTAACGGGTGATTTCAGGTGTGTTGCCCTGGCTGAAGTCGGCGACCCAGATCTCGCCGGTATCGAACAGGCTGAACACGAAACGCTGACCGGGGGCGTCCACCAGGCCGACTGTGCGCGAGCGCTTGCTGCCGTCGGCCAACGGTGTGGCGGGGATGTCGGCCACTTGCTCCAGGGTGCGTGCATCGAACACCTTGACCCCGCCGGGCACGTAGTTGGACACGGCGATCAATTTGCCGTCCTGGCTGATGGCACCGCCGATGGCGTTGCCGCCCTGGATCACGCGATGGTCGATGCGTTGGGTCAAGAGGTCGATCTTGCTCAACCCGCCATCGCGACCGAACACGTAGGCATAGCGCTGGTCACGCGAGTACACCACCGATGCATGGGACAGGTCGCCCAGGCCCTCGATTCGGGAGAGCGCGGTGCGAGTGTCGCTTTCGATAATCTGCACGCTGCCGGTGGCGCGCTCGACCACCACACCGAGATCGCCGGTGCCACGCAACGGTGTTTGGGTGCAGCCGGACAGCAACACGCCGATGGCGGCTGCAAGCACAGTGGAGCGGATCATGGTGCGGGGTATCCCTGCAGAAGAAGGTCGACCAGCCAGCCGATGTCATCGGGGCCGAGCAACGGGGCCCAGCCAGGCATGGCGGTGCCAGGCCGGCCGTGGGTGACGGTGGCAATCAGGCTGTCCCTGGATTTGCCGGCCAGGGCTGTGCGAGTCAGCTCGGGCCCAAGCCCGCCGGTCATGTGCAGGCCATGGCAGGCGCCGCAATCCTGGACCAGCAGGTGTTCGAGTTTCGCCTGACGCTGGGCGTCAGGCGACGCAACCGAGATTGCGCAAAAGAGGAGGAGGGCCGCCAGGACGACGATGTGTCGGTAGATGCTCATGACGCCCTCCTTGTTGGTTATTTGAGGCTCAGTACCCAGTTCGCCAGGATCTTGGCTTCTTCATCCGTCACCGGGTTGGCCGGCATCGGCATGGCCCCCCAGTTACCCTGGGTGCCGTTCTTGATGTGGCTGGCCAGGGTGTCGGCGGCGCCGGCGACTCCAGCGTTTTTCTTCGCCACATCCTTGAGTGCCGGACCGACCAGTTTGGCGTCGATCGAGTGGCAGGCTGCGCACGGTTTGGCCTTGAACAGTGTCGGTCCGTCTTCGGCCATGACCGGTTGCACGCTGAGTGCGGCAGTCAGGGCGAGCAGTGAAAACAATGTATTTTTCATGGTGTTTCCTTGTATTGATGAAGCTCAATAGATGTCGTGTTGGGTGTTGTAAACGTTGAATTTGCCAGTTGGCGTGATGAGGCGCTTGTCCTTGATCACTGTTTTGAGCTTCAGCGTTTTGTCGTCGATCACGACCAGTGCGGACTCATCCGACTGACCACTCCACACGGAGAACCAGACCTCGTCGCCAGCCTTGTTGTATTCCGGTTGCACGACGCGCATGGCGCCTTCCTTGATGCCTGCGTATTCGGCGATGGGCAGCACGGTGTAGCCGGCGTCGAGCTTGTCGATGTTGAACACCGCCACGGACTGGCTGATCTTGGCGTCCGGGTTGAGGGTGGTGTCGACATACAGGTGACGGGAGTTGGGGTGGGTCTTGATGAACAGCGAACCACCGCCCTGGCCCTTGAGCGAGGCCACTTGTTTCCAGGCGTATTGCGGATGTTTGGCCGGGTCGGTGCCGATCAGCGAAATGCCTTCGTCACCCAGGTGGCTGGTGGCCCAGACCGGTCCGTAGGTGGGGTGATTGAAGTTGGCGCCACGACCCGGGTGCGGGATCTTGCCCACGTCCACCAGGGACGTCAGCTTGCGATCCTTGGAGTCGATCACGGCCACCTTGTTGGAGTTGTTCGCAGCGGTCATGAAGTAGCGGTGCGAGCTGTCCCAACCACCGTCATGCAGGAACGGCGCGGCGTCAATGTAGGTGATGTTGAGATTCTTGATGTCTTCGTAATTGACCAGCATGACCTTGCCGGTTTCCTTGACGTTAACGATGAACTCAGGCCATTCGTGGGAGGCGATGATCGCCGCGACCCGAGGTTCGGGGTGGTATTCCTGCTTGTCGACGGTCATGCCGCGAGTCGAGACGATCTGTTTCGGCTCCAGGGTTTCGCCGTCCATGATGGTGAACTGTGGCGGCCAGTAGGAACCGGCAATGGTGTATTTGTCCTCGTAGCCCTTGAACTTGGAGGTCTCCACCGAGCGTGCTTCGATACCGACCTTGACTTCGGCCACCTTGGTGGGCTCGGCCGGCCACAGGTCGATCATGTCGATGCGGGCATCGCGGCCGATCACCAGCAGGTAGCGACCGGAAGCGGAAATCCGCGAGATGTGCACCGCGTAACCGGTCTCGATCAGCTTGACGATTTTCTTGGTGTCGCCGTCGATCAGGGCGATCTTGCCGTCATCGCGCAGGGTCACCGAGAACAGGTTCGGCAGGTTGAGTTTACTCAGCTGTTTCTTCGGACGATCCTCAGGCTTGACCAGGACTTTCCAGGTTTTCAGCGTCTCGGCCATGCCCCATTCCGGCGGGGTAGGCGGCGTGTGCTGGACGAACTTGGCCATGGAGGTGATCTGCTCCTTGGTCAGTGCATTGGAGGTGCCCCAGTTCGGCATGCCTGCGGGCGAGCCGTAAGTGATCAGGGCTTCCAGGTAGGCCTGGCCACGGGATGTGGTGATGTCCGGTGTCAGCGGTTTACCGGTAGCACCCTTGCGCAGTACGCCGTGGCAACCGGCGCAGCGCTGGAAGTAGATTTCCTTGGACGAGTCGAACTCGGCCTGGCTCATGTCCGGCGCCCCGGCGCTGGTCACCATGGCCGCCTTGACGGGTGCGGAGGCTGCCTCGCCGGCCCCGACGGCGTGACTCATGGCAAGTGTTGAAAACAGTGTGGCGGCAGTCACAGCTAACGTTTTTCTATTACTGATCAGCATTCCATTTCTCCTCAGGCTGGACCTCTTCTATGTGCCCAGACGACAGCACAGGACGCAGGTTCTTAGTGCGCTGCAAGGCTATGCCGGAGCGCGGTAAAGGCTGCTTGACGGTGATCAAGTTTGCCGGCCATGGCGCTTGCCAAGTTGTCGCAGGGGCTCGTAGCGTGTGACCCAAATCCGCTGTTAATTCAGGTGCTTCATGGACCTCAGCCACTCACGCGACATCAATCCCGAACCCTTCTACCAGCCCCTGAACAACGAGCAGGTGCTGTTCGAACAGGCCTGGCACCACGGCATGCCGGTGCTGATCAAAGGCCCGACCGGTTGCGGCAAGACGCGCTTCGTCCAGCACATGGCGCACCGCTTGAACCTGCCGCTGTACACGGTGGCCTGTCATGACGATTTGAGTGCCGCTGACCTGATCGGTCGGCACCTGATTGGCGCCCAGGGGACCTGGTGGCAGGACGGCCCGCTGACCCGCGCGGTGCGCGAAGGCGGCATCTGCTACCTGGACGAAGTGGTCGAGGCGCGGCAGGACACGGCGGTGGTGTTGCACCCGCTGGCCGATGACCGTCGCGAACTGTTCCTGGACCGCACCGGCGAAGTGCTGAAGGCACCGCCGTCGTTCATGCTGGTGGTGTCCTACAACCCGGGTTACCAGACCCTGCTCAAGGGCATGAAACCCAGTACCCGCCAGCGCTTTGTGGCGATGCGTTTCGATTACCCGCCGGTGGCCGAGGAAGAGCGCATCGTCGCTCGCGAGGCGCAGGTGGACAGCGCGTTGGCGGCGCAGGTGGTGAAGTTGGGACAGGCGCTGCGCCGGCTCGATCAGCATGACCTGGAAGAAGTGGCCTCGACCCGGCTGCTGATTTTCACTGCACGCATGATCCGCTCCGGCATGAGCCCGCGCGAGGCGTGCATGGCCTGCCTGGCCGAGCCCTTGAGCGATGATCCGCTGACCGTCGCGGCGCTGATGGGCGTGGTCGATGTCCATTTCGGCTGACGCTTCTCGCGTATCGCCCGGCCACTTGCCGGGCGATCTGGCGATGTGGTTTTTCATCCTCGCCGAGCTGTCGGTGTTCGCGCTGCTGATCCTGGCGTTCGCCGTGACCCAGGCGATCAAGCCGCAATTGTTCGCCGACAGCCGCGCCTTGCTCGACACCTCCACCGGCCTGGCGATGACCCTCAGCCTGCTCACGGCAGGGTTGTTCGCCGCGCTGGCCCAGGAGCAGGTACGTCACTCGCAGCCGCGTCGAGGTGCGCTCCTGCTGCTGGCGGCGCTGCTCGCTGCCAGCGTGTATGTGGTGTTGAAACTCACCGAGTACCGGCACCTTCTGGCCAACGGGCTGGGCATGGAGCACAACACGTTTTTCACCCTGTACTGGATCCTCACGGGATTTCATTTCGTCCACGTGCTGCTGGGCATGTTCATCCTTGCCTGGTTGGCCCTGCGCTGCCGCCGTGGCCTGTACAGCGCCGACAATCGCGGTGGTTTCGAATCCGGCGTGCTGTATTGGCACATGGTCGACCTGATCTGGGTGGTGTTGTTTCCGCTGGTCTACGTACTGAACTGAGGCGAGGGCTTATGTCGGCTTCCCGATTGCTGTGGATGTGCTGGGCTGCGCTGGCGACATTAAGCGTGTGCACGGTCGTGCTCGCACATTCCGGCGCCACCGCGTGGTTGTCGATCACCATCCTGCTGGTTGCGGTGGCCAAGGCCTGGCTGATCACCGAAGGCTTCATGGAGCTGCGCCGCGCCCCACGCCTGTGGCGCCGCCTGATGCTCGCCTGGGCCCTAATTCTGGCCGCACTCATCGCGCTGACGCTTTTAGCTTGAGGCTTGCAGCTTGAAACTTGCAGCTGCCTTAATCCATCTGCTTTTCTTGATTGCCATCAAGCGGTTTTAAGCCCCTCGGTTCCTATCATGGACTCGCCAA
This sequence comes from Pseudomonas sp. S2_E01, assembly GCF_054668365.1. Lineage (NCBI taxonomy): Bacteria > Pseudomonadati > Pseudomonadota > Gammaproteobacteria > Pseudomonadales > Pseudomonadaceae > Pseudomonas > Pseudomonas sp. S2_E01. The sequence continues at coordinate 2,089,549 of NZ_CP162762.1, forward strand.
GCAATGAGGAAGCGACCATGTCAGAGACCTTCACCAAGGGCATGGCCAGGAATATCTACTTCGGGGGAAGCGTGTTCTTCTTCCTGATATTCCTGGCCTTGACCTACCACACAGAACAGACCTTTCCGGAGCGCAGTAACGTCGAGCAGTTAACCGAGTCGGTGATACGCGGCAAGACAGTCTGGGAGCAAAACAACTGCATCGGCTGCCATACGCTGCTGGGCGAGGGCGCTTACTTCGCGCCTGAGCTGGGCAACGTGTTCCAGCGTCGCGGCGGCGAGGAAGGCTTCAAGCCGTTCCTGCAGGCGTGGATGAAAATGCAGCCGTTGGGCGTACCCGGTCGGCGGGCGATGCCTCAGTTCCACCTCAAGGAGCAGGAGGTCAACGACCTCTCCGAGTTCCTCAAGTGGAGCTCGAAGATCAATACCAACAACTGGCCGCCAAACAAGGAGGGTTGAGAGATGAGTATTTCTAATCCGCATCTGAAATTCGCCTCGCAAGCCGTGGCCAAGCCGTACTTCGTGTTCGCCCTGATGCTGTTCCTCGGCCAGGTGCTGTTCGGTTTGATCATGGGCTTGCAATACGTGATCGGCGACTTCCTGTTCCCGGTCATTCCGTTCAACGTGGCGCGGATGGTTCACACCAACCTGCTGATCGTGTGGCTGCTGTTTGGCTTCATGGGCGCGGCCTACTACCTGATTCCCGAGGAGGCGGACCGCGAGCTGCACAGTCCGAAACTGGCGATCCTGCTGTTCTGGGTGTTCGCCGCAGCGGGTGTGCTGACCATCCTCGGTTACCTGCTGGTGCCGTACGCTGGCCTCGCCAAACTGACGCACAACGAGTTGCTGCCGACCATGGGGCGTGAGTTCCTGGAGCAGCCGACCATCACCAAGATGGGCATTGTGGTCGTCTGCCTGGGCTTTCTCTACAACATCGGCATGACCCTGCTCAAAGGTCGCAAGACCACTGTCAGCATGGTGATGATGACCGGGTTGATCGGCCTTGCGGTGTTCTTCCTGTTCTCCTTCTACAACCCCGATAACCTGGCCCGTGACAAGTTCTACTGGTGGTGGGTGGTGCATCTGTGGGTGGAAGGCGTCTGGGAACTGATCATGGGTTCGATGCTGGCCTTCGTCCTGATCAAGATCACCGGTGTCGACCGCGAAGTCGTGGAGAAATGGCTGTACGTGATCATCGCCATGGCGCTGATTACCGGGATCATCGGTACCGGTCACCACTTCTTCTGGATTGGTGCCCCCGAGGTCTGGCTGTGGGTGGGCTCGATCTTCTCCGCCATGGAACCGCTGCCGTTCCTGGCCATGGTGATGTTCGCCTTCAGCATGGTGAAAAAACGTCGTCGGCAGCACCCTAACCGTGCGGCTACCCTGTGGGCCAAGGGCACCACCGTCACCGCGTTCTTCGGGGCGGGCGTCTGGGGGTTCCTGCACACCCTGGCACCGGTCAACTACTACACCCACGGTACGCAATTGACGGCGGCCCACGGTCACCTGGCCTTCTACGGCGCCTACGCCATGATCGTCATGACCCTGATCAGCTACGCCATGCCACGCTTGCGCGGCTTGGGTGAAGCGGCAGACGAGCGTTCGCAGACCCTCGAAGTCTGGGGCTTCTGGCTGATGACCCTGTCGATGGTGGCGATTACGCTGTTCCTCACCGCCGCGGGTGCCGTGCAGGTCTACCTGCAACGCTGGCAGGCTGATGGCCTGGCCATGCCGTTCATGGCCACGGTCGATCACCTTCAAGTGCTGTTCTGGGCTCGCCTGGCTTCGGGTGTGGCGTTCCTCGGCGGCTTGGTCTGCTACCTGTGCAGCTTCCGCCAGCGTGGTCGCGCCGCGTTGCGGGCTCCCGCACCGGTAGTCCCTTCATGAGTGCAAGTAACGGCTAGAAAAGGTCGGCCCGGCTGGTACAGCGGGCCGTTTTTTGGTTTCAGAAAGGGCGAATTCAATGGCCTTTACCGTCGAACTGGAAGAGTGGGTCGGCAGTGTCTGGCACCGTTTCATCACCCGTCGCGCCAGCCCTGATTTTCCCGATGCGCGGGTTGAGCTGATCAGCCAGCAACGTCCGTTGGCGTTGTTGTTCCGTGCCATGGGCGGCGCCAGCGGCATCGGTGTGGAAGCGGCCAGCGAACGTGACCTGCTGCTGCGGCGTAATGTGTTGCAGCAGATCGCCGGCACCTGCAAGCAAGTGCCATTGGCCTGGTGTGACGACACCACGCTGCGTCTGCCGCCGAGCCTGGCGGTGTTTCCCGAAGTCTCCCTGAACCAGGAACTGTACCGCTGGCTCGCGTTGCTGGCCGCGCAGGCCGGGCCGATGCGGCACTGGGGGCGGGATAATCAGCGCTGGACCCAGCAGTTGTTGCAACGCTTCCCGGCGTTGCGCGCCCGCTACAAGCGCCTGGTGGACGCGCACCTGCAACTGCGCCCCGATCCTGGCTCATTGAGTCGCAGTGAGGCGGCGCTGGAGCGGACGTTGTGTCAGGCGCTGCGTGAGCCTGGCAGTGTCGAGCATTTCCCGCGCAGCGAACGGGCGGCCTGGCCGCTGCCGCTGTGGCTGTATCCGCCGCAAAACCTGTCGACGCCGCAGAAGGCCGACCTGGGTGAGGAATCCGAAGAATCATTGACCACCGCACCCGGCGAACAGAAGAGCGGGCGCAAGCGCGCCAAACGCATCGACGACAGCACCCGCGATGGCGGTTTCCTGGTGGTGCGCCTCGAGAACCTGTTCAGCTGGAGTGAACACGTCGACCTGGATCGCTGGGAGGACGACAGCGAAGACGAGGACGCCTCCAAGGTGGCTGATGATCTGGATGAATTGACCCTGTCGCGCACACGTCTGCGCAAGGGCGGCGGTCTCAAGCTGCACCTGGATTTGCCACCCGCCGACGTTGACGATATGCCGCTGGGCGAGGGCATCAAGTTGCCGGAATGGGACTACCGCAAGCAGCAAATGCAGGACAGCTTCGTCAACCTGCAAATGATGGTGCCTCGTGACTGTGAGGCACTGCCGCTGCCGCAACGGCTCAAGGCTTCGGCCCATCGTCTGCGGCGCCAGTTCGAGCACCTGCGCAATGATCGGCAGTGGTTGCGCCAGCAGGCGCAAGGTTCGGAGCTCGACATGCAAGCATGGCTGGATTTTCACGTCGAGCGCGCGCATGGGCAGAGCGCCGAGCGAGGACTGTTCATGGAGCAACGGCGAACACGGCGGGATCTGGCTTGCCTGTTGCTGGCGGATCTGTCGATGTCCACCGATGCGCATTTGAACAATGAGCATCGGGTGATTGATGTGGTGCGCGACAGTTTGCTGTTGTTCGGCGAAACCCTGTCGGGGTTGGGTGATGATTTTGCCTTGTATGGGTTTTCGTCATTACGCCGACAGCAGGTACGCATGCAGGAGTTGAAGTCGTTCGGCCAACGTTACGATGACAACACCCGTGGGCGGATCCAGGGCCTTAAACCCGGTTATTACACGCGCATGGGCGCCGCCATTCGTCACGCCACCCACCTGTTGGGGCAGAGCAAGCGACGCAGCAAGTTGTTGTTGCTGGTCACCGATGGAAAACCCAACGACCTGGACCTGTACGAAGGACGCTACGGCGTGGAAGACACCCGCGAGGCGGTCATGGAAGCACGGCGCCAGGGCCTGATCCCGTTCTGCATCACCATCGATCGCGAGGCCGAGGAATACCTGCCCTACATGTTCGGCGCCAATGGCTACACTCTGATCCGCCAGCCCGAGCAACTGCCGCTGCGGTTGCCGCAGTTGTATCGGCAGTTGACACAACGGTAGGCATGGGCGGGTGGAGCCCCGCCTGAATGAAGACAAGGCCGCGCCTTGATGAGCGATCTTACAAAACACGCCCCTGAGCCACGCGCCATCGCCTGACCAGGGGCGCCATTCACTTAATGGTCGGCCAGGCGATCCCGGGTGCTCACGCCATCCACCAGACGCAGGATGCCCAGTGGATTGGCATTCTTCAGCGGGTCGGGGAGCAGGCTGTCCGGGTAGTTCTGGAAGCAGATCGGGCGCAGGAAGCGATTGATCGACAACGTGCCCACGGACGTACCGCGAGCATCCGAGGTGGCCGGGTAGGGGCCGCCATGGACCATCGCGTCGCAGACTTCGACACCGGTCGGGTATCCATTCAGCAGGAGGCGACCGGCCTTGAGTTCCAGCAACGGAACCAGATCGCCGAAGACCTCCAGATCCGCCGGTTCGGCGATCAGGGTGGCCGTCAGTTGGCCCTGCAAACCTTGCAGTGCCTGCTGCAGTTGCTGTCGATCCTTCACCGCAACGACGACGATGACCGGGCCGAACACTTCGTGCTGGAGCAGTTCGTTGCCCTCGATCAACAGCGCGGCGTCCGCTTCGTAGAGTTGTGGATGTGCCTGGCCGCCTTCCTGTGGGCGTCCCGCAAGGTGCTGGATCTGCGGATGATCATGCAGGCGCGTCAAGCCGTCCGAGTAATTGCACAGCCCACCGGCATTGAGCATGGTTTGCGCAGGGTGAGCATTGACCTGTTGGACCAGGTCGTCCAGGAATGCCTCGAATTCGGGTGAGCGTATGCCGATGACCATGCCGGGTTTGGTGCAGAACTGCCCCGCACCCTGAACCACCGAAGCGCTCAACTGCGCAGCCACTTCGGCGCCCCGGACCTTCAAAGCCTCGGGCAATACCAGCACGGGGTTGACGCTCGACATCTCGGCGAAAACCGGAATCGGTTCCGGCCGCGCCGCTGCCATGTCGCACAGCGCTCGACCGCCCCTGAGCGAACCGGTGAAACCGACCGCCTTGATCGCCGGGTGCTGCACCAGCCAGGCACCGACGGTGCCACCGTAGATCATGTTGAAGACGCCCGCCGGCATGGCTGTACGTTCGGCGGCGCGAATGATCGCCAGGGCGACCCATTCAGCAGTGGCCATGTGACCCGGGTGCGCCTTGAAAACCACCGGGCAACCGGCCGCGAGCGCTGCGGCGGTATCGCCGCCGGCGGTAGAGAAGGCGAGCGGAAAGTTGCTGGCGCCGAATACGGCCACCGGGCCGAGCCCGATGTGGTATTGGCGCAAGTCAGGGCGTGGCAGGGGCTGGCGATCGGGCAGGGCGCGGTCGATGCGTGCCCCGTAGAAATCCCCGCGCTTGAGCACCTGGGCAAACAGCCTCATCTGGCCGCTGGTGCGAGCCCGCTCACCCTGGATGCGCGCGGCCGGCAACGCCGTTTCGCGGCACACCGTGGTGATGAACTCGTCGCCCAGAGCATCGAGCTCATCGGCGATGGCTTCAAGAAACAAGGCGCGTCGGGCAGCAGGCTGCGTGCGGTAGGCCGGGTAAGCCGCCGCGGCGGCCTGAGCGGCGGCGTTGACTTCTTCCTGTGTGGCTTCGATGTAGAAGCCAGGCAGTTCTTCACCCGTGCTGGCGTCAAAGCTTTGCAGGCGATTTTGCCCCGCCGCGCTGCGCTGGCCGTTGATGAAGTTGTGTCCGTTGTGTTCGTTCATGGATAGGCTCCCAAGGGTCAACATGGCTGGATGGCGGCGTCGATCAACCCGCGACTGTGCAGATTGTCGAGCAGGGCACGATAACCCATCTGCCATGCAGGCGCGCGATCGCTGGTCGTCACCCGGTTCACCAGTGTGCCGAGCTTGGAACTGCTGATGGCCACCACGTCACCCGGCTTGTGGGTGAAGCCACCTCCGGGCAGATCCCGGTCTTGCTTGGGGGCGAACAGCGTGCCGAGGAACAGCACGAAGCCATCGGGGTATTGATGGTTTTCATTGAGCGTTTGAGCCACCAGATCCGTCGGATCGCGGCTGATCTGATTCATGGAGCTGCTGCCATCGAGGACAAAACCATCCTCGCCGACGACGCGCAGGGCGACTTCCGCCGAGCGCACGTCGTCGATGCCGAAGGTTTCGTCGAACAGGCGGATAAACGGGCCCAGGGAGGTCGATGCGTTGTTGTCCTTGGCCTTGGACAACAGCAGGGCGCTGCGGCCCTCGAAGTCTCGCAGGTTGACGTCATTGCCCAGCGTAGCGCCCTGGATCCTGCCTTTGCTGGAGACGGCCAATACCACTTCCGGTTCAGGGTTGTTCCAGCTGGATTTGGGATGGATGCCGATGTCCGACCCGTAGCCTACTGCCGACAGAGGTTGCGCCTTGGTGAAGATCTCGGCGTCAGGTCCGATGCCCACTTCCAGGTATTGCGACCACATGCCCTGGCTGATCAACACTTCCTTGAGGGCAGCGGCCTGGGCGGAGCCCGGCACGATGTCACCCAGGTCGGCGCCGATGCTTTCCACCAATATTGCCCGAATGCTGTCGGCCTTGGCCGGGTCACCCTTGGCCTGCTCTTCGACCACGCGTTCGAGCATGCTGGTGGCAAAGGTCACCCCGGCGGCCTTGACGGCTTGCAGGTCGATGGGCGCCAGTAGCCACGGTCGGGCTTCGTCACGGGTGGCGGCGTCGCTGTTGCGCAGCAACTCATCAAAGCTGATCAGCGCCTGCTCCAGTGGCAGGCTGCGCAGGTAGGCAACGGGCTCATCGAGTTCAAGCAACGCCGACACGGTCGCGACCCGGGCACTGATGTCATAGACCTGATGATCCTTGAGCAGCACGACCGCAGGGCCGGCCGTGGCGCCGGGGATCCACACACGGCTGATCCAGGTGCCTTGGGCCAGATCCTGCGCGTGCACATTCAAGTCCGATAATGCGGTTGCAACAATTGTTTGAGACATGGAAAACACCTCGGCGCAAAGGGCGGATCAATGGGAGTGACGTGGATTGCCGCTGCGCGCGATGACGCGCAAGTGCAAGGTCGCGGGTTCCAGGCAACCGCCCGTTGACAGTTGGCCCACCTGCTGGCGATAGATTTCCTGCCAGGGTGTCTGCGAGGCCGGGATGGTGGGTTTGAAGGCCGCCTGGCGACGGGCCATTTCGCTTTCATCGACCAACAGGTCCACTCGACGCGCATTGAGGTCGATGCGCAGGCGGTCGTTGGTTTCCAGCAAACCGATCCCGCCGCCAACCGCCGCTTCAGGCGACATGTTGAGGATCGACGGACTGGCGGAGGTACCGCTCTGGCGACCGTCACCCAGGCACGGCAGCGAGTCGATACCGCGTTTGATCAGCTCGGCCGGTGGGGCCATGTTGACCACCTCGGCGCTGCCCGGGTAACCCACGGTGCCACAGCCACGAATGACCAGGATGCAGCGCTCGTCAATGTCCAGTGCCGGGTCGTTGATGCGCGCGTGGTAGTCCTCCGGACCTTCGAACACGATGGCGCGGGCTTCGAAACTGTTCTCCGCGCCAGGCTCGGACAGATACGTCTTGCGGAAGGCTTCGCCGACCACCGACATTTTCATGATGGCGCTGTCGAAGAAGTTACCGCTCAATACGATAAACCCGGCCCGCTGGATCAAGGGGTCTTCAAACGAATGGATGACGTCTTTATCGCTCGCGGCGCTGTGGCTGACGATCTCGCCGATGGTTTTACCCGAGACCGTGGCGCAGTCTTCGTGCAGGCGACCGGCGTTTTTCAGTTCGTGCATCACCGCCGGAACGCCGCCAGCGCGGTGGAACCCCTCGCCGAGGTATTTGCCGGCGGGCATGCAATTGACCAGCAGCGGCACGTCTTCGCCGATGCGTTGCCAATCCTGCAAGCTGAGATCGATGCCGGTGTGCCGCGCGATGGCGATCAGGTGCGGCGGGCAGTTGGTCGAGGCGCCCAGCGCCGAAGCGACGGCAATCGCGTTCTCGAACGCTTCGCGGGTCATGATGCTCGAAGGACGAATATCCTGGCGCACCATGTCGACGATGCGGCGGCCCGTGGCGTAGGCCATCTGGCCGCGCTCACGATAGGCCGCCGGAATGCTCGCGCAGCCGGGCAGTGACATGCCCAGGGCTTCGGCTAGCGCGTTCATCGACAGGGCCGTGCCCATGGTGTTGCAGTGACCAATCGAAGGGGAGGCCGCCGTGGTCATCTCCATGAAGCCTTCGTAATCGATCTCGCCACTGGCCAGCAGATTGCGCGCATGCCACAACACGGTGCCCGAACCGATCAACTGGCCCTTGTGGTGGCCGTCCAGCATCGGCCCGCCGGACAACACGATTGCCGGAATATCGACCGTCGCCGCCGCCATGAGACAGGCCGGGGTGGTCTTGTCACAGCCGGTGGTCAGCACAACGCCATCGAGCGGGAAGCCGTGCAGGATTTCCACCAGACCCAGATACGCCAGGTTGCGATCCAGGGCCGCGGTGGGGCGTCGTGTCTGCTCGGCCATCGGATGCACGGGGAACTCCATCGGAATGCCACCGGCATCACGAATGCCTGCCTTGGTTCGCTGCGAGAGTTCCAGGTGATGGCGGTTGCACGGCGCCAGGTCGCTGCCGGTCTGGGCGATGCCAATGATGGGGCGGCCTGATTGCAACTCCTCGCGCGTCATGCCGTAGTTCATGAACCGTTCCACGTAGAGCGCGGTCATGTCGGCGTGGCTCGGATCGTCAAACCATTGTTGGCTGCGAAGGGGCAGAGGAGTGTTTTCAGACATTTTTTTATCTCTTGTTAGGCGTCGATCGACGAAAAGCGAACCACCGCGAGAAGCGACAAGACTGACGGGTTGCACAGCGTCTGCCGGAGTTCGAATGACTTGATGTTACCGGTAACATTTTTATTTTGTAAAGGCCCAATATCGATATTCGACCGGGTGGCCGATGCGGTATCAAGCAGCAGAGGTCGGGTGAGTACCGCCCATGTATAATCGGCCGGCATCCGTGTTGGCGGCGTTGATTTTCAGGCACTGCCCGGTCTTTTTCAGGAAAACAGGACGTTCATGAGTTTCGAGGATTCAGGCAAAACCACCACGCCGCCGCGCATGGCCGACGTTGCCAAACTGGCCGGTGTATCGAAGATGACGGTCTCCCGTGTTCTGGCGGGTCGAGACGTGTCAGAGCGCACGCAGAAGCTCGTTCTGGACGCCATCGAAAGCCTCGGTTACCTGCCTGATGCCTCCGCCGGGACCTTGTCCACCGGGCGCTCGGAATTCATCGTCGCCCTGGTGCCGTCACTGGCGAGTTCGAACTTTGCCGATACCGTGCGCGGCCTCAACGACGCCGTCAGCGGGCATGGCCTGTGCCTGCTCCTGGGCGACACCGATTACCACCTGGAACAAGAGGCGTTGCTGGTGCGCACGCTGCTGCGCCATCGCCCCGTCGGTGTGATGTTGACCGGCAGCGCGCACCTGGATGAAACCCGCAAGCTGTTGCGCCAGGCGCAAGTGCCTGTCGTTGAGACCTGGGACATTCCCGATGACCCCATCGAGCAATCGGTGGGCTTTTCCAACGTTGCCGCCGCCGCCGCGCTGTACGAGCACCTGTATCAGCAGGGTTATCGGCGCATCGGCTACATCGGCGGCGCGTCCGTGCTCGACCACCGTGGTCAGCAACGACAGCAGGGCTACCTCCAGGCAGTGCAGGCGCTGGGGGCAGGGGAGCCGAGGGTGATGGAGTATGGCGAGTCGCCGATCACCATGAGCCACGGTGGTGAGTCGGTGAAACGGTTGCTGGAGAAGTGGCCGGACACTGACGCGGTCATGTGCGTGAGTGACCTGTCCGCGTTCGGCGCCATCATGCAGTGCCATCGTCAGGGGCTGCGTGTGCCGGACGACGTCGCCATCGCCGGTTTCGGTGATTTCGAGGTGTCGCGTTATTGCACGCCGACCATCACCACGGTCTCCGTGGACCCTTACCGGATTGGTCGCCGCGCCGGGGAACTGCTGGCGAACAGTGCCAACGCCCAGCGGCTCGGACAGCCGCGACCAAGACAATCCGAAGTGGTCGAATTCAAGATCCTCGCCCGCGAAAGCACCTGAAATTTTTAGTCGGGCCTGCTTGCTTTGCTCGGAAACTCGTTGTTAAATTAAAAATGTTACCGGTAACAGCCTATCTTGCAGAGTCCTTTTCTCCCTCCGGATTGCCTCAGACGGTCCGAGGAACTCAAGGTCGCAAGCCAAAACAAAAACAATCGGCATGACGACATGCCTTGAGGTTTACACATGGAATCAGTATCTCAGCGCTCTCTCGACGGAGAGGGCTCGGCGGCGCTTACCTCCGAGGACCGCACCTACCGAAAAGTCATCCTGCGTATCCTGCCGATCCTGCTGTTTTGCTACATGGCGGCATACCTGGATCGGGTCAACATCGGCTTTGCCAAGCTGGACATGCTCAACGACCTGCAATTCAGCAACACCGTCTACGCCTTGGGCGCGAGCATCTTCTTCTGGGGTTATTTCCTCTTCGAAGTGCCGAGCAACCTGTTTCTCCATCGTTTCGGCGCGCGCCTCTGGATCGCCCGGATCATGATCAGTTGGAGCATTGTCTCCATGGCGGTCGCCTTCACGGTGCCGCTGGCCAAGTTCTTCCATATCGAATCGGAAACCATGTTCTACGTGCTGCGCTTTTTGCTCGGCATCTGTGAAGCCGGTTTCTTCCCGGGCGTGATTCTCTACCTCAACTACTGGTTCCCCACCCACCGTCAAAGCCGCGTCATGGCAGGCTTCCTGATGGCGATGCCCATCAGCCTGACCCTGGGCGGGATTCTGTCCGGTTGGTTGATGCAGTCCATGCAAGGCGTGCACGGCATGGCGGGCTGGCAGTGGATGCTGATCATCGAAGGCATTCCTTCGTTGATCATGGCCGTGGTCGTCGTGACGTTGCTGGTGGACAAGATCGACAACGCCAAGTGGCTGACGACGGCGGAGAAAAACGTCCTCAAGAACAACCTCGAGCGCGACAACACCACCAAGGCTTCCAGTCTTCGTGATGTGATCTTCAACGGCCGCGTATGGTTGCTGGTGGCGATCCTGCTGACGTTCAACACGGGCTTCTATGGCTTGGCGTTCTGGATGCCGACGATCATCAAGTCGACCGGTATCTCCAACACCCTGCACATCGGTCTGTTGACGGCGATTCCTTACGCCACCGCCATCGTGGCCATGACCCTCAATGCCTGGCACTCCAACAAAACCGGTGAACGTCGATACCACGCGGCCATCCCGGCATTCATCGGCGGCATCGGCCTGATTTGCAGCGCCATCTTCGCCCATAACCTGCCGGTGTCGATCTTCTTCCTGAGCGTCGCTGCCTCTGGGTTGCTGAGCCTGATGCCGATTTTCTGGACCCTGCCGGGTACTGTTCTCTCGGGCGTAGCCGCGGCGGCGGGCATTGGCATGATCAACGCCATCGGTAACCTCTCCGGGTTCACCGGCTCCATGATCACCGCCATGGCCGAGACACTCACGGGCGACATCAACAATGGCACCTATGTGCTGGGTGGATGCCTGCTGGTGAGCTGCGTGCTGATCATGCTGATTCCCAAGTCGATGTTGGCCAAGGACAGCAAGGGCTGATTGGCCGTCCACTGCGCCAACCCCGTTTCGTGGACGGGGTTGGCGCCGTGGTGGTCAGGCGGGCAGGTGTGGCGAGAGCGTCAATGGAACGGGGGGCTTGCCAAGCAACGTGCACAAGGCGTCAATGACAAGCTGATGATCCTGGCGATCTGGTAGACCCGATACCGTCACACTGCCGATCACCCCCGCGCCCCGTACCGTGATCGGAAACCCTCCGCCGAAGTTGGCGTAGTCGCTGGGCGATAGCTGATAACGCTCCGTGATGTTCTTGCCCTCCAGCTTCAACTGGTGAGCGATCCGGTAGGAACTGCACAGAAACCTGCGGACCGTGTTGGTTTTGCGTCTCACCCAGTCGTGGTTATCGGCGGTGATGCCGGGCGTGGCGGCCAGAAACAACGCACGGTCAAAAAGCCTCACATCGATCAGTAGCGGCCAGCGCTGGGCAGTGGCCCGGTTGTACAGCAACGAGCCGAGTTGCCAGGCCGTGCTTTCGTCGAAGGCTTCGAACTGAAGTTCCTCCTCCTGTCGAATCAATATTGCCAGGTCTTCTTGAAGATCCATGTCGAGCTCTTTTGGTGTGGTCAGGGAAACGACAAGGCCGGCGCCCGGCCTACAGGCATTTCTGCAAATGGGTTGACGTGACCGCAGCCGATTGTGGCGTGCGTGTCTGGCGCATCAGTGCAGGGCCGAACAGGGCCAGTGGGATCATCAGCAGCAACGGGAAATAAAGCAGCTTGTCGATACCGAATGTACTCACGACATAGGCGATGGCCGCCGGGCCCAGGAGCATGCCGGAGTAGCCAATGCAGTTGACGATACCGATATTTCGGCCGGCGTTGGCCGGGTCCTTGCGACCGGCGCTCGACAGCATGAGCGGCGCGATGCAGGCAAGACCAAGACCGAACAGGGCGAAACCGACCAAACCCGCCAGATGGGTATGGAACACGACGGTTACCAGCAGTCCGCAAATCGCCACCACCGAGCTGATCAATACCATTCGAGCAGGGCCGACCCAGGCCGCGAACCGATCACCGAACAGACGCGCGAGAAACTCAGCGCCGGTGAACACCGAGACGGCGATACCAGCACTTGACGCTGTCGCGCCGAGCACGCGCCGCCCATATTCCTGGCCCCAATCAGCCACCGTCCCTTCGCCGACCATGCTGCCGAGCAACAGCACGCCAAACCCGATCATCAGCAAAATAACGGCGTTCGACGAACGCTTGGTCACGCCGGCGCTTGCAGCCGTCAGGGTCTCGACATGCGGGACCACTTCATGTTTGTCCAGCATGAAATAACCCACAGCGGCACCCCCGAGAATCGTGAGTCCACCCAGGATCGCAAAGGGTACGGCAGCGCTCTCGGTGAATCGGGCCGCAAACAGGCTGCCGACCATGCCCAGCAGGAAGCCGCCCAGTGCGTAGGCCGCGTGGAACGACGTCATGATCGAGCGCTGATAGAAGCGCTCTACCTGCACCCCATGAGTGTTGAACGCGGTATCGGTGGCCCCGCGCAACAACCCCAGAAGCACGCCGAAGAACAGCGCGAAATTGAAGTCGGTGGTGAAGCCCAGTGGAATGATCGAAAGGGGATAGGCAATCGCGGTTGCCAGGATCACTCGCTTGGCGCCGAATCGGTCGAGGAAAAGGCCCACCAGGAAAGACCCGGCGGCGCTGCCCACGCCGATGCCGAAGGCGATCATGCCGAAACTGGCATCGCCCAGGTCGCCGTTCAGGCCCATGTGATGACGAAAAGCGGAAACACCCGTGGACCAGATATACAGCATGGCTCCGATCATCATGAAGCCTGCGAAGGTTGCAATCCTGGCCCTGCGAATTCGTGGTGTGACGAGGCTGTTGTCGATTTTGTTCATGTTTTAACAAATCCTGTCAGCGAAGTATCCCCGCAGGGATGCCGTATCAGTGGAAGTTGGCGGCGACGCGCAGCGCATTCGCGGCAATGGTCAGCGCCGGGTTGACGGCCGCCGAGGAGGGGAACGAAGCGCTGTCGACGATCCAGACATTGTCCAGGTCATGCATCTTGCAGTTCGCATCCACCACGCTGTTGGCCGGGTCATTGCCCATCACGGCGGTGCCGCATTGGTGCGAGTTGGTGCCAATGCCCATGCGCTCGGTGAGGACAAACGGGTACCCGGCTTTCTTCATCATCTCGCTCGTACGCTCGACCAGTTGTGCGTGGGCGCTGAGGTTGTTGGGGGTCCAGTGAACCTTGATGGCATCGCGTTCGGCGTCGTATTCGATGCGATTGTCAGGGGTGGGAATGTCTTCGGACGTCAGGTACAGGTCGACGCTGTGCGCGGTGATATAGCGCGAAAGCATTTTTGGAATCCATGGGCGCATCGGGCTGATCATGGGTTCGCGGATCTTGCCCAGCATCTGCACATTTCCCAGCGGGAAGGTATTGCTGCGACCGGCGGTGTACCAGTCGTTGATCGCCAGGGTTTTCTGAAACTTCACGTCGTTGCTGCGTCGAGGGTCGACGGCAATCATGAAGGTACTGTTATGCACCATATAGTTTCTTCCCAATTGATCGGAGCGGTTGCCCAGCCCGTTGGGGTGCTGCGCGTTGCGTGAGCGCAGGAGCAGGGCGGCACTGTTGACGGCGCCGCAGGCCAGCGCAACGCGCCTGGCGACAATCCGCACCGGTTTGCCGTCCTTTGTACCGCAGGCCTCGGTGACGCGTTTTCCGTCGTCAGAGGTCGATAACGCATCAATCTTCGTGCCAACCAACAGCCGCGCGCCTTTTTGCAGGGCCGGGCGCAGCGCCGATATTTCTGCGTCGGCTTTGGCTTCGAGCAGGCAGGGGTAGCCGTCGCACGTGGAGCACAGCACGCAGGCCCGATCAGTGCCGTAATCCACCGCCGCAGGCATTACGAAAGGTGACAGCCCGGCGTGTCGCATCGCGGCTTCGAGGGGCAACAGGGCGGGGTCATGTTTCAATCCCGGCCACGGATATGGCTTGGAGCGCCATGGGTCGGTGGGATCTTGCCCCGCGTTGCCATGCACCTTGTACAACGCCTCGGCCTGGCAATAGAACGGCTCCAGGTCGGCATAGGTGATTGGCCAGGCTGGCGCGATGCCCTCGGCATGATGAACCGCAGCAAAGTCGACCTCCCGGAAACGGGGCAACATGGCGCCGTAGAATTTGGTGTTGCCACCGACGTAATAAAACACGCCGGGGGAGAACGGCTTGTTGTGGTGGTCCAGCCATTGTTCGGCATTGCGATAGCGCCCCTGGCCAAAAACGGCCTCGGCGCTCCAGTTCTCGGTCTCGCGCGGCAGGAAATCACCGCGCTCGACGATCAGTACATCCAGTCCCTTGTCGACGAGCGCGTGGGCGAAGGTTGAACCGCCCATGCCTGATCCGATGATCAGCACGTCGCAGGTCAGGTTCCCGTTTTCATCAGGCGTGGCGGTCTCGGTGGAGCGCCGGCGAACCGGCGCTCCCTCGGACGTGGCTTGCGCTGAAAGAGTGATGTTTGAAGTACTCACTTCGTGCATGCCTTCATCGTGGTTTACAGATGCTGTTCTTTTTTGCGCAGTTCCCAGTACTCGTCCTGACGTTCGTCAGTGATGTACTCCGGTACCGGGAAGTCCCACCAGCCCGGCACCCACGGGCCGGCCGCGTCGCGGTCAGTCGGCACTTCGATCAGCACAGGGGCATTGGCGTCCAGAGCCTGTTGCAGGATCGGCTCCAGCTCCTCGTTGCTCTTCACGCAGAACGACAGCATGCCGAACGCCTTGCCGAGCGCCGCGTAGTCCGGCGAATAGGGTTCGCCGTTCGGCAGGTTGAACTCGCTGCCCAGATGACGACTGGTCTGCTTGCGCTGGCCGCCACGGATCGACATATAGCCGGCGTTGTTCTGGATCAGGAAGACCACTGGGATATTGTTGGTCACGCAGACCGCGATTTCCTGTGGGTTCATGAGGAAGTCGCCATCGCCCAGGATGCACACCACCGGCTGGTTCGGAGCCGCCAGCTTGGCGCCGATGGCTGCAGGCACGGCCCAGCCCATGGACGAGAAGCCGCCGGAGGTCAGGTGCGTGCGTGGGGTGTACACCGGGAACGTCTGCTTGACCGCACCCTGGGCGTTGCCCGAGCCGACCACCACAATGGTGTCGCGCGGGAAGATCTTGCGCAGCGCACCCAGCGGCCGTTGTGAGGTGAATGGAAAACGGTCGGAATCACGACGGGTGGCCAATTTGGCTTCCCACAGATCCTGATTGCGCTTCAAGTCCGCCAGATAATCGCTGCGATCGACGGAGTCGCTCTTCAAAGCCTCGACGAGATGGGCGAGGGCGTATTTCGCATCCGACACGATGCCCACGGCCACCGGGTAGTTCTTGCCGATCTCGTGCGGATCGATATCGATATGGATCAGTCGTCCCGGTGGAATGGAAAAGGTCACGCCTTGGGCATAGCTCGATGACGACCAGTCAGTGAACCGGCAACCGACAGCCAGGATAACGTCGGCACTGGAGGCCATCTGGTTACCGCACAGGGTGCCGGTCTGGCCGACGCTGCCGGCGAACAGGGCGTGATCTTCCGGGAAGCCGCTCTTGCCGTTCCAGGTGGTGACCACCGGGATTTTCCAATGCTCGGCCAGGGCGACGACTTCTGCCGAAGCCTCGGCTGTGATCACGCCACCGCCGATGACAATCATCGGACGCCTGGCTTCGCGCAACACTTGGGCGGCGCGCTTGATGGCCTCGGGGTCTGGGTAGACCTTGCCCACCGGAATGCGCTCTTGAAGGTCGTGCAGCGTGACTTCACCCGCTTCGGCCTGGACGTCCATCGGGATTTCAATGTGCACGGGGCCCGGGCGACCGGTCAGCATCGAGCTGAAGGCGCGGTGCATAATGAACGGCATTTCCTCGGTACGAGTGGCGACCCAGTGACGCTTGGACACGGCTTCGGCGATCTTCGGGAAGTCGTTGTCGGTGTAGCGCTCCAGCTCCTGCAGCAGGCCATGGCCACGCATGTGGGTGGGCGGGCCGCCGGTAATCAGCATGCAACTGGTGGAGTCGGTGTAGGCGGTGGCCATGCCGATCACCGTGTTGCTGGCGCCAGCGCCAATGGACGTCACGGCAACCATGGGTTTGCCGGCGACACGGTAATAACCGTCAGCCAGGTGCACGGCGCTCTGTTCATGGAAAACCTGAATGAACTTGAGCTTGGACTCCTCTTCCATGAAGGCGTCCATCAAGGTCCAGATGCCGTGGCCGGGAATCCCGGCGACGTACTCCACGCCGTAGTTTTTCAGGGTTTGGGCAACCACCTGGCTGCCTGTAAGTTTTGCCATTTTGTTTCGCTCCTGCTTGGAGGGGGTTTTTCTGGAATGACTTCAGGGGCCGGGGCGCCTGGAGCTACCGGTCAGGTATTCACTTGCGCGCAGCCCAACGCAGGCCTTGCTTGGTCAGGCGACGGATGTTGGGGTCGGCGAGGTTGCTGGTGTCGTGGCCGATGGAGTGATAGAACACCCGTCCTTCGCCCCAGTTGCGCACCCAGGCCACTGGGCTGCGATGACCCTTGAGCCACGGCATCGGATTGCCGTCGAATGTGGTCTCGGCCAGCACATGAATGTTCGGGTCGACCTGCATGTAGTACTGCTCGGAGCGCACTTCGAAATCTTCCACACCCTGAGTCACTTCATGTTGGCGGTCGAGGAAGTTGACCCTGTAGGGGTGCGGATACCCTTCGCCTGCGGGGTGCTCCAGGAACGAGCCGCCGAGAATGAAGTGGTATTTGAGGCTGGCGCGGAAGGCCGCCCCGGCGCCATGCCAGCCGACCAGTCCGACGCCGCTTTCGATGGCTTCGGACAAGTGTTTTTCCTGGGTCGCCGTCAGCGTTTCGGTCGTAACGGCGTTGTTCCAGCCGATGACGATTAAGTCGTAGGACTTCAGGTCGCGGTCCAGGGTGAAGATATCGGTCGACTCTTCGACGTCGAAATCCAGCTCCTTGAACAGTTCGCGCGCCCAACCGGCGATTTCGTAGGGGTAGTGGCCTGGCCAGCCGCCGTACAAATAAAGAACACGGGTCACGGTTATCTCTCCACTCTGTTTTTTTCAGGCGACAAGCATCGGTCGAAGCAACTTCGACGTTTGGCTTGTCCATCTTTCAACGGCATCACACAGTTCCCGCGAGAACTTTTTCGCGGCTGCAAGAGGCCGCCGCATGAAATGCGTTATTGATAAAACGTTATCGATACAAGCTGTTCCGAAGTGTCGGAACCGCGCCTGTTATTCATCTCATTGCACGCAGCAGAGTGCTCTTAACGAAGAACGCTCAATACGTTTGCAATGTGAATTTGTGTAGGACAGTGAAAGCAAAGGTGTGCAAAAACGCGTGCCGTTCAATCACGGATTCGCGGCGTTGCAGTGGATGAATCGGCCGTTGGACCGGATTCGGTATTTGGGCGCCTGACATAAGCGGGCCTCATTTTTTTGTTAGGTGATTTTGCTCGGTTATACGTATAACCTTGAGCACAAATTAACACGCGATTTTGGCTGGTCAATACCCTGTTGCGACAAAGGGCATTGCCATCGGTCGAAATTTCCCGAGGTTGCAACCCGCTCGAGAAGGCTGTGATGGGCCGCGAGGAAGGGGCCTTTGCCCGCTCACCCCGACAGCCGTCCAAAGAGCCCTGACAAGGGTTATCTTTGCCCGGATCGAGCCGGTATGCTGGGCGCCACTTTCGGTTTGCCGACCTCGCTCGCGCATTGCCGTGACAGAGAAAAGGACAAGGTTCAAATGGTTTCGATGAAGGACGTGGCCAAGGCCGCCGGCGTTTCCCAGCCGGCGGTTTCCTATGCCTACAGTGGCTCCAGCAAGGTGTCTGCCACCCAGCGCGAACACATTCTGGCAGTGGCGGCATCGTTGGGTTATCCGGGCCCGAACGTTCGCGGCCGCAGCCTGCGCTCCGGGCGCGTCGGTGCCATCGGCCTGGCGGTCATGGATCAGTTGTCCTACGCGTTCGATGACCCCTGGGCCCTTTCCCTGCTCAAGGGCATTGCCCAGGTCAATGAGCTCTCCAACGTGGCGCTGACCCTGTTTCCCTTGCGCAGCAAGAAACTCGAAGGCGAGGGCGCAGGGGACGACAACCTGGCCGTGCGCGGCCTGGTGGATGGCCTGATCATTTCGACCCTGCCGGACGATCACCCCATCGTGCAGTACATCGCCAGGCGCGCCATTCCGGCGGTGGTGATCGACTCCCCGCGCCTGGAAGGGGTGCACTACGTGGGGATCGACGACCGCCAGGCTTCCATCGACCAGATGGAGCACATCATCGGGCTGGGGCATCGCAGGATTGGCGTGCTCGTCGAGCGTCTGCTTCCCGATGGCAAGAAAGGCCTGGTCAGCAAGGCACGCTTCAAGGCTTCCACGGAAATGATCGTGAGGGAACGGCTCGCCGCGTATGTGGATGCTGCGCAGCGCCATGGCATTGGCTACGACGACCTGGTGATCGTCGAGGCGGGCGGGTTCACCAACACGCTTGGTCAGGAAGCGGCGGCGACTCTGCTACGCGATACCGGCATCACGGCCATCGTGGCCAGCTCGGACGTGATGGCGCTGGCCACCCTGACGCGCGCCGCTGCCCAGGGCGTCCAGGTGCCCGAGCAATTGTCGGTGATCGGCTTTGACGACATCCCTGAAGCCGGTCTTCGCGATCTCACCACCATTCGCCAGTCGCTGATCGGCAAGGGGGAGTGGGCGGCGCGCATCCTGCTCGAAGAGCTTGAAGCCGGTGAGCCGCTCGCGCCGCGGGTGAAAATCTTCGACACCAGCCTGGTGGTGCGGGGGTCGACGGCGCCTCCTGCGTCTTGATCGCGCAACGTCAGAGCGGCGGATGCGTCAAGCTGCGTCACTTATTCAGGCGGTGAGAAATTGAGCCCCGTCCATGGCACGCCCTAATCTGACCCTGGCTACACAGCGGTCAAAACAACAATTCTCGTGTAATTCACTGCCGTCCGTGCCACGCCATGCGGCGGTCAGTGCCTGATTGGGGCATCACTGTGGACTATCAACTGGATTTGCCGTCCGAGCGGACGGTGGCTTCCCATGGCTCGCTTTCCAAAGGACTGAGCAGTCGCCAGATCACCATGATTTCGATTGGTGGCGTGATCGGCGCGGGCTTCTTCGTGGGCTCGGCGAGCGCGATCAGCGCCGCCGGTCCTGCCGTGCTGGTGTCCTTCGGCATCGCCGCGATACTCGTGGTGCTCGTCATGGGCATGTTGGCCGAACTGGCCACGGCCAACCCGGACACCGGCTCGTTTTCGACCTACGCGCAACAGGCAATGGGACGTTGGGCGGGATTTGCCATCGGCTGGTTGTACTGGTGGTTCTACGTGTTGGTGATTCCACTGGAGGCCATCGTCGCCGCCGATATCCTCGGCGCCTGGGTCGGGGTGCCTTCCATGGCGATCGGGGTGATCCTGATCGTTGGGCTGACCCTCACCAACATCATGAGCGTGAAGAACTTCGGCACGCTGGAATACTGGTTTTCGCTGATCAAGGTCGTGACCATCCTGGCCTTCATTGCGCTCGGTGCCTGCGCGATTGCAGGCCTGTTGCCGAGCAGTTCGGCCACAGGGTTCGGCCATCTCTGGCAGGACGGGGGCTTCGCACCCACCGGCCTCGCGGGCATTGCCTCGGCGTTGGTGCTCGCGCTGTTCAGTTTTACCGGCATGGAAATCGTCACCATTGCCGCCGCCGAATCCGAGGACCCACGCGCCAATATCCGTCGTGCCATCCGCTCGGTCGTCTGGCGCATGCTGATTTTCTATTTCGGCTCGATCCTGGTGATCGTCAGCCTGGTGGCGTGGAACGCTCCGGCGCTGCAGGCCGGTTCGTTCCAGTCGGCACTGGAAACCATGGGCATACCCGGGGCCGCGACCATCATTCAGGCGGTCATCCTGGTCGGCGTCGCCAGCACCTTGAATTCGGCGATCTTCACCGCCTCGCGCATGGGCTATTCACTCGCCGTTCGGCGTGACGCGCCGCGTGCGTGGGCCCAGACCACGTCCAACGGTGTGCCTAAAGTGTCGATCTTTTATGCCAGCGCCGGGGCTCTGGTGCTGCTGGTGGCCAACTACACCTTGCCGCAGACGGTGCTCGTTCCGCTGATCGCCACTATCGGCACCATCGCCCTGGTGATGTACCTGGTGATTGCGATCAGCCAGGTCATTCTGCGCAAGCGCGCCATCGTACAGGGACGCTCGCTGCTGGTGACGTTCCCGCTGTTCCCGGCGCTGTCGTATCTGACCATCGCGGCGATCGTGGCCTTCCTGGTGTTGATGGCGGTGGTACCCGGCCACCAGACCGAGTTGCTCGTGTCCTCGGTGCTCACCCTGACGCTCATTGTCATCGGTGTGGTGCTGCAAAGGCGCGACAAGGCCTGAGTCTCACTGTCCCGTCGAGCCCGGCTCACCAACCCTTGCCCATCCCCGGATGGGCTTTTTTATGGCTGATCAGCAATGAACGATTTGACCCACTCCCTTTTCGTGATCTCGCGCAACAATCTGCTGGCCTGTCGGATTGCCTTCTTCCTGTCAGGCGTCGCCATGGGGGCATGGGCGCCGCTGGTGCCTTTTGCCCGCGAGCGCGCCGGGATCGGCGATGGCGAGCTGGGGCTGTTGCTGCTCTGCCTGGGCAGTGGCTCGATGTGCATGATGCCGTTCGTGGCCAGGCTGGTGAGCAAGGTCGGATGCCGGGCAACCATGACGACGGCGGTGGGTGCGGCGATCCTGTGCCTGCTGGCGCTGTCGGTTGCCTCGCAGTTCCATTGGCTGGTGGTGTTCCTGCTGTGCTTCGGCGCCTGCATGGGCACGGCCGACGTCACCATGAACCTGCAGGGATCGATGGTGGAGCGTGGTCTGGGGCGTACGATGATGTCCGGGTTTCATGGACTGTTCAGCGTCGGTAACATCTTCAGTGCGTTGCTGGTTTCGGTATTGCTCGGCATTGGTCTATCGCCGTTGTCGGCGGTTGCCGTGCTGGGAAGCGTGGTCGCGGCGCTGCTGGTCGCATTCGGTCGGCACATGCTTGCTTATGGCGAGGGTGCCGGGGCACCGATGTTCACGCGGCCAACCCGGTACGTCTGCCTGGTGGGTATCCTGTGCCTGATCGCGTTCCTGGTCGAAGGCTCGATGCTCGACTGGAGCGCGGTCTTTCTGACCACCGTGCGAGGCATGGACATCAGCCAGGCTGGCATCGGCTATGCGCTGTTCTCCGTGACCATGGCCGTCGGCAGGCTCGGCGGTGACTGGCTGGTACCACGACTGGGCGAGCGCACGGTGCTGGTCGGTGGCAGTGCCGTGGCGATGTTCGGCATGCTCATTTCGGTGCTGGTCGACAGCCAGTGGTTGACCCTGGCCGGATTCGTGCTGGTGGGATCGGGCATCGCCAATATGGTGCCCGTCTACTGCTCGGCGGTCGGGCGGCAGCAGGTGATGCCGGTGTCGCAGGCCCTGTCGACGGTCAACGCGATCGGCTACCTGGGCATCCTCATGGGTCCGGCGGCCATCGGGTTCATCGCTCATCTTTCGTCATTGAGCTTCGCGTTGCTGATAACCGCTGGCCTGCTGGTTTTCGTGGCGCTCACCTCGGCGACCGTCGTGCGCCGGGGTTAGCAGGTCGGGCGTTTGCCAGCCATAAAAAAACCAGCACCTTTACGGTGCTGGTTTTTTTGTGCTGATCCGCCGTCAGAGCGCCGGCTCACCAAAACCGACTTCCTTTTTGCCATAGCGGCGAACACGGATGTTGGCTTGTTCCGCGTGCCCCACGAACCCTTCCATCAGGCACAGTCGCGAACAGTATTCGCCGATCTGGGAGGACGCTTCATCGGTGAGGATGCGCTGGTAGGTGCAGGTCTTGATGTACTTGCCGACCCACAGGCCGCCGGTATAACGCGCCGCCTTGTTGGTCGGCAGGGTGTGGTTGGTGCCGATGACCTTGTCGCCATAGGAAACGTTGGTGCGCGCTCCCACGAACAGGGCGCCAAAATTGGTCAGGCGCTTCATGAAGTAATCGTCGTCATGGGTCATGATCTGCACGTGCTCGGAGGCGTACTCGTCCGAATACCTGACCATCTCTTCGTAGTCTTCACAGAGGATGATCTCACCGAAGTTTTCCCAGGCTTCGCGGGCAATTTTCTGGGTGGGCAGCTTGACCAGGAGCCGCTCGATTTCCTTGAGGGTTTCCAGTGCCAGTTCGCGCGACGTGGTCAGCATGACGGCCGGAGAGTCCACGCCATGTTCGGCCTGGCCCAAGAGGTCAGTGGCACACAGCTCGCCATCCACCGAGTCGTCGGTGATCAGCAGGGTCTCGGTCGGGCCGGCGAAGAGGTCGATGCCCACGCGGCCGAACAGCTGACGTTTGGCTTCGGCCACATAAGCGTTGCCCGGCCCGACGATGATGTCCACGGGGTTGATCGATTCGGTACCGATTGCCATCGCGGCCACTGCCTGGATACCGCCCAGGCTGTAGATCGCATCCGCGCCGCCCAGGGCTTGGGCCGCGACTATGTAGGGCGCAGGTTTGCCCTGGAAAGGCGGAGCGGCGGTGGTGATGTTCTTCACACCGGCCGATTTGGCGGTGACGATCGACATGTGCGCGGAGGCCAGCAGCGGGTATTTGCCGCCTGGTACATAGCATCCGGCGGCATTCACCGGAATGTGCCGGTGACCGAGAATCACGCCCGGAATGCTTTCGATTTCAACATCCAGCAGGGATTGGCGTTGGGCGGCTGCAAAGCGACGCACCTGCGCCTGGGCGAAGAGAATGTCGTTGTATTCACGCTCGGTCAGCCTGGCCACGCACTCTTTGATTTCCGCGTCGCTGAGGCGATAGTCCGCGCGATCCCAGCCGTCGAACTTTACGGAGAGTTCACGTACTGCGGCGTCGCCGCGCTTTTCGATATCCAGCAGGATGCGGGAAACATCGCTTTTGACCTGTTCGTTGCGTTCTACCTGCTGTGCGGCAGGTTTCGCTTTTTTTATCCATTGAGCCATGACATCACCTCGATCGGGCGCAAACAATTTATTCGGTTTTTGGGCAGCACGAGCCGGCGCACGCAATCATGCAAATGTGCGTGGTGAGCAATAAGTTGTGAGCGCTACGATTTCCGCTGCTTCGAAAAAAATACAGCGGGGAGGGTGGGTGAACAATTTCTCACCCGAGCGACAGTTGACGCAAAGTGACGCAGAGTGAATTTATCGCTGACGCAAAAAGCGGCCTTGCGGGCCGCTACTGACGTGTTGGACATCTAAGTTGATCAGACCGGGTCGATCGAGGCCGTCCCGGAACCCAGGTAGTCCACCACTTCCTTGGGGATGGTCGGATCGTCCGGAGACAACACGGTGGCCCGCTTGATATGCGCTTTCTTGATGAACCCCTTGCCCACGAAGTTCATCGCGACTTTTGCCGCCACTGGCTGGCGAACCATGGTCGCGGCGATCCCGCTGGACACGCCAAACACGTATTTCTTGGCGTTACGGCTGACCGCCGCCAGGTTGGTGAAGGTGATCTCATTGCGCTGGATCGTTTCGAAGTCGACGCAAAAAATGCGATTGGAGATCAGGAAGCTCAAACCGTGGTACTTGAAGTGGTAGTCGATCTTGCCGCTGCCGTCCTGGTTGGGAAAGCGCTCCAGGTAATAGTGCATCAGTATTCCGTTCTTCTCGTAGATGCAGAACACTGACCTGACGATCTTGCCCTTGTAGATGGAGGAGTAGTGATAACGCTCATAGACGCCCGTCAGGTCGCTGATATCGGCGTCGTTCTCCATCAACAATTCGTTGATGAACAGCAACATCTTGGGTGACTGGACCAGGTTGCGGAACAGGTGGAAGTGGCCACCCTCGATCATCGAGCGGAAGTCGTTGGGGTGGGTATAGAGAATATCGATGCTGAGCCCGAAGAAGCCTGCAATGGCCCGCAAGTTCGATTTCGAGGGTTGGTGAGTGCCGGCCAGGTACTTGTTGAACTGTTGGCGATTGATGCCGACACGGCGGCACATCTCCGAAACCGTGCCAACCTGCTCGCATAACATTTTCAGGTTTTCTTGGAAATTCTCTTGGTTTTGCATGGCATCTATTCAGTCGTTTGCGAGCAGTGGGGCAGTCTAGGGGCATTCACCCCAGCCCGGCAAGGCGCGGTCCTGCGGGCATCAAGCGCTGGCATGAAGGACATGATAGGCGCCTTTTTCACCGATCATGATAGCCATCGCGTTGGTATTGCTGGAGCAGAGGTTGGGGGCAATCGAGTTATCGATCACTCGCAAGCCGTCGATACCCCGCACGCGCAGGTGCTTATCGACCACGGCATTGTCATCCTCGCCCATCCGGCACGTGCCCACCGGGTGAAGCGCGCCGTGGGCGGTTTGGCGGACGAAGGTGCGGTAGTCGTCTCGCGAGCGCAGCGCCTTCGCAGGGACGAACTCGCGGCGTATATGCCGGGCGATTGCGCTCTGCGCCATGATGTGGCGGCCATATTCCACGGCCTCGGCCATGCAGTCCACGTCGTACGGGTCTTGCAGGTAGTTGGGGCGGATGAGCGGTTTTGCCCCGGGATCTGCGCTGCGCAGTGCTACGCTGCCGACGGAACGCGGTCTGGTCTGGCAGACGTTCAGGGTGCAGCCGTTTCCACCCGGCACCGAATCGACCCCCGCTTCGACGCCTGCTCCGGCCATGAAGCAGTACTGCGCATCCGCCCGTCCTTCGGCAAGGGACGTGCGCCAGAACGCACCGCCTTCGACGATGTTGGAGCTGGCCGGCCCGTTCCTGAACAGCAGGTATTGCAAGCCTGCGTAGAGCTTGTGGTGCAGCTTTTTGTATTTGTCGTAGCTCAGGGCGGTATTCAGTTCGCTGATCAGCGACACCTCAACGTGATCCTGCAGGTTCTGGCCCACACCTGGGAGGTCGCAATGCACCTTGAGGCCGTGCCCGGCGAGCGCATCCGCTGCGCCAATACCGGACAGCATCAACAACCTGGGGGAGTTGATGGCACCCGCGCATACGATCACTTCGCTGTCGGCCATCAGGTGCTGCACCTGGCCGCGACGCTGGTATTTCACACCCACCGCGCGACCTTGGCTGATGATGATCTGCAACACCCGGGCCTGGGTAATCACCTCAAGGTTCGCCCGCACCCTGGCGGGCTTGAGATAGGCAACGGAGGTGCTGGAGCGACGGCCGTTACGGGCGTTGATCTGATAGAAGCCGCACCCGTCCTGAGCGCCGCCATTGAAGTCCGGATTGAAGGCCATGCCGGCTTCCTGACAGGCTTGCACCCAGAAGCGCGCCAATGGATGGGTGTAGCGTTGGTCACTCACCCCCACTGGCCCTGCCACGTTGTGACAGGCGTTGTTGAAGCGATCGTTGGCCTCATGTTTCAGAAAGAACGGCAACACGTCCTGGTACGACCAGCCGGCAGCGCCCGACCGGCTCCACTGATCATAATCGGCAGGCTGCCCGCGCAGGTACACCATCGCGTTCACCGTCGCGCCGCCGCCCAGCACCCGCGCCTGAACCATGCCCGGATTGGCGGGGCCGATGTAGTCCGGCGGCGGTTGCCAGGGATAGTGTTCCACCAGCGCGCCCTGGCTCGTCTTGTAAAACCCCACCGGCAAATGGATGTAGGGATTCCAGTCACTGGGACCTTCCTCCAGCAACACCACCGAAGCATCA
The DNA here is from genome assembly GCF_054668365.1 of Pseudomonas sp. S2_E01. NCBI lineage: Bacteria > Pseudomonadati > Pseudomonadota > Gammaproteobacteria > Pseudomonadales > Pseudomonadaceae > Pseudomonas > Pseudomonas sp. S2_E01. The sequence continues at coordinate 2,115,667 of NZ_CP162762.1, forward strand.
GGGTTCTCGCTCAGCCGGGCCGCAACCACGCAACCCGCCGAGCCGCCACCCACCACTATGTAGTTCACCAACGCATGATCCTCCTCACGGCACACAGGCGGTCTTTGAGGCGCAGGATGCGCCTCGAAGAACCTTCAGGCGGCCACCACCACAAAACTGTCAGGCCGGCACGTCAGCGTCACCGGTGTACCCGGGGCCATGGTGTGGCTGCCGGGTGTCGGCAGTTGCTGGCATTTGAGTTCCAGGTCGCTGCCGCCCACGGCGACGCGGTAGATCACCCGATTGCCGATGAAGGACGTGTCCTTGACCGTGCCGGCGAAAGCGCCGTCCAGCGTTGCGCCCGACGAAGGCGACAGGACGATGGTTTCCGGCCGGATCGAGACATTCACCGGGCCACTGTTCAACGCGACCTTGGGCAGGTGGGCGTATTGGCCGAACGGCAGTTTCACCTTGCCGGGGCCTGAGCCTTCGTGTTCGTAAACACCGTCGACGATATTGGTATCGCCGAAAAACCGTGCGGCGAACAGCGTCTTGGGTGCCCAGTACATTTCCTCCGGATCGCCGATCTGCTCGATGCCACCCTTGTTCAGCAGCACCACACGATCGGAAAGGATCATGGCCTCGTCCTGGTCGTGGGTGACGTAGACAAAAGTGGTGGAGGACTCTTCGTGGATGCGCTTGATCTCGTTGAGCATGTGGTGACGGATCTTCAGGTCGAGCGCGGCCAGCGGTTCGTCCAGCAGCAATACGGCAGGGCGATTGACCAGCGCCCGCGCCAGCGCGACCCGCTGCGCCTGGCCGCCGCTGAGTTCGGAGATCCAACGGTTCTTGAAGGTGCTCAATTGCACCAGCTCCAGTACCCGGGACACTTCACGCTTGATCTCATCTTTGGGCGTGCGCTTGAGGCGCAGGCCGAAGGCGACGTTGTCGAACACGTCCAGGTGCGGGAACAGCGCGTATTTCTGGAACACCATGTTCACCGGCCGTTGTTCCGGGGGCAGCCGGGTGGCGTCCTTGCCGTCGATCAGCACCTTGCCGGTGGTCGGCGTTTCAAAGCCGGCGATGATGCGCATCAGCGTGGTCTTGCCGCAGCCGCTTGGGCCGAGCAAGGTCAGGATTTCATTTTTGCGCACGTTGAGGTCGAGCTTTCCAAGCGCGGTGAGATTGCCGTAGGCCTTGGAAATTCCGGTGAGTTCAATGCTGTTGATGGACATGGTTCATTCCCCTGTGCGTTCGAGTTCGATGCGCCGGCGGCGCATCGTCATTACCAATCCAGCGACCCCGATGATTGCAATGGTCATCACCAGCATGATCACGGACGCGGCGTTGATGCTTGGGTCAACGGCGCGGCGGATCATCGAGAGGATGAGCAGCGGCAGGGTGGTATCGGTCCCGGTGACGAAGACCGTGATCAGAAACTCGTCCAGCGACAACGCCACGGTCAGGATGGCGGCGCCGGCGATGGTCGGGCCGATGATGGGCAAGGTGACCAGCCAGAAAGCCTTCAGTGGCGTAGCGCCGAGATCCCGTGCGGCTTCTTCGAAGGACAGGTCGAAATACTCCAGGCGCGAGCGCACTGATTCGACGAAGAAGGGCAGGGTAAACAAGGTGTGACCGATGATGATGGTGAGCAGAGAACGCGGCAGCCCGATCAGCGAAAACAGGATGACCAGCGCGATACCCAGGAACAGCCCCGGCATGGCGATGGGCGCGAAATTGAGGAAGGCGAACGTGGATTTCGCCTTGCCTTTCATGCGCATCAGGGCCAGCGCGGACAACGTCCCGAGCAAGGTGGTGAAGAGCGCCGAGGCGCCCGCCACAATCAGGCTGTTGCCCAGCGCGGTCCTGAAGTCATAGCTGTTGAAGATGGTTTCGTACCAGCGCAGCGAAACGCCTTCGAAAGGCAGTGACAACGACGGTGTCGAGTGAAAGCTGAACAGCACGATCAGGCCGATGGGGGCATACAGGAACAGCATGTAGAACCAGGTAAATAACCGGGCCATTTTCATTCTCCGGGGGGCAGCGCCCTGTTTGTCAGTCGTGATAACGCTTGCCGGGCGCCAGGTTCATCGAACGCATGAACACCAGCAGGGCGGCGTAGACCAGCATGAAGACCATCAGCAGGAGGTAAGCCATGGCCGCACCCAGCGGCCAGTTGCCCACGGTGCGGAACTGGTTGGCGATCAACAGCCCGGTGGTCATGGCATCGCGGCCGCCGAGCAACTGTGGCGTGACGTAATCCGCGGCGGCGAGCACGAAAGTGAACATGAAGGAGCTGACGATGCTTTTGTGCGCCATGGGAATGATGACCTTGCGGATGGCCACCGAGCCGCTGCCGCCCAGGTCGGCGCAGGCTTCCAGATAGTCCTTTTTCACATCACGCAAGCCCGACACCAACAGCAACAGGGTGAAGGGCAACATGATGTGGACCAGGGTGATGACCACCGCGAATTTGTTGAACACGATCCAGTCGATGGGCGTGTCGATCACGCCCCACTGCATGAGCGAACTGTTGATCACACCGGTCGAGCCAAGGATGGTGCGCCAGGCGTAGACCCGCACCAGGTAGCTGGAGAACCAGGAAACCAATACCAGGTAGAGGATCGCGTTGGAGCGTGTTCGGTAGACGATGTACCAGGCCACGGGCGCGCTGAGCAGGGTGGACAGCGTGGCGGTCCAGAAGCCGTTCTGCATGGAGATCCACAGCGAGTCGTAGAAGCCGCTGGCCCCCAGCACACGGGCGTAGTTGGCCAGCGTGGCAGAGGGGATCATGGTGAATGACCGCGACAGCCAGAAACTCGAAACGAACAGCAGGACCGCAGGGATGATGAAAAAGACCAGCAGGAAGGCGAACGGCGCCCCGGCCAGGTAAAAGGGGGTGAAGCGTTTTCTGTCGGCGTTCCCTGAGGGTGTCGAGTCACAAGCGTCCGTGCTTGCCAACTTGCTTTGATTGATGACGTTCATGATACAGACCCATTGCAGCAGGTAGTGGGATGCTTGCCAGGCATGCGGACTTCGCTTACTCGATTGATCGTTTTTCCCGGCGTCCCGTGTCGGGGTTGCGCCAGGGCGTGTGCGCCCTGGCCAAGGGTGTGGCTCAAAAGGAGCCTTTGAAGGTGGCCCATTGATCCACCCACTCTGCGTAAGTCACGTATTGCTCAGAGTTCAACGGCGGTACGCCATAGAGCTTCGACTTCTTGAAGACCGCGTCGAGATGGTCGTAGTCGAACAGCTCTTTGAGCTCGGGCCTGAGCAGCGGGATGGCCTTCTGGTTGGTGACGCCTGAAAACATCGACCAGGCCATTTCTGCCTGTATCTGCGGTTCCAGCATCTTGTTGACGTATTCCAGCGCCAGCGGCACATCCTTGGCTGTTTGTGGCACGAACAGCGCATCGCACCAGATGGCAGCGCCTTCCTCGGGCACCGACAGGGCGGTTTTCACCCCACGCTTCTGCGTTTCCAGGACACCCTGCGCCGAGAGGGAAAACACCGCGTCGACTTCACCGGAAGCCAGCAGCGAAACGGCGTCGCCCACCGAGGCGGCAAACACTCGGCACTGGTCTCGGTAGGGCTGCAGCTTTTCGAACGCATCGGTGAATTCGGCGCGGGTCAGGTTCGGGTATTTGTCGCCGTAACCGGCGATGATCGCGATCAGGCTCCAGGTGGAAAGCGAGTCGTCGACAAAGGTCAGCTTGCCCTTGAGTTTAGGGTTGAGCAGGTCGCTGTATCGGGTGGGTTTGTCGATTTTGGCGACGTTGTAGACAATGGTGTTCATACCCCAGAGCAGCGGAATACCCCACTGTTTGCCGTCCCAGAACCATTGAGCGCCCTTGTAGAACAGCGGCAGGGTGTCATTGGCGTTGTAGTTGGAAATCCGCGAGGCGTCGATGGGGGAGAGGATGCCCATGTCCCGGTAGATGGCCTCATAGCCCAGGGCGTACATGGTCAGGTCGAGCTGTACCGGATTGCTGCCGGCCAGTCGTGCGGTGATGTCATCCTGGGTGGCGGCGTAGCTGGAGCGCACGGTGATGTCGCGCTGCTTGCGCCAGGCTGCGAGTTCGGCGTCGCCGGTCTCGCCCTCCCAGCCGAGGATCTCCAGATGGCCCGTCGCGGCGAAGCTGTTCGGTGCCCACGAACTGATGTACAGCCCGGCAGCGGCCGCCGCCGAGCCAAGCATGAACGAGCGGCGATTAAGGGTGACATCACCAAAAAGTGTTGTCGTCGTTTTGGAAGGTCCGGCCTTATCTGATTCGTGCTTCATACAGATGTCCTACTCGTGTTGGGGATGAAATCGATCGGAAACACGCCACCGCCACGGGGGCGAAGGCCGCAGTTACAGGTACGAATTGGGCAGAAGGAGAAAGGCGCAGCGGGGCGATGTTGCGAGCCGGGCGCTGGGAAAGACGGACTGAATAGTCCACCCACCCATGCACGTGGCTTGGCGTCGCAGGGTGGCCGGGTTGCACAGGGTTTCGCGCCGCGGGATCCGCAGGAAAAACACACTGTGCGCCCAGCGCTTGACAGGCTCGGCTTATTGTTTTCATGAGCCGAGTATCGAACTGCAAACAGACGCGATCAATTTCGCATGAAAGGGATATCTGACGCAGTCTGACGCACAATCAGGTGTGAACGATCGCGGGTCGTACGAGCCATCAGTCATGACTTGCGTCAGTTCGCGTCATGTGCCGACGGCTTGCGAAATTGAGCGCTGGGCAGGGCGGGCTGATACTCGGGGTACAAGAGTGTCAATCCGAGATCGTGAGATGCCCAATATAACGAGCGATATTCCGAGCCCCGCAAAGCTCAAGGTCGGCATGATCGGCGGCGGCGAGGGCGCTTATTTTGCGTCGCTGCATCGGGCGGCGATGCGCCTGTCCAATCGTTATGAACTCGTCGCGGGGGTGTTCTCTTCACACCCTGAAAAGTCCCTCGTGGCCGGCCATGCGCTGGGCGTCAGCCACTCGCGGATCTACGCCAGCGCTCAGCAGATGGCCAGTGCTGAAGCCGGTCGGGCCGACCCCATCGATGCCGTCATTATCGTCACCCCCAACCACCTGCATTTTGAAGCCTGCCAGGCGTTCCTGCGCGCCGGGATAGCGGTCATCTGCGACAAGCCGCTGGTGAACGAAATCTACCAGGCGAATGAACTCAAACGCCTGGCCGCCGAGCGCAATACGTTCTTTGCGCTGACCTACACCTATCAGGGTTATCCGATGGTGCGCGAAGCCCGTCGCAGAATCCAGGACGGTGCCATTGGCGAGGTCAGGTTCATCCAGGTCCAGTACTTGCTGGAGTGGCTGGCGCCGGGCGTGGAATCGCTCAACGCCAGCCTGGCCTGGCGTGGTGAGCGCGACAAGGCAGGCATCAGCAGCGTGGTCGGCGACATCGGCACCCATGCGTTCAACCTGATGGAGTTTCTCACCGGCCAACGCGCAACGGCGCTGAGTGCGACCTTGAGCAACAAGGTGCCGGGCTGGCCGATGGACGACAACTGCGTGGCCCAGTTCGAATTCAGTCAGGACATCGAAGGCCTGATGTGGGTGAGCTTCGCGGCCCCCGGGCATCGCAATGGCCTGACGTTCAAGGTGATTGGCAGTCGAGCCAGCCTTGAGTGGTCCCAGGAGTCGCCCGAACTGCTGCACCTCAAGCCCGTGGACAGCGCGGAGCTGATCCTGCGTCGCGGGCAAGCGGACAACCTTGAAGCCCAGGCCTTTTCGAGCCTGCCAGCCGGCTGCAGCGAAGGGTATCTGGAGGCCCTGGCGATCCTCTACCAGGATTTTGCCGTGGCCATCGCCGCAGGCGATCGCGGGCCGGGCGCGTTGCGGGTGCCGGTTCCGGACCTGGAGCAGGGCTGCCGAGGGGTCGAACTGGCTCACCTGTGCTTCGAATCGAGCACCCACAGAAAGTGGGTCAGGTTTGCTCGCTGAGTCGAGCTCAATAAAAACAAACGCGAGTTACTCGGGAGAGTTGTAAATGGCCGTGAATGAATTTGCCCTGCACTGCACCGTGGCGCGCCACGGTACGGTGGCGCTGGATGTGAACCTGGCGAAATCCGTCGGGTTTACGGCGCTGGAACTGTCAGCAACCAAGCTGCACAAGTACTTCGACGCCGGTTATTCGCACGATGATCTCAAGGGATTGCTGGGCGGCCTGTCGGTGCCGGGCCTGGGTTATCTGCGCGATATCGAGCGGACTGGCGCACTGCACGCGCAATTGATGGAAGACGCCCAGCAGCTGTTTTCCATGGCCGTTGCCGCAGGTGCAAAAGGGGTTCAGGTGCTGACCGGACCGATCGATGTCCAGGCCGTCATCGATCATCGCGATCGCCGCCGGTCCAGCGCGTATGCCGGTTTGTTGGGGCTGGAGCTTGAAGAACAAAAGCGCATTACCGCCAGCAATCTGCGAGCGTTGGCTGATCTTGCTGCCCAGTTCAACCTCACCCTTTACCTGGAGGCCCTGGCCTGGACGCCTCTCACCGGGATCACCCACCAGATCGAGTTGATCGACCGAGCCGACCGGCCCAACGTCAAGATGGTGATCGACTTCTGGCATTGCTACACCTCGGGTGACACGCCCGACACCGTTGCACGGATGGACAAGCACTACCTCTATGGCGTGCATGTGTGCGACTCGCTGGCATTCAACGGCGGCATTCCCAATGAAGACGTTCTTCGCGACGTGCCCACCGGTGAAGGGGTTCTGGACCTCAAGGCGTGGGTTCAGGCCGTCAAGGCCACGGGTTACCAGGGGTGGTGGAGCTGCGAGCTGTTCTGTCAGAAACAGCATCAGGCGAACAGCTTCGAGGTCGCCCGCAGCCACTTCAAGTTGCTCAATGAGCTCGTCAACGGTTAATCGGTACTGGAATTGAACATGGTTGATTACATAGTCGTGGGTGGCGGTTCCACAGGCTGTACGCTCGCCGGTCGGTTGAGCGAAGACAGCGCGACGCAGGTGGTGTTGTTCGAAGAGGGGCCACGTGATCTCAGCCCTTATATCCATATCCCCGGCGCCTACTACAAAACCGCGCAGGGCGACCTGCTCAAGCGTTATCAATGGGAGCCCACCGGTTCGCAATCGCGCAGTGAGCCGCCAACCATGGTCCAGGCCAGGGTGCTCGGTGGTGGCAGCTCGGTCAATGCCATGATCTACATTCGCGGGGTACCCGAGGATTACGACGGCTGGGCGGAGCAGGGCGCGGTTGGCTGGTCTTATCAGGAGGTGCTTCCGTTCTTCAGGAAGGCAGAGAACAACGACACCTTCAATAATGAGGTGCATGGTACAGGCGGCCCGCTGGGGGTGTCTTACCCGCCCTATATCCACCCGTTGTCGAGGGTCTGGCTGCAGGCCTGCCAGGAATATGGCCTGCCTTACAATCCGGACTTCAACAGTGGCAAACCCGAAGGGTGCGGCTTCTACCAGATCACGTCGCGCAACGGCGTGCGCAGCAGCGCGGCAGCCGCTTATATCCGTCCCGCCCGTGGTCGCAAGAATCTGTCGGTCAGGACCGGATGCAAGGTCGAGAAGATCCTGTTCGAAGGCCATGTGGCCAAGGGCGTCGTCTACACCGAAAAGGGCGTGCGTAAGGAACTGTACGCCAACAAGGAAATCATCCTTTCGGCGGGCGCCATTGCCACGCCGCAACTGCTGATGGTATCGGGCATCGGACCCGCCAGGCACCTCGAGCAGCAGGGCGTCAGTGTCGTCAAGGACCTGCCTGGCGTGGGCCAGAACCTGCAGGACCACATCGAGATATCGATGGTCTACGAGCTGACCGGTCCGCACAGCTACGACAAGTACAAAAAACCGTTGTGGAAGGCCGCGGCGGGCTTGCAGTACGGTCTGTTTCGCAACGGCCCGGCGGCGTCCAACCTGATCGAGGCGGGCGCATTCTGGTGGGGGCAGAAGGAAGAAACGACACCGGATATCCAGTACTTCATGGTGGTCGGCGCGGGAATCGAAGAGGGCGTCGATTCAGTGCCCGGCGGCAATGGCTGTACGATCAACTTCGGTCAGATCCGGCCCAGGTCCCGAGGATTTGTCGAGCTCAACGGTCGCTCCATGGACCAGCCGCCGAGAGTCGTCCCCAACTACTTCGCCGATCCGTACGACCTGGATGCGCTGGTGGAGGGCTTCCGGATCGCCGACCAGATCATGGAGCAGTCGGTATTCAAACCTTACATCGCGCGCCGTCACGTACCGGCGCCACAGGTGAAAAACCGTGAGGAAATCGCGCAGTTCTGTGAAGAGATAGCCCACGCCGCGCTTCATCCTTCGGGCACGTGCCGAATGGGCACCGATGCGCACGCGGTGGTTTCGCCAGAGCTGCGCGTGCACGGCATCGAGCGCCTGCGCGTTGCCGACGCGTCCATCATGCCGACCCTGGTCTCGGGCAACCCGAATTCGGTGTGCATCATGATCGGCGAAAAACTCGCGGACATGATCCGGCGCAATCCGTAGCCAGTCACGCGCAGGGGGCGAGTGCATCGCCCTCATCACCCTGCTGACTCCAAACATCAATAATATCGAGGTAGCTGCCGTGGCGTTGTCCATCCGAGCCAGGATCGTCCTGCTTGCCGGTGTCTGTTTGCTGGCGGTCATCGTGTCTGTCGAATTCTTCAATATCCGTCAGGCGTATCAGAACAACGCCCTGGTTTCCGAAGCCAGCCAGCGCATGCTGGGTGACTCGGTGGCGGCCTTGCTGCTCGCCAGAGCGGGCGAGCAGGGGCGCTCCTTCGCCCTGCAGTTCAGCGCCAAAATGGCCACGGTGGTCTCCCTGGCTGAGCAGGTCTCGACCCTGCGCGCGATTTCCATACGTCGCGCAGGCCAGGCGCAAGACCTGCGAGACGATATCGGGCGTTTCGTCCAGGCGGCCTATACCCAGCACCCCGATGCACAACAGCTGTGGATTGCGTTCGAGCCGAACCTTCTGGACGGCCAGGATCAACGGTTCATCAATGATGCCAGGCATGGCAGTAACGAGAAGGGGCGCTATGGCGTCAACTGGAACCTGCAAGGTCAATCAGAGCTGGCCTATCCCATCGCCGACTCGGACTTCACCCAGGATGCCCCCGGCCCGACCGGCGAGCCCCTCAACAGTTGGTATCTGTGCACCCGGGACAGCGCCAAACCCTGCCTGAAAGATCCCTACACGGACCTCAATGCCAGGAATCAACCGCTGTTGACGGCCCTGTCGGTGCCCGTCATGGACGGTGAAAAGCTGCTCGGAGTGGCCGGCATGGACATCCCGCTGGCCACGTTGCAGGATGAAATCGAGAAGGCCCAGGCCGGTCTGTTTGGCGGCGCTGGGCGGACCTCCATCATTTCCCCCAGCGGCACGTACGCCGCCAGCGGAAAATTCCCCGAAGCGTTGGGTAAGCCCATCAGGGCATTCCTGGGGGACGACAGCGAAAAAGTGATGCAGGCCATTCGTTCCGGCCAACCGGCGGTCATCGAGTTTTCCGGTGAGGTCCATGCCATTTACCCCGTGCAGCCTGTGGAAGGTGTGGCGAACTGGGGCGTCATCGTCGATTTGCCACGCGAGGTGCTGCTGGCCGACGCCGTGGCGCTTGGCCGTCAACTGCAGTCCAGCCAGCGAGACGCCGTGTTGGTCAGTGTCGGTGTTGCCGTGGTCGCGGCACTGCTGGGGTTGCTGCTCATTGGGTTCAGTGCAGGCAGCGTCACTCGACCAATCGATGAGGTCGCGGCCCGGCTGCGCGAAATCGCCACGGGGGACGGCGACTTGCGCAGCCGATTGGGTTACGCCCGACGTGACGAACTGGGCAACCTGACTGCCTGGTTCAATCGGTTCCTGGACAAGCTTCAGCCAACGGTGGCCTCTCTCAAGGAGAGCGTGGTCACTGCGCGCAGTAATGCCTCGCAAACCGCCGACATCGCCCGTCAGACCAGCAACGGCATGCAAGTCCAGTTTCGCGAGATTGACCTGGTCGCCACGGCCTCCAACGAGATGAGCCTGACCGCCCATGAAGTGTCCCGAAACGCCACCGGCGCTGCGGGGGCCGCGCAAGAGGCAGACCGCTCGGCGCAGGCCGGAAGGCTGATCATCCAGAGAAGCACGGACTCGATTTCGGCGCTTTCGCAGGAGCTCGAACGAGCCGAACAGCAGGTGGACCGACTCGCCCAGGGCAGCGATCAGATTGGCAGCGTGCTGGAGGTGATCCGCTCCATTGCCGAGCAGACCAATCTGCTCGCGTTGAACGCGGCCATTGAAGCGGCCCGTGCGGGGGAAAGCGGTCGAGGGTTTGCGGTGGTCGCCGATGAAGTCCGGGGTCTGGCTCAACGGACACAACGATCGGTGGAAGAAATCCGTCAAGTGATCGAGCAGCTTCAGGGCGGGACCCAGGCCGTTGTTGCCGGCATGCACAGCAGCCGGGGCAGGGCTCAGGAAAGCGTCGATGCCTTCGAATCGGCGGTGCAGGTGCTGGACAGCATCGGGCAATCGATTTCCACGATCACGGAAATGAACCTGCACATTGCCAGCGCGGCTGAAGAGCAGAGCGCCGTTGCAGAGGAGCTCAATCGCAATGTCGTGGCAATCCGCACCGTCACCGAGGCCTTGACCGATCAGGCAGATGACTCGGCGCGTGCAGCGGCGCAACTCAACGAACTGACGCAGGAGCAACTGGCGTTGGTAACCCAATTCAAAGTGTGATGACCCATACAAGGTGGTGGCTATGCGCATAGAGCAACTGACAGTCAAAGGTGAGGGTAACGGTTCGGCACAGTTGGAGGCACACGCCGTCGTGCTGAACGCCGGGCCGCAGACCGATTGGTTTTTTCATCCGGCGGGGGCGTCGCGGCGAGACAATGTCATTGCCGCATCCATGACGATTGAAGACGCCGTTTTCACCCTGTCTGCCAAGGTCCGCGTGAGCTTTTCATCCGCGTTCGATGCCGGTGCCCTGTTTGTCCAGGTCGATGAAGACAACTGGGCAAAGCTGGCGTTCGAGCAATCCGGAGCCGGTCTGCCGACCGTGGTCAGCGTGATTACCCGAGGGGTCTCGGATGACGCAGATGGGCCGTCGATCGACAGCGACACGGTGTGGCTGCGGGTGCACTGCGACGGTCAGACGCTGGCCTTCCACTTTTCCGTGGACGGCGTCTATTGGCGGTTCCTGCGCTGGTTTACGCTCCCCGGGATCGCGCTCAGGCCCTTGCGAATCGGCTTCGGCGCCCAGGCGCCGACCGGCGAAGGGTGCGTGGCGCGGTTTACGGACATCGGTTGGAGCTTGCAACCGATCGTGGATTTTCGAGATGGGAGCTAGCACAGCGCCAGGCCGGGGCGGCGTTGCCTCTTCAGGAGGGGGCATCGCTCCACTTGCATCAGCCGCATCGCTACCAGACACCGCGTGCCTTTCTGGCCACCATCTGGATGACTTTATTGGCGAGTTGGACCGCTACCGACCTGGCCCGCTTCTTTGCGATCCAGCAGTGGCCGGGTTACTGATTATGCCTTTCGTAAGGTCCCGAAAAAACGCATTGCAATCAGTGTTTTAGGCTGGCTGCCATTGGATAAAGCCGCTTTTGACCTGTTCACTGATCAAGTCCGCCAGTGTTCGCACAGGTTCGGTGAGGCTTCGGCGAGAGCGATGTATCAACCCGATATCACGGTGAAAAGTGTGCATCCCCAGGTCGAGTGCGCGGACACCTGCTGGCCATTCCGGATGGGGCGTAGTTTGTAGTACCAGCGCAACGCCCACGTTGTTTTCGACCAGTTTGATGATTGCCTCAAGTTCATCCAGTTCGCAGACCTCATGCAGGGTGAGGTGCATCTGACGCAGAAACCGGTCGACTTGCCTGCCGCCAAATGATGATCGGTCATATCGAATGAACGGCTGGCTGCAAAGCAGTTCCGACCAGTCGTTTCCCGGCATTTCGCGCGGCACGATCAGACGGTAGGGTTCAAGCGCCAGATTCGTCCAGCGAAGATCACTCTGGAGTGAGAAGGGTGGGCGAATGATGGCGGCCATGTCGATCTCGCCTGCATCTACCAGGTTCACTAACTCCATTGATAAGCCCGGGACGACACGCGTGCGGCATTGGGGGCATCGTTGGTGGAACCTGGCCAGTGCGTCTGGCAAATAGGAGCGCTGCACGGACGCGATAGCGCCGATGTTCACCAGCACGCTTGCAGGTTGCCCCACCGTCGTAGAGCCCAGATTGTCATAGAGCCTGAGCAACTCCTGTGCTTGCAGGAGTATCTGGTGGCCCATTTTATTGAGATGTGCCGTGCGTCCTTTTCTGTCGAAAACCTCGAAGCCTAGCTCAGCCTCCAGGCGCTGAATCTGCGCGCTCACGGCAGCCTGCGTGAGGCCGATCTTGTTGCCGGCAGCGGCAAATGTGCCTTCGCGGGCTACAGCGATGAGTGTCTTGAGTTCTTTGATCATTCACAAATATTAGTTGTGTTTCTAAGAAATATATATTGATTTTTCTGTTTGGTTTTCCGTCCTACGATGTTCCCCATCCCCTGCAACGGCTGAATCCAAAGAGCCAATGACGGTGGGGACGGTCACCAACCAACAAAAAATATTACTGGAGTTCTGATGAGCCTCTCGCCATTCCACCTCGCAATCCCTGTTTACAACCTGGCCTCAGCGCGGACGTTCTACGCAGAAGTCTTCGGTCTTGAAGAAGGGCGTTCCAGCACTCAGTGGGTCGATTTCGATTTTTATGGCCACCAACTCGTGATTCACGAGCACCCCAAAACTGCTTCTCAAGAGAGCGTCCACAGCAATCCGGTCGATGGTCACGATGTTCCTGTTCCACACTTCGGCATCATCCTGGCGTGGGAGCAATGGGAGGCACTGGCTGAGCGTTTGAAGTCGTTTGGCACCGAGTTTGTGATCGAGCCGTACATTCGTTTCAAAGGTCAGGTTGGCGAGCAAGCCACGATGTTCCTGTTTGATCCATGTGGCAACGCCCTTGAATTCAAGGCTTTCAAGGATATGAGCCAGCTCTTCGCGAAGTAAAACACTCATGGCACAACACCGTTGTGTCATTTGATCTCAAGTGAGCTGGAAGCTCATGACTCTAGCAACTGCCAACAGAGCAGACCTTTCATTCCAACAAGAAGGCTAGACATGAAACGTATTCCCTTGGTGTGGCAAATCGTTGCCGGGCTGTTGCTTGGCGTGCTTGTCGGTTGGTACTTCAATACACATCCGCAATATCAAACATGGGTGAGCGCGGAGATCCTCAAGCCGCTCGGCGATATCTTCATCAAAATGATGAAGATGGTGGTTGTGCCGATCGTGTTCTGTTGCATGATTTTGGGCATAGCAGGCGGTGGTGACAGCAAATCGTTTGGTCGAATGGGTATGAAGTCGCTCGGTTATTTCTTTGCGATTACTGCGTTGGCCATCGTGATGGGGTTGTGTTTCGCGAATCTCTTCGAGCCAGGCACGGGTACCGATATTTCAGGCGTTTCGCATAGTTCTGCCTCTATCACCATCGAGCCTTCGAAAGGGGCCTTGGTCATTTTGCAGAACATTGTTCCAGACAATCTCATCGTCGCAATGTCGGAGGCGAAGTTGCTGTCGGTTCTGTTTTTCGCCGTGCTGTTCGGCCTGGCACTGAACGCTTTGCCGCACGAGAAAAGCGCCCCCGCAATCGCATTGGTCCAGAGTCTTTCGGACGCGATGTTCAGGGTTGTCTCCATTGTCATGGCTTATGCGCCGATCGGTGTGTTCGGCATGATCGGTGCCACGGTGGCAACCTTTGGTTTTACCTCGCTGCTTCCCTTGCTCAAGTTGATTGGCGTGGTGTACCTGGCGTTGATTGTTTTCGCTCTCGTGGTGCTAGGTGGTATTTGCTACTTGATTGGCGAAAACATTTTCAGATTGATCCGGTACTTCCGCAATGAGTTGATTTTGGCGTTTTCGAGTGCCGCGTCGGCAGCCGTCATGCCGCAATTGATGACCAAGCTGGAGAGCTACGGTGTACCCCGTCGGATAGTCAGTTTCGTGGTGCCGGTGGGTTATGCCTTCAATCTCGATGGTGCGTCGATTTTTCTCGGCGTCGCGACGATCTTTGTGGCGCAACTTTATGGAATCGACTTGTCGTTGTCTCAGCAAATCCTGTTGGTAGTGACGATGGTGCTGACCTCGAAAGGGGCAGCAGGGGTGCCGGGTTTTGCCATCATCATCTTGTCAGCCACCTTGGCGTCTGCCGGTCTTCCATTAGAGGGCGTGGCGTTGATCGCCGGCATTTTCAGAATTATTGACAGCGGCACCACCACGCTGAACGTATTGGGTAACGCCATCGCACCGCTGGTTATCGCCAAGTGGGAGAAGGTCAAACTGGAACCCTCACGGGCACATTCAGCGGCAAGGGCCTAGTCGTTCGCCAGGGCGGCAAGCGCCATCAAACCTGGAGGGGCTGGTCGTCGGTCAGGTCCTGAAGACAGTGACCAGACGACCGGTCTATTGATTTGGAGATTTTATGTCTGATAGCGCTTTTGACACCGATCTTTTTTCGCCCATGCGCATGGGGGCGCTTCAATTGGCCAACCGAATTGTCATGGCTCCCGTGACACGTAGCCGGATGGCCGAAGACGGTGTACCGAATGAAATGCATGCGACTTATTACGCCCAGCGCGCCAGTGCAGGTTTGATCATTGCCGAAGCAACGAACATCTCTGCACAGGGACGAGGTTATGCAATGACTCCGGGCATCTGGTCGCAAGAGCAGGTTGCTGGATGGAAAAAAGTCACCGATGCGGTGCATGCGGCGGGCGGCAAAATCGTTAGCCAGTTGTGGCATGTAGGGCGCTTTTCCAGTGTCGAGTTACAGCCCAACGGCGACGCGCCAGTGGCGCCCTCGGCAATCAAGGCTGAAGGCTGCACGTACACTGGAAAAGGCTTTGTCGAGGTGTCGATGCCTCGCGCGCTGCAGACCTCGGAAATTCCAGGCATCATCGAGCAGTACAAGATCGCCGCAGAGAATGCCAAGCAGGCAGGTTTTGATGGCGTGGAAGTCCATTCCGCCAACAGCTATCTGCTCGATCAGTTCCTGCGCGACTCCACCAATCAGCGTACTGACCAATACGGCGGTTCCATTGAGAACCGGGCTCGACTGACATTGGAAGTCACCCGAGCCGTGATTGCGATCTGGGGTGGCGAGCGTGTTGGGATCCGGCTTTCCCCCGTGACACCTGATGCCGGTAACACGCCGCCCGACAGCAATGTCATGGCGACTTACGGTTACCTGATTCAGCAACTCAACAAATTCGATCTGGCCTACCTGCATTTCGTTGAAGGTGCCACGGCGACATCCCGCAGTGTTCCCGAAGGCGTGGCCCTGGACGCGCTGAGCGCGCAGTTCGAAGGCGTATTCATTGGCAACAACAACTACGACCTGGAGATGGCACTAGAGCGCCGCGCTCAGCGCCGGATTGATGCGGTGGCGTTTGGTCGTTTGTTTATCTCCAACCCCGACCTCGTGGAGCGTCTGCGTCGCGGTATCGAGCTAACCATCGCGCCCCGCGACAGTTACTACGGCGGCGGCGCCAAAGGTTACATCGATTGGCCAACCGCAGACCTTTGAATGGCAAATTCCTGCGTCAAGTGTGGCGCAGGATAGCCCGTTCCTTTCAGGAGTCGTGACTGTCAGTCATAACACCCCGTAAACAGCTTCGCTAATCTATTCACTGAGGAATACATCATGTCCGATCCAACTTACGTTCAGGAATACAAGGCAATCGTCGACGTATTGAACCAGTACAACGAAGGTGGCGCAAAGGCCGACAGTGCTCTGATGAAGCCCGCTTTCAACGCGCAGGCGACGATGTTTGGCGTTGACGGTGACAAGCTCGTTGGCGGCGCGATTCAGAATCTGTACGACGTCATCGACAACGCCTTCCGCCCATCCCCCGAGGCCAGCGCGGCAATCGTGCGTATTGATATCGTCGGCACCGCAGCCAGTGCCCGGGTCGACACCGACAACGTATCCGGATTTCGCTTCACCGACTTCTTCAACCTGCTGAAGGTTGAGGGGAAGTGGACGATCGTCAGCAAGATTTACCACACCCATCCAAGTGCGTGATCCCGCGAGCGCGCCTGATCAGACGCGCTCCAACTCGCTTTCATCGCAGCAAAGGCATAATTATTCAAATGAGGGCTTCCGGCCGATACCTGCCCGAGGACAGGCCCCATGTCAATCCGCTCTACGCTCTGACTGCTGACTTGTACCCTCGCTGATCCAGTAAGTACCTCATTTTATTTCAACAAAATCTATTGTCGCCAAGGTGGTTGCGGCCGGAACTGATCCTGTAGGTGACGCAGAAAATTGACCGTTCGCGCGGGCAACCCCTCGCGTTGATGCGTCAGCGCAACAACATTGACATCCGGCAGTTTCCAACCAGGCAGTAGCCGTATCAACGTCCCCTCTGCCAAAGCATCGGCAACATCCCATTCGGAACGCATGATGATGCCGTGCCCTTCGCACGCCCATTGCCGAATGACACTTCCATCGTTGCAGCTCATCGCTGGGCGGATGCGCACACTGAGTGTTTTGTGCGCGCGCGTGAAATGCCAGAGGGTGACGTCTTCGTTGTTTTCCCGCAATGCAAGGCAGGGCAAGGTAGCCAACTGGTCGGGATGTTCCGGCAGGCCATGGCGCTCAACAAACGCGGGTGAGGCGCATACGTAGCGACGGTTGGGGGCAATGGAATGGCCGACCAGGTTGGAGGCGCGCAGTTCGCCAATATGGATAACGACGTCAAATCGATCAGTCGCCTCAACCATCGGCTGTTCGGACAAACTCAATGCTATTTCAACATCCGGATGCAGACGCTGGAAAGTTGCCACCGCGGGTGCCACGTGCACGCGCCCAAACCCGAACGGTGCATTGACTTTCAGTTTGCCAATGAAGCCACTGCGTCGCTCACGCAGATCCGCCAGCAGCGTATCGAACTGCTCGACCAGCCCTGCACCCTGCAGACACAAGAACTCGCCCTCATCGGTAAAACGCAGTTGCCGGGCTGACCGATCCAGCAATCGAATCGACAGTTTTTTCTCCATTTGCTGAAGTCGCTGGGTCACGGCCGAGGGCGTCAGACCCAGCTTGCGTGATGCGGCCAACAAACTGTCACTTTCCCGGACGACCAGGAGAAAGCGGATATCAAATGCCTCATTCATTAAGAGTCACTGAATATTAGAATTAATATTATTAAATATTAATCTGAAGTCGGACGTTTAGACTAGCCCTATTCCAGGAGACCAGACATGTCCGCACTCACTCATATCGAAACTCATATCGACACTCCCGCTTTAATGCTCGATCGTGATCGACTCGATGCCAATATCCAACGGATGCGCAATAAGCTGGCAGCATTCAATGTGGTATTGCGTCCTCACGTAAAGACCCACAAATCGCTGGAAGTCACCGAGCGCCTGTTTGCAGGTGGGCGTGGGCCCATTACTGTTTCGACCCTGCGTGAGGCCGACTTCTTTTTCGACGCCGGGTTTACCGACATCTTGTATGGCGTTGGCATTGCGCCAAACAAATTCGCTCACGCCGCCACTTTGATCAGCAAAGGCGCGCAGCTCAAACTGGTACTCGATAATTTGGACACTGCCAGATTGTTGGCCGACTTTGCCCAAACGTCGGGTCATGTTTTTGAGGTCCTGCTGGAAATCGATTGCGACGGCCACCGCTCCGGTCTCGGCCCACAATCGGCGCTGTTGGTGGAAATCGCGCAATTGTTGAGCTCCAAAGGCGTCAAGCTCAGCGGCTTGATGACACACGCTGGCAAGTCCTACGACAGCCAGTCGATCGCTGAAATCGAGGCGTGCGCCCGGCAGGAACGCGCGGCGATTATCGAGGCCCGCCAAATGCTCGCCGCTGCGGGCTTCAACATGGCGATCATCAGCATCGGTTCGACACCCACGGCACTTTTTACCAAGGATTTAACCGGAATAACTGAAGTTCGTGCGGGGGTGTTCGCCTTCTTCGATCTGGTCATGGCGGGCTTGGGTGTCTGCGATGTGCAGGATATTGCGGTATCAGTTCTGACAACCGTCATTGGTCATCAGGCTGAGAAAGGCTGGATCATTACGGATGCGGGATGGATGGCACTTTCCCGCGATCGTGGTACCGCCCGGCAAGCGGTTGATCAGGGATATGGCGTCGTGTGTGACGCCGCCGGCCAACCCATTGGCGACCTGATCGTCATCTCCACGAATCAGGAACACGGAATCATTTCATCGCGGGCCGGAAAGCTTGAACCGGCGAGCTTGCTGCCGTTGGGTACGCTTCTGCGGATCTTGCCCAATCATGCCTGCGCCACGTCGGCGCAGCACGGTGGTTATCACGTGCTCGATGAGGAAGGCAGTCTCGGTTATTGGCCCCGTATCACGGGCTGGTAAATCATTCACCCGAATTCAAAACCTGATCGGTCAAGGTGGACATATGAAGTTGATCGCAGCAGCGAAACTGCCTGTGCCGGGCGGGCATTACTCACACGGTGCACTGGCAGGAAACCTTCTTTTCATTTCCGGCCAGTTGCCGTTTCCACCGGATGCTCAGGAGTTCCCTGAAGGGATAGAAGCACAAACTCGCCAGGCAATGGCCAATATGGAAACCGTGCTTCAGGCCGCTGGTGCGTCGCTGAATCATTTGGTCAGCGTGCAAATTTACATCGTGGATGTTGCCTATTGGCCGACCGTCAACCTGGTTTATTCAACGTTGATGGGCGCGCACCGTCCCGCAAGGGTGATGATCCCTTGTAGTCCGCTCCACTACGGGGCTTTGGTGGAAATCTCAGCAGTCGCTGAACTGACAGTTGGCTCCTCATTACAAACTCGGTGTGGTGACTAACTGTTCAGAAAAGTTGGAACGCATCGCGCTGTAAATTAGGCCGGCCTCAGACAATGCTCCGAGGCAACCAGAAAAACATCACAAAACAAAACACCGTCAACCCCACACAAAACCACATGAATCGTCGCTGCCGCCGCTCCCCAGCCCCGGCGGCGTGGACGGGCAGTGGCATGCCGCAATGGCCGCATTCGACCTCATGGTGTGCGTTGGCCTGTTGGCAATACAGGCACACAGGCTGGTCGCTCATTCGAATTGTTCCAGGCGGATGCGGTCGAGTATCGCGATCTGGCGGCCGTCCTGGGTGATGATGTTTTCATCGATCAAGCGGCGGATGATGCGCGAAAAGGTCTCCGGCTGGATCGACAGGTGCCCGGCAATGAGTTGCTTGGCCATCGGCAATTCAAAGCGGTCATCCACGGTCTGTTTGCGCACCAACTGCGTCAACAGGTAACGCACTACGCGGTGGGTGGCGTTTTTGAGTGACAGGGTTTCGATCTCGTTGACCCGCTGGTGCAACCGCACGCAGAGCTTGCCCAGCAGGGCAAAGGTCAGGCGGCTGTTGCTTTGCAGCAGGCGCATGTAGGTGCTGTTGGAGAGTCGATACAGCTGGGTAGGGCAGACGGCTTCCGCCGAGGCCACGTAGTTGGGGGTGTCCATCAGCATCATCGCTTCGGCAAAGGTCTGCCGATCGCCCAGCACTTCGAACACCTTCTCCTGCCCATCGGGTGTCAGTCGGTAGATCTTCACCGCGCCGGCAATCACGAAGTAGAACGAGTCCGCCGGCTCGCCCTGGCGGAACAGCGGTTCGCCCTTGTCGATACTCAGCAATTGGCTGGTGCTCATCAGTTCGTTCATCTGATCGTCGTTCAACGGTTCGAACAAGTGATGGCTGCGCAGAATCTGGTGGTGGACGCGGTGAAGGACCATGGAGGTTCATCCTGAAAAGGGAAAGTGAGTGGGTGATTCGCTCAGACGAGGCCCAACGAAAGGCTGCTGGCCACCGCCAGCACCGAGGTCAGCACCACAAACCAACCCAGTGGTTGAATGATCTTTTTCATGACGACTCCGCAGGCAATCAAAGGTAGAGGTTGCCCGTATTCAGCAAGACCCGGGCCATGCGCAATGTCCCTGTTTTTGCTGGACTTATTATTGATTGGGGTCAAAAACACCGCTGTTGAGCCGGTTAAAATAACCACAATTGGTCATTTTAACCGTGTCGTAATGACTCTATCGTGGCGTGAGTGCCCGTGTTGGCGGGCGATGGCAGTGGGCACAGCCCTTGCACTCTTGATTTGCGACAAAGGCGTTTGATTATTAATCCCTGATGATTGGACCCGGATTGTCCCAGGCGTTGCGTGTGAGCGCCGGGTAAAGCAGAGGAGTGGCTTCATGCAAGTTCTTGAGCGCAGTAAGGCGCTGGCGATTCCACCGTTATTGCGGTTGGCGTTTCGACCCTTTTTCCTCGGTGGCTGCCTGTTGGCATTGTTGGCGATTCCGTTGTGGCTGGCGGCCTTCAGCGGTTCGATCGTCAACTGGCAACCGGCCGGTGGCTGGTTGGGCTGGCATCGGCACGAATTGTTGTTCGGCTTCGGGTTGGCGATCATCGCCGGTTTCCTGCTGACGGCGGTCCAGACCTGGACCAGTCGCCCCGGCCTGAGCGGTCAGCCGCTGGCGGCTCTCGCAGTCGTATGGTTGTTGGCCCGCGTGGCCTGGCTGGTCAATGTGCCCTGGGCGTTGCTGGCAGTCCTCGAACTGGCGTTCCCGCTCGCCGTGGCAGCGCTGATGGGCTTCACCCTGTGGAAGGTGCGGCAGAAGCGCAACTACCCGATTGTCGCGGTCCTGTTGTTGCTGGCCGCCGCTGACGCCGTGTCCTTGTATGGACTGCTCGCCGGTCATGAAGGCTGGCAGCGCCAAGGCGTGCTGGGCGGCATCTGGCTGGTGGCCGCGATGATGGGCCTGATTGGTGGGCGGGTCATTCCGTTCTTCACCCAGCGCGGCCTGGGGCGCAAGGACGCCGTGGTGCCATGGGCGTGGCTGGATTGGTTGCTGCTGATCGGCTCGCCGCTGG
Source organism: Pseudomonas sp. S2_E01 (assembly GCF_054668365.1). Lineage (NCBI taxonomy): Bacteria > Pseudomonadati > Pseudomonadota > Gammaproteobacteria > Pseudomonadales > Pseudomonadaceae > Pseudomonas > Pseudomonas sp. S2_E01. Next base: position 2,136,569 of record NZ_CP162762.1, read on the forward strand.
TGGCGGTGTTGTACGCCGCCGGACCTGCGTTGTACGCCAATGTCTGGGTGGGTGTGCTGTTCGCCGTCCTCGGCGTCGGCCACTTGATTCGCCTGGTGCGCTGGCATGATCGTGGCTTGTGGCAGGTTCCGTTGCTGTGGTCGCTGCACCTGGCCTACGGCTGGTTGGCACTCGCCTGTCTGGGCATGGCGGCGTGGCACTTCGGCGCGCCCATCAATCCAAGCCTGGCGGTGCATTGCCTGACCATCGGTGCCATGGGCGGCCTGGTACTGGCAATGATCGCGCGGGTCAGTCTCGGCCACACCGGTCGCCCGCTGGAGCCACCACAGGGCATGACCCTGGCGTTCATTCTGCTCAACCTCGGTTGCCTGAGCCGTGTCGGCCTGGTGCTCTTGTTCCCCTTGGCGGCGCTGTGGATCGCGGGCGTGTGCTGGGCACTGGCCTTCGCGCTGTACACCTGGCGCTACGCGCCGATGCTGCTGCGCGCCCGGGTCGATGGGCATCCGGGTTAAACCCACGGAGGAACACCTTGATGTACCCCTTTCTATTGGTGACACACCTGCTGGCTGCCATCGCCTTTATCGGCACGCTGTTCTTCGAGGTGCTGATCTGGCACCAGGCGCGTCGGCAGGTGGTGGGACCAGCGAGCATGGCGAGCGCGGACCGGGCCATTGCCTTGCGCTCGCGCAAGGTGCTGCATGGCGTGGTGCTGTTGTTGTACGGCGCCGGCATCGGTATGGCGTGGCGATACCGCAGTGCGTTGATTCATCCGCTGGCCAGCAGCTTTGGTGCCTTGCTGAGCCTGAAGATCCTGCTCGCACTGAGCATCATCGGCCATTACCTGCTGCTGGCGTTCTGGCTGACCAAGGGACGCTTGAGCGACACCCGTGCCACCTGGATTCGTCGCAGCATCCTCGGGCACATGGTGCTGATCGTGATTCTCGCCAAGGCGATGTTCTATTGGCACGGTTGAGGCCTCCCGGCAAAAGAAACCCGCATCAACCGATGGCTGATGCGGGCTCGATACAGGTGGGGATCAGCGTGGGTTGAGGGCGTTGATGAACAACACGTTGTTTTCCAGGTGGATGTGCTGCATCAGGTCATCGCGGAACTCCAGCAGCCCGCGGTACAGGGCGCGCCAGGTGTTACAGGCATCGGCCGGCGGGGTGATGTTGTTGGTCAGGGCCAGCAGTTTTTCCAGCGACTCGCCATGTTGATCGTGTTCGAAACGCATCACCTGGATCGGCGGTGCAGCCTGCGGGCCGTAACCCTGTTGCAGCATCGGGAAGAGCACTTGTTCTTCCTTGAGCATGTGGCTTTCCAGTTCCTGTTGAAGGTCGTTCAGCAGGTCGGCCAGGCCGTTGGGGCAGGATGGGCGTGCACCGTGGACGTGTTCGACGCGTCGCGCCAGACGGATCAGTTCCGGCAGTTGCTCGCGGTGGCGGGCGTGGTAGCGAGTCAGCAGGTGGGCGATCAGTTCCTCGGGCGGTTCGTGGCGCCAGTCGTCGTGGGTTTCGCCCGCGTCTTGCAGGATGTGCAGCGCCTCGGCGATCACTACCGGGTCGAGCTCTTTGCTCAGGGCGGCTTCGCGCAGGCTTTTGTGGCCGCCGCAGCAGAAGTCCAGGTTGAAGGTGTGAAAAATCCGGGTGGCACCGGGAATGTCGCAGGCCAATTGGCCAAGGCTTTGTTCCAGCAGGTTAAGGCTCATCAGGGGTTCCTTGTTTCTGGTTCAAACGGTTCCCCGGGGATATTGCATTCGACGTGCCATAGTTAATTAGTTGAAAACTATGGGTTTATTTTTTGATGTGGTGATGCGCACCCTGAAAAAACAGGGTCAATCCCACCGTAGAGGGTGATTACTACCATGCTGCGTGAGAGCCTGGCGGCCGACCTGATCGTCGAGTTGCCCAATGCCGTACGGTTACAACGTCTGGTGCAGACCCTGCGTGAATATTTCCACAGTGGTGCCGTCGGTTTGCTGCGCCTGGACGAAGACAGCCTGCGTCCGGTGGCCACGGTGGGCCTTGTCCATGAAGCGTTGGGTCGGCGCTTTGTCATCGCCCAGCATCCACGTCTGGCGGCGATCATGGCCTCACGCGAGCCCACTTGGTTCGAGCCAGACAGTCGTCTGCCGGATCCTTACGACGGGCTGGTCGACCACCAGGTCGGCGAGTCGTTGTCGGTGCATGACTGCATGGGCGTGAGCCTGTACGTGGATGGCAAGGTCTGGGGCGCGATCACCCTCGATGCGTTACAGCCTGGCACTTTCGACAGCCGCGCGCGGGATGAACTCAAGCGCTGCACCCTGCAGATCGAAGCCGCGGTGCGGGTCACCCGCCTGGAGCAGGAAAACCGCAGCTTGCGCCTGTCCCGCAGCGATCCGCAGGACTTGCACAGGCCGGTCGATGACGGCGAGATCCTCGGACAAAGCGAGGTGATTGATCATTTGCTCAACGAACTGGATGTGCTGGCCGACTCCGATCTGCCTGTGTTGCTGTTGGGTGAGACCGGTGTCGGCAAGGAACTGTTCGCCCGTCGCCTGCATCGTTTGTCGCGGCGCAGCCACAAGCCCCTGATCCAGGTTAACTGCGCGGCGCTCCCGGAATCCCTGGCTGAAAGTGAATTGTTCGGTCACGTCAAAGGCGCATTTTCCGGTGCCACCAGTGACCGCGCAGGCCGCTTCGATGCGGCCAATGGCGGCACGCTGTTCCTGGATGAGGTCGGCGAATTGCCCTTGAGCGTGCAGGCCAAGTTGTTGCGCACGTTGCAGAACGGCGAGATCCAGCGCCTGGGTGCGGACAAGCCGTTGCACGTCGACGTGCGCATCATCGCGGCGACCAACCGCCACCTGCCCGACAGCATTCGCGATGGCCTGTTTCGCGCTGACCTGTACCACCGTCTCTCGGTGTACCCGGTGCCGATCCCGGCCCTGCGCGAACGCGGCAATGACGTGCTGATGCTGGCGGGGCATTTCCTCGAACTCAACCGCGCACGCCTGGGCCTGCGTGGCCTGCGCCTGTCGCCGGCGGCCGAACGCGCCTTGTTGGCGTACTCCTGGCCTGGCAACGTGCGCGAGCTGGAGCACGTGATCAGTCGTGCGGCATTGAAGGAGCTGAGTCGTGGAACCAGCCGTTCGTTGATCATCACCCTGGAGCCGCACGTGCTGGATCTCGACAGCGAGATGGTAGTGCCGGGAACGACCAGCGAGCCAGCCCAGGCGTTGGCGAACGATGCACCCTTCCAGGCCTTGAGCGATGCGGTGGATGACTGCCAGCGACAAAAAATCCTGCATTCCCTGCGCCTGGCCGATGACAACTGGGCTCGTGCCGCACGCATGCTGGAAGTCGATGCCAGCAACCTGCACAAGCTGGCCAAGCGTCTGGGGCTGAAATAAACGGCGGGTGTTGATGGCGATCAAGGTGGTTTGTCCCGGTGGCTCGCACACTGGGGTGAACACCACCGGAGATCACTGCCATGACGCTTTCCCTGGCGCAGATGCGCCGCAACTACACCTTGTTTGGCCTGCAGGACGAGCAGGCGCTGGACGACCCGCTGGCAATGTTCAGCCAATGGCTGCAACAGGCTCGGGACACCGAGCAGGCGCCGGTCGAAGCCAACAGCATGATGCTGGCCACCGTCGACAGTGAAGGGCGGCCGCATTGCCGGGTGTTGTTGCTCAAGGGGCTGAGCGACGAAGGCTTTACCTTTTTCGGCAACTACCAAAGCGACAAGGGCCGGCAACTGGCAGCCAACCCCTTTGCGGCCATGACGTTTTTCTGGCCAGGTCTGGAACGTCAGGTGCGCGTCGAAGGGCAAGTGTCGAAACTCGACCCGGCGCTCTCGGACGCCTACTTCAACAGTCGATCCGTCTCCAGCCGGCTTGGGGCTTGGGCCTCACCGCAAAGCCGTCCGCTGGCCAGTCGCGCCGCGCTGGATTCGCTGCTGGCGGACATCACCAAACGCTTCGTCGACGAGCCCGTTGTGCGCCCCGAGCATTGGGGCGGTTACTGCCTGCGTCCCGAGCGCCTGGAGTTCTGGCAGGGCCGTGCCGATCGCCTGCATGACCGCATCGATTACCGCCTGCACAACGGCCATTGGCGGCGGAATCGCCTGGCCCCCTGAGCCTGTTTTCCAGTCGAGGTATCTCTTTGGAGGAATAGGCCGGACCGTCATTGCGGTTCAGGCTTGCCACTATCATTTTCCATGGGAGGCTTGAACATGGCCCATCTGGCGCAACGCACTTTCGAACCTTTGAACATCGCGGTGCTGACCATCAGCGACACGCGCACCTTCGACACTGACACCTCTGGCCAGACCCTGGCCGATCTGCTGCAAGGCGCCGGGCACCTGTTGATCGACCGTGGCCTGGTCAAGGACGACATCTATCAGATCCGCGCCATCGTTTCGCGCTGGATCGCCGACCCCAAGGTGCAAGTCATCCTGATGACCGGCGGCACTGGCTTTACCGCCCGCGACAACACCCCCCAAGCGGTCTTGCCGTTGCTGGACAAACACGTGGAAGGTTTCGGAGAACTGTTCCGCCAGGTGTCGCTGGAAGAGATCGGTATGTCCAGCCTGCAATCGCGTGCCCTCGCCGGCATGAGCAACGGTGTACTGGTGTGCTGCGTACCGGGTTCTCCGGGTGCCTGCCGGACCGCCTGGAACAAGATCCTGGTGGAGCAACTGGACAGCCGCACCGGCCCGTGCAATTTCGCACCGCATTTGAAAGCGCAATCGCAACGAGTCATCGACGCCTGCGAGTCGCGCTCGTGAACGGCTGCGGGTGCGACCTTGGCCACTTGATGCCGGTGGACGACGCCATCGCGCATTTGCTCGAGCAGGTGCCGCCACCGCCACTGGCGCAAATGATCCCGCTGGAACAGGCCATGGGCCGCGTGCTGGCGGCAGACATTGTTTCGCCAGTCAACCTGCCGGCCTGGGACAACAGCGCCATGGACGGTTATGCGCTACGGGCTTCGGACTTGCCAGAGGAGGGTGGCTACCTGCTGGTGGGCGGACGCATCGCAGCGGGTGATCCGCCGGGGCCGACGTTGCGCGCCCAGCATGCGGTGCAGATTTTCACCGGTGCGCCCTTGCCCGAAGGCGCCGATACCGTGGTGCCTCAGGAACTGTGTCGTGTCGAGGGCGATGGTGTGTGGTTCCCGCCGGTGAGCCTGGGTGATCACGTGCGCAAGCAGGGCGAAGAAATCCGCCGTGGGGCGTTGTTGCTCAAGACCGGCAAACGCCTGCGCGCTCAGGAGCTGGGTTTGCTGGCCGGTGCCGGCGTGGCGCGGGTCGAAGTGTACCGGCCGCTGCAGGTGGGCTTGCTCAGCAGCGGCAACGAATTGCGTGAGCCTGGTGAGTTGCTGGCCCCTGGGCAGATCTACAACAGCAATCGCTACCTGCTCGCGGCGTTGTTGCGCGGCTGGGGCGTGGAAGTGCACGACTACGGGGTCATGGCTGACGACCTGCAGACCAGTCGACAAACCCTGAGCATGGTCGCGGCGCGCTGCGACCTGTTGTTGAGTTCCGGCGGCGTTTCCGTCGGTGAAGAGGACCACCTGAAAAAGGCGATCCAGGAACTGGGCAAGGTCAATTTCTGGCGTCTGGCCATTCAGCCCGGCAAGCCGCTGGCGTATGGCGAGGTGTTGGGCAAACCGTGGATCGGTATGCCGGGCAATCCGTCGGCGGCGTTGATTACTGCCATGGTCGTGGTGCGTCCATTTCTGCTGCGGGCGCAGGGCGTCAGCGAGGTGCTGCCGGTGCCATTGGCAGTGCCGGCCGGCTTCGACTGGCCCAAGCGCAACAAACGTCGCCAGTACCTGCGAGCGCGCCTGACCCCGGACGCCCAAGGCCGCTTGAGCGTGGAGCTGCATCCGCAGCAAAGCTCGGCCATGTTGACCGCCGCGTGCTGGGCCGAAGGGCTGGCGGTGATCGAGCGCGAGGCCCAGGTGCACAAGCACGACGAGGTGATGTTCCTGCCGTTCGCCAGCCTGACGCAGTAGGGGCAATTGATTGCCGTCAAGGTCGTTCCTGCCGGTCTGGCTAGACTGGCAGCGCCTTTTTACGCAGGTGCGGACCTCGTGCCACAAGCTATGTCGACGGTCCGCAGGCGTTTCTTCACGAGGATTACCCATGCAACTGGTCTGCCCGGCAGGGAACCTGCCTGCGCTGAAAGCGGCGGTGCGCCAAGGCGCCGATGCCGTGTACGTCGGCTTTCGCGATGACACCAACGCCCGGCATTTTGCGGGGCTGAACATGGACGACAAACAGTTCGACGCCGCTGTCGCCCACATCCACCAGCACCAGCGCAAAATCTACGTCGCGGTCAACACCTACCCGCAGCCCAAGGGCTGGGAACGTTGGCAGCGCGCGGTGGACCGTGCCGCCGATTTCGGTGTGGACGCGTTGATCGCCGCCGATCCGGGCGTGCTCAGTTACGCCAGCAAACGTCACCCGAACCTGAACCTGCACTTGTCTGTGCAGGGCTCGGCGACCAATGCCACCGCCCTGGCGTTTTATGCGCAGCGCTATGACATCCGCCGCGCCGTGCTGCCACGGGTATTGTCGCTGGCCCAGGTGCGCCAGGTGGCCGCGAGCAGTACGGTGCCGATCGAAGTCTTCGGTTTCGGCAGCCTGTGCATCATGGCTGAGGGGCGCTGCCATTTGTCGTCCTACATCACCGGCGAGTCGCCGAACCTCTGCGGCGTCTGCTCGCCGGCCAAGGCCGTGCGCTGGAGCGAAGACACCGATGGCTTGAGTGCCCGCCTGAGTGAAGTGTTGATCGACCGCTACACGCCCGACGAACCTGCCGGCTATCCGACCCTGTGCAAGGGCCGTTTTCTGGTCGACGGCAAGCGCTTCCATGCCCTTGAAGAACCCACCAGCCTCGACACCCTGGACTTGCTCCCGGAGCTCAACGCCATCGGCGTCGAAGCGGTGAAGATCGAGGGACGGCAGCGCAGCCCGGCCTATGTCGAGCAGGTCACCCGGGTCTGGCGGGCGGCGCTGGATGCTCACCGCACCGCACCGAGCAGTTTCCGGGTCAAGGAAGAATGGCGCAAGGTGCTGGCCGGCCTGTCCGAAGGCAGCCAGACCACCCTGGGTGCTTACCATCGATCATGGCAATGAGGGAGAGAACATGAAACTCAGCCTTGGACCGGTCCTGTTTTATTGGGACAAAGCGCAACTCGGCAACTTCTACGCCGAGATGTCTAGCCAGCCGCTGGACGTGATTTACCTGGGGGAAACCGTGTGCTCGAAGCGTCGGGCATTTTCCCTCGATCAGTGGTTGGGCCTGGGCCGCGAATTGCAGGAATGCAGCCAGGCGCAATTGGTGATGTCCAGCCTGACGCTGATCGAAGCGGCATCGGAACTGTCCAGCGTGCGTCGTCTGTGCGACAACGGCCAGTTGCTGGTAGAAGCCAATGACATGAGCGCGGTGCAGTTTCTCTCTGAACGCAAATTGCCCTTCGTGGGTGGCCCGGCGCTCAACTTGTACAACGGGCATTCGCTGGGGCAAATGCTCGACAGCGGCATGACCCGCTGGGTGCCGCCGGTGGAGTGTTCCGCCGTACTGATCCGCGACGTGATCGAGCAGGTGCGTGAACTCGGGCATGCGGTGCCGGAAGTGGAAATCTTCGCCTACGGGCACCTGCCATTGGCCTATTCGGCACGCTGCTTCACTGCACGGGCGGAAAACCGGCCAAAGGACGACTGCCAGTTCTGCTGCCTCAACTATCCAGACGGCATGGCGTTGACCAGCCAGGAAGGGCAGCCGTTGTTTACCCTCAACGGCATCCAGACCATGTCCGCGGAGGTCACCAACCTGCTGGCCGATTACTCGGGGCTGGTGGCCTGCGGCGCCGATCTGCTGCGCCTGAGCCCGCGTGCCCAGGGCATGACAGAGGTCATCGCGGCTTATCACAAGGTGCTCGGGGGTGAGGAGCCGCCGTTGTTCGTGGAGGGTTGCAACGGTTACTGGCACGGCCAGGCCGGCATGTTGCGCGTCGAGGAGGTGGGCCTGTGTTGAACCGCAAGAAGTGGTTGCTCAAGGGCGCTGACCGGCTGCTGCCATTGGTGCGTCGCGTGCCGTTCGTGGTGCAGCGGCTGGCATTGCAACAGGCGCTGAACCGCTGCCTGGCCGAGCCGTTGCGTGACGGACAGTTCGAAATGCTTCGCGGGCGCTGGCTGTGCCTGCGTATTCCGGACCTGGGCTTGTCCTGGTTCATGACGCTCAATCGCGAGGGCCTGCGCATCGCCGAACAGGCCCAAGCCCACGTAACCATCAGCGGCAACTGGCGCGAGTTCCTGTTGCTGGCCAGCCGCCAAGAAGATCCGGACACGCTGTTCTTCCGCCGACGCCTGGTGATCGAGGGCGATACCGAGCTGGGATTGGCGTTGAAGAACCTGATCGACAGCCTCGACCCGGATGTCTTGCCGGTGTGGCTGTGGCGCAACCTTGAGCGGGCGGGGAAGGGGTTGGCTACCCAGTAATCTCACCACCCCCTCCCAACTGTGGGCGCTCTCCGGTGGGAGCGAGCCTGCTCGCGATGGTCGTCAACGATAACGCTGGCAGCCTGACACCCCGCGGTGTTCGAGCCGCAATCGCGAGCGTGCTCGCTCCTGCAGAGGTACGCGCTCTCCGGTGGGAGCGAGCCTGCTCGCGATGGTCGTCAACGATAACGCTGGCAGCCTGACACCCTGCGGTGTTCGAGCCGCCATCGCGAGCGTGCTCGCTCCTACAGAGGTACGCGCTCTCCGGTGGGAGCGAGCTTGCTCGCGATGGTCGTCAACGATAACGCTGGCAGCCTGACACCCCGCGGTGTTCGAGCCGCCATCGCGAGCGTGCTCGCTCCTACAGAGGTACGCGCTCTCCGGTGGGAGCGAGCTTGCTCGCGATGGTCGTCAACGATAACGCTGGCAGCCTGACACCCTGCGGTGTTCGAGCCGCCATCGCGAGCGTGCTCGCTCCAACAGAGGTACGCGCTCTCCGGTGGGAGCGAGCTTGCTCGCGATGGTCGTCAACGATAACGCTGGCCGCCTGACACCCTGCGGTGTTCGAACCGCCATCGCGAGCATGCTCGCTCCTACAGAGGGACGCGCTCTCCGGTGGGAGCGGGCTTGCTCGCGATGGTCGTCAACGATAACGCTGTCAGCCTGACACCCTGCGGTGTTTGAGCCGCTATCGCGAGCAAGCTCGCTCCTACAGTGCGTTACACCAGCTGGAAATATTCAGCGACTAAAGTCTACTCAAGATAACTATCGCACAACCGATACCGACTCCAATCAGTAAGCATGGCTAATAGGAGTGGGTATGTTTGTATGGATCAGGAATATCCGTGTGGGTGCCAAACTGGCACTTGGTTTTGGCCTCGTACTGGGTCTGGCATTACTGTTGATCGTTGCCGGTTGGCATGCGTTGACCTCGCTGACCGAGCGAGGCGTAAAGATCGAGAACATTGTCAAAGTCGGCGAATACACCCGAGAGTTACGTATCGAGCGGTTACGGGCGGGCAGCAATACTCAGGTTGAGGCTTTGCAGCCCGTCTACAAGATTCTTGATCGGTTGGCCACTCACCTGGAAAGTATCAAAGGGCATTACAGCACGGCCGCTGATCAGGCGTTACTTGCCCAGCAAATTGACGCGGTCAAAGAGTACGCAAAACTTTTGCCTCAACTGAGTCAACCCGCGACCGACGCCAAAGCGTTGTACAGCCGTCTGGTGCAATTGGGCGATCGTCTGCTGACCACTTCCCAGGAATTGATCGAAGCGCAGAACAACAAGCGCGATGCCGATGCTACCGCCGCCAAGTCGCTGTTGGTCGGGCTCGGCATACTCGCGTTATTGATCGGCAGCCTGACCGCCTGGGTCATCACCCGACAAATCGTCGGCCCCCTGCGTCACACGCTGGAAGCCATGTCGCGCGTGTCCAAGGGCGATCTTAGCCACGACGTGAAAGTCGACCGACGCGACGAACTGGGCCAACTGCAATCGAGCCTGCAGCAAATGACCCTCGCGCTACGAGACTTGATCGGCGGCATCCGCCACAGTGTGGTACAGGTCGCCAGCGCCGCCGAGCAGTTGTCCGCGGTGACCGAAGAGACCAGCGCCGGGGTCAACAGCCAGAAAATGGAAACCGACCACGTCGCCACCGCCATGAACGAAATGACCGCGACCGTGCAAGACGTTGCTCGCAACGCCGAAGAAGCGAATCGGGCTGCGACCGTTGCCGATCAGCAGGCCAATGAAGGTGAGCAGGTGGTGGGCGATGCCATCGAGCGCATTGAGCGCCTGGCACAAGAGGTGGGCAGCTCAGCGAAGGCCGTGGCTCATCTGAAAGGGCAGAGCGACAAGATCGGTGGTGTGCTGGACGTGATCAAGGCCGTGGCACAACAGACCAACCTGCTGGCGCTGAACGCGGCCATTGAAGCGGCACGGGCCGGCGAGGCGGGGCGCGGCTTTGCGGTAGTGGCCGATGAAGTGCGCAACCTGGCCCAACGTACCCAGCGCTCCACCGAAGAAATCGAAAGCCTGATTGTCGGCATTCAAACCAGCACCGAAGCCGTTTCCGCGAGCATGGACACCAGCCTGGACATGAGCCAAAGCAGCGTGCAATTCACTCGGCGCGCCGGTGAGTCGCTCGAAGGCATCACGCGCACGGTGTCGACCATCCAGGCGATGAACCAGCAGATCGCCACGGCGGCGGAACAGCAGAGCGCAGTGGCCGAGGAGATCAACCGCAGCGTGATCAACGTGCGCGATATTTCCGATCAAACGGCCGGTGCGAGCGAGGAAACCGCCGCTTCCAGCATCGAGCTGGCGCGCCTTGGGCATGAGCTGGAAGTGCTGGTCGGGAAATTCACCGTCTGACCTGCCGCCCTGTAGGAGCGAGCATGCTCGCGATAGTCGTGAACGATACCGCTGGGTACCTGACGCCCCGCGGCGGCCGTGACTCCATCGCGAGCATGCTCGCTCCTACAGGTTACAGGGCGCCAGGTCACTGACAATCAACTGCCTGATCCCCTCGAACAACTGATCATTCTGCTCCTGGGTGCAATCCTCGCCATATCGCTTGCGCAGCCCGTAATGGCTGAGAATCAGATGGACATCAGCGTGCAAGTCATGCTGTTTCAGGCAGTTCTCCACGCATTGCAACGGGCAACCATCCAGGGCATAGATCCTGCGTCCGGAGCGTGCCTTGTTGACCAGCGACCCCACGTGCCCGCCAATGCCCGCAATGCAGGACATTTCTGCCACACCGCTGCGGTCCAGGCGCACAGCCAGGTTGTTGGCCAGTTGCGCGACGTTGGAACAGCCCGAGCAGGCGTAAACCAAGGGCAGCGTTGAAGGGGGCATGGGCATTCTCCTGTGGTGGACCGTCCCAGTGTGCAAGGTGCGAGGCGTTACACAATTGATTGCAATCAATTTCGCCTACTGGAACGCCGCCAACGCCTCTTCATCGGCCAGCAAACGAATGTTGCGCCGCTCCATCGTAATCAACTCGCACTCCACCAGTCGGTGCAGGATTCGCGAGAACGTCTCCGGTTGAATCCCGAGCTTGGACGCCACCAGTCGCTTGGACACCTGCAAGGTGATCTGGCCGGTGGTGGGGTGACGTTCCTGCAGCAGGAAGTTGATCACCCTCCGACTGGCACTGGCCATGGTCAGGGTGTCGATGTCGCGCAGACGCAGGTGCAGGTGGATGCTCATGCTCGCCAGGATCGCCAGGCAAACCTTTGGCGCATCTTCCAGGGCGTTGCGATAGTGCTGGCCGTCGATGGTCACCAGTACGCTGTCCTTGAGCGCCGTGGCGCTGACCGGGTATTGGCGTGCCTGGCTGAAGAGCAGGGCTTCGGCGAACGTCTGGCCGGGCTGGATGATTTCCACCAGGTTTTCCTGGCCTTCACCGGTCAGTCGATACAGCTTGATTTGCCCGCTGATCAGCAGGAAAAAACGCTTGGCCGGGTCGCCCTGGTGCATGAGCGTGCTGTGGCAGCTCAAACGCTTGAGCATGGCCAGCCCACAGACTTCCTCGAAGACTTTCTCCGGCAGCTGGCTGAACAGGTGATGACGGCGCAACGTTAAAACAATGGATGGGTGGGTCAGCATGGCGTACCTCCGCTGTCGCTCATAGTAGAGAGCGCAGGCCGCTTGACCTATGCCTCTGCCGGCCTACCTCCAAGGAGGCATGCGTTTCAACCTGCACTGTGCAGGTGCTCCATGGCCCACACGGCCGCTTCGACCCTTGAGCGCAAACCGAGCTTGTGCAGCAGGTTTTTCACATGCACCTTGACTGTGCCTTCGGTGATCCCCAGCTTGTGCCCGATCACCTTGTTGCTCAGGCCCGCGGCGATGGTCTTGAGCACCTGGCGCTCGCGCTCGGTCAGTTCCACCACGGCCTGGCGCGGCGGCGAGCGAAGGGCCTGGGCCATGACCCGGGTCAGCCCGGGGCTGACCACCAGCGTGCCGTTCATGGCATCGCGGATGTACTGGATCAGCAGTTCGGGCTCCATGTCCTTGAGCAGATAGCCGTCGGCATCCAGGCGCAAGGCGTCGCGGATGTCGTCTTCGGCATCCGAGACGGTGAACATCAGCACCTTGCCGGTGTAGTTCATGGCCCGCAGATGCCGCAGGGTCTGGATGCCGTTCATTTGCGGCATGTTGTTGTCGAGCAGCACCAGGTCCGGTTGCAAGGGCTCGATCAGGGTCAGCGCTTCTTCGCCATGGTTGGCTTCGCCGACGATCATGAAGTCGTCTTCGAGCTCGAGCATCTGGCGGATGCCGCGACGCATCATCGGATGATCGTCGACCAGCAGGATTCGGTGTTGGGTGTTCATGCGACGCTACCTTCAGTGTGCTGTCCGAGAAATTCCGGGCGGAACTCCAGTTGGACGAGGGTGCCCTGCGGCTCCCTGGAAAAAATGTGCAATTGCCCGCGCAGGCTGCGAGCGCGTTCATCCATGATGTTCAGGCCGTGGTGTTCGCGCTGGTCGACGTCGCCGCTGAAACCGCGTCCGTCGTCTTCCACCGAGAGCCGCACGGTTTCGCCGTCCTGGCGCAGCTCCAGCCAGGCGTTCTGTGCATGGGCGTGGCGCAGGCAGTTGGAGAGCGCTTCGCGGGTGATTTGCAGGATGTGGATCTGTTCGCTGGCCGACAGCTCGAAGGCCAGGGTGTCAACGTGCAGGTGCACCTTGAACTCGCCGCGACGGGTGAACTCCTCGGCGGCGTCCTTGAGCTCCTGGACCAGGCCGGCATCGTGGATCTGCAAGCGGAATGTGGTGAGCAGCTCGCGCAGTTGGCGATAGGCGTTGTTCAAGCCTTCGCGCAATTCCGAGGTGACGCTTTCCAGGGTGTGCACCGGTTCGCCCCGGCGCATCAGGGTCTGCATGCGGCTGACTTGCAGCTTCATGTACGACAGCGCCTGGGCGAGGGAGTCGTGCAGCTCGCGAGCGATGATCGTGCGCTCTTCGAGCAGCAGCAGGCGATGGTCCTGCTCCCGTTGGCGCTTGAGAGACAGCGAGGTGCCGATCAGGTTGGCCAGGGCCTGGATCAATTGAGTTTCCCAGGCCTGGGTCGGGTGACCGTCGATGAAGTGCGCCTTGAGTTCGCCTAATTGGCTGCCCTGGTTACTGATGCTGAAGGTCTGCTGGCTGGTGTTGTGATGCCGGTGGCACGTCGCGCAATCGCTGCTGGCGCAGACCTCGCGGCTGTTGGCACCGTGCAGTGCGATCAACTGTTGGGCAGGGGCCTGCGGCTGGCCTTGCAGACACAGGGACAGGCGCAGGCCGGGCAGACGTTGCTGGAAGCGCCGGATCAGGTCATCCAGGCCTTCGGCGTTGGCCAGGCGCGTGGCCAGGTTACGGCTGCTCTGGTACAGCAGCTCCAGCGCCGCGTTGGCCTGTTGCAGGTTCAGGGTTTTTTGCTGAACCTGGCTCTCAAGGGTGCGATGGGATTCTTCGATGGTCTCGGCCATGGCGTTGAAACTGGTAGCCAGTTGGCCCAGTTCGTCATCGGACTGGTGGTTGACGCGCACCTGGAAGTCGCCGCGACGAAAACGCTGGGTGGCATCCACCAACTCCCTGAGCGGAGAGACCACGCCGTACTGCAATTCATACAGGCCAATCAGCAGGATGAACATGGTGCTGAACAGCGCCATGCCCTGGATGAACTGTTGCCAACTTTGTTTCTGTTCGCTCTGGCGTTGCAGAAGGCTGACGAACTGGTTCAGCCGTTCGACGAAGGGTTGTGCCTCGGCCTGGAACGCCACGGCATCGCCACGCGCCAGCGCAGGGTGCAACACCTCGCTCCATTGCTGCTGGATCTGTCCGTAACTGATTTGCAGCGCGGTGGTCGGGCCGTCTTCCAGCACGGCCTTGAGCGACTGACTGTTGAGGCGCCGTTGCAGGCTGGTGGTGATGTCGGCGATTTCGCTGGCGGGGGCACCGGCGGCGAGTTTCCAACTCAGGTGGTAGGTCTCCATGCGCACAGAGCCGGCGGTATTGATGGCAGCGGCATCGCCCTGGCTGAACCAGGCGATCAGGCCGGCGCTCAGGGAGCTGGCGAGGGCGAGAACGGCGATCAGAATCACCGCGAGACCGGCGCGAGCGGGCAGGGAGCTGCGTAACCAGCGAATCATGGTCGCTGACCTTGGCAGAGCACTAAAAAACAAGGCATGGAGCATTCCCGGGTAGGTGGGCACCCGATCCCGGACGCGCTACCTCTAAAGAGTTGTCGACGGATCCTTGTCGACAGAACACTGGGTAGAAAAAGTTAAAACGCTGATAAACAAAGGGTTTTAGGCTTTTTCCTGGCTACCTCCAAAGAGGTAGATGGCGCCAGCATAGGCCTGAGGCCGAGGGGGCGACGTTGATACAGATCAAGTTTTTGCGGGGTAGGGCTCTTTAGTCTGCGGCCATGGCTAACTGACTGGGAGAACATCGTGAGCCAACCCCGTGTACAACAAGGCTTGGTGTTGGGTATGAGTACCCTGGCCTTCACCGTCTGTTTCATGGTCTGGATGATGTTTGCCGTGCTTGGAGTGCCGATCAAGGATCTGCTCCAGCTCAACGAAACTCAGTTTGGCCTGTTGGCCGCCACGCCGGTGCTGACCGGTTCCCTCGTACGTCTGCCACTGGGCCTGCTGACCGACCGGTTCGGCGGGCGCATCGTGTTCTTTCTGCTGATGCTGTCCTGCGTCGGCCCGCTCTACCTGATCAGTCACGCCACCGCCTACTGGCAGTTCCTGGTGCTGGGGCTCTTCGTCGGCCTGGCCGGTGGTTCCTTCTCGGTGGGCATTGCCTACGTCGCCAAGTGGTTCGACAAGGACAGCCAGGGTTTCGCCATGGGCGTGTTCGGTGCCGGTAACGCCGGTTCCGCGGTGACCAAGTTCCTCGCGCCGGCCTTGATTGCCGCTGGCAGTTGGCAGCTGGTGCCAAAAGTGTTCAGCGCCATCCTGTTTATTACGGCGTTGCTGTTCTGGTTCCTGAGTGCTGACAACAAGGCACACCGCAGTGCGTCGGGCGCCAGCCTCCGCGAACAACTGGCATCGCTGAAAGACCCGGCGGTGTGGCGCTACTGCCAGTACTACTCGATCGTCTTCGGTGGCTACGTCGCCCTGGCGTTGTGGATGACCAAATACTACGTGCAGGAATACGGTTTCAGCCTGCAAAGCGCGGCGCTGCTGGCCGCCTGCTTCTCCCTGCCTGGTGGCGTGCTGCGTGCCGTCGGTGGCTGGATGTCGGATCGGTGGGGCGCGCAGAGCGTGACCTGGTGGGTGCTGTGGGTGAGCTGGATCTGCCTGTTCCTGCTGTCGTACCCGCAAACCCAACTGCAGGTGCAGACCATCAATGGTCCGGTGGACTTCCACATCGGCCTGAGCCCTGCGCTGTTCACCGTGCTGCTGTTCGTCATGGGCATCGCCTTCGCATTCGGCAAGGCCTCGGTCTTCAAGTACATCGCTAACGACTATCCGAAAAACATGGGGGCGGTGTCCGGCATCGTCGGCCTGGCCGGCGGCCTGGGTGGTTTCGTCCTGCCGATCATGTTTGGCGCCCTGGTGGACCTCACCGGCGTGCGCTCCTCCTGTTTCATGCTGCTGTACGGGGTGGTCTGGGTGTCCCTGACCTGGATGTACATCAGCGAAGTACGCAAAAGCCAGGTGCTCGGTAAAGAACCGTCGCTGCCTCGCTCCTGAATTCCAGCCTTGCAAGGAGAACACCATGTCCGTTCTACAAAAGCCTGATAAAGGCCCGGTCATCCACGACTGGCGCCCCGAAGACCCGACTTTCTGGGGCCGCAGCGGTAAGAAAACCGCCACGCGCAACCTGTGGATCTCCATCCCCGCGCTGCTGTTGGCCTTTGCGGTGTGGATGGTGTGGAGCACGGTGATCGTGCGTCTGAACGCCATCGGCTTCAACTTCAGTACCGACCAGTTGTTCTGGCTGGCGGCGTTGCCAGGGTTGTCCGGTGCTACGTTCCGCGTCTTCTATTCGTTCATGGTGCCGATCTTCGGTGGCCGTCGCTGGACCGCCCTGAGCACCGCGTCACTGCTGATCCCTTCGCTGTGGATGGGCTTTGCCGTACAGGACCCGAGCACCCCTTACAGCGTGTTCGTGTGGATCGCCTTGCTCTGCGGTTTTGGCGGCGGCAACTTCGCCTCCAGCATGTCCAACATCAGCTTCTTCTACCCGAAATCGCAACAAGGCACCGCGCTTGGCCTGAATGCCGGCCTGGGTAACCTGGGCGTGTCAGTGATGCAGTTCTGCGTGCCGCTGGTGATCACCTTCGGCGTGTTTGGCTTCCTCGGTGGCAAATCGCAAACCCTGCCGGACGGTGGTGAGTTGTGGTTGCAGAACGCCGGTTTCATTTGGGTGCCGTTCATTGTCCTGGTCACCCTGTTTGCCTGGTTCGGCATGAATGACCTGTCCAGCGCCCGCGCTTCGTTCAGCGAGCAGGCGGTGATCTTCAAACGCAAGCACAACTGGTTGATGTGCTGGCTGTACCTGGCCACTTTCGGTTCGTTCATTGGCTTCTCCGCAGCCTTCCCGCTGCTGATCAAGACGTCGTTCCCGGACGTCATCGCCCTGAAATTCGCCTTCCTCGGCCCGCTGGTTGGCGCCCTGGTGCGTCCATTGGGTGGCTGGCTGGCAGACAAGCTCGGCGGTGCGCGGGTGACCCTGTGGAACTTCGTGCTGATGATCGTGATGGTCTTTGGTGTCTTGCACTTCCTGCCAGTCAGCCACAACGGCGGCGCCGCCCAGGGCGGTAGCTTCTACGGCTTCCTGGGCATGTTCATGCTGCTGTTCATCACCACCGGCATCGGCAACGGCTCCACCTTCCGCATGATCCCGGTGATCTTCCGCACCCAGCACGAGAAAGCCTCGGCCGGCAAGCCGCAAGCCGTGCGTGATCAAGCGCTCAAGGATGCCGGCAAGGAATCCGCCGCCGTGCTCGGCTTCAGCTCCGCCATGGGCGCCTTCGGTGCGTTCTTCATCCCTAAATCGTTCGGCACGTCGATGGCCCAGACCGGCGGGCCGGAGATGGCTTTCTACATGTTTGTCGGTTTTTACCTGAGCTGCATCGTCGTGACCTGGTGGTGCTACGCGCGCAAAGGCGCCGCGAACCCCTGCTGATACGACCCCAATCCAACCATTGCGTGGGCGGGGCGCAGAACCCCGCAGCAAGCCTGAGAGGACATAACCTTGAGTCATTTACTGGATCAACTGCGGTTTTTCAATCGCAAGCAAAGCGAGTTTTCCGACGGTCATGGCGAGACCCGCAAGGAGTCTCGCGACTGGGAGAACGTCTACCGTTCCCGCTGGCAGTACGACAAGATCGTGCGTTCCACCCACGGGGTGAACTGCACCGGGTCCTGCTCGTGGAAAATCTACGTGAAGAACGGCCTGATCACCTGGGAAACCCAGCAGACCGACTACCCGCGTACCCGCAACGACCTGCCCAACCATGAACCCCGTGGTTGCCCGCGTGGTGCGAGCTACAGCTGGTACATCTACAGCGCCAACCGCCTCAAGTACCCGAAAATCCGCAAGCCGCTGCTCAAGCTGTGGCGTGAAGCGCGCCTGACCATGGCGCCCGTGGAAGCCTGGGCGAGCATCGTCGAGAACAAGGCCAAGGCCGACTCGTACAAGAGCAAGCGCGGCATGGGTGGTTTCATTCGTTCGAGCTGGGATGAAGTCAACGAAATCATCGCCGCGTCCAACGTCTACACCATCAAAACCTACGGCCCGGACCGGGTGGTCGGCTTCTCGCCGATCCCGGCGATGTCGATGGTCAGCTACGCCGCGGGTGCCCGTTACCTGTCGCTGATCGGCGGCGCCTGCCTGAGCTTCTACGACTGGTACTGCGACTTGCCGCCAGCCTCGCCAATGGTATGGGGCGAGCAGACCGACGTGCCGGAATCGGCCGACTGGTACAACTCCAACTACATCATCGCCTGGGGCTCCAACGTTCCGCAGACCCGTACCCCCGATGCGCACTTCTTCACCGAAGTTCGCTACAAGGGCACCAAGACTGTGGCGATCACCCCGGACTACTCGGAAGTCGCCAAGCTCACCGACCTGTGGCTGAACCCGAAACAGGGGACCGACGCGGCGCTGGCGCAAGCGTTCAACCATGTCATCTTCAAAGAATTCCACCTGGACAAGCCGAGCGCCTACTTCACCGAGTACGCCAAGCGCTTCACCGACTTGCCGGTGCTGGTGCTGCTCAAGCCAACGGCGGATGCGACCCAGGCAGCCGGTTACCAACCGGACCGCTTCCTGCGCGCCAGTGACCTGACCGACAACCTCGGCCAGGACAACAACCCGGAATGGAAAACCATCGCCCTGGACGCGAATGGCGAACTGGTATCGCCGCAAGGCTCCATCGGTTATCGCTGGGGCGAGAAGGGCAAGTGGAACATTCTGCCGCGTGAAGGCGGCGAAGGTCGCGAGATCGACCTGAAGCTCAGCCTGATCGGCGAAGACGTGGCCGAAGTGGCGTTCCCGTACTTTGCCGGTGAGTCGCAAGAGCACTTCGAACACGTCGCTGGCGAGGCCATCCAGTACCGCCGTGTGCCGGTACACAGCGTGACCCTGGCCGACGGCAGCGTGGCGAAAGTCGCCACCGTGTTCGACCTCTCGGCCGCCAACCTGGCGATCGACCGTGGCCTGGGTGGCGCCAACGTCGCCAAGGACTACAACGACGCCTCGGTGCCTGGCACCCCGGCCTGGCAGGAGCAGATCACCGGCGTCAGCCGTGAAAAAGCCATTCAGATCGCCCGTGAGTTCGCCGACAACGCCGACAAAACCAAAGGTCGTTCCATGATCATCGTCGGCGCGGCGATGAACCACTGGTACCACATGGACATGAACTACCGCGGGCTGATCAACATGCTCATGCTCTGCGGTTGTGTCGGCCAGACCGGTGGCGGTTGGGCACACTACGTGGGCCAGGAAAAACTGCGTCCGCAGTGCGGCTGGCTGCCACTGGCCTTCGGCCTGGACTGGAACCGTCCGCCACGCCAGATGAACGGCACCAGCTTCTTCTACGCGCACAGCTCGCAATGGCGCCACGAGAAGATGAGCATGCACGACATATTGTCGCC
The DNA here is from genome assembly GCF_054668365.1 of Pseudomonas sp. S2_E01. Classification (NCBI taxonomy): domain Bacteria; kingdom Pseudomonadati; phylum Pseudomonadota; class Gammaproteobacteria; order Pseudomonadales; family Pseudomonadaceae; genus Pseudomonas; species Pseudomonas sp. S2_E01. The sequence goes on from NZ_CP162762.1 coordinate 2,156,176, forward strand.
ATTGGCCGACAAGTCGCAGTTCCCCGAACACGCCCTGGACTACAACATCCGTGCTGAACGCGCCGGCTGGTTGCCGAGTGCGCCGCAACTCAACACCAACCCGCTGAACATCTGCCGCGACGCTGCTGCCGCCGGCATGGACCCCAAAGACTACGTGGTCAAGTCGTGGCAGGACGGTTCGCTGCGCTTTGCCTGCGAACAGCCGGACAGCCCGGTCAACTTCCCGCGCAACATGTTCATCTGGCGTTCCAACCTGCTGGGCTCCTCGGGCAAGGGCCACGAGTACATGCTCAAGTACCTGCTGGGTACCAAGAACGGGGTGATGAACGAAGACATCGGCCAGGTGGGCGACTGCAAACCTGAAGAAGCCGAATGGGTCGATCAGGGCGCCATCGGCAAGCTTGACCTGGTGACCACCCTGGACTTCCGCATGTCCTCGACCTGCGTCTATTCCGACATCGTGTTGCCGACCGCAACCTGGTACGAAAAAGACGACATGAACACCTCGGACATGCACCCGTTCATTCACCCGCTGTCGGCCGCCATCGACCCGGCATGGGAATCGCGTTCCGACTGGGAAATCTACAAAGGCATCGCCAAGGCGTTTTCCGCCATGTCCGAAGGGCACCTGGGTGTCGAGAAAGACCTGGTGACCGTTCCCCTGATGCACGACAGCGTGGGCGAACTGGCCCAGCCGTTCGGCGGCACCGACTGGAAAACCGCCGGTGTGGCCCCGCAACCGGGCAAGAACGCGCCGAACCTGCAAGTGGTCGAGCGTGACTACACCAACATCTACAAGCAGTTCACCTCGCTGGGCCCTTTGCTTGAGAAACACGGCAACGGCGGCAAGGGCATCAACTGGAACACCGAAGAGGAAGTGGAATTCCTCGGCGAGCTGAACCACCACGAAACCGCTGACGGTATCAGCCAGGGTCGGCCAAAAATCGACACGGCCATCGACGCTGCCGAAGTGATCCTGTCCCTGGCTCCGGAAACCAACGGCCACGTAGCGGTCAAGGCCTGGGCGGCGCTGTCGGAATTCACCGGCATCGACCACAGCCACCTGGCGTTGTCCAAGGCCCACGAAGCGATTCGTTTCCGCGACATCCAGGCGCAGCCGCGCAAGATCATCTCCAGCCCGACCTGGTCGGGGCTCGAGGATGAACACGTCAGCTACAACGCCGGCTACACCAACGTGCACGAAGACATCCCGTGGCGCACCATCACCGGTCGCCAGCAGTTCTACCAGGATCACCCGTGGATGCAGGCGTTCGGCGAGCAGTTCATGAACTATCGCCCACCGGTCAACACCCGCACCATTGCCGGTGTCAAAGGCAAGCGTGGCAACGGCGAGACCGAAATCGTCCTGAACTGGATCACTCCGCACCAGAAGTGGGGCATCCACAGTACCTACACCGACAACCTGCTGATGCTCACCCTGAGCCGTGGCGGCCCGATTGTCTGGCTCTCGGAGAACGACGCCAAGCGCGCCAACATCGAGGACAACGACTGGGTCGAGTGCTTCAACGCCAACGGTGCACTGACCGCCCGTGCGGTGGTCAGCCAGCGCGTGAAAGACGGCATGGTGATCATGTACCACGCCCAGGAACGGATCGTGAACGTGCCGGGTGCGCAGACCACCAAGACCCGTGGCGGCCACCACAACTCGGTGACCCGCGTGGTGCTCAAGCCGACCCACATGATCGGCGGCTACGCGCAGCAGGCCTACGGTTTCAACTACTACGGCACCGTCGGCTGTAACCGCGACGAATTCGTGGTGGTGCGCAAAATGTCCAAAATTGACTGGCTCGATGGCACCGACGGCGATGCCTTGCCGCGTCCACTGCCGACCGACATCGAGGAGAACTGAGATGAAGATTCGCTCACAAATCGGCATGGTCCTGAACCTGGACAAATGCATCGGCTGCCACACCTGCTCGATCACTTGCAAAAACGTCTGGACCAGCCGCGAAGGCATGGAGTACGCCTGGTTCAACAACGTTGAAACCAAACCCGGCATCGGCTACCCCAAAGAATGGGAAAACCAGGACAAGTGGAAGGGCGGCTGGATCCGCAACGCCAATGGCTCGATCAACCCGCGCATCGGCGGCAAGTTCCGCGTGCTGGCGAACATCTTCGCCAACCCGGACCTGCCGAGCCTGGACGACTACTACGAGCCGTTCGACTTCGACTATCAGCACCTGCACACCGCGCCCTTGGGCGAGCACCAGCCGGTAGCACGTCCACGCTCGCTGGTCTCCGGCAAGCGCATGGAGAAAATCGAGTGGGGCCCGAACTGGGAAGAGATCCTCGGCACTGAGTTCGCCAAGCGTCGCAAGGACAAGAACTTCGACAAGATCCAGGCGGACATCTATGGCGAGTACGAAAACACCTTCATGATGTACCTGCCGCGCCTGTGCGAGCACTGCCTGAACCCGGCGTGCGCGGCATCGTGCCCGAGCGGTGCGATCTACAAGCGTGAAGAAGACGGCATCGTCCTGATCGACCAGGAAAAGTGCCGTGGCTGGCGGATGTGCATCAGCGGTTGCCCGTACAAGAAGATTTACTTCAACTGGAAAAGCGGTAAATCCGAGAAGTGCATCTTCTGCTACCCACGGATCGAAGCTGGCATGCCGACCGTCTGCGCCGAAACTTGCGTAGGGCGTATCCGTTACCTGGGCGTGTTGCTGTATGACGCCGACCGTATCAGCGAAGTGGCGAGCACCGCCAACGAGCAGGACCTGTACGAGAAACAACTGGAGATTTTCCTCGATCCAAACGACCCGGCGGTCATTCGCCAGGCCCTGGCCGACGGCGTTCCGCAATCGGTGATCGACTCCGCCCAGCGCTCGCCGGTCTACAAAATGGCCGTGGACTGGAAACTCGCACTGCCGCTGCACCCGGAATACCGCACCTTGCCAATGGTTTGGTACGTACCACCGCTCTCGCCGATTCAAAACGCTGCCGAGGCTGGCACCGTTGGCATGAACGGGGTGATCCCGGACGTCGACAGCCTGCGTATTCCGCTGCGCTACCTGGCTAACCTGCTGACCGCCGGCGACGAAAAACCGGTCAAGCGTGCGCTCAAGCGCCTGCTGGCCATGCGCGCCTACAAACGTAGCGAGCAGGTCGATGGCGTCAAGGACATGCAAGTGCTGGCGGATGTCGGCCTGAGCGTGAACCAGGTCGAGGAGATGTATCGCTACCTGGCCATCGCCAACTACGAAGATCGTTTCGTGGTGCCGAGCGCCCACCGTGAAGACGCCATGAGCGACGCGTTCGCCGAGCGTTCCGGTTGCGGCTTCAGCTTCGGCAGCGGTTGCAGCGGCAGTTCCGACACCAACATGTTCGGGGCGAAGAAAGCCAACCGTCGCGACATCCTCAAAACCGTCCAGTTGTGGGAGGACTGAGCATGCAAATCCTCAAAGTGATTTCGTTGTTGCTTGATTACCCGACCGAAACCCTGGTCAGCGGCCGTGATGAGCTCGAGCAGGCGATTCACCAGTCCCGGGAAATCAGCCCGAAACAGCGTGGTGCCTTGTTCGAGTTGTTGGAGCTGATCTGCGGCAATGACCTGATGGACGGACAGGAGCACTACGGTGCCCTGTTCGGCCGGGGCCGCTCGCTGTCGCTGCTGCTGTTCGAACACGTGCACGGCGAGTCCCGCGACCGTGGCCAGGCCATGGTCGACATGATGGCGCAGTACGAAGAAGCCGGGTTTGCCATCGGCGTCAAGGAGCTGCCGGACTATATCCCGCTGTACCTGGAGTATCTGTCCACCCGTGAAGATGGCGAGGCCCGCGAGGGCCTGGCGGATGTCGCGCACTTGCTGGCCTTGCTCGCGGCGCGCCTGGAGGAGCGTGAAAGCGCCTACGCCAGTTGCTTCCGTGCGCTGCTGCAGATTGCCGGCACCGAGCCGCACCAGGCCGTGGCCGACCTGCGTGAGCAGGTCGCCGCCGAGAAACGCGACGACTCCCTCGAAGCCCTGGACAAAGTCTGGGAAGAGGAGGCCGTGGACTTCCTCAAGGCCGAGCAGCAGGAGCGCTGCGGCTCGATGCCAAGCGCACCGGGCAAGGCCCGGGAAGAAAGCGCAGTGCCGTTGCACTGGGTGGATTTTCAGCATGAAGGGCAGGCCGCCGTGCCTGCCAAGGAGGCACGCAATGTCTAAATGGAATCTGTTGGTGTTCGGGATCTATCCCTACGTGGCGTTGGCGATTTGCCTGATTGGCAGTTGGGCACGTTTCGACCTGTCGCAATACACCTGGAAGGCGGGCTCCAGCCAGATGCTCAACGGACGCGGCATGCGCGTGGCGAGCAACTTCTTCCACGTTGGCGTGCTGTTCGTGCTGGCGGGCCACTTCGTCGGCCTGCTGACCCCGGCGTCGATCTATCACCATGTGATCAGCACCGAGCACAAGCAATTGCTGGCGATGGTGTCCGGCGGCTTCTTTGGCCTGTTGTGCCTGATCGGCTTGCTGATGCTGATCAAACGTCGCCTGACCGACCCACGGGTGCGCGCCACTTCCAGCACGTCGGACATCCTGATCCTGTTCGTGCTCCTGGCGCAATTGCTGCTGGGCCTGCTGACCATCGTTGCCTCTACTGCGCATATGGACGGTTCGGTGATGGTGATGCTCGCCGACTGGGCGCAGAACACCGTGATGCTGCGCCCGATCGAGGCGGCAGCGTCCATCGCTCCGGTTGGCCTGACCTACAAACTGCACGTGTTCCTGGGCCTGACCCTGTTCGTGCTGTTCCCGTTCACCCGTCTGGTGCACATCGTCAGCGCGCCGGTCTGGTACCTGGGACGTCGTTATCAAATCGTTCGGCAGAAATTCTGAGGAGGTCATCATGTCAGGTTGTGGATGTGGCGGCGGTGGTGCGGGCGGCGGTGGCTGCGGTTCTTCAAGACCCGTTGAGGAGGTGCTCGATGCGGCGCCGGCGGCACTGTTCGAAGAGCTGGCAGTGGAACCGGCGGCAGTCGAAGAAACGCCTGCCCAGTTGATCGCCAGCAGTGAACAGGAATGGCCGATCATCAGCGTCAACGAGGTGGTGATCACCCCGGAGGCGATGGCGCAGGAGCTGCAATATCACCCGGCGGAAAGTCGCGAGGAGGCGGTGTACCTCGCCGCCAAGGCGCTGGTGATCCGTGAGTTGTTGCAGCAGCGCATTGCCGAACTCGGGCTGTCGCTCGAAGTCGGTGCCGGCGAGAACGAAGAGGAGGCTGCCACACGGTTGTTGCTCGAGCGTGAGGTGAAAGTGCCTGAGCTGGATGAAGAAACCAGCCTTCGCTACTACGAAAGCAACCGTGCGCGGTTTCACAGCGCGCCGTTGCTGGCAGTGCGGCACATTCTGCTCGAATGCGCACCGGACGACGCCGAGGCCCGGGGCATTGCCTTCGACCAGGCCGAAGTGCTGCTGCAACGGCTCAACGACTTGCCCGGCAGTTTCGCCGAGCTGGCCCAGAAGTACTCGGCCTGCCCGTCGAAGGAGCAGGGCGGTTCGCTGGGGCAGATCAGCAAGGGTCAGACAGTGCCGGAGCTGGAGCGTCAATTGTTCACGCTGCAAGCCGGGCTGGCCAGCAAGCCGCTGGAAAGCCGCTACGGCTGGCATGTGATCAGCGTTGATCAGCGCATCGAAGGCCAGCAATTGCCTTATGAAGCGGTGGCGACGGCGATCCGCACGCAGTTGCAACAAGGTGTCTGGCAAAAAGCCCTGGTGCAGTATCTGCAAACCCTGATCGGTGCGGCGGATGTTCGCGGTATTCATTTGCAGGGCGCCGATTCACCACTGGTGCAGTAGGCATCGAGGCAAACCGGGAGACGTGATGAACTTGCAAGACGGCTTTGGACGGCAGATCGATTATCTGCGGATGTCGGTGACGGACCGGTGTGATTTTCGCTGTGTATATTGCATGGCGAAAACCATGACCTTCCTGCCGCGTCAGCAGGTGCTCACGCTGGAGGAATTGCAGCGCCTGGCCACGTTGTTCGTGGGCATGGGTGTGCGCAAGATCCGCCTCACCGGCGGCGAGCCGTTGATCCGCCCAGGCATCGTCGACCTGTGCCGCAACATCGCCGCGCTGCCCGGTTTGCGCGAACTGGTGATGACCAGCAATGGCTCGCAACTGGGCCGACTGGCGCGACCATTGGTGGAGGCCGGTGTGAAACGCATGAACATCAGCCTCGACAGCCTGGACCCGCACAAATTTCGCGCCATCACCCGCATCGGCGACCTCGATCAGGTGCTCAACGGTATCGAGGCGGCGCGGGATGCCGGGTTCGAGCGGATCAAACTCAATTGCGTGGTGATGAAGGGGCGCAACTTCGATGAAGTGCCGGCGTTGGTGCAGTACGCCATCGACCAGCGTATCGACATCAGTTTCATCGAGGAAATGCCCTTGGGCGATGTCGGGCGGTCCCGTGGCGAGTCGTTCTGTTCGAGCGAAGAGGTCCGGGCAGAAATTGCCCGTCACCATCGGTTGCTCGACAGCACGGAAAACAGCGGCGGGCCGGCACGCTATGTGCGCCTGGAGCAACATCCCGAGACGCGCATCGGTTTCATCTCACCCAACAGCCACAACTTCTGCGGCACCTGCAACCGGGTGCGCATGACCGTTGAAGGCAAGCTGTTGCTCTGCCTCGGCCAGGACGACGCCCTGGATCTGCGCGGGTTGCTGCGTCGTTATCCGCTGGATGACCAGCCGGTGATCAACGCGGTGCAAAAGGCCTTGCGCGGCAAACCGCTACGACATGACTTCACCCCGCAAGGCGATGTGCAGATTGTGCGGTTCATGAACATGAGTGGGGGGTGACATAACCCATTACACACCAACACCCCTGTAGGAGCGAGCTTGCTCGCGATGGCGGAGCGTCAGGCGACATCACTTTAGGCTGATGCACCGCCATCGCGAGCAAGCTCGCTCCTACAGTGAGTGCGGTGGTCGGCGGTCACCCTTCCAAAACTTCCCTTTCCTCGCCGCTTTCGAGCGGCTTTTTTTCCCCGCCCAAACTTGATATCGATCAATTGCACAGCCCCGTTTAGTCCGTAGTCTTCACATCATCTTGTGTTTTTGAATTTCTAAAAATCAATATGTAGTGTTTGGAGGCCGAATGCAGAGCACGCTGATCTCAGTGGGAAGTAACCGCTTGCACAAGCGCAATGGCGACCTGGTTGCCTTCGATGCCAACAAGATTCGTCAGGCATTGATCGCCGCCGGCAAGGCGACCGGGGAGTACACGGACGTCGAAGTCGAAGGCTTGCTCGAGGCAGTGCTTGCCCGCCTGGAAGGCATGCCGAGGTTGCATGTCGAGCAGGTCCAGGACCGGGTCGAGCGGGTCCTGATGGACGCCGGTTACTTCTTCGCGATGCGTGCCTACATCGTCTACCGCGAACAGCACGGCCGTCTGCGACGCGACCGCCGAACCATGGTCGAAGTCGCGACCTCGATGAACGAATACCTCGACCGGGAAGACTGGCGCGTACAGGCCAACGCCAACCAGGGTTACTCCCTGGGCGGGCTGGTACTGAACGTGTCGGGCAAGGTCACCGCCAATTACTGGCTGGATGAGGTGTACAGCGAAGCCATCGGCGAGGCGCACCGGGAGGCTGACCTGCATGTGCACGACCTCGACATGCTCGCCGGCTACTGCGCCGGCTGGTCGTTGCGAACCCTGTTGCACGAAGGCCTCAACGGCGTACCGGGGAGGGTGGAAGCCGGCCCGCCGCAGCACTTGAGCAGCGCCCTGGGCCAGATGGTCAACTTCCTCGGCACCCTGCAAAACGAATGGGCCGGCGCCCAGGCGTTCAGCTCTTTCGACACTTACCTGGCGCCGTACGTGCGCAAGGACCAACTGAGCTTCGATGAGGTTCGCCAGGCGATCCAGGAGTTCATCTACAACCTCAACGTGCCGTCGCGCTGGGGCACCCAGACCCCGTTCACCAACCTGACGTTCGACTGGGTGTGTCCGCAGGACCTCAAAGAGCAGATCCCAGTGATCGGCGGCCAGGAAATGCCGTTTGCCTACGGCGACCTGCAAGTGGAAATGGACCTGCTCAACCGCGCCTACATCGAAGTGATGCAGGCGGGCGACTCGAAAGGGCGAGTGTTCACCTTCCCGATCCCGACCTACAACATCACCCATGACTTTCCCTGGGACAGCGAAAACGCCGACCGCCTGTTTGAAATGACCGCGCGCTACGGCTTGCCGTACTTCCAGAACTTCCTCAACTCCGACATGCAGCCCAACCAGGTGCGCTCGATGTGCTGCCGTCTGCAACTGGACGTGCGCGAGCTGCTCAAGCGCGGTGGCGGCCTGTTCGGGTCGGCGGAACAGACCGGTTCGCTGGGGGTGGTCACCCTCAACTGCGCGCGCCTGGGTTATGTGTTCAAGGGCAATACCAGTGGCTTGTTGCAGCGTCTGGACACGCTGATGGAACTGGCGATGGAAAGCCTGGAGGTCAAGCGCAAAGTGATCCAGCGGCATATGGATGCCGGTTTGTACCCCTACACCAAGCGTTATCTGGGCACCCTGCGTAACCACTTTTCGACCATCGGTGTGAATGGCCTGCACGAAATGCTGCGCAATTTCAGCGGCGACGAGGAGGGCATGCATACCGAGAAGGGCCGGCAATTTGCGCTGAACGTGCTCGACCATGTGCGCGCCACGCTCCTGCGTTTCCAGGAGGAAACCGGCCACCTCTACAACCTCGAAGCAACGCCCGCGGAAGGCACCACTTACCGCTTCGCCAAGGAAGACCTCAAGCGCTTCCCGGACATTCTCCAGGCTGGCAGCGCCCAGGCGCCGTATTACACCAACTCTTCGCAGTTGCCGGTGGGCTACACCGAAGATCCGTTCGAAGCTCTGGAGCTGCAAGACGAACTGCAATGCAAATACACCGGTGGCACCGTGTTGCACTTGTACATGGCCGAGCGGATTTCCTCGACCCAGGCCTGTAAGCAGCTGGTGCGCAAGGCTTTGGGGCGCTTCCGCCTGCCGTACCTGACCGTGACGCCGACCTTCTCGATCTGCCCGGTGCACGGCTACCTCGATGGTGAGCACGAGTTCTGCCCGAAATGCGACGAGGCCTTGCTGCTCAAGGAGCAGAAAGCCGCCACCGCTCTATGACACCGCTCAATGATTTGATCCACTCAACCGCAAGGAGCTTCACCATGACTGCATCGCAAACCCTGCCACAGGCTCAACGTCAACGCTGCGAAGTCTGGACCCGCGTGATGGGTTACCACCGTCCGGTGTCGGCGTTCAACCCCGGCAAACAGTCCGAGCACCGCGAGCGCGTCCATTTCACCGAGTGCTCGGCTGCGGCCGGGCGTCAATGAGTCGAGTGATCCGGGTCGGGGGCATGGTGCCCCTGACCACCATCGACTATCCGGGGCAACTCGCCTGCGTGCTGTTCTGCCAGGGGTGTGCCTGGCGTTGTCGGTACTGCCATAACCCGCAACTGATCCCGCCTCGGGGCACCGAGGAAGTGGATTGGCGGCGGGTCATTGCGTTTCTGCAACGCCGTCAGGATCTGCTCGATGCCGTGGTGTTCAGTGGGGGCGAGCCGACGTTGCAGGACTGTCTGCTCGGGGCCATGGATGAAGTGCGGGCCATGGGTTTTCGCATCGGCCTGCACAGTGCCGGGATCAAGCCGGCGGCCTTCGCCAAGGCACTGGAAGGGGCGGATTGGGTGGGGTTCGACGTCAAGGCGCTGCCCGAGGACACCCAGGCGATCACCCGGGTCGAGGGCAGCGGCACCGCCAACTGGCGCAGTCTCCAATACCTGCTGGCCAGTGGCGTGGACTATGAATGTCGCACCACCGTGCACTGGCATCTGTTCGAGCCCGAACGCCTGCTGGTGCTTGCCCAGCGCCTGAGTGCCCTGGGCGTCAAACGGTTCGCTGTCCAACTGGTGCGCACCGAACGGATGTTCGACCCCTTGTTGTCGAGCGTTTCGGCACAGGCCTTGCTACCCGATCTTTGGGACGCGATGCGCGAGCTGTTTCCGGTCTTCGTTTTGCGGGGGTGACCGGGACGGCACAGCCCAACCATGATGTTCAAATGCGCTGCCTTCGGGCAGGTATCAAACGGGGAGCATTTGATATGGCTAAATTATCCACGGCACAACGTATCGTGATCGGCTTTGCAATTGCACCGCTGGCACTGATGGGGATTGCGTTTTACGCGTTGAATGACCTGGCGACGCTCAAGCAGCAGTCGGAGGTCATCGTCAAACAGGACTGGCCGAAAATCGAGCCGATGATGGTGATCGCCACCGGCGTTCGCGACAACGCCAGAAACACGCGGGATCTGTTGATCAGCAAAGATAACCTGCAAGCTCAACAGTCGATCGATTCCACTAAAAAACGCATCACCCAGGCCTTCGAAACCCTTGCGCCGTTGTTCGACCTGCCCGAGGGAAAGGCAGCCTATACGGCATTGAAAAAGAATCGCGAAGCGTACGTTGCCGCGTTCACGCAGGTGCAGGTATTGATCGGGCAAGGCGCGACCGATGACGCCATGGCCCAACTCAAGCAAAAGGTCATCCCGGCCGAGCTTGAGGTGTACCGCAGCCTGGATGAGTTGATGGCGCTACAGGGAAGAATATTCTCCGACCGTGAGCAGTCGGCGCAGCAGTTGTACAGCGAGGCGCGGCGCAACATGCTCGGCCTGTTTGTGTTTTGTGTCGCCCTGGTCATCGGCGCTGCGATCATTGTCACCCGCAGCGTGACTAGGCCCCTGGGCGGTGAACCGAATGATGCCGCGCGGGTTCTGAGCCAGATCGCCGAGGGTGACCTGACGACTGAGGTGCCGGTGAGTTCCAGCAGCGCCGGCAGCGTGATGATGAACATGCGCCAGATGCAGCAGAACCTCAACACCATGGTCAAGCACATCGCAGGCTCGGTGGATCGGGTCGCGAGCTCTTCCGAGGAACTCAGCGCCGTCAGCAGCCAGACCGCCAGCAACCTGCAATTGCAGGGGCAGGAGATCGAGCAGGCTGCGGCTGCCGTCAACCAGATGACCGCCGCCGTGGATGAAGTGGCGCGCAATGCGGTCAGCACCTCCGAGGCTTCGCGGCAATCCGAGCAAACCGCGCATCGGGGACGTGAACAGGTCCAGGAAACGGTCGCCTCGATTGGCGTGCTGGCGGATGGCGTCATCGAGACCTCCCAACGGATTGAACAACTGGCTGGCCGGGTCCAGGACATCAGCAAGGTGCTGGACGTGATTCGTGGCATTGCAGGCCAGACCAATCTGCTGGCTCTCAATGCGGCGATCGAGGCGGCGCGGGCCGGGGAAGCCGGGCGCGGCTTTGCGGTGGTGGCCGATGAAGTGCGGGCGCTGGCGCAGCGCACCCAGGAATCGACCCAGGAAATCGAACAGATGATCGACAATGTTCGCCAAGACAGCGGCCTTGCGGTGACCGCCATGCACGGCAGCAACGATTTGGTCCAGTCCACCCTGGAAGTCGCGCGCCGTTCCGGTGAAGCGCTGGATCAGATCACTCGGTCCATCTCACAGATCAACGAGCGCAACATGATGATTGCCAGTGCCACCGAACAGCAGGCGCTGGTGGCCCGGGAAGTGGACCGCAACCTGGTGAGCATCCGCAGCTTATCCGAGCAGGTCCTGCTCGGCGCCCAACACACTGACAGCGCTGGCCAGGAGCTGGCACAAATGGCCGGCGACCTGCATCAGACGGTGGCGCGGTTCAAAGTCTAGATCGCGTTTTTCTCTGACACCCCAATCCCCCTGTAGGAGCGAGCATGCTCGCGATGGAGGTCAACGATAACGCGGGCTGCCTGGATGCCCGTGTTGTCCCTGCCTCCATCGCGAGCATGCTCGCTCCTACAGGGAATGGGGGATGTCATCAGGCCCAACCCCAAAACTGCAACCACCAGCCGTACCCGATCAATCCACTGGCCAGCATCAGGCAGGTGCAGGCAGCCAGTCGCCTTGGCACGGGCAGTCGTTGCCGGTTCAGGCGCTTGTACCCCAGCAGCACACTCCAACCCACCGCCGCGATCAGCAAGCAGGCCCTGGCCGGTTGCACCCACTCCAGCAACAAGCCTTCATAACGCAGTAATTTCACGGTGGTCGCCGATAGCCCGAGAAACAGTCCCGCACCACCGAGGGGCGTGAGGGTCAGCGCCAGGGGCCAATACAGTGCGCGATCACCGGCCAGCCGGGCGGCCAGGCGCATGATAATCAGCAATGCCGCGCCGAGTACCAGCGAACTCACCCCCAGGTAAGCCATGATGCTGAACCCGTCGAGCCAGCTGAAACTGTCATTGAGCTGCGGGTAATGGGTGAGCAGCCACCAGGGCGCATTGTCGTTCAGCGCCCACAGTTGATCATGCTCCACCAGCCATTGCGCAAGGCTTTGCTTGAGGGCGATGAACCACGGGCTGACCGTCCACTGGAAGGCGCCCATCGCCAGGCCGATCACGCCGAACAGCAACAGGCGCACGTCCCAGGCGGAAACGCTTTGCGTCGTCGAGTCGAGGATTTCCTGATTGCTCGAGCGGGCGATCAATTGCACTGCGCCACGCTGGCCGCTGCAACGCCCGCAGGCATGGCAGTCGCTGGCGCCGCGCAGGCGGCGAATGTCCAGCAGTGGCGCACAGTTGGGCGGTGGCTGGCGCGGGGCGGCGTTTTCCACCCAGCGTTGTTCATCGACGTGAAAGTGCACCGGTGCAAGGCGGGCGAGCAGGGCGAACACGCCGCTGACCGGGCACAGGTAACGGCACCAGATGCGCTTGCCCCGGGCGAACAGCAAGCCGACGACCACTGCCGCCACAGTCGAGCCGCCCAGGATCAACAGCGCCGCTTGCGCGTAGTCATAGACGCTGATCAGTTGGCCATAGAGGGTGGTCAGGCAGAACGCCAGGGTCGGCCAACCGCCCCAGCGGACCCAGCGTGGCACGCCCATGCCTTTGCCGTACTGGCTGGCCCATTCGCTAAGCGAACCTTCCGGACACAACACGCCACACCACACTCGGCCGAACAGCACGATCGACAGCAGCACGAACGGCCACCAGAGACCCCAGAACAGAAACTGCGCGAACAGGGTCAGGTTATCCAGCATCCGCGCCTGGCTGTCCGGCAGTGGCAGCAGCGCCGGGATCACCAGCAGCAAGGCATAGAACAGCACGACAAACCACTGCACCGCCCGAATGACGGGGGCGTGATGACGCATCCCGTCTCCCAGGCGCTGCAACCAGCGGTTGCGCCAGGTCAGTTCAGGCATGGGACTTTGTCCGCGGTTCGCAGCCGTAGCCAGCCACCGACCAGCAACCAATAACCCAGCCATGCGAGCACGGCAAGGGCGCTGGGCGTGGCCCGGTAACCGGTGAAACTGGCAAGAAAACCACCCATGCCATGGCTGTCGCTGAGCAAGGCGTTGCTGTCCCACAGCGCGTCACCGGCAAGGCTGTAGACCCACTCCGGCACGTCCATGGCGAGCAGTTGGCCGCCCACCCGCTCGATGCCGCTGACCAGCAACGCCGCGCCGAGCAGTAGCAGGATCGTCTCGCTGATGGCAAAGAATCGTTGCCACGAGATAAACCGGCGACTGCCATGCAGCACGACGATGGTCAGCGCTGACAGCACCAGGCCGAGCGCGCCACCGATGGCGAACAGACCCAGCTGCGGGCCACGCAATTGCGCCCCTGCGCCATACAGGAACACCACGGTTTCACTGCCTTCGCGGCTCACCGCGAGCAGCGCCAACAGCAACAGGCCCCAGCCACCTTGCCGGGACATCTTGCTGTCGGCATCGCGCAGCAGGTCCTGCTTGAGCGTGCGTCCATGGCGGTGCATCCAGCTGACCATTTGCACGATCAACAGGCTGGCGATCAAGGCGAGCGCAGCCTGGAACCATTCACTGGCCGGTCCGCTCATGGCGCTGCCCGCCAACAGGATCAGCCCGGCCAGCAGGCCGGAAAACAACAGCCCCAGCACCACCCCGGCCCAAAGAAACTTGACCAGTCGGCTGCCCTGGCTCTGTTGGCTGATCCAGGCCTGGAGAATGCCGATGACCAGCAGCGCCTCGACACTTTCCCGCCAGACGATGAACATTGATTGATTCATGAGAACTCCGTACGGGTTATTTCGCGAGAATGCTGCCTTCGGGCAATTGCGTATTGAACTCGTCGAAGAACGGGTATTGGCCAGGTTTAAGCGGATGGATGACCACGAATGTGGTCACCCCGGGCGAGAGCACCTTTTCCACTCGCAGCGGTGTGCTCTCGAACTCGGCAGGCCCCTGGCCGATGTTTTTCAAGATGATCTTGAAGCGCTGTCCCGCCTGCACCTCGAGCACGGCGGGGGTGAAATGACCGTCATTGAGGCTCAGTTCATAGGTCGGCAGCTCGGCCTGGGCGGCCAGCGGTGCCAGGGTTGCGGCCAGCAGCAGGGCCAGCGGCAGGCGCTTCATCTCAGTAACCGCCTTTTTTACCGATGCCGGCGTAGACGAACTCGTAGTTCAGCTCACACTTGTCGAACCATGGGGCGACGCCGGTTTCCTTGTCGGTGTGACGACCCAGTGCAGCATGGCCGCTCGGTGGCAGGACGGTGAAGGTCAGTTGGTATTTGCCAGGGCCGAGCAATTTGACGTTATCGCCGTAGTGGGGGCCGTCGTTGGCCACCATGGCGTGGAAATCGCCCTTGAGCTCCTGCTCGCCGCCGACCTTTTTCAGCTTGAACGAGACGTTGAGGTACGGCACGAAACTGCCTTCCTGGAAGCCGTTACGGTTGTCCGCAGTGGCACGGATGTCGGCTTCCAGGTGCACGTCGGAATCCGCAGTGGCGCGCATCATGCCGGCGGGTTCCATTTCAATCGGCTGCAAGTACACCGCCCCGACCTCCAGCCCGGCGCACATCTGCGGCGATCCGATCGGGTATTCCTTCGCATGGGCCAATGGTGCGAGCAGGAGCAGGGCGAGTGACAGCGAGAACGGGGTACGCATGGTGACTTCCTGGGGACTTTGGAAATAGGAACCCGAGTCTAGGAAGCTTCACTGCGAACAATAATGATTGTTATCAAGTTTTGAGCATTTAAACCTCAATTTCCTCCCGTCGACGGAAACGTTCGGCGCGCTCAACGCTGTGGGTCATGTGGTCCGCCGCGTGAATAGTCAGCGGGTGTTGCGTGAAACCGGATCGTGGGGAAATGAAATCGGCCATTTCCCGGGCTATCGCCCGTTGGCGCTCCGAGCCTTCGGCCAGCAGGGCGATGACCAGGTTTTCCAGGGCAATCACCCTGACCCGCAGGTGCACCAACTCCGCATTGGTCAAGGCGGGTGGGGCCGTGAAGGCTTCGTGCCCGGCGACGTCTTGATCGTCCCATGTGGACAGTGGCGGCGGATTCTGGGTGGCAGGATTCTTGTTAAGCATCGCGACTCTCCGGTCTGTATCAGGCGAGACAAGCTTAGCCCGAGGAATGTGAAGCGTGTGAGGGTGTTGGGTGTCCGTTCTTGACGTGAGTCAAGGCTGGCGGCGGTTCGAGGTTGTAGGGTGGGAATACGCCCCTTGAAGACCGGAGAACGGCATGGCCAAGAATTTCCCCGTCAATCCCAGTCACCCTGAACGCATCTGCTGGGGGTGTGATCGGTATTGTCCGGCGAAGTCCCTGGCCTGCGGTAACGGCGCCGATCGCACCATGCACCCGGTGGAAATGTTCGGCGAGGATTGGGCCGAGCCCAATGACTGGGGGATCGACGCGGTGATTGCGACGGACCGGCCGGCGGGGGAGCGAGTAAAGGACGATTCGACCGCCTGAACCTGTTCGGCCCCTTCCTGCAGATCAAACAGAATGCCGCTCATTGAGCGGCATTTTTGTGTCTGACGACTGCCTTTTTTGATGTGCGACGATCCCAGTCTCGCCAAGTCCCATTCTCCCGGCACGAACGACGAAAACGGTTGTCTGCTTTACGCGGGCGATGCTTTTGTACAGGTTTTTAAGGCGTGTGGGTTACACTCGGTAAAACACTCGTCGCAAACGCGTTCCACCAGCGCAACAGGCTATTTTGGCACCCGGTGAAGATCAGTGGAGGGATCAGCGTTGAATCAGCTTAAACGTCTTGAAAGTGGGATCGAAGGCCTCGATACCCTGTTGAAGGGAGGCCTGATCGCCGGCGCGTCCTACATCATTCAAGGACGGCCAGGATCGGGCAAGACCATCCTGGCGAACCAGATCGGTTTCAACCACATCAAGCGTGATGGTCACGTTCTTTTTGCGACCCTGCTCGCGGAACCCCATGACCGGCTCTTCCAGTTCCTCTCTACCCTGAGCTTCTACGATAAGGCCGAAGTCAATCAAAGGATTCAGTTCGTCAGCGCGTTCGACACGCTGGAAAACGACGGTCTGGATGCGGTGGTCAAGCTGCTGCGTCGAGAGATCAGTCGGCAGAAATCCAGCCTGTTGATTCTGGACGGGTTGCTCAATGCACGCTCCAAGGCCGAGTCGCCGCTGGACACCAAGCAGTTCATCTCCGAGTTGCAGGGGCACGCAGCCTTTGCCGGTTGCACCGTGCTGTTCCTGACCAGCTCGCAGCTTGATGACGGCAGCCCGGAGCATACGATGGTGGACGGCGTCATCGAGATGGGCGAGGAGTCGGTGGCCTCGAAGGCGGTCCGCCGGATCAGGTTGCGCAAAACCCGTGGCAGTGGCGCCATTGCAGGTCCGCACGAGTTCGAAATCACTGAAAACGGCATCACCGTTTATCCGCGCATCGAAAGTATCCTGACCGGTCCGGCGCTGATTGACACGGGTGAGTTCGATCTGGTCAGCAGTGGCATCCCCACCCTTGATACGCGGATTGGCGGCGGGTTGATGTCTTCTTCGGTGACGCTGGTCATGGGACCGTCGGGTGCAGGTAAAACGTCGCTGGGCGCCCAATTCCTCGCAGGCTCCACGCCGCAGGCGCCGGGCCTGTATTTCGGTTTCCACGAATCGCCCTCACGCCTGCGCATGAAGGCCCAGGCGCTCGGTCACGACTTTACTGCCCTGGAACAATCAGGTGCGCTGCACCTGTCCTGGAACTCGGCGTCGGCCGGGCTCATCGATCGCCTGGCCTACGACCTGCTCTACACCGTCAAGGAGAATGGGATCAAGCGCGTCTTTATCGACAGCTTGCTGGCCATGGCCAGGGTCTCGGTCGATCAGACCCGGGTGTTGGAGGTTTTTACGGCGGTATTGGGCGAGTTGCGTTCAAGGGATGTGACGGTTTTGGCCACTTGGGAGATCCAGCATCTTTTCAGCGATCATCCGATCATCTCGGCGCCCGAACTCTCCGGTGTCATGGATAACCTGTTGCTCATCCAGTTCGGCTACAAAGGTTCTGAACTTCAACGCCAGCTCTCCATTCTCAAGATCAGAGACAACGCCTATGACCCTTCGCTTCTCGAAGTCGTGATAGGCCATGCTGGAATCGAACTGAAAAAGGCCTGAGACATGCGAATGGCAATTTGTGGACGGCCAGATTGTGTATTTCGCTCGAGTTCCTCGGGGCTGATGTGGGATGTACGCGAAATATGACTACCATTCTCATCATCGACGACGAGTACCTGATCGCTGACATTTTGAGCTTCGCGCTTGAGGACGAGGGGTTCCTGACCGTAACGGCCGGAAGCGCACTCAAAGCACTCGACATTCTCGACCGGGAGCGGCCGGACCTCATCATCACCGACTTCATGATGCCGGGCATGACGGGGCTGGAGTTCGCCGAATCCATCAAGGCGAAAGACCAGTTCAGCAAGATACCCATCATGCTCATGAGCGGCGCGCAGGCCCATCTGGCCAACGAGCGGGCTGACCTGTTCGCCGATGTGTTCGCCAAGCCGTTTACGATCGACGCGGTGATCGCCAGTGTCAAGGCGATGGTCAAGCCTTGATGTCGTGGGGAGCGAGCCCCCCCCCACAAGGTTCGAAGCCCCGATGCACTTGTAGGCGCGAGCACGTCGAAGCGTCGAACCGTCGAACCGTCGCGATGGTCGTCAACGATCATGCTGGCCGCCTGATACCCACGGCGGCCTGGCCGATGGATCAGCAAATCGCGCGCTTCGCCGCCGTCCTGATATGCGTGCTGTACAGCGTCAGGCCCGTAAAGGCCAGGCCACCGACCAGGTTGCCCAGTACCGTGGGGATCTCGTTCCAGATCATATAATCCATGATCGAGAAATTGCCGCCCATGATCATCGCGGACGGGAACAGGAACATGTTCACCACCGAGTGCTCGAAGCCCATGAAGAAGAACAGCATGATCGGCATCCACATGGCGATGACCTTGCCGCTGACCGAAGTCGAGATCATCGCGCCCACCACGCCCATCGACACCATCCAGTTGCACAGCATGCCGCGCAGGAAAATCGAGAACCAGCCGGCGACGCCGTAATGTGCGTAGCCCAGGGTGCGGGCTTCGCCGATGTTGGCGATCTTGTCGCCCACGGCGCCCGGTGGTGCGTTGAAGCCGTAGGTGAAGATGAACGCCATCATGAACGCCACGGTCAACGCGCCGGCGAAATTGCCGAGGAACACCAACCCCCAATTCTGCAGGACGCGGCTGGCGGTGACGCCCGGTCGTTTGTCCAGCAGCGCCAGCGGGGTCAGGACGAACACGCCGGTGAGCAAGTCGAAGCCCATCAGATAGAGCATGGAGAAGCCCACGGGGAAGAGCACGGCGCCCAGCAATGCCGAGCCGGTCTGCACGGCGATGGTGACTGCGAACACCGCGGCCAGCGCGAGGATGGCACCCGCCATGTAGGCGCGGATCAATGTATCGCGGGTGGACATGTGGATCTTGGATTCGCCGGCATCGACCATTTTGGTGACGAATTCGAACGGCAATAGATAAGACATTGGATGACCCCTTGGCGAACGTTGCGAGAAGGTGAAGTCGTTACCAGGATCGGTAAGGCAGGAACTTGCCATTGAGGGTCACCAACACGCGGTCACCCTTGGGGTCTTCGATCTTGTCGACGTGCATGGAGAAGTCGATGGCGCTCATGATGCCGTCGCCGAATTTTTCCTGGATCACATCTTTCAGGGTCGGCCCGTAAACGCCCACCAGTTCGTACAGGCGATAGATCAGAGGGTCCTGGGGGATCGCCTGATCCCAGCCCTTGGTCGGGAAAACTGTCATCGCGGTCGCAACGTCGTCATCCAATTCCAGCGCCTGACAGAGTCGCGCTGCCACATCTGCCGGTGCGCTGTTCATCCCGTAACACACCGAAGCGACCCAGACCGGGGCTTTTTGCGCTGCGTCGGCGAGGCTGTCCCAGTTCAGATTCAGACGGGCCTTGGCGGCCATGATGGTGTGGTGCATTTCGATTTTGTTCATGGGGCAACTCTCTCTCAGTGAAGTGAAAGAGGCGGGTGCTCCGCCTCCACTGCAGGGTCTATAGCGAGAGTCGTGCCAGTTTATTTCTGCTCTTAACTCATTGATATTTAAGTTAAATAAATCGGAGATTGGCGCTGTTGGTTGTAACGATTTTTCGTTAATAACGAAATATGGTTAAATAAATACGATATTTCGTAATTATTCCTTCGTTTTTACAGTGGGTAGACCATGATCGCTGGCTTTCAAGATGATGCAATCGATCGCGCCTCTCAGGCGATGCTGGTGGTCGACCCGCGAACTGATTCGATACTGCAGGCGAACACCGTCGCACTCGAACTGCTGGGGTGCATGCCCGATGAGCACTCCCCTCGGCGTTTCAGCCATTTCCTCGGCGAGGGGCTTTCCTTGTGGGTGAGTTTCAGCGATGAGGTGCTGACCCAGGGCCAGGCGTGGTCCGATGATCTGGTGCTGATTGACTTGAGCCGCCGCCAGCATCCGGTGGAAGTGAGCGCGAGTGCGTTGGCCGATGGCCACCGCATCCTGTTCACGATCCAGCGTCGCGATGTGCTCGAAACGCGGCGCAATCGTTCGGAAGCACGCCGTCAGCACCGCCTGGGTCATGTCGGCTGGGAGCGGATTTCCCAGGTTTTCGAGCGCATCGAGCAGCAGAACCGATTGATCCTCGGTGCAGTAGGCGAGGGCATCTACGGGCTCGATGCCAAGGGCCAGACCACCTTCATCAACCCGGCGGCCGAACGCATTCTGGGGTGGAGCGCCGCCGACATGGTGGGCCACGATGCGCACCAGTTGTTCCATCACAGCCATAGCGATGGCAGCTGCTTTGCGGTACAGGAGTGTCCGATCCACGCGTCGTTCAGCGACGGCCAGGTGCACCGGGTCGATCACGAGGTGTTCTGGCACAAGAACGGCGAGGCCATTGCCGTCGAGTACACCAGCACGCCGATTTTCGAGATGGGGCGGCTGGTGGGGGCGGTGGTGCTGTTTCGGGACATTCGCGAGCGTCAGCGCGCCGAGCAACGCTTGCGGGAGGCGCTCAACGAAGTCGAACAGCTCAAGCAACGCCTGGAGGTGGAAAACCAGTACCTGCAGGAAGAGATCAAGGCTGAGCGCAACCACCATGAAATCGTTGGCGAGAGCCCGGCGGTCCTTCACCTGATCCGCCAGATCGAACTGGTGGCGCCGACCGATGCCAACGTTCTGATCAATGGCGAGTCCGGCACCGGCAAGGAGCTGATTGCCCGGGCGATTCACGCGAGCAGCCGGCGCGCTGACCGCCCGTTGATTCGTGTCAACTGCGCGGCAATCCCCAGGGACCTGTTCGAGAGCGAGTTTTTTGGCCATGTAAAAGGTGCCTTTACCGGGGCGGTCAATGCACGCATGGGGCGTTTCGAGCTGGCCGACGGCGGTACGCTGTTTCTCGATGAGGTGGGAGAAATCCCCCTGGAGTTGCAGAGCAAGTTGTTGCGCGTGCTCCAGGATCAACAGTTCGAGCGTGTCGGCGACAACGTCACGCGAGCGGTGGATGTGCGGGTCATCGCCGCGACCAACCGCGATTTGCGTGCGATGATCGCGGCGGGTGGTTTTCGCGAGGACCTGTATTTTCGGCTGAACGTGTTTCCTGTTCGCTCGGTGCCACTGCGCGAACGAATCGACGACATTCCCCTGTTGGCCAGCCACTTTTTGCGGCGGGCATCGTTGGCGTTCAACAAACCAGGTGTACGTCTGCCATTGGCCCAGGTTGAATTACTCAAGCGTTACCCGTGGCCTGGCAACATCCGTGAGCTGGAAAATGTGATCGAGCGACAGATGATCGTTTCCCAGGATGGTCGTTTGCATTTTGACGACCTGATGGCTTCCGGGGCGCGGGTTCCGGCGCCTGTTCGCGCAGAGCAGGCCGCGGCGGGTGAGCCGGTTGCCGATGAGCTGCTCCAACGGCAGCTGCGAGCCAATACACTGGCGATGCTCAAACGCACGGGTGGCAAGGTGTCTGGTGAGGGCGGCGCGGCGCAGTTGCTGGGCGTCAAACCCACTACCCTGGCGTCGAGGCTGCGCAAGTGGGGGATTGATCCCAGGGATTACAAGCCGGGACGGACGCGCCAGAAGGATTAACCTGAGTGAGCTCACTCGCGACAGTCGTCAACGATAAAACCGGGAGCCTGAAATCCCACGACGTTCCAATTTACTGTTGACGATCTTCGCGCATATGCCAAAGGCGCATAAGGTAAAGGGTGGCGTCCGCAATTGCATAGCGAATCTCATAGTGCCCGACCAGGATTCTGCGCACATCACGCGGGGCGAACTCTTCCAAACGTTCACCAATGCGTGGGTTGCTCAATAGGGCGGTCGGCGCGGCCGTGAGCTGCTGAAGCGTGCGAGCTGGTGCGGGTTGGTTCACCGCTGCCAAAAAATCATAAAGGCGGGCAAGATCGGATAGCGCTTTGCTCGTCCAACTCAGCTCCATCAATGTGGCACCGGCAGCGGCTTATCCGTGCTGAGGCTTTCGGCCCAGGCCTGGACCGCCTGATGGTCGATCACGCGGCCGGCATCCACGTCGGCCAACGCTTCGCGGGTCAGGCGAATGCGCTCTTCCTCCTGATCAAGCCAATCGGAGAGGGCTTGCTTGACGATCCAGTTTTTTGACCGCTCCAGACGTTCGGCTATTTGATCAACGCGTTCTGCCAGCTCTACAGGAACATGAGCCGTGTCGGATCGGGTTTTCGCGGTGACGGTCATTTTTGACTCCTTGGACAGACACTCATGAATCAGGCTATCCATCTTTCCTCATCGCTTATTCATTTCCAATTGCAGTTAATAATACCGCGTCATTCAACGATGAATGGCAGGGGATAGACAGTTGCTTTCATTAGATCCAGGGGGTCAGCACAACGACCGCCACCGGCAGCGCCACACCGGCCAGCAAGGTTTGACTGGCGATGATCCCGGCCATCAGCGGGGCGTCTCCACCCAGTTGTCGCGCCATGATGTAGGACGATGAGGCGGTGGGCAGTGCCTGGAACACCAGGGCGGCGATGGCGGCGTTGCCGCCCAGCCCGGCGATGCGGCAGGCAAACAAGGTGACCACTGGCATCAGCAGGAACTTGAACGCGGACGAGTAGGCCACCGGTCGCACCCAACTGCGCACGGAACCCGGTTCCAGGGCCGCGCCAACGCAGAGCAAACCCAGCGGCAACGAGGCCATGCCCAATGCCTTGATGGCCGGTTCTATCCCGGCGGGCAGGCCCAGCCCAAGTGCCTGAAGCGATATTCCGCCGATGCAGGCCAGCACCAGCGGGTTGAGCGCCACTTGCCTCAACACCTTGGCTGCGGACATTCGACCGCCTGCACCGTACCGGGCGAACACCAATACGCACAGAATGTTCACCGTTGGCACGATGGCCGCATTGGCCACCGCTGCCAGTGCAATGCCCTGGGCGCCGAACAAGCCGGCGACCGCCGAAACACCCACGTAGTTGTTGAAGCGCACACCGCCCTGGAAAACGGACGTAAACGCCGGATCGTTGGCTCCAAGAAAGCGCCGTGCGCCAACCAGCAGCGCGGCCACGGTCAGCGTCGAAAACACCAGCGCCGTGATCATGCCCTGGACCGGCACGTCGTTCAGTCTGGCGGTCGAAAGGCCGTGCACAAACAGGGCGGGCAGCAACACGTAATAACCCAGGCGTTCGGCCTGAGCCCAGAAGGTATCTGCCAGGAACTGGCTGCGCTTGAGCCAGGCGCCCAATGCAATCAGGACAGCGATGGGCACCAGCGCCAACAGCAACTCGCGAATCATGAGCGCGCCTGCGCAGACGAATGTTCAATCAAGCGAGAAGGGCGATTTGAAGCGTACATGGGACCTGCCGTTGGCATTTGGACAGGTACACGATAAGAAGCCAGGGCCAGAAATAAAATCGATTAAAAATCCATCGATCAACAAATATTTCTCATGGGTGGTCAGCTCACGGTCTGCTGCTGAATCACTTTTGCCAGTGCCACAGCCAGCCGGGCGCGGGGTCGGTCCTCACGTTCGAGCAGCACCACACGACGCGTACGCTGAGGTGAGCCAAAGGCCTGGATTTCAAGGTGACTGAGTTGTTCGAGGTTGCGACTCGAAAGGGGCACCACGGCTACGCCCAGCCCCTGGGTCACCATTTGGATAATCGCTTCCTGGCTGTCCAGCTCCATCGTGGTCTGCACGCGCAGACGCATGCGCCGCAGTTCTCGTTCAATGGTGCGCCCCGCCCAGGCACGACGATCAAAACGAATGAACGGCTGCTGCTCCAGCAACTGCCGGGTGTGCAGTCCCGACAATGTAGAAGGGGCAATGATCCAGAACCCTTCTTCATACAGGGTGGTACTCACCAGACCGTAGGGGTGAGGTTTCACCGGTTCGGTGGTGATGGCCACGTCGATATCGCCAGCCTCAAGCCGGGTCGCGAGTTCCGCGGACATGCCGGAGGCCACGGTAATGCGCAGATGAGGATGCTCGGCACCCAGGGCGGCCAGCGCCTGGGGCAGGATGGTGGTCAATGCCGTGGGGATGACGCCCAATTTCAACCGGCCACGCAATTCATTATCGCCGCCGATTTCCGAGGCGATGCTGTCGTAGAGCGCGATGATTTCCCGTGCGCGCTCCACGGCCACGTGGCCAGCGTCGGTCAGGACCGGCAGGCGGCGCGAGCGGTCGAAGAGCGAGGTGTTGAACGTTTCTTCCAGTGACTTGATGTGCAGGCTCACGGCTGACTGTGTGAGGTGCACGCTCTGCGCCGCCTGGACGAACGAGCCGTGTTGAGCGATGGCCAGCAGGGTACGAAGCGCGCGTAAGGACATGGGGCAAGACTTGTCGGCGGAGTGTGTGGTCGATTCTGTCAGAGCCGGGCGCGACAGACGACAGGCAAAGTGCACTAACCGTTCGTCCATTGCCGGGCACTTGCCATGGAGGGCCGTCTCTCACGTTTAAGCGCGGAGGTTCCGCGCACCTGAACGGAGAGCGAGCATGGACATTGACGAGAATGCACCCGGCAACCGGTCGCAGCAGGATGTGACCCGCGCCACGGATAACGAAACCGGGCATGATCCCCGCAAAGATGAGTCCGAGGTGCCACTGCCACCGGATGACGAAGCACCGCTCGAAGAAGACATGTCGGACGTCGACGCCACCAATTCGGTGTCCAGCGAGCATCCAGAGCCCCGCTGACGAGGGTCTTCAGCTCACGTCAGCGACATCCCGCCATCAACCAACAGTTCGATGCCGTTAACGTACGCGCTGTCTGGCGATGCGAGGTAAAGCGCCGCGCGCGCCAGTTCTTCTGCTTCACCCAGGCGCCCGGCCGGGATCATGTCACCGAGCATTTTCAGGAAGTCCGGGCGCTGCTCGTCTGACACACCCAATTTGCCAATGATCGCCGTATCGACCGGGCCTGGGCTGAGCACGTTGACGCGGATGCGCCGTGCGCGCAGTTCCAGCGCCCAGCTGCGGGCGAAGGCAGCGATGGCGGCTTTGCTGCCCGCGTATACCGCGTGATTCTCCAACACTTTGGTGGCAGCCAGTGAACTGGTGAGGATGATGCTGGCCCCCTCATGCAGCACCGGCGTGATCGACTGGACGCCAAAG
This sequence comes from Pseudomonas sp. S2_E01, assembly GCF_054668365.1. Taxonomy (NCBI): domain Bacteria; kingdom Pseudomonadati; phylum Pseudomonadota; class Gammaproteobacteria; order Pseudomonadales; family Pseudomonadaceae; genus Pseudomonas; species Pseudomonas sp. S2_E01. The sequence continues at coordinate 2,181,153 of NZ_CP162762.1, forward strand.
AATACGCCGCGCGTATTGATGTTGAACTGGGCATCATAGACGTCCGGCGAAACCTGGTCGGACGGCTGCAAGGTGATGACCCCGGCGTTGGCCATGTAGATGTCCAGCCCACCAAAGCGTTGCCTGACCTCGGTGGCTACGCTGTCATGATGTTCCAGGCTGGCCACATCGCCCTCGATGGCAATGGCGCCGTGGCCGATGGTTTCAATGGCCTGCTCCAGAACCGCCTTGCGCCGACCGGTGATGATCACCTGGGCGCCTTCCTGTGCGAAGAGGCAGGCGGATGCCAGGCCGATCCCGCTGTTGCCGCCGGTGATGACTGCTATTTTGCCTTCGAGGCGCTTCATACGCTGACTCCGATCATGGTTGTTTCGGCGTATTATCCGGCGCGGGTTTTCTGCAACCAGTCCTGAACAAGGCACATCAGTTGTGCTTCGGAGTCACAAGATGTCCAGCCTGTTGAGCCAGTCGAGCAGCCTCATTGCCTTTGTCCAGGTGGTGGAGGCGGGGTCTTTCAGTGCCGCGGCGCGCATCGCTGGCACCACGCCTTCGGCGATCTCCAAGGGCATCGCGCGGCTGGAGAAAAAGCTCAACGTCACCCTGTTCCGGCGCTCGACCCGAACCCTCAGCCTGACCCCCGACGGCCATCTGTTTTTCGAGCGCGTGGCGCCATTGCTGCGTGCGCTGGAGGACTCCGAGGATGCGATCCGGCCCACCGGAAACGTGCGCGGCCATTTGCGCGTGAGCATGCCCAGCGAGTTGGGGCGCTTGTTGCTGCCCAGGATTGGCGAGGCGTTTCTGGTGGATCATCCGCAGGTGGATGTCGACCTCAACCTGCTGGACCACCACGTCGACCTGATCAGTGAAGGCTACGACGTGATTTTCCGGGTGGGATCACTTGGCGACAGCAATCTGCGGGCGCGCACGCTGGCGCACTTGAACATGGCGTTGGTCGCGTCTCCCGACTTCCTGCGCAAGCGAGGCAATCCGCGCACAATCGATGATCTGCGCAACCTGCCTTTCGTGCGTTATCAATTGAACGGACGGACACTGCCCATCGTCTTCGCCAGCGGCGAAACGCTGCTGCCCAAGGGGCGAATCGGCCTGGATTCGGGCTTTGGCTTGCGCACGGCAGCGCTCGATGGAATGGGCGTGGCGTACTTGATGCGCTGCATCGTCCAGCAGGATCTCGAGGAAGGGCGGCTGGTGCAACTGCTGCCGGAGCAGGCGCTGCCATCGCTGGAGCTGCATGCGGTGCACGCGTTTGGTACCAACACGCCGATCAGGGTCAAGCTGTTCACGGATTTTGTGCAGGGCGAGGTCAGGCGCTTTGAGGCGATTGAGGCGCCGGACTCGCATCACCAGGCATCCGTGCCTGGATGATCGACACCCGCCTTAGCGAAACATCAACGACTGATGAGCCGCGCCCCCTGTACGCGCGCCATCCCCCACGGCAATTGCCACATTGCCAGCCGCCACTGCGGCGTCCCCACAGGCAAATACCCCGCGCACACTGGTCTCGCGCATCGCGTCGACCTTGATGAACGGACCCATCGGTCCGTCCTCGAAATCGCAGCCCAACAAGGCGGGCAGAGGGCTGGCCATTCGGGTGCGTGGCTGAGTGAACAGACCGGCCAGCTTGATCACCCGGCCGCTGGCGAGTGTCACGTCGGCCTGATCGCCATCGATGGACAGGACCGGTTCGGCCTCCACCTGCACGCCGCGTCGCTGCAATTGCGCCCATTGTTCGGCGTCGGGTTCGAACACGCCGTTGAGCAAAAATGTGGTGGGTCCCCAGTCAGGCAGCATCAATGCGTGGTGGATGGCCATCGGTGACGCGGCGAGCACGCCAATGGGGGCGCCGTCCAGTTCATAACCGTGGCAATACGGGCAATGAAACACACGCTTGCCCCAGCGTTGGGACAGGCCGGGCACCTCAGGCAACTCGTCGACCACGCCCGAAGAGAGGATCAGGCGCTTGGCGGCAAAGTGTTCGCCGTCTGCGGTTGTCACCGTGAATGTCTCGCCGTTTTGGGCGGCGTCGACCGCCGATTGTGTACGCCATTGCACGGTGGGATACGCCAGCAACTGGGCACGAGCCTCGTCGGCGATCAGGCCAGGGTGGCGCCCGTCCTGGCCGAGAAATCCATGGGAATGATCGGCGAAGCGGTTGCGCCTTTTGCCGGCATCGATCACCAGCACCTTACGGCGCGCCCGCGCCAATTGCAGGCCTGCCGAAATGCCCGCATAGCTGCCGCCGACGATGATTACGTCGAACATGATGTTGTCTCCAAGGCTTGTTAGCCCGTTCAGGAAATTCAAGATACAACGTAAGTTACGTGAAGTCAGCGCGTCAATGGTCTTGTAACAATTATTGTTTCGTGGGAGGCTGCGAGCACCTCCCCAGAACACATCATTGATGAGAAACGACACCCGTCTGTCCCGCATGCTGCACGTGCTGATCCACATGGCGCGCCAGGACAAACCCGCGACATCCGACACCATGGCGCAGATGCTCGGCACCAACCCGGTGGTGGTTCGCCGCACCATGGCGCTGCTCAAGGAGCAAGGTTATGTGCGTTCGGAGAAAGGCCATCGGGGAGGGTGGACACTGGCCAAACCCCTGGCCGACATCACGCTGTTGGACATCCACCAGGCGTTGGGCAGTGCTTCGGTGTTCGCCATCGGCCTTGCGACAGACCACCCGCAATGCCTGGTGGAACAGGCGGTGAATGCGGCGTTGACCGATGCGTTCGATGCCGCGCAATCGCTGTTGCTGGAGCGCCTGGGCGATGTGACGCTGGAGCAACTGGCGAATGATTTCGAGGGGCGCTTCCAGGCGCTTTAGGCGATTGCCATCGAAGCCAGCGGCTCATGCAGGCTGAATGAGGAGCCGATGGCGGTCGTGCGGGGTCACGCCACCCTGCAAATCCAACGATGATCATGCCGATACGGCGCCCGAATGAACACGACATCGGCGACCAGTGTCATGCCGCGTTCCTGCAAGGCTTCGGTCAGTTGTACGAGTGTCTCTGCTTCGATAGTCATGGCTATTACCTCGTCAGATGTCCTGCGTTCATAATTCTTGACCGGACGGACAACCCTCTAATTCAATTTTTCTAACAGGGCGATTGAAGCAGGCCGAGTCCGCCGGGGCAGGTCAGGCGGGTTGGCCGGAGCGGGTCAGTGGCAAGTTCAGCCAGCGCCGTCCGGTCGCATTCGCCACGGCATTGCCGATAGCGGCAGCCATCGGCCCCTGGACGATTTCGGCGGCGCCCAGAAACGGTTGGCCTGGCTGGTCGAGCAGATGGACGTCGACTTTTTTCGGCACCTGGGAAAATCGCAGGATCGGGTAACCGCTCCAGTCATAACTGCGAATACCCCCGGCGTCATAGGCCACTTTTTCGTACAGCGTCCAACTGGCGGATTGGAGTATCCCGCCTTCTACCTGGTTGCGCAGGCCATCGGGGTTGACGATCTGGCCGACGTCGACCGCCGTCACCACCTGATCGATCTGGATTTCGCCGGTCTGCGGATGAACCTGCAAGCGCACCGCAAGCGCGCAGTAGCCCATGATGTTTTTGTAGCGGGCGAAAGCGAAACCGATACCGGCGCCCGGTTCATTGCGCTTGTGCGGCCAGCCGATGGCATCGCGCACCCGCTCCACTACCGCCCGTGCCCGCGGGTCCGCCAGATGATTCAGGCGCAAAGCGACCGGATCGATTCCAGCCTTGTTGGCCAATTCATCCATGCAGGCCTCGATGGCGAAAATGTTGATATGTGCACCCAGCGAGCGCATCGCCGAGGTGCGAAAGGGCATCTCGGTGACGAAGTTCATGTCGATGCGGGTGGAGGCCAATGTGTACAGCGGCACGGCATTGCGATCGCCGTCACCTTCGGGCTGGGCGATGGGGATCGACGGGGCCGAGGTGAAGGGGCGCGCCAGCAATCGCGCCGGCAACAAGCGGCCCGCATTGACGATGCGTTCGTTGTGCGGCGTGGTCCACAGTTCGTAGTTCCAGTCCTGCAAGCGACCCCGCGCATCCAGATTGGCGCGCACTTCGCTGATCATCGCCGAGCTGTAGGGCTCCCAGAGATTTTCCTGCTCGCGCATCCATTGCACCCGCACCGGCGTGCCCGGCATTCGCATGGCAATCAGCGCGGCGTCGGCCGCGGCATCGTCGGCGCCATTGTGGCCGTAGCAACCGGAGCCTTCGGCGTGGATGCAGCGCACGCGCTCAGGTGGGAGCCGGACCATTTCCGCGATGCCCGCGCGCAGGGGATAGACGCCTTGGGTGTGGGTCCAGACCGTCAACGTGCCGTCCTTGAACCAGGCCACGGCGCAGGAAGGGCCGATGGAGCCGTGCATCAGGTACTGCTTGGTTACCCGGGCTTGGTATGCGCCGTCCGTGACAGCCTGGGGCGTGCCCTCATGGCTGATTGGGTAACGGCGCGACGGCAGGTGTTCGAGCAAGGTGTGAATGTCGCGGGCCTCGGGGATTACCTGCCCGCCGCTCCAGCGTGCCGACTCATAACCGCTGCGCATCGCCTTGATCGCTTGCCATTCGTCACGGGCCACCACGGCCAGGTAATTGCCGTCGCGCATCACCTCGACAACACCGGGCAAGGCCTTGATCGAGCCGGCATCGAAGGCCTGCAGTGTGGAGCCTGGGCGCGGCGGGCGAATGACTCGGGCGTGCAGCATGCCGGGCAGACGGATGTCCTGAACGAAGGCAGGGCCACCGCTGACCTTGGCCGGAATGTCCAGGCGTTGCAGCGAATGACCGATCAGCTTGAAGGTTGCGGGCGGCATGCTGGGCGATTCGGATTTGGCGTAGAGGTGCAGATCGACGTTCCTGACGGCGTCGGCGTAGGTCATCCGCAGCCCGCTGGGGCCGTGTATGACCCCATCGGCCGTGGTCAGCAACGCTGCGGCGACGCCCCAGCTGCGACCGGCCGAATCCATCAGCAACTCACGGACTTGCGCCGCCGCGTTGAACAACGCGGTGCCACTGTCGAAAATGCTGTGGCTGCCGGCGGTGTAGCCCTCGTTGGGGGTCAGCGCGGTGTCGGCGGTCAGCAGGGTGATGGCGGTCGGCGCCACTTCCAGGCGTTCAGCGGCAATTTGCAGCAACGCGGTTTTAACTCCCGTGCCCAATTCGACCTTGCCGGTGTAGACGGTGATGCCGTCATGACCGATGCGAATCCACGCATCGAGGTAGGGGTTGGTGCGCAGGCTGCCGGGCAAGTCCGGCGCCAACACCACCGTGCCCAGGGTATCGACTTCGGTATCTGCCCAGGCACGGCGCGCGGCGGGCATCAGGGTAAATGCCATCAGCAAGGCGCCGCCCCGCAGGAAGGCTCGGCGACTGGGGTTGTGTGGGTTGGCCTGGGTCATGCTGCGCTCCTGTTTTGCGCGGCGACCAGGCCAATCGCCTCGATGATGCGCAGGTGGGTGCCGCAACGGCACAGGTTCACCGACATGTGCTCGCGAATGGTCTGCTCGTCCGGCTGTGGGTTGTGTTCCAGCAATGCCTGTGCGCGCATCAGCATGCCGGCGATGCAGTAACCGCATTGCGCCGCCTGCCTGTCGATAAAGGCCTGTTGCAGCGGGCCCGGTTGCTCGGCAGAACCCAGGCTTTCAACGGTGCGCACCTGTTTGCCTTCAAGGCCGGCGCAAGGTGTCACGCAGGAAAACACCGGCTGGTCATCGACGATGACGGTGCAGGCGCCACACTGGCCCAGGCCGCAGCCGTATTTGGCGCCGTTGAGCCCCAGGTGATTGCGCAGCGCATAGAGCAGCGGCATGTCCGGCTCCAGCTCCAATGCCTGGGCGGAACCGTTGACGTTGAGCGTGACTTGAGTCATTTCGCCTCCTGACGTATCGCTTCAAGGGTGGAAGTAAGGTCGGTCCATGGCTTATCGGGCTGGGCTTGCTGGCGCAGGTACGCCGCCAGGGCGATGAGCTGGTCGTTGTCCAGGCTGGCCGCGAAGGGCGGCATGACGGGGCCGGGTTCGCCTGGGTTCGCGGGGATGCCTTCGAGCACGGTTTTCATGAAGTTGCGGGCGCTCGAACTTTGCAATGCGCTGGTGTGCGCGAGCGCCGGCCGCCCGTCAATCATCCGCATGGGCGCCGCCGAGGCATGGCAGCCCGCGCAGGCGCTGGCGAACAGCAAGGCGCCACTGTGCAAGTCGCTGGTTCCCGTACTCACCCGATCTGGATGAACTTCGCTGACCGAGGACTCGCCTGGCAGGCTCAACAGGTAGTCGGCAATCGCCTGGGCATCACTGACCGGCAAGCGCGCAATGCTCAGGCTGACGGGACGCATCGGCCCGGCGGCAGTGCCGTGTCCCTCGACCACTTCTGCGCGCAGGTAGCGCACCAACTGATCCTGGCGCCATGGGTTGGCGCGACGGGCCATGCCCAGCAGCGAAGGCGCTTCCCAGCCATCAACGCTGCCGCCCGCGAGGTATTCACCGGATTTCTCCGCCCCGATCAGGTTCAGCGGTGAATGGCAGCCGGCGCAGTGGCCGGGGCCGTCGACCAGATAGCCTCCGCGATTCCACGACGCGGATTGCTCGGTCGCCGCCTTCAAGGGCTCCCCGTGAAGAAACAGCAGGTTCCAGAACGACACCAGCGGGCGAATGTTCATCGGGAAGATCATGTGGTTCGCCACCGCGGGCGAATTCACGGCCGGGCCGCTCATCAGGTAGGCATAGGCGTCGGCGATGTCGCCCTCGCTCATGCGCCGATAGTGAACATAGGGGAATGCCGGGTACAGGAAATGGCCATCGCGAGCGATACCCTCACGCATCGCCCGCTCGAATGCCGGTAATGACCAGGCGCCAATGCCGGTCTGCGGATCGGGGGTGATGTTGGTGCTGTAGAGCGTGCCGAAGGGTGTCACCAGCGGCAATCCGCCTGCCAGATACTGGCCACCCGGACGGGTATGGCACACCGCGCAATCGCCGGCCTCGACTACCTGGGCACCGCGCTGAACTTGCAGGGAGTCGAACGTTTGAGGGCGTTCGATGGGGGCTATAGCGGGGCGCCACATCAACATGGCGGCGACAGACGCTCCGATGCAGGCAAGGGCCGCGATGCCGACCCACAAGCGCCTGGATGCGAGGAATCGGGCATTCATGGGCATTTGCAACGCGTGGGGACAACGGTGGATGAAGCCATCATGATCAGTTCCTTGAGCCGCCAGGGAAGGGCGCCGGTCAAAGCCCTGCGCCAGGTGCCCCAAGGTAGAGGACGCAGCGGTGCCGGAGAATTGGCAGCTTGCGCAATAGCCCGTTGCGCCATCCGCAACGCCAGAGTCGTTGCGGATGGCGCATCACTGCGTTGCCCGGGAGACGGATTCTCGGTGCCGGGCAGGCCCCGTAGCCTTGCAACCACTTTCCCCACTCATTGAGGTTTCATCATGCTTACGGGCAACCCTGCAGCAGCGGTCAAGGTCGAACAGCCTGCTTCGCTCTCCGGCCTGATGGTCGCGTTCCTGGCGTTTTGCTGTGGCGCGGTCGTGGCCAACCTTTACTACGCACAACCCATTGTCGAGTTGATTGCGCCCCAAATCGGCTTGTCCAGCGCCAACGCCAGCCTGATCGTTTCCCTCACGCAATTTGGCTACGCACTGGGCCTGTTGTTGCTGGTACCGCTGGCCGACCTGATGGAAAACCGCCGCCTGGTGGTGGGTTTTACGCTCGCGGCGAGCGTGACGCTGCTGTGCGCCGGGCTGACCCATTCGCCGTCGATGTTCCTGGTGTTTTCCCTGCTGATCGGCCTCACCTCCGTGGCGGTGCAGATCCTCGTGCCGCTGGCCGCGCACCTGGCACCGGAAGCCACCCGTGGCCGGGTGGTGGGCAACATCATGAGCGGCCTGTTGCTGGGCATTCTGTTGTCGCGTCCGCTGTCGAGCCTGCTGGTGGAAGCGTTCGGCTGGCGTGGGGTGTTTTTCAGCGCTGCGGGCTTGATGACGGTTATTGCGCTGATCACTGCGCTGGTACTGCCGCGCCGTATGCCGACCCATCAGGCGACTTACCCCGCCTTGATCGGCTCGGTGTTTGCGCTGGTGCGTCGTCATTCGATCCTGCGTCAACGCTCGCTGTATCAGGGCCTGTTATTCGCCAGCTTCAGCCTGTTCTGGACCCTGGCGCCCATCGAGTTGATCCGCCACCACGGATTCAGCCAGTCGCAAGTGGCGATCTTTGCACTGGTAGGCGCGGTGGGTGCGATTGCAGCGCCGATTGCCGGCCGCTTGGCCGATGCAGGCCATGGTCGTCGCGGCACGCTGGTTGCCCTGTTGCTGGCCCCGGCCGCGTTGATGATGGGTGCGTTGCCGGGTAACGGCTACCTGTGGCTGGTGGTGTGTGCGGTGCTGCTGGACTTCGCCGTGCAACTGAGCATGGTGCTCGGCCAGCGCGAGGTGTACGCCATCGACCCGCACAGCCGGGCCCGTTTGAACGCGGTCTACATGACCAGCATCTTCGTCGGCGGTGCCCTGGGTTCGCTGGTGGCCAGCCCACTTTATGAACATTTCGGCTGGCACCTGTCTGCGCTGGCCGTGGCATCGCTGCCGCTGTTGGCGCTGGTGATGTTCCTGGGACGCAAGGCGAATGCCTGAGGCACTCAAGCACGGTCGTACAAGACGGCGGGCGAACGGTGATGCACAATCAGCGTCGCTCCCTTTCGACCGGACCCTGCTGATGGACAAGTTGCTGGCACTGAAGATGTTTGTTGAAACCGTACGTTGTGGTGGTTATTCCTCGGCGGCGCGCAAGCTCGGTATCTCGACCTCTTCGGTCACACGCCAGGTGGCGGGGCTGGAGCACGAACTGGGCGCCAGCCTGCTCAACCGCACCACGCGCAACACCAGCGTGACCGTAGCCGGGCAGGCCTATTTCGAGAAGGCGGTGGCCATCCTCGATGCCATTGACGAAGCCGACGCCGTGGTCGCCGACCGGGGCAGCGATGCGCAGGGAAGGTTGCGTATCAGCGTCCCGGTCGAGTTCGGCCGGCGCATCATCGCACCGCACCTCGGGCGCTTGCTCGACCGTCACCCGGGGTTGGAGATCAGCGTGTCGCTGAGCGATCAGGTGGGCGACCTGCTGAGCGAACAGATTGATGTCTCGGTGCGCCTTGGCTCCACGGTGGTCAGTGAAGACATTGTCAGCAAGCGCGTTGGGGCGTTCCAGCGATGGGTGGTGGCCAGCCCGGATTACCTGAAAGGACACACCACACCCTGCCATCCGCGAGACCTGCTCGAACATCAATGCCTGCGCTTCGACTACGGCGGCTCACACCAGCACTGGACGTTCCAGGGTGATGAGGAAGCCATCCAGCTCAATGTGCAGGGTCGCCTGCAAAGCAACAATGCCGACATTCTTCGCGAAGCGGCCATCGCCGGTGGCGGGGTCACGTTGCTGGCGGATTGGCTGGTACGCGAGGACGTGGTCGCCGGTCGCCTGGTGCGGTTGTTGGAGCAGTACGAGGTCAACCCCGGCAGCGCGAGCAGTTGCATCAACGCGTTGTATTTGCCCAATCACCGAGGGTCTAGCCGGATCAATGTGTTCATTGATTTTCTCGAAGAGATTCTCGAGCCGAACACGGCGGGACCGTTGTAAGGTTTTGGTTTGCAGTCGGGTATCAGGGATTTGCTGATGTACGAAATTTCCTCACTCGAATAAGATCCCTACGTCCGCCCCGCCAGCTGTTTCAGAGATATGCTGAGTGGCCGCAACTGGTCAGGGCGGGCTTATTTCTTGGAAGGGAAGATCGGGTGCCGGTCTTTCCCGGCTGTCAGCCTGTCAGGCGTGGGTGATCAGCAAGTCACTGATGATGCAGATCGAGCCATCCTCTGGCGGCGTAGCGTCAGTGTAATCAACCTGGTTGTAGACCCCACCGTGGAAACTGAACACCCGTGAGTTCCAGGAAGGGTCGAGCTGCAGGTCGCCAGACGTCCCGACGTTATTGTTGTAGTCGACTGTGACCCGCGCGATTCCGGCAGAAGCCACCTTGATGATGACCTGAAATTTACCCCCGAGTGGCACACCCTTCAGCAGCGTCGAATTGACCGGCGTCGTCTGGTCGAAACTCTGGCGAAATCCCATCGTGATATTCCCCTTCTGCCAGAACACCTTGATCGCCGGGCTGTCATCGCCCTTCACATGCATCTGCGATATGACGACCTTCTGAGCGGAATTGACCTTGGTGACCGTCATCTCCTGATAGTTGATATGGGTGGGTGTACTGGACAGCGACCAGTACACCGATTCCTTCCATTCACACCGCGTGCGGCGTGTGCTCTTGCTGGACGCGCCCCGGGTGGGCGCCGAAAGTTGCAGTGACCCGTCCGGCAGGACCGTCACCACACTGGGAAACTGAGCAATGGCCTGAGCACCATTGAGCTCAAGTGCAACCGGGTTGGTTGCGGATACGGCTACCGGTGTCGCGATCGTTAGATTACTGATGTTTACGCCCATGTTCCTTCTCCGAGCTGGTAAAAATCATTGGCCTGGCACGATTGCCTTCCAACCGTGTTGCGTATGTTGTGACTGGGGGAGAGAGGACCGTGATCGGAAGAAATGACGAACGGATGATGGCGTTTAGTAGGCCATTGGCTGTAGCGCGGCAGGTATCGCGTAAAAGCAAAACCCCGAAGGTTCGCGGCTTCGGGGTTTCTATTTTCGCCTCCATCCCTTAATGGCTGGCGAACGTGCGGGCGAGGATACCAGCGCCTGTTCTCGCCCTCACTGCGGCGATAGGGGGATTGCTTTTCGCTGGCAAGGCCAAACTGCCCGAGTCCTCCACCCTCATTCCGGCGCCATCAGCACCGCGAGCGTCAGCTTGATGAACTCTTCATTCTTGTCGATCACGTCCAGGGCCACATGCACGGTGTCGGCGATCTCGGTGGCCCCGGTTTGTTCGGCCCAGTTTGCAAGCTCCATGATGGCGCATTCCAGAGCGAGTTGGTTTTCGTTGATCTTGAAAAGCAGGGAAGGCAGTAGGTCGGAATTTGGCATTGAGGATCCTCGGTTGTCGAGGAAAGCCTAGCACCGGCTTGGATCAATGGTGTGTGCGAATGGTCGGTGAGGTTCGAGAAAGGCCATCTGCCTTGCCTAAGGATGGCAATGCACTAACCCGTCAATCAGCCTCATTGCGCAGTCATGGCCGTTCGGAACACAGCCCCGGTATTGATGTTGATGAGGCTCAGCGCCCCATCGCCGAATGAACAGCCTGTGTCGGTGAACACGACGTTGCCCAGGTTCGTGACATCGGTGACCGTCGAGTGGCCGACATAAACAGTGTCAATTCCTTCCACGATGGAGTGATCGCGGTTTTCGATCTTGTTCCTTGAGTACAGCGCACACTTGAGCGCCTGCTGTTGCAGTTCCTCGCCGACGTGCCCGGCTAGATAGGCTTTGGCTTGTGGCCAGCCGTCTGAAGGCAGAAGCGTTGGCACTTCAGCATGCACGATCCCAACTTTGCCGCGATCCGGCCGTTCGATTTCCAGCATGATGGGAAGGTCATTCAAGACGTCGAATATGCCTTGCCGAGAAGCGGAGGGTGCTTCATGGAACCAGGCGCCCCCATTGCGGATGTGCCTTGGGACGTCCCCAATTCCGATAGAGCATTCGACAATCATCTGCTCATGCTTACCCCGAACCGCGTGGAACCACGGTTGTTTCAGCCACACGATGACTTCGTCCGAGTAAGGCCCGCGGTCAATCAGATCGCCTACCGAAAACAGCCTATCCCTGGTCTCATCAAATTCCGCCTGTTCCAGCAGTGACGTCAGCAGATTGAAATAGCCGTGGATATCGCCCACTACAAAGTCGTGGCCGTCGAGATTGAGCTCGTATGACTTTACCGCAGGGGAATGGAGAGGCTTGAGCATGGTGGGTTTCGGGAGGTGGTTGGGCAATCGTCAAGGATACCATTTCCTCTGGATTGCCGAAGGAAGGAGCTGCCTGGGCGTCGTTCTCAATCCGTCATCGACATCCGGGCATCGCTTCTAAAAATTTCCGCGTACAGCCGTGCAACCGCAGGGGTGAAATGCTGCTGCGCGGGGATCAGAAAATCCGCGTCCGGGGCGAGTTGTTTGGCGTAGATGACTTCGTAAACCCTGCGCACCACACCGGGCTCCGTTTCCTCGCGATCTAGGCCGGGCATGATCCCTACGGCTCTGTATCCCGCCTGTTCCAGGGCGCGTTGCATATAGGGCGTGCGGGTCGTCGCCATGCCGTAGATCAAGCCTGCGCCCATCCATCTCCCCATTTTCTCGCCAAGTGCTTGAGCGGCTACCGCCAGGTTCGACTGTCGATGGGGTTTGGCTACTGCGCCGACGCGGCCAGAGATCACATCGGCGCCGTCAACCTTCTCCCACGTGGCGATGGCGACAATTTCATGGTGATGACGAACGACTGCCGCAAGAATGCTGCGATTGGCCTCGTCCTGCAGTACCACGTGTTCCTCATAGAATCGTCGGCTCATGAACGCGCTGCCCAACCCGACCGAGATAGAGGGAAACCAGGTGCGGAAAAATTCGATCGCGACATCGATCTCCTCGCGCTTGATGTAGTCCCAGGCATAGCCCGTGGGCAAAGCGACAAAGTCTCGGACTTGATCAATCGTGGGCCATTTCATGGGGGCTCCCTTTTTAGTGTTGGTAGGCTGCTTCAACCGCGTGCTCATGCCCAGGAATCCTGTCGGGCGGCGGTTGTCTGGTGGCGCTGGACGACTTCACTGATGACGAAGTGCATCAGCTTCTCGACGAAGGCCGGGTCGAGACTCGCTTCGTTGGCAAGTGCTGTCAGTCGCGCGTATTGATGCTGCTCCCTGTCCTTGTCGACGGGGGGTAATTGATAGCGGGCCTTGAGCAAACCGACCTGATACGTGCAGCGAAAGCGTTCGGCAAGCATGTGAATCAGGGCGGCGTCGATATTGTCGATGCTGTGGCGCAAGGCTGTGAGTTGCTGGGCAAGGTCGGGCGTTTCCATGGGGGTCCTCCGTTGGGGGCATGGCGCGTTAGAACGTGGGACGCCGTTGATCTTCAGCGGCAAAGATCGACCAGTCCCTGTTCCCGGCCCCTTGGGCGACTGCCGCCCTCATCTTTGCTCGTACGACATCGGCGGCGGGCAGTTCCAGGCCCTTGTCATGGGCCGCATCGATGGCCAGGTTGATGTCCTTGAGCCCCAGGGACAGCTTGAAACCGGGTTCAAAACGGTTGGTGATGATGTTCTGTCCATAGCGTTGATAGCTGGGGCAGGCGAACAGGGTTTGGGTCATGAGTTCGATGAATGTCACGGGACTCAGGCCATAACGCTGGACGAGGGCGTTCGCTTCGCCCAGGGACTGGATGGCTTGGGTAATCATCATGTTGCCGGCGATTTTCGCGATGCACGCCTGGACAGGTTCATCGCCCAGGAGCCAGGTCATTTTCCCAAGGATGTCGAACAGTGGCTGGACTTTTGCGAGGGCGACCTCGGACCCCGCAGCCAGGATAGTCAAGGCGCCTTGCGCGGCCACGGCCGGGACACCGAAAACCGGCGCAGCCACCAGGACGATGCCGAGCGCCTGATGCACCGCTTGCAGCTCCTCCATGAGTACGGGCGACAGCGTCGCCATGACGACGTGGACGCATGAGGCCTCGGCACGTTCCAGCACTGCACCCGCCAGCAGCACTTCCCTGACCGCGGTATCGTCGGCGAGCATGCTGATGACCACCTCTTGCCCAAACGCCGCAGCGGGGGATGGGAGCGTGCGCACGCCTTCCAGATCAGCCAGCACAGCGCTGCTGCGATTCCACGCCGACACTTGATGGCCTGCGCGGATGAGCAAGGGAATGATCGCTCTGCCCATGCTTCCCACGCCGATAAAACCGATATTCATCTTGAGCACCCCGTTGCTGTTTGGCTGTACGTCATGCGGCCAAGTATGTGAGGCACGGGATTGCTACGGCAGTGCCATTGTTGCACTCTCGTTGTTCATTTTTGTACGGGGTGAGGCATGGACTGGAGTGATATGCGGGTTTTTCTGGCGGTTGCCCGCAGCGGCTCGCTCGGCGCTGCCGCCAAGCTGTTGGGTGTCAGCCATCCGACCGTGGGGCGGCGCTTGCAGGTGCTTGAGCAGTCCAGTGGCCAGCCCATATTCCTGCGGACCACCCAAGGGCTGGTATTGACCGAGAGCGGCGAGAAGATACTCAGCCTGGCGCAAGAGATGGAGCAAAGTGCGCTGGCGATCGAACGACGGCTTGCGGGGGAGAGCGCCCAACCCGAAGGGGTGTTGCGCATTTCTTCCGCTGATTGGTTCGCCTGTTACGTGCTGGCACCCGTGCTGGGGGAACTCGCGCGACGTTACCCGCTGATCGCGCCTGAGGTCATCGCCGGGCATCGCCTGTTTGACCTCGCTCGCCGCGACGCCGACATCGCTTTTCGGATCGTCCCGTTCACCGAACCCGACATCGTTCACCGCAAGCTGACCACACTGAGCTATGGGTTGTATGCCGGCGTTGGATTGCCAGACCCCGCCCCGCAGGGCGAAGGACTTGGCTTGATCACCATGAGCATTGCCCAGGCGCATTATCCTGATGTGCAGTGGTTGCAACAGCGTTACCCGCTGGCCCGCACCGTGCTCACCAGCAGCAGTCGCACGGTGCAGGCGCGGATGTGTGCGATGGGCCAGGGCGTCGCGGTGCTGCCGCGTGTCCTTGGCGACCAGGTCCCGGGGCTGCGGCTGCTCGATCCGCAGGACCCGCCGCCAGGTCGCGAGATCTGGATGGGGTATCACCAGGACATGCGGCAGATGGACAGTCTTCGCGCCCTGGCGGATCTCGCGTCCAGCATGATCGGCGCCGAGTGATAACCCTGCTCAGGTCGGGCGCGCGGCTGACACCTGCCGTGTTGTCCTGGGTTGGCGCGACAGGGTGAGACTCAGCCCTGCGCCCACCGCCAGGCAGGCGGCGATGCAGAGGATGGAGGCGACAAAGGCGCGGGTGATGGTGCCTGCGTCCGTGTGTGTGCCGACGAGGGTGTAGAAAATTCCGCCGATGATCGCGACGCTCAGCGACGTGCTGATTTGCAGGGTAGAGCTGGTGATGCCCGCGATCATGCCGGAATAGGCGGGCGCAACCCGGCCTGTGATCATGCGCATCAACGTCGGTAACGCAAGTCCCTGTCCGAAACCGATCAGGAACAGGATCGCGGCCAAGGGCAGCGCAGGCGGGTGGCTGGCCGTCGGCGTCCCACTTACCAGCCAGGCCAGAAGCACGAATCCGATGATCTCGAACCCCATGCCAACGGGGTTCACGAAATCCCCGAACACGCGCTTGAACGGCTGAACCGACAAAGGTCCGAGCAGGAACCCCGCGCCAAAAGGCAGGAACACGAGACCGGCATCCAGCGCACTGGTCTGCAGGGCCTGCTGCAGATAGATCGACAGCAGCAGGAAAAACACGCCGATCGCGTAAAAAGTCAGGGCCACCAGCAACGCCCGCCCCAGGCCGGGAGCCCGCAGTGCATCAGGGTTGAGCAAAGGTGCGCCGCCGGCCAGGTGCAAGCGGGCCTCGTAGCGCCAGAACAGCCACGCCAGCCCCGGCACCGCCGCCAGCGAAAGCCACGCCCACAGCGGCCAGCCCGCTTCGCGCCCTTCGATCAGTGGCACGATCAAGGCCCCGAGCGTCAGGATCGACAGCGCCGTGCCACCCAGATCCAGCTTGCTGGTGTGTCGGGCACGGGTCTCCCGGACTACCGGGATGGCGAACACGATGACCAGTAACGCAATCGGCGAATTCACCAGGAAAATCGCCCGCCATCCCAGGCCCATCAGGTTGAGTGAAATCAGGATTCCCCCCAAGGCCTGGCCGACGACCGCCGCCAGGCCAAAGACGGCGCCGTAGAGGCTGAGCGCCAATGGCTTTTCGGATTCCGGAAAAATAGCCTGGATCGAAGCGAGCGCCTGAGGTGCCATGACCGCCGCTGTCACGCCTTGCAGGGCCCGTCCCGCAATCAGCAACCAGGGTGACGTCGCCAGGCCACACATCAGCGATGCGCACGCAAACCCGGTAAGCCCCATGAGAAACATCGCCATGCGACCATAGAGATCACCCAGCCGGCCGCCGGTGATCAGCGTCACGGCGTACAGCGTTGCGTAGGAAGAAATGATCAGTTGCTCGGCGGAAGAGGCCGTGCCGAGCGACGTTTGAATCGAGGGAAGCGCGACGTTGACGATGAAAAAATCCAGTGGCGGCAGAAACGCGCCCACCAGCAGAATCACGAAAATCAACCAGCGCCGCCGTTCCGGGGGCGCGACTATTTGGGAAACCATACGAGCGTCCTGTTGGCAGATGAGTTGATTCAATCTAATCAATTCAAGCCCCATTGACGCCTCACATAAATGAACGCTCATCGTTCATTTATGGCAGTCCCGCAGCACCGCCGGACCTCTGACAATGACCCTTCTGTGGTTTCACACGATCCACATGTCCAAGATCGAGGAGTCATGCATGTCAGGTAAATTCACTCAACAGGTGGCCGTTGTCACAGGCGCATCCACCGGGATCGGTTTTGCGATTGCGCAAGGCTTGATCGCCGAGGGCGCCAAACGTGTCTACATCACCGGCCGCTCTGCGAGCACGCTGGAGGCAGCGCTCGAAAAGCTCGGCGATAGAGCGGTTGCGGTCATTTCCGATGTCGCGCGCCAGGCTGATCTTGATGAACTCAGGGCGACGATCGAGGACCGCGGCGATCAGTTGGATGCGGTGTTTGCCAACGCCGGTATCTGTGAAAAGAACCCTGTGGGCGAGACCAGCGAGGCCGCTTACTTCAACATGTTCGACATCAATGTGAAGGGCGTCTTCTTTACCGTCCAGACGTTGATGCCGTTGATGAAAGATGGCTCGTCCATCGTCCTGACGGCCTCCATTTGTTCCAGCAATGGCATGGAAGGCCTGAGCCTTTACAACGCCTCCAAGGCCGCGGTGCGGTCCTTTGCGCGCACCTGGGCCAATGAACTCAAGGGTCGCAAGATCCGCGCAAACGTGTTGAGCCCAGGCTTTACCCGCACGCCGTTGATGGACAACGGCTTGAAAATGAGCGAAGGCGACATCGCCGCCCTGCGCCAACACGTCGAGCAGATCACGCCTTTGGGCTACATGGCCCAGCCTGAAGAAATCGCCTCCTCGGCGCTGTTCCTGGCCTCGGCTGATGCCAGGTACGTCAACGGCGTGGAACTGATGGTCGACGGCGGCCTGTCGCAAATCTGAACACCTGCGTGACCATGGAGCAGCCCCCAGTGGGCTGCTTTGTGATTAACTGCGAGCTCTCCAAGGGGCTTTTGACTTGACCGATTGTCCCTCGAAGTTTCAAGCATCAGGGAATGACAGCGAAAAACGAATAATCCCGGGTCTGGGCTGCTCGACATCCACGCGCCCGCCATGCAGTTGCATGATTGCCACGACGATGGCGAGGCCAAGGCCGTACGAGTCGGAGTGCTGGTGGCGAGAGGCATCGCCGCGGTAAAAGCGGTCGAAGAGTTTGCGCAGGGTCTCGTCACTCAACACCGGCCCCTGATTCTCTACTTCGATTCGGCAAGCACCGCCTGTTGCAATGACCCGCATCGAGATTTCGGTGCCTTCGTCGGCGTAGCGAATCGCGTTCGCCACCAGGTTGCTCAACGCTCGGCGCAGCAGCAATGGGTCAGCGAGCACGTTGCCATCGCCCATGATCCGGAAGGTCATCTGCCGCTCTTCAGCCAAGCCTTCGAAATACTCGGCGATGCGCTGTGATTCGTCATTGAGCGACAGTCGTTGGGGCTCGACCACCGATTGCGCTTCGTCGGCGCGTGCAAGGAACAGAATGCTTTCAACGATGCGGGAGATTCGTTCGAGCTCTTCAAGGTTCGACGCGATCAATGCCTGATAGTCCTCCTCGCTGCGGCGCTGGCGAAGGGCGACCTGACAATGCCCCATCAGCGAGCCCACCGGCGTGCGAATCTCGTGGGCAAGGTCGGCGGAGAACTGCGTCAATCGTTGGTACCCCTTGGCGAGGCGATCGAGCATCGCATTGTAGGCGTCGCTCAGTTGTTGCAGTTCAACCGGCGTATCGGCGCTGTCCATACGGCTGTCGAGGCGCTCGGGCGTTATGGCCGCCGCATGCGCGGCCATTTTGCGCAACGGGCGCAGTCCTCGACGCAGCACCAGGTAACCCAGCAGCGCGGTGGCAAGAAAGGCCAGGGCCACCGCCAGGTAGATACGTTCACGAAACGCCGCGAGCATGGCCATTTCCTTGCCCATGAGGTGTGCGGCCGTCAGGCGGACTTCGCGTCCTCCCGACGTCGTGACCACGGTCGCGGCACGCAGGGGTGTTCCGGTGTCGGTCATGCCGCTGCGCAGGTCACTGACGTTCAGCTTCGTTTCCTGGCCGATCACCGGTAGCTCGGGCAGCGTGACGTTCAGTGGGTTGACGCGGATCACCGGCGCCTGCCCGGGCTCTTCTATGACAAAAATGTCGTCTTCGCTGTCGAGCATGTTCTTGAAAATCTGCGGGCTGTCGCGCAGCTTCTCGATGGCGAGTTCGTAATGCAACAGCTTGCGAAAATGCTCCAGACGGCCCATGACCGCATGATCGCTGTAGACCAATACCGAGGCTTTCATCGACTGGTACAAATAGAGGCCGGCACCGGCCACGGCCAGCATGGCGACCAGCGAAAACGCCAGGGTGGACCTAAGGGTCAGGGATGGTTGGCGTCGGGTCCGCATGACCTCACCTCGCAGACATAGCCGATACCGCGCAGGGTGTGGATCAGCTTGATCGGGTAGGGATGGTCGACCTTGGTGCGCAGGCGCTTGACCGCGACGTCCACCACGTTGGTATCGCTGTCGAAGTTCATGTCCCAGACTTCCGAAGCGATCTGTGCCCGCGACAACACATCGCCGGCCCGACGCAGAAACAGATGCAGCAGGGCGAACTCCTTGTTGGTCAGCACGATCACTTGCTGTTGGCGTGTGACGCGGCGACGCACCAGGTCCAGCTCCAGGTCGGCGAGGTGGAAATGGTCGGCTTCGCGCACCACGCCGCGACGCAGAATGGTGCGAATGCGCAACAGCAGTTCGGTAAAGGAAAATGGTTTGACCAGGTAATCATCCGCGCCCAGCTCCAGGCCGCGAATGCGGTCATGCAACTGGTCTCGTGCGGTGAGAAACAGCACGGGCACGTCCTGTTTGGCGCGCAACAGCTCAATGATCTGAAACCCATCAATACCGGGGAGCATCACATCCAGCACGATCAGGTCGTATGTTGTTTGCAAGGCCAGGTGCAGCCCATCGGCACCGTGCTGGGCCCAGTCGACGTTGTAACCGGACTCGCCAAGACCCTTTTTCAGGTACTCACCGGTTTTGGTGTCATCTTCGATCAGCAGGATATGCATCGTGAGGGGCGCTCGGGTTTCTTCTTGACGGGACTCAGCCCGCGACAGGGCTATCTCGGCTGTGCAGTGTACCGAGATGAGCCGGCGGAGTCGGTTACATTTCTGTCATTCAGGGGCAGGGCGGACGAATGACAAAAATGTCATTCGGCGGTCATCCTGAGGTCCTGGTCTGCGGTCGAGGATGGCGGCACATCAATCCGTGAGGAATCGTCCCCATGCAACTCAAAAACGCCCTGTCCACTACGTTCGGTCTGCTGATGCTCAGTGCCGCCGTCATCGCCACCGCGGCGGACATGCCGCTGATCAAGCCGCTGCGCGGCACGGTAGAAAGCGTCAGCAACAACACGCTGACGTTCACCACACGCTCCGGTGCGCAGCAGACCATCGGCCTGACCGACAAGACCGGTATCAACCGGGTATCGAAAACCACTGTCGATTCGATCAAGTCCGACAGCTTCATTGGCTCGGCAGCCATCCCCCAGGCCAACGGTTCGTTGAAAGCGCTGGAGGTCACTGTATTTGACGCCAGCCTCAAGGGCAGCGGCGAAGGTCATTACGGCTGGCAGAACGCGGATGGCAGCACCGGCACGATGACCAACGGCACTGTAGGGAAACTGTCCAAGGCCGACGGTCGCACGTTGACCGTCAACTACAAGGGCGGCGAGAAGCAAATCGTCGTACCGGATGATGTCCCGATCGCCTACGTCGAGCCAAGCAAAGTCGACGAGTTGGTCAAAGGCACCAAGATCGTCGTGTTCCCGGCGGCCGATGGCACCGCGCGCGGTATTGCGGTGGGCAAGGATGGCTTCCAGCCACCGATGTAATCACCTGAAAAGGCCGCAGCGGTGCCGCGTGGCGTCGCTGCGGTTCACGGATGATTCCTGAGGGGAAACACGTGAGACACAAAACCATTCATCCCTGGCCGGTTCGGCTCACCCACTGGCTCAACGCCGTCTGTATGGTCTGCATGTTCATGAGCGGTTGGGCCATTTATAACGCTTCGCCGCTGTTCGCGTTCAGGTTTCCGGTGACGGTGACCGTGGGCGGCTGGTTGGGAGGGGCGCTGGCCTGGCATTTCGCGTTCATGTGGCTGTTGTTCATCAACGCTTTGATTTATGTGGCGTACGGGTTATTCAGTCGGCATTTCAAGCGAGCGCTGCTGCCCATCGGCCTCCCTGCGTTGAAACATGATCTGACGGATGCTCTTCGGTTTCGGCTGGTGCACGAGAAGGGCGTTTATAACGCTGTGCAGCGACTGATGTACTGGATGGTGCTGGCGGCAGGCGCACTCATCGTGATCTCGGGCGTGGCGATCTGGAAACCCATTCAGCTTCAAGAGCTGGTCGCGCTGCTGGGCGGCTATGACGTCGCTCGCTACGTCCATTTTGCCGCGATGGCGATGATTGCTGCATTCGTCGTGGTCCACCTTGCGTTGGTGCTGCTGGTGCCCAGGACCTTGCTGCCAATGATCACCGGGGGCGTGCGGCCCCTTGAAAGCGGACACAAAACCCATGACTGAAGCCAACAAAAGAGCTGTTCAGCGCATCCGGCTGGAGCCCGCGCAACAGCGTGAGCTGGAGAGTATCCAGCGCCGCCATTTCCTGCGCGCAGGCTTGACCGTTGGCGCGATGTCGATGCTGACCGGTTGCAACCTGCAGGACGGTGACCAGGTCGACAAAGTCCTGTGGGCCATGTCGCGCTGGAACGACCGGGTTCAGGCGTGGCTGTTCAGCGGTCAGAAACTGGCGCCGACCTTCACCCGGGCACAGATCACCACGCCTTTCCCGTTCAACGCATTCTATGGCCAGGACGACATCCCCGAAGTGGACCTGGCGAGTTACTCGCTGGCGGTTTCCGGCCTGGTCAGGGACAAGGCGCCCTGGACACTCGAGAGCCTGCGAAAACTGCCGCAACGCAGCGATATCACCCGCCTGATCTGTGTCGAAGGCTGGAGCGCCATCGGGCAGTGGGGAGGCGTACCCCTCAAGACTTTTTTGGAGCACGTCGGCGCTGACACCACGGCGAAATTTGTCGGGTTCAAATGCGCTGATCGTTATTACTCCAGCCTGGACATGCCGACCGCCTTGCACCCGCAGACACTGCTGGCGCTGGATTACGGCGAAGTCGCGCTGCCGCCTGAGTACGGTTATCCCCTGCGGATTCGAGTTCCCACCAAGTTGGGCTTCAAGAACCCCAAGCACGTGGTCGAGATTGTCGTGAGTAACCAAAACCCGGGCGGGTATTGGGAAGACCAGGGTTACAACTGGTTCAGCGGGATCTGAGGAGACGCCCTTGTGACGAGCATTTCTACTGTATCGTCGGTCCCATCCGCGTGGCCGACTGCCGAAAACAAGCAGCGGGTGGCAACCGAGGGGGCGCAGTTTCACGCCCAATTACAGGCTCAGTCCAGGCTTCGTGTGCAGCAGCCCGATACAACAAATGCACAAGTGCTATCTGAATCCACCACGAACGCGTCACATCGACCGGAAATGGAGGCATTGCTTCAATCCTTGGAGTGGCGCAAGTACGCGGCCAGCGCCCCGAGCAGACCTGGTCGATCAGTGCCAGGTACTCGAGCCAGTGGCCTGGACATTGCCGATTTCAGCTTCCCCGATCGAGACGCTTTGGTGAACAGTGACGTGATCAAAGTTAGCTGGGTCGACGAGGAGGGCAGGCCGCTCTCCCTGCAGCCTGTCGATGACCCGATCGCGTGCATGCCTGATGACGCTGAGCACGACCCTTGCTCTGAATGTTCCTGCGAAGGCGGACTGAATGCGTTCGCAGTTGCAGTGGCATTGTCCGCAATCACGCTCACCTGGGTTCCGATCGAGATGGCTCGAGCGCCATTGCGAACCCCCGACGTTCGGATTTGGCGCCGTCGAAAACCCGGCTCACCCGCAAGCCATGTTTTCGTCCAGTCAGATTCTGGAGCCGAGGGACTTAAACATACGGATGTCGGTGAAAACGGCTAGGTTTCGTGGCCCGAAGTCTGTCAGCTGGGTAGCACGAGGCTTTTGCCACCATCGGCCATGGCGATAGACCCGACCATGAAACTGGCGTCATCAGAGGCGAGGAATGCGATCACCTTGGCGATCTCTTCCGGTCGTGCGGCCCGTCCGATCGGAGCACGACTCCCATACTCGGCGAGCGCATCGGCACCGTTTTCGTGGAGTTGATTGAGGATGTTGGTGATCGTGTCCCCGGAGCCGACCGCGTTGACTCGGATGCCATGATCGATCGCTTCAACCGCCAGGGACCGAGTGAACTGCGCGAGGGCACCCTTCGACGCGGCGTAGGCGCTGATTTTGGGGAAGGTCTGAAAGCAGGCGTACGAGCCCACATTGACGATGGCGCCCTGGCCATTAGGGATCATCGCACGCATCGCCTCCCGCGAGTGCAGGAACACACCGCGGATGTTGACGGCGAAGATACGGTCCCAGTCTTCGAGCGTCATATCCACCACCCGCTTGTTGATAATGATGCCCGCGTTATTGACGAGGATGTCCAGTTGGCCGAACTGCCCCACAGCCTCTGCGACGGCCCTTTGAGCGGCGCTTTCTTCCGTCACGTCCGCGATGATTGGGAAGATGCCGGGTTGCGCGAGCGCTTCAACGGCCGGGTCGATATCCTGCGCGATGATGGATGCCCCGCGCGCATGGAGCAGTTTGACTGTCGCCAGTCCTATCCCGCTCGCGGCGCCGGTCACGATGGCAACTTTACCTTTGAAATCCTGGTTGGGTACGGTCGTTGTGTTCACGATTTTTACCTCTGCTGTATGGACGGTCTTGCTGCTTCACGGTGGCGCGGTTGCGCCTTCAGGCCTTGTCGGGTGCAACATACGAGGTGCCGGCCGAAATGGATCGCCAATCGCGCACGTCGGTCGCCATTCGGTGGGCACGCACCTCTGCACGATCCAGTGCGTCCTGTCCCAGCAGGAGGTCGAGCGGAGGTTTATCGGCGGCGACCAGTTGCACGATCGCAGCGGCAGCCAGTACGGGATCGCCCTGTTGCATGCCGTCGTTCAACGCCCATTTCGCGACGGCGTCGTTGACCTTGGGGTAGGCCGCTTGTCCAGTGGTTCTATGAATGGATTCCTTGCTGAGAAACTCTGTCCGGAATGCTCCAGGAGAAACAACGGACACCCACGTACCGAAGGGAGCAACCTCGGCCGCCAGGCTGTAGGACATTGCGGCTAACGCGGCTTTGGTGGCGCCATAGATCCCTGCACCCACGCTCGGAGCGACGCCTGCAATGGACGAAAGATTGATGATGTGGCCGTGTCCCTGCTCCCGCAGGTGGGGAAGTGCCGCCCGGATGACCCTGAAGGGCGAAAACACGTTGACTTCAAACAGCTCGCGCACTGCTTGATCGTCGGTTTCTTCAATGGCCCCCAATAGACCGTAGCCAGCGTTGTTGACCAGAACGTCGACACGCCCATGAGCGCCGAACGCGTCGGCTACCAACCGGTGTGCACTGTCCGGGTCGGTCGCTTCGAAAGGCATGACCACCAGATCACCGGACAGACCCTTTGGTGTATCGCCGTTTCGTGTTGTTCCAATGACCGCGTCTCCGGCAGCCAACACCGCTTTGGCGAGCGCATGACCCAGACCGCGTGAGATACCCGTAATCAACCAGACTTTAGACATGATGTTGCTCCTTCGCATCGGCCCGGTGTGGGCCTGATGTCGAGAAGCAATATAGGTGTTGAGAGGGCCGTGATTAATGCCCCGCGTTTCGCTTACGGTTGTGAATGAAATCGGATAATCAGGGCTCGCCGCGCAGAACGTCGATCAGCGCGCGTAATGCGGGAAGCATCTGGCGTTGCTTGGGATAGCACAGATGATGACCGGGAAAGACGTCGCTCCAATCGATCAGCAAGCCTTCAAGCCTGCCTGACGCCAGATGTTCTTCGACCTCAAGCTCCGTGGCGAACGCAATCCCGAGATGCGCGAGTGCCGCATGGATGGCGACGTCACGATCATTGACGATCAATGGGCCGGCGACCGCCACCTCGAACCAACTACCGTCGCGCACGAACTCCCAGGCATAGGGCGTCTCACGTCCCTCCCAGCGCCATTGGATACAGCGATGCCGGCTCAGATCCTCAGGCGTGGAAGGCCTGCCGAACTCGGCCAGATAGGCCGGCGACGCAACGGCTATCTGCCGTAGATCGGAACCGATCCTGACCGAAACCATGTCCTGGTCGATCACCTCGTGGGGACGGAGCGCGGCGTCGAAACCCTCTGCGACGAAGTCGCCGATCGCATCGGAGACCGTCATGTCCAGCACGACATCCGGTGCTACGGCGGCGAGCCGCGCCAACGCTGGGGCGACCTGCAACCTCGCGGCAGTGCGCGTCGCGACGAGCCGGATGGTGCCGCTCGGCCGGGAGGCGATACGACGCGCATCCAACAGCGCGCAGCCAATGGCTTGCATGGCAGGGCCAATCCGAGCGGCCAGTGCCTGGCCCGCAGGCGTGAGGGAGACACTGCGAGTCGTGCGGTTGAATAACTGAACACCCAGTCGCTCTTCCAATGTACGGATGGTGTGGCTCAGCGCAGACGGCTTGACCCCCAGCGCCTGTGCGGCTTGGGAGAAGTTCAAGCGCTGCGCCACCACTTGAAAGGCCCGCAGGTGGGTGAGTTCGCTCGGGGACAGGTCGGCAACATTGATCATGGGTATCGGGTCTCTATTTCGAATGTCGTCGGATGCAACGCCGGACCAGCCAGCAGTCGCGTTTGCGTTTACAACGCACCCGGCGTTAGTTTGTCGTACTGCTGCGAGCAATGGGGCAGTGCCGCGGCGTGCTCGGTGATTTCATCGAAGTGTTGTGTTTGCCTGTACATGATGCGGCACCATTACGCCAGTCGATCGCCGATTGCAGCAGTGCTATCCGACACTGGAAAGGCTCATGGTTGCCGATCCGCAGACCCTTGAGCCGGTCCCCTTGGTCGGAACGAGTGTGGGTGAGATTTTCATGCGCGGCAACACGGTCATGAACGTGTTCAAAGGAGTTGACGCATCCATGCAGCGAAAGACATCGAGACTCCTGCTACGTCGGCCCGGCGCGCAAGACTTGGGCAGCCTGTTCGCTATCTACGGGGACCCCGCTACCCATCGTTTCAACCCGGCGGGCCCGTTGACCGCGATTGATCAAGCCGAATCGTTGCTGGAGGATTGGCTCAAGCACTGGCGAGAAAACGGTTATGGACAATGGGCCATCGCCACTCTTGAAGCGCCAGGTACCGTCATAGGCTTTGGCGGCATCGATGCGCGCAACTATCTTGAAGTGGAGCGGCTGAATCTGGGTTATCGGTTTGCGGTTGCGGCCTGGGGGAAGGGCTACGCCACCGAACTGGGCAGGAGTGCGCTTGATTTTGGGTTCACGGAGCTGATGCTTCCGCAGATTCATGCGGTCGTCCGGCCTGCCCATTCCGCGTCCATATCCGTGCTTGAAAAAATCGGAATGCAGCAGGTGGGCATTCTTGCCGATGTCCCCGGTCAGGCCCCTAGCCTTGTTTTTCGGGCCTGCCACCCGAGGCTGGAGGGTAGATCGGACGCAAGCGACGGGTTGGGTGCGAATGAGCGGTTTGGAGAGGTATCGCACAGCGTGGTGCTGATAAAAAACGGCATACCGAGGTATGCCGTGTGCGTGTCAGGCAATGGTGATTAGAACTTGGCGCGCAGTGTCATGGACACGGCACGGGGGTCACCGAAGATATTCCCGTCCTGGAACGTGTTGATCCGCTGGAAGTACTTCTTGTCAGTCAGGTTGGTAGCGAGCAGATCAGCGGAGAAGTTTTGCGTGATCTGGTAGCCAATGCCCGCATCGTACAAGGCGTATCCACCCTGGCGGAGCTTGGTGCCGTCCATGCCGATGCCCGGAACATCCAGCTTGTTGTAGGTCTCGCTGACAACGCTGACGCCACCCTGGACACTCCACTTCTCGAGCTCGCCGGGCAGTTTGTACAGGCTCCATACCCGCAACATGTTTTTCGGCAGGTAGGTCTGCAACTGTTCGTTGGGGCTGTCATAGCGTTTGTAGGTATGGGTGAAGTTGGCGGTGAGGAACCAGTCGGGTGTCATCTGTCCACTCAACTCAGCCTCGAACCCGCGTGTGCGCGCCTTGCCGCTGGCAACGACGGCCCGTGAATCCGGATCATTCATGTCCGGAATCGCGCGATTCTCTTCTTCGATCTGGAACGCTGCCAACGAGGCGTTCAACGCGCCATCGAGGAATTCGCCCTTGATACCCAGTTCATGCTGCTTGCCTTCCAGCGGCTTGATGATGTTGTTGTTGATGTCCAGATTGCTGACAGCCTGTGGCTGGAACACGCCGGAATAGTTGGCATACACCGAGTAGTTCTCGTTGAGGTCGTAGATCAGCCCGTAGAACGGCGTGAACTTCTGCGACACGCTGTCTGCGCTTTTTTCCGACGGTGAGCCGGCCTCGGGTTGGTGCTGGCTGCGGTGCATCTCAAGCCAGGTCACGCGCCCGCCGAGTACCAGGGTCAGAGGGTCGGCAAGGCTCAAGCGCAGGTTGCTGTAGAGCGCTTTTGCACGGGTGTTGGCAACACTGGTGGGCAACTTGTCCGAATCAGGAAAAGCCGGGTAGGCGAAGTCGGGCTGTGGGTTGTCGAGATCCACGTCCCCCAGAAAATTCGAAAAGTAGCCGCCGTTGGAAGCAAACTCGGAGCGCGAATAGTTGGCGCCCACCAGCACTTTATGTTCACGCCCCAGGAAGTTGAACGGGCCGTCGACATAGACGTCCGCCTCGTCCTGTTTCTCGCGGTAATCGAACATGATCGAGTTCATCGACACCAGGTTGTCCGCCGGGTCGATGCCGCCGCCATTACGTGCGTAAGCCTGGGTCAAATCGTAATTGTTATCGGCATGCCGCAGCGACAACTTGGTCTTCCAGCCATCACCCAACTGATGCTCGAGCTCGGTGAAGACGGCGGTACTCCAGAAGTAATCGCGGTTCCAGTCTTCACCGTAAAAGTTCTTGCGCGATGGGTCCGGCAGCGACATCGCGGCTTCACCGGCTGCATTGGTGTAGCGATAGGCCGGGAGAGAGCGTTGGGCGCCACGGATGTCGGTGTTCTGATTGCTTGCACCAATTGTCCAGACGGTGTCTGGCGTCAGGTCGATATCGACAATGCCGTAGACCTGGTTCGACTCCCGCTTTCCGCCACCGTCGTAGTAATAACCTTTGTCGTGCTCACTGAGCACCAGGCGCCCGCGCACATTACCGCTCTCGGTCAAGGGGCCGGTGACGTCAACCATCCCTCGATAGTCGTCCCAGGAGCCGGCACTGATTTCTGCTGAAACGGCTGCCTCGGCCAACGGGCGCTTGCGGACCAGGTTGATACTGCCGCCGGGGCCGCCTGCACCGGTCAGGCTGCCAGACGGGCCCTTGAGGACCTCGACGCGGTCATACATGGTCAGGTCGGGTGACAGGAACACCCTGTTGTCCATGGTGGTCGGCGTCCCGTCCAGTTGCAACGAGGTCATTTCGAAACCCCGCGAGAAGAAGCTCAGTCGGCTGGCGTCGATGCGCTGCACCGTGACGCCACCGACCTTGCCCAGGGCATCTTCGAGGGTGTAGAGATTTTGCTTCTGAATACGCTCCTGGCCGATCACGTTGATCGTCTGCGGTACCTCTCGAAGACGCAACGGGACTTTGGTACCCACCGATACGGTGGGCGCCTGGGTCTGCATGCCGATGATCGACTGTGCCGGTAGCTCCATGCTGCCAAGGGCATCCAGCGTCAAGGTGCCATCCGAGGTCGTGCGTACCGACAATCCGCTGCCTTCAATCGCCATTTGGGCCGCTTGCTCGGCATTCATGGTTCCCTTGATGGCCGGAGCACGCAGCCCGGCAGCCAGAGTGGGCACATAAACGATTTCGTGACCGCTTTGGCGAGCGATGCGGTCGAGGGTTGTCACCAGGGAGTCGGCCGGCAAGTCGAAGTGTTGCAGCGATTGGCTTTGCGTCGACGCCGAATCTGCCGAGCTGGTCGACGCGTGAGCCAGCAATACAGATAAGCACACAGACGTCAGCCTGCGCGTAGCATTGAAACGATTGGACATAGGTACTCCGTGTTGGCGGCTGCGCTTTTATTAGCGGTTAATGCCTATGTCCAACGAGACTGAAAAAGCGATATAGGGCAGATGAAAAAAACTTAGCCGAGCAGCTCGATCTGGGTCCAGAACCCCAGGTATTGCTCTATGCGTACCGGCAGAATCTGCGCCAATGAGGTCAGTGCGCGCTCACTGTTATCCAGAGAAAATAAACCGGATACACGAAGCCGGGCCGCTGCCGGACTGATGCGGATCACCCCGCGTCGGTAGGGTTGCAAGGCCTCGATCACCTCCCCAAGCGACCAGTCATCGACACTGAGTTTGCCACTCTCCCAACTGCTCTCACCTTTACGATGAGCCGCCAGTGGTGTGATGCCCTTCAAGCCGAGCCGAGCACCTTCGCCGTTTTGGAGCGCCGAACAACGATCATTGCCGCGACCAATGCAGACGCTAGATCTCAGGCCCCACACATGGGTTGAATTACCCTGCAGCGCAACCATGAACCGAGCGCCAGCACCGCGTGCAAATCCGTGGGACGTTTGCACGATGAATGGCCGAGGGTCGTCACTGACCTCAATGATCAACTTCCCGGAGCGCAGCACCAGGTTGCGTTCGCTATCCGTAAAATTGATATCTACCGCACTGCGTGCATCCAGCCGCAACGTGCTGCCATCCGATAGATTGAAATCACCCCGCTGCGCCGTAGCGGTCCGCAAATCGGCTCCGATCGTAGGGAACAGTGCACTCTGACGGCCAATCAGCGTTGCACCAATGCCAACACCGCCGAACACCAGCGCCCCACGAAGCAAGCGACGTCGCCGCAAATCAGGGGCCTGTAAAACTTGACGCATGTGGGAGTCGGAGCCACGCAGGAGCGGGGGGAAAGTAGCGCCCAGATGGGCCTGCACTTTCTCCCAGGCTTGCGCATTGGCAGGGTTGGTAAACCAGGCGTCGAACGCCTTTTGTTCGTCGGCCATGACTTCGCCTGATCGCATACAGGCCGTCCATTCGATAGCCTCATCGACCGCAGAGCGCGCGTGCTTCATTCGCGCACCAGATTCTGGCAGCACAATTTCAACCCCTTGGCCACGTATTGACGTACTCGAATGGTCGAGACGCCTATCAACTCGGCAATGTCGGCGTACTTCATTCCATCCACCTGACTGCACAAAAATGCAGTACGAGCCCGCGCAGAAAGACCGGCGAGCAAGGCATCGATTTCAAGCAGTGCTTCAATCGCCAACGCACGGACTTCAGGGGAGGGCTCAAACGCTTGTGGTTGCAACGCCAACGCTTCCAGATAAGCACGCTCCAGATCGCGCCGCCGCCAACCGTCGTACATCAATCGCTTGGCAATGGTGGTCAGCAACGCCCGAGGTTCGCGTATCGACTGCGGCTCAGACAAAGCCACAACCTGAGCAAACACCTCGGCAGCCATGTCAGCGGCATCATGAGTACAACCCAACCGCGCCCGCAGGCGACTGAGCAACCAACCATGATGGTCGCCGAAAAGACTGTGGAGAACGGTCTGCCGAGCACTGAAGGAAGCGAGCGCAATGTGGGTCATTGGAATGTACTGAATGATAATTCTTATCATTATCGCCAGTGCTGCGATTTTTTCAAGGCTGGTGGCTGTAGCGTTGTATGCCTGCGAGCTCCGTTGCTCCCGTGCGCGATAGCGGTATAGCTGAGAGACGAAGCTCGTTTATACGATTCCGATGACGGATCAGTGAAGTCATGTGTGCCAGCGGGCGGCCGATACCCGCTAGACAATCGGCTCCCTAATAGCGCACGGCCTGACCGACCGGTTCACCCGTGGCTGCATCCTCCAGCCAGATCTGCAAGCGATTGAGCCCGACGTACTGTGACCGCGCGATAATTTTTTGCCCGGGTTTGCCCTCGAATTCCAGATCAGCAAACATGAAGTGTTGAGGCAGCCGGTACTCCAGCTGCAGGGTGTACTTGCCCGGAATGAGGACGGCGCGCTGGGGCGAGTCATTCCTGTAGTAGTAAGTGGAGAAGGGGATGTCGCCGACCTTTTTGTCGTTGACCCGGATGATGTTCAGGTTTGGCTGCAAATCCAGGAGGCTGCGTTTGCTTCTTCCCGCATAAGTCTCGGTTTCGACGACAGTGTAACGGGACTCATCGCTTACCTCATCGGACTCGACATTCGAGTAAGCAGGCATTTCGGCGCAACCATGCAGGCACAGCGACAGGACCAAAAACGGCAGGGCAATCTTGTTCATTACAACATCCGCATTCATTAAAAAAGATAAGTGATTTGTCTGCGAGGGGCTAACGCATACTTACTGCTGCTCGGTCCATACGGCCAGTTCATAGCCATCTGGATCCGTGAAGTGGAACCTGCTGCCACCAGGGAACGAAAATATCTCGCGGGTGATAACCGCACTCAGAGCTTCGAGCCGCCGTTGTGTGTCAGCGAGGTTGTCGGCGTACAAAATGATTAAAGGCCCACCCGGTCGAACGGGCTCGCCTGTCGTGAAACCGCCAGTGAGGCGGCCGTCGGTGAATTCAGTGTAGGTGGGGCCGTAGTCGACGAATGTCCAACCGAATGCGCTGCCGTAAAAGGCTTTGCTACGGACGATGTCGTTGACATTCAGCTCGATATTATCGATTTGTCGGTCTTTGCCGCGAACGCTCATGCTCGCCTCCCTGGCTGATGTTTAGGGCCACGAGTGTAACGTAATCGCGCTGTCTCATGAATGAGGTAGTGGCGGGTGAAGGTGCGCGTGCGATTCACGCGTTCGGGGCAGATATTTGGAAGTGGAACTGATTGGCTGTCGCTACAACCTGGATCCCTCGGCTTGCTTTAGGGCGTGGCTGGTTGGAGGAGACAGTCAGATGCTGTTTCCGATAGATTTCACAATGAACAGAGCGATGGTTCGACGATGAATGAGTGTAGTTGGGAAGTGATAGAGGGGTTTTCATCGCCACTTGAGTATAAGCGGTTTGTTGCTTGGATCACTGAGCAGGTGAGCGCTGGAAGGGTAAAGCTGATCCCTGTTCAG
Source organism: Pseudomonas sp. S2_E01 (assembly GCF_054668365.1). NCBI lineage: Bacteria > Pseudomonadati > Pseudomonadota > Gammaproteobacteria > Pseudomonadales > Pseudomonadaceae > Pseudomonas > Pseudomonas sp. S2_E01. The sequence continues at coordinate 2,212,692 of NZ_CP162762.1, forward strand.
GACAGTTATGCGGGAACAGGATTTGAAGAAAAATGGTTGAGGTGTATAGCGTGTAATGAAACGTGGAGGTTGGTTTCGCCTCAGGATCCATTTCTTGGCTATTGGAGGCCGGTGCGGGAAAACACACGACTATCGTGATGATATTTCACTATGAGCGCGTCGCACGTCACCGACACAGCACCCCAATCTCCGGTCATCATATAGTTGCGTCCACTTGTCACGAGCGTGAGCAGTCGTGCGCTACTGTTGCCGCTATTCGGCCAGAAGCGGTCGCTGGACAGTTCACCTCGCGATGAGTAGCGTGCAATCGAAGTATCATAAATAGGGAGTTGGTTAATGGTTTCTATAGCTGTTCAAGGAGAGGTCCGAGAGCGCCTACGCCGTGCTGAAGATGAGCATGATGTGAAAGTGCTTTTAGCTGTTGAATCAGGTAGCCGCGCCTGGGGATTTGCCTCTCCCAACAGCGACTATGATGCGCGCTTCATCTACGTAAATAAGCCGGAATGGTATCTCTCAATTGGCCTTGAGGAGCAACGTGACGTCATCGAGTATCCGATCGTTGACGAAATGGATATCAATGGTTGGGATCTACGAAAAGCGCTCAGGTTGTTTTGGAAGTCCAATCCAGGGTTTGTTGAGTGGATACAGTCGACCATCATCTATGAGCATGCTGGTAGCTTCCACGAGAGGGCAAAGGAGTTATTGCCGCAGGTGTATTCGGTGGAAAGTGGTATCTACCATTATCGCAGCATGGCTAAAACTAACTATAGAGGATACCTGCAAGCCACTCAGGTGCCGCTAAAAAAATACTTCTACGTTCTGCGTCCGCTGTTATCGGTAAGGTGGCTGGAGCAGTTTGGTACGCCGGCCCCCATAGAGTTCGACAAGCTGTGCTGTCTCATAGGGCGCGAGCCGGGGCTCCAGCAATCCATTGATGATTTGCTTGCGATCAAGCGCGAGTCTCCAGAGATGGGGCTTTCACCTCAGATCAGGCCCATCCAACAGTTTATTGCAAGGGAGCTGGATCGACTCGAGTCGATCCAGCCGACTCGTAGCGAGCGTAAAGACGTTGAGCCATTGCTCTCGGAACTGTTTCGAGCTGTATTAAACGAAACTTGGGGGTAAGGTGTTCAGCGACGCAATGCTCTCGCGTGACCAATGGCGAATAGAGAAGAACGTATATACGTTCGTCAAATGTGGTTTTACTTGGTCGGCTGTTTCGACCGGTTGAGTCCACAGCCGATAGCTCCCGGTCGCTAATGAGCGCACCGAATCGTTGGCTCGGATTCTTGGTAAAGGCCGAGCCAAGTAAACGCAAGGCGAGGGTTAACGACTTCGGTTGAGGACGCCATCGAGACGTGGGCTTTGTACAGAAGTATCGAGCTCACGGAGCTACCAGAGACAAGTCACGATCAACCTCAACGCATGCTCTCCAACTCCGCCAGCGCGATCAGCAGGTCAGCAGATGACTGAGGGTTGTGCAGATCGACGCTGCTGTTTTGTGCCACTCGCTCAATGACCGCATCACGTGTCAATCCCAATTTTTGGGCGACCAGCAGGGCGCAGGAGCGCCCGTGGGACCCACGGTGCGCGAGTGGTTCGCTTTCATCCAGTAATTTTCGTTTGTGCGAATTGAAGGACATGATCTTTCCTTGAAATCGGTGAACAACACCATGCACTCATTGTGACGGAGCACCTGATGCAAGCTGGTTCGCGGTTGAGTCGAATACCGCAATGCCAGCTTCCCGAAGGGATGAGGTCCGGTTGGTCGAGAGCTGGACTCATCCAGCCGGGTGAACAGGTTCCACCGTCAACTGCTGGAGTCTTTTCGCCAGGGCTTCGCGTTCGGCTTTTGGCGTAACCCACGCACGTCGGCGATTCCGACACTCTCACTCATCCAGTCGAGTAGACACCTCTTTCGCCAGCTCGATAAAAGCCCGAGTCGCGGCGCTTTGATAGGCGTTCTTGCGCTGCATAAGAACGGCGGTGCGCTGCAAGCGTTCGGGCTCGAGGGTGATGGCCAGAAGGTCGTCGTGGGCGAAGGCTGTGTTCGCGGGCAGTAGCGTGGACAGGGTGGTCCTGCGCACGATTTCAATCACCGCGCCCAGTGCGTTGGCTTCCATGCGCACCTTGGGCTGAATGCCGTGCTTGCGGCAGTAGCGGTCGATCTGTTCGCGGGTGGCGAACTCTGTACTCAGAAGAACCAGCGACTCGCCGCTCAGGGCTTGAAGGCCAATGGACTTCTCCTGCGCCAAGGGGTGTGCGCGGCTCACCACCAGGGCGAGGGTTTCGATCAGCAACGGTAGGGCGTCGATGTCCGGGCTGTGTATTTCATCGAACGCAATTCCTACGTCCAATTCACCAGCGAGAATCAGGTCTTCCATGCGTTCCTGGGAGATCTCCTGCACGTTCAGGGTGATTTGAGGGTAACGCGAGTAAAACGCCTCGACCAAGGGCCCCACCAGATAGGTTGTGAAGGTCGGTGTCACAGCCACCCGTAACGAGCCGCGACTGAGGTCGCTCACATCATGGATCGCTCGTTTTGCTTCGCGCAGCTCCTGCGAGGCCCGGCGCGCATACTCCAGATAGGCCTTGCCAGCATCGGTCAAGCAGGTCGTGCGTCCAGAGCGATCGAACAACTGGGCGCCGAGATTTTCTTCCAGGAGCTTGACCTGCTGGGACAATGCAGGCTGGGAAACATGCAGGGCGGCAGCGGCCCGCGTAAAGCTGTGATGTTCCGCGACGGCGAGGAAGTACTGGATGTGTCGGGCGAGCATGGTCGACCTCATAAGATTATCTGATGAGCTGAATAATAAATGAGACTTTTACCTTATGAAAGGTGCGCCGTAATCTTGGCTTCAACACCCCGAGACACCGAGATAAAAGCCATGAAAGACATCATTGACGGTTTTCTGAAATTCCAAAAAAGCGCCTTTCCCGAGCGGATCAAGCTGTTCAAGGATTTGGCCACACAGCAGAGCCCGAGGGCGTTGTTCATCTCATGTTCTGACAGTCGCCTGGTACCTGAACTGGTCACCCAGCGCGAGCCTGGCGATCTGTTCGTGATCCGCAACGCAGGCAACATCGTGCCTTCCTACGGCCCGGAGCCGGGCGGTGTGTCGGCCTCGGTCGAATATGCCGTCGCTGCGCTGCAGGTCGCCGACATAGTGATCTGCGGTCACTCCGACTGCGGTGCGATGACTGCCATTGCCACCTGCAAATGCCTGGATCACATGCCCGCCGTGGCTGGCTGGTTGCGCTACGCCGACTCCGCCCGGGTGGTGAATGAAGCCCGCCAGCACAAGGATCAGCCAACCAAAGTCGCGGCAATGGTGCGCGAAAACGTGATCGCGCAATTGGCCAATATCCAGACTCACCCGTCGGTGCGCCTTGCCCTTGAAGAGGGGCGCGTAACCCTTCACGGCTGGATCTATGACATCGAGAGTGGGCGTATCGACGCCTTCGATGGCAGCACCGGGACCTTTGTGTCCCTCGCCGACAACCCTGAAGTCCACGCCGTTTCCCAAAAAGCCAGGCAAGTTGCCTGAACCCGGTATCTATCGAGGAGATAACCCCATGATCCAGACTCAAGTCACCAAAAGCGTTCGCCAAGCCCTGACCGAAATCATCGTGATGGCCAAGGCCCGTAAAAACCTGTCCTACGCGCAACTCACCGAGGGTACGGGCCTGTCCGAAGCCTTTGTCACTGCAGCCCTGCTTGGCCAGCACCCGCTGCCAGCAAATGCCGCGCAGGTCGTGGGCGAAAAGCTGGACCTTGACGCTGACGGCATAGCCCTGCTGCAAACGGTCCCGATTCGTGGCTGCTTCGAGAACGCCGTACCGACCGACCCGACCATCTACCGCTTTTACGAAATGATGCTGGTCTACGGCACCACCCTCAAAGCCCTGGTCCATGAGAAGTTTGGCGACGGCATCATCAGCGCTATCAACTTCAAGCTGGACATCAAGAAAGTCGAGGATCCGGACGGCGGCTCCCGCGCCGTGATCACCTTGGACGGCAAGTACCTGCCGACCAAGCCTTTCTGACCTTGGTTTAAGTCCGCCCGGCGCCTGATAGCGCCGGGCAACACCCAACCTCTTATCCATGGCTGCACCATCCCAGCGTGAAGCCAGGCCTTTTTACGCCCTCAATTCAGGTGAGCTGCCATGAAAGCTTTATACGTTTTATTCCTTGCCGGCCTTTGCTCCGTCGCATCAGCCGATGAGCCCACGGCACCCACCACGCAGGCGACCGTTGAGCTCTATCAATACTCCCAGAGCCTGGATATTGCTCGCGTGATCTCGAGTACCGAAACTCCAAACGTCTGCGGCGTAGTGCCTGTCCAGATGACTTATGACGACTCCAAGGGCATTCGGCACACCATGGAGTACCGCGTTATGGGGACTGGCTGTACCAATTGATTGCACCCCTCCGGCTTATCTGGCGGCTGGGCTTCCCCAACAGTCAACGGCGGCGTTGCCGCTGGCTTGCTACTGGACCCGCGCTACCGAGAGCCCTGGCCGAGGGTTCAATCAATGTTCGCTGGCTCGTTGTCAGCATCGTAGCGAACTCTTGCGCTGCGAAAGTCCTCCGCGTTCTCAAGGAGCCAGGTCCACAGCGGCACCATGCGCGCCAGAAAACTTCTCCCCAGTGCCGTCAGCTCATAATCCACCCTTGGCGGGACCTCGTTGTGATCGAATCGGCTGATCAGCCCGTCACGCTCCAGTTGCCGCAGGCTACGGGTCAGCATGCGTTGGGTGACACCGGGCAAGCGTCGGCCAATTTCCGCGTGGCGCAGTTTTCCTGATACACCCAGCGTATGGACGATCCCCAGCGACCAGCGATTGCCCGCGTGAGTCAGCACTTCGCGCTTGAGTCCATCGTCTTCGGCGCTGAGTGCGTCGCACACGGCCTGGGACTGGCGGATCACCTCTTCTTCACTCATTTCGTCATGCGGTATCACGGGTGTGCCTTCTTCTTGAGCGGTAGCCAATGATGGCAGGATAAAAAAACAATCATTGCAGATCACTCTTTGGGAGTTACAGATGCACGCGCATGCCCCCGCAAAAAACGACCGTATTCTAATCCTCGGCGCCGGTGAACTTGGCCTGGCGGTGCTACGTGAATTGGCCGAGCGCCCGGCCGCTCACGTCAGCGTGCTGTTGCGCCAATCGGCACTCGACGCGACGTCCTCGACCCAAACCCTGGAGGCGCTGAAAACCTTGGATGTCGAGGTGATCGCCGGCGATGTGGTCAATGACTCAGAGCAGCAGCTTGCCGCGATATTCAGCGGTTTCGATACCGTGGTCAGTTGCCTGGGCTTCGTCGCTGGCGCCGGGACGCAACTCAAACTGGCTCGCGCGGCATTGCAGTCCGACATCAAGCGCTTTGTGCCTTGGCAGTTCGGTGTGGACTATGACGTGATCGGCCGGGGCAGCCCGCAGGATCTGTTCGATGAGCAGCTGGACGTGCGCGACTTGTTGCGTCATCAAACCCGGGTTCAGTGGCTGATCATATCCACGGGGATGTTCACCAGTTTCCTGTTCGAACCGGGATTCGGCGTCGTCGACCTGAGCGAGAACACCGTACGCGCGCTCGGCAGTTGGGATAACGCTGTAACGGTCACGACCCCGGAAGATATCGGCCGACTGACGGCCGCAATCCTGTTCGAGCCGGCGTTGGTCAACCAGGTGGTTTACGTCGCGGGTGACACGCTCACTTATGGGGAACTGGCCGATACGGTAGACCGCGTCCTCGACAGAGTGGTTGAGCGCATCGAATGGACGGTGCCTGCGCTCAAGGCCGATCTGGCCGCTGCGCCCGGCGATCCAATCCGCAAATATCGTGCGGTGTTCGCCGAGGGCAGGGGTGTGGCGTGGGACAAAGCCACAACCTACAACGGTGAGCGGCACATTGAAACGACTACCGTCGCCCAATGGATCGGGCAGCATTTGCGCTGATTGGACCGCTCAAGCGACCTCCGTGACGATTCAATTCGCGTCCACCGTGCGTGCCGTTTTATGCGCAGCCTGGAAAACATCCTTGTGTTAGTTTTGCTGTACCCATTAGGTCCGCCACACACCGTCTGAAAAGGAGATTCCGATGCCCAGTGCACATGTATTCATCGCCACCAGTCTGGATGGTTTCATCGCCCGGTCCGATGGCGACATAGACTGGCTTCTGCAACGCGATGATCCGACCGAGGATCATGGTTATTCAGATTTCATCGCCGATAAGGATGTCGTCGTGATGGGGCGGGGGAGCTATGAGAAGGCGCTGACCTTCGAAGCCTGGTTCTACGATCGACCCGTGGTCGTGATGTCTCAACAGTTGGCAGACTCTCCGGTGCCCACGGCGCTGGAGGGCAAAGTGCGTTTTTCCAGCCTCACCCCCAAGGGCGTGATGGAGGAGCTGGCGAGTCAAGGCGTGCATCGGGTCTATGTCGATGGCGGGCAGTTGGTGCAATCATTCCTGCGTGACGGGTTAGTCGCCGATATGGTGATCACCACTGTTCCGGTGCTGATCGGATCGGGAAGACCCTTGTTCGGCTCCCTTTCTCAAGACATTGAATTGAAACTGGTAACCAGCCGATGGTTTCCGTCCGGCCTGGTGCAGTCGACCTATCAGCTGGCTTGATCTGCCTCTGGGTAGACCCGATCCACGGCAAACGCGAGATGGCGTCTCGTCCACGTCGATATCATTAATGACTGCTTCTGAGCGATTTCTGCGTGTCGCGAAAGACAGAACTCGGCCAGAAGCGGTCTTTGCAGCTAGCTTTACTCGAACACTACAGCTTTCGTCCACCACTCAAGCCGCTAGAGGTTCGTTATGACAAAAAGCATCGATCTGACGATCAGCCACGATTACCTCAACCCGTTTGCCTCGCCGGACAACCCTAAGCTAAGTCCAGAGTTGGTGGAGTACCTGTCAGATAGCGCCGGCTACCACCCCGAGCTGAGCCTGCAGATCCGCTGCCCGGAAGATGAACGCGAGCGTCTGCAGCAAGCCATCAGCAATACCTTTGCGGAAAAATGCGAGCTACTCAGAGGGGACATTCGCGCCCAGCGGCTGGGAGCGCTGATACTCCTGGGCCTTTCACTGGCCTTGGTGTTTGCAGGCACGGCTCTGGGCATTGAAGGCACCATCCCGGTAGGAGTCGTTACCGTCACCGCGTGGATGCTGCTCTGGCGCAGCGCAGAGATATTCTTTCTGGATATCCGCGGCATTAACCGGCAGTTGCGTAAGTACCAGCGCATCGCCAACGCATCGAAGCAGTTTTGATTGAGGTTGGGCGCTCCCACGAGATGGGTGGGAGCGCTAGTGTGAATCAGCCTGACATCGGTAGATGCTCGATGACCGCTTCCGGCCAGAAGCGGACGTTCGCATGCGCCCGCTGACGGCCAAAAGCAGACCATGGGCACGCAACTAACACGTCAGTAATGTGCAAAGTAATATGTCGTCTTCCCCCTTCTTGATGTCGCGTTTACAATGTCGAATTTTTGATTGCTCAAGGGGTTATGCATGAATATGGGATGTTATGCCAAAAGCCGTTCGGCATCTAAAAGTTGAATTAAAGGAGCACTAAAATGGAAATCAAGATTGATGTATTGGGATCTCCAACAGAAAAAGATAAAGGAGTTCTGAATAATAGGTTTTCAGAATATCTTCGAATTCAATATCCAAATCTGCCACCAGAATCGGAAGATAAAATATTTATGGTCGTTGCACACGATGAAGTAGGCGAGTACATCGGTGCAATAAGCTGTAATTGTTACTGGGATGGCTTAGAAATTGACACCTTTTGGGTTAAGGAATCTCATCGCGGTAAAAAAGTAGGGTCTATGCTTTTGGAAAAAGCAGAAGCGATTGGTGCCAATAATGGAGCAGTAGTTGCATTCTTAAAAACCGTTGATGCTAAAAAGTTCTATGAGCGGCATGGATATGAGATTTATGGTGTTCTTGAGGATCGCCCAATCGGGACTAACTTGTATCATTTAAAGAAACGGTTAGTAAAACATGCATAACAACCGGTTCAAATCGTTCATTTCGCTCAATGGGACGGGCTAAAGCCCCCCAAAAGCTGGTCAGAGTCCGCTTTGGGTCGGTTAGCGACCCACGCGCCGTGACTGATTCACCCTTGTCCTCCCTCAACGTGGAGGACAAGCCATGAACACTATTGCTACATACTGGCATCAACCTTGGAACAAGGGAAAGCTTGTTGGGCAGAAAGCCCCGCTCCGAGTCAGAGATATCTGGGCTATCCGGGTAAGACTTCAGCTTGCTGGGAAGACACGAGATCTGGTTCTTTTCAACTTGGCCATCGACAGCAAGCTGCGTGCCTGTGACTTAACCAAGCTGCGAGTACGAGACATAGCCCATGGGGAACATGTGTCGTCACGGGCCATCGTGATGCAGCAGAAAACCTAGCATCCAGTGCAATTTGAAATCACTGAGCAAACCCGAACGGTTCTGGAGGCTTGGATGCATCAGGCCCGCCTCCGCAGCGAGGACTTCTTGTTTCCGACCCGGTTGCACGACTCAGACCATCTCTCCACCAGGCAATACGCTCGAATAGTCAAAGCCTGGGTGACAGCCATTGGCCTTGACCCGAGCATGTACGGTACTCATACGCTAAGGAGAACCAAAGCATCGCTGATCTATCGCAGGACGAAGAACCTGAGAGCTGTCCAACTCTTGCTTGGTCATACGAAGCTTGAAAGCACTGTCAGGTACTTGGGCATTGAGGTTGATGATGCTCTGGAAATGGCAGAGCAGACAGAAGTCTGACCATCCACTGCGACGGTCTAGGCCGGACCGTCGCTAACCGGCCCTAAGCTACCAGTCATAACGGTGCTAGCCTGGATATCTTCGCCAACCTATGGTGCACTCCATGTACCCATAAAAAAGCGGAGCCCGATGATGAGGGAAGAGCGCTATCGTGTTCGCTTAATGTTCGAATGGGGCGGCGGTTGCCTTTGGTGTGGAAACAATTTTGCCCAGGATAAATTTTCTGTAGGGCCTATTGAAGAGAGGCTACCGCTCAGTGACGAAGTCCGAGCTGTGCTTAACGAGCTTTCACAGTGGCATGACACCTCGCTGAACTGGAATTACCCACCTGATCCCGGCCCATGGAATGCAGACGATTATGCAAAATTTGAAAAGGCTGCCGCTAAATTACTGAAATCCATCCAACAGGAATTGGGTGAGGAATTCGAGGTGGTGTACGAAAAACTTTAGCGTGTCGGTGTTAGCCCTCGACCTGATTCTGATAATGAAAGGACGCAGCTATTGATCAATATTCTAGCTTTGCGATAGGCCGCAACTGGCCGACAGCTGCCCGCTACGATTAGCTGCAGATGACCAGAAGAATTCACCAGCAGTCAGCATCACGCTGCAACCGGCGAAGACGTTGCGAGCATAATGAATCATGCCCGCTAAGACCAAAGCGTGAGAAACGTCATGAACGAAGCCCAACGCCGGGCAGTGAAATGCCAAGATCCTGCGGATGGAAGTGACGAAGTCATCATTGACTTGCTGCCAGACCTACTCGCCAGTCTAGGACTGAGCATCGGCGACGCAATCCTAATAGATTTCCTCATATATTTTTTTCTTCAGACGTTCTTCATTCACTTTTGATAACGTAACTATTGTGAAAATTCTCCTAATCGAAGACGACCTGGATCTCGGCAATGGCGTTCGTATCGCACTTGCAGATCAAGGATTAGATGTCATATGGGTTCGCCGAAAAGTAGATGCGTTGCATCAACTCGATGTCTGCGTGCCAGAACTTGTGCTACTAGACCTCGGGCTGCCCGATGGTGATGGCATGAGCCTGGTCGCATGCTTACGTCAGCAGTTCAGGGGCATCCCCGTCATTATCCTGACTGCAAGAGGCACTCTGCAAGATCGCCTGTGTGGGCTCGATGCGGGTGCAGACGACTATCTGGTAAAACCATTTGTTCTCGCCGAGTTGTTGGCCAGGGTGAGGGCACTGGCCCGACGCAGTTACGGTTTTCAAAATGAGGTGATAGAAATTCGAGGGTTATTTCTTCATATGCCGACTCGTCGCGTGACAGTGAGTGGACGTAATGTTGAGTTAACGGCAAGTGAATACGCCCTTCTTGAAATTTTAATGATGCGCGCTGATCGCGTGCTTACACGACGTTTTCTGGAGGAAAGGCTATTCGGCGCGAAAGAAAATATGAGCAATTCGCTGGATGTGCATATGGGAAATTTGCGTCGCAAAATCGGCGAAGGCTATGTGCGAACGGTTCGGGGTGTGGGGTATGTCATTGATACCGCTACAATTCAGACAGGGATTGGTTGATGCGAAATTTTTGGCTCAACTGGAGAACTCCGACGCTTGTAAGACGAATTATGCTCGCCCAGATGCTACTACTTACATTGCTTTGGTGTCTTTTTCTGACCTGCATTTTGTGGGAGAACTTGCGTAGCCCCTCTATGCTCACGGGGAGTGATACTTACGAAACCATTCTTGCATTAGTTAATCGCATGGATGATCGCCCGCAGGATCTCACCGCTGTGCTGGAAAAATTCAGCGCAGCATTGCAGGAAGGCTATGGCGGGGGTGAAGATCCCAAACTGTCAATCAGCCTGATTGTTCGTAAGAATAGAAAGATAATTTATTCATCTGATGGTGCTCCGACAGGAGTAATAAATAGCAGGTATGGAGAAGTTCAGAGCATTCAGAGTGAGGGCCGCAGCTGGAATAGTCGTACTCTCAAGTCAGGGAACTCCGACGCGGAGGTAACACTCGTTACCCCTGCCGGAGGCTGGAATTTCTTCATATACCTGAACTCTCGTGGATACTACATATTGCCGCTTCTGGTGTGTATTCCTTTTCTTTTTTTCCCCGCATGGCTCTCAGTCCGTATTGCAATGCGCCCTTGGCGCAAGGTGGTAAATAGTATTTCTTTGCGAACTTCAGAAGATCTCTCCCCCTTAAAGGAAGGGCCAAAGCAGATAGAGCTTCGCCAAATGGTGGACGCGACGAATCTATTTCTTGCCAGAGTGCGAGAAAGTTCTGAGAGGGAACGGGTTTTCATTGCAGATGCCGCTCATGAGATGCGTACTCCCCTGGCCGCAATGCGAATCAATGTCGAGGCTTTGCAGTCTTATGTAAGCAGCACTAATCAACAGGAACTGCTCGCAGGGATTATTCGCAGTAATAGCCGTGCTGCGCGTCTCGTCAATCAGTTATTGCTGCTGATGCATAGCGAAGTGCGCATCGATACTGTTATGGAGGCTGTGCCGCTGACGACGCTCATACAAGAGCAAATGGCTGCGCTGGCACACCTGGCGGCTGAGCGTAGGATTGAACTCGAATTCTACTCTGAGGGTGAAAGCTGGATCAACGGCATCAGGGAACGCCTTATGTCGCTGATCGATAACTTAATTGAAAATGCCGTGAAGTACAGCCCTGAGGGCGGACGGGTTGAGGTAGATATACGATCACTTGATAAATCTACTCAGCTACGTGTCTCAGATGCAGGGCCTGGCATTCCATTTGAATTAAGGGAGCGAGTCTTCGATAGGTTTTTTCGCGAGCCCAATCAAATGCAAAGCGGGAGCGGACTGGGGCTCGCAATAGTCAAAGCGGTTGCACTGCAGCACAACAGCAACGTATGGCTAAGTACATCTGCAGAAGGTGGACTCCTGGCGATTGTTGATTTTCCAAAACACTCCGCCTGAAAAAAGCATGATTTGATACCAGCCCCGCGGAGGCCTATACCAGGACAATGGAGTTGAAATTGAAATACTTGGCCTTGCCTATACTATTCTTTTCTATCTCAATCAGTGGGTGCGCTATAACCGTCAGCGAATTAAAAAATAGTCATTCATCTTATGACGGCAGCTTCACTAGCAAGAAGTCGCCCTCCGATACTTATCGAAACTTAAGGCTAATGGCAAGGCAATGCCTGGAATATGAGACGTATATAGGAAAGCCGGTCATCGTGTTAAGCGAGTTTAGCGATGAGCGCAGTGAAGGTGAGATCAATCAAAAGCTCCTTTCGGAAGGGCTGTTGATTAATAACGCCCTCATTGAAATAGAAAGACATGATGCGAACCAAGCACAGGTCAGGTTATATACAACAAAGAACATCTTGAGTGTGGGTACCAGATCGCCGAAGATAAGTGATATCAAACGCTGGGCTGACGGCGATAGAAATTGCGCTAATGAAATCTAGTTCATGCCGTGAGTACTCCAAGCCTATTGGTGAAATCATCGACTTCGCGGAGGAAGAGTCGCGGACGTTTGAAGAAGCTCATGTCTTTCTTCTGAAGAAGGGCCAGAGCGCGTGCAATCGGTATCTGCAGAAACAGTAACGACTCCCAGAGAGGAAAGCCCGCTTCGGCGGGCTTTTTTTGGGCCGGCGAAAAACACTTCGCCGTGCGACTGGTGTAACCGGCCGGCGAGGTTCGACCGTAACGTGGGGGCATGTATGAGTCGTGGCTCCTTGACGGGGTGCGCTCATGAGGCGATTCGGTGATTGGTCACACGTTCCGATTGTTGCTTCGCAATTGTCTGCTGCCAACTCCGCCCAGCAGGTTCGTTCACTCCGCATCCTCCAAAAAACGCGCAAGTGACTCAGCCAGCGAATCAAACACCAGCGCGATGCGCTTAACCCGCCGCAGGTCGTGGTGCATGGCCATCCAGATATCCACGCGGAAGTCGACCTGTTCGTGCAGCACCCTCACCAGCCCATAGCGGCGTGCCAGCTGACTGGAACAAACGCCAATCCCCAACCCCGCCCGCAGCGCTGCGAACTGGGCCAGGTGGTGGTCGGTGCGAATGGCGGGGCGTTCTTGCGTCGTGAAAAAACCTTTTTGTTCGAGAAATGCTGTTTCAATCAAATTGCGGTCCGGGCCGATGACGGGGCATTGTTCCAACGCGTCTGCTGTGCGCGGATGACCGTACCGTGCCAGCAGCTCCGGCGTGGCATACAGGCCAATACGCAGGTCCCCCACGTGCCTGGCAACCACTGCCGCCTCGGTAGGGCGGCGTATGCGCACGGCCACGTCGGCTTCCTGCAGGGTCAGGTCTTCCAGGCGGTTTGACACGCTGAGTTCCAGTGCCAGCTGAGGCTCTGCGTCCCGTATCTCTCGCAGCATCGAAGGGAGCACTTCGACGCCCAGCAATTCGCTACTGGTGATCCGTACCGTTCCGCTCAAGTCGTTGGCTTGCGCGGAGGCGGACCGTGAAAATGCTTCTGCGGCCAGTGCCATGGATTCGGCATGTTCGATCAACTGCCTGGCGGTATCGGTGGGCAGCAAGCCTGCTGGCGAGCGCACAAACAGGCTCATTCCTACGCTGCTCTCCAGCGCATCGATCCGGCGGCGTGCTGTGGCCTGTGCGATACCCAGTGCGCGAGCGGCAGCAGACAGGCTACCGGTACGAAGAACGGCGAGAAAAACCCTTTGAGTTTCCCATTGCAGGTGCGGCAGGTTCATACATTTCCTATCAGTTGCTAGGCAGGTTTGATCTATTTTAATTAGATTGAGCTTCGCACATGCTTTAGCGCAACCTGCCTCCCTATCACGTGCGCAGTGGCGCTTAAGCGAGAACAACTGATGAAACTAACTGGTGGATGCCGCTGCGGCGCTGTGGCCTATAGCTCGACGATTGACCTGAGAGTGGGTGTTTACGCCTGCCACTGCCTGCATTGCCAGGCCTGGAGTAGCAGCAGTTTTGCCTTGCATGCATTGGTGCCCGGCGATGCGTTGATCTTGAATGGTCCGACAGTTCGATACGGTTATGAAGAAGGCGGGATTTGCGCCCAGCACTACCTATGCGAGGTCTGTCATACCCGTCTCTACAACACCACGTCAGCGGCGCCGGGGATATGGGTAATCAGGGCCGGCACGCTCGACACGCGCGCCACCCTGACGCCCATTGCGCATATTTGGGTCAAGCACAAACAGCCATGGCTTAGTCTGCCGGCAGGTGTTCCGACCTGGCCAGAATCGCCCACGCCCGAGGCGTTCGCGGCAGCATTAAATGGTGTCGAATGACTGGCGAGGAGAGCGCTATGACTGACAAAACAGCCTATGCCCGAGGCGCTTGTCGATGCGGGCAGGTCACGTTCGAGAGCCACTGCAAGCCGGTTATCACCAGTGCCTGTCATTGCCGGGGCTGTCAGAAAATGGCGTCGAGCGCTTTTTCACTCACCGCGCTGTTTCCGGCTGGCGGCTTTGTTGTCACCCAGGGTTCACCGGTCATCGGCGGGCTGCACGGCACTACTCAACATTATTTCTGCCCGCATTGCCTGAGCTGGTTGTACACGCGTCCTGCAGACACGCACACGCATGTCGGGGTACGCAGTAGTCTCTTGGATCAACCCGAGTGCTCCAAACCCTTTATGGAAACCTGGACCCGGGAAAAGCTGCCATGGGTACAAACTGGGGCCGCCGTCAGCTTTGAAGGTTTTCCGGAACTGCACGAGTATCCGGCTCTGATGGCTGAATTTGCTCAACTGAGCGATTGACCGCCTGCGAACTGAACCGCCCCTGATTTTGTAGAGTATTGAATGACTGCTTCTGGCCGATAGTGGCCCTCCACACAGCAATACCGATCCGTGACCGCCCTATGCGATTTCATTCACCTTGAGGCTTCGACAGTAGATTTTCTCTCAAGCCATTGCTCTCTCGTCAACTCCCAGATCTCCTTGAATAACGGCCCGCTGACAAAGCTGCCAGGTTGCGTGTCAATCAATCGCATGCCCTCGCGTTCCGAAATTTTGCGCGAAGCATGGTTGCCCACGGCCTTGGGTACTTGCATGACGCAGTGGTCCAGCGTTTCGAACCAGTAGGTATTAATAACTTCGCAGGCTTCACGTATGTAACCCTTTCCTTGCCATTGGGGTGCCAGCCAGAAGCCCCTGTTGTTGCCAGGTTGGTCATACAGGCTAATGCTCCCAATGGTGTGGGCCGGTTCAGCGGCAATGCGAATGATCCAATGCCATTCACGACCGGCGGCCATGGCGGGGAGGGCGACGTCGCGAACGTAAGTCAGCGCGCCGTCCTCCGGGTATGGCCAGGGCACGCGACTATCGAGAAAACGCACCACTTCCCAGTGGGGAAACAGTTGCTGAATGGCCGGTGCATCGGCCAATTGCAGGGGGGGAGAGGATAAGACGGCGGGTCTTGAACGTGGGGCTACTTTCCATAGTAGAGATCCTTGCAGCGATAGGGCATGTCGAGCGCTTTCCCGAGGATACCAAGACACACGTCCTTCGTCTGTGTCAGGCCGATTGCTGCCTGTCCTGCGAGGCATCGATCGGCCGGCAGCGATTGGTCTCCTTCAATTGCTATTCGCGTCAGAACGCGTAGACCAGAGTGGCGGTGGCGGTGGCGGTGGCGGTACGCGGAGTGCCGTACCCACCCCGCGAACCGATGGCGGTGTAGTAGTTCATGACCGTTGACGTACTGGACAGATGTGCCTATACAGTGCGTTTTTTCAATCTCTGTTTCGGTAGGCCATGAGCGAAGAACGCGATATCCCGGAACCTGAGCATGACCACTTGCTCGATCATGAATTCCACGATGACGAATCATGGGTCGAAGAGGACGCTCAGGGCATCATGGATGAGGATGAGGATGAGGATGAGGATGAGGACGAGGTTGATTTTCTTGATCAGATCGATCAGGACGACTGACACCCAACGTAGTGGATCTACAAGGCCCGCCTGTTGGCTTCGGTGAGGGCTGTGCTTGAAGTACGCCTGAGAGTTATCGCTCTACGGCGACGCATTTGATCTCCACGAGAAGGCCGGGCCGAGCCAGTTCACTGACACCTATGCATGTCCAGGCACAGGTTCCCCTGGGAAAGACCTCATCCTTCACGCGTCTGAAAACGGGCATGTGGCGTTGCATATCGACGTGATAAGTCGTCATTTCGACGACATCTTCAAAGTCGCAGCCACCGGCTTTCAAGACGAGCCGGAGATTGTCCCATGCGGCCAAAAACTGCTGCTCAGGGTCTTCGATGACTGATAAATCCGGTGTGCGGCCTACCTGTCCCGCGCAGTAAAGCGTTTTTCCTACCTTTACAGCGGGTGCATAACCGGCACGCTCGCTGAGCAATCTCATGCCATCCGGAACAATGAGCTGGCGGTCAGTCATGTTTGTGGACCCCAAATATGAACGGATACGAAAGCTAACCCAGGAGCCTCGCGGCGTCCACTTGGGTCGAGCTTACTTTTCCAGGGATCGATACCAGTCTTCGTAGGGTGTATTGGAGACCAGATGCCGGTTGTAGTCAGGACTCCCATCATCCCACCACAGAGGGCCGCGCTCACCGAGCGCGACCTTGGCTGCCTGTACCTTTGCTCTGGCGTCCGACATTTGCTCCGCATCGCCACACGATTTTGCCAGCTTCACTTCTCGCCGTGCGTCCATCAGGTCATGCACCAGTCGCTGGCGTACAGCCTCTGGTAGAGCAGGGTTTGTGCATCGCCAGAGCGTTCCTTTGATCACAAAGTAGCGACCGTCTGGCGTGACGGGGTTCATCGCCCGGATTCCTTCGTTGCACTCTCGCGAGTGCTGGCGAGATCGAGATTGATCTGATCAATTTCGCCCAAGGAGCTGTACCGGGCGCGGAGTTTTCTCAGCTCCCGTGAGCCCAACTTCTCCAGGGACAACGTGGCATTTTGTGCGTCCTGGGTGGCTCTGGCGGCAGAAATCAAGACTGTGTAGGCAGCTATTTCCACATTTTCGAACACGTACCCAGCCATTTGGCGGTGGGCGCTATTGGCAGACTCGGTCAGGCGAGCAGGCGGGCGTTTCGACTCCACTTCGGCGCTCAGGAAAGGTTGAGCTGATGTGATCGACGACTCAAACCAGGCGGCTTGCCCGTCACTCGCTTGAAGGCACGACTGAAAGCCGCCTGGGAGGTATAACCCAATCGCTCGGCCACTTCCTCGATCGGAAGCCTCTCGAGGGTCAGCCACTGGCTGGCCAGTCTCATCCGCAGTTCCGTCACATAATTGAGTGGCGTCATGCCAATGGTGTCCTTGAACCGGTCAGCGAACACCGAGCGCGAGGTATTGCATTGCTGCGCGAGCTGCGCGACGGTCCAGTCGCGTCCCGGATGTTGATGAAGAGCAAGCAACGCACGACCCAAGCGCGGGTCGCGCAATGCCGCCACCAGGCCAGAGGCATTACCACAGGCGCATTCCACCCAGCCGCGAACGACCATCGCGGCCACCACGTCGGCCAAACGCGCAAGAATACCTGCGAAGCCAACCCGGGCGGCACTGACTTCGCGCTCCATGGTTGCCAGTATGGGAACCAGCCCCGGGTAACGTTGACCCCCGGCATCGATCAACATCAGGCCGGGCATCAGTTTGCCGAGGCCGTGGATGCTGCCCAGCTCGAACTCCATACAACCACTGAAAATGATCGTGGTCGGCAGGCGAGTGGAGTCGGTTCCCGCTTCGATCGCGCTGACGGTATCACCGAGCGAGGAAACGTCGAAGCTGTCGATGTCGTCGACGCAATGCTCCGTCTCTGAGAGCAGTTGGTGGGCTGCACCGTGGGAAATGAACACGGCGTTTCCCGCAGACAGGTCATAGGTGGTCCCGTCTTCCATCCGTAGCACCGCGTTGCCGACCGCCAGGAAGTGGAACCAGGCATGCCCGGACCTTGCCTTGAATCCCAGGCCGAAGCTCGGACCTGTCTGGATCCGGCGGTATTCAACTCCGCTCAGGCGCATACCGCGCAACAGCTCGTTGATGAAGCCCGAGGAGAGGGCGAGCGGGTCGGTTGACATCGTTGCTCCGGAGCTTTGATCAAAAAATCAAGATTCCTAATCATAGATCATCCAATTTCACCTGCCTAGACTTCGGGTCGCGATGAAAATCTGGAGATCCGTGCAATGACTGATTGTGTTTGTGACGCCGTACCCGACCGCCACTGTGGTGGAAACACTCAGGAAGAACCCACCACTCCCGCCTGGACGGCTGTGTTCTCGCTGGCAATGGGCGTGTTTGGATTGCTGACCGCAGAGTATCTTCCAGCCAGCCTGCTGACACCGATGGCGGTTGACCTGGGCGTGTCCGAGGCGTTGGCCGGCCAGGCGGTGACAGTGACGGCAGTCGTGGCACTGTTTGCTGGCCTGCTGGTGCCGGGGCTAACCCGAAGCATCGACCGACGCCTGGTGCTACTGGGCTTTTCCGCGCTGATGATCGCGTCCAACCTGTTGGTAGCCGTTTCCTCCAGCCTGACGGTGCTGTTGGTGATGCGCATCCTTCTGGGGATCGCCCTGGGCGGTTTCTGGAGCATGGCGGCGGCTGTCGCGATGCGTCTGGTGCCGGTGGCTCTGTTGCCCCGCGCGCTCTCGATCATTTTCAGCGGCATTGCTGTGGGTACGGTGGTCGCGGTTCCGCTGGGAAGCTACCTGGGTGAGCTATTTGGCTGGCGTAGCGCGTTCCTCGCTGCGGCGGCGGTGGGGGTGCTGACGATGGCATTCCAGTCGTTCACCTTGCCACCGTTGGCGCCGCGTCGACCGGCACGGCTGCGGACCATATTCGACGTGCTGCGCCGTCCGGGCATTGCGATGGGCATGTTGGGTTGTGTACTGGTTCACAGTGGCCACTTCGCGTTGTTTACCTATGTCCGACCATTCCTTGAAAGCACCTCCGGGATTGGCCCGCAGGGGCTGGCGTTGATGCTGCTGGGCTTTGGTCTGGCGAACTTCGTCGGCACGTTGCTGGCTGGGCGGCTGCTCGAGCACAGCCCGCGGGCCACCCTCGTTTTGATGCCGGTGCTGGTGGGGCTGGTTGCTCTGACGCTGGTACTGGTGCCCGCTACAGTGACGGGGCAAGCGGCACTGCTGGCGATCTGGGGCCTGGCATTTGGCGGCGTGCCGGTGGCGTGGTCGAACTGGGTTGCCAGTGCTGTACCGGATCAGGCGGAGAGTGCCGGAGGGATGGTCGTGGCGTCGGTGCAATCGGCGATCGCGATAGGGGCCGCCGCGGGCGGGGCGATGTTCAGCTTCAGTGGCATCGCGGGTGTATTTCTCGCGGCGGGAGGGCTGATGCTGGTCGCTGCGTTGCTGATTGCGCTTCGTGTTCGAGTGGAGGCGCCCCGTCAGCGCGGCGAATCAAGACCTTCGCTGCACCTTTGAATTGCCTTTCTGGCCGTTCTGACAACATCCGTGATCTGGAGATGGTTCATGAATAATTCGACGTTCCCTCAAGGACGCCTTAAATCCTTGCGCGCGGTCGCTATAGGCAATGCGCTGGAATGGTTCGACTGGACGCTTTACGCAACGTTCTCGGTGTACCTGGCGAGTAATCTGTTCGACAAGACGGATGCCAGGTCGGCGATGCTCGCCACGCTCGGCGTATTCGCGGTCGGGTTCGTCGCCCGGCCCGTTGGTGGATTGCTGTTCGGCCGTCTAAGCGATCGCTTGGGGCGCCGAACCATCTTGATCATCACCATGATGCTGCTGGCAGTCAGCAGCCTGGGCATTGCGTTTATCCCCGCCTATCAAACCATTGGCGTGTACGCCTCGGCGGCACTGCTGTTTTTTCGTCTCACCCAGGGCCTCGCTCACGGCGGCGAAACGGGGGTTTCCTACACCTATGTCGCCGAGATCGCACCGAGCAAGCACCGAGGATTGTGGTCCAGTTCAGTCTACATCGGCGTGACGCTGGGGGTCATGGCGGCAACGGCCGTCGCCGCGGCGCTGACCTGGTTCCTCGGGTCCCAGGCCATGAGCGATTATGGCTGGCGGATAGGCTTCGCGATCGGTGGGGTACTGGGCATCTATGCGCTGTTCCTGCGACGCGGAGCTGAGGAGTCCCACGTCTTCGTAGAGCAACAGCAGATGACCCGGCTTGCGCCCAAGTTGTCCAGGGGCGAGGTGCTGCGCATCACGCGCAACATCGTCATGCTCGCTGCGGCCGCTAATGTCACTTACTACGCCTGGGTCACGTTCGGCGCTGCGACGGCGATCGCCCAGGGGATGGACGCTACCGGGGCTTATGTCGCCAGTCTGTTCGCGCAGATCCTTTGCGTATGCTGGTTGCCGGTTTGCGGAATGTTGTCCGACCGGCTGGGGCGTAAGCCGATGGTCATCGCCTGGGGTGTGGGCGTGGTGGTGCTGACCTATCCCATCTCGGTCATGGTCACGACCGAACCCTATACGTTGTTCCTGGCCCAGGTCATGGGGCTGGGCGCTTGGTCGTTGATCGCGGCGATCTTCCCCGCCATTTTATCGGAGCAAGTGCCCACCCGGGCGAGGGCACAGGGCGTCGGGTTTGTCTCGTCGGTCTCGGTGGCGATCTTCGGTGGCACTGCGCCTTATTTGCATAGTTATCTCACCGGTGCCGACCTTGATTACCTGTACATCTGCTACGTGATGGGCCTGGGTCTGGTGACCGTGATAGCGGGCTTCCTCATCGCGGAAACGGCGGGTGTCGATCTTGCGCATATCGGTGCCTCTGACGTTCGAGAAGGTGTCGTTCCACACCCCTCGAAGGCGTCTCGCAAATCCATCCCTGACGTCTCGATTCGCACCGATCACCGAAACAAGAGGAGGGCACATTGATGAGCTCAATCGAACCGAAAAAAGGTGTAGCACGGGGTGAGCGCCCTGGGGCTGGCGTGATCGTCAGCCAGACGTCGGGGCCCCGCCAGGCGGCCCGAGAGATCTGGGTCGAAGTCCCGTCAGAAACGGGTCCGGCGGCAGCGTGGTGTTATTCGGATCGTCGCTCCTACAGCCCCGGTGCACCTGTGAGACTGCACCTCTCGTCCAACAGTCCGCGAGTGAGGCTCAGGATCTTTCGTGATGGAGCACTCGCCCGCACCGTGCATGAAACGGGCTATCTGGAGGCTTGCTTCCATCCGTTGCCCGAACGTTCCTACGAGCACGGCTGCCAATGGCCAGTCTTCCTGGAGTGGCAGATTCCGGAGGATGTCGACCCTGGGGCATATGGGGTGGAGATACTGGATGGTGGCGAGCGCGTGATCGGGCATCATCTGTTCATCGTGAAGGCCGCACGTAAGCGCGCTCATGCCTTGGCGCTGGTCGCGGCAACATCGACGTGGGCCGCCTACAACGACTGGGGCGGGGCCAACCACTATTTCGGTGTCCATCCGCAGACGCCACGCGGCCGCTCGCCGTTGTTGTCGGCACAACGACCTTGGGCGCGAGGACAAGTCTGGCTACCTGAGGGCGCGCCGCGATCAGTCAACGCGAAACGGCCTGGCAGGCCAGGTCCGGCGCGCTACGAATTCATTGAGTGGGCCGCTCTCCACGGTTTCAGCAAATACTATGCGCTGGCGGGATGGGCCTCCTATGAACGACCGTTTGTGGTTTGGGCGGAACAACAAAATTATGTCATCGACATTCTCACCCAGGATGATTTGCATCGCGACCCGGATGCCCTCCGAGGTTACGCTTGCGCGGTCTTCGTCGGGCACGATGAATATTGGACGCGTGAGATGCGTGACCACGTCGATGCCTTTGTCGAGGAGGGCGGTAAGGTCGCTCGCTTTGCCGGCAATTTCATGTGGCAGATTCGTCTGGAGGACGGTGATCAGCGGCAAGTCGCCTATAAATACGATGCCGCCTCCCATGACCCGGTGGCAGCTCACTGCGACAGGACGCTGACCAGCGCCTGGGAGGATCCTCAAGTGAATCATCCTGGGGCGAGTACCTTCGGAGTCAATGCATTGCGAGGCATCTACGGGAGTTTCGGCGCCATGGCACCCCGTAGCCCGCGCGGGTATACGGTTTTCCGTGCGCAACATTGGGCATTCGAGGGCACGGGGCTCGGCTACGCCGATATGTTCGGCGACGAGGCAAGCATCTTTGGCTATGAGGTCGACGGGCTCGACTACACCTTCGTCGATGGCCTTCCTGAACCTCTCGGCACAGACGGAGCACCACCAGGATTGGAAATTCTGGCGATGGGCTGGGCGACCAATGCCGAGCAGGGCAGGGCCGAGGATGCCTATTCGTTCATGCTCGGTGATGGCGACGCACGGTACAGAGCCTCCATCCTGGCGCCCGATCTTGGCGACGCGGCCATTGATCAACATTGCCGTGGGGCGGGCATGGTGGTGCACTTCCGCAGAGGCCGCGGCGAGGTGTTTACCGCTGCCACCTGCGAATGGGTACACGGATTGATGCTCGAGGATCACTACACCGTAGCGATCACTAAAAACGTGCTCGATACATTCCTGGCTGGTACGGCTGGACCTGACCGATAGGATCAATCACTCGCTGAGGCTCTGGATTTGACGAAAATTGTCAGCCGACGTGTGTGAGCTTGCAGCTATGGCAACAGGCCGACTGAGCGATAGGTCTGGATCGTTTGATCGAATACCTGAATATCGTCACGGCCACGTGCGATCAACTGAGCACCTTCTACAGCGGCATAAATCGCCAGTGCCTGCTGTTGCCGTTCCTCATCGCTCAATTGCGGACGGCAGACGGTTAGTACCTGCGTTAACCACCGGATGTTGAGGGCATTAAAGGCTTCGACTTCTGTTCTGACCTCCGGTGGCAAATCATCAAATTCAGCAGACATGATTCCGCACAGGCACATGCGGTTGTCGTTCACCAGCGCCTGGCGAAAGATGTCGGTATACCCCTGCATCCACATACGAAGGTCATCGGAACCCGCGCGCAGGCCCTCCAGATAAGCCAAACCGTCCTCTGTGTAACGCTTGGCAAGCGCGGCACCCAAGTCGCCTTTGGTTGGGAAATGGTAGTGAATGCTCGCACTCTTGATGCCTACCTCTTTCGCCAGTTCGCGAAAGCTCAAACCGTTATAGCCGCGGGTCTGAACCATCGTGCGGGCGACCTGCATGATCGTTTCCCGAGTATCCGTAGTCACAAATTTACCTCCCTATCGATAGATAGACGTTGACAGTCAAAATCGCCTCGGCGTAGTTTATACCTATCGATAGGTAGATAGATAGGCAGCGAGAGACATGAAGATTTTTGACATCCCTGGTTTTCCTAACCCTCTGCGTGTGCGAATTGCCCTGGCTGAAAAGCGGATGAGCGCTCAAGTGGAGTTCATCAAGGTGGACTTGCCGGCAGCAGAACATAAACAGCCTGCGTTCCTCATGCTCAATCCGCTGGGTACCGTTCCCGTTCTTCAGTTGGAGGACGGCACCAATATTTCCGAGTGCACGGCCATCACCGAGTATCTGGATAATCTGGACGGCAATCCAATTCTCACGGGTTCAACGCCAAAGGAAAAGGCCGTCATCCACATGATGCAGAAACGCGCCGAATCCGAGCTGGCAGATCCGGTTGGAATCTACTTCCACCACGCTACGCCAGGATTGGGCGCGGCACTGCAGCCATACAAAAGCCCCGACTGGGAAGGGCGTGTCGATTGGGGTAATCGTCAACGCGAGAAGGCAATCGACGGCATGAAATATTTCGATCAGGTCCTGCGCAACCAGCCGTATATCGCCGGGGACGCGTTTTCCATGGCCGATATCACCGTTTTTGCGGGGCTCCTGTTTGCCGGTTTCGCGTCCATCGCCATTCCCGATGAGTGCACCGCGCTCTGTGCTTGGCGGACCCAAATTCAGCAACGTCCCAGCGTACAGAATCCCGCTTGATCCAGCTTCGCCCCATCGACGATCGCTTTGGGGCGGGCCCCTCTTTCCCGTTTATCAGGTACATCCCTATGACTGTTTTCAACACCCGGTGGTCGTTGCGCCCGACTTTTAGCCTCATCGTACTGGCGATTGTCTGCTCGATCACATCGGTTCAAGCAAGCACCAGCTCCTCAGAGCCCAAAGTGGCTTCAGGCTATACGCACCAAACCGCGCCCACTCTATTTGTCGAAGTGGACGGCGCCCGCCTGGCGTACCGTCGCTTCGGCAAGGCCGGTGGAGTACCGCTGGTATTTCTCCAGCATTTTGTTGGCAACCTCGACAGTTGGGACCCGAAAGTCATCGACGGTTTTGCCCGTGATCGTGAAGTCATCCTGTTTGACAACGCCGGTGTCGCCAGCTCAAGCGGTGAGGTCCCTGAAACCATTGAAGGTATGGCCAAATATGCCGCTGGATTACTCCACCGGCTGGGCGTAGCGAAGGCTGATCTGCTGGTTTTTTCCATGGGTAGCCTCATTGCACAGCAGGTGACGCTTGATCATCCAGAGCTGGTACGTCGCCTGATTCTGGTGGGCTCATCACCCCGTGGTGGTGTGGGTATGGCTTCGCTAACGCCCGAATTCCAAGGCTATCTGGCGAAAAAACGCGATGTACCAGATGAACTGCTGTTGGATGTGTTTTTTACCCAGACCGCTGAGAGCCAGGCTGCTGGGCGCGAGTTTCTTACCCGTCTGCGTGCACGCAAGATCAATCGTGATCGGGAGGTCGATAGCAAGACCGCACCTGCGCAGGCGGCGGCTATCGCAGGTTGGGGAGCGCCGACGGACAACTCGACCGATTACCTCAAAGGCATCAAGCAACCCACGCTGGTGGTCGCTGGCAGTCATGACATCGTGTTCTACACAGTCAATAACGTCACCTTGCAGCAAGCGCTACCCGATTCTCAGTTGGTGATTTACCCGGATTCGAACCATGGCGCGATCTATCAATATCCCGACCTTTTTTTGAAACACGCCACGTTGTTTCTCAATGGGGTGAAGTGAATCGAACTGCGCTGGCGACGTGCTCGTCAGCGCATCGCTCACCCTCCATTGCTCGCCAGATCAGCCTGTCTCCAGGTCTGGCGACTAAACATCAGGATCACAGATATGAAAGCGATTCAGTTCCGTAGCTTCGGGGGGCCCGAAGTGCTCGAGTACGTCGATCTGCCAACACCCGTGCCGGGGCCCTTAGAGGTACTGATAGACATATCCGCCATCGGAGTGAATTTTCCATCTGCAAGTTGGCGAAGACGTATTGATCCATGGAGCCGCCGGCGGTGTCGGAAGCCTGGCTGTCCGGATCGCCAAAGCCTTGGGAGCGCGGTCGGTTTTTGGTACGGCCAGCACTGAGGGGCGGCGTGCATTCGTGCGCAGCCTTGGAGCAGATTATGCAATTTCTTACGACACGCCCCAGTGGCCCCAAAGTGTTTTGGACCTGACGGGGGGACGGGGGGTGGATGTGATCCTCGAGACAATTGGCGCAGAGGTGTTCGACCAGAACTTTGAGTGCCTCGCCATGTTGGGGCGTTGTGTAGTGGCAGGATCCACACGTGGTCCCGGCCAGCCATTGGCACCCCGGCAGTTGATGGCCAAGGCTCAAACCTTGGCCGGCGTTTACCTGCCGACATTCTTCCAACGCCCAGCACTGATCCGCCAAGCTTTGGAGTTCCTCGCCCATGGCGTTTCAAGTGGCTCAATCCGACCTGTCATCGGCGCAACACTGCCGTTGAGCGAGGCCTCTGAGGCGCACGCATTACTGGCGCGCAGGGAAGTGCAAGGTGTCATTGTGCTTGATCCCAATCGTTGATTACCTGTCGCCCCATACAGCGAGCCACCAGTATTCACCTACTTGCTGGTTGCTTTCGTATTACCGAGAATCCTGTTGGCATCCTGGGAAGGGGGGAGTCCAAACACCCGGACGTAATCACGGCTGAATTGCGTTGCACTTTCATAGCCGACCTCGAAGGCAGCCGCCATTACACTTTTAGCATCGGCCACCATCAGGGTTCTGGCCTGGAGCAGGCGTACCCGTTTCTGGTACTGCAAGGGGCTAAGGTTGGTCACTGCCTTGAAGTGGCGATGAAACGCCGAGACGCTCATTGAGGCCCGCTCTGCCAGCCGCTCCACCCCGATGGGCTCAGCGAAGTCTTGGCGAATCCATTGGATAGCCAGGTTGACGCGCGCCATCGCAGTATCCGGCGCTGCGATTTCCCGCAACATCCAGCCATGCGGTCCTTGAAGTACACGGAAAATTATTTCTCGCTCATAAACCGGAGCCAAGGCAGCGATGGCGGCCGGGTCGCCCATCAATCGCAGCATTCGAACCCATGCATCCATCAGCTCGGGTGTAACCGACGCGACTGAAAACCCAAGTCCGTTGTCCGTGCGGCTGACAGGTTTGGGCAGGTCGGCAAAGAGTGTAGATAGGACGGCGGGGTCAAGTGTCAGACTGACCGCCAGGTAGGGCTCGCCGGAAGTACTCGGGTGTACAGACCCTACCGCTGGCAAATCGATGGACATGACGAAATAGGTTGCCGGGTCATAACGAAACGTCTGACTCCCGACAGTCATGGTCTTACTGCCTTGCAGAATCAAGTTGATCATCGGGTCGTATATCGCCGCCAACATGTGCTCGGGAATTTTTCCCTGCACCATGGCCACGCGGGGGATGCCCGTTTCCGTTCGGCGGTTTTCAGCCTTGCCCGCGAGCATGCGAAGTTCTTTCAGTTGATTGTCCATGGTCCCAATGCTGAGGGCACTGCGTGGCATCACGCAAGTGAAAAGCAGAAACAGGCAGGTTTTGAGTAGGAATGGGTACGACGTCAGTCATGCCGATAAGTACTGTGGAGACAGATTTTTAACCACAGAGGAATAGGACATGGGCGTCATCGTAATCACCGGAGGGAGTCGTGGAATCGGTGCCAGTGCCGCCGAACTGGTCGCTCAACGCGGCATAGGCGTCATCCTCACCTACAACTCGGACCTGCAAGCTGCCACCAGCGTCGTGAGTCGTATCGAGCACGCTGGGGGAAAGGCTGTTGCCCTCAAACTCGACGTGGGGGACGTGGGCACCTTCGATGCGTTTCGCGCGTCGGTGGTACACGTCTTACAGGAGACCTGGAATTCAACCACTCTGGGTGGCCTGGTGAATAATGCGGGCTACGGCCTGTTCAATCCGTTGGCAACCGTCAGCGAGGCGCAGTTCGACGGCCTGTTCAATGTGCACCTCAAAGGGCCGTTCTTCCTCACTCAGGCCTTGCTGCCGTTGCTGGCGGACGATGCGAGCATCGTCAACGTGACCAGTGCCACCACCCGCGTAGCCACGGCTGGAGTCGCGCCCTACGCGGCATTTAAAGGCGGGCTCGACGTCCTCACGCGCTATATGGCCAAGGAGTTTGGAGAGCGGCGTATACGAGCCAATGCTGTTTCACCGGGTGCCATCCGCACTGAGTTGGGTGGAGGCCTCAATGACGAGTTCGAGGCACTGTTGGCGGCGCAGACCGCCTTGGGTCGAGTCGGGGAGCCGCAAGATGTTGCGCGGGTCATTGCGCTACTGCTGTCTGAGGAAGGCGCGTGGATCAATGCCCAAACCATTGAAGTGGCGGGCGGTTACAACATTTGAAGACGCGGAGGTTTGCAATGCTGGATCACATTTTCCTGTCGGTTAACAATATTGAGCGCTCTATTCGCTTCTACGAAGCCTGCCTGGCGCCGCTTGGAATCACCGCGCGTTGGGACTACGACGGCAAGGACGGCCCGCCGGGTCATCCCGACCTCAAGGGCTTTGGTGCCAACGGCCGGATGTTTTTCTGGTTGCGCGCAGGAGTGGTTGAAGGGCGAGCGGTTCATGTCGGTTTTGTCGCCGATGGCCGGGCCGAAGTGGACGCTGCATACGCGGCGGCCATCGCTCAAGGCGCGGTCGACAATGGTGCGCCTGGAGCACGCCTGCACTATGACCCCGACTACTACGCAGCCAATGTATTGGACCCGGATGGCTACAGTCTCGAGTTCGTCTACAAAAAATGGCAGCACATCCAATGAACACACTAATGATCTATGGTGCCACGGGCTATACCGGTCGTATGGCCGTAGAGCACGCAAAAGCCCTGGGCCTGACGTTTGAAGTCGCCGGGCGAAACCATTCCCGGGTGGCGGCGCTCGCCGCAGAACTGGGCGTCCCGTTTCGTGTGTTCGACACCCGCGCGATTATTGCGGATTCATTGTCTGGCATCTCGTTGCTGCTCAACTTTGCGGGCCCTTTTGCGCACACGGCTGAGGACTTGATGCACGCCTGTATCCAGGCTCGTGTCGACTACCTGGACATCACTGCCGAGATCAATGTGTACCGGTTAGCCGAGACACTTGGTGCTTCCGCCGCTGCCAATCAGGTCATGTTGTTGCCGGGTGTCGGCTGGGACGTTGTTCCCACCGATGCACTCGCGGTGCGTGTTGCCAAGCGTGTCAAGCAGCCGTTAGCGTTAAACATCGCGATCCAGGTGCCAGGATCGATGTCCAGGGGCTCAGCCATGAGTGTCAGCGAAATCATCGGTGCAGGTGTGCTCGCCAGGGTCGATGGCGAGATCGTCGCGACACCTGATGCCACACCCCGTCATTTTGATTTTGGTCAGGGTTCAGTCCTTTGCGCACCGCTTTCATTCGGTGACCTGGTGACCGCTTGGCACTCAGTCGGCATTCCGAATATTGCGATGTTCGTGCATATCTCAGATGCCGCGTTTCCAGAGGGTGACTTGTCACAACTACCTGATGGCCCTTCAGCAGAAGAAAGGAGTGCTCATCGAGCACGTGCCGTGGTCGAAGTCACCGGGGCGGATGGTGTCACCGCACGGTCAGTGATAGAAACCGTAAACGGCTATTCCTACACACCGCTGGCGGCAGTGGAAGCTGCGCAGCGGGTTTTGAATGGCGAGCGTCAGTCAGGTTTTACAACCCCTGCCACGGTATTGGGTAGTGCATTTGCCGAGAGTATCGCCGGGACAGTCATCACTGATTTCTGAAGGTACGGTTGGCGACTCATGGCACCGCTGTAAGTGTACTGGTGCGAGAGGGCGTACTGAATCGTGCGGCATCTCGCACCGGTGGCAAGCCCCCATCAGGGATGCGATGTTTACAGTGAGTTTGGTTGCTGCATGAGCTAACGTTCATGCACGCTCTTTTTCCGATCACTCGCCGGACAACGCCCCCCATGAGAGACTTGCCGCCCACCGCGACCCTGCGCGCTTTTGAAGTTGCGACCCGCCACCCGACATTTACTGCGGCCGCACAGGAGTTGCATGTTACTCAAAGCGCCGTCAGTCACCAGCTCAAGCATCTCGAGGCGCTTTGGGGCGTGCAGTTGTTCGAGCGTGGCAAGGCGTTACGCCTCACGGCAGCGGGGGCTACGCTGGCGCCCATCGTGCGGGAGTTTTTCATCAGCCTTGAGGCGACGCTCGGCGATTTGCGCGAGCAAAAAGGCAGGGTCCGACTCAGCGTCAGCACCACCTATTCGTTCGCGCTCAAATGGTTGCTGCCACGCTTGCCCGGTCTTTCTCGTCAGCATCCCGAGCTGCTGGTCTCGCTGGACACCACCGACAAAATCATCCACTTCGCTCAGGGGCAGGCTGATGTCGCGATCAGACTCGGCAAGGGCAATTACCCGGGCCTGCACTCGGAGTTCCTTTTTGGCGAGCAGGTATTTCCTGTGGCCAGTCCCGAACTGCTGCGGCGTGTTGGGACACCGCAGAGCCCCGCGCAATTGTTGCACTTTCCGCTGCTGACTCGGGACGGTGCCGAGTTGGTGCCCAAGTGGGAGGAGTGGTTTCAAGCGGTCGGGCTGGCCTATTTGCCGCTCCAGGAAGGCGTCAGATTTGGCGATACCAACATGACGGTCGAGGCGGCGTTGCTCGGCCAAGGGGTTGCATTGGTGCGCAGCGGCCATGTCGAGAAGGAAATCAGCGATGGCCGTCTGGTTCGGCTGTTTGATGTGCTGCTTCCTTCACCGCTTGCTTACTACTTCGTGTGCCCCAAGGGCATTGAATCGCAGCCGCACATCGTCAGCTTTCGCCAATGGCTGGTCAATGAGGCGTTGAAAGTCCAACGAGTCGAACAGTGAGCCATGAGTATCCGTTCATGCTGCGATGAGGAGACTTCGCTTTAGCCCCCGCGCCGAATTGCCTAGAGTGGCGTATGCCTATTCATCTCATCGTCCTCGTCCTTTTCGCCGCGCTCCTGCACGCCAGCTGGAACGCACTGCTGCGCAGCGGCGCGGATCGGCTTTGGTCCATGACGGTGATGTGCCTTGCCATCGCCATCACCAGTGTCGTCGCCGCGGCGTTCATGGTGGCCCCCGCGATTGAAAGCTGGGGTTACGCAGTGCTTTCCGGGTTGTTGCATGTGGGCTACAACCTGTTTCTGGTGCGCAGTTACCGAGTCGGTGACCTGGGGCAGATCTACCCGATTGCACGGGGTTCGTCGCCGGTGCTGATCACCTTGGGTGCAGCCGTTTTTGCCGGAGAAATCATCACGCCTGGCCAGTTGCTGGGCATTGCGCTGGTGTCAGGCGGGATTATTTCGTTGGCGTTCAGAGGCCGCACTCTCTCGGTTCCCAGCCTGCCCTATGCATTGGGAACGGGCGGCTTTATCGCGGCCTACAGCGTGGTCGACGGCATCGGCGCCAGACTCTCCGGTGCGCCGCTTGCCTACACCGCGTGGATGTGCGCCCTGTGGGGCGTGTTGATGCCCGTGGTCTACATCGGTCTGCGTGACGCCCGCAGCTTATTCTCCGCCCGGCCCGGAACAGTGACCGCTGTGGTCGGTGGGCTGGTCTCCCTGCTTGCTTATGCAATGGTCATCTACGCCATGAACGAAGCGCCCTTGGGGGCGGTGTCCGCATTGCGCGAAACCAGCGTGCTGTTTGCGGCGTTGATCGGTTATGTGTTCCTCGGTGAAAAGCTCACTCCAGGACGGATATTGGCGTGCGTCGTGATCGCCAGCGGCACTCTCATCATCGGCTGATACAACCAACGGCTCAGGAGCAATGTTTAATGGTCAATGTCTCGCAGGCACCGCTGATTCTCATCACGGGTGGAAGTCGGGGAGTAGGGGCTGCAACTGCCCGACTGGCTGCCGAAAGGGGTTATGACGTTGCTATCAGCTACGTTACCAACGAACCCGCAGCGCTGGCCGTGGTCGCGGATGTCGAGGCCTTTGGGCGCAAGGCGTTGGCCGTGCGGGCCGACAGCGCGGACCCCCAGCAGGTGGCCGAGTTGTTCGCGGCCATCGATCGCACGTTCGGACGCATCGACGTCCTGGTCAATAACGCCGGGGTACTGGCGCTTCAGTCACGTCTGGAAGACCTCGGATTCGAGCGGATGCAGCGCGTCTTTGCGGTCAATTCCATTGGGCCAATACTCTGTGCTCAACAGGCGGTAAAGCGCATGTCTCACCGTCACAATGGCCCGGGCGGCGTGGTGATCAATGTTTCATCGGCGTCCGCGCGCCTGGGAAGTCCCAATGAGTACGTCGACTATGCGGCGTCCAAGGGAGCCCTGGAGACGTTCACCATTGGCTTTGCCAAGGAGGTCGCACGGGAGGGCATACGCGTTAACTGTATTCGCCCCGGACATATCTATACCGAAATGCATGCCAGTGGCGGTGAGCCGGGACGGGTCGATCGCGTCAAGGACTCAATCCCCATGGGGAGGGGCGGACAGCCTGAGGAAGTGGCTCGCGCGATTCTATGGTTGGCGAGTGCGGAGGCATCCTTCGTCACCGGCACATTCCTGGATGTAACGGGCGGTAAATGAGTCGCAGGGATCCACCTCAAAGCCATCAATGATGCCAGTGGTCAATGGCAGCCGTTTGCTGACGCCATGTGTGATCCTTCCTACCAATCCTTCGTCAAGGATGCTACCCCCGCAGTGTGGACGGGGGACTCATGACAGGGCCTTTCATGCAAACGCTGTTGGACGAGATTCTTGACGAAGTGCGCCCCTTGATCGGCAGGGGCAAAGTGGCGGACTACATTCCTGCACTGGCCGACGTTCCGCCGCAGCAACTGGGCATCGCTGTCTATGGCAACGACGGCAGCTATCACTGCGCTGGCGATGCGCTGGTGCCATTTTCGGTGCAAAGCATCTCCAAGGTCTTCAGCCTGGTTCAGGCGATTGGTCACTCCGGCGAAGCCATTTGGGAACGCCTGGGTCATGAACCCTCAGGCCAGCCGTTCAACTCGCTGGTTCAGCTGGAGTTCGAGCGCGGACGGCCACGCAATCCATTCATCAATGCGGGGGCGTTGGTGATCTGTGATATCAACCAGTCGCGGTTCGCAGCACCCACCTTGTCGATGCGCGATTTCGTACGAAGGCTATCGGGCAATCCTCAGGTATTGATCGATGCCCGCGTGGCCGACTCGGAGTATCAGCACCGCTCACGCAATGCCGCCATGGCTTATCTCATGAAGTCATTTGGCAACTTTCATAACGAGGTCGAGATGGTGCTGCGCAGTTATTTCAATTACTGCGCGTTACAGATGAACTGCCTCGATCTGGCGCGAGCATTTTGCTTTCTGGCCAACGATGGATTCTGCATCCACAGTGGCGAGCAGATACTGACCCGGCGCCAGACCCAGCAAGTCAATTCGATCATGGCGACAAGTGGGCTGTATGACGAGGCAGGAAATTTCGCCTACCGCGTTGGGTTGCCAGGCAAAAGTGGAGTGGGCGGAGGGATTGTGGCGATCGTCCCGGGTCAATTCACCGTATGCGTGTGGTCGCCTGAGTTGAAT
The DNA here is from genome assembly GCF_054668365.1 of Pseudomonas sp. S2_E01. NCBI lineage: Bacteria > Pseudomonadati > Pseudomonadota > Gammaproteobacteria > Pseudomonadales > Pseudomonadaceae > Pseudomonas > Pseudomonas sp. S2_E01. The sequence continues at coordinate 2,245,126 of NZ_CP162762.1, forward strand.
GCAGCAGGTAACTCGTTGGCCGGGATGGCGGCACTGGAATTGCTGAGTGCTCGTATAGGGTGGTCAGTTTTTTAAGGGGCGGATCGCCTCATCAAAGTGACGCTTGTGGTCCAGAGTGATCCGCTCTGGTCAGGGCGTACTCGTCACATTTTGAGGCTGACGCGTTCTGGTCCGCGCGAGGTTTCATCTCTAAGCTGCGAGTTCATTTTTTGGAGCTCAGCCCATGCAAGGATTGCCAAGCGTCAAGCTCGCTACATGTCTGTTCACGCCTCTGATCGGGGCCTGTGATTCACCTTATTTTCTGCGTTCTGCAGATCAGTCCCTCCTGACGGCGCTCGACCCTGCCAGCTCCCCACCGTGAGCGCTCACCGCAAGCGCGAGGGTACGTTGACGCCAAAATGATGGCTCATTAACATCGCGCCACTATTTTGCTATCAGTTTGAGTTTTCGAGGGATCGATTATGCAATCACCCGTCCTTACGGTGGGGGTGTGCCTGACTGTGCTCTGTTTTCCCCTACTTCAAGTCAATGCCGCTCCCACGCCCGGTGACACCGATCTAATACGCGAACGCCAGGATCGGCTGCTTGAAGAACAACGTCGACGCCTTGAAGAACTTAAGGAGTTACCGGGCAAATCCGTCAAACCCGACGGCCCGACGACGCCAAGTGACACGCGTTGTTTCCCCATCAAGAACATTGAGCTCAAGGGCGCTGACAGTCTTTCCCTGCGCGAAAAAAACCGTCTGCTTGAGCCCTACATCGGCCGATGCCTGGGCGTCAGCCAGCTCAATGAATTGCTCAAGGTCATCACTGACCACTACATCGAAAAAGGCCTGGTTACCAGCCGCGCCTATTTGCCGCAGCAGGATATGTCGGGCGGGCATCTGCTGGTGCTGGTGGTCGAGGGCAAACTCGAGGGGCTGAAAGGGGCGGACGGCAGCCAGTTGTCCGACCGTGAGCTGGCCATGGCTTTCCCTGGCAGGTCGGGAGCGCTGGTCAACCTGCGTGAAATCGAGCAGATGGTCGATCAGCTCAACCGCTTGCCCTCCAATCAGGCACAGATGGAACTGGCCCCCGGCCAGAACGTGGGCGGTAGCGAGATACTGGTCAAGAACAACCCGCAGAAACCTTGGCGTGTCAGCCTGTCACGCAACAACGGCGGGCAGCGCAGCACTGGCGAGCAGCAGTGGAACACCACCCTGGATTGGGACAGCCCGCTGGGCCTGGCGGATCAGTTATTGCTGCGCGGTGGTCACGATGCGATGACCGATCACCAGCACACGTCCAACAACGCGATGCTCTATTACAACTTGCCGTGGGGCTGGTGGAATTTCAGTTACGCCTACAGCCAGAGCGAGTACCGCTCGCAGATCGCCGCCAACGGTTTTAACTTCAAGCAGACCGGCGACAGTGAAAACCATCAGTTGCGTATCGAGCGGGTCATTCATCGCGATGCCATGCGCAAGACTTCGCTCAATACCGGGCTTTCCTACCTGCGCAGCAACAACTTCATCGAAGACAGCAAACTCAAACTCAGCAGCAACCGCATCAGCGAAGCCCAGTTCGGTATCAACCACGGACGGCGTATTGGCGGCGCATTCGTCAACCTTGATCTTGGCATGCAACAAGGCATCGGCGCCTTTGATGCGCAGGGAAAAGGGGAGTCCTTCCCGGGTGCACCGGACGCCCGTTACCGCAAGTACACCGCCACTGCGAGTTATTTGCAGCCCTTCGAGCTGTGGGGCGAGTCGTTCAGTTTCACCAGCCTGATGACCGGTCAACGCAGCGAAGACGTGCTGTTCAGCCCGCAACGCACAAGCCTGGGCGGCCAATCGTCCATTCGTGGTTACAAGGACCAAACCTTGTCCGGCGACAGCGGCGGCTACTGGCGCAACGACCTTCGCTGGAGTCGCCCGGTGACGCTTTCCTGGTTGCGTCCGGTCTTCACCGAATACGGCACCAGCCTGGGTTACGACCATGGCGTGATCCGTGGCGATCGCTACAACGCCGACCAGCACGGACGCATGTCGAGCAATTCGCTGGAAGTGTTTGCCCGTGGTGAGCATCTGGCCGCCAGTGTCACCTTCGCCCATTCCCTGGAGCGCCCGGCCGTCCTGACCGAGCGTGAAGCGCCGATCTATTTTCGCGTGGATTTCCTCCTCTAACTATTGCTGCACGAGATTACCAACATGGACGTTCGCCCGTTTACCTTCCTCGCTTGTCAACCTTCCTCGCAGGTGAATAGCCGCGAACGTTTCTGGGGTATGCCCAAGCGTGGCTTGGCGTTCCTGTTGGCCAACGTCATGTTCTGGCAACCGATGTGGGCGCAGGCCGAGGGCATTGTGGTTGCCACGCCGGGCACTACGCTGGACCATGCTGGCAATGGCGTGCCGATCGTCAACATTGCCACGCCCAATGGCAGCGGCCTGTCGCACAACCAATTTGTCGACTACAACGTCGGCGCCCAAGGCGTGATCCTCAACAACGGTTCCACCCAGACCTCAGCCACACAACTGGGCGGCATCATCATCGGCAACCCGCACCTGAAAAACAGCGGTTCGGCGCAGACCATCCTCAACGAAGTGGTCGGTGGCAGCCCGAGTCAGTTGCGCGGCTACACCGAGGTGGCGGGTCAGTCGGCGCGGGTTATCGTCGCCAACCCTTACGGCATTACCTGCAACGGTTGCGGCTTCATCAACACGCCACGTGCGACGCTGACCACGGGTAAACCGGTACTCGATGGCAGCGGTCGCCTGGAGCGTTTTCAAGTTGATCAGGGCAGCGTTGCGATCGAAGGCGCCGGGCTCAACGCAACCAACGTCGATCACTTCGAAATCATCACCCGTAGCGCGAAGATCAATGCCGAGATTCAAGCCAACAACCTGACCATCGTCGCCGGCCGTAACGACGTCAACGCCCAGACCCTGAACGCCACTGCCCGTGCCGACGATGGCAGCCTCAAACCACAACTGGCCATCGACTCGTCCGCGTTGGGCGGCATGTACGCCGGGGCGATCAGGCTGGTGGGCACCGAGGCCGGGGTTGGGGTGAAAGTCGCTGGCAGCCTGGCTGCCAGTGGCGGTGATATCCAGATCGATGCCAACGGCCATCTGAGCCTGGCGCAGACGTCGGCAGCGGGTGCAGTCAACGTCAAGGCCGTGAGCCTTGACGCGCAGAGTGCGGTGTATGCCGGCACCCGTGTCGACATGCAAACCGAGACTGACCTCAACATCGCTCATTCCATTGCTGCACGGGACAGCGTGACCCTGAATGCCGGTAGAACGTTAACCAACAACGGTGTCATCGAAGCCGGGGTCAATGCTGACAACAGCCGTAATGCCAAGGGGGATGTCAGCCTCACTGCGCAGTCGATTAACAACACCGGTAAAAGTGTGGTCGCCAGTCGCGACCTCACAGTCACTGCCCAGCAGGCGCTGAGCAACCAGGGCGGCACGTTAAGCGGGCAGCGCCAGGTCACCGTCAATGCCGCCACTCTGGACAACCAGAATCGGGGGCGGGTACTGAGCGCAGACCGCCTCAGTCTTACCGCAGATAAGGTCCTCAACAATCAAGGGGGCCTGATCAAAGGACAGGGCCAGGTCGAAGCCACACTGGGGCACCTGAGCAACACCGCAGGCGAAGTGTCCAGCCAGGGTAACGCCACGTTGATCCTGGGCTCTCTGGACAACAGCAGCGGCACACTGATGGCGCAAATGGGGCTCGACCTCAGCGCGAGCGCCGCGATTAACAACCAGGGCGGGCTCGTTTCCGGCTGGCAAGAGCTGACCATCACAGGCACGTATCTGGACAACAGCAACGGCGGTACGCTGTCCAGCCGAAGTGGTGATGTTGGTATCCAACTGAGCGACGCGCTGGTCAACAAAGCCGCAGGTGCCGTGGTCAGTCAGAAAGCCCTGACCATCACCGCGAGCAGTGTCGACAACAGCGCCAAGGGCAACATTTCCAGCACCACTGACCAGACCATCACCGTCAGTGGTCTGTTCGACAACTCGGCGGAAGGGTTGCTGAGCAGCGGTGCGGCCATGACCTTGAATACCATGGCGTTGAACAACGTCGACGGCACGGTCAACGCGTCCGGCGACCTGGCGTTCAATGGCACCGAACTCAACAACAGCCAAGGTACGTTCACCGGCCAGCAGGCGATCACCCTCGACCTTTTGGGCGCTCTCATCAACACCCAGGGACGACTGTCCAGTGCTGGCCCTCTGCTGATCGAGCGAAGCAAACGGGTTGATAATCAGGGGGGTGAGCTGTCCAGTCAGCGCTGGCTTAGCCTGTTCACTGGCGAGCTGGATAACAGCGCCAAGGGTACGTTGGCGGCCAGCGACAAGCTGCTGATCACCGCCAGCGGTCACGTCGACAATACAAACGCAGGGCTCATCGCCAGCCGTAATGGCGAACTGGAGTTGGGTGCCGGCAGCCTCGCCAATGCCAAGGGGCAGGTGCAAGCCAAGCAAGCGCTGCACGTGGAGGTTGCGGCAGACGTCGGCAACCAGGACGGCCAGATCGTGGCCAAGGAAGGCAAGCTATCCGTCAAGGCCGCCAACCTTGATAACCAGCGTGGCCGCGTCGCCGCGTTGAACGATGGGGTTCGTGTCGAGACCGCCGTCAACGGCACGTTCGACAACCGAAATGGCTCGGCGTATGCGAAAACCCTGCTTGAGGTTGACGCCGGGGATCTGGACAACAGTGACGGCCAGATCAGCGCCAGCCAGATTGGCTTGAACCTGCAAGGCGCCTTGAACAATCGCAATGGCCTGATCGAAAGCCTGAGCACTCTGGCGACCACCGCCGCCAGCCTCGATAACCAGAACGGCCAGTTGCGCGCGATGGGCGTTACCGACAAAACCCGTTTCAGTATCGGTGGCACGTTCGACAACAGCGCCGGTCGCCTGGAAACCGCCAACACCGACCTGAGTATCGAGGCCACAGGCTTCAAGAACCAAGGCGGTAGCTTGTTGCATGCAGGGAGCGGGGTGTTTGGTCTTTCCATGGCCAACCTCAATGATGTTGGCGGTCGCCTGGTGACGCAGGGCGATCTGACCCTGGACACCGACACGTGGACCAACAGCACCTCGATCCAGGCCGAGCGCCTGACCGTCAACGTCAAGCACTTGACCCAGACCAGCACGGGACAGTTGCTGGCTGCCACTCACCTTGAAGGTGCAGGCACCGATTGGCGCAATGATGGGCTGATCGGCAGTGACGGGACGCTCAATCTTGTCCTGACGGGAAACTATGCAGGAAAGGGGCGACTTAGCAGTCTCGGCAACCTGGACTTGCATGCCAGCAGTATGGATTTGCAGGCCACTGGCAGCATCGCAGGTGGTAGCGAAACCATAATCGATGTCGATGATTTGCTGGCCAATGCTGGGCGAATCACCTCCAGTAACAACCTGACCCTGAAGGCTGGCGACATCAATAACAGCGGTACCTTGGGCAGCGGTAAAGACCTGCTCGTCAACACCACAACACTGCTTAACGACCACGGGCTTATCTCCAGCGGTGGTAACGCGCAGCTGCTGGCCACACGTTTCACCAACCGCTATGCCCAGGTGTACAGCCTGGGCTCGATGCTGATTGCCAAGGACGCGGCCCAGGTCCAGGCCGATCTGTTGGATAACCGCTCGGGAGGTATCGAAAGCCTGGGGCCAATGACGATTGCAGCCAGCACCGTCAACAACGTGATGGACGTGCTGGAATACACCCCGAATGAAAAAACGGCGACCCGTATCATCCGTCTACCGTGTGAGCAGATTCCAGGCGCTGGCTGCGATGCTCGCAGCGGTGGTCGTATCAATGGCCTCTGGGAAATCTATGAAACCGATCGCCTGAAGGTCACTAAAAGCAGTGCTTCGTCCAGCCTGAGCAGCGGCGCGGACCTGTTGATCAACACCCAGACATTGACCAACACCAGCAGCACCGTGGCGTCCGCCGGTAACCTTCAGATCAATGCCGGCACCATAAAGAACCAGGGACTGCAAAACCAGCAAATCCACACCGTTCGCCGGTACTGGAGCTTCGTCAACGAGACTGGCAATGCCGCCGCCCTGGCGGATGTTTTCAACGCTCGAAACAACCCCAACCCATCGGCCTCGTTTGCGTCTGACCTGAGCGCCTTCCTGGGATGGATGGGCGTGCTGCTTGCGCAAAACAGCACCGTCACCAATGGCGATCAGTCCTTCGCCGCGGTCATTCAGGCGGGTGGCAACGCCACTCTCAATGCCGGTCAGACGCTCGACAACGGTGTGGTGCGATCGTTTTATGCCTACGTTGGGGCGGGCCAAACCCAGGCCGACACCAGCGCCGGCAACGGTTACTCGACACCTGTCTTCATCAACGCCCAGCTTCCACCGGAAGTGGCTCAACAGCAGGTCAACCCGGTGGCCCTGCCGGGCTTCACCTTGCCCACCCATCAGAACGGATTGTTCCGTTTGAGCAGCCAGGGCTCCAGTGCGACCACCGCACCCAGCCCTCTGGCGATTGCGGGGCTGCCTGACAAATCGGCGCAATCCAAACCGCACAAATACCTGATCGAAACCAACCCCGCGCTGACCGACCTCAAGCAGTTCATGAGTTCGGATTACCTGCTGAGCAATCTCGGCTATGACCCTGACACCAGCGCCAAGCGCCTGGGTGACGGGTTCTATGAGCAGCGGATGATCCAGCAGGCGGTCACTGCCCGCACGGGACAACGCTTCATCGACGGACAGGACAGCGACGAGAAACTGTTCAAGTACCTCATGGATAACGCCGTCCAGAGCAAGCAACAACTCAATCTCTCGGTGGGCGTGAGCCTGACGGCGGAACAGGTCGCCGCGTTGACCCACGACATCGTCTGGCTGGAAAGCCATGAAGTAAACGGCGAAGAGGTGTTGGTGCCGGTGCTGTACCTGGCTCATACCGACAATCGTCTGGCCCCGACCGGGGCCCTGATTGCAGGCAACGACGTCAGCCTGATCGCCGGGAAAACCCTGAACAACGTCGGCACCTTGCGGGCTAGCAACAATCTGTCGGCGGTGGCAGGGGAGGACATCGTCAACAGCGGCCTGGTGGAGGCGGACAAGCGACTGGATCTGTTGGCGGGCAACAATCTGGTGAACCGTGCTGGGGGCATCATTGCCGGGCGTGATGTCGGTCTTACCGCGATCACTGGAGACGTGATCAACGAACGGACCGTGACGACCCATCAGAGTAGCGGCGGTGGATATACCCGGCAGGAGCGCCGGGACTTTGCGGACAGCGCCGCGCGGATCGAGGCGGGTAATGACCTGAGCGTGAAGGCGGGGCAGGACATCAACATCATTGGTGGTGCGCTGCAAAGCGGTCAGGACATGAGCTTGAGCGCGGAGCGAGATATCAATCTTTCCTCCGTTCAGGTCAGCAACAGCGTCGCGCAGGGTGGCAACTACACCAGCAATGACACCACGCAGCTCGGCTCAAGTCTGGGCGCCGGGCGTGATCTGACGGCCGAAGCGGGGCGGGACATAGCGGTCATCGCCAGTGATGTCGATGCGAAGCGCGATCTGAGCCTCGACGCCGACGAAAACCTCACCATCAGCTCCGCTGCAGACGAGCAACACTCACTGTTCAAAAGCAAAGAATTGAAGATTCAGGAAGATCACGTCAGCCAGGTGATGAGCAGCGTCACGGCGGGGGGGATGTGAAGCTGAGTGCCGGCCAGAACATGGCCGTGATCTCCAGTCGGATTAATGCTGGCGATGAAGCTTATCTGGTAGCAGGTGACCGGCTCGACATCCTCGCCGCACAGGACACGGACTACTCGCTGCTCGATAAAAAGAAGAAGGGCGGTTTTGGGGCGAAGGAAACCCAACACGATGAAGTGACGAAAAACATCTATATCGGTAGTGAAATCACGACTGGTGGCAACCTGACTTTAGCCAGTGGCGGCGATCAGCACTATCAGGTGGCCAAGCTCGACAGCGGCAAGGACATCGTTATCGATAGTGGTGGCTCGATTCTTTTTGAGGGGGTGAAAGACCTTCATGATGAAAGCCATACAAAGAGTGATGACGACGCTTTCTGGACCTCATCCAAAGACAAAGGCAATACCGACGAGACGTTTCGCCAGACTCAGATGGTCGCTGCTGGCAATATCACCATCAAGGCGGTTGAAGGCCTGAAGATTGATATCAAGCAGGTCACTCAGGAAACGGTTAGCCAATCCATCGATGCGATGGTCAAGGCGGATCCGCAATTGGCTTGGCTCAAGCAGGCCGAGGCAAGGGGGGATGTGGACTGGAGGCAGGTCAAGGAAATCCATGAGTCGTTCAAGTACAGCAACTCGGGATTAGGGCCGGCTTCGCAGTTGATCATCGCGATTGTCATGGCGGCTGTTGTCGGGCCTGCGGCATTGAGTGCCATGACCGCCAGTATGGGCACAATCGGGGCCGCAGGACTTGCCGCTGTAGCTACGGGTGCTGCGACGAATGCGACAACCAGCTTTATCAACAATGGAGGCAACCTCGGGGCGGTATTCAAAGACGTGACGTCCTCGAATGCGATCAAGGGTTATGTGATCTCGGGGGCGACAGCTGGTTTAACGGCGGGTGTTTTCGATGGCCTTGTAAAAACAACGACGACTTCTACAGGAAAAGTCATCGCCGACCTGAGCAATCCAGAAGGGATTGGGCGGTTTGCGGCTAATCAAATATTGCAGGGCCAAACGTCTGCATTATTGGGAAAAGCTCTCGGACAAGGCGCAAGTGCAAGTGACGCCCTGAAGACGGCCTTGTTCAATACTTTGGCTGCGGCCAGTTTCAATGCAGTAGGCCAACACACAAAAGGCGTATTCGACGACGGTTCTGTGCAAAAGACCGCTATTCACGCAATGGTGGGCGGCTTGCTGGCACAGGTGACTGGCGGAGACTTCAAGACAGGCGCCATGGCGGCAGGAGCGAATGAAGCGCTAATTGGGCATCTGGACAATCTGGTAAAAGGCGATGAAAACCTTTTGACCATGAGTTCCCAGATTGTTGGCGTGTTGGCCGCTACGGCGCAAAAAGATGTCGATGCAAGCCAACTAGACAAGGCTGCCTGGGTTGCAAAAAATGCTTCGCAGTACAACAGGCAGTTGCATAAAGAAGACAAGGAAGTAGCCGCACAGCTGGCTGCGCGCAGTGGTGGGAAGTACACCGCTGAGCAAATCGAGGAACAGCTCCGTCTCTCTGCAGTGAAGGGAACAGACATTCATGCGGGTCAAATGGTCGCTACCAAGGATGGGATCTACGACACCTCGGGAAAATGGCTGGATTTGGGTAATGGCCAGTACGTCCAGCAATTGGCAAAAATCGACCTTGAGCTTGTAGCTTATATCCTGTCATCGAACAGTAACTACGCATGGGCGGCGTTCCCCGTTGCACCTGATTACGATTGGAGCAAAACACCGAGTGTGAGTGATGAGGTGCGTGATCGTCTCTCAGGGCGTGTGCTGGATGCTCAAGGTGGTTTCCGCACTCCTGTCGTTGTAGATGGAGAGGCATTCACCCCACGTTTCATGCCGTGTGGTGACGCTACGTGTATTGCAAATGGCGCCAACCTGGACTTGAAAGATCCTGAAACGCAGCGCTGGATCAGTGCCGACAACGCGAAGCGAGCAAAAGATGCCCTGGCAGTCGGCTCGCTCGTGCCTGTGCCTTTGGGGTGGATTGGTAAGGCTTTGGGCTCTGTTTTTGGAAGAGGGGTTGCAGGGGAGGCGCTGGTTGGGGGAAGCTTGGGTGTCGGTGTAAAAGGTAGTACGTTCGCTGGGAAAAACATTGATGATTTGTCGAATGCAGGAAAACTGCTTGATCCTGCCGATAAATCAGGACAACTTTCGTTAGCTGGTCGAGCACTCCAAAAACACGGCAGTCGTGAAGGCAGTGCGTTTCCTAGCGTTAAAGGAAGCCCTTCTGAAATCAACGCCCAAGGTCAAAAAATAGCTGACGAGATCTTGAGCAATCCGGCGACCACCGTAACCTATAAGGACACCGGTAGATTTGGGAAGGTCATGGATGTGGTTGCCCCCGATGGGCGTGGGCTTCGCTACGATTCGAATGGAAAATTTATTGGTTTATTGGAGCCGCCGAAGCCATGAGTCTTTTATCTACTGTGATAACAAGCCCCCCAGATCGAGAGAATTGTGTATTCGAGATTTGGGCGGGCGCGAATCAGTTGGCTGAGGTATCACATGAGCCAGGAAGACCAATTGAAATAGAAATTTATCCCCCTGTTGAGGGGGGCAAATGGAATCTCAAATTTGAGGACCTTATGACTGCTTTGCATCAGGCGACTAAGAATTTGGCTTCTCACGAATAAGTTGGTACAAAAGTAACTGGTGCAGCTGAAGTGCCGGCTACTTCTGCAATTACGCGTATTGGGTGGAGAGACGATCTGGCCGCCCAAGCAGGGATTCCTCGAAATATTGCTGAATCGCCGTCGAGCATGTGGGGTAGATCGATTGATGATATCAAGCAGTCGCTAGCGCTTGATGGTGCGAGCGTTACGCCGAAAGCGCCATTGGCTGGCACTTCAGGTAAAGCACAGGCCTTTAAGGTTGAAGGACACCCGACAATAAAAGAGATAGAGTTCCATCCGGGCGGTGGAACCCACGGTGATAGTCCGTACTATAAGCTTGTTAGTGCGGAGAAGGTGGGCAATAAAAATATAGAAATTCGGGTAATTGATCCGTCGCCTGATTTTAGTCCGGGCACTATCACGCGTTATCAACAATACTACGATACTCAAGGAAATCGCCTGAAGTATGAGGGCGGTGAGTGGAAGAGGTGGAAGTGATCTATGAGAAATTTATTCCCTGATTTGTACTCTGACCTTGTGCCAGGTATGTCAGCAGCGGGATTCTCTTTAGGTGAGTCGTTTCCCAATGTTAGCGAAAAGGTTGGGGTGGTTGAGTGGTACGGGCCGGAAGTACCTGTTCGTGATATTCTCCTTCAAAATAACTCTTGGGTCGGAATTAAGAGAAAGATCGGTTTCGGCAATGAGCTTTTGATTTCATATCGATTTATGAATGAGGCGGTCTCCCTGTACTTCGAAAATAGCGGAAGGCTTTATCGCATTGCCGTAGGTGAAGGGTATCGTGGACAGTTCAGTGGTGTAAGCGTTGGGGATAATCTCCGGAGCTTAGAAAGGGAGTTTGATGTTTTGTTTAATGATGCGGACGATGACTTCCTTCTAAGAAGAAGTGGAAATATATTGACGGGGGTTAGTTTTGTTACAGACTACAGAGCTTCCTTGGAAGATGCACCAGAACAAATTATCAAGTTTATATCAATGCATGACTGGTCCCTTCGGTAAAAATAGTGAACAGACCACGTTTTCATTAGTCCATAAAAATAAATAGGTGCAAAAGGAGTTGGTGGCGGCCTGGGGCCAATGTACAGACAGGCGGATAACCTGCGACTGGAAAAGATTCTAACGTCATATTACGGAGTAGATGATTACGATTGGAGCAAAACACCGAATGTGAGTTATGAGGTGCGTGAAAAGATACCCTGATAGTCGGGCCGCTCGTGCCTGTGCCTTTGGGGTGGATTGGTAAGTTCTTGGGCTCTGTTTTTGAAGAGGGGTTGCAGGAGAAGCGCTGGTTGGAGGAGGCTTGGTTGCCGGTGCAAAAGGAATAAGTGCTGCGGTAGATGGCACAAATAAAAGTAAATGTTCGGGATGGTGTGATTCAGACTGCCTTCCCGTACTGGATAGGAACGGTTATGAGCAGTGGCAGCACACTAATAGACCGGTTCGTCGATCAAGAGTTGGACGACAGCGTTCGCTCTATTTTTATTGCCGCCTTCCTGCAGCCCCTGCCGCATCCCACAACATCATGACGCGCGTCACCGCAGCGTCCAACGAATCCGCCGACACCCCATCTAGCGCCAGCGTCGACAATCCCAATAAAAAACTATCGAACGCCGTGGCGAGAGCGACTGCATCAATCTCTGCCGGAAGTTGAGCCAAAGCGATGCCGCGTTCCACGCATGCCAGCAACGCCTCACGATTTTTCGCTCGGGCCTGTACCAGTGGCGCGGAGATGATTTTACTCTCCTGCGAGCAAGCGCTCATCGCGCCCAATGCCACCAGGCAGCCTTTGGGATGGCCAGGCTCGCATTGCATCCGAGCGGAGCGGCGTAGCGTCCGTTCGATGGCGTCTCGGGGCGCCAGGGTGGTGTCGAACAGGCTGTCGGTGACCTTGCCGTAGCTGTTCAAGTAAAGGTCCATGACCTCGTTGAACAACTGCTCCTTGGAGCCAAAGGCGGCGTAAAAACTCGGCGCGGTAATACCGCCGCCGATCGCTGCCTTGAGTTGGCTGAGCGAGGTGGCGTCGTAGCCATTCTCCCAGAACAAATGCAGTGCTTGAGTGATTGCCACGTCACGATCAAACGTGCGCGGCCGTCCCATTTGTGCCATAGACGAACCCTCCGAATGAGTTAAATACTACTCGATACATAAGTCGTTGACCATCGTTTGCTCGATCCCTATATTTGTATCACTCAATACATAAGTAGGGCGATAACCAATGAATAGAAATGAACCGCACTCAAAGGCATTGCCTTACGGGGCGTTGCTTGCGCTGGCGATGACTGGATTTATCTGCATCCTGACTGAAACATTGCCCGCGGGCCTGCTGCCTCAGATCGTGAGCGGGCTGGCTATCTCGCCCGCCATGGCGGGGCAAATGGTCACGGTCTATGCGCTGGGTTCGTTGATCGCGGCAATCCCACTGACCATCGCGACCCAGGGCTGGCGGCGGCGCACGGTGCTGCTGGTCACCATCGTCGGGTTTCTGGTTTTCAACTCGGTCACTGCGCTGTCTTCAAACTATTGGCTCATCCTTGTGGCGCGTTTTTTCGCCGGCGTGTCGGCAGGGCTCGCCTGGAGCCTCATTGCCGGATATGCACGACGCATGGTGGCGCCCGAGTCCCAGGGCCGTGCGCTGGCGGTGGCCATGGTGGGTACGCCAATCGCCTTGTCGCTGGGCGTGCCGATGGGTACCTGGCTGGGCGGGTTGATTGGCTGGCGCATGGCATTCGGGCTTATGTCGGCGTTGACGTTGGTATTGATCGCCTGGGTGCTGATCCAGGTGCCCGACTATCCGGGGCAAACCTCAGAGCAGCGTCTGCCGCTGCGGCGCGTGCTGGTGACACCCGGCGTGCGCTCCGTACTGGGAGTCGTGGTCACGTGGATGCTGGCGCACAACATTCTCTACACCTACATCGCGCCCTTCGTGTCCCAAGCCGGGCTGACCGGCAATGTGGATGTGGTGCTGCTGGTGTTTGGCGTCGCCGCGCTGATGGGCATCTGGATAACCGGACGGTTGGTGGACCGCCATCTTCGCAATACGGTACTGGCCAGCCTCGCGACGTTTGCCGTGGTTTCGGTGCTGTTCGGCGTTCTCTCGCCTTCGGCCACGGCCATTTACATCGGCACATTCATCTGGGGGCTGACCTTTGGCGGCGCCGCCACGCTGCTACAAACCGCTTTGGCTGATTCAGCAGGCGAGGGTGCAGATGTCGCCCTGTCCATGAATGTCGTGGTCTGGAACAGCGCGATAGCAGGAGGTGGGCTGCTCGGTGGCGTGCTGCTTGGGCATTGGGGAGTGGCGGTGTTTCCGTGGGTATTGGCGGCGTTGCTGCTGGGCAGTCTGACCATCGCGCTTCAGGCACGAGCGCATGGGTTTCCCGCCGGTGACCGGCGCTCGGGCGCAGTAGTGGTCGGTCACTGAGGCGCTGCTGTGCGGTCCCAATTTTGAAAATCAGACGCTAAGGCTAATTTTCAGACCCTGGCGCAGAACTCCATCTCCTCGGGCAAGGCGCTTCCCGCGCCTTTCTCACACACTCGGCTCTAACGCAATCGCGCTGCAAAACAACAAGAGCCGCGAAAAATGACTAGTTTCCAAACTGCTACCGAAAGCCGGACCGGCCCTATCGGCGCCCGTCAGACCCGCGTCGAGGACGCCGCATTGTTGCGTGGCCAAGGGTGCTACGCTGATGACGCTGCGATCCCTCCAGGCACGCTGCATGCAGCAATCATCCGTTCACCCCACGCTCATGCTCGCATCACCTCGGTGGACTTTTCCAACGCGCTGCTAATGAAAGGTGTGCACGGCGTGCTGGTTGGCGAAGACGTCAAACGCTGGGCGCTGCCGTTTCCCGTGGGTGTACGGCAACCGATGGAGCACTGGTGCGTCGCCGTCGACAAGGTGCGCTACGTGGGTGAGCCGGTGGCGGTGGTGATCGCTGACAGCCGCTATCTGGCCAAAGACGCGATCGAGGGTGGCCGCATCACCGCGTTACGTTACGACCAGATCGACGATTGTGGCGCTTACCTCAGAGCGCCGGAGCCTGCGACTTTCTACCGTATGCACGGCAACCTGACGGGGGGCTACGCGATTCGCAATTTGCAAGTGCGCAACCGGGTGGTACTCAAGTGCTCAAACTCAAGGCCATCAGTCATCCCATTCAGCCTTGAAATCAAGAAGGTTGATCTCCATGAGTCACGGCGACCATCGCGGACCCGATTTCCTGTTCGCCTCGCTCAATCAGGATTTGACCGGCATTCAGAGCGTCCCGGCGCTCATCATCCTGGCTGAGTTTCAATTTGCCGATCAGCCGAGTTATTTCAACCTCGATCCCGACGATTCTTCTGAGCATGTCCTCCATGTAGTCTTGTGGGCTGTCAGTGATCTTCCACGGCTTTTCCTGAAGCTGTTCATGTGTTCGCGTCAGCTTGGCTACGATGCCGCGAACAGCCCTCGTATCGTCGAGCACTCGAATTTTTCCGTGTGCATGGACCACTCGGTAATTCCAGGTCGGAACCTGCTTCTGGTGCTCGTGCTTACTCGGATACCACTGAGGCGAAATATAGGCGTCACCCGCCCGGAAGATGACCAGCACCTCTTGATCAGGCTGTACCTCTCGCCAAAGGGGATTGTCACGCGCGACATGGGCTCGTAGTGTTCCAAGCTTTCCTGCGCTAGTGTCTAGGTCGAAGGGGAGGTGGTTAGCATCCAGCCCTACGCTGCCCTGGGTGATGATCGTGGCAAACGGATATTGCACCATTAGCTGATGCAGCTGTTCCGGTGCCGACACGCTGAAGTGCGATGGTAGATACATCAGCTACGCCTCTTGAACATTGGGAAGCTTTAGCGACTTGGGCGCGAATTGATTGATGTTAACGCCTGACATTACTTGCCAGGACCTGCCTGCACCCATCACGCTCATGAACGGCTAAGCAGCAGCTTTATGCCTGCGACGCCGAATACCAATGCCAGCGTTCCCTCGATGCCTCGGCGTGCAAGTCGATATGCCTTGACCATCGGTGCCGTTGAGAAAAGCAAGGCGTATCCACAAAAAATGGTGACGCTTAATACACCACAAGAAGCCAGGGTGATGGCAACAGTCGTTGTCGATGCTTGCGGTCCCAACCCTAACGTCATTGTGGCGACCCAACCGAGCAAAGCCTTGGGATTGGTCAAGTGCATCATCAATCCCTGTTTGTACAGCTTGAATCCCGAAACCTTGGGCGCAGCCGCTGACGTTTTGCTCGAGTGCTCGTTCGTAACCATTGCGGAACGAGCGGCCTTGATGGCGAGAAAAAGAAGGTAAGCCCCGCCTAGAATCTTGAGCGCGATGATGGCCTGGGCATAGGTCGTCAAGATGGCCGAGATACCTGTTGCCGCCATTCCTCCCCAAAAGAACGAGCCGCTGATGACACCGAATGCAAGCATCAGGGCAGGGCGCCGCCCCTGATGCATTGCCACCCCCATGATTCGCATGTTGCTGGGCCCCGGGCTGGCCGCACCGATGACGTAGACGGTCAGCACAATCAGCAGATGGTTGAAGTCGAACGGCATTCTTGAGGTTTCTCACATGTGATCAGGTCAATGTTCGTTGACCTGATTCGACTTCAAATCGCCGCACAAGATCAAGCACATTACGCGTCGAGGCATCAGTCGTCAGTAACGAGGCTAAGTGTAAAAGCGCCTAGACCTCCAGACATTGTTGTTGCGATCAGTAGAACTCAATCAGCTGCGACTCAATTTTGGCCCCTGGCATCATCTGCTGAAGTCCGTTGCTCAGCTCATTTCCAGCAGCTCTCAGGGCCTCCAGGGGCATTTCAGGAAGACTCTCCAGAATGAACCACATCCGCTTGGCGTTTGAGTCCAGCCGCGTCCGGGTGCCCTGACGCCAGTTCCAGCGTCGGCAAGTCACGCCGTGGTCATCTCGCCAAATGACTTCGCCCTTTTCTGGAGACTCGTTGGCTGCACGGCCATCTTTGGTTGTGTCAAACAGCTCAGTGCCATCGGCAATGGTCAAACGGGGAGCACCGATGTACGCATCAAAATTTTCTCCGCCAACGGGTAGGGCGTACTTGATGCTGATGGCGTTGTACAAGTCGACGATGGGATCGATGCTGGGAAGGCTGCCATCTCGCAATACGCGCTTACGCAACGCCTCGCCGGAGCACGGAGTACGCTGTGGTTTGGCGCCGAATTGCCTGAATGTATCGGCCCACGCCGCCAAATGACGCTCGGCCCAAGCCGGGGTGCCAGCGACCAGCGACTCGCACACCTTTTCAAGTGCGATTGCTGCAACCTGAGGGTGCTCGATCGGCGAAGCGTCGACGCAGATACTCAGCGCTCGGAAACCGGGTGCAATTTCAGCTATTTGGGGATCAAGAACCGGAGCGACAAACGACATGCTGGCCTCCAAGGCTAACTACCTCCGCAGTAAGGGTGATTACGGCGTCGATTTTTAACCCTTCAGGACCATTAGATCTAATGATTTAACGTCATGGTGCATAAGTAATGCTTATTCAGTTAACCAGCGAGCATGGGCGCTGGGACCATTGGGGCCATCTGCCTGCCAATCACCTGCTATCCAAACCATCCACTCAGCAACGCTGCACCCGACGCGACCAATGCGGTATTGAGACAGACCAGCATGAAGCCAAACCTGACCAGTTCGCCTTCCTCCTTGGCCTGGGTTTTAGCAAGTCCCAGGATCAGCATGACGACCGACAGCGAGCCCAGTGCTGCATGCCCTGCCGAGCTGTTCTGGACTGCCGCCAACAATAGGCGAGAGGATTCGGGCAACATCGCGATGGCCGGCATGAAGATCGCGTTGCCGCCAACATTAGACCCGGTCATGTAGCCTGACAGCGCGCCAAACATGGCAACCAGCGACGTCGCGGCGGTGGACGACAGGCCCGCCAGCAGTTGCATCAAACCCGTGAGGAAGCCGGCCTTCACCATCATCTGCGACATCGCGAGAAAGAAGAAAATGGTCAACAAGGGCCGCTTCGCCCGCGCCACCAGCGCAGCAGGCATGTTGATGTCGAGTGCTGTCTGGCGTTGTGCGTTGCGCGCGTGAAACCCTAGCCCGATCAGCACCAGAACCAACGCCAGGCCGGGTGAGGCGAGGGGCTTCCAGGTGACCTGGGCGCCCTGTACAACCCAGTGATCCTGCCAGGAGGTGATCGTCCACACCATCTTCAACGCGACAATGCAGAAGATCAGCACCAGGTAAGGCCATGCCTGACGCGGCCATTGCACCGCACCGTGCTCGCTATCGTTGCGGCGCAGGCGCCACAGCCCGGTGGAGAGTACCGCTGCTGCCGTCACCAGGCCCGCGGCAACCCCGGCCACTTCCGGCCCCAGCCACCGACTGGCACTGTAAAGCACGCCCACAAACAGCAGCCAGAAAACGCCCAACGCCCTCCATTCCCGCGAGTCGCGAACGCTGGCTAGATAAAGCGCGATTGCACTGAGGGCCAAAAAAACCGGTGCGCTGGTCAGTGCCGAGGTCGATGCCAGCGCGGGTGCATCCAGGTGAACCAGTGAAGCGCCGATGACAGATGCCAAGCCCAACGTTCCCCAAGGCATGATTGCCATGCCGGTCAATGCTATTCGTAGCGCGACCCGACGTTCGAACAGACTGAGCAGCAGGGGCACCGTAGCGATCAACGACACGCCGAAGCCGGTCATCGCTTCGAGCAACGGTGCCAGTCCAAGGACGATAAACAACACTTGATCGCCGCGTCCAAGCCCCAGCGACCGCACCCATTGGCTAAGCGCCTGGTTGACGCCCATGCGCTCAATAAAAATCACGAAGACCAGGCCGGGAACGATCACGAACGCCGTACTTGCAAACAGCACGGCCGTATCCTGAGCCGCGGCCAACATACTGCCTGGGCGCCACGCGTCGGCAGCGCCGGCGAGCCAGAGCACCATGACCGATAGAGTGCCCGCAATGGCGGCGTGGACGGGGGGCCGACGCAGCACGACGAGCATGGCTGTCACCAACAGGACGGGGGAAAGATGGAACAGTGCGAGCATGCCAGTAAATCCTGTGTGTGTTTCCGATCAAGGCTGCGAATGCAGACTGCTGGCGAGATAATATTTCTCCTGACTCGATAAAGGGCCGCAGTTTTCTGGTAGTTTTCGAGAAAATTTCTCGCGGGTCGACTATGGCAAAGAACAACGCTGCACCTGAATTGCTGGACAATTTCGACCGGGCCATCCTCGATCTCATCCAGCGCGACAACACGATGCCGCTGCGCCTTGTGGCCGAGCAGGTCAATCTTTCCACGGCCGCCGTTCAGCGCCGCATCAAGCGAATGGAAGAGGGGGGAGTCATCACAGGCAACGTCGCCGTCGTGGATCCGACCGCTGTAGGACGGCCGATCACGATCATTGTGGAAGTGATGGCAGAGCGCACCAGTATCGAGGCGCTGGAGGCGATGAAGGCACACTTCGCGGTGCCCGAAGTTCAGCAGTGCTACTACGTCACCGGCGAAGTGGATTTCGTCCTGGTGTTAACCGTTGCCAGCATGAAGGAATACCAGGCTTTGGCGCGGCGATTGTTTGCCGAAAATTCCAACGTCACCTGGTTCAAGACAATCGTGGCGCTTGACCGTGTGAAAGTCGGGCTTGATGTGCCGAGCGTGCCTGGATAACCGCTTATGCAACAGCGTCTTGCGGATTCTGAATGCTGAAATTAAAGAGCGAGGAATCGGTAGGTCTCACGGCGATCAACGCGTCACCATGGTTTCAACAATCGGCTGTCGCTGGTAGAGTTTGAAAAGCGTTACGCAATGAGCTTGCAAGGTGTCTAGAGGATCCGGGGCGATTCACAGCGGGTCTGATACCGCCTGTTTCCGCCAAGACGCGCTGTATCGATGAATGGTTTCGATCAAATAGTTGGGCTATGTGCTGGAGAGAGTCGCCTTTCTGCCAGTGATCCCACATCAGCTTTTTCTGGCTTTCGGTGTAATAGATCCGCGGTCTCTGCTTCATCTGCAACACTCCTTCTGCTTATACAGAATTTAGTTGTGTTGCATCGACCGGTTGAATCCACAGCCCAGAGTGTGTCAAAACCCTTGTTAGCCACGTTCACCCGGAGTGTTTCGCTCTACTCAGCCCTAGTCAGACATCAGTTGCTCAGATTCAGTATAAAATTTCGACGATCAGAAGGCACGCCGACAGCGTGGGCTAGAGGCTAGAAATCTGGGGGTTGGATGATTGCAGGCAACGTTTCATATCTTTGTCCGGTTTGTGGATACGCCGGGCTTGAAGATCCTCCATACGACGGCGTTGGTTGCTCTTCGTTTGACATCTGCCCGTCCTGCGGTACACAGTTTGGCTACGATGACGCGACATCTGCTCATGCTGATCTGCGGAGATTATGGATCTCTAATGGAATGCTTTGGTGGAGCAAAGCTCAAGCGTCACCGAGTGGTTGGGACCCGGTAAGGCAACTACAGTCGGTCGAAAAAGGCATTAATGTCTGAACATAACGCAACCGTTAGCCCTGCGATGATTTCTGAGAATTTCATCGAAGGGATCGCCCATCAAGCGCTTTATCCAAGGTGAACATCGAGGCCAAGGCACCTTACTTCCCGAGAGCCTCGACGACTACGTCAGCGATACCAATCCGGTGCGCGTAGTCGACGTCTTTGTCGACGAACTCGACCTGGTCAATCTGGGTTTTGAAGGTGCCATTCCAGCCGACACTGGCCGGCCTGCTTACCACCTCGCGATCCTGCTGAAAATCTACATTTACGGCTATCTCAACCGCATCCAGTCGAGCCGACGCCTGGAGCGAGAAGCCCAACGCAACGTCGAACTGATGTGGTTGACCGGACGTTTGATGCCGGATTTCAATAAATGTCCGCTGCTGGCCGATCTCTTGCTGTGACGAGAGGCAGAAACCGGCCAAGGCCGGACGTTTGGAGAGCGGGATCATGACAAACAGCAACGAGCCGGAATACTGCACAATCTGCAGATGCTTACTCGACAACCCGGCAGATCCGCTATCAGGTAATTGCGGCGGAGATTGCTGGGGATGCATAGGCGCCATCGAGGCGGAAATGGGATGCGCAGAGTCGCTCACCTACGTACGCAAAGAATTCGAGGCAGGACTTAGGCCTGGCTGGATCGATCCATTCAAACCCTGATTTGGACGCTGCATTAAAACCATTTGGGGTCGTTTTCTGCCTGTCGTGACCGGCTCAAAACGACCCATTTGCTGCCAGTCGCAACAGTTGCTGGTCTAGCGTGGAGATGTTTGCCAGCCTATTGTGCTCACCATGTACCACAAAAAATGGGGTCCAATGATGAGGGCAAAACGCTATCGAGTTCGCTTAATGTTCGAATGGGGCGGCGGTTGCCTTTGGTGTGGAAACAATAATACCCGGGAGAAATTTTCTGCAGGGCCTATTGAAGAGAGGCTACCACTCAGTAACGAAGTCCAGGCAATGCTTAACGAGCTTTCACAGTGGCATGACACCTCGCTGAACTGGGACTCTCCACCTGACCCCGGCCCTTGGGGTGCAGACGATTACGCAAGATTTGACGTGGCCGCCGCTAAATTACTGAAATCCATTCAACAAGAATTGGGTGAAGAATTCGAGGTAGTGTACGAAAAACTTTAGCTTACAGGTGTGAGCCTTCGACCTGATCTGATAACGAAAGGATGCAGCTGTAGATCGGTAGCCCACCTCCGCAACAGGCCGCAAATAGCCTAGTGTTCTCCACCACATCGGGCCACCACAATCGAAAGCAGACATTTCAGCTTCTTGGTCAATAGGCGGCCCCCGCCAGTCCTACAATCGAGACGGCGGTTCGTTTCCAGCTTTGATCTTTGAAAAGACATGGTCTGGATCTGTCTGGCACCAATATCTGAACAGAAGCATAGGTTCGGTATCCCGAAAATACTGACTCAGGATGCTCTCGGCGGGGATTAGCAATTTAGTTTCTGGCCATTGCTGAGCGATAACACCTATATGTTTGCCAGACGAACAAATAATCCACGTCGCCTTGCCTCCACTGAGGCCAGGCAGGTAACCCATAGCTTGGATCGCTTCGAACAAAGCACCCATTGTTACTGCTGGATCAAGCCTGATTGATGTCCTGTGACTTTCCAAATCATCCCCTGCAGCACGCTATCCCGATCAATTTCAATGACCAACATGGATGTTCCTTGTTTGCGTTGTGTGGTTACTAGAATGCCAGCGTTGGGATGCCAGCATCTACCCGTGCACAGTCCGCTTCTGGCCGATTTCTGCCGGTCACCAAGAGTCGCAATCGACCCAAGCCGACGCTCACAGCGGGACATCGCAGCGTTGGTTACGCAAACAAAGGACTCCCACATGGAAAATGATGACAAATAGCCACTTATGTCTCTAGTTGACTTGTGACAGAGCCATTCAGTCAGGCAAGATTCACGGCTCCAGTTTCAGGGAAGATGCCCATGATTGCTTCATTGCAGAGCGCTGCTGCGCAAATTCGCCAGGCCGTTCGTGTAGCCACCGAAGGCTTGGTGGGGCGCGAACAGTTGGCCGAGCTGATTGTTCTGGCCGCCGTTGCCCAGGAGCACATCCTGGTGATCGGCCCGCCGGGCACAGCCAAAAGCGCAGTGGTGCGGCGGGTTGCGCAATCCATGGGGGGGCGCTATTTCGAATACCTGCTGGGCCGTTTTACCGAGCCTTCGGAGCTGTTTGGCGCGGTGGACCTGAAAAAACTGCGCGAAGGTACGGTGGAAACTGATGTCAGCGGCATGCTTCCAGAAGCCGATATTGTGTTTCTCGACGAAGTCTTCCTCGGTTCTACGGCGATCCTCAATACGCTACTGGGAGTGCTCAACGAGCGACGCTTTCGTCGAGGCCATACTCAGATCCAATGCCCGCTGCGGGTCTGTGTCGGGGCGGCCAATGGCCTACCGGACGACGAAGCCTTGGCGGCATTTGGCGACCGATTCCTACTGCACCTGTTTGTCGAATCGGTGCCAGATAGTCAGCTGGAAGCAATGCTGGCGGGTGGTTGGCAGTCCGAGCAACGGCCGGTTCAGCAGTTGCTTGGCTTGAGTCAGCTGGACACCCTCGGTCAGGCCCTGAAAAATGTCGATCTCACTCTGGTTCGCCCCTCATTGGCCCAAGCGATCCGCCGTTTGCGTGAGGCCGGTATCCAGTTGTCGGACCGACGCATTGTCAAATCCCAACGGCTGATCGCTGCTGCAGCTTTGCTCGGTGGGCGTATTGAGGCCAGCGAAGCGGACCTGTGGCCGCTGTTGTATGTGTTGCCGACCAAAGAAACCCAGCAGCATGGCCGCGAGGTTCTGCGTGAGATCTTCGCGCAGTCCACCAACAGCCATTTGTTCAGTGCCGTGGAGGAGGCGACCTTGCAGCCGATGTCGCGACTCAATCGCCTGCTGGAAACAGCCGAGGAATACCTGGCACGCACCGAGCCGCCGGCAAGCCCCTTACTGGAAGGCCTGCTGCGGGAGATCGATGCCAACTTCAATAGCCAGACCATGCCGGCGCGGTTGCAGGAAGTGCGTGGGCTAATGACCCGCCTGTTGACGTCCGCTGCATGAGTGTCTCAGCAATGGGCTGGGCCTGGCGGCCCCGGCAGGTGCCTGCCGAACCGCAGGCCGCCGTGGCCTGGGGCGATGCCGCGCGGCGCCTGCATGCACGGTTGTTACTGATGCCCTTAGAGCAGGTAGCACGTCTGCAAGCCACGGCCAATCGCGACGTGCTGGTGGTGTCGGGTGTTGCCAGCGATCTGCCCTGGGTCGACGGTGTCGAATACGCCTCGGCGGATGAACGTGCGCCGGGGCTGTGGTTGCCCACCAGTTGGGAGCCCGAGGTGCCGACCGATCTGGTGTGCCAGGCGTTGTCGACGGGATTTTTACGTTCACCGCTGTTGCTGTGGCGCGACCCGCCGGTGGTGGTTCCCCTCGATCGACAACTTCCGGTAACCCTGCAGCATTTGCAGCGAATCGATGCGTATTGGGCGGGACGCTGATGCAGTTACCTGAATCCTTGCACCCCTGGCGCCAATGGCTGGAATGGTTTGCCCCCGAGCAATGGCCGCTGTTCGCCGACCTGCTGGGCCGTCTCAACCCGATGCTGGGTCCATTGCGCGGTCTGCAACAAGGTGGCGTGCCCGAGCCCGATGGCCTGGGCGACCTGCGACGCCGTGGTCCCTATGAACGGCTGTTATCCAGCGAATGGCTGCTAGCCGATGAGGTGCCCGAAGAATTCCTGCGCCGGGCGGTGGTGGGTGAGCATATGTTCATCGTGCCGCAGTACCGCGGACGCCAGGCCAACCGCATGATCGTCGTCTTGTTTGATGCCGGCCCCTTGCAATTGGGCGCAGCGCGTCTGGTTCACCTCGCTTTGCTGATGTTGCTCGCGCGGCGCGCTCAGGAGGCCGGTGCCGAGTTGCGGTGGGGCATTCTGCAAAACGCGCCTCGGCTCCATGAACTCGACACCTCGTCGCAACTCAAGCGCCTGCTCAATGCCCGCACCTATCAGTTGGTGGGCGATGAACACTGGCATGCCTGGCGCGCCTGGCTGGCCGAACAGCAACACAATGCCGGGGAATGCTGGATCGTTGGTCAGCGTTTACCCAAGACCGACAGCCAGTCGTGCACCCACCGGGTTCAGGTACATCGTAGCCTTGACGGGCAGAAACTGTCCTTTGAATTGCAGGCAGCGACCACCCGGCTTGTGTCGCTGCCGATCCCCGACGAGCGTTTGGCCTTGCAGTTGCTTAAAGGTCAGTTTGACGGTGAGGTGGTGGTAGCGCCATCGCTTAAAGGCAGTGTGCCGCGCGTCTCCTTGACCTTGCCGCCGGTCATCTCCAGTGCGGGTACCCATATCGCGCTGAGAATACTCGACGAGGCTGGCATGGTGGTGATCAAACTGCCGGCTGAAAACCAGAAAAAACCCTTGGAAATCCGCCGCAGTCTTTGGAGTGCCGGGCGGGTGCCACTGACCGTAACCTTTTTAAGCCGCACCCTCGGCGCGGTGTTGAGCTACGAGCAGCAGCTGTCGTTCTGGAATATGCCCGGTCTGACACCAATCCATAAGCCCAGCCGCGAAGAGCTGCAACTACCGCCCGGCACCGCGACACTGTTACCCGCAGCCTGGTTGCGCGGCGGCTCGGTCGGCCGCCTGTTTCTGCTGGATACCCAGGGTCATCTGGCCTTTTGGGTGGTGGAAACCGGAAAATCTCCCACCCTGCCAGCGACCGGGAAAACCCACCGTTTGGCGGATAGGGTCCTGGGTCTGGCCAAGGTCGATAAGGACGTGGTGGCCTATGTGCAGAATGACGGCGGTCGTTTGTATGCCCATTCGGTCGGCGCCGACGGGATCGGATCACGCGCCCACGTGCTCGGCGTCGCCGAAGGTGTGAGCCAGGTTCTGTTTGCCGCCAGTCCACTGTGGCGCCGGTCTTTCGGTGGCTGTGCGTTGCTCTCTGTCGACAATGGCAGCGAGAGCTGGCGGGTGATCTCGGCCACTGGTCGCCCGGTGCAGATGGAACGGATCGATCTGGCCAGCCGCTGGAAGGGTTTGGGTTTGCTGCTGCAAGAGGGTGATGACCACTATTCCCTGGTATTGCTCAGCCCCAATCAGCAAATTATCGCCCTGTATTGCGAAGGGCAGCAGCGTGTATTGTTCACGACCTCCCATGCCATTTCCAGGGTCAGTTTCTGCCCCATGAGCGGCCTGGTCGCAGCCTTGACCAGCGCCCGAGAGTTGCTGGTGTACTCGGTTCCCATGCGCACCATGCGCCTGCAAGTGTTCTGTAACCAGATACCGGAAAAACACAAGGAAGGCGCCGATGCTTGAGCACGACGCAGCATTAATTCGCCGCCCGGTGCTTACCGGTCATCAACAGATTGAAGGGGTGTGGTTTTCCCTCGAGCGCTTTGACGAGTGCGAGCGTGCGCACTTGATCCTCGATCAGTGGCAAACCGGCGCCAGCGTCTATCGCTTCGCCGACGGCGACTTGCTGCGTTTTCGCCAGTCAGTATCGGTTCAGTGCGAAGCGCTGATCGGGTGGCCTCTGATCCGTCAGGGCCGTGCCTTGTGTTCTGCCCTGCTGGCCCCGCAAGAGATGCGCAGCTTGCCCGCCGCCGATGTCTGGCTGGTACGCGGTAGTCACGTCAGCGCGTTGCAACTGCGCGATGCTGCGCCGCTTGCGCCAGGTCAGTGGATCGACGTCAGCGGTTACACCATGCTGGACACTTATGACTGTCGCAGCACGCTGCCGGAACCGGTGCTTGAACCTCTGGCGGTGCCAACCGATGTGCGGGAAATCCTTGGTGGTGCGCTGGGGCCGGTCAGCCCTGAGCGGGAAGGAGTGATGCAAGCGCTGCTGGAACGCCAGCGCCATGCGCAAAATAACCTGCCCCCTCCTCAAGTCAGCACGCCAAAGAACAATGCCTGGAAGAATACCGAAGACCCATCAATGCCTTGGCTGAAACTCGGCGTGACCTTGCTGTTGCTGGTGGCCTTGTTTTGGATGGGGTCCCAGGGCAAAAATAATGGCTTACCCAAATTGCCGGCGAGTCCAGTGGCGCCCGTATCGTTTGAATTCAGCGGTGTGCTGGTGGGGACGGTGATCGGTTCGGTGTTGTTCACGCTGTTGTTGATGGGCGCGCGCAAACTTCTGCGTCGTGCAGCGCCTGTGCAAGGGGGGGCGCCACGGAAACCGGCGCAGCCGCCGCTTGCACCGCGTGCCACGCGCGTTCAACACAAGCCCGCCACCTGGCGTCGCTGGTTGACCCGCCTGACCCTCCATTCGCGCCTGTCCGGGTTGTATGGAAAGCGTCAGGCCGCTTATATGCGGCGCATGCTGGAGATGTTCGAAAACGGCGATCTGGAAGAAGCCCTGCGCCACGCCATTCCTCTGGGCAATGGGCAAAGCAGCGGTGAGCAGGAGTTTGGTACTCCACAGCGGCGTCAGGAACTGGCGATCAATCAGCACCGTGGGCCCAGTCGCTCGATGATGTTCGAGGAAGATCTGGAGTCCCACCTACGGCAAATCTACCGGCAGACGTTTGAACGTCTGGACCGCGAAGGCCGGGTCGAAGAGGCGGTGTTTGTCCTCGCCGAACTGCTCAAGGTGCGCCAGGAATCCCTCGATTACCTGGAAAAACACGGCCGTCACCAGCAAGCGGCCGATCTTGCCCTCGCATGGGATATGCCGTCAGCGATGATCGTGCGTCTGCTGTGCCTGGCCGACAACTGGCAGCGTGCGTTGCTGGTAGCCCGTCGTGACGATGCCTTTGGTGACGCGGTGGTGATGCTTCAGGAAAGGTGGCCCGAGAGTGCCGACCGTCTGCGCCTGGAATGGGCCGAAGCCTTGACCGGCAAGGGCCTCTGGCTGCAAGCCGTGGACGTGATCTGGAGTCTGCCTGCCGAGCGCGAGCGGGCCGCGCAATGGTTGCTCAATGCCGAAGTCGCCGGAGGACGGCTGGCCATCGGAGCGCTGGTCAAACGGGCGATTTTACTGCCCAATACCCTGGCGGCCTACGGGGCTTGGGTCGAGCAGCTACGGGATGATCCCCAGCGCTTCGCCGAGCGTGCCGCCCTGGCCGAAACGTTGTTGCTGCACAAGAATCAGGCGGGCGCATTGGCCTGGCTCACCGGCGCCACGGTACACGCTATTGTCGCCGATCAGGCCTGCGGCCACGGGCGGTTGACCCAGAATCAGCTGCAAGCGCTGGTCAAAATGAGCAAGGACAAACTGCTGCAAGCCGACCTGCCGGGCCAGGCGCTGCCGCGTCCCGCTGGCCTGTCGCTGCAGAGTGTCGACTCGACCCTTGAATGGACGGCGCCGGAGATGGGAAGTCGGGCCATTTTCGATGCGGTGCCGCTGGAAGATACACGTTACTTAGTGGCCCTGGGTGAGGTCGGGGCGGTGGTGATCGACGCAGCCGGCAAGCCGCTCTTCCATTTCCCGATACCTGCTGAGGCGATCGTCCTGGCCAATAGTCGGCAGATGGCGCTGGTTCTGGCCCGACGCGATGACGTGTGGCGAATCAGCAAACTGGACCTGGTCAACCGCACCGCGACGGATCTGGGCGTGCTGATGCTGGACATTTTCGCCAAGTCATTCGATGGTACGGCGTGGACCATCGGCCGCGGGCATCAGTTGCGGGTGGTGGATGTTGACCGCGGGTTTGAAACCCTGTGGCATGTCAGTGATTTGCCTGGCCGGATCGTGAGCTTGAAGGACGATGCGCAGAGCGAATGCCTGTGGTTATTCTCTCCTCAGGAGGGCAGCCAGCTTTGGCACTACCGTCTGCCTGAACGTCGGCTGGTCAGCCGTGAGCCGATGCCCGCCAGGATTCATGAGGACGGCTACCAGCTGTTCAGTGCATCCAGCGAAGTCACTGAATTCCGGATTAAATCCGAGAGAGAGGACGATCCAATCCTTGTGCTGGAGCAGCGCGGCAGTCGCAAGGGCTACCGTTTGCCCGGCTGCGTTGAAGGGTTTGCCTATGAGGATCCCGTACGTCTGTTTCTCTACGAACGCTGG
Source organism: Pseudomonas sp. S2_E01 (assembly GCF_054668365.1). Taxonomy (NCBI): domain Bacteria; kingdom Pseudomonadati; phylum Pseudomonadota; class Gammaproteobacteria; order Pseudomonadales; family Pseudomonadaceae; genus Pseudomonas; species Pseudomonas sp. S2_E01. The sequence goes on from NZ_CP162762.1 coordinate 2,272,994, forward strand.
CTGTTGATCGGCTATATCGTCTCCGACCAGGACACACGCTGGCATTTCATCCACCGCAGTAGTGACCGCCTCTGCGCTGCACTGCAATGGCCGCTGCAAGATGTGCAAGCGCGTTGCCTGGGCGCCGATTGGTTGCTGTTCGACCACCAGGGCCGCTTGAGCCATATCAATGTCGATGATGCCAGCCAGCGCAACATGTCCCTCAACTGAACAGATCCGGCATCAGTTTATTTAACCCCGCGAGCCCCTTGCACACTCGCTTTGATACTGAGAGCTCGTTTATGCAGTCTGACCAGACTAGGCTACTCGCGCTTGGGCTACTTGAGATCAAGACATTGCTTGCTGATTACCTGGGCAGCGAAGTAGATGCCCCAATGAGCGTCCGTATCGCGGCTCACATGGCGTATGCACTCCACAATGAGGCTGAGGCTGCGTACAGCAACGCTGATTTCCATCTTGGTCACACAATCATGAAAATCGCTGCGATCGATCAGATTCTTGGTGTCACGGATGGTGCCGCGTTTTTGAGCAGGTTTAACGTCGAAGCCTAAGTGTATTCCGGATAGCGTTTAACCCAGATGGCTGCTTTTGGCCGATTCTGTTGAAAAAGTAGGTCTCCTGCAGATCTATAGCGCGCGACCAGCTAAAGCAGGTTGGCTAGAAAGCGCCCGCTTGAGAGCCTAAGAAACCAGTATCATCCGACCGACTATAGGGAAGCGCTCGGATCATTTTAGAGTTTCGTTCACGCCCTCCATCTCCTCGACAGCGTTTTCGGATGCTGTCGCGTTCATCATTGGGGAGGGAAAATATTTTTCACCTGTCATCGTAAGCAACGAAACGCCCCAGAAGTTAGAGACCATTGGCGCTGACGATGTAGTCGAGCTATCTGACAGGGCGCTATCTTGGGCTCAGAATCAAGATATAGATGCGAGTCTGGCGCTCTACAGGTCTTTACCTACAGACGCCAAAGGAGCAATGCCACTCAGGCATCTAGCTGCACTAGCAATTGCGCAAGATGTCGATCAGTTAGAGGATTACAAAAAAAGCTTTAAAAAGGGCGAAAGGCTGGGGTTCGTCCCATACATCACCGTTGAAATGATTGAGCGCTCGCTGCTGATTGCGCGGGGAACCGCTCCCAAGGTTAACTGATTCCCTGAGTAGCTCCATGGACTGATCTGCGGCAAAATCACTCCATCGGCCAGCGGGAGAGTACGCAGCATGATGGGGCAGTTATCGAGTGGGCAGGATCAGCTGTTTTACTCGTTCAACCTTGAAGACCACATCCCAAAAAACCATCTTCTGCGCAGCATTGATCGGTGCCTCGATCTGAGCGACCTGCGCCACTACCTCGCCGATTTCTATAGCCCTATTGGGCGTCCTTCGATTGATCTTGAACTGATGATCCGCATGCTAGTCGTGGGCTGTTGCTATGGCATTCGCTCCGAACGGCGCTTGTGTGAAGAGGCTCATTTGAACTTGGCGTATCGCTGGTTCTGCCGGTTGAGCCTTGAGGATGAAGTGCCTAATCACTCTACGTTTTCCAAGAATCGACACGGCCGTTTCCGGGACAGCGATCTGTTTCGCTGGTTTTTTGATGAAGTGCTGCATCGCTGCATCGCTGCATCGCTGCATGGACGCGGGTCTGGTCAAGGGCGAAGGCTTTGCCGTGGACGCCAGCATCATCAAGGCGGACGCGAGTTGGCAACGTGGAGCGTCTAACGATGAAGAGATCAACTGCGCGACCCGTCTCTGAGCACTCGTGCTGTCCGTGAATACCTCGAAGCACTCGATGAGGAGGCGCTCGCTGAAGCTCTTCCCAAGCGCTTATCGCTGACTGATCCTTTAGCCCGTTGGACGGCCGCCCCGGGTGGCTCAGCGTTTTTCGCCTATTCCACGAACTACCTGATTGATGTCGAGCATGGCGTGATCATGGATGTAGAACCCACACCGGCTCATCGAACGGCCGAGGTCGAGAGCACCAAAACCATGATTGATCGAGTCGAAGAGTTGTTCGACATTCCGGTAGATCAACCTGATTCCCTGGTAGCGGCGCCTGTAGTGATTGATCACTGTGCAGTTGGGTGTCCGGCTGGGCAGGATTGCAAGCCAGCGCTATGCCTCTTGAACAGGCGCAACGGTACGCCAATGGATTTCTAGAGTCAGGGGCTAACGTTCCACCAGCGCAAACAATCAATATCGAGTGATAAGCTAGTTAAAATTGTACCAATCGGAACATCTCAGTCCGCGACGACTCGTTATTGGACAACCGTATCAGCCCTAAATGCCTAAATGAAAAACTCCTCTCAATTGGGTGCGCTATTCGGATTGCCTCCTAGTACAGTGAGTGCCAGTTCGTTTGATATTTATCAAATCACACTGAGGGATACAGCTACGGTTTTCAAAGTACAATTGCGGTTACGAAAAAACTCTGTAAAAGGCGTGACGCAGTGGAGCTGTGTTGGAAGTAATCGTTCCAAATCGATCACTGTTTACATCGGCTGAATTTGTTGGGAGATTAGTGTTTATTAAAAGGAGGGTGATGTGAGAAAGCTGGTTAGAAGAAATAAGGATGGGCGGTTGACTGAAATTGATCGCAAGGCGCTTCGGAGGGAAGGTGAAGCATTGATGAATTATATTATGGTTGCAGACCCTGCGGAGGAGATTCGATACTCGTATCAAAAAAACTAATGCCGTTTATTAATAATATGTTGGTTGAAATTTTGGACTTCCCCTGCATGGATGAACCATACAATGTATGGCTTATGATGGGTGGTCTGGAGCCGGAACTTCCCGAAGGAATTCGAGAAATGTATTTTCGGTTTATTAACCGTGTACGAGGCGAGCCAAGCCTCTCTAGCGCTTCTGTCATTGAGTATGGTCAATACGTGCCTGGAGCTAGCGAAGAAATAAAAGACGGTGATCGGTATGAGTGGGTGGAGTTTGAAGATTAGGCTGTAGGTGGGTAGGTCATTTTGCGTGAGAGTTGGCGACAGAATAAGTCTGTCACATTTTTGACGTCGGAGATGTAAAAACTATCAGCCTCGTGACGAGTGTCCCTGCGGTGTAAAAGGGATTTATCTATTGCTCACGCCATAAAACGGGTGCCCCAAAGGTCGCCTGGTTCATTCACCCCGCAGCCGCCGACCAAGTACATCCATTAGAGTGCAACCATCGAGCAACGGTACGACCAGCAGCTAGGAAACGTCTGCCAGTGCACGCCGTGGCGCAAGCATTTTCGGTACGATAGGCAATGTTTTCCAACACCTGCGTGTACGCGTGAATGATCAGTGCTCTTTGCCTGATTCAAGTTTGAAGTCGCCATATCAACAATGTGAAGGCGCCTGGGCGCGGTTGGAGGATCAGGAGCGGAGTCTGAGTAAGGTTGAGGGTGTTGATGCGGTGTATGTGGCCACAGGGCCACTCTATGAGCGGGATATGGGGTCGTTACCTGGGACGAATAAGGTTCATACGATACCCAGTGGGTACTGGTGACCTACAACCTGACTGTCAATGTGGGCCACACATTCTATGTATGCGAGTGCATGACCTGGGTGCACAATACTAGGCCTCGTGATTTGCCTCCTGATTACTTGAATGAAGCTCCAAATTGTAAGGGGGACCTAAATGCACAGGCTTCATTATCTGCAGGAGCACAACTATGACTCGAGACTCAGTGGCAGGGCCTGTCTACTGGCGCGAGCGGGTCGCGAAAGATCTAAGCTGGATAGAGAAAGCGCAGAGGCTCTTGTCTGAGCCCTCAAAGAATCCGGTCTATGACCCGCAATTTTCTTTTGATCTATCAAAAGACATTTTACGTTTGACCTTGCGCCGCTACTCCCAGGGCGATCCGGTTGCTGAGCTAGGCCAATCATTTGCGCAGTTGGTGGATACCTGGGAGCTATCTAATCGTTTGGCGGAAAGCGTGTGCGCTGAAAGCAATCTGAAAACCTGCCGCGACTGGACGTTCGATCTTGCCGATCTCGATCACTACATCTGGTGTTTCTGGTTGGTGGGACTGGCGCTGGTCTTGCGTGTTCCTGACGAGCAATGGCGTCGACTGGTGGCCCTGATTGGTGAAGAGGGTGCCGACGTATTGCTGGACAGGGTTATTGCCAGCCGTGAGCCCACCCGTGTCATAGGGAGTGCTCTATTGCATCCAAAACCATACGCCCGGCTGCTCGAAGCTATTGATGCGCCGAAAGACCTTGCGGGTGGCAAGCTGCAGATGTTCGTCGACGCTTGGTACCCGGAGCTTAACCGCCGGGGCAAGCAACAACCGTGGTGGTATCACTACGGTGATCCTGAAAAGCACCCGCTGGAGGCGGGCAGCTATTTTGGGCGTTGGTGCATTGAAGCTGTGGCCGTCGTTCAGGCTTTTTCATTGGATGACAGTCAGTGTTTGGGGCATCCACATTATCCAGGTGATCTATTGCGTCCTGAGGGGCCCACCACGCACCGTACACATGCACCGGCCAAGCAATCGCGCAGCTGGTTTCGATTCTTTGGAGCGGGCCGAGACAAGTAATCAGTTGATCAGGATTGATCACATCAGACTTCAGCGCGATTGCGTAGAGCACTGCGATGTCGGGTTATTGAAGAAAGGAACCGCGGTCGGTCCCGAGCTTCATTCACATAGACCACTGACCAAGTAGCGGCTCCAGCTTCTGGAGCCTCTTCGCCAAGGCTTCACGTTCGGCTTTTGGCGTAACGGGGTCGATCATCAGATACTGCCGGTCACGCCACATGTTCACTTGGCGGCGCCAGAAAGCCTGCAATGTTTGTTCTGTGTCCAAGCGATTGAGCAGGTATGCCAGTTGCTGCCATCCCGGGAGCAGCCGCAGGACCGCTTGTCCACGTGCCACTGGCAGGCTGGGCCAGTCACGACTCAATTGGGTATTCAGTTCTGACTTTATCGAGTTGCAAGGCTGTTCGTTCAATCGAGCGATCGCGGCAAAAAACACTTGGTCGCACGGATCATCAAGTGCGTTGAACATCTCCCGCAGTTGGTCTTCCCGAAGAAGGTGCACGGCAGCCAGTCGCACGGTGGGGTAAACAGAGCGCAGAGCAGCCTTATGCCACGAACTTGGGAGGACAGCATTCAGCTCCGCAGTCAAGCCAAGAGTGCCCAGCCAGCCCCGCTTCGCTGTGGGCAGCGCCTGGTTCAATTGCGCAGCGAGAACATCATGTGCATCGAGTCCGTTCTTGGGGGCCGCCCAGCGCGCGAACGCACGTATCGAGGCAGAGATGTCGATCAATGACTCGCGCAATACGGGCTTGGGGTCATCGAGTAATGGCAGCAGCGCCCGCAGTATGCACACTCGGACTTTGGCCCCTGGTCGGGGTAAGGCTTCATGGAGCAACGTGCGAGCTTGCTCAGCCGGCAGTTCCTTGCAGGCGGACACGGCTAACAGTCTTACGGTCAACTCTCTATGGGCAAGGGCGCTGCGTACTAGCAGTTGAGGGTCGGTGTTGCCCTGGAGCAACAGTGCAAACAGGTAGCGGGCGGCTTTGCCTTGACGTGTGAGGAAGTCTTCATGGACAGCCTGGCGGATGCCGGGCGATTGCAGTACTGCTCGCACAGCCAGCAGTGTTGGGCCGTGGTCAGCCCTGCTGCGTGAGGCCAGCGCCATCAAGGGCACCAGCGCTGACAGTAATGCCTGAGCATGCGTCGCAGAAAGGTACTGTTTCAACCCCGCCCCCGCGAGATCGCGAATCTGTGGCACCCAGTCATTAAGCCTTTCAATCAAAGCGACCAATGCTTCAGGGGAGGGGTGGCTGCACAGTTCCCTGACAGCGACTTCCCGAATGAAGCCATTTTGGTGGGCAGTCATTGCTGCCCAATTGCAGTCACCTTCAATGTTCGCCAGCAACTGCAGCGCCTCGTAGCGTCGTTGATCCGCCCACGAGGAAGAGGGCGCTAATTTGTGCTTCAGTTTGTTCAGCCAGTCGTTGGTGGTGTTCACGCTCAGTCCTTTTTGCGCTTATGGTCGACGCCATTTAGGCTCGATCAATGACGGGCATGCTTGTCGTATCAGAGATTTCTTCAAACAAGCGCCAGGGGAGACCGAGGCATTGGCTCGGCTCTTGGCGAAGTATCGTAAAGGCTGGAAGGTACCCAGTCGATGAAGTTCACGCTATGGATAGCTTTGAACGTCGTGCGCAGCACACACACGAGGAGTCGGGTAGGCCGTTTTTTCGAGCAGCGGATTTTCTCGATGCGATTGGTTGCGTCCGGTCAAGCCTACAACGAGGCTGACTTTTCAACTCAAGGTCATGGCCTTATCTCTAGTCCTCTACGAGGCCCCCGTAACATGCTGGTTGCTATAAATGAGTGCGGTGATCAGAGCGGCGATTGACCCCAACATAATCAATCCGCCTACTGCCACTGCGCAGCCCCAAGCAAAACCGCTTACGCCCTTGAAGCGACCTCCGCTTAACAAGCTCAGCACATAAACACCGATGCGGTGCGCTAGTATGTCCAGAATGAAATCCATTTGATCGTCATGCTTCCAAGCTGATTGAGTGAATCCGAGTTGATCAGTTTAGCCGTCACTGTTATTTGCGTTGACGTCTTTCGACCAGGACTTGCCTGTCACAGACGCCCATAAGTTATCCTTTTCAGTTGTGTTGCACTTCTTGTCGAATTTGCGCTTTTAGCAGTATTGAAATGCTGGTAAAAGCACATTTTCAGCCATCAATCTCAGCGAAGATCAGTGCTTAAACTCGGTGTCCCGAATCCAGCCAGAGTCGCGTTCGAGGCACTCAGGTACTGAGACCAGAATTGATTGAGCGCGTCCATGGTCTTGCCCGAGCGGTAGGCGTGCTTCACCGAATCGGTGACAAGGCCGGCACCCGAAACGTAGACACGAGCGCCCTGCAGATCAGCGAAAAGCCCTTTGCTTTGCGCGAGCTTGAGCTCGTTGCTCACGTTGAGCTGCTTGATCTGGTTGGAGGCGTAGAAGCTTGTGTAGTCTGAGTGCTCAAGCATGTCCGAGATCAGGTAAACCACGCGATCATTTACATCCTGTTCGCGCTGCATGTCCTCGCCCACTTTACGCAGGGAATTCATGATTTCGCTCTTCGGGATATCCTCCCGTGCTTGACGCAGGCCGTTGACGAACTGCTTGCCGAAGCCAGCTTGGAACGCCTTCTTCTGTGTTGTCATGCACTGATCCAGGCCACGCAGCTTGCGCATGTTCACGTCGTCACGGATTTCGCCTTCGAGCGGCATGTCCAACTCAGCGGAATAAGTCAGGCGCAGATACTCGCCTGGCAAGAATGCCGAAAAGGTGTATAGCTTCACGCGGTCACCAGCCTGAACGAACCGGTCAACCTGTCCCCAACTGCTGCGCTGCAAATCCTCGGGCATAGGGATGGTCTGGTCGATAATGACCACCAGCTCGCGCCCGGTACCAGCCGGCTTGATCTCGGTGAGGCCGTTCCGGTCGTAGCAGCTCTGCAGGTCATTCCGTTCGGCTGCCAACGCTGCACAAGGCAGCGCCAGCGCCAGGATCAAAGCCTTGGCAGCTCTCACGACAGTGTTACCTCTTTGTTGGCCGGGAACAGACCCAGGGCCTTCAGAGCCTGCTGCTGCTCTCGAATATCACGTAGCTGAGCTTCGTTGACATTCAGAGCACGGCTGGCAGCAGCAAGGCTTTCCTCGGGTAGGCCGGTGACATCATGGAAGTCAGAGGCCTTGATAGCGGTGCCCGGCTCAGCAGTAGGTGCTGGGGCGGTAGCTGCTACAGCCGAAGAGGCCGTGGCTTCAACCTGAGCTACCTGAGCCACCGGAGTTACAGGTGCAGGCTGTGCAGCAGCTTTCTGGGATACCTTGCCAGCCTTGTACTCAACGTAGGCCAAGAAATTTCGGTGGGCCGAATTCTCGCCTTCCAGGGCACCGAGCACGCCAGAGTTAGTATGGTCGCGACTGGATAGTGCCGTCTGGAGTCGGCGCAGCTTATCGTCTGCATGGCTGGCGATGGCAGTACGATGCTGATCCATGGCGTCCATCATTTCCTCGGCAGTGGCGTACTCATGAGTCAGGCGCCATGCGGTGTGGGAATGGGTACCGGCGAAGTGGTACTTGCTGGCCAGCCAGATACTGATGCCTTGGATGGCGATGTAGATTAGGGACAGCATGACGTAAGTGGTCAGGCTGGCCTGGCGGATGGCCGTCATCTTGTCATCGATAGTGGCGTCCTGAGTTTCATCGTTGATGGCCTGGGACTCTGCCGGCAGGTCAAACGGCGAGCCAACGTTGCTGCCGCTCTGAGCGGAGGCCTCCGTACGCATGCTGTTGACCATCTCGGTCTCGATGCTATCCAGAGTGGCGGAGCGAACTACGAAGGCTCCAATGGCCATGCAGGCGACGAAGACACCGCAGATGATCAGCCAAAGGAACTTGCGGGACACGTTGGAGTTAACGTCCTTCACGCGAGCCAGCAGTTGCTCATAGTCAGGGCTGTTGCTATCGGAGAACGAATCTTCCAGGTTGATTGCCTTGTTGGCCTTCAGGGAGCGGGAGCGCTTGCTCGGCTCTTCGCCCTGCCACCAGTGGCGTGCACGGGCAATCAAGGTGTTGTGATGCACGGTATGGCCGGCGGCCTCAGCAAAAATCGCCGATGCCACTGCCAGCAGGATTGCGGTACCAGCTGTCAGCAGGTGACGGTCATTGGTAGAGGCATCCATGTTCATCCATCCTGCGAGCACGTAGGCAAAACCCATCGCCTCGATCAGGACCAGCCCAACTACCAGGAACAGAACCCATGCCGGGCGGGGAGAGCGGCCGGCTTCACCGGCCTTGGCGAGGTAGTCGAGGGAGGCGTTGTAGGCCTCCGGGCCCTTCATGTACTTTTTGTGCTCGCGGTAGTACACGCCAGCCAGAGTAACTTCGTGGTTGATCCAGCCATCGCTATCGACCGAGGACGGCTTGCGCGACAGGCGAGCGACAGTACCGATCAGGGGGAAGCTATGCCATACGCGGATCAGGAAGTAGGAAACCTGTTCCCAGTACTTCCAGATGACCACGGCACTCACGAGCAGCGAGATGATGCCGGTGGTCAGCAATTGGTTGGCAAGGATCAGTGATTTGAGTGCAGCTAGAGATAAGTCTTCCATTTAGGCCTTCCGTGACTTGCTTTATTTGGTGGCAGGAATTGGCAGGTACGGCGCCACGTAGGCATCTGAACCGGCGGCATAGAACAGGGCGCCCTCGGTAACCTTGGCGTTACCCTTGCTGAACACGAGATCCATGCAGGAAACCGATGCCTTGGCATCGTTGGCGAATACGCGGTACAGCACTTGGCTCTCGCCTTCGTAGGTGTTGGCCACGGCCTTGATCGTTTGCGCTTTGTTCTTGCTGTTTTGGTCGTAGTCTTTGACGACCTGCAAAATCGGCTGGCGATCAACTTGCGCGTTTTCGCGCAGGATCGAAACAGGCGACACCGTGACCAGATGACCGTTTACAGTGTTGGCCCACACGCGGTTGTTGTACCCCGGGAGGTAGTCCTTCGTCGCATGACGCTGCAGAGGCTTGTCATCAGCCATGCTCAGGACATCACCGGCATTACGAGGCATGTCAGCTTCGCAGCTTGCGATTGGCATTTCTTTGGCGTGTGCGGAGCTGATCAGCGCAAAGCCACTTCTCTTGGGCTCGATGTTATGGGCCATGGACCAGTTATATGCATCCGCCGGCTTGCCGGCGAAATCGACAGCAGGCTTAGCCTTGGTAACCAGCTTCTGGGCATTGCTGGTGCTAGCGACTGCAGTCCCAGATGCAGGCTTCTGAGTGGCCACCGGAGCGTTTGCGGAGCCAGAAGACTTAACGGTCTGGGTGACGGCTGTACTTGGCTTGACGGTCGGGGATGTGCCGTATTGCAGGTACTTGGTGTTGCCGGCCTCAGCCTGGGCACGCATGACCAGCGCTTGCTCGTTGGCCAGTTCGACGATTTCTACGCGGCGGTTCTGGCCACGCACAAACGGATCGCTGTTGTCGGCGATTGGGCGAGAGGATCCAGCACCCTGGTAGTAGATCACGGTGGCGGGGATGCCGGCTTGCATCAGCACATTGCCCACAGTTCTAGCACGACGCTCGGACAGCTTTTGGTTGTGCTCAGCGTTACCGGTAGCATCGCTGTGGCCAACCACGAGCAGGCGACGCTCTTGAAGCTGTTTGGCGGCGGCTTTCTGGTCGGTAGTGCTGGGCCTGGAGTACATCTGCGCCAGCTTGCTGACTGCACGCTTGCCGTTTTCGGTGAGCTGGTCAGAGTCTGTGGCAAACATGCCGCTGTCTTCGATCTGGGTGACTAGGCCAGCCTCTTTCGGCACGGCGGTAACTACAGCGCTGGAAGCGACAGTCAGCTGCTCGGTAGTGATTTTAAGGTTTTCTTCTTTAGCGATGCGGTCCAGCTCTTGAAGACGGGACTGCCAGACATAGCCCAAGGCGCAGCCAATTGCGCCGCCAGCTGCAGCGCCAACAAGTGCCCCATCCTTACCTTTCAGAGCGTATCCGGCTGCGCCGCCAGCAATAATCCCAACTCCGCAGAGCACAGGCATGCCGTAGTCTTTGCCAATGGTATTTACGGAGTCTTTAAAACCCTGCACTTGCTGACCGCTGCATCCGGCTACCGTAAGGAATGCGCAGCTGAGTGCGGTTAGGCGAAACGTTTTCTGCATGACGGCTCCTTGCCGGTCTATTTTTTCGACGATGGCAAATTGACACCTGCCTGCGCGTGGAATTTACAGAGAAATGTCCCATATCGCCATCAGGAACCAGCCGACGACAGGTTTTATTTCTGACCGACTGGTAGCGGGGCGTATATCCGCGTGAGTTGCCCTTGAGACAATAGGGCAACTATTTGGAAATGCTTGCTCTTTGCCCGGCGGTTGCAAAGGGGCGGTTCCTACCGTCCATGACCGCTAGCTGTCGGCCATTGCCTGTCAGTGGCAACCGGCAGCGCTGAGCCGAAAGCTGCCTTCTGTGAACGACTGCTTCTGGCCCAGAGTGTGTAAAAACACTAAGGGGGCTCACTTATAGGTTCTTCACCTGCCGGAAATCTTTAAGCCTCGTTTCCCCGCACTCATACCTTCTTGACGTTAACAGCTGCGCCGATAGTGCCGCCGGAAACAGATACGATGTAGTCGGCCGCTCTTTGGCAGAGGATGACGTGCGATGAACGGATTATGAGGGTAAGAGGCATGAGCGAGAGCGGGTCAATGTCGATACGTTCTCCTGATGTGCCTCGAAGCGACAATGTCAGTTCCGTCCATTTGCGATCATCTGAACCTGCGCAGTCACCGTCAGAGTCTACATCACATCCGGTTCCCCATAGATGTTCAGCAATGCAATAGAAGGCCGGTAATGGTCTTTCTGGCGTGATTTGAATGGAATAGAAATTAGACATGATTTGTTGGCCGCGCCTATCTGTAAGCAGAAGAAAGGGTATCTCTGAGCCTGAGGCTGAGCAATCAGAGTCGCTGGCCCCAGAGCGTCGATATCGGTTGCGCCGCTGAGGCTGATAGTCTCAGTAGAGAAGGGGTCGCTCTCTAGCAGTTCGCAAGCGCCTGGCGCGTTTTCATAGTGATAGCTTTGCCAGTCAACGAGAGACACCGCCACGACGTTTTCGAATGGTAGACGATCGTAATGCTCGCTCTGGAAACCGGATGATCCTCGCGTTTTGGCTCAACAAATCTGACGTAGATCTGCTTTTTTGTGATGTCCGCCGCTGCCCCGCGTGGCGTCCCATGTGAGCCTTGAAGTCTTACCGGATCGGCTCTGAAGTGTTTGCATGGAACAGCGCCTTTCGGCCAATTGCAGACGCCCAAACGGGATAAAGTGATCAGTCGATCTGTGAGCTAGCCTTTGAGGGTTTGCATGATTTTCACGACCAAGGGCTTCGTGTAATTCTCACCGGTGTCAGTACCAAGTGGGTCGTCACTGCGCAGCCATTCACCTTGATCGAAAGCTTGATAAAGCAAAAAGGCGGGCTGAGGGATGTCCTCAGTCATGCTCACTTCAACTACGGCATTGATGATCCCGTTCATGACATCGTCACAGAATTCGTAGGCTAGCGAGCCATCTAAATAGCCTCCTGCAACCGCAACAGATAGCTCGTTCAGGACTTGTTTGGGTGCAATGTTGAACGCTTGGCAAATGCGGGCAAGGTCGGTCAGCGTCAGACCGTCTGCTTGCGCCATCGCCAACAGCTCATTGATTTCGCTCTTTGGTAAAACGCCGATCATGGCTGTCTACCTAGTCGAGGTCGTCCTCACCTTTCTATCTGCAGTTACCCGCTTTGCGATATCCCGCTGCTTGCGCTTCGGACTCGGAACCGAATGCAATTTGATTTTTCAGCGCCACCTGCGAATAACCCGGGCAGCCTTCAGCCAGGTGATAAACATGGCTGTTACGGTTGCCAACGATTGAACCTGCGCTGACTGTCGAGATTTGGGTGGGCGTTGAGGTAGGGCGGTTGTGTTGAGCAGGTGCCAAGGCGACGACCCCATCTCCAACCGTCTTGTAGCCTGCCTGTAGTGGTCTAATGAAACCGGACACCCATTTAGGCGAGAATGCTCGCCAGATAGAGGTGTCTGATGACCAAGCAACGTCGTTCCTTTTCCGCTGAATTCAAACGCGAGGCCGCAGGCCTCGTGCTCGATCAAGGCTATAGCCATATCGAAGCCAGCCGCTCGCTTGGGGTGGTCGAGTCCGCGTTGCGTCGCTGGGTTAATCAACTCCAGCAGGAGCGCAACGGCGTTACTCCGCAGAGTAAGGCGCTGACGCCTGAGCAGCAGAAAATCTAGGAATTGGAAGCTCGAATCGCTCGCCTTGAACGGGAGAAATCCATTTTAAAAAAGGCTACCGCGCTCTTGATGTCAGAACAGCACGAGCGCACGCGCTGATTGATCAACTGAGCGCCCAAGAGCCGGTCGATTGGCTTTGCACAGTCTTTGACATTACTCGCTCGTGTTACTACTCCCACCGCCTCAGGCGCCGAACTCCGGACGTTGAGCGGCTTCGGTTGCGCAGTCGGGTCAACGAACTGTTTACGCAAAGGCGAAGCGCTGCCGGTAGCCGCAGCATCGTGTCGATGATGCAGGAAGACGGTGAGCAAATCGGGCGGTTCAAGCTGCGTGGCCTGATGCGGGAGCTGGAGTTGGTTAGCAAACAACCTGGATCACATGCCTACAAACAGGCGACGGTTGAGCGGCCTGACATTCCGAACATCTTGAATCGAGAGTTTGATGTGCCGGCGCCGAATCAAGTCTGGTGTGGCGGCATCACTTACATCTGGGTTCAATGGAAATGGCATTACCTGGCTGTCGTTCTGGATCTCTACGCATGCCGAATTGTGGGTTGGGCGCTGTCAAACAAGCCGGATGCGGATCTGGTCATCAAGGCGTTGGACATGGCTTACGAACAGCGCGGCAGGCCTCAAGGGCTGCTGTTTCACTCGGATCAGGGCGCCCAATATGGCAGTCGCCAGTTTCGCCAGTTTCGCCAGTTTCGCCAACGGCTCTGGCGTTACCGCATGCGCCAAAGCATGAGCCGTCGCGGAAACTGTTGGGATAATGCGCCGAAGGAGCGTGTGTTTCGCAGCTTGAAAACTGAATGGATACCGACCGTGGGCTACATGACAGCTCAAGAAGCGCACCGCGACATCAGTCATTACCTGATGCATCGGTACAACTGGATTAGACCGCACCAATTCAACAACGGACTGGCCCCAGCTCAGGCCGAGAAAAAACTTAACGTCGTGTCCGTGATTAGTTGACCACTACACGTGGGACTTTGAATCAGAATATTTTGCGCGTTTTTGGCTTAGAGCGGCCCCTTCGCGACAGGCGGATTTCAGCCAGGATCTGACATTCTCGGCAATCGAAAAATCGCCCTGTAGTACCGGTCTCAATAGGCTGAGGTTGGTTGTGAGCTGACCTTAATGAGCGTTCGGGTAGTCAAAAAGTCGCGAATGGGGGAGTGCTGAAGACGCTTTGGAAACAGATTTCAGCTGTTCTGCTAAGTGAGGGCCGGATTATGATTTTCAAACCCTGTGCTATTAGGAGGCGGCAGTCCACCTTTTCAGGGTCCACAACCGATCATTGCGGCAGAAATTCAAAGTGGGGGAACAGATGGGGGAACAGAAAGCCCAGAAAGCAAAAAGGCCCCATAAAATGGGGCCTTTCAGTGCAAATATGGCGGAGGCGATGGGATTCGAACTCATGGACCTGTTACAGTCGACGGTTTTCAAGACCGTTGCCTTAAACCACTCGGCCACACCTCCAGATCTGTTGCGGGCGCCATAATACCTGAATGAAACACACTGTCAAACTCTCTCCATAGCTTGTTACAGAGCGTCTGTTATGATCTTTGCGACTGAACGTTTCAAACCAACAGGAGTGTCGCCATGCGCGAACAGGATTACGCAGTTAATAACAGCGTGCAGGCTGAGCAGCTAGAGGTTAGCCGCGTCCTGCGCAACACTTACGGCTTGCTGGCCCTGACCCTCGCTTTCAGCGGTGTGATGGCGTATGTCGCACAGCAGATGCGTGTTGGCTACCCGAACATTTTCGTGGTGCTGATCGGTTTCTACGGCCTTTTCTTCCTCACCAACAAACTCCGTGATTCCGCGTGGGGCCTGGTGTCGGCGTTTGCCCTGACCGGTTTCATGGGTTTCCTGCTCGGCCCGATCCTCAACCGTTACCTGGGCATGCAGGGCGGCGCGGAAGTGGTCAGCTCGGCATTTGCGATGACGGCACTGGTATTTGGCGGTCTGTCCGCCTACGTGCTGATTTCCCGCAAGGACATGAGCTTCCTCAGTGGTTTCATCACTGCTGGTTTCTTCGTGTTGCTGGGCGCTGTGGTCGCGAGCTTCTTCTTCCAGATCAGCGGCCTGCAACTGGCGATCAGCGCAGGTTTCGTGCTGTTCTCGTCGGTCTGCATTCTGTTCCAGACCAGCGCCATCATTCACGGCGGCGAGCGTAACTACATCATGGCGACCATCAGCCTGTATGTATCGATCTACAACCTGTTCATCAGCCTGTTGCAGATCTTCGGCATCATGAGCCGCGACGATTGATCATCGTCCATGAATGAAAAAACCCGCTTCGCAGCGGGTTTTTTCTTGTCTGCGATTCACACCGGAACTCACGCCATCGGTGGCAAGCGCCGTTTGACCGGTGTTTTCTTGACGATGGCGGTATTGGTTTCGGCGTGGCTGTTGAGGCGGTCGAGCAGGGTGTCCAGTTGTTCCATAGAGCGCACGTGCAGGCGAGCGATGAAGCAGTCGTCGCCGGTGACCTTGTCGCACTCGGTGAACTCGGGGATGGCCTGAATCTGCCGCTCCACTTCGTGCAACTGTCCAGGCAGGGGGCGGATGCGCACGATGGCCTGGAGTTGATAGCCGAAGCATTTAGGGTCGATCTCCACCGTATAACCCTTGAGCACGCCACGTTCTTCAAGGCGTCGTAAACGCTCGGCAACGCTGGGCGAAGATAGACCGCTGATGCTTGCCAAGGCCTTGAGCGAGCGCCGTGAGTCTTCCATGAGGGCCGCAATCAGCACTTGGTCGATGTCGTCGGTCATGTCTCAATTCCTGTAAGGCAATTAATCGAAATAGCCTTCATAAGAAAGGCAGAGCCAGATTTTAGCCTTCTTTTTGCTCTGGAGAAGCCCTGCGCCCAATCGGCATACTTTGGGCTCACACACAGGAGCCTGATGATGGACAACAACCTACGTCGCGGATCATTCGAAATGACCGCCGCCATGCTGATCTCCGGGACTATTGGCTGGTTTGTACTGGTATCCGGCCAGCCGGTGCTGGATGTGGTGTTCTGGCGTTGCCTGTTCGGCGCCGGCACCTTGTTGCTCATCTGCGCGGCATTTGGCTTCCTGCGCCCGGGCATTCTGACCCGCACCACGTTCCTGTTGGCGGTGCTCAGCGGGGTGGCGATTGTGGGTAACTGGGTGCTGTTGTTCGCTTCCTACTCACGCGCCTCGATTGCCATCGGCACGGCGGTATACAACGTCCAGCCGTTCATGCTGGTGGGGTTGGCTGCGCTCTTTCTCAACGAAAAGATCACCCTCCAGAAGCTGATCTGGCTGGGCGTTTCATTTCTGGGGATGCTGGCGATCGTCAGCGCTCATGGCGAACAGGGTGAGGCGGGCAATGATTACTTGCTGGGTATTGCCCTGGCGCTGGGCGCGGCGTTCCTTTATGCGATTGCCGCCTTGATCATCAAGCGCCTGACCGGCACGCCACCGCACTTGATTGCCTTGGTCCAGGTCAGCACTGGCGTGTTGCTGCTGGCGCCGTTTGCGCATTTCTCCGCGTTGCCGCAAGCACCGAGCGCATGGGCCAGTCTGGTAACCCTCGGCATCGTGCACACCGGCGTGATGTATGTGCTGCTATACGGCGCGATCCAGAAGCTGCCGACTGCACTGACCGGCGCGTTGTCGTTCATCTACCCGATTGCGGCGATTTTCGTCGACTGGTTTGCCTTCGGTCATCAACTGCAAATGCTGCAATGGATCGGGGTGGCGGCAATTCTGCTGGCCGCTGCCGGTATGCAGCAAGGTTGGAGCCTGAAGTTTCGCCGCGCCGTCACCCCATGACATCAGATGCTCCAGCGCGGCGCAGTCTTGGCCAAGCGTTGGCGCATTTCGCCGATATTGTTGGCCATCTGACGGCTCAGCAAACGGTAGCCGTCCAGCGGATGATCGACCTGCGTATCCAGGCTCGCGTCCGCCGGCGGTTCAATCGGGCGAGACAATCGCTGGAAGGCCCCGGATTTCAGCGCCCGGGCCATGCCGACCAGTTGCACGCGGATCAGTCGATGCTCCGCTTTCAGCGCCGATTGCAGATGAGCCATGGCGTTTGGGTCGTTGGCGTCGGGTCGGGTGTTGGCGAGGATCTCCAGGGTGCTGACACACAGGCGCAAGTGACGCTGGATGGCGTCGAGCTCATTCATGGAAATCTTCACTTCCTTGGACACCGAGGGCATCAGCGAACGCAATTGCACCATCACCACGTTCAAGCGATTCATCAGCCTCACGTGCTCGTCATCAGTGACAGGTTGGCCATTGATGATGCGCCCATAAATCGTCGCGCAATCGCGCAGGGCATCGGCCAGGTTGTAGCGCCAGGAATAAACCGCATACAGGGGCAGGGCGAAGGAAAACGCCAGGGCCAGGCCTATCCCGATCAAGATGTCCACCCCGCGCCACAAGCCATCGGAGACCGGATTGTCGCCATGCCCGGCGACGATGAACACGGTGATTGCCGCCAACAGCGCCGTGTATCCGCCCTTGCCGATGGCGTGGTAGGAGAAAAAACCGCAAATCACCGCCATGGCGAAATAGGTCAGCCACGGCAGGCCGAGCCAGGCCTGTTGCACCACCAGCAGCAGGCCGATAGACGCGCCGAGCAGGGTGCCGATCGCGCGTTCGGCGGCTTTCTTGCCGATGTTGCCGTGGTGTTGCAAGCCGCCAATCACCACCAGCATGGTCACCGACGCCCACTCGCCGTGGGGAAGGTTGATGCCGGTGGTCAGCAGGATCGTTGCCAACAACCCCAGCGACACGCGCACCGCGTGGATGAATTTGGCATGGCGGTAGCGCCGGTACGGGTCCAGCAGCGGACGCAATACCCGGCGCACCAAGGGTGGCAGTCGTTGGGTTATGGACGTACTCAGGTTGTGCTCCTCAGAAAATATAATCGGTGGTCAGGAAGCTGGAGTTGCGCCCGCTGATGATGTCGCTGATCAGTTCCTTGTTGTTCTCCTGGAACTTGGTCGCCACCAGCGTACGGATAGAGAACACGCGCAACGCATCATGTACCGACAATGTGCCTTCGGCCGAGTTCTTGCGCCCGTTGAAGGGGTAGGTGTCCGGACCGCGCTGGCACTGAGCGTTGAGGTTGATCCGTCCGACCTGGTTGGCGAAGGTGTCCACCAGCCGGCCGACCGCCACCGGGTTGGTGCCGAAGATACTCAATTGCTGGCCGAAGTCCGACTCCAGGACGTAGTCGATCACCGTGTCCAGATGCCTGTACGGCACGATCGGCACCACCGGGCCAAACTGTTCTTCCTGGTACACACGCATCTGCGGCGTCACCGGGTACAGCACCGCCGGGTAGAAAAATGACGCGCGCGACTCGCCACCGTTTGGATTGACTACGCGGGCGCCCTTGTCGATGGCATCGGCCACCAGCCCGTGCAGGTAATCGACCTTGCTTGCCTCCGGCAACGGCGTCAAGGCCACACCGCTTTCCCAAGGCATGCCGGGTTTGAGGGTGGCGAGTTTGGCGTTGAATTTTTCGATGAATGACTCGACCACGTCTTCATGGACGAATAGGATTTTCAGCGCGGTGCAACGCTGGCCATTGAACGACAACGAACCGGTGACGGCCTCGCTCACGGCGTTGTCCAGGTCCACCTCCGGCAGCACGATGCCGGGGTTCTTCGCATCCAGTCCCAGGGCGGCGCGCAGGCGGTGCGGTTTGGGGTGCAGTTTTTTCAGGTCGCTGGCGGCCTTGTTGGTGCCGATGAACGCGAAGATGTCGATCTTGCCGCTGGCCATCAGGGCGCTGACGGTTTCGCGACCGCTGCCGTAGATCACGTTGATCACCCCGGCCGGGAAGCTGTCGCGGAAGGCTTCCAGCAGCGGCCGAATGAGCAGCACGCCGAGCTTGGCCGGTTTGAAGACCACGGTGTTGCCCATGATCAATGCTGGAATCAGCGTGGTGAAGGTTTCGTTCAGCGGGTAGTTGTAAGGGCCCATGCACAGGGCCACGCCCAGCGGCACGCGGCGGATCTGGCCGAGGGTGTCCTGTTCCAGTTCGAAGCGGCTGGAGCGGCGGTCGAGTTCTTTCAACGCGTTGATGGTGTCGACGATGTAGTCGCAGGTGCGGTCGAATTCCTTTTCCGAGTCCTTGAGGTTCTTGCCGATTTCCCACATCAGCAACTTGACCACGGCGTCGCGCTGTTCGCGCATGCGGGCGAGGAAGGTTTCGACATGCTGGATGCGCTCGGCCACACGCATGGTTGGCCATAGGCCCTGGCCACGGTCATAGGCGCGCACGGCGGCGTCGAGGGCGGTCAGTGCGGTGTCGGCATCCAGCAGCGGGGTACTGCCCAGAATCACTTGTTCATCGCCGTTCTCGCCGGTGAGGTACACCGGACTGCGCACCTGGGCGAGGGCGCCCGACCAGGTCTTGAGCTGGCCATCGACCAGGTATTCGCGCTGCTCGGTCGGGCCGCTGAGACGGTACTTTTCCGGAATGTCGCTGGAGTCGGGAAACAGGTTGCCAAGGATATGTTCTGTGGTCATGTTTTTACTCCATGTGAGGCCGTTCAATTTCACTTCAGAGGTTATACGCCTTATTGGTCAGACTTTTTAAGCCTGGATGTCATGTTGCCGCGATCTATTGCCGCGATCGCCCACAACCACGGGTGCTGCGAGTAAACTTGCCGTTCATTCTTAAGGAGTTCATATGAGTTACTACCAGCCGGGCATTCTCGCCACCCCCGTTCCACCTCAGGCCCGTCATATGTTCTTCGCGTTGGAATCGGTCGATGCAGTGCCGGCTGCGCTCGACAAATTGATGCAACTGGTGGACGGCAAGTCGGCGGTGGTCGGTTTCGGTGAATCCCTGGTCAAAGCGTTGCACGGTCAGATCGAAGGTCTGCGGCCATTCCCGGCGTTGACCGGTGTGGGGGTCGACAACCCTTCGACCCAACACGCGCTGTGGTGCTGGTTGCATGGCGTCGACCGCGGCGAGTTGCTCAATCGCAGCACCGCCATCGAAGCGGCGCTGGCACCGGCGCTGCGCCTGGTGCAAATGAACGAGACGTTTCGCCACCTTACCGGCCACGACCTGACGGGCTACGAAGATGGCACCGAAAACCCTCACGACGAAGCGGCGGTGGCTGCCGGACTGGCGAGCGTGGGCGGTGAAGGCCTGGTGGGCGGCAGCTTCGCGGCGATTCAGCAGTGGCAGCATGATCTGAAAGGTTTCCATGCACTGCCATCGGATGAGAAAGACAACATCATGGGTCGTCGCCTGGCCGACAACGAAGAGATCGACGACGCACCGGTCTCCGCTCACGTCAAACGCACCGCCCAGGAAAGCTTCGCCCCCGAAGCGTTCGTGGTGCGCCGCTCGATGCCATGGATCGAAGGCGATCGTGCGGGCCTGATGTTCCTGGCGTTCGGCTTCTCCCTGGATGCGTTCGAAGCGCAACTGCGGCGCATGAGCGGTCTGGAAGATGGCATCACCGACGGCCTGTATCGCATCAGCCGCCCGATCACGGGCGGGTACTACTGGTGTCCGCCGCTCAAGGATGGGCGCCTGAACCTGAGTGCATTAAACCTTCACTGACACTCATATCCCCTGTAGGAGCGAGCATGCTCGCGATGGTCGTCAATGATGACGCTGGCAACCTGACACCCCGCGGTGCCGGGGCCGCCATCGCGAGCAAGCTCGCTCCTACAGGTCGAAGAACACTGCTCTAACCTTATTCTCAAACGGTATTTCTCACCACGGTCATTAGAACCATAAGATCACGTCATAACTCGTTATAACAAGTGATCAGCCCATGACCGATAACGTTCTATCCCTCAGCAGTGTTCCGCTGCACACCCAACTACGGGACGTGCTGCGTGCTCGCATTCTCGACGGCGAGTACCCGCAGGACAGCCAGATGCCTTCTGAAAGTGAGTTGGGTGCCTTGTTCAAGGTCAGCCGCATCACCGTGCGCCAGGCGCTGGGTGATCTGCAGAAGGAAGGGTTGATATTCAAGATCCACGGCAAGGGCACCTTCGTCGCCAAGCCGAAAACCTTTCAGAACGTCAGCACCTTGCAAGGCCTTGCCGAATCCATGACCGGTCGGGGCTACGAAGTCATCAACCGCCTGCGCAGTTTCAAATTCATCGCCGCCGACAAGTTGGTGGCCGAGCGTTTACGGGTGGCCGAGGGCGAGATCGTGGCGCAGGTCAAGCGAGTGCGCCTGATCAACCGCGAGCCGATCTCGCTGGAAATCACCTACTTGCCCAAGGCCATTGGCGAGCGACTGGAGAAGGCCGATCTGGTCACCCGCGACATCTTCCTGATCCTGGAGAACGACTGCGGTCTGGCGCTCGGTCACGCTGACCTGGCAATCGACGCCGTGCTCGCCGACAGCGACCTGACCCAGGCGCTGGGCGTTGAAGCGGGCTCGCCGATCATGCGCATCGAACGCCTGACCCATGACGCCAGCGGCCAGCCCGTGGACTTCGAGCACCTTTACTATCGCGGCGATGCCTTCCAGTACCGTCTGCGTATCGACCGGCAAAAAGGGGAGCAGGCATGACCCATTCCGTGACAAGAGCGACCCTGGAACAGGAATACGACATCGTCGTGATCGGCGGCGGCACGGCTGGGCCCATGGCGGCGATCAAGGCCAAGGAACGCAACCGCGACCTGCGTGTTTTGCTGATCGACAAGGCCAACGTCAAGCGCAGCGGCGCGATCAGCATGGGCATGGACGGCCTGAACAACGCCATCATTCCCGGTCATTCCACGCCTGAGCAGTACACCAAGGAAATCACCATCGCCAACGACGGCATCGTCAACCAGGCGGCGGTGTATGCCTACGCCACGCACAGCTTCGAAACCATCGAGCAATTGGATCGCTGGGGCGTGAAGTTCGAGAAGGACGAGACCGGCGACTATGCGGTCAAGAAAGTCCACCACATGGGCGCCTATGTGCTGCCGATGCCCGAAGGTCACGACATCAAGAAAGTCCTGTACCGCCAGTTGAAGCGGGCGCGGGTCAGCATCACCAATCGCCTGGTGTGCACCCGGTTGCTCAAGGACGAGGAGGGCGCGGTCAACGGCGTGATGGGCTTCGACTGCCGCACTGCCGATTTCCATGTGATCAAGGCCAAGGCCGTGATCCTCGCCTGCGGTGCAGCCGGGCGCCTGGGGCTGCCGTCCTCGGGTTACCTGATGGGCACCTACGAAAACCCGACCAATGCCGGCGATGGATACGCCATGGCCTATCACGCCGGGGCAGAACTGGCGAACCTGGAATGCTTCCAGATCAACCCGCTGATCAAGGATTACAACGGCCCGGCGTGCGCCTACGTGACCGGTCCCCTGGGCGGCTACACCGCCAACAACAAGGGCGAGCGCTTCATCGAGTGCGATTACTGGAGCGGCCAGATGATGTGGGAGTTCCACCAGGAACTCGAAAGCGGCAACGGCCCGGTGTTCCTCAAACTCGATCACCTGGCCGAGGAAACCATCCAGAACATCGAGGAGATCCTGCACAGTAATGAGCGACCCAGTCGTGGTCAGTTCCACGCCAATCGCGGCACCGACTACCGTACGCAGATGGTCGAGATGCACATTTCCGAAATCGGTTTTTGCAGCGGCCATTCGGCGTCCGGGGTGTGGGTCAACGAGAAGGCAGAGACGTCGGTCAAGGGGTTGTACTCGGCCGGGGACATGGCCGCGGTGCCGCACAATTACATGTTGGGTGCGTTCACCTATGGCTGGTTTGCCGGCCACAACGCGGCGGACTTTGTGGCCGGTCGCG
This sequence comes from Pseudomonas sp. S2_E01, assembly GCF_054668365.1. NCBI lineage: Bacteria > Pseudomonadati > Pseudomonadota > Gammaproteobacteria > Pseudomonadales > Pseudomonadaceae > Pseudomonas > Pseudomonas sp. S2_E01. Next base: position 2,295,569 of record NZ_CP162762.1, read on the forward strand.
AGTTTTCTGCGGTCGACGCCGCGCAGGTTGAGGCGGAAAAACAAAGGGTCTATGCGCCGCTGGATCGTGAGCATGGCCTGCCGCCGGCCCAGGTCGAATACAAGCTGCGCCGCTTCGTGAACGATTACCTGCAACCGCCGAAGGTCACCAAGAAGATGCAGATCGGCCTGCAACGCTTCAGTGACATCCAGCGTGATCTGGACCAGATCAAGGCGCACAACGCCCACGAACTGATGCGCGCCATGGAAGTCAGCATGATCCGCGACTGCGCCGAAATGGCCGCCCGTGCCTCGTTGTTTCGCGCGGAAAGTCGCTGGGGCCTTTACCACTATCGGGTCGATCATCCGCAACGCAACGACGGCGACTGGTTCTGCCATTGCCATCTGAAAAAAGATGAAAACGGTCAGATGAGCAGTTTCAAGAAAGCCGTCGAGCCCTACATCATCCCGCTGGATGCCGAGGAAATGCAGGCCTATGACCGCCTTCGCGTCGGCGCCTTTGCGGCCTGAGCCCCTAAAAAGAGAGACCGTGAAATGGCCTATCAACCCCAGGAAATCTTCTTCCGCTCCAATGCACCGGTCACGGTCGACGAAGACCTGTGCATCGCCCACAAAGGCTGCACCGTGTGCGTCGACGTTTGCCCGATGGACTTGCTGGCGATCAACCCGGCCACCCAGAAAGCCTACATGGCGTTCGATGAGTGCTGGTATTGCATGCCGTGCGAGAAGGACTGCCCGACGGGGGCGGTGAAAGTGGATATCCCCTACCTGTTGCGGTGATTGACAGGGCGCCATCGCGGGCAAGCCCGCTCCCACAGGGGCATGCGATCAACTGTGGGAGCGGGCTTGCCCGCGATGAGGCCCGCCCAGACACCCGAGAAACCGCCACCCGGCCACCCCCGGGACGCATGCTTGAAAAACACCCCTCGTTTCCCACCACGCCCTGATCGTGGCGGAGACGAACACTTAAAATGATTCGAGGGGATACACCCATGTTATTGCGCGCAGCATTCGCCGGTCTGGTACTGGCTTCGTTCACCCTGTCGGCTTCGGCCGAAACTATCCGCATTGCCATCGGCACCCAGGACACCACCATCAACTGCGCCGCCGGCGGCCTGTTGATTCGTGAACTCGGCCTGCTGGACAAATACCTGCCCCACGACGGCCCGTACAAGGACGCCAAGTACGACGTGGTCTGGAAAAACTTCACCAGCGGCGCGCCACTGACCAATGAGATGGTCGCCGGCAAACTCGACTTTGGCGCCATGGCCGATTTCCCCGGCTCCTTCAATGGCGTGGCTTTCGAAACCGCCGGCAAGCACAGCCTGTTCATCAACGTGCTGTCGGGCAGCATCAAGGGCAGCGGCAATGGCATCGTCGTACCCAGCGCCTCAAGCGTGCAGTCACTGGCGGAGTTGAAGGGCAAGACCCTTTCCGTGCCATTCGCCTCGACGGCCCATGGCATGTTGCTGCGGGCCGTAGCGGATCAGGGATGGGACCCACTCAAAGACGTCAACATTATCGCCCAGGCGCCGGAAGTGGCGGGCTCCGCATTGCAGGCTGGCAAGATCGATGCTCATGCCGACTTCGTGCCCTTTGCCGAACTGTTCACCAGCCGGGGTTTTGCCCGCAAGATCTTCGACGGCTCCCAGGCCAACGCGCCAACTTTCCATGGCGCGCTGGTGGATCAGGCCTACGCCAAAAAGTACCCGGAGATCGTCGTCGCCTACCTGCGCGCCAGCATCGAAGCCAACCAGTTGCTGGCCGATGAGCCAGAGAAGTACAGCGAGCTGATTGCCAAGGTCACGGGTGTCGATGCCGAGGTCAACTACCTGTTCCACGGCCCGCTTGGTGTGCAGACCCGCGACCTGAGCTGGAAGCCTGAATACCGTCAGGCCGTCGGCACCGCGATCGATACCCTCAAGCTGTTGAAGAAGGCTGATCGCGGCCTGGACCTGAACACTTTTATCGACGATCAATACATCCGCGCCGCATTCAAGGCATCGAACCTGGATTACAGCGCGCAGTTGGCCAACTACGCCCAGACCCCGCTCAAGGCCCTGGATGCCGCCAGCGGCAAACCCATCACCGACTTCAAGCATGTGGCCGAGATCTGGGTGCGCGGCGAACCGAAAGTTCGTCAATACGCTTCGGCGGAATCGGCGTTCACCGCGTTGGCCAGCCTCAAGCAGGAAGGCAAGAACATCCGCGCGGTGTATGCCCAGGCGAGTGACAGCGGGATCAAGCTACTGGCCGATCAAGCGTGGTTTGCCAGTGATGCCAAAGGCCGCCTGAGCGCGTTCCTGCTCAAGGGCCAGGCCCAGCAATTCGCCACGGCCCAGGGCGGCAAGGTGTTCGACTTCACCGACGCGACCACGCAGGCCGTGGCGACCCGTTAACCAACGACCCTTCCCTGTAGGAGCGAGCATGCTCGCGATGGTCTCAAGGGCACCGCTGGGCGCCAGGCAGCCAGCGTTATCGTTGACGTCCATCGCGAGCATGCTCGCTCCTACAGGGGGCTGTGTTCAGAGGACATGCCGTGTTCAGATCACTCAAACGCTGGCTCCCCAGGGCCATCTCACTCCTGCTCTGCCTGCTGTTCTGGCAGCTCGCCGCCAGCCATCACTGGAACCTTGGCCTGGTCACCTTCGCCAATGTGCCCACGCCCTGGTCCGTCGTCGAAGCGGCGCTGGGCCTGGGTGACTCCGGCAAGCTCGCCCAGCATCTGGGCAGCAGCCTCAGCCGCGTATTCGCCGGTTACCTCGCGGCGCTGGTCATCGGCATCGGCCTGGGCCTGGCCATCGGTCGCTCGAAGTGGGCCGAAGACCTGTTGCTGCCACCTTTGGAAGTGCTGCGCCCGATCCCGGCCGTGGCATGGATTCCGCTGGCGATCCTGATGTTTCCCTCGTCGGAACTGTCGATGGTGTTCATCACCTTCACCGGCGCCTTGTTCCCGATCCTGCTCAACACCGTGCATGGCGTCGAAGGCGTCGATCCGCGCCTGATCGCCTCGGCGAAAAGCCTGGGGGCAGGGCGCTGGGCGATGTTGCGCGAAGTGATCCTGCCGGGTGCCGCGCCGAGCATCATCACGGGCCTGGCCATTGGCATGGGCACGTCGTGGTTCTGCCTGGTGACTGCGGAAATGATCTCCGGCCAGTTCGGCATCGGTTATTACACCTGGGAGTCCTACACCATCCAGAACTACCCCGACATCGTGGTCGGCATGTTGCTGATTGGCGTACTCGGGATGGGCAGTAGTCTGCTGATCAAACGCGTGGGCGGGATGTTCACGCCTTGGCATCGACCACGAGGAAAAGCCTGATGAGCCTATTTGAACAACCTGAAGGGCGTATCGACATTCGCGGTTTGTCGATCAGCCTCGGTGAGGGCCGTGCCGCGTTCGAAGCGGTGCAGGGCCTTGATTGCCAGATCGAACCGGGGCAGTTCGTGTGCATTCTCGGGCCGTCCGGTTGTGGCAAGTCCACGTTGCTCGGCGCACTGGCCGGGCATCTGCAACCACGCGCCGGCAGCCTCAAGGTCGACGGTGCCGACGTGTCGACCCCTTCACCGCAGCGCGGCATGGTGTTCCAGCAGCACACGCTGTTCCCTTGGCGCACCGTGCGCGACAACGTGGCGTTCGGCCTGAAAATGCGCGGCATCGGCAAGGCCGAACGGCGCCGGGCGGCCGATGACATCCTCGCCCTGGTGGGCCTTGAAGGATTTGCCGAGCGCTGGCCGGACCAGCTCTCCGGCGGCATGCAGCAACGGGTGGAGATTGCCCGGGTGCTGGTCAACCGTCCGCGCCTGTTGCTGATGGATGAGCCGTTTGGCGCGCTCGATGCACTGACCCGTTTGAACATGCAGCAACTGCTGCTGAAGATTTGGACACAGATTCGTACCACCGTGGTGTTCGTGACCCATGACATCGACGAAGCGCTGTTCCTTGCCGACCGCCTGCTGGTGATGAGTTCGCGTCCGGGGCGGATCATCGAAGACTTGCGCCTGGACTTTGAAAGGCCCCGTACCACCGAACTGGTGACCAGCCACGAGTTCTCGCGCCTCAAGCGTCATTGCCTCGAACTGCTGCACCACCAGGAGGGGCGGCAGTTACCACGCCTGAACCCGCTTGGCCTTCCCCTTGAACACAAACTGCCGCGATTTGCCCTATGACTTCTCTATTCGATGTAACCGACAACGACGACATTCTTGCCCTGCAACCGCGCCTGACCGATGCCGACCCCGGTGTGCGCCGCATTGCCCTGATCGAACTGGCCGACCTTGAGGAGCCGGACGGTTTGCTGTGGCTGGTCAATCGACTGGCCGAAGACCCGACCGAGGAAGTCCGCGCCGAAGCCGCACGCTTGCTCGAAGCCTGGGAGGATGAGCCGGTGGTCGAGGCGTTGTGCCAGGCCCTGACCGATCCGGCGCCGGCGGTGCAGGCTGCCGCCGCGCAGAGCTTGAGCCTGCTCAAGAGCGAGGCGGCAGGACGGGTGATTCTGCCCTGGACCGGGCATGCCGACGTCAGTGTGCGCGTCGCCGCGTTCCGTGCACTGCGCGAATTGCGCTTCGCCGAGGCGGCGCCAGCGGCGGCGGTGGCATTGAGCGACGAGGATGCCAGCGTCCGACGCGAGGCGGTTGGCGTGCTGGGCTGGCTCAAGCAACTCGATGCAGTGCCGGCGCTGGCTCGACTGGCCAGCGCTGACCCGGACACCGAAGTGCGCCGCGCCGCCACCGGGGCGCTGGGGCTGGCGTCTGATGCACAGGTGCTGCCCGCATTGCGCCAGGCCTTGCAGGATCAGGCCTGGCAAGTGCGCGAAGAGGCCGCGACCACCCTGGGCAAGGTCGGCCACAGCGATGCCGGCCCGGCATTGATCGCGGCGCTGACCGACGATTACTGGCAAGTACGCTTGCGCGCAACCCGCAGCCTTGGCCGTCTGCGATTCGCTGCGGCGCTGGACGCGTTGATCGAAACCCTCGGTCATCGCATCAGCAATCTGCGCAAGGAAGCCGCGCTGGCCCTCGGTGAGCTTAACGATAAAGGCGCCATCGCCGCCTTGCAGGCTGCCCAGGACGATGGCGACCCCGAAGTGCGCAAGGCCGTGCGCATTGCCCTGAGTCAATTGCAATGACCCCCTCGGCGATCGGCAATTCGACAAGCCGCCAACAGTTGCGCCTGAGCTGGCCGGATGGACGCGAACAGCTGCTGGCGCACGCCGACCTGCGTCGCCAGTGCCCATGCTCACAGTGCCGGGCATTCCGGTTGCGCGGCACGCCGCCGATGGTGGATGAGCGTGTGCGGGTGGTTGAGTTGAATCCGCAGGGGTATGGGCTGCAGTTGGTCTTCAGCGATGGGCATGAGCGTGGGATTTATCCGTGGGCGTACCTGGCTGACCTGACTTGATCCACTGCCTGTGAAGAATGAACTGGCCTCATCGCGGCGGTGCGACGATTCGACAAGCCCGCTCCCACACCGATCACTGTGGGAGCGGGCTTGTCGAATCGTCGCACCGCCGCGATGACGATAGCAGCCTCGCCAAAAAAACAGCTTCCTACAGCTCATCGACAAATTCTTGTAAGAAAAATCGCAAAAGAGTACAAATGTACTCCATGACGACTTTAACTCCCCGCCGTACCGCCATCCTGACCTTTATCCGCGAGCGAATCGCCGAGCACGGTCAGTCACCGAGCCTCGCCGAGATCAGCGAGGCCTTTGGTTTTGCCTCGCGCAGCGTGGCGCGCAAGCATGTGCTGGCGCTGACCGAGGCCGGTTTTATCGAGGTCAACCCGAATCAGGCCCGGGGCATTCGATTGCTCGGCCTGCCTGCACGTCCCGAATTGCTGGACATTCCGGTGCTCGGCCGAGTGGCCGCAGGTGCGCCCATCGGCGCCGATGCCGAGATCCATAACCACCTGCTGCTCGATCCATCGATGTTCTCCCGGACCCCGGACTACATGCTGCGGGTGAGTGGCGACTCGATGATCGAGGACGGCATTCTCGATGGCGACCTGGTGGGCGTGCACCGTAGCCCCGAGGCCATCAACGGGCAGATCGTGGTCGCACGCCTGGAAGGCGAAGTGACCATCAAGCGCTTCGAGCGCGTGGGTGACACGGTGCGCCTGTTGCCGCGCAACCCGGCTTATCAGCCGATCGTGGTCGAGCCCGGCCAGGACCTCGCCATCGAAGGGGTGTTCTGCGGTTTGGTGAGGCAAGGCTGATGGGTGCCGTCGTCGCGCTGGACACGCTGTTCAATGGCGGCCAGGTCTGGAAGGGCCGGCCTGCGCCGCCCACCGTCAGCCCGCAACCCACCGGGCACGCCGCGCTGGATGCGGCGTTGCCCACGGGCGGATGGCCGGAAGCGGCATTGAGCGAAATCCTTCTGGCCGGGCAGGGCATCGGTGAGTTGCAACTGGTGTGGCCGACGTTGGCCCGGCTGGCGGACGCGGGCGAGCGGATCGTGCTGGTGGCGCCGCCGTTCGTGCCGTATCCCCAGGCCTGGGAAAATGCCGGGATCGATCTGCGTCAGTTATCGATCATTCAGGCCAGCGAGCGTGATGCCTTGTGGGCCACGGAACAATGCCTGCGTTCGGGCAGTTGTGGCGCTGTGCTGTGCTGGCCGAACAAGGCCGATGACCGCGCGTTGCGGCGTTTGCAGGTGGCGGCGGAAACCGGCTCGACCCTGGCCTTTGCCTACCGCTCGATCCAGGAGGCGATCAACCCGTCACCCGCGGCCCTGCGCATTGCCATCGATGCCCGGCCTGCGCAGTTACGCGTACTCAAGTGCCGGGGCGGGCTGGCCCGTTCGGCGCCGATCGCCTTTGCCGTAGGGCATTGAGGTTGCCATGCGTTGGGTATGCATTCTATTCCCGCAATTGGCGTTGGACGCGGTACTGCGTCAGCGCACCGACCCCGATGAGCCGCTGGCACTGCTGACCGGCCCGGCACAGCGCCGCGTATTGCAGGCGGTCAACGCTCAAGCGCGCGCCTTGGGCCTGCGCCCCGGCCAGTCGATGACCGCCGCCCAGGCGCTGAGCAAAGGGTTCGCCACCGCTGAATACGACGCCGCACACATCGAGCATTGGCAACAATTCCTGGCGGCCTGGGCCTATCGCTTCAGTTCCCAGGTCAGCGTGCATTACCCGCGCACGGTGGTGTTCGAAATCGAGTCCAGCCTGGGGTTGTTCGGCGACTGGGCGCAATTGGAAGCACGTTTGCGCGCCGAGCTCGACGAGTTGGGCTTTCGCCATCGCATCGTTGCGGCCCCCAACCCGGTGGCGGCGCGAATCCTGGCCAATGCCTATGACGGGCTGGTGGTGCCCGACGATCAAGCCTTGCAGCGCCACCTGGGGCCATTGCCCGTCGACCGCATCGGCCTTGAGGCGAATGTCGCCACTGCGTTGTCACGTATGGGGCTTCGCACCTTGAACCAGGTGCTGGGTTTACCTCGACAGAGCCTCGCCCGGCGTTTCGAGGCGCAGGTGCTCAAGCATCTGGACGCCTTGCTGGGGCTGCGCCGGTTGGCGCTGGCGTTCTACTTGCCGCCGGATCGCTTCGATGTGCGCATCGAACTGAACTTCGACGTGCAATCCCATCAAGCGCTGTTGTTTCCGTTGCGTCGCTTGACTGGCGACCTCTCGGCATTTCTCTGTGGACGAGACAGTGGCGTGCAGCGTTTTGACCTGCACCTTGAGCACGCCGGGTTACCGGACAGAGTGATCAAGGTCGGCCTGCTCAGTGCCGAGCGTGATGCGGCGATGCTCTTCGAGTTGGCCCGGGGGCGACTGGAACAGGTGCAGGTCGAGGCCCCGGTGCGCGGTTTTCGTTTGCGCGCCGAAGATTTGCCGGCCTTCGTGCCGCAGTATCAGGAGCTGTTCGACGAACGCCCACAGCAATCCTTGCCCTGGGAGCAACTGCGCGAGCGTCTGCGCGCCCGGCTGGGCGATGACGCGGTGCACGGCTTGCGCTTCCAGGCCGATCACCGGCCCGAGTGCACGTGGCAGGCCGGAAACGACCCTCAACGTTGCCCCGGGCTGCCCGGTGTGCAGCGTCCGGGCTGGCTGCTGACCGAACCGCAAGCGGTGCACGAAGCCTCGACACGCATCCTCATGGGCCCCGAACGCATCGAATCCGGCTGGTGGGACGGCGACGACGTGCGCCGCGATTATTACCTGATCGAAACCCGCGCCGGCCAGCAAGGCTGGGCCTACCGGGCGGTCGGTGAAGACGGCCCGTTGTGGTTGCAGGGCTGGTTCGCATGAGCCCCGATTATGCCGAACTGCATTGCCTGTCCAGCTTCAGTTTCCAGCGCGGCGCCTCCAGCGCCCTGGAGTTGTTCCAGCGCGCGAAAAAGCACGGCTACCAGGCCTTGGCGATCACCGACGAATGCACGTTGGCGGGCATCGTTCGTGCGTGGCAAGCGGCCAAGTCCGTGGCGCTGCCGCTGATTATCGGCAGCGAAGTACGGATCGAAAACGGCCCGAAACTGGTGTTGCTGGTGGAGAATCTCGAAGGCTATCAGCACCTGTGCCGGCTGATCACCCAGGCGCGGCGACGCACGCAGAAGGGCCAGTACCAGGTTTTGCGCAGTGACTTCGACGCGCCTTTGCCGGGGTTGCTGGCACTGTGGGTGCCCGATGCGCTCGATGACCCGGCGCCGGGCCGCTGGCTCAAAGAGGTGTTTGCCGAGCGCCTGTGGTTGGCGGTGCAGTTGCATCGCGGTCAGGACGATCACCGTCGGCTCAACCAGTTGTTGGCGCTGGCGAGGGCAGTGGACATCCCGCCGGTGGCCAGCGGCGATGTGCACATGCATTGCCGTGGTCGCCGCGCCTTGCAGGACACCATGACCGCGATCCGCCATCATCTGCCGGTGGCCGACGCCGGGTTGCGCCTGCACCCCAATGGCGAACGGCATCTGCGCAGCCTGGAACTGTTGCGCGAGCTGTATCCGCCCGCGTTGTTGCAGGCCTCGGTGGACCTGGCCCGGCGTTGCACTTTCGATCTGGACCAGTTGCGTTATCAATACCCCAAGGAATTGGTGCCCGAGGGGTATTGCGCCACCGGCTGGCTGCGGCAATTGACCAAGGAGGGTATCGCCTGGCGCTGGAGAAAAGGTGCGCCGACCAAGGTGCTGCGCCAGATCAGCAAGGAGCTCAAGCTGATTGCCGAACTCGGCTATGAAAGTTACTTCCTCACCGTGCACGACGTGGTGCGCTTCGCCCGCGAACAGCACATCCTCTGCCAGGGCCGAGGCTCGGCTGCCAACTCGGCGGTTTGCTACGCCCTGGGCATCACCGAGATCGACCCGGACCGCACCACGTTGCTGTTCGAGCGCTTCATGTCGAAGGAGCGCAACGAGCCCCCGGACATCGATGTGGACTTCGAGCACGAGCGCCGCGAGGAAGTGCTGCAATACGTGTTCCGCCGTTATGGTCGCGGCCGCGCCGCGCTGACCGCAGTGGTCAGCAGCTATCACGCCGCCGGGGCGGTGCGCGATGTGGCCAAGGCTTTGGGGCTGCCACCGGACCAGATCAATGCGCTGGCCGATTGCTGCGGCCATTGGAGCGATAACACACCGCCGATAGAACGCTTGCTCGAAGCCGGTTTCGACCCGCAAAGTCCGGTGCTGCGCCGGGTGCTGACCCTGACCGATCAACTGATCGGCTTCCCCCGGCACCTGTCACAGCACCCCGGCGGTTTCGTGATTTCCGAGCAGCCACTGGACACCCTGGTGCCGGTGGAAAACGCCGCCATGGCCGATCGCACGATCATTCAATGGGACAAGGACGACCTCGACGCGGTCGGCTTGCTCAAGGTCGATATCCTCGCGTTGGGCATGCTCAGCGCGATTCGCCGTTGTTTCGATCTGCTGCGGCGCCATCGTAATCAGAATCTGACCTTGGCCACGATCCCCTCCGAAGATGCGGCCACCTACGAAATGATCAGCCGCGCCGACACCGTCGGGGTATTCCAGATCGAGTCGCGGGCGCAGATGTCGATGCTGCCGCGATTGAGGCCCCGCACCTTCTACGACCTGGTGATTCAGGTGGCCATCGTCCGTCCGGGGCCGATTCAGGGCGGCATGGTGCACCCGTATTTGCGACGGCGAAACAAACAGGAAGCCGAAGTTTATCCATCGCCTCAATTGGAAGTGGTGCTCAAACGTACGCTTGGTGTGCCGCTGTTCCAGGAACAGGTGATGCAGATCGCCATCGTCGCTGCCGACTACAGCCCCGGCGAGGCCGACCAATTACGCCGCTCCATGGCCGCGTGGAAACGTCATGGCGGGCTGGAACCGCACAAGGAGCGGCTGGCCGCTGGCATGAAGAAAAACGGTTACACCGCCGAATTTGCCACCCAGATTTTCGAGCAGATCAAGGGTTTTGGCAGCTACGGTTTCCCCGAGTCCCACGCCGCCAGTTTTGCCTTGCTGACCTACGCCAGTTGCTGGTTGAAATGCCATGAACCGGCAGCCTTCGCCTGTGCGCTGATCAACAGCTGGCCCATGGGTTTCTACAGCCCCGATCAGATTTTGCAGGATGCGCGTCGGCATCATTTGCAGGTTCGCCCGGTGGATGTGCGCGCCAGTGACTGGGATTGCAGCCTCGAAGCGGTCAGCGGCGGGCAGCCGGCGATTCGCATGGGCCTGCGCATGATCAAGGGATTTCGCGAAGACGATGCCCGGCGTATCGAAGTCGCGCGGTCGATGGGCGCGTTTATCGACATTGCCGATCTGGGAGAGCGGGCGCAGCTTGATAGCCGTGCGCAGGAACAACTGGCCGATGCCGGCGCCTTGCGTGGGCTGGCAGGGGACCGTCATCGCGCCCGCTGGGAAGTGGCGGGTGTGCAGAAGCAGTTGGGCTTGTTCGCCGGTTTGCCGAGCCAGGAAGAAATCGTCGTGACGCTGCCCAAACCCACGGTGGGCGAAAACCTGCTGGCGGATTACAACAGCCTTGGCACCACGCTCGGACCGCACCCGCTGGCACTGTTGCGGGGCGAACTCAAAGCCCGGCGTTGCCGCAGTTCCAGGGAGTTGCTGGAGGTCGAGCATGGGCGTCCGGTCAGCATCGCCGGGCTGGTGACCGGGCGTCAGCGGCCGGGCACGGCCAGTGGCGTGACCTTTGTCACCCTTGAAGACGAGTTCGGCAACGTCAACGTGGTGGTCTGGCGAGACCTGGCCGAGCGTCAGCGCAAGGTGCTGGTGGGCTCGCAATTACTCAAGGTCGATGGGCGTTGGGAAAAAGAGGGCGAAGTACGCCACCTGATCGCCGGACGCCTGAGTGACTTGAGTGAGTTGCTCGATGGCATGGATGTGCGGAGTCGGGATTTTCACTGACCACGATCCCCCCCTGTAGGAGCGAGCATGCTCGCGATGGAAGACCAGACAACGCTGGTATCCTGACCCCATCGTTATCGTTGACGACCATCGCGACGGTTCGACGCCTCGACATGCTCGCTCCTACAGGGGGCGCAGTGTCCGAAAGATTCAGCGATATCTCTATGAAACCATTCCCGCGCCCAATGCTCGAAACAAACGGGCGTCAATCACAGGGACTCAGAATCAGTCGATGCAATTTCTAGACGATAGCCATGGGTGCGAGGGTTGGCGGGGGGAAATGGCCGGGCGGATTCGCACGTTCGACTGGAGCCACACCGAACTGGGACCACTTGATACCTGGCCCGCCAGCCTGTGTAGCGCCGTGCAGATGTTGCTGGCCTCGCCTGTACCGATCGTCATGCTGTGGGGCTATCAGGGGTACATGATCTACAACGACGCCTATTCGGACTTTGCCGGTGGGCGTCATCCTTATCTGTTGGGCGCTCCGGTCGAGCTGGGCTGGCCGGAGGTCGCCGAGTTCAACCGCCACGTGGTCAATACCTGCCTGGCCGGCGGCACTTTGACGTACCACAGCAAAGAGCTTGTGCTGCTGCGCGATGGCGTGCCTGAAGACGTCTGGATGGACCTCTATTACAGCCCGGTGTCCGATGACAACGGCAAACCCGCCGGGGTCATGGCGATTGTGGTCGAGACCACCGACCACGTGATTTCCGAGCGCCGCCGCCAGGAAGCGGAGGCGGCTTACCGTGCAGACAATGAGCGGGTGCGCCTGGCGTTGAACGCCGGCGCCTTGCTGGGCTCGTTTGTGTGGGACCTCAAGGCAAACCGTCTTTCGGCGGATGAACGATTCGCCCGGACCTTCTGCTATCCGTCCACACAGGACCTGGGCAATCTGCCCATCGATTTCGCCGAAACCCGCATTCATCCCGATGATCGGGCATGGGTCAGCGAACGAGTTGACCAGTCAGTCGCCAACGGCGAACCCTACAACGCCGAATATCGGGTGATGCGTGCTGACGGCAGTTATAGGTGGGTACAGGCCAGCGGTTGCTGTGAGTTTGACGAGCAGGGCAAACCGTTTCGGTTTCCCGGTGTGCTGATCGACATTCACGAACGCAAGACCGCCGAAGAATCCCTACTGAAATTCACTCGCGATCTGGAACAGCGCGTCAGCGATGAAGTGCAGGCGAGGCTGGCGGCAGAGGAGCAATTGCGCCAGTCGCAGAAACTTGAAGCCATTGGTGGGCTCACCGGCGGCGTGGCCCATGACTTCAACAACCTTCTGCAAGTGATCGCTGGCAATCTGCACTTGCTGGCGCGCCACGAACCGGATAACGCCAACGTGCAGCGCCGGGTTTCGGCCTCGATTGCCGCCGTTGAGCGCGGCGCCAAACTGTCCACTCAATTGCTCGCTTTTGCTCGCCGCCAGCCTTTGTCACCTGCAGTGTGCGACCCGCTGCAGATTTTCGAAGGGCTGGGCGAGCTGCTGCAACGGACAATGGGTGAGACCATTCAGATCGACATCTGTTTGCCGGAAGACGCCTGGTACATCCATGTGGATCGTAACCAGTTGGAAAACGCCATCCTCAACCTGGCGATCAACGCCCGCGATGCCATGCAGGGCGAAGGGTTGATAGAGCTGACCGCGCAGAATGTCTCGCTCGACCGTGAATTCTGCGCCGGCAAGGGCATTACGGAAGGGGACTACGTTCGCGTCGCCCTCCGCGATAACGGTATGGGCATGCCCGAGCAGGTGCTCGCCCAGGCGTTCGAGCCGTTCTTCACGACCAAGCCCGATGGCAAGGGCACTGGGCTGGGCTTGAGCATGGTGTTCGGGTTCGTCAAGCAAAGCGGCGGCCATATCGAAATGTCGAGCGTGGAGGGTGAAGGCACGCGGGTGCAGTTGTATTTCCCGCGCAGCCGACGCGCACTGCCCTGTGAACCGAGCGCCCACGAAGTGCACCAGTACGGTGGAGACGAGACAATCCTGGTGGTCGAGGACAATGAGGCCGTGCGGACCTCGACGGTCGAGCTGCTCAGGGAGGAGGGTTATCAGGTCCTGACTGCCCCCAACGCCGATGTCGCCATGCAGATGTTGCTGGAAGGGGCGCCCGTGCAATTGATTTTCACCGATGTGGTCATGCCCGGCCTGATCAAAAGCACGGACCTGGCTGCCTGGGCCAAGGTCCAGCTGCCGCCGGTGGCGGTGCTGTTCACCTCCGGCCACACCCGTGACATGATCTCGCGCAACCACCAGCTCAGCCCCGATACCTTTTTGCTGAGCAAACCTTATCGCCCTGAAGCGCTGACACGAATGGTACGTACGGTGCTTAATGGCTGAAACTCATCCCTGAGGGTTGCGCAATCTTCACTGTGGGAGCGAGCCTGCTCGCGGGGGACCTATAACATTCAGCACCTTCATTGGATGTAACGCCACCATCGCGAGCAGGCTCGCTCCCACAGGTAGCAACACTCACAATCATAAGGCCGCCCATGACCGCCAAGCGCCCCACCCAATCCCCCTCCAACATGGTCAGAGTTCGTGGGGCCCGTGAGCACAACCTCAAGAACGTCGACGTCGACATCCCCCGCGATGCCCTGGTGGTGTTCACCGGAGTGTCCGGTTCGGGCAAGTCGTCCCTGGCGTTTTCGACCTTGTATGCCGAAGCGCAGCGCCGCTATTTCGAGTCCGTGGCCCCTTATGCGCGGCGCCTGATCGATCAGGTCGGGGTGCCGGACGTTGATTCCATCGAAGGCCTGCCACCGGCAGTCGCCCTGCAGCAGCAGCGTGGCACGCCGAGCACGCGCTCTTCGGTGGGTAGCGTCACCACCTTGTCCAGCCTGATCCGCATGTTGTACTCGCGCGCGGGCAGTTACCCGGCGAACCAGCCGATGCTCTACGCCGAGGACTTTTCGCCGAACACACCCCAGGGCGCGTGCCCTGAGTGCCATGGCCTGGGCCGAGTGTATGAAGTGACTGAAGCCTTGATGGTGCCGGACCCGAGCCTGACCATCCGCCAGCGCGCCGTCGCATCCTGGCCCTTGGCATGGCAGGGCCAGAACCTTCGCGACATCCTGGTGACCATGGGCATTGACGTCGACAAACCCTGGCGCGACCTGCCCAAAAAACAGCGTGACTGGATTCTCTTCACCGAGGAAACCCCGACCGTTCCGGTGTATGCCGGGCTTACCCCCGAGGAAACCCGAGTCGCGCTCAAGCGCAAGATGGAGCCGAGTTACCAGGGCACCTTCAGCGGCGCCCGACGCTACATCCTGCACACCTTCAGCCAATCCCAAAGCGCGCTGATGAAGAAGCGCGTCTCGCAATTCATGATCGGCAGTCCGTGCCCGTTGTGTGCCGGCAAACGGCTCAAGCGCGAGGCTTTGTCGGTAACTTTCGCCGGCTATGACATCGGCGAGCTCTCGCAAATGCCGTTGCTGCAAGTCGCCGAAGTCCTGAGGCCGGTGGCCGCGCAAAGCTACCTGGATGCAGCCGATGAGGCGGGCGAAGTGCTGACCCACGAGCAAACCCGCCACGCCCGTGAACAACGGGTGGCCCACGGCGCCAGCGGCCACGCCAATGCGCCTGACGTACGCCACACGCCTAACCTGTCGGTGGAAAAGCGCCTGGCCGCGCAACGCATCGCCCAGGATTTGCTGGAGCGGGTCAGCATCCTGACCGACCTTGGACTCGGCTACCTGGCACTGGAGCGCAGCACGCCAACCCTGTCTTCCGGTGAATTGCAACGCCTGCGCCTGGCCACGCAACTGGGCTCGCAACTCTTTGGCGTGATCTATGTGCTGGACGAACCCTCGGCCGGCTTGCACCCGGCAGACGGCGAAGCGCTGTTCGAGGCGCTGCAAGGTCTGAAAGCGGCGGGCAATACGTTGTTCGTGGTCGAGCACGACCTGGAGACCATGCGCCGCGCTGACTGGCTGATCGATGTCGGCCCGGCGGCGGGTGAGCATGGCGGACAGATTCTCTACAGCGGGCCGCCTCAGGGGCTGGCCGACGTGCAGCAATCGCAGACGCGGGCCTATCTGTTCGCCGAAGAGGTCAGTGCGGCTGCAGGTCGACGCAAACCCAAGGACTGGTTGAAGCTGGAGGGCATCACCCGCAACAACCTGAACAATCTCAGCGCCGAATTTCCATTGGGTTGCTTCACGGCGGTCACCGGCGTTTCGGGTTCGGGTAAATCCAGCCTGGTCAGCCAGGCGCTGCTCGAATTGGTCGGGGCGCATTTCGGTCGCTCAGCGCGTGACCCGGATGCCGCCGAGCTAAGCCTGGAGGATGACGCGCCGCAGACCAGTGGTGGTCACGTCAGCGCAGGGCTGGCGTCGATCAAGCGCCTGGTGCAGGTGGACCAGAAGCCCATCGGTCGTACGCCACGCTCGAACCTGGCGACCTACACCGGGCTGTTCGACAACGTGCGCAAACTCTTTGCCGCGACCGAGCAGGCGCAGGCCGCAGGTTACGACGCCGGGCAATTCTCCTTCAACGTCGCCAAGGGCCGTTGCGCAACCTGCGAGGGCGAAGGCTTCGTCAGCGTCGAGTTGTTGTTCATGCCCAGTGTCTACGCGCCATGTCCGACGTGCCATGGCGCCCGTTATAACCCGGAAACGTTGGCGGTCAACTGGCAGGGGCTGAACATCGCCCAGGTGTTGCAACTGACGGTGGATGAGGCGGTCGAGGTGTTCCGCGAGCAGGCGGGGATTCACCGTTCACTGGAGGTGCTGCGCGACATTGGCCTGGGCTACCTGCGACTGGGTCAGCCGGCGACCGAATTGTCCGGCGGCGAAGCCCAGCGCATCAAACTGGCGACCGAGCTGCAGCGCAATCAACGGGGCGCCACCTTGTATGTGCTCGATGAGCCGACCACCGGATTGCACCCACGGGATGTGGACCGATTGCTGGAGCAGTTGAACAATCTGGTGGCAGCGGGGCACACGGTCATCGTGGTCGAGCATGAAATGCGCGTGGTGGCGCAAAGTGACTGGGTCATCGACATCGGGCCGGGGGCAGGGGATCAGGGCGGCAAGATCGTCGTTGCTGGCACGCCGCAGAAGGTGGCCGGCCACAAGAAAAGCCGGACGGCGCCGTTTTTGGCCAGGGTATTGGGTAAGGCATAAATAGGCGGTGGGTCAGCCGGCCTCATCGCGAGCAAGCCCGCTCCCACAAGGGCACCCGTCAACCATTGTGGGAGCGGGCTTGCCCGCGATTCGATCTGTCAGGCCCCGTCGATGCTGCGGCGAACCTTGTCCAGCAGCTCACTGATCTGGAACGGCTTGACCAGCATGTCCATGCCATCGCCCAGGAACACCTGGCGATTAAGGGCATTTTCGGCATAACCGGTCATGAACAGGATCGGCAAGCCTTCGCGCCAGCCGCGGGCGACATCGGCCAGTTCGCGGCCGTTCATGCGTGGCAGCCCAACGTCGCTCAGCATCAGATCGATCGACGGGTCGTTTTGCAAGCGTTCCAGGGCGCTTTCGACATCACCGGCTTGCGTGCAGCGGTAACCGGCGTCCACCAGCACCTCGGCGACGAACATGCGCACTGATGCCATGTCCTCGACAATCAGGATGTGCTCGCCGCAACCGGGCACTTCAACCACTGGCGATTCTTCCTCCACCGTAGTCGGGTCGCTGCTGGCGGGCAGCATGATGGTCACTTCGGTGCCGCGTCGCGCCACGCTGCGAATGTGCGCGTCGCCGCCCGATTGCCGGGCGAAGCCGTAGATACTCGACAATCCCAGGCCGGTGCCCTGGCCCAGCGGCTTGGTGGTGAAAAACGGGTCGAACACCTTGTCGATCACGTGATGCTCGATACCCGTACCGTCATCACGCACGGCCAGTGCCACGTAGGCGCCATCGGTCAGTTTCGGATCACCGTGGGAATACGCTGCGTAGGTGCTGACCCAGATATTGCCGCCCTGGGGCAAGGCATCGCGGGCGTTGATGACCAGGTTCAACACCGCGCTTTCCAGCTGAATGGGGTCCACGAGGGCAATCGCCGTCTTGGAGGTCAGTTCGAGCCTTAACGTGATGTGCTCGCCGATGGTGCGCCTCAACAACTCTTCGAGGGAGCGAATATGGTCGTTGATATCCACCGGCCGGGTGTTGAGCGGTTGCTGCCGGGCGAAGGCCAGCAGTCGGTGCGTCAGGGAAGCAGCGCTGCGCGCCGAGCTAAGGGCTGCGCCGGCATAGAATTCGACTTTTTCCGGACGCGAATCGGCCATGCGTTTCTGGATCAGCTCCAGGCTCGTGATGATGCCGGTCAGCAGGTTATTGAAGTCATGGGCAATGCCGCCGGTCAACTTGCCCAGCGCGTCCATCTTCTGCACTTGCAGCAGTTGGGCTTCGGTGCGGACCCGCGAGGCGATTTCGGTCTCGAGTTGCGAGGTGGCGTCGTCCAGCCTGGCCAGGTGCGAGCGCTCGCGGTGCCGATGCTCGGTGACGTCCTCGACAAACACCAGGCTCAATGCCGGTGTGCGGTAGGGCGAAATCTGCCACTCGGTTTCGCGCAGCTCACCCTCGACCCGCATGTTCAACGTGCCTTTCCAGCGTTCACCGACGCTCAGTCGCAGGCGTAACTCATCGACAATGGCGTCCTGCTGGTCGGCGAAGCATTCGCGCAAGGCGTCCGGGTCGCGATTGTCCTGGATCAGCCGGGCAAACGCATGGTTGCACTCGTGCACCTCGAGTTGCGCATCGAGCACGGCAATCGGCGCGGAGATGTTGGTGAAGATCTCGCGAAAGCGCGCCTCGCTTTCGCGCAACGCATTTTCGGTGTCGCGCACGCGCAGCAGCGTGCGCAGGGTGGCCAGCAACACATCCGGGTCGACCGGATGAATCAGGTAGGCATCGGCACCGGCGTCCAGGCCGGTGATGATGTCGCCGGACTGAATCGAGGCCGCCGATACGTGGATGACCGGGAGCAGGGCGGTGGCAGGTTCCGAGCGCAATTTGCGCACGATGTCGAAGCCGCTCATGTCCGGCAGGTTGACGTCGAGGATCAGCGCGTCGAAGGTTTCGCTGTGGATCAGGGCCAGGCCTTCACCGCCGGTTCCGGCTTCGAGGACGATGTAACCATGCCGCTCCAGTCGCCTGCGCAAGGCGTAGCGGGTGGCAACGTTGTCGTCGACTATCAGCAAACGCATGTCACGTTTCATCGGAGGACTCCGTGGCGAGGGCCAGCGGTATGATCACATAGAAGGTCGAACCGACCCCTGGCGTACTCTCCAGCCCCACCTCACCGCCGAGCAGCTCGGCGAAGCGTTTGCACAGCGACAGCCCCAGACCTGTGCCACGCAGACGTTTCTGCAGGGGCGAGTCGACCTGGGAGAAATCCTCGAACAATGCACCATGCAGCTCGGGCGCGATACCGATGCCGGTGTCGGTCACCGCGAACCGGATCCGGTCACTGCACTCCAGACTCGCCGAGACGCGGACTTCGCCACGGGTGGTGAATTTCAGCGAGTTGGAAATGAAGTTGCGCAGGATCTGCCCGAGTTTCTTGTCATCGGTATACAACCTCGGGAGACCCACCGGTTCCTCGAATATCAGGTCAACGGCGCTCGCATCGACGATGGGCCGGAACATGCCGCGCAGCGCGGCAAACAGGTCGAACATATCGAACCAGGCCGCCGAGATCGAAATACGCCCGGCTTCGATCTTTGCCAGGTCGAGCAGATCGTCGACCATGTCGCTCAATTCCCGCGCGGCATTGCTGACGAAGTTCACCTGCTTGTGTTGCTCCGGGCTTAGCGGTCCGTCGAGCTCGTCGGTCAACAGACTGGCGATGCTGAGGATCGAGCCCAGTGGCGTGCGAAATTCGTGACTCATATAAGACAGGAAGCGGCTTTTGAGGTCCGACGCCTCGCGCAGTTGTTCGGCCTGCATGTCCAGCTCGCCGTAAAGTGCCAAAACGCCCTGGTTGGTTTCATCCAGTTCAGCCCGCAGGGCGTCGCACTCACTTTGCAGCCGTGCCACCTGGGCGGCCTGTTCGTCGATCTGACTCAGGTGTGTATCAGCCATGGGCTGTCTCCAGAGCAACGACCAACACCGTGACGTCATCACGTCCACGGCAGAAATCGCGGTGCAGGATGGCGGCGATCACGGCAGGGTGGCGGTGCACCAGGCCGGGGTAATCTTGCAGGTTCCAACGCGATTGCAGGCCGTCGCTGTACATGATCAACAGGTGTCCATTCACTTGAGCATAGTCAAAGGGTTGGGCTTTCCGGTATTGCCCGCCGACGATGCCGGGGTGGGAGGCCAGGCCTCGGGATTTTTCCGGGCCGATCAGGGTGGCGCCGATGTTGCCGATACCGACGAAGCGCAGGCTGTCGCCATCGAATTGTGCGATGGCCACCGCGCCGCCCCTCGTGCCGGTCATGGCTTCGTGAAGGTCTTGCAAGAGCAGTGTCGGGGACGCGAATGGCAAGTGGTTGAATGCTTTCTCACCGGCACGCGCCGCTTCTTCGGCTTCTTCACCATGGCCCAGGCCATCGATCACCAGCGCGCTGATGTTCGAGCCGTCATAGGTCAGATGCCAGGTATCGCCGCACGCGGGATCATCATGCAGTGAGTGGTGGCTGACACCGAACCGTGGATCGGGTGCGTTGTCGGTGCGTGGGTACAGGCGCGTCAACAGTACCGTGCCGCGTGAATCGGCGTACACATCGAACACTTCGGTCTGGCGGAACACGGCGCCCAGGCCGATGCCCTGGGTCCCTCGGGTGGAAAACCCGTCCGCCAGACAGGCATCCACGTCAAACCCGGCGGCACGGTCAACGGCGAGTATCTCGATCCCTGCGCCCGACGCACGGGGCAGCACCCGAAGGTGCAGCTCGCCATGGGTCGCGTGTTTGAGAATATTGCTGGCAAGCTCGGTGGCCACCAGCGCCACCCGCCCTGCATCGGTCGCGTCGAAGCCGTTTTTCTCCGCCAACTGCTGGGCAGTGCGTCGGGCGTGACCGATCTGGCTGCTGTCTTCAATCAGCAGCACCTGGGTCAGGGAACCGGAGATATTCATGTCCATCGCGTAATCGTGATGCGTGTGCCTTGGCCGGGCGCGGTGTCGAGCTCGAACTCTTCGACCAATCGTTTGGCACCGGTCAGGCCAAGGCCCAGACCATTGCCCGACGTCCAGCCATCGGTCATGGCGAGCTTGATGTCCGGGATGCCAGGTCCTTCATCGCGAAATACCAGCCGCACACCGGTGCGCGCATTTTCCTCGATGATTTGCCAATCCATGTCACCGCCGCCGCCGTACACCATGGTGTTACGGGCCAGCTCGCTGACGGCCGTGACCAGTTTGGTCAGGTCGATCAGGCGCATGCCGCATTCGGTGGCCAACTTGCGTGTCAGTTGGCGCGCCAGAACGACATCTTGTTCGATATGGATCGGATGGGTGCCGCTGCTGCGTACGGTCATTGGTTGCTTACCCAGTCCTGAAGCAGCTTCATCCCACGCTCGACATTCAATGCGGTGCTCACCCCTGGCAGGGTCATGCCCAGTTCTACCAGGGTGATGGCGACCGCCGGTTGCATGCCCACCAGTACCGTCTGCGCATCCATGATCCGGGACAATCCGGAGATGGTGCCGATCATGCGGCCGATGAACGAGTCCACCATGTCCAGCGCTGAAATATCGATCAGCACGCCGCGCGCAGAGGTTCTGCTGATGCGCTCGGAAAGGTCCTCTTGCAGAGTCAACGCCAACTGGTCATGCATGTCGACCTGAATGGTCACCAGCAGGAAGTCGCCCATTTGCAAAATCGGAATGCGTTCCATGGCTTCAGCCCGCCTTGGTGAGGGTCAGCCCCAGGCGCGACAAGGCGAGTTTCAAGGCATCCGCCAGGTTGGCTTTCGTCACAACGCCTTGCAGGTCCAGGCCCAGGTGCACGATGGTCTGGGCGATCTGCGGACGCACGCCGCTGATGATGCAGTCAGCGCCCATCAGGCGAATGGCGGTGACGGTCTTGAGCAGGTGTTGGGCGACCAGGGTGTCCACGGTGGGCACGCCGGTGATGTCGATGATGGCGATTTCCGAACCCGTGTCGACGATGCGTTGCAACAGCGATTCCATCACCACCTGGGTGCGCTGCGAGTCCAGGGTGCCGATCATTGGCAACGCCAATACACCGTCCCACAGTTTGACGACGGGCGTGGACAACTCCAGCAGTTCTTCCTGTTGGCGCTTGATCACCGCCTCGCGCGACTCCTGGAAGGTGCGGATGGTGTGCATCCCGAGGCTGTCGAGCAACTCGGACAGTTCCAGCAGTTGTTCGGCCAACAAGCTGGGATTGTCCTGATAGTGATTTTGCAACGCGGCGAAGAGCGGGCCCTTGAAGGCGAAGATGAAGTTGGCGGTTTGCTGCGAGTTTTGTCCGAGCAGGGCGCGACTGCGCGAGAGCTTTTCCAGGAACTGGCGAATCTCGTCCCAGCCGGAGGCGGCGACGTTGCTGCCATTACCTGCGTCGAGGCCGGCGATGATCAGTTGCAAAAAATCAGAGGTCTGCTGCTTGACCTCTTGTTCCTTGAGGTTGCGCGTGGCGCCACTCGCTTCAAGACTGCTGTACCAGTTGGCAAGTAATTGCGCCTGGTCTTTTTTCAGTGCTTCGAGTGTACTGGTCTGCAGTGCTGCCATGTGCGTTGACTCCTGGGATATGTACGCCGATTCCCCAAAAAACGACCGGCGCTGATCAATGACATTTGCGTGTAGAAATAGTTGTTCGTCCCGGCAGGATTATTTCCGTCGACGCACAAGTACTGTAGCGGGCACCGCGCAAAACTGCGCCCATTTGACCTCAATCTGCCATCAGATGGAACCCTGACCCGTCGGGGGTTTCCAACCTACAGGGCCGATTGCTGCCGTAGCCTGACAGTGACGAACGAGGTAGATATGAAAGACCAAGACAACGGACACACCCCGGGGCCGGAAAGCGCCGATGACTCGGTAGACCAGAAGCAACATCACAGCGATAACGACAACGAATTCAGTCCGGGCTTCAAGCCTGATCCCGATCGGCCTGCGCCCAGCGAAGACACCGATGCGGATATCGATACGGATGGGGGATAGTGGCGGATGTAAAAAAGGGGCCGCCTTCATCTTGAACACGGCCCCTTGTTAATGCCCTTGAACAGCCCTGAAGGGGCGGCGGGTTATTTGCTCGGGTGAGCCGCCTGCAGTTTTTTCGCCATCTCGAGATGCTTCTCCAGCCCTGGCAGCATCTTCTGCGCGAAGCCTTTGAGCTCCGCGGAGCCTTTGGCCTTGTCGTCGGTCACCGTATTGGCTTCTTTCTTGAACAGCTCGATGGTTTCCTCGTGGGCCTTCACCTGATTGTTGGCGTAGGCGGCGTCGAACGATTCGTCGCGCATGTCGAGGATTTTTTCCTTGGCCTGTTTCACCAGCGTCGTGGTGTCTGGCACCTCGATGTCATTTTTCTTGGCGATGGCGGCCAGTTCATCGTTCGCCTTGGAATGGTCGGTGATCATCATGTTGGCGAACGCCTTGATGTCCGCCGATTGGCTTTTCTCCAGAGCAAGACGACTGGTTTCGATTTCCGCGATGCCGCCAGCAGCCGCGTTGTCGACGAAGTCATTGGAAGTGGCAGCAAACGCCGCGCCCATGCTGGTGCTCAGGGCGACTGCCAGAGCGATATTGCGCAGGGTAAATCCGTCCATTGGTCATTCTCCACACTGGTTTTTTGGCGATCTGTTGATCGTAAAAATGTGGAGGCCGACGAGCGGGCAAAGGTTTGATCGGTTTTGCCAAACGGCGACGAACGGACACCGCTTGTCTGATTGAAGGTCGACAGAACCCGTAGACCAAGGCCATTCTGATGGTTGGGCGAACGCAATCGATCGCGTTTGCTTTCGATCAACAAACGGAGGTGTTCCATGCCGGTGCCACACAATCTTTATGCGGACTTGAATCGTACCAAGGAAGATATCCAGCAAAGACGCACCCAGGATCCATTACTGGATTCACTGCTCACCAAGTATTCGCAGGCGGACGCCGAAGTGGTAGAGGCTGAAAGCGCCAAGTCGGATGCCCCCAGTGATGACGAACTGAAAAAGCTCAAGGAAAAGCGTCTGCTGGTCAAAGACAAGATTGTCGACCAGCTTCTGAAAACACCCTGAGGCAGGGCTTCAGCCACCGACAGGCGGTGACTGAAAAATTGGAACGGCAGTAAATTCCGGCACCTCGAATGATCAGAGTCCGATTTCTCGGCTCCATGCGAGGTGCCCCATGAACGACCCTAAATTTCCCAGCGAAGAGCAGGGCGGCTACGACCCCATTCCCACCGATCCCCAGCCTTTGAGCCCGTCGCACACGACGACCCATCCCGAAGACGAACCGGGCATCGATGAGTTGCCCAACGATGAAGGGGCAATTCCCTTGAGGGAGGATGACGGGACTGATGTTGATCGTGATGGGCACGGCGATCGCCGCTAAACCCCCTGTGGGAGCGGGTTTGCCCGCGAAG
The DNA here is from genome assembly GCF_054668365.1 of Pseudomonas sp. S2_E01. NCBI lineage: Bacteria > Pseudomonadati > Pseudomonadota > Gammaproteobacteria > Pseudomonadales > Pseudomonadaceae > Pseudomonas > Pseudomonas sp. S2_E01. The sequence continues at coordinate 2,319,394 of NZ_CP162762.1, forward strand.
GCGGTGTGTCAGCTTGCACCTGTCGAGACTGAAAACCGCTTTCGCGGGCAAGCCCCCTCCCACCATAGGATCTGCGTTAATCCTTCAATGCTGTGCTCAACGGCAACCGTGCCATGTGCTGCTCCTTCAACGAACCGAAATACAACCATTCCCCATACTCACGCACAGTGGTAATCGGCGAGTAACTGTCGCTGCTGCCGTCCTGCAGGTTGGCGATCACCTTGCCTTCCACATCCAGCCCCAGCGCAAACCCGCGTTTCTCCACCGGCTTGGGCAGCACCAGCAGCGCGCGCGTGATCACCTTGCGCAAGAACGGATGCGGCGCCGTGGCATCCAGCAGAGCGTTGCGAGGTGCATACAGCGCTACCCAGAAGCGGTCTCGGCCATTGAACGCCAGGTTGTCCGGCAACCCCGGCAGATTGTCGATGAACAGGTCGTGAGTACCGGCCTTCGGCCCGCTTAGCCAGTAGCGGGTGATGCGGTAGGCGCCGGTTTCATTGACCAGCACAAACGCATCGTCCGGGCCCAGGGTCACGCCGTTGGCGAATTCCAGCTTGTCCAGCAGCACTGCGGTTTTGCCCGTCTGGAAGTCATAACGCAGCAGGCGCCCGTCGCCGCCGTGTTCGATGATGGCTTCACCGTCGTGGCCGTAACCGAAGCGGCTGGAGGCGTCGCTGAAATAGGCGTAATGCCCAGGCTTGTCGATAGCCACATCGTCGGTAAAGCCGAAGGGCACGCCATTGGCCGTGGTGGTCAAGGCCACCAGCCTTCCTTGTGCGTCCAACGACAGCAGGCCCTTGACCGCGTCGGCGATCACCAGCAAGCCGTTGGGGTGACGTGCCAGACCCAGGGGCCGACCGCCCGTGTCGGCCAGCAGCTTGGTGGTCTTGCCGTCTAGGGTGGTGCGGATCAGCCGGCCGTCATGCAGGCCGGTGATCAGCGCGTCGTTCTCCAGCAGCAGTGCCTCCGGCCCGTCGATACCGTCGGCACCCACGCGCTCAAGGCCCTTGAGCCTTTGGTTGTCGGCATAGGGGCCGCTGGTGAGCGATGGCGCCGGAGCCGGCGCCCAGGCGAGCGGTTGCACCTTGGTAGGCATCAGCAGCAAAAACGCGACAATGGCAACGAACACCGACAGCACCAGATGATGAATCCTGATGGTTCGCCTCACGCGGTGACTCCTGCCGGGTCCAGGTGTTTCTCGACCGCGTTGCGCAAGGCAATCAGAGACGCAGCGGACTCCCGATCGATGCGCCCTTTGAGCAGCAGATGATTGGCGACCCGCAGCGCCAGGCCACTGAACTGATACTCCAGGGTGCGGACAAACTCCGTGCCGTCGCCTGCGGCCGCGCATTCGTAAGTCAGCAGCAGCGACAAATCGTTATCGCCCTGGGCACGCGCACACCAACGGCGGCCGGGCAGATACTCGGTGACCACCCAGCTCAGATGCCCATCGCGACTGCCGGCGCGTATGTCTTCCTCGAACCGGGCACCGGCGTGCAGGGCACCGTCGGGGCCTTCAATCTTCAGGGATGAGGGATGCCACTGCGGCCAAAGGGTCACGGTGCTGGCGTAGGCGAGTACGGCAATCGGGTTGCCGGCGATGCTGATGTGATGCTGCATGCGGGTCATGGGCATTCTCGTCGTGTCCGGGCAGGTGGGTTCGGGCTCCCAGTAGAGGGTGCCGAACAGATAGTCCATCAGGGGGAAAACGATGTTGAAGTTGCGCTCCTGCATCAGTTCGCGACGGTGATGCAGTTCATGCAGGCGGCGCATCTGGCGAATCCAGGGCCAGCGCGTCAGCGGGTTGGAGTGTGGCAGGTGTTCACAGGCGTGGAACACCTCATAGGCCAGGTAACCGAGTACCAGAAAGCCAGCGACGAGACCGGCGACGTTGGCATCGAACAGTTGCAGCAGCCACCAGATCGGCAGGCTGATGAGCAGCGTGTGCACCACGACCAGCCAGGCTGGAAAGAGGATCACGCGCCAGTCCCGGGCGCTGTCGTACGCCATGCTGCCGGGGGCAAAAAAACTATGGTGGTCACCGGCATGGCGCGCATAGAACAGGCGAGCGAAGCTTTTCTTGTGATGCCCCAGGTGACGATGTACGCAGTAGACGCCCAGATTGAACAGCAACAAGGTCGCGGGCACCGCCAGCCATTGCAGAACCTGCACCTGATGCACGTTGCTCCAGAATGCAGTGATGGCCGATACCCCGAACAGCAACACAAAGGTGCCATGCAGCCAAGGGTTGTAACGGGGATGGATGGCCGCCCGGTAGCGGCTGCGAAATGCTTCGGTGGTCTGCCTCACTGCATTCACCTGCGTTTTTTGTTATCCCAGCAGATTAGCCGATCTCTGCGCACTCGCAGGGCCGAACTTGTGGGGACACAAACGCCATGTTCCGGTGTATCAGGTCAGTGGATTCCAGCGTTGCGACCAGTCATCGTCGGAACGGATCACTTCACGAAGCAGATCGAACGCCCGTTGCAGGGTCACCGAGTCACGGTCGCGGGAATAGACGAGGTAAGTCGGGTAGCTGAATTCGGGAGACTTGGGCACCTGTTCCAGGACGCCACTTTGCAGGTAGCTCTGCACCACGCGGGTCCGGAAGTAGCCGCTGCCACCGTTCTCCAGAATGTACTGCAAGGCCAGTGGGCCGAGGTTGAAACTCAGGGCTGCCTTGGCTTTCTCGGGCAGCGCAGCATCGTGCTGACGCCGGAAGTCCTGGCCCCAGTCGATGTAGACGTAAGGCGACTCGCGACCGGGCTGGCGCACCAGGATGAGTTTTTCTTCCAGCACCTGCTCCACTTGCAGGCGCGGCCAATACTCCGGCTGATAGACCAATGCCGCGTCCAGCACGCCCAGTTCCAGTTGCCGCAGCAGGTTTTCGCCGTCGCGGATCTCCATGCGCAGGGCATGGCTGGGGATTTTTTCGCGCAGTTCACCGGCCCAACTGAGCATCAACGGGTTGCACAGGCTGACCTCGCCACCGATGTGCAGCACGTCGTGATAACCCTCGGGCAGCGGCAAATCGCGCCGCGCCGCTTCCCAGGTTTCTACCAATTGGTTGGCATACACCACAAAGGCTTCGCCGTTGGGCGTAAGACGGGCGCCGGCGCGATTGCGCACGAACAGGGTGCTGCCCAGTTGACTTTCGAGCTTCTGAACCCGCGCGGTGATCGCGGTCTGGGTGACGTGGAGCTTTTCGGCAGCAGCAGCAAGGCTGCCGTGACGAACGATTTCCAGAAAGGTGCGAGCGAGATCGATATCCATGGGGCGGCCAGTCGGTAAAGTGCTGGCATTGTAAGACCATCCCTCCGTAGGAGCGAGCTTGCTCGCGATGGCGAGACATGGGGCACTGCAAAACGACGAAACCCGCCACAGGGGCGGGTTTCGTAGGCTTTCGCGGCAATCTTACGCCGGGAACAACTCGGACAGTTTCATGGCCAGCATCATGTCACCTTCGGCGCGCAGCTTGCCGCCCATGAAGGCTTGCATGCCGTCGGTTTCGCCGCTGACGATGCCTTCCAGAGTTTCGCCGTCCATCACCAGGGTCACCTGGGCGTCAGGGTTCTCGCCTTCTTTCAGTTCGCAGGTGCTGTCCTTGACGATCAGCGAGAAGTTCTTGGTCTCGTCGATGCGAAAACCGAAGACCAGGTCCAGACCGGCAGCAGCGGCTGGGTTGAACTTGGCTTTCATTGCTTGTACGGCATCAGCTACGGAGGTCATGGTTCGATCCTTTTTGGGTTGATTACAGCCAGGGTCACAGTAGTCCGGACTCAGCGGAAAGTGATGAGTTCCGGGGCTTTCAACAGTTGCAGGTGCGCATGACTGTTGAAAGAAGCCAGTGCCACCTCGCGACCACGGAACTTCAGATGGTTGAGCGAGGTGTTGACGATTTGCCAATTGAGTTCAAATGCCTGGCGGGCAGGCATTTGGGTAATCAGGTGGAGCAGGGCGGTGATGGTGCCGCCGGAAGTAAATACAGCGATCTTCTGGGTGTTGTCGGCGTTGTCCAGGATCCGGTGCAGGCCGGCGTGGACCCGTTCGACAAAACCCAGCCAGCTTTCCAGGCCCGGGGTGTCATAGGTGCCGGCCAGCCAGCGCTCGATGATCAGGGCGAAAATGCGCTGGAATTCGGCACGGTTCTGGGCGGCGTTACGCAGGATGTCCAGCGCTTGGGGTTCTTCGTCGAGCATGGCCGGCAGCAGGGCTCGGATAACGGCGTCGGCATCGAATTCATTGAAGGCCGCATCAGTTTCGACGATCGGCACTGGCAGGCCCACGGCGGCGAACTGTTCCAGTGCGCTGCTGGCGGTATGTTGCTGGCGGCGCAGGTCGCCCGAAACGCAGCGATCAAGGCTCAGGCCCAGTTCAGCCAGGTGTTGGCCGAGGACTTCTGCCTGGCGGATACCGGTCGGCGACAGGACGTCGTAATCGTCTGCACCAAAGGAGGCCTGGCCATGTCGAATCAGATAAATACTGCCCACGTCCGCGTCGTCCCGGTACGTTGAAGGTTCGGCGAGGTTATGAGGATGAGGGTGAGCTGTCAATGAAAAAACATACGCTTGTTTGAAATGCTCGTTACAGGCCTGTTGCCAAAGGTTTCCCGGCTGGCCCCATGGCCGGCGCATGGGTATGCTGGTGCCATCCCGCGCGCGTTGTGCTGCGCATCGTATTGAAGGAGTCCCTGTGGAGTTTTTGACCGAATACGCGGTTTTCCTGGCCAAGACCGTGACACTGGTAATCGCCATCCTGGTGGTTCTGGCCAGTTTTGCGGCATTGCGCACCAAGGGTCGACGAAAATCGACCGGCCAGTTGCAAGTGAGCAAGCTCAACGATTTCTACAAAGGGCTGCGTGAGCGCCTGGAACAAACCTTGCTGGACAAGGATCAGCTCAAGGCCCTGCGCAAGGCCGAGGCCAAGACCGACAAGAAGCAAAAGAAGAAACCGGAAAGCAAGCCACGGGTGTTCGTCCTGGATTTCGACGGTGACATCAAGGCTTCGGCGACGGAAAGCCTTCGCCACGAAATCACCGCGTTGCTGACCCTGGCGACGCCCAAGGATGAAGTGGTGTTGCGCCTTGAAAGCGGTGGCGGCATGGTCCACAGCTACGGGCTGGCATCCTCGCAGTTGGCGCGCATCCGCGACGCCGGTGTGCCGCTGACCGTGTGCATCGACAAGGTAGCGGCCAGCGGCGGCTACATGATGGCGTGCATCGGCGAGAAGATCATCAGCGCGCCGTTCGCGATCCTGGGTTCAATAGGTGTGGTCGCGCAGTTGCCCAACGTCAACCGCCTGTTGAAAAAGCACGACATCGACTTTGAAGTGCTGACGGCCGGCGAGTACAAGCGCACCCTCACCGTGTTTGGCGAAAACACCGAGAAGGGCCGCGAAAAGTTCCAGGAAGACCTGGACATCACTCATCAATTGTTCAAGAACTTCGTGGCGCGCTATCGCCCTCAACTGGCCATCGACGAAGTCGCCACCGGCGAAATCTGGCTGGGTGTGGCCGCATTGGACAAACAACTGGTCGATGAGCTGAAAACCAGCGACGAGTACTTGGCCGAGCGTGCAAGGAAATCCGAGGTATACCACCTGCATTTCGCCGAGCGCAAAAGCTTGCAGGAACGTATCGGCATGGCAGCCAGCGGTTCGGTCGATCGCGTGCTGTCGAGCTGGTGGAGCCGTCTGACCCAGCAACGTTTCTGGTAACTGTCACGAAGGTCCTGTCGGCGCATGCCCGCACAGGACCCGGTGCGGTACATATCTGTTTTAACGTCTCTCAATCCTGTTGTTTTCTAGCGCTCAACCATCGGCCATTTGCGCTTTTTCCATCAAAAATTCGACCTTAAGCTGAGGGCTCTTATCAGTTTCTAGGTCGTTCAACATGGATGTGAACACGAATACCCAACTGCCTCTTGGCCTGCGCGATGAATTGCGCAGGCTGATCGACAGCGCGTTACCCAAAAATCCCGCCCAGCTTGCCGAACAGTTGATCCGGGAGAAGTGGGGGGCCGCCCTCGATCCGCAAACGGCGCAACTGGTCACCCTGCATTACGATTACTGGCTACGCGCCGAGCCGGGCGGCAGTCATATGGGACACGTCGCCCTATCCCAGTCGCTGGTGCAGGTGCTGTTGTCCAACTACCAGACCGTAGGCGACGGTCGTTTTGGCGAAAGTGCTTTCGGGTTTTATACGCCGCCCGATGTGGGGCCGGTGATGCGTCTGATGCAGGCACCGCCGTCGACTGATGACCACCGCACGTATGAAGGCATCTACCGGCGTGCTGATCCCCAGGTCTATGAACCGCAAACGCAGCTCGACCTGAGGCCTGCCGATTTCAAGCAATGGGTGTGGCAGCTGTTCTTCGATGAGCGGTATCAAGCGTACGTCGACATAACCTGGCCCTCGGACGAGACGATACTGGGGAGCACGGCCTATGACCTGCGCACCTCGACCAAGGCAGCTTTTGTCATGAGTGCGTGGTTACAGCATCGTGAGCACTGCCTGTCCGACAAGGGCATGGCACTGGCAATGAGTGCGGCAGGGCTGGCGCCGGGGCAAACCTGGGGCCAACTGACCATGGCGCAATTGCAAGCGTCGACACGCCTGACCGCCGATATCCAGGTCAGCCGACTCAAGATCTACCGCTACATCGCCACGGATATCTGGTGCTACTGCGAACGCAGCAGTGGCCGGCTGCTGATGTACATCCCGGGCAACTCGTCTCCGCTGCATGAGTTCATCGATGCCAGGCACCTGCGTCGATGGATTGTGGTGCAGGGCAAGGCTGACGCAGCCCGCCAGGCACTGGCGGCGCACTTCGCCGAGGAGGATCGCCGCGATGGCACTTTTCACGCCGGAGTCGTCACCGCGCTCGAGGGGCTGGCGATTTATCCGCAGCAGCATCGATTGGGCAAGGAGGCCGGCTTCTTCAACAACGATGGTTACTGGGATCCGGCCGATTACATTGGTTTTGAGTTGCCGCCCAAGGGCACGGATCCCTTTGCGCAACTGGTGCTGAGCATGAAACAGGCAGCCCAGGCCAGCGTCAAAACCATTCGCAGTGACGCCCAGGTCAATCGCGACAATCTGAGCGCCGTAGTCGAGCCGATCGTGCAATGGGCCAACCGGTTCGGCCCGCTGGCGTTGTTTGTTCCAGGGGGCGAGGGGGTCCTGGCGCTCATGGGGCTGATCGACGCAGGAGTGGGCCTGGACCAGGCGCTCGAAGGTCAAACCGCCAGCGAGCGTTCCCAGGGCGTGGTTCGCACGGTGTTCGGTTTGCTCAATGCACTGCCATTGGCGGTGGAGGTGGCTTCGCTGGGACGTGAGGGCACAACGGCGGGCGAGAGCCTCCGTGAGCCAGGCACCGCAGAGGTGGTATCTGACCCGATCCTGAACACTGCGCAAACGCGCACCGATCTGTTGAGCGGTATCGTCGCACCGCTGGGGACCTTCAGCGAGGAGGTGCTTTCGCAGATCGCCAAGGTGAGTGACGTAGGCAACGACATGCTGCGAGTGATCCAGGCCGGGCGCCCACCAACGCCGATGCTGGCAGACACCCTGGCGCGTTTTCGTCTCGATCAGGAAGTCGCCGGGCTCACCGAGTCAGCCGCTGCGCGTAGCCAGTTGTTCAATCGCCGCTACCAGGCAATGCAAACGAGTGAACATGAAGGGGTGCGCCTGTTTCAGCGGCAATATCCCGATCTGCCCAGCGCGGTGGTGGAGCAAATGTTCGACCGTTGCGGTTTTGACTTCACTGCTGCGGTGGACGGCGCGCAGGCCAAGCGCCTGTTCAAGCAACTGGACGGCAAGGCTCGCCAGTACCAGCAACATGTGCGCCTCAATCGGGTTTATGAAGGCCTTTATCTGCGTTCGATCGTGTGCCCCGAGACGGACATCCTGGCGCTTCATTCGCTGGAAAGTTTGCCCGGGTGGCCCAAAGGCGTGCGCATCGAAATTCACGACGGTTTCAGCACCGGTCGGGTATTGGATCGCATCGGCCCGCTCGATACGCTCGATTGCCGTCGACTGATCAAGGTCGCGCAGGGCTATCAACCCTTCAGCCTGTCACCCTCGGGCGCAGGGGCTGCAAACCTGTACGACGCCGTTGCAGGCGTTCTGTCCCCGGAAGAACGAACGGTGTTGAGTCTGCCGCCCGAGGGTGCTGGCAACGAGTTGCGCCTGAGGGTCGGTCGGCAGCCGTTACCCCGGCCGGCGCTGGCCCTGGGCCTGGGTCGAATGGACTCGGGTTTGCCTTTTGAGGCACAGGGACTGCGCGGGGGCGGCTATCCCGACACGCCTCAGGGCAGGGCCTTGACCCATGCCATGATGCAATCGCAGATCAAGGACCTGTACCCGACGATGACCCGCGAGGAAATCGATGCGCTTCTGCTGCAACTGGGCGGGACAGCCCAGGCTTACATCGACAGGACCAAGCAGCAGTTCCTGCAACTGTATGAGGATCTGGAGGTTTGGCTGGAGAGGGTGGCCGTGGACATCGACGACATGGATGTTCACTTCTTGCACATGGGCGATCCCGGTACGGCGGGTATGACCGACGCAGAACTCGCGCAATGGAACGCCCAGCGGGTGCAAGACACGATCGATTATGAGCGCGACAGCCGGGGCGAACTGGGTGATGAGTTGATTGCCATCCTGCAGAAGCGCGCGCCCGAAGCCGGCAGCCATTATTCGGGAAATGCCACGGACGGTTTCACGATGGACATGAACAACGAGGATTTTCACTGTTTGCCGTCGCTGAATATTCGTTTCAACGATGTCATCGGGTTGAAGATGCAAAACCTGCAAATGATTGACCGGGAGAGCCTGGACGGCTTTCTCGAGGCCTTCCCAAACCTGCGTACCTTGACGCTGGAGAAGACCGATCTGCGAATAGCTGACGCTACCGGAGTGTTTCGGGGGGCAGTGCCGTCAACCATTGCTCAGTTGCAGCACCTGACTTCACTGAATCTGCGCCTGACTCACTTGACCTTCAGCGAGGACAATGCCGGGCTGTTCAGTAGCTTGGTGAATCTACAATCGCTGGACCTGAGTGACAATCCGCTGGCGGTGCCTCCGGTGGTCATCGGCATGGACCAGTTACAAGTGCTCAGACTCAACAATACCGGTATTGACAGGTGTCCTATCGGCATTCGGGATCAGCCGCACATGACGTTGCTGGATCTGCGCAATAACCGGATCCGTCGAGTACCACAGGCGATTCTCAATCAGGCCATTGCCAGGGACCGCGTGCTGCTGTGGAACAACCCCATCACCGATCAAGACACGCTGCATCGGCTGGTTTTGCACCGCCGACAAACGGGACTCAACCTGTGGTTGAGTTCACCTTCGCTGCATTACTGAGAGGCGGCAGGCTGGTTGGACGGGATCGAACGCGGGCAGCGGGAGGCCAGGTTGCAGCTCTGGCAACGGTTGCTGCTCAAGCCGCGTGGCAACCGATTTCTGGCGGCAATCAACGCATTGACCCTCACGGCCGATTTCCAGATCAGTTATCTGGAGATACAGACGCGTGTCTGGGAACTGCTGTCTGAAGCCGATGCTTCGCAGGAATTATGGCGGCGATTGACGCAAGGGATACCCGTGCCGACAGGGATCTTTGACAATCCGTACTCCGTGTTTTCCGCACTGGAAGACCGAGCCCGGGTGCACCGCGATTGGGTGGCTTTGGGACGACCGTTCCCAGTCGAACCAGGCGAACCCTGACCCAGCAACAACTGTAGGAGCGAGCTTGCTCGCGATGGAAGCCGGGGCAACGCGGGGTGTCAGGCATCCCGCGTCATCGTTGACCACCATCGCGAGCAGGCTCGCTAGCGGCGACGGAACAGCGGCAGCGGTTCGTCAGTGGCGGCCTGATAGGTCACCGAGAAGTCCTTGAGGCTTTCAAGGGCTTCGTACGGGTCTTTGTCGGCGCGCAAGGCGAAGGCGTCGAACCCGCAACGATGCAGGTAGAACAGTTGATCGCGCAGTACATCGCCAATCGCCCGCAGCTCGCCCTTGAAACCATAACGGTCACGCAGCAGTCGGGCGTTGGAGTAGTTGCGACCGTCGGTGAAGGCCGGGAAGTTCAGGGCGATGACCTGGAACTTATTGGCGTCTTCACCGATTTCCTCGGCTTCTTCGTCAGCGTCCAACCACACACCCAGCCCGCCATCGCGGGCCAGGAGCATGCGGCCGTGCTCACGCCACAACTGCAGCGGCACGATGTAGTCGTCGCAGTTGCTGATTTCGTCGATGTTGAAATCCTTGGGCAGCAGGTGCCAGGTTTCGTCGACGACTTCGTTGTTCTTAATGATTCGCTGCATAGACGCGCTCCTTGAAGAGGTCGATACCGATGCGCTGATAGGTGTCGATGAAACGCTCTTCATCGGTACGTTGTTCGACGTACACGTCGATCAGTTTGGAGATCACATCCGGCATGTCGTCCTGGGCAAAGGACGGGCCGAGGATCTTGCCCAGGCTGGCATCGCGGCTGCCGCTGCCACCCAGGGACACCTGATAGAACTCTTCGCCTTTCTTGTCCACGCCGAGGATGCCGATGTGGCCGACGTGGTGGTGACCACAGGCGTTCATGCAACCGGAGATGTTCAGGTCCAGCTCGCCGATGTCGAACAGGTAATCCAGGTCGTCGAAACGGCGCTGGATCGATTCCGCGATCGGGATCGACTTGGCGTTGGCCAGGGAGCAGAAATCACCGCCAGGGCAGCAGATGATGTCGGTCAGCAGGCCGATGTTCGGCGTGGCAAAACCTTGCTCGCGCAATTCACCCCAAAGAGTGAACAACTGGCTTTGTTCGACGTCGGCCAGGATGATGTTCTGCTCGTGGGACGTGCGCAGTTGGCCGAAGCTGTAGCGTTCGGCGAGGTCGGCAACGGCGTCGAGCTGCTTGTCGGTGATGTCGCCCGGCGCAACGCCGGTCGGTTTCAGTGACAGGGTAACGGCCACATAACCCGGCTTCTTGTGCGCCAGGGTGTTGCGGGTGCGCCAGCGGGCGAAGCCCGGGTGCTGCTGGTCGAGCTCGGCCAGTTCGGCGCCGATATTGTCGAGTGCCTTGTAATCCGGGTCGACGAAATGCTTGGCGACGCGATGCAGTTCCGCTTCGGTCAGCGTGGTCTGGCCACCGCGCAGGTGTTCCATTTCCGCTTCGACTTTCTGCGCGAACACTTCAGGCGTGAGCGCCTTGACCAGAATCTTGATCCGCGCCTTGTACTTGTTGTCGCGACGGCCATAGCGGTTGTACACACGCAGAATGGCGTCGAGGTAGCTCAACAGGTCTTGCCACGGCAGGAATTCATTGATGAACGCACCGACCACCGGGGTACGGCCCAGGCCGCCGCCCACCAGCACGCGGAAGCCGACTTCGCCAGCCGCGTTACGCACTGGCTCCAGGCCAATGTCGTGGACTTCGATGGCGGCGCGGTCCGAGGTCGAGCCATTGATGGCGATCTTGAACTTGCGCGGCAGGTAGGCGAACTCAGGGTGGAACGTGGTCCACTGACGAACGATCTCGCACCATGGGCGCGGGTCGATCAGTTCGTCGGCAGCGACACCGGCGAACTGGTCAGTGGTGACGTTGCGCAGGCAGTTGCCGCTTGTCTGGATGGCGTGCATCTGCACGGTGGCCAGTTCGGCGAGAATGTCCGGGATGTCTTCCAGCGCCGGCCAGTTGAACTGAATGTTCTGCCGGGTACTGATGTGGGCATAGCCCTTGTCGTAGTCGCGGGCAATCTTGGCGATCATGCGCACTTGACGCGAGGTCAACTGGCCGTAAGGCACCGCCACTCGCAACATGGGTGCGAAACGCTGAATGTAGAGCCCGTTCTGCAAGCGCAGGGGGCGGAATTCTTCTTCGCTCAGCTCGCCTGCCAGATAGCGTCGGGTCTGATCTCGGAACTGCTTGACGCGGTCCTCGATGATCCGCTGATCGTACTCGTCGTATACGTACATATAAGTCCTGTTCTCAGGCTGGGCTGGTCGGATCCAGTGGCGTTTGTCGCTGACTGAAGTCTCCGAACCGCCTCGGCAATTCTGCGCGCACGGCCGCGCACTCCCAACGGAGCCGGGGCAAGATACCAGTTTGCAGTTATGCGCAAAAGTGATGTTTGAGTATATGTAAAGAACCAAAACGACTAACGAGAATTGTTATTGCTATACCCGCATTTGTCGTACGGGCAATCGTCGTCTTTACTCTGCTCGTGTCTTCGTGCAATCACCGACAAAACCGACAAGAGGCGATGCAATGAGCAACCCTACCAAAGCTTCAAAGCCTGACAGTACGGTCGACGCTTGGGCCATTCTGTTTCTGATCATCCTGGTCGTGGGCACTGCGGTGTTCTGGGTGAGCCATCAATAAATGACCCGTCCGGGCCCGGTTGCGCAGATTGTCGGACAATCTGCGTAATTAGCGCCTTTTAAAACGATTCGCTGGCTATAATGCGCCGCGAATTCGGGGGCTCGGACGATCAATGCTGAAGTTTTTCTACACCTTCTTGCTGGTGCTGGGCGCAGGTTATGGCCAAGGCGCGCGTGCCGAGTCGGTGTTGTTTCTCAATCCCGGTGAGGTCGACGAGGCGTTCTGGGTCAGCTATTCGCAATTCATGCAGGCCGCCGCCACCGATCTGGGCATTGACCTGCGTATCGTCTACTCCAGGCGCATGCCTGAACTGACGGTGGCGCAGGCGCGCGAGGCGCTGCACGGACCCAATCGTCCCGACTACCTGATGTTCGTCAACGAGGAATACATCGCCCCGCAAGTCATGCGTCTTGCGCAGGGTAGCGGCGTCAAGCTGTACATGGTCAATGCATCGCTGACGCCCAGTCAGATGAGCCTGTTGGGCGAGCGCCCGGATCGCCTGGGCAGCCTGGTACCCAACGACGAGGAGGGTGGTTACCTGATGGCCAAGGAGCTGATTCGCCAGCATCGGCCCGTGGCGCCCGGCCAGACCATCGAAATGCTCGCGTTTTCTGGCCTGAAGATCACGCCATCTGCACAACTGCGCGAAAAAGGCATGATGCGTGCCCTTGGCGAGCACCCCGAAGTACGTTTGCGGCAACTGGTCTATGGCGGCTGGACGCATAAGCGGGCGTACGAGCAGGCGAGGTTGCTGCGCCATCGCTACCCGAATGTTTCGCTGGTCTGGTCGGCCAATGATCAAATGGCCTTTGGCGCAATGCAGGCCTACACAGAGGCCGGCCAGGTGCCCGGCAAGGACGTGCTGTTCAGTGCGGTGAATACCTCGAAGGAGGCGCTGTTGGCAAAGGTGGAGGGACGCTTGAGCGTGCTGACAGGGGGGCACTTTACCCTCGGGGGCTGGGCACTGGTGCAGTTACATGACATCGACCGTGGCGTGGACATCAGCCAATACGGCGGTCGGGATCGACAGGTCCCTCTGCTGCAACTCATCGACACGGCTACCGCCAAGCGATTGCTGGCCATGGGCGATGAGCCGGATTACAACGTGGACTTCCGCAAAATGTCCGCCCAAGGGCGGCCTGGCGGGTATCGCTATCCGTTCAACCTGCAAACCCTGATGCGCTAGACCCCGGCCAGCAACAGGACCAGTTGCACGATGCCGTACAGCGACAGGGCGAATACCGCCGTAAAGAGCACACCCAGGATCACGAAGTGACTGGGTTTGCCATGGGTAAAATCCCGGGCCCGGTTCTTCCCGCTCTGAACCCCGAACGCTGCGGCCATGACGCTGTGCAGCATTTGCCAGAAGGTCGGCGGTTTGTTGTCGATTGGATCGTCCATAAACCCCTCGTCTTGAAGTCTGCCTGTTGAGCATAGACAAAATCCGGCACCCAGCAGGGTCAAGAACTATCTACCGCCCACCACGGGGTCACCCATGATGTGCTGGACGCTCCCACTCTCAGGAGCAAAAGCATGTCTCACCCGCACGTCACCCGCAGCATTCACGCGCCATTGCTTGAGCAGTCGATCCCATATTGGGTGAACCAGGCAACGCCTCAGCACCTGCACGCGCTGAAAAGCGCCAATGCGCCACTGCCGGCCTGGTATCGAGAATGCTCAAGACAACAACGCAAGGCGTTCGACGAAAGCCTGGTCGCCCACTTCATTGCGCAGAACCAGTGGTCCAGGGCGATGACGGGCTTGCAAGACATTCAGGCTTTCGGCGAGCCGCTGCTGCGCGAACACCTGAAAGCCGAGTTCGATGTCGATCTCGACGTTAACCACACCTTTTTACATTTGCTGAAACCCATTGAAGTAGGCCGCGTGATCTCCATCGAAGTGGGCTCCTTCGAAGTGTCGCAAAGGACATTGTTGCAAGCGGCACTGCACAACTTTGAAGAAGCCGAGTGCGAGCTCGATGCCTATCACCGGGCGTCCGGGTTTGTCGTCAAGTCCGCGCAGTCGGGGCGTTTCGAGGCGCTCGGCACCTCCATGACGGTGAGCCGGTTCATCCATGCCTGCCGAGTGCTGGACATTGGCGGGCAGTATCAGCAGTACCTCAAGGCCTTCGTATACCCCGACGCATCGGCCACGCAGCACGCGATGCGCGAGCAGTTCAATACGGTGCAGAAAACCGCCCTGCGCACGGCGGCTGAGCGGGCCTTGCTGCAAAAAGATATCGAACCTGAGGATTACACCTCGATTCTGGCGATCATCCAGGGCGAACGAAATCCCCGACAGGGCGAAAAGCGTATCGGGCTGTGCGAAATGACCCTGATGAATCGACCGTTGACCGGCTGCATCGGCTTCGCGATTGGCAAAACCCTCGAGACGCCCGAAGACCTGCTGCTTTTCATCCCCGACGATCCGCATCATCCCTTGAAGCGCTATAAGCCTGGGCAAGTGGAGGCGACGCTCAAGCAGCACTTTACTGCCCGGGGCACAGACGCGGGCAGTCCCACCGCCTACCAGCAATTTTTCAGCCGGTTTGTCGCTTATGCCGATCGACCGTACTTCTTCAGCCAGTTCACCGTGGACGCTCCCGACACCCCGTTCATCAGCGAGCTGCGGGCGCACTATTCCCTGATCAGCGACGTGATCAATGGGCTCAGTCGATTGCCCAGCACCCAGGTCGAACAGTTGGCCCCGGCGCCGGCCATTCGCCAGGTGGCCAACCCCGAGCCGTTTCTCGCACCGTTGTTCGTCCTGCTCGAAAGGGACGGTGATCACAACATTGATCTCTGGGATTGGCTGTTCGAGCGACATCGCCAGCAGCAGATCGCCGATGCCCTCAGTTACGCCGTGCCGTCGGCAACTGTCGATGCTCGGGAACGCGACGCCCTGTTCGATAAATTGCTGAACATTGGCATGCTGATCCTGGGCTCGGTCTCGATGTTCGTGCCGGTTCTGGGTGAAGTCATGATGACGTTGATGGCGTGCCAGTTGCTGGCGGAGTCGATCGAGGGCGTGGTCGAATGGAGCGAGGGCGATCGCCAGGCTGCCAAGGCACATTTGTTGGATGTTGCGCAGAACCTGCTGTTGTTGGGGCTCACTGCGAGTGCTGGCAAGGGGCTGTCGAAGTTGTCGGCAGTCGAGCCAACGCCGGTGATTGAGGACCTGCACCCGGTCACCTTGCCTGATGGCAGCGCACGACTGTGCAGGTCGGACATGGCCGGTTATGAAGTGCCAGGCGCCTTCGACCCCGATACCGGGCCGGATGCCATGGGCCGTTACACGTTGGACGACAGGTCGTTTATCCGCCTCGAAGGCAAGGTCTACGAGCAGGTTTTTGACCGTGATCTCAAACGCTGGCGCATCAGGCATCCAACCGATGCGCAGGCCTATCAACCGGTACTGGCGCACAATGCAGCCGGCGCCTGGCGCCACGTCCTGGAAAACCCGTTGAGCTGGAGCCGCTTGAGACTGCTGCGGCGAATGGGCCATATCACCGATGCGTGCAGCGATGAACAACTGCTCACGATCGCTGACATCGCCGGGGTCAGTGATAACGCGTTGCGCCGGATGCACATGGACAACCGCTTGCCACCACCGGAGCTTGCCGATGCGCTGCGGCTATGGGGTGCCGACCGCGACGTCACACAGGTGATTGAACAGGTGGTGAGCGGCGAGCTCATCGACGAGCGTTATTTGCACGCAGTGCCGATGATCACGGAGTTACCGCGTTGGCCGGCGGGGCGAATCCTGCAGGTATTTGAAAAGCCAGGCCTGTCTGGCCTTCGGGCCGAGTACGGCCAGGCCCCGCTGGAGGCTGGTGCGCCGGTGAAACCGCCGATTCGCATGAGTCGATACGATGTACTCACCGCGCAGTTGCCGATGCGGGTACTGGAAGCCCTGAACGAAGCCGAGACCGTCGCGTTGTTGGGTGCAGAGGCCGCGCAAAACCGTGGCTGGCGCGCCCAGGCATTGAGGGAGCAGATCGCCGCTCACGCCCGAACCAGACGGTCATCACTGTTTGAAAGCTTTTATCGCCGCAATGCTCAGGCCACTGCGCTGGCCGACCCGTTGCAACGGGTGTACCCCGGCCTCAGTGATGCCGCGGCGAACGAAGTGCTGGCCCATGCCAGCGCCGTGGACATGGCCATTGTGAGGAACACCACCAAGGTGCCACGGTCAATGCTCCGGGAGGCACGCTGGTACGCCAGGCGTGGTCGCTTGACCCGCGCGCTGGCAAAGCTGCACATGCGCAACATGCTGTCAGCCGATGCACGGCACCTGGCTGTACACACGCTTGAGCGATTGCCGGGCTGGTCCGATGAGGTACGCCTGGAGATCCGCGAAGGGAGCATTACGGGGCGGCTGCTCGATGCCATTGGCCGCCGGACGGCAGCGCAGCGTTGCCACGTGGTGAAGAAAGGCCCGTTCTACCAGGCGTTCAACGACGACGGCGAAGCGCTGAACCAACCCTCGGCTTCCATCGACCATTTCCATGCCGCGCTCCTGCATGCCTTGCCCGCGCCAAGCCGGCAAGCACTCGGTATGCCTCTGGTCACCGACAGTCCCGCGTTGCAGCGAGCCATCTGCCGATATGCGACGGAGCATGTCGAGCACAGTGCGGCGATCCTGGAGCCGCAGAGTCGGCATGGCCGTGCATTCCGGCCCCCACAGCGGATCCGGCAGAACCTGGTGGGCTACCCGGCAAGCGGCGAAGGGCTGGTCGGTTCTTCCGGGTTAAATGTAGGGTTGGTGTTACGCCTGCAGCATCTGTATCCCGACCTGGAAATGGCCGAAGCCAATGCAATGGTGCTCGCGCTGCTGCGCGCCGGACAAAACGATGTACAGATCCTGCAGATGCTCGAAGGACTGCGCGAGCAATGGCTGACACTTGAACAAACCCTGGAGGATTGGGTGACCCACGGGGGTGACCTTGAACACAAGGCAGGTGTCGCCCTGAGTTTGCGCAATACCTGGCGGGGCAGGCCATTCGCCGCTGAAAACGCGGCCTACCGGCAACTCGACCTGGTGTGCGATGAACCCCTGCCGGCGCTGACAGCCAATTTTTCTCACGTGTGGACGTTGCGCCTGCGTGTGCCCAATTCCACCGACCAGCAGATTCGCGAGTTGCTCCATAACTTTTCAGGCCTGCAATACCTTGATCTGCGGGGTAACCGCCTGATAGTCGACCCGATTGCCCCGCAGAACGCGGGTCGGCTGCGCAAGCTCGATCTTTCGGACAACCCGTTGTATCAATTCGATGTGAGTGCCATGACGGATCTGGAGACGCTGATCATGGAGGGCACGCCGCTGCAACAATGGCCTCGGGGCGCAGACAGGTTGCCGCGCCTGAGCTGGCTCGACCTGCGTGGCACGCTGATTCGCGAGCTGCCGCCCGAAGCGTTGGCGCGGGATGAATTGTTGATCAACACCAACCTGACAGGAGCGCCGTTATCGAATTCCGCCCGGCAACAACTGCAATTGGCCAGGCGTCGATGCGAATCAGCCTTAGGCCTGCCCGATGGTGCGTTGCACACGTTCGCCCTGGAGCCTGTCCCGGATCACGCCTTACAGCCTTTTGAAAACGGCTCGCTACTTGCCAGCCGATTGCTGCCACTGCCACCGGCGCTGCCTGCCGCCGAAAGTGTGCCGTCATTTGTCGGTCGCTTGCGCAGGGTTGACCCTTCATTGACCGAGGGCGAGGCCCTGGAAGTCATCGAGGGTTGGCGCGTTGGCGCGGACGATACCTGGGTCGACGCGCATGTCGAGGAGTGGGGGCACCGGTTCGAAGCGATCACCCGGCAATTGAACGGTTGGATTTTTCATCGGCGCACAGGCAGCGCCGCGTACGGTGGGCGTTGGACAGCTTCCGAGCGCCGCAGCAAAGCGGCAGGGCGGATCATGGCGTGCTGGAAAGAAGGTCTGAACGCCATGTCCCGGGAGCGCGTGCCCACGCTGGATCTGTCGAGCATCGCTGGCCTGGGGGAGCTGCCTGAAATGCCGACAGGTTTCGGACATGTGCAATCGTTGAACCTGCGCGGCGTGGGATTGAATGAAGCCGACGTCCATGGCTTTCTCCCGGTGTTCAGCGGGTTGCGCTCGCTGGATCTGAGCCTTAACAGCCTGGAGCGTGTGCCGTCGGCGGTCGCTGCCATGACACGTCTGCAAACATTGGGATTATCCAGCAACCGTCTCAGCGATCTGCTGGCCTTGGGGCAGGATCTGGGGGCGATGGCACAGCTTGAATCGTTGCGGTTGAGCTACAACCGGATCAAGACCTTCGACGGTGCAGGCTTGCAAGCGTTGCGCGGGCTACGCAAGCTGGAAATGAACTACAACCAGATGAACCGTTTCGTAGGCCCCATTCCCGAGTCGCTGCAAAGCCTGCATCTCAATGGCAATGACCTGCGGGAGTGGCCTGAAGGTGTCTTGCAGGCGCCAAACCTGGAAGAGTTGAGCCTGGCGGGAAACCCGATTCAGGATATCCCTCAAGAGGCGTTCGATGGCAACCATGATCGATTACTGAGGGGCACGCACCTGTTTGGCATCCTGCGCTATTTAACGACGGACACCCTCGAACGGCTCCTGGCTCACCTCGACCGGGTAGGTGGGAACAAGGTGCTGGGCATCTCGCGGGATAACATCGAACGATGGCTCGCCAATCCCGATTGGGCGGCGATGGACGCGTCTTCCACCGACAGCGCCGAAGAAATGTCCGGGAGACGCCGCAGATAACCAAGCTTGCTAGCGATGGTGGTTAACGATGACACGAGCGGCCTGATGCCCCGCGGTGCCTGATCTTCCTGATCTTCCATCGCGAGCAATCGAGCGTCGACCGTATGGTGTTCGCAAATCCCCTGTAGGAGCTAGCTTGCTAGCGATGGTGGTTAACGATGACACGGGCGGCCTGATGCCCCGCGGTGCCTGACCTTCCATCGCGAGCATGCTCGCTCCTACAGGGGGGCATCAATCGTCATAACCCAGGTTCGGCGCCAGCCAGCGTTCGGTCACGCTCAGTTCCTGGCCCTTGCGCGAGGTGTAGCTCTGCACCTGGTCCTTGTCGACCTTGCCCACGGCGAAGTACTGCGCCTGAGGGTGCGCGAAGTACCAGCCGCTGACGGCTGCCGCCGGGAACATGGCGTAGTGTTCGGTGAGGAACACGCCGCTACGTCCGGCGCGCATTTCGGCGGCCTCGGGGTCCAGCAGGGCGAAGAGCGTGGCTTTCTCGGTGTGATCCGGGCAGGCCGGGTAGCCTGGCGCCGGGCGGATGCCGCTGTATTGCTCTTTGATCAATGCCTCGTTGTCCAGCGCCTCGTCCGTGGCGTAACCCCAGTAGTCCTTACGGACCTGCTGGTGCAGCCACTCGGCACAGGCCTCGGCCAAACGGTCCGCGAGGGCCTTGACCATGATCGAGTTGTAGTCGTCGCCGGCGTCCTGATAAGCCTTCGCCACTTCTTCGGCGCCGATGCCAGCGGTGGTGATGAAACCGCCCACGTAGTCGGTCAGTTCGCTGTCCTTGGGCGCAACGAAGTCTGCCAGGGAGAAGTTCGGCTTGCCGTCGGTCTTGATAATCTGCTGGCGCAGGTGATGCAGCCTGGCCAATGGTTTGCCGTCATCGCCGTAGAGTTCGATGTCGTCGTCATGCACCTGATTGGCCGGCCAGAAACCGAACACCGCACGGGCGCTGATCAGTTTCTCGTCAATCAGTTTGGCGAGCATTTCCTGGGCGTCTGCATACAGCGCGGTGGCCGCTTCGCCCACCACTTCGTCCTGCAGAATGCGAGGGAACTTGCCCGCCAGGTCCCAGGAAATAAAGAACGGTGTCCAGTCGATGTACTCGGCGAGCACCTTCAAGTCGATGTTATCCAGCACCTTGGTGCCGGTGAAGGTCGGCTTGACCGGCTGGTAGGAACCCCAGTCGAACTGCGGTTTCTTGGCGATGGAGGCGGCGTAACTCAGGCGCTCGGTGCGGGCACTGCGGTTGGCCGTACGTTCGCGGACCTCGATGTATTCACTGCGGGTTGTCTCGACGAAACCGGCCTTGAGCTCCTTGGACAGCAACTGCGTCGCCACACCCACGGCGCGGGAGGCGTCGGTGACGTACACCACCGCATCATTGCTGTATTTAGGCTCGATTTTCACCGCGGTGTGCGCCTTGGAAGTGGTGGCGCCACCGATCATCAGCGGCAAGTGGAAGTCCTGGCGCTGCATCTCGCGCGCCACGTGGACCATTTCATCCAGCGATGGAGTGATCAGGCCCGACAAACCGATGATGTCGCACTTTTGTTCCTTGGCCACCTGCAGGATCTTCTCCGCCGGCACCATCACGCCCAGGTCGACGATGTCATAACCGTTGCAACCCAGCACCACGCCGACGATGTTCTTGCCGATGTCGTGCACGTCGCCCTTGACCGTGGCCATGAGAATCTTGCCCTTGGCCTCCGGCTTGTCACCTTTTTCCAGTTCGATGAACGGGATCAGGTGCGCCACGGCCTGCTTCATCACGCGGGCAGATTTCACCACCTGCGGCAGGAACATCTTGCCGGCGCCGAACAGGTCGCCAACGATGTTCATGCCGGACATCAGCGGGCCCTCGATCACTTCGATGGGGCGGGCGAACGACTGGCGCGACTCTTCGGTGTCTTCGACGATATGGGTGGTGATGCCCTTGACCAGTGCATGCTCCAGACGCTTGTTGACGTCCCAGTTGCGCCACTCTTCGGTCTCGGCTTCCTTGACGCTGCCGTCACCCTTGTATTTGTCAGCGATGGCGAGGAGGGCGTCGGTGCCTTCCGGGGTGCGGTTGAGGATTACGTCTTCCACGGCGTCGCGCAGTTCGGTCGGGATCTGGTCGTAGATTTCCAACTGGCCGGCGTTGACGATACCCATGGTCAGGCCGTTGCGGATCGCGTACAGCAGGAACACCGAGTGGATCGCCTCACGCACCGGGTTGTTGCCACGGAACGAGAACGATACGTTGGACACGCCACCGGAGGTCAGCGCATAGGGCAGCTCGTCACGGATGTAGGCACAGGCGTTGATGAAGTCCACGGCATAGTTGTTGTGTTCTTCGATGCCGGTGGCCACGGCGAAGATGTTCGGGTCGAAGATGATGTCTTCCGGCGGGAAGCCCACTTCGTTGACCAGAATGTCGTAGGAGCGTTTGCAGATCTCTTTCTTGCGCGCTTCGGTGTCGGCCTGGCCGGCTTCGTCAAAGGCCATCACCACCACGGCCGCGCCGTAGCGCTTGCACAGTTTGGCGTGGTGAATGAACTGCTCGACGCCTTCTTTCATGCTGATCGAGTTGACGATGCCCTTGCCCTGGATGCACTTGAGGCCGGCT
The DNA here is from genome assembly GCF_054668365.1 of Pseudomonas sp. S2_E01. Taxonomy (NCBI): domain Bacteria; kingdom Pseudomonadati; phylum Pseudomonadota; class Gammaproteobacteria; order Pseudomonadales; family Pseudomonadaceae; genus Pseudomonas; species Pseudomonas sp. S2_E01. The sequence goes on from NZ_CP162762.1 coordinate 2,341,126, forward strand.
TCGATCACGTCCCATTTCGAGGAGTCGATCATGATCGGCACGCGGGAGATGTCCGGTTCACCGGCGATCAGATTGAGGAAGGTCACCATGGCCTTCTTCGAATCGAGCATGCCTTCGTCCATGTTGATGTCGATCACCTGGGCGCCGGCTTCGACCTGTTGCAGGGCGACTTCCAGGGCTTCGGTGTAATTGTCTTCACGGATCAGGCGGGCGAATTTGGCGGAACCGGTGATGTTGGTCCGCTCGCCGACGTTGACGAACAACGACTGGCGATCAATCGTGAACGGTTCCAGGCCGGACAGGCGGCAGGCTTTGGGGATGTCCGGAATCTGGCGCGGCGCATAACCGGCCACGGCCTTGGCGATGGCTTCGATGTGACCTGGCGTGGTGCCACAGCAGCCGCCGACGATGTTGAGGAAGCCGCTCTGGGCGAATTCTTCGATGACCTTGGCGGTTTGCGACGGCAATTCGTCGTACTCGCCGAATTCGTTGGGCAGGCCGGCGTTGGGGTGCGCGGAAACGTGGGTGCCGGCCTTGTTCGACAGCTCTTCCAGGTAAGGACGCAGTTCACTGGCGCCCAGGGCGCAGTTCAGGCCGACCGAGATCGGCTTGGCGTGGGCCACCGAGTTCCAGAACGCTTCGGTAGTCTGGCCGGAGAGGGTGCGGCCGGAGGCATCGGTGATGGTGCCGCTGATCATGATCGGCAACTCGATGCCCAATTCCTCGAACACGCCTTGAACGGCGAAAATCGCCGCCTTGGCGTTGAGGGTGTCAAAGATCGTCTCGATCAGGATCAGGTCAGCGCCGCCTTCGATCAGGCCTTTGGTCGATTCGGTGTAGTTCTCCACCAGTTCGTCAAAGGTGACGTTGCGGTAGCCGGGGTTATTCACGTCCGGGGACAGCGAGCAGGTGCGGCTGGTCGGGCCCAGCACGCCGGCGACGAAGCGTGGTTTGTCGGGCGTTTCGAGGGTTTTTGCGTCGGCGATCTTGCGCGCCAGCCGTGCGCCTTCTACGTTCAACTCGTAGCTCAAGCCTTCCATGCCGTAATCGGCCATGGAAATCCGCGTGGCGTTGAAGGTGTTTGTTTCAAGAATGTCAGCGCCGGCATCCAGGTAGGCTTTCTCGATGCCACCGATCACGTCAGGGCGCGTCAGCACCAGCAGGTCGTTGTTGCCCTTGACGTCGCTCGGCCAGTCGGCGAAACGCTTGCCACGGTAATCCTGTTCTTCGAGCTTGTAGCTCTGGATCATCGTGCCCATGCCGCCATCGAGAATCAGAATGCGCTCTTTGAGGGCGTGCTTGAGTGCTTGAAGGCGAAGGCTGCGATCGGACATTAGAACTACTCGGAAAGACCATTACGAAGGGGCGGAATCATAACAAACCTGCGGGCTTCTAGAGCATGTGCAGATTTTGCATGAATATCACTCATGTTGGTGGGGCGGCCGGGTCTGTACAATCGCGGCGTTTTTCAAGGATCGGAACAGACCATGTCGTATCGCGTCGTCATTGGCAGCGTGTTGCTGCTTTTAAGTTGGGGCGCCGTGGCGCAAGGTCTGCCGGCTGCACCGGGGCTTTCCTACACCCGCGATATCCAACCGATCTTTACCGAAAAGTGCGTGGCTTGCCACGCCTGCTATGACTCCGCCTGCCAGCTCAACCTGGGCAGTGGCGAAGGCGCGGCGCGTGGCGCCAGCAAATCGCCTGTCTACGACGGGGAGCGTACCCAGGCGGCGACGCCAACCCGGTTGTTTTATGACGCGACCGGCAAGCGTGCCTGGCAACAGAAAGGCTTCTACTCGGTACTCGACGCCCAGGGCAGCCAGGCCGCGCTGATGGCGCGGATGCTGGAGTTCGGCCACAACACGCCGTTGCAGCCCAATGCCAAATTACCGCAGGACATCGTCCTGGGTCTGAACCGCGAAAACACCTGCGCCATGCCGGCGGAGTTCGATACCTATACCAGCACCCATCCTGGACAGGGCATGCCCCTGGCCGTCACCGGCCTGACCGATCAGCAATATCAGACTTTGCAGCGCTGGCTCGCTTCGGGGGCGCCGATTGACGAGAAGGGCCTGGCGCCAAGCGCAAACGAAGCGATGCAGGTGATGCAATGGGAAAACCTGCTCAATGCGCCGGGCGCCCGGCAAAGCCTGGTAGGGCGCTGGTTATACGAGCACTGGTTCCTTGCGCACCTCTATTTCAAGGACGGCGAGCCGGGGCATTTTTTCCAGTGGGTGCGCTCGCGGACGCCAACGGGTCAACCGATCAACGTGATCAACACCCGCCGCCCGAACGACGATCCCGGAACCGAGTTCTACTATCGCCTGTGGCCGGTGCAGGGTGTGATCGTGCACAAGACCCACATCACCTACCCGCTGAGCGCAGCAAAGATGGCGCGGGTCAAAAGCTTGTTCTACAGCGGCAACTGGCAGGTCAACGCATTGCCGGGCTACGGGCCGGAGCGCCGAGCCAACCCGTTTTCGACGTTCGAGGCCATTCCGGCCCAGGCGCGCTACCAGTTCATGCTCGATAACGCCGAATACTTCGTGCGCACCTTCATTCGCGGGCCGGTGTGCAGGGGCCAGATCGCCACGGATGTGATTCGCGACAACTTCTGGGCGTTGTTCCAGGCGCCGGAGCACGACCTCTACATCACCGACCCCAATTACCGGGGACAGGCTACGCCGTTGCTGGCGATGCCGGGACAGAACGACGACGTTGGCAGCGTCATCGGCCTGTGGCACGACTACCGTAACAAGCGCAACGAGTACGAAGCCTTGCGGCGCGACAGCTACGCTGACCTGCCGGCGCCAAGTTGGTCGACCCTTTGGGCCGGTAACGACAATGCGCTGCTGAGCATCTTCCGTCATTTTGACAGCGCCGCCGTGACCAAGGGCCTGATCGGCGAAGTGCCGCAGACGATGTGGCTATTCGACTACCCCTTGCTGGAGCGCACGTACTACCAGTTGGCGGTGAACTTCGACGTGTTCGGTAACGTGTCCCATCAGGCGCAGACGCGGTTGTATTTCGACCTGATCCGCAACGGCGCCGAACAGAACTTCCTGCGTCTGATGCCGGCCAATTCTCGCGAGGGTTACCTCGATGACTGGTACCAGAACAGCGGCAAGATCAAGATGTGGATGGACTATGAAGATATCGACGACGACAAGCCCACCGCGCTGAAACTCGACCCCAAAGACCCCAAGTACGATTTCGCCCAGCAATTGCTCGTGCGCTATGGCGAGCTGAACGCCAAACCAGACCCGATCAACCGTTGCGACGGCGCGTATTGCTCACGTCCCAACATTGACCCTGAATTGCAAAGTGCCGAACAGGTCCTGAGCCGCCTGACTTCGCGTCCTGCCGCCGGATTGAAAGTGATTGACCAGTTGCCGGAAGCGACGATGCTGCGTATCCAGACGTCCAGCGGCAAGCGCGAGGTCTACAGCCTTCTGCGCAACCGCGCCCACAGCAACGTGGCGTTCCTGCTCGGCGAGTCGCTGCGCTACCAGCCGGGGCTGGATACGCTGACCATCTTCCCGGGCGTGCTCAGCAGCTACCCGAATTTCATCTTCAACATTCCTGCGGCCCAGGTGCCAGCGTTCGTAGAGGCCATGGAAAATGCCAAGGACGCCAATCGTTTCGAGAAAATCGTCGAACGTTGGGGGATCCGCCGCAGTCATCCGCAGTTCTGGTTCTATTTCCATGACCTGAGCCAGTACATCCACGAAACCGATCCGGTGGAAGAGGGCGTGCTGGACATGAATCGCTACGAGAATCTTTGATCGACCTTTGCCGGGGTGGCGGTGTCGGATTCCATACACACCGCCGATTCCTGTTGATGCAATGCTTCTTCTGTGGGAGCGGGCTTGCCCGCGAAGGCAGCGTGTCAGTCGCCACATACATTGACTGACACAGCGCCATCGCGAGCAAGCCCGCTCCCACAGAGGCAATGCAAGCAGGGGAAACAATTCCCGGAGAGCGTCGATGTTGATTTCCGTACAGGCACTGCGCGCCCTCGCGGCCTGGACCGTGGTCTGTCACCATTTCATGCAGATTTTCTTCGACTTCCAGGCCCGTGGGCCGATTGGACAGTTGTTCATCGACAAGGGCGCGGTGGGGGTCGATATCTTCTTCGTCATCAGTGGCCTGGTGATTTTCCTTTCCACCGAAGGCAAATCGCTGCCGCCCGGGCGTTTTCTGCTCTACAGGCTGTTTCGAATCGTGCCGGCCTATTGGCTGTACACGGTGCTGATGGCGTTGCTCGTTGTGTTCGCCCGGCCCTTATTGCCGGATCAGACGGTCGACTGGTCGCATTTCCTCTTGTCGTTGCTGTTCATTCCCACCCAAAACCCCGGCGGCTATGGGATTTATCCGACGCTCAATGTCGGCTGGACGCTCAATTACGAAATGCTGTTTTACGTGCTGTTTGCCTGGGCGCTGTTGTTCCGCCTGCAATGGCGGCTGCTGATCGTCGCGGCGCTGCTGTTTGCGGTTTGTGAGGCCTGGACCGGCTATGGCTGGATCAGCGAGTTTTACCGGTCGAGCATCGTGTATGAGTTCCTGTTGGGCATCGCCATCGGCATGATCTACCGCCGTGGGTGGATCAAGCCCGGCTTGTATCTGCCCCTCATGGGGATCGGTGGTGCGCTGCTGATCATTTACCACCTGCCGCCGCAACCACGCTTTCTCGCCTGGGGCTTGCCCAGTGCGGTGCTGGTGATGGCCTGCATGGTGTTGGAGCGCTTTTTCGAGAATCGCCGGCTGCTGAAATGGCTAGGGGATTGCTCCTACTCGGTGTATTTGATGCACGTGTTGGTATTGTCGGCAGGCGGCTTTATCGCGCAGCGCTACGGGGTAGACCCGTACTTGATGTTCATCGTATGCGTCGTTGCCATCGGCGCAGGGGCTTGGGCAAGTTATCAATGGGTGGAAAAGTGCAGCTATCGGTGGCTAAAACAGCGGATTGACGGTGAATCCGCCCGCCAAAGTCAGTCGGTTATTTCCCGACAAAAATACTAGGACTTTGTGCGGCGCGATGATTGGCGTAAACTGCGCCCAAGCCTGTGAGGAGTTTCCATGACTGCTATTACTATCACCGACGCCGCCCACGATTACCTGGCCGATCTGCTCTCCAAGCAGAACACTCCAGGCATCGGCATCCGCGTCTTCATCACCCAGCCCGGCACCCAATACGCCGAAACCTGCATTGCCTATTGCAAGCCGGGCGAGGAAAAACCCGAAGACACCGCATTGGGGCTGAAAAGCTTCACTGCCTACATCGACTCGTTCAGTGAAGCTTTCCTGGATGACGCGGTCGTCGACTACGCCACCGACCGTATGGGTGGCCAACTGACCATCAAGGCGCCAAACGCCAAAGTACCGATGGTCAACGCCGACAGCCCGATCAACGAGCGTATCAATTACTACCTGCAAACCGAGATCAATCCGGGGCTGGCCAGCCACGGCGGTCAGGTCAGCCTGATCGACGTGGTGGAGGACGGCATCGCCGTTCTGCAGTTCGGCGGCGGTTGCCAGGGCTGCGGCCAGGCCGACGTAACCTTGAAGGAGGGCATCGAGCGGACCTTGCTCGAGCGCATCCCCGAGCTCAAGGGCGTTCGCGACGTGACCGACCACACGCAGAAAGAAAACGCCTACTACTAAGGTGTTCGCTGCGACATGAAAAACGGCGCCCCGTGAGCGCCGTTTTTTTATGCGTCAAATTCGAGGGCCTCAAGGGCGATACAGATGCGCATGCCCAGCCCGATACAACGACGACTCACTGAACTGATCACTGCCCAGCACCCGCCCAACCAGAATCAACGCCGTGCGCCGAAACCCCTTGGCCTCAACCTTTGCGGCAATATCGTCGATCGTCCCCACTACCCAGTCCTGATCCGGCCAGGTTGCCCGGTGTATCACAGCAATCGGGCAATCGGCGCCGTAATGCGGCAGCAATTCAGCCAGGATTTTGCGCAAATGGTTGACGCCCAGATGAATCGCCATGGTCGCCCCGTGCTGCGCCAGACTGCCCAGCTCTTCACCGACCGGCATCGCGGTCTTATCGGCGTAACGGGTCAGGATCACACTCTGTGCTACGTCCGGCAGGGTCAGTTCTGCGCCCAGCAACGCGGCGCAGGCCGCCGTCGCAGTGACGCCGGGGACGACCTCGAATGGTATGCCCAGCTCGCGCAAATAGCGGATCTGCTCGCCAATCGCGCCATACAGGGACGGGTCGCCGGAATGCACCCGCGCCACGTCCTGGCCATTGGCATGGGCGGCCTTGATCAGTTCGATGATCTGCTCCAGGTGCAGTTCGGCGCTGTTGACCACCTGTTCGGCGCTATGGCCATCCAGCACGGCGGCTGGCACAAGGGAGCCGGCATAGATGATCACCGGACAGCTGCGGATCAGGCGCTGGCCTTTGACCGTGATCAGTTCCGGGTCGCCAGGACCTGCGCCAATGAAGTAGACGGTCATCGTCGTTTCCTGTCAAAAAAGGGTTGGGCAAGGCTTCAGATGAAGATTGCTCATGTTCAGGGGCGGGGATTATCGGGATTTTACGCTGCGCCGGCCAATGCCAGTGTCGCCTGGGCGTATTTTTGTCGTGAAATCAGCAAGGTCGCCGGTGCCTGAGTGAGTTGTTCGGCGAGGGCGAGGGCGGTGCTCTCGGCCACGCCGTAGCAGCCGGTGCGTTCGAAGGCGATCTGCGAACGGTGGCTTAAGCACGGCTCGTAGGGCGCCAGTTGTTCACTGCTGAAATACGTCAGCGGCAGGTTGAGTTGTGCAGCCAGTTCGATCAGGCCGGGCTCGTCACGTTTCAGGTCGATGCTGGCCAGGGCCTGTATTTGACGCAGTTCGATTTGATGAGCCTGGAGGACCTGGTCGAGCAAAGCGCGCAGCGTTTCGACCGGGCAGCCGCGCTGACAGCCCAGGCCGACCACCAGGGTCGGCGCTGTGCTTTCAATGATCATGCGTGGTTCTGACGACGGAACAGCCAGGCGCTGAGCAGGCCAAGGGCCAACCAAAACGCGACGTTAGTCAGTTGCGAAGCCATCTTGAATTGCGATTCCAACGCTTCTGGCGCGAGCATCGAATGCACCTCCGGCTGCGGTGCGCCGATCACATGCGGAACGGCGATGATCGCCACGCCCAGCAATTTCATCAGCCAATGGTGGCTGAACACGATCAGGGCAATGCCGACAGCGGTCGAAGCGGCGGTGCCGATCCACCACATTTGCCGTTGCGCGAGATCCGCCGCGGCGGTGCCCGGCAGTTCAGGGGGCAGGCCGAGGGTTGGCGCCAGCACGAAAGTGGCGTAGCCCGCCAGGCCCCAGAGCAGGCCCTGTGCAGTTTTGGTCGGTGCGCGCAGGGTGTAGAGGCCGGCGAGCATCAGTGCAAAACCGACGGCGACGACAAGGTTGCCACCGGTGGTCGACAGCACGCGCTGCCAGCCGTCTTCCGGCTCCCAGGCTTCGGTGTCGTGGCTGTGCGCGGCCGTGCCGGCAGCATGTTCATGCACTTCAACGGCGGCAGGCTCGGATTTCTCGTAGGTTTCGGCCTGCAAAATCAGCGGCGAAACCCAGAAACTTTGCAGCAGCGTGAGCAGAAGGGCGGCCAGCAGTCCGGAAAAACCTGCGGTTTGCGCGATACGCTTGATCATGTCGTCAGGTCTCAATGGCAAGGGAACGCGGCGCTGTGGCGGGTATCGTGGGCGGCGTTGTGGACCGCTTCGATGTGCGAGAAACCGGCGACGTAGACCAGGCACGCGCCCAGGATTGATGCGCAGACGGCGACGGTCAGGCGTTGGGTCAGGGTGGTTGTGTGGCTGCTGGCCGGTGCGTGGCTGGTGCTGCTGATGATCGACATGGCGCTTCCCTCTGTTCTGTCAGGGTGACGAGAGCGCATGCAGACACCCTGCGTAGCGTGCACGCAGAGGTTCAAACAGCGCCCGCCCACCGCGGGTTTGTTGTTTTCGTGATCGTATCGTCACTGTGTGTTGCGGGCCGGTCTCCGGGCTCGCGAGGGGCTTGGGCATCTGCCGAAACCTGCAAGAATCGCCTTCCCATGCCGATGATCGGCACAGTGGATCTGATTCTTCGCTCGCTTACCGTTGCGGGGGCAGCACCGGACTGACATGGGCTTGAGTAAAGCACATGATTCACCGGTTTCCCGTTTCACCCTGTGAAGGGCACCCGTAACAAGGCGTGTAGGAGAGCATGGGGCGGCTTTGCCGTCAATCGAGACCGGGTCGCGCCCATCGCGAGCAAGCCCGCTCCCACAGGGGACTGCGGACACCGGCCCATTGTGGGAGCGGGCTTGCCCGCGATGGCGTCCCGATTGCCGCCACAAGAATTTGACCCGCCCACAGACCATGCGTAGCCTTGTCGCTTCGAGGTTCTTCGCCATTGTCGAAGCTAAGAAGGGAACGCGGTCAATGCCGCGGCTGCCCCCGCAACTGTGAACGGTGATGTTCGCTGCCACGCCACTGCAAGCCCTGCACAATGGGTTCGCGGGAAGGCGCAGCGAATGCCGGGCCAACCGCCCGGCACACTGTCAGCCAGGAGACCTGCCTCGATCCAGATTCTCACTACAACCGGGCGGGGTGATCCGGTGGCGAAACTCTTGCGCGCACCGCTGTTGCAGCGCTTGTCGTCCCGTATGCCCGCCACCTTGCCAAAGGGCATCCGATGAAAACACTGGCCAAACTCCCCGTCACCATCGTCACCGGCTTTCTCGGCTCGGGCAAGACCACCTTGCTGCGCCACATGCTCGACAACGCCCAGGGCCGTCGTATCGCCGTAATCGTCAACGAGTTCGGCGAGCTGGGCATCGATGGCGAAATCCTCAAGCAGTGCTCCATCGGCTGCACCGAGGAAGAAGCCGTCGGTCGTGTCTTCGAACTGGCCAACGGCTGCCTGTGCTGCACCGTGCAGGAGGAGTTCTTCCCGGTGATGCGCGAACTGGTGGCGCGCCGGGGCGATCTCGACCACATCCTCATCGAAACCTCTGGCCTGGCACTGCCCAAGCCATTGGTGCAAGCCTTTCAGTGGCCGGAAATCCGCAGCGCCTGCACAGTCGACGCGGTGATCACCGTGGTCGACAGCCCGGCCGTCGCTGCCGGCACTTTCGCCGCGTTCCCGGATCAGGTCGACGCCCAGCGTAAACTCGACCCGAACCTGGACCACGAGTCGCCCCTGCACGAGCTGTTCGCCGACCAAATGGCCAGCGCCGACCTGGTGATTCTCAACAAGGCCGATCTGATCAACCCTGAAGACCTGGCCCGCGTGCGCCTGGAAGTCGCCGAAGAATTGCCGCCGGCGGTCAAGATCATCGAAGCCAGCAGCGGTCGCTTGCCGCTCGATGTGCTGATCGGCCTGGGTGCCGGTTCCGAAGAACACATCGACAGCCGTCACAGTCACCACGATCACCACCACGAAGGCGAGGACGATCACGATCACGACGCGTTCGACTCCATCTCCATCGAATTGCCCCAGGCCGACGAGAGCCTGTTGCTGGATGCGCTGACCCAGTTGGTGATCAAGCACGACATCCTGCGCGTCAAGGGCTTTGCGGCCATCCCCAACAAGCCCATGCGCCTGCTGATCCAAGGTGTGGGCACACGTTTCGACAAGCACTTCGACCGCCAGTGGGGCGCCGATGAAGCGCGCACCACACGCCTGGTGCTGATCGGCCAGGCGCTGGACGCCGTGCAACTCGAAGCGCAACTGCGCGCCGCGCTCAGCGTGTAACCCATGCACCTGCTCAGGACCCAGCCCGGCGGTTTCGTGTCGGATGACAACATTGCCGACCTTGGACAAACCCCCGCCGAGCTGGTGATCCTGTGCAGTGGCGACTCCAGCCTCGCCTTGCTCGCCGAGGCTGCGCAACAGTTACCCGACGATTACCCGAGCGTGCGCCTGGCCAATCCGATGCAGGTGCAGAATCACGCCTCGGTGGATTTGTACGTCGATGAAGTGTTGCGCCATGCCAAGGTGATCCTGATTTCACTGCACGGCGGCATCGCCTATTGGCGCTATGGCGTCGAGCAACTGATCGAGCTGTCCCGGCGCGGCGTGCAATTGATTCTGGTGCCCGGCGACGACCGCCCGGACCCCGAACTCAGCGACCTGAGCACGGTAGCGGTCGAAGAGCGTGACCGGCTCTGGCACTACCTGCGCCAGGGCGGCATGGCCAACGCCCTGGACCTGTTCCGCTGTTTGGCGAGTCGCTGGCTCGGTCGCGATTACACCTGGAGTGAACCCCAAGCCCTGCCGCGCACCGCGATCTATCACCCGAGCAAAAGCCCGGCTGTGCTCAGCGACTGGCAAGCCGACTGGGAGGCCGGGAAGCCAGTGGCGGCAGTGCTGTTTTACCGCTCGCACTTGCAGGCGGCGAACACGGGCTTCATCGATGTGTTCTGCCAGCGCTTGCAAGCGGCGGGGCTCAATCCCTTGCCGGTTGCGGTGGCCAGCCTGAAAGAGCCCGGTTGCCTGACGGTGGTCGAGGACTGGCTGGACCAGGTTGACGCGGCGGTGATCCTCAACACCACCGGCTTTGCTCAATCCAGCCCGGAAGCGCCCCACCTGCGTCCGTTTCGTCGCAATATCCCGGTGATCCAGGCCATCTGTGCCCAGGACAACGAGCCCGGCTGGCGTGACAGCGAGCAAGGGCTGGGCCCGCGTGACCTGGCGATGCACATTGCGCTGCCGGAGCTGGATGGACGCATCATCAGCCGCCCGATCAGTTTCAAGGACCTGGCCTGGCGCAGCGAACGCAGCCAGTCCGATGTGGTGTGCTACCGGGCATCGCCCGAGCGCATGGATTTTGTCGCTGAGCTGGCGTGGCGCTGGGTGGAACTTGCGCGGGTGCCCAATGGTGAGAAACGCATTGCCTTGATCCTCGCCAATTATCCGACCCGGGATGGGCGCATTGGCAACGGCGTCGGCCTCGATACGCCGGCCGCCGCCTTGAACATCCTTCGGGCGTTGCACGTGCAAGGTTACCCGCTGCCGGCCGAATTGCCGGACAGCGGCACCGCGTTGATCCAGCAATTGCTCGGTGGCGTGAGCAATGACCTCGACAATCTCGACCAGCGTCCGTGCCATCAGAGCCTCGCGCTGGATGACTACACGCGTCTGTTCGATGCCTTGCCCGAAGCCAATCGGCGGGCGGTGCTGGACCGCTGGGGCGAGCCGGAGCAAGACCCGATGTGCCGGGGCGGGCGAATGATGATCGCCGGGCTGCGCTTGGGCCTGACGTTTGTCGGCATCCAGCCGGCCCGTGGCTATCAGGTGGACCCGAGCGCGGTCTATCACGACCCGGACCTGGTGCCGCCGCATGGCTACCTGGCGTTCTACTTCTGGTTGCGCCACGCCTACGGTGCGCACGGTGTGATTCACGTGGGCAAGCACGGCAACCTCGAATGGTTGCCGGGCAAGGGCGTTGGCCTGTCGGAAAACTGCTGGCCGGACGCGTTGCTCGGGCCGCTACCGAATATCTACCCGTTCATCGTCAACGATCCGGGCGAGGGCGCACAGGCCAAACGGCGCACGCAAGCGGTGATCATCGATCACCTGATGCCACCGCTCACCCGCGCAGAAACCTACGGGCCGCTGCGCAACCTGGAATTGTTGGCCGACGAGTATTACGAAGCGCAACTGCTCGACCCACGGCGGGCGCGGGAGTTGCAGCGTGACATCCTGCAACTGGTGCGCGAGACCCACATCGACCGCGAGTTGCAGCTGGACGAAAGCCTGGACAGTGACGCCGACGCGGCGATCTGGTTGCCGCGCCTGGATACGTATTTGTGCGACTTGAAGGAATCGCAAATCCGCGATGGCCTGCACATTTTCGGCGAATCTCCGACCGGACGTTTGCGCATCGATACGCTGCTGGCATTGCTGCGCATCCCACGTGGTGATGGGCGCGGGGCGCAGTCGAGCCTGATGCGGGCGTTGGCCAAGGCATTCGGATTAGGGTTTGATCCGCTCGATTGCGCGCTGGCCGATCCGTGGGACGGGCCGAGACCGGAGGCGTTGCTGGCCGTCAGTGATGAACTGTGGCGCACGGCGGGGGATACCCGTGAGCGGCTGGAGTTGTTTGCCGCAGACCTGATCGTCCAGACACTGAATACCGCACCCTGTGGGGGCGGGCTTGCTCGCGATGGAGTATCAGACACTTTGGTGGTGACTGACACACCATCGCGAGCAAGCTCGCTCCTACAGGATGGAGGTGACTGGTCTGAAGTGAACACGATCCTTGACCATCTGAACAACACCGTCGCCCCACGCCTCGACGCCTGCGGCCCTGCAGAAATGCACGGCCTGCTCGACGCCCTCAGTGGTCGCTTCGTCCCCGCCGGTCCCAGCGGTGCGCCGAGTCGCGGTCGCCTGGACGTGCTGCCCACCGGGCGCAACTTCTATTCGGTGGACGTGCGCAACCTGCCCACCACCACCGCGTGGCGCATCGGCTTCCAGTCCGCCAACCTGATTCTTGAACGACATCTGCAAGACCATGGCGATCATCTACGCCAGCTTGGTTTGTCGGTGTGGGGCACCGCGACCATGCGCACCGGTGGCGACGACATCGCGCAGGCCATGGCGTTGATGGGCGTGCGACCGGTCTGGGCCACGGGCAGTCAGCGTGTCGACGATTTCGAGATCCTGCCGTTGAGCCTGCTCGACCGCCCGCGGGTGGACGTGACCTTGCGCGTTTCCGGGTTCTTCCGCGATGCGTTCGCCAACCTGATTCGTCTGTTCGACGCCGCGGTGCAAGCCGTCGCTTCGCTCGACGAACCGGATGATCTGAATCCGTTGGCCGCCAAAGTGCGGGCCGAGCGTGAGAACCTTCTGCAGGCCGGGTTCGATGAAGACGCGGCGCGACGCCAGGCCGGTTGGCGCATTTTCGGCGCCAAGCCAGGGGCCTACGGTGCCGGTGTGCAGGGCGCCATCGACGGTCGCCTGTGGCAAAGCCGCGAGGACCTGGCCGAGGTGTACCTGAATTGGGGCGGCTATGCCTACGGCGGGTCCGACGAAGGCACCGCTGCGCGCGAGCAGTTCGCCCGGCGCTTGAGCCAGGTCCAGGCGGTGTTGCAAAACCAGGACAACCGCGAGCACGACTTGCTCGATTCCAACGACTATTACCAGTTCCAGGGCGGCATGCTCGCCGCCGTGGAAAGCCTCAGTGGCGCTGCGGCGGCCAGTTACCACGGCGACCACAGCCAACCGGATCTGCCAAAGATCCGCACGTTGAAGGAAGAACTGAACCGGGTCATTCGCTCGCGAGCCGCCAACCCGAAGTGGCTGGAGGGCGTCAAGCGTCACGGCTATAAAGGTGCGTTCGAGATGGCGGCGACGGTGGACAACCTGTTCGCGTTCGACGCGACGACGCAGTTGATCGACGATCACCAGTACGCGTTGCTGGCCGATGCCTATCTGCTGGACCCAGGGACCCGGGATTTTGTGCGCGAACACAACCCGCATGCCTTGCGTGATATGACCGAGCGCATGCTCGAAGCTCAGCAGCGTGGCCTGTGGAAGGAGCCGGGCGAGTACCGTGAGGCACTGGAAAACCTGTTGCTGGATATAGAAGAAGATGGCTAGCTTCCCCCCACACACGCTGTGCCTCCTGTGGGAGCGGGCTTGCCCGCGATAGCGTTGGGTCAGCGATTCATGTATCTACTGACGCACCACTATCCCGGGCAAGCCCGCTCCCACAGGGGAAATATGTTGCTGATAAAACGACGACCACGATCGAGACAGACTTAATGACCCAAACCCCACATTTCCCGCTTTCCGCCGTGGTCGGCGCCGACGACTTGAAACTCGCGCTGTACCTGACTGCCATCGACCCGAAAATTGGGGGTGTGCTGATCGAGGGGCCTCGAGGCATGGCCAAGTCGACCCTGGCCCGGGGCCTGGCGGACTTGTTGGCCAGCGGCCAGTTCGTGACCCTGCCGCTGGGCGCCACGGAGGAGCGACTGGTCGGCACCCTCGACCTCGACGCAGCCCTGAGCGAAGGGCGTGCGCAGTTTTCCCCGGGCGTATTGGCCAAGGCCGACGGCGGTGTGCTGTACGTGGATGAGGTCAACCTGTTGCCGGACCATCTGGTCGACCTGCTGCTCGACGTCGCCGCCAGTGGCACCAACCTGATCGAGCGCGATGGCATTTCCCACCGACACTCGGCCCGGTTTGTTCTGATTGGCACGATGAACCCGGAAGAGGGCGAGTTGCGTCCGCAGCTGCTCGACCGCTTTGGTTTGAACGTCGCCCTGGGCGGTCACATCGCCCCACAGGCGCGTGGCCAGATCATCCGTCGGCGCCTGGATTTCGACAGCGACCCGCAGGGTTTTTGTGCGCACTGGGAAGCGCAGCAACAGGCGCTGCGCGAGCGCTGCGAGCAGGCACGTCGCCATCTGGCCAACATCCCGCTGGATGACGAAGCCCTGGCGCAGATTACCGAACGCTGTTTTGCAGCGGGCGTCGATGGTCTGCGTGCCGATCTGGTCTGGCTGCGCGCTGCCCGTGCCCATGCGGCGTGGCGGGGGGCGAGCGCGATTGGCAGGGAAGATATCGACGCGGTGGCCGATTTCGCCTTGCGCCATCGTCGACGCGAACCCTCGCCGCCGGCACCGCAACAACCCGCGCAGGCACCTTCTAAACAAGACGGTCACCCCGGCACCGGCCAGGGGCAATGGGGTGAAATGCCGGCCCAGGCCCTGCCGGTCGGCGACCGTCGCGAAGTGCCGAGCTGGCCAAAAAAGCCCTAGGCATTCGCCCTCGATCGCAAGCGGGGGCGAATGCCAGACCCCGCGCCGGACGCCTGGAGCATGGCAATCAGGGCAAGCGGCGTGCTGCGCGCGACGGCTCGGTGAACTGGCCGGGCACCTTGCTCAATGGCCGGCCGCGCCAGCGTTCACAGTTGCTGTTCCAATGGCGCACCCGCTCACCCCATGAGTTGTGGCTGGTGATCGTCGATGCCTCGGCTTCGACTCGACGCCATCAGGCCCTGAGCGATGCCAAGGGCTTGCTGGCGCAACTGTTCGACGACGCTTACCGCCAACGCGCACGCCTGGCGTTGTTAACGGCCAGCGGTGCCGCGCCGAAATGGCAGGTGCAGGGCTTGAAAGCTTCCAACGGCTTGCGTCACTGGCTCGATGGCCTGGGCGCCGGCGGCGGGACGCCCTTGCTGGCAGCGTTGCAAGAAGCCGAGCGTTGGATGAGCGCCCGCAAAAAACGCTTCCCGGCAGAGCAACAGCGCGTGCTGGTGGTCACCGATGGACGTTTGAAGGACTGCCCGACCCTGGCGCCGCTGGACTGCCCGGCCTTGCTGATCGACATCGAGCGCGGCCCGATCCGTCTGGGCCGCAGCAAGGTATTGTCGCAGCAGTTGCAGGCTGAGTACCGGCACATCGACGAGCCCCTGTGAACACCGACGCGGGTCGTCTGGCACCCGGCGGTGTCTGTGCCACCATCGCGAGCAAGCTCGCTCCTACAGGGGTCGTCAACGATGACGCGGGCTGCCTGACACCCAGCGGTGTCTGGGCTTGCATCGCGAGCAAGCTCGCTCCTACAGGGGGGGGTGTCAACGCTGACGCGGACTCGCTGTCACCCCACCCATCGCACTCCGATACTCGCCCCGAAGGCATGGGCTGTGAAGCCAATGCCGAGCGGGTGCTGGCGTCACTCAAGCACCAGGGCTTGTGACGCGGGCTGAGCGGGTATCGGATTGCGCATCAAGGTGCCCACCACCAGCGCACCGAGCAAAGCCAGTAGCCCGGCGACCCACAAAAGCATGCTGAAGCCACCGACGAAGGCCTGGCGCGCCAGGGGCTCGATCAATGCGTGGGCGGTATCGGGCAGCAGGCTCATCGCCGCTGCCATGTCGCCAGCCACCACCCGTGACGCGATGCCCTGGGTCTGGCCCAGCCATTGCGCGCCCTGTGCCGATAGGCTGGCGTGCAGTAATTGCCCGGTTTGGCTGGACAACAAAGCACCGTACACGCCGATGGCCAGCACAATGGCGCTGAAACGCATGGTGGTGCTCATGCCCGATGCCATGCCGGTGCGCTCGCGGGGCACGCAGGCCATGATGTTTTTCTGGGTGTCGCCATTGAGCAATCCCGCGCCGGCGCCGGTGACGGCAATCGCCAGGGCGAAGGGCAGGTAACCACCGCTGCTGACGGCCCAGGCGCTCAACAGATTGCCGCAGCCGACCAGCGTCAATCCGCTGGCCATCATCGTCGCCGGGGCGAACCGAGTGGACAGGCGCACGCCAATGCGCGGGCAGATCAGCATCGTCAGGGCAAAGGGCAGCATGCCCAGGCCCGAAGCGATGGCCGAAAAACCCAGGCCGTTTTGCAGGTAGAACGGCAGCAGGGTCATCATCACCTGGGCGCAACCGGCATAGGCGAACATGCCCAGCAATGCACCAATGAAACGAGGGTGCCTGAACAGTTGCAGGTCGATCATCGGCCGCCGTTGCAGTTTTTCAATCACCACGAAGAGGCCTAGCAACAAAGCACCGCCGAGCAGGCGGGCGTAGGTGGTCGGGTTGCTCCAGCCGATCCGGTTGGCCTCGATCAAGCCCCAGATCAGGCACAACAGACTGCCGCTGAACGCCAGGCTGCCCCACGGATCAAGTCGAGCGGATTGGGGATCGCGGGATTCCGGCACGGCGCGCCAGACCATGACCATCAGCAACAGGCCCACCGGCAGGTTTAGGTAGAAAATCCAGCGCCAGCCGATGTACTCGGTGATCAGCCCGCCGATGGTTGGTGCGGCCGTCATCGCCACGCCCATGCACGCTCCCCAGAATGCCCAGGCCTTGGCGCGTTCCACTTCATCGTGAAAGGTGTGGCCAATCGACGCCAGGGCCGAGGTCAGCAGCAACGCCGCGCCGACGCCCTTGATGGCCCGGGCGATGTCGAGAAACAAAGCATTGGGCGCCGCGCCGCAGCCGATGGACGCCAGGATGAACAGGCCCAGGCCGCAGAGCAGGGTTTTCTGCCGGCCAAATCGGTCGGCGATGCTGCCGGCGGGTAACAGCAGGGCGGCAAACGCCAGCATGTAGGCGCTGACTACCCATTCGATGTCGGCGAAGTTGGCCCCCAGGTCGCGGGCGATCGTCGGCAAGGTGACGGCTACGATGTTGGTGTCCAGGACGATGAGCGAGCAGACGCCGGAAGCCGTCAACAGCGTGAGGCGTGGATTGACCGGGCTCATGCTGTGATTGCCTTTTGAGCAAGGTCGCTGGCATGGCGGAGGTTTTGGTGTTTGACGCGCATGGCAAGGGCTCTCTACTGTAATTGCCAGATGAGCTTATCGCGACGAGCCAGTGGCTTTGTTAGCCTGCGATCGGCATTTCATTACCTTTGAGCTAATGCCCCATGGACATCCGCCATTTCCGTTACTTCCTGGCCGTTGCACGGCAGGGCAACTTCACCCGCGCCGCTGAACAGCTCGGGATTGCACCACCGACCCTGACCCGGCAGATCCAGGACATGGAGAACGAACTCGGGACCCGCCTGTTCGTACGCCAGACCCGCGAAGTCAGCCTCACCGAAGCCGGCGCCGCCCTGATGATCGAAGCCGAAGCGACCGTGCGTCAGTTCGAATACGCCCAGCAAAATGCCCAGCGCGCGGGGCGTGGGGAGATTGGTCATATTGAATTGGGCTATGTGGCCTCGGCCGTGTATTCCGGCCTGTTGCAGAAGCAGGTGCAGGCGTTCAGTCGCGAGTGCCAGGATGTGAGCCTCAACGTGCGCGAGTATCCGATGGCGTCCTTGCCGGCAATGGTTTTGGAGGGGCGATTCGATATTGGCTATGTTCGATCGCCCATGACCTTGCCCGAGGGGCTGGAAGCGATTCGCCTGGATGCCGAGGGCTTTGTGCTGGCGCTGCCCGGCGAGTCCTGGTTGTGCCGTTTGGGCGAGATTGGCCCTGAGCATCTGCAAGGCGAGACGTTCATCCTGCCGGAACAGATCAGCGGCACCCTGCAAGTCGCCGCCCAAGGCGGGTTTGCGCCGAAGCTGGGCGCGCAGCCGGGCGGGCTGGTGGCGGTGCTGGCGCTGGTGTCATTAGGGCAGGGCGTGGCGGTGGTGCCCGAGTCGGTGGTCGGGCATGTGGGATTGCCCGGTGTGGTGTATCGGTCGATCAAGGGCAACGAGGCGAATTCGTGGCTGTCGTTGATTCATCGGCGGTTCGAGAAGTCGGCGGCGGTGATGCGGTATATCGAGCGGGTTCGAATTGGTTGAATCCCCCTGTAGGAGCAGCCGGTCGACGCTCGATTGCTCGCGATGGCGACGTGTCTGTGCCGAAGATGTTGGATGTGCCGCCGTCATCGCGAGCAAGCTCGCTCCTACAGATTTTGTAATGATTTCCCACTGTGGGAAATATCGCTTCCCGCTGTACGCTCCAAGGCCATTTGTCTTTCAGGATTTGCATGAACACCCTCTCGGAACCTCCCAGTTACCCTTCCTCCTCGCGCCATCGCGCGCGTTGCTCGTACGTAAAACACCCGGTCTTTCGGCGCCTGAATTCCTTTGTCATTGCAACCCCACGGCCTATGCGCCGCGCTTTGCCGTGCCCGGCATTCTGAATTAACGAAGAGATCGAGACTTTTATATGGAATGGTTAGCTGACCCCACCGCCTGGCTGGGCCTGTTGACATTGATCGTGCTGGAGCTGGTGCTCGGCATCGACAACCTGGTGTTTATCGCCATCCTCGCCGACAAGTTGCCTCCCGAGCAGCGCGACCGTGCACGCCTCATCGGCTTGTCCCTGGCCTTGATCATGCGCCTGGGCCTGCTCGCGAGTATTTCCTGGTTGGTGACCTTGACCCAGCCACTGTTCGAGGTGTTCGACAAGAGCTTTTCCGGACGAGACCTGATCATGCTGTTCGGCGGTGTGTTCCTGTTGTTCAAGGCCACCATGGAGCTGCACGAACGCCTCGAAGGCCATGTTGGCGAGCGCACGGCCAACACCGCTTACGCGATGTTCTGGCCCATCGTTGCGCAGATCGTCGTGCTCGACGCAGTGTTCTCGCTGGACGCGGTGATCACCGCCGTGGGCATGGTGGATGAATTGGCGGTGATGATGATCGCCGTGATCATTTCCATCGGCCTGATGATCGTCGCCAGCAAGCCGCTGACCCGCTTCGTCAACGCCCACCCGACAGTGATCATGCTGTGCCTGGGCTTTTTGATGATGATCGGCTTTGCGCTGACCGCCGAAGGCCTGGGCTTCCACATCCCGAAAGGCTACCTGTATGCCGCCATCGGTTTCTCGATCCTGATCGAGGTGTTCAACCAGATCGCCCGGGCCAAACGCAAACGCTCGATGCAGGGCTTGCGGCCGATGCGTGAACGCACTGCGCATGCGGTGATGCGCTTGCTGGGTGGTCGTAAACTGGCGGCGGAAGAGGTGGGTGAAGAAATTGCCGACATGCTGGACAACGGCGAGACCCCGACTGAAGAGCTGTTCGACCGTCGTGAACGGGTGATGATCAGCGGTGTGCTGCAACTGGCCGAACGACCGATCCGCACGCTGATGACCGTGCGCGCCGATGTCGACTACATCGACCTGGCCGATGACACCGAGACCATTCGCACACGCTTGATGCACTCGTCCTATTCGCGCTTGCCGCTGATCCGTGACGGTGCGGTGGATGAACCGCTGGGCTTCGTGCACAAGAAGGAGCTGCTCAAGGAGTACCTGAGTGGCAACGAGCCCGATCTGGCACACCTGGCGCGCCAGGCCATCAACCTGCTGGACAGCTATTCGATCCTCAACGCCCTGGAGCAGATGCGAAAGGCTTCGACCCACATTGCCTTCGTGGTCAATGAGTTCGGTGACTTCGTCGGCGTGCTGACCATGACCGATATCCTCGAGTCCATTGCCGGCGAGTTGCCGGACGCCAGCGAGATCGAAGGCCCGGACGTGGTCGAGGAGAAGGGCGGTTTTGTGGTCAGCGGCGCGCTGAACCTGGCGCGGGTGCGCCAACGCACCGGCTTTGCCGCCGAACCGACCGACGACTACCAGACCCTCGCCGGGCTGGTGGTCAGCCTGCTGGACCGCTTGCCGATGATTGGCGACAGCCATGATTGGAAAGGTTGGCGGATGACCGTGGTGTCGGTGGAAGAACGACGGGTGACGCGGGTGTTCCTGGCACGTATGGACGCCTGACCCACTGTAGGAGCGAGCACGCTCGCGATGGAGGACCAGGCACCGCGGGGTGTCAGGCCTCCAGCGTTATCGTTGACGACCATCGCGAGCATGCTCGCTCCTACAGGGGATTTGTGAACGACACAGATCCTCTGTGGAAGCGGGCTTGCCGGTCCAATGTGGTGCAAATACCCGCCCGCTGTAGCTAACGGTAGCGCTGCGCCATTGCTTCCTCGGGTAACAGCAATTTCTTAGAACAACCCATCCCCCTGATTCAAAACACTTTTCAAATCTCGCTCCCACCTCGTTACAACCTGTGGCACACTTTCTGCTGTCTATTCCGCTGTTGCATACCACGTTCCGGTATAGCGGAATAACTAACATCCAGGAGTGCTTGCCATGCATCGCCGACCTTCCTTGTTCAAAGCGTGTGTTTTTCTTTTTGCAGCTTCGGCTGCTGCCATGGGCGTGGCCCAGGCGGCGGACAGCAAGCTCGATAGCGTGCTGGCCCGTGGCAAATTGATCGTGGGCACTGGCAGCACCAATGCGCCTTGGCACTTCCAGGGAGCGGATGGCAAGTTGCAGGGTTTTGATATCGACATCGGACACATCATCGCCAAGGGCTTGTTCAACGATCCGGACAAGGTCGAGTACGTGGTGCAGTCTTCCGATGCCAGGATTCCAAACCTGCTGACCGACAAAGTCGACATCAGTTGCCAGTTCATCACCGTCACCGCCAGCCGAGCCCAGCAGGTGGCGTTCACTTTGCCGTACTACCGCGAGGGCGTCGGCCTGCTGCTGCCGGCCAACAGCAAGTACAAGGAAATCGAAGACCTGAAAGCCGCCGGCGACAGTGTCACCGTGGCCGTGCTGCAAAACGTCTATGCCGAGGAACTGGTGCACCAGGCACTGCCCAAGGCCAAGGTCGATCAATACGACAGCGTTGACCTGATGTATCAGGCCGTGAACTCCGGACGCGCCGACGCGGCAGCCACCGATCAGTCCTCGGTCAAATACCTGATGGTGCAGAACGCGGGTCGCTACCGCAGCCCGGCCTACGCCTGGAGCCCGCAAACCTATGCCTGCGCGGTGAAGCGCGGCGACCAGGACTGGCTGAACTTCGTCAACACCGCCCTGCATGAGGCCATGACGGGCGTTGAGTTTCCGATGTACGCCGAGTCGTTCAAAAAATGGTTCGGTGTAGACCTGCCAACCCCAGCCATCGGTTTCCCCGTCGAATACAAATGACCCCGTGGGAGCGGGGCGGACAATCGCCCCGCTCAAGGTATTGCTGACCATGAACTATCAGTTGAACTTTGCCGCCGTGTGGCGCGATTTCGACACCTTGCTGGCGGGGCTCGGCCTGGGCCTGCAATTGGCGCTGGTGTCGATCGCCATCGGCTGCGTGATCGGCCTGATGATGGCGTTTGCGTTGCTGTCCAAACACCGGGCGTTGCGGGTACTGGCGTCGGTGTATGTGACGGTGGTGCGTAACACGCCCATCCTGGTGCTGATCCTGTTGATCTACTTCGCCTTGCCGAGCCTGGGCATCCGCCTGGACAAGATTCCCTCGTTCATCATCACCCTGTCGTTGTATGCCGGGGCCTACCTGACCGAGGTGTTCCGAGGCGGTTTGCTGAGCATCCCCAAAGGGCAGCGCGAAGCCGGCCTGGCCATCGGCCTGGGTGAGTGGCAGGTCAAGGCTTACGTCACCGTGCCGGTGATGCTGCGCAACGTGCTGCCTGCGCTGTCGAACAACTTCATTTCGCTGTTCAAGGACACCTCGCTGGCGGCGGCGATTGCCGTGCCGGAGCTGACCTATTACGCGCGCAAGATCAATGTCGAGAGCTACCGGGTGATCGAAACCTGGCTGGTGACCACAGCGCTCTATGTTGCGGCCTGTTACCTCATTGCCATGCTGCTGCGTTACCTCGAGCAGCGTCTGGCGATCCGCCGATAGGAGGCCCCATGTACGAATCACCCAGTTGGTTGCATGAGTTGTGGGTTGCCCGCGAGGTGCTGTGGCGGGGTTTTCTCACCAGTGTGCAGGTGTCGGCGCTGGCGATCCTTTTGGGCACGATGGTCGGCATCGTCGCCGGCCTGGTGCTGACCTACGGCAAGTTCTGGATGCGTGCGCCGTTTCGTTTCTACGTCGACCTGATTCGCGGTACACCGGTGTTCGTGCTGGTGCTGGCCTGCTTCTACATGGCGCCGGCTTTGGGCTGGAAGATCAGTGCGTTCCAGGCGGGCGCCCTGGGGCTGACGCTGTTCTGCGGCTCCCACGTCGCCGAGATTGTGCGCGGTGCGTTGCAAGCCTTGCCCAGTGGGCAGATGGAAGCGAGCAAGGCCATCGGTCTGACGTTCTACCAGGCCTTGGGCTACGTGTTGTTGCCCCAGGCGTTGCGGCAGATCCTGCCGACCTGGGTCAACTCCTCGACCGAAATCGTCAAGGCCTCGACGCTGTTGTCGGTCATCGGTGTAGCCGAGTTGCTGCTCAGTACCCAGCAGATCATCGCCCGGACCTTCATGACCCTGGAATTTTACCTGTTTGCCGGATTTCTGTTTTTCGTCATCAACTACGCCATCGAATTACTCGGCCGGCACATTGAAAAGCGGGTGGCCTTGCCATGATTCAGACTCAAACCAATGCACAAAACGGCCAACCGCTGCTCGACATTCGCGGCTTGCACAAACAGTACGGCAAGCTTGAAGTGCTCAAGGGCGTCGACCTGACCATGCAACGCGGCAACGTCGTCACGCTGATCGGCTCCAGCGGTTCGGGCAAGACCACCTTGCTGCGCTGCGTGAACATGCTCGAAGAATTCCAGGGTGGGCAGATCATGCTGGACGGCGAGTCCATCGGCTATGACGAAGTCGATGGCAAGCGCGTGCGCCACGCGGAAAAAGTCATCGCCCGGCATCGTGCCATGACCGGCATGGCGTTCCAGCAGTTCAACCTGTTTCCGCACCTCACCGCGTTGCAGAACGTGACCTTGGGGTTGCTCAAGGTCAAGAAGCTGCACAAGGATGAGGCCGTGGCGCTGGCGGAGAAGTGGCTGGATCGGGTCGGCCTTCTGGAGCGACGCAATCACTTTCCCGGCCAGTTGTCCGGTGGTCAGCAACAGCGCGTGGCGATTGCCCGCGCCATCGCCATGAACCCCAGCCTGATGCTGTTCGACGAAGTCACCTCGGCCCTCGATCCGGAGCTGGTTGGCGAGGTGTTGAACGTGATCAAGGGCCTGGCGGACGAAGGCATGACCATGCTGCTGGTGACCCACGAAATGCGTTTCGCCTTCGAGGTCTCGGACAAGATCGTATTCATGAACCAAGGGCGCATCGAAGAGCAGGGGCCACCCAAGGAGCTGTTCGAACGCCCACAATCGCCGCGTCTGGCTGAGTTTCTCAAGAACACGCGGTTTTGATCCCTTTTATTTCCAAGCAGGAGAAGCACTCATGAGCATTACGCGTTACGGCACCGGCAGCAGCGCTGCCGGCGGCACGCCTCGCCCTTTTGCCCGCGCCGTTGAAGCCGATGGCTGGCTGCATGTTTCCGGGCAGGTGCCGGCGCTGGATGGCGAAATCATCAATGGCGGCATCGTTGAACAGACGCACCAGACCATGAAAAACCTGATCGCCATTCTCGAAGAGGCCGGTTATGGCCTCGAAGACGTGGTGCGCGCGGGCGTGTGGCTGGACGACCCGCGGGATTTCTCCAGTTTCAACAAGGTCTTCTCCGAGTACTTCAAACCCGAACACGCCCCAGCGCGGGCCTGTGTGCAGGCAAGCATGATGGTCGATTGCAAGGTTGAGATCGACTGTATTGCCTACAAGAAGAAGGGCTGAGGATGGCGGCCTTACGATCACCGCCGCACTCTAGGTAAACTCCCGGCATTATCAAGGGGAATCACAGACATGACCGAAGACACCATCAAACGCCGGGCGCGTGGCCTGGACCGGGCGTTCGATATTCTCGATTTCCTCAAGGAGATCGGCCAGCCCCTGCGTCCCAATGACATCGCCAGTGGCATCGGCAGTCCCAAGTCCACGGTCTATGAACTGGTGGCTTCGCTGCTGGAACGACGCATCCTCGAACCGGTGGGCAAGGAAGGTCACGTCTACCTGGGCCGTCAGCTGTATTTCCTTGGCCAGGCGCACCTGCGCCATTTCGACCTGACCCGCGAGGCCGACCATGCCTTGCAGGAAATCGTCAGCCAGACCCGCGAGACTGCACAGATGTGCTTGCTCAACGGGCGCAAATACACGGTGGCGCTGATGAAGGAGGGCGAACGACATTTCCGTATTTCCTCGGACATCGGCGAAAACGCCCCGATTCCATGGACGGCCTCGGGTCGCCTGTTGTTGGCCCACCTGAGCGACCAGGCGATCGTTGACCTGATTGACCCGGACGATTTCATCCTGCCGGACGGTGAACGTCTGTCACTGGAGCAATTTCTCGGTGAAATCCGTCAGGCCGCCATCGACGGCTTTTTCTCGTTCGACAGCGTCGCGGACACCTTCACCCACTGCTTTGCGGCTCCGGTCAAGGACAACCACGGTGTTGCCATTGCGACCCTGTGCATCGTCGCGCCACGGGCCGACGCCAAGAAAAACTATAACGACTACCGCCGGGTGCTGATCGACAGCGCCAACAGCCTTGCCCGGCGAATCAACGAATAACTGCGGCTGCCTGCGGCCGCGACTGTGAGGAGTTCGACCATGTCTACTGCCCAAAATACCGACGCCGTGGCCAAAGGCGATGCCAGCATTGGCGCCCATCTGGTGCGCGACGTCAGCCTGCCGGCGCTGGTGCTGCACCGCCAGGCGCTGGAACACAACATTCGCTGGATGCAGGCGTTCGTCAGCGACAGCGGCGCCGAGTTGGCGCCCCACGGCAAGACCAGCATGACCCCGGCGCTGTTCCGCCGCCAACTGGACGCCGGCGCCTGGGGCATCACCCTGGCCAGCGCCACGCAAACCCGCGCAGCCTATGCCCATGGCGTGCGGCGGGTGTTGATGGCCAACCAATTGGTCGGTACGCCGAACATGGCGCTGATTGCCGACCTGCTGGCCGACCCGACGTTCGATTTTTACTGCATGGTCGATCACCCGGACAACGTCGCGGACCTGGGCGCCTATTTCGCCTCGCGCGGAGTACGCCTGAACGTCATGATCGAGTACGGCGTGGTCGGTGGCCGTTGCGGTTGTCGCAGCGAGCAGGAAGTGCTCGACCTGGCCAAGGCCATCGACGCGCAACCGGCCCTGGCGCTCACCGGTATCGAAGGTTACGAAGGGGTCATCCATGGCGACCATGCCATCGCCGGCATTCGTCAGTTCGCTGATTCGCTGGTGCGCCTGGCGGTGCAACTGCAGGACAGCAGCGCCTTCGACATTGCCAAGCCGATCATCACCGCGTCGGGCTCGGCCTGGTATGACCTGATCGCCGAGTCTTTCGAGGCACAGAACGCCGGCGGCCGCTTCCTCAGCGTGCTGCGTCCCGGCAGTTACGTGGCACACGATCACGGCATCTACAAGGAGGCGCAATGCTGCGTGCTCGACCGTCGCAGCGACCTGCATGAAGGTCTGCGCCCGGCACTGGAGGTCTGGGCACACGTGCAATCGTTGCCGGAACCGGGTTTTGCGGTGATTGCCCTGGGCAAGCGCGACGTGGCGTACGACGCCGGGCTGCCCGTGCCGTTGCTGCGCTACCAGGCCGGCGTGGTGCCTGCGGTGGGTGACGATGTCGGCGCCTGCAAGGTGACGGCGGTGATGGACCAGCATGCATTCATGACCGTGGCGCCGGGGGTTGAGTTGCGGGTGGGGGATATCATTTCCTTCGGCACTTCGCACCCGTGCCTGACATTCGACAAGTGGCGGGTTGGGCTTTTGGTGGATGAGCAGTTGGCGGTGGTCGAGACCGTGGAGACTTGTTTCTAAGGCTTTAGACCGAGTTGCGGCCATCGCGGGCAAGCCCGCTCCTACAGGGAATCACCGCACCTGTAGGAGCGGGCTTGCCCGCGATGAGGCCCTACAAGACAACACAAAAACCAGGGACCCAACCCCCATGAACACCCTCAACACCCCCCGCATCGCCCTCATCGGCGAATGCATGATCGAACTGCAACACCACGCCGACGGCAGTCTGCAACAGAGCTTTGGCGGCGATACGCTCAACACAGCCGTCTACCTGGCTCGCGAGCTGGGCTTGCGTGGCAAAGTCGACTATGTCACCGCCCTGGGCGACGACAGTTTCAGCGATGCCATGTGCCGCAGTTGGGCCGAGGAGAACATCGGCCTGGGCATGGTGCAGCGTTTGCCGGGTCGCTTGCCTGGTTTGTATTGCATCCAGACCGATGCCAATGGTGAGCGACGCTTTCTGTACTGGCGCAACGAGGCGGCGGTCCGCGAGTGCTTCACCACCCCGGCCGCCACGCCGATTCTCAAGGCCCTGCCGGATTACGACGTGCTGTACTTCAGCGGCATTACCCTGGCGGTGCTCGGTGCGCAGGGCCGGGCCAAGCTGGTCGAAGCCTTGATCGATGCCCGTTTGCGCGATGCCAAGGTCGTCTTCGACAACAACTACCGGCCACGCCTGTGGGCATCCGTCGAGGAAGCGCGCGCGGCGTATCGCAGCGTGCTGCCGTACATCGACCTCGCTTTGCTCACCGTCGATGACGAACAGGCGCTGTTTCATTTTGCCGACTGCGAGGCGGTGTTCGCCGCCTACGAGCAGATCGGCACGCCGGAGGTGGTGCTCAGGCGCGGTGCCGAGGCGTGCTTGATTCGCTGCAATGGCGAGTCATTGGAGGTGCCGGCGCGGAAGGTCGAGAAGGTGGTGGATACGACGGCGGCAGGGGACTCATTCAGCGCGGCGTATCTGGCCAGGCGGCTGATGGGAGGCAGCCCGGTTGAGGCGGCGGAGGCGGGGCATGGTTTGGCGGCGCAGGTGATTCAGGTGCGCGGGGCGTTGATTCCGAGGTGAATGGCCGCTGGCTGCGCCATCGGATCGCGAGCAAGCCCGCTCCCACAGGGGATGTGATCATCTGTAGGAGCGAGCTTGCTCGCGATGAGGGCTTCAATCCCTGAAAAACACCTGCACCAGGTGATACCCGAATTTGCTCTTGATCGGCCCATGCACCACCCGCAGCGGTTTCTTGAAAATCACCGCATCGATCGCCCCGACCATCTGCCCCGGGCGCACTTCGCCCAGGTCACCGCCGCGTTTGCCGGAGGGGCAGGTGGAATACTTCTTGGCCAGCACATCGAACGCTTCGCCCTTGGCGATGCGTTGCTTGAGCTGCTCGGCTTCTTCCGAGGTTTTCACCAGGATGTGGCGGGCTTGAGCTTTCATGGGGCAGTTACCTTGTAGCGTGACGTGACGGCGCGGCGCGCGATTATGCCTGAACTCACTCGGGTTGGCCGATCATCTGGCGAATCTTGTTGGCCAACAGGTCAATGGAAAACGGCTTGGACACCATGTCCATGCCTTCTTCGAGGAAAACCTGGCGTTCTGCGGCGTTCTGCGCGTAGCCGGTCATGAACAGCACCTTCAAGTCCGGACGGTGCTGGCGGGCGATTTCCGCCAGTTGCCGACCGTTCATGCCCGGCAGCCCGACATCGGTCACCAACAGGTCAATGCGCCCATCCGATTCCAGCAACGGCAGGGCCGTGCTGGCATCTTCGGCTTCGTGGGCTTGATAACCCAATTCCTTCAACAGATCGAGCACCAGCATGCGCACCGCGGGATCGTCCTCCACCAGTACCACGGTTTCGCCGGCAATCGCGGCCGGCGCCGCACCGCTGAACGGCAGCAGGGTTTTTTCCGGCTCCGGGTCAAGCAGTCGCGGCAGATACAGGCGCACGCAAGTGCCCTGGCCCGGCAGGCTGTCGAGGCTGACGTGGCCGCCCGATTGCTGGGCGAAACCGTAAATCATCGACAGCCCCAGGCCCGTGCCCTGGCCGATGGGTTTGGTGGTGAAAAACGGATCAAATGCCTTGGCCCGCACCGACGGGGTCATGCCGGAGCCGTTGTCGCTGACGGCAATCATCACGTAATCGCCGGCAGCGACCGACTCCAGGGGCACGATATCGTGGCTGTCCAAGTGCACGTTGGCGGTCTGGATCAGCAATTGGCCGCCTTCGGGCATGGCGTCGCGGGCGTTGATCACCAGATTGAGCAGCGCGTTTTCGAGCTGGCTGACATCGGTGCTGACCGACCAGATGTCGTCGGCCAGGTCGAGTTTCAGCTCGATGTGGTCACCTTTGGTACGGCTGAACAGGTCCTCCAGTGAATGAATCAGGTTGTTGGCGATCAGCGGTTTGCGATCCAGCGATTGGCGGCGGGAGAACGCCAGCAGGCGATGGGTGAGGGAGGCCGCGCGGTTGGCCGAGGACACCGCCGCCTCGGTGAAACGAGCGATTTCGTCAGTGCGTCCTTCGGCAATGTAGCGCTGCATCAGGTCGAGACTGCCGATGATGCCGGTGAGCATGTTGTTGAAGTCATGGGCAATGCCGCCAGTGAGCTGGCCGACCGCTTCCATTTTTTGTGCGTGGCGCAAGGCGTCTTCAGCGCGTTCGCGCTCGAACATCTCGTTTTGCAGACGTTCGTTGGCTTCGGCCAGTTGCCGGGTGCGCGAGGCCACACGCTCTTCCAGGGTTTCATTGAGGTTGCGCAAGGCTTCTTCAGTCTGTTTGCGCTCGGTTTCGTCGATCACGAAAATGTAGAAACCGTTGACCGCGCCATCCGAACCGTGGCGGGGCAGGTAGTTCATCAAGGCCTGGCGGGTGCTGCCGTCGCCGTGGGGTGTACTGATACTGAAGCAGCAGGGTTTTCCCGACAGCGCTTCGGCGATATAGGGGGCGCGCAAGGCATAGGCGTCTTCGCCCAGCACTTCAAGAATGGTCCGGCCGTAAAGCTCCTGCGGCGTCAGGCCGTACCAGTTCAGGTACGCGGAATTGTTCAGGCGAAACCGTTCCTCGCTGTCGACATAACTGATCAGGACCGGCATGGCGTTGATGATCAGTTGCAACTCGGTCTGGCTCTGACGCAACGCTTGCTCGGTCTGCTTTCGATCGGTCAGGTCGAGGGCTGCGCCGAGGAAACGGATTGGCCGGCCATGGTGATCCTTGTAGCAACGTCCGCGGGCAAACACCCAGCGCAACTGGCCGTTGGCTTGCAACAGGCGGTATTCCACGGCGTATTCGCTGCCGTGGGTAATGCAGTGCTTGATGCTTCGGGTGATCATCGCCCGGTCTTCGGGGTGCACGCCTTCCAGGTAGGCTGTGATTGGCAATTGGCTGGCGCGCTGCGGGTCCACGCCGTGCAACTGGGCGAAGTGACTGTCGACGATGAATCGGTCTTCGTTAATGTCCCAGTCCCAGGTGCCGAGCGCGTCGGTAGCGGCGAGCGCCAGTTGCAGGCGCTCCTCGGTCTCGCGCTGGGCCTTCAGGCTGGCGACTGAGCGTTGCTCCAGTTCGAGGGCGATGCGTCGGCGTTCGTTGGTTTCGATGGCGGTGACCAGGATCCCAGCCACCTCGGCGCTTTCATCGCGGATGGGGCTGTAGGTCAAGTCCAGCCAAACGTCGGTATCCTTGCCGTCGCGGTGCAGGGTGAAGCGTTGCTCACTATAAGTCCGCACTTGGCCCTGTAGGACTGCGCTGTAAATCGGGCCGGTAAAGTCCCGAAGTTCCGGCCACATTTGGTGCGTCGGTTGTCCGAAAGCCTTGGGATGCTGGTTGCCGGCAAACAGGGCGAAGCCATCGTTGTAGATTTGCGTGAGTTGAGGTCCCCACAGCAACAACATCGGCATGGGCGAGTGAATGACGATGTCCACCGCGGTACGCAGGCTCTGCGGCCAGGTACTGGCGGCGCCCAGTGGGGTGTTCGTCCAGTCCAGCCTGGCAATCAGGGTCTGGGCATCGCTACCGATGGAAGTTGGATTCATCAAAGTGTCCTGCACGTCTGCCAAGTGTCGCGGTCTACTATCCTAGAGCGGTACACGCCGGATGACCCGCTTCAGGGTCGTTCATTGAAGGGCTTCGCGGGTGTTTTTGCCATGGAAATCGATGCACTGTTGAAAATCCTGGCCAGTCAGGATGGATCCGATCTGTACCTCTCCACTGGCGCGCCGCCGTGCGCACGGTTCGATGGCGTGCTCAAGCCCTTGACCCATCAGCCATTCAAACCGGGGGAAATCGCAACGCTTGCCCTGTCCATCATGGACGCCGAGCAACGGCTTGAGTTCGATCGGGATCTGGAGATGAACCTGGCAATTTCGTTGGCGGGTGTCGGCCGCTTCCGGGTCAATATTTTCAAGCAACGCAACGACGTGTCGATCGTCGCGCGCAACATCAAACTCGACATCCCGCAGTTCGAAGACCTCAAGCTGCCCCCGGTTTTGCTGGACATGATCATGCTCAAGCAGGGGCTGATACTGGTCGTCGGAGCCACGGGCTCAGGCAAGTCTACCTCACTCGCCGCGCTGATCGATTACCGAAACCGTCACAGCAGTGGCCACATCATTACCATTGAAGATCCGGTGGAGTTCATCCATCGACACCGAAAATCGATCATCAATCAACGTGAAGTCGGCGTCGATACCCGCAGTTTCCATGCAGCGCTGAAAAACACTCTGCGCCAGGCGCCGGACGTGGTGCTGATCGGCGAGATCCGCGACCGCGAAACCATGGAACACGCACTGGCCTTCGCCGACACCGGGCACCTGGTGATCTCGACGTTGCACGCCCACAATGCCCATCAGGCGTTGGATCGAATCGTCAACTTCTTTCCCGAAGAGCGGCGCACACAACTGCTGCATGACCTGGGTAACAACCTCAAGGCATGCGTTTCCCAACGACTGGTGCGCACCCGTGACGGCGAGCGAAGGGCGGCAGTGGAAGTGATGATCGGCACGCCGACCATCGGCGACCTGATCCGGCGCAATGAAGTGGGTGAGCTCAAGGGCATCATGGAAAAATCGGCGGAAGCGGGCATGCAGACCTACGACGGCGCGCTGTTCAATCTGGTGGTGGAGGGCGCGATCAGTGAAGAAGAGGCGCTGAAGTATGCCGATTCGGTGAATAATTTGCGGTTGCGGTTCAAGTTGCATGCCGAGTCGAATCCGGGGGCGGGGAGTACTTCGGGGGATTGGGGATTGGTGGAATAACAGCAAAGCAGTGGTTGTCTGTGCGGGCCTCATCGCGGGCAAGCCCGCTCCCACAGGTACGGTGGTGACTTGCGGGAGCGGGCTTGCTCGCGATGGGGCCAGTCGCCCCGACATCATCTTTGAATGTGCCACCCGACAACACTGACTACGCTTGCTTGATCGAACCCTACGAGCCGTTTCCATGCAAGCGCTGCTGGAGTACTTCAAGGCAATCCTGCATCCCGGCCCCGGCGTGCTGCTGTTCGGCCTGCGCACCATCGCCGCCGGGTTGCTGACCCTGTACCTGGCGTTCTTGTTCGACCTTGATCAGCCCAAGTGGTCGATCATGGCCGTGGTCATTGTCAGTCAACCCTCGGCCGGCATGACCCTGGCGCGCAGTTTTGGCCAGGTCATCGGCACCACCGTTGGTGCCACTGTGGCCGTGGCGTTCATGGCGCTGTTTCCCCAGGCGCCGCTGCCATTCCTCGTCACCTTGGCCCTGTGGCTGGCCGTCTGCACGGCCGGCGGCACCTTGCTGCGTTACACCAGTTCCGGAGCGTTTGTGCTCAGCGGCTACACGGCCGTCGTGGTCGGCTTGCTTGCGGTGCCGGATCAGGACGGTACTTTTTTGCTCGCGGTGACCCGTGTTACCGAAACCTTGCTGGCGGTGGCCTGCGTGTGTGTGGTGAGCCTGTTGACGGCGCGCCCGGAGAACGTTGCCCGGGATTATTTCAACAGGATCGACCAAATCACCCGGTTGCTGGCCACCCACGCCATCGCGGTGATTCGCACGCACGAGAGCGAGGCGCAATTTCAGCAACGGCAGATGCAATTGCTCGGGCAGATCGGGGCGCTGGAGGGCGTTCGTCGACATTTGTATTACGACGCGCCGCGCCTGCGCAGCGCTGACGACCTCGTGCAATTGCTCGGCAATCAGCTGATGCTGCTGACGGCTCGGCTCACGGCATTGCGTCACCAACGGCAACTGCTGCTTGAGCGTTGGGAAGGCGAGTTGCCGGTTGAAATCCAGGGCCTGCTTGACGAAGAAGTCGCGCTCCTCGATGAGCTGGCCCGGCTGGGGCGTACGATGCCACATGAGCAACGGCGTCAATTTGCGGCGCTGCAAAAGCGTTTCGATGACCTGGCCTATCGCTCCGAACAACTGGTCGAACCATTGCCGGCCACCCTGCGCTCGTTGTCGTGGTCGCTGCGTTGGGAGCAGGCGCGGCTGGTCCAGCAATTCGAAACGGTCCTCGAATTAAGCGACGCGATCCAGAGTGGACGCGGTGCCAGCAGCCTCTATCGCGGACAGAAAAACACGCTGCACATGGACTACACCTTGGCGGCGATGAACGCGATCCGTGCCTTTTGCGCGCTGATGGTGGCGGGGTTGATCTGGATCGAGACCGGTTGGGACGGTGCCCGCGGCGGTATGATCGTCACCGGGATTCTCTGTTCGCTGATGGCGACGTTCCCAAGGCCTTTGCTGGCGGCGCAAGGTTTCGCCCGGGGGCTGGGGTTGGCGCTGGTGGTGTCGGCGATTTTGCAGTTTGCCCTCGTGCCGATGGTTAGCAATTTCGAAATGCTGGCGCTCCTGTTGGCGCCGGTGCTGTATGCAGTCGCCGTGGGGTTGTCGAGCCCGCCAACGACCGGCACCGGGATCGCCCTCGGACTGATCACACTGCTGATGTTGGGACCTCAGAACACCGGCCTTGGACAAAACAGCGCAATCCAGTGGTTCGAGTTTGCTGGCGCGTACGTATGCGCCACCGCATTGGCGTTAAGCGTCTATGCCCTGATCTTTCCCTTCCGACCGGCGCTGCGCATACGCCGCTTGCACAAGGAGAATCGCGAGCAGGTACAGGCCCTGATGACGATACCCGCCACGGATGAAAACCAGTTCGCCTTCGAGAGCCGCATGGTCGACCGATTGACTGCCATGCTCGGACTGCTGCCGGCGATCCAGGACACGTCGGCGCGCGCCCTGTTCGACGTCAGCCTCGGTTGCATGGCTGTAGGCATCGCGTTGACCCAGCTTCGCCAGCAAGGGCAGCACAATGCCTTGCTCAGTCTGGAGATACAGGGCCGCTTGTTCGCCACGGTGCGCGAAACAGGGCGGCTGATCGCCGGTCGTCCTGACGTTGTACTGGACACGGTGCTCGACAGCCTGCAAACCCTGGGGGACGAACTGGATGCCCTGCATTGCAACGTGCATGAACAACTGTGGTCGGTGTTCCGCATGCGCGTGGCGCTGCTGATCGTGGTGTCGTTCCTGCAACGTCACCGGGCCCATTTCGAGGCGCCAATGCCACAAGGAGTACCCGCACTTGCCCATTGATCTTGAGATAGGCGGCGTCTATCTGCCGCCGATCGCCCAGGCGTTGCTGCTCGGGCTTGCGATTTTCCTGCTTCTGGACTGGGTTCTGCGCCGCCTTGGGGTATTGCAGTTCGTCTGGCATGAAGCCTTGTTTGAAGGTGCCTTGTACGCCTGCGTGTGTGCCACTCTGATTCTGCTGATGGGAGCGTGATGCGTTGAACAAGATCCTTGCCCGACTCACGACAGTGGCAATAGTGGTGCTGGCTTTTGTGCTCGGCTGGTTCGCCTGGGAGCACTACACCCGGGCGCCCTGGACCCGCGACGCACGGGTACGCGCCGATGTGGTGACCTTGTCCGCCGATGTCGCGGGACGCATCGTCAACCTCGCGGTACAGGACAACCAGCATGTGCAGAAAGGGCAGTTGCTGCTGGAAATCGATCCCTCGCGCTACGCGTTGGCGGTGGAGCATGCCAAACGTTCGGTGGAAGTGGCGAAGGCGTCGCTGGGCCAGTCCGAAGCGACCATCGTGGCGAGCCAGGCGTTGCTCAGGCAGCGCCAGAGCGAAGAGCGCCGAAGAAGGACACTCAAAGAACGCGCGGCCATTTCCGGCGAAGAGTGGGAAAAGTCCAGCACTGATGTGTCGGTGGCCCAGGCTGATCTGCTGCGCAACCAGGCCAACCTGAGTTTCGCCCAGGCCAATGTGCAACTGGCCATCGCCGCGCTGGCCGAGGCTGAACATGATCTGGAACGCACCCGGGTCGAGTCGCCGGTCAGCGGTTACGTCACCAACCTGCTGACCCGCCAGGGCGACTACGCCACGGCCGGCGGGCCGTTGGTGGCGTTGGTGGACAGCGACAGCTTCTACATCAGCGGTTATTTCGAGGAAACCAAGCTGCCGCGAATCGCCGAGGGTGACCGGGTAGAGATCGAATTGATGAGCGGCGAGCGTTTTGGCGGCACCGTGCAAAGCATTGCCTTCGCCATCGCCGACCGTGAAAACCTGCCCGGTGGGCGCCTGCTGGCCAACATCAACCCCAGCTACACCTGGGTCAAGCTTGCCCAGCGGGTCCCGGTGCGAATCGGTATCGACGCCGATTACGCCGGCAAGGGCCAGCTGCGGGCGGGCACCACGGCGACGGTGACGGTCAAGCAAAGGCGCTGATCCCACTGTAGGAGCGACGGTGCGACGATTCGCCATGTTCGCGATGGCGGTGTGTCAGGCACCAAAGATGTTGGATGTGATGACCTCATCGCGGGCAAGTCGAATCGTCGCACCGCCGCTCCCACAGGGGCCAGGGGTGTTCTTGGAGTCAGGGTGTAGCGCAGACCTGTAGGAGCGAGCATGCTCGCGATGGTAGACCAGACAACGTGGGCAATCAGACAGCCAGCGTTATCGTTGACGATCATCGCGAGCATGCTCGCTCCTACAGGACAGGCGAGGGGCGTTACTCCGCCGCCTTCAACGTATTGTTCTGCACGATCAGCATCGAGCTGTCGAGGGTCTGCACGAACAGGTCGTAGTCCTTGAGGTACACATGGGTGCTCTTCGATTTCAGGCCTTCGAGCTGGGCGCAGGTGACCAGGCGCGCTTCACCCTTGAGGGAGGCCACTTGCTGGGAAGCCGGGAACGAGGGACCGACCTGGCACTCGACATTTTGCGTGAAGGCCTTGCCCTCGCTGCTTTTACTCACCTTGCTGTAGCTGAGGGTGGCACCGGCTGGCACGTTCTTCCAATCACCCGCCAAGTGAATGCTCTCGGGGCTTGGGCGTTGCTCCATCTTGCCGCTGTTGCCGATTCGGTTGATGGTGGCGAGGTCGATCAGGCCGCGCCAGCGGATGCTCACGCCTTCGCTGGACAGGGCGCCGACTGATTGCACGCGCCACAGGCCCGGTGCCGGGCCGGTGTGCAGGTACAGGTCCAGCGGGTTTTCGTTGATTTGTGCGCCGGGGATCAGTGGCGAACTGGCGCTGTAGACCATTTGCAGGTGACTGAGGCTGCTGGCCGCTTCACCACGTGGCAATGCGCGGGTTTGGGACAGCAGGGTTTCCGGTACTTGCGGTGTCGCCAGGTTTGGCGGCAGCTTCTTGCGCATGATGGCCGCCGGCAGGTTCGCCAGGTCAGCCGTTACCGGGCACAGTGCGCCCACCAGTTGGCTGCGTTGATTGGCACTCAGGCTGCTGGCAATCGGCTGGGTCGGCGGTGTCAGCAGCGTCGCGGCGACCGATCGCATGGACAGTCGGCTGTTGACCTGCCGCGCTGCGCAATCGATCTCGACGCGTTCGTACTGGCGATCATAGGTATAGGTGTCGTCTTCGCTCTGGCGCGCACGCTCGTAGTCGACGCCGGTCCACACCCACAACTGACCGTCGATGACCGCCTGGCTCTGCGGGTCCAGCAGCAGCCAGTCAGCTTCGTTTGCCGCGAGCGCTCGCCATTCGCCACCCTTGGCAGCCTGGCACAGTTGCGCGGTGACGCTACGAGTGGCGGGCGTCTGCTCGGGCAGGGCAGAGACAATGGTCCAGGCCCGGGCGTCGCGATAATCCATGCTCAAGGCCTGCGTGTCGCAGCGGGCGA
Source organism: Pseudomonas sp. S2_E01 (assembly GCF_054668365.1). Classification (NCBI taxonomy): domain Bacteria; kingdom Pseudomonadati; phylum Pseudomonadota; class Gammaproteobacteria; order Pseudomonadales; family Pseudomonadaceae; genus Pseudomonas; species Pseudomonas sp. S2_E01. The sequence goes on from NZ_CP162762.1 coordinate 2,377,325, forward strand.
AAAGCCGCGCCTGGGTAGCAGGTTCGGCGCCCTGGGCGGGCACGTCAAACTGGGCCATGGCGCCGTGTGGGCCCGTTTTAATCACCGTGTTCAAAGGCAACGGCTGGGCCAGGACTCGCGTCGCCATGGCACTGCGTTCGGCCTTGAGGCGGGCGACGATGCCGTCTCGATAACTGTTGCTCAGGCCACCAGAACCGGCGCAGCCCGCCAGGGTCACCACACATAAAAAACCTGCCAAACGGGGAAATGACTTCACGCGCAACAACTCCATCGAACGCTCGGCATCCATTGGCGAGCGGGGCGGATTTTAGCAGGGGTTAGTGGCATATTGATATCGAGTCGAGCGTGGGAGTGGTGGCGTATCAGGCAAAAAAAAGCCCCGCGACCGAATGAGGCGCGGGGCAAAAAATTTGGTTGGTGTTGCCAACCAAAAGAGCTCGTTGAAGGGTTACTTGCTCGCGACCGTCTCCGGTTGCCAGCCGCCGCCCAGGGCTTTGTAGATCGCGACGATGCCGCGATACAGATCGATTTCCGCCTGGGCCTGGCTGTCTTCTGCCGCCAGGCGCTCGCGCTGTGCATCGAGCAGGACGAGGAAGTCGGCCGTGCCTTCGCGGTAGCGAATCTGCGCCAGGTCGGCGGCTGCGCGGCTGGATTCGCTCTGACGAATCAGCGATATCAGGCGTTGCTGGCGTTTGCCGTAGTCGCTGAAGGCGTTTTCCGATTCTTCCAGTGCCAGCAGCACTTGCTGCTCGTAGGTCGCCAGGGCGCCTTCGGCGTCGGCATCGGCGCCGCGCAAACGGGCGCGCACACTGCCCAGGTCGAATGCCGCCCAGGTGATGCTCGGGCCCAGTGCCCAGGCGTTGGCCGCCGAGGATCCGATCTGCGAACCGCGCCCGGCGGTCCAGCCGAGGAAACCGCTGAGGCTCACCCGAGGGAACAGGTCGGCCTTGGCCACGCCGATGCGCGCTGTGGCCGAAGCCAGTTTGCGTTCGGCGCTGAGAATGTCAGGGCGACGTTGCAGCAGTTCACCCGGATCCCCGATTGGCAAGGCCTTGGCAATCGCCGGCAGGTCCTTGGGGCTCAGGTCGACGGTCAGTTTGTCCGGACGTTGGCCGAGCAGGGTGGCGATACGGTTTTTCTGCCGCACCTGTTCCGCCTGCAATTGCGGCACGCTGGCTTCGACCGAAGCCAGGCGCGCATCGGCGCGTTCGACATCAAGCTGATCACCTACACCGGCGTCACGCAGAGCGATGGTGATCTTGCGTGACTCCTGCTGGTTGTTCAGGTTGGCCAGGGCGATCTTCTCGCGCAGTTGCGCGCCGCGCAGTTGACCGTAGGCGTCCACCAGTTCGGCAATCATGGTGACTTGCAGTTGGTACAGATCCGCTTCGGCCGCTTGTTGCTCGGCTTCGCTGGATTCCAGGTTGCGCTGGATGCGTCCGAACAGGTCCAGTTCCCAGGCCATGTCCAGCCCCAGGTCATAACGTTCGCTGTTGACCCGGTTGGTGGTCTCGCCAGGGATCTGACCTTTGCCCAGGTCGCTGCTGGCACGGCTGGTGATGGTCGGCATGGCGTCATTGCTGACGTCATCGCGAATAGCCCGGGCCGCTTTCCAGCGGGCGAAGGCGACGCGCAGGTCACGGTTGCCTTGCAGTGATTGGGTCACCAACTGGTTGAGGGTCGGGTCGTCGAACTGCTGCCACCAGATGCCTTCGAAACGCGAACGGTCGAAGTTCTTCTGGCCGGCAGCGCCGTCGGTGGCGGTGGTGATGTTGGCGTGTTCGGTCGCCGGGGTCTGATAGTCCGGGCCTACGGCACAGGCACTCAGGGCCAGTACCAGCAGGCTTGGCAGGAAGACTTTCAGGCTCATTAGTGCGCCTCCAGGTTGTTCAGTTTTGGCGCCTTGGCCGCTTTGCGGGCTTCGCCGCGCTCCACGAAATTACGGATCAACACGTAGAACACCGGCGTCAGCAGCAGGCCGAAGAAGGTTACCCCGAGCATCCCGGAGAACACCGCCACACCCATGGCGTGACGCATTTCAGCACCCGCTCCGCTGGAGAACACCAGTGGCACCACACCCATGATGAACGCGAAGGAGGTCATCAGGATCGGACGCAGACGCAGGCGGCAAGCTTCCAGTACCGCAGCGAGCGGGTTGAGGCCTTCCATTTGTTTGTCCTTGGCAAACTCGACGATCAGAATCGCGTTCTTACAGGCAAGCCCCACCAGTACGATCAAGCCGATCTGGGTGAAGATGTTGTTGTCGCCACCCGAAGCAATGACACCGGTGATGGCCGACAGCAGGGTCATCGGTACGATCAGGATCACCGCCAGTGGCAGGCTCCAGCTTTCGTATTGGGCGGCAAGCACCAGGAACGCCAGCAATACGCAGAGCGGGAACACGAACAGCGCGGTGTTGCCGGACAGGATCTGCTGGTAGGTCAGGTCGGTCCACTCGTAGGTCATGCCGTTGGGCAGTTCTTCCTTGAGCAGCTTCTCGATGGCCGCTTCGGCTTGGCCGGAGCTGTAGCCAGGGGCTGCCGCGCCGTTGATTTCAGCCGTGATGAAGCCGTTGTAGTGCATCACGCGGTCCGGACCCGAGGTGTCGCTGACCTTGATGAAGGTCGCCAGCGGGATCATCTCGCCACGGTTGTTGCGGACCTTGAGCTGGCCGATCTGGTCGGATTCGAGGCGGAACTGTTGCTCGGCCTGAACGTTGACCTGATAGGTGCGACCGAAGCGGTTGAAGTCGTTGGCATACAGCGAACCCAGGTAAATCTGCAGGGTGTCGAAGATGTCACTGACGGCCACGCCGTGGGTCTTGGCTTTTTCCCGGTCGATGGCGGCATCGACCTGCGGAACGTTGACGGTATAGCTGGTGAACAGCCCAGCCAGTTCCGGAACGTTATGGCTCTTGGCGATGACGTTCATGGTCTGTTTGTACAGCTCTTCGTAACCCAGGTTGCCCCGATCTTCGATCTGCAGGCGGAAACCGCCAATGGTGCCCAGGCCTTGTACCGGCGGCGGTGGGAAGATCGCCATGTAGGCTTCCTGGATCCCGGCAAACTGACCGTTCAAGGCACCGGCGATGGCGCCCGCAGACATGCTCGGGTCTTTACGCTCGTCGAACGGCTTCAAGGTGACGAACACGATGCCAGCGTTCGGGCTGTTGGTGAACCCGTTGATCGACAGGCCCGGGAAGGCAACCGCGCTTTCTACGCCAGGCTGTTTCAGCGCCAGGTCAGACATGCGCTTGATCACGTCTTCGGTACGGTCCAGGCTCGCGGCGTCCGGCAGTTGCGCGAAGGCCACCAGGTATTGCTTGTCCTGGCCAGGCACGAAACCGGTTGGCGTGCTGGAGAAACCGAAGAAGGTCAACACCATCAGGCCTGCGTACAACAGCAGGGCGATACCGCTGCTGCGGATGACCCGGCGTACGGTGCCGACATAACCATGGCTGGCTTTTTCAAAGAAGCGGTTGAACGGACGGAACAGCCAGCCACCGAAGATCTTGTCGAGGATTTTCGAGAAGCGGTCTTTCGGCGCGTCGTGGCCCTTGAGCAACACGGCAGCCAGTGCCGGCGACAGGGTCAGCGAGTTGAAGGCCGAGATCACCGTGGAAATCGCGATGGTCAGGGCGAACTGCTTATAGAACTGACCGGTCAGGCCAGAAATGAACGCTGCAGGGATGAACACCGCACACAGCACCAACGCCGTGGCAATGATCGGGCCGGTCACTTCGCTCATGGCCTTTTTGGTTGCTTCGAACGGTTCGAGCCCCAACTCGATGTTACGTTCGACGTTCTCCACCACCACGATGGCGTCGTCCACCACGATACCAATGGCCAGCACCAGGCCGAACAGCGACAGGGCGTTGAGCGAGAAGCCAAACAGGTGCATCACCGCAAACGTACCGATCAACGATACCGGCACCGCCACCAACGGGATGATCGAGGCGCGCCAGGTTTGCAGGAACAGGATCACCACCAGCACGACCAGGATCAGTGCTTCGAACAGGGTGTGAACCACCGCTTCGATGGAGCCGCGCACGAAGATCGTAGGGTCATAGACAATGCTGTAGTCCATGCCTTGCGGGAAGCCTTTCTTCAACTCCTCCATCTTCGCCCGAACCTCGTTGGAGATTTCGATGGCGTTGGAACCAGGACGCTGGAAGATCGGGATGGCCACGGCCGGCTGGTTGTTGAGCAACGAGCGCAGGGCGTATTGGCTGGAGCCGAGTTCGACGCGAGCGATGTCTTTGAGGCGAGTGATCTCGCCGTTGTCGCCAGCGCGGATGATGATGTTCTCGAACTCTTCCTCGGACACCAGACGGCCCTGGGTGTTGATCGACAACTGGAAGCTCTGGGCGCTCGGCGAAGGCGGTGCACCCAGTTGGCCGGCGGCCACCTGGCGGTTCTGCTCGCGGATGGCGGTGACCACATCGGTAGCGGTCAGGTTGCGCGACGCGGTCTTGTTCGGATCGAGCCACACCCGCAGCGAGTAGTCACCCATGCCGAACAGTTGCACGTCACCGACACCGCCCAGGCGCGCCAGCTCATCCTTGATGTTGAGGATGGCGTAGTTGGACAGGTAGAGCATGTCGTAGCGTTTGTCCGGCGAGGTCAAGTGCACGACCATGGTCAGGTCGGGCGAAGCCTTGTCCACGGTGATACCGATGCGCGTCACTTCTTCAGGCAGCTTGGGCTCGGTCCGGGTCACGCGGTTCTGCACCTGCACCTGCGCGTTGTCCAGGTCAGTGCCCAGGGCGAAGGTGATGGTCAGGGTGATCTTGCCGTCGGCGGTCGACTGCGAGGACATGTACAGCATGTTCTCGACGCCGGTGATGGCCTGCTCCAGAGGAGCGGCCACGGTTTCACCGATGACTTTCGGGTTGGCGCCCGGGAAGTTGGCACGCACCACCACGGTGGGTGGCACCACTTCCGGGTATTCGCTGATCGGCAACTGGAACAGCGAGATGGCACCGGCGATCAGGATCAGCAGCGACAGCACCGCTGCGAAGATCGGCCGGGTAATGAAGAACTTGGAAAAATTCATCGGAGTCGTTATCCCTTAACCGCGTGGGGACGTAGCAGCCAGCTTCACAGCCGCACCCGGCGCGCCCTTGGCAGGCGCGACTCGGGGCAGGTTGCTGGCTTCCAGCGCTTGTCGTTGTTGGGCGAGGGCCGCCAGGGTCTGTTCGCTGGCCATCGGCACCACTTCAGGGGTGACCGGCGAGCCAGGACGTACGCGTTGCAAGCCCTTGACGATGATGGTGTCGTCCTTGTTCAGGCCGCTGCGCACGATGCGCAAGCCTTCGATTTTCGGACCCAGTTCAACGGCGCGGTAGGCGGTCTTGTTCTCGCCGTCCATCACCAGTACGAATTTCTTGCCCAGGTCTGTGCCGACGGCTTCGTCGTTGATCAGCATGGCGTTATAGGTGCCGCTGCCCACCAGTTTCAGACGTGCATAGAGGCCTGGGGTGTAGTTGCCATCGGTGTTGTCGAACACCGCGCGACCACGGATGGTGCCGGTTTTCGGGTTGACCTGGTTGTCGACGAAGTTCATCTGGCCCAAGTGCGGGTTGCCGTCTTCGTTGGACAGGCCGAGGTACACCGGGGTGGTGGCGCCACGTTTACCCTGGCGAGCGAGCTGGGTGTACTTGAGGAAGACACGTTCGTCCGCGTCGAAGTAGGCGTAGACCTTGTCGGTGGACACGACGCTGGTCAGTGCGGTGGTATCGGCAGTGACCAGGTTACCGGCGGTGATTTCCGCACGGCTGACGCGACCGCTGATCGGTGCGGTCACGCGGGTGAAGCTCAGGTTCAGCTTGGCCAAGTCCAGTTGCGCCTGAAGGGCGCCGACGGCGGCGCGGGCTTCCTGAGCGGCGCTGGTGCGCGAGTCAGCCAGTTCGGCGGAAATCGCGTTGCTGGTGCGCAGGCGTTCGCCGCGCTGGGCTTCGTTTTCGCTGCGGGTGGCGTTGGCACGGGCCTGGGCAACCAGCGCTTCGAGGCGGCGGACCTCCGCCTGGAACGGACGCGGGTCGATCTGGAACAACAGGTCGCCTTTCTTGACCAGCGCGCCTTCGGTGAAGGCCACTTCATCGATCTGGCCTGAGACGCGAGGGCGGATTTCTACGGTCTCCGGCGCTTCGAGGCGCCCGGTAAACTCGTCCCACTCGTTGACCGGTTGTTCCAGCACCTTGGCGACACTAACCGAAGCGGCCGGCATGGTCGCCGCTGTCTGAGGCGCCTTGCCGCAGGCGCTCATCACCACAACGGCCAACACGGCCAGGGGGAAGCGCAAATGTTTGAGTGATTGTTCCATGGAAGCATCCGCCAATGTATTGAGAATGGGCGGATGATGCTTGGCGGCAGTGCTGTCGCACGAATCGAACGAAGCGAAGGTAACTATCATTCGGAATGATATAAGAACCCAGGCAGCTCTCTAGCCTGCGCCTTGCGCCAGGATGAATTCAACCCGGTTCGCAGCAATTGTCTGTTGCGGCGTCTGCAATGATGAGCGCCAGAGGGCGTGGTGGGGCAGTCGCCCGCGTGGTGGGACAATATTGACCGGGCAACTCTGAAAGTTGGCGGTAATGATCTGTCAACAATGCAAGAGTGTCATGTTGAATGTCTCTGGTATGGTTGGTTTTCAGCCAGTCAGGGAAGTAAGACATGACGTGTTTTAAATTGCCGGAGCCACTAAAAAGCGGAAGTAAAATTGCAATCGTATCGCCAGCGGGTCATTTGACTAATCCTGCATTTCTGGATCACGTCACGCCAATGATCAAAAAGCAGGGGTATGAACCGGTATTGTCGAAAAACTGTTTTGAAAAATATGACAACAACTACGCCTATGCCGGCACGCCCCAACAACGCCTGGAAGATCTGCAGTGGGCGTGCGATGACCCGCAGATAGAGGCGATATGGGTGACACGTGGTGGATATGGAAGTGTCCAGTTATTGAGCGGACTCAATATGAGTGCTATTTGTGCAAGGCCCAAATGGCTGATCGGCTATTCCGACATCACGTACCTGCACAGCTTCTTCAATCGATACGACATTGCGACGATCCACGGGCCCAACGTGGTAAGGACCCTGAGCATGGGGGTTGAACCGCCGGCCTCCAGCTACAGCAAGGTGTTCGATATTCTGCAAGGCCGGGCGCCGTCGTATTCGCTCACACCCCATGCGCTGAACAAAACGGGTAAAGCAAAAGGTCGACTGGTCGGCGGTAATCAAACCATTGTCGGTGCTGTTTCCGGCACCCGTTATGATTTGAATTACGAAGGGGCAATATTGTTTCTGGAAGATATCGGGGAGAACGCTTATTACCGAATCGACCGCCAGATGCAAACACTGGAGACGGCCGGAGCGTTGGCCAGGATAAAAGGCGTCATCATCGGCTCCATGCGAGATATCGGCGGCGTGAAATCGAACTTTGATGAAACGGCTTATCGGGTGATCAGTAAAGTTTTATCAAAATATAGAATTCCGCAGATATTTGCATTTCCTGCCGGGCATATTCCCGATCACTATCCGCTGATCATGGGGGCGGAAGTTGAAATAGAAGTGCAGCCAGGCCTAACTTGCGTGAGGTATCTCTAGGGGGAGAAGTGCGAGCCATCAACGGCATACCATCGATTTCGCCCACTCTGTTTGGCGGAGTACAAGCAGGCGTCGGCCGATTTGAGCAGGCTGGCCGGCGTCACATCCTCGATGCCCGGCTGGCGGGTCGCAATGCCAGCGCTTGCAGTGACCTTGCCCAGCGGGTGATCGGCATGCTCGATGTCCAGGGCGCGGATCCCCCGCAAAATGTCCTCGGCGACCTGGGCAGCACCAGCGCTGTCCGTGTTGGGCAGCAGCACGGTAAATTCTTCGCCGCCGTAGCGCACCGCCAGGTCACCCGGTCGTTTGATGGCGTGCAGGATGGCCGCGCCGACCGCGCTCAGGCAGTCATCGCCGCCGGCATGCCCGTAGCGATCGTTGTAGCGCTTGAAGTAATCGACATCGATCATGATCAGTGACACCAAAGAGCCCTGGCGCTGGGCCAGGCGAATCTCGTCTTGCAGTGCCTTGTCCAGGCGTCGGCGATTACCCAGCCCGGTGAGACTGTCGGTCAGCGCCATTTCCTCCATGGCCTGATGGGCGCGGCGCAGTTCCCTGGAGATCACCATCTTCTGACGCAGCTGACTCAAGACGATCAAGCCAAACGCGGTAAACACGGCCAACAGGCAGAACAGCACCAGGCTGGTCTTGATGAGGTCGCGGCGCCACGGTCCGATGATGGACTCGCGTGACAGCCCGGCTTCCACCACTAGCGGATACGTAGACAAGGCCCGGTAACCATACAGCCGTTCGGTGTCGTCGACGATCGCCCTGACCTGTGCGATGCCTTGATTGGATTTGGGCAGGTAGGTTTTGTAGATCTCGCTGTTCGCCAGGCTTTTGCCCACGACGGATTCAATGAAGGGGCGGCGGACCAGGATGGTTCCGCTGCGCGTCGCCAGCACCAGCGCACCTTTGTCATCGATCTTGAAGTCACCGTAGTAATCGACGAAATAGCTGACCTTGATGGTCCCCAGCAGGACACCGGCGAAGGACCCGTCAGGGTTATTCAATCGCCGCGAAATCGGGATGATCAGATCGTTGGTGGAACGACTTCGCACCACATCGCCAATACGCACGTCGCGATCTTCGTGGGTGCGGTGAAACCTGAAGTAATCGCGGTCGGCGTTGTTCGCCATTTCCGGCGTGACCTCTTTATCGGTCACGATCCACTGGCCATCCGGCCCATAGATAAACAGGCCATGCAGCTGCGGCATGATACGCGCCTGTTGAACCAGCAGATTGTGGATGCGCGACACGTCGATGCCCTGCAAGCCATCGCCCTCGACTCGTTCAGCCAGCGCGGCGGTCAGCACATCCACTTGGCGAATCGCGTCCTCTGCGTGCTGCGCGGTGGCACGGGCGAGGTTGGTCACCGAGTCGCGAGCGGAGGCAAAGGCCGCACGATAGTCACGCCACGTCCGCCAGCCCTCAACAGTCAGGAACGCGAGGATGACCGCCAGCATGAAACTCACGATCAGGCGGAAAGTGGCCCCGGGCCTCATCCGCTTGCCACGCGTGCGGGCGGTGGCAGTAGCCGCGTTGGGCCCTGGTTTACCGCGTCCGAGCATCGATGAATATCCTTGGGACTGATCTGCATGCAACTCAGTCTAGATCACTCGGCGAAAGGCTTGTAGACACCACCTCGCGCGGGCGCTCACGTGAAACTCATGTCTGGAACCGATACTCCGACGGCACCTCGCGGCCAATAAAGTCCTGCATATGCTCCAAAAAGGCCACCTGCAACTTCGACGCCGGCCCGTGGACTGGCAAGAGCATGCTGAAATCCATTTCAATCGCTGGTTCGAAAGCCCTGAACACCACGCCATTGCCGCGGTACTCGACCGCGCTGATGGCATCCACCAGTGCCACCCCCAGGCCTTGTTCGACAAAGGCGCACATCGGCAGCGAGAGCTGGGCTTCCAGGCGCAGCTCTCGCTCGACCCCGTAGGCGGCAAAAATCGAGTCGATGAGCTGGCGCGAGCCGATCGATTGCGGGTAGGAAATGAAGGCTTCGCCCTTGAGGTCTTCCGGTTGGATAGTGGCTTTGTCCCGCAGGCGATGGCTGGCGGGCAGGGCGCACAGCATGCGCGTGGCCAGCAGTTTCTCTGCGCGGGGGCTGGGGTAGGTGTTGGGCAGGACGATGATGCCCAGGTCACAGCGCTGGCCTACCACCAGGTCGACCACTTCGCGGGATGACAACACCATCAGCGAAATCTGCACCTGATCGTGTTCAGCCACGAACGCCGCAATGGCCCTGGGCAGGAACGACAGGCCCATGGCTGGCGCGCACGCGATCTGCAATGAGCCGCGCTTGAGGCTGCGAATATCCTGGGCTGTTCTTGCAATGCGTTCGACACCCAGCAGTGAGCGCTGTACTTCCTGATACAGCGTCATGGCTTCGGCAGTAGGTTGCAGCCGGCCCTTGACCCGAATGAACAGGTCGAAGCCGATGTCCTCTTCAAGGCTGGCAATCAGGCGTGTCGCCGCCGGTTGCGAAATGTGCAGCATCTCGGCGGCGCGGGTGACGGTTTGGCCGAGGATGACCGCGCGAAAGGCCTCCAGTTGACGAAGGTTCATGCTGTGTATCCTTCAATGAAATCCATAACAAAAAGACATGGACTTGCCAAAATAAAGCATTTTTCAAGCTTTCGTCAGCTCTTTAGCATCGTACCTATCAAGATCATTCAGGCGTAATGCCTGCGCCTGAACTGAGTTTTTGGCGTTGAAAGGGCGGCAGTGGAGCTCATGCAAAAAACTGATGTCATGATCGTTGGCGGTGGTTTGGTGGGACTGTCCATTGCGTATGGAATGGCCTTGCTCGGCCGCCAGGTCAGCGTCCTCGACGAAGGCGACGACGCCCTGCGTGCCGCCCGTGGCAACTTCGGCTTGCTGTGGGTTCAGGGCAAAGGCTACGGAATGAGCGCCTATGCGCAGTGGACGCGTGAAGCGGTGGCGCTGTGGCCGCGCTTCGCCACGGCGTTGCAGGCCGACACGGGCATCGACCTTCATCTGCGCCAGCCAGGCGGCTTTCAGTTGTGCCTGAGTGATGAAGAAATGGCCGAGGAGAGCCGTCGTCTACTGTGGTTGCGCGACGCCATGCACGGCGATTATCCGTTTGAGCTGTTGGACGCCGAGCAACTGCGCGTCCGTTTACCGGGCGTAGGGCCGACCGTGGTCGGTGCGTGTTATTCGCCCATGGACGGCCACATCAATCCGTTGAAGCTGCTGCGGTCGCTGTATACCGCCTGCCGGGTGCGCGGGGTGAACATCATCAATGGCCATCGGGTCAGCGGCATCGCCCAGTGTGCTGGCGGTTTTGAACTGGCGGCCGCCGGGCAGCGTTGGTACGCCGGGCGCGTGGTGCTGGCTGCGGGCCTTGGCAATCGTGAACTTGGCGCGCAACTGGGCATGGACATTCCGGTGAGTCCCAATCGCGGGCAAATCCTGGTCACCGAACGCCTTAAACCCTTCCTGCATTACCCCACCACCTATGTGCGCCAGACCGACGAAGGTACCGTGCAGTTGGGTGACTCCCATGAGTCGGCCGGTCTGGATGACGGCACGGGCAGCCAGGTGATGGCGACCATCGCCGCGCGCGCGGTGCGCTGCTTCCCCCGATTGGGGCAAGTGCGATTGGTGCGGGCCTGGGGCGCGCTGCGAGTGATGAGCCAGGACGGTTATCCCATTTATGAAGCCTCCCGGACGTGCCCGGGGGCGGTCGTTGTCAGTTGCCACAGCGGTGTGACCCTGGCGGCAATGCATGCCTTGCGGCTGGCACCGTGGATTGACGGTGAACGGGACGATCCGGCGGTTTCGGCTTTCAGCCTTGAGCGTTTCAGTCCCGAGGTGCGCCATGCCGGTTGAACCTTTGTTCCGCGCGTTAAGCCCCGCGGAAAACACCGTACGAATCGAGTTTGAAGGTGCGTCATTGGCGGTGCCTGCCGGCGTGTCCCTCGCCGCGGCGTTGCTCGCCAGCGGCGTGACTCGTACCCGTGAAAGCGCGGTCAATGGCCGCTCCGGTGCGCCGTTTTGCATGATGGGCGTGTGTTTCGAGTGCCTGGTCGAGGTTGACGGGCAGGCCAATTGCCAGGCGTGTCTGCTGCCGGTGCGCGCCGGTATGCGTGTGCACCGTCAGCGCGGAGCTCGTGACTTGCTGGCGGGTGACCAGGAGATGGCGGATGAATGAGCAAACGGTTGACCTCATCGTGATCGGCGCCGGCCCGGCAGGCATGAGCGCGGCTGTTGAAGCCACGGTGCGTGGGCTTTCGGTGGTGGTGCTGGACGAGCAGGGCAGTGCGGGCGGGCAGATCTATCGCAATGTCCAGCAGGCGGATGCTCACCAGCGTCGAGTGCTGGGTAGCGACTATGAGGCGGGTGCGCAACTGGTTGCAGAGTTTCTGCAATGCGGTGCGCGCTTCCTGAGCGGCGCCGCAATCTGGCAAGTGACCCCCGAGCGGCAGGTGCATTTCCTGATCGAAGGCCGTGCGCAAATCCTTCAGGGGCGGCACGTGCTGATCGCGACCGGTGCATTCGAGCGTCCGATGCCGATTCCCGGTTGGACTTTGCCCGGGGTGATGACCGCCGGCGCCGGGCAGATCCTGCTGAAAAATGCCGCGCTGGTGCCCCAAGGCCCTGTGGTGCTGGCCGGTTGCGGACCGTTGTTGTACCTGCTGGCGGTGCAATACCTGCGTGCCGGCGTGGCGATTGAGGCGCTGGTCGACACCAGCGGCACCGGCGACCTGGTACGCGTCTGGCGCGAGGTTCCCTCAGCCTTGCCTGGCTGGCGGGATTTGCTGAAGGGGCTGCAACTGCTCGCCACATTAAAGCGTGCCGGTGTCAGGCATTTTCGCAATGCACGGAATTTGCGCGTCGAGGGCCAGGAACACGCCCAGGCATTGAGCTTTGAATGTGGTAGTCGCAGTTGGACCCTGCCGGCGTCCTTGGTTTTGCTGCACCAGGGGGTGGTCCCCAACACCCAGATCAGTTGGTCGCTGCGCCTGGAGCACGATTGGAGCGAGCAGCAACTGTGCTGGATCGCCCGTCGCGACAAGGAGGGTGAAACCAGCCTGGCGGGGGTCTTCATTGCCGGCGACGGTGGGGCGATTGGCGGCGCTCAAGTGGCACGACTCGAAGGCCGCCTCACCGCGCTGGCGGTGGCCGCCCGTGTGGGAGCAATCAACGCGCATCAGGCACGAGACCTCGCCGCGCCGTACCGCAAGGCCCTGGCTCGCCAGCGTGCGGCAAGGCCACTGATCGAAGCCTTGTACCGCCCGTTGCTGCAAAACCGTGTGCCCGCCGATGAGGTCATCGTCTGTCGGTGCGAGGAAGTCACCGCCGGTTCGATTCGTCAGTTTGTCGAGCTTGGATGCCTGGGACCGAATCAGACCAAGGCGTTCGGCCGCTGTGGCATGGGACCTTGCCAGGGTCGCCAGTGTGGCTTGAGCGTGACGCAAATCATTGCCGAACAACGCCGGGTGCCCGCAGCAGAAGTCGGCTACTACCGCATTAGATCACCCCTCAAACCCATCACCCTTTCCCAACTCGCCAACGAAGAACCTTTGACCCAGGAGCCTGTATGAGCCTTATCCGACGCATCGAAAGCAACCCACGCCTGAGCCGCAGTGTCGTGCACAACGGCGTGGCCTGGTTGAGCGGCATTGTCGCCGCCGATTGCAGCCAGGACATCCGTGGCCAGACCCGTCAGGTGCTGCAACGGGTCGACGAATTGCTGGAACTGTCCGGCAGCGACAAGAGCCGCCTGCTTAGCGTGCAGATCTGGATGAAAGACATGACCGCCGACTTCGCCGGCATGAATGAAACCTGGAGCGCCTGGGTCGACGCCGCGCAAACGCCGGCCCGGGCCACTGCGCAGGTGTCGTTCGATGACCCGCAGATCCTGTTGGAGTTGATCGTTACCGCCGCTGTTTGAGTGTTGCCGTTGTGCCGGTGACCCTGGCACAACGCGAGAGCAGGTGGCCGATAGAGCCACCATCTCTGCCTGTTCACATTGCCGCTGCCATAACGGACGCCTTCCCATGCGGAGCGCCCGACAGAAACAACATCGCATCTGGAGCCATGTATGAACGTAAAAAACGCTGTATTGAAGGCTGGCCTGATCTCTTTGCTGGCCTTGAGCGCCAACCTGCACGCGGCGGAGCAACCGCTGCGCCTGGGCATCGAGGCGGCCTATCCGCCGTTTGCCTCGAAGACCCCGGATAACCAGATCATCGGTTTCGACTATGACATCGGCCAGGCCTTGTGCGCTGAAATGAAAGTCCAGTGCGAATGGAAGGAGCAGGAGTTCGACGGCCTGATCCCCGCGCTCAAGGTGAAAAAGGTCGACGCGGTGATTTCGTCGATGTCCATGACCCCGGAGCGCCTGAAATCGGTGGATTTCAGCAATCGTTACTACCGCATCCCGGCGCGCTTGGTGTTCAAGAAAGGCAGCGGCATCACCGACATCCCGGCCCAACTCAAAGGCAAACGCATTGGCGTTCAACGTGCGACCAACTTCGATCGGTACGTGACTGAAAAATTCGCCCCGGCCGGTGCCGAAGTGGTGCGTTACGGTTCACAGAACGAAATCTTCCTCGACCTGCTGGGCGGTCGACTCGACGCAACCATGGCGAGCTCGGTGGTGATCGATGAAAGTCTGCTGAAACGCCCGGAAGGGCAGGACTTTGAGTTCGTCGGCCCGAACTACACTGATGAGCAGTTCTTCGGCACCGGCATTGGCATTGCCGTGCGCAAGAACGATCCGCTGGCGGGTCGCTTCAACCAGGCCCTGGCGGCAATTCGTGCCGATGGCACCTACGACAGGATTCGTCAGAAGTACTTCGATTTCGACATCTACGGCGAATAACCCCATAGTTCCAGCGACACGCCTGATTGCTCAGTCGTGTCGTTTTTAATTAAGGAGGAGGCAATATGCAAACCAAGGCCATACTCAGTGAATCAGAGATTTCACTCCTGTTGACCACCGCAAAGCAGCTGGCCAGCGAGCGCAACTGGGCGGTGGCGATTGCCGTCGTCGACGATGGCGGACATCCGCTGGGCCTGCTACGCCTGGACGGCGCCGCCCCCATCTCCGGCTACATCGCCACCGAAAAGGCCCGCACCGCCGCGCTGGGTCGGCGCGACAGCAAGGTCTATGAAGACATGATCGATGGCGGACGTGCGGCGTTCCTCAGTGCACCGAATCTGCAGGGCATGCTGGAGGGCGGGATTGCGATCTGGCACGACGGTCATTGTATCGGTGCGGTTGGCGTGTCGGGCGTGAAGGCCGAGCAGGATGCCGAGCTGGCACGGCTGGCGGTTGAACAGCTACTGTAGGAGCGAGTTGACTCGCGATGGTCTTGAACCTATCGCGAGCAAGCTCGCTCCTACAGGTTCGAGGGTTGATCCTCTACCTGTGACAACGGCCGGGCCACCTGCTCGAGCGGCTGCCGTTCCGCGGCCACGCCCCAAATGGCCTGGACCACCCCGGCAATCACCATCAACAACGCTCCCAGCAAATACCCATAAAACACATTGAGCCGTTCGCCGGTTTCGATCAGCACGCCAAATAATGTGGGACCGATCAAGCCGCCAAGCCCTGTGCCGAACGCGTAAAACACAGCAATGGCCAAGGCGCGGATTTCCAGTGGAAATGTTTCGGCGACGGTCAGATAGGCCGAGCTGGCCGCCGCCGACGCAAAGAAGAAAATGGCCATCCATGCGATCGTCTGCTGGGTGACATCGATCAGCTCTTGTTGGAACAGATAACCGCTGATGCTTAGCAACACCCCGGAAATCAAGTACGTCGAGCTGATCATGATGCGCCGCCCGACGATGTCGAACAGTCGACCCAACAACAGCGGCCCGCAGAAGTTGCCAAGGGCAAACGGCAGTACGTACCAGCCGACGGTGGCTGAGGGCACACCGTAAAAATCAGTCAGTACCAGCGCGTACGTAAAGAAGATCGCGTTGTAGAAGAACGCCTGGGCAGTCAACAACGTCAGCCCCACCAGCGCGCGCTGCCGGTGCTCCGCGAACAGGCTGTGAAATACCTCTCGCAGCGGCGTGTGATTGCGCGCCCGCAAGCGCAGGGGCGGGGTTTGCGAGGGCGGTATTTCAATGCCGCGCTGGTGATAGTGGCGTTCTATGTCGGCTACGATGCGCTCGGCTTCGTCCGGCCGATTGTGGATCATCAGCCAGCGCGGGCTTTCCGGTATCCACCACCGCATCAGCAGGATGACCAGGCCGAGCACCGCGCCAATGCCAAAGCACAGGCGCCAGCCCAGTTCGCCCCCTGCGACCTGCGGGTCGAGCAGGACCACCGCACCCATCGCGCCCAGCGCCGCTCCGAGCCAGAACGTACCATTGATCGTCAGGTCGACCCAGCCACGATAACGCGCCGGGGTGAATTCCTGGATCGTCGAGTTGATCGCCGTGTATTCACCACCGACGCCGGCGCCGGTGAGGAAGCGAAACAGCAGGAAACTGGCGAAGCTCCAGGAAAACGCCGTGGCCGCCGTTGCGCCGATGTACAGGAACAGCGTGATAAAGAACAGCTTGCGCCGACCCAGTCGGTCGGTCAGCCAGCCGAAGAACAGGGCGCCGAACACCGCGCCCGCAATGTACGTGGCGCCTGCCAGGCCAATGTCGGTATTGCTCATGGCCAACGCCGGGCTGGCCTTGAGCGCTCCGGACACCGAACCCGCCAGGGTCACTTCCAGACCATCGAGCAGCCAGGTGATGCCGAGCGCGAAGACCAGCAAGGTGTGAAAACGCGTCCATGGCAGGCGATCGAGGCGGGCGGGGATGTCGGTGCTGTAGAGCCGGCTCTGTGCCGACGCGCTGGCGGGCTCGTGCAAGGCTTGGGTCGTCATGGCCGGTCCGGTTTGCTGACGGGTTTACTTTCTAACGAGCCTTGCAGCGGCGAGGGAGTTCAAAAAATGCGGGCGACCTGATGGCTGCTCGCTTGCAGTGCAGCGAGGATCAGCGCTTGATACCGTTGCGCATATTATGCCATTTCGCCTACGAGCACATGGCTTGGGATTTGAATCTGACGAACTGTGTCCTACGGAGCCGTTCTTCGCCGAGCTGCCAACTAGCCCGAACTTCATGCGCGCGCTTTTTGTTTGTGGAAAGGCCAAAAGGATCAAATGAATAGCCTGCTCGACGCCTCTTAGAGACTATCCGGATCCCCGAAGAACATCTGAATCCGCGACCGCAACCATCTCTCCCCCGGATCATTATCCTGCGAACCGCGCCACGCCATGTGCAGCTCAAAGCTGCGGGTTGGCAGCGGCGGGTCTTCAGCCCGCAATCCGCCGGCGGCGGTCAACGCTTCTGCCGTGTAGTCGGGGACTGTCGCGACGATGTCCGTGCCGGTGAGCAACGTTCCCAATCCGTTGAACTGCGGCACGGCCAGCACCACATGGCGTTTGCGATCGAGTTTTTCCAGTTCTTCATCGATGAAGCCGCTGAGGTCCCCGGCGAACGACACCAGTGCGTGGGGGCGGGCGCAGAAGTCGTCGAGGCTCAAGGGGCCCGGCACGCTGTCGGCGCGCAGCAGTTTGGGCATGCTGCGCCGCAGCACTTTGCGCTTGGCGTTGGCCGGCAGGTCGGTGGTGTAGCTGACGCCGATGGAGATTTCACCGGAGGCGAGCAGGCTTGGCATCAGAATGTAGTTCACACGGCGAATCACCAGCACGATGCCAGGGGATTCGGCGCGCAGACGTTTGAGCAGCATCGGCAGCAAGGCGAATTCGACATCGTCCGACAGGCCGATACGGAACACCGTGGTGCTGGTGGCCGGGTCGAACTCCGACGCCCGGCTGACTGCCGTGGAAATCGAGTCCAAGGCTGGGGAGAGCAGGGCGAAGATTTCCACCGCCCGGGCCGACGGCTCCATGCTACGGCCGGTGCGCACGAACAGCGGGTCATCGAACAGTCCGCGCAGGCGGGAAAGTGCCGCACTGATGGCTGGTTGGCCCAAAAACAGCTTCTCAGCAGCGCGGGTCACGCTGCGTTCGTGCATCAGTGTTTCGAATACGATTAACAGGTTCAGGTCGACACGACGCAGGTCATTACGATTCATCTGGAGTCCTGGCAGAGTCATCAAGCTTGACGAGAGCAGCCATATGAGAACAATGGCCGGCATGAATATTAAGGGGAAAGGCTGCTACTCTGCACCGAGTAATTGAGTTTTCCTGCGAATAACGTGTCCATTTCTTACGACAATTGACGAAGTCGCCGCCGTTGCGGAATTAATGACAGGCATGTCGACTATTAATAGCCACTGATGGTCTTGGGGCCAAAGCCCGGATAGAGTTCATGGCATTAGAGGTTCATTTGGCGAGGTTTGCGATGTCCCGCACGATCCGTTTTCACAAGTTTGGTCCAGCCGAGGTGCTCAAATGCGAAGAGCATGCGGCGGCTCTCCCTGCGCCGGGCGAAGTGCAGGTGCGCGTCGAAGCGATCGGCATCAGCTGGTACGACATACTCTGGCGTCAGAACCTGGCGTCCTCCCATGCACGTCTGCCTTCGGGCCTCGGCCACGAAATGTCGGGTGTCGTGACGGCAGTCGGCGAGGGTGTCGATGACCTGGCGGTGGGTGACAAGGTCGCCAGCTTCCCGGCCGAAAGCCCTAACGACTACCCCGTGTATGGCGAGCAGATTGTGCTGCCGCGCACCGCACTGACCCGTTATCCGGACGTGCTCAGCCCGATCGAGGCGGCGGTGCATTACACGCCGTTGCTGGTCGCCTACTTTGCGTATAGCGACCTGGCACGGGTCAAGCCCGGGCAGTTCGCTCTGGTGACAGATGCCAGTCACTGCGCAGGTCCGTCATTCGTACAACTGGGCAAGGCGCTCGGCATACGGGTGATTGCAGCCACCAAACAGGCGCAAGAGCGTGAATACCTGCTGTCCCTGGGTGCCGAGAAAGTCATCGTCACCGAAGAACAGGACCTGCTGATGCAGATCAACAAGATTACCGATAATCGCGGCGTGGACGTGGTTTTCGATGGTCTTGGTGGTCCGCAGATGTCGATGCTCGGCGATGTGCTGGCACCGCGTGGCAGCCTGGTTTTGTATGGTTTGCAGGGCGGTAATCAGACACCGTTTCCGGCATGTGCAGCGTTCCAGAAGAACATTCAGTTTTTCGTGCACTGCATCGGCAACTTCACCGGCAAGCCGGAACTGGGCATCGTCCAGGACCAGGCCGCTCTGCAACGGGCGTTGCGCGATATCAACCAACTGACTGCCGATCGTGTGCTGCTGCCGCTCAAGACCCGGGTCTTCCCGTTTACCGAGTTTGTCGAGGCGCACCGCTACATGGACGAATGCCCATGTCGCGAACGGGTCGCCCTTCAGGTCGAAACGGCCTGACCACCCTGAAAAATCCCGTGCTCGCACGGGATTTTTTTTGCCTGCACCTGACCTCTTGCCATTTGCAGGTACGGCCGGCTCAGCAACTGAACTGGTTTTTGCCCTTGATCTGTATCTTCTAATCGTCTTTTAAGCCCCGATAATTGAATGATTACTTTCATCTCAAGGAAAGAGTCATGTCTGGGTATCGGGTTGATACTTTTCATCGCACTTCGTTAATACATTTCCGACAAAACGTCGAACATTGCGCAACTGCCAAATCAGCAAGTGCGACTTCTTTCTTTATTTCCTGTGCTAAATGTCTGTGGGTCGCTGTAAGACATTTCCTAGGATCTTTCAAGTATTCTGATGACCGCTCTATCACAAGCGTTTGCGGTCTGTCAGACGTTGCCGACAATGGGGTTCGGTCCCGTTCCTCAAAATAATGACTCAGGGCTAAGGTGTTAGCATTTGAGTGACATCCAGCACTTCATCGGTGGCAGACAATCTGTTTGCGCACTGCTTTTCGTTGTTTGTGCATTACTGAACTTACGAGCATCAGGTAAATAAAGATGACCCTTATTCATGATCAGGCAATGAACTATGTCTATCAGCAAATGCTGCAACGTTTGCTGAGTTTCTTTTCCCGAGCGGAACGCACGGCACTGCAGCTGTTGATCCAGCGTTTGGTCGTCACCGCCGGTGGCATGGAACACATTGGTGATTACAAGGTGCTGGCCGTTCAGTCCGGGTCCCGGGACAGTTGCTACACCTTGGCATTGCTGCGGGCAGCGCAGTTGAGCATTGCCGGCCGGGCTCCCGCGACATTCCAGTTGCGCGTGGCTTCATTGCGCAGGAGCGGCGTGAGTGCGTTGGCGCAGGACAACCTCCACCGGTGCAATAGCGCCTTGTTTTTCTACGATGACCCGCGGGTGGAGGTGGTGACGGCCGACCACCGCCAGATCTTGCCCTTTACCCAGCCGGCTCCCGTTTCTGACGCCGGCCGTGAAGCCAATCGTCTTAATCTGCTGATGGTCGGCCATCGCCGGACCCTGGGAGGTCCGCTGGACCTCTGGGATGACGGCTACCTGGCCACGGGCGAGTTCTATGGGCAGGTGGCGCGTTGGAATCGGGGGGTTGATGCGTTCGTTTGCAGCGAGACGCCGCGCCAGCAGAAACGGTTCCTCGACGGTCTGAAGCGAGCGGCGGGCAAGGCCGGGCTCAAAGCGCCGCGTCTTGCGGGGACGGGGTTCGAGGAGCTTTATACGGTTCTCGATGAGCTGGGTAGCGATCTCTACCGGGCGCTGCATGGCGCACAGGACCAGGCACCATGGCGTCCGGCTGAACAGTTCGAAGCCTGTCGTCGCTCCACCTTTATCGATATTCACGACATGCTGGTCAGCAATCGAGAGGAGCGTTGGCCGCTGCTCACTGAATTCCTCGGATTCCAGCCTGACGAACTCACGGCGCAGCTGCGCGAGAACGATTACGTCAGTCCGATGATTTCCGCCCATATTCGCGGGCTGCAAGCCTCTTTCGTGCATGGCGGCAGTTACGAGTCGGGTGTCGCCGGTTACCTGCAGCGCGCCTTGGTGATGATGCGCCGCAAGCGTCTGCCTGAACGCCTGTGCGAGCAGGCGGTTGAAGTGTTCGGCAATCCCGCGAGGGTGTCGGATCAGCGCGCCCTGGCTGGCGAGGAGGCGCAGAAGAGTCTCGGGTTGAGCGAGGCGCAGTTGGTGTGCCTGCTCTTCGCTCCTTTCGTCGACAGCGGCGCCGGGCTTGAGCGGTTCCTGCGCCAGTGCCACCCGGGCATGCTGGTGGCCATGCCTGACTTGCACCGGGCGATGCAGGGCAGTCCCGTATCGGAGCAGATCGCGCAATGGATGGTCGATGTCAGCGGTCTACCGGTCAACCTGATCAGCAGGCTGTATCGCATGGGGCCGGTGCCTGCTGTCGAGAGCGGGCTCAGAGACAGCATTTTCGATGACTTCGACGGATTTGCCGCCCATCATGAGGCAGCGGTGGCGGGTGAATGGTCAGCGGGACGTTGAAAGGACCCCGCGAGACCGATTTTGCCTATCAGGCGGTGTACCGATACCTGACCCACCTGATCAACGATCCGGGCAACGATACCAACGTGCGTTTACCTTCGTTGCGCCAACTGGCCAATCGTTTGAGTGTCTCGATCTCCACCATCCAGTACGCGTATTCGCTGCTGGAGAAGGAAGGGCGGGTCTATTCGGTGGCCAAGTCGGGGTATTACGCGATGCCGGTGTCATCGCTGAGTATGCCGGGTGCCGACGGCGATCTGCTCGAAACCGTGTACGTCAGCGCCCGACGTCCGGGCATGATGGTCTTCAGCGCCGATGAGCCGGCGCTGCTGCAACCGCTCGACAGCCCATTGTTGTTGCTTGAGCGCGAGTTGCTCCGCCAGTACCCGCGCCTGCCGCAACCACCGGCGCAGCCTTGCGGTGAACTTGAACTGCGTACCGCGCTGGCTGCGCGCTACACCACATCGCCCGTGCGCTGCTGGCATGCCGATGACGTGTACATCGGCGCGGACCTGCGCGGTGTCCTGGAAATCCTGATTGCGGTACTGAACCTCAAGGATGCCGCCGTGGTGGTTGAAGCGCCCTGCGACTGGACCATTCTTCGCCTGCTGCAGGAAGCGGGTGTCCAGGTGATCGAGTGGCCGGTCCAGGCCAACGGCAATCTGGATACGGCGCAGCTCGAAGGGTTGCTGGAAACCCGTCGAGTGCAACTGGTGATGCTGTCCTCAGGTTTGAACGTGCCACGCGGCAGCCTGGCGCCTGACGATAACCGACAGGCTGTCGCGCATTTGCTGGCGCAAAAGAGTTGCTGGGTCTTGGAGAACGACTGTTGCGGCGAGCTCGAATTCGAGCCGGGCAGCACCCGGTTTCGCGATCTGCTCGACCCTGAACGGCTGATCGTGTTCTCCACGTTCGAAAAAATCATCGGCCCCGAGGCCCCTTACGGTTATCTATTGTCGCGGCACCTGAGTGAGCAATTACAGCGGCATTTCCTGTTGCGCGCTTTTCGTTTGTCGCCGATCCGGCAGAAGGCGATAGCCCGCTTGTACGGCAATGGCCGGATCGACCAGCACCTTCAGGTGCTGCGAAGGTTGCTCAGGGAGCGAAAAGTGCAAATGACGCAGCTGTTGCAGGAGCGTCTGGGCGACGCCCTGCAGGTGGTCGAGCCTCAGGGCGGGGCGACCATCTGGGCGCGTTCCCTGCGCCAGGTCGATATGCGCGGGGTATTCCAGCGCCTGCTCAAGCATCACGTGGTGATTGCGCCCGGAGAGTTGTTCAGCCTCCAGGGCCTGCATTCGCAGCATTTGCGCCTGAGCCATGCCTACGACGGTGATCACGATGTGGTGGCCGCGCTGAGTTTGTTGGGGGATGCACTGCGGCTGGAGTCCGTCGACTGAGCAGGATGCAAAACATCGTTGCGGGCCCGTGGATCGATCCCATCGCGTTGCGGTCAAACTGCCAGTAAACTGCGATCCATCCCTGAACCACTCTATTCCAGAGGTTTTGCATGACACTCAGTCCTTTTGCGGGCAAACCGGCACCGGCGCAACTGTTGGTCGACATCCCGCGACTGGTCACGGCCTATTACACCGGCCAGCCCGATGCCAGCATCTCGACCCAGCGCGTGGCGTTTGGCACGTCCGGACACCGGGGCAGCTCGTTCGATCTGAGTTTCAACGAATGGCACGTTCTGGCGATCAGCCAGGCGATCTGCCTGTATCGCGAAGCCCAGGGCATCGATGGTCCGCTGTTCGTCGGTATCGATACCCATGCGCTGTCGACGCCTGCCGGCGCCACGGCGCTTGAGGTGCTGGCCGCCAACGGCGTCACGGTGATGATCGCCGAGGGTGACGAATACACCCCGACCCCGGCGGTGTCCCACGCGATTCTTTGCTACAACCGTGGCCGCACTTCAGGGCTGGCGGATGGCATCGTCATCACGCCGTCGCACAACCCGCCGCAAAGCGGTGGCTACAAATACAACCCAACCAATGGTGGTCCGGCCGATACCCATGTCACCAAGTGGATCGAAGCCAAGGCCAACGAACTGCTGGGAAACAAGCTCGCCGGCGTCAAGCGGATCAGCTACGAGCAGGCGCTGAAGGCCAGCACCACCCATCGTCACGATTACCTCAATACCTACGTCGCCGACTTGATCAACGTGATCGACTTCGATGCCATTCGCGATGCGAAGCTGCGTCTGGGCGTCGATCCGCTGGGCGGAGCAGGGGTTCGCTACTGGTCGGCGATTGCCGAGCACTACAAGCTGGACCTTGAAGTGGTGAACAAGGAAGTCGATTCGACCTTCCGCTTCATGACCGTGGATTGGGACGGCCAGATCCGCATGGACCCCTCGTCCAGCCACGCCATGCAGGGCCTGATCGGTCTCAAGGAGCGCTTCGACGTGGCGTTCGCCTGTGATCCGGACCACGACCGCCATGGCATCGTGACGCCCTCAGGCGGTCTGCTTGCACCAAACAACTACCTGGCTGTGTCCATCGACTATCTGTTCCAGAATCGCCCGCAATGGCGCGCCGATGCAGCCGTGGGCAAGACAGTGGTCAGCAGCGGTTTGATCGATCGGGTGGCCAAGCGCCTCGGTCGTCGCCTGTATGAAGTGCCGGTGGGCTTCAAGTGGTTTGCCGACGGGCTGTTTGACGGCTCGCTGGGCTTTGGCGGTGAGGAAAGCGCCGGGGCCTCGTTCCTGCGCAAGGACGGCGGCGTGTGGAGTACCGACAAGGACGGTCTGATTCCGGCATTGTTGGCGGCGGAAATGACTGCTCGTACCGGTCGCGACCCGAGCCAGGCCTATCGTGCATTGACCGACGAGCTGGGTGAGCCGTTCTCCGTGCGCGTCGATGCCAAGGCCAACCCGCAGCAGAAAGCGCTGTTGAGCAAACTGTCGCCGGAGCAGGTCACCTCGACCGAACTGGCGGGCGAACCGATCCAGAGTATCCTCAGCCATGCCCCGGGCAACGACCAAGCCATTGGCGGCCTGAAGGTGATGACCGAGAACGGCTGGTTTGCGGCGCGTCCGTCGGGCACTGAGGACATCTACAAGATCTATGCCGAGAGCTTTGTCAGCGACGAGCACCTCAAGCAGTTGGTGGCTGAAGCGCAGACGCTGGTGGATGGGGCGATTTCCACGAAATAACCCAATCCCCACATACCTGTAGGAGCGAGCACGCTCGCGATGGTAGCCCAGGCACCGCGGGCATTCAGACACCCAGCGTTACCGTTAACGACCATCGCGAGCATGCTCGCTCCTACAGTCTCCGTAGCAACCGCAGGTTCAGGCCAAATCAACCAACACGATCTCACTGTCTTCGATCGCCGTCACCCGCAACACCTGCTCATCGGCCACTGCGACGCCGTCTCGAGCTTCAGCGCGTAAGCCGTTGACTTCAATGACACCTGTGGCAGGAACCAGGTAAGCACGTCGGCCGCTGTCCAATTGGTATTCGGCAGACTCACCGGCCTTCAGGTTTGCCGCCACCAACCGCGCATCTGCACGAATCCGCAAGCTCTGGTCATCGCCGGATTTGCCGCTGGCCAGGGTGACGAAGCCTTCGCGGTCTCCTTTGGGGAAGGGTTTCGCGCCCCATGAAGGTGCCAGTCCCGATTCATTGGGAATGATCCAGATCTGGAAGATCTTGGTGTCGGTGCTTTCCAGGTTGTACTCGCTGTGGGCGATCCCGGTCCCGGCGCTCATGACCTGAACGTCACCTGCTTCAGTGCGGCCCTTGTTGCCCAGGTTGTCCTGGTGGGAAATCGCGCCTTCACGAACATACGTGATGATTTCCATGTCCCGGTGCGGATGGGTCGGGAACCCGGTACCGGCCGCAATCACGTCATCATTCCAGACGCGCAGGTTGCCCCAGTTCATGCGATTGGGGTCATAGTACTCGGCGAACGAAAAGTGGTGGTGCGCGTCCAACCAGCCGTGGTGGGCGCCGCCCAGGGACTTGAAGGGTCTGAGTTCGAGCATGATCGTCTCCTGAATTGGATATTGATGGCGAGCATCATCCAACACGCACTCATCGAGAAAAAGCGTAAAAAGTGCAGCATTACCATCGAATCGACTGATGCGATTGGACCTCGAAACATTCTCATCCAACCTTCAGTTCATCGCATAAGCCAATGACCTGTAAGCATTTCACTAGAACTGAAAGGCAAATGCAGACACCATAGACCTCAACAGCCTTACACTCTGGAGCCAGCGCGTGCCGCAACACACCTCCGATCTTCCGCCTGAACTTCGCCCCCTTGCTGAAATGCCTTTGCTCAAGCGATTGGCCGCCCGTTTCTTTGGGCATGGCCTGACGCGCTTGCGTGCGCAGCACCGGGCCTCCTGGTTGCATGGCCAGGCCGACGGGTTTCGCAGCGGGCACAGTGCGGGTGTCGACTACGGCTTTAAGGAAGGCAAGCTCGAAGGCCTGGAGGAAGGTCGCCAGGTCTTGCTGATTCGCGATTCTCGCTCGACCGAACACCGTGCCCCCAACGTCGATGACAACCTGTTCGACGATTGGCGCCTGCCTCTGAATGCCGAGTTGAAAAAGCGCATGAAGGCCGACGTGGCGCGGTTGCTGCCTGCTTATGCCCAACCCAGCGCCGCGCAGTGGAAGATGATCTTCAGCGAAACGCCCTCTACATCGGTCATCGCCGGTGCCGGCGCCGGCAAGTCGACGACCCTGGCGCTGCGCATCGTGTTGCTGACCCACTATCTGGGCTTCGAGCTGGATTCGATGACGGTAGTGACCTTTACCCGGGAGTCCCGCAAGGACTTCATCAACAAACTGATCGAGCTGTTTGCCCTCTGGGGGCAGAGGCTGAGCCTGAAAGAGGCGCGGGACCTGGTGCGAACCTTCCACTCGCGGATTCTGCCAATGGTGCGTAGCCTGCCGGGTTTCGAGCGCCTGCAAGCATTCGAAAACATCAGTCATCGCCCGCACAGTGGGGATGAGGAGGCCGACAGCAATCCGTTCGATCTGCGCATCAACGACGCCCAGCGCCAGTTGCTCAACGCCTGTTATCACCAGTTGCATGGCCGTGACGAACGCTTTCGCGAACTGATCAAGCCGTTGTCCCGCCACGCCCTGCAGCTCAAGGAGCTTGAGCGCGATCACCCGGACGTGCAGAAGCGCGTCGCGGTGACCGAACTCGCGGCCAAGCGTGATGAAGAGCTGTGCGATTTTGTCGAAGACCTGTGGTTTGCCGCGGGTGCCTGGCCCATCAAGGGCATCGAACCTAACCGGCAGACATTCGATATCAATGGCTCAACGTTTCACTGTCACGGCTACATTCCCAGCCTGGATGCCTGGGTGGTGCTGGGCTTCGACCCTCGGGAGAACCCCCAGGTCAGCCGCCCGAATGCCAAGCTCAGCGTCCGTGCAGAGTGGGCAGTGAAGCGCACCCTATTTCAAGCTTTCTGTCGTAAGCCATTGATATGGCTGGATAGTTATGAGTCGTCCAAGCGAGTCTTGGCGTCCCTGGCTGGCGATGCCAGCGCCGGGCCGGGGTTCGATTACAAGATCAAGGGCGAGCTGGGTTCGGCACCACTGCTCGACTGTTTTGTCACCGCAGCCGGGTTTATCGAAAACCTGGGCCTGGACGTGCCGAGTGCCGTCGCCCAGATGAGTTTCGCCAAGGATGATCCGGACCGTTTTTTCTTTGAGGCCCTGAGCCTGTACTGGCGGGCACTGGAAGATCATCTGCTGGATCAGAAACCGCCAGTGATGACCTATAACCGCATGTTTGCGCTCTTCAGCGAGCATTCTCCGGAAAACCAGAAGCTGCTCAGTGATGAGCTGCTGCGACCGTTGTCGCACCTGATGATCGACGAGTTCCAGGACGTGTCGCCGCAGATCGTTTCCTGGATTCGCGCCAGCCTTGCCGAAATCCGCAGCCGTGGGCCGGCGATGCACGTGGGCCGTGGTGCCCAGCGCTCCTCGCTGCTCTGCGTGGGCGATGACTGGCAGTCCATTTATGGGTGGCGGGGCAGCTCACCCAGTTACTTTATGGAGTTCAACAAGGAATTTGCGTCGCCGAGCACCACCAGGGTCATGCTCAGCGACAACTACCGCAGCCACCAACACATCATCGACGCCGCCGAGTACATCGTCCGCGCGGCACCGGCTATCGCGGGCAAGAAGGCCAGGGCAGCCCGGGAAGCTAAATCCCTGTGGCCCGTCAATGTGTTGGATCGCGATGACCAAGCCATGGCCTTGAGATTGATGGAGCATTACAAACAGGGCGATTCAATCTTGATGCTTTATCGAAAAAGCAGCGATAAGTCATTGATAGAGCAGTATATTCAACCGGTACTTAATGCAGATTCTAGCTTGCCGTACGAATCTCGAAGGTTGAAGCAACTGACCTACCACAGTGCCAAAGGGCTGCAGGCTGACGCTGTTTTCCTGTTGGGTGACTGTCAGCACCTGACCAGCTCCCCTTACAAAAATCAGGTTTACCGCATGGCCGGTCTGGGCAAGCCAAACGACAATGAGGCCTACGATAACGCCCAGAAAGACGAAATCCTGCGTTTGGCATATGTGGGAATCACGCGGGCGGTGAGTCATTGCTACTGGTATGTCGATGGGCAGGATGCACAGGTGGCGAATATGCCCAAGGCTTCGGACCGGATCGGAAAGGGCAAGCCGTTTTTTGCGGACCAGCGCAAAGGCCGCGCCGGTTGAAGCCCCCCTGTAGGAGCGAGCTTGTCGAGGCGTCGAACCGTCGCGATGGGCGTCCACGATGACGAGGGGCGTCAGGATGACAGCGTTGTCTGGACTACCATCGCGACGGTTCGACGCCTCGACGAGCTCGCTCCTACAGAGGAAGTCTCAGGCATAGCTCCTGAGCGCGACCGGTGGGATGAACGACTCAAGCTCATCCTCCACCGCTTCGATTATTCGTTCCACATCTGCGGCATTCATGACCGTTGCGCACGGAATACCGGCGATGGCAATCATGGTCTCGCCACTGGCACGGTCAAACAGACGGGCGACCATACTGCCTGGGGCGTCCATGCTCGCCTCGAAACCCATGGGATGAAAATGCCAGCGCATCAACTGGCAGGCGTTTGGAAAAGTGACCTTGCTGAACCCTTTATTCATATGTTGCCCACCTTCATGTTCGAGCGCTTCCTTTAGCTCATGTGCAGGAGGGAAGAGCCTTCATTGGCTCAACCGGTGACTCGTTAAAAGTAGCATCTGGATGTGAAAGGAATATGGAATTTTCAGGCCGTTTGGCGATTGGTTCAGTTTTTTTTGACCCAGGTCACAGCAGTGTGGGTGCTTGGGCGAAACGCCATTACTGAATCCCCGTTGAAGCCGCCGGCTAATTTCGGCAAGCTCGCTGTTTTCCCGTAGAGACCCGCAATGCCCGCCGAAGATGATGGTCCGCTGCAAACCCAGGCCACGAGCGAGACGGTCATGCGGTATCACCTGCGCTGGAAACACAGGGATCTGGACGGGGTCATGGCGCTTTATCACCCGGATGTGCTCTACAACGACTTCTTCCAGAACCGCGTGATGGGTCTTGATGAGTTGCGCGAATACGTTCGCAGCAGCATGCCGCGCGACCCGGACGAGGCGCTGGAGCATACGGACCGGATCCGTCTGGACGGCGACACGGCGTTTATCCAGTATCGAATTACCCTGCGTGGCGGCGATGGGCTGGTGTCATTTCGGGCCAGCGAGGCAATTACCGTGCGCGACGGGCTCATCTGGCGGGTCAACGAGTACGCGTCGCTGGTTCGCGAGCAAGCTTGCGGGCAATCGAACGCCACACCAAGACCGGCTGCCAGTCGACTGGGTTTGTCGGCGCGCCAGTTGAGCTTCATGGCCGAAGACCTGCAACACTATTTCGAGCGCCAGCAACCCTATCTCGACCCTGAACTCGATCTGCAACGGGTGGCGAAGGAGTGTGGGTACAGCCGCAATCAGATCTCCTATCTGATGAACCAGGTGCTGGGCCTGAGCTTCTACCGATACGTCAATCAGGCACGCCTGCACCATCTGCTGGCTGCACTGGACATCGCCACGCCACCGCTACGCATCGACGATCTTGCGTTCGCCGCCGGATTCAACTCGTTATCGGCGTTCTACAGTTGTTTTCGCCAGCACACCGGCCTGTCGCCCAAGGCGTACGTCAAACAAATTTCCTTGCGTGCACGCGCGCAAGACAGTCCCTGAGCCTACGCACTAGGATCAACGCCATCTAACGTTCGAGTGGTGAGGTTGGCATGCCGGCGTGGCGCACTATCAGTTTGTGGATGGATCAGCTCGACGAGCCGCTGCTGGCGCGCCCGGCACTGGAACGAGACCTGGATGTCGACGTTGCCATCATTGGTGCTGGCTACACCGGCCTGTGGACGGCCTATTACCTCAAGCGGCAGGCGCCGGGCCTGAATATCGCCATTGTCGAAGCGCAGACCGCCGGTTTTGGCGCGTCCGGGCGCAACGGCGGCTGGCTGATGGGCAATATTCTTGGTGAGGACCGCTTGCTGGCCAATCTGCCTGCGGAGCAGCGCCGTGCTTCCTACGAGTTGCTGCACGGCATCGCCGATGAAGTGGAAATCGTGCTCGAACGTGAACGCATTGACTGTGATTACCGCAAGGGCGGGGCGCTGTACTGCGCCGCACGCTATCCCGAACAGGAAGCCAGCCTGCGCGATTATCTGGACAAGCTTTACCTGCAAGGCTTGAGCGAACGTGAGTATCGCTGGCTTACCCCAGAGCAACTTACACAACAGATCCGGATCGCCAAGCCCTATGGCGGCATCTTTGCACCGCACGTCG
The DNA here is from genome assembly GCF_054668365.1 of Pseudomonas sp. S2_E01. Classification (NCBI taxonomy): domain Bacteria; kingdom Pseudomonadati; phylum Pseudomonadota; class Gammaproteobacteria; order Pseudomonadales; family Pseudomonadaceae; genus Pseudomonas; species Pseudomonas sp. S2_E01. The sequence goes on from NZ_CP162762.1 coordinate 2,407,142, forward strand.
CCACCATTCACCCGGCGAAACTGGTGCGTGGCCTGGCGCGTACCGTTGAGCGGATGGGCGTCAGGATTTACGAGAACAGCCCGGTCACCCATTGGCAATCGGGCAGCCTGCGCACGGCGAAATCCTCTGTGCGTACTCGGTGGGTCGTGCCGGCAGTGGAGGGGTATGCCGCGACCTTGCCGGGCCTGGGGCGTTATCAGTTGCCGGTGCAGAGCCTGATCGTCGCCACCGAACCCTTGCCTGCCGCGACGTGGGACGAAATAGGTCTGAGCCGCGGACAGGCGTTCGGCGAAAGCAGTCGTCAGGTCACTTACGGCCAGCGCACGGCGGACAACCGCCTGGTGTTCGGTGCGCGCGGCGGCTATCAGTTTGCCGGCAGGCTGCGGGAGAACTTCGATTTGACCCGTCATGAAGTCGAGCTGCGTCGCTACCTGTTCGGCGAGTTGTTCCCGCAACTCAAAAACGTGCGCATCACCCACGGCTGGGGCGGCAACCTGGGCATGTCCCGGCGATTCCAGCCGCACATGTTGTGTGATCACGCCAGCGGCATTGCCTTGTCGGGTGGTTACGGCGGTGAAGGTGTGGGGGCCAGCAACCTGGGCGGGCGCACCCTGGCCGATCTGATCCTGCAGCGCGACAGCGAGCTGGTGCACCAGCCCTGGGTCATCCCTCAAGGCGGGCTGGGGTCTCTCAAAGCCTGGGAGCCGGAACCCTGCCGCTGGCTCGGTTACAACGCAATCATCCGCAGCTTTGTCCACGAAGACCAGGTCCTCGCCAATCCGGCTACCGCGCCCTGGCGGCGCAGGCTCGCCAGTAGCGTCGCCGGTTTCATGGAAGGTTTCATGCATTGATGTTTCGCAAGGCATAAAAAAACGCCGCTCATCTCACGATGGGCGGCGCTTTTCATTGCGTTGCAGCGTTAGGCTTGAACGACCGGGATGTTGGCGTTCGCAGCAGCTTCACGGAACTCGGCAATCTGGTCGAAGGACAGGTAGCGGTAGACATCGGCCGCCATGCTGTCGATCTTGCCAGCGTATTCCATGTACTCCTCGACGGTCGGCAGGCGACCCAGGATGGAAGCCACGGACGCCAGTTCAGCCGAAGCCAGGTAGACGTTCGCGCCGTCACCCAGACGGTTCGGGAAGTTACGGGTCGAAGTCGACACAACGGTCGAGTTCGGCTCGACACGTGCCTGGTTACCCATGCACAGCGAGCAGCCCGGCATTTCCATGCGCGCGCCAGCCTTGCCGTAGATGCCGTAGTAGCCTTCTTCGGTCAGTTGGTGAGCGTCCATCTTGGTCGGCGGCGACAGCCACAGACGGGTTGGCAGCTGACCCTTGACCTGATCCAGCAGTTTACCGGCAGCGCGGAAGTGACCAATGTTGGTCATGCACGAACCGATGAACACTTCGTCGATCTTCTCGCCAGCAACGCTGGAGAGCAGACGAGCGTCGTCCGGGTCGTTCGGCGCGCAGAGCACAGGCTCCTTGATGTCGGCCAGGTCGATTTCGATGACTTCGGCGTATTCGGCGTCAGCATCGGCAACCATCAACTCAGGGTTGGCAATCCAGGCTTCCATCGCTTGAGCGCGACGTTCCAGGGTGCGCACGTCACCGTAGCCTTCGCCGATCATCCAGCGCAGCAGGGTGATGTTCGATTGCAGGTACTCGGTGATCGACTCTTTGGACAGCTTGATGGTGCAACCGGCAGCCGAACGTTCGGCCGAGGCGTCGGACAGCTCGAAAGCTTGCTCGATGCTCAGGTTGTCCAGGCCTTCGATTTCCAGGATGCGGCCGGAGAAGGCGTTCTTCTTGCCTTTCTTCTCAACGGTCAGGAGGCCCGACTGGATGGCGAAGTAAGGAATGGCGTGCACGAGGTCGCGCAGGGTGACGCCCGGTTGCATCTTGCCTTTGAAACGCACCAGGATCGATTCCGGCATGTCCAGCGGCATGACGCCAGTGGCTGCGGCGAACGCGACCAGACCGGAACCGGCCGGGAACGAGATGCCCATTGGGAAACGGGTGTGCGAGTCGCCACCGGTACCAACAGTGTCTGGCAGCAGCATGCGGTTCAACCACGAGTGGATGATGCCGTCGCCCGGACGCAGGGAAACGCCGCCGCGGGTCATGATGAAGTCAGGCAGGGTGTGGTGGGTGGTCACGTCGATCGGCTTTGGATAAGCCGCGGTGTGGCAGAAGGACTGCATCACCAGGTCAGCGGAGAAGCCCAGGCACGCCAGGTCTTTCAGTTCATCACGGGTCATTGGACCGGTGGTGTCCTGGGAGCCCACGGTGGTCATCTTCGGTTCGCAGTAGGTGCCAGGACGCACACCGGCTACGCCGCAAGCCTTGCCGACCATTTTCTGCGCCAGGGTGAAACCCTTGGTGCTTTCAGCGGGTGCTTCAGGCTTCTTGAACAGATCGAACGGTGGCAGACCCAGTTCGGCACGTGCCTTCTCGGTCAGGCCGCGGCCGATGATCAGAGGAATACGACCGCCAGCACGAACTTCGTCCAGCAGGACCGGGGTCTTCATTTCGAAGGTGGCCAGGACTTCGTCGGTGCCGTGTTTGCAGACTTTGCCAGCATGCGGATACAGGTCGATCACGTCGCCCATGTTCATGTTGGAAACGTCGAATTCAATAGGCAGGGCGCCGGCATCTTCCATGGTGTTGTAGAAGATCGGAGCGATCTTGCTGCCGAAGCAGAAACCGCCGCCACGCTTGTTCGGTACGTACGGGATGTCGTCGCCGAAGAACCACAGGACCGAGTTGGTCGCCGATTTACGCGAGGAACCGGTACCGACCACGTCACCTACATAGGCAACAGGGAATTCACCGTTGCGCATTTCTTCGATCTGCTTCATCGGGCCGGTGACGCCCTGGACGTCAGGCACGATACCGTCGCGAGCCATTTTCAGCATCGCCAGGGCGTGCAGCGGGATGTCCGGGCGGGACCAGGCATCAGGAGCAGGGGACAGGTCGTCGGTGTTGGTCTCGCCGGTAACCTTGAACACACGCAGGCTGATCTTGTCGGCCAGGGTCGGGCGCTTGATGAACCACTCGCCATCAGCCCAGGATTGCAGTACGGCCTTGGCGTGAACGTTGCCGTTCTTGGCTTTTTCAGCCACGTCGTGGAAGGCATCGAACATCAGCAGGGTGTGCTTGAGTTCCTGGGCGGCCACGGGTGCCAGCTCAGCGTCGTCCAGCAGGGCGACGAGGGTCACGATGTTGTAGCCGCCTTGCATGGTGCCGAGCAGTTCAACAGCGCGCTTTTTGTCGATCAGAGGGGATTTCGCTTCGCCCTTGGCAACGGCAGACAGGAAGCCGGCCTTTACATAGGCTGCTTCGTCCACTCCTGGCGGAACGCGATTGGTGATCAGGTCAACGAGGAAAGCTTCTTCGCCAGCCGGGGGATTTTTCAGCAGCTCGACCAGGCCTGCAGTTTGTTCGGCGTTAAGCGGCTGGGGAACGATACCCAGTGCTGCACGCTCTTCGATATGTTTGCGGTAGGCTTCAAGCACAGTTATTACCCTCATCAGTGGTCCCAAATGGGTGTCCGGGACGCTCATCCCGAAATTGCCGTACTCATGCGCTGCATGGCGTTGTGAGCCACTTGGCCAGAATTACCGGCAATTCCTTACAGAAGCTGCTTTCAAAGTTTTACGCCTGCAGAACGGGAGCTGATGAGGGTTGGCGTTGGGCTTTTCCCCGCTGGAAAAACCCTTCGCCAACACCGCTCTGAAGGAACGACTGTGCTCGTGACGCTTTGAAAACAGCTTCTTACGGACATTGGCGCCTAAAAAGGCAGGCTGATTCTACGGCAAAAAAAAATTAAAGGTAAGTTCGACCCTGAACTTTGAGGGGTGATGAATGTTAGACAAAGGGCTAACATGCCCGCCTGTCCTGCTGCCCCATGCTTGTTGACCTATGCCCAATCAAACCATCAAGACCCCCTGCGTCGGCCTTTGCTCCACTGTTTACGGAGATCTGGTGTGCCGTGGCTGCAAGCGCTTCCACCACGAAGTGATCAATTGGAATGGTTACAACGAGGAGGAAAAACGTGCGGTCTGGTTACGACTGGAGCAACTGCTGTCCCTGGTGATGGCCGCCAAGCTCGAGGTTTTTGACAAGGAACGCCTGCGCCAGCAGCTGGAACAACGAAAGATTCGCTTCGTGCCACATCAGTCGGAATATTGCTGGGCGTACCAATTGATTGCACGTGGCGCGCGGGTGATCACCAACCTTGAGGCCTACGGGATGGTGCTGCTGCCGGAATTCCGCGACTGGAATCTGCCGGAGTTGCGTGATGCCATTGATCGGGAGTTTTTCCTGCTCTCCGAGGCGCATTACCAGCGTTACATTGCGCCCGGGTTCTTGAAGGATGCGTTTGGCGGCTGAAAAGCTCGCTCCCACAATGGAGGTCACATCCCTGTAGGAGCGAGCTTGCTCGCGATGAGGCCGGCACAGTTGGCATCTCAGCTGGCTGACACGGCGCCATCGCGACGGTTCGACGCCTCGACAAGCTCGCTCCTACAGGGGCAGGGCGACATGTATGATTTCAATGCTGCGCGACCATTTCCTCCAGATGGTCCATCACCGTATCCGGCTTGAGCACCAGCACATCACTTTCCACCGCATCGAGCACTACTTCAGCGGTGTTGCCGATCAGTGCACCGGATAACCCCGACCTCGCCACCGTGCCTATCACTGTTACCGATGCCTGAAGTTTGTGTGCCATGAACGGAATCAGCACATCCGCCGGACCTTCCTCGATGTGCAGATGTTCATCATCGATATCGAACTCGGCCTGGAATGCCTTGCACTGTTCGCGATAGCGCGCCTCAATAGTCTGGCTGAGCTGCATCGACGGGTCTGCGGCCGACAGCATGGGCGAGGGGTGGGCGCTGATGACATGCAGGTGGGCCTTGGCGAGGCTGGCGATGTCAAAACCGTGATCGACGATAGTGGCGTGCAGCGTGCGGTGCTCACCATCGAGATTGCCCACGTCGATCGCTGCCAGGATGACACCGCCGGTCCAGGGTTTCGAGGTTTTCACCAACAGCACCGGGGTCGGGCAAGCGCGCAGCAATTTCCAGTCTGCAGGGGTCAGCAGTGCCTTTTTCAACGGGCTGTCGGGGAAGTGTTGCTTGATCACCAGCCCACAGCCTTCGGCTTGCTGCACATCAATAATGGTGTCCTGCAAGCTTTCGTTCCACGCCTGTTCGGTGGTGACGCTGTAGCCGTCCGCCAGCAACGCGGTCTTGAGCACACTCAGCATGGCGCTATGATCGTGCTTGCGGTCGCAGACCAGCAAGTGCAGGTGAGCCTGGGTCACGCCGGCAATCAACTTGGCGCGTTTAAGCGCCAGGCTTTCCGCGTGTTCGGGTTCGATGATCACCAGAATGCTGCGAATGGCTTGCATGATCGGCCTCTCCAGAAAGTAAAAAGCACAACGTTGCACAACTATAGTTGTTGGTCGCGCATCGGGGACTTGATGCATATCAACGGTCGCGGCTGGTGGTCTGGCGATGGGCCGGTATAATCGGCGCCCTTCGATTGAACCCTTTATGTCCGTGAGCCCCATGATCCTTCCCGAAATTCACGAGTTCCTAGGCTGCCGCACCCCCGATGGCTGGGTCCAGGCCGCGCTGGCCGATCAGGAAACGCTGCTGATTGACCACAAGAACTGCGAATTCAAGGCTGCCAGCACGGCATTGAGCCTGATCGCCAAGTACCATTCCCACGTTGACCTTATCAACATGATGTCGCGGCTGGCCAGGGAAGAGTTGGTGCACCACGAACAGGTCATGCGCCTGATGAAAAAGCGCAAAATCGGATTGCGCCAGCTATCTGCGGGGCGTTACGCCTCCGGGCTGCGCAAAGTGGTGCGCAGCCATGAGCCGGTCAAACTGGTGGATACCCTGGTGGTGGGGGCGTTCATCGAGGCCCGCAGTTGCGAGCGTTTCGAGGCGCTGGTGCCGCATCTGGACGAAGAACTGGGCAAGTTCTACTTTGGCCTGCTGAAAAGTGAAGCCCGGCATTTCCAGGGTTACCTGAAACTGGCCTACCAATACGGGGACGCGAAGGACATTGCTCAGGTGATCGAGCGTGTGCGGGCTGCCGAACAGGCGCTCATCGAGTCACCGGATGTGGAATTCCGTTTCCACAGCGGTGTGCCGGCCATTAACTGACCGGCACGAAACCGGGCCAGGTCAGGGCTTTGCGGTGGGTTTTCTTTCCAACGCTTGCGTCGGGCTGATCCAGACACTTTTCATCAAATTGCCATCCGGTTGTTGATCGGCAGACTCCACACCGATCACGCACAAGTAGTGCATGCCCGGTTCCCTCGTGATAGGTGCGTCGAGGACCACGTTGTCTGCACTGATCACGTCGCTGTAACGGCGAGGCGATCGGCAGTCTGCCGCATTTCGGGTGGTCTTGTAGCGATAGTACGGCGTGCTCACTGAGAACTCCGTGTTGATCACCGGGGCGGGACTGTTGGCCCGCCGGGGCAGTGTGATGTGTCGGGTGGGGAGATACTCAAGGTTCGCCATCGGGAACCTTGGGGCAGCGGTACAGGCGTTGTCGACGTCGGTGAACACACCCTTTTTGAAGCAGCCGGCCAGATACTCGGCCGGGTGGCCGTAGTGGGTATCGGCGAACCACTCGATTTTGCCATCGCGAGCCTCACACGGAGCATCACTGGCGCATTGATTCTCAATGGGCGCGCCACCGGTACTCGTCGATACGACGGCAAGTATCTGGCCACTTTGGCGGTCGAAGATGGGGCTTCCGGACGACCCCGGCAGCACCTGTTTGCAGCGGTTTTTCAATGCGCCGACATAGGCACGGTAGCCTTCCACCAAGTCCGCCGACGTGTACTGCTGGGCGCAGGCCGCCAGACGCAGTCCTGAATCGGGCAGGTGTTCCGGTGCGTTCACGATCAGTACATCCGTGGACGCTCGAGACCATTGTGAAGCAAGGCGTAATGGGGTTATTCCGTCGGCAATCAGAGTAGACAGTGGAACTTCAAGTTCATAAAGAGCGATATCGCTATTGCCATAGTCCTGCCATACGGCAGCCTTGATCGCGTAACTTTCAGAGGTGTTGTAAGTGTCGTTGAAGTAGTTGAATTTTACCGACTCTTTATAGTTACCTGAAGGTGGCGGGCCACTGACGCCCGGTATGCAATGCGCAGCGGTCAGCAAGTACGCCGGTCCCGTCGCGAGGTTGGCTTCGTCACGGGTGTCCAGCAAGCTCGCGGTGCAGGCGGGCGCTTCATTCAGGAACACTTTGCCCACGCCGTTCCAGTGTGTGTAGCGGTTATCGTTGTTCTTCAGCAGTACGGCGCCCGACTCATTGGCCAAGCCTTCGCCGAGGTCTTTGGCGTGAAGGGGCGTTGCCAGTACCAATATGGCGAAGAGTATAAATAAGTATTCTTTTTTCATGACCATTCCTTGGTGCTTGTAAGTTATTAAGTTTCACAACTAAATGCCATTGCAGTGCGGACAATAATGAGCTCAGTTGTTCGTTGCAAGTTTATATAAGGGGGAATGGTGTCAATGTTTTGCGGGGGTGTTATTGCAATTATACGGTTGTAGTTGTCGAGCCCCATTGCGAGCATCCTGTTCGCGATGGGGCATGAGCCATCCTTTCAACGGCTCAAATTCAGGCGTTCATGCCACTGGGCTATGGATTCTTGCGGGTAGGCCTCGAATTGTTGGTCCTTGGGTTTAACCTCGACTTCGACCCAGGATGCTTTCGAGCCGAGCATCAAGTGCGTGTGTTCTGGCGGAACAGGCAGCGCCGTGTCGATGGCCGAGGCGAAGGGGTGAATCAGCTCCGGCCATTCGGGGCTGAACAGCCATAGGCCACTGCCGCACACGCTGCAGAAGTGCCGCTCGGCCGAACTGCTATGGGCGCGCTGGGCGCCCTCATCCTTGAGCCGGGCATGGTAGATCGCAATATGCTTGCGCCCGCGCACTTTGAGGCTGGTGGCGTCGCCTCCCAGGTTGATCGCATAGCCGCCACCACCCTGGGTCTTGCGACAGATCGAGCAATAGCAGCGCTGATACGGATAGGGATGGACGCAGCTCAGGCTGAATGAAACCGCGCCGCAGTGGCAGGAACCTTCAAGGCGCATGGCGTGCTCCTATTGAACGTTGTCGGGCGGGCTCAGTCCTCTTTACGAACGGTCGCTACCTCATCGGCCCTGACGCGCACTTTGGTTCCTGAAATGTCTTCGAACTCGTAGAAACCGTCCGCGGTGTCGGTGTCGGGCATGTCCTCCGTCAGATACTGAGTACCGTTTTGCAGCGTCACCACCGTCGGCGTCGAGCAACCGGCCAATGCCAGGAACGTTGCGACCGCCAGGGGCAAACCCAGACTCTTGATGTTCATAACCACCTCTTCAATAAATGACGGCAACTTGCACCTCTATCGCGGTTGGTACTGCACAGAGCCGGAAAGTTCGCCAAATCACTAAAAAATCCATAAAGCCTGCGCCATTGATCCTTTTCCAATTGCAACGAGCACGCGGTTGCTGGTATCTGTACGCATAACCAGTACTTGCAGCCATGGCCCTGTTTTCCCGTGACCACCCACCCCCTCGATGACCCGTTCTATTACCTGAACAACTTCCTGCAAGTGCTTGATTGGCTTGATCAGCGTTATGCCGACGTGCTGAGTGTCGAGGAGCGGGCGTTCATTGGTGATTTCAACCGACTGCCCCGGCTTTCCCAGGCGTTGCTGGTACGGATGGTGATGCGCAAGGGGGCACATTTCCGGGAAAGCAAACTGCATTACCTCGAGATTGGCGACATTGCCGCCGCTGCCGAGCCATTGCTGGCCCTGGGCTGGATCGACGGTCGAGCACCGGTGACGCTCGCCACCCTGTTCGATGTGTTGCTGAAGGCGGAAATCGTCCAGTGTTTCGCCAATGCCCTCGAACCGCCCAAAGGCAGGAAGAGCGATTGGTTGGCGATCTTGAGCGAACAGTTTCCTGAACCCCTGGCGTTCGACCAGTGGTGTGCGCCATTGAATGACCGTTTGTTCAGCCTGACCATCATGGACCTGTGCGACCGACTGCGCCTGATGTTTTTCGGCAATCTTTATCAGGATTGGTCCGAATTCGTGTTGGCCGACCTCGGCATCTTCACCTATGAAAAGGTCGAGTTTTGCGCTGAATCCCGTGGCCTGCGCAGTCGTGAAGACGTGGATGCCTGCCTGTTCCTGCACCAGTGCCAGCAGGATTTCGAGGCCGGCGAGCCGGTGACGACCGTCGTCGAGCAGATCAATGGCCTTGTCTTGCACAACCCCTGGCTGGACAAGCGTCGCGCCAAGCTGTTATTCCAGATTGCCCAGCATTGCGAGCGCATGGCGGACTTCGCCAACGCGTTGGCCATCTACCGCGAATGTGCGTGGCCCGGCGCGCGGGGGCGGATGATCCGGGTGCTGGAGCGTTGCGGCGAGTACGCGTTGGCAATGGACCTGGCGATGCTTGCCCAACAGTCTCCGCAAAGCGCCGCCGAACAACAGCAATTGCTGCGCGTTTTGCCCAGGTTGCGCCGCAAGCTGGGCGGGCCACCGAACAAACGCCCGTCACCCAGGCAAATGCTGCGCCTGGACCTGCAATTACCCAGGACCGATCCCGAGCTGTCGGTGGAGTTTTACGTTCAGGCGCATCTGGCCCAGGATTCGGCGCCGGTGCACTACGTGGAAAACAGCCTGATCAACTCGCTGTTCGGCTTACTGTGCTGGCCCGCGATTTTCGCGCCACTGCCGGGGGCGTTTTTCCATCCGTTCCAGCGTGGGCCCGTGGATCTGCACCATGAAGATTTCCATGCGCGGCGGGCGGACCTGTTCCATTCCTGCCTGGCTGAACTTGACGACGGGCGCTATCGACAGACGATCCGCGAACGTTACGCGACCAAGTGGAACGTGCAGTCACCCTTTGTGTTCTGGGGCGCGCTCAGCGACGACCTGCTCGATCAGGCGCTCGAATGCCTGCCGGCCGAGCACCTGCGGCACTGGTTCAACCGGTTATTGGTCGATATCAAGGCCAACCGCGCCGGCATGCCGGACCTGATCCAGTTCTGGCCCCAGGACAAGACCTACCGCATGATCGAAGTCAAAGGTCCCGGCGATCGCCTTCAGGACAACCAGTTGCGCTGGCTGGAATTCTGCCATGAACACCAGATGCCCATTGCCGTCTGCTATGTGCAATGGGCGGAGCAGAGCGCTTGAGCTACAGCATCGCCGTGCGGGCGCTATGTGAGTTCACCGCCAAGGTCGGTGACCTCGACCTGCGTTTCACGCCTTCGCCGACCGCCCTGGAAGGTATCATCGGCCATCGTACGGTGGCCTCCCGGCGCAGTGATGGGTACCAGAACGAAGTTGCACTGGAAGGCCAGTACCAGACGTTGAAGGTCAGGGGCAGGGCGGACGGTTACGACCCGGCGCAGCACTGCCTGGAGGAAGTCAAAACCTATCGCGGCGACCTGAGCAAGCAACCCGCCAACCATCGGCAACTGCATTGGGCCCAGGCCAAGGTGTACGGCTGGCTGATGTGCCAGAAGCTGGCGTTGGCGCAGATCAATGTGGCGCTGGTGTACTTCGACATCGTCAGCGAGAAGGAAACCTGCCTGGTCGAGGCATTCAGCGCCGAGGAGCTCAAGCAGTTCTTCGAGCATCACTGCCGTTTATTCCTGCATTGGGCCGAGCAGGAAATGGCCCATCGTCAGGCGCGCAATGCTGCCGCGCAGCAAATGGCATTTCCGCACGCCGGGTTTCGTCCGGGGCAACGGCATTTGGCGGAATCGGTATTCAAGGCTGTCAGCACCGGCCAGTGCCTGATGGCCCAGGCGCCGACCGGTATCGGCAAGACCGTCGGCACCCTGTTCCCCATGCTCAAGGCGTTGGCGCCACAGCAGTTGGACAAGGTGTTCTTCCTGACGGCGAAAACCCCGGGGCGCAAACTGGCGCTCGATGCGGCGCAGGTCATTCTGGACGGTTGCACCCGGCCATCGCTGCGTGTTCTGGAGATGATCGCTCGAGACAAGGCTTGCGAGCACCCGGACAAGGCTTGCCACGGCGAATCCTGCCCCTTGGCGCAGGGCTTTTACGACCGTTTGCCGGCCGCGCGCCAGGCGGCCAGCGAATTGCGCCTGCTGGACCAGCGAGCCTTGCGCGAGGTGGCGTTGGACCACAACGTCTGTCCTTACTACCTGAGCCAGGAAATGGCGCGCTGGGCCGACGTGGTGATTGCCGACTACAACTATTACTTCGATTTCACTGCGCTGCTGTTCGGGCTGGCCCAGGCCAATCAGTGGAGAGTCGCCGCGTTGGTGGACGAAGCGCACAATCTGGTGGAGCGTGGGCGGCAGATGTACAGCGCCAGCCTTGACCAGTCGACGCTCAACGGCGTGCGCAAGACTGCACCCGAACCGTTGAAGAAGTCCCTGCAACGGGTCAATCGTGAGTGGAACGCCCTGCATAGCCCTCAACTGGCGGCGTATCAGGCTTACGATAAACCACCGGAAAAACTGCTCCAGGCCTTGTTTTCCTGCGGCGCGAGCATCGGCGACTATCTCAATGACCACCCGCAGGGCCTGGACAGCGCCTTGCAGAACTTCTATTTCGACCTGCTGCAGTTCTGCCGCGTGGCTGAGCTGTTCGACGAGCAGTACCTGTTCGACATCAGCAAGCGCGACCTTGACCGCAAACGGCCGCTGTCACAACTGTGCCTGCGCAACGTGGTGCCTGCCGGCTTCATCCGACCACGGCTGACGGCGGCACGCAGCACCGTGTTGTTTTCCGCGACCTTGAGCCCCAGGCATTACTACGCGGATCTGTTGGGCATGCCGGCCAATACGGTGTGGATCGACGTCGAGTCGCCATTTCATGCCGACCAGCTGCAAGTCCATATCGTCAACCAGATTTCCACGCGCTACGTGCATCGACAATCGTCCCTGGCGCCGATCGTGGACTTGATCGCCCGGCAGTTCGTGGAACGACCAGGAAACTACCTGGCGTTTTTCAGCAGCTTCGATTACCAACAACAGGTGGCCCAGCTGCTAACCGAAACGCATCCCCACATCAAGGTATGGTCGCAATCGCGAGGCATGGACGAAGGGCAGCGCCAAGCCTTCCTCGATCAGTTTACCGCTGACAGTCAGGGCGTCGGTTTCGCGGTGCTGGGCGGAGCATTTGGCGAGGGCATCGATTTGCCCGGCGCGCGATTGATCGGTGCTTTTATCGCCACTCTCGGGCTGGCCCAGCTCAACCCGGTCAACGAACAGCTCAAGCACCGTATGGCGGCTATTTTTGGTGCCGGCTACGATTACACCTACCTGTTTCCCGGTGTGCAAAAAGTGGTTCAGGCGGCGGGGCGGGTGATCCGTACTCAACAAGATCAGGGGGTAGTGATGTTGATCGATGACCGTTTTGGCGAGAGCAAGGTCAAACAGTTGCTGCCGCGCTGGTGGGCAGTGGGTGCTGACTCCGGGAAGGTGGTACAGGGTTGACTCTGCCACTGCCTGTTCAAGCACACGTTTTCCTGCTTTTCAATTTTTCTGTTTATTCCATACTTCAACCAAACCATTCTGTCGTGAGCGTTTGATGAACGAAGATAGATCCAAGGCCAGCGTCATTGAGGACGGGCGTTTTCGCCTGTTGATCGATGCGGTAATCGACTATGCGATCTACATGCTTGATCCCGACGGCATCATCACCAGTTGGAACGCCGGTGCCCGGCGCTTCAAAGGCTATGACGAGCCCGAGATACTTGGGGAGCACTTCTCGCGTTTTTACACCGAAGAAGACCGTTTGAAGGGGTTGCCGCAACGGGCGCTGGACACGGCGACCCATGAAGGGCGCTTCGAAGGTGAGGGCTGGCGGGTGCGCAAGGATGGCTCGCGTTTCTGGTGTCACGTAGTGATTGACCCGATCCATGACCCCTCCGGCCGGCTTCTGGGGTTCGCCAAGATCACCCGCGACCTGACCGAGCGCAAGCTGGCCGAAGAAATTCTCAAGCAAAGCGAGCAACAGTTCCGGTTGCTGGTTCAAAGTGTCACCGACTATGCCATCTACATGCTCGATCCCCAGGGCCGTGTGACCAACTGGAACGCGGGTGCCCAGCGCATCAAGGGGTATTTACCCCAGGAAGTGATCGGCGAACACTTCTCGCTGTTCTACACACCGGAAGATCGCGATGCAGGCGAGCCGCAAAACACCCTGAGCATGGCCGTCAACGCAGGACGGTTCGAGAACAAGGGGTGGCGGGTGCGCAAGGACGGCACGCGGTTCATGGCACACGTGGTGGTCGACCCGATCTGGGGCGACACCGGCACATTGCTCGGTTTTGCCAAGATCACCCGGGACATCACCGAAGCAACACTCGCCCAGCAAACGCTCGAACAAACTCGGGAAGCGCTTTTCCAGGCGCAGAAGATGCAGGCCATCGGACAACTCAGCGGCGGTATCGCCCATGACTTCAACAACCTGTTGACCGTGATCCTTGGCAACCTGGAGATCGTACGCAAGCGCGTCGACGGTGACTCCAAGCTCACGCGTTTGCTGGATAACGCCACCCAGGGGACCATGCGCGGCGTGTCGTTGACCCAACGCATGCTGGCGTTCGCCAGACGTCAGGAACTCAAGACCGAATCAGTGGAGATCCCCGCGCTGGTGGAGGGCATCACCAGCCTGCTGCGCAGTTCCCTCGGCCCTTCAGTGTTGCTTGAAACTCGCTTTGCGGCGCACGCCGAGCCGGTCGTGGCCGACGTCAACCAACTTGAGCTGGCCATCCTCAACCTGGTGACCAATGCCCGTGACGCCATGCCCCATGGCGGAAAGATCGTGATCAGCATGGCTTCGGCCAATGCAGCGGACCATCCGGGGCTTGCCCCTCTTTCGGGTGAGTTTGTCTGCCTGAGCATCAGTGATACCGGGGAGGGCATGGATGACGCGACCCTGGCGTTGGCGATGGACCCGTTTTTCACCACCAAGGGTGTCGGTAAAGGCACAGGCCTGGGATTGTCGATGGTGCACGGTTACATCGAACAATTGGGTGGCCGCTTTATTCTCAAAAGCCGCAAGGACAAGGGCACTACGGCTGAGCTGTGGATCCCGGTGGCCGCTGGGGGGGCAGTGGCCAAGGCCATTCAGGATCAAGCGACACCGGACGTCTCCCGGTTGTGCGTGCTGGTGGTGGACGATGACAGCCTGGTGTTGACCAGCACCTGCCTGCTGCTCGAGGACTTGGGGCATCGGGTGATCAGCGCGGCATCCGGGGCGCAGGCGTTAAAAGTATTCGGAAGCGAAACAGCGATTGATCTGGTGATCACAGACATGGCCATGCCGCAGATGAATGGTGCGCAGTTGGCGCAGTCGATTCGGTCAATACGACCTGATGTACCGGTCATCCTCGCCACCGGTTACGCCGAACGGTTGGAAGGGGCTGCGGTGGAGCTGCCGCGGCTCGCCAAGCCGTTCACGCAGCTCAATCTGGTGGAAATCATCGCCTCGACGCTATCCGACATCAGCGTGCGGGGTCGCCAGGGGCGCCAATGATCAGGCAGTCACTGGCTGATGGATGACCTCGCGTTTTCGGGTTGCTGGAATCGGCGGGAAGTTTTCATTCAGTACCCGCAGGTGTTCGATGGCTTCGGCGAACTTGAGGTCGGCTTTCCTGCGAAGTGTCAGGTATTGGTCAAACAGTTCGCCATCCAGATCGCTTCCCTCCAACATTGCAAAGGCTTCGCGACTCAACGCCTGCGCCTCTTCGAACATCTGTTGATTACGTTCCAGGGCAAACGCCCGGCAAGCCTTGATTTCATCGCGGGTTGAATCATCGCGGGTTGAATACTGGATCATGACCGGCACCTTGCTTTAAGGGGGATATAAGGTTTTGACCAGGCACGGACAAAAAGGATTGCAAGTTTATGAATCTGAAAACTTGATGAGTCCCTACGGAAATGGGCAGAAATCAAATCAACCAACCCGGTCCTTGCGCCGTTCATACCAGGTCAATACCGGCTGGGTACTGAAACCATGGATGAGGATGCTCAAGGCAACAACCGACAAGGTGAGGTCAGTGCATACCTTGGCTACCGACGGGTCGAGCCCGTGGTTCAACGCATAGAACAGGTAATACAGGCTACCGATGCCCCGAATGCCAAACCATCCGATCAACAGGCGTTGATGTCCGTTGAGCGAACCGCGCCAGGGCAGGGCGACGACACTCAATGGCCGAATCAGGCAAAACAGCGCCGCGCCGATCAGCAAAGCGCGCCAGTCCCAATGTGCGATCAGCACCACACCCAGCAGGGTCACCAGGAACACTTCCATGGCGCGCTCTACCAGACTGCCGAACGCGAGCATGTCGCCCATCATGATGCCAGCGGCGACCTGGGCGTCCTCCAGGCGCTGGGTATCACCATGCACCGCCTGTTGCGGCTCCACGTTCTGATGGCCGACCACTGGCTGGACCAAATGCTCGGCCGGGAGATCATCGTTGCCCGCGGAGTTGACCTCCACATGGCGCAAGCCCAGGCCGGCAGCGAACACCGACAAAAAGCCATAGCCATGGATTGCCTCGGCCGCCACGTAGGCGAGGGCAATCAGGGCCAGGGCCAGATAGTCATTGGGTGAAAGGGTGCTGTCGTCGTTTTTGATGCGCAAGCTCAGCGTCACACGACCAATGCCGCGCCCCATCGCGTAACCGATCAGCAAACCGGCGGGAACCGCCCACACCACGCTCCCCAGAACCCAGTCACCGAAAAAGCCGGGCGCGGCGTCATTGCGCACCAACAACAGACCGAGAATCACGAAGGGGAAGGCGATGCCATCGTTGAGGCCGGCCTCTCCGGACAGGCCGAAACGAACGCTGTCGTCATCTCGTGCATCGTTGACCTGTACCAGCGCAGCGAGCACCGGATCTGTCGGCGCCAGGATCGAGCTGATCAACACCGAAACACCCCATGGCAGTTGCAACGCATAGTGCAGCGCCAGGCACGCGCAAGCGATCGTCAATACCATCACGGGGCCAGCGAGGCCGACGGCAACGCGCCAGTTTATGTGGCTGAACGGCTTGCGCAGTTTGAGGCCGCAGACAAACAACGAAAACAGCACTGCGACTTCTGTCAGATGCTCCATCCAGGTGGCGGCGTCGTTCATGTCCAACTGCAACAGGCCCAGAGCGGACGGACCGATGGCGATGCCCAGTACCAGGCACACTGCCGAGGTGGTCACCGGCATCCAGCGCAAATACGAGGACGTCAGCGCCAATGTCAGCAGCACCGCACCGAGCACCGCCACCCATGAAATGAAGTTCATGCTACCGGGCTCAACGATCAACCCACCGTCGCGCGTAGATACTCCGGTTGCAGGACGTTGAACCATACCAGGATCATTTCCACCAGGATGGTGACCAGGACCAGCAGGCCGACACCCCATACGCAGGCGGCATTGAGCAGTCCTTGTTCCTTGCGTTCATGCATGAAGGTGGGCATGCCGACGAACAACAGGAACGTCGAGTACACCGACGCGGCGCCGAGCACGATGATCGCCAGCCAACGGCTCGGGTACAAACCGGCGATGCCCGCGATAAAGAACGGCGTCACGGTGTACGCAGCGAATCCAATGCACTGGTTCAACGTCGGGCGCGCCTCGAATGCGCGCGACATCCAGCGAATAAACGCGCCCATCAGGGCCACACCGGCAACGATGGTGACGTAAAGCAACGCACACAATTGCAGGGCACTACTGCTACTGAGCCTGACCGTTTCATTCTCCGCCAGGCTCCACCCGACGTAGGTGGTGCCGATGAACAGGCACACCGCGGGGATCAGGGCGAGCAGTAACAAATGCGCCAGATAATGACGCGGATGAGCTTCCTCTTCCTGGCGGATTTCGGTCCAGGCGTAGTTTGGCTGGGTAAACAGTTTGACGAGGGGTGCGGACATGACGACCTCCTGAGCGCGGACGGCCCGGCAAATGGGCTCTCAAGCAGTTGAGGGGCGGGGTTTGGCAGGAGTTCCGTTTTTCTCGTGAACCGATGGCCCCTGCGGGAGCAAGCCTGTTGAAAGCGCTTATCGCGAGCACGCTCGCTCCTGCAGGGGATCAGCGGACCTAGAGCATCGGCTTGCCGCCCGTAATGCCGTAGCGCTGACCGGTGATGTAGCTGGCTTCATCCGACGCCAGCAGCACATAGATCGGCGCCACTTCCACGGGTTGGCCCGGTCGTCCCAGTGGGGTTTGCCCGCCGAAGTTCTCGACTTCCTCATCCGGCATGGTCGAGACGATCAAAGGCGTCCAGATCGGGCCCGGCGCCACGCAATTGACCCGGATGTTTTTCTCGCCGAGCATCTGCGCCAGCCCGGCGGTGAAGTTGGCAATTGCGCCCTTGGTGGTGGCGTAAGGCAGCAGCGTCGGTTTGGGCATGTCCGAGTTGACCGAGCTGGTGTTGATGATCGAACTGCCCGGCTGCATATGTTTCAGCGCGGCTTGGCAAATGCGGAAAATGGCCGTGATGTTGACATCGAAGGTCATCACCCATTCCTCGTCGGGTATGTCTTCGAAGCGCTCATGGGTCATTTGGAACGCGGCGTTGTTAACCAGGATGTCGATGCGGCCGAACCGTTCGACGGTCTTGTCCACCAGCGCCTGGCACTGGGCTTTTTGCGCGATATCGCCCGGCAGCAGCAGGCTCTGTCGTCCGGCCTGTTCGACCCAACGCGCGGTTTCCTGCGCATCTTCGTGCTCATTAAGGTAGGCAATCGCAACGTCCGCGCCTTCACGGGCGAAAGCAATGGCGACCGCTCGGCCGATGCCGCTGTCGGCGCCGGTGATCAGGGCGATCTTGCCCTCCAGTCGGCCGGAGCCTTTGTAGCTCTGCTCGCCGCAATCGGGGTACGGATCCATCTGTTTCTGCGAGCCGGGGACGGGTTGGGCCTGTTTCTTGAAGGGTGGTTTTGGATAGTCGGTCATCGGAAAATCTCCGTTATCAAGGTTGAAGAGTCATAGGGTGGACCCGGCTCTTTAACGGTGAGTTCGGTTGGATTGATGACCTGCGCCGACCTCGACTGTAGGAGCGAGCACGCTCGCGATGGAGGTCAACGATGACGCGGGGGCACCTGGCACTCCGCGGCGCTCTCCGGTTCATCGCGGGCAAGCCCGCTCCTACAGGGGATGTGGTCATCTGTAGGAGCGAGCTTGCTCGCGATGGAGGTCAACGATAACGCGGGGCATCTGACACTCCGCGGCGCTCTCCGGCTCATCGCGGGCAAGCCCGCTCCTACAGGGGATGTGGTCATCTGTAGGAGCGAGCACGCTCGCGATGGAGGTCAACGATAACGCGGGGCACCTGACACTCCGCGGCGCTCTCCGGCTCATCGCGGGCAAGCCCGCTCCCACGGGGGATGTGGTCATCTGTAGGAGTGAGCATGCTCACGATGGAGGTCAACGATAACGCGGGGCACCTGACACTCCGCGGCGCTCTCCGGCTCATCGCGGACAAGCCCGCTCCTACAGGAATGGAGTCACGGAGGACTCGCCCCGCTCAACACATGCGCATGACCAATGGTGGTGAGGTGTACCGCGGTGCCGGTCGGCGGGGCGTACAGCCCGGAGCTGCGCACCATCAGTGACCGGCCGGGCTGGGGGGCGAGTTCGACGGTCAGGGTGCAGGTGTTGCCGCTGAAGTCGCGATCAGTGACCACGGCGGGGCAACCGGCGACATCCAGGTTGTTCGAGACCACGCCAATCACTTGCAATTGCTCAGGGCGCAGCATGATCTGGGCACTGTGGTTGTTACGATGGTTGTTGACCGGGATCCGCCCCAGGTCGCAATGGGCCCAGCCGGCTTCGATCCGGGCGGGCATGACCACCGCATCCCCCAGAAAATGCGCGGTCTGTTCATCGTCGGGGTAGCGATACAGGTCCAGCGGATGACCCGACTGCACCAGCCGGCCATCGCGCATGACGGCCAGTTGATCGGCAAACGACAAGGCTTCGCTCTGGTCATGGGTGACCAGAATGGTGGTTACGCCCGCATCGTCGAGCAAGCGCGCGACCATTTTGCGCATGGCCGCGCGCAAGCCGGTGTCAAGCGCGGAGAAAGGCTCATCCAGTAACATCAGCCGGGGTTGTTGCGCCAGGGCCCGGGCCAACGCGACCCGTTGCTGCTGTCCGCCGGACAGTTCATGGGGCCAACGCTCCGCCATGCTCTGGGGCAGCGCCACGCTGTCGAGCAACTGCGCGATACGCTTGCGTTTTTCCTCGCCTTTGGTCGCCAGGCCAAACCCGATGTTCGCGCCCACGCTCAGGTGCGGAAACAGCGCACCGTCCTGCGGAACGTAACCGATCTGGCGTTGGTGAGCCGGGACTTCGTGGGTGGCGTCCACCAGCGTCTGGCCGTTAAGGAGCAGGCGCCCGGTATCGGGGAACTCGAAGCCGGCGATCATGCGCAGCAGCGTCGTTTTGCCTGACCCCGAAGGCCCGACGATAACAGTGCGGCTCCCGGTTGGCACCGAGAGGCTGACGCCGTCCAGGGCGCGCTGTGAGCCATAGGATTTACTGAGCGAATGCAGTTCAAGCGCGTTCATCGGCCCGCCGTGCGTTTGGATTGGTGGTAGAGGAGGCCGGTCAACGGCAATGACAATACGATCATCAGCAGCGCGTAGGGCGCGGCTGCCGCATAGTCGATTTCGCTGGTCAGGGCCCAGAAACCGGTGGCCAGCGTGCGGGCGCCATTGGGTGCCAACAGCAAGGTGGCGGTCAGTTCGTTGGTGATCGCCAGGAACACCAGTGCAGCACCTGCCGCAGCGCCGGGGGCAGCCAGGCGCAAAGTGATCAGCCACAGCGCCCGGGCGGGCGAACGTCCCAGGCTGCGAGCCATGTTTTCAAGCTCTATGGGGGCCTGTGCGATACCGGCACGCAGGCTGACCAATGCCCGGGGCAGAAACATCAACAGGTAGGCCAGCAGCACGGTCAGGGTCGTCTGGTAGATCGGCCGGGCGAAATGCACCGTCACCGTCACCAGTGCCAGCGCAACGACAATGCCCGGCAGGGAACTGGTGATGTAATTGCAGCTTTCAAGCATCCTCTGTAAACGCCCGGGTGAGCGGATCGAAAGCCAGGCGATCGGAATCGCCGCCAGGGTCGTGAGCGCGGCGCCTGCTGCTCCCAACAATAGTGTCTGCTGCAACGCCGGCAACAACTCGGCCATCTGCCAGACCTGCACACCGCCCGCGAGCAGCCACTTGCCCAAGGTCACCAGCGGGACGCCGAGCGTGAGGGCGCAGGTCAGCACCCACAGCGTCAGGGCCATCACCGTTTGGCCAGGCTTGAGCCGGACCAGTCGCTGTTCGCGGGCACTGCCCGAGCCGACCCGCGCATAACGTGCATGTCCACGAGCCGCCGACTCGACCGTCAACATCGCCAGACAACACAGGGCCAGCACGCCGGCGAGCATGTTGGCGGCAGGACCGTTGAAGGTCGATTTGAACTGGTCGAAAATCGCCGTGGTGAAGGTGTCGAAGCGGATCATCGCGTACAGGCCGTATTCGGCCAGCAGATGCAGGCCTACCAGCAGCGAGCCACCGCAGATGGCCAGCCGCAGCTGTGGCACCACCACTCGGAAAAACACCGTCCAGGGCTTGAGCCCCATCGATTGCGCGACGTCCTCGATAGCCGGGTCGAGACGGCGCAGGGTTGCGGCCACCGGCAAGTAAAGAAAGGGGAAGTAGGCGATAACCGACACCAGCACGCCGGCAAACAGCCCATGGATCGGCGGTACCAGGCTGACCCACGCGTAGCTGTGCACGAACGCCGGTACGGCGAGCGGCGCAATGGCCAGCAACGACCAGACCCGACGCCCGGACAAATTGCTGCGCTCGGTCAACCACGCCAACGTAACGCCCAGCGCGACGCACAGAGGAATGGTGATCGCCACCAGCAATACGGTATTGATCAGCAGTTCGCCCACCCGGGGGCGAAATACCAATTCCACCAGTCTGACCCATCCGGTCTGCCAGGAAACACCCAGCACAAACGCAATGGGCAGCAGAGACAGCAAGGACACCAACACGGACAAGCCGATCACCCACGCACCGCCACGGCCGGCAAACAAACCCCGGGAATGGCGGCGCATGGGGGCGGGGATCGGTGTAGCGACCCTCGCCGGTAGGGTTTCAGGCATCAATTCAGAGCAGTCCGGCCTGAGTCATCAGCTCCACGGCTTTTTTACTGTCGAGCCTGGACGCGTCGACCTTCGGCGCGTCGAGCTGTTGCAAAGGCACCAGTTTTGGGTTGGATTCAGCGTTCTTGCCAACAGCGTATTCGTACGAATTCCCGGTCTTGAGGATCGCCTGGCCGTCCTTGCCGGTCACCCACTTGAGGAACGCCTGAGCCTGTTCCTTGTGTTGACTCGACGCCAGGACGCCGCCACCGGAGACACTCACGAACGCGCCCGGATCCTTGTGCTTGAAGTAGTGCAGGGCGGTATTCTTGCTGTTTTCGCCCGTCTTGGCCTGATCGCCAAAACGGTAGTAGTGGTAGATCACGCCGCTGTCGATCTGCCCTGCATTCACTGCCTTGAGCACCGAACTGTTACCCCGATACGCGGTAAAGTTGGCTTTCATGCCCTTGAGCCATTCCAGCGTGGCCGCTTCGCCCTTGAGTTCCAGCACCGCCGCGACAATGGCCTGGAAGTCCGCACCGGCGGGCGAGGCCGCCCAACGACCTTTCCATTTCGGATCGGCCAGGTCCATCAGCGATTTCGGCAGGTCGGCTTCGGTGAATTTGCTCGGGTTATAGACAAACACTGTGGAGCGCGCGGCGATGCCCACCCACTTGCCGTGAGCCGGGCGGTAGGCGGCATCCACCTGTTCGAGGGTGGCCGGCGCCACCGGTGCGAACAGCCCGGCATTATCGACCAGCACCATCGCCGGCGAGTTTTCGGTGAGGAACACATCCGCCGGCGAAGCTGCACCTTCCTGGACGATCTGGTTGCCCATCTCGGTGTCATCGCCATTGCGCACCGTGACCTTGATCCCGGTCTCCTTGGTAAAACCCTCGATCCAGGCCTTGGTGAGGCTTTCATGCTGGGCGTTGTAAACCACAATGCCATCAGCGTCGGCAGCATAGACATGGCCGGCGCCGAGCAAGGCGGTGGCCAGCAGGGCTTTTTTCAGGAAAGACGGAACTTTGCAATTCATTGGGCGGGCAACTCCTGATCTATTTTTCCAGTGATGCAAGGCCTTTCGCAAAAAACTTTAATGCGAACGATTTGCATATTTAAGTCGCAGGGAATGTAGTGAGCACAATGAGAAAAATACGTTAAAAAAACCGTTAACAAATGTGATTTCCATTCAGATTAGCAGCACGAGAAACAAATGCTCGCGCGATCAGGATCGAGCACCGTCAGCGGCGTCGATCCAGATATCGAGGGTTAGCGTAGCTATGGATTGGCAGCTTGAAAGGTCGCCACCGCTGAAGATTGGTTTTGCGGGGTTATTTGAAGGCGTGTGTTTTCTTCAAAACGACCGGCCAACCGTCGGTATTGACGAGACCCAGCACTTGAAGTTGCCCGTTGCTGTCGACTCGCACGAATAACACACTGCCGTATTCACTGGTTTTCGCATGCGGGAAACCGGTCTGTGCTTCGAAGTCACTGATGCAACCGCTATGGGTGACGAGCAACAGGTTGTGGTGGGTACGTTTGTGCGCGACGACTTCGTTGGGCAAGGCCTTGCCGCAGGAGGCGAGCCAGTCCTGGGTGATGGCCTCTTTGCCAAACATGAAATGTGAAGTTTGCGCGGTGCGGGTGATCGGGCTGGTGAGGACATCCACCTGGGCCATGCCAAGTTGTTCAAAGTCTTGCCCCAGCGCCTTTGCCGCTTGGGTACCAAGGTCAGTTATGCCATCTGCCGGGCCGGAACAGGGATTGCTTGAACGGTCGCAACGCTCAGTGTGACGAACCAACGCGACAATATCGCCGGCCTGCCAGCGCCGAATCAGTTCGCCAGCGTTCCTGGAGCCTGCCTGCCCGAGATCGGCGGGGGAGCGCGGCCACCAGACAAAACCAGTGACCGCAACAGCGACGCAAAGCGCTGCGCTGTAAGACAGTATCGTTTGGAGTCGGGATTTCATGAAGATCTACGATCTGAACGTGGTTAGGGAAAACTAAGTTCAGCGCGGTAGTCGAGCGGTGAAACCAATGTGAAAAAAGCGCAGCGCAAGTCGGTGGGAGTGCGTTATTGAGCGACTGATAATGTTTGTCTTTGACGTGTATTACCCGGCGCGGATTAGACACATGTCTGCACAGCGGCTCCAGTCGTCACCGCCATGCAGACCGTGTTCAGGAAGCAGGGCAGGTAAGGTTTGTACCGCCAGTTGCCTTGCTGATCGCTTCCGCAAGGCGCTTGACGTTTTGTTGCTGGGCCAGCACCAGATCGTCGATCGAAGGCCCGGAAGGCGTCTGCAAGGTGCTGCGGCAGTTGAGCGTCGCGCGCTCACCGTCGCCAGGGCTGCGCAGGCGCCAACGAACGTCCATCAACGCATATTGGCCGGGAATCGAATCGAAGCGCTGGACCTCCAGCCGCACCGACACTTTGCGTTGGGGAGCGCTGTTGGCCAGTTGATCGATCAGTGCGCTGCGCAACTCATCCACCAGGGTTGCCGCCCACCAGTCAGTTTCGAGGATCGCCAGCCCGCTGTTGCCCTGGCGGATGACAATCTGCGGGCGATCCACCTGTGGCGGCACGTTGAGGCTTTCAATCTGAATTTCGCTGCCATTGCCCCGAGCCGTGGCGCCCAGCGGTGCAGGCGTGAGCGTGTGGAATTGAATGGGATCGCTGCGGCAAGCCGCCAGCAGCACACACGCAGTGACCAACGTAACCTTTAGCGAACACGCCATGATTGTTGCTCCTGTGGTCAGTTGCGCGGTGGCGCCTTGAGGTCCAATGGCGCGGCGTTGTCGGGACGGCCGCGAATCAGCGATTCCGGATGTCGGCCCAGGTAGTCCGATAGCTCTCGCAGCGAGCGCGACATGCGTTCGAGTTCGTTGAGGGTCTGGCCCAACTGCTCGCGTTGCGGCGAGTCCTCGGCCAGGGTCGACGTTGCCGATTGCAAGGTCTTGCTGACATCGGCCAGAGTAGTCGACACGCCAGGCAGCGTCTTGGCATTGAACTGCACCAGGCTCTTGCGCAGTTCCACGAGGTTGCTGTCGAGGTTGCCGGCGATCCGCTCGATTGGCAGCTGATTGATCTTGTTGACCATGCCTTCGAGTTTTTCCTGCAACTGCTCGAGGCTGCCGGGGATGGTTGGAATGGAAGGGGGGCGGGCGGTCGGATCGAACACGACTTTCTCGGCCTTGGGGTAGAAGTCGAGCGCGATATACAGCTGCCCGGTCAGCAGATTACCGCTGCGAGCCTGGGCGCGCAGGCCATTGTCGATGAAAGTGCCGATCAGGCGGATGCCGGCGGCTTCGTCCTCAGGGTTGTGATTCAACACCTTGAGCATTTTTACATGGGCCTGACCGAGCCGCTGCGGGTAGATGAGGATGCCGACATTGACCGGGAAGCTGCGTTTTTCGGCATCGAAATCCAGATTGACCGATACCACGCGACCGAACTCGACACCCAGGAACTCCACCGGCGCACCGACTTTGAGTCCGCGCAGTGCCTGTTCGAAGCGCAGCACCAGGTATTGCGCCTTGCCGGCGGGTGGGGCAAGGGCGGTCTGCTGGTCTTCGAACAGTTCGAAGGACTTTTCCTCGGCTGCCGCCACGTCATTGGGGCTGTACTCGGGGGCACGGAAGGCGATGCCACCGACCAGCAGCGAAGAAAGGGATTCGGTTTTCACCGCAAAACCGTTGGCGCCAACATTGACGTCAATGCCGCTGGCATTCCAGAAGCGGGTGTTTTCAGTGACGTAGGCGTCATTGGGTGAATGAATGAACACCTCGATGTTAACGCCCTTGCCGTCGGTATCCAGCGCGTAGGCAACCACCTGGCCGACCGGGATCTTGCGGTAGTAGACCGGCGAGCCGATATCCAATGAACCCAGGTCGTCGGTGTGCAATGTGAAGCGTTTCCCCGGTTCGCCATAGGTGATGGGCGGCGGGTTTTCCAGGCCGATGAAGCGTTTGGCTCGTGCATTGTCCTGGCCGATATCGGCGCCGATGTAATCACCGGAAAGCAGCGTGTCGATGCCGGATACGCCGCCGGCACCGATGCGCGGGCGCACCACCCAGAATTGCGAATCCTTGCGAGTGAAGCTTTCGGCCTGCTTGGCCAACTGGATGGTGGCGTTAACGCTTTTCTGGTCGTCACTCAGCTCGACGTCGGATACATGGCCGATGACCACGTTGCGGTATTTCACCTCGGTCTTGTTGGCGACCAGACCACTGCCGGTCTTGAAGGTCACGGTAATGGTGGGGCCTTCCTGCATGATGCTGTGCACCACCAGGGAAATGCCCACCAGGACGGCAACGATGGGCACGATCCACACCAGCGAAACGCTGAAACGCCTGGTCTTGACAGGCGCCGGTCCCGGGGCCTGCGGCCCGTCAGTGGCTTGCGACTTCATCCATGACCTCCTCGTTGGTTGGACTGTCCCAGATCATCCTGGGGTCGAAACTCATCGCCGCCAGCATGGTGAACACCACCACGAGGCCGAAAAACAGAATGCCGGTGCGTGGCTCGATGTCGGCCAGGGCCTGGAATTTCACCAGTGAGGCAACCAGCGCGACCACGATCACATCGAGCATCGACCAATAGCCGATGACCTCGACGAAGCGGTACAACTGCGAGCGCTCCTTGCGCGCCCAGTTACTGTTGCGCTGCACGGTAATCAACAGCATGCCCAGGGCAATGAACTTGATGCCTGGCACCGCAATGCTGGCAATGAAAATTATCAGGGCGATGTCCCAGGCACCGTGCGACCAAAAGTCGATGACACCACTCATGATGGTGCTGTCGGCACCGTTGCCGACCATCTTGGTGTTCATCACCGGCAGCAGATTGGCCGGGACGTAGAACACCAGGGAGGTGATCAGATAGGCCCAGGTCCGCGTCAGCGCATGGGTCTTTCGCCGATGCAACGGCGCGCCGCAGCGCTCGCATTCGTGGGGCTCATGGGTCATGTCACAGGCCAGGCCGCAGGTGTGGCACAGGCACAGGTTGAATTCGTCGGCGGTGGGTGGTGTGCTCATGGCAGCTCCCACAGATCGCGCACATCGCGCCCGGCGATGCGGATCATCATCAGGCTCAGAATGGCCAGGGCGATCAGGCCGATACCGGGCAGCACGTCGAGAAACCCGGCCAGTTTGATCACGGCCACCATGGCCCCCAGCAGACAGACTTCCAGCATGCTCCAGGGCCGCAACGTTTCCAGCCATCGCATGCAGAACTTGAACCCCGGCGAACGATGGCCCGCCAGGGCATGGCTCAGCACCCAGATCAGCAGGACCAACTGGAATATCGGCGCGATGATCATGGAGATCGCCGCCACCAGGGCAATGAAGGTGATCGGCCCCAGGCTCAGGGCCAGCACCGAATCCCACAGCGTCGCACTGTTCTTCAGGCCTTGCAGGCTGATGCTCATGACCGGGTAGAAATTGGCGAAGATCCACAGCATCAGTGCGGTGAGGGTCAGCGCCAGGCGCTGCTGCACCGTCAGCCCGTTATAACGCTGAAGCACGCCACCGCAGCGCACGCAGAGGGTTTTCTGATGTTTGGCGAGCGTGACTTTCTGGTACACGCAGTCGCAGTGCTCGCAGATGATCAGTTGATCGGTCGAAGCCATAGGCCGCTCTCGCCGGGAGACAGGAAAGTCAGAGCACCACCTCAATATAGAAGTGCCTTGCGATTGAGCAAATCGAAAGGCGCAATGCGAGGTGCCGACTCAGGGGTATTCCTGTCTTGCGTGCAGGATGCTCAGGACTTCTATCTGGTCCGTTACGCGGTAGACCACGACAAAATTGGGATGTACCACGATTTCCCGAGTACCGGAAACGCGGCCGGTTCGATACAGGAAGGGGGGTCGCGAAAGTGCTGCGACAGCAGCGTCGATGGCTCTGCTCAGCTCGTTGGCTGCTTGAATATCGTGATCGCTGATGTAGTCGAGTATTTCCAATAATTCAGCCCGAGCTCCGGGCCGCCATTCAATCCGCATCGCTCCTGTTACGCTTGGACTCAATCAATGCTTGGACTTCGGCCATTACCTGATCGTGCGGAGTATTGGGACGCGGATCGTCTATCGAAGACTGCACTTTTGCACGAAACCAGCGGTCATGGCCGGCCACCTGTTCCTCGTTATCGAGCGAAGGATCAAACGTAGGTCGTTCGGGGCACATGGAGACCTCCATATCGGATGCCGGCCAGTCTATTCGCGATGGAGTTTTTTGTCGTGGTTGCACTGACTGTCGGGTGGGTATTTCACACAGGTCGTTCATGATGAGATGCCGTCGCTGAAGGAGGTCACCACGCTAAACTTCGGGTTTCTGACCGGCAACCTTAAAAAGATGTCGGACGATTCCTGGTGCTGTGCCCGATCCCGCGTTAAATCTGACATCCCGCGCAGTGGGTTGCCTGGGTGCCCGCGGTGTCTGGGCCACCATCGCGACGGTTCGACGCCTCGACAAGCTCGCTCCTACAGGGGTGGGTCAGCCCAGGACTTCGCGCAGGCGGTACCAGAGCATGCCGAGGGCCAGCAGGGGGGAGCGCAGCATCGGGCCGCCGGGGAAGGTCATGTGCGGCACGGCGCTGAAGACGTCGAACCCCTGGCTGTGACCTGTATGGATCACTTCACCCAGCAGCTTCGCGCACCAGTGCGTGACGTTCAGGCCATGACCCGAGTAACCCTGGGCGTAGAACACGTTCGGATGCTGGCGCAAGCGACCCACCTGCGGGAAGCGATTAGCGGTGATGCCGATCTTGCCGCCCCATTGATAGTCGATACGCACGTCGGCCAGTTGCGGGAACACCTTGAGCATCTGCGGACGCATGTAGGCGGCGATGTCCGCCGGATCGCGCCTGGAATAATGGCAGGCGCCGCCGAACAGTAAACGCCGGTCGGACGAGAGCCGGTAATAATCCAGGCCGACTTTCTGGTCGCACAACGCCAGGTTCTGCGGGATCAGATTGGCCGCGACGTTCGGCGCCAGGGGCTCTGTGGCGATAATGTAGCTGCCGGCGGGCAATACTTTGCCGCTGAGTTTGGGCTCCAGTTCGTCCAGATGTGCGTTGCATGCCAGTACGAGGCTACCGGCGCGTACGGTGCCGGAGGCGCAGCGTATCTGCACGGTGCTGCCATGGATCAGTTCCAGCACCGGGCTCTGCTCGAAAATCTTCACCCCGAGGTTTTGCGCCACGCGCGCTTCGCCGAGCACCAGGTTCAAGGGGTGCAAATGCCCGGAGCCCATGTCAACCAGGCCTCCTGCGTACACCCCGGAGTTGACCACTTGTTCGCGGATCTGCTCGGGGCCGACCAGTCGAGTTTCAGGGGCGTAACCGCTTTCGATCAGGTGTTGCTGCTCGGTCTTAAACGCAGCGAACTGGGCCGGGGTGTTGGCCAGTTCGCAGAAACCCCAGCGCAGGTCGCATTCGATGTCGTGCTCGCGGATGCGTTGACCCACCAACTGCACCGATTCGACCCCGGCGCGCTCCATGTAACGCACGCCTTCAACGCCGACATGTTTGGCAAAGCCACTGACATCATGACCAATGCCGCGAATCAACTGCCCTCCATTACGCCCGCTGGCGCCCCAACCAATGCGCCGGGCTTCCAGCAGGATCACCGAGAGCCCGCGCTGCGCCAGTTCGATGGCGGTGTTGACCCCGGTAAACCCGCCGCCAATCACACAGACGTCCGCCGTCAGGTCGCCAGACAGGGCAGGGAAGGGTGCCAGTCCGTTGGCCGAGGCGGCATAGTAGGAGCGGGCATGTTCTTGGGTGTACTGATTCATTTGTTCGACTTCACTTTGCTCCAGGAACGGGTCATCAATCGCATGATCGACTGGGGCGGGGTGGTGGAGATGTACAGCTTGTCGAGAACGTCCTGAGGCGGGTAAACCTCGGGGTTGTTCACAAGCTCGGCGTCCATGTACTGCTTGGCCGCCGGGTTCGGGTTGGCGTAGCCGACCGAGGCACTGACCTTGGCGATTACTTGCGGGTCTAGCAGGTAATTGATGAAGGCGTGTGCTTCTTTGGGGTTACTGGCATCGGCGGGAATCGCCAGCAGGTCGAACCACAGGTTACTGCCTTCCTTGGGAATGGCGTAGGCGATGTTCACACCATTACCGGCTTCCTTGGCGCGGTTCGCGGCCTGGAATACATCGCCGGAATAACCGAAGGCCACGCAGATATCACCGTTTGCCAGGTCGGACACGTATTTGGAGGAGTGGAAGTAGGTGACATAAGGACGAATGCTCAGCAGCTTGGCTTCGGCCTTTTTATAGTCGTCGGCCTTTTCACTGCGTGGGTCCATGCCCATGTAATTGAGGACGGCCGGGAACACTTCATCCGGCGAGTCCATCATCGATACGCCGCACTGGCTGAGCTTCTTGATGTTTTCCGGCTCGAACAGCACGGCCCAGGAGTCGATGTGGTCGATGCCCAGCACCTGTTTGACCTTGTCCACGTTGTAGCCGATACCGTTGGTGCCCCACAGATACGGAACGGAGTGCTGGTTGCCCGGATCGTTCTGCTCCAGCAACTTCAACAGTTTCGGGTCGAGATTCTTGAAGTTCGGCAGTTGTTCACGATCCAGTTTTAGGAACGCGCCGGCCTTCACCTGGCGACCGAGAAAGTGGTTGGACGGCACGACTACGTCATAGCCGGTGCGGCCGGCGAGCAGCTTGCCTTCCAGGGTTTCGTTGGAATCGAAAACGTCATAGATCACCTTGATCCCGGTTTTCGCCTGGAAGTCGGTGAGGGTGGTTTCGCCAATGTAATCGGTCCAGTTGTAGACGCTGACGGTGGGCTCGGCGTGGGCCAGGGTACTGAACGCTACCACCAGGGCGGTGGGGAGGAAGGATTTGAGTAGACGCATTTCGACACCTCTTGTTGGAGTTGTTGAGATTGTTTGGTGTTCGCTTGCCCCTTGTGGGAGCGGCGGTGCGGCGATCCGACTTGCTCGCTCCCACTGAAGAAGGGGCGGTGTGTCAGACACTAAGCAGTAAAAACTCCCGCTCCCACGAGCTGATCACCCGCTTGAAGTTCTCGTGTTCGGCGCGCTTGACGGCGACATAACCACGAATGAACTTGCTGCCCAGATAGCGCTCGATGGCCGTGCATTCCTCCATCTGGGTCAACGCTTCCTCGATGGTGATCGGCAACCGCAGGTTGCGGCGTTCGTAGGCCCGGCCCTCTACGGCGGCGCTCGGCGCGATGCTCTCGACCATGCCGATGTAGCCGCACAGCAGGCTGGCGGCAATCGCCAGATAAGGGTTGGCGTCGGCGCCCGGCAGGCGGTTTTCCACGCGCATCGCTTCAGGGCTGGAGGTCGGCACGCGCAGGCCGACAGTGCGGTTTTCTTCCCCCCATTCGACGTTCACCGGCGCCGAGGTGTCCGGCAGGAAGCGGCGGAACGAATTGACGTTGGGCGCGAACATCGGCAGCACTTTGGGGATGTATTTCTGCAAACCGCCGATGTAGTGCAGGAACAGCTCGCTCATCTGCCCATCCTCAGTGGCGAAGATCGGCTTGCCGCTGATGATGTCCACCACGCTCTGGTGAATGTGCATGGCGCTGCCAGGCTCGTCGCCAATAGGCTTGGCCATGAAGGTTGCCGCCACGTTGTGCTTGAGCGCTGCCTCGCGCATCGTTCGCTTGAACACGGTGATCTGGTCGGCCAGGTCCAGGGCGTCGCCGTGGCGGAAGTTGATCTCCATCTGCGCCGGGCCGTCTTCGTGGATCAGTGTGTCGAGGTCCAGGCCTTGCAGTTCACACCAGTCGTAGACGTCTTCGAACAACGGGTCGAACTCGTTGGCGGCGTCGATGGAAAACGACTGCCGACCACTCTCCGCGCGACCGGAACGGCCCAGCGGCGCCTTGAGCGGCAAGTCCGGGTCTTCGCAGCGCTGGGTGAGGTAGAACTCCATTTCCGGGGCGACAATCGGCTTCCAGCCCTTGTCGGTGTAGAGCTGCAAGACTTTCTTCAGCACGTTGCGTGGCGACAGCTCGATGGGGTTGCCAAACTTGTCGAAGGTGTCGTGGATCACGATGGCCGTCGGTTCGATCGCCCATGGAATCACGTACACGGCGTCGGACACCGGCTTGCAGACCATGTCGATGTCCGCCGGGTCGAGCAGGTCGTAGTAGATGTCGTCGTCGACGAAGTCCCCGGTTACCGTTTGCAAAAGCACACTTTCCGGCAGGCGCATGCCTCGCTCATGCAGGAACTTGTTGGTCGGTGCAATCTTGCCGCGTGCAATGCCGGTCAGGTCGCTGACCACGCACTCGACTTCGGTAATCTTGTGATCTTTCAGCCACGTCAGCAACTGATCGAAAGGGACATTCATAAAGACCTCGTTATTGGTTTTATTAACGCCGAGGAGGCCGGTTTCATCCGCCGCACACTTCCCCTGAGACGCGTTGACGACTATCTTGGGCGAGCCACGAGGTTCCATCTATCCACTTTCAGCAGCACCGAGACGCACCAAAAGAGTGCGAAAGGTCACCCATGACAGCGTGCAATTCGTTACAGGTCCAGGCGTTCGATACCACCGACGTAGCTGAGCAAATCCGCGCCACACCGGGCTGGGTGCAGCATTACCAGCAGATGTCGCCAGGGCATTTTGCTGGTCGGGTGCGTTATCTCGACCTGCAGGGTGTGGAAATCTACGAAGAACACATGAACACCCGGGTCGAGCAGAATTTCGGCGCTCCCGAAGGGGCCCTGGCGTTCTGTTTCGATCGCAGCGACAACGCGCTGTACGTGCTCAATGAAGAGAGCCGCAACATCTGGATCACCCCGGAGAACTACCAGGAAATCGCCGTGGTCTTCGGCCCGGAATTTGTCCAGCGCCACGGCCTGAATGTGTCCCGGCTGGAAGGCTTGTTCATGGCGCCGCTGAACTCGGGACAGAACGCGCTGTTCAGTCGCTGGCTCAGCGCAACCCTGACCCGTCTGGCGCAAATCATTGATCCGCCGAGCAGGGACGCGCTGACGCAGCAGTTGCTCGAAGACTGCCTCTACATCCTCGATAACGCCTGTATCTGCCTGGATCGTGGCGGCTTGCAGCGTCGCACTGAAGAGCGCTCAGTGATAAAACGCATCGGCGAATGGGCAGCCGATTCCCCTGAGGAAACGCTCAACCTGCTGGAGCTGTCGCAGATTGCCGGTGTTTCACTGCGTCAGTTGCAACATGCATTCAAGGCCTACACCGGCATGACACCCACCCACTGGCTACGGCTGCGCCGCCTCAACAGCGCCCGTCGCCAACTGCTCAGCAGCTCACCGCTGGAAACCACGGTGGCCGAGGTGGCGATGCAGTGGTCGTTCTGGCATCTGGGGCGGTTTTCCAGCAGTTATCACGCGTTGTTTCGGGAGCTTCCGAGTGAAACTCTGAAGCGTACATGCGGCCGTCAGTCGCCTGCCCGGAGTGCTTCGTCACGCTGATCTAGACTCTTGATGACTCCCCATTGCCCGGAGGTCATCATGAACAGGTTGTCTTCCCTAGGCCTTTGTGCCGCGCTCTCGCTCGGTGTCAGCCAGGCACTTGCCCAGTCGGTCGTCCCCATGAAAGGCCAGAGCTCGCAACAGACCCAGACCGACATGGCTGAATGCCAGAACATCGCGGCCGGCCAAACCCCTTCATCGACGCCCTCTGGCGGCCGGATCAAGGGCGCTGCGGCCGGTGCTGCCGCCGGGGCGACGGCGGCGCAGATACGCGGCAACCAGCACGATGAGGTTTATGATCGTGTCGATGACGACCGCAAGCAGGACTATCGCCAGGACCGCGCCAAACAAACGGCTGCGGCGGGCATGGTGGTCGGTGGTTCGCGCCAGCGCCAGGACCGGCGAGCTCAGCGCAACAGCAATGAGACCGCCAACGCGACGGCCTACAGCAGTTGTCTGCAAGGCAAGGGCTATCAGGTCAATCCGTGAGCGTGTCGTGTGGCTCGCCGGTCCAACAGGCGAACCATCAGGCACGCATACAATGTCACCAGCAAGAACAACCCCATGCGGATCGCGAACGCGGTATAGACGTCCTTGCCTGCCGCGCTGTCCTGAACCGATTGGCCGAGCAGGATGATCAGGGTGATGAAGGTATTGAGCCAGAAGCCCGGACTGAATCGGCCCGGGCTTAAGCCGTACAACTTGCGCGCCAGGATCAGGCCGAACAGCAACATCCACAGAAAAAACATCCAGAGATGCACGAACACGCTGAGCGCACACCAGAACAACACCGCGAGCAAACCACCCAATAACGTCGATGCGACGAGCTCACGCCCAGCATTGCGGGCGGTGGTGGAGCTTTGCTGTCCCAGGCTCACGGCCTTGAGGATGATTGGCAGATAGCTCGCCGGATCCACCAGGACCAGCAAAAAGGTCGGCATCACGATCAACGTCGCACGCAGCGCCACCCGGTCAGTTTCGTCGGCCGGCAGCGACGGGGCAGCGGGTGGGGAGGGGGCATTGGTCGGGTCGGGAAACAGCCAGTGGCTCACGGCGACGATCAGCACTACCAATAGCAAGCCCTTGACCAGTGCGCCGATGACCGTTGCCGCCAGGTCGAAATCGGCGACCCCCGCAGCAGGTATCATGGTCAGGCCGATCACCAGGAACGTCACGATCAGGTTGTTGCCGCCACGCAAACCATAACGAAACACCAGGAACAGACTGACGCCCACCAGCAATACGCCGCTGACCGGGTAATAACGCAGGACTGGGATCAACAGCAGGCCAACACCGGTGGTCAACAGCGCGGCGAGCGTCAAAGCCAGGCCGGCCTTGAGCGGCAAGGGGCGATTGACGCTGGCCAGCAGCACCAACGCCAGCACCGGCGCCAGAAACGGAATCGGCAACGCCAGGCCAAAGCTCGCCACCAGGCACAACGCCGTGCCGGTGGCCAGGCGCAGTGCGCGCTGGGCCCGAGGCGATCGTTCAGTAGGCATACGACAGCCAGCTCATCAGGCGGAAGAACAGGCGACCCAACGGGTTCAACAGATGGCCTTCGGACGGAAACGCCATGACTTCCGCCTGGCCGCCCGCACGGATCGCCCGACTGTCACGCAAACGCGCCTCCGCGTCCTCCGAGAACTCGATGATCACCGGAAAACGTTGGGCCGGGCGCAGCCAGTCGCGGCTGTTCTGCACCGTGGGCAAGCTACCAGGCTGGGTCGGTTGGCCCACGCTGACGCCGTAGCCGATGCTGCGCACGCGCCCGTCGAACACTTCACCGGGCAACGCATCGAGTACGATCGATACCGGCGTATCGAGTTTGACCCTCCCCAGGTTGTTCTCGGTCATGTCGGCGCTGATCCACATGTCATGGATGGCGATCAGCGTCATGACGGGGCTGCCCACCGCCGCGAATTGCCCGGCGTCGGTGCGCAGGTCAGTGATCAATCCTGCCGAGCGCGCACGGATCTGTGTGTTGGCCAGGTCCAGTTCGGCTTTCGACAGTGCTGTGGCGGCACTGCGCAATAGTGCGTTGTCCTCGGCACTGCCACCTTCCTGCTCCTGGGCACGTTGCACTTCGGCGCGGGCAGCGGCCACCTGGCTGACCGCCTGTTCGCGGTTGGCGCGGGACACCTCCAGCAGGCGTACGGAAATGGTTCCGGGGTCGTCTCGATGCAGGGCTTCCAGGCGCTGGTTGTCCTGGCGCGCCTTGAGCTCATTGGCCTGGGCCGCGCGCAAGTTGGCTTGCGCTGAAGCGATGCCGGCCGTGCTGGCGCCGATCTGCCGTCGCGTCGACTCCAGGTCGGCGCGGGCACGGTCGACGGCAATCTGGTAGGGCTGCGGGTCCACTTCGAACAGCAGGTCGCCGGCCTTGACGTCCTGGTTGTTGCGGACGTTGACGCGCACCACCCGGCCAGCGACTTCAGCCGCCACCGGAATCACAAAGGCACCGACCCGCGCCTGCTGCGTGTAAGGCGTAACGCGGTCCGCCGCCAGGTACCACGCCAGGCTCAGCAGGATCAGCAGCAACACCCAGCGGATACCTTTTTTCGCAGGGTCGGCCGGTGCCTTGGCAGGTTTGGAGGAGGGGGGCGCTTCACTCATGGGACTCTACCTTTTTCACTTGGGCAGGCCTGGGGTCTTCCAGCAAATCCCCCCAGTCCGTGCGTTGCTCCATTTGCTGGCGGGTCGCCGCATCGAGTTTCGGCTGCGGGCTGTACCAGCCACCGCCCAGGGCCTTGTACAGGGCAATCACGTTGCTCACGGCATTGCTGCGGCTGACCAGATAATTGTCCTGTTGCTCGAGCAATGCGCGCTGGGCATCCAGCACCCGCTGAAAATCCGAGTAGCCTTCCAGGTATTGCGCGTCCGCCAACACCAGCGAGCGTTTGGCGGCCACTTCGGCTTCGCGCAGGATGCGTTCGCGTTCCAGGGATTTGATCAAACCGCTGGCTGCATCATCGGCTTCGCGGGCGGCCTGGCGCACTTTGTCGCGATAGGCCTCGATAAGCTGTTGCAAGCGCGCGTCCTGGACTCGCACGTTGTTGCTGATCTGGCCATGGTCGAACAGATTCCAGCGCAGGCTTGGCCCGCCGATAAAATCCAGGTTCCTCGACGTGCCATTCAGCGTATCGGCGGACCAGACGATGCTGCCCAGCAACGTCAGCGATGGGTAAAAGTCGGTTTCGGCCACACCGATCAAGGCCGACTGCGCCGCCACATTCAACTCGGCGGCGCGCACATCAGGACGGCGAAGCAGCAGGTTGGCCGGCACATCCTGCAACACGGCGCGATCCACCAAAGGAATCAGCCCCTGATTTTCAAGCAACTGCGGCAACGCCCCCGGTGGCTGACCGATCAACGCGGCCAGGGCGTTGCGCAGGCGCAGCACCTGATCCTCGAAGCTCGGGATGGTGCTCAAGGTGCCCAGGTACTGAGTCCTGGCTTGCTGCAGATCGAGCTCGGCTTGCTGACCACTGTTGAACAGTTTTTCGGTGATCTCGAAATTGCGCTTTTGTTGCTTGGCGTTGGCCTGCGCGACGCGCAAACGCGCCTCAGTGGTTCGCAGGGAGAAATAGGTGTCCGCCACCTGAGCCCGCAGCAGCACCAGCACGTCGTCATAGTTGGCCTGTGCGGCGAAGTAACTGGCGTCGGCCGACTCAATGGCCCGACTGAACCTCCCCCAGAAATCCAGTTCCCAGCCCACATCGAAACCGGCACTGTATTGCCAGAAATGGTTGTCCTGCGGATTATCGCCCCCGAATTGTCGACGATTGACGTAAAGACTGTCTGCGCTGGCTTGCTGCACTTGTGGATAGCGTCCACTCAGCGCAATACCCAACTGCGCCCGGGCTTCCATCACCCGCAGGCCGGCTATCCTGAGGTCGGAATTGTTGGCGTCGGCGTCGGCAATCAAACGATCCAGCACCGGGTCACCGAACACCTGCCACCAGCGCTGCAAATCCGGATGAAGGCCGTGCTCACTGGATTGATCAAGGGCAGGAGTGTTCCAGTGTTCAATCCACGGTTGTTTCGGCGACTGAAAATCCGGCCCCAGGCGCACGCAGCCGGTCAGGCCCAGCACACCCAGCAAAAGCAATCGGCCCAGTTGCGTCAGATGCATGCGTGTACGCCAGTGGATTGAGTTCAAAGGAGCATAGACGGCTTGCAGCGTTGCCAACTTCAAACTGGGCGTGCGGGTTAAATTGAATGATGGCGGTCAGCCTTGGCGCCGCACCCTGTTCCCACCGCATATCGCTTTGGGCTCATCCATCGAGCTTAATGTCCAGACGCTTCAGCCTCGATGCCAATGTCGTAGGTTTGAGCCCTAATAGCTCCGCTGCACCACCTTTCCCGAACAGTTTCCCGGCTGTGGCCTTGAGGGCCGACTGAACATTATTGCGCTCCAATTCCCTCATTTGAGCGTCGGTCAAAATCGCATTTGACGCTGATGGAGGCTGAGTGCTTTGGGCAGGCGCTTTCATTTCATCTGGAAAATCCAGGTTCAGGTCTGGACCATTGGAGGTTATCAAGGCTCGCTCAATGACGTTCTGCAATTCACGTATGTTGCCCGGCCAAGAGTAGCGTTGCAGTACCTCGATATCGGAATGACGGAGGCGTCGTCCAGGCATGTTCAAGCGCTTGCTGGTTTGTTTGAGAAAGTGCGCAGCCAGGGGAGCAATATCCAAGGGACGGTCACGTAGCGCCGGCGACTGGATCGGGAAAACGTTGAGACGAAAATAGAGGTCTTCGCGAAAGTGTTTGGCCGCGACTTCTTGGCGCAAGTCGCGGTTGGTCGCTGCGATGATCCGCACATCAACTTTACGTGTCCGTTCTTCACCGACGCGCTCGAACTGACCTTCCTGCAAGACCCGCAACAGTTTGCTTTGCAGTTCCAAGGGGATTTCGCCGATTTCATCGAGAAACAGGGTCCCGCCATCCGCCAGCTCGAAGCGTCCTACCCGGTCACGTACAGCACCGGTAAAGGCGCCGCGAATGTGGCCGAAGAATTCACTCTCGAACAGCTCCGCGGGAATCGCCGCACAGTTGACCCGAATCAGTGGGTGCCCGTTACGGCGACTCGCCTGGTGAATGGCACGGGCGATCAGCTCTTTACCCGTCCCCGATTCACCATTGATCAAAACGCTGGCATCGGTCGGAGCGACTACGTCGATCTGGCGAATGATCTTCTTGATCGGTTCACTCTGGCCGACGATTTCGCGAAAGTTATGCTCGATGTGAATCTCTTCCTGCAAGTAGGCGTTTTGCTCTTCGAGGCGAACCTTGAGCACCTTGAGTTCTTCCAGGGCGCTTTGCAGTTGGGTTTCAGTGCTGCGGCGCTCGGTGATGTCGCGGAACACTACAACGGCACCTACGATTCGGCCGTCGGATATCACCGGGGTGCTGGTGAATTCAACTGGAAGAGAACTACCGTCTCGACGCCAGAAGACTTCTTGGCGCCCCTCGTGGACCACCCCGTCGCGCACGGCTTTGTAGATCGGACACTCTTCGACCGGATAATGACTACCGTCTGCATGTGTGTGATGGTGGATGCGGTGTATGTTTTTGCCGATCATGTCCTGCGGCTCCCAGCCCAGCATTCGCGCGCCGGCCGGGTTGACGAAAGTGGCCAGTCCTTCGCTGTTGATGCTGTAGATGCCATCACCCACTGAGCTGAGCAAAAGTTGGTTGTCGCGTTCGGATTCCTGGAACAGGTTAAGGATATTGCGCCACTCAATCAGGCCGCCACGCATCGTACGTTCGGTATGAGCCTGATCACGTTGATATTTCTCATGACTCATTTCGCGGAGCACAAGAATCAGGTGCTGCTCACCTTTGATCTGCAGGGTTGTTGCGGAAATCTCCAGTTCAATGCGCTCGCCACTTTTGCAGTTGCAGCTCAGCTCCTCGGTCCAGCCACGGCCTTTGTCCATCACCGCTTGAGTGAATACGATCAAGTCCGCCAGTTGATGACCGAACAGTTTGCTTACCGGCAGCTCCAACAACTCCTGACGCGGATAGCCAAGCAGCTTGCAAGCAGCGATGTTGAGATCGCCCAACCGGTCGGAAAAGGGATTGAGCAGCGCAATGGCTTCGGCGCAATGCTCGAACACCATATTTCGTGCTGAATACGCCAGATCAGCCCAGCCGTTAAGAGAGTCAGTTTCGGTCATGACTACGAATTCTCGTACTTTAACCCTACGAATATTCGTATTTCTACGGGAATCCGTGATCATCCGATAGCATCAGATACGTATTTAAAAGGCGGATCAGATTCGTATTTCCATATAAATCAATAGCCTAGGAGGCTACTAAAAATCATTTTATTTTTTGGCACGGCGTTCGCTCTATCTCCTGTAACCCCGGCAGCCGACATGGCTGACGTTCAAGCAAGAAGAAACTGGAGAGCGACACTATGCCAACCGTGGACATCCCCCATTACAAAGACGGCGACTTCCTGGTCAATTACGAAGAGAAAGTCTTCGAGGACGTCAAAGCCGAGCCCGGCGAAAAAGTTCTGATCACCTTCCACACCATCGCCTTCGAGGGCTCCATCGGCTTGGTCAATATGCTTCAGGCCAAGCGTCTGTTGCGCAAAGGCTTTGAAACCAAAGTTCTGTTGTACGGACCGGGGGTGCAACTGGGCGTGCAACGCGGTTTCCCAACCCTGGGCGCCGAGGCGTTCCCGGGCCATCTGGCAGTGAACAAGCAATTGATGCAATTCATGGAGGAGGGCGGTGAGGTGTACGCCTGCCGTTTTGCCCTGCAAGCCCTCTATGGTCAGACCGAGAAAGCCTTGATCGAAGGCATTCGTCCGATCAATCCCCTGGATGTGATGGACCTCCGTCTGCTGATGCGCCGTGAGGGCGCGATGATCATCGACACCTGGACTGCCTGACTTTACTGCTCCTGCAGGATGTGAGTACTGCACCCGCATCTTGTAGGAGCAGGGCCAGCCCGCGAAACGATCGTACAACATCATCTCAACACCAGGACCCATCATGGCCATCATTCGCGCAGCAGCCGTACAGATCAGCCCGGTGCTTTACAGCCGCGAAGGCACCGTGGAAAAGGTCTGCCGGGAGATCATTGCCCTCGGCAAGCAAGGCGTTCAGTTCGCAGTGTTCCCGGAGACGGTGGTGCCGTACTACCCCTATTTTTCGTTCGTGCAGCCGGCGTTTGCCATGGGTGCGCAACACCTCAAATTACTCGATCAATCTGTAACCGTGCCATCGGCCGCGACCCTGGCGATTGGCGAAGCGTGCAAGCAAGCAGGAATGGTCGTCTCCATCGGAGTCAATGAGCGCGATGGCGGCACAATCTACAATGCCCAATTGCTGTTCGACGCGGATGGCATGCTGATTCAACATCGCCGCAAAATCACCCCGACCTACCATGAGCGCATGGTCTGGGGGCAGGGCGACGGTTCCGGCCTGCGCGCTGTTGATAGCGCCGTCGGACGCATCGGCTCGCTGGCCTGTTGGGAGCACTACAATCCGCTGGCCCGTTATGCCTTGATGGCTGACCGCGAGCAGATCCACGCAGCGATGTTCCCCGGCTCCTTGGTGGGGGACATTTTCGCCGAGCAGATCGAAGTCACCATCCGCCATCACGCGCTGGAATCCGGCTGCTTTGTGGTCAATGCCACTGCTTGGCTGGATGCTGATCAGCAAGGCCAGATTATGCAGGACACCGGTTGCGGCCCAGGTCCGATCTCCGGCGGTTGCTTCACCGCTATCGTCTCGCCGGAGGGGAAATTACTCGGCGAGCCGCTGCGCTCAGGCGAAGGTGTAGTGATTGCTGATCTCGATCTGGCATTGATCGATAAACGTAAACGCATGATGGACTCAGTTGGGCATTACAGTCGGCCCGAATTGCTCAGCCTCTTAATCGATCGATCGCCAACTGCGCATGTTCATGAGCGCGCCGGTTTCGTTCCGAGCAGTGTCGGTATGCAGGAGGTCGTCCATGCAGACCAATGAATTGCTCGCTGATCTGCAAATTCAAGGCCTGCGTTGGCCGGCCGCGCAGAATGGCTTGTCGCGCCAAGGGGGCGCAGGCCCTTCGGATCACAAGGCGCTGAGCCTCGGTAGTCGCACCCTGATGGTGCCAATCCTCAATCAAGCTTCGCAAAGTTCACCGTACCAGGCCCAGCCAAGCAGTGACGGCAGCCAGGCGCTTATCTTTCGCGAAGGTATTCAGGTCGGTCAGGTGCAGATGCCTGGCGTGCCGAATTTTTACGGATTGACCACCGCTGACGGTACTCCGTATTGGAAGATCGCCACGCTGCATAGCCGCGACGTACTGGCGACAACGGTGTTGCAGCATTGCATCCGCTTTAATGATAGGGCCACTTCTTGCCAGTTCTGCGCGATCGGCCAGTCTTTAGCGGCAGGTAAGACCATTGCCCGAAAACGTCCGCAGCAACTGGCGGAAGTGGCCAAAGCCGCGGTGGAGCTTGACGGCGTCAAGCACATGGTGATGACCACGGGCACCCCCCAAACCCCGGACCGTGGCGCGGCAATTCTTTGCGAGTCGGCGGCGGCCGTGACCGCAGCGGTGAACTTGCCGATCCAGGCACAGTGCGAACCGCCCGATGATGATCGCTGGTTCCAGCGCCTCGCCGACAGCGGTGTGGTGTCCCTTGGCATGCACTTGGAAGCGGTCACCGACGAAGTTCGTCAGCGGATTATGCCAGGCAAGGCCGAAGTGCCGCTGAGCCGTTATTTCGAGGCCTTCCGCGCAGCGGTCGACGTGTTTGGCCGGGGGCAGGTCAGTACCTACATTCTCGCGGGCCTAGGTGACAGCGAGTCGGCCATCAGCCAAATGAGCGAGCGTTTGGCATCGATTGGTGTGTACCCATTCGTAGTGCCGTTTGTACCCATCGACGGGACGCCGCTTGCCCATCACCCGAAACCCGACAGCGCGATGATGGCTCGACTCTACCCGCAGATTGGCGCCAGCTTGCGTCGCCATGGTTTGCATTCCGAACAGATCAAGGCTGGCTGCGCCAAATGCGGTGCGTGTTCAGCCCTGAAGAGTCACGAATAGGAGGAAGCGACATGGCCAACCTTGCATTTGCATTAGTCGACAGTACTTTCGAGCCTTTTCGTGCCGGTGAACTGCTGGTCAAACCCGCCGGCGAAAACTGGGAAAAACAGGCTTACTTCGCCTTGCGCCGCGCTGTTTTTTCGGACGAACAACAACTGCTGGCACAGGACAAGGACAGTCACGACTTCCAGGCCATCGCCATCGTCGCCTTGGCGGGCAACTGCGGCATGGCTGATCAAGTGGTGGGGGCGGTGCGAATCTATCAGTCTGAACCTGGGTTGTGGTTTGGCGGGCGCCTGTGCGTTGCGTCGGCCTATCGCCGGCACAGCATGGTCGGTAAAGCGCTGGTGAACGAAGCGGTGTCCCGGGCTAAAGAACTGGGCTGCGAAGTATTCCGGGCCACGGTGCAGGCGCAAAACGAAGCCTACTTTCACAGTCTGCACTGGCAGACCCTCGACACGCTCGAGCTGCTCGGCCAACCGCATTGTTTGATGCAAGCGCAGCTATCCAGCTACCCCCTGATGCCACGCCAAGTGTCATTGCGTGCGCAGAAGGTCATTCGCCATGACTGAGGCTTCCGATCTGACGGCGTTATTGCGCGCCTTGCGCAACACTCCGGCGATGCTCTCAAAACAGACCATCCAACAACCCGCAGCGGCGATTGGTCACAAGGAACGGGCTTTGACCCGCGAACAGCTGTACGCATTGCCCGGGGACGACACTGCGGCTATTGCCTGTGGCACTGACTTCCAATTGCTCGCCATCGAAGGAATGTTACCGGCCTTTGTTGAAGCAGCCCCCTGGTTTGCCGGCTGGTCCGCGGTCATGGCCAATGTCAGCGATATTACCGCCATGGGTGGGCGCGCGACAGCAGTGGTCAATGCCTACTGGCATCATGACAACGCTGCTGCGCAGCAGATCCT
This sequence comes from Pseudomonas sp. S2_E01, assembly GCF_054668365.1. Taxonomy (NCBI): domain Bacteria; kingdom Pseudomonadati; phylum Pseudomonadota; class Gammaproteobacteria; order Pseudomonadales; family Pseudomonadaceae; genus Pseudomonas; species Pseudomonas sp. S2_E01. The sequence goes on from NZ_CP162762.1 coordinate 2,449,746, forward strand.
GTCGGGTATCCGTGCGGCATGCGAGGCCTACGGCTTGCTGCTAGCAGGTGGACATACCAGCCTCGTTACGGGCAATCCAACGGCGCTCGCGGTGGCGATTACGGGAACTGCGCAAACCTTGCTGTCGACCCTGCACGTGGCACCGGGTCAGGTCATCGCCATGGCAGTGGACCTTGAAGGACACTGGCATGCCGACAGTGCTTACTGGAAAGCATTCGAAGGAGTACCCGCCGAACGCCTTCGCAGCAAGCTCGATGTACTTCCACGCCTGGCCGATGCGCAGTTGCTGCACGCGGCCAAGGACATCAGTAACGCTGGGGTCCTGGGTAGCCTGCTGATGCTTCTGGAAACCACCGGTTGCGGCGCGACTATCGACCTGTCGGCGCTCCCATCTCCGGTGGATGCCGATTTGGCTCGTTGGCTCCAGGTCTTTCCCAGTTACGGCTTTTTGATGACGTTGGACGAGCGCAATTGGGCGCAGGTGCAGACTGCATTTGCCTTCGAAGGAGTGTGTTGTGAGCGCATCGGTGAGGTTAACGCCACTGGAGCGTTAAGCGTCCAGTTCGGTGAGCAGTGCGATGAGTTTTGGGACCTGCGTGAGCAAGCCTTCACCGGGTTCAGCTACCCCCATCTCGATCTATCCCCCTTAAACCGCATGCAACAGGAGCACTGACATGCCTGCCGTCAATTTCAAGATCCGCTGGCCAAATGGTAAGGAAGCGACCGGCTATTCGCCGTCGACTGTGATCTATCAATACCTGGAGGAGGGCGCAAGTTACCCGCTGCCAGAGTTCCTCCAACGCATCGAAATTGCACTGAACAATGCCTCGGAGCGCGTCAAACAGGTCAAGGGATTCTATTGCAGTTCAGCGATGGACACTTTGAGTTCGCTCAAGGGGCAGGCCAGCTATCTCGAGCAGACGGATTCGTCAGCTGCGCAGGTCGACATTCTCAGTATGTGCACCGAGGGCGCTGGCCGAGTTGTTCGCGAAGGCTGGGGCTCGTTCTGATTCATCGTTTGTTTCTTTAATCTTATATTCACCGAGTTACGGAGTGCCCATGACCAGCCACCTCACCACCATCAAACCTCCACACTACAGCGTCATCGTCGTCGGCGGCGGGCAGGCTGGGTTGTCTGCAAGCTATTACCTGCAACAACAGGATATTGACCATCTGGTGCTTGAAAAACACAGTGTGACTCACACGTGGCGTAACCAGCGCTGGGATGCCTTCAGTCTGGTTACACCCAACTGGCAATGCGCCTTACCGGGCTATACATACCTCGATGACTTCAACGGCGCGGATCCACATGGCTTCATGAGAAAGGACGAAATCAACGAGTACCTCGCCGGTTTTGTTAAGTCAGTAAATGCGCCCGTGCGCGAGAGCACTACTGTGCAGCGTGTAGTTCCAAAAGCGTCGGGTGGATTCGAGATCCATAGCTCGCAAGGTGAGTTCACAGCGGATCAGGTAGTCGTGGCCTCAGGCGGTTACCACACGCCGATTATTCCGCGATTGGCCGAGCGTCTGCCCGCGAGTGTTCATCAACTCCATTCTGAACAGTACCGCAACCCGCAGTCACTTCCCGCAGGCAATGTGTTGGTGGTTGGTTCAGGGCAGTCGGGAGCCCAAATCGCGGAGGACCTGCATCTGGCGGGACGTAAGGTCTACCTGGCAGTAGGTGATGCCCCACGTTGTGCGCGCTTTTACCGCGGCAAAGACGTGGTCGACTGGCTGGCGGAAATGGGTTACTACGACATTGGCGTCGACACTCATCCCTTGCGTGAGGGTGTGCGTGATAACACCAACCACTACGTCACGGGGCGCGATGGCGGGCGCGATATTGACCTGCGTAGCTTTGCTAGCGAGGGCATGGAGCTATTCGGGCGACTCGAAGGATTACAGGGCACTCGCTTGCAATTTTCCCATAACTTGGGCGAAAGCCTGGACAGTGCTGACGCGGTGTACAACCGTATAAATACTTCGATCGACAACTACATTGAGCAGAACGAGATCGATGCTCCCCCTGGCGAGCGTTACGTTCCAAAGTGGGCACCTGAACAAGAGCGAAGTGAGCTGGACCTTGAAGCCGAAGCCATCTCTTGCATCATATGGTGCATAGGCTTTAGTCCCGATTTTAGCTGGGTGGAGGCTCCAGTATTCAACGGGCGTGGCCATCCTGGGCACCAACGCGGGGTCACGGCGCAGTCAGGTCTGTATTTTCTCGGATTACCCTGGCTCTACACGTGGGGTTCCGGGCGTTTCTCGGGGGTCGCACGTGACGCCGAGTATGTGGTCGAGCGCATTGCTGAATTGAAAGCCAGCTGAAGAAGTGGGCGCGCGCCATCGCAAGGTGGATTGGGTGGTGCGCCATGCCCATGTGGGAATTCACGATTCGCCGGAAAAAAGTAAATATCTGATATTCATGGATTTTTTCATGAAAATTCACGATTCACCGGAAAATCACAAGCGATTTTGCGTTTTTTCCGGTGAATCGTGAATTTTTCCACGAAGACGCTTATCTAGACCGCTCTAGGACGCCATTCCTAGCCACGAGCCATCGATGAGCCAGCCCATATTTTATGCGTAGGGGGTCATTTGCAATTTCTAGACAAAGGCTGAGGATTGCCGCGCAACATCATGATTTTTATAAGATTCCGTAGAATCGTGAATTAACGTCCGGTGAATCGTGAATCCCCACAGCCCATCTCATTGCAGGTGTGAAAAGGCGTGGGTAACCGGGGGGATTTCGCAATATCGTATTGCGTGTAATGTATATTATGTTAAACGACATATTACGTGCCCTTGCCAGCCCCCCTCAAACAAATTTGTAGGCCGTGAACCATTGTTCAAAATCCCGGCAAGACATCGGTGCTGAAAAATAGTGACCTTGCCCCACTTTGTAGCCTTGGGCTTTAAGAATCTCACACTGAGTTGCGTGCTCTATACCCTCAGCCACTACGTGCAAGGAAAGCCCTCTGCCTATCGCTATGACGGATTCGCTTAAAGCGCGGCAGGACGTATCGTGCTCCAGATCGTCGACAAAACTCTTATCCAGTTTCAGCTCGCTGATGGGTAGGCGCCGTAAATACCCGAGGCTGGAATAGCCTGTGCCAAAATCATCAATGGCCAGTCGCACTCCTAGTGCGTGCAAATCCCGGATGGCTTGCTCGGCCCCGGGGCTTTCGCTAAGCAATACACCCTCGGTGACTTCCACGCACAGGTTGGCGGGTTGCAAGCCGTGGCGTTGCAGTTGTTGAGCAATCAGCCTCGCAAGGTTCTGGTTGTGAAAATTGATGGGTGAGAGGTTGATCGACATGGATGGAACCTGTAAGCCATGCCGCTGCCATTCGGCTAGCTGCTGACAGGCCTCCCGCAATACCCATTGACTCAGGTCGTTGATCAACCCGCATTCCTCGGCAAGAGGAATGAATTGCATGGGCGAGATAGCTCCGAGCGTTGGGTGTGCCCAACGCGCTAATGCCTCAACACCGACCAGGCGTCCGCTGTTCAGGTCGATTTGTGGTTGATAATGCAGTTGCAGACCGCTGTCAGTGAGCGCTTTGCGCAGTTCCGTTTCCAGCATCAATCGCCCTTGAGCGAGTGTGTTCATCTCTTCAAGAAAGAACCTGAAGGTACCCCGCTCCGCCCGTTTGGCTTGGTACATGGCAATGTCAGCGCAATGCAATAGACTTTCCATGTCTTGACCATCTCCTGGAAACAGACTGATGCCGATGCTGGCGGAAACAACGATGGAAGTGCCTGCAATCGTCGTCGGAGCCCTCAGGACCATCATCAGTCGTTCAAGAAAGATCGTGACCTGCGTCGCATTCATCCGCGCCAGTACCAACACGAACTCATCACCGGATAAACGCCCAACGAAATCACACTCTCGAAGCACGCTGCGTAGCCGTTGCGCCATGACTCGCAGCAACTCGTCTCCCGACGCATGCCCCAAGGCGTCGTTGACTTGCTTGAATCGGTCCAGGTCGACAAACAGGACGGCAAGCTCTGCAGCCTCTCGAGTCACTTCGAGTATGCACTGCTGTGCCTGGGAAAGTAGGAAGTTGCGATTGGGCAAGCCGGTTAACGCATCATAGAAGGCCATTCTTCGAATGGATTGACGTGCCTCCTCTCGTTCGAGTGCCAACATGCACAAGTGCGTTCCCGCCGTCACCAAGTGAGCGTGCAAGGGGTCGGGGCCGCGGTTTTCCCTAAAGTAGAGCGCAAAGGTCGCCGCAACTCGTCCTGAGCCGTTGCGTACAGGAATAGACCAACAAGCCCGTAAGCCTGACTGTTTCGCCAGCCATTTGTACTCAGCCCACAACGGGTCATTATTGATATCCGTTACCAGAACCGGTTCGCCCCGATAGGCGGCCGTACCGCAGGAACCTGCCACCGGACCGATGGATAATCCCTCAATGGCCCTGGAGTAATCGGTGGGCAAGCTTGGACTGGCCAGAGGGTGCAAGCTCCCCTCCTCGTCCACGCTCAGGATCGAGACAATGACTTCCGGGACGATGCGCTCAATCTCGTGGCACATCATGGTTAGCACGCTCTCTAGAGGCTCCTCTTTCAGCAGTGCCCCAATGACCCTTTCCTGTAGGACTTCATGCAGTTTTGACTGGGTAATGTCGGTGAGCACGATCACGACATTTTCGAGCAACCCTTGCGCGTCGAACACGGGCGTTGATGAGACGTGCACCCAAAGTCGTTGGCCGTTGCGCTTGCTGATCAAGGCACTGACATCATGAGGTTGACCACAGAGAATGGGTTCCAGCCCCGGCTCCGCCGGCGTTTGCGCAGGAGCGACTGAAACAAAGAACATAAGCGGTGACTGCCCGATCATCTCCTCGCGGGAATAGCCCAGCAGTCGAATCAGCCCATCGTTGACATAGATAAGGCATGAGTGCGCGTCGACGATGCAGGTGGCCGAACTGGTGACATTCACCGACATCGATAACAACCGGCGTTCGATGTCGTTCAAGCGTAATTGCGTTATATCCTTGAGAAAGGCCGCGTAGAGGATTCGATCATGAAGGGTAATTTTCGAGATCGACATCGAGCCCCAGCGCTCCTGCCCATCATCACGCACAATTCGGACATCCCGGCAGACGCCCACAATTTTATTGATCCCGGTCTCGCGGTTAGCTTGGATATAGCCATCATGATGGGCGCGCAGGATGTTTGGCACCAAAGCATGGACATTTCGACCGAGCACCTCATGCCTGGAGCAACCCCAAAAGGCCTCGGCAGCGGCATTGAAAAACGCCACCCTGTTGTGATCATCAATGATCACAACAGCATCGATCGCCTGCTCCAGTGTTTGTATGAAAAAGTCTTCCGCCTCTGCATCACTCGTCAATCCGACTTTTGCATTCATTGCTGCTACTTTCCATATGCCACCGGGCTTTTTCCCTAAAGGCCTTGTGGAGCACCAAAAGAGCCCTCTTCACCAGAGGGTGAGCGCAACATCCAGTACGGGATGTTGATGTCAAACAACGCTGCTCTGCCTGTCCTGCACACAAGTTCACCACTGTGCTCAAGTTATAGAGTCAGGATAGCTCTGAAGTCGTTTCCGGTCGCACATTACTGATCACAATTAACCTGCCGAACGACCCACGTCGTAGCAGTGACAGCACCGGACAAGGCAATTACAATTTGATTAACATCCAGCGATTGAGTGATTGAATACCCCATGGAAAGCAAGACTGCGCGCCTCACTGTGCTCATTGATCCCATCAAGAAAAAAGCGTTCGAGGAGCTCTGTGCAGCACAGGATTTGACGTCTTCTCAGGTGGTACGTCAGCTTATTCGTGATTACCTGGACACCCACGGTGCCAGCTATTCAACGAGAAGCAAGCACGCCACCAGCGCCAAGTCATAACCGAACACGGGCAGTTTTAGGCTCTAGTTGTCCTCTGCGAGACTGACAGCTTTGGCCAGCGCGTTGTTGAAGTCGGTGTGGTAATGCTCCGCGCCGATTTCTTGCAAGATGCCCACCTTATTCAGCTTGTTAAGCACCTTCGCATTCGCCTCGCAGAGTTTCACAATGACATGTCGTTTGTGCAGTTGCTGAATGACCTCCTCCAACACCTGTAAGCCCGTGATATCCATGAACGGTACGCGTTTCAAACGGATAATCAGCAGGCGTGGATCGGTATGGGTCTGAGCCAGGACACGCTCGAAGGTCTCGGCTGCGCCAAAGAACAACGGCCCTTCAATCGTATAAATCAATATCCCGGGCGGCAGGCGAGCATTCCCGTTGGCCCTGAGCTCTACTTCCAACTCGTGCTCGACGACCTGCCGCACCTCCACCGATGAGGCCATGCGACGCATAAAGTGCAGCATCGCCAGAATGACGCCGATATTCACCGCGATCACCAAATCACTGAATACGGTGAGACCGAAGGTGATTAGCAGGATCGATACGTCTGTCCGCGGAGCTCTCCTGACCATTCGCTTGAAGTGCTTTAACTCGCTCATGTTGTACGCGACCACAAAAAGTATCGCGGCCAATGCACACAGCGGGATGTTTGAGGCCAAAGGCGCCAGAAACAGAATGATAAGTACCAGGGTGACGGCGTGCGTAATGCCGGCCAGCGGGCTTGTGCCGCCGTTACGGATATTGGTGGCCGTGCGCGCAATGGCCCCGGTAGCGGCGAAGCCGCCGAACAATGGCGTGACCAAGTTGGCCACCCCCTGACCGATCAACTCCTGATTGGAGTCGTGCTTGGTACCTGCCATGCCATCGGCCACCATCGCGGACAACAGCGATTCGATTGCCCCAAGCATGGCGATCGTGAACGCCGGACCAATCAAATCGATGACACGCGACAGCGTGATTTCAGGCAGGCTCCCCCCTTGGAAACCTTGAGGTATGCCACCAAATGCACTGCCAATCGTTGCGACCCCCTCGAAATGAAAGGTGGACTGTATCGCTGTCGCGACCGCCATGGCGATCAATGGGCCAGGCACTCGTTTGAGACCGGGAATTCTGGGCGCGGTGATGACCAGGAAAAGGCTGAGTGTCGCCAGCAGCGTCGTGGCCATATGAAGATCCGGCAGGGTCTGGACGAGATGCCAGAGCTTTTCATGGAAGCGCTCTCCCCCGACCGTCGGTAATCCGAAAAAGTCTTTCCACTGCCCGACCCAGATGATCACCCCGATGCCCGCAGTGAATCCGACGATCACCGGGTCAGGGATAAACTTGATGATTGCACCGAGCCGGGCCATCCCCAGCAGTAACAACATGGCCCCTGCCATCATCGTGGCGATTTGCAGGCCGTCAACGCCATGCTTGGCTGTGACGTCCGCCAGAATCACGATGAACGCACCTGTCGGCCCGGCGATCTGCAAGCGGCTTCCGCCAAAGACTGAAACCAGCAGACCACCGATGATGGCGGTGTAGATGCCTTGCTCAGGTTTGACGCCAGACGCAATGGCAAACGCCATGGCCAGCGGGAGTGCCACGACTCCGACGATCACGCCAGACACCACGTTGCGAAGCCAGTGTCCTCGTCCCAACAACCCCGCCTTCCATGCCTCACCTATCGCAATCATGGCTAGCTCCTCAGTGCGTCCATGTGCATAATATTAACATGCAGTGATAATTGAAATCTCCTGATTCCAATGCCTTGTGCGGCTGGAGATGTCCATGCTGGAAGCTCAGAGGGAGCTGGGCGGGCGTGCTGCCAATAGAGAAATTTTGATAACGCGCGTAGCGTGGTGACAGACATGAATCGTCAAGCTGTGAAAACCAAACATGCCGAAGGCGTGACCTTCGACACCCATTTGATCGCAAATCCAACCAACCCCAAGGAGTGGATTGTGTTTTTCAAGAAGGACGCTGGAAGAAGTTATTTCCTGGTGGACGACAACGAGGAGGTCGAGTCTTTCGGGCATTTGGATGACTTGATCGCCGAGCTACGAGACTTGGGCCTCAAGACCGCTGAAATCCACTTTTAACCCTTGGGTCACACTCCGGTCATTCGCGACAGGAGCAAGATTAAAATCCAAACAACTCCCCAGGCGCCTCCACCAGCAGCGACCGCATCAACTCAGGCGAACACTCCAACGCTTGAAGCTGTTCCACAACCGCCCCAAAACCAACACTGTCTTCATGTTGAGTGTGCGGCCAGTCGCTGCCCCACACCAAACGACTGGACCCGAAACTCTGCTGCAGCAATGACAACGCGTTTCGGGCGAACTTTCGGTTCTGGGGATCCGTCCCAGCCAATCGATAGATCCCGGAAACCTTCATCCACACCTGCCCGCGCGAGCCCAGTTCCAGCATCTCGCGAAAACCTGGCTGATCAACACCCAGGCGTGCATCCGGACGGCCGAAGTGATCGATCACCAGTTTGATGCCCAATGGCATGAGTTGACGAAGCAGTCCCGGCAAATCTTCCACCTGGCGGTGCAATTCGACATGCCAGTCCAACTCGGCGATGTGGCCGAAGAAGTCTTGCCACGCCGAGTCACGAAAGTCCGGCAAGGCTTTGCCCATCAGGTTCAGGCGAACGCCGACCACACCGAGCCGAGCCATATCGTTGAGCGTCTCGCGACTGACGCTGCGCACCAGCACCACGACCCCGCGCAACCGTTCCGGCGCCTGGCGTAACGCCGCCAACAGGTAGCTGTTGTCGGTGCCGAGAAAACTGGGCTGCACCAGCACGCCATGACTCAGGCCATGGGTTTGCAGTTGCTCCAGATACTCCCCGAGCGTGGCGTCGTAGCCAGGGGTATAACGTCGAGCGGCGGTCAGGTTCAGTTCGCGGCTGAACACGTGAGCATGGGAATCGATGCCGGTGATCGGCGTTGAACAGGTATCAGGCATGGCTTTCATCATTTGAAGGTAAGAGTCATCAGGCTCGCGCGCTTTCACTGCCGTCGACTGCCGCTTGCGCCGAAATGTTCGAGGCTTCCAGGGCACGGCCACGGGTTTCCGGCAGGCAAAGTGCCGCGATCACGGCCACGCCGTAGGCAATACCGGCGTCGATACCAATCGCAGAGCCCAGGGACATGGAGTCGCTCATGTGACCGACCAGGAATGGGAAGACCGCAGAAAGCACTCGGCCAAAGTTGTAGCAGAAACCGACCCCGGCGCCGCGCACGTCCGCTGGGTACAGCTCGTTGAACAGCGCCCCGAGGCTGGCCGGAATACCTGCGGCGAAGAAGCCGAGCGGAAAGCCCAGAAACAGCATCTGGGTATTGGTCAGTGGCAGGAACACATAGCACTGCACGGTGACGACACAGCACAACGCAAACAACACGATGTTTTTACGACGGCCTATGCGGTCGATCAACAATCCACTGACCACACACCCACACCAGAAGGCGAAGATGATCACGGCGAGGTAACCGCCAGAGTTCAGCACCGAAAGGTTGCGCTCGGTCTTGAGGAACGTCGGCAGCCAGGTCATGACCGCGTGGTAACCACCGTGCGCGCCGAGGCCCAACAGACCACCAAACAGCGTTACGCGGATCAGTTCAGGTCGGAAGATGCCGGCCAGGGACTTGAAGAAGCTTTGCGGGATGGCGTTTTCTTTTTGCAGGCGCTGGAAGCTGTCAGGCTCCTCGACGTTGCGGCGTACCCAGATGATCAGGAACGATGGCAGCAGACCGACGATAAACATCACACGCCAGGCCATGTCCTGCGGCACGAACGTATAAATCAGGGTGAACACCCCAACAGCCAGTCCCCAGCCCACGGCCCAGGCGCTTTGGACGGTGCCCATCACCTTGCCACGAAACTTAGGGTTGATCGTCTCGGCCATCAGCACCGCGCCCGCGGCCCATTCACCCCCGATACCGAAGCCTTGCATTGCTTTCACGATCAACAACTGGTGAAAACCGGTGACGAAGGCGGACAGGAAAGTGAAGAACGAGAACCACAAAATCATCCATTGCAGTGTGCGCACCCGGCCGTAGCGGTCGGACAATGTCCCCCCTACCCAACCGCCGATGGCTGAAGTGACCAACGTCACGCCGCTGATCAGCCCTGCATCGCCCTTGGTCAGGGCGAACGCGGCGATCAACGCCGGAATCGCCAGGCCGAACATTTGTACTTCCAGCGCATCGAGCGACCATCCGCCGAAGCAGGCCCAGAACGTTTTGCGCTCCCGAGGAGTGACTTGGCGATACCAACTGAACATGATTTTTTATCCTTATAAGTGGAACGTAAGGCAGCCGAGAGCGAACCGCACCGCTACAGGGCCAGTTTTGGCAAATAAACAGGAAACCAGCGGCGATCGGCTCGCCGCTCAACGATTGGTTACACAGGCATGCGTCAGCGAATATCCACGCTGTAGCGGAAGTGCTCCGCATGCCCACGAGAACGACGCCACTCCAGTGGTGTGCCCGCGTAATCGCGAGCCAATCGTTCGATCACAACCACCGGACTGTTGACCGGTACCTGCAGCAATCGAGCATGCACGTCATTCACCGATTCAGCGGTGAGTGTCTCTTCGGCGTTGGCCACGACCTGACCGCAGATTTCTTCGTAGATGGGATAAAGCAGCGGCCCTTTGCGGCTCAGGTCAATGTCCATCAGCGCTTGGAAACGGCTGCGCGGCAACCAGATTTCTTCGGCGAGAACGGGCTTGAGCTCCAGCAAACGCAAGCGAACGATGCGGATAACCGGCGACTCGAGGGGCAACCCCAGCGCCTGAGCGACGGCCGACGGCGCGACGACCGGTTCGATCGACAGAATGCGGCTCTCGGGTACCTGACGTTCGCCGGCAGCGGTTTGAAAACGAAAGAATCGAAACAGCGATGACTGAAACTGCGGACGGCGTATGAAGGTGCCCCGCCCTTGATGACGCTCAAGAATGCCTTCGCTGACCAACGAATCCACCGCCTTGCGCACGGTGCCCGTGGACAGCTGATATTCCGCGCAAAGCGCAGCCTCCGTGGGAATGGCTTCCCCCGGACGCCAACGATTGTTAGCGATCTGTTCAACCAGGTGGTCACGCAGACGTTGATAAAGCGGCAGACGAGCATCGCTGGAAAGAGCATTCATCGACTTTATTCACCTTGTTATCTAGTCATCTATATGAATATGGGCGGAGTATTCATATAGATGACTTAACTGTCAAGGTCGATCAGCGTGAGTCAGGGGTTTTGACTCAAGATCCCGCGAGTGCCTCCCCCCTGCTGATATTCCCGGGGCGTGCACCCAAACTCCCGCCGAAACACCGTGTGCAGATACTGCGCCGATTTAAAGCCGCACATCCTCGCCACATCGGCAATGGCCGAATCGGTGTTCTTGAGCCCTTTGGTCGCCGCGGCCAGTTTGAAACGCAGAATCTCGTCATGCACGCTGCAGCCGCGCTCGTTGCGAAAATGCGCTTCGAGTGACGAGCGAGATACGCCGACATAGGCCGCGACCTGCGCCGTCTTGATGCCCTGGCAGGCGTACTGGCGGATAAACAGCAGCGCCTGCATCACATACGGATTGCCCAACGGTTGGTGCAAGCTCGACACCTGCACGTTGACCGCATCCGGAGGCACCAGGATTTGCGTGCCGGTGGATGGCATGCCGTGGAGCATCTGGTGGAGTAACTGAGCGGCGGTCCGGCCCATGGTTTCAGTGCCCTGACTCACCGAACTCAAAGGGACCCGCGTCAGGCTGCGGGTCAGTGGGTCGTTGTCGATGCCAATCAGCGCCACCTGCTCCGGCACCGCAATGCCGGCTGTCAGGCAAGCTTGCAGCAACTGCCGGGCGCGGGCGTCACTGACCGCGATGATTCCAATGGGCTTGGGCAGGCTTTGCAGCCAGGCGATCAACTGTTCGACGGCGCTGTCCCAGAGCGGTGCGCTGGTGCCCATGCCGCGATAGATTTCGGTGTGCAAGCCGTCGCGCTGCATCAATCGGCGAAAGGCTTTTTCCCGCTCCTGGGCCCAACGATTGGCCTGTGCTTCAGGCAGGCTGAAGCAGGCAAAACGCTGCAGCCCCGCCTCGATCAGGTGCGTGTAGGCAAGGGTGATCAGTGCGTTGTTGTCAGTGGCAACATAGGGAATCGATGTCGGATAGGCCCCCTTCTCCTCATAAGAGCCCCCTACCGCTACCACCGGCAGATGGATGTCGGCGAGCGCCTCGCCAATCAACGGGTCATCGAAGTCGGCAATGATGCCGTCTCCCTGCCAGCGCTCTATTCCCTTCAAGCGGCACAGAAAGTCTTCTTCCAGGAACAGGTCCCAGGACGCTCGCGTGCTGCTCAGGTAGTTACCGATGCCGCTGATGATGCCTCGGTCATAAACCTTGCTGCCGTTGAACAACAGTGCGATGCGGTGAACAGGCGGTACTGTTTTCATTGTTTTTATGCAGGTTCAGGGCCCCGGTGTCACTGAGGCGATGTGCACAGACTAGGCGCGTGGGCGGCGAAGCTCAATACGCAAAATCGCACCCTGTGTTGATGTTTTTCATAATCAGCAGGCCAAACGCCGTTGTTAGTATCAAGTCACCAACAAGAACAACCAGGACATGGCCAATGCAGTACTTCCCCGATGTCGACACAATCCGCTATGAGGGACCGAACAGCGATTCTCCCCTCGCCTTCCGCCACTACGACGCCGACAAGATCATCCTTGGCAAACCCATGCGCGAACATCTGCGCATGGCCGCGTGTTACTGGCACACCTTTGTGTGGCCAGGTTCCGATGTGTTCGGTGCGGGTACGTTCAAGCGCCCATGGCATCAGGCCGGTGACCCGATGGAAGTCGCGATCGGCAAGGCGGCTGCCGCCTTCGAGTTCTTCTCCAAACTGGGTATCGATTATTACTGTTTCCACGACACCGATGTCGCTCCAGAAGGCAACTCGTTGAAGGAGTACCGCAACCACTTCGCGCAAATGGTTGACCACCTGGAGCGCCATCAGGAAGAGAGTGGCATCAAGCTGCTGTGGGGCACCGCAAACTGCTTCAGCAATCCACGTTTTGCAGCCGGCGCGGCGAGCAATCCGGACCCTGAGGTGTTTGCCTGCGCCGCGGCCCAGGTGTTCAGCGCCATGAACGCGACCCATCGCCTCAAAGGCTCCAGCTACGTGTTGTGGGGCGGTCGCGAAGGCTACGAAACCCTGCTCAACACTGACTTGAAGCATGAACGTGAGCAGTTGGGCCGTTTCATGCGCATGGTGGTCGAGCACAAGCACAAGATCGGTTTCACCGGCGATCTTCTGATCGAACCAAAACCGCAGGAGCCCACCAAGCACCAATACGATTACGACAGCGCCACCGTGTTCGGCTTTCTCCAGCAATTTGGGCTGGAAAAGGAAATCAAGGTCAACATCGAGGCTAACCACGCCACCCTCGCCGGCCATAGTTTTCATCACGAGATAGCGACAGCCGCCTCCCTGGGCATCTTCGGCAGCATCGACGCCAACCGCGGTGATCCGCAAAACGGCTGGGACACCGATCAGTTCCCCAATAGCGTCGAAGAAATGACCTTGGCCCTCTATGAAATCCTCAAGGCGGGAGGGTTCAACAATGGCGGATTCAACTTCGATTCCAAGGTTCGTCGCCAAAGCCTCGACCAGATCGACCTGTTCCATGGCCACGTGGGCGCCATGGACGTTCTTGCCCAGTCTCTGGAACGCGCAGCCGCCATGGTGCAGAACGATGAGCTGCAGCGCTTCAAGGATCAGCGCTACGCCGGGTGGCAACAGCCATTGGGGAAGGCAGTGCTGGCAGGTGAATTCAACCTTGAGTCACTGGCCGAACACGCCTTCGCCAACGCATTGAACCCGCAGGCCGTCAGCGGCAGGCAGGAAATGCTCGAGAACGTCGTCAACCGATTTATCTATCGTTGATCACCAAGCGGTCTGCGCGCGCTGTGACATTTCAACGACAAAACTATGCTTGCGGCGCCTGCGGATTTTCTACAGTTTTACCCAGCCCGAGACTCATCGTCAGGCCGTTTCTTTCAAACAACAATAAAAGGACGCCCCGCTATGAAAAACCTGAAACGTACACTGTTGGCCTCTGCCCTGGCGCTGCTGTCATTGCCAGTGATGGCTGATGCGACCCACCCGAAAATCGGTTTCTCCATTGACGACCTGCGCCTGGAGCGCTGGTCCCGTGACCGTGATTATTTTGTCGCGGCGGCAGAAAAAATGGATGCCAAGGTGTTCGTACAATCAGCGGATGCCAACGAGCAAAAACAGATTTCACAAATCGAAAATCTCATTTCCCGCGGCGTCGATGTCATAGTCATCGTGCCGTTCAACGCCACCGTGCTGACCAACGCGGTGGCCGAAGCGAAGAAGGCCGGGATCAAGGTCGTGTCCTATGATCGGCTGATTCTCAATGCCGACGTCGACGCCTATATTTCCTTCGATAACGAAAAGGTCGGCGAGATGCAGGCCAGTGGCGTGTTGCATGCTGCGCCCAAGGGCAATTACTTCCTGCTGGGTGGTGCACCCACCGACAACAACGCAAAAATCCTGCGCGAAGGCCAGATGAAAGTGCTGCAACCGGCCATCGACAAGGGCGATATCAAGATCGTTGGCCAACAATGGGTGAAGGAATGGAACCCAACCGAAGCGCTGAGCATTGTTGAAAACGCCCTGACCCGCAACGACAACAAAATCGACGGCATTGTCGCCTCCAACGACGCGACGGCAGGCGGCGCCATTCAGGCCCTTGCAGCTCAGCAACTGGCCGGCAAGGTGCCGATTTCGGGCCAGGACGCTGACCTCGCAGCGGTCAAGCGTGTCATCGCCGGCACCCAGACCATGACCGTGTACAAGCCGCTGAAACTCATCGCTTCTGAAGCCGCCAAGCTCTCGGTACAACTGGCGCGCAACGAGAAACCCGCCTACAGCTCGCAGTACGACAACGGCAGCAAAAAAGTCGACACCATCCTGCTCACGCCTACGGCGTTGACCAAGGACAACACCGACCTGCTCGAACAGGATGGCTTTTATACCAAGGCGCAAATAGCCGGGCAGTGACAAAGGCACCAACTTCTGGTTCTACGCAAAACCTTGTGGGAGCGAGCAGGTCGACTCGTCGCACCGTCGCTCCCACAGAGTCCAGTGTCTTTGCGATTTTGAGTCCTCTCCATGCCCGACTATCTGCTGCAAATGAACGGTATCGTCAAAACCTTCGGCGGTGTCAAAGCGCTCAACGGTATCGACCTCAAGGTCAAGCCGGGTGAATGCGTGGGACTGTGCGGCGAGAATGGCGCCGGCAAGTCCACGCTGATGAAGATCCTTTCGGCGGTCTATCCCCACGGCACCTGGGACGGTGAAATCCTCTGGGACGGGCAACCGCTCACCGCGCAGTCAATCAGCGAAACGGAAGCCGCCGGCATCGTCATCATTCATCAGGAACTGACCCTGGTTCCGGATTTGTCGGTGGCCGAAAACATCTTCATGGGCCACGAACTGACGCTGCCGGGCGGACGAATGAACTACCCGGCAATGATCCACCGCGCCGAAGCCCTGATGCGCGAATTGAAAGTCCCCGACATGAACGTATCGCTGCCGGTTTCCCAGTACGGTGGTGGCTATCAGCAACTGGTGGAGATCGCCAAGGCCCTTAACAAAAAGGCGCGCCTGCTGATCCTCGACGAACCCTCGTCGGCCTTGAGCCGTTCGGAAATCGAGGTGCTGCTGGACATCATCCGCGACCTCAAGGCCAAGGGGGTGGCCTGCGTCTATATCTCGCACAAACTCGATGAAGTGGCCGCCGTCTGCGACACCATTTCAGTGATCCGCGACGGAAAACACATCGCCACCACGGCCATGGCCGACATGGACATCCCACAGATCATCACCCAGATGGTCGGGCGGGAAATGAGCAACCTCTATCCCACCGAACCCCACGACGTTGGCGAAGTGATTTTCGAGGCTCGTCACATCACCTGCTACGACGTCGACAACCCCAGGCGCAAACGCGTCGACGATGTCTCCTTCGCTCTCAAGCGTGGCGAGATCCTGGGCATCGCCGGGCTGGTCGGCGCAGGCCGCACGGAACTCGTGACCGCGCTGTTCGGCGCCTACCCCGGACGCCACGAGGGCGAAGTCTGGCTGGAAGGTCAACGCATCGACACCCGCACGCCCCTCAACTCCATTCGCGCAGGTGTGTGCCTGGTGCCTGAGGACCGCAAGCGCCAGGGCATCATTCCGGACCTGGGTGTCGGCCAGAACATCACCCTGGCCGTGCTGGACAATTATTCGAAACTGACTCGCATCGATGCCGAGGCCGAGTTGGGCAGCATCGATCGGGAGATCTCGCGCCTGCACCTGAAGACCGCGAGCCCGTTCCTGCCGATCACCAGTCTGTCGGGAGGCAATCAACAAAAAGCGGTATTGGCGAAGATGCTGCTGACTCAGCCCCGGGTGCTGATTCTCGATGAGCCCACCCGAGGCGTGGATGTGGGCGCCAAATACGAAATCTACAAGTTGATGGGCGCGCTGGCCGCTTCTGGGGTGTCGATCATCATGGTGTCGTCGGAGCTGGCCGAAGTGCTCGGCGTATCCGATCGCGTGCTGGTGATCGGCGAAGGCCAGTTAAGGGGCGACTTCGTCAACCATGAACTCACGCAGGAACAGGTGCTCGCCGCCGCACTCAGCCAGCCTGGCAGCCATAACAATAATGATCGGAAATCCGCGTAAATGAATCAGGTTAAACAACTGTTCACCCGCTACAAGATGCTCGCGCTGGTGTTTGCCGTGGTGTTGATCTGGCTGTTTTTCAGCTGGCAGACCGACGGCGGATTCCTGACCCCGCGCAACCTTTCCAATCTGCTGCGCCAGATGTCCATTACCGGCATCCTCGCTTGCGGCATGGTGCTGGTGATCATCAGCGGCGAGATCGATTTGT
This sequence comes from Pseudomonas sp. S2_E01, assembly GCF_054668365.1. Taxonomy (NCBI): domain Bacteria; kingdom Pseudomonadati; phylum Pseudomonadota; class Gammaproteobacteria; order Pseudomonadales; family Pseudomonadaceae; genus Pseudomonas; species Pseudomonas sp. S2_E01. Next base: position 2,466,576 of record NZ_CP162762.1, read on the forward strand.
CGGTCGGCTCATTGCTGGGACTGCTGGGTGGGCTGGCGGCCATTCTCGATGTGATTTACCACGTCCCACTGTTGGCGAACCTGAGCCTGGTCGCCCTTTGCGGCTTGTTGATCGGCCTTGCCAATGGCTACATGGCGGCTTACCTGCGCATACCCTCCTTTATCGTCGGTCTGGGCGGCATGCTGGCTTTCCGAGGCATTTTGCTGGGGATCACCGGCGGCACGACCATCGCGCCGGTATCGCCGCAGCTCGTGTACATCGGCCAGGGCTACCTGCCCCACTCGATCGGGGCCGGCCTGGGTGTGCTGTTGTTCGCGTTGACGGTGTTCCTGATCTGGAAACAACGGCGCAATCGCGCCCTTCACGGTCTGGCGGCGCACTCCCTGGCGCGGGACATCATACGCGTGGCGGTGATCGGCGCCGTGCTGGCCGGCTTCGTCCAGACGCTCAACAGCTACGACGGCATTCCCGTGCCGGTGCTGCTCCTGCTGGTGCTGTTGGGCGTGTTCAGCTACGTCGCGAGCCAGACGGTGTTCGGTCGACGCGTCTATGCCGTGGGCAGCAATATGGAAGCCACACGCCTGTCCGGTATCAACGTCCAAGCCGTGAAGCTGTGGATTTTCGGCATCATGGGCGTGATGTGCGCCCTCGCCGGCGTGGTCAACACCGCGCGCCTGGCCGCCGGTTCGCCCTCCGCCGGCAGCATGGGCGAACTCGACGCCATTGCTGCCTGTTTCATTGGCGGCACGTCCATGCGCGGCGGCTCCGGAACCGTCTACGGCGCCCTCCTCGGCGCGCTGGTCATCACCAGCCTGGACAACGGCATGTCCATGCTCGACGTCGACAGTTATTGGCAGATGATCGTCAAGGGCAGCATTCTGGTGTTGGCCGTGTGGGTGGACGTGAGCACGCGCACCGGGCGACGTTGAGAGCCGGGCAGGCCGTCAGCGTTCCTGACTGAAGGCCGCGACTTCCTGCACGAGACTGCGAGCAGCCAGCATCACCAATGCCCTTCCCTTCTCCGGGCTCGCCTGACCTGGATCCGAGCCCATTCGGCCGTCAGGATGGCGCGCACGGAAATCACTTGCCTCGCGGATGGGACCAGAGTTGGCAATTTGCGGGGAGTAGTGAGCCTGTTTGACGGAGTCCGGATAGGCCCATTGAGTAACCGCGATTTCCGAGGGGGTGGCGTGGGCGCCATGCCCTGTTGGGAATTGCTCACGAGCCAGCTCATTGACCCCTGCCAGATCCCACCAGTTCACCAGCTTCAAAGCGAAACCGGCTGGCCGTTTGGCGAAGCTGGCTTGGGCGTACAGCTCGGAAAACGCCGCCTCGATGGAGGCCACATTGCCGCCGTGCCCATTGAGAAACAGGATTTTCTCAAAGCCGTGCGCCGCCAGCGAGTGCACCCAATCGCCGATGGCGGCGATAAACGTTGATGGGCGCAACGAGATTGTCCCTGGAAAACCCAGATGATGCTGCGCCATGCCGATGTTGAAGGTTGGAGCGATCAATAGATCGGCGTTGTTTTGCGCTTCGCGGGCGATGATTTCCGGGCACATCCAGTCCGTACCCAGCAGTCCGGTCGGGCCATGCTGCTCGTTCGAGCCGATCGGAATCACTATCGTACGGCTGCGCTCCAGGTATTGGCCGATCTCAGACCATGTCGACATATACAAAAGCATGCGGCGGTTCTCCTCGCAGGTTGGGTGGAAGGCTATCCACGGAGGCGTTTCATCGCGCCTGTATGAAAATGGTGCGCCCAACCAGGCATCGGAGCAAGAGCAACAAGAATCCATATCTGTTGCTCGATAGGCAACAGTTGTGCGTTTGCGGATGTTTGAGCAATTCAAGGATTGGCGTGGCGTGTTCACATCTGCTACCCTTTTTTTGACCAATCATTCTGAAACGAAAAATATGGCCCGCCCCAGAGAGTTTGATGAAACACAGGCGCTGGACGCCGCCGTTGAGGTTTTCCGTGAACATGGTTTTGAAGGAACCTCCGCAACCATGCTCATCCAGGCAATGTGCATCGGTCGGCAAAGCCTGTACGCGACTTTCGGGGACAAGTGGAATCTCTACCTTGCTGCCCTTCGCCACTACAGTTCGACTGAAACGTCAGCTCATCTGGCCACATTAAGGGAGTCCGTAGATGGTTACGCCGGCATTTCAGCGTTCCTCGAACGAATCGTGCAGGAGGCTTATCGCGGGTGTCTCGGAATCAGCTCGATTTGCGAATTTGCTGACACGAAGCCGGACATCAATCAAATACGACAAATGGCGGGACATGTGCTGCGCGAGGGCCTTGCCCAAAGCGTCAGTGATGCACAGGTCCGTGGTGACATATCAGCGGAGCTTGATCAGGAATATGTCGTCGATTTTTTGCTTGCCAGTATTACCGGAATACGCATCGCGGCACGGGGTGGTTCAGACCCTGCCCGTCTGGAGTCGTTGAAAAAAATGGCCTTGCGTGCGTTGCGATAGGCGCGCTTTTTTTTGCACTGTTCTGGAATGAACGTTCAATAACGGAGAGTTTTATGAAAGCGATGACCATCAACCGCGCCTCAGGCGCGCCCACCCTGGCGTATGCTGCTGTTGAACAACCAGCCGTAGGCAATGGCCAAGTGGCCGTCGAAGTTTCAGTTGCAGGGGTAAACTTTATGGATCTGGGCGCCAGAAGCGGTGCCTTGGGTGGTAGCTACCAGCCTTCAATTCTTGGCGTCGAAGGGGCAGGACGCATCGTCGAGGTCGGTGCGCATGTGCGGGATTTCCAGGTGGGAGATCGAGTGGCATGGGTCTTTGTTCCGCACAGCTATGCCGAAAAAATCGTGACAGATGTGAACAACCTGGTGAAAATTCCGGATGACATCGATGACCATTCGGCCGCAGCCCTGATGATGCAGGGCCTGACAGCCAGTCACTTCGCAACCTGCTTCTACCCGGTCCAGCAGGGCGATATCGCCCTCGTCCACGCAGGTGCTGGCGGTTTGGGACGATTGCTCACGCAGATCATCAAGCTCAGGGGCGGTTCGGTTATCAGCCGAGTTTCAAGCGAAGCCAAGGTTGAGATTGCCAAGGCAGCAGGTGCTGACCATGTGATCGTCAGTGGCGATGGAACATTTGCAGAGGAAGCCGTCAGGCTGTCGGGTGGTGAAGGTGTCCACGTGGTCTTCGATGGATCAGGCCCCGCGACTTTTCAAGGATCGCTGCAAGCGCTGCGCCGAACCGGTACGTTTTGTTGGTATGGCCCGGTGCTCGGCGGTCCTGGCCTGATTGACATCATGAGCCTGCCCAAAAGCATCAAGCTGGGGTACGCGGTGTTCTCCGACAGTATTCACACGCCACAGCTGTTGCGGGTAAAGGCGATGCAGTTGTTCGACTGGCTGCGTAGCGGCGCGATTACCGTTAAAATCGGCGGCGTTTACCACCTGGCCGATGCAGAAACAGCTTTGGCTGACCTTGAGAGCCGTATCACCACCGGCAAACTGCTCCTTATCCCGTGACATCACGCGGCACTGGAGTTGCCATCAAGCGCACGGGGCGGACTCACTCCTTGAGTCCGCCCCGTGTTGTATCAGCGAGCAACGGTGTCTAACGAGCGGGAACAGGTTGGCCTGGTCGCTGCGCGCTGACGTCCTCGCCTACCACACCTTTCATGAAACACAGCGCCAGCAGTGCGATGCCGCCCAGCCCCATGAGGTAACAGTTGATATAGAACGGGTTTCCACTGCCGTAGGCGAGCAAGGAGGTCGCAACAATCGGCGCCAAGCCGCTACCGACCGCACCGGAAATCTGCACCGCCACCGAAATGCCGGTGTACCTGACGTCCGCTGAAAATTGCGCCGAAAACAACGCGCCTTCAGGTCCATACAACAGCGCGTAGACAATACCGATCGCCACCACCATGGCAAAGACTACCCAGAATGCATCCTGGGTTTGCAGCAGGGAGAAAAAGATCGGCGAAAAGAGGATGACGCCCACTGTGCCGAGTGCAAAGACTCTTCGATTACCAATCCTGTCGCCCAGCCAGCCGCAAATGGGCATGGTGAACATCGCGACGCCGGCTCCCCAGACGATTGCGCCGAGCAGCGTATCCCGAGGGATGCTCAACGTCTTGGTGGCATAGGCCAGCGAAAACGTTGCCACGGTATAGAACCAGGTGACCTCCGCCAGTCGCGCACCCGCGACCGCCAGCAACGCCCGGGTGTGATCCCGGAACACCGTGCGCAGTGGCATTTCCTTGGGGGCTTCTCGCCTCGCAGCGATAAAATCGGGCGACTCGGACACATGCTCGCGAATGTACCAACCCACCAGCAACAGGACCGCACTGGCCAGGAACGGAATGCGCCAGCCCCAACTGAGCATGTCCTGTTCGGGTAGCTGGGAAACAGCGCCCATGGCCAGCGAAGACAGGATCAGCCCCGGCGCAACGCCTGTCTGGGGAAGGCTGCCGAAGAACCCCTTCTTGCCTTCAGGCGCATGCTCCACCGCCAACAGGATCGCCCCGCCCCACTCGCCTCCCACCGCGATGCCCTGCAGGATACGCATGAGAACCAGCAGCACGGCTGCCCAATAGCCAATTGAGTCGTAGGACGGAATCAGGCCGATGACGATTGTCGGCACGCCCATCATGAACAACGTGATGAGCAGCATTGATTTGCGCCCGAAACGATCGCCGAAATGACCGAACACGATGCCACCGAAAGGGAGTGCGAAGAACCCCACGGCGTAAGTGGCGAAGGCTGCCAGCGTGCCGGTGACCGGATCAAAATCCGGGAAAAAGATCTTGTTGAAAATCAGCGCTGCGGCTGTTCCGTACAGAAAGTAGTCGTACCATTCGATGGTCGTCCCCATCATGCTTGCCAACGCCGCGATCACGGTCTGGCGTTTAACCGATTGTGGACTCGAACCTGCCGTTCTTGTTTGCTTAGACATGCGGTGTCACCTTTATTGGCAGTTTTCAATATTCGGGAAATTGGTTTTCTTATAGGCCCGTGCGGCGTCCTGCCATCGAGGACAGGACGCCTGATACTGAGCGACTGACTGGGCTACATCGGCGGCATGCCGGGTGCACGATGGGTCTGGCGGCACCAGTACTCGAAGGTTGCATTCACGATGGAGGGTTTAAGCAAGTAATCGTGGGCTTCCTGGGCCAGCACGGGGTCTACGGGCGTCAGGTTTCCGAACGCTTGGGCACGTATTTGCAGGCGCGCAGCGCGCTCCAGATACACCGAGAGATACGTCGCTTCCTCCACTGTCACGCCAGCGGTGAGATAGCCATGGTGAGCCAGAATGATCGATTTCATGGCGCCCAGCGCTTCTGAAATCAGCGTGCCCTCATGGTCGGCAATGGGCACGCCAGGCCACTCCCCAAGAAATGCGCAATCGTTGAACAGCGGCGTCATGTCCATTTGGGAAATGACCAATGGCTGACGCGCAGCCGCCAACGCAGAGGCCCATGGTGAGTGTGTGTGAATGATCGACATGACATCGGGCCGGTTGCGATACACCCACAAATGAAAACGAGTGGCGGGGTTGGCCATCCCTTCACCGGATACGGTATTGAGATCCTTGTCGACCTCGATGAAATCGTCTGCCGTCGCTTCTTCAAAGCCGAGCCCGAAGCGCAGTGTCCAATAGGTATCCTCACGTTCGGAGCGAGCGCTGAGCTGCCCCGCGAGCCCCGCCTCCTGGCCAGTCATGGCTAGAATGCGCGCGGCGTAGGCAAGCCGCTCCTTGAGTGTCATCTTTTTGCTTTTGAGGTGCTGAGCCATCTCCTCGGTGGCTCGCTGGTCGAAATATTCTTTGCTACGCAATGGCTGACTCATTTTTCTTATCCTCGGATGCAGACGTTCAATCACTGAACTCGAGAATAAAAACCTGTGCTGCCCGACGCGATGGGGCCAGCGCTATATCAGCTATTCAATCCACGAAGGGGATGGTTTGAGCAGCTCGTCGCAGAAATTCCCGGGTAACGGCGCTCGGTTCCTGATCGGATTTAAAGATTGCCACCACCTTGCGCGTCAGTGCGGGAGTGATATCCGGCACACGCTTGAGCTGGTATTGCTCCAGCACGCGCGATGGGATGAACGAAGGCAGAATGCACGCGCCAACACCCGACGAAACAAGCTCCAGCATGGCATCGACCGTTTCGACTTCAGCGGCAATCGTGTATGTAATACCGCTGGTGTCGAGCATTCTTCGCAGCGCATAGCCTTGTGGGAATACCACCAGCCTGGGGCAGGCTTCGTGTAGATCGAGAGTGCCCTGCGGCGCCACCTCCTCTGCCCGAATGACGATGCACATGGACTCCATGAACAGTGATTGGCTGACCAGTTCCGCAGATGCAACCGCGCTGTCATAGACAAAACCGAGTTCCGCCCTGCCCGACTCCACGAGTTTGACCACCTCGGTTGAGCTGCGCGCCATGAACGAGACGTTGACGTCCTCATTTTCGTGCACGAAACGGGCAACGACTGCGCCGAGAAAGTAGTAGGTCAAGGTGTGTACCGTCGCAAGGCGCAGGTTGCCTTGTGTCACCCCGAACTGCTCCCTGATCTGGGTGAGTGCCGAGTCGATGGCAATGAAGGCAGGCCCCGCGCTGGCAGCCAGGTGCGTACCGGCGTCCGTCAATATCAAGCCTCGGCCGGTACGCTTGAATAATGGCCGGCCCACAAAGGCTTCGAGCGAGGCCAACTGGCGACTCAGGCTAGGCTGGGAGATTTCCAGGTGTTCGGACGCCTTCGAGATGGAACCATGCATGGAGATACACAGAAAACTCCTGATCTTGCTGTCGAGCTCGTGATTCATCTGGGTGTGAACTCCTGCTGCCGGTGTTTTTGGGGTCCTTGAACCCAAAGTATCACGGCATCGGAGCGCACGCGGCGACGGCACGGGTGAATGGGCGGCCCATCGGGCTGGTGCGCATGCCTTCTGCCAGTCGCGTCCAGTTCAATGCAGCAGGGTCCGCCACTGCCGGCCCCGGTGATTGGGCGACCAGGATCGCCTCGGCAATGGGCTCGAAGTCAGCACGAAAATGCACTGAGCTTTTGTTGACCAGAATCTTCATTGCCTCAGGTTCAATGCCTGCCACGCGATAAAGATTACGATCAAACATTTGGGCCTTGTTCGAACTCACCGCAACCAGCACGTCGTCAATCTTGAGACAGGCTACGAGGCCCAGTTCGGCGAGCATGCCATGCATCATCGGGCCATCGAACCTGCATCGTCCGTCAGAAAGAAACATGACCTGGTAACGCCCGAACAGCGGTTCATCCCCGGTGATTTTCGCGCAGCCGGCCAATCCGATTTCGATAAATGCCCCCACGCCTGCGGCATGAGCGGCGCGAGCCGCTTCAGGGTCACATATCAGGCCGATGGCTGCTCGCTGGGCGCCGTTGCGTATCAGTGCGCGCAACATGCCGGTGGTGTTGGCGTCCCCACCTGCCCCTGGGTTGTCCTGGGTATCGGCAATCACCACGGGCCTACTCGCACCTGCGCTCAGTCGCATGGCTTGCAGGACAGCGGCATCGGGGTCAAGCAGTGGCACCCTCCACTTCGCTTCCTCGGCAAGTAGCGTGGCGTAAAGCTCATCAACGGCCCGGGCGACCGCCTCTGCATCACTCCCATGTCCCCAGATAACCGGACCGCACTCGGGAAAGTCAGCTGCCGGAAACCCCGGGGTGAACGACAGCGACTGCACCGCGCCAGTCTCCAGTTCCGCGAGGCGCGCGTAAAAAGACCGAGCGGGTTCCAGCAACGTGCACATGCCATTGATGGGGATCAAAAATGGCGCCCGCTTCATCACGCGAGCATAGGGAGTGACTTGGATGAGCAAACGTTCGAGCAATTGCGCTGCCCGCTCGCCCGTCTGCGCCAGATCGATGTGCGGATACGTCCGGTAGGCGACCAACGCGTCGGCATTTTCGAACATCTTTTGCGTGAAGTTGGTGTGCAAATCCAGCGAGACAACGATGGGTAACTGCGGTCCGACTATCACCCTGAGGCGCTCCAGCAAGGTGCCCTCCCCATCGTCCGTGTGTTCGGCAACCATTGCACCGTGCAAGTCCAGGTAGATGGCATCGAAATCCCATTCGCGGGCAGCGTCGGTTATCTCTTTGACGATGCGTTCATAGGCCTCTTCCTCCACGTGTGCACTGGGACTCGCGCCTGCCCAGATGACCGGCAGCAGCTCGTATCCGGCACGCTCCGCAGCCTGTATGAAACCACCCGCCGGGATGTTCACGTCGCGTAGCGCCAGCACCTGCTCACCCCGCGCCATCATCGGAAAACCTTCACCCTTCTCAAAGTTCTCGTACGTCGCCCTGGACGGGGCGAAGGTATTGGTCTCGTGTTGAAACCCCGCAATCAGTACTCGAATGTTCATGTCGGCAAACTCCTGAATCTGATCCCCGTTCAAATGACGGGTCCATTCAATCGGTTGTTATCGTGAGGGCAGTGCGTTCGCGATCGAGCGCTGGGGTGCACGGCTGGCGAGCAGTAGCAAGGCCCCCACCACCAGTAACGAGGACATGAGCAGCAGGCCGGCGTTGGTGCTCCCGGTGGTGGTTTTCGCCCAGCCGATGATGATGGGGCTGAAAAAACCGCCGGTTTGCCCAATGCTGTTAATCAGGGCGATGCCCCCTGCGGCACTGTCGCCTTTGAGGAATTGACCGGGCATGGCCCAAAACACGGTGTAGGCCACCCAGGTCATGGAGGTCGCCACGGTGAGGCTTACCATTGTCCAGAACAACTGTCCGCTGATCTGGGTACTCAGAGCCAGTGCAACCGCTGCGATCAGTGCGGGGATTGCACTGTGCAGGCGTCTCTCACCAAGCCGATCAGAGCTGCGACTGAAAATCAGCATGGCGACTACTGCCGCGATATAGGGAACTGAAGAATAGAGGCCCACTTGCTTGATATCCGTGATCCCAGCGTCACGAAGCAGCGTCGGCAACCAGAAGCTGGTGGTGTAAATGCCGTTCAGCAGGCAAAAATAGGCTGCGGCGAGCAGGTAGATCTTGGGGTCACGCAGGACGGCCCTGAATGAATGATGCTGCGTCTTCTCGACATTGACTTGCGACGCCAGCAGCTGCTTTTCTTCAACACTGAGCCATTGAGCCTGTTCGGGACGATCGGTCAGGTAGAACCAGGCCACGACGCCGAGCACAGCGCAGGGCAGCCCTTCAAGCAAGAACATCCACTGCCAACCCGCCAGACCATTGTGGCCGGCAAATGCATCCATGATCCACGTCGACACCGGCGCCGCGAAAACACCGGCCAATGGTGCCGCCAACCAGATGATCGACATGACGCTGGCCATGCGTTTCTGGGCATACCAGTAGGTCATGTAAAAGATCATGGCGGGGGCAAAGCCCGCTTCGAACACGCCAAGAATGAAGCGCAAGACGTAGAACGTGGTTTCGCTTTGTACGAACAGCATGCTCGTGGATGTCAGCCCCCACAGCACCATGATACGACCGAGCGTGCGGCGAACACCGGCCTTGGGCAGCATCAGGTTGCTGGGCACCTCGAACAACACGTAGCCCACAAAAAACATGCCGGCGGCGATGCCGTAGACCTTGTCGCTGAACCCCAGGTCCGCCTGCATCTGCAGCTTGGCGAAACCAATATTGACCCGGTCCAGGTACGCAAAGACGTAGCACAGGAGCAGGAATGGAAGCAGCCGCCAGCTAATCTTGCGATACAGGCGGGACAGTGCATCCGGACTATTTTTATTCTTGGTATCGAGCAACATGACCAGACCTCTCGTGGGTAAGCCAGGCGCACGGTCGTCGCCTGCTGGGTGAGGTCATGGTCTGACGGGACGCTGGCTACAGCAAGAGCAACTTGTTGGTACTATCGTTGCCCTAAGAGCAACGGAGGTTGAACATGCGCGAGCTCAATCAGCGGCGAATTCGGTACTTCCACGAAGTACTCAAGACGGGCTCCATACGAGGGGCGGCAGACAACCTGAATACCGCTCCCTCGGTCATCACCCGGCAGATCAAGTTGCTGGAGAGCGAAGTGGGCGCGCAGTTGTTCGAGCGCCAGGCGCGTGGCGTACTGCCAACGGAGGCTGCTCAGTGTTTGCTGGAGTTTTGGCGAGGCTGCCAGTCGGAGCAGGAGCGCCTCGAAGATCAACTGAACGCGCTGATGGGTTTGCAGACCGGGGAGATCCGCATCGTCCTCAGCCAAGGCTACGTGGACGGACTGATGGAATCAGTTCTCACCGACTTTTGTTCGACTTATCCGGGGCTCAGGATACTGATGGATATCCTGCCGGTCGACGAAGTGCTGACGGAGGTCGCGCAAAACCGTGCCCACATCGGTATCGCCTACAACCCGGCCCCACACCCTGAAATTGAATACCGCTGCAGCGCGTTGCAGCCGGTTGAGTTGCTGGTACATGCCCGGCACCCTCTGGCTGTGCGGGGTACTGCGGTCGAGGTCAAGGAGTTGCTCGAGTACCCACTGGCCCTGATGCCGCCAGAATATGGGCTGGGCCAGGCAGTACGTTGGGTCGCCTTCTCGGAGAACCTGCAACTGCATCCGACCCTTGTCACCAATTCGCTGGAAGGCCTGCGCCGCTTCGTCAGCCGAGGCAACGGTGTGACTCTGCTGGGTGGTTTTGCAGACTCCCTGAGCATTACCGGTGACGATCTGGTTGCTCTCTCCATCAATCACAATTTTTTCCAGACCGCCCATGCACGCCTGTTGGTTAAAGCCAGGCGCCCGCTATCCCCTGCCGCCGAAGAGTGCCTGAGCTGGATCATCGAGCGCATGCCACTGTTTGCGCGAACTCACGCTAATCCACCTTCGTCGTGAATTTATGATTTAACTAGGTAGTTACCTATCTATATGCTGCGTCCCTCTTTCCAACGGGACATTCAACGTGAAGCAGAGTCAGGGCCTCTCAGGCCTATCAAAATTCATACTGGTCGGGCTGGGCGTGGTCATCGCCCTCCTCGGCCTGGCGCTGGCTGCTGGCGGCGTGAAATTGGTCAGCCTGGGGGGGGCGTGGTACTTCCTGGTGGGCGGTCTGGTAATGGCTGTTTCCGGCCTGCTGATCGCTCGCTTCAGACCCGCTGGTGCCTGGTTGTTCGCAGCGTTCCTGGTGGGCACGGCGATCTGGGCGGTGATCGATGCCGGCCTGGTGTTCTGGCCGGTGTTCTCGCGCCTGTTCATGTTCAGCGTCGTGGGCGTGGTGGTGGCGTTGGTCTATCCGCTGCTGCAGCGTGCCAGCGGTGGCGTGCCAGGTCGCGGTGCCTTTGGCATTGCCGCCGTGCTGGCTGTAGCGGTCGCCGTCGCTGGCGGCAACATGTTCGTTGCACACCCTACCGTCGCCGCGACGGGCACCGGCCCTAGCCTGACGCCGGTAGCGCCTGAAAAGGCGCAGAAAGACTGGGCGCATTATGGCAACACCGAGGGTGGCAGCCGCTTTGCCGCGCTGGACCAGATCAATCGCACCAACGTCGACAAGTTGCAGGTCGCCTGGACCTATCACACCGGCGACGTGGCCGAGAGTGACGGCAATGGCGCCGAAGACCAGCTCACCCCATTGCAGGTCGGCAACAAGGTGTTCATCTGTACCCCGCATAACAACCTGATTGCGCTGGATGCCGACACGGGCAAGGAACTCTGGAAGAACGCGATCAACGCCCAGTCCAAGGTCTGGCAGCGCTGCCGTGGCATGGCCTACTTCGACGCGACGGCCGCCGTCGCCCCGCCGCAAACGCCGTCGCTGGCGGAGCCGGTTGCAGTTGCACCTGGCGCCAACTGCCAGCGTCGTTTATTGACCAACTCCATCGACGCCCGCCTGATCGCCGTCGATGCCGACACCGGCGAGTTCTGCCAGGGCTTTGGCAACAACGGCCAGGTCGACCTCAAGGCCGGCCTGGGTGATGTGCCGGACAGCTACTATCAGTTGTCTTCCGCGCCGTTGATGGCGGGCACCACGGTGGTAGTTGGCGGTCGTGTGGCCGACAACGTGCAGACCGACATGCCAGGCGGCGTGATCCGTGGTTTTGACGTGATCACCGGCGCCATGCGTTGGGCGTTCGACCCGGGCAACCCGCAGGATCGCAACGCGCCCGCCGACGGCACCACCTATGTGCGCAGCACGCCGAACAGCTGGGCGCCGATGTCCTACGACGCCACCACCAACACGGTGTTCCTGCCAATGGGCAGCTCGTCCACCGACATTTACGGCGTGGAGCGCAGCAAGCTGGATCACACCTACGGCGCTTCGATCCTGGCGCTGGACGCCAACAGCGGCGCAGAAAAGTGGGTTTACCAGACCGTCCACAACGACCTCTGGGACTTCGACCTGCCGATGCAGCCGAGCCTGATCGATTTCACCAAGGACGGCAAAACCATCCCGGCGCTGGTGATCGGCACCAAGGCCGGACAGATCTACGTACTGGACCGTGCCACCGGCAAGCCGCTGACAGAGGTCAAGGAAGTACCGGTCAAGGCGTCCAACATCCCTAATGAGCCGTACTCGCCGACCCAGCCGAAATCGGTGGGCATGCCGCAGATCGGTGCCCAGCACCTGACCGAGTCGGACATGTGGGGCGCGACGCCGTACGACCAGCTGCTGTGCCGGATCGATTTCAAATCGATGCGTTATGACGGCCTCTACACCGCACCGGGGACCGACAAATCGCTGAGTTTCCCCGGTTCCCTGGGTGGCATGAACTGGGGCAGCATCTCCACCGACCCGGTGCATGGCTTCATCTTTGTCAACGACATGCGCCTGGGCCTGTGGATCCAGATGATCGCGTCGCAGAACAAGGGCCAGACCACCTCCGGTGGCGAAGCGCTTAATACGGGCATGGGCGCCGTTCCGCTCAAAGGCACGCCTTATGCCGTGAACAAGAACCGCTTCCTGTCGGTGGCCGGCATTCCCTGCCAGGCGCCGCCGTTCGGAACGCTGACCGCGATCGACATGAAGACCCAGAAAATCGCGTGGCAAGTGCCGGTCGGCACCGTTGAAGACACCGGTCCTCTGGGGATCCGCATGCACCTGCCAATCAAGATCGGCCTGCCGACCCTCGGCGGCACACTGTCGACCCAGGGCGGCCTGATCTTCATCGCCGGCACCCAGGACTTCTACCTGCGTGCGTTCAACAGCGGCAACGGTGAAGAAGTCTGGAAAGCCCGCCTGCCGGTGGGCAGCCAGGGTGGCCCGATGACGTACGTGTCGCCAAAAACCGGCAAGCAATACGTGGTCATCACCGCCGGTGGTGCGCGTCAGTCGACCGATCGCGGCGACTACGTGATGGCCTACGCCCTGCCGTAACTGCGGCTCCCTTCATTGCAACAGTGCGCGGCACCTTCGGGTGCCGCGTCATTTTCCGTACTAGCTTTCAGCAGGAAGTTTCACATGCCAGTTCGTTTTTCCCACCCCGGCGTCGTCACCGGGGTGCTGTTCGGTCTCACCTGCAGCACAGCCCTGCCCGCCTTCGCCGAATCCGACCTGTTCACCCGCAACACCCTGACCGGCGACTGGGGTGGCCTGCGCCACCAACTCGATGAAGACGGCGTCAAGTTCACCGGCGATTACAGCGGCGAAACCGCCTACAACGTCGACGGCGGCCTGCACCGCTCGGCGCGCTATTCGCAGAACATCAAGCTCGGCGCGCAGTTCGACTTGAGCAAGCTGTATGGCGTCGACAATGCCGGCAAAGTCCAACTGACCATCAACGACCGTCGCGGCAACAGCGCCTCCGAAGACCTGGTGGGCAACCGCCTGCCGATCCAGGAAAACTACGGCGGCCTCTACACCCGCCTGACCGAGCTGAGTTATGAGCGCACGCTGTTCACTCCCGCACTCAACGTCAAGCTCGGCTACATGGCCATGGGCAACGACCTGGGCGGTCTCGACAGCGGCATCCTCTGCAACTTCATGAACGCCGGTTTCTGCGGCCACCCGCTGAACATGTCCGGCGGCAGCGGCTGGACCAACTACCCCAACGCTCACCTGGGGGCACGGGTGAAATACGACCTGTCGTCAGCCTGGCAACTGCGCGTGGCCGCGTTCAACGTCGACCCGTCGAGCAACGGCAACTCCAGCCGCGCCTGGCACCTGGGCCCGAAACACACCACCGGCACCGTGGTACCCATCGAGCTGGTGTACAAACACGCCGGCAGCCTGCCCGGCGAATACAAGGTTGGCTATTACTACGACAGCTCCGATGTCAAACGCATCGGCAGCGACAAGGAAGTGTCCGGCCGTGGCGGTCATTACCTGCTGATCAACCAGGCGGTGTGGAACTCGTCCACGAACCAGGGCCGCAGCCTGCATGCCTTCGGCCAATATTCGGCAGCGAGTGAAGCGGCGTCACCGTTCAGCAAGTGGTACGGCACCGGCGTGGTGCTGTACAAACCGTTCGAAAACCGCCCGCGTGACACCGTTGCCCTGGGCTACGGCCGCGCGGTGCCCAACCCGCGCAGCCGCGACGTACAACAGGACGCCGCACTGGCCAACGGCACGCCGCTGTCGAACCTGGACAGCGCCGAACAATTGATCGAGCTCGGCTACGGCTATCAAGCGACCCCTTGGCTGACCCTGCGGCCGAACCTGCAATACATCATCGAGCCGGGGGCGTTTTCCGGACAGGACATCGACAACGCCTTGGTGGTGGGGTTGCAGGTGAAAGCGGCGCTCTGACACTGCGGGGTATCAGGACGCCCGCAATCGCGAGCAGGCTCGCTCCCACAGAGGTCACACCAAATCTGTAGGAGCGAGCATGCTCGCGATGGTCGTTAACGATAACGCTGGCGGCCTGGCACTCCGCGGTGCCTGTACCACCATCGCGAGCATGCTCGCTCCTACAGGTTGGGGCGGGCAAGTCGCGAGATAGGTGGTTGACTTGCGCGCGCCACCCTGCGCATTATCCGGCTTCACCTAACTTGGCAACGGATCATTCATGATTCTCAACGCTCACCCCATGCTGACGACCCAGGGCCTTTTTGCCCAGGGCTGCGCATGTGTGTCCGTTGCCAAGAAATCGAAGAAACAGTCGCTCATTTGACCGGGGCGCTGTCCCGTCAGATGAGCTGACAGGACAGATAGCGCCAGGTTTCCTCCCCCTGCTTGATTCCCCTCTCCTCCTCTGACGTCGACTAATCGGTCTGCCTTAGGAGTCATGCATGTCTAATTTTCGCGGTATCTGGGTTGCACTGGTCACACCTTTTCGTGCTGGGCACGTTGATTTCGACGCCCTTGCTGGCTTGGTGACGAAGCTGTTGGCGGACGGTGTGCGCGGCCTGGTGGTGTGTGGCACCACCGGCGAAGCGGCTGCCATGAGCAAGGACGAACAACTGGCGGTGCTGGATGCCGTGCTGCAAGTCGCGCAGCCACATCAGGTGATCATGGGGCTGTCAGGTTACAACCTGCACGAACTCCTGGCATTCCAGCAAAAGATCCAGGCACGTGACATTGCCGGCGTCCTTGTTCCGGCACCCTGCTACATCCGCCCTTCACAACAAGGCCTTGAATCGTTTTTCCAGACAGTGGCTGACGCATCGTCGCTGCCGGTGGTGGTGTATGATATTCCCTATCGGACCGGCGTACGGATAGAGCGGGAAACCCTAAGAAGGATCGTGGGTCACCCCAATATCGCGGCGGTGAAGGATTGCGGCGGGGACATCGAAACCACCCTGGCGCTCATCAACGATGGCCTGGCCGAGGTGCTGACGGGCGAAGACGTGCAGATCTTTTCGAATCTGGCGCTGGGCGGCGCGGGTGCAATATCCGCCTCCGCGCATGTGCGGGCCGATCTCTACGTCCAGTTGATGAATGAAATGGATCAAGCCGATGTGGCCGGTGCACGGGCGACGTTCTACCGGCTGCTGCCGTGGATTCAGATGGCGTTTGTCGAAGCCAATCCTGCGGTGGTGAAAGCTGCGCTGAGCCTTCAGGGCCTGATTGCCAATGAGCTTCGGGAGCCCATGCAAGCGTGCACGGAGGCGACGATCAGGCGCTTGCAAGCGGTGCTTTTGGAACTGGATGCTTAGTCAGCGCAAAGGTGGCCGTCGTGGCCACGTTTATTGCGAGGTGACGGCGAAGGCACCCGTCAAAAACCACACTCTTTCGAGATGGTCTCGACGACCAGCGATGTCGGTGCTTGACCGGTGCGCGTGTCGACGACCGCCAACGAACACGCCGACTCCGTCGCCGAATGTGTGGCCTGGTACGTCACCCCCACCTCGGGCACAAAGCTGCTGGCGTTCATGCAGCTGCGGTGAATCAGTGCGTCGCCGCTGCTCTTGCGCTCGATGATGCCCATGCTGGCCGCCGTCAGGTAAATGCGCTGATCCGCCTTGATCAGAAATCGATTCTTCGCAGGCTCCGTCTGCGAGAGCGCGCCCAGCACGCCGGTCTCGGTCGTGTCCTGGCAGCGCCTATCGTGATACGCCCAGTACGCCTGGCTACCACCATTCATCAAATTGTTCGTGCCCCATTTGGCCTCGAGGGTGGCATGGGGAGCGCTCGACGCCGGTTGCTGGTAGTGACCGACGCAGCCCGCCAGCCACGCGATGCAGCAGATCAGGATGGATTTTTTCAACTTCACACCACAAGTAAATCAGCCGTAGACGTTGATCCTTATCGGCCAGTCTTGAATTAACAGGAGGGAAAATCACGGTTTTGGTTCGGCATACCATCATCCCAAAATTACATTGCTAATAGGAACTATTCGCAGATAATATCCGCGCGCTTTCTTTACCCTGCCCCCGCAAGGATTTCCCTACCAATGCGCCGCACCCTCGTTTCCCTTTGTCTGCTACAAGCTGTCCCCTCGTTGTCCTGGGCTGAGCAACCCGCTCAAGAACCCGTCAGTATTGAACTCGAAGCCCTCACCATCAATGCCGATGCGCTGAATGTCGAACGTGCCGACGGCCCGGTCGAAGGTTACAAGGCCACCCGCTCGGCCAGCGCCACCCGCACCGATACCGCCCTGCATGAAACGCCGCAATCGGTCAGCGTGGTGCCTCGCGATGTCATCGAGGACACCAGCGCCACGCGCCTGCAGGACGCGCTGGATTACGCCGGTGGCGTAGGACGCGCCAATAACTTCGGCGGCCAGGGTTTGACCACGTTCACCGTGCGCGGCTTCACCACCGGCGAGTTCTACCGCAACGGTTTCCCCATCAACCGTGGCTACCCGAATGCCCCGGACGCCAATACCATCGAGCGTCTGGAAGTGCTGCGCGGTCCGGCCACCAGCCTGTATGGCCGTGGCGATCCGGGTGGCACGTTCAACGTAGTCAGCAAGCAGCCGTTGCCAGAATCGAAAGTGACGTTGGGCAGCCAGTTCGATGACCAGGGCATGCACCGTGCCACGCTCGATGCCACCGGGCCGCTCAATCAGGACGGCAGCCTGGCCTATCGCCTGAACCTGCTGGGCGAAGGGGGTGACAGTTTCCGTGATGATGTCGAAAGTGAGCGGTATGACGTTGCGCCGGTGGTGAGCTGGCAGGTCAACGACACCACGAAGATCATCTTCGAGGGTGACTTCATGCGCAACAACCACCCGCTCGACCGTGGATTGACACGCTACCCCACGCAATCCGGCAGCGCCTCGCGCGATACCTACATCTGGGAAAAAGGCAGCGACAACCTGCTGCACAATGACAACAACATGGCCCAAGTGCGTTTCGAGCACATGCTCAATGACGACTGGACCCTAGGCGGTGGCTTCCAGTTTCTCGATGGCTCGCTTGAAGGCAATGCGGTCGAAGCCAATGGCGCGCCGGCCGATGGCCGTACGTTGCAGCGCAACTTCAACTACCGGAAGCTTGAGTGGACCGACCGTGACTTCCAACTGAATCTCACCGGCCACTTCGACACGGCAGGTTTCGCTCATACGCTGCTGACCGGCATCGAGTACGAGAACTACGACTACAACTCGATCATCCGGCGCTCGTCGGCGGCCAACGGCACCTATCCAATCGACATCTACACCCCGGTCCTTGGACAGCCCCGCCCTGCCCTCACCCGCACCACCACCTGGGACAAGGAAAACCTCAAGACCTGGGCGTTCTTCATCCAAGACCAGGTTGCGCTGACCGAGCGCCTGAAGGCCCTGGCCGGTGTGCGTCTGGAGCGCTTCGAGCATGACTACGATGACAAGCTGGTCAACTCCCGGGACTTCACCAAGGGCCAGAATGCGGCCACACCGCGCTTTGGCTTGCTGTATGACCTGACCGATACCGTCGCCGTCTACGCCAACACCGCGCGCTCGTTCAAACCGAACAGCGGCACTCCGTTCGCCGGCGGTGGCTTCGATCCGGAGAAAGGCAAGTCCTATGAGCTGGGTGTGAAATGGGAAGCGCTGGATCGCCAACTGAGCGTCGATGCGGCGGTGTACCACATCGTCAAGGAAAACGTGCTGACCCTTGACCCGGTGAACACCAACTACAGCGTGGCGGCGGGCAAAGTGCGCAGCCGTGGGCTGGACATCAACGTTGCCGGCAACATTACCCCAGAGTGGCGAGTGATCGGTGGCTACGCGTACGTCGATGCCGAAGTGATCGAGGACAATCGCCTGCCCAACGGCACGCGCCTGGCCAACATTCCGCGCAACAGCTTCAGCCTGCTCAACACCTACGAGTTTCAGGATGGCTTCGCCAAGGGATTGGGCTTGGGCGCCGGCGTTAAATACGTGGATGACCGCAACGGCCAGACCGAAGCGACCACCTACAGCATGGACCGCTACAGCGTGGTGGACTTGCTGAGCTTCTACAAGGTCAACGAGCACGTGCGGTTGAACCTGGATGTGAAGAATGTCTTCAACAAGGGTTACGACGAAGGCGCGTTCAACACCTATGCCTATCCGGGTGCACCGCGGACGGTGCAGATGGGGGTGGCGTACACGTTCTAGAACACCGGAGGCTGGCCGGATCTTCCCTCGAGGAGGATCCGGCAGCGCCGCAATTCAGAGCGTGAAGCGTTGGATCGTGACATTAAGCTCGCCGGCCAGTTGCGCGAGCATCTGGCTGGCACTGGTGGTTTGGCTTGCACGAACAGCCGATTGAGCCGACAGGTCGCGAATACGCACCAGGTTCTGATCGACTTCTCGAGCGACCTGCGCCTGTTCTTCCGAAGCGCTGGCAATCACCAGATTGCGCTCATCAATCTCGGCAACCGATTTGACGATCACCGACAACGCGTGATTGGCCAAAGTGGCTTGAGAATGGGTGCGCTCGGCCTGTGATGTACTGTGCCCCAGCGCCTGCACGGTGTTGTGCGTACCGACGTGAACCTGTTCGATCATGCTTTCGATTTCCCGCGTGGACTCACCGGTGCGATAGGCCAGTCCTCGAACCTCATCGGCAACCACGGCAAACCCACGCCCCGCTTCGCCCGCCCTGGCCGCCTCGATCGCGGCGTTCAGCGCCAACAGGTTAGTCTGTTCCGACACCGCGCGAATCACCTCCAGAACCTTACTGATAGCTTGTGTGTGATCCGACAACAACTGCGCCTGAGCGGACGCCTCACCCACATTGCGCACCAGATCGGTGATCGAGCCCAGGGTGACATCGAGCTCTTCCTGCCCGGAACGAGCGGCACTGTTTGACGAACGGGACGCCTCGGACGTGGATACGGCATTGCGCGCAACTTCTTCGACCGCTTGCGTCATCTCCGTAACGGCAGTCACCGCCATTTCGATTTCAACATTCTGGGCATTCAAATCCGCATGACTGTCGCGCATCAACGCATTGAGCTCTTCAGCGGCTGATCCCAATTGGTTCGACGCAGCCCCAATCTGCAGGAGCATCGCATGCAGGTTGCCACGCATGCGCTCCATGGATTGAAGTAACAAGGCCGCTTCATCGGTGCCCTCGATGTCCACAACCGTCTTGCGCAGATCGCCGGACGCGACTTGATCCGAGCTGTCGAGTGCCAGCTTGATGGGCCCCGCCAGGCTCGCGATCAATCGCCAGGCGAGCATCATCGTATACAGCAACGCCACGACCAGTACGATGCCGACCACCAGTTGGGCCTCGCTATAGGCAGCGGCAGCCGCGTCGACTGCACTGGCCTTGGTATCGTCGTTGATGGTTTCCAGGTTCGCGAGTTGTTCTTTGATCAACCCTGCGGTGGTCACCATTTTGCCCATGATGACAGCCTGGGCCGCCTCGCTTTTGCCGTTTTGCAAAAGCTCGTAACTGGCTTGGGCATCGGTGTTGTAGGTGGCGAACAACGACAGCAGCGCACCGATAGCCGTTTCTTCTTCCCGTGTATTGATCAGCGGGCGATAGTGATCAACCGCCGAATTGAATGCCTTGACCTTGTCCTGATAGCTGGCGAAAGCCTCCGGCAATTTGGCTACACCGACTGACATCAAACGAACGACGTCGACTCGGGTGTTCGAAAAAGCCAGGGCGATATCGTCTCCCAATGCGACACCAGGCAGCGCATCGTTCTCGATCCTCTGCCCTTCTTCCCGAACCTTGGCAATTTGTAAAAGGCCAAAAACGCCCAGCATCAATACAATCAAAACCATCGAGGCAAAACACACCAGCACGCGATTGGCTATTTTTAATTTGCGCAGCAACATTTTTACCTCGGTCGGTCATTTAAAGTAAATCAGCGTCGATCAACGCTCGGTTACGGGGTCGGATAATTAACGACCACGCAATGCCTCGATGCGCCTGGTAAAACGCGTTGCGGCTTTGCAATCAGAAAGCCCTGCATCCATTGCGCTGAACAGTGCACCAGTCGCTCGGTGTCACTCGCAAATTCCACACCTTCAGCCACGACATGGGGCACAAATGTCTGACACAGTCCCATCAGGTGTTCGAAGGCCTTGGCAGCGACTTCACAGTGACGGGCTCGGTGCAGATATCCCTTATCGATTTTTATAATGTCGGGGGATGCCGTGCGAATAAACTCGAGAGTACTGAAGCCCGAACCAAAATCATCAACTGCTGTCAGGCACCCCAAACTGCGCATGCGGATAACAAACTCCGCGGCTGCGTCATGGTTTGCTAAAGCGCTTTCGGTTATTTCGATGACCAGTCTTTTTGCCAGCAAGGGTTCTGCAACTAATTGCGCGATAATGTCGCTCCATCTCTCATCCAGTACTGCACTCTGTGCAGATACATTGCAACCCAGGCGAATGCCCGGATTATCGCGCAACATTGAAATGACGCTAGAGACCACGCAATGATCTAACTTTCTAATGGACTTGCGACCTTCCAGGATCGGAAAGGGATTAGTTTTCATCGGGCCTTCGCAATGCCTCAGAAGCCCTTCGTAGTAGAAAATCGTGCCGGGCTTGACCGACGTAACAGGTTGGAACGCCAGAAACAATTGGCCCCGCGCCAGCTCATCGTAGAACCAGTGTACAAATTCCAATGCCTCATCTGAACAAACGCTGCAAAATTCCAGGTCGGAACACATATCAACGTGAGAGACCATCAATATTACCTTTCGATCGACGCCGCCATATTGGTACGCCAGTCTCAGAAGCGAAGAGCAAACCGAACGGTGAAACTCAACTCAGCCTCCACTACAGTTGATAATCAACGCGTGCAAAACGCTCTGCGTCGGACCTGCGCTGGTAGTGCGCTGGTGTGCGCATGAAACCGATTTGAATTCTCTCCAAATATCCATTCAAGAAAGTGGCCTTAAGCTACCACCGAATAAATCATCACACCGACAGTCATCCTTGCCTAGTGTCTTGAGCTTCTTTTATTATGTCCGATCGCGCAGTTCATGTTTTCTAACTTGAATGCCGAAACTATCCGTGAGTTGTGAATTTTTCAGGGTGAGCAATGTGTACAATTTCGGCGACTGCATTTAACAATGTTGCCCAGGCGATCTCGAAAAATAATAAGGCACTCAATAGTCTTCTAGCCGATTTTCAGGCCGAACTGTCAAATGGTATAACCACCGACAAGCTTGACCTCGCTCTAGTTTATCGCTTTTGCAATGATGCTTATGCAAATACCCGAGATGAAAATATTGGTTTGATTGCCTATGATTTCGGCAGGCCCTATTTTCTTGGCGTGCCGGGTTATTTGGTAATGTCCAGTTCCACGATCAAAGTTGCGCTGGAGCGCCTGGCACGATATCACCCGTTAATCACTGATTCTTCGGTCCTCACCTTTGAAGAGGCGTGTGCAGACTTCATCCTCACCGTTCAACCGGGCGGTTCCTACGAAGCCCCCCGGTATTTTTTTGATGCTGTAGCCGCTCTTTTACTAGGGCTCATCCACTGGCTGGCTCATCCCTCGAAAGTCGATCCGATCAGGGTTGAAATGCCCTACCCGGAGCCGCTTGAAACGAATGACCTGACGCAGCTATTCGGCAGCCACATCCTGTTTGATGCTCCGCATCTTAGGTTTACCTTCGATAGCGACATCCAGGCCATTCCCGTGGCGACCTGCAACCCTGCGCTGGACGCCGTTCACGGCCGATATGCCGAGGCGCTGCTGGAAGAGCGGGTGAAAGGATCGCTGGTCGAGAAAGTTCGCTCGGCTTTTTCCGCCGGTGTCTCAGATGGCCGGCTGCCTTCACTCGAGAACATGGCGCTGACGCTGGGCATGAGCAAACGAACGCTGCAAAAGTCCCTGGAGAATGAGGGTTTCACTTTTTCCGCTTTGCAGGAGCAACTGCGCAAGGAGCTCGCCAACAACCTCTTGTGCACCTCTACGATGAGTCTCAAGAAAATCACATCACTGCTTGGGTTCTGTGAATCGAGCAGCCTGCATAAAGCTTGTCAGCGTTGGTTCGGCTTGTCCCCCGGGCAGCTCCGGGCGCGAAAAACCAACAGCATCGAGGTGCTTTGAGGCCATGACGACGCTTGCCTCCTCCTGCGCCCGAATCGTGTTGAGACTCAAGGAATATGCGCCCCCTCCCTCTGAATGGGTCAATGGCTTGCATGCGCGCTTGAGCGCAGAAGCGGCGAACGCCGAGAGGGTGCGTATCGAGGATATCTCGAACTTCATGGGGTTCCTCGAGGCAGACGCCGAGAATCCCGACATTGGCCTTCACTGCCGCGAACTGTTCCATCCGGGCCAGCTCTATTCGCAGCTTTATCCCATGATGTCCAGCCCGACACTGGGAGATGCGCTTAAAGTCCTCGCACACTCCTCTTCGCTTTTATCCGACGGCCTTCCCCTGCTGATCCTTGAGGAAGCGGATAGTTACAGCATTGTGTTCCTGCGACTGGAATTGCTCCAGCTGTCCAGGTCCTATATCGATTGTTATCTTTCGACCATCATCGCTATTGTTGAATGGCTTTTGCCAGCGCGAAGGGTCAAGCCCATCGCCGCATCGTTCAGCTACGACCAACCTGTAGACTGTACTGCGTTACAACACATGTTCGGGCCGCACCTGACGTTCTCCGATCTGGTGAACAAGATCTCTTTTTCGCCAACAGACTGGCATCTGCCACTGCCCACACGATGTGCCGATTTGCGACTGCATCACGACATCATGCTCAACGGCGAACTTCAGAATTTCCCGGTTAAAACCTCCTCGGTCGTTAAAAATCACATTGTTGTTGGTCTGGCCAAGGGTGTCGTGATTTCTCTGGAAAGTACTGCGGGCGCGCTGAACCTCACGCCGCGCATGCTACGCAGCCGTCTTGACGATGAATTGACCGGGTTCAGGGAGCTCCAGGACGAATGCCGACTGCAACTGGCCCGTCACTTGATTCGCTTCACCCATCAGAGCCCGGCCAGGATCGCCCAACGACTGGGCTTCAACGAGATCAGCAGCTTTTACCGAGCCTGCAATCGCTGGTTTGGTTGTTCTCCAGGTGCTTATCGCCTACGCGCGGAACGTCGTTCGGCTGTCTAGTGTCGTTTTTCGGTGCCTAAATACGCCGGTGTCGCGCTAAGCTGCCTGACAACCCCGTCCCCTACAACTCGCTGGAGGAATATCGCAAATGGCCAAGGCTGCCGATGTCGTTGTGCAATGCCTGGAAAACGAAGGTGTCGAGTACGTATTCGGCATTCCCGGCGAGGAAAACCTCGACCTGCTCGAATCCCTGCGCAAGTCGAAGATCAAGCTGGTGCTGACCCGCCACGAGCAGTCCGCCGGCTTCATGGCCGCCACTTACGGGCGCCTGACCGGCAAGACCGGCGTCAGCCTCTCGACCCTGGGCCCCGGCGCCACCAACCTGGTGACTGCCAGCGCCTATGCGTATCTGGGCGGCATGCCCATGATGATGATCACCGGGCAGAAGCCGATCAAGAAGTCCAAGCAAGGCCGGTTCCAGATCATCGATGTGTGCGGGATGATGGCGCCGATCACCAAGTACACCCACCAATTCGCTTCCGCCGATAACATCCCGGCGCGCATGCGCGAGGCCTTCCGCCTCGCCGAGGAAGAAAAGCCCGGCGCCGTGCACCTCGAGCTGCCGGAAGACATCGCCGCCGAGCAGACCGAGAGCCTCCCGATCCCGCCAAGCCTGCATCGCCGGCCGTTGGCGGAAAACAAAGCGGTGGAAGCCGCCGTCGACAAACTGCGCACCGCCCGCAGCCCGATCCTGGTGATCGGCGCCGGCGCCAACCGCAAGATGACCGCCAAGGTACTCAAACAACTGATCGACAAGACCGGCATCCCATTCATCACGACCCAGATGGGCAAGGGCGTGGTCGATGAGCGTCATCCGCGTTTTCTCGGCAATGCGGCGCTGTCAGCCGGCGATTTTGTCCATCGCGCGGTGGAAGCGGCGGACTTGATCGTCAACATCGGCCATGACGTGATCGAGAAACCCCCGTTCTTTATGGTGCGCGGTGGAACCGAGGTGGTCCATATCAACTTCCGTTCCGCCGAGGTGGATGCGGTGTACTTCCCGCAGATCGAAGTGATCGGCGACATCGCGAACGCCGTGTGGCAGATAGGTGAAGCGCTGAACGACACGTCGCACTGGGACTTCACTCGCCTGATGACGATCCGTGAAGCCAACGAAACGCAGATCGCCGAAGGCGCCGACGACGACCGCTTCCCGGTGTACCCGCAGCGGTTGGTGGCCGACATCCGCCGTGCATTACCGTCCGAAGGCATCGTAGCGCTGGACAACGGCATCTACAAAATCTGGTTCGCTCGTAACTACAAGGCGCACAAGCCCAATACCGTATTGCTCGACAACGCTTTGGCGACCATGGGCGCCGGTCTGCCGTCCGCGATGGCAGCGCATCTGGTGCACCCCGATCGTCCGGTGGTTTCGGTGTGCGGCGATGGCGGTTTCATGATGAACAGCCAGGAACTGGAAACGGCGGTAAGACTGGGTATGCACCTGACCGTGGTGATCCTGCGCGACGACGGCTACGGCATGATCCGCTGGAAACAGGCGAACATGGGTTTCACCGATTTCGGCCTGGATTATGGCAACCCGGACTTCGTCAAATATGCCGAGGCCTACGGCGCCCACGGCCATCGAGTGGAAAGCGCCGAAGGCTTCCTGGGGTTGCTCGAACACTGCATCAAGACGCCGGGCGTGCATGTGATCGATTGCCCGGTGGACTACAGCGAGAACGACCGGATTCTCAATAGCGAGTTGCGTGAGCGGAGTTTGGCGGTCTAAATCAGATCTCCCCCAACCTGTAGGAGCGAGCATGCTCGCGAATAGGCCGGCACATCCAACATCATTGGTGCCTGACACACCGCCATCGCGACGGTTCGACGGTTCGACGCTTCGACGCTTCGACAAGCTCGCTCCTGCAGGGTCTGCTGACCATTTGTATGGCTTTAACCCTGACAAATGCCAAAACAAACCCAACAACCAATCAAATCGCCGGCTGCCGCCCGGCATTTTGCCGTCTCATAATGGACTTACAACAATAAAGGGGTTCCCCCTGGGGCGTGTAAGCCATGTACAAAGACCTTGTCGTCAAACCTCGCAAGACCGACAGCGCCGCCTTCATGGGGGCGGTGGCTGTGATCATCTTCATCATTACGCTGGTGTTTGGATTGGGTCAGGGTCGGCTGTCCCAGTTGATGGGTCCTATCGTCCTGGACCTGCAGGCGCCACTGGCGCGTGATATCGCGGTGGGCGGGACCCTCACCCTGACGCTGGTGCTCAACTTGTTCATCCTCGGCCGCCTGCCACTGCGCACGCAGATCATTACGGTCTGGTGCGAATTGCTGGCGTTGTTCCTGCTGTTTTTCGACACCTTCAACCTGTCCTACAGCTTCATCGCCACCAAAGTCGGCTTCATGATCACCCAGGGTGTGTTCACCACCGTCTACGTGTCGGCGATCTCGATTGCCATCGCCTTCGTCCTTGCCTTGCTGGGCGCCACTGCGCGCCTGTCGTCCAACGGCTTTGCGATTGCCATCGCCAGTTTTTACACCTCGTTCTTCCGGGGCGTGCCGCTGCTGATCCAGATCTACCTGATTTACCTGGGCATCCCGCAGCTGGGCTATGTGGTTGGCGCGGTGCCGGCTGGCATCCTCGCGCTGTCGCTGTGCTACGGCGCGTACATGACCGAGATCTTCCGCGCCGGCATCAGCAGCATTCCTCGTGGCCAGTGGGAAGCCTCCAGGGCCATCGGCCTCAACCCCTGGCAGGCCATGACCCGGGTGATCCTGCCGCAGTCGATGCGCCTGATCATTCCGCCCACCGGCAACCAGTTCATCTCGATGCTCAAGGACAGTTCGCTGGTCTCGGTCATCGGCGTCTGGGAGTTGATGTTCCTGGCACGCACCCAGGGCCGGGCCGAGTTCCGCCATCTGGAAATGCTCATCACCGCCGCCGTGCTCTATTGGCTGCTGTCGATCCTGCTGGAAACCGTCCAGGCGCGCCTGGAAAAGCACTTCAACCGTGCCCACCGCTAAGCCAGGAGCCTTGTGATGAATCAACTTGCAACCGCCTTGTCCCCCGCCGTCTCGATTCGCGACATGCACAAGTGGTACGGCGACTTTCATGTGCTCAAGGGCATCGACCTGCACATCGCCAGCGGCGAAATCGTGGTGGTCTGCGGCCCCTCGGGTTCCGGCAAGTCCACCCTGATCCGCTGCCTGAACCTGCTGGAAGATTTCCAGAAAGGCAGCGTCCATATCGACGGCACCGAGTTGACCCGCGAGGCCACACGCGTCGCCGACATCCGCCGCCAGGTGGGTATGGTGTTCCAGCAGTTCAACCTGTTCCCGCACATGACCGTGCTGGATAACCTCATGCTTGGACCGCGTCTGGTGAGCAAGCTCAGCGAAGCGCAGGCCCGCGAACTGGCTTACGAATACCTCGACCGTGTGCGTATCCGCAACCAGGCCGACAAGTTCCCCGGCCAGCTTTCCGGCGGCCAGCAGCAGCGCGTGGCCATCGCCCGCGCCCTGTGCATGCGCCCGCGCATCATGCTGTTCGATGAACCCACCTCGGCGCTTGACCCGGAGATGGTCAAGGAAGTGCTGGATGTCATGGGCGAGCTGGCGCAGGACGGCATCACCATGGTCTGCGTCACCCATGAGATGGGCTTCGCCCGGCGCGTGGCGGACCGCATCATTTTCATGGATCAGGGCTGCATCATCGAGCAAGCCAAACCCAACGAGTTTTTTGACAACCCGCAGCACGCCCGCGCCCGGGAGTTCCTGTCACAGATTCTCAGCCACTGAGAAACATCAGCCGTCGATAACAACAAAACCAGCACAAAGACTACTGGAGACTGACTCATGCGCTCACTTACCCGCTTCTTCACCGCAACCGCCGTCGCTACAGCGTTGACCGCCACCGCAGGCGCCGCCTGGGCCGGCGCGACCCTGGACCGCATCCACGACACCAAGGTGATCAAGGTCGCCACCGCCGCCAACTGGCCGCCGCAATCGTTCCTCGGCCCGGATAACCAGTTGCAAGGCTTCGACATCGATGTGGCCACCGAAATCGCCAAGCGCCTTGGCAGCAAGGTCACCTTCGTCACGCCCGAGTACGGGATCATCACCGCCGGGCGCTGGGCCAATCGCTGGGATCTGTCGGTGGGCTCCATGACCCCCACCACCGCGCGCGGTCGGGTGCTGGATTTCCCGGCGATCTACTACTACACGCCTTACGTCTTCGCGGTGCACAAGGATGCCGCCGGTGCCAAACCCTCAGACTTGAATGGCAAGACCATCGGCGTCGAAGCCGGCACCACGTCCGAGGACTACATCAACCGCCGCCTCAAGATCGACGCCGCCGACGTGCCGCCCTTCACCTATGAGGTTGAGCCTGGCGAGGTGCAGACCTACGGTGACAGCATGGGCCCGCTGGATGACCTGCGCATGGGTAACGGTGTGCGCCTGAACGCCACCTTGTCAGCGCTGCCGACCATCGTCGCGGCAGTGAAAAATGGCTATCCGATCGTGCAGGTTGAAGGCAAACCCGCGTACTACGAGCCTCTGGCCCTCGCGACCGACAAGGGTGATGACGCCTTCAACAGCGCCTTGACCAAGATCGTCACGGAGATGAAAGCCGACGGCACTCTCAAGCAGCTGTCGCAGAAGTGGTACGGCGCGGACCTGACCCAGGTCCAGTAACCCGCAGCAAACTACCCAAGCCTTGCCGAGCGCCCGTTTTAAACGCGGCGCCCGGCTCGCCTGTGCCGTGAAGAAAAGGACAAGAGCCTTCATGTACATCAACAATTACTACACCGCCACCATGCAATACGCCCGCGAACGAGCGCCACTGGCGGGCGCCATGCAGGCCGACGTATGCATCGTCGGCGCCGGGCTGGCCGGGCTCAGCACGGCCTGGGAACTGCTCTCGCGGGGCAAGTCGGTGGTGCTGCTCGACGCCGGCCGCGTGGCGTGGGGCGCTTCGGGGCGTAACGGCGGTTTTGTACTACAGGGCTGGTCCGAAGGCTTGTCGGCCATCGAGCGGCGATGCGGCAAGGCGACCGCTTCTGCGCTGTTCAAGCTGTCGCTGGAAGGCGTCGATACCGTGCGCGGGATGATCGCCCGTCATCAGTTTGCGGGTTGCGCGCCCACGTCGGGCAAGCTCAGCGTGGTGCGCTACGACGACGGCGATAACCTGCAACGCACCCGCGATAAAATGGCTGCCGATTTTGATTTTCACCTTGAGTACCTGGATCGCCAGGCCGTGCGCGAGCGGCTCAGGACCGATCGCTACTTCCAGGCGCTGCGCGATACCCACGGCTTTCACTTCCACCCGTTGAATTACTGCCTGGGCCTGGCCGGGCTGATCGAAGCCAGCGGCGGCCGTATCCATGAGCAATCGCCCATGGTGCGTGTCGAGAGCGAGCGCGGTCGTCATCGAGTGTTCACCGATCAAGGCAGCGTCGATTGCGCGCACGTGGTGTATTGCTGCGGCGGCTATGGTGGTCGCGAATTCGGCAAGCTGCGCCGGGCCTTCCTGCCGATCGCCACCTACGCGGTACTTACCGAACGCCTGGGCGAGCGTCTGCCAGAGGTGATGCGCACCACCGATGCCGTGGGCGACAACCGTCGTGCCTCGGACTACTACCGCATCGTCGATGGCGACCGCCTGCTCTGGGGTGGCCGCATCACCACCCGCAACCTGCAGGATGAAAAGCGTTTGGGGCAACTGCTGACCGACGACATTCTCGACGTCTACCCGCAATTGCGCGGCGTCAGGATCGATAAGGCGTGGTCCGGGCTGATGGGCTACGCACGGCACAAGATGCCGCACATAGGCCCGCTGGGCCAGGGCCTGTGGGCGTGTACTTCGTTTGGTGGCCATGGTATGAACACCGCGCCGATTGGTGGGCGGGTGATTGCCGAAGCCATTTGCGGTGAAACCGATCGCTACCGACTATTTGACGCCTATGGCCTGCAATGGAACGGTGGTCCGCTGGGACCGGCGGCAGCACAAACGGTTTACGCCGGCCTCAAGATGATGGATATATTCCAGGAAGCCCGCTCGCAACGCCGAGCGACACAGAGCAACTGAACCCCCGCGAGGTCAATTACGTGTCCATGGATGTGCAGAGTTCCGGTCCGCTGTTCAACCTCACCGACAAGGACAGGCAACTGCTTGGCCTGCTGCAAACCAATGCCCGCGAACCCACCGCGTCATTGGCTCGCAAGCTCGGAGTGTCGCGCTCGGCGGTGCAGGAACGCATCACCCGCCTGGAAAAGGCCGGCGTCATCACGGGCTACAGTGTGCGCATCGATCAGGATCGGCTGCAGCAGACCATCAACTGCTTCACCATGACCTCGTGCACCAACAAGAGTTACACCGACGTCATGACCTCGCTGCGCAAGATGGACGCGGTGCAGGCGGTGTATGCGGTGTCGGGCGAATCGGATTTCATCATCCACCTGGTGACCCCAACCTTGAGCGAACTGAACGCCGAACTGACCCGGATCAACATGATCAAGGGCGTGGCCCACACCGCGTCACACATCGTGATGGAAACCAAGTTCAGCCGTAAATTGAGCCTCTAATCATGCATATTGACCCCTGTAGGAGCGAGCTTGCTCGCGATGGTGTCCCAGACACCGCAGGCATCCAGACACCCCGCGTCATCGTTAACCACCATCGCGAGCAAGCTCGCTCCTACAGGTTTCTCGGTGAATGAAGATTTTGTGTACGAGCGCAGACACTGTAGGAGCGAGCTTGCTCGCGATGGTATCCCAGACACCGTAGGCACCCAGACACCCCGCGTCATCGTTAACCACCATCGCTAGTAAACTCGCTCCTACAGGTTTCTCGGTGAACGCAGATTTTGTGTACGACCTCAGACACTGTAGGAGCGAGCTTGAACTGGTCAAGTAATCTTGGACACTGATTACGGTTCACGCCGCCAATCTTTCCTTCACGACCGGCGACCTGTAGTCGTTATAGCTGTGAGGCCTGCTGATGTTGTAGCGCGAGACATAGCGCTGCACATCTGCCCGGGCCTCATGCTCCAGTTTGTAGCCCGTTTCAGGCACCCACTCGGACTTCAAACTACCAAAGAAACGCTCCATCGGGGCATTGTCCCAGCACTCGCCTTTACGGCTCATACTTTGCCTGAACCGATGTTTCACAAGCGCATTTCGGAATTTATGGCTGGTGTACTGGCAACCTTGATCAGAATGAAACAACACATCCTGGGGATGGCCGCGCAGCTCAACCGCCATGCGTAGCGCTTCGCAGGTCAGGTTGGCATCAGAAATCATCGAAAACGACCACCCTACGATCCTGCGAGCGTACAGATCCAAAACGGCGGCGAAGTACATCCACCGCTTGCCGACCTTGATGTATGTCACGTCGCCACACCACACCTGATTAACCGCCGTCACATCAAATTTTCGCTTGAGCACGTGCGGCGCCACCAAGGCCTCCACACCCGGCGACTTGTACTTATGGCGCCGGCGCTGACGACTAGCGATGCCAGCTTCGCGCATCAAACTGCGAGCCATATAACGCCCGATACGATGCCCTTTGGCTTGTAGCTCCTTGGACAAAGTACGTGCGCCGGCCGACTCTCTGGACGCCTTGTGGTGCCTGACCAACGCGGCTTTGAGCTTGTCCCGTTCAGGATTTGCTCTGCCTTGGCGCTGGCGCCAGGCGTAAAAGCTACTGCGGTTGCCCCCAAACGCCCGGCAACACTTTTTAACGCCGTACTGCTCGCCCAGCTCATCGATCAGCGTGAATGATCTTTGGCGTCCAAAAGCAGGAGAGCACTGGCCTTTTTTAGGATTTCGATATCCAGGTCTTTCTCTCTGAGCAGAGCTTTGAGTCTCTGGATTTCTCGTTGATCAGCGGTAATCGCCTTGGCCCCCACCGGAGTCGAGCCCAAGCGCTCTTTTTGCACTTGATCAACCCAACGGCGCAGGGCTGTGGGGCCGATATCCAGGCTGGCACAGACTTCGGTAACCGGCTGACCTTCATCCAACACCATGCTGGCAGCCTTGAGCTTGAACTCACTCGAATAGGATTTACGCATATCCAAACACCTCAGATTTGGGCGCTATCATAGCGCCCGATTGAAGTGTCCAAAATCATTAGGCCAGTTCAGCTTGCTCGCGATGGTATCCCAGACACCGCAGGCATCCAGGCACCCCGCGTAATCGTTAACCACCATCGCGAGTAAACTCGCTCCTACAGGTTTCTCGGTGAACGCAGATTTTGTGTACGACCTCAGACACTGTAGGAGCGAGCTTGCTCGCGATGGGGCCAGCACATCCAACCTCATCAGCGCCTGACACACCGCCATCGCGACGCTTCGACATGCTCGCTCCTAAAGACTGCGCCAGCGTTTTCGGGCGTGGACGTAGGCGGCCAGATCGCTGTAGCCCAGTTGCGCAGCGATCTGGGTGCGGGTGTTGCCTTGCAGTTCAAGGTACTGCTCAAGCTCCGCCCGCACCCGGTCCAGCAGATAGCGGAAGGTCAGGCCTTCCTCGTCCAGGCGCCGGCGCAGGGTCCGTGGGCTCTGGTTCAACACCTGCGCCTGGGTCTCCAGGCTGCAAACCTGCCCCGCGACCAGGCTCTGGCGAATCCCCTGCACCACCCGGCCGGCCCAGCCGCTGAGTTGGTGCTGTTGCGCCAGGCGCCGGTCCAGTTCCTGGCACAGCACTTCCATCATCCCGGCATTGTGGGTTTGCAGCGGCGTCTGCAGGCTGGAACGGGTGAAGTACAACCGATTGTGCTCACACCCGAACTGCACGTTGTCGCCGAACCACTGGACGTACTGCGCATGATACGCGGGGCGCGGATGGGCGAAAGACGCGCGCATCGGCAGCAGGGTCAAGCCGGTGCCGATGCGCAGGACACTGAGCGACATCACCGAGTAGTGCTCGACCACATACCGCGCCAGGCTGGCCGGGGCTTCGATGCGCAGCTCGACACCCAGGCAGTCGCCCTCCTCGACCAGCACGATGTTGTCCATGTCCGAAGCCAGGCGTGCGTAACGCGCCCAGAAGCGAATCGACTCCTCCAGATTGGCGCTGTACAGGCAAGCATGTGCCAGCACATGCCAATCCTGGCGGGTGAAATGGGAAAACAGCTTAAGGCCGATGGCCGGATCATGACTGGCGGCCTTGCGCCACAGTTGTTCCAGGGCAACCATGCTGTAGTTGCTCCGGGCCTCGAGCGTGCAACTGTCGAGGTAGCGCTCCAGCACCCGCCCCAACGGGCCACGATGAAATCGTTCGGGCGAAGGCTTGGCCGGATTTATGGTGATTCTGTCCGTTTTGCGCATAGCTTGAGCTGGACCCATGGTTTCTTATTGTCGGGCGTCGCCATTATCGGCCCCAACCAGAGAGTGCCATGAATACAACAATAATCTCCAACAGTCCGGTACCGATCATCCTTGCCATTCTGATTGGCTTTATCGCCCTGGAAATCGCCTGCGCCTGTTTCACCCAGCCCCGTGGCCAGCGGCGCGACGTGATCATCGAAATCTTAGGTTCCAGCCTGCTGATGGGCGTGACCCTGCCGCTGGTGACCTTGCTCAGCAGCCTGTTACTGGATCATTTCGCACCGCAATTGAAAGACAGCCTGGCCAATGTGCACTGGCTGCTCGGCCTGGGCTTGTTCCTGGTGCTGGACGACATGACCCAGTACTGGTGGCATCGCCTGAGCCACAAGGTGCCGTTCCTGTATTCGCTGCACCGGGCGCACCATTCGGCGCCTTACATGAGCATACGCATCGTCTACCGCAACAACAGCTTTTACTACCTGCTGATGCCTGGCCTGTGGTTCTCGGGGATGCTGATCTACATGGGCCTGGCGCCGGTGTATTACGGCTACCTGATCGTCAAGATGCTGGTGATCTTCTCCGCCCACAGCAGCGTGCCCTGGGACGAAAAGCTGTACCGCGTACCGGCGTTGCGCCCGCTGATGTGGTTGTTGGAGCGGACCATTTCCACGCCCGCCACCCACTCGGCGCACCACGGGCTGAATGCCGATGACGGCGTGACCCATTACAAGGGCAACTTCGGCAACCTGCTGTTCTTCTGGGACGTGTTGTTCGGCTCGGCGAAAATCACCCGCCGGCGTCCGGAGCATTACGGTATCGAGGACATGAAGCCGGTGAGCTGGCAGCAGGAGTTGTTCTGGCCGCTCGCGCGCAGCAAAAGCGCAAAAGCGCAACGTCCATCCAATCAGGAGTTGGCCAAATGAGCCTGAACATCGTCCTGGTCGCAGGCTCCAGCCAGCAAGCGAGCCAATCGTCGAAGGTGGCGGGGTTTCTCGCTGCGCGTTTACAGGCGTTGGCACTGTGTGAACAGCCTCGGGTGATCGACCTTGGTGCTGCGCCCCTGCCTTTGTGGCCGGCCGAAGATGTGGGTGGCGTGTGGGCTGATCACAGCGCCGTGTTGCGCGAGGCCGATGCGCTGGTGGTGCTGACCCCGGAATGGCACGGCATGGCGTGCCCGGCGTTGAAGAACCTGTTCGTCCATGCTGGCTACCTTGAGCTGGGGCACAAGCCGGCGCTGTTGGTGGGTGTGTCTTCGGGTCAGGGTGGCGCCTATCCGCTTTCGGAGTTGCGCGCCTCGAGCTACAAGAATTGCCGCATCTGCTACCTGCCCGAGCAGTTGATCGTGCGGCAGGTGGAGTTGGTGATGAATGGCCCGGACAGCGCCAGTGCCGAAGACTTGCGCATCCGGCGGCGTGCTGATTGGACGCTCGGGGGGTTGGCTGAATACGCCCACGCCCTGCGCGGCCTCAACGAACGCCTGCGTCCGGGCGACCCGGAGTTTGCCAACGGCATGTAAAAAAGTCGCCCCCTGTAGGAGCGAGCTTGCTCGCGATATCCGGCATCGTCGGCGCCTGATACATACTCATCGCGGGCAAGCCCGCTCCTACAGGTTATTTGTTTCGCTCAGTGGCTGATCATCCAAGGCCTGCCCGAGGCCTTGCCCTTGAGGGCATGGGGGTTGGTCTTGCTCGGCTCGACTTTCTGGCTCGGGCCACAGCAACCGCAGCCTTTTGGATGTCGGGCGTTGTCGCGATATTCATCGACGGTCTTGGGTGCATGTGAGCTGCGCTCGTTGGCGGCGATGGCCTTGCGTGTGTTGCCGGCCATGGTGGCCAGCCCAGGCGCCGAGAGGATCACCCGCAGGCTCGATGTTCCGCACGCCGGGCAATCACAGGGCAATGCGCTGTCTGCCATGGGGCGCATCGCCGTGAAGTATCCGCATTCGGGGCAATCGTATTCGTACATAGCCATAGAAAGAACTCCAAAAAATCACTGTTCATCCCTGATGGATTCCGGCGCAAGACTCGCGTCCTGCACCGGAAACACTTCCGAACGCGAGCTTATTTATCCGGTGCAATCGGCAAATCGATACTGCCATCGATAAAACGTGTCGGACCGTTGGCACTCGGGTTGATATCGAACTGGAAGATCTCGGTGGGCAACCACAACGTTGCGCAGGCGTTCGGGATGTCGACGACCCCGCTGATATGCCCCTGCACCGGCGCCGACCCCAGCAATGCATAACCCTGCGCAGGCGAATAACCGAACTTGGTCATGTAGTTGATGGCGTTCAGGCAGGCCTGTTTGTAGGCGATGTTGACGTCCAGGTAATGCTGCTTGCCGCTTTCATCCACCGAGATCCCTTCGAAAATCAGGTATTTGTTGTAGGTCGGGATGATTGGGCTGGGCTTGAAGATCGGGCTCCTGATTCCGTATTTTTCCATGCCGCCCTTGATCAGCTCGACACGCATGTGCACCCAGCCAGCCATCTCGATGGCGCCGCAGAAGGTGATTTCGCCATCGCCCTGGCTGAAGTGCAGGTCGCCCACCGACAGGCCGGCGCCATCGACGTACACCGGGAAGAACACCTTGGAACCTCGGGAAAGGTCCTTGATGTCGCAGTTGCCGCCGTGTTCGCGCGGCGGTACGGTACGGGCGCCCGTGGCGGCGGCCATGTCACGCTCGGGGCCTTTCATCTTGCCCAGGTGGGCGGTCTTGGCGAATGGCGGGTTGGCCAGCGGCGGTACGCGCTCGGGGTTGGTGTCGATCAACTCCTGCTCACGGCGGTTCCACTCGGCGAGCATCTTGTGATCCGGCAGGCAGCCGATCAGACCGGGATGGATCAGGCCGGCGAACTCGACGCCTGGAATGTGCCGGGAACTGGTCATCATGCCCTTGAAGTCCCAGATGGCTTTCTGCGCCGAAGGGAAATGGTCGGTGAGGAAACCGCCACCGTTCTGCCGGGAAAAGAAACCGTTGAAGCCCCACTGCGAATCGGCCCTGGCGCCGATGTCGAGCAGGTCGACCACCAGCAGGTCGCCAGGCTCTGCGCCGTGCACGCCCACCGGTCCCGACAGGTAATGCACGGTGGACAGGTCGACATCACGCACGTCACTGGCGTCATCGTTGTTCTTGATCGCGCCCGCCGTCCAGTCGTAGGTTTCCAGGATGAAGTCGTCACCGGGTCTGACCCAGCACGCCATCGGGATATCCGGGTGCCAGCGGTTGTGAATCTGCTCGTTTTCAGTGGCCGGCTGATTCAGGTCGACTTTGATCAACACTTCGGTCATTGCGTTTCTCCTTGGATGGAAATATCCCCGATCGCAGGCGAACGAACGCCTTGGGCCTGCGCGACTTCATTAAGCGCGGGCCCTGCGGTGACTGCGGTTCAAGCGATCGGGTTTGAGTGTAGTGGCTATTTCAAAGGGCCAAGCCTGCGAGCTGTATCAACGAGTTACACCGACAAATAGCGGCTGATCGTTGCCTCATCGACATTGGCCCGGGTTTCCTCGATCACGAAGCGGCCCTTCTCGATCACCAGGAACCGGTCGGCGATTTCCAGGGTGAACGACAGCACCTGCTCGGACACGACGATGGTCAGGTCACGCAGATTGCGGATCTCCTTGAGGGTGCGCGCGATGTCCTTGATCACGGAGGGCTGGATGCCCTCGGTGGGTTCGTCCAGCAGCAATACCTTGGGGTTGGTCGCCAGCGCACGGGCGATGGCCAGTTGTTGCTGCTGCCCGCCCGAGAGGTTGCCGCCGCGCCGGCTGCGCATATCGAACAGCACCGGGAACAACGCATACAGGTCTTCCGGCACCTTGCCCCTGGCCGAAGCCGGCAAACCGGTCTGGATGTTTTCCAGCACGGTCATGGACGGGAAGATCATTCGCCCCTGCGGTACATAGGCCAGGCCGTGCTCGACCCGAGCATGGGTTTCCATGGCCGAGATGTTCACGCCCTCGACAGCCACCTGGCCACGCCATTGCGGCAGGATGCCCATCAGGCTCTTGAACAGGGTGGTCTTGCCCATGCCGTTGCGGCCCATGACAGCGACGATTTCCTGCTTCGCGACCTTCAGATCCAGGTCGTGGAGGATCTGGCTCTGGCCGTAGCCGCAGGCCAGCTGATTGATTGCAAACATGCCTTGCTCCTCAGTGGCCCAGATAGACTTCGATGACTTTCGGGTTTTTCTGCACCGCCTCCATGCTGCCCTCCGCGAGCACCTTGCCCTGGTGCAGCACCGTGACCTTGTGCGCGATGCTCTGCACGAACTCCATGTCGTGCTCGATCACCAGCACCGAGCGGCCCTGGCTGATGCGGTTGAGCAGCTCGGCGGTTTGCGCGCGCTCGCTGACACTCATGCCGGCAACGGGCTCGTCGAGCATCAGCAGCTCCGGGTCCTGCATCAGCAACATGCCGATTTCCAGCCACTGTTTCTGGCCGTGGGACAACAGCCCCGCCTGCTGCTGCAACAGCTCACCGAGGAAGATGTCCGCCGCCACGTCGTGGACACGTTGCACCACCTCGTCGCTGCGCTTGAAAAACAGCGCACCGAACACCGTACGCCCCTTGGGAAACGACATTTCCAGGTTCTCGAACACCGACAGGTTGTCGTAGATCGACGGAGTCTGGAACTTGCGACCGACACCCGCCCGCACAATGTCGTATTCCTTCATCTTCGTCAGTTCGCGGCCCTTGAAGTCGATGCTGCCGGCTGTGGCGCGGGTCTTGCCGCAGATCAGGTCGAGCACCGTGGTCTTGCCAGCGCCATTGGGACCGATCACTACGCGCACTTCATTGCGGTCGATGTACAGGTTGAGGTTGTCCACCGCCTTGAAACCGTCGAACGAGACCGTCAGCCCCTCGATGGCCAGCACGGGCTTGGGCATATGAAAAGCAGTCGCCTGGCTCATGACTGGGTCTCCATCGGGCGGGTGGTTGCAGGGGGCTCTATCGCAGTCTCGGCCTTGATGATCGGCGCCACTGTCACGACCTTCCTGGCCGGCACGAACCGTGCGATCCATTTGCGCCCGTGTGTCTCCCAAACCCCGGCCAGGCCATTGGGAAAGTACATGACCACGGCGATGAACAACCCGCCCATGAGGTACAGCCACAGTTCCGGGAACGACTCGGAGAAATAGGTCTTGCCGTAATTGACCAGCAGCGATCCATAGACCGCCCCCAGCAATGACATCCGTCCACCCACGGCGGCGAAGATCACCATCTCGATCGACGGCACAATGCCCACGAACGAGGGCGACATGAAGCCCACCTGCAAGGCAAACATCGCCCCGCCAATCGCGGAAAACCCGGCCGCCACGCAATACACGAAGATCTTGAAACCGGCGACGTCATACCCCGAAAAGCGCACCCGCTCCTCCTTGTCGCGCATGGCCATCAGCAGGCGCCCCAGCTTGGACGCAAGGATGAACTTGCCCATCAGGATGCAGCCCAGCAGCAGGACCGCGTTGATGAAGTACAGGATCAGTTTGGCGCCATCCCCACGAATATCCCAACCCAGCAGGGTCTTGAGATCGGTGATCCCGTTAACGCCACCGGTGAGGCCCTGCTGGCCGATGATCAGTACGGTGAGGATCAGCGCAATCGCCTGAGTGACGATGGAGAAGTACACATCCCCCACCCGCCGCTTGAACAGCGCCGCCCCAATCACCAGGGCGAGGATCACGGGCACGGCAACCACCGCGATCACGGTGAAGCTGAAACTGTGGAACGGCATCCACAGGGCCGGCAGCTCGGTGATCTGGTTCCAGTCCATGAAATCGGGAATTCCCGGCGTGGACTGGATCCTGGTGCTTTCCGGGTCACTGGCTTCAAGCTTGAGAAACATCGCCATGCAATAGCCCCCAAGCCCGAAGAACACGCCCTGCCCCAGGCTGAGAATGCCGCCGTAACCCCAGCACAACACCAGGCCAACCGCGACGAAGGCGTAGGTCAGGTATTTGCCGACCATGTTCAAGCGGAAGGCGTCGAGGGTCAGTGGAAACACTACCAGGATCAGCGCGGCGAGAATCAGCAGGCCAATCACGCCCTGCCGCCCACCCATGAGTTTGTCTATCGTGTTCATCAGCGGCCTCTACTTGCGAACTTTGCTTGCGAACAACCCTTGCGGGCGCAGCAACAGAATCAGGATCACCGCCGACAAGGTCAGCACCTTGGCCATCGAGCCACTCATGAAGAATTCCGAGACCGACTGCGTCTGGGCAATGGTGAACGCCGAGGCAATCGTGCCCAGCAGACTCTGCGCGCCGCCGAACACCACCACCAGGAAGGTGTCGACGATATACAGCGAGCCGGCAGTCGGGCCGGTCGAGCCGATGGTGGTAAACGCGGCACCGGCGACACCCGCGACCCCGCAACCCAGGGCGAACGTCATGCGGTCCACTTCACGGGTATTGATGCCAACCGCCCGGCTCATCACCCGGTTCTGTACCGTTGCTCGTACCTGCAAGCCCCATCGCGTGCGATAGAGCATGAGGAACACGCCACCGGTCATCAGCACGGTCAGGGCCATGACGAACAAGCCGTTGCGCGGAATCTCGATGGCGTCGGTCAGGTTGACCGCACCCATCAGCCACTCGGGCGGGTTTGCGCTGACTTCCCGCGCGCCGAAAATCGAGCGAAGCGCCTGTTGCATCACCAGCGACAAACCCCAGGTGGCCAGCAGCGTGTCCAGGGGCCGGTGGTACAAACGGCTGATCATCACCCGCTCGACCACCCAGCCAAGCGAGCCTGCAACCAGGAATGACAAGGCGATGGCGAAGAAAAAATAGTAAGGCTGCATCGACGGCAGGTAGGTTTGCACCAGCGTCGACAACACGTAGGTGGTGTAGGCACCCACGGTGAGGAATTCGCCATGGGCCATGTTGATGACGCCCATCTGGCCAAAAATGATCGCCAGCCCCAGGGCCATGAGCAGCAGCACGCAGAATACGGAAAGCCCGTTGAACCCCTGCATGACCACGATGGCACCGAAATCAGTCAGCCATTGCATGGTGGTGGTCTCCGAATGAATAGAGCGTGGCGTTTTCAAGGTGAGGGCCCCCGCCCCCACCTTGAACGAGGCTTATTGGTAACCTTTGGGGAACGGGTTCGGTTCGATCAGATCCGACTCGTAGATCACCTTGAACTGGCCGTCGGCCTGGGCTTCACCGATGCGGGTCTTGCTCCACAGGTGGTGATTGTCGTGGACCTTCACGTAGCCTTCGGGTGCGGTTTTCAGCTCGATGCCCGGGGATGCGGCCACCACCTTGTCGATGTCGAAGCTGCCGGCCTTCTCGACCGCCGCCTTCCACAGCCAAGGGCCGAGATAGGCCGCCTGGGTCACGTCACCCATCACCGCGTCCTTGCCGTACTTGGCCTTGAAGGCATCGACGAAGGCTTTGTTGTTCGGGTTGTCCAGGCTCTGGAAGTACTTCATCGAGGCATAGAAACCGGCCATGTTTTCGCCGCCGATACCCAGCAGTTCATCCTCGGTCACCGACAGGGTCAGCAGGTTCTGCTTGGAAGCGGTCACGCCTGCCGCCTTGAGTTGCTTGTAGAAAGCGACGTTGGAACCGCCCACGACGGCGGCGAACACCACGTCAGGCTTTTTCAGCTTGACCTTGTTGATCAGCGAACCGAACTGGGTGTTGCCCAACGGGTAGTAGTCCTCGCCAACCACCGTGCCGTGTAGTACGTTTTCGATGTGCTTGCGGGCGATCTTCATCGAAGTGCGTGGCCAGATGTAATCGGAGCCGATCAGGTAGAACGTCTTGGCGCCCTTCTCCTTGGCGATCCAGTCCAGGCTGGCAATGATTTGTTGAGTGGCTTCCTGGCCGGTGTAGATCACGTTCTTGGACTGTTCCAGCCCTTCGTAGAACGTGGGGTAGTACAGCAAGCCGTTTTCTTTCTCGAACACCGGCAACACTGCCTTGCGCGAGGCCGAGGTCCAGCAGCCGAACACCGCTGCCACTTTGTCGCCCACCAGCAGCTTGCGCGCTTTTTCCGCGAAGGTTGGCCAGTCGGATGCACCATCTTCCTGCACGACCTTGATCTGACGACCCAAAATCCCGCCTGAAGCGTTGATCTGGTCGATGGCCAGGCGTTCGGCCTGGATCGAACCGGTTTCGGAGATCGCCATGGTGCCGGTGGCCGAATGCAGTTGGCCCACGGTGACTTCGGTGGCGGTCACCGCCAGGCCCGTGGTGTTGGCGTCATCCGCCAGCGCCGATTGGCCAACAATGCTGGCGGCGATCAGCGACAGCGCGGCGGCCCCCAGTGTCAACCGTCGCGGGAGGAAGCGCTTGGCGCCCGGTAATGATTTTTCCATTGATGCGGCTCCTGTGCG
Organism: Pseudomonas sp. S2_E01; assembly: GCF_054668365.1. NCBI lineage: Bacteria > Pseudomonadati > Pseudomonadota > Gammaproteobacteria > Pseudomonadales > Pseudomonadaceae > Pseudomonas > Pseudomonas sp. S2_E01. Next base: position 2,508,034 of record NZ_CP162762.1, read on the forward strand.
GGTGATTCGCGGCAAACGCTCTAAATGGCGTTTCGTCACGAGGTGGACGCAGCATGAAGCCGGGGGCATTAACCCGGTATACGCAGCTTGACGTAGGGAAGTACGTCATTTGACGTACCGCCAGCACCGCGCCGGGCTGGCATGATCGCGGGCGTTCGCCGAGGACAGGGCCCCAGGCCGGGGCACGGAATTTGCTTCGACCGACCCTGTCAGCGCCCTTCAACTCTCCTGCGGAAGCGTATCGTGTCTCCACCTGGCTCCCAGCGCATCATCAAAGTCCGCCGCGACTACAACAGCCTGGTCGCCGACGAGACAATGGAAGACTACGCGTTGAGGTTCACCCCAAAGGCCTTTCGCAAATGGTCCGAGTTTCGTATCGCCAACACGGCCATGGGCGCGGTGTCGTTCCTGGCGCTGGAGGCCATTGGTGGCGCCCTGGTGATGAGCTACGGCTTCACCAACACCGCGTGGGCCATCCTGGCCGCCGCATTGGTCATCTTTTTCACGGGTCTGCCCATCAGCTACTACGCAGCACGTTATGGCGTGGACATGGACCTGCTCACCCGTGGTGCGGGCTTCGGCTACATCGGCTCGACCATCACGTCGCTGATCTACGCGAGTTTCACCTTTCTATTTTTTGCCCTGGAAGCGGCGATCATGAGCCTGGCCCTGGAGCTGTACTTCCAGATTCCCCTGGCGCTCGCCTACGTCATCTGTTCGGTGATCGTGATTCCGCTGGTGGCCTACGGCATCACCCTCATCAACCGCTTGCAGATGTGGTCGCAGCCGCTGTGGTTGATCCTGCTGTTGGTTCCCTATGTCTTTGTGATCTGGAAAAACCCCACGGCCTTGAGCGACTGGATGACCTTTTCGGGGCGCGAAGGCGAAGGCAGCACCTTTGATCTGTTGTTGTTCGGTGCCGCGTTCAGTGTGGCGCTGTCGCTGGTCACGCAAATTGGCGAGCAAGTCGACTACTTGCGGTTCCTGCCGGAGAAAACCCGGCGCAATCGCAAACGCTGGTGGGCGGCGCTGCTGATGGCCGGCCCCGGCTGGATCATCCCCGGCGCCCTGAAAATCATGGCCGGAGCGTTCCTCGCGTTCCTGGCCTTGCAGTACGAAGTGCCCATCGAGCGAGCTGCCGAGCCGACGCAAATGTACCTGGTCGCCTACCGCTATGTGTTCAGTTCGCCTGAATGGGCACTGGCGGCCATGACCCTGTTCGTGATCATTTCCCAGGTGAAGATCAACCTGACCAATGCCTATGCCGGCTCCCTGGCCTGGTCGAACTTCTTCGCCCGCGTCACCCATAGCCATCCCGGTCGGGTGATCTGGCTGGTGTTCAACGTCGCCATCGCACTGGTGCTGATGGAGCTGGGCGTGTTCGATGCCATCGAGCAGGTGCTGGGGCTTTACGCGAACGTGGCGATTGCCTGGATTGGTGCCCTGGTTGCCGATCTGGTGATCAACAAACCGATGGGCTGGTCACCCCGGTACATCGAATTCAAGCGCGCGCACCTCTACGACATCAATCCGGTGGGGGTCGGCGCGATGTTGATCGCTTCGCTCGCCTCGTTTTGCGCGCACTTCGGTTTGTTTGGTTCGCTGGCCCAGGCGGCGCCGCCCCTGATCTCGCTGACTATTGCGTTGATCACCGCGCCACTATTGGCGTGGCTGACCCAGGGGCGTTATTACATTGCCCGCACCAGCGCAAGCAACCTGCTCTACCCTGAAGGTCCACAGGAAAACCTGCGGTGCGGCCTGTGCAACAACCATTTCGAAACGCCAGACATGGCGTACTGCCCCGCCTACCGCACGCCCATTTGCTCGCTGTGCTGCTCACTCGACGCGCGTTGCGCCGATCAGTGCAAGACCCGGGCGCGGCTCTCCCTGCAACTGGAAGACTTGATCAGCCGCATGTTGCCGCGCCTGCCGCGCCGCTATCTGCACACACGCCTAGCGCAATACCTTGGCCTGCTGGCGATTCTGCTGGCCGGATCATCTGGAGGGCTCGCACTGATCTACAAACAGGTCGCCCATGGGTTGGTCGATCCGTCGGCTCAACAGATGTTGACGCTGGCGTTCCTCAAGGCCTTCCTGATGGTGTGCGTCGGTGCCGGTGTGCTGGCCTGGTGGATCGTGCTGACCCGGGAAAGTCGACGCGTCGCCCAGGAAGAATCCGAGCGCCAGACGTCCTTGCTGATCCAGGAGATCGAAGCCCACGAGAAAACCGACCTGGCGCTGCAAGAAGCCAAGGAAGCCTCGGAAGCGGCGAATGCCGCCAAGAGTCGTTACATCACCGGGCTTTCCCACGAACTGCGCACTCCGCTCAACAGCATCCTGGGGTTTACCCAGATCCTGCAACGAGATGGGGCAACGCCCGCACGAAATCAGGACCCGCTGGCAACCATCATGCGCAGCAGTTCGCACCTGTTGTCGTTGATCGACGGGCTGCTGGACGTGGCGAAGATCGAGGCGGGGAAACTGCGGCTGGAGCCGTCGGAAATCCTGTTTCAGGAGTTCCTGCACGACCTTGAGAAAATCTTCGCCAGTACCGCCACCCAGAAGCACCTCAACTTTCGCCTGGAACTTGAGGGGCGCATGCCCATGGTGGTGCGCGGTGACGAAAAACGCGTCAGGCAGATCCTGATCAATCTGTTGGGCAACGCGGTGAACTTCACGGACCGTGGCGAAGTGGTGTTGCGTGTCAGCTACCGCAGGGAAACCGCCATCTTTGACATCATCGACAGCGGCATCGGCATTGCCCCGGAGCAAATCGAGCGCATCTTCCAGCCCTTCGAGCGTGGCGGCCAGACTCGCCAGGACAATGGCGTGGGATTGGGTTTGACCATCACCCGCATGTTGACCTCGCTGATGGGCGGCGCCCTCTCCGTCTCCAGTACCCAGGGCGAAGGCACGCACTTTCAGGTGCGCCTGTTCCTCTCCGAAGTGCGGGTGCCCAAGGCGGTCGAGGACGCCAACCATGATGTGATCGGCTACGAAGGCCGGCGCCGTCGGGTATTGGTGGTGGATGACCACATCGAGCATCGCAAGGTCATCGCCGGGATGCTCGAACCCCTGGGCTTCGAGATCGTCCAGGCACAGAACGGCCTGGAGGCCGTGCGCCAGGTGTCGCTGCTGCACCCGGACCTGATCCTCATGGACCTGTCGATGCCGGACATGGACGGCTGGAGCACCATCCGCATGATCCGCCACAACGCCCGCTCCGATGTGCCGGTGATTGTGTTGTCGGCCAATGCCAACACCAGCACAGAGGACAGTCTGGGCCACGACTACCTGTCCAAGCCCGTGCACCTGCGCCACTTGCTCGACCGCCTCAAGCATCACCTGAAACTGGAGTGGCAACACCGGCCGCCCAATACCGCAGAGATAAAGGTGCCGTGGGTGCTACCGCCCCGCCAGGACCTGGAAGATTTGTATGAACTGTGCGGGCTCGGGCACGTACGCGGCATCCAGAACAAGCTGGATGCCATCGAGCGTCAAAGCGTCGCCAGCGCCAGTTTCATCGCCGACTTGCGGCTGCTGGCCAAGGGCTTTCGCCTGGACGAACTGAGTTTGCAGTTAAAGGAGGTGCTCAATGAACGCCATCACCCAGCCGACTGAGAAAGGGGTCATCCTGATTGTCGACGATACGCCGGATAACCTGGCGTTGCTGTCCGATGCGCTGGATGAAGCCGGCTACATGGTGTTGGTCGCGCTGGATGGCACCAGCGCATTGACGCGCATCCAGCGCCGGCGACCGGACCTGATCCTGCTGGACGCGATGATGCCCGGCCTGGACGGCTTTGAAACCTGTCGACAGATCAAGCAACAGCCCGAGGCTTCGAACATTCCGGTGCTGTTCATGACGGCACTCACCGACACCGATCATGTGGTCAAGGGATTCGAGGCCGGCGCCATCGACTACGTCACCAAACCCATACAGTGCGCAGAAATGGTCGCACGGGTCGCCTCGCACCTGCGTACCGCACGCACGTTGCAATCGGCGCGCGACTCGTCCCAGCAGGTGGGGTTCGATGACGCGCTGGTCTTCACCCGCCTGTCCCACCGCTTTCACTTGACCGAACGCGAAGTCGAGGTACTGCGCTGGGTGTCATGTGGCAAGACCAACAAGGACATTGCCGACATCCTGCAACTGAGCCCAAGGACCGTGAACAAGCACCTTGAGCACATCTACATCAAGCTCGGCGTGGAGACGCGGACGGCTGCAACCTCGGTAGCGCTCGCCGCGATGGCAAAAGAAGGTTGATCCGTTCGCCGGCCATCAACATCTCGACGATGCGTTCGTGGGCAGACTTGAGGCTCGATCGCTCCACCGACACCGCGTTGCGTCCTGCTTCTTCATGGGTCATCGCTCTTCACCTGTTTGATATTGATTGATCGTCTGCTGCAACGCCGCGACCTGCGCGTGAGATTGCTGCAACTGGTGCGCGGCCTCGGACGCGGCTCGCGCCAGCTCGCCTTCGAGCCTTTTGATTTCATCGCGGGAAACACCCATCTGCTCTTGCAGCAACTCCCTGGCGCCTTCGGCCCTGGCGAGCGAGGTTTTCATGTGGGCATTTTCATCGGATAAGCGCTGCAAAGAATCCCCCTGCGTGGAAATGGCCTTCGCCTGTTGTCGGGCTTCGGCCAGCAGACGCTCGTTGTCACGGTTCAGGCGGGTCAACTCGTCCTGCTTGAGCATCAGGGTTTGCTGCAACTGGCGAAGCTCGAGCTGGACTTGCTGCAATTGGCCTTCGTGGCGGCGTTGTTCCTGATCGCGCTGTTCCTTGACCGCAGTGCGGTAATGCTCGAGCGCCTCGCGAGCATGCTGGTGCTTGTCCTCGAGGGAGCGGATCTGTTCGTCCTTATCCTGCACCCGTAGCTCCAGGTCGCTGCAACTCTGGCTCAGGCGCGCATTGCGGGTGATCTCGGTTTGAAGGCTGGCCTGGCAGAGCTGCAGTTCTTCGGACTGTGCCGCCAGCGCGCTTTTCTGGATATCGACCTCACGTTGCAGGGAACCGACTTGGACCTGGGAGGCGTCGAGCTGCTGCTGTAGCGCGGTACGCTCGGTATCGAATTGTGCCTGGGCGAGGTCGATCGCTTCCCTGCCCTCTTCCTGGAGTCGCTCCAGCAAACCGGCGACCAGCGCGGTCAGCTCCTCGCTCAGGCGCTCTGACGAAGTTGGCGGCGCCGGATCGATCGTCTCGATCTCTTTGAGATAACGGTGAATGGTGGTTTTCGAGCCGGTATTGCCCAGCTCGATACGGACCGCGTCGATGCTCGGATTCTCGCCACGCGCCAGCAACGATTGCCTCGCTTTCAGGACGATTACCTTGTTTACACCGCCACGCGCCATGTTTTCGCTCCTACTATTTCATACTGTATTACGTAATACGTATTTACATACTACGTTATGTATAGAAATTACACAAAGCAACCTTCGGTATTTGATAACATAATTGAGCGTTATCGAATGTGATGGGTAGTTTTCGCCCATCGTGATCTGCTTGAGAGCCCGTATTGCGCAGGAACCCCGTCATGAACAAGGTTGATCGTTATCTGCAGGCCGGTACGCGGGAGAACACCCGACGCAGTTACCGCGCGGCCGTGGAGCATTTCGAAGTGACGTGGGGCGGTTTCCTGCCAGCGACCGGCGATGGCATCGTGCGTTACCTCGCCGAGTACGCGGACAAGCTGGCGATCAGCACGCTGAAACAGCGACTGGCGGCGTTGGCACAGTGGCATGTCACCCAGGGGTTTCCCGATCCCACCAAGACGCCCACGGTCAAGCAGATGATCAAGGGCATCCGCACGCTGCATCCTGCCCCGGCAAAACAGGCCGCCCCGCTGCTACTCGTTCACCTGGAGCAAACCGTGGGCTGGCTGGAGCAACAAACGAGCCTGGCCCAGGCGCACGGCGACTGGCCCGGTGTCATGCGTCATCGGCGCGACATTGCGCTGGTGCTGATCGGGTTCTGGCGCGGGTTTCGCGGGGATGAACTGGCACGCTTGCAGGTTGAGCACACCCAGGTCGAAGCGGGCATCGGCATCACCTTCTACCTGCCCCATTCCAAGGGCGACCGACAGCATCTGGGCACGACCTATCACACCCCGGCCCTGAAGAAACTCTGCCCCGTTCAGGCCTACATCAACTGGATCACCGCCGCCGGCATCGCCCATGGCCCCGTATTCAGGAAGATCGATCGCTGGGGCCACCTGGCTGAAGACGGGATCAACGCCAACAGCCTGGTTCCACTGTTACGGCGCATCTTTGAGCAAGCGGGTGTCGCGCCCGAGCTCTACAGCAGCCACTCGCTGCGCCGGGGCTTCGCCACCTGGGCGTCGGCGAACGGCTGGGACATCAAGGGCTTGATGAGTTACGTGGGCTGGAAGGACGTGAAATCCGCGCTGCGGTATGTGGACTCTGCCGCCTCGTTCGGTGGCCTGGCGGTTCAGGCACCCACACCCATGGTGCAGGTGCCTGCTCGCCTCACGGAGTGATCGCCACCTTCATCACGCCATCGCGCTGGTGCGCGAACAGCTCGTATGCGGCTTCGATGTCGTCGAGCTTGTAGCGGTGGGTCACCAGCGGCGACAGGTCTACCCCGCCACTCTGCACCACGGCCATCAACCGGCGCATGCGCTCCTTGCCGCCAGGGCATAACGTCGAAACGATGCTCAAGTCGCCCAACCCGGCGGCAAAGGCATCGACCGGAATACGCAGGTCGCTGGAGTAAACGCCCAGGCTCGATAGCCGCCCGCCTGGCCGCAGCACCCGCAGCGCCGATTCGAACGTGCCCTGCGTACCCAGCGCCTCGATGGCCACATCGACACCACGACCATCGGTCAGAGCCATGATCTGCTCGACCACATCGCCCTCCTTGAAGTTGACCACGTGAGTCGCACCCAGCTTGCGAGCCACGCTCATGCGTTCGGGCACGGCGTCCACGCCGATGATCATCGTCGCCCCCTTGAGTCGTGCGCCCGCAATGGCGCAAAGCCCGATAGGGCCGAGCGCGAAGACGACCACGGTGTCGCCAATGTTCACTTCGCCCCGTTCTGCACCGGAAAACCCGGTGGACATGATGTCCGGGCACATCAGGACCTGCTCGTCGCTGAGTCCGTCAGGGATCGGGCACAGGTTGGCCAGGGCATCCGGGACCAGTACGTATTCAGCCTGGCAGCCGTCGATGATGTTGCCGAACTTCCAGCCGCCAGTGGCGCGAAAACCATGGCGGGTATCCGGACCGTCCTGCGACCCGCAGCCGCACAGGCAGGCATAGCTTTGCCCGCTGGGTGTGATGGCGCCGGTAATCACTCGCTGGCCTTCGAAAAAGCCACGCACCTGCGAACCCAGTTTTTCGATCACGCCGACCGGCTCGTGGCCTACCGTCAGGCCTTTGGCCACCGGGTACTCACCGCGCAGAATGTGCACGTCGGTGCCGCAGATGGTCGTGGTGGTAATGCGGATCAGTGCGTCCAGCGGACCGACTTCGGGAATGGGTTTGTCCTCAAGCACGATCCGGTTCTTTTCTACGAAAACAGCCGCTCTCATGGTTGCCATGGTGATCCCTCCTTTACCTGCACGTTTCCAAAGGCTGCGCCCGGCGAACGGGTGAAGGATTGATGATGGTCAACGATTGAGCGATTGGTGCGCAGATCAGCGACCGCTCGTCGGAACGGGCAAGTCGCAACGTTAGTGATTGAACCTGCCAAGCGGCGCCGGTTGCGGCCAGAACAGTGCCGCCTGCCCCGTGCGTGTACCTTCTGCGTCGAGCACTTCCCAGACGATGCCGTCGTGGATCATGAAGGGTTCGCCATGGCGGTCGACCCGGTATCCGCTGTACCCGCTGGCGATCCCCTTGGCGGTCACCACCTCGAGCAACGCCTGGCGCGCATTGCGATCCAGGCTTGAGGCGCTGAATCGAGAAGGCATGGCGCAAAACTCTTCCCGGCTGTACTTGAAGCAGGTCATTGCGCATTCATTGGTGTAGATGAAGTGCGGGTCGGGGTCGTCATTGTGGGCCACCAGGCTGTAGGGGGCGTGATGGTGAATCCACGCTTCACGCGACCCGTCGACAGCCTCCGGAACAGGAAGCCCGCGCCCGGTCCAGTGCCGGTAGGATTGGTCGAGTTGCTGGATGATTTGCAGATCAGTCATCAATGGTCACCTGTGCTGTCCTTGTGTGCGAGCCCGCTCGCAATAGGTGTGAAGCCGGCTCGGGGTATCAGGATACCGGCGTTGACGATTATCGCGAACAGGCGCGCTCCCACAGTTTAAAAGTCTGCCGCACCTGTTAAATACCCCGCGCCCCTGTAGGAGCGAGTTTACTCGCGATGGTCGCAAGAACACCGCAGGGCGTCAGTAAACCCGCGTCACCGGTGAAGTCGATCGCGGGCAAGCCCGCTCCCACAGGTCCGGTGGTGCTCTTGTGCGAGCGAGCCTGCTCGCGATGGCCGAGGCCTAGTAACGTCTCTTGTTCTGCGCCATGGTCGTCTCGTTTTCCACCAGAAAAATCTGCCTGGGCAACTTGAAGTCACGCAGTTTGAGCAGCGCCAACGGCCCTGCCCCCAACTCCGTGCGCAGGTCCCAGGTCAGGTCCAGACCGTCAGGTGCGCGCACTTGCAGGCGGTAGTGGCTGGCGCTGTCGTTGAGGGGTGTGACCCGGGCCTTTTCCAGCAGACGGATCAGGCCCCAGGTGCCCTCGTTGTCGGCGAACAATCGCTCGCTCGCCCGCACACTGGTCCACAGCAGGCGCGTGCCCGGGTGGCTGGTGAAGCCCGGCCAGCCGAAACGCTGCCAGCTCTCCTTCTGGTTGAAATAGTGATGTTTCTCGCCGTTGAGGATGAACATCGTCTGCACCACATCGCGCACCGGTTTGCCGCGCAGCTCGAAACTCATGCCCATGCCGCCGTCGGTATAGAGCACGTCCGCGAGGTGGCTGAGCTGGTTGATCGCCGTGAGAAACTGCGGGTTGAAACGCAAGCCCTGGCTGTGCCGGGAGTCGTCCACCCAACGACTGCCTTCCTTGCGCAGCACGCCACCGAGTTGCTGCTGCAAAAACTGCTCGATGCGCCCGGAATCGGCGCGCACCATTTGCCCGAGCATCGGCAGCGACGCGTCGTTGGCGGTGTTGGCAAAGGGATAACGACCGGCGAATGACTGCTGCCAGTCGTTGACGATCGCCCGTTGCCACTGGCTGTTGAGACCGGCGGCTGCCGGTTGCAGGACCCGTTGCCAGGCCTGTTCCAGCGGCTGCACGAACAGCGTCTGGCCGACGTTGTCCCACTCCGCGCCCAGGCTCGCTGCCACCAGGCTGGCGTAGGCCTGAGTGTCGGTGAGGTCGATCTGCTGCCCCTGAAACACCGTCTGCGCCAGCGCCTGGGTCATCGCCTGCGGGTTGGCGGCGTTGCTGATCTGTTGCAGCTTCAGGCGCACCCGGGTCACCCGGTTGAGCAAGGCTTGCAGGCTCAGGCGCTCGCTGTCGCCGTCCTTGTCCAGCAGCGCGAGCAAGGGTCCGAAACTGTTCTCCAGCGGGCCGGTGGATTCAGGCAAATCAATGGCCGCGTCCTGACCCATCAGCTTCTGCGCGGACTTCACCAAAGTATCGCCCAGCGCCTGTCCCCGACGGCCGGCCTGTCCTTGCCAGCTCAGCGTGTTCATCAGCGCAATCAACGGCGACTGGCGCACATCACTCATCAGCGTCAGCTGATCGATCACCTCGCCCAGGCTGCCCACCGGTTGCCCGTGCAGGCTGTTGAGAAAGTCCAGCCAGGCGTCGGCGTAGTCTTCAAAGTAGCGGTCAGTGAGTTGCTGGCGCAGTTGTTCCGGGCTCAGCTCGGCGGCGATTTGCCCGGGCTGGTCGCTGAGCACCCAGTCGATTTCCTCGCGGCGCGCTTCGGCGATGGCGTCGATGGCCTGGCGCACCTGCCCCTCCCAGGCCTGGCGGGTAAACACGCCGGGCACCGTGTGGGGCGTGGCAAACAGCGCGTTTGCATCCGTGCCAGCGACCATCTGTTGCAGGCCCAGGGCCGGGTACTGATTGGCGCTGTCGTCGAGGACTTTTTGGTACAGGCTGGCCTGGGCATTGCGTTGGCCCAACTGTCCGAGCAGCACCTGGCGAGCCTGGGCCACCAGCCGCGCATCCTTCTCGATGCGCCACTGCGGGTGCGCTGCCAATTGCTCGGCGTAGAACCGCCAGAGGTTGGGCGCGACGCCTTGCCAGAGGCCCGGCGACATGTCCGCCCGCTGGGGCAACGCCTCGGTCAATGTACGGGCGAGGAACGCACTGTCGGTTTTCGCAGGCTGCGCCAGCATCAGGTAGGCCTTGAGCTGGGCATGGGCGACCGCAGCGCGCTTGACGCGCTCAGGGCTGTCCGCAGGCAGTTTGATCAGCGCTTGCAGCTGACGCGCCAGCTCAGTCGCGACCGGGTCACGCATCAGCCGGTTGTTGGCCTCTACGTACGACGGCCAGGCAGCGGCGAGCAGACGCTCGTTCTGGTTCAGGCCGAAACGCAGGTACCAGGGCGCGCCGTGTTCGTCGCGAGCGAGCAGTTGGCCGAGTTCGCGGGTCAGTTCGTGCAGGGCGAAGACTTGATCATCCACCGAGCCGCCCTGCTGCAACGTCGTCAGCGCCGTGTTGACCTGGCCGACGTGCACGCGGTTGGCCGCGAACGACAGCAACACACCCGCGCCTGCCAGCAACATCAGGCCGAGTGCCAGGGTCCGCGCAGTGCGCATGACGCCCCAGCCGAGGCGACGTTGTTCGGCGTGGCGATCATCGAGCACCCCGCCCCAGGGCGCGGTGGCGTGCCAGAAGTGGCCGTCGGATTTTTCCGGGGCCGGCAACGGCAGGCTGAACCACAAGCCACGCAGCGGCACACCCCGGGCGAACAATCGCAACGGTGGCGCCAGCGCCTGCCGCCAACGGACGATGCCCTCGCTGCGCAAATCGGCGGACAGACGCAGCAGGAAGTCGTGGCCATTGCACTCATTCATCTGGCCAAGACCGTAGGCCCGCAGGGGCTGGACGAGCTGTTCGAGTTGTTGCTCCACATCCTGCGGCGTGACCGAGCGTGGCAGCAGGCAGCCGACAGTTTGCGTGGCGCGCTTATCCTGCGGCCAGGTGCTGGTGCAGATCTGCCAGAGGTGCAGTGGCAGGTGCCAGCGCAGGCGGCGGGCCAGGGCTTGCAGGTGGCGAACGCCTGTATCCATGGCCTCGCCGTCAGTGCTTTGCGCACTATTCAATGCCCAGACCACGCCATCCAGGTCACGCCACCTGCTCAAGCCGGACCATGGGGCAAAGCGGCTTTCATCGAATGGGTTTTGCGTGCTTCCACCCCAAATCAGCAAGGTGTCGTGGCCGGCGAGCCAGCACTTGTCCTTAAGGCCGGGGGCGATGGCTTCGACCTGCGCATCTTCACCCACCACCAACAGCAGACGAGCTTTATAGCGCCAGAAGAAGCCGTGATTTTCCTGCAGGTAAGTCTTGATCTCCTCACGAATACGCGCCGCTCGCGCGTCATTGGCCACTTGTGGGTCCAATGGTTCACGAACATCGTCTGCCTGCAACCGACGATAATCGGCCTGCCCCATCTGCCGACCCAGCAACCTGTAACCACCCAGAAACAGCACCACCAGAAAGCTGGCCGACAGCAGCGCAAGCCAGAGCATTTGCACGGCACTGCCGGCTGTGATGCCCAGGGACTCAGGTTGACGCCAGATCCATACATCCAATGCCAGCGTGGCGAGCAACAGCACGCCCATCAGCACACCTATCACTACAGAGTGTCGAAATTGCATGTCAGATTTCCTGTTTCGCAGGCGGTGACGCAGGCGTCAGCACCGTACACCAGAGCCCGGCGGCGTCGTTGCTGCCACTGAAAATGAATTGCGCACCGGCGCCGCGTTCTATGGTTTGCGCCGCCGTCGAGATAGCCAGCCACGGTGAGGCCTTGCCCGAATGCCCCAGCAGCGCATCCAGGTCGCTAACACCCTGGGGCGAGCCTGCCGGTATCGGCGCTTCAAGCATCACGCCCGTCAGGGCCGCAGTGCGCTGGGCATCAACCCCCACTCGCCAGACCTGCTCTATTTCCGCTCCGTCCAGCGGCACCCAGTCCAGAGACCGGCGCGCCGCCTGAAGTAGCTCGGCGTCGGCGAGCGTGCGCTCCTGCTCCGGTCGATGCAGAGAGGCAATGGCTGGCAACGTGGTTTGTGTCAGGCGATTGCCCAGCAACACACCCACCACCGCCTCGGCCGAGCCTTCGCGCGGCTGCACGGCAAACTGCACCGCCACCACCAGCAGCAAGGCTTGATCACCGATGCGCCAATCCAGCCATTGATCCACTGCTGCCAGGCCACAGCCCTCGACGGCCAATACTGACTGGCGTATGCCGCAAGCCCGCCACGCCTGCTGCCACACCCGGCGTAACAGGCCTTCGGATAAACCGCTGTCGACTTCCAGCAACAGGGCCAGGGGTTGCTCCTGCGGCAATTGCGCCAAAGGTTGGCCAAGGTCGGTCAGCACCTGGGTCAACGCCCGCAACAGCACCTCTTCAGGAGCTTCATCTGCCCCGGCAGGCAGCCGCGTGTGACGCACAGGCGATTCATCCGGTGTGTCTGCTTGAGCCGTCAGGCCAGGGGCCTTACCCAGAGCTGGCTGCTGTGGGTCGTGCAGTGCGGGGGACAGGCTCACGCCCAGCACCTGCAAGGAACGTCGCCCCCGGCGAATCTTGCGGATCAGGTCGATTTCCCGCGCCTCATCCCAGCCATCGGCAGCACTGTGCTGGCCGGCGTAAAGCACCACTCGCCCAAACCCCAGAATCGCCCAGCCGAGCAGCGGCACACCCAGAGCCACTCTCCAGAACACCAGCGGCTGCTCGCGCAAGGCCTGGGTGGCGAACAGCACCGTCGCCCCCATTCCCACAGCCAAAAACAGCCCCAGCACACCCAGCCAGAGCAACATGCCCGGGCGCTCAGGCCGGCGTGCAGGTGCACGGACACGGTCCAGTCCGACCGGCATGGCTAGTTCGCTCCTGCTTTCGGCATGGAGGAAATCAACACGCACCCGCAGGCGCAGCGATGCCCCTCGAAAGCAACCGGAACACCATTGTCACAATACGATGAGAGTCCTTCCTCGATCACCGTCTCGCCATGGCCGGGAACCGGACACCGCACGGGATCGCCCTTGCGAGCGACGCCAATATCGTTGAAGCGCATGACCTCGGACCCCGAGAGCACGGTGCCGCCACTGGTGTTCTTGTCGCCGATACGAATGATGCCTTTCATGTCTTTCTTCCCTGTTTTATTGATCGGTTTGACTCACGACTGGGGTGTTTCCTGGTTCAACACTTCGTGCTGTAAAAAAGCGTCGCCATGCCAGACAAAACTGGAAGACTGTAACGGCCGCCCAACAGCATCGACATTGCTGAACCACTCAATGGAAAACCCATACGGGCCCCATTGCACCGAAGAAAAATCGGTATCTTGCGCACTCGCTCCGGAGTTTTGACTGGCCAATGAAATCGAGCGCAGGCAACTGCTCACCAACACTTTTTGTTCTTTGATCAGCGCTGGGCCATCCACTCGATAGACGGATAACCAGACTTCATTTCCAGAGCCACAGAAGCCTTCGGGGTTTTCTGAGTTGGAGGGATAGACACGCAAGACGGACATAAACTCGAGCGCCTCAACCCTGTGTTTGTTCACGTCATAAAAGACGCCCGTCGAAGTTGCGGGTAACTTAAACTCATGGGTCGTTTCGTCCGCCATTTGCAACTGAACTGTTGCACCCTTTTTTTCGACCCAGACTGTTTCGGTGGCCGCATAAACGCAACTGACATTGCCGAACACCATCAGAAAAACCGTCGACACCTTAATAAAATTACTGACCCAGCACGTGATCTGCATAACAAATCCCCGAATAAACCCAGGGATGTTCATCCGACTGTCCTTTGGACCCTTTCGAATACTTCTCCTTGTCACGCTCATGTAATTGTGCTTCTGTTTTATCCGTATTGTTCTCGCTGTTCAGCGACCAACCGATATTGCCGGTACTGGAATCACACAAGAGGTTATTTTTCCTGACCCAGGCCGAACCAGCACTGTCCCACTCATGGTAGGAGCCCCCATTCCAGCGGCTGAATACCTCATGTTGCAGTTGTACGTTGGTGTAGGTCCTGCCTTCCTGGCCTAGATATTTTCGGGCAATGCGAACTTTGTCCTTGTAGGTGGCAGACCCGGCAACAATATTGGCCTTCCAACTCCAGACCTGTTCAAAGGACGGTGCCGAGCAGGTCATCTGCGTAATGCCATAGCCCTTATCGAAAGCAACGATAGGCTCACCGTCCAATTCGATGAAGTGCTTGGTATGGGTTTCCTGCTCCAGCAACTTATCGAAGCCACTCATACCTTCCAGGCTGTCGATATAGTTCGCAACGTCCTGCGCACTCGGGTTCTGACCTTTTATAAAGACGGTTCGACTCAACGTTTTTCCATTGCAGCTGACATGCACGCTCAATGTTCCGCCCAAAACCTTTTCATCGAAGTTCGCAACCCATCGATTGCTACAACTGACGAATGAACCGTTCTCTTCGAACACTTGTAGATCGGCAGTCTTTCGCGCGCGCTCTCTCAATCCGCTGACTCTCGCCACCCACTTGATGGACCAGGACCACTTGTATTCGCCAGTAGCCTGGGTTCGAAACTCGAAAATAATTTCGGGTAGCTCTGCTGCTTGCGTGATCGTGAACACTGCGTTCTCGGCAGGTGACACCCAGCTTAAAGAAACTTCGGAAGACTGTGCTTTCACTACAGTACTACCTAAACTATTGGTACAGCCTGCGAGGTTGACCTGCTGCATAGTGATGCCTCATCCATTTGAATTACTGCGAGTCCGTGCCTGCTGGTGTTAATTGCGGGGGGTGTTACCAAGTCCCATAAGGAATCCCGTGCTTTTCTACGTAAGTTTTGTTCTCGGGTTCGATGGTGACGTATTGAGCTTCGCTCTTGCCTCGGTAAGGTCCCAATGCCTCGATCTCGGCCTGAAAGCGACCGACTTCCTTGAAACTCAGGCAAGGCCCGCCCAACCAAACTTTGACAATTCCACCGGGGGCCATACCCAATGTAATTATCCGTCGATAATCATACTTCCATTTTTTTGAGCCTCGGCAGAACACTCTCTCCGGCATGACCATCTCATCGCGCACCCACTGTGGGATATGAATGCCAAACTTGTAGGTTTGTGGTTCCACCAGAGATTGCCAGCGCAAGAAAAGTTGCTCTGGCAAGTCGACATTATTTATAGGCTTCCCCCCCCGTACCTTTGTGCCAGCCTTCGGTTTTAGCGGTGTAGCTGGCAACTCCACCAGTCACGCGGTAAAACGCCAGGCGACGTTGATCGAGCACGTCCACGCTTTCGACCCACACTTCCATGAAACGCGGAGCCACCAGAGCGATGTTCCAATGGTTATAAGGTAACTTGGGTCGAGGGGGTGGTTTCGGCCCACTGGCACAGGCGCTCAGGCTGAACACCAGGCCAATGATCAAGGCAAGACGCGTCATTGCGGATACCCCTTCTGTGGCCGGTTGGCGTAGATGTTGCGCTGGCCGCTTTCCGTCGGTTTGCTGACCAAAAAGGGGCCGCTAGGTATCCAATGCGCGGACTGGTGGATGTAGCGACGACGCAACAAATCCTCTTGGTGGCGATCGAGGTTGACCTCAAGTTCACCCAGTGTTTGATCGAGAATGCGCTCGGCGATCGGTTTCAATTCTTCAGGTAGTTTCAGGTCCGTCCGACCCTCAACCGTTTTGAACGGCACGCCATGACGTACCGCCAACTCGCGCATCACTCGCAATGGAATCAACGACAACTCGCTAAGCCCCGAACACTCGTTACCAAGTCCCATAAGGAATTCCGTGTTTTTCGACGTAAGCTTTGTTTTCGGGTTCGATGGTGACGTACTGACCTTCGCTACCACCTCGGTAAGGTCCCAGCGGCTCGATCTCGGCCTGAAAGCGACCGACTTCCTTGTAATCGAGACAACCTGAACCCAACCAAACCTTGACAATGCCGCCTGGAGCCATGCCCAGAGTGATGGTGTCCCGGTAGAGGGTCACCACCTTTTGATCCCACTTGCAGAACACCTGATGCGGCTTGACCATCTCATCGCGCACCCACTGTGGAATCACGATTCCGAATTTGTAGGTTTGCGGTTCCACCAGTGATTGCCAGCGCAGGAAAAGCTCTACTGGCAAGTCGACATTGTTCATTGGCATACCCCCACCTCCACCCTTGTGCCAGCCTTCTGGCTGCCGGGTATAGCTGGCCACGCCACCAGTCACGCGGTAGAACGCCAGCCGGCGCTGATCGAGTACATCCACGCCTTCGACCCACACTTCCATAAAACGTGGAGCAGCCAAAGCGACGTACCAACTGTCGTAAGGCAACTGGGGGCGAGGGGGCACTTTTGGCCCACTGGCACATGCACTCAAACTGACCAACAGTCCCATGAGCAAGACGAGACGCATCATTGTGGATACCCCTTCTGCGGCAGGTTGGGGTAAACGTTGCGCTGCCCGTTTTCTGTCGGTTTGCTTACGAGAAAAGGCCCACTGGGCACCCAATGTGCGGACTGATGGATGTATCGACGACGCAGCAGACTTTCCTGGCCGCGATCAAGGCTTACCTCAAGTTCACCCAGCACCTGATCCAGAATGCGGGCGGCAATCGGTTCTAACTCCCCAGGCAAGCGGAACAGCTTGTCTTCATCATCAATGACATCAAACGGCACGCCATGACGCACCGCCAACTCACGCATCACCCTCAACGGGATCAACGACAATTCGCTAAGCACCGGACACTCGTTACCAAGTCCCATAAGGAATTCCGTGCTCGTCGATGTATTCCTGGGCCTCGGGTTTCGGTGCCCGATAATATTTACCGTTCCCTTTACGATGAGGCCCCAGCAGTTCGATCTCGGCCTGAAAGCGACCAACTTCCTTGAATCCAAGGCAGGCCCCTCCTACCCAGACTTTAACGATGCCGCCGGGGGCCATGCCCAAGGTGATTGCGTCACGATAGTCATCTATCCACTCCTTGGAGCCTTTGCAAAACACCCGCTCCGGCCTGACCATCTCATCGCGCACCCACTGAGGGATTGAAATTCCGATCTTGTAGGTCTGCGGCTCTACCAGTGATTGCCAACGCAGAAACAACTTTTCTGGCAAGTCAACATTGTTCACTGGCATCATTTTCCCTCCCCCCTTGTGCCAGCCTTTTGGCTGACGGGTATAGCTGGCCACGCCGCCAGACACACGAAAAAACGCCCATCCACGTTGATCAAGCACATCCACGCTTTCGACCCACACTTCCATAAAGCGCGGAGCCGCGAGGCCCACGTACCAACTGTCGTAAGGCAGCTTGGGTCGAGGGGGCACTTTCGGCCCACTAGCACACGCGCTCAGGCTGAACGCCAGAATAATGATCAAGGCAAGGCGAATCATTGCGGGTACCCCTTCTGCGGCCGGTTCGGGTAAATGTTGCGCTGACCGCTTTCTGCCGGCTTGCTGACCAGAAAAGGTCCACTGGGTATCCAATGTGCGGATTGGTGGATATAGCGACTACGCAGCAAATTTTCCTGGTCGCGATCAAGGCTGACCTCAAGTTCACCCAATGTTTGATCGAGAATGCGCTCGGCGATCGGTTTCAACTCCTTGGGAAGTTGGAACCGCTCGTCTTCATCAGCAATGACGTCAAACGGCACACCATGCCGCACCGCCAAATCGCGCATCACCCGCAACGGGATCAACGACAACTCGCCGCGCACTGGCCGGTCGAGTTCGATGGTCAGGAAATAGTCTTCGCTCGTGGGCTCCTGTGGCCCACGAGGAGCCGGGACAATCGGCCAGGCTTTGATGTTGAGCTTGCCGTCAACAGCCACCATGGTTCCTTCCAACTGAAGCTTTCTGAAGCGCGCTTCTGCCCACGCCGGTTGTGCTTCCACCGGGCGATTCGCCGGTACAGTGAAACGTATTGGTTTGGTGAGCCACACCCGTTCGCGGGCCTTGGGCAGATAGCCCCCGCCGATATCCGAGTGCACACCAGGCAAGATGATTTGCTGGTGGTCGTCCAGCACGCTGTTGAGCGCGAAGTTATGACGGCGCTCGTCTCGGGCCTGAAGCTGGATTACCTTGCGCGCGCAGTTGGACGGCAGGTACAGGTTCACACCGGGGTTGTTGTCGTTGTGCACGCCGAAATTGCCATCAAGGAGCTCGGGGAGGTCGAAGATGGCAGCGACAGTGTCAAAGAGGCCGATGAAGTTGATAGTGACATCTACGGCCGGATCGAAACTCGTCAACAGGCCGAAGTGACCTGGCTGCAGCAACTCTTTGAATACGCCACGTCCCGGCTTGAGCAGTTCGTTGGCGCAATGCCGTGCTGCGGCAGCGCCACGGCTGAAGCCGAAAATGTCGAATTCGATACGTCGGATGGGTATGTCAGGGTTAACTTGCTGGAAGAAGTTTAGACGTTTCTTAATTAGATCGGGCGCCTCCTTTACCCGCGCCACTACACCAGTCTCTCCGAGCCCCAAACCTTGGCCAACGATGACCGAGTCACCTTCATCACTGGTTGTGCCAATACCTTCTAAATAGACCGGCACATAGCCAATCCCGCTTCCCTCCAGCAAGGCATCGCTTGCATGATCTGGATAAAGATCATGCAGATGCACCACATTACTCGGCGCATTCCCATAACTGTTATCCGGCGCACTACCAAAAGCCTCACCGTCAAAATCGCCAAATCCGCTTTCAGTGCACTGTTTGAGGATGCTCTCGATCTCACGCTCGCTATGCCCTACATTCTCAAGACGGCAATCTGCGGTATGCGCAGAATTCCCCGAGTTATTCCCGGTCCCATCAAAAAACAGCCCGATCCGCAGGGTAATCCCCTCCAGCTCTTCCTCCTCTTCTTCCTCCTCCAGGTCATAGCTCAACGACAGCGCTTGCGGCTTCTCCGTGTACACCCGCTCAGTAAACCCCTGGCTGTCGGTGGTGCCTTTCCAGGTCTGGCCGGAGGCGGCGGTGATCTTGTACCGCGTGCCAGCCCAAGGCTGATCACCGGGGGTGAATATCCGGAACTGCTCGTCGAACTCCAGCGGCGGGTCGATCTTCGCCGGTAGCCAACCCTGGCGCATGGGCTGGGTGGCCTTGGTTGGGGTGTAACCGTGGTAGGCCGACTTGACGTTGTAGTCCCCCGCCGTGCCGGACTCGATGCCACACTTCTCCAGGGTCAGGTAACTGCCACCGGCATTCAGGATGATTTTCTTTTTGGCCGTAATGCGGATTTCATCTTCGGTACTGGTGATGTCCAAACCATGCCTTGCCAGCAGTTGCAACTTGTCGTTCTGCGCCTGGATGCTCACCGCGCCCTGGTTGGCGATCAGCTTGATACCCAGCTTGCGCACGAACAGACTCAGGCCCTGGCCCACGCCGATGAACAGGCGCTTGACCACGCTGATGTCCGCTTCGCCGCCGGCGTTGAGCATGAGGTTGTCCTGTGCGGCCAGTTGCAGGTGCTGGCCGCTGGTGAGGGCGATACCTTGTGGGGCGCTGAGCAGCAACACCGAGGATTTCAGTTGTTCCAGGTCCTGGCGCAGCAGGTGCAATTGCGCCGCCACATCCGCCGGTTCAGCGTGGGCGGCCTGGGCGTCGGTGGAGAGTTTTTGCAGTTGTTGGCCGGCCTGTTGCAGGCGGTTCACCGCAGCGCTCATGTCGAGGACCGGGCCTTGGGCCTTGCCCTGCGCATCCGCACTGATGAACACCCCCTTACCCGCCCGCAAACTGCCCCAATCATCGGTCCTCAGCTCAAACCCTTCGCCGCGCTTTTTCTGCTGCGCATCCACCAGATGCCCCAAATTCAGCTGGCTCTTGCCACCATACTCGGTGCTTAGCTTGACGTGCTCCTGGCCCCGGCTGTCGTCCATGCGCAGCTTGTTGTTGGCCGGGGTGCGCAGCACGTTGCGCTTGTAGTTGCGGGCGTTGAGGGTGACGTGGTCGGGGTGTTCGCTGTCGTGCAGGGCGTGGGCGATGTAGGGGCGGTCGGGGTCGCCCTGTTCGAAGGCGATGGCCACTTCGGTGCCGCAGATCAGCGGCAGGTGCAGGCCGTGGGTGTCGCCGGCGTAGGGCCGGGCCAGGCGAAGCCAGGCGCTTTCGCGGCCGAGTGGCCAGGTGTCGCGGTCGAACAGGAAGTTGACCTTGTAGCGGCCTTCCTTGTCGATTTCGGCGTAGCGGTCGTGGGCCAGGCCGCTGGTGACGCGGGCGGGCACGGTGCCGGCGATCTGCGGTTTGGGTAACAACGGCGGGCGGAAACACAGCTCTTCGCTGTAGGGCATGGCCTGGAACTGGCAGATGAACGCGCCATCGCGGCTGGCGCGGATGCTGACGGCGATGACCGCGCAGCTCGGGTTGAAGGCTTGTGGGGCGCCGTCGCTGATGGACAGCACCTGGCCCGGCGCCAGGGTCGGACTGTTGCTGGTGCCGCTCAACTGCGTCTGGTCGTTGAGGTAACGCTCGTGGCGCAGGCGTGCGAAGAAGTAGCCACTTTCGCCGAGCTGTTTTTCGTGGCGCTGGTAAGAGTCGCCCAGCGCCCGGTAGGGTTCGGCGTAGTGGTAGGCCTCGCCGTAGGTGCCGCGAGCGCCACGGGTATGATCGACCTGCGCATCGAGCCGCGCCTTGGCATCGCGGTGCTGATAGGTGCGCACGTTGACGTGTTGTTCCACCACCCGGTGCCGGGTTTGCAGGGCCCACACGCCGACCTCGTCGCTGCCCAGCCCGGCGGGTGGACGGTACGGCAGATGGACGTCGAACTGGTAACCGCACTGGTTGTCGCAGAACTCCACCACATCGAAGCGCAGACGCTCGTTGCTGACGAAGCGGTACCAGATGCCGACCTCGGCCAGCAGGCGGTTGATGAACGCCAGGTCGCTCTCGCCGTATTGCATGACCTGTTCGCGCCGGGGGTATTCACGCTTGAGGCGAAACAGGAATTCATGGCCGCGCATGTCGTGACGGCTGCGCAGGATGCTCTCAACGATTTCCGGAACCGACTGCTGCTGGTAAATGCGGTATTGCCGGCCGAGGCCGAGCAGTTGCAGGCGCGGTTGCAGGGTGATTTCGTAGCGCGCTTCGTCCTTGGAGGCGGACAGGCGCTGGAAACCGGTGATCACTCCTTGCAGGGTGCGCAGCGGTTCGATGGTCAGCGTTTCCCAGGGCATCACCGCGATCGGCAGGGCATGCATGCTGAAGCCGGCGTCCTGACCGAGCAGTTGCTGGGCAGCCAGGTCCTGCTCGGTGCTGGTGAATTCGATGTGGTAGCAAAAGGGTTGGCTCAGGCGTTCTTCGCCGTGGAAGGCCAGCACGTCGAGGGAGGGCTCGAGGTTGCGCACCCAGAGTTTGTGGCGGCTGTGGTCGAATAAAATCGGCAGTGAACTCATGGTCAAGCCTCCCTGGCCTGGATGGACTGGCGGGGAGGTTTTTATCCACCCGCGTTGGATGCGGGTCAGTGTTCTAGAAGCTGAAAATTGTGGAAATAGGACGGTTCTGATGGGCGCGTAGGATGCGTCCAAATGTTCTGGCGCCGGGTCTGTAGGAAGTTTCCAGATTTTTGCAAGCCTCTGAAAACGCAGCTTTTCTGTAGGAGCAGCCGATCGACGCTCGAAGGCTCGCGATGGTGGTTCGGGCGCCTCGGGGTGTCAGGCTTCCCGACCATCGCGACGGTTCGACGCCTCGATTGCTCACTACAGGTGCCGTGGCGGATCAATTACGTCAAGCACATCGCCAATCAATGTCTATGCTTTGGCGAATGCGCCGTGCTTGAGCCTTGCATCGCGCAGCCCAATCCAACATCACATGGAAATGCAGTCCTATGAAATCGATACGCTTTCTTGCCTGCGCTGGTGCTCTTGCCTCAATCATGTCCCTGGCCCAAGCCGCCGAAATCCCGTTGGGGAGCAAGACCCTTGAAGGTCAGATCATCTCCAAGGTACTGGCCGTCGACGCGGCGAATCGCCAGGTGACCATCGAAGATCCCCAGGGCAAACCGGTGGTGATCCAGCTCTCCGACCAGGCCAAGAACCTGCACAACCTGCAAGTCGGCGACAAGGTCGACATCAAGGTGGCGCGTTCGGTGGCCTATGTGCTCGATACCAATATCGGTGATCAACCGGGAATCAGCAATGAATCCATGGTCGCGCGCGTGGCCAAGGACAACCCCAACCCCGGTGGCGAGGCGATTCGTCAGGTTCGGGTGACGTCGAAGATCACCGCCATCAACCTCAAGGATCACGAAGTGACCCTGCTGCCGCCTGAAGGGCCGGTGCGTGTGGTCAAGGTTGAAAACCCTGATCTTCAGGCACGCATGGGCAACCTCAAGGTCGGGCAGACAGTCGATGCCGTTCTGACCGAAGTCCTGCAGGTCGAAACCTCACGCTAAGCCGGTCAGAGAAAGCGCCGACATGACCGACCTGCTCAACGCCGTTGCGCTCGGGCTGCTCGCACTGTTGCCCTTGACCAACCCACCGACCACGGTGGCGTTGTTCATCGCGCTGAGCAAAGGCCTGAACCAGCAGGAAAAGAACCGCCAGGCCTTCCTCACGTCGTTGTATGTCTTCCTGATCATGACGCTCACTTATTACGTAGGTGAGCTCGTCATGGACGTGTTCAACATTTCCATACCGGGCCTGCGCATGGCCGGTGGCGGGATCTTGATCATCATGGGCTTGAAGATGCTGTTTCCGCCGGTACCGGCACCCCAGCCCGCCGATGCCGTCACGGAGCAAATCGATTTCGCCTTCATCCCGCTGGCGATGCCCAGTACCGCAGGCCCCGGGACGATTGCGATGATCATCAGTTCGTCCGCCACGATCAAGCACAGCACGGCGTTCCCCGCCTGGGTAATCTGGGTAGCACCGCCGCTGATCTTCCTGTTGACCGCGCTGATTCTCTGGTTATGCCTGCGCGGCTCGGGGTTAATCATGCGCCTGACCGGCAAATCAGGGATCGATGCCATTTCACGGCTGATGGGCTTTTTGCTGGTGTGCATGGGCGCACAGTTTGCAATCAACGGTGCGGTGGAAATCGTACAAACCCTCATCGACAGCAACTTTCACACGCTGCGCCCGCCGTAGCAGCTACGCTTGTCGATGGGCTTGAAAATCGCCTGTTTGCACGGTCTCGACATGGATCCCTTCATCTCCAACCAACGTGGTTGCACAGGGGTAAGGCAATGCGTATTTCATGGGTTTACGCGGTGTCAGTCGTTGTGTTTCTAAGTGGGGCTACCACTCTCGCCCAAACGCCGGACACGCCCCCGGCACCGGTCGAGACAGCGGCCGCCGCGCCACCTGCAAAAGACCCGGTGTTCACCCAGGAACAACTGGAGCAAATGGCCGCCCCCATCGCGCTCTATCCCGACCCATTGCTGGCACAGGTGTTGATGGCCAGCACTTATCCCGGGGAAGTCGCCGAAGCCGTGACCTGGTCCAAGGCCAACCCGAATGCCAAGGGCGACGACGCGGTCAAGCAGGTGGCCAATCAGCCCTGGGACCCCAGCGTGCAGGCGTTGGTCGCTTTTCCGCAGGTGCTCGCCACGCTGGGCCAGGACCCGGTGTGGGTGCAGCGCCTGGGCGATGCCTTCCTCGCGCAACCGGACGACCTGATGAGTGGCGTACAGAATCTGCGGCGCCAGGCGCAGGCCGCCGGCAACCTTGAGAGCAACCAGTACCAGAACGTAACGGTACAGGTCGCCGCTCCCGCTCCCGCCGACCGGCAAAAAGCCGAGACCCTGCCAGCGGCACCGGCCAGCAGCAATTCCACCATCATCATCCAGCCCGCCGACCCGCAGGTGGTGTACGTCCCCACCTATAACCCGACGACCATCTACGGCACCTGGCCTTACCCGGCGTCACCGCCCGCCTACTACCCGCCGCCACCGGCGTACTACCCGGGGCAGGCCCTCGTGGCTGGACTGGCGTTCGGCACCGGGGTGGCGATCGTCGCCTCGTTGTGGGGCGATTGTGACTGGGGCAACAACGACGTCGACATCGACGTCAACCGCTACAACAACATCAATGGCAACAACATCAACAACCGTATCAACAGCAACAAGTGGCAGCACAACCCCGCCAATCGCGACGGTGTGCCTTATCGAGATGCTCGCAGTCGTGAACAATACGGCCGCCAACTGGATGGTGCCCGCCAGCGCGAAGCCTTTCGCGGGGACACCGCCCAGCGCGCCCAGGCTCGCGACCGGGCTCGCAATTCCATGGACAGGGCCGGGATTCAGCGTCCGGCCACCAACAATCGCCAGGCGCAGGACCAGATGCGCCAGGCGCGGTCCGAAGGCTCGGTCGGCAACCGCATGCAATCCGGTACGGACCGTCCGAGAGCGACTGACCGAAGCCAGAACAACCAACGCGACATGCGCGAAAATCAAACACCGCGCCGTGAAGCCGCGCAGAACAACCAGCGCCGCCAGGACTTGCAGCAGAACCGCCAGGGCGCCCAGCAACGCGGCGCCGCCCGCAACAACGCCTTCGCCGGTGTGCGCTCGCCGTCGCAATCCAATGCCCAGGCCCTGCGTGGCCGGGCCAGCCAGGCGTCCGCCCAGCGTGGCGGTGGTAGTGCACGAACGGAGGGTCGCCAGATCAGCCGGCCGTCCGGCGCCGGGGCGCGTTCGCGGGGGGGCCGTCGATGAACAGGTATTTGAAAACATCGGTGCTGTTGTTCGGCCTGGCATGGTCGTGTGTTGCAGCAGCGCAGCAATCCTTTCCAACCCCTGAAAAAGCCGCGGAGGCCTTCGTCAAGGCGCTCGGCACCGAGCGCGCCGATCAGGCCCGGCTGACCGAGCTGCTGGGCAAGGACTGGCAAACCTACATCCCGCGCAAAGGTTCACAGCGCGAGGATGTGGAGGCTTTCCTCAGGCAATACCACGAGCAGCATCACATCGAAAAAACCAGCGAACGCAAGGCCACCCTGACAGTGGGCAAGGACAACTGGCCCCTGCCCATTCCCTTGTTGAAAGGCGAAAGCGGTTGGCGCTTCGACATCAAGGCCGGCGACGCCGAGCTGCGCACCCGGCGCATCGGCCGCAACGAACTGGACGCCCAGCAGGCGGTGCTGACCTATCACGATGCGCAAATGGACTATGCCACCGTGGATCGTGATGGCGACGGCGCGCTGGAATATGCGCAAAAGATCTTCAGCACACCCGGCAAGCACGACGGGCTCTATTGGGCGGAAGACGACAGCGGGCAGATCAGCCCACTGGGGCCGTTGTTCGGCAAAAGTGTGGCCGGCGAAGGCTGGCACGGTTATCACTTCCGCATCCTTGACGGCCAGGGACCGTCGGCACCGGGTGGTGCCTACAGCTACCTGATCGGCGACAAGATGAGCCGCGGCTTCGCGATGATTGCCTGGCCTGTCAAATACGACGACACCGGCGTGATGAGTTTCATGATCAGCCATGACGGCCAGGTCTTCGAGAAAGACCTGGGCCCCGATGGCGCCAAACTGGCGCAGGCGATGAAGCTGTTCGACCCCGATGACAGTTGGCAGGAGGTCACCGTCGCCCCGCAATAGCGAACGCTCCCGGGGCGACGGCTCAGGCGATCAACGGGAGCTCAGTTCGCTTTCGCGGATGAGCTTCTTGTTGATCTTGCCAACGCTGGTCTTCGGGATATCGGCGACGAACTTGAACTGCTTGGGGATCGCCCATTTGTTGATGCGCCCGCCATCGACAAAGGCTTGCAGATGAGTTTCCAGCAGCTTGCGATCCAGGTACTGCCCTGCCTCGCACACCACCATCGCCATCGGACGCTCGCCCCACTGCTCATCGGCAATGCCCACCACCGCGACCGACATCACCGCCGGGTGTTCGCTGATCAGGCTTTCCAGTTCCAGCGAGCTGATCCACTCGCCTCCGGTCTTGATGACGTCCTTGATTCGATCCTTGATTTCCACGCAGCCTTGCGGGTCGATCGAGGCCATATCACCGGTGTGCAGCCAACCGCCCTGCCACAGTTCGGCGCCCTTCTCCCGCTCCTTCAGGTAACCCTGGGTCAGCCAGGGTGCACGCACCACGACCTCACCCAGGGACTCGCCGTCATGGGCCACCTCCTGGCCGCGGGCGTCGATGATCTTCAAATCCACCAGCGGGATCGGCGTGCCGGTCTTGATGCGCGTCAACAGTTGCTCGGTCATAGGTTGGGCCAGGTCGTCATCGCGCAGGTGCGTCAGGCACAGCAATGGGCAGGTTTCCGACATGCCATAGCCGGCATGCACTCTCATGCCCCGGGCGCTGGCCTCGCTGGCGATCCCCAACGGCAATGCGCTGCCACCGATGAGCATCTTCCAGCCTTCGAAGCGGGTCTTGCTGCCCTCCTCGCAGTTGAGGATCATCTGTAGCACGGTCGGCACGCAGTGAGAGAAGCTGACCTGCTCCTCACGGAACAGCCGGACCAGGGTGTTGGGCTCGTAACGGCCGGGATAGACCTGTTTGAGCCCCATCATCGTCGCCACATAGGGCACGCCCCAAGCATGCACATGAAACATCGGAGTGATGGGCATGTACACGTCGTCGGAACGCAACAGCGGTTGCCCCTGGTAGGCGCCAAGAGTGCCAGCGGCGTTCAGGGTGTGCAGGACCAGTTGGCGATGACTGAAATACACGCCCTTGGGGTCGCCCGTGGTGCCGGTGGTGTAGAACAGCGTCGCCACCGAATGCTCGTCGAAGTCGGCGAAGTCATACTGATCCGATGCGCCAGCCAGCAACTGCTCGTACTCCCCCAACACAGGCAGCGCAGTCTCGACAGCCTGGTCGTCGCTCAAGCGGATGAAACCTTTTACCGTTTCAAGGCGGTCGCGAACCTGCTCCACCAATGGCAGGAAGTCGTCATGCACCAGCACCAGGTCATCTTCGGCGTGGTTCATCGTGAACAACACCTGTTCGGGCGACAGGCGAATGTTCACCGTGTGCAGCACCGCCCCGATCATCGGCACGGCGAAGAAACACTCCAGGTAGCGGTGACTGTCCCAATCGAGCATGGCCACGGTGTCCCCGGCCTTGACCCCGGCGGCTGTCAGCGCATTGGCCAGGCGGCGGATACGCTGGTTCAGGGTTTGATAACTGTAGCGCAGCTTGTCGGCGTAGACGATCTCCCGCCCCGGCTCGTAGCGCACGCCGGACAGCAACAATTGCTTGATGAGCAATGGATAGGCGTGGGCGCCGTCGGCAGGCGGAATTATTTTTGTCGCCATCATGGTGGGCTTCCCTTCAGAACTGATCGGCTGGCAAGGCGAAGAGGCAGGCGCTGCCGGCCATGGCCGACGTGCTCAGCGAATGAATGCGTGGCAGCAAGCGGGCGAAATAGAAACGCGCGGTGGCCAGTTTGCTGGCGTAGAAATCATCGGTTGAATGCGTGCTCATGGCGGCCTTGGCCATCCGGGCCCACAGGTAGGCGTAGGCGGTGTAACCAAATACGTGCAGGTATTCGACTGAGGCTGCGCCGATCTCATTGGGGTTGCTGCGGGCCTTGTCGAGCAGCCACTCGGTCAGTTCGTCCAGGGTGTCGACCGCGGCATTGAGTGGACGGGTGAACTCACCGAGGTCAGCGCAGGCATGGGCGATGAAGTGGCGGATTTCTGCCGCGAACAGGCGGTACAGCGCGCCATCGCTGCCGACGATCTTGCGTCCCAGCAGGTCCAGCGACTGGATGCCGTTGGTGCCTTCGTAGATCTGGGTGATGCGCACATCACGCACCAATTGTTCCTGGCCCCACTCGCGAATATAGCCGTGGCCACCGAAGACCATTTGCCCGTGCAAGGTGGTTTCCAGGCCCATGTCGGTGAGGAAGGCCTTCGCCACCGGTGTCAGCAGTGCCACCAGGTCCTGGGCGCGGCTGCGCTGGTTGGCATCCTCGCTGTACTTGGCCGTGTCCAGTTGCAGCGCGACATAGCTGGAGAACGCACGGCCCCCTTCGTTCAGGGCCTTCATGGTCAGCAGCATGCGCCGAACGTCCGGGTGGACGATGATTGGGTCGGCAGCCTTGCCCTTGTCTTGCGCCCCGGTCGGCGCCCGGCTTTGCAGGCGATCGCGAGCATAAGCGACGGCGTTCTGGTAAGACCGTTCACCCTGGGCCAGGCCCTGGATCCCGACGCCCAGCCGCTCATAGTTCATCATGGTAAACATTGCTGCCAGGCCTTTGCCCGATGAACCGACGATCCAGCCGGTAGCGCCGTCGAAGTTCATCACGCAGGTGGCGGACGCCTTGATACCCATCTTGTGTTCGATGCTGCCGCAGGACAAGGCGTTGGCTTCGCCCAGCGAACCGTCGGCATTGACCAGCACCTTGGGCACCAGGAACAACGAGATGCCACGGGGCCCTGCCGGTGCATCCGGCAGGCGCGCCAGGACCAGGTGAATGATGTTCTCCGTCAGGTCGTGGTCGCCACCGGTAATGAAAATCTTGCTGCCGCTGACCCTGAAGCTGCCATCAGCCTGCGGTTCGGCCCGTGTACGAATCAAGCCCAGGTCGGTGCCGGCATGGGCTTCGGTCAGGCACATCGAGCCGGTCCAGGTGCCGGCGTACATGTTCGGCAGGTAGGTGGCCTTCAATGCCTCGCTGGCGTGTGCCTTGATCGACAGGCAGGCGCCCGCTGTCAACATCGGGTACAACCCGAACGACAGGCTGGCGGCATTGACCATTTCCTCGACCTGGGCCGAAATGGCCTTGGGCATGCCCATGCCGCCGTATTGCGGATCGCCGCCCACGCCGACCCAGCCACCCTCGGCAAACGCCTGGTAGGCCTCGGCGAATCCATCCGCAGCGCTGACCACGCCGTTGTTCCAGGTGCAACCCTGTTCATCGCTGGCGCGGTTCAAGGGCGCTATCACCTCCCCGCTGATCTTGCCCGCTTCTTCGAGTATCGCCGAGGCGGTCTCCTCATCGATCACCTCGGCCAGGCCGGGCAATTTGGCCCAAAGTCTGGACACCTGGAAAACTTCGTTGAGGACGAAATGCATGTCGCGCAAGGGAGCTTTGTAATCAGACATTAGTGACTTACTCGCAAGTGTTAACGGCCTGGGCCATGCCGGGACGTTCGGTGGTTTCGATGTGGTCAGCGCTGCCGACAGACGCCGTCATGGGCGTGCGCTCACGCAGCAGGAAGTAGGAAAGCGCGGGGATCAGGATCAGCGCGCCGAGCATGTTCCACAGGAACATGAAGGTCAGCAGGATGCCCATGTCGGCCTGGAACTTGATCGGCGACCAGACCCAGCACACCACGCCTGCTGCGAGGGTGATGCCCACCAGCCCGACCACACGACCGGTGAACGACACCGCGTTGCGGTACGCCTGGGTGAGTGGCAGGCCCTGGCGCTGGAAGTGCAGTTGCACGCTGAGCAGGTACAAGGCGTAGTCGACGCCAATCCCCACGCCCAGGGCGATCACCGGCAGGGTCGCGACTTTTACGCCGATGCCCATGGCCACCATCAACGCCTCACACAGGATCGAGGTCAGCACCAGGGGCAACAGCGCGACCACAGTGGCGCGCCAGCTACGGAAAGTGATCAGGCAGAACAGCGTGACCGCGGCGTACACGTAAAACAGCATGGTGCGATTGGCCTCGCGCACGACGATGTTAGTCGCCGCCTCGATCCCCGCCGAACCCGCTGCCAGCAAAAACTGGCGATCGTCGCTGTTGTTGTCCCTGGCGAAGCTTTCGGCAATCGCCACCACCTCATCCAGGGTCTCGGCCTTGTGGTCCTTGAGGAAGGCGATCACCGGCATCAACGAGCAGTCGGTGTTGAACAGCTCCGGTGAATTGACCGACGCCTGCTGCGCCGCGTAGTTGAGCACGTCCTGGTTGCGCTGGATGCTGTTGAGCTTGGGGTTGCCTTCATAGGTGCCGGCGGTGATCTGGCGCACGGCATTGACCAGCGAAGCCGTGGCTTGCACACCGGGCGACTGCTGCAGTTCCCAGGCCAGCCGATCAGCGAGAATCAGCGTCTTGTAGTTCAGGCAACCTTCCGGGGCCGTCTTGATCATGACCGCAAACAGGTCGCTGGACAGCGCGTAATGGCTGGTAATGTAGGCGTTGTCACGGTTGTAGCGCGAGTCGGCACGCAGCTCCGGCGCCCCGCTTTCCAGGTCGCCGATCTTCAGGTGCAGGCTGACCATGAAGCCACCGATGCCCATCAGCACCGCGACCAGCACGGCACCGGTCGCCCATTTCGCCGTGGTAAAGCGATCCAGCAGGTCCCACAGCCGGCCAAAGCCCTTGTGGCGATCGGCACGGCTGTCGATTTTCAGCGCACGCTCGGCAGCCTTGGAACCCACGCCGACGTACGACAACGCCACGGGCATTAATAGCAGCGATGTGAAAATCAGCACCGCGACGCCAATGCTGGCGGTAATTGCCAGGTCGCGAATCACCGGGATGTCGATCAGCATCAGCACGGCGAAGCCAACGGCGTCGGCCAGCAGCGCCGTGACGCCGGCGATGAACAGGCGGCGAAAGGTGTAGCGCGCGGCAATCAGGCGGTGGGTGCCACGGGCGATGTCCTGCAGGATCCCGTTCATTTTCTGCGCCGCATGGGACACCCCGATGGCGAAGATCAGGAACGGCACCAGTACCGAATACGGGTCGATGGCATAGCCCAGCCAGGCGACGATGCCGAGCTGCCAGACCACGGCGATCAGCGAGCAGCCGACCACCAGCAAGGTGCTGCGCACACAACGGGTGTAGGCGTAGATGATCACCAGTGACGTCACCACCGCCAGGCCGAAGAACATCATCACCTCGATCAACCCGTCGATCAGGTCGCCCATCAGCTTGGCGAAACCGATGACCCGCACCTTGTACGGCCCTTTGCCCTCTTCCCCGGCCTTGCGCGCCGAACTGTCACCGGCAAATTCGATCGGGTCGCGCAGCTGTTCCTCGATCAGTTGGGAAAACGCCCGGTAGTCCAGGCGTTTACCACTGGCCGTGGCCTTGTCCAGCAAGGGCACGATCAGCATGCTCGACTTGAAGTCACTGGCTACCAGGCTGCCGACGATGCCGGCGCGGGAGATGTTCTGGCGCAACTGTTCGATCTGTTCCGGTTGGCCCTGATAGGTATCAGGCATCACCGGCCCACCCTGGAAGCCTTCTTCAGTGACCTCGGTCCAGCGCACCGCGGGGCTCCACAGGGATTTCATCCACGCACGGTCGACGCCTTCGGTGAGGAACAGTTTGTCGTTCACCTGTTTGAGCACATCCAGATAACCGGGGTCGAAGATGTCACCCTGGGTGTTTTCCACCACCACCCGTACCGAGTTGCCCAGGCCGCGCAAGGACTGGCGGTTCTCCAGGAAATTCTGGATGTACGGCTGGCTCTGCGGAATCATCTTTTCGAAACTGGGGCGCAGCTCCAGGCGTGTCACGGCCATGTAGCCCAACACCACCGTGGCCAGGGCCATGAGCAGCATGAACAGCGGGCGCGAGTTGAACACCAGGCGTTCCAGCACATTGCCGGATTGACGGTCGAAATCGCGCAGGTCGCGGATCACCGGCATGCTTTCTTGTTTGATATTGCCCATGTCCGGGTTCTCGTTGTTAGGGTTCGAAGGCTTATTCAACTGTCAGCGTGCGCACGCCACGGCCGCCCACCAGCAACAGCGAGCCGTCGCTGGCGCGAGTGACGCCGGTCACCGGCACCGGTTCGGCCTGCTGCACGAGGCGCATCTGCGCCCCGCGGCCCTGGCTGACCAGACTCCTGGCACCCTGGGTGAAGAAACGGTAATTGCCCTGGGCGTCGATAACGCCGGCGGTAATGCTCACGTGCAGGCCACTGTCGAGGGCTGCCCAACTGGCGCCGCCGTCGGTACTGCGCAGCACGTTGCCGCGCAGGCCGTGGACCAGCACCTCGCCGGGTTTGCCGACCACGCCGAA
Source organism: Pseudomonas sp. S2_E01 (assembly GCF_054668365.1). Classification (NCBI taxonomy): domain Bacteria; kingdom Pseudomonadati; phylum Pseudomonadota; class Gammaproteobacteria; order Pseudomonadales; family Pseudomonadaceae; genus Pseudomonas; species Pseudomonas sp. S2_E01. Next base: position 2,540,021 of record NZ_CP162762.1, read on the forward strand.
CAAGCTGCCTTGATAAGGCGTCGGTCGCGCGACGAAGCGCTGCGCGGCGTCATCCCATTTGAGCAACAGACCCTGCTCGCCGGCGATGTACAACGCATCGCCGGTTGAGGCGATCGCGTTGAGGTGGAAACCCTGCGGGTTGTCAGTGCGATCCTGGAATGGCGTCCAGCTTCGACCACCGTCGTCGGTTCGCAAAATCAGGTTGAACACGCCGATCGCGTAACCCATGCGCTCGTTGGCAAACCACACATCCAGCAGCGGTTTGTCGGCGCCCTGCTCCGTCATCCGTTCGCCTTCGGCCACCCATAGCGGCCATTGCGGGTTGTCCGGCTCGGCGGCGGCCAGTTGCTGGTAATGCTTGACCAACAGAGGGCCGATCTGGCGTCCGTCCAGTTGTTTTTCCCAGGTCTTGCCGCCGTCGTTGCTGTGCAGTACCACGCCGTCGCCGCCCACTGCCCAGCCTTGGGTGGCGTCAGGAAAGCTCACTGCATTCAGATCAGCACTGACCGGTACTTGAGCCTGCTGCCACTGACGGCCGCCGTCATCGCTGTAGACGATGTGGCCACGCTGGCCCACGGCAACCAGGCGCTCGCCCGCCCGCGTCGTTCCGGACAGCGGGCTGCTGGTCGCCAGGGCACTGGTCTTGGCTGGCAGGTCCAGCACATCGACATACGCGGCGGCCTGGCTGACGCCCTGCGCCAGCGCCAGCAAACTGCCGAGTACCAGACGCCGGTAATTGTTGTTCGAACCCATACCGCTTCCTCTCCGGAAAATCACCCACAAGGACCGTCCCGCCAATGGCAACGCCCCCTGTGGGAGCGGGCTTGCCCGCGATGGTCGTTAACGATGACGCTGACAACCTGACACCCCGCGGCGCCTGGACCACCATCGCGGGCAAGCCCGCTCCCACACAAATACGCATCCCCTGTAGGAGCGAGCATGCTCGCGATGGTGGTCAACGATAACGTTGGCTACCTGACACCCCGCGGTGCCTGGACTACCATCGCGAGCGTGCTCGCTCCTACAGAAATACAGGTTCCCTTGTAGGAGCGAGCTTGCTCGCGATGGCGGCGGGACATTCAAACCTGCTGTGTCTGGTACACCGCCATCGCGGGCAAGCCCGCTCCTACAGCAATCCAGGCGTCAGAGAACGCTATCGGATCCCGGCGCCCGCCAACGATTCCGCCGACCATTGCGCCTTCGAAAGCGGATCGATGTACTTGATCCCACCGTAAGGCCCGACCACACCGTTGATGTTGTAGGAGCCGCCGACCAGGTCATAGATCATGAATGGCGTGGAGTCCGGGACCTGCTTGTCGTAGCTCTGGCTGAGGAAGGCGAATGAGCCCCGGTACAACTGGCCACGGGCGTCGTACTGGTCGGAAGCCACAGCGGTCCAGCTGTCTTCATCCAGGTAGAAGCGACGTTTCTGGTAAATGTGGCGGGCACCGGCCTTGAGGTTGCCCTCGACCACCCACACGCGGTGTTTTTCCCACCGTACGTAGTCGCTGGCCAGGTGATTGGCGGTGGTCAGCGCTTTCGGGTCCTGGGCGTAGGTCAGCTTGTAGGTGTTGTACGGAATGATCATTTCCTGCTTGCCGACCAGCTTCCAGTCGTAGCGGTCCAGCGCTCCGTTGAACACGAACACGTCATCGTAGGTGCCCGCACCCGCAGTACCCGGGTTGGGGGTGTCATAGGCCAGGTTCGGTGCCAACTTCACGCGGCGTTGCCCCGGCAGGTATTGCCAGGCGCGGCGCGGCTGTTGCAGCGGGTTGGCGGCGTCCTTGAGCATTACCGCCTCGCCTGCCCGGCGAGCCGGCCCTGTGTAGGCGAGTTTCATCTGGTAGTACACATCGGCGCTGCTGATCGGCTGCGCCAGGTTTTCGTAGATCGGGTAGGAAATGAACGCCTGTCCGGTGATCGCCAGGCTCGGCACGCCTGCTGCGTCGACGTTCCAGGAGTCGTATTTGGAGCTGATGTTGACGCCCTGATAACGCAACAGGAAATTCCACATCGCTTCGTTGCCCGACTGCGGGATCGGGAACGGTACGCCGGGCAGCACGTTGTCGATGGCCAACCCGCCTTCCAGGGACTTGGCGCCAGTGGCGTTCTTCACGCCGTTGTCCAGCACGGCCTGAGGCAAGGACACCGTGCGGTGGGTCGGGTAAACGTCAACACGAAAGGTCGGGAAACGCTTGGCCAGTTCCACGGTAGTGGCGCTGAGCAGGTTCTTGTACTGGTCAACGTTTTTGCCGTCGATCACCAGCACCGGCTTTTCATTGGCAAACGGATCCGGGCGCATGCTGTCACCGGACTTGAAACCGGCCGGCGGCGTGGTCAGGCCACCGCTGTAGGCAGGGATGGAACCGTCGGCGTTGCCGGCCTTTTCGGCGCCGACCAGGGTCAGGTTGCTGCCCAGTTTGGCAGCGTCCTGGGTGGATACGGCGGCCTGTGCCTGGGCGGCGAGGACCATGGCCAGTGAAGCGGCCAACAGGGTTTTGGCGAATTTCATCTTGACGTTCTCCTGCTTGCAGTGCGCAAGCCAGTGGTGAATCAGAAAGTGGTTTTCATCGTCAGGTACACCGCACCACGGTCTTCGGTCGTGGCACCGCCACCGGAAAAGGCCGAATAGCCGCCGGCGTAGCAGGCATAGTTCTGGTTGCCGCTGAAAGCGTTTGGCGTGGAGCCGTCACCACCGGTGGGGCCGGTGCTGACGCCACTGACGTCGCACTTGTCGGTCTTGCCGAAAGAGTCCACGTACTTCAGGTCAATGAAGTATTTGTTGTACACAACCGCTCCAACGCCCACGGCGTAGTTGCCGGTGTCCTTGGCACCGCCGCCGGAAACGGGCGACACGCCGTCCAGGCCAACGTTGACCGACATTGGCGCGTTGAGATCGACGCCCGGGAACACCTGGTACCAGGTCGGGGTGAAGTTGACGGCGATGCCCCAGTTGTCACGGGTTGGCGCGTCAATGCCGTGATAGCTGTCCTTGCCCTTGTAGAGCGCCTCGTTCTTGCTATCGAGCTTGAGCAGATTGCTGTAATACAGCTCGGCCAACACGGTGGCGGAATCGAACACCGGCGTTTTCGGCAGGGTCATCAGGCCGTTGAGCGTCCAGTGCAGGGTGTCACCGGTGGCGCTCATGCTGTCGCCCTTTTCCGGGGTGTCGTAGACCACGCCGGTAGACGCCGTGCGGGCTGGCAGCAGGCCAAGCCCCTGGCCCAGGCCCAACGGGCTGTTGGTGCTGACGATTGCCGGGATACTCGCCAGCGGCATGTTGTGCCGAACGTTGAGGTCCGAGCCCACGCTGATGCCGCCGACGTCCTTGGACAGGCTCAGGCCGACAATCTTGATGTTATCGGCGTAGGCCAGTTGATAGGTCGCGGTGCTCAGCGAGTTCAGGGTGTTGATTACCGCCGGCACCTGGCCCGCCGGGCGAGTGCCGTTGGCGTTGGCCGAGCTCAGGCCTCGGGCATCGAGCCACGCTTGCGGCAGGATTTCGGAGGTTTCGCGGTAGTACACGCCCAGGGTGCCATCCAGCCAGGCCGGCGACCACTTGGCCATGATGCCCCAGTCGCCGCGCTTGTCTGGCGTCAGATCATGCCCGCGGCGAACGTTGGTCAGGCCGTTACACGGCGCCAGGCCACAACCCAGAGGGCTGCCAGGCACAACAGCGTTAGTGTTGCCGAGCAGGAACGACTGCGCGCCGAAACCCACAAGGTCGGAGCCGCCGTAGTAGGTTCCGGCTTCCGGTAGCCGAGCCGCGTCCCAGTCGAGAAAATACTGGGCGGCGACGGTCAACTCGGGGTTGACGGTGAACGACATCGACAGCTGGTTACGCGGGACGAACAGCTCCTTGGCTTCGGTGCCCGGCGACGCCGCAAGCTTGGCCAGGTCCAGGCCCGATTGGCCGTAGCTCATCGAGTGCACCGGGTTGAGCAAGGTTTCACCCCAGAACACGTTGTGCTGGCCGGCCTTGACGCTGAGCATCGACTCCTCGCCGACCTCGGTGCTGTAGAACACGAAGGCATCGAGGATTTCGCCGGACGGGCCGGTGTAATAACGCTGCGCGTAGTTGCTCAGGTGCGGGCTGCCGAAACCCACGTTGTCACGGGTCACGCCCGCCAGGCGCGGGTCGTTGGCGACCAGGCCGGATGTCGAGCCATTGCCGTTGACGAACGGGTTGGAATTGGAGCCGGTGTTCTCGTAGGCCTTGTCATACCAACTGGCGGCACTGACACGAAAACCCATGTGGTTCTGATAGACCACATCCATCTCGGTCAACAGGTCGACACGGTTGGTGATGTTGGTGCCGGCCTTGCGGAAGTTGTAGTCACCGTCGTTGTTGTTCGGCGTTCCCAACATGCGCTTGTCGGCGCTTTCGGTGCGCACGCCGTAGTTGTACTTGACGGTGTTATCCAGGCGCACGTTCCAATCCGGGTTTCCCGTATCGATCTCGACGCCGTGGGCCGCGGGCATGATCGCGGCGAGTACGGCCGAGGCCAGCAAGCTGTAGCGTAAACCGGTGAAGCCGTGAGTCTTGGTGTTGTGCATTGCGTTGTCTCCGCCATTTTTATTTTGTTTTAAGCGCAGCCGCCCTCTCGCCGACCACCAGGGGTTGGCGTTTCAGGAGTGAGGGCAAATGCCGTCTGGTGCGTTGCCAGTCCGGCTCCTGTATTAGCGATCCAGCTGCAGGATGAGTGCCTCGGCGTGCTGCCAGTGGCCAAATCCTGCGGCCGGGTTGAGATGGCCGACATCGCCCAGATCGAGCAATTCGGCGCCCCAGTTTTGCGCCATGCGCGTCACGGCAGGAAAACTGGCGAGGTGATCGTTGGTACTGGCCGCCACGATGCTGGGAAACGGCAGTGGCGCTTGTGGAAGCGGATGCCAGCCATGGCTGCCGAGGGATTCGGCGGATGGATAGCCCTGGGGCCAAACAGCATCGAGGTCTGGTGGTGCGGCAAGCAACGCGCCCTTGATGGGCCGGCGGTAATGCGCGGCCCAATGCGCGACCATCAACACACCAGCGCTGTGGGCGACCAGAATCACCGGCCCGTCGATCTGCTCGATTTCATGCTGGATCGCCCGAACGCGCGCCATGCAGTCGAGCTTGTCGGTCGTCAACGGCGGCACACTGCGAACCTTGGCCAGGCGGTCCTGGAGCAATGTCTGCCAGTGCTCGGCCACATGCTCGCGCAAGCCGGGAACGATCAGAACGGTGGCGGATGTATGCAGTTTGTCCACGTCAACACCTTTGCTATCACGGTGATTTGACTGACTCGGTGGTCAGTACTTTCTTGTAGGACTGACATTAAAGAGCCCCCGCCCCCGGCGCTTTTCATTGGACGTCATGCACTTTTCTTTTCATGACAAACCCGCGCCATTCGACAACCGTCGACCGCTGGTCAAATACCTCGACGAATGCGCTGCAGGCCGCTGTAATCAATGGATGCGCGCTATCTGGCGCGCCAGGCAACGATGATTCCAGGCTGCGCGGGACGACGGTTGGCGGTGCGTTCGCAACTGTTCAACCGCCGATGCGCTGGCTATAGTCGCCACGCTCACAACCGGCCCAGGGAAGACTTCGCATGACCAAGCTTGTTCGCGCCGCCGTCCTGACCAACTACCTGGAGGTCACCCAGTATCTGTCGTTCAACCCACGCGACGTACTGGCCGGTGTCGGCTTGAGCAAGGCGCAATTGCAGGCGCCGGAGACCCGTATTTCCATCGATGCCGCCGTGCGCCTGCTGGAAGATTCGGCGGCCGCCACCGGCTGCCAGACCTTCGGCCTGAGCATGGCCGAATCACGCCAGCTCTCGGACTTCGGCGTGGTCAGCCTTCTGCTCAGCCATCAACGCACACTGCGTGACGCCCTGGCAGTGGTGGTGCAATACAGGCACCTGATGAACAACTCGCTGGCGATCTTCATCGAAGAGGCCGGCAAAATGGTGATCATTCGTGAAGAGGTGGTGACCGAAGCGCCGATGCCGAGCCGCCAGGCCACGGAACTGGCGATTGGTGTGATGTTCCGCCTGTGCGCCGCAGTACTGGGTTCACACTGGCACCCCTACAGCGTGAATTTCATGCACCAGGCGCCGGACAACCTGCAACTGCATCGGCGGCTGTTCGGCTGTACCCTGGAGTTTGGCAGCGAGTTCAACGGTATCGTCTGCCCCGACGCCAGCCTGGACATGCCCAACCCTGCCGCCGACCCGGCCATGGCCCGTTATGCGCAAAACTATCTCGACTCGTTGCAGAACAACGACGGTGCGTCACTGCTGTTCGAGGTGCGCAAGGCCGTCTATCTGCTGTTGCCCATGGGCCGCGCCACCATCGAACAGGTTGCCCAGAGCCAGGGCATGAACGTGCGCACCCTGCAACGGCGCCTCAAGGACGATGGCTGCGTCTTCAACGACCTCATCAACGAGGTGCGCCGCGACCTGGTGCTGCGCTACCTGGACAACCCCGGCTACTCGCTCGGCCGCATCGCCGACATGCTCGGCTATTCGATGGCCAGCTCCTTCACCCGCTGGTTCATCACCCAGTTCGGCATGCCGCCGGCCGCGTGGCGCGCGGCGCAGAAACAACCAAAGGCACCGGCGGACTCCTGAGCCCACCCCCATTCTTGCGGTAACCCCAAATCACTGTAGGAGCGAGCTTGCTCGCGATGGTGGAGAACGATGACGCGGAAAGCCTGATTCACCGCGGCGGCCTCAGAATTATTTCGCGGGCAAGCCCGCTCCTACAGGTTTTGCTCTTGCGGCAACCCCAAATCACTGTAGGAGCGAGCTTGCTCGCGATGGTGGCGAACGATGACGCGGAAAGCCTGATTCACCGCGGCGGCCTCAGGATTATTTAGCGGGCAAGCCCGCTCCTACAGGTTTTGCTCTTGCGGCAACCCCAAATCACTGTAGGAGCGAGCTTGCTCGCGATGGTGGTGAACGATGACGCGGAAAGCCTGATTCACCGCGGCGGCCTCAGGATTATTTCGCGGGCAAGCCCGCTCCTACAGGTTTTGCTCTTGCGGCAACCCCAAATCACTGTAGGAGCGAGCTTGCTCGCGATGGTGGTGAACGATGACGCGGGAAGCCTGATTCACCGCGGCGGCCTCAGGATTATTTAGCGGGCAAGCCCGCTCCTACAGGGAATGGGTCAAGCACAAAACAAAAAAACGGCGACTGCTGGTACAGTCGCCGCAAAACAACCGGTGTGTGCAACACCAGTCGACAACCTCATTGCGCCGAGGAGGTGGGACGCAATGAGGCCCTGCCATTCACGCGTCCCAGTGCAGCAACACCAGCACCAGCGCAACCAGGAATACCGTCTCACCCACCATCAGCAGGATGGGCTTGATGCCCACCGACGCCAGCTCCTTGAGCTGGGTCTTCATGCCCAGCGCACTGATAGACACCACCAGGCACCAGCGCGACAGCTCATTGACCGACCCCTGCACCGCTGGCGCCACCCATCCGGTGCTGTTGATGCAGGCCAGGATCAGGAAGCCGACCGCGAACCACGGCAACAGCGGCGGGCGCTTGCCGGTGGGGTCGGCGCCTTGCAGGCGGGTGATCATCGCTGCCGTGACGATCACCGGCAGCAGCATGGCCACGCGCATCAACTTGACCACCGTCGCCGTATCGCCGGTTTCCGTGGACATGCTGTAACCGGCGCCCACCACCTGGGCCACGTCATGGATGGTCGCGCCCAGGAACACGCCGGCCACCTGCGGCGACAACGCCAGCCAGTTGGCAATCATCGGGTAGACAATCATTGCCAGCGTCGACAGCGCGGACACCCCGATCACGGTGAACAGCGTGGCCTTCTCTTTCTGCGGATGGTTAGGCAGCGCCGCCGCCAGTGCCAACGCTGCCGAAGCACCGCAGATCGCCGTCGCGCCACCGGTCAGCATGCCGAACAGTCGCTGAAAACCCAGCGCCTTGGCCGCGACCACCGACACACCGATGGTCACCACCACCAGAATCACCACTAGCGCCACCGGTTTCCAGCCCAGCGCCACCATCTGCTCCAGGGTGATACGCATGCCCAGCAGTGCCACGCCAATGCGCAACACACTGCGTGCGGTAAACTCGATGCCGGCCTTGCACGAGCCCTCCCCGGCCAGGAAATTCAGGGCCATGCCCAACAGCAGCGCAAACAGCATGACCGGCGCACCGTAGTGTTCGGACAGGAACGAAGCCGCGGCAGCAACGATCAGGCTGACGATGAAACCCGGGGCCAGTTCGCGGGTGCGGCTGTGGATTCGGGTCAGGGCAATGGCGCTCATGGCGCGGCCTCCTCGCAAAGAATGATGAACGCCTGGTCGTCGATGATCTCGACCGGATAATTGTTGACTTTGACCAGATTGGAATTGAGCAGATAACCGCTGCGCAGGTCGAAGCGCAGCCCATGGGCGCAGCATTGGATGACCTGTCCATCAAGCCGCCCTCCGCATAACGACGCCCCTTGATGCGGACAACTGTCGTCGATGACGAACAGTTGCCCGTCGACGTTGAACAACGCCAGGCTTTTGTCTTCGAATTCAAACAGTGCCCGGCCACCGGCCTGCGGGTATTTGCCGGCCGGCACGGGAATGCGCCGGGTCATGCCGACTCGCGCTCGCGAATGCCTTCCTTCAACGCTTCGCTCATTGCTCCCAGAAGCGCCTGGGCCGGTTGCGCACCAATCACCGTGATGCGGCGATCGATCTGGAAACTCGGCACCCCACTGGGAGCGCCGGGCATTCCGCCAAAGGGGGTACCGTCGCCCTTCAAACAATCGGCCACCGATTGCGGGTCAATACCGCAGGACCGGCAGATGGCGAGCAAAGTCTCACGGCACCCGAGGTTTTCGCGCCTGTAGAAGTAGGCGGCGAAGAGCCTTTCGAGCAGCATTTCTCGCTGGGTTTCATTGCCGGTCACGCTGACGCGATCAAACAGACGATGGGCGTCGCCAGTGTTGGGCATCGTCGCAATGCGGCTCAAATCTATCGCCAGGCCAACCGCCGCCGCTGCCTGCTGTACCTGTGACTGGCGCAGGGTCATGGCCTCGGCATTACCCAGGCGCTTTCGGTAGAAATCGGTGAAAGACTCGCCTTCTACCGGCAATTGCTGCAACAACTGCACCCCATGCCAGATGGTGGTGACCTGTACGTCCGGGTGCCGACTGCGAAACTGCACCAGGGCATGCTCCAATTGACGCTTGCCGATCAGGCACCAGGGGCAGATGAAATCGAAAAACACATCAATACGTAAACGACGACTCACAACTTCACCTCTAGCCCGGCTTCACTGACAGGCTCAGGCACGCTCTGACCCGCCAGCCGGGCAATATCTTTGTGGTAATGACACCTGGCATAAAAGAACACCGCCGCAGCTCCGAGGCTGACCAGCGGCACCAGTTGAAACGCTGCATGCAGGCCAATCAGGTCAGACACTCGCCCGGTCAGGAAGGGCCCCGGCGCCAGGCCCAGCATGTTGTTGGCCAGGGTCAGCGTGGCGAACGCGGTGCCGTGCACCGAGTAATGGGTCAGGTTGGCAACCATGGCGCCGCAAGGGCCGGTAGTGCCCGTGGCAATCAACATGCCCAGGCAGATCAGCAGCAGTTGCAACGGCCCGGCCTGAAGGGCAAACGCCGCCGACAGCAGCAGGCAACTGCCCAGGCAGAACGCGATGGCCAGGTTGACCTTACGCTCGGGGGCGTTTCGGCAAAGCCGGTCGCTGAGCATGCCGCACAGGATCATCCCGGCGCCGCTGCACAGTACGATGACCGCCGCCATGCCACCGGCCTTGTCGGTGGGCATGTCGTAATAGCGGTTGAGGTAGCTGGGGATCCACACCATCACCGTGCCGCCGACGAACAACTGCAATCCGCTGGCGACGTATGTCGCCACCACCGAACGGCTCGACCACAGCGTGCGCAAGGGCTGTTTGACCCGCGCTGTCGCCTTGGCCGCCTGGGCTGCACGTTGCGGAGCGATGCGCGCCTCCTTGACGATGATCGGGTACAGCAGACCCAGCAGCAGGCCAAACAGCGACATGCCGGCGAACGACCAGCGCCAGCCAAGCTTGGCGGCGATGGCCCCACCAAGGGCCATGCCCAGCACCGAGCCGAACATGCCACCGGCCATGAACGCACTCGCCAGAGTGGCGCGCATGTGTTTGGGGAACACCGAAATCACCACGGCAATGCCGACGCTGCCGTAGGCCGCTTCGCCGACGCCGACCATGAACCGGGCGACGAACATCTGCTGATAGTCCTGGGCCAGGGCGCAGCCCAGGGTGGCCAGGCTCCAGAGCAGCGCCATCAGCGCCAGGCTCTTGACCCGACCAAACCGGTCGGCCAGCAGCGACAGCGGGAACGTCAGCAGCCCGACCATCAGTGCAACGATGCCGCTGAGCAACCCGAGCTGACCGTCGCTCAGGGCCCATTCTCCCTTGAGCAGCGGGAACACGGCGTTCAACACCTGGCGCGACATGTAGTCGGAAATCAACAGGCCGAACGTCAGCGCAAAGACGATCCAGGCGTATGGGCGTGCGACCGCGACGACATCGTCGTCTGCGGCGATTGGGTGAAAGGCCATTCAGCCTCCTCGAAGCTTTGTTTTATTGTTGTTATCAAGCGTGTAGCGATTCGGCGAGCGCGTGACCACAGGGCCGCACCCGCCACCGGTCAGCCGCGTTGCGGCACGCCCTTTTGCCCAGCCTTGCGGTTGGGGGCCATGCCGTTGGCCAGCAGGGTCTGTTCGATGCTGTTGTACTTCACACCGATGCGATAAATCTCACGGGCTTCTTTGCCGGTGGCGATTTCGCGACCCAATTCGTGGGCGATGCGCACGGTCTGCCGGATCTGATCGACCGAACCAAACCGATCACCCTTGTGATCAATGATAGTGTCCTCATTGCCCACACGCGGGTGCAGCCCCATCGCCATCGACATGGTGTTGAAGGGCATGACGTTTTTGAGCAGCGACTCGCTGGTCAAGGTGCAGCCGTCCGGCGCGCGGTGGATGAAGTTGAAGAAGTTGAACGGGTTCGGACCGTCGAAACCACCGCCAATACCGATCCAGGTCAGGTTCAGCGGGCCCATGTACACGCCACGACGCACCAGGCGCTCCAGGGTTTCCAGGGCGTGCATGCCGGTCAGTTGGAAATGCGGCTGGATGCCGTTGTCCATCAGACGCTTGAGGTGCTCGGCAACCCAGGCCGGACCTGCCGGTACGGTCATTTCGCTATAGGCGGCATGCACCATGGGATTGTCCAGCGACGTGCCCTTCAGGTACTCCGGATACAGCAACTCCATGATGTTCATCTGGGTGGTGTTGATGGCGACTGTCACCTGATCCGGTTTCGGCGTCAGCTCCGCCAGCATGTGGCGGGTGTCGTCGGACAGCCATTTGGCCGCTTCGCCTTCGCTTTCCGGAGCAAAGGAAATCGAACCACCGACCTGTATGATCATGTCCGGCACCGCTTCACGCACACCGGCAATCAGTTCGTTGAACTTGGACAAACGCTTGGACCCCTTGCCATCCAGCTCACGGACATGCAGGTGCAGCACCGTGGCGCCGGCTTCGTAGCAGTCCACCGCCTTCTGCACTTGCTCGTCCATGGTCAGTGGGATGTCTTCGGGAAAGTCTTGCGGCATCCATTCCGGGCCGTACGGGGCCACGGTGATCACCACCTTTTCCATGGTTTCGGGGTGCAGGGAATCGTCGAAGAATTGCATGGGTTACTCCAGTTCTTATGATTGTCCCGCCCGCCTGGAGTCTTGCCGGGCGGGCGCTTTACGAGTGCGGATGCAAAAAATCAGTAGGTCTTGTCACCGATGATCCCGGCGCGCTCCATCTTGCGATGGCACGGCGGGTAGTCCATGACGGCGTAATGCTGGGTGCTGCGGTTGTCCCAGATGGCAATGCTGTTGGGCTTCCAGCGCCAGCGCACCTGATATTCCGGGATGTAGGCCTGGCTGATCAGGTAGCGCAGCAACTCACCGGCACCGGGGTTGGCGTCCTGCCCGAAGCGCACACGGTCCGGGGTGTGGTAGTTGCTCAAATGCGTGGTGAAGGCGTTGACGAAGAGCACCTTTTCCCCGGTTTCCGGATGGGTGCGCACCACCGGGTGCTCGGCGTCCGGGTACATCGCCTTGAGCGCCAGGCGTTTTTCCAGGGGCATCGCCGCGCCAAAACTGGCTTCGATGCTGTGGCGGGCGCGCAGGTCGGCGATCTTGACCTTCACGTCTTCCGGCAAATTGGCGTACGCCTGGACCATGTTCGCCCACATGGTGTCACCGCCTACCGGCGGGCACTCGACGCAGCGCAGCACGCAGCCCATCGGCGGCGCCTCGCGCCAGGTGGCGTCGGTGTGCCAGGCGTTTTCGTAGCGGTCCATCGGCTGGTCAGGGTTCTTGTAGATGCGCACCAGCCCCGGATGGTCAGGGTCGCTGCCCGCCACCGGATGGTCTTCCAGCTCACCGAAACGCCGGGCAAACGCCACGTGGTCGGCGCGGCTGATGTCCTGGTCACGCAGGAACAACACCCGGTGCTGGAGTAACTGCGCGCGGATCTCGGCGAACAGCCCGTCGTCATGCACTGCATCGGCGAGGTTCACGCCTTGCAGTTCAGCGCCGAGGCTGCAGGTCAATTGTTCGACTTTCATGGCAGGGCACTCCCTTAGATGACGAAAATCGAAGAGCCGGTAGTCTTGCGCAATTCCAGGTCACGGTGGGCCTGGACGGCGTCCTGCAACGCATAGTGCTGGTTGATCTCGATCTTGATCCGGCCGCTGCCGACGTGATCGAACAACTCGCCAGCCAGGGCAGCTTTTTCCGCAGGGTCGGCGATGTAGTCAGCCAGGGCCGGACGGGTCAGAAACAGCGAGCCCTTCATGGCCAGCATCACCGGATCGAACGCCGGGATCGGACCGGACGCAGTGCCGACGCACACCATCAGGCCCCGACGTTTGAGCGAGTCCAGGGAGCCGGCGAAAGTGTTCTTGCCGACGCTGTCGAACACCACATTGACGCCCACGCCATCGGTCAGCTCGCGAACGCGCTGGGCGACGTCTTCATGGCTGTAGTTGATGACATGATTGCAGCCGTGGGCCTTGGCGATTTCCCCCTTGGCCTCGGTGGACACGGTGCCGATCACATTGAGGCCGAGCAGTTTGGCCCACTGCGAAACAATCAGGCCGACCCCGCCGGCTGCGGCGTGCAGCAGGATGCTGTCACCGGCCTTGAAATCGTAGATACGGCGCATCAGGTACGACGACGTCAGGCCGCGCATGGTCATGGCCGCCGCTGTTTCGAAACTGATGGTTTCCGGCAGCTTGATCAGCGGTGCCGCCGGGATCAGGCGCTCGGTGCTGTAGGCACCCAAGGTATTGAGAAAGCCCGTATAGGTGACGCGATCACCCACCTGGACGTTGCTCACGCCCTCGCCAATGGCCTGGACAACCCCGGACGCTTCGACGCCCATGCCGTTGGGCATCGGAATCGGGTAAGTGCCGTTGCGGAAATAGGTGTCGGCGTAGTTCAGGCCGACGGCCACGTGGCGCAGGCGCACCTGGCCCGGGCCCGGGTCACCCACCTCGACCTCTTCATAACGAAGCACTTCGGGACCACCGGTTTCGTAGAAGCGTACGGCTTTGGCCATTTTTGTTATTCCCCAGTCAGCATTGTCGAATTGCGCTGATTGGACTGTAGGGCGGTGACCGGGAAGTCGCTTGTCATCGGGCGACAATGGCTTTTCATTTGATGACAGCCCCCTGTAGGAGCGAGCATGTCGAGGCGTCGAACCGCCGCGATGGAGGTCAACGATAACGCTGGATACCTGACGCCCCGCGTTGTCCTGGAGTCCATCGCGAGCATGCTCGCTCCTACAGAAGATGGCAGGCGCAACAAGGTCCTGTAGGAGCGGGCTTGCCCGCGATGGCGGTGTCCCAGACACCCATCATTTGAATGACCCACCGCCATCGCGAGCAAGCTCGCTCCTACAGGGTTTTGTGCCGATTCCATCGCGGTTAGCGCAGCGCATACTTTGTGACTACGCTTCTGATCGGGAGACCTTTAGGGAGCGGGGGCATGGGTGTGAATTCATTCGTTGTCTGGCAGCGCTTGTGCGCGCCAGTTGTCGTTCTGATGGGGCTCTCGAGCCTGCTTGCAGGCTGCGGCAAAGAGCCGGTCGCACCAGCCCGCCAACCGCCGGATGTCACCGTGATGACCGTCACGGCTCGCGATACCCCGGTCACCTTCGAATTCGTCGCCCAGACCCAGAGCTCTCGTGAAGTCGAGATCCGCGCACGGGTTGCCGGCTTCCTCGACAAACGCCAGTACACCGAGGGGGACCTGGTTAAAACCGGCCAGGTCCTGTTCCAGATGGACCGCAAGCCCTTCGAGGCCGCGCTGGTCTCGGCCCAGGGGCAATTGGCCCAGCAACAGGCGCGCTGGGAAGTCGCCAAGGCAACCCTGGCCCGCGTGCGCCCGTTGGCGGCGCAAAACGCGGTGAGCAAGATGGACCTGGACAATGCCGTGGGCGCCGAGCGCGAAACCAAGGCCGCCGTGCTTGCCGCCGAGGGCGAGGTACGCACTGCACAGTTGAACCTCAGCTACACCACCATTTCCTCGCCACTCAACGGCCTGTCCAGCGACGCGAAAAAACAGGAAGGCAGCTACGTCACCCCCGGCGAATCCGGCTTGCTGACCTCGGTTTCGCAAATGGACCCGATGTACGTCAACTTCAGCCTTTCGGAAAACGAAAACCTCAAGTACCGCGACGAAATCGCCGCCGGACACCTGAAATTTCCGCCACGCAGCGACTTCGTCGTCGAAATCATGCTGGCCGATGGCACCCTGGTGCCGGAGAAAGGCAAGGTCAACTTCCTCGCCCCATCCTACAGCCAGGAAACCGGGACCTTCCTGGTACGCGCCGTGCTCGCCAACCCCAACGGCCTGCTTCGCCCAGGCCAGTTCGTACGTGCGCTGGCCCGTGGAGCGTCGCGCCCGGACGCCATCCTGGTGCCTCAAAAAGCCGTGCTTGAGGGCGCCAAGAGTCATTTTGTCTGGGTGGTCAATGCCGAAGGCAAACCCGAACAGCGGGTAGTCGAGGTGGGCGAATGGCAAGGTGACAACTGGTTTATCAACAAGGGCCTGCGCAGCGGCGAACGCATCGTCGTCGATGGCGCGCTGCGGGTGACACCCGGCGGGCCGCTGAAAATCACCGAGGCCAATGCACCTGCGCCCGCCCCCGCTGAAACCGGTCAAACCATAAAAGCCGGCGCGGCTACGGGCGGGAAAAGCCCATGAGCATTTCTCACTACTGCATCGACCGACCGATCTTCGCCTCGGTCATCTCCATCGTCATCACCCTGGCCGGTGCCGTGGCCATGTTGGCGCTGCCCGTTGCCCAGTACCCGGACATCACGCCGCCGCAAATTACTGTCGCGGCGACCTACCCCGGCGCGGATGCGCAGGTGGTGGCCAATAACGTCGCCGCCCCCATCGAGCAGCAGGTCAATGGCGCGGACAACATGATCTACATGAACTCGTCGAGCTCGGCGACGGGCAACATGACCCTCAACGTGTTCTTCGAGATCGGCACCGACCCGGCGCTGGCCCAGGTGGACGTACAGAACCGGGTCAACCTGGCCCTGCCGCAACTGCCTTCCGCCGTGCAGAGCCAGGGCATCCAGGTCCAGAAGAAATCATCGGCGTTCATGATGGTGCTGGCGGTCTATTCCGCAGGTGACCGTTACGACAGCACTTACGTGGCCAACTACGCCAACCTTTATGTGCTTGATGCGCTCAAGCGCATCCCCGGCGCAAACCAGGCCAGCATCTTCGGCACACCGGACTACGCAATGCGCATCTGGCTCAAGCCAGATCGCATGGCCCAACTGGGCATTACCGCCGCCGATGTGCAAAAGGCCGTCGCCAACCAGAACCAGCAGTTTGCGGTCGGTCGGGTCGGCCAGTCGCCCACCGGCACCGCCGTCGAGCAGTCATTTGCCGTGACCACCAAGGGCCGCCTGACCGAACCGTCCGAATTCGAGAACATTATCCTGCGCGCCAGCAACCAGGGCGGCGCCATCGTGAGGCTCAAGGACGTCGGCCGCGCCGAACTCGGGCAGAAGGACTACTCGCTACGCAGCACGTACCAGGGCAAACCGGCAACGCTGATCGCCGTCTACCAGCAGCCTGGCGCCAACGCCCTTGACGTCTCGGCGGCAGTGACCAAGACCCTCGCCGACATGAAGGCGACCTTTCCCGAAGGCATTGAATACAAGATCGTGATGGACACCACCGCCTTCACCCGTGCCTCGATCTCCGAGGTGATCCACACCTTTTTCGAAGCGCTGGTCTTGGTGGTGATCGTCGTGTTCCTCTTCCTGCAAAGCCTGCGCGCCACATTGATTCCGGTGATTGCGGTGCCGGTATCGATTGTCGGCACCTTCGTCGGCATGCTCGCGCTGGGGTTCTCGGTGAACATGCTGACACTGTTCGGCATGGTGCTGGCCATCGGCATCGTGGTGGATGACGCGATCGTGGTGATCGAGAACGTCGAACGCAACATGCACGTGCACAAGATGACGCCCAAGGATGCGGCCAAGCGGGCCATGGATGAAGTAGCCGGCCCCGTGGTCGCCATCGTGCTGGTGTTGTGCGCCGTGTTTATACCGGTGGCGTTCATGGGCGGCATCACCGGTCAGCTGTATAAACAGTTCGCCATTACCATCGCCATTTCCGTGGTGATTTCGGGGCTGGTCGCCCTCACACTGTCGCCCGCCCTCGCCGCCTTGCTGCTCAAGCCGCAGCACGGCGAGAAAAACGCCTTCTTCCGTTGGTTCGAACGCAGTTTCGAGCGCATGACCGAGGGCTACTCGCGTTCGGTGGCATTCCTGATCAAGCGTTTTGTGCTGGCGTTGTTGCTGTTCGCCGGGATGATCGTGCTGATGGTGCTGATGGCTCAGCGCATCCCCAGCGCCTTCCTGCCGCCGGAAGACCAGGGATATCTCCTGGGCGCAGTAATCATGCCCGACGCCGCCAGCCTGGATCGCACCGGCGCGGTCGGCCAGGTCGCCAGTGACTTCTTCCAGAACGATCCGTCGGTCGAAGGCGTGGCCATCGTCAACGGCTACAGCCTGCTCGATGGCCAGAACAAGAACAACGCCGCGGCGTTTTTCGTCGGGTTCAAGGATTTCGAGGAGCGCTACAAGGACTCGGACACCATTGAACAGCAAAGCGCCCCGGCGGTGATCCAGAAAGCTGCGCGTGCCTTTTCTACCGTGCAGGAAGGCATCATCCTGCCGGTCAACCCGCCGTCCATTCCGGGCCTTGGGACCACCGGCGGCATGGAAGTCTGGGTGCAGAGCAAGGGCGACGGCGGCGTTGATCAGTTGGCGGAAGTAGTCGGCACCCTGATTGCCAAAGCCAAGGACCGGCCGGAACTGGGAGCCATCACCTCGACCTTCAACGTCCATTCCCGGCAATTGATGGTTGACGTCGACCGGGAAAAGGCCGAGTCACTGGGCGTTCCGGTCGAGGACGTGTACAGCGCCATGCAGACCATGTTCGGCTCGCTGTACGTGTCGCAGTTCAATAAGTTCAGCCGTCTGTGGCAGGTGATTTTGCAGGCTGAGCCTTCCTACCGTCTCAAGGCCGAAGACTTGCAGCAGATCTACGTGCGCAACAAGAGCCTGGACATGGTGCCGCTCAAGGCGGTGCTTTCGACACGTTATGTCACCGGGCCCGACCTGTTGACCCGCTTCAACAACTTCCCCGCCGTCAAGCTCACGGCCAACGCAGCGCCGGGCTACAGCACCGGACAGGCCCTGGCGGCACTGGAGGAAATAAGCGCCGAAATCATGACGAACGACTACTCGCTGGCCCTCAGTGGCGAAGCTTTCGAGGAGAAAAAGAGCGGAGGCGCCTCGTCACAGGTGTTCATCTTCGGCCTGGTGATGGTCTTCCTGATCCTGGCGGCGCAATACGAGAAGTGGTCGTTGCCGGTCGGCGTGCTGCTGGCCGTGCCCTTTGCCATCTTCGGCGCATTGCTTGCGGTGCTGATCCGAGGCCTGAGCAACGACGTGTACTTCCAGATCGGCCTGACCATGCTGGTGGCGCTGGCGGCGAAAAACGCCATCCTGATCTTCGAGTTTGCCGTGCTCAACCGAGAGAACGGCATGTCCGCCTACGATGCCGCCATGACCGCTGCGAAGGAGCGCCTGCGCCCTATCGTCATGACTTCGCTGGCATTCATCCTCGGGTGCGTGCCGCTGGCCATTGCGGTCGGCGCTTCGGAAAACAGCCGCCACTCCATCGGCACCGGAGTAATCGGCGGCATGCTCGCGGCGACGGTGATCGCGGTGTTCTTCATCCCGTTGTTCTATTACCTGGTGGAACGCATGTTCGGCAGCAAGGATGCCGAGCAGAAGACCACTGATTCGGGCCCCGTTCCACACGGCGCGCCCCAACACCGCCACGAGGGTGACTGACATGCATAAGCCCTCATTTGCCTTGCTGGTGTGCCTGGGCCTGGTCGGCTGCATGGTCGGTCCCGACTACAAGGCACCCGAGATCGAAACACCGGCGGGCTGGCGCTACGCGGACAAGGAAGCGAAAAACCTGTCCAACACCTTGTGGTGGGAGCAGTTCCAGGACCCGGTGCTCAATGAGCTGATCCGCAGCGCCTTGCTCGAGAACAAGGACATCAAGATCGCCGCCGCCCGCGTCGAGCAATTCCAGGGCCGCTACGGCCAAACCCGTTCGCTGTACTTTCCCCAGGTCGGCCTGGGCGCACAGGGCTCACGCAACCGCGCGCCGCGGGATAACGGCCCGACATCGTTGACTTCAGGGCTCGACCCGATCTACAGCAATTATCAGGCGCTGCTCAGTGTCGACTGGGAGCTGGACATCTGGGGCCGCCTGCGCCGCCTCAACGAATCCGCGCGTGCCGATCTGCTGGCCTCGGAGGAAGGCCGTCGCAGCGTAATCCTGAGTCTGGTGTCGTCGGTCGCGACCAGTTACATCACCCTGCGCGATCTGGATCAGGAACTTGCAATCGCCCGCACCACCGCCAAGGTGCGCGGTGACTCCTTTGAGATTTTCAAGCTGCGTTTTGGCGCCGGGACCATCTCCGAAATGGAGCTGGCGCAAAATCAGTCCGAATATCAGCGAACCCTCGCGTCGGTGGCACAACTCGAACCCCTGGTGGCGCAGCAGGAGAACCTGCTGGCGATACTGCTCGGACGTAACCCGGGCCCCATTCTGCGTGGGCGCGACCTGTCACAACTGACGTTGCCGTCGGTGCCTGCCGGTCTGCCCTCGGACTTGCTGGAGCGTCGTCCCGACCTGCGTCAGGCGGAACTGAACCTGATCTCGGCCAACGCCCAGATCGGCGCAGCCAAGGCCCAGTACTTCCCGACCATTTCCCTGACGGGCCTACTCGGTTCGGTCAGCAACCAATTGTCGAACCTGTTTACCGGCCCCGCCGCCACCTGGTCCTACGGCGTCGCGGCGAACATGCCGATCTTCACCGGGGGCGCCATCGCCGGCCAGGTTCAACAGGCCGAAGCCTTCCAACAGGAAGCGTTGCTGACCTACCAGAAAGCCATTCAATCGGCGTTTGGCGATGTGGAAAACGCTTTGGTGGCGTCGAGTAAATCCCGCGAACAAATGGCTTTCCAGGCCAGTCAGGTCGAGGCGTTGCGTACTTACGCCCATTACGCACGCTTGCGTTATGACAACGGCTACACCAGCTACATCGAAGTGTTGGATGCCGAGCGCAGCCTGTTCGACGCCGAACTCAACTACACGCAGACCCGTGGTTCAGTGTTCACCTCGATGATCAACCTGTACAAGGCCACCGGTGGCGGTTGGGTGACCGAGGCAGAGCAATTGACCGCGGCGGATACGCGGACGACTCAGCCATGAGAGGAGCGACGGCTAATCGAAATCATCGTGCTCCTCGGTGCCCCACCGCTCTGGATACCGCGCGAGATAGCTGCTGACCGCCGCGCCGATGGTGGCAAAGAATGCCGACTCGCCAATTCGAGCAAACAAGCCGAAGCGCTTGAGCTTGTCCTTGACCGGATCTTTCATCCCCGCCACGCACAATTCGATACCGGCAGTGTGCAAGGTTTCGTCCAATTCGGCGAGCATGTCGGCGGACGTCACGTCGACGCTGGTGACCGGTTCAGCCACCACCACCAACCAGCGCACCGGTGTCGGCGAAGTCGCCACGGCATCCAGCACGCGGTCATGGAATAATTCGGCATTGGCGAAAAACAACGGCGCATCCCAGCGAAACAACACCAGCCCGGGCACCCTTTGCGCCTGTGGATAGCGCTGGATGTCGTGATAGCCCTGCACGCCTTCGGCACGTCCCAGGACCGCCGAATACGGACGCCAGCCGTCCCAGAGGAATTCGATCACGGCAATCACGATGGCGATGCCGATGCCCTCGATGGCCCCGAACACGGCCACACCGACCGTACAAACGATCGACAGCCAGAATTCCCAGCGTTGGATGCGATAAATGCGGCGCAGGTCGCTGACTTCGATCAGGCCGATGGCCGAGGCAATCACCACGGCGGCCAGGGCGCTGGTGGGCAGGTCCTTGAGCAGGTTCGGCGCCACCATCAACAACACTGCCACGGCCAGCGCGCCGACCACCCCGGTCAACTGGGTCTTGGCCCCCGCCGCTTCGGCCACCGGGGTACGGGACGAGCTGCTGCTAATGGGGAAACCCTGGAACAAGCCTCCGGCCAGATTGGCCACGCCCAGCCCGACCATCTCCTGATTCGGATCGACCGACGTCCGGGTCCGCGCCGCGTACACCCGCGACAGCACGCTGGTGTCGGCGAACGACACCAGCGCCACGGCGCAACCACCAATCAGCACCGGGACGATATCGTCCCGGGTAATCCACGGAATGGCGAACGCGGGTAAACCCTGGGGCAGCGAACCGAGAACCGCGACACCGTGTGACGCCAGGTCCCACACACCGACGACAATCGTCGCGGCCGCCACGGCGATCAGGATGCCAGGCACACGCTTGTGGTTCTTCAGCATCAGGATCACCACCAGGGTGGCGGCGCCGATCAGGAATGTCGCCCAGTTGGCTCTGCCGCCAAGCACCCCGGAACCAATGGCCCACAGGTTGCGCAACGGCCCGTCGCTCTCTATGGAGAAGCCAAACAACTTGGGCAACTGGCTGATCAGCACAGTCAAGGCTATGCCGTTCATGTAACCGTAGCGAATGGGTTTGGACAGCAACTCGGTGACGAAGCCGAGTTTGGCGAGGCCCGCAAGGATGCACACCGTCCCGGAAACAATGGCCATTGCCGCCGCCAGCGCAATCGCACGCTGCGGGTCGCCGCCGGACAACGGCAGGATCACCGCGAGTATCACCGCTGCCAATGACGAGTCCGGGCCGAGCACCAGAATGCGGCTCGGACCGAACAAGGCATACGCCAACAGCGGCACGATGGTCGCATACAGGCCGTAAATGCCTGGCACACCGGACGCCACCGCGTAGGCAATGCCCACCGGCACCAGCATGGTGGTGAGCACCAGGCCGGCGACAATGTCGTTGGGCAACCACGCCAGTTGATAACGACGTAGCGTCTGCAAGCCCGGCAACCAACGCTGCCAACCGCTTTGTTCCGCCGTGTTGTTACGGGCTATGCGGCCGGGCTCGGCCACGGGCGGCGGCGTATTGGAATCACTCATGTGCCTAGAACTTCTGCGGAATATGCCGGTACGGATAATCCGGGTCTTTGTAGCCACCGGGCTTTTGCCGCTTCGGCAGCTTGACCTTCTCGCGCGGCACTTCCTTGTAGGGAATACGGCTGAGCAGGTCGGCAATGATGTTCAGGCGCGTACGCCGTTTATCATTGGAATTGGCCACGAGCCAGGGCGCGTACTCGGTGTCGGTGGCCTTGAACATTTCGTCGCGCGCCCGGGAATAGTCGTACCAGCGGCTGTAGGACTTGAGGTCCATCGGTGACAGCTTCCAGATTTTGCGGCCGTCCTCGATGCGCCCTTCAAGCCGTCGCGTCTGCTCCTGCGGACTCACATCCAGCCAGTATTTGAGCAGGATCACGCCGGAATCGACGATGGCCCGCTCCACCTGCGGCACGGACTTGAGAAACTTTTCGACCTGCTCTTCGGTGCAAAAACCCATGACCCGCTCGACCCCGGCTCGGTTGTACCAACTGCGGTCGAAGATGACGATTTCACCGGCCGCTGGAAGATGCGGCAGATAGCGCTGTAGATACATCTGGCTCTTTTCCCGGTCGGTGGGCGCGGGCAATGCAAGCACCCGAAACACCCGCGGGCTGACGCGCTCGGTGATGGCCTTGATAGTCCCGCCTTTGCCTGCGCCGTCGCGCCCCTCAAAGATCACACAAATCTTGATGCCTTCCTGCTTCACCCATTCCTGCAACTTGACCAGCTCGACATGCAGGTGACGCAGCTCATCCAGATAGTCCTTGTTTTTCAGCTTTGGGCTGTCGGCTGAATCGGCTTTGGGGGCGCTCTTCTTCTTTGCTTTTGCCATGACCGAGCCTCATGAAATTGACGTAGCGGCTGAGCGTTGAAAACGCCCCGGTTTCATCCTCGAAATCCAGTGTAGATCCAAACAGTTCAGGCGCCATGACGCGGGACATCTTTGCATCACAACCCGGCGCATTGCCGTCCGCCAGCTACAATTTTCCAGCAGTGCACAGCGCCGTCACGGAGCGACCATGTTAGTCAGCCTTTTGATTCTTTTTTCCGCCTCGCTGGTGATCATTGCCCTTTTCCACCGGCTGCACCTGCCGCCGGTGCTGGGCTACCTCTGCGTTGGCCTGATGGTTGGCCCCACGGCCTTCGACTGGGTCAACGACAGTGCGGTGCTGGCGCTGGTCGCGGAGTTGGGGGTGGTGTTCCTGCTGTTCTCCCTGGGCCTGGAGTTTTCCCTGTCGAAAATGATCGAGTTGCGTCGCGTGGTGTTTGGCCTGGGCAGCTTGCAGATCTTGCTCACCGGGGCCGTTGCTGGCGGGTTGCTGATGCTGGCCGGGTTGCCGACGGCGGCTGCACTCATGCTCGGCGCCGGGCTGGCGCTGTCCTCCACGGCGATCGTGGTCAAGGAATTGGGCAGCCTCGGCGAAGTGTTCAGCAGCCATGGGCAAAATGCGATCGGCGTGCTGCTGTTCCAGGACGTCGTGGCGGTGATCCTGTTGACCCTGGTGCCAGTGCTGTCCGGTGCCAGTGACCAGGCCTGGTACTGGGCGCTGCCGATCACGCTGGGCAAGACCCTGTTGCTGTTCGCCGGGCTGTCCCTGGCCAGTCGCTGGGTGTTGCCGCATCTGTTTCATGAAGTGGCGGCCTCGCGCTCTTCCGAACTGTTTGTGCTGCTGGCCCTGGTGATCGTGCTGCTCGCGGCGGGGCTGACCCACCTGATCGGGCTGTCGCCGGCACTGGGCGCCTTCCTCGCGGGCATGTTGCTTGGTGAAAGCCACTATCGGCATCAGATCGAGGCCGACATCCGCCCCTTCAAGGACATCCTGTTGGGGGTATTTTTCGTCAGCATCGGCATGCTGATCGACCTGCGCCTGTTTGCCAGCCATGGCTTGCTGATTCTGGCCCTCACGCTGGGCCTGCTGCTGATCAAGGGTTGCGTGGTCGCGCTGTTGGTCAAGGTGCGCGGGCAGGACACTGAAACTGCCTGGCGTAGCGGCCTGGCACTGGCCCAGGGCGGTGAATTCTGTTTTGCCCTGATGACGCAGATGCAACAGAACGACCTGCTGCCCGCCGAGCTGGGCGGGTTGCTGCTCGCCGCGACGTTTTGTTCGATGCTGCTCACTCCTTCGCTGCTGCGCCTGGCCCCGCGCATTGCGGCCCGCCTGCACCGCAAGCCCAACCACGAGGCGCAACTCGAGGAAATCAGCGCACGCAACGCCCAGGAGAACAGCCATGTGGTGATTTGCGGATACGGTCGAGTGGGTCAGGCCATCGGCCGGTTCCTGCGCAACGCCGGCCAATCCTGTGTCGCCCTCGATACCGATCCCCAAGCGGTGCGAGACGCTGAGGCCACAGGCAACGCCGTGCATTACGGTGACTCGCAACGAGGCGAACTGCTGACTGCGGTCGGCGTAGAACGCGCCAGCCTCCTTGTGATTGCAGTCGACAATACCGACACCGCGCTTAAGATCCTGCAGGCAGCCCGCAGTCTAAACACGAGCGTGCCGATTCTGGTGCGCACCCAGGATGACCAGCGTGCACCCGAGCTCAAGGCGGCCGGGGCCAGCGAAGTGGTGCCCGAATTGATGGAATCCAGCCTGATGCTCGCCTCCCACGCCCTGGTGCTGCTGGGTTTCCCCGAACAACAGGTCCAGGAACGAGTCGAGCACATCCGCCGTGACCGCTATCAGCTGTTGCAGGGGTGTTACACGGGCGAGGCGGATCAGGAGTTTCGTTGAAAGTCGGGTTACCCCAAGGCGCTTATGTTGATTGCAGCAAGGGGACTCAGCAACCTCCGGGATTGTTCTGGAGTCATGCGTCCGCCCGCATCGCGGGATGCTCACGCAGTCGATCAACCACATAACTGACGAAACTGCGCACGCGCATCGAAGCGTTGCGCCTTTCCCGATAGACCACATGCACTGGCGTCGAAGGCGGGTCGTAGGCGTGCAGCACCCTGCGCAATCGCCCCGTGCGCAGATAATCGTACAACGGGTAACTCAGGCATCGAGTGACACCGGCGCCATTGGCGGCGGCATCGATGGCGGCCTGCAACGTGGCACAACTGAGTCGCGTGCGCGCCTTGACGACGATGGACTCCCCCTGATCCTGAAAGGGCCACTGGACGCTGTGCTGATGGGGTTGGGTGGCGATCAGCCGATGTTTGTGCAGGTCCTGGGGAACATCGGGCTCGCCATGGAGCGCCAGGTAGTCGGGGCTTGCGCAGACGATCGAGCGGACATGGCCAACGGGGCGCGCGATCAGTGATGAGTTGGGCAGGTGCCCCACCAGCACCGCCACGTCCACGCCGTCTTCGTACAAGTTGGCCGCGTGATCCTGATACCGCGCGAAAATACCGACCTCGGGATACTGGTCCATGTAACCGGTCAGTACCGGCGTCATCACATAACGGCTGAACAGCAGCGGCAGCAACACATTGAGGTTGCCTTGCGCCTGAACGTGAAGGCCCTTGGCAGATGCCTCGGCCTCATCAACCGCCTTGAGGATGCGCGATGCATCGACCATGAACGCCGCACCGGCGTCGGTCAACGTGATGCCCCGGGTACTTCGCTGCAACAATGTGACACCCAGGCGAGCTTCCAACCGGGCGACCGCGCGCATGACGGTCGGCCCCGACACGTTGAGTCGGCGTGCTGCCGACGCAAGGCTGGGGCGCTCCGAGAGCGCCGTGAACATCAGCATCTCGTGATAGCGGTCCATCACGTCATGCCTTTGGCTGTCGGCAATAGCGCTTCGTCGCGCTTCAGACACTCAACCAGGAAGTCGACAAAGGTGCGCACTTTCGCCGGTATTCGGTTGGTTTTCTGGTACACCACGTGAATGGGCAATGCGGGAGGCTCGAAGTCCTGGAGGACGATGTCCAGCTCACCGGCGCCGACACGGCTGGCGACCTGATAAGACAGCACCCGTGTAAGCCCCCAGCCCTGACAGGCGATATTGATCGCCGCCTGATTGGCCGTGACCACCAGGCGCGGGTTGAAACGAAAGCTCAGGGGGGTGGAGCCGTGGTTGAACACCCAGTCGCTGAGCAGATGACTGGCCGATGACATCACGATATTGGCAGTGCTCAAGTCTTCAGGGTGCTGCGGTCGACCATAACGCTTGAAATAGGCGGGAGCGGCACAGATGACCTGGCGCACTTCCCCCACCTTGACCGCGTGCAGGTTGCTCTCGCGCAGGTGGCCGATGCGGATCGCCACGTCGATGCCTTCGTCTGCCATGTTGACCACTCGGTCGACGAACATCGCATTGAGGTGCACGGAGGGAAACTGATCCAGGTAGTCCGCCATCAGCGGCGCGATGTACAACTCGCCAAACAGGACCGAGGCCGTCACGGTCAGCAGGCCGCAGGGCACCGAATAGCTACCGGCGGCAGCCTCCTCGGCTTCGTCGAGTTCGCCCAGGATACGTCGACAGTCCTCGAGATAACGTTGCCCGGCCTCGGTCAGGTGCAGGCTGCGCGTGGTACGGGACAGCAACTGAGTGCCGATCCGTTCTTCCATTGCCGCAATGGCGCGGGTCACGCTCGGAGGAGAAATGCGCAGCGTGCGGGCTGCGGCAGCGAATCCCTCTTCCTCTGCAACGGCCATAAAAATCTGCATTTCCTGAAAGCGATCCATGGGTTACCCGATTGTGGTTGAGGTCGTTGTCGCACGCGCAGGCAGGGCAATCGCCAGTATTGTCGGTTGCGGCGACTTTCGCACGATGAGGGGATGAATCGGTTGCACTCGAACGGGGTTGGAGCCTGCCGAGACACCCTCCCGGCAGGCCCCACTATCTGTATCAAGCCTGTTGCAGGCCTACAGCGGTACGTTGCATGCCGACAAAGCGCGGCAGCGCCTCAATGCGGGCCAGCCAGGCACGGACGTTCGGGTAATCGTCCAGCGAGACGTTGCCCTCGGGCGCGTGGGCCACATAGGTGTAGACGGCCACGTCGGCGATGGTCGGTGTTTCACCGGCCAGGAATTTACGTTCGCCCAGTTCCTCTTCCATCAACTTGAGCAGGCCGTGGGAGCGATTGATCACGTCTTCGGCGTTGTAGCCTGCGCCGAACACGGTAATCAACCGCGCAGCGGCCGGGCCCGAATTGACCTGGCCTGCGGCCACGGACAACCAGCGCTGGATGTTGGCTTTGGCCAGCGGGTCGTTTGGCAACCAGTGGCCCTTGTCATATTTTTCGGCAAGGTAGACCAGAATGGCGTTCGAGTCCGCCAGCACTACGCCGTTGTCGTCGATCACCGGCACCTGGCCAAAGCGGTTGAGCGCGAGAAACTCCGGAGTCTTGTGCTCGCCCTTCATCAGGTCCACAAATACCAGTTCGGTGGGCACACCCAGCAGGGACAGCGCCAATTCAACGCGGTGAGAGTGACCGGACAACGGATGACGGTAAAGCATGATCGCTTTCTGGGACATGACGTACTCCTTGTTGGCATTCTGAGGGCTCGGCACGGTGATCGTGGCGATGGCGTCATCCTCTACTGCTGGCACAAACAGCGGAATCCCCAGCTTTCGCAATCCAGCATTTCATTTTCTGGAATGATCCAGGCCCTGTAGGAGCGAGCTTGCTCGCGATGCGATGATCCTGACGCACCTGCAGTCGCCTGACACAACGCCTCGCGAGCAAGCTCGCTCCTACAGGGGGCTAGATATCCAGGATCAGGGTTTCGCTGCCCTCTGCCGGGACCGAGCAGCAGATCAGCACTTCATCCGCCGCCAGGCCCAGGTCCGGGGTGTTGAGGTAATGCACCTGGCCGCCGCTCAGTTTGGTTTTGCAGGTGCCGCACGAGCCTCCGCGGCAACTGAAATCCGGGTTGAGGCCACGGGCTTCGGCCAGTTCCAGCAGCGTGCCGGTGCCCGGCTCCCAGCGCGCTTCCTTGCCGGAGGTGGAAAACAGCACTCTCACCGACTCGGTGGCCATGGGCACCTGCGGCGGCGCCGGCACGCTGATTTGCACATCGCGCTTGAGCGTCGACGGTCCAAAGGTTTCCGCGTGGATGCGATCGTCCTGAATACGCAATTTGCGCAGGCCGTCGTACAGCGCCTGGGTAAAACTGCCCGGGCCGCACAGGTAGAAGTCATAGTCATCGAGGGGCAACAAGGCCTTGAGCAGTTCGACATCGATCCTGCCCGCCACGTCATAGTCCTCGCCATCACCGTCGATGGGCGGTTGGCTGACGACCCGCACCACCTCGACCCCGTCCGCGGCCTGCTCCACCAGTGCGTCGATTTCTTCGCGAAACGCCAGGTCACTCACGGTCCGGCTGCTTTGCACCAGCCAGGTCCGGCGCATGCGGCCCATCCGTTTGCCCTGGTAAACGACCTCGCGCAGCATCGACAACAGTGGCGTGATGCCGACACCTGCCGCCAGCAGTACCAATGGCCGGCGTTCTGCAGCCTGGACAGTGAAATGCCCTTGGGGCGCTCGCGCCTCGATCCAGTCGCCGACCTGAACGCGATCATGCAGATGTGAGGAGATCAGGCCATCGCGCTTGACGCTGATGCGCAGGAATTCATCCGAGGAGGCGCTGGACACGCTGTAGGTGCGAATCGAGGGCGCCTGCTGCCCTTCCAGTGCAATGCGGATGGGCAAGTGTTGCCCCGGCGCAAACCCGGGCAAACCCAGACCATCGTTGGATTCCAGGTAGAACGAGCGAATGCTTGGGCTCTCGTCGACGATGTGCGCAACACGCAGGGGCCGCCAGTGGTTGCGCAACGCCTCGGCCTGCAAACGCTCGGCGACCTGCTCCCAACTGCCGGTCATCAGGGAGTTGGGTGACTCCCCCTCGTCCTCCTCCACCCAGCGCAACGGGATCGCGGCCTGACGGTAGACAATGCGTTGCGGCTTGAACCGCCACAGGCGCTCAGCGCCCTGGAAGGCGGCAATCTCGGGATCATCCAGCAGCACTTGCGCTGTACCGCTCATTTGCAGCAGGTCGCCGCTCTGGAAGTCGACGAACAGCAGCCCGGCACGAGGATTGAGCAGGATGTTGCCCAACGTGTTGAAAAAGAGGTTGCCGTTGAAATCCGGAATGGTCAGCGTGCCATCCTCTTCCATTCGTACAAAGCCCGGCTTGCCGCCGCGATGGGAAGCATCGACCTGATTCTGGCCATCACGCTCTACGTAGGTGGCGACGTAAAACGAATCCGCGCCAGTGATCATGCGGCGTACCTGCGGGTCGACTACAGAAACCTCGACCACCGTGTCCTTGACCTCGTCGACAAAGGCATACTGGCGCAGGTTGATGTAACGCGGGCAATTGCCGTACGCCTGGGTGACACCGATCTCGATGCCCTCGCCCAGCTCACGCAAAATGTTGCCGTTCATGCGGTTGCGCCGACGAGTATGCAACTCGATGCCGAGCATGCCGATGGCATCGCCCACCTGCATGCCTTCCTGCGCCGGGTCGTTGGGCTGCGGTTGCAAGTTGATGGTCAGGATGGGGGGTGTCGGGGAATTCATGAAACCCGGCTGGCCTGTGCGGATGGTCGCCCAGACGTCACCCTGTCGGTCCACGGCGCCCAGCACTACGAAAGGCAGTTGCGCGTAGAAATCACGATGTTGATCCGGCATCCACGTACGCGCCAGTTGCCGCTGGCCAACGCCCACCATCATGTCGATGGCGCCGACGGCGCGCTGCAAGGTCAGCTCACCCTCATGCCAGGGGGAAGATGGGGCTTTCGAGACGTCATCCATCGGGGGGCTCCTCGCGCTGGCGTCAGCGGCTTCGATCAGGGCTCTGAGCTACCTATTAAAGCAGGGCTCGTCGTGAGCGCTCATCTTCCGCTTCAAGCATTGCCGGCGGAATGCGCACAGAATGCAATCCACTATTTCACCAGATGAAATGGTGCCAGGCAGAACGGTGGAGCGGCGGCGATACTCAGGCCAGCAGCTCGCTAATCCAACGGACTTGTCGGGCGATGTCCTGCACCTTCTGCTCGGGCACGTTGCGCGCCCGGGAGAAACTGGCCAGGGTTCGCTGCCGCTCGCGCAGAAGACGTTGCCACTTGGCAAGGAACGCCGGGCTGCGCACCTGCATCTGCACCGGGCCGAAGTACAGTTGCTCGGCGCTGTAATGCACCGGCTCGCCGCGTTCGGCCACGATGATTTCGTAATCGAAGCGGTTTTCGCGCAGCACTTCCTCGAACAGGATGCGGTAACCGTTGCTCATCAGCCACTGACGCAAGGGTTGTTCGCCGCCGTTGGGTTGCAGGATGAGGCGCTCGTGGCCGCTCAGGCAGGCCTTGCCGCTGTCGAGGATGTCGCGGATGGTTTCACCGCCCATGCCGCACAGGCTGATGGCGGTGATGGCGTCAGCGGGTTGGATCGCCGCCAGGCCATTGGCCAGGCGCACGCTGATGGCCTGGTCCAGATCGTTTTCGCGCACCGTGCGTTCGGCCGCGCGAAATGGCGTCAAGGCCACCTCGCCGGCCACGGCGGCGGTAATGGCGCCACGGTGCAGCAGCGCCACCGGCAAGTAAGCGTGATCCGAACCGATATCGGCCAGGCGCGCATCGGCAGGCACATGGGCCGCCACCCGTTCAAGGCGCCTGGACAAGGTCTGTTGGTTCAACGGCATCTCTCTTTGCTTATGAATGGCTGGTCCGCTCGGCCAGACCGGCGCGCGATTTTGTCGGGCATCGCTGTGCATTTCAACTGTCATGCTCACCCGCGAAGGCGCGTCTTAATGACTGCACAGGGTCTTTATCACCGCTGATTCTTGCAGTCATAAAGACCTCATGCGCCCTGAAGCCCCCGTATTACGGGCATCTGACATCTGGCCCACATTTTGAATTACCGGGTATGGACGCAAACCCATTCAAGTTCATTCAGGATAAACAGCGATGAGTAATGATTTCGAAGGACGCCTGGCTGTCGTCACCGGTGCCAGTTCCGGTATAGGCCTGGCTGTGACGGCCCGTCTGCTGGCCCAAGGTGCGCGAGTGCTGGCCATGTCACGGAAAATGGGAGGGTTGGAAGAACTGGCTCGTCACTTTGCCGGGCAGCTGACCTGGGTATCCGGCGACGTGACCAAGGCAGAGGACCTCGAGCAATTGGCGCAGCACGCGTCGCGCCAGGGTCCGGTCCATTATCTGGTACCGAATGCCGGTATCGCCGAACTGGCGGACTGTCTGGACCTGCAAGCCTTCGATCGCCAGTGGGCGGTCAATGGCGCCGGGGCGTTGAACACCCTGAGCCACCTTCGCGGACACCTGGCCAGCCCGGCGTCGGTGGTCTTCATCACCACGTTTCTCACCGGCATTACATTCCCGGGGCTGGCCGCCTACATCGCCTCCAAGGCAGCCTTGCAAGCCCATGCTCGTACACTGGCTGTAGAGCTGGCGCCCCAGGGGATCCGCATCAATATGGTTTCCCCTGGCCCTACCGCGACGCCGATCTGGTCAACACTGGGCCTGGCTCACCACGACCTGGCCAACGTAGCCACCCAGGTCAACAAACGCCTGCTGGGCGGCGAATTCCTGGAAGCGGGATCCGTGGCCGATGTCATCCTGTTCCAACTGAGCAACGGCGCCCGAAGCGTGTATGGCCAGGACTGGGTGGTGGACAAAGGCTACACCATCCGCTGATCTCCCTGTAGGAGCGAGCTTGCTCCGGGCGGCGTTCCCACGATGGTGGCCCAGACACCACTGGGTATCAGACAACCCCGTGTCATCGTTGACGACCATCGTGGGAACGCCGCCCGGAGCAAGCCCGCTCCTACAGGGATATGTGTACCCTCGCGCCCACAGGACTATTCGGGCAACTGCTGCTCGATGACGCCATACCAGCCCATGCCCGGGTAGGTTTCGAAGCCGGGTGTGAGCGAATAGCCCTGCAAGCTGTTGTTGGACTGGACGCTGTACCCGCTGGTTTGGCCCGCCTTGGTCATCAGCGCAACGCGTTGGCCCAGCGCAGCCTGCGGGTTGGAGCTGGCCAGGACATTGTTACCGGCATCGACCAGCATCACACAACTGCGCGAGCGTTCTTCGTCGGTCAGGCGCACGCCGTTAATAATCGACCTGGCCTGGTTTTCCCAATCAAAAAAAATGCCGATCACGCCGGTCACCGAGCCCTGATTGCGCACGGCTGCGCTGAAGGCGCAGGTCTGCGCGCCATTGAGCAAGGGTTCGACACAGACATTGCCCGCATCATATTGATCACTGCGACTGTGCTTCAGCGCCATTTTGAACCAGGGTGCTTCGCTGACGTTGGCCCCCATTGCCTTGTCATAGACCGCAGAACGCCCGGTAGCAATGACGCGCCCTCGCGTGTCCGCGAGCCAGATGTCCAGGTAAACCGTGTAACTGTCGAGGATGATGCCCAGTCGCTCACAAGCGTAGGCACGGTTTTGCTCGTCAGCCGACTTGAGGGCATCGACCAGTGAGGCATCAGTGGCCCACCAGCGAACATCGCAGGTCCGCTCATAGAGGTTGCGATCCATGATCTCGATCATGTTCAGCGACAAGTCCGCCAGCCGCTGCCCCCGTACGTCAAAGCACATGCCTTCGCCCAGCGCGGTCAACTCGTTGACGGACGCTTGCAGTTGTTCTGTCATGGTGCCCGCGATCTTCGAAATGCGTTCGGAGATCACCTTGACCTCCTCTGCCACCACCGCGAACCCCTGCCCGGCCTTGCCGGCGTGTGCGGCTTCGATCAGCGCATTGATGGCAAGCAAACGGGTCTGTCGGGTGATCATCTGGATATCGCTGATGCCACGGTTTGCCAACGCCTCGACTTCCCGCGACAGCGTGACAATTCGTTCTGGTTCGATCATTTGCTTTGTGCTTCAAAGAATTGTTAGTCGGCGGCAGCCTTATTGAATCGAAGCAATGTTGTTGTTTTTTACGGCGCCACTCATCGGTGATGGCACTCTGAAATTATGTGCTGACTCTAGATCAGCTGATTCGATTCAGGCAAGGGCCCACGGGGCCATCCAGGCAGGTTTTTGGGACGGATGTGCAACAGGCGAAAAAGACCTGCGACAGTACGCCGCACAAACACCGCGCAACACCCGTTTTCAGGGTGATCAACCGGCCTGTGACGGCTTGCCGCAAGCGATTGCCCGCGTTGAAAAACGGTAGAATTCACCCGGTTTGACCCGCACGCAGCGTTGCGCCTCGTGCCCGCGCCAATCATCCGCTACGAGCCCCTGGACTGGGCTATTCAGAAAGGCTGTAGAAATGAGTGTTTTGTTGACCCGCCGCAAGGTGGTTGCAGGAATCGGTTTACTCGGTCTGGGCCTGCTCGCAGGCTGCGACAACAGCGTCCGCTTGTCGTACAAATACGGCAAGGACCTGAGCGACAAGATCCTCGGGCGGACCTTCAAGCTGAAAGACTCCCAAGGCAATCCCACGACGCTGACCAGTTTTCGCGGCATGATGCCGATGATTTTCTTCGGCTTCACCCAATGCCCCGCCGTCTGCCCGACTACGCTGGCCCGCGCGGCGCAAATCAAGAAGCTGATGGGCAAGGATGGTGATTTGCTCCAGGTGGTCTTCATTACCCTGGACCCCGAGCGCGATACCCCGGAAATGCTCGACGCCTACGTCAAGACCTTCGACCCGTCGTTTGTCGCGCTCCACGGAACGCTGGAGGAAACGGCGAAGACAGCCAAGGAATTCGAGGTGTTCTACGAAAAGGTGCCAAGCGGTTCCACCTACACCATTTCCCATACCGCGACCAGCTTCGTTTATGACACCCGGGGCAACCTGCGCGTCGGCTTGTCCCATTCGCTTTCGGCACAAGAGTGTACGGAAGACTTACTGACCGTCATGGAGGTCTGCTGATGAACTCGAACGCCTTTAAACCACGCTTTTGCGCACGCCTGGGACGCCTGGCGCTGGGCTTGTCGATGCTCGGCCTGGCCGGTTACGCCAGCGCCCAGACCCAGGTCGATGACGCCTGGGTTCGCGCGACGGTGGCCGGGCAACCTTCCACTGGTGCCTTCATGACGATCACCGCGAGCAGTGACGGCAAATTGATCAGCGCACAATCGCCAGTGGCGAAAACCGTGCAGATTCATCAATCGAGCATGAAAAACGACGTGATGAGCATGCAACAGGTCGAGTCCGTCGAGCTGCCCGCTGGCAAAGCCGTGGCGTTCAACACTGACAGTTACCATGTCATGCTGATGGACCTGGTCGCTCAGGTCAAAGAAGGCGACAAGGTGCCGCTGGTGCTGACCGTCCAGCACGCGAACGGTGAAAAGGAAGTGATCAACGTTGACGCCCCGGCACGTGCGCTGAACATGATGGATCACAGCAAAATGGATCACAGCAAGATGCATTGATTCATCCAGAGGCGAGCAGCGAGTAACAGCGCCCGCCTCTTCAATCGACACCGGAAACGCCCTTGATCCGGAAGTTGCGCGCAATCCCCCCGCCTTTTGCCTGACAGCCTATACTCATCTGGTTTTCTTTCTCGTTTACATGCAGCACGTCGGCACCCGTGCACCGCCAGGCGTACCCGTGCCTATCGCCAACGTAACCAGCCAGCAGCCTGTGTCGCTAACGACCGGCGTGCTCAAGCGCTTTGTGGCTGATGGATCGTGGAGAACACCATGAAATATACATTTCTTTCAGGCGTGGTTTTGGTTGTCTCGGCTACGGTGACGATACCGGGCGCCTGGGCTGCAGAGACGCGAGCGCTGGCCTCGGACGGCGCGGATCATGTGGGCGCGGGAGCAGTGGCGGCGGATGGCGCTGATAAAGTCGGCGCCAACAAACTCGCTGCTGACGGTGCTGACAAGGTCGGCGCCAACAAACTCGCCGCCGACGGTGCTGACAAAGTCGGTGCCAACAGACTCGCCGCCGATGGCGCTGACAAGGTCGGCGCCAACAAACTCGCTGCTGACGGCGCTGACAAGGTCGGCGCCAACAAACTCGCCGCCGACGGTGCTGACAAAGTCGGCGCCAACAGACTCGCCGCCGATGGCGCTGACAAGGTCGGCGCCAACAAACTCGCTGCTGACGGTGCTGACAAAGTCGGTGCCAACAGACTCGCCGCCGATGGCGCTGACAAGGTCGGCGCCAACAGACTTGCCGCCGATGGCGCTGACAAGGTCGGCGCCGACAGACTCGCCGCTGACGGCGCTGACAAAGTCGGTGCCAACAGGCTTGCTGCCGATGGCGCTGACAAGGTCGGCGCCAACAGACTCGCTGCCGACGGCGCTGACAAAGTCGGGGCCAACAAACTCGCTGCCGACGGCGCTGACAAAGTCGGCGCGAACAGACTCGCTGCCGACGGCGCTGACAAAGTCGGTGCCAACAGGCTTGCTGCCGACGGCGCTGACAAAGTCGGTGCCAACAGGCTCGCTGCCGATGGCGCTGACCACGTCGGCGCAGCCCGTCTCGCGTATTCCCGCAACGGTATTGGCTCGGACCGTGTGGCGTCCGCGCTCATGAATGAAGGTAGTTACTCCGACCAGTTCAACGAACAGTAACCGCAAGACGGTGCCTGGCACGCACCACTCCCCCTGAAACCGCCACCCCAAGGTGGCGATTTCTCATCTATTTGTATCTGTCTGTATATGAACCCCCGACAGATACGCAGACCTCGACTTCGCGGCGTTCAAGCACACATCGACGATACACCCGAGCGTTTAACTGTGTTCACCGGATAGCAGCAGCTACCGGCTCACTCAAATCAAACGCACGGAGCATCATCATGATCAATTTCTCGAAAGTCTCCTCTCTCGCAATCGGCCTGGCACTCGTGGGTGGCCTGGGTCTGTCGAATCTGGCCTCGGCCAACACTGCGAACGTCGCGTCGTACACCCAGACCCAGCTGTTGGTCGAAGGGGGTGCAGACCGTTTGCAGGAACTGCGTGAACGCGTCGCCGAAGGTGGCTCTGATCGTTTGATCGAACGGCGTGTGGCTGAGGGCGGCTCGGATCGCCTGATCGAGCGTCGTGTGGCCGAAGGTGGTTCCGATCGCCTGATCGAGCGTCGTGTGGCCGAGGGTGGTTCCGATCGCCTGATCGAGCGTCGTGTGGCCGAGGGTGGCGCCGATCGCCTCCAGGAACTGCGTGAGCGGGTCGCACAGAACTCCGTGCAAAAAAACGTGATCGTTGCCGAAAACCGCCCGGAGTTCGGTTCGAAATACCAGCGTTACTAACAGCGAGCCCCTTTGTACTGCTTCAAGCCCGGGTTTCCGGGCTTTGTTTTAACGCAATCGGACAGCACACAGTGTCAGCGCCCGTCCGGACAATTCGTGAGAAAAGGAACACAACTGATGAAAATCGGTTTTCTGGGTTTGGGCCGTATGGGTCAGGAGATTGCCGCTAACCTGATCAAAGGCGGTCATGACCTATGGGTCTGGAACCGCTCGCCGCAAGCGGTGCTGAATATGGTTGCGATGGGCGCAAAGGACGCCATCACTGCCGCGCAAGCGTTCGACGCCGACGTGGTCTTCAGCATGCTCGCAAACGATAATGCCCTACGCACGGTGTTACTCGATTCCGGGCTGCTGGCTCAGGTCAGGGGACCGCGTATTCACGTCAACCTGTCCAGCATCGCTGTAACCTTCGCCGATGAACTGGTTACTCTGCACACCGCGCAAGGCATCGACTACATCGCGGCTCCAGTCATGGGCTGCCCGGATGTGGCGGCCGCCGGCCAGCTCAACGTGTTGGTCGGTGGGCCTCAGGAGGCGATCGATCGCGTGCAACCGCTGTTCGACTTGATCGCACGTAACACCTGGCGCCTGGGTCACAAGGCTTCGAGTGCCAATGCCACTGAAACTGGCCACCGATGACCTGCAGGACGCGATGGCCAATGGTCAAACGCCATACAGCTACCGATGAAGGACTGAACCCCTGCCCTCAAATGACGGGTGGAGCGGCCTTCGGCTCGTCCTGCACCCACTGCCAGAACAATTGATACCCCACTGCCAGCACGACCGGGCCGATGAACAGCCCGATGATGCCGCTGGTCACCATGCCGCCGAGCGCCCCGATGAGTACCACCGGCATCGGCACATCGACACCGCGCCCCAGTAACAGGGGCTTGAGTACGTTGTCCACCAGCCCGGCGACGAACACATAGATGGCGAAGACGATGGTCCCGGTGCTGGCACCGTCGGTGGCGAACACATAGGCGATCACCGGCAGGGTTATCAGCGTCACCGGCAATTGCATGATGCCCAGCAACAGCACCGCCAGGGCGAGCAAACCTGCTCCGGGGACGCCTTGGAAAACAAATCCGAGGCCCACCAGCAGCATCTGGATAAACGCGATGCCCACGACACCGAGTGCTACGGCGCGAATGGTTGCGGTGCACAGCGCTGCGATTTTCGGGCCGCGCTCCGGGCTACTGACTCGCGAAGCGATCTGAACCGCGCTGCGGCTGCCCGATTCGCCATGGGCCATGAAGATGCCGGCAATGATCAGGGCGAAGATAAAGACCAGGAACCCCATGCCGACACCCGCGAGTTTGCTCAGCACGGTCAGGCTGGCAACCTTGATTTGCGGCAGGTATTTGGCAGCGAGATCAGGCAGGTTGGTTGAGGCATCCAGCCACAAGGCGGACAACTGCCGGCCGATCAGAGGCCAACTGGCTACAGACTCAGCGGGCGGCGGAATGCGAAAGGTATCCGCCTTGACCACGTCGATGGCCCGGGTGACCGAGTCGGCAATCGATATGCCCAGCAGGTAGATCGGCACCATCAGGATCACGATGGCGACAACGATGATCAGCGTCGCAATTCGCCCATCATTGTGCCCCAGAGGCCCACGCAGACGCTTTTGCAGCGGATACAGGGTGATTCCCAGGATCAGCGACCACAGCATCAGGTCGCGGAACGGGCTGAAGATATCGAAGCAAAACAGCACCAGCACCACAATCAGCCCGGCCCGGATCAACACATCCAGCAACGTGCGTGTCATCGTTTTCTCATTGAAGATCGTGGGCTCCATGGCTCTCTCCTGGTGGGGCGATGCAACGCTGCGGGATGGTTTGCCCAGCATAGACGTCAGGACCGGTTTGCGCCGCTCGGCCCCCACCTGTTACACCGCCCTCGCCCACGCAAACATTGGCGCTTATCATGTCTGCCGAATTAACCCCGGCCCTTTATGAGATGAGCATGACTTTCGATTTTGATCAGGTGTTCGACCGTCACCACACCGGCAGCACGAAGTGGAGTCGTTACCCAGCCGATGTGTTGCCGATGTGGGTCGCCGACATGGACTTCGCCGCGCCGCCGGTGATCGTCCAGGCCCTGCAAAAACGCCTGGAACACCCTTTGCTCGGCTACAGCGTGGCCCAGGATGACTTGCGCAACGCCATCGTCGAAGATCTCTGGAACAAATACGCCTGGCGGGTCGCGCCGCAGGAACTGATCTTCCTGCCGGGCGTGGAGTCCGGGTTCAACATGGCCTTGCACGCCCTGGTTCAACCGCAACAGAACGTCGTCGTACAGGTACCCAACTACCCACCGCTGCGTCACGCACCGACCCATTGGGGGTTGAACAAGGTCGAACTGAGTTTCGATGCCCAGGCGGATGGTACCTACAGCACGCCGCTCGCCACCTTGCGCCAGTCGCTTGCCGGGGGCGGCGCCCTGTTGCTGAGCAATCCGCACAATCCGCTGGGCAAGGCGTTCCCACGGGAAGAACTGCAAGCGGTCGCCGACATCTGCGTGGCGCAGGATGCCTGGATCATCTCTGACGAAATCCACGCCGAACTGTGCTTCGACGGGCGCAAACACATTCCGACCGCCTCGCTGAGCCCGGAAGTGGCGCGGCGCACAATAACCCTGATGTCGGCGAGCAAGGCCTACAACATTGCCGGCCTGAAAACTTCGTTCATGATCATCCAGGACAGCACCCTGCGTGAACGCGTCAACCACGCCCGTTGTGGCATGGTCGACAGCGTCAACCCCCTGGGCATGGAAGCCACACGCGTGGCTTACAGCGAAGGCGGCCCGTGGCTCGCCGAGCTGCGCGAGTACCTGCAAGCCAACCGTGATTACCTGGTCAATGCCGTTCGCACTCGCCTGCCGGGCGTCAGCCTGAACGCGCCGCAGAGCACGTACCTGGCCTGGCTGGATTGCTCGGCACTGGGTCTTGATAACCCACAACAATTCTTCCTCGAACAGGCCAGGGTCGGCTTGAGCCCGGGTCTGGACTTCGGCGACGACCATCAGCAGTTCGTCCGCCTGAATTTCGGCTGCCCGCGTGCGTTGCTCGAAGAAGGTATTGCGCGGATGGAGCGCAGCCTGATCCAGCGATTGCGCTGACAGCCCCCTCAATCCCACTGTAGGAGCGGGCTTGCCCGCGATGGCGGTGTATCAGTCGACATCAAGGGTGAATGTCGATCCGCGATCGCTGGCAAGCCAGCTCCTACAGATGACCACATCCCCTGTAGGAGCGAGCATGCTCGCGATGCACCCGAGAACGCCGCGGGGTGCCAGATGCCCCGCGTTATCGTTGGCCTCCATCGCGAGCATGCTCGCTCCTACAGATGACCATATCCCTTGTAGGAGCGGGCTTGCCCGCGATGAGCCGGAGAGCGCCGCAGAGTGTCAGGTGCCCAGCGTTATCGTTGACCTCCATCGCGAGCATGCTCGCTCCTACAGATGATCACATCCCTTGTGGGAGCGGGCTTGCCCGCGATGAGCCGGAGAGCGCCGTGGAGTGTCAGGTGGCCCGCGTTATCGTTGGCCTCCATCGCGAGCAAGCTCGCTCCTACACATGCCCACATCCCTTGTAGGAGCGGGCTTGCCCGCGATGAGCCGGAGAACGCCACGGTGTGCCAGGTGCCCCGCGTCATTGTTGGCCTCCATCGCGAGCAAGCTCGCTCCTACAGATGACTCCTCCCCTGTGGGAGCGGGCTTGCCCGCGATGAGCCGGTGAGCGCCGCGGAGTGTCAGATGCCCCGCGTTATCGCTGACCTCCATCGCGAGCAAGCTCGCTCCTACAGATGACCACATCCCCTGTAGGAGCGGGCTTGCCCGCGATGCCCCGGAGAGCGCCGCGGTGTGTCAGGTGCCCCGCGTCATCGTTGAGCTCCATCGCGAGCATGCTCGCTCCTACAGATGACCACCTCCCCTGTGGGAGCGGGCTTGCCCGCGATGAGCCGAAGAGCGCCGCGGGGTGTCAGGTGGCCCGCGTTATCGTTGGCCTCCATCGCGAGCAAGCTCGCTCCTACAGATGACCACCTCCCGTGTTCGCGATGAGCCGGAGAGCGCCACGGAGTGTCAGGCGCCCAGCGTCATCGTTGACCTCCATCGCGAGCAAGCTCGCTCCTACACATGCCCACATCCCTTGTAGGAGCGGGCTTGCCCGCGATGAGCCGGAGAGCGCCGCAGAGTGTCAGGTGCCCAGCGTTATCGTTGACCTCCATCGCGAGCATGCTCGCTCCTACAGATGACCACATCACCTGTGGGAGCGGGCTTGCCCGCGATGAACCGGAGAGCGCCGTGGAGTGTCAGGTGGCCCGCGTTATCGTTGGCCTCCATCGCGAGCAATCTCGCTCCTACAGAGACAGCGCCAAATCTGTGGGCCGCTTGGTGTCAGTGGTATGTTTTTCGTTTGATTGGATATAAACCAACTAACAACTGAAATATTCTTCATATAAGGCGGGTAACTTCCGTAGGACTTTTCTGGTTTAACGAGCAAAGTCTGAACATTCGCTTAATAACGTTCAGAAAGACGATTTCCCAACCGCTTTTTGATGTTTCTTTCACAAAAAAACGCCTAACCTCAGTCTTACCGATAACCCTTGGACAGGCGCATGGCCTGCCCTCCGGGCGGATTGTTCGTAGCACTTTATTTATTTCGGCACTTTAGTCGAAGGAATTCTTACGCCCTGAGGTTTTCCATGGATGAAGTTTTTCTGCCCTTCTCCCGACCCGGTATCGGTGATGAGGAAATAGCCGCCGTAGAACAAGTCCTGCGTTCCGGCTGGATTACTACCGGGCCGAAGAACCAGCAACTTGAAGAACACTTCGCCCACTATGTCGGGTGTCGGCACGCCGTAGCGTTGTCCTCGGCCACCGGTGCCATGCACGTCACATTACTGGCCCTGGGCATCGGCCCCGGTGATGAAGTCATCACGCCGTCCCAGACCTGGGTCTCCACCGCCAACATGATCTGCCTGTTGGGCGCCACACCAGTGTTTGTCGATGTTGATCGTGACACGCTGATGAGCAACGTCGAGCACATCGAAGCGGCCATCACGCCACGTACCCGGGCAATCATTCCGGTGCATTACGCTGGCGCCGCGTTCGATCTCGATCCGCTCTACGCCTTGGCCGGCAAACACGGCATTCGCGTTATCGAAGACGCGGCCCACGCCGCCGGCACCCGTTACAAGAATCGGCCCGTCGGCGCACAGGGCACCGCGATTTTCTCGTTCCACGCGATCAAGAACATGACCTGCGCGGAAGGCGCGATGTTCGTCACCGACGACGAAG
Organism: Pseudomonas sp. S2_E01; assembly: GCF_054668365.1. Taxonomy (NCBI): domain Bacteria; kingdom Pseudomonadati; phylum Pseudomonadota; class Gammaproteobacteria; order Pseudomonadales; family Pseudomonadaceae; genus Pseudomonas; species Pseudomonas sp. S2_E01. The sequence continues at coordinate 2,581,170 of NZ_CP162762.1, forward strand.
CCCTGGCCAACCGCGTGCGCATGCTCAAGTTTCATGGGCTGGGCGTCGACGCCTACGACCGCTTGACCCACGGCCGCAAGCCACAGGCCCAGGTCATTGAGCCTGGGTTCAAGTACAACCTGGCCGACATCAACGCCGCCATCGCCCTGGTCCAACTGGAGCGCCTGGAAGAGATCAACCTCAACCGCGCAGCGCTGGCAAAAACCTATCTGCAGCGGCTGGAAGATTCCCCGGTGCAGCCGCTGACCGTGCCGGCGTATGCGCAGCAGCATGCCTGGCACCTATTCATCCTGCGTATCGACGCCGAACGCTGCGGGCTGGACCGCGAAGCCTTCATGAAAGCCCTGCAGGCGCGGAACATCGGCACCGGCATCCACTTTATCGCCACTCACCTGCACACCTACTACCGCCAGCGATTCCCCAACGTCTGCCTGCCCAACACCGAGTGGAACTCCGCGCGGCTGTGCTCGATTCCGTTGTTCCCCGACATGACCACCCGCGATATCGATCGCGTGGTCAGTGCCATTGAACAAACACTGGATGCCCACCTGTGAAACCGTACCCGATCCGATGCGTGTCGATTGTCATCCCGGTCTACAACGAACAGGACAGCCTGCCTGAGCTGCTCAGACGTACCGAAGCGGCGTGCCGGCAACTGCATCATGACTATGAAATCGTCATGGTCGACGACGGCAGTCGCGACCAATCGGCCCAGATCCTCGAGGAAGCTGCCAGCCGCGAGTGCAGCCCGGTGGTGGCGGTGATCCTCAACCGCAACTACGGCCAGCACGCGGCAATCATGGCCGGTTTCGAGCAATGCAAGGGCGATGTCGTCATTACCCTCGACGCCGACCTGCAAAACCCGCCGGAGGAAATCCCGCGCCTGGTGGCCCAGGCCGAGCTCGGTTATGACGTCGTGGCCACGGTTCGCGGAAACCGCCAGGACTCGGCCCTGAGGCGCTGGCCGTCGAAACTGATCAACCTCGCCGTGCAACGCTCTACCGGCGTGGCGATGACCGACTACGGCTGCATGCTGCGGGCCTACCGTCGCTCGATCGTCGAGGCCATGCTCGCTTGCCGCGAGCGCAGCACCTTCATCCCGATCCTCGCCAACAGCTTCGCCCGTCACACCACGGAAATACGGGTGACCCATGCCGAACGCGAGCACGGGGAATCCAAGTACAGCCCGATGCGGCTGGTCAACCTGATGTTCGACCTGATCACGTGCATGACCACCACGCCGCTGCGCCTGCTGAGCATTGTGGGCTTCGCCATGGCGGGACTCGGCCTGGCGTTTGCCGCTGCGCTGATTGTTCTGCGCCTGGTGCTTGGCGCCGGTTGGGCGGGAGACGGCACGTTCGTGCTGTTTGCCGTGCTGTTCGTATTCACCGGTGGCCAGTTCATCGGCATGGGCCTTTTGGGCGAATACCTGGGGCGCATGTACAGCGATGTGCGCGCCCGCCCGCGTTTCTTCATCGAAAAAGTTCTGCGCAGCCAACCCGCCGCCCCTGTGGCGGGGGTCACCGTCGACGGCCTCCCTTCTCTTTCTCCCGATCAGGTTCATCCATGAGCGCAAAAGCTGTTGTCTTCGCCTATCACGATATCGGCTGTGCCGGCATCGAAGCCCTGCTCGATACCGGTTATGAGATTGCCGCCGTGTTCACCCACGCCGACGATCCCGGGGAAAACACCTTCTATGCCTCGGTGGCACAACTGTGCGCCCGCAAGGGTATTTCGGTGCACGCGCCGGAAGACGTCAACCATCCCCTGTGGATCGAGCGCATCAACCAACTCGCCCCGGATTACCTCTTCTCGTTCTACTACCGCAACCTGCTGGGCGAACCCCTCCTGGCCACGGCGGGCAAAGGCGCCTTCAACCTGCACGGTTCGTTGTTGCCACGTTATCGCGGTCGCGCTCCGGCCAACTGGGTGCTGGTCAACGGCGAAAGTGAAACCGGCGTGACCTTGCACCGCATGGTCAAACGGGCCGATGCCGGCGCGATCCTTGCCCAGCAACGCGTGGCCATTGAGCGCAGCGACACCGCATTGAGCCTGCACGCCAAGCTGCGGGTAGCAGCGGCGGACCTGCTGCGCGACACCCTGCCAGCGTTGTTGGCAGGAAGGGACAGCGAAACCCCTCAGGATGAAACACAAGCCACCGTGTACGGTCGTCGCTCCCCGGCTGACGGCCAGTTGTTCTGGAAAAAACCGGCCGAAGAACTGTTCAACCTGGTGCGAGCAGTAACGCAACCGTATCCGGGGGCATTCTGCGCCGTGGGCGAACACAAGCTGATTGTCTGGAGCGCGGACGTCATCAAAGGCAACGCCGGCCAGGCGCCGGGCCGGGTCATCAGCGTCGACCCGCTGCGCATCGCCTGTGGCGAGGACTCCCTGGTGATCCATGCCGGCCAGCGCAACGACAACGGCCTGTACCTGAGTGGGCCGCAACTGGCCGGCGAACTCGGGCTGGTGGAGGGCTCGGTGTTGCGCGGTGCCGAAAGCGGCCGTGCTCGGCGACGCACGCGGGTGCTGATCCTCGGCGTCAACGGCTTTATCGGCAATCATTTGTCCGAACGTTTGTTGCGCGATGACCGCTATGAGATCTACGGCCTGGACATCGGCTGCGACGCCATCGAACGGCTGCGCAGCCACCCCAATTTCCATTTCGTGGAAGGCGACATCAGCATTCATTCCGAATGGATCGAGTACCACATCAAGAAGTGCGACGTGGTCCTGCCGCTGGTGGCCATCGCCACGCCTATCGAATACACGCGCAATCCGCTGCGGGTATTCGAGCTGGACTTCGAAGAAAACCTCAAGCTGGTGCGCTACTGCGTCAAGTACAACAAGCGGGTGATCTTCCCATCGACATCGGAAGTCTATGGCATGTGCCAGGACGACAAATTCGACGAAGACACCTCCAACCTGGTGGTCGGGCCAATCAACAAGCAACGTTGGATCTACTCCACGTCCAAGCAATTGCTTGACCGGGTGATCTGGGCCTACGGCCAGAAAGGCCTGAATTTCACCCTGTTCCGCCCGTTCAACTGGATGGGCCCGCGCCTGGACCGCCTCGACTCGGCGCGCATCGGCAGCTCGCGGGCAATCACCCAATTGATCCTCAACCTGGTGGAAGGCACGCCGATTCGCCTGTTCGACGGCGGCGAGCAGAAGCGCTGCTTCACCGACATCGCTGACGGCGTGGAAGCTCTGGCGCGGATCGTCGACAACCAGAACGACATCTGCAATGGCCAGGTCATCAACATCGGCAATCCGGACAACGAAGCCAGCATCCGCCAGTTGGGCGAAGAGTTGCTGCGGCAATTCGAAGCTCACCCCCTGCGCCATAACTTCCCACCGTTTGCGGGCTTTCGCGAGGTCGAAAGCAAGGCCTTCTACGGCAACGGCTACCAGGACGTTTCCCACCGCAAGCCCAGCATCGATAACGCCAGGCGCCTGCTGGACTGGGCGCCGTCGGTGCAGATGAGCGAAACGATCGGCAATACGCTGGATTTCTTCCTGCGTGAAGCCATGCTCGAAATTGCGGACAAGCGTTGATGCAGGCGGGTCTTCGCATCGACGTCGACACCTACCGTGGCACCCGCGAGGGCGTGCCGCGCCTGTTGGAAATGCTCGATGAGGCACAGGTCAAGGCGACGTTCTTTTTCAGTGTGGGCCCGGACAACATGGGGCGGCACTTGTGGCGCCTGATACGTCCGCAGTTTCTCTGGAAAATGCTGCGTTCCAACGCCGCCGGCCTGTATGGGTGGGACATCCTGCTGGCCGGCACTGCGTGGCCGGGCAAGCCGATTGGCCGTGACCTGGGGCACCTGATGCGTCAGGCGCGGGATGCAGGTCATGAAGTGGGCCTGCATGCCTGGGATCACCACGGTTGGCAGGCCAATGCCGGGCGTTGGAGCAACGTGCAACTGATCGAGCAGATTCGCCAGGGCGTGGACAGCCTCAGCGACATTCTCGGGGAACGTATTACCTGTTCGGCCGCCGCCGGATGGCGTGCTGACGAGCGTGTGATCGAGGCGAAGCAAGCCTTTGGCTTTCGCTACAACAGCGACTGTCGGGGGCATCGGCTGTTTCAACCCAAATTGCCCAACGGCAGCCTTGGCACACCGCAGATTCCGGTCGACTTGCCAACCTTCGATGAAGTGGTGGGGTCAACCGTCGCCGTCGAGGGTTTCAATGCGTTCATCCTCGACCGCTTTACGGCGGACAACCTCAACGTCTACACGATTCACGCCGAAGTAGAAGGCATTGTGATGGCTAACGATTTTCGGCAACTGCTGGCCGCTGCGCGCCAACGACACATCCAATTCTGTCCCTTGGGCGACTTGCTGCCCGCCAACCCGGGCACCTTACCGGTTGGCCGTGTGTCGCGCGGTGTACTCGCAGGGCGAGAAGGCTGGCTGGGAGTGCAAGGCGCATGAGCACACGCCGGACACTTCCGTTGTTGCTGGTTGTTTGCTTGCTGGCTTACTTGCTGCCGCTGGCCAGCCACGGCCTTTGGATTCCCGACGAAACCCGTTACGCCCAGATCAGCCAAAGCATGTTGCTGAGCGGTGATTGGGTGTCGCCTCATTTCATGGGCCTGCGCTACTTCGAAAAGCCGATTGCCGGCTACTGGATGATCGCCCTGAGTCAGGCGATTTTCGGCCACAACCTGTTTGGTGTGCGTTTCGTATCGGCCCTGAGTTGCACCCTCAGCGTGCTGCTGTGCTTTCTGATCGCGCATCGTCTATGGCGCGAACCACGCAAGAGTTTCGCCTGTGCGTTGCTGTACATGAGTTTCACGGTGGTTGGGGGGCAAGCTGGCTATGCCAATCTCGATCCCCAGTTCACATTCTGGGTCAACCTGAGCCTGGCCGCGTTGTGGTTCGCGTTGGACAGTATGGGTCGTGTCCAGCGCCTGATCGGTTGGATCGTTGTGGGGCTGGCGTGTGGCATGGGCTTCATGACCAAGGGGTTCCTCGCCTGGCTGCTGCCGGTGCTGATCATCCTGCCGTGGATGCTCTGGCAAAAGCGCTGGCGCGAACTGCTGATCTACGGCCCATTGGCGATAGCCGTGGCCATCATCGTGAGCCTGCCTTGGGCCTTGGCGGTGCACGCCCAGGAGCCCGATTACTGGCGGTTCTTCTTCTGGCATGAACACATTCGCCGTTTCGCCGGTGACGACGCGCAGCATGATGCGCCGTGGTGGTATTACCTGCCGTTGCTGATTGCGTTCAGCCTGCCGTGGATCGGCATGCTGCCGCCCGCCTTGCGCCAGGCCTGGCAAACCCGCCAGCAGGCGCCTGTCGCGTTCCTGCTGCTGTGGCTATTGATGCCGCTGCTGTTTTTCAGCCTGAGCAACGGCAAATTGCCAACGTACATCTTCCCGTGCCTGCTGCCGCTGGCCCTGTTGCTGGGCCACGCCCTGGCCGACCGCTTGCGCCTGGAACAAGGGCGGGCGCTGGGCATCAATGGGCTGTTCAACCTGCTGCTGGGCGTCATCACCCTGCTCGCCCTGGTTTACGTGCAACTGAAAAAACCGGTGTACGACCACGAACTGCACAGCCTGGTGCTGGTGTTCATCGGGCTGATCGGCTGGATCATGGCCAACTTGCTGCAAGCCTTTCGGCCTCTGCAATGCTGGGCGGCACCGGCCATTGGCAGTTTGCTGTTGATCGGTTTGCTGCCGGCTGCGCTGCCTGAGTCGGTGGTGGCGAACAAGACGCCTGACCAGTTCGTCCTCGAACATGTCGATGAGCTTGGCCAGTCCACCTCCCTGTTGAGTAATGACCTGGGCGCTGCATCAGCGCTGGCCTGGCGCCTGAAACGCCCGGACGTCGCACTCTACAACACGATAGGCGAACTGAAATATGGCCTCGCCTATCCTGACGGCGCACACCAGCGCGTCGACCCCGACCGCGTGCAACAGTGGCTGCACGACGCCCGCCAGCGTGGTTCCGTGGGCGTGTTGATGCGGGTCAAGGGAGAGGATGAACTGGGTGAAATCGAACGCCTGCCCAAGGATGGCAAACGTTATGAGCGAGGCAACCTGGTGATTCTGGTCTTTCCTCGGGAGGCATCATGAGTCTGCTGCTGGTGGCCTGCCTGCTGACCTGCCTGGGCCAGGTGGCCCAGAAATGCGCCGTGGAAAGCTGGCGTGGAGCGTCAAAGGGGCTGGCTTTCAAGCTGCGCACGCCGTGGATCTGGCTGGCGCTCGGCGCAATGGGCGCGGGGTTGCTGCTGTGGTTGCTGGTGTTGCAGCGGCTTGAAGTCAGTATTGCCTACCCGATGCTGAGCCTGAATTTTGTCCTGATCACTCTGATCGCCCGTTTTGTCTTCGATGAACGCATCGACCGTCGGCACTGGCTCGGCGTGACGCTGGTGATAGCCGGTGTGACGCTTCTGGGATTGCACGCATGAAGCCGCGCCATGGTCTGTTTTTCGCCCTCGCCAGCGTACTGCTGGTGAGCGTCGCGCAACTGGGCATGCGCTGGAGCATGACGCGTCTGCCGTCTCCCGAAGGCTGGATGACCGCTGCCATTGAACCGAACGCGGTGGCCGTAGTGCTGGCCGCCATTTTTGCCTATGCCCTGTCGATGCTCTGTTGGCTCGCCGCTTTGCGAGACCTTCCGTTGGGCCGCGCCTATTCGCTGTTGAGCATCAGCTACGCCCTGGTGTATCTGCTGGCGGCCGCGCTGCCGGTATTCAACGAAGGGTTCAGCCTTACAAAAAGCCTCGGGGTGATGCTGGTCATCCTCGGCGTCATCACCATCAATTCTCGACCCGCTCACGCGCCAGAAACTCAGGAGTGATCCATGAAAATCAGTGTATTTGGTAGCGGTTACGTTGGCCTGGTGCAGGCCGCAGTGCTGGCAGAAGTCGGCCACGACGTGGTTTGCATGGACATCGACGAGAAAAAAGTCGACCTGTTGCAACAGGGCCATGTAAGTATTTTCGAGCCGGGGCTGGCCAGCCTGGTGCGCGAAAGCCTGGAGGCCAGGCGGCTGCAGTTCACCACCGATGAGAAGCTCGCGGTGCAGCACGGCCAGGTGTTGTTCATCGCGGTGGGCACGCCCTCTCGGGACGATGGCTCGGCGGACCTGCAATACGTGCTGTCGGTGGGTGAAGCCGTGGCACGACATCGGGAACAGCCAGTGATTCTGGTGGAAAAATCCACCGTACCCGTGGGCACCGGCGACACCCTGAGAGAGCATATCGACAAATGCCTGCTCAAGGTCGGACGTTTGCTTCAGTTCGAGATCGTCTCCAACCCGGAGTTCTTGAAGGAGGGATCCGCGGTCGCCGATTGCCGGCGTCCGGACCGTATCGTCATCGGCTGCGAAAGCGATGAGGTGCGTGATGTGATGCGCGATTTGTATGCGCCGTTCAACCGCAACCATGACCGGATCATGTTCATGGACCTGCGCAGCGCCGAGCTCACCAAGTACGCGGCCAATTGCATGCTGGCGACCAAGATCAGCTTCATCAACCAGATCGCCGAACTGGCCGAACACCTGGGTGCGGACATCGAATCGGTACGCCTGGGCATCGGCGCCGACTCGCGTATTGGCTACCACTTCATCTACCCGGGCTGCGGTTACGGCGGCTCGTGTTTCCCCAAGGACATGCGCGCGCTGATCCACAGCGCCGAAGAGGCCCACTGCTCCAGCGACCTGCTGCAAGCGGTGGAAGCCATCAACCAGCGGCAGAAACACAAGCTGTTCGATCGCATCAACGCCTTCTTCAAGGGCGATCTTCGCGGCAAGACCTTCGCCGTGTGGGGCCTGGCGTTCAAACCCAACACCGATGACATGCGCGACGCGCCTAGCCGGGTGCTACTGGAGTCCCTGTGGACGGCCGGTGCCAATGTACGAGCGTTCGACCCGGAAGCCATGCAGGAAACCCAACAACTGTATCCCGACGAGAACAAGTTGATGCTGATGGGCACGCCCGAATCGGTGTTGTCAGGCGCCGATGCGTTGATCATCTGCACCGAATGGCAGCAGTTCAAGGCGCCGGATTTCAACTTGATCCGCCAGCGCCTCAAAGCCCCGGTGATCTTCGACGGCCGTAACCTGTACGACGCCGAACGCCTGGCTCGCAATGGATTTACTTACTTCCCGATGGGCCGTGGCGAGTCGCGCAACTTGCCCATACCGTATCAGCAGTGGCCGGTGGCGCAGGGAGTGGCCTAAGCCGTAGCTTTCAAATCAACACCCAAGGCGTGAGCAAAAGCTTTCACCAGAGGACTGCGCACGGTGTTGTGGCGCAGGATCAGATCGAACGGTGTCGCGATGTGGACCAGGTCCGGGCGCACCGCCCGAAGCTGCCCCTGCGCGACCATCGCCGCCGCATAGTGTTGCGGCAGAAAACCAATAAAACGCCCAGTCTTGACCAGTAATGCCACCGCCTCTACTTGAGTGGCGGACGCGGAAAAACTGTCATAACGCGCGAAGTTCAGTTTGTCGCGATGGATTGCATAACGGTGGTTCACACATTCGTAATCTTTAAGCATGTGACTGGCAATGTCGGCGTCCGGTAAATCGAATAGCGGATGGCCGACGGCGCAATAAACGTAGGAACGTTCTTCATACAGTTTGTAATAATCGAACTCTTCGCGTTTCTGGTAGACCGGCACGATGCCGGCCACCAGACGCCCTTCCACCACACCGCGTTCCACCTCATCCAGTTGCGAGGCCTGAATCTGAAACCTGACCTTCGGCGATGTTTCGTTAAGTTGTCTGAGGGCGGCAACTAACGGTGAATTATCATCTGTGATCGTGTTATCAATAACGCCTACGCCAAGGTCACCGATAAGTTCGTTCTGCGCCGAACTAAGCCGGTCTCTAAAGTTGTCGAAAGAGGCAAATAAATCAATGGAAGCCTGATAGACCAGGCGACCTTCTTCAGTGAGATGAAAACCTTCACGCCCGCGCGTACACAATCGCATGCCGATGCGAATTTCCAGGTCGGAAATCTGCTTGCTGATGGCGGCCAACCCCACATTCAGCTCGTTTTGCGCCGCACTGAAACCACCGGCCTCAACCACGGCCTTGAACACTTTCAGCAGTTTGAAATCCAGCCCGCTGAGGGCCAATGGCGCGCGGTAAGGCGTTTTTGGCGGCGGGTTTCCGGAATTGGAAAGTGGGGTTTCCATAATGCTCATTTACCTCAGACGCCATATTCAACAACCTGTGTCCAACAACAAAAACATAGCTGGCCTAATAATAATGAACACAGAAAATCTGGCTTTGCAACCGCCAAAAATTTCAGAACATCAGTGCCAGATCACTGGGTTCGAACTATTAAAAGCTGACGTTTCGATCAGCCTTCGCCCCTTTCGTAACTGCGCTTCTCCCCTGCCCTTGAACACCGTTTTGGTCTGACCACGCCCGGTCGATTTGTATCGATTTCGGCAACGGTTCCAGGCCTGGCATACCGATTTCAGCTCGCTTTACCGACGAGGAAAACAACAATGTCCCAAACCACCGAACGTCTCTGGGGTGCACGCTTCAAAAGCGGCCCGTCCGAAGCCCTGGCGGCCTTGTCCCGTTGCCCTGAACGTTACTTCCGTCTCACCCCCTACGACCTCGCCGGTTCCAAGGCCCACGCCCGTGAACTGCAACGCGCCGGGCTGCTGAGTGAGTCGGAAACCCAAGCCATGCTCGAAGCGCTGGAGCGCATTGGTGACGACTTCCGCGCCGGCAGTATCGCCCCGACCCTGGACGACGAAGACGTCCACACCTTCATCGAGCGTCTATTGACCGAACGCCTCGGCCCGCTGGGCGGCAAGCTGCGCGCCGGCCGCTCGCGCAACGACCAGACGGCCAATGACTTGCGCCTGTTCCTGCGTGACCACGTGCGCACCTTGACCGTTGAAGTGCTGGCCTTGCAGCAGGCTTTGGTCGAGCAGGCCGAACAGCACATCGAAAGCATCTGCCCGGGTTTCACTCACCTGCAACAGGCCCAGCCCATCGTTTTCGCCCACCACTTGTTGGCCCACGCTCAGTCGATGTTACGTGACGTGCAACGGCTGGTGGACTGGGACAACCGCACCTCGCTGTCACCACTGGGCGCAGCGGCTATGGCAGGTTCCGCCATTGCGCGCATGCCTCAACAGTCGGCCAAGGAAATGGGTTACAGCGGCGTTTGCGAAAACTCCATCGATGCCGTGGCCAGTCGCGATCACGTCGCTGAATTCCTGTTCATCGCCAGCATGCTGGGCATCAATATTTCCCGCCTTGCCGAAGAGTTTTGCCTGTGGTCTTCGCGGCAGTTCCGCTGGGTGGTACTGGACGATGCCTACGCCACCGGCAGTTCGATCATGCCGCAGAAGAAAAACCCGGACATCGCCGAACTGGCTCGGGGCAAAGCCGGCCGCCTGATCGGCAACCTCACCGGCCTGCTCTCCACGCTCAAGTCCCTGCCGCTGTCGTACAACCGCGACCTGAGCGAAGACAAACACGGCGTGCTCGACAGCGTCGATACCCTGCTGCTGGTACTGCCGGCCATGGCGGGAATGGTCGCGACCATGACCGTCAACGTCGAGGAGCTGCGGCGTCAGGCGCCACTGGGGTTCACCCTGGCCACCGAGGTCGCCGACTGGCTGGCGGTGCGCGGCGTACCGTTCAAGGAAGCACACGAAATCACCGGCGCGCTGGTCAAAGCCTGTGAGAAACACGACATCGAACTGTGGGAAGCCTCTCCGGCCCTGCTGGCTGAAGTCGATCAACGTCTCACCCCGCAAGTGCGCGACAGCTTGACCCTCGAAGCGGCCATCGCTGCGCGTAGCGGTTGGGGCGGGACCGCACCGCAACAGGTGCGCGAGCAGATCGGTCGCCTGAAAACCGCTCTCGCCGCTCAGCAGGCGTGGACCGAGAACTACCAGGGCTTTCGCCTCTGAAGCAAACACCTAGCCTTTTCTGTGGGAGCGAGCCTACTCGGGATGGTCCGTCAGTCGACACCGATTCAACAGTTACACCATCGCGAGCAGGCTCGCTCCCACAAGGGAGATGTGTTTGACCCGAATGAATTTGTACGGAGAAACACCATGAGCCAGACCCAGGCAGAGCGCCTCCAGGCGGAGCGCAAGCTGGCGGAAAACCAGTTCGATATCACCCAGTACGAGCACGTGCCCCGGCGTTACTACGGGCGGATCTTCTTTGCCACGGTGATCGTCATCGCAATCATCGGCCTGGTACGCGCGTTCGCCGAAGGCAAGATCGAATGGTCATACATTGGTCAGTTCCTCACTTCCCAGGCGATCATGTGGGGCCTGCTCAACACCATCGTCATGGCCGTACTCGCCATGGCCTTGGGGATTGTGTTCGGTGTGATCACCGCGATCATGCGCATGTCGGCCAACCCGATCCTGCGCTATGTGGCTTTGACCTACACCTGGCTGTTTCGCGGTACACCGCTGATCCTGCAACTGCTGTTGTGGTTCAACCTGGCGTTGATCTTTCCCACCATCGGCATCCCGGGCCTGTTCGCCATCGACACCGTGAGCCTGATGACGCCCTTCGTCGCCGCCCTCCTCGGCCTGAGCATAAACCAGGGCGCCTACACCGCCGAAGTGGTGCGTGCGGGTTTACTGTCGGTGGACACCGGACAATACGAAGCCGCCAAGTCGATCGGCATGCCGCGCTTGCAAGCGTTGCGCCGCATCATCCTGCCGCAGGCCATGCGCATCATCATCCCTCCGGTCGGCAACGAGTTCATCGGCATGGTGAAAATGACGTCCCTGGCGAGCGTCATCCAGTATTCGGAACTGCTCTACAACGCCCAGAACATCTACTACGCCAACGCCCGGGTGATGGAGCTGCTGATCGTCGCGGGCATCTGGTACCTGGCGACCGTCACCGTGCTGTCCTTCGGTCAAAGCCGTCTGGAGCGTCGTTTCGCTCGCGGCGCCGGCAAGCGTTCCTGAGGAGTCGAACATGAGAAACATCGTCAAGGCCGTGAGCCTGAACAAGTATTACGACCAGTTCCACGCGCTCAAGGACGTCAACATCGAAGTCGAGCAAGGCGAAGTGCTGTGCATCATCGGCCCGTCCGGCTCGGGCAAGAGCACTTTGCTGCGTTGCGTCAACCAGCTGGAAAAAATCGACAAGGGCGGCCTCTGGGTCGACGGCGAACTGGTGGGTTACCGCATCGTCGGCAACAAGCTGCACGAACTGACCGAGACCCAGATTGCCCGGCAACGCCTGTCCACCGGCATGGTGTTCCAGCGCTTCAACCTGTTTCCGCACATGACTGTGCTGCAAAACATCATCGAGGGGCCTTGCCAGGTACTCAAGCGCTCGCCCAAGGAGGCGCACGAAGAGGCCGTGGAATTGCTCGCCCGTGTCGGCCTGGCCGACAAACGCAACAGCTATCCGATCGAACTCTCGGGGGGTCAGCAACAACGTGTGGCCATCGCCCGCGCGCTGGCCATGCGCCCCAAGCTGATGCTGTTCGATGAACCCACTTCGGCACTCGACCCGGAACTGGTCGGAGAGGTGCTGTCGGTGATGCGCGACCTTGCGCAGACCGGCATGACCATGATCGTCGTTACCCATGAACTGGGCTTCGCCCGTGAGGTTTCAAACCGCATGGTGTTCATGGACGGCGGGCAGATCGTGGAGGCAGGAAGCCCCGAAGAAATACTAATAAGTCCGCAAAACCCGCGCACCCAAAGCTTCATTTCTGCCGTTCGAACCTGAGCGCCGGTTGGCGTCCACAACACACATAAGAGAACGACCCATGAAGAATTTCGTTATCCCAGCAGTACTCGCAGGCGTCATGGCTTCCAGCTTGAGCTTCGCCGCCGAGTTGCCCGCCAGCATCAAGGAAAAGGGCGAGATTGTCGTCGCCATCATGCCGAACTATCCGCCGATGGATTTCAAGGACCCGGCCACCAACCAGTTGACCGGCTTGGACTATGACCTGGGCAATGCGCTGGCCGAACGTCTGGGCATCAAGATCAAATGGCAGGAAACCGGCTTCGAGCAGATGATCAACGCGCTCACCACCGACCGTGTCGACATGGTCCTGTCGGGCATGACGGACACTGCAGAACGTCAGGCCAGCGTGACCTTCGTCGACTACTTCACCAGCGGCCCGCAGTTCTACACCTTGCAGAAAAACAAGGACACCAACGAGATCGTTGACCTGTGCGGCAAGAAAGTCGGCACCAGCCGCCGTACGACCTTCCCGGCAGAAATCGCCGAGTGGAGCAAGGCCAATTGCGAAGCGGCGGGCAAACCTGCGATCAACGTGGTCGGCACCGAAGGCTCGGCCGATGCCCGCGCGCAACTGCGTCAAAGCCGCATTGATGCAGCCATGCAGGGCAGCGAAACCCTGCCGTACCTCAAGACCCAAGAGAAGGACATGTACAAGACCGTCGGCCTGCCGATCTCGTCGCAGTTCACGGGTCTGGGCGTTAGCAAGAAAAAACCGGAGCTGAGCGAAGCGGTGAAAGTCGCGTTGCAGAGCATGATTGACGATGGCAGCTACCAGGCAATCCTGAAGAAATGGGACCTGGAACTGGGCGCGATCAAGACGGTAACCATCAACGCCGGCAAGTAATCACCACCGACCACTGCAGGAGCGGGCAAGCCCGCTCCTGCAGACAACTGGAGCACCACAATGTCCTCCTCCCCCCTGTGGCCTGCGCCATACAAAGCCTGTCTTGCCCTGGCGTTCGACCTCGACGGCCCCACCGGCGATGCGATGCTCAATGGCTCGATCTGGCGCAAGCCCGAGTATTTCGGTTTTGGTGGTTACGGCCCTTATCGCGCCCTGCCGCGTTTGCTCGATTTGCTCGATGACTTTCGCATCCCCACCACGTTCTTCGTCCCGGCCTGGGTCGTGGAAAACTGGCCGACGCAGTGTCAGGCGATTGTCGAGCGCGGGCATGAGGTGGCGTATCACGGCTACAAACACGAATCCTTTTACGCCCTGACGCTGGACCAGCAGAAGGACGTGATGAAGCGCAGCCGCGAGGTGTTCTGGAACCACCTGAACATCCGTGCCGAAGGTTTCCGCACCCCCTCTGGCGATTGGCGCGCCGAGACGCCGGCAATGCTGGTCGAAGCTGGCGTGACCTATTCCAGCAGCATGCGCGGTGATGATCGCCCGTACCTGGTGCCAGTGCCCGGTTTCGACACGCCGTTGGTTGAAATCCCCGGACGCTGGGAAATGGACGATTACGCTTCGCTGGCCTATACGCGTGCGCCGGATTTCCCCTCGGGCCTGGACCGCACGGCCAGTTACGAGTTGACGCTCGATAACTGGTGTCGCGAATACGATGGCGCCATGGATGAAGGCTTGTGCCTGACCACCCTGTTCCATCCCAAGATCACTGGCAAGCCGGGACGCATCCTGTTGCTGGAAAAACTCTTCGAACACATGCGCCAGCGCGACGACGTGTGGTTCGCCACTTGCCGCGATGTCGCCCAGTGGTGGCTCAAGGAGCATCACCATGGCTGATCCCGTGTACTGGCCCGAGGGCTACCGCTGCGCCGTCGTACTGACGGTCGATTACAACGATATCCACGGTATCTTGACCCAGGCCCCGGAAGTCGCCGGGCGCGACAAGACCTTGTCGGTGTGGCGCTACGGCACCCAACGAGGCGTCGATCGGCTTCTGGGCCTGTTCGACGAACTGAAGGTGCGCAGCAGTTGGTTCATCCCCGGCATCGTTGCCGAGGAAAACCCGCAGCATATCCAGGCGATTCAGGCCGCCGGGCACGAGATTGCCAGCGCCGGCTATCGCCATCAGAACTACGACACGCTCGACCTTGCCCAGCAACGAGAGGAAATCGCCCGCGGTTGCGCAGCGCTGCAAGCGCTGACCGGTCGGGCCCCCAGCGGGTTTCGCATTCCGGCGGGCAACGGCGCGCCCGGTTTTATCCAGGCCCTTGGCGAATCCGGCATCCGCTGGTCGTCGTCGTGGCGTGGCGATGATCTGCCATTTGCCCACCCGACGGCTCCCGAGGTCATCGAGCTGCCTTTGCACTATGAACTGGAGGATGAGCCCTACTTTGCCTTCAACCTGAGCCCGGCAGTGCCGCCCGCGCAATCGCGGATCGCCTCCTACAGCCACACCCTGGGCAATCTCCAGATGGACTTCGCCGGGTTTCATCGTTTCGGCCTGTGTTATGTGTTGCGCCTGCACCCCGAGATCATGGGTACGCCTGGGCGAATCGGCGTTTTGCGCGAGTTGCTGCAAGGCATCCAGCAACATGAGGACGTGTGGATCGCTACAGGTGAAGAGGTCGCGCAATGGTGGGCGGACTCCGCACCGCCCCCCACCGAAGACCATCCAGCTTCGGTATACGAGCGCCACTATCGGGATTACCTTCCATGACCCAACGCATGCACCGGCTGGCGCAGTTTTGCGTCGAGACACGTTTTGACGACTTGCCGCCGGCGCTGGTGGCCCAAGCCAGACGTCACATACTGGACACCTTCGGTGCGGCACTGGCCGGTGCCGACAGCGATATCGCCCGTCAAGCACGAGAGGTATTCGAAGGCGAAACAGGGAATTGCCTGGTCTGGGGCAGTGATCGGCACTTGAGCGTCGCGCAGGCGGCAATGCTCAACGGCGTGGCCGCCCATGCGCTGGAGGTGGACGACACCGGTGGTTGCGATCACTCCGGTGCGGTGGTCCTGCCCGCGGCCATGGCGGCGGTATCGATGGCGCCCGGCCCGGTCAGCGGCCGCGAACTGATCACGGCAGTCGTGCTGGGTTATGAAGTCGGACGGCGGGTGCTCGAAGCCTGTGGGGGTTACTCGGCGCACAACGGTGCCGGATGGCATTCCACCGCCACCTGCGGCGTGTTCGGCGCTGCGGCGGCCAGTGCGCGGATTCTCGGTCTGGACACCAGGCAGACACTTGCTGCGCTGGGCATCGCCGGCAGCTTCAGCGGGGGTTTGTGGGCATTTATCCATGACGGCTCGCAAAGCAAACGACTCCACAGTGGCCGGGCGGCCGAAGGTGGATTGCTCGCGGCACGATTCGCCAGGCAAGGCATCAGTGGGCCGACGAAGCTGTTCGACGATGTCTGGGGCGGCTTCCTCAAGACGCTGGCGGCGCATACCGCGGCCACTGAAGCACTGGATGCGGATCTCGGCATTGTCTGGAAACTCGCGCGCTGTTCGATCAAGCCCCACGCGTCCTGCCGTGGCACCCATTCGGCAATCGATGCGCTGGGGCTGCTCCTGCACCAATTGCAGGTCGGTGCCGAGCAGGTCGAAGACATCGAAGTTTCACTGTGCGGTTTTCTGTACGACATGTGCGGTGCCCAGGATGTGAGCACGCTGGCCGCCTCGCAAATGAGCCTGCGTTACGCGCTCGTTGCGCGCCTGGTTCACGGGCATTGCAGGCTACAAGCTTATGACGACGCTGCGCGCAGGGATCCACGAATCGAACATTGGTTGGCACGCATCCGCCTTGAAGTGGACCCTCAACTGTCCGAGGATGGCGAGCCCGTGGTCAGCCTGCGCACCGTGGACGGTCGACAGGCACGTCTTTGCGTGGACCCACCTCTGGGCGCACCGGGTAATCCCTTGAGTGATGCGGCGCTGGAAGAGAAATTTTTCAGCCTGGCACAACGGGTCATTGCGCGTGAGCAGGCTGAAGGTTTGTTGGGACAATTAGCGCGACTGGAAACCCTGGAGTCGGTCGAATCGCTCGAACGGTGGTTGCGATGAAAGGGTTACTGGCTGATCCGAGATCGTCGCGAGCAGGCTCGCGATAAAAGCACCTCGGTTACGAGACGAACAACAATCATCTGAATAAGGACATCCGCCCAACCGTGGCCACTTACTCGCTCGTCATCCGCCGCCTGATGATTGTTTCATTGACCATTGTCGTCAGCCGCGCCATCACCAGCCCGTTGCTCACGTTGTTCCTGAGCAACAAACTGGGCCTCAACCAACAGGACGTTGGTCTGCTGTTGGGCATCGCCGTGTTCATCGCCACCCTGCTGGCGCTGTACGGCGGCTACATCATTGACCGCCTGGAAAAACGCCGGTTGTTGATCCTGGCCATGTTGTCCAGCGCCATCGGTTTTGTGCTGCTGACCTTCGCTGAAAACCTTTACCTGACCACCCTGACGTTGGTGATCACAGAGACGGCCTCTGCGCTGTTCCTGATCGGTTCCAAGGCAATTCTCAGCGAAAACCTGCCTGTGGGCCAACGCGCCAAGGCGTTTTCCCTACGCTACACCTTGACCAACATTGGCTACGCCACGGGCCCGATGCTCGGGGTGGTGATCGCCGGGGTGTATCCGATAGCCCCCTTTTTGATCGCGGGTGCCATTGCGTTCGGCAGCATTTTCCTGATGAGCGGAATTCCCAGCGACTCAGCCCCGCCCCCCGCAGTCGGTCAGCCCCAGAGTTTCATGAAAACCCTGATCACCCTCAAGAACGACCGCACGCTGATCATGTTCACCTGTGGCTGTCTGCTCAGCACCGTGGTACACGGGCGGTTCACACTGTACCTGTCGCAATACCTGTTGGTGGTCGAGGACTCCAAACGCGCCCTGCAAACCATGGCGGCCTTGCTGGCCTGCAATGCAATCACCGTGATCCTGCTGCAATACCAGATCGGCCGTTTCCTCAAGCGTGAGCAACTGCGTTATTGGATTGCCGGCGGCACCAGCCTGTTCATTCTCGGCCTGATTGGCTTCAGTTTCGCCAATAGCCTGGTGACCTGGTGCCTGGCGATGTTCATTTTCACCCTCGGTGAAATGATCATTTACCCGGCGGAATTTCTGTTCGTTGACACGCTGGCGCCTGAAGAACTGCGGGGCAGCTACTACGGCGCCCAGAACCTGGCGGCGCTGGGCGGTGCCTTGAGCCCAGTGATCTGCGGTTTCCTGCTCATGCACACGCCGGCACCCACCATGTTCTACGCCCTTAGCGTATTGACGGCGATGGGTGGGTCGTTGTGCTTCTTGAGCGGTCGACGTGTCGCCTTACAGCAAAATTTGTGAACTCAAGCAGCATTAATATGAATTAGTCAGCATCCCCAATGAACGGCACACTGTGTCTCGTTCCTCCCCCAATAGTTGGAACTTCTTCAAGGGCTTTCTGGATATCCCAGCTAAGCCTTTTTTTTGCCTCGATTTTTGCTAGGGATCGTTTGCCCAATGTTCGCTCGCTGGTTCCCCGCTGCCATCAACACCCGCCCCTCTGAATGGAGCCGCGCCGCCATCGGCATGGCGCTTGGCACGCTGTTCAGCGTCTGGCTGTGTGGACAATTCTTTGGCATGGAGGTCGCGCAGCATCTGATCGGGCCACTGGGGGCGTCGGCGGTGTTGTTGTTCGCGGTGTCCTCAGGAGCGTTGGCCCAACCCTGGTCGATCATCGGCGGTTATCTGACCGCCGGTGTCGTGGCACTGTTGGCGGCTCATGTGCTCGGACGGACGCTGAGCAGCGCATGCCTGGCCGCCGGCATGGCGCTGATCCTGATGTGCTGGCTGCGCTGTCTGCACCCACCCGCCGGCGCAGTGGCCTTATTGATGGTCCTGGCCGACCCGGCGACCATCGCCATGGATTGGAAAGCCATGGCGCCATTGATGCTGTGTGCAGGGACGATGCTGGTCAGCGCCATTGCGTACAACAACCTGACGCGCATCCGTTACCCCAAGAACGCCAGTGAACCCGCGGCACGAGTGCCCGCCGACATGCCGGTGGACAGCCAGTCGATCACCGCAGAGGATCTGAAACATGCCTTGGCGCAGATGGAAGCGTTCATCGACGTGACGCCGGAAGACTTGGAAAAATTGATTCAGACCAGTGAGTTACACGCCAAACGTCGCAGTATTGGTGAGGTGTTGAGCCGTACTACGGTTTAACAGTTCCCCGCCTCTGTAGGAGCGAGCATGCTCGCGATGGTCGTCAACGATAACGCTGGCAGCCTGATGCCCCGCGGTGTCATTGCTACCATCGCGAGCATGCTCGCTCCTACAGAGGCTTGGTGTCATTGGCTCATGCAAAAATGCAGGATCCACCTGCATTTATCTCCGTTGTACATCACAAAATTGCACTGGTACGATCCATGATCGCTCGCACGCGAGCTACTGAATAAAAAACAATAAAAGCAGGGAGTTAGTGATGACTGCTCAGGTTTCTTCTCCGAGGACTTCGTCCATGGATGCCACGCCAATTGAAGTGCTGGCCGAGGTTCGCAACCATATTGGTCACCTGACCCTCAACCGTCCCGCCGGCCTTAACGCCATCACGCTGAACATGGTCCGCCTGCTGCAGCGCCAGCTCGATGCCTGGGCCAAAGACCCTCAGATCCATGCCGTGGCCCTGCGCGGGGCTGGCGAGAAAGCCTTCTGCGCCGGCGGCGACATTCGATCGCTGCATGACAGTTTCAAAAGCGGCGACACCCTGCACGAGGACTTCTTCGTCGAGGAGTACGCCCTCGACCTGACTATCCACCACTATCGCAAACCGGTCCTGGCCTTGATGGACGGTTTTGTTCTGGGCGGCGGCATGGGCCTGGTGCAAGGCGCCGACTTGCGTGTCGTGACCGAAAAGAGCCGACTGGCGATGCCCGAAGTCGGGATTGGCTATTTTCCGGACGTCGGCGGCAGCTATTTCCTGCCGCGCATTCCAGGTGAGCTGGGCATTTACCTGGGCGTCAGCGGCGTTCAGGTGCGTGCGGCCGATGCGCTGTATTGCGGGCTGGCTGATTGGTACCTGGACAGCGAAAAACTGGGCACCCTCGACGAGCTTCTCGATCACCTTGAGTGGCAGGACTCGCCACTCAAGGACCTGCAAGGTCTGCTGGCGCGACTGGCGGTACAGCAATTGCCCGACGCCCCCTTGAGCAAGTTGCGTCCGGCCATCGACCACTTCTTCGCCCTGCCCGACGTGCCGAGTATTGTGGAGCAATTGCGCGAAGTCACTGTTGCCGACAGCCATGAATGGGCATTGACCACAGCGGACCTGCTGGAGACCCGCTCACCGTTGGCCATGGGTGTGACCCTGGAAATGCTGCGACGAGGTCGCCAACTGAGCCTGGAAGACTGCTTCGCTCTTGAGTTGCACCTGGACCGCCAGTGGTTCGAGCGTGGCGACCTGATCGAAGGCGTGCGCGCCTTGCTGATCGACAAAGACAAGAACCCACGCTGGAACCCGCCCACTCTGCAGGCGCTGGACGCCGAGCACGTGGCCAGTTTCTTCAGCGGCTTCGACCAGATCGGGAATTGAGCCATGCACGATATAGAATTGAGTGAAGAGCAAGTCATGATCCGCGACATGGCCCGGGACTTTGCCCGTGGCGAGATCGCCCCCCACGCCCAGGCCTGGGAAAAGGCAGGCTGGATCGACGACGCGCTGGTGGCAAAAATGGGCGAGCTGGGCTTGCTGGGTATGGTGGTGCCCGAAGAATGGGGCGGCACCTACGTCGACTACGTCGCCTACGCCCTTGCGGTGGAAGAGATTTCCGCTGGCGATGGCGCCACCGGCGCATTCATGAGCATCCACAATTCGGTGGGCTGCGGCCCGGTGCTCAACTACGGCACCGAGGAACAGAAACGGACCTGGCTGGCGGATCTGGCCAGCGGGCAGACCATCGGCTGCTTTTGCCTGACCGAGCCCCAGGCCGGTTCCGAAGCGCATAACCTGCGCACCCGCGCCGAACTGCGTGACGGCCAGTGGGTGATCAACGGTGCCAAGCAGTTTGTCAGCAACGGCAAACGCGCCAAGCTGGCTATCGTGTTCGCGGTGACCGATCCAGACCTGGGCAAACGCGGTATCTCGGCGTTCCTGGTGCCAACCGATACCCCGGGTTTCATCGTTGACCGTACCGAACACAAGATGGGCATTCGCGCTTCCGACACCTGTGCCGTAACCCTGAACGATTGCACCATTGCCGAGGCCAACCTGCTCGGCGAACGCGGCAAGGGGCTGGCGATTGCCCTGTCCAACCTCGAGGGCGGTCGCATCGGCATCGCCGCGCAAGCCCTGGGCATCGCCCGTGCGGCGTTCGAAGCGGCACTGGCCTATTCCCGTGACCGCGTGCAGTTCGCCAAGCCGATCATCGAGCACCAGAGCATCGCCAATATGCTCGCGGACATGCAGGTGCAGATCAACGCTGCACGCCTGCTGATCCTCCACGCCGCCCGCCTGCGCAGTGCCGGCAAACCGTGCCTGTCAGAGGCATCGCAAGCCAAGCTGTTCGCCTCCGAGATGGCCGAGAAGGTCTGCTCGTCGGCCATCCAGATTCATGGCGGGTATGGGTATCTTGAGGATTACCCGGTCGAGAAGTACTACCGGGATGCGCGCATTACCCAGATCTATGAGGGGTCGAGCGAGATTCAGCGAATGGTAATTGCCCGCGAGCTCAAAAATTACCTGATCTGAGCCCCCAAAAGCATCGCGGGCAAGCCCGCTCCTACAAGGGTGCTCAATGTTGATGAGATCCCTGTGGGAGCGGGCTTGCCCGCGAAAGCGTCCGAAAGAGCGCTACATCACTTCCCGACGAACTGCGCCTCGCGCTTGCCAATAAACGCCGCCATCCCTTCCTTCTGATCCTGGGTGGCAAACGCCGCATGAAACACCCGACGCTCGAAGCGCACGCCTTCGGACAGGCTCACTTCAAAGGCACGGTTGACGCTTTCCTTGACCATCATCGCAATCGGCAGCGACTTGCTGGCGATCAGCGACGCGACCTTCAGTGCTTCCTCCAGCAGTTCGTCGCTAGGCACGATACGCGCAACGATCCCGCAGCGTTCCGCTTCCACGGCATCAATCAAGCGGCCGCTCAGGCACATTTCCATGGCCTTGGCCTTGCCCACGGCACGGGTCAGGCGCTGGGTGCCGCCCATGCCCGGCAGCACGCCGAGGTTGATTTCCGGCTGGCCGAATTTGGCGTTGTCGCCGGCCAGGATGAAATCGCACATCAGCGCCAGTTCACATCCGCCACCCAGGGCAAAACCGTTGACGGCAGCAATGATGGGCTTGCGACGGTTGGCCACCCGATCACTGTCACTGAACAGGTCGTCAAGGTAGATCTGCGGGTAGGTCAGCTCGGCCATTTCCTTGATGTCGGCACCGGCGGCGAAGGCTTTCTTCGAGCCGGTCAGCACGATACAGCCGATGTTCGCGTCTTTCTCCAGGCCGTCGAGGGCGTGGTTCAGTTCGCTGACGATCTGAGCATTCAGCGCGTTGAGCGCCTGCGGACGGTTCAGCGTGATCAGGCCGACGCGGCCGTGGGTTTCCAGCAAAATCGTTTCGTAACTCACAAATGAACTCCTTCTTAAAGATTGCGCGAAATGACCATGCGTTGAATGTCGCTGGTGCCTTCATAGATTTGACAGACCCGCACGTCGCGGTAGATGCGCTCCAGCGGGAAGTCGTTCAGGTAACCGTATCCACCGAGGGTTTGCAACGCGGCGGAGCAGACTTTCTCGGCCATTTCGGACGCGAACAGCTTGGCCATCGAGGCTTCCACCAACGCCGGCTTGCCGCTGTCACGCAGCGCCGCCGCGTAATGCACCATCTGCCGCGCGACGGCGATCTGGGTGGCCATGTCCGCCAGGCGGAAGGCTACGGCCTGATGCTCGATGATCGGCTTGCCGAAGCTCTCGCGTTCTCGGGCGTAATCACGGGCTGCTTCGAACGCTGCGCGCGCCATGCCCACCGACTGCGAGGCGATGCCGACGCGGCCGCCTTCAAGGTTGGCCAGGGCAATTTTGTAGCCCTCACCCTCCTCGCCCAAGCGGTTGGCCACCGGCACCTTGACGTCCTCGAAGAGGATCTGGCAGGTGTCCGAGGCGTGCTGGCCGAGTTTCTCCTCGACCCTTGCAACGCTGTAGCCCGGTGAGTCGGTGGGCACGATCAACGCGGTGATCCCGCGTTTGCCCGCGCTTGGGTCGGTCACCGCAAACACGATCACCACCCCGGCGTTCTGCCCGGAGGTGATGAATTGCTTGCTGCCGTTGAGCACATAGTGATCGCCTTCCAGGCGCGCGCGGGTTTTCAGGCCGCTGGCATCGGAGCCGGCTTGTGGTTCGGTCAAGGCAAAGGCGCCGAGCATCGCGCCGCTGGCCAGGGGCTTGAGGAAGCGTTCTTTCTGATCATCGTTGCCGTAGTTGAGGATCGGCACGCAACCTACCGAGTTGTGCACGCTCATGATGGTCGAGCAGGCGCCATCGCCGGCTGCGATTTCCTCCAGCGCCATGGCATAGGCCAGGTAACCGGTGTCGCAACCGCCCCACTGTTCCGGCACCAGCATGCCGAAAAAACCCAGTTCGGCCATCTCGCCGATGGCTTCCCTGGGGAACCGATGCTCGCGGTCCCACTCGGCGGCAAAAGGCTTCAGCCGCTCCTGGGCAAACTGCCGGGCGGCGTCGCTGATTTGGTGTTGTTCGTCGTTGGGGATCATGACGGGTCCTTAAAAAATTATGCTGAAGGCAAACCTCCCTGTAGGAGCGAGCATGCTCGCGATGGTGGCTCAGGCACCGCTGGCATTCAGACTGCCCGCGTCATCGTTGACGACCATCGCGAGCATGCTCGCTCCTACAGGAGGGTGGGGTTACCTCAGGAGAGGCATTCCACCGCCATCGCCGTCGCTTCGCCGCCGCCGATGCAGATCGCCGCCACGCCGCGTTTCAGGCCCTTCTGGCGCAGTGCCGAGAGCAGCGTCACGAGGATTCGTGCGCCGGAGGCGCCAATCGGGTGGCCCAGGGCGCAGGCGCCGCCGTGGACGTTGAGTTTTTCGTGGGGGATTTCCAGATGGGTCATCGCCGCCATGCCAACCACGGCGAACGCTTCGTTGACTTCAATCAGGTCCACGTCATTGAGCGACCAGCCGGTTTTCTTCATCAGTTTCTTGATCGCGCCAATCGGTGCCACCGGGAACAGGCCCGGGGTGTCGGCAAAGGCGGCATGGCCGTGTATCACCGCCAGCGGTTTGAGGCCTCTTTTGGCGGCTTCGGAACGGCGCATGAGTACCAGCGCCGCCGCACCGTCGGAGATTGAACTCGAGTTGGCCGCTGTCACGGTGCCGCCTTCGCGGAACGCCGGTTTCAGGGAGGCGATCTTGTCCAGCCTGGCTTTGGGCGGCTGTTCGTCGTTGCTGATCTGCACCTGTTCCTTGCCGACGGTCACGACCAGCGGAACAATTTCGTCCTTGAAACTGCCATTCTTGATTGCCTGCTGCGCACGCGTAGTGGACGCAATGGCGAACGCGTCCTGGGCCTGACGGGTGAATCCGTTGGTTTCGGCGCAATCCTCAGCGAAGGTGCCCATCAGGCGTCCCTTGTCGTAGGCATCTTCCAGGCCGTCGAGGAACATCGAGTCGAGCACACGGCCATGGCCCATGCGGTAACCCGCACGAGCGCGGTCCAGCAGGTATGGCGCATTGGACATGCTTTCCATGCCACCGGCAATGACCACTTCGGCGCTCCCGGCCAGTAGCATGTCGTGGGCCAGGATCGCCGCCTCCATGCCGGAGCCGCACATTTTGTTCAGGGTGGTGCAACGGGTCGATTTATCCAGCCCGGCGCCCAGCGCAGCCTGACGAGCCGGCGCCTGGCCGAGGCCCGCCGGCAGGACGCAACCCATCAACACTTCATCGACGGTATCGGGTGCGACACCGGCTCGCTCAACCGCCGCGCGAATCGCGGCGGCGCCCAGTTGTGGCGCGGTGAGGCTCTTGAGTTCGCCCTGGAAGCCACCCATTGGGGTGCGCACGGCGCTGACGATGACAATCGGATCATTGTTCATGACTCATCCTCTTACTTGGCAGCCATGCGCAAGGCACCGTCGAGACGGATCACCTCGCCATTGAGCATGCTGTTTTCAATGATATGCCTGACCAGCGCAGCATACTCGTCCGGTTTGCCCAAGCGCGGCGGGAAGGGTACGCCCGCGGCCAGTGAATCGCGCACTTCGGGAGTCATGCCAGCCATCATCGGAGTTTCGAAAATGCCCGGCGCAATGGTCATGACGCGAATGCCAAAGCGCGCCAGTTCACGGGCGGCGGGCAGGGTCAGGCTGACGATCGCCCCTTTGGACGCGGCGTAGGCCGCCTGGCCGATCTGGCCGTCGTAAGCCGCCGCCGAAGCGGTGTTGATGATCACGCCACGTTCGCCATCTGCATCCGGCTCGGTTTCGGCAATCGCCTGGGACGCCAGGCGCAGCATGTTGAAACTGCCGATCAGGTTGACGTTGATCACCTGGCTGAAACTGCCCAGCGCATGCGGGCCGTTCTTGCCGAGGATCTTCTCGCCACGCACGATGCCGGCGCAGTTGATCAGGCCGTTGAGCCCGCCGAAGGCCTGGACCGTGGCTTGCACCGCCGCTTCGGCAGCCGCCTCGTTACTGATGTCGGCCACCACGCTTTGTGCGCCCAGGCGCTCGGCCTGGGCCGCGACGGCTTCGGCGTTCATGTCCACCAGCATCACTTTGGCGCCGGCGGCGACCAGCATCTGCGCCGTGGCCGCACCGAGGCCGGAAGCGCCGCCGGTGACGAGAAAAACCTTGTTTTGAATCCGCATCATGGTTTCCTTGGGTTCAAGCTGAAACGTTCTTCGCCGCGGCCTCTTGAGCCTTGGCGATTTCCTGGTTGCGCAAGATAAAGCGCTGCAATTTGCCGCTTGGGGTTTTCGGCAACTCGCTGACAAATTCGATTTCACGGGGATACGAGTGCGCGGCCAGGCGCTTGCGCACGTGTTGGCGCAGCTCTTCTGCCAGCTCGGGCGCGGCACGATACTGGGCGCTGAGCACCACAAAGGCCTTGACCAGTTCGGTGCGCTCCGGGTCGGGCTTGCCCACCACGGCCGCTTCCACCACCGCCGGGTGCTCGATCAACGCGCTTTCCACGTCGAACGGACCCACCCGGTAGCCGGAGGTGGTAATCACGTCGTCGCTGCGCCCGACAAAGCTGATGCTGCCGTCCGGGTTCCACTCCACGGTATCGCCGCTCAAGTAGTAGTTGCCGACGAAGGCCTTGGTTGGGACGCCTTCATAGCCGGCGAACCAGCACATCGGCGACTGGGTGCGGTCGATGGCAAGGATGCCGGGCTGGCCGACGCCCAGTTCCTGGTAGTTATCGTCCAGCACCACGATACGGTGGCCCGGCGAGGCAAAGCCGGCGGCCCCCAGATGGATTGGGTGTTCGAGGCCGTGGTGGTTGCACAGGACCATGCCCAGTTCGGTCTGGCCGTAATGATCGTGGATGACCACGCCAAGGTTGTCGGCGAACCAGCGGATCACCTCCGGGTTCAGCGGCTCGCCGGCGCTGCTGACGATGCGCAGCTTGCCCTTGATCGATTTGGCGAACTCATTGCCCCCGGCGATCAGCAGGCGGTAAGCCGTCGGCGACCCGGTGAGGTTGGTGATCCCATATTTGTTGATCACTCGGCAGGTGCTTTCCAGCGTGAACGGGCCATCGTAGAAGGTGATCGGATGACCCAAGCCCATAGGGCCGGTCACGCCGAAGTAAATGCCATAGGCCCAGCCCGGGTCGGCAACGTTCCAGAAGGCGTCTTCCGGACGCAGGTCGACGGCGTCACGGGTGTAGCTCTGGAACGCGACAATGGCCTTGAGCGGCACCGACAGTGCTTTCGACGGGCCAGTGGTGCCCGAGGTGAACATCAACAGGAACGGGTCTTCGCCCGTCAGCATGACCGGCTCGCATTTGGCGGGATAATTGGCAAGCTCTGCCCAGAAACTGAAATCACCGCGCACAATGCCCTGGCCCTTCGGACCGCCGACGCTGACGATGGTGGGGCAATCGGCGACTTCCGCCAGTTTCGGACGGTTGACGGCATCCGTGACCACCACCTTGGCGCCGGAGCAGCCCAAACGGTGCTCGATGGCCTTGGGCCCGAATGCGGTGAACAGCGGTTGATACACCGCGCCGATGCGCCAGGTGGCGAAGACGGTGATCAACAGCTCGATATTGCGCGGCAGCAGGCCGGCGACCTTGTCGCCCTTGCCCACGCCCTGGGCCAACAGGAAATTGGCGAAGCGCGCGGCTTGCTCCTGCAATTCGCTGAAGGTGTACGTCGCGCTGGCACCCTCGCGCCCTTCCCAGAACAACGCGATACGCCCGGGCAACGCATGCCGGTCGCAACACTCGACGCAGGCATTGAGGGCCGTCAGGTCACCCGCCAGTGCGGCGTCAACGGTGTGCTGATAATTGAACTGTGAGGTGGCAGACAAGTAATCGCGCATCGGCAGAATCCCTCTGTATTTTTATTAGGTTGGGGGAACCGTAAAAACCAGGGAAATACTCGCTCCGTGTGCGGTGGCGGGCAATGGTCAAACCTATCAAGTTGCTTGACTGGTTTGGCCAAGGGTTTGGAGGTGGGGTGTTTTTCGGGCCTCATCGCCGGCAAGCCAGCTCCTACAGAGGCCACGATCATCTGTGGGAGCGGGCTTGCGAAAGGGCGACTCAATCCACCTCGTTGAGGATCAAACTCCGGTAATGCCCCGGATTGGACCCCGACCACTTGCGAAACGCCTTGTAAAACGAACTCGCATCGGCAAACCCCAGTCGGGTGGCGATCTCGGCGAAACTGATGCTCGGTTCCGCCAGCCAGCCAATCGCCAACTCCTTGCGTACGCTGTCCTTGAGGCCTTGATAGGTCTGGCCCTCCTCCGCCAGTCGCCGACGCAATGTCGAAGCCGACATGCACAATTGCTGTGCCAGCGGCTCGGTTTCCGGCCATTGCTGGGCGGGCAAATGCCGCAGGTCCTGCTTGATCCGGCTGGCCAGGCTTTGCGGGTCGCGGTACTTGACCAGGATGTTCGCCGGCGCCTCGGCCAGGAATCGTTTGAGTTCGTCGGGCGTGCGCTTGATCGGCAGGTCCAGGCAGTCGGCGGAGATAATCATCCGCGTGCGTGGGCGCTCGAAACGCAGGTTTTCCGAGAACATCACCCGGTAATCGTCGCAAAAGTCCGGCTCGCAACAACGCAGCTCGATCGCCAGGATGGGAATCCGCCGCCCGGCCAGCCAGCAGGCCACGCCGTGCACGATCATCCAGTAGGTGAAATAGGTAAAAGCACGGCGCGGGTCCTGCTCATCTTCGAACAGGACGATTTCCGCCAGGCTTTGCTGGCGTACCAGTTGCGCTGGCAAGTGTTCGAGCATCAACGACAAAAATTCCAGGGCCGAGGTCAGGCCGGCCGCCAAGCTGGGCTGAATCATCGAACTGCGACACAGAAACGCCAGGCTCCCGGACTTGAGCTTGCGCGGGTCCATGCCGAAAAACTCATCATCGCGCCGCCGCGCCAGCAGGCGCCACAGGCGCGCGTAAGCCGTGGCCGGGACGCGGGCTTCGGGTGCCTCCAGCAAGGTTGGATCGATGCCGACCTTGGTCAACACCTCCCGTGTAGCTGCCCCCGGTTCGCAACTTTGCGAAAGCGCTTCACGCACGAGTTGCATGGAAATGGTGTCTTTTGCCGACATTAAACAACCGTTACCTGGATAGCCTGGATGGCCGGCATATTAGCTGATTCACCCTGCCTCCCACATAAGTAGAGAGGGCATCGTCCTTTTTCTTATGCGTTCAGCTTAGGTTCAGGTAAATGTCAATGATTGCCATTTGGGAATGAGTGTCATTATGTTACAACTTAGCACCCTATCAATTGCTGACACGGTGCTGAATGCTTGTTCCCTTCCTGATCATGTTGCGCGAGGGCATTGAAGCCGCGCTGATCGTTGGCATCATTGCCAGTTACCTCCAGCAAACCGGGCGCGGACAGTGGATGCCCGCCGTGTGGATCGGCGTGTTCCTCGCCGCCGCGCTGGCCTTGTTGGTGGGTGGCGGCCTGGAACTGGTCAGCGCCGAGTTCCCGCAAAAACAACAGGAGCTGTTCGAAGGCGTGGTCGGCCTGGTGGCGGTCGGCATCCTCAGCTCCATGGTCTTCTGGATGCGCAAGGTGGCGCGTTCGATCAAGCATTCGCTGCATGAGTCGCTCGATCACGCACTCGCCGGTTCCAGACACCAGGTCACCGCTTTGATCGCCATGGTGTTCTTCGCCGTCGCCCGTGAAGGGCTGGAAACGGTGTTTTTCCTGCTCGCCGTGTTTCAACAGAGCGAAGGCCCGGGCGCGCCGATCGGTGCCCTGCTTGGCCTGATCCTGGCGATCGTCGTCGGCTTTTTGATCTACAGCGGCAGCATGCGCCTGAACCTCGGCGCATTCTTTCGCTGGACCGGCCTGTTCATCCTGGTGGTGGCCGCCGGCATTCTCGCCAACTCGGTACAGGCCCTGCATGAAGCCGGTGTCTGGAACCACCTGCAAACCGTACTTTTCGACTTCAGCGCCGCCCTGCCGATGGACAGCCCGCTGGGGTCGGTGCTGGCCGGCATGTTCGGTTACCAGGAAGCGCCGACGGTGAGCACGTTGGGTGCGTATCTGATTTATCTGGTGGTGGCGTTGGTGGGGTTTTTTCTCCCGGCCTCCGCCAATCCCAACTGTAGGAGCGAGCACGTCGAGGCGTCGAACCGTCGCGATGGTCGTTAACGATGACGCGGGATACCTGATTCACGGCGGCGTCTGAAAGTCCATCGCGGGCAAGCCCGCTCCCACAGGGGCCTGTCTGTCGCACCCATATTTGTTTAATCGATAAGGGCCCTCATGCCAAATCAATCCCCACCCCAAGCCTCCCCTCCCCGCGCGCTGCGCTGGGCGGTGGCCGGTTCGGTGATCGTGATGATCGCCGCCGGTGGCTTGTTCTACTACGCCTCGAAGATGGCCGCGGCCAAACGCCAGGCCAATCATGACGAAGTGCTGGTGACTATCCATCCGCACAGCTGTGAACCGAATGCACTGACGGTGCCGGCAGGTCGCGCCAGTTTCCGAATCGTCAACCGCTCGGACCGGGCCGTTGAATGGGAAATACTCGACGGTGTGCTGGTGGTCGAGGAACGGGAGAACATTGCCCCCGGTTTGAGCCAGGTGATCAACGCCAACCTGCTGCCCGGCGATTACGCGATCACCTGCGGCC
The DNA here is from genome assembly GCF_054668365.1 of Pseudomonas sp. S2_E01. Classification (NCBI taxonomy): domain Bacteria; kingdom Pseudomonadati; phylum Pseudomonadota; class Gammaproteobacteria; order Pseudomonadales; family Pseudomonadaceae; genus Pseudomonas; species Pseudomonas sp. S2_E01. The sequence goes on from NZ_CP162762.1 coordinate 2,611,141, forward strand.
TGCTCAGCAACCCGCGCGGCACCCTGCACGTGACACCGACCGCCGCGTCCGACGCCGCCGCCAAGGCCAAGCCGTCGATGGTGGCGTTCGTTGGGCCGCTGTCGGAGTTCCGGGTGTACCTGAGCAGCCAGGGCACGGCGTTGATCAAATCGGTCACCGCGCTCGAGCAGGCCATCCAGGCCGGCGACCTGGCCCAGGCGCAAGCCCTTTACGTCCCGGCCCGCGTAGCCTATCAACGTTTGGCCCCGGCCGCGCAACGCCTGGCCGAGCTGGATAACCGCATCAACGCCCGCGCCGACTACTTTGAAAAACGCGAGCAGGACCTCGGCTTCAGCGGGTTCCACCGCGTGGAGTACGCGCTGTTCCAACAACGCAACCTCGACGGCCTGAAGCCGATTGCCCAGCAGTTGCTGGCCGATGTCACCACGCTCAAGCAACAACTGCTGGCCCAATCGCTGCCCCCCGAACAACTGGTCAGCATTCTGGTTCGCAACCTCAACAACCTGGGTGACGTACGCGCCAGCAGCGGCGAAGAAGAGCGCTACAGCCACACCGACCTCGACGGATTCGCCGGCAACCTCGACGCGGTGCGCAAGGCTGTCGACCTGTTGCGCCCGTTGCTGGGCAAATCCGCCGCCGATCTGCTGCCGACACTCGATAGCGCGGTGGCTGATCTTGATGCCGAACTGGACCGTTTCAAGGTCAACGACGGCTACGCCCGCTACGACAGCATCAGCGCCGACCAGCGCAAACAGATCGCCGACAAGGCCAAGGCACTGGCCCATGCACTCGACGCCATTGATCCCGCCCTCGGCCTTTCCGGCCTGTAGCAGAAGAGTTAGCAGATGAACGAATTGAACCTTCAACGTCGCCGAGTATTGATGGGCATGGGCGCCGCTGGTGTGGCGCTGGCCGGTTCGGCCTTGAGCTGCCCGGCCATGGCCGCCAGCCCCGCACAAGTCACCGAGGCGCCGAGCAGCGACCGCACCGAAGATCGCCACGATTTTCACGGCCTGCACCAGAGCGGCATCGTCACCCCGCGTCCGACCTCCGGCATGCTCGTCTCATTCGATGTACTGGCCAGCGACCGCGAAGACCTGGAGCGACTGTTCCGTACCCTCAACGAACGCATTGCCTTCCTGATGAAGGGCGGTCCGGTGCCCCAGGTGGATCCGAAACTGCCGCCAGTGGATTCCGGGATTCTTGGCCCGGTGGTCACGCCGGACAACTTGACCATCACCGTATCTGTGGGTGACTCGCTGTTCGACGAGCGCTTTGGCCTCGCCGCCGCCAAGCCCAGGCGCCTTAGCCGCATGGTCGGTTTTCCCAACGACGCGCTGGAGGCCGATTGCTGCCACGGCGACCTCAGCCTGCAGTTCTGCGCCAATACCGCCGATACCAACATCCATGCCCTGCGCGACATCGTGAAAAACCTGCCGGACCTGCTGCTGGTGCGTTGGAAGCAGGAAGGCAGTGTGCCGCCCCAAGCCCCGGCGAAACCGGGCGTGCCGGCCCAGAGTGCGCGCAACTTCCTGGGTTTTCGCGATGGCTCGGCCAACCCGGACTCCCACGACAGCACCACCATGGACCGCGTCGTCTGGCTGCAACCGGGCAGCGATGAGCCGGCCTGGGCCGCCCATGGCAGCTATCAGGCGGTGCGCATCATCCGCAATTTCGTCGAGCGCTGGGATCGCACGCCGTTGCAGGAACAGGAAAGCATACTTGGACGCGTCAAAAGCAGTGGCGCCCCCATGGGAGGCGCCCTTGAAACCGAGGTGCCGAACTACGCCAGTGACCCCGAAGGCAAACTGACCAAGCTCGACGCCCACATCCGCCTGGCCAACCCGCGTACCCCAGCCAGCCAGGCCAACCTGATCCTGCGCCGGCCCTTCAACTACTCCAACGGCGTGAACAAGAACGGCCAATTGGACATGGGCCTGTTGTTCATCTGTTACCAGGCCGACCTGGAAAAAGGCTTCATCACCGTACAGACCCGACTCAACGGCGAGCCGCTGGAGGAATACCTCAAGCCGGTCGGCGGCGGGTATTTCTTCACCCTGCCGGGTGTCACGGGCGACCAGGACTTCATCGGCCGCTCGCTGCTGCACGCCACACAACCGACAAAAACCGCCTGAACACACAGCCCCAACGGAGCCCGCTCATGAGAAAGTCGCCACTCGCCCTACTGCTGACCCTTGGTTTGCTCAATACCCCTTTTTCGGCTTTCGCAGGCACGGCGCCGCTGGAGTTGGTGGGGCCGATCTCGGACTACAAGATTTACGTCACCGAGCAACTGGACGAACTGGCCAGCCACACCCAGCAATTCACCGACGCGGTGAAAAAAGGTGACCTGGCCACCGCGCAGAAACTCTACGCACCCACCCGGGTTTACTACGAATCGATCGAGCCGATTGCCGAACTGTTCAGTGACCTGGACGCGTCCATCGACTCCCGTGTCGACGACCACGAAAAAGGCGTGAAAGCCGAAGATTTTACCGGTTTCCACCGCATCGAGTATTCGTTGTTTTCCGAGAAGAGCACCCAAGGCCTGGGCGAGCTGGCCGATGGCTTGAACAAAGACGTCAAGGACCTGCAAACCCGGGTCGCGGGCCTGACCTTCCCGCCCGAGAAAGTTGTCGGTGGCGCAGCGGCGCTGCTGGAGGAAGTGGCGGCGACCAAGATCTCCGGCGAGGAAGACCGCTACAGCCACACCGACCTGTATGACTTCCAGGGCAATATCGACGGTGCGAAGAAAATCGTCGACCTGTTCCGTCCGCAGATCGAGAAACAGGATGCCGCCTTCATCGCCAAGGTCGACAAGAACTTCGCCACGGTGAACAAGACCCTGGCCAAGTATCGGACGAAGGACGGTGGTTTTGAAACCTACGACAAGGTGAAGGAAAGCGATCGCAAGGCGCTGGTCGGGCCGGTCAATACCCTGGCCGAAGACTTGTCGACATTGCGCGGGAAGTTGGGGCTGAACTAAGCCTCAGATCGCCTTCGCGGGCAAGCCCGCGATGAGGCCAGCCGTCCCAACATCCATTTCCCGGCTTTACAGAATTCGGTAAAGCAACCGCTCGATCCGCACCCTGCTCACCCGCTTGAGAAACTTCGCCACCCCTGCCGGGTACTCCGGCAGGGTCTCCAGCGCCTGGTAGCGCTCGATCCGGGTGGTGTGCTGGAAAATCTCCCCCAATTCCTTGCGTCGCGGTTCCAGCAATTCACCTTTGGGGTCGTCGATCAGCAAGGCGTTCTCCAGGTCGAGGCGGAACGCTCGTGGGTTGATGTTGTTGCCGGTCAGCAAGGTGTAACGCTGATCGACCCACATGCCCTTCAGGTGATAGGTATTATCGCCGTCCTTCCACAAATGCAAGTTCAACTGGCCGCTGTCGATGCTGCGGTGATGGCGCTTGGCGAATCGTCGCAGGCTGATCTCGTACAGGTAAGGCAGCGCCGCGATCACCCTGAATGGCTCGCTCGGCGGGATGTAAAAGTCGTTGGCGGTCTTGTCGCCGACCACGATATCGATTTTCACCCCTCGTGCCAGCGCCCGGTTGATTTCCCGGGTGACCGCCAGCGGCAGGTTGAAATACGGCGTGCAGATGGTCAGTTGATGTTGGGCGCTGGCGATCAGTTCACAGATCACCCGGCTCAATGGGTTGTTCTTGCCGACGCCCAGCAGCGGGCTGACGGTCAAACCCGTTTTGTCCGTATTGCCAGACGTGGTGTCGTACGCGGCGTATTTGAGTCGACTGCGCAGATCGCCAATGTCTTTGCGCAAGCTGCGGGTGGTGGGCAGGTTGGGCAAGTCCAGGCGATGGACGGCTTTGGATGCCACCAGGCCGTGCTCGATCAAGTGCTGCATCGAGTCGGCGAGCGCGCGGTTATTGAGCAGGTGATAGCGGTCGTAACGGTACTTGTCGAACTTGTGCAGGTACACGTTATTGAGGCTCGCGCCGCTGTAGATCACACAATCGTCAATCACGAACCCTTTCAAGTGCAGCACGCCAAACAGCTCGCGGGTCTGCACTGGCACCCCGTATACCGGCACCACGCTTTTGTGGGTGCGGGTCATTTCCTGGTACCACGCCGAGTTCCCCGGCTGCTTGCCCGCGCCGATCAAGCCACGCTGGGCGCGCAGCCAATCCACCACCACAACCACATCCAGTTCTGGACGGGCCAGTTTCGCGGCGTGCAGGGCATCGAGAATTTCCTGACCCGCTTCGTCCTGCTGCAAGTACAGCGCGACGATGTAGATGCGCTGGGTGGCGGCGGCGATTTTTTCCAGCAGGCAACGGCGGAACTCGGCAGCGCCAGACAGGAAGGACACAGACTCGGCGGTCAGCGGGAAACTGCGCAGTTTTGGCAGCAGGGAGCGTTTGAAAAGCGACGGCATAAGACTCGCAATGGGTCGAATTCACAGAATGAGAGAGCTTACACCAAGGAGGGGCTGGGGTCTTGTGGGTGTCTGCTCTGGCGCCATCGCGGGCAAGCCCGCTCCAACGGTGTGGAACGCGCTCCCTGTAGGAGCGGGCTTGCCCGCGATGAGGCCCGCACAAATAAAACCAAATAATATTTGACCAAGGAGAACGATCGTTCTACTGTGTACCCATGAACGAAATCACTAGCAACGACACACGCGACATCATTCTGGACGTCACCGAAAAGTTGATCTACAAAAGTGGCATCGCTGCCACCGGCATGGATCTCCTGGTGAAAACCGCCGGCGTCTCCAGAAAGAGCATCTACCGTTACTTCGCCAACAAGGAGGAGCTGGTCGTCGCCGCCCTGCAACGGCGCGACGAACGCTGGATGCACTGGTACAGAACGGCTGTCGACCAGGCCCCGACGCCGGCCGACCGCCTGCTCAACCTGTTTACCGTGCTCGGCACCTGGTTCGCATCCGAAGGTTTCCGCGGCTGTGCATTCATCAACACCAGTGGCGAAACCGGCGACCCGCAAGACCCGGTGCGCCTGGTGGCAAAAGAACACAAACAGAAACTGCTCGACTACGTGTGCGAGCTGTGTACCGCACATGGTGCAACCGATCCGGAGACGCAAGCCAAACAGCTGCTGCTCTTGATCGACGGCGCCATTACCCTCGCGCTGGTCATGGGTGATCTCAGTGCCGCCGATAATGCGCAATGCATGGCGCGAAAGTTATTGGACCTGTAACGCTTTAACCAAGCCCGACAACTTGCTTTAACTGACTTTCAATTAGGAGCACAGAAATGTCCAATGCTGAAGTTCGTCCGCCGTTGCCGCCGTTCACCCGTGAATCGGCCATCGAGAAAGTTCGCCTGGCCGAAGACGGCTGGAACTCCCGCGACCCGGCGCGCGTGTCCCTGGCCTACACACTCGATACCAAATGGCGTAACCGCGCCGAATTCGCCTACAACCGCGAAGAAGCCAAGGCCTTCCTGACCCGCAAATGGGCCAAGGAACTGGACTACCGCCTGATCAAGGAACTCTGGGCCTTCACCGACAACCGCATCGCCGTGCGCTACGCCTATGAATGGCATGACGACTCGGGCAACTGGTTCCGTTCCTACGGCAACGAAAACTGGGAGTTCGACGAGAACGGCCTGATGGCCCACCGCTTCGCCTGCGTCAACGACATGCCGATCAAGGAAAGCGAGCGCAAATTCCACTGGCCGCTGGGTCGTCGCCCGGATGATCACGCCGGGTTGTCTGAGTTGGGCCTGTAAGCGATATAAACTGTGGGAGATTCTATGTTGCCCGACAAGTTTGAATTCTCAAGCTGACAGGTATTCGCTCTGATTTTTCATCAGGGCGAATGCCACTCGGCAGAGCTTTCGGGCCAAAGCTACCAAGGCCTGGGTTTTCGAGAAGCCTCTGACCAGATATGCCTCGTAAAACGGCTTCCATTTGGCCGAGCGACACGCCGCCATTGCCGCGTTGTAAGCCAAACGACGCACCTCCGGATCCCCTTTTTTGGTCAGGGATCGCAGCCCATTTTTCTTGCCGGAGTCATCGACCGCCAAGTCCATCCCTAGAAACGCGATGAATGCATCGCCGTTCGCAAAATCTCCCCGTATATAGGTCGCCGCCAACCCCGTTGCAGTTAGCTCTCCAACGCCTTCTATGGCTTTGCAGCGCTCGATATTTTCCTCAATTCCTGCCTCCTTACTGACCTTGCGCAGCAGTTTCTGGATAGCCTGATCTGCCTGCTTGAATGCCTTCTGTTGAGCGGTTTGTAGCTTTTTCAACAGAGGTTCACTGGTCCAACTCAACATCAGCCCAGTATGGTTCTTGATCAGCGTTGCCCGCCTGTGAAGAAGGCTCTTCAGTGTGCTGTAGGCTTTGGGCGGCGGGGTCCAGATCCGCAATTTGCTTTGTTCGCTCTCCAGGTAACGCGCCAGCAAGCGTGCATCGCAGGGATCATTCTTGGCTCTTTGACCGACTCCACGGCGGTAATGGCTCACACGATAAGCATCCACTACGTAGACCTGGTGGCCCATTTCGTGAGCCAGCTCGACCGTGTCCAAGTGGTAAATGTTGGTGGCTTCAAGTGCTATGGCACTTTGAGCTGGCAGCGTTTTAAGCCAACGTTTGAGGGCTGCTCGCTCGTTTTTAATGGATTCAAGGGTTTGCTGATCAGCGCGGTAGACAACGATCTCGGCCTTGGCGACATCGATACCGACAACCGTTTGCGAAGTAAGGATTGTCATAACAAATCCTCGGAGCTAGGGTTTAGGTGCTTGTTGGGGTCTACCGTTGCGCTGGCTTGTCTCTATCGTCGGTTAACCGATGAATTCCTTATCGGCGCTTTGGGTAGAAGGGGTGGGAGGAGAAGTCTCCCACGGTCTGTACTGGTCAGAGTCAGAATCGAGTCTGTAGTCCCACCCCACCCCTTCAAGTCTAAACATACAAGCGAGCCTGCTCGCGATGAGGGTGTGCCCGTCGCGAATACTGTGACTGACACTCCGCTATCGCGAGCAGGCTCGCTTCCACATTGGATGCATTGACGATCAGGCCACTTCAGTTTGTTTCACTTGCGCCTCCAGTTCCCGCACCAACGGCAACACGCGCCGCCCGAAATACTCCACCTCCTCCTGAAAATGCAGGAACCCCGCCAATACCAGATCCACTCCCACCGCTTTTAATGCCACGATCCTCTCGGCAATCTGCTCAGGCGTGCCAATCAGGTTGGTTTTGAAGCCATCGTTGTATTGCACCAGGTCTTCGAAAGTCGATTTCGCCCAGTTCCCCTCGCCCTCCGGCGACGCCCTGCCCGCTTGCTTTGCCGCATCGCCAAAAGCGTTTACCGCTTCCGGGTCGGCCTGATCGATGATCTGCGCGAGTACCGCGCGGGCTTCTTCCTCGGTGTCGCGGGCGATGACAAAAGCGTTCACGCCGATTTTCACCGAGTGATGGTTGGCCGCTGCTTTACGGCGGATGTCGTCGACCTGCACCTTGATGCCCTCCGGGGTGTTGCCGTTGGTGAAATACCAGTCCGACACCCGCGCGGCCATGTCCCGTGCAGCACGTGAGCTGCCGCCCTGGAAGATTTCCGGTTGGCCCAAAGGCTTGGGCTTGAGGCTGTAGTTGTCGAAACGATAGAAGTCACCGCGAAAAGTGAAGTTGTCCTGGCTCCAGATCCCCTTGAGTGAGCGAATGAACTCTTCGGAACGGCGATAACGTTCATCGTGCTCCAGCCAGTGTTCACCGATGGCCTGGAATTCGCCCTTGAACCAGCCGCTGACGATGTTCACCGCAATGCGGCCGTTGGTCAGCTGGTCGATGGTCGCCAGTTGTTTCGCCGCCAGGGCGGGTTGCCATGGCCCGGGCAGGATCGCGGCAATCACTTTGAGCGTTGTCGTCGCTCCCAGCAACGCGTGACTGAACGCAACCGACTCATGTTGATACTCCGCACCGTAACCGGCCGTGAAGCGAATCTGCGTCAGGGCATATTCAAATCCCGCCGCCTCGGCCAGTTGCGCCAGCTTGCGGTTGTAGTCGATGCCCCAGTGGGTGCGTTGCTCGATCTTGCTGACCACCAGCCCACCGCTGACGTTCGGCACCCAGTAGGCAAATTTGACGGCTTGCTGACTCATTGGCATGTCCTCGGGACGTTGGGGTGTGCCAAGGGGTAGAGCAGCAAGTGTGCCACCGAGGATTACGCCCCCTGTAGGAGCGAGCTTGCTCGCGATGGACGTCAACGATGATGCGGACTGCCTGCGAGCCAGCGGTGCCTGGTCCACCATCGCGAGCAAGCTCGCTCCTACAGGGGGGCTGTGGTGTGTCAGGTCAAATTGTGTTGCGGGTGTTGGTGTAGCAACAGTTACAGGCGATTTATTACGTCCACCCCTTGTAAACCCCGGCCCTCTGCACCCGGCATGGACCCTGCAATCCCCCTTGGCATCCACTGCCGATCCAAGGAGCTGTCCCCATGACCGAACACCAGATCATCAACCCGCTGTCCGTTGGCAGCGACTACGAAAGCCTGGCCGCGCGGTTTCGGCCGATCTTCCACCGCATCGCCGCCGGTGCGGTCGAGCGCGAGCAGTCCCGCAGCCTGCCGCACGAGCCGATTCAGTGGCTCAAGGAAGCCGGGTTTGGCGCCGTGCGGGTGCCGACTGAATACGGGGGCGGCGGTGCCTCCTTGCCGCAGTTGTTTGAATTGCTGATCGAACTGGCCGAGGCCGATTCCAATGTGCCGCAAGCCCTGCGCGGACATTTCGCCTTTGCCGAGGACCGCCTTAACGCAACGCCCGGGCCGGCCCGGGACCTCTGGTTCAAACGTTTCGTCGAAGGTGACATCGTCGGTTGCGCCTGGACCGAAATCGGCAATGTGACCATCGGCGACGTCATGACCAAGGTCTCGCCCCAAGGCGACGGCTGGCGACTCAATGGCGAGAAGTTCTACAGTACCGGCAGCCTGTTTTCCGACTGGATCGACGTCTATGCCCAGCGCAGCGACACCGGCGGGGACGTGATCGCGGCCGTCCGCACGCGCCAGCCAGGCATCGTGCAGAGCGATGACTGGGACGGTTTCGGCCAGCGCACGACCGGCAGTGGCACTTCGCGGTTTGTGGATGCCGAGGTCGACGCAGACAACATCATCGACTTCGCCACACGCTTCAAATACCAGACGGCGTTCTATCAATTGGTGCTGCTCGCCACCCTGGCCGGCATCGGTCGTGCGGCACTGCGCGATGTGGCGCAGCAGGTCCGTACCCGCAAACGTATTTACAGCCATGGCAATGCCCCGCGTGTCAGTGATGACCCGCAGGTCCAGCAAGTGGTGGGTGAAGTGGCAGCGCTGGTGTACGCCGCCGAGGCCAGCGCCTTGAAAGCCGCGCAGCCGGCGCAACGAGCCTACCTGGCGCGGTTTTCGGGGAATGAAGCGCAGGAACGCGCGGCCAATGTCGATGCGGAACTCGAATCGGCCAAAGCGCAGGTGGTGGTCTCGGAGTTGATTCAGCGGGCCACCAGCGAGCTGTTCAATGCGCTGGGGGCTTCGGACATCCGCGAAGGCAAATCCCTGGATCGTCACTGGCGCAATGCGCGCACGGTGTCCTCGCATAACCCGGTGATCTACAAGGCCAGGATAGTCGGGGATTGGGCGATCAACGGGACCGAGCCGCCGTATGTGTGGCAGATTGGCAATGGGCCCACCACAAAATGATATAACCAACCCCTGTAGGAGCGAGCACGCTCGCGATGGTCGCCAACGATAACGCTGGCAGCCTGACACCCAGCGGTGTCCCGGCCTCCATCGCGAGCATGCTCGCTCCTACAGGTCGCCGCAATCTTTGGATACAGGTAACATATCGGCCCTTCCCCGCAGCCCATTGCTGCACCCTGCCGAATTAAGCCGATTCCATGCCTTTCGAACTCAGCGTTGACCTCACCACACTCGCCATTCTGGCCATCGTCGCTTTCATTGCCGGTTTCATCGACGCCATTGCCGGCGGTGGCGGGCTGTTGACCACGCCAGCGTTGCTGACCGCTGGCCTACCGCCGCATCTGGTGCTGGGGACCAACAAACTCAGTTCGACCTTCGGCTCGGCCACCGCCAGTTTCACCTTCTATCGGCGCAAGCTGTTTCATCCCCGTCAATGGACGCACGCCATCGTCGGCACCCTGATCGGTGCGCTGACGGGCGCCGTCGTTGCTCATTACCTGCCTGCCGAATGGTTGAACAAGATGCTGCCGGTGATCGTCTTTGCCTGTGGCATCTACCTGTTGTTCGGCGGCACGCCAAAAGCGCCGCTGGATGCCAACGCGCCGATCAAGAAGAAATGGCAGTCGACCCAAGGCTTCAGTCTCGGGTTCTACGACGGCGTGGCCGGTCCTGGCACGGGCGCATTCTGGACCGTCAGCAGCCTGCTGATGTACCCCATCGATCTGGTCAAGGCCAGTGGCGTGGCGCGCAGCATGAACTTCGTCAGCAACATCGCGGCGCTGTCGGTGTTTGTCTTTTCCGGGCAGGTGGACTGGATCATTGGCCTGAGCATGGGCCTGTCGGTGATGGTCGGTGCATTCTTTGGCGCCCGATCCGCCATCAGCGGCGGCGCCAAGTTCATTCGCCCGGTGTTCATCACCGTGGTGCTGGGCCTGACGGTGCGCCTAGCCTGGCAGCACTGGTTCAGCGTGGCCTAAACGGCGCGCCACATAGACGTCGATCAGGTAACGGGCAATCGAGCGTGACGCCGGCAACGGCGGCAGCTCGTGGACATTGAACCACTGGGCGTCCTCGATCTCGTCTTCCTGACAGACAATCTCGCCCCCGGCGTACTCGGCGTGGAAGCCCAGCATCATCGAATGCGGGAACGGCCAGCACTGGCTACCCATGTACTGGATGTTCTTCACCTCGATGCGCACTTCCTCGCGCACCTCGCGAATCAGGCAGTCCTCGGCCGACTCCCCCGGTTCGGCAAACCCTGCCAGCGTACTGTAGACCCCGGTGACAAAGCGCGGTGAGCGAGCCAGCAGGATTTCATCGCCGCGGGTGATCAGCACGATCATGCTCGGGGAAATACGCGGGTAATACCGCAAATCGCAAGGTTCGCAGTACATCGCCCTTTCCAGGCTGACCTGCCGCGTGGCCTGTCCGCAATTGCCGCAAAAGCGGTGTTCACGGGCCCAAGTGCCGATCTGCGCCGCATAGCCGAGCACCTTATAGATCACGTGGTCGCCATCGAGCATGAACGCCCGCAGGCCTTTCCAGTTGCAACCCGGCACATCAGCGCTGCTACGCAGCTCCAGCAGGTAGACGGGTTCGCCGTCCAGATGGCCGATGCCATGCTCGGCGATCAGCGACAGGTCCTGGCGCTTGAGCCATTCGCGCGGGAACAGTGCGCCATTGTCATCGAACAAAAAGCCTTCAGGGCTGCGCGCAACCGCCCAGCCGCCCGGTTGATCGGTGTCCAGTACTGCGGTGGTCCAGCGTGAAATCATTGTCAATCAATCCAGAAATTCGGGTTTCTGTTTGCTCATGTGGGCGGCCATGGCCACGCGCAAATCGTTGGATTGCAGCATGGCGGCGTTCCACGTGGCGACGTATTCGAGGCCGTCGTCGATGCGGTGATCGCGCATGTAGCTGATCATTTCCTTGGTACCGCTGATCGCAATCGGCGACTTGCTGGCGATCTCTCGAGCAATGTCCATGACGCCGTCCAGCAGGCTGGCGGCATCAGCGTAGACGCGGTTGACCAGGCCAATGCTGCGCGCTTCCTCGGCGCCGAATGAGCGACCAGTGTAAGCCAGTTCACGCAGCATGCCGTCACCGATGATCCGCGGCAAGCGTTGGAGCGTACCGACGTCGGCAGCCATGCCGATGTCGATCTCCTTGATCGAGAACTGCGCATCCTCGGCGGCGTAGCGCATGTCGCAGGCTGCGATCAGGTCGATGGCCCCGCCCAGGCAGTAACCCTGGATAGCGGCGAGCACCGGCTTGCGGCAGTTGTCCACGGCATTGAAGGACGCCTGCAACGCCAGGATCTTGCGGCGCAGCAGGCGCGCATTGCGGCCCACATCCTTGCTCAGCTCGTTGGCGACCCCCGCCAGCATCATCAGGTCGATGCCCGAGGAAAAGTGTTTGCCGGCACCGCTGAGCACCACCACGCGCACCTCGTCGGTGTCATCGACCCACTGGAAAATATCGATGATTTCGCTCCAGAAAGCGGCGTTCATCGAATTGATCTTTTCCGGGCGATTGATTTGCACGTGGGCAATGTTATCGACCAGCTCGACGGCGAACGCGCTGTATTGGGACATGGCGGTGATCCTTTTTAACCGGGCAAAAATGAGGTCCGAACTATAACAAGGCAGTCCGGGTGACCGTCAGGCAGCGGTTCAGCCAAAAGCGGGACCTGCGCGCGCACCACCTCAGTGCACATAGCGTTGCGGACATTGCACATTGATGTGACGACGCGGTGACTTTTTGGGGCCTTTTCCGGGAAAAACGTGCACTTCGTCGGAACTTTCAGATCACCTTTCGGGACGTCCGTACCGCTTTGGACCGATTGTCGAACAATTTTGCTATCCGCGATTCACCGCTCTAAGTTCTGGCCTAGACTCATTTTCTCGTAGCAAAACCGGTCGGTCACAAAGCGCAAAAATAATCGAAACTTTTGCTGAGCGTGATCGGTCATCTGACAGGTAGGCGCGTTGCGACTGGTGCATTCCTTGCAGCGTCCACTCCAGCCAATCTGCTTGATCGCACGGCCAGAACCTTTGGTTGATGCGGTTTGCGTTTGCGCCTGGCCACAGGATTTGGCCTCGAAACACCGTTTGCCAGATTTGAAACAGATCAACGACACGGGAGATTCAGATGATAAGTGCGGCATTGGATATTCAGGGAGAGCGTGCTCATCAGCCGGTCGGGGAATCGAGCGCATTAAGCACCCAAGGTGCCCAGCCCATCAGCGTTACTGGCAGCCGGACAATGACGCCGGTGCCCCGTCAGAATCCCAACCGAAAGCGCGTACTGTTTGTGACCTCGGAAATTGCCGATCTGGTGAAAACCGGCGGCCTGGGCGACGTTTCCGCAGCACTGCCGCGGGCGATGGCCCACTTGCACGATGTCCGGGTGCTGATCCCCGGTTACCCTCAGGTGCTGCACAGCGAAAACCCGATTCACATCATCGGCGAACTGGGCGGGCACGCCGCATTGCCTCCCTGCAAGATCGGGCGCATGGACATGCCCGACGGACTGGTTATCTACGTGTTGATCTGCCCTGAACTCTATGAGCGTGAAGGCTCGCCCTATGGCGCCAACAATGGTCGCGACTGGCCGGACAACCATATCCGTTTCGCCCGGCTGGGCTTGGCCGCCGCCGATATCGCCGCCAACCTGGCGCAGATTCACTGGTGCCCGGACCTCGTCCACGCACATGACTGGCCTGCCGGCCTGGCTCCCGCTTATATGCACTGGCGCGGGCAACGCACACCGACCCTGTTTACCATTCACAACCTGGCCTACCAGGGCGTCATCAGCCTCGGTTCCTGCCCTGAGCTGGGTATTCCGGACCATGCCCTGCAACAGGAAGGCATGGAGTTCTACGGCAAGATGTCGTTCCTCAAGGCCGGCATGGCCTATTCAAGCCATATCACCACGGTCAGCGCCACCTACGCCCAGGAAATCACCACCCCGGCGTTCGGCTGCGGCCTGGACGGTTTCCTCGCCTCCAAGACTCAGCAGGGCCTGCTCAGTGGCATTCCCAACGGCATCGACGAAAGCTGGGACGCTGCCACCGATTCGCACCTGTTCCGCCCGTTCGCCATCGGCGACTGGGAAGGCAAGGCCGTCAACGCCGCCCATGTCCGTGAGCTGTTCGGCCTGGATGATTCACAAGGCCCACTGTTTGCGGTGGTCTCCCGCCTGGTCTACCAGAAAGGCCTGGACCTGACCGAAGCGGTATCCGAGTACATCGTCAAATCCGGAGGGCAGATCGCGATCATCGGTCGCGGCGAGCCGGAAGAAGAACAGGCCATGCGCGAACTGGCCCTGCGCTTCCCAGGGCGGATTGGCGTTCGCATCGGTTTCAATGAAACCGATGCTCGGCGCATGTTCGCCGGCAGCGACTTCCTGCTGATGCCTTCGCGTTACGAACCTTGCGGCTTGAGCCAGATGTACGCCCAACGCTTCGGTTCGTTGCCGGTGGCACGCAATACCGGCGGCCTGGCCGACACCATCGAAAACGGTGTGACCGGTTTCCTGTTCGACGAATCCACGGTTGAAAGCTACCAGGAGGCCCTGAGCCGCGCGTTCAAGGTGTTCGAATTTCCAGACCTGCTCAATGCCATGCGCTGCCGCGCCATGGCGGCACCGTTCAACTGGAGCAAAGCCGTCGAACCTTATGCGGATCTCTATGAGCAACTGGTCGTGAAGGCCTTGGGGAAATCGCACAAACAATAAGAGGTTTTTGGTAATGCCGTTACGGACCCTTGAAACCTGGCCCCACGGCGCAATCATGCTGGACGCAGAACACACGCGTTTTGCCTTGTGGGCGCCTGATGCGTTTTTTGTCAGTGTCGAATTGGAAAATGGACAATCCTTACCGCTGCTGCCTCAGGCTGATGGCTGGTTCGTGATCAAGACCCGCTGCAAGGCTGGCACCCGCTACCGCTTCAATATTGATGGAGAGATCAGTGTCCCGGACCCGGCATCCCGGGCGCAGGATGGCGATATCACCGGGCACAGCATCGTGGTCGACCCCTTGGCCCATGCGTGGCAGAACACTCACTGGCTGGGACGCCCATGGAACGAAGCGGTGATTTACGAACTGCACGTCGGTGCGCTGGGCGGCTTCAGTGGTGTGGAAGAACATCTGGCACGACTGGTGGACCTGGGCATTACTGCCATCGAGCTGATGCCCATCGCGCAATTTCCGGGAGATCGCAACTGGGGCTACGACGGGGTCCTGCCCTACGCGCCCCAGGCGTCCTATGGGACACCTGAACAACTCAAGCATCTGATCGACACCGCGCACGGCCATGGCCTGTCGGTGATTCTCGACGTGGTCTACAACCACTTCGGCCCCGACGGCAATTATCTGCATCGGTACGCCAAGGGCTTCTTCAATGAAGACAAACACACGCCCTGGGGCGCGGCGATCGATTTTCGCCGGCGCGAGGTGCGCGATTTCTTCATCGACAATGCCTTGATGTGGTTGCTCGAGTACCGCTTCGACGGGCTGCGCTTTGATGCGGTGCATGCCATCGAAAGCCCGGACTTTCTCCAGGAACTGGCGCAACAGGTGCGTGAACACGTCGATCCTGCGCGGCATGTGTGGCTGACGGTCGAGAACGAACACAACCAGGCCAGCCTGCTGGAGCAAGGCTACAACGCGCAGTGGAATGACGACGGCCATAACGCCCTGCATGTGTTGCTGACCGGGGAAACAGATGCGTACTACGCCGATTATGCCGACCATCCCACCGAACAACTGGCTCGCTGCCTGAGTCAGGGTTTTGTGTTCCAGGGACACATCAATCGCCATGGCGAAGCCCGCGGCGAATCAAGTGGCCACCTGCCACCCAGCGCATTCGTGCTGTTCCTGCAAAACCATGACCAGATCGGCAACCGTGCGTTTGGCGAGCGCTTGCACCAGTTGGCGCATCCCGACGCCTTGAAAGCCGCCACCGCACTGTTGTTGCTTTCACCGATGATCCCCTTGATGTTCATGGGCGACGAGTTCGCCGCCGAGCAACCCTTTTTGTTTTTCACCAGCCACCACGGTGAATTGGCCAAGCTGGTGCGCGAAGGGAGACGTAACGAGTTCGCGGCGTTCAGCGCGTTCGCCGACCCTCACAAGCGTGAGCAGATTCCCGATCCGAATGCGCCACAGACCTTCGAGGCATCACGCCCTCGAATGACTGACGTCCCCCCTCGGACATCCAGCTTTTGTATCGGCGCCTGCTTGGGCTGCGCCGTGAGCACCTGATGCAGCACCTGCCCGGCACCCAGGCCCTGGGCGCGGACGTGCTCGCTCCCGGAGCCGTTTCGGCACGTTGGCGGCTCGGTAATGGCAGCCTGCTGCGAATCGACCTGAACCTCAGCGACCGGCCCGTAGTCCACACCCCACAGGCCGACGCTGCGCTGCTGTTCGAACACCCTGCGCAATCCGCCGACCTGCTGGATCGGGGCACGCTGGCCCCTTATTGCGCGCTCGTCAGCCTCTCGGCTGCAGCCCAACCCCCGGATGGAGAGCGCCCATGAGCGATGCACAACTGGAAATACTCGCCACCCACGCCGGCTTGGCGGTGGACTGGATCGACGCCAACGGTCGCGCGCAAAAAGTCGCCCCGGCGGTTTTGCGCAACGTGTTGACGAGCCTGGGCCACCCGGCCGGCACCGCCCAGGAGATTGACGCCAGCCTGCTCGAATTGCAGCAGGTGCAACAGACGCGGCAGTTGCCGCCTTTACTGACGGTCGACTGTGGCGCCGGGCTCGACCTGTCGCACTACTTCGATCCTGAAACGCCTTGCGAAATCCACCTGGAGGACGGCGCCCGACTTAATCTGAAACTGAACGCCGAAGCGGTATTGCCTGGCCTGATTCCGGTGGGCTATCAGCACGTCGAAATCGATGGCCAGTCGTTTACGCTCGCCGTAGCCCCCAACCGTTGCTACAGCGTCGGCGATGCCGTGGATAACCCGATCCCCCGTGCCTGGGGACTTAGCGTGCAGTTGTACTCCCTGCGTCGCCCCGGCGATGGTGGCTTCGGCGATACCCAGGCCTTGGAAGATCTCGTGCGTGTGGCTGGCGAGCGAGGTGCCGACGCCGTGGCGATCAGCCCGCTGCACGCGATGTTCAGCAGCGACACCCAGCGCTACAGCCCGTATTCACCCTCCAGCCGCCTGTTCCTCAACAGCCTCTATGCCGCGCCGGGTGCAATCCTGGGCGAACGTGCGCTGCGCGCAGCCATCGACAGCACCGGCCTGGCGGCGGACCTCAAGCACCTTGAAGAACTGCCGTTGATCGATTGGCCGGTGGCCGCTGAAATCAAGCAGCGATTGTTACAGGCGTTGTACGAAAGTTTCGTCCACGGTGAACATCCGCTGCATGCCGATTTCAGCAGCTTTCGGCATGCGGCCGGTGAGGCCCTGGAGAACCATTGCCGCTTCGAGGCGATCCAGGAAATCCGCGCGGCCAGGGGCGAGTCGCTGGATTGGCGCGACTGGCCGCAGCAATGGCGTGACCCACGAAGTGAAGCACTGGCAGCGTTCGCCGAAGAAAATGCCGGGCGCATCGGGTACTTCGCATTCTGCCAGTGGTTGATCGCCCGTTGCCTGGAGCGCGCGCAAGCGGCGGCTCGCAGCAGCGGCATGAGGATCGGCTTGATCGCCGACCTGGCAGTCGGTGCCGACGGTGGCGGCAGCCAAGCCTGGAGCCGCCAGGACGAATTGCTGGCGTCCCTCACCGTTGGCGCGCCACCCGACATTCTCAATCGCCAGGGCCAGGGCTGGGGGATATCCGCATTTTCGCCCGAGGGCCTCGTGCGCAACGGTTTCCGTGCGTTCATCGAAATGCTGCGGGCCAACTTCGCCCATGCGGGGGGCCTGCGCATCGATCATGTGATGGGATTGCAACGGCTCTGGGTGATCCCCAACGGGGCATCGCCTGCCGACGGTGCCTACCTCTATTACCCGTTTGACGACATGCTGCGCTTGCTGGCGCTCGAATCCCATCGGCACCAGGCCATCGTCACGGGCGAAGACCTCGGCACCGTACCGGAAGGGCTGCGGGAAAAACTCACCGACCGATCCATTTTGGGCATGCGCGTGATGCTGTTCGAACAGGATAACGCCCATTTCAAGCCGATTCTCGACTGGCCCGACAGCGCGCTGGCCACCACCAGCACCCATGACTTGCCGACGCTCAATGGCTGGTGGCACGGCCGTGACATTGACTGGAGCTCGCGCCTCGGACTGATCGACGGCCAGGGCGAAATCGAATGGCGCCAGCACCGCGAACGCGAACGTGAAGGCTTGCGCCGGGTGCTGAGCGAGGACCCGCAGAACTTTCGCGAAGAACACAACGAAACCGACCAGGTGCTGGACGCGGCCATTCGCTTCCTTGGCCATACCCGCGCCCCCCTGGTTCTTTTGCCATTGGAGGATGCTTTGGGCATCGAACAACAAGCCAACCTTCCCGGCACCGTCAACACCCATCCGAACTGGTCCCGGCGCCTGCCCGGCATCAGCGAGGCGCTGCTGGACGGCGATGACGCCGCCCGCCGCCTCGAACTGCTCGCCTGTGCACGTCTTCAGGCTGCCGAGCGTGACCGATGAGCCAGCCCGATATCCAACCGTTGCGCGCGACGTTACGCCTGCAATTTCATAAAGGTTTCACTCTGGATCAAGCGGTCCCACTGGTGCCCTACTTCGCCAGCCTCGGCATCAGCCATATTTATGCTTCGCCTCTGCTGAGCGCTCGCGCCGGGTCGATGCATGGCTATGACGTGGTGGACCCGACCAGCGTCAACCCGGAACTGGGCGGGGAAGCGGCACTGCGGCGCCTGGTCGATGCCCTGCACGCTCACGACATGGGCCTGGTCCTCGATATCGTGTCCAATCACATGGCCGTCGGCGGCAGCGATAATCCCTGGTGGCTGGACCTGCTGGCGTGGGGACGCCTAAGCCCCTACAGCGAATTTTTCGACATCCAATGGCATTCGCCTGACCCCTTGATGGAAGGCCAATTGCTGCTGCCGTTCCTGGGCAGTGACTACGGAGTGGCGTTGCAGGAAGGGACCCTGCCCTTGCGCTTCGATGCCAAGCGGGGCGCATTTTTCGTCGAGCACTATGATCATCATTTTCCGATCTGCCCAACGCATTACGGTGAACTGCTGCGTGCCGATCATGAACAACTCAAGTCACTGGCCGAACGATTCAGCACCTTGAGCTATCAGACCGACGCCCACGGCCTGTCCAAACCGTTGCAGGAGGAGCTGCGCGAGCTCGCCAGGGAACCTGCCGTGCTGCACATCATCGAGCGAAACCTCGAGGCCTACGATTCCCGGACTGCTCAAGGCTTCCAGCGTCTGCATCAATTACTCGAGCAGCAAAGCTATCGCCTCGCCAGTTGGCGCACGGCAGCAGATGACATCAACTGGCGGCGCTTTTTCGACATCAATGAGCTCGGTGGCCTGCGTGTAGAGCGGCCTGCGGTATTCGAAGCGACCCACGCAAAAATCTTCGAATTGATCGCCCAAGGGTTTGTCGATGGCCTGCGCATCGATCACATCGACGGCCTGGCTGACCCGAGAGGTTATTGCCGAAAATTGCGACGTCGGGTCGACAGCCTGTCACCGCAGCGGCACTTGCCCATCTACGTCGAGAAGATCCTTGGCGAAGGCGAAAGCCTGCACCGGGACTGGTCGGTGGATGGCACCACCGGTTATGAGTTCATGAATCAATTGTCGTTGTTGCAGCACGATCCCGCCGGAGCCCAAATTCTGGGTGATCTGTGGCAACGCGTCAGCGAACGGCCCGCCGATTTCCTCCAGGAGGCGAAACTGGCGCGTCAGCAAATCCTCAATGGTTCACTGGCCGGCGATTTCGAGAGTGTCGCCCAGGCGCTGCTGCAGGTGGCTCGTGACGACTTGATGACTCGCGACCTGACCCTCGGGGCGATTCGCCGTTCGTTGCAGGCATTGATCGTGCACTTTCCTGTCTACCGGACCTACATCAACGCCGTTGGTCGACCCACGCACGACGAGGTGTTTTTCCAGCGAGCGATGGACGGCGCACGGCAAACCCTGGGCGAAGCCGATTGGCCGGTGCTCGAATGCCTGGCGAGGTGGCTGGGCGGTGAACCCTGGCGCACACGGCCGAGGGGGCGCTCACGCAAAATCATCAAGCATGCTTGCGTGCGCTTTCAGCAACTGACCTCGCCGGCAGCGGCAAAAGCGGTGGAAGACACTGCGTTCTATCGCTCGGCGGTGCTGTTGTCGCGCAATGACGTAGGCTTCAGCACGGAGCAGTTCAGCGCCCCGCCTGCCGATTTCCATGCCGCCTGCCTCGAACGTCAGCAAGTATTTCCCGATAACCTGCTTGCCACTGCCACCCACGACCACAAACGCGGCGAAGACACCCGTGCCCGGTTGGCGGTG
This sequence comes from Pseudomonas sp. S2_E01, assembly GCF_054668365.1. Taxonomy (NCBI): domain Bacteria; kingdom Pseudomonadati; phylum Pseudomonadota; class Gammaproteobacteria; order Pseudomonadales; family Pseudomonadaceae; genus Pseudomonas; species Pseudomonas sp. S2_E01. The sequence continues at coordinate 2,631,231 of NZ_CP162762.1, forward strand.
TTGAGCGAGCGCAGCGCCTGGTTCGCCGAACAGGTGCCGCTGTGGCAAACGCTCGCGCGGCCGTTGCGCGACGATGACTCGATGCCCTCCGCTGGCGATGAACTGATTTTGTATCAGGCGTTGCTTGGCAGTTGGCCGCTGGACTTGCGCGGTGACGACAGCGCCGGGCTCCAGGACTACTCGCAAAGAGTGTGGCAGTGGCAACAGAAGGCCTTGCGCGAAGCCAAGCTGCAAAGCAGCTGGAGTGCGCCCAACGATTCATACGAACAGGCCTCCCGGCAGTTTCTCGAACGTCTGTTGCTCAGTCCCGAAGGGGAGCTGTTGCGTGCCGCACTGGCCAAGGCCGCGATGGCCATCGCCCTCCCCGGCGCCCTCAACAGTCTGGCGCAAACCTTGCTGCGAATGACCGTGCCGGGCATTCCCGATCTTTACCAGGGCAACGAGTACTGGGACTTCTCGCTGGTGGACCCCGACAACCGTCGACCGGTGGACTACGTGCGTCGCCAACAAAGCCTGGCAAGCCCCGTACCGCTGCCCGAACTGTTGGCGAGCTGGCGCGATGGGCGCATCAAGCAAGCCCTGATTGCGCGCACGTTGCAGTTGCGTGCCGAACATGCCGAGCTGTTTCGTCATGGCACCTATGAGGCGCTGGAAGTGCTTGGCAGCGAAGCCCATCGGGTGCTGGCATTTGTGCGCACAACGGGGAACGAGCGGGCCATTGTGATCGTACCGATCCGTTGCGCCGCGTTGCTGAACAATAGTGCAGAACCGCACATCGACGCGTCGCAGTGGGGCGATACTCGGGTGAGGTTGCCGTTTACCTCACCCGAAGAAAATCTAAAGGGACTTTTTGCAAGCGTCGCAGTCACACACCACAAGGAGCTGATGATTGGTGCTGCGCTGGCGGAATCCCCGGTCAATCTCTTAATCCAATGTTTGAGTTAAGTTCAGGAGCATGGCGATGAGTACCGACGATAAACGCATTCGCGAATTTGCGTATCAGATCTGGGAATCGGAAGGGAAACCCGAGGGCCATGAAGCAAGGCATTGGGAGATGGCCCGAAAACTTGCCGAGGCCGAAGCCCTGGCCCCCAAGAAATCGCCCAAGGCTGCCGGCAGCAAGGCAGCAGGCACCAAGCCGGCCACCACCAAGGTAGCCAACGGCAAGGCGGGCGAGCCGAAAAACCAAGCCAAGGCCAAGCCGGCCGCTGCGGCGAAGGTGATTCCGCCCGGGGAAAAATCCACCGAGAAAAAACCTCGCGCGCCGCGTAAACCGCCCGCGGTCTGACGTTTAACCCGTGAAGCAAGCGTGGCGAGGTCACTCGCCACGGTGGACGAGTTCGTCCCGAAAAAAACCAACCCAACTCTATACCTGTAGGAGCGAGCTTGCTCGCGATGGAGTCACAGGCACCGCAGGGTGTCAGGTATCCAGCGTCATCGTTGGCGACCATCGCGAGCAAGCTCGCTCCTACAGGGATGGCAACATCGCCCTTGCAGGAGCCCCCTATGAGCAGTGCAAAAAAATCCGCGCCAGAACCGCTCGCCGAGCCCTCGCGCATCCGCGAAGGCCTGCCCTTCCCTCTGGGCGCAACCTGGGATGGCCTTGGGGTCAACTTTGCGTTGTTCTCGGCCAACGCCACCAAGGTCGAACTGTGCATCTTCGATGACAGCGGCGAGGTGGAACTGGAACGCATCGAGTTGCCGGAGTACACCGACGAGATCTACCACGGCTACCTTCCGGACGCCCATCCGGGGCTGATCTATGGCTACCGTGTATATGGCCCGTACGACCCGGCCAACGGTCACCGATTCAACCACAACAAATTGCTGATCGACCCCTACGCCAAACAACTGGTCGGTGAGTTGAAATGGTCCGAGGCGCTGTTCGGCTACACCATCGGTCACCCTGACGCCGACCTGAGCTTCGATGAACGCGACAGCGCTCCGTTCGTGCCCAAGTGCAAGGTAATCGACCCCGCCCACACGTGGGGCCACGACCATCGCGTCAGCGTGCCGTGGGACAAGACCATCATCTACGAAACCCACGTGCGCGGCATCAGCATGCGCCATCCCTCCGTGCCGGAAAACGTGCGCGGCACCTTCGCCGGCCTGATGGTCGATGATGTGCTGGAACACATCCGCAAGCTGGGCGTGTCCTCCGTCGAGTTATTGCCCATTCACGCCTTCGTCAATGACCAGCACCTGTTGCACAAGGGCATGACCAACTACTGGGGCTATAACAGCATTGCGTTTTTCGCTCCCGACCCGCGTTACCTGGCCAGCGGCAAGATCGCCGAGTTCAAGGAGATGGTCGCGCACCTGCACGAAGCCAATCTCGAAGTGATCCTCGACGTCGTTTACAACCACACCGCCGAGGGCAACGAACAGGGCCCGACGCTGTCGATGCGCGGCATCGACAATGCCTCTTACTACCGGCTGATGCCTGATGACAAGCGCTTCTACATCAACGATTCAGGAACCGGCAACACCCTGGATCTGAGCCACCCGTGCGTATTGCAGATGGTCACCGATTCGTTGCGCTACTGGGCCTCGGAAATGCACGTCGATGGTTTCCGCTTCGACCTGGCGACCATTCTTGGGCGTTATCACGACGGGTTCGACGAGCGCCACAGTTTCCTCGTCGCCTGCCGCCAGGACCCTGTGCTGCGCCAGGTGAAAATGATCGCAGAGCCTTGGGACTGCGGGCCGGGCGGTTATCAGGTGGGTGGGTTTCCGCCCGGCTGGGTGGAATGGAACGACAAGTTCCGCGACACCGTGCGCGCGTTCTGGAAAGGCGATGACGGCCAACTGGCCGACTTTGCCAGCCGCATGACCGCCTCCGGCGAGATGTTCAATCAGCGAGGCCGCCGTCCGTATTCCTCAGTGAACTTCATCACCGCCCACGACGGTTTTACCCTCAATGACCTGGTGTCGTACAACGACAAGCACAACGAAGCCAACGACGAAAACAACCAGGACGGCAGCAACAACAACTTGTCCTGGAACCATGGCGTCGAAGGCCCGACCGACGATCCCGAGATCAACGCCCTGCGTCATCGCCAGATGCGCAACTTCTTCGCGACCCTGTTGTTGTCCCAGGGCACACCGATGTTGGTGGCCGGTGACGAATTCGCCCGTACCCAGGACGGCAATAACAATGCCTATTGCCAGGACAGCGAGATCGGCTGGGTCAATTGGGACCTGAGCGAAGATGGCAAGGCCCTGCTCAAGTTCGTCAAGCGCCTGATCAAGTTGCGCCTGGCCTACCCGATCCTGCGTCGCGGGCGTTTCCTGGTGGGCAGTTACAACGAGGACATCGGCGTCAAGGACGTGACCTGGCTGGCGCCTGACGGCAACGAGATGTCCATTGAGCAATGGCAGGACGCTCATGGTCGCTGCCTGGGCATGTTGCTCGACGGTCGCGCCCAGGAAACCGGGATTCGTCGCAAGGGTGGCGATGCCACGCTGCTGCTGGTAGTGAACGCCCATCATGACATCGTCAACTTCACCTTGCCGGAGGTGCCTGAAGGCATTTACTGGAGCTGTCTGGTGGATACCAATCAGCCGTCCATCCGCGGCCAGGAGCGCTTCGATTTCGGACACGAATACTCGGTGACCGGCCGTTCTCTGTTGATGTTCGAATTGCAGCGTGAGGAAGATGACTGAGCTTGAGGCATTCCTGCAACGCCAGCCGCGGGACTACCCGGACACAGCGGCATTAGGCCAATGCCTGCGCGCGCTGGTGGAAGTGGGGCTCGATCAGCTGCCGCTGCCAGGCAGCGGACGAACCCTGGAGCGTTTCCAGAGCCTGGCGGCCATCGGCGCCCATGACTTGGGCGTGTGCAAGCTGTATGAAGGCCACACCGACGCCCTGGCGATCATCGAGCAACTGGGAGGCACGGTACCGGCAGGCAGGACTTGGGGCATGTGGGCGGCCGAGCCGCCGAATGCAAGGCTCAGGGTCAGTCGCCAGGGTCAACGCGTCACGCTGCACGGTCGCAAGGCTTGGTGTTCCGGGGCGGCGGTTCTGAGCCATGGATTGGTGACAGCGTGGGATGAACAGGACCGCCAGCAGCTGGTGGCCGTTGCGCTGGACCAACCTGGCGTCACCATCACCGATCAGGGATGGCAGGCCGTCGGGATGGCGACCACGGGTAGCGTGGAAGTGCTGTTTGACGGCGCCGTCGGCGAGGCCATCGGTGACCCCGGTGACTACCTGAGTCGACCGGGTTTCTGGCAAGGCGGAATCGGTATCGCCGCTTGCTGGTACGGCGCGGCCCAAAGCCTCGCGCAGCACCTGCAACAACATTGCGCCGAGCGACAAGAGCCCCATGCGCTCGCCCACCTGGGCGCCGTGGATTGTTCGCTGCAGGCGGCCGCGACGGTGTTGCGCAGCAGCGCATCGAGCCTTGATGCCGCACCGCTGGACAATGCGGAGCGCCTGGCCCGCCGGGCCCGTGCCGTGGTCGAACACGCCGCCGAGCAGGTTATTCAGCATGTCGGCCACGCGCTGGGCGCCGGACCGTATTGCAAGGATCGTCGGTTCGCCCGCCAGAGCGCCGACCTGCCGGTGTTCCTGCGCCAAAGTCACGCCGAACGTGATCTCGCAGCCTTGGGCCAGCTCGTCACCGGGAGCACATGGACGTTATGAAACCTAATCCCATCGTCGGCCAGGGCACGCCCCTGCGTGTGTGGCAAACCTCCAGCCAACTGGCGCAATTGCAGACAATCGATATCCTCGACCTGGTACCCGTCGGTTCTCGCGCAGTGGTCGTGGCGCCGCACCCGGACGATGAAGTGCTCGGTTGCGGTGGCCTGCTGCAACTGCTGGCTGCTGCCGGTCGACCGTTGCAGCTGATTTCGGTCACCGACGGCAGTGCCAGTCACCCCGGCTCCCGACGCTGGCCGGTGGAGCGCCTGAGCGTGATACGTCCGCAGGAGTCGGCAGAAGCGTTGCGTCGACTCGGGTTGCCGTTGCACAACTTGAAATGGCTGCGAGGCGGCTTTGCCGACAGTCAAGTGGCGTCCCGGGAAACCCAATTGACGGACTTCATCGAACGCTACCTGCAACCGGGTGATGTGGTGTTTACCACTTGGCGCGAGGATGGTCATTGTGACCATGAGGCAGTCGGCCGTGCCACGGCTGAGGCGGTTCAGAGGGTGGGGGCGACTGTCTACGAACTGCCGGTCTGGACCTGGCACTGGGCCGAGCCCGAGGATCGCCTGGTGCCCTGGCACCGCGCGCGCAAAATTGTTCTGACGCCGGAACGGGTGGCCCGCAAGCGTCACGCGATCCATGCCTTCGCCAGTCAATTGGAAGGTGATCCACAGATCGGCCTGCCACCCGTCCTGGCGCCCTACGTAATCGACCGTTTGCTGCAACCCTTCGAGGTGGTATTCATATGAGTGTCGAGGATCGGTACTTCGATGGACTCTTCGCTGGCAATGATGATCCCTGGGCGTTTCGGCAGCGGTGGTACGAACGACGCAAGCGCGCAATCACCCTCGCCGCCCTGCCCCGACCCCACTACCGTGCCATTTTCGAACCGGGCTGTGCCAATGGCGAGTTGAGTGCCGAACTGGCCGGTCGTTGTGACCGACTGCTGTGTTGCGACACGGCGACTGCCGCCGTGTCGCTGGCCCGTACGCGCCTGAGTGTGTTCGACCACGCCCAGGTGCAGCAAGGCCGCCTGCCCAGGGACTGGCCGGACGAGCACTTCGACCTGATCGTATTGAGCGAAATCGGTTACTACCTGGATGCACAAGACCTCAAGCGCGTAATCGATCTCGCTGCGCAATCCCTGACCGCCGACGGGCAACTGCTGGCCTGCCATTGGCGCCCGCCGATCGAAGGTTGCCCATTGAACGCTCGGCAGGTGCATGACCTGCTGCACGAACATTCGGGACTGCCACGCCTGGTGCTGCATCAGGAAGCCGATTTCATCCTGGAACTGTGGAGTCGCGAGCCGCGTTCCGTGGCCGCGCTCGAGGGCCTGCGATGATCGGCATCCTGATTCCGGCGCACAACGAGGAAGACTTGCTCGAAGATTGCCTGCGCGCTGCCCTGCGCGCCGCTGAACACGAATGCCTGGGCGATGAGCCGGTCGAGGTGCTGGTCGTGCTCGACAGTTGCACCGATCGCTCCGCGGCGATCGTGCGTGGCTACCCGGTGCATGCCCTGGAGATCTCGGTACGAAACGTTGGCCAGGCCCGCGCCATCGGGGCTCACTTCCTGCTGGACCGCGGCGTGCGCTGGCTCTCCTGCACCGACGCCGACAGCCGGGTGGCGGATGACTGGCTGGTAGCGCAGTTGGCGCTCGATGCCGACGCGGTGTGCGGTACGGTCACCGTGGAGCGGTGGGACTCAGGCTTCGATGAATCGGCGCAAATCCGCTACCACCAACACTACCAGTATCGTGACGGTCACCGGCACATCCACGGGGCCAACCTGGGCATCAGCGCCGAGGCTTACCGGCGTGCCGGCGGCTTTGAACACCTGGCGTGCGATGAAGACGTGCAACTTGTCCGTCAACTGGAGCGCTGCGGTGCGACCATCGCCTGGAGCCAGCGCCCCCAGGTATTGACCAGTGCACGCCTGGACAGTCGCGCTCGCGGCGGGTTCGGCGACTACCTGCGTCAGTTGGCGCAAATTGAGTAAATTAACTGGAACGAACAAGCACGCGACGAATAGTCTGACTTGAGCAATACTCTGCACGCTGCAATCCAAGGTATGGAGCGCGGCAAATTGCTATCCACCAGAACAAGGACGTAGCCTGATGAATCCTCTCTCCCTCCTCGACGGTAGCCTGTCAGCCCAGATCTGGAACACCGCGCCCCAGCTGGAAAATGTTCCGGTCATCAACACTCACACCCTGGTTCCACCTGGCGCGCGCGCCGTAGTGATCGCCCCGCACCCCGGCGATGAAGTGGTCACCTGTGGTGGACTCCTGCAATTGCTCAGCACCTTGGGTCATCCACTGCAACTGATCTCGATCACCGACGGCAGCGCCAGTCATCCCGGCTCGCAGCAATGGTCGGAAAGACGCCTGAGCGTGTTCCGCCCGCAGGAAAGTGTCGAAGCCCTGCGCCGGCTTGGCTTGCCGATGCATAGCCTCAAATGGATTCGCGGCGGGTTTACCGACAATGCCTTGGCTGAACGCGAGCAGCAGTTGAGCGAGTTCATCGCCCGTTACCTGCGCCCGGGCGACGTGGTGTTCAGCACCTGGCGTGAAGATGGCAATGTCGATCATGATGCGGTGGGCCGCGCCAGCGCCCGCGCCACCGCACAGGTGGGCGCTGCATTCAATGAAGTGCCGGTCTGGGCCTGGCACTGGCCTACACGCGAAAGCGGCCTGTTTCCCTGGCATCGTGCGCGCAAACTTCGGCTGGATACCTGGACGGTGGCGCGCAAAAGCCACGCGACCCACGCCTACGCCAGCCAGCTCGACGGCGAGCCCGCGGTCGGCCTGCCGCCGATGCTGCCGCCGGTGCTGTTGGAGCGTATGCGCCTGCCGTATGAAATCGTCTTCGTTTGAGCGCGCATGTGAAGTGAACTGCCTGCCCGCGCGTCAGTCGCATGCATAGGCAACCCTGATTCAGGAGCGAAAGTGACCAGTGATTCCAAGCCGCAGTCAGTCGAACCGGCGTCTTTGAACACGCCCCCGGTGGTTCATCGACTCAGAGTGCTGACGGTCAACACCCACAAGGGGTTCACCGCATTCAACCGGCGTTTCATCCTCCCGGAATTGCGTGAGGCGGTACGCAGCACGTCAGCCGACCTGGTGTTTCTGCAGGAAGTGGTGGGCGAACACGAGCGCCATTCCTCGCGGTTCAACGATTGGCCGCAAACCTCCCAGTACGAATTCCTCGCCGACAGTATGTGGAGCGATTTCGCCTACGGCCGTAATGCGGTCTACCCCAACGGCCACCACGGCAATGCATTGCTGTCGAAGTACCCGATTCGCGAATACCGCAACCTCGATGTGTCGATCACCGGCCCCGAACGCCGTGGGCTGCTGCATTGCGTTCTCGATGTACCGGGCCACACCGAGGTTCATGCCATCTGTGTGCACCTGAGCCTGCTGGAAAGCCACCGCCAGTTGCAGTTGGAGCTGCTGTGCCAGTTGCTGGAGTCCCTGCCCGAGCAGGCTCCGGTGATCGTTGCCGGTGACTTCAATGATTGGCAGTTGCAAGGCAATGCTGCCCTGGCCCGCCGGGACTATCTGCACGAAGCCTTCGAGCGCCACCATGGGCGCCCCGCCAAAACCTACCCGGCGCGGTTCCCCCTGCTGCGCCTGGACCGAATCTACCTGCGCAATGCCAGCAGTCACGAGCCGCGGATATTGGGCAACAAGCCGTGGACACACCTCTCCGACCACCTGCCGCTGGCGGTCGAAGTGCATTTGTAACGCGTTATCGCCGGGCGGCTCTCTCCAAAAAAAAGTGCCTCGACCTGTTATTTATGACAGTAGCCGGCGGTCGAATCTGTTGCTACGGTGCAGTCGTCCGTATCGATGGCTCGAACGGACGGGATCGTAGCGCAAGTATTGCCAGGGTTTTCAGCAGGGTGCTGCATTTGTCGTCAATTCGCGCTGCCATGGGCGCCTGAAACGACGCGACTCCCCGGAGGAGTGGCGGGATCAGGCGCATACCGATGCGTGGAGACGATGATGACCCTATCGACGCTACGGCCTGCGTGCCGCTATTCAGCCTGCGTTCTCACTGTGTTGCTGTGTGCCGGCGAGTCCCGGATGACGTCAGCGGCTTGCACGCTGGCGCCTACGGCCGGTAACGACAACTACACCTGCGACAGCGGCACCAGTGGCCCGTTGACCGATACTTCGGGCAACAACACCCTGACGTTTCCTGCCAACGGCACGGGCTCGATCAATGGCGTGACCTTCGGCGCAGGCGCCGACACGGTGATCATGAACTCCGGCCTTATCAACGGTGTGCTGAATGTCGGTGACGGCACCAACACCGTGACCATCGCGGGCGGCACCATCACTGGCGCGGTCACCCAAGGCAGTGGCGTGGACAGTTTCATCATGAATGGCGGAACGATCGGCGCTTTGTCCCAAGGCGACAGCCATGACAGCTTCCTGATGACCGCCGGCACGATCACCGGCGCCTTCGAAGATGGCGACGAAGCCAGGATGACTGGCGGCACCATCGGCCGGGTCGACATGAAACTCGATGACAACATTTTCGAGCTACTGGGCGGCACCATCCTGGGCAACCTGGTCACCGGTTTCGGCCGGGACACCATCGTCGTTTCCGGAGGGAAAATCGGGGGCAATGTCAGCGTCAGCGGCGGCAACGACAGCATCACCGTGACCGGGGGGAGATCGTCGGTGAAATCCGTGCCAGCGCAGGCGATGACACCCTGATGTGGGCCGGTGGCGGGATCATCCGCTCGGCGATCCTGATGGATGTGGGCAATGATCGTGCAACCTTGCGCAATTTGACCGAGAGCCTTCTGGCCACCACCCCGAATGTCGATGGAGGCGCCGGTAACGACCAACTGACGTTCGACCAGACCACCTCCTCCGGCGCCAGCCGTTACGCCAATTGGGAGACGCTCAACCTGACCAACAATTCGCGCTTCGACCTGGATGGCATCGTGGCCCTGGGCGACAGTAGCACCGGCACCGGCGTGTTCAATGTTGACGGCAGCAGCGTGCTCACCTCGGTTTCCGGCGGTATTGCACCGTTCACGCCGGGGTTGGCGGCCACGCTGAACAACAGTGGCGTAATCGATCTGACGCTGGGCAACACCCGCACCCGTGACAGCCTGACGGTCCAGGGCGACTATGCTGGCAAAGGCGGTCAGTTATGGCTGCAAAGTGCGTTGGGTGACGACGTCTCCCCCAGCGACAAACTGGTGGTCAACAACGGCACTCTGACCGGTAACACCCTGATCACGGCCAACAATGTGGGTGGCGCTGGCGGGCTGACCCTTCAAAACGGTATCCAGGTGGTCGAGGCACAAGGGACGGCCATCAGCGCCAACGGCGCGTTTTCGCTCAAGGCCCCGGTGTCGGCTGGCGCCTACGATTACAACCTGTTCAAGGGGGGGATTACTCGCGGTAGCGAGAACAGCTGGTACTTGCGCTCCGCCGTGGTTGCCCCGCCGGTCGTCGTCGTGCCCAATGCCGACCCGACGCTGCCACCCACCGTCGAGCCGGTGGTACCGATTCCGGTCGTCGCCGCAGTGGCCGGCGTCGTTCCCGTGTTACCTACGGTGCAGCCAGGTGCCGCGCCCATCCCGACCTACAGACCGGAAGTCCCGGTGTGGTCGGTCATGCCGCCGGCGTCCGCAAAGTTGGCCATCGACGCACTGGGTACCTTCCATGATCGCCAGGGTGACCAGCGCCTGCTCAACCAGACCGGCCTCCTCAGTGCCGGCTGGGGCCGAGTCTACGGCAACAATTTCGACCAGACCTGGGCCGGGACCGTCACGCCCCGCCTCGATGGCTCAGTCTATGGTTTCCAGGCCGGCACAGACGTGTTCGCCTCCCAACTGGACAGCGGCCAGACTCAGCGCGCAGGGTTTTTCGTCGGCCACAGCCGCCTGCGCGGCGATGTCGACGGTTTCAATGGCGGCTTCGAAGGCAAGCACGCAGGCGAAGTGGACATCAGGGCCGACAGCGTTGGTCTTTATTGGACACTGATCGACAACGCTGGCGCGTACCTGGACACCGTGGCCATGTACACCCGCCTGGACGGTGACAACCAGTCTGATCGCGGTCTGAAGATCGACAATAAAGGCCATGTCACCACCCTGTCAGCCGAAGTTGGCTATCCGATTTCAGTCAGCGACAGATGGGTGGTCGAACCCCAGGTGCAAGCGATCTACCAGAAGGTCAGCCTCGACAGCCAGGACGACGGTGTGTCACGTGTCTCATTTGACTCCGACAGTGCCTGGACGGGGCGTGTCGGTGCGCGCTTGAAAGGCGCTTACGAACTCAGTGGCCGGCCAGTGGAGCCCTACTTGCGTGCCAACCTGTGGCACACCCTCGAAGGCGAGGACTCGGTGACCTTCGCCGGCACCGATGAAATCACCAGCGAGCAGCGATCATCATCGCTGGATCTCGGCGTTGGGGTCGTAGTGAGCCTGTCCTCGGCCGTGAGTGTCTACGCCAGCACCGACTACAGCAGCAATATTGACAGTAATCAGCAGCGTGCAACTCAAGCGAACCTGGGTGTGAGGGTCAGTTGGTGAACGCCCAGGTTGCTGGGCGAACCCCTCTAGCCTGCGGAAGTCACGACGGTTTTCCCGACAAACATGAACTTAGGTCAAGGATATAAATCAGCCAGTTGCAATCGCTAAAAATCACATACCACTTATCGGCCATTTTCTTGACGCACACACAGCGGTCTTCTTAGCTTCACGTACTACCCCCGAAGTAACCTCAGGGGCACCCCACCAGACACCCGTGAACACGGGCGGCCAGCGGCTTGCCCCATTCCATTCGGTCGCCCCTCGTTCGGGGTAGGAGAGACGCCACAGCGAGATACCCCATGCGATTGCAAGGTAGACCTCCATGAAAACTTCATTCACCCAACAAGAGATCAAAGTCACTTTCTGCACAGTTTCGAGTTCACTCCTGCTGTGTTCCTCCATGGAAGTGCAGGCTTCACCTGCCGAGGAAGAGACAACTCCCTGGTACGACCAGCAGGTCCGTGTACTCAGTTTGCCCTCGGTTGCGATGAGCTATCCCGGCCATTTCAGCGCCGCGTCCGATACGCGAAGTTCCGGCCTGACCACTCAAGACGCCTCACCCTCGGCCTGGGATCAACTCTACGGGCAGGCATCCCGCCAGGCCCAGACGGACTATGAGTCCCAGGGGAGCAGTCTGTCCGGCAGCAACGCTCACAAGGGCCCGGCGATTGTGACCTTGCAGAGCGGCAGCGGCCACGTCCAGCAGGTCGGCCTGATCGGTGGCCTGAACCAGATTCTGGGCAATGGCAACGGCCCGCTGACCAATCGCGCTCTGTCCGATCCCAACGCTGACACACTGAACCTGCAAGGCCAGAGCCTCGGCGCCTACTGGAGCCTGACCGGGCCCCAGGGTTGGCACGTTGATTTGACCGCGAGTGGTGGCCGCGTCAACGGCTTCACCCGCAACCAGCAAGGGGCGCGACAGGCAACAGAAGGCAGTGCAGTGACTCTCTCGGTTGAAGGTGGTTTTCCGATTGGCCTGAGTGAAAACTGGGTAGTCGAACCGCAAGCGCAGTTGATCAACCAGCGCATCACTCTGGACACACCCTACGCGGGGTCCGGTAACGCCTCGTCCAGCGATATGACGTCCTGGAGCGGACGGGTGGGTGCCCGATTGAAAGGGAGCTACGACATCAACGGCCTCGGATTCGAACCCTACGTGCGCACCAACGTCTGGCACACCGTGTACACCGGCAATACCGTCAGCCTGGATCAGGTCGACAAGATCAGCAGCAGCCGCAAATCGTCCACAGTCGAAGTGGGATTGGGCCTGGTGGCGCGGGTCACGCCGGTCGTGAGCCTGTACGTCAGCGCCGACTACAGCAGTGATGTCGATGACAATGACTTGAATGGGTTGATTGGCAGTTTGGGGGTGCGGATGCGGTGGTGAAGGGCCATTGCCTGCGCGGACCAACTGTAGGAGCGAGCTTGCTCGCGATGGTCGTCAACGATAATGCTGGCGTCCTGCTGCCCCGCGGTGTCCGCGCCACCATCGCGAGCAAGCTCGCTCCTACAGTTGCCCGCATTCCCCCTGTAGGAGCGAGTTTACTCGCGATGGTCGCCAACGATGACGCTGGGCACCTGACGCCCTGCGGTGCCTGGGCCACCATCGCGAGCATGCTCGCTCCTACAGCGAGCTTGCTCGCGATGGTCGCCAACGATAACGCTGGTGTCCTGCTGCCCCGCGATGTCTGCGCCACCATCGCGAGCATGCTCGCTCCTACAGTTGTCCGCATTCCCCTGTAGGAGCGAGTTTACTCGCGATGGTCGCCAACGATGACGCTGGGCACCTGACGCCCTGCGGTGCCTGGGCCACCATCGCGAGCATGCTCGCTCCTACAGCGAGCTTGCTCGCGACGTGATCGACTCAACCCTCCGGTCGCAGGATCAACACCGCCAGCGGCGGCAAGTTCAGCACCAGGGACAAGGCTTGCCCATGGCTCGGTTCTTCTTCGGTCGATGCCCCGCCACCGTTGCCGTAATTCGAACCGGCATAGGTCGAGGAATCGCTGTTGATCACCTCATTCCAACGCCCGGCAATTGGCACACCAATGCGGTATTCCGCACGCGGCACCGGGGTGAAGTTGGCAACGACCAGTACAGGCCGCCCGTCCTTGCTCCAGCGCAGGAAGGCGTAGACGCTGTTGATCGCGTCGTCACCAATCAGCCACTGGAAACCCTGCGGTACGTCGTCCTGATCGTGCAGCGCAGGTTCCGTGCGATACAGCTGATTGAGGTCACCCACCAGCTTCTGCACGCCTTGGTGTTCCGAATATTGCAGCAGATACCAATCCAGTTGCTGGTCATGGTTCCACTCGCGCCACTGGCCGAACTCGCAGCCCATGAACAACAGTTTCTTGCCCGGATGCGCCCACATGAAGCTGAGGTAGGCGCGCAGGTTGGCGAATTTTTGCCAGCGGTCGCCGGGCATCTTGTCGATCAGCGAGTGCTTGCCGTGAACCACCTCGTCGTGGGAAATCGGCAGGATGAAGCGTTCTGACCAAGCGTACACCAGGCCGAAACTCAGCTCATTGTGATGATGGGCGCGGTAGACCGGGTCCTGCTGGATGTAATGCAGCGAGTCATGCATCCAGCCCATGTTCCATTTGTAGTCAAAGCCCAGGCCACCCTGCTGTGTGGTCTGACTGACGCCGGGCCACGCTGTCGACTCTTCGGCAATGACCAGCGCACCAGGCGCTTCGATGTTGACCACGTCGTTGAGGTGACGCAGGAAATCGATCGCCTCCAGGTTCTCGCGACCGCCGTGACGGTTAGGCACCCACTCACCCGCCTTGCGTGAATAGTCGCGGTAAAGCATCGACGCCACTGCATCGACGCGCAGGCCGTCGACATGGAAATGCTTGAGCCAGTGCAGCGCCGAGGCCAGCATGTAGCCGTGCACTTCGGTGCGGCCCAGGTTGTAGATCAGCGTGTCCCAATCCTGGTGGAAGCCTTCCTGCGGATTACCGTATTCGTACAGCGCGGTGCCGTCGAACTGGGCCATGCCATGGGTATCGGTGGGAAAATGCGCCGGCACCCAATCCAGGATCACGCCAATGTCAGCCAGGTGGCAGGCATTGACGAATTCGGCGAATTCATCCGCGGTGCCGTAGCGAGCGCTCGGGGCAAATTGTGAGAGCAACTGGTAACCCCACGAACCACCAAATGGGTGTTCCATGATCGGCATCAGCTCGATATGGGTAAAACCCAGCTCCTTGACGTACGGGATCAGCCGTTCACCCAGCTCACGCCAACTGTATTGGCGAGACACCTCGCCCGCCTCATCCAGCTCGCATTGCCAGGAACCGGCGTGCAACTCGTAGATCGACAGGGGGGCGCTGGGGCGCGAGCGCTCCACCCGTGCCTGCATCCATTGCTGATCCTGCCAGTCGATCTTCAGGGGCGCCGCCACTTTCGACGCCGTGTCCGGTGGCAAGGTAGTGGCAAGGGCCATCGGGTCAGCCTTGAGTGGCAGGATGCCATGAGCCCCAAGGATTTCGTATTTGTAGGCTTCACCGGCCCCCAGGCGTGGAATGAACAACTCCCAGACACCCGTGGGATGACGCAGACGCATGGGGTGGCGACGTCCGTCCCAGTTGTTGAAGTCGCCGACCACCGAAACCCGCTTGGCATTGGGCGCCCATACGGCGAAACGCACGCCATCAACGCCTTCGACATTCTTCAGTTGCGCGCCAAGGCAGGCACTGAGGTCGCGGTGATTGCCTTCGGCGAACAGGTACAAGTCCATCTCGCCCAGCAGTTCGCCGAAGCTGTAAGGATCTTCTGTCACCTGTTCACCACCGGCCCAGCGTATCCGCAACAGGTACGGTTGTGCCCGTTCGAAATGCCCGACAAAAAGCCCGGGCCGGTCAGTGGCCTGGAGTGCGCCCAGCTCTTCGCCGGTCTCCTTGCTCAACACCTGAACACTCAAGGCGTCGGGCAGATAAGCCCGGATGAATTGACCGCCGGCACCGTCGCCGTGGGGGCCGAGAATGGAAAAAGGATCCTGGTGTTCGGCGCGCACCAAAGCGTCGATCTCCCGCGATCCTGGCAATGGCGCCCTAGTGGCGTGCCCCTGTTCCTTGTTCGAGAAACTCATGACTACTCTCCACCAAGATCGGAAAAGGGTTTAAGCCCATTCAATAATCCATACAAACCGTGCAATGGCACCGGCAACCAGGTAGGTCGATTTTCTGCCTCGTAGGCCACCTCGTACGCCGCCTTTTCCAGACCGAACAACGCCAGCGCGGCGTCCTCGCCTCCCGGATCTTGCCACGCATGTCCCAGACTAGCTGCTGCCAGCCGATAAGCGTCGATAAATGCCTGCCTGGCTTCATTCAGGTAACGCTCGGCCACTCGCTGCCGTGCAGCCTGGGCCTGTTCGGTGTTGTCGACGTTGTGCACGTTGATCGCCATCGCCGCCGCGTAATCGAAGGAGCGCAGCACGCCGCTCACATCCTTGTACGGGCTGTGCTTGCCGCGCCGCTCGACCAATGGCCGTGCCGGCTCGCCTTCGAAATCGATCAGATAAGCATCGCCCTTGATCACCAGCACCTGCCCCAGGTGCAGGTCGCCGTGTACACGGATGCGCAAGCCTCCCGCAGCCTGTTTTCCCAGTGCCTGTACATGCGCAAGGATGGCCTTCCTGTTGTCCAGCAGATGACTGACCAGTGACTGGTCCTCAGGGTTCAGTTCATTTTGATGCTGCTTGAGCAATACCAACGCGCGCTCCACTTGCGCGGCGACGTCCTTGGCAGAGGCCTGGGCGTCCTTGGCCGTGGTGATCTGCGGGGCAAAATCCGTATTGTCAGTGGGCGCCGCCAGCACCTGGTGCATCTCTCCCAGGCGTTGACCCAGCATGCCGGCGAAATCGCGCAGCTCACCGAGCGCGTTGTAATGCTGCTCCTGCTCAGACATGGCGCCGGCCAGCTCGTCACGCAGCGCCCGCTCCAGGTTGTTCTGGGTCCACTCCCACGCATCGCCCTGATTACTGAGGTAGCCCTGCGCAATCATCAGCAGATTGTCTTCGCCCTTCTCGTCGCGACGCACCACGGAGCCCAGCAGCGGCGAAATATTGGCAAAGCCCGCCTCTGTCAGATAGGCGCTCATCTCCAGTTCCGGGTGCACGCCCGAGGCGACTTTGCGGATCAGCTTGAGCACCAGGCTATTGCCAATCACCACTGAGCTGTTGGACTGCTCCGCCGACAGATAACGCACCTCGGACTCATTCGTAAGTCCCAGCCTGGCAAGTTCAGAGGTCGGCTCGAAGCGTATTTCACCGTCATTGCAAGGCAATACCTTGTTGTCTTGCATGCTGGCGAGCACGGTGCGGATGAAGTTTTCCAGGGTGAACGCGTCGGTGATCAACCCCACCTGCGGCCCTCGCCGCACTCGCGACAACGCCAACTGCTGAGGCAACGCCGGGCCTAGCTGATCGTCGGCGATGAAGCCGAATGGCAGTTGATAGCGGTTGGTCTGCCCGCCGCTGGTGACTTCAATTTCGCTGAGCAGCACCGGATGCTGCGCATCCCCGAAACGCACGCCATAGGCGAGGTTCACCTTGTCGATGGCGGCATCTTTGCCGGCAAACCAGCGTCGGTTCTGCAACCAGCTCGGCAGGATGCCCTGCTCCAGCGTCGCGCGTGACGGCGTATCGAGCAGTTCTTCCATGCGTTTTTTCAGCACCAGAGTGGTGAAGTCCGGCAGGCTTTGCGCCGGTTCGACGTGCCAGGAAGGCATTTGATTCTCCAATGCGAGTCCGAACCAATAGAAGCCATAAGGCGCCAGGGTCAGGAGAAAATTGAGTTGGCCGATGGGCGGAAAAGCATTACCCCCGAGCATTTCCACCGGCACCATGCCCACGTACGCCGACAGGTCCAACTCTGCCGCCTGGGCGCTGCGCGACACGTTGGCCACGCACAGGATGATTTCCTGCTTGCCATCATCTGCGGTGTACTCACGGGTATACGCCAGGATCCGCCGGTTGCTCGGCGAGAGCATTTTCAGGGTGCCGCGCCCGAACGCCTTCGACTGCTTGCGCACCGCGAGCATGCGCCGCGTCCAATTCAACATCGAATGCGGATCGCCGGCCTGGGTCTCGACGTTGACCGACAGGTAACCGTATTGCGGGTCCATGATCGGAGGTAGCACCAGGCTGGCCGGATCGGCTCTGGAGAAACCGCCGTTGCGGTCAATTGACCACTGCATCGGAGTACGCACGCCATCGCGGTCACCGAGGTAGATGTTGTCACCCATGCCGATTTCATCGCCGTAATACAGGGTCGGCGTGCCGGGCATCGACAGCAGCAGGCTGTTTAGCAGTTCAACACGTCGGCGGTCTCGCTCCATCAACGGCGCGAGGCGGCGGCGAATTCCCAGGTTGATCCGCGCGCGCCGGTCAGCCGCGTAGTAATTCCATAAATAGTCACGTTCCTTGTCGGTGACCATCTCAAGGGTCAGCTCATCGTGATTGCGCAGGAAGATCGCCCACTGGCAGTTGGCGGGGATTTCCGGGGTCTGGCGCAGGATATCGGTGATCGGGAAGCGATCTTCCTGGGCCAGCGCCATGTACATGCGCGGCATCAGCGGAAAGTGGAACGCCATGTGGCATTCGTCGCCATTGAGGCCGTTTTTGTCGGTGTCGCCGAAGTAGAGTTGAGTGTCTTCCGGCCATTGATTGGCTTCGGCCAACAGCATGCGGTCAGGGTAGTTGGCATCGATCTCGGCGCGGATCTGTTTGAGGACGTCGTGGGTCTCGGGCAGATTCTCGTTGTTGGTGCCGTCCCGTTCGATCAGATAGGGAATGGCGTCAAGCCGCAGGCCATCGATACCCATGTCGAGCCAGTAGCGCATCACCGACAGCACGGCTTTCATCACCTGCGGGTTATCAAAGTTCAGGTCCGGCTGATGGGAATAGAAACGGTGCCAGAAGTATTGGCCGGCGACCGGGTCCCAGGTCCAATTGGATTTCTCGGTATCGAGAAAGATGATCCGCGTACCGTCGTATTTGCCATCGTCATCGGACCACACGTAAAAATCCCGAGCGGCCGAACCCGGCTTGGCCTTGCGAGCGCGCTGGAACCAGGGATGCTGGTCGGACGTGTGGTTGATGACCAGTTCGGTGATCACCCGCAGGCCGCGTTTGTGCGCTTCGGCGATGAAGCGCCGAGCATCGGCCAGCGTGCCGTAGTCCGGATGCACACCGCGGTATTCGGCGATGTCATAGCCATCATCACGGCGCGGCGACGGGTAGAACGGCAGCAACCAGATGGTGTTGACGCCGAGCTCGGCGATGTAATCAAGCTTGGCGATCAAGCCAGGAAAATCGCCGATGCCGTCGTTATTGGAGTCAAAAAAGGATTTAACGTGAACCTGATAGATCACCGCGTCCTTGTACCAAAGGGGGTCCTTGATGAACGTGGCTGCCTTGGGTTTCTTCGCCATGTGAAACTCCTGCTGAATCCGAGAAACGCCGCGACCTTATCTAGATCGTGATCCGCCAGATACCAAACGGTTGATACGCCGGGTCAATGCGCATGAACTGATACTTGCCGTGCCAGGTCCAGCGGTGGCCATTCATCAAATCTTCGCCCTGGGTGCTGGCGTCATCGGCCAGGCCCATTTCCCAGAGCGGCAATTCGAAATTGGCCTCCTGAACGTTATGCGGATCGAGGCTGACCGCTACCAGGATAAAGTTGCTGCCGTCGGCGCTGCGCTTACCGAAATACAGGATGTTGTCGTTCCAGGCGTTGTAGATCCTCAGGCCGAGGTGGGTGTGCAGGGCCGGGTTCTGCCGACGGATGCGGTTGAGTTGGGCAATCTCGGCGATGATGTTGCCCGGCGCGTTGAAGTCCCTTGGGCGGATCTCGTACTTCTCGGAGTCGAGGTATTCCTCCTTCCCTGGCACCGGCGCGGATTCGCACAGTTCAAAGCCCGAATACATGCCCCACAGGCCGGACCCCATGGTCGCCAGCGCGGCACGGATGAGGAAACCGGCCCGACCGGACTCGTGCAGGAACGCCGGGTTGATGTCCGGCGTATTGACGAAAAAATTAGGCCGGTAGCACTCGCGCCATGGCGACTGGTTAAGCTCGGCAAAATAGGTGGCCAGCTCCTGTTTGGTATTGCGCCAGGTGAAATAGGTGTAGCTCTGCGAGTAACCGACCTTGCCCAGACGGGCCATCATTGCCGGCGTGGTGAAGGCCTCGGCGAGGAAAATCACCTCAGGATGCAGCGCCCGGACATCGGCAATCAGCCACTGCCAAAACGGTAAGGGCTTGGTGTGTGGGTTGTCGACTCGGAAGATCTTGACGCCCTCCTCGACCCAGCCCACCACAATGTCGCGCAACTCGGTCCACAGGCTCGGGATTGCATCGGCGGCATAGAAGTCGACGTTGACGATGTCCTGGTATTTCTTGGGCGGGTTCTCGGCGTATTTGATGGTGCCGTCCGGCCGCCAGTTGAACCATCCCGGGTGTTGCTGCAGCCAGGGGTGGTCCTGGGAGCACTGAATGGCGAAGTCCAGGGCGATTTCCAGGCCATGTGCTCGAGCAGCGGCCACCAATCGGCGAAAGTCATCGCGGGTGCCCAGTTGCGGATGAATGGCCTCATGCCCACCTTCCGGGCTGCCGATGGCATAAGGACTGCCGGGATCGTCCGGCCCAGCGGTCAGGGAGTTGTTCGGTCCCTTGCGGAAGCTGCGCCCGATGGGGTGAATCGGCGGGAAATACAGAACATCGAAGCCCATGTCCTGAATCATCGGGAGCCTGGAATGCACATCATTGAAGGTGCCGTGACGCGCAGGATCGTCGGTGATCGAGCGGGGAAACAGTTCGTACCAACTGGCGAACTCGGCGAGCTCACGCTCGACATCCAGCGGAAATTCTTGACTGAAACTCAGGTAGGGACGGTGGTCGGCCTGGGCCATGAGATCAGCGCTGCGTGGCTGCAAGAACAGGGCGACCTGCTCGGTTTCGAGCAACCCTGCCAGTTCATGGTGCAACGCCGCCAGCGCTTCACTCAGCGGCCCATCGGCGCGTTCAGCCGCGTGCTGGACCATATTGCGGCCTTCCTGCAATTCAAGACTGACCGGGACGGCAGCCATGTGCTTCTTTTGCAGTTCGTAACAAAAGCTGGCGAACTGATCGATCCAGGCTTCGATGCAGAACACATAACGGCCCTGGGTGTGCACCGTGAACTGGCCACGCCAGCCGTTGTTGCCAATATCCTTCATCGACTCGCGCTGCCAGATCTCCTCCCCCTCGGCCCGCCAGCGCACTTGCACAGCCAGCTTGTCGTGCCCGTCGGCGAACACTTTGCTGGTGACCACCACCTCCCGGCCCACCACCGCCTTGACGGCAAACTGCCCGCCATCAAGCGTCGGCATGGTGTCTTCAATCGCGATTCGCGGCATCAGCAACGCCTGCGACAGCGGCAAATGAGCGTTGTAGCTCAGCTCTGTCGGTTTCTCACCAGTCATCGAGCCTATCTCCTGTACGCCCCAAGGACGCTCTCGTGCAGGACCGGCCTTCACGCGAAGGCGTCAGCCCCGAAATGAACTCACTTAGGTTCCGAGCGACACGCCCGGATAAAAGTTCAGGCCAATTGCAGCGGAATCAATTCACGTCACCGGCGGTCAATCAACTTAAGCACGACTCACGCCATGTGCCACCGGAGGCTTGAACCATGAGTATTCCAATCCCGGCTGAAACACCCGATCCGAACATCGATAAGCCAACCATTCCCCCGACCGATCCGCAGCCGATTCCCGAGAAAGACCCACCCGGCACGACGCCGCCTCCGGTGGAAGAACCACCGAGGACGATGCCGCCAGTCATTGTTGCGCCGGGATGATGATCGCCGTTCCACGAAGACACATAGTCACCCTGTAGGAGCGAGCTTGCTCGCGATGGGCTCACAGGCGCCGCGGGGGACCTGACTGCCAGCGTCATCGTTCACGACCATCGCGAGCAAGCTCGCTCCTACAGGGGTGGTGTCAGCCGTGTGGGAGCGAGCCTGCTCGCGATGGGGTCATGGAGCGTCCTTGTCTTTATCGAACCTGGCCACGATTCTCGGCATCACGCTGAACACCGCCAGTGCCAATAACGTGCTGAACACGGCCGTCGCTTCTCTGCCCAACCCCGCCGAAACCCCGATGGCGGCGGTCATCCACAAACCGGCGGCGGTAGTCAGGCCCTTGACGTGGCTTTCGTCACCTTCCTGGTTTTTCAGGATGATACCGGCGCCGAGAAAGCCGATACCGGCGATGACGCCCTGCACCACACGACTCATGGCGTCGGCCTGGGTACCGGCCGTTTGTGGAACCAATACAAACAGCGCTGCGCCCAGCGCCACCAGCATGTGGGTGCGAACCCCGGCCGCTTTGCCTTTGTGTTCGCGTTCGAAACCAAGAATGGCGCCCAACAGCGCAGCGATCAGCAATCTGACGGTAATGCGTGTCAGCTGCGCGGCATCGCCGATGTCGGCGAACTCCGCTTGCAGGGTGACCCAGACTTCATGCCACCAGGCATCCATGGCGTAATCCTTGTGAAGATTTGATAGGGAATGGACCACACCGACCATTAATCAGTTGCACAGAACGATGACGGCGCGTCGAGCCCTAACACTGTAGAACCCGCCGAAAAAGGATCTCCCCATGACTGTTCGCATCGAAAACCAGACCTGTTTTTTCACCACCGACAACGGCGAGGAAATTCGCCTGTGTTCCGACGTGACGGTCATCACCGACGGCGCCAAGGCGATGTCGGCTGTGGATGTCAACGGCCAGCGTATTTACATCACCGAAGCAGAAGCCGACGCATTGACCGTTGCAGGCGCGGAGGATGGTCGCCGACACTTGAAGGCCACGGACAGTGATTCGGTTATTTAAGTGACCTGCATCAACGTCCCGCGCGGGTGTCTGGTATAGGCGCCCGCGTGCCGTTGCACTCAATGCTTCATGTTGTCGCAGGCCAACGCAGCGCATTCATCTGATCCGCTTTTTATTGAAAGACCTGAGTCTGTTATGCAAACAGTTCCCCGCTCATAGTCACTCGGCCTGATGGAGGCTGATGAGCGAAAGACCATGAGCGATAGAATCCCCGTCCGAACCATTGAAACATTTGAGCCTTCACCTTCGAAGATAAAGGCCAAGTCCACCGACACCCTGGTCCACACCCGCAGTTTCACCGGCAGATTCCGAAATCTGCGCCTGCTGGGGGCCGGTTTTTTGTATCTGCTGTTCTTTGGCACCGCCTGGTTGAACTGGGGCGATCGCCAGGCTGTGCTTTGGGATCTTTCCGAAAGCAAATTCCACATCTTCGGAGCGACATTCTGGCCGCAGGATTTCATCCTGCTGTCAGGGCTGCTGATCATCGCCGCATTCGGCCTGTTTGCCATTACGGTATTCGCCGGTCGAGTCTGGTGCGGTTACACCTGTCCGCAGAGTTCCTGGACCTGGGTCTTCATGTGGACCGAAAAGGTCATCGAAGGCGAACGCAACCAGCGGATCAAACTACAGGCGGCGCCCTGGAGCCTGGACAAACTGATTCGACGCTCGGCCAAACACACGGCTTGGCTGGCAATCAGCTTGGTGACCGGCCTGACGTTCGTGGGCTACTTCACTCCGATCCGCCCGCTGACAGAAGAGCTGCTGACCTTCCAGGCCGGGGGTGTCAGTCTGTTCTGGGTGCTGTTTTTTACCGGCGCCACTTATCTCAACGCCGGCTGGCTGCGTGAAGCGGTGTGCATCCACATGTGCCCCTATGCGCGGTTCCAGAGCGTCATGTTCGACAAGGACACCCTGGCCATCTCCTACGACGTAAGCCGCGGTGAAAACCGTGGCCCGCGCAAACGCGAGGTCAAGCCGGCCGAGGTGGGCCTGGGCGACTGTATCGATTGCCAGCTCTGTGTGCAGGTCTGCCCTACCGGCATCGATATCCGCGACGGCTTGCAAATGGAATGCATCGGCTGCGCGGCCTGCATCGACGCCTGTGATTCGATCATGGACAAGATGAACTACCCGCGCGGACTGATCCGCTACACCTCCGAACGAGAATTGCAGGGTGGCAAGACGCACCTGCTGCGGCCACGCCTGATTGGGTACACGCTGGTGCTGGTGGCGATGATCGGCGCATTGGTATTCGCCTTGGCCGAACGGCCGATGGTATCGCTGGACGTGACCAAGGATCGTGGATTGTTCCGCGAAAACGGCCAGGGACAGATCGAGAACATCTACACCCTGAAAGTGATCAACAAGACCCAGCAGCGCCAGAGCTACACACTGAGCCTCGTCGACAGCGAGGGTTTCGAGTTGCAGGGCAAGACCGAGCTGAGCCTGGCCGCTGGCGAGATTGTCGATGTGCCGGTGTCGGTGGTGATGACCACGGAGCGGGCGACCAGCAGTTCCCAGGCCCTGAGCTTCAGGGTGGCGGACAGCGACGAGCCTGAAATAGCAAGCGTGGCGAAGAGCCGGTTTGTTGCGCCGATGAATCGTTGATCCTTTAGACTGCGGTGCGGCTTATCGCGGGCAAGCCCGCTCCTACAACAGGTCCGGCGTTGGTCACAGATTTGTGTGCAATCGAATACCTGTGGGAGCGGGCTTGCTCGCGATAAGGTCACCCGGATTTCAATAAAAGACACCTTGCGGGCTTTAAATGAAACGCTACGAAAAATTCGCCGATGACATCGCTGAACTGATCCGCTCCGGTGTCCTTGGCCCCGGCCAGCGCGTACCCTCAGTGCGCTACGCCAGCCAGACCTACGGGGTCAGCCCGTCCACCGTGTTCCAGGCCTATTACCTGCTGGAGCGACGTGGCCTGATCCGCGCCCGTCCGCGTTCCGGGTATTTCGTCAACACCCATGCACCGAGCCCGTTTTCGGAGCCCGTGATCAGCAGCCAGGTCAACGAATCCACCGAAGTCGACGTCAGCGAGTTGGTTTTCTCGGTACTCGACTCGATCAAGGACCCGACCACAGTACCGTTCGGCTCGGCGTTCCCCAGCCCGACGCTATTCCCCTTGCAGCGGTTGTCGCGCTCACTGGCGAGCGCCACTCGGGAAATGGACCCGCGCATGGTGGTCACCGACATGTCGCCAGGCAATCCGCAACTTCGCCGCCAGATCGCCCTGCGTTACATGGTGGGCGGCTTGATGCTGCCGATGGAAGAACTGCTGATCACCAACGGTGCACTGGAAGCACTGAACCTGTGCCTGCAAGCCGTGACCGAACCCGGCGACCTGGTGGCCATCGAGGCACCGGCGTTCTACGCCTGCCTGCAAATCCTGGAGCGCCTGAAACTCAAGGCCGTGGAAATTCCCGTGCATCCGCGCGATGGCATGGACCTGGATGTGCTTGCGCAGACCCTGGAGCGCCACCCGATCAAGGCCTGCTGGACCATGACCAGCTTCCAGAACCCGATGGGCGCGACCATGCCCGAGGCGAAAAAGCAGGAGTTGGTGGCGCTGCTGCGCCGGCATCAGGTGCCGCTGATCGAGGATGATGTGTACGCCGAACTCTATTACGGCCAACAGGCGCCCAAACCGGCCAAGGCATTCGACACCGAGGGGCTGGTGATGCATTGCGGCTCGTTCGCGAAAAGCCTGGCGCCGGGTTATCGCGTGGGTTGGGTCGCCGCCGGCCGTTATGCGCAGAAGATCGAGCGATTGAAGCTCATGACCTCCCTGTGCGCGTCGATGCCGGCTCAGGCCGCCATTGCCGATTATCTGCAACATGGCGGCTACGACCGGCACCTGCGCAAGTTGCGCTACGCACTGGAAGAACAGCAGAGCGCCATGCTGGCGGCGATCGCGCGCTATTTCCCGGCGCAGACCCGCGTCAGCCAACCGGCAGGGGGCTATTTCCTCTGGCTGGAACTGCCGCCGCAGATGGATTCGTTGAAATTGTTCCAGATGGCGTTGGCACAGGGCATCAGCATTGCGCCGGGGCCGATCTTTTCACCGACCCAGCGGTTCAGGAATTGTATTCGCCTGAATTATGGCAGCCCGTGGAGTGAGACGGCTGAGCGGGCAATGGAGACGTTGGGGCGGATTGTGCGGTCGTTCTGAGTGAGTGTTGGCTGATCCGACGCCATCGCGGGCAAGCCCGCTCCTACAGTGGATTTGTGAATGCTACCGATCCACTGTAGGAGCGAGCTTGCTCGCGATAGGGCGCTCACAATCACCACAAATCTGCCGACCTACCGCCCCCCACCCAAATCCACAAACGTCCCCGTCGCATAGGACGCCTTGTCCGACAACAGCCACACAATCGCTTCTGCCACTTCATCCGGCCGGCCGCCACGAGCCATGGGGATGGCCGACTCCAGCTTGCTGACCCGATCCGGGTCGCCACTGAGTGCGTGGAAATCCGTGTAGATGTAGCCGGGCCGCACGGCGTTGACCCGAATGCCCTCACCGGCCACTTCCTTGGACAGCCCCAGGGTGAACGTGTCGAGCGCACCTTTGGAGGCGGCGTAGTCCACGTATTCGTTGGGCGAACCCAGGCGAGCGGCGACTGAGGAGACATTGACGATGCTGCCGCCCTGCCCGCCATGCTTGGGCGACATGCGCAGGATGGCGTGCTTGGCGCAGAGGATGGGCGCCAGGACATTGGTCTTGAGGGTGCGCAGGATGCGGTATTCGGACATCTCATCGATGCGCGACTTCTGCCCCACGGTGCCGGCATTGTTGACCAGCGCGGTGACCCGCCCCAGCTCGGCATCGACCCGATTGAACAGGGCAATGACTTCATCCTCGATGCTGACGTCGGCACGCACCGCAATTGCCTGGGCCCCCAGGGCGCGGACCTGCTCCAGGACGCGATGGGCCGCTTCTTCATCCGACTGGTAATTGATGCAGATCCGGTAGCCCTGCACGGCCGCCAACTGAGCGGTCGCGGCACCGATGCCACGGCTGCCGCCGGTGATGACAATGACTTTGTCCATGCGTGCATTTCCCCGTTCAAGCGTAAGCAGTCGGGGCCAAGAATAACCGCCATTCACGGGTTTTGCATGAGCTGTGGCACGTTTACCACGGGTCGGCCCTGCCAGCGGCCAGCCGTTTCAGCTCACTGGCAGGTCTTGCGCACCCTGGATGCTCGCCATGAAATGCTCCGCCGGCACCGGATGCCCGAGCAGGAAGCCTTGCAGTGAATCGCAACCGAGCTGGGTGAGGAAGTCCTGCTGCACAGCGGTTTCCACCCCCTCGGCGACGATTCGCAAGTCCAGCGCCTGGCCCAGGGCCACGATGGCCGAGACAATGGCCGCGTCGTCGCTGTCGCGCTCCAGATCACGGACGAAACCACGGTCGATCTTCAGTTCATTGGCCGGCAGTCTTTTCAGGTACATCAGGCTGGAATAGCCGGTGCCAAAGTCGTCGATGGACAGGTCGACGCCCATCTGCGACAACTCGTTGAGCACCGTCATGCTCGCATCCGCATCGCTCATTGCCGTGGTTTCGGTAATTTCCAGGGTCAGGCAGTTGGCCGGCAGCTTGTGCGTGGCCAACGCCCTGGCCACGCTCTGCACCAGGCCGCCGTGGCAGAATTGCAACGCCGACAGGTTCACCGCAATGCGCCAATGGGTATAACCCAGCACGTACCACTCACGCATCTGCCGGCACGCTTCGTTGAGCACCCATTCGCCGATGGAGATGATCAGACCGGTCTTCTCTGCCAGGTCGATGAACTTGTCCGGCAGCAACAATCCCTGAGTCGGGTGCTCCCAGCGCAACAGCGCCTCCGCACCAATGGCACGACGGCTACCAGCGGCGAACTTGGGTTGATAATGCAGGCGGAACTGGCACTGCTCCACGGCGCAGCGCAGGTCCTGCAACAATTGCAGTTGTTTGCGCGCGTTATTGTTCATGGACACATCAAAAAATCTGTAGCCGTTCTTGCCGGCGCCCTTGGCGTGATACATCGCCGCATCGGCGTTCATCAGCAGTTCTTCGGCGGTGCTGCCGTTGCCCGGATACAGGGCAATGCCAACGCTCGCGGAAATCTGCAGGTCATGCTCGGTCACGCGGAACGGGCGGGCGATCAGCCCGACCTGTCGTGCGGCAAGGTTAAGCGCGTCCTCTTCGGCCGCCAGTTGCACCAGCAACACAAATTCATCACCGCCGATGCGGGCCAGGGTGTCATGGCTGCGCAAGTCCACGCGCAGCCGCGCGGCAACCTCTCGTAGCAACAGGTCGCCCATGTGGTGACCAAAGGCATCGTTCACCGGTTTGAAACCATCAAGGTCAATGAACATCAAGGCAAAACAGCCGCCCTGCTCCCTGACCACTGACATCGCCTGATCAATGCGGTCAGCCAGCAGCACGCGATTGGGCAGCCCGGTCAGGGTGTCGTGCAAGGCCAGTTGAGTGAGTTCGCGATTGGCTTCGGTCAACGACTGCGCGAGGTCCGCCGTGCGAGCCTCCAGGCGTGTATCGAGAATCGAGGTCAGCAAGGCAATGCTCAACACCGCCAGCGTAGTGACCAGTACCAGTCCGTCCAGGCCCTTGCCGTTCAGGCCGCTGCTGATGGCACCACAGAAACTCCCGTCGGGGAACTGCGCCGCCGCCATGGCCGTGTAATGCATGCCCACGATGGCAATGCCCATGACCACGGCGGCGCCGCCACGGATCAGGCTGACATACGGAGTGTGCTTGCGCAGGCGAAAGGCGATCCACAGCGCCGCGCCTGATGCACCGACGGCGATCATCAAGGAGACGGCGAACAGCACCGGGTCGTAGACGATCCCGGGCTGCATGCTCATCGCCGCCATGCCGGTGTAATGCATCGCGCTGATGCCGCTGCCCATCACCAGTGCGCCGAACGCCAGTTGCCACAGGGGCAGGCGTGGCTGTCTCACCAGCCACAGGGCGAAACCGCTGGAGAGGATGGCAGTGAGCAATGACAGACCGGTGAGCGTAATGTCGTAGCCCAGTTCAATCGGCAACTCGAACGCGAGCATGCCGATGAAGTGCATCGACCAGACTCCGACCCCCATCGCAAACGCGCCACCCGCCGTCCAGAAATGCACCGCTCGCCCTTTCGCCGTGGCGATGCGCCCGGTCAGGTCGAGCGCCGTGTAGGAGGCAAGAATGGCGACAAACAGCGAGATGATGACCAGCGAGGGGGAATAGCTACCGATGAGCATGAAAATTCTCAAAAATACCCGCCGTACTGCTTCCATTCGCGGCGAATAAATCAGGCGATTGTACTGATCGCGCAGAGGAACGCACTGAGAAAATGAGCAAAATGCCAGCAAGGCGATGAAACGCTTGTTTTAACGTAGTGCCGAATTCAAAAAACGTTCGACGCCCCTGTAGGAGCGAGCTTGCTCGCGATGACGGCGGCACATCCAACACCAATGCGCCTGACCCAATGCCATCGCGAGCAAGCTCGCTCCTACAGGTCCACCTGGCCATCCCAGCCGCCGCCCAGTGCCGCGATCAACTGCACACTGGCGATCAGCCGGCTCTGCAACAGGTCCAGCATGCTGCGCTCGTTGTTCAGTGTGGTGGCCTGGACCACGACTACGTCCAGATAGGCGATCAGCCCGGCCTTGTATTGGTTCTGGATCAGGCGCAGGGATTCGCGCGCAGCGTCCAGCGCCTGCTGGCGGACTTCAGACTCGTTTTCCAGGACCTTGAGTTGTACCAGGTAGT
This sequence comes from Pseudomonas sp. S2_E01, assembly GCF_054668365.1. NCBI lineage: Bacteria > Pseudomonadati > Pseudomonadota > Gammaproteobacteria > Pseudomonadales > Pseudomonadaceae > Pseudomonas > Pseudomonas sp. S2_E01. The sequence goes on from NZ_CP162762.1 coordinate 2,660,106, forward strand.
TTTCCACTTCGCGGAAGCCATCGAGCACGGTCTGGCGGTATTTGGCCACGGTTTCGTCATAGGCCGCCTCGCTACGGTCGACTTCTGCCGAGCGCTGCCCCCCGTCGAACAGGGTCATGGCCAGTTGCGGGCCAACCGACCAGAAGCGGTTCGGTACGGTGAACAGGCCATTCGAGGTACTGCTGCTGTAGCCACCGTTCATGCTCAGGGTCAGGTCCGGGTAGTACGCAGCCTTCGCCACGCCGATGTTGGCGTTGGCGGCGATCACCGAGCGTTCGGCGGAGGCAATGTCGGGGCGCCGTTCCAGCAGTTGTGACGGCAGGCTCAGTGGCACCTCGGGCAACTGCGGAATGTCCTGGCTTTCGGCGAGGGTGAACTCGGCGGGCGGCAGGCCGATCAGCACGGCGATGGCGTTTTCGAACTGCGCACGCTGCCAGATCAGGTCAACCAGATCGGCCTCGGTGCTCTTGAGCTGGGTTTGCGCCTGTGCCACGGCGTCTTTGCCGGAAACGCCAGCGCGGTATTGGTTTTCGGTCATTTTCAACGACCGCTGGTAGGCCTCGACTGTCGCTTGCAGCAGGCGTTTCTGCTCATCGATCACCCGCAGTTGCAGGTAGTTCTGCACCAGCTCCGACTGTTGACTCAGGCGCATCGCCGCCAGATCGGCGAAGCTCGCCTCGGCGTTGGCCGTGTCAGCTTCCAGGCCGCGGCGCAGCTTGCCCCAGATATCGGCCTCCCAACTGACCCCGGCCTGGGCGGTGTAGGTGTTGCGGATGCCGCTGGAGGAACTGCTCAGGCTCGAGCTGCTGCTGCCGGTGCCCTGGCTGGAGCGGTTTTTGCCGACTGTCAGGTCCACCGTGGGGAAAAACGCCCCGCGCGCACTGCGGACCAGCGCCTGTGCCTGCCGGTATTGGGCTTCGGATTGCGCGACGGTCTGGTTGCCACTGTTGAGTTTGTCGATCAAGCCGTTGAGTTGTTGGTCGCCGTACAGCTCCCACCATGCACCGCGCGCCAGCGAGTCGCTCGGCGTGGCCTGACGCCAGCCGGCCGCTTCCTTGTACTGCACAGGTGCGGCGGTTTGCGGACGCTGGTAGTCCGGGCCGATGGCGCAGGCACTGAGCAGCGCAACGCACAGCGACAGGGAGAGCAGACGCGAGCCTCGGGCCATCAGCAGCGGCACGGTGAGGTGGGTAAGCGAACGGTCAGTCATAGCGGAGTTTCCAGAGCGGCATCGGTACGCACGCCGCGCCAACGGTTGAAACGATGGCGCAGTTTGTCGAGATAGAGGTAAACCACCGGGGTGGTGTAAAGCGTAAGGATCTGGCTGAAGATCAGTCCGCCAATGATGGTCAGGCCCAGCGGCTGGCGCATTTCCGCACCTTCGGCTCGGCCCAGCAGCAAAGGCAAGGCCCCGAGAATCGCCGCGAGCGTGGTCATCAGGATGGGCCGCAGCCGTTGCAGGCAGGCGTTGCGAATCGATTCCAGTGGCTCCATGCCTTGATGCCGTTCAAGTTGCAATGCCAGGTCAATCATCAGGATGGCGTTTTTCTTCACCACGCCGATCAGCAGGAACAGCCCCAGCAAGGAAATCAGGCTGAATTCCGAACCCAGCACATAGATCGACAGCAACGCGCCGACCCCGGCTGATGGCAAGGTAGACAAAATGGTCAGTGGATGGATGTAGCTTTCATACAGCACACCCAGCACCAGATAGACCGCCAGCAACGCACCGAGGATCATGAACGGTTGGCTCTTCTGCGTCGCGGCGAAAGCATCGGCGGTGCCGGCCATTTTCACGATCACGTCTTCCGGCATGCCGAGTTGTGCGAGCGAACGCTCGATGGCAGCCGTGCCCTGCTCCACCGTCACGCCTTCGGCCATGTCGAATGAAATGCTCTCGGACGCGAACTGGCCCTCGTGGCTGACGCGGTCTTCGGCCAGGCTGTTTTCGTAATGGGCAATGGTCGACAGCGGAATCCGTGCGCCGTCGGCGGTGATCACCTGGACCTGCTCGAGGGTGATAGGGTCCTGGGCGTACTTGGGATTGACCTCCATCACCACCTGATACTGGTTGAGGCTGTCGTAGATCGTCGAAATCTGCCGCTGGCTGTAGGCGTTATTGAGCACGGCGGTGGCCATGTTCATGTCAACGCCCAGGCGTTTGGCCTGATCGCGATCGACGATCAGCGTCACCTGCTGCGCACCGCCGCCCTCCCGCGCATCGATGGCGGTCAGTTGCGGCAATGCCCTGAGCGCCGCCACGACTTTCGGGTACCAGGTGCGCAATTGGCCGAGGTCGGCGCTCTGGATGATGTAGGAGTACTGCGAGGTCGTCTGCTCGCGACCGCCACCAAACTGAAGGTCCTGGTCCGCCATGAGCATCAACTGGGCGCCGGGAACCTTGGGCATTTCCTTGCGCATGCGTTCGATGACTTTCTGTGCGGAAATCTCCCGCCCCTTGATGGGCTTGAGACGCACCAGCATGAAGGCGTTGTTGGTGCCGTTGCTGCCACCGATGAATCCGGCAACGCTTTCGACCGCAGGGTCCTTGAGCACCGCGCGGCGGAAAATCTCCATTTTTGGCTGCATCACGCTGAATGACAGCCCGTCGTCCCCGCGCACGAATCCAATCAGTTGACCCGTGTCTTGCTGCGGCATAAATGTTTTTGGAACAACGACATATAGCGCGATATTAACGCCAACTGTCACGAAGAGACTGAGCAGCGTCAAGCGCCGATGACGAAGCACCCAGTCGAGGCTGGTGGCGTATTTGGCCACCATCCAGTCGTTGGTCCGTCGGCTCCAGCGTTGCAGACGGTTCTCTTGCCCTGGCGTGTGCGGCTTGAGCCAACGCGCGCACAACATCGGCGTCAGCGTCAGGGAGACCACCAGCGACACCACGATGGCCGCCGCCAGGGTGATGGAAAACTCGCGGAACAGGCTTTCGATGATGCCGCCCATGAACAGGATCGAGAGGAACACTGCCACCAGCGAAACGTTCATGGACAACAAGGTGAAACCGACTTCCTGGGCGCCCAGGTAAGCCGCCTTCATGGGCGGTACACCCTCGTCGATGTGCCGGGAGATGTTCTCCAGCACCACGATGGCATCGTCCACCACCAGCCCGGTGGCCAGGATCAGGGCCATCAGCGACAGGTTGTTCAGGGAAAAACCATACAGGTACATCACCGCGAAGGTGCCCACCAGCGACACCGGTACCGCGAGGGTCGGAATCAACGAAGCCCGAAAGTTGCCCAGGAATAGAAACACCACCAGTATCACCAGGGCCACGGCGATCAACAGGGTCATTTCGGCTTCGTGCAGCGTGGCCTTGATCACCGGCGAGCGGTCCATGGCCAGGTTCAGCTTGACGCTGGCTGGCAGCACGGCCTGCAACGCCGGCAGTTGTGCCTTGATCTCGTTGACCGTCTCGATGATGTTGGCGCCTGCCTGGCGGTTGATCACCAGCAGCACCGCCGCGTCATCGTTGAAGAAGCCGCTGTTGTAGCGGTCCTCGACCCCGTCGCTGACTTTGGCCACATCCTTCAGGCGCAGGGCTGCACCGTCCGCGTAGTGAATGATCAGCGACTCGTAATCCTTGGCTTTTTCCAGTTGATCGTTCGCTTGCACCTGCCACAGGCGCTGGCCATCCTCCACCGAGCCCTTGGGCCTGCGTACGTTGGCATTGGCGATGGTGGTTCGTACGTCGTCCAGCGCCACGCCGTACTGGTTCAGCGCCTGGGGCTCGAGCTCGATGCGCACCGCCGGCAGTGAGCTGCCGCCGATCTGCACCTCCCCCACACCCTGCACCTGGGAGAGGCTCTGGGACAAAATGGTCGAGGCCAGATCGTAGAGCTGGCCCTTTTCCAGAACATCCGAGGTCAGCGACAGCACCATGATCGGCGCCTGGGACGGGTTGACCTTCTTGTAGGTCGGCATGCTGCGCATGCCGCTCGGCAGAAGGTTGCGCGAGGCGTTGATCGCGGCCTGAACTTCCCGCGCCGCGCCGTTGATATCGCGGTCGAGGTCAAACTGCAGAATCACCCGGGTCGAACCTTGGCTGGAGCGGCTGCTCATGGTGTTGACGCCGGCAATGGCACCAAAGGAGCGTTCAAGCGGCGTGGCCACGGTCGAGGCCATCACCTCAGGGCTGGCCCCCGGCAGGCTGGCCTGGACCACGATCACCGGGAAGTCCATCTGCGGCAGCGGCGACACCGGCAGCAGGCCGAAACTGACGCCGCCGAGCAGCATGATCGCCAGGCTCAACAGCATGGTGGCGACCGGGCGCTTGATGAAAGGACCGGACAGGTTCATGGCTGTTCGACCGCGTCCACCGACTCGGATGGACGGCCCCAGCGCCGCCCCAGACGGTCAAAATACAGGTAGATCACCGGCGTGGTAAACAGCGTCAGGATCTGGCTGAGCAGCAGGCCGCCCACCATTACCAGGCCCAGCGGCTGGCGCAACTCGGCCCCGGAACCGCTGGCCAGCATCAGTGGCACCGCACCGAACAATGCCGCCAGCGTGGTCATCAGAATCGGCCTGAAACGTAACAATGCCGCCTGATAGATCGCCGTTTCCGGGTCCATGCCTTGATTGCGCTCAGCATCGAGCGCGAAGTCGATCATCATGATCGCGTTCTTTTTCACGATACCGATCAGCAGGATGATGCCGATGATCGCGATCATGCCCAGGTCATTTCCGCTCAGCAGCAGGGCCAGCAAGGCACCGACCGCAGCCGACGGCAAGGTCGAGAGAATGGTGATCGGGTGAATGTAGCTCTCGTATAGCACGCCCAGCACGATGTACATGGTCACCACCGCCGCGAGGATCAGCAGCAAAGTGCTCGACAGCGAAGCCTGGAACGCTTGCGCTGCGCCCTGGAACTGGGTCTGCACGCCAATCGGCATGCCGATGTCCTTCTGCACCTGTTCGATGATGTCCACCGCATGCCCCAGCGCCACGCCGGGCGCCAGGTTGAAGGACATCATCACCGCCGGGAACTGGCCGATGTGGGTGATCGCCAATTGAGCCTGGCGCTCCTCGATGTGTGCCAGGCTCGACAGCCGCACCTGTGCACCATCGGTGGTCTTGACGTGGATCTGGTTCAGCGCATCAGGGCCGATCTTCTCGCCGGACTGCGATTGCAGTACCACGCGGTACTGACTGGCCTGAGTGTAAATGGTGGAAATCTGCCGCTGGCCGAAAGCGTCATACAGCGCGTTGGTGATATCCGAGACCGATACACCGAGCCGCGAGGCCGCATCACGGTCGATGACCAGATAGACCTGCAAGCCCTTGTCCTGCAAATCGCTGGCGACGTCCGCCAGTTCCGGCTGCTGGGCGAGCGCCTCCACCAAACGACCACTCCACAGGCTCAGCAACTCTGCATCCGGCGACGACATGCTGAATTGATACTGCGTACGGCTGACGCGGTCTTCGATGGTGAGGTCCTGCACCGGCTGCATGAACAGGCGAATGCCAACCAGCTTGTCCAATTCAGGTTGCAGGCGAGCGATGACCTCGGTGGCCGTCAGGTCACGATCACCATGGGATTTGAGATTGATCAGCAGTCGACCGCTGTTGAGCGTCGAGTTATCACCGTCGACCCCGATGTAGGAAGACAGGCTTTCGACCGCTGGGTCCGCGAGGATCACCTTGGCCAGTTCCTGTTGCCGTTCGCTCATTGCCCTGAAGGAAATCGACTGCGGCGCTTCGGAAATGCCCTGGATCACCCCGGTGTCCTGCACCGGAAAGAAACCCTTGGGGACCACCAGATACAGGACCACGGTCAGTCCCAGGGTACCGACCGCCACCAGCAACGTCAGTGGTTGATGCTTGAGAACCCACTTTAACTTGCGCCCGTAAGCCGCGATCATCCAATCAATTACATTGCCACTGGAGCGGTAGAACCAACCCTGCTCTTCCTCCCTGGGTTCACGTTTGAGCAGCCGGGCGCACATCATCGGCGTCAGCGTCAGGGACACCACGAGGGAAATCAGGATCGCCACCGCGAGGGTGATCGCAAACTCGCGGAACAGTCGCCCTACCACGTCCGCCATGAACAGCAGCGGAATCAATACCGCGATCAGGGACAACGTCAGGGAGATCAGCGTAAAGCCGATCTGCTTCGCGCCCTTTAATGCAGCATTGAGTGGGCTGTCGCCCTCTTCGATGAACCGGGAAATGTTTTCCAGCATGACGATCGCGTCGTCCACCACGAAGCCGGTGGCAATGGTCAGGGCCATCAGCGTCAGGTTGTTGACCGAGAACCCGGCCAGGTACATCACGCCGAAGGTACCGATCAGCGACAACGGAACGGCGATCGACGGGATGATGGTCGCACTGGCACGGCGCAGGAACAGGAAAGTGACCATCACGACCAGGGCGATGGCGATCAACAGTTCATGCTGCACGTCAGTGACCGACGCACGAATGGTCTGGGTACGGTCGGTGAGCACCGTGACCTCAAGCCCGGCCGGCAGGTTGTCGGTGATGCTGGGCAGCAGGGCCTTGATCCGGTCCACCACCTCGATGACGTTGGCACCGGGTTGGCGCTGGATGTTGAGCAGCACCGCCTGGTTCTCATTCGCCCACGCCGCCAGGCGTTCGTTTTCAGCACCGTCGGCGATTTCCGCCACATCCTTGAGGCGCAAAGGCGCGCCGTTGCTGTAGGCCAGGATCAGGTTGGCATAGTCCTCGGGGGACTTGAGCTGGTCATTGGCATCGAGCATCGAAACCCGGGTCGGACCGTCGAAGTTGCCCTTGGGCTGGTTTACGTTCGATGCACCAATCAGCGTGCGTACGTTCGACAGGTTGAGGCCGGCGGCAGCCAGCGCCTCGGGATTGACCTTGATGCGCACGGCCTGGCGTTGTCCGCCAGCAATGCTGACCATGCCGACACCGCTGATCTGTGCGATTTTCTGCGCCATGCGCGTGTCCACCAGATCATGCAGCTTGGGCAGCAACATGGTTTTCGAGGTGATCGCCAAGGTCAAAACCGGGGTGTCTGCCGGGTTGACCTTGTTGTAGACCGGGGGGCTGGCAGATCGGTGGGCAGCAGATTGGTCGCGGCGTTAATGGCCGCTTGCACCTGCTGCTCGGCGACATCCATATTGATGTCGAGGTTGAAGCGCAACGTCAGCACCGAAGCGCCACCGGAACTGGTCGACGCCATCTGGGTCAGCCCGGGCATTTGTCCGAACTGACGCTCCAGCGGCGCCGTTACGGCGCTGGTCATGACGTCCGGGCTGGCGCCGGGATAGAGCGTCATCACGCGAATAGTCGGGTAGTCGACCTGGGGCAAGGCAGAGACGGGAAGCAGCCGATAGGCGATCAGGCCGGCCAGGACAATGGCCAGCATGCTCAGTGTGGTGGCAACCGGGCGAAGGATGAACAGCCGCGAGAGATTCATGCGCCGCCCTTTTTCGCCTTGTCGGTGGTGCCCGGCTCAGTCGTACTTGCCGCCGATTTGCCCTGCAGATGTTCAGTCGGCGCGGTTGGCACATCCTTGGAATCGTTGACCACTTCCACTTCGCTGCCTTCCTTGAGACGGTCGGTACCTTCCAGGACCACGCGGTCGCCTGCCGCCAGGCCTTCGGTGATCACTGTGTGCTCGCCATCGCTGGCGCCAACTTTCAACGGGCGGACGGTGACTTTCTTGTCGCCGTCCAGGGCATAGACGAACGTACCGTTGGTGCCGAACTGAATGGCGGCCGATGGCGCAAGCACGACATCCTTGAGGGTATCTGCCAGCAAGTGAACGTTGACGAACTGGTTGGGGAACAGCGCCTGGTCCCGGTTGTCGTAGCGCGCCTTGAACTTCAGGGTGCCGGTGGCGACGTCGATCTGGTTGTCGAAGCTGCTCAGTACACCGGTGGCCTGCAATTTGACATCGCCACGGTCCCAGGCTTCCGCCGGCAACTGTGCGCCACTGCGGTAGCGGGCCAGCACCACATCGAGGTTGTTCTCCGGTAGGGTGAAGGCGACGCTGATCGGTTGGGTCTGGGTGATGATTGCCAGCGCCGTGGTGTCATTGGCGGCAACCAGATTGCCGACGTCGAGCTGACGCAGACCGACCCGCCCGGTGATCGGAGCACGGATCTTGGTGAATTCGAGATTGAGTTTGGCGTCGTTGACCGCTGCCTGGTTGGTCTTGACCGTGCCCTGATACTGGCCCACCAAGGCTTCGGCGGTGTCCAGGGTCTGTTTGGCAATGCTGTCTTCGCGATACAGGCCACGATAACGCTCGACATCGACCTGGGCGTTTTTCAACTGCGCCTGATTTTGCAACAACGTGCCTTCGGCCTGCAGCAAGGCGTTCTGGTAAGGACGCGGGTCGATTTCGGCCAGCAAGTCGCCCGCCTTTACCATCTGCCCTTCCTGGAAGGCCACTTTGATCAGTTCACCACCGACGCGGCTGCGCACATTGATGGTATTGAGCGCCGTCACGGTGCCCAGTGCCTTGTAGTACAGCGCAAAGTCGCCCTTGACCGCTGGCGCCACGCGCACCGGTACTGCCCCGCCTGCGCCACCGAAACCCGGACGCATGGCGCCGGAACGCCCCACATGACCGGCCGCAGCTTTCTGCCCTGCCCCTTCTTTGGGTGCGCCGGTGGGCCAGAACTTCCAGCACAGGCCAGCGATGACCAACAGGACAAGCAGGCCGAGCAGCCAGCGACGAGGATTACGGAAAGCGGAGGATTGCATGGAGTGATCAACCATTGGGCGCGTGGGCTTTTTCTACGGGAGGCTGAACGATAAGCACTGGCGGGCAAATAGCAAAGCGCCTTTACCGGCAATTTACCTTCGGCTTACGTATCGGAAGGTTTGTCTAAGGCACTGAAGCGCCTATGAAAACGCTTTGAACAAGGGAACATTCCCGGTGGATTGGCAAGGAATCCGGCGAGAATGCCCCTGTGCCGCCAACTATTGTTGACGATGAATTATTTCAGGACAGCGAGAGCGGCCTCGTAGTTCGGCTCCTGGCCGATTTCAGGGACCAGTTCGCTGTGCAGCACGTTGTCGTTTTCGTCCAGTACCACGACTGCACGGGCGGTCAGGCCCTTGAGGGGACCGTCGGCGATGGCCACACCGTAGTTCTCGATGAACTCGGCGCCGCGCAGGGTCGACAGGTTCTGCACGTTTTCCAGGCCTTCGGCGCCGCAGAAACGGGCCTGGGCGAATGGCAGGTCGGCGGAGATGCACAGCACGACAGTGTTGGCGACGTCATTGGCCTGGGCATTGAATTTGCGGACCGAAGTGGCGCAGGTCGGCGTGTCTACGCTTGGGAAGATGTTCAGCACTTTACGCTTGCCGGCAAAACTCGCCAGGGTGGTATCGGACAGGTTACCGGCAACCAGGGAAAAGGCTGGCGCCTTGGAACCGACTTGTGGCAACTGGCCGTTGACTTGAACCGGGTTGCCTTTGAGGGTGACTTGAGCCATGAACGGAGTCCTTCTGAACGTTGGTGGTGAGAGGGCCGAAGTTAACCATGAAATGGGGCAGCGACCTATGGGCGGATACAAATTGTGAACTCTGTAGACGACAATTGTAGGAGCGGGCTTGCCCGCGATGGGGCCCGCACATCCGACATCCTGGGCGTCAGACACCCCCATCGTCGCAACGCCGCCCGGAGCAAGCTCGCTCCTACAGAAGGATGTCGATTTGCCCCATCGCCAATCGACCATTAGGTGAATCCACCCAAACCGAAGGAACCACCACCATGCGCTTCATGATCATCATCAAGGCCAGCGCCCACTCCGAAGCCGGCCTCATGCCCAGCACCGAACTGCTGACTGCCATGGGTCATTACAACGAAGCACTGGCCAAGGCCGGTGTCCTGCTGGCCGGCGAAGGCCTGCACCCCAGCAGCAAGGGCGCGCGCGTGCGCTTCAACGGCGACAAGCGCACGGTCATAGACGGGCCATTCGCCGAAACCAAGGAACTGATCGCCGGCTTCTGGTTGTGGCAAGTCAACTCCAGGGAAGAAGCGATCGAATGGGTCAAGCGCTGCCCCAACCCGATGCCCGGCACCGACGCCGAGATCGAGATTCGCCAGGTGTTCGAAGCCGCTGACTTCGGCGATGAGTTCACCCCCGAACTGCGTGAGCAGGAAGAACGGGCGTTCGCGGCCGGGAAGAAAAGCTGAGTGCGCCGCCTGACGGGTAAGGCGCGCCACGCTTACTCATTTCGAACGGTCAGGACAATATAGAGAGGGTCGAGCCCGGCTTCACCGGGAAAGACCACAATGTAATCTGGCGAGTTTTCCTCGGCATCGGTAGCCGGCTCAAGCGTCGGCACCGGTGACGAGTAAACAAACCCCACCTGCCTCCTGAATCCGGGAGCTGATGGAGCAGGTTTGTCCAGCGTGTTCGCTACAGACCACAAAACAGTTATCCCTGCGGCCCCGTCACTGGTAAATCTGTATGTGCCTGGCTGCCCGGCTCGCTCGGCGCGGCGCACGCGCACTTTGCTCGCTGAAGTCGTGCCCTTCGCCGCCGTAACGTGGAGCTGTTCCAGCAATGCCACTTCGCGCAACCCCATGAACTTCGAACCAGGCTTGGAGGCTGTCAATGCCGGCCCCATCCTGAATGGCAAGGCCAGTTCTGAGCGGTTGGCGGCCACCGCCTGCCAATCCAGGCCCTCGACGGGCATGAACTCGGACAGCGGAACACTCAGACCGTAGACTTTCACATCCGCCCGGCTGGCAAACTCGAACTGCAATACCGCAGCCTGGGTGCGCGGGCTTGTCGATTCGACCGCCGTGTTGCGCCAGGCAAATTCGGCGACAGCAGAACGAATGGACTTTTGCAGATCGACTTGCTGGGAATACGCCAATGCCGATACCTCGCCTTCCATTAATAGCTCGGGGCGTTTTCCGGCGTTGAGCAACGAGGCGTGAAGCTGGTGATTGGAAGCAGTCGGGCTCGAACCCGCCAAAGCGCGGGCGCTGATCAATACTTGCTGAGCCGCGACCAACAACGCCTCGGCTTCGTCGTGCAGGGCGCGATGGGACTGCTGGATCGTGGCCAACTGCGCCGTGTAACGGTCGTGGGTTGCATTGAGATGTTGCGCGACGTCGTGCCACTGATTTTGCTCCGCCCCCGAATATCGCAGCCGTTGGAGTGCGCTGGTTTTGGCAAACTCGATGCGCATTTTCAGGAACCCATATTTCTGGATGCAGATGTAGGCGTCATGCTGCGCCTGCTCCAACGTGCGAATATCGTTTTCCTGTTGCCACACATCGCGCGTGACGCCTTGCACTGATCGCATGTGCTGGACACCCCGCTCAAATCCCCCCAAGGCTTGCTCGACCGATAAATCTGCCGCAGCCAGGTCTGCGGCAATCTTTTGCGCATCCGCCAGACTGCGCTGCACCATCGTAGCCCTGACAGGCGGTGGCGGTTCATGGATGCCCTCATCCTTGAACGCGCTCAGGCCCTGGGAGCGATGCCATTGCCGGACGTGATGGACGACCGTTTCCGGCCCTTGCGACATGCCAGACTCTTCTTCGCTGAACAACAGGTCTGCCCCTTTGGGGTGGCCCACAATCTGGTCGAAATGATCGATCAGGCGATTGTGGTCTTCTTGCGGCACGTCTACCGCCCAGATCCGGTTAACCAGTTCCTGGAATTGTGCCGCCGTGTAATCCGTTAGATTGGGTTTAAGCTCCATCCTTGGTTCTTCCTTGATGTTATTTAGTGAACAACGGGCGCCCGCTCATCCGAGAGTGGGCGCCACTTGGTACATTACAAACTCACTCTGATTTGAAGCCAGGCTTATTATTGGCCAGCCGCCACTTAACTACCTCCTTCATCGCTCGATTTATGCATTCCTCCACCCCCTCCCCAAGACGTAAAAGAGCGTTTAGTCCACTCGGATGCTCAGTAATTTTCTCAAAGTGCAAAATACCCCTTACAAGGAAAGCATCAAATGCATCTGGAGACAGGTCACGTTCATCCTCGAACAAACACCGAAGAAACTCCCTAAACTCTGCTTCGGAATAGTCTTCAAGTCTATCTTTGAATACCATTACTGCGCCCCTCCTTTAGAGTGTATAAAAATGTGAAGTTTTGGTGTCATGATCATAAGGTTATCCATGTCGTATACAGCCCCACCCCGGGCAACTTCATGGAGGTGATGAATTTCAAATTTAATCCGCATTCCGCGCCTATCCACCGGAGCTACCATGGGTGCCATCCCCTTTCGCATGAAATCCAGATCAAGGGGCAGGAATTGACCACTCAACTCGACATCCGCCGCAACCGCCCTCCAAAACGCACGCCTGAACCCATGGAAATTCCTGAATACCTGTGATCGCAACTGTCCTGCGATTCGTGCCGGAACAGGCGCCCCATTCACTCGTGCCTCTTCGCCCAACCATACCCCCGTAACCTCCTTGCCAAAGCCGTTTGCTACACCCGGATCATCCCGTCGGTCCAGAAACAGGACGTCCGACGACGGCAGCTCCATGTCTGCCGGAAACCCAGGTATGTTCGCAGCTCCCTGCCCTTGCTCAACAGCCGGAAACGTCTCGATTTGCGGTAGGACCGGGATGGCCGTACTGCCGGGATAAACCAACGGGTCTACAGGTGCCGCAGGTGACACCGTCGAACCCAGCTGTTCCGCCCCTGGTGGCTGCAATGGCTTCCAGCTGCTGGCCGGTGGAATCGGCCAGGGCGTAACGGCGGGGACAATGCCCAACCACCCGCCTGCGCTGGCCGGCGTCTTGATGCTGATTTTGTCGAGGTTGAGGGCATCGTCCCAGAACGGCGCGCGCTCCTCATAACGCAGTTCGAACTCACGGTTTTCATCGATCCAGGTACTTTTTGGTGCGTAAGGCGCGAAGCCCTGTTCGATGCGTTTTCTGTTCAGCTCGTTGAACGAAGAGGCGAGTACGCGATCCTCGCCGAGGGTTTGCCAGAGCGCCTGATCGAACCCCGCGAACGAGGTGAACTCACGCCCGCGAAACACATCGCCGATCTGGGTCGGGATGGCTGCACCGCTCGCCTGGGTAGCGGACTTCCACCAGTCGGAAGTGGCTGGTTGCCCAGTACCGGTCACCACACCGCTGCCCAGCGGTGCGACATTGAAGGACACATAGACCGGTTCCAGCCCTGGCACGCACACCACGCAATCCTGAATTCGCCAGTCGACGCCTGGCGGGATCTCCAGCAACTGAGGCTCAGTGAGCGCGGCGCCGGAGGGTGCGGTCGCGTTGGCATCAGCCGTGGTCTGCGGCATGAACTCCAGGTGTCGGGCAGGTGCCCCTGGAACATCGACGGTGTATCGATCCGTCAACGGGTCCAGTGTCGCGTTCAGTACCGGAACCTGGGTATCGACCTCACCACCGGTCCTGGTGACGATGACTGCGGTGCCTTCCGGGGTTTCCAGGGTTTTAGCCCGGAACTCCATTTCCACCGAACCAACGGTATCGGCGATGGCTTGCAACTCCGACACGTCATGAAGCTCCAGCGCCTGCGCCGGGACGACCACGGCGTGGTACAAGCGTTGGCGTTGCTCCGGGGTCAATTCGCCATTGCCCAGTTCGGACGGGATGACCATTCCCCCGGCAAAGATCGCGACCTGCCCGGCCGTGAGTGTGCCCAGCGCGCCTGCGAGCGGTGCAAGGGCGGCAACAGCTCTTGACATGCCCGCAGCCAAGCCGTCGGCTGCACCCGCCACCCACAATCCACGGGGGTTGACCAGCATCGACAACGCGGTCGTCGATGGCGCAATAGGCACGCTGAGGGTATTAGCCTGCCGGACGCGCTCCAGACGAGCCTGCGCATCGGTCTGCTGCTTGAATCGAATGCGCGCATCACGCTGCTCAGCAACCTGACGCAGCTTTTCCCACGCAGCCAGTCGTTCTACCCAGGCGGCATGTTCCTTGAGCAGCGCATTGGATTTATCGTGCAGCGCGCTGATCTGCGCAGCCAGCAAGCGCGCTTCAGCCGCGGCGGTGTAACTGTTTTCCCAAACCTGATGACCTTGGGCCAATGCATCGCCGAACTGCCCGAGTCGTGCGAGGTAGTCATCGGGGGTGCGCGTGAGCGGGTCGAACCCATCGAAAGCCTGTGCGACATGATTGTTTGCTTCGAGCGCTGCCGCTTTTTGAGCCACGAGCTCATCAATCAGGCTTCTTTGCCTCTCGATGGAATGTAACTGCCATCGCTCGGAGCTGGGCACACCAATGCCAGGCCCGCGTTTTGCCCTGATTTCCTGATCAGTCACTGCGCCAAGGTGTTCAGCTCTCGCCGCGTAGTTTTGGTCAATCGCGGCGCGGGCAATGACATGACTGGCCTGCATCGCCGCCAGCGTCTGCTGTCGGGTGAGCAGGCGAGCCTGCTCCTGAGCGTGCGCGGCAGCAGCGGCTGCCTGTATCCGTTGTTGCTCCTTGGCTTGTCTATCCGCTTGCCTGGCGAGCGCCCTGGCCCTGCTGCGTTTTTTGCTTACGCCAACGAATGCCCCGGAGGCGCCAACGCGGTTCCCGCCAAAGCCACCGCCCCATGATCCACCGCCACCACCGGATGCTGGCGGGCCTGACCTGATAACCACATCCCCGGACGATCCATCGTTGAATATTTGTTGTGCCATACAGTCTCTCCTTAGTCTGTAGGGCACAGCATGTGGATGGGGCGGTCTTCAGCTGCGGTAGATATTTATATCGTCTGCTTTTCAGTTAATTCAGAGCATTACAAGCTGAGCACCCGTCCTTCTGCGGTTCTCAATCGGCAAGAACGCCCACGAATAGCCCGTGATGTAACTGAATGACGCAAGCCTGCGCGCCCTGGAGGGCGAACCACAGCGTGGCCAGAGGGTGTGCGATGTGATGCGCGTCGGCGGGGGTATCTTCGAGGGTTGGGGATTACCCCATCTCTGCAGGAGCGAACGTGTCGGACCGTCGCATCGAGGCGATGGTCGTCAGCGATAGCGCTGGCGGCCTGAGTGCCTGCGTTGTCTGGACTTTCATCGCGAGCAGGCTCGCTCCTACAGGGGAGAGTGTTGTTATTTGGATTTGAGTTTCAGATAAGACTGATGCAAGTCCGCCGCCCAGCCGTCGATCACGCCTTTCACGTCATCGGCCTTCAACACCTGCGAGTCATTTTCCAGTGGCTTGCCGGTGCCTTTTCTGACCACCTGCGCGAGTACATGATTGTCGCCGCCATCAAGGAATACCGCTTCGGTGGCCAGGTCGGTTTCCTGATCGCGGATGCCGCTGGCAGTGCTGACCGCAGCCGCTACCAGGGCGATGGGAATCACTTCATAGGGTTTCAGGCCTTCGGTCTTGCTGCTCACCGCCGTGATTGCCGGCCGTACCACGATCACTCCGGGGCCTGGACCGGCAGCCAGGGGTAGCGACTTGCCGATTTCACGCTTGAGGGCCTGGTCGTAATAGCTGGTGATCCCGTTCAGGGTCGTCTGAGGGATTTTCGCCGTGGGCTGGGGTTTGGGGTAAAGCTGGCTGGGTTCGATGTACACACTCTTATATTTGGCGGTGTCGAGCTTGGGATCGATCCAACGCATCACCACGGCACCCGAAGGCGACTTCGCTTCCTGCAGCCGGCTGTAATCCTTGAGAAAGCCGGAATACTGATCCGGTTCAACCTTGTTGCTGGAACACCCCACCATGCCAATCGAGGCGATGCACAGTGTGCTCATCATTAAGGCAAGCTTCATGCGGTAACTCCTGTAAGGCGGACGAGACAGTTTGGACACGCTGGTAATAGGTATAGCCAATGCGTTGGGCTGTGTCGGGAAGAATTTCGTCTGCCACACCAGGACGAGTGCTCCTTGTTTAACGCCGCCGAAACAAGGGTCGCGGTTCGATCACCGAACGTCCGTACAACACGCTCATCCCCGCCAGTCCCTTGAGTGCATCTTCGGCAGACTTGTCCTCGCGCACCGCAAAACTATCGAACCCGCATTGGCGCATATGGCTGAGCTGATCGCGCAGCACATCGCCGATTGCGCGCAATTCTCCGGCCCAGCCCATGCGCGTGCGCAGCAGGTATGCCTGGCTGTAGGCGCGACCGTCGCGAAAGCTCGGAAAGTCCAGGGCGATCAGGCGCAACTGCCCCAGCCATGGTCGCAGGCTCTCCACCTCGTCATCCGGCCCGAGCCAGACGCCATGCCGCTCAGGGTCCTGCAACCAGATGGCCAGCGGAAGGATCAGCGGGCCGGCAGGTTGAGCCGACGCTGGATCGCGCAACAGCGCCCAGGGGTCGTCGCCGTCAATGCGAGCTTGACCCGCTTCCAGTCGCAGCAGGTTGTTCATGCCGACACCTCCAGCACTTTGGGATACACCACTTCCTTGAACGGCTCCAGGCCGATGCGTTGCAGGGTGTCAACGAACAGCTCCTCGCTTTCACGGTAGAGCACAAAGGTCTCGATAATGCGTTCGATCACGTCGGGGATTTCGCTGGCGCTGAACGACGGGCCAATGACCTTACCCAGCGCGCTGTCCTTACCCTGGGCGCCGCCGAGGGTCACCTGGTACCACTCGCTGCCATTCTTGTCGACGCCGAGGATGCCGATGTTGCCAATGTGGTGATGCCCGCAGGCGTTCATGCAACCGGAAATATTCAGGCTGATATCGCCCAGGTCATGCAGGTAGTCCAGGTCCTCAAAGCGTGCCTGGATGCCTTGGGCAATCGGGATCGACTTGGCGTTGGCCAAGGCGCAGAAGTCACCGCCAGGACAGGCGATGATGTCGGTCAGCAGGCCAATGTTGGCGCTGCCCAGGCCTTGCCCGCACGCGAGTTGCCAGAGGCTGAACAGGTCGGCCTTGGGCACGTCCGGCAGGACAATGTTCTGTTCATGGGCGATTCGGATTTCACCGAAGCCGAACTGCTCGGACCACGCGGCCACGGCATTCATCTGCTCGCTGGTGACATCGCCCGGCGGTGCCGCCGCACCCGGCTTGGTCGACAGCACTACACTGGCGTAGCCCGGCACCTTGTGCGGCTGCACGTTGCGCGTGACCCATCGGGCGAAGTCGGCGTTTTCCGCCAGGCGGCTGCCGAATGCCAGGTCGGTGCTGGACAGGTCGCGGTAGTCCGGGGGCAGGAAGGCACTGGCGACCCGCTCGTACTCTTGGTCCGTGAGTTGTGCGGGTCCATCCTTGAGGTACTGCCACTCCTCCTCCACTTCCCGGGCGAAAGCTTCGATGCCCAGTGCCTTGACCAGGATCTTGATGCGTGCCTTGTACTTGTTGTCTCGCCGGCCATGTCGGTTGTACACCCGCAGTACCGCCTCGACATAGGACAGGAGGTGATGCCAGGGCAAGCCCTCGCGGATCTGCAAACCGAGAATCGGCGTGCGCCCCAGCCCGCCCCCGACGATCACCCGCAGCAGCATCTGCCCATAGGCACCACGGTAAAGATAGAGACCGATGTCATGCATCATGATGGCCGCACGGTCCTGCTCGGCGGAGCAAATGGCGATCTTGAACTTGCGTGGCAAAAACAGGAATTCCGGATTGATGGTCGACCATTGACGCAGGATTTCCGCCAATGGGCGTGGGTCGATCAGTTCGTCGGCGGCCACCCCGGCGAAGGCTTCCGTGGTGATGTTGCGCACGCAGTTGCCAGAGGTCTGGATCGCATGCATGTCGACCTCGGCCAGGCGCTCGAGGATTTCGGGCACCTGGTCCAGCTCGATCCAGTTGAACTGCATGTTCTGTCGGGTAGTGAAATGGCCGTAGTCGCGATCGTAATCCCTGGCAATGCTTGCCAGCGTGCGCATCTGCCGGGCATTCAAGGTGCCGTAGGGGATGGCCACGCGCAGCATATAAGCGTGTTTTTGCATGTACAGGCCGTTCTGCAGGCGTAGCGGCAGGAACTCTTCTTCGCTCAACTCGCCTGCCCGAAAGCGTTCGACCTGGTCGCGAAACTGCGCAACGCGCTCGAACACCAGCGCCCGGTCATAGTCGTCGTATTGATACATGTGGCTACCTCATCAGGGCGTTCGGACTTCGTTCCCGTGTCCCCACTCCTACAGGGATTGGGGTGGGATGAGGATCGCGTGATGAGCCGGTGAGTTACAGCTTCAGCTGAACATTAATAAACCAGATCAGGCCACCCCGGATCACCGCTGCCGTGGCGCATTATCTGATCCGTATAAATGAGATTTTACTGAGTCTGTTTTGTTTGCCGCAGGGTTTCTACAGTGCACGGGCATGCCAGTCCGGGTGGCCTGGCGAGACTTTGCAACCGTGGAAGCATTGACCATGAGCACAGCAACAATCGGACAGGCCTATAACTACAAGGTCGTCCGCCAATTCGTCGTGGCGACCGTATTCTGGGGCGTCGTGGGGATGGCGATGGGGGTGTGGATCGCCTCGCAACTGGTGTGGCCGGAGATGAATCTCGACCTGCCGTGGACCACCTTCGGGCGCCTGCGACCGCTGCACACCAGCCTGGTGATCTTCGGTTTTGCCGGGAGCGCACAATTCGCCGCGAGTTATTACGCGGTGCAGCGTACCTGCCAGGTACGGCTTTACTCAGACACACTCGCTGCCTTCACCTTTTGGGGTTGGCAATCGGTGATCGTGATCATGTTCATCACCCTGCCGCTGGGCTATACCACCACCAAGGAATATGCCGAGATCGAATTCAGCGGCGCGGTGTGGATGGCCGTGGTCTGGGTCGCCTATGCCATCGTGTTTTTCACCACCGTGGTGCAACGCAAGACCAAGCACATCTATGTGGGCAACTGGTTCTTCGGCGCCTTCATCGTGGTGATCGCGATGCTGCACGTGGTCAATCACCTGTCGATCCCTGTGGACTGGTTCAAGTCCTATCCCGTGTATTCCGGGGCCACTGATGCCATGGTCCAGTGGTGGTACGGGCACAACGCCGTGGGCTTTTTCCTCACCACCGGGTTCCTCGGCATGATGTATTACTTCGTGCCAAAACAGGTTGGCCGGCCGGTGTATTCGTATCGTTTGTCGATCGTGCACTTCTGGGCGCTGATCACCCTGTACATCTGGG
The DNA here is from genome assembly GCF_054668365.1 of Pseudomonas sp. S2_E01. Classification (NCBI taxonomy): domain Bacteria; kingdom Pseudomonadati; phylum Pseudomonadota; class Gammaproteobacteria; order Pseudomonadales; family Pseudomonadaceae; genus Pseudomonas; species Pseudomonas sp. S2_E01. The sequence goes on from NZ_CP162762.1 coordinate 2,679,101, forward strand.
CCGGTCCTCACCACCTGCACTACACCGCGCTGCCGGACTGGGCACAGTCGCTGGGCATGGCGATGTCGCTGATCCTGCTGGCGCCAAGCTGGGGCGGGATGATCAACGGCATGATGACGCTGTCGGGCGCCTGGCATAAGTTGCGCACCGACCCGATCCTGCGTTTCCTGGTGTTGTCACTGGCGTTCTACGGCATGTCGACATTCGAAGGTCCCATGATGGCGATCAAGACGGTCAACGCCCTCTCCCACTACACTGACTGGACCATCGGCCACGTACATGCAGGCGCCTTGGGCTGGGTGGCGATGATCACCTTTGGCGCGACCTACCACATGGTGCCAAAAGTCTTCGGTCGCGAGCAGATGCACAGCATCGGCCTGATCAACGCGCACTTCTGGCTGGCGACCATCGGCACGGTGTTGTACATCGCCTCGATGTGGGTCAACGGAATCACCCAGGGCCTGATGTGGCGCGCGATCAACGACGACGGCACGCTGACCTACTCGTTCGTCGAAGCCTTGCAGGCCAGCCATCCAGGCTTTGTGGTGCGCTTCGCCGGGGGCGTGTTCTTCCTGACAGGCATGATCCTGATGGCCTACAACGTCTGGCGCACCGTACGGGTCGCGGATGTGCGCATGGCCGAACGTGAAGCGCAGATTGCCTGAGGCAAGGAGCTTTTGATGTTCGAGATACTGCTCAACCTACTGTTCGTCGCGGGCCTGTGGCTGGCGGTCGAGCACTGCCTGAAGCGGGAGACGGCACAAAGCCTGGAGGACGCGAGCCTGATACCGTTCGCCGATGACCCCGAGGTGGCGCGTCGGGTTGAAGCTGCGACCGGCAAAGTCGTGAAGGCGGTGGCGCCGGAGGAAGCCAGGCCCGGGTATATCAATCTGGAGATGTGAAATCACTGCCCCCTGTAGGAGCGAGCATGCTCGCGATGGCGTGAGCAGCACCGCTGGGCATCAGACAGCCAGCGTCATCGTTGACGACCATCGCGAGCATGCTCGCTCCTACAGGACTCTCGGTTCACCGCAAATCATGAATACACCCGGAACCGTGTAGGAGCGGGCTTGCCCGCGATGGTCGCCAACGATGACACGGGCTTCCTGAATGCCCGCGGTACCTGGACCTCCATCGCGAGCAGGCTCGCTCCCACAGTTGGGAGGTGTAAAGGGTATTCAGGCGCTTGGCGTTTGCCGGAAACTCACGGCCAGGCGGTTCCAGCTGTTGATCGTGGTGACGGCGATGGTCAGGTCGACCATCTCGTTTTCGCTGAAATGCTCACGCGCCTGCTCGTACACGTCATCCGGAACATGGCTTTGCGCGAGTAGGGTCACCGATTCGGTCCAGGCCAGTGCCGCACGTTCACGCGGGTCGAAAAAGTTGCTGTCGCGCCAGACCACGAGGGAGTACAGACGGCGGTCGGTCTCGCCCAGACGGCGCGCGTCCACCGAATGCATATCGGTGCAAAAAGCGCAGCCGTTGAGTTGCGACGCGCGGATCTTGATCAAGTGCAACAGCGCAGGTTCAATGCTCAGGTTGCTCGTGAGCGCCTCCATGGCCATCATGGCTTTCATCGCTTTGGGTGACGCGCTGTAGTAATCCAGGCGCAACGTCATGACAAAACCTCGGACATCGTTGGGATGTTTCAAGTTAGGCGTTGTTGCTCCGGCGTGACAGTGCCAATTCGACGAAATAACGGCGGACCATTACGGGGTAGACCAATCCACGATTTTTGCACCACTCAACTTCTGCAAGGCAATGCTTGAGGTTAATCTTTCGCGACGCGAACACGCGTCGGTCAATTGCCCAGGAGCCTCGTCGGTATGGAACTTCATGTTGTCATCAACGGCCGCAAGGACCTGGCAGGCCAGTTGTACAACCAGTTGCGCAGCGCCATCGAGTCCGGACGCCTGGCCGCCGGCACGCAACTGCCGCCCAGCCGGCTGCTCGCTGAACAACTGGGCATCTCGCGCAAAACCATTTCCGACACCTACGCGCAACTGACCTACGAGAACTACCTGACCGGCGTGATCGGCAAAGGCACCTACGTCAATACCCGGCCGGCCAAGGCACAGCCCAGGCAGGGCCATTCCCAACTGGCCAGTGCCGAGGTCATCGAGTCCTGGCGTAACTTGCCGGTGTTCCTGCGCCACCCGACCCTGGAAGGCTCGCTGCGCTATGACTTCATCGGTGGCGCCACCAGCAAGGGCCAGTTTCCCCAGGACGACTGGCGGCGCTGCACGTCTCACGCCCTGCGCCAAATAGCGGGCTCCAAGGGCTTCTACAGCTTTCCTGAAGGCCTGCCGGCGCTGCGTAACGCCATCGCTCGGCACATCGCGTTCTCGCGTGGGGTGAATTGCCAGGATGAAGATGTGGTGGTGTGCAACGGTGCTCAGCAGGCGCTGGACCTGATTTCCCGGGTGTTGACCCGTCCCGGCAGCCTCGTTGCCATGGAGGACCCCGGTTACCCGCCAGCGCGCCTGCTGTTCGGCAGCCACGGGGCCACGGTGGTCGGCGTGCCGGTTGACGCAGAGGGCATTCAGGTCGACAGGATCCCCGAGGGGACCCGACTGATCTACGTGACGCCGTCACACCAGTTTCCACTCGGCATCGCCATGAGCCAGGCGCGTCGGGTGGCGTTGCTGGAACGGGCCCGGGAGCTGGGCGCAATCATTATCGAAGACGACTACGACAGTGAGTTCCGCTACGAAGGCCGGCCTACCGATTCCCTGCAAAGCATGGATGAATACGGAATCGTCGCTTACGTGGGCACCTTTTCGAAAACGCTGCTGCCGGAGTTGCGCCTGGGCTATATGATCCTGCCGCCGGCCATCCTCGAAGCGGTGATCCGCGCCAAGCAACTGACCGACCTGCACACCTCCACCCTGCCCCAATGGGCGCTGGCCAAGTTCATCGCCGAAGGCTGCCTGCTCAAGCATATCCGGCGCTGCCACGCGATCTACGCGGCTCGGCGTGAGCGCATTCTCACGCGAGTGGCGAGCGATCTTTCGCCTTGGCTGGAAGCGATCCCCAGCGTCGCCGGTTTCCACATATCCCTTAGATGCAAAGTGCCTATCGATATGCAGTTGCTGGTCGAACTGGCAAGAAAGGTCGAAGTCGGGCTGTATCCCATCGCTCCCTTCTACTACCAGCGAACGCCCCAGGACGGCCTGCTCATGGGCTTTGGCGCCATTGAAATGTTGGACATCGACCCCGCCCTGGATCGCCTGCGGGACATTTTTCAGCAGATTGCCTGAGCCATTGGCCTGGGTTTTTATCCCGCGATTGGCTATTGGCGGTCCAGGGGTGCAGGCCTATCCTGCATAGGCGTTATCCCTCAATGAGCAGGACAGCCTGATTCAGGAGTGTGAGTAATGTCCAACGAAGTGATCAACACCGTAAAGGTACAGGCCGTCTCCGGTCGCTCGGAAGAGCTGGGCAAGCAACTGCAGAAGATTGTCGAAACCCTGCGCGAATTACCGGGCTGTGAATCCTATATGGTCGACCGCTGCCCCGAGGACAGCAACCGCTGGAACGTCAGCGCCCGCTGGCAATCGGAAGCGGCCATGCACCAACATTTCAACTGCCCTGAAGTCCAGGGATTCATCGGCCTGATCGACAACCAGTTGGCCAATGCCGTGGATTTCAACAGCTTTCCGATTCGCTGAAACGGTTAATAGGCCGCAGCCAACGACGGCGCCTACAGGGCACTCAGTGCCTCTGAAAGCACCGCCGTTGGCTGCGGTCTTTTTTATGCACCGGTGACATTGGTCCCCTCGCCTTCGTGAGAATTGGCCGTTTGCCCCTCTGACATCGGGGGCTAATCTGGTCCCTGACGACCAACCACCGCAGGTAATAACCCATGAAAATGTTGCGCTTGTGTGCCGCCCCACTCGCTGCCCTGGCCCTGACGCTCCCGGTTCCAGCATTCGCCCATGACCCTTCGGAAAAGGTCACGATCCTGCAGGACGAAGTCCTGAAGAACGTCCCCGACAAAAAAGCTCTGATGCTCGAAGTCGACTACCTGCCTGGCCAGTCCTCAATCGCGCACAAACACGAGGGCACGGCGATGGCCTACGTGTTGTCGGGAGCGATCACCTCCCAGGTCAAGGGCGAACCGGCGAAAACCTACAAGGCCGGTGAATACTGGTATGAGCCTGCGGGATCGGAACATCTGGTTTCGAAAAACGCGAGCAAGACCAAACCGGCCAAGTTGCTGGTGTTCATGGTGTTATCTCCGGATGAGAAAGTGTTGATTCCGCTGGAGAATTAATTCCCGCTGAACCTGAACATACATGGAGCGAGCTTGCTCGCAATGCGTTATATGCTCACCCTGTAAGTTGCCTGCAACAACGCATCGCGAATAAGCTCGCCCCTACAGGTTCGGGGTAACATCAGGCAATTGTTCAAATCTGTTGTTGAACTTCAACTCCATTATTCTGGCGGCTCGCACGATGCGAACAACTCAAGTTAATGGAGACTTTATGAGTACTGAACAAGAAAGATCCTTTATTGCATCCATCCGGTGCAATAACGTCATGATGAAGTTTTTCGATCAAATGCTGAAGGTGCCCGCTGACCAGGGCAACTTGCTGACAACTGCTCACCGGTACTCTGCGACCACGCAGGCCATGGTACAAGTGCACCGCGGGCGAGACGAAACGGTTCGTACCCGCTCTGAGGAAATGATCGTATATTTTCGCTGTTATGACGACTACTACAACATTCAGATCCGCAGTGAAGCGTATCTGGGAAAATACCTCAGCAAGGACAACAATGGTTTACTGGGAGCATTTCCCGCTGCTGGAGGCAAGACAACTTCCTTCAACTTGCTAAATAACGAAAAGCAGATCATTACACTGGACAACCTGACAAACAACCAGGCCACGGTGTATCTGAAAGCACGCAATGCTGGCGTTATAAAAAGGCAACTCATGCAACAACCAAAACTGTATAGCTACGGTGATCAGTCCGGTGACTCATTGGCGTTCAACCTGACGATTCTCGAACGCAACGTACCGTACCCAACCAGTGGCGAACCTTACCCGCTATTCATTGAACCACGCCCGCAATCGGACGACGATTGATGCGCTGAGTGCCCTGTGGTAGCGAGCCGGCTTGCGATGTGACTGCAAGACAACGTCATTGTTGGCTGGACGGCCGCCGTCGCGGCCAAGCCAGCGCCCTCAAGAACACGCAAAAAAAACCCCGCATCTTTCGATGCGGGGCTTTTTCATTCAACGCCGGATCAGGCCGGTTGCGGCTCGGCGCTGGCCGGGGCTGCCTGGGCTGGCACAACGACTTGCCCACTCAACGCCAGGTCGAGCAGCTCGCGGTTGGCCACTGCGTACATGGCGTAGTCCGTGCCGCTGGCGGCACGGATTTCCACCAACATGGCACGCCAGCGTTCGATCATGCTGGCGTGTTGCGCTAACCAGGCGTCCAGGCGTGCTTCCACCGAACTGTCGCACAGCTGCAGGACAGAAATGGTGATCGCCCGTTGCTGCCAGTCGACGTCGTCGCGGAACGCTTCACGGGCCAGAGCCTGCCAGTTGTTCTCAACCGGCAAGGCACTGATCTGTTGCAGGTACCAGGTGATGTCCAGCTTTTCACCCACCGCGAAGTAAGCCTTGGCCACTTCCGCCGGATCCTGGCCGGTGACGTCGGACGCCTCGATGACCGGGAGCAAGGTATACAGGTGCGAGGTACCTGCGACCATGCGCGCCAGCAACTCGGGCACACCCGCTTCGACGTAAGCCTGGTAACGCTTCTGCCAGCCTTCGCGGGTCGGACCTTCCAGGAGTTCGTCGAGTTTCAGGCCCAGTTCCTTCAGGTGTGGACCGAAATGCGCGACGTCACGAGCCGCATTCTGCTCGTTGCGACGGGTACGCAGGAACCAGCGAGTGGCACGACGGCCCAGGCGCATCAGCTCGTCCATCATTTCCAGTTGCACATCAGCCGACACCTTGTAGTCCAGGGCTTCGATCTGACGGAACCAGTGCGGGAGGTGGAAGATATCCCGAACGATCACATAGGCCCCCGCCACGTTCGCCGGGCTCATGCCGGTCGACTCCTTGAGTCGCTGAACGAAGGTAATGCCCATGTGGTTCACCAGATCGTTGGCGATCTGGGTGCTGACGATCTCGCGCTTCAGACGGTGACGGCGCATCGCCTCGGAGAACTTGCTCACCAGCGTCGGTGGAAAAGCGGTTTCCATGTCGCGGGTCAGGTAGTCGTCATCCGGCACAAGGGATTCGAGCAACGCGGCCTTGAGGTCGATCTTGCTGTAGGAGATGAGCACGGACAACTCCGGACGGGTCAGGCCATGGCCTGCCGCGACGCGTTCGTTGATCTGCTCTTCCGACGGCAGGAACTCGATGGCGCGATCCAGCTTGCCACGGCCTTCGAGGTCGTTCATCAGACGCTTGTATTCAGCGATGCGTGGCAATGCACGACGAGCCGCCAGGGACAAGGCCTGAGTCTGCTTGTAGTTGTTGCCCAGCACCAACCCACCGACCTCGTCGGTCATGCTCGACAGCAACACATTGCGTTGCTTGTCGGTCATGTCGCCGGCCTGAACCACTTCGTTCAGCAGGATCTTGATGTTCACTTCGTGGTCGGAGCAGTCCACGCCACCGGCGTTGTCGATGAAGTCGGTGTTGGAACCGCCGCCATTGAGACCGAACTCGACGCGACCCAGTTGGGTCATGCCCAGGTTACCGCCCTCACCCACGACCTTGCAGCGCAGCTCGTTACCGTTCACGCGCAGTGCATCGTTGGCCTTGTCGCCCACGTCGGCGTGGCTTTCGGTGCTGGCCTTGACGTAGGTGCCGATGCCACCGTTCCACAACAGGTCCACTGGCGCCTTCAGCAAGGCGTTCAGCAGTTCGGTCGGGGTCAGTTTGTCAGCCTGGATGTCGAAGCGCTCTTTCATCTGCGCGGAAATCGCGATGCTCTTCGCGCTACGGGAGAAAATCCCGCCGCCTTCGGACATGATGCTGGTGTCGTAATCCGACCAGGCCGAACGCGGCAGGTCGAACAGGCGTTGACGCTCGGCGAAGCTGGTCGCCGGGTTCGGGTTCGGGTCGATGAAGATGTGCAGGTGGTTGAATGCCGCGACCAGCTGCAGCTTGTCGGACATCAGCAAGCCGTTACCGAACACGTCACCGGCCATGTCGCCGACGCCCACCACGGTGATGCTGTCTTCCTGGACATTGATGCCGCGCTCGCGGAAATGGCGTTGTACGCCCACCCACGCGCCCTTGGCGGTAATGCCCATCTTCTTGTGGTCGTAACCGGCCGAGCCACCGGAGGCAAACGCATCGCCGAGCCAGAAGCCGTAGTCGATGGCGATGCCGTTGGCGATGTCGGAGAAGGTTGCAGTGCCCTTGTCCGCTGCCACCACCAGGTACGGGTCATCATCGTCATGCCGCACGACGTTGGCCGGCGGCACCAGCGCGCCATCCTTCAGGTTGTCGGTGATGTCCAGCAGGCCGGAAATGAAGATGCGATAGCAGGCGATACCTTCTGCTGCGATTTCGTCCCGACCGCCGCCCAGTGGCAGGCGACGTGGCAGGAAGCCACCCTTGGCGCCCACTGGCACGATGACGGAGTTCTTCACCTGCTGGGCTTTTACCAGGCCCAGCACTTCGGTGCGGTAGTCTTCCTCACGGTCGGACCAGCGCAGACCACCGCGAGCCACGTTGCCAAAGCGCAGGTGCACGCCTTCGACACGCGGCGAGTAAACGAAGATTTCGAACTTCGGCACCGGTTTCGGCAGTTCAGGAATCAGGTGCGGATTGAACTTGAAGCTGAAGTACGACTTGTTATGACCCTTGGCGTCTGCCTGGTAGAAGTTGGTGCGCAGGGTCGCCTTGATCAGGTCCAGGTAGCGACGCAGGATGCGGTCTTCGTTGAGCACCTGAACCTCGTCCAGGGCGCTGAGGATCGCGTGCTCCAGGCGTTGCTGCATGTCTTCCAGGTCGTCGCCGCTGAGCTTTCGCGCCAGGTAGAAGCGGGTCTTGAACAACCGGGTCAACTCGCGGGCGATGTCGGTGTGGTTGTTCAGGGTGCTGGCGATGTAGCCCAGGTCAAAGCCCAGACGGATCTGTTTCATGTAGCGGGCATAAGCACGCAGCAGCGCCACGTCGCGCCATGGCAGGCCGGCGGTCAGCACCAGGCGGTTGAACGCATCGTTCTCGGCATCGCCGCTGACGATGTGGACGAAGGCATCCTGCAAGGTGTCGTTGAGCTGCTGGATGTCCAGGTCCAGGCCTTCGGCGGCGGTGAACGCGAAATCGTGGATCCAGAACTCGCGACCATTGGTGTGACGCAAGCGGTAAGGGAACTCACCCAGCACACGCAGCCCGAGGTTTTCCAGGATCGGCAACACGTCGGACAGTGCCAGCGGGGTATCGGCGTGATACAGCTTGCAATGCAGTTCGCGCTGACCGGACACCTGACCCAGCGGCTGGTAGAAACTCATCACCAGCGGGTTTTTCTCGTTCAGGCTCAGCAGGTGCTGCATGTCGACCACGGCCGAGTGCGCGGCGAAACGCTCGCGGTAACCCGCCGGGAAGCCTTTGGGGAAGTCCGCCAGCACGTTGGTGCCCTGGGCTTCGCCGAAGCTCTCGACGGTCAGCGCCGAGTAATCGTCCTGCCAGCTGCGGCAGGCCTGGATCACTTCGTTTTCCAGTTGTTGCGGGTCGATGTCGATGCGGTTTTTCGGGTCCACACGCAGGATCAGTTGCACGCGGGCCAGCACGGACTCGGAGAAGAATGTCCAGAACTCGCAGTCCGAAGCCTTGAGGCGATCCATCAGCACTTGCTGGATCTTCTGGCGCACTTCGGTGGAGTAGATGTCACGCGGCACGTAGGCCAGGCAGTAGCAGAAACGACCGTACGGGTCCTTGCGCAGGAATACGCGGATCTTGTTGCGTTCCTGGATCTGCACGATCGACATCACGGTGCTGAACAGCTCGTCCACCGGGGTCTGGAACAGATCGTCCCGTGGCAGTACTTCCAGGACCTGTGCCAGTTCCTTGCCCAGGTGAGCCTTGGCCTGGAAGCCGGAGCGGCGTTCGATTTCCGCGACCTTGCGGCGAATGTACGGAATGTTGCGCACACTTTCGCCATACACCGACGAGGTGTACAGGCCCATGAAGCGGCATTCCTTGATGACCGTGCCATCGGCGTCGATTTCACGGATCGACACGTAGTCAGGGTAAGCCGGACGGTGTACACGGCTTGGGTGCGCGGCCTTGGCGAACGACAGCAGGGTCGGTTCGCGCAGGTAGTTCACGGCGTAGTCTTCGATGCGCAGGTCATCGTAGGTCAGGCCGGTGCGCAGCAGTTTGGTCAGGCCCAGGAAGGAGCCCTGGTCGTATTCGATGTGGCCGCCATCGGCCTGATCGGTGACCACGAACTCTTCGTAGCCCAGGAAGGTGAAGTGGTTGCCCACCAGCCATTCCAGGAAGCTCTTGATTTCGTTCTTCTCGTCGGCGTCTACCGCAAAACGGCTGTTGTCCAGGTTGGTGAGGATTTCCTGGACCTTGGCCTTCATGGGTTCGAAATCGCTGACCGCGACGCGCACTTCACCCAGGACCTGTTCGAGTTCCTTGGCCAGGACGTTCAGTTCGGCGGTGTTGGAGCAACGGTCAATTTCCAGGTACATCAACGACTCTTGCAGCACGTCGTCGCCCTGGGTGCCTTTCGGCAGGATTTCCAGCAATTCGCCCTTGCTGCCGCGACGCACGCTCAGCACGGTGGTTTGCAGGGTATGAATGCTGTAGCCGCGACGATTCAGCTCGGTCCGCACCGAGTCCACCAAAAATGGCAGGTCGTGGTGCAGCACTTCGACCGCCGTGTGGGTCGACTGCCAGCCATGGCGTTCGTAATCGGGGTTGTAGACGCGCACTTGCGGTTGCGCGTGATCGAAGCGCTCAAGCAGGCGCCACGCAGAAAGGGTACAGCCAGCGAGGTCGGACAGCCGACGCTGGGTCAGCTCGTCCAGAGAAATGATGCCGAAGAATTGTTCAGCGAACAGCGCCACTTGTGGCAGTGCCTGTTCACTGATGTGCTGCGCCAGTGCCGCTTGCAGTTGGTGCTGGAAGTCGGCTTTGCTGGCTGCGGTGAAGAACGCCATCTGTGGTACTCCGCTTGGGCTTGTTATTGATTGAAGCGTCGCGTGCAACACCCCTTTCGGGGCGATCCGTCACCCTGTTCCTGATTCTCGGGCAGAGGAAACAGGGTGACAGGTGGGTGAAGCTGGACGGGACACTTGGGTCACATTCATCTTCGGTGAACGGCCATGTGCAAAAACGACTGTGCGATCAATTGCACATTGTCTTTACAGGCAGATCTTTACAGGTATCCATCCGTTGCGCAGCTTAACCAGTGCGGCAAGGCCGGTGCTTGCGGTGCTGCGACATATTCGGTCATCGGAATGCTGCTGTTGCGACAGGCATCGAATAACACTAGCAGCCATCGGGAAAAACGGGCGTCTAATCGCCGGATTTGCGGCAGGCTCGTATCGAAAATGACCAGTAACCTACCGTGCAGTCACGACACGTTCGCTGGCGGTGAGACGAGCAGAAATGGTCGAAGGCTGGCAGAATTGCGTTTTGACCGCTTTCACATTGCTCCTCGAGCCAGGAATTCCCATGCAAATGACCACCTCCCTGTTGATCGTCAACCCGTGCGACGACGAAGAAGACAACATGGCCATGCTCGCCTGCCACAGCGACAAGGGGGACATGTTCCTGATGAGCCGTTACCCGGACGAGGACGAGCTGGAAATCACCCTGGACGGCGAGCCTTCGACCCTCGACGGCGTCAAGGTCACCCTCAGCCCGACCCGCCTGCTGATCGAAATCGCGGCGGCGGATGCCGATGCGCTCAATGGCGATGATGTGCTGGAGATCACGCACAACACCGATGCCAGCGATCTGGCGGAGGTCGAGCTGACCCTCAAGAACATTCTGGATGGGACCGGGACCTACATCAGCGAGATTTAAGGAGCGCCTCTCCTGTAGGAGCGAGCATGCTCGCGATGGCCCCGATAACACCGCTGGGTGTCAGGCATCCCGCGTCATCGTTGACGACCATCGCGAGCATGCTCGCTCCTACAGGGATCCCACTCCACCATCCATTTCCCACACTTTGCACAAAATGCCGTTAGTCGCCGCCCCCCGCGATGGATTAAAGTAACGCCCCCAGCCTTGGCGATAGTCGAACGCTCAGGTCACCCTTTCCAGGAACAGTCATCGATGGAACATCGTGAGGCGCTCATCGCGCTGCGAACCTTTCTTTCCACGCAGATTCTCGGCCAGGAAAAACTCATCGAGCGGTTGCTCATCGCCTTGCTCGCCGATGGCCATATGCTGGTCGAGGGTGCGCCAGGCCTGGCGAAGACCAAGGCCATCAAGGAGCTTGCCGAAGGCATCGAGGCCCAGTTCCATCGAATCCAGTTCACCCCCGACCTGCTGCCTGCCGACATTACCGGCACAGAAATCTATCGACCGGAAACCGGCAGCTTCGTCTTCCAGCAAGGCCCGATCTTCCACAACCTCGTGCTGGCAGACGAAATCAACCGTGCGCCGGCCAAGGTTCAGTCGGCCCTGCTCGAGGCCATGGCAGAGCGCCAGGTCAGTGTCGGGCGCAGCACTTATGAGCTGTCGCCGCTGTTTTTGGTAATGGCCACCCAGAACCCCATTGAACAGGAAGGCACCTACCCACTGCCTGAAGCCCAGCTCGACCGCTTCCTGATGCACGTGAAAATGGGTTTCCCGGACGCCGCCGTCGAGCGCCGCATCCTGCAGCAGGCCCGTGGCGAAGCGCTGAACGGCGAAACCAAGCCGGAACGCCGAGTCAGCCAGCAGGCGATCTTTGCCGCGCGCAAGGAAATCCTGGGCCTTTACATGGCGGACGCCGTGGAGGAATACCTGGTGCAGTTGGTCATGGCCACCCGCAACCCGGCCAAGTTCGACCCGGAAATGGCTGAATGGATTGCCTATGGCGCCAGCCCCCGGGGATCCATCGCTTTGGACCGCTGCGCCCGCGCCCACGCCTGGCTTGCCGGTCGCGACTTCGTCAGTCCGGAAGACATCCAGGCGGTGCTGTTCGACGTGTTGCGCCACCGCATCATCCTGTCCTTCGAAGCGGAAGCCGCCGGCATTGACCAGGACCGGGTGGTCCAGCGGATTCTCGACGTCGTAGCCGTCGCTTGACCCCGATGAGCGCCCTTTTGCCGCCCGAGCCGGGCATCCGCATCAGTCTCGCCGAACTGATCGAGATGCGTCACCGCGTGCGCGAAGTGCAGCTGTTCTCCACGCCGAGCCAGCGCAGCCCGCTGATCGGGCTGCACCATTCCAAACTGCGCGGTCGCGGCGTGGATTTTGACCAGGTGCGGGTCTATCAGGCGGGCGACGACGTGCGCACCATCGACTGGCGCGTCACGGCCCGCACGCAGGAGCCCCACACCAAGCTGTTCCACGAAGAACGCGAGCGCCCGATTTTCATCATCGTAGAGCAAAGCCGTCGGCTGTTCTTCGGTTCCGGGCTGATGTTCAAATCGGTGCTCGCGGCCCAGGCCGCCAGTCTGATTGGCTGGGCAGCGCTCGGTCATAACGATCGGGTTGGCGGGCTGGTGTTCGGCGACAACGAGCATTACGAAATCAAACCCCGGCGGAGCAAACAAAGCCTGCTGCAACTGCTTAACCGGCTGGTGCGGGTCAATCAATCGCTGCACACCGAAACCGAACAGAACCGCGACAGCCTCAACCTCGCCCTGCGCCGCGCCCGGGAAGTGCTGCGCCCCGGCAGCCTGGTGATCGTGATCTGTGATGAGCGCGCGCTGACCGAAGGCACCGAACAACAACTGAGCCTGTTGTCGCGCCATTGCGACCTGTTGCTGTTGCCGGTATCCGACCCGCTGGACCACGCCCTGCCCGCTGCCGGCTTGCTGCGTTTTGCCGAGCGCGGCGCGCAACTGGAAATCGACACCCTCAATTTCGACCTGCGCCAGAGCTACCGCGCCCAGGCCGAAGCACGGATCGCGCGCTGGGAACTGCTGGCGCAGAAGCTTCGGGTCTTGCTGATGCCGTTGAGCACCCAAAGCGAAATGGTCGAACAACTGCGCGAGTACCTGAACCCGCAGAGTCCGGGGAAAGGTCGATGAGCAGTCTGGAACAGTTGCAGCCGCTGATTTCCCCGCCGCCCATCAGCGTTTGGCCACCCGCGCCGGGCTGGTGGCTGTTATTGCTGGCATTGGTACTGATCGCGTTCGGCCTGTGGAAAGCACGCAGCTTGCTGCCCACCAAGCGCCTGATCGTACGTGCCGAACAACCCCTGGACCCGGTACGCCTCGCCGCGCTGGCGGAACTGGCCCTGCTGCCCAAACCTTATGATGGCGCCCCCGCCGGTGCGTGGCTGCAGCAACTCAACGGCCTGCTCAAGCGCCTGTGCCGCAATCATTACCCCTACAGCCAGAGCCACACCCTCAACGGTCGCAAATGGCTGGCCTTCCTCGACAACCGCTGCCCCGCCGCCGGCCTGACACGCTGGATGGTGCTGGTCGAAGGCGCCTACAAGCCCGAATGCAAACTTGACGACAAGGCCATCGCCGGCCTCACCCAGGCCGTCGAAACCTGGATTCGCAAACATGTTTGAGTTCGCCTGGCCGTGGATCTTCGCCCTGATGCCGCTACCGTGGCTGATGCGCCTCGTATTGCCGGTGGCTGACAGCGGCGAGCCGGCGCTCAAGGTCAGCTTTCTCGGCGACCTGGAAGGCCTGGCTCGTCGTCGCGCACGGGCCAATCTTCCAGCCTGGCGCCAACAGGCGCCCTTCATGTTGCTTTGGCTGTTTCTGCTGATTGCTGCAGCGCGACCGCAGTGGCTGGGCGAACCGCTGCCGATTGCCGCCAGCGGCCGCGACTTGCTCGTGGCTGTGGACGTGTCCGGTTCCATGGATTTCCCTGACATGCAATGGCAGGACGATGAAGTCAGTCGCCTGGCGCTGGTGCAACATTTGCTCGGAGATTTTCTCGAGAGCCGTGAGGGCGACCGGGTCGGCCTGATTCTGTTTGGCAGCCGTGCCTATTTGCAGGCGCCGCTGACCTTCGACCGGCGCACCGTACGGACCTGGCTCGACGAAGCGCGGGTTGGTATCGCCGGCAAGAACACCGCCATCGGCGACGCCATTGGCCTGGCCCTCAAGCGCCTGCGCATGCGTCCGGCACAAAGTCGCGTGCTGATCCTGGTGACCGATGGTGCCAACAACGGCGGTGAAATTGGCCCACTGACCGCCGCGCGGCTGGCGGCTCGGGAAGGCGTGAAAATCTACACCATCGGCATCGGCGCCGACCCTGAGCAGTCCGGCACGCCGGGATTTCTCGGCGTCAACCCAAGCCTGGACCTCGATGAACCATCGCTGCAAGCCATTGCCGCGGCCACCCATGGCCAGTATTTCCGCGCTCGTGATGGCGAACAGTTGCAGGCGATCAAGGAGACCCTCGATCAACTGGAGCCGGTGGCTCAACAACCGACCCAGGCCCGCCCGGCTTTGGCCTTGTACCACTGGCCGCTGGCAATGGCGTTGTTGCTGAGCATGCTGCTGGTGGTGCGCGAACGCTGGCCGCATAACCCGTTGCATCGCCTGTTTACCAAGGATCTGTTGTCCCAGAGCGCCCTGCCCGACTGGCGCGATCGTCTCAGGCGTCTGCGTCTGCGGAGGCGCCGATGAGCGATCTGTGGCCGTACTGGTTCCGCCCCGGCTGGTTGTTGCTGGTGCCGTTGCTGGGCTGGTTGCTCTGGCAACTCTGGCACAGGCAGAAACGCGCCGGGCGCTGGCAAATGATCCTGCCGCCGGCCTTCCACGCCGCGTTGCTCAGTGGCGGCAACGGCCGCGAAAGCAAATTGCCGTGGGTCGCACTCGGTATCGCGTGGCTGCTGACCATTGTGGCGTTGCTCGGGCCGAGCTGGGAGCGTGTCGAACAAAACAGCCAGAAGCCAGCGGACCCACTGGTGGTGATCCTGGAACTGACTCCGCAAATGCTCGCCACCGACGTGCCACCCAACCGACTCGAACAGGCCCGACGCAAACTGTTCGACCTGTTGCAAAATCGCAGCGACGCGCAGACCGCCATCATCGTGTACGCCGGCAGTGCACACACGCTGGTGCCGTTATCGGACGACCTCGCCACCAGCCGCAATTTGCTGGATTCGCTCAAACCGTCGTTAATGCCCCAGCCTGGTCATCGCGCGGACCTGGCGGTGACCAAGGCCCTGACATTACTCAAACAGGGAGCGTTGGGCGATGGCCGCATCCTGCTGATCGGCTCCTCTCTAAGCGACCTGGAGCGCGAAGGCATTCAACAGGCGCTGGACGGCAAATCCACGCAATTTCTGATGCTCGGAGTCGGCACCGCCGAGGGCTCGCCGATCACCCAGGAAGACGGTAGCTTCCTCAAGGATGAACAAGGCGCAATTCTGGTGCCACACCTGGACGAGCCGGGGTTGAAAGCCTTCGTCAACAGCCTCGATGGTCGTTATCGCCATGCCCGCCTCGAGGATGCCGACCTGCGCGGTCTCGGTCTGCTCGCCGGGCCACGCAGCCTGCGTAACGATGGCCAGACCTTACGTCTCGACACCTGGGCCGATCAGGGTTACTGGTTGTTGTTGCCTCTCCTGCTACTGGCGGCCTGTGCCGGTCGGCGCGGCTGGTTGTTCTGCCTGCCACTGCTGTTTTTATTGCCGCAACCCAGCTACGCGTTCGACTTCAAAGACCTGTGGCTGCGTCCCGACCAACAGGGGCTGCACCTGCTCAAGCAAAAGCGCCCGGCCGAGGCAGCGCAGCATTTCGATAACCACCAATGGCAGGGCGTGGCACTCTATGAGGCCGGCGAGTACAGCGCTGCCGCCCAGCGTTTCGCCGAAGGCAACGACGCCCATGCCCACTACAATCGTGGTAACGCGTTGGCCAAAAGTGGTGAGCTGGAAGCTGCGCTGGATGCCTACGAGCAGGCACTGGAGCTGCAACCGGATCTGCGCCCGGCACTGACCAACAAGGCTTTGGTGGAGAACCTGCTAAAGCAGAAAACAGCGCCGAAACCGGTCGAATCGCAAAAACCCGAGGACGAAAAACCCGGTGCTCCGCAGGAGCAACCGCCCGGCGCCGCGACCCAACCGGCTGACACCGGGCAAGCCAATGCCGAGGCACAGACACCCACACCAGACACACAAGACGCCGAACCCACACCGCCACGACCGGGCAGCAACGAAGTGCCCGGCAGCGAACTGGGCGATGAACAAAGCACCACCCCGCCCTTGCGCCCGGCCAGCGATGCCATCGATGGCGAACAGCGCCAGGCCCTGGAGCAATGGCTGCGCAAGATCCCGGATGACCCGGGGGAACTGCTCAGGCGTAAATTCTGGTACGAACAGCAACAACATCAGGATCAGGAAAAAACCCGATGACACGCTTCACCGCCCTGCTGGCTGCCATGCTGCTCTGGACCTTACAAGCCCAGGGCGCGGAGCTGGCCGCCAGTGTCGACCGTACCCGCCTGAGTTCCGGTGAAACGGTCGAATTGACCCTGGAATCCAACGATGTGACGCAGTTCGGCAAGCCGGACCTGACGGCACTTGAACCCCTGTTCGAGGTGCGTGGCACCCGCCAGGTCAACCAGTTGACCACCATCGACGGCGATAGCCGTGCGACCACCCGCTGGATCATTACCCTGCTGCCCCGTCAGAATGGCAGCGTGGTCATTGCCCCGTTGAAACTGGGCGACGCGCAGAGCCAGCCGATCACCCTGCAAGTGGTCGAAAGCGAAACCCAGGACCGCGTCGGCAAACGCGGACCGGTGTTCATCGAGGCCAGCCTCGACCAGGACAGCGTATACGTGCAGGCCCAGGCGATCCTCACCGTGCGCATCTATCATTCCGTCTCGCTGTACGACGACAGCAGCCTGACGCCCTTGCAGATCCCCGATGCGCGCATCGAGCAGTTGGGGGAATCACGCACCTACGAAAAGGATATCGAGGGTGTGCGTCACGGCGTGATCGAACTGCGCTATGCGATCTACCCACAGCACAGTGGCCAGGTGACCCTGCCGGCACAGATCTTCAGTGCGACCCTGGTGGACCCTCAGCCCGCCCAGGAAGTTGAAGCGCAGGTGCCAAAATCCGGCAAGCTGATGCGCGTAAGCTCAGGCAAACTGACGTTGACGGTCAAGGCCAAGCCGGCGACCTACCCGGCAGACGCGCCCTGGTTGCCGGCCCGAAGCTTGAGCCTGAGCGAAAGCTGGAACCCGGAGCCTGAGCAGACACAGGTCGGTGACTCGCTCACCCGCAGTCTGACTCTGAAAGCCGAAGGCCTGGCCAGCACTCAATTGCCACCGCTACCGGCCACTGACGTCAACGGCTTGCGGCGCTATCCCGACCAGCCGGTGCTGGGCAATCAGAACAGCGAACGTGGCCTGATCGGCAGCCGCGAGGACCGCGAAGCCCTGGTGCCGGTGCGCAGTGGCGACATCGAGTTGCCAGCGGTGGACGTGGTCTGGTGGAACACCTTCGAAGATCACCTAGAGCACACCAGCCTGCCCGCGCGCACCCTCAGCGTGGCGAACAACCCCGGCTTGATGGTCGATACCCCCGCCGGCGTGACGCCGGTTATCACTGCCGCCGATAACGAAGCACTCTGGTGGTGGAAGCTCAGCACCCTGACGCTGGCGTGCACCACCCTCCTCGGTTTTGGCCTGTGGTGGCGCGCCCGCTGGCAACCGGCGATCCTGCGGGCCGCGCAAGCCGGCCCCAGCCCGCGCACCGTGCTCGACGACCTCAAGCGCGCCTGTCAGGCCAACGACACCCATGCCACCCGCCAGGCGCTGGACGCCTGGGCCCGCCAGCAACCGGAAACCCTGGCCGACATGGCCGCGCGCTTCGTCCCGCTGTCCGATGCCCTGGACGGCCTGAACGGCGCGCTGTACAGCGAAAGTGGCCAGCATTGGCAAGGTGAGGAACTGTGGCGGGCGATCAGGACCATACCGATGGCCGAGCGCAAACAGGATCCGTTGGGTGACAGCGGATTGCCGCCGCTTTATCCGAAATAGTGGCCGCCTGAACCACCGTCGCGATAGGGCCCCAAGATCACCTCGATTACCCGTGCCCACCGCTTTCCCCGTAAACTCCCACCCTTTTCGCCGCCATCAATTTCCCCGCGGCCACGACCTTATTTCCTACGGAGCTCGCCTTGCGTCTGTTTCACACCTCCGACTGGCACCTCGGGCAAAACCTGCACGGCCAGGATCGCGATTTCGAGCACGCCTGCTTTCTGGAATGGCTGTTGCGTCAGCTCAAACTGGACCAGCCGGATGTTCTGCTGATCGCCGGTGACATCTTCGACACGGTCAATCCGCCGGTCAAAGCCCAGGAGCGCCTGTACGATTTCATCGTCAGCGCCCACGAGCAACAGCCGAAACTCACCATTGTGATGATCGCCGGCAACCACGATTCCGGCTCCCGCATCGAGTTGCCAGCGCCACTGATGCGCCGTTTGCGCACCCATGCGCTAGGGCGCGTGTTGTGGCTGGACGACGGCCAGCTCGACGCCGAACGCCTGCTGTTGCCGCTGCCAGACGCCAAGGGCAAGACGGTAGCCTGGTGCCTGGCGCTGCCGTTCCTGCGCCCGGCCGAAGTCACTGGCGCCCACTTGGGCGATGACTACCTGCGCGGCATCGGCCAGGTTCACGAGTGGCTGATCGAAGCGGCCAACGCCAAGCGCAAGCGTGGCCAGGCCCTGATCGCCATCAGTCACGCGCACATGGCGGGCGGTTCGGTATCCGAAGACTCCGAGCGCAGCCTGATCATCGGCAACGCCGAAGCCCTGCCCGCCAGCCTGTTCGGCCCCAGCATCAGCTACGTCGCCCTCGGCCATTTGCACAAGCCGCAGAAGGTCAACGGCGAAACGCGCATCCGTTACAGCGGCTCCCCGATCCCGTTGTCCTTTTCCGAAATCGCCTATCAGCACCAGATCCTCGACATTCAGCTCGACGGCGAAACCCTGGTCAGCGTCGAACCCAAGCTGATTCCCCGCGCCGTCAACCTGCAACGCCTCGGCCCAGCGCCACTGGCGGACATCCTGCTGCAACTGGCCGAGCTGCCCAACGTCGATCTGCTGGCCGATATCCAGCGTCAACCGTGGCTGGAAGTGCGCGTACGCCTGGACGAGCCACAACCCGACCTGCGCAATCAGGTGGAAACCGCTCTGCAAGGCAAAGCCGTGCGCCTGGTGCGTATCGCCGCCGAGTACGCCGGCAACGGCGGCCGCGAAGGCGTCGATGACGGCGCAGCCCTGATCGAGCTCGACCAACTGACGCCGCAGGAACTGTTCAGCCGCGCCTGGCACGACAACTACGGCAGCGAGGTCGATGAGCAAACCCTCCAAGACTTTGCCGAGTTGCTGCAAGACGTACAGATGGAGGGCGAACAGCCATGAAAATCCTCGCCATCCGCCTGAAAAACCTGGCTTCGCTGGCCGGGCCGTTTGAAATCGACTTCACCGCCGAGCCGCTGGCCAGTGCTGGCCTGTTCGCCATCACCGGCCCGACCGGTGCCGGTAAAAGCACCTTGCTCGACGCGTTGTGCCTGGCGCTCTTTGGTGCCGTGCCACGACTGAGCAATGCCCAGGTGTCGGCCAAGGCGCCGGATGCGGACGGCGAGATCAGTACCGGGGACCCGCGCACCCTGCTGCGTCGCGGCACCGGTGAAGGTTATGCCGAGGTGGATTTCGTCGGCATCGATGGCCGGCGCTACCGCGCACGCTGGGAAGCCAACCGCGCTCGGGAAAAGGCTGCCGGCAAGCTGCAAGCCAGCCGCCAGAGCCTTCGCGATATCGATCTGGATCAATTGCTGGCCAGCCAGAAAGTCGAGTTCAAGACTCAGCTCGAAGCCGTGCTGGGCCTGAACTTCGAGCAGTTCACCCGCGCCGTGCTGTTGGCGCAAAGCGAATTCAGCGCCTTCCTCAAGGCCAACGATAACGAACGCAGCGAACTGCTGGAAAAACTCACCGACACCGCGCTCTACACGCGCTTGGGCCGGCGTGCCTTCGACAAGACCAAGGACGCGCGTGAGGCGCACAAGTTGTTGCAGGATCAGGCCACGGGTGTGACCCCGCTGGCCCCTGAAGCACGCGCTGCACTGGACGAGCGCTTCGATCAGGCGCAGCAGCAACTCAAGACCCGGCAGGCGCAGCTCAAGCAACTGGAGCTTCAACATACCTGGCTCAAGGAGCTGGGACAGTTGCAGGACGAACAGCTCAGCGCCAGCGAACAGCTGACCAGCGCCGAACAGGAAGGGCAACGGCTGGCCGGCGAACGCCTGACACTGACCCGCCTTGAGCAACTGGCCCCACAACGGCACCAGTTTGCCCGCCAGAGCGAACTCAGGTCCCGGCTGACGCCACTGGCCGCGCAGATCCAGCAGCACACCCGCCAACAAGAGGATTTGCAAACACGCCAGGCCCAACTCGAACAGCGTTTGGCCATAGCGAAAACCACGCTGGCGGCCGCACAGGCTGAACACGCTGCGAGCACCCCGCTGCTGCGCCAGGCCTTTGAGGCCCAGGGAACCCTGGCTCGCCTGATCAAGGATGCCGACCAAAGCGCGGACCGCAAGCAGCTAGCCGAACAGGCCTGCACTGAAGGGCAAACGACGATCCAGGGCTTGCTCGATCAGCAACAACGCGTGGCCGGGCGCCTGCAACAGATTGCCGCCGAGCTGGAGCAGAGCGTTGCTCTGGCGCCGCTCAGTGATGCCTGGAATGCCTACCGCGATCGCTTGCAGCAATTGATGTTGATCGGTAACCGCCTCGACAAGGGGCAAGCCGAGCTGGCGACGCTGGAACACAATGCCAGCGTTGCCAGCGCAGAATGGAGCGCGCAAAAACAGCACCTGGAAGTGCTCTACAAAGAGGCCGGTGCCGAACCTGAAGCGGTGGCCGAACAGATCCAGTTGCTGGGCAACCTGTTGCAAGATAACCGCAAGCAGCTACGCGCCTTCGAGGAACTGGCACGCCTGTGGAGCAGCCAGCGGGACTTGGAACAGCGTCTGGCCCAATTGCAACAACGCCAGGCCGAGGCTCAACTCCAGCGCGACCGTTTGACTGAGGCCGGGGTGAAGACCCGGAACGAACTGGCAGTCGCCGAACAAACCCTGACCGTCACCCGCCAATTGCTCGAGCGC
Organism: Pseudomonas sp. S2_E01; assembly: GCF_054668365.1. NCBI lineage: Bacteria > Pseudomonadati > Pseudomonadota > Gammaproteobacteria > Pseudomonadales > Pseudomonadaceae > Pseudomonas > Pseudomonas sp. S2_E01. The sequence continues at coordinate 2,700,344 of NZ_CP162762.1, forward strand.
CAGCGCGTGGCTCGCAGCGCGAGTGTGGAAGAGCTGCGCGCGCAGCTGCAAGACGATCAACCCTGCCCGGTTTGTGGCAGCCCGGATCACCCCTACCATCAGCCAGAAGCACTGCTGCAAAGCCTCGGCCGTCATGACGAAAGCGAACAGGCCAATGCCCAGCAAGCGGTGGATGCGCTCAAGGAAAAACTGACTGACCTGCGCACCGAAGTCGGCGGCGTGATCGCCCAGCAGAAGGAACTGCTACAGCAGCAGGAACACCTGCTGGCCCAGCAACAAATCCTCGCGCCGAGCCTCGATGCACACCCGCTGTCGGCGCAGTTGATCAATCATGATGCGGACAAACGCGATGCCTGGCTGACCCAGCAAAACAGCCAGTTGAACCAGAGCATCAGCCAGGACGAACAACGGCAAACTGCCCTGCTGACCCTGCAACAGGACGCCGCGCGCTTGCAACAGCAACTGCGCAACGCTGAAACCGCCAGCCAGCAAGCCACCCAGCACCTGCTCAACCAGCAACGTGAGCTGGCCGGCGATCGCCAGCGCCTGGACGAAGAGCTGCATGCGTTCAGCAGCCTGCTGCCCGCCGACACGCTGGAAGCCTTGCGCGTGGAGCCGGCGGCGACCTTCATGCAACTCGACCGGCAGATCGCGCAACGCCTGGAACAACTCGATCAGCAGCGCGACGAACTCGGCGAGCAGCAGCAACGCCAGCAAACGCTGGAAAAGGAACAGGATCGACAGCAGATCCGCGCCCAGCAGTTGGAAGCGGCGCAACAGCAGTTCAGCGCCTTGGCCGAGCAGCAACAGGCTTGCCAACAACAACTGGCGCAATGGCTTGGCAGCCACGAAAGCGCCGAGCAGTGGCAGCAACAATTGGATGAGGCGGTCGAACAGGCCCGCGCCGCCGAGACCTCAGCCAATCAGGAACTGCAATCGATACGCACGCAACAAGTGCAACTGGCCGCTGAACTCCACGCGCAGCAGGAGCGACTCACCGCGCTTGAAGCCGAGGATCGCGAGCTCACGGCGAAGATCGGCGAGTGGCGCGCCTTGCATCCGGAACTGGATGATGGTGGCCTTGAGCAGTTGCTCGGTGTGGACGAGCAACAGGTCAGCGAACTGCGCCAGCGCTTGCAGCAAAACGAAAAGGCTATCGAACAGGCCAGGGTGCTGCTGCACGAGCGTGACAAACGCCTGGCCAGTCACCAGGCCCAGCACAACGGCAACCTTGATGCCGAGCAATTGGCGAGCGCCCTCGCCGAGCTGCAACAGCAATGTGCTGTCAGCGAACAACTGTGTGCCGAACTGCGCGCCGAACGGGCCGAAGATCAGCGCCGGCAGAACGCCAATCAGGCGCTTGCCCGGCAAATCGCCGAGGCGTACGCCGAATATCAGCGCTGGGCACGCCTCAATGCATTGATCGGCTCCGCCACTGGCGACACCTTCCGCAAGATCGCCCAGGCCTACAACCTCGACCTGCTGGTGCATCACGCCAACGTGCAATTGCGCCAACTGGTGCGGCGCTACCGCCTCAAGCGCGGCGGCAGCATGCTCGGTTTGCTGGTAATGGACACCGAGATGGGCGACGAACTGCGTTCGGTGCACTCGCTGTCCGGCGGCGAAACCTTCCTGGTATCCCTGGCATTGGCCCTGGGTCTGGCGTCGATGGCTTCGAGCACGCTGAAGATCGAATCGCTGTTCATCGACGAAGGCTTCGGCAGCCTCGACCCGGAATCGCTGCAACTGGCCATGGACGCACTCGACGGCTTGCAGGCCCAGGGGCGCAAGGTCGCGGTGATCTCCCACGTGCAGGAAATGCACGAGCGGATTCCGGTACAGATTCAGGTCCAACGCCAGGGCAACGGTTTGAGCACCCTGGAGGTGAAATGATCACCCTGTACTCCTTCCGCCGCTGCCCCTACGCCATGCGAGCCCGCATGGCCTTGCGCTACAGCGGCGTGGCGCTGGAGATCGTCGAAGTCAGCCTCAAGGCCAAGCCGGCCGAGATGCTGGCGTTGTCGAGCAAGGGCACGGTGCCGGTGTTGAACGCCGATGGTCAGGTGATCGATGAAAGCCTGGCGATCATGCACTGGGCATTGGCGCAGCATGACCCTCAGGATTGGCGACTGTTGAATGACCCCGCCGGGCCTGCGGCCATCGCGGCATTGGTCGAGGAAAACGATCAGGTGTTCAAGGTGCACCTGAATCGTTACAAGTACGCGGAGCGTTATCCCGAACATCCGATGGCGTTCTATCGCAGCGAGGGTGAGGTGTTCCTGGGCAAGCTCGAACGGTTGCTGGAACAGCGGGAGTATTTGTTGGCGGACCATCCGAGCCTGGCGGACGTGGCGCTGATGCCGTTCGTGCGCCAGTTCGCCCATGTGGATCGCGAGTGGTTCGGGCAGGCGTCCTACCCGAGGTTGCAGCGCTGGTTGCAGGGGTTTATCGATTCGGATTTGTTCACATCAATAATGCAGAAATGACCCTGGACCACTGAAAAACCTGTGGGAGCGGGCTCGCCCGCGATAGCGTCAGGTCGGTCGACATCACTTTAACTGATCCGCCGCATTCGCGAGCAAGCCCGCTCCCACGGGGTCTCAGTGTTCATCGGATTTGTGGACGACAGACGTCGTTCAGGCAAACACCTCGCACATCTGCAATACCGAGCAATCGATCTGGAACGGGCCGAAAAAGTCGCCTTGGCGTTTCACCGGTGGATTGCCGGCCAACAGGCCCATGGCTTTCGCCGTTTCAATGTTGTGAGCGAGGTTGTGATTGGCCTCTATCGACCGCGCAACGCCCCCCGCCGAGCTCTGGTTGAAACCCAACAGGGACGAGCCGTTGGTCATGACCGCCAACGAGGCGATGACCCAGAGTTTGCCCCCTTTCATATGCCTGCCACTCCCGCCGCATCAACATGATCGACTGCAGCGTTCTGCACGCGATGGTCGAACTGGATACCGGGATGAGCCACCTGGATCGGTGCGTCGATGTCGCGTTGTGATTGCGCCGAGAGGCTGACGACCAACACCAGCGCCACGTACAGACCGATGGCCAGGTAGGCGCCGTATTTGGCAGAGGTAAGCAGTGAGCTGGCCATGATGTTCTCCGTGGACATGTTTCGATGTCCACAGAATCGATCAAAAAAGCCGTGATAACCACTCAGGGTTATCCATAGTGACCATCAGCTTTATTGATCATTGAGCCAGTCTATTTCAGCCTTCAATAAAACTCATCAGGCGCTCTCGTGCAGCCTCAGGCTCGCCGGAAACGGGCGTGTGAGCGGAAAGGATGGGAGTTGAATAGAGGCACAGAAGTACTACAGCCAAACGCATCGCCATATTGTCGATCCTTTTTATTGGACAAGGAGACTTCGGCGATAAATCTAAACGTATGGCCATGTGATATCAAGCATTGCGCCAGTAGCACTATGACATTGTCGTGAACGCGTTATGCAGGAGCGACATCACTCGTGGGGTTCGAGACGTTCGACTCGATCAACACAAGTGACTTCGCTCCTGCATAAAGTCGGGGTTGAGCTTTCAGGCTTGAGTTTTGTGATCCAGTGCGGCGTAGAAGTTGGCACTTTGTTGCAGGTATTTCTGGGTGTAGCTCTGGGTGTGGGCTTTTTTATCGCTGATTTCCGCGTTGGCGCTGGCTGGCAATGCAACGGTAGCGGAGATAGCGGAAGCGGCGATGATGGAGAAGAGATTGAAGTTCATGGGATGTTCCTCGAAGTAGTGGGCTTACTTGCCGGTTAAGGCCGTGGAGCAAACTTAACGTTCGAGGTGCATGCGTTTGAAATCTTTTGTAGCACTAACGCATATCATCGTGATTGATAGAAAGCTACAGGCCCCATCATTCGGGGCCTGCGGTCTATTGACGCACCAGGAATTTCAAGTCGCTTGGCGCATCCATCGGCAGTTTCTGCACGGTTTTACCCAGCAGCCCGCTCTTGGCATCCCGCTCGACCACGACAATATGGTTGCTCTTTTGATTGGCGATCAGCAGGAATTTGCCACTGGGGTCCAGAGTGAACTCGCGCGGATGATCGCCCTCTACGGAGCGGCGTTGCAGTTCATTGAGATGCCCGGTCGCCGGGTCGATCGAATACACCAGCATCTGGTTGGCGGTGCCACGGTTGCTGACGTAGAGAAACCTGCCATCAGCCGAGGCATGCAGCGCAGCGGCGGCCTTGTCCGAGACCGGTTGCCCAGCGGCGAGGTCAACCATCTGTGTTTGTTTGAGTGTGCCGTTGCTGTAGTCGAACACCGCAACCTGGGCGCTCATTTCCATGGTCAGCCAGGCATGTTTGCCGTCAGCGCTGAACAGCAGGTGCCGAGGACCGCTGCCCGCAGGCAACTGCACGAACGCAGGATCAGCCGCTACCAATGGCAAGTCCTTGTTGGCCTTGGGATCGAAGCGATAGGCAAAGACCTTGTCTGCGCCCAGATCATTGGAGAACACGAACCGACCATCCGGGGAAGACACGGTCGAATGCACGTGCGCCGACATCTGCCGCTCGGGATTGACCCGGCTAGAGGGATGACTGCTCATCTGCACCACCGGCCCCAGCTTGCCATCGGCGCCCACCGGCAACACCGCCAGGGTGCCGCCCGGGTCTTCAGCCACCGAGTAATTGCTGACGAACAGGTGGCTCGCGTCGGCGCTGAGGCTTGAATGGGTGGGCTCATTGCCCAGGCTCTGCACCTGACTGATCAGGCTCAGCTCATGGCTCTTGGGGTCGATGGCGAAGCTGCTGACACGACCGACTGGATCCTGCTGACCCGGACCGTTTTCGTTGACCACGAACAATTGCCGCTGATCCCTGGACAGGGTCAGCCACGAAGGGTTTTCGCTCTTGATCACTTGCAGCGGCTTGGCATCGAGCTGGCCACGGTTGCTGTCGAAGTTCAGGCGATAGATGCCCTCACTCTGCCCCGCCGTGTACGTACCCACCAGCACTTGATATTGCTCGGCGAACGCCGCTTGCACGCCCATGGCACCGACGCTGCCGGCCATCAACAGCGGCCAGAACTTACGCATCCTCATGCTCGTCATCCTCGTTGTCACCGCCAGTGGCGTCCAGGCAGACCAGCCGGTGTTCGCCAGACTCACCGGTGATGATCCAGCTTTGCAGGGCGGTATCGAAAGTCGCGGCTTCGATCTGCGCCATGCTGAATATCCAACGTTTGAGCGCGCGGCCGTCCATGCATTCAATGTGCAGGTTGTCTTGTTCATCGAGTGAAAAATCGAAAGCGTGCAGCCCATCGATTTCCAGCATGTCGCAGGTTTCGAGGGCGGCGAGCAAGGTGTTGGTTACGGCAGTCATGGCAGTCAGTCTTTGAGTTCAAAGACGCAATGATAGCTTATTGAGCCAAGCCCCTTTCACAAACACCACACGCCCCCCTGTGGGAGCGAGCTTGCTCGCTCCCACAGGAAAAGGGTTCCTTCAGTTGATCCTCAGATCGCCTCACGCGACGGCTGTCCATCCACCAGGCGCTGGATGCGCAACGGGTTGGCATTCTTCAGCGCATCCGGCAGCAAGCTGTCGGGGTAGTTCTGGAAGCACACCGGACGCAGGAATCGGTCGATGGCCAGGGTGCCCACCGAGGTCCCACGGGCGTCGGAAGTGGCCGGGTACGGCCCGCCGTGGACCATGGAGTCGCACACTTCTACACCGGTCGGGTAACCGTTGAGCAGGATGCGGCCGACCTTTTGTTCCAGCAACGGCGTCAGCTCGCCGAACTGTTCAAAATCAGCCGGTTCACCAATGATCGTGGCCGTCAGCTGTCCGTGCAGACCGTGCAGCGCAGCCGTCAGTTGCGCCTGATCCGCCACTTCGACAAACACCGTGGTCGGACCAAAGATTTCTTCCTGCAATACTTCATCGCCATCGATCAGCAAACCGACATCGGCCTTGAACAATTGCGGCTGCGCCTGATTGCCCTGCTGTGTGCTGCCGGCCAGATGAGTGATGCCCGGATGCGCCAGCAATTTTTGCAGGCCCTTGCCATAGCTGCTCAAGGTTCCGGCATTGAGCATGGTTTGCGCCGGCTGGTCGTTGATCAGCCCCGCCACCTGTTCCACGAAGGCACTGAACTGTGGCGAGCGGATACCGATCACCAGGCCTGGATTGGTGCAGAACTGACCGCAACCCTGGACCACCGAAGCGGTAAGGTCGCGGGCGACCGTTTCGCTGCGCGCCGCCAGCGCCTGGGGCAGAACGATCACCGGGTTGATGCTCGACATCTCGGCGAATACCGGGATCGGCTGCGCACGTGCCGCCGCCATGTCACACAAGGCGCGCCCGCCGCGCAGCGAACCGGTGAAGCCAACGGCCTGAATCGCCGCATGCTTGACCAGCGCCTCACCTACGCCACCGCCGTAGATCATGTTGAACACGCCTGCCGGCATGCCGGTTTTCTCCGCAGCGCGGATGATGGCATCAGCGACCCGCTCGGCCGTGGCCATATGGCCGCTGTGGGCCTTGAAAACCACCGGGCAACCGGCCGCGAGAGCCGATGCGGTATCGCCGCCCGCCGTGGAAAAAGCCAGGGGGAAGTTGCTCGCGCCAAACACGGCCACCGGACCTAGACCAATGCGGTACTGGCGCAAATCCGGGCGTGGCAGGGGCTGGCGATCCGGCAGTGCCTTGTCGATTCGCGCGCCATAAAAATCGCCACGGCGCAGGACCTTGGCGAACAAGCGCATCTGTCCGCTGGTGCGACCGCGCTCACCCTGGATACGGCCGGCAGGCAACGCGGTTTCGCGGCAGACCACCGCCACGAAATCGTCGCCCAGGGCGTCCAGCTCATCGGCAATCGCATCGAGAAACTGTGCACGACGTTCGGCGCTGAGGCGGCGATACGCCGGGTAGGCGGCAGCGGCGGCCTTGGCGGCGGCATCCACTTCTTCGGGCGTGGCCTGGACGAAATAGCCCGGCAATGCCTCGCCAGTAGTGGCGTCGACGCTTTGCAGTTGGACGGTGCCGGCCGCGCTACGCTGGCCGCCGATGTAGTTGTGACCCAGTGTCTGACTCATTGGGGATTCCTTAAAGAGTACCGATGGTGCCGGGTTCGAACACCGCTGTAACCGGTGCAATACCGTTGATCAGCGGCGCGCCAAACTCGGCCTGACTGATTTCGAAGACATCACCCGGCTGCGTACGAATGCCGTCGGCAAACGACAACGTCGCCGTCCCGAAGAAGTGAATGTGCACATCACCCGGGCGCAGGAACTGACTGTACTTGAAATGGTGGTATTCGAGGTTTTCCAGGCTGTGGCACATGTTGGCTTCGCCACTGAGGAACTCGTTCTGCCACAACACTTCGCCGTTGCGCACGATACGGCTGGTGCCTGCCAGATGTTGAGGCAATTGACCCACTCGAAGTTCCGGACCGTAACTGCAACTGCGCAATTTGGAGTGCGCCAGGTACAGGTAATTCTTGCGCTCCATGACGTGATCGGAGAACTCGTTGCCGATGGCGTAACCCAGGCGATACGGCTTGCCATCGTGGCCGATGACATACAGGCCGCTGATCTCCGGCTCTTCGCCCGCGTCTTCGGCGAACGGTGGCAACGGGAACGCCTGACCCGGGCGCACGACGATACTGCCGTCACCCTTATAGAACCATTCCGGCTGCACACCCGCCTGACCCGCTGGCGGCTTGCCGCCCTCCACGCCCCATTTGAAGATGCGCATGGTGTCGGTCATTGCCGTTTCGTCGGCGGACTGCTGGTGCATTTTGTCCCGCGCCGAGGCACTGCCCAGGTGCGTCAGGCCGGTGCCGCTGACCAGCATGTGTGCCGGGTCCGGGTGGTCCAGCGGTGGCAGGATGCGCAACGTGGCCAGCAGTTCGGCGTAATCATGGCTGGTGCCCAGGCCCAGCGCCGTGACTTGCTGCTCAAGGTTGACACCCGCCTCGATCGCCGCCAGGGCCAGATCGCGCACGGTGCGCGCATCCTGCACTTCGCGAACCTGACCTTGTTGCACCACACCTACCCGGCGCTCGCCGTTTAACAATTCGAATTGAACCAGACGCATGGAAATCTCCTTCAATAATTCTTCAGAACCACACAACACCTTGTTGGAGCGGGCTTGCCCGCGATGGGGCCGGCATATCCAGCCTCATCAGCGCCTGACACTCCGCCATCGCGGGCAAGCCCGCTCCCACAGGGGCCGAAGCACATTTAAATACGACTCGCCCCCCGCGCACTTGCGGCGAACTGGTCAGCCGGCAACACATGCTTGCGCTCCAACTGGCGATAAACCACGCCAGTCAAGATCAATCCGAACACCATCACGCAGGACAGGAAGTACAAGCCCGACGCCAGGTTTCCGGTGTATTCCTTCAGCGCGCCGATCACGAACGGGCCGATGTAGCCGCCGAGGTTGCCCACCGAGTTGATCAACGCGATCCCCGCTGCCGCACTGGCACCGGCAAAGAATCGACCGGGCAACGTCCAGAACACCGCCGTGCAGGAAAACAGCGCGAACGCCACCAGGCACAACGCCGCCAGTTGCACCACCGGCAAGGTCAGCCAGGCACTGAGGAACAGGCCAAGCGCGCCCAGCACATAGAGCACCGCCAAGTGACCGTAGCGATCGTTCAAGCGGTCGGAACTGCGCGGAATGATCAGCAGGCCGATAATCCCGAAGATGTAAGGCACCGACGACACGAAACCGGTCACCAGGTCGCTGCCGCCGAACTGCTTGATCAGTGTCGGAAGCCACAGGCCCAGGCCGTAAATGCTCAAGGTCACTGGCAGGTAGAACAACGCCAGCAGCAACACACGTTTGTCCTTGAGCGCATGCAACGGGTTGCCATGGCGGGTCTGGCCGTACTCCGCCAAGTCCTTTTTCAGCTCGCCGGCCAGCCAGTCCTTCTCGGCCTGGTCCATCCACTTCACCTGTTGCGGACCGTCCGGCAACCAGCGCAGTACCGGCCAGGTCAGCAGGATCGCCGGGGCACCGATTACGATGAACAACCACTGCCAGCCGTGCAGGCCCAGGATGCCATCCATGCCCAGCAGGCCGCCGGACACGGGCCCGGTAATCAACATGGCAATCGGTTGAGAGAGGATGAACAGTCCAAGGATCTTGCCGCGGTGACGCACCGGGAACCACTGGGTGATGTAGTACAGGACGCCCGGGAAGAACCCGGCTTCAGCGGCACCCAGCAAAAAGCGCATCACATAGAAGCTGTGCGGCCCTTGCACAAAGGCCATGCCGATGGTGATGGCGCCCCAGGTAATCATGATCCGCGCAAACCAGCGCCGCGCACCAAAGCGTTCGAGCATCAGGTTGCTGGGGATTTCCAGGAGGAAGTAACCAATAAAGAACAGCCCGGCACCCAGACCGTAGGCGGCATCGCCGATCCCGATGTCAGCGCCCATGTGCAGCTTGGCAAAGCCTACGGCGGAGCGATCCACATAGGCGATCAGGTACAGCAGGATCAGGAAGGGAATCAGTTTGAGTGTGATGCGACGAATAAGCCGCAATTCCTGGCTCATGAGATCGGTCTCCGATTGTTGTTGTTATGGAACCTTGGGGGACGCCTCTCGCACTAAAAACGCCAGGGCAATCCCTCCAGTGGAGGCGACTATATAGTAATACTATTTAATCGAGCAACACTTCCAATAAGACGAAATTGCGCTTAATGTACGCTTCAGTTCGAACAATATAGTCATACAATAAGAGAATCGATCATGTCTGATAAGAAACCCACCCTGCGCTCCGCCCAATGGTTCGGCACGGCCGACAAAAACGGCTTCATGTACCGCAGCTGGATGAAGAATCAGGGCATTGCCGACCACCAGTTCCAGGGCAAGCCAATCATCGGCATCTGCAACACCTGGTCGGAGCTGACCCCGTGCAACGCGCATTTCCGTCAGATTGCCGAGCACGTCAAACGCGGCGTGATCGAGGCCGGTGGTTTCCCCGTGGAATTTCCGGTGTTCTCCAACGGTGAATCGAACCTGCGCCCGACCGCCATGCTCACCCGCAACCTGGCGAGCATGGACGTGGAAGAAGCCATTCGCGGCAACCCGATCGATGGCGTGGTCTTGCTCACCGGTTGTGACAAGACCACCCCGGCCCTGCTGATGGGCGCCGCCAGTTGCGACGTACCCGCCATCGTGGTCACTGGCGGGCCGATGCTTAACGGCAAGCACAAGGGCAAGGATATCGGCTCGGGCACCGTGGTCTGGCAGCTCAGCGAACAGGTCAAGGCCGGCACCATCACCATCGATGATTTCCTCGCGGCCGAGGGCGGCATGTCCCGCTCGGCAGGCACCTGCAATACCATGGGCACGGCCTCGACCATGGCCTGCATGGCCGAAGCGCTTGGCACTTCCCTGCCCCATAACGCGGCGATTCCGGCGGTGGATGCACGTCGCTATGTACTGGCGCACATGTCCGGCATGCGCGCCGTGGAGATGGTCAAGGAAGACCTGCGCCTGTCGAAGATCCTGACCAAGGAAGCCTTTGAGAACGCCATTCGTGTCAATGCTGCCATTGGCGGTTCGACCAACGCGGTGATTCACCTCAAGGCCATCGCCGGCCGCATCGGCGTCGAGCTGGATCTGGACGACTGGACCCGCATCGGTCGCGGCATGCCGACCATTGTCGACCTGCAACCGTCCGGGCGCTTCCTGATGGAAGAGTTCTACTACGCTGGCGGCCTGCCTGCGGTGTTGCGCCGCCTGGGTGAAGCCAACCTGATTCCTAACCCGAACGCCCTGACCGTCAACGGCAAGTCCCTGGGCGAAAACACCAAGGACGCGCCGATCTATGGCGAGGACGAAGTGATCCGCACCCTCGACAACCCGATCCGCGCCGACGGCGGGATCTGCGTGCTGCGCGGTAACCTGGCCCCCCTCGGCGCCGTGCTCAAGCCTTCGGCTGCCACCCCGGAACTGATGCAGCATCGCGGGCGTGCGGTGGTGTTCGAGAACTTCGACATGTACAAGGCGCGTATCAACGATCCGGAGCTGGACGTCGATGCGAACTCGATCCTGGTCATGAAAAACTGCGGTCCCAAGGGTTACCCAGGCATGGCCGAAGTCGGCAACATGGGCCTGCCGGCCAAACTGCTGGCCCAGGGCGTGACCGACATGGTGCGCATTTCCGACGCCCGCATGAGCGGCACCGCCTACGGCACCGTTGTCCTGCACGTGGCGCCGGAAGCTGCGGCTGGCGGGCCTCTGGCCGCGGTGAAGGAAGGCGATTGGATCGAACTCGATTGCGCTACCGGCCGCCTGCACCTGGACATCCCGGACGCCGAACTGGCCTCACGCATGGCCGACCTGCAACCGCCGCAGCAATTACTGGTGGGCGGTTATCGCCAGCTGTACATCGACCATGTGCTGCAAGCGGACCAGGGCTGCGACTTCGACTTCCTGGTCGGCTGCCGGGGCGCCGAGGTGCCGCGGCACTCGCACTAAGCCCACCATCCCCTCTCCCCGAGGGGATGCTTTTCCCTGTGGGAGCGGCGGTGCGACGATTCGACTTGCTCGCGAAAGCGGAGTGTCAGTCAGCTCATGTATCAACTGGCACACCGCTTTCGCGAGCAAGCCCGCTCCCACATTTGGTACTGCATCTAACTCAAGTTCGTGTCTTGCCTGTTATCATGCGCCACACCCCCACGCACTCAGGATCGCGCCGTTTCCCATGGATTACCGCAAACCCTCCGACCGCAAGAGCATGCATTCGCGCATCGTCCAGGAACTGGGCATGCAGATCGTTTCCGGGCGTTTCCTGCCGGACGACAAACTGCCCGCCGAAGCGCTTTTGTGCGAAGAGTACGCGGTCAGCCGACCGGTGCTGCGCGAGGCCACTCGCGTCTTGGTTGCCAAAGGCCTGGTGTATTCGCGCCCACGGGTGGGCACCGTGGTCAAGCAGCGCAAGGAATGGCACATGCTCGATCCGGACGTGTTGCACTGGCTGATGCAAAGCAGTCCGCAAAATGAATTCTTCGACCTCCTGACCAGCGTGCGCAGCATCATCGAGCCGGCCGCCGCCGCCCTCGCCGCACAATTCGCGACGGATGCCGACATCGCCGCCATTGGCGAAGCATACCAACGCATGGAAACCGCACCGACCCCGGAAGCGCTGCTGCAACCGGACCTGGACTTCCACAGCCGCATCGCCGACGCCACCCACAACGACCTGCTGGCCAACTTGTGCAACATGCTGGCCGTGGCGATTGCCGAAGCCTTGAAGCACTCGAACCAACGACCGAACCTGCATGAACTGGCGTTGCCGCGCCACAAGGCAATCCTCACGGCCATCGAGAACCGAGATGCCCTGGGCGCACGGCACGCGACGCTGGTGCAGCTCGACGATGCGAGAAGTGCGTTGAGTGTGGTGCTGGGCGCAGAGCCAACCTGAATTCCCCTGTAGGAGCGAGCTTGCTCGCGATGGCGGTGTGTCAGTCGGCACATGCATTGGCTGACACGCCGCCATCGCGAGCAAGCCCGCTCCTACAGGGGAAACGGTGCGAGTTTCAGGCATAAAAAAACCGCAACCTCAGGTTGCGGCTTTTTCATTGCGGCCAAGACTCAGTGAGCAAACAACGAATTGCCCTTCTGCCCCGCCAGCTTCTCCGGCTTGATCAGGAACCGCGCCAATGCTGGCAGCAGCCAGAGCGCACCGAACATGTTCCACAGCAGCATGAAGGTCAGCATCAGCCCCATGTCGGCCTGGAACTTGATGGCCGAGAAAATCCAGGTGCACACGCCGATGGCCAGGCACAGGCCGGTGAACAATACCGCCTTACCGGTGGACTTCAGCGTTTGGTAGTAGGCCTCTTGCAACGGCAGACCTGCACGCAGGAAACTTTCCAGACGACTGTAGATGTAGATGCCGTAGTCCACGCCAATCCCCACCCCCAGCGCCACCACCGGCAACGTCGCCACCTTCACGCCAATCCCCATGAACGCCATCAGCGCGTTACCCAGTACCGAGGTCAGCACCAGCGGCAGCACAATGCACAGGGTCGCCGCCCAGGAGCGGAACGTGATCATGCACATCACCGCCACGCAGATGTACACCAGGATCAGGATGGTCAGCTCGGACTTCTTGATCACCTCGTTGGTGGCGGCCTCGATCCCGGCATTACCGGCAGCGAGGATGAACTCAAGGCCATCCTTATTGTTTTCCTTGGCGAACGCCTGCACTGCATGGACTGCACGGTCGAGGGTCTCTGCCTTGTGGTCGTTGAGGAACACCAGCACTGGCGCCAGGGAGCAACTGTTGTTGTACAGGCCGTCGGCACGCGCGATGGAGTTGTTCAGCACGTCGGGGTTGCGCGACAGGGTTTCCCATTTCAGGTTGCCCTCGTTCATGCCCTTGATCATCTGCTTGGACACGGTCACCAGGGAAATCGCCGACTGCACGCCCTCGGTGTTCTGCATCTTCCACATCAATTCGTCGATCGGCGCCATGGCTTCATAACGCGAGCAGCCTTCGGACTTGGTCTTGACCATCACCACCAGCACGTCGGAACTAGTGGAGTAGTTGTTGATGATGAAGTTGTTGTCCTTGTTGTAGCGTGAGTCCGGACGCAGTTCCGGGGCACCCTGGTCGAGGTCACCGATTTTCAGGTTCTGGCTGTACCAGAGGCCGCCACCGAAGGCCAGCAACGCCAGGACGATCGACACCGGTGCGACTTTCGAGCTGGCAAAACTCGACAGCAGGCGCCAGAACGGGTGTTCACGGTGCGCGTCTTTCTTGCTGCGCTCGACCGCCCGCTTGCTGATGCCGACATAGGAAATCGCCACCGGCAGCAGGATCAGGTTGGTGAACACGATCACCGCCACACCAATCGACGCGCCGATGGCCAGTTCCCGGATCACGCCAATATCGATGATCAGCAGCGTGATGAAGCCCACGGCGTCCGCGAGGATCGCAATCATCCCCGGCAGGAACAACTGGCGGAAGGTGCGTCGTGCGGCGGTCAGCGCGTTATCGGCCTCGCTGGATTGCAGGGCAATACCGTTGATCTTCTGTACGCCGTGGGAAATACCGATGGCAAAGATCAGGAACGGCACCAGCATCGAATACGGATCGAGACCAAACCCGAAGAAGTGCATCAGGCCCAGTTGCCAGATCACCGCCACCAGCGTCGTGCTGAGTACCGCCACCGTACTGCGCAGGCAGTTGGTGAACCACAGCAACAGGATCAGGGTGATGACAAAGGCGATACCGAAGAACAACACCACCATCACCAGGCCATCAATCAGGTCGCCGACCTTCTTGGCGAAACCGACGATGTGGATCTTGACGTTGGGGTTCTGCTTTTCGAACTTGTCGCGGATCTTTTCCTCAAGGTCATGGGAGAACTTGCGGTAGTCCAGCGCCAGCAACTTGCCTTGGTCCTGCGGGTCCGGATAGGACTCCAGCAACGGAATGTCGACGATGCTCGACTTGAAGTCGTTGGCCACCAGACGCCCGATCTGCCCGGACTTGAGCACGTTGTTGCGCAGCAGGTCGAGGCTTTGCTGGGAGCCGTTGTAGCTCTGCGGGATCACTTCACCCCCGGCGAAGCCCTCCTCCGTAACCTCGGTCCAGCGTACGCTCGGGCTCCACAGCGACTTGAGGCCGGAGCGATCGACGCCGGAGATGTAGAACACCTCGTCATTGATCTGGCGCAGGGTCTCCATGTATTCCTTGGAGAAGATGTCACCGTCGGTGGCTTCCACCGAAATGCGCACGGTGTTGCCCAGGTTCGCCAGGTCGTTGCGGTGCTCCATCATCTTCTGGATGAAGGGATGCTCCAGCGGGATCATCTTTTCGAAACTGGTGGAAGGTCGGATCAGCGTCGCCTGCCAGAACAGGAAAATACTGACCAGCAGGCAGATGGTGATCACTGCCGGGCGGTTGTTGAAAATCAGGCGTTCAAGAAACGTCGCCTTGTCCTGGTGATGACTTGTCATGGATGTCATAGCTCCGCCCTTCTTATTATTTGCCCAGCTCTGCGCCGGTTGGCGAAGTAGCGCGAACGCCGCCCTGTCCTGCCAGAATCAGATTGCCGTTGCCTGCTGCGGTCACCGCCGACACCGAAATACGGTCAGGGCGGTTGAATACGCTGAAGGTTTCGCCGTCGTCATTGCTGCGCACCACGCTGCCACCGTTGCCCACGATCACGATGGAACCGTCATCGAGCAGCGTAGCGCCAGACAGGCCAAACTCCAGTGCGCCGCGTGCGGCCTTGAGCTCGACCGGCTCCCAGGTGCTGCCAAAATCGGTGGAACGGAACAGGTTGCCCCGCAGGCCGTAGGCCAGCAGCGTGTTGGATTGGGCGGTGCCGATCACCCCGAACAGCGAGCCTTCGTACGGGCCTTCGAGCTTTTCCCAGGTCTGGCCCCAGTCGGCGGAGCGGAACATGCTGCCCTGCTCGCCAACGATGAACAGCCCGGCGTCCTTGACGGCGGCGATGGCGTTGAGGTGGTACTGGTCTTCGTTGTCCAGGCGGTCGCTGGCGTCTTCCCAGTGTTTGCCGCCGTCGGTGGTGGCCATCAGATTACCGTAGGCGCCTACGGCAAAGCCGCTGTTGGCGTCCTGGAACCAGACGTCGAGCAATGGCGATTCACGGGTGAGGTCTTCGAATTGTTTGGTCCAGGTGACGCCACCGTCCTCACTGGCGAGGATCTGCGCGTCATGGCCGACGGCCCAGCCGTGCTGATCGTCGACGAAATAGACAGAAGTGAGCAGTTGGCGGGTTGGTACCTTGGCCTGGATCCAGGTCGCACCCTGGTCATCGGAATACAGGATGTGCCCGCGATCGCCGACGGCAACCAGACGTTTGCCGGCGTGCACGACATCGAGCATCAGGTTTTTGCTGGCCTTGGCCGACTCAACGGAATAGACAGCTTCGGACGCCGGCGTCGCGGCAGCCAGCGACGGTGCCGACCACACGGCACAACCCAGCAGCGAGAGCGCAGTGGCCAACTGCGCGACTTTGCGCAGCGCCAGCGGGCGGCAGGTACCCACACCCATGACAGGCTCACTCATAGACCTTCCCCCATTATTATTGTTAGGTCGCGCAAGGGTACTCACAGCGCTCGGATAAACAGGAGCATAGTCCTGAAACCCGCAATCCAGAGCCCCTTCGGAAGCTGGCTTATCCTATCGGGGTTTGGAAAGGTCTGACAATCGACGCCACGTTATCTTTTGTTAACCCGGCGGTATTGGGAGGGAGGGTGAATGATGGGGTATCAGGTGGGGTGATTGGACCGTTACGCTGAGACACCGTCCCCTGTAGGAGCGAGCTTGCTCGCGATGGTAGCCCAGACACCGCAGGCCTCCAGACTGCCCAGCGTCATCGTTAACGACCATCGCGAGCAAGCTCGCTCCTACAGGGGGGCGCAGGGCAGTGAGAGCCTGGCTTACGCCAGGCTCTTGCTCACCACTTCATATACATCGCTGGACAACTGCCCAGACGCGCGGATGCGTTCCAGTTCGCCTTTCATCAACGCCTGGCGCGCGTCGTCGTACTTGCGCCAGCGCGTCAAGGGCGCCAGTTGGCGCGAAGCGATCTGCGGGTTGAAGCCGTTCAGTTCGATCACCAGATCGGCCAGGAAGCGATAACCCGAACCATCGGCCGCATGGAAGTTGATCAGGTTCTGCCCGGCGAACGCACCGATCAGGGCCCGCACCTTGTTTGGGTTCTTGAGGTTGAACGCCGGATGCTGCATCAACGCCTTGACCCGCGCCAGCCCGCCCGGCAACGTGCTGCCGGCCTGGACACTGAACCACTGGTCCATGACCAGCGGGTTGTCCTTGAAGTGATCGGCGAACGCCGCCAGTGCCTTGGCCTTGTCTTCTTCATACGGCGAGTTGACCAGCACGGCCAGGGCCGTCAGGCGCTCGGTCATGTTGTCGCTGCTTTCGAATTGCTCAAGCGTGGCGGCCAGCACTTCGGGTTTGCCGCTGAGCATCAGGTACGACAGCGCGATGTTTTGCAACGCACGACGGGCAAAGTGCTCGGCCTCGGCGATGTACGGCGTCTGTTTGGACAGGTCACGATTGGCCTGGTAACGCAGCCACAAGGCTTCGAACAGGCCTTCGGCCAATTGCTTGCGGGCAAATTCGCGGGCGGTATGGATAGCGTCGACATCGGCCACTTCGCTGATTTCGGTCAGGTAGGCCTCGCCCGGCAAGGCAAGCATCTCGGCGACCATCGCCTGGTCCAGCGTCTCATCCGATAGCACCGTGCGCAGCGCCGACACCAGACGCTGGTCGAGCACCAGCTTCTCGCCCTTCTGCTGCTGCGCAATCAGTTCCTGCAGCACCTGGACCGCCAGTTGCTGGCCGGCATCCCAGCGATTGAAGCCGTCGCTGTCGTGCTGCATCAGGAACATCAACTGATCGCGGTTGTACGGGAAGCTCAGTTTTACCGGCGCGGAAAAACCGCGCAGCAACGAAGGCAGCGGTTGTTCGGCAATGTCCACAAAGGTGAAAGTCTGCTCGGCTTCGGTCACCGAAATCACCCTGGAGGTCCCCTGGGCGCTGGCCTCGCCGGCCAGGCGCAAGGCAATCGCCGAGCCTTTGGAATCCAGCAGGCCCAGCTCCACCGGAATCACGAAAGGCAGTTTTTCAACCTTGTCCGGGGTGGCCGGGCAGCTTTGGCGGAACGTCAGGCTGTAGGTTTTAGCCGCGGCGTCATAGGACTCGCTGACCGCCAGTCGTGGCGTACCGGCCAGGCTGTACCAGCGCTTGAATTGGGTCAGGTCGACACCGTTGGCATCTTCCATGGCCTTGATGAAGTCGTCGCAGGTCACGGCCTGGCCGTCATGACGTTCGAAGTACAGGTCGCTGCCCTTGCGGAAACCTTCAGCGCCCAACAGGGTGCGGATCATGCCGACCACTTCCGAACCCTTTTCGTACACGGTCAGGGTGTAGAAGTTGGAGATTTCGATGAAGCTGTCCGGGCGCACCGCATGAGCCATGGGACCGGCGTCCTCGGCGAACTGGTGGGTACGCAGGTACGCCACGTCCTGGATTCGTTTGACCGTGGCCGAGTTCATGTCGGCGGAGAAGCCGGAATCGCGGAATACGGTAAAGCCTTCCTTGAGCGACAACTGGAACCAGTCGCGGCAGGTCACGCGGTTGCCCGACCAGTTGTGGAAGTACTCGTGGGCGACGATCGCTTCGACACGCTGGTGCGCAGCGTCGGTCGCCGTTTCGGCGCGGGCCAGCACCGCACTGGAGTTGAAGATGTTGAGCCCCTTGTTCTCCATCGCGCCCATGTTGAAGTCGTTGACCGCCACGATCATGAAGATGTCCAGATCGTACTCGCGACCGTACACCTCTTCGTCCCAGCGCATGGACTTCTTCAGGCTGTTCATCGCGTGCTGGCACTTGTCGATGTTTTCCGGCTCGACGTAGATGCGCAGCGCCACGGTGCGCTCTGTCATGGTGGTGAAAGTGTCTTCGACACACCACAAGTCACCGGCCACCAGCGCAAACAGGTACGCGGGCTTCATGAACGGGTCTTCCCAGGTCGCCCAGTGGCGACCGTCTTCCCCCGGACCGCTGGCAATCGGGTTGCCGTTGGACAGCAATACCGGATAGCTGTGCTGCTCGGCGACCACGGTGGTGGTGAACTTGCTCATCACATCCGGACGGTCGAGGTAGTAGGTGATCTTGCGGAAACCTTCGGCTTCGCACTGGGTGCAGAACATCGTCCCGGACTTGTACAGGCCTTCCAGTGCGGTGTTGGTTTCCGGATGAATCTTGACGCTGGTGTCGACGGTGAACGTCGCGCTGGTCGGCTGCAGAGTCAGGTGGTTTTCCGTCAACTGGTAGTCGGCTGCGCTCAACGCCTTGTCGGCCAGGCTCACCGACAGCAGTTCAAGCTGTTGGCCATCGAGCACCAGCGGCGGCAGGCCCGGGCCACGCTCGGGGTTGCGGCGCATCACCAGTTGCGCGTGGACCAGGCTGTGGTCCTCGAACAACTCGAAGGTCAGGTGCGTCTCGTCGATCAGGTACTCGGGTGCCTGATAGTCCTTCAGGTAGATCATCTTCGGTTGTTCGGTGCGCATGCTGGAGTCCTTACTGATGCACGGCGAGCTGATAAGCCGTGTACTTACGAATATTGATCACGCCAGTGTCGAAAATCAGGTATTGGCCCTTGATTCCCAGCAGCGTGCCTTCGGCAATCGGGTGCTTGTCCAGGTTGAAGCTGACGATCTTCGCCGGATACTGCTCGACCGGAAAACGGATCTCCAGCGGCTCCACATCGGCAATGGTCTGGATCGCCTGCAGACCGAATCGTTCCTGCAAGGCCTGCAAACCGTCGGCGCAGCTTTCAAAGAGTTGGTCGCGGATCGCGGCCAGGTCTACTGGCGCCGCCTCGCCCTTGAGTAAAGCACGCCAGTTGGTCTTGTCCGCCACCTGACCGCGCAGCAGGTCTTCGACGAAACCCGATTGCTGACGGGTCGCGACGCGCATGATCGGCAACGCCTGTCGGGCGCCCTGGTCGATCCAGCGGGTCGGCAGTTGGGTGGCGCGGGTGATCCCGACTTTCACCCCGGACGAGTTGGACAGATACACAATGTGATCGGTCATGCAGAACTTCTCGCCCCACTCCGGTTCACGACAAGTACCGGCGTCGTAATGGCAGCGCTCCGGGCTCATGATGCACAGGTCGCACTGCGCCAGCTTGGTCATGCACGGATAGCAGTAACCCTGGCTGAAACTGGTTTTGGTCTTGCGCCCGCAATGGGAGCAGAAGATCGCCCCCAGGTACTCCAGGCGAACCGTGCTGCCGATCAACGGATTGACCGGCACCTCGATCTCACCCAGGCGAAACGCGTATTGCA
Source organism: Pseudomonas sp. S2_E01 (assembly GCF_054668365.1). Classification (NCBI taxonomy): domain Bacteria; kingdom Pseudomonadati; phylum Pseudomonadota; class Gammaproteobacteria; order Pseudomonadales; family Pseudomonadaceae; genus Pseudomonas; species Pseudomonas sp. S2_E01. Next base: position 2,720,177 of record NZ_CP162762.1, read on the forward strand.
CGTCGGCACCTTCGAGGCGTGCCGACATCTTGCTGATTGCACCGCGGCCAATCTCGATCAATGGACAGCATCCGACTTGAACAGGATGTTGGGCACTTCAATCGACTTGGAACCACATTCCTGGGTGCCCATGTAACCCGTGTGCTGGTCTTCGGGCAGGTTCTGGATTTCCCAGGCGATCATCGCCTGCAGCGACAGTTCGCGCTGTTCGGCGGTGAGCTTGCCACCGTCGGACCACTTACCGATTTCAACTGCCGTTTTCAGGCTCTGGTAAATGTCCGGGGTGATGTTGTTGATCATTTCATTGAAAGAGGACATTGGTTCTGCGCACTCCATGATTCACATAAAAGGTTCTAGGCAGCCAGTTTACGGCGGTTGTACAAACCGCCCAACAAACCGGTCAAACATCCGACGAGCAGCCCACCGACGTGGGCGGCATTGGCGATTTCACCGAAGCCGATCAACGAGACCAGCCCCGAAAGGCACAACAACAGCCACACCAGCATCATGACCAATACGCCGCGAGGCAGGCGGTAGGCGCGGTTCGGCGACAGCAACTGGAAAATCCAGCAATGCCCGAGCAGGCCATAGAGCACACCCGACAACCCACCGAACAGGGTCGGGCCGCTGAAAACGAACTGGGCATAGTTGGACACCACGGCGAACAGCAGCGTCAGGCCGATCAGGTTGATGCTGCCCTGGCGCGACTCAATGCGCCGCCCCAACTCCCAGTACCACATGCCGTTCATGGCCAGGTGCAGGAAGCCAAAGTGGATCAGCATCGGCGTCACCAGGCGCCACCACTGCCCCGCTTCCAGGCTATCGGCCAACGGGGTGAAATGGATGTACTCGCCGACAACGCGGAAATCAAGGAACGTCAGCCAGCGCATCGACTCGAGGTTTTCCCCCAGCAATGTCACCGCGCCGACGACCAGCGTCAGCAACAACACCAGCGCCGTGGCCCTGGCATGGCGCAGTTGCTCGACAAACCCTGGTCGGTGTTGGGTTTTGGCCTCTGGGATATCGAGTTTCTGTTCGGGATCACCGCCCGGGTAGCGCTCGTACAGCACACGCACGTCGTCGCTGAGGCTGGCCGGCACCCACAGCACCTGCTCGCCCTGCTCTTCGCTGACCCGGTGTGGCACCTGCATGCGCTCGAGCAATTTGACGAACCCGCTCAGGTCCACCGCCAGCGGCAGGCGTAATACGGCCACGGCGCTCATCGCAAGGCCTCGGGTCTTTCGACATCGACCCAGACGAACTTGTGCGGGTCCAGGCGGGTTTCCTGATCCAAGCGATAGGCCACCAGTTTGCCGTAGAGCACCGCGCTGTAGTCCAGGCACGCCAGGTTGGGCCGGATCGGTGCCGGCTTGCCGCTGCGCCAATAATGGCCCACGAACAACAATGGCTCGTCGGCACCATAACGCAGCAACGTGTTCTTTTCGCTGGAGGTCAGCGGCGTACGGGCCACCGGTTCCGGCAAGGCATCAGGCTGGAAGACGATGTCGCCATAGGTTTGCGGGTCGTTTTCCTCTTCCCAGAATTTGGTGCGGAAGAACGACCGGGTCAGGCCGTCACCGCTGGTCATGGTCTGGCCCCCGGGCAGGCGCATATCGGTGCCGCGCAACAGGCGGTCGAATACGGTGCAGGCGAAGCTGCCGGGCATGCCGGATGCCTGGAGAAAGTGTTCATCGACACGACCATCGGGAAACAGCGCGCGCAGCGGTTCGATCAGGCCCGCGTCCCAGCAAGCGTGCACCACACGAAAACGCCCGGCGTCGACGAACAGTGGCAACTCATAGAACCATTGCTGGAAGTCATGCCAGTCCGCCGGGTGGTTTTCGAACTGCGTCAAGGTCTCGCCCAACAGGCGCGCGTGGCGTGGCGTATGTTCGCGTACGAATTGCTTGCCGCTGCCCGGCGGCGCCGGCGTGCTCCAGCCCAGGGCGTTGAACTCATGGTTGCCCATGATGCACAGCGCCTGGCCGGCCTCCACCATGTCGTGGACGATATGCAGCGCCTCGCGAATCCGTGGACCGCGGTCGATGATGTCGCCGACGAACACCGCCATGCGCGAGGCGTGCCGCCAGACGCCACCCTGTTTGTGATAACCCAACTGATCGAGCAGATGTTCAAGGGTCAACGCGCAACCATGTACATCACCGATCAGGTCATAACTTCGCGCGGGATCGAGCATCAGTCGCCTCCACCACCCAACTTGCTGCCCCAGCCGAGCTTGGTCCGGCAGACTTCATAGTAGTTGTGGTCGAGCGGGTGAATCAGCCGCAGCTTCTGTGCTTTCTTGCTCACGGTGATGGTGTCACCCGGTGCGCAGGTGAAGTGGTTCTGCCCATCGCAGGAAACCTGCGGGTAGATTTGCATATCCTTGGACACGACGATTTTCAGCTCACTGTTGCCATCGACCACGATCGGCCTACCCGACAAGGTATGGGGGTACATGGGCACAATCACAATAGCGTCGAGCTTGGGATGCATGATCGGTCCACCCGCCGACAGCGCGTAAGCGGTCGAACCGGTTGGCGTCGAGACGATCAGGCCGTCGGCCTTCTGGCTGCACACGAACTGGCCGTCGATGTACAGCTCGAACTCGATCATGCGTGTCGATTTGCCGGGGTGCAGCACCACGTCGTTCAAGGCATCGCCCTGGCCGATGGCCTCGGCGTGACGCCGGACTTCGGCTTGCAGCAGGAAGCGGTTTTCCACCAGATAATGGCCGTCGAGCACCTCGGCGACTTTCACTTCGAGTTCGTCGGGGCGGATATCGGTGAGAAAACCCAGGCTGCCGCGGTTGATGCCCAGCACCGGGATATTGTGCTTGGCCAGTGCGCGCGCGGCGCCGAGCAAGCTGCCATCACCGCCAACCACAATCACCATGTCACACACTTCACCGAGCATCTTGCGTGACGAGGTTTGCAGGCCATGACCCGGCAGCACTTCGGCAATGGTGTCTTCGAGGATCACATGCATGTGACGATCGAGCAGAAACCGTTTCAGTCGGCGGACGGTATCCAGCACCTGGGAACTGCCCAGGCGACCGATGATGCCGATATTACGAAATTGCTCCATGGGGCTCCTATAGCGACACGGGGGCAGGGACGCGGGGGCCTGCGACGACTAAAAACACGATTATGGGCGAAAGCGCGGGATAGACAAAATCCTTTCAGCGACAAGGGTGTACTCATGTTTAAGGCTATGCTCGCAAGATGATCCTATTTCCCGACCTGTTGTCGTTGCCCCATCAGTTGCGCCACCCCGAGGTGCGTGACCTGGCCTGGGTCATCCTCACGCCGCCGATGCTCGAAGTCACGCCATGGCCGCAACGCCATCCGCTGGCCGGCAGTGACTGGGTGCAGGCACCGGAACGCCTGGAGGCCTGGCTGCGGCAACTGGATCGCGACAGCTATGACTTGCTGCATTGGCTCGCCCAGGCCCGCACCCGACGCCTGGGTTTGTACTACGAACGCCTGTGGCAGTACGCGGTGCGCCACGCGCCCGGCATCGAACTGATTGCCGCCAACCTGCCGATCCGCCGTGAAGGTCACACACTGGGCGAGCTGGACATGCTGCTGCGTGACGGCGACGGTGTGCATCACCTGGAATTGGCAATCAAGCTTTACCTCGGCCCCCAGGATGGCAACGGACACGACCCGGCGCGCTGGCTCGGCCCCGGCTGCCATGACCGACTGGACCGCAAGCTGACGCACCTGAGCCAGCATCAACTGCCGATTGCAAACCGCCCCGAGAGCCGAGAAGTGCTGGCGGCGCTGGGTATTGGTGAGTTCAGCTCCCATTTGTGGCTCGGGGGTTACCTGCTGTATCCGTGGCCGGGGCAGTCCTACTCACCGGTTGGCGCCCATTCTCAACACTTGCGTGGCCGCTGGTTGCATCAGAAAGACTGGCCCGAGTTTTCCGCCCGGCGCCCGATCGGTCGATGGCAGCCCCTGCCCCGCCACGCCTGGCTGGCGCCGGCACATTATCCGGCGGAGCAGACGTGGAATGCCGAACAACTTCAAGCGTGGCTCAGCGAACTGGAACCGTTGGCTCCGGCGCAGTTGCTGGTGCGGCTGGTGGAAAATGGAGACGGTGACTGGGAGGAAGCGGAGCGTTTGTTCCTGGTGGCGGATCTTTGGCCGAATGTGCCTGGAATCAGCTAGCTTGCGCCCCCCTGTAGGAGCGAGCTTGCTCGCGATGGTAGCCCAGCCACCGCGGGCATTCAGGCGTCCCGCGTCATCGTTGACGACCATCGCGAGCAGGCTCGCTTGTATGTTTAGACTTGAAGGGGTGGGGTGGGACTACAGACTCGATTCTGACTCTGACCAGTACAGACCGTGGGAGACTTCTCCTCCCACCCCTTCTACCCAAAGCGCCGATAAGGAATTCATCGGTTAACCGACGATAGAGACAAGCCAGCGCAACGGTAGACCCCAACAAGCACCTAAACCCTAGCTCCGAGGATTTGTTATGACAATCCTTACTTCGCAAACGGTTGTCGGTATCGATGTCGCCAAGGCCGAGATCGTTGTCTACCGCGCTGATCAGCAAACCCTTGAATCCATTAAAAACGAGCGAGCAGCCCTCAAACGTTGGCTTAAAACGCTGCCAGCTCAAAGTGCCATAGCACTTGAAGCCACCAACATTTACCACTTGGACACGGTCGAGCTGGCTCACGAAATGGGCCACCAGGTCTACGTAGTGGATGCTTATCGTGTGAGCCATTACCGCCGTGGAGTCGGTCAAAGAGCCAAGAATGATCCCTGCGATGCACGCTTGCTGGCGCGTTACCTGGAGAGCGAACAAAGCAAATTGCGGATCTGGACCCCGCCGCCCAAAGCCTACAGCACACTGAAGAGCCTTCTTCACAGGCGGGCAACGCTGATCAAGAACCATACTGGGCTGATGTTGAGTTGGACCAGTGAACCTCTGTTGAAAAAGCTACAAACCGCTCAACAGAAGGCATTCAAGCAGGCAGATCAGGCTATCCAGAAACTGCTGCGCAAGGTCAGTAAGGAGGCAGGAATTGAGGAAAATATCGAGCGCTGCAAAGCCATAGAAGGCGTTGGAGAGCTAACTGCAACGGGGTTGGCGGCGACCTATATACGGGGAGATTTTGCGAACGGCGATGCATTCATCGCGTTTCTAGGGATGGACTTGGCGGTCGATGACTCCGGCAAGAAAAATGGGCTGCGATCCCTGACCAAAAAAGGGGATCCGGAGGTGCGTCGTTTGGCTTACAACGCGGCAATGGCGGCGTGTCGCTCGGCCAAATGGAAGCCGTTTTACGAGGCATATCTGGTCAGAGGCTTCTCGAAAACCCAGGCCTTGGTAGCTTTGGCCCGAAAGCTCTGCCGAGTGGCATTCGCCCTGATGAAAAATCAGAGCGAATACCTGTCAGCTTGAGAATTCAAACTTGTCGGGCAACATAGAATCTCCCACAAGGAGCTGTTTTCACCGGATTTACTGTGGGAGCGAGCCTGCTCGCGATAGGGCCAACCCGATTCAAAAGCTCAAACGCACAGCCAGCGCCACCAACGTCACCAGCAACACCGGCAGCGTCAACACGATCCCGACCTTGAAGTAATAACCCCAGCCGATGCGAATGTTCTTGCGCTGCAACACATGCAGCCACAGCAAGGTCGCCAGACTACCAATCGGGGTGATTTTTGGCCCCAGGTCGCTACCAATCACGTTGGCGTAGATCATCGCTTCCTTGACCACCCCCGTCGCCTGGCTGGCATCGATCGACAGCAGGCCAATCAGCACCGTGGGAAGATTGTTCATGATCGACGACAACAACGCCGTCAGCAGACCGGTGCCCAACGCCGCGCCCCAGACGCCATAGGTGGCAAAACCGTCCAGCCAACCCGCCAGATACCCGGTAAGCCCCGCGTTACGCAGGCCGTAGACCACCAGGTACATGCCCAGGGAAAAAATCACGATCTGCCACGGTGCTTCTTTCATGACCTTGCGCGTGGAGATCTTGTGTCCCCTGGCCGCGATGGCCAGCAGCAACGCCGCACAGACCGCCGAGATGGCGCTGATGGGAATGCCCAGGGGTTCCAGGGCAAAACAGCCCGCCAGCAAGATCACCAACACGGCCCATCCGGCAAAAAACGTCGCCTTGTCGTGAATCGCGGTGGCTGGATGTTCCAGTTGCTCGGGGTCGTAACTGCTTGGGATGTCACGCCGGAAAAACCACATCAGCACCATCAGCGTTGCGGCGACACTGACCAGGTTGACCGGGATCATGACCGCCGCATAACGATTGAAACCGATGTTGAAGTAGTCGGCGGACACGATATTGACCAGGTTCGACACCACCAGCGGCAGGCTCGCGGTATCAGCGATGAACCCTGCGCCCATCACAAAGGCCAGGGTGGCCGCCGGGGAAAAGCGCAAGGCCAACAGCATGGAGATGACGATCGGCGTAAGAATCAGCGCCGCGCCGTCATTGGCGAACAGCGCCGAGACCAGCGCCCCCAACAGCACCATCCAGGCAAACAGCTTGCGGCCATTGCCATGCCCCCATCGCGCGACGTGCAGCGCCGCCCAGGCGAAGAACCCGGCCTCATCCAGCAACAGGCTGATGATGATCAGGGCAACGAAAGTCCCGGTGGCATTCCAGATGATCTGCCACACCAACGGGATGTCACTGAGGTGCACCACGCCGAAAATCAGGGCCAGCACAGCGCCCAGCATCGCGCTCCAACCGACGCCCAGGCCTTTGGGCTGCCATATCACCAAGGTAATGGTCAGCAGGAAAATCAGTGACGCCGTGAGCATGGAATACTGCCTGAGAGGAACAAAGGCGCAGATTCTGTAACAACCCGCGCCTTTGTAGCAACGCTGGGGTCAGGCCTTCTTGTGTTGTTCGACCCACTTGGCATAGGCGTTGATGAAGTTCTGCAGGAACGGTTTCACCGACTCGGAGAGCTTGCCGGCCTCATCGAATGCCGACCCGGCGCCGCCGAGATAGGCTTCCGGCTGCTGCATGCATGGCACATCAAGAAACACCAACGATTGGCGCAGGTGGTGGTTCGCGCCAAAACCGCCAATCGCCCCCGGCGAAACACTGATAATCGCCCCCGGCTTGCCGCTCCAGGCACTTTGGCCGTACGGGCGGGAACCCACGTCGATTGCGTTCTTCAACGGCGCTGGAACTGAACGGTTGTATTCCGGGGTGACAAACAGCAGCGCGTCGGATGACGCCACTTGCTGGCGGAAAGTGCTGTAGGCTGCCGGCGGCGACACATCGATGTCTTCGTTGTACAGCGGCAGATCGCCAATTTCGACGATGTTCAGCTTGAGATGTGCGGGCGCCAGTTCAGCCAAGGCCAATGCGACCTTGCGATTGATCGATTCCTTTCTCAAGCTGCCGACCACAACAGCAATCTGGTACACGTTGCTCATGGAAGATTCTCGACTGTCCGATTGAAAGAGTTAGTAGTTATAGATGACGAATCCTACAGAAAGCGACTGAAAAAACCGCCCCTGACTATTTTTTTCTCGTAGGAAAACTTACTTCGCCCAACCACGGTCTACTGAGCCGCAAATTGAGTGATTTATCCCCAGAGGTTCTAAGCAGATGGCAGAAGTACTTGTCGGTCAGTTCCATGCACGAGACGCGGAAGGCCGTGTTTATTCAGTGCATGAGTACCAGGAATCAAACCCTTCGGCAGACGGCCTCACCCCTGTCACCATCTACAAACTGGCCATCGGCGACCGCGTCAAGAAGCTCGATGATAATCAGTTTCTGCTGGTGCAGTCGGACATTACCCTCGTGCGCGAACCCGAAACCTTCGTAACGAGCCTGGCGGAAACCAACGTTGCTTCATAACCGTGCGTTATGAGCAGAAGTCATGTGCGGACTTGAGTTAGGATTCAACCACTGACTCTTCACCCGCTGAACATGGACTTCACGCATGCGTTTACGCCATATCGAAGTAATTCAGGCGCTTTTGCAGACCGGTCACCTGGGCACCGCCGCCGAATGGCTGCAACTGCCGGTGGCCGAGATCGAAAGCACGCTGCGCGACATCGAGAGTCAGTTGGGCTTCATGCTGTTTTCCAGCGTTCGGGGGCGTTTGCAGGCGACGCGTGAAGCACGTGAACTACAGGTCGAGATTGCCCACATCTACGAGGCGCTCGAACCGGTCCAGCGACTGGCCAGCAGCCTGAAACAGTATCACGCCCCACCGCTTCGCATTATTTGCACGCCGCCCCTGGCCCAGGCGTTGTTGCCGCAAAGCATTGCCGCCCTGCGCCGGCGCCTGCCGGATGTGCCTTGCAGCCTGTTGAGCCAGCCCACCCGCGACATCGTCCGTCACCTGTTACTGCGCGAAAGCGACCTGGGCCTGAGCCTTCACGACCCCGAACACGCTGACATCGACTGCCAGGTCATCGCTCAGGGCAAATTGCAGTTGCTGGCCCCTCATGGCTGGCTACAACCCAAGCAAAAGTACATTTCCCTTCAAGATCTGGCCGGGCAAGCGATGGTTGGCCTTGAAGGTCATGATCCGCTGAACCCGGCGCTGGACCACAAACTCCATGCCCTGCGCCCTGCCCCGGTGATCCACACCCGCGTACAGACCCATCAGATGATGCGCAGCATGGTCGAAGCCGGCGAAGGCCTGGCGATTGTCGACCCGTTCACCGCGCTCGGCGCCAAATCGGCGGGCTTGGACACGTGCCCGCTAGCGCCAGCGGTCCCCATCAGCGTCTACGCTTTGTCGCTGAAAAATGGCGAACCCTCACCTGCGGTTCAGGCTTTGCTGGAAATCGTCACGGAACAAGCTGCGGCGATGTTGGCGAACTGATCGGGTTTTCAAGGGGGTTGTCGAAAAACCGATACCAGAACAACGCCACCTCGGCGGTATTGGGGTCAATGCCGCGATAACGCAGGTGGTCGAACCCACCAATCGTGTAGCCGCAGCGTTCGTACAACCGGCAAGCCCCCAGGTTATTGTTCTGGGTTTCCAGCATGATGCCCGGCAGTTTTTTCTTGCGACTCCAGAATTGCGCTACATCCAGCAGCGCCTTGGCCACACCATGCCGACGAGCCGGCGCATGCACCGCCAGTTCGTCGATATGGGCAAAACCGTTCCAGTTGGTACTGATCACCAGGTGCCCCACCGGTTCATCATCCAGATAAGCCATGAAAATCGCACTGTCAGCGGCATCGTGAAAAGCGCTGAACTCTTCGGGATCGATGCCGTAGCATTTGCGATAAGGGGTGATGGGGCTCACCCGCCACTGCTCTACCGGCTTGCCGATTTCCGCCGCCCCATAAGCCGCGACTTCGAAGCTGAAATCACTGCCCCAGACATAAGATGGGAAACCCTCATCGGCAACGCGCACCGACAAACCTGGATACTTGGGATTCATGACTGGTCGCATGCTGGAGAACACCCTCATTCCTTAACGCAATCGACGGTATAACGCCGCCCATCGCCTTCATCTTCGTGTTGCAAGCCGTGCACGTCGGCGACGAACCCGGGGAAGCTGCTGTCGAACGTACGCGCAAACGCCAGGTAATCGTTGATCGAGCGGGTCGATTCGGTGAACCGCTCACCCGGCATGATCAATGGAATGCCCGGCGGGTAAGGCACCAGCATCACGGCCGCGATGCGTCCTTGCAGTTCGTCAATCGACACCGCCTCCACTTCGCCACGCACCAGATGGTCATAGGCATCGGCCGGTTTCATGACGACCTCCGGCAACACCGTGTACATCCGTTTGAGGTGCTTGGCCGTGGCATTGCTGCGATAACAGGCATGCAACTGATCGCACAGGTCTCGCAAGCCCATGCCCCTGTAGCGCGTGGTGTCCTGCTGGGCCACGCAAGGCAGGCACGTCGCCAGGCTGACGTTGGCGTCGTAGCTGCGTTTGAACTCCAGCAATTCGGTCAGCAACGTGCTCCATTTACCCTTGGTGATGCCCATGGAGAACAGCACCAGGAACGAATACAAGCCTGTTTTCTCGACCACCAGCCCGCGTTCCCACAGGAATTTGCTGACCACCGCAGCCGGAATCCCTCGTTCACTCAACGCGCCACCGGCCGTGAGACCCGGCATTACCAGGGTGACCTTGATAGGATCGAGCAGTACATAGTCGTCGGTGACATCACCGAAGCCATGCCAGTCCGCCTCGGGTTGCAGCAACCAATCCTGCGTCACCACATGGTCGATGCCCTCCGCCGACGCCGGCTGCCAGATGGAAAACCACCAGTCATCGGCGGCAATGTGCTGGCGAAGATTGGCCAGCGCCCGGCGAAAGCTCAAGGCTTCGTCGAACATTTCTTGTAACAGGGAACGACCCGCCGGACCTTCCATCATCGCCGACGCCACATCCAGCGAAGCGATGATGCTGTACTGCGGCGAGGTGGAGATGTGCATCATGAAGGCTTCGTTGAAGCGATCCTGATCCAGTTGCCGCGCGCCGCCGTCCTGCACGTGGATCATCGATGCCTGGCTGAACGCAGCCAGCAGCTTGTGGGTGGAATGGGTGGTGAACACCAGTGGACTGTCTTCGGTGCGTGATGTGCCCATGCCATAACGACCGGCGAAGAATTCGTGAAACGCCGCATAGGCATACCAGGCCTCGTCGAAATGCAGCACTTCGACGCTGTTGCCCAGCTTCTGCTTGATCAGTTCGGCGTTGTAGCACAGGCCGTCATAGGTCGAATTGGTCACCACCGCCAGCTTCACTTTGGGCTCACGGCCCCGGGTCAGCGGGCTGGCGTCGATCTTGGCCTGGATCGATTCTCGACTGAACTCACTGAGCGGGATCGGGCCGATAATCCCCAGTTCGTTGCGCTCCGGGCACAGGTACAAGGGAATCGCCCCGGTCATGATGATCGAATGCAGCACCGACTTGTGGCAGTTGCGATCCACCAGCACCAGGTCATCACGGGCGACCATCGAATGCCAGACGATCTTGTTGGCGGTTGACGTGCCATTGATCACGAAAAACGTGTAGTCGGCGCCGAAGTTGCGCGCCGCCCGGGCTTCGGCTTCCGCCAGCGGCCCGGTATGATCGAGCAACGAGCCGAGCTCGGGCACCGATACGGACAAATCCGAGCGCAGGGTGTTTTCCCCGAAGAACTGGTGAAAGGCCTGCCCCACCGGACTCTTGTGATAGGCCACGCCACCACCATGCCCCGGCGTGTGCCAGGAATAGTTGGAGTCGGCGGTGTGTTGCACAAGCGCCTTGAAAAACGGCGGTAACAGCCCGTCCAGGTACTTGCGTGCGGCACGCGCCACCTGCCGAGCCAGAAACGGCACGGTGTCCTCGAACAGGTAAAGAATGCCGCGCAGTTGGTTGAGTTCGTCCATGGCGTCGGCTGGGGCGTTCTCCAGCGTCACCTGTTCGCCGAGGGCGAAGATTGGCAAATCCGGTGCACGCACCCGTGCCAAGGCGATCAATTCATCCATGTTGTGCAGCAAATGGGAATTCGTGCTGGGGTCTTCGGCGGCAATCAACATGCACGAAAGGCCGTGATGGGTCGAAGCGACCAGCCTTCCCTCGGTGTAATCCACCGCAGAGACGATACTGAAACCTTCCTGCTCCAGCTCCCGGGCGATGCCTCGCACACGATCTCCGGCAACCGTATCGGCCTTGATGTCGCGATGGACGATCAAGACCGGGAATTTCAAATCTTTGTACATGGGGCTCAGAGTCCTGAGGCGACAAGACAAGGCTTGCCAATCACCTCAGGGTAGAGGGTTGAGGCCGATGTGGCGAGTGGCGAAATCCGGTCTCGAGCCGATCGGCGCACTGTCATTTGGCCACGACTCAGGCCTGGGCCTTGGCCTCGGTGAGTTGTTGCCACAGGGATGGAGCACCGGCAGATTTGGCGATCACTTCCAGGCGCGCCATGTGCTGGGCGAGCTCCTCTTCGCTGGCGCGGATGATTCGCGCCGGCTGACGATCAGCCGGCAAGCGGCGGATTTCGGTGGCACGGCTGGCGCCGCCTTCTCCATCGGAAGCATTGCCGGCCAGGGACAGGCTGGTCTGCCCACCCGTCATGGTCAGGTAGACGTCGGCGAGAATCTCGGAGTCGAGCAGAGCGCCGTGCAGTTCACGGCCAGAGTTGTCGACGCCATAACGTTTGCACAAGGCATCGAGGCTGTTGCGTTGGCCAGGGTGACGCTCCCGCGCCATCAACAAGGTGTCGAGGATCGAGCAGTGTTGCGAAATATCCGCGCGCTCGTGCTGCCCCATCAGGGCGAATTCGTTGTTGATGAAGCCAACGTCGAACGCCGCGTTATGGATGATCAGCTGTGCGCCCTGGATGAACTCGAAGAACTCATCGGCGACTTCAGGGAAACGCGGCTTGCCCACGAGGAATTCGTTGGTGATGCCGTGGACGCCAATGGCGCCCTCGTCGCTCTCGCGGTCCGGTTGCAGGTAAACGTGGAAGTGCCGCCCCGTCAGGCGCCGACCGATCAACTCGACACAACCGATTTCGATAATCCGGTGGCCGTCGGTCACCGGCATGCCGGTGGTTTCGGTATCGAGTACAACGGATCTGGTGGCCATCAGTGTTCAGCTCTCAATCGGTGAGTCTTGTGAAAGGCGCGGATATTAGCATGCTTGCTGGGGTGTTTCAGGGGGACTGTGTCGTCTCAATCGCGGGCAAGCCCGCTCCCACATGGGATCCATGCTGTTCACAAATCCACTGTGGGAGCGGGCTTGCCCGCGATTGGGTGCGACTCGGTACAACAGAAAAAACCTAACCCTGCTTGAACCCCCGAACCTCATCCACCCCACGGTTGGCCAACTGGTCCGCCCGCTCGTTGCCGTGGTGGCCGATGTGGCCGCGCACCCATTTCCAGGTGACGTTGTGGCGGTTGACCTGTTCGTCCAACTGTCGCCACAGGTCCGCATTCTTCACCGGTTCTTTCGCCGCCGTTTTCCAACCGCGCTTCTTCCAGTTGGCCATCCATTCATTGATGCCCTTCATGACATACTGCGAGTCGGTCACCAGCAGTACATCGCAGGAACGCTTGAGCTCTTCGAGCCCGCGGATCGCGCCCATCAGTTCCATGCGGTTATTGGTGGTGTTGGCTTCGCCGCCCCAGAGTTCTTTTTCAACGCCCTTGCACACCAACAATGCTCCCCAGCCGCCAGGGCCGGGGTTGCCTTTGCAGGCGCCGTCGGTGAAGAGTTCAACACTATCGCTCATGCCAGTCTTTCCAAAAAATGCAATGGCTCGTCGAGCCGCGCTCGACGATGGCCGAGGCCGGGGCACGCCCGACCGGAATGAAAACAGGGATTACGGTTCGATATTGCGCCGGTTGACCTTGGCCATCGGCAACGGAATCAGCTTGCCCATTGGTTCGCGACGCTCCTGACGCAGCGGACGCAGGCCGACCACGATTTTGCGCGCCACCAATAGATAGAAACCGCCCCCCGAAAGTTGCCAGCTACCGGCCCTGCGCTCCCAGCCGGCCAGCCTGGCTTGCCAGGCGGGAGATGCGAGCGGCGGACGATAGCACCCGAAGCGGCGTTTCTCCAGCGCGAAGCCCAGCAGGTTCAACCAGTCGCCAACGCGTGACGGGGAAATACAACGGGCCTTGCGCAAGGCGTCGTGGGCGAACACATGGCGCAATCCCCACGAGCTCCAGGGGTTGATGCCGATGATCAGCAGATGCCCGCCAGGCCGCACAGCGCTTGCCGCCTCGCGCAGCAGCCCGTGTGGTGACAGGCAGAAATCCAGGCCGTGCTGCAACACCACCACATCGGCGGCGTGCTCGCTCAGTGGCCAGGCCTGCTCTTCACAAACGATTTCGACGCCCGGCAACGGCGCGCCAAGGCGTACATTGCGCTGCACCTGCGTGGCCGACGGCGGTGTCTCGGCCGAGGGACCGTAATGCACCAGGTAGCCGCCGAAGAAGCGCCCCAACTCGTCCTCGAGCATGCGCCGCTCTTCGTCCAGCAAAAACTGTCCGATCGGGCCGGACAGCCATTCACGTGCCGCGCTGATCAACGCCAGCCAGTCAGGATCGGCCTGAGCGAACGCTTTATCAGTCATTGCATTCTCCAACGCGCCAGGAAGTTCTAAGATGCGCCATTGTTTACCGCTTGGCGAATCCCTTGATGATACAGATCACAGCCCTGCCCGCCTTCACCGACAACTACATCTGGTTGTTACAAGACCCCGACACCCGCCGCTGCGCCGTGGTAGATCCGGGCGACGCCGCGCCGGTACAGGCCTGGCTCGCGGACAATCCGGGCTGGGTGCTCACCGACATTCTGATCACTCATCACCACCACGACCACGTCGGCGGCGTAGAGTCACTGAAAAAAGCGACGGACGCGAAAGTCTACGGCCCGGCCAGCGAAAAAATCCCGGGGCGGGACGTCGCCCTCAAGGACAACGACCGCGTCAGCGTGCTCGGCCTGGAGTTCCAGGTGTACGCCGTTCCCGGCCACACCCTGGGACACATTGCGTTCTACCATGAAGGCGTGCTGTTTTGCGGAGACACCCTGTTCGCTGCCGGATGCGGCCGCCTGTTCGAAGGCACCCCCGAACAGATGCATGCATCCCTGAACCGCCTGGCCGCCCTGCCGGAGCAGACACGCGTCTACTGTACCCATGAATACACCTTAAGCAATCTGCGCTTTGCGGTGGCCGTCGAGCCTGGCAACCCTGATACCGTCGAACGCTTGGCCAACGTCACGGCACAACGGGCGGCCGGGATCATCACCTTGCCTTCGACGCTGGCCCTGGAAAAGCGTACGAACCCCTTTCTGCGGACCGCCGAAACATCCGTTAAAGATAAAGTGGACGAACGGAACGGCCCTCAAGACCGGGCTCCAAGTGCGGTTTTTGCGGCCCTCAGGGCATGGAAAGACACGTTCTGAAGCGCCCCTGCGTCACTGCGGCAGATCGCAATGGTTGACCGAATAGAGTGCGCTTTCTAGAATCGCCCGACATTTTTGCCCGGAACTTACTTCCAGCCAATGTCGTCATCTATTCGTAAGTCCATCAATTCAGACGCACTGACCCGCCTGGCTCAAGCCATAGCGGTGGCTGTGTCCGCCACTCTGGCGGGCTGCTCCAGCCATGTGCCGCAGACTGAAGCGACTCACACGCCGAACATTGCCGCGCGGGCCAAACAGAAGCCGATCTGGCTCAGCGAAAAGCCGAGCCCGCAGATTCCCCAGGATGTCTGGGAGCGTATGCGTCAAGGCTTCCAATTGCAGGAAGGCATTGGCGTAAACCCGCGCATCGAGCAACAACGCCTGTGGTTCGCCAGTAACCCGTCCTTCCTGGAGAACGCCGGCGAACGCGGCAGCCTCTACATTCATTACATCGTCGAGCGCCTCGAAGAACGCAACATGCCGCTGGAACTGGCGCTGCTGCCAGTGATTGAAAGCGCGTATAACCCGATGGCCTATTCCCGGGCCGACGCCGTGGGCTTGTGGCAGTTCATCCCGTCCACCGGGCGCTACTTCAACCTTCGCCAGACCCGCTTCTACGATGGCCGTCGCGATATTACCGCCTCGACCACGGCGGCAATGGATTATCTCACCCGCTTGCACGACATGTTCAACGGCGACTGGTTGCTGGCCCTGGCGGCCTACAATGCCGGTGAAGGCACGGTCAGCCGCGCCATCGAGCGCAACGAAAAGCTTGGCCTGCCAACCGATTACTGGAACCTGCCGCTGCCGTCCGAAACCCAGGCCTATGTGCCCAAGTTGCTGGCCCTGTCGCAGGTAGTACTGGCTCCCGAAGCCTACGGCGTGAACCTCAACCCGATCGCCAACGAACCGTACTTCCAGGTCGTCGAGATCAACCAGCGCATGGACCTGTCCAAGGTTGCCGCGGTGGCCAATATCGACGAAGACGAACTGTTCCAGCTCAACCCGGCCTTCAAGCAGCGCACCACCATCGACGGCCCCCAACACTTGCTGGTGCCAACGTCCAAGGCGCAACTGCTGACCACCAGCCTGTCGACCATGCGCCCGGACGAGTTGATCAGCAAGCGTCCGCTCAAGCCGGTTTTCGACGGCGCCGACAGCCCCGCCATTGCCAGCGCCAAGCGCAGCTACCGCGTCAAGCGTGGGGATAACCTGGGCACCATCGCCAAAGCCAACAAGGTCGACGTCAAGGACCTGCAGCGCTGGAACAAACTCACCGGCAAGAACCTCAAGGTCGGTCAGACCCTGGTGATGCAGGACACCAGCAAACGCAGCACCGGGCGCGTCGACACCGTGGTCGCAGCCAACGCCAGGACCAAGGGCAAGAAAGAACAGACCCAGTACAAGGTCCAGCAAGGTGATTCGCTTTACATCGTCGCCAAGCGCTTCAACGTCGAGATGCAACACCTCAAGCGCTGGAACCCGCGCGTGGGCAAGGCCCTCAAGCCTGGCCAAATGCTCACGGTCGCCTCACCGCGCTAAACAAGAGCCCCTGGAATCAGGGGCTTTTTTGTATCTGGGATTGCTCACCCGGTCCCCTGTCGACCGGCTGCTCCTACAGGGTGCGCATAGGCCAGTAACCCACAATTAACCCCGCATTAACGCCCCGTCTTTTTCCTGTCCATACAAGCTGTTACTGTACTGGCCATAAAAGCCCAAGCCGCCTGGATCGGATCCCTTGACGCGTCCCCTCCTCCTGTTACTGATCAGCCTGGCCTTGAGCTCATCCGCAAGCGCGACAATCAGCGAAAGCCATGGTTATGCGCAGTTCGGCACGCTCAAGTACCCGGCCAGATTTACCCACTTCGACTGGGTTAACCCGCAAGCGCCCAAGGGCGGTACGTTGCGGGTGATGGCGTTTGGCACTTTCGATACGCTTAATCCCTATACTTTCAAGGGCACGAGCCCTGTCGCCACGCCGAATTTCCTGCAATACGGCATCAACGAGCTGAACGAGCCGCTGATGGTCGGCACTGGCCAGTATGCGCCCTCCGGCGACGAACCCACGTCCAGTTATGGCCTGATCGCGCAGTCGGTCGAGTACAGTGAGGACCGCAGCTGGGTGGTATTCAACCTGCGTCCCGAAGCACGCTTTCACGATGGTGTGCCAATTACCGCCTACGACGTGGCGTTTTCCTACCGACTACTGCTCAAGGAAGGCCATCCGCAATACCGCACCAACCTGCAGGAAGTGTTGCGGGTCGACGTGCTCAACCCACACCGGATCCGCTTTGTCTTCAAGCGAGCCGGTAATCCCCTGCTGATTCTGCGCCTCGGCGAACTGCCGGTGCTGCCACAGCATTACTGGAAAGGTCGTGACTTCAAGGCGACCACATTCGAACCACCGCTGGGCAGCGGGCCCTATCGCATTACCTCAGTCACACCCGGCCGGCAGATTGTTTTCGAACGGGTCAAGGATTACTGGGGCAAAGACCTGCCGGTCAACCGCGGCAAATACAACGTCGACCGCATGGAAGTCGAGTTCTACCGCGACAGCGACGTGGCGTTCGAAGCGTTCAAGGCCGGCGAATTCGACATCTACATCGAGCACCAGGCGAAAAACTGGGACACCGGCTACCGCTTCCCGGCGGTCAATCGCGGCGACGTGATCAAGGCGCAGATTGCCCATCAGATCCCGACCCAGACCCAGGGCCTGTTCATGAATACCCGTCGCGCCACGTTCTCGGACGCCAGGGTGCGCGAAGCACTGGGGCTGATGTTCGATTTCGAGTGGACCAACCGTACATTGTTCAGCGGCGCCTACAAGCGCGCCATGAGTTACTACCCCAACAGCGAGTTCACCGCCAGCGGCTTGCCGGTGGGTCACGAGTGGCTGATGCTCAAGCCGTATCGTGAACAATTGCCCGACCGGTTGTTCACCGAGCCTTTCACGCTGGCGCAAACCCAGGGTCGCGGCATTCCTCGCGAGACCATGCGCAAGGCGCTGGGACTGCTGGGCGAAGCCGGTTGGAAACTCAACGGCCAGCGCGTACAGAATGCAACCGGCCAACCGCTGCGCCTGGAGATCCTGCTGGTCAACCCGAACCTGGAACGCATTCTGCAGCCCTATGTCGAGAACCTCGCCAGCATCGGCATCGAGGCCCGCCTTCGTACGGTCGATCGCGCGCAGTACAAACAGCGCCTCGATCAGTTCGATTTCGACATGATCCTCATGACCCTGGGCCAGACGTTAAGTCCAGGCCTTGAACAATGGCAGTACTTCCATTCCAGCCAGGC
Source organism: Pseudomonas sp. S2_E01 (assembly GCF_054668365.1). Lineage (NCBI taxonomy): Bacteria > Pseudomonadati > Pseudomonadota > Gammaproteobacteria > Pseudomonadales > Pseudomonadaceae > Pseudomonas > Pseudomonas sp. S2_E01. The sequence goes on from NZ_CP162762.1 coordinate 2,738,360, forward strand.
TGGGATCAAAGGCAGCAAGAACTATGCAGGCATCGCCAACCCTGTGGTCGATCACCTGCTCGATCAGTTGCTCGCGGCCAAGACCCGTGACGAACAGGTTGCCGCCGGCAAAGCGCTGGATCGGGTGCTGTTGTGGCAGCACTACATGATTCCCAACTGGTATCTCAATTATCACCGCCTGGCGTACCGCAACCGGTTCGCTTTCGTCACTACGCCGCCCTACACCCTGGGCCTGAGCGCGTGGTGGTTGAAGTCTTCGGAGAAAGATCGATGAAACCCTTACGTGCCCTGCTCCTGCAGGCGGGCGGCGTGCTGTTGTCCGGACTGGCCTGCGCCGCTCCACAACACGCCGTCACGCTGTACAACGAACCGCCGAAATACCCGGCAGACTTCAAGCATTTCGATTACGTGAATCCCGACGCGCCCAAGGGCGGCATCTTCCGCCAGGCCGGGTTTGGCGGCTTCGACAGTCTCAACCCGTTCATCAGCAAAGGTGTGCCAGCGGATGATATCGGCCTGGTCTACGACACGCTGGCCAAACAGGGCCTGGACGAGCCGTTCACCGAATATGGGCTGATCGCCGGCAAGATCGAAAAAGCACCGGACAACAGCTGGGTGCGTTTCTACCTGCGTCCTGAAGCGCGCTTCCACGACGGGCATCCGGTACGTGCCGAAGACGTGGTGTTCAGCTTCCAGACCCTGATCAAGGACGGCGCCCCGCTCTATCGCGGCTACTACAGCGATGTCGAAGAGGCCGTAGCCGAAGACCCGCTGACCGTGCTGTTCAAGTTCAAGCACACCAACAATCGCGAACTGCCGTTGATTCTTGGCCAGTTGCCCGTGTTGCCCAAGCACTGGTGGGCAACCCGGGACTTCACCAAGGGCAACCTGGAAATGCCGCTGGGCAGCGGGCCGTACAAGGTCAGCCAGGTCAAGGCCGGGCGCTCGGTGCGCTATGAGCGGGTCAAGGATTACTGGGGCAAGGACTTGCCGGCCAACCGTGGTTTCTACAATTTCGACGTGATGCTCACCGATTACTACCGCGACAACACCGTGGCCCTGGAAGCGCTCAAGGCCGGCCAGTTCGACTACTGGCTGGAGATGACGGCAAAAAACTGGGCCAACGGCTACAACGTCCCGGCGGTCACCGAAGGCCGGCTGATCAAAGAACAGATCCCGAACGGCAACCCGACCGGCATGCAGGGTTTTGTCTTCAACATGCGCCGCCCGGTGTTCCAGGACGTGCGAGTGCGCCACGCGCTGACATTGCTGATGGACTTCGAGTGGACCAACAAGCAGCTGTTCAACGGAGCTTACGCACGCACCCGCAGCTTCTTCGAAAATTCCGAGATGGCCGCCACCGGCCTGCCGGACGCCGAGCAACTGGCGATCCTGGAACCGTTTCGCGACAAGATCCCCGAACAGGTGTTCACCGAAGCCTTCGAGAACCCGGTCACCGACGGCAGCGGCATGATCCGCACCCAGCAACGCAAGGCGTACCAACTGTTGCAGGAAGCCGGCTGGCGCATCGTCGACGACAAGATGGTCGACGCCAACGGCAAGCCGGTGACCATCGAGTTTCTCCTCGCGCAAACCGAATTCGAACGGGTGCTGCTGCCCTTCAAGCGCAACCTGGCCGACTTGGGCATTGACCTGGTGATCCGCCGCGTGGACGTCTCTCAATACGTCAATCGCGTGCGCTCGCGAGACTTCGACATGATTGTCGGCAGCTTCCCGCAATCCAATTCACCGGGGAACGAACAACGCGAGTTCTGGAAGACCGAGGCCGCCGACCGGCCTGGTAGCCGCAACTCCATGGGGCTCAAGGACCCGGTGGTTGATCAACTGGTGGAGCAGTTGATCAACGCCGACTCGCGTAAAAGCCTGGTGGCCCACGCCCGCGCACTGGACCGCGTGCTGCAATGGGGTTATTACGTGATCCCCAACTGGCACATCAAGACCTGGCGCGTGGCCTACTGGAACCACATCGGTCACCCGAAAACCTCGCCCAAGTACGACATTGGCATCGCCACGTGGTGGATCAAGCCAAACGTTGCACCGGCCATCGAAGTCGAAACCAAACTGCAAGCCGACCCTGCGGGCACGGAGTAATAGATGCTGGCGTATATTTTTCGGCGACTTCTGCTGATCATCCCGACGCTGTTCGGCATCCTGCTGATCAACTTCGTGATCATCCAGGCGGCTCCCGGCGGGCCGGTCGAGCAAATGATCGCCAAACTCGAAGGCTTCGAAGGCGCCACCAGCCGCATTGCCGGCGGCGGTGCCGAAGTCTCGGTAGCGGGTTCCTCGTACCGCGGCGCGCAGGGCCTGGACCCGGCGCTGGTCAAGGAAATCGAACACATGTACGGCTTCGACAAGTCGGCGCCGGAACGTCTGTGGATCATGATCAAGAACTACGCCAGCCTGGACTTCGGCGACAGCTTCTTCCGCGACGCCAAGGTCATCGACCTGATCAAGGAAAAGATGCCGGTGTCCATCTCCCTCGGCTTGTGGAGCACCCTGATCATGTACCTGGTGTCGATCCCGCTGGGGATCGCCAAGGCCACGCGACACGGCAGCCACTTCGACGTCTGGACCAGCTCGGCGATCATCGTCGGCTATGCGATCCCCTCCTTCCTGTTCGCCATCCTGCTCATCGTGGTATTTGCCGGCGGCAGCTACCTCGACTGGTTCCCACTACGCGGCCTGACCTCGAACAACTTCGACGAGCTGAGCATGGGTGGCAAGATCCTCGACTACTTCTGGCACCTGGCGCTGCCCGTGACCGCGCTGGTGATCGGTAACTTCGCGACCATGACCCTGCTGACCAAGAACAGCTTCCTGGACGAGATCAACAAGCAGTACGTGATCACCGCCAAGGCCAAGGGCCTTACAAAAAACCGCGTGCTCTACGGCCACGTGTTCCGCAACGCCATGCTGCTGGTGATCGCTGGCTTCCCGTCGGCCTTCATCGGCATCTTCTTCACCGGCTCCCTGCTGGTGGAAGTGATTTTCTCCCTCGATGGCCTGGGCCTGATGAGTTTTGAAGCGGCGATCAACCGCGATTACCCGGTGGTGTTCGGTACGCTGTTCATCTTCACCTTGCTGGGCTTGCTGGTGAAACTGATCGGCGACCTGACCTATTCCTTCGTCGATCCGCGTATCGATTTCGAAAGCCGGGAGCATTGAGATGAACCTGTCCCCTCTCAATCGCCGACGTTTCGAACTGTTCAAGGCCAACAAGCGTGGCTGGTGGTCGCTGTGGCTGTTCCTGGTGCTGTTTGGCCTGAGCCTCGGCGCCGAACTGATCGCCAACGACAAACCGCTGGCGGTGCACTACGACAACAACTGGTATTTCCCGGCGCTCAAGCGCTACCCGGAAACCACTTTCGGTGGCGAATTCCCGCTGGAGGCCAACTACAAGAGCCCGTACATCCGCGAACTGCTCAAGGCCAAGGACGCCTGGGTACTGTGGGCGCCGATTCCCTACAGCTACCAGAGCATCAATTACGACCTGAAAGTCCCGGCGCCCGCACCGCCCTCGGCGGACAACCTGCTGGGCACCGACGACCAGGGCCGCGACGTGCTGGCACGGGTGATCTACGGCTTCCGCATCTCCGTATTGTTCGCCCTGACCCTCACCGTGCTCAGCTCGATCATCGGCGTGATTGCCGGCGCGTTGCAGGGTTTCTATGGCGGTTGGGTCGACCTGGCGGGGCAGCGTTTCCTGGAAATATGGTCAGGCTTGCCGGTCCTTTATCTACTGATCATCCTGGCCAGTTTCGTACAGCCGAACTTTTGGTGGCTGCTGGGCATCATGCTGCTGTTTTCGTGGATGAGCCTGGTGGACGTGGTCCGCGCCGAGTTCCTGCGTGGGCGTAACCTGGAATACGTGCGAGCCGCTCGGGCGTTGGGCATGCAGAATGGTGCGATCATGTTCCGCCATATCCTGCCCAATGCCATGGTATCGACCATGACCTTCATGCCCTTCATCCTCACCGGCGCAATCGGCACCCTGACGGCGCTGGACTTCCTGGGTTTCGGCCTGCCACCTGGCGCACCGTCGTTGGGTGAACTGGTGGCACAGGGCAAATCCAACCTTCAGGCGCCCTGGCTGGGCATGAGTGCGTTTGCCGTGCTGGCGCTTATGTTGAGCCTGCTGGTGTTCATCGGCGAGTCCGCTCGCGATGCCTTCGACCCGAGGAAGTGAAATGAATCAGGACAATCTGATCGAAGTGCGCGACCTCGCCGTCGAATTTGTCGTCGGCGAACACTGTCAGCGCGTCGTGGAAGGCATCAGCTTCGATATCAAGCGTGGCGAAACCCTGGCGCTGGTGGGTGAAAGCGGTTCCGGCAAATCAGTCACCGCCCATTCAATCCTGCGCCTGTTGCCCTACCCGCTGGCCCGGCACCCGTCCGGCACCATCGAATACGCCGGAAAGAACCTGCTCGACCAGAAAGACAAGACCATCCGTCACATTCGGGGCAACCGGATCGCGATGATCTTCCAGGAGCCGATGACCTCGCTCAACCCGCTGCACTCGATTGAAAAGCAGATCAACGAAGTGCTGGGCATCCATAAAGGACTGGTCGGCAAGGTCGCCACCAAACGTACCCTTGAACTGCTGGAGATGGTCGGCATTCCAGAGCCTGAAAAGCGCCTCAAGGCCCTGCCCCATGAATTGTCCGGCGGCCAGCGTCAACGGGTAATGATCGCGATGGCCCTGGCCAACGAACCAGAGCTGTTGATCGCGGACGAGCCGACCACCGCGCTGGACGTCACCGTGCAACTGAAAATCCTTGAATTGCTCAAGGAATTGCAGGCTCGTCTGGGCATGGCACTGTTACTGATCAGTCACGATTTGAACCTTGTGCGAAGAATTGCGCATCGCGTATGTGTCATGCAGCGCGGTTGCATCGTCGAACAGGCATCGTGCGAAGAGTTGTTCCGTTCGCCGCAGCATCCGTACACTCGGGAGCTGCTGGCAGCGGAGCCCAGCGGCAAGCCTGCGACCAACGTGATTGGCCCGCCCTTGCTGCAGGTCGAGGACCTGAAAGTGTGGTTCCCGATCAAGAAAGGCCTGCTGAAAAAGACCGTCGACCACATCAAGGCAGTGGACGGAATCAATTTCAGCCTGCCCCAGGGGCAGACGCTGGGCATTGTCGGCGAGAGCGGTTCCGGCAAATCCACGCTGGGCCTGGCGATTTTGCGGTTGATCGCCAGCCAGGGTGCGATCCGTTTTGAAGGCAAGCAGCTAGACTGTTTGACGCAACAACAGGTTCGGCCACTGCGGCGCGAGATGCAGGTGGTGTTTCAGGACCCGTTCGGCAGCCTGAGCCCACGGATGTGCGTGAGCCAGATCGTCGGCGAAGGCCTGCGGATCCACAAGATCGGCACCGAAGCGGAACAGGAACAAGCGATAATCGCGGCATTGAAGGAGGTAGGCCTGGACCCGGACACCCGGAACCGCTACCCCCACGAATTTTCCGGAGGGCAACGGCAGCGTATCGCCATCGCCCGGGCACTGGTGTTGAAACCGGCGCTGATCCTGCTGGACGAGCCGACTTCGGCACTCGACCGGACAGTGCAGCGTCAAGTGGTGGAGCTTTTGCGTTCACTGCAGAGCAAGTACAACCTGACGTATCTGTTTATCAGCCATGACCTGGCTGTCGTCAAGGCGCTGAGCCACCAACTGATGGTGGTCAAGCATGGCCAAGTGGTCGAACAGGGAGACGCGCAAAGTATCTTTGCCGCCCCCCAACATCCGTATACACAGCAGTTGCTGGAAGCCGCTTTCCTGGCTCCAGCCACTGCGCAATAACCTGAAAGAGGAGCAACACATGGGTTTTCTCGCCGGTAAGCGCGTACTGATCGTCGGTGTCGCCAGCAAGCTGTCCATCGCATCCGGCATCGCCGCCGCCATGCATCGCGAGGGCGCTGAGCTTGCCTTCACTTATCAGAACGACAAACTCAAGGGTCGTGTTGAAGAATTCGCTCAAGGCTGGGGCTCGAACCCTGAGCTGTGCTTCCCGTGCGACGTGGCCAGCGACGAAGAGATCGCCAAGGTCTTCGAAGCACTGAGCAAGAAGTGGGACGGTCTGGACTGCATCGTGCACTCCGTGGGCTTCGCACCGGGCGACCAACTGGACGGCGACTTCACCGAAGCCACCACCCGTGAAGGTTTCCGCATTGCCCACGACATCAGCGCCTACAGCTTCGTCGCCCTGGCCAAGGCCGGTCGCGAAATGATGAAAGGCCGCAATGGCAGCCTGCTGACCCTGTCGTACCTGGGCGCTGAGCGCACCATGCCTAACTACAACGTCATGGGCATGGCCAAGGCTTCCCTGGAAGCTGGCGTACGTTACCTGGCCGGGTCCCTGGGCCCGGACGGCACTCGCGTCAACTGCGTATCGGCCGGCCCGATCCGTACCCTCGCCGCTTCCGGCATCAAGAACTTCCGCAAGATGCTGGCGGCCAACGAAGCGCAAACCCCGCTGCGTCGTAACGTCACCATCGAAGAGGTCGGCAACGCCGGCGCCTTCCTGTGCTCGGACCTGGCGTCCGGCATCAGCGGTGAAATCATGTACGTGGACGGTGGCTTCAACACTACCGCCATGGGCAGCATCGAAGAGTAATCATCGGTTTGCCTGATAAAAAACCCGCCTGATGGCGGGTTTTTTATGTCCACGCGCCCCCCCTGTAGGAGCGAGCATGTCGAGGCGTCGAACCGTCGCGATGGTCGTCAACGATGACGGGGGTGGTCTGATACCCCTCGGTGCTCTTGAATCCATCGCGAGCATGCTCGCTCCTACAGGGGCAATGCCATCAAGCAGTCGGCAAACAACTGCTGAATCGGCTGCTGCCTCTGGCTGTAGCGCTGCAGCAGGACGATGTCGCGGTAGAAGGTCAATTCACCCAAGCGGATGACCCTGACCCTCGCCCCATATTCCAGCCACAACCCGGCCTCGGGCAGCAGTGAAATTCCCAGCCCGCATTCGACCATTTTCACGATGGCCTCCAGTTCGTCCAGCTCCAGCGCCACCTGCACGTCAATTTGCTGCTCACGCAGGAACCGCGTCACCAAACGCCCGCCGAAGGAATTGCGGTCGTAGCGTACATGCGGATGCTCAGTCAGCAATTGCACGGCATCATCACCTTGCAGTGTGAGCGGGACGATCAGCACGAACGGCTCGCGGCGGATGACCTGGGCCGACAATTCCTTGGGAAGGTCGAATGGCGGCTTGATCAGGATCGCCAGGTCCACTTCGCCAGTGTCCACCTGGCTCAGCAAATTGAGCGAAACGCCAGGGACGAGTTTCGGTTCCAGCAGCGGTGCCTGTTGGCGCAGGCGCAGCAACGCCTGGGGCAGCAAACCGGTCTGGGCCGTGGCGACCGCGCCGATTTTCAGCTCGCCTCGGTACTCGCTGACATCTTCGGTGACCGCCATGCGGCTGAAGGTGTCCAGCATTTCCCTGGCCATCGGCAATGCCCGTTGCCCCGCCGCGTTGAGAATGGCCTGCCGTCCAGTGCGGTCGAATAGCCGAATGCCCAGCGCCTGCTCCAGGTTACGCATCTGGGCGCTGACCGCCGACTGCGTCAGTCCAATGTGCATGCCTGCCGCCGCGAACGTACCGTAGCGCGCCACCGCGATGAACGTCTTCAGCTCTCGCAGCATAATGCCCCCGATTGATCGAAATAATTTGAGCTCGACGCAAAAACTATCGTCTTTCAATCAAAAAGCACAGCGCTAAACTCAACGGCACTGACCCCATCGCCTGCGAGACTCGACCATGCAATTGTCCCCTTTCCACCTGGCCATCCCGGTTTACGACCTGCAAGCCGCCCGGAGCTTCTACGGCGAGGTGTTTGGCCTTGAAGAAGGTCGTTCCAGTGATCACTGGGTCGACTTCAACTTTTTCGGCCATCAATTGGTGATCCATCTGGCGCCGAAGAACGCCTCACAGGAAGCCGCACACACCAACGCCGTCGATGGGCACGACGTGCCGGTGCCGCATTTTGGCGTGGTATTGGGAATGGCCGAGTGGGAAGCGCTGGCCGAGCGACTGAAGGCGCGTGAAACTCGGTTTGTGATCGAACCGGGGATTCGTTTCAAGGGGCTGGTTGGAGAACAGGCGACCATGTTCCTGTTCGACCCTTGCGGCAATGCCCTGGAATTCAAGGCATTCAAGGATATTGGGCAGTTGTTTGCCAAATAGATGACACCCGGGGAAGCGCCTCACCCTACGCCATTAAACAACTCTCGACCTCAAGCAACATCGCCTCCACCACGCCATGTCGCCCGGGGTCATATTCCACCTGGCCCATGCTGAACCTGATGGCATAACCGCGTCGCATCGTCGCATTGCGCTCATCGAGGATCTCCTCGAGGCGTCCCCTGATCGCGCCCAGGTCTACGGCGCTTGCACCGGTCAACAGGGCCACGAACTCATCATCACCCAACCGCCCGATCACGTCACTTTCACGAAAGGCGATTCGCAACACGTCGGCAAAGGTCTTCAGCGCATCATCACCCTCGGCGCGGCCGTACAAATAGTTGATGTGCTTGAAGTTGTCCAGATCGAAGTGCACCAGCGTGGCTGGAATTTCGAGGTGTTGGCAGGCGTCCAGACCGAGTTGCGCGAGTGCGGTGAAACCGTGACGGTTGGAGAGCAAGGTCAGCTCGTCCATGCTGGCCATGGTTACGCCCATCACTTGCTGCTCGGCCGTGCGGGCCAGGTCCCGCAGGGTGGTGCGGATCTGTTGCGGCGACAACGACAGTGATGCGCTGGCACCGTGTTTAAGCGGTTTGCCGGAAATCAGCATTACATACTCCAGTAGTGGGTATGTTCTTTAGAGTGGCACGTAGTCGGTATGACTCCCCGGTAACGTACCGAAGGTCTTTTGGAGGGGCTCATGACCTGTAGAAGCGAGCTTGCTCGCGATGCGGTGTGTCAGTCACCTTGTCCGTGTCTGTCATATCGCATCGCGAGCAAGCTCGCTCCTACAGGGGGGCTGGGTCTGGCCTTAGAAATCAGTGGACACCGACACCTCACGCCAGGCCTGCAACTCGCCCGCAACAAAGCTGTTTTTCTCTTCGATGGCCGCCACGCAGTCACTGCCCAGAGGCAGCCGCAGCGGCGCGTTCGGCGCCTGCACCAGGGTGATCATGATCTGGGCCAGTTTGTCCGGGTCTCCTGGCTGGTTCAGGCTCACGCTCTTGGCCATCCGACGCACTTCGCCAGCGGTGCTGTCGTAATCGGCAATCGTCGACGGCGATTCCACCAGCGAGTTGCCTTCCAGGAATTCAGTACGGAAATAGCCTGGTTCGACCACGGTCACCTTGATGCCCAGCGGTGCCAATTCAGCGTAAAGGGCCTCGGTCAGGCCTTCGACCGCAAACTTGGTCGAGCAGTAGACACCAAAACCCGCTCCCGATTGGTAGCCTCCCACCGACGACAGGTTAATGACGTGGCCGCTGCGTGCGGCGCGCATGTGCGGCAGGACGGCGCGGGTAATATTAAGCAGACCGAAGACGTTGGTCTCGAACACGCGACGCACTTCATCGGCGGAGGCCTCTTCCACAGCTCCGAGCACACCGAAGCCGGCATTGTTGACCAGCACATCGATGCGCCCGAAGTGCTCAATGGCCTGCTGGGCCACGGCGATGCCCTGAGCTTCATTGGTCACATCAAGGCTGGCAGCAAGCAAGCCGGGCTGTTGGCCAAAACGCTGAGTGATGCTGGACGCGTCGCGGGCGGTGGCGACCACTGCGTCACCATTGGCCAGGGCCGCGGCCGCGATCTTCGCGCCAATGCCACGGGAAGCGCCTGTGATAAGCCAGATGCGGTTAAACGTATTGGAAGCGGTCATGATCGTGTTTCCTTGTTTGCGTTGGGGTAGGCACAAGGTACGCAGGATGATTGCCCGGAAAAACGCCCTTATGCTACAAGCACTATGAAACGTTCTTTCATAATGGCGCCCGCAATGAACCATGATCCGTTCGATGGCTTGACCGAGTTTCTCGCGGTGGCTGAATACAAGAGCTTCACCCTCGCGGCCACCCGCCTGGCGGTAACACCGACGGCGGTCAGCCACGCGATCAAGCTGCTGGAGCGGCGCACCGGCGTGCTGTTGTTCCAACGCACCACCCGGCGGGTGGCGTTGACCGAGGCCGGCGTCAGCCTGTTCGCCCGGCTACGCCCAGCGGCCAGTGAAATTGACGAAGCAATGGCGATGCTCAGCGGTTATCGCGACCAGCCCATGGGCACGCTTCGCATCACTGCGCCACGGTTGTCAGGGGCGTTACTGATCGAGCCGCTCATTCCGCTGTTTCGAGAGGCTTGCCCGCAAGTGACCCTCGACATCTCTTTGGATGACGCCACGGTGGACTTGATGTCGGGCGGCTTTGATGCCGGGATCAGGCTGGGCGAATCCATCGAAAAAGACATGATCGCCGTGCGCCTGACCCCTGATCTGCAATGGTCGGTGGTCGGTTCCCCGGAGTACTTCGCCAAGGTCGGGCGGCCGGAAAGCCCCGAAGCCCTCACTGACCATGAATGCATCGGTTTTCGCTTCTCGACGTCAGGCAATGCACACCGCTGGGAATTCCGCCGGGAGGGGCGTGACTTCACGGTGGGTGTCGAAGGGGGCATTATCGTCAATGATCGACAACTATTGGTATCGGCAGCACGCAGTGGTTGCGGACTGATCTATGCCTGCGACCTGGAGATCACGGCAGAATTGGCGGACGGCCGACTCGAGCGCGTGTTGCAACCGTTCGTGCCGCTGAGTTCTGCACTGTACCTGTACTTTCCCAGCCGCACGCAAACTCAGCCGAAACTGCGGGCCTTTATCGAACTGGCGAAAGCGTGGATTGTCAGCAAAGGCGGCATTTAGTTTTCGTCTCGAACTGAACGATCGCTTGCCTCCTTATACACTTATTCTTTCCAGGCCTTCTCAGAGAACGCCAAGTCATAGGTCATCAATCGAAATCCGGAGGGTGGGATCGTTCTCTCGTTCCTTGCATAAGGCGACCAACTCAAGATCGTCTAACCGATTCATCAAGTTTTCATATTCTTTGGCCGGGACGCAGTAAAAGGCAGGTTCGTTGCGGTTGAGGATCGCGACCGGCTGCCCCCGCCCGGCGGCGACAGTGCCCATCGGGTTTTTCTTCAGCTCCGAAATGCTCGCTACAACATGCGAAAGCACGATATGTGGCATAAGGGTGTTCCCAAGAGTGCTTTTAGAAGTGCTAAAAATAACACTCTGAAGCTGAGGTAACGTCATTGGATTTGACATGGCTAGTGTCCGAGACTGGATGAACGACCAAGGTAACAGCTCTACGGCTTCACCATTTCTGCGTGTTCTATCAGGCACGTCTTCCAATCGCGTCGGCAGCAGCTCAATCCATGTAGGCAGATCTCAAGAAATTTACCACCAGCACGCTCGTTCCTACGGGGTAGGCAGCGTCCGGGATTACGCGGTGATTGTGCGGATCACCCCTTTGCCCAAACGGTGTTGCGACAGCAGGCGCATGACGTAGCCGATCTTGATCAGCGTCGGGCCTACGATGGTCATGGCGTGCATCGCGACCTGAACGACGATCGACAGGTGTCCGGTATAGAGGTAAGCGCCATAGATGCCAACCAGCAGCATCGCAAGCCCCGCGATCAGGACTTCACTCGACAGGTGGAGGACTTTATGTGGATCGTTGAAATAGGCGAACATTTTTCGTACTCCTGAACCAGACCAGTTGTACGTGGGTTATTTCACCATTCGTGCCAAATCTCATCGTCAATAAAATCAATAGCTTAATCCGCAAATGGTCAAATTGACCGCACAGGAAACTGGTCAACATGACGCGGATTCAAGTCTTAATGACAACAACCCGCATGACATCCATAAACGACCGTCGGAGTACCACGCTGTGTTTTCTGACGACGCAGCGCATACACTGCTCTTCGGATATGCCGAGGAAGCAACGATGAAGTCCACCGCCAAAAATACCGACAAGGCCCCACGCTTCTGGCGCGACGACGCCCTGCCCTTCATCGAAGCCCGCTCCATCGCCGACGGCCGCGAGGTTTGCTACAGCCGGCATTCCCACGAACACTTTTCCATCGGCGCAATCACGGCCGGCCGCAGTACTTACCTCCATGAGCAAGCGTCGTTCGAGGTCAGCGCCGGTACCGTAGTGTTGATGAATCCAGGCGATGTGCATGCCTGCAACCCGATCGATGACCAGCCCTGGTCCTATTTGATGCTCTACGTCGAAACGGCGTGGCTGACCGATTTGCAGCATCAGCTTGGGTTTGGTCAGGACCTTGAATTTCGACGCTTTGCGGCCACCCACACGCAGGACATTGGCCTGTTTCACGGCCTTGAGGCGCTGCACGCCACGCTCATCGACAGCGAGTGCGAAGTACTGGGCAAACAGTCCGCGATCGTCGAGTTTTTCACCGAGGTGCAGCAGCGCCTCAACCCGGGCGAACAATCGTTGCGCGAGCCAAATTTCAAGTTGGAGCGTGCGGCGGACTTCATCCGAGATAACTGCACGCGGATGCTCAAGCTCGAGGACATTTGCGACGCAGCGCAGTTGTCGCCGTCCTACCTGATACGCGCCTTCAAGCAGCATTACGGCATGACACCCCATGCCTTTTTGGTCAATCGGCGCATTCAGTTCGCCCGCGAGCGCCTGCGCAGCGGCCGGCTGATTGCCGATGTGGCGCTGGAAGCCGGGTTTGCCGATCAGGCGCATTTTCAGCGGGCGTTCAAACAGCATCTGGCGGCGACACCAGGCCAATATCGCGACGCTTAGGGCAACAGCAGGTATACCGCGCTCAAGGCCAGCAACCCTGCCATGGCACGATTGAACAGACGCATGCCTTTGGGATTATTCAGGTAGCCACGCAAGAAAGTCCCGGCGTAGGCCCAGCAGCCGACGGACAGGTAGCAGATCACCAAATACACCGCCGCGAATTGCCAGATCAGCCGTGCTTCACCATCGGCGACAAACGCGCCCATACCCGCGACGCAGGCCAGCCAGGCCTTGGGGTTGAGCCATTGCATCACCGCGCCATACACCATCGACGGCGCCCGCGTCGAATCCTTCGCATCGAGTTGGCCGCTGTCTGCGGCCAGTTTCCAGGCCATGAACAACAGAAACCCCACGCCGGCCAGTTGCACGATCCGCGTCAGCTGCGGCCATTGCTCCAGCACTTCATGCAAACCCAAACCCATCAACACCAGCAACAACACAAACCCCAATGTCGCCCCGGCCACATGCCGCTGGCTGGCGCGAAAGCCAAACTGCGCCCCGGAACTAAGCGCCACGATGTTCACCGGGCCGGGCGTGATGGAGGCCACCAGGGCAAATGCGGCCATCGACATGATCAGACTCATGGTTGTCTTCTTCTCTTCAGTTGAACCAGAGGCTTGAAGATAAAGAGCGGTAGGGTTGGCGTATTGAAGAAAATTGCCCCCTGTAGGAGCGGGCTTGCCCGCGATGCGATAAACCAGACGACATCTGTGTTGGCTGATACACCGCCATCGTGGGCAAGCCCGCTCCTACAGGGGCTGTTTGTGTCAGCAATACGCGCCGACTAACCGCTTGACCTTGATCAACGCATCGCGCAACGAATCCAGGTCCACCGACCCCAGAGCCAGCCGAATCGCGTGGGGCACGTGTACCGAGGTGGCAAACGGCTCGGCCGTGGACACAGCGACCTGCTGATGCATCAGCTCCACCGCAATTTGATCCGCCCGAGCATCCTCGCCCAGCGGCAGCCACAGAAAGTACGAGGATGGATGCGTCATGCAGCGCAAACCGCTCAATAGTTCGGCGGCCAATGCCTGCCGAGCCTGCGCATCCGCACGTTTTTGCGCTTCCAGTTGAGCGACGGTGCCATCGTCAATCCATCCGCAGGCAATGGCTGTCATCACCCCGGGCGTGTTCCAGGTCGTCGCCCGTATCGCTCGCTCTAACGCCGGCACCTGTTCCAACGGCGCCGCGACAAAGCCCACCCGCAACCCGGTGGCAACATTCTTGGAAAACCCCGATACATACACCGTCCGCTCCGGCGCCAGTTGTGAGACCGGTGAAGGCGCATTCTCCACCAGAAACGCATAGGCCGCGTCTTCGATAATCAAGAGATCATTCTGCCGCGCAATCGCCACCAACCGATTGCGCCACGCCAGATCCATCACCCAACCGCAAGGGTTGTGCAGGGTCGGCATCGTGTACACCGCCCGCACCGAGCGCCTGCGGCACAACACCTCAAGTGCCTGAAGATCCGGCCCATTGTCCGACACCGGTATCGGCACAATCTCCAGATGCAGTGACTGCGCCAGCACCTTGAACCCGGTGTAGGTCACTGCATCCGCCGCAATCACATCCCCTGGCTTGAGCAGCGCCATCATCGTCACCGCCAGGCCATGCTGGGCGCCGCTGACGATCAACACTTGCTCGGCCTCTACGCTTACCCCTCGTGAGACCAGGTGCCGGGCGATCGATGCGCGCTCATGCAAGCGACCGCCATGGGGTTGATAACGCAGATGGGCTTCCAGGTCCCCGGACAATGCCAACTGGCGCAACGCCACGCGCAATAGATCCGCCTGTCCCGGCAGCGACGGATAGTTGAAGTTGAGATCGGCCATCCCCACGGCCACTACGTGTTGGCTCACCCCCTGCCCCATGGGCAGTGACATCTCCCGCACAAAGGTGCCGCGACCGGTCTCGCCACTGACCAGTCCCATGGCCTCCAGCTCGGCATACACCCTGCTGGCGGTCACCAGCGCCAGGCCGTGTTCGGCGGCCAACTGGCGATGCGGCGGCAGACGCGTGCCCGGCGGCAGGCGTCCCGAACGAATGTCGGCGGCGTAGGTGTCGACCAGTGACTTGTAGCGCAAGCGAGGCATCGGTGGACATCCAGGACAATTGGCAGATTGTCTTGATACTCGCTCAGGCCAGGCGCTGTCCAGCCTCTACCTCAGCTGCAGTCCCACAGATGCCCGTCCGCCAGGCGCACACGGCGATGTATCGGTATGCGCAGGGGTGGGTCGCGTCGAGGAACGATCACTACGACGTGCCGGTGTATCCATGACAATTTTTTGATTGTCTGCCCGGCGCGGCCCACGATGCACCCACGGCACCTGCCACCCAACCACCTCCGAGCGAACGCCATGGAACGAGCCACTCACCTCAGCACCCAGCCCCGCGAGAAATCAGCCAGTGGATGGCTGAACGGCCTTATTGGCGTGCTCATTTTCAGCGGCTCCCTGCCCGCTACCCGGGTCGCCGTGCTGGAGTTTGACCCGGTTTTTCTCACGGTCCTGCGCGCCACTATCGCCGGCTTGCTCGCCCTGGGCCTGCTGACCTTGCTCAAGCAACAACGCCCAACGCGCCATCAACTTCTACCGCTGCTGATTGTCGCGCTCGGCGTGGTGGTCGGCTTCCCGCTGCTGACCGCCCTGGCCCTGCAATACGTTACCTCGGCGCACTCCATTGTCTTCATTGGCCTGCTGCCGCTGGCCACCGCTCTTTTCGGCGTCATTCGCACAGGCGAACGGCCACGCCCGGCGTTCTGGCTGTTCTCGATATTGGGCAGCATGCTCGTTTCCGGCTACGCCCTCTCCCAAGGCCTGAGCGCCAACCCCACCGGCGACATCCTCATGCTGCTGGCCGTCTTCGCCTGCGGCCTGGGCTACGCCGAGGGCGCAAAACTGTCACGCACGCTGGGTGGTTGGCAGGTGATTTCCTGGGCCCTGGTGCTGGCATTGCCGGTCATGGTGTTACTAAGCGTGTGGCGTGCACCCGCTTCCTTCACCGGTGTCAGCCTTTCGGCGTGGTTCAGCCTGGGTTATGTATCACTGTTCAGCATGTTGATCGGATTTGTATTCTGGTATCGCGGGTTGGCCCAAGGTGGCATCGCTGCCGTGGGCCAGCTGCAATTACTGCAACCTTTTTTCGGTCTGGCCCTGGCGGCCGGGCTACTGCATGAACACGTGAGCGTTGGCATGATTGCAGTGACGTTGGCGGTCATTGTGTGTGTCGCGGGTGCGAAAAGGTTCTCGAAATAAAACAGCGTATGACCAATCATTTCGAACGAAACGTCCGGCAAACCAAACGACCGGATGGTCACCGTTTTCGATGGCACGCTTGTTCGGCATTCCCGCCTGCTGCCGAAAAATGGTGATCGATGAAACCTCTACTGCTCACCCTGGGCGCACTCCTGATCAGCCCATGTGCCTTCGCCATGGATGGAGAGTCCTGGTACTTCCAGACAAGCGCCTACACCAAACACTGGAAACCCGATCCTGATCACAACAACCGCCAAAAGCTGATCGGCGTAGAACGCAATCGTGAAGACGGCTCGCTTTGGGGAGGCGCGACGTTTCTCAACTCCTTCGACCAGCGCTCGTACTACGGTTATTACGGGCATCGTTGGGTGGCTGACGAGTATCCGGTGTACGCCAAGCTCAGTGGCGGTCTGGTTCATGGCTACAAAGGCAAATACAAGGACCGGATTCCACTCAATCGCTACGGCGTTGCACCGGTACTTGTTCCGGCGATTGGCACGTTTTACGGGCCGGTCGGTGCCGAGCTGGTAATCCTGGGTGGCGCTGCGGCCATGATTAATGTGGGTTACCGGTACTGACCATCGGGCGCCCGATATTTCCAAAGCGCCAAGCCTTCCGCGAGCCTCAGGGTGGCGCGCGTACCACGGGCCGGTTCACTCCATGCGGATACCGGTCAGCCCACCCTCCCCTGAAACCCAGCAATTTCCTCGGTTATTGACTGTAATCATTTTGTCATGATATCAGTTTGGCATTGCGCCAATTTTCGAGTATTTTGCCTTCCATTGTCCGATGTAGAGCTATGGAAAGCAGCAATGACCGCACAACCTTCAGCCGTAATCAAACAAGCGACTTACCTGGGCTACGAAATCCTCGTCGAAACGTTTGGCCCCATCAAAGTGGAACCCCGCGAGGCCCAAAGCCTGCAGAGCCATCACACCACGACCGTTTCGGTCTGGTACGACGGCCAGGAAATCCGGGAGGCGCGCGAGACGCCGGCGCTGAGGTTCGTGACCCGTGAGGATGCTGCAGAGCTGGGTTTGGAAATCGGCCAGATGATCGTCGATCAACGTCGCGAGTCCACCCCATCCAGCGTGACGGCCTTTAAACTGCCGCGTCTGCGGTTTTCGTTGCTCAGCTGACACACCAATGGGCTACTTGTCGTGACGCGGGTCATCCGCGTCATTGATGTACTTGAGCCCCAGAGGCCCGATCCCATACACCTGCGACACATACTCACCGGACTTCGCCCAGTGGAAGTGCGGCGTGTTCGCCGGCAGCACGACCACACTGCCCGGCCCGTAGGCCACAAGTTTGTCGGCGTCGAAGGTGCTGCCCTGGCCGATATAGAACACGCCGGAAATGACGGTATAGATGCGATCTTCCGAGTGGGTATGCGGCATCAGTTTCAAGCCGTTCGGTACTTTGACCCTGACCACATAAGGCCCCGACTGACTCGGGTTGCCAACGATCACCGCCAGTTTGGCGCCGTCGGGGAACGCGGGAAAACCCTGCCATTGCACATCTTCGCTGCGCATTGACGAAAATTGCTTGTTGTCCAGCGCCTCGGCGTTCGCGGGAGCGCAGAGGGTGGTGGTCGTCGCGGCGAGAAGCAAGGCGTGGAGAGCGTGGCGTAAGCCAATGGTTTTCATGTGTGCGTTCCCTCAAAGCTGTCGCGGCGCACCGCCTGCGAACTGGAACGCGATGATAATTTTTGCCCGGGACGCGGATAAATCACGTCCCGGGCACTTCTGTTCTTACACCGCGTAACAAACTATCGAGGGTTGTTACGCAGAATGGAGAAGTTCAGCGCAGCGGCGACACAGAGCCAGGCGAGGTAGGGAAACAGGATCAAACCGGTAATCAGGTCCAGGCGCAGGGCCATGACGACCATGGCCGCGACCACCAGCCACAACACCACCAGAATCACCATCCCCGCCAACACGTGATGCGCGCCGAAGAATACCGGCGTCCACAAGGTGTTGAGCGCGATTTGCGCGGCCCAGAGTGCCAACACGATCTGGCTGCCGGGGATCAGGCTCAAGCGGTAGCCGGCCCAGGCGAGCAGAAGGTAGATGATCGTCCAGGCAACCGGGAACAACCAGTTGGGCGGCGTGAAGCCTGGCTTGACCAGCGACTGGTACCACTCGCCCGGCTTGAACAGCACACCGGTGCTGGCGGCCGCCGCGCAGGCCAGGAGGAAGATGAAGAAGGTCATGGTCATGATCGGTCCCTGTGTCGGTGTATTTGGAACTTGGACGGGTGCTGACCCGTTAAAAGTTCACGGCGTACAAGGTGAAAAAAACCACGCTCCCCCTCGGCGGCCTGATCGACTACCATACGCCGCCGGTTCCCGAACGGGACTAATAGGGAATTCGAAACGCCGCAACGGGCGTCAATCGAAACTGCCCCCGCAACTGTAGGTGCTGAGCCTGCTCCTCGATAGTCACTGGACCTGATCCGGGAAGGCTGGAGCGTGGCGACGACGCATCAGTCAGGAGACCTGCCGGCCAGACAAATCACTAACCGGCGGGGTGTCCGGGGAGGACATCCGTGCCGAGCGGCCTTGCCCTGCTTTTACAGCAGCGTTCGATGGTGTGTTTCCAGACCCGTACCGCGCCCGTTTCAAGTACGGTTCAAATGGAGATTGCCCCATGCTGTTGCCCCGCCTTACTGCGCTGTTCACCAGCCTTGGCCTGTGCGCCTTCGCACAAGCCGCCCCGACGCAGTACCCGCTGACCATCGACAACTGCGGCACTCCCCTCACCTTTGCTCACGCGCCAACCCGCACCGTGACGATTGGCCAGGCCGGCACCGAGATGCTGTATGCCTTGGGCCTGGGCAACAAGGTGGCCGCCACTTCGCTGTGGTTCAACGATGTGCTGCCGGCTTACAAGACGCAAAACGACAAGGTCGAACGCCTGGCGAACAACGAGCCGAGTTTTGAAGCCGTGATCGGCAAGCGTCCGGAACTGGTGACCGTGGAGTTCGAATGGATGGTCGGGCCACAAGGCGCGGTCGGCACCCGTGAACAGTTTCATGAACTGAAGATCGCGACCTACCTGCTCCCGTCCGACTGCGAGGGCAAGGACAATCGGGTAGGCGCCGACGGCACGCGCCTGGAGCCGTTTCGCATTGACACCATTTACAAGAGCATCGAGCAACTGGCACAGATTTTCGACGTGCAGGACCGTGGCGAGCAGTGGGTCACCGAGCTTAAAGCCAAGCTGGCCGCCTCCGTGGCGAAGGTCCAGCAAAAAGGTGTCAAACAGGCCAGTGCCCTGGTGTGGTTTTCCAGCACCGACATGAACGTCGATCCGTTTGTGGCCGGGCACAAGGGCATTCCGGACTTCATGCTCAGCACCCTGGGCGTGCGTAACGTGGTGGACTCCGATGAAGAATGGCCAACCGCGGGCTGGGAAACCATCGCCAAGGCCAACCCGACTTTCCTGGTGATCGCACGCATGGACCGTCGCCGCTTCCCGGCGGATGACCATGAGAAAAAACTGGCCTTCCTGCGCAGCGATCCGGTCACCCGCAACATGGACGCGGTGAAACACAACCGCATCATCATCGTCGACGCCATGGCCCTGCAGGCCAGCGCTCGGATGTTCGACGGCCTCGAGCAACTGGCCACGGCCATCGACGGTTACGATCTACCGAAATGACTGCAACCTTGATACGTACACTGCTTGCGCTGGGGATGCTGTCGCTGGCGGTGCTGGCGGGTGTTGCCATTGGTGAAACGCCCATCGACCCGCTCGTGGTGCTCCAGGTGCTGGCCAATAAACTGTGGGGCGCGGGTTATGCGCTGAACCCCATCGATGAAGGCATCGTCTGGAACTACCGCCTGACCCGCGCGCTGGTGGCCGCCGCTTGCGGCGCCGGGCTGGCGACGTGCGGAGTCATCTTGCAATCCTTGTTGCGCAATCCGTTGGCGGAACCTTATCTGCTGGGCATCAGCGCGGGTGCTTCGACGGGTGCCGTCCTGGTAGCGTTGCTGGGTGTCGGCGCGGGTTTGCTGACGTTGTCGGCGGGGGCCTTTGTCGGCGCCATGACCGCCTTTGCGCTGGTGGTGTTGCTGGCGCGAGTCAGCGGTACGTCGGGGGGGACCGGGCAGATTATCCTGGCGGGCATTGCCGGGTCGCAACTATTCAATGCAATGACCGCATTCCTGATCACCAAGTCCGCCAGTTCCGAGCAGGCGCGCGGCATTCTGTTCTGGTTGCTGGGCAATCTCAGTGGTGTGCGCTGGCCGTCGGTGTGGCTGGCGGTACCGGTGGCCGTCGCTGGCCTGGTCGTGTGTTTATGGCATCGGCGTGCGCTGGATGCGTTTACCTTTGGCGTCGACTCGGCGGCGTCATTGGGCATTGCGGTACGGCGCGTGCAGTTGGTGCTCATTGGTTGCGCAGCGCTGGTGACGGCGGTGATGGTGTCGATTGTCGGCTCCATCGGCTTCGTCGGGCTGGTGATTCCCCATGCGGCTCGGCTGATGCTGGGCACCGGGCATTCGCGGCTGTTACCGGCCAGCGCCTTGGGCGGTGCGTTGTTCCTGATTGCAGCGGATGTGTTATCGCGAACCTTGATCAAGGGTCAGGTGATTCCGGTCGGTGTGATTACCGCACTGGTTGGCGCACCGGTGTTTGCGCTGATTCTGATTGGTCGGAGGAATGCTCGATGAGTGTCTTGAGCTGCTCTGGCCTGGGCTTTCGCGTGCGGGACGCCGAACTGCTCAATGACATTGATCTTGAGGTCCGGTTGGGCGAAACCCTGGGCATCGTCGGCCCGAATGGATCGGGCAAATCGACGCTGCTGAAGTTGCTGGCCGGGTTGCGTGCACCGGCGACCGGAGACGTGCGCCTGGGTGGCCAGCGCTTGGGCGAGCTGTCGCGACGCAGCATCGCGCAGCAGTTGGCAGTGGTCGAGCAACAGGCGGATACCGACGAGGCCATTCGGGTATTTGATGCGGTGGCGTTGGGGCGTACACCGTGGCTGTCAGCGTTGAGCCCATGGTCGAGCGAAGATGACGCCATTGTCCGCCAGGCGTTGCATGACGTGGATGCCGCGCACCTGAGCAAGCGCACCTGGCGCAGCCTGTCGGGTGGCGAGCGCCAACGCGTACACATCGCCCGAGCCCTCGCCCAACGGCCGCAGATCTTGTTGTTGGATGAGCCGACCAATCATCTGGATATCCAGCATCAACTGGCGATTCTTCGCGAGGTGCAGTCATTGCCTGTCACCACATTGATTGCACTGCATGACCTCAATCAGGCGCTGACGTGTGATCGCCTGGCGGTGCTTGATCACGGCCGGTTAGTGGCGCTCGGCAAACCGCTTGAGGTGCTGACGCCGCAACGGTTGCTCGACACCTTTGGCGTGCAGGCACATTACCTGACCGACCCGTTCGATGGCGCGCAGATACTGAGGTTGCGCTCTACCTGATGCAGCGTTGATGCAGGAGCGAGCACGCTCGCGATGGAGTCAGAGCCACCGCCGGGCATCAGGCCGCCAGCGTCTACGCCAACGACCATCGCGAGTGAAACTCCTGCATGTCATGCGTTGATCAGCGAATAAACGCCGCCAGATCGGCATTCAATTTATCGATCGCAGCCTTGAAGTCCTTGGTGCTGATTTTCTCGCTCTCGTTCGACAACTGGGTGCCGAACACCTTGCGCACGACCTTGGCTACGGTCTGGTTGGTCTTGGCGTCGATGAATTCGGCTTCGATGAACAGGTTGGTGTCTTGATCGCGGTAACCGGTAGCCGCCTGAGTCGCCCCGACCACGGCCGCGATAGGGACGACTTCGTACCATTTCATGCCTTCGTTGGACGCACTCACGCCGGTGATCGCGGCACGCAGGATCAGCGCCTTGGAGCCGGCAGGTGCCGTGCTGCTCACCACCCGGTATTTCTGCCCCAGCGTGCTTTTGGCCTTGCCGGTCATGTAACTCTGCAATTCGTCCAGGGTCTGCCGGTTCACCCGTTCGTTGGGCTTGGGCGCCGGATAAAGTTCCAGCCTGTTGAACACCACCGTGTCGTACGCATTCGGATTCCACGACGGGCTGACCCAGCGCATGGCCTTCTCGCCGCTGGTGGTGGTGACTTCACTGAGGTTGTTGTAGTTGGGAAGAAAGCCCGAGTATTGAGCGCGCTCTGTCACTTTCGAGGTACAACCGCCGAGCAACAGAACCGCCAATGTCACGCCGACAAACAGGTTACGGGATAGCTTCATGGGCAATGCTCCTGGAAAATCAGGGTTTGATGAGGAGAACATCTGGAACCGCAAGCTCGCCGTTATCATCGGTTCGCCTGCGCTACGTCACCGCAGAAAATATCGCCGTCGCCATCCGACGGCGCACTGCGCACCACAATCGAATGCGCGCCCGCCAGCAGATGGGTCAACGATATCGGCGCACTGCGATAAAAACTCCACCCCTTGGTCCCGGCATCGCTTCGCGTGTTGACCTGATCGTTCATGGCGAAGGCGACGGGCCCCGGTTGCTGGCAACTGCCCTGGTTGACGAAGCTGTAGAGCCGCGGCGGCAAGATGGTGCCGGTGGGTACACCAGTGATGTAGAAGTTGAAGTTGGTTTTATCGCCCATGTCGGTCAACGTCACGCGACCGACCTGCCCGGCATTCCTGCCGGTGGCTTGCAGCGCCAGGTTCACCGACTGACTGGATGAGTGAGTGCAGCCAAGCAGTCCGGCTGTGATCAACACACCGGTCAGTGTTCTGTTGAGATTCATGACGACCTCCTCCAATGACTCATATCTTCGGCAGCGGCTTGATGGCCGGGGCTGGCTCAACCCTCACTGGGACGGCCTCAGGGGCATTTCCCAACCGCGACAAAGGCGTCACGGAGTAGCCAGCCTGGATCTTCTGCACGGAGGTTTCATCTGAGGGGCCATCGGTTTTGCTGTGACCGATGATCCAGACCACAGCGCTGGGCGCCGGCAGATGAACCAGGCCCACAGGTACGGTTCCGGTCCACCCCGGCGGCGTCACCAGAAAGTGATCGGCTTCGGTTCCCGCCGTGCTCCAGCCAGGCGAAGCCACAACATCGCTCCACATATCGAGCATCGGCAGCAGGTAGACACTTGCCTCGGTGTTCGGCGCCGTCACCACCAGCGGTTCCCGGGTCAGATCGAGCCAGGCGATCGAGTACACCGTATTGGGCGGTACACCCCCTTGATAATCCACCGGCACATACGCCGGCACGCTGAGAAACATGTTCATCGGAACATCGCCCGGCGCCGGAGTGGCCTCAGCTGCGGTAATAGGGGTTTGCGCAAAAACAAGGGAAGCAACGAGGGTTAAAGCAACGGCTGTCAATGTCTGAGATATCAGCATGGCGATCGTCCGTGCGTGGGGGACCTCAACCGGATTCGGTGGAGATAAGGCAACTCTAGACGAACATTTCAGTGCAACATCGTGGTCGGACAATCGGTTGAGTCCAGGCCCACGAACAACTGGAGCTGACTTCCGATTTTCTGGATAATGGCTATATGCCTCCACCTGCCACTGCCCGCTGATAAGGACATCCCGCTCGATGAAGTTGCCGTCCCCTTCCCTGCTCATCGCTTTCGCCCTGTTGCTGCCCTCGACCGCCCAAGCCAACGACGCCACGCTGAGCGATTCGCTCAAGGCTTTCACGCGTTGCGATGCCAGCTTTTTTGCTTGTGTCGACGTCGGATAAATCGAAAAGCGTTTACACCTACACCGCGCTGGATGTCGTGCGCTGATTAAAGCCACCGCCCCCATGGCCGATAACCCCGGCCATGGGTCTGTGCACCACCGGCACACATGATTGACCTGCGATCCGACCAGCCAACAGCCCGATCGCATCAAGGAAGGAAAAGTAACTGTGATCATCGGCATCGACCTGGGCACCACTAACAGCCTCGTGGCGACCTGGGATGGCGAACGCGCCCGGATTCTCCCAAACGCCTTGGGCAACTTCCTGACCCCCAGCGTCGTGGGCCTCGACGACCACGGCCAACTGGTGGCCGGCGAGATCGCTCGTGAGCGGTTGCACACTCACCCGCAACTGACCTCCGCCCTGTTCAAGCGCTACATGGGCAGCGCCCGTGAAACGCGGCTTGGCGGGCGCGCCTATCGGGCGGAAGAACTCTCGGCGATGCTACTGCGCAGCCTCAAGGAAGACGCCGAGCGCGCCTTGGGTGAACCTGTTCACGAAGCGGTGATCAGTGTGCCGGCGTACTTCAGCGACGCCCAGCGCAAGGCCGCACGCATCGCCGGCGAATTGGCCGGGCTGAAAATTGAAAAATTGATCAACGAACCCACTGCTGCGGCCCTGGCCTATGGTTTGGAACAGCGCAACGAAGCCACCTTCCTGGTATTCGACCTCGGTGGCGGCACCTTTGACGTGTCCATCCTGGAACTGTTCGAAGGGGTGATGGAAGTTCGCGCCAGCGCCGGCGATAACTTCCTCGGCGGTGAAGATTTCGATGACCTGCTGGTGGAGCATTTCATTAACAAAATCGGTGCGGCCGACCTGCCCGACACCACCCAGCCCGCGATTGCCCAGCGCCTGCGACGCGAAGCGCAGCAGGTCCGCCATGCGCTGGGGCAGGCACAGGTCACAGCCTTTACCCTTCGCGAGCAATCCCGCGAGTGGAGCATTGAACTGACCCAAGGCGAACTGGCGGAGATTGTCCGCCCGTTGCTGGACCGTTTGCGTGCGCCGATCGAACGAGCGCTGCGTGATGCCCGGATCAAGGTCGCGGACCTCGACGAAATCCTGCTGGTGGGCGGCACAACGCGCATGCCACTGGTGCGCAAGCTGGTTGCCTCCCTGTTCGGGCGCATTCCGGCCATGCAGCTCAACCCGGATGAAGTCGTCGCACAAGGTGCGGCCATTCAGGCTGCACTTCAGGCGCGCCACGCATCACTGGAAGAAGTCGTACTGACCGATGTCTGCCCGTACACCCTGGGCATCGAGACGTCAGTGCGCCAAGGTGCGGGTTTCCAGAACGGCCATTACCTGCCGATCATCGAGCGCAACACCGTCGTGCCGGTGAGCCGTTCCCGCACGGTGTACACCCTCAGCGACAACCAGAAAGTGGTCACACTGGGGATCTATCAGGGCGAAAGCCGCATGGTCAGCCACAACATTTTCCTCGGTGAACTGGAAATCCC
Source organism: Pseudomonas sp. S2_E01 (assembly GCF_054668365.1). Lineage (NCBI taxonomy): Bacteria > Pseudomonadati > Pseudomonadota > Gammaproteobacteria > Pseudomonadales > Pseudomonadaceae > Pseudomonas > Pseudomonas sp. S2_E01. The sequence goes on from NZ_CP162762.1 coordinate 2,763,595, forward strand.
GGTACCACCGCGCAAGGCCGGTGAGGTCGCCCTGGACGTACGGTTCACCTACGACAACAACGGCTTGCTCGAAGCCCAGGTCCACCTGCCCATCAACGGCGAAACCCGCAAGCTGGTGATAGAGAACAACCCCGGTGTACTGGCGCCCGATGAAATCGCCCAGCGCCTGTCGGCCCTCGAAGCGCTGAAAGTGCATCCCCGCGACCAGCAGGTCAATACCCTGTTGCTGGCTCGACTCGACCGTCTGTATCAGGAAAGCCTGGGCGATGGCCGCGAGCACATTGCGCAGCTGGCGAACTATTTCCAGCGGACGCTCGACACCCAGGACGAACGTCAGATCCGCGAAGCACGCAGCGACATCACCCAGCGCCTGGCGCACTTCGAGCGGGAGATCTGAGCCGTCATGAGCCATTGGCAGTTGCTCGATTTGACCCCGGACGCGGACGAACGCAGCATCAAGCGTGCGTACGCCCGGCTGCTTAAAACCTGCCGCCCGGACGATGACCCTGAAGCGTTCCAGCGCCTGCGTGAAGCCTATGAAACGTCGTTGGCCGAGGCTCGCTGGCGTGCGGACGCTGACGAGGAGCATGACGAGGACGTCATGGTTGCTCCTTTGGCCGTGCCGATCCCGGAACACGCCACGCCGGCCCCCACCCTTGGGCACGTCGAGTCGACGATCACCATCAATCCTCCAGAACCTTCCCTGGAGCGCATGCAGCAATGGCTGACCGACGGCAAGGAGCGCCAGGTGGTCGACGCGTTGCGCCACTGGCTGGCCAGTGAATGGCTACTCCCTTTTGAGCGCCGCCAGCAGTTCGAACAGTGGGTACTGGAGTGGCTGGAAGACGCACCCGATTGGTCCCCTGGTTTCTTCGAAGGCGTGTGCCAGGCGATGGGTTGGGATGAAAACCAAGGTAACCTGCCGTGCGAGTACTGGCGTTGGGATCGCCTGATCCGGCGCTGCGAAATCCAGGCCATGGAACAAACCGTGCGCGCCGACCTCGGCAAATACGAGGCAGACAAGGTCCATGGACAGGCTGCTGCCTTGCTGCTCGGGCCCATGAGCGACGAGCAGCGCCGGGGCATGGCTGATGCCTTCACCGCGCTCGACTGGCAGCGCTTTTCCCAGTTGGCGGAAACCATCGAATACCAATACCCCGAGTTGCCTGAGCGCCTTGGCCTCAAGCCACTCGACAACTGGCGCGATTGGCTGCCCGCTACCAGTTACAGTGGGGCCTCGCTTTTCCTTTGGTTCAGCCTGTCGGTTTTGCTCATCGTTTCGCTGCTCGCCGGCCCCCGGAAAGGAAACGGTCTGGGTGCCTTGCTGCTGATGCCGTTGTTCGTCCCGGCGCTGTTGTGGATTGGCAACAAGGTCTATCAGGTGTGGCACACCGGGGCTGTATTTGCAGGCCATGTGGATGTGCGGCTCAGTCGATGGTTACTCCCGTCTCGGATGTACCGGCAAGGTGCCGGTCTTCTGCTGCTGCGCCACATAATCCCCTGCGTCGTACCCGCCGGCCTCGCATTCCTCTGGTCCGAGCATGTGACGTGGTTGCAGTGGGTCAGCCCGGTCGTGGTTTTCCTGGGCACGCTTTATTTCACCAACGCGGCGCTGAGCGGCGGCAAGCCTTCACTGTGGGCCCGTGGTATACGAGCGATCAAGCTGAAGGTGGGGCGACTACCCTGGCACCTGATCCAGAGCAAAGGCATGCTGATTTTGATCGCCGTTGCGCTGATGGCGGCCTGGGTGTATTCGAAGATGAAGGGGGTGGTGTAGAGGCTGTCGCTACACCGGCAGCCCCCGATACGCCATTAGTGTGCTGTCCATGACGCGCCGTCGATCACAACGCCGGACGCTGCAGGTTGACCCATTCCTGCACCGCAGGCCGCTGCCACTGCCGTTGCGCATATTCAACCAGTGCCGGCGGCACGCGATCACCGTTGAGGATCAATCGGTTGAGCATCACCGCCAGGTCGACGTCGGCGATCGACCATTGACCGAACAGGAATGGGCGACCGTCGGCCAGCAGCGCCTGTGCTGCACCGATCAACTTGCGCGCGGCCGACTCGGCGGCTGGTGAAAGCGGGCCATATTGCTCGCCGTAAAACACCACCAGGGTGGATCGTTCCTGACGAATCGGCAACAGGTCGCTGCGCAGCCAGGCCTGGACTTGCCGGGCTTTCGCGCGCTGCTTCGCGTCCTGCGGGTACACCGGCAACTGAGGGTAAACGTCTTCCAGGTACTCGGTGATGGCGGAGGATTCCGACAAGGCAAAATCGCCCTGCTCCAGCGTAGGCACGCGCTGGGTCAACGACAGGTTGGCGTAGTCTGCGGACTGATTTTCGCAGGCATCAAGGTCCAGCGTACTCAGCTCAAAATCGATGCCCTTCTCGCGAAGCACCACAAAAGCGGACATCGCATAAGGGCTGGTGAATTGAGCATCAACGTACAAGCGCAGGGGGGAATGGTTCACCGCGGTCATCTCCATATGCATGAAGCCGCTAAGCTACGAGATCCATTGCCATAAATGAAATGCATGATTTTCATGGGCGTATTCCCTTGCGGAATACGCGGATGCGTGTGACGTCCAGCCCAGAAAATTCCGTGTCGATTTTCCGGTGGTGACCTGCCCCGGTGGGCCGTATGCTCAGCCCATGAACCTACAAAATGCGATGCTCCCACCCCACGCCGAAATGGTTCGCGCCATGCTCGAGCGCGACACCACCTACGAAGGGGTGTTCTTCACGGCGGTCAAGACCACCGGCATTTTCTGCCGCCCCAGTTGCACGGCGCGCAAACCAAAGCCGGAGAACGTCGAGTTCTTCGCCCATGCCGATGAGTGCCTGTCCGCGGGTTACCGCGCCTGTTTGCGCTGCAAACCGCTGGATGCCGCCGCCATCGCGCCAGACTGGGTGAAAACACTGCTCAAGGCCGTGGACGTCGCCCCCGACCTGCGCTGGACCGATGCACACTTGTTGGCCGAGGGCATCGAGCCGTTGAAGCTGCGACGTTGGTTCAAGCAACACATGGGCATGACGTTTCATGCATGGCTGCGCACCCGGCGCCTGGGCGTGGCGTTGGGCGGGATCAAACAGGGAGATTCCATCGACGGTGCGGCCTTTGATTCGGGTTATGAATCCCTCAGCGGCTTTCGGGACGCCTTTCAGAAGTCCTTCCACATCACTCCCGGCCGTACGGCCAACAGTGAACCCTTGCTGTTCACCCGCCTGACGACACCGCTGGGACCGATGATCGCCATGGCCGAACGGCGCGGGCTGGTGCTGCTGGAGTTCCTGGACCGGCCGGCATTGACCGGCGAAGTGCAAGCCCTGCAAAACCGCTATGGCTATGCGGTAGCGCCTGGACACAACGCGCATTTGCAGCAAATAGAGGATGAACTGGCCCGCTACTTCGACGGGAAAATGAGCGAATTCAAGGTGCCATTGCATATGCCCGGCAGCGAGTTTTCCCGGCAAGTCTGGGCAGAACTTGGGAAAATCCCTTTTGGCCAGACCAGTACCTACGGCACCATCGCTGCCCTGCTGGGCAAACCTGGTGCCAGCCGTGCCGTGGGCCTGGCCAACGGGCATAACCGCATTTCCATCGTTGTGCCTTGCCACCGGGTGATTGGCGCGGATGGCTCCTTGACCGGTTATGGTGGTGGGCAGCCCCGCAAGGCGTTTCTGCTGCGGCTGGAAAATGCAGCCGTGCAAGTCACGCAACAACTGGCGTTTTAAAGCCTATGCAAGGAAACCACGTCTGAGCACCCTGCCCGATCCCTATCAGCCGGCGAGCGAATGGCTCGCCACCCTCGACCCCGACTGGGCGCGCCATATCGCGGCCATCGGCCCCTGCCTGCACCAACCGCACCCCGCCCGTGATCCCTACGAATCATTGGTGCGGGCGATTGCCTATCAACAACTGCACGCCCGCGCCGGGGATGCGATTATCGGGCGGCTCCGAGGTTTGTTCGAGGCCCAAAGCTTCCCACGGCCAGAGCAGATTCTGGCCACCCAGTTCGATGACCTGCGCGCGTGTGGCTTTTCCGCCAACAAGATCGCAACCATTCAGGGCATCGCCCAGGCAACGCTTGACGCAGTGGTGCCGGACTATGCGACCGCCCTGGGCATGGACGATGAAGCGCTGATCGAAAGGCTGACCCGTCTGCGCGGCGTCGGGCGCTGGACGGTCGAGATGCTGCTGATCTACAGCCTGGAACGCATGGATATCCTGCCCGCCGACGACTTCGGCGTGCGTGAGGGGTATCGGCGGTTGAAAGGATGGGAGGTGCAGCCAACGCGCAAGCAGATCATGACGATAGGCTTGGCGTGGCAGCCCTATCGCACGGTGGCAGCGTGGTATCTGTGGCGGGTGCCCGGACGATAGACCGCGTCATGGTCCCGCCATCGCGACTCAATCGCTGCTTCAGATCCTGATGGGAGCGAGGCCGCTCCCTTCAGGATCAATCGAAGGCAATCAGGCGCTGAGGGAGTAGATCAATGCCGTGATCGCCACGAGCCCGACAGCCACCACAAACACGTTCGATGCCTGGCCGCGGTAAGGGGCCATGGCCGGAACCTTGCGGATCGCGTACATCGGCATCAGAAACAGGATGGCTGCAATCACCGGCCCACCCAGGGTTTCAATCATGCCCAGGATGCTCGGGTTCAGCGTCGCGACGATCCAGCACACCACCAGCATGAAAGCGGCGGTCATGCGGTCCAGGGTTTTGGGCGCTGGGCGTTTGCCGCTCTTGACGATCAGGCCCTTGAGGCCTTCGCTGGCACCGATGTAGTGGCCAAGGAACGACTTGGAAATCGCCACGAACGCAATCAACGGCGCCGCAAACGCGATGGTCGGATTGCTGAAATGGTTCGCCAGGTACGACAGGATCGACAGGTTTTGCGCCTTGGCTTCGACCAGCTGCGCGGGCGACAGGGTCAGCACGCAGCTGAAGACGAAGAACAGCACCATCACCACCATCAACAGGTGCGCGCGAGACAGTATCTGCGAACTGCGCTCTTCGGCGTGCTCGCCATAACGACGTTTCTGGTCCACGGCGAACGCCGAGATGATCGGCGAATGGTTGAACGAGAACACCATCACCGGAATGGCCAGCCACAACGTGTGCAGCAGCGACGACGGCTCAGGCACCGTGCTGACCGTGGTGAGGATGCCACCGTTCCAGTGCGGAACCAGGAACACCGCGAGAAACAGCAGCGCCACGATAAACGGATACACCATCAGGCTCATGGCCTTGACGATTGCCTGTTCGCCGCAACGCACCACCGCCAGCAGGCCGAGAATCAACACAAACGACAGCACCGCGCGCGGGGGTGGCGTGATGTGCAGTTGGTGTTCAAGGAAACTGCCCACGGTGTTGGTCAGCGCCACGCTGTAAATCAACAGGATGGGGAAGATCGCAAAAAAGTACAGCAACGTGATCAGCGCACCGGCCTTGATGCCAAAGTGTTCTTCCACCACTTCGGTGATGTCCGCGCCTTCGCGGCCGGACAATACAAAACGGGTGAGTCCGCGATGGGCGTAGAACGTCATGGGAAATGCCAGCAGCGCCAGGACCAGCAGCGGCCAGAAGCCGCCGAGGCCCGCATTGATCGGCAAAAACAGGGTGCCGGCGCCGATGGCCGTGCCAAACAGGCCCAGCATCCAGGTGGTGTCATGACGATTCCAGCCTTCAAGGCTGACAGGTTTCGCCGCTGCATAGCGTTCGCTGACGCTATTGGCCTGATCATTCAACCGGTGGGATCTCCGCATTCCGGTCGGTTGCTACCCGGCCAGGACGAGTCGGAAAACCCGACAGGCAGTGCCCTGGCCGAAACAGGGGCGCGATTGTCCGGGATTAATCAACAGAAGCAAAGACTTAGCTGAGCAACGGCGTTACGGATCAGATGAAATGCCACGTGTACGCCAACGTTTGCGGGAGCACGTCAGCATTCACCGATTCTATAAAGTGCTTTCATCATGTATTTTAGCCTGTACCTGCACCCTTCTGGAGCCTGCTCATGCCACTCGTTCGCATCGACATCAAAAAACGTCAGGACCCCTCCTTCGCCAAGCGTGTCGGGCAATTGGTCTATGCGGCCATGCACACGTCCATTGGTGTGCCCGAGAATGATAACTTCCAGATCCTCAACGAACACGACGAACAGCATTTCATCTTCGACCCGCAGTATCTGGGGATCCATCGCACCGATCAGTTGGTGGTGATCCAAATCACCCTGAGCGAAGGTCGTACCGTGGATCAGAAGAAACGGCTCTACAAAACCATCGCCGAGAGCCTCCACGCAGAGCTGGCCGTGCGCCTTGAGGACATTTTCATTAATCTGGTGGAAGTGAAAAAAGAAAACTGGTCCTTCGGTAACGGAATCGCCCAGTACGCCCTCTGAACCCACATTGATCTTTGTGAGCCGCCAATGCCCCGTGTTTCCCGCAAGCAAGCCGAACTCAACCGCGAAATCGTCGTCGAGGCCGCCACGCGGCTGTTCCGCGAACGAGGCCTGCACGGCATCAGCGTCGTCGATCTCATGGGTGCAGCGGGGCTGACCCATGGCGGCTTTTATGGGCAATTCGAATCGAGAGAGGCGTTGGCCCGGGAAGCCTTTGGCCGCGCCTTCAAGGAGTCCGGCGAACGCTGGCTGGAGCGGATGAACGCCCACCAGGACAAAAATGCCGCTCGCCAGGCGGTGATCGAGCCCTACCTGTCGGCGACCAGTCGCGACAATCCGGGGGAAAGCTGCCCTGTGGCAGCGTTTGTCGGCGATATGTGCCACGAAGCGACCGACAGCGCTCTACGCCAGACCTTCGTCAAAGGCATCGACTCGGTGCTCGACACCTTTGCACCGCTGATGGACAGCGGTGACCCCAAGCGCGATCGGCAGCAGGCGCTGGTGCAATATGCGCTGATGGTCGGTGCGTTGACCCTGGCCCGGGCCACCCGTGGCGATGAACTGTCGGATGAAATCCTGCAGGCCGCACAAAGCTTTTTGACAACGTCATAACCACCCTCTGCCGTTCCGCTATGATCATCTGGCAGCGCCGCACAATGCGTGCGTTGCCACCGCGCTTGCACGCCAGCAATCTCAGGGAATATTCGCGCAACAGGAGCCCAGCATGCCCGCAACCGTTTTGGTCCTGGTTGAAACCATCAACGATTACCTGCCCATTCTCGAACATCAGGGCTTCCACCTGATTCTGGCCCCCACCCCCGCCGAACGCGCCGAAGCCATTGCCACCCACGGCGCACGGATCGATGCGGTGCTGACTCGCGGACCACTGGGGCTTTACGCCGATGAAATCGCTTTACTGACGGCGCTGAAGATCATTTGCGTGATCGGTGCAGGCTACGAACACGTCGACCTGCAAGCCGCCGCCGACCGGGGCATCACCGTCACCAACGGTGCGGGGGTCAATGCCTCGTCGGTGGCTGACCACGCCATGGCGATGCTGTTGTCGCTGGTGCGCGACATCCCCCGAGCCGACGCTGCCGTGCGCCGGGGTGAGTGGCCAAAAATCATGCGCCCATCGCTGGCCCACAAGCGCATGGGCATCCTGGGCCTTGGCGCCGTCGGCATGGCCATCGCCAAACGGGCGGCCAATGGCTTCGACATGAGCATCAGCTACCATAACCGCCAGCACCGCAGCGATGTGCCCTACTCCTTCTGCTCAACGCCCACCGAACTGGCCCGTGCCTCGGATTTCCTGGTGGTGGCCACCCCTGGCGGCCTCGGCACTCGCGGCCTGATCAACAAATCGGTGCTGGAGGCCCTGGGTCCCAACGGTTTCCTGATCAACATAGCCCGCGCCAGCGTGGTGTCGACGGTGGATCTGGTCAGTGCGCTGGAGCAGCGGCGCATTGCCGGCGCGGCGCTGGATGTGTTCGACCACGAGCCGCAGGTGCCTGACTCACTCAAGGTATTGAGCAACGTGGTGCTCACCCCCCACGTGGCGGGTTTGTCCCCCGAGGCCACGCAAGGCACGGTCGAACTGGTCGGGCGCAACCTGACGGCGTTCTTCTCCGGTCTGCCGGTCATCACCCCGATCCAACTGCCGACATCCGAGACCAAGGCGTTTTTGTAGGACAATTCAAACGGTTGTATCAAAAGCAATGATTGTCCGGCAACACGCCTGTCTATAAGGGCTCGTCGCGGTTGTGGGGACCGGGTGTGGGCATTAGATTGATCACAGCCCTCAGGCCTCTAGAACAAGCACAATAGGGATACGCATGACGCTCACTGACAAGTCCACTCGCATCCGTACCGGCGAAGAGCTCGATGCCAGCCTGATCGATCCTTACCTCAAGACGCACATTCCGGGGCTCAGCGGCTTGCCACAGATCAGCCAGTTTCCGGGCGGCGCGTCGAACCTCACCTACTTGCTCGAATACCCGGAGCAGGAATTTGTCCTGCGCCGCCCTCCCTTTGGCCACAAGGCCAAGTCCGCGCACGACATGGGTCGAGAATTTCGGATCCTCAATCAACTGCGTGACGGTTTCCCTTATTGCCCCAAGGCTTACGTGCACTGCACCGACGAATCGGTGATCGGCGCCGAGTTCTACGTGATGGAACGGGTCAAGGGCATCATCCTGCGCGCGGAACTGCCGCCGGAGCTGGGCCTGGATTCTGCAAAAACCGAAGCCCTGTGCAAGAGTTTCATCGACCGCTTCGTCGAGTTGCATCAGGTTGACTACAACGCCTACGGCCTGGGCGACCTCGGCAAACCCGAAGGCTATGTAGCACGGCAGATCAAGGGTTGGAGTGATCGTTATGAAAAAGCGCTGACCCCTGACGCGCCGCATTGGGAAGCGGTCAAGGCCTGGCTCAATGACAAGATGCCGGCCGACCACCCGACATCGAGCATCGTGCACAACGACTACCGCTTCGACAACGTGATCCTCGACCCGAACAACACGATGCAGATCATCGGTGTGCTCGACTGGGAACTGACCACCCTCGGCGACCCGCTGATGGACCTGGGCAACACCCTCGCCTACTGGATCCAGGCCGACGACCCGGCACCGTTCCAGATGATGCGCCGTCAGCCGAGCCACGCACCGGGCATGCTCACCCGTCGCGAATTCGTCGACTACTACGCCCAGCGCTCGGGCATCCAGATCGACAACTTCGATTTCTACTACACCTACGGCCTGTTCCGCCTCGCCGGCATCGTGCAGCAGATCTACTACCGCTTTTTCCATGGACAGACCCAGGACAAACGCTTCGCGTCATTCATTCAAGTGAACAAACTGCTGGAGCAGATGAGCCTGCAAGTCATCGAGAAATCCAGCCTCTGAGCCAAACACGACACTCAGGCCCAACAATAAGGAACACCCATGTCCAAGACCCCTTTGTTCGACCTCGACGGCAAGATCGCATTCGTCTCCGGCGCCAGCCGTGGCATCGGTGAAGCCATTGCCAAACTGCTGGCCCAGCAAGGCGCTCACGTCATCGTCTCCAGCCGCAAACTCGACGGCTGCCAGCACGTCGCCGACGCCATCATCGCCGCCGGTGGCAAGGCCACCGCCGTTGCTTGCCACATCGGTGAAATGGAACAGATCAACCAGGTCTTCGCCGGCATTCGCGAGCAATTCGGCCGCCTCGACATCCTGGTCAACAACGCCGCGACCAACCCGCAGTTCTGCAACGTCCTGGACACCGACCTCAGCGCCTTCCAGAAAACCGTCGACGTCAACATCCGCGGCTACTTCTTCATGTCGGTGGAAGCCGGCAAGTTGATGCGCGAAAACGGCGGCGGCAGCATCATCAACGTCGCATCGATCAACGGTGTGTCGCCAGGCGTGTTCCAGGGCATCTACTCGGTGACCAAGGCCGCCGTGATCAACATGACCAAGGTCTTCGCCAAAGAGTGCGCGCAGTTCGGCATCCGTTGCAACGCCCTGCTACCGGGGCTGACGGATACCAAGTTCGCTTCGGCACTGGTGAAGAACGAGGCGATCCTCAATACCGCGCTGGCGCAGATTCCATTGAAGCGCGTGGCGGATCCGAGTGAGATGGCGGGGGCCGTTTTGTACCTGGCCAGTGATGCGTCCAGTTATACGACTGGGGTTTCGTTGAATGTGGATGGGGGATTCTTGTCCTGATTGCTGCCATGAATGATTAGGATGCACCGATCTGTCTTCGATGGCCGTGTCGAAGGCAGATCAAATGCGAGTGTATTTGAACAATCAGTATCGGCATGTTGGTCGAGTATGTTTATTGTTGGTGCACGGTAAAGGGTATCTCGGTCGTTTCCTGCGCGACATCATCATAAGATTTCAAGAAAGTTTTCAGTATGTAGTCACCAGCTCCAAGCTGTACGGGAATTTCAGCAAAACCATCGCTATCCGTTACATCAATAGTAATGGGAATCCCTACAATGACTGCTTGAACTGAAATATTAGTCAGCATTACCGACGGATGATTTTTGGCTTCAACATACACATGAAAATACCCCAATTCAAAAGCAATGAACTTCACTCGATCCGGAACAATCCGGTTAAATACGGGTAGTTCCTTGGCAATCGACATATTGAGGACGACAGGGGATTCAGGCCTGTCTTCGAAAGTAAACTTCAGTTGAGCCGAGCCCGTCTTCGTGTGCACAGCGTCAAAGGTAAATTTCGCCGTCGGATCCATGGTCAACCACGTCGCAGGAATAATCTCTCCGAGCGCTCCATCCCCCACCAGCTCCACTTTCACTCGGGTCCTCTCGTAACCGCTGCCGGTTGAATCCACGAGTAGGGCATGACGCCCCCCCATCGCCCCCTGAACGTTGTCACCCGTGGCGACAAGTTTGCCCGCGAATGAAATCTGGGGAGGATTTGCATAGACTTTGCTGGAAAATTCTATTGGACCTGCCATCCCGACAATAGCGGATTGCAACGCCAGTTTGAACGTGGCAGCCGTATCAATATTTGCTGTGATGGCCCAAGCGTAACTCGTCGTATTTCCATCAAAAGGTGGAGTCACGGTAAATTTACTTTTATCAATTCCACTGCCACTGATGTATTTCAAACTGACCGGAATGTCTGCCATGGCGTTTTTTGGTGTCAACGATAATTCAAACGGCTTGCGTGCCTCCACGAAAGGATCTGCGGGCACGGGCAACTTGTTCAATTTAAGCTCCATCTCGTCTGCCAGATGACTGGACAGGACTTTGCTCGCTGCCGTTTCCAGGTTCTGGGTGAACCCTTCTCCCGCCAACTGCAACTTGAACGTCCCGCTTCTGTTGGATGCCTCCACCTTCCACGAATGGGGATCGGCCGATACCAACGTGGTTTTCAGGTCTCCCGGTTGCAGCCCTGAAAGAGCAATGGCATTGAGCACCAGCGCACGACCTCTTAGCGGGCTGTGCTCCTTGTAAACCAGCGTAATGGTCCTTGGGGTCCCCCTGAAGAACACGGCCTCGACGGGGTAAGCCACACCATCCACCCGAAACTCCTGCACCTCTTCACGCAGGTAGCGCGCCATCACACTGCAAACCGGGAGCTTGATACCGGTAATACTTTCAGCCGCCAGCAACTCCAGCTGAAACGTGCCACTGTTGGTATGGGACTTGACGGTCCAGCTGTTAACATTGGCTTCACCCGCAGGGGTCACGCTCAGATTCGATGGCTGTACGCCCGTCAGGGGTGTTCCGGTCATCTTCAGCGGGAACGTGTTCAAGGGGCTACCGGCCTTGTAGGTCAGCGTGACCGTCTGCGCTTCGTTCCGGTAGAACAGGACCTGGGTTGGCGGCGACTCGACGCCGTTCACCAGGACCTTGTCCACCTCATCTGCCAGATTGACGGACATTACCCAACACCGCCGTTCCCACGGGCGCTCGACCTGTTCACTGCCGAACGCCAGGGTCACCACGCCACTGGCACCGGCTTGCGGTGTCACCTGCCAGGTAAATTCGCCGCCCTGTGGATCGACCGGCGTTTGGAACGCCGGCACGGCCTGAACCGTCAACCCGCCTGCTTCGGCCAGTTCGAGGGTTAGTTGCCTGGCAATGTCCGCCGTGGCTTGAACCTTGACCACGTTAGCCTGCCCGCGTATCAGCGCCACCGGGTCGCCAAACGCTGCCTGCGCACCGTTGACGATCAATTTGGCCTGTTGCCACGGGCTTTCCAGGTAGCCGGTGAAGCGAAACTCAGTGGAAATCGGCTGATCGTCGTAGAGATTGTGCACGCTGACCGTAATTGTCTGCTCGCCCTCATTCATGACGGTTTGAGTGAACTCGCTATCGCCCGCAGCATCTGTCGCAACAGTGGTGTCCTTGCCGTCGAACGTCCACACCACCTCCACGTTTTTAGCAGGCTGCTGCGTATAGAAGGACACCAGTCGGACGGTTGCGGTAACTGTTTGCCCGACGATAGGCGCCCCGATGGGCGGCCGCAGGTCTGCAAACTCGCAGCGGTAATGCCCCAGCTTCAACGGGATTACAAGTGCAGGAGCCGTGAACTCACTGGCCACTCGCATCTCCAGATCGCGATCTTCACCCGTGGCGGGACAATGCAACTTGAAGGAAGCGCCGGTCGGGGCCAGGGTTTGAAACTCGCCCAGCTCGGGTTCCAGACTAATTGCATGGGCTGGATCGCCGGCGATTTCGAGACAGGTGACCTGATGGTTGACCCAGGGACTATCGTCTCCGCCCGCAAGGCTCAAGACATGACACAGTTCATTCTCAGCCCCATGGCAGATGTACACTGGACCGAGGACCGTAACCTGGCGAATTTTGCTGTTCATGATTGGGCCTCGATAATCGGGTTCGGAGGGCAAGCCTGGAAGTCCGACTATCGAGAAAAAAACGGGTTGAGGTAACTGTCAGATGTGACAGTTCGGTTAGATCTAATCGAAATAAACGCGTCTAACTGCAACGAGGCAGGCCGGTACCTCCCGGGACCTGCCTCTGCAAATGGCACACCAAGGCGCCGCGTTGTAAATCGCTATTGAGTCACACAGCGCGTGGTGGTTGTCACTCGGGTCACCTCTCCGCTCTCTGCCCGAGGTTCGCCGAGCACATCGGTTTTATCCATGGCCTGGCAAGTGGTTTGAGGAGGCGGTGGCGGAGCAAGAGGCGGCGGTGGTGGCGGACTGGCGCAACCGGCGAGAATCGCCGCGCAAAAGGCCAGCGAGAGAGGTGTGAAAACGCGTTTCCCAGGAATTTTCATAGGTTGACCCGCGATAAGTGATCGACACACTGTTTGTGACAACAGAACGGGCGTGCTAAATCCGTGCTTACGTCATAAATATGGTCGATGTTTCGCCTATCGCCAGGTTCCAGCGTCTGAAGAGCCCTATTGCACCTGCGAACGGGGTGAGTGCAGCGCATTGCTTTGCAGTTCGTAGCGCAATTCTTCGATCAATGCAGCCACCGATTCGGCGGACTGCAATTTGGCGATGCTCAAGCCGCTGACAACAAGGTCGACCTGGCCGGAACCGGGGTGATAGAGCTTGACGGTCAGCGAATGGTCGCCCGTGATCGCGCATTCGCACGCCAGGGGCGAAAAACTGCGTTCTATCAACATACGCAGTTGCGCCAGTGAAATCATGTAATGGGTCCTTTGGCTGTTTCGTAGGGTACGGTCGGGGCATCCGCAGACACCCTTCGCATGCCATAAGCCTAAGAATCCCGACGCCAGCCAGACACCTCCATTTGCACCAGGGGTATTAGTGCATTTGCACCCTAGCGCTGCCCCTTGCCACCCCACTCCCCTGAAAACAGCCCACGTTCACGCGCCCAGACAATTGCTTCGCTGCGGCTGTGCACGTCCAGTTTGAAATACACCGTGGCCACATGATTGCGCACGGTGTTGGGTGCCAGCTTCAGGCGTGCGGCGATTTCCTTGTCGGCGAGGCCTTCACAGATCAGCCCCAACACGTCGCGCTCCCGGGCCGTCAGGTCGGTGAAGGACGCCGTGGGCAGCTTGGGTTTGTTGACGTTCTTGGCGTTCGCGAGTTTTTCGATCAATGTGCGACTGAACCACGACGCGTCTTTCATGACCTCTTCAATCGCCGCCACCAGTTCAAGCTCGGTGCGTTTGCGCTCAGTGATGTCCATCAATACCAGTAGGTAGCAGGGACGGTCCTGGATGTTCACGGTGTCGGCGGAAATCGCACAATCAATCAGTTCCTTGTCCTTCTTGCGCACGCTGGCGTCGATTCGATCCAGGCTGCCGGCTTTTTCCAGGGCGGCAAACATGCGCGTGCGTGCGCCTTTGTCCTGGATGAAATCGATCTCGGCCAGGGTCTTGCCCAGCACCTCTTCACTGGGATAAGCCAAGGTTTCAAGAAAGGCTTCGTTGACATCCAGCACCACCTGGTCTTCAGCGCCACACACCAGGATCGGCACCGGGGTCATGCGATAGGCCTTCGCAAATCGCTCTTCACTCTGGCGCAGAGCCACCTCGGCCTTGCGGCGCGGCTCCATGTCGACGAAGGAAAACAGCATGCAGTCTTCCTCGTTGAGTTCCAGGGGTTGCCCGGCGACGATCACCTGTTTACTGCCGCCGCCCGGCAATTTCAGATCGGCCTGCATCTGGGGAATGGTGACATGTTCGCGCAGGCGCTGGATCGCAAGGTCGCGGTTTTCGGCCCCTTCAAGCACGTCCAGCTCATAAGCCGACGAGCCGATCACGTGATCGCGGGCATAGCCCGTCATTTCCAGAAAACCGGCATTCACCTTGATGTAACGCAAATCACTGAGCCGGCAGATTACCGCCGGGGCCGGGTTGGCATTGAACGTTCTTTCAAAACGCTGCTCGGCGCTGGCCCACTCGCTCACGTCGCCCATGATCAGCGCCAGCGACTCCGGTTCGCCGCGACTGTCCGTCAGGACCATGCTGCGTACCTTGTGCACCCAGGTGCGCTCCTCGTCATCGGCCTTGGTCACTTCAACCAATACATCATCGAACAGCTCGCCACGCGCCACTCGGGCGATCGGATAGTTTTCGAACGAAACCCGGTGATTGTTGCGATAGCGCAGGGTAAAGCGCTCGGCGTACTGCTGCGCATTAGCACCCAGATCGCCGATCTCTCCGACCCCATGCATGGCCAACGCGGCCTGATTGGCCCAGTGGATGGTCTGATCGAGCTCCAGCAGAATCACCCCATCGGACAGGCCGGCGATGATTTGCTGCAATTGACGGCGGTTGGTGTCGGCGGTTGGGACGTCCTGGCTCATTGGCTCTCCACTGGGCGGCATTGGGTGAAAATGTCGACCGCAGCGGCTGTCGATAGTGCAACAAAACGATAACGCCTCTTGATACGCGACCTGCGCACGCTGAACACAGATCATTCAGACTGCACACATCCACTGTGGGAGCGGGCTTGCCCGCGAAAGCGCAGTGTCAGGCGACATCGATGTTGAATGTGCCGGCCTCTTCGCGGGCAAGCCCGCTCCCACAAGGGGTGTATTGCCAGGCACAAATCATCCAGAGCACACACATCCACTGTGGGAGCGGGCTTGTCCGCGAAAGCGCAAGGTCAGACACCATCGTTGTTGAATGTGCCGGCCTCTTCGCGGGCAAGCCCGCTCCCACACGGGGTGTATTGCCAGGCACAAATCATCCAGAGCACACACATCCACTGTGGGAGCGGGCTTGCCCGCGAAAGCGCAGTGTCAGGCACCATCGTTGTTGGATGTGCCGGCCTCTTCGCGGGCAAGCCCGCTCCTACAGGGGCGTGCCATACGCCCGAAGTCATCCTATAACTTTTGATTGACAAGCCTCGAAAACCTCGCAAATATTCGCCCCAATGTTGTACGACGACGTATAACAAAAAATAAAAACAACAAAAAACAAGGGAGCGTCACTGTGAGTCAACTCGCCCGCAATTTCTCTATCTGCACCCCTCGCCCTACCTTCATCCGCCGCAACACCCTCAGCCTGATCGGTTGCAGCAGCCTGGCCGTGCTGGCCATGCCGTTGACTGCCAGCGCCGAAGGTTTTGTCGATGATGGCAAGGCTACGCTGAACCTGCGTAACGCCTACTTCAACCGTAACTACGTCAATCCGGCCTACCCGCAAGGCAAGGCTGAGGAGTGGACGCAGAACTTCATCCTCGATGCCAAGTCGGGCTTCACCCAGGGCACTGTCGGCTTTGGCGTTGACATCCTGGGCATGTATTCGCAGAAGCTTGACGGTGGCAAGGGCACCGGTGGTACGCAGTTGCTGCCGATCCACGACGACGGTCGTCCGGCGGACAACTTCGGCCGGCTGGGCGTGGCGCTCAAAGGCAAGATTTCGAAGACCGAACTGAAGGTTGGCGAGTGGATGCCGGTGCTGCCGATCCTGCGCTCCGATGACGGTCGTTCGCTGCCGCAGACCTTTCAAGGCGGCCAGGTCACGTCCAACGAAATCGCCGGCCTGACGCTGTACGGCGGCCAGTTCCAGAAGAACAGCCCGCGCAACGATGCGAGCATGGAAGACATGTTCATGAACGGCAAATCGGCGTCGTTCAACTCTGACCGCTTCAACTTCGGCGGCGGCGAATATGCGTTCAATGACAAGCGCACCCAGGTCGGCGTCTGGTACTCCGAGCTGAAAGACATCTACCAACAGCAGTATTTCAACCTCAGCCACAGCCAGCCCATGGGCGACTGGACCCTGGGCGCCAACCTTGGCTATTTCATCGGCAAGGAAGACGGCAGCGCACTGGCGGGCGATCTGGACAACAAGACCGCGTTCGCCCTGCTCTCAGCCAAGTACGGCGGCAACACCTTCTACGTCGGCCTGCAAAAACTCAGCGGCGATGACCAGTGGATGCGCGTCAACGGCACCAGTGGCGGCACCCTGGCCAACGACAGCTACAACTCCAGTTATGACAACGCCAAGGAGAAGTCCTGGCAGTTGCGTCATGACTACAACTTCGTGGCGCTGGGCGTGCCGGGCCTGACCCTGATGAACCGCTATATCAGTGGCGACAACGTGCACACCGGGACGATTACCGACGGCAAGGAATGGGGTCGCGAGTCGGAGCTGGCCTACACCGTGCAGAGCGGCCCGCTGAAGAATCTCAACGTCAAATGGCGTAACGCGAGCATTCGCAAGAGCTTCAGCACCAACGAGTTCGACGAGAACCGGATTTTCATCAGCTATCCGATTTCGTTGTTGTAAGCGCCCGGATCGTGACCTGATCACATGGTTTTATTGTGGGAGCGAACCTGCTCGCGATGGCAGGGCATCAGGATGTCCGAGTCATCGTTGACGTCCATCGCGGGCAAGCCCGCTCCCACAGTTACAGCCCCCCATGGCCCAGGTGAAACCCTTCGTCCAATTTTGACCAAAGTCGCGTTGACAAGAGCTGAAAACCCTTACGATACTTCCGCCTTGTCGTACGACAACCTACAACAAATTCAACAATGATTTTGCGTACAGGAACTGCCATGACCTCCACGCCCAATGCCCCTTTCAATCGTCTTCTGCTGACCGGTGCCGCCGGTGGCCTGGGCAAAGTGCTGCGCGAAAGCCTGCGGCCTTACGCCAAAGTCATTCGCCTGTCGGACATCGCCAACATTGCGCCGGCCATCGACGAGCGCGAAGAAGTCGTCACCTGCGACCTGGCAGACAAGCAAGCCGTCCATCACCTGGTCGAAGGCGTGGACGCAATCGTGCACCTCGGTGGGGTGTCGACCGAGCATTCGTTCGAAGACATCCTCGGCGCCAACATTTGTGGCGTCTTCCACATTTACGAAGCAGCACGACGCCATGGCGTGAAACGCATCATTTTTGCCAGTTCCAACCACGTCATCGGTTTCTACAAGCAGGACGAAGTCATCGACGCGCGCTCCCCGCGCCGCCCGGACAGCTACTACGGCTTGTCCAAGTCCTACGGCGAAGACGTGGCGACGTTTTATTTCGACCGCTACGGCATCGAGACCGTGAGCATCCGTATCGGCTCTTCGTTCCCGGAACCACAGAACCGCCGAATGATGAGCACCTGGCTGAGCTTCGGCGACCTGACCCACCTGATCGAACGCGCCCTGTACGCGCCAAACGTCGGCCACACCGTGGTCTATGGCGCCTCGGACAACAAGAACGTCTGGTGGGACAACCGCTACGCCAGCGCGCTGGGCTATGCGCCCAAGGACACGTCCGAAGTGTTCCGCGACAAGATCGAAGCGCAACCCATGCCCGCCGCCGATGATCCAGCAATGGTTTATCAGGGTGGCGCCTTCGTGGCGGCCGGCCCGTTCGGCGACTGATTCATTGCGTTTCACCCATAACAACAACCAAGGGAATGACGCGCCATGCAAGCCGAACTGATTGTCGATGCCCGCAACGCCGTGGGTGAATGCCCCGTCTGGGTGCCCGAGGAAAACGCGCTGTACTGGGTGAATATCCCGGTCGGCGCGCTACAGCGCTGGAGCGCCGACAGTGGCCAGGTCGAAAGCTGGACCACGCCGGAAATGCTCGCCTGCATCGCTCGTCATCGTGATGGCCATTGGGTGGCCGGCATGGAAAGCGGATTTTTTGCCTTGCACCCCCACGCCGACGGCACGATCGACAGCCAGTTGCTGGCCCACGTCGATCATGCCCGCACCGACATGCGCCTCAACGACGGTCGATGCGATCGCCAGGGGCGCTTCTGGGCCGGCAGCATGGTACTGGACATGGGCGCCAATGCCGTCGAGGGCAAACTGTATCGCTACAGCGCCGGACAACGTGGGCCACTCGGTGCGCAACTGGATGGTTTCATCGTGCCAAACGGGCTGGGTTTCAGCCCGGATGGCAAGACGATGTACCTGTCCGACTCCCATCCGCAGGTCCAGCAGATCTGGGCTTTCGACTACGACACCGACAGCGGCACGCCGTCCAATCGGAGGCTGTTCGTTGACATGAAACCGCTCCCGGGACGCCCCGATGGCGCCGCCGTCGATGCCGAGGGCTGCTACTGGATCTGTGCCAACGATGCCGGCTTGATTCATCGATTTACCCCGGACGGTCGCCTTGACCGCTCCTTCACCGTGCCGGTGAAGAAACCCAGCATGTGCGCCTTTGGTGGCAGTCGACTGGACACGCTGTTCGTGACCTCGATCCGCCCAGGCGATGACCAGGACCCGCAATCGCTGGCCGGTGGCGTGTTCGCCCTCGACCCCGGCGTCAAGGGCCTGGCCGAACCCCAGTTCACCCCCTAGCAACAACAGCAACGCTGCTGCACCGCTGTGCCTTGAATACAAAAAAAATAACAACACTGGAGACACCCCCAATGGACTTCAAACGCACTCTTCTCGCCGCTGCACTCCCTCTGGCCTTCACCCTCAGCAGCGCCGCCCATGCGCTGGAAATCAAATTCGCCGACATCCACCCTGCCGGCTACCCGACCGTCGTGGCGGAAGAGCAACTGGGCAAAACCCTGGTCGCCGAGAGCGATGGCAAGCTGACCTTCAAGATGTTCGCCGGCGGCGTACTCGGTTCCGAGAAGGAAGTGATCGAGCAGGCTCAGGTCGGTGCGATCCAGATGGCTCGCGTCAGCCTTGGCATCGTCGGGCCGGTGGTGCCGGATGTGAATGTGTTCAACATGCCGTTCGTATTCCGCGACCAGGCTCATATGCGCAAAGTCATCGACGGTGAGGTCGGCGACGCGATCCTCGACAAGATCACCAACTCCGAATTCAACCTGGTAGCCCTGGCCTGGATGGACGGCGGCACCCGTAACCTTTATACGAAAAAGCCGGTACGCAAGATCGAAGACCTCAAGGGCATGAAAATCCGCGTGCAAGGCAACCCGATGTTCATCGAAACCATCAATGCCATGGGCGGTAACGGCATCGCGATGGACACCGGCGAGATCTTCAGTGCCCTGCAAACCGGCGTGATCGACGGTGCGGAGAACAACCCACCGACCCTGCTCGAACACAACCACTACCAGAACGCCAAGTACTACAGCCTGACCGGGCATCTGATCCTGCCTGAACCCATCGTGATGTCGAAGATCACCTGGGAAAAACTCACCCCCGAGCAGCAAGCCCTGGTGAAAAAAACCGCCAAGGCCGCGCAGGCCCAGGAACGCGCCCTGTGGGACGCGAAGTCCGCCAGCAGTGAAGAAAAACTCAAGGCAGCCGGCGTCGAGTTCATCACCGTCGACAAAAAACCCTTCTATGAGGCCACCGCCTCGATCCGTGAGAAGTACGGCGCGCCTTATGCCGACCTGATCAAGCGCATCGAAGCCGTCCAGTAACCCTCTGCACTCATGAAAGGCCCGGCGCCGCGTACGTTGGTGAACGTGCGTGTGCGCCCGGTTACGGTGGAACCCGATGAAGAATCTACTGCTGCGTATCAACGACAGGCTGTACATGACCTGTATCTGGGTCGCGGGCCTGTCTGTCCTGGCCATTTCCCTGATCATCCCCTGGGGCGTGTTCGCCCGTTACGTCCTCGGCACCGGCTCCAGCTGGCCCGAGCCCACCGCCATCCTGCTGATGATGGTGTTCACCTTCATCGGCGCCGCCGCCAGCTATCGCGCTGGCGCACACATGGCGGTGGCCATGCTCACCGACCGCATGGCCCCGCCATTGCGCCGGACCATGAGCATCGTTTCCCAGTTGCTGATGGCGACCATCTGCCTGTTCATGGCCATCTGGGGCACCAAGCTGTGCATGTCCACCTGGAATCAGTTCATGAGCGCCCTGCCCACCTTGCGCGTAGGCATCACCTACATGCCGATTCCGGTGGGCGGCGTGCTGACGCTGATTTTTGTCCTGGAAAAACTCCTGCTCGGTGACCAGAGCAACCGTAAGGTCGTGCGTTTCGACCTCGTTGAAGAAAGCGAAGGTGCCGCTTAATGGACGCTCTGATTCTGATCGGCAGTTTTATCGCATTGATCCTGATCGGCATGCCGGTCGCCTATGCGCTGGGTCTTTCCGCCCTGATCGGGGCGTGGTGGATCGATATTCCGTTCCAGGCGCTGATGATTCAGGTCGCCGGTGGCGTGAACAAATTCTCCCTGCTGGCGATTCCGTTTTTCGTCCTGGCGGGCGCGATCATGGCCGAGGGCGGCATGTCTCGCCGACTGGTGGCGTTTGCCGGGGTACTGGTAGGTTTTGTGCGTGGCGGCCTGTCACTGGTCAACATCATGGCCTCGACTTTCTTCGGCGCGATCTCCGGCTCGTCGGTGGCCGACACCGCGTCGGTGGGCTCGGTGCTCATTCCGGAAATGGAACGCCGTGGCTACCCACGGGAATTTGCCACGGCAGTGACCGTCAGCGGTTCGGTACAGGCGCTGTTGACCCCGCCCAGCCACAACTCGGTGCTCTACTCGCTGGCCGCGGGCGGCACGGTGTCGATTGCCTCGCTGTTCATGGCCGGCGTTGTCCCGGGCCTGTTGATGAGCGCGTGCCTGATGGTGCTGTGCCTGATCTTCGCGAAAAAGCGCGACTACCCCAAGGGTGAAGTCATCCCGATGCGCCAGGCGCTGAAGATCTGCGGCGAAGCGCTGTGGGGCCTGATGGCGATGGTCATCATCCTCGGCGGGATTCTGTCGGGCATTTTTACGGCCACCGAATCGGCGGCGATCGCCGTGCTTTGGTCGTTCTTCGTGACCATGTTCATCTACCGCGACTACAAGTGGAGCGAGTTGCCGAAACTGATGCACCGCACCGTGCGCACGATTTCGATCGTGATGATCCTGATCGGCTTCGCCGCGAGCTTCGGCTACATCATGACGCTGATGCAGATCCCGGCGAAGATCACCACGATGTTCCTGACCCTGTCGGACAACCGCTACGTGATCCTGATGTGCATCAACGTCATGCTGCTGTTGCTCGGCACGGTGATGGACATGGCGCCGCTGATCCTGATCCTGACGCCGATCCTGATGCCGGTGATTCTCGGCATTGGCGTCGACCCGGTGCAGTTCGGCATGATCATGCTGGTGAACCTGGGGATTGGCCTGATAACACCGCCCGTGGGCGCGGTGTTATTCGTCGGCTCGGCCGTGGGCAAAGTGTCGATCGAGAAAACCGTGAAGGCGCTGCTGCCGTTCTACGCCGTGCTGTTCCTGGTACTGATGGCCGTGACCTACATCCCTGCGCTGTCGCTGTGGCTGCCACACCTGGTGTTGTAATCACGCACTGACCAGCAGGAGCCCCTAAAGCTCCTGCTGTTTGTTCTCGATCCTATTGCGAGTCAACATGACGCCAACCCTGCTTGAACTCGAAGACCCATTCACCCTCCTCACCCTCGCCCCTGAAATTGGCGGTAGCATCGTCAACTGGCGCGTGCGCGAAAGCGGCCAGCCGCTGTTGCGTCACGCCGACAGTCACGCGCTCGAGACCGGCCTGCCGGGCAAGCTCGGCTGCTTTCCTCTGGCGCCGTGGTCCAACCGTATTTCCGACGGTGGTTTCGACCGCCCGGATGGCTGGCTGGCGTTGGAACCGAACAGTCTGACCGACCCGTTTCCGATCCATGGCACGGCGTGGCAACAGCCGTGGCAGGTGGTTTCGCAGTCCTCCTCTGAAGTGGTCCTGCAACTGGACAGCGTGAAGCCTTTCGCCTACCGCGCCCGGCAGCGTTTTCAGTTGAGTGGCGGCAAGCTGACCATTGAACTGCACGTCACCCACCTGGCCGAACGGGCGGCGTGGCATGGCCTGGGCTTGCACCCGTACCTGCCACGTACCCAAGCCACGCGGCTGCAGGCCAGGGCGGATCAGGTGTGGTTGAGCGACGCCGCGAAGTTGCCAACCCGCCAGGTGGCGTTGCCGGCCGAGTGGAATTTTCAGGCGCTGGGAGCCTTGCCCGACACCCTCGTCGACAACGGCTTCTGCGGCTGGGATGGCTACTGCCTGATCCAGCAACCTGACCTGGGTTACCAACTGGAATGCCAGGCTCAGGGCAGCGACTATTTCCTGCTGTATTGCCCGGTAGACCTGGGATTTTTCTGCATCGAACCGGTCAGCCACCCAGTCAACGCGCACCACTTGCCGGGGCGTCCGGGGTTGGTGTTGCTGGAGCAGGATCAAAGCGTGGAAATGGCATTCAGCCTGCAATACACCCCCCTCTAACCCACCCCCTGTAGGAGCGAGCAAGCTCGCGATGGTGGACTAGACCCCGCTGGCATCCAGGCACCCCGCGTCATCGTTAACGACCATCGCGGGCAAGCCCGCTCCCACAAGGGCTGACGGTGTTCCCAAAACCTGTAGGAGCGAGCTTGCTCGCGATGGTGGACCAGACACCGCTGGCATCCAGACACCCCGCGCCATCGTTGACGACCATCGCGGGCAAGCCCGCTCTCACAAGGGCTGACGGTGTTCCCAAAACCTGTAGGAGCGAGCTTGCTCGCGATGGCGGTCAATCAATCACATCGTCGGTGACTGACACCCCTCATCGCGAGCAAGCTCGCTCCTACAGGTAAGGCTCCCACAACTAGACCAACATCTGACTCAACACCGCCCGCAACTTGCCGGGCTTCACCGGTTTGTTCAGCAACGGCGCTTCGAGCTTTTGCAGTGAACGCCGGCATTGGTCGGTGCGATCGGCGGTGATGATCACCGCCGGGATCGCCCGACGGAAATGTTCGCGCAGATGGCGCACCACATCACAGCCCACCACGCCATGATCGAGGTGGTAGTCCGCCAGGATCACTTCGGGCGCTCGGCCCTGCAGCGCCGCCAGCGCTGCCTCTTCGTCGGTGGCGGTGACCACTTCGCAACCCCACTCGCCGAGCAATGCGCTCATGCTTTGCAAAATGGCCACTTCGTTGTCCAGCACCAGTAGCCGACGTCCCGGCAGCGGATTGCCGGTGCTCGCCTGTGGCGCAGCAAGGCTGATGGGCAATGGCACCTCCTGGGAAATCGGCACCTCGATGCTGAACATCGAGCCGCGCCCCGGCCGCGACTGCACCTGAATGCGATAGTCGAGGATCTTGGCGATGCGCTCGACGATCGCGAGCCCCAGGCCCACGCCCTTTCGGTCAGCGGCGCGACCGACATCCAGTTGGTTGAACTCCAGGAAGATCGAATCGAGACGATCCGCGGGGATACCACGCCCGGTATCCCAGACTTCCAGGCGCAAGTGTTCGCCGCGCTTGCGTGCACCGAGCAGGATGCTGCCCTGTTCCGTATAGCGGCAGGCGTTGCTGAGGAAGTTGCGCAGGATGCGCGTCACCAGGCGCAAGTCAGTGCGAATGGCGTAGTCGCCAATGTGTGCACGCAGATTCAGCCCGGCGGCAGCCGCCACCGACTGAAACTCCGACACCAGAGGCCCAAGCAATTCGTCGAGGCGATACAGCGCCACGTCCGGCTTCACCGCCGCTTGATCGAGACGGGAAATATCGAGCAAATCGGTGAGCAGGTCCTCCGCACCCTCCAGGGCCTGGTGAGTGCGCTCGACCAGCACCTGCTCGACCTCCGGCAGCTTTCGTTCACGCAAGGTGGAAATCAGCAAACGCGCGGCATTGAGCGGTTGCAACAGATCGTGACTGGCGGCGGCGAGGTATTTGTCCTTGCTGCGGTTGGCCGCTTCGGCGGCGTCGCGGGCATCGCGCAGCGCTTCGGCGATCTGCTTGCGCTGGGTGATCTGCTGTTGGAGGTTGCGATTGGCCTCGAGCAGTTCATCGGTACGCGCGGTGACTCGCTGCTCCAGTTCGTCGTTGAGTTGCTGGAGGCGTTGCTGGGCCTGCTTGCGCTCGGTGATGTCGGCGACGAAGCCTTCGACCAGACCTTCCTGGCCTGGCTTGAGCAAGAGGTTCATCAACACATCGAGGTGACTGCCGTCCTGACGCCGCAACTGGGTTTCGTAACCGTGCAGGCTGCCCTGGTGACGAAGGATTTCGCCGATGTTTTCCAACTCTTGCGCGCCGCCGACAAACAGGTTGCTCGCCAGGTCCGCCAGGGAAAACAGCACCTGCTGCGGGTTCTGGTAGCCGAGCATGCGCGCCATCGCCGGGTTGGCGGCGCGCATGCCCTGCTCCAGGCTGGCCTGGAAAATCCCGTGCACGGCGTTCTCGAACAGCCATTTGTAGCGGTTGCGCTCGGCTTCCAGTTCATCCAGGCGCGCGGCGAGTTCCGGGTAATGGCTTTTGCGCGCCGAGTGGCTGCCCAGGCCAAGCAGCCCCGCAAGTGCGCGTTGCTGGTCGTCAGAGGGCTTCGCCATAGACGACCTCGACATCACGCTGGCTGGACTCGCGCGGATTGGTCAGGATGCACGGGTCGTCCATGGCGTGTTGCGACAGGAAGGGGATGTCCGCCGTGCGAACGCCATGCAAGCCGAGGGTTTCGTGGAAGCCGATGGCATGTTTGAGGGCAATCAGGTGTTCCACCAGGCGTCCGCAGATCTGCCGGTGATTGAGGCCCCGACAATCGATGCCAAACGTCTCGGCAATGACCTTGAAACGCTCCGGCGCCGAGCTGTAGTTGAACGCCACCACGTGCTCGACCAACACGGCATTGCACAGGCCGTGGGGCAAGTCGAGGAAGCCGCCCAGGCTGTGGGACATGGCGTGCACTGCGCCGAGAATCGCGTTGGAGAATGCCAGGCCGGCCTGCATGCTGCCGAGCATGATCTTCTCGCGCAGGGCGATGTCCGTCGGGTTGGCGATCATCTGCACGAGGTTGCCATTGATCAGGCGCATCGCCTCCAGGGCATGGGGATCGGTCAACGGCCCGTTTCCGGTGGACACAAACGCCTCGATGGCATGCACCAGCGCGTCGATGCCGGTGCAGGCGGACAGGAACGGGTCCATGCTCAGCGTGGTTTCCGGGTCGATCAACGATACGTCCGGCACCACCGCCTTGCTGACGATGGAGAACTTCATGCGCTCCTGCTGGTTGGAAATGATCACGAACTGCGACACGTCCGCCGACGTGCCGGCCGTGGTCGGGATCAGGATCAAGGGCGGGCTGGGCACGCGGATGGTGTCCACGCCTTCGAATTCGAGAATGCTGCGACCATGGGCGACGACGATGCCGATGCCCTTGCCACAATCCATCGGGCTGCCGCCGCCGACCGCGACGATGACATCGCAATGGTTTTCCCGGTAGATCTCGGCACCGAGCATGACTTCCTCGACCCGTGGGTTGGGCGACACGTCGGTGTACAGGCAGTAATCGATACCGATCGCCTGCAGGCTGGCCTCGACATCGGCCACCCACCCGGCGGCGATCACCCCGGGGTCGCTGACGACCAGCACCTTGCGCGCGCCGAAGGTCTTGGCGTAGTTGCCCACATTGTGCCGGCACCCGGCACCGAAGATGATTTCAGGTGAAACGAATTTACGCAGCTGGCTGAGACTCTGGCTCATTTGAAAGCCTGTTTCTTATTGTTTTGGAAGATAGGGTCACGTTAACCGATATTGCTGCGAATGCAATCAGACCAATTGACCTGTGGGAGCGGGCTTGCCCGCGATGAGGGTGTGTCAGGCACTGATGGTGTGACTGATACACCGCTATCGCGGGCAAGCCCGCTCCCACAGGGGCAGTGCCAGTGTTGGGCCTAACCGCGATAGATCAGCCGCGACGCCTTTTCGTTGCGCAACGTCAGCTGCGCCATCCCCAACCCCGGCGCATCGGCCTCCTCCCGGGCCTTGAGGATGATCCCGTGGTGCGGCGACTTCGCACAAACAGGGTCGGCATTTTCGGCATCGCCGGTGAGCATGAACGCCTGGCAGCGGCAACCGCCGAGATCCTTGTGTTTTTCATCGCACGAGCGGCAAGGCTCTTTCATCCAGGTATCGCCGCGAAAGCGGTTGAAGCCGAACGAGTCGTTCCAGATGTGCTCGATACTGTGTTCACGTACGTTGGGAAACTGCACCGGCAACTGACGGGCGCTGTGACAGGGCAGCGCGGTGCCATCAGGGGTAATGTCGAGAAACAGATTGGCCCAGCCATTCATGCAGGTCTTGGGGCGCTCCTCGTAGTAATCCGGGGTGACGAAGATCAGTTTGCAAGGATGACCCTGGGCTTCCAGACGCTGGCGGTAGTCGTGGGTGACCTGTTCGGCGCGCTGCAATTGCTCGCGGGTCGGCAACAGGCCGATCCGATTGAGTTCGGCCCAACCGTAGAACTGGCAGGTGGCCAATTCGACGAAATCCGCTTCCAGCTCCAGGCACAGCTCGATGATGCGGTCGATGTGATCGATATTGTGCCGATGGGTGACGAAGTTCAGCACCATCGGGTAACCCTGGGCCTTCACCGCCCTGGCCATCGCCAGTTTCTGCGCGAATGCCTTGCGTGAGCCGGCGAGCATGTTGTTGACCGTCTCGTCCGCGGCCTGGAAGCTGATCTGGATGTGGTCGAGCCCAGCCACCTTGAACTGGGCAATCTTGTCTTCCGTCAAGCCGATACCCGACGTGATCAGGTTGGTGTAATAGCCCATGTCCCGGGCCGCCTTGATCAGTTCGGCCAAGTCCTGGCGCACCAGCGGTTCGCCACCGGAGAAGCCCAATTGTGCCGCGCCCATTTCCCTGGCCTCGGCGAATACGCGTATCCACTCCTGGGTGGTCAACTCCGTGCCCTGCTGGGCGAAATCAAGGGGGTTCGAGCAATACGGGCATTGCAGGGGGCAGCGATACGTCAGCTCGGCGAGCAGCCACAGCGGTGGACCGGGCAGCGTGTCATTCGATCCAGAACTGCGCATGGGCCACCTCCAGGAACGCCAGCACATCCTCGTCGATCCCGGGCACGCCGGGGTGCTCTGCGGCCAGCAACTCAATGATCGCCGCAACGCTGCGCTGGCCATCCACCAGACCGAGAATCTGCCCGGCGCTACCATTGAGCTTGATCATGCCCTCGGGGTACAGCAATACGTGGCAGTCCTGGCGTGGCTCCCATTGCAGGCGAAAACCCCGGCGCAACACCGGCGACTGCGTGCGGTCGATCGGGCTCACAAGGCGATCCCCCGGTGCCAGACGCTGTCCCGGGTGACGGTGTGATACGGCGGACGCTCCAGCTCGTAAGCCATGCTCATGGCGTCGAGCATGCTCCACAAAATGTCGAGTTTGAACTGGAGGATTTCCAGCATGCGTTGCTGGCCCTCGAAGGTCACGTAATGTTCCAGGGTGATTCGCAAGCCATGCTCCACGTCGCGACGAGCCTGGCTCAAGCGGGTGCGGAAATAGTCGTAGCCTGTGGCGTCGATCCACGGGTAATGCGTCGGCCAGGCGTCGAGCCGCGACTGATGGATCTGCGGCGCGAACAGCTCGGTCAATGAGCTGCTTGCGGCTTCCTGCCAACAGGCGCGGCGGGCGAAGTTGACATAGGCGTCCACGGCGAAGCGCACGCCGGGCAACACCAGCTCCTGGGACAGGATCTGTTCGCGGTCCAGGCCGACCGCTTCGCCCAGGCGCAACCAGGCTTCGATGCCGCCCTCGCTGCCAGGCGCACCGTCATGATCGAGAATCCGTTGCAACCATTCCCGGCGCACGTCGCGGTCGGGGCAATTGGCGAGGATGGCGGCGTCCTTGAGCGGGATATTGACCTGGTAGTAAAAACGGTTGGCGACCCAGCCCTGGATTTGTTCGCGGGTGGCACGGCCTGCGTACATCGCCTGATGGAAGGGATGATGGATATGGTAGTAGGCGCCCTTGGCGCGCAGGGCTTGCTCGAATTGGGTGCGGGTCATGGGGGGTTGGGGCATGTTGTTTCTCCGGTTATTTTTGTTGTTGTCTGGGCGGGCCTCGTCGCACCGCCGCGATAAAGCCGGCAGCTACAACACAATACTCATCCCGTCATAAGCCACCTCGATCCCCCGCCGCTCCAGCAACGCCCGCTCCGCCGAGTCCTCATCCAGGATCGGGTTGGTGTTGTTGATGTGAATCAGCACCTTGCGCTGGCGGGGGAAATCCTGGAGCAACTCCAGCATCCCACCCGGCCCGCTTTGCGGCAGGTGGCCCATTTCGCTGCCCAGGCTCTGGCCGACGCCACATACCCGCATCTCGTCATCACGCCACAACGTACCGTCCAGCAGCAGACAATCGGCGCGGTCCATCCAGTTCGCCACGTGGTCATCGATCTGCCCCAGGCCCGGGGCATAGAACACGGCCGCGCCGGAGCGCAGGTCTTCGATGAACAGGCCGATGGTGTCGCCGGGTTGCGGGTTGCCACGATTGGGCGAGTACGGCGGTGCGTTGCTGACCAGCGGAATGGCGCGCAGGCGCAAATGCTCGCAGGCCGGGATGTGGAACGGCTCGTGGTCCAGTTCGATTGGCCGCCACAACAAGCCGCCATTCCAGTGCTTGAGCATGTTGAACAACGGGAAACCGCTGCTCAGGTCTTCATGCACCCGCGCGGTGCACCACACCGAATGCGGACAACCTTCGCGCAGGCTCAACAGACCGGTGCAATGGTCGATCTGGCTGTCCATCAACAATACGCCGGCAATCGCCGTGTCACGCAGACGGCGACCCGGTTGCAGCGGCGCGAAACTCTCCAGTTGCGTGCGGATATCCGGGGAGGCATTGCACAGCAGCCAGTTCACACCGTTGTCGCTCAGGGCAATCGAGGACTGCGTCCGTGGCTGCGCGCGCAGGCTGCCATTGCGCAGGCCGGAGCATTGCCGGCAATTGCAGTTCCACTGCGGAAAACCACCGCCAGCGGCGGAGCCGAGAACACGGATGTGCATGGGCAATGCTCCAGAAGGCAGGCCCGGCCAACACCACGGCTGGCCGGGTGATCGATCAGCGGTTGGCGAAATACATCGTCACTTCGAAGCCAATGCGCAGGTCGGTAAACGCGGGTTTAGTCCACATGGGTCAATCCTCTTCTTATGCCGGGCAATTCCGGTAAGGTCATTAATGCACGGTGCGTGCGGGGGTCGAATGCTACTTTCGAACGAAGGTGTGGGGTGCGTTGGTAGGAGGTGATCAATCTGATAAAAACACAATACCCACTGTAGGAGCGGGCTTGCCCGCGATGGCGGTGTGTCAGCCACATCATCGGCGACTGATACACCCTCATCGCGGGCAAGCCCGCTCCTACAGTGGGTCGTGTTTGCTTCAGAGGGTTAGAAGAACCCCAACGGATTGATGTCGTAGCTCACCAGCAGGTTTTTGGTTTGCTGGTAGTGGTCGAGCATCATCTTGTGGTTTTCACGCCCTACCCCGGACTTTTTGTAGCCACCGAACGCGGCATGGGCCGGGTACAGGTGATAGCAGTTGGTCCACACGCGCCCGGCCTTGATGGCCCGGCCCATGCGGTAGGCGCGGTTGATGTCGCGGGTCCAGAGGCCGGCACCGAGGCCGAACTCGGTGTCGTTGGCGATGGCCAGGGCTTCGGCTTCGTCCTTGAAGGTGGTGACGCCCACCACCGGGCCGAAGATTTCTTCCTGGAATACGCGCATCTTGTTGGTGCCCTTGAGCAGGGTCGGCTGAATGTAATAGCCGCTGGACAGGTCGCCCTCCAGACGCTCGGCCGCACCGCCGGTGAGCAGCTCAGCGCCCTCCTCCTGGGCGATGGTCAGGTACGAGAGGATCTTGTCGTATTGCTGCTCAGACGCCTGGGCACCGACCATGGTGTCGGTGTCCAACGGGTTGCCGCGCTTGATTTTGACGATCTTCTTCATTACCTCGGCCATGAACGGCTCGTAGATCGACTCCTGCACCAGGGCGCGGGATGGGCAGGTGCAGACTTCGCCCTGATTGAAGAACGCCAGCACCAGGCCTTCGGCCGCTTTCTCGATGAACGCAGGCTCAGCCTTCATGATGTCTTCGAAGAAGATGTTCGGCGACTTGCCGCCCAGCTCGACAGTGCTCGGGATGATGTTCTCGGCCGCGCAATGCATGATGTGCGCGCCAATGGGGGTGGAGCCGGTGAACGCGATCTTGGCAATGCGCTTGCTGGTGGCCAGCGCTTCGCCAGCTTCGCGACCGAAACCCTGGACGATGTTGAGCACGCCGGCCGGCAGCAGGTCGGCAATCAGTTCGGCAAAGACCATGATCGACAGCGGTGTCTGTTCGGCGGGCTTGAGGACGATGCAGTTGCCGGCAGCCAAGGCCGGCGCAAGTTTCCAGGCGGCCATCAGCAGCGGGAAGTTCCACGGAATGATCTGCCCGACCACGCCCAGTGGCTCGTGGAAGTGGTAGGCGGTGGTCAGCTCGTTGATCTCGGCGGCGCCGCCCTCCTGGGCACGGATGCAGCCGGCGAAGTAACGAAAGTGGTCGGCGGCCAGCGGTACGTCGGCGTTGAGGGTTTCACGCACGGCCTTACCGTTGTCCCAGGTTTCGGTAACGGCGAGGATTTCCAGGTTCTGCTCGATGCGATCGGCGATTTTCAGCAACACCAGCGAGCGGTCCTGCGCCGAGGTCTTGCCCCAGGCGTCAGCGGCTGCGTGCGCAGCATCCAGGGCCTTGTCGATATCAGCGGCGCTGGAACGCGGGAACTCGGCGATCACTTCACCGTTGACCGGCGAGGTGTTGGTGAAGTATTCGCCACCGACCGGCGCCACGAACTCACCGCCGATGAAGTTGCCGTAGCGCGCCTTGAAGGACACGACGGCGCCAGGTGTTCCGGGTTGTGCGTAGATCATGGTGAGCCTCTGTCTGGGTCGCTGCCCGTCGGTTCGACAGGCGATGAACCGATAGTAGAGAGCCCCGCCGGCCAGACGAATGCGCCGTTGGCAGGAGGGGCTCTCGTTATTTGGTAGTAGATTCGCGCTGCTTCGGCCTCTGTGGGAGCGAGCTTGCTCGCGATCTCGGAATGTCAGTCACATCGTTGCCGGCTGACACGCCCTCATCGCGAGCAAGCTCGCTCCTACAGAGGTCCTGTTAGCCCGGGATCAATGCTTGGCCACCAACTCCTTCGGCAACTTGAAGGTCCAGAGCATGCCGCCCTGGTTGAAGTCCTTCACGCGCTTGGCCACTTCGCCGCCCCACAGCGGTACGGCACCGCCCCAGCCGGAGAGCACGGACACATACTGTTCACCGTCCATTTCCCAGGTGACGGGCGAACCCAGCACGCCGGAGCCGGTCTGGAATTCCCAGACCTTCTCCCCGGTCTTGGCATTGAAGGCCTGAAGGAAACCTTCCGGCGTGCCGGTGAATACCAGATTGCCCTTGGTGGTCAGGACGCCGCCCCACAGCGGCGCATAGTTTTTATGCCGCCACACTTCCTTGCCGGTTTTAGGGTCGATGGCGCGCAACACGCCGATGTAATCTTCGTTCAGCGGCTTGATGGTGAAACCGGCACCGAGGAACGCTGCGCCTTTCTTGTAGGCGATGCCTTCGTTCCAGATGTCCATGCCCCACTCGTTGGACGGTACGTAAAACAGCCCGGTATCCTTGTTGTAGGCCATCGGCATCCAGTTCTTCGCCCCCAGGAACGCCGGTGCCACGAACACCGAGCTGCCCTTGGCCTCGCTGCCAGGCGCACCAGGACGGCTGGCTTCGTTGTAGATCGGCCGACCATTCTTATCCAGGCCGGTGGCCCAGGTGATCTTGTCCACGAACGGGAAGCCGCGAATGAACTTCCCGTTGGTGCGGTCCAGCACGTAGAAGAACCCGTTACGGTCGGCGGTGGCCGCCGCTTTCACTTCCTTGCCACCCTCGGTGTAGTTGAACGACACCAGCTCGTTGACGCCGTCGTAGTCCCAGCCGTCGTGCGGTGTGCTCTGGAAGTGCCACTTGATGGTGCCGTCATCCGGATTCAGCGCCAGGCGCGACGACGAGTAGAGGTTGTCGCCGGGACGCAGGTGCGAGTTCCACGGTGCCGGGTTGCCGGTGCCGAACAGCAGCAGGTTGGTTTCCGGATCGTAGTAGCCGCCCAGCCAAGGGGCCGCGCCGCCGGTCTTCCACAGGTCGCCCGGCCAGGTCTTGCCGGCTTCGCCGCCGGAGATGCCGTTCTCGATGGCCTTGCCGTCCTTGTAGACGTAGCCCATGTGGCCTTCCACGGTCGGACGGCTCCATAACAGGTCACCGTTTTTCGGGTCGTAGGCTTCGATCTTGCCGACCACGCCGAACTCGCCACCGGCCACACCGGTGATCAGCTTGCCGTTGATCACCAGCGGCGCGGCACTGATCGAGTAGCCTTCCTTGTGGTCGGCGACTTTCTTGCTCCACACCACCTTGCCAGTGTCTTTGTTCAGGGCCACGAGCTTGGCGTCCAGGGTGCCAAAGAACACCAGGTCGCCGTACAACGCCACGCCACGGTTGATCACGTCGCAGCACGGACGGATGTCATCGGGCAGGCGAGCGTCGTACTGCCAGAGCTTCTTGCCGGTGCGTGCGTCGACAGCGAACACCCGCGAATAGGAACCGGTCATGTACATCACGCCGTCCTTGATCATCGGCTGTGCTTGCTGACCGCGTTGTTTTTCACCACCAAAGGAGAACGCCCAGGCCGGGCGCAGGTCCTTGACGTTGTCAATGTTGAGGATGTCGAGGGGGCTGTAGCGCTGACCCTGGACGCCCAGACCATTAGTGACGATCTGCTCCGGGTTCTTGGGGTCCTGGAGAATGTCCTGGTCACTGACGGCGGCCAAGGCCGTGCCGGACAGCAGCATGGCACTGAGCAGCACGCTCAGGACGAAGGGTTGGCGACGTACGGGTTGGGTCATGGCGGCTACCTCTGCGGGTTTTTGTTATACCCGGGAAATTTTCCCGGTCTGGTGCAGATTCTTGGTCGCCGGGGGCCCTGCAACAATTGCACGCAGTGTTGAGATTTGTAGTTCCTTGGTAGGGGGTCTTGATCAACACCGCAGCCCTCCTGTAGGAGCGAGCATGCTCGCGATGGTCGTCAACGATAACGCGGGAGGCCTGATCCCCCTCGGCGTTCTTGAATCCATCGCGAGCATGCTCGCTCCTACAGGGGAGGTTACTGGTCCACGCGCTTCATCGCCTCCCGCTCATAACGCGGATACAGATGGCTGACACTGCGGATCAGCTCGTAACGGGTCAGACTGATGGCGGCGAAGCGTTCGGGGATGGGGCTACGGATCATCTCGGCCATGTCGCTGCCATTGGCGGCGCCGTCGCGCATCAGTTGGTCAAGCCAGCCGAGGTAATCGCGCATCTGCTCGAAGGGTTTGGCGTCGGTGGCCACGGGGCCGTGGCCGGGTACGACCCGGGTCCAGGGCAAGCCTTGCAGGGTGGCCATGTCCGCCAGCCACACCGAAAGCCCCGGACTGTTGGGCGTGGTCAGCGCCCGCTGATAAAACACCAGATCGCCGGCGAACAGCACGCCGGTCTTCTGGTCGAGAATAGCCAGATCCGCGCCCGTATGCCCACCCAGGCTCAGCAGACGCAAATCGTGATTCCCAAAAGTTCGCACGCCCGGCACAAGCGTTTCGGTGGGCAATACCACTTCGGTGCCGCGCATCCAATCGCCCACCAGCCGGTACATGTTCTCGGCCATGGCATCGCCCTGCTGCCGGAGCAGTTCAGTGGTGCCGGCCAATGCGGCGATCGGCACGTCCTGGAATGCCTGGTTGCCCAGCACATGGTCCGGGTGATGGTGAGTCAACAGCACTTCGATCACCGGCTTGTCGGTGGTCGCGGCAATGGCCTTGCGCATCGCCTCGCCGTAGCGGCGCGATGGCCCGGTGTCGATTACCACCACACCCCGCTCGGTGATGATGAACGCCGTGTTGACGATGTTGCCGCCGTTGCTCTTGGCGAAATTGTCGGTGCTGCCTTCCAGCAGCCAGGTGTCTTCGGCGATCTGCCGGGGTGTCAGGGTGTAGTCGAGATCAGCCAGGGCCGGCAGGCTCAAGCTCGCAAGCAACAGCAGCATCCAACGCATCGCGCGCTCCTCAAGGTATGGCCGCATCGAATTCATTGCCGCTGTTGTCGCGCAGCATCAGGCGCGTCTGCCCTGGCCCCTCGACGTCGAAGGCCAGGTTGGGGTTTTCGCTGACGGCGGGAAACAGTTCCAGATTGGCCAGCAAGCGGCCATCCTCGGCGCGCAGTTCGGCGTGGTTGATGAAAAATTCCGGGATACCGCTGACCAGGCCGTTGTCCATCGGGTGCGAGACCTGCACGCGCAAGCGATTGAAGTCGCCACGCGGGTAACGCCCGCCAAGCACCTGGCCCAGGCGCTCTTCCCAGCCCGGCTCGGTGCGCACCACACTCGGTGCCGTGCAGCCGCCACCGGCCGCATCGATCAGGACCGAGCCCACATGCCACAGGCCATCGCGCGTCTGCACGGCGGCGCGCAACGGTGTGGCCTGTTCGATGCGGATGCGGATCGACAGCCAGGGCAGCACACCGGCCTGGGGTTGGAAGTCGACAATTTTCGGCAGCGGGTTGAGTTCGGCCCAGGCGAGGATTTTCACCACGTCGCCCTTGAACGCCCGCGCATCGATTTCCAGCGGAACTTGCCGCGCATCTTCGGCAAACGGCGGCGCCAGCAGCTTGACTCGATCATCGAACACGAACGGCGCATCGCCGAGTATCTGCTTGTGGTAGAAGGCCCACATCACCGATGGCACCGGGTCCGGCCCTGGATCGATCGCAGCTTGCGCGGCCAGGGGCAACCAGCAGGCCAGCAGCCAACAGGCGCGCCAGCTCATGGCTGGTACATCTCGGGTACGTCGTAACGCAGGCCGTAGCGGGCGTAAATGGCTTTCACCGAACCATCGAGGATCAGCGCTTCCAGCCCCTCTTCCACGGCATAGGCCAATTGGCGATTGCTTTCATGCACGGCCATGCCGATCTCCCAGCGCTGCTTGCCCATGTTCGGGTAGGCGTTTTCCGCCAGCGCGATTTGCGGGTCAGCCGCTTCGTGCACTTGCCAGTCGATCTCGCCGCGCATGGCCATGACCGCGTCCACCTCGCCGGCCTTCATCGCGGCAAAGGCCTGGGGTACACCGGGATAGTGACGGGTCTTGCCGGCGAGCATGCCGTTGAACACCGAAGTCAGGTAGAACGACGGCACACTGTCGACCTCCACGCCAATGGGGTGCTCCTGGAACACCGCCACGCTCGCCACCGAGTCGAGGCGACGGCGATCATAGGCGACCTGCCATTGCTCGTTCTGGTACGGGCCGAACATCACCACATGGCCGTTTTCCAGTTCGCCCACGTCATTGCGCTTGCGCGCGTAGTCCTGATCATAGGGCACGCGCATCATCAAGTCCGCCAGTTGCTGGTTGTGCAACTGGCTGGCGCGCCAGATGTAGTCGCGCAGGTCATCGTCGAGTTTCTCGCCGGGTGGCGCCCAGATCAGCGTCAGGCGCACGCCGAGCTTTTGCGCCAGGGCGCTGGCCAGCTCGACGTCGACGCCGCGCGCCTTGCCGGCGTCTTCGAAACTGTAGGGAGCGAAGTCCTTGTACACCGCCACTTTCAACTCCCCGGCGGCGATCATTTCGTCATAGGTGCGAACCTGCGCCTGCACCGCCGGGCAGCACAACACAGCGCTGATCAACCACGCGAGCAGGCGCACGGGTCAATTCTCGACGCGAACGCTGTCGAGATAGGTGCGCACCGCCCACAGGGCTTCCTGGCTCAGGTAGTCGGCCATTTTTGGCATGTACACCCGACCATCGCGGACCGCACCGTGGCGCACGCGCTCGACGAACCATTCATCACCGGCGTCGTCGGCGTCGAGCATGCGCAGGTCAGGGGCGATACCGCCGGACTTGGCTTCCAGGCCATGGCACGCCGCGCAGTTCTGGTTGTAGGCCGAAGAGCCGATTTCCACGGCTTTGTCGTGCTCGGGGGATTTGCGGTAAGGATTGACCGTCGCCCAGCCATCGGCATCGACCTGTACGCCGGCATCCTTGATCGGGGTCAGTCCCTTGGTCTCCACGGCCTGCGGTACCACGTTGCCGTGAGCAAAAACCGAACCTGCACTGATAACGCCGGCCAGCAGGCCGGCAACGAGCAAGGCGTTGCGTTTAGTTGTCATTGTTATGCCCTCAGGATTGCACGCAAAACCTCTTCTCAGAGGCTATGGCAGTCATCTTAGAAAGCACCTGCAGCCATCCCCATGCTGCTTTGGTGGTCGGGGCTTAGTACCTTGGTAGTAGGGCTTGTGGTGCACGCCCAAATCAGGTGCCCCATGGGAAATGTTCCCGGCAACGGCGGGACTTTTTCCGTAGTCGCCACCCCACCCCGCAGACCACCCTGTGCAGGCCAAAACCTCCACTGGGAACTGCAAACCATGACAATAAGATCGCTACCCGCCCTTTCCCCCTTGACCCTCGCCTTGGTATTGGCGGGCAGTCTCGCCCTGAGCACCACCAGCCATGGCGCCGACGCCAAGGCGGCCCCGTCCCGAAACGTGACCTGGGAAGACATTGCCAACGATCACCTGACCACCAGGGACGTGCTGCAATACGGCATGGGCACCAACGCCCAACGCTGGAGCCCGTTGGCTCAGGTCAATGACAAGAACGTGTTCAAGCTGACCCCGGCCTGGTCCTATTCTTTCGGTGACGAGAAGCAGCGCGGCCAGGAATCCCAGGCGATCGTGAGCGACGGCGTGGTGTACGTCACCGGCTCCTATTCGCGGGTATTCGCCCTCGACGCCAAGACCGGCAAGCGCCTGTGGACCTACAACCACCGCCTGCCGGACAACATTCGTCCGTGCTGCGATGTGGTCAACCGTGGTGCAGCCATCTACGGTGACAAGATCTACTTCGGCACCCTGGACGCGCGGGTGATCGCGCTGGACAAGAACACCGGCAAAGTGGTGTGGAACAAGAAGTTCGGTGACCACGCCGCCGGTTACACCATGACCGGCGCGCCGGTGCTGATCAAGGACAAGGCCAGCGGCAAGGTGCTGCTCATTCACGGCAGTTCCGGCGATGAGTTCGGCGTGGTCGGCCAGTTGTTCGCCCGCGACCCGGACACCGGCGATGAAGTGTGGATGCGGCCTTTCGTCGAGGGCCACATGGGGCGCCTCAACGGTAAGGACAGCACCCCGACCGGCGACGTCAAGGCACCCTCCTGGCCTGATGACCCGACCACCGAAACCGGCAAGGTCGAAGCCTGGAGCCACGGCGGTGGCGCGCCCTGGCAGAGCGCCAGTTTCGACGCCGAGACCAACACTATCATCGTTGGCGCCGGCAACCCCGGCCCATGGAACACCTGGGCACGCACGTCCAAGGACGGCAACCCGCACGACTACGACAGCCTGTACACCTCAGGGCAAGTCGGTGTCGACCCGAGCACTGGCGAGGTGAAATGGTTCTACCAGCACACGCCAAACGATGCCTGGGACTTTTCCGGCAACAACGAGCTGGTGCTGTTCGACTACAAGGACAAGGACGGCAAGACCGTCAAGGCCACCGGTCACGCCGACCGTAACGGCTTCTTCTACGTGGTGGATCGCAACAACGGCAAGCTGCAGAACGCCTTCCCCTTCGTCGATAACATCACCTGGGCCAGCCACATCGATCTCAAGACCGGCCGTCCGGTGGAAAACGAGGGCCAGCGCCCGGCCAAACCGCTGCCCGGCGAAACCAAGGGCAAGCCCGTGGAAGTCTCGCCACCGTTCCTGGGCGGCAAGAACTGGAACCCCATGGCGTACAGCCAGGACACCGGCCTGTTCTACATCCCGGGCAACCAGTGGAAAGAGGAATACTGGACCGAAGAGGTCAACTACAAGAAGGGCTCGGCGTACCTGGGCATGGGTTTTCGCATCAAGCGCATGTACGACGATCACGTAGGCACCCTGCGGGCGATGAACCCGACCACCGGCAAGGTGGTGTGGGAGCACAAGGAGCATTTGCCGTTGTGGGCAGGCGTGTTGGCGACCAAGGGCAACCTGGTGTTCACCGGCACTGGCGACGGGTTCTTCAAGGCTTTCGACGCGAAAACCGGCAAGGAGCTGTGGAAGTTCCAGACCGGCAGCGGCATCGTCTCACCGCCCATCACCTGGGAACAGGACGGCGAGCAGTACATCGGCGTAACCGTCGGCTACGGTGGCGCGGTGCCGTTGTGGGGCGGCGACATGGCCGAGCTGACCAAACCCGTGGCCCAGGGCGGGTCGTTCTGGGTGTTCAAGATTCCGAGTTGGGATAACAAGGTCGCGAAAAAATAACTCACTCACCACCCCTCCCTGTAGGAGCGAGCATGCTCGCGATGGTCGTCAACGATGACGCTGGACACCTGACACCCAGCGGCGTTCTGGAGCCCATCGCGAGCAAGCTCGCTCCTACAGAGGACGCGCGCCCCTGGAGAACACCTCATGAACTACCTTCCCCTATTCCTGCTCCTGACCCTGTCCGCCGCCCACGCCGATGACGACAGCCCACCCACGATCAACGGCTGCACCCTCGCCGAACACAGTCAGTGTCCCGGCGCCAACCTGCGGGGTGCCAATTTGAGCAACCAGGACCTGCGCAGCATGAACCTCAGCGGCGCGGACCTGCGCGATGCCGACCTGCGCCATGCACGCCTGGACCTGGCCAACCTTGAAAAGGCCCAACTGCAAGGTGCCAACCTGTCCCGCGCCAGCCTGCAACAGAGCAATGCGCGGCTGGCGGATTTTACCGGGGCCAACCTGATGGCGATTCAGGGCTGGGGGCTGTTCGCTCAGGGCGCGCAGTTCCAGGACGCCAACCTCAGCGCCGCCTACCTGCAATTCGCCAGGCTTTCGGGTGCCACACTGCACAACGCCAACCTGCGCGCGGCCGACCTGGAAATGACCTGGCTGAGCAAAGCCGACCTCATGGGCGCCAACCTGGGGGATGCCAATTTGCAGGAAGCCAAGTTTGGGGAGAGCAACCTCGAACAGGCGAACCTCAGTGGCTCGCGCCAGCATTATGCGAATTTTCAGGATGCGAATATGGAGGGGTGCAGTGGGTGCCCGACCACCTGGGACAGATGAACACCAACCTCTGTAGGAGCGAGCATGCTCGCGATGGACGTCAACGATGACGCGGGCTGCCTGCGAGCCAGCGGTGCCTGGTCCACCATCGCGAGCATGCTCGCTCCTACAGGGAGAGCGGAGCAGACCTCTATCCCGCCTTTCTCACCACCCCCAGATCAATCCCCACATGCACCAGTTCGGCGTGGGAGCTGACCTGCAACTTGCTCTTGAGCAGGGTCAGGTGATTGGACACGGTCTTGCTGCTGATGCTCAGTTGCTCGGCGATCTGGCGGGCCGGGGTGCCTTTGGCGAGCATCACGAAGATCTCCAATTCGCGCTGGGTCATGCTTTGCAAGCGCGGGTCTTGCTGTTCTGGGTTGCAGGCCAATTGGGTGGCCAGCGGCTGTTCGATGTACACGTGACCGGCGAGGATGCGATGCACCGCCTCGATCAACACCTGCGGTGCGGACGTTTTGGTCAGGTAGCCTGACGCGCCGGCGCCCAGTGCCTGGCGTACCAGTGGCAGTTCATCGTGCATGCTGAAAAACAGCACGCGCAGTTGCGGCAGGCGCTGGCGCAGGCGGCGAGTGGTTTCCAGGCCGCTGATACCGGGCAGGCCGAAATCCATGATCACCAGGTTCGGCACGGCTTCCTGCACCCTGGTCAGCGCCTCCTCACCCGTGGCGGCTTCGCGCACCTCCATCGCCGGCAGCAAGGCGCGCAACAGGCTGGCATAGCCCTGTCGGACCACAGCATGGTCATCCACCAGCAGAATATTCATGACACCTCCCCAGGCATGTTCAAGACAGGCACGTTCAAGGCCAGCGCCCAGCCGGCACCGGGACGGCTGATGATGCGCAGCTCGCCGCCCAGGCTGCGGGCACGTTCGTACATGGAATACAGGCCAACACCCGGCCTTTGCGGTTGTTGGGCGCCGCAACCGTTGTCGCGGATCAACAGGCGCCAGTGCTGGCCCCGCTGGTGCAGACGCACACTGACGGCATTGGCGTCGGCATGCCGGGCGATGTTGGTCAGGGCTTCCTGCAACAAGCGATACAGATGCGTCTTGTGGGGCGTCGACAGCACCGGCAACTGCGCGCCGACGCGCAACCGGCAGTCGATGCCCTGCCGCAACTGCCATTGCTCCACCAGCAACCCCAGCGCTTCGGCCAGGGGCAGGTGTTGCAACACCACCGGATACAAATCGCGGACCAGCGCGCGGAAACCCTGCTGCAAATGTTCGCAGTTGTGTTCCAGTTCACGCACCGTTTGCGCTACCACCACAGGTTGATCCGCTACCAGCGGTAACAGGCAGGCCTGGGCGCGGATGCCCGCCAGGTATTGGCCGAGGTCATCGTGCAGAGTCTGCGCCAAATGCGTGCGCTCCTGTTCCTGCAACGCCAACAGGGTCTGGGTCAGTTGCGTGTTGTCGGCCCTTGCCTGCTCCAGGGCCAGGGTCATCTGGTTGAAATGCGTCGCCAGTTGCCGCGCTTCCGGCAGGCCTTGCGCACGCAGGCGCACCGTGAGCTGGCCGCCGGAGACTTGCTGCAAGGCATGCAGCAAATCATCGAGCAGGCCCATGCCACGACGCACGGCCCAACGAATCGTCAGCAAACTGACGAGCAACGCCAGGGTGCACAGGCCCAGCAGTTGTTGCAGGGAATCCCAGACTTCGTCGATCTCGTCCCGTGGGTCGACGGCGATCTGCACGCGTCGGCCATCCTGCAAGTCGAGGACACGCGCGCCATGCTGAGCCTTGTCAAACAACAAGCTGCCAAGCCAGGCGTCGAGTCCCTGCTGCACCGGGAATATCGTGGCTTCGCCCGGTTCCAGCCAGCGCACTCGCACGTGGCGCAGACTTTGGGTCAGGCGTGGTTGCAGGCTGGCAGGGTCGCGCTCAGCGGTTTCGCTCAGGTATTGCACCACCGCCTCCGCCGACTGCAGTTCGCGGTCGACATCCGCCAGCGCCTGATGCATCAGCAGCGACATGCACGCCACCGTCACCAGGCTGAAAAACCCGCAAACCCAGAGGATGATCCGCCACAGCGCCGACATGCCTAGCGCCCCGGAATCGCCGGCGTGACCTGCAACGGCGCCGGACGCGGGCCATGCAATTTGTCGACGCCGATCAGGCTCAGGATCAACAGCAACGGCAACAATAACGCCTTGAGAATGCGCATGTTCAATCTCCTTGGGGGTGATGGCCGTTAACACCATGCTAAAACCGCGCCGCTCGCGTTGTGTTACTACCTTGGTACTGGCTGCCTGGTACTTTCTGCATATTTCCTCGCCCCGTTGCGCTTCCTATGCTGGCGCTACCTGTAACGGAGTGACTTATGCGCCAGCTTGCCCCTTACGCCCTGATCTACCTGCTGGCGATTGCCTGCGCCGCCGGGCTGGCGACACAGGCCCAGGCCGCCGATGCCCCCCTGCAAGTGCAGATCGGCTACCTGGGCTATCGCCCCGACCCGGGCCCGTTGCTGTCCAACATCATTCCCGAACCGGCGGACGCTGGCCTGCGCGGCGCAGAACTGGCGATCACCGACAGCAATAGCACCGGGCGTTTTCTCAATCACAGCTACAGCCTGGTGGCGACGAGCGTCGACAGCCCCGAAGCCTTGCTCGATGCGGCAAAGGCGCAGCACGACCAGGGCTTGCGCCTGTTTGTGGTCAATGCTCCGGCAGACAGCTTGCGCCAGCTCAGCGCTGCGCTGCCCGACAGCTTGTTGTTCAACGCCGGCAGCCCGGACGACGCCCTGCGCACCCGCGAGTGCCTGCCCAACGTGCTGCACACCCTGCCCAGCCGGGCGATGCTCGCCGATGCGCTGGCGCAGTTTCTGGTGGTACGCAAATGGCAGAAGGCGCTGCTGATCGTCGGTCCTACGGTCGACGATCAGGCCTACGCCGCCGCCCTGCGCCGCTCAGCAAAACGTTTCGGTCTGAAACTGGTGGCAGAGAAAGCCTGGAGCTTCGATAACGACCAACGCCGCAGCGCCCAGGCCGACATGCCCTTGTTCACCCAGACTGCCGAATACGATGTGGTGCTGGTGGCCGATGAACGCGGCGACTTTGGCGAGTACGTGCCCTACCAGACCTGGTACCCACGGCCGGTGGCTGGCACCCAGGGCCTGACCCCGGTGGGCTGGCACAAGACCGTGGAAACCTTCGGCGCCGCGCAATTGCAGAGACGCTTCGAAGCCCTGGCCGGGCGCTGGATGAACGACCGCGACTTCGCCGCGTGGATGGCGGTGCGCAGCGTCGCCAGTGCGGTGAGCAAGTTGCGCCAGGCCGATCCGATCGCTATCCGCGACCTGGAAATCAGCGACCAACTGCCCCTCGACGGCTTCAAGGGTCGCAAGCTCAGCTATCGCCCGTGGAACGGCGAACTGCGCCAGCCGATCCCCATCGTGCAGCCGCGTGCGCTGGTCAGCACTTCACCTCAAGAGGGCTTCCTGCACCCCTTCAACGAAATGGACAGCCTGGGCTACGACAAACCCGAGGTCAGTTGCCAATTCCCCTGACCGTTCACTCCCCACAACAATAAGGAACACGCCATGCGCCGCACCCTGCTTTCCTGCGCCCTCCTCCTCGCCGCCGGGCACGCCGTGGCCAACACCGCCTGGGTCTCCAACGAAAAGGACAACAACCTGAGCCTGATCGACATGCAGACCCTGCAAGTCATCGACACCCTGCCCGTCGGTCAGCGCCCGCGTGGCCTGCTGCTCTCCCACGACAACAAGCTGTTGTACATCTGCGCCAGCGACTCGGACCGGGTCCAGGTCATGGACGTGGCCACGCGAAAGATCATCAAGGAGCTGCCTTCGGGCAAGGACCCCGAGCAATTCGCCCTGCACCCCAATAACCGCTGGCTCTACGTGTCCAACGAGGATGATGCGCTGGTGACGGTGATCGACACACAAACCTCCAAAGTCCTCAGCCAGATTACCGTGGGCGTCGAGCCCGAAGGCATGGCGGTCAGCCCCGACGGCAAGTGGGCGGTGAACACCAGTGAAACCACCAACATGCTGCACTGGATCGACACCAGCACCCAGACCCTGGCCGACAGCACCCTGGTGGATCAACGCCCGCGCTTCGTCGAGTTCTCGCCCGACGGCTCCAAACTCTGGGCGTCGGCGGAAATCGGTGGCACGGTGACCATTCTCGATGTCGATAGCCGCAAGGTCCTCAAGACGCTGCATTTCCAGATCAAGGGCGTGCACCCGGACAAGGTGCAGCCCGTGGGCGTCAAGCTCAGCGCCGATGGCAAATACGCGTTCGTCGCGCTGGGACCGGCCAACCACGTCGCGGTGGTCGATGCCAGGACCTATGAAATTCTCGATTACCTGCTGGTGGGCCGGCGCGTGTGGCAAATGGCGTTCACTCCGGATCACAAGCAGTTGCTGGCGACCAATGGGGTCAGTGGCGATGTGTCGGTGATCGACGTTGAGAGCCTTAAAGTGATCAAGTCGGTGAAGGTCGGGCGCTATCCGTGGGGCGTGGTGGTCACGCCATGAACGCACTTGAGGTCAGTGAGTTGAGCTTTGCCTACGGTGCGCGACAGGCGTTGAACCAGGTGAGTTTCGACTTGGCGCCGGGGCGATTCGCCGCGCTGCTGGGCCCCAACGGCGCGGGCAAGTCGACGCTGATCGCGCTGTTGACCCGGCTGTACGACCTGCAACGCGGCGACATCCGCGTCGGCGGTCATTCATTGCGCGATGCGCCGCGCCCGGCGCTGAGGCAACTGGGCGTGGTGTTCCAGCAGAGCACACTCGACCTGGATTTGAGCGTCGAGCAGAACCTGCGTTATCACGCGGCATTGCACGGCCTGTCGCGGCGCCAGGGCGCGATCCGCGTCGATGCCGAACTGGCGCGCCAGGCGCTGACCGAGCGCCGTCGCGAACGGGTGCGCGAGCTCAATGGCGGCC
The DNA here is from genome assembly GCF_054668365.1 of Pseudomonas sp. S2_E01. NCBI lineage: Bacteria > Pseudomonadati > Pseudomonadota > Gammaproteobacteria > Pseudomonadales > Pseudomonadaceae > Pseudomonas > Pseudomonas sp. S2_E01. The sequence continues at coordinate 2,808,202 of NZ_CP162762.1, forward strand.
ATCGCCGTCGGGTGGAAATCGCCCGGGCGCTGCTGCACGAGCCGCGCCTGCTGCTGCTCGATGAAGCCAGCGTCGGCCTCGACCCGGCCAGCCGCCTGGCGCTCAATCAACATCTGCGCAGCCTGTGTGACGAGCAACGCATCAGTGTGCTGTGGACCACCCACCTGCTCGATGAAGTGCAGCCCAGCGATGACCTGCTGATCCTGCATCAGGGCCGGTTGGTGGCGAGCGGTGAGGCCGAGGCCCTGAGCCTGGAGCACGGCGGCAGTTTGGGCTCGGTCTTCAACCGCTTGACCACTTCCGGAGCCCGCCAATGAACGCCTACTGGCAATGTTTGCGCGGCATCGTACTGCGCGAGTGGCTGCGTTTTGTGTTGCAGCGCACGCGCTTTCTCAGTGCCCTGGTACGCCCGCTTTTGTGGCTGCTGGTGTTCGCCGCCGGGTTCCGAGCGGCGCTGGGCATCGCGATCATCGAGCCATACGACACTTACATCCCTTATGAGGTGTACATCATTCCCGGGCTGGCCTGCATGATCCTGCTGTTCAACGGCATGCAAGGTTCGCTGTCGATGGTCTACGACCGGGAAATGGGCAGCATGCGGGTGCTGCTCACCAGCCCCCTGCCCCGCACGTTTCTGCTGTGCAGCAAGCTGTTGGCCACCGCGTTGATTTCATTGCTGCAGGTGTACGCATTCCTGGCGATTGCCTGGGTGTATGGCGTGCAGCCCCCGGCCCTTGGACTGTTGATCGCGCTGCCGGCGCTGCTGCTGGTGGCGTTGATGCTGAGCGCCCTGGGCCTGCTGCTGTCCAACGCGATTCGCCAGCTGGAAAACTTCGCCGGAGTCATGAATTTCGTGATCTTCCCGCTGTTTTTCCTGTCTTCGGCGCTGTACCCACTGTGGAAAATGCGCGAGGCGAGTGAAGGGTTGTACTGGCTGTGTGCGCTGAACCCGTTCAGCCATGCGGTGGAGCTGGTGCGGTTTGCCTTGTATGAGCGGTTCAATCCAGTGGCGCTGGCGGTGTGTGCCGGGCTCACCGTGGTGTTCGCCCTGCTGGCGGTGCTGACGTTCAATCCGCAGCATGCGGCGTTGCGTAAGGCTAATTGAAAACCACCGCAATTCCCCCTGTAGGAGCGAGCATGCTCGCGATGGACTCAAGAGCACCGCTGGGTGTCAGGTAGCCAGAGTTATCGTTAACGTCCATCGCGAGCATGCTCGCTCCTACAGGGGTGGCGGTGAAATCCGCGGGAAACTACGACTTTAGTACTGGTTTGCCCTGTCTATCGTCGCATTCCCAACGCACCGCGACTGGCATGTAATGGGCTCATAACTATAAGGACCCAACCCATGCCGCGTGACCGCCGCTGTCTGCTGCGCCCTTTCCTGGCCGTGTTGTCGCTGAGCCTGATGCTGGGCGTCGCGCAGGCTGAGACTGCGCTGTTTTCCGCTGAGGGCTATCGCATCGCCCTGTACCGCAGCCCGACGCCTGCCCAGGCCGAGGGCGCGACCATCATCGATACCCCGGCCCTGCAAAACCTGCTCCGGCAAAACCCGCGTCCCGTACTGATCGACGTCTACCGTCGGCAATACCTGCAGGGGCGTTTCATCGAAGACCAGCCCCATGAAAACCTGCCCGGCAGTCACTGGCTGGCCAACACCGGTGACGGCGACCTGACGCCCGACTGGCAGGCGTATTTCAGCCGGCACCTGGAACAATTCACCGCCGGCGATGTGCGCCAACCGCTGGTGTTCTACTGCCGCTCCGATTGCTGGTTGAGCTGGAACGCGGTCAAGCGGGCCGCCGCCATGGGCTATAAAACCCTGTATTGGTACCGCGATGGCCTGGACGCGTGGCAAGCGGCGAACCTGCCCGTGTCCCCCGCCCAGCCGGAACCCTTCCCTTGAGCTTTACGCGTGCGTGTTGTTGCCACACCATAACGAAAATAATGAGGTGAAAGGCTATGTACAAAATTTTGATTGCCGATGATCACCCGCTGTTTCGCGAAGCCATTCACAACGTCATCAGCGATGGTTTTCCGGGCAGCGAGGTCATGGAAACCGCCGACCTGGACAGCGCCCTGGCGCTGACCGAGGAGCATGACGACCTGGACCTGATCCTGCTCGACCTTAACATGCCCGGCATGCACGGCCTCAACGGCCTGATCAACCTGCGCAACGAAGCACCGACCATTCCGGTGGTGATCGTTTCCGCCGAGCAGGACAAGCAGATCGTGCTGCAAGCCATAACCTATGGCGCGGTGGGCTTCATCACCAAATCCTCGCCACGCCTGCAAATGACCGATGCCATCCAGCAGATCCTCAATGGCAACGTGTACCTGCCTCCGGACATCATCCGCACGCAAAAGAACGGCACCAGCCGGAGGATGAACGACACCCCGAGCTTCCCGCCCGAGTTGCTGCAGGCCCTGACACGCAAACAGCTGCTGGTGCTGGAACGCATGACCAAGGGTGAATCCAACAAGCAGATCGCCTACACCCTGGAAATCGCCGAGACCACAGTCAAGGCGCACGTGTCGGCGATCTTGCGCAAGCTCAATGTGCACAATCGGGTGCAGGCGATCTTGAGTGCGGGGGATATTGATTTCGGCTCTTACCTGCGGCGTTGAGACCGCGGCCATCCCTGTAGGAGCGAGCATGCTCGCGATGGTAGCCCAGACACCGCGGGCAGCCAGGCAGCCAGCGTCATCGTTAACGACCATCGCGAGCATGCTCGCTCCTACAGGGAATCGGCGGTGAGCTTTCTGCAGAGCAAATGACTCATCGCCGTCTTCAACTTCATCGGCCGCACAGGCTTGTGCATCAGGGTATGGCCCAATTCGCGGATCTGCAGTTTCAGTTCATTGCTGTAGTTGGCGGTGATCATCATCGCCGGGATCGCTGAGCCGCGCCGCGCATTGATCCGCGCGACCGCGTCCACGCCATTCTGGTCGTCATCAAGGTGATAGTCGGCAATCAGCAGGTCCGCCTCGGCATGGTAATTATCCACTTGTCGCGCCAGATCCTGTTCCGACAACGCCGTCACCACTTGGCAGCCCCAGCCTTCAAGCAAAGTGCGCATGCCCGCGCAGATGGCGGCGTCGTTATCGAGCACCCAGACCCGCGCACCGCGCAGGCGCTCAAGCATCGGCTCGTTGATCAGCAGCGATGGCATGGCCTTGGGTGCGGTCGCGCTCAGCGGCACCTCGACACTGAACATCGACCCCTTGCCCGGCCACGAGCGCACGTGGATGCGGTGCCCAAGGATCCCGGCGATCTTCTCGACGATGGCCAGCCCCAGCCCCAGGCCACGATCCTGATCGGGCCGCTGCACATCGCCGCGCTTGAACTCCTGGAAAATCTCCTCCAGACGATCTTCGGCAATGCCCATGCCACTGTCCCAGACCTCGATCGACAGTTTCTGCTGATGGCGCCGGCAACCGAGTACGACCCGGCCACTGTAGGTGTAGCGGATGGCATTGCTCAGCAAGTTGCGCAGAATCCGCGCCAGCAATTGTATGTCGCTGCGTACCAGCGCCGAACAGGGGATGAAGTGCAGTTGCAACCCCTCGCTGCGTGCCACCTGAGTGTATTCGGCGGCAAGGTTCTCCAGCAGTTCGCTGAGGGCGAACGGCGCGATATCAGCCTTGATCACCCCGGCATCGAGCTTGGAAATATCCACCAGCGTGCCCAGCAGGCTTTCCACGTCATCCAGGGAATTGCTGACGTTGCGCACCAGAATTTCGTTGGCCAGGGGCTCGCCGCGCTCGAGCAAGGCGCTGGTGAACAGCCGCGCCGCGTTGAGTGGTTGCAACAGGTCATGGCTGACCGCCGCGAGGAATTTGGTTTTCGACAGGTTGGCCCGTTCGGCCTCGAGCTTGGCCTCGCGCAAGCGTGACTCGACCCGGCGGCGCTCGTCGATTTCCCTCAATAGCTGATCATTGAGGGTGGTCAGTTCCGCCGTGCGCTCGCGCACTCGAAGCTCCAGGTTCTGATAAGCCTGGTGCAGCGCTTCAGCGGTGCGCCGGCGCTCGGTGATGTCGCGAATCAGCACGAAAATCCCCACCACTTCACCACTGGCGAGCCGGTTGGGCACGTAGGAGCGCAGCATGTAGCGCTCCTGGTTGTTAACGTTGGTTTCGGCAAATTCGAACGTCACGCTTTCACCGGCCAGCGCTCGGTTAACGTAGGCTTCCAGGCGCTGGTAGTGCTGTTCGCTGTGCACTTCGCGCAGGCTCTGCCCAAGCATCACCCCGCGCGGCCAGCAGTACCATTCCTCATAGACCTTGTTGGTGAACTCATAGACCAGATCGGCGTTGAGGTAGGCGATCAGCGCCGGCACGTGGTCGGTGATCAGGCGAATCCAGCGCTCGCTTTCGCTGAGCGCCTCAGCGTGCTGGTAGCGCTCGGTGATGTCGGTGAAGGTGTTGACGAAACCGCCCGTAGGGAGTGGATGGGTGCGAATCTCCAGGACCCGGCCATCGTACAGCCGTTGTTCCAGTTCCTGCACCGCACGCCCATTGCGATCGCGGCTGGCTGGGGTCAGCAGGCTCAACTCGCTATCGGCGATCACTTCGGCGAAAGGTCGATGGGCCGCGACCGGGGCCAGGCCGCTGAGTTCCAGAAAACGCCGGTTCCACAACTCCAGCACGCCCTCGGCATTGACCATGGCCACACCCTGGGAAAGGTTGTCCACGGCGCGCTGCAACAGGTGTGACTTTTGCGCCACGGCCTGTTCGCGGCGCATGGTTTCGCTGTGTTTGACGTCCGTGATGTCGGTGAACAGGATGACTCGTCCACCGTCCTGGGTTGGCCGTTCGCTGACTTGCAACCAGCGGCCATTGTGCAGTCGATACAGCAGGTTTTCGTCAGCCTGCCCGCGTGGCTCTTCGGTGAACAGCCCGGTGGAGAACATCAGGCGTTTCACTTCGCCCAGGCGCATGCCGGCGTTGATCCGCACCCGGCTGTTGCTCCAGAAGGCCTTGAAGCGGCTGTTGAACAGGACGATGCGTTGCTCGGCATCGAAGAGCACGAAAGCATCTGAAATGCTCTCGATGGCATCGATCAGGTGCTGGTGCGCGGTTTCAGCCCGCAGGCGCGCCTCGCTAAGCAGCCGATTACCCGACTTGAGTTCGGCCATGGCCTGGTTCAGGGCGTCGGTGCGTTCGCGCACCTGTTCGGCCAGCACCACCGAATGCTGAAATGCCCGGTATGGGTCGTTGCCACGGGTGACGCCGGATTCGATGCGTTCGATCAGCGCCGCGTTGATACGCCGCAGTTTCTGGTTTTCGTGCTCAAGACTGGCAATCCGGGCTTGCTGCGCCTCAACTGCGTCCGGGGGAGCGGCTTTTGCCAATGGCAACCCCGGTGAAGGTCTGGTTGATGTGCATGCCATTGAACTGTTCTCCGTAGGTGTTGAAACCCAGCACCCTGTGATCGCGCAGAAAGCCGCCGATCTGTTCCAGGCTGCCGTCGGCCTCCAGCTCCATGCGCCGCAGAAAGCAGTCGCATCCGATGGTGAGCAACGGATCGCCGAGACGGGCCTGCAACCCGTCGAACAGGTTTTGCAGGTTCGGCAGCATCGGGCCTGGGGTCATGACGGTAAGGACGATGCCGTTTTCCACGGCGCAGTAGAAACTCAGGCTCAGGTCCGCATGGACCTGCTGGATCGCCCGCACGTAGTACTGGTCGTTGATGCGCACCGCCAGCGGGTGGGCCGCGAACACCCGGTGATCGAGTTCAGCCACCGGCACACCGATATGGCGGGCGTATTCCTCGGCGGCCGGCTCGGCATTCAGCTCATACACCCGGCGCGAGGTGCTGTCAGCGCCGGTGACCACCAGTTTTTCCGCACGCGGCAGGATGTGGTGGGTGGTGAACACTTCGAAGTCCAGCCAGGTGTTGACCAGCATCACCACCGCCGCGCCGCTGTGAAATTCGCCACCGAAGTAGACGTGGGTGTGGGTCAGGTAGTTGTCATCCCCGGCCGAGCCACCGAAATGCGGGATATCACCCAGGGCCGCGCTGAGCGCGGCGAGGACCATTTCCTCCCTACTCGACAGGCCATCAAGCAACGTCAGCGCGAAGCTGTTGCCCTTGATCGGTGCCAGGGTATTGCTGCGACAGCCCGTGACCAGGCGCTCGACCATCTGTTGCGCGTCGATCAGGCTGAAGCGTTCCATTTCGTCGATCAGCTCGGCATCGATGGAAAAGTGCCGATGGTCGAAACCCACCGCGGTTACGCAGTTGCGGCCGTACCCCGTCGGCGTGATTTCCCCGGCGCTGGTGCAGCCGACTAGGCGGATACCACCGAAAGTCTCCTGCAAGGCCCGGCCCAGCGCCTGCAAGTCGTACTCGGCGGAACAGAAGAACAGCACGAACCCCAGGTGCGGGTGCAACAACAGCCGCGCCAGCTCCTGGGCCGCTTGCTGGGCATCGGTCGCCTGGGACATGGCACTGACAATGCCTTCGTTGTTGAGCCCTTGCATCGTCGCCTCCCGCGGGCGCCTGTCTGTGGGACGAGTGTACGAAGGCAGGTGGCTGCGCCGTATGCTACTTGGGTAGCGGTCTGGCGGTTCGATGGGATGAGGTGACCAGGATCTGATAGCCACTGCAACTTTCCCCCTGTAGGAGCGGGCTTGCCCGCGATAGCGTCAGGTCAGTCACCCTTTCCATCGACTGATCCACCGCCATCGCGGGCAAGCCCGCTCCTACAGGGAGTAATGGCAGACTTTTTATTCACCACAGAACATATGTGGGAGCGGTGTGAGTGCTGGACAGAATTACCAGTTCAAGACCGCACCCACCGCAAAAGTATCGGTGTCTTCATTCTGCGCATTGGTCTGATGGCCGTTGATTTCGAACTGGTTGTACTCGGCCACCAGCTTGAGGTTGTCGTTGACGTCATGGAACAGCGCAATGCCGCGGGTCTCGTAGTCGGCACCGGTACCCACCGCGCCGTTGCCGTCATCCTTGGTCTTGCCATAGGACAAGGCCAAACGGTTCTTGCCCAGTTTGTACGAGCCTTGCAAGAGGTAACCGTCGCTGTCGACATTACGCAAGGTCGGCTCTCCGGCGTTGTTGGTGAAGAACGGGTTGATGCCCTTGGCCTGGAAGCCCGAGCCGGTCAGGGACAGGCCGCCCATTTTCGCCTGCACGCCGTAACCCACGCCCTTGGAGGTGACCGACTGCACGGTGGAATCGGTGTTGTCGGAGGTCTGGTAGCTGCCGTTGATCCAGCTGTAAATCTTCGCCCCGCCGACGTCGAACTGGTAGGTGATCTCGCTCTCGGTACGCGGATTTTCCTGGTAGGCCTTGCCGGTCGGGCTGCTGTCATTGGTGTCCACCGGGTCCATGATGCCCACCGCCACGCGCAAACCGTCCATCACGGGTGTGCGATAGGTGATCTGCGAAGTCGGGAACGGGTACGGGTAACCGCTGCCGATGTTGCCGAACGACACGCCGCCGCCATCGACAAGGCCCAGGGTATCGCTCACCTGGCCATAACCTGCCAGCAGCTCATCGAGCAGGATGTTCGAGCGGGCGAACAGGCCGAAGTCCTTGCCGATCAGCACTTCGCCCCACTCCGGGTTGGCCACCGTGCCGTAGAACTGGCGCACATCGATGGCAGTGTCGGTGCCGTTGGTTTCGCTGTCGTTGATGGTCACCCAGAAGGACGCCCGGGCACCGAGCTTGAGGTCGTCGACCTGCTTGCCCATGTTGAAACCAATGTAGTTGGGCAGGAAACCCATCTTGACCCGCGCCTGCCGCCGGTCGTACTGGTCGCCCGCGCGATCGACGTCGCTGTTCACGTAGAAGGCGTTGATGTAGCCATCGGTGGAAAAGGTGGTCTGGTCCTTGTCGTACAGCATGATTTCGGCTTCGACCAGGGTGCTCACGCCGAGGCCCGAAAGGCTGGCGATAAGGGCTGGCAAATAACGACGCTTGAATTTCTTATTGTTATGCATGACGCGCTCCGCAGCTGGGGGACTGGATGTCGGAGGCGATTATCGAAAGCTGACCGGCGGCGTCATACGCTGCCTTCGGTGCGGTTTTGCGCAGCTTTGGATGGGTGGTTGGCGCTCGTCAATCGAGCCCGGCCACTTCGGTGTAGGACCGGGCCGCGACAGGGCCCGCCACTTAGGGTGTAAGACCGTCTATCCCTGCGAACTGAGCAACATATAGGTCGCGACCACCACGCACACGGTAGCGAAACCGACTTGCAGGGTTCGCGCTGGCACCCGGGCGCAGAGCTTGCGGCCGATGATCATACCCACCACGCTGGCGGCGATGAAGGCGAAGCCCAGGCCGTCGATGCGCACGCCAGCATGCAATGCGCCGATCACGCCGATGGCGGAGATCAAACTGATGACCATCAGCGAGGTCGCGACGATGCCGCGCATCTGCACATCCGTCAGTTGCTTGAATGCCGGGACGATCAGGAACCCGCCCCCGACACCCAGCAACCCAGACACAACACCGGTGACCGCGCCCAGTGCCGCCAGGGTTGCCGTGCATTTGGCGGTCCAGGAAAAGCGTCCGGTGTGCTGGTCGAGCATGCAGTTCTTCTGGCCCCAATTGGCATGGCCATGATCGCTGGGGCCATCATCGTGGCGCTCGCGACGCAGCATGCGCCAGGCCACCATGACCATCAGAGCGCTGAACAGGACCATCAGCACCCTTTCCGGCAACTGGTGGGCAAAGAAGATGCCGACAGGGGAAAACACCGCACCGAGCAACGCGATCAACAGCGCCGCGCGGTAGCGCACCAGGCCATGGCGCAAACCATCGATGGCGCCGACCGCCGCCGCGCTGCCCACCGCGAGCAGGGCCACCGGCGCGGCCTGGGTCATGCTCAGGCCCAACCCCAGCACCAGAGCCGGCACTGCCAGGATGCCGCCGCCAGCACCGGTCAATCCAAGAACCAGGCCCATCAACACGCCAAACACACTTGCCAGCAGCATAAAACACTCGAAATCAGCGAAAAGAGCCGGGAACGCCCGGTATCGATGAGGACAGGATAGAGCTCGCGCAGTTTTTTTCATCCATTGAATGAACGGGGGGCTGGTCAGCGCATGGAAAATGAAACTACCCTCTGGACCTGTCCCAGAAGAAATGGCCGCCATGCCTGCCTTGATCGAAGCCTTCCTCGACCCCGCCTCATCGACCTACAGTTACGTGGTGTACGAAGCTGATGGCAGTCAATGCGCCATCGTCGACCCGGTGCTCGACTACGACCCAGCCGCCGGACGCACCGGGACTACCCAGGCGGACAAGATCGTGGCGTTCGTGAAGGAGCACCGTTTGCAGGTGCAATGGTTGCTGGAGACCCACGCCCATGCCGATCACTTGTCCGCCGCGCCCTATCTGCGCAAGTTGCTGGGTGGGCGGATCGCGATTGGTCAGTCGATCAGCGCTGTTCAGGGGGTGTTCAAGGGGCTGTTCAACCTGGAAGCCGATTTTGCCGTGGACGGCTCGCAGTTCGATCATCTGTTTGCGCCGAACGAATCATTCGCGATCGGCAACCTCCACGCCATGGCATTGCATGTACCGGGCCACACCCCGGCAGACATGGCCTACCTGATCGGCAACGACATGATTCTGGTGGGCGACACATTGTTCATGCCGGATGTCGGAACGGCCCGTTGCGACTTTCCCGGGGGCGATGCCAGGCATCTGTACGCCTCGATCCGCAAATTGCTGGCCTTCCCCGCCGGCGTGCGGCTTTATGTATGCCATGACTACCCGCCCGATGGGCGCGAGCATCAATGCCAGACCACGGTGGGTGAGCAACGCAAGCGCAACATCCATGTGCGCGACGGCGTCGATGAAGCAGCCTTTGTCGCCATGCGCACGCAGCGAGACACCGGCCTTGGCATGCCAACCCTGCTGCTGCCTGCCATCCAGGTCAATGTGCGCGCCGGGCATCTGCCCCCCGCCGAGGACAACGGCGTCACCTACCTGAAAATCCCCCTGAACAAGCTCTGAGCTAAAGCCCCAGGGTCAAGCCATTGGCCGGCAACGGCAGCGCGGTTTTGTAGCGCACCTGTTTGAGGGCGAAGCTGGAGCGGATGTTCGCCACGCCAGGCACCTTGGTGAGGAAGTCCATCATGAAGCGCTCCAGCGACTGAATGCTCGGCACCAGCACCCGAATCAAATAGTCCGGGTCACCCGCCATCAGGTAGCACTCCATCACTTCCGGACGATCGGAAATCGCTTCTTCGAAATGCTGCAAGGCCCTCTCCACCTGCTTTTCCAAGCTGACGTGGATGAATACGTTCACGTGCAGCCCCAAGAGGTCGGCGTCAAGCAGGGTCACCTGCTCACGAATCACACCCAGTTCTTCCATGGCCTTGACCCGGTTGAAGCACGGCGTTGGCGAAAGGTTCACCGAGCGGGCCAGGTCTGCGTTGGTGATGCGCGCATTCTCCTGAAGGCTGTTGAGAATGCCGATGTCGGTACGGTCCAGTTTGCGCATGAGACAAAAACACCTGATTTTTATGGTTATGCAGATTATTTATCCCCAAATGATCGCCAACGCAACAAAACAGAGATAAATATTCTCCAGCGCCGGGCCTATGATGTTTGTAGGACAAGATTTCCATCACCCATGGAATGACCGTCAGCTCACTACAAGAAATTCACAAGATCGAGCGTAGAAGCCATGACCCAAGCGTATGAACCGCTGCGTCTGCACGTCCCTGAACCTTCGGGCCGTCCAGGCTGTAAAACCGACTTCTCCTACCTGCGCCTGACCGACGCCGGTACGGTGCGCAAACCCGCCATTGACGTTGAACCCGCTGACACGGCCGACCTGGCCCGTGGTCTGATTCGCGTGCTCGACGATCAAGGCAATGCCCTGGGCCCGTGGGCCGAGGACGTTCCCGTGGAGATTCTGCGCAAAGGCATGCGCGCCATGCTCAAGACGCGCATCTACGACAACCGCATGGTGGTCGCCCAGCGCCAGAAGAAAATGTCGTTCTACATGCAGAGCCTTGGCGAAGAAGCCATCGGCAGCGCCCAGGCCCTGGCGTTGAACATCGACGACATGTGCTTCCCCACCTACCGCCAGCAAAGCATCCTGATGGCCCGTGACGTGCCTCTGGAAGGTTTGATCTGCCAGTTGCTGTCCAACGAGAAGGACCCGCTCAAGGGTCGCCAGCTACCCATCATGTATTCGGTGAAAGAGGCCGGTTTTTTCACCATTTCCGGTAACCTCGCCACTCAATTCGTCCAGGCCGTCGGCTGGGGCATGGCCTCAGCGATCAAGGGCGACACGAAAATCGCCTCGGCCTGGATCGGCGACGGCGCCACCGCCGAGTCCGACTTCCACACCGCCCTGACCTTTGCCCACGTGTACCGCGCGCCAGTGATCCTTAACGTGGTCAACAACCAGTGGGCGATCTCCACCTTCCAGGCGATTGCCGGTGGCGAAGCGACCACGTTCGCCGGGCGTGGCGTAGGCTGTGGCATCGCCTCCCTGCGGGTCGATGGCAATGACTTCGTCGCGGTGTACGCCGCCTCGCGCTGGGCCGCCGAACGGGCCCGCCGCAACCTCGGCCCGACCATGATCGAATGGGTTACCTACCGCGCCGGCCCGCACTCCACCTCCGATGACCCGTCCAAGTACCGCCCTGCCGATGACTGGAGCTGCTTCCCGCTGGGCGACCCGATTGCTCGCCTCAAGCAACACCTGATCAAGACCGGCAACTGGTCCGAAGAGGAGCACGCCTCGGTCAGCGCCGAACTGGAAGCTGAGGTCATCGCTGCACAGAAAGCTGCCGAACAGTTCGGCACCCTGGCCGGCGGGCAGATTCCAAGCGCCGCGAGCATGTTCGAAGACGTTTATAAAGAGATGCCGGAGCACTTGAAGCGCCAGCGTCAGCAGCTGGGGATCTGACATGAACGATCACAACAACAATATTGCGCTGGATACCGCCATGACCACGACCACCATGACCATGATCCAGGCCCTGCGCTCGGCCATGGATGTGATGCTTGAGCGTGACGACAATGTGGTGGTATTCGGCCAGGACGTCGGCTACTTCGGCGGTGTGTTCCGTTGCACCGAAGGCCTGCAGAACAAATACGGCACCTCCCGCGTTTTCGACGCACCGATCTCCGAAAGCGGGATCGTCGGCACCGCCGTCGGCATGGGTGCCTACGGCCTGCGCCCGGTGGTGGAAATCCAGTTCGCCGACTACGTATACCCGGCCTACGACCAGATCATTTCCGAAGCCGCCCGCCTGCGCTATCGCTCGGCCGGCGAATTCACTGCGCCCCTGACCCTGCGCATGCCGTGCGGTGGCGGCATCTACGGTGGTCAGACCCACAGCCAGAGCATCGAGGCCCTGTTCACCCAGGTGTGCGGCCTGCGCACCGTCATGCCATCCAATCCCTACGACGCCAAGGGTCTGTTGATCGCCTCCATCGAAAACGATGACCCGGTGATCTTCCTGGAGCCAAAACGCCTGTACAACGGCCCGTTCGATGGTCACCACGAGCGACCAGTGACCCCGTGGTCGAAACACCCCGCCGCGCAGGTTCCGGACGGTTACTACACCGTTCCGCTGGACGTTGCGGCCATCGCCCGTCCGGGCAAGGACGTGACCATCCTCACTTACGGCACCACCGTCTATGTGTCGCAAGTCGCCGCTGAAGAAAGCGGCGTGGACGCCGAAGTCATCGACCTGCGCAGCCTGTGGCCGCTTGACCTGGAAACCATCACCCGGTCGGTGAAGAAAACCGGCCGCTGCGTGATTGTCCATGAAGCGACCCGCACCTGCGGGTTTGGTGCCGAACTGGCTGCTCTGGTACAGGAGCACTGCTTCCACCACCTGGAAGCGCCGATCGAACGCGTCACGGGTTGGGACACCCCCTACCCGCACGCGCAAGAGTGGGCGTATTTCCCTGGCCCGTCCCGTGTGGTCGCGGCTTTGCATCGGGTTATGGAGGTCTGAATGGGCACGCACGTTATCAAGATGCCGGACATTGGCGAAGGCATTGCAGAAGTTGAGTTGTCGGTGTGGCACGTCAAGGTCGGCGACATGGTCGTCGAGGATCAAGTACTGGCCGATGTGATGACCGACAAGGCGATGGTCGACATCCCTTCACCGGTGCATGGCAAGGTGATTTCGCTGGGCGGCGTGCCGGGCGAAGTCATGGCGGTCGGCAGCGTGCTGATCAGCATCGAGGTGGAAGGCGCGGGCAACGTCAAGCAGGCAGCCCAGCCTGAAGAGGTCAAGGAAGCGCCGGCGCCCGTGGTTGAAGCCAAACAGGAAAGCAAGCCTGTCGCGGCACCGGCGCCGACGGGAAGACCCGCCGTGGCTCAGGGTCCAATGGTGGCACGTGAGGCGAATGAGCGCCCATTGGCCTCCCCGGCCGTGCGCAAACATGCGCTGGATCTGGGCATCCAGCTGCGTCTGGTGCGCGGCACCGGGCCTGCAGGCCGGGTGCTGCATGAAGATCTGGAAGCGTACCTGGCGCAGGGTCAGTCCCAGGCTTCAAGCGCCCCGGCTGCGTATGCCCAGCGTCACGACGAAGAACAGATCCCGGTGATCGGCATGCGCCGCAAGATCGCCCAACGCATGCAGGACGCCACCCAGCGCGCCGCCCACTTCAGTTATGTCGAGGAAATCGACGTGACTGCCGTGGAAGAGCTGCGCGCCCACCTGAACGAAAAACATGGAGCCACGCGTGGCAAGCTGACCTTGCTGCCGTTTCTGGTCCGCGCACTGGTCGTTGCCCTGCGCGATTTCCCGCAGATCAATGCCCGCTACGACGACGAAGCCCAGGTCATCACCCGCCTCGGGGCCGTGCACGTCGGCATTGCCACCCAGGCCGACATCGGCCTGATGGTGCCGGTGGTGCGTCATGCCGAAGCCCGCAGCCTGTGGGACAACGCCAGTGAAATAGCCCGCCTGGCCAACGCTGCGCGCACTGGCAAGGCCAGCCGCGATGAGTTGTCCGGTTCCAGCATCACCCTGACCAGCCTCGGCGCGCTGGGCGGCATCGTCAGTACACCGGTGCTGAACCTGCCGGAAGTGGCGATCGTCGGCGTCAACAAGATCGTCGAGCGCCCGATGGTCGTCAAAGGCCAGATCGTGATTCGCAAGATGATGAACCTTTCCAGTTCGTTCGATCACCGCGTGGTCGATGGCATGGACGCGGCGCAATTCATCCAGGCCGTGCGTGGCCTGCTCGAACAACCCGCTACCCTGTTCGTGGAGTAAGGCATGCAGACTCTGAATACCACGCTGCTGATCATCGGTGGCGGTCCTGGCGGTTATGTGACGGCGATTCGCGCCGGCCAACTGGGCATACCGACCATCCTGGTCGAAGGCCAATCACTGGGCGGCACCTGCCTGAACATCGGCTGCATCCCTTCCAAGGCGCTGATCCATGTGGCCGAACAGTTCCATCAGACGCAACAGCACAGCCAGAACTCGGCGCTGGGTATCAGCGTTGGCGCGCCAAGCCTGGACATCGGCAAGAGCGTGGAATGGAAGGACGGCATCGTTGATCGCCTGACGACAGGCGTCGCCGCGCTGCTGAAGAAAAACAAGGTTCAAGTGGTCCAGGGCTGGGCGAAGGTGATCGACGGCAAAACCGTCGAGGTCGGCGACACCCGTATCCACTGTGAGCACCTGGTGCTGGCCACCGGTTCGAAGAGCGTCAACCTGCCAATGCTGCCGATCGGCGGGCCGATCATCTCCTCCACGGAGGCCCTGACACCGAAGTCGTTGCCAAAACGCCTGGTCGTGGTGGGCGGTGGTTACATCGGGTTGGAACTGGGCATTGCGTACCGCAAGCTCGGCGCGGATGTCAGCGTGGTCGAGGCACAGGAGCGTATCCTGCCGGCCTATGACGCCGAACTGACTCAGGCCGTACACGAAGAACTGAAAAAGCTCGGTTTGAAGCTTTACTTGAAACATAGCGTCCAAAGCTTTGATTCTAATAGCAATACTTTGCAGGTCACTGACCCGAATGGCGATACCTTGGTCCTGGAAACCGATCAGGTACTGGTGGCGGTCGGTCGCAAGCCGAACACCCAAGGCTGGAACCTCGAAGCACTCAACCTGGACATGAACGGCGCGTCGATCAAGATCGACGAACGTTGCCAGACCAGCATGCGCAACGTCTACGCCATCGGTGACCTGAGCGGCGAACCGATGCTTGCGCACCGGGCCATGGCCCAGGGTGAGATGGTCGCCGAGTTGATCAGCGGCAAATCACGCGAATTCAACCCGACCGCCATCGCCGCCGTATGCTTTACCGACCCGGAACTGGTCGTGGTCGGCAAGACCCCGGACGATGTCAAGGCCGCGGGTCTGGACTGCATCGTGTCGAACTTCCCCTTCGCGGCCAATGGCCGGGCCATGACTCTGGAGTCTAAAACCGGTTTCGTGCGGGTGGTCGCGCGGCGGGACAATCATGTGATTGTCGGTTGGCAGGCGGTGGGTGTGGGCGTGTCGGAGTTGTCGACCGCGTTCGCCCAAAGCCTGGAGATGGGTGCCCGACTGGAAGACATCGCCGGCACCATCCATGCACACCCGACCCTGGGCGAAGCGGTACAGGAAGCGGCGTTGCGTGCGTTGGGGCATGCGTTGCACCTTTAGATCGCGGCGCACCGATCGCGGGCAAGCCCGCTCCTACATTGCAACGCATTCCCCTGTAGGAGCGAGCCTGTCGAGGCGTCGAACCGTCGCGATCTTTTCAGGACGACGAGATTTTCTGCCCGTCATCCGATAGTCCGGGCTGCGAAACAACCCCGGAATGAAGTATTGTTGTGCCCATCCAAAAAACGTCAGAAGCCTTGAACCGTTTCGGCGGTTGTTCAGTGATAGAGGGTGTCATGGGTAACGAAAGCATCAATTGGGACAAATTGGGTTTTGACTACATCAAGACCGACAAGCGCTATCTGTCGTACTTTCGCAATGGCGAGTGGGACAAGGGCACCCTGACCGAAGATAACGTGCTGCACATCAGCGAGGGCTCCACTGCCCTTCACTACGGCCAGCAATGCTTCGAAGGCCTCAAGGCCTACCGTTGCAAGGACGGCTCGATCAACCTGTTCCGCCCGGACCAGAACGCCGCACGCATGCAGCGTAGCTGCGCCCGCCTGCTGATGCCGCATGTGTCCACCGAGCAGTTCATCGAAGCGTGCAAGGAAGTGGTTCGCGCCAACGAGCGCTTCATCCCGCCTTATGGCACTGGCGGCGCGCTGTACCTGCGCCCGTTCGTGATCGGTGTGGGTGACAACATCGGCGTGCGTACCGCGCCGGAATTCATCTTCTCGGTGTTCGCGATCCCGGTCGGCGCTTATTTCAAGGGCGGCCTGACCCCGCACAACTTCCTCATCTCCACGTTCGACCGCGCCGCGCCACAAGGCACCGGTGCCGCCAAGGTCGGTGGCAACTACGCTGCCAGCCTGATGCCGGGCTCGCAGGCCAAAAAGGCGAACTTCGCCGATGCCATTTACCTGGACCCGATGACCCACTCGAAAATCGAGGAAGTCGGTTCTGCCAACTTCTTCGGGATTACCCACGACAACAAGTTCGTGACCCCGAAATCCCCATCGGTGCTGCCGGGTATCACCCGTCTGTCGCTGATCGAACTGGCCCAGACTCGTCTGGGGCTGGAAGTGGTGGAAGGCGACGTGTTGATCGACAAGCTGTCGGACTTCAAGGAAGCCGGCGCCTGCGGCACCGCTGCGGTGATCACGCCGATCGGCGGCATCAGCTACAACGACCACCTGCACGTGTTCCACAGCGAAACCGAAGTCGGCCCGGTTACCCAGAAGCTCTACAAAGAGCTGACCGGCGTACAAACCGGCGACGTCGAAGCGCCAGCGGGCTGGATCGTCAAGGTTTGACCTGACGCGGCAAGAAAAAGCCCCCCATCGCGTTGGCGATGGGGGGCTTTTTTGTGTCTCAACGGCGAATTCACCCCTCCCCCTGTAGGAGCGGGCTTGCTCGCGATGGTAGACCAGACACCGCGGGGCACCAGGCAGCCAGCGTTATCGTTGGCCTCCATCGCGAGCAAGCTCGCTCCTACAGGTTTTGTGAACACCGCCGACCTCTGTGGGAGCGGGCTTGTCGAGGCGTTGAACCGTTGCGATGGTGGGCCAGGCAACGCTGGCTACCAGACAGCCCGCCTCATCGCTCACGCCCCTCATGCCCAATCCGCTTACCCGACCTGCCCTTGATGCCGCTCGCCTGGCCATCCTGCTGCTTGCCGGTGCGGGCCTGGGTGATCAGTCCGGGAATCAGCGCGCCTTCGGGCAAGTTTTTCCAGAACCTGGCCGGCAGATGGCCCTGCATCACTTTCGGGTTCAGCCGCGCCGGGTTGAAGATGTGGCTGTAATAGGTCAACCACATGTCGCCATGGGGATCGTCAACGTTCTGTGCCATTTGCTGCCACGGCGCCGGGCATTCGCGCTGGTAGATGAGTTGTTCGCCATCGTAGTAAACCCCATCCCGAGGCGTGGCGATCAACCAACGGTGACGGCCCATGCGGCCGATGAAATGTTCGCTGGCGCTGTGCAGGATGTCGTGCGCCGGTTCGTGCCACGCCACATAGTGCGGCCCACTATTTTCAGGCAACGCAACGAACCGCACAAATGCATGTAGATGATGAGCTTCACGTCGTATCTGTTTGATTCTTCTCTGTAATTCACTTCCAAGCTTGTCCCCGGCCATCATCGCCGTGCGGTCACCGTGGCTGACCCGCCATAGCACTTCATACAGCAGGCTCCAGCGCTGGTCGCCGCGATATCGGGCGGCCTGTTCCAGTGTTTCCAGCAGCGTTCGCGGGATGCGTGCCTGAAACGGCCCCAAGGCTTGCGGCAGAGGCTCGTCGGTGGCGAACAGATCTGTCGCGCCTTCCGTAGCCCAACTGGCCTGGCTCGGGTCCACCCCATGACTCAACAGCCAGCGCGCTTGCTGGCGCCAGGTGTCGAACAGGTCGTCGCAATCGAGATTGATCACCCCCACAATCCCATTTGCTGCGGTTGCGGTCGATCACGCATTTGCTGGTACAGCAGATCGCTGGTGACCTCCGACTGTTGTGGGTGGTAATCGCTCGTGATGAAAAACGGTTTGGCCTTGGTCAGAACGCAACGCATGCGTGCAAGGTCTTCGTAACGAATCCGGCGCTGGCGGCGCAACTCCACCAGACGCTCGGTGGTACGCAGGCCAATGCCGGGAATCCTCGCGATCAAGGTGGCCTCGGCGCGGTTGAGGTCCAGCGGAAACACCTCGCGATTGGCCAATGCCCAGGCCAGTTTCGGGTCGATGTCGAGCGCCAGATGCCCCGGCCCCTTGAACAGTTCGCCAGCGGTGTAGCCATAACTGCGCAACAGGAAATCCGCCTGATACAAACGATGCTCGCGCATCAGCGGCGGCGCGGCCAGGGGCACGCTCTTGGGGCTGTTGGGGATCGGACTGAACGCCGAGTAATACACCCGGCGCAACTTGTAATTGCCATACAACGCCTGGGCGCTGTGGAGAATGGTGCTGTCGTCGGTATCGTCGGCGCCCACGATCATCTGGGTGCTCTGCCCGGCAGGCGCGAACTTCGGCGCACGGGGCTCGTTGAGCACGGTTTGCTCACCGGTGTAGATCGTGCGCATCGCCTGGCGAATCGAGCCGAGTTGTTTTTCCGGTGCCAGGGTCTGCAGGCTGGCGTTGGTAGGCAATTCTATGTTGACGCTCAGGCGATCGGCGTAGCGCCCCGCTTGCTCGATCAGCGCCGGATCGGCTTCGGGAATGGTCTTGAGGTGAATGTAACCACGGAACTCGTACTCTTCACGCAAGAGTTTCGCGACACGAACCAATTGCTCCATGGTGTAGTCCGCCGAGCGAATGATCCCGGAACTGAGAAACAGCCCGCTGACACAATTGCGTCGGTAGAAATCCAGGGTCAGCTTCACCACTTCTTCCGGCGTGAAGCGCGCCCGGGGCACGTCGCTGGAACGTCGGTTGACGCAATACTGGCAGTCGTAAAGACAGAAGTTGGTCAGCAACACCTTCAGCAGCGACACGCAGCGCCCGTCCGGGGTGTAGCTGTGGCAAATACCCATGCCATCGGTGGCGCCCAACCAACTCTTGCCTTCGGAGGTGCGCTTGGGCGCGCCACTGCTGGCGCAAGAGGCGTCGTACTTCGCGGCGTCGGCGAGAATGCTGAGCTTGTCGATGAGTTCCATGGGTCAGCCTTTTACTGTATGGCCATACAGTATATCGCCAGAGCCGAGCACACAAGCCCACGCATCAACCCTTGGTCAGCTCGCGGCCATCTCATGCGCCATTCATTACATCGCGTTAACGCTGTTGTGACTGACTTGCCGTTTATCATCTGGGCCTTTGTCCATACAGTCGCCCCATCGATCGTCAACGAGGCACCACGATGCAAAGCCCACTGGACCTATCCCTGAGTGCCTTCACGCGAACAGACCTGATGCAAGGCCCGACGCCCATTCAGCGAGCCAGGCGGCTGGAACGATTACTGGGGCTGGATGTTCGGGGGATCGGCCTGTTTCTCAAGCGTGACGATCACATGTCGCTGGGCGGCGGTGGCAACAAGTTGCGCAAGCTCGAGTTCCATCTTGGCGCCGCTCAGGCTGCGGCTGTCGACACGGTCATTACCGTGGGCGGCGTCCAGTCGAACCATGCGCGGTTGACCGCCGCTGCTTGCGCAAACCTGGACCTCGCCTGTGAGCTGATCCTGACCCGCTCGGTTCCCAAGGCGGACACGGACTACGAGCTCAATGGCAACGTGTTGCTCGACCAACTGTTTGGCGCGCAGCTACAGGTGTTGGCCGCAGGCACAGATGCACTCGCAAAGGCAGAAGACCGCGCCACCCAACTTCGAGAGATGGGGCGCAAGGTGCTGGTCATTCCCATGGGGGGTTCGACACCACTGGGCAGTCTCGGATACGCCCGCTGTGCCGGAGAGATCGCTCGGCAGGAAACTGAACTCGGCGTGGCCTTCAACCAGGTCGTCGTGCCCAATGGCAGCGCCGGCACCCACGCTGGGCTGGCCGCGGGCTTCCATGTACTGGGGCGCGGCACCTCGTTGGTCAAGTCCTACGCTGTGCTGTCCGATCGGCACCTATCGGCCATTCGTACCCTGAGTCTGACCGAGGACACCCTGGCACTGCTGGGGGACCCGAACAGCTTGCCCCCTGAAGCAATCGTCATCGACGGCAGCCAACTGGGTAAAGGCTACGGCTTGCCAACCGACGCGATGCAGCACGCCGTCCGCCTGATGGCCCGCAGCGAGGGCCTGCTGCTCGACCCGGTTTACTCCGGCAAAGCCTTCGCGGGCCTGCTGGCCGATTTCGAACAAGGGCACTTCCGTTCGGGAGACAACGTGCTGTTCATCATGACGGGAGGCACGCCGGGGCTGTATGCGTATCGGGAGACGTTTGAGGCTTGACTCAGTCATCCCGCGTCAGCACTTCCAGCAATTCAATCTCGAACACCAGGTTAGAATTCGGCGTGATCTTGCCCATGGTGCGTTCGCCATACGCCAGGTGCGCCGGGACCAGCAGCTTGCGTTTCCCGCCGACCTGCATGCCCATGAGGCCCTGATCCCACCCCTTGATCACCCGACCGGTGCCAATCACGCATTGGAAAGGTTTACCTCGGCTGTAGGAGGAATCGAACTCCGTGCCGTCTTCCAGCCAGCCACGGTACTGGGTGGTGATCAGCGCGCCTTTGACGGCGGCTTTGCCGTCGCCCGGCTCAATGTCGATGATTTGCAATTCGTCGTTCATGGTTTCACTCGTCCACTGTCGCCCGGCTACGGGCGCGGACGCAGTTTTTCGCAGAATTCGCCGTCAAAGGCAATCGCAGGAACCTGGCTTTGCGTCTGCGCACGGGATCTATCGTGCTCGAAAATGGCTGAAGTGAATTAGGACTTTGCTGCTATTGAGCAGGCGCGTGGTCTACCATAGGCGCAAATACGCAATGATGGCCAGCTATGATGGCACCCAACTTCGTCTGGATCAGCGCAGGACTTGGCGCGACGGTGGCGTTCCTGATCGCCGGCATGATCTGGCGCGAGCGCACGCTGCGCAGGCAATTGGCCGAGTATCAGAGGCGGATCGCGAGTTTGGCCGACCGACAATCCGCCGTTGAAAAAGGCGATGCGGAACGCTACAAGCGCAGCCAGTATTTTGCGCGGATCGGCACCTGGGATTGGGATGTCGACACTGAACGGTTGTACTGGTCGGACGCGATCTTCGGCATGTTCGGGTTCAAGATTGGCGAAGTGGTGCCCTCCTACGCCCTGTTCTGCAGTTGCGTACATCCCGATGACCGGGAGCGGGTGCGAGCCGGCGAGCTGCGATGCCTGGAAACCGGTGAAAACCACGACGAGGAATACCGGGTCGTCTGGCCCGACGGCACCATTCGCTGGTTGCGTGAAACCGGTAACGTGGTGAAGAACGCCCACGATGAAACGATCAAGATGATGGGCGTGGTCCGTGACATCACCGATGAGAAAGCTTCCGCCAGTTACTTGCAGCACCTGGCCCATTTCGACCCGCTGACAGGTCTGCCCAACCGCCTGGTGCTCGAAGAGCGACTGTCGGATGCGCTGGAACAGGCGCGAATCAGCGGTACTCGCGTAGCACTGGTGTTCATCGACCTCAACGGTTTCAAGGCGATCAACGACCGCTACGGCCATGGCGCCGGCGACCGCGTGCTTGTGACCATGGCGACTCGCCTGAAAAGAATCCTGCGCGCCACGGACACGGTGGCCCGTATCGGAGGCGACGAATTCGTGGTGATCCTCCAGGGTTTGGCGCAAGGCGGTTGCCTGCAAGATGAAGCGCGCGTGATCTGCCAGAAGATTTTCATCGAGCTGTCTCCGCCCATTGCCATCGGCAATGATCATCGCCATATCGGCACCAGTCTGGGTGTTGCCGTTTTCCCCGACCATGCGCCGAGCATGGACCGCCTGATTCACATTGCTGACCTCGCGATGTATGAGGCCAAGCGAAGCGGGAATAATCAGTACCGGCTGGGTGGGCAGGCGGTTGGTCATTGATTGACTTGTCAGCCTGATTTTTTTGGCGACTGTGGCTTGCCCGCGATGGCTTTTACTGACGCACGCAGCCTCAACCTTTATCCTTGCGCCCCCGCCCCACCGATTCCTGGAGTTTCCTCAATGCCCCATGAAGGCAACCTGCTACAAGCCGCTGTCGTATTCCTGTTCGCGGCGGTGCTCACCGTTCCCCTCGCCAAGCGCCTGCAACTGGGGGCGGTGCTGGGCTATCTGTTTGCCGGGGTGATCATCGGCCCATCGGTGTTGGGCCTGATCGGCAACCCGCAGAGCGTCAGCCATATTTCCGAACTCGGGGTGGTGTTGTTGCTGTTCATCATTGGCCTGGAGTTGTCGCCAAGGCGTTTGTGGGTGATGCGCAAATCCGTATTTGGCGTAGGCCTGGCGCAGGTGTTGCTGACCGGTTCAGTCATCGGTGTGGTCGCGCTGTTCCTGTTCGGTCAGCCGTTGAACAGTGCCATCGTGCTCGGGTTGGGTCTGGCCCTGTCGTCCACCGCTTTCGGCCTGCAAAGCCTGGCCGAGCGCAAGGAACTGACCAGCCCCCATGGCCGGCTGGCGTTTGCGATCCTGCTGTTCCAGGACATCGCCGCGATCCCATTGATTGCCATGGTGCCATTACTGGCGGGCACCGATCACACCACCAGCGGCGCACAGGGCCTGAACCACGCCCTGCAAGTGCTGGGCAGCATCGCCGTGGTGGTGATCGGTGGTCGCTACCTGCTGCGTCCGGTGTTTCGCGTTGTGGCTCGTACCGGTTTGCGGGAGGTGTCCACCGCCACGGCTCTGTTGGTGGTGATTGGCACCGCATGGCTTATGGACATGGTCGGTGTGTCGATGGCATTGGGCGCCTTCCTGGCCGGCCTGTTGCTGGCCGACTCGGAGTATCGCCACGAACTGGAAGCGCAGATCGAACCGTTCAAGGGCTTGCTGCTGGGTCTGTTTTTCATCAGCGTCGGTATGGGCGCCAACCTCAGTTTGCTGCTCAGCGCGCCGATCACCGTGCTGGGCCTGACCCTGCTGCTGATTGCGATCAAGCTGCCGTTGTTGTTCGTGGTCGGTCGATTGGCCGGGGGCTTGGGCAAGGTCAGCGCGATTCGCCTGGGTATCGTGCTGGCGGCGGGCGGTGAATTCGCCTTCGTGGTGTTCAAGATCGGTCGCGATCAAGGCCTGTTCGAGCCGCGCCTGTACGACCTGCTGGTGCTGACCATTACTCTGTCCATGGCCTTGACCCCGCTGTTGCTGCTGGTCTGCGCAAGGCTGGTCAGCCCGAAAGTCCAACCGGTGGTGGTGCCGGAAAAATTCCGCGAAATCGACACCGACGAGCCACGCGTGGTTATCGCCGGCATGGGGCGCATGGGTCAGATCATCGCTCGTATCCTGCGCGCGCAGAACATCAAGTTCGTCGCCCTCGACACCTCGGTGGAAACCATCGAGCTGTCACGCAGCTTTGGCGGTGTACCGGTGTTCTACGGCGACCCGATGCGCCCGGAAATCCTCAGCGCCGCCAAGGTCGAGCAGGCGGAGTACTTCATCATCGCGACGGACGACCCGGACACCAACATCAAGACCGCCGAGGTGGTCCATCGCCTGTACCCGCACATCAAGATCATCGCCCGCGCCCGTAACCGCCAGCACGTGCACCGCCTGGTGGACCTGGGTGCCGAGGCGATCCGCGAGACCTACTATTCAAGCCTGGAGATGAGCCGGCGCACATTGGTCGGGCTGGGACTGACGCAAGCTCAGGCGGATGCGCGCATCAAGCGCTTCAAGCATCATGACGAGCAAGTGCTGGAAGCGCAGCACGCGGTGTATGACGATGCAGCGAAGGTGTTGCAGACGGCGCAGGAAGCCCGGGCTGAACTGGCCAAGTTGTTTGAGTCGGATCAGCTTGAGGAGCAGGCTGGCAAGAGTTGAGGTGAGCTTCAGGGCCCCATCGCGGGCAAGCCCGCTCCCACAATGGCCCGGTGTTCGCATATCCAATGTGGGAGCGGGCTTGCTCCGGGGGGCGTTCCGACGATGAACGATAACGCGGTCCACCTGAATACAAGGAACCAATAATGGCAACCGACCCACCCGCCCCAGCCCTCAAGGAAATCTTCAACGCCGAGCGCCTCCAGCACATCGCCACCGAGATGAGCGCGGTTTACCCCGATTTCAACGCTGCGGCTTTCCTGAAAATGGCCAACGAAGGCTTGGCCGAGTTGTCCATCATGCAGCGCATGGCCCGGGTCAGCGAGTGCCTGTACGCCACGCTGCCAATGAGTTACGAAGACTCGCTCGACGTACTGCGCGCCCTCGCCCCACGCCTCAACAGCGGCTTCGTCAGCGTTTCGCTGCCGCATTACGTCGCCACCTACGGTAGCCATGCCTTCGAGCAATCCATGGAGGCGCTGAAGTATTTCACGACCTTCGGCTCCGCCGAGTTCGCCATACGCCATTTCCTGCGCAACGATTTCGAGCGCACCCTGGCCGTGATGCACGACTGGTCACTGGACGACAACGAACACGTTCGCCGCCTGGCCAGTGAAGGCAGCCGGCCGCGCCTGCCCTGGTCGTTTCGCCTGGAGCGGATTCAGGCCGACCCGCGCCTGGCCGCCGCGATCCTCGACAACCTCAAGGCCGACGACAGTCTGTACGTGCGCAAATCCGTGGCCAACCACCTCAACGACATCACCAAGGACCATCCCGACTGGGTGCTGGACATCATCGAAGGCTGGTCACTGGACAACAAACACACCGCCTGGATCGCCAAACATGCCTTGCGCAGCCTGATCAAGCAAGGCAACCCGCGAGCGTTGGCGATCATCGGTGCCACGGGCAAGGCCGAGGTCGAGATTATCGGGGTCAAGGTCGAACCGGCGGTGATAACACTCGGGGAGAAAATCACCCTGTCGTTCACGGTCAGGTCCAAGGTAGAGAGCAGGCAGCGCCTGGTGATCGACTACGCCATCGACTACGTGAAAGCCAACGGCAGCACGTCGGCCAAGGTGTTCAAGCTCAAGGCGCTGACCCTGCCGGTGGGCGCCAACGAGTTTGTCAGTCGCAGTCAATCCATCAAGGAACTGACCACCCGCCGGCACTATGCTGGCCGGCACGCGGTGCATGTGCTGGTGAATGGGGAGCGGTTGGCGAGCACCCATTTCGATATTTTGCCCTGAACCCGTGATCTCTGTAGGAGCGAGCATGCTCGCGATGGTGGTGCGGCCACCGCGGGGTTTCAGGCTTCCAGCGTTATCGTTAACGACCATCGCGAGCGTGCTCGCTCCTACAGGGGTAGCAGCAGACCCTGCTCACGCTCGCACATCTGCACGATGTAATCCCACATCACCCGCAGCCGCACGGATTTGTGCAGTTCGCGACGAGTGCTGATCCAATAGCTGCGCTGGATGCTTTCCTCCGGGAACAACGGCACCAACTGCGGATCGTCGCTGGCCATGTAGCAGGGCAGCACCGCGATGCCCAGACCCGCGCGTGCCGCCTGTTGCTGGGCAATGACGCTGGTGCTGTGGAAGACCACCTGCGGGTTGCGGCAGAAACTGTTGAGGAACATCAGTTCCTGGCTGAACAGCAAATCATCGACGTAACCGATCCAGGCATGCCGGCTGAGGTCTTCATGGCTGTGCAGCGGCGGCGCCCGGTCGAGGTAGGCCTGGCTCGCGTATAACGCCAGGCGGTAATCGGTGAGCTTGCGCGTGACCAGCATGTCCGCCGATGGCCGTTCCAGGTGAATGCTGATTTCCGCTTCGCGATTGAGGATGCTGACGAAACGCGGCACCGCAACCAACTCCACTTCCAGGCCAGGGTAACGCTCGAACAGCCCGTTCATGCGACTGGTCAGGAACATGATGCCCAGGCCTTCGGTCACACCGACGCGTATCTTGCCCAATGGCGCCGTGGATTGGCTGATCTCTTCCTGGGCCAATAACGCGACGTTTTCCATGGCTTCGGCGTGCTTCAGCAGCGCCTCGCCGGCCGGTGTCAGCTCGTAACCCTGGGCGTGCTGGACGAACAGCGCCGCGCCCAGGCTCTTCTCGATGGCCTCGATGTGCCGGGCCACGGTGGCATGGGTGGTGTGCAGGCGACGCGCCGCCGTCAGCAAGCGCCCGCTGCGCTGCAATTCGAGAAAAAACCGCAGGTCATTCCAGTCGAACATGAACCGTCCCCGAGAACTTACTGTTTAAAAACGCACAGCAGCTGCGCAAAAACTAACATTCTTTTGTCGAAAGCTAACAACTAGGATGACCGACAACAAGAACAAAAATAGAGGTCAAGGATGCAGACTTCCCTTGATGAGTTCGACTACATCGTGGTCGGGGCCGGGCCGGCCGGTTGTTTGTTGGCCAATCGCCTGTCGGCGAACCCGCAACATCGCGTGCTGTTGCTGGAGGCCGGTGGCCGCGACAACTACCCATGGATTCACATTCCCGTCGGTTACCTGTTCTGCATCGGCAATCCGCGCACCGACTGGTGCTTCAAGACCGAGGCGCAATCGGGCCTGCAAGGACGGGCACTCAGTTACCCCCGAGGCAAGGTGCTCGGTGGCTGCTCGTCAATCAACGGCATGATCTACATGCGTGGCCAGAGTGGCGACTACGATGGCTGGGCGGCCGATGGCAACCCTGGCTGGGCCTGGAACGACGTATTGCCGCTGTTCAGGAAAAGTGAAAACCATTTTGCGGGCGATTCGATAGCCCACGGTGCCAGCGGTGAGTGGCGCGTCGAGCGCCAGCGCCTGTCATGGCCGATTCTCGATGCCTTTCGCAACGCTGCCGAGCAAAGCGGCATCGCCAGCGTCGATGACTTCAACCAGGGCGACAATGAAGGTTGCGGTTACTTCCAGGTCAATCAGAAAGGCGGCGTTCGCTGGAACGCGGCCAAGGCGTTTCTCAAGCCGATCCGCCAACGCCCCAACCTCATCGTACTGACCGAAGTCGAAGTGGATCGCGTGCTGTTGGAAAACGGACGCGCCTCGGCCGTCACCGCCCGTTGGCAAGGCCAGGCAAAAAGCTTCAAGGCACGGCGGGAAATCATTCTGTGTGCGGGTGCTGTCGGCTCCCCCGGTATCCTGCAACGCTCCGGCATCGGCCCTCGTCCCCTTCTGGAAACACTCGGCATCGGTGTCGTCCATGAGCTTGCGGGGGTCGGCGGCAACCTGCAGGATCACCTGCAACTGCGACTGATCTACAAACTGGAAAACGCCCGTACCCTCAACCAGATTGCCGCCAGCGTGTGGGGCAAGATGGGCATGGGCCTGCGCTACCTGTATGACCGCAGCGGGCCGCTGTCGATGGCCCCAAGCCAGCTCGGTGCGTTTGCCCGATCGGGGCCGGAACAGACCTCGGCCAACCTTGAATACCATGTGCAACCGCTGTCGCTGGAGCGCTTTGGCGAGCCGTTGCACCCCTTCCCCGCCTTCACCGCATCAGTCTGCGACTTGCGCCCACAGAGTCGTGGTCGCGTCGACATCCGCTCGACCGACCCACAGCAGGCGCCGTTGATTCAGCCGAACTACCTGAGTCACCCCCAGGACCTGCGCGTGGCGGCCGACGCGATTCGCCTGACCCGGCGCATCGTCTCAGCGCCGGCGTTGCAAGCGTTCAAGCCAATGGAGTACCTGCCTGGCCAGAGTTTGCAGAGTGAAGAACAGTTGCACGAGGCTGCCGGACGCATCGGCACGACCATCTTCCATCCGGTCGGCACGTGCCGGATGGGCAACGGTGCGGACGCAGTGGTCGATGCGCAACTCAAGGTCCACGGCATTCCCGGTTTGCGGGTGGCCGACGCGTCGATCATGCCGCGCATCACCTCGGGCAATACCTGCACGCCGACGCTGATGATTGCCGAGAAGGCGGCGCAGATGATCCTTGAGGCAGCGACACGAATTGATAATCCAAACTCTGTAGGAGCGAGCAAGTCGAATCGTCTCACCGTCGCGATGGAGGACCAGACAACGTTGGCATCCTGACACCCCGTGTCATCGTTGACGACCATCGCGACGGTTCGACGCCTCGACAAGCTCGCTCCTACAGGAGATGTGTGCGACAGGAAGCGGCACCCGCCCACAAGGCAGGTGCCGACAGTGGAACAACAAAAACAATCACTGTGAGGGAACCGATATGTCAGAACATGTTCAGCCACTCAACATCACGCGCAGCGCCGACATTGGCCGCGACACCCGCAAAGTCATCTTTGCCTCATCGCTCGGGACGGTGTTCGAGTGGTATGACTTCTTCCTCTACGGCGCCCTCGCGGCAGTGATCAGCAAGCAGTTTTTCGCAGGGGTGAACGACACCACCGCATTCATTTTCGCCCTGATGGCCTTCGCTGCCGGTTTCATCGTGCGGCCGTTTGGTGCATTGGTGTTCGGCCGGTTGGGGGACATGATCGGGCGTAAATACACATTTCTCGCCACCATTGTCCTGATGGGCGTGGCGACGTTTTGCGTCGGCCTGCTGCCGACCTACGCCAGCATCGGCATTGCCGCACCGATCATCCTTGTGGTGCTGCGCATGCTCCAGGGCTTGGCCCTGGGTGGCGAATACGGCGGCGCAGCGACTTACGTCGCCGAACATGCCCCCATCGACAAGCGCGGTTTCCACACCAGCTGGATTCAGTCCACGGCCACGCTGGGGCTGCTGCTGTCGTTGCTGGTGGTGCTCGGCTGCCGCTATTTCATCGGTGATCAATTCGAAGTCTGGGGCTGGCGCATTCCGTTCCTGTTTTCCATCGTGCTGCTGGGCATCTCCACCTGGATCCGCCTGAGCCTGCACGAATCCCCCGCGTTCGTGAAAATGAAAGAAGAAGGCAAGCTGTGCAAGTCGCCGCTGCGTGACTCGTTCGGCAAATGGGAAAACCTCAAGGTCGTGCTGATCGCCTTGTTCAGCATTAACGCCGGGCAGGCCGTGACCTTCTACGCCGCGCAATTCTATGTGCTGTTCTTTCTCACCCAGTTCCTGAAAATGGACCCTGCGGTGGCCAACACACTGCTGATCATCAGCGTGACCATCGGCGCGCCGTTCTTCATCTTCTTCGGCTGGCTGTCGGACAAGGTCGGGCGCAAACCGGTGCTGATGCTCGGCCTGCTGCTGGCCACGGTGCTGTACTTCCCCATCTTCAAGACCCTGGCCCACTATGCCAACCCGGCCATCGACCTGGCCAGCCGGCAGGCGCCGATCACGGTGCACGCCGACCCGGCCACCTGCACCTTCCAGTTCGACCCGGTGGGCAAGGCCAAATTCGACAGCCCTTGCGACAAGGTCAAGACTTTCCTGGTCAAACAGGGCCTGCCCTACAGCAGCGAAGCCGCACCCGCCGGCAGCAATGTGCAGATCAGCATCGGCGACGTGAAGATCGAGGGTTATGACGAAGCGGCCCTGCGTGGCGCCGTGACGCTGGCCGGCTATCCATCACA
Organism: Pseudomonas sp. S2_E01; assembly: GCF_054668365.1. Classification (NCBI taxonomy): domain Bacteria; kingdom Pseudomonadati; phylum Pseudomonadota; class Gammaproteobacteria; order Pseudomonadales; family Pseudomonadaceae; genus Pseudomonas; species Pseudomonas sp. S2_E01. Next base: position 2,837,676 of record NZ_CP162762.1, read on the forward strand.
GGCCGACACCCAGTCGATCAACAAGACCATGATCGTGGCGCTGATCGTCGCGCTGATCATCATCTCGGCCATGTGCTACGGTCCCCTGGCCGCCCTGATGGTAGAGCTGTTCCCCACGCGCATCCGCTATACCTCGATGTCCCTGCCGTATCACATCGGCAATGGCTGGTTCGGTGGTTTCCTGCCGACGGTGTCGTTTGCGCTGGTGGTGTACACCGGCGATATTTTCTATGGTCTCTGGTACCCGGTGCTGATCACGGCGGTGAGCCTGGTGGTGGGGATGATCTGTCTGCGTGAGACCAAGCAGGTGGATTTGAACAACAACTGATTTAGCCCGCAGCCCCTCCCCCCTATGGGAGCGGGCTTGCTCGCGATAGCGGTGTGTCAGATACATCAACGGTCACTGGCACACCGCTATCGCGAGCAAGCCCGCTCCCACAATAGTCTTGATCGTGCCCACAAAACCTTTCGCTTTCGCTACTCTTGCACCATCGCCCCGCCACCTGCCCGAACGAGGCCCCATGATCATTTCCTCCGCATCCGACTATCGCGAGGCCGCACGCCGCAAACTTCCCCGTTTCCTGTTCGACTACATCGATGGTGGCGCCTACGCCGAGCATACGCTGAGGGCTAACAGCGCCGACCTCTCAGGCATCAGCCTGCGCCAGCGCATCCTCAAAAACGTCGAATCCCTGAGCCTGGAAACCACTCTGTTCGACCAACCGTTGGCAATGCCCATCGTCCTCGCACCGGTCGGGTTGACCGGTATGTTCGCCCGTCGCGGTGAAGTTCAGGCAGTCAAGGCCGCCCAAAACAAAGGCATCCCGCTGTGCCTGTCGACGGTCTCGGTGTGCTCCATCGAAGAAGTCACGAGCCAGACCGAGCAAACCATCTGGTTCCAGCTGTATGTGCTGAAGGACCGCGGTTTCATGCGCAACGCCCTGGAGCGGGCCAAGGCCGCAGGGATAAAAAACCTGGTATTCACCGTGGACATGCCAACGCCCGGCGCACGGTACCGGGATGCCCACTCAGGCATGTCCGGGCCGTTCGCCTCCTCGCGTCGGATCCTTCAGGCCATCACTCGCCCCGACTGGGCCTTCAACGTCGGCGTCATGGGCCGCCCCCACGACCTGGGCAATATTTCGAGGTATCTGGGCAAAGCCGTCACCCTGGAAGACTACATGGGTTGGCTCGCCAACAACTTCGACCCGTCAATCAGCTGGAGCGACCTGGAATGGATTCGGGATTTCTGGCAGGGGCCAATGATCATCAAGGGCATCCTCGACCCCCAGGATGCCCGGGACGCCGTGAGTTTTGGTGCGGACGGGATTGTCGTGTCGAACCACGGTGGCCGACAACTCGATGGCGTGCTGTCCACCACCAAGGCCTTGCCACCGATCAAGCAAGCAATTGGCGACGACCTGACGGTGCTGGTCGATTCTGGCATCCGCTCGGGGCTCGACGTGGTGCGCATGCTCGCCCTGGGTGCCAAAGGCGTCCTGCTGGGTCGATCCATGGCCTATGCACTGGCTGCCGATGGCCAGCGTGGGGTTGAAAACATGCTCGACATCTTCGCCAGGGAAATGCGCGTGGCGATGACGCTGACGGGCGTCACCTCGATTGACCAGATCGATTCCACGACGCTGGTGCAAGCGGCGCGCGAACTCAAGGATTGATACTCGCGCCCTGCCAGCGCAGGGCGCCTCGCTCAACCAACGTCCGGAAGCAGCTCGAAGGTGACCTTGTCCGGATAGAACGCCACGTAGTTCTTGATCTGCGCCACCGACACCTTGGGCTCTTCGTAGCTCCACACCGCATTTTGCGCCTCGTGCCCCTCGACCTTCAGGCTGAAATAGCTCGCATCGCCCTTGTACGGGCAGTAACTGGTGTGGTCGGTACGCACGTAATACTCATCCTCAATGTCATCCAGTGGCAGGTAATACACCGGCGGATAGTTGGCTTCCAGCAACACCAGTGTCCGGGTGGACGCCGCCACTTCGACACCGTGAAACTTCACCATCACGCAGCCCGGCTGCTCGGCGATGGTAATGACAGGACTGGGACCTGAGCTCTTCATGTAATGCATTCCTCGGCACGAAGTGAACCTGAAAATCGAGACGACACCCTGTCAGGTATAACCCACATTCAGCCATGACGACGGCTTCGCAGCCGAACGGAGGCTGGCGTCCACTCTCGTCGATGGCACGCAGAATACGGCCTCGCCTGACACACAAACTGTACATCCATACAGATAAAGATTGCTCCGTCGCTCATCAGCCGCCATTCTGTGCACCTTCCGGCAATTATTGATGAGCGTTGGTGGTCATGCGGCTGTACCTCTGTGAAAAACCTTCCCAGGCCAAAGACATTGCCGCCGTGCTCGGCGCCAAGCGCCGTGGCGACGGGTGCTGGCTGGGAACGGGAGTCACGGTCACCTGGTGCATCGGACACCTGCTGGAAACCGCTGCGCCGGATGCCTACGACACACGCTACAAGCGCTGGGTGCTGGCCGACCTGCCGATCATCCCGGACAAATGGAAAATGACCGTCAAGCCGCGCACGGCCAGCCAGTACAAGGCCGTCAAACGTCTGCTCGGCGAGGCTGATGAGTTGGTGATCGCCACCGACGCCGACCGTGAGGGCGAAATGATCGCCCGGGAACTCGTTGAGCACTGCCGTTATCGTGGACCGATCCAGCGCCTGTGGCTGTCGGCACTGGATGATGCTTCGATCCGCAAGGCGATGGCTGCGTTAAAGCCAGGCGCCGAGACGTTCAGCCTGTATCACTCGGCGCTGGGCCGTTCGCGGGCCGACTGGCTGATCGGCATGAACATGAGCCGCTTGTTCACCCTGCTTGGACGCCAGTCCGGTTATCAGGGGGTGTTGCCCGTCGGCCGGGTGCAAACGCCGACGCTGCGGCTGGTGGTGGACCGCGACCGCAGCATTGCTGATTTCGTCCCCGTTGCCTACTGGGCCATCGACGTGCAGCTGCGGCACGAGGGCAGCACATTCACCGCGCAGTGGCGTGCACCCTCCCACGCCTGTGACGACCAGGACCGTTGCCTCAATCAGGCTATCGCGCAACAGGCGTCAACGGCGTTGTCCAGTGCTGCGAATGCCAGGGTAACCAGGCTGCGCACCGAGCGCCTGCGTGAAGTGGCGCCGCTGCCATTCGATCTTGGTACGTTGCAGGAAGTGTGTTCGAAGAAGCTCGGCCTGGGCGCACAGGAAACCCTGGACATCGCCCAGGCGCTGTACGAAACCCACAAGGTCATCACCTACCCGCGCAGCGATTGCGGCTACTTGCCGCTTAGCCAGCACAGCGAAGCGCCGGGCATCCTGGCGGCGTTGAGGCAGGCGGATTCGACGCTCGAAGCGTTGCACGAGCACCTGCAACCTGCGTGTCGCTCACGGGCGTGGAACGACGCAAAAGTCAGCGCCCACCACGGCATCATTCCCACCGCAGCGGCAAAAAATCTTGAACGGCTCGCCGGCAAGCAGCGCGCGGTTTATACCCTGATCCGCGCACGCTACCTCGCGCAGTTCCTGCCCGATCATGAATTCGACCGCACCCAGGCCGACTTCGACTGCGCCGGCCAAGCCTTGCGCGCCGTCGGCAAGCAGATCGTCGAACCGGGCTGGAAACGCGCCCTGCCTGAAGCCCTCGCCCCGGCCAGGGGCCGCGAAGCGCCGGTGCCACAAACCCTGCCCAGACTCAGCGAAGGGGATGAATGTGCGGTGGCCGAGGTGAAGCTCAAGGACCTCTGGACCCAACCCCCCAAACCCTTTACCGAAGGCGACTTGATCAAGGCGATGAAGAACGTCGCCAAACTGGTGGAGGACCCTGTGCTCAAACAGAAGCTCAAGGACACCACCGGCATCGGCACCGAAGCCACTCGCGCCTCGATTATCCAGGGCCTCCTCGACCGGGGTTACCTGATCAAGCATGGCAAGGCCCTGGCCGCGACACCGGCCGCGTTCAGCCTGATCGATGCGGTGCCCCGCGCCATCGCCGACCCCGGCACCACGGCCATCTGGGAACAGGCGCTGGACATGGTGCAGAGCGGGGAAATGAGCCTCGAAGAGTTCGTCACCAAGCAGGCCGCGTGGATGAGCAAGCAGGTCGCCCGCTGCGCCGGGCTGAACCTGACCATCAGCGGGCCGGCAAGCCCGGCCGGACGCGGCGCCACACCGTGGAAAAACAAGCGCAAGTCTGCCAAGGGCAAGCCGGGGACAGGCCGCAAACGGGCGGCAAAACCAGCGGGCGAGGCTTGATGCGCGGCCCCTGTCAAACCCGCCGTGAGTTCCATCCTCTCATTCCAAACAGCTTTGTCAGACAATATGTAGTGACTTGAAATAATCACTACAAAACCGTTGACGACTTCGATTTGCCCTTGCATGATGCAGCCATCTCCCCGATCGGGAGTAAGGCAACATGTTTGAGCAAGCTCGTCTGACCGCCGAGCTGTTTTTCCCGGATACACGCTGCCCACAAGGCAGATTGAAGAAGCTGACCTGGCCCGAACGTCCAGTACAAGGACGAGAAGCGCTGGCGATCAATCCTCATGAAGCTTGTGGCCGACCGTGAAACGTCGGTAGTGGCCTGAAGGTTATCGCTGCTTCTCCTCGTTGTGACGCTATTGCGTAGCAGTTATTCAACACGACTACATGCAACAGACGCAGGCCCCTCCAATTTCGGCGGACGACTGCTGACGTCCTGGTTTCGGTGCCAGGGATCAACTAACCGATGGGCTAACTGTATTAGCGAATCAACTTTGAAAAAGATCACCAAATGGTCAAGGGGGCTTTAATGATGAACCTGAACAATCAACCAACCATCGATGAATTGGCTCGTATGTTCGCTGCGCAAAAAGACAGCCATGACAGCCATATCCTGTGGATCAGCAAATCGGGCCAGGTTCAGATCGACTGCCTGGCGCCCCACGCCCACGAAGCCGAGTTTGAACAGAACCACGAGAACCTGGTGGCGCGCCTGAAGATGTACCGTCGCGGCCAGGGTTACGTCGGCAAGAAAGCCGCGGCCGACAAAGATTTCATCGGCAGTGTTTTCCAAACACTCAAACAGGCCTGGGACTCGATGCAGAACAAGAACGAAGTTCAGGTGATTGACCGGTTTTATTAATTAAGTCGCTTAACTGAAAAGGCCCCGCTCGATTATTCGAGCGGGGCCTTTTTTATGTTTTTTAATCCTTGTAGGAGCGAGCATGTCGAGGCGTCGAACCGTCGCGATGGTCGTCAACGATAACGCTGGCTTCCTGGCTCCCCGCGGTGTCCGTACCTCCATCGCGAGCATGCTCGCTCCTACAGGGTTATGTGTGAGCATGTGCAACCGCCAAACGCAGCTATCGTTAACCACACGCGATGTCGTCCATTGGAGATGTGCAATGAGAACCAAGCTGATCGCTGCGCTGTTGCTGGTGGGAGCAGGTGCGGCCCAGGCCAACAATGTTCAGGGCGTGCCCTCCTTCGCCGTGGAATGCCCCGGCAAATTCCTCGTCCAGGCCGATCAGGACGGGCCGGTGCTGATCAACAGCAAGGAAGCCGAAACACGCGCGCTCACCGACCGCAGCTTCGAAGCCAAGGGATCGGGCATTACCCTGTCAATCGTGATCGCCGATGACGACTCGGTGGAGGTGTCATCGACCGGCAAGGCACCCAATGGGACGTGCCAGTCAGTCGACGACTGATCCTCGCCTAGCGCTTGACCGACAGATCGGTCTGGGTCATGCGACTGCGGACAGTGAACACGCCATCGCCCGAGAGAATGGCGCTACGGGCAAACAGGCGGCCGCTCTCCCAGTTCGAAAGACCCAGCTCCGGTTTGTTCAGCGCGTACTGGCCGTCGACCCAACGGGTGATGCCGTTGCCCACAAACGGCGCGTTGACCGCATTGTAGAAACGCTCGTGCGCTTCAGGCGTTTCACTGATCAGCGACACGGTGAACTGGGGGCTGTAGTGATTGAACAAGGCGATGGCGCTGTCCAGGTCGTCGACGATTTTCAGGCTGACTTCCGGGGTCTCTTCCCATTCCCATTCGCGACCCAACTGATCCTCAGGCAGTGACTCGGCCATGGCCTCGGCCTGGTAGCCCTCCGCACGGCAAACCTCGACCGTTGCGTGTCGCCATTCAAAAGGCAGGCAAGACTCGCTGCCCTCGACAATGTGCAACTTGCAGCCTTCATCCCGTGCCGCACCGGCGGCTTTCAATGCCTGCAAGAACAACGGCACCAGCTCGGCGGCGCGGTCGCGGTGAATCAGGCAGACGTTGAGGGTGTTGCAGACCTTGCGATCCAGGGAGTTGCGCACCACAGCGGCAAATCGCGTGGCATCAGCGTCCTGGTCGGCGATCAACCAGGCGCCGCCAGTGCCGTGGAGGCTCACGGCGGTGCCAGCCTGCTGGGCGATGCTGCCCAATTGGCTGACTGCACGTCCCGAGCCCCGGGCCACGGCCAGCGACAGGCGCCGGTCGGCGAACATCGCCCAGCCGGCGGCGTGGTTGACACTTTCCACCAGCGACACCGCCCCCACCGGCAAACCGGCGGCGCTCAACGCAGGATTCAAGGCGTGGGCGACGATGGCTTGCGCCGTGCCCAAGGCATCGCTGCCAATGCGCAGCACCGCAGTGTTGCCAGTGCGCAGCACACCCGCGGCGTCGGCGAAAACGTTCGGCCTGCCTTCAAAGACGAACGCGACAATGCCCAGCGGTGAAACCACCTGCTCGACTTTCCAGCCTTCGTGTTCGACGCAACTGATCACCTTGCCGCGCGTGGCAGGTGCATCGCGCCAGGCCCTGAGGCCGGCGATCATGTCCCGGCGCATGCGCTCATCGGCCAGCAGACGCGTGGTCGAACGCCCCCGTGACTTGGCCCACTCGATATCGGCCAGGTTGGCTGCCTCGATCAAGTCCCAGCAATCCTGATCGTCCAGGCGCTGGGCGAACAGGTCGAAGAACTCGCTGATGGCCTCATCCGACACCGCCGACATCGCCGTGAACGCCGCTTGCGCGCGCTCGATCGCCACCGCCGCAGCCTTCTGGTCCGCGACGGGGATCAGCAACAGTTCGCCACTGACCTGCTCCACCAACAGGTGGTCCCCGGGCTGAAAGCGCAAGGCCAGTTCGGGGCTGACCACGGTGACGCGGTTACCAGCGAAAGGGATAGGCGTACCAGCGACTAGACGTTCGAGCGCGAGAGACATGAAACGGTTTCACCATGCAGTGGGCGGCCAGGAAATGTATAGCAAACTCCCGGTAGGAGCGAGCACGCTCGCGATGGAATCAAGAACACCGCGAGGCATCGGGCACCCAGCGTGATCGTTTAACGGCCTTCGCGACGGTTCGACAAGCCAGCTCCTGCAGTGGAGTGTATCCCAGTGTATAAACCCCCGTTCTCGACACACCCCTCAACAAAACCCGCCCCCAGCGACACATCGCAGATACACCCCATTGATGAAATACGCCTGTCGACTGGCTCAGCCAACCCAGACACTCAACTCACTCAATGCACGGAGTATCACCATGTTCAAGCTCTCGACCTCTTCCCTGACCCTCGGCCTGATCGTCGCTGGCGGCCTGGCCCTGGCCAACGTGGCATCGGCTTCCGAATCCGAGGCGTTCAGCATGAAACAGCTGGCCCACGGCTACAGCCAGGTTCAGGCCGACGGCACCGAAAAACCCGCTGAAGGTAAATGCGGCGAAGGCAAGTGCGGCGCCGGCGAATGAACCCTGCGCGGGGCCGTCGAGCCCCGCATCACTGACTGAATGGAGATCCAGTCCATGAACACCGCAATCTCATCAGCCGTCAAAGGCCTGCACCTCAATCTTGACCGTGCCGGCGTGTGGCTCGCTCCCCTCGCCTTGAGGATGTTTATCGCCTGGGAGTTCTTCGAGTCCGGCCTGGAAAAATGGAATGGCGAAAACTGGTTCGCCGACATTCAGGAGCGCTTTCCGTTTCCGTTCGACCAACTGCCCGCCACGCTGAACTGGGAACTGTCAATGTGGGCCGAACTGATCTGCGCCCTCGCCATCCTGGTTGGTTTGGGGACACGCATCTCGGCGATCGTCCTGATCGTGGTCACGGTGGTGGCAACCGCAGCAGTCCACTGGCCGTCCGATTGGTCGACACTGAGTGAACTTGCCCAGGGTTACGCCATCACTAACAAGGGTCACGGCAATTTCAAACTGCCGCTGATCTACCTCGCCGCCATGCTCCCGCTTTTGCTGTCCGGTCCCGGCAAACTCAGCCTGGACGCCTTGCTCGCCCGATATTTCTGGCGCCGCAACCAGCAGTGAAATGTTAATGTGGCAGCCTGTACGTTCCACCTCACTTGCGTAGACAGGAGCCACCATGAGCGTGACCACCCAATGGATCGAGATCGACAGCGCCGAAGGTAAATTCGGCGCCTACCTGGCGATCCCGCATACCCTGAACGGCCCGGGGATCGTGCTGATCCAGGAAATTTTCGGTGTCAACGAACACATTCGCTCTGTCGCCGAGCAATACGCCGCCGACGGCTACGTGGTGCTCGCACCGGACCTGTTCTGGCGCGAAGGCAAGCGTATCGAGCTGAGCTACGACCAGGCCGGCTGGACTCGCGCCGTCGAATTGATGAACGCCACCGACATCGTCAAGGCGCAAAAGGACATCGAGCTGACCATCGATGCCCTCAAGGCCCTGCCGAACCATGATGGCGGCGTCGCTTCCATCGGTTACTGCTTCGGTGGACTGCTGTCGTATCTCACCGCCGCCAACGGCCTGGTGGACGTGGCCATCGCCTACTACGGCGGCGGGATCCAGAATCAACTGGATCGCGCCGATGACATCCAGGTGCCGTTGCTGCTGCAATTCGGCGAGAAGGACAGCCACATTTCCCTGGACGATGTGGAACTGATCGCCCAGCGTCTGGACGACAACGACAACGTGGAAATCATCGTGTATCCGGACGCGGAACACGGTTTCAACTGCTCGCATCGCGACAGCTACAACCAGCGTGCAGCGGCGGAAGCCCATGGCAATACGTTGATTTTCCTGGGTATGGAAATGCCAAACGGCGATTGAACCCTGACCCCCTGTGGGCGCGAGCAAGCTCGCTCCTACAGGGGCCAGGTGTCCGCCGGGTTATCGTGCATCCCCACCTTTGGGCTTGTAGAAGAGAAACATCTTTGTCTCTGCGGTCCTGATGTATTTCCTTGCCCAGTCAGGCTTCACGTTGCGATCGTGAAAATACATCGCGCCATGGGTGCGGTCGTTGAGTTGCTTGTTCAGCGCCTTGCGCGCGATTTCCTTGGCGATGGCGTACTGCGTGGCTTCCTGGACCGTGTCGGGACGCCCGTCACACCACCATGAAAACTGGCAGTTCTTGCTTTCCGAGCCTTGTTTGACCACCGCGCACACCGTGTCCGGAAATCCTTCGTGCCCCAGGCGATTCATCACCACGCTGGCGACCGCTTCCATGTCGGCTGTGGATTTGCCCTTGGCCTCCCAATAAATGGAACGAGCCAGGCAAGTGATAGCGTCATCCAGGGGTGCCACGCCCGCCGGATCGACCGCCTGCACCTCGGAAGTGGTAATGGCTTCGGCCTTGGGCACCGGCAGATCACCCTCCTTCTGCGCCGCTTTCTCTTCGAGTACTTCTGCCTTGTTTTCTGCAGCTTTCTGTTCCTGTTCAGTGGCCGATACCTGGCCGCTGAGTAGTGTGAGTGCGATGCAAACTGCCATCGAGAAAAATCGCATGATCAACCCTTTCAAATGAGGCGGATTCAATCAACACAATGTCGGCACACAGCGTCGTTCGGGCGACATGGCCTCAGTGTAGTTGCCAATTGCCATTTAGCATGGCGCCCTCTGCAGTGCATTTCGCGTAAAAGGCATTGCGCAAACCGGGGTGTCATCGCGCATCATGTGCGAAGTCCGATCAAGGGAGGTTTCCATGGGTGTCCTGCCATCCGCTTTGCGTCTTGCCACGTTGTCATTGAGCCTGCTGTTCGCCGCCCAGGCGCTGGCGGCCGATGAGAAACAACTGATCGATTCGATCAACGACTACCGCAGCCAGATACAGCGTTGTGCCGGCCAGGTGTCGTCTGAGTTGCCGCCGCTGGCGGGCGACCCACGACTGGCGCTGTCCGCCACCAGCATTGGCAATTTGCAGCAGGCCATGGTGAGCGCGGGGTACCCGATGAAGAATGTGCAGGCCATCACGCTGGCCGGACCACGGGATGCGGCGTCAGCGTTCAAGGCGATCCAGGAAAGCTTTTGCCAGATCGTGCTCGACCCGCAATTTGTCGACATCGGCGTGAGCCGCGATGACCGCAACTGGCGCATCGTGGTCGCCCGTCCGCTGCTGAGCGCACGCCTGGGCACCTCGCAGGCCGAAGGCCAGAAGCTGCTCACCGAACTCAACGCCGCCCGCAGTCAGCCACGCCAATGTGGCACTCAATCCTTTGGTGCTGCACCACCGCTGACCTGGAACCCTGTGCTGGCGTCGGCTGCCGAAGAACACTCGCGCTCGATGGCCAACAACAATTACTTCGATCACAAGGACCGCGACGGTCGTACACCGGGTGACCGCGCAGAACTGGCCGGCTACAGCGGCCAATGGGTGGGCGAAAACATCGCCGCTGGTCAGGACAGCGTGGCGCGCGTAGTCGCAGGCTGGGTCGCCAGCCCCGGTCACTGCGCCAACCTGATGAACCCGCAGTATCAGGAACTGGGCGCAGCGTACGCGGCGGACCCGAAAAGTGACTCGGGGATTTACTGGACAACGATGTTCGGTGCGGCGCAATGATCGTCCGCCCAAAACCCAACCTGATCAACATTCTCACGTCGCTCAAGGGTTCGATTTTCAAGAAGATTGTCCTGCGTTGCCTGATGGTGACGCTGCTGGCATCGGCCATCGTGCTGGTGGAAACGCTGCAACCGAACTACTTCGCCAAGGTCAACGCGACGCCTTTCACGCTACTGGGTCTATCGCTGTCGATCTTCATGAGCTTTCGCAACAACGCCTGTTACGACCGCTGGTATGAAGCGCGCAAGGCCTGGGGCGATATGACGGTGGCGATCCGTTCGATGATCCGCGAAAGCCAGGTCATCAAGGACCCGGCCCAACGCCAGGCCATTCTGCGCAACCTCTGCGGGTTCACCTATGCGTTGAATGCCAGGCTGCACGCTCGCAACGAACTGGAGGCCGCCAACGGCTGGCTTGAGCCGCAGCCGGACGGCAACGCACCGGACATCAGTGGCCGCATTCTGGATAACGTCGGCCAACAATGTTCAACGCTGGTCGAATCCGGGGCGATCAGTGAGTGGCGCTATACGATCATGGCCAATCACCTGACCAGCCTGACCCATGCCCAAGCCGTGTGTGAGCGGATCAAGCACACGCCTTTGCCGTTCGCCTACACCCTGTTGCTCCACCGCACCACCTACCTGTTCTGCATCCTCCTGCCCTTTGCGATGGCGGAATCGCTGGGCTGGTTGACCCCGCTGTTCACCGCCATCGTCAGCTACACCTTCTTTGGCCTGGACGCGATTGGCGATGAACTGGAAGATCCATTCGGACGCGACGAAAACGACCTGCCGACGCAGGCCATCGTGCGCAACATCGAGCGCGACGTGTTGGCGGCCCTGGGCGACACGAACCTGCCGCCCGTGCTCGTCCCGGTTGACTATGTGCTGAGCTGAATCACCTCGATGCCCTGCTTGCGATAGTCGTCGATATCACCCGATGCCACATGGTGCTCGGTGATCAAGGTGTGGATGCGATCGCACGGGGCGACTACAAAGGGCTCTACCGCCCCCAACTTGTCCGCCGTGGTGACGGCGACCACCTGTGAAGCGCTGTCGATCAACGCCTGCTTCACTGGCGTTTCGTCAAAATGCAGCGAGCTGATGCCCACCTCCGGATGGATCGCGCAGACTCCGGTGAACAGCAGGTCGGCCTTGATCCCCTGCAACAGGCGCACGGTTTCGTGACCGCTGACCGACAGGGTGGCCAGGTTCAATTGACCACCGGCGAGGATCACTTTGATGCCCGGGTATTCGGCCAGGGTGATCGCGGTCATCGGCGATGGGGTGACGGCGGTGATGGTGATGTCGTGGCGCAACGAACGAGCGATCTGCAAGGTGGTGCTGCCGGAGTCGAACATGACGATCTGACCATCTTCAACCCGGCCCGCAGCCAGTTGCGCCAACCGGGTCTTGGTCTCATCGGTTTCACTGACCCGGGTAAAGTAGTCCTTCCCCGTGTCTTTCGGCCTGGGCAGCGCCCCGCCATGGACGCGCTGGACCAGGCCTGCCGTGGCCAGTTCGGACTAGTCGCGGCGAATGGTGTCTTCGGAGACGGCGAAATGCTGGCTCAACTCGCCAGACATGACTTTGCCGTCACGCTCGAGAATCAACAGGATTTTCTGCCGGCGAAGATGCGGCAGATCAGTGACGGAATGCGACTCGTGCATGGTAATGCCTGAACGTGCGGGTTTGTGCGAGATTAGCCAAACCCTTTCACAATGGCAAACGCTGCAACGTGATCAATTGCTCGCAACCTGGGCGACATTCCCGGCGGTCACCAATGCCTTGAGCGAAGCATCAAATTGCTGAAGTGCGTTCACTTGCAATGCCGTTTGCTGGTCTATCTGCGCGGCGATCTCCGGCGCTGCCTTACCCTGCACCCAGACCGATGGCATTTGCTGCGCCTGTGAACCTTCAGCCTTGCCGATATATTGCAGGTTCGAATCGTAGAACTTGGCCAGGAAGCGCGCTTCTACCTGGTTGTTACCCTTGGACACCAACCGACTGTAAGTGTCGAGCATCACCACCACGTCAGGGTGGGCGTCCACCAGTGCATCGAGGTTCTCGTAGACCGTTACCGACGCAAACTCCTTGTGCAGCGAGCCGAGTAACCAGTCGATGGCCCGTTTCGGGTCGGAACTGCTGACAAAAGCCGAGCTGATGCGCGAGTCCAGTGCCGGATTGCTCGCGCCCTTGAGCGCTACCGAATGGTATTGCTCAAGGTAGGCCAGTGTGTCGAAGGTATTCTCGCTGTAGAGCACACCCACCGACTGCCCGGACTGCAACGTGGCACTGCTGTCGGTAACCGGCAGGAAATGGCAGGAAGGTTCAGCGGCCTGGGCCGTGGCGGTTAAGCTGCCAGTCAGTACAGCAAGAAGGACCAGCCATGTAGGCATTTTCATCGCGCGGGTTCCTTACAAAGGCGAATTCGGTATGTGCCCATCCTCCTCCCTTGGCGAAAAAACAGAACTTGCGTTTGTTGATGGTGGTCATCGATTAAACGAATGATTGCATCCAGATGATCGCAAAACGACATCACTGACGTTTTTCCGACGTACAGCAGGTGTTTTTCTTTCTCCTTGCTAACCTTTCACTTCGGACAGCCGATGGATCTGCAACAGCAAAAGGAGCAACACAGATTGAGAAACAACCAACCAGTCACGCAGCATGAAGTTGCCCTGGGACCTCAGCAGAAACTCATCTCGACAACCGACGCCCAGGGCAACATCACTTATTGCAACGACGCCTTCGTCGAGATCAGCGGTTTCAACCGCTCGGATCTGATCGGTGCCCCCCAGAATATCGTTCGCCACCCCGATGTGCCCCCCGCTGTCTTTGCCCATATGTGGAGCGCGCTCAAGCAAGGCAAGCCCTGGATGGGCATCGTCAAGAATCGCTCGTGCAACGGCGACCATTATTGGGTCAATGCGTATGTCACGCCGGTGTTCGACGGCAGCAAAATCGTCGGTTACGAATCGGTACGGGTGAAACCTGACGCCGATCAGATACGCCGTGCGCAAGTGCTCTACAAACGCATCAGTGAAGGCAAGGCGGCGCTGCCGGGCAGCGATAAATGGCTACCCGCCCTCCTCGACTGGCTGCCGCTGCTGGCGATGGGCGCGACAGGTACCCTGGGCGGCGCCCTGCTCGGCCCTGTACCGGCCGCCATCCTGGCGGTCGCGGTGTCAGCACCCCTCGCCGTGCTGGTGTCACGTCGGCGCAACCAAGGCGCACTGCACGTGTTGCAAATGTCCGAAGCCACCACGTCTGACGGGTTGATCGCAAAAATGTACAGCGACGCTCGTGGTCCCCAGGCACGCCTCGAAACCGCCTTCGTCAGCCAGGCTTCGCGCCTGAAGACCTGCCTGACCCGTTTGCAGGACACGGCCGAACAACTCACCGGCCTGGCCGGCAGGTCCGACGGCCTGGCGACCGACAGCTCCCGAGGCCTGGAACGCCAGCGGGTCGAGACCGAGCAGGTGTCGACGGCGGTCAACCAGATGGCCGCGACCACCCAGGAAGTCGCCAGCCATGTCCAACGCACGGCGGATGCCACCCAGCAAGCCAATGTGTTGACCGGGCGTGGACGCGAGGTGGCCCGCGATACCCGCGAAGCCATCCAGCGCCTCTCGACTGTTGTGGGCGAGACCGGGGAGACAGTCGCGCAACTGGCCAGGGACAGCAACGAAATCGGCATGGTGGTGGACGTCATCAAAGGCATCGCCGACCAGACCAACCTGTTGGCCCTGAACGCCGCCATCGAGGCTGCGCGCGCCGGCGAGATGGGGCGTGGTTTCGCCGTGGTCGCCGATGAAGTGCGGCAACTGGCACAGCGCACCACCGAGTCAACCGCGCAGATCCACAACCTGATTTCCAGGTTGCAGGTCTCGTCCAGCAACGCGGTGAAAATCATGGAAAGCGGTCATCGCCAGGCCGAAGAAGGTGTGAATTGGGTGCTTGAAGCGGACAAGGCCCTGGTGGGTATCAGTGACGCGGTGGCCAACATCACTGAGATGACCACCCAGATTGCTGCCGCAACCGAGGAGCAGACCGCCGTCGCCGAGGAAATCAGCCGCAACATCACCACCATCGCCACCCTGGCTGACCAGACGTCCGAGCAGGCCCGGCATTCGGCGGACTTGAGCAAGGAGCTGACCCAGACGGCGGTGACGCAATACTCGTTGGTGGAGCGGTTCAACCGCTGATCCATCCGCCCCCTGTAGGACGAGCACGTCGAGGCGTCGAACCGTCGCGATGGTCGTCAACGATGACGCTGGCTGGCTGACAGCCAGCGGTGTTATGGAGTCCATCGCGAGCATGCTCGCTCCTACAGGGTTGGTGTTTCAGGCGACTCGCTCGATTGAATCCGGGCGGCCCTTTTTCCCTCGATTCCAGAGCAACACCAATATCCGCACACCCTTGTTCCAGGCATATGCCACGCAGACGCCTCCGACGACCGCCAACACCACGCCCAGCATCGGTTGCTCGGCAATGCGCTTGGCCACGGACCAGAACTGAAAGTGCGTCAGGTAGATGAACAGCGTTGACGAAGCGATCAACGCCAGCCCTCGCGAGAGCAACCCCGGCACGGCAATCGACTTGATCCAGATCAGCGCGAGCACCGCCGGCACGGCGATGTCGATGTATTCCCTCACCAGCGTTCCGTGCCTGTACAGGTACAGCAGCTCCTCCCCTCCCATGATGATCAACGCCACTGCGCTGACCACCCACTTGCGGGTGCTGGAATCGGCGTAATGAATGGCCATGCCCAACACCACGACCGCCAGCAGATGCTGCGGCACCCGGTTGTAGAGGGCAGAGGCATCAAACAGGAACGCACTGATCACCATATCTGCCACCGCCAGGCCACAGGCGGCAACGACCAGATTCTGGAACGGATTGGCCATGATCCACTGCCTGACTCGCTCGAACGACAAGGCCAAGCCAATCAGTACGATCATCTGCACCAGCACTTCAATGTACCAATAGGTGAACACCCCGATCTCACGCTCTGGGAACCAGTTGGAAATCAGCAGCACAGATTGCCAGTGGACCCTGTCGAACATCACCTGCACCAGCATGGTGTACAGAATCGTCGGTGCGGCAATGGCCGCTATGGATTTGCCCAACGAACGCACACTGCCGCGCTCAAGGATGGCTTGCAGTTGAAAACGTGCCAGTGCCACCCCCGAGACGACAAACAACAATTTGGTCTCGCCCACGATCGGCCAGGCAGCGAACACATGCAAATGGCCGATCACAATGAACAGGATCGAAATCACCCGCAGCAGCACCGGCAACTCCATGGCCCGCAGGGAAAACCATGAAGATCGGGTTTGCGGTTTCAGCGCACCCAGTTCTCGCACCGGCATCATTTCCCAACGGTCCGGCAGATGGCCGATCAACTTTTCAAGCACCATCGACGCCTGGACAAACGACAGTGAATCCCCGCCAAGCTCGACGAACGACAGGTTGGCGTCAAGCTGCGCGACCTCGAGTATTTCCGACCAGGCGCGCGACAGTTCCAGCGTCAGCGGTGACAACTCCTGGGTGGTGGCGGGCGATGTCACCTGAGTTTGCGCCATCGCTGGCAACGCACGCTTGTCGATTTTGCCGTTGGGCGTCAGCGGGATGCTGTCAATGAACACGAACTGCGCCGGCACCATGTAGTCCGGCAGCTCCCCGCCCAGGTGCTCGCGCAACTCCAGCGGGGTTACGCCTGCCGTGGCCACGCAATAGGCCACCAGCCGCGGGGTCGATTGCTCGGCGTGGGCCAGCACCACCGATTGCTTGATACGCGGATGGCGCGCCAGCACCCCTTCGATCTCGTTCAATTCGATGCGATGGCCGCGAATCTTCACCTGACTGTCACCCCGGCCCAGGAACGTGACACTGCCATCGACCTGATAGCTGCCGAGGTCGCCGGTTTTGTAACAGATGTCCTGGGTATTGCCGGTAAACGGGTTAACCACGAATTTTTCGCGGGTCAGCACCGGATCATTCCAGTAACCCAGTGACAGATATGGGCTGCGGATCAGGATTTCCCCGACCTCGCCTTCTGCGGCCAGTTGGTTGGATGGGTTGACCAACAGCAACTGCGCGCCGTCGATGCCCCGCCCCAAGGGGATTTTGTCGTGCTTGGCCGTTGGTTCGATGCAATGAAAGGCCATGGCCTGCGGCGTTTCCGTGGTGCCATAAAAATTAACGCTGACAGCACCGGGCGCAATCAGGCGGATTTGCTGGTAGAGCGCTTTGCTCAGGGCATCACCGCCCCAGAAAAAATAGCGCAGGGCGTCGAATGTCAACCCGGCCAGTTTCGCGCCGGTTTCAATCAGCCTGCCCAGCGGCGGCGTGAGGTGAATGACGCTGATCCGGTTGGCCTGTATCCAGGTGGCCAGCGCCAACGGATCGATCACCGTCGACTGGGCCGGGCAAACCACCTTCGCGCCTATGGACAACGGCGTGAATACGTCTCGGTATACGGGGTCATGGCCCAGCCCTGACAGCAGCGAAAAACAGTCGTCCTGGGTAAAGCCGTGCAGCCGGGTGTGCCATTGGATGAAATGCACCAGCGGTGCATGGTGGGTCACGACCCCTTTGGGTTCGCCGGTACTGCCTGACGTGAAGGTGATATAGGCGGGTCGATCGGGATCGACCTCCGGCAAGTCTGGCCGATCGCTCACGAAAGCCTGCAACGCATTGTCGGGGAGTTCCGGGATGCGAATGACCGTGGCTTCATGCGTGAGATCAATCGAGGCGTCGCCGCAAAGCAGCACGAAAGCAGGATCGAGGGTGCGGATGATCTGACCCACTCGCGCGGCGGGATAGGCCGCGTCGGCCACCGTGAAGGCCAAGCCGCCGCGTAATGCGCCAAGCATGGCGTAGACCAGCCCCGCACAACGGCTGGAGACGATCACCACCCGGTCGGATTCCGAGGCGCCTTTTTCAGCCAGCGCCCCCGCCAGATGGCGGCTGATGGACTCCAGCTGGCGATAGCTGCATCGTGCGCCAGGGGAATCCACCGCCGTGGCATCCGGGGTCAATTGCGCCTGTTTGAGAAAGTCCGCGAATATCGGACGTTCAGCGCAGTATTCCAGGCTGAGCTGCGGATTGGGGCGAAGATCGTGCATTTTCTATTATTGCTCCGCGTGTTCCCTACGAGGTCGGTGTCTCGCCCCAGAACCTGGGTGTATTGGGCGCAGTGTAGCCCAAGCCGAGCAGGCGCAAACAGCTCGGTTGCGGCTCAATCGAAGGTGCCCAGCCCGCCGGTCAGCGGAGCATGCCGTGCCATCAATTCAACGACCCAGTCTATGAATAGGCGCAACTTGAGGCTGATATGCCGGTTCGCGGGATACGCGATGTACAGTGGCATGGTGTCCAGGCTCCAATCCTCGAAAAGCGGCACCAGTTCACCGCTGGCTTCGAACCTGGCGGACATATACCTGGGCAACCAGAGAATGCCCAGACCCGCCAACCCTGCCGCGACAAACGCATTGCCATCGTCCACCGCCAAGGCGTAGCGACCTTTGACCTGCACCCGCTCCCCCTGTTTCTGCAGGGCGTACGGCACCGGTTTGCCAGTGCGCGCCCACAGGAAACCAACGACGCGATGCTCGGAGTCTTCCATGTCCAGGGGATGCGCAGGTGTGCCGACCCGCGCCAGATAGCTCGGCGCGGCAAATATGCCCAGCGGCAGATCCGCAATTTTGCGGGCCATCAGCGACAGATCCTTCAGTTCACCCCCGCGCACCACGCAATCGACGTTTTCATCGATCATGTCAACGACGCGATCGCTCACGCCCAGGTCGATCTGGATGTCCGGGTAGCGCGCATAAAATTCAGGCAATGCCGGCACCAGAATCGTACTGGCCAACGGGCTCGGCACATCCACCCGCAACCGCCCGCGCGGCAAGGCCGAGGCTGCCGACAGGCTGGTCTCGGCATCGTCCATGTCAGCCAGCAACTTGGTCGCCCGCTCGTAAAACACCGCGCCGTCGGCGGTGACGTTGACCTTGCGCGTGGTGCGATTGAGCAGTTTGACCCGCAGGCGCGCCTCAAGCTGCTGGATCAGTTGGGTCACCGTGGTTTTGCTCATGTGCAGGGTGTCGGCCGCCTTGGTAAAGCTCCCCGCCTCCACCACTCGCACGAAAGCCTGCATCGCATCAAAACGGTCCATGTGGGCCTCTTTCATCGATTCAATTGTTTGGATTTTCCAAACAGTGATCGCCAAGGTTGCTCGTTTATTGCCTCGGCGCAAGCCCCTAGAGTTCTCTCAAGGTTGATTCGAGTCGACCCCCGACCCTTTGATGGAGGCAGTAATGACACAACGCAATGTGGTTTTCCCGGCGGGCCGCCAGGCACTTTATGAGCGCTATCGCTATTCGCCGGCCGTCCAATCCAATGGTTTCCTGTTCGTCTCCGGCCAGGTGGGCAGCACCGAAGACGGTTCTCCTCTGGAAGACCTGGATGACCAGGTTCGTCTGGCGTTCACCAACCTGAACGCGATCCTGGCGGCTGCCGGTGCCTCGTTCGATGACGTGGTCGACGTGACCGTGTTCATCGTTGACCCGGAGTCGACCTTCGAAAAAATCTGGGAAAACGTCGTGCCGCCGTTCTGGGGCAGTGCACCGTTCCCGACGGTGACCTGCATCGGTGTCACCTGGCTCGCGGGTTTTCGCTTTGAGATCAAGGTGATCGCCAAACTGCCGGAAGCCAACGACAAGTGATCCGGCGAAGGCGGATTTTGCGCTGCTCACGGTGATCCGTTCAGCGTTAGAATCCGCCAGGTTCGGTTTACTTCAAGGATTTCCGGTATGTCCAGCGTCGACACCTCCCTGCAAGACAGCGCAGCGCCAGATGGCGTTTGTTATGGCTGCGGTGGCAGCAACCCGCACGGTTTGCACATCAAGAGTCGCTGGCATGACGACGGCGTGCATGTCATCGCCGAGCACTTGCCCGAGGCGAAATACTGCGGCTGGCCGGATCTGGTCTACGGCGGTCTGATCGCGATGCTGGTGGACTGTCATTCCAACTGGACGGCGATGGCTTATCACTATCGCCAGGAGAACCGCGAAGTCGCCAGCCTGCCGCGCATCAACTGCGTGACCGGCAACCTGGGCATCAAGTTCATCAAGCCAACGCCCATGGGCGTACCGTTGGTTCTCAAGGCGAAAGTCGAGGGCGAAGTCGGCCGCAAGACCCGTGTTATCTGCGAGGTGTATGCGGGGGATGTGCTGACGGCGGTCGGCGATTCGACATTCGTGCGCGTGGACGCCGAGCAGTTGGCGGCGCAGGCGCACGGTCGGTAAACACCAGCAATCCCACAGGGATCCAACCGTCCCTGTAGGAGCGAGCTTGTCGAGGCGTCGAACCGTCGCGATGGTCTCAGGGCCAACGCGGGGCCTTAGATCTCCCGCGTCATCCATCGCGAATGAGTTCGCTCCTACAGTTGACGCATTAGAGATCCGTGATTTCCTTGTGGCGCGGAACCAGCAGTTTCATTCCGCTCCACGCGACCAGGTAGGCCAGCGCACAGATGGCGAACATGATCATGTAGCCGGTGTGAATGTCGTTGATCGACTTGTAATAATCGAACACCCAACCACCGATCTTGGTCATTACCACACCGCCCAAACCACCGGCCAGACCACCGATACCAACGACCGAAGCGATAGTCTTCTGCGGGAACATGTCGGAAACGGTAGTAAAGATGTTGCACGACCACGCCTGGTGCGCCGAGGCCCCCACACCGATCAGCAACACCGGCACCCAGAAGCTGATGTAGCCAAAGGGCTGCGCCAGCAGAACCAGAAGTGGGAAGAACGCAATCACCAGCATCGCTTTCATGCGACCGTCATACGGCGCATCGCCACGGGCCATGAAGTAGCTCGGAAACCAGCCACCGCCGATACTGCCAACCATGGTCATGCTGTAGAGCACCGCCAGCGGCCAGACGATGGCAGCGCCCTTCATGCCGTATTGTGCCGACAGGTAAGTGGGCAGCCAGAACAGGAAGAACCACCACACGCCATCGGTCATGAACTTGCCGAAGGCAAAGGCCCAGGTCTGGCGGTAGGTCAGCAGCTTGAACCACGACACCTTCTTCTGCGCCGCGCCCGACTCCGTGGCGGTGATAGGCTGTGCATCACTGCGGATGTAGGCCAGTTCCTCAGCGGACAGGCGAGTCTGGTTCTCCGGTTTTTCGTACAAGGCGATCCACAGTGTCACCCAGACGAACCCAAGCATGCCGATCACAATGAATGCTGCTTCCCAGCCCCACAGACTGGCAATCAGCGGCACGCAGATCGGCGCCAGCACAGCGCCGACGTTGGCGCCCGAGTTGAAAATGCCCGTGGCGAACGAACGTTCCTTTTTCGGGAAGTATTCGGCCGTGGCCTTGATTGCGATGGGAAAGTTACCCGCTTCGCCAATGGCCAGCACCGCACGTGACAGCATGAAGCCGGCGATGGACACCGGAATGACAGCCAGGCCGAAGGCACTGCACACCGCCGCAATCCCCTCGCCCATCGGCACGGAGAAGGCGTGCATCATCGCGCCGGTCGACCAGATGCTGATCGCCAGGACGTAGGCCTTTTTGGTGCCGATTTTGTCGACGAAACGGCCAGCGAACAGCATGGAAATCGCGTAGACAAACTGGAACACCGAGGCGATGTTGGCGTAGTCGGTGTTGCTCCAGCCAAATTGCGAGGACAAGTCCGGCGCCAGCAGGCTGAGCACCTGGCGGTCCAGGTAGTTGACGGTGGTGGCGAAAAACAACAGCGCACAGATGGTCCAGCGGTATTTACCGACCGCCTGGCCGACACGTTGCGCATTGATAGGCTCGTTCAGATTCATGGCATCACTTTTATTTTTGGAGTTGGGTGATGATCTCTCGGGGTCAATCGAGATCAGTGCTTACGCGCAGCACGCCTCCAGGCGCGTCGCGTCAGGCAAGAACAGGGGCACTCAGGAGATCGGCGCAGGGGCCGGGTGCAGCGCAGAGGGCGGTGGCACGGGTGGAGCAGTCAGGACCGGACCACAGGGAGCAAAAGCTGGGGAAATGCAGAAGCGGATTGAGTTCATGATGAGGCCCGGATTTTTTGTTATTGGGTTTGTAACATCATATGTCGTCGTACAACTGCGTCTTTTATAGCGATTCCCCCACCCGGCGTCAATCAGGAAAATAACCGTTCGTCATGCCTGCAAGCTTTAATTGTTCGTGATCAAGCGGGCCTGTGGCGGGTTCGCCATGGCCATCAGAAACCCGGGATATTGTCGTACGACAACGCACATCGCGTAAAAATGTGAGTCAGCTGTGAGAGCCGACTCGGAAGGACTTCATTTGACCAGACGTTTTTCCTTGGACGGCCGGTAACCAAAGTACGAGCTGTAGCACTTGCTGAAATGGCTCGGCGATACAAAACCGCACGCCACCAGCACATCCACCTGGGACAGTTCCGTGTGCTGCAGCAATCGCCGCGCTTCGGTGATCCGCAGCTCCATGTAATAACGCTGCGGTGTGGTGCCCAACTGTTCCTTGAACAGTCGCTCCAGTTGACGCCGGGAGCGTCCGGCATAGACCGCCAGTTGCTCCAGCTCCAGCGGTTCCTCGAGGTTGGCGTCCATCAACTTCACCACTTCGCGCAGTGGCGCGCTGACGCAGATGTTCTCAGACGGTTTGATGCGCCGGTAGCGGGACTCTTCGAACGCCAGGATATCTTCGATACCTTCGACCAATGCTTTGTCGTACAAGCCTTTGATCCAGTCCAGCGCCATGTGGAAAGCACCCGACGGACTGGACGCTGTCAGCCGGTCGCGATCGATCACGTAGGGTTCGCTGGTCACGTGCGTGGCCTTGGCGATTTCCGCCAGGGCGGGCCGATGTTCCGGGTGGATCGCGCAACGATAACCGTCCAGCAAGCCCGCGACCCCCAGGAACCAGCCGCCATTCCACAGGCCGGCCAGGCTGATGCCTTGATCGGCGGCCTGGCGCAACAGGTTGATCAACTCCTCACTGGCCTTCAGTTCGGTACGGTAACCACCGCAGATGACCAGCAAATCAAGGTCGTGGATGGCTGCGGCGTCAATCCGCGCATCCGGGCGAATCACCAGCCCCAGATCGCTGACCACCTCGCCGTCACTCAAGCCGAAGGTGCGCGAGGAAAACAGCTTGGGCCGCAGCAGGTTGGCAGTGACGATAGTATCGAGCGCCTGTGTGAAGGCCGGCAGCGAAAAATGTTCAAGTAGCAAGAAGCCTGTCCGTGAAAGTTGCACAGGCTGGTCGGGGTTTTCGTTCAGGTAGCGAAGGTTCTTGCCCTTCATGCCTCCACTGAATTGGCGACGTTCGATCAAGGTTCAGAGCACTCGTTAACGTGGACGATCAAAGAATCAGGATATCGCAAACTGCGCACGTTCGTTGCCCCCTGTAGGAGCGAGCAGGCTCGCGATGAATCCGAGAGCGCCACGGGTGCCAGAGACCCAGCGTTATCGTTGACGTCCTTGAAGGATGCAGTTTGCGGGATCAATGCTGCAGCCGTTCACCCAGCGCCTCGGACATGCGTACCAGATCAGCAAACGACTTGGCGTTCATTTTTTTCATGGCATGCCCACGGTGGATCTTCACGGTGATTTCGCTGAGGTTCATCTGTCCGGCGATCTGCTTGTTCATCAGCCCCTTGGCGGCCAGGGCCATCACTTCCTTCTCGCGTACGGTCAGCGACTGATAGTGTTTGTGCAGTTCGGAAAACTGCTCTTGTGTCTCGCGGCGTTTGATATCCGCTTGCAGCGCCGCCGACACCGCATCCAGCAGATCCTGCTCACGGAACGGCTTGGCGAGGAAGTCCACCGCGCCGGCTTTCATAGCCTTGACCGACATTTCGATATCGCCATGCCCAGTGATGAATACGATTGGAATATTGGAATGGCTGCTGGCCAACTGGCGTTGAAACTCCAGGCCACTGGCCCCTTGCAGGCGGACATCGAGAACCAGGCAACTGGCACTGTCGTCCTTGGGACGTTCCTGGAACTCCGCCGTGGAGGCAAAGGTTTCGACTTGAATGCCCGCAGAACGCAATAGGTTGCTCAGCGCATTGCGCATGGACGCATCATCATCCACCACAAACACCGTAGGGCTTTTACTGCCTTGATTGCTGGGTGGATTGGCGCTCATGCACAGCTCCCAACTGGAGAAAAAAGTTTAATACACCACTTTATCTCACATTGGCCAGCACACAAGTTTCGGAGAACCCACTGCAAATACGCGGGTGGTCAGGCAATGAAGTACTGCGACGAACAAATGAGTGAAAACGGGTAACGAGGGTCATGCAACAGCGCCCCGCCGGGGTTGCGGGGCTTCATTTGAACCTGCGGCTACTTCAAACGACCCTTCATGTACCCCTGCTGAAACCTAAGTATTACCTGGGCCCTGTTCCACTGGCAGCGTGAATTGGACCGTAGCCCCATGGGGCGCGTTGGCGCTGGCCCACAACCGGCCGCCGTGGGCTTCGATGATAGAGCGGCAGATGGAAAGCCCCATGCCCATGCCGGTGGGTTTGGTGGTGTAGAACGAGTCAAAGATCTGCTCGGTATTTTCCGCGGAAAAACCCGGTCCCGAATCGCGGACACTGACTCGCACGCAACCGGCCTCGTCGAGCTGCGCACTGATGTGCAGATGGCGCTCCCCTTCTGCCACGCCGTTCATGGCTTCAAGGGCGTTCATGATCAGGTTGAGCAGTACCTGTTGCAGCTCGACACGATCCCCCACGATCCGGGGCAGTTGTTCGTTGATCTCGGTCAGCAGCGACGCGCCATTCTTGGTGACCTGGCTTCGGCTCAGTTCGATCATTTCACCGATCGCCGCGGTGATGTCCACTGGGCCCTTTTCGGGAGGTGTCTTACGAATATGCTGGCGAATTCGCCCCAGTACATCGGCAGCACGATTGGCATCGAGGATCAGGCTGCCCAGTACGTTGCGCACTTCATCGATTTGCGGCGGTTGCAGGCTCATCCAGCGCAAAGCCGCATCGGCATTGAGAATGGCGGCGGCAATGGGTTGGTTGACCTCGTGTGCAATCGAGGCCACCAGATGCCCCATGGTCGCCACGCGGTTGGCGTGGGCCAGTTCAGTTTGCACTTCGCGATAGCGCCGCTCGCTTTCACGAATCTTTTCTTCCGCCTGCTTGCGCTCGGTCAGGTCCAGCACGAAGGCCACCCCTTCCTTGCTGTTGGCCTCGAACATCGCCAGGCCGACAATCACCGGCAGACGACCGCCGTCCTTGGTGAAGTACTCTTTCTCATAAGGCTGTGCATAGCCGGTGCGCATCGCCTCGGCCAGGTGACGCTCGCTCATCTCGCGAAACGGCGGTGTCGTCAGGTCGCGCCAGCGCAGCAGCCCCGAAGTGAGATCTGCGCGTTCAAAGCGAACCATGCGCAGGAAGGCATCGTTGGCTTCGACGATGTCGCCGTTGGCGTTCCACACCAGGATGCCGATGATATTGGCATCCACCAGACGGCGGATCTTGCCTTCGCGCTCGGCCACCTCCCGGTACAGGCGTGCGTTTTCCAGGGAAATGGCGGCCTGGGAGGCCACCAGTTTCAGCACGGCAATCCGCGCCGGGCTGAACACCCGAGCGGCCAGGTTGTTTTCCAGGTAGAGCGCACCGGTCAGCTTCGCCTGGTTCATCAACGGCAAGCAGAGGATCGAGCGCGCATGACGCTGGCGGATGTAGGGGTCATCGGCGAACGACGGCTCGGTCATGGCATCGTCCAGCGAAACGCTCTCGCCGGTGCGCAGGACATGGTAAAGCAACGATTCGGGCAACAGCTTCGGGGTCATCGGCTCGTCGCCCAACTGCATCGAATCCGCGCCAGTGATCACTTGCGCGGCAATGCGATGCTCGCCCGCGTCCGAGAGAACCAGCACACCACGCTCGGCGCCGGCCTGCTCGATGGCTGTGCGCATGATCACGTCGATGAGTTTTTCCAGAACGATTTCACTCGATACCGCCTGGGACACCTTGATCACCGTGGCCAGGTCAAGATGTTCGACGGGCGCTGCCATGGTCACGGTTGGCGCGAGGGCCTGGGTTTCGGTGCGTAACGAGGGGTATCGCGCCTCCAACTGGCGCACCTTGCCGTCAGCGCCCCAGCGCAGGTAGCCATAGCGGGCATCCTGCATGTAGACGTTGGCGACTTTGCCCAGCCCTCGGGCCGCATAGAAACGCGCCGCCAGCTCGTTGGCGAGCGCTTCGATGTGCACGAAGCCGCTTCTTTGTGCCGAGTGGATGGCCTGTTCGAACAGCAATTCGGCTTCCATCATGCGCCCTTCCACCCTCGCGATTTCGGCCTCGACCAACGCGGCGCGGCTGGCGAAGTTTTCCGGGCATTGCTGCGCCCAGGTCCGCAACTTCTGTAACGCGGTCGCCATGGCGTCGAGGTGCTGCGAACGCTCGCCGATCTGCAAGTCGTCGCACCAGCGGGCGCGGGTCAATGCGTCGAAGAAGTAAAACTCGGCCTCTTCGAAAAACAGGTACGAAGTCCACAGCAACGGCTTCGCCTTGACGGTGGCCTGCATGGCCATCGGCAAATCGTCGGCCATGTAGCGAGCCTGGAGTTTGCGTATCCAGTATTTGCTCTCCGCCAGGGCCAGGTCGGGGTGGCTGGCGAAGTGAGCCTCGATGCTCGCCTCGTCGAACTTGTTATTGTCGAGGGAGCCAAAAACAGGCGATGCCCCTTGCAGCATGCGAATCAGCGCCAGTTGCGTGCTCATGAAATTGATCACGAGCCCGAAGCGAACTTTACGCGCGAAACTCAGGCCACGTTTGGCTTCGATCCGGACTTCGGGTAAAGGATCGCCGGCAAACAGCGAGTCGGAAATGAGGCTATTGCCAGCGTAAGCGCCATACGGCAGGTCACCGATCCGGTTGGCCGCCACAAACGCACGCCGCACCAGGTCCCGGCATTCACTGACCGGTTTCATCCAGCGCACCGCGAAAATCGAGAAACAGAGATAGGTACTGGCCTCAAAACGCTTCAGGCCGCGTTGCTCGACCAGTGCGCAACCCAACTGACCGAAGCGGAACCCGGCCTTATGATCGCCAAAGCGCCGGCCGAAAACCCTGAACGCGTTGGCATAGTGCAGGCTCGCGGCGTCGCAGTTGCCGCCTTCCAGGCACAGGCTGATGGCTTTGCAAATAGACAGGCACGCCAGGTTCGCATTCGTCTGGAGCGCGGGCGGGAACAGCTTGCCTAATGCATTGACGGTCATCAGCGACGCCGCATCTTCCATCAGTGGCAGGTCGATCAGCGACTCGATCTCGCGCTCCCCAAGCAACGACCAGATGTGGTCGTACTCCTGACGGACTTCATCATCGCCGGGATGCGCCGACCATTCGATACCCACGTACCGCAGGTAGTCCAGACAGGCCGCAACTGCACCATCGCTGCGGTCCATGAGCAGGTAATCATCCATTTGCAGGCACACGACACTGGCGCGTTCAACCGTTGTGCTCGCCCGCGGTAAAAGCGCGTCCAGACGCTTTTGCGCAACCGTGAACTGCCCGGTCAGCACTTCGCATTCGGCACGGTTCAACTCCAGTGCAAAGCTCAAATCATGCAGACGACTCCAGCAGTCCTCCCCCAACAGTTGCGCGCCCATGGTCAAATAGTTGTGCGCCGAGGCGTAAGCCGTGGACGCCTTGGCACGCTGGCCCGCCATCAGGTTGAAAGCGGCCAGTTGCTCGCGCTCCGCTGGGTCGGTGAGTAAGGCAGCCCCTCTGTTGAGCTGGCCGGCGATCTCGAAGATCGCCTCCTCAAGTTCCTGGGGGGACGTTTGCGCCGCCAGCAGCCGACCGATGCGCAGATGCGCCTCGGCGCGCTCGTCTTTGGCGATCAACGAATAAGCCGCTTCGTGAATGCGGTCATGAGCAAAGCCATAGGCGCCTTCCAGGCGATGCACCAGTTCCTGGCGAATTGCGTCCCAGAACACCGCGCGAACCTGGGCCTTGCTCATGCCCAGCACGGTGGACAGCGCCGCCGTCCCGGCCACGTTGCCCAGGCACGCCAGTTGCTGCAGCGCGTGCTGGGTCTGCGCAGGCAGGCGTGTGAGCTTGCCGACCATCAGGTCGACGATGTTGTCGGTGTACCCCATGGCATGGATACGGTCCGGGCTCCAGCACCACTGTTTTTGTTGATGGTCGAAGGTCAGTAGTTTTTCGTCGGCGAGCGCGTGTAAAAACTGGATGACGAAAAACGGGTTACCGGCGGTTTTTTCCAGCACCAGTTGTGCCAGGGGTTCGATATGCGCCGGTTCGTCGTGCAGCGCATCGGCAATCAATCGCTCAATGTGCTTTTTGGCCAGCGGTACCAGGGTGATTTCGTCGATGCGCCCGCCGCCATTGCGAATGGCGTGCAGCTTGCCCGTCAGGGGATGGCTGTCGTTGACCTCGTTGCTGCGGTAAGCGCCCACCAGCAACAGGTGCTGCACGTCGGAACTGGTCAACAAATCTTCCAGCAGATCGAGCGTTGCCGCATCGATCCACTGCAAATCATCCAGAAACAGCGCGAGCGGATGCTCAGCCCTGGCGAACACGCCGATGAATCGCCGGAACACCAGCAGGAAACGGCGTTGCGTCTGCTGTGGTTCCAGGGCCTGCACGGGCGGCGGGTCACCGATGATGAGCTTCAGTTCCGGGATCAGGTCAGTCATCAACCCTGCTTCGGCATCCAGCGCGCCCTGCAATGCATCGCGCCATTGCGCCAGCTCGGTGTCGTTCTTGCCCAGCAATGTGCGCACCAGGCTTTGGAATGCCTGAACCAGTGTCGCGTAAGGAACATCCCGGCGATATTGATCAAACTTGCCCGCCGCAAACAATCCGCGCGGAGGCACCAGCGCCTTGTGCAGCTCATTGACCACCGACGATTTGCCAATCCCGGAATAACCGGTAACCAGCATCAGCTCCGGGGAACCGCTGGCGATGGTCCGGTCAAACGCGGCGATCAGGGCACTCACTTCCAGCTCGCGACCGTAGAGTTTCTCGGGAATCATCAACCGGTCGGACGAGCCCTGCTCACCCAATGCAAAGGCATCGATTCGGCCTTGGGATTGCCATTGCGCCAAACATTCCCGCAAGTCCTGCTCGATACTGGCGGCGGTCTGGTAGCGTTCCTCGGCAGTCTTGGCCAGGAGTTTCATGACGATCGCGGACAACACTTCGGGTATGGACCTGACCCGCTCGGCCGGTGACTGTGGTTTTTTTGCGATGTGGCAGTGCACCCACTCGATCGGATCCGAGGCCATGAATGGCAGCGCACCCGTGAGCATTTCATAGAGAGTGACACCAAAGGAATAAAGGTCGCTGCGCAGGTCGATCGAACGATTCATCCGCCCGGTCTGCTCAGGCGCCATGTAGGCCAATGTGCCTGCGATAGTCTCCACGGCATGGCGTTCACGGGGCAGCCACGAAGCCAGGCCAAAGCCCGTCAGCCGAGCGCGGCCATCGGCGCAGTTCACCAGGATATGTGAGGGTTTGATGTCTTTGTGCACCAGGCCGCGCTGGTGCAGCTTGCCCAGCGCCTGGGCGATGCTGATCGACAGGTGCAGAAAAGTCGCGGTGTCCATGGGCGCATTCAGCAATTGGAGCAACGGCGTGCCGCCCGGATCCTCCAGCAGCAGGTACACCTGCCCATTTTCCCGGACCATTTCCAGTGGACGCAGGGCCCAGGTGCTATCCAGCTCGTCCTTGAGGGCGAACTCGTGAGCGAAACGGCCAAGGCACGCCGGTGGCGGTTGCTCGGCAGTCGGTCGTGCGATCAGTAAAGGACGGCCGTTTTGCCCCCCTGAGCCCGACGCTCGACAGAACGTACGCTCACCATCGTTCCAGAGTATCTGCATGTGGTCATCCATCGGGGCAGGAACAACAGAAACGTTATTGACTGGAGCACATCGTTTTTATGCTTTTGATTTTTTTGCCGCCTGCGTTTTAAATGCCGTCATTCAGAGTAGCTGTTGAATGGGCAAAACTCATCAACAAAAAAAGAATGATTCCACAGTGGTTTCCAGCAGAACAACGACGCTTTGGTTTTAGCCGATCATACGTAGGTATACTTTTACCCCCTCGCACTTCGCGTATGTTGTACGCACGATAGAACACTTCATGAGCACACCTGATGACCCAAGATCTGCAAATCGTTGCAATCGTTGATGATGACGATTCGGTTCGGCTTGGACTTGAAAACTTGCTGCGCTCCATCGGCTACAAGATAAAGACTTACTGCAGCGCCCTGGCATTTCTCGAAACAAACGATCCGGCGCATACCCAATGCCTGATTTCCGACATACAGATGCCCGGCATGAGCGGCCTTGAGTTGCACCAGAAACTGCTCGCCATGGGTTATCACATCCCCACGATCTTCATCACGGCTTACCCTGAAGCCCTGCCTTCGACGATCTCCGATTCGCCGACGCTGATTGCCTACCTGCCCAAACCCTGTGAAACCACTAAACTTCTGAGCTGCATAGAAACCGCCCTCCATCAGCCACGCTGAGCGCCCTCGCAACACCAAACCAAACCTTCGTATAGGCCAATGCCACTGACGTATGGTTTTTCTGAACCGAGGTAGAACTGCACCCTGGCCCCTGCGCCAATACTATGAATTCACAGCAAACCGCTGCTGCCTTGAATAAATAGACTGAACTTGCGGCGTCCAATAGTTGCACTGTGAAAGTTTAATCAACTTTTACTGGTCACTACTGAACAGCCGTGGGGCAGAGGAAAATTTCATCTGAAATTATCCACTACCATCGGAGACTGACCATGACCTTGCATCTGGATACCCACCCACAAGCCATCGAACCTACCAGCGCGTTCAACCCCGGCACCGCCGGATTCGAAGAGTTGGTGCCGTCTCGCTACGCCCTGCGTGTCGGCGAGATCGACGTGCTGGTAGTCAGCGATGGCGTGCTGCCGCTGCCGACTTCGACCATGTCCACCAATGTCGACCCCGCCACTCGTGCAGCCTGGTTCAAGAGCATCTACGTGGGACCCGACGCATTCGACTGGGCATTGAACGTGCTCGTGATCCGCACCGGTGAACAGACCATTTTGGTGGACGCCGGACTGGGCGGACAATTTCCCGGCTTTCCAAGGGCCGGCCAATTCCCCAAACGTCTGGAAAACGCCGGTATCGACCTCGCTTCCGTGACCGACATCATCATCACCCACATGCACATGGACCATATTGGCGGACTGTTGGTCGACGAGGTGAAGAACAGCCTGCGTCCGGATGTACGCATCCACGTGACCGCGACTGAGGTGGCGTTCTGGGAATCACCCGATTTCGAGCACACCGACATGCCGTCTCCGGTGCCCGATGTGCTTCGCGCGACCGCCAATCAGTTCATTAACGATTACCGCAGCAACGTGCGCACATTCGATGACGAGCATGAGGTGGCACCGGGCGTAGTGGCCAAACTCACAGGCGGTCATACTCCGGGGCACTGCGTGGTCTATGTGAACTCCGGCGGCGAGAAGCTGACCTTTGCCGGTGACGCGCTGTTCCCCGTTGCCTTCGAGCACCCGGATTGGCACAACGGCTTCGAACATGACCCCGAAGAGTCGGTGCGCGTGCGGGTGCGCCTGATGCAGGAAGCCGCTGCAAGCGGTGAGCTGTTCGTGGCTACCCACCTGCCGTTTCCTTCCGTGGGCCGAGTGGCCGTGGATGGCAACGCGTTCCGCTGGATTGCAGCGTTCTGGGACTACTGATCCGCAGATTTGACAACAACGCCCCCGGCCTTGCGGTCGGGGGCGTTGTCGTTTCGCTTGTGGGAACGAGCTTGCTCGCGATTGGACGCCTCGACAAACTGGCTCCTACCAACAGGCAAAAAAAACCCCACATCCGATCAGGCGTGGGGCAAAGGAATTGGTTGGTTGCGGCCAACCAAAGGAGCTCAGGGCAAATCGTTTACAGCGGGAGTCAGATGCAATCCTGGGCAACGCGGCCAAAACTCGAGGGCAAGAAGTTCGATGCCAGCAAGTGTCGTTCGTAGATGAAGACCTTGCCGCCACTGCCAGCCTTGTAGGCCTCCACCACGTTGTCGGCCGAGATTTTGCTCGGTACCACGATCCGGTAGCTGCGCTGGGTCTGCGAGACCGTCGGGTTCATCGCATCGCCCTGCAACCTGGGTACAACGCAGTCGGCGTATTCGGCCGGGGTCTTGCTGGTTTGCAGGGTCAGGGTCGGGTCATTCGGCGCCGAAGCGCAACCGGCGAGCGAGGCCACCGCGATGGCAGAAAAAAATAAACGACGCATCGGTCTCATCCTGAAAAAAAGTTTGGTTGATCAGTTCGAAAGCTGCGCCATAACGGTATTCGCCGATGTATCTGTGCAACTTCATGATCTGCTCTCGATGAGGGCCATTTTCCGATCAATGCTCACAAAGTGGAACTTGCGTTTGGTGATGATCACTATTACTTCTAACAATAGTCGGCCGAACCGCCTTCCGGACGCGGCGCTAACCGTCCGACCTGGCGCTGAGAACGGCCTGCACCCGGGACATCAATTGATGACCGCTGAACGGTTTCCGGAAATACCCTGCAGCTCCCAGTTCCTGGGCCTTCTGTTCGGAAGACTCACGCTGGCAGGCGGTGATGAAGATCACTGGGAAACAGTGCCCCCTGGCCTGCAACGCTTGAAACAATTGAAACCCACTCATGCCGGGCATGCGGATATCAGAGATAAGACAAGCCGTCAGATCATTCGCGCTGTCCGCCAGGTAATCTTCCGCACAGGCATACGTCCGCGCGCTGTAGCCCATTGACCTGACCAAGCTGTCCAAAGAAATACGGACGGTGTCGTCGTCATCAACGATCGAAATTATTGGTGTGATTAACAATTAACTCAACCTTCAATGCATTGGGAGCTATTTGACAAGCCCCCACCTGATTGAAGACTGTCACCCGCCAAAACTTGTTTCAACATACATATGTATAGGTTCCTGCACATAATCTTTTTATATTCAATCCACCCAAGAAATCGCTCACCCACCCTTACTTCCAGCCACTCATACTTAAGTGTGAATAATTCATACCTAGATACCGCTGAAGAAACCGTTTGCATAAGTGACGCGACCGCTCAGTCCTTTACTATTGAACTCATTCCGGCACACCACATTATCCCAGTTAAACGCTCTACAGCATGAATAGCGCATCGAATGACCGGAATGTTCATGACGTAGCCAACTGACCACGTAGGGTGAATATGATGAAGACTTCCGACTTTGGCCTCGCCATCGCTTTTCTTGCTGCAACAGGTTTGATCGCTGGAAATTCGGTTGCCAGGGAGACCTGCGTTGAATCCAATGTCGTCGCCGGCCGCGAGAATAGTGCTCAAGATGACACCTCTCCCCCCGAGCCAGAGTATCGTGCAAAATCGGCTCCCACTCGTATTGCCGAAGGCGGCTCCGATCGCCTGATCGAACGTCGCGTGGCCGAAGGCGGCTCTGATCGCCTGATTGAACGTCGCGTGGCCGAGGGCGGCTCCGATCGCCTGATCGAACGTCGCGTGGCCGAAGGCGGCTCCGATCGCCTGATTGAACGTCGCGTGGCCGAAGGCGGCTCCGATCGCCTGATCGAACGCCGCGTGGCCGAAGGCGGCTCCGATCGCCTGATTGAACGTCGCGTGGCCGAAGGCGGCTCCGATCGCCTGATCGAACGCCGCGTGGCCGAGGGCGGCTCCGATCGCCTGATCGAACGCCGCGTGGCCGAGGGCGGTTCTGATCGCCTGATCGAACGCCGCGTGGCATATACCGGACAGGGATACGATTCTGCCATGTCCATCAATGCGCACTTTTCGATGGACTGACCACGATTCACTTAGTAGCAGAATCGATCATCTAATTCGTTAGTGTCAACCGAACCGGTTATATGGCGCTCTTGCATAAGAGCGCTTTTTCAGGACCCGGCATGCTGCGGTTCTTTCCTGTTAATACCCTCAAATGTGTATAGAAGGCGAAAAGATGATGCTGACCCGGTTGTGCAAACGATTCCTGGCGTCAGACCGACTGGCTTTCATAGCCTCCTTTTCGGCAGCCATCACTATATCCACCATCAACCTGATGCTTGATTCAGACCTGGCGCATGCAGTGCTTTACATCACACTGTTGTTCATGTCTGCCCATGTATTCTCCATCAGAATTGTTTTGATTATCGCGTTATTCTGCTTCGTCCTGATTACCGGCGGCTTCGTTATCGAATACTTCTACGAGTCGCAAGGCAGTATCGCTGGCTACGTCAGATGTGTTGTGTCGTTGGTCACCATCACATTGCTGACCTTACGCAGCAAATGGTCAACCAATGAACTGCGCCGCAATCAAGCCTTTCTCAACGGCGCGCAACGACTCAGCCAGACCGGCAGCATGGGTATGCGCTTCGCTCGGGGTCAATGCAAGGAAATTCATTGGTCTGAGGAGGCTTTTCGTATTTATGGATATCCCCTGGACGTCGAGCCTTCCTGGCGCTTGATGGATGACCGGCTGCACCCGGACGACCGTCCCCGCGCTGAAGAGCTGTTAAGCCAGCTGGCCACGGGCGAGTTGGGGAGCAACGTCGAGCTTGAGCGTCGCCTGATCATGCCAGACGGTAGCCTGCGCTACGTCCAGGTGCTGATCAATGCAATAAACCTGGGCAACGCTCATGATCGGGAATACGTGGTTGCCCTGATGGACATCACCTCGGCGCGTAAAGCGGAACAGGCGCTGTTCGATTCGCAGGCGCAGTTGGCGCATGTCAGCCGCGTGACTTCGCTGGGAGAGCTTGCGGCGTCCATCGCCCATGAAGTCAACCAACCCTTGGCGGCCATTGTCTCCAGCGGCGAATCATGCCTGCGCTGGATGGATCGTGATCGACCGGACCTCGGTGAAGTGAAGGCGTCCGTCCATCGAATCATTCAAAGCGCGCGACGCGCCAATGAAATCATCACGGGCGTGCGCTCACTCTCGAAGAAGTGTGTGTCGCAGCCTCAGGATCACCCATTCGATACCATCGTGACAGATACGCTTACCCTGATTCAGTACGAGCTGAGTCACAAACACATACAACAGAATATATTCTTGCAGGCAGGCGGTGCGATCATCAAAGGCGACCGTGTCCAACTGCAACAGGTGATCATCAACCTGGTAATGAATGCCTGCCAGGCCATGAGTCATCTGGGCGAACGAAAACGCTACCTGAACATTCGAACCTGGGTGGAAGGCCACGAAGTGATGATCGCGGTGAAGGACAGCGGCAAGGGCATAGAAACCGGTCAGCTCGCCTCGCTGTTCAACGCGTTTTACACGACGAAGGCGGAGGGCTTGGGCATGGGATTATCCATCTGTCGCTCGATCATCGAGTGCCATGAGGGCAGAATCTGGGCGACGAGCTTCGAAGGTCAAGGCGCGACATTCATGTTCGCCCTGCCCCTGATCACGGCGGCACAAGCAACCTCAAGCACCTTTCAGGCGCCTGGCACGCACGACCTCGTGCCAAGCCTGAGCTTCGGATAATCAAGGGTTGTCAGCTCGCTGAGATGATACTGAACCCGATACTCAACACAGGTCCTGACTCGCCCCTGATTGGCGAAAAACGAGTGGTAATGCCGACATGAATTCAATTGCCAGCCCAACTGCCGCCCTCTCGCAACCACGCACGGTTGTTTTCCTGGCGTACCCACAGATGGGACTGCTCGACCTGACAGGAGCCCAGACTGTGTTCTGGGCCGCGTCCAAGGCCATGGCCGCACGCGGGCTGCCGGGCTATGCCATGCACACGGCGAGCCTTGAAGGCGG
Organism: Pseudomonas sp. S2_E01; assembly: GCF_054668365.1. Taxonomy (NCBI): domain Bacteria; kingdom Pseudomonadati; phylum Pseudomonadota; class Gammaproteobacteria; order Pseudomonadales; family Pseudomonadaceae; genus Pseudomonas; species Pseudomonas sp. S2_E01. Next base: position 2,873,301 of record NZ_CP162762.1, read on the forward strand.
CCTTATTCCAACGGCCGAAGGCCTGTCAGTGCACACCACGTCACTCAAGGATTTCACTGGACTGCCGGTAGACACACTGATCGTGCCTGGCGCGCCGAACATCCGCCAGGCCATGGACGACGAGGTTGCGCTGGTGAATTGGCTACGCGAAGCAGCGGCGAACGCCAGACGTACGGCCTCTGTGTGCAGCGGTACGTTCCTGATGGCCCAGGCGGGTTTGCTGGAAGGCTTGCGCGCCGCGACACACTGGGCGATGTGCGACATGCTTAAAAGCGGCTTCCCGACGATCGATGTGGACATTGATGCCATTTTCATCCAGCAAGGCGCGGTCTGGACCTCGGCCGGGGTGAGCACCGGCATCGACATGTCACTGGCATTGGTCGAAGCCGACTGCGGTCGCGAAGTGGCGCTCGAGGTGGCTCGGGAGTTGGTAATCTATCTCAAGCGTCCTGGCGGCCAGGCGCAATTCAGCCACCTGTTGCAATCGCAGATGGATGACGGCGGCAGCTTCGACGACTTGCATTTATGGATCAGCGCGAACCTGGGCGACGCCAATTTGACCGTTGAGTCCCTGGCTCGCCAGGCACAGATGAGCCCGCGCAACTTTTCCAGGGTGTACAAGCGCAAGGTCGGGCGCACACCGGCCAAGGCCTTGGAAATGTTCCGCATGGAAGCCGCGCGGCGGATGCTGGAGGATTCCGAACGCAACATCGATCAAATCGCTCAGTTGTGCGGATTTGGCGATGAAGAGCGGATGCGCTACACCTTCCATCGCCACCTTTCCATTTCGCCGCGCGAGTATCGCAGCCGGTTTTCACGCTGACGGCAGGCGTTTCTTCTGTAGCCAGCCGAGCAAACCACTGCGCTTGGCGTGCACCGTTTTTTTCGTCACGACCGACTCTCGAATTTCCTCGCGCTGGTGTATCAGGTTGTCCAAGGCAACATGCAGGTCGCTGCTTTGCTCCAGTTGGGGGTCGAGCATGTCGCGCTCGATGCGAAATAACCGGCCGCTGGTGAGGCTGCGAAACTCACCTCGCGAGCGTCCTTCGTTGAGGATACCTTCCTCGCCCAGCACTTCCCCCGGCCCCATGCGCCCGGCTTCGATGAGACGCTCACCGTCGTGGATCGACACCGAGACCACACCCGTGCTGATAATCATCAAACAATCAGCCACGGCGTCGAACGCCAACAACACCTGGTTAGCCTGGTAGTCAACAGCGGTCATATGGTCGGCGAGCCGGTCTCGATCCTCAATACCGAGGGAGCGAAATATCCGCACATCTTCCAACAAATGGCGCGGTCGACTCCACGCCTGCTTACCCGGCGCGACCTCCCAGGTGACGCCTGCCGCCTGGAGATGACGATGAGCGAGATCGAACATGAGGTTGCGCACCTCGGTCTTGTGGGATAACGACTCGATGAACCCCTTCAGTTCGTATTCGTTGTATTCCAGGTGCGAACTTTTCACCGAGACCTTGGGCTTGAATCCGGGGAGCAAGGCGCGAGTGCCTTGCAAGGCTTTTTCCAGGGCATCGATGGCTCGACGTGGACGCACGCTGCTGGGAATCGCCATCACGATGCTGACCCCGTAAGCATTACCGGGTCGGCTGAGGTTGAGTATCTTGGCTTTTGCCGCGAGTGAATTGGGGACCACGGCCGTACTGCCCAGCTTGGTCAGCAGGTGGGTAGAACGCCAATCGATCTCCACCACCCTGCCCTCAACGCCGTCGATAACGATCCAGTCATCCACTTCGTAGGGTTTGGTGGTATTGAGCACGATGCCCGAGAACACATCGCTCAGCGTACTTTGCAGCGCCAGACCAATGACAATTGCCATCACCCCTGAGGTCGCGAGCAACCCCTTGACCGGCAACTGCAAGACATAAGCAGCGGCGCCGACAATCGCCATGAGGAAGATGGCCGCTCCAAGCACGTCGTGGAGCAAGCGTGCGGTGTGCCCGCCGCGCGAGGTCAGGCCGGCGCCAAGCACCACCGTAAGTGTCCTGGCTGCAAACAACCACCAAACGATGCCGATAATGGTTGCCATCAGGTTTAGAATCGCGTCTTCCGGCCATAGCGGAGGCTGTAACGGGCTGATGCCCGCCGCCGTCATTACCCAGGAAAACCCGACGAAAACCGTGATGCGAGAACACATGCGCCACACCGGCTGGCCGACGCCGAGCCCACGCCAAAGTGACAAGTCCAGCAAAACCAGAAGCGCTCCGGTGATCAGGGGATGAGTCTGGAGAAAGAGCAGCATGGTGTATTCCCGGCCATTGACATCCGCTCAAGCGACGGACATAAGATTATTTGCAGTACAGGCTGGTTGCATCAGCGGCTCGTCCTGTTCGCTCAGAAACGCGCTGCATCGTGAGCGTAACCAGCGTTCTGCCGGGTCGTTGTGAGTCGCCCCGCGCCAGACCATCGAAAGCTCCTGCTGTGGAAGATCCAGCGGAGCGAACTCGGCACGCAGGCCATCGATCATGGCCATGGAACGGGCAATGTAATCGGGCACGATAGCGATCATGTCGCTGTCGGCCATCAGTACGGGCAACGCGCTGAATTGTGGCACCGCCAACACCACCTTGCGTTGGCGGCCGATGTGGCTGAGTGTGCGATCGGCCTCCTCGATGACATTCCCCATCGAAGACACCACCGCATGTGGACGGCGACAAAACTCGTCGAGGCCCAACTCACCAGACTGAGAATCGGCACGCAACAACATCGGACGGGTTGTACGCAGTCCCTTGCGCCGCGCGTTGGCGGGCAGTTCAAGGGTATGACTGATCCCGATTGAAATTTCCCCAGAGGTCAACAACTGGGGCATTTGCCAGTGGTCCGCGCGACGCACCACCAGCGTCATGTTGGGAGCCTCGATGCGTAGACGACGCAATAGCGAAGGCAACAGCGCGTATTCGACATCATCCGAGAGGCCTACGTGGAACGTTGCCTCGCTGGTAGCAGGGTCGAATGCCTGACAGCGACTCAGGGCTGCGGCAATGCCGTCAAGCGCAGGGGCCAGATTGGAAAAAATCTCCTCGGCTCTTGAAGTCGGTTCCATCACCCGCCCTGACCGGATGAACAATGGATCGTCGAACATCAAGCGCAAGCGGCCTAAAGCACTGCTGATCGTCGGTTGGCCGAGGAAAAGCTTCTCGCCAACTCGACTGACATTTCGCTCGTGCATCATCGACTCGAAGACAACCAGCAGATTGATGTCAGCACGACGCAGGTCATTTCTGTTCATCATGTAAACCGCCCGGCATTGAAGCCTTTCAGGTTGGAGTATCGGCGTGCCATCTCGCCCCCCTATCAACAGTCCGGAGCAACGATGCGCAATGTGTGAACAGGTTATGCCGCTGACCGGCAAACGTATGTCGTACCTCAGGACAGGGCACTCATCCATGGGTGTGGCGTTTCATACCTGAGTATGGCGACGGGCAATAAGGGCGGGAAATCCGCCATCGCAAGATGCAAGTCAGTGGCCGAATTTCAGGGGTTTATGTCCTATCGGATGAGAACCATTGCTTTGTACGATATCGCCTGATGCACCCTCTCCCCGCTATCCGAAGTGCAGGGCAATAATGAAAAAGAATCGGTCTGCCAGTGCGCACAAAGCGTTACCCTTTATATCCAACATCTTCGCCAAGACACCGCACGCTTCCAGCCCGAATACCCTCAACACCATGATAAACATCAGCCCCAATCCCTGGTTCAATGCCCTGGGATGGCTCATCGGACTCGTGGTCGCCTGCGGGATCGTGATAATCAACTCTGAAACGCAAACCGACTTCGCGCCAACGATCCTTTACATCACCTTGTTATTGATGGCGGCCAATCTCTTCTCGATCAACGTGGTGATTTCCGTCGCGTTGCTGTGCATATTGCTGTTGACCGCAACCTATCTTTACAACGGCGGTTATCAACACTGGAATTCGACTACCGGATTTTTCCGCTGCTTGACCGCCCTGTCGGCGATTACTTTTTTGGCGCTGCGCAGCAAATACGCTGCGGAGCGGCTGCACCACAACGAGCTGTATCTGATCGGCGCGCAGCGACTGAGCCAGACGGGCAGCGTTGGTTTCAGCGGTGATGGCAAGGCTATGTCATGGTCGGACGAATCGGCGAGGATCTTCGAGTATTCGGCGAACGTCCCGCTAAGTGCGCAAATGGTTCTGGCACGCACTCACCCCGATGATTTGCACCTGGTGCACGAAGTATTTGCCAAGGCTGCCCGCCACGACGCCCTGATTGAAGTCAAACACAGGGTGCTGTTGCCCGACGGCCGGATCAAGCACGTGCATATGATTGCCAGCCCGTTGTTCGAGCAACATGACCGCTGCGAATACATTGGCGCGCTGATGGACATTACAGCCAGCAAGGAAGCCGAATCGGCCCTCTTTTGCGCGCACGCACAACTGGCGCACGTTACCCGCGTGACGTCACTCGGCGAACTCGCCGCCTCCATAGCTCACGAGGTCAATCAGCCCCTCACTGCAATCACCAGCAGTGGCGAAGCCTGTCGACGCTGGCTGGATCGGCCTGAGCCAGACCTCCCTGAAGCGCTGCAATCACTGGACCGAATTGTCGCCAGCGCGGGACGTGCCAGCGACGTCATCGGTCGAATCCGGGCCCTCTCCCGAAAGTGCGATCCTCTACGCCAGAGCGAGTTCGTGGACGAGATCGTCAATGAGACACTCGCGCTGGTTCAACAAGAGCTGACCCACAAGGGCGTAACGCTGAAAGTCGAGCTGCTGGCGCATTCAGGTCAAGTGAACGTCGATCGGGTACAGCTGCAGCAAGTCATCATCAATCTGATCATTAATGCCTGCCACGCAATGGAGCAAGTGCAGGTTTGCGATCGCGTATTGTGGGTGCGTACCTGGGTCGTGGCCGGCGCGGCCGTCGTGGAAGTGGCCGATCAGGGAATGGGCATACACGCAGAGGTCATGCCTTCGCTGTTCACCCCCTTCTTCACCACCAAAGAGACCGGACTGGGCATGGGTCTGTCGATCTGTCGCTCGATCATCAATTTTCACGACGGGCGAATATGGGCGACCAGCACGGTCGGCCGGGGGACCTCATTCAAGTTTTCAATACCCGTATCGGCGAATACCACCGGGCGCTGAATGACCGCCCCAGCGTCGCCGATCCAAGGATTCAGCACTCTACGGATGCCCCATGAACGAACAGCACCCCATGAACAAAGTCATCAACCTCGAGCCCATGGTTTTCATCGTCGATGACGATGCCCCCCTGCGTGACGCGCTCGGCAGTTTGTTGCGCTCGGTCGGTTTGCAGGTTGAGTTATTTGACTCGGTCGCCGAGTTCATGAACTTCACTCGTCCTGACCTCCCCAGTTGCCTCGTACTGGACGTGCGGCTGCAAGGCACGAGCGGCCTGGACTTCCAGAATGAATTACTGATGGCCAATATCAATCTGCCAATCGTTTTCATGACCGGACATGGAGATATTGCGATGACGGTGAGAGCGATGAAGGCCGGCGCCGTGGACTTCCTGACAAAACCATTTCGGGAGCAGGATCTTATTGACGCTGTATCCGCAGCGCATGTGCGTGACAAACAACGGCGTGAGGCCGAACGTGGCAACGATGAGTTACGCAGTCGTTACGCAACGCTTACGCCCAGAGAGCAAACCGTGATGACACTGGCGGCATCCGGCCTGATGAATAAGCAGATTGCCAGCGAAATTGGCCTTAGCGAAATCACGGTAAAAATTCATCGCGGCCAGGCGATGCGTAAAATGTTCGCGCGCTCTTTCGCCGATCTGGTTCGTATGGCCCAGACACTCGGGGTGGACCAGGCCCGATGAAGCCTTTATACGCACGTATAGTATGACAAGCGGCGGGAGGGCGTATCTTGCGGGGACGGCGGACACCCCTGTTGGGTTCTGCGCCCCCCAGGAAGACCAATGCCCCAGGCCGCTGTTGTATCCGTTGTCGATGATGACGAGTCCGTGCGTAATGCACTGGACAGTCTGCTGCGGTCGAACGGCTACACAGTGCGGACATATGCTGACGCTGAAACCTTCCTCGCGTCCAGCGGGCCGCATGATACGCGTTGCCTTATCTCCGATATTCAAATGCCCGGCATGTCGGGCACGCAATTACACGACGAGTTGTCGGCCAGGGGCATGAACATTCCGGTGATATTCATCACCGGCTTTCAAGGAACCCCTCCCCCCGTCAACCTCCACTCCCCGGAACCCATCGCCTACTTTCCGAAGCCGTTCTCCTGCGCCGAACTCATTGCGTGCCTGGAAGACGTGTTCAATCACCTGAACTGACCTGATCTGCAATGCAGGATCGAATTAATACCTTCGTATATCCCTATCACACCTAGGCGTGGCGTGATTGACCCTATGTAGAAGTGTTCTTCATTCGGCCGATCGATAGCATCTCCCAACAGCGAATCGAACCGTTCCGCGATTCAATCAGGAACACGGTCACGCTCGAACAGCCAACCCGGTAAACGATCGATTTTTTCTCCTGGAGTCTTCCGATGAAACAGCAAATTCTTGTTATTGGCGCAGGGTTCGGTGGGGTCTGGAGCGCGTTGAGCGCCGCCCGTCTGTTGGACAAGCATGACCGCAACGACGTACAGATCACGCTCCTGGCGCCACAGGCCGAATTGCGCATTCGCCCACGTTTTTACGAGCCTGATGCACACACCCTGGCCGCACCACTCGGCGAACTGTTTGATGCCGTAGGCGTGAAATTCATCAAGGGCACCGCGGACACTATCGATACCGATAAGAAACAGGTCAGCTACAGCGACGTGTTCGGCACTCAGGGGACGCTCAGCTATGATCGCCTCGTAGTGGCTGCCGGCAGCAAGCTCATTCGTCCTGCAGGGTTGAAAGGTGTCAATGAACACGCTTTCGATGTCGACGAAATTGAAGCAGCCATCGAGCTCGAGACACACATCAAGGCGTTGAAAGACCGGCCCTATACACCTGCGCGTAACACCGTGGTCGTTTGCGGCGGTGGATTCACCGGCATCGAAACCGCTACCGAAATGCCTGCCCGTTTGCGTGCCGCACTGGGTGACGACACACCGATCCGCGTCATTGTGGTGGATCGGGCGCCAACTCCGGGCGCGTCGCTAGGCGTCGGTATCGGACCATCGCTGATCGATGCATCGCGGGAATTGGGTGTCGAGTGGATTCTTAACGCCTCGGTCGCTGCAGTGGATGCTGGCGGCGTGACCTTGGCCGACGGTCAGCATATCGAGTCCAATACAGTGATCTGGACCGTCGGTTTCCGGGCCAGCCCGCTCACCGAGCAGGTGGCCGGCACCCGAGACCCCCAAGGTCGCCTGCACGTTGACGCCAACCTGAAAGTTCTCGGCCACGATGACGTTTATGCGGCCGGTGATACGGCGTACGCCGCCACCGATGCGGACGGCAACTATGCCGCCATGTCCTGCCAGCACGCAATCGCCCTGGGCCGTTACGCCGGCAATAACGTCGCGGCGGATTTGCTAGGTGTCAAACCAACGCCTTACACCCAGCCCAAGTACGTGACTTGCCTGGACCTGGGTGCCTGGGGCGCAGTGTACACCGAAGGGTGGGACCGTCAGGTCAAGCTGGTCGGCAAAGAAGCCAAGGACCTCAAGACCCAGATCAACACCGTGTGGATCTACCCTCCGGCAGCCGACCGTGCCACCGCCCTGGCCGCGGCCGACCCGTCGATTCCAGTGGCCTGAGCCGCCTGCCTGTGACTGCCCGCAGTGCGGATCGCACCGTGCTGCGGACATGCAATACGCCTCAAGACACCTGCGTCGGGATGATCGGCATGTATATATTTTTCGAAAGTCCCCATCGGGTGTTGAAACTGTCTCACTTGCTGCTGATTGGAGGGCTGGTGATGCTGATTACAGGTATCTTCCTGGCTTATGACTTTGATGCCTATCTGAGCCTGCCACAGCTGATCGGTGCCCACGCCCTGACGATCCTTGGCCCGACCGCGATCAAGCTGGGTTACGTGATGCGGTTGCTGGCGTTCAACCGACTGCGACTCGAGCAAAGCGCCCCCATCGGCTGAATTCAACACTTCCCAAAAGCCCGCCACTTGTTTTTATGGCGGGCTTTTTTTTCGCGAGCGTGCTCGCTCCCACAGGGGTGTACACTTATTCTGGTGGGAGTCCTTTTACAGCGGATTTCGCCATGAATTTTAACGAATCCATTCTTTTACAAAGCTGGCAGCACAACGCCCAGGCCTGGATCGAAGCGGTTCGGGGTGGCGCTATCGACAGTCGTGTTCAGGTCACTGACGGGGCCGTTCTGCTGGCCATTCTGGGCCGGCAACCCGAGCGGGTGCTTGACCTGGGTTGCGGTGAAGGCTGGTTGTTGCGGGTGCTGGCCGAACGCGGCATCACGGCAGTCGGCGTGGATGGCGACGCAAGATTGGTCGAAGCGGCTCGGACGGCGGGCTCAGCTGCGGTGCACCTGGCGACCTACCAGCAATTGGTGGAGGCCACGGTGGACATCGGCCGCGACTACAACCTGATCTGCGCCAACTTCGCCTTGCTGCACCAGGACATCATTGCGCTACTCGCGGCGATGAACGCCCTGCTCGCCCCAGGTGGCGCACTGGTGATCCAGACCCTGCACCCCTGGGTAGCCGGCGCAGGGGACTATCAGGATGGCTGGCGCGAAGAGACCTTCGACAGTTTCAAGGGAAACTGGCAACCGATGCCGTGGTACATGCGCACGCTCTCCAGCTGGATCAATGCGCTGGACATGGCGGGGTTCAGGCTGACTGGCTTGCAGGAACCGCAGCACCCGCAAAGCGCCATGCCACAGTCGTTGCTGCTGGTCGCCGAGCCGCAACGATGAGCAACGTGCCGCCTTGCTGCGAGCTTTAGCTGCGCACGAATGCCAGCAAAAAAACAAAATCCCCATGTGTTTCCTTCGTCCTTCCCTACGTCGCAGTTTTTCACTGCCTTTTCCCGCACGTCTGGAGTTTTCTCAATGCCCTCGCCCAAATCCTTGCCCGCCGCGCTGCTGGGCCTGGCGCTCGTGTGTCCGCCCCTGGCAGAAGCCCAGGGCCTGGAGCTGGGGGAAGTGCTGATCGGCGCAGAGGAGCCAGGCAGCGAAGAGCAATCGATCGAAGACGCCAAGGCCCGACTGGCCGAGGTGCCCGGCGGCACCAACGTGGTGGACATGCGTCGCACCTTGCAGGGACGCGTGGCCAGTAACCAGGATGTGCTGGCCTATCAACCCGGGGTCTACGCACAATCGGCGGGCAATGAAGGGGTGAAGATTTCGATCCGTGGCTCGGGAATCAACCGTGCACCGGGCGCCCACGCGTCAGGGCTGTACACGATGCTCGACGGCCTGCCGCTGACCGGCCCCGGTGGCACACCTTACGAATTGCTCGAACCGTTGTGGGTCGAGCATGTGGAAGTGTTGCGCGGCGCCAACGGTTTTGATCGCGGTGCCCTGGCGCTGGGCGGTGCCATCGATTACGTCAGTCACACCGGCTACACGGCGCCGCGCTTGCAGGTGCGCTATGCCACGGGCAGCCATGGTTATCAACAGCGGCAAATCAGCTCTGGTCAGGTACTGGGTAACTTCGACTATTACCTGTCCCTGACCGACGCCAATGCCGATGGCTATCAGGACCACACCGCCAGCGAGAGCCAGGGGGTGATCGCCAACTTCGGTTATCGCTTCAACCCGAACCTGGAAACGCGCTTCTACCTGCGCTACCGCCAGACTGACAACGACCTCGCCGGCCGGGTGACCAAGCACTCCATCGAGCACACCCCACGGACGGCCAACCCCGCCTACGTGTCGCGCGATGATCGACGCAAACAGCCAGGCAGCACCTTCATCGGCAACAAGACCACGTTTTATCTCGATGACGATTCGAGCATCGAGACAGGCCTTGTCTGGCACGACTACCCGATGGACCTGCGCGAAGGCCCCAACCGCTTGAAGGTGGCTTACACCGATGTCAGCGGCACGTTCGACTACAAGCGGCGCGATACGTTGTGGGGCCTGCAAAGCCGCAGCACCGTGGGCCTGCGCGTGACCAAGCACTTGCCCAATGCCGGGGCCAGCGAGCTGGTGCGCATCCCCGGTGGCAACACCACGGGCTACGCACCGGGCACCCACATGCGCAATTTTACCTATCAAGGTTCGGACACTGTCCTGCATGCAGGCAATGACCTGGAGATTGCCGACGACTTGTGGTTGACCACCGGCCTGGCCGCCATCTACACCCGTCGTGAAAGTGCCGTGACCTACCCCGAGGGTGGCGGCAAGACCAGCATGGGCGATTGGGACTACGCGCCACGCCTGGGCCTGCGCTATCAGGTGACGCCGGACTTGCAGGTGTTCGGTAACCTCAGTCGCTCCGTCGAAGGGCCGCACCCGTGGTCGCTGATCTACAGCGCCAACCAGCGCTTCGGCCCCGGCAACGGCCCGGCGACCGGAACCCAACGCGATCCGATCGAGCTGCAAAACCAGACGGCGACGACCCTGGAATTGGGCGGTCGTGGCGACAGCGCCGTCGGCCAATGGAGTCTGTCCTGGTACTACTCGCAAGTCCGCCACGAATTGCTCTCGGTGCTGCCGGACGCCAACGCCACCACGCCTTACGAGCTCAACGCCAGCCCCACGGTGCATCAAGGCGTGGAAGCCAGCCTGCAAAGCCCGCTGTGGTCAGGCGACGATGGCGGCGAACTGAGCCTGCGCCAGAGCTACACCTTCAGCGATTTTCACTACCGCGACGACGATCGCTTCGGCGACAACCGCCTGCCGGGGTTGCCGATGCATTACTACCAGGGCGAACTGCGCTACGACTGGCCACAAGGCTTCTTTGCCGCAATCAATACGCAGTGGGTGTCCAAGGTCGCGGTGGATTACGCCAACAGCTACTACGCCGATCCCTACGCCCTCTTCGGCGCCACCCTGGGTTACAACGCCCCCAAGGATGACTGGCAGACCTGGCTGGACATCCGCAACCTGACCGACAAGCGCTACGCCGCCACGGTGACGCCGGGCTACGACGACAAGGGCCTGGACGCCGCCCGCTCCACGCCGGGCGAGGGTTTGGCGGCGTATGTCGGGGTGTCGTGGAGCTGGCGTTGACGGCGGACGATCAACTCTCGGACGGGGTGACGGCGTCATCGCCAGCTTCGGCCGCCAACTTCGCGCGGTCAGCCTTGCTGATGTACTGGGGTTTGCTCTTCGGCGCCAGCTTGGCACTGGCCTTTTTGGCATTGGCTTTAAGTATCTGATTGATTTTCTTGCGGCGATTCATGTCTTTCTACTCGGGCATTCAACGTTGGAAACAAGCAGGCTAACCCGCATTGTCCCGCGTTATTGAAACTTGCACAGCCCCTTTCCAAAAACATCCTCGGCCTTGCTGCTGGGCCAGCCTGGAAATTGCAGGTCCTGCGACAGATCGGTGATCGCCACGTTGGCCAGGAACGGGTGCGCCTTCTTGATATCGACGACCGCCTTGGCAAAGTCGTCGCGATTGGCCAGGCACAGGGTCAGTGCATTGCCATGGAAGCTGCCGATGTAGACCGCGTCTCCTGGCTTGACGGTAAACCTAAGCGGTTTTTTCAGGTCGACGCTCATGCCGTCATAAAAGCGGTAGAACCAATGGGTGATTTCATAGGTGCCGGCCGGCACTTCATAGACGAAGGTGTTGCCCATGATATTGCGGCTACCCTGGACTTCGTTGTTCTGGTCCAGCGTGGTCAACTCGATGCGCGTGGCCGTCGCCTGCGGATTGGGGTCCTGGTATTTGAGCATCACGTGCAGGCCATGGGGCTGGGTCAGGAACCCCTCCGACACGTAACCGACGATGATGGCTTTCCGGGGGTCGATGGGGGTGTTCTCACGGGCCCGCTCGATCATGTTGGAGGGGCTGACGCAGCCACCCAACGACAGCAGCGCGACGAGCACCAGCATCCACTTGTTCATCCGTTGTTTCCCTGTGATGAAATTGCGTTCGGTCCTGATCAATCGTTGGTCAGGAACATCGTGGTTTCCTGGCCTTCCTGCACAACCACCCGCCTGACGATGGAATTCATGTCGACATAGCTCCAGACGAAGTAGGTGCCAGCGGGCACGGCATCGAACTTGAACTCGCCGGTGCTGGTGCTGAACGTGCGACGGGTCAGCTTGTCGATTCGCGGGTCCATGCGGTCAGGCAAGCGGATGCCGGCCCGTTCGGCCTGCTGGCGCTTTTCCGTATAGGGCGTGGCCGGCCACATCAACATGTTGCTGTTGTTGCCCTGGACCACTCGGCCCCGGCGGTCGGTGAAGTAGAGCTTGCCGGAAATGGAGCCAACGCCTGCGGTGGCCTGCGCCACCATCAGTTGCGCGTATTCGGCTTCGGGCATTGGGGAGATGGGTTTCTCCGGGGTGTTGGTCGCACACCCTGCCAGGATCAAGACCAGGAATGCAGCAGTAAAGCGGCGTACAGCCATTAGAGACTCCATGTATCGCTCGGGTAATCGTGCGAGGCCAGTTAAGCCCTGCACACGGCGTGCGAGATGATACATGGAGTGATTGAGCTTTTTGCCATCACTTATGACGCTGCACCCTGGTCAGCCCAGTTTCGCATAGTCGGTATAACCCGCCTGCGTACCCCCGAAGAATGTCGAACCGTCAGCAAGATTCAAAGGCGCGCCTAGTCGCAGACGCAGTGGCAGGTCCGGGTTGGCAATGAATGAACGCCCGAACGCAATCAAATCCGCCCGGCCGTTGGCCAAGGCCTTTTCCGCGCTTTGCTTGTCGTATCCGCCCGCCAGGATCAGCGTGCCGCGCCAGGCCGCACGCAGCGCCAGAATGATACGGTCCCACGCGGGATCGACCTCCTCGTCCTTGACCGTGCCGACGATTTGCGGCTCGACCAGGTGCAGATAGGCGAGCGTGCGTGCGTCGAGTGCTTTGACCACGTATCCGAAAGTCTCCTCAGGTGTGGCATCGCCCATGCCCATGAAGCGCCCCATGGGTGTAAGGCGAACGCCAACGCGGTGCGCACCGACTTCCGCGACGACCGCATCGGCCACCTCAGTGAGGAAACGGGCCCGGTTTTCGATGGAGCCGCCGTAGGCATCGGTTCGCAGGTTGCTGTTGGAATTGATGAACTGGTCCAGCAGATAGCCGTTACCTGCGTGAATTTCGACACCGTCCATCCCTGCGTCGATGGCACGTCTGGCGGCAACACGATAATCGTCGATGATGAAGGCGATCTCGTCTTTTGTCAGTTCACGGGGCACCGGTACGTCGACCCATTCCCCGTTGCCCTGTGCACCTTCGACGTAAGTCTTGCCCGGTACAGGCTGCGCGCTCGGACCAACCGGCAAACCACCCCCTGGTTGAAATGAAGGATGGGACACCCGGCCGACATGCCACATTTGCAGGAAAATCCTGCCGCCTTCGCCGTGAACGGCATCGGCCACACGTGCCCATCCCGCCACCTGTTCATCGGTGTAGATCCCTGGCGTCCAGGCATAACCCTGCGCCTGCTGGGAAATTTGCGAGGCTTCGGTGATGATTAGCGCAGCACTGGCGCGCTGGCGATAGTATTCAACGTTCAGGTCGGTCGGGGCATTACCGGGACGGCTGGCCCGCGAGCGAGTCAGGGGCGCCATCACGATACGATGGGGAAGTTGCAGGTTACCCAGTTGAATGGGATCGAACAGGGACGTGGTCATTTAGGCGGACTCCTTTTGATAAAGGAGGCCAGCGTAGGCTCGCCGGGCATGTCCCGGAATCCATCGAACGGGCAATACAGCGTTGCGCCGACAGCAATGGGCTGGGCAGCGCGCACCGCCCCACGCCAAAGCAGCACTTGCGTTTCGTCATGCCACGGATTATTTCTAGCAATACGTGCGCTCCGTACCAACGGATGCACAGCCAATAAAACCAAGATTCGCCGAGGATCCCTGCTTGAGAACTTTTGACCTCATTCGCGACGCCGTACTGCCCGAATACCGTGATCGAGTGGCAGAGTACCTGGTCCCGTACGAAACCATCCTGGTGCGCGAAAGCACCCCCGATCCCGAGCAGGTGCGGGCGACCGCCAATCAGTTACGCGGCTATCTGCGCGGCTTGAATACCACGCGAGTGCTGGGCATGGCCGAATGGGAAGAGCTGGATCGTCGGGTGCTGAACACCTGGCTGGAATGACCACGGCAGGCAGATACCTGCCGCGGTGCCGATCCCGATTAATCGTAGAACGGCTCAGCCAGCGTACGACTGCCGACGAAAAAGCTGTCCGCCACCAACCGCAGCGGCTGCAAATCCAGATCGCTGGCCTTGTTGCCGATCAGTTGCTGGAAGTGCCGATACACGGCGGCATACTCACCCTCCTCTGATACCGATTGGCGCACACCATCGATGCTCAACCGTGCGCCACCGTTATCCAGGCGCAAGGTACCTTCGCTGCAACGAATTTCGATGCTCCAGAGCTCGTCATGGCCGTGATCGAAGTCGAACTCGGCCCGCACATCGAGCTGGCGCGCGTCGGCCATTTTGATGGAAGCGGCAATCGGCGACTGGCAGTTGCTCGGTACCCGCAACTCGGCCGATTCGACAAACAACGGCAGCGGCAACAGGTGAGTGGCGATCGACAGGGCGTTAATGCCCGGGTCGAATACGCCCAGGCCGCCCGGTTGCCAAATCCAGGCCTGGCCGGGGTGCCATTTGCGTACATCTTCCTTCCAGTCGATCTGCACACTTTGCAGTGTGCGGCTGGCCAGCCAGTCGCGGGCGGGTTCGATGCCCGGCGCGTAGCGTGAGTGCCAGGCAAACAATGCGCTGACACCCTGGTTGCCGGCCTGATCCGCCAGCGCCATCGCTTCGCCCAAGGTGGCGCACGGCGGCTTTTCTACCAACACGTGTTTGCCCGCGGCCAGTGCTTGTTGCACCAGCGCGAATCGTCCTTGTGGTGGCGTGCAGAAGGCAATCGCATCCACCTGCGGGCCCTTTTCCAGCATTTCGTCCAGGGACTTGAAGTTCTCAACCCCGGCGCAGGGCTGCCCCTGGGTGGCAACGGACACCAGTTGGAAAGCGGGATTGGCCTTGATCGCTGGCACGTGTTGATCCTGGGCGATCTTGCCGTAACCCACCAGGCCGAGACGGATCGGTAACATCAATGACTCCTTGTTGTTTGTTTTGTTTGAATCAGCGAACGGGAAAGATACGTCTGTCTCGCGGGGAAGTCATCGACGGCGTGCATGCGTTGGCGTTCTGCCCCGTTGACAAGCCCCGCCAGGTGCTAAGCTGCGACTCAGTGGTTGCATTACAGAACGATAAGAATCCGTAGCTGGACAATGGAGACGCGGGAATGAGTGTAATCACCACTGACGATAAGCATCGCCTCGCCCTGGTCGACGCCCTGCGCTGCTTCGCAGCCTTCTGGGTGGTGTTGTTCCACCTGTCCGAAGGCACTCACATCCCCACCCTTCTTGCCGCCATCCCGCACTGGGTCAAGTATGCGGTGTTCGATGCCGGTCACCTGGGCGTGCCGATCTTTTTCGTATTGAGCGGTATCGTCATGGCGACCACCACGGCGCGGGTGACGATGAACAATGCCAACGCGGCCAACTTTGTCGCGCGCCGTCTGGTGCGCCTGGCCCCGCCCTACTATGCGGCCATCGCCCTGGGTGTGGCGGTGATTGCCGCCAAACGGATGTTCGGTCAACCCGATGTGGCTCTTCCCGGGGCTACGGATATTTTCGCGCACATGCTGTTTCTCCAGGATTTCCTGGGCATCAGGAACATCATCACAGTGTTCTGGACCCTGTGCATCGAGGTGCAGTTCTACATCGCCTTTGCATTGCTGATGTGGCTGGCTGACCAGGCCGCCGGCAGTGAAACGTTCAAATCGCGCAATCACTTCATTTGGGCCAGTGCGCTGCTGGCGCTGCTGTGGCCCACCGAACTCATCCATTCGATCGGCTGGAAAGGCGGCTTTATTGCGTTCTGGTACAGTTTCATGACAGGCGTGCTGTGCGCCCAAACCCTGTCCGGCACGCTGCAGAGCCGGGTTGTCGCCATGGGGTACAGCGCCGTGGTTTTGTTGATCGGGGTGCTCGGTGACGACTCATTTGCCATGGCGGCCGGATTGACCGGCCTGTCGTTTTGCCTACTGCTCAATCGGTCCGTCACACTGGGTTTGCTGGCCAGTTATCCGGTGCAGAAGATAGCGCTGATTTCCTACAGCCTGTACCTGTTCCATTCCCCGGTGACCGGGACATTAATGCGGGTGTACCGGCGTTTCATGCCCGACGGCCTGGCCTCGGACATCCTGGCGACGGTGCTGATCATCGTCTGCTGCATCGTCGTGGCCGCCATTGCCTACCGCCTGTTCGAACGCCCCGCCATCGCCTGGAGCCGGCGCATCAAGTTCAAGCGCAACGACGCCCCGATCACCGCGCCCCTGTAGGAGCGAGCACGCTCGCGATGGAGGCCCGGGCACCGCGGGCGTCCAGGCAGCCCGCGTCATCGTTTACGACCATCGCGAGCAATCGAGCGTCGACCGGCGCTCCTGCAGGGGAACGGTGGGTACTGCCTCACTCGACCACAACCCTCACCCGCCGACAATCCGCCGGCCCCAGCTTGCGGCCACTGGCCGAGCGCACTTCTATGGGCATCACCGGCTCGCCGCCCTCGTCGTCGAGCAACATCGAGCGTGTCTCACCGGGCTCGAACAGGAACCGCTCCCCCCACTGACGCAGGCTGACGACTATCGGAAAGACTTCACGTCCCTGTTCCGTCAGGACGTATTCCTTGTAGGCACTGCCGTCCGAGGCTGGTCGCACGTCGAACACCCCCACCTCCACCAGTGCTTTCAACCGCGCAGTCAATATGTTCTTGGCCACGCCCAGGTTCTTCTGGAAATCACTGAAACGGCGAATGTCGTCAAACGCGTCGCGGATGATCATCAGCGACCAGCGATCGCCAATGGCTTGCAGTGTCCTGGCGACCGGGCACTCGTTGGCTTGCGGTGAAGTGTCTTGCACCATCGCTTGCTCCTCGCGAAATCGCACTTAAATCTGGTTGCATTTTGAAACCTGATCCAGCAACCTGTCAATCAGGTTTTAAATTGAAACCAGTTTAACCGACGGAGCCGCACATGACAGCTGATACCGCAGTTCGCCAAGCCGACTCGCCTGCGGGGCTTTCGCCATCACTGACCCTGCTGTTTTCCATGACCTGTGCGCTTGCAGTCGCCAACATCTACTTCGCACAGCCCTTGCTCGACACCATGGCCCAAGACCTGAACGTCGCGTCGTCTCTGATTGGCAGGGTGGTGACGGCGACGCAGGTGGGTTATGCGCTGGGCTTGTTGTTCATCGTGCCGCTGGGCGACTTGCTGAACCGCAAATGGCTGATTCTGGCGCAAGTGCTCGCGACTTCCTTAGCGCTGACGGCGGTCGGCTCGGCCGAGCAGTGGTGGGTGCTGTTGGCGTCGATGATCGCTGTCGGGCTGCTCGCCGTGGTGGTTCAGGTGCTGGTGGCCTACGCCGCCGTGCTGGCGACACCCGCACAACGTGGGCAGGCGGTGGGAACCGTCACCAGCGGTATCGTCCTGGGCATCCTGATGGCCCGGTTAACCTCGGGGCTGATTGCCGATCTCGCCGGTTGGCGCGCCGTGTATTTCGTTTCATCCGGGCTCATGCTCGCCCTCGCGGTGGTGCTCTACAACATGGCACCGGACGCTGCAGCCCCGCGAGTCAAGCACAGCTACCCAGCACTCATCCGCTCACTGTTCGCGCTGTTCCTGACCGAACCGACCCTGCGCATCAGAGGCCTGTTTGCCCTGCTGATCTTCGCCGCCTTCTCCGTGCTCTGGACAGCCATGGTCCTGCCCTTGAGCGCCCCGCCGCTGTCGCTTTCCCATACCGCCATCGGCCTGTTTGGCCTGGCGGGTATTGCCGGCGCCCTGGCCGCCAGGCGAGCCGGTCGCTGGGCCGACCAAGGTTTTGGCCAACGGGTGACCGGCCTGTCGTTGGCGCTCCTGACAGTGTCGTGGCTGCCCATCGCGTTTGCGCAAACCTCGCTGCTCGCGCTGGTTGTCGGCGTGATCCTGCTCGACTACGCCGTGCAGGCCGTTCACGTCACCAACCAGAGCCTGATTTTCACCGCGCGCCCCGACGCGCAAAGCCGCATGGTCGGCGCTTACATGTGCTTTTATTCGGTGGGCAGCGCGCTTGGCGCCGCCGCCGCGACCCAGGTGTACGCGCTATGGGGCTGGCCCGCGGTGAGCCTGGTGGGCGGGTCGATCAGCGCAACGGCACTGCTTCTGTGGTTTTTCACCCGACAACTCCCCGCAATCGATCAAGGACCCTGCGCATGAAGACACGGCACTTGCTGCTCGCCATTTCCATCACCGCCATCTGGGGGCTGAACTTCTCGGTGATCAAACTGGGGCTGAGCACCGTCGACCCGCTGATTCTCGCCGGCCTGCGCTTCAGCCTCTGCGCCGTGCCCGCCCTCTTTTTCATCCCCAAACCCGATGTGCAATGGCGCTACATCATTGGCTACGGTCTGGTATTCGGCATCGGACTGTGGGGAGTGGTCAACCTGGGGATCAAGGCCGGACTGTCAGCCGGCATCGCTTCGCTGGTGCTGCAGTTCAGCGCGTTTTTCACCATCCTGCTGGGTGCGTGGGTGTTCAAGGAAACGGTCTCACGCTATCAACTGGCGGGTATGGCCATCGCGTTATGCGGCTTGTTGAGCATTCTTTCCATTGTCGACGGCACCGTTACCGCCGCCGGGCTGATCCTGGTATTGCTGGGTGCAGTGGCCTGGAGTGCGGCCAACGTGATCAACAAAAAGGCCCGAACCACCCAGGTGTTCGCCTTCCTCGTGTGGTCCAGCGCGTTTTCGCCGATCCCGCTGTTTGCGCTGGAATACGCCGTGAACGGTTCGGCGGGTTACAGCGCCCTGGTCCACCAACTGGACTACCGTGCCGTGCTGTCAATTCTGTTCCAGGTGTACCCCAACACGCTGTTCGGTTACTGGGTGTGGAATTCACTGCTGAAGCAATACCCGGTTTCCACCGTCGCTCCATTGTCCTTGCTGGTGCCGGTGTTCGGTTTGCTGGGTTCGGTGATGATTTTCGATGAGAGGCTGTCGATCAACAAAATCGTGGCGGTGGTGCTGATTGTTGCGGGGCTGGGTGTCGGTCTTTACGGCCAGCGCATGCTGGACGCCGTGCGCAGTCGCGTGAATCGTTGCGCTTCATGATCCAGTGCGATGCAGCGCCTCGCCATGGTGCATCGCCAGGTGACCGGTCTTGTCACTCCTGACCTCGTATTGCGGGGCATCCTTCGATGCCGGGCGATGGCGCCCCATGAACTCGACATCCTTGACGTGCACTTTGACGACCTTGCCGTGGATGATCCCAGCCTCGGAATTCCAGCGCACCGCGTCCCCGACCTTCAATGATGTGCTCATTTTCCTTTCTCCGTGCCTGTCTGTTCTGTTGTAGAACCGCCAGGCACGGAGAGATTCAGTTTGATCGGCCTTCTGACTAATTCGCCGCCTGTTCAGGGATACGCCGCAACACATCGTCATAAGGGGCCAGGTCAAGAAAGGCCGTGGCCTCGAACGCCTTACCGTCGCGCATATGGAAGATCCAGGCATAGCTGTTGCGATACGCCTGCCCATCACGCGCCGTACCAACGCCGTCCCATTGAATGATCACGTGATCGCCATCGGCCCATATCTGCTTGCGAACGGGCCGGACCGGGCTGGACAGGCGCGAAACGAAGGGGCGTACCGCTTGTTCGACGAATGCATCCACCCCTCGATATTCACCCGCACTGGGGCCTGAGCCCTTGATGGTCCAGACGACATCCGGTGTCAGGATGTCGCTGAAGAATGTGGTGCCACCGGCGGCCCAGCGGTCAAAGGCTTCGGTGACGTGCTGTTTGTTTCGTGCTTCGACAGCCATCATTGAGTTGGCGCTGGCCCCGGTCGACCCTGTTCCCAGGCCAACCAGCAATGCCAGTGTCATCGAGCGCACGCGTTGCAAGGTGATGGAACTCATGAATATGCCTCCTTCGGCTATCACACCCGGCGCTCCAATTGAGCGCCACCGAATATCAGTTGCTGGACCATAGGCCGAGAGACGAAGCGCCCCGGAAAGATGGGCTCGGGAGCGCTGGCTTGATTCAACTGGGCGATGTGCTCGTCAGCCAGTTGCAAACTGAGGGCACCCAGATTATCCCGTGACTGGGCCAGCGTCCTGGCGCCCATCACGGGGGCCGCCACGGCCGGATTGAGCAGCGTCCAAGCCAGGGCGACCTGAGATGGCGTGGCGCCCACCTCGTCAGCAACGGCTGCCACCACGCTGGCAATTTGCAGGGAGCGTTCATTCATATGCCCCGAAGAGCTGATGACACCCTTGCGCGTCGCCGAGACGTTAGCTTCGCTGGCCTGGCCCAGATCCTCACGAGCGTATTTGCCGGTGAGGATTCCGCCGCCCAAGGGTGACCAGGGCAAGACTCCCAGCCCCATCGATTGCGCCATTGGCATCAACTCATGTTCGACGCTGCGTTCCACCAGGCTGTACTCGATCTGCAATGCCACCAGGGGCGACCAGCCGCGCAATGTGGCGAGGGTCTGCAGTTCGGCGATTTTCCACGCCGGGGTGTTGCAGATACCGAGGTAGAGCACCTTGCCGCTACGCACCAGATCATCAAGGGCGCGCATGACTTCCTCGGCGCCGGTGGTGAAGTCCCACGCGTGCAGGTAGAGCAATTCGATGCGGTCGGTATCGAGTTGCTTGAGGCTGGTCTCCACCGAGCGCATCAGGTTCATGCGATGGTTGCCACCCGAGTTGGGGTCACTGGGATCGCGGGCCATGGTGAACTTGGTCGACACCACCAGGCGGTCACGTTTGCCCTTGAGGAACTGGCCAAGAATGCGCTCAGAGGCGCCATTGGTGTAGTTGACCGCCGTGTCGATCAGGTTGCCGCCATGATCGACGTAGGCATCGAAAATCTGCCGGGCTTCAGCTTCATCCGCCCCCCAGCCCCAGTCGGCGCCAAACGTCATGGTGCCGAGGGCAAGGGGCGAAACGCGCATACCTGATCGTCCGAGCAGGCGGTAGTGGTCGAGTGCTGTGGTTGCAGGCATTATGGCCTCCTTACAGAAGTGGATGCTGACCGGTACGAAACAAGTCTGCCCGCCAAGGCCCGCACGCTTATAGATGAATCGTCCTTCCTTCTTGCACGATTATCCGAGCCGGCATTTAACGGAGTTCTCATGGAATCTTTGCAAAGCCTGATCGACCTCATCAGTCGCCACGCGCCCACTGACGGTATTCATGACACCCCGATCCCCGGGGTCAGTCTTGTTCGCTCCAGCAAACCCACCATCCCGATGCCCGTGGTCTACGAGCCGACGCTGTGCCTGATTGCCCAGGGTCGCAAACATGTGGTGGCGGGCAGTGCGTCGTATGTCTACGACGCTGCCACGCACCTGGTGGCGTCCGTGGACATTCCCGTCATGGGCTCGGTCATCGAGGCCAGCGAGCAGGCGCCTTACCTGTGCCTGGTGCTGGATCTGGACATGAGCGTATTGAGTGAGCTCGCCCTGCGCCATCGCGCACCGGATGACACGACCGACCTGCCGACATCGGGCATCGAGCTCAACACGACCACCGCGCCGATGCTGGATGCTGCCGTCCGGCTCGCCAGGCTCCTGGATACCCCAGCCGACATCGAAGAGCTGGCGCCTTTGGTCATTCGCGAGATGCTGTATCGCCTGCTCACCGGCAACGCCAACGGAATCGTCCGGCAGATGGCCAGGGGAGATAGCCGCTTGAACCAGATCGCCCGTGCCATCGCGTGGATACGCAACCACTACCACGAAGCTTGCCGGATCGAAGAAATGGCCGACGTTGCAGGCATGAGCCGCTCGACGTTCCACGCTCACTTCAAGGCCGTCACCGCCATGACCCCACTGGAATTTCGCAGTCAATTACGCCTGCAGGAAGCCCGGCGCCTGATGGTGGCGCAGGCGTTCGATGCCGCCGGCGCCGGCTATCGCGTGGGCTACGACAGCCCTTCGCAGTTCAGCCGCGACTATGTGCGCATGTTTGGACTGCCGCCGGGCAAGGATGCACAGCGGCTGCGCAACACGGTCGAATGGTCCGCCTAGCGGCCGGACTCGTGAGACAGGGACGCGCTGCTCAATAATCGAAGTCGTGCCCCAACTCCTGCTGCATCCAGTCGAGAAATCTGCGCACGCGGGGGAAGCTGGAGTGCGCGCGCGGAAACACCAGATGATGCGCAGTGATGGGCGCACTCAGCGAAGGCGCGACCTCCACCAGGTCACCCCTTGCCAGATATTCGCGGGCCAGCAAGGTACTTTCCAACGCGAAACCGAGCCCATGACTGGCTGCCTCCAGCGTCATGTAAGACCGGTCGAAGCTCAGCGTGTAGGGTTTCTCGGGACGTGACAGCCCATGCTGGGCAAACAGTTGCGGCCATTTGATCAACGTCGCCTCCGACAGGATCAACTGGCTGTCCAGCAAATCGGCGGCACTGCCGACGGGGTGTTTTTCAAGGAGTTTTGGGGAGGCCATGACAGAAATGGTTTCGTTGCCGATGGTGCGCACTTCGTAGCTCGGCCAGTTGGGCATGCCATGGCGAATATCGACATCGATCTTGTCGCGACTGAAGTGCAGCGACTCGTAGGAGCAGGACAGATTCAGCTGGATGTCCGGATTGCTCTGCCGAAACTGCTCCAGCCGCGGCATCAGCCATAACAGGCCAAAACTGGGTGAAGAATGCAACCGCAGGCAATCCAGGCTGACATCACTGGTGGCGCGCTCGGTCGCCACCGCCAGGCTGTGCAGGATTCCCGAGATTTCCTTGAGGTATTGCTCGCCGACTGGCGTCAGCGTGACTCCCCGGGCGGTGCGCAGGAACAATTGGCGGCCAATCATGGCTTCCAGTTTGGCCAGTTGATGGCTGACCGCAGAAGGCGTCAGGTCAAGCACTTCTGCCGCTCTGGCAACGTTACCGAAGCGCGCTGTTTGCTCAAAGGCCTGAATGGCTTTCAGCGGTGGCAACACCGCAGGCGTATCGCCGGAGGTTGGCATGATCATCCTCACTTCTTTACAGGCGGCGGAAACCGGGGATGGGTACATTCAATCATTGCAAAGCCAGGCTGGCGAGTGCTGAATTTTTTCAGCACCGAGTGATATTTGCCTTATTGCTCCAGGCATCGCGCAAGACCAAGCTGGGTCATCGGCTCCAAATGAACCGACCTCATAAAAACAACTCAGAGGTGCTCTCCCATGCTTGTCCAAGGCAAAGTCGCAATCATCACCGGTGCAGCCTCCGCACGAGGGATTGGCCGCGCAACCGCGACCACTTTCGCGCAACACGGCGCTCGTGTCGTCATCCTCGACCTGGACGAATCGGCTGCGCGAGATGCTGCCGCATCGCTCGGCGAAGGCCATCTCGGCCTGGCGGCCAACGTGGCCGACGAGACCCAGGTCCAGCACGCCGTCGCCAGAATCATCGAGCATTTCGGGCGCATCGACATTCTGGTCAACAACGCCGGGATCACCCAGCCCCTCAAGACGCTGGACATTCGCCCTTCGGATTACGACAAGGTGCTGGACGTCAGCCTGCGCGGCACCCTGCTCATGTCGCAAGCAGTGATTCCCACAATGCGCCAACAGGGGGGCGGCAGCATCGTGTGCATGTCTTCGGTGTCGGCACAACGCGGTGGCGGCATTTTCGGCGGACCGCACTACAGCGCTGCCAAGGCGGGTGTTCTGGGGCTGGCCAAGGCCATGGCGCGGGAACTCGGGCCGGACAAGGTTCGTGTCAACTCCATTGCCCCGGGCCTGATTCATACCGACATCACTGGTGGGCTGATGCAGGACGAGCGCCGCCACGCGATCATCGACGGCATTCCGCTCGGCCGCCTGGGTGAAGCACAGGACGTCGCCAACGCCGCGCTCTTCCTGGCCAGCGACCTATCCTCATACCTGACCGGTATCACCCTGGATGTGAACGGCGGAATGCTGATTCACTGAGTCACTCTGGGCGGGCCTGCATGGCCCGTGCGGTTCTGGATCGATGATGCAGCCGGGCCAATGGCCTGGCGGTCAATAAAAACAAGAGATCGGACCATCATGACAACCCTGTCGCTCGAAGCGGTTTCGACCGTGCGTTCCAACGCCTACCGTAAAACGGCCTGGCGCCTCATGCCCTTCCTGATGTTGTGCTACCTGTGCGCCTATCTGGATCGCGTCAACGTCGGTTTTGCCAAGTTGCAAATGATGAACGACCTGGCGCTCAGCGAAGCCGTCTATGGACTGGGCGCGGGCATGTTCTTCATCGGTTATTTCCTTTGCGAAGTGCCCAGCAACATCATCCTTCACAAAGTCGGCGCACGGGTGTGGATTGCCCGCATCATGATCACTTGGGGCATCATTTCCGCCCTGTTCGCCTTCGTGGAAACCGCGTGGCAGTTCTATGCCCTGCGCTTTTTGCTGGGTATCGCCGAAGCGGGGCTTGCCCCAGGTCTGCTGCTTTATCTCACCTACTGGTTCCCGTCCTATCGCCGGGCGCGCATGACCGTGCTGTGGTTCATCGCCATTCCGCTGTCCGGCATGGTCGGTGGCCCGCTATCGGGCTGGATCATGAACCATTTCGCCGGCGTCCATGGATGGGCCGGGTGGCAATGGATGTTCGTCATCGAGGCCGTGCCAACGGTCATCGTCGGGCTGCTGGTGCTGAGCTACCTCAAAGATGGGGTGCATCAGGCAGACTGGCTCAACGACGAAGAGAAAGCGCTGGTCACCCGCGAGCTCGCTGAAGACAACCAGCAGAAAGTCACGCACGCCTCGGTCGGCGAATTCATCCGGGACAGGCGCCTGTGGCTGCTCGCCGCCATCTACTTCTGCGTCGTGATGGGTCAGTACGCAATCACTTTCTGGCTCCCGACGCTGGTGCGTAATGCCGGTGTCTCCGATCCGCTGCACATCGGATTCCTGACCAGCCTGCCTTACCTTTGCGCGATCGCGGCGATGCTGCTGGTCGGGCGCAGCGGTGACAAACATCGCGAACGCCGCTGGCATCTCATCGTGCCCATGATTGCGGGAGCCATCGGCCTGAGCCTGGCAGCCCTGGTGGGTGGCAATGTGACGC
This sequence comes from Pseudomonas sp. S2_E01, assembly GCF_054668365.1. Classification (NCBI taxonomy): domain Bacteria; kingdom Pseudomonadati; phylum Pseudomonadota; class Gammaproteobacteria; order Pseudomonadales; family Pseudomonadaceae; genus Pseudomonas; species Pseudomonas sp. S2_E01. Next base: position 2,898,482 of record NZ_CP162762.1, read on the forward strand.
TTTCCATCCTCAGCCTGTGCCTGGCGGCCTCGGGGATCCTGTCCGCCACCTCTCTGTTCTGGATGCTGCCCACCACCTTGCTCGGTGGCGTATCGGCCGCCGCCGGCATCGCGGCCGTCAACAGCTTCGCCAACCTCGCCGGGTTCTGCTCGCCCTATCTGATCGGCTGGGTCACCACACAGACCGGCTCCAGCGCCATCGGCATGTACCTGATTACCGGCGTGCTGCTGGGCGGTGCCACGCTGGTCCTGCGCATCCCAGCAACCCTGGTCAATCGTTGATTTCTCGGAGCTTTACCATGAACCCTACCTCTGCACCGCAATCACCCGTGACACTGGCCGAACGCGCCCACAACATTCGCCACCATGCGCTACGCATGGGGCAAGTTCAAGGCCAGGGCTACGTCGGACAGGCGCTCGGCGCTGCCGACCTGTTGGCAGTGTCGTATTTCCACGCCATGAACCACCGGCCGCAAGATCCACAGTGGGAGGAACGAGATCGCTTCTACCTCTCGATCGGCCACTACGCCATTGCTTTGTACGCCGCCTTGATCGAAGCCCGGATCATTCCACTCGATGAACTTGAAACCTACGGTTCGGATGACAGCCGGCTGCCGATGTCGGGCATGGCCGCTTACACCCCTGGGATGGAAATCACCGGTGGCTCCCTCGGCCAGGGACTGGGCATTGCGGTGGGTGCTTGCTTGGGCCTCAAACGCAAGGCCTCATCTTCCTTCGTTTACAACCTGCTCTCGGACGGAGAACTGAATGAGGGTTCCACCTGGGAAGCGGTGATGTCGGCATCGCATTGGAAACTGGACAATCTGATCGCCATCGTCGACGTCAACAATCAGCAGGCCGATGGCTATTCCAGCGAAATCCTGTCATTCGAGCCCATCGTCGATCGCTGGCAAGCCTTTGGCTGGTTCACCCAGCGCGTTGATGGCAACGACCTCGAAGCGTTGGTTGCCGCCTTCGATGCCGCCCGCAACCATTCGGGCGCACAGCCGCGCGTCATCATCTGCGATACCAAGATGGGTAAAGGTGTGCCGTTTCTGGAAGCACGAGAGAAAAACCATTTTATCCGTGTGGAAGAACATGAATGGGAGCTGGCACTGAACAATCTTGAAGAAGGAAAAGAACAATGAGCAACGCCACCCCTGCGACTTCAGCCGCTGTGCCGAGCAAAAAGCGTCTGACAACTTCGGCAATGATCGCCTCCATCGCATCCGAGGGCCAGGCCACCCGCTCAGCCCCCTTCGGCCACGCCCTGGCTTCGCTGGCAGAGCAGCGCCCGGACATTGTCGGACTGTCCGCCGACCTGTCCAAGTACACCGACCTGCATATTTTCGCCAAAGCGCACCCAGACAGGTTCTACCAGATGGGCATGGCCGAGCAATTGCTGATGAGCGCGGCCGCAGGCATGGCCCGCGAAGGGTTTGTTCCTTTCGCCACTACCTACGCCGTGTTCGCCTCCCGGCGTGCCTATGACTTTATCTGCATGGCAATTGCCGAGGAAAACCTGAACGTCAAGATCGTGTGCGGTCTGCCGGGCCTCACCACAGGATATGGCCCAAGCCACCAGGCCACGGATGACCTGGCGATATTCCGCGCCATGCCTAACCTGATGATCGTCGACCCCTGTGATGCGCTGGAAATCGAACAGGCTGTGCCGGCTATCGCGGCTCACCAAGGCCCGGTGTACATGCGCCTGCTGCGCGGTAACGTTCCCCTGGTGCTAGACGAGTACGGTTACACGTTCGAGATCGGCAAGGCCAAGACTCTGCGCACCGGCAATGATGTGCTGATTATCTCCACGGGTTTAATGACGATGCGCTCGCTCGAAGCCGCTAAACACTTGCAAGCCGATGGCATTGATGTGGCGGTCCTGCATGTACCGACCATCAAGCCACTGGACGAGCAGGCCATTCTGGCCGAGGCTCGAAAATCGGGTCGCCTCGTGGTGACGGCGGAAAACAGCTCGGTGATTGGCGGATTGGGAGAGGCCGTCGCCGGTGTGTTGTTGCGCAACGGCGTGACCCCGACCTTCCGGCAAATCGCCTTGCCCGATGCATTTCTGGATGCCGGGGCCCTGCCGACGTTGCATGACCGTTATGGCATTTCCACAACGGCCGTCTGCGCACAGATCAAGGCCTGGCTGTAAACCTACCCCGAGCGGCGCCTTCACAAAGGCGCCCGACGCTGCAAAAAGGCCGGATATGAAACCCGAAGAGCTGCTGGACCCTGACTTTCAAGGTTTCCTGATGCCCGGTACACAAACCTGGTCCCTGGATACCCTGGCAGACATCCGTAATCGTGTGCATGCCGGCTTCAAGCCTGCGAACGAGCTTCGTTGCGAGCAGCGATGGATACCGGGCTGCGATGGTCAGAAATTGCGCCTCTGCCTGTACCGACCAAGCAGCTCGCCTGAAAGCAAGCTTCCTGCAATCGTCTACCTGCACGGCGGAGGGTTCGTCCTGGGCCGACCGGAGATGGCCGATGATTATCTGGCGGATCTGGCTGAGCAGGTACAGGCAATTATCGTCGCGGTGGACTACCGGCTGGCACCTGAATTCCCCTTCCCTGCTCCCTTGGATGATTGTTACTCGGCGCTGGCGTGGCTGCATTCCAACCAACAATCGCTCGGTGTGGATGCAAAGCGCCTGGTGATCATGGGTCACAGCGCGGGCGGAGGACTGGCGGCCGCCCTGGCGATGCTGGTTCGAGACAGGGAGCAGTATGTACTCGCCGGTCAGGTTCTGATTTATCCCATGCTTGACCATCGCACGGGCACCGAAAGTTCACCGCACACCAATTGCACCACCGGCGTCATTGGCTGGTCCGCGCACCCCAACCAATTCTGCTGGAGTTGCCTGCGCCCAGATCACCCCCTGAGCCAAGCGAGTGCGGGCTTGTATTCACCGGCGCTTCAGACGAACCTGGCCAACCTGCCCCGTACATTCCTGTCGGTGGGCGCGCTGGACTTGTTCCTGGAAGAAGGCGTGGCCTTCGCCACCCGATTGTCCCGCTCCGGCGTGCCCATTGAATTGCATGTCTATCCAGGGGCACCGCACATGTTCGATCAGCATCCCGGGCGGATTACCGATCAATCGCGCCTTGATATCGCGCGGGCCTTGAAAACAATGATCAGCGAAGGCGCATCCTCCGGCATTTGAGGCGGTTGCCCTTCGCTGGCGTACTTCACGGTCGGTTCTCTTCCCGCGTCGGCATCGTCCAGTCACCTGGCCGTTTATCATGAATGGACGGCTCGCGCGGCTGTCCCTCGTAGGCGAACGCCACCAGATAAACCGCCAGCGCGAAGGTTGCCAGGGCGGCACGGCCCATTGGGTTGGCGTCCTTTGACAGCCCACCACCCGTCGCGAACTGCACCGTGCCCCCACGCAGGTAGTTGAACACTGCCTGCCCGAACAGTGCCTGCAGCATCAGGACGGTCCAGAAGCGCTCCCAATCCCCGGTGAAACGGGCGAACGCGTTGACCAGAGTCGCGACGATCATCAATGTCAGAACCACGTATCGGTGGCGCCTCAAGAACACCAGAATTTTGCTTTGCGCTTCCATCGAACGCTTTCCTGCGTTATTTCTTCGACCGCTGCGACCAGCCGATGACCATGAACACCAGTCCGGGCAACCAGAAACCGGTGTTCTCCGTACTGATGCCGATGGCAAGCAGAGGCAGCCCTACAAGAAACAGTGGGTGTTTGAATGCAGTATCCATCGCGCGAACCCTCCCAGAAAATGGCGGTCAGTTAACCATGGACCAGCCATCGCAATTACAAAAAACCCTCAAACCAGTTCTGCCCAAGAACTGTAGTATGCACACCGGAATTTTTTCAGTCATGGCCATAACGAGGTCGGATTAGAGTTTATGACCATGCAACCCAAGACCCGTGAGGTCCCACCCGTGCTTCAGGATCTGCGCACCGGCACCGCCGTGCTGCATATCGCCCTGGAGAAACGTCTGCCGTTTTTCTCCGACACCCTTGATGTCCAGGCTTTCCAACGCCTGATGCAGGCCTATTACGGTTTTTATCGACCGCTGGAAACCGCATTGCAGTTGAGCGCGTACATGCCGGAAGATTTTGACTTGCGCATGCGACTCAAAGCCATGACCTTGGGCCGCGACCTGCAAGCCATGGGCCTGTCCGAGCAAGCACTGGAAGATCTGCCCGCCTGCCGAGACTTGCCGGTGATCGATAGCGCCGCAGCGTGTCTGGGTGTCCTCTACGTGTTGGAAGGCGCAACGCTCGGCGGGCAGATCCTGCGTCGGGAAATCGCCTCACGGTTGGACCTGGGCGCAGAAAACGGTGCCGCATTCCTGGATGTCTATGGCGCCTCGACCGGCCGCCGCTGGCGCGATTTCATCGATTACCTGGGCAGCCGCCCAATGGACGCCGACGAGCGCAAGGCAGTCGTCGCCGCAGCACACACGACTTTCAGTTGTTTCGAACGTTGGCTGCAAAGCCAGGAGGTTCTGGTATGACACCACAAGACAAAGACGCGTTTGAAGAACTCCTGGCCAACTGCGCCGACGAACCTATCCGTTTTCCCGGGGCCATCCAGCCCCACGGCTTGCTGCTGACCCTGACCGAGCCTGAACTGGAGATCATCCAGGTCAGTGCCAACGTCGACACATTATTGGCGCGAGAGCCGCAGACGCTGATCGGGCGCCCGCTGCAAAGCCTCATCGGTGACGCACACGCCAAAGCCGTACGCGAAGCGTTGCAGCAACCTACGCTCTTCGACGTCCCACCCCTGCGCTTCAAAATCAACGGCACGGCGTTCGAAGGCTTGCTGCATCGCCATGAAGGGGTGCTGATCCTGGAACTGGAGATTCATGTCGAGAATTTCCAGCCGCGCAATGTCGCCGGCAACCAGACGAATCTGGGGCGGATGCTCCAGCGCCTGCAAGCGGCGACCACGCTGCAACAGTTGTACGACGTGAGCGTCAAGGAAATACAGGCCATGACCGGTTACGACCGGGTACTGATCTACCGATTCGAAGAGGAAGGCCACGGCCAGGTCATCGCCGAGGCTTCCGACCCGTCTATGGAAGTGTTCAACGGCCTGTTCTTCCCGGCGTCGGACATCCCCGAACAGGCCCGTGAGCTGTATCGCACCAACTGGTTGCGGATCATCCCCAACGCCGATTACCAGCCGGTGCCGCTGGTGCCGAAGCTGCGACCCGACACCCAGACCCCGCTGGACCTCAGTTTCGCGACCCTGCGCAGCGTCTCGCCCATTCACTGCCAGTACATGAAGAACATGGGGGTGCTTTCATCGATGAGCATTTCCCTGATGCGCGGAGACCAACTGTGGGGCCTGATCAGCTGTGGCAACCGCCAGCCGTTGCATGTCCCGCATGAGTTGCGCACGGCCTGCCAGACCATCGGCCAGGTGCTGTCGCTGCAGATCAACGCGATGGAGGCGCTGGAACTGAGCCGCCAGCGTGATGAGAAGCTCGAGTCGCTGGCGCTGCTCAATCAGGCAATGATCGACTCACCACAGAATGTCTTCGACGGCCTGGCCCAACAACCCCAAGTACTGATGGCGCTGGCCCGGGCGTGTGGCATCGCCATCATCGAGGACAAGCAACTGCACCGGTACGGCAGTTGCCCGGAGCCCGACGAAATCCGCGCGTTGCACAAATGGTTGCAGGAGAGTGGCAAACCGGTGTTCGCCAGTCATCACCTGGCCAGTGTCTACCCACCCGCCGCGCAGTATCAGCAAGTGGCCAGCGGTGTGCTTGCCATGAGCCTGCCCAAACCTGTCGACAATGGCGTGATGTGGTTCCGTCCGGAAGTCAAAGAGAACATCCAATGGAGCGGCGACCCGCGAAAGCCGCTGGATCTTGAGAACTCCGACACGGGTCTGCGACTGCGACCGCGCACCTCGTTCGAAATCTGGAAAGTCGAAATGTCCGGGATTTCCACCAAGTGGAGCCACGGCGACCTCTACGCGGCCAACGACCTGCGCCGCTCGGCGCTGGAAAATGACCTGGCTCGCCAGGTGCGTCGAGAGCAGGAAGCCGTGCGCGCCCGCGACGAACTGGTGGCCGTGGTGTCCCACGACTTGCGCAATCCGATGACGGTCATTTCCATGCTATGCGGCATGATGCAAAAGACCTTCAGCTCCGATGGCCCGCACACCTCGCGGCGCATTTCCACCGCAATCGACACCATGCAACAAGCCGCCGGGCGCATGAATACGCTGCTCGAAGACCTGCTCGACACCTCCAAGATCGACGCGGGCCGCTACACGATCACGCCGCAAAAGCTCGATGTCGCCCAGATGTTCGAGGAAGCTCAAGCGCTGCTCGCCCCTCTGGCACTGGACAAGGACATCAGCATTTCCTTCGAGGCTGATCCCGAGCTGCGCATCCAGGCGGACCCTGAGCGCTTGTTCCAGGTGCTGTCGAACCTGGTCAGCAACGCGATCAAGTTCACCCCGCGCCTGGGCACGGTAGGCGTGCACGCCGAATCGTGCGGCGGCGAAATCGTCTTCACCGTGCGCGACAGCGGTGAAGGCATACCTGCGGAGCATCTGCCTCATGTATTCGACCGCTACTGGACGATGAAGGAAGGCAATCCAACGGGCACTGGATTGGGTCTGTATATCTCGCAGGGGATTGTCGAGGCCCACGGTGGGCGCATCGTGGCCGAGAGTGTGCTTGGCCAGGGAGCCTTGTTCAAATTCACGCTGCCGGCAGCGGTTGATGGTGTGAAGTGAATCGCTTGGGGAGATTGCCAGGCGCTTGACATCACCCCGCTCCATGAGCGCAGCATCGTAACGAAAAACGCCCCGCCAGAGCATCGCTTTGGCGGGGCGTGGCACAGCCTATCCATGACGCTTGCCAGTCATGGGCGGCCGTTATTTGCCATGCTTTTCAATCAGCGCAGCCAACATTTCGTACTCTTCACCCGTCAGGTCGGTCAACGGCGTACGAACCGGTCCGGCGTCATGCCCAACGATCTTTGCCCCGGCCTTGACGATGCTGACAGCGTAGCCCGCCTTGCGGTTGCGGATGTCCAGATAAGGCAGGAAAAAATCGTCAATCATTTTGCCGACCGCTGTGTGGTCTTCCCGGGCAATCGCCTGATAGAAATTGGTCGCCAGTTGCGGCACGAAGTTGAACACCGCTGACGAGTAAACCGGTACGCCTAGCGCCTTGTACGCGGCGGCGTACACTTCTGCGGTCGGCAGGCCGCCCAGGTACGAGAACCGATCACCCAGTCGACGGCGGATCGACACCATCAACTCGACATCCCCCAAACCGTCCTTGTACCCGATCAGGTTCTCGCAGCGCTCGGCCAATTGTTCGAGCAATGGCGCGGTCAGCCGGCAGACGTTGCGGTTGTAGACCACCACACCAATCTTGACCGATTTGCACACGGCCTCGACGTGGGCCGCCACACCCTCCTGGCTCGCCTCGGTCAAGTAGTGAGGCAACAACAGCAAGCCTTTGGCGCCCAGGCGCTCCGCTTCTTGCGCATATTCGATTGCCTGACGGGTCGAGCCGCCGACGCCGGCGAGGATCGGCATGCTGCCGGCGCAGGTATCGACAGCCGTCTTGATCACCGAACGGTATTCGCTGGCGGCAAGAGAGAAAAACTCACCGGTTCCGCCCGCCGCAAACAGCGCGCTGGTGCCGTAGGGCGCCAGCCATTCCAGACGCCGCGCATAACCCGCCGCATTGAAGTCGCCCTGCTGATCGAAGTCGGTCAGCGGGAAAGACAGCAGCCCGGAGGACAGGACAGATTGAAGCTCGGAAGGGGTCATCTTGTTATCACCTTGTTATTGTCATGGGAGAAGCAATTGAATTTATACGACATCATACAACCGCACTTAAAACAATCCCCTAATAACTGAAGAAGCCTCCTCGACCCTCCTCCGGCAACCGTTTAACCACGTTGATTAAATTCCGTTATCCCCTTAATAAAAACATTGACTCAGCCATCCAGCCCTATTGCGTTGACATCATCAGGGCAAAAAGAAAAACTCAACTCAGGTCATACGACGACGTATAACTAATAATAAAAGGTGGTCTTTCTCATGCATCGTCCTCACTTTATCGGCACGCGTTTACTTAGGGTTCACGACCCTGTCCCGCCAACGACTTACTTGCTCGCCCTCCCCAACTTCAATGGAGTGCAAGTGCCATGAAAGAACTCCTCAGACTGTATTTCCTCGGACTTAAAACACTGATTGTGGCGTGTCTGGTTTGCATTACCGTGCTGATCTTCGCCAACGTCGTTTTGCGTTATGGCTTCAATTCCGGGCTGTTCTTCAGCGAGGAGATTTCCAGGCTGGCGTTCGTCTGGCTGGTCTTTGCCGGTTCGCAACTCATGCTGCACGAGAACGGCCACATCGGTGTCGATATCCTGACCAGCCGGGTCTCGGCCAAGGTGGCCAAACACCTGATGACCCTGGCCTACCTGGCGATGCTCTACGCCACTTGGCTGTTCCTCGAAGGCAGCTGGAAACAAACCCTGATCAACCTGCATGTGGGTGCACCGTCCACCGGCGTCTCCATGGCGCTGTTCTACGGTGCCGGTCTGGTGTTCGCGATATTGAGTACCGTTTTGCTGTGCGCCCAACTGGGCAAGCACCTGATCACGCCGGCCGCTGAGCCAGCGCCTGAAAACGCACACGGGGTATTCAAATAATGGCACTGGGCCTATTCGTCGGCGTGCTCATGGCCGCCATTCTCATCGGCGTACCGATCGCCTATGCATTGATCCTCTGCGGCGTGGCCCTGATGGGACTGCTCGGTTTGTTCGATGGCCAGATCATCGCGCAGAACATCGTCAACTCGGCAGGCAGCTTTCCGTTGCTGGCCATTCCACTGTTCATCATCGCTGGCGAGGTCATGAACAGCGGCGGTCTGTCCAAGCGCATCATCAACCTGGCGATTTCCCTGGTCGGTCACCTGCGCGGCGGCCTGGGCTACGTCACCATCGTTGCCGGCGTGCTGCTTTCCAGCCTGTCGGGTTCGGCGCTGGCCGATGCCGCGTCACTGACCGCGCTGCTGCTGCCGATGATGGTGATCGCCGGCTACAACCGCAACCGTTCCGGTGGCCTGATCGCGTCGGTCTCGGTGCTGGGTTCGATCATTCCGCCGAGCATCGGCTTTGTGGTCCTGGGCGTCGCCTCGGGCCTGTCGATCACCAAGCTGTTCCTGGCTGGCATTGCTCCAGGACTGATGATTGCCTTGGCGCTGGTAGTCGCCTGGTGGCTGGTGTCACGTCGCGACAACGATGTGCAACTGAGCCCCAAGGCATCCGGCAAGGAGCGCATGAAAGCCTTCGTCGACAGCACCTGGGCGCTGATGCTGCCGGTGATTATCGTCGCTGGCCTGCGCTTTGGCGTGGTGACTCCGACCGAAGCCGGCGCTGTGGCGAGTGTGTATGCGTTGCTGGTGTCGTCGCTGATCTACCGTGAACTGAGCCTCAAGTCCCTGGGTGAGCTGTTGCTGCGCGCCGGCAAGACCACCGCGGCCGTGATGTTCCTGGTCGCGGCGGCCTCGATTCCTGCCTGGATGATCACCATCGCCGATATCCCGGGACAGATCATCGACCTCATCCAGCCGGTCATGGACAACCCGAAACTGCTGATCGTTGTTTTGATGCTACTGATCCTGGCGATCTCCATGGTCATGGATCTGACGCCGACCATCCTGCTGCTGGCGCCGATCCTCGTGCCCGTGGTCACCGCCGCCAACATCGACCCGATCTACTTCGGTGTGCTGTTCATGATCAATTGCTCCATCGGCCTGATCACACCGCCCGTAGGCACGGTGCTCAACGTCGTGTGCGGCATCGGCAACATCCGTTACGAAGCGCTGCTCAAGGGGACTTTCCCGTTCCTGATTGCGGAAACCATTGTGCTGTTCCTGCTGGTGATGTTCCCCGATCTGGTCACCGTTCCAGCGCAATGGTTCGCCCACTAAAAATCCAACAAGAAACAGGAATGACCATGAAAACACATTTGAGCGCACTGGCCGCCCTGCTGCTGGCCAGCAGCATGAGCTTCGCCGCCGAGTACAACAGCCACACCATCAAGTTCGCAGCCACCAGCCCCAAGGGCACTCCCCCCGCCATTGGCATGGAACTGTTTGCCAAGAAGATCGACGAGCGGAGCGGCGGCAAGATCAAGGTGCGGACCTTTCCCAACGGCGTGCTCGGCGGCGACGTACAGGTACTGTCGTCCCTGCAGGGTGGTGTGGTGGAGATGATGACCTGGAACGCCGGACTGATGATCAATCATGTGACCGACTTCGGCATTCTCGACTTCCCCTTCATCTACACCGACACCGCGAAGGTCGATGCCATGCTCGATGGCGAGGTTGGCAAGATGCTGACGGACCAGTTGCCGGAGAAGAAGCTGGTGGGCCTGGCGTTTTGGGAACTGGGTGTGCGCAACCTGACCAATAACGTGCGCCCGGTCGAAAAGATGGAAGACATCGTCGGGTTGAAGATCCGCGCGCAACAGTCGCCGTTGTTCCTCGATGTCTGGTCGGCGCTGGGCGCCAACCCAACGCCCCTGCCCTTCACTGAAGTGCATACGGCCCTGGAGACCGGCACCGTGGATGGCCAGGAAAACCCGGCCGCCCTGATCCTCGCCTCGAAATTCAACGAAGTGCAGAAATACCTGAGCCTGACGCACCACAACTACAACCCGCAAATCGTCCTGATCAGCAAACCCTTCTGGGACAAGCTCAATGATGACGAGAAGGCGTTGCTCAAGGAGGTTGCGCTGGAAGTGCGCCTCGAGCAGCGCCGGATTTCCCGCGAGGCTGACAGCAAGGCGATTGCCGAGCTGGGCAGTTCGGGCATGAAAGTCAACGAACTGCCCACCGAGGAAATTGCACGCATCCAGCAGAAGATCCGCCCGGTGATCGACAAATACGCGGCGCAGATCAACCCCGAACTGGTGAAGAAAGTCTACGAAGCGGTGGACTACAAGCCGCAATAGCCCTGGCCATCCCGGCAGCCGGCACTGCGCTGGCTGCCCCATCAAACGCACGCTTGCCTGACAATCAAAGGACCTCGCTTCATGAAAATCTCCGTCGCACAGATCCACCCGATCGCCGGTAACTCGGCGCAAACCATCGACAAAGTCGCCGAACTCACCCGCCAGGCTGCCAGCCAGGGCTCACGCCTGATCGCATTTGCCGAGTGCCTGTTGACCGGTGGCGCGTTCGACAGCCGCGAAGAACTGGAAAAAAGCGCCATCCACCTCGACGCACTCGCGCCCCTGCTCAAGGTTACGGCTGAAACCGGGATCTATCTGGTGGTCGGTTTTTACGAGCAGAACGCCGAGTCAGTTTTCAACACCGCCGCACTGATCGGCCCTGACGGTATCGTCGGCCTGCATCGCAAGCGCCATTTGCCGTTCATGATCGGCGACCGCTTCACCGACCGCCCTGAAGAATGGACTGCCCCGGTATTCGACACTGACATCGGTCGCATCGGCCTGGCGATCTGCTACGAAATTCGCTTCCCCGAAGTCATCCGCACGCTGGCCCTGGAAGGCGCCGACATCGTGGTACTCCCTGCCGCCTGGCCCGAGCAGGCACGTATGCTGCCGGACATTTTCAGCACCGTGCGGGCAGCCGAGAACATCGTCTATTTCGTCGCACCTAACCGAAACGACATGGACGGCGGCATGCAGTTCATCGGCATGAGCCACATCATCGAGCCCTCGGGCAAGACCCTGACGCGCGCAGGACAGGAGGACGGCGTGTTCAGCGTGGAGATCGACCTTGCGAAGGCACGCAACAAATCATTGATTCGCGACCCCGGCGTGTTCGAAATCCACCCCTTCCGCGACCGCCTGCCAGAGACTTATCGCGTCTGAGGCGACCCATCACGCTGCTCAGGAAATCGCAATGCATAACAAGATCACGACCCTTAAAGAGCGCATGGCCAATGGTCCGACGTTCGGGATGAACATCTACAGCACCTCCGGCATGGCCATCGAAGTGGCCGGCAATTGGGGGCTGGACTTTGTCTTCATCGACGCCGAACACACGGCCCTGGGCGTCGACAAGGACATGGAAAAGCTGCTGCTGTCGGCGCAATACGCCGGTGTCCATGGCCTGGTTCGCGTGCGCGGCACCCTTGAATGGGACATTCGCAAGGCATTGGAAATGGGCGCCTCGGGGGTCATCGTGCCGCAGGTGCACAACGCTGCACAGATGCGCGATATCGTGCGCTACAGCAAATTCCCGCCGTTCGGGCGCCGAGGTGGCGACAGTTCGGTGCGCTCTGCGAACTACGCCGGGCCCGGCTTTGACTGGGCTCGCTACACCGAGGCAGAAAACGCCCGCAGCGTTATCGTGCCAATGGCCGAGAGTTTTGAGTTCTTCGACAACATCGACGAGATTCTCGACGTCGACGGTATCGATGCGGTGCATTTCGGCCCAGCCGATTACTCGTTGTCGCGCCAGTTGCCGGTGGATTATCGCCTGGGCAACCCCGAAGTCCGGGATCGCCTGGCGCTGCTGATAGAGCAATGCCATGCGCGCTCCATTCAGGTCATGGTGCCCTGCTTCCCGGCGGACACCGAAACGGCCAGTCGCCTATTGCAAATGGGCGCTGACATGTTGCTGATGGGCAGTGACCTGTCATGGCTGAATCAGGCGGGACAACACATTTCGTCCATTCAAAAAAGTGTTCAAGGTAAATAACTACCCCTTCTAAAAGTGATTGAATCACCCTAAAGATTAAAGGCCAAATCAACTAATCTGATTTGGCCTTTACTGTTACCCGAGCACTTCAACTCACCAAAAAGTTCTGTCTCATCAAAGTAGCCCGTGTCAGCGACACCAGTTCTTCAAGTTGAACATCGGGCCTTTCGGTCAAATAAGATAAACAAAACCTGGCGGGTTCTATCGGGGGATTGCACGGCAGGACCTTGAGCAAATCAACGGCCAACATATCGCGGATCAATGGAACGGGGAGAATCCCGATGGCATGACCGGCCGATATCATCTTGGCGATAAACGCCAGGGAGTTACTGGAGTGAAAGGCTTCGGACACTCCGCCACCTTCCTTCAGCCAGCGCTCCACCACCGAATACAGGGTCGACGGCGCCGAGTGCGTGACGATGGGATGAGCGCACGCCTGTTCCGGTAGAAAGGTATCCCCTTCGATGTCCAGGTGCGCGGCCGCCACCCACTGAAAGGTCATCCACCCCAGGAAGATATCGGTGACATCATCACGGGTCATCGGATTGGTCAGCAGCGCCAGATCAAGCTCGTGGTCATTCAACTTGCGATTGAGCACGGCGCCCACGTCAATGGTAATTTCCAGGGTGATTTCCGGAAAGTGTGCCTTGATTTCGGCGATTACCGCCGTCAGCCCGACCATGGCCGAGCACTCGTCGGCGCCCACGCGCAGTCGGCGATTCTGTTTCTGCTTGGCCGCAAACTGCTCCAGCTTGACACTGTTGTTCAACGCCAGTTCGGCGTGCTGCAGGGCAATCAGGCCATCGGCGGTGATGGTCATGCGCTGCTTGCTGCGATCGAACAGTTTCACACTCAGCAAGGACTCCATCTCCCGGATACGCGAGGAAATGGCCGGTTGGGTCAAATGAAGATGTCGAGAGGCCGCGTGCACGCCGCCTAATCGGGCCGTCCAATAAAAGGCCTCGATCTGCATCAGGGTAATTCTCATGATAAAAATTGTCCCGCCGCTGAGTCGCCTATTTTTATTACCGCATTAAAAATGCGCTTGTTAGGATGGACTCAATGTAACAGACATCCCTCAAAACAAGTAAAACCGGCATGTATATTATTCGAGAACTACCACAACAAATCCCACGAGAAGAACTTGAAGTACTTTTCGCAGCAGAACCGGCAACCATTGGTCACTTCATTACCCAAGGCATTTTGAGTACGGACATAAAGGCGCACTTCCAGGATGTCAGGGCCGTGGGCACGGCGGTCACGGTGAAAATGCCCGGTGCCGATGGCGGCATCCTGCATCACGCCATGGGCTGCGCCCGCCCCGGCGATTTCCTGATCGTCGATCGCTGTGGCGAACGGGTGACTGCCGCCATGGGCGGCGCCATGGCCTACGCCGCGAAACAGGCCGGCATCGCCGGGATCGTCATCGATGGACACGTCACCGACCTGGGTGAACTGCGCACTTATGGTGTGCCCATCTGGTCGTGGGGCGCGAGTGCGATTACCACGCGACTCAAGGGTGAAGAAGGCGAGTTTTGTACGACGGTCCAATGTGGTGGCGTCGTGATCCACCCAGGTGATGCAGTGGTCGCTGATGAGAACGGTATCGTGGTGCTCAGGCCGTGGCAGGTATTAACGCTGGCTCGTCAGGCCATCGACTTTCAGGAGCGGGAAAAAACCACACTCGCCCGGCTTGCAAACGGCGAGAAATTTCCCGATGTGGTCGGGTCCAGAGCCATCATCGACGCGGCCATTCACCGCGCGTCCTGAACAACAGCATCACCGATCTTTCGTTTCTGCCATGTAGCCCCTTCAAAAAAATAACAGGACTACCATGAAACTACATCCTGTAACGCCCTGGATCCTGGCCGTGCTCGGTGGCCTGATTGGACCGACCGCCCTGGCGGATACGGTGCCAGCGACTCACTTCAACGTGATTGGTGGTGGCAGCCACAATTACACCTACCGAGCGGTTGAAGCGCCGTTCTGGAACACCACGTTACCTGACAACTCCGGCGGCAAGCTCACGGCGAGCCTGCGAGGCTTGTCCGAAAGCGGTCTCAAGGGACCGGAAATGGTGCGTTTGATCCGTTCCGGGGCCGTTGAAATCGGCATGGGCGTTTTCGCGTTCGTCGCCGGCGACGACCCGTTTTTCGAAGGTATCGACCTGCCCGGCATGGCTGCCGACATCGAGACCGCCCACCGCGTATCGAGCGCATTCAAACCCGTGCTCGCCGCGCGCATGGCCGAGCGTCACGGCGTCAAGCTGTTGGCCACCGTCCCCTATACGGCGCAGGTGTTCTTCTGCCGCGAGCCCGTCGCTTCGGTACAAGACCTCAAGGGCCGGAAAGTTCGCGTGCGTGGACGCAACATGTCCGACATGGTCAAGGCACTCGGCGGCGCCCCCATGACGCTGCCATTCGCTGAAGTGGTGACCGCCATGCAAACCGGGGTCATCGACTGCGCGGTGTCAGGCATTGGTTCTGGCAATGCCGCCCGCTGGTACGACGTGGCCAACCATCTCTATAACCTGCCAACGGACTGGTCGATCGGCTTCTATGCCATTGGCCTGAAGCGCTGGCAGTCATTGCCAGAAACGGTACAGCACCTGCTCGAGCAGCAATCCCGGGTACTGGAAGACCGGTTGTGGGAGGAAACCACCAGGGAGAACCGCTCGGCCCTGGCCTGCAACATCGGCGCAGCCGATTGCCAGATTCATCACCCCGCACATATGCAGGTCAGCACGCCGACGCTCGCCGAACGGCAGGCGATGCAAGAAGCCGTGCTGGCCATCGCCAATGACTGGGGCAAACGTTGCGGTGCACCGTGCGTGGAACGTTGGAATGCCACAGCCGGAGCGACCCTGGGCGTGCAACTGCAAACACCCTGACAGCGCCGGCCAATGGCCTCGCGTTTTGAATCCACCCCGTTTGCGGAGAACACCGCTGATGAAACCCTCTGAATCTTCTGCCATCAGGCTTGTGAACAGCGTCGCGTGGCTCAGTGCCTGGGTCGGTGGTATCGCGCTGATGGGCACCGCCTTGATGATCGGCGTCGACCTGATCCTGCGTAAAACCATTGGCGTATCGATGGGCGGTGCCGACGAAATCGCCGGTTATGTGCTGGCCATTGTCAGCACCTGGGCGTTCCCCGTCGCCCTGCTCAAGCGTTCGCACATCCGGGTCGACATCGTCTATTCACGCCTGTCCATCAAAAGTAGGGCCGCGCTCGACCTGCTGGCGCTGGGGTGCATGGCATTGTTTGTCGGGACCTTGCTGTTTCATGCATCCGGGGTGCTGTGGACCACGCTCAAGTTCCATTCGACCTCCACCACGCCACTGCAGATTCCGTTGTGGCTGCCGCAATCGATCTGGCTCGCAGGTTATGTCTTTTTCGCCCTGACCATTGTGGTGCTGGCTTGCACCAGCCTGAGCCGCCTGCGCCGGCGGACTTCGATCAGCGGGCTGATCGGCATCAATTCCGTCGAGGAAGAAATCGAGGAGGAAACCCACCGCCGTGCGCCGGGGTTCACGCCTTCGCCAACCACTGGAGAACACTGAATGCTCGCCTTTACCCTCTTCACCCTCCTGGCGCTGCTGGGTTTGAGCGTGGCCGCAGCGGTCAGTGTCGGCCTGCTGGGCATGTCGCTGTCCGAGCTGTTTTCCACTCTGCCCTTGAGCAACGCCATGGGGGAAATCGCCTGGAGCACCAGCGCCGAATTCCTGCTGGTGGCGATTCCGCTCTACATCCTGATGGGCGAACTGCTCGTGTGCTCAGGCGTTGCCGGGCGCATGTACGGCGCGGTGTCAAAATGGCTGTCGTGGCTGCCAGGGGGTTTAATGAACGCCAACATCGGCGCCTCGGCCCTGTTCTCTGCCACCAGTGGCTCCAGCGTTGCAACCGCCGCGACCATTTCGACCCTGGCCCTGCCTGAGCAGGAGCGCAAAGGCTACCCAGCGCCGCTTTTTCTCGGTTCGGTCGCCGCTGGCGGCACTCTGGGCATCCTGATTCCGCCGTCGATCAACATGATTCTGTTCGCGCTGATCGCCAATCTCTCGGTGCCCAAGCTGTACCTGGCCGCCACCATCCCGGGCATTTTGCTGAGTTTGATGTTCGTGGCGATGATCGTGATTGCCTGCCTCTTGCGCCCGGAACTGGGCGGCACCAAGGAACACGCCACCTGGGCCGAACGCCGGGAAAGCATCAGGGACCTGCTGCCACCACTGGCGATATTCGTGCTGGTGGTGGGCGCCATCTACAGCGGCTTTGCCACCGCCAGCGAGTCGGCCGCATTAGGGGTGATCGCTGCGTTCGCCCTGGGGCTTTGGAGACGTGCCTTCACCTGGCAGAACCTGGGCCAGGCTTTCGAGTCGACGCTGCGCACGACGGGGATGATCCTGTTCATCACCCTGTCGGCGTTTTTCCTCAACTTCGTACTGGCGTCCATCGGGCTCACTTCAACGCTGGTGAGTTTCGTCACCGACCTCAACATGTCGCCGATGGGCACGCTGCTGGCAATCATCGTGTTCTACATTGTCCTGGGGTGCTTCATGGACACCCTCGCCATGCTGATTACCACCGCGCCACTGGTGGTACCCGTCATTATCGCCCTGGGTTTCGATCCACTGTGGTTCGGCGTGATCCTGATCATCCTGTGCGAGATGGGCCAGATTACCCCGCCGTTCGGCATGAACCTGTTCGTCGTGCAGAGCATCCGCAACAAGGGCAACTTCCTCGATGTAGTGTACGGCGCCCTGCCGTTCTGTTTCGTATTGTTGCTGTTGATCGCATTGTTGATCATGTTTCCACAGATTGCCCTCTGGCTGCCGCACTACGCCTGACGTCCGTATCGCTCGCAGGCCCAGGTCACCTTGCCTGGGTCCGCGAGATCAGGTCTGCCAGGTATTTCTTTGAACTTCGCCCCCTTCATCGTGATCACCTTTACTGCGCGCAGTCAGCGCGAACCTGATGGATCAGTGCCTGGCGCTGGGCATCCGTAAAGGGTCGATAAACGATGAGGATTTGCCGTGACCGACACCACCTATCCCCTTGCGCGAATCACGCCGGGGCCGCTGCATTCGATACTGCTGGGCGGCACCGTTGCCCTGTTTCTCGGGGCGCTGTTGAGTGATATCACCTACGCCAGGACCTACCAGATCCAATGGAGCAATTTCGCCTCGTGGCTGATTGCCGGGGGCCTGGTGTTCTGTGGGCTCGCGTTGCTGTTTGCCCTGACCAATCTACTGCGGGCCCAACCGAAAGCCGGCCGGCCTGCACTGTATTTCCTGCTCCTGCTGATCAATTGGGTACTGGGGCTGGTCAACGCCTTCGAGCACGCCAAGGATGCGTGGGCCGTCATGCCTTCGGGCCTGATCCTGTCGGTCATCGTTGCCGTGCTGAGCGGCGCCTCGGCGTGGATCGGCCTTACCAACTTGCGGTCAGGAGGTGCACGATGAAGCCTGTTTTCCCCGTAGCCACCCTGACCCTGGCGATGCTCCTGAGCGCTTGCGGTGGAGAAGCCGACAGCCCTCAGGCTCGTGGCCCTGAACCTCAGATGCCGAAACCGCAGCGCAGCCTGTTGCCCAGTATGAAAATCGCCGAACCCGCGGCCTGGGGTAACCAGAAGCCCACCGTTCCCGAAGGTTTCAGTGTCACTGCCATTGCCCAAGACTTGAAAATTCCGCGCCAGACGCTGGTGCTGCCCAACGGCGATATCCTGGTGGCCGAAGGACGGGGCGGCAACGCGGCCAAGCTCAAGCCCAAGGACGTCATCGCCAGCTACATCAAGGCCCAGGGCAACACCAAGGTCAAGGGAGGTAACCGCCTGACCTTGCTTCGCGACGCGGATGGGGATGGCAAGTACGAGCTGCAAACGGTGTTCGCCGAGCACCTCAATGCGCCTTACGGACTGGCGTACGCGGATGGCAAAATCTACGTCGCCAATCAGGATGCACTGGTGCGCTTCGACTATACCGAGGGGCAGACCAAGGCCAGCGGGATGCCTGCAAAAATCACCGAGCTGCCTTCGGCGATCAATCACCACTGGACCAAATCGCTGGCCATCAGCGAGGACGGGCGCTCGCTTTACGTGGGCATCGGCTCCAACAGCAACATCACCGAGCGCGGCATGGAGGTCGAAGTGGATCGGGCGATGGTCTGGCAAATCGACGCCCAAACCGGCGCGCACAAGCCGTATGCAACCGGCCTGCGCAACCCTACGGCGCTGAAGATCCAGCCCGGCACCGGAACGCTCTGGGCAGTGGTCAACGAGCGGGATGAACTGGGGCCCGACCTGGTGCCGGACTACCTCACCTCCGTCAAGGAAGGGGCATTCTACGGTTGGCCTTACAGCTACTGGGGCCAGAATGTGGATACGCGGGCGCGGCCACAGGATCCCAAAAAGGTTGCTTCGGCGATCAAACCGGATTACAGCCTGGGTTCGCACGTGGCGGCGCTGGGAGTCGACTTCTCGACGGCCGCAATGGGTGAGCGATTCGCCGACGGTGTGTTTGTCGGTGAGCACGGCAGCTGGAACCGGGATAACCCGGTGGGCTACAAAGTGATTTTCGTGCCTTTCAGCAACGGTAAAGCCACGGGAGAACCCATCGACTTTGTCACAGGCTTGCGCGGTGATGACGGCAAAACCCGTGGCCGGCCTGTGGGTGTGACGGTCGATCCGCGAGGTGCATTGATCATCGCCGATGATCTCTCCAACACGGTCTGGCGGGTGACTCGCAATCAGTGATTGCATCAGCGAAGGGCCCGCCATTGCGCTAGCCCTTCGCTGGGTCTGCCTTGGAACCCACGGATTTGTATTCTCCAGTCGCTTCCAATGCGCACTCCACCAACGCCACCTTGTCCCGCGAGCGATAAGAAACCGGTGTCTTATCGGCATCAGCCAGGTTGGCTTTTTTCCGTGTCTTCCCCGCGACCGGTGACACGAATGCGCCTGGCTCCATTGCAAATCGCTCTGCCAGCGCATAGGCCATCTTGTGACTGATTGGCCGGTCCCCGCTGAGCACCTTGGACACCGCGGTTTTATCGCCGATTTCCGGGAGGTCCGAACCGGTGAGACCAAGAGTCTGCATCAGATCCTTGATCAATTGCACAGGCGTGCAAGTGGTCCCGAGTGCAGCGCTGGATTCACGAAACTGTTCGGAATCGCGCTGGTAGGCCAGCATTTCATCCTCCAGCTCAATGAGAATCTTCTCTTCGACCTTGTTCAGTTCGCGGCCATCGGTGAGCTCATCGAGCAACCAGGTCGCGCGCTCATAATCGGCCGGGGTCTTGATGCCGTGCACGAACTCGCTGCGCAGGCGCTCCATGACCGCATACAACTCGCCAAGCGTTGCAATCATGGTTTGAAAATCGTTTGGGCTGGTGTTCATCGTTTTGTCCCTTTGTTTCTTGCATACCAGGCGTTGGCAACGTCGTACTCGGCATGGGTGTAGACGTGTTTGACGTAAAACTTTTGCCGGATGTAATTGACTCCGCCGATCAGCCGAAGGTTATTGCCACCTACATCAATCACCACCCAATTGTGTGCAGCTCTGGGCTTGAACAGGTCAACGTTGTGCGTACCGAAAACCCTTTGCAGGTCCGCGAACTGTTCTGGTCGGGCCACCTTCAAAAGACGTAGGCAGCGGTCCAGGCCTGCCTTGTCGTTAGGGCGCGCAACCCCGGCGTCGTCGAAACGTGATGGTGTGAGTATGTCCATGGGCATCCTTGTCATGGTTACGATGCTACGCCAGTTGTGTTTTTTGACAACTACTGTTTGTCGGCATCAGGAAAACTGGCGGTGAGATCAGGTTGAAATACCGAACCCTCTCCAGTCTAACCGGGGCTCGCTGACTTTCTCGCGTCATCTGTACCAACATGTATCCGACAAAACTGGCCGAAGGGTCAGTTTTTCGCCATAGTAGGCGGTCACACACATTCGCAGTACGAGGCATTGGACATGCAAGGCGTCAAACGCAAGTTGGTTTTCGTGACATCTTTCGAATTGATCGCCGTCGCATTCAATACCTTGATCCTCACCGCACTAGGCCATGACACTCAGCTTTCCACAGGACTGGCAATCGCCAGCTCGACCGTTGCCATGCTGTGGAATTACTGCTGGAACACAGTGTTTGAATATTGGGAAGCTCGACGTGTCGACCGCACCCGCACGCTATGGCGCCGAGTGCTGCATGCGACAGGATTCGAGATTGGCCTGCTCGGCGTGCTGGTTCCGCTGTTCGCCTACTTCCTGCACGTTGCGCTGCTGGAGGCATTGGCGTTGAACGTGGGTTTGATGTTGTTTTTCCTGGTGTACACCTTCACGTTCAACCTGGTGTTCGACAAGCTGTTCGGTCTACCGCTGTCCGCTCAACCCATAGAGGCTTCCTGATAGCTGAAGCCAGCTATCTGGTCAGCGCTTGGGAACCAGCAAACCCGCCGGCTGACTCGTTCACCTGCTCAACGTTGCTGAAGGATCGACTTCCCGTGCGTCGCTTCGATTGACAGGTGCCAAACGCAGGGTATTACGTCCCATCGCCTTGGCCTCGTAAAGTGCTGCATCCGCCTGGGCCAGCAGACTGGCGCTGGTGTCGCGTTCATCCGGCACGACACAGCACACGCCGATGCTGATGCGCAGGTCGATGCTGGTGTCGCCGAATTTTGCTGGTGCCCCGACCAGCGAAGCACGCACATCATCGAGCACCGCCACGGCGCCATCGGGGCTGGTGCCGGGCAATAACAGCAGGAATTCCTCGCCGCCATATCGACCGATGCTGTCCGATTGACGCAGCCGTCGGGTGAGATGGTTGACGCAATGACAAATCACTTCATCGCCCGCCAGATGGCCGTGCACGTCATTGATCTGCTTGAAGTGATCGATGTCGACCATGGCCACCGCCAGGTACGAGTTGTCTCGGCGCGCCCGTTCGAGCTCCTTCGCAAACTGTTCCAGAATGGCGCGGCGATTGAGAATGCCGGTCAGCACATCGCGCAAGGCCAGGCGTTGCAGTAACGATTCGCTGCGTTCCTTGGCCAGCAGCACCAGTCCCAGTGAAATCATCATCGCGGTAAAAGTGCCGATACTGACCGAGATGGTCTGCTTGAGGTTGCTGATGTCGTAGCGCATCTCGGCAGCGCCGCCGCCGAGAATGGCCACCACCCGCATGCCCAGGCCGATCAGGCTGATGCTCGAGCCGATGATCAACAGCATGCGCGCCCTTCCCTGTTTGGGTATGTAGCGCAGCGTCCAATAGATGATCAATGTGCATTGCGCCATTAGCACGATGGTAGCCGCGAGCATGCGCGGTTCCAGGGTGTCGATCAGACTGATCATCGACCCCAGCATCAACAGCATCGGCGCGAACACCCGCCACCACGGCACCGGCAACTCGACAATGCGGAACAGGCTGGCCCCATAAAACGCCAGTGCTACCGAGAGCAAGGTGTTGGCGGCGCCGTAGGTAAACCACAACGGTGCATGCCCATAGAGGGTGTAACCGACATAGGCCAGGGCATGCGCCAAAAGGCCCGAGCCGATGGTGAGCAAGCCGTCACGCCGGTTGAACTGTCCGACCAGGATCAAACAGAACGCCATGATCGTCGCGACCAGGGCGACGCAGGCAAAAAGTGTAGGTGTATGGGCAATCATGGTGTCTCACTGGCCGCGGCCGATGTACTTTGGCCGCAAGTCTAGTTGAGTCGGGAAAAGTCGGGGAGTGGTTTAGGTGTCGGGCGCGTCCAGGCGGCCCTCATCACCTTTGAAACTCATCGCGAGCAGGCTCGCGCCCACGGTTGGGGCGCTTCAATACTGCCTTGAGCAACGGATCATTCAGGTACGCCACGTTCAAACGCGTCCAGGGGCTGATGCGCGATTGCTCGGGAGAAAAGATATGCCCAGGAGCAATCATGAAGCCCTTTGGCAGCAGTTCGCGGGTCAGCTCACGAGCGTCATCCACGTGGGCGAATCTGGCCCAGAGATAAAGGCTTTGCTCCGGCCGCGAGAACACTTCGGCGCCGATCTCGTCGAGCATCCGCAAGCCGGCGGCCGTCGCTGTCCGTAGCCGTTCCTGCAACCTCACCAGGTGCCGCAGGAAATGCCCTTCGCCCAGGATCACATCCACCGTGCGCTCGCAGAATTCCGAGGTGCTGGTGTGGAGCAGCATTTTTACGTCGCCCAACTCATCGATTACGTCCTTGCTGCCGGCAATGAACCCAACCCGCAGCGCCGCCGACACCGATTTGGAGAAACTGCCGACGTACAGTGAGCGCTTGAGTTGATCCAGTGCGGACACTTTGATCGCCGACGCCGATTTGAAATCCCCGAGCGCATCATCGTCCACCAGAATGAAGTTGTATCGCTCCGCCAGTTGTACCAGGCGATGCGCCTTACTCGGTGAAATGTCGGAGCCGGTCGGGTTATGCCCCACGGACTGGATGAAGAACAACTTGGGCCTGTGCTCTTGCAGCAAACGCTCCAGCACGTCGATATCCGGGCCGTCCGCCAGCCTTGGCACGGCAAGCATGCGCGCGCCTTGCAACTGCAATTTGCCAAACAGTGGGTAATAACCGGGGTCTTCGACCAAAACGCTGTCACCAAAACCGATGAAACGACGGATGATCAGATCCAGCGCATGGTTGGCGCCGTGCGTGGTGACGATTTGTCTTGGATTGGCGGTGATCGAGTAGCTCGCCAGCTTTTGCACCAGATGTTGGCGAAGACCGGCATTGCCCAACCGATTGCCGTAGCGAAAAAGCGTGGACACACCCGTGCGCATGATCTGCCGGGTGAACTTATCCAGCCGCATGTCCATCAACCAGTCGACCGGTGGAAAGCCCTCCCCCAAAGGCGAATGCCCCGGTTCGCGAACGAATTGCTGACGCATCAACCAGATGGTGTCCATGGCCCGGGCATAGGGTGGCGGTTCTTCCGGCTCGGGATGAATGGACGCACCTTGCCTGACGAAAAAACCCTGGCCGTGGCGCGCCTCAACCAGGCCTTGCGACGCCAGCGCCTCGTAGGCATTGATCACGGTGTTCTTGGAATGGCCCAGCAAGCGCATGCACTCGCGCAGCGAAGGCAGGCGGTCGCCTTCGCGGTAGGTGCCGTTCTCGATCTGCTCGACCAGTGTGGCGGTCAACTGCTGGGCCAGTGTCAGTCGCACCATGATTCATCGTCCCGAGTGAATGTATGCGCAAGGGTACAGCTTAGGTACTGTCTGTCCAAACTGTACCTTCTTTGCAGGCACAGAGCGCATTAGGGTGGTTTCACTCGAAAACAATAACGCTACAGGATTACCCATGAGTATCGATTCGCGCCTTCCGAATTTTCGCAGCCTCTCGCCTGCGCAGCGCCTTGAACACTTGCAACAAGTGCTCGCGTTACCCACCGACGACGTGGCCTTGCTGCGTGACGCCGGCGCTTTGGGGCTGGACATTGCCGATGGCATGATCGAGAACGTGCTTGGCACATTTGAACTGCCCTACGCGGTTGCCAGTAACTTCCAGATCAATGGCCGCGATGTCATCGTGCCGCTGGTGGTCGAGGAACCTTCGGTGGTCGCAGCGGCGTCCTTCATGGCCAAACTGGCGCGCGATGCCGGTGGCTTCATGACTTCCAGCAGCCTGCCGCTGATGCGTGCCCAGGTGCAGATCGTCGACGTTGCCGATCCGTACAACGCCCGCCTGAGCCTGATGCGTCGCAAGGAAGAAATCATCGAACTGGCCAACCGCAAGGACCAGTTGCTCAACAAGCTGGGCGGCGGTTGCCGGGATGTCGAGGTCCATACTTTCGCCCACAGCCCCAGGGGCCCGATGCTGGTCGCGCACCTGATTGTCGACGTGCGCGATGCCATGGGCGCCAACACGGTCAACACCATGGCCGAGGCCGTGGCACCGCTGATGGAAGAAATCACTGGCGGCAAGGTGCGCCTGCGGATTCTTTCGAACCTGGCCGACCTGCGCCTGGCCCGTGCCCAGGTGCGCATCGCCCCCGAGTTGTTGACCACCCGCGAATATGCGGGCGAAGACGTGATCGAAGGTATTCTCGATGCCTACAACTTTGCCGCCATCGACCCCTACCGTGCTGCCACTCACAACAAGGGCATCATGAACGGCATCGACCCGCTGATTGTGGCCACCGGCAATGACTGGCGCGCGGTGGAAGCCGGCGCACACGCCTACGCCTGTCGCGACGGTCACTACGGTTCGCTGACGACCTGGGAAAAAGACAGCAACGGCCATCTGGTCGGCACCCTCGAAATGCCCATGCCTGTGGGACTGGTGGGCGGTGCGACGAAAACCCATCCGCTCGCGCAACTGTCACTGCGCATCCTGGGCGTCAAGACGGCCCAGGAACTCGCGGAAATTGCCGTGGCCGTCGGCCTGGCGCAAAACCTTGGTGCGCTGCGGGCCTTGTCTACCGAAGGTATCCAGCGCGGCCACATGGCGCTGCACGCTCGAAACATCGCCTTGTCCGCGGGCGCTCGCGGCGAGGAAGTCACTTGGCTGGTCAAGCAGATGGTCGAGGCGCGGGACGTGCGTGCCGATCACGCCGAGCAACTGCTCAAGCAAAAGCGCGCCCTCTGATGACCGGGCCTGAAGAGAA
Source organism: Pseudomonas sp. S2_E01 (assembly GCF_054668365.1). NCBI lineage: Bacteria > Pseudomonadati > Pseudomonadota > Gammaproteobacteria > Pseudomonadales > Pseudomonadaceae > Pseudomonas > Pseudomonas sp. S2_E01. The sequence goes on from NZ_CP162762.1 coordinate 2,923,791, forward strand.
CGTGCGATTGGCCGAAGTCGGCGCTCGGGGCGGCTTGCACGGGGTTGGCGATTGACAGGAAGCCGGACGCGCGTCACATCTCTACGCGTGCATAACAATAAAAGCCCTTAGGGCGGTGGGAGAACTCTGTTGAAACCTCAATTGTACGAAGTCTGGGGCGACACCGTAGACAGTCGTCACCTGATCTACTCCATCGCGATTGGCGCGATGGTCAGCCTTGGCGCATTTTTCGTCGCCCAACAAGTGCTGGCCCATTGGGTCGCCTCGGCGCAGATGGCCCGCGCCTACGCGATGCTGGTGGGCATCGTCGGCTGCCTGGCCGGTGGTGCCATCAGTGCGGCGCTGTTCAAGCCCAAGCGCCATGTGGTGGAGGAGCAAGCCGATCCCGCCTGGCGCGCTGAAGTACTGAAGGAATTGCAGAGCGAGTTCGGCGATCTGGGGCGCCTTTCCGATCTGCCACCGGAAACGGTCGCCGAGCTTCGCGAAATGGACCTTTACGAGCTGTTCGCCGAGCACGAAAGAACGTTGGCGGCGCCTGACCGAGCCAGCGACAAGCCTGCGGCCACCGAACGTGCGGCCGTAGCGATCAATGGAGGCCAGCCATGATGCCGGCCCTGTTGGATCAAGTCCTCATCGCTCTGGGCATGGGCCTTCTCGGTGCCGTGATCTTCGCCGGCATCGGCCTGATTTCCGGCAGCGACGAAACCACCACCCTCGCCCCTTTGACCTTGCTGGTGGTATTACTGGGCGTGCCCGCGCCGGGCGTGCTGACATTCTTCCTGGCGGGGGCCGTGGCCAAGCACATGACCCATGCGGTGCCGACGGCGTTGCTGGGCATACCGGGCGACACCATGGCGACGCCCTTGATGCGTGAAGCCAACTTCCTGCGCAACCTCGGTGTGCCACACATTGCCTTGCGCAAGATGATTTCCGGTGCAGTGATTGCCGCATTGATCGCGGTGCCCATGGCCGTGTTGTTCGCGGTGATGCTTGCGCCGTTCGGCGACATGATCAAATACGCGGCGCCCTGGGTATTTCTGGCCGCAGCCATTGCCATTGCCTGGTTCTCCAAGGGCCGCCTGGCAGCCGTGTTGGCGTTGATCCCGTTCGTAATGATCATCGTGGGTTTGCAGAGCATCACCGCACAGTATGGGGTCAAGCTCAGCGTCAGTTATTTCCTCGGTATCGCCATCGGCCCCTTGATCGCGGCGCTCTTTTCCATGATGGCGCCGGCCGAACGAGCGAACATGCGTCGTGAGTCGGTGCGCAGCTTTTCCCTGGCGCCTGACGTGAAGAGCTGGGGCGGCTTCTTTCCCAACCCGCTCAAAGTCCTGGATCGCAAACAGAGCCTGTGGACTGCCGCTACCGCAGCGGTGTCCAGTGCGACCTTCGTCTTCAGCCCGGTGGCCATGACCGTGATCATGGGTGAAGTGGTGGGTGCTCGCGTCAAGCATGTCTACCACCGCTTGACCACCGTGATCACCGCGCGCAACGGCGTTACCGAATCCACCTACATTGCCGAAGCCCTGATCCCGCTGATTGCCTTTGGCCTGCCCTTGAGCCCGGTGGCTGCGGGCCCCGCCGCGCCGCTGTTCAACGCGCCCCCGCGCTTCACTGTGGACTCAGCCACGGGGCAAGTGAACAACCTGCACTCGCTGCTCAGCACCTGGGAATTCTTCGGCTACGGCATGTTGGCGGTGATCGTGGCAATCCTGGTCGCCTACCCCTTCACCATGAACTACGCGCACCGGGCGGCGGCGTTTGTCTCGCGCAAGATCAGCCATGAAGCGGTGATCGCGACCTTTGTCGGTCTGATCCTGGTGATCGGCATCTGGGAAGGTGGCTTGCTGGGCCTCTCGGTCATTGTCACCGTCGGTTTGCTGGGCGGGTTCCTGTCACGCTTTTTGGGTTTCAACATCGGCGTGCAATTCATGGGCTATTACACCGCCGTGCTCACGGTGCCGGCGCTGGCTGCACTGTTGGGCGCTTGAGGTTTTGCAAACATAATAAAAAGCAGGTGATTACTGTGCAGAAGAAAACGCTCATTTCCATGCTGTTCGTGTTGACCTCGAGTGCCACCCTCGTCCAGGCACAAACGCCGATTCCCACCTTGGCCTACGCCAAGGAGGGGCGGCAGTTGCAGGCCATCCCAGCGCCTGAAAAAAATCTGCCCACTGTCACCGCGCAGCCGTGGTTCAAGGTGTCGGACAAGGGGCTGCAACTTGAAGGACCGTCGTTCGACCGCGACGGCAACCTGTTCTTCGTCGAAGTGTTCGGTGGCCAGGTACTCAAGCTCGACTCGCAGAAAAAGCTCAGCGTTGTCGTGCCCAAAAACGAGTTGGGCTCGGCAGGTCTGGCCATTCATAAGGACGGCCGTCTGTTCGTCGCTGGCCTGGGCAACTTCAAGGACACCGGCAACCTCACTGCCTACAACGCCGACGGTTCCGCCAAGCAAGTGATCATTGCCGGCGATAAAAATTACCTGGTCGATGATCTCGTTTTCGACAATGCGGGTGGTTTCTACTTCACCGATTTCAAAGGCACCTCGACCGAGCCCAGTGGCGGTGTCTACTACGTGGCGCCCGGCGGCGATACGATCGTTCCGATCCTGCCCAAGCTGGCGATCGCCAACGGGATTGCGCTTTCGCCCGACGGCAAGACGTTGTGGGTCACCGAATTCGCCACGGGCCTGCTGCACCGCATCGAGCTCAAGGATGCGCAGACCATCGCCCCCTTTGGCGAAGCCGTCGTCTATCGCTTCAACGGTCCTTCACCCGACTCGATGCGCGTCGATGAAGACGGCAATCTGTATGTGGCCATGTACAGTCAGGGACGGGTGCTGGTGCTTAACCCAAACGGTCAGCCCATCGGGCAGATTCTGATTCCGGGACGTGAAGACGGGCATTTCCTGCGCTCTACCAGCATGGCGCTCAAGCCGGGCACGAACGAGGTGTATCTGGTGGCCAGCGATGGGGATCTCGGCCAGGGCAGCGCGATCTTTCGTGCGCAGGGGTTCGCCAAGGCGTTGGCGCTCTACTCGCATCAGTAACGGCAACGCCTTTCGCTGCGCATTCGACTGAACGTCCACGCCCGTTGGGCAATCCAACGGGTAAACGGCATATCGCCGTGAATCGGGGGGTTCACATGTCTCGTCTGCCAATCATTGGTGTCACTGCCTGTTCATGGAAAATCAACAAACATCCCGTCCAGATCAATGACGACAAATACTCGCGTGCGGTCGCGACCGGCGCCCAGGGGCTGCCATTGATATTACCGTTGCTACCGGAGTTGCTGGACCCGGCGGAAATCCTCGATGGTCTCGATGGGCTGCTATTCACCGGCGGCCCGTCCAATATCGAACCGCATCACTACCACGGCCATCCGAGCCCGCCGGGGACGATGCACGACCCTGCCAGGGATAAAGTATCGCTTCCACTCTGGCGCGCGGCGGTGGAGGCAGGCGTGCCGGTGTTAGGGATCTGCCGCGGTTTTCAGGAAATGAACGTCGCCTTCGGCGGCACGCTGCATCAACAGCTCGGTGACACTGGCGCCGAGCACGAACCACCGGGCAACGAACCCATCGAAGATCAGTACGCACCCGCGCATGCGATTAAAGTGCGGTCAGGCGGTGTGCTGTCGGGCCTGGGATTGGCGGAGAACATCGAGGTCAATTCGGTCCATGGCCAAGGCATTGCAACGGTCGGTCATGGTCTGCGAATCGAGGCGGTAGCCGAAGACGGGTTGATAGAGGGACTCTCTGTGGAAGGCAGTAAGGCCTTCGCCCTCGGAATCCAATGGCATCCGGAATGGCAGGTGATGGGCCATCCGGACTACCTGGCCATCTTCCGCGCATTTGGCGACGCCTGTCGACAGCGTGCGGCAGAGCGCGTCATCGCCACCGGGTACAGCACCAGCGTCCTGCGTAATCCAGCAAAGAGCGTTTAACCGGGTAAACATCGGGGGGCTTGAAGCCCCCCGAGTTATCTCAGGTTTCAGGACATCCCCAACCCGCCGGAAAGATCCGTTGGCGAGGAATCTTCAGGCCGTTGCGCAGGCTTTACGGATGCATCGTGCTGCGTGTGGTCGGTTGTCCTGGTCACCGTATCGCGCACCGTCTCATATCCGTCCTGCGCCTGCTTTTTCACCTTGCCCACCAGGCCCGCACTGGTGCGCCCCATGTAGCGCTGCTCAGCGCTGGTGGTGGGTAACGCGGCACCGATCAACGCCCCCAGCGCAATGCCAGCAGCGGCGACCATCAGGGGCTGCTCCTTGAGCATTTGATTGAACTGCTGCCCAACCACCTGTGAGTTGCGCGCCATTCGATCACTGGCGTTGTGCATGGCGTGGCTCATGTTCTCGGTGGCCGTGCCAAAGCGATCACCCACGTGGGCCGCTTTGTCCTTCAACGAATGCACCCCGTCCTTGATTGAGTCAGCGGTGTGGTGCATACGATCGCGCGCGGACTCCAGGCCATCCGCCAATCCGTCGGCCCACTCCCCCATTCGATCCTGATCAGGGCCGGTGCGATAGCCAGGTTGCCGTAGCGGCGGCTTGTTCTGACTCATCATCAGCCACAACAAACCCACGGATGTCAGCACCGCTGGCACCGGATTGTTGCGCACGCTGGTGCCCAGGTTGCCGAGGAAAGCCGTGCCGTTGTTCTGCATCATGCCCCACGCCTGATCGAACATCTGACCCGGCGTGAATTTGCTTTCCAGCTTGTCGACGATATCGCCAATGTTGGCACGTTGCGCGTCGATCTCACGCTCGATCTGCTCCGGGCTTTTGTGCGATTCCATTTCCAATTCGCTTTTCATCAGACTTTCCTCCGTAGCGCTTCCTGGTCTTTATTCAAGGCATCCAGCGTACGATCAGGCTTGAAGTGGGAAGGCTCAAATTGCTTTTTTCCGGATTGCAACATCACAAAGCCGATCACCATCACCACCACGCCAACGATCAGCGCTGCCAGCCAAGGCGCCATGAACATGCTCAAGCCGTAGACGGCAGACATCAGCAAGATGATGAAGCCCGCCAGCAGCACGATAGCGCCGCCTGCGACAGCGGCGATGCCGGCCTTGAGGGTATTCAGGCTGGCCTGAAGTTCGGCCCTGGCCAGCGCCAGCTCCTTGATAAAAAGCGCGGGCACTTCTCGGGTGAGTTGACGCAAAAGCCCGACCACCGAGGCATCATCGGCGGGAGCGTAAGGTTGCTGCACGCGAAGATCCGGATCGTCTCTGTTCATCACAGTGCTCCCTTGGTATCTGGAGTGGTCGAAGGCCTGGCAAAATCGGCAGGATGGTCCTGCGCATCGGGCGAGGCCGGCGTAATGCCGGTGGCCAGGCCGGGATGTTGTTCAGACGCAGGCGTGACCGAGGTTTCATAGGGACGGTGCACGCCATAGCTATCGGTGGGCGGCGTCGAGTGGCCGGCGGCCGGATCGCTGGTGCCCACTGTCGCGCCAGTGCCCGCCTTCAGAAACCGCGACAATCCAAACCCGATGGCGATGCTGCCGGCAATGAACAACGCCGGATTGCTGCGCGCCAACTGCGCACCGTCATGTAACAGTTGCTCCGCACTTTTGCCACGCAGGTTGCCCGCGAGGCCGCTCATGGACTCTGCCATGTCGGTCAGGTAATCCGACATGCCGAGACCGTCGTGATCCTGCAGTTCATTGACGAACGATTTCGCGCCCTCCGCCAACGCTTCAATCTGGTCGGCGGCGGTGTCGCGGTATTCACCGAACTGCGCATCAGCCTTCTCCCTCGCGCTGCCGAGCGACTCGGTCAGGTCTTCCTTGAGATGTTGAAAATCCTGCTCGGGTTGATGCTCGCCCGGGTTGCCCGTCGAAGTCGCCGCCCTGCTGTCTTGAGTATTCATGCCGTCCCTCACTTCGCAAAAGTCGTGTCGGGACTTCACAGTGCAACTGCCCTGAGCCCCTCATAAGAAGGGACGGAGCAGACTCGACAGGAGTTCAAAGAGGTTGTTGCGCGCGGGACGAACGCCCCTATTCAAGAGGTCAGCCTAGTGCCGTATCGAGAAACATCATGACCCCAAAGCCCAGCATCAGTCCCAGCGTGGCTGGCGTTTCATGACCATTGCGATGGGTCTCGGGAATGACTTCATGGGACACGACAAAGATCATTGCGCCTGCCGCCAAGCCCAGCGCCACCGGGTATCCCAAGGCGAAACTGCTGGAAACACCCAAGCCGATAATCGCCCCCAGTGGTTCCATGAGCCCTGAGCCAATGGCGATGATTGCCGCTCGGCTCGCCGGCAGTCCAATGGCCCGCAATGCGAGCGCGATAGCCAACCCCTCGGGAATGTCCTGAATGGCGATGGCGGTGGTCAGCGGCAACCCGACCTTCATGTCGCCAGAGGCAAAGCTCACGCCGATGGCCATGCCTTCGGGCAAGTTATGCAGGGTAATCGCCAGCACGAACAGCCAGATCCGATTGATGCGCTTCGCTTCAGGTCCGCGCTTGCCACTTTCAACATGTTCGTGGGGCACAAATCGGTCCAGGCCGATCATCAGCGCGACCCCCAGGCCGAGCCCCAGTACCACGATGCTCGCCGCCAGCAACTGGTTGTCGAGCAAATCCCTGGCCGCCGCGATGCCAGGCAGGATCAGCGAAAAGGAACTGGCAGCCAGCATCATGCCAGCAGCGAACCCCAACATTGTGTCCTGAGTGCGAGACGAGATTTCCCTGAGGATCAATGCAACGCAAGCGCCCAGCGCAGTTGCTCCAAAGCCCGAGAGTCCTCCCAGAACGGCGAGATGCAGAAAATCTCTGCTGGCACCCACGAAGGCGCCATAGCCGCTGAACAACAGCAAGACCGCCACTGCGACGACCATCAACCAGAAACACCAACCCAGCCAACCGGATCGGTTGAGATGCCTGACCCAGGAGCGAGACCCCAAACGAAATGAAGATGAAGGTTGCGACATGGCTTCTCCTAATTCAGGCCCTGGCGTCGGGTCGCCGAGCCTGGTTGATGGAAGAGCAAGCCACTTGAGATACGCGCAGCTTCACGCTCAAAGGAAACGATGGTGGCGGCAAATACGCTGGAACGTATTGGATCAAACCCGGCGCGTTTCGAGCGAGCCATTTGAAACTCCTGTTGTTCAGAGAATGGGTGAGTGCGATCCCCGGCAGATGCACGAAGATCGCCACCCCACATCTGAAGCGCCGGAGTTCTGGATAACTTCAAAAACTTACAGAACGTTCGACAGACGGCCTCGGAAGTTGGCGAGTTGTCAAACTGGGTGAGCAAACCGAACGAGAACCTCTGTTTTAAAAGGACGTCCGTTCAACCACATTGCTGAATCAGACGTCCGCTTTATTCGTGGTTGGACGATCAAGCAAGGCCCAGAAAGGACAGGACAACTGCGATCACCACGACCAGGCCGACGATATAAATAATGCTGTTCATAAGTACTACCTCGTTATTGAGTGCGCGTTAAATTCATACGAACCGTGGCGTGATTGCCTCGAGCCGCTAACGCTATAGACAACTGTGTGAGTGAATGACTCCCTTTTTTTCGTCGTCATTTGCGGGCGTCTTTGGCAAAAAAACTTGAACTTTAGAAACGATACCGCTCGTCACGGCGCGGACGAATAAAAGGAAATTTCGACCCCTCCCTCCTCTCACTAATAGGGCATACGCCAACACCCACAGTGGTGAACGCGAATAAAACCTGGTCTGAGGAAATCAAAATGTTTTTACATAACAAGCGACTTCAATACACCGTTCGCGTAGCAGAACCGAACCCCGGTTTGGCTAACCTGCTACTTGAACAGTTCGGTGGCGCAAATGGCGAGTTGGCAGCAGCAGCGCGCTATTTCACCCAGGCACTGGCCGAGGAAGATCCAGGCCGCAAGGATCTATTAATGGATATTGCGACCGAGGAACTGAGTCACCTCGAAATCGTCGGCTCGATCATTGTCATGCTCAACCGGGGTGCGAAGGGACAACTGGCCGAAGCCGTGCAGGAAGAGGGAGAACTTTACCGCGCGATGAATGGTGCCGGTAATGACTCCCACATTACCAGCCTGCTTTATGGAGCAGGTGCGCCCTTGGTGAACTCCGCTGGCGTCCCCTGGACCGCCGCTTACGTGGACTCCATCACCGAGCCCACTGCTGACTTCCGCTCCAACATCGCAGCGGAAGCACGGGCAAAAATCGTGTACGAGCGATTGATGAATGTCACCGATGACCCAGGCATCAAGGACGCGCTGGGGTTCCTGATGACCCGCGAAATTGCCCACCAGAAATCGTTCGAAAAAGCGCTTCATGCGATTCAGCCTAACTTCCCGCAAGGCAAACTCCCGGGGATGCCGGAGTTCGCCAACACATACTTCAACATGTCGGGCGAACCCAATGTTCGCGGTCCATGGAACGAAGGTGTCGAGTGGGAATATGTCGAAAATCCTGAACCGGCAGTCGACGGTGGCGACGGCCTGGCAGCAGTCGATCTCCCTGAAGCGGATGAAGCCGTACTTGAAGCGATGAAACTTCGAACTGCTTCCGACCCCACCAGCGAACCTGTCACGGGAGCCGATCTGGGCTCTGGTTTCGTGCAAGGCAAGAATGCTTGATCAACCTGAAGCGACCCCTTTACGGGGTCGCTGTTATTTCGGAGCTACAGCCGTGAATAAACCCACGCGAAAATTGAATGTCAGGACTTACTTCGCTCAAAAAATGGAAAAAGCACATGCAGGCTTTGAGTTCGACTGTCAGCAGGCATGCAGAGCGCTCAAGGTGTGTATGGCCGTCAATGTATTCGGTGTTGGCACGCTTCTCCCCAATGCGTTGCCCTTGTCAGACGAGCACTACGCAAGGCGCGGATAATCCGCGTCGACCATTCAAGGGCTTTTTACGAGGCAGACTTCATGACAACGTTTACGAATCTGGTGACTCATCCGCTGCCCCTGCTGGGGACCCTGATATTTGTGTCAGGTGCCGCGATGATGGTGGGCGACTTAATTGCCGTCTTGCTTTGAAGCGGCCCTCTCGCGCTTGATCCGCAGCCAATCCAGAAACGCAGCTCTTCGCTGCGCATCTGCCAATGCCTTTGCCTCGGAAAAACGCGCCAGCCCCCCCGGGTCATTCATCCCTGACTCGATGATGCGATAGGCATCATCTTCCAATCTGTCCGCCTCACGAAAAAGCCGGCGATTACTCGCCAGCGCTTCTTCCCAACTATCCTCGCAATGCAACGACGGCTGCGGATTATCCATGTTGATGCTCCTCATCCCATGCAAGCGAGTGCGTAGCGCGCCACCGGACATCGGTAATGCCGTAGCGCTCTGCCATCGGTTTGGTCATAGGTTTCAGCGGCTTGCGGCCAGGCTTGGGAATGGGGGCAACGCCAGCATCACAACTGGCCCACTGCCACGCATGCGCGTTGTTCATTTCGGCGGTACGAATGACAAACTTTTTTTGCTCCCCATGAAGCTTGTACTCAATAACGAAAAGATCAACTTGACTCATGAGGGTCTCCTTTTGCTCATAAGCAAGTGATGCTTCAAGTCTTTGAAAATTCAAACGGATTGCCGCTCGGTCGAACTAAATGATGCGGCCTCAAAATAGTTGTACAATTTCAATCTCAATGTACAGTTAATCGAACCGTTTTCTCATGACTCCGACTGAAAAACTCGTTTCCTGGAACGCACATTGGCAGCTCAAAGGCGGTGTGGTGGTGTGCCGGTTTTGCGAAGTGACACAAGCCGAAAGCGAGGGCGCATTAAGTTTTCCTCACGCACCTTCCTGCACACAGTCCTGGATCGCCAGCACGCCCTGGCGAGACCTTGATGACTCGATCACCCACCGCTCGTGTCCTGATTCCAAGTGTTGATAGAAATAGGCAATGCTCGAAGACAAACCGGCATAGGTCAGTGATCGGGCGATGGCTACCATGGCACCTCACCTATTGATGGGAGTACGCCATGATCAGCACCAAAACCCTATTCGTTACTGGTGTGAGCAGCGGGTTCGGCAACGCGTTGGCACAAGAGGCGCTTGCGCGCGGTCACCGCGTCATCGGCACTGTCCGCCGCGAATCCGACCTGCTGGCCTTTCAAGCACTTTCCCCGCAAAACGCACACGGTGTGATGTTGGATGTCACCGACTTCGAGCGCATCGACCGAGTGGTCGCCGAGATCGAATCGACGCACGGCCCGATTGATGTGCTGATCAACAATGCTGGCTACGGCCACGAAGGCATCTTCGAAGAGTCACCACTGGGAGACATGCGCCACCAGTTCGACGTCAACGTGTTCGGCCCGGTGGCGGTGACCAAGGCGTTGCTCCCCTACTTCCGCCAGCGCCGGGCGGGACATATCCTCAATATCACCTCCATGGGCGGCACCATCACCATGCCGGGGATCGCCTATTACTGCGCTAGCAAGTTTGCCCTGGAAGGCATCTCCGATACGCTGAGCAAAGAGCTGCAACCCTTCAACATCTTCGTCACCGCCGTCGCTCCGGGCTCGTTCCGCACCGATTGGGCTGGTCGCTCGATGCAGCGCACGCCTCGCAGCATTGCCGACTACGACGCCAGTTTCGATCCGGTGCGCAGGGGGCGTGAAGAGAAAAGCGGCAAGCAATTGGGCGACCCGCACAAAGCTGCGCAGGCGATACTGCAGATCATCGACAGTCCTAACCCGCCCAGGCACCTGTTACTGGGCAGTGACGCACTGAGCCTGGTTCGTGACAAACTGCAAGGCGCGCTCGCCGAGATTGAACAATGGGAAGCGCTGACCCGCTCTACCGACTATCAAGCACCCGGCAAAGGATGAGTGGATGAAAGGGGCCGACCCGAACACCGCACGCATGGTGCAGTTGCTCACCCAACTCGCGCCGGTAGAAGGTTACAACCTCAGCGCGCTGGACGATGTACGCTTCCTGCGCACGAACCAGCCGCTGAGCCGTACGCCGGTGCTCTATGACCCGGGTATCGTCATCCTCTGCCAGGGACGCAAGCGCGGCTATCTGGGCGACGAGGTCTACGTCTACGACGCCCAGCACTACCTGGTGGTGTCCGTGCCCCTGCCCTTCACCATGGAGACCGATGCCAGCGCGGCCGAGCCGATGCTGGCAATCTACATGCGCCTGGATTTGCAGATGGCCAGCGAGCTGATGCTGCAAGTCGATGAAATACACGGTCCCAGCGACGCCCCACCCAAAGGCATGTACGCCTCGCCGATGGACGACTCCCTGCGCCGCTCGACGCTGCGGTTTCTCGAAGCCATGAGCGTGTCGGGCGAGGCGGCCATCCTGGGGCCGTTGCTGGTACGCGAGATCTACTACCGCATTCTCATCGGCGAGCAAGGTGGCTCAATGCGGGCCGCGCTCAATCGCCAAGGCCATTTCGGAAAGGTCAGCCGCGCCATTCGCAAGATCCACAGCAGCTACCAGGAACGCCTTGATGTCGAGCAACTGGCCCAGGAAGCGAGCATGAGCGTGCCCAATTTCCACCTGCATTTTCGCAGCGTGACGGACTCCTCGCCCATGCAATATTTGAAATCAACGCGCTTGCACCAAGCGCGCCTGCTGATGCTGCGCCAGGCCATGACCGCCTCGGCGGCGGCGTTCAATGTCGGCTATGAAAGCGCCTCGCAATTCAGCCGCGAGTTCAAACGGTTCTTTGGCCGTACGCCGCAGGCGGAGATTGAATGGATGAAAGCGACCTACGCGCTGCCGGCGCCGGCGTCGGGTTCGGTTTATGTGTCATCGCATTAGGTAGACCTGATGCCTCGCGGTGTTTTTCGTGTCAATCCACCCTGTAGGAGCGAGTTTACTCGCGATGGTCGTTAACGATGACGCGGGGCATCTGATGCCCTGCGGTGTCTGCGCTACCATCGCGAGCAAGCTCGCTCCTACAGGGGTCGTGGCGTGGCCGAATTTTGCGAGTTTACTCGCGATGGTTGTTAACGATGACGCGGGGCATCTGATGCCCCGCGGTGCCTGGGCCACCATCGCGAGCATGCTCGCTCCTACAGGGGACGTGGCGTGGCCGAATTTTGCGAGTTTGCTCGCGATGGTCGTTAACGATGACGCGGGGCGCCTGATGCCCCGCGGTGCCTGGGACACCATCGCGAGCATGCTCGCTCCTACAGGGACCGTGGCATGCCCAAATCATGCGGTTTGCTCGCGATGGTCGTTAACGATGACGCGGGGCGCCTGATGCCCCGCGGTGCCTGGGGCACCATCGCGAGCATGCTCGCTCCTACAGGGGGCGTGGCATGCCCAAATCATGCGGTTCACACCGGACCTGTAGGAGCGAGTTTACTCGCGATGGTCGTTAACGATGACGCGGGGCATCTGATATCCCGCGGTGCCTGGGCCACCATTGCGAGCAAGCTCGCTCCTACAGAGGTCGTGGCACGCCCAAATCATGCGGTTCACACCGGACCTGTAGGAGCGAGTTTACTCGCGATGGTCGTCAACGATGACGCGGGGTGCCTGATGCCCCGCGGTGCCTGGGCCACCATCGCGAGCATGCTCAGCCCAAAATGCCCCGGAACCCTTGCCGAGCAGTTTATTGGGTGGTCACGACGCCTATCGTGGCTCGTTTGTCCGTCTCCTGGCTTTCGACGCTGGCCGCTTGTTTAATCGCCTGCCAATTTACTTCCTGAAAGCTACACAACCTTGCGCCGATGCCTACCACCACGCCAGAATCCGCCGGCTTGTGCACCTTGGGTGCGGGTTTTATCGTTTTCCTGTCGCTGAAAAAACAGTGATGGGGTTTGGTAGCCCGGCTTCTCGTAAGGTGCATAGCGGCATGATTCGCAGTGTTCATTCGACCCTGCCTCATGGTGACCATGCACAGGGTGTCTACGGGCACGCCGGTTTCCTTACGTCCGGTCTACCAACCTGTGCATGGCCGCCACCCTTGTTTGGTAGCGAGTGTGATGGCTCTCTTTTTTTGTAAGTAAGGAGCTTCATTCATGTCCAAGTCAAAATCCGATGCACCGGATGCCGATCCTGCATCCACCAACGAAAAGTCCTACTCACAACAACCCGACACCGACTACTACGAACCCGGGTTCTTCGCCGACGTCAAAGCCACCCCCCGCAAAATATGCTCGATGTTTTTCGTCAACCCCGACGTCGACATACAGACCTTGCTCGGCAGCGCATGCGAATCCCTGGCATCCGCCAGCGTCATGACCATGGATGTGGCGGATCATACGGAAGGAACCAACCGTAACACCCTGCTGGGTATTACTCAGGTCCTCATGCTGGCGGAGTTGGCGGTTAATCGAGCGTTGGATCAGTTGGACCCGATTGAGTAAGTGGTAGTGGCTGATCGTTCCCAGGCGAGGGAACGATCACGTTGACGCTTACTTGCTACGGAGTGCCGTAGTTGTCACGTCTGAAGGGCAGCAACCGACCCGAAACGGACGTTGTCACTGCACCCAGCGTCTAGTAAAAAGGTCATCTCCTGTTCCAGGCACTGAAACGAATTTATGTCTACTGACCATGGTCAACGTGTTTGTAATCGATGCGGCGAATCAATTACTGTTTATTGCCCATCAATTGAAACGCTAGCGATCATCGGGGGTTTCCACGAAAAGTGGTGATCAGGCAGTAGTAGAAGAGATTGCCCGCCGAGAAAATATCGATCCGAATGTTGTCTGGGAATATTTCCGCCACCGGATGAAGCCTCTGTGCAAGCAAAAAATTGCCCGCTGTTCATTCTGCGACGGGCAGCTAAGGACTTGGCGTGCGCGTCAATGCATGCACTGTTTTAGGGAGTGACCTGACGCACAATTATTATCGAGCTGAGTCTTCAGATTTTGAACTGCATTAGCACGACTTCTGACTGACCACTATTGGCCGATTTCTGCCCGTCACAAACGGCAGAAATCGGCAAAACGCGGCCTACCCTGCCCCAACTTGGATAATCATCGAGCAGGCCGTTCAATCGCCCGTGCAGGAATCGGAGTAGACGTCACGATCGACGTTCGCGTCTCTCCGTAGATGTTGATCTTTTCGATCAGCCGCTCCAGATCGCTCATGCTGGCGGCGACTACTCGGAAGATGTAGGAATCTGCTCCTGTAATGTGATGACACTCCAGAACTTCCGGAATCGTCTCCAGCAGCTTGAGAAATTTGGCCTTGGCCGTTTGGGGCACCGTCATCGCCAACATGGCGCCAACCAGGTAACCCGCCGCTATCGGGTTGACCCGAGCCGCATATCCCTCGATGACTCCCCCTTCCTCCAGTCGCTTGACGCGCTCGGTGACGGCCGGAACGGAGAGGTGCACATGCCGGGCAAGCTCTGTATAGGTCATACGGCCATTGGCCTGGAGCCGCTCAACGATTTTCCAGTCAATATCATCCATATGGCTTAATTCCTTAGGTAGAAGGTGAATTTTCCTTGGAAAACCCATTCTGCACAGTTGAAGGGCCGCCTACCATTTCCCCCGTGATCAATGGGTATTGCCGGGAGAGGAACATGCTGTTCGTTAAATCACTGGTTATTGGTTTTTCAATCGCCGCACCCGTGGGCCCGATTGGACTGCTCTGCGTGCAGCGAAGTCTGAAGCGAGGTTTCCGTTCGGGGCTCGCAACGGGGCTAGGGGCGGCAAGCGCTGATACGGTCTATGGGTTCCTCGGGGCGATTGGTTTTACCGGGATCGCCTTGTCTGCACCTTCGCTCGCGGTCTTGCTTAAAGTGTTGGGCGGTGCCTTTCTGGTATGGCTGGCGTGGAGCATTGCCCGTGACGCGCTGAAGCCCAAGCAGGCCGCGCAGGTGGAAGCCTCGGTGGCGGTCACTCGTGATTTTCTGACAGCGTTCGGCTTAACCCTCTCCAACCCAATGACAATATTGGCTTTCATCGCGATCTTTGCAGCACTTGACCCACTGTCCGGCGAGCAACAGCAGGGCGATGGCGCCATGTGGTTCGCCACCTGCTCCATGCTCACCGGGGTATTTGTGGGGTCCGCTGCGTGGTGGCTGTGCCTGAGCGGGCTAACGGCGGCGCTGCGCAAAAAAATGCCCGTTTCATTCATGCGGGTCATCTCGTCGATTTCCGCGGCCGCAATCGCTACCTTTGGTGTTGCCCAAGCGTTCACCGGGTTGTACGAAGTCTTTGGGCAGGCGTCGATGTAGTTTGAGAGTGGCAGTAGTGTCCCAGTCACTTTGAACGCCTCCCAGACCGTTGACATGGACCTTCACAGAACCCCGGTTAAAATCCTCGCCCCCTCCTCTTCGGCCACTCGCTTGCAGGAAGTGGTGGGTGGCGCGACCTCCCTCGATCAGGCCCGCCGCGCCATCAACAGCATCGAAGCCGCCGCAGACAACAGGCCGGCGCAGCAGCGATTGAAGATTCTCTTGCCCCGAGGCTGCGCGAACCAGCGGCGCATGTGCAGGCCGATGTAGGCGTAGATGCCGATGGCGATCCATTCCAGTACCAGAAACAGCAAGCCGAGCACGGCGAACTGGGCGCTGATTTGCGCAGCAGGGTCGACAAACTGCGGAAGGAACGCGGTAAAAATCAGGATGGCCTTGGGGTTACCGGCGGCAACGAAGAACTCCTGCCGCGCAAGCTGCCACAGGCCGGCCCTCTCCTCCGGTGATTCGACCTCGGCCTGCGGGTCGGCCCTCCATAGCTGATACGCCAGGTAGAACAGGTAGACCGCACCGATGATTTTGATCCCGTAAAACACCAGCTCCGAGGTTTGCAGTACCACCGCAAGGCCTGCCGACGCCAGCGCGATCATGATCGCAAAGGCCAGCAGGCGCCCCATTCCAGCCACACAAGCCGTGCGCAATCCATAGCGTGTGGCGTTGCTGATCGACAGCAGATTATTAGGCCCCGGCGCCATGTTCAGCGCGAAGCATGCAGGCAGGAATATCGCCAGGGTCGTGAGATTCATGGGCAGCTCCATAACCATTCTGCGCTGATGCTACAGCGCCCTTCCAAGGCGCGCCATGGCGGCACACACCTTGACTAACCGAAGGTATGAGTATCGTACGCCGTAGGCTCGCTGTTAAATTCCGAGGCCTGTGCAAAACGCTACGCGTAGGTGAAACCGCTTGCAGTGGCCTGTGGTCAGTCAAGCTCGGTCCCGCGAATCCACCTGACAAAGCACTGACCGCTGACGGATGCTTCGCGGATGGCGACCTGGCAACGGCAGGCTTTCACTGACATTCCAATGTGCCCACACAAGAAAAATCCGTCGGAATGAAAAGGGTCCCTTCAGTCATGTCCAAGTACCGTGCATTGATCAATACACCCCATGTATGGATGCTCAGGCTTGGAGCGGTCGCGCTGACGCTGGTGATTTTCCTGGTCGACTGGTTGACCTCGCTGGATGTGGCCATCGCGGTGCTCTACGTTGCGGTGATCCTGATCTCCAGTGATCTGTTCTCTTACCGGGGCATGCGCACGGTCTCATTGCTTTGCTGCTTGCTGACGCTGGCGGCGTATCTGCTTTCCCACGTCTCTCACGCCGACACATGGCAGGTACCGCCCTTCGAACGTTGCCTGGTGAGCCTTGCTGCCATCACCATCAGCGCAATCCTTGCACTGAAGAACAAAGCAGCCAGGGGAGCTTTGCAGCGACAAGTGCAGCTCTTGCACCGCAGCGAAGCGTGCCTGGCCGGGGCGCAGCGGCTGAGCCGCACCGGCAGCGTTGGCTTGAAAATGCCGGATGGGCAACTGAGCTGGTCTGAAGAGGCGCGGCGGATATTCGAGTTCGAGGGGCCTGAGCAGCCCACCCTGCAACAGATGATCTCTCGCACTCATCCCGAGGATACGGGCGACCTGAAAAAACTGATTGAGGGGGCCTATGCCCAGCACGAATGTCCGGAAGCGGAGTTCAGGTTGCTGATGCCCGATGGCCGTTGCAAACATGTTCGCATGCTCGCTCAGCGCAGGGCCGACTCGTTCGGATGCTGCGAGTACCTCTGCGCCTTGATGGATGTCACCGCTGCAAAATGTGCCGAAGAGGCGCTTCATCAGTCTCAGTCACAGTTGGCCCACGTGACCCGCATCACGATCCTGGGTGAAATGACGGCGTCCATTGCCCACGAAGTCAATCAGCCACTCGCCGCGGTGACGACCAACGCAGAAGCAGGCTTGCGCTGGCTCAATCGCGAAGACCCCAATTTTGCCGAAGCCTGCGGCGCCATCCAGCGCATCATGAGCGAAGCCCATCGCGCGAGTGAAGTCATTCGCGGCATTCGAGCACTGTCACGAAAATCCGAACCGCAGTACTTGTCGATCAACCTGCAGGAAGTGCTGCAAGAGGCGTTGCTGCTCACACGCAGGGAGACAAGGCGGCACAAGGTCAACATCGAGTTTCAGCCACGGTACGACGGTTTATGGGTCCAGGGTGATCGCATTCAGTTGCAGCAGGTCATCATCAATCTGCTGTTGAATGCGTTACAGGCATTGTCGTGCATGCCACCTAAAGGACGACGGATTTCCATCCTGCTGGAGACGGCATCGGGTAATGACGTGCTGTTGCGCATTCAGGACAATGGTCCAGGCATCCCTGCGCAGAATCTGCCCAAACTGTTCAGTCCTTTTTTCACCACCAAGCCGGAAGGGATGGGAATGGGCCTGTCGATATGTCGGTCGATCATCGAAGCCCATGGAGGGCGCATCTGGACTGAAAGCGCGCCGGGGCACGGGACGAACATGTGTTTCTCCCTGCCCGGCCAAGCGCGCAGTGCATCATGAGACAGGCGGCATCGCACGAAGTGGTTCGTCGTGCGTCACTCAAGGTCAGCGCTGATACGTTGAGGTAATCGTCGCTTTGGCCAGGACGTTGGCATTGAGTAAATAGCCCACCAGCGCCCCGCTCGCCTGCGCATCCACCGGCAAGGAATCGACCTTCAATGCCCAGACAGTGAATTGGTAATGATGAGGTGGGTCACCCGCAGGCGGGCAAACACCGCCGAATCCAGCCTGGCCATAATCGGTGCGCCCCTGGACCGCTCCGACAGGCAGGTTTGAACCCGCGCCCCGCGGCAGGCTGGTGACCGTCACCGGCAAATTGGCCACGGTCCAATGCCACCAACCACTGCCGGTGGGTGCGTCAGGATCGAAAACAGTGATGGCGTAGCTTTTCGTGCCTGCGGGCGGGTTGCGCCAGGAAAGCTGCGGCGAGAGGTTAGCGCCGTCGCAGCCAAAGCCATTGAATACCTCACGCTGGGTCAGCGATTTACCTTGAGCGATGTCGTCGCTGGTCAGGGAAAACGACTGCGCCTGGGCGATGAAGGAGACTCCAAGGGAAAGCACGCACAAGATCTGTTTGATGTTCATGACAACCTCAAGTTGGGGGACTGTTGTCCGCAAACTCTAAATCTTCAACAAGTGGCCGACACTCATACTTCAACGCTGTCTTTTTATGCTTTGGTATGGCTGGGCGACTGGCTGTTATCTCGAGAACAGCCACTCGGGATAGGTGGGAACTGAGCAGGCCGGTCAATCCACAATGAACAGTTTGGCACCGACGAGCGTGGATGAGCGGTGCGCTTCGGCGTTGTCGCCGACCTGATAACTCATGCCTGCGGTCAGCGTGAACACCCGCCCATCTTCCAGTTCGGTCTCCAGCCGGCCTTCCAGGCAAAGCAGGATATGCCCCTTGTGGCACCAATGATCGGCAAGGTAGCCGGGGCTGTATTCCACCTGCCGAACACGAATCGTCCCGAACTGGCATGTGCGCCAGTAGGCCGTGCCGGTCTCTCCCGGGTGCGCGGTGACTTCAATGCTCGACCAGTCGGTCGTGCCAAACGGGATAGCTGTCAGCTCCATGGCGGCCTCATTCAATCGATGGTGCCCACACGCTAACGTCGTGATATTCCTGCCGATAGACACAGACGTCACTTAAATACGTCATACAGCGAATCCGAATATTCTCCTGTAGGCGCGAGCCTGCTCGCGATGGGCGCACTCGGTCGGGTCGTTCGCCCATTGGCACCACCGGTCGGCCTCGGCAGAAGGAGATCAAGTTCACAGTCCCTGATTGACCGTTGGTCGGTCATTCATGCATTGACGGATTGACATATCGGTAAATTCCGATATCTTCACCTCCATGGAATTACTCGACATCTTCAAAGCCCTTTCGAACCGGACTCGCCTTGACATCCTCAAAGGCCTGAAAGACCCCGTGAACAGCTTCCCGGCGCAGGACGAAGGGGACGTGCATACCGTGGGTGTCTGCGTCAGCAGCATTCAAGAAGGCGTCGGACTGTCTCAGTCGACGGTGTCTGATTACCTGGCCACCCTGCAACGCGCGGGCCTGGTCGAAGTCAGGCGCATTGGCCAATGGACATACTACAAACGCAATGAAGCAACCATCAGCGCCCTGGCCGATATTATCGGTAAAGAGCTGTAACTTTTTTACCACATCATATCGATTATTCCCGATATCCCTTTTTCCAGAAACAAGGATCCGCCATGACCATCAAGACCTAGCCTAAACGTCGTAAAAATTTTCAGTTTATACATCGAGTTTTCCCGATATTCCTTTTTGCCGAAGCGAGAATTCCCCATGAAAGCAATGATCCTTAACTCATTTGGCGGCCCCGAGTCGTTCGAACTGCGCGAAGTTCCCAAGCCCGTGCCACACGCGGGACAGGTGCTGGTGCGAGTGCACGCCACCTCGATCAACCCGTTGGACTATCAAGTGCGACGCGGTGACTACGCTGACCTGGTCCCCTTGCCAGCGATCACCGGACACGACATATCCGGCGTCGTCGAGGCGGTGGGCCCCGGTGTGACCGCCTTCGCTGCAGGAGACGAAGTCTGGTACACCCCGCAGATATTCGAAGGTTCCGGCAGCTACGCCGAATATCACGTTGCGGCCGAAAACATCGTTGCAAAAAAACCTGCTTCCCTGAGCCATCTTGAGGCGGCAAGCCTGACACTGGTGGGCGGAACCGTGTGGGAGGCCCTGACCGTGAGAGCCGTGCTCAGGGTGGGCGAAAGCATTCTGGTGCACGGTGGCGCAGGTGGCGTCGGGCATGTCGCGATCCAGGTGGCCAAAGCCATGGGCGCCAAGGTGTTCACGACCGTGCGCGAAGCGAACTTCGACTTCGTGAAAGGCCTGGGTGCCGATGTGATGATCGACTACGAAAAGGAAGATTACGTCGACGTTATCCTGCGTGAAACCGATGGCCACGGCGTCGATGTGGTGTTCGACACTATCGGCGGCAACACACTGTCGCGTAGCCCCGACGTGCTCGCACAACTGGGCCGCGTGGTGTCGATTGTTGACATTGCCCAGCCGCAAAACGTGATCAACGCCTGGGGCAAGAACGCCAGTTATCACTTCGTATTCACCCGGCAAAACCGCGGCAAGCTCGATGAGTTGAGTGCCCTGGTAGAGCGTGGTCAGTTGCGGCCGCATGTGGGTGCGGTTTATTCACTGGCCGACATTGGCGCCGCCCATGCCCACCTGGAGAGCCCTAACAATGGCCTTCAAGGAAAAATTGCAATTGCCGTCGAGCCGTCGGCTGTCTGAACCCACGCGAGGGAACATCATGATTTACGAGATCGCCGTACTCCCCGTTTACAAGCACCAGGTTGAACGCTTCAGGGAAGCATTTGCCGAGGTGGTTCCACTGCTTCGCCGTGCGAAGGGTTACCTTGGCCACGTGCTTGCACAAGGCATCGAAACGCCTGAACACTTCAACCTGATCGTGCGCTGGCAAACGCTTGAGGATCACACACCAGGCTTCGAGGCGAGTGAAGACCATCGGGTGTTCATGCTGGCATTGGAGGAGTACTTTTGCGGGGAACCGACGGTTCATCACCTGGAAGGAAACGATTTCAGCCTGCCGGATGACCTGTAGACACAAGCGCGACCGTGCTCCCTCCTATAAGGGGAGTACGTCGCCGGCAAAGTGTGGGGTCTCGCCGAAATACTCAATCAGCAGTTCAGTCAATAAGCGTATCTTGCGCGCCGGATGCTGTCCGGGAGGGCGTACCACATAGGCGCCCGCCGGCGGTGGTGGGTAGCGGGTCATGATCGGCACGAGCGCACCCGATTCCAGATGCGCGTGCGTGAGGCAATCCGGCAGGTAAGCGACGCCGAGTCCGGCGACGGCAGCCGCCACCAGCGCAGTGCCATTGTCGGCCTTGAATCGCCCCTGGGGGCGAACCGAGATGATCTTGTCACCGTCCATGAACTGCCAGGCCTCTGTGGATTGCATCAGCGCCTGATGGGCGATGATGTCGTCCGGCACTTGCGGTGAACCGTGCGTCTGGATGTAGGTCGGACTGGCCACGAGTTTGCCATTGATCGGGCCTATGCATCGAGCGATCAGGTTGGAATCCTGAAGGTAGCCGACACGAATCGCACAGTCATACCCCTCCCCGATCAGATCGACAAAGCGGTCGCTGTAACACGCCTGGACTTGCAGCCCAGGATGACGCCGCGCCATCTCCGCGATCAACGGGGCGAAGTGCGTCGGGCCGAAAGACAGAGGCGCGGCAATACGCAGGCGACCGCGAAGCGGGCCAGTGGGGAGGATCGCTTCCCTGGCCAGGTCTATCTCGGTGCAAACCTTGGCCGCATGCTCGCGAAAGGTGGCGCCGGCTTCCGTCAGTGCAGCCCCCCGGGTGGATCGCGCCAGCAGTTGCACGCCCAGTTCCTGCTCAAGTCTGGCAAGTCTGCGACTGACGATCGACTTGGACACCCCGAGCCGCAACGCAGCGGATGAAACACCGCCGCTATCAGCCACCTCCACGAAGGTCTGCAGTTCTTCGATATCCAAATCAGGGTTCCTCATTGTGCAACACAGTTAGTCCGAGAATGGCACTACCGTGTCGAGTTTGGCAACGACACAATGCCAGTCCCTGGGCGATGGCGCCTGGGAAAAGACGTAAAAAAACCAAAAAAAAGGACGTACACATGGCCAGCGAGACTCTTCGCAACCCGCACACAGACCAGTTGCTGTCGCCGCAAAACTCGATGCTCATCGTCATCGACTACCAGCCAATCCAGGTCTCCTCGATCCGCTCGATGTCCCGCGATGAGTTGGTGTTCAACATCACCAGCGTCGCCAAGGCAGCGGTGAACTACAACCTTCCGATCATCCACTCCACCGTGAACGTCGCTACCGGTCGCAACAAGCCTCCGATTCAGCCATTGCAAGATGTGCTCGGCCACCTGCCCACCTATGACCGCACCTCGATCAACAGTTGGGAAGACACCGAGTTCAAGCAGGCGGTGAAGGCGGTCGGCCGCAAAAAGCTGATCATGACCGCACTTTGGACCGAAGCTTGCCTGACGTTCCCGGTACTCGACGCCATCCAGGAAGGTTATGAGGTTTATGTGCCGGTGGATGCGGTCGGTGGCACTTCGCTCGCCGCGCACGAGGCGGCGTTGCGTCGCATGGAACAGGCCGGCGCAAAACTTATCAGCCGAGTGCAGATGTATTGCGAACTGCAACGCGACTGGGCACGAGAGGCGACCGTTCCTGGATTCATGGGCGTGTTCGAGAACTTCGACGGTTTCAACGCAGAAAAGAATGCCTGACGAGTGATCGGCGACCCTCAATTCGCTGAATGTGGTAAAGGTGATGCTCGCTGAGGCGGCGTCACCCTCATTTCTGCCGGGAGGAACAATCGGTTTGTCTGGAAACACCACATGGGGATCCTTCGCTGCAGATACACTGGCATTGATCCTCTTCTTCACCGTGACCGGCATCCTCAACGAACGTTTCGTGGCCGGCATGAGCTGGGAGCAGGTGCTGCATGCGCGCCTGCTGGGCGCTGCGTTGATGGTGATTTCGGGCCGCCCCTATGGGTTGTGGCGTGACTGGATCATGCACTATGCCGGTACGACTCGGTTCTCGCAGATCGCATGGGACTCCCTCGCGCTGGTCAGTTTCCAAGTGCCAATCTATGCCGCCATCCTGGCCATTTCTGGTGCCAACGTCGACGAATTGCTGCGTGGGGCGCTCGGTGTGACGGTGATCATGCTGGCGCTGGGGCGACCTTATGGCGCGTTCCTGAATTTCGTCCGGCATCGCTTCGGGCTCCCGTCCGGAGGTGAGAAACCCATGTCATTGAATACCTGACAATCATTGATCGAATTAATAACA
The DNA here is from genome assembly GCF_054668365.1 of Pseudomonas sp. S2_E01. Classification (NCBI taxonomy): domain Bacteria; kingdom Pseudomonadati; phylum Pseudomonadota; class Gammaproteobacteria; order Pseudomonadales; family Pseudomonadaceae; genus Pseudomonas; species Pseudomonas sp. S2_E01. The sequence goes on from NZ_CP162762.1 coordinate 2,946,865, forward strand.
GCCATTAATTCAATGAAGTTCTCTTATCGGCGCGTCGGCGTAACATCAGCTCCATACCCACTGACCACCGCTAGGAGCACACACCATGAAACGCCAAACCATCATCGGCATCGCTTTCTCGATCTTCGCACTGAACGCCTTCGCTGCTTCTACCAACACTGATCCGCTGTTCAGCGATGCCGTTGCCGCCGTTGAATCCGACCGTCTGTTCAGCGACGCCGTAGCGGCGACTGAGACTGACAAACTGTTCAGTGATGCTGTTGCCGCGACCGAAACTGACAAGTTGTTCAGCGACGCCGTTGCAGCAACCGAAACTGACAAACTGTTCAGTGATGCCGTGGCCGAAGGTGGCTCGGATCGCCTGATCGAACGCCGTGTCGCGTGAATGCATCGCTTCACCGCAGTACACGAAAAAAGGGGCAGATTTGTTGAAAGACAATCTGCCCCTTCTTCGTTGTGAAGCCGAGCCACCGCAGGACCTGTAGGAGCGAGCTTGCTCGCGATGCAAGTCCAGGCACCGCTTACATCCAGGCACCCCTCGTCATCGTTAACGACCATCGCGGCGGTTCGACGCCTCGACAAGCCCGCTCCTACAGGTCCGGCGGCGGCTCTGCTCGCGATGCAAGTCCAGACACCGCAGGCATCCAGGCAACCCCTACCACAGGGCACAAAAAAACCGGCCATTTCGGCCGGTTTGTTTTCATCAGTGCGGAGCGCGGGGAATGGTCTTGAGCAGGTCTTCGGGGCTGATGTAACCCACCACCGGTTCCGCAACGCTCCCCGGTAACGGCAGGCCAAGAATGTGCCCTTTCATCTTGCCGATCACATGCATTTCGCACGGCTTGCAGTCGAACTTCAGGGTCAGCACCTCGTTGCCGTGCACCAGCTGCATCGGCGCGACCTTGGTGCGCACACCCGTGACGCCCTTGGCCTGTTTGGGGCACAGATTGAAGGAGAAACGCAGGCAGTGCTTGGTGATCATCACCGGCACTTCGCCCGTTTCTTCATGCGCTTCATACGCCGCGTCGATCAACTTCACGCCGTGACGATGATAGAAATCGCGAGCCTTCTGGTTGTAGACGTTGGCCAGGAAAGACAGGTGCGACTCCGGATACACGGGCGGCGGGTTGGTTTCCGCCTTGCGACCACCCCGTGGATGGGCCGCCAGACGTGCGGCTGTCAGGGCTTCGATCACTTCACGGCGCAGGGCCTTGAGCTGCGAGTTGGGAATGAAGTACGCCTGCGGTGCGTCGAGCTTCACATCAGTGGCGTGGTACTCGGTGGTGCCGAGTTGGCCCAGCAGATCACGCAATTGCTCCAGCGCCTGTTCCGGCTTGTTGGCCAGGCCGAATGGGCCGTCCAGCGACACACTGGCGCTGATGCCTTCTTCACTGGTGGCGGTCAGGTGCAGGCGTTGCTCATCCAGTTGGGCAACCCAGCTCAAACCGATGCGTCGCTCAGCGGAGGTCTTGAGCAAAGCCTGCTGCCAGTTGTGGTCCAGGTTGCGGCTCAGCGGATGGTTGGGCCGCAGCTTGTACATGCCCTCCGGCATTTCGTTGGGCTCGACGCGGTAGCGATAGCGCTTCTCGCCCTCCTCCTCGAACTCACCCCTGGCCTCTGCGATGTTCGCGCGGAAACCTACCACTTCGCGCTTGACCAGCACGTTGAGACCGTCGCCGTTGGACAAAGGCTCGGTGGTCACGACCTGCATGTCGCGCTTGCCGACCTTTTCCACCACGCCTACCGGCAAACCGGTGAACGTCGGCGAATCAAAGGCGCCGATATCGATCTTGCGATCGCTGACGAAATAATCGGTGCTGCCACGATGGAAAGTCTTTTCCGGATCGGGCACGAAGAAGTGTGCGGTGCGGCCACTGGACGCTCGTGCCAGGTCCGGGCGGTCTTCGAGCACGGCGTCGAGGCGCTGACGGTAATAGGCGGTGATGTTCTTCACATAGCCCATGTCCTTATAGCGACCTTCAATTTTGAACGAACGCACACCCGCTTCGACCAGGGCGCGGATGTTGGCGCTCTGGTTGTTGTCCTTCATCGACAACAGGTGTTTTTCGTAGGCGATCACGCCACCCTTTTCGTCTTTGAGGGTATACGGCAGGCGGCAAGCCTGGGAGCAATCGCCACGGTTGGCGCTACGGCCAGTCTGCGCGTGGGAAATGTTGCATTGGCCGGAGAACGCCACGCACAACGCACCATGGATGAAAAACTCGATGGCCGCCTCGGTTTCGTCGGCAATGGCGCGAATTTCCTTGAGGTTCAGCTCACGGGCCAGCACCAACTGCGAGAAACCGGCCTGATCGAGGAACTTGGCCCGCTCGAGGGTGCGGATGTCGGTCTGGGTGCTGGCGTGCAGCTCGATGGGCGGAATATCCAGCTCCATCACGCCCAGGTCCTGGACGATCAACGCATCGACCCCGGCATCGTACAGTTGGTGGATCAACTTGCGCGCCGGCTCCAGCTCGTTGTCGTGCAGGATGGTGTTGATGGTAGTAAACACCCGGGCATGATAGCGATGGGCGAATTCCACCAGCCCGGCGATGTCACTCACCTCGTTGCTGGCATTGTGGCGGGCGCCGAAACTCGGACCGCCGATATAGATCGCGTCAGCGCCATGCAGGATGGCTTCGCGGGCAATGCTCACGTCACGGGCGGGGCTGAGCAGTTCCAAGTGATGCTTGGGCAAGGACATAGGTTTTTTTATCTGGTTCGGCACGGTTGAACTGCGCATTGTACCGGCCAAATGGCCGGACGGCACGGGGGTGCGACCGAATGCATGAGCGCAGTGTCGATTGGCTGCGATTTTGATCAGGCAGGCGCGGACAGCCGCAGCGTCCTGATCAGCAGGTCATGCAGGCTGTCCACGGCCTTCGAGCCCCGTGAGGCGCGGCTGCGAAACACCGAGACTTCCATGGGTTCCAGCGGGCCCAGGCCCTGTTCACTGCCCAGTATCTGCAAGTGCGCCGGCGCGCTGCAATGGGTCAGCACGGCCACGGCCAGGCCGCTTTCGACGGCGGCAATCTGCCCGGCGAGGCTGGAGCTGTTGTAGACCACCTTGAAGCGCCGCCCCTGGAGCGCCAGGGAATGCAAGGCCGTGCGTTTGGCCAGGCTGGCGTCCTCGTACACGGCGATGGGCAGCGGGTCACGGCGCCAGACCTGGAACTGCGGGTCACCGACCCACACCATCGGTTCATGGAACAGCAGCGTGCCATGGCGCGGGCTGTCGCGGGACACCAGGGCCAGATCGAGGTCGCCACTCTTGACCCGGGGAATCAAGGACGTCGACTGCTCGCAGTTCAGCTCGATCTCCACCGCACCGAAATTCGGTGCGAAGCGCTTGAGCACCGGCGTCAGGTAACGTGCCGCGTAATCATCGGGCACGCCAAGGCGAATCCGCCCGCTCAGCTCTTCGCCATGAAAGGCCGCCTGGGTTTCTGCATGCAGGTCGAGCATGCGCCGGGCGTAACCGAGCAGCAATTGCCCCTGGGGCGTGAGCTGGTGCTGGCGCGGGCCGCGCACCAGCAACTGACACGTGAGGGCTGCTTCCAGCTTCTTGATCTGCATGCTGACTGCCGACTGGCTGCGATGCACTTCAGGCGCTGCCCCCGACAGGGAGCCCGCATCAACCACGGCCACGAAGCATTTGAGCCAGTCAATCTGCAAGTCCTGGAAATTCATCGCCTTACCCGACCATTCGATTAGCGAATAGCTTATCAGTGATTTATACGTTTTTCTTAATGCCGGGGAGCAGGCATAGTACCCCTGAACAATCTCCCAACAAGGACATACCCACGGCATGACACACGCCGACGACAACCTGCACGAATTCAACCGCCAGATGGTGTGGGTCGGATTCACCAAACTGGCGCCCATCTCCCTGTTCGTGGTGGTGTTCGGCGCTGCTTTCGGCCTGGCGGCCAGCCAGGCGGGCCTCAGCGAGTCGATCATCGTGGCCATGAGCACCCTGGTGTTTGCCGGCGCCTCGCAATTCGCCGCGCTGGAATTGTGGGGGCCGGATGTGTCGCTGATCACCCTGGCCATCACCGTTTTCGCCATCAACGCCCGACACCTGCTCATGGGCGCCACACTCTATGAGTGGCTGCAACATGTGCCACCCAGGAAGCGTTACGCGGTGATGCTGGTGGCTTCCGATGCCAACTGGGCGCTGTCGATGCAAGCCTTCGGCAACCGTCAACCTGGGCTGGGCCTGTTACTCGGCGGCGGGCTGGCATTGTGGCTGTCGTGGGTGATCGGCACCTGGCTGGGCGTGGTTTTCGCCGGGACCCTGCACGACCCCAAGGCGCTGGGCCTCGACATGGTGATGGGCTGCTTCCTGCTGGCGATGGTGGTGGGCGGCGACAAGAACCTGCGCCTGCTGGTGATCTGGTTCGTCGCCGCCTGCGCGTCGTTGCTGGCCTACCGGTACCTGCCGGAAAACAGCCATGTGGTGGTCGGCGCGGTTGCCGGCGGCATTACCGGGACCCTGTGGACGGAGCACAAGCATGAACATTGAAACCGCAGGCTCTGGCGCCTTCATCGTCGTGCTGATCATGGCCGTGGTCACGTTGGCCACCCGCTGGGGCGGCGTCTATGTGATGTCCTTCGTGCCCATCGGCTATCGGGTCAAGCAGTTCATCGGCGCGATGTCCGGCTCGGTACTGGTCGCCCTCCTCGCGCCCATGGCACTGGAAGGCGACAACGCCGCACGCCTGGCACTGCTGACTACGGCGGCAACCATGCTGGTGTTGAAGAAACCGTTGCCGGCCATTGCTGCTGGGGTGTTGGCGGCGGCGGTGTTCAGGCATTTCTGAGCCGCCTCAAACGACAGCTTCCCGAACAGGTCCCTCACACACTTGCACTGTGATGACCGACAGGACGATGCTCATGGCCTGCGCTTCCTCAACGCGATGTACAACAAAGGGCCCGCCGAGACGAACACTGCCGTGATCAATAGATACGGCACTACGCCGAGCCAGCTACCGCCTCGCGATCGGCTGTCGTTAACCATCCAGATACAGGCCAGTGCTGCCATCAAGTACAGGTCGATGACCACCTGTGCGGTATCGGGGCGCGCCAGCAGTTGAAGGCCGAACGCCACGAGCGATTGCTGTGCGATCGTCATCGTCCAGCCGGTATAGAGCGTGAATATGATCAGTACGGTCAGCGCGAGGTAGTTGACTCTCATCCTGTTCTCCCTGGTGAGTGGTTGCGCCAAGGTAGTGTTAGAGTCCGCCATGCCTCAATGACCTCACAGGTCATGGACGCTCTTCACAAGGACAGTCAGAGTTCAAGCATGAGCCACCTACCTTTCCACCCAACCGGCCCGGCGACAGGCACCTGCGCGGGTGAGCAACTGCGCAGGCTGCGTCGTCAGGCGGGGCTGAGCCAAATGCAGCTCGCACTGCTCGCCGGGGTTTCCCAGCGCCACTTGAGCTGCGTGGAAACCGCGCGCGCCAAGGCGAGCCCCAGCACGCTGCACGCCCTGCTTTCGGCGCTGGATGTACCGCTGGAGCACTGCAACGAGATTTTCCTCGCGGCAGGTTTTGCCCCGCGCTACGTCGCATCCGGGGCCAACGCGCCGACGCTGAAGATGGTGTCTGATGCGGTCGAGCACATTTTGCAGGCGAACAACCCGGCGCCCGCCATCGTCATCGACAGCCACTGGAATGTCACCGCCGCCAATGCCAGCACCGGCCTGCTGCTGGCGATGGTGGGTATCGACGCCAACGGCCTGTCGGGCCTGAACTTGCTGGACACGCTGTTACGCCCCGGTGGCCTGGGGGATCATCTGGTCAACGCCGACGAGATCCGTGCCATCGCCTGGCAGCGCGCCGCCAGAGAGGCGCTGAGCAACCCCGAGCTGGCGCGGCGGCTGCGGGACATGCCGGGCGCGCCGGCCGTGGCGTTGAACACCACGCCTGCGCCCGTGGTACTGACCCGCGTGCGCTCGAGCTACGGCGAGCTGAATTTCCTGTCCACGTTCACCACGTTCGGCATGCCGCTGGACATTACGGTCGAGTCGTTGCGTATCGAACATTTGATCCCGGCTGATGGTGAGACGTGGCAAGCGATGAACACGGCGTTCAGTCAGTGGCAGGTCTCCCGTTAAACCGTCGGCACCGTCCCCCCATCAATCACGAACTCACTCCCGGTAATGGACGCCGCACGGGACGAAGCCAGGAAAACGACGAGGTCAGCCACTTCCGACGGCGTCGAGGGTCGGCCCAGCGGGATGCCGCCCAGTGAGTCCATGATGATTTGCTTGCCGCCTTCGTAATCCGTGCCGGCCTCCAGGGCCAGTCGCTCCGCCAGGGCCACCGAGGCCTCGGTTTCGATCCATCCCGGCGACACCCGCACCACCCGCACACCTTTTGGTGAAACTTCCTTCGACAGGCTTTTGCTGTAGGTCGACAGCGCCGCCTTGGCGGCGGCATAAGCGGTGGTGGCTTCGGGCAGCGGCAGGCGACCCTGGATCGACGTCACGTGGATGATCACGCCCGTTTTGCGCTCGATCATGTCCGGCAGCAAGGCTCGATCCAGACGTACGGCCGGCAGCAGGTTGAGGTCGAACTCACGCTGCCATTGTTCTTCGCCCAGCGCCGCAAATCCGCCACCGGGTGATGAGGAGCCTCCCAGCACGTGGACGATGATGTCCACGCCACCCAGGTGTTGCTGGATGGCGGTGACCAGCGCGGCGCAACCTTCGCGGGTCGAGAGGTCGGCCGGGACGAACAAAACATTCGGGACCTCATCGGTCGGATGCCGTGCCGACGTCACGACCTTGGCCCTCTCGGCCACGAGAAGCTTGACGACAGCCTGGCCGACCCCTTGTGTTCCGCCGGTGACAAGGACTCGTTTGCCGTTCAATTCGAGGTTCATGACTTGCTCTCCTGTCTCACTGATTGAATACCCGGATCTTGCTGCTCGAGGGATAGTTTGCTCAACTGGGATAAATATGAATGACCTATCCCGCCAGACAGGACTATCCAATGTCAGACCCGCGCCTCTGCCTCAACGACCTGGACGCCGTCATCGCCGTGGCACGCAGGGCATCGTTTCGGCAGGCGTCGATCGACCTGGGCGTTTCAACGACTGCGTTGAGCAACACCATCGCTCGTCTGGAAGCCCATCTCGCCACGCGCCTGTTCAATCGCACCACACGCAGCGTGTCGCTGACCGAAGCCGGCAGGCTGTTTCTGGAGCAGGTTGGCCCGGCCTTGCAGGATGTGCGCGCCGCGCTCGACGCGGTGCAATCCCACAGTTCCGGACCTTCGGGGATACTGCGCATCAACGCCTTTGCCAGTGCTGCCCGCGCCGCACTGCTGCCGCTGTTGCTGGAGTACTTGCGGCAGTACCCGCAGGTACACATCGACATCGTGACCGAGGGCCGACTGGTCGATATCGTCGCTGAGGGTTTCGATTTCGGCGTACGGTCCGCGAACCTGGTGCCCAGCGACATGATCGTGATTTCGCTGGGGCAGCGGCAACGCTACGCGGTGGTCGGCTCCGCCGCGTATTTCGCCGAACACGGCCGACCTCGCACACCCGCCGATCTCGTCAGCCATCCGTGCTTGCGAATCCGTTTACCCAACGGTGCGATCTATCCCTGGCATTTCGAGTACGAAGGTGAAGTGACCCGGCTTGAAGTCAACGGCCCCCTCACGCTCGATGAGCCTGGCGTGGCCAAGGCCGCCGTGAAGGCTGGCGTGGGGCTGGGTTTTTTCATGGAGCAGGATGTGTTGGAAGAAATCGAGAACGGCACTTTCGAGCGGGTGCTGGAAGACTGGACGCCACCCCGGGACGACCTCTGCCTGTACTACCCCAACCGACGCAATCCCAGCGCCGCGCTCAAGGCATTCACCGCCCTGGCACGCGCCAACCCGGTCTCTCCAGGGGTCGGATAAACAACCGATACCGGGCGACCAGACGGGGCAGCAGAATCCGGGCTTCCTCAAAGGGAGCTCAACCATGCAAACAATCAGATCAACACGCATCAGCATCACCTTCAGCGGAGGTGACGCATGAGCCATTACGATTTCATCGTCTGCGGAGCCGGTACGGCCGGTTGCGTCGTCGCCGCCCGACTGGCCGACCGACCTGACCTTCGGGTCCTGTTGATCGAAGCCGGACAGGGATACTTCGGTCCCGAGGTCACAGAGCCTGGACAATGGCCATTGAACCTGGGTACGGAACGCGATTGGGCGTTCGAAGCACAACCCAATGCCCATCTGGATGGCCGACGCCTGCCATTGAATATGGGCAAGGGACTGGGTGGCGGTTCGAGCATCAACGTGATGGTCTGGGCGCGGGGGCATCGCTCGGACTGGGATCACTTCGCTGCCGAATCGGGGGACCTGGCCTGGGGCTATGACTCGGTACTACGCTATTACGCTCGCATCGAAAACTGGCAAGGCCGGCCCGATGCGCAGCGCCGGAGTACGACAGGCCCGGTTCATGTGACTCAGCCAACCGCCCCGCAGCCACTGGCCTGGGCGACCCTGGAGGCGGCGAGCGGACTCGGCATTCCTCGGTTCGACAGTGCCAACGGCGAGATGATGGAGGGCCACGGCGGGATCGCGATTGCGGATCTGCGCATCAACCAGGGGCAGCGCGAGTCGGTGTATGACTCCTACATCAAACCTCGGCTGCACCAGCCAAACCTGACCGTCCTCACCGGGGCACTGGTGTCGCGTGTGCTGTTCAGGGGGACCCGTGCGATCGGCGTGGAGGTCGTGAGCGCAAACCAGCGTCGCTGCTTCTACGCTGAACACGAAGTTGTGCTGTCGATGGGCGCGGTGAACACTCCGAAAGTGCTCATGCAGTCGGGCATAGGGCCGGATGATGAGCTTCGCGCCCATGGTATCGAGGTGATCAATCACCTGCCTGGGGTCGGTCAGAATCACCAGGACCATGTGGCCTTCGGCTGCACCTGGGCTTATCGACAGCCTCAGGCCATCGGTGGTAGTGGTTGCGAGACAACGTTGTACTGGAAAAGCGATGCCCGTCTGGATGCACCGGATTTGCTGCACTGCCAATTGGAATTTGCGGTTCCCTCGCCGCCCGAGGTGGGTGTCGAGGCGCCGGCGCATGGCTGGACGATGTTCGCCGGCCTTGCGCGCCCGGCGAGCCGCGGGCGCTTGCGCCTGTCCGGTGCGGGCCCGCTGGACGACATGCTGATCGAGGCGAACTCGCTCAGCGCTCCCGAGGACATGACCGCTGCGCTCGCGTCCATCCAATTGTGCCGCGAGCTTGGCAACAGCCAGGCCCTCGCTGGCCTCGTGCAGCGAGAGGTGGTCCCCGGCCAACGTGATCGACGCGCGATGGAGCGGTTCATCCGCCAATCAGCGGTGACCTACTGGCACCAGTCCTGCACCGCGAAGATGGGTCGAGATGCGTTGTCCGTGGTTGATCATCGACTCAAAGTGTATGGCATCGAAGGCTTGCGGATCGCGGACTCATCCATCATGCCGCGCATCACGGCCGGCAACACCATGGCGCCCTGCGTCGTGATCGGCGAGCGCGCCGCCGACCTCATATTGGCGCAGACCTGCAGGGAGGAGCCTGTCGAGTCGTCGCACCGCCACGAGGGTCGCCAACCTTGACGCGGGATGCCTGAATCAACGCGGTGCCTGGTCGTTCATCGCGGGCAAGCCCGCTCCTACAGGGGAATGCGGTCAACTGTGGGAGCGGGCTTGTCGAATCGTCGCACCGTCGCGATGGACATCAACGATGACGCGGGATGCCTGAACGCCCGCGGTGCCTGATCGTTCATCGCGAGCAAGCTCGCTCTCCTTAGCGCATCTGCAGGATGATCGGGGTGCTGCTGGCCGGGTCGGTGTGCTCGCGCAGCTTGCCGACCGCCTGTGCATCCACCGCCCCCGCCTGGTTGCCCCAGTTGCTGCGCATGAACGTCAGGACTTCGGCAATCTGCTGGTCCGACAACTGCTCGCGGAACGCCGGCATGCGGTAGGCGTCCGGCACACCGGCGGCGACCACGCGCTGCGAGCCGTTGAGGGTGATGTTGATCGCCGACGCGCTTTCCTTGGCCAAGGCGGACGTGGCACCGGCCAGCGGCGGCATCCACTCCGGCTGCCCCTTGCCATCGGCACCGTGACAGGACGCGCAGCGAGTCGCATAGGTATGGCCCCCCGGCGTCTCGAGCGCGGCGGCGGCCACCGGTTGATATTGCCAGGGCGTGCCGTCGCGCTGTGGGTCGCCGGGCAACGATTTCAGGTAACGCGCTATCGCCGCCAGATCGTCATCGCTCATGAACTGCGTGGAATTGTTGAACGCTTCGGTCATCGAGCCATAGACCACCGCATGTTTATTGCGGCCAGTCTTGAGGAACTGCACGATGTCCGGCTCGCTCCAGCGACCTAGACCGGTGTTGTGATCGTCGCGCAGACTCGGTGCATACCAGCCATCGAGCAACGCGCCGGCGAGAAACGGCGTGCCGGATTCATCCAGCGCCTTTTCGTTGAACGCCAAGCCACGAGGTGTATGGCAACTGCCGCAATGGCCGGCGCCCTGGACGATGTAGGCGCCGCGGTTCCACAGTTCGTCCTTGGCATGCTTGTCCACGTAGGGCGCGGAGTCGGTGAACACGCCATTCCACAGAGCGATGGGCCAGCGCAGGTTCAAAGGCCAGGGAATGTCACTGGGGATATTCGCTTGCTTGACCGGCGCCACGCCTTTCATGAAGAACGCATACAACGCGCGTACATCATCGTCGCTGAGCTTGGCGTAGGAAGGGTATGGCATGGCCGGGTACAACCGCCGACCACCCGGCGCGACGCCGTGGCGCACGGCGCGGTCGAAGTCGGCGAGGCTGTAGCCGCCAATGCCGGTGTCGCGGTCCGGGGTGACGTTGGTGGCGTGGATGTTGCCCAGCGGCGTGGCCATTTCCAGGACGCCGGCAAACGGTGCGCCACCGGGCACGCTGTGGCAGGCCACGCAGTCGCTGAGCCGGGCGACGTACTCGCCACGGGTGACCAGGGCCGGGTCGATATCGGCCACAGCGGCCGGCTCGGTTGGCAAAGGCGAGGCAGGCTCGCGGGTGACATACCAGGCCAGCAGGCCGGCCGCGATCAGGCACGGCACGGCCAACCAGCCAGCGGTTCTTGCGAATCGGCGGTTATTCATGGGCGCTCCGGTGCGGGTCAAGTGAAGGTGTATCGGCTTAACGGCATGCTGCGGATACGCTGCCCCGTGAGCGTTGCCACCGCATTGGCCACGGCAGGCGCTACCGCCGGCAACGGCGGCTCACCGATACCCCCCATTTTCTCCCCGCTTTCGACAATGCGCACGTGCACCCGGGCCATCCGTGAAGGCGGCAGGATCGGATACAAATCGTAGTTGCGTGCACGAGGCTTGCCGTCGATGTACACCGCCTCCTCCACCAGCGTCTGCGACAGCCCCAATGCGACCGCCCCATTGACCTGGGCCTCGACAATGGCCGGATTGACGATGCTGCCCGGGTCGATCGCCTGCCAGATATCGTGAACCCTGACCTGGCCGTTCTCGATCGATACTTCGGCGATCACAGCCGTCTGCGTGCCAAACGGCGAAGCCATGGCCACGCCACGGGCACGTTTGCTGCCGTCTTCGGCGGTGAACGGGCCGCGTTTCCAGCCACCGGACAACTCGCCCACGGCGTTAAGCAGCGTGGTCAGGCGCTGGTTGTCGCGCAGCAGGTGCAGGCGCAGTTCGAACGGGTCCTTGCCACCCTTGTCGGCGATTTCATCGAGGAACGCTTCGTAGAAGAAGTCATTGAGCGAATTGCCCACCGACCGCCAGTAGCCGAGCATCATCGGGCCTTTCACGTAAATCTGCGCAATCCGCTTGTTGGGGATCGCGTACGACTTGCCGGCCAGGCCTTCGAGGGCCGTCGGGTCGTTTTTCTCGCCCTGCTTGCCGGCGAGGGCTTCGGTGGGGCCTTCGGTGGCGCTGATCGCTTCGATGGCGATCGGCAGGCCGTCAGCGTCCAGTGCCGCGCGAAAATTGACCGCCGCGACGGGCCGATACGCGTCCCGCACAAATTCCTCCTCACGGGTCCAGATCAGCTTGACCGGGCGTCCTACGGCCTTGGCCAGCTCGATGGCCTGCGGGTAAGGATTGGCCGAGTCGTAAAGGAAATGCCGGCCAAAAAAACCACCCAGCAACGGCGAATGCAAGGTGATGCGCGAAGCATCAAGGCCGGTGCGCTTGGCGATGTCGGCGCGGAACATGTCCGGTGCCTGGTTGGGAAGCCAGACTTCCAGGGAGCCATCCGGGTTATAGCGTGCCAGCGCCGAAGGTGGCTCCAACTGACCGTGGTTGAGGTACTGATTGTGGTACGTCGCCTCGATTTTGCTCTTGGCGCTGGCCAAAGCCCCGGCAACATCGCCTTCGTTTTCGCTGTCACGAGCCGGCCCCTTCTCGGCAGCCAGGCGTTTGATGTAATCATCGCTGGAAAAATCCGCCGGCATTGGCCGCACCTTGGAGTCGGCGCCCGGTTCCAGCCAGTCGACTTGCACCGCTTCCACCGCGCGTTTGGCATGCCACCAGCGCTCGGCCACCACCGCCACCGCGCCGGGCAGGCGATGCACCGAGTGCACGCCTTTCATGGCCTTGACCTGCTCTTCGTTACGCAGGTTGCCAATGGTCATGCCCAGGCGCGGCGCGTGTTGCACCGCAGCGTGCAGCATGTCGTCGACTTTCAGGTCGATGCTGTAGAGCGCCTTGCCGGTTGACTTGTCGTAGGCGTCGACGCGCTTGACGGGTTTGCCGATCCAACGGAACTGGCTCGGGTCGCGCAATTTCACACTCGCAGGATCCGGCACCGGCAGGTCCATGGCGCGCTCGGCCAGCTCGCCGTAGGCCACTGACCGACCCGATGCGGCGTGTACCACCTTGCCAGGCTCGGTGGTCAATTCGCCCACCGGTACACCGAGTTTTTCGGCACCGGCCTGCAGCATCATGGCCCGGGCCAAAGCACCCAGGCGACGCATCGTCGGGTAGCTCATGCGCACCGACATGCTGCCGCCAGTGATGCGCATGCCGTTTTCCATCACCACATAAGCCTCGCCCGGTGGCGCGGCTTCAACCAGGAAAGTCGCCGGATCGGCATCCAGTTCTTCGCCAACGATCTGCGCCATGGCGGTGTAGGTGCCCTGCCCGCCTTCCATGAAGGGGCACAGCAGGCGCACGGTGTTATCGGGACGGATTTCCAGGAATGCCGGCACCTGGGTGCCACGTTCTCCGGCGACAGTGGCAGCCGCCTGAACACGCGCCGAACCGAGCGGCAGGCCGAAACCGAGTACCAGCGCGCCCACGGCCGTGCCGGCAAGGAAGCGGCGCCGGGAGACGTTGACCGGGTCGGTCAGCAAGGACGCTTGTGCAGAATCGATAGGCGCGTTCATCAGGCATCCCCCTTCGTTGCAGGCTGGCCCGCCAGATCATGGACGGCGGCCTGGATGGCGTTATAGGTGCCGCAGCGGCAGAGGTTGACCATCGCTGCCTCGATCTGGGCATCGTTGGGGTTGGGGTTGTTTTTCAGCAGTGCCGTGGCGGCCATGACCTGGCCGGACTGGCAGTAGCCGCACTGGGCCACCTGGTGTTCGACCCAGGTCGCCACCACGCGTTTGCCGACTTCATCGGCCTCGATCGCCTCGATCGTGGTCACTTCGCGACCGACCACACCGGCCACCGGCGTCACGCAGGAGCGCACGACGTTGCCGTCCACCAGCACGGAGCACGCACCGCACTGCGCCAGCCCGCAGCCATATTTGGTGCCGGTCATGCCCAGGTCATCGCGAATCACCCACAGCAGGGGCGTATCGGCGTCGGCGTCGACCTGATAAGTCTTCTGGTTGATTCGTAGTTCCATGGTTCACCCGCTGATCATCGGTTGGTGTGGCTAGTTATGTTTTTAAAACACCGCCAATCCACTGTAGGAGCAGCCGGTCGACGCTCGATTGCTCGCGATGGCGGTGTGTCAGGCAATGTTGTTGCAGGAATTGACGGCCCTATCGCGAGCAAGCTCGCTCCTACAAGGTCTCCGGTTGGCCGCGCAGGCTGGCTATGTCATTTCTGGGTGCACTGCCAAACATCCGCCCGTACTCACGACTGAACTGCGACGGGCTTTCGTAACCTACCGCAAATGCCGCCCGCGACACATCCAGGCGGTCACTGAGCATCAATCGCCGCGCTTCGTTCAGGCGCAGCCATTTCTGATATTGCAACGGGCTCATGGCAGTCAGTTGACGGAAATGGTGGTGAAAGGTCGGCGCGCTCATTTGTACCCGGGCCGCCAGTTCGTCGATCCGCAAAGGAATGGTGTAGTTGAGCTTGAGCCAGTCGATGGCCTTGGCAATGCGATAACCCTGCCCGTCCACCGCCGTGATCTGACGCAACCGCGCGGCTTGATCGCTCTTGAGCAAACGGTAATGAACCTCACGCAGGATCAACGGCGCGAGCACCGCAATCGCCTCGGGCTCATCGAGCAGCGCCACCAGGCGATTGAGCGCCTCGTCCAGCGCCGTGGTCATGGTGCCGATGCCGACGCCCTTGTCGATCGTACGACTGCGGGTTGCAGGCATACCGCCCTTGGCGATGACTTCGGCCAGCATCGGCACATCCAGTTTCAGGACCAGCCCGACACAGGGCTCCTCGCGGCTGGCAACCAGCACTTCGGAATTGGCCGGTAAGTCCAGAGAGGTAATCAGAAAGCCGCTACGGTCGTAACGGTAGCTCTCGCCGCCCACCCACAAACGCTTTTCGCCCCGGGCCACCAGAATCAGGCTTGGCTCGACCATGCACACGGCAGGTGCCATCGGTTGGTCGCGACGAAACAAAGCCAGCCCGGGAATCGACGTTGCAAAATCACCCGTGTGAGTGACACGCGGGTCGATATTCAAGGCCAGTGACGATTCCTGGCTGGGATTGACATGGCGCATGATGAAGGACTCCTGATGGCCAGACTGTAGCCTTTGAGTCCCATCATTCCTATCCATTACCCTGCATGTTCATAGGATCAGGCAAGGATTCGATCGGATTGCGCAAGTGGGGGGGGGCGTTCGTTACAACGACCAAGGCATGAGTCAAGGCGCACTTGCCTTGCTCTGAATCTGTTGCTGCAGCAACGTATCGCAGCTTGTATCCTTGGCAACATGAGGGCAAACAGCCGCAGCTATTAACCTGTTCCATACTGTTGTTGGGATGTGAAAAGGACTTTCCATAAGGTAGTGACGTGAAGCGTGATACCCGGCTTGTAGTGCTTTTGATGTTGGTGATCGGTTTTTCTCTGGCGTCGCTGACTATCTGGAAGGTAATAGCGTCCCGAGAAAAAGTGCTGGAAGCAGTGAACATCCAGGGGTTGAATCTCACCCAGGCGCTGGAAACCTACTCCGAAGGCATTGTCCGCCAGAGCTCGCTCCTGCTGCTTGGCCTCGTCGAACGCCTGGAAACCGAAGGCAGCGGGCCGGCCCAGATAGAGCGATTCACTTCGCTGATCAATCGACAGCAGCCACTGATGCCACAGCTCAGTGGCGTGACGGTCTACGATAATCAGGGAAACTGGCTGATGTCTTCCAACAGGCCGATTCCGGCTGGGGCGAACAGCCGTGATCGGGCCTATTTCGTTCATCATCGCAACGATCCCTCCCGTGAGACCTTTATTGGCCCGCCGATCCAAAGCCGTTCCAACCAGGAATGGGTCATCACCGTCAGTCGACGCTTCAATGATGCTCAAGGCCAGTTTGCCGGAGTCGTCGCAGTCACCCTGGGCATCGAGAACTTTCTTCGACTGTTTGGAAAGATCGACGTAGGCCAGGATGGGGCCATCGGGCTGTCCTATACCGACGGTACGATGCTGGTGCGTTATCCATTCCGAGAGCAGGACATGGGCCGCAACTTTTCCAAGTCGCCCATCTATGCGAAGTATCTTGTCGATCAATCTGTCGGCACCGCCTCGTTTACCTCCAGCCTGGATGGCGTAGAGCGGCTTTATGCCTTCCGAAAGAGTGACGTATTGCCACTGGTCACGACGGTCGCCCTTGGGAAACAAGAGTCGCTGGCGGCGTGGCGCATGGAGGCTTTGCTGTCGGCAGTCGTCGTGAGCGGGCTTCTGGGTCTTACCGGCCTCATCGGGTGGTTTTTGATCCTGGATATCCGTCGTCGAACCCAGGTAGAGGCCCAACTGCTGACGACTCAGCAGCAATTGCTTTCCTCGAACGGGCAGCTTGAATTGCTGGCGATGAAGGACGCGCTGACCGGCCTCGCCAATCGGCGCTGTTTTGACGAGAGCCTGGCCAGGGAAGCGCGGCGGGCGCAGCGCGAAGGCACGTCGTTGGCTTTGCTGATGCTCGATATCGATTACTTCAAGCGTTTCAACGACGCCTACGGGCATGTCGCCGGCGACGCGTGCCTGCAGACAGTGGGTCGTATCCTTGAAGAGTGTGTCAGGCGGCCCTCCGATCTGGTGGCACGCTATGGCGGAGAAGAAATAGCCGTCATCATGCCCAACACCAGCACAGAAGGTGCCGTGGTCGTGGCACACAGCATTCTCCAACGATTGCAGTTCGAGAACATTGCCCACGACGCCAGTCCTTTTGGACGGGTAACCGTGAGTATTGGGATCGTCACGGCAACGGGCGCCCAGCTGGAGCCTCTACAAGGGGTGATCGAGGTGGCCGATGCGGCGCTCTACACCGCCAAGGCACAGGGGCGTAATCAGTTAGCGGAGGGACATTGGGCCGCAATAGCCCATCATTGATTGCTCTACCGGACACCGCGGGCATCCAGACAACCCGCGTTATCGTTGACGACCATCGCGAGTGAACTCGCTCCCACATGAGAGGATCGTGTTCCTATAGATCATTTACCCCGCACTTCCTGTATCAACTCAATGAACGCCCGCAACGCCGCCGGTACGTGGCGGTGGCCTGAGTAATACAGGCAAAGCCCCGGCGTTTGCATTGCGCAATCCTCGAGCACCGCTACCAACGCCCCGCTGTCGAGATCATCCGCTACATACCAACGCGCCAGTTGCGCCAACCCCATCGAAGACAGCGCCGCCTGGCGCATCATCAACGGCGCATCCAGCACCAGCGTGCCCGGCACATCCACCGCCACCGCCTTGCCCCTGGTCGGCAACTGCCACGGTGAAGGCGTGCCATTGGGCAGGCGGGCGCGGATGCAAGCGTGGTTGGCCAGGTCGCTGATACGCTTGGGCTTGCCATGCTCGGCAAAATAGTCTGCCGAACCCACGATGACCATCGGCACCGCCTCGGTGATCGGCACACGGATCATGTCTTTGGGCACCAGATGGCTGGGTCGCAGTCCGGCATCGAAGCCTTCGGCGATGATGTCCACCAACTCGCCTTCAGTGACGACGTCCAGCGTCACTTGCGGGTAGCGCCTGGAAAACTCGGCCATGAATGGCTGCCAGCTCATCAACGCCGCCCCAAGAGAACTGTTGATTCGCAGGCTGCCCGACGGTATCAGACGCTGGTCGCTGACGGTGATCATGGCCTCTTCGATCTGCTTGACCGCCGGGGCGATCTGCTCGACGAACTCGCGGCCAGCATCGGTCAACGCCACGCTGCGGGTGGTGCGATGAAACAACCGGGAGCCCAGGCGCGCTTCCAGCCCCGCCACGGCGCTGCTCACCGCCGAGGTGGACATTTCCAGCTCTACGGCGGCGGCGCGAAAACTCTGGCGACGGGCCACGGCCAGCACCACATGCAATTCGATAAGTCCGCTCTTGTGCATAGTCCTGATTTTCCAGATAGCTCAAGCGTCTTTGCCTGCGTAGTCCAGACAATAGCTCAGCCCTAAACTGGCGCTCAACCCTCTTGAGGAGCATGGCATGCGCCAATTCAACCAGGCTTACATCAATGGCCGTTTCGTACCTGTGCACGGCGAAACGGTGATACACAGCATCAACCCGGCGACCGAGGAGGTCATCGGTGCGACCACATTGGCCAACCGCGACGATGCCAAGGCAGCCATTGCAGCGGCCAACCGTGCACAACTATCGCTCGAACAGACCGGTAAAGCCGAGCGCATCGACATGCTCAGGTCACTGCAAGCCGCCCTGCTCGCCCGCGCCGATGACATTCGTGACGTGACCATCGAGGAATATGGCGGCCCGGTTTCCCGTGCGCAGTGGGTCAGCCAGTACGCCTCGCAGTGTTTCGCCCGCACCGCCGATATCCTCGCTACCTACGACTTTACCCAGCGCCTGGGTGACGGCGTGGTGCACAAGGTGCCAGTCGGCGTCTCGGCCCTGATCGTGCCGTGGAACAGCGTCGCCGGCACCATCTGCAACAAACTGGCTTCGGCGCTGGGGGCCGGTTGCGCCTCGGTGATCAAGCCGAGCGAACTCAGCCCATTGCAAACCGAAGTAACTGCCCAGGCGCTGCACGCCGCCGGCTTGCCAGACGGCTACTTCAACATCCTGCTGGGGCGTGGCGAAGACGTCGGTGATGAACTGAGCACCAGCGCCGACGTGGCGAAGATCTCCTTCACCGGCTCGACCCAGACCGGCAAGCGGATCGCCCGCACAGCAGTGGACACGATGAAGCGTGTAAGCCTGGGCCTCACGGGTAAATCGGCAACCATTGTGCTCGACGATGCCGACCTCGCCACGGTCATCCCGCAGGCCGTGGCCGCCGCCTTCATGAACAACGGCCAGGCGTGCATCGCCGGCACCCGCTTGCTGGTCCCACGCCAGCGCCTGGAGGAAGTGCTGCTACGGGTGCGCGCTTACGTGGCCACGTTGCAGGTGGGCGATCCCCGTGACCCTGCCACCGCCATCGGCCCGCTGGCCAGCCACGACCAATACGAACGCATTCAGCGCTACATCCGCGTGGGTCTCGAACAAGGCGCAACCTTGATTACTGGTGGCGAGGGGCGCCCCGAGAGCATCGAGCGCGGTTACTACGTCAGGCCGACCGTGTTCGCCCAGGTGCGCAACGACATGGACATCGCCCGGGAAGAAATCTTCGGCCCTGTGCTGTCGATCCTCACCTACGAAACGGACGTCGAGGCCGTGGCGATGGCCAACGACTCAGTCTACGGATTGCAGGCCTATGTGTTCTCGACGGACGTCAAGCGTGCTCAGTCCATTGCGCGGCGACTGGAGGCCGGTGGTGTGCTGATCAACCGGATCGCTATTGATCCGCTTGCGCCGTTCGGCGGGTTCAAACAATCAGGTATTGGCCGGGAGAACGGCCTGTACGGGCTGGAAGCCTTCCTGGAAACCAGGGCGATTGTGACTGGCTGATTGAAAGATTGCATCTGCTGCAACAGACATCGGTGCCTAGTGTTCTAGGTCACCAGCAAGGCTTCGTGCACTTCAATCGACGGGATGCAACCTGCCGTGCGCTGGTCATCGAGCCAGCGCCTGGTTTTGCTCACATCAAAGATCTGGCCTTGGTCGATCAAGGCCAGGATGAGCTCGTCCGAAACGCGATAGCGTCCGCATTCCGGACAGTCCCGCTCTTCCCAGGGGCCCGAACAGAGGATGCGCTCGGCCGCACCTACACAAATAAGACAGTTCATCGCGATCACCTTTTTTTATTGTTGTAGTCGACAAGCGATTGCCGGCAAGTCAATCGACAGGGAAACTTGCGCGGAGTTCTGCGCTGAACCTGTGGGAGCGGGCTCGCCCGCGATAGCGGTGTATCAGGCAATCTGGATGTCGTTTGGCCTATCGCTTCGCGACGGTTCGACGCCTCGACATGCTCGCTCCTACAGATGGGTATCAAGCAGTGATAAGAGGGTCAGTGCATTGGCCATGGCTGCGCCGCTGGCGGTGTTGTCGAAAATGCACCACGTGCTCTCGGCCTGCTGCGTTGTCAATTGGACCGCAAGACTCTCCAGATAAGGTAAATCGTAAGGGCTGTGATAAATGCGCGGAGAGCCGTGCAGCCGCCAGTACCTCGGCGTGCCGGCGGGCGTCCTATCGGTGCTGATACGTGAAGGATCGACGGCGGCTTGACTGACCTGGTGGCTAATCAACAACGGCTGCGCGCTGCACCAAGATTCATGCCGTGGTTCCAGCACAACGGGAGTGACACATTGCTCTCTGAGCGCCATGAAAAAGCGCTGTGCTACGGCTTCGTCATAGGCCAGCGACGGAGGAAGCTGCACCAAAAGGCAGCCCAGACGGTCTCCGAGCCCAGCGCATTGATCAAGGAACGTTTCGAGTTCCGTCTCGCAACCTGCCAACCGTAATTGGTGCGTGATGACTTTCGGCATTTTAACGCTGAAACGAAAGTCCTCAGGCACCGATTGCGCCCAGCGCTCATAGGTCGCCCGGCGATGAGGGCGGTAGAAAGAGCTGCTGATTTCAACGCCTGTGAGCCTGCCAGCGTAGCGCTGCAAATGCGTGCCTTCGCCGGAAAATCCATCGGCAAAATCGCGCCCTATGCTCCACCCTGCGCAACCTACGTAAATACGCGGTTTGTTCAAAACAGCACCCTGCCCGCTTCTCTCATGAAAATCTCGATGGTCTTCGGACCGATTCCCTCGAAGGCAGACAAGCGCTTCTCAAATTCGCGAATATCGTCACTCGCTTCTCGCACGTTCAGCACCTTGCCTGCGTATTCCTCGTTGAGTGTGTGCGCGAGACTCAATAGCCGAGACGCCGTGGATTCGTCGTATCGCACATAACGGCCCTCGCCGAGCATCCTCACCAATTCACGATGCGAACAGGCCGCGAGCTTTCGCGGGCTATCACAATGATGCCGGTCGACAATCACCCGATAAGCCTCGGCGGCGATCTCGGACTGAATGCGTTTGCCCATCAGGAAGCTGGCAATCAACCACTTGAACAGCCCCTGTTCGTTGGCATCTGCAAGATCAATCTGCAGGTCCTGCGCGCTGATGACTTTGGTCATGGGGCTAATCCTGGCTGCGCCTATTTCTTGCGTGGCAGCACCGCACCCAACACCTGCTTGGCGGTCTGTACCACAATGCCGGCCTGGTCCGGATCACCCTTGAGCAAGGTGGTGGCAAATTTCTTCGCCTGCTCGAGCTTGATGTGCGGCGGTAGCGGCGGCACATTCGGGTCGGTCTTGAATTCGATCAGCACCGGCACGTCCGAGGCCAACGCTTCATCCCACGCAGCAGCCACGTCCTCTTCACGCTCGACAAAGATGCCCTTCAAGCCAATGGAAATGGCGAACAGGTGATAAGGCACGTCAGGAATGGACTGCGAGGCTTCGAACTTGGGGTCCCCTTCCATCACCCGTTGTTCCCAGGTGACCTGATTGAGATCCTCGTTATTGAACACCGCGCAGATCCACTTGGGGTTGTCCCATTGCTGCCAATACTTGGCCACGGTGATCAATTCGGCCATGTTGCTCATTTGCATCGCGCCATCCCCCACCAGAGCAATCACCGGGCGTTGCGGGAAGGCGAACTTGGCGGCAATCGCGTAGGGCACGGCGGCGCCCATCGAAGCCAGACCACCGGACAACGAACACTTCATGCCGCGCCGCACCTTGAGGTCACGGGCGAACCAGTTGGCGCAGGAGCCGGAATCGCTGGTGATGATCGAAAGCTCCGGCAGACGCGGCGACAGCTCGAACACCACCCGCTGCGGGTTGATCGGGTCCGCCTTGACCATGGCGCGCTTTTCCAGGGTTTTCTCCCAGCTGCTGCGCCAGCCTTCGACCTTTTTGCGCCACCGGCGCGAGGTCTTGTGCTCCAGCAATGGCAACAACGCCGAGAGCGTTTCGCCGGCATCCCCAACCAGGTTCATCTCCATGGGATAACGCAGGCTGAGCATGTCGGGCTGCAAATCAATCTGCACCCCGCGTGCCTGCCCTTCCTTGGGCAGGAACTCGGAGTACGGGAACCCCGAGCCGATCATCAGCAAGGTGTCGCATTCAGTCATCAGCTTGTAGCTGGGCTCGGTGCCGAGCAGCCCGATGCTGCCGGTGACCCACGGCAACTCGTCCGGCAGCGCCGCTTTACCAAGCAACGCCTTGGCGACACCGGCACCGAGTTTTTCCGCCACGGCAATCACTTGGTCGGTCGCCTGCAACGCGCCCGCCCCCACCAGGATTGCGACCTTTTCACCCGCGTTCAGAACGTCGGCGGCGCGTTGCAGATCCGCTTCATAAGGCACAACCTTCGGCTTGGTGTAGCCCACCCCGGAATGCACCGTACCGTGCTCTCTGCCCGGCGGCTCGTATTCAAGGTCCTGCAAGTCATTGGGCAGGATGATCGCCGTCACTCGACGCTCGCCGATGGCCGTGCGCACGGCCCTGTCGATCAGGTGGCGAACCTGGGCCGGTGCCGATGCCTGCTGCACAAAGGCGCCGGCCACGTCCTTGAACATCGACAGCAAATCCAGTTCCTGCTGATAGTGCCCACCCAGCGCGGCACGGGCCTGCTGGCCGACGATTGCCAGGACTGGCATGTGGTCCATCCGGGCATCATAGAGGCCGGTAATCAGGTGCGAGGCGCCGGGGCCGGAAGTGGCGATGCACACGCCCAACTCACCGGTGAACTTGGCGTGCGCCGAGGCCATGAAGGCGGCCATCTCTTCGTGGCGCGCCTGGACGAACTCGATCTTGCCCTGTGCCCTGGCCAGCGCGCCGAAGACACCATTGATGCCATCTCCCGGGTAACCAAAGATGCGTGTCACGCCCCACTGGCTGAGCCTTTCAACCAGAAAATCTCCTACAGTCGTTGTCATGTCGCTTTCGCCTCTCACTGATACATTGAGCCTGCGGCTGTGATGCTTGCCGGTGCACGTATAGGTCTGGACAGTCCGGCGATTGGCGAAGTTCGTATGGATGTTGGGTGAGATACGATTGCACGGTGATCCGGCCCCGGCTGACGGGACGGCGTCCCAGGACGATTCGGGGGCGATATCTCAATACCGGCTCCCTCAATCTTCAATCGGATGAATCTTGCCGCTGAACACCCGGAAACCGAAGGTGTTATAGGCCAGCGTCACGGGTATCAACACCGCGAAACCGATCAGCATGAACATCTGGGTGGCGGGGCCGGAAGTGGCGGCCTGCAAGGTCATCTGCGGTGGGATGATCAGCGGCACCAGGGCGATGAGCATCAATGCGAAGGCGAGAATGAACACGCCCAGCGCCGCGAACAAGGGCAAAAAATCACGTCTGGATCGAAACGCCATCAGGAAAGCTGCCAGCAGCGTAATGACCATCGCCGTGGCTGGCAGCCAGACCAGCGGATTTTCCAGGCGACGGGCATATTGCACGTGCAGAGTCGTCGTCCAGATCACCAGCACCGTGAGCAACCCCACTGTCAGGAACGCCAGGCCACTCGAAAGCCGGCGCGCTCGCTGCTGAAGTTCGCCTTCGGTGCGCCAATACAGCCAGCAAACACCGAGCCACGTGTAGCCGACCACCAGCACGGCGCCGCAGAAGAGCGGGAACGCGTTCGACCACTCCCATCCGGTGCCGCTGTACTGCCCTCCCTCATGGGGGACACCCTGTACCAAAGTGCCCAACACAATGCCCTGGCATCCTCCCGCAACGACCGACCCCAACATCAATAAGCCGTCCACCACGCGTTTGATTCGCTCATTGGGCGCATGGTCTCGGAACTCCAGCGCCATGGCGCGCAGAATCAACGCCAGGAACATCAGGATGAACGGCAGGTAAAGCGCGGGCAGGAGGATGGCATAGGCCCGTGGGAACAACGCGAGCAACCCGCCGCCGCCCAGGACCAGCCAGGTTTCGTTTGCATCCCAGATGGGCAAGATACTCACCGCCATGGCCCGACGCTGTTTGGCGCAACGGGTCATGCCCATCATTGCGCCTACACCCAGGTCCGTGCCGTCCAGCAACACATAATTGAGTACGGAAAACCCCAGCGCCGCAGCGCACAGCAGCGTCAGCCAGTCAGTGTCGAACATGCGCCTGTACCCTCATGACTGACCCGTCTCCTTCGCCAGGGCAGGTTGTGGCCCGTCTTCGTGCTCGCCTGGCGGACGGCGCAACAAGCGCAGCAACACCCACAGGCCGATGCCGAAGGTGAGCAGGTAGAACACAAGGAGGGTCCACGTGGCACTGAGCACCTGATCGCGCGACACCGAGGACAGACTGTCGGCCGTGCGCAGCAATCCATACACGGTGAAGGGTTGCCGCCCCATTTCCGTGACCACCCAGCCACTGAGCATCGCCAGCATGCCCGCTGGCGCCATCCACACACTGCCATGCAGCATCCAGCGCGCCGTGTACAACCGCTGCCGCCGGCGCAACACCAGACTGATCACGCCCTGCGCCAGCATCAGCAGGCCCAGCCCGACCATGGCGCGAAAGGCGAAGAACACCGCTGGCACAGGCGGGATGTCCTGCACAGGGAACTCATCGAGCGCCGGTATGGTGCTGCTCAAGTCATGGCGCAAGTACAGGGAGGCGATGCGCGGAATGGCCACCTCCCAATGATTGCGTCGCTCTGTCATATCGGGAATGGCGAACAGGCGCAAAGGTTCGCCAGCGCCCTCTGGCGGACGCGTCCAGGAACCTTCGATGGCCGCTATCTTCTGGGGTTGGAATTCCAGACTGTGCTTGCCGTGCAGATCCCCCACCAAAATTTGCACCGGTATGAGCAACGCAATCACCCACAACGCCATGGAGTAAGTCAGCCTGGCCCGTGGATTGGCAGGGGCACGCAAGAGTTGCCAGGCGCTGACACCGGCCAGCAAGGTGGCAGTCCCCAGCAGCGTGGCCAGGGTCATGTGCACGAACCGATAAGGGAATGACGGGTTGAAAATGATTGCCCACCAGTCCTGCGCAATGAAGCGGCCATCGGCAGCGATGGCGTAACCGGCCGGGGTCTGCATCCAGGAGTTGGCCGACAGTATCCAGAAGGCGCTGATCAGCGACCCTACGGCAACCGCGCAAGTCGCGAAAAAATGCAGGCGCGGACCGACCTTTTTCAAGCCGAATACCATGATTCCGAGGAACCCGGCCTCCAGGAAGAAAGCCACCAGCACTTCGTAGAACATCAACGGTCCCAGGATATCCCCGGCCTGGGTCGACAGGCGCGACCAGTTGAGCCCGAACTGGTACTCCAGAATCAGCCCGGAGGCTGTGCCCACCGCGACATTGAGGGCAAATATTTTCAGCCAGTAACGGTAGAGGTCCATATAAACGCGTTGACGCCGCCACAGCCAGAGCGCTTCGAGCACCATGAGGAAGTTGGCGAGTCCTATCGTCAGCGATGCCAGGACGATATGAAAACTGATGGTGATCGCAAACTGCGCGCGAGCGGCCATCAAGGCCGAATCAACAACTTCCATGTTGCATTCCTGATGGAGCACCACGGCAGCCTTTGCTGAGGGGGAGGTATGGCATGAAGACGTCCGGTTCCAAGGTCGTGGTCGGTGGACCCTCAACCCGGGCCGATGATTCAAACGGCTCTCTGGAGCCGTTAACACGTGCGTCTGTTTTCCTTCTGCAATCTGCAAGTTGATGAGCGGTCAATCATGCAGAACGCCCGACAGGATCATGCGACTTATCCAGATAACTAATTGACTTATAACCATATTTTTACGTCGAGAGATCTGGCACGCCTGATGCAATTTTCAAGGCTGTGCAGCGTTGACGTACTGATCGACGCGCCTTTGACCGTGATGAATGAAGGAGCCTGACATGAACGCCATCGAACTTTTGAAAGCAGACCACGAGCGTGTAAAAACCATCCTCACTCAGTTGAGTGAATCGACTGATCGCGGCATCAAAAAACGCACGGACTTGCTGGCCAAGCTGGAGATGGAAATCACAATCCATACTCAACTGGAAGAAGAAATCCTGTACCCCGCGTTCAAGGAAGCAGGCGGCAAGGACGAAGCAGAAATGTATTACGAAGCCAAGGAAGAACATCGCACCGTCGACGCCCTGGTGCTGCCCGACCTTAAAGCCACCGATCCGAGCACACCGGAATTTGCCGGCCGGGTAAAAGTGGTCAAAGAACTGCTGGAGCATCACATCGAGGAAGAAGAGAAAGAGATGTTCCCTCAGGCCAACAAGCTGCTGGGCAAGGCCAAGCTCAATGAGCTGGGTGCGCAGATGGAAGAAATGAAAGCACAGTACAAAAAGTCGCTGGCGCGCCCTGATATCGCTGCCTGACCCTGCGCGTTATCGTTTACCTCTATCGCGAGCAGGCTCGCCTCCACAGGTCAAGACAAAACTGTTTCACGTGTGGGAGCGAGCCTGCTCGCGATAACCTTCGGACGATGGCGCGTTCATGACCACCAGTCACATCTCTTCAACATCCCTCTGAACTTCACCGCGCCAACCCGCCTCTCCCACTTACCACCCCATCAATGAGAGAGACAGGCCATGCGAGCACTCACCTACCACGGCGCCCACAGCGTCAAGGTCGATAACGTTCCCGATCCCGTCATCGAGAACGACGACGACATCATCCTTAGGGTCACCGCCACAGCGATCTGTGGTTCCGATCTGCATCTGTATCGAGGCAAGATTCCGAAAACGGAGCACGGCGATATCTTCGGCCACGAATTCATGGGCATCGTCGAGGAGGCGGGCTCGGGCGTGACCGCCGTGCAACCCGGCGACCGGGTGGTGATTCCTTTCGTGATCGCTTGCGGCAGTTGCTTCTTTTGCCAGATGGATCTGTTCGCCGCCTGTGAAACCACCAACACCGGGCGCGGCGCGATCCTCAACAAGAAGTCCATTCCGCCAGGGGCTGCCCTGTTCGGTTTCAGCCATCTGTATGGCGGCATTCCAGGCGGGCAAGCGGAATATGTAAGGGTTCCCAAGGCCAATACCGGGCCTTTCAAAGTGCCTGGCACGCTCTCGGACGAGAAGGTGCTGTTTCTCTCCGACATCTTGCCTACCGCGTTTCAGGCGGTGACCAATGCGGCAGTCGGCAAGGGCTTAAGCCTCGCGATCTATGGCGCCGGCCCGGTCGGGCTGTTGAGCGCGGCCTGCGCCAGGATGCTCGGGGTCGAGCAGATTTTCATGGTCGACCACCACCCTTACCGCCTTGCCTATGCGCAAAAAACCTACGGCGTGATCCCCATCAATTTCGATGAGGATGACGACCCGGCGGACACCATCATCCAGCAGACCAAAGGCATGCGTGGTGTCGATGGTGTGGTGGATGCGGTGGGCTTCGAGGCCAAGGGCAGTACCACCGAGACCGTACTCGCCACACTCAAGCTCGAAGGCAGCAGCGGCAAGGCACTGCGCCAATGCATCGCTGCCGTCCGGCGAGGTGGCGTTGTCAGTGTGCCCGGTGTGTATGCAGGGTTCATCCACGGCTTCCTGTTTGGCGATGCATTCGACAAAGGCCTGACATTCAAGATGGGCCAGACCCATGTTCAGCGCTATCTCCCAGAGTTGCTCGAACACATTGAAACCGGACGACTCGCCCCTGAGGTCATCATCAGCCACCGCATGGCCCTGGAGCAGGCTGCCGAAGGCTACAGGATCTTCGACAAGAAGGACGAGGAATGCCGCAAGGTCATCCTCACGCCAGGCGGCGACCAGATTCCCCTGCCGGAAAGCGACGGCTCGCTAGTCCTGAACACCTAGATCCGTTCCCTTTACAGGACGGGATATCACGCACGGGGTATCTCGTCCTTTTTTTGCCTGCACGGATCCTTTCGAACCTTTCAGGGGCCGCATTCGTCATAACCGTATGCCCTGCCCCGGTTTCTGGAGTTCGTGATGCTCATTCACCCCAAGGCCCACTTCAAGCCCTACACCCATGCAAGCGGTGGCTGGGGATCGGCGAACGCAGTGATGAGAATCCTCTGGCGCGAGCAGGTCTTCGCCAAGGCTGCGACTGCATTGGCCAAACAGAACAAGCCTGACGGCTTCGCCTGCGTCAGCTGCGCCTGGGCCAAGCCGGGCCATCCTCGGGTGCTGGAATTCTGCGAGAACGGCGCTAAAGCCACGGCGTGGGAACTGACCTCGAACAAGGCGGACCCCGCGTTCTTCGCCCGGCACACCTTGACCGAGCTGCGGCAATGGCCCGATTACGATCTCGAACAACAGGGCCGCCTCACCCATCCGATGCGCTACGACCCGGCCAGCGATCATTACCGGGAAACCACTTGGGACGAGGCCTATCGCGAGATCGGCGCGCAACTCAAAACGATGGTGCCTGACAGCGTGGTGTTCTACGCCTCTGGCCGTGCCTCGTTGGAAACCTCGTTCATGTACCAGTTGTTTGCCAGGGCCTATGGCACCAACAACCTGCCCGACAGTTCAAACATGTGCCACGAAAGCACCTCGGTCGGTTTGCAAGAAAGCATCGGCGTGCCTGTCGGCACAGTGACCCTGGATGATTTCAACCACACTGACTGCCTGTTTTTCTTCGGCCAGAACGTGGGCAGCAACGCCCCGAGAATGCTCCACCAGCTCCAGGACGTGCGTAAACGCAACGTGCCGATCATCACCTTCAATCCCCTGCGGGAGCGCGGGCTCGAGCGATTCGTCAACCCGCAGTCGCCCACCGAAATGCTCACGCCTGAATCGACACTGATCAGCACCCAATATCACCAGGTGGCAATTGGCGGCGACACCGCTGCAATGATCGGCATCGCCAAGGCACTGCTGGAAATGGACGACCATGCACGCAGCAATGGCCAACCTGCTGTAGTCGATGATGAGTTCATCGCCACGCACACCCACGGTTTCGAGGCATTCGCGACCTCCGTACGCGGGCATCACTGGCAGCAGCTTGAACGCAAATCCGGCCTGAGCCGGGGTGCCATGGAGGCCGCTGCCACCACCTACGCCCACAGCCAACGAGTGATGATGATTTACGGCATGGGCCTGACGCAGCACCGACACGGCGTGGAAAACGTACAGATGCTGGTCAACCTGCTGCTGATGCGCGGCAACATCGGCAAACCCGGCGCAGGGGTGTGTCCGGTTCGCGGACATTCGAATGTGCAGGGCCAGCGCACGGTGGGCATCACTGAAGATCCGAAAAAAGTGCCGGTTCAGCTGATCCAACAGCACTTGGGCTTCAAGGTGCCCGAGCAGATGGGGCTGTGCACCGTGGATGCCTGTGAAGGAATAATTGCCGGCAGCGTTCGCGGCTTCATCGGGTTGGGTGGTAACTTTCTTCGGGCCGTCCCCGACACCACCCGCATGGAGCCGGCCTGGCAAACGCTGGATTTGAACGTACAGGTCGCCACCAAGCTGAACCGCACCCATCTGTTGCCGGTGAAGAACCTGTGGCTGCTGCCCTGCCTGGGCAGAATAGAAATCGACCGGCAGAACGGCGTCGAGCAGACCTACACCACCGAAGACAGCACGGGCTGCATCCACGGTTGGCATGGCAGTGCGCAGCCCGTCGGGCCGAACGTGCGTGCCGAGGCGAGCATCGTCGCCGGCCTGGCGATGGCGACCCTCGACGCCTCGAATGCCGTCGACTGGCAAGGCTGGAGTGAAGACTACGCATCCGTCAGAAAAGCCATCGCGCTGATCTATCCAACCATCTTCCACGACATGGAATCACGGATGCAGGAGCCAGGTGGTTTCCACCGGCCCATCGCCGCCGCGCAACGCGAATGGCTGACCGAAAGTGGCAAGGCGCAGTTCATCACCCCCGGAACGCTGGACGAAGACGATGACGTCACGCCCTCCGACAGCCCGCGAGACGTGTTGCAGTTGATGACGCTGCGCAGCAACGACCAGTTCAATACCACTATCTACGGCTACGAGGATCGCTTTCGCGGCGTCAGCGATACCCGCGAAGTGATCTTCATGCATCACAACGACATCGTGCGGCTGGGGTTCGAAACCGGTGACCGGGTGTGGGTCACCACGGCAGTCGAGTCGGGTGTCATTCGCCAGGTCGGACCTCTGGAGATCATCGCCTATGACATTCCCGAGGGGTGCGCGGGCGCTTACTACCCTGAATGCAATCCACTGGTGCCGCTCTGGCACCATGCCGAGCGCAGCAAGGTGCCGGCGGCGAAATCCGTGCCGGTGAGGCTCAGCGCCGGCCCCGTTCGCGCCGAGCCTGGATTCGGCAAAGGCGCCTGACGCCTACGCGCCCGGATTGGTGACCTGAATGAACAACGACCAAGCCGTGAGCAGCACCCAGAACCCGGCGAACAGCCACGGGGTTCGGACGGAAAACAGCAACGCCTTGCGATAACCCTTGTGGCTGGATTCGCGCTCGCTGAACAAGGGTGAGTCATCGTATGCCAGCCCCATCACGGGCTCAGCGCGCAAGAGCTCGCTCTGCTTGTAGTACCAGTGATCGATGATGTCATAGGACGCACGAATACCCGGCCAGGCATTGAGCGAGCTGAGCACGCCGAGCAGCGCCAGAAACGGCGGCACCACCAGCGTGAACAACTTCCCCCATTCGGGGTTGACGTTGGCCATGCAGGAGGCAAAAGCGATCACCAGGAAGGATTGCGCCGTCAGGTAGGCATTGGTCCGGTTGGACAAAATGCTGGTCTCGTACTGGATCTCCCGACGATAAAAATCCAGACGCTGTTTGGGTGAACCGAACATTTGTGCATCGCGTGCAGAGAGTTCGGTTTCGCTCACCTCTGACGTGAGTATTCTCGGCAAACGGACGTCCTCAGGCTTAGCCTTTGCTGTGTTCCGGTGAGGTGGGCCCTTCCTTGATACCGCGAGGTCCGGCGACGCCCCATACGATCAGGCCCAGTACGGGGAAGACGATCAGGCCGATGGCCCATGCGGCCTTGACACCCACGGTCTTGTCGCTGCGAAACACGCTGACGATGGCCCACAGATCGACGAGCAGAATGATCACCGCAAGGGCGATCGAGAAGTAGCTGGTTGCTTCGGTCATTTTTCTATCCTCCAGAGACTGTAAAGGATTAGGTGCCACCGACGCGCAGGTGTTCAAAGCAATTGCCGGTCAACTGTCGCGAGCAATGATCGAGATCTTGCCATTGCGCTCGATGATCGCGAACTTGATCTCCTCCAGGGTCTCGATGCCCTGGCTGGAACGGGCAGCCTCCATGACGTCGGCCTCCACCAGGCGGGCATGACGCAAGCGTTCACGCAGCAGCTTGCCGTTCTCGACGATGATGGTCGGCTCCCCGTCAATCAGCCGAGACATCCAGCGCGAACGCTGCTTGAGCAGGGAAAGACCGACATCCACGGCAATCAGCGTGACAATCACCAGCATCGAATTGGTCAACGAAAAGTCGTCGCCCAACAGCGCCTGCTGGGTCGCCTCACCGATGATCATCAACAAGACGAAATCGAAAGT
Organism: Pseudomonas sp. S2_E01; assembly: GCF_054668365.1. Taxonomy (NCBI): domain Bacteria; kingdom Pseudomonadati; phylum Pseudomonadota; class Gammaproteobacteria; order Pseudomonadales; family Pseudomonadaceae; genus Pseudomonas; species Pseudomonas sp. S2_E01. Next base: position 2,978,098 of record NZ_CP162762.1, read on the forward strand.
GGTCAGCTCTGCCAACGAGCGTCTTCCGGCGATCTTGAACAGCACCATAAGGGCCAGATACATGCCCGCGGCACGCAATACCGAATCCATAGGTCACCTAAGGGAAAATGAACTGGGTGAGTTTCACGCCGTTGGTGCCTGGCAGAATGATGGTGCTGCGAAACAGCCCCAGCCCATCGCCGCGCAAGGTCATGAATACGCTGGCCTGGCCTTTGGTATCGGCCTGAATCCATAGGCGCATGCCCTGCGCGGAGCTACGGGAGCGTACTGGCTCGGGTTGCAGCGTTTCGATGCTGAAACCATCGAGCAATTCACCGGCCACCTCCAACTCCAACGTCGACTCCGGTTCGCCGCTCAAGCTGATCTTCATCGCGTTGGTGGAGCCATTGCGGTGGAACATCTCATACTCGACGCGGACCCGGCCGTCGTCGCTGAGCACGTCACGCGAGCTGAGCAAACCACGCGAGAACAGCCCCGCCAGCCCCAGGATCATCAGCAAAACCAGCATGTACCAACCAAAGCGTTCGAAGCGCCAGACCTTGATCTGATACGCCATGTCCTCACGCACAGGGTATTTGCGGCTTTCCAGGTCCGGGTGTCGAGTTTCGTCGTTCATCAGTCACTACCCTCGCTCACCCTTGAGCGCTCGGCCATGGAAATGCGGTAGCCACTGCAACGCATATTCCGTGGCCTGCTCGAGCACCTCGCAGCGCGTGCCAAAGAAACGATGCCTGCGGTTGAACAGGCATTGCTCGCCCGCCAGTTGAAATGCCCATGCAAAACACACGGTGCCGGCCGGGATGCCGTCCATATCGTCGGGGCCGAGAATGCCTGTGGTAGCGACTGCCGCATTGGCCGTGCTGTCGCGAAGCGCGCCCGCTGCCATCTCGCTGGCGACCTCAACGCTGGTCAGGTTGAAGGTCTCGATGGTGTGCGGGTTGACGTGCAACAGGCGCTGCTTGGCCTGAGGCGAATAAACCACGTAGCCGCACTCGATCACCTCACCGCTGCCCTCGACTTCCGACAGCAACATCACGATCGCGCCGGCAGTACAGGATTCTGCCGTGGTCAGCAGGAGAGAGTGATTGCGCAGATACGCGATGGTGTCGTCAGCAATGGGCATGTGCGGGACTCGCAGGTATGTTGCTCGGTTGACCTGCGTGTCGGGCAAACATTCCATCGGGTGAGATGAACGCGCATCGACCTCCCCTCGACCCCCGGCAGCCGGGGTTAACTCGGCCAGCGCCATACCGGATCGGCCAGATGCTCGGCAAAAAAATCCGACAGCACCCTGATCTTCACCGGGCGGGTACGCGCCGACGGCGTGACGAAGTACAGGCCACCGCGCGTCATGCTCCACTCGGGAAGGACCTGTTCCAGGCGCCCGTCCGCCAGGTACTCACTGGCCATGAACTCCGGCAGTTCAGAAATGGCCAGCCCTTCAAGCAGCACAGGGATCATCGCATCCGAGTTGGTTACCCGAAGTGGCCCGTTGGGTGCCACGTCCTCCTCGGCGCCGCTGTGGTGGGTGAATCGCCACACCTGGGTGCGTGCACGGTAGGCGTAGCTCAGGCATTGGCGATGGGCCAGTTCGCGCGGGTGCTGCGGCCGGCCGTGTTCCTTGAGATAGCCCGGGGACGCCACCAGCAACTGGGTAACCGCGCAGATACGCCGGGCCACCAGCGATGAGTCCGGCAGGGCCGCGATCCGCAGCGCCGCGTCAAAGCCGTCTGCGATCAGGTCCACCGAGGCGTCGGACAAATGCAGGTCGATGGCAAGCTCCGGGTACAGGCGCATCAACTTGGGCATCAGCGGCGCAACCCAGCGCAGGCCGAACGACATCGGCACCGCCAGGCGCACCTGGCCGCGGGGTTGCACGGACAGATCCTGGGCTTCGCTCTCCACTTCTTCGGCCTGGCGATAGATGTCGCCAGCCTTGGCCGCCATGCTCAAACCGAACTCGGTCAGCGACAATTGACGCGAGGTTCGGTTGAACAGACGCCCGCCCAATCGCTCTTCCAGCCGCGCCACGGCCCGCGACACCGTGGGCACCGAGACGCCCATGAGGCGCGCCGCGGCGGCAAACGAGCCCTCCTCCGCCACCTTGGCGAACATCGCCAAGCCTTCAAAGTCCGGTAATTTGCTCATTTCATTTCTGCAACGATGGGTTTCTGACAATTCTATTTTGAAACCATCCGATCGTCGATACGCTTCTCCCATCACAACGAACTACCCCACTGGAGAACAGCGAAATGAACGGCAAACTCAACGGCAAAATCGCACTCGTCACCGGCGGCACCAGCGGCATCGGCCTGGCCACCGCCAAACGCTTCGCCGAGGAAGGCGCGCATGTCTACATCACCGGCCGTCGCCAGGCGGAGCTGGATGCAGCCGTCGCGCTGGTCGGCAACGCCACCGGCGTGCAAGTGGACTCGACCCAGCTCGACCAACTCGACGCGCTGTACGAAAAAATCCGCGCCGAACACGGCCACCTCGACGTGTTGTTCGCCAATGCCGGCGGAGGTTCGATGCTACCGATGGGCGAGATCACCGAGCAGCACTTCGATGACACCTTCGACCGCAACGTCAAGGGTGTGCTGTTCACCGTGCAGAAGGCGCTGCCCCTGCTGGCCAACCACGCCTCGGTGATTCTCACCGGCTCCACGGCGGGCAGCTCCGGCACCCCGGCCTTCAGCGTGTACTCGGCGTCCAAGGCGGCGGTGCGTTCCTTCGCCCGCAACTGGATCCTCGACCTCAAGGACCGCAACGTGCGCATCAACACCATCAGCCCTGGCGCCACCCGCACGCCTGGCCTGGTTGACTTGGCAGGGCCCGACGCGGCGCAGCAGCAAGGCCTGCTGGACTACCTGGCCTCACAGATTCCGATGGGGCGTGTCGGTGAACCTGAAGAGATCGCCAACGCGGCGCTCTTTCTCGCTTCCAGCGACGCGAGCTTCGTCAACGGCATCGAGCTGTTCGTCGACGGTGGTCAGGCCCAGATCTGACACGGCGGGTTCATCACCAAAAAAGGCGGCGTCCTCACGGACGGCGCCTTTTTTGGTTGTGTCAGACCTGCTTTTGCGTCAACCACGCCCCCCAGAACAAGCTGCTGAAGAACCGCGTCGCATCGCCGAAGCCGGCGTCGTACAGCAGTTTTTGTACGGCGGCCTCGGAGTGTGGAGGGTCGGCGCCTTGCAGGATCTTCCCGAGCTTGGCCTTCACTTCATCCGCCGAAGCGCCATGCTGCCGCCAGCGCTGTCCCCAGGCGGCGAGCAGCAAGGGCTGACTGGCGTAGGCGTACTGATTGCCCGCAACCACCAACGGCGCTCCGGGCTTCAAATGAGAATGGATGGTTTGCAGGATCCTGCGTTTAGGCTCGTCCCCGTCGAGGTGATGCAGCACTCCGACCAGTGTGGCTGCGTCAAACGAGCTGTCCGTTTTCAGGTCCTCCACATAGCCCTGGTGCAGGGTCGTCCTGTCCAGCAGGCCATTGGACTCCAGATGCTGCCTGGCGGTTTCCAGCATCGGCGGCGAAGGGTCAACGGCTGTGAAGTGCCAGTGCGGCTCGAGCTTGGCCATGGCAATGATCTCGGAAGCCGTGCCTCCTGCGCCGACCACCAGAATTTTTGCCGGTCGCAGGCAGCCAATGCTGGCCGCCAGCATGCAGGCCACCAGGTCCTGGCAGGCATCATAACCGGCCAGGGCAATACGACTTTGCCGTGCGTATTCACTGGCTCGTGAATGATCGAACTTTTCAGCTGAGGTGTCGGGGGTTGTATTCAAGGCGATTCTCCATGACCTTGAACCAACCTACGTCACGTTTCGCAATAAGAGAAATTCATTGATTTTATAAATAGCATTCCTATCAGGAATGCGAAGTCAGCTGCATCAGGGCAGCGGATTCCACCGCCCCCTCGTCATGCCCTTCACTGAACACCGCGCAGGTGGCGACCTGATCGCCATGGACACACTGATATACCGCGATGACGCTGCCCGGCCCACCGCCCGTATGGCCAACCAGCCTGTGCCCGCTGTTCGTTTCACCGATCATCAAGCCCAGGCCATAGCCGGGCGTGGCCCACGGCCTTCCGGGTATGGGACCGCCGAGCACGATTGCGTCCAGCATTGCCTCTAGCAATGAGGGGGGCAACAACCGACCGGCCAGCAAGCCATCGAGCAGTCGAGCGGCTTCGTCAAGCGGGCCCACCAACAAGCCGTGATAGACCCAGCGGGGGTGATAGGTCGCCATCGTTGGCGGATGCACATCGCTCAGGTCCTCTGGTGTTTGCACGAGTCGAACCCGGGTTAAACCGAGGGGCGAAAAGACTTGCTGGATCAACGCCTCTTCAAGTGGTTGCCCGGTCAGCCGCTCGATCAACCTGGCCACCCACATGTAGCCGACGTTGGAATAGCGCCATGCCGTCCCTGGCTCGTAACGCAACCGACTGGCGTCGAGGCGTTGCAGCATTTCATGGACTGGCCAGGGTGCCTGGTTTTCGGCAACGGCGCAGTGGTACGCCTTGAGTTCCGAATAGTCTGCCAACCCTGCCTGGTGCTTTAGCAACTGACGGAGCGTGAACGGCCCCTCCGCGACTGGCTCGTCAAGCCCGACAACCCCGTCACGCACGAGACACAACGCCGCAGCAGACAGCACTGTTTTAGTGAAGCTCCACCAAGGCACGGCAACTTGTTCATGCTCCGTCGGCCAAGGCTTTCCATTGAGTATCAGGGACTTGAGCATGGGTAATCCTGCTTGGACGGGTGAAGTATTTTGCCCGTTTTGAATAGGACAAATGCATGGGTGCCATAGGTTTTTTCGCCTCCCAAGCTTTTGTGCCCATGAAAATCCTGACAGAATTAATGTTAACGATTCTCATAATCACTTAGATTATCTAAAACCTGCTCAGGAAACCCACCATGTCGCGCTCCACCTCACTGCGCCATTTCAAATCATCACGTGATCTGCTGGCCATGGCCGTTTGCATGGCAACTCTGACCCCGGCGATGGCCGATGACAACAGCGCAGCGCTGGAGAATTCGAATCCGGCCACTCTCGAGCTGGGTGCGACCGAAATCACCAGCACTCAATTGGGCAGCACCACCGAAGGCACCACTTCCTACACCACCGGCGCCATGTCCACCGCCACCAAGCTGCCACTGACCATGCGCGAAACGCCCCAGGCCGTAACCGTGATCACCCGCCAGCGCATGGACGACCAGGGGATGACCAGCATCAACGACGTGGTCAAGAACACCCCCGGACTGTTCCTCTCCACGTCCGATGGCCCTGGCCGGCAGAAATACTCGGCGCGCGGTTTTGACATCGACAACCTGATGTATGACGGCATCCCCAGCGGTTATCAAGGCTGGTCGGTGGGCGTGCAGCCGAACCTGGCGATGTTCGATCGGGTCGAGATCGTCCGTGGTGCGACCGGTCTCGTGACTGGCGCTGGCAACCCGTCGGCGGCTATCAACCTGGTGCGCAAACGTCCGCTCGCCGAGCAGAAGGTCACCCTGACCGGCGCCGCCGGCAGTTGGGACGACTACCGTGGCGAAATCGACGCTTCCAGCCCGCTCAACGACAGCGGCACCTTGCGGGGGCGTGTCGTGACGTCGTGGCGTGATTCCAACAGCTTCATCGATGATGTAGACGAAAACCACGGCCTGTTCTATGCAATCACCGAAGCCGACCTGAGCGAAGACACCACCCTGACTCTCGGTTTCTCGCACCAGAAGGACAAGACCAACTACTTTTGGGGCTCGTCCATGCTTGGGCTCGACGGCCATCACCTGAACCTGCCTCGTTCCTACAATCCTGGCACGTCCTGGGAGAACAAGGACCAGGACATCAACACGGTGTTCGCCGAGCTCCGCCACAACCTGGCCAACGACTGGAAGCTGCAGGTCAACGCCAACTATGCCGAGCAGAATGGCTTGTTCAGTGGCTCATATCAGTCGCGCTGGAACGGTCCCGCGCTGGAGCGCACGGTCTGGCAGGCTTCCTATGATGAGAATCAGACCGGGTTGGACAGCTTCCTCAGTGGCCCCTTCCAGGCATTCGGGCGCACCCATGAATTGGTCGTCGGTGCGGGCAAGCGCATCTACGACATGACCACCCAGAACTACGCCCCTTACGCCATGGATTGGCCAATCACCGCCGGCAAACCGAACTTCACGCGCACCGATAGCGTGCGCGAAGTCACGACCCAGGACAGCATCTACGCGACAACCCGCCTGAGCCTTGCCGATCCCTTGAAGCTTATTCTCGGCGGACGCCTGGACTGGTACGACTACGACAACCGCGATGCGGAGGGTGATTACAAGGTCACTCGCAACGTCACTCGCTACGCCGGTCTGATCTACGACCTGGATGAGCACCATTCGGCATACGCCAGCTACAGCGATATCTTCACACCGCAAAGCGAAAAGGACACCTCAGCCACCCCGCTCAAGCCTATCGTCGGCAAAAACTACGAGGTCGGCGTCAAGGGCGAGTACTTCAACGGTGCGCTGAACGCCAGCTTGGCGGTGTTTCGCGTCGACCAGGAAAACCGCGCCGTACAAGTGTTCGTGCCGAACTGCCCTCAGAACGACTGCTATCAGCCTTCCGGTGAGATTCGCAGCCAGGGCATCGACTTCGAACTGCAAGGCGCGCTGACCGAGAACTGGCAGCTCGGCGGCGGCTACACCTACGCCCGCGTGCACACGCTCAAGGACGATGCCAACCCGCAGAACGTCAACCAGCGCTTCGACACTGACACTCCGGAGCACCTGTTCAAGTTGACCACCAGCTACCGTTTCCAGGGCCCGCTGGAAAAACTGCGCGTCGGTGGCAGCGTCTACTGGCAGAGCCGCATGTACAACGACATCGCGTTGGACGATGGGAGCGAATACCGACTCAAGCAAGGTAGCTACGCAACCACGGATCTGATGGCCGGCTACGAGGTCAACCGCAATCTGGACCTGCAACTCAACGCCAACAACATCTTCGATCGTGACTACTACCAGTCGATCAGCACCTCTACCCAGTACGGCGGCGACAGCTACGGCGCTCCCCGTAACCTGATGCTGACGGCCAAGTACAGCTTCTGATCGACCGGCCCCCTGTAGGAGCGAGCATGCTCCGGGCGGCGTTCCGACGATGGTGGCCCGGGCACCGTGGGGCCTCAGGCTGCCAGCGTCATCGTTGACGACCATCGCGAGCATGCTCGCTCCTACAGCGGAATGCGCTGGTCTGTAGGAGCGAGCATGCTCGCGATGGTGGCCCAGGCACCGCGGGGCATCAGGCTGCCTGCGTCATCGTTAACGACCATCGCGACGGTTCGACAGGCTCGCTCCTAAAGGGATCTGCGTTCACGAAAAAGCCCGGCTGATTAGGCCGGGCTTCTTGTTGGGTGTTGCGCGGGAGCCATGCTTCATACGGCACGGCGTTCGATCAGGCGGTCGGAGCCACCTTCGGCGACGCGGCGTTCGATCAGACGATCCGAACCGCCTTCGGCTACACGGCGTTCGATCAGGCGATCAGAGCCACCTTCGGCTACACGGCGTTCGATCAGGCGATCAGAGCCACCTTCGGCTACACGGCGTTCGATCAGGCGATCCGAACCACCTTCAGCAACAACAGGTTGAGCGGCGGTAGCGGCAAAAGCGTTAACTGCAAAAACCGAGAAAGCGATGCTGAGAAGAGTTTGGCGTTTCATGATCGTGTGCTCCAGGTGGTGTAGTTGTTTGGTATGGAGCCGATGTTACGCCGCACAATTTTTATGAGAACTTCATTGAGTTGATGGTGACTATCGATGCCGATAATGTCCCGCCCGATCCCTGTAGGAGCGAGCTTGCTCGCGATGGTGGACCAGGCACCGTGGAGTTTCAGGCAACCAGCGTCATCGTTTACGACCATCGCGAGCATGCTCGCTCCTACAGGGGTTTATTTCAGTAACTTTCGCCTCAGATCACCCCGCGCGCCTTGTACGAAACAATCTGATCGTCGCTATAACCCAACTCCTTCAGCACACTGGCACTGTGCTGGCCCAGACCTGGCGAAGGTTGTTCGTCGACCATCTGTGTGTAGGGCATGTGCAACGGATGTTTCACGTAGCAATTACCCGACTGCGCTGGCACTTCGACGATCATTCCACGGTGCTGCACCTGCGGGTCGGCAATGGCTTCGGCCACGGTGTTGATCGGGCTGCAGGGCACGTCCGCCGCCTGCAGGGTCTTGAGCCAATGCTCCCGACCATACTCGGTCAGGCGGGTCTTCATGAGGGGTTCAAGGTGGGCATGATTCTGTGCACGCAGCGGACCGTCACGCAGCAGCGGATCGTCGATCCACGCCGCACGATCCATCGCCAGGCATATGCGTTGCCACTGCTCTTCGGTGTCCACGCAGATGGCAATCGGCTCGTCCGCCGTCGGGAAGGCCTGGAACGGTGCGATCAAGGCGTGGCGACTGCCGAGGCGCTTGGGCACGTCACCGACCTGCAGATACCGCGCAACCGCGTTTTCCATCATCGCCAGTTGGCAGTCGAGCATCGAGATGTCAATGAACGCGCCAGTGCCGCCGTTGCGCTCCTTGTCGACCAATGCCGCCAGTATGCCCACCGTGGTGAACAGGCCCGAGCCGATGTCGCCCAGGGAAATACCGACCCGCGCCGGCGGCCCGAACTCTTCACCGGTGATGCTCATCATGCCGGACATGGCCTGGGCCACCACGTCGAACGACGGCAGATGTTTGTACGGACCGTCCTGGCCAAACCCGGAGATCGACGCATACACCACGCCAGGGTTGTATTCGCGTACCGTCTCGTAACCGAAGCCCAGGCGTTCCATGGCGCCGGCGCGGTTGTTTTCCACGAACACATCGGCCGTTGACAACAGTTGGCGCAGCACCGCCTTGCCCTCTTCATCTTTCAAGTTGAGCGTCAAGCTGCGCTTGTTGCGATTGACGCTGTTGAAATAGACGCTGCCGTCATCCTTGAACGGTGCCACACCTCGGGTGTAGTCCCCGCCGTTTGGGCGTTCGACCTTGATCACTTCAGCGCCGAGACTGGCCAGCAACCAGGTTGCATACGGACCGGCCAGCATATGCGTGGCATCGATCACGCGTATGCCATTGAGTGGACCTTTATTGGAGTTTTGCGTTTTCGTGGACATGAGTTCACCCCGCCAGGCTATCAGGATCGCCTGGTCACATTAGGTATTTGCGGTAGAGAACCGGGTTCTCTGCTGTTATGAATCCATCAAACCGAACGCCCTAGCACCCTTGCCAGGCAGGCGAACGTTTTTGCTGGAAGGCCGAAACGCCCTCACGAAAATCCCAGGACTGGTAGCAGCGCAACAACACGTCTTCGTCCCGGACATTGGCCACCTGGGCATCGCGAAGGCGGCGTAACACGGTTTTGGTCGCCCACAGCGTCAGGGGCGCCAATTGCGTCAACTGCTCGGAGACGCGCTCGGCGGCGGCCTCCAGTTGGTCCTCCTCGACCATCTCGCGAAAGGCGCCGCTGGCGATCAAGCCAGGCGCCTCCACCAGCCGCGCGCTGAACACCATTTCCTTGGTCATTGCCGGGCCGAACAGGTCGATCAGGCGCTGATAATTCAACGCACTCAGACAGTTGCCTACCGTTCTCGCAATGGGGAAACCGAAGCGCGCCGATGGGCTGATCAGGCGCACGTCGCAGGCCGCGGCGATCAAGGCTCCGCCGCCGACACAGGGGCCGGCAATCGCCGCCACCGTGGGAAACTTCAGCGCTTCCAGGGCGGCAATCAGGGTTTCACTGTGGCCTTCCAACTCCAGGAACTCGGCTTCGGTTTTGGCATCTTCCAGCGCGCCGAAATCGGCGCCCGCCATGAACGAAGGACGCTTGCCAGTGGCGCCGGTCAGGACCAAAGCCTTGACCGAGTCGTCAACGGCCAGTTCGAGAAAGATCCCGGTCAGTGTTTCTTCCATGGCCGGCGACATCGCATTCAGCGCATCAGGACGATTGAAAATCACCCATTCGACGCTGCCCCGGCGTTGTCGAACGATCTCTGTACTTTCACTCACTTTCATCACTGCACCTTGTTCTTCAACCGAAATTTGAATGTCGCTGCGCGGCGACACAGAGCCATCAACTGGTGACGCGGCTACCCGGTTGCAGCAGGTGGCAATCGCCTTCCGGCAGTTGCAACAACACCACCTGCCCCACTTGATAATCGATAGTCGGCGGTGTGAACGCCCGTACTGTGGCGCCCAGGCCGATGTCCACCAGCACGTCGCAGTACTCGCCCAGATACGCCGTGCGCAGCACAGTGCCGGGCAAGACGTTGTCCGCGCCCTGCTCGGGCCCTACCACCCGGACTTTCGAAGGACGGATGCACAGGGTGACTTCCTCGCCGGGTTTCCCCCCGCTTCGGTCAACGCCCTTCAGTGCCTGCTCGCCGAACTGCGCGATGCCGGCGGCTTTCACCCGAGCGGGAATAACGTTGTTGCTGCCGATGAAGGCCGCCACGAAGGCATTCGATGGTCGTTCGAAGATTTCCCGGGGCGAGCCCAGTTGCTGGACACTGCCACCGTTCATGACAGCCACCTGGTTGGCCGTGACCAGCGCCTCGCCCTGGTCGTGGGTCACGTACACCGTGGTCAAGCCGAGCAGGTCGTGCACGCGGCGAATCTCGAAGCGCATTTCTTCACGCAGGTGGGCATCGAGGTTGGACAGCGGCTCGTCCAGCAACAGGATGCTAGGCTCGACGATCAGCGCCCGCGCCAGGGCCACACGCTGTTGCTGGCCGCCGGACAACTCGGACGGATAACGGTCGGCCAGATGATCGAGGTGCACGGTCTTCAGGGCTTTCTTCAGTTTCTGTTCCAGTTCAGCGCGAGGCACCTTGCGGATTTGCAAACCGAACGCAACGTTCTCGGCCACTGTCTTGTGCGGCCACACCGCGTAGTTCTGGAACACCAGGGAAATGTCCCGGTGCTCCGGTGGCACCACACCCTGGGGACTGGAGATCACCCGGTCATTGACACGGATCTCACCACCGCTGGGGGTTTCGAAACCGGCCAGCAACTGCAACGTGGTCGACTTGCCGCAGCCCGAGGGGCCGAGCAAGGCCAGCAGTGTCCCGTCTTCGACCACCAGGTCTATGCCCTTGAGCGCCTGGAACTGACCGAAGCTCTTTTGCAGGTTGCGAATGTGGATCTGGCTCGTTGGGCGGCTCCTGGTTCTGTACGAGTGAGCCCGGCACTTGGGCGTTTGTGTCGGGCCAGCTTGACGTTGAGCAATTGCGCGAGCGCCACCACCAGCATGGTAACCACCAGCAGCAACACGCTGGCCGCCGCCACGGCTTCGTAATTGCCCCCGTCCTTGTAGTTATAAATCAGCGTGGTCATGACGTTGGTGCTCGGGGTGATCAGGAACACCGCCACCGACAGCTCGCGCATCACCGGGATGAACACCAGCAGCCAGCCGGAGATCAGCCCGGAGCGCATCAACGGTGCGGTAATGCTGGTGAAGGTTTTCGCTTCGCTGGCGCCCAGGATGCGGGCCACCCGCTCAAGGTCAGGGCTGATGCCTTTGAGAATCGCCCCGCCATGGGAATAGGCAATCGGCAGGAACGTGGCAACAAACGCCGCGACGATGATCGCCGAGGTGCCATACAGGCTCAGCGGAGGCTGCGTGTAGGCGGCGAAGAAACCCACCGACAGGACGATCCCCGGAATGATGATCGGCAGGTTAGTCAGGCCGGCGATCAGGGTCGTGCCCGCCACGAGCCGCCGCTCGACGATGTAGGCGATCACCGCGCCGAGCAGCACACAGATGGTCGCGGCGCCAGCAGCATAGGACAGCGAGTTGAGGATCGCCGCCTGGGTTTCGCCATTTTCCAGGATCGCCCAGCGATACCAGTGGAACGTCAGGTTGCCAAGCGACGGTCCCTGGCCCCAGGCCTTGGAGAGCGACACCACGATCAGCGCAAAGTACGGCAGCAACACCGCCGTCACCGGCACGATCAAGGCGAACGCCAACCCGCCCCAGCGCCAGCCCTTGAGGTCAATGCGCCGGCCGGCACGGCTCTTGCCGCCAATCATGACGAAGCGCTTGCGTCCCAGAATCTTCCTGCGCACCCAGAACAAGCCACCGGTCAACAGCAACAACGGCATGCAATAGGCGGCCGCCATGTACAGCTCAGGCGGGAACAACTGATAGAACTCGGCCAGTTTGGTGGTCACCACCGCCGTGCCCGAAGGCGTCAGCAGGAAGGCCGGCACACCGAACAGTGTCATGCCCTGGATGAACGACAGGATGAAGCCGACGATTACCGCAGGCATCACCATCGGGATGGTCACGCTGAACATCGTGCGCAACACCCCGGCGCCGAGGGTAGTCGCCGCGTCCTCGAGCTCCACCGCCATGTCATCCAGCGCACTGGCGACGATGGTGAAGGTGTACGGCACGGTGTAGATCGCACAGACGAAGATCGCACCGCCCATCGAGTAGATGTTGAGCAACGGCTGCGTGCTGTCGAACAGGTAGCGATACAGTGAGTTGAGCCAACCGGCATTCGGTGCGGCCAGCAGGATCCAGCCCAGCGCACCGATGAACGACGGCGTGACGAACGCGCCGAGGGTCAACATCCGGATCAGCCCACGCCCTGGCATGTTGGTGCGGGCCACCAGCCAGGCCAGCGGCACACCAAGCACAGTCGAGAACAGCGCCGTGGAAAACGCCAGGATGATCGAGTTGCCCAGCGGCGCCAACATGCCCTTGGCAGTCATCAGGCGCGCGTAGTTGTTCAGTGTCCATTGCTGTGTCGCGTCATCGTGCAGACTGTTGTAGACAATCCAGCCCACCGGTTGCGCGACCAGTGCAAACAGGCACAACAGCACGGCTGAGACCACGGTCCAGCGCACCCACGGTCGGTGTCGCCGGATGCCGGCCTTGGAGGCAGCCGGTGATGAATCTATTGCAAAAACGCCCATGAAGGGTCACTCCTGAATCAGACGACGGTCACTCTGCAGGCCGAAGCCTGCAAGGGTTCAACCCATGATTTCTTTCCATTTGGCGATCCCCTCGGCCACTTCCGCCGCCAGGTCCTGCGGTGGGTTGCGGTACCACTTGATCTGATCCAGGCTGCGACCCTCGGCCCAGGGCACATCGGTGCGCAGGGTCGGCCAGAAGTTGGCGGCCAGGATCTGCGAGACTTCCAGGTCGTAAAGGAAATCGGAGAAAAGCTTGGCCGCATTCGGATGGGGTGCCTTGAGCGGAATGGCGTTGAGCCCCAAGTTGAGGATGGTGCCGTCGGTCGGTGGCTGCACATTGATAGGGTTGCCCGCCGCCCTTTGCGTCAGCGAGAAACTGAACGGCGCGCCCAGGCCCACCAAGCGCTCACCGGAGAGAATGTCAGTGACGGTATCGACGTTGGACTGGCCGACCTTCGGGTTGAGCTTGCTCAGTTCCTTGAGGTAGTGGTCGCCGTACTTCTTGCGCATGGCCACGAGCCAGGAGGCCACGTCACCGGAAAACGCCGGGCTGCCCACGGTCAGCTTGTTGGCCCACTGACTGTCGAGCGCCGCCTCCCAGGTGGCCGGGGCCGAACTGACCTTGTCCGACTGGTAGTTGAGGCAGGTCAGGCTGATGGCGCCGACCTGGTACATATCGTCCTTGTCCAGGCTTTGGAATTCGCTTGGCAAGAACTCGGTGCCGGCCGGCTTGTAGGGCAACAGCGCGCCGATTTTCTTCAATTCCAGGTAATGCAGGATGTTGGTGCTGCCCAGCGAGTCGCAGTTGGGAGCATTGTTCTGAAGCTCAAGGCGCAAGCGCGTGTAGACGGTCTGCGAGGCCTGGCGCAGCAAGTTGACCTTGATGCCCGGATAACGCTTGATGAAGGCGTCGCGAATGGCTTCGATGGTCTTCTGCTCGTATGAGCCCCAATACAGGTTGAGCGCGCCCTCCTTGCGGGCGGCTTCGTACAGCGATTCGTCAGCGGCAAATGAAGGCCGGATCAATCCTCCCGCCATCAAGCCCACGCCGGCGATACCGCTGGCCTGCAAAAATTTGCGCCGTGTAAATTCGACCATCTCGAGACTCCTTCGCGTTCAGTGACTGCGATATTTTTTGGTTATCTGGAATCGGCAGGATCAGTAGTCGCCCGTGGTCGCGCCGCCATCGACGATCAGCACTTGCCCGGTCATGTAACTGGCATCGTTGGACGCCAGGAAAGCCACGACTGCAGCAATTTCCGAAGGTTGTGCCGGTCGTCCCAAGGGCATTCTGGACATCCATTTCTCTCTTATGTCCTCCGGCACACTGGCCAGAATCGGTGTTTCAACAATACCCGGCGCAATCGCGTTGACCAGTACACCATGACGCGCCGCCTCCAGCGCCACGGTATGGGTCAATCCCACTACACCGGCCTTGGCACTCGAATAGTTCGCTTGCCCGAACGCACCGAAAATGGCCGTGGAAGCGATATTGATAATCCGCCCCCATCCTCTCCCCATCATGGCCGCCAAACCAAACTGGCAACCCAGCCACGAGCCGCGCAGGTTGACGTCGATTACCGACTGCCACTCTTCGTCACTCATCTTGACTAGCGAACGATCGCGAACGATCCCGGCCACATTAACCACAATGTCCAGCGCTTCGAAGGCTTCCGGAAGCTCCGCCACGGCGGCCTGCCAACTGGCACGACTCGATACGTCGAGGGTGACGGCGCAGGCCTGGCGCCCTTGCGCAACCAAGGCATTGGCCAGCGTTTGCGCACCCGGCCCCAGATCGGCAATCACGACCCTGGCGCCTTCATCGGCCAAGCGCTGGCATATGGCGGAGCCGATGCCGCCGGCACCACCCGTGACCAGCGCTACATGGCCCTGCAAACGCCCGGTCATGACGGCTGCCCTCCCCGGCATGCCACGGCGAACACATCTTCGCCTTCCTGCACCAGCTCTTCGTTCTGGTTGAGCAGGCGCATCGAAACCCTGGCAATGCCCCGGGACGGATTGGACTGGCTGCGACGCAGCTCCTGGACCTGGGCCACGTAGTACAGGGTGTCCCCAGCGAAGACCGGGCCCGCGAAACGGCGGCGGGTCTCCATGAAGGCCAGGATCGCCCAGTCATCAATGCTCGAGCGCAGGCCGGTGCTCATCGAGTGAGCCAACATGCCGTGGGCGATGCGCCGGCCGAACAGGTTTTGCCGCGCGGTCTGTTCATCCATGTGCAACGGGTTGAAATCTCCAGTCAGCCCGGCAAACAGGACGATGTGGGTTTCCGTCAGAGTGATGCGCGACGACGTGACGCTCTGGTCTGCTGCCAGGTCCTCGAAATACAGGGTAGAACTCATGAGTGGCTCCGTGCCTGGAACACAGGCAATGAGGTGGAAGAATCCAGGGCGGTGAACGCAACCCTCACCGGCATGCCGATCGAAATGTCCTCGAGGGCAACATCGCGCAGTTGCGACAACATCAGCGGCCCCTCTTCGAGCTCGATAACGGCGCAGACGTAAGGGGCATCCAGGCGCGTGTGACCGCGATGAATCACCGTAAAGGTGAAGACCGTGCCGCGCCCGGACACCTGCACCCAGTCGGGCACAACGCCCAGGTCGTCGACGCAATGAGCCCTGGGGTACCACTGCCAGGCGCCGGACACCGGGTTGCGCTGGATCAGCAGGCGTTGTTCCTGGTTGGCCTCCCACCAGGAGGCAGACAGGTTGTCGCGAGTCACGGGGCTGAAAGTGGCCATGCGCAGATCCTCAAACGGTCAGTATCAGGGTGGCGGCAGCGCAGAACGTGCCGCCCAGGCCATGTACAAGTGCAACCTCGGCGTCCTCGACTTGCACGCCCGGGCCTTCGTTGCGCAATTGGCGAACCCCTTCGATCAGGGCGAGCAACCCACGCTTGCCGGGGTGATTCGACGCCAGCCCGCCGCCATCGGTATTGCACGGCAAGGACCCGCCGATTTTCAGGTGGCCATCGGCGACAAATCGACCACTCTCGCCACGCGGGCAAAAGCCCAGGTCTTCCAGCGCCAGCATCGGCGTGATGGTAAAGGCGTCGTACAGTTGCGCGACGTCCACGTCCGCATGCGTCAGCCCCGCCATCTCGAAAGCCCGAGGCCCGGTGCGCGCCGCTGGCGTGATGAGGTCACGGGGCATCTGGCTGATTTGCGTGCGCTGGGTGGCCATGCCGAAGCCGCCGAGGTACACCGGTTTCTGCCGGCAATCCTGTGCCCGCTCGCGGCTTGTCATGACAATGGCACCACCGCCGTCAGTGACCACGCAGCAGTCCAGGCGATGCAGGGGCGATGCGATCATCGAGGAACTCAAAACGTCGTCGACGGTGATCGGCTTGCGACCAAGAAAGGCATCCGGGTTGCCGGCCGCGTGCTGGCGGAAGGTCACGGCCACCTCGGCCAATTGTTCCGGGGTAGTGCCATACAGGTGCATGTGGCGCTGGGCAAACATGGCGTAGGTGGAAATCAGCGTCGGCGCAAACGGCAGCTCGAATTGTCCGGGCCCGGCGGGCAGCACGAAGGGATCGAAGGATGGCGTGTTCAACGGCCACCAACGCGGCGACGCCGCGTAACTGATCACTACCACATCCACCAGTCCTGCCGCGATTGCAGTGGCCGCATGGGCGGCATGAACCAGATACGAACAACCGCCGACATCGGTGCTGTCGAACCAGCGCGGTTCGATGCCCAGATATTCGGCCATCTCGGTCACACTGTTGACGCCACCACCTTCAGCCCAGTCGCCAGACGCGACACACAGGCCATCAACGTCATTGAGGGCCAACCCGGCCTGGGTCAGCGCGGCGTGAATGCACTCCACCTGGATGGCAAACGGATGCACGCCCTGGGCGTCTCTTCGCGGTGATTCATAGGCGCCGACGATGGCGGCGCGTCCTGAAATGTTCAACCTGTGCTCCTGAGTTCGAGAACCGTGGCATCAAGTTCCATTATCCGAACGCCCTCCAACAAGCAGTTAGAACAGGCGCTATTGGTGCATTAAACGCACCGATAGCTGGCATGAGCCTTGCTGTAGCCAAAGGGTCCGAGTACCCAGGAAACAACCATGAATCGCCGCCTTCCCCCCTTGCTCGCCGTGCGTGCTTTCGAAGGATTCAGCCGCTGGGGCAGTGTGCGTCAATGCGCCGAGGAACTGGCGGTGTCGCACACGGTGATCTCCCGCCACATCCAGAACCTGGAGAGTGCCGTGGGCACCAAATTGGTGAGGAAATCCGGACGCGGGCTGGAGATGACGCGCGAAGGCCAGCGCTATGCCGCGCAACTGCGCCGGGCGCTGGACATCATTGCCGACGCCAGCAGCGACCTGCGCCAGGGCGAAGACGCCCTGCACGTCTGCTGCATGGCAGGGCTGGCGTCACGGCGCCTGCTGGGGCGTCTCGGCGAACTGGAAGAGGCGCTGAACGGCCGCGAGCTGACGCTGGAGCCTACCAGCACGCGGCCCGACTTCAACCGCAACGAAGCTGATGCCGAGATCGTCTACCTGGAAGAACTGAACCTGGGCGATGAGCTGTGCGCCGAACTGTTCGCCCGTCCGCTGATACGCGCGGTGGCCAGTCCGGCCTTCTGCAATCGTTACCCCGAGGTGCTGTGTGCCGAGGACATGCTGGGCCTGCCTTTGATTCACGAACGCAATACCCAGCGCTGGTCACAATGGCTGAGCATCGCCGGTGTCACCGATCTACCCAGGCTTCGCGGCCCGCGCCTGTGGCATGGACACTTGACCCTGGAAGCCGCCTGCATGGGCCAGGGCATCGCCCTGGTCAGCGAGCTGCTGGCGGACGAAAAAATCGCCGCTGGCGAGCTGGTGGAAGTGCTGCCCATGACGATCCGTCTGGGCGGCTATTACTTCATTGCGCCGACCCGAAAATGGAACGATCCGGCCATCGTCCGATTGCGCAACTGGCTACACTCGGTCTTTCCGGGGGAGCTGGAAAAAGGCGACAAAAACGCACCAGTAGAGCGCTCGCCCGGCGATATGGCACCGCATTGAAGCTCATGTTGCAATCAATGGAGACCCCACGTTGAACACGCCACCGTCAAAAACAAAACCCCATGAACTGGCCGTCGTCCAAGACCAATGGATAGACCTCTACGGCCACATGAACATGGCGTATTACGTGCAGTTGCTCGACGACCTGGGCCACCGCATCCTCGACCGCTTTGGCCTGGGCGAGGGTTACACACGTGAACACAACTGCGGATTGTTCACCGTGGAAGCCAACGTCAAGTACATCAAGGAAGTCCGCGCCGGCGACCCGTTGCGGGTCGAACTGACTCCGGTGCGTTTTGACGACAAACGCCTGGTGACCCAGGTGGACCTTTACCATCATGAGCTCAATTACCTGAGCGCGAGCATGCTGCAGACGGCGCTGCATGTGGATCTCGGGACGCGCAGGGTGAGGCCATTTTCGGAGGCTGCTGTCCAGAGGCTCAGAGCGTTGAAGGATGAGTTTGAGGTTAATGGGTGGAACCGGACACGAGCCCTCTGACATTGGCCCAGCAGCTTCGAGGGCGCAGGTAGCGGTCACGAACATCGAGCCAGGCCCCGAGCCAGCGAGATGAGGCGAATGAGCGCGGCGCCGCTGACTCACCGCTGTAAATGGGACCGCTCAGCTTGTCGTTCGCAAGTTGTCAGCCTGCTGGCGGGTGGGTAAGCTGCGTGGATGAATCAGCCATCGATAGCATCGCCCACCGCCCGCGGCCCCGCCGATCATGACATTCGCAACCAGATTGTCGCGGCGGCCAATGAGCACTTCAGTCAGTACGGTTACGCTAAAACCACGGTCTCGGACCTGGCCAAGGCCATTGGATTCTCGAAAGCCTATATCTACAAATTTTTCGATTCCAAGCAGGCGATCGGCGAGGCCATCTGCACACATTGTTTGACGCAGATCGTCGCCGCCGTAGAGCTGTCCATCAACGGGGAAACTCTCAGCGCAACGGAGCGGTTTCGACGCTTGGTCAAAACAGTGATCGCGACGGCTGTGGACCTGTTCTTCAACGACCGCAAGCTCTACGACATCGCCGCGTTTTCCGCTTCGGAGCGCTGGCCGAGTTCGCTGGTTTATGAAGCACAGATCAAGCAGTTCATTCTGCAGATCGTGCGTGACGGGCGAGAGGCAGGTGAGTTTGAACGCAAGACGCCTCTGGACGAAACGGTAGAAGCGATCCACCTGACTCTGCGGCCTTTCGTCAATCCTCTCCTGCTGCAATACAACCTCGACTTTATCGAGGACGCGCGGTCACTCACCTGCAACCTCATCCTGCGCAGCCTCATGCCCTGAACGGCGAACGCTCGCGACTGTTCCGGGCTTCGATTATCGCGCTGCTGTCGCGACGCCTTGCGGCTGAGTCGGCTGCCACCCACCGCCCAGCGCCCTGAACGCTGCCACTGCCGCCCTCGCCGCTTCCGTTCGCGCCTGTGCCCGGGCGTCGGCGGTCTGCAGCAGGGTTTCATCGGCGTGCAGGACGTCTATCAGGCTCGCCGTGCCCTTCTGGTAGGCAACGAACGTCGATTGGCGAGCCTGTGTCAACGATGTCTCGCCTTTTGCCAGCGTGCTGGCCTGAATGTCTCGATTCACCAGAGACGAGAACGCGTTTTCGACATCTTCGGTGGCCCGTAAGACTGACTGGCGATAGACGGCCAGCGCCTGGGCTTCCTGCCCTTTGGCCAGATCGATCTGAGCGTTGATCCGGCCAAAGTCGAAGAGTCTCCAGCGCAACCCAAGCACGCCCGCCGACTGACTGGCACCGCCAGTGAAAAGGTTGCCACCGGAGACCGCCGTGGCGCTGCCGAGCAATGCGCCGAGGGAGAATTTGGGGTAATACTCAGCCATCGCCGCCCCGATACGGGCGTTGGAGGCCGCCAGTCGCCGCTCGGCAACGATCAGATCCGGCCGGCGGCGCAGCAGATCCGCCGGAGACCCCGTCTGCGTTATTTGCGGCGCAACGGGAATACTCTGCGCCTTCGCCAGTTGCTCGCGATGGGCGCCAGGCGGTGTGGCGAGTAACACGTCCAGCGCATTCATCGCAGCGTCAAGGCCCACCTGCAAGACCGGCACGCTCGCTTGAACTTGCGCCAATGCCCCCTCGGTCTGCTGAACCTGATAATCGGCAGCAAGACCCTTGGCGTTGAGCAAGCGGACTTTTTCCAGCAGCCCCTGCTGGGTTTCCACTTGTCGATTGGCAATGTCCAGACGCGCCTGCAAGCCGCGAATCGTGATGTACGCGTCTGCAGTCTGCGCGGCAATGGCGAGCCGAGTGGCGACTCCATCCGCCTCGGAGGCCTGATACTCGGCGAACGCGGCTTCGCGTGCGCGTCGCAGCCCACCAAAGACATCAACCTCCCAGCTCGCGCCCAGATCAACTTCGTAGGAAGTCCCATAGCGATCATACCCAGGTGTCGAGTTCAACACCTGGCCGAGCGGAGTTTCGACCGATTGGTAGGAGCGCGCAGCCTGCCCACTGATGTTCGCCGAGGGCACCAGGGCTGCATTCGCCGCCCCCAGTCCCGCCCGCGCCTGCGTGATGCGTGCCGACGCCTGCGCGAGATCAAGGTTCTGCTCCAGCGCCCTGGAAACGAAGTCGGTCAATACCGGATCACCGAAACCTTCCCACCAGGTCACGAGACTGGCAGGCATGGCGGCGCCCCTCTGCTCGACAGCAGATTGATCCATGTAGCGCTGCGGAAAAACTGCGTGCGGACGCTGATAGTCCGGACCGACCGCGCAGCCTGTCATCAGGTGGACACTCAATAGAAGGGCTACGGCGCGAAAAGGGGGCATCAAGACACCTTGTGAAATGAGAATTCGTGACCATGTTACGTTATGGTCACCAACTGTCAATCCACGCCGACACCCATTAAATTCATTATATATAGGTAGCAAGTCGATACCCAACACATCCCAGAGGAGGAAAAAATCAGAATAAGTGACGATTGACTGTTTTGGTCACTTAACTGAAGATAAGGTATGTTTCCTATCGATTGAGTATGCATACCTATGCGCCGGCTTCGACCCGCCCCCTTTGCTGCCTGTTTGTTGCCCTTGGTCCTGACGGCTTGCGGTGACGCCTCTCCCCCTGACGACCCGCGCACGCATGCCCCCCTGGTGCGCTCCTTTGCGGTTCAGGACGCCGGCGAGGTCTCTCGCTCGTTTACCGGAGTCGTCGCGGCGCGCGTTCAGGCGGACCTGGGCTTTCGGGTATCGGGGAAGGTGCTCGAACGGCTGGTCGACACAGGACAGACGGTCAAGCGAGGTCAAGCGCTCATGCGCCTCGACCCCATAGACCTGGGGTTGCAGGCGCGAGCACAGCAGGAATCGGTGACGGCCGCCCGCGCCCGAGCCAAACAGACGGCGGATGACGAGGCGCGCTACCGCGAGCTGGTTTCCGCGGGTGCTGTTTCGGCTTCGACCTACGACCAGATCAAGGCCGCTGCTGATACTGCAAAGGCACAGCTCAGCGCTGCCGAGGCGCAAGCTGACGTGGCCCGCAACGCCTCTGGCTATGCGGTGTTGCAGGCAGACTCCGATGCCGTGGTGGTGGAAACGCTGGCCGAACCCGGTCAAGTCGTTCCTGCGGGACAGCCCGTGGTACGCCTCGCCCGGGCCGGACAGCGCGAGGCCATCGTGTACCTGCCCGAAACGCTGCGCCCTGCTGCCGGGTCCATCGCACAAGCATCGTTGTACGGCAACACCACAGGCAGCGTTCCGGCAAAACTGAGGTTGCTGTCAGACGCCTCCGACCCGGCCACACGCACATTCGAGGCGCGTTATGTGCTCGACGGCGCGCTGGCCAACTCGCCACTCGGCTCGACCGTCACCGTGCGGATCGCCCAGGGCACACCGGATAAACAACTCAAGCAAGTGCCCATTGCTGCGATTTTTGATCCTGGCAATGGGAGTGGCCTGTGGGTCATCGCCGGGCAACCGGCGAAAGTGAGCTGGCGTTCCGTGCGGGTGGTGGGCCTGAGCGACGACATCGCGAGGGTGACGGGCGCAATCCAGGCAGGTGAGCAGGTTGTCGCATCAGGGGCGCATCTGCTGCGCGAAGGTGAAGAAGTGAGATTGGCTGACGAAGGTGACATCCCTGTCGCCGGGGGTCGCCCATGAGTCAGGGCCGCTTCAATTTATCGGCGATCGCCGTTCGCGAGCGTTCGATCACAGTGTTCCTGATCCTGTTGATCGCCGTGGCAGGCACCCTGTCCTTCTTCAAACTGGGCCGCGCCGAAGATCCACCGTTCACAGTCAAGCAACTGACTGTCATCACTGCGTGGCCCGGCGCTACGGCACAAGAGATGCAGGATCAGGTTGCCGAGCCATTGGAAAAACGCCTGCAGGAACTCAAATGGTACGACCGCACGGAAACCTACACCCGTCCGGGACTTGCCTTCACCATGGTGACGCTACTCGATCGCACACCGCCTTCGCAGGTGCAGGAGGAGTTCTACCAGGCGCGTAAAAAACTCGACGACGAAGCCATCAAACTCCCTGCCGGCGTGATCGGGCCCATGGTCAACGACGAGTTTTCCGACGTGACATTTGCCCTGTTTGCCTTGAAGGCCAAGGGTGAACCGCAGCGGCTGCTGGTGCGGGATGCAGAATCGCTGCGCCAGCGCCTGCTTCATGTGCCCGGCGTGAAGAAGGTGAACATCATTGGCGAGCAAGCCGAGCGCATTTTCGTCTCCTTTTCACATGACCGATTGGCCACGTTGGGCGTTGCGCCTCAGGACATTTTTGCCGCGCTGAACAATCAGAATGCGCTCACTCCCGCCGGCTCGATTGAAACCAGCGGGCCGCAGGTTGTGCTTCGCCTGGATGGTGCCCTGGATAAACTGCAAAAGATCCGGGACACCGCCATTGTCGTCAAGGGTCGTACATTGAAGCTTTCGGACATTGCGACGGTCGAGCGCGGGTACGAAGACCCGGCCACCTTCCTGGTGCGTAACAACGGTGAGGAAGCCCTGTTACTGGGATTGGTGATGCGCGAGGGCTGGAACGGTCTTGACCTGGGCAAGGCCCTGGACCTTGAAACGGACAAAATCAATGCCGCAATGCCGCTGGGCATGACGCTGACAAAAGTCAGTGATCAGTCAGCGAACATCAGCTCGGCCGTCGACGAATTCATGATCAAGTTCTTTGTCGCCCTGCTGGTCGTGATGCTCGTTTGCTTCCTCAGCATGGGCTGGCACGTCGGTATCGTGGTAGCCGCAGCGGTGCCACTGACGCTGGCCGTGGTGTTCACGGTGATGGCGGCCACCGGGAAAAACTTCGACCGGATCACCCTGGGATCGCTGATTCTGGCGCTTGGACTGCTGGTGGATGACGCCATCATCGCCATCGAAATGATGGTGGTGAAGATGGAGGAAGGCTACGACCGCATCAAGGCATCCGCGTATGCCTGGAGCCATACGGCCGCACCGATGCTCAGCGGCACACTGGTGACGGCAATCGGCTTTCTGCCCAACGGTTTCGCCCAGTCGACGGCAGGCGAATACACCAGCAACATGTTCTGGATCGTTGGCATTGCCCTGATTGCTTCCTGGGTAGTGGCGGTCGTTTTCACCCCCTATCTGGGCGTGAAAATGCTGCCTGATATCAAGGCGGTCGAAGGCGGCCACGCGGCGATCTACGACACCCCGAACTACAATCGTTTTCGCAGGATTCTGACACGCGTCATCGCCCGGAAGTGGTGGGTGGCCGGCACGGTCATCACGACCTTTATCGTGGCAATCGTGGGGATGGGCCTGGTCAAGAAACAGTTCTTTCCCACCTCGGATCGCCCCGAAGTGCTGATCGAAATACAAATGCCCTATGGCACTTCCATTGAACAAACCAGTGCGACCACGGCGACTGTAGAGGCCTGGTTACAGAAGCAGGATGACGCAAAAATCGTCACGGCTTATGTGGGGCAAGGCGCGCCGCGCTTCTACCTGGCGATGGCCCCCGAGTTGCCGGACCCGTCGTTTGCAAAGATCGTGGTATTGACTGACAGTCAGGAGGCACGCGAAGCCCTCAAGTTCCGTCTTCGCCAAGCCGTTGCACAGGGGCTGGCCCCGCAAGCGCGTATCCGGGTCACGCAGCTGGTTTTCGGACCATACTCGCCGTTTCCTGTCGCTTACCGGGTCATGGGGCCCGACCCGTCGACGTTGCGCGAAATCGCCAGCCAGGTACAGGCCGTGATGCTGGCGAGCCCGATGATGCGAACCGTCAACACTGACTGGGGGCCGCTCGTGCCAACGCTGCATTTCAATCTGGACCAGGACCGGTTGCAGGCGCTGGGACTGACCTCCAGCGCTGTTGCGCAGCAGTTGCAGTTCCTGCTGACGGGTGTGCCCATTACGGCCGTCCGGGAGGACATTCGTTCGGTCCAGGTGGTGGGACGCGCCAAGGGTGATATCAGGCTCGACCCTGCAAAAATCGAAGGCCTGACGCTGGTGGGCGCGGCCGGCCAGCGAATTGCGCTGTCCCAGGTCGGCGAAGTCGAGGTGCGCATGGAAGATCCGATCATCAGGCGCCGTGACCGCACACCGACCATCACCGTACGTGGAGACATTGCCGAAGGCTTGCAGCCGCCGGACGTCTCGAGCGTCATCAGCAAGGCACTGGCGCCGGTGATCGACAAGCTGCCTGAGGGCTATCGGATCGAGCAGTCGGGAGCCATCGAGGAATCGGGCAAGGCTGGACAGGCGATACTGCCGCTGCTGCCCATCATGATTGCCCTCACGCTGCTGATCATCATCGTGCAGGTGCGCTCGATCTCGGCGATGATCATGGTGTTTCTCACCGCACCCCTTGGGTTGATTGGCGTGGTGCCCACACTGCTCCTTTTCCAGCAACCTTTTGGCATCAACGCCTTGGTCGGCCTGATTGCACTTTCCGGGATTCTGATGCGCAACACGCTCATTTTGATCGGGCAAATCCACCAGAACACACGCGAAGGACGAGATCCTTTCGATGCAGTGATCGAGGCCACTGTACAGCGGGCGCGCCCAGTGTTGCTGACCGCGCTGGCGGCCATCCTGGCGTTCATCCCGCTGACTCACTCGGTGTTCTGGGGGACGCTGGCGTACACGCTGATCGGAGGCACGTTCGTTGGCACCATCATGACGCTGGTGTTCCTGCCCGCGATGTACTCCATCTGGTTCAAAATCCGCCCCGCTTCACACCGGCAAAACGAATCCGCAGCGCTGGCGTGAAAGAGCGTTCAAAACGTCACCCTCGATTGACGGGTGATGCAACAGGCCAGGCCCCGGCTCCCGGGGCACTGACCGATGGCTCAAGCCGCCGAAGTGTTCGTACGCTGGACCGAAATCAAGCCTGCCTGCTGATAAGTCATTACCAGCTCGTCGAAATGCCGGATGTCCCCGCGCGTGCGCGCGATCAGTTGCGCGCCCGCAACGGCGGCGTGGATGGCGCGGGCCCGATGTTCGATTTCCTGCGCATTATCCCAGCCAGCGTCGGCCAGAACGTGCGCAAGCCACGTGACATTGACGTCTGCAAATGCCTTGACCTCCCGTGAAACCTGATCCGGAAGATCTTCATATTCGGCCGCCATGAAACTGGACAGGCATAGCCGGTTGCCGTCCTCCAGGGACTTGCGAAAAATCGACGAATACAATTGCAGGCAACGAGCCGGGTCACTGTTGGACGCCCGAATGGCATCCAGGGCCGCCTGCGTGTCCTGCCAGTAACGCCGGGCCACTTCAGCGCCCAGGTCCGCCTTGCTCGGAAAGTGGTAGTAGATGCTTGCATTGCGGATACCCACCTCCTCCCCGATACTGCGGAAATTGATGCCGCTGTAACCGTGCAACTGCGCAGCCGATTTGGCCGCCGCCAGAATGGCCTCTCGCGCATTTTCACTCACGTGGGTAACCCTCGTACGCATAGTTGATCTATCGACATGCCACGACTTTATCCTGATTGCGTTTACCTGCCAACTGGAAGGTAGGGGCTTGACAACCAGAAAATCCAGGCTCAGTCTTTACCTACCAACTGACAGGCAGGTAACTTCGAATGACTGACTCACAATTGCACAGCCACGTCCCTTCCCTCCCTTCGATGAAAATTCATGATTGGTTCGATGGCCCCTACCCGGCGCGGGTACGCATCGCGCTGGCGGAAAAAGGCCTGCTGCCCAACGTTGAATTCTTGTCGGTCAACCTCTGGACGGGAGAGCACAAGAAACCCGAATTTCTGGCGATCAATTACTCGGGCACGTTGCCTGTGCTGGAGCTCGAAGATGGAACCCTCATCGCCGAATGCACGGCCATCACGCAGTATCTGGACCGGCTGAGCGGCAACCCCACACTTACGGGCGAAACGGCGCTTGAGCAAGGGCTGATCCACATGATGACCAAACGCGCAGAAATCGAGTTTCTCGATGCGGCGAGTGTCTATTTTCACCACGCCACACCTGGGCTCGGCCCACAGGTGGAGCTGTACCAGAACGTCGAATGGGGCATCAGGATGGGCGAAAAGGCAGTCAGGGGCATGCGCTACTTCGACAGTCTTCTGAAGGTTCAGCCCTTTGTCGCCGGACAGACGTTTTCGATGGCCGACATTGCGGTGCTGGGAGGCATGATCTTCGCGTCGCTGGTCAAACTGGCGGTACCGGATGACTGTGTCGCCTTGCGTCAGTGGCATGCCAGGATGCAGGAGCGCCCCAGTGTGCAGACCTGGCGCGCCATGGTTAAACAGGGCCAAGCGAAAGATTGACGCAATGGCTGCGCCTTCGTGACGCTCTTACGCCCGCGCCTCGTTTTGATACTGGCGCGGGCACATGTTGAACCGCGCCCGAAACTCGCGAGAAAAATGCGCGCCGTCTGAGAAGCCACAATCCATGGCGATCTGGGTGATGCTGCTTTGGCTGTTCACCAGCAGCCACGCGCCATACTCAATGCGCAGGGAGCGCTGGAATTCCATGGGCGACAGTCCCAGCGACTGTTGGAAGGCACGCGTCAACTGGCGCCGGCCCAGCCCGACATATCGGGCGATGGCGTCGAGCGCTGGCAGACTGTCCATGCGCTGCTCGATGTAGTGCGCGGCCTGGCGCACGCGCTCATCCTTGATGTCCTCGAGGTTGGCGTAAAAATGCGCCTGGGGCTGCCGCCCTTGGCGAATCCCCTGCAACATCATGTGCCGCACGGCCTGTTGGGCTTTCTCCCGCCCGCAATGGCGCGCCACCAGGTGCAAAGCCAAGTCGATAGCGGCGGTAGAGCCGGCGCAGGTGATCAGGTCGCCCTCGTCGATGAACAGGTGATCGACGGCTGCGGGGGTCTTGGGAAACCGTGTACGAAACGCATCCAGCACGTTCCAGTGCACACACACCGAACGACTGCCCACCACGCCGGCCTGCGCCAGCGCGAAGGTGCCGGTGCAGATGCCCAGCAATCGCGTCCTGCTTTTCGCCACGCGCTGCAACCAGTCGCGCAGATGGCTTGGCATGTGGGTATTGAGGTAGTCGTTGCCGCCGCAAATGGCAATGTAGTCGAACGCTTGCGGATCCTGCGCGAGGCCACCCGACACTTCCAACGCGATGCCGGCGCTTGAAGTTCGCGGCAAGCCGTCGACACTCATCACCTGCCACATGGTGTGAATCTGCCGACTGCCGCCGCCCAGGTCGCCGGCCAGGCGCAAGACATCGATAAAACCGGAAAACGCCGCCAGGGTGAATTGATCCAGCAGAACAAAACCCACGGACAACTGCGCACGAGCGCCCACACCACCATTGGAAGCAGCGGTTGGTTGGTCGTCGGGATTAACCTGCGTCAATTTTTGCATGACCTAACTATTCAACTTTAAGACCCCGCAGTGCAAGCGCTCGAATCGGTGATACGAGCAAGATGCAGACAAGGGGAACAGTCCAACAACAACCCTAGGGGACATACGATGAAACTGAAGACAGGTCAGAAATTCAGCGCCGCTCTATTGGTTACAGGCTGCATCGCCGCACCGGCCGCCTTGGCCGACCCGCAAAAAATCACCGTCGCGCTGTACGGCGGCAACTGGGGTGACGCGTTCCTCAAATGTGTTGCAGAACCTTTCACGAAGGCCACGGGCATCGCAGTGGCCTCTGAGGTAGGGACGTCGACCGTCACCCTGGCCAAGCTCCAGCAGCAGAAAAACAGTCCGACCATCGACGTGGCCTGGATGGACGGCGGCATCAGCGAAATGGCCTATGACGCCGGCGTGGTTGCCGACCTTGACTCCGCCGCCATACCCAACCTGAAAAACATCCAGG
The DNA here is from genome assembly GCF_054668365.1 of Pseudomonas sp. S2_E01. Classification (NCBI taxonomy): domain Bacteria; kingdom Pseudomonadati; phylum Pseudomonadota; class Gammaproteobacteria; order Pseudomonadales; family Pseudomonadaceae; genus Pseudomonas; species Pseudomonas sp. S2_E01. The sequence continues at coordinate 3,006,342 of NZ_CP162762.1, forward strand.
ACAAGGGGATTTACACCAACGCCGGGCACACCTTCGCCGTCAGCAGCGGCTACTACTCCCTGGGCCTCACTTACAACACCAAGGACGTCAAGCAAGCGCCCACCAGTTGGAAGGACCTGTGGAATCCGGAGTACGCCGGCGCCATTGCCCTGCCCTCGCCCGCCAATTCGTCCGGCGTGCCGTTCGTATTTTTCATGGCCGATGTGTGGGGTATCGACCGGGCCAATCTGGAGCAGGTCTACACCAAGCTCGGCGCACTGGACACCGCGTTGTTTTTTGACAGCTCGGGTGCCGCCACCAACGCCTTCCAGAGCGGCGAAGCAATCATCGGTGCGCACTTCAACGTTGGCGCCTGGGACTTGATCGACAAAGGTGCCCCTATCGGATTCACCATTCCCAAGGAAGGCGTGTGGGCCACCGATGCGCGCCTGCACCTGATCAAGGGTGCGAAAAACAGCAAGGCGGGCGAGCAGTTCATCAACACCGCACTGACCAAAGAAGCGGCCTCCTGCCTGGCCGCCAAGCTGTACCTGGGCCCGGCGGTGAAAGATGTCGAAGTGGCGCAAGACGTGGCGCGCAAGCTGCCCTGGGGTGTGAACGGTTCGATTAACGATTTGCGCCTGTTCGACTGGAGCCAGATCAACGCCGAACGCGCCAGCGTCACCAACGACTGGAACCGCAAGGTCACCGCCAAGTAACCGATGGGGTCTGCAATGTCAGTATTGTTGAGCATCGACCGCGTCTGTAAGCACTTCGGTTCCTTCCAGGCGCTGGACAACATCCAGCTGGACATCCAGCAAGGCGAATTCATCGTCCTGCTCGGCCCCAGCGGCTGTGGCAAGACCACGCTACTGCGTTCGATCGCCGGGTTCATGCAACCGGATTCAGGCACGATCGCCATCGACGGCCAGGATGTCAGTCGCCTGCCGCCTTACCGTCGACCGCTGAACACGGTGTTCCAGAACTATGCGCTGTTTCCACACATGACGGTGCTTGAGAACATCGCCTATGGGCCCCGTCGCCAGGGCATAGGGCGAAACGAAGCAAAGCTCAAGGCACGGCAAGCGTTGGCGATGGTCGGCCTGGAAGCGCTGGAAGACCGTTTCCCCCGTGGCATGTCCGGTGGACAACAGCAGCGTGTGGCCCTGGCCCGCGCCATCGTCAACCAGCCGAAACTGTTGCTGCTCGATGAGCCCCTGTCGGCACTGGACATGAAGCTGCGCAAGCGCATGCAGCTTGAACTCAAGCACCTGCAAGCCAAACTGGGGATCGCTTTCATCTTTGTCACCCACGACCAGGAAGAAGCGATGACCATCGCCGACCGCATCGTGGTGATGAACGCCGGTCGCATCGAACAGGTGGGCAGCAGTAGCGAAATCTACAGCGCCCCGGCTTCACGTTTCGTCGCCGACTTCATCGGCGAGGCCAACCTGATCGGTTACGAAGCCCGTGACAGTGGCGAAATCCGCCTGGCCGTTGCGCATACGCCCTTCCTGTACATGGCGAAAAACCTTTTGCCCCGGGGCACCGCAGTGTTGCGTCCCGAGCATTTGCAGGTGCTGGACGCGTCGAGCCTGACCAGCCCCGGCCAATGTGAAATGCACGGCACAGTGACCGATGTGATCAGTGTGGGCAGCCACACCATGGTCCATTCGATGATCGACGGCCAACCGGTGGTGGCACGCACCATGGGCCTGCCACGCGCCGACCTGCGGGCCGGCAGCGCGGTGCGCCTGGGCTTCGACCCGGCACACCTGCACCTGATCGGGGAAGCGGTATGAAACGCACAGCTCTCGCGCCGTCGTTGATGCTGTTTGGCGCCCTGGCGTTCTTCACCGCATTCTTCCTGGCGCCGTTTGCGGTGGTGATCTTTGCCAGCCTGACCAACAGTCCCGACCAGACCCTCACCCTGTCACATTACGTCAAGGTGCTGGGCGATCAGTACCACTGGGACGTGATTCTGGTGACATTCCGCATCGCCGCGCTGACCACGCTGATCTCGCTGCTGCTCGGCTACCCGCTGGCCTGGTACCTGGTGCGCGTCGTGAAGTGGCGGGCCTGGCGCCGTGCCTGTGTGATCCTGCTGGTGGTGCCCATGTTCACCAGCAACATCGTGCGCTCGTTCGGGTGGATGGTGCTGCTGGGGCGCAAGGGACTGGTGAACGAGAGCCTGATGAACGTCGGCCTGATCGACTCGCCGATACGCTTCCTCGGTACGGAACTGGGCATTCTGATCGGCATGGTCTACATCCTGCTGCCGTTTATTGTACTGGCCGCCGGCAATGCGTTGGCACAGGTGGACCCCGCCTATGAACAGGCGTCTGACGATCTTGGCGCCAGCCCCCGGGCGACGTTTTTCCATGTGGTGTTGCCGCTGACCATGCCCGGCATCATTTCCGGTTCCATCATGGTCTTCACCCTGGCGGCGAGCGCCTACGTCACCCCGGCGCTGTTGTCCGGTGGGCGCATCTCGGTGCTGTCGATGCTGATTTTCCAGCAATACAGTTCGGTGTTCGATTTCAACTACGGCGGAGCGCTGAGCGTGGTGCTGCTGATCTTTACTCTGGTCATGGTCGGGATCGCCGGACGCGTGGGCAGCATTCGGGGGAGCCACTCATGATCACGCAAATCCTGGTCAGGCTGGTAGCCTGGTCCGTGCTCGGCTACATGCTGCTGCCGCTGGTGGTCATCCTCGGCGTCTCGGTCACCGCCACTTCGTTCCTGGCCTTTCCACCCCAGGGCTGGACGCTGGACTGGTACAGCAAGATGCTCAGCGACCCCAGCTACGTGGCGTCCTTCGCCACCAGCACGATCCTGGCACTGGCGGCGACCTTCGTGGCGGTGCTGCTCAGCGTGCCAGCGGCGCTGGCCATGGCCCGCTATGAGTTTCGCGGCAAGGCCACGATCCTCGCGGCGCTCACCTCTCCGCTGGTGTTTCCGCACATCGTGCTCGGTGCGGCGCTGTTGCAGTTCGGCGGTTACCTGGGCCTGACGCGCAGCTTCCTCGCCTTGCTGATCGGCCACACCATCATCATTTCACCCTTCGTTCTGCGTTCGGTGCTGTCGATGCTGACGCCAGACCAAAGGGCCCTTGAAGAGGCTTCAAGCGACCTGGGCGGATCACCCTGGACGACGTTTTTCCTGGTGACCCTGCCGCAGATCAGGCCAGGGCTGGTGACCGGGTCGATCTTCGCGTTCATCTCGTCGTGGATCAACGTGGAGCTGTCGATCTTCAATACCACGCCGGACCTGAACACCATCCCGGTGAAGCTCTTCAACTACGTGCAATACACCGTCGACCCGACCATCGCCGCCGCGTCAGGCGCGACCATCCTGGTCGTGGTGGTGGCCGTGATCATTCTGGACCTGTGCATCGGCCTCGACCTTTTGTCAGAACGAAAATAACTCAAGCAACACCCCAAACGACCCAACACCTCATACGTCCCGAAAAGCCAGGAGTGCACTCATGCGCATGCAAGATACGTTCGATGTCATCTACACCCATACCGAAGGCGAACCCCTGTGCATCGTCCACAGCGGTATTCCTTACCCGGCAGGTTCCAGCATCCTGGCCAAACGGGCCTTTCTCGAGCAGAACTACGACTGGCTGCGTAAAGCCCTGATGCAGGAACCGCGCGGGCACAAGGACATGTTCGGCGTGTTCCTCACCCCGCCGTCCAGCCCCGAATACGACGCGGGCCTGATCTACATGGACGGCAGCGTCTACTCGCACATGTGTGGCCACGGCACCATCGCCGTGAGCATGGCCATGGTCGCCTTGGGCCTGGTGCCACGCGGCAAGGACGGCCTCACCAAGATCCGCTTTGAAACCACCGCCGGCCTGGTGGTGGCCGAAGTGAAGTCCGAAGGCGACAAGGTGCTGTGGACCCGCTTTGAAAACGTACCGGCCTACGTGGCTGCACAGGACATCCCGATCCAGTTGCCCGGCTACGGCGACCTCAAGGCCGATCTGGTCTGGGGCGGCAACTACTTTGGCATCGTCGACCTGAGCAGCAGCGACCTGCGTATCAGCCCGGACAACGGCAGCGAACTGTCGCGTATGGGTTTGATTGCTCGGGACCAGATCAACAAGCAGTTGAAGATCCAGCACCCGACCGAGGCGCACATCAATGACCTCAACTTCATCACCTTCTGGCATCCAGCGACCATCGAGGGCGCGCTCTACAAAAATGTCCACGTGTTCAGCGCCGGGCAGCTGGACCGCTCCCCTGGCGGCACGGGCACCAGCGCAATGATGGCCATGTTCGAGGCACGCGGGAAAATGGGATTGAACCAGCCGATCCTGTCGGAAGGGTTGTTGGGCAGTGGCACGTTCGAGGGGTGCCTGCTGGGTGAAGTGGACCTCAACGGCACCCGCGCCGTAAGGCCAACGGTGAAAGGCACGGCGAGCATCCTGGGTACGGCGCGTTGGGTGATCGACCGTGATGATCCGGTGGGTGCCGGTTTCGTCATCAACTAAAAGACCGGACACACACAACCCCTGTAGGAGCGAGCTTGCTCGCGATGGACTGAAGCGCGCCGCGGGGCATCAGGTTTCCCGCGTCATCGTTGACGACCATCGCGAGCATGCTCGCTCCTACAGGGGATCGGAGAGGCCCCTTCGCCTCAAGCCGCAAAACCACCATCGATCAACAGATCCCCACCGGTCACGTACGACGCTTCGGGACCGGCCAGATAAGCCACCATCGCGGCAATCTCATCGGCCTTTCCGTGACGACGGATGGCCATGAGGTCGTGCATGGTCGCGCCGAACTCGGCATTCTCCGGATTCATGTCAGTGTCCACTGGGCCGGGCGCCACGTTGTTGACCGTGATGCCACGCGGTCCCAGGTCCCGTGCCATGCCCTTGACCAGGCCGATCAGCGCCGATTTGCTCATGGCGTAAGTTGCGCCGCCGGCGAATGGCATGCGTTGGCCGTTGGTGCTACCGATGTTGATGATACGACCGCCGTCCTTCATGTGTTTGGCCGCTGCCTTGGAGGCGACGAACACGGCCCTTACGTTGACGGCCAGGGTGCGGTCGAAGTCTTCCAGGGAGAAATCTTCCACGGAGCCGGTGATCAGCACGCCGGCGCTGTTGACCAGAATGTCCAGGCGACCGAACTGCTCGGCTACGCTGTCGATGGCGTTGGTGAGGTTGACCGGGTCGGCTGCGTCCGCCTTGAGGGCGATGGCGTGGCCGCCATTGGCGGTGATTTCCTCGACCAGTGCTTCAGCCGCGATGGCCGAGGCGAAGTAACCAATGGCGACCGTGGCACCTTCACGGGCCAGGCGGCGGGCGGTGGCGGCGCCAATGCCGCGGGAACCGCCGTTGATGAAAGCGACTTTACCATTGAGTGGAGTGTGCATGATGTTTTCCTTCTGGGAGTGGGTTGGTGTGAACACATGATGGTCGCCGCCACCTGGTCGCGGTAGTCGCAAAAATGCGTGTTCAGTTTCAACCAACGGTATAAAGTGCGGGCATGAACACAGAACTCAGCAGTTACCTCGACGCCTTCATCTGCGCCGCCGACGAAGGCAGCTTCTCGGCCGCCGCGCGGCGCATGGGGCTGACCCCGGCCGCCGTCAGCAAAAGCGTGGCCCAACTGGAAGCGCGGCTGGGCGTGCGCCTGTTCCAGCGCAGCACCCGCAGCCTCGCACTGACCTCCGAAGGTGAACGCCTGTATGGCCAGGTACGCCTGCCCTGGGGCGAGATCGGCGACGCCCTCACCGACCTGCGTCAAGGCGCGGGCAAGCCGGCGGGCACGCTCAAGGTCTCGCTGGCCTACACCGTGGGCCGCGAATACTTCGTGCCGCTGATGAACGAGTTCGTGCGCCGTTATCCAGACGTGGTGCCCGACCTGCATTTCGATAACCGACAGGTCGACCTGATCAACGAGGGTTTTGATGTGGCGATCGGTGGCGGCATCGAGCTCACCGATGCATTGATCGCTCGGGAATTGGCGCGCCTGCGCATCGTGTTGGCGGCCTCGCCTTCGTACCTGAAAGACCATCCCACGCCCACGCATCCACAGGAACTGACCCGCCATCGCGGCTTGCTGCGCCGCTCGCTGAGCACCGGACGCCTGTTGCCCTGGAGTCTGAAAAACGCCGCCGGTGAACAAGTGGTGGCCGGCGTACGGCCGGTGATGGTACTGGACGACCCTGAAGCCATCGCCCGCGCGGCGGCCACCGGCATGGGCATCGCCTTGCTGCCGATGCCCCATGCCCTGCCGTTTCTGGAGCGCGGTGAGCTGGTGCGTGTGCTGCCCGAGTGGTACGCCGAACCGGCGCCGTTGTCGATCTACTACACCAGCCGCAAACTGCTGCCGGCCAAGGTGCGGGTATTCGTGGACTACATCGTCGAAGCGTTCCGGACGAGCGGGAATGCGGCGCGGTTTAGCCAAAAATGAACGTTACTGATCGAAAATACGCGGGTGCCGCAGGCTGACGATCGTCACCGGCAAGAACGAAACCGCCGCCGTTCCCGCGATGATCAACACCGCCGCCGTCACGCCCAGGTGGTCACCCGCAAACCCGTACAACACCGGCGCCAGGGCCCCGGCGCCGATGGTGCCGGTGTAGAACACCGAGTAGCTTTTCTCCAGGGTGGCTGAGTCCACCACATCGGTGACCGCGCCGTACAACACCGACGAGGTGCCGTTGAGCACGACCCCGAGGAACGGCAAGGCCACCATGGCCCAGTCCAGGGACGTCATCAGCACCACGGCGATCAATGTCGCCGTCAGCAGTTCGGTGAGCACAATGGTTCTGGCGCTGCCCAGTACATCGGCGAACCAGCCGCAACAGAACTTGCCAACTGCCCCGCCGATGAACACCAGCGTCAGGGCGAACCCCGTCTGGGCAAGTGAGCCACCCTGGGCCTTGATGATGAAGGGAAGGAAGGTGAGAAAGCCCATGCGCACCGCGCTGTCCAGCACCGCCGTCGACAACAGGGCCGGGAAGCCGCGCCCAAAGGCCTTGGTCTTCGCGTTGTCCTGCACGGGCGTCTTGGCGACCTTGGCCACTTTGGACGGATCCGGCGTCACGACATTCCTCACCAGCGTCCAGATCAGCAGCGCGGCCAACACGCCGACACCGGCGTAAGCCATCACCACGCTGTGGTACGTGCCGTAGGTCAGCAGCGCAGCCGCCGAGGCCGGCAATACCGACTTGCCGATATCGCCGGCAAAATTGTACAGCCCAAGAGGTCTTTTGGCGGCGCTGCCATAGGCGCGAGCGACCATGGCCGAGGCGATGGGATGTTGCACGCTGGCGCCGATGCCGGCGATGACCAGCGCGCCCCCCAGGGCCACCGCACTACCGGCGAGCCCCGCGAGAAACCAGCCGAGCGCGGTCACCAGCGTGGAGATCACCAGCAGGTGCGCCGGGCGGATCTTCGCCGACAAGGTGGTCGCCGGGATCTGCAAAGTCGCGAGGGTCAAGGCATAGGCGCTTCTGAGCACACTCAGCCACACATAGCTCAGGGCGAACATATCCTGCCAGACCGGAAGGAACACGTACACCAGATCGCTCAGGCCATCGTGAGCGGCATGGGCGGTACAGGCGGCGACCAGGGTGTTTTTCTTGGTGGTACGTTGCGTATCGGCAACGCTGGAGGCAGGAACGGTGGAGGCCATGGGTTCATGTCGCGCAAGAGTGAAGGTACATTGTGTCCGTATGTAAAATCTTGCCGTTAATGAAAGGAATTGATGCCCCATGAGATTGTTTGCAAGGCCAGGCCATGGCCATTAGGAAATTCCCCTCGATGACCGCGTTGCGCGGCTTCGAAGCCTGTGCGCGGCACCTGAATTTTTCCCAGGCGGCGCTGGAGTTGCACATCACCCAAAGTGCGATCAGCCATCAGATCAAGCAACTGGAAGAAGTCATGGGCGCGCAGTTTTTCGATCGCAGTGCCGGGGTGATGACACTGACCAAGGCCGGTGCCGAACTGCTGCCCACGGTGCGCAGTTTTCTCAAGGACATCAACGCCCTCGCCGGCCGTTTCGAACGCGATGCCCAGGGCCAGTCGATGGTCGAACTGTTCGTGCATGACTCCTTCGCCAACACCTGGTTGATTCCGCGCCTGCCGGGTTTTCATGCGGCCCATCCGGACATTCGCATCCAGCTCAACACCCACGAATTTTCCCGGTTCGACCACCCCAGCGGGCAAGCCGCCATCCGCCTGGGTGAAGACCACGCTGCCTGGCCGGGATTCTTCTCGGAGTTCATCCTGCCGGAGAAGATTTTCCCGGTGTGCAGCCCTGCGCTGGTCGCCCGCCTGGGGGTGCCCGACAGCGCGGCGGACGTGCTCAGGTATCCGATCATCCTGCGCTGGCGCAGCCTGCTCAGTGGCGAGATGGTCTCCACGCCGTCGTGGGATTACTGGCTGGAGAAGAACGAACTCACTTCGTTGCCGTTCGACTGCGCGCTCACCGTCCCCCATTCCAGCATGGCCGTGCTGGCCGCCATACGCGGCCTGGGCGTGGCCATGGCGCGCACGTCGCACATCTCCGACGAGCTGCAAACCGGGGTCCTGCAAAAACTGGTCGACGAAGAAACGGACTGCGGCACCGGGTATCACTTCCTCTGCGCACCGGGCAAGGAGCACACGCCGGAGATCCGCAGCCTCCTGGAATGGTTTCGCAGCGAGAGCCAGCAACCCAGCCACCAATGATTCCAGAGGACAGGAGCTCTCGCTCCTACAGGCGATTCGTGGACGGTAAAATTCAAATCGGCTCGGATCCGGCCGATACAGCGGATGCCCCGACTTGGGCCATCGCAGAAAGGACGCCTGATGCTGCACGCATTCAGCCACAAGAAATCCAGGCTCTATCGCCGCTATCTGGGCCATAGGGATGAAACCACCGAACAACGGGTGGCCGAGGAAGATGAAATCACCTCGACGCTGATCGGCCCGCTGGCCTTTCTGTCTCCGGCGGCGATCGCCACTTTCTGGGGCGCGGTGGTGCGCCATCGCAATCCCGAGCATGCCTTCCCTACCGGCGCACCCACCCATGCCGAAATGGAGTTCTGGCCACATAACGGACGCATCGAGCCAGACCTTCTGGTGACACTGACCTGGGGCGCGCAAACGCGGATTTTGCTGGTGGAATTCAAATGGCGAGCGCCCTTGAGCGGTGACGAGCAGTTACACATTCAATGGGAAAAATATCTCGACGAGCACCAGCGGCAACATGCCCTTCATCTGTTTATCGGCCTGGATACCAGCGCAGCCAGCAATGCCCTGAATCACCGTGATTGCTGGGAAGGCAAGCTGATCATGCGCTCGTGGTTTGACATCCTCACGGCCGTCGCCGCTATCCCCATGGGTCGCGGACTTGAACTGCAACGCTGGATCAAGCAAGTCGGCGAGTGCCTGGAGCTGCTGGCCGTGAAGCCCTTCAATGGCTTCGGAACAAACCTGACAAAGCCACAGCTTCCCAACGTATCCGAACATGTGTTTTTCGCTCACCCCCAGCCGCCCCAATCTTGAGAGTGCATTGCCAATGAGTGAAACCGGTCAAGCCATCACCGCCTCCATCGCTTTCGTGTCCCAAGTGGCCAGGGAATGCGAAGCACTGGCGAACCTAATCAAGCAAGAGGTCAGCGACTTGTTCCGCCAAAGCCCGCTGGACACCACCTACACACCAGGCCAGTGGTGCAGCAGCTACAGAACCGACGCCAGTGGCTGGATTTACAGCGATGTCGCCTGGACGTTGCCGCTCACGCCGAGCCGCAAACACGAGCCGACCGCGCACCTCGCGTTCCAGATGAGTTTTCTCTGCGATAACGTCGAGGGAGGCCTGAGCCCGGAGCCTCTGCTTCACATTAACCTGTGGGGTGTACCGACCAACGTGAAGTCTGAGGACTACATGGGCTTCAAAATGTATGGGTTGTCTCCCGCCACCATGACCCAACTGCGAGACGGCACCGCGCGCCTGTTTCGGTGGGAAGCGGAAAACGGCGCAGCAGACCACTGGACCTTCAGCTTGCGCCTTGCGCAAATAGACAAGCCGGAAGAGGTTCGCAAGCAGATCTGCACGTTCATCAGCCTGCTGTTGGCTGACGTGGATGCGGGCGAAGCCGCGCTAAACGACACACCGAGTGTTGTACGCTGGACGGTGCTGGAAGAGACCCATGAAGATCGGAACGACTACTACCGGGTCGTGCTGTAGCTCGACTGATCGCCCCACGCCCTGGTTTACACCGGTATGCTCACTTGATGGCCCCAACGCGATCAATTGATAATCGCTTTCTCCTCTTCTCACGCAAGGATATGCCGTGAAAAAGCTCTACCTCGCCCTCCCCGTCTGCGCATTGCTGTTGCAAGGCTGCGGTGTGACCATGACCCGCTACGAACCCGACTTTCAGAATGTCCAGCAGCTCAAGCAAAACGCGCCGTTGCAACCGGTACGCGATGCGCAGGTGAATGCTGATTCTGGACAGGGTTCTCTGATGGTTCGCCTGAATCCGATTTCCTCGCCCGAAGGCAGTGTGCCGTTGCACATTCAGGCCGCGATCAGCGATGAGCTCCGTCACGCCGGCTTGCTTGACCCTCGCGCCGAACGGCAGCTGCAGATCCAACTGGTCAAGAGCCAACTCAACACCGGCGTGATCACTGGCCACGGCGAACTGGCTGCACGTTTCACCCTGCGCAAGGGTGACCAGGTGCTGTATGAAACCACCAAAGACGTGCAGCGTGATTGGGACAGCAGCTTCTTCGGACCGATCGCCATTCCTGCGGCGGCGAACAATTACAATCCGATGGTGCAGGCGTTGCTCAAGAGCCTGTACAGCGACCCGCAGTTCGTTCAGGCGCTCAAGTGAGCAAAAAGAAAGAGCCGCGATAGCGGCTCTTGTCTATCGAGGTCAGCCGCGAGGAATGCGGGCATCAACAGCGGAATACTTCAGGCGGTTGCTGTCGACCCAATTCTTCAGCAGCGCATTGACCTGACGACTGAAGGTATCGGTGACAGCCGCTTTGGGCGTATTGCCCGCAAGCGGCAGGAACCAGATGCCCATCCAGGTATTCACCGCGTCGTGGTTACTGGTTTTGCCCAATGACTGACCACGGTCGTCCAGGGTTTCCAGACTCATGGTGTATTGGTCGGTCGCCAGTGCAGGGATGATCGTGAGGGTCAGACCACTGATAAACGCCAGCGCCATCTGCCCACCCCCTGGCGCGTGGTTGTACACCTTCAATCGAAGACTGTAGTCACCTGGCTGCTTTTCAAACTCGTCAAAGCTGACACGACCAAACAGACCGGACTCATTGAATGCACGCTTGAGGTCGGGCTTGAGCATCTCCCGTGCCTGCGGAACCTCGTTGGCCTGAGCATTGCCAGGGTCGCCCTGATAGAAATCGAAATCCACATAGACGTTGGGCTTGTTCGCGTAGCTGGCCATCGAGGGCAGATCCACCCGCGCCACTTCATCCTTGGTGAAGCTTGCGCATCCACCAAGACTCAATGCCAGGGCAAACGCCATGGCTTTTCCAAATTGCATATCGACTTCCTTGCTGATTCACGAGCGCAGTCACGTTGACTGCGGGGCTGATTCTAGAGCGAATCCAGCCGAATCAAAAGGCGACCACCCAGTGATTGGACACCCAAGCGAGTGTCGTCTGCTGCGCTTTCAGCGCGCAACCTGCCGATCTCCACCAGCAATAACCGCTGCGGGTGCCATCCGTTGACTCTCCCCCTAAGGGCACACCCTATGCTCAATACCCAATTTTCAGGATGAAGTGATCATGAGCAAACGGGTACTGGTGATTCTGGGTCACCCTTCAACGAACAGTTTCTGCGGTGCACTGGCCGAGTGTTATGTCGAAACAGCCAGGCGTGCCGGGCACGATGTGCGGGTGCTCCGCCTGGGTGACTTGAGCTTCGACCCGATCCTGCACGACGGCTACCAACAGATCCAGCCTCTGGAACCCGATCTGCTCAGGGCGCAGGCCGATATCACCTGGGCCGAGCACCTGACGTTGGTTTTTCCGATCTGGTGGGGTGGCATACCGGCCCTGATGAAAGGCTTTCTCGATCGGACGTTCCTGCCCGGTTTTGCCTTCAAGTACCGCGAAGGCAAGGCCTTTCCCGCCAAGCTGCTCCACGGCAGGACCGCTCACCTGCTGGTCACCATGGACACGCCATCGTGGTACTACAAGTGGGTCTACCGCATGCCCGGCCTGCACCAGATGCGCAAGACCACCCTGGCGTTCTGTGGCATAAAGCCGCTGAAAACCCTGACGTTCGGGCCGATCCTCGATTCCACCCCTCAACAGCGCGAAACCTGGCTCAAGCAGGCTCGGGATATGGCCCGCCGTTGATGCACGGGCTTGCCGCATGACCTTGCAAACGGGCATGGCTGTGTAAAGATGCGGCGTTGCGCTTGTGCGCCCCTCTCGTGTGAAAAAAGGACGTTTCATGTACATCGGCAAAGCCGCCCAGTTGTCAGGTACGACCGTTAAAGCCATCCGTCACTACGAAGCCATCGGCTTGCTGGCGCCGCCCCGGCGCGAGGGCAGGTATCGGATTTACAGCCAGCAAAGCGTGGAGCTGCTGACCTTCATCAAATGCGCCCAGCAACTGGGTTTCAAGCTCAAGGAAATGCAGCTGATCCTCAAGGATCACCAAGGCGAGGCGCTGCCCTGGGACTCGGTACACAAGGCGATCACCGACAAAAAGCGCGAGTTGATGACGCAGATCCTCGGGCTGCAAAAGGTTCACGCGGCGCTTGAGGCGTTTGAAGGCACCCTCAACGTTGCCAAGGTTCAGTGCCAGCAAACTCGACAAGATGCCAAATATCGGCTCGCGTGAACATTCGGCGGAAATCTTCCGGCCACGCTCTTCAACAGCGCCTTGCCGCCCGCTAAGATGCGCGCCCTGAGTTGCCCGCTGCACAATTCCAATAAAGCCACCGCCAGCAACGCTACCTGTCTGTTTGTCCACTGAGGTCGTTATGTCTGTGCAATTGCTGTCCATGGCGCTGGCTCCGCTATTGGGTTTATTCATCATGAGCATCAGCAGCGCGTTGATGTCGTCGCTGACGACGCTGCGCCTGGATGCCATGGGTTTCTCTGCGACGATGGTGGGCGTGGTGTCGTCGGCGTACTTCATCGGACTGACGTTGGGGTCGATCTTCAACGAGCGGCTGATTTCCCGCATCGGTCACATTCGGGCCTATAGCTGCTTCGCTGCATTGATCGCGGTGACCATTTCCCTGCAAGGCCTGTGCAGCGATCCATGGATCTGGTCGGCGCTGCGCCTGATCAACGGCTGGGCCATTGTCGGTGTTTACCTGGTGGTGGAGAGCTGGCTGCTGTTGGTGGCCGAACCGAAAATTCGTGGGCGCCTGCTGGCGCTGTACATGATCGCGCTCTACAGCGCAGGCCTGCTGGGGCAGTTGAGCCTGGGCACGGTGATGGGCGCGGGCGACGCGGTGCCGTTCACCATTGCCGCCATGCTGGCATCGCTGTCATTGGTGCCGATCGTGATGCTTCCCAAAGTTACGCCGCTGGTGGAGCGCGCAGAGCCGTTGCATCCGGCCAAGTTGCTGAAAATCACGCCGACCGGCGTCATGGGCTGTTTTGGCTCCGGGGTGGCCATTGCGGCGGTGTATACCCTGCTGCCGCTGTACCTGCAGAAGGTCGGACTGAATGTCACCGAGGTCGGGCATATGATGGCCGCGGTGATCTTCGGCGCCATGGTCCTGCAATACCCGGTCGGGCGCTGGTCGGACCGCAAGGACCGCCAAAGCGTGCTGATCATTCTGGCCGCCGCCTGTGCTGCGCTGTCGGTCGCGGCGGTGCTGTTGCCACCGTCTGGTTGGCCGATGCTGCTGGTCATGTTCCTGCTCGGTGGCGGGGTGTTCGCGGTCTATCCGGTGGCGGTCAGTCACGCCGCCGACAGCGCGCCGGATGGCGCGCTGGTGCGGATGATCCAGGGCCTGTTGCTGATCAACTCACTCGGTTCCGCCGTCAGCCCCATGACCATCTCGCCGGTCATGACCTGGGCCGGACCTTCAGGTCTGTTCTGGGCGTTTGCGGTGATCAATCTGGCGATGGTGGCGTTCTTCGTCTGGCGTCGTCGTGAGCACCCGGTGCCGGTAGCCTCTGCGCCATTCGCTGCGGCGGCACAGTATTCGGCGACAGGCGTGGAGCTGCGCATGACCGAGGATCTTGCGCAGGCGGTGCAGGCGACTGAGGACGAGAAGGTTTCGGCGTAGCCTGCCGAGGGGCAAGCCTGAGGTGAGCGATCACCTCAGGCCAAGGCTACCTTGCCCTTACTTTTCCCAGGCGGCCTTTGGGATCAGCAACCCGTGATTGCCGTTGTAGCTGGCGCGCGCCGGTTGTTGCCAATCGCCTAGAAGGTCTTCATCCAACCGGTAGATTTCCACGCCCAACGGCCGGCAGACCGTCAGCGGGTCTTGCGCATCCGGGCCCCACATCGGCAGCGACAAGTCACCACCCGGGCACGTCGAGAGCGCGCACAGCAGATCGATCTCGGCAAAGAACTCCAGGTAATCACCTTGTTGGGCCGGGCAGGCTTTCATGAAGTACATGTCGTCATGATTGAGGCCCGTGCACTGGAAAATGTTCAGCACGTCGTGCACGTCAAACTCGGTCAGGCCGTGCGGCAGTACCGCGCGCGTCAGGTTGGAGTGGCAGTGGTGGTGAAAATCCTCGCCGGTCAGCATCTTGTTCACATACGGGTCGCAGCGGGTGCCCAACAAGTCGTGCAGGCGACCGCCATGTTCGTCGATGCCGTAATGGGCCAGGCTATCGTCGGTGATGGTGACCATCGGACGCAGGAACGGCAGGTTCGACCACAGGCGGTCATAAGTGGTGACGTGCGCGCCTTGCAGTTGCCGCGTGCGCGCCGCCCACATGCGTTCACGGGGATCGTTGGCGTTCCAGACGTTAAAGTCGCCCACCTGGGGGCCAACGGGTGTGGTCACACGAAACACATGACCGGCGGGGACTTTCCAGGCACGACCGGTACGGATCGGCACTTCGAATTGCTCAACCAGGGTACGGCCATCCTTCGCTTCGCGAATGCGGTCGTAAAAGCCTTTGTCGACCTGCAATGCGGCACCCTTGCTGACCTGATAAGCCGCTGGATAATCCTTGTACATGATGTGTCCTCGTTAGTGTTTTGGATGGCTGCCCAAGATGTCCAGGAGCAGTCGTTCGGAATCATTGAGGTAACTGCCGAGCGCTTCTTCTGCGCCCTTTTTGTCGCCTTCGACCAGCAAGTCATGGATGTAGCGGTCGCGCTCAAGCCAGGGCTTCTGGAAGCGCTCTTCATTGGGGGCGAGGGAAAACACAAGGCGCATCTGCGCCATCACTTGGGTGAAGAACTCGTTGAACAACGGGATGCGCATCAAGCCGACAATGTGTTGGTGAAACCTCAGGCTGTGTGTGCCGAAAGCCTGCCAATTCTCGCGATCCTGAGCCACTTGGGCGGCTTCGATGGCATCGAGCATCAAATCCGACTGGTATTCGCGAAGCGGCTTGCTCTGGGCAATCGCCTGCAACTCCAGGGTGCGACGCACCTTGAATATGTCGCGAACATCATCCGGTCCCAGACGGCGAACGATCACACCCTTGTTACGCGCATAACTGGCCAGCCCTTCCCGACCCAGGTGATGCAACGCTTCACGCACCGTATTGCGCGAAGCGCAGTAGGCATTGACCAGCTCGCTTTCAACCAGCGCCATGCCCGGCAGCAGGCGACCACCGATAATGTCTTCGCGCAGTTGAATCGCCACCTGCTCGGCCTTTCCCTGCTGACCGTTTTGCATGTTGGGAACTCTCGGTAGTTGGAAATAGGGTGACCACGATTGTTCAACAATCGATTAATCACTATTAACCTATTTTCGTGCCAACTACTGACAACCGAGACTTGAAGAGTAAACAGAAGGACTTTTTCGCCCATTTTCGGCCATTTCGCGCAGGCAATCCTTCACCAAATGAGAGTCCGGGCGCCGTCCTGGCGCACAGAACATTTGAATGCCGTGGTATGGGGCGAAAAGAAACAACAGAAATTGAGGGAAGCGCAGAAAATCAGCGCAAGGTGTTACCCAAGGAATTGGAAAACAAGGCTGTGATCGACGGTGAGAACCTAACCCCAACAGGACGATGGTCGCAATGATCCATCGCGCCTGTTCAAGGCCTGCCCCCTTATCTCAGTGCGCCTCGTTTTGCTGCGCTGAGGCGACGGAGCAGTTTCACTGCTCCGGCAGTTCACGCAGCTCCCCTCCTTCATCTTCCAGGCGTTTTAGGAATTCAGCCGCATCGAGCAACTGATAGGGGAAGTACAAGCCTGGAGGCGTCGGTGCCTGACCGTCCAACCCAAGCAATCGCTCCAGGTTCATCGCCACGCAGAGGCCTGTCAGCGGTGCAGCGCCCGCCGGATGAATCAAGGCGTGTCGGGTGCGCAGAGAGTGACCCTGGCGATTCACACCGGCAAGCTCAATGATGATCTCGGTGGACATTGATCCGCCCTGGCGTCGGGTTGAACTCACGCCACTGGCCAGGTTGAACTGGACATTGGGTGCCCCCGTCGCGGCGGCCAGGCCAACGACATCGATGGACGAGAAGCCCGTGGCTTCCATTGGCGTGCCATCGACGGCGCAGAAGCCGACCTTGGCGTCCTGCGCTTCACGCCAAATGTACGCACCTTCACGACACGTCAACGCGGCGGGCAACATTTTGTTCAGGTGTTCGAAATCGGCTGCGACGGTCGGCCCCCCGGTGTCCTGCTCATCCACCAGCGCGTGGATGCGGATGTCATGCACCTTGCCGAATGCCTGGGCGATACTCAGTGTCGACACGGTCGTCGCGCCGACCATCCACTCATAACCGAGGACGATGGGAGCGGCGTCTGGGGTGTGCATGTAAGTGGCAATTTGCGGCGCGATTTCAAAAACGCCCGATGAGATGCTCAGGTGCGGTACGCCGCGTTTCTGGGCAAAATGCAGCCCTGCCAGCGTGTGATCCATGTAGAAAACCACGACGCCACTGACGGGGCGATCCCCCAGGCCAAGGCCTTCGGCCGAGGGATCAATCACCACTCCCTGCGCCCCTCCCATCTGCTCGGCAGCGTGCTGAGTCTTGGCGAGGTCTCGGCCGCCGATCAGCAGCGGCACGTCCGGATAAGCGGCGCGCAACGCCTGGGCAGTATGATGGCCAATGGCGCCAGAGCCGCCCATCAACAAAATTGGATGCATGGACATAGTGTTCTCCTTGTGTTTTGGGTAACAACCTACTATTGGTAGGAACGCTAACACGAGTCGCCGAAACTCGTAACCTACCGTTGGTAGGTTTTATTTTCCCTGGGGTTAATACCGTGCAAGAAGACGTCAATCGCTCCACCCCTGCTCCAGCGTCGCGAAGGCTTTCGCACGCCGACCGCCGTCGCCAGTTACTCGCCACCGCATTAGTGATCGTGCGTGAAGAAGATGCAGACCGATTGACCCTGGGGCATCTCGCAGTCCGCGCAGGTGTTTCCAAACCGGTGGTCTACGACCATTTCGGCACTCGATCTGGACTGCTGATCGAGCTTTATAAATGGATCGATACCGAGCGGGTCAGCGCCTTTCGCAACGCCATGTCCAGCCACCCTCGCAGCCTGAAAGAGACCGCCCAGGTGCTGTCCAGCGCCTATATCCAATGCGCGGCAGACAACACCGATGAATTTCACGCCGTGGGCGCGGCGTTGGCAGGCAGCACCGAGAAAGCGTTGGTTTTTCAGGAACTGCTGGATAACTGCGTACAAATGTTCGTCGCGGTCCTTGAGCCCCACACGCCTTTATCCGCAGCGGAGTTGCAGCGACGCTGCACGGGACTCGTTGGCGCTGGGGAAGCCCTTGCGGGTGCAATGGTTCGGGGTCGCCATCAGGGAGATGAGACGATAGACACATTCGCGTCGTTGATACGCGGGGCTTTGGCGAGCGCTGATGAGCCGGCAATCCACCACGAGTAGACTGATCGTCTAGTACGGAATAACATGCCGACCATGAACAGTCCAAAGACTCGCGAAACCTCTGATGTGCGCCAGGAAATCCTAGATGTCGGCCAGCGAATCATGGCCGCCAAGGGGTATTCCGGCGTGGGCCTCAATGAAATCCTGGCCACTGCGGGTGTGCCCAAAGGGTCGTTTTATCATTACTTCGGCTCCAAGGACGCTTTTGGCGAAGCCTTGCTGGAAAGCTACTTCTCGGTCTATCTCGCCGAACTCGATGACGTCCTGGCGCTGCCGGGCCTGACCATGGCCCAGCGCCTGATGAAGTACTGGGACGTCTGGCAACAAACCCAATCTTTCGAGGACTGCCAGGGCAAGTGCCTGGCGGTGAAGCTGGGTGTCGAGGTGGCCGATCTCTCGGAAACGATGCGAGCGGTGCTCAAGCGAGGCACCTCCGGGATCATTGACCGAATTGCGAGCGCGATTGAAATCGGGATCGCTGAAGGTTCCCTGAAGTCGGATGACCCACCTCATGCGGTCGCCCAAAGCCTGTATCAGCTGTGGGTCGGTGCCAGCGTAATGGTCAAGATCAGCAAGAGTGTCCAGCCCTTCGAAACGGCGCTGGCGACAACTCGCAAGCTGCTCGATCTGTCCTGACCTATAAGGATCGGTAACGGTCCTCCACATTTGACGGTACTGGCGCAACGAGCGAGCCCTCCAACGCTCGCGCCTGCTTTCTTGCTCTCTGTTCCCCCTTTTTTCTCGCTCTGGAAGGCGTTCGCAAAAAAATAATCGAATTTCACTAGACGACTGGTCTAATCGCATTTAAGGTAACCCCATCGACTAGACGACCGGTCTAATTAGATCCACGTACACTCAATCCAAAACAGGAACATCAAAATGAAAGTTCTCATGGTTCTGACTTCGCACGACACCCTCGGCAACACTGGCCGTAAAACCGGCTTCTGGCTCGAAGAGCTGGCGGCGCCCTACTACGCCTTCCTGGAAGCCGACGCTGACATCGTCCTGGCGTCGCCAAACGGTGGCCAGCCACCGCTCGACCCGAAGAGTAACGAGCCAGACTTCCAGACTGACCTGACTCGCCGCTTCGAAGCCGATGCGGCGGCCATCGCATTGCTCGCCAGCACCGTACGCCTGGACAGCGTCTCGCCGGCCGATTTTGATGCGGTTTTCTACCCGGGTGGCCACGGCCCGCTGTGGGATCTGGCGGAAGATCCGATTTCCATCCAACTGATCGAATCCTTCCAGGCCGACGGCAAACCTGTGGCCCTGGTCTGCCATGCGCCGGGCGTCCTGCGTCATGTGAAAAATCCCGACGGCACTCCACTGGTTCAAGGCAAGAACGTGGCCGGGTTCACCAATTCCGAAGAGGACGCGGTCGGTCTGACCGACGTGGTGCCCTTCCTGGTTGAAGACATGCTCAAGGCTAACGGCGGCCTGTATTCCAAAGGCGCAGATTGGGCTTCCTACGTGGTTCGCGACGGTCTGTTGATCACCGGCCAGAACCCGGGGTCTTCGAGCGAAACGGCGAAGGTCCTGATCGACCTGTTGAACAACCGCTAATCTCATCCTTCAGGAGGCGTTTCGACGTCCCCGCGCCGCAATGACCCAGGCCGTGGCGGTGGCTGATGCCCAAGCCCGCCACGCTCAAACCGAAAGGAAATATCCGATGCAGCATCGCTCATTGTTTGAACCCACTTCGCTGGGCCCGCTGACGCTGAAAAACCGGATCGTCATGCCGCCCCTGACCCGCCAACGCAGCGGGCAGCCCGGTGACGTACCCACGCAAGTGATGGCCCGCTACTACCAGCAACGGGCCACCGCCGGCTTGATCGTCAGCGAAGGCACACAGATCGAACCCCGTGGCCAGGGCTATGCCTGGACACCGGGCATCTACAGCCAGGCGCAGATCGAGGGTTGGCGTACCGTGACCGACGCCGTACACGCCGAAGGCGGGGTTATTTTTGCACAACTGTGGCATGTCGGGCGCGTGTCCCATAGCGCCCTGCAACCGGACAACGCGCCCCCTGTCGCACCGTCCGCCATCCAGGCGCAGAAGGTCAAAGCCTTTATCGAAACCGGACCGGGCACCGGCACGCTGGTCGAGCCCTCTATGCCGCGCGAGCTGAGTGTCGCCGAAATCAAGGAACTGATCGAACTCTACGCCCAGGCGGCGCGCAATGCCTTGAGTGCCGGGTTCGATGGCGTCGAGATTCACTCCGCCAACGGTTATCTGGTCAACCAGTTCGTCTCCGCCCACGCCAACCAGCGCACCGATGAATACGGCGGCTCGCTGCAAAACCGCCTGCGTTTTTTACGTGAAGTGGTACAAGCCGTCAGCGCCGTCGTCGGACCCGACCGTGTGGGCGTACGCTTCACCCCACTGTTCACCAGCACTCAAGAGGACCGCGTCTACATTGGTTTCGTGGAAGATGACCCGCACCACACCTACATCGAAGCCATCAAGGTGCTCGAACAGGAAGGCATTGCTTACCTTTCCATTGCCGAAGCGGACTGGGCTAATGCCCCTGACCTGCCCGAAGACTTTCGTCGTGACGTTAGAAGCACGTTCTCAGGGCGGATTATCTACGCCGGGCTTTACACCGCAGAGCGCGCGACCCGCCTGATCAACGCCGGCCTGGCCGACCTGATTGCGTTTGGCCGGCCCTTTATCGCCAACCCCGACCTGCCCCAGCGTATCGCTAATGGCTGGCCGTTGAATGCGCTGAATACCGCCGGGATGTATGGCGGTGGAGAACAAGGCTTTACCGATTACCCGCGGTATTGCCCCCTCCAGACTCAAGATGTTCAAGCAGCCAGGGTGTGAACCTCCATCCGGGAAGCGGCACCGGGAGCACCATTGAGTCACTTCGATTGAACGTTGCGTAATGCGTGAGCCTCTATCGCAACACTAGCGAATCGGAGGGCGTCACCATGATCGATCCATCAACAGGCATGAAGGTCGGAGAGCGCTACGTCGTAGAACAACTCGAGCGCGCACGACCTT
Source organism: Pseudomonas sp. S2_E01 (assembly GCF_054668365.1). NCBI lineage: Bacteria > Pseudomonadati > Pseudomonadota > Gammaproteobacteria > Pseudomonadales > Pseudomonadaceae > Pseudomonas > Pseudomonas sp. S2_E01. Next base: position 3,027,336 of record NZ_CP162762.1, read on the forward strand.
TCTCCGGGTTTTTCCTGGACGGCAAATATTATTTGGGTCCGGAGTTGATGACCGCCGTCGGTTGGATGGAGGGCCGCCAGTTTTACCTGGATGAGCTCGATCCCGCCGGTGAGCCCGTGTTCCCAAACCGGCTCGTTGGCACCATCGAGGGCCTCACCTTGATCCTGGCCGACGGTGCGCGACTGCCACTGCACGAGCAGCCATTTACAGCTCCCTCGGATCCCATCACCTTTCCAGCCCGCCCCGAATCCGGGGTGGGTCTGACAGCGGGCAGATTGAATGACAAAGTGGTCGTTATCACCGGCGCCTCCAGCGGCATCGGCCGCGCTGCGGCTCACGCCTTCGCCGCCGAGGGTGCTCGCCTGGTGTTGGCCGCGCGCGATGAAAATACGCTTGATGAAGTTGTTCAGGAATGCGCCGAACGAGGCGCTTCGGCCGTGGCGGTGCCCACCGATGTCACCAACAACGACCACATGCGCAACCTGGCCGAGCAAGCCGCCTCCTTCGGCAATGGCCGGATCGACATCTGGATCAACAATGCAGGGGTTGGCGCGGTTGGCAACTTCGAGACAACGCCCCTGGAAGCACATGAACAGGTGCTCCAAACCGACTTGTTGGGCTACCTGCGCGGCGCTTATGTCGCCTGGCCATACTTCAAGGCGCAGCGGCGCGGCATATTGATCAATACCCTATCGCTCGGCAGTTGGGTCGCGCAACCCTATGCTGCGGCCTACTCGGCCAGCAAATACGGATTGCGTGGATTGAGCGAAGCGCTGCGCGGCGAGCTGCATTCATTCCCCGACATCAAAGTCTGCGACATCTACCCTGCGGTGATGGATACGCCAGGTTTTCGCGACGGTGGCAACTTCACCGGTCATGCGCTCAAACCGCCACCGCCCGTCTATGATCCCCATCGGGTTGCCAGAGCCATGGTCACGTGCGCCATTGCGCCTAGAAACAGCACGACCGTGGGAAGCGCAGCAACCCTGGCTCGCATCGCCCACTTTCTGCTACCGCGCTTCCCACAACTCTCCGGTTGGTTGACGCGCACCGCTTTGAATCGTAGCCCGCAGTGCGACACGACTTCAGGCAACCTGTTCGGTCCCTCTGATCAGCAGCGTAGCGTGGAAGGCGGATGGCGCTCTCCGGCGCCCAAGTCGCCTTTGATGGTCGCCGGCGCAGCGCTCTTGATCGGTGGTGTGCTGCTGGCCCTGGATCGAAGAGTCGGCCGGACATCGCGCAGGCTGCGCTAAGACGTCCGTGGGCTGTCCACCGATAGCGCCAGAGCGAACAGCGCGTGAGTGCATCCCTTCAGCCTGGAGAGGTTAAAGTTTGGGTACGTCACCGGTAGCTTCGGCAAGGGTCGCCAGCACTTCCTCGAGCCCGGCGATCCCCTCCTGCAATTTCAGGAAAGACAAGTGAACTGCCTCCCCCGGCACCATAGTCTGGTGACCCCGCAGCGACCGGACCCTGGCCTCTTCCATCGCCCGCAACTGGTCGACACTATGGCGCAACGTCAGCAGTTGCTCGAAGATGGCTGCAAAGTTTAAAAAGTTGCCCGATGTGGCTCAGCCTTCGAGCGCCGCGCTTGTGAAAACGGGCTCAATGCTGATCAGACGAATGCCTTCGGGGCCGCTCTCCAGCAAGCGCCTCTCCTGCTGTGCAACGAACAGTTGCACCTCAAAGCCTTCGGATTCGGGAAAACGCGAGGCGATCTCGCGAATCGCGTCCCGAGCATCGGGTGTACTGGAATCAAAATGGCCAAGTAACTTGTCGTGCCGGCGAATAATCAGCCTGTGAGTGTGCATCGGGTGCGTTCCTTCAATAAGTGAATCGAGCTCAATCTGCTGTTGAAGCCGTAGGCCAGTAATGGGAGTCAGGCGTATTGCGTGCACCGAAGATCGCTTGCCCTACCCGCACCACCGTGGCGCCTTCCTCAATGGCAATCTCGTAGTCGCCGGACATCCCCATCGACAGCTCATCAAGCTCGATCTCGGGGGGAAGATCCTGACGCAGTTGGTCGCGCAGGTTGCGCAGCAGTGCGAAACAGGTGCGCACGCGCGCAGGCTCCGCTGACAACACGGCCAGGGTCATCAGCCCTCGCACGCGCAGCGAAGGAAACGCCAGCATCTCTCGAAGAAATCCCGCGACATCCTCAGGACGCAGTCCGTACTTGCTGTCTTCGCCCGAGGTATTGACCTGGACAAACACATCGAGCGACCTGCCCGCTTCCTGCAAGTGACGATCCAGCACAACCGCCAGGCGAAGACTGTCGAGCGCCTGGAACTCACTGGCAAACTGGGCGACCACCTTGGCCTTGTTGGTTTGCAGGTGGCCAATCACCGACCAGCGCAGCGCCGGCAGGTCGCGCATCGCCTCCCACTTCCGGCTGGCTTCCTGGACCTTGTTCTCGCCAAGCATCAGGCAACCCGCTTGGTGGGCGAGACGGATGCGCGCTTCGTCCACCGTCTTGCTCACCGGCAAGAGGCGGACGCTGCTCTCGTCACGCCCGACCCGGGCGCAGGCGGCCTCGATACGGGCATTGACCGTTGCCAGGTTGCGCCGAAAGTCGTCGACGGTCTCGGCGACAGGCCACAAGCCATGTTGGTCATGGCGGGTCTGAGTGGGTGAATCAGCACTGCGTTCGTTCATGTCAGCCTCTCCTCATTCACAGGGAGCGTCAGCCGCTCGCACATACCCAAGCGCTTTGAACTCCGATACACTTTGTCTGTGTCTAAATAAATATTGGCATAGGACAATGACTAAAATCAAAGGCAAATCCGCCCAGGAGATCGCTGACTGCATCCGCGCCCTGGTGCAGAACGGGCAGCTCGCACCCGGTGCGTCGTTGCCACCGGTGCGAGAACTGGCAGAAGAGATCAATGTAAATCGCAATACGGTCGCCGCGGCGTACCAGCGCCTGGTGACCGCCGGCATCGCCTTGGCTCAGGGCCGCCATGGCACGAGCATTTGCCAGCCCCCCCAAGCCGGCGAGCAGGAAGGCTTGAGCAGCGGCACAGCCCTGGTCGACCTGGCCGATGGCAACCCGAACCCTGCGTGGCTGCCCTCGGTCGCCTCGCTTCTCGCCGAGCCGCTTACCCGCCCGTACTTGTACGGTGACGACACCCTCCTCCCGGAGTTACGAGAGATGGGCGAGCAATGGCTGGCGCCTGATTGCCCGGCCCATTTGAGCCTTGAATTGACCCATGGCGCGGTCGATGCCATCGAGCGTCTGGCTGCCGCGCTGCTGGTTACGGGCGACGGCGTGGCCATCGAGGATCCCGGCTTTCTCGGCACGATCAATGCGCTGCGCCTTGGCGGCATGCGCACCCTCGGGGTTGAGATCGATCAATACGGCATGACCCCGGCTTCGCTTGACGCAGCCCTGGCCAAAGGCGCACGGGCGGCACTGATCACCCCTCGCGCCCACAATCCGTCAGGCTGCAGCCTGTCCAGCCAGCGCGCGCAGCAACTGAAGAAGGTCCTGGGCAAGTTTCCCGAGGTGGCCGTGATCGTCGACGATCATTTCGGCCTGCTCAATGAAACGCCCTATTACTCAGTCATCCCGCCCGGCACTGCACGTTGGGCGCTTGTGCGCTCGGTATCCAAAGGGCTCGGCCCGGACCTGCGTGTGGCATTTGTCGGTTGCGATGGACTGACTGCCGCGCGCCTGCGCACCCGACTCACATCGGGCATGAGTTGGGTCAGCCACATTCTTCAGGCGGCCGTGATCACGGGCCTGAAATCCGGGGAATCGCTCGCCCGAATGGATGAAGCCCGGGCCGGCTACGCGCGACTGCGCGATGAACTGTGTGCGGAACTTGCCCAGGCCGGAATCGACATCACCAAACCTGACGGCGGGTTCAACGTCTGGATTCCACTGCCCAGGGACGCGAAGGACGTGGCCTATGAACTGGCCAAGAAAGGCTGGTTGGTTCGCGTGGGCACCGCCTTCGATGTCGATGGACACTCGCAAGCCCTGCGCGTGACCGTCTCGCACCTCAGGCCCCATCAGGCCAGGGCCTTCGCTCGCGACCTGAAAGCCTGCCTTTGATCACTGGAGGAAAAACAATGAACGTACATTTTGTGGTCCACGAAGCCTTTGAATCACCTGGCGCGTATGAAACCTGGGTCAAAAATCGTGGCTATAAGACCCGCTACTCCCGCGTTTATCTGGGCGAGGCACTACCGCAGAGGCTGGACGACATCGATCTTCTGGTCGTCCTCGGTGGTCCGCAAAGCCCCTCGACCACGCGGGAAGAATGCCCGCACTTCGACGCAGCGGCCGAATGCGCATTGATCGCCAAAGCCGTGTCGGCCCACAAGGCGGTGGTCGGCGTGTGCCTGGGCGCTCAACTGATGGGTGAAGCGTTGGGCGCGAAATGTGACCACAGTCCGGAAGCGGAAATCGGCAACTATCCGATCACCTTGACCGACGCCGGCAGGGCAAATGCCCACGTCGCGCACTTTGGGCCAACGCTTGAGGTGGGCCATTGGCATAACGACATGCCGGGCCTGACCGCGGATGCGCAAGTGCTCGCATTCAGTGAGGGTTGCCCCCGGCAGATCATCCAATATGGCCGGCTGGTGTACGGATTCCAGTGCCATATGGAATTCACGCGTGAAGTCATCGAGTTGCTGATTGGAGCGTCCGGAGGCGATCTGGACGCAATGATTGACCGGCGCTTTGTCCAGCAGCCTGAGGTCCTGCGAGCGAATGATTACACGCAGATGAATCAGAAGCTGTTTGGTTTCCTGGATGCGATCGTCAGCGATTATCAGGCAACGCGATAGCATTGCTCATGATCGTGGATTTCGTGAGCAGGGAAAAACATCGGATCTACGTGGTCGAAGGCAAGCAAAAGGGTGGGAATTCCCTAAGCCTAGGCCTTGCTCTTCTTTTTGTTTATCGCTTTCAGGCGCGCCGTGGCCTTTTGCACCGCCGCCATTTTTTCCGGACGCTTCATGCCACGCCATTTTCGAATCTCTTCGCGGGTGCGGCCACAGCTCACGCACAGCTCGCTGTTCAACTGGCACAGCAAGACGCAAGGGTTTTCAATGTCCTTGGCCATGCCGACTCCCCTTGCGTTGGCGTGAGTCGATGCGCGCCGCCCAATCACCACCGTGCTGGGCTTCGCAACGCTCCTGCGAGTCGAATTCGACATGGCGTGCAATGTCTTTCACGCTGATGCCGATCTCTTCAAACGCGGCCAGGGTGTGTGCCTGCATCCTTGCTTTAGCCTGCCCGGAGATGGCCTGGTCGTGGTGGACATCGCTATCGAATACCCAGGTGACGATCAGGCTCTCTGGAAAACGCGTGTAATCCACCCGATGGGTCAGCCATTCAAACCCGACGATCTCGCTTTTTGCCGCCTCGCAGGTGATGGTCAACGCACGCGCCAGCTCGCGTTCGATGGCGCTGTATTTTCGTTTCAATGACGCCATATCAGTGTTCTTTACCAGCGTGACGGGACGGCTCAGGCCGTGCGGTACTCAACGGTCAGGTGCGTGACTTCGTGGACAGGCTGCAACGCCTTGCGCACATCGTCGGCCGAGGATTGTGCCGGACCCTGCACACTGACGATCGCCGCCCGCGCCTGGGGGCCCACGCGCCAGACATGCAGGTCGACGATGCGCAAGGCTTGCGACTGCGCGAGCAGTTCGCGGATCTCGTCGGCCACGTGCTCATCGGTCCTGTCCAGCAACACTGAGGCGGTGTCCTTCATCAGCAGCCAGGCCCAACGGGCAATGACCACCGCACCGACGATGCCCATGGCCGGGTCGAGCCACACCCAGCCGAGGAACTTGCCGGCCAGCAAGGCCAGGATGGCCAGCACCGATGTGACGGCATCGGCCAGCACGTGAACGTAGGCCGATCTCAAGTTGTTGTCTTCGCCGTGGGCGTGATCGTGATGATGGTGGTGTGCATGGCCATGGTCATGCCCGTGATGATGACCGGCGCCGCCGGCCAGCAGCAGCGCGCTGACGATGTTGACGGCGAGGCCGAGCACGGCGATCCAGATGGCGGTGCCGAACTGCACCTGCGTCGGCTCGAACAGGCGCATCACCGATTCGACGCCAATGCCCAGCGAGATCAGGCCAAGAATCAACGCCGAGGCGAAACCACCCAGGTCGCCGACCTTTCCGGTGCCAAAACTGTAGGCGCCGTTGTCCGAATGCTTGCGCGCAAAGGCGTATGCGGCGGCGGCAATGCCCAACGCCCCGGCGTGGGTGGCCATATGGAAACCATCAGCCAGCAGCGCCATGGAACCGGTCAGGTAACCCGCGGCAATTTCACCGACCATCATCACCACGGTCAGGATCACCACCCAGAGCGTGCGTTTGGCGTTGTCGTCGTGGCTGGCGCCGAGGAAGTCATGACTGTGTGTGTAATCAACGGTACTCATGCTGCCCTCACTTGGAATAACGGCGAATAGCTTCGAGCAGCTCTTCGACACCTTGCGCCCGCTCCTCATCACTGAGGCCAGGCTTGGCCACGTGTTCGCGGGCGTGGTCCTCGATGATTTCGTCGAGCAGGCCGTTTATGGCGCCACGGGTGGCCGCCACCAGGTGCAACGTCTTCCCGCAGTCCGCCTCGCCTTCCAGCGCGCGTTCAATGGCTTGTACCTGGCCCGCGATGCGCCGCACGCGCTTGAGCAAGTCATCTTTTCCTGCCTTGGTGTGCGCCATAGCATACCCCCCTACCCTATATTGGGCGCCATGATGCGCTCTGATTGTCACGTTGGCAAGGCCCGTCCCTGGACGACGCGCTCGTTGACTTGGACAGGTTCGAAAGCCAACGCCCCTCGCCGAAGACCTTCGCAATCAACAGGAACCAGGCGGAATGCCGTCCTTATTGTAATCCTTCAAACGCTCGCGCTCCTGTTCCGTGGAGTGAATCGGCACATCGTCTTCAGGCTCATCTCTCTTCTCGTCCGTCATGGCTGCTCTCCTGCAGGTAAACGCATGGATTTCACGTTCAGGCAATCGCGTTGATCGCGCGCGAGCATCTGCGTGGTCAAGTCATAGGCCTGGTCGGCCGCATCCTTGAGTAACTGCCAGTCGTGCGGATTGATCCGCAGCCGCAATTCATCGGCACGCTGGATTTTTCCGTCGTCAAAGTTCCAAAAGGAATGCAACGCCCACCCCCTTGTGGTCAGCTCGCGCGCTCGAGGGCCGAAAACAGGTTAACGAATTCCCTCGACAATTTATGCCGTGGCGCCAGGTGAATCATTGGCACCGACGCTTCATGGGACTCACGCATCTTGATCGTACTGCTCAGATAATCCGGCAACACCGGTAAGCCTTCGGCTACCAGTTCGTCGATCAAGGCCTGATGCAAACGGGCACGCGCCTCGAACTGGTTGACGACCACCCCTTCCACCACCAGCGACTCGTTATGGTCGGCACGCAACTCCGCCACCTGGGCGATGACGTTGTAGAGCGCCTGGCGAGAAAAGGTGTCGCAATCGAAGGGAATCAGCACGCGGTTGGCGGCGATCAATGCGCTGATGGTGTAGAAATTCAACGAGGGCGGCGTGTCGATGTAAATGCGTTCGTAATCTTCGGACAGTGCCACCAGCAAACGGCGCAGTTTGTTGATCTTGAAGCGGGATTCGAGCTTGGTTTGCAGATCGGCCAGCTCAAGGCTGGCCGTGACCAGGTGCAGATTGTCGTAGCGCGTTTCGGTGATCGCCACGTGATTCTTCTTGCTGGCCGGTCCGCTGGACAGGCTTTGCTTGAAGAAGTCGGCGATGCCCATGGGGATTTCATCACCGGTCAACCCGGTCAGGTAATGGGTGGAATTAGCCTGGGGATCGAGGTCCACCAAGAGCGTCCTGTAGCCTTCGGTCGCACTGACCGCCGCAAGATTGCAGGCAATGCTGGACTTGCCCACCCCACCTTTCTGATTGAACACCACTCGACGCATGACAATACTTCCCTGAAAGAAAACTCCTACATCATAGGAATGAAACATTTCAGTAATATTTCTACGCGACGGTTTTATTGCATTTTTAAGACAGGTTTCCTACTCCGCATAAATGGCATAATCGCCCTTGGTTCATAACAGGTGCGCATGAATGTCCCTCGAAAGCTATGACCAATTGGCGATTTTTGCGGCGGTGGCCCAGGAGCGCAGCTTCACACGCGCCGCCGCCCGGCTGGGCATGTCGCAACCGGCGTTGAGTCGGGCCATGCGTCAGTTGGAGGAACGGCTGGGGGTCAGGTTGTTGGCGCGCACCACCCGCAGCGTCTCCCCCACCGAAGCAGGCGAACATCTGCTGAAAGTAATTGCGCCCCGGTTTGAAGAGATCGACACCGAGCTGGCCTTGCTCAGCGAATTTCGAGATCGGCCCGCCGGCAAATTGCGCATCACCGCAGGCGAGCATTCGGCAATCAAGGTCTTGCATCCGGTGCTCTCGAAACTGTTGCCCGACCACCCCGACCTGCACATCGAAATCATCGTCGACTACGGTTTCACCGACATCGTCGCCCAGGGCTTCGATGCAGGCGTACGGTTGGGACCACAGGTGGCCAAGGACATGATCGCGATGCGCATCGGTCCCGATATGCGCATGGCGGTGGTGGGCTCGCCCGCCTATTTCTCCCGCTACCCGCAGCCCATCATTCCCAATGACCTCACGACCCACAACTGCATCACCCTGCGCATGCCCACCCACGGCGGACTCTACGTCTGGGAATTCGAGAAAAACGGGCAGGAGCTGAACGTGCGCATCGAAGGCCAATTGGTGTTCAACAACATTGCCATGCGCCTGGAGGCGGCGCTCCAGGGCCTGGGCCTGGCTTACATGCCCGAGGACCTGGTGCAGGAACACGTGGCGCAGGGCCGGTTGATCCGCGTGCTCGAGGACTGGTGCGAACCGTTCTCTGGCTACCACCTCTACTATCCGAGCCGGCGCCAGAGTTCTCCAGCCTTCAACCTCTTGCGTGAAACCCTGCGTTACGACGGTTGATTCGCCTGAACCGTGTTCAATGCTTCACCAGCCCGTTTGGCGGCGGCCTCATCGCCCTGCCCAGCCAGCAACTGGATCAACTGGCGCAACTGCACAGGGGTCAGGCCGACCCGCAAGCTGGCCGCCATGTGCGAACGCAGTTGTGATTCCACCCCAGGTGTGACGGCGAGCGCAGCGACGGTCGCCAGCTCACGGCTTTGCCAGTCGAGGTTGTCGCGCTCGAAGATATCGCCAAAGAGGTGCGTCTGCAGGTATTGATTGATCACCGGAACGAAGTCGAATAACGGCCCTTGAACCGTCCCGCCAGCGATGCGCGACTGGTTGGCCTTACCGGCCGCCAGCAACTCGCTGCCCGTGGGAATGACTCGACCGGGCTCACGCCCCGGCTCATCCTGGACACCACGTTGTTTGCGCGCCTCGACCACTGTCATCAACTCGCCGAGGGCATTGAGGCTGCGCGGGAACCCGCTGTAGGCGTAGAGCTGCACCAGAATTTCTTTCGCCTCGCTGACGCTCAGGCCTGCATCCAACCCTTTGTTCAACGCCGTGTTGAGCGCCGGCATGTTGCTGGTGGCCATGGCTGCTGCGATCAACGGGATGCTTTGTTGTTTGGCCGACAGTGTTTGCAAAACCGCTGGTGCGACGACAGGCGCTTGTGTGTCGCGAGCGTTGTATTGCTCATCGGTGACCTTCTCCATCCGTTCGGCATTTTTGCCGTCCACCGTGCCGGTGATGGCCAGGTGCGTCATACCGCTCGACGGCGCAGCGCCGTGCCAGTGCTTGACGCCCGGCGGGCAGACGATCACGTCGCCGGGGTGGATCTCTTGTACCGGCTTGCCCCATTCCTGGATCAACCCTACACCGGATGTCACGACCAAACGTTGTCCCGCTGGGTGGGTATGCCAGGCGGAACGCGCACCCGGTTCAAAATTGACGTAGGCGCCGGAAGCATTGATTGCATCACTGGTGGGAAACAACGGCTCGACGCGCACCCGCCCGGTGAACCAATGCTCAGGCCCTGCGACCGATGCCTGGGAGCCGGCGCGGGAGATCTGCTGCTCGGGCCGGCGTGGGTCATTTGCGTTGTCTGAGCCGGCAGCGTCGGCAAAAGGGGCTGCGGCGCACACCGCGAGACCGATCAGGGTGTTTTTCATGAAGGGTATCCTTTCGATTCGAATGATCTGAGGGGAAACTACCCTTCGCAAATTGATAGATAAACAGTGCCAATCGTATAGCGCTGATATCACCAATGCATAAATCACATCTGCCCGACATCCCCGCAGAGCCCTACGGCTCATCTGTAGGAGCGAGCTTGCTCGCGATGGTCGTCAACGATAATGCGGGCTGCCTGGCACACAGCGGTGCCTGGGCCTCCATCGCGAGCAAGCTCGCTCCTACAGGGGAATGCGGTTGTCTGTGGGAGCGGGCTTGCTCGCGATGGTCGTCAACGATAACGCGGGAAGCCTGGCACACAGCGGTGCCTGGGCCTCCATCGCGAGCAAGCTCGCTCCTACAGGGGATCGCGGTTAGCTGTAGGAGCGAGCTTGCTCGCGATGGTCGTCAACGATAACGCGGGAAGCCTGGCACACAGCGGTGCCTGGGCCTCCATCGCGAGCAAGCTCGCTCCTACAAGGGATCGCGGTTAGCTGTAGGAGCGAGCTTGCTCGCGATGGTCGTGAACGATAACGCGGATTGCCTGGCACACAGCGGTGCCTGGGCCTCCATCGCGAGCATGCTCGCTCCTACAGGGGAATGCGGTTGTCTGCGGGAGCGGGCTTGCTCGCGATGGTCGTCAACGATAACGCGGGTTGCCTGGCACACAGCGGTGTATGGGCCTCCATCGCGAGCATGCTCGCTCCTACAGGGGAATGCAGTTGTCTGTGGGAGGGAGCTTGCTCGCGATGGTCGTCAACGATAACGCGGGCTGCCTACCACGCGCGCAACGAATCGACGTTCGCCAGCGTGCGGATGAATGATCCCGAAAACGGCACGGGCAGCTAATTGGCGTTCACGTTGCGACAGATTGACTCGCCACTTTCCTCGACAAGGTCTTCCCGAACGCAATCCACCATTTTTCATAATAAAAGGTCGAGATATGCGCCACGAGGAAAATGGCACCAAACAACAAAGGTCGCTTCAAATATTTAATCACCGTATCTCCGCTACCCAGCCAGGTGTCCGCCAGCAGTGGATGAACGACGTAAAGCGCATAAGAGATGGTGGCGATGTAAAAGAGAATGCGATGATTCAAGAGCTGGTTAATACGCGCTGAACTATTGAGCAATGTACTCCCCACCAACGCGGCGGCAAAATAAGGGCGCAAGTAATTCATGAAACCGCCCTCCGGGTGACAGGACACCAGGAACAGGAGAAGTAACAGTACTTGCGCGACCCCAATCTTTCTCGGTTCTTTTACAAGTGCGCCGCCCAGCCCCTTGTGATAAATCATTGCAAGTATGCAACCCGTCAATATCTCATCGATTCGGTAATAGGTATTGATCGCAACGTGGACATCATTTATCACACGGTAAAGGGTAACGGCGATGCACAGACAAGGAATCATCACGACCCACTTGTTTCTGAAGAGAACGACCAGCAGCGCAATGGCAACATAGAACTGCGCCTCCATGCACAAACTCCACAGATGGCCATTCACACTTCCAAGGGCCATCGGGGGCCAGTTGGCAACGAACAGGAAGTTGGCGACGTAGAAATCCGGCGAGCTGTTCATGACGTATAACGCGACTGCCATATACAACCAGGCCAGGGGAACGATCCGAAAGAACCTGCGGATGAGAAAGTCGGTAACGCTACTGTGATTGAGCAGAAAGCTGGTGATCAGGAAGCCCGAAAGAGTAAAAAAAATAGCCATGCCCATGACGCCTGCAGCGGCATTCAACTGCAAACTCTTTGGGCCAAGTGGTAACAGGTGACACGCCAGTACGAGCAGAATGCTCATGCCACGCCACCCATCAAGTACGTTTAACCGAGCGCCTGCTCCGGAATTATTATTCATATTATTTTCGCACGTTGAAGGGTGTCTTAATCAGCAGCATGCATCAGGTGCCGCTCCCGCACATCGCATCTGCAGCTGTAGTCTAGGACACTTTATGCGCAAAACACTTCGCGCCCGGAAAAAAATCCAGCCGCGAAGAACACGTTAAATACCTGTTTTTTGACGTTAAATTCGTGGCGTCCAGTGAGTCGCCCGTTTTTATGGCACAAACCCGCGAGCAGCCGATGTTGGGATCACCGGCCGTCGCGGGTCTTTCAGCGTACCGACACTCAACCGCGCTTGGGCAACTTCCAGTTCGGACGGATGAAATGGCAGGTGTAACCGTTCGGGATCCGCTCAAGATAATCCTGGTGTTCAGGTTCCGCTTCCCAGAAGGGTCCCGCAGGTTCGATTTCGGTCACCACCCTGCCCGGCCACAGCTTCGAAGCATCGACGTCGGCTGCGGTGTCTTCGGCGGTGTCGCGTTGCTGTTCATTAAGGTAGTAAATGGCCGAACGATAACTGGCGCCCAAGTCATTGCCCTGACGGTTGGGTGTACTCGGGTCGTGTATCTGGAAGAAGAACTCCAGGATCTGCCGATAGCTGATCACCGCCGGGTCGAAAACGATCTCGATGGCTTCAGCGTGATTGCCGTGATTGCGATAAGTGGCATTGGGCACGTCACCGCCGGTGTAGCCAACGCGGGTGTGCAACACACCGGGATAGCGCCGCAGCAGGTCCTGCATGCCCCAAAAGCAGCCACCAGCCAGAATGGCGGTTTCGGTTTGACTGGTCATGATCTTTCGTTCCTCTCGGCAACGTGGGTGGTAGCCATGTTATGAGGGCGTATTGGCTGATTCCAAGGTGGTTGGCGCAGGATCCTGGGTGGTGGCACGACTGGCAAGAACCAGCACCATCAGCAACCCCAGGCCAGCCATCGCAGCACCCGCCAGGGAGATCGCCGGATAACCCAGGCCTGCGTTGATCACGGCTCCGCCGAGCGCGGCACCGATCGCATTACCGAGGTTGAACGCCCCGATGTTCACGGCCGAGGCCAGGTTGGGGGCGTCCTTGGCGGCTTCCATCACGCGCATCTGCAACGGCGGCACCAAGGCGAAGCTGGCAACACCCCAGATAACGATGCTGATGGCAGCCGTCAGCGGCCAGCGCATCAGGACCGTGAACGCCAGCAAAACGATGATCAGCGCGCTCAGCGAGATGATCAGGGTGCGGTCGATGGAGCGATCTGCCGCCTTGCCGCCCCAGATATTCCCCAGGGTCAAACCCACTCCGAACAGCACCAGCATGGCGGTGATGAATGGGGTCGAGGCGTGGGTCTCACTGCTGAGGATAGGCGCGATATACGTGAAGACGGTAAACATGGCGCCCGAACCCACGACGGTCAACGCCAGCGCGGCCAAGACCGGGCCACGGCGCAAGACGCGGATTTCGGCGAGCACGCCACCACCTTTGGGTAGCGGCAGGTTGGGCAAAGCGAACCACAACGCAGCCATGGTCACCACACCCAATCCGGCGATGCCCCAGAACGCGGTCCGCCAGCCGAGCTGTTCACCCAACCAGGTCGCCAGCGGCACACCGCCGATGGTGGCCAGCGTCAGGCCCATGAACATGGCGGCAACCGCCCCGGCGCGCTTGTCCGGCGCAACCACGCTGGCGGCGACGATGGAACCTACGCCAAAGAACGCGCCGTGATTGAGCGAAGTCACGACGCGGGCGATCAGCAGGCTGTAGTAATCGGTGGCCATGGCTGACATCAAGTTGCCCAGGGTAAAAATGGCCATCAGCCCGATCAGCAGATGGCGCCGGGGAATCTTCCCGGTGGTCAGCGTCATCAGAGGCGCGCCAAGCAACACCCCCACGGCATAGGCGCTGACCAGCAGGCCTGCGGCAGGAATGGAGACGCCCAGGTCGGCAGCGATACCGGGCAACATGCCCATGGGGGCGAATTCAGTCACACCGATGCCGAAGGCACCCGTGGCAAGAGCTACAAGGGGTAGGTTTATACGCATGGCAAGGTCCTCATTTATGCCGCAAAGGTTACAATGTGTTTTTTCAGACCAGAAGATGGCCTTTCTGGCAAACACCTTTGCGCACGAGGCACAAATGGATATCAACGGCCGGTCGGGTGAAATGGCGGTGTACGTCACCGTTGCAGAGGAAGGCAGCTTGTCAGCGGCGGCGCGCGCCCTGGGGCTGACACCCTCGGCGGTCAGCCGCGTCATCGCGCGCACCGAGCAGCGACTTGGCACTCGCCTGTTGCTTCGCACAACCCGGGCGATCACCTTCACTGCCGAGGGCGAGGCCTACTTACGAGGCGCTCGGAGAATTCTGGCGGACATGGCCGAAGTCGAAGAAGCCATCGCTGATCAAGGTGTCCCCCAGGGACGGCTGCGCGTGAGTGCCGCCCTCGGCCACGGCAGGATGGCCATCGTGCCCCTGGTGGCCGCGTTCAGCTCCCGATATCCGAACATCGTTGTTGATCTGACCCTGGGCGATGAGGTGGTCGACATTCTCGCCGGCCAGGCCGACGTGGCGGTGCGCTTTGGCGTTCTTCCAGACAGCCCCCTGACGGCACGCCGGATCGGCGAAACCGGCCAGGTCGTGGTAGCGTCGCCGCAATACCTGCAGCGCCATGGCACGCCGCAGGAACCGCCAGACCTGTTGCGCCACAACTGCCTGCGCTTCAACTTTCGCCGCGCCCAGCCCGACTGGCCGTTCGCCCGGGACGGCCATGAGTTCTCCCTGAAGATCAACGGCAACATCGAATGCAGCAGTGGCGAGGCGCTCGCACAACTGGCTCGATTAGGTGCCGGTATCGCACGTATCGGCGCGTTCACGGTCGCCGAGGACCTGCAACGCGGTGAGCTGGTGGCCCTTCTGGAAGACTGGAACCCTGGTGATCGGGAACCGATTCATGCGGTGTTCGTGGGGGGGGCGGCCATGCCCGCCCGGGTACGCGTATTTGTGGACTTCCTGGTGGAGCATCACCGAATCCAGGCGCTGGGCGCCGAAAAGCCCGGGACACCCTGATGATGCCATCGGCGAATGACGTGAAAAAACAGCTTCTCATGTTTGCGGTTGAACGCGGCGGCGCACTGGACTCTCGAACCCTCAAAGCCCGCGTTAAATGGCAAAATCCTCAATTGATCATTCAGGAGAACCTCAATGCTTCGTGTGTTTGAACGAAGACTCGACCCTTTCCCACCCGACGAGCTTCCACCGCCACCGGTCGGCCTGGCTCGTTTTTTATGGGCCTGTACCCGAGGTGCTCGCGGCTACGTCCTCGCGTTTGCGCTGCTGAGCGCGGCCGTGTCGATTTACGAAGCCTGGCTGTTTTCCTTCCTCGGACAGGTCGTGGACCTCTTATCGAGCTGGAAGGCAGGCGGCGAAGTCAACATGCAGGAAAGCCGCGTGTTGTGGGGCATCGGGATCGTGCTGGTCACCAGCATCGGGCTGGTGGCGCTGCGCACCATGGTCCAGCACCAGATTCTGGCGATCAACCTGCCACTGCGCCTGCGCTGGGACTTCCACCGCCTGATGCTGCGGCAAAGCCTTTCATTTTTTTCCGATGAGTTTTCGGGTCGGGTCACCACCAAGGTGATGCAGACCGCGCTGGCCGTTCGCGAAGTGCTGTTCACCCTCATCGAGATCCTGCCGGGCATCGGTGTCTATTTCATCGCGATCATCGCCCTGGCGGGCGGCTTCGCCCTGAAACTGATGTTGCCGTTCATTGGCTGGATCGCGCTGTTCTCACTGGCAATGTTGTATTTCGTGCCGCGCCTGGGCCAGGTCGGCCAGGAACAGGCCAACGCCCGGTCTTCGATGACCGGGCGCATCTCGGACGCCTACACCAACATCACCACCGTGAAACTGTTCTCGCACTCCAGGCGCGAAGCGCATTTTGCGCGTGCGGCGATGGAAGACTTCAAGCAGACCGGTTTTCGCCAGATGCGCCTGGTCAGCCAGTTCGAAATCGTTAACCAGGCGCTGGTAGTGGGCCTGATCCTCGGTGCTGGCGGCTATGCCCTGTGGCTGTGGCACCAAGGCGAAGTCGGCGCGGGGGCCGTGGCGGCGATCACGGCCATGGCACTGCGGATCAATGGCATGTCTCACTGGATCATGTGGCAGATGACCTCGCTGTTCGAAAGTATCGGCACCGTACAGGACGGCATGGCCACCTTGACCCAGGGTCCCAAGGTGCAGGATGCACCGGACGCCAAGGCGCTGGTGCCCTCTGGCGGCGCGGTAAGCTTCGACAATGTGAGTTTCAACTACAACGGCGAACGCCAGGTGCTCGATGGTTTGAGCCTGCACATCCGCCCGGGCGAGAAAATCGGTTTGGTGGGCCGCTCCGGTGCCGGTAAATCCACGCTGATCAACCTGCTGCTGCGTTTTTACGACGTGGACGAAGGCGAGATCAGCATTGATGGACAGGACATCGCCCACGTAACGCAATACAGCCTGCGCAGCACCATCGGCATGGTCACGCAGGACACGTCCCTGCTGCACCGCTCCATTCGTGACAACATCGCCTATGGTCGACCCGACGCCACCGACGAACAGATCCGCCGTGCCGCCATCAACGCGCAGGCCGACGGGTTCATCAATCAGTTGACGGACCCGCAGGGCCACAGCGGTTATGACACCCTGGTGGGCGAGCGTGGCATCAAGTTGTCGGGCGGCCAGCGTCAGCGCGTGGCGATCGCCCGGGTGATGCTCAAGAATGCACCGATCCTGCTACTGGACGAAGCCACCAGTGCCCTGGACTCGGAAGTCGAAGTGGCCATCCAGGAAAGCCTCGACGAGATGATGCAAGGCAAGACCGTGATCGCCATCGCCCACCGGCTCTCGACCATCGCGGCCATGGATCGGCTGATTGTCATGGACGACGGGCGCATCATCGAACAAGGCACCCACGCTGAACTGCTGGCGAAAAACGGCACCTATGCACGCCTGTGGCAGCACCAGAGCGGCGGATTCCTGGGTGAGGATCAGGGGGTGGTCGAGGCGGTGGAGTAAAATTCCATCACCTACGCCCCTACAGGTGTATGCGGACATCTGTAGGAGCGAATCTATTCGCGATGGTCGTCAACGATAACGCGGGAAGCCTGACACCCCGCGGTGTTCTTCAGTCCATCGCGAGCGTGCTCGCTCCTACAGGGGAATGCGGACATCTGTAGGAGCGAATCTATTCGCGATGGTCGTCAACGATAACGCGGGAAGCCTGACACCCCGCGGTGTTCTTCAGTCCATCGCGAGCGTGCTCGCTCCTACAGGGGAATGCGGACATCTGTAGGAGCGAATTTATTCGCGATGGTCGTCAACGATAACACTGGAAACCAGACACTGCGCCGTCTCCCCCTCACCGCCAACCCTCGTCGCCCAAACCAGCACCGCCACCCCCAACACCACCGCCAGCAGCGTCAGAAACAACACCACCCCCTGCACCCCCAGCGTCGTCGCCAACAACGCCACCAGCAAACCGGCCAACGGCTG
Source organism: Pseudomonas sp. S2_E01 (assembly GCF_054668365.1). Lineage (NCBI taxonomy): Bacteria > Pseudomonadati > Pseudomonadota > Gammaproteobacteria > Pseudomonadales > Pseudomonadaceae > Pseudomonas > Pseudomonas sp. S2_E01. The sequence goes on from NZ_CP162762.1 coordinate 3,044,823, forward strand.
CGAAAGGTTATTGAGCAATGTAATCACCCCAACCGTCTTGCCAAAATCCTGTGTAGGAATCACGCGCTGACGAATCGTGCGCATATAGACGTTGAACATCTTGTCGAACCCAACGATCAGCAGGAAGCCCGCCATATATAAGCCAAGGCTCGGACTCAGCGCACAGATCAAGCCGCCTGCGGCGATCATCAAGTACCCGATGCTGCCCATGAGCCTCAGGGGCAGCGCCACTCGGGCGAGAAAGAACAGAATGACGATGGTCACCCCGGCGCCGGCCGCCTGGAGTCCGGCGTAGCCGTCCTTGCCCGCGCTGAACTGGCCGATCACCATGGCGGCCGAGGTGGCCAGGGTCCCCCCGATGATCAGGTTGACGCCGACGGCCAGGGTGATGATCTTTTTCAGTTCCTTGCGCTCGCCAATATGCCCAAAGGCGATACGCAGCGGTTGCACCCAGATGTCCTGATGCTGCTCGAACACCTCCAGCGTGATACCGCTGAATCGTTGCCACACCCGCATGCCCAGGTCGGCCAACAGGAACAACACGGCGACCCACGCCACCGCCCAGTGCCACGCCCAGAGTTCCAGCAACAGCGCCGCCAGCAGCGGCCCGAGCACCAGCCCGGTCTGGTCGGCGATTTGTGAGTAGGACAAGGTCTTGGTGTAGCTGTAGTGCTGGAAGATCTGCGGCATCAACACTTCACGGGCCATGATGCCCTGGGTGGTCAGTACCCCGCACAGTGCCGACAGGACCACCAGCCAGGCGATGCCGCCAAATACCAGGTACAAGACCACTGCCACCGCACACAGCAAAGCGCGATAGACCTGGCTGATGTGCAGAATCCGGGTGGGCGCGAATTTGTCGCACAATGCCCCGCAGACCGGGAACGCAAGAAAGCGCGGAAGCGACTCGGCAAAAAACGCCAGCCCTGCCCAGGACGCGCTTTGCGTGGTCTGGAACACCACCAGCGGCACGATGAACAGCAGGATCTGGTCGGCCAGCCTCGACAGGAACAGTGAAGTAAAAAATGCCAGGTAATCCTTGCGCATGGTGACGTCCTGTCGGTGGCGATTAAATGGCTGGTCAGAGAACCCAAGGTCGTCGTCATACGATACCGTAATACCCCTTCCATCAGTACGACTCACACCATGGCCCTTCCCCCACGTCATTTATTCGCGCATCTCAGGAAATCCGACAATTATCGGCCGGGCTGCCTGATACCCCGCAGTGGTTGTGAATCCATCGCGAGCATGCTCGCTCCTACAGGGGCACCACAGGACCTGTAGGAGCGAATTCATTCGCGATGGGGGTCAACGATCACACGGGAAGCCTGTCACCCCCGCCCAATCAATTCCCCCAACCCACTACGCCCTTGATTTCCAGGAAGTCGTGAATCCCCCAGCCCGCATACTCACGGCCATTACCCGACTGCTTATAACCACCAAACGGAGCAAAGGTGTCCCAGCTCGGATAGTTCAGGTACACCGAACCCGCCCGCATGCGCCCGGCAACGGCGCGGGCTTTTTCGAGGTCCTGGGACTGCACGTAGGCCGCCAGGCCGTAGACCGTGTCGTTGGCGATTTCGATGGCCTGTTCCAGCGTTTCATAGGGCATGATCGACAGCACGGGGCCGAAGATTTCTTCGCGAGCGATGGTCATCTGCGGCGTGACATGGCCAAACACGGTAGGACGCACGTAGTAGCCCTTGTCCAACCCCTCAGGTCGTTCCAGGCCGCCGGCCACCAGCGTGGCGCCCTCTTCGATCCCGGTGGCGATCAGCCCCTGGATCTTGTTGAACTGTGCTTCGCTGATCACCGGACCCAGGTTGGTTTTTTCGTCCAGCGGGCTGCCGGTGACCAGTTGCTCGGCGGTCTCTTTGGCGATCTCCAGGGCGCGGGCATGCAGCGCGGCCGGTACGAGCATGCGGGTCGGTGCGTCGCAGGATTGCCCCGAGTTGGAGAAACAGCCCTGCACGCCCTTGGCCACCGCCACGTCGAGGTCGGCGTCCTCAAGCAGGATGTTGGCTGACTTGCCGCCCAGCTCCTGGGCCACGCGCTTGACGGTATCCGCCGCAGTCTTGGCGACGATGATGCCGGCGCGGGTCGAGCCGGTGAAAGACACCATGTCCACTTTCGGGTGGCTCGCCATGTGCTGGCCCACATCGGGGCCGGTGCCGTTGAGCAGGTTGAATACGCCTGCCGGCACGCCTGCTTCATGGAGGATCTCGGCAAAGATGATGCCGGTCAGCGGCGCGATTTCGCTGGGTTTTAGCACCACGGTGCAGCCGGCGGCAATGGCCGGGGCCACCTTGCAAACGATCTGGTTCAGCGGCCAGTTCCACGGCGTGATCAGGGCGCACACGCCAATGGCTTCGCGCACGACATGGGTGGTGCCGTGCTGTTCGCTGAACGGGAAGTTTTCCAGGGCGCTAATGGTTGACTCGAGGTGCGCGCGGCCACTCCAGATCTGCGCATCACGGGCGAAATGCAGCGGTGCGCCCATTTCCTGGCTGACGGCCTTGACCAGATCCTCGTAGCGCAGGTTGTACACCCGCAGGATTTCCTTGAGCAAGGCCAGACGTTCGGCAACCGATTTACCCGAGAACGCCGGGAAGGCCCGGGCGGCAGCCACTACCGCCTTGTCGACATCCCGGCTATCACCCACGGCGATTTTGATAAAGGCCTGTTCGGTGGAAGGATCGATCACATCCAGGGTATTGCCGGACTCGGCAGCTACCCACTGGCCGTCGATGTAAAACTTCAGTGCATTGTTCATGTTTGTCTCCACGATAAGTCGAAAGCCGCGTGAGAGCCCCACGCGGCAGGCGCCACTTAAGCGTTGCTGGGGAACGCGAACTGCGCGGCTTCATGGCTGGCACGGCGTGGCCAGCGCTGGGTAATGGCTTTCTTGCGGGTATAAAAACGCACGCCGTCGGGGCCGTAGGCATGCAGGTCGCCGAACAGGGAACGCTTCCAGCCACCAAAGCTGTGGTAGCTGACCGGCACCGGCAACGGTACGTTGACGCCGACCATGCCCACTTCAATCTCGTCGCAGAACAAGCGCGCCGCCTCACCGTCGCGGGTGAAGATGCAGGTGCCGTTGCCGTATTCGTGGTCGTTGATCAACTTCATCGCCGCTTCCAGGCTCGGCACGCGGACGATGCACAACACCGGGCCGAAAATCTCGTCGGTGTAGATGCTCATCTGCGCGGTCACGCGGTCGAACAGCGTGCCCCCGACGAAAAAGCCGTTTTCATGGCCGGTAACCACCAGGTCGCGACCGTCCACCAGCAGCGTGGCGCCCTGGGCCACACCGGCGTCGATGTAGCCCTTGACCTTGTCCCGCGCAGCGCCGGTCACCAGCGGTCCCATGTCCAGGCCGCACGATGTGCCCGCCCCGATCTTCAAGGCCCGCACCTGCGGCACCAGTTTTTCCACCAGGGCATCGGCAATCGCATCGCCCACGCAGACCGCCACGGACAACGCCATGCAGCGCTCACCGCACGAGCCATAGGCCGCCCCCATCAGCGCACCGACGGCATTATCGAGGTCGGCGTCGGGCATCAGCACCGCGTGGTTTTTCGCCCCGCCGAGGGCCTGCACGCGCTTGCCGCGTTTGGTGCCTTCACTGTAGATGTATTCGGCGATGGGTGTGGAGCCGACAAAGCTCAGTGCCTTGACGTGCGGCGATTCAATCAGGCCATCGACCGCTTCCTTGTCGCCATGCACCACGCTCATGACCCCGGCCGGCAGGCCGGCTTCGATCAGCAGTTCAGCGATGCGCAGGGTGGAACTGGGGTCGCGCTCGGAAGGCTTGAGGATGAAACAGTTGCCGCAGACGATGGCCAGCGGATACATCCACAGCGGCACCATGGCGGGGAAGTTGAACGGCGTGATGCCGGCTACCACCCCCACCGGTTGCAGGTCGGTCCAGGCGTCGATGTGCGGGCCGACATTGCGGCTGTAGTCACCCTTGAGCAGCTCCGGTGCGCCACAGGCGAACTCCACGTTTTCGATGCCGCGCTTGAGTTCGCCGGCCGCGTCTTCCAGGGTCTTGCCGTGCTCTTCGCTGATCATCGCGGCAATGGCAGCTTCGTTTTGCTCCAGCAATTGCTTGAAGCGGTACATGACCTGCGCGCGTTTGGCCGGCGGCGTGTTGCGCCACGCCGGGAACGCGGCTTTCGCGGCATCAATGGCTTGCTGCAAAGTGGCCGCATCGGCCAGCGCTACTTGCTTGATCACCGCGCCCGTGGACGGGTTGTAGACATCCGCGGTGCGCCCGGTGCCCTGGACCCGCACGCCGTTGATGAGATGAGGAACGATACTGCTCATACATATTCTCCGATGCCGAAAGTCGGCTGTTCAACCGGCCGATCAGGCCTTGACCGCTGCCTGCAGGGCGATTTCCACGAGGATGTTGTCCGCCGCCATGTTGGCTTCAACCGTAGCCCGGGCTGGCAATGCGTCCTGCGGGATCCACTCACGCCATACGGCGTTCATGGCGGCAAAATCCTGCACGGCATGCTTGAGCCAGATCTGCGCGAACAGGATGTGCGATTTGTCGGAGCCTGCCTCGGCCAGCAGCGCATCGATCCGCGCCAGCACCTGGGCAGTCTGCCCGGCGATATCCTGGGTACGGTCAGCGGGCACCTGGCCGGTGATGTAGACGATACCGTTGTGCACCAGCGCGTGGCTGAGCAGACCTGGGTTGGGTTGAAGGCGAGTGATGGTCATACGTAATTCCTATTGGGAAAGTGAAGGGGTCAGGCAATTTTCAGCACGGTGCGGCCGACCAACTGGCCCTGGCGCATGCGTGCAAAGATGTCGTTGATGTCTTCCAGGCGCTCGAGGTTGACCTGCGCCTTGACCTGGCCACGGGCGGCGAAGGCCACCGCGTCGTTGAGGTCCTGGCGCGTGCCGATGTTGGAACCGGTGATCGACAGCTCCCAGCCGCTGATGCTGGAAATCGAGGCGCGCACGGTATCGGCATCGCCACCGGGCAAGCCGATGAAGACCGCCGTGCCGCCGGGGCGCAGCATCTTCACTGACTGTTCGAAGGCCGCATTGGCAGTGGCCGTGACCAGCACGGCATGGACGCCACCCGGGATCTGCTGCTTGAGGGTTTCCACCGGATTGTCGAGGGCGTTCACCAAGCACTCGGCGCCATAGCTGCGCGCCAGTTCCAGCTTGTCGGCGGACACATCGATGGCCGCCACCCGCAGCCCCATGGCGATGGCGTACTGCACCGCCACATGGCCCAGACCGCCGATACCCATGACCGCCACCCACTGCCCTGGTCGGGCACGGGAGCGCGTCAGGCCTCGGTACGTGGTGACGCCGGCGCACAGGATCGGCGCCAGGGCGTACAGATCGACGCCCGGTTCGAGGGTGGCGACAAAGGCGGCCGGCGCGACCATGTATTCGGCATACCCGCCCTGCTTGCTGTAACCCGTGGATTCGCGGCGCGCGCAGATGGTTTCCATGCCACCCAGGCAGAACTCGCAGGTGCCACACGCGCTGTACATCCACGGCATGCCAACGGCCGCGCCGAGTGGCGGTTCACTGACGTCCTGGCCGTGGGCAACCACATGCCCGGTGATTTCATGGCCGGGAATTAGAGGCAAAGTGGGCAATGCAGACCAGTCGCCGTCAACGGCATGCAGGTCGCTGTGGCACACGCCACAGGCCGCGATACGAATCAGGATTTCACCGGGCCCCGGCTGCGGGATCGGCACCTGCTCGATCCGCAGCGGTTCACCTACCGCGTGCAGGACAGCAGCTTTCATGGTCTCACTCATCACTGTCTCCTTAAACGTGCGCCCGGATTTCGGGCAATCGCGCACCTATACCGCAGGCCAGGGCCGGCAGCAGGGTGTGCGGGTGAAAGGGTTACCCCGGGGTTTTAGCCCACGGGGCGTAAACTGCGCGTTGCGCTGGAAATGGTCCGTGCGGTGTTGATCACTTTGGGCGCCAGTTGGCTGCGCGCCTCTTCAAGGCTCCAGCGGCTGAACGGTACGGAAATGTTCACGGCACCCAGTGGGTAACCATCGGCATTGACCACGGCAGCGGCAACACTGATGTCACCCGCAAAGTATTCTTCCTGGGCGTAGGCGTAACCGGCGTTGCGGGCTTCGGCGACCAGCGCGCGCAGTTGGTCCAGCTCCGTGACGGTGCTGGCGGTGTAGCCCTGGCGCTCGGAGGCCACCAGGATCGCGTCCGACTCGGCTTCGGGCAGCGCGGCCAGGTACGCACGCCCCGCCGAGGTGCAGTACATCGGCAGATGCCGGCCCAGCGGCATGTGAATGGCGATCTGTTTGTGGCTGGGAAAGCGAGCCACATAGAGCATGTCCAGTCCGCAGGGCTCAAGCAGGTTGCAGCTTTCCTCGACATTGCGGTTGAGTTCATGCAGGTACGGATTTGCGCGCTCGATCAGCTCGCTGGTCTGCAGATAACCGGTGCCCAGATCCAGCGACTTGGGCGCCAGGCGAAAACGCTTGGTCACCGGCTCCTTGTAGAGATAGCCCAGCGCCTCAAGGGTGAAGGCAGAACGCTGCACAGTGCTTTTGTTCAGCCCCGTGTGCTCGGCCAGCTCGACCAGGCTCATGCTCGGCCGCCCGGCTCGGAACGCCGTCAGGATGGCGAGCCCCTTCGACAAAGCAGTGATGAAAAGTGGTGAGTCTTCCAGGGAGCTCATGGATTTTTCCTTATTCTGCCGCATCGGCATACGCATCACGGTGCGTTTGGGGTTGTGCTGGTTCAAGGGTCCGTACGGTACCCGTTTTTTTGCAAGTCATTCGAAATGACTCAACACGATGCCAGGTTCTACGACTGGCTGGTTTCGCTCGAATCGGTCCACGGCGAACGGGCGCATACGCTCGTCCACCTGCCCGCTGACAATGGCCTTGGCCAACAGTTCGCCGGCAGCCGGGGCGCCCGCGTGGCCATAACACCAGCCCGCACTGACGAACAAACCCGGCAACGCATGATGGGCCCCCAACAGCGGCCCGAAATCCTTGGAGATATGCACCAAACCCGCCCACTGACGCAAGATCCGCGCATGCCCCAACTGCGGGAACATCTCCAGGTACGCCCGAGCGGTGGCAGCCATCACCGGCACGTCGGCATTGAGGGTGTGTTGCGGGCGCTCAGCCACTTCGGCGCCACCCACCACTTCTCCACGAGCAGTCTGGTGCATGTAGCAAAGCCGATCCAGCAACGCCACGGCGGGTCCGATCAAGGGCCGCGTAGGTTCCAGCGCCATGGCTTCCAGGCGCATCGGATAGCCATCCAGCGGCACCCCGGCCATCTGCGCCAGGGCATTGCTCTCGGCGCCCCCGGCCAGCACCAGGGTGTCGCTGGCAATGCGCTGGTCGCCGACGCGTACCCCGCCAATGCGCCCGGCGCTCTGATCAATGGCGGTGACGGGCGTGCGGTAGTGAATGCTCACCCCCCTCGCCTCGCACGCCTGGCGATAGGCATGCATGGCCGCGTGGTGCGGCGCCACGCCACTGTCGGGCAGATGCAGCGCCGCGCTCACCCGCCCATGAGCCAGGGCCGGCAGCACCTCGCGCAACTGACCGGGTGTCAGCAGGCTGGAGTGGATACCGCATTCCTTGTGCACGGCCAGCGTGCGGTCGAGCAGTTCGGCCGTGGCGCTGCGCTCGCCCACCATGGTGTAGCCCCGGCGCGAATACATGACGTTTTGGCCCAGGCGTTTGGACAAGCCCTGCCACAGTTCGCAGGAATGAGCGAAGAAACGCGTCCATTCAGGCGAGCTGAACGCGCCACGAATCAGCGTGCCGTTGCGCCCCGAGGCACCGCCCTGCCAGTAACCGGCGTCTAGCACGAGAATGTCGCGCACACCCAGCTCCGACAGATTGAACGCCAGCGACAGGCCCTGAATCCCCGCGCCGACAATTATGATCGAGGCCTTGGCAGGCAAAGGTTTAAGTGCATTCATTGCAAAGGCTCAACGACATCGGCCAGGCCGGCGGCCTGAGCAACGCTCAGGGCTCGGCGTGGCGGGCGCAGCGTCGGCCTGGCTAACAGCTCCAGGGCGATGCCGCTTCGGGCACTGACCAGTGCGCGCAGTGAATCCCAGCAGGGTTGCCCCTGACAAGGGCCCATGCCGCAGGAGGTCAGGCGTTTGATCACTTCCAGGTCGGTGATGCCCTGCTCGATCAACGCCTGCACTTCATGGCTGGACACGTCGAAGCAGGGGCACAACAAGGCGTGATGAGACGAGGACGTCGCCACCGGCAAGGGCTGATCGTGCTCGCTGGCAGACCCCACCACCTGCCAACGGCAAGGGTGTTGTTCGCGCAACTGCAGCAAGCCTTCGGCGCGGCTCTGGAAGGTCAGACTGGCTTCTGCCAGCCACGGCCCGGAATGCACCAGCGCGTCGCAGGCAATACGCTCGGCGAAGTACGCCGCGTTGACCCGGCTGCGCCCCGCCACCCGGCGCAAATCGCCTACCGGCCGCGCCGCGACCACATTCACGCCCAACTGGCGCAGGCGGCTGGCCAATGCCTCCTGGTCGCCATTGCCGACCACGACCACCCGCTCGCCCGGTGCCACCGCCTGCTCGCTGGCCATGATCAGCGCGGTGCGCGCCTCTATCACCCCCGGCAGCCACATACCGGGGATTACCGGCGGGCATGGACGGCGTCCGGTGGCCAGGACAATTGTCTCGGCCTCCAGCGCCAAGGCACCCTGGCGCGGGTCGTGGGGCGCGCCTAACAGCAATTCGCCTTCGCGGTAGGCACCAAACACCTCGACGCCCGTGACCAGCGTCACCCGCTCATCCAAGGCTGGCCGTGCCTGGCCGGCTGCGTGGGCGTAACGCGCCAGGCCATGGCCACGGGTGACCAGCACCACATCCAGCCCTTGCGCTGCCGCCTCGTTGGCCGCCGCACACCCGGCAGGCCCGCCACCGATCACCAGGCGGTCGGCACTCAAACGGCGCGCTGGCGGTACCGCCACCTCCCCGGTAGAGGTGGCCGGCTTGGCCGACCCTGCAAGAAACGCCAGTATCGCTTCCCAGCGCTGAAACAACGCCGTGCCGCTGGGCACCAGGTTGGTGTGTTCGAAACCGCCCTGAATCCAGCTCGACGGAATCAGCCGTGACAGGCGCAACACATCGAACGCCGGGCTCGGCCAGCAGTTCTGCATCTCGACCCGCACCCCGGCCGCCACCGGGAACAGATCCAGGCGTACGTTAGGCACCCCGTCCACCCGAGCAAGCACCCCGCTCACGTAATTGCCCGAGTAGCCCAACGGACGGTGGGATTTTCGCGTCCAGGCCAACACCTTGATGCCGTTGGCCAGCAACGCCGTAGCCAGGCTTTCGCCTTGACGCCCTTGCACCGGGCGACCGTTCCAGAAGAACTCGATCACTTCGCTGCTGGCATGCCCGAGCCGCAGGTTGATGCGACTCATGCCGCCGCCCTCTTCGCTTTGCGCTGGGCCATGATGCTGATGCACAGCATCGTAATCGACAGCAGCGTCATCAACGTCGCCACCACTGCGATGAGCGGATCGATTTCCGAGCGCAGCGAGCTGAACATCCGTTTGGTCAGGGTGGAGCTGTCGCCACCACTGATGAACAGCGAGATCACGGCCTCATCCAGGGAAATGGCAAAGGCGAACATGGCGGCGGCGATCACCGAGAAGCGGATCTGCGGCAGCGTCACGTCAAAGAAAGCCCGCAGCCGGGTCGCGCCGAGAATGCATGCGGCTTGTTCCTGGGTCATGTCATAGCTGCGCAGGCCGGCGCTGACGTTGATCACGACATAGGGTAGCGCCAGCAGCGTGTGCGCCAGCACCAGCCCCGGGATGGTGTTGTTCATGTCCATGCGGGCATAGACAAAAAACAGGCCGATGGCGATGAAGATCGTGGGCACGATCATCGGTGCCATCAACAGGCCGCGCAGGACGCCGGACAACCGCGACTGGGTGACGTGCAACGAGTACGCCGCTGCCGTGCCCAGTGTGGTGGCCAGCACCATGGTCAGGGTCGCGGTGATCAGCGACACCGCCGTCGCGCTGCGCCACTCCAGGGAGGCGAAGTAGCTGAAGAACGGCTCGATACTCAGCGACTTGGGCGGAAAGCTCAGGTAGCGCGCATCGGACAGCGACATGGGAATCACGATCAGCGTCGGCAGCACCAAAAACAACATGGTCGCCAACACCAGGACGTACAGCCAGGATGCGCGCACGGCATCCATCAGGGATTGTTTGAGTCGGATCATGATTTCACTCGCTGCGCCGGCCGAGGCCCGCGCCCTTCTTGACGATGAACAACATGAGCAAGGTGGTCAGCAACAGCACCACGCCCAACGAAGAAGCGGCACCCCAGTTGGCGTACATGGACACGTCGCTCTCGATCCGCATGGAGATCATCTGCACCTTGCCACCGCCCAACAACGCAGGCGTGACGTAGAAGCCCAGGGTGATCACGAACACCAGCGTGGCGCCGGCCGCCAGCCCCGGCAGCGACAACGGCAGGAACACGTCGCGAAAGGCTCGGGACGGCGACGCACCGAAGGCGGCAGCCGCCTGGTTGTAGATCGGATTGATGCTTTTCATCGCGGCGTACAACGGCAGGATCATGAACGGCAACATGATGTGCACCATGCCGATCACCGTGCCGGTCAGGTTATGCACCAGGGCCAGCGGCGCGTCGGTCAGGCCCAGGCTCATCAGCAAGTCGTTGGCGATACCGCGACGCTGCAGGATGATCAGCCACGCGTAGGTACGCACCAGCAGTGATGTCCACAGCGACACCAAAAGCAGCCCCATGGCCAGGTTGGCGAGCCAGCGCGCGCCCTTGATCATGAAATAGGCATAGGGGTAACCGATCAGCACACAGGCGATGGTGACGATGATGCTGATCTTGAAGGTCTGCACGAACGTCAGCACGTAGATCGGCTCGAGCAGGCGCGTGTAGTTCTCGATCGTCAACTGACCGTTGGCGTCGAACAACGACAACCAGAACAACCAGCCGATCGGCAACACAAACGTCAGCAGCACCAGTAACAACGCAGGCAACCCTGAGCCGAACAGATACCAGCGATGACGCCGCTCTGCGCGTTGCAGCTCACGGGCATTCAATGCGTGCAGTTCGACGACACTCATGGCTCGTTCCCCACCACCAGGGTGTCGTGCGGGTGCAGGCCAAGCACCACGGCCTCGCCACGAGCTGGCAGGCGATTGCTTTCGGAGCTGCGGGTCGGGCGGCGAATGGCAACGGCCATGCCTTCGCCCAGGTCAATCTGCACCAACTGGCTTTCGCCCTGGAAAATCACATCGGTGACGTGGCCGTGCAAGTGATTGTACTCACCAGCCTCGGCCGCGACGAATTGCAGTTTTTCCGGACGGACCACCAGGCTCGGATTTTTCAGCCCCTCCACCGCGCTGCCGGTTTTGAGTGTGCGCCCCTGGAACTGGAGCAGCCCCGCGTGCTGTGTCACCGGCAGGCAGGACGACTCACCGACGAACTCGGCGATGAACCGGTTGGCAGGACGCTCATAAAGGTTCACCGGCGTATCGATCTGACGAATCTTGCCCTTACTCATCACCGCGATGCGGTCGGACATGGTCAAGGCTTCGCGCTGGTCGTGTGTCACGTAGACCACTGTCATACCCAGGCGCTCATGCAGACGGCGCAATTCCAGTTGCATGGTTTCGCGCAGACGTTTGTCGAGGGCCGAGAGGGGCTCGTCCATCAACAGAATCTTTGGCTCGAACACAATGGCCCGGGCCAGGGCAATACGCTGGCGCTGACCGCCCGACATTTCGTTGATATTGCGCTCAATCAGGTGATCGAGTTCCACCGTGGCCAGCGCCTGTTCCACTCGCTGGCGGATTTCAGCCCGCCCGTAACCCCGCAGCTTCAACGGGTATGCGACGTTCTGAAAGACGTTCATATGGGGAAACAGCGCGTAACTCTGGAACATCATGCCGACATCGCGCTTGTGCGGCGGCTCGAAGATCATTTCCCGACCACCAAAGCGGATGCTGCCGGCATCAGGACGAACGAAACCGGCGAGCGCCATCAACAGCGTGGTCTTGCCCGAACCCGAGGAGCCGAGCAGAGACAGGAACTCGCCACTCTTGATCGAGAGCGATACATCATCCAACGCAGCAAAACTGTCGTAGGTCTTGGTCAGGTTCTCGATGTCGATGGACATCGAAAGTTTAAGGTCTTCGGACATACTCACACTCGGCACAAACGGGCGACTCGAGCCCTTTTTATAGAGGGAGAAGCGCCCGGGGCGCCCCTCCTCACTGTTCGGTTGGCAGCAACGGTCAGTGGGCCAGAAACAGCGCGAACCGCTGACGTACCGCTTCCTGGTTCTTCACCCACCACTCGGGTGACACCGACACCACCTTGTTGATGTTCTGCGGTGAGGTGGGCAAACGCGCCGCCAGTTCCGCAGTGATCGCGGCCTGTTCGTACGCCTTGGCATTGACCGGAGAATAAGGAATCAACGTCGCCAGCATCGCTTGGCTCTCGGGCTTCATGATCTGGGCTATCAGCTTCATTGCCAGATCCTTGTTCGCGGCGCCCTTGGGAACGATCAGGCAGTCGTGGCTCAACAACGCACCATCAAAACTGTAATCGACTTTTTCGCCACTGTTTTTTACATCGTTGACCCGGCCATTCCAGATCGCCAGAAAATCGACCTCACGGCTTCGCAACAACTGCGCCGAATCCGCCCCTGCCCCCCACCAATTGACCACTTGAGGCTTGATGCGATCAAGCACCTTGATCGCACGTTCCACATCCAATGGATACAGGTCTTTCGGTGCAACGCCGTCCCCGAGCAACGCCGCTTCCATGGTCAGCCAGGGCTGACGGTACAACGCTCGGGCACCCTTCACCTGAGGATCGAAAAACTGCTGCCAGTTCTTCGCCACCGGTGCACCCGTGTCATCGGCCCACGCCACGACGGTGGCGTAGGCGTGACTGGCGATCCAGTGACTGCTGACCACACTCTTGTCGACATGCGTTGCATCGATGACGGAGTAATCCAGCGGTTCCACCAGGCCTTCCTGCTGGGCCTGGGCGCACTCGGTGCTGCCCAATTCCACCACATCCCACTTCGGCCGGCCCGACATGACCTGGGCACGCACCGCCGCCAGGCCATCCATGTTGTCTTCCTTGATCGTCACGCCCAGTGCCTTGGCGGCGGGTTCAAGGTAAGCCTTGCGCTCTGCGTCCTGCAATGCCCCACCCCAGCCCGAAAATGTCAGGCTATCGGCCAGCGCCGCACAGCTTCCCACCATAGCCAGTGATGCAACGACCGCCGTGTTGAGCAATTTCTTGTTGAAACCGAACATACCCATTGCCTCCGTCAATTCTGGATGAACAAGTCAAAGCGACGTTGAACTTCGGCCTGGTGTGCCAGCCACCAGACAGGATCAAAGAACACCACTTTGTCGATGTTGGCCGGTGCGGTGGGCAAGGTGGCGGCCATAGCGGCCGGAATGATGTTGGTGTCGTAAGCCTTGACGTTAATCGGCGGGTTTGGAATCAGGGTCACCAGGGTCGCTTGGCTTTCCGGTTTCATGATGTGCGCCACCAGCTTCATCGCCAGTTCCTTGTTGGGCGCGCCCTTGGGCACAACCACGCAGTCATAGTCGAGCAGTGCATGGTCGTAGGTGTAGTCGACGGCTTCACCGGATTTTTTCAGTTCATCAACACGCGAAGCCCAGATGGCCAGGGCGTCCACCTCTCGACTACGCAACAATTGCGCGGAATCCGTGCCGCTGCGCCACCAATTGACCACCTGTGGTTTGATGCGCTCCAGCACTTTGAAAGCGCGGTCGATATCCAGTGGGTAAAGGGCTTTGGGCGACACGCCGTCGGCGATAAGCGCCAGTTCCAGCGTTGTGTAAGGCTGGCGGTACATGGCGCGGGACGCTTTTACCTCGGGGTCGAAAAATGCTTTCCAGGTCTTCGGCGTATTGTTGCCGGCGTCATTGGCCCAGGCCAGCACGGTGGAGTAGGCATTGCTGGCGATCCAGTTCTTGCCATAGAAATTTGCGGCCACTCCCTCGGTGCTGATCACCGAATAATCAAGGGGCTCGGTCAGGCCCTGCTCCTGGGCAAGTACGCAGTCATTGGAAGCCAGTTCGACCACATCCCACTTCGGCTTACCCGACATCACCTGGGCACGCACTGCTGCCAGGCCGTCCATGTTGTCTTCCTGGATCTTGATACCCAGGGCTGCTTCAGCGGGCTTGAGGTAGGCCTTGCGTTCGGCGTCTTGTAGCGCCCCTCCCCAGCCGGCGAACGTAACGGTACCTGCGGCTTGCACATGGGTCACAGTGCACAGAGAGAGAGCCAGCGCGACGCCGGCCGTGCGCTTTTTGATTGAATGCATTTTCAACTCCTGAGTTTATTTTAATTAGACAGTTGAATCGAACGCGGGGCGACTTCGCCCGAACCACTCTTCTTATAATCACGGAGGCACCACGCTGCCCCTCTTGTTCCAGCCTCTACCGCAACACTGCTTTGCAACTCGATGCCAATGACTTATTTGGAATCCTTGAAGCGATACCATGCGTAGGTCATACGCTGCCCCACCCGCAGAAACGGCTGGAACGGAAAACGCTTGGGAACCTGGTGCAGGAAGTCAATCTCGGTGGGCTGCCTGGCACCTGTCAGCATTTGCGCCAGACGTTTGCCGGCCTGCACCGAAAACGACACGCCGCTGCCGGCGTAACCGCCACCGGCATACACGTTATCCAGCCCCGGCACCCTGCAAATGAAGGGCAGCGAGTTCTCGCTGACCGCGACCCAGCCACCCCAGTTGTAATCAACTTGAATGCCTTCCAGCACCGGGAACTTGCGGCACAGGGCGTCATGCAGATTTTGTCGGTGACGTGGATTTTCGGCCTCACGCCCGGTGATGGCGCTGCGACCGCCAAACAGAATGCGATCATCCGGCAAGCGACGGTAATACGAGAGCAGGTTGCGGGTATCGAACATACATTCGCTGCCCGGCAGGCTGCTCCGTTTCTCTTCCAGAGTCAGGGGCCGGGTCACGATGATCTGCGAATGCACCGGCAACACGCGCCCGGCGGTGGCCTTGTTCAACGCTGGCGAGGTGTAGCCATTGGTGGCCACCACGACCTTGCGAGCGGTGACTACGCCATTGGGGGTCACGAGGCGATGAACGCCGCTCTCGCTGTGCCACTCCACCACTGGAGAAGACGTGTGAACCCTTGCCCCCGCTTTGCGGGCCATGCGGTGCAGACCCCACGCCAGCTTGAGCGGATGCATGGAAAAGCCATCTGGCATGTACAACGCGCCGAATGATTCGGCCCCGCTGTGCACGGCCTGCACCTGGCTGTCGCTGACGAACTTGGCCCGGTAGTTCAGCACGTCGTTGTACAGGCCGACCTCGTGCCTGAGAGCATCGACGTGTGCCGCGTTACTTGCCACCTTGTAAACGCCATCCGGTTGCGGATCGCAGTCGATCTCCCCATCGCGGATCAACCCCCGAACAGTGTTGAGCCCGGCGGACATTTCATCGAAATAGGCCTTGGCCGTGGTCGCGCCGTAGCGCTTGATCAGTTGCGACAGCGGCACACGCCCACCGGAAATACGCGCGAAGCTGCCGTTGCGACCGCTGCAACCCCAGGCCACCTGATTCGCCTCCAGCACCAACGCGCTGATCCCATGCTCCCGAGCCAGATGCAGCGCGCAACTGAGGCCGGTGTAGCCAGCTCCGATGATGGCCACCTCGACATCGACGGCCACCGAAAGCGGGCCATCGTCGTCCGGAGCGGCACCCGCTGTATCAACCCAATAAGAGGGTGAATGCGGCATTCCGACGCCTGGGGTAGCACTGACAAGAGGATCGTACAATTTACACTCCGTATCGCTGTGCGATTTATGCATATCACTTAATTGATATACTCGAACGGATATTGATTCATGTCAATCAAATTGAAGACGGGAATCATTAGGAATGTGTAAGGCCTGATGTCACGCGGTGTTCGGGAGACCATCGAAGGCAAGCCCGCTCCCACAGCGTTACACCCAACCTGTAGGAGCGAATTCATTTGCGATGGGCGTTAACGATGACGCGGGCGGCCTGATGCCCGTGGGGCTTGGGAGACCATCTCGAGCAAGCTCGCTCCTACAGAGGCAGCGCCGTCCCTGTAGGAGCGAATTCATTCGCGATGGAGGTCAACGATGACGGGGGAGATCTGATGCCCCGCAGTGGCCGGGACAGCATTGCGAGCAGGCTCGCGCCCACAAGTCAGGAGGAGTAAACGCCTGCGCCCTGCCCAACCGGCGCCTTGAATCGATGCGGCTGCTGCCAGGCCAATTGCGCCTGCACATCCGCAACGGCGTCCAGCACGCGCTGCGCCCAACGGGGGTCATCGGGTTGCACCACGACCACGCGGAAGCCGTGGTCCTGGCCTTCGACCTTCACGCCTTCGGAATCATCGACGTGTAAATCGATATCGAACAGTCGCGGCAGTTTCGATGGAGTGATCGAAAGCCCGTGGGATTTGAGCGCCTCGTCGTGGCGAACGCTGTTGACCACGCCGTCGACATGAATACCGTAGAGCATCAGCCAACGGCGGATGTAGCTCGGCGTGCGCCCGGACGAGGTGTACACCCAGACACTGCAATCCTGGCGACGCAGTTCACGGATCAGTTCGCGGGTGCCCTGGCGCAACGGTTCGCCCAGCCAGCGGTGAATGGATTGGGGCAACAGGTTCGGCTCCGCCTCGCTGTGGTGCGGCAGGCACGCCAGGGTGTCGTCGATATCGAAGGAAATGCGCACACGACGGCACTCGACCATCGGCACGTAACTGCGGGTGATCTGCCACGCCTGATTCACGGCAAACCGGCATTTCTCGAACGTCGAAACGCTATTCATCACGCGCCCCCCTGGTAGGCAGGCAGTTTTCGCTCGTACACGAAAAATTTCTGTGGATCCGGTGATTGATCTTCCAGGAAAGCGGCATATTTTTTCTTGATCTTGGGCAACTCATACAGGGATTTCACGCCATGTTTGGCTGAGTTGCGGATGACGGATGACGGGTTGAAATAACCCTTGGCGTTGTCCAGCGTGAGCACGAACGGCGGCTGGCCCGCCCGCATCAACAGGTAACTGACGATCAGCGAGCCGCTGCGGTGATTGCCTTCGATGAACAGTTGCGGCTTGCTCAGGACCCGCACGTACAACCCGGCCGCTCGCTTCCACACCGATTCGCTGCGGTACGCGCAGTACCAGTTGAAGAGGTCCTTGATGCCGCCTTCGACGTTATTGAAGAAGTGCGCCTCGGTCGCCGCCAGGTGCTGCGCAAACTCGATCCTGCGATCCGGGTCTTTGCCGCACAGCACGGTCGCGTTGATTTCCAGCATCAGGTTCAGGTTTTGCAGGTGGAACAGGTCGACATCATTGGCAACGTAGTCGTCGATCAACGCATAACCCGCCAGCACGTTGTTCAGCACTTCGTCGGTGAACGGGTCACGCGGCTCGGTAAACTGCATGCTGAGCTCGGAAAAACGGCCCTGCACTTCACGCAGGGCCGCCTCGATCGCGGGCAAATCAAGACGACGTTTGGCAAACATCAGCTGAATTTACCGCTGATGTAGTCGCTGGTCATTTGCTCGCGCGGGTTGTCGAAGATCTGTGTGGTCGGGCCCATTTCCACCAGATAACCGGTACGCGTGCCCTGGGAAATGTCCACCGAGAAGAAGGCCGTGGTGTCGGCGACACGGATGGCCTGCTGCATGTTGTGGGTCACCAGGGCGATGGTGTAATCCTTCTTCAGCTCCACCATCAGCTCTTCGACGCGACGGGTAGCGATCGGGTCGAGTGCCGAGCAGGGTTCGTCGAGCAACAGCACTTCCGGCTCGGTGGCGATGGCGCGGGCGATGCACAGACGTTGCTGCTGACCGCCGGACAGCGACAGGCCGCTGACCTTGAGCTTGTCCTTGACCTCATCCCACAACGCGGCGCCTTGCAGGGCGTGCTTGACGCGGTCACCGATGTCGCCCTTGTAGCGGTTCAGGCGCAGGCCAAAGGCGACGTTGTCGAAGATGCTCATCGAGAACGGGTTCGGTTGTTGGAATACCATGCCGATGTAACGGCGCACGACCACCGGGTCAACGCCCTTGCCGTAGACGTCCTGGCCGAGGAAATGCACGTGGCCTTCGAAACGGAAGCCTCGCACCAGGTCGTTCATGCGGTTGAGGCTGCGCAGCACGGTACTTTTGCCACAGCCCGAAGGACCGATGAAACCGGTGATCTTGTTTTTTTCGATCGGCACGTGGCTGTCGCGCACGGCCATGAAGTTACCGTAGAAAATCTTGTCGAGCTTGCAGTCCATGACCACGGGGGCCTGGGTTTCGAACGGAGCAGCTTTTGGCGCGGATAATACGGTCATAATTCAGTTGCTCCGATTCTCAATACTTTGGCTTGCCGAAGATACGGCTGACGACGTTCACGACCAGAACGATCATTACCAGCACCAGCGAAGCCGCCCAGGCGAGTTCGAGCTGGTTGTCAAACGGCATGCCGGAGAAGTTGTAAATCAGCACGGCCAGCGATGCGGTCGGGTTCATCACCGCCAGGCTGCCGTCATGAATGATCCAGTAGTTGCTGAACAGCGCGGTGAACAACAGCGGTGCGGTCTCGCCAGCGGCACGTGCCACGGCCAGCATCACACCGGTAAGGATCGCCGGCATACCGGTCGGAAGGATGATTTTCCAGATCACTTGTGAGCGGGTGCAGCCCATGCCGTAGGCAGCGTCCTTCATGATCTTGGGCACCATCTTCATCGACTCTTCAGCGGTCAGTACGACGATGGGCAACATCAGCACCGCCAGCGCTATCCCACCGGCAGGCGCCGAGTAGGTACCGGTCGTCATCACCACGATGGCGTAGGCGAACACACCCGCCAGGATCGACGGCAGGCCGGTGAGCATCTTGGCGGCGAAACGCGCGGCGTTGGCCAGCTTGCTTTCCGGGCCGAGCTCGGCCAGGAACACGGCGGCCATGATGCCAACCGGCACCGCGATGGCGGCGGCGATGCCGACCATGACGAAGGTACCGGCCATGGCGTTACCGAAACCACCACCGGTCTCGAAACCGGTGGGCGGCAGTTCGGTGAAGACTTCCAGGCTCAGGCGAGCCCCACCCTTGGTGATCAGCATGTAGAGCACTGACAGCAGTGGCACGCTGGCCAGCAGCGCGCCAAACCATACGAGTGTCGTCAGGACCAGACTGCGCAGCGCACGGCCTTCAAATTTGCGTTGCAGGCTGGGCAGCGCTTCAAGAGGAGTGGTCAGGCTGGTCATCATTTACTACCCCGCTGGGCGTACATCATGATCATGGAGCCGATGACGTTGACCACCAGGGTGATGAACATCAGCACCAGTGCGGCGTACATCAACACCTCGATCTCGTTCGGCCCCGCTTCCGGGAAGTTCAGCGCCAGCAAGGCCGCCAGGGTATTGGCCGGGGCGAACAGCGACAGGGAAATGTTGTTGGCGTTACCCACCAGCATCGCCAGCGCCATGGTTTCACCCAGTGCGCGGCCAAGGCCCAGCACCAGGGAACCGAAGATGCCGGTGGCGGCGGATGGCACCATTACCTTGAGAATCGCTTCCCAGTGGGTCGTACCCATGCCGTAGGCGGCCTGTTTGGTTTTCATCGGGACGGCCGTCAGCGCGTCCTGCGATACCGCCGCGATCGTCGGCAGAATCATGATGGCCAGTACCAGGGCGGCGGGTAACAAACCCGGACCGCTCAGGGACGTGCCGAAAAAGGGGATCCAGCCAAGCTCAGTGTGCAACCACGTCGTCAACGGCCGAATAGCCGGGATGACCACGTAAATTCCCCAAAGACCGTAGACGACGCTGGGGATGGCTGCGAGCAATTCGACGATGGTGCGAAAAACGGCTGCAAGCTGGGCGGGCAGGAAATCCTGAGTCAGGAAAATCGCCATGCTGACGCCGAAAAAGCCTGCAATGACCAGTGCAATCAGGGCGCTGTAGAGCGTGCCCCAAATGGCCGGCAGAATGCCGTACTTGCCTTGGTTAACGTCCCAGACACTGCCGAACAGGACATCCAGTCCGTGCTTTTCCATACCAGGAAGCGCCTTGACGCCGACTTCATAGACCAGAGCAAACACCACGGCCAGGATCAGCACCACGCCGATACGCGCGAGCGCACGGAAGGTCCGGTCAACCAGAAAATCCTTCGCGGAAGGCGGTTTGCAGGCAGAGTCCGAATTGACCGGTACGACAAAAGGCTTGTTCATGGAGTGATTCCGGAACAGTGAGGGAAACTCCTCCGACGGGGCTGACAGCCCACGCCGGAAGAAGCCACGCAGGTGTTACTGGATGTTGGCGGAAGCCTTGCGAACCTGATCGACAACCGATGGCGGCAGCGGGATGTAGCCCATCGAGTCGGCGATTTTCTGACCTTCGGTCAGGCCGTACTCGACCATCTCACGCATGGCCTTGGCTTTTTCAGGGCTTTCGTTTTTCTTGCGGAAGATCATCCAGGTGTAGGAAGTGATCGGGTAGGACTTGGCGCCATCCGGATCAGGCAACCAGGCCACCAGGGATTCCGGCATCTTCACTGCCGCCAGTGCTTCGGCACCGCTTTCGGCGTTTGGCACGACGTATTGGCCGGCCTTGTTCTGCAGTACGGCGAAGTCGACCTTGGCCAGTTTGGCAAAGCCGTACTCGATGTAGCCGATGGCGCCCGGGGTCTGGCGTACGGTGGCGGTCACGCCATCGTTTTTCGGCGATTTGATGAATTTGTCACTGGCTGGCCAGTTGACGGTGTTGCCTTCACCCAGGTCCTTGTTGAACGTAGGGTTGATGGCAGCCAAGTGCTTGGTGAACACAGCAGTAGTGCCGCTGGAGTCTGCGCGCACGACAACGGTGATCGGCATGTCAGGCAGTTTCAGGTCCGGGTTGGCAGCAGCGATCTGCTTGTCGTTCCAGTTGGTGATCTTGCCCAGGAAGATGTTTGAGTAAACCTCGCGCGGCAGCTTCACGCCTTTAGGGCTGCCTGGCAGGTTGTACGCCAGCACGATCTCGCCTGCTGTCATTGGCAGCAATTGAGCGCCCTCGGCAACCTTGGCGATGTCTTCGTCCTTCATGGCCGAGTCACTGGCGGCGAAATCGACCGTCTTGTTCAGGAAGTCCTGTACACCTGCCCCGCTCCCCTTGGACTGGTAGTCCACGGTGACGCCTTCGGTTTTCTTGCTGAAGTCCTTGAACCAGGTGAGGTAGATCGGAGCCGGGAAGCTGGCACCGGAACCGGTCAGGCGTACGCTTTCCGCAGCGAAAGACACCGAGGTGGCGCACAGAGAAACCGTAACGGCCAGCGCAGCAGACTTAAACAAACTCTTCATCAAAGGAACTCCATGTGTTTTACGGGGCTACGGCACTCTGAACGTTAATTGTTAAAGGTTTATGACAAAGGCATGGCAAACGGCCTGACGTACGATTTTTCTGACAAGCAATGAAGCGATCAACGGCGCTACACGGTCATCCAATCGACATATTCAATCCCTACGCTTGAGTCAGGAGCCGTCACAGGGAAGCTCCGTCCAGCCAACCGATCCGGGAATGCGCATGAAGGCAATGGACACTGCTACGGCAAAGAGAAAGGGAATCAAACTACGCGCCACGGTGATTTACCGTAAGGATGGCGAGGTTCTGTTCGTACGAAAGCGCAACGCCAAGTGGAACCTCCCCGGCGGCACGGTAGAGCGCAACGAGACACCCTTGCAGGCGGCTCGCCGGGAAATGGCCGAGGAAACCGGCCTGTCATGCGATGAACTGCGTTACATCACCGAGTTCCGAGAGGACAAGGTCATTCATTACCTGTTCGAAGCGACAACGACGACGTCCAAACCTCGTCCCTGCAACGAGATTGACGCCTGTCGCTGGATCAAGGCCAAGGAAGTGTCCAAACGCCGGGTGCGCAACCCGATCAAGGTGCTTCTCAAGCGGTGCGCCTGATCACCGACAACGCTGGGATTGTGCGTCTACTTCAAACAAGTTCGACTGCGAGTGATCGAAGCCCGCCAAGGCCGGAGGTTGGGTGCCATGCTGGGTGATGGTCAACCAGCAATGGCCGTTGACGGCTGCGGACTTCAAGCACTCATACGGTGGTCTCGGATAGGCCGAGAAGCATACGGCTATTGATTTTCAGCGGGCTGTGGCGCGTTGACGTCATCGTCAGCGAATTGCTCGATTGCCGCAGGCGCGTTGGGATGCATCGAATGTGAACTGGTTCTACCGCTCGCCCGGATGAATCCATCGTCTGCCGCGCTGCTGGCTGGCGTGGCTGGAGCCGGGGTTGTCGAGACTTGCAAAACGCTGGGTTCGGCCTCGGTGCTGATCCTGTTTGGCTTTTTAGGTGGGTCTGCAAGCGCTGTCAGGCAGGCTGCGGTCAGCAGCAATGCGCTCAGGGCGCTCATTAAGGTCGTGCTCATTACGTACGCCTCCTGTGTAGAGTCGCAGGTAAAGTTTGGACCCCGGGGCGAAAAGCACGGCAACAGGTGACCGACGGCGGCTCGATGGGCCTGGGCGCACGCACCACAACCAGACACGGCGAACGCAAACAGTGCAGGGATCTGATTGAAAAACCCGGCATGCACTTGACAAAAACAACGCAACCTTTTGTTTTAAAAGATATTTAACAAGCTGGCATTCATCTTGCCATCCATCTTCCCAACTTGGATACAAGATGGGATGCACAGCATGTTCGAGACACCGTCGGCCTTCACCCTGGATGAGTGGAAACACGCCTATCGCGACAACGCAAAACCGCAGGAGCTGCTGCACGCGGTATTGGACAGTTTGAGTAGCGATGATCCGGCCTGGATCAGCCTCGCCACGCCTGAGCAACTCGACGCACAACTCGCACACCTTCAAACCCTTGTCGACAACGCAAACGGCAATCTCGACGCATTACCGTTATATGGCGTGCCCTTCGCCATCAAGGACAACATCAACGCCGCGGGCTGGACCACCACCGCCGCGTGCCCCGAATTCGCCTATGTCGCCGAGGCCGACGCGACCGTCGTCACCCGCCTGCGGGCGGCCGGTGCGATCCTGATCGGCAAGACCAACCTCGACCAGTTCGCGACCGGCCTGGTCGGCACCCGCTCACCCTACGGTGCGGTGCCCAACAGTTTCAATCCGGACTACGTCAGCGGCGGCTCCAGCTCCGGCTCGGCCAGCACGGTGGCGCGCGGGCTGGTGGCGTTTTCGCTGGGCACCGACACGGCGGGCTCCGGGCGCGTGCCGGCCGGTTTCAACAACATCGTCGGACTTAAGCCGACCAAGGGCTGGCTGCCCAACACCGGGCTCGTGCCGGCGTGCCGCACGCTCGACTGCATTTCGGTGTTTGCGCTGACCGTGGCCGACGCCCAGGCCGTCGCCACTATCGCCGGTGGCTTCGACGCCGCCGATGCCTACAGTCGCAAGAACCCCAACAGCGCCAAGGTCGGTATGCCGGACAAGCCGCGCCTGGCCGTACCCGCCGCGCCGCAGTTTTTCGGTGACGAGCAGAACCAGGCAGTCTTCGAGCAGGCGCTGGGCAAACTGCGCGAGCTGGGTGCCGAACTGGTCGAGATCGACTTCTCGCCGTTTCGCGAACTGGCCGAACAGCTCTACTACGGCCCCTGGGTCGCCGAGCGCACCGTGGCGGTGGAAGGGGTCGATCCCGCCCACATCAACCCGGTGGTGCGCGGTGTGGTCGCCGCTGGCGAGAACTACAGTGCCTGCGACGCTTACAAAGCCGAGTACATTCGTGCCGAGCTGAGCAGGACCATCGACCAGGCACTGGCCGGTTTCGACGCGCTGGTGGTGCCGACCTCGCCGACCATTCGCACCCTGGCGGAAATGGCCGTGGAACCGGTGCTGTTCAACAGCCAGTTTGGCACCTACACCAACTTCACCAACCTCGCCGACCTCTCGGCCCTGGCCCTGCCAGCGGGTTTGCGTGCCGATGGTCTACCGGCTGGCATCACCCTGATCGCCCCGGCCTGGCACGACCATGCCCTCGCCGCTTTCGGCCAGCGCTGGCAGCAGGCCCTGAACCTGCCGCTGGGCGCAACCCAACGTGCCCTGCCCGCCCAACGTGCCAGCGCCCAGGCGCCGGGCAGCGTGCGGGTGGCGGTGGTCGGTGCGCACCTCACCGGCATGCCGCTGAACTTCCAGTTGCTGAACCGCGACGCTGTACTGGTCGAGCAAACCACCAGCGCCCCCCACTACCGCCTCTACGCCCTGCCCGGCACCGTGCCACCAAAACCTGGACTGGCCCGTGTTGCCACGGATGGCGCCGAAATCATCGTCGAGCTGTGGGACGTGCCGCAGGCGCGCTTCGGTGAATTTGTCGCGGAGATTCCGCCACCGCTGGGCATCGGCAATCTGGAGCTGGCCGACGGTCGCTGGGTCAAGGGCTTCATCTGCGAACCGTACGTCCTGGAAGGCGCCCGCGACATCACCGGCTTCGGTGGCTGGCGCGCGTTTATCGCCAGCCTGGCGAAGCCGTAAAGCGCGAGATCCGTCGGCGGCCCAGGCCGCCCTACTCAGCATTTTCGCTTCCAGACCATGGAAGCCAGGGACGAGGCACACCTATGTTCACTACCGTACTGATCGCCAACCGTGGCGAGATCGCTGTCCGCGCCATCCGCACCCTCAAGCGCCTCGGCGTGAAGAGTGTCGCCGTCTACTCCGATGCCGACCGCAATGCGCAACATGTACGCGACGCCGACGTGGCCATCGCCCTGGGTGGCGACAAGCCGGCCGACAGTTACCTGCGTATCGACAAGATCCTCGACGCCGCCATGGAAACCGGTGCCCAGGCGATCTACCCCGGTTATGGCTTCCTCTCCGAAAGTGCTGAATTCGCCGATGCCTGCGAGGCGGCTGGCATTGCCTTCGTCGGCCCGACTGGCGAGCAGATCCGCGAGTTCGGTCTCAAGCACCGCGCCCGTGAGCTGGCAGGTGTTGCCCAGGTGCCGATGGCGCCGGGCACGGGCCTGCTGCAAAGCCTTGCGCAAGCCCTGGAAGCCGCGGAAGGGATCGGTTACCCGGTGATGCTCAAGACCACTGCCGGCGGCGGTGGTATCGGCCTGACCCGCTGCGCCGATGCCGACGCACTGGTCAGCGCCTACGACAGCGTCAAGCGCATGGGTGAGCAGTTTTTCAGTGACGCCGGGGTGTTTCTCGAACGCTTCGTCGACCAGGCGCGCCACGTTGAAGTGCAGATTTTTGGTGACGGTCAGGGCCGCGTCGCTGCCCTCGGTGAACGTGATTGCTCGCTGCAACGGCGTAACCAGAAAGTCGTCGAGGAAACCCCGGCGCCGAACTTGCCTCAGGCCACCCGTGAGCGCTTGCATGCTGCCGCCGTGCAACTGGGCGAGTCGGTCAGCTACCGCAGCGCTGGCACCGTGGAATTCATCTACGACGCTGCTCGTGATGACTTTTATTTCCTCGAAGTGAACACCCGCCTCCAGGTCGAACACCCCGTCACCGAAATGGTCACCGGCCTGGACCTGATCGAGTGCATGCTGCGCGTAGCCGCCGGTGATGCGCTGGACTGGCCTGCGCTGGAGCGTGCCCCGCAGGGCGCCGCCATCGAAGTGCGCATCTACGCGGAAGATCCGCTGAAGAACTTCCAGCCCAGCCCCGGCGTGCTCACCGAAGTGCATTTCCCCGAAAACGTGCGCGTGGATGGCTGGGTCAGCACCGGTAGCGAAGTCTCGGCCTTCTACGACCCGATGATTGCAAAGCTCATCGTGCACGGCGCCACCCGTGAAGAAGCCATCGCCAGGATGCGAACCGCACTGGGCGAAACCCGCCTGCACGGGATCGCCAGCAACCTCGATTACCTGCGCCAGGTCGTGGCCGACGCTCGCTTCGCCGAAGGCCAGGTGTGGACCCGACTGCTCGACACCTTCACTTTCAAGGCCAGCGTCATCGAAGTGTTGGAACCCGGCACCTACTCCAGCGTCCAGGACTATCCGGGGCGGCTCGGCTACTGGGACATCGGCGTGCCGCCGTCCGGGCCGATGGACGACTTTGCCTTCCGCCTGGCCAATCGCATCGTCGGTAACCACACCGATGCTGCGGGCCTTGAGTTCACGCTGCAAGGCCCGACCCTGCGATTCCACACCGACGCCCTGATCGCCCTGACGGGCGCCGACTGCCCGGCTACGCTGGACGGTGAAGCCGTCGCCTACTGGCAGCCGATTCAGGTCAAGGCCGGCCAGGTGCTCAAACTCGGCCGAGCGCAAAGTGGTTGCCGCACTTATCTGGCCGTGCGCAACGGCTTCGACGTACCGCAATACCTGGGCAGCCGCTCGACCTTCGCCCTGGGCCAGTTTGGCGGTCACGCCGGACGTACCCTGCGCCCGGCCGACATGCTGGCAATCTCGCAACCCGAGCTGGCGGCCTGCACCACCCCGGCACCGGTGGCCTCGCCACAAGCGGTGCACCCTAGCCTTATTCCGAGCTACGGCACGACCTGGAACATCGGCGTGCTCTATGGCCCGCACGGCGCACCGGACTTCTTCACCCCCGAGGCAATCGAGGAATTCTTCGCCGCCGAATGGGAGGTGCACTACAACTCCAACCGCCTGGGCGTTCGCCTGTCCGGGCCGAAGCCGAGCTGGACCCGCGCCAATGGCGGCGAAGCCGGCCTGCACCCGTCCAACGTGCACGACTGTGAATACGCCATCGGTGCCATTAACTTCACCGGCGACTTTCCGGTCATCCTCACCAAGGACGGCCCGAGCCTCGGCGGCTTCGTCTGCCCGGTGACCATCGCCAAGGCCGAGCTGTGGAAAGTCGGCCAGGTCAAACCCGGTGACAAGCTGCGCTTCCACCCCATCGGCTTCCAGCAGGCGCAGAGCCTGGAGCAAGCACAGTTGGGCAGCCTCGAAGCGCTGGCCGCCATCAGCGCCGTGACCCTGCCGGCGCCGACGCTGGAACCGCAGGACACCGTATCGGCCACCGTGCTGGCCGAACTGCCGGCCGAAGGCAGCCGCCCGCGCGTGGTCTATCGCCAGGCCGGCGACGCCTACATCCTCATGGAATACGGCGACAACGTACTCGACCTGGCCCTGCGCCTGCGCGTACATCTGTTGATGGAAATGCTCAAGGCCGAGCCACTGCGCGGCCTGGAAGAACTGGCACCCGGCGTGCGCTCGCTGCAACTGCGCTACAACAGCCGCGTGTTGCACCAGCAGGCGTTGATCGAGCATTTGCTGGGGCTGGAGTTGCGCCTCGGGGATGTCGCCGAGCTGAAAGTACCGACCCGCATCGTTCACCTGCCGATGGCCTTCGAGGACAGCGCCACCCTGGGCGCGGTCACCCGCTACCGCGAGACCGTACGCGCCGAAGCCCCGTGGCTGCCGAACAACGTCGACTTCCTCCAGCGCATCAATGGCCTGGCCCATCGCAATGAAGTGAAGGACATTCTGTTCGACGCCAGCTACCTGATCCTCGGCCTCGGCGACGTTTACCTCGACGCCCCATGCGCCGTACCGCTGGACCCGCGCCATCGCCTGCTCAGCTCCAAATACAACCCGGCACGCACCTACACCGCCGAAGGCACGGTGGGCATTGGTGGCATGTACATGTGCATCTACGGCATGGATTCGCCCGGCGGCTACCAACTGGTCGGGCGCACCTTGCCGATCTGGAACAAATACGTGAAAAACGCCCAGTTCGAAAATGGCGAGCCGTGGCTGCTGCGTTTCTTCGATCAGGTGCGGTTCTACCCGGTCAGCGAGGCCGAGCTGGACGAGTTCCGCGAATCGTTCCGCGAAGGCCGCGCACAGATCCGCATCGAACACAGCGAATTCGACTTTGCCGAATACCAGCGCTTCCTCGTCGACAACCAGGCCGACATCGCCGCGTTCCAGGACCGGCAGAAAGCGGCCTTCGATGCCGAGGTGCCGCTGTGGCGTGATGACGAAGCAGTGGTCGACGTGACGTCGCCCCATCCACAGGACGACGACGGCGACCTCGACGGCCATCTGGTCAGCGCCGACATGTGCGGCAGCGTATGGAAAGTGCTGGTGGAGCCCGGCCAGCATGTCGAGGCGGGTACTCCGCTGCTGGTGGTCGAGGCGATGAAGATGGAGTTGTCAGTGACGGCGCCGGTGTCCGGCGTGGTCAAGTCGGTGCGTTGCCAACCGGGCAAGGCTGTGACGCCGGGCGACGCCCTGCTCCTGCTGACGCCGAGCGAGGCGGCTGCCTGATGCAATTGGTCGGTGCCTCGAAAAAAAACCGGACGAACCCGGACAGCCTGGCTGAACGGGTTTACCAACAGCTCAAGGATGACATCTTCGCCTTCCGGCTATTGCCGGGCAGCCGGTTCTCGGAAGGCGAAATCGCCCAACGCATGGAAGCCAGTCGAACCCCGGTACGCCTGGCACTCTATCGGCTGGAGCGCGAAGGTTATCTGGACGTGCATTTTCGCAGCGGCTGGCAGGTACGGCCGTTCGACTTCGAGCATTTCGAGGACCTTTACGAGCTGCGCATCGTGCTGGAAACCGAAGCGGCGAAACGCCTCTGCGCACGCTCGGCGAATCATCCACTGGACGCCTTGCAAGCGCTCAGCGCCATCTGGCTGGTCGCCGCCGAAGACCGATTGCAGGACGGCAGCGAGGTGTCACGACTGGACGAGCGGTTTCACTGCCAACTGGTCGAGGCAGCGGGTAACGCCGCCATGGCCAGGGTGCACGCGCAACTGAGCGAAAAGATCCGCATCATCCGGCGGCTCGATTTCACCCAGTCGCAGCGTATTGCCCTGACCTATGAAGAGCACGGCGCGATCCTCCGGGCGATCCTTTCGCATCGCAGCGACGAGGCCTGCCGGTTGTTGAAAGCGCACATTGAAGTCAGCAAGGCGGAAGTGCGCAAAGTGACGCTGCACATGTTGCAGGAGGCCCACGAACGCGCGATGCGGGCGTGAGCAGCCCGTGCCCGCTTTTGATCTTGATCTTCTGTGGGAGCGGGCAAGCCCGCTCCTGCAGAAGGTGCGGTTAGCGGGGTGGGTTGGATCGGGCGGCGTGCAATTTTTTGTAGCTTTCGATCAGGCGCAGGTGCCGGTCGAGGCCTTCGAGTTTCATGCTGGTGGGTGTCAGTCCGTAGAAGCGCACGCTGCCGTTGACCGAACCAATCGCGGCGTCGGTGCGTTCGGCGCCGAACATGCGGCGGAAGTTGGCTTCGTAGTCGGCCAGTTCCAGATCTTCATCCAGTTCCATCTCCAGCACCACGTTCACCGCTTGATAGAACAAGCCACGCTCGACGGTGTTGTCGTTGTATTGCAGGAAGGTTTCCACCGCTTCCTTGGCTTCCTCGTACTGCTGCAGGGCCAGGTAAATCAGCGCCTTGAGCTCGAGGATGGTCAACTGGCCCCACGGGGTGTTGTCGTCGAACTCGATGCCGATCAGGGTGGTGATGTCGGTGTAGTCGTCCAGCTCGCTTTCCACCAGGCGCTCGACCAGGTCCTGCAACTGCGCCTCATCGAGGCGATGCAGGTTGAGGATGTCTTCGCGGAAGAACAGCGCCTTGTTGGTGTTGTCCCAGATCAGGTCGTCGACCGGGTAGATCTCCGAGTAGTCCGGCACCAGGATGCGGCAGGCGGTGGCGCCCAGATGCTCGTACACCGCCATGTACGATTCCTTGCCCATGTTTTGCAGGATGCCGAACAGGGTCGCGGCCTCCTGGGCATTGGAATCTTCGCCGTGGCCGGAGAAATCCCACTCGACGAATTCGTATTCCGCCTTGGCACTGAAGAAGCGCCACGACACCACGCCGCTGGAGTCGATGAAGTGCTCGACGAAGTTGTTCGGCTCGGTCACCGCGTGGCCTTCGAAGGTCGGCTGCGGCAGGTCGTTGAGGCCTTCGAAGCTGCGGCCCTGCAGCAGCTCGGTCAGGCTGCGCTCGAGCGCCACTTCCATGCTCGGGTGGGCGCCGAACGAGGCGAACACGCCACCGGTGCGCGGGTTCATCAGGGTCACGCACATCACCGGGAACTCGCCGCCCAGCGACGCATCCTTGACCAGCACCGGGAAACCCTGGGCCTCCAGGCCCTCGATACCGGCAACGATGCTCGGGTATTTCGCCAGCACCTCGGCGGGCACGTCCGGCAAGGCAAATTCGCCTTCGATGATTTCGCGCTTGACCGCACGCTCGAAGATTTCCGACAGGCACTGCACCTGGGCTTCGGCCAGGGTGTTGCCGGCGCTCATGCCGTTGCTCAGGTAGAGGTTTTCGATCAGGTTGGACGGGAAGTACACCACCTCGCCATCGGAATGACGCACGAACGGCAAGGACACGATGCCGCGTTCTTCGTTGCCGGAGTTGGTGTCATACAGATGCGAACCACGCAACTCGCCATCACGGTTGTAGATCTTCAGGCAATAGGCGTCGAGGATTTCGGTCGGCAGTTCATCCTTGCGCCCCGGTTTGAACCAGCGTTCGTCCGGGTAATGCACGAATGGCGCGTTGGCGATCTCTTCGCCCCAGAACTGATCGTTGTAGAAGAAGTTGCAGTTCAGGCGTTCAATGAACTCGCCCAGCGCCGAAGCCAGTGCGCTTTCCTTGGTCGAGCCCTTGCCATTGGTGAAGCACATGGGCGACTGCGCATCGCGGATGTGCAGCGACCAGACGTTGGGCACGATGTTGCGCCACGAGGCGATCTCGATCTTCATGCCCAGGCCCGCGAGGATCGC
Organism: Pseudomonas sp. S2_E01; assembly: GCF_054668365.1. NCBI lineage: Bacteria > Pseudomonadati > Pseudomonadota > Gammaproteobacteria > Pseudomonadales > Pseudomonadaceae > Pseudomonas > Pseudomonas sp. S2_E01. The sequence goes on from NZ_CP162762.1 coordinate 3,075,582, forward strand.
GGACATGTTGGCGATGGTCTGCTCCAGCGGCAGGTCCTTGCCGGCGATGTAGGTGCCCTCCCCCGACGTCGAGGTTGGCATCAGCAGCGCCTGGGCATCGGCGTCGAGGTTTTCCACCTCTTCGATCACGAATTCGGGGCCGGCCTGGACGACTTTCTTCACCGTGCAGCGGTCGATGGAGCGCAGGATGCCTTGGCGGTCCTTGTCGCTGATGTCTGCTGGCAGTTCGACCTGGATCTTGAAAATCTGGTTGTAGCGGTTTTCCGGATCGACAATGTTGTTCTGCGACAGGCGAATGTTGTCGGTCGGGATATGGCGGGTCTCGCAGTACAACTTCACGAAGTAAGCCGCGCACAACGCCGACGAGGCCAGGAAGTAATCGAACGGACCCGGCGCAGAACCATCGCCCTTGTAGCGAATCGGTTGGTCGGCGATCACCGTAAAGTCGTCGAACTTGGCCTCAAGCCGCAGGTTGTCGAGAAAGTTGACCTTGATTTCCATAGGGGATTACCAGAATAGCGAGCTAAAACAAATTGGCCGCCATTATCCGGCTTTTGCGGCAGAAGTCCTGCGCTTTCATCAAGGACCGCCGACCGGTCTGCTTGTATCCCAATGTATCTGGCGCTTGCCTGGATACATGTGTTTGCACCCGGCGCACGATTCGACATAGCCCGGATACGTCTTCGCGATCAAATGAACCCAAGGTTTCAAGGGGTCATCCAGACCCACTGGCCAACGGCTCGCAACGGAGACATCCACATGAAGATGGCAATGCACAACCCAGGTAAAACCCGCCGCCGTCTGGTCGGCCCATCGATCCTTGCGGTCGCCCTGCTGGGTGCGATGGGCGCGGTCCAGGCTCAAACCGCAGCCCAGCCAGTGGCGACCCAGGGTGTCAGCTATTCCGCGCCCTCGCCTTTCGGCCCGCTCAAGCATGTCAAGGCCGGTTTGCTGGACGTGGCCTACGCCGAAACCGGCCCGGCCAATGGTCCGGTGGTGATCCTGCTGCACGGCTGGCCGTATGACATTCACAGCTATGACGACGTCGCACCGATCCTCGCCGCCAAGGGGTATCGCGTGCTGATGCCGTATGCCCGCGGTTATGGCGATACGCAGTTCCTGTCGAAGGACACCCTGCGCAATGGCCAACCGGCCGCGCTGGCCAGCGACGTCATTGACTTCATGGACGCGCTGAAGATCAAGCAGGCGGTGCTCGGTGGCTACGACTGGGGCGCGCGTACCGCCGACATCGTCTCGGCCCTGTGGCCAGAGCGGGTCAAGGCGCTGGTGTCAGTCAGCGGATACCTGATCGGCAATCAGGCCGCCGGCAAGAACCCGCTGCCGCCCCAGGCTGAATTGCAATGGTGGTACCAGTTCTACTTCGCCACCGAGCGTGGCCGTGACGGCTACCAGAAAAACACCCATGACTTCGCCAAGCTGATCTGGCAACTGGCCTCGCCGAAATGGGCGTTCGATGACGCGACCTTCGATCGCAGTGCCAAGGCTCTGGAGAATCCGGATCACGTCGACATCACCGTGTTCAACTACCGCTGGCGTTTGGGCCTGGTGCAGGGTGAGAGCCAGTACGAGGCATTGGAGCAGAAACTGGCTACCGCCCCCTCCATCGGCGTACCGACCATTACCCTGGAAGGCGATGCCAACGGCGCGCCGCATCCCAAGCCTGAGGACTATGCCAAGCGCTTTACCGGCAAGTACGAGTTCCGTTTGATCAGCGGCGGGATTGGGCACAACTTGCCGCAGGAAAACCCGCAGGCGTTTGCCAAGGCAGTGATTGATGCGGATCACCTCTGAACCGCGTAACAAATGATCCCTGTAGGAGCGAGCACGTCGAGGCGTCGAACCGTCGCAATGGACGTCAACGATAACGCGGGGCATCTGACACCCCGCGGTGTTCTTGCGTCCATCGCGAGCAAGCTCGCTCCTACAGAGCGGGGATGCCGCCGTCGGGCTCAGGCCTTGGCGGCCATCGCCGTGACTTCCACGCGCATGCCGTCCACCGCCAGGGCGGCGACACCGACTGCGGCGCGCACCGGCCACGGCTTGGCGAAGTAGCGTTTGTACACCTCGTTGAAAGCGGCGCGGTCGGCCATGTCGGTGAGGTAGATGGTCAGGTGCAGCACGCGGTCCATGGAACTGCCGGCGCGCTCCAGCGCCACTTTCAGTGCCTGCAAGGTGCATTCGCTCTGCAGGGTGATGTCGCCCAGCTCCAGGCTGCCGTCTGCGCGGGTCGGGATCTGCGTCGACACCAGGATGCCGCCAAAACCGGCAACGTCGCTGGAGATGGAATCCGCGTCAGGATCGGGGGTGAAGGCGATGTCTTGGTTGGCCATGAACGGTTCTCTTGTATCGGATGAAAAGGGTGCGGGCAGTCTACAGCCCAATGCCCGCAAACGCTCTGCATCAGTTATTTATACTCAAATGCCAGCTTAATAATATTTTACCGATACAGGGGTCATCCCTAGTCTTGAACCCAAGAAATGGCAGGCCGTTCGCGACCTCAATCCAACTTGAAGGGTACAGAGATGACCACCGAAAAAATAACAACAGACACGTTGATCGTCGGCGCAGGTCAAGCTGGCGTGGCCATGAGCGAACACTTGAGCAAACTGGGCGTGCCGCACCTGGTGCTGGAGCGCAATCGTATTGCCGAGCGCTGGCGCAGTGGGCGCTGGGATTCGCTGGTGGCCAACGGCCCCGCCTGGCACGACCGCTTCCCCGGCCTTGAGTTTGCGAACCTCAGCCCCGATGCGTTCGTCCCCAAGGAGCAGGTCGCCGACTACTTCGAAGCCTACGCGAAAAAATTCAACGCACCGATTCGTACCGGCGTGGATGTGCTGAAGGTCGAGCGCAATGTCGGTCGTCCAGGCTTCACCGTCGAAACTTCGCAAGGCGTGATCGAAGCCCTGCGCGTGGTGGCGGCCACCGGCCCGTTCCAGCGGCCGGTCATCCCGCCAATTGCGCCGAAGAATCAGCCCTTCCTGCAAATCCACTCCGCCGACTACCGAAATCCGGGGCAATTGCCTGACGGCGCGGTGCTGGTGGTCGGTGCCGGCTCGTCGGGCGTGCAGATCGCCGATGAATTGCAGCGCTCCGGCAAGCAGGTTTATCTCTCGGTGGGCGCCCATGACCGTCCACCCCGGGCCTACCGCAACCGCGATTTCTGCTGGTGGCTGGGCGTACTCGGCGAGTGGGACCAGGCGGCGATGAAACCGGGTCGCGAGCACGTCACCATCGCGGTGAGCGGTGCCCATGGCGGACGAACGGTGGACTTCCGGGAACTGGCGCATCGCGGCATGACCCTGGTTGGTTTGACCCAGTCCTTCGACGGCGGCGTCGCCACGTTCCAGGCGAACCTGGCCGAGAACCTGGCCCGGGGTGACGAGAACTATCTGGCGCTGCTCAATGCCGCCGATGCCTACATCGAACGCAACGGCCTCGACTTGCCGCCGGAACCGGAGGCGCGCATCACCTTCCCTGATCCTGCCTGTGTCAGCGAGCCAATCCTGCAACTGGACCTGGCCAAGGCCGGCGTGACTTCGATCATCTGGGCCACAGGGTTTGCCACCGACTACAGCTGGATGAACGTGAACGCCTTTGACGACAAGGGCAAGCCTGCGCATCAGCGTGGCGTATCGACCGAACCTGGCGTTTATTTCCTCGGTTTGCCGTGGCAGTCGCGGCGCGGCTCGTCGTTCATCTGGGGCGTATGGCATGACGCCAAATACGTGGCTGATCACATCGCCATCCAGCGCTCTTATCTCGACTACCACGATGCGGCGCAACGTGCGGCGGATGTCGCCCCGCTCGCCGCTAAAAAAACTGTCAGCGCTTAATCGTCCAGGAGCTTGAAATGGCCACGCCAACCCATACCCGCATTCGCATGTTCAACACCAAGGAAACCTACCCCAACCAGAGCCTGGACAACGACCTGTGCCAGGCGGTGCGCGCCGGCAACACCGTGTACGTGCGAGGCCAGGTCGGTACCGATTTCGAGGGCCGGCTGGTGGGCCTGGGCGACCCGCGCGCCCAGGCCGAACAGGCGATGCGCAACGTCAAGCAACTGCTCGAAGAAGCCGGCAGCGACCTGAGCCACATCGTCAAGACCACCACCTACCTGATCGACCCGCGCTATCGCGAGCCGGTGTACCAGGAAGTTGGAAAATGGCTCAAAGGCGTGTTCCCGATCTCCACGGGGTTGGTGGTGTCGGCGCTGGGGCAGCCGCAGTGGTTGATGGAGATTGATGTGATCGCGGTGATTCCCGAGTAGGACCGAGTTGCGGCCATCGCGAGCAAGCCCGCTCCTCCAATCCCCTGTAGGAGCGAGCTTGCTCGCGATGAGGCCAGCCAGGTCACCCCACATGCCAAGGCAACCCCAGGAGCCACACCCATGACCTTCTCCATCACCGCCCGCTGCCCTGAAACCGGCCAGTTCGGCATTGCCATCAGCTCCTCCAGCATCGCCGTCGGCGCCCGTTGCCCGTGGCTGCTGCCAGGTGTCGGCGCCGTGTCCACCCAGAACATTACCCTACCCTCCCTGGGCCCCGAGGTGCTTGCCCTGCTGGAGCAAGGCCTGGCCCCCGCCCAGGCGCTGGACAACGCACTCACGCGCAACGGCTACAGTCAGTACCGGCAGATCACCGCCATCGACCACCTCGGCCAGACCGCGCATTTCAGCGGCGCGCAAACCCTGGGCAACCACAACGCCGTGTCGGGTGAACAATGCGTCGCGGCCGGCAACATGCTCGCAGATCCACAGGTTGTCGAGGCCATGGTCAGCGCCTTCGAACACGGCGAAGGCCAGCTCGCCGACCGCTTGCTCGCCGCCATGCAAGCTGCCATCGCCGCCGGTGGCGAAGCAGGTCCCGTGCATTCGGCGGCCCTGGTGGTGGTCGGCGACCTGACCTGGCCGATCATCAACCTGCGCGTGGATTGGGCCGATGAAGACCCGATCGGCGTCCTGGGCAAACTCTGGGACGCCTACCGACCGCAAGTGCAGGACTACATCGACCGTGCCCTCGCCCCGGATCGCTCCCCCGGCTACGGTGTCGCCGGAGACGACCGATGAGCGCCAGTCGCGACCTGCTGCAAACCCTGGTGGCGTTCGACACCACCAGCCGCGAATCGAACCTGCAACTGATCGAGTTCGTACGCGACTACCTGGCAGGTTTCGACGTGACCTGCGAACTGATCTACAACGAATCACGCAGCAAGGCCAACCTGTTCGCCAGCATCGGCCCGGTGGACGTACCGGGCATCGTACTGTCCGGGCACACTGACGTGGTGCCGGTGGACGGCCAGCCCTGGACGGTGCCGCCGTTCGAGCTGACCGAGCTCGACGGTAAGCTCTACGGGCGCGGCACGGCGGACATGAAGGGCTACATCGCCTGCGTGCTGGCGCTGGTGCCAGCGCTGGTGAACGCCACGCTGCGCAGGCCGGTCCACATCGCGCTTTCCTACGATGAAGAAGTCGGCTGCCTTGGCGTGCGTTCGTTGCTGGCCGAGCTGCAACAGCGACCGGTCAAGCCGCTGCTGTGCATCATTGGCGAACCCACCGAGCTGAAACCGGTGCTGGGGCACAAGGGCAAACTGGCGATGCGTTGCGACATCCACGGGCATGCCTGCCATTCGGCCTATGCGCCGCAGGGAGTCAACGCCATCGAGTACGCCGCCGAGCTGATCGGCGAACTGGGCCGGATCGGCCAGCGTCTCAAGGCGCCGGAACGGCACGACACACGCTTCGACCCGCCCTTCTCCACGGTGCAGACCGGAGTGATTGCCGGTGGCAAGGCACTGAACATCGTCCCCGCCGATTGCCGCTTCGACTTCGAGGTCCGCGCCTTGCCCGCACAGGACCCGAACGAAGTGGCGCAGGCGCTCAAAACCTACGCCGAACAACAGGTGCTGCCGCGCATGCGGGCGGTGAGCGCACAGAGTGAAATCCGCTTCAGCGAGCTGTCGGCCTACCCGGGACTGGCCACCGACGTACACAGCGAAGCGGCTGAGCTGATCGCGGCGTTCTGTGGTTCGCAAGACTTCGGCACCGTAGCCTTCGGCACCGAAGGCGGCCTGTTCGACGCCGCCGGCATCCCCACCGTCGTCTGCGGCCCCGGCAGCATGGACCAGGGGCACAAACCGGATGAGTTCGTCAGCGTCGAGCAGCTTGAACGGTGTGATGAAATGCTGTTGAGGATGGTGCGATGGATTAGCGAATAGCCGATCTCAGAACACCCATTACCCCCTGTAGGAGCGAGCTTGCTCGCGATGAGGGTGTGTCAGTCGAAATCATTATGACTGATGCGCCGCCATCGCGAGCAAGCTCGCTCCTACAGGGGTTTTGTGCTGTTTTGAAGTCATCAACCGACCCACATTTTTTAATGTTTATACCCACAAACTTACTAATTTATCTCTGCCCCACCACCCCACATCATCGACTCCAACAAGAAAAGCACCGCCTGCGCGCGGCGCACACCGAAGTACGTCCACGTACTCAAAATCGCCTTGGAGTTCGTCATGGTTACCGAAGCAGCAACCTCCACCCCGCTCATCGAAAAACACACCATCGGCTACGTCCCGCCCGAAGATCGCCACGGCAAGACCCGTGACTTGTTCACCCTCTGGTTCGGCGGCAACATCGCCCCGCTGCCCATCGTCACCGGCGCCCTCGGCGTGCAGATGTTCCATCTGAATCTGGTATGGGGCATCGTCGCCATTCTCGTTGGCCATTTGGTTGGCGGCGTGCTGATGGCGCTGCACTCGGCACAGGGCCCGCAGATGGGCATCCCGCAAATGATCCAGAGTCGGGCGCAATTCGGTTCGCTCGGCGCGCTGCTGGTGGTGTTGATCGCCGGCATCATGTACATCGGCTTCTTCGCCTCCAACATCGTGCTGGCCGGCAAATCCCTGCACGGGGTGGTCGACAGCGTGCCCGTGCCGGTCGGCATTGTCATCGGCGCCCTGGGTTCCGGGATCATCGGCATCATCGGTTACCGCTTCATCCATGTACTCAACCGCATCGGCACCTGGGTGCTGGGCGCCGGCATCGTGCTCGGCTTCGGCTACATCTTCACCCACGTGCAGACGGCCGACTTCCTTACCCGCGGCAGCTTCAACATCTCCGGCTGGCTTGCCACCGTCTCGCTGGCTGCGCTGTGGCAGATCGCCTTCGCGCCGTACGTGTCCGACTACTCGCGCTATCTGCCGGCCAACGTGCCCGTCGCCGCGACGTTCTGGACCACTTATCTCGGCACCGTGCTCGGCTCCAGCCTGTCGTTCATCTTCGGCGCGGTCGCCGTGCTCGCCACCCCCGAAGGCATGGACACCATGGACGCCGTAAAACTCGCCACCGGTTCCATCGGCCCGCTGATGCTCGTGCTGTTCTTGCTCAGCGTCATCAGCCACAACGCCCTCAACCTCTACGGCGCCGTGCTGTCGGTGATCACCTTGATACAAACCTTCGCCTGGCGCTGGATCCCCACCGCCAAAAGCCGCGCGGTACTGTCGATCATCATCCTCGCCGCCTGCTGTTTCGCCGCCGTCGGCGCCTCGGCCAACTTCATCGGCCACTTCGTGGACATGGTCCTGGTGTTGCTCGTCGTGCTGGTGCCGTGGACCGCAATCAACCTGATCGACTTCTACGCCATCCACAAAGGCAACTACGACATCAACTCGATCTTCAAGGTCGACGGCGGCATTTACGGGCGCTACAACCCCCAAGCCCTGCTGGCCTACGCCATCGGCATCGTGGTGCAGATCCCGTTCATGAACACGCCGCTGTACGTCGGCCCGATCAGCGCCCACATCAACGGCGCGGACCTGTCCTGGCTGGTCGGCCTGCTCATCACCTCGCCGCTCTACTACTGGCTCGCCAACCGCGACAGCGCCTACAAACGCCGCCTCGACACCGGCAAACTCGCCACCCTTTAAACAACACCGCCCCCCTGTAGGAGCGAGCTTGCTCGCGATAGGGCCCTGACAGCCGATGAAACTCCAACGGTCAGGGCCCAACCCACACCCACAAAAATTTAATGAACCCCACCCACACCAGCCCACCTAAAGCAAAGACCATCAGGAGGGCAACCCATGCACATCGAAACCATCTGGATCGTACTCGCCGCCATTTTGGTGATCGCGGAAATCTGGGCCATCAACAAAGTCCGCAAAGCCGAAGGCAAATCCAGCAACAAACTGTTGTGGATCGTCTTCATCGTCTTCGTCCCCCTGTTCGGCCTGCTCGCCTGGCTGGTGGCCGGGCCCAAACACACCCAACACAACCCGAATTCGCCGCAAACCCGGCAGTGATCCTGACGTCTGCAAAACATGTAGGAATTTACCCATTGTCACGGGGGCTTTAGCCCCCGTTCGACAGCGAACTCGCTCCCTTCCCTGCCGCCAATTTCCTACTTCACTCTGTAAACCCCGGAATAGACTCAAAGCCACGTAAACAGTGGCATTCGGCCTAGCGTGAAGCTTTGGTTTTGCGTCCTACAGTGCAGTTGTGGCCGGTGTAAATCGAGGCCTATATTCAATCTATCGCAACATTCAGTTAGCGATCGGGTCTCGCAGCCCTGATAAGAGAAAGCACCGCTAGAGAACAACTGTGGCAAACTTCGCCGCCGTTGAGTTTTTATGGCGGCTGTGTGTGGGAGACCTTCGGGTCTGCCGGTTTCTTCTCTTATCCGGTACTGCGACCCACACATAGCTGCCACCCGCCTGAATCGCAGCAGAAAGGTGGCTTCGTAACTTTTTAATAAGAGAAGAATCATGACAATGAATTGCCCCCCACACCGCTTCATCCCCATGACCCAATTCGCTACTGACTACCCAGTGCTGGTCATCGACAAAGACGCCCCACTTACCGAACTCCATTGCTGCATCAGCGAACGCCTCCACGCCGTCCTCCCCTACCTGCAACTGATGGGTTGTACCAGCCTCCCCGATTACGCCGATCACGACATCAACACCGTCGCCAACATCGCCCGGATTCTGCTTCAGGACGTGAGCGATGTGTTTCGTGTGGTTGAGCTTCGTGGGCTTGCCAGCGCGAACGGTAAGTGACCGGCCTTCAAAATTACAAAACCCGCGAAGCCGCGGGTTTTGATTGAGTAGTTGTAAATCAGATAAAAATCACCAACTCGGTCTCACCTGGATAGTCCAATGACAGAAGAAACAAATTCCCTTACTGAAGAGGAAATAGACGCACTGGAGCACCAAATACCGCATATCGCTAGAGTCGCCACCAAAGCTGCATATGAACAAGCGTTGGAAGTGAGCGAGAGAGTTTTGTGTGTCGATTCGGGCAACTTGGTATGGGCGTCACGTGACAGCAGTAAAACCTTTGTCGCCAAGGCCCAACCACGTCGAAAGGTTAAAGTGGGTCAGGTGATCACCGTACGTCGCTTTGGCGTTCATGTGGATGATGAGGGTGCCTAGGTTTCGGTAAATTCAATGAACCACCTATGTTTCGCTAGCCCCATCACTTCAGTGCCAGCTTTTTCAGCAAAGCACCAAGCCCCTCCGGAACCAACGGCGCTTCATCCGTAAACCGTTCCAACGGCAACCATTTCGCAACGAACGGCGCATCATTGCTCTCCTGGCCATCCAGGTGCAGCCGTTCATAAACGCTGCCATCCACAAACCTCGCATCATAAACCTGCACGATTTCGTGCCCGGGCTTTCCCGCGTAGGTGAACAGGCTTTCCAGCGTACCGAGCAAGCGAATATCGGTGATGGCCAAGCCGAGCTCTTCCTGCACCTCACGCTCAATGGCCTGGGCGCTGGTTTCGCCGAACTCGATGCCGCCACCGATGGGCCGGAAGAATGAGCGTTGCGTGACGGGATCGACAGCCTCGTTGACCAGAATCTTGCCGTCGTGATGAAAAATGCAGAGTGCCAGAGCGCGGATGCGTGGTGCGGTCATGTGTTGAATTCCATTTTCCTTAAAAACCGGGCGCGGATTCTGGCTTTTCCTGGAGCATCAGAGCAAATGGAATCAGCGGTTAACGTCTTCACTCGGGCCGGTCAACGCCTTTGGCCCGGCTTCCAATGGTAGTGGCTGAAAATCTCAACAGCGATGGCAAACACAGCGAATAACATACTCAACGCCAACCACCTCGGCATCGCGCTTAACAATCCGACGTGGTCAATCACTGGGGCACTCAAGACCGTGCCGATCCAGCCCCCCACGAAAATGGCGACCCTGGAAGCGGCGACACTTGTGAACTGACCATGAGCGCTCTCGCCAAACTCATCCTTTTTCATTCTCGGCACGAAGTAAAACAAGCCCAGCAGACAAAAGACCGCGTAGGAGCCAAACCCTGCAACGTTCAGGTACACGCCATCCACGCCAAAGAACAGCTTGAGCCCTCCAACCAGCATCACGCTGTAAAAAGCCGACGTGACAAATACCGCCGGCCAGGCCCAGAGGTAGTAGCGAAACGTTCGCGCATTCATGAGCGCCCCCTTCCTTGGACCAGGGTCGTCAGTTCAGAAGTTCGCCGGCGTGTTGGCGCTGATGATTTCCGCCTCGTCCTGGCCGATGTTGCGGAATTTGTGCGGCAAGGTGGTCGGGAAGTAGTAGCCGTCACCGGCGTTGAGCACGCTGATCTGGCCGTCTACGGTCAGCTCGACGGTTCCGCGCGTGACCAGGCCGCACTCCTCGCCTTCGGCGTGGACGATGGGCTCTTCGCCAGAGCTGGCGCCCGGGGCGTATTGCTCGCGCAGCAGGCGCATCTGGCGGCTGGGGACGGAGGCGCCGATCAGGAGCAGGCGCAGGCCGTGACGGCCCAGGTCCGGTTGTTCGTTGGCACGAAACACGTATTGGTGCTCGCGCGGGGGCTGGTCGAAGGTAAAGAAGTCCGCCAGGGACATGGGGATGCCTTCGAGCAGTTTTTTCAGGGAACTGACCGAGGGGCTGACGCGATTCTGTTCGATCAGGGAAATGGTGGCGTTGGTCACGCCGCTGCGGCGAGCGAGTTCGCGTTGGGAGAGTTTGTAGCTTTCGCGTACCAGTTTGAGTCGTGAGCCCGTATCCATGACAGCCTTATGCAAGTAGAACTTAAGGGTTATGGGGGTGGATGGCGGGCGACGCTTGGTCGCGAGAGTGCCGCTTTCCCTGTCCCGGTAATGTGAAGGCGGGTATTAAATCACGTTTGTGGGAGTTGGCCAGCAGGTTCGATGAGTGGTGGGTTGCAGGTAGCCCCGGATCCTTCATTCACTGGAGATCCACTGTGGGAGCGGCGGTGCGAGCAAGTCGAATCGTCGCACCGCCGCTCCCACAAAATCAGATACCGAAACGATCACGCAACGCATAGTACGCCGCGCCCATCGCCGTCAGCGGGGCCTGGAAGGTGCGGCCGCCGAGCATCGGCATGTGCGGCAGCGAGGCGAAGGCGTTGAAGCGTTCGGCGTCGCCACGGATCATTTCCGAGATCAGTTTGCCGGCCAGGTGTGAGCAGGTAACCCCGTGACCGCTGTAACCCTGCATGTAGTAGGCGTTTTTCTCGATACGGCCAAATTGCGGCATGCGGGACATGGTCAGCAGGAAGTTGCCGGTCCAGCGGTAGTCGATCTTCACGTCCTTGAGTTGCGGGAAGGTCTTGAGAATTTTCGGGCGGATCAGTTGCTCGATATCGTCCGGCTCGCGGGCGCCGTAGACCACACCGCCACCGTACAGCAGACGGTTATCGGCGGTCAGGCGATAGTAGTCGAGCAGGTAGTTACAGTCTTCAACGCAGTAATTGTGGGTGATCAGGCTGCGCGCCTGCTGCTCGGTCAAGGGCTCGGTGACGACGATCTGCGAGCCGCACGGCATGCTTTTGGCGGTGACGCGGTTGTCCAGGCCCTGCGGCAGGTAGGCGTTGCCGGCGATCAGCAGGTATTTGGCTTTTACTGCACCTTTGGCCGTGCGAACGGTGATCGGCTCGCCGTAGGTAATGTCCACCGCCGCCGATTGTTCGAAAATCCTGCCGCCCAGGCCAATGATGGCCGACGCTTCGCCCAGGGCGAGGTTGAGCGGGTGAATGTGGCCGCCCTGCATGTCCAGCAGGCCACCGACGTAGTTGTCGCAGCCCACTTCGCGCTTGATATCGGCGGCGCTGAGCATCGTCAGGTTCCTGTTGCCGTAGCGCTCCCAGCTGCTTTTCTGCTCAGCAAGGCCCTTGAGCTGCTTGTTGTTCAGCGCGGCGAAAATGCCACCTGGACGGTAGTCGCACTGGATGTCGTAGTGCTGTATGCGCTGACGAATGATGTCGGCGCCTTCGAACATCATGCTGCCGAGCACTTCAGCGGTCTTGTCGCCATAGCGCGCTTCGATGACATCGACGTCGCGGCTGTAGGAATTGACCAATTGACCGCCGTTGCGACCACTGGCACCAAAGCCGACCTTGGCGGCTTCGAGCACGGTCACGCTGTAGCCAGCCTCGGCCAGGAACAGGGCCGAGGACAGACCGGTATAGCCGGCGCCGATGATGCAGACATCGCAATCCATCGCTTCCTCGAGCACAGGAAAATCGCCGGTGAAGTGGCGGGTGGCGGCGTAGTAGCTGTTTACGTGGGCTTGTTTCATGGTTTTCTCCGAGGGCCGCCGGAAGGTGCCGGCGACCTCGCTTTTCTTATAGGTGTCAGAGCTTGATCCAGGTCGCCTTGAGCTCGGTGTACTTGTCGAACGCGTGCAGCGACTTGTCACGACCGTTACCCGACTGCTTGAACCCGCCGAACGGCGCGGTCATGTCGCCGCCGTCGTATTGGTTGACCCACACGCTGCCAGCGCGCAAGCCACGGGCGAAGGTGTGGGCCTTGCTCAGGTTGCTGGTCCACACACCGGCCGCCAGGCCGAAGATGCTGTCGTTGGCAATGGCCAGCGCTTCTTCAACGGTATCGAAGGTGATCAGCGACAGCACCGGGCCGAAGATTTCTTCGCGAGCGATGGTCATGGCATTGGTCACGCCGTCGAAAATCGCCGGCTCCACGTACAGGCCGCCGGTGTCTTCCAACGTGCGTTGGCCACCGGCAATCAGCTCGGCGCCCTGCTGCCGGCCGATGTCGATGTAGCGCAGCACATTGTCCAATTGACGCTGGTCGACCAGGGCGCCGACCGTGGTTTCCGAATCCAGGGCATGGCCCGGCTTCCAGGCTTTGAGCGCTTCCACCAACAACGGGATGAACTGATCACGGATCGAACGTTCCACCAGCAGGCGCGAACCGGCGGTGCAGACTTCACCCTGATTGAAGGCGATGCCGCTGGCGGCCGCCTGGGCCGCCACGCGCAGGTCCGGCGCGTCGGCGAACACCACGTGCGGGCTCTTGCCGCCGGCCTCCAGCCAGACGCGCTTCATATTGCTCTGTCCGGCGTAGACCATCAGTTGCTTGGCGATGGCGGTGGAACCGGTAAACGCCAACACGTCGACATCCATGTGCAGCGCCAGCGCCTTGCCGACGGTGTGGCCGTAGCCGGGCAGAACGTTGAACACGCCCTTTGGAATGCCGGCCTCCAACGCCAGTTGGGCAATGCGAATCGCGGTCAGCGGCGACTTTTCCGAAGGCTTGAGGATGAACGAGTTACCGGCCGCCAGCGCAGGCGCGAATTTCCAGCTCGCCATGATCAACGGGAAGTTCCACGGCACGATGGCCGCGACCACGCCGGCGGGTTCGCGGGTGACCAGGCCGAGTTGATCCTGTGGCGTAGGGGCGACTTCGTCGTAGATTTTATCGATGGCTTCGGCAGTCCAACGAATCGCGTTGGCGGTCGCCGGGATATCGACGTTCATCGAGTCGCTGATCGGCTTGCCCATGTCGAGGGTTTCGAGCAGGGCCAACTCTTCGCGGTGGGCGAGGATCAGGTCGGCGAAGCGGATCAGCGTGCGCTTGCGCTCTGCCGGGGCCAGGTTGGCCCAGACGCCGGATTCGAACGTGCGACGAGCGACGGCCACAGCTTCGTTGGCATCGGCTTCGTCGGTGCTCGCGACGTTGGCCAGGAAACGGCCGTCGACCGGGCTGGTGCATTCGAAGGTGGCACCGCTGATGGCTGGACGGTATTCGCCGTCGATGAAAGCGCGGCTTTCGAGGGTCAGGGACTGGAAGCGTTGTTCCCAGTCGTTGCGGGTCATGGTCATGGGGGACTCACACAGAATTTGTTGGGTACCTACCTGTAGGAGCGAGCATGCTCGCGATGGTGTTCCAGACACCTCGGGGTATCAGGCAGCCAACGTAATCGTTGACGACCATCGCGAGCATGCTCGCTCCTACAGGGGGGGCGTGGATGGCTCAGACCGTATGCAAGTACCAGTTGTACTCAAGGTCGGAGATCGAGTTTTCGAACTCGGCCAGCTCGCTTTCCTTGCACGCCACAAACACATCGATGTACAGCGGGTCGATGTACTTGGCCATCACCTCGCTGTCGTCGAGCACGCGCAGGGCGTCGCGCAGGTTGTTCGGCAGGCTTTGCTCGTTCTGCTCGTAGCTGTTGCCTTCCACCGGGGCGCCCGGCTCGATCTGGTTGGTCAGGCCGTGGTGAATACCGGCCAACACCGACGCCATCAGCAAATACGGGTTGGCGTCGGCACCGGCCACGCGATGCTCGATGCGCACGGCATCCGGAGAACCGGTCGGCACACGGACCGCTACGGTACGGTTGTCGATGCCCCAGCTCGGCGAGTTCGGCACATAGAACTGCGCGCCAAAACGGCGGTACGAATTGACGTTCGGGCACAGGAACGCCATTTGCTCAGGCAGGGTTTCCAACACCCCCCCGATGGCGTGACGCAGCGCGGTGTTCTGCTCGGGGTCTTCGCTGGCGAAGATGTTGTTGCCGGCCTTGTCGAGGATCGAAATGTGCACGTGCAGGCCGTTGCCCGCCTGACCCGGATACGGCTTGGCCATGAAAGTGGTGTCCATCTCGTGGTCGTAGGCGATGTTCTTCACCAGACGCTTGAGCAATACCGCGTAGTCGCACGCCTTGATCGGGTCGTTGACGTGATGCAGGTTCACTTCGAATTGCGCCGGGGCGCTTTCCTTGACGATGGCGTCAGCGGGGATGCCCTGCTCTTTCGCGCCCTCGAGGATGTCTTGCAGGCAATCGACGTATTCGTCGAGGTCGTCGATCAGGTACACCTGGGTCGACATCGGACGCTTACCCGAAACCGGCGAGCGTGGCGACTGCGGACGACCGTTCACGTTGTCCTGGTCGATCAGGTAGAACTCCAGCTCGAACGCGGCGCAGATGGTCAGGCCCATGTCGTCGAACTTGCTGACGATCTGGCGCAGCACTTCGCGTGGGTCGGCGAAGAATGGCTGGCCTTCCAGTTCATGCATGGTCATCAGCAGTTGCGCGGTCGGACGCTTCTGCCAGGGCTCGATGCTGAGGGTGCCGGGGATGGGAAAACAGATCCGGTCGGAGTCACCGATGTCCAGGCCCAGGCCGGTGCTTTCCACCGTGGAGCCATTGATATCCAGGGCAAACAGCGACGCCGGCAGGTTGATGCCTTTTTCGTACACCTTATGAAGACTGGTGCGTTCGATGCGCTTGCCGCGCACCACACCGTTCATGTCCGCAATCAGAAGGTCGACGTACAAAACCTCAGGATATTTCTTAAGGAATGCGTTTGCTTCGTTGAGTTGAACGGTACGCAGAGGGACCGACATGATGCACCTATTAGCTGTTAATTATTATGTTCACCGCACTTTCGCCGAGCCAGTCAACCCGAACGGCAAAGTGAAGTCAATAGCGAACACCCACCCTTTCACCCTTTATTTTCTGGGCTTTTCAGCGGACAGAAACATCAAATCGATCTGGAACACGGCGCAAATCCTGAGGATCCGACGTGCGGCGTTTAGAATTTTTTACATGGCAGTTGTCAATTAAAATCAACAAGGCTAAGCTCCGGAAAAGCTCGTTCAAGTGTCAAACTTCGAGGTGATAAAAATGGCATTCAAGCCATTGATCGGCGTTACTGCATGCGTCAAACAGATTGGCCTGCACCCCTACCACATCAGCGGCGACAAATACGTGCGTGCTGTCAGTGTTGCCGCATTGGGGATGCCAGTGGTCATTCCTTCCCTGGGTGAACTGACGGAAATCACCGAAGTGCTCACCCATCTCGACGGTCTGCTGTTGACCGGCTCGCCCTCGAACGTGGAGCCCTACCACTATCAAGGCGCGGCCAGCGCCCCCGGCACGGACCACGACCCGGCGCGGGACGCCACCACCCTTCCTCTTCTGCGTGCCGCGATTGCCGCCGGCGTTCCGGTACTGGGCATCTGCCGAGGCTTCCAGGAAATGAACGTGGCCTTCGGCGGCAGCCTGCACCAGAAGGTGCACGAACTGCCTGGCATGCTCGATCACCGCGAAGCCGACAGCCCGGAGCTGGCGGTGCAATACGCCCCCGCGCATGCGGTCACGGTGCAACCCGGTGGCGTGTTCGAAAAGCTGCAATTGCCAGCCGAGTTCATGGTCAATTCGATTCACAGCCAGGGCATCGACCGTCTGGCGCCAGGCTTGCGGGTTGAAGCGATTGCGCCAGATGGCTTGATCGAGGCGATTTCGGTGGACCACAGCCCGACCTTTGCCGTCGGCGTGCAATGGCATCCGGAATGGCAGGTGCTGTCGAACCCGCCTTACCTCAGCATTTTCCAGGCGTTCGGTGATGCCTGCCGGCGACGGGCCGCGCTGCGTAAGACTCGCTAAGTATCCAAACCCTTTACTGCCCCCGTGAGGAACGGGCGTGCCTTTGCGCGCCGGTTTCTGGCGATAACAAACCGCATCAACAACAAAAAGTACGACCCAGGCAAACCCGAGAGAAACACCGCCCCCTGTAGGAGCGAGCATGCTCGCGATGGCCGCCAACGATAACGCTGGCGGCCTGGATGCCCGCGGTGTCTGGACATCCATCGCGAGCATGCTCGCTCCTACAGGGGGTGTTGGGGGTTTGCAATCACCTATTAAGCCGGGCCGCGTTGGCCCGACGACCTGTTGGGAGTTTCACATGGCAAACGCCTCCAGCACTTACAGGAAGGCCCTTGAAGGTCACCAATCACCGAAAAAGGTGTTGGTGAAAGTCGACCGCGTCACCAAGAAATTCGACGAAACCATCGCAGTGGATGATGTCTCCCTGGAGATTCATCAGGGCGAAATCTTTGCCCTGCTCGGCGGTTCGGGTTCTGGCAAATCGACCCTGCTGCGCATGCTCGCCGGGTTCGAGCGCCCGACCGAAGGACGGATCCTGCTCGACGGCGTGGACATCACCGACATGCCGCCGTACGAGCGGCCCATCAACATGATGTTCCAGTCGTACGCCCTGTTCCCGCACATGACGGTCGCGCAGAACATCGCCTTCGGTCTCAAGCAGGACCGTTTGCCCGCCAGCGAGATCGACGCCCGTGTGGAAGAGATGCTGCGCCTGGTGCACATGACCCAATACGCCAAGCGCAAACCCCATCAACTGTCCGGCGGCCAGCGCCAGCGCGTGGCCCTCGCCCGCTCCCTGGCCAAGCGCCCCAAGCTGTTGCTGCTCGACGAACCGATGGGCGCTCTGGACAAAAAGCTGCGTTCGCAAATGCAGCTGGAACTGGTAGAAATCATCGAGCGCGTCGGCGTGACCTGCGTGATGGTGACCCACGACCAGGAAGAGGCCATGACCATGGCCCAGCGCATCGCGATCATGCACCTGGGCTGGATCGCCCAGATCGGCAGCCCGGTGGACATCTATGAAGCACCGGTCAGCCGCATGGTCTGTGAATTCATCGGCAACGTGAATGCCTTCGACGGCACCGTGGTGGAAGACCTTGAAGGCCACGCGATCATCCACAGCCCGGACCTGGAGCAGAAGATCTACGTCGGCCACGGCGTCAGTACTTCAGTGGAAGACAAGTCGATCACCTACGCGATTCGCCCGGAAAAACTGCTGGTCAGCACCACCCAGCCGGATTTCCGCTACAACTGGTCGGCAGGCAAGGTCCATGACATCGCCTACCTCGGCGGGCATTCGGTGTTCTACGTCGAGCTGCCAGGCGGCAAGATCGTCCAGTCGTTCATGGCCAACGCCGAACGCCGTGGCGCGCGACCGACCTGGGACGACCAGGTCTACGTGTGGTGGGAAGACGACAGCGGCGTGGTACTGCGCTCATGAGTACTCATCGCCAGCAACTCATGCGTTTTGTGCCCAGCGGCCGCAAGATCGTCATCGGCATTCCGTTTTTGTGGCTGTGCCTGTTTTTCCTGTTGCCGTTCTTCCTGGTGATGAAGATCAGCTTCTCGGAAGCGGCGCTGGCCATCCCACCCTACTCCGAGATCTACACCTACGCCGAACAGAAGCTGCAACTGTTCATGAACGTCGGCAACTACCTGATGCTGACCGAGGATGAACTGTACATTTCGGCCTACTTCGGCTCGTTGAAAGTGGCGTTTCTCAGCACGCTGATGTGCCTGTTGATCGGTTTCCCGATGGCGTACGCGATCACCAAAACGAGCAAGGACACGCAAAACGTCCTCTTGCTGTTGATCATGATGCCGACCTGGACCGCCATCCTGATACGTGTCTACGCGTGGATGGGTATTCTGAGCAACAACGGCCTGCTCAACGCGTTCCTGATGTGGACCGGGCTGACCAGTCACCCGATCGAGATCCTCAATACCAATACCGCCGTTTATATCGGAGTGGTTTACGCCTACCTGCCGTTCATGGTCCTGCCGCTCTACGCCAACCTGGTCAAGCACGATCACAGTTTGCTGGAGGCCGCGTCAGACCTGGGCTCGAGCAACTTCAACAATTTCTGGAAGATCACCGTGCCACTGGCCAAGAACGGCATCATCGCCGGCTGCATGCTGGTGTTCATTCCGGTGGTGGGCGAGTTTGTGATTCCGGAACTGCTGGGCGGCCCGGAAACCCTGATGATCGGCCGCGTGCTGTGGCAGGAGTTCTTCAACAACCGCGACTGGCCGGTGGCGTCTGCCCTGGCGGTGGTGATGCTGTTGATCCTGATCGTACCGATTCTGTTGTTCAACCGTAGCCAGGCCAAAGAGATGGAGGGTCGGGGATGAAACGCGCAAGTTTTTCAACGTTCATGCTGGTGTTCGGGCTTGCCTTCATTTACCTGCCGATGCTGATCCTGGTGATCTACTCGTTCAACGCCTCGAAACTGGTGACGGTGTGGGGCGGCTGGTCGGTGAAGTGGTACACCGGTTTGCTCGACAACACGCAACTGATGGGCTCGGTGTTGCGCTCACTGGAGATCGCCTGCTACACGGCGGTGGCGGCCGTGGCGCTGGGCACACTGGCGGCGTTCGTCCTGACTCGCGTCACCCGCTTCAAGGGCCGCACCCTGTTCGGTGGCCTGGTCACCGCGCCGCTGGTGATGCCGGAAGTCATCACCGGTCTGTCGCTGTTGCTGCTGTTCGTGGCCATGGCGCAACTGATCGGCTGGCCAATGGAACGTGGCATCGTCACCATCTGGATCGCCCACACCACGTTCTGCGCCGCCTATGTGGCGGTGGTGGTGTCCTCGCGCTTGCGTGAGCTGGACCTGTCCATTGAAGAAGCGGCGATGGACCTGGGGGCGAAACCCTTCAAGGTGTTTTTCCTGATCACCATTCCGATGATCGCCCCCTCCCTGGCGGCGGGCGGCATGATGTCGTTCGCCCTGTCGCTGGACGATCTGGTGCTGGCCAGCTTCGTCTCGGGCCCGGGCTCCACCACCCTGCCGATGGAAGTGTTCTCGGCGGTGCGCCTGGGCGTGAAGCCCGAGATCAACGCCGTGGCCAGCCTGATCCTGCTCGCGGTGTCTTTGGTGACCTTCCTGGTCTGGTATTTCGGTCGCCGCGCCGAGGCCACCCGTAAGCGGGCGATCCAGGAAGCCATGGACCAGACCGCCAGCGAAGCCTGGCAACCCGCCGCAAAACAGGCAGCACCTGCGACGGCGTAGTGCCGATTTGAGATTGCTATCGCGAGCAAGCTCGCTCCTACAGGGTCTCGCGGCGCTCACAATATCTGTGGGAGCGAGCCTGCTCGCGATGAGCCCAGCAGGACCCTATGTTTTCCGTTCACGCAGCGCCTTACCACCGCTGCACTCTCTCTGCAGAACGGCCTCACCTGGCTTCCTCGGTTAAGGTGAGCTTGGGCGCCCTCCTCGGGCGCCTTTTTTTATAGGGGCCATTCGGCCAGCGCCCGATAACGGCCCTTGTGCGATTCGAACAGGGCAAACCGGTCGGCCCGCAGGAAGAACTCCGGCGGCGTCGCCGACTCAGGCACCGGCTCGCGAAAATCGCGCATCAAGGTCAGGTGCGGCCTGAACTCTTTAGGTGCCTCTTCCAACCCGAACGGCAACATCGCCTGTTCCAGCGCATACGCCAGGCGCAACAACGCCGGCGGCGGCTGTTCGCACGCCAGCACCAATGCCCCGGCACGACGCCAGACATCGACTCGATCCAGCGCCACCCTCAACACGCCCGGTGTCTGGACCTTGCCCACGGCAGTGCAGATCTCGCCAATCTTCCCCACTTCCACCGCCCCCAGGAACAACAAAGTCAGGTGAAAATTCTCTGCCGGGACCGGTTTCCCGTGACGCAGCCGCAATTCGCCACGCCAACGGGCAATGGCCTTGCGCTGCTCGGGCGCGCAGCCCAAGGCAAAGAACAGCCGTTTCATCGGCTCGCGGGTTTCGTCGCTCACGCCTGGCACCTCCTGACATGCACGTTATAGTTCAAGCATCCGAATGAACGGGACAGGGCCATGCGAGAAATCATCAGCAAAGAGCCATGGTGGGCCAACCCACCGCAACCGGGACAGAAGGAGTCAGAGCTGGAATGGGGCTGGCTGGTTCACTATAGCGAAGGTGAGCCGCGTTTCGAATTTGTCAGGGTGCGCCCGACCGACAGCGAGATCCGTAACCGCAAGAGTTGCAGGATCACTCCGACGCCGGAGTGATCCTGCCCCCGGTCAGGCCTGCAGGAGGATGTCGAAGCCGCCGAAAATCACTCGCTGACCATCGAATGGCATCGGGTTAACGTCATTCTGCATACGCGGGTCAGCCATCATTTTCTGCATGCCGGCCTCGCGGGTCGCCTTGTCCGGCCAGACGATCCAGGCAAACACCACGGTTTCGTCGGCCTTGAGTTTCACTGCCTGGGGAAACGACGTCACTTTGCCATCCGGCACGTCTTCGCCCCAACACTCGACAATGCTCAGAGCGCCGTTCTCCTTGAAGATCGCGGCGGTGGTTTTTGCATGTTGTTCGAATTTAACGCGGTTGGCGGTGGGCACTGCAATCACGCAGCCATCAACGTAGGCCATGGTCATTCTCCAGCGTAGGGTTGAGGGTCGAACTGCTGGTTAGTCGCTTCAGGCGGGCTCCAATCGACAGTGCCGCCCCCCGAACTGACCGACGGCACTTCGGCACTGCCTGCCAGATTGCCCTCGATCTGCCCTGCCATGTACAACGTCCCGGCCATCACGCCTGTCGTCGGGTTCTGCACCAGTTTTATCCAGGCCTTATCGAAGGTGTTGCCAAGGCTGCTTCGGATCAGTGCTTCGCTGTCGGGGCGGTCGCTGGCCTGGATCAGCGCGCGAATCCCCGCTACGCCCACGGTAATCAGCCCCCCGGCAAGCTTGCCGGCAGCCGCCGCCACCGCACTGGCCGCGCCACGCGGTGCCATTTCCGCTTCCATGCGTTGGCTGGCGCGCCTGGCCACCGGCGCCATCGCGGTGTTCGTGTTATCAACGCCCTTGTCGCCACCGGCCTTGTGGATCTTGTCGATCAGCGCCGCGTACGCCGGCAAGGTGTTCAGCGGCTGGGTGTGCACCACTTGATACAACGAAGCGTCCCGCGCGGGCGGTGGGCCGAGGGCGATGGCCGGGACTTTTTGCAGGCGCCCGTTGAGCTGGGCCATGGGCACGCCGTAGCGCTGGGAGATTTTCTGCAGTTCTTCCTGGAGGATGTCGACGTAGAACGCCGTGGACAGGGCAAGAATCTGGTCAGGGTCGATTTCAACCGCGACCGGGTTGAGCACACGCTCCTGATATTCCTCAAGCAAATAGTCGGCCAGGCGCCTGGCGGAGGCATCCTGCTCACCCTGGGCGCTGATGGTGTACCAACTGACCTTCATCGACAGCCATTCCTGGGTCCAGTAGCTGCTGAACCAGGGGATGAAGTTTTCTTCGGTCAACTGATAGACACGGGTTCGCCAGTACTCCATGGCGCCACGGCTGTAGATCTTGGTCTGCTCGGTCGCCGAACGCGAGGCGTCGACAATGTCCCGGTCGACTTGCTGCCAGGTGCCTTGCGAAATGATCACTGGCGGCGATGGCGGTGGCGCGCGCGAAGTCGTGGCGCATCCGGCCAGGATGATCAGCACGGCGACGAACAGCGAACGCGGGTTCAAGGTCGCGGCGTCCACGGTGGGTAGGGGGTGAGATGAAGTATAGCTCTGGGGTTTTTGGGGTGTATGTAAGGGCCTCATCGCGGGCAAGCCCGCTCCCACAGTGTTTTGTATTGGATGATGGATTTGTGAACAACCCAGATCCCTGTGGGAGCGGGCTTGCCCGCGATGGGGCCGGCAAGAACAGCCCAAACCCCAACCATCACCCCCATCGATATTCACAATCGCCACGAATGCCTTCCGCCCCGCCATCGTCAGCGTAGGATCGAACTCAACCCGACACACACCCCAACTGGAGGGGCCCATCATGCTGATTCATCTTTTGACCTGCCTGGCCCTGACAGCCATCACGCTGAGTGTTTTCGCGTGGTACGTCCTGACCGAGGAGTGCGCGTAATGATCCACATCGTCAATCTCACCGTGAGCTTTCCAGTCTTCGGCAAGAACTACTACTCGCAACAGGTGGTCTCACGCAAAACCCGTTCGCTGGTGTTCAACAAGCAATTCGACGACTTGCTGATGCCTGCCGCTACCCATCACTTCAGCAATGAAGTGGTCGGGCTCAACGATCAGTTTCGCTTCCTCAACGACGTACTGGCCGAACATCTGCTGGATGTCGAACTGGCCAGGCAAGGGTCGCGCTCGTTCACCTTCTGATGTTCGTCAGGGTTTACTGCCCGCAGACCTCCCGCACACAGCCGCGCAACCAGCGATGCACAGGGTCCGCGTCCATGCGCGGATGCCAGAGCATCGCCACTGTAAAGGGCGGCAGCGAAATCGGCAGCTCGAAACTGTGCATGCCTGTGCGCAGGCTTTCGGTGTAGTGCGCCGGGATGGTGGCGATCAAGTCGGTGGTGCGAGCGAGCGCCAGCGCGGTGGAAAAGCCTGCGACCGAGGTCACGATGTGCCGTTGCAGGTTCAATTGCGCCAGCGCTTCGTCCACCGGCCCCTTGTCCAGACCGCGCCGGGATACTGCAACGTGGCCGCATGCAGCAAATCGCTGGGCCGTTATCTCCCCCTTGCTGAGCGGATGCCCTGCGCGCACCACGCCAATAAAACGGTCACGAAACAACCCCTGGGTGCGTAGCTCGGGGCTTGCAGAATCCCCCACCACGCCGGTCTCCAGATCCACACTGCCCTCTCGTAGCGCGGCGCTGTCCTTGTCCGGCTTGCCGACGAAACGCAGACGAACGCCCGGCGCCTGCTCGGCCACCCGGCCAATCAGCGCCGCGCCAAAGCTGTCGACAAAGCCTTCGCGGGTGCGCAGGGTGAAGGTGCGCACCAACTGGCCCAGGTCCGGCTGTTGGGCCGGGCGCAGCATCGCTTCGGCTTCCTGTACCAGAAAACCGACCCGCTCGCGCAACTCCTGCGCACGCGGCGTGGCCACCAAACCGCGTCCTGCGCGCACCAGCAAAGGGTCGCCGGTGGTTTCCCGCAGCCGGGCCAGCGCCCGGCTCATGGCCGAGGGGCTAAGCCGAAGGCGTTTCGCCGCCCGTGCCACACTGCCCTCGGTCAGCAGCACATTCAGCGTCACAAGCAAGTTGAAATCGGGAGTGGACATCGTTCGCCCCTTAAAAGTGAGATGGCGCTGGATGCACGAGTAAAGTGCAAACCATGCGCCTTCCGCCATGTTAGGCGCGGGCGTAGATTTCCGATAGCACTCATCGCCCATCAGGAGACGCCCAATGAAGTCGACGACCGCCACCGCAGACAGCGCACCGCAAACACCCGCCGTGCGCTGGGCATTGGTCAGTCTTTCGCTGTCGATGTTGCTGTCTTCGTTGGGCACCAGCATTGCCAACGTCGGCCTGCCCACCTTGGCGCAGGTGTTCGATGCGAGCTTCCAGCAGGTGCAGTGGGTGGTGCTTGCCTACCTGCTGGCCATCACCACGCTGATCGTCAGCGCCGGCCGGCTGGGTGACCTGGTCGGTCGTCGTCGCCTGTTGCTCACGGGCATTGCGGTATTTTCCCTGGCCTCCCTCCTGTGCAGCCTGGCGCCGACGCTGGGCTGGTTGATCGGGGCCAGGACAGTGCAAGGTCTCGGCGCAGCGGCGATGATGGCGCTGACCATGGCGTTTGTCGGCGCCACGGTGCCCAGGGAGAGAACCGGCAGCGCGATGGGCCTGCTGGGGACGATGTCGGCGATCGGCACCGCGACAGGGCCATCACTGGGTGGGCTGCTGATCGAAGGGTTTGGCTGGCAGGCGATCTTCCTGGTCAGCGTTCCCCTGGGCGCGCTGGGCTGGTTTCTTGCCTATCGCTTCCTGCCCGCCGATCGCCCTCGCGCGACGGCTGTTCACGAGGGTTTCGACCTGATCGGCACGGCGCTGCTGGCCATGACATTAGCCGCCTATGCGCTCGCGGTAACCTTGGGGCGGGGGCATTTTGCGGCCATGAACCTGGCGTTGCTGCTGGGTGCAACGGTCGGCCTGGGTTTGTTTGTATTCGCCCAGACCCGGGTGGCTTCGCCACTGATTCGCCTGACGCTGTTTCGCAATCCGGTGCTGAGCGGCGGCCTGGCGATGAGCACGCTCGTGGCGACGGTGATCATGACGACGCTGGTCATCGGGCCGTTCTATCTTGCCCATGGTCTTGGGTTGCAGCCGATGGTGACCGGATTGGTGTTGGCGGTTGGCCCCTGCGTGGCGGCGGTTACCGGACTGCCAGCCGGGCGCGTCGCCGACCGGTTCGGCGCCCAGCGCATGACCACGGCGGGATTGGTGGCAATGGCGCTCGGTTGCCTGGCGCTGTCGCTGTTGCCACAGACGGTCGGTATTGCGGGTTACGTGGTGCCGATGGTGGTGCTGACCCTTGGCTACGCCGTGTTCCAGACCGCAAACAATACAACGATCATGAGCGATGTGACGGCTGACCGGCGTGGCGTCGTCGCGGGCATGATCAGCCTGTCACGCAACCTCGGTCTGATCACCGGAGCGTCGGTGATGGGCGCGGTGTTCGCCTTCGCCTCACAGACCGCCGAGGTTGCCAGCGCCTCGCCGCAGGCGATTGGGTATGGGATGCGGGTGACGTATGGGGTGGCTTTGGGGTTGATCCTGTTGGCGCTGGCACTCTCCTGTAGGAGCGAGCTTGCTCGCGATTCGTAGTGTCATTCGATTCAAATGGTGACTGGCACACCGCATCGCGAGCAAGCTCGCTCCTACAGGGGGGCGGTGCGGGTGGGCGACCGTTGGCCGTGCCAGGTTGCGGGGGGCGTCTTCGCGGCCTATGGTCCAAGCAGTGCCTTGGTTCACGAAGGAGTTGACCCCATGCCGACTGAATCCCGCCCTGCCGTCCTCGAACTGATCGGCAACACGCCGCTGGTGCGTGTCAGCCGCTTCGATACCGGCCCCTGCACGCTGTTTCTCAAGCTCGAATCCCAGAACCCCGGCGGTTCGATCAAGGACCGAATCGGCTTGGCGATGATCGACGCCGCAGAACGCGACGGTCGGTTGAAGCCCGGCGGCACCATCGTCGAAGCCACCGCCGGCAACACCGGATTGGGCCTGGCCCTGGTTGGTCGTGCCAAAGGCTATCGAGTGGTCCTGGTTGTGCCGGACAAGATGTCCACCGAGAAAGTGCTACACCTCAAGGCCATGGGCGCCGAAGTGCACATCACCCGTTCCGACGTCGGCAAGGGCCACCGCGATTATTACCAGGACGTCGCCGCACGGCTGGCCCTGGACATTCCCGGCGCGTTCTTCGCTGACCAGTTCAACAACCCGGCCAACCCGCTGGCGCATGAATGCAGCACCGCACCGGAAATCTGGGCGCAAACCCAGCATGACGTCGATGCCATCGTCGTCGGTGTCGGTTCTGCCGGTACGTTGACCGGGCTGACCCGGTTCTTCAAGCGGGTACAACCGGACCTGGAAATGGTGCTGGCCGATCCCGTGGGTTCGGTGATGGCCGAATACAGCCGCAGTGGCACCATGCCCACCCCCGGTTCGTGGGCGGTGGAAGGCATCGGCGAGGACTTCATACCTTCGATCGCCGACCTCTCCAGCGTACGCCACGCCTACTCGATCAGCGACGAGGAAAGTTTCGATCACGCCCGCCAACTTTTGCGCGCCGAGGGCATTCTCGGCGGCTCGTCCACCGGCACCCTGCTGGCCGCCGCGTTACGCTACTGCCGCGCGCAAACCGAGCCTAAACGCGTGGTCAGCTTCGTCTGTGATACGGGCACCCGTTATCTTTCCAAGGTCTACAACGATCAATGGATGAACGACCAGGGCTTGCTCAAGCGCAAACCCTACGGTGATTTGCGCGACGTGATCGCCCGGCGTTTCGAGGACGGTCGTGTGGTCAGCGTCAGCCCCGACGACACCCTGTTGACCGCGTTCCAGCGCATGCGCCTGGCGGACGTGTCGCAGTTGCCGGTACTGGCGGACGGTCGGAAACTGGTTGGGGTGATCGACGAATCCGACATTTTGCTGGGCATGCGGGAGGATCCCACGCACTTTCGCTTGACCGTGGCCAGCGCAATGACCGACAAAGTGGAAACCCTGCCCGCCAGCGCCAGCCTGGCCGAGTTGCAGGTGGAACTCGATCGCGGCCTGGTCGCGATCATCGCCGACGCCGCAGGCTTTCATGGCCTGATCACCCGCGTCGACCTGCTCAATCATTTGCGGAGATCCCTTGCATGAGTCAACACGATGAGAACGCAGCACCACGCGCCTTCGCCACGCGGGTGATCCACGCCGGGCAAGCGCCAGACCCGACCACCGGGGCATTGATGCCACCCATCTACGCCAACTCCACCTACCTGCAAGACAGCCCCGGCGTGCACAAGGGCTTCGATTACGGTCGCTCGCACAACCCGACGCGTTTTGCCCTGGAGCGTTGCGTTGCTGACCTTGAGGGCGGCACCCAGGCCTTCGCCTTCGCCTCCGGGCTGGCGTCGATTTCCACGGTGCTGGAGCTTCTGGACGCCGGCTCGCACATCGTTTCCGGCAACGACCTGTATGGCGGCACCTTCCGTCTGTTCGACAAGGTCCGCAAGCGCAGCGCCGGGCACCGTTTCAGTTTCGTCGACCTGACCAACCTGTCGAACTTCGAGGCCGCGTTGCAGGACGACACACGCATGGTCTGGGTCGAGACGCCGAGCAACCCGCTGCTCAGCCTGACCGACCTCGCCGCCGTCGCCCGTCTCTGCCGCGCACGCGGCATTATCTGCGTGGCCGACAACACCTTCGCCAGCCCGTGGATCCAGCGCCCGCTGGAGTTGGGTTTCGACATCGTGCTGCACTCGACCACCAAATACCTCAACGGCCACTCCGATGTGATCGGCGGCATTGCGGTGGTGGGCAACAACCCCGAACTGGCCGAACGCCTGGGCTTTCTGCAAAACTCGATTGGCGCGATCTCGGGCCCGTTCGACGCGTTCCTGACCTTGCGCGGGGTG
This sequence comes from Pseudomonas sp. S2_E01, assembly GCF_054668365.1. Classification (NCBI taxonomy): domain Bacteria; kingdom Pseudomonadati; phylum Pseudomonadota; class Gammaproteobacteria; order Pseudomonadales; family Pseudomonadaceae; genus Pseudomonas; species Pseudomonas sp. S2_E01. Next base: position 3,103,367 of record NZ_CP162762.1, read on the forward strand.
AAGACCCTGGCGCTGCGCATGGAGCGTCATTGCAGCAATGCGCTGGAGCTGGCGCAATGGCTGGAAAGCCAACCCCAGGTGGCGCGTGTCTATTATCCTGGCCTGCCTTCACACCCGCAGCATGAACTGGCGAAACGGCAGATGCGCGGTTTTGGCGGAATGATTTCCATTGACCTGAACACCGATCTGGCGGGCGCGCGGCGCTTCCTGGAAAACGTGCAGATCTTTGCCCTGGCCGAAAGCCTGGGCGGCGTGGAGAGCCTGATCGAACACCCGGCCATCATGACCCACGCCACCATTCCCGCCGAGACGCGTGCGCAATTGGGCATTGGCGATGGGTTGGTGCGGATGTCGGTGGGGGTTGAGGATGTGGAGGATTTGCGCGCCGACCTGGCGCAGGCGTTGGCGAAAATATGACATGAACCTGTAGGAGCGAGCATGCTCGCTCCTACAGGGGGCGGCGTGGGTTGTCTGTTATTTATCCGACTTGATGCTGGTCCAGACCCGCGTCCGTACCCGCTCCATTTTCTGCGGTAGCGGCTGCACGACGTACAGGGTTTTCAGAGCCTCAGGGGTCGGCGTGAGGTTCGGATTGCCGGTGATTTCCTTGTTGATCAGCGGCAGCGAATCCTTGTTGGCGTTGGGGTAGCCAAGGAAATCGCTGATCGGCGCGATGACTTTCGGGTCCATCAGGTTGTTGAGAAACGCGTGGGCTTCTTCGACGTTCTTCGCACTTTTCGGAATGGCGAAGGTGTCGAACCAGATCGGCGCCCCACTCTTCGGCAACCGCCACTCGACCACCACGCCGTTGCCGGCTTCCTTGGCGCGGTTGCCAAACTGGTAGAAGCTGCCGGAATAACCGATGGCGACGCAGATGTCACCGTTGGCAATGTCGGTCATGTACTTGGCGGAGTTGAAGTAGGTGACGTACGGGCGCACCTTCATCAGCAATTCCTTGGCTTTTTCGTAGTCTTCAGGCTTCTGGCTGTTGGGGTCCAGGCCCAGGTACTGCAAGGCAATCGGCAGGATCTCCGACGGCGAATCGAGCATGGCCACGCCGCAGGATTTCAGCTTTTCCATGTATTCGGGCTTGAACACCAGGTCCCAGCTATCCACTGGCGCGTTGTCACCCAGCGCCGCCTTGACCTTGGCCGGGTTGAAGCCGATCAGCACGGTGCCGTACATGTAGGGCACACCGTACTGGTTGCCCGGGTCGTTCTTGTCCAGCAGCGCGAGCAACGCCGGATCCTGGTGGGACCAGTTCGGCAGCTTGGACTTGTCCAGTTTCTGGAAGACACCCGCCTTGATCTGGGTTTCGATGAACTGGTTGGATGGCACCACCAGGTCGTAGCCGGAGTTGCCGGTCAGTAACTTGGCTTCCAGCGCTTCGTTGGTGTCGAAGGTGTCCCAGGTCACTTTGATCCCGGTTTTCTGGGCGAAATCCTTGGGGACCGACGGCAGGATGTAGTCCGCCCAGTTGTAAACCCGCAGCTCCTGATCCTTGGCCTGCACGGCGCTGGCCAGTAGCGTCAGCCCACAAACAGTGGCGCCCAGTATGCGTTTCATCGTGACCATGAAGAATTCCCCAAGTGTGTCGCGTTGGTTTTTATGTTCTGTACACGGCAGGTCTTGAAATTGCCCCAAGGCAATGAAAACAGGATTCTAGTTGTGGTTTGGCGAACGTGCAGCGACAGCGATGTGGCTTCGATTCTTGCTGACGGGGTGTGGGGTTTCATAGTGCGAGGTCGGCCAAAAGGGGATCGATATGGCCAAAAAGGATGTCCTTGGTAATGGAATCACTGTGGGAGCGGGCTTGCCCGCGATGGCGGCTGATCAGTCAATGAAGAGGCCGACTGTAGTGCCCCCATCGCGGGTAAGCACGCTCCCACAGGGGAAGGAATACACTTGGGAAGTACGCACAAAAACGTCAAAGCCCGCACAAGGCGGGCTTTGGTTTAAGTAGGTGGCCGGTGCTGGTCTCCGGCTTACAAGGTTTCTCAGGCCTCTCACACCAGGCAATGTGCTCAGGTGCTTCACACGGCATAAGGGCTGGATCTCAGCGCGGAGATCTTTCTAACCGTGTACCCTTCGGGACGCGCCCCACGTGTCCTTGCCATCCGCTTGCGCATCAGTCTGCGTCTTCACCTACATCTGCAAGATTAGCCCATACGCGCAGCCGTGAAGGCCGATCTTTAGATCGATTCGATTCTTCAAGCTGTATCACGCGCCAAAAAACGCGAGTTGCCGGCTCTCGCTGACTCTCAGGGAACATCGACGCTCACCGCCCCTCTAGATGATGAGACAACGAATCAAGGACGAAGACGATGCCGCCCACCGCACCCACTATCCATGCGCCCACCCGGCAAAAAAACATCACGCAGAAACTCGCTCTCGCAATCGGCCTGCTGTTCCTGGCCGGTGTTTGCGTGGCCTTCGGCGCGCTATTCAGCATCGCTCGCCAGCTCGACGCGCAGGATATTGCCAAGACCCGGTTCTACGCCGCGCGCGCACTGGAAAACAGAATTACCACATCCAAAAACTACATCACCAGCTATGCCTACTGGACCACGGCCTACGACCACTTGAATGGGGTCGTCGACACCGATTGGGCCTACGTTGACCAAAACATGGGCAAAACGCTATTCACCTCCGATGGGTACGAGGGCGTTTTCGTCATCAATCGCAAAGGCACGCAATATGCGGTAGTGCGTGGGCAATGGGTCAACGCACAGATCTCCGAGTACCTGCACACCAGTGCCGACAAGCTGATCGAACAGATCCGTAACCTTCCGGACCTGAGCAAACCCATCAATACTTTCACGCTGTTCGAAGGCTGGCCCGCGCTCGTGACATTCGCAGCGGTGATCCCCAATGACGAGCGGCCGTTGGGCGACCGCATGGACGCTTCGGTCCTGGTGTTCGTCGATCAGTTGACCCCGACCAAACTTCGCAAAATGGGCAGCAGCTACGGGCTGCACAACCTGAACCTGATCCAGGATACGACGCTCACACCCGAGCAGCCCAACGTGCCATTGGACAGCACGGGGTACAGCCTGATCGCCGAACTGGAGCGACCCGGCCGCCATCTGCTGTGGTCTCTGCTCCCGCCATTGGGTGGCGCCTTTGTGGTGCTGATGTTGCTGACCGCCTATTTCTTTCGACATGCGCTGCGCTCATCACATTACGTCGACTCCAGCTACGAGCAGTTGCAGACCTCCAATCGGGCGTTGGAAAGTGCCAATAACGCGCTGGAAGCCAGTGAAGAGCGCTTTCGCGCGGTGGCTGAAGCGGCATCGGACTGGATCTGGGAAGTCGACATAGGCCAGTCGATCACCTACCTCTCCGAACGATTCAGCGCGGTGACCGGCTTCCCCAGAGAACAATGGCTGGGGCAAAACCTCGAAAAGCTGCTGTTCTGCGACACCACCCCACTGAGCTTGTGGTTGAGCAAATTGAAAGAAGAAACCGACACCAGCGATCTGCGCTGCCTCTACCGGGATCATCTGGGACAGCAGCGTTTTTGCCGAGTGTCGGCACGGCCGATCATTGACCGCAATACCGTCATTGGCTACCGGGGAACCGCCAGCGATATCACTGATGAAGTCGCCGCGCATGCCCAGATTCAGCATCTGTCCCTGCACGACGCGCTGACCGGCCTGCCCAATCGAAATAAGCTCGCACGTTATCTTGAAGAAGCCCTGCACCTTAAGGACCAGGCTGCACCGCTGACCGTATTGATGATCGACCTGGACAATTTCAAGCCCATCAACGATTCATTGGGACACCCCGCCGGCGACGCGGTTTTACAGGAAATCGGCGTACGTCTGCGCGAGTGCACCCGTGACCACGACATCGTGGCCAGGCTCGGTGGCGACGAATTTGTCGTGGTGTTGCACGGCGTGGACAGTCACGCAGAGGTCGACAAGTTCTGCGCCCGACTGGTGGCCAGCTTGCATCAGCCGATCCCCTACGAACACCACTCCCTGCATGTCGGCGCCAGCCTGGGCATCGCTTTAAGCCGGCGTCAGGGTCATGTGCCCGCCGAGTTGCTGCGCTGCGCGGACATCGCCCTGTATCAATCCAAAGCGCAGGGCAAGAATACCTGGAGTTACTTTGAAGCCCACATGAGCGAGCAGATCCATCAGCGTCGGCAATTGGAAACCGATCTGCGCCAGGCCATCGGCAACAACGAGTTGGTATTGCATTACCAACCCAGGTACAAGGTGGACGGCAAGCAGATTGTCTCGGTGGAAGCGCTGGTACGCTGGCAGCACCCGACCGAAGGCCTGCTCGGGCCGGACCGCTTCATTTCGCTGGCCGAACAGACCGACCTGATCGTTCCGCTGGGTCGCTGGGTGTTGCGTGAAGCCTGTGAGACCGCCCTGACTTGGCCAAGTGAATTGTTGCTGTCGGTCAACCTGTCGCCGGCACAATTCGCTCGCAGTGATGTGGTCGAGGATGTGCGCGAGGTACTGGTCGCCACCCGATTCCCGGCCAGTCGCCTGGAACTGGAGATCACCGAAAACGTCATGCTCAACGACACCGATGGCGCATTGGCGACCATGGTCGCGCTGAAGGAGCTGGGCGTGCGTCTGAACATGGATGACTTCGGTACCGGGTACTCATCCCTGGGTTACTTGCGCGCCTACCCTTTCGACGGCATCAAGATCGACAAACGCTTCATTGCGTCGATGAGCAACGGCAGCAATGACCGGGCCGTAGTGCAGGCGATCATTGGTCTGGGCAAGGCCATGGGCTTGACGGTGACCGCTGAAGGCGTGGAAACCGAGGAGCAACTGGAGATCCTCGGCACGGATGAATGCCATGAAGTTCAGGGTTACTTCATGAGCCGCCCCATTGATAAGGACGACTTTGCCGAGCTGTTGCAGGCAGCCAGAACCCCTTCATGAAAATGTAGGGGTCTGCCCCCCCCTGCGGATACTTGTTGATTTCGGCAACAGTGTTTGTCCAGCGGGGCGCTGTTTGCAAACGAGGTAACCCCCTAGCATCGATTTCACCCCAAGAGCCAATGCTTCAGCGCACAGCGCTCCTGGGACATTCACTGAAATCGATCGAGGGTCAAGACCATGAACGTGTTCAAAGCATTGATGTTGGTTGCATTCGCCGCCGCTGCCGCGCCGGCATTTTCCGCTGATGATTCCACTCAAACTGAGGGTCATCCGGCCTCGGCCGAGACTTACCACTACGGTATGAAACTCGACATACAGAAGGTCATCAGCGTCTCGGAAATCGCCAACGAGTGTGCACGCGTCCCGGCGCAGATGACCTACGAGGACTCGCAGGGCAAACGCCACATCCTGAAGTATCAAGTGATGGGCACTGGCTGCTCGGCCGGTTGATCAACGTGCGGATGCTGGAGGGTCGACACTCCATGCCTGCCGCTTGCCGCAAGACGTTAACCTGATGCACCCACAACCTGTTCATCCTCCGCCAGCAACAGGGGCATGCAGCCCTTGAGAAACTCCACCCAGGTCCTGATTTTCGCATCAACGAACTTGCGCGACGGGTAAATCGCGTACAGGTTGAACTCCTCGAAGTGATACTGCGGTAATACCCGCACCAACGTTCCCGCCTTCAAGCCTGCGACCGCAGAAGCAATCGGCTGAATCCCGATGCCCATCCCGTGACTGATGGCCACCGTCATCGCGTCGGCGGTATTGACGTGAAAAGGCGAGTCCGCCAGGTTCACGGTCTCCATGCCCTCGGGCCCTTCGAACATCCAGCTGTCCACCGGCATGACCGTGTTCACGATCCTCAGACAATCGTGCCCCGCCAGTGCTTGCGGCGATTGGGGACAGCCCCGTTTGCGCAGGTAATCGGGTGAGGCGCAGAGGATGCTGTAGGTCGTTCCCAACCGTTGCGCAACAAACCCCGAATCGGGCAAGTCCCGGGCCAGCACGATCGACATGTCGTAGCCTTCCTCCAGCAAATCGGGTATGCGATTGGTCAGGGCAAGGTCGAACATCACCGTCGGATGTGTCTCGCGGTATTGAGCGATGGCATCGATCACATAGTGATTGCCGATGGCCGACATCGCATGAATCTTCAGCCGACCCATCGGCGTGGTATGCGCCGTGCCGGCTTCGTCATCGGCTTCGCGCACCTGATCGAGAATAACCTCACAGCGTTGCAGGTAGCGGACCCCGGCTTCGGTCAACGCCAGGCGTCGGGTAGTCCGATTGATCAGGCGCGTTTGCAGCCTGGCTTCCAGGCCGGTGATTGCCTTGGACACGTTGGTCGTGGTGGTGTCGAGGACCTGCGCCGCCGCCGTGAAGCTGCCGCTTTGCGCGACGGCAACGAAAAAACGCATGGTCTGGAAAAGGTCCATCGCTTGCCTCGCGGGAGAATGAAAAAGGACGACCTTCAGAAGGCCGCCCTGCTCGCCTCCGATTATTGCTTGCGTGGGATAAATCCCGGAACGCCGGTTTCCACTACCGAATTGAAGCGTATCCGCGTGGTGATGTCCTCCTTGATTTCCAGCATCGCCCGCTGTGGCAAGGTGGACAGATCAAAGTTCTCACGAATATGGCTCGGTGTCGCCGACGTGGTCAAAAACGCCGTGCCACGCTGCACCGCCCAGGCGAGCGCCACTTGTGCCGGGGTTTTCCGTACGTGTCGGGCAATGCCAGTGATGACTTCATCCTCCAGGACATTGGGTTGCATGCCGTGGCCCAGCGGAGCAAACGCCAGGACGATGATGCCATGCGCCTTGCAGAACTCCAGCAACTCCCACTCCGGCAAATAGGGATGGGACTCGACTTGCACCACCGAGGGTTTAATCCGCGCCTGGGCGACAATGTCTTGCAACGCAGGCAGGGTGATATCCGACAGGCCGATCGCCTTGCACCGCCCTTCGTCCACCAGTTGCTCCAGCGCCCTCCATGTTTCGATCAGGGTCACGCCGGCGTCGTAGATGACGTTGCCCTGCTCATCGCGCGGGTCCTGGTTGTCCCCAGGTTGAAAGGCAAATGGCGTATGGATCAGGTAGCAGTCGATGTAGTCGACCTGAAGACGCCGACAACTGGCGTCGAACGCCGCTCGCACCCGCTCGGGACGGTGGTTGGTGTTCCACAGCTTGGTGGTGATGAACAGTTCTTCGCGGCGAATCGTTGCGCCGTCGAGCGCCTGCTTGAAAGCAACGCCGACGGCCTCTTCATTGCGATAACGTTCGGCGCAATCGAAATGCCGAAACCCGGCGGCCAGGGCGTGGGTGATGGCCTGGGTGGTGACACTCAGGTCGCGGAACAGCGTGCCGAACCCTACGGCCGGCATCCGGCCTGAGCCGTTGACCAGAGGAAACCGAGTATCGCGAAGTTCATCGTGAAACGCTTCATAAGACATGTGATTACTCCACTGTTTGTTACTGATACGAAAGATTGTGATGTTCGCCGGAGGCGACCCGTTGCTCGGAAGCACCGACGGCGTTGCCACCCAGCGCCACGTACAACTGCACGGTGTCGAGGTACTGCGCAGTCTTGGCGCGAATTTGGCCCAGCAACGCCTGCTGATAGGCTCGCTCCGTTTCAAGTATCTGAAGAATGCTGTTTTCCCCCTGGGCATAGGCTTGCTGATTCAACTGCAAGCTGGTTTGGGCAGCGCGCAGCGCTTCTTCCTGCGCACGGTTTTCCTCGGCGTCGTGGTTGATCGCCTGCAACGTGTCAGCGACCTGGCCAAACGAACTGATCACGGTCTGCTGGTAGCCGGCGAGCGTTGCCTTGTAGCCCTCCACCGCCTCCTGGCGCTGCGCCTCGAGCGTGCCCCCATCGAACAACGGGCCGGCCAGCCCGGCCGCGAATCCCCAGAGCGCCGCGCCGCCGTTGCCGGAAGCGGCTTGCGCCAATGACGCCGAGAGCGTGACGTGCGGATACAGATTGGCGGTCGCGACACCGATGGCAGCGCTGGCCATGTGCAACTGTGCCTCGGCTTGCAACACGTCCGGGCGGTCATGGGCCAACTCGGAAGGCAGGCTCACAGGCACATTGGCGGGCAAGACAAACTCGGCCAGGTCAAAGTCCGGAGCAATCCAGTCACCCGGCCCCTTGCCCGTGAGAATTGCCAGCGCGTGGCGTGCCGCGTCTCGCTGCTGCGCCAAGGGTGGCAACAGCGTACGGTCCTGGGCGAGCCGGGTTTCAGCCAGGGAAACATCGATCTGCGTGGTGCTGCCGTTGGCGTGGGCCATGCGCACAAGCGCGAGGTTGCGGGTGTCATTGGCCAGTAACTTTTCCACCGCCTGCATCTGCGCGTTAGCCGATGCAAGCAGCAACGCCTGGCTGGCAACATTGCCAGTCAGCGCCAGGTACGCGGCGTCATAGCGATGTTTCTGTAAGTCGCTGAACGCCTGCTGCTGTTCGACCTGGCGCTGGTTGCCTGCGAATACATCGAGGTCGAAACCAACCCGTGGGCCGATGGCGTAGAAATTGGAAATCGACGGTTCTTTAGCGTTATGAACCCGTTGGCGCCCCGCCTGTGCACCCAGATCAACTTGCGGATACAACGCACCTTGTGCCGCAGCCACAGAGGATGCGGCCTGCCGCAGGGTGGCGTCGGCCGCGACCAATTCCAGGTTGCCGTCAATTGCACGGCGCACCACCTGATCAAGCTTCGGCGATTGAAACGCCGACCACCAGTCGCCATTGATCCTCTGGCCCAGGCCAATACGCTGCTGCGCATGGCCGTCGCGGGTAAGGCGTTGCTCAGCCTGGCGGTCATAATGTTGCGACTGGCTCGGCGGCTGCATTTGATAGTCCGGGCCAACGGTGCAGGCACTCAGGAACGCCAACGCCGCCATGGCACCAAAGGTGTTGATGAACTTCGATGTGAAGCGTGCAGGAAATTTCATTGGGCAATCTCCACAAAATCTAGTGAGCCGCAACCGGCTTGCGCAGAAAGACAACCAGTGGACTGACCACCAGCATCGCCACCAGCAAAATCTTGAATTGACCCATCACCGCGATAAAAGCCGCCTGGTGAGTGATCAGGTGATTCAGCCCTTCCAGCGTTTGCAGAGAGCTCGATGCCAGGGCGTGATAGGGCGTGACCTGACTGGCCAGCGCCATGTGCATCGCCTGGGTGTTGTTGAAGAAGAACAGCTGTACAACCGCGACTCCCAGGGTGCTGCCGTACACCCGCAACAGGTTGAACAAGCCCGTGCCCTCCGGGCGCAGCGCCGGATCGAGGGTGCTGAACGCAACCTTGGCCAGCGCCGGCATCAGCATGCCAATACCGATGCCCTGAATCGCGCCCGCCACCGCCACTGGCGACCAGTCCATCAATGGCGAATAGCCGAGCATCAGCCAATTCGCGTAAACCACCACGGCCACTCCGCCCGCGATGAACCAGCGGCGATCGAAGCGTTCGGGCACCCGCCCCATCAACAGGAACGCGCCCACCAGACCGAGGCCACGGGGAATCGTCAGCGCCCCGGTGGTGTCCGGCGGGTAGCCGAGAATCTCGTCGAGCATCGGCGACGTCAGCGCCATGGTCGACAACAGCACAAAACCGACCGCGAAGAAGATGATCGTCGACAGCACGAAGTTGCGATCGGCGCACAGGCGCTTGTTGAGGAAATGCACTTTGCGGGTGAACAGGTGCACGGCAAACAGGTAAAAGCCCAGCGCGCTGCCCAACGCTTCCACCCAGATCTCGGTGGAGGCGAACCAGTCCAGGCGTTCGCCACGGTCAAGGACCATTTGCAGGCCGATCAACGCCAGTGTGAACGTGCCAAAGCCGAAGAAATCGAAGGCTGGTGCCTTGGCTGCTTTCTTCTCTTCCAGGCACAGCGCCATCACCATGAAGAGGTAGGCCGTCAGGGGAATGCTGATATAGAACGTCGCCCGCCAGTCGAAATGCTCACCGATCCAGCCGCCGATGCTCGGGCCGCTGGCGATGCCCAGCAGCACGACAGCGGTCCACGTCGCGCCAAACTTCATGCGTTTTTCCGGCGCCAGGGTCTCCAGGGCAATCGCCATCGACAGCGGCGCGATCACCCCGCTGGCCAGGCCCTGGATGATCCGCGCGCCGATGAACTGCAACGGCGTCGTTGCCAACGTGCCAAGAATCAAACCCAGCGCGAACAACACCAGCGTCGACAGGTACATGCGCTTCAAACCGAAACGCGCCGCCAACCATTGCGCCACGGGCATGGTGATGGCGCTCGCCGCCAGATACGCGGTGAAGATCCAGCCAGCCTGATCGTCGGTCATCGACAGGCTGCCCTGGATCAACCGCAATATCGCGTTCGGCAGCGGCAGGTTCGCCGACTGCATGTAGGTCGCCAGCAACGCGGCCAGCCTCAACGCCCGGGCGTTCATGACTCGGCACCGGCGGACAACAGCGCCTTGAGCGGATGCCACCAGGGCGTGCGATGACCGGTGTCGACCTTGACCGTGGCGCTGGTGCCCGAATACAGCGGCAGCGCCGGACTCGCCTCATCCAGCTCCAGCCGCACCGGCACCCGCTGTACCACCTTCACCCAGTTGCCAGTGGCATTCTCCGGGGGCAACAAGGCGAAGTCCGAACCGGCGCCGGGGCTCATGCTGGTGACGTGAGCCTTGAACAGGTGATCCGGATAGGTGTCGATGCGAATGGTGGCTTCCTGACCGGGACGCATGTGCGTGACGTCGGTTTCACGGAAGTTGGCCTCGATCCAGATTTCACGATCGGACAGCAGCGCGAACGCTGGTGCACCGTTGTTGACGTAGTTGCCGACCTGCAAATCGTCCACCTTGGCAACGATACCGTCGGCGGGCGCGTACACGGTCGCGTACGACAGGTACAACTGCGCCTCGTCGAGCTGCGTCCTCGCCTCGCGAACAGTCGGATGGCTGTCAGCATTGATGTTGGGATTGCCGTTCAAGGCGACAACGGTGTTGGCCAGCTGTTGCTCGACAGCGGCAATACGTTGGCGTGCGACTTTTACGTCGGTGTCGGCACGCTCGTAAACCGCGCGCGAGACAAAATCGGAAGCCACCAGCGCCTTCTTGCGAGCGAACTCTTTCTGATCGAACTCCGCCGACTCCCGGGCCGATTGCAATTCGGCCTGTTGCTGGCGATAACTGGCCTTGAGGCCGTCGATGCGCAGGCGTGCCACGCTCAACTGCGCTTCGGCGCGGTCTACCGCAATCTGCAAAGGCTTGGGGTCGATGCGAAACAGCACCTGGCCCTTTCGCACGAGTTGGTTGTCCTCGACGGCGATTTCGACCACCTGCCCGGAGATCCGCGCATTGACCGACGCCTTCGCCACTCGGGCGTAGGCGTTATCGGTGGAAACAAAGGGCTCGCCGGCCAAATAGTGCGCATAGCCGACCGCGGCGAAGAACGCCGGAACGCCGACCATCAACAGTGGCCGAATGCTTTCCTTGAGAGGTTTTCTGCCGGGTGCATCGCTCGGGTTCGGCTCGGGATGCGCATAGCTTTGTGTGGCTGGAATATCGAATTGCTTGGTCATGATCGAATGCACCTTTAACCGGGAAATCGGGCGGATGCCCACTCAAAACAGCCTTACCGTGCGCAAAACGGGGGATCACCCCGCCGCACCTGTTTCGTAGTCGCGCCACCCGGTTCGAGCTGCGCTTCAACAAACCTGCAACCAAGGAATTTCTGATTCCTTAATTTTGTGCGATGGTGTAAGAATATCCACAGATCGATCCCCTTCTCAAGGATTTTGTACGACATGGCACAAAATAAACCGACCGAAGGCAAAGGGCGTGGCCGCCCTCGCGCCTATGACCCGCAGACAGCCTTGCAGCAGGCACTGGGCGTTTTCTGGAGCACGGGTTATTCCGGCGCGTCCCTGGACAGCATCGCCACGGCGGCAGGCATGAACCGACCGAGCCTGTATGCGGCGTTTGGCGATAAACATGCGCTCTACATCAAGGCACTCGAGCAATATTGGGAAGTGGCAGCGGCGGCCATGCACGCGGCACTGACGGACACCGAACTGACGGTGCGCCAGGCATTGCTGCAGTTTTACGAGGGGCAACTGTCGATTTATTTTTCCGGTGACGGCCAGCCTCGAGGCTGCTTCGCCATCGGCACGGCGACCACTGAAGCGGTGGAAGACGCGGAGATACGTGAGGTGCTGTCGGATCGTCTGAGCCGCCTGGATGCCGATCTGGAAACGCGCCTGCGCTCAGCGATCGAACAGGGCGAGCTGCCCGAAAGTGCCGACCCGGCCGCCCTGGCGGTGCTGGCGTCATCGTTGCTGCACAGCATTTCGATTCGTGCGAGGGCGGGCAAATCCCGGGAGGATTTGACCGAGCTGGCGCGCAACGCGGTCAACGTGATGTGCCATGGCGCTTGAGGACATCCTGGCCGATCACCTGACCGTTGTTTTCTGCGGGATCAATCCAGGTCTGCAGGCCGCCGCCCAAGGACATCACTTCAGCGGCAGGAGTAATCGCTTCTGGCGCACGTTGCACTTGGCCGGATTCACACCGCAGCAGCTGTGCCCGGACGATGACCGCACGATTCTGCAATATCAGTGCGGTTTGACGGCGGTGGTAGCGCGGCCAACGGCCCGGGCGGATCAGTTGTCGATCGGGGAGTTTCAGGCGGCAGCGGTGGACTTCGAGCGCAAGATCGCCCGGCATGCGCCACGTTTTATCGCCTTTCTCGGGAAAGCAGCGTATTGCGCGCTGTCCCGCCAGCGCGATGTCGCATGGGGAAGACAATCAACGCCATTTGCACAGGCAACCGTGTGGGTGCTGCCCAACCCCAGCGGCCGCAACCTTGCGTTCAATCAGGAGCAGTTGGTGGCGGCCTATCGTGAACTCCACGCGGCCACCATCGACCGCTTGAATACATCCCCATAAGCAGGACTTCGCAGGCGTTGCGCTACAGTCTTCGGCCAGAACAACAAAAACAGGAGTTGAAGATGTCCGAGCTGAAGCTGCCCCAACGCCGCGCAATCGTTGAGCCAATGGCACGAGATGATCCGCCAGGGTGACTTGCAGGCCCTGCCGGCGCTGCTGGCGCCCGAGGTGGTGTTCCGCTCGCCGATGGCGCACTCACCCTATCCTGGCGCGCCGGTGGTTTCGATGATCCTGAACACGGTGTGCAAGGTCTTCCAGGATTTCGCCTACCACCGGGAACTGGTGACGGCGGATGGGTTGAATGTGGTGCTGGAATTCAGCGCCACGGTGGGCGGCAAGGCGCTCAAGGGCATCGACATGATCCGCTTCGACGAGCAGGGCAAGATTGTCGAGTTCGAAGTGATGGTTCGACCGATGAGCGGTTTGCAGGCGTTGGGCGAAGAGATGGGGCAGCGGCTCGGGGCGTATCTGGCCGCCAGCAAGGCTTGAAGTTGCCTTCATACCTGTAGGAGCGAGCTTGCTCCTACAAGGGGGCGTGCAATGTTTTAAAGGGTTCTTTGGCCATTCCCGATGCCCTTGGCCTGTTCGATTCCCCACGCCATCGCCGCTTCCATGTCGAGGAAGTGCACCGCGGGATGATCGTTTTCCTCGATGGCCGCGCCATCGGGGCGGTAGACGCCGATGAACATCCCCAGTGAACCGTCGCGCAGGATTTCGGTCTTGACTTTGATGCTGCAACCGTTGGACAGCGTTTCGGTGTGAAGCAAATGGCGCTCGGTCATCACTGCGTTCCTCCGCGAAAACTGTGCTACTGATCTTGAAAAAACCGCTGTAATCCGCGATTTACCGCGCACAGGACAGCGACGCAATGCCACCTATACTACAAGCCACCGCCCCTTTTGGGGGTCTGCAATCCCAACAATAAAAAGCAGAGGTGAACATGGTCTGGCAGCAAATTTACGATCCGTTCGGCAACCCGGTCATCTCAACCCTCATGGCAGCCGTACCCGTCGTGGTGATGTTGGCGGCCCTTGCCTTCTTTCATATCAAAGCACATATCGCGGCGTTGCTCGCCCTCGCGTCAGCACTGGTCATCGCCATCTTCGCCTTCGGCATGCCGGCCAACATGGCGGGTTCGGCAGCGCTGTACGGGGCGGCCAATGGCTTGCTGCCGATTGGCTGGATCGTGCTGAACATCATTTTCCTGCATCGACTGACCACCGAGAACGGCTCGTTCAAGGTGCTGCAGGACTCGCTCGCCCGGATCACCGACGACCGACGACTGCAATTGCTGTTGATCGCGTTTTGCTTCGGCGCGTTCTTTGAAGGCGCGGCCGGGTTCGGCACGCCGGTAGCGGTAACCGGTGCGATTCTGATTGGCCTCGGCTTCTCGCCACTGGCCGCCTCCGGCCTGGCGTTGATCGCCAACACCGCACCGGTGGCGTTCGGCGCCCTCGGCACGCCGATCATTACCTTGGCCAAGGTCACCGGCCTGGATGAGATGGAGCTGTCGATGATGGTCGGTCGTCAGTTACCGTTTTTCTCGGTTCTGGTGCCGTTCTGGTTGATCTGGGCATTCGCCGGCTGGCGCAAGATGATGGAAATCTGGCCGGCCATCGTGGTGACCGGGGTCAGTTTTGCCGTGCCGCAATTCATCGTGTCCAACTATCACGGGCCGATGCTGGTGGATGTGATCGCCGCGCTGATTTCCATGGCCTGCCTGACCGGCTTCCTCAAGGTCTGGAAGCCGGCGACCGTGCACACTTCTGCGGCGCTGACCGGTCGCGTGGACAATTCGAAAATCGATGAGGAGCACGCGGCGAAACCTGAACCTTCCGCGACCTTCGCCAGTGACGCCAAACCTGCGGTGATGCGCGCCTGGATGCCGTGGATCATCCTCACGGTATTCGTGTTCGCCTGGGGCACCCAGGGCTTCAAGAACCTGTTCGATACCCGCCCTGCCATCGATCCGGTCACTCAATCGGCCAAGCTCGACCCACAGGGCAAACCCGTGCGCGAAGCCAACCCGATCTTCGCCCCGGTCGTCACCTTCACCACTCTGCACCAGCAGATCGAAAAAGTGCCGCCGGTGGTGCCGACACCGAAAACCGAAGAAGCCATCTACAAGTTCACCTGGTTCACCAGCACCGGCAGCGGAATTCTCCTGGCCGCCATCGTTGGCGGATTGCTGATGGGCTATTCGATCCCGCAACTGATCCGTCAGTACCTGCGCACAATCTGGGTAGTGCGCTACTCGTTGATCACCATTGCGGCAATGCTCGCCCTGGGCTTCCTCACGCGGTACTCCGGGCTGGATGCGACCATGGGCCTGGCGTTTGCGGCGACGGGGATTTTCTACCCCATGTTCGGCACGCTACTGGGCTGGCTCGGGGTGGCGCTGACCGGCTCGGACACCGCGTCCAACGTGCTGTTCGGCGGTTTGCAGCGTGTCACTGCCGAGCAACTGAATCTCAGTCCGGTGCTCATGGCCGCCGCCAACAGTTCCGGCGGGGTCATGGGCAAGATGGTCGACGCCCAGTCAATTGTGGTGGCGTCCACTGCCACGCGCTGGTACGGCCATGAGGGGGAAATCCTGCGCTATGTGTTCTTCCATTCCATTGTGCTGGCGATCCTGGTGGGTGGGCTGGTGACGTTGCAGGCGTATGTGGCGCCGTTCACGCAGATGGTGGTGGGCGGGCATTGAGCCTTCAACCCCTGTAGGAGCGAGCAAGCTCGCGATGGTCGTCAACGATGACGCTGGCTGCCAGGATATCCGCGGCGTCTGAGCCACCATCGCGACGGTTCGACGTGCTCGCTCCTACAGAGACCTCGCGGCAATTTGAATGGAGTAAAGTAAAACGGCCATGAACATTCTCTATGATGAAGCCGTCGACGGCGCGCTGCCCGACGTCGACAGGGCCGCCCTGTTGCAGGCCCTGCAGACCCGCCTGCCGAAGCTGCAGGTGTTGCATCAGCAGGAAGAGCTCAAGCCGTACGAGTGCGACGGCCTTTCGGCCTATCGCACCACGCCGCTGCTGGTGGTGCTACCGCGCCAGCTCGATGAAGTACAAGGCGTGCTGCGCCTGTGCCACGAGATGCGCGTCCCGGTGGTCGCCCGTGGTGCCGGCACGGGTTTATCGGGCGGTGCCCTGCCCCTGGAAAAAGGCGTGCTCCTGGTGATGGCGCGCTTCAACCATATCCTGCATATCGACCCTGCCGCGCGTACCGCACGGGTGCAGCCGGGCGTACGCAACCTGGCGATTTCCCAGGCGGCCGCACCATTCGGCCTGTACTACGCGCCGGACCCCTCCTCGCAAATCGCCTGTTCGATTGGCGGCAACGTCGCGGAAAACGCCGGCGGCGTGCACTGCCTGAAATACGGCCTGACCGTGCACAACCTGCTCAAGGTCGAAATTCTTACCGTTGAAGGCGAGCACCTGACGCTGGGCTCTGACGCCCTCGACACCCCGGGCTTCGACTTGCTGGCATTGTTCACCGGTTCCGAAGGCATGCTCGGGGTGATCACCGAGGTCACGGTCAAGCTGCTGCCCAAGCCGCAGACCGCCAAGGTGCTGCTGGCGTCGTTCGACTCCGTGGAAAAGGCTGGCCGCGCCGTGGCCGACATCATCGCCGCCGGCATCATTCCGGGTGGGCTGGAGATGATGGACAACCTGGCGATTCGGGCCGCCGAAGACTTCATTCACGCGGGTTACCCGGTGGACGCCGAGGCCATTCTGCTGTGCGAACTCGATGGCGTCGAAGCCGATGTCCACGACGATTGCGACCGTGTGCGCAAGGTGCTGGAGTTGGCTGGCGCCACCGAAGTGCGCCAGGCCAAAGATGAGGCCGAACGCGTTCGTTTCTGGGCCGGGCGCAAGAACGCCTTCCCGGCGGTGGGTCGCCTCTCGCCCGACTATTACTGCATGGATGGCACCATTCCGCGTCGGGAACTGCCAGGCGTGTTGCAGGCGATCGAGGCGTTGTCCGCCGAATACGACCTGCGTGTGGCCAACGTCTTCCATGCCGGCGACGGCAACATGCACCCGCTGATCCTGTTCGATGCCAATCAACCGGGTGAGCTGGAGCGTGCAGAAGCCCTGGGCGGCAAGATCCTTGAGTTGTGCGTGAGCGTCGGTGGCAGCATCACCGGTGAACACGGGGTGGGCCGCGAGAAAATCAATCAGATGTGCGCGCAGTTCAACAGCGACGAGTTGACGCTGTTCCATGGCGTCAAAGCTGCGTTCGACCCCAGCGGCCTGCTCAATCCCGGCAAGAACATTCCCACCCTGCACCGCTGCGCCGAGTTTGGCGCCATGCATGTGCACGCCGGACAGTTGCCCTTTCCCGAGCTGGAGCGTTTCTGATGTACCGTGAACAGGCATTCGATGACAGCGCCGCGTTGCTGGAACAAGTCAACCAGGCGCTGGAAAACGCCACGCCACTGCGCATTCAGGGCTCCAACAGCAAGGCCTTCCTCGGTCGCATCGTGCCCGGGGAAGTGCTCGACACCCGCACCCATCGCGGGGTCGTCAGCTATGACCCGACCGAATTGGTGATCACCGCCCGCTGCGGCACACCGCTGTCCGAGTTGACCTACATCCTGGACGGCTCGCAGCAGATGCTCGCGTGCGAACCGCCTGCTTTTGGCGACGACGCCACAGTCGGCGGGATGATTGCCAGCGGGCTGTCGGGGCCACGGCGACCCTGGGCCGGTTCGGTGCGCGATTTCGTGCTCGGTACGCGGGTGATCACCGGGCACGGCAAGCATCTGCGGTTTGGTGGCGAAGTGATGAAAAACGTCGCCGGCTATGACCTGTCGCGCCTGATGGCCGGCAGTTTCGGCAGCCTGGGGGTGATCACCGAAGTGTCGCTCAAGGTCCTGCCCAAACCTCGACAAACCCTGAGCATCAGCCTGGAAATGGACAGCGACCGCGCCTTGTTGCGCCTGGCTGAATGGGGCCAGCAACCGCTGCCCATCAGCGCTGCCTGCCACGACGGGCAGCGCCTGCACCTGCGTCTTGAAGGCGGCGAAGGTTCGGTATCGGCAGCCCATGATCGCCTGGGCGGCGAACGGTTGGACTCCGCTTTCTGGGCCGATCTGAATGAGCATCGGCTGCGTTTCTTCGACGAGACTCAGCCGTTGTGGCGTTTGTCCGTGCCGCACAATACGCCGCGACTGTCCCTTCCAGGCCGACAATTGATCGACTGGGGCGGCGCCCAGCGCTGGCTGAAGTCGGACGCCGAAGCGGAGTTCATCCGCAAGGTCGTCGCAGAAGTCGGCGGCCACGTCACCTGCTACAGCCACGGCCTGATCGACAGCCCTTTCCAGCCTTTGTCGGCGGCACTTTTGCGCTACCACCGCCGTCTCAAACAGCAACTGGACCCACGGGGCATCTTCAACCCCGCACGCCTGTACGCGGAACTCTGAGCCATGCAGACCACCCTGAGCGACACCGCCCGCCGCCTGCCCCGCGCCGACGAAGCCGAAAGCATCTTGCGCACCTGCGTGCATTGCGGGTTCTGTAACGCCACCTGTCCGACCTATCAACTGCTCGGCGATGAGCTCGATGGGCCGCGGGGGCGTATCTACCTGATCAAGCAAGTGCTGGAAGGCCATAAAGTCACGCACAAGACCCAGGAGCATCTGGACCGTTGCCTGTCGTGCCGCAATTGCGAAACCACCTGCCCCTCCGGCGTCGATTATCACAACTTGCTCGACATTGGCCGTGCGGTGGTGGATGCCGCTGTGCCGCGTCCGCTCGGCCAGCGGTTGTTGCGTGAAGGCTTGCGCAGGGTGGTGCCCAATCCCGGGCTGTTCAGGCGACTGGTCAGCAGTGGCCAAGTGTTCCGGACCTGGTTGCCCGATACGCTGCAGGCGAAATTGCCGCGCAGTTCGGCGCCGATGAAGGCCCTACCCCACAACCGTCACGCACGACAGGTGCTGTTACTTGAGGGCTGCGTGCAACCGGGGCTGTCGCCCAACACCAATGCGGCGACCGCGCGCGTGCTGGATAATCTGGGGATCAGCGTCATTGCCTGCCGCGAGGCAGGCTGCTGCGGCGCAGTGGATTACCACCTCGACGCCCAGGAGGCGGGGCTGGACCGCGCCCGGCGCAACATCGACGCCTGGTGGCCGCACCTCGAAAATGGCGCCGAGGCGATTGTGCAAACTGCCAGTGGCTGTGGCGCGTTCATCAAGGACTACGGCCATCTGCTCGAACACGACCCGGCCTATGGGGCCAAGGCGAAAAAGATCAGCGCGCTGGCCCGCGACCTGGTGGAAGTGCTGCGGGACGAACCGCTGGAAACGCTCGGCGTCTCCAGCGATCAGCGCTTGGCCTTCCATTGTCCCTGTACCTTGCAGCACGCGCAAAAGCTCGGCGGCGCGGTGGAAGCGACGCTGGTCCGCCTGGGTTTCAACCTCACCCAAGTGCCGGATGCTCACCTGTGCTGTGGTTCGGCAGGCACTTATTCAATCACGCAACCCGTGCTGGCCCGGCAGTTGCGCGACAACAAACTCAACGCCCTGGAAAGCGGTCAGCCGGACGTGATTGTCACCGCCAACATCGGCTGCCAGTCGCACCTGGACGGCGCCAACCGCACGCCGGTGCGGCATTGGATCGAACTGGTCGACGCAGCCCTGCCCTCACCGCTCAATGGAGAATCGCGATGAAAAGCAAAGCCATCCTCGGACAGGCCGAAGTCAGCCATATCCTCGCCGCCGCCCGCAATGAAGCCCAGAGCAACGGATGGGCGGTCAGCATCGCGATCGTCGATGACGGCGGTCATCCCCTGGCCCTGGAACGCCTGGACGGCGCCACGCCGAGCAGCGCCTACATCGCCACGGAAAAGGCCCGCACCTCGGCGCTGGGCCGACGCGAGTCCAAGGGTTTCGAAGACATGGTCAATGGCGGCCGTTTTGCCTTTCTGTCGGCGCCTGTGCTCACCCCGCTGGAAGGTGGCGTGCCGGTTGTCGTTGACGGCCAGGTGATAGGCGCGGTCGGCGTATCCGGTGTCAAGGCCGAACAGGATGCACAGGTGGCCAGGACCGGGGCGCAGTGCGCCGGCGTATGAACAGGCGTTGAAAGCGGCGGACAAGACCTACGAAGCGCACATCTACGCCGGCGCCAACCACGGCTTCCACAACGACTCCACCCCGCGCTACGACGAAGCGGCGGCAAAACTGGCCTGGGATCGGACGTTGGCGTGGTTTCGGCGGTATCTCGTTTAACCGGGAATCATCGCGAGCAGGCTCGCTTGCAGGAGCGAGCTTGCTCGCGATGGACTCAAGGCCGGCGCGGGGCGTCAGGCTTATCGCGTTATCGTTGACGACCATCGCGGCGGTGCGACGATTCGACAAGCCCGCGCCCACAGGGCTCAACTCACCATATCGATCAACTGCTCGCGTTGCGCGCCGGTCAGCATCGGGCCAAAGCCGGCGCCGGCGTTGTCGGCCATGTAGCGCGGGTTGCCGGTGCCGGGAATCACGCAGGTCACCGCCGAGTGCGCCAGCAGGTACTTCAGCGCCAGTTGCGCCCAACTGGTGGCGCCGACTTGTGCGGCCCAGCCTGGCAGCGGTTTACCCTTGAAACGTGCGAGCAGATTACCGCCGCCAAAGGGCCGATTGCAGATCACCGCAACGCCGCGCTCCCGGCACAGCGGCAGAATGCGTTTTTCCACTCCACGGTCGTCCAGCGCGTAGTTGATCTGCAAAAAGTCCAGCGCCTCGGCCTTGAGCACAGCTTCAACTTCGTCGTAAGCCGAAGCGGTGTAATGGGTGATGCCGATGTAGCGAATACGCCCTTCTTCCTTCCACTGGCGCAGGGTCGGCAGGTGGGTTTTCCAGTCCAGCAGGTTGTGGATTTGCATCAGGTCGATGCGATCGGTTTGCAGTAGCCGGAAGGATTGTTCCATCTGAGCGATGCCCTCCTCACGTCCCCGGGTCCATACCTTGGTGGCCAGGAAGGCCGGCGAGCGCGGCTCATGAATCGACAACAGTTCACCCGTGGTCTGCTCGGCGCGGCCGTACATGGGTGAGCTGTCGATCACCGTGCCACCTTTCTCGAACAATGCACTGAGCACGCCAGGCAACTGTCTGTAGGCGGGATCGGCAGGCGCCACATCAAAACCGCGATAGGTGCCCACGCCAACCATCGGCAAGGGTTCGTTGCTGGAAGGAATGGCGCGGGTCAGCATGTTCTTGCCTCCAGTTTCCTCGAACGACGCGGTGATCGCGAAGGTCGGATCGAGAGTGAGCACCGCCGTGGCTCCGGCCGTCAGCGTGAGCAGTCGTCTGCGCGTGAGTCCATTCGTGTGGTCCATGGTTTGCCCCTACGTTCAACTACACTCGATTCCTGTAGGAGCAGCCGGTCGACGCTCGAATGCTCGCGATGGTGGTCCAGGCACCGCAGGCATTCAGACAGCCAGCGTCATCGTTGACGACCATCGCGAGCATTCGAGCGTCGACCGGCTGCTCCTACAGGGACAGGGACAGGTACCGGCAATTCGTATTTCAGAACCCCGAGCAATCAATGCCACGCACTAACGTTAGCCGAATGTCACGCACCCTGATAATTCTCGTCGCCATCCTCGCGGGTTTGTACCTGGCACTCTGTGTCGCGCTGCTGGTGTTCCAGCGTGCGCTGATCTACTTCCCGCAGCCCGCCACGATCGAAGCACCGAGGCTCACTCTGGAGGTGGACGACGCGCAGGTGCAAGTGACCGTCAGACCACACGATGGGCCAAAAGCGCTCATTTATTTTGGTGGCAATGCAGAGGACGTATCGCGCAACCTGGAGGAATTCTCCCAGGCGTTTCCTGACCACGCCCTTTATTTAATGCACTATCGCGGTTTTGGCGGCAGCACGGGCAAGCCCTCGGAAGAAGCGATTGCCCGCGACGCCCTGACCCTGTTCGACAAGGTATACAGCAGCCATACACAAGTCGCGGTGGTCGGCCGCAGCCTCGGTTCAGGGGTTGCGGTACGCCTGGCCAGCCAGCGCCCGGCGGCGCGGCTGATCCTGATCACGCCCTACAACAGCCTGGAAGAACTCGCCGTGCGCCAGTACCCGATCTTTCCGGTGAAGTGGCTGCTCAAGGACCGCTTCGACTCCTGGAAATATGCCGCGCATATCTCGATTCCGACCCTGTTGCTGGCCGCAGAACAGGACGACATCATCCCCCGCTCCAGCACAGAAGCGCTCTATCGGCACTTCGCCCAAGGGGTGGCGGTGCTGAAGGTGATATCGGGCGTGGGACACAACTCGATCTCCGCCAGCCCCGCTTACCTTGAGCTGATCGACCAGGCGCTGTAGATCACTTGCGCGCCACCTTGTAGCGCAGGCAGTCCTCATTGAAGCTGCGGCGCAAGGCTTCGGGTTTCATCCGTGTAGGGCTGTCGTAGGTTTGCTCGGTGATGCCCATCGCCATCATGCGCATCCACGGTTTACTGAACTTGTAGGTCTGCAGCTTTTTGCGCGCGGCATACAACGAAACACCCGCCAGCTTCAGCTCCTGAGCCTTGGCTGCGGTGCCCGCGCCCCAACTGCACATGTAGCGGTCATTGGCTTGCAGCTCCCTTGCCTGGGCCTGGACGGCGAAACCCGCCAGGCTCAGGGAAATCAGTGGAATCCATAGATTGCGCATTTAAAGTTGGCCCTAACCACCTGAAAGTAAAGTGATTCTCTATGTAACTTCGGGCGTTGGGGGCCAGCAAATTGCCTTACTCCCATAAAAAAACCGGAGCGCCATGCAGCGCTCCGGTTTCGGACGTGCTTACGAACGTCAGGCCAATTCTTTACGCAGTTGGCGCGCCGCCGTGACCATGTGCACCAGCGCCGCTTCGGTTTCCGGCCAGCCGCGAGTTTTCAAGCCGCAATCCGGGTTGACCCACAAGCGCTCGGCGGGAATACGCTGGGCAGCCTTGCGCAGGAGGTTGGCCATTTCCGAGGCATCCGGGACTCGTGGCGAGTGGATGTCGTAGACGCCCGGACCGATGTCGTTCGGGTAGTCGAACGCTTCGAAGGCGTCGAGCAGTTCCATGTCCGAACGCGAGGTTTCGATGGTGATCACGTCGGCGTCCATGGCCGCGATTGACTTGATCACGTCGTTGAACTCGCTGTAGCACATGTGGGTGTGGATCTGCGTTTCGTCGCGTACACCGCTGGCGGTGAGGCGGAACGCTTCCACGGCCCAGTCCAGGTAGTCCTGCCATTGCGCACGACGCAGCGGCAAGCCTTCGCGGAAGGCGGCTTCGTCGATCTGCACGACTTTGATGCCGGCCGTTTCCAGGTCCACCACTTCGTCACGCAGGGCCAGTGCCAGTTGTTGCGCCTGGACCTTGCGAGACACGTCTTCGCGGGGGAACGACCACATCAGCATGGTCACGGGGCCCGTCAGCATGCCTTTCATGACCTTGTCGGTCAGGCCCTGGGCGTAACGGATCCACTCCACGGTCATGGCTTGCGGACGGCTGAGGTCGCCGAAGATCACCGCCGGTTTCACGCAGCGCGAACCGTAGCTTTGCACCCAGCCAAAGCGGGTGAACATGTAGCCGTTGATCTGCTCGGCGAAGTATTCAACCATGTCGTTACGCTCGGCTTCGCCGTGCACGAGGACGTCAAGACCCAGGCGTTCCTGCACCTGCACCGCATGCCGGATTTCGCTGTGCATCGCTTCGGTGTATTCGGCTGCCGTCAGCTTGCCTTGCTTGAACGACTGGCGAGCCAGACGAATGGCCGAGGTTTGCGGGAACGAGCCGATGGAAGTCGTCGGGAACAATGGCAGGTTCAGGCGCACGCGTTGTTTGCCGATACGGCCGTCGAAGGACGAGTGACGCTGGCTATCGTTGGCGGTGATCGCCCCCACACGGGCCTGCACCTCGGGTTTGTGGATACGCGGCGAAGCGGCACGGCTGGCCTGGACGGATCGGCTGTTGGTCAAGGCACGCAGCACGTGTGGCGCCTGCGGTTCGTTGACGGCCTGGGCGAGGACCGTCACTTCTTCACACTTCTGTACGGCAAACGCCAGCCAGCTTTTCAGTTCGGCATCGAGCTTGTCTTCACGCCCCAGGTCCACGGGGCTGTGCAGCAGCGAGCAGGACGGCGCCACCCACAGGCGATCACCCAGACGCTCGTTGGCGTGTTGCAGGGTGGCCAGCGCTTTTTCCAAGTCGCAGCGCCACACGTTACGGCCGTTGACCACACCCAGCGACAACACCTTATAGGCCGGCAGGCGATCGAGAATGGTCGGGTATTGCTCTGGAGCGCGGACCAGATCGATGTGCAGGCCATCGACCGGCAGGTTCGCCGCCAGGCCGAGGTTTTCTTCCAGACCGCCGAAGTAGGTGGCGACGAGTTTTTTCAGCGGGTCGCGTTGAATCAGGTTGTAGGCGCGTTCAAAGGCGTTCTTCCACGCTTGTGGCAAGTCGAGTACCAGGATGGGCTCGTCGATCTGAACCCACTCGACGCCCTGCGCGGCCAGGCGCTGGAAGATCTGGCCGTAGAGCGGCAGCAGGCGGTCCAGCAGGTCAAGCTTGTCGAAATCACTGCCCTTGGTCTTGCCCAGCCACAGGTAAGTCAGCGGGCCGATCACTACGGGCTTGACGTTGTGACCCAGCGCGCGGGCTTCTTCGACTTCTTCGAATAACTGCTCCCAGCCCAGCTGGAATGGTTGGTCGGCGGTGAACTCAGGGACCAGGTAGTGATAGTTGGTGTCGAACCACTTGGTCATTTCCTGGGCATGTGCGCCACCGCAACAGCTGTTACTGACACCACGCGCCATGTCGAACAGGGTCTGCAATGAAGCCTGGCCATTGGCTGGGCGGAAGCGCTCAGGGATCACCCCGAACATCAGGGAATGGGTCAGGACCTGGTCGTACCAGGCGAAATCGCCGACCGGCAGCAGCTCGATGCCGGCGTTTTTCTGCAGATCCCAATGGCTCTTGCGCAGCTCACGGCCAACGGCGCGCAGGCCCTCTTCGCTCAGCTCACCCTTCCAGAAGGCTTCCTGTGCTTTCTTCAATTCGCGGTCGCGGCCAATGCGCGGAAATCCAAGGGAATGGGCCAAAGCCATGACAAATAACTCCAATGTGTTTGATGGGCACATTGTCGGTAGTAGGCATCCAGTGAGACAAACTCATTTTAATCGCGATGATCGCGAGTTTTTCTCATAATGAGAAGCGACACAGATCTCCTGTAGGAGCGAGCATGCTCGCGATGGTGTCACCGGCACCGCAGGGTATCTGGTAGCCAGCGTTATCGTTAACGACCATCGCGAGCATGCTCGCTCCTACAGTAGTCAGGTATTCAGCGATGGACGCGATTACGCCCCGTGCGCTTGGCCTGGTACAGGGCGTCATCGGCCCGGGTCAGCAGGTTGTCCGGTTGCTCGCCCGGTTGCGCGAAGGCCACGCCAAAGGACGCGGTGATAGTATCGAGCACCTTGCCGTCGCCACGGGCCTTGATGCGCAAGGACTGCACCTTCGTGCGTATCTGCTCGGCGAATACGACAGCCGTTTCCAGGTCCGGGCAGTGCTCCAGAATCACGCAGAACTCCTCGCCGCCGTAACGCGCTGCCGTGGCGTGGACTTGCAGCGAACTGCGCAACACCTGCGCGACATGCTTGAGTACGCGATCACCCAACGGATGGCCGTATTGATCGTTGAATTGTTTGAAGTGGTCGATATCGAGCATCACCAGCGCAACACCCGAAGCGCCGTGACCTAACGCCTCATCCAGCAGGCGGGCGAACGCGCTGCGATTGAGCAACTCGGTCAGGCCATCGAGGGTCGCGGCCAGTTGTGCGCGTTCGAGCTTGTCCCGCAGGCTCTTGATCTCGTTTTGCGCGGTGCTCAGTTGCGACAGGAATCGTTCCTGTTGAGTCTGCATGAGTTGGGTGCTGTGTTGCAGCTCGCTGAGGATGTCCGGCAAGCGTTCGTTGGCCGGCGACTCGAGCATCTCGATACAACGCCCCAGGCTGCTCTGGAAATCCAGACTGCCCTCGACGCTGCGGGACACGTCGCGGTGCATGTCGTCTACCAGGTTGATCGCCTGTTGCTGCCCGGCGCGCGCCTCTTCCAGCTCATCACGGATGATGTAATCGCGAAACAACCGCGTGGCCGACTCCGGCGGAAAGCCGTCGAAGTCCCTGACCACGCGATCCAGGTGACGATTGAGCTCGGTGTCCTCGCCCTTGCTGTAGGTGTACCACAGCGCGTAATGCACCGGATTGGGCGGGATGTTGTGTTTCACCATCAGGGGAACAGCTTGTTTGAGCAGAGCCGCGGCCTCGCGGGAGTCTTCCGGATACAGCGCCAGCGCCGTCGCACGCGTCTCTATTGGGCTCATGTCATCACTTTGTTGTTAATGATTGGCAAACGCAAAACCTGCCGAGCATAACCACACGTGAGGCAAACAGCCATCCCTCTTCGGTGGTAGTGATGAAGTCTGGCGTATTAGCTGCCAGCACCACCGTGGGCTTCTTCGAAGAAGTAGTCCTTCCAGCTTTCAGCCTTGTTTTTCAGCACGCCCAGCTCCTGCAGCTTCTCGGCGTAGACACCCGTGCGCTGCGGCACGACGGTGAAGTTGATTTCCGGGTCATTGACGATCTTCTCGACCAGTTCGAGCGGCAGCTTCGACTGCTCGACGCGGATGTAGGTCTTGGCGGCGGCGGACTTGTCGGCCTTGATGATCTTCTCCGCTTCAGCCAGTGCGTCGTAGAAGGCCTTGTAGGTCTTCGGGTTTTCGTCGTGGAATTTTTCCGTGGTGTACAACACGTTGAAGGTTGCCTGACCACCCAGCACGTCGTAGGAACTCAACACTTTGTGCACATTGGGGTTCTGCAATTCCTGATACTGGAACGGCGGGCTGGAAAAGTGCGAATTGATCTCCGAGCCACCGGCAATCAGTGCAGCCGTTGCATCGGGGTGGGCCAGGCTGATCGAAATGTCGTCGAATTTCTTGTAGTGCTCGTTGCCGAACTGCTTGGCCGTTTCGATCTGCAAGGTGCGGGACTGGAACCCGACCCCGGCAGCCGGCACGGCAATGCGGTCCTTGTCGGAGAAATCCTTCAGGGTTTTGACATTCGGGTTGTTGGTCAGCAGGTAATTGGGCATCGAACCCAGCGAGGCAATCGCCTTGACGTTCTGCTTGCCCTTGGTGCGGTCCCAGATGGTCAACATCGGCGGCACGCCCGCCGACACCACGTCCAGGGCGCCAGCGAGCAGCGCTTCGTTCATCGCCGTAGCACCGGAGATGCTGTTCCAATCGACCTTGATGTCCAGGCCCTGTTCCTTGCCGTGTTTCTCGATCAACTGCTGGTCGCGCACCACGTCCAGGATCAGGTAACCGATGCCGAATTGCTGGGCAATGCTGATCTTTCCCTCCGCCTGGGCACCGGGGGTCAGCAGCGCAACCGCCGCTGCAAGCGTTATGGCCAGAAGGGTCTTGTTAGGGGTTGCCATGAGATACTCGCTGTGAGGTCAGAAAAATGGTCGCAGCGATAGTGCATGAAATTTGATATACAAAATAATTCTTAATTATTATTTGGTTATTTCTTAATAGAATATAGATATCCTGTAGGAGCGAGCATGCTCGCGATGGTCGTCAACGATGACGCTGGGCACCTGACGCCCCGCAGTGTCTGGACTTCCATCGCGAGCATGCTCGCTCCTACAGGGATTCGGGGAAATTCATGGCATTGGGCACCCGTGAGATTTACCAATTGCTGCGCGATGCAGCGCTTGAGGTTCGGCCGATGCGTCGGGTGAGCGCACCCGACGAGTTCGGCCTGGTGACCGTCGACATCGAGGGTTGGCACCTGACCCTCGAGGTCGACGGCACACATCTGCGCCACTGCCAACATTGCCGCAGCCCGGATGGTCGCGAAGCCGGGCACGACCTCTGGCTGCGCACCGATCCGGTGAACCTGCTCAGTACCTGGGAGCTGGCCCAGATCGAGCGTTTGCTCGCCGCACTCAGAAGCGCGGCTTGAGCGCTTTCCACTCCGGTTTGTAGCGCTGCATCTGTTTGACGTCGTCGCGCTGGCGAATGCCGCAGGTCAGGTACTGGTCATGCAGCTTGCCGAGTTGATCGTGATCCAGCTCCAGGCCCAGGCCCGGCGCGCGGGTGATCTTCACGCAACCATCAACAATCGGCAACTTGCCACCCTTGATCACTTCTTCGTCCGGTTCCTGCCACGGGTAATGGGTGTCGCAGGCGTAATCGAGGTTCGGCACCGACGCGGCCACGTGGGCCATCGCCATCAGGCTGATGCCCAGGTGCGAGTTGGAATGCATCGAGACGCCCAGGCCAAAGGTCTCGCACATTTTCGCCAACGCCTGGGTGTCGCGCAGGCCGCCCCAGTAATGATGGTCGGCGAGGACGATCTGCACGCTGTTCAAGGCGATGCTACGGCGGAACTCGTCGAAATCGGTGACCACCATGTTGGTCGCCAATGGCAGGCCTGTGCGCTTGTGCAGCTCGGCCATCCCGTCCAGGCCCGGGGTAGGATCTTCGTAATATTGCAAATCGTCGCCCAGCAATTCGGCCATGCGGATAGAGGTTTCCAGGGACCAGTTGCCGTTCGGGTCGATGCGCAAGGGATAACCGGGGAACGCCTTTTTCAATGCCTTGATGCACGACACTTCGTGCTCCGGCGGCAGCGTGCCGGCCTTGAGTTTGATGCTCTTGAAGCCGTAGGCCTCGATCATCCGACGGGCCTGCGCGACGATCTGTTCTTCGTTCAGCGCCTCACCCCAGTTATCCGGTTTGTAGGGTGAGTTCACATGTTCGGCGTACTTGAAAAAAAGGTAGGCGCTAAACGGAATCTCGTCACGAATCGCCCCGCCCAACAAGTCCACCAATGGCACGTTCAACGAATGCGCCTGCAAATCCAGGAACGCCACTTCAAACGCCGAATAGGCGTTGCTCACCGCTTTGCTGGCGTGGGAGCCCGGTGCCAGCTCGGCGCCGGCCAGGCTCGCGGGCTTGTTCGCCGCCACGGTGGCCTGGACGATGCGCCGCAGCTCATTGAGGTTGAATGGGTCCAGGCCGATCAATTGCGACTGCAATTGCTGCTGGATCGCCAGCGCGGGTGCGTCGCCGTAGCTTTCCCCCAGACCGATGTAGCCGTTGTCGCTCTCGATCTCGATGATCGACCGCAGTGCAAAGGGCTCGTGAATCCCGCTGGCATTGAGCAGCGGCGGATCACGGAAAGCAATGGGGGTGACGGTGACTCGGGTGATTTTCAAGAGGCTGCTCCCTTTGGCTCAGGTTTCAAGGCGGGGTGACGAAAAGAGGTGTGTGGCGACGTGCGGGCGAAGAAAATCACCACCGCCGCCACCAGCGATGTAGCGGCCAGACCATAGAGGCCACCTTCGATGGAACCGGTTTTCTGCTCCAGGAAACCGAAGGTCGCCGGGGCCACGAAGCCGCCGAGGTTGCCGATGGAGTTGATCAGGGCGATCACCGCCGCGGCGATGCGCGCATCCAGGTAGCCTTGGGGAATGGGCCAGAACAGGGCTGAGGCCGCCTTGAAGCCGATCGCGGCAAAACAGATGGCGACGAAGGCAAACACCGGCCCGCCCGTGGTGGACATGAACATGCCTGTGGCGGCAATCACCAGCGTCAGCGCGACCCAGGCCTGTTGGTATTTCCACTTGGAGGCCATGGCCGCGAAGCCGTACATGGCGACGATGGAGATGATCCAGGGAATCGAGTTGAACAGGCCGACCTGGAAGTCGCCGAGGTTGCCCATCTTCTTGATCATGCTCGGCAACCAGAATGTGGCGCCGTATATGGTCAGGGCGATGGAAAAGTAGATGAAACAGAACAGCGCGATCTGCCTGTCCGCCAGGAGCTTGAACATCGACGGCTTGACCGTTTGGGTGGCTTCACGGGCCTGCTGTTCCAGGGCGATGGCGTCGATCAGCGCGTCTTTTTCTTCAGTGCTCAACCAGTTGGCCTGGCGTGGATGGGACTGCAACCAGAACCAGACGAAGCCGCAGAGCACGATCGAGGCGAAACCCTCGATCAGGAACATCCACTGCCAGCCGTGCAGGCTCAACCCGCTCACGTGCAGCAAGGCGCCGGAGACCGGGCCGGAAATCACCGAGGCAATGGCCGAACCACTGAGGAAAATCGCCATGGCCTTGCCGCGCTCTGTGGCCGGCAGCCATTGGGTGAAGTAGTAGATGATGCCGGGGAAGAACCCGGCCTCGGCCGCGCCCAGAATGAAGCGCAGCACATAGAAGCTGGTCTCGCCACGCACGAAGGCCATGGCCATGGCGGCCGCGCCCCAGGTGAACATGATGCGCGTGAGCCAGGCGCGGGCGCCGTAGCGTTGCAGCAGCATGTTGGACGGGACTTCGAAGATGGCGTAACCGATGAAGAACAGACCGGCACCCAGGCCATAGGCCGCAGCGCCGATGCCCAGGTCGGTTTCCAGGTGACTGCGCACGAAGCCGATGTTGACCCGGTCGATGTAGTTGACGATGAACATGACCACGAAGAGCGGCAGCACGTGGCGTTTCACCTTGGCCGCCGCGCGGGCGAGCACGTTCGGGTCGGGCTGGAGGGTATTCAAGGGGCGACTCCCATTCATTGTTTTTTTAGGGACGGTTCGATCATGGACGCCGACATTGATCCCGTCTAATCTAACTTGGCACTTGATTGATACCTGGATTAGATCAATGTTCGAACTGACCCAACTACGCTGCTTCACCACGGTGGCCACCGAACTCAACTTCCGCCGGGCCGCCGAACGGTTGAACATGACCCAGCCGCCGCTGAGCCGGCAGATTCAGTTGCTGGAGCATCACCTGGGCGTCGAACTGTTCACCCGCAGCACCCGCAGCGTGGCGCTGACCGCGGCGGGCCGGGCGTTTTTCATCGAAGCGCAGAACCTGCTGGAGCGTGCGCAACAGGCTGCTGTCACCGCCCGCCGTTTCGCCGAGGGCGACATCGGTTCGGTGAACATCAGTTTCGTCGGCAGCGCCGTCTATGAATTTTTGCCCAAGGTGATCGCCGAAGCCCGGCTCAAGCAGCCCCAGGTGAAAATCGACCTGGCAGAGATGAACACTTATCAGCAGCACGAGGCGTTACGCGCACGGCGCATCGACCTGGGCATTGCCCGCGCACCGTTGCTGGAGCCCGGTTACGCCACCGAATGCCTGGTCCGCGAGCCGTTCGTGCTGGCGGTGCCCAGCCAGCATCGCCTGGCCCGCGCCGACACGGTGTCGGTCAGCGACCTGGATGGGCAGCCGTTTCTCATGTACTCGCACGCTGCCTATCCGCCCTTCAACGAACTGCTCACCGGCATGCTCCGCTCCGCCCGGGTGGCGCCGGAGTACGTGCAATGGCTTGGCTCGTCGCTGACCATCCTGGCCCTGGTCAACGCCGGCATGGGCCTTGCCCTGGTGCCGCGCTGCGCCAGCAGTGTGGTGTTCAGGAATGTGGTGTTTCGCGACATCGACCTGGGCGAAGGGGTGCAAAGCGAGCTGCACCTGATCTGGCGGGAGAACAATGACAACCCGGCGTTCGCGATGCTGCTGGAGGCGATTCGCCGGGCGGTACGGGAGGGTTGGGGGAGTTGATACCCGCGCTTACAGGCTGCGCGGGAACAATCGCTTTACGGTCACAGGTACTCGACGTTGCCATCAACGCTGATCGCCTGCCCGGTAACGTTCACCGCCGCGCGTGAGGACAGGAACAGCGCCAGCGCGGCAACGTCCTCCATCGTGACCATCCGACGCAGGGAGATTTTCTCCAGGTACTGATCGCGCATCGCCTCAAAGCTGATGCCAAGCGTCTGCGCCCTGGCATCGATCACCCGATCCATGCGCTCCCCTTCCACGACGCCTGGCAAGATTGCATTGACCCGAATGTTGTCCGGCCCCAGCTCGCTGGCCAGCGACTTCATCAGCCCGACCACTGCCCACTTGGTTGACGCGTAAGGCGTCCTGAAGGGATACCCCAGCCGTCCTGCCACGGACGACATTGCGATGATGTGCGGGTTCTGGCCAGACTTTTTCAGCCAAGGCACCGCTTTGCGCAGGAAGAAATACTGACTGTTCAGGTTGGTCGCGACCGTCTGCTCCCAGGCATCGCTGTCCAGCGACTCGATGTTACCCGTAGGGCCGGCGATTCCGGCGTTGTTCACCAGCACATCAAGACCACCGAGCAGCGTGATTGCCTCATCCATCACACGGTCAACGTGCTGCTTGATGCCGACATCCACGACGCCGCCGTGCATGCCGGGAAACTCGACTTTCATGCGTTCGACCGCACCGGCATTGATATCGCAGACATAGACGTGCGCACCCACTTCATGGAAGGCCCTGGCGATGACCGCGCCAATGCCTGCCGCCCCACCGGTAATGATCACTTTCAGGTTGGCGGGCGGCGTCAGCAAATCAACAATTTTCATGGCAACTCTCTTATTGGATGGCCAGTTCGGCGGCAACCGGCGTTGTTTCGTTGTCGATGGCTTTAGCCAGCAGTGGCACCAGGATCAAGCCCAGCACCGCAGCGCCAACAATCACATAAAAACCCGATGAACTCAGCCCCGTGGCTTTCTCGGCGATCCCGAACAGGTACGGCCCGGCAAAACCGCCCAGCAAACCGATGGTGTTGATGAACGCGAGGCCGGCGGCCGCCTGGATCCCTTGGAGGCGTTTCATGGCGATGGCCCAGTAGATCGGCAATACCCCACCGGCAAAGAATGCCGTAGCGGTAAACAACGCGATGCGAACCGGTGCATCAGCAACGAGCGTAAACGCCACCGAACTGGCAATCAGGCCAACGGTGAACAGCCCCAGGCAATAGCAGTCCCGGGCGATCCTGCGGTGGATTCGCGGCAACACCAGCACCCCGGCGAGGAATCCGAAACCGACGCTGCTGGACAGCAACCCTACGGTCAGCGGTGACGTAATTTGCATCTGTTGAATGATCGACGGCGTGAAAAACACCAGCCCGACAAACGCTACTTGGTTCAAGAAATAAATCAAACCGATCAGGATGGTAGTCGGACGCTTGAGCGCCTTGACCCAATGGCCGGAATATTCGTGCGAATTCGCATGGCCGGGCAGCAACGCATGGGTTTCCAGCGATTGCGCTTGTGCCGGCGTCAGCCAGCGGGCGTCCCGTGGACGCTCCGGCAGCTTGAACCACAGGATCACCCCCACAATGATGCTGGGCAGACCTTCCAGCAAAAACATCCACTGCCAGCCATGCAGGCCACCGATGCCGTCCATTTTCATCAGTGCGCCACCAATCGGGTTGCCGATGACCAGGGCCAGCGCCGGGGCAAGGTAGATCCAGCCGATGGCAATGGCGCGATCCTTGGGCGCGAACCACAGCGTGACCATGTACATCAGCGCAGGAAACAGGCCGGCCTCGGCAATGCCCAGCAGGACCCGCAACAAGTAGAACGACCATTCACCCTGCACAAACATCATGGCCGAGGACAGCGTGCCCCAGGTCACCGCAATCCGGGCAATCCAGCGACGTGGCCCGATGCGATGCGCGAGCAAATTGCTGGGCACCTCCAACAGGGCATACCCGAGGAAGAAAATCCCTGCACCCAGACCGTAGGCAGCGGCACTGATGCCGAGGTCGGCGTTCAACGCAGCCTTGGCCAGTGCGACATTGGTACGGTCCAGGTACGACATGAAGTAAATGGCACACATCAATGGGATGAGTCGCGCCATTGCTCGCCGGGTGGCAAGCCAATGCAAATCATTGGTGCTTGGCATGATTGTCATGGAGAAGCCTCTTCTTGTTATTGTTTTAACGGTTCAAACGCCGTGTTTACAGCTGGACCTTGTCTTTGCCCTTGAGACCGAGCATCTCTCGCGCCTCTGCCGGCGTTGCGATCTCGAACGACAGCTCTTCAAGAATGTGGCGAACCTTGCGCACCTGTTCGGCGTTGGTTCGGGCTTTCACCCCTTTGGCCAGATAGATACTGTCTTCCAGCCCCACCCGCACGTGGCCGCCCATGATCGCACCCATGGTCACGAACGACAGCTGATGGCGACCGGCACCGAGGATGGAGAACTGGTAGTTTTCCCGACCGAACAGGCGGTCCGCAGTAGCACGCATGATGCTCATGTTTTCCGGGTCGGCGCCCAGGCCGCCGAGGATGCCGAAGCACGACTGGATGAAGAACGGCGGCTTGACCAGGCCCTGCTCCACGAAGTACGCCAGGTTGTACAGATGGCCGACGTCATAGCACTCGAATTCGAACCGGGTGCCGTACTCGCCAAGCTCCAGCATGATGTTGCGGATGTCCTTGAAGGTGTTCTTGAACACAACGTCTTCCATGCCTTCGATGTGTTCCTTTTCCCAGCTGTGCCGCCAACTGGAAATCTTGCCGGCGATGGGATGGATCGAAAAGTTCATCGACCCCATGTTCAACGAGCACAGCTCCGGCTTGGCGAGCAACGGGTACGCGAGCCGTTGCGCCAGCGTCATACGGGTGCTGCCGCCGGTGGTGATGTTGATGATGGCGTCGGTGGCTTGCGCAATGGCCGGCACGAACTGGCTGAACACCGCCGGGTCCGGGGTCGGACGACCGTCCAGAGGGTCGCGGGCATGCAAGTGCAGCACCGCCGCACCGGCCTCGGCCGCCTCGATCGACTGCCGTTCGATGTCCGCCGGAGTGAGCGGCAGATACTCGGACATCGACGGTGTATGCGTCGCACCGGTGATCGCGCAGGAAATGATGACTTTGCGGCTGACTGAACTCATGGGTAACCCGATCTTGTTATTGGTTGGGCAGGTGCGCCGGGAACAGGCCCGAACTGTCGCCACTGCATTTGCAAACGAGCTTATTGAATTTCCCACGGCTTAGTAAGATCCTTAACGGACATCAATGAATCCCTAAGGGACACCTTCAGGAGCCGGCCCATGCCGCCGAAAACGCCGCTGTTCAACGAACGTATCTACGCGCCCTACAAGATCGCGGCACTGGTGGAAGTCTTGAGTGAACAAGGCATCGCACCGGCGGACAGCCTCAAGGGCAGCGGTGTGGACGAAGAAGCGATCTACGACGCAACGGCGCTCACTTCGGTCAGGCAATACGCAGCGGTCTGCAGCAATGCGGTGACACTGTCCAAGGACCCCGCCACCCCGTTCAAGACCGGCTCGCGCCTGCATCTGTCGGCCTATGGCATGTACGGGTACGCCTTGATGTCCTGCCTGTCATTGCGCGACTACTTCAGGCTCGGCGTGAAATACCACTCGCTTGCCACCCCAACGCTGACGATTGAATGGCACGAATATGAGAGCGAGGCCGTCTGGACCTTCCCTGACGCGTCCAATCCGGTGCCTTCGATGGAGATCAAGCGGTTCCTGATCGAGCAACAATTTACCCAGCACGTCACACACCTGCAGGACGTGTTTGGCCAGACCTGTCCGCCCACCAAGGCGTGCTTTGCCTACCCGGCGCCACCCCACGCCGATATCTACGAGCAATACCTGGGCTGCCCGTGCATTTTCGATCACCCCCAATGCGAATTGCATTACGACAGCTCGATCCTGGATCACAAACCCCACCTGGCCCACCGTCTGACGGCCACCGTTCTACAGGAAACCTGCGACCGTCTGATCGGCCAGGCAAAGGTGTCGTCGGGGATTTCGGGCGAGGTGTACCAGATGATGATGCAAACCCCCGGGGCATTTCCGGACATGGAAACGGTGGCCGAGAAGTTGCACATGACCACGCGCAGCCTGCGTCGCAAATTGCAGGACGAAGGCACTTCATTTGTGGCGATTACCGATGACGTGCGTTGCTCGCTGGCGATCGAGTACCTGAAGACCACCATCATGAGCACCGACGATATTGCGCTGCTGCTGGGTTTTTCCGAGCCGACCAACTTCCGCCGAGCGTTCAAGCGCTGGACCGGCAAAACCACGAAAGACTACCGCCAGGGGTGAAGTTGATGGTCGACGCTGTCGACCATCAACGTATCAAGCTCAGAGGATGGACAGCGGGTAGCTGACGATGAGGCGGTTTTCGTTGAAGTCCGCCAGGCTGAAATCACGCTTGATCACCGAATTGCGCCAGCGAAGGGACAGGTTCCTGAGCGCTCCACTCTGTACCACATAGGTAAATTCCGTTTCGCGCCCCCACTCCTTGCCATCAGTGACACCCGCGGAATGCACATCCGAACCGTTGATGTAGCGGTTCATCACGGTCAGCCCCGGAACACCCAGTGCGGCGAAATCAAAGTCATGGCGCACCTGCCAGGATCGCTCGTTGGCAAAATCGTAACTGTTGCTGAAGCTGTCGTTCGCCAGCGTCGCGCCACTGGTGCCATTGAGGCGCATCCAGTTATCACCCTCCACCTTCTGCAACCCCAGGTAAAACGTGCTGGCCTGATAACGCGCGGACAACAAGGCTGACCAAGTCTTGTTGTCGAGATCGCCGGCCAGTTTCTTCCCGTCGTCCTCGCCGCTGAAGTAGCTCAGATTTGCGCCCAACACCCATTGCCCCAAAGGTTGGGAGTGC
Source organism: Pseudomonas sp. S2_E01 (assembly GCF_054668365.1). Taxonomy (NCBI): domain Bacteria; kingdom Pseudomonadati; phylum Pseudomonadota; class Gammaproteobacteria; order Pseudomonadales; family Pseudomonadaceae; genus Pseudomonas; species Pseudomonas sp. S2_E01. The sequence goes on from NZ_CP162762.1 coordinate 3,139,708, forward strand.
GTCAAGTTGAAATAGCGCTGATGGTAGATATCTTCCAACTGCGCGTACCAGGCACCGACCTGGGTCTGCTTGTCATTGAAGGCGTATTCCACCCCGGAAAAATTGAAGCGATCCGAGGTCACGTCCGGTCGATTGAACATCGACATCCTTTCCATGCTCGCGTCATTGCGCGGACTGTTGCCGCGAAACTGACCGCCATAAAACGTGAAGTCGTCCAGATCTTTGGAGGTGATCTGCGCGCCACGGAAAGTTTGTGGAAGCGAGCGCCCGTCGTCAGAACGAATGACCGGCAGCGTCACTACCCACTCGCCGATACGCGCCTGGGTCTTGGCAAAGCGTATTTTGGCCGCAACCGCCAGGCGACCGAAGTCATCCGCAGGCCGTCCGTCACCGTGCACCGGCAGCAGTTGGGTATTAGTCGTGCCCTTACCCCCGTCGAGCTTCTGCGAGTAGAGGCCCAGTGCATCGACACCGAAACCGACGATACCCGGGGTGAATCCGGAGCGGGCGTCCATGATCACACTCTGGGTCCACTCCTGCGCCTTGGCCTGAGGGTAGGCGCTCTCGGTGAAGTTGCGGTTGATGTAGTAGTTTCTCAAGTTGGCGCTCACGTGCGCATCTTCGATGAACCCCTCGGCAGACGCCGAAGGGGGAATGAGCGAGGCGCTCAAGAGCAATAGATTGAAAGAAGCGCCAACAGCCGTGGCATTGACCAGCGTGCAATTTCGCATAGGGACTCTCTTTTATTTTTATTCATGAGCGAGACGGTCAGGCAAAACCCGACGGCCTTTTTCAAGGCGCAACTGCACGTTTGGCGAAGTATCGTTTTTCGACACTGCCAAAGCCGTCACCGGTTGTTTTGCACGAGGCGATACTAGCGAGATTGCCCGGTGATCATAAGATCCCTAACAGACATCATGAGATCCTGATCGGACAAGTTGTGCGGACTGGCCTGATGTTGTTTCGGGTAACCCGACAGATCAGCTCGGTCTCCAGCGGGCCCAGCGGACGCACCAGAGACTGCAGTTGTCTACACTTCGATGCATCATCAAACTGCAAGGTTGCCAGGAGTAACGCCATGAATGAGTATCAGCCCCTGGATTGTGATCTACACGACTACCTGGAAATCGCCTGCCTGCGTGGTTACCAGTTACACATCGAGCTGATCGACGGCGCGAGCCTCACCGCCAAGGGGCTGACCACACGCACGTCCAGCGACAAGGAAGAGTTTTTCTGCGTTGAAAACGCCGACGGCCAGCAGGAGATCCGTCTCGATCAACTGCTTGCCATCACGCCATTGGACGACAATGCGCAATTTGGTCGTGTGGAGTTCCAGGGCGCTGTCTGCTCGTTCTAGCCCCCGGATTGCTCGCCCTCAATTGGGGTCGAGCAACCCACCCTTCCAGTTGCGCGAAACGCGGCTGCCGGTGAACTTGGCCACTACCATGCCCTGGGACACCAGGCGATCGCGGTAACGCGTCACCATCCGTCCAGCCTGTTCAGCGCAGAGCACCACTTCGGAAGACGGATCACCCGGTCGGCCGAGGATACGGGCGAAGCGCTGGCCCTCTTCAACAAAATCCCCGAGCTCCTTTTCAAAGATCAGCACGCCCGGCTTCGGCGCGAGCAGGGTTTCCATCTGCGCCATGTCCCTCACCTCGACAGGCCAGTCGGCGAGCGTCGACGGTCCATCGATAACCCCGCAATGGCAGAGCCAGGTGTAGAGACCCTGGGCGTCCTGCTCGGCGAAGTGGTCGTTGACGTCGCCCTGCCCGCGCAATTCCAGGGTCGCGGCCATGTGCCGGTCGCTGACACCGTCGCGCAGCCAGGGAGCAATGATGGTTTCTTCGAATGAGCCGTCGCCACCGTCATCCCAGATGATCGCCAGCTCCATCTTCATCGCCGCCGCCAATTGCCGCCCCTGCAACGCGAAGCGGCGATGGACGTAGAGGTACGGCAAGGCTTCGTCATCGGTGTGCAGGTCCAGCACCACCTGCGCGCTGGCGGCCAGTTGCACCAGGCTTTTTTGCCAGTGCTGCACATTGGTCGATGGCTGGGCCATGGCGGTCGACTGGTCGAACCCGCGATTGAAATTGTGCCCGGTGGCGTCATGAAAACGACCGAGAATGCGCCCTTGGCGAAACTGGCCGACACCCAGTGGATTGGCCTGGGGCACCACCGTCACCTGGCCATTGAGCCGGCCCTGCTCCTGGGCGACTTGCAGGCGTTGCATCAGCAGGTGCAGCACGAGCATGCCGGCGATTTCATCGGCATGCACCCCTGCCTGCAAATGCACGATGGGGCCGCTGCCATTGCCGCTGAAGCGCCAGGCACCGACACGCACCGGATCGCCGTTATTGTTGTGAACATCGAACGAGACATCCTGAACCATTTCCTTGCCCTCCCCTTGAAACCCGTGCCAACCACTGCTGCGAACGCTGGCTATTGAACAGACGCTCAACTAAGCTTCGAAACAACGTAACCAAGGATTTCGATGTGACTACCGACTCCCCCAAATACCGTCGCGTTGAACCCGACGAACGCCGTGAACTGCTGGTGGCCGCCACCTTGCGCTGCCTCGCCCGTGACGGTCACGCGGGCATCTCCGTGCGCCGCATCGCCACCGAGGCCGGGGTGTCCGTCGGCCTGCTCAATCATCATTTCGGCAGCATCGACGCGTTGATCGCCGACACCTACCACAAACTCGCCAGCGAGCTGACCACTGCCCTGCACCAGGAAATCCAGCAGGCTGGTACGCCCGCGCAGAAAATGGACACCTTTCTCGTCGGCTCTTTTTCCCCCAGGGTCATGGACCCCAAACTGCTGGGCGTGTGGGTGGTGTTCTGGAGCCTGATCCGCCATTCGGACGACGTCAGCCAGTCCCACGAAAAAAGTTACCGCGCCTACCTCGACCTGCTGCGCACCTTGCTCGACGACCTGGCCGCCAGTGAAGGCTTCGTGATCCACGACACCCGCCTGGCCGCCATCGGTCTATCGGCGATGCTCGACGGACTCTGGCTCGAGTGGTGCCTGAACCCTGACACCTTCAGCCCCGCCAACGGCCTGCACATCAGTCGTTGTTGGGTAAAGGGGTTGCGTCACGGAGCATTCAGCACCGACGACGTCCTGTGACGGGTGGCGGCCAAAGATCATCGCCAGGGTGCCGCTGACCGCGATCAGCCCGGCACCGATGATCAGCGACACATCCATCAGCGTGCCCCAGATCAGGCTCGACAGCAGGAAAGCCCAGATCAGCCCGGTGTATTCGAACGGTGCGAGCACCGTGGCCGTGGCGCGCTGGAAACTGGCGAACACCAGGAACTGACCGATGCCGCCCACCAGTCCCGCGCCGATCATGCCCAGCCAGGCCGGGGTGGGTGTTGGCGTGTGCGTCCAGGGCAAAGCGAGGGTCATGCACACCACGAACACCACATTGGTAATCAGCAACTGCTCGAGTACCGACGTCTGCTCATCGACCTGACGCAACTGGATATAGGTGAACGCCCAGCAGAGCGCTGCCAGCAACGTCAGCACGACGGGCAATGGATCAGCCATCTGGCTCGGACGACAGGCGATGATCACGCCAACGAAACCGATCACCAGGCTCAACCACTGCCAGCCGCTGGCCCGCTCCTTGAGGATCAATGTCGCCAGCACCGTGACAATGATCGGCGCGGAAAAATACAGGGTGGTCATCTCTGCCAGCGTCAGGTCGCGGGCCGCCGTGTAGTACAGCACCCACGCCACCAGCGACAACAAGCCACGGATGATCAGCAGCCGCCGGCTCGGTGAACGCCAGGCGCGCCTCACCATGGTCACGCGTCCGATCAACAGGCAGGCCAGCACCACCACGACGCTGCGCCAGAACAGGATGGTGACCACCGAGTAATCGGCCACCAGCCACTTGATGCCGGCGTCTTGCAGAGCGAGAAAGGCGTAACCCAGCGTGCACAGGCCGATGCCTTGCAACGAGCGGTCAACGCGAACGGTCGCTTGCATCAAGCCGACCTGCGCACGGGCGTGCCGCTGCGCTCGATGAAACCGAACAACGCTTCGATCAGGAACGTCAGGCACACGTACACGCCGGCCACCAGCAACAAGGGTTCGTACACTTGCAGGGTTTGCGCGCGCACCACGTTGGCGGCGCCGAGCAGGTCGATCACGGCAATGGTCGAGGCCAGCGCCGTGGACTTGAGCAGCATCACCGTCTCACCGGCCAGGGTGGGCAACAGCAACCGCATGGCACGCGGCAGCCGTACCCGCAACAGCGATTGACGTGACGTCATGCCAAAGGCCGAGGCCGCTTCCATTTCACCTTTGGGCACGGCGAGCAGGCCACCGCGAATCACCTCGCCGACATAGGCGCCCATGGACACCACCAGGGCGAAGACGATGTACCAGTAGCCATCACGCAGATAGGGCCAGAGGAAGCTGCCGCGAATCAGCGGGAATTGAGCGAACAGACTGCCGAGCCCGTAATAGAAGATGTAGATCTGGATCAGCAGCGGTGTGCCACGGAAGACGCTGGTGTAGAACAGGCTGGCTCTTGCGATTATTTTGTATTTCGAGATCCGCGCCAGGGCCACCAGGATGGCCAGCAGGAAACCGAACACACTGGACAGCAACAACAAGCTCACGGTGGTTTGCAGGCCACGACCCAACAGCGCCGCGTATTCGATTATCCACGCTGGAATCATTTCGATCACTCAACCAAGGGCATCCAGCGACGAATGCGTCGCTCAAGCCGTCCCGACAGGTAGTTGGACACCAGCGTCACCGCGTAATACATCGCGGCGGCCGTGAGGTAGAACAACAGGTAATGACGCGTCGAACCCGCGCCTTGCTTGGCGGTGTACAACAGCTCGTTGGTGCCCACCACGCTGATCAGGGCACTGTCCTTGATCAGGTTGATCCACAGGTTGGCCATGCCCGCCATGGCATAGGGCGCCATGATCGGCAGCGTGACGCGCCGGAACAAGGCGAAGCCGTGAAGGCCGAAGGCTTTGGCCGCTTCAATCTGGCCATAGGGAATCGCCTGGATCGCCGCGCGGAAGATCTCCGAGGCATAGGCGCCCTGCACCAGCCCCAGCACGACGATGGCGGCTAATGGGCCGCTCACGTTCATGACGCCATAACCCAGCTCAGCCATCATCGAGTTGATCAGCATCGAGCCGACGTAATACAGCAGCAGGATCAGCAGCAACTCCGGTACGGCACGGAACAAGGTGGTGTAGCCACGCATCAGCGCGGCAATCGGCCGGGGGCCGTTGAGCTTGAGGCAGGCGACCACCAGCCCGATCAACAACCCGAGCGCGAACGCCCCGGCGGAGATCTGCAGAGTCATCCACAACCCCCGCAACAACGCCCCGCCCCAGCCGGTTTCACTGAAACTGATCAACTCGAACATTTCGGTCTCCGGTTGGATCCCTGTAGGAGCGAGCTTGCTCGCGATGAGGTGTGTCAGCCGACATCAATTTCAATGACAGACCGCGATCGCGAGCAAGCTCGCTCCTACAGGAATAGCAACATCAGAACGTGGGTTTTACGCTGGTGCCGAAGTAATGCTCGGACAGGTCGTCATAGTCCTTGCTGGCCAGCAGCGAGGTGATCGCCTTGTCGAGTTTGGCCTTGAGCTCAGCATCGTCCTTGCGCAGTCCGGCGCCCACGCCCTTGCCGAAAATCGGGTCGTACGGGACGGCACCGAGGTAGGCCAGATCCTTGGCATCCGGGGTCTTGACGAAGGCCGCCATGGCGGTGCCGTCGGCCATCATCAGGTCGATGCGCCCGGCGATCAGGTCGGCGTTAGCCGAGTCCTGGGTGTCGTAGTATTTAACGTCGGCAATTTTCTCGTAGTAGGTCTTCAGGTAACTGGCGCTCACCGTCGAGTTCTGCACGCCGATGGTCTTGCCTTTGAGGTCATCGGGATACTTCTTCACCGACACGTCTTTCGGACCGACCAACGCAACCACCGAGTCGTAGTACGCCTTGCTGAAGGCGATCTGTTTTTCGCGTTCCTCGGTCACCGACATCGAGGAGAAAATCACGTCGATCTTCTTCGCCAGCAACGAAGGAATGATCCCGTCCCACGCCACTTCCTTGATCTCGCACTCGGCTTTCATCTCGCTGCACAGCTTGTGGATCAGGTCCACTTCAAAACCTTTCCACTCACCATTGGCCTGCTTTTCGGTGTACGGCGGATAGGGTTCGGCGGCCACCGCGAACCTGATCGGCTGGGCCTGCGCCGCACTCATACCGGCCAGCATTACGCAGGCCACGCCGGTCAACCAGTTTGCCAAACGTCGATTTCCCATGATGTTTTCCCGTCTTTTTATGATGCGTTAGCGAGTCTGGTGAGCGTTGACGAACTGCCGGCAACGTTCACTGCGTGGGTGTACGAACACTTCATCCGGCGAACCGGTTTCCTCGATCAGCCCCTGGTGCAGGTAGGCGATCTTGGTCGACACATCGCGGGCGAAAGCCATTTCATGGGTCACCAGGATCATGGTCCGGCCTTCTTCGGCGAGAGAGCGGATCACCCGCAGCACTTCGCCGACCAGTTCCGGGTCGAGTGCCGAGGTGGGTTCATCGAACAGCATGACCTTGGGTCGCATGGCCAGGGCGCGTGCGATGGCCACCCGTTGCTGCTGCCCACCCGACAGGAACGCCGGGTACTCGTTGCGCTTGGCCGCCAGCCCCACGCGCTCCAGCAGGGCTTCGGCGCGCTCAGTCGCTTCGGCACGGCTTTCGCGCAGCACCTGGGTAGGCGCCTCGATGAGGTTTTCCAGCACCGTGCGATGGGGCCAGAGGTTGAAGTTCTGGAAGACCATGCCCAGGCTGGAACGGATGCGCACCAGTTGTTTGGTGTCCGACACCAGCGGCGCGCCGGGGCGGGAGTGGTTGAGCTGGATGCTCTCACCGTCCACGAGGATGCGTCCCTGATCCGGCACTTCGAGCATGTTGATGCAGCGCAGCAAGGTACTCTTGCCGGAGCCGCTGGCGCCGATCAGCGAAATCACATCACCTTCGCGGGCGGTCAGCGAGACGCCTTTGAGCACCTCGATATTGCCAAAGCGTTTGTGCAGTTGATCGACCTCGATCATGGTCTTGGCCACCACCGGTTCGGCGGCCATCGCGTTGCAAGTGACAGACGCGAGTGCAGGTCGCGGCGCTTCGCCGTGCAGCACCCGAACGAAATCACGAATGCGCCGGCAGGCCTCGCTCAGCCGCTCCTCACCCAGGGTGAACGAAAGGCGCACAAAGCCTTGCGCCGGTTCGCCAAACGCCGCCGCATCCAGCACCGACACGCCGCCTTCTCGCAACAGGCGCCAGGCGAATTCCAGCGAAGTCAGGCCGGTGGCGCGCACGTCGATCAGCACGAACATCCCGGCGTCGGGCGTGAGCACTGAAATGCCCGGACAATCCGCCAGCCCCGCCACCACCAGGTCACGACGATGACGATAAATGTCACGCATGCCCCGGGTCACTTCGTCATGGGCTTGCACCGCCGTCAACGCAGCTTCCATGACGAACCCCGGCAAGCCATACAGCATGCTCAAGACCAGGGTTTCGGCGTGGGCCACCAATGCTTGATCGGCGACGATCCAACCGGTACGCCAACCTGTCATCGCGTGGGATTTGGACAGGCTGCCGATCACCACGCAGCGCTCGGCCATGCCGGGCAACGCCGCCAGGCTCACGTGGTCGCGCTCGAACGCCAGGCTTTCGTAAACCTCGTCCACCACCACCCACAGGTCATGGGCGATGGCGAGGTCGGCGATGCCCTGCAGCTCTTCGCGGCTGAGTACCACGCCGGTTGGGTTGTTAGGGTTGGAGAAGAAAATGGCGCGGGTACGCGGTGTAATGGCCTTGGCCAGCACGGCGGCGTCGAGGCGAAACCCTGCGTCTGCCGAACAGGGCACCCGCACCAGCGTGGCGCCGGAGGCCTTGAGTGTCGCCTCGTAGGTCACGTACATCGGGTCGAGGGCAATCACTTCGTCACCGGCACTGAGCAGGCACATCGAGGTGGCGAACAAGGCATTTTGCGCGCCGGCGACAATGATCACATTAGCGGCTTGCACCTGGCGATCGAACAGCTTGCCGTAGCGCCCCGCAATGGCTTCGCGCAGGGCCTGGCGACCGGCAATTTCGGTGTAGTGGGTGTCACCTTCGCGTAGCGCATGGATGGCGGCATCGGTGATGAAATCGGGGGTGGGAAAATCCGGGTCGCCCACGCTGAGGATGATCACATCCTCGCCCCGACGCTTGGCTTCATACGCGGCGTAGTGAATGTCCCAGGCGGCCACGCCGTCGCCGGCTATCCGTTCAACAAAAGGTGAAAACCGCATGCCAGTGCCTCGTTCGAATGGAAGAAACGCAAGCCCGCAACCAACCGGGGGATGGTGGAGCCAACATAGTCCAGACTGAACACTCGTTCAACAGAAAAGACAAACTTGTTCGTGTTCAGCGTAAACAGGTCGTTTTCACGACAGTACATGGGAGCCTGCACACCTCCCCTGTAGGAGCGAGCTTGCTCGCGATGGCGGTGTGTCAGCCGAAGAGAATGTTGAATGACACACCGCCATCGCGGGCAAGCCCGCTCCTACAGGGGCGATGGGGCGGCCGGGTTTAGCGCATCGCGCAGTCGTGCTTGAGCTCAATCAGCGTCACGCCGGCGTGGGTAAAACCTGCGCGCAGGTCGCTCTCCAACTCAGCCAGGTTTTGCGGTTGCCGCACGGTGCAGCCGAAGGCCGTGGCCAACATTGCGAAGTCCGGATTGCGGGGCAACACGCCAACCGGTTCGATATCCAGGCTTTGCATGTCGTCGCGGATCTGCCCCAGCGCGTCGTTGTTCCACAGCAGCACCACCAGCGGGCTGTCGAGCTCCTCGACGGCGGTGGCCAGTTCCTGCGCGGTGTAGAGAAAACCGCCGTCGCCCACCAGCACCAGGCCGTGTCGCTGCGGTGCGCCAAATTTGGCACCGATCCCCGCTGGCAGGCCGTAACCGAGGGTGCCGTAACCGGTCGGGTGCAACCAGCTTCGGGGACCTTGGCTCGCAAACGCGTAGTTGCCGGTGTAGGCCAGTTGGGTCATGTCGCTGCTGATGAAGGTGTCGACGGGCATTGCGGCGGCGATGCGGTCGAGAATGCGTTGGTGCAGGGCCTGCAAATCGCCGTGGCCGGCCCTGACCGCAGCGTTCAATCGGGCCACGGCGTCCACCGCTTCAACCGAATCACGCGCGGCGCCGGGCAAGCGCGCCAACAATGCACCCAGCGTTTGCAGGGCATCGCCGTGCAAGGCGACGGCACTGGGGTAGAAGTCGTTGAACTTGCGCGAATCGATGTCGATGCGGATCACTTCGCCGCCGACCGGCAGGCGCTCACGCCAGTAATCGGTGTCGGCCATTTCCGTGCCGACCGCCAGCACCACGTCGGCTTGCGCGATCAAATCCCAACCGGTCTGCACGCACAGGCTGGCTCCGGCATTCAAGGGCGCGTCGGGTGCCAGCAAGCCTTTGCCCGCGACGCTTGTGAACAACGGTGCGGCGAGGCGATCGCTCAGGGCTCGCAACTCGGCCCCGGCGGCCAACGCACCACCGCCGGCGATGATCATCGGCCGCCTGGCGTCCAGCAGTCGCCCGGCTGCTTCGTCGAGGGCGCTGGCATCGGGCAGACCACGTCCGGCGCGGCGCACAACCTCGCCACTCCAATCCCGGCTGATCGCCCCCGCCAGCACATCCAGCGGCACAGAAATATGCACCGGCCGCGGCCGCTCGCTGTCGAACACGGCGAAGGCGCGGGCGACCAGTTCGGGTAGATCGTCGGTGCGCAAGGCGACCGCCGAAAACGCGGTGATGGGCGCGGTGATCGCCCGTTGATCCTGGGTTTCGTGCAGGCAACCCCACCCTTTACCAAGGCTGGCGGTGTGGTTGACGCTGGAAATGACCAGCATCGGAATCGAATCGGCGTAGGCCTGGCCGATGGCGGTTGCCGCATTGGTGACACCGGGGCCGGTGATGACGAAGCACACCCCCGGCTTGCCACTGACTCGGGCGTAACCGTCGGCCATGAACCCGGCGCCCTGCTCATGCCGAGTCAGCACATGGCGAATGCCGCTGCCGGGCAGACCGCGATACAGCTCGAGGGTGTGAACACCGGGGATGCCGAACACGGTATCGACCCCGTAATTGGACAACAGGCGCACCAGTGCCTGGCCGCCAGTGAGGGCCGTGGATGAAGGTTGCCCGGTGGATGGTGAGTTCATGCCAGCCCTCGTTTTATTGTTCTGTTGAGGATTCGGATGCTGTCGATATTAAACACTCGTTCAACAGTGAGGCAATCTTTTCCTGAAACGCTCAAAGTCGCTGAAAACTGAGTTAACTCACTGTTTTAAAAAGGATTGCTTGGCTTTATCAAAAAGACCGAGCGAGAGTTGTTACATCTTCGAACATTCAGGCTGCCAGCGAAGCGGCTGCGGTAAACAGATACCCGGCCCCATGAATGGTGATGATCAGCTCGGGGTCGGCCGGGTTGTCCTGCAGCTTGCGCCGAAGTCGACCCACCAGCACGTCAATGGAGCGGTCATTGGGCAGCCATTCACGGTTGCGCAACTGATCCATCAACTGGTCGCGACTCAGGGTCTGACCGACGTTGCGCATGAACACATTGAGGAGCTGGAACTCGCCATGGCTGAGCAGGGTTTCGCGGCCATCGCCAGCCTTCAGGCGCCGGCGACCAGTGTCGAGAGTCCAGCCGGCGAAACGTTTGAGGTGTGTGTCCAGCGGCACGGACGAGCGCACCCGACGCAACAGGTTGCGCGCGCGGGCGAGCAGTTCTCGTGGCTGCACGGGTTGCACCAGGTATTCGTCTGCGCCGCATTCCAGCGCCGCAAGCCGTTCGGTGTCGTCGCCAACGAGCATGATCCCGACCTGCGACTCCTCGCGCCATTGTCGAGTCACGGCCAGGGCATCCGGCCAGCTTGCATCGAGCACAACCAGTCCGATGGCCAGACCGACGAGGCAGGCATCGGCCTGATCGAGCGAGCCAGCGCAGTGGATCTCGAACCCCTGCGGCTCGAGGGTGCTGCGCAGCTGTTCGTGGACCTGCGCATCGTCACTCACAATCAGCACACACCCCGTCATGAACTGGCTCCTGTTCGTCTTGGAATTATTCGAAGCGGTAACTGCACTCTAGCCCTTGCTGAACAGGCGATCAACAAGCGCGATTCACGCCACGACGAAGCGACGATACCCGCCCATCTGCAGGCCATCGACCCAGGCTTCGCAAATCTGCACGCCCTGAGCCGGGGTGAAGGTGTCGGGATTGAGTCCGGCTTCCAGCCACAACCCGTCGAGCAAGGCACTCAGGCCGATGGCTGCAAAGCCTGCGTCGAAGCCCTCCCAGCCCTCCTCGTGCGCCAACAATCGCAAGGTTTCGCCCATGATCGTGCGGTACTCGCCATAGGAGTGATCGTGGGCGCGGTTGATCGCATCGGCGGTTTTCACCGCGCCCCAGAACGCCAGCCAGGCTTCGAGCAGCTCCGGGTCGAGCATGCGCGGGGAAAACGACGCCTCGAAGAACGCCGAAAATTGGCCGCGGGCACCTTCCCCTGCATTGGCCACCGCTTCGCGCAGCAGGCTCATCACCTGCCCGGTGATGTGCAAGTAAGCATCAGCCACCAATTCATCCTTACCGGCATAGTGATGACTGATCAACCCGACCGACACCCCGGCTTCGGCGCAGATCTTGCGGATCGAGGTGCCGACAAAGCCGTATTTTTTCAGGCATGTCAGCGTAGCGGCCACCAGATTGGCCTTGCGCAATTGGGGGTCCATGCGCAGAAAACGCGCTTCTTCAGCCATAGTGTTCCAGCCCGTAAGACAGTCGATGGCAGACGGTACAACATTGCGTCAGCGGATGGGATACAGCGCTTCGTCGAACTGCTCGAGACGCGGGAAAACCAGTGGCGAATCCTGTTCCAGATGTGTCAGACGCTCACGGTAGTCAGTCAGGAACTGCGCGCGGGCCTCACCACTGATGTAAGGCACGTGCCACGCCACGAATGGCGGCAGCACCTCCAGGCCGACATACGCCAGGGTGCCACGCAGCAACGGCCGCAGCATGTCTTCCAGCGGGCCGTGTATCGCGCCTTCGCCGAACATGTGTTCGCGCCCGCCGAGGGTCACGCTGACCAACGCCTTCTTGCCGGCCAGGCCGCCCTGATCGTAAAAGCGCTTGCCGCCGTAGCACACGCCGGACACCAGCACCCGATCGATCCAACCCTTGAGAATGGCCGGCATGGAGAACCAGTAGATCGGGAAATTGAGAATCAACAGGTCAGCCCACAGCAGCTTGTCCAGTTCCTGCTGAATGTCCGGCGCGAGACTTTTGCTCTTGACCCCAAGGCGCTGTTCGAGGGCGTATACCAGGTAGTCGGGGTTATCGCGTTCAGAGAAATCCTCGGCGCTGGCCACCGGGTTCCAGTTCATCGCGTATAGATCGGAAACCCGCACCTCGTGCCCCTGGGCGTGCAAGGTCTGCACCGCCTCATCGCGCAAGGCGCTGGTGAAGGATTGCGGTTCCGGGTGGGCGTGGAGTATCAGTACATTCATTGGATAGACCTTGAAATTTTATCGTGAGTGCTCAGGCCAGGCGGATCAGTGCATCCACCGCCACCGCCCCTTCGGCATTGACGAGCAGGGGGTTCACATCCAGCTCCAGCAGGCGCTCGGCGTTCTCGCAGGCGTAGTCCGCCACCGCGCGAATCGCCCGCACCAGCGCCGGCATGTCCACTGCCGGGCCGCCGCGAAAACCCGTGAGCAAGGGCGCACAACGCAACGCCAGCAGCGCGTCATGAATGGCCTGGTCGGTGGTAGGCAGCAACAGGCTGCGACTGTCCTTGAGCAGCTCGACCAGAATCCCGCCAGCGCCGATGACCAGCGCCAGGCCGAAGCCGGTTTCGCGCTTGATGCCGACGATCAACTCCGCCAGCGGTGGTGCTGCCATGCGTTCGAGCAGGACCTGATCGAAGGCCACACCCGGCGCATGTTCCGCGAGGTTGCTGCGCATGCGCTCAAGTGCGGCGCTCAGGGCCTGTTCGTCCTTGAGGTTGAGGGCAACGCCGCCGGCTTCGGTCTTGTGCGGCAGATCAGTGCTGACCACCTTGAGAACCAGCGGGTAGCCGAGGCTGCGCGCCTGCTCCAGGGCCTGGTCCGGACGACACAGGCGCGCGTCAGGCAAGGGCAGGCCGAACGGGCGCAAAGCCTGTTTCGATTGCCATTCATCCAACAGGCATCCCCGCCCTTGCACCGCTTGCGGACAGAGCAGCGCCAGCGACGATTCGCCATCATCGAGCAAAACGTCCCGGCGCGCGCGGTAATGGGCGATACGGGCCCAGGCGGCCAGGCCATCCTCGACGCCCTGCAACGCCGCCACGCCTTGGCCGTGCAGGCGCTCACGGGCGCTGGCTGGCAGCAGCTCGGGGAACGCCGAGGTGACGAAACCCACCTTGCCGTGTCGCTCGAGCCCCTGGCAAAACAAGTCCAGCAACAGGTCGCACTCCTTGCGCTCGCCGGTAAATTCGGCCGGATAGTCGAGCACCAACAGCGCCGCGTCGGCCGGGGATCGCAGGGCCGTTTCGAGCATCTTTTCCAGCGCGTCGCGGTCGCCCCAGATGGCCGTGGTGAAGTCCAGCGGATTGACCAGATTGGCATAACCGGGCAGCACCTGCGCCAACTCGACCCGTTGATCGGCGGCGAGTTTGGGCAAGCTCAAGTGGTTGCGTTCGGCGTAGTCGGCGATCAGCCCGGCGTCACCCCCGGAACAGGCCAGCGCAATCAGGCTCGGCCCCTTCGGCAAGTTACCGCAGGCCGCCGCCTTGAGTGTTTCGACAAAACTCACCGGACCGCTGACACGGATCACCCCGAGGCGCGCAAACAAACTGTCGTACAGCGCATCGGAGCCCGCCAGCGAGCTGGTGTGGCTGAGCGCCAACTCGGCGCCGATCTGCGACACGCCGGTTTTCAAAGCGATGATCGGAATGCCTTTCTCCAGGGCCTTGTGCGCGACGCGAGCGAATCCCGGGACGCTCTTCAGCCCTTCCAGGTGCAAACCGATGGCGGTGACCCGAGGCTCGTCGAGCAGGACATCCATCAACTCGGCGACGCCCAGTTGCGCCTGATTGCCCACCGACGCCATGTACGCCAGCGGCAGCGAGCGGTCGCTCATCGACAGGTTGTAGGCGAAGTTGCCGCTCTGGGTCAGGATCGCCACGCCCTTCTCCACTGTCTTGCCGCCATGGGCCACCGGCCACAAAGCCACATTGTGGAGGTAGTCGAGCAAGCCGTAGCAATTGGGGCCGAGCAACGCCATGTCGCCGGCTGCTTGCAAAAGCGTCTGTTGCAACGCCGCGCCGGCTTCGCCAATTTCGGCGAAACCGGAGGCGTAGCAGATCGCCCCACCGGCGCCCTTGACGGCCAGCTCGCGGACGCAGTCCAGCGTCAGTTCACGATTGGTCGCGATAAATACGCCGTCGGGTGCGCACGGCAGCTCGGCAATAGAAGCCACACAGGGCACGCCTTCGAGATTCGAATGCTGCGGATTGACCAGCCACATCGGGCCGGCAAAGCCACCCTCGGCGCAGCGCTTGAGCGCCCGCGCCATGCTGCGTCCGCCGACGAATGCCAGGTGACGCGGTTGGAGCAGACGCTTGAGGTTATCTCTGATCGACATGGGAGGCTCCTTGGCCAATCAGCGCAGCAGCGGCCGCAGCAGTTCACGGGAAATGATGTGCCGCTGGATCTCTGAAGTGCCTTCCCAGATCCTTTCAATCCGTGCGTTGCGCCAGATGCGCTCCACCGGTCCCTCGTCCATCAGCCCCATGCCGCCAAAAATCTGCACCGCTTCATCCGCGACGCGCCCCAGCACTTCACTGGCGAACAGCTTGGCCATGCCGGCATCGCCATCGGTCATGCTGCCCTGGTCCATTTTCCAGGCGGCGTTCAAGGCCAACAGTTCGGCGGCGCGAATTTCGGTGGCCATGTCCGCCAGCTTGAAAGAGATGCCCTGATACGTGCCGATGGCATGGCCGAACTGTTTGCGGTCCGCGGCCCATTGCAGCGACACGTCCAGCGCCCGCTGCGCCTGGCCCACGCAATTGGCCGCGACCATCACCCGCCCGGCCGTCAGCCAGGCGTTGGCCACGTCCCAGCCCTTGCCGACTTCGCCCAGCACCTTGGAAGCGGGTACGCGGCAGTCGTCGAAGAAGATTTCGCTGGTGTGATAACCCCGGTTGCTCACGCACTTGGGACCACGGCGGATGGTCATGCCCGGGGTGTCGCAGTCGACCAGGAACGAAGTCACGGCGTTGCGTGGGCGACCCTTGTGCTCAAAGGTGTCGGTGACCGCAAACACGATGGCGAAATCGGCATGCCCGGCATGGCTGATGAAATGCTTGCTGCCGTTGATGACAAAGTCGTCGCCGTCACGCACGGCGCGGGTCTTGATCGCGTTGGCATCGGAGCCGGCACCCGGTTCGGTCAGCGCAAAGCAATCAACTTTCTCCCCGCGTACGCAGGGCAGCAGGTAATCCTCGATCTGCGCGCCCTGGCAGGCCATCAGGATTTTCGAGGGACGCGCCACGAATACATGCAGCGCCCACGAGACCTTGGACAATTCACGCTCGATCAGCGCCTGGGACAGGTAATCGAGGCCACCGCCGCCCACTTCCTCGGGCATGTTGAACGCGTAAAAACCGGCGGCAAGCGCCTTGGCGCGAATGTGCGCGGCCAGTTCAGGTGGAACGGCATCGGCACGGTCGACGGCCTCTTCATGGGGCAGCAGTTCTTTTTCGACGAAGCTGCGCACGGACTCGACCAACATGTCCTGCTCTTGGGTCAGTTGAAAATTCATGATGAGCGTACCTGCGGTTCGATTACTGGCCGATGAAGTGTGGCGTGCGTTTTTCCACGGCAGCCTTGAGGGCTTCGACGCCGTCCTGGCTGCGCCCGCAAAGCAGGCCGGCGGCCTGTTCGGCGTGCAGTTGTTCGGCGAGGCTGCGCCCTGCGCCGTCGCGCAGCAGCACCTTGGTCTGGGCAAAGGCAAAGGTTGGGCCGTTGGCCAGGCGCGTGGCCAGTGCCGTGGTGTGGGCGAGCAATTCTTCGTCGGCGCAGACTTCCCCCACCAGGCCGGCGGCCAGCGCACGGTCGGCGCTCCACAGTTCATCGAGAAACAGCAATCGCTTGCTTTGCTCGACGCCGATCAGGCGCGGCAAGTGCCAACTGGCGCCTGCGTCCGGCGAGTAGGCCATGCCGGTATAACCGGCCTTGAACCTTGCCGACCGAGCAGCCACCCGCAGGTCGCAGCACAGGCTCAGATCCATCCCGGCGCCCACCGCGATGCCGTTGATGGCGGCGATGGTGGGTTTGCTAAAGCCGTGCAGTCGGTTCATCAGCAGATGCGCGGTTTCAGTCCAGCCGTAGGTTTCGAGGATGCCGCGACGCTCGGCATCCGCCCACTCCGCCACGTCCGCACCGGCGCAAAAACCCTTGCCGTTGCCCGTCAAAACCAGCACCCGCACGGCGGGATTGGCGTCGTGGGCTTCCAGCGCCTCGATCAGGGCCTTGAGGGTGGGAATGTCCAGCGCATTGCGTTGCTCGGTACGGTTGAGGGTGATCCAGGCGATGCCGTTTTCAACGCGATTGAGCAATGAAGGTAGCGATGTCATGAAAGGCCCTCGTCGTTTTTGTAGTTGGACTTGAGGTACGAACTGACGCCGATACTAAACACCTGTTCAGTTTCTCGGCAAGGGGGTTCGCTTGCCTGTTACATCTTCGAACAAGTCACGGCCTCATCTAGGCGGCGCGACGAGGCCAGCACAGCCAACACAAACCTGCCAGACACAAAAAAGCCCTGACTCTCACAAGCCAGGGCTCTTCGCTTCAAGCTTCAGCAACAGCGAGTCGTGCAACTGCGCTTGCCATAACGCGCTTCCTGGCGCTCACGGAAGAACGCCGATTGGCTCATCACCGTCTCCCCCGGATGATTGCGCGCCATCAGGGCCACGTAGTTGTCGTAATCCGGAACGCCCACCATGAGGCGGGCGCTCTGACTGAGGAATCGGGCGGCATGCTGCAGTTTGCGGAACATGGCAGAACTCTCTGTGTGGGGATGGGACACTGCCATGAAAACCCGCGCATGTATCTGCAATGTGTCCGCACGAAAAAAAATGGTAAACCCAAGTCGTACGACCTCATCGCACCTGGAACCTTGTCCCGTCGAACCATATGCGGTAAAAACCCACAAGTCGTACGACAACATAATAAAAATCCTGCCGTCGCCAGAGACCTGCCATGAACCGCCAGACCGCTCCACTGCCCTTTCCCCGCCACCTCGCCGTATTGATCCTGCTGTGCATGGGCTGCGCCTTTGCCGGCAACCATGTGGCCGCCCGCGTGGCATTCGATGACGGCGCCGGGGTGTTGCTGGCGATTCTGATGCGCTCGGGCGGAACGTTGTTGGTGCTGGCCGCGCTGGTGTTGTGGCAGCGGCAGAGCTTGCGCTTGCCTGCCGGTGCATGGCGCTGGCAATTGCTGCTGGGTTTGCTGATCGCGACCCAGAGCCTGTGTCTTTACTCAGCGGTCGCCCGGGTGCCAGTGGCCCTGGCACTGCTGGTGGGGAACGTGTTTCCGATCCTGCTGGCATTGCTGACTTGGGCCTTGGGTGGCCCGCGTCCGACAGCGCGCACCGCAGCACTGATGAGCCTGATTCTGCTGGGCCTGGTGTTTGTGCTTGACGTACCGGGACGTCTCGCCGCCAACAGCAGCGTCGGCCCCGAGTGGTTGCTCGGGGTCGCGCTGGCATTCTGCGCCGCCAGCGTTTTCGCCTGCGCGTTATGGATCACCGATCACAAACTGTCTCAGGTGCGCGGTTCGGTACGCAGTCTGCTGACCATTTTCATCGTATTCAGCAGCGTCAACCTGGCCGGGCTGACCGGCGCCCTCCCCGGCGGCCTCAACCTGCCGGCCAGCGCGACGGGCTGGTGGGCGCTGGCTACGCTGGTGGTGCTCTACGGAACCGGCTTCATCGTCCTGTTCATTTCGGTGCCGCGCCTGGACATGCCCCGCAACGCGCCCGTGATGAACATCGAACCACTGGCCACGCTGCTGATGGGTTGGGTCGTGCTGGACCAGATGCTCAGCACCGGACAAGTGATCGGCGGCGCGATCGTCGTGACCGGGATCGTCCTGCTGACCTCCCGAAAGACCAATCCCACGCCATCCGCCGTCACAGCACCCGCCGCCGGTACTCCGCCAGCACACTGCCAAGACAGGCGTTGAACCGCCCCCAGTCTCAAGTTCAAGCGTCCCAGGGCGCGACCGCATCGATATCGATGGCGTAATGCGCAATCGCTCTTGCGCAGACGGCGGGCTCCAGACTCCCAGTCTGCACCAGCGAGGTCAACGCACTGAGCACGATCTGATGGCGGTCCACTTCAAAGAAACTGCGCAACTGGCTGCGGGTATCGCTGCGGCCAAAACCGTCGGTGCCAAGCACGCTGTACGGCGCCGCCACATAACTGGCGATCAGTTGCGGCAAGGCGCGCACATAGTCGGTGCAGGCGACGATTGGCGCCGTGGCTGTCAGCGACTCGCCGACATGACTGCGTCGCTGCGGCTCGGTGGGGTGCAGGCGATTCCAGCGTTCGATGTCGCGGGCGTCACGCGCCAGCTCGGTGAAGCTGGTGACGCTCCACACCTCGCTGTCGACATTCCAGTCGCTGGCCAGCAATTGGGCGGCGGCGATCACTTCCCGCAGGATCGCCCCTGAGCCCAGCAACTGCACGGTGCCGCGCGCATCCTCGACTTCATGTCGGCCGAACAGGTACATGCCCTTGATGATTGCAGCCTCGGCCCCCTCCGGCACATTGGCCTGCGGGTAGTTTTCGTTCATCAGCGTGATGTAGTAGAACTCGTCGACCTGACGTTCGAGCATCTGACGCATGCCGTGGTCCAGGATCACCGCAAACTCTCCGGCGAACGCCGGGTCGTACGCCCGGCAATTGGGCACCATCGACGCCATCAAATGGCTGTTGCCATCCTGGTGCTGCAAGCCTTCACCGCCGAGGGTCGTACGCCCCGCAGTTGCCCCTAGCAGGAAACCCCGCGCCCGCTGGTCGGCCGCCGCCCAGACCAGGTCACCGATGCGCTGGAAGCCGAACATCGAGTAGTAAATGTAAAACGGCAGCATCGGCAGGCCGTGCACCGAATAACTGGTGGCAGCCGCCACCCAGGAGCTGATCGCTCCGGCCTCGCTGATACCCTCTTCGAGGATCTGCCCGTCCAGCGCTTCGCGGTAGCTCAGGATCGAGCCGATGTCTTCTGGCTCGTAACGCTGACCAACACTGGAGTAAATACCGATCTGCTTGAACAGGCTGGCCATGCCGAAGGTGCGGGCCTCGTCGGCGACGATCGGCACGATGCGGGGGCCGAGCTGCTTGTCGCGCAACAAACCGCTGAGCAGGCGCACGAAGGCCATGGTGGTGGACATTGCCTTGTCGTCGGCGGCAATGGCGAAGCTGGCGTAGCTGTCGATGTCCGGCACCTTGATTGACGGAGCGCTCGTTGGCCGCGACGGCAGGTAGCCGCCCAAAGCCTGGCGGCGCTCGTGCAGGTAACGCATTTCGGCACTGTCGGCAGCCGGTTTGAAGAAGCTGAGCGAGGTGGCCTGTTCATCGCTCAACGGCAGATTGAAACGGTTGCGGAAGGCGATCAACGCATCCTTGTCGAGCTTCTTCTGTTGGTGCACGGTCATCTTGCCCTGCCCTGCATCCCCCATGCCGAAGCCCTTCTTGGTTTGCGCCAGGATCACCGTGGGCTTGGTGCCTTCACGCATGGCGCTGTGATAGGCGCTGAAAATTTTCACCATGTCATGGCCGCCACGTTTGAGGCGGTCGATCTGCTCGTCAGTGAGACCCTGGGCCAATTTCGCGAGGGCTTCGTTCTGGCCAAAAAAATGGTCGCGGTTGAAGCGTCCATCCTTGGCGGCGAAGGTCTGGAACTGGCCATCGACCGTACTGGACAACGCCTTGACCAGCGCCCCCTCATGATCGCGGGCAAACAGGCCGTCCCAGTCAGAACCCCACACCAGCTTGATCACGTTCCAGCCCGCGCCGCCGAACAGCGCTTCCAACTCGTCGATGATTCGACCATTGCCCCGCACCGGGCCGTCCAGGCGTTGCAGGTTGCAGTTGACCACCCACACCAGATTATCCAGGCCTTCACGCGCCGCCAGGGTCAGGGCCGACATACTTTCCGGCTCATCCATTTCGCCGTCGCCAAACACACCCCAGACGGTCCGCCCGGCAGTGTCCTGCAAGCCGCGATGGTCCAGGTAACGCATGAAACGCGCCTGGTAGATCGAACTGATCGGACCAATGCCCATCGAGCCGGTGGGGAACTGCCAGAAGTCCGGCATCAACCACGGGTGCGGGTAGCTCGACAGCCCCCGGGCACCGTGAGCGCGCGCACCGATCTCCTGCCGGTAATGCTGCAGGTCCTGTTCTTCGAGGCGCCCTTCCAGATACGCTCGTGCATACACGCCGGGTGCCGAGTGCGGCTGGTAGAACACCAGGTCACCGCCGCTGCTGTCGTTACGGGCCTGGAAAAAATGGTTGAAGCCCACCTCGAACAGATCGGCGGCGCTGGCATAACTGGCGATGTGGCCGCCCAGCTCGCCGTAGGCCTGATTGGCACGCGCGACCATGACCAGCGCATTCCAGCGCATGATCGAAGCCAGGCGCTCCTCCATCGCCAGGTCTCCGGGGTACACCGGTTGCTGCTCGACGCTGATGGTATTGATGTACGGTGTGCCATGACGCGGCCGCCAACCGATGTCGGCGGTGCTGGCCAGTGTCACCAGCCTGTCCATGATCCGCCTGGCCTGTTCGGCACCGCCATGGGCGATCACCGACAACAGGGCGTCGCGCCACTCGGTGATTTCTTCTTCATCTTGCGTGATTGGCCCCGATGCGTGAGCCTGCGACTGGGACGAACTCATGGCCATCTCCTGCACTGATTAAATGACACCACGCTCCTGCAACAAGCTTTTCGCCAAGCGACGGATCGCCGTCAGCACCTGTTCGACTTGCTGATCCATCTGTTCAATGGACAACGCCACGGCGCCCAGGTCGATCACGCGCAACGGATGTCCGCAGACGGAGCCCAGCCAGGCCAGGCCCGGGCTCGTTCCGGCTTCGACCTCCAACAGGAAACTGCCTTTGGCTACACGACACAATAGCTGCCTGGCATCGCTCGCATCGGCCAACGACGAAGGTGGCGTCCCGGATTCGACCCGCAACCAGTCGAGCATCAGTTGCCGCGACTGATTGACCGCCAGATACGCCACCTGGTCCCAGTCATCGATGGCCAGATGCAACTGGTCGATCATGTACTTGGGCAATTCGACGCTGCTGACAATGACCACCCCGGCGTCCGCCGAAGGTTCCTTGATCCAGATTGCGGATTGCGGTCTCGTCTGCATGACAGTGCTCCTGCGGTTCGAAGGTTCTGCTGGTGCTCTATCTGTAGGAGCAAGCTTGCTCGCGATGCGGTGGGTCAAACAGCACCGGGTCGCCTGACACACCGCATCGCGAGCAAGCTCGCTCCTACAGGGGTTTCAGGAGATTGCCCAGAATCAGCCGTTACGGAACAGGAAGCTGTAGGCATTCAAGGCCGGCACCCCGCCGAGGTGTGCGTACAGCACCTTCGAACCTTCGGGGAATTCGCCACGGCGGACCATTTCGATCATCCCGTGCATGGATTTGCCTTCGTACACCGGGTCGGTCAGCACCCCTTCCAGTCGGCCACACAGGCGGATCGCTTCCAGGGTACCTTCGTTGGGCAGGCCGTATTCTGGGTGGGCGAAACGTGTGTCGAGCACCACGTCTTCCTCGGTAATTTCCCGGCCCAGATCCACCAGTTCAGCGGTGTGCCGGGCGATGCGCAGGATCTGCGCCCTGGTCTGTGCCGGTTTGGCCGAGGCGTCGATGCCAATGACGTTCTTCGAGCGACCATCGGCGGCGAACCCCACCACCATGCCCGCCTGGGTACTGCCGGTCACGGAACACACTACGATGTAATCAAATTTGAAGCCCAGCGCTTTCTCCTGCTCGCGGACTTCCTCGGCGAAACCAACGAAGCCCAGGCCGCCGTAAGGATGTTCGGAGCAACCGGCGGGAATCGGGAACGGCTTGCCGCCGCGCTCCTTGACGTCACTCATGGCCTTCTCCCAGCTCGGGCGAATGCCGATGTCGAAACCGGCTGCGTCGAGCCGCACATCGGCGCCCATGATCCGCGACATTTCAATGTTCCCCACCCGGTCATACACGGCGTCGGAGTAGTTCACCCAGTTTTCCTGGACCAGCACGCATTTCATGCCCAGGTGGGCTGCAACGGCGGCCACCTGACGGGTCTGGTTGGACTGGATGCCACCGATCGACACCAGGGTGTCGCAGCCCTGTTCGATGGCTTCGGGGATCAGGTATTCAAGCTTGCGGGTCTTGTTGCCACCGAAGGCCAGGCCGCTGTTGCAGTCCTCGCGCTTGGCATACAACTCGACCTTGCCACCCAGGTGCTCGCTCAGGCGTTTCAGGGGGGTGATGGGCGAAGGACCGAAGGTCAACGGGTAGCGCTTGAATTGATTCAGGTTCATGGGTGTGCTCCTTTGTTATGGAATATCCAGGCGCCAGGCCGAAGACAGGTCTGAATGTGCAGGCCGTTTCAGGGCGGCTTCGATGAATTCAATGGTAAGAACAAACCGAAAAATATGTGTTGCAAGTTTCAGGCGGTTAAAGAAACATAAATCGATAATGTACAAACTGATCATCTTTTTATTGTGTGGAAATCGCCTTGAGCGCAATAAATCATCGCAACAAGACCGCCACGCCAACACCGGAGCCGCATGCGCTGGATCGCATCGACCGCGCCATTCTCAAGACGTTGCAGCGCGATGCGTCCATTTCCAATGTGGCCCTCGCGGACAAGGTCAAACTCAGCGCGCCGGCCTGCCTGCGCCGCGTCGAACGTCTCAAGCAGGCCGGCTTGATCAAGGGCATTGTCGCGTTGCTCGACAGCGAAGCGCTGGACGCGGGGATGGTGGTATTGATTGGCGTGGTGCTGGACCGCTCGACCCCGGAATCCTTCGCCGCCTTCGAAGAAGCGGCGCAAAAGGTCTCCGGTTGCATGGAGTGCCATGTGGTGACGGGCGAATTCGATTACTTCATGTTGCTGCGCACCAAGGACAGCAACAGCTTCAACCGGCTGCACGCCGAACAGTTGCTGTACTTGCCCGGCGTGCGGCAGATCCGTTCCTTCATGGGGCTGCGTAACGTGCTGTCGACCACGCAAATTCCCCTCTGAGATCGCAAAAGCCCCCTACAAACCCGACCTCAAAGGCGCCTTCACCACCGTCAGGCTGAAAGATTCTGCCTATCGACGCGCAACACTGCCCCTATTAGCTGCCTTCCCCACTCGGGTCTAACCTTAGTCTGCGCTGGCGCCATAAGCCGGCCGGATTAGCGCTGTAAAGGAGTCAGGAACGAGCCAAGCTTGACCCGGCCATCCGCACTGCTGGCCCTGCAACCTGTGGCATCGATTCCGCTCGTCGCTGTTTAACGCCCACTCCGGGCCCGATAGCCGGACGAACACGACCAGAGGTATCCCGCACATGGCAAATGAATCGAAGTGCCCTTTCAACCACGCCGCAGGCGGTGGCACGACCAACCGTGACTGGTGGCCGAACCAACTGAATCTGAAGATCCTGCACCAGCACTCGTCCCTGTCCGACCCCATGGACGAGGGCTTCGACTACGCCAACGCTTTTAAAGATCTCGACTTTGCCGCGGTCAAGCGCGACCTGACGGCGCTGATGACCGAGTCGCAGGATTGGTGGCCGGCCGACTTCGGTCACTACGGGCCACTGTTCGTGCGGATGGCCTGGCACGCCGCCGGTACGTATCGGACCGGCGACGGCCGAGGCGGCGCCGGTTCTGGCCAGCAACGCTTTGCCCCGCTCAACAGCTGGCCCGACAACGTCAGCCTCGACAAGGCGCGCCGGCTGCTGTGGCCGATCAAGCAAAAGTATGGGCGCAACCTGTCCTGGGCCGACCTGATCGTGCTCACCGGTAACGTCGCCCTGGAATCGATGGGCTTCAAGACCTTCGGCTTTTCCGGTGGGCGACCTGATGTCTGGGAGCCCGACGAAGACGTCTACTGGGGTTCGGAGACCACCTGGCTTGGCGGTGACACCCGCTACGGCAAAGGCAAGGAGGCGGTGCAGCCGCCAGGCGACGTGCCACTGGTGGCCGAACCTGGACGCAACGAGGACAGCCGCACCGACCATGGCCGCAATCTGGAGAACCCGCTGGCTGCCGTGCAGATGGGCCTGATCTACGTCAACCCTGAAGGCCCGGAAGGCAACCCGGATCCTGTTGCCTCGGCCAAGGACATCCGCGAAACCTTCGGCCGCATGGCCATGAACGACGAAGAAACCGTGGCGCTGATTGCCGGCGGCCACGCCTTCGGTAAAACCCACGGTGCCGGCCCCGCCGACAACGTCGGCCCCGAGCCCGAAGCGGCTGGCCTGGAACTCCAGGGCCTGGGTTGGAAAAACAGTTTCGGCACCGGTAAAGGCCCGGACACCATCACCAGCGGACTGGAAGTGACCTGGACCACCACGCCAACGAAATGGAGCAACAACTACTTCGAAAACCTGTTTGGTTTCGAGTGGGAGCTGACCAAGAGCCCCGCAGGCGCCAACCAATGGATCCCGAAAAACGGTGCCGGCGCCGGGATGATTCCCGATGCCCACGACCCGTCGAAACGGCAGACGCCAAGGATGCTAACCTCCGACCTGGCCTTGCGCTACGATCCAATCTACGAGCCCATCTCACGGCGCTTCCTGGAAAACCCCGATCAGCTCGCCGACGCCTTTGCCCGCGCCTGGTTCAAGCTGATCCACCGTGACATGGGCCCGCTGTCGCGCTACCTCGGTCCGGAAATGCCCAGCGAAGAACTGTTGTGGCAGGACCCTATCCCGAAAGTCGATCATGCCCTGGTCGACGACGCCGACGTCGCCGCGCTCAAAAGCAAAATCCTCGCCTCGGGCCTGACTATTTCGCAACTGGTGTCGACCGCCTGGGCCGCCGCGTCGACCTTCCGTGGCTCCGACAAACGCGGCGGCGCCAACGGTGGTCGTCTGCGCCTGGCACCTCAGAAATTCTGGCAGGCCAACCAGCCTGAACAACTGGCTAACGTGCTGGCCAAGCTCGAGAGTATTCAAGGTGAGTTCAACAGCGCACAAGGAGGAGGCAAGAAAATCTCGCTGGCCGACCTGATCGTGCTGGCCGGCAGTGCCGCTGTCGAGCAAGCGGCAAAAAATGCGGGACACAACGTGACGGTAGCCTTCACACCCGGGCGGATGGACGCCTCGCAGGAGCAGACCGATGTCGAGTCGTTCGGCTTCCTCGAACCGATTGCAGATGGTTTCCGCAATTACACCAAGGGCAACTTCAACTTTGGATCTGAACACCTGCTGGTCGACAAGGCGCAACTGCTGACCCTCACGGCTCCGGAAATGACGGTACTGGTCGGTGGCCTGCGGGTGCTGGAGACCAATGTCGGGCAGACTCGCCACGGCGTGTTCACCCACGAGAAGGACAAGCTGACGAACGACTTCTTCAAGAACCTGCTCAGCATGGAGAATG
Source organism: Pseudomonas sp. S2_E01 (assembly GCF_054668365.1). NCBI lineage: Bacteria > Pseudomonadati > Pseudomonadota > Gammaproteobacteria > Pseudomonadales > Pseudomonadaceae > Pseudomonas > Pseudomonas sp. S2_E01. The sequence goes on from NZ_CP162762.1 coordinate 3,165,463, forward strand.
AATGGAAACCCACCTCGAGCGAAACGTTCGAAGCACGGGACCGCCAAACCGGCCAGGTGAAATGGACCGGCACACGGGTGGACCTGGTCTTTGGCTCCCATGCGCAGTTGCGAGCGCTCGCCGAGGTCTATGCCAGTGGCGATTCGAAGGAAAAATTCGTCAGGGACTTCGTGGCGGCCTGGACCAAGGTGATGAACCTGGATCGGTTTGATCTGAAGTGATGCTGCCCCTGTAGGAGCGAGCATGCTCGCTCCTACAGGTCAGGTGTGCGCAGCAATCAAACCGGGGAGATCGTCGCCAGCGCACCAATTAACAGGGTCAGCACGAGAAAGCCGCCGAGGAACAGAGACATCTTGGCCATGACGGCCTCCTGGTTTGCTGTGGTTCGTGCTGCCATTGTGAGCCGCTGCGCCTGTACATAACAGGCGCAGATTGCACCGGAAAATACGGATCAGATAACCACGCGCAATGCCAACCCCTCATAGGCATCCAGCGTAATGGTGAATTCCCCTTCGGGCGTGAGATCACCTTCCACCCGTTCATTGATGATGTCGACCACCGGTCCCGGTGCAATGCTCGGCAGGTGCAGGGTTTCGGTAATCGCCGTGCCGCCGAAGTTCAGCGCGGTGATCTGCGTGCCTTTGCCCGCCGGTAATTCATGCACCATGACCAGCAGCGCCGGATGCTCAACGTCCGGCACCAGGATCTGACGGCTCGCGGCAACGTCGTAAGCGCGCCGTGCAGCAAGGATGCGCTGCAACTGCGAGGCGAAGGAGTCCGGGTCTTGCAACTGATCCGTCAGGCTGCCGTACAGGGTTCGTGCCCGTGGCATCTGCCCATTTGACACCTGCGCCTGCGGGTTGAGGTCGACCAGGTCGTAGGCACCACGGTGAATCCAGCGGGTATCGCCATCGAGCATCAGGTCGGCGACCTGCTCCGCCGGCAACGGCAGCGCCCCCACCAAGTCCCAGCCGGACAAAGCGAACACCCCTGGCTGCATGGCGTTGTACATGACCAGCAGCAAGTGAATCTGACGGATCTGCTGGACGTCTGCCGCAGTGATCGCATCGAGGTCACGAATCCCCAGCGCAGCGGTGATGATGCTCGCGGTGGTGCAGGACACGCCGTTGGTGACGAACTTCAAATTATAGGGCGCGTGCTCGCCGGCCAGGCGCTCATACATCTGCTCGCGAATGTGCTCGCGCAGGATGTTGCCGGGAAAGGTCTGCCCCTGATAAAGGAAGGTGTCGTGGGCGTGCAGCGTCCAGAAGTGGACCAGTTCAAGGGTCAGTTCGTCGTGGTTCTGCAAGGCGTGGATCAGCGAGCCGGGGTCGATGCCCAGGTTGTGCATCTGGCGCAGCATCAGGCGCAGGAATTCGGCGTCGCCCATCAGCAATGCGTGCTGGTAGGCCGGCCGGGTAATGAAGTCATAGGACAGGTCCGCGCCGCCGTGGGACATGGCGGCGATGTCGTCGACCGTCAGGTTCAGCTCCTGGAAACTGAAACCGCCCGCCTTGCGGATGGCCCCGGCCAGTAGCTGATTGCCGGTGATCGACAGCGGATGGCTTTCCGACCACGCCGTGCCGTCGAGTTTGCGTTCGACGCCGAGGAAGCCATTGGCGTCCAGGCGCAGAATCTTCGCACCCATCACGTCAACAGCGTGCAGCGCATCGCCGATGATCATCTGCTGCGCCGCAAAACTGGGGTCCAACCAGTTCAGCGACGGTTGCCCTTCCTTAAAGTAATGCAGGTAGACCCAGCGACGCGGCTTGCCGTCCACGCCGATCACGACGGGGGTCGCGCTCCAGTCGGTTTCCTTGACGCCGGGCTCGAAGAAAATCACCCGTTGCAACTGGCCGACGATGTAATGTTTGTCACGAAGTGCGTCGACCTGCTGCGGGCTCAGGTTTTGCGCGTCGCGCCCCTCGGCAACTTCCGGCAGCAGCGGCCAGTCTTCTTCGCGGATTTCCACCATGTGGTAGAGCCCCGGATAGTCTTCGTAGGCCATCTCGGCCAGGCGAAAATCCGCGCCCTTACCGGTGTGTGAGGGGATGACGTCGTCGACAATCACCGCGTTGTGCGCCGCCGCCATGCGCGTCAACGCCTGAAGCTGGGCTTCGGTGCCCAGTTGCGGATCGATGTCGAAACTGATTCGGTCAAAATTGCCATCAATCGTCGGCGTATGACGAGTGCCGCGCAAGCCGCCGGACTTCTTCAGCGGGCCGTTGTGAATGCCCTGGATGCCGATCCTGGACAGGGCGTGCCACAGGGTTTGGTCGCCCAGGGCCTCAAGCACCGTGCCGTCTTCACGGGTAACGATGGACGCCGGGTACGCGGTGAACCACACCGACGCCAGCGCCGAGGCGTCACGGGGACGGGTCTGCGCATAGGGTTGTTGCCACAACCGACCTTGCCCCGAGTAGAGCTTGGCCCGCTGCCTGGCGGCGAACAGCATCGATTGCCCGACCAACCAGTCCACGTGATTCTTTTCCGCTGCCGTCATGGCACCCCTCCTTCAGAAAATGGCCGGCGCCCTGCGCTCGCAAAGGCGCCACCGGTTTTCATATGAGGCCCTGGCGGGGCATTCGTTGCATCGTACTGCGTCAGGCAGGCATCGACTGCAACTGACAGCGCTCACCCAGCGCGTCGATCCGCGGCCGACCGAACAGATAACCCTGCCCCCACTCACTGCCGCACGCAGTGGCGAGGGCGCGGTCGGCTTCGGTCTCGATCCCCTCGATGACCACACACGGTGCCAACGTTTTGCACAGTTGCACCAGATGACCGAGCGTCTGCGCGTTGTTGGTGTCCAGCCGGGCGCGTTGCAGGTAGCCCTGGTCGATCTTGACGATGTCCGGCCGGGTTTTGCGGATGAATTCCAGGGTGCCCAGACCCGCGCCAAAATCATCGATGGCCACCCGGCAGCCCAGCTCACGCAGGCACAGGACAAATTCGATGGCCGCCGAAGTGCTCGGTGGCGTGGCGCTCTCGGTGATCTCAATAACCAGTCGCGCCGCCACCGAAGGCGTTTCGCGCAATCGCGCAAGAATCGAGTGCCAGAACGGGTCGATGATCGCGCTTTGCGCAGAAATGTTGCAGCCCAGGCGCAGGTGCTCGTCATGCAGCAGGCGATCAATCACGCACCCCACCACGCTGCGATCCAACTCTCGCATGGACTGTAACTGTTCGAGCATCACCAGCGGGTACACCCCCTCCCCACTGGCATCGATATGTCGCAGCAGCCCTTCCTGATACAGCATCCGGTCGCTGTCGGGCATCCAGACCACCGGTTGAAACGCCAGCACCAGTTTGCCCTGGGCCAATTCATTGTAGAAATTCTTGACTCTGTGCATGTCACATCCATAGACAAGGATTGAGCCGGGCGCAGAACTGGCTTTATGCCAGCACCCGCGGACTGCCGGCCATCATCAACGCTCGCCCATCACGCAGGAAGTGTTCCCGGAGTCCTTTCGCTTGTCCTTGGAAACGCATCGGTGGTGTTAATCGACTGCGAGCATTTGTTTATTGCGATCATGCGCCGGCTTCGCGACATCACTTAGCCATTACGCCGGGAATACGCATGCACAGAATGACCAGCACCGGTTTTCGGGTGCTCGCCGACGTCCTGACCGACGCGGGAGCCAACGTGGAAGCCTTGCTCAACGAGTTCGGCAGTAGCCACGAGGAGGTTTGGGCGAATCCCAATGGCGTTCCGCTGGAACTGGTCTACAAAGTCATGGCGGCAGCGGCAGGACGCACCGGCAACCCGGACATTGGCCTGCTGGCCTATGCCCGCGCGCATCCGGCAAACCTGGAGGTGTTGGGTTACGCGGTGATGTCCTGCCCGACGCTCGGCGCGGCGTTGCAACGCTTTGTGGACTATCAATCGCTGATCTGCAACGGCTTTCATATGTGCCTGGATCAGGAACCCGGTGCGGTAAAACTGATCGGACTGGATGTCAGCACCCAGCCGTCGCTGACGCCCCGGGCCTACATCGATGCCGGGGCCGCGCAGATCCTGGGGCTGGTCCACTGGCTGTTGCCCAATCGCAAGCCCGACCCGGTGGCAGCGAGTTTCACTTACCCCAAGCCCGCAGACACCGGCCAACTGGAGCGACTGCTTGGCAGGAATCTGTCCTTCGGTGCGTCATACAACAGCCTGAGTTTCAGCATCGACGATTGTGCGATGGCGTTGCCCACTGCCGATTCGGCACTGGATGTGCTGCATGTCGAATATGCCCGTACGCGACTGAACCTGATGCTTAATGGCTCGATGACCGAGCGAGTTCGTCGGGTCCTGGCCGAGAGACTGGCCCAAGGCGTGCCCAGCGACCTGAACCGGATCGCCCAGGCGTTGGGCATCAGCGCGCGCAGCCTGCAACGGCGACTCGCCGATGAAGGCATTCATTTTTCGGCCTTGCAGGATGAAGCGCGTCTTAGGCTGGCGCACACCTTCCTGCGCAACTCGGTGCGCAGCGTGAAATACATTGGCGCGCTGCTGGGTTTTCGCGACCAGAGCAGCTTTCACAAAGCCTGTATCCGCTGGTTCGGCATGACGCCCGGATGCTATCGGGAAGCGTCCTGAACCCGGTTACTCAGCCACTGCCACCTGATTGCGCCCGCGAGCTTTGGCGCGATACAGCGCCTTGTCGGCGTTGTTCATCAGGCTATGCAGGTCGTGATCATCGTCGTTCATGCTGGCAACACCGACGCTGGCCGAAACCCGATTGACCGGGGCACTCATCATGCCAGCGAGCGACTGCAGCAGTTCTTCGGCGATATTACGGGCCACCTCGATGGAGGTGTTTGGCAGGAGGACGGCGAATTCTTCGCCGCCCAGGCGTCCGTACACATCGGTGTCACGGAACGAGGAACTGATGACCTGACCCATTTGCCGCAGCACCTGATCGCCCACCTGGTGCCCGTAGGTGTCATTGATGTGTTTGAAGTGATCCATGTCCAGCATGAGGGCGCACAGCGGCAAGTGGTTTTTCCGACAATAACCGAACAAATGCTGTGCATTCTCGAAAAACGCCCGGCGATTCTTGAGGCCGGTGAGTTCATCGGTCTGTGCGGCACGGGTGGATACGTTGTGCGCGTGTTCCATTTCCCGGGTCAACCGAAAGGCGGTTTCCAACGCCTCGGACAGGCTGCGCGTGGCGCTGAACACGAACGAGGCGAACACCATCACCGCCACGCCCATGCCGACCTGCAGGGATGAAGGCTGGACCAACAACCACACCGTACAAGGCAACAGCACCAGGACGATCGAGACGACCGTCATGTAGCGGTACGCCGAATAGCAGGACACCGCACTCACCGACATGCCCACGCAAAACAGCATGACCATTGTCTGGCCCAACAGATCGTCGACCGGGATGACTGCCAGGGCGCCGCCGCCCCAGATACTGGCAGACAGCACCAGCGTGACCCAGTAAATGTGCTCCCAGCGTTGGGGGGTGCGCTCGCGGTCGGGGCTGCGAAAATAAGCGGCAAACATGATGATGCGCACCAGCGACGAGGCGGTGAGCAGCGCGATCCACCACGCAACCGTCCGGTGATCGAAACGGTCCCAGCACAGCCAGCACAGCATCAGCACCGCGAGATAACTGCCGAGCACCGCTAAAACCGACTGACGAAACAGTTGGTGCAATCGATCTGATTGCACCAGTTTCACGATGAAATCTTCCTGTTGATACCGCAATCCAGGGCCATCCATTAGAGCCGCCTGATAATGATGCTGCGCAGGGGCTCTATTCTGGCACTTTGCTAGCAACGCTCACAACCGCGACTCCAATTCTCGGTCCACCTCCCCCCTGTAGGAGCGAGCATGCTCGCGATGGTCTTGGCAACACCGCGGGGTATCAGGGTGCCAGCGTCATCGTTGACGACCATCGCGAGCGTGCTCGCTCCTACAGAGGCAGGTGGTGGGCGCGCATTCTGTCGCCTCACCAACAGAAACCCGTATCGGACGCTTGCGTTGCCGATATTATGGTATACCATCATACGGACAGACACCCTTCACCCGTATGGAGCAGCTCATGAGTTTCGAAATTCGCAAGATCGTCAGCTATGTCGAAGAGACCTTTATCGAAGGCGGCAAAGCCACCGACAAGCCCGTCACCATGATCGGCCTGGCCGTGGTCATGAAAAACCCATGGGTGGGTAATGGTTTCGTTGAAGATCTCAAGCCGCAGATCCGCGCCAACTGCTCCGACCTCGGTGCCCTGATGGTCGAGCGCCTGGTGGGCCTGATCGGTGGTGCCGAGAAGATCGAGGCGTACGGCAAGGCCGCAGTGGTCGGTGCCGATGGCGAAATCGAGCACGCTTCGGCGGTGATCCACACCCTGCGTTTCGGCAACCACTATCGCGAAGCGGTCCAGGCCAAGAGCTACCTGAGCTTCACCAACAAGCGCGGCGGCCCGGGCACTTCGATCCAGATCCCGATGATGCACAAGGACGACGAAGGCCAGCGTTCGCACTACATCACCCTGGAAATGCAGATCGAAGATGCCCCTCGTGCCGATGAAATCGTTGTGGTCCTGGGTTGCGCCGACGGCGGCCGCCTGCACCCACGCATCGGCAACCGCTACATCGACCTGGAAGAACTGGCCGCCGAAAAAGCCCAGTAAGACGGTCGGTCACTACAACAAAAAGGTATGCAGGAGCGCTCCATGATTCGGCTCACCGCTGAACGCACCCCGGCTGGCACCAGTTATCTGGCGACCGGCCAAGGCCAGCCTGTGGTTTTGATCCACGGCGTGGGCCTGAATAAAGAAATGTGGGGCGGCCAGGTCGTTGGCCTGGCCACGAAGTACCGCGTGATCGCTTATGACATGCTGGGTCATGGCGCCAGCCCGCGCCCGGAAAGCGGCACGCCACTGCTCGGTTATGCCGACCAGTTGCTGGAGCTGCTCGATCACTTGCAGTTGCCCCAGGCGACCGTGATCGGCTTCTCCATGGGCGGTCTGGTGGCGCGAGCCTTCGCCCTGCATTACCCGCAACGCCTGCAAGGCCTGGTGGTACTCAACAGCGTGTTCAATCGCACCGCCGAACAGCGTGCCGGCGTCATTGCCCGCACCGCCCAGGCGGCCGAGCACGGCCCGGATGCCAACGCTGAAGCGGCGCTCTCGCGCTGGTTCAGCCGTGAATACCAGGCCGCCAACCCGGCTCAGATCGCCGCGTTGCGCCAGACCCTGGCCGAGAATGACCCGCAGGGCTACCTCACCACTTACGAACTGTTCGCCACCCAGGACATGTACCGCGCCGACGACCTGGCTTCTATCCAGGCACCGACGCTCGTCGCCACCGGCGAACTGGACCCCGGCTCCACCCCGGAAATGGCCCGGCAACTGGCCGAGCGCATTCCCGGCGCAACGGTTGCCGTACTGGCCGAACAGCGGCATATGATGCCCGTAGAATCGCCGCGCCTGGTCAACCAGTTGTTGCTCGAGTTTCTCGACACTGCGCACGCCCGACAAAATCCTATAAAGGGGATCGTTGCATGACACTCGCACGCTTTCAGATGTGCATCGGCGGTGAATGGGTCGATGCCCTCTCGGGCAAGACATTCGAAAGCCTGAACCCGGCCCTGGCCGAACCCTGGGCCGAACTGCCCGATGCCGATGAAGCCGATGTCGAGCGCGCCGTTCAGGCTGCGCAGACCGCTTTCGACAGCCCGGCCTGGCGCGGCCTGACCGCCACTGCTCGCGGCAAACTGCTGCGTCGCCTGGGCGACTTGATCGCCGAGAACAAGGAAAACCTGGCCCAGCTGGAAAGCCGCGACAACGGTAAGCTGATCCGCGAGACCCGCGGCCAGGTCGGCTACCTGCCGGAGTTCTTCCACTACACCGCAGGCTTGGCCGACAAGCTCGAAGGCGGCACCCTGCCGCTGGACAAGCCGGACCTGTTTGCCTACACCGTGCACGAAGCCATGGGCGTGGTCGCCGCGATCATCCCCTGGAACAGCCCGCTGTACCTGACCGCCATCAAGCTCGCGCCCGCCCTGGCCGCCGGCAATACCATCGTGATCAAGCCCTCCGAGCACGCCTCGGCGACCATTCTGGAACTGGCTCGCCTGGCCCTGGAAGCCGGCATTCCACCGGGTGTGGTCAACGTGGTCACCGGCTACGGCCCGAGCACCGGTGCGGCCCTCACCCGCCATCCGCTGGTGCGCAAGATCGCCTTCACCGGCGGCGCAGCGACGGCCCGGCATGTGGTGCGCAGCAGCGCCGAGAACTTCGCCAAGCTGTCGCTGGAGCTGGGCGGCAAATCGCCGAACATCATTTTTGCCGACGCAGACCTCGACAGCGCGATCAACGGCGCCATCGCCGGGATCTACGCCGCGTCCGGGCAAAGTTGCGTATCCGGCTCGCGCCTTCTGGTGCAAGACGAAATCTACGACGAGTTCGTGGGTCGCCTGGTGGAACGCGCCCAGCGCATCCGCATCGGCAACCCGCAGGAGGACACCAGCGAAATGGGCCCGATGGCCACCGCACAACAATTGGCGGTCGTCGAGGGCCTGGTGGCGGACGCCATCGCAGAGGGTGCGCGCCTGCGCACGGGGGGCAAACGTCCGAGCGGCGTGGGTGACGGCTGGTTCTACGAGCCGACGCTGTTCGAGTGCGACCGCAACTCGATGAAGATCATGCAGGAAGAAGTCTTTGGCCCGGTGGCGTCGGTCATCCGTTTCAAGGACGAAGCCGAAGCACTGGCGATTGCCAACGACTCCCAGTTCGGCCTCGCCGCCGGCATCTGGACCCGCGACCTGGGTCGCGCCCACCGTCTGGCGCGGGATGTGCGTTCAGGGATCATCTGGGTCAACACCTACCGCGCGGTCTCGGCCATGGCGCCGATCGGCGGCTTCAAGAACAGTGGCTATGGACGCGAAAGCGGCATCGACTCGGTGCTGGCCTACACCGAACTGAAAACGGTGTGGATCAACCTCTCCCAGGCCCCCATGCCTGACCCGTTTGTGATGCGTTAGGAGACCACCGACATGATCGAACCCGGCATTTACAAAGACGTCATGAGTTCCTTCCCTTCCGGGGTCACGGTGGTCACCACCCTGGACCCGGACGGCGGCATCGTCGGCATCACCGCCAGCGCGTTCAGCGCGCTGTCGATCGACCCCGCGCTGGTCCTGTTTTGCCCCAACTACGCTTCGGACACCTACCCGGTGCTGCGCGACAGCAAGCAGTTCGCGATTCACCTGCTGTCGGCCGACCAGACCGCCGAGGCCTATGCCTTTGCCAGTAAAGGCAAGGACAAGGCCAAGGACATCGAGTGGCACCTGAGCGCCCTGGGCAACCCGCTGCTGGGCAAGGCCACGGCGATCATCGAGTGCGAGCTGTGGCGCGAATACGACGGTGGCGACCACGCCATCATCGTCGGTGCGGTAAAGAACCTGATCCTGCCCGAACAGCCTGTGACGCCGATGATCTACCACAAAGGCAAGCTGGGGCCGCTGCCCTCGCTGGCTTGATCCAAGATCCCTGCCCTCCTGTAGGAGCGAGCATGCTCGCGAAGAAACTCCGCAACTCCGCGGGGTGCCAGGATGCCAACGTTATCGTTGACGACCATCGCGAGCATGCTCGCTCCTACAGAATGCGGTGTTTTCCCCACTTTTTTCAGGAGCCGGCATGAGTCCAGCAGCCTTGCAACTGTTCCGCCAGCAGGCCTACCTCAATGGCCAATGGCTGGATGCGCCCGACGGCGCCACCCAGGACATCTTCAACCCGGCCACCGGTGAGCTGATCGGCCAGGTGCCAAACCTGGGCGCATCCCAGGCGCAGCAGGTCATCAAAGCGGCCAACGACGCCTGGCCGGCCTGGCGCGCCTTGACCGCCAAGGAGCGCAGCACGGTCCTCAAGCGCTGGCACGCGCTGATGATCGACAATGCCGATGCCCTGGCCGAAATCCTCACCCTCGAACAAGGCAAACCCCTGGCCGAAGCCAAGGGCGAAATCCTCTACGCCGCCAGCTTCATCGAGTGGTTCGCCGAGGAAGCCAAGCGCATCTACGGCGACACCATCCCGAGCCACAAGGGCGATGCCCGCATCGTTGTGAGCAAGGAGCCGATCGGCGTCGTCGCGGCCATCACGCCGTGGAACTTCCCGGCGGCGATGATCACCCGCAAGGCCGGCCCGGCATTGGCCGCCGGCTGCCCGTGCATCGTCAAACCCGCCCCGGAAACACCATTCTCGGCACTGGCCATGGCCGCGCTGGCGGAACAGGCTGGCATTCCGCCGGGTATTTTCAACGTGATCACCGGCGATGCCATCGCCATCGGCGGCGAACTGACGGCCAGCCCCCTTGTGCGCAAACTGTCGTTCACCGGCTCCACCGGCATCGGCAAGCTGCTGATGGCGCAATGCGCGCCGACGCTGAAAAAGGTCTCGCTGGAATTGGGCGGCAACGCCCCCTTTATCGTGTTCGACGACGCCAATCTGGAGCGAGCGGTGGAAGGCGCCTTGATCGCCAAGTTCCGCAACGCCGGGCAAACCTGCGTTTGCGTCAACCGCTTCCTGGTGCAGTCGGGCATCCATGATGCTTTCGTCGCACGGTTGGCCGAACGCGTGGCGCAGTTGAACGTCGGCAGCGGCTTCGACAGCGGCGTGAATCAGGGCCCATTGATCAACGAGCGCGCGGTGGCCAAGGTCGAAGATCACGTGCAGGACGCCCTCGCCCACGGCGCGCAACTGCTCTGCGGCGGTGAACGGCACGCCCTCGGCCACGGGTTCTTCCAACCCACCGTACTGGCCGGTGTGAACGCTGCGATGAAAGTCGCCCGCGAAGAAACCTTCGGCCCGCTGGCCGCCGTATTCCGCTTCGACAGCGAAGCCGAGGCGATCCATCTGGCGAACGACACCGAGTTCGGGCTGGCGGCCTACTGCTACACCCGCGACCTCGGCCGCGCCTGGCGCATGAGCGAAGCGCTGGAGTACGGCATGGTCGGGATCAACGAAGGGCTGATCTCTACCGAAGTCGCGCCATTTGGCGGCATCAAGTCCTCGGGCCTGGGCCGCGAAGGCTCCAAATACGGCATCGAGGATTACCTGGAAATCAAATACACCCTGATGGGTGGGCTCGACGACTTTGGGAGCAATCGTTAATGAGCAACGAAAAGTATGAACAGGGCCTGAAAATCCGCACGCAGGTGCTGGGTGAAGCCTACGTCAAGCGCTCCATCGAGAACGCCGACGACTTCACCCGGCCCTTGCAGGAGATGGTGACCGAGTACTGCTGGGGCCACGTCTGGGGTCGCGAGGGTTTGTCGCTTAAAGAGCGCAGCATGATAAACTTGGCCATGATTTCGGCCCTCAACCGGCCACACGAACTCAAGCTGCATGTACGCGGCGCCTTGCGTAACGGGCTGAGTCGTGAACAAATACGCGAAATTCTGCTTCAGGTCGGTATTTATTGCGGTGTCCCCGCTGCGGTGGACAGCTTTCGGCTCGCCCGCGAAGCGTTCGCCGAAGCCGACGCCGAGGCCTCCAGTTAACCTTCGGCTGTTTTGATTGACTGAGCACGATGATCTTCGGGTCCAAGTGCTCTTTTTGCATGGACAGCCACACTCAGAGCGGACCCCATGAAACGCCTGCCACTCGACGACAGCTTCAAGGTCAATCGCAACCCCGTTACCCTGCGCGAAATCGTGCTGGATAAACTGCGAAGCGCCATCATGAACTTCCAGCTCATGCCGGGAGACCGTCTGGTCGAGCGTGATCTGTGCGACCGCCTCGGTGTCAGCCGCACCTCCGTTCGCGAAGCCTTGCGCCACCTCGAATCCGAAGGCCTGGTGGAGTTCGCCGACGCCAAGGGGCCACGCGTGGCGATCATCACCCTGGACGATGCCGTCGACATTTACGAACTGCGTTGCGTGCTCGAAGGCCTCATCGTTCAGTTGTTCACCCTGCGCGCCAAGGCCAAGGACATCAAGGCCCTGGAAAAAGCCCTGGAGGAAAACCGCAAGGCCCTCAAGGAAGGCGAACTGCAACAGGTGATCGATTCGGTACAGGGTTTCTACGACGTGCTGCTCGAAGGTTCGGGCAACCATGTGGCGGCCACCCAGTTGCGCCAGTTGCAGGCGCGCATCAGCTACCTGCGTGCGACCTCGGTGTCTCAGGAAAACCGTCGTGGCGCCAGCAACCAGGAAATGGAACGCATGGTGGAGGCGATCAAGACCGGCGATCCGGTGGTGGCGCACCAGGCCTGTGTCGACCACGTGCGCGCCGCAGCCACAGTGGCGCTGGAATACCTCAAGCGCAAGCAGGAAGAGACCGGGCCCACGCCTGAGATCACCCTGCCCATCGCGCTGAAAGAACCGCGCATAGGTCGCTGATCATGTTCAGCCCGAGCTTTTGCCCAAGGTGCGGTGGCAACGACCTCAAGTCGCAGCTGCCGCCGGGTGATACGCACGAGCGCCTGATGTGCTGTGGATGCGGTTACATCCATTACGTCAACCCGAAGATCATTGCCGGCTGCATCATCGAGCAGGACGGCAAGTATCTGTTGTGCCAGCGCGCCATCCCCCCACGCCCCGGCACCTGGACGCTGCCGGCCGGTTTCATGGAAGGCGGCGAAACCACCGAGCAAGCGGCGCTGCGCGAGGTCTGGGAGGAAAGCGGCGTGCGTGCCGAAATCCACTCGCCGTACTCGATCTTCAGCGTGCCGAAGATCAGCGAGGTGTACATCATCTACCGCGCCGTCGCGCTGGAGATCACCGGACAGTTCGGCCCGGAAACCCTCGACTACAAATTCTTCGCGCCCGAGGACATTCCCTGGGACAGCATCTACTACCCCGCTATCCGCCAGATTCTCGAACGCTATATCGAAGAACGCCAGGCCGGGGTGTATGGCATCTACATCGGCAATGACGATAGCGGGAAGATTCACTTTATCCGCTAAGCACACTCCACCTCTCCTGTAGGAGCGAGCATGCTCGCGATGGTTTCTGGGTCGCCGCAGGGTGTCAGGCTTCCCGCGTCATCGTTGACCTCCATCGCGAATAAATTCGCTCCTACAGAGGGATGGTTACACCGGCGCAACCCCCTCAACAATAATCACCTCAGCCCGCGCCACACCTTCACGGTGCCGTTTGGCTTCCTGGTATTCATCAGAGTTGTAGCAAGCCAGCGCCTGCTCGTACGTTTCAAACTCGATCACCACGCTACGCTGCGGCGTCACCCGACCTTCCATCGCCTGGCTGCGTCCGCCCCGGGCCAGCAGCCGACCACCGTACAACGCGAAGGCCGCCGGCGCCCGCTGGGTATATTGACTGTATTGATCGGGATCAGTGACATCCACGTGGGCTATCCAGTACGCCTTCATAGTGACCTCTGTGTTGATTTTGTATTATGGTATACCACAAATATCTCCACCCCACATCGAGAGTTACATCATGGCGTTCAACAGCATCGAAGAAATCATCGAAGACTACCGCCAGGGCAAGATGGTGCTTCTGGTGGACGATGAGGATCGCGAGAACGAAGGCGACCTCCTCCTTGCCGCCGACTGCTGCTCGGCCGAAGCCATCAGCTTCATGGCTCGCGAAGCACGTGGCCTGATTTGCCTGACCCTGACGGACGAGCACTGCCAGCGCCTCGGCCTGGAACAGATGGTGCCCAGTAACGGCAGCGTGTTCAGCACCGCGTTCACCGTGTCCATTGAGGCCGCCGTTGGCGTCACCACCGGCATCTCGGCCGCTGACCGGGCACGAACCGTGGCCGCCGCGGTAACGGCGGGGGCAACGGCCGCCGATATCGTCCAGCCCGGCCACATCTTCCCCTTGCGCGCCCGTGAAGGCGGCGTGCTGACCCGCGCCGGTCACACCGAAGCCGGCTGCGACCTGGCACGCCTGGCCGGGTTTACCCCCGCCTCGGTGATCGTCGAGGTGATGAACGACGACGGCACCATGGCCCGTCGTCCCGACCTTGAAGTGTTCGCACGCAAGCATGGGATCAAGATCGGCACCATCGCCGACCTGATCCACTATCGACTGAGCAACGAACACACCGTCGAGCGCATCGGTGAGCGTGAATTGCCGACCGTGCACGGCACCTTTCGCCTGATCACTTATGAGGACCGCATCGAAGGCGGTGTGCACATGGCCATGGTCATGGGCGAATTGCGTCGCGAGGAACCGACCCTGGTGCGGGTTCATGTCATCGACCCGCTGCGCGACCTGGTGGGCGCGCAATACAGCGGCCCGAGCAACTGGACGCTGTGGGCTGCCCTGCAACGCGTGGCCGAAGAAGGTCGTGGCGTGGTGGTGGTGCTCGCCAACCATGAATCGTCCCAGGCGCTGCTCGAACGCGTGCCGCAACTGACCCAACCGCCCCGCCAATTCAGCCGTTCGCAGTCACGCATCTATTCTGAAGTGGGTACAGGCGCGCAGATCCTGCAGAACCTGGGCGTCGGCAAACTGCGGCACCTGGGCCCACCGCTGAAGTATGCGGGCTTGACCGGGTATGACCTGGAGGTGGTGGAGAGTATTGCTTTCACGGGATGATTCACCAAGCCCCCTGTAGGAGCGAGCTTGCTCCTACAGGGATGGAATCGGCTGCTTGAAAGGCAATACAGATCAAAGAAAAAAAACAGGCTCAGCAGATGGCCGGTAAGGCAAAATGCTTGCACAAAGTTTGGAATACCATAATATGATATTCCATAGACCGACCGATCATCAGTGACCGTTCGGACCTACTGCTCCCGATAGGCGGGCATGAAAGCCCCGCTCATAAACACAACAATGAGGGCGTAAAAATGGTGTTGAACAAACGTGCAACCGCGATTTTTTTTGCGGGACTGCTGAGCGTGACCAGCCAGGCGTCGATGGCTGCCGAAAGCGTCAACTTCGTCAGTTGGGGCGGTAGCACCCAGGATGCGCAAAAGCAGGCCTGGGCCGACCCGTTCAGCAAGGCCACCGGCATCACCGTGGTCCAGGATGGCCCGACCGACTACGGCAAACTCAAGGCCATGGTCGAAAGCGGCAATGTGCAATGGGACGTGGTCGATGTCGAAGCCGACTTCGCCCTGCGCGCTGCGGCCGAAGGCCTGCTCGAACCCCTCGACTTTTCGGTCATCCAGCGCGACAAGATCGACCCACGTTTCGTCTCCGATCACGGCGTCGGCTCGTTCTTCTTCTCCTTTGTCCTCGGCTATAACGAAGGCAAACTCGGCGCCAGCAAGCCCCAGGACTGGTCCGCCCTGTTCGACACCAAGACCTACCCCGGCAAACGCGCCCTCTACAAATGGCCAAGCCCTGGTGTGCTGGAACTGGCGTTGCTGGCTGACGGCGTAGCCGCCGACAAGCTCTATCCGCTGGACCTGGATCGCGCCTTCAAGAAACTCGACACCATCAAGAAAGACATCGTCTGGTGGGGCGGCGGCGCACAATCGCAACAGCTGCTGGCCTCCGGTGAAGCAAGCATGGGCCAGTTCTGGAACGGTCGCATCCACGCCTTGCAGGAGGACGGCGCCCCGGTGGGTGTGAGCTGGAAACAGAACCTGGTCATGGCCGACATCCTGGTTGTGCCAAAAGGCTCGAAAAACAAGGAAGCGGCCATGAAATTCCTGGCCAATGCGAGCAGCGCCAAAGGCCAAGCCGACTTCTCCAACCTGACCGCTTATGCACCGGTCAACGTCGACAGCGTGGCGCGCCTGGATTCGGTGCTGGCACCTAACCTGCCGACTGCTTATGCCAAGGATCAAATCACTCTCGATTTCGCGTACTGGGCCAAGAACGGTCAAGCCATCGCGACACGGTGGAACGAATGGCTGGTCAAATGAAAATGACGGCATCCACGCCGACCGGGGGCGCCACTGGCGCCCTCGGGGCGGCATCCGGCAAAGCGGCGCTGGCCAATCAGGCCCCGAGCCTGGCCCAGCGCTGGCGCGGGTCGAGTAACCTGATCCCGGCCCTGCTGTTTCTCGGTCTGTTCTTCCTGGCTCCGCTGATTGGCCTGTTGCTGCGCGGCGTGCTCGAACCGGTGCCCGGCCTGGGCAACTACGAGCAGTTGTTCGCCAACTCGGCCTATGCCCGGGTCTTGATCAACACCTTTTCGGTGGCGGGCCTGGTGACCTTGTTCAGCCTGCTGCTGGGTTTCCCGCTGGCCTGGGCAATCACCCTGGTGCCACGCGGCTGGGGTCGCTGGATCCTCAACATCGTGCTGCTGTCGATGTGGACCAGCCTGCTGGCCCGCACTTACTCCTGGCTGGTGTTGCTGCAAGCCTCCGGGGTGATCAACAAGGCACTGATGGCCATGGGCATCATCGATCAACCGCTGGAGATGGTGCATAACCTCACCGGCGTGGTGATCGGCATGAGCTACATCATGATCCCGTTCATCGTGCTGCCCTTGCAGGCGACCATGCAGGCCATCGACCCGATGATCCTGCAGGCCGGTTCCATCTGTGGCGCCAGCCCATGGACCAACTTCTTCCGGGTGTTCCTGCCGCTGTGCCGGCCGGGGTTGTTCTCCGGTGGCCTGATGGTGTTCGTGATGTCGCTCGGTTACTACGTCACCCCCGCGCTGCTGGGCGGTGCGCAGAACATGATGCTGCCCGAGTTCATCATCCAGCAGGTGCAATCGTTCCTCAACTGGGGCCTGGCCAGCGCCGGCGCCGCGTTGCTGATCGCCATTACGCTGGTGTTGTTCTACTTCTACCTGAAGCTTCAGCCGGAATCCCCGGTTGGCGCCAGCAACGCGAGGTAAGCCGTCATGCTCCTGACCCCCAATGCGATGAGCCGGCGCATGCGCCTGGGCCTTTATTTCACCACGGGCCTGATCGCGCTGTTCCTGCTGTTGCCTATCGTGTTCATCGTGCTGCTGTCGTTCGGTTCCTCCCAGTGGCTGGTGTTTCCACCGCCGGGCTGGACGCTGAAATGGTACGGCCAGTTTTTCTCCAATGCCGATTGGATGAACGCGGCGATGGCCAGCCTCAAGGTCGCCGTGCTGACCACGTTCTTCGCCGTGGCGCTCGGCCTGCCGACCGCGTTTGCCTTGGTGCGCGGACGCTTCCCCGGGCGGGAAATGCTCTACGGGCTGTTCACCCTGCCGATGATCGTGCCACTGGTGATCATTGCCGTGGCCGTGTACGCGCTGTTCCTCAAGCTGGGCTACACCGGGACGATGTTCGCTTTCGTGGTCAGCCATGTGATCGTGGCGCTGCCGTTCACGATCATCTCGATCATCAACTCGCTGAAGCTGTTTGACCAGTCGATTGAAGATGCCGCCGTGATCTGCGGTGCCTCGCGCCTGCAAGCGGTGTTCAAGGTGACATTCCCGGCGATCCGCCCCGGCATGGTGGCCGGCGCCCTCTTCGCCTTCCTCGTCTCGTGGGACGAAGTGGTGCTGAGCGTGATGATGGCCAGCCCGACCTTGCAGACCCTTCCCGTGAAAATGTGGACCACCCTGCGCCAGGACCTGACGCCTGTGATCGCCGTCGCTTCGACGCTGCTGATCGGCCTCTCGGTATTGGTCATGGTGATCGCCGCCGCCCTTCGCCGGCGCAATGAAATCAGCGCCTAGCGCCAGGAGTACGACATGAGTGCAGTGATCAAAGATGCCGCGCAGCAGAATGACCAACCCCTGGTAAGCCTGCGCAACCTGAACAAGTACTACGGCGAATTCGCCGCCGTGGACAACATCGCCCTGGACATCAAGGACGGCGAATTCCTCACGTTCCTGGGCTCCAGCGGCTCGGGCAAAAGTACCACCCTGTCGATGCTCGCCGGCTTCGAAACGCCCACCAGCGGCGAGATCCTGGTCGAGGGCAAATCCCTGGTCAATGTGCCGCCGCACAAACGCGACATCGGCATGGTGTTCCAACGTTACTCGCTCTTCCCGCACCTGTCGGTACGCGACAACATCGCGTTTCCGCTGGCGATCCGCAAGCTCGACAGCGCCGAGCGCGAGCGCCGGGTGGATGCGATGCTCAAGCTGGTGCAACTGGAGCAATTCGCCCATCGCCGCCCTTCGCAATTGTCCGGAGGCCAGCAGCAACGGGTCGCCATCGCCCGGGCGCTGGTCTATGAACCTCGCATCCTGCTGATGGACGAACCCCTGGGTGCGCTGGACAAAAAGTTGCGTGAAGACTTGCAGGACGAACTGCGCCAACTGCATCGGCGCCTGGGCATCACCATCGTCTACGTGACCCACGATCAGGAAGAAGCCATGCGCCTGTCCCAGCGCATCGCCATCTTCAGCCACGGCAAGATCGTCGGCCTGGGCAGTGGTTATGACCTGTATCAGAACCCGCCAAACGCGTTTGTGGCGTCGTTCCTCGGCAACTCGAACTTCCTCAAGCTCAAGGCCCAAGGCAACGCGGCGGCCTCGTTCGAAGGCCAGTCGCTGTCGATCCGCCTGACCGCCGGGCTGCAGACCGACCAGGATGTGCTGCTGATGGTCCGCCCGGAAAAAGCGCTGGCGCTGAGTGTCGAACAGGCTGCGCAGGAACCGCTGGCGGCGGGCTGGAACGAGGTGTCGGCGATTGTCGGTGAAATGCTGTTCCTGGGCGAGAGCCAGACCTGCACCGTAAAAACCCTGGGCGGCACCTCGATGACGGTCAAGGCACTTTCGGCCGCAGGCATGCCGCTCAAGGCCGGTGATCCGGTGCGCGTCCGCTGGGCCACCGCCGATGCCTGCGTGTACACCGAGTGGGCGGAAAGCGACCTGAACAAGGCCGCTGGCGCACACTGATCCCTGGCATCACCCTCGGGCCGCCACAACGTCGGGTTGTGGCGGTCTTTTTTTGACTTCGATATCCCCCCTCCCCCCTGTAGGAGCGAGCATGCTCGCGATGGTGGTCCAGACACCGCAGGCATCCAGAAAGCCCGCGTCACCGTTGACGCCCATCGCGACGGTTCGACGCCTCGACATGCTCGCTCCTACAGGGAACATGGTGCATTTTGTGGGAGGGGGGAACGGTGATACTTCGAAAAAACCGAACCATCACGACGAAATAAACGATTTTTCTCTCCTGCAATCCCTTCGCTAGCATGACCCCGACTACTCACAGACAGGGAGAACGCCATGCCAGCCACGCACATCAATATCGGCGAACCCTGGATGTGGGGCGCCTTCATCGTCTTCGTGCTGGCAATGCTGGCCCTGGATCTGTTTGTCTTCGGTGGGCGCAAGGCCCATCGGGTGTCGGTTCGCGAAGCCGCGTCCTGGGTGGTTGCCTGGTGCTTGTTGGCATTAGCGTTCGCCGCCCTGCTCTGGTGGTATCTGCACGGTGAGTTCGGTGCCGATGTGGCCCGCGACAAGACCCTCGAGTTCCTCACCGGTTATCTGATCGAGCAATCGCTGTCGATCGACAACATGTTCGTATTCGTGATGATCTTCAGCTACTTCGCCGTACCGCCGGAACTGCAGCGCCGCGTTCTGCTCTACGGCGTGCTCGGGGCAATCGTGATGCGTGCGGCGATGATTTTCGCCGGCGTCTGGCTGGTCTCGCAGTTCACCTGGATCCTGTATGTGTTCGGCGTGTTCCTGATCATCACCGGGATCAAGATGCTGGTGTTCGCCGACAAGCGACCGGACCTGGACAACAACCCGCTGCTGCGCTGGATACGCGGTCATATGCGCATCACTCAGAGTTTTCACGGCGAGCGCTTTTTCGTGGTGCGCAACGGTGTGCGCTGGGCCACGCCGATGTTCCTGGTGCTGGTGCTGATCGAGGCCAGCGACCTGATGTTCGCGGTCGACAGCATCCCGGCGATCTTCGCCGTCACCACCGATCCTTTCATCATTTTCACCTCGAACATCTTCGCGATCATGGGCCTGCGCGCGCTGTACTTCCTGCTCGCCGACATGGCCGACCGCTTTCATCTGCTCAAGTATGGGCTGGCGCTGGTGCTGGTGTTCATTGGCGGCAAGATGACGATCATGCCGTGGTTCCACATGCCCGTGGAATGGTCGCTGGCAGTGGTGGGCGTGGTGATTCTGGGGTCGGTGGTATTGAGCCTGATCCTCACCCGCAAGGACAGCCAGACCCAGAACCTGTAGGTGCTGGCTGTGCCCCGCTGGCGAGTTGAATGACAGCGGTCAGTCGGTGTAACCCAGACGCGCCGCAGTACTTTGCTGCTGTGCGTTCCCGCGTGTCGCCAGGCAATAATACAGCGGGCAGGTCACGATCAGGCCGACCAGCCAGGACAAGTCCGCACCCTCCACCAGGTTGGCGTAGGGCCCAACGTACAGCGAGGTGTTGGCGAACGGCAGCTGGACGATGATGCCGATGAAGTAGGCGATGATCGCGTGCAGGTTGAAGCGCCCGTAGATGCCGCCGTCGGCACTGAAGATCGAGGCGATGTCGTAGCTGCCGCGTTTGATCAGGTAGAAGTCGATCAGGTTGATCGAAGCCCACGGCACCAGCACCAGTAACAGCGCGAGAATCAGGCCGATGAACTCGGAGATGAAGTCTGCCGATGCCCCCAGCGCCACCAGGCAGCAACCTGCCAGGATTACGCTCGATAGCACCACGCGCACTTTGATGCTCGGGGTCCATTGGCTGGCGAAGGTCTGGATCGAAGTGATGATCGACAGCACCGCACCATACAGATTCAGCGCGTTGTGGCTAATGATGTTGAGCAGGAACAACACCATCAGGATCGGCCCCAGCCAGCCGGTGGATTGCTTGACCGCCGCCATCGCCTCGGTGCCTTCGGGCGTTGCCAACACGGCCACGGCGCCAAAGGTGAACGACAGGATGGTGCCCAGCGTCGCCCCGAGATAAGTGGCTAAAAACGGTTTGCTGATGCCGATGTCCGCCGGCAGGTAACGCGAATAGTCGGACACGTACGGAGAGAAGCTGATCTGCCAGATGATCCCCAACGACACCGTCGCCAACCATCCGGACAGGTTGAAATCACCACGGGTGAAGAAGTCCGCCGGCAGGTCATGGGCAAAGATGTAGATAAAGCCGGCGAGCAACGCGCTGCCCATCACCCAGGTGCCGATGCGGTTGAGTGTATGGATGAAGTTGTAGCCGATCACGCCAATGGCCGTGGCGCTCAGTGCGCCGATCAGGATGCTTACCGGCACCGGGACCGACGGCGCAATGCCGACGATCGACTTGCCGGCCAGCACGATGTTGGAGATGAAGAAACCGACGTAGATGATCGCCGCGAAGAACACGATCAGCAGCGCGCCGTAACGGCCGAATTGGCCACGGCTCTGCACCATCTGCGGGATGCCCATGCGCGGCCCCTGCGCCGAGGCGAGTGCAATCACCAGGCCGCCGATCATATGCCCGAGGGCAATCGCCAGCAGGCCCCAGAACAGGTCGAGATGGAACACTTGTACAACCATGGCACCGGTGACAATGGGCAGTGGCGCAATGTTGGTACTGAACCATAAGGTGAACAGGTCGCGGGCCTTCCCGTGGCGTTCCGCGAGTGGGACGTAATCGACCGTGTGATTCTCGATCAGGGGGTCTTGCCGGGACATCTGGGACATGTGCATGAACTCGAGTTTGTCTGATCTTATAGTTGTACGAAGCCAAACCGGGGGTGCTCCATGGCCCCCCTCAGATGCGAGTCATATTATGGTATTCCAGACTTTTGACAAGACTGATCCGGCCTTTAAAAAGCGGTCTGATCCGCTTTCCTGACGAATGACCTGCACGTCAAATCTTGAAAAAACCCCGTAATCATTAGATGGAACAGCAAAAACATGCGTTTATCGGCATGACTGAAAAAGCACTTGCAAACGATGTATTACGGTATACCATCATACCTATAAATTCATAAAAACCGTTTCACCGCCAGAGGACCGTCCCATGATCGATGCCGCCATCTACAAACAAGTGATGGGTTCGTTTCCGTCCGGGGTTACCGTGATCACCACGCTCGATGACGATGGGCAAATCGTCGGTCTGACCGCCAGCGCGTTCAGCTCGCTGTCCATGGATCCGGCCCTGGTGCTGTTCTGCCCCAACTACAGCTCCGACTCCTATCCTGTCCTGATCAAGAACAAACGCTTCGCCATCCACGTCCTGTCTGGCGGCCAGCAAAGCGAAGCCTATGCCTTCGCGCGTAAAGGCAAGGACAAGGCGCAAGGCATCGAATGGACGTTGAGCGAACTGGGCAATCCGATCCTGGCCAATGCCACGGCGGTCATCGAATGCGAGTTGTGGCGCGAATATGAAGGGGGCGACCACGCCATCATGGTTGGCGCGGTGAAAAACCTGATCGTGCCGCAGCACAACAACGGCCCTTTGGTGTATTGCCACGGCAAGATGGGGGCATTGCCCGTTCTCGCTTGACTCCCCCATTCCCTGTAGGAGCGAGCACGCTCGCGATGGTCGTCAACGATAACGCTGGCTGTCTGGATGCCCGCGGTGCCTGTTCCACCATCGCGAGCATGCTCGCTCCTACAGGAAAACAAGGTTAAGCATCTAAACAATTTGCAGTCACTTGGTATTATGGTATACCAATAACCGACAGCCCCGCAGTCGACGGGTCGACCACAAGAGATTCGAGGTAGCGTCATGAAATTTTCCCTGTTCGTACACATGGAACGTTGGGACGAAAGCGTCAGCCACCGCCAGCTGTTCGAGGACCTGACCGAACTGACCCTGATGGCCGAAGCCGGCGGTTTCAGCACCGTGTGGATTGGCGAACACCACGCCATGGAATACACCATCTCGCCAAGCCCGATGCCGCTGCTGGCTTACCTGGCCGCCAAAACCACCACCATTCACCTCGGCGCCGGGACCATCATCGCGCCGTTCTGGCACCCTCTGCGAGTGGCCGGGGAATGCGCCCTGCTCGACGTGATCAGCAATGGCCGCATGGAAGTCGGCCTGGCGCGCGGCGCCTACCAGGTAGAATTCGACCGCATGGCCGGTGGCATGCCCGCCTCAAGCGGTGGCCAGGCCCTGCGCGAAATGGTTCCGGTGGTCCGTGCGCTGTGGCAAGGCGACTACGCCCACGACGGCGACATCTGGAAGTTTCCGACCTCCACCAGCGTGCCCAAGCCCATCCAGCAGCCTAACCCGCCGATGTGGATCGCCGCCCGTGACCCGGACTCGCACAACTTCGCCGTGGCCAATGGTTGCAACGTCATGGTCACCCCGCTGATGAAGGGCGACGAAGAAGTCCTCGACCTGAAGAACAAGTTCCAGACCGCGCTCGACAACAACCCGGGCGTGCCACGTCCGCAACTGATGGTGCTGCGTCACACCCACGTGCACACCGCTGACAACCCGGAAGGCTGGAAAGTCGGCGCCAGGGCAATTTCGAAGTTCTATCGGACATTCGATGCCTGGTTCGGCAACAAGCAAACGCCGGTCAACGGTTTCCTGGAACCAAGCCCGGAAGAAAAATTTGCCGGTCGTCCCGAGTTCGAACTGGACAGCCTGCACAAGACCGCCATGATCGGCACCCCGGAAGAGATCATTCCGCGCATCAAGTATTACCAGGAACTGGGGGTCGACGAGTTCAGCTTCTGGTGCGATAACAGCTTGCCCCACGCGGAGAAGAAAAAATCCCTGGAGCTGTTCATCAAACACGTGGTTCCGGCGTTTCGCTGAGTCCACCAACGTCCCCGGATGCCCATTACGGGGACTGACGCAAATGCAGGGTCGATTGTGATGCTAGAAGATCGTCTCCCATCCATTACCCTGCCCTGCG
Organism: Pseudomonas sp. S2_E01; assembly: GCF_054668365.1. NCBI lineage: Bacteria > Pseudomonadati > Pseudomonadota > Gammaproteobacteria > Pseudomonadales > Pseudomonadaceae > Pseudomonas > Pseudomonas sp. S2_E01. Next base: position 3,189,101 of record NZ_CP162762.1, read on the forward strand.
GCGCCGAGCAGGCTTATCTGCGCGGCGAATGGACCGCTTCGCATCTGCACTTCAAACGTCTGCGCGCCTGTGTCTGCGCCAAGCAGAACGGATTCTGGCAAATAGTCAACTGAGCTCCCGAACAGCAATCCACGCCCCTCACGTCACGCTCCAGGGCGCATGTGTGGTGCATTGTGCTTCGACTCGAGCTCAGGTTTACCAATGAATAATAAAAATGCGCTGTTGATCATCGACATGCAGCAGGAGGACAGCTTCGTCCTCGAAAACTTCGACGCTGTAATCACCAATACCTCGACACTGCTCGACGCGGCTCGTCGTCAGCAGATACCTGTCATCTATACCCGCCACATCAATTCGGCCGAAGGTAGCGATTTGCCACGCGGCGAACCCCGCGCGGCCGACGGTGGCCCCAGCAGCTATCGCGCCGGCACCCGTCAGGTGGAAATTCTCCCGCAGTTGACACCGCATTCCGGTGAATGTGTGCTGGACAAAGGTCGTTATAGCGCCTTCCACCGCACCGACCTGGACGCCCGGTTAAAGGCGTCGGGTATCGAGACGCTGATCATCTGCGGCGTACTGACCGACGTTTGTGTGCTTGCCAGCGTGTTCGATGCCTTCGCGCTGGGCTACCGGGTTCGCCTGGTCAGCGACGCCTGCACCACGACCACCCTGGCGGGACATCATGCGGCCCTGTTGATCATGGCCAACTGGATTTATGCGCTGGAAATCCTCACCAGCGAGCAATGCCGGCGGGCCATGGAAGGTCGCGATCATGTCAGCCTGATCCCGGAGCATCCGGATGGTTTTGCCCATCAACCGCACGAATTCGAAGCCACCATTGCCCGTTTGCATTCCCACCTCACCCGGCCCCAGGAGTGATCGCCATGCACGTCGAAAAAAGAAGCATCGACTTCATTCCCGAGACCGAACGTCATGGCCAGCCAGGCTCGCTGTTCTTCATTTGGTTCGGCGCCAACATGAACATCACCACCATCGCGTCTGGCGTGTTGCCGGTCGTGATGGGGCTCAACCTGTTCTGGAGTGCGCTGGCCATTGTCATCGGCTCTCTGCTGGGAGCAGTGTTCATGGCCTCGCATTCTGCGCAGGGTCCAAAACTCGGCATTCCACAAATGATCCAGAGCCGCGCGCAGTTCGGCGTGCTGGGGGCCGTCCTGCCCCTGCTGTTCGTGATGCTGATCTATCTCGGTTTCTTCGTCAGCAACACCTTGCTGGCCGCCCAGGCGCTGGAAACCGTCAGCCCACTGTCCGCCACGGCGAATACCTACCTGATCGGTGCGCTGTGCTTTGTGGTGGCATTGTATGGCTATCGATTGATCCATCGATTGCAGAAGTGGCTGTCGCTGTTGTCGCTGGTGGTGTTCATTGGTGCGACGCTGCTGGCCATGCAGTTACCCATCGCGGCCGAACAATGGTTGCCCGTCGGCTTCTCCCTGTCCAAATTCCTGGTGGCGGTGAGCATTGCGGTGACCTGGCAATTGTCCTATGCACCTTATGTCGCTGACTACTCACGCTACCTGCCCAGTGCCACCTCTACCGCCAAGGTATTCTGGTTCAGCTACGCCGGCACGGTCATTGGGGGTGCCTGGATGATGATACTGGGGGCCATCCTCAGTGTCGGCATCGCGGATTTTTCCAGTAATGTCGGTGGGCACGTGGCGGGGCTGTTTGGAGGCGGGGCGTTGCTGCTGTTCCTGTTCATTGTGTACGGCCAGGTTTCGATCAACGTCTTCAACCTGTATGGGGCATTCATGTCGACCATTACCGTGATCGAGCCATTCGCGCGCTTGAAGGTGACGCCTCGGGTTCGCGGCCTGTTCATGCTACTGATCACCTTGCTGGCCACGGCGCTGTGCACCATCGGTCAGGATGACTTTGTCAGCTTCTTTCTCAACTTCATCTTCTTCATGAGCTACTTTTTGATTCCCTGGACGGCGATCAACCTGGTGGACTACTACTGCCTGCGCAAAGGCCAGTACCGAATCGAGGACATCTTTAATCCGGACGGGGTCTATGGTCGGTTCAATGGTGTCGCCTGCGGCAGCTTCCTGCTGGCGATCGCGCTGGAAGTCCCCTTCATGAACACCACGTTGTACGTGGGGCCGGTGGCTCGTGCACTGGATGGTGTAGACCTGGCGTGGCTCGTAGGCTTGCTGGTACCGGCGCTCACTTATTACTGGCTGATGAAGATGGCGCTGCGCACCCCTGGCGCCAATACGGTATCGCGCTAAAACGGCCGACGACCACATTCCCATGGGACGCGGTTGACCGCTGTGCTGCGCGCTCGCGACTGCGCAAGGGCACCGCGCACAAAAAAGCCCACTGACCGTCGCCGGTTCAGTGGGCTTTTTTGCAACAGGCCTGTGGTTACAGAACCATGTCGTTTGCAGCACCAGGCTTTGGTGCTGGCGGGTCGTGGTTCAACTGAGTGCCGTAGCTTGGCACGATCTTATGCAGCTTTTGCGACCCATTCCGCGCTACGCAGGCAACAAATCCAGCGTGCGCTCCACCTCGCCAATGTCGATGGTGAACCCATCCCCTTCCGGGCGCCCCACCACAAAGCCGAAGTTCTGCCGGTCACGATCCGTCAGGTATTTGTAGTAACTGACGAAGCGATTCGGGGGCTGCAAGGTCAGCACCGACCCACCCGGCTTCAGTACATTGACGCCATGCACCAACTGGCTGCCTTCGACACCCATCACGGTTTGCGCACCCGCGCAGGTGGCAACAATAGTCGGGACATCGTTTTTAAGTGGATCGAGAATGCGAAAGCCGCGAGTCTTGTGCAGGTGATCCGCCAGTTCCAGTTCGTTACGCAACAGCCGCAGATCGCCCGCGCCGCCGCGCAGGATGAACACGCCGGGGTGCGCAGCAGCGTTGACGCGCGACAGCAATTTTTCGCCCATGGCCCGATAGCGCAGGCTCCGGCTGCTGTTCTGACTTTGGTCGTCGAACAGCACCAGTTCGCGGAAAAACGCCGTGTGGAGGCGCGTCGGCCGCATGTCGAACCAGTCCTCGTACGCCGGCGCCTGAGTGAACAGCGGGAACCGCGCAGACGGCGCGGTGGTCACCGGCATGCCCTCTTCCTCGGCCAACGCGTAGGTCGGGCAATCTTCCATCAGCCAAGTGCCAAACCAGCTATTGCCGTTTTGCGTGCAATAGACGGCGGCACGCTGAATTTCACGCTCGACCACGATGTGCGGAAACCGCGACGGTTTGTTCGACAGCCACAGACTGGCCTTGCCCTTGTAAAGCACGCCGTCGATCAGCCAAACATCCTTGAGCAGGTAACCACGGGTCGGCCCCTGAACAACATCACCCAGCCCTTGCATGGTGCGCGACGGATGCTCGTAGGGATAAAAGCGCTTGGCCTCCCAGCCCGTCACGCGCTCCATTTGGCCGGGCAGGAAGAACGCCGGCGGCGAACAGGTCACCTCGCTGGGGGCGATCTCCCAACTTTTCACTGCAAGGTTTTTCAGGTTGATTTCAGCTGTGTGCGCCAAGCGTTTTCTGGCGATATATCGGTAAGCGGCCAGGGTCCACTTTTTCCGGCGGCTGGCGCTCAAGGTGCTCGAATGCGTCAAATCTCCTTTCATGAAAGTCCTCCCGGCAGGACATTGAAGCACTGCGCTGATTTACCTTGGACCTGGTTCAACTCGAGGCCACCTTCTGTAAAACCGGAGTGACTTGCGCATTGGCATAGCGGTTGCGCAAGGTCTCCAGGAACTGCTCGCCCTTGTTCTTCTCGCAGTGCAGGTAGATCTTGTCGAGCCCGCCGAAAACCATCTCATGGTAACGACGTGCCGCTTCCTCATCGCTAGGGCCATCCGGCAAGCCAAGATGCAGGGTCAGCTGCTTGCCTTCGAACGCAAACAATGGCGTATCCCAGAGGAAGCGCGCGGTGCCGGTCTTGGGCAGACGAACAAACAGGAATGAATCGTTGCCCAGGGAGTCAACGTCACCGCCACGGCGTCTTTTCCACTTCAACAAGCCATCATCCGGCCGCGCCACGCACAGCCCGATGTCGTAGTAGTCGAAACCGTTCTCGATGGCCCATTCGAGTGCCATGTAGGTGGTGATCGAATTCACCTCCCGCAGCTTCTTGGCGTCGCAGAACACGGCCTGCGTATAACCGAAACGCAGCGTGCTCCAATAGCGCTTGCCACCCCGAGTGATGACGCAGCCAAGGTGACAAGCCACGACTTCGCCGTTGAGGGTGATCAGGTCGAGCCTGCCGACGGACCTCGCGATCCTGAACACCTCTTGCGTGGCAAATTGCGCCGCATGCGTGCCTTGTCGAGCCGCAGCATAAGGGCGCAAAAGCTCGCGGTCGGCCATTTCGATGTCTTCGTCCGACAACGCCTGACGCATCTGGTACAACGGCCGGTTCTTGCGGATGCTGCGCCGCAATTCGCTGTCGTAGCGGGCGGTGATGTCTTCCAGGGAGCGCCCCAGGGGCACGACGGCACTCAAGTAAACAGGCACGTTCAAGGCGCCCGTGGTCGGTACTTCGCTGATGACCACCACATGATTCGAGGCCGCGGGTCGGACTTCCTCCTGCTGCACCTCGCTGTCGATCAGGGACTTGCCACCGATCAGCAACTTGGCCATGTCCCGCCGGTTTTTGCGGCCCACGTAGAGAACCTCGTAAGGACTTTCGTGCTGCAGCCGAAACCGGGCAATTTCCCAGCGCCATAAACAGGCACGCTCCAGCAGACCGCGCAACCGGTTGGCGGCACTTCGCAGCTCATAGCGCATTGAAGGCGAGACGAATTTTCGAACCAGTGCTGTCAGCTTCTCTTTCATTTATCGGTCATCCCTTGAGAGTCATCTTGCCCAGGTCAGAGAAACATCCGGCAGCACTTGGCCGTCCTAAAACCTTGATTTAAAAGACATCGTCGATGAAATTATTTTTTTACATTAGGTAACAGTTAAGAAAGAAAGGCTTTCGTTTGCAAGAGTGGACGGGTGGGTGGCGCAGATGGGATCGAGGGGGGATAAAAGCGGGTGACTCTTCAAAAACGCAGCGAAAAACTTCTTCAACATACTGACTGAAAAGGACTTTTATTGAAAATCGCAACGCGATGGCGCGATCGAGGGCAACGTGAACAGTTGCCGGGATATACGCTTAAACCTTGATATGGAAGGCATTTTGATTTATGTATTTTTTTACATCTTGAAACACATTAGCCATGAATAAAAATCAGGACTCTTGACTGTCGATTTTTTGACACCAATAACCCGAGCCCTCCCCCCTTCTGTAGGAGACAAGCTCGCTCCTACAGAGGGGCTAAAAAAAACCCACTGACCGTTGCCGGTTCAGTGGGCTTTTACAGCAGGTCTGTGGTTACAGAGCCATGTCGCGTGCAGCTTCAGCCTTTGGCGCTTCAGTTGGCGCAGCGGCCGGTGCCGGCGCGGCGGCCTGACCGATCACCGGAGGCGTCGGCAGTTGCAGGACCTTGGCGGTGTAGGCCCACTCCTCGGCCACTTTGGCCGGGTCGTTGTTCAGCTTAGTGCCGTAGCTTGGCACGATCTTGTGCAGCTTTTCCTGCCACTCAGGGGTTACGACCTTGTCTTTGAACACTTTCTCGATGACCGACAGCATGATCGGTGCAGCAGTCGAAGCACCTGGCGAGGCGCCGAGCAGACCGGCAATCGAACCGTCAGCCGAAGCAACGATCTCGGTACCCAGTTTCAGCACGCCACCGGCGGCTTCATCACGCTTGATGATCTGCACGCGCTGGCCGGCTTGCCACAGACGCCAGTCTTCAGCCTTGGCGTTCGGGAAGTATTCCTTCAGGGCATTGAGGCGGTCTTCATCCGACAGCATCAGTTGGCCGGCGAGGTATTCCACCAGCGGGTATTCCTTGATACCGACCTTGGTCATTGGCCACACGTTGTGGGTAGTAGTGGTCGTCAGCAGATCGAGGTAAGAACCCTCTTTCAGGAACTTGGTGCTGAAAGTGGCGAATGGGCCAAAGAGGATGACGCGCTTGCCGTCCAGTACACGGGTGTCCAGGTGCGGAACCGACATCGGCGGTGCACCCACCGAAGCCTTGCCGTAGGCCTTGGCCAGGTGTTGCTCGGCGATGGCCGGGTTATCGGTCACCAGGAACGAGCCGCCTACCGGGAAGCCCGCGTATTCCTTGGCTTCGTCGATGCCGGACTTCTGCAGCAGGTGCAGAGCACCGCCGCCCGCGCCGATGAACACGAACTTGGCGTCGGTGGCGAACTTGCTGCCGTCTTTCAGGTTCTTGGAGCTGACGCGCCAGGTGCCGTCTTCGTTACGGGTGATGTCCTGCACCTCGCTGGACAGCTTCAAATCGAATTTCGGCAGGGTTTGCAGGTGAGCGACGAACTGGCGCGTGATTTCGCCAAAGTTCATGTCGGTACCCAGCGGGCTCCAGGTGGCCGCGATCTTCTGGTTCGGATCACGCCCTTCCATCATCAGCGGAACCCACTTCTTGATCACAGCCGGATCTTCGGAGTACTGCATGCCGGCGAACAGCGGGCTCGCTTGCAGCGCTTCGTAGCGCTTCTTCAGGAATTTGATGTTGTCATCACCCCACACGAAGCTCATGTGCGGCGTGGTGTTGATGAACGAACGCGGGTTTTTCAGCACGCCTTGCTGAACCTGCCAGGCCCAGAACTGACGGGAGACCTGGAACGCTTCGTTGATTTCAACAGCCTTGGGAATCGACACGTTACCTTTGTCGTCTTCCGGGGTGTAGTTCAGTTCGGCCAAGGCAGAGTGACCGGTACCGGCGTTGTTCCAGCCGTTGGAGCTCTCGAGGGCCACACCGTCCAGGCGCTCGATCATTTCCATCGAGGTTCCCGGCTCCAGCTCGTTGAGCCAGACGCCAAGGGTGGCGCTCATGATGCCGCCGCCAATCAGCAGCACATCGACTTTCTTGGCTTCTTCAGCCTGGGCAGTCGTCATCCCCAACGACAGAGCCAGACCCAGCAGGGCCGTGTTCACTTTCTTAAACATCTGTAGCACCTATGATAAACCGTCATCCGCCCTTCCCACTTACCCACGAGCCCCTGATCACGACAGACAAGCCAACTGTCCCCGGTACTCGCACATAAGAAACGAAGGGTGGGCACACAAGGCCGATTGAATGCATCGACCCCAGTTATATGTCCCTACTGAACTGACTTTTTATCTTTCTTGGCTTCAGCTACTTGAGCGACAGTGATTCTGTTCCCCTGTCGCCAGGGACAGGAAAACGGAATGGATCAAACCCAATGGTGCGAAGAATATCACGACCGCGTAAACCCGCGCGTCTGTTCCTGACCTGGTAGTCCGGACCCACGCCCGCTGGCCACTATACTCATGCTGATTTCCAGACGCCTGGATGAGGAACAGTCATGAGCAACAAAGACGATTTGCGCAAGTACTCCTCTCAAGTGGTCGATGGCGTGGAGCGTGCGCCGGGCCGTTCGATGCTGCGGGCCGTGGGTTTCACGGACGAGGACTTCAAGAAGCCCCAAATCGGCATCGCCTCCACCTGGGCCATGGTCACGCCGTGCAACATGCACATCGACAAACTGGCAATCGAAGCGGAAAAAGGCGCGAACGCCGCCGGGGCAAAAGGCGTCATTTTCAACACCATCACCATTTCCGATGGCATCGCCAACGGCACCGAAGGCATGAAGTACTCGCTGGTGTCGCGCGAAGTAATCGCCGACTCCATCGAAACCGTCGCCGGTTGCGAGGGCTTCGACGGGCTGGTAACAGTGGGCGGTTGCGACAAGAACATGCCGGGCTGCCTGATCGGCATGGCCCGGCTGAACCGCCCGTCCATCTTCGTCTATGGCGGCACGATTCGCCCCGGCGCCGGGCACACCGACATCATTTCCGTGTTCGAAGCCGTGGGCCAGAACGCCCGCGGCGACATCAACGAAATCCAGGTCAAGCAGATCGAGGAAGTGGCGATCCCCGGGCCGGGCTCCTGTGGCGGCATGTATACCGCCAACACCATGGCCTCGGCCATCGAAGCGCTGGGCATGAGCCTGCCCGGTTCCAGCTCCCAGGACGCGGTCGGCGGCGACAAGGCCTCGGACAGCTTCCGCGCCGGGCAGCAGGTCATGGAACTGCTCAAGCTGGACCTCAAGCCACGGGATATCATGACCCGCAAGGCTTTTGAAAACGCCATTCGCGTGGTGATCGCCCTCGCCGGCTCGACCAATGCGGTGCTGCATCTGTTGGCCATGGCCCATGCGGTGGACGTCGATCTCAGCCTGGAGGACTTCATCGAGCTGGGCAAAATTTCCCCCGTCGTCGCCGACCTTCGCCCCAGCGGCCAGTACATGATGAGCGAGCTCGTGGCCATCGGCGGCATCCAACCGTTGATGAAACGCATGCTCGCCGCCGGCATGTTGCACGGGGATGCCATGACCGTCACCGGCAAGACCCTGGCGCAAAACCTGGAAAACGTGGCGGATTACCCGCCAGGCCAGGACGTGATCCTCCCGTTCGACCAGCCGGTGAAAAAGGATTCGCACCTGGTGGTGCTGCACGGCAACCTCTCGCCCACTGGCGCGGTCGCCAAGATTACCGGCAAGGAAGGCCTGCGTTTTGAAGGCACGGCGCGGGTCTATCACGGCGAAGAAGGCGCGCTGGCGGGCATTCTCAATGGCGAAGTGCAAGCGGGCGACGTGATCGTAATCCGCTACGAAGGCCCCAGGGGCGGGCCGGGCATGCGCGAAATGCTGTCACCGACCTCGGCGGTGATGGGCAAGGGCCTGGGCAAGGAAGTGGCGCTGATCACCGACGGGCGTTTTTCAGGTGGGTCCCATGGGTTTGTGGTCGGCCACATTACCCCGGAAGCCTTCGACGGCGGGCCGATTGCGCTGGTCGAGAATGGTGACCGGATTACCATTGACGCACAAACGCGGCAGATCAGCGTCGCGCTCTCCGATACGGTGTTGGCGGAGCGCAAGGCCCGCTGGATCAGGCCTGCGCCCAAGCACACGCGAGGGGTGCTGGCCAAGTATGCCAGGACGGTGTCCAGTGCTTCGGAGGGGGCGGTGACGGACAAGTATCTTTGACCAGGTGTTTGTATTGGCTGGGCGGGCCTCATCGCGAGCAGGCTCGCTCCTACAGTTTGTTCGCGTTGTCCCTGTAGGAGCGAGCACGCTCGCGATGGTGGCGCAGACAACGCGGGGCAGCAGGACGCCAGCGTTATCGTTGACGACCATCGCGAGCAAGCTCGCTCCTACAGTTTGTTCGCGTTGCCCCTGTAGGGGCGAGCACGCTCGCGATGGTGGCGCAGACAACGCGGGGCAGCAGGACGCCAGCGTTATCGTTGACGACCATCGCGAGCAAGCTCGCTCCTACAGTTTGTCCGCGATGTCCCTGTAGGAGCGAGCAGCTCGCGATGGTGGCGCAGACAACGCGGGGCAGCAGGACGCCAGCGTTATCGTTGACGACCATCGCGAGCAGGCTCGCTCCTACAGTTTGTCCGCGTTGCCCCTGTAGGAGCGAGCACGCTCGCGATGGTGGCGCAGACAACGCGGGGCAGCAGGACGCCAGCGTTATCGTTGACGACCATCGCGAGCAAGCTCGCTCCTACAGTTTGTCCGCGTTGTCCCTGTAGGAGCGAGCAAGCTCGCGATGGTGGCGCAGACAACGCGGGGCAGCAGGACGCCAGCATTATCGTTGACGACCATCGCGAGCAAGCTCGCTCCTACAGTTTGTCCGCGCTGTCCCTGTAGGAGCGAGCACGCTCGCGATGGTGGCGCAGACAACGCGGGGCAGCAGGACGCCAGCATTATCGTTGACGACCATCGCGAGCAAGCTCGCTCCTACAGTTTGTTCGCGTTGCCCCTGTAGGAGCGAGCTTGCTCGCGATGGGGCCAGGCCGGCCCAGTCAATTCTCCAGACAGTTCGCTTTTTCCTCGCCTCATGCTAGGTTGTACGACGACTGATGAATGCCTACCCAGATCCATCATTCGCTCCCTACAACAACAAGGAATGCCCCATGAAAAAAGTGAAAGTGCTGGTCGGTTTTCTCTGCCTGTTCAGCGGCTACGTCGCCGCCGCCCCGTCTGCCGGCGAGGCCGATGTGGCCAAGGCCGTCGACAAGCTGACCCAGGCCATGCTGAAAAAGAATATCCCCGAACTCAACGCGTTGACCGCCGAGAACCTGACCTACGGTCACTCCAGCGGGAAAATCCAGAACAAGCAGGAATACATAGCCGACATCGAAACCGGTCGCAGCGCGTTCAAGACCCTGGAGATGCAGAACCAGACCATCAACCTGTCGGGCGACGTTGCGCTGGTGCGCAACCATTTCTCGGCACAGGCGCTCAAAGGCACTGAAGTGGTCCCGACCGAGATCGAGAACTTCCAGATCTGGCAGAAACAGAAAGGCCAGTGGCTGCTGGTGGGACGCCAGGCATTCAAGTTCTGATCATGGCGTGATGAAGGGGGTGGGGTGTGTCGGCACTCCATCCCCTTTTTCAATCGAGAATTGTCAGCCAGGGCCAACGAGACTGGTAACTCTGCGCCTTGCGGGCAAACAACTCGGGCCGGGGATTGATTGGATTGATACGCAAAAGGCCCTGCTCGATATCGTCCAGGCCAAAGGGCGCGTACACCTCCCCTGTCGCCACTTCCAGGCCAATGCACGTGCCAGCGACCAGGTAGCGGTCGATGCCATCCTTCGCCGACAGTAGCTGCGGGTATTGAGTGCCGAAACGTTGTTCGTACCACAGGTGCACCCGCGCCTGATTCTTCAATTCGATGTTGACGTCGAGATCCTGAAACAGCGCCTGCGCGGTCTGTATTGCCTGGTTTTCCGCGTCCCAGGACAGGTCTTCATCAAAGTAGAAAACATCGTAATCCTTGATACCCCAGTCAGAAGGCTGGCCGACCTGATGATTCCACACCGCCTGGAACAGGCACCCTGCCGTCAGCATGCATTGGCGCAACCCGAGTTCAGGCAGGCGCCGGGTGATTTGGGCGTTGACCGGATTGGTCATTGCAATGTCGATCAGGGTGGTGGCGATCAGTGGCATGTGTGCTCCTTGCGCGATGTCATCCATGTTCCGATCACTGCGGGCTACGTCCGCTCTTGAACGCCTCGCGACGTGCCAGCCGTTCGGCCTGGTAGGCCGGGCTCTGTTCGCTGGTCAGCTCGTCACGGCGCAGCAATTCGCCACAATGATCGCACGCAGGTCCAAGGCCCGCGGGTTCGCCGCACGCCTTGTGGGTATAGACCACCGCCAATCCCTCCTCCGGCGACTTGCACCAGGTTTCCCCCCAGGCCCGCAGCGCCAGTATCACCGAGTAGAAAGCCCGGCCTTTTTCGCTAAGGTGATATTCGTAGCGTGGCGGTCGTTCGTTGTAGAGGCGGCGTTCGACCATGCCCTCGGCCTCGAGATTTTTCAGGCGCGTGGCGACCATTTGCGGGGTGCCGCCGGTCTGCGCCTGGATCTCGTCGTATCGATGGCTACCCATGAACAGCTCCCGCAGCACCAGCACGGTCCAGCGGTCTCCCACGACCGCTTCGGCCCGCGCAATCGGGCACAGGGTGTCGGGTGCATTGGTGTTTGTCGACATAGGGACTTGCCTCACTCCTAGTTACTATGATTATCATATCAACAAGATGACCGGGCAACCCCCGGCACCTGACACTCATCTTCCTGTGGAGCACATCGTCATGTCGCAGCCCTTTTATCCCCTGGATCGCACCGCTTATCTGCTGGTCGATCCGTACAACGATTTCCTGTCCGAAGGTGGCAAGGTTTTCCCTCTTCTCAAGCCGATTGCCGAACAGGTCGGTCTGCTCGACAACCTGCGTACCCTGGATCTCGCCGTGCGCGCCCAAGGCATCCAGGTGGTCATCGTACCGCACCGCCGCTGGGAGCATGGTGACTACGAATGCTGGGACCACCCGACGCCGACCCAAAGCAAAATCATGCACATGCACCATTTTGCCCGCGGTGAATGGGGTGGCGAATGGCACCCTGACTTCGCGCCCAAGGACGGTGACATCGTCGTCCAGGAACACTGGGGTTCCAGTGGTTTTGCCAACACCGACCTGGATTTTCGCTTGAAGCAACAAGGTATCACCCACGTGATCATCGTCGGGCTGCTGGCCAATACCTGCATCGAGGCGACCGCCCGCTACGCCGCCGAAATGGGTTATCACGTCACCCTGGTGCGCGACGCGACTGCCGCGTTGCGTCCGGAAATGATGCACGCCGCCCATGAACTCAACGGCCCGACCTTCGCGCATTCGATCGTGACGACCCATGAACTCATCGCCACCCTCACAGGTCAGGAGTAATCGCCGATGAACCTCACGGGAAACCTGTTGATCGGCGCCCACGATGTCCCCGCCAGTGAAGGGACAATGAAGGCGCTCAACCCGGCCACCAACCAATGGCTCGAAACCGAATTCGCCTTGGGTGGCGCATTGCAGGTGCATCGGGCGGCGACCCTCGCCGACGAAGCGTTCGACAGTTACAGCCATACCTCACTCAGCCAGCGAGCGGCGTTCCTGGAGAGCATTGCCGACAACCTGGAGGCTGTTCGTGGCGAGCTGGCGGAGCGGGCCGCACTCGAAACAGGCCTGCCGCAAGCGCAGCTGGAAGGCGAAGTGGGCCGGGCCGCCACGCAATTTCGCCAGTTCGCCGACGTCGTGCGCAAGGGCCGCTTCCTGCAATTGGCCATCGACCCGGCGCAGCCGGCGCGTCAGCCGCGCCCGCGCATGGACCATCGCCTGCAAAAAATCGCCATCGGCCCGGTGGCGATTTTCGGCGCGAGCAACTTTCCGATCTCCTATTCGGTCGCTGGTGGCGATACCGCATCGGCCCTGGCCGCGGGTGCGACCGTGATCCTCAAGGCGCACAACGCCCACCCGGGCGCCTCGGAAATCCAGGCGCGGGCGATTCAGAAGGCCGTCCGCGATCATGGCCTGCACGAAGGCGTGTTCTCGATGGTACGCGGCGCCGGTAACGCCATCGGGGAAGCCCTGGTGGATCACCCCCTGATCAAGGCGGTGACCTTCACCGGCTCCGAACACGGCGGAATGGCCCTGTATCGCCGGGCGCAACTTCGGCCCGACCCGATTCCGGTGTTTACCGAAATGACCAGCATCAACCCCACGTTCATCCTGCCTGCAGCCCTGGCCGAGCGTGGTACGCAGATCGGCGATGGTTTTATCGAACGCATGCTGGTCAATGTCGGCCAAGCCTGCCTGCGTCCAGCCCTGCTGATCGCGATAGAAGGCGCGGGTTTGCAGCCGTTGCGGGAGGCAATGATGAAACGGGTGAATGAGGCGCCAGCGCGCACGATGCTGACGCCGGGGATTCACGCGGCCTACCTCAATGGCCTCGCGACCCTGGAAAGTGTGGGTGCGCAGCGTATTGCCGCAGGCTCGCCGGCCGGAGCGGACTTTGACGGCCAGTCAGCCTTGCTGGAGGTCAGCGGTGAACGCTTCCTCAGCGAACCGGTGCTGGCGCAAGAGGTGTTTGGTCCGTCAGCGCTGTTGGTCACAGCCCGGGATGAATCGCAGTGGCTCGCCGTGGCCCGTTCGCTCAAAGGCCAACTCAGCGCCACGTTGCACCTTGAAGAACCTGACTTGCCACTGGCGCGGCGCGTGTTGCCGTTGCTGGAGCGTCGCACCGGTCGGATTGTGGTCAACGCCTTCGCTCACCCCCAGGAAGTCACGCACGCCACTGTGCACGGCGGCCCCTTCCCTGCCACCTCCGACAGCCGCTTCACCTCGGTGGGCATGACGTCGATCGAACGCTTCCTGCGGCCAGTGGCTTACCAGGGTTTCCCGCAGGCGTTGCTACCCGACGCGCTGCGTGATTTCAACCCGTTGCAACTGCCGCGCGTGGTGGACGGCCAGTAAACCGCGATCAAGGATCGACGTGAGCCATCAACTCCGGAACGCTTTCCGGGCGTTTGGCGTAACGCTGCGCAAGGACCGCGCACACCATCAATTGAATCTGGTGAAACAGCATCAGCGGCAGGATCAACACGCCGATGGTGCTGCCAGCGAACAGCACCTGCGCCATCGGCACGCCGGTCGCCAGGCTTTTCTTCGAACCGCAGAACAGGATGGTGATGCGGTCTTCCTGATTGAAGCCAAAGGCCTTGCCCAGCACGGTTGACGCCGCCAACACCAGCGCCAGGACGATGCAGCAGGCGACTACCAGGCCGGCCAGTTCCCACAACGGGATCTGATGCCAGATGCCTTCGTTGACGGCCTCGCTGAACGCGCCGTAGACCACCAGCAGGATCGAGCCCTGATCAACGAATTTCAGCCAGCTCTTGTTGCGACCCACCCAGGCACCGATCCAGCGACGGGCGATCTGCCCGGCGATGAAGGGCAGCAACAGTTGCACGCTGATCTTCACGATCGCATCCAGGGTCGAACCGCCATCGCCGTGCACGTTGAGCAGCAAGGTCACCAGCAACGGCGTGAGGAAAATCCCGAACAGGCTGGATGCCGCCGCACTGCAAATCGCTGCCGGAATGTTGCCGCGCGCCAATGAGGTGAAGGCAATCGCAGACTGTACCGTGGCCGGCAAGGCACACAGGTAGAGCATGCCCAGGTACAGATCGTCGCCGATCAGCGGCGACAGCACCGGCTTGAGCGCCAGGCCGATCAGCGGAAACAGGATGAATGTCAGGCTGAACACCAGCAGATGCAGGCGCCAATGACCCGCACCGGCGATGATCGACTCACGTGACAGTTTGGCGCCGTGCAGGAAGAACAGCAGCCCGATCGCGAGGTTGGTCAACCAGCCAAAACCCACCGCGACTTGCCCGCTGGCGGGCAGCAGACTGGCGAGAATGACCACGGCAATGAGGGTCAAGGTGAAATTGTCGGGCAGGAAACGGGGGCGAGTCATGGGCAGCATCCGTCGAGGTGCGAGAAACATGGCGTCCACTTTAACGCGCCCGCGAGCTACCGACTAACGCTAACAAGCCACAAGATAGCGCCTAAAGGACACCAGCGACGCTGAATGTGCCGCCCTCATCGCGGGCAAGCCCGCTCCTACAGGACATTGCATACACCGCAACTTACTGTAGGAGCGAGTTTACTCGCGATGGTAGACCAAACACCGCGGGCATCCGGCAGCCCCCTCGTACAGTGAGCATCATGGTTATAATGTCGGCCTTCCACCCCACCCAGACAGGCCCGGCATGACTCACTCCCAAAGCGCCTGGTCGGTGTTCCTCATCTTCCTGCGCCTGGGCCTGACCTCGTTCGGCGGTCCCATCGCACACTTGGGCTACTTTCGCGCCGAGTTTGTCAGCCGCCGACGTTGGCTGAGCGAGCGAAGCTACGCGGATCTGGTCGCGCTGTGTCAGTTTCTGCCGGGGCCAGCCAGCAGTCAGGTCGGCATTGCCCTGGGCCTGTCGCGGGCGGGTTACGCAGGCGCGATTGCAGCCTGGGCCGGGTTTACGTTGCCTTCTGCCGTCTTGCTGATCCTGTTCGCCCTTGGGCTCACCCACTATGGTTCCATCCTCCCGCCCGGCGCCCTGCACGGCCTCAAGGTGGTCGCCGTGGCAGTGGTTGCACAAGCGGTCTGGGGCATGACGCGCAATCTGTGCACCGATGGTTTGCGCATGACCATAATGATAGTGACCGCCTGCATTGTCCTGGTGGAACCGTCCGCGTGGGCCCAAGTCGGCGTGATGGTGATCGCCGGTGTGGCGGGACTGCTGTTATTCAAACCCATGCCCGTCAGCCAGCACGACCCTCTGCCCATCACCATTGGACGACACGCAGGCGCAACGTGGTTGACGCTCTTTATCCTTCTGCTGGTTGGCCTGCCGTTGGCTCACGAAGTCCTGGCCAATCAAACGCTGGCGATGGTGGACGCCTTTTACCGTTCCGGTGCCCTGGTGTTCGGAGGCGGCCACGTCGTGCTTCCCCTGCTGCAAAGCGAAGTCGTGCCGTCGGGCTGGGTCGACAATGAGTTGTTCCTGGCCGGTTACGGCGCCGCGCAGGCCATCCCTGGCCCGTTGTTCAGCTTCGGCGCGTTCCTGGGCGCGGCCATGAACCAATCGCCCTCGGGCCTCGGCGGCGGTGTGATCTGCCTGCTGGCAATCTTCGCGCCGTCCTTTTTGCTGATCCTCGGCGCCTTGCCATTTTGGGAAGCGCTACGCCGCAGCCAGCGCATCCAGGCGGCGCTGATCGGCGTCAACGCTGCCGTCGTCGGATTGCTGCTGGCCGCGCTGTACCATCCGGTGTGGACCAGCGCGATCGGCAAACCACAGGACTTGGGCCTGGCATTACTGGCGCTGGTCGCCTTGATGTTTTGGAAGCTGCCGCCATGGCTAGTGGTTATTGCCGGTGGCCTGGGGGGGTGGTTGCTGAGCATTGCAGGGTAAATGTTGATCCTGGGCACCAGAACCTGCATCGCTCCTGTCATGGGCAAACACCGATACCGCCCTGCGTACCAGGCTTCGCCACTCCGCACAACTGATCAAGTTGGCGCGTTCCATCTCGTCTGCCGCCTTGAGCAACTCATCGTATTGCTCTTCTACATCCATGAGAAGTCCAGGGTGAGCCAGCAAGTTATACCAGGCGGACAGGGCCTCACGTCGACAGTCATTGGTCATGGTTGATCTCCCTTCGTTGTTCTGATTTGGAAGATTTGCACCAACAGCCGTTCCTGGCGCCCGACATACGGCACGGCGTGCATTACCGATTTGTCATCGACTTGTCAGCGTTGCCAACCCCCTCGCTCCCTAAAGTGGCGGCGTCGCTCACCCCATCGGGTGACGCTTTTCACTGATGATGACGAGGGTCCAAATCATGAAACCATTGAGCAAACTTTGCCTGATCGCCGCCAGCCTGATGTTGCTGGGCACCGGTTCCGCCATGGCCGCCGACATCGCGCCGGTCAAGGCCGACAATGTCGTGCTGGTGCACGGTTCCTGGGCCGATGGTTCGAGCTGGGCGGAGGTTATTTCCCGGTTGCAGGCGGCGGGCCTGCACGTGACTGCGGTACAGAATCCGCTGACGTCCGTTGCCGACGACGTTGCTGCCACCCAACGTGTACTGGACCAACAGGACGGCCCCACGGTACTGGTCGGTCATTCATATGCCGGCACCGTAGTCAGCGAGGCCGGCGTCGATCCGAAGGTCAGCTCGCTCGTCTACGTCGCCGCTCGCGCCCCGGACGCCGGCGAAGATTTCGTCGCGCTGTCGGCGAAATACCCAACCATGCCGGTGCGTGCCGGCACCGAAGAGCATGGCGGGTTCATCAGTCTCAAACAGGACGCCTTCCTCAAATACTTCGCCAGCGACGTGCCCCATGCCAAGGCCATGCAATTGTTCGCGGTGCAGCAACCGATCGCCAAGACCCTCTTCACCGACCGCACCACCGCAGCGGCCTGGCACAGCAAACCGTCATGGTATGCGGTGTCCAGCCTCGACCAGACCATCAATCCGGACCTTGAGCGCTTCCTGGCCAAACGCATGAACGCCAGCACCATCGAGCTGCCGTCGAGCCACCTGTCGCTGGTGTCCCACGCCAGGGAAATCACCGACCTGATCCTTGAAGCCTCCGGCCGCCAGCCCTGATCCGCTTCATTACAGGATTGTCATTGTTCTGTTGGTCGGCTGTCTGGATCGCCTCGTTAACCTGAACTCACTGTCAGGTCACTCCCCGGCAGCCCCCCCCTTGAATAGAGAGACTCGCCATGAAAATGTTTATCTTCGGTATCGCCGCCCTCCTCACCGCAGGTTCGGCCTTTGCCGGCACCACAGGCACCGCGCCGGTGATCCACGACAAGACCGGCTTCTTCGTGCACCTGGATGTCGCCAAGGTCCTGTCCAGCACCGACATTTCCCAACAATGCGGGGTCATTCCGGCGCAGCTCAACTACCTCGATTCCCAGGGCCGTGAGCATGTGCTGGATTACGAGGTCAACGGCTCGGGCTGCACCAATGACCATTGATCCAGCTACACTGGCGCGATCGGTCTGAGGCGTATTGGCATGAACATCCTCGTAGTAGAAGACGAACCCAAGGCAGGCAATTATTTGCTCAACGGCCTGCAGGAGCTGGGTTATTGCGTGACCCTGGCGCGGGACGGCGCCGATGGTTTGCACCAGGCCCTGGAGCATGACTTCGATGTCATCGTACTCGACGTGATGATGCCCAAGATGGACGGCTGGGAAGTCTTGCGCCGGTTGCGCAAGGAGGCTGATACGCCGGTGCTGTTTCTGACCGCCCGGGATGACATCGCCGACCGAATCAAGGGCCTGGAACTGGGCGCCGATGATTACCTGATCAAGCCGTTTTCCTTCGCCGAACTAGTGGCGCGCCTGCGCACTCTGACGCGCCGTGGCCCCACTCGCGAGGAAGAACAGCTGCACGTCGACGACCTGCAAATCGACGTGCTCAAGCGTCGTATCACCCGCGCCGGCGTACGCATCACCCTGACCAACAAAGAGTTCGCCCTGCTGCACCTTTTCGCCACGCACCAGGGCGAAGTCCTCTCACGTTCGATGATTGCCTCCCGGGTGTGGGACATGAATTTCGACAGCGACACCAATGTCGTCGACGTCGCCGTGCGCCGTCTGCGCCTGAAAATCGACGACCCGTTCCAGCTCAAGCTGATCCACAGCGTGCGCGGTATCGGCTACCGCTTCGACACGCAACCATGAACGGACTGCGCCATTCCCTGACCCTGCGCCTGGCACTGGTGTTCGCCCTGCTGGCGTTCGTGTCGCTGACCCTGTTGGGCGTGGCGCTGTATCGCGACCTGGAGCGCGAACTGATCCACCGCGACGACGCCGCCCTGATCACGCGGATCGACCAGTTGCGCACGTTCCTCAACGACAGCAACACCCTGGAGCTGATCAAGAGCAAGCCGGCGTTGTTCCAGAACATGATGGGCAACCGCGAAGCCCTGCTGACCATCACCCCTCCCGGTGGCAAGCCCTTGCTGGTGGTGAACCCCGGCAATCTGCCGCTGCCGTCACTGGCGCCAGTGCCGATGGACCATAAACTGGGGCTTTCGGACGTGCAGCATTATCCCGGGGTCGACGGCGTCCCGTTTTCTGCCGTCGCGGCAAACATCGACTCCGGCGACATGGGGGCCCTGCAAGTCGTTACCGGACGCCTGATGACTGAACGCACTGCCCTGCTCGCCAGTTATCGACTCAACGTCTACCTGTTCGCCAGCGTCGCGGCGGTGCTGCTCGCGCTCTCCGGTTATTGGCTGGTTCATCGTGGCCTGCTGCCGGTGCGACGCCTGGCGCGGCACGCCCATGGCATTGACGTCGGAAACCTCGGCGAACGCCTCGACAGCCACGGCGCCCCCCAGGAACTGTTGCCGATGATCGATGCGTTCAATGCCATGCTCGACCGTCTGGGCAGAGGCTTCGCGCAACTCAGCCAGGTCTCGACCGACATGGCGCACGAGTTGCGCACGCCGATCAACAACCTGCTCGGCGAAACCCAGGTCGCTCTGCAGCAGGACCGCAGCCTGGACGCCTATCAGCAGCTGCTGGCTTCCAATGTTGAAGAACTGGAGCGCCTGGCGCGCATGCTCGACAGCATGCTGTTTCTGGCCCGTACCGACCCGTCCAGTGCCCTGAAACAGCGACAGCAACTGGACGCTGCCGATGAAATGCAACGCATGGCCGATTATTTCGAGGGGCCGGCAGCCGATGTCGGCATCCACATCCAAGCCTGCGGGAGTGGAGTGATCTGGGCCGAACCGATGCTTCTGCGTCGAGCATTGGCCAATCTGTGCGCCAACGCGATCAAGTACGGTGCCCCTGACTCTGAACTGCTCATCGACGCCACGCCGTGCGCCGAAGGTATCCGTCTGAGCGTGCGCAATCACGGCCCGACCATCCCCGCCGAACACCTGCCCCGACTGTTCGAGCGTTTCTACCGCGTCGACCAGTCGCGCGAACGCTCGGCCAACTCCAATGGCCTGGGGCTTTCAATCGTGGCGACGATCATGCAGCTGCACAATGGCACATGCAGCGCCAACAGCCTGGATGGGCTGACGAGTTTCGAGCTGGTGTTCCCGGCGCGGCGGCAGGGCGAGTGATTGCCCTGACACCACAACCCTGTAGGAGCGAGCTTGCTCGCGATGGTGTATCAGGCGCCAAGGGGTATCAGGCAGCCAGCGTTATCGTTAACGACCATCGCGAGCATGCTCGCTCCTACAGGGGACGCTGCGGAGCACGGTACAACTGGCAAAAAACACCACCGCCCTTGAGCACTTGCGACATAGGCCAATGCCCCCGCCGCGCCTAGACTCTTGCACCATTAACAGTGCCAGACGCGCACCCGACTCAAGCAGGGAACCTTCATGAACCCATCCGACATTTATGTGATCAGCGCCGTGCGTTCCGCCATCGGCAGTTTTGGTGGCTCGCTCAAGGATGTGCCGCCGACCCAACTGGCGACCGATATTTGCCGCGCCGCCATCGAGCGCTCGGGGCTGGCACCTGAGCATATCGGTCATGCGGTGTTGGGGCATGTGATCCCCACCGAAGCCCGCGATGCCTACATTTCCCGTACCGCGTCAATGAATGCCGGGCTGCCCAAGGAAACCCCGGCGTTCAACGTCAACCGCCTGTGCGGCTCCGGTTTGCAGGCGATCGTCAGTGCCGCCCAGAGCCTGATGCTCGGTGATGCCGGTGCGGCGCTGGCCGGTGGTGTCGAGTCCATGAGCCGTGGCGCGTACTTGTTGCCGCAGGCACGCTGGGGCGCCCGCATGGGTGACATGCAGGCCATCGACTACATGCTCGGCGTATTGCAGGACCCGTTTGCCGGTTTCCACATGGGCATCACCGCCGAAAACGTCGCCGAACGGTTTGGCATCAGCCGCCAGGCCCAGGACGAACTGGCCCTGGTCAGCCAGCAGCGCGCGGCACGGGCGATTGCCGAAGGTCGTTTTGCCAGCCAGATCGTGCCGATCGAAATCGCCTCGCGCAAAGGCACCGTGACTTTCGACACCGATGAGCACGTGCGTGGCGAGGTCAATGCCGAGCAATTGGCGAAGATGAAACCGGCGTTCAAGAAGGACGGCAGCGTCACCGCCGGCAACGCCTCGGGCCTGAACGATGGCGCGGCGGCGCTGATCATGGCCACTGGCGAAATGGTTAAAGCCCAGGGCCTCAAGCCGATGGTCCGCCTGGTCGGATACGCCCACGCCGGTGTCGAGCCGGAGCTGATGGGCCTGGGCCCGATTCCCGCCACGCGCCTGGTCCTCAAGCGTGCCGGCCTGACCGTGGCTGACCTGGACGTTATCGAGTCCAACGAAGCCTTCGCCGCGCAAGCCTGCGCCGTCGCCCAGGAGCTGGGCTTCGACCCGGAAAAGGTCAACCCGAACGGTTCGGGGATCTCCCTGGGCCACCCGGTGGGTGCCACGGGCGCTATCATCGCCACCAAGGCCATCCACGAATTGATCCGCGTCCAGGGCCGTTATGCACTGGCGACCATGTGCATCGGCGGCGGCCAGGGTATCGCGGTGTTGTTCGAACGCGTCTAGTCAGCACCTTGGTGGGGCTCAATCGGGTCCCACCAAGCAAACTATCCCTCGAATATTGACCGGATGACCTAACCTCATAGGCTGAATGACTAACATCGAGTCGGCCAGGCCATGGGCAATGCATTGCGGTCAGTGTTTTTTCTCCTGTTCACCCTGCTTGTACCGAGCGGCGCACCGCTGTTGGCCGCCAACCTGACGGGCAACGCCCCTTCCCTGTCCGGCCTCACCACGGTGGCCGTGTCCCAGAGCGACCTGCAAGGCCTGCAACTGCGCCTGGACCGCATCAAGCAGCAGGTTTCCCAGGCCAACAATGTCAACCAGATGATCACGTTGCAGGACCTGATCCAGTCGTTCATCACCGATGTCACGGCCATGCAGTCGGCGCTACTCCCCGAGCAGAAACAGTTGCAGGCCCAGCTCGACGTGCTGGAGCCTGTGTCCCAGGGCGATGTGGTGCTGGAAAAATCGGAAATCGCCGCGCAACGAGACGCCATTTCCGAACAGAAGAGCAAAGTCGACGCCAACATCAAGACCCTGACCAGCCTCAAGGACAGCGGCGCCGGCCTGCTTATCCAGATTGCCGCGATTCGCCGCAGCCTGTTGGAATCAGAAGTGTCGTTACGCGCCGGCAGCATCTTGAGCACCGATTTCTGGTCGCCGTTGTTCAGGCCACTGGAGAGTGACCTTGATAGCCTGAGCATCTTCTTCCAGCACGCCGTGGCAGCGCTGGCGGTGGCCTGGTTGCCGGGTGAGCGTCTGTTTACAGTGATATTGATAGCACTGGCGTTTGTGTTGTGGACGTTCGGGCGCCAGGTCGCAGACCGGGGTTTCACCTGGGTCTGTATCCACCGAATGCCCGAAGGTCGCCTGCGCCGCAGTTCCCTGGCCTTCGCCTCGGTCGCCGCCACACTCTTGACCACCGCGTGCGCAATGTCGTTGCTGTTTTACGCGCTGACGCGCCACATTCCCCTGTCGCCGCTGATGCAGAGCTATTCAGATGAATTCGAAAAAGTCGTGTACGTGTGCGTGCTCATTACCGGCTTGAGCCGTGCCTTGTTGTCCACGCAGCATCCTTCCTGGCGTTTGCCGGCCATTGCCGACCCGGTCGCGCAGGCGGTCAAACCCTTCCCCAAGTTGGTGGCCGGCGTGCTGCTGGTGCTGATGACCCTGGCACAGATCGTCAATGTCTCGGACATGAGCAGCCAGGCCGTGCTGTTCGCGCGCGGCTTCGTTTCACTGGTGATCACCCTGCTGATCGGCGCCCTGTTCCTGCGCATCAACAAGGCGCGAAAAGCCGTGGCGGGCACAGGCGACCATTCCCCTTCCAGCTCCGCGGTCGCCAGCCTCCTGTATGCCTTCGCCTGCCTGTGCGTGCTGGCCTCCTTGTGTGCGTTGTTGATCGGCTACATTTCCGCCGCACGCTTCATCACCTACCAACTGGTGTGGATGTTCATCATCCTGTCCGGTTTTTATCTGCTGGTGCAGTTGTTCAACGACACCTGCGAGCACCTGTTTTCCCCCAAAAGTGCCAGCGGCAAGGCGTTGAAACAGGTATTGGGCATGGGCGATACGCGCCTCGAACAGGCGTCGGTCATTCTTTCGGGCCTGGGTCGCGCAGGGTTGATCCTGCTGGCGATCATCACGCTGTTCGTCGGTGGTGTGGGCACCACGCTGGGGCAATTGATCGACCAGACCATGGCCGTGCTTGGCGGTGCGGGGCTGCGCAAACTGAACATCATCCCCGGCCATTTGCTCAACGCCGTACTGGCCCTGATGATTGGCATCTACCTGGTGCGCACGTTGCGACGCTGGTTGGACAACGAGTTCCTGCCCAAAACCCGCATGGACCCCGGCATGTGCGCCTCGCTCAGCACGCTGTTCGCCAACATCGCCTATGCACTGGTGATCCTGCTGACCTTGTCGTCGCTGGGGGTGCAATGGACCAACCTGGCATGGATTGTCAGCGCCCTGTCGGTGGGGATTGGTTTTGGTTTGCAGGAGATCGTGAAAAATTTCGTTTCCGGCCTGATCCTGCTCACCGAGCGCCCGGTGAAGGTGGGCGACCTGATCAGCATCAGCGGCGTCGAAGGCGACATCCGCCGGATCAACGTGCGAGCCACGGAAATCCAGCTCAGTGACCGCTCGATTGTCATCGTGCCCAATTCACAGCTGATTTCGCAGAACCTGCGCAACGTGACCCTGGGTGGCAGTGCCCAGGGGGTGGCGTCACTGGAGCTGACGTTTCCCCTGGACATCGACCCGGAACAGGTCAAGGACCTGCTCTACAACGCCTATCACGAGAACGAGACCATCCTCGATAAACCGGCGCCGGTGGTGCGGTTCAGCAAGCTGACGCCCGATGGCATCACCCTGACCGTTACGGGCTACGTGGCCAGTCCCAGGATTGTCGGGGTGACCAAGAGCGACCTGCTGTTCGAGATTCTCAAGCGCTTGGGCGCTGCGGGCATCGAACTGGCGAAGCCCGCGCCAACCACGTGAATCAGTGGGCGATGCACACCGATTTAAGCTCCGTGTAGGCCTCGATCACCGCTCGCCCGAACTCACGCCCCATGCCCGACTGCTTGACCCCGCCGAACGGCATCGCCGGGTCGAGCAACACGTGGGCGTTGACCCATACGGTGCCGGCCTCGATGCGCGGCACCAGGTTCATCGCCTTGCCAAGGTCGTTGGTCCACAGGCTCGCAGCCAGACCGTAACGGTTGTCGTTGGCCAGGGCGATCACGGCGTCTTCATCATCGAACGGCATCACCCCCAGCACCGGGCCGAACACTTCTTCGCGGGCCACGGTCATGCCATGGTCGATATCGGCCAGGATGGTGGGCTGGACAAAGAAGCCCTCGCGGTCCAGCAGTTCGCCACCAGTCACCACGCGTGCACCTTCCTGGCGAGCCAGTTCGATGTGCTTGAGCACCGCCTGTTGCTGCTTGCGCGACACCAGCGGGTTGATCGCCGCGTCGCCGTTCATGCCGGCACCGATGGGCATGGCCGAAACCGCGGCGGCCAGGGCTTCGACAAATGTGTCGTGGATCGAACGATGCACGTAGAAACGCGAGGCCGCCGCGCACACCTGGCCGTTGTTCAACAGGCCACCGAGAATCGCGCCCTGCACCGCTTTTTCGATGTCGGCATCGGCCAGCACGATCATCGGGTTCTTGCCGCCCAGCTCCAGCGAGAACCGCGTCATGTTGGCCATGCAGGCCACGCCGACGCTCTTGCCCACGGCGGTGGAGCCGGTGAACGACACTTTGCTCACCAGCGGGTGCGCAGTCAGCACGCCCCCCACCGAGGCACCGCCACCAGTAACCACGTTGAACACGCCCTCCGGAATGCCCGCTTCCAGCGCCAGTTCGGCCAGGCGCATGGCGGTCAGCGGGGTTTCCATGGCCGGCTTGATGATCACCGTGCAACCGGTGGCCAGTGCGGGCATCAGCTTCCAGGCAGCAATCAGCAGCGGGAAGTTCCACGGCACAATGCCGACCACCACACCCACCGGTTCACGCTTGGTGAACGCGGTGAACTTCGCCCCCGGTGGCAGCGGGATCGACACGTCGAACGTCTGTCCCTCGATCTTGGTTGCCCAGCCCGACATGTAGCGCATGAACTCCACGGTGGCGTTCAAATCCAGGGCGCGGGCCATGTTGATCGACTTGCCCTGGCTCAGGGTTTCCAGCTGTGCCAGCTCTTCGGCGTGCTCTTCCACCAGTCGGGTGAAATTGAGCAGGATGCGTTCGCGATCCGCCGGGCGCAGGCCCGACCAGACGCCCGCCTTGAACGCCTTGTGCGAGGACTGCACGGCCTGCTCGACCACGTCCAGTGGCGCATCGAGGGTTTCACACAGGGTCTGGCCGTCCGCCGGGTTGACTACGGCAATGCGCGGTCCTTCGGCGAACACCCATTGGCCGTCGATGAAGCAGCCATGGCGGCGCTCCAGAAATGCAGCAACCTGCGGCAGGATTTCAACATTGCTCATACATCACCTTTCGATTGGATGTCAGCCTGAAGCCGGCTGATCAGTGTTGTTCTTTGAGATAGCACGTGACGGCCTGGCGGTCGTCCGCCGAGGCCAGGCCCATGTAAGGCATGTAGGTGCCCGGGACGTACGCCTGGGGCTGGGTGATCAGTTGCGCGATGTTCTCGGCCTGCCAGGTGACGCCCCTGGTGCGCATGGCCTGGGAATAGTTGAAGCCTTCCAGCGAGCCCGACTTGCGCCCCACCACCCCGGCCAGGTTCGGCCCCATCATCCCCGTCGCGCCCTTGGTGAGCGAGTGGCACACGCCGCACTCGTTGGCGAAGACCTGGGCGCCACGGCCCTGGTCGGGGCTGCAATCGGCGGCCAACGCGGTGTGCGCCACGGTGAACGAGAGCAAGCCGAAAAGGGGCAGACGCAAAGAACTGAACATAGGGAAACGACCTTGAAAATCCGCACTCGCCAGGCGAGCGCCAACACGGGAGGCTGATGCAACGCGGCATCGGCAGGTTGAGAAGGATTGTCGACGGTCATTGGCGCGCAGGCTTTGCCCTGCGTGCCAGTCGTATTGTCGAGGCTGCCAAACCGGTCATTTTGGCAAGCACAACCAACTCTTTGGCAACCACACAAAAGGTTGGAAAAGTTCCGCGACTTAGTATCGAAAAAGACCGCAAACCTGCGCTCAAGAACAAGAACGGATGCCCCACCATGCTCAAGTCGCCCTTGCTTCGTCTCTCCACCCTTGCGCTGATGATCAGCGCTGGCCAGGCCTGCGCCTACGAACTCTACGCCGATGATGACAGCCACCTGAATGCCACGCTGGAAGCCGTGTTCGGCGTCTTCCACAGCCAGGAAAACTACGCGCTGTCGGGTCGCCTCAATGAGGGTTCGTCGTCGTGGCGCGAGGGCTACATCAAATACGGCCTGAGCTTTGACAAGGGCCTGGCCGGCGTGGGCACCGCCTATGGTGCGGCGAACCTGCTCAGCTCCGGCACCTGGGGTGACGGCGATGCCGCAGGCTTCAGCGACGGTTCCGAGCGCACCACCAAGTTCGAAGACGCTTACCTCGGCTGGCGTTCGGGCAAGTTGTTCGACGTGCTCGGTGACGACGGCATCGACTTGTCCTTCGGCCGCCAGAACATCGTGGTGGGCGATGGTTTCCTGATCGACGGCGACGCCCTGAACATGGGCAAGGGCCTGGCGGATGGCGAGTTCAACCGTGGCGGCGCCTACTGGCTGGCCGCGCGCAAGGCGTTCGATGAAACCGCCGTGCTGCGCATCGGTGGCAAGGAAGGTTGGCGTGGCGACCTGATGTACCTCAAGTCGAACAACCGCGCCCAGGCCATGACCGAAATGTACGTCGGCACCCTGGAGCACGTGTCCGAAGCCGTCACTGTCGGCCTGACCTACATCGACACCACCGACGTCGACGAACAATACGCTTCGCCGATCCAGCTCGAGCGCGACGGCATGAAGACCTACAGCCTGCGCGCCACGGGCAACGCCGGGGTCAAGGACCTGTTCCTCTCCGGTGAATACGCCACGCAGGACAAACCGCACACCGGCACTGAAGACGCCTGGTACCTGGAAGCTGGCTGGACCTTTTCCGACGTCGCCTGGTCGCCGTACGTGGGCTATCGCTACAGCCGTTTCTCGGAAAACTACGACACGCTGTTCTACGGTTTCAGCCGTGGTTTCGGCACCTGGTTCCAGGGTGAAGTGGCGGGCAACTACGCCGGCCCGTTCAACACCAACTCACGCATCCAGCAGGTCAAGTTCACCGTCTCGCCGCTGGAGAACGTCAACGTCGGCGCCATGTACTTCAACTTCGACACCATCGACCGAAACCTCGGCAATCCCGACGGCCACGAAATCGACCTGTACGCCGAATGGCACGTCAACGACCACCTGAGCATCATGCCGCTGGTGGGCCTGTTCCAGCCGGACAAGAGCGCCGATCAGGGTGGCACCCAGTTGGGCAACAATGACAAGAACCTCTACAGCCAGGTGATTTTCGCCACCACCTTCTGATCTTTCTGCTGCTTCCTGCTTTCTGTAGGAGCGAGCTTGCTCCGGGCGGCGTTCCGACGATGGTCGTCAACGATGACGCTGGCTGTCTGATACCCAGCGGTGCCTGGACTTCCATCGCGAGCATGCTCGCTCCTACAGGGAATAGGGTTCGTTTCCAGGAAAAAGGCTTTTCCAATGCACAACAAATTCCTCACGATCCAAAGCAAGATTGCCCTGCTCGCCGGCCTCTGCCTGCTGTTGGTGGTGGCGTTACTGATGGGCCTGGCGCTGTACCAGAGCCACGAGAGCCGCCAGCAAGTGGCCCAGGCCAGCAGCGACATGCTCGCCGATGCGGCCAGGGAACACATGCAGGCACTGGGCAAGGTGCAGGCGATGCAGGTGCAACGCACCTTCAACCAGACTCAGGAATATGGCCAAGGCCTGTCGCGCTATCTGTTGTACCTGCGGCAACTTCAACATCAGGGCACATTGACCCGCCAACAACTGCGCCAGGAGCTGAACACCCAGCTGCGTCAAGCCCTGAACGAAAAGCCCGACATGCTCGGGCTTTATGTCATTTTCGAACCCGATGCGCTGGACGGCGACGACACCGCTTTTATCGACAAGGCCGATCTGGGCAGCAACGAAAAAGGTCGTTTCTCAGTGTATTGGGTGCAAGGCAAACCCGGTGAGCTGCAAGCGGTGATCGGCGACGAAGGCCTGTTGGCAAACACCGAGCCGGGCCCCAGCGGCGCGCCGTACAACGCGTTCTACACCTGCGCCCGGGACAGCCGCCAGGCGTGTGTGCTGGAACCGTATTTCGACGAAGCCTCCGGTAGTCGCAAACTGGTGACCAGTATCGCCTTCCCGCTGCTGGACAACGGCAAAGTCATCGCCGTTGTCGGCCTCGACATCAACCTCGCCGCCCTCCAGCAAAACAGCGAGGCCAGCGCCCGACAACTGTTCGACGGCCAAGGCCAGATCAGCATCGTCAGCCCGCGCGGAGTGATCTCAGCCGACAGCCGGGACATGGCACGCCTGGGACAGACGCTGGACAATAACGAAGTCATGGCGGCCCTGCGCCAGGGACAGCCGAAGGTGTTCGCCGACCGACAGCAGATCGAGGTCCTCGAGCCGCTGGCACCGATTGCCGGTTCCGCGCCTTGGGGCGTGCTGGTCGGCGTCCCGCAGGACGCGCTGTTGGCACCGGTCACCACGCTGCAAAGTCACCTGGAGGTGCGAGGCGTGCAAAGCACCGCGCTGTCGCTGCTGCTCGGCGGCGGCTCAGCCCTGTTGGGACTGACGCTCATCTGGTACGCGGCCTATCGCATCACCCGGCCATTGCAAGTGCTGACCCGGGTCATGGAAGACATCTCCCTGGGCGAAGGCGACCTTACCCGACGCCTGACCGTGCAATCGCGGGACGAGATCGGCCAACTGGCGACGGCATTCAACCGCTTTGTGGAGCGCATCCATCACTCCATCCGCGAAGTGTCCTCGGCAGCGCTCGGGGTCAATGAAGGGGCCAAGCGCGTGCTCCTGGCGTCCAACTCGTCACTGAGCAATGTCGACGAACAATCGACCCGCACCAACAGCGTCGCCGCCGCCATCAACCAGTTAGGTGCCGCAGCACAGGAAATCGCCCACAACGCCTCCGACGCCTCGCAGCAGGCTTCCGCCGCCCGGCAACAGGCCGAAGATGGGCGTCAGGTGGTGGAGCGCACCATTGAGGTGATGAACGAACTGTCCGCAAAAATCAGCGACTCATGCGCCAACATTGAGGTGCTGAACACCAAGACCGTGGACATCGGGCAAATCCTCGAAGTGATCAAGGGCATTTCCCAGCAGACCAACCTGCTGGCGCTCAACGCCGCGATTGAAGCGGCGCGGGCCGGTGAAGCCGGTCGTGGTTTTGCGGTGGTCGCCGATGAAGTGCGCAGCCTGGCGGGTCGCACGCAGACTTCGGCAGCGCAGATCCAGCAGATGATTGAAGCGCTGCAGATCGGCGCGCGCGAGTCGGTCAGCACCATGACCGAGAGCCAGCAGCACAGCGAGCAAAGCGTCACCATCGCCAACCTCGCCGGCACCCGGCTGGGCAGCGTGACCCAGCGCATCGGCGAGATCGACAACGTCAACCAGTCCGTCGCCGCCGCCACCGAAGAGCAGACGTCGGTGGTGGAGGCGTTGAATGTCGACATCACCGAGATCAACACCCTGAACCAGCGTGGGGTGGAAAACCTGCAATCGACCTTGCGCGCGTGTACCGAGCTTGAGCGCGAGGCTGGGCGGTTGCATGAGTTGGTGGGGAGTTTTCGGATCTGATATCTGCTGTGCCTGTTGCATAGCTATCGCGGGCAAGCCCGCTCCCACAAGGCCAGCGGTGTTCACATGATTTGTGTACACCCTGTCCCCTGTAGGAGCGAGCTTACTCGCGATGGTCGTGAACGATCACGCGGCAAACCTGACAGCCCGCGGCGACCTTGAGACCCTCGCGAGTAAACTCGCTCCTACAGGTTAATCACATTCAGCAAGCCACCCCGGCATGCTCGATCCGGTGAAACAGGCGGTTGAAATACACCAGGCTGTCGCCCGCCCCGCGCACACCGATGTTGGACAACTCGACGAACATCACCGAATGCGAGCCCACTTCCTTGCATTCGCTGATCCGCCCTTCCAACTGCACCAGCGCATCGCGCAACACCGGCACGCCGCTGTCGCCGCCGTCCCACAGGTCCCAGGCGAAACGCTCGGCCATGGTTGCCTGGGTCATTCCGGCGAAGTGGCGTGCCAGTTCTTCCTGTTCGCTACACAGCACGTTGACGCACAGTTGTCCGTTGGTGCGGAATACGTCGTGGGTGGCGCTGTTGCGGTTGACGCACACCAGCACGGTGGGCGGCGAATCGGTCACCGAGCACACCGCGCTGGCCGTGATCCCGCAGCGACCGCCGGGGCCGTTGGTGGTGATGATGTTCACCGCCGCTGGCAACTGCGCCATGGCGTTGCGGAAGTCGATTTGCTGCTGGCTCAGGTTGGCCATGTCGGTGCCCCTTTTTCTTGTGCAGGGCCGTCATTGCGCGGCCCGTTGGATTGAATACAAGACTAAGGCCGGGCGCAGCGCGCAGCCATTCTGACGATCACCATGACGAGGTGGGCTTTCCGCTAGTCGACTAGGTGGTTTCTTTATCGTCAGGGCCCGCAGCAGTGGTTATGCTGCTTGTAGACGTCACATGGACGCCAACCGCCGCTGCGTGCACGCGTGCGAAAACAATAATTAGAAATTCGTGGCAACCCTGATGGAAACTCGCAAACCGATTGTTTATATCGTCGACGACGACAAGGATCTGCGCACCTCACTGGCCTGGCTCCTGGAGTCGGTCAGCGTGCAGGCGCAGTGTTTTGCCGGTGCTGAAGAGTTCCTCAGTCAGTACGATCCGAGGCAGCCGGCGTGTCTGGTGCTGGACGTGCGCATGCCGGAAACCAGTGGCTTCCAGCTCCAGGAAATCCTCAACCAGCGCGGCAGCAGCCTGCCGACAATCTTCGTCTCGGCCCATGGCGACATTCCCATGTCGGTGACGGCGATGAAGAACGGCGCCCTGGACTTCGTCGAGAAGCCCTACAACCCGCAACAGATGATCGACCGCATCCAGGCCGCGCTGAAGACCGCCGTACACGCCCAGGCCGACCAGCAGCAGCGACAGCACCTGCAAAGCAAATTGGCGCTGCTGACCGGGCGTGAGCGCGAGGTGTTGATGCTGGTGATCGATGGCAAGGCCAGCAAGGTCATCGCCCGGGAGCTGAACATCAGCGTCAAGACCGTTGACGTGCACCGCACCAAGATCAAGGAAAAGATGGGCGTGACCAGCATCGCCATGCTGGTGCGCGAAGTGCTGCATTTGCCGGCGGAGGAGCCGGTGCGGCATTGAGGTGAACATTGGGACGCCATCGCGGGCAAGCCCGCTCCCACAGGTGTTGCGGTTAGCCTGACATTTGTTCTCGGCGCATAACCCTGTGGGAGCGGGCTTGCCCGCGATGGCGGCAGTGAGGTCAAACCTGGCTATAGCGCTTGCGATAAGCCCCCGGCGACACGCCAAAGCGTGACTTGAACGCTGACGAGAAATAACTCGAGTCCGAAAACCCCCACGCATAACACAGCGCCGACAGCTTCTGCTCGACGTTTGAGCGGCGCAGGTTTTCCGCGCAGAAATCCAGGCGTCGGTGCTTGATGTATTGCGCCACCACCAAACCGCGTTTGGAGAACATCCGGTACAGCCCGCGCACGGAAATCCCCACTTCTCGGGCAATCAGCTCGGGGCACAATTCTTCGGTGCCCAGGTGGTCGTCGATGTAGGCGATGATCTTGCGAAACTGCCGCTCATGAGGGTCGCCGCCATTATCACGGGCGCTGATGCCCGGTAGCAGCAAGCTCACCAGCGCATCCAGCACGGCTTCGCTCTCCTGCATGTCCAGGCCTTCCTGCTGTCGGGTGTCGAGCACCAGCTT
Organism: Pseudomonas sp. S2_E01; assembly: GCF_054668365.1. Taxonomy (NCBI): domain Bacteria; kingdom Pseudomonadati; phylum Pseudomonadota; class Gammaproteobacteria; order Pseudomonadales; family Pseudomonadaceae; genus Pseudomonas; species Pseudomonas sp. S2_E01. The sequence goes on from NZ_CP162762.1 coordinate 3,221,118, forward strand.
GTTGGCCATGGCCGCCAAGGGCGATGTGGCGCCAATGCGCGTGGCGCAGTTGACCGCGTTGAAGTGCGAACCGCGCTCGACCACCTGCCGAGGCAGGATCAGCGACAACTGCCGGGAATCGTCGTGATAAGTCATGTCGCTGGGGCGGCTGGCATCGATCAGGGCGATGTCGCCCGCGCCCAGCCGGGCACGATTGCCGCCCTGCTCAAGTTGTGAGCTGCCGCGCATCTGGAACACCGCGTAGTAATGCCCGTCGCTGCTGACGCTGACGTCCTTGCTGGTGCGATACAGGTGCACGTGCGCCATGTCGACGACACTGAGATTGATGGCACCGTTGCGGTACTCCGCCAGCTCGCCATAGAAATCCCTGTCCAGGGCCCGGGCATCGAAACGCCCACACGCCTGGTTGACCTGGTTCAACCAGCTTTCGAACGCCTCGTTGCGAACCGCCGAAGAAGTCATCATCACTGCAAAGCCTCACGTCTTTTATTGTTATTTTTCGACCGCTTCGTCGAGCGGTTCGGCAAATGTCACAACCTGGGCCGCCGCCTCCCTCGACAGCCGCAGGTTCTATTCAACAGACTGCTGCGCAGCATAGCCAGTCTTGCCTTGAATCAGATGTCCAATACCAGACGAGCGGAAAGCGCGCGGGATACGCAGGCGCAAATCTGCTTGTTCCCTGCCTTTTCCTTGTTCGACAGGCAGTTGTCGCGGTGTTCCGGCACACCGTCGAGCACCTCGACGATGCAGGTTCCGCAGATCCCCTCGCGGCATTCAGTATCGATGTCGCAGCCATGAGCCTGCAACACGTCCACCAGCGACATATTGGCGGGCACCTGCAGCACCACGCCGGAACTGGCCAGCTCGACTTCGAAATCGCCACAGGGACCGGCATTCGCGGCCGGATCGGCCTGGAAATGCTCGAGGTGGATGGCTTCATCGCCACGACCGCGCGCCGCGACTTCCACCACTTTGTTCATGAACGGCGCCGGGCCGCAGGTGTAAACGTGGGCGGCGCGTCCGGCCTGACTCAGGCACTCACTCAACACCGCGTCCATGTCATCCGGTTCGACGCCGTAGTGAAACTGCACATGCCCGGCGAACGTCTCGGCTAACAGAGCCGAAAACGCAGCGTACTGCGCAGAACGGGCAAAATAGTGCAGGCGCCACGGTTGACCGGTCTCCGCCAGCCGGTAGGCCATGCTCAGCAGCGGCGTGACGCCGATGCCGGCGGCGCACAACACATGTTCACCCGCCTCAGGGTCGAGGCGGAACAGGTTGCGCGGCGCGCCCATTTCCAGCTCGGTGCCCTCCTGCACTTCATGCAGCGCCGCCGAACCGCCACGGGACTGCGCCTCTTTCTTCACCGCCACCAGGTACGCACGGCGGTCCTGGGGTGGACTGCACAACGAATACTGACGGGTCACCCCGGTTGGCCCGGTCAAATCGACGTGGGCACCCGGCTCATAGGTGTCGAGCGGCTGGCCGTCACTGCGCACGAGGCGAAAGGAGCGGATATCCAGCGCTTCGTCGACGATCCTTTCGATCTTCACCTTCATCATTGCATCACCTGAATCATGTTGTTTTTGTTGGAATGCCCCGCCCCCGGTGGAATGCTTTACTCCTGAGGGAGCGGGCAAGCCCGCTCCCACAAGGGGTGAGGGTGTTGCTGAAATTACTTCAACGCATGAACAACCCGCCATTGATGTCCAGACACGCGCCCGTCATCGAGGTGGCGTGATCAGCGATCAGCAGCAGCACGCTGTCGGCGACATACGCCGGGTCGCCGAGGGTGCCCGCCGGGATCATCTTGAGGATCTGCTCCAGACGCTCCGGCGCCACCGTCTCGCGCACCACCGGCAAGTCCAGCGGACCCGGCGAAATGCTGTTGACCGTCACCCCGCTCGGGGCGAGCTCACGGGCGAACACCTTGGTCAACGTGGCCACGCCACCCTTTGCCGCCGCATAGTGCGCGCCGGTGGCGGTACCGCCGTTCTGCCCGGCGAGCGAGGCGATGTTCACGATGCGGCCAAAGCCACGCTCGGCAAAATGCGCGCCGAACACCTGGCAGGCGACGAAGGTGCCGCGCAGGTTGATTGCCATCGAATCGTCGAACTCTTCGGGTGTGATGTCCATCAGCGCCGCGACTTTCGACACTCCGGCGTTGTTCACCAGGATGTCGGTGCCGCCCCAGCGTTCGCCCAACAGGTCGCGAGCGCGGACGAAATCATCCTTGCTGCGCACGTCGAGCTCGATGGCCACCGCGCTGGTCCCGCTGCTGTCCAGCTCCAGGGCCAGGCGCTGCACGCCGTTGATCTGCACATCGGCCAAGGCGACGCGATAACCCGCCGCATGCAGGCGCCGGGCGATGCATTCGCCCAGCCCCCGCGAGGCGCCAGTGACAAGGGCTACTCGGTCCATGTTCAAGCCCTCACAAAAGGAAGCCGAGCGCGCTCAGGCTGTCGGTGGAGTTGATCAGGCGTACCACTTTGCGTTCCAGGCTCGGCACGCCGTCGGTGAAGCGGATGCGGTGGTTGAGGTCGGCCACGAACGGCGTGTGCACCCCACGTTTGTAGGCGTAGAGCAACTGTGCCGAGTTGACTTCAACGATGTCTCCCGCCGCTTCCACCAGGCGAAAACGCGAGACGGTGCGGATGGTTTTCGCCGCGTCCACGGCAGACGGCGAGTAACCGGCGGTCAGGCGCTCAATGCGCAGGTCACGCATGCGTGCGTCGTCGTAGGCATAGTTGAGCGTGGCCTCGAAGTCTTCGGTGTCCGGGTCGATCGGCACGATGTACTTGCCGCTTTCGCTCCACAGGGTCGCCCACTCGGCGTAGTGCTTGTGGTCCAGCAACTCGGCTTCGCGCCAGATGAATTCGATGGCCTGGGCCAGCGGGCCGCCATTCAAGATGTCGTGATTGCTCATTGGCTCATCATCCTTTTCCACATGTCGTAGGCACCGCGCATCCCGCCTTCGTCGGTGGCGTGGCTGACTTTGTCGCCATTTTCAGCGGTGATTTCGCGGTTCAGGCCACGGTTGACCAGGATCGGTGCATCGACACCCGCGTAGGACCCGCGCTGCACGCGGTCCCAGGCCTCGGCGTCATCGGGGCTGCCAAAACCGAACGGGCCCTGGAAGTGTTCATGAATACGCATGCGCTCGCGGTTGGCGATTTCCGGACCGCCGTCCATGCCCAGGGCAACATGGCGGATCTCGGTTTCAGTGACCGACACCGGGCGCAACACCCGAAAGAACGACATCGACATGGCCACATTGGGGAACAGGTTCAGGTTGAACCCGGCGCCATGCAACGAGCGTACGATCCGGCGCACCTGCTCCGGCGCCATCGTTTTGGACAGCTCCCGGGTGACGTGGGCGAAGCGTTCCTGCAACTGCTCGGTGCCGTCGTCGTGATCCAGATCGACGTGCTCCGGCACCATCACCATGACGCTGTGCCCGTTGCCCAGCGAATGGGTCACGGCCTGCTCGTCAGTCATGAACGAGAGCATTTCCGAGGTTTCCTCATCCACCGACGACATGAACGACTTGTGCACGATCGGGAAGTGGTAGCCGTCGGTAGTGTTTTCCAGCTGGATCTTCCAGTTGCCCTTGAAGCTGAACTTGTGTTCGCCCTGGGTCTTGATCGGATAACCGGCGCCCTGCTTCATGAACAGGTCCATCCAATGTCTGGCCCCGCCGAGGAAGTCCTCCAGCGGTTCGATATCGTCGTTGTAGCTGGCGAAGATCATGCCGGCGTAGCTTTCGACGCGCAGGCTTGTCAGCGGCAGCTCGGATTTTTCGAGGATGCCTTCATAACCGTCCGGGTACGGCAGCGCACGCAGCTTGCCGTCCAGGCCATAGGACCAGCTGTGGTACGGGCAGGTGAAACCGGTGGCGTTGCCCTTGTGCTTTTCGCACACGGTGGCACCACGGTGGCGGCACCGGTTTTCAAGCACGTTAATGGTGTTCTTCTTGTCGCGCACCACGATCACCGGGCGACGGCCGATCATGGCAGTCTTGAAGTCGCCGCTATTGCGCACTTCGCTTTCGTGGGCCACCCACACCCAGGTGCGGTAGAAAATCTTCTCCAGTTCGACTTCGAACAGCGCCGGGTCGTTGTACAGCGAGACGTCGACGCGGTCAGGCTGGACCAGGTCTTCGGGGCTTTTCGATGATGCGATCAGCCGGTAGTCATGGGTGCTCATGCGGTTCTCCTCATGGCGTTTTTATGATTGTTTTCAGGCCTAAAGCGTTAACCGGCCATGCGTTGTTGCAACTGCGCACCGAAGGCGCAGACCTGTTCGTCCTGGCCTTTGCGGCCAACAATCTGCAGGCCGACCTTCAGCCCGCCACAATCGAGTTCCACCGGCACCGAAAGCGCCGGGTGGCCGCTCAGGTTGAAAGGCCGCACCAGCGGCGTCATCCCGGCCACTGCCTTGCTCGCGCTGCGGGCCTCTGCCAACGTCGGCGGCAGGCTGGGCAACGTGGGCAACAGCAGCACCTCGAATTGATCCAGCGCGGCATCCACCTGCTGGCTGAAGCGCGCACGCACTTTTTCCGCTTGGGCCAGGTCCGCCGCCGTGGTGCGACTGGCCGCCAGCAGGCGCTGCTCGACGTCCGCGCCGATCAGACCCTTGCCGGTGAGGTGGCCGAAGGCCGCCCAGTTTTCAAAGTTGATCACGGTCAGGCCGGCGGCGAACGCGGCCTCGAACTCGCTCAACGAAAGCGAGCTGCGCCGCCATCCTGCGCGGTCGGCAGCGGCACCGAGACGGGCTTGCAGGTGGGCATCACAATCGACTTCAAGAAACCCGACTTGGGCGCCGTCAGCGGGCAGTCCCTGAACGTTGAAGCCCGGGCAGATCACCCGCATGGCCGCAATCAGGTCGTCCATGTTGCGGGCGAACGGGCCGACGCAATCGAGGCTCGATTGAAGTGGATGCGCACCCACGCGGCTGACACGGCCATAAGTCGGCTTGAGCCCGGCAACACCGCAGCAAGCCGCTGGCACTCGCACGGAACCGCCGGTGTCGGTGCCGATGGCGATGTCCGCGAGCCCCGCCGCGACCGCCGCTGCCGAACCGCTGGAGGAGCCACCCGGTACACGGTCCGGCGCCTGCGGGTTGATCGGCGTGCCGGTCCAGTCATTGATACCGGTGACGCCAAAGGCCAGTTCGTGCAGGTTGGTCTTGCCGACGATCTGCCAGCCAGCCTGGATGATCGATTCGACCACCTCGGCGTTTTTCGTCGCTGGCGCTGCGTCGGCAAAGGCACGGCTGCCGGAACGGGTCGGGTGACCGGCAATGTCGATGGAGTCCTTGATGGCCACGCGTTTGCCGTTGCCGCCGAGGCGGAATTCGCTGATGAAGGTGCTCATGCATTGAGTTCCTGGTTGAAGAGGCGTTGGGTGCGAAAATGTGCGATCTGCCAGGAACCGTCGACGCAGCGAAAATCGATGTTCAACCGTGTGCCAAACAACTCGCTGCGCCCGTCGGCGTAAGTGGAAATCTGCTGCATGATCCACTGCCCTTGCGCCGTCCCGCCGTAGACCTGGATCGACTCGCTGGTGAGGTAATGCAGGTTGAGCCGGAAGTGATCCGACGGCGGCAGGTAACCGCCGACGAATGCCGCCACCGCGTCCCGCCCGTGATGCTGGCCGAAGGTCTGCGCGGCCTGGCTGCCGATGCCTTCCCAGATTGCGTCGAGGCAGAACAGCTCGGCCAATTCGCTGACGTGGCTGGGTGCCCTGGGGACATCGCACAGGTCCATGTAGCGCGCCATCAAACGGCGCACCTCACTTTCCCCTTCGAGCGTCGCCAGACGCTGGAGCAAGGCCTGTTCCATGGCTTACACCTTGGCCGCGTCGGGAATGGTCAGCGGCCGACCGATGCGCGCTTCGACCTTGGCGTAGCGCCACAGGCTGTACTCGTTTACCGGGGTGGTGCGGAACAGGTTGCAGGCGTCGATCACCGACTGGTGGCAATCGACGTCGGCCATGATGTACACGGTCCAGGGCGAGGTGGTGGACGGGCCGACCATCAGCCGATCATCGTCCATCGCGCCGAGCACGGTGATGCCGGGCATGGCGCCAAGCGAGGCCATCATCTGGCTGAAACCTTTCCACACGCTCAGGCCTTCGCCGGTGGGCAGGTCGAAGAAGTTCTGGGTGATGCCGATGCAAAAGACGACGCGCAACGGTTCCTGGGTAGTCTGGGACATGGGGTGATCCTTTAAGTGTGGGTTCAGATGTAGCCAGGGAATGGCGGCACGCCGAGCAGCACCGAACCGGCGCCGTCGTACAGGCCTTCGCTGAGAAAAGCGTGCTGGGTGACCACCATCGAATCGCGCAGGTAACGCTGCAGCGGGTGGCGCAGGTAAATGGCGGTGGTACCGGCCAGGCTGTAGGCGCTTTGCACCACGGCGGCACCGGCCTGGGACACGTGAATGGCGGACAGGCGCAGCAGGCTGGTCTGTTCGGCGGTGACCGGGCAGCCTGCGAGGATCGAGTTCCACACCTGCTCGGTGGCGTTGTAGAAGAAACCGCGCGCGGCGGCCAGGCTGGCTTCGGCCTTGGCGATCTCGATGCGCACGTAGGCGCGGTCGGCCATTTTTGGCGCGCCGGTGATGCCGCTGCCGGCAGCCATGCGGCTGACTTCGTCGAGCGCGGCGCGGGCCAGGCCAAGGTTGACCACCGCCAGCACCTGGGCGGCATAGGCAATTGACGGGTAGCGGAACAGCGGTTCGTCGATGGTGGCTGCGCCGCCGCGAATGAATGTCCAGCGTTCGTCGACACGTTTGTCGCAGACGCGCAAGTCATGGCTGCCGGTGCCCTTGAGGCCAACCACGTCCCAGTTTTCGATGATATCCACCTGATCCGGGCGCAGCACCGCAGTGCGCGGCTTGCCACCGGCCGCGCCGATGCCGACACCAAGCAGGTCGGCCCCCTTGCAGCCGCTGGCGAATTTCCAGGTGCCGTTGACCTGATAACCACCCTCGACCGCTTCGGCCGGTTGCAGCGGGAACAGGCCGCCGGCGAACACCAGGTCAGGACCGTCAGCATAGAGTTCGGCCAGGGTTTCTGGCGGTAAAGCCGCGAGGTAGACACCGGCGCTACCGAAACTGGCGACCCAGCCCGCCGAGCCGTCAGCCTCGGAGATTCGCTCGATCATGCGCAGGAACAGCGCGGGTGCCAGAGCATCGCCACCGAAGCGTTTCGGCGTGGCGGCGCGGTAGATGCCGATCTGCTTGAAGCGTTCGATCATGTCCCGTGGCACATGGGACACCGCATCGAACTCATCGCGGCGCTGGCGTACTTCTTCCAGCACTTGCGCAAAAGCGGTGTTCTCTTCAACGCCTGGCAGAGGGTCTTTCTCCGCGACAGCTGAACGCAGCATGGCTTGTCTCCGTTGTATTTATTATTCGTTGCCCCGCGTCCCCCTGTAGGAGCGAGCTTGCTCGCGATGGCGGTGTACCTGTCGACATCACTGGTGGCTGACACACCGTCATCGCGAGCAAGCTCGCTCCTACAGGGGAAGCGGCAGGCCGTTACCCTTGTGTTGGGTTCCAGTGTAAAAACCGCCTCAGTGCGCAACTATTGGTGCGTGTAGCCCCATGGCTAAAGAAATCCCCTACCCCGCCCCCGGTTACTTCTGAGCGCATCCCCACGCGCAAGCGGGTATAAAAAGCCATACTTCCCATTCCCAGGTTTCACTGGCTGCAAGGGCTGCGCGATGTACCTGCCAACATCCAACGATTTCTTCACCCTGATCGAAGCCATGCCGCTGTGCATCATTCTTCACGACGCACACAGCAAGGAGATTCTCTGGGCCAACACCGCCGCCCTCGACGCGCTGGGGTTCACCCTGGAAGAACTGACACCGCTCAAGGCCCCCGACATGACCCGCAATGCGCCCAAGTACCGGCGTTCGGTCGGCCTGCGCTGGCTGGAAGGCGCCGCACGCACCGGCCAGCGCGCCATCGAGTGGTGTTATCGCTCCAAGCAAGGGGTGGAAATTCTCTCCGAGGCGGTCGCGACCCTGGTGCACCTCGAAGGCCGTGATGTGCTGATGGTGCAGTTCCGCGACATCTCCAAAGAGGACAAGGTCAAGCGTGACCTCAAGCGGTTCGAAAGCCGGCTCAAGGCATTCATGCAGGACCTGGCCGAAGGCGTGGCAGTGCTCGGCCCCCAGGGCGAGATCCGTTTTATCAGCGACTCCGGCGCGCTCCTGCTGCACGGCGAAGGGCATGCGCTGACCGGGGAAAACTTCCTGTCCTGGTGCGACGACGACTCACGCCAGCGTCTGTTGCAACAACTGGCCAGCGAAACCCCGGAACATGCGCCGTTCAGCGTGCATTACCACGTACAGCGTCGTGATGGAGCCTGGCGCTGGCATCAGGCGACCTGTCGGTTTATCGAGATCGAGGACGACCTGGTCGGCCACCTGCTGCTGTTTCGTGACGTCACCGAACAAGTGCGCACCGAAGAGGCGAGGCGCTTGAGTGAGCAGAAGCTCGAATACCTCGCGCGCTACAACGCCATGGGCGAAATGGCCGTGGCGATTGCCCATGAGTTGAGCCAACCGCTGGCGGCGACACGCAATTTCATCGAAGGCGCGGTGATCCGCCTGGGCAAGGAACCCAGCACCGATCCGGGCGTGACCTGGGGTTTGCAAAATGCTGTACGGCAGATCGAACACGCTTCGGTGATCATCAAAAGCGTGCGCGACTACGTGGTCAAACTGGAGCAGAGCGAAGAACTGATCGACCTCAACGAGCTGCTGCGCGAAACCCGCTATTTCATCAGCCTGCGCGCCGACCCAAGCCAGGTTCGGGTCGAGATCATCCCCAGCCCGACGCCGCTGCGGGTCAGTTGCGAAAAAGTACTGATCGGCCAGGTCATCCTCAACCTGGCGTTCAATGCGATTGAAGAAATGAGCGATTTGCCCGTCGAACGCCGGGTGCTGCGCATTCAGGCGAGCAGTGAGGACGGCATGGCGCTGCTGCGCATCGAGGATCGTGGACGCGGCATCCAGGCCGAGGCCCAGGAGAAACTGTTCGACGGCTTCTTCTCCTCCAAGGTCAGCGGCAACGGCATCGGCCTGGCCCTGTGCAAAAACATCATCGGCCGCCACCGCGGCGACATCTGGGCCCAGAACCTGGAGCCCTGTGGCGCGGTGTTCAGCTTCACCCTCCCCATCGCCCCGGACCTGTAGGAGCGAGCTTGCTCGCGATGGTGGCCCAGGCACCGCGGGGCATCCAGACAGCCCGCGTCATCGTTAACGACCTTCGCGACGGTTCTACGCCTCGACAAGCCCGCTCCCACAGAAGATCAAGATCAAAAGCGGGCACGATCCCTGTAGGAGCGAGCTTGCTCGCGATGGTGGATCAGGCACCGCAGTGTGTCAGGCCGCCAGCGTCATCTTGACCACCATCGCGAGCAAGCTCGCTCCTACAGGGGCATGCGTCGCTTCAAAGAACAGGCCGGCCGGTAGGCCGCCTCGCGTCGCCGTGACGCGGTGTCCGCCCCCTCGGGATGCCGGAGCGAGGGTATGCCGAGCCTAGGCGAGGCACCGAACGAAAGGGCGGAACCTTAGGTGGCCGTTACCGCAACAATGGATATGTACACCAATCAGCCCCCCACTCATCAAGACTGGCACAGACACACAACCTCTTGGCACCCACAGCAATTCCCCCTCCTCCCCGGCAAGGCAGAATCGAACTGTAAAAATCTGCCATGCACCCGCGATTTGCGAGAACAATAATTCAGGGAGTTCCCATGCGAGCCACCAGGATCACCGTACAGTCAGCGCTGAGTCTCAGCCTGCTGGTACTGGGTTTGAACAATGCCAGCGCGGATCTTCCCGCTGACACTGGCATCGGCCAGACCGTTTTGGCATTCCCGCCCGAAGCCCATCGAGCCTTTGTGGTCGATGTCGAATTCGAAAGTTTCGTCGCGGGCCGCGTCACCGTGGTCGACCCCGACAAGAAGCGCGTGCTCGGCATGGTGCCGACCGGTTTCGCCGCCCCGTCGACCTTGAGCCACGACCAGAAAACCCTCTACAGCGCCGACATCTGGTACTCGCGCGGCACTCGCGGTACGCGCACCGACGTGTTGACCGCCTGGGACAGCTCGACCCTGTCGCCGGCCTGGGAAGTGCTGATCCCGAACAAACGCGCCGAGTCGCTGACCCAGCGCTATGGCCTGAAAACCAGCGCCGACGACCGTTTCGTCTACGTCTACAACTTCACCCCGTCGACATCGGTAACCGTGGTCGACACCGAGGCCAAGGCCGTGGTCACCGAAATCGCGATCCCCGGTTGCGTGCTCAACTACCCGGTGGGCAAACGTCGCTTCGCCTCGCTGTGCGGCGATGGCAGCCTGCAGGTCGTCACTCTCAACGACCAGGGCCAGGAAACCACGCGCAGCCGCACGCCGTTCTTCGATCCGAACGCCGAGCGACTGGTGGAGCGCGCCGTCAACGTCGGCGACACCTACTACTTCACCACGACCACCGGCACCGTCCGCGCAGTGGATTTCAGTGGCGAAGCACCAAAGATCCTGCCGAGCTGGTCGCTGACCACCGAAGAGGAAAAGAAGGCCGGTTGGGCGCCGGGAGGCTGGCAGCTGATGGCGGTCGCGCCGAAGCTGAATCGCCTGTACGTGCTGATGCATGACGCTCACGAACCGATGAAGTGGGAAGACCCGAGCCCGCTGATCTGGGCCTTCGACCTCAAGACGGGCAAGAAAATCGCCACCCTGGAAGCGCCGGCACCGATCTGGAGCATGCAGGCCACTGGCGACGACAAGCCATTGCTGCTGGGCAGCGACGTCGAGGGCGGCCTGCAGATCTTCGACCTCAAGACCAACAAGCACACCGGCAGCATGGCGAAGGTCGCAAAAACCGCGACCCAGGTCATGAGCTACTAACGAGGCTTGGCCATGCAACCAGATCCGATTTTCATCATTGCCAGCGCACTCGCCATCGCGGTGTTGCTGGCCAGCGCCGCAACCCACAAGTTGCGCGCGCCGGCACGCTTCAGAAAACAACTGGCGGACTATCAACTGCTGCCCGATGTTCTGGTGCGGCCCATTGCCCGCTTGATCCCGGTGGTTGAACTGGTGATTGCCTTCGCCCTGCTTGTGCCGGCCTGCCGCGCCTACGCTGCTCTGACGGCTGGTGCACTGATCGCGCTGTACGCGGCCGCCATCGGCATCAACCTGTGGCGCGGTCGGCGCGACATCGACTGTGGCTGCGCGGGCCCCGATCAGGCGCAACCGCTGCGCCCGATCCTGCTGCTGCGAAACAGCGCACTGGTGGGCCTGGCGCTGTTGGCTTGCGTCACGCCGGCCGTGCGCGAACTCGGTTTCTTCGATGGCTTCGTAACCGTCGCCGCCAGCGCCGTTGCGCTACTGATTTACGCCGCAGCCGATGGCCTGCTGGCGAACTCCCCTCTTCTGCTCAAATTGATTGGTAGGTAATCAAAATGGAAGGTTTAATCGTTTCCAACGTTCTGCTCTGGGTGCTGCTGGTCGCCGTGGCATTCGTCGTCATGGGCCTGGTGCGTCAGATTGGTGTGCTGCACGGTCGCCTGGCGCCTGCCGGCGCACTGATGGTCGACAAAGGTGTGGCGGTCAATGAGGCCGCACCACAAATCACCGCCTCGGACCGTCACGGCCGCCCGGTGAACTTCGGCTACGCCGGGGAAAAATCGCAATTGCTGTTCTTCCTCTCGCCGACCTGCCCGATCTGCAAGTCGCTGCTGCCGGCGATCAAATCCATCGCCAAAGAGCAGGCAGACCGCCTCGACGTGGTGTTTGTCAGCGATGGCGACATGGACGCCCAGCAAGCCCTGATCCGCGAACACAAACTCGAAGACGCCACCTACGTGGTCGGCCCGGAAGTGGGCATGACCTACCAGATTGGCAAGCTGCCTTATGCCGCCCTGATCGACAAGGCCGGCACCCTGCGAGCCAAGGGCCTGGTCAATTCCCGCGAACACCTGGACAGCCTGTTTGAAGTCGAACACCTCAAGCACGCCACGTTGCAGCAATACCTCAATGCTCAGCCCCACGAGCATGATCACAGCCACGGCCATAGCCACTGATAAGGCAGGGAGACCTTCATGAAACTGCTGGATCTGTTGTTCGAGCGCTCCTCGCGCCGTGTTGCCGACACCACTTCGCGCCGCAAACTGCTGGCGCGCATGGGCTCGCTGATGGTGGCCGGTGCCGCCCTGCCCTTGCTGCTGCCGCTGGATCGCACCAGCAAGGCACTGGCGGCCACCGACCCGAAAGCCGGCGACCCTGGTGACCCAAATAGCTGCGATTACTGGCGCTATTGCTCCATTGACGGCTTTCTGTGCAGCTGCTGCGGCGGGTCGGTGACCTCCTGCCCGCCGGGCACCGAGGCCTCCCAAGTGACCTGGATCGGCACGTGCCGCAACCCGGCCGACGGCAAGGATTACATCATTTCCTACAACGACTGCTGCGGTAAGCAAAGCTGCGCCCAATGCGCCTGTACCCGAAACGACAGTGAAGAACCGGCCTATCGCCCGTTCAACAACAACGATGTGAACTGGTGCCTGGCTGCCAAATCGCACATCTATCACTGCACCGTTTCGATCATTCGTGGTGTGGCTGTTTGAGTTGATGTAACCCCCATACCCCTGCAATCCCTGTAGGAGCGAGCATGCTCGCGATGGACGCCCAGGCACCGCTGGCATTCAGACAGCCAGCGTTATCGTTAACGACCATCGTCGGAACGCCGCCCGGAGACAAGCTCGCTCCTACAGGGACAGGGCCGATCATAAAAACAAGAAGGGTCTGTCATGCGTCACGTGTTAATCCTCAGCCTGGCCTGCCTTTTTATTGCCCCGCTCGCCCATGCGCGGGCCATCCCAAATCCCAACCAACGTCATGCACCGGGCAACGAAGCGTTGCAGACGCCGATCGACCAGGCCGGCTACAGCGTTGGTGTGAACTACCAGCTGCAATGCGCGGGCTGCCACCTGGGCAATGGCATGGGCTCGCCTGCCAATGACACCCCGAGGATGGCCGGCTTCGTTGGCAACTTTCTGAAGGTGCCGGGCGGGCGCGAGTTTCTCGTGCGGGTCCCTGGCATGTCGCAATCGGCATTGAACAACGCGCAACTGGCTGACCTGCTCAACTGGCTGATGCGACCGGACGGCATGGCCGGCAAAAGCGTGCCCGGACATTACCAGCCGTACACCGCCGAAGAAGTCACGGCCCTGCGCGCTGAAACCATGCTCAACCTGCCCGGCACCCGTGCCGAGCTGATCAAGGCGATGCAAGCACAAGGCATCGCCATCGAAGACGGCATGACCCCATGAGCGCAAGCGTCTAGCGTCGCTTGCTGCCCTGCACCCACTCACGCGGGCTGACCCCGGTTTTGCGCCGGAATGCCCGAGACAGTGCCGATGGACTTTCATAGCCGACTTCATCGGCAATCAAGGCGATCGACTTACCCTCACGCAAACGCTTCTGCGCCAGGCTGACCCGCCAGCTCACCAGATAATCCACTGGCGTCTGCCCCACCGCTTGACGAAAGTGTTCAGCAAAGCTGGCCCTGGACATGTTGGCCGCTGCCGACAACTCGGCCACGGTCCAGGCCTTGGCCGGCGTATCGTGCATCAGGCTCAAGGCACGGGACAGCCGTGGATCGGCAAGGCCCGCCATCAAGCCCGGGGTTTGCTCGCGGCTGCTCAGCAGGTGACGCAGCAATTGGATCACCAGCACTTCGAAAAGGCGATCCATCATCGCTTCTCGCCCGCACAGTCCGTCGAAGGCCTCCTGGAACAACCAGTCCAGGGTGCCGGCCAAGGTCGGCAGGTCCTTGAGATCCAGCACCAGGTAATCGGGCAACGCCGCCGCCAGTGCATTGCCGGCGCCACCATCAAAATCCAGTGAAGCACACACCAGTTGCGTATCGGACGCGTCATCGGCAAACAGACGATGACGATAAGGCCTGGGAAAAAAACCAGTGTGGGCGTGTCCAGCAGCAGCTCGCGCTCATCGGCCAGTTTCAGCGTCAGCTCGCCGGCGCGCAGCAGATGCAGGTGTCCGCAGGCCTGTTCACCGTCGAACGCGGTGATGCCGCAGAATGTACCGCTGTGGAAGGTGCCGGCACTGACGCCGAAATGACTGAGCAAGGTCGACAAGCGATCCATGGAAGGACTCCCGACAACAAGTTTGGACGATCTGTTGTATATCCTCGACGATTTGCACCCAATACACCAGCCATGATCACTAACATGAACTCCGTACCCAGCGCATACCGCGCCCCTTACGGAGAAACATCATGAGCCGCATCAACACCCTGAGCCTCGAACACGCCACTGACGCTACCCGCCCGCTGCTGGAAGGCGTGCAGAAAAAAATCGGCTTCCTGCCGAACATGTTCAAGACGCTGATACACGCACCTGCCGTGTTGACATCCTACCTGCAACAGTCGGCAACCCTGGGCAAGACGTCACTGAGCGCCGTGGAAAAAGAGGTGATCGCCCTCGCCACCTCCCAGGTCAACGGCTGTGACTATTGCCTCAGCGCCCACTCGTTCTTTGCCGGCAAGGCCGGGATGTCGGCGCAAGACATCGACGCCGCACGCCATGGCCAATTGAATGCCGTTGCCCTCCTCGCACGGCAGATCACCGAGAGCCGTGGCCGGTTGGCCAACGAACAGATTGAAGCCGCACGAGCTGCCGGCATCGACGACAGCAAAATCATTGAAGTGATCGCCCAGGTCGCCTTGATGACGCTGACCAACTACCTCAACAACGTGGCGCAGACCGAGATCGACTTTCCGGTCGCCTGAACCCTGTTACCCGATTGCGGAGTATTGCTGATGAACACTGTAACGCTCTACACCACCGACACCTGTCCGTATTGCCGCAACGCCAAGGCGTTGCTGGCCAGCCGAGGGGTGGTTGGCGAAGAAATAAATGTCCAGCGCGAACCTGGGAAGTTCGAGGAAATGCTCACCCGCAGCGGTGGACGGCGCAGCGTGCCGCAGATTTTTATCGGCGACATTCATGTCGGCGGGTTCGACGACCTGGCAAAACTGGATCGTCAGGGCAGCTTGCAGGCAATGCTCGCTTGATCTGCAGGAAACAGACTTCATTTTTTGACAAGGATGTTGTATCAAACCGCAGCAATACCGTCGATGATTGCACAGTACTGCTAAAGTGATAGCACGCGTCTCCATCTTCCGTAATCTGTACATTGCGGAGATGGATGACGGGTGAAGTGGCTTGCCGGTGACGCCAGGACTCTCGAGGGGAGTCGACTGACCTGAATCTCGTCATTATCGAGCGCGAAGGAAAGCAAATGAGGTCCAAGCATGATTTTTGAACCTAACAACACCCGCTCCGTGCTCCAGCGTCGAAGCAGTACCAGTGCAGTGATTCAGGCAGGTCTGGATTGTGTTGCAGTCACCGGCGTTGCCTGGTTCCTGATCACCTATCACATCGGCTACATCACCCAAGACTACGTCATCATGCTGTTGTTGCTGCTTGGCGCATTGGCCGTGGTTTATGACCACTACGCCATTTACCGCAGCAACGTGGTGTTTACCATCAAGGCGTTCAAGCTTCTCAAGGCGTGGACCGCGACCTTCGGGTTCCTGGTGGCCATGGCATTCCTGACCAAGCAGAGCGAAGTCTATTCACGCTTGTTGATGGGCGAGCTCTTCGTCCTGGGCTATATCGCCCAGTTGCTGTTGCACCTGGCGACCCGGGAAATGCAGAAGAAATTCCTCGCCCACCCCACGCAACTGGAAAATGCCCTGATCATCGGCTCCGGCGAACTGGCCAACTACCTGCACAAGAAAATCAGTACCAACCCCTGGCTGGGCGAGCGCATCGTCGGCTGCGTGTTGATTGGCGCGGACGATGATCGAGGCAAGGAGCCCGCGAACGTCAAGCATCGCTTGTCGGTCCTCGGCGATATCTCGCACCTGGACGAACTGGTGGTCAAGCATTCCATCCGTACCGTTTATTTTGTCACGCCGCTGGGTGGATCCGAGGTGATCCAGGATGTGTACCTGAGACTGTTCGACAAACACATATCGGTTAACTGGGTGCCGGATATTTTTTCCCTGCGCCTGATCAACCACAGCGTTCGCGAGATTGCCGGCATTCCCGTACTGACCTTGTCGGAAACGCCGCTGATCGGCATGCGCCTGTTCCTCAAAAACCTTGAGGACAAAGTCCTGTCCTCCCTCATTTTGCTGATGGCTGCCCCGGTGCTGGCGCTGGTTGCCCTGGCGATCAAGCTCGACAGCCCGGGGCCGGTGTTTTTTCGCCAGGAGCGAATGGGTTGGAGCGGCGAGTCCTTTCGCATCTGGAAATTCCGCAGCATGGTGGTCCATCAACCCGCCGAGGGGACCATCAAGCAGGCACAAAAGAACGATCCACGGGTCACCCGGGTAGGCGCCTTCATCCGACGCACCAGCCTCGACGAGCTGCCGCAGTTGTTTAACGTGTTGATGGGGGAAATGTCACTGGTGGGCCCGCGCCCCCACGCCATCGCACATGACGTGCAGTACTCACCCGATGTCTCGGGTTACTTTGCCCGCCACAACATCAAACCCGGTATTACCGGCCTGGCGCAGGTGCGCGGGCTGCGAGGTGAGACCCGTGAAATCGACCAGATGATCCGCCGGGTCGATTCAGACATCGAGTACATCAACAACTGGTCGCTGTGGCTCGACTTCACCATCCTGGTGCGCACGCTGTTTGCGTTTACCGGCAAGCATGCCTATTGAGCGGGCCACTACTTGATCGGTTCACGCGACCTGCGTGAACCGATCAAGTACCGAACCGCTTCAAAGGCTGCCATAGCGGTTCAATCCTTCATACGACGCCGGGAACAGTTCCAGTGTCCGCTCAACCTCGTCAGGATCGATCCTGAAACCATCCCCCTGCGCGATCCCCACCACGAACCCGAAGTTCTGATGGTCGCGGTCCGTGAGGTACTTGAAGAAACACAGGAAGCGATTCGGTGGCTGCAAGACCAGCAGCGAACCACCAGGCGGCAGCACGTTGACCCCATGGATCAGATGACTGCCCTCGATGCCAACCACGGTTTTCGCGCCGGCGCAGGCCGCAACGATGGTCGGGACATCACTGGTGGCGGGGTCGAGGATGCGAAAGCCCCACCGGTCACGCAGGCGTTCAGCCACTTCCATCTCATTGCGTAACCGCCGCGAGGCTCCATGGCCGCCCCGTACGATGAATACTCCGGGATGCGTGTTGACGTTGACGTGTGAAAGCAATTGTTCACCCATCGCCCGGAAACGCCGGTGTTTATGCAAGTTCTGGCTCAGGTCGTTGAAAATCACCAGCTCTCGAAAAAACGCATTGCGCACGCGCACGGGACTCATCCCCAGCCACCGCTCGTAACCGGGTGCGTGCAGGATACCGTTGCGGGCAACGGATGCGTTGTCGGCAAAAGGAGCTGTTGTAACTGGAACACCCTCTTCGCAGGCCAGGCGATAGGTCAGGCAATCATCCATCAACCAGGTGCCAAACCATTTGTTGCCGCCGACGGTGCAATACAACGCCCCACGCTCGATCTCCTGGTCCACGCGGATCCCCGGCAGCCGGCCGGCACCCGGCGTGAGCCAGGATTTGGCGTTGTCCTTGTAAAGCGCGCCATCGATCATCCACACATCCTTGAGCAGAAAGCCCCGGGTTGCGCCGTGCTCAACCAGCCCGGTGCCTTCCATGGTCCGACGGGGGTGCTCGTTGGGATAAAACAACGCCTCTTCCCAACCGGTGACCCGCTCCAGTTGGTTGGGCAGGTAAAACGCTGGCGGTGCAATAGCGCTCGAGCCGGGCGCAATGTCCCAGGACTTGACCGCGAGGCTTTCCAGGGTCGCCGAGGGCTTGCGGGTCACTCGGGTATTGAACATGTATTTGTACGCAGCAAGGCTCCACTTCGATGGACTGCTGCCGGCCGACGCGTTTAACTGCAACATGTCCTCACCCCCTCTAACCGCGGCTATACCCAACGACCCTTTCAACGGGCGACTGTTCAGGCGACAAAACTGTTTCAAGGAGCGGGGGATCGTTCAGGTGACTGTATCGACTGCGCAAAATATCCAGCAGTTCTTCCCGTGGTGTATCTGGACAATGGAGGTAGACCCTGGATAACCCACCGAACCCCATTTCCCGATAACGAGTGGCAACTTGTGCATCACTCTTATCGCCAGGCACACCCAAGTGCAGTGTCAACTTTCCACTTTCAACTGCGAAGAGTGGCGTTTCCCAAAGAAACTCTGCAGCGCCCGCTTTCGGCAGGGTTACAAACAAATAACCGTGATTACCCAACGTATCGACATCACCACCGCGCCTTCTCTTCCACTCAAGAAGCCCGTCATCCGGACGAGCGAGACAAGTTCCGATATCGTAGTAATCGAAGTTGTTTTCAATCGCCCATTCAAGTGCCATGAACGTGGTAATCGAATTAACTTCACGCAACTTTTTCTGATCAGAGAACACGGTATCGGGATACCCGAACCGTACGGTGCTCCAATAACGTTTGCCCGCGCGGATCACGGTGCAGCCAAGGTGGCAAGCGACGACCTCATCTTCCAACAGCACCAGATCGAGTCGTCCGGCGGTTTTTGCAACGCGATGCACCTCATGGGTTGCAATTTGCGAGGCCGCGGAACCATGCCTGGCGCTGGCATAGGGCTGCAGCATGTCACGGTCCGCGCTGGCGATATCATCATCGTTCAACGCCTGTTGCATACGATAACGAGCACGATTCTTTCGCAGGTTTCGCCGCAGTTCGGCGTTGTATTGTCCGGCAATCTCATCAATAGAGCGGTTCAGCGGAACCACCGCACTGAGTAATTGCGGCACGTACAAGGCACCGGGAGTGGGCACTTCAGTGACCAGCACGGTGTGCGCCGACTTTCGCAGCCGCATCCGGTTATCGGCACCTTGGGGCTTTGCGCCCAACAACACTTGCGCAAACGCTCGGCGTGTTTTCGTGCCCAGGTAAAGGATGTCGTGAGCGCTGTCTTCTCGTAGCTTGAATCGAACTACCTCCCACTGCCAGAAACAGGCCCGCGCGGCGATATCCTGAAACCAGGCGAGCATTTTTCGCAGTTCAAATCGCACCGATGGTGATAATAACTTGCGTAATATTTGCGCTGCTTTTTCTTTCATTTTTTCAACACACGTCAAATAAAGTTTATTCAGGTTTAAAACCAATAAACCCACTATTCGACATCAGCGCTCTACGACGTGCTGCAAAAACATGACATTACACGTCTTTGAATACATGCCAACTTTCCTTCTTGCGATAAACTCGCAACTCCCTCCGTGGACACCGGTTTTTGACGCCATTAAGTCGTCAACACCCCTTGTGAAGATAAAAGTTTTAGCACACCTGCCAAGTCGAAATACTAAGCAGAGTAAAGATGCAAGCCGAGTGTTTTGCAAGATATTTCAGAACTGTTACTTAGGCCGACTCCCCTCAAAAATCCTTGCTGAGAAAAGTCCGTAACAGGAACAGTGGGTTACCCACCACGTAACGGCTGAACAGGCGTTTCGGCTCGCTGATCAGCCTGAATACCCATTCACAACCGAGGCGGCGCATCCATTGCGGAGCGCGGGAAACCTTGCCGCCGAGAAAGTCCAGGATGGCCCCGCCGCATACAATCACGCAGGGCTCGCTGCTGGCCGCCAGCATGGCAGCGACAGCCTCCTGTTTGGGCATGCCCATGCCCAGCACAATCAGTTGCGGCTGATGTTTCACGGCCAGATCAACGTATTCCTGCATCGGCGCAAAACCATGGTGAGCCGAAACGACATTGACCGAAAACCTTGCTTCGCTTTGTCGTACCGCACTGGATAACCACGGTTCCTGTGTTCCCCAGAACGCCACCCGCCGCCCACTGTAAGCGGCCAGCAACTTCGGAATCAGATCGGTACCGTTCATGTTCAGCCCGGGCTCGGTACCCAGCCGGCGAAACAGGATAGTCATGCCGGAGCCATCACGCAGCAATACGTCGGCCGCCGACAGGGCCTGGTAGTAATCGTCGTTGCCCGTCACCAGGTTCATCGCATGGGCGTTGACGAAGCCGACAACCGTGGCCTTTTGCGGGTCGGACAAGCCTTCAATCAACGCTTGTTCATCGCTTGCATCGCCAACCACACGGATTTTGCGCACGATCGTTTGCCAGTGACGTTGCCAGCCCCAGGTGCTCATCAATGATCATCCCGTTTCGAACGCACCCACTCAACCTGGCGCTTGAGCAAAAAGCCGATATACAGGGGGATTTTCTTCAGTGCGTAAAGGGGGGCGTACATCAGCGCGGTGAACGAAATGATCGCCCGCCCGAATTGGCTCCATGCCAGCAGGATCGAGACGCCCAGCAGGACCATCCCCGCCGTGGCGATGGAGGCCGGCGCGCCAGGGCCACCCAACAGCACCACCAGCCATGCCAGAACGAACCCGGCCCCCAGCATGAGGGTCAACAACGCCAGCGGCGGAACCCACATATCCAGGGTCATCGCCAGCAGGTTCCAGTTTTTGCGGCGGATCGATTCGACGAACAACCTCGGTGCATCCCCCAGGATCACGCCCAGGTGACCATGCTCCCAGCGGGTTCGCTGGCTGGCCAGGCCTTCATCGGTACGGGGGAAGTAGCTGGTCACCAGTGCATCGGGGCAAAACAGCGGCGGCTTGCCACTGCGGCAGAAATCCAGGCCCATCTTCAGGTCTTCGACGATGTGGTTGCTGCCCAACTCGATCAGCGCCAGATCCTTCCAGACAAACGCCATGCCCGTGCCCATCAACGGGCAAGGCAGATTGAGCCATGCCCAGCCACGCGGGCGCACGCGGTTTTTCACGCACCAGGCAAATTCCGCCAGTTGCACCTTCAGCCCGGAACCTGTTGGCGCGTGCATCAGGTCGAGCGCCTGGGTCGGCCGCCCTGACTCGATGCAGCGGATGGCCAGACGTTCGATCGTGCCCTCCCCCAGCTGGCAATCCGCGTCGATGACGACCATCACCTCAGGTGCATCGCTGGCCAGATGACGGGCGCCGAACTCCAGGGCAAAGCCCTTGCCGCGCTGCTGTTCGTCGCTGCGTTCAACCACCTCGGCACCGGCAGTACGGGCTACGGCGGCGGTGTCGTCGCTGCAGTTGTCGGCCACCACCAGCAGACGATCACCTGCCTGGAGCTGCGGCTTGATACTGTTGATCGTCGCGACGATCACCGAGGATTCATTGTGCGCCGGCACCAGCACCGCCACCCGTGGTCGCGGCCCTCGCAGGGGCTGATTCGAGCGCACCGGCAGGCAGGCCAGCAGCACCTGGACAAACAGCACCAGCACCGGCAACACGATGAGTAGCAACACCGCACTGAACAACCAACCGAGAAGTGTGATCATGCCTGCGCCTTGAATAATGCCGCCAGTTTGGCCGCTTCGGTGTCGATGTCGTGTCGCTGCAGCACACGCTGATACGCGGCTTCGCCCATCCTTTGCAACACCTCATCGGGTTGCATCAGACAATCTTCCAGCACGTCCGCTAATTCCTCCACGGCCCCTGCGGGAAACAGCCAACCGTTCTCACCGTGGCGCACCAGTTCGGGAATGCCCGCCACATAGGTCGTCAGCACGGGACGACGCAACGCCATCGCCTCCATGATGACCACCGGCAACCCCTCGGCGAAGCTTGGCAAGACCATGGCGCGCGCCGCCAGGATTTCCTCGCGCACTTGTTCGCTGCCGATCCAGCCGGTGATGCGCACCTGTGCTTGAAGGCCGTGTTGCGCGATCAGGGTTTCGATTTGCCCGCGCATTTCACCGTCGCCGGCCAGGACCATTTCAAATGCCACGCCTTTCGCCGCCAGCAGGCGTGCAGCTTCCATCAGCAACAACTGGCCTTTCTGTTCACACAGACGCCCGACACAAACCAGGCGTGGCACGGCGGGGATCGGCACCGCCGGCACATCGTGGAACGCCCGCTCCAGCCCACAATGCACGACCTTCACCTTGGCCCAATGCCCATGGTCCACCCAGCGATACAACTGGCTGCGCCCGTATGAACTGATGGCAGCGACGAACGCCGAGCGCCGGACCTTTTCACCCAGGTGAATGAACTGCGCTTTGTCGAACTCCTCCGGACCGTGCACGGTGAAGCTGTACGTCGGGCCGCCCAGCGCATTGGCCAGCATCACCACTTCAGTGGAGTTGGTGCCGAAGTGCGCATGCACGTGTTCTGCACCGAACGTTTGCAGCCAGGGCAGCATACGGCAGGCTTCAGCGAGGTAAATCAAGTGATACGGCCAGCTGCGATCGGCACGCCGACCCATGCGCAACGCCAGCCACAATGCCGAAAAGAATGCCCGTGGCCGGTGGCGCAGCACTTGCAGCACCGGTTTGAGCAGCGCCATGACCCCGCCCTGCAGGACATAAAGGGTTTTGTCCCGTTCGGACACGTCCTCGGCGTCCACCAATTCGGCATCCCAGCCCCGCAGGGCAATGCGCTGCACCTCGAACCCCTGGCGTTCCAACGCCAGGATCTCGCGACGAATGAAGCTATGGCTGACCTTGGGGTATTGATTGATGAAGTAAGCGATGCGCATAGGGACCGGGCTTAAAGATCGTTGGGAGTGACGGCGGCGGGCATGGCCACGGCTGCCTGTGTATCGGTGCGCGCGGGGGGAATGGCCGCACCGCTGCCGATCAATACGCTGTCGACTTTGTTGAACGTGCTTTCCAGCAACTCATAACGCCGGCGATACATGGCGCGTTTTTTCGCAGCAATGGTTTCCAGGGGCTTGATCGACGGCGCCATGGGGATCTCGAAAAAGTCTTCGCGATCAGAGGGCGTCGCCCCGTGCTCCAACCAGATCACATCGTAATTGGCCGCCAGTTCCTGGGCCTTGTTGGCGCCAAAATACGGATGGCGATGATGACGAAACTCATCCCCGACTGCGTAGAGCCTGTCGACGCCCAACCTGACCGCCAGGTGCTTGAGCACTTCAATCAGCAGGCTCCTGGGGCGCAGGCCTTCAAAAGCCTTGGTCAGATCCCGATAGATCGCCAGGGACCTGTCACTGTCCACGCCTTTGTGAATCCCCTGGACAGCGCCGATGAACAGACAGACTCCGGCCTCGGTGCGCCCGAGTGTGAACGCCAGTGAGGCGATTCGAAGATCGTCCTGGAACAGGTTCAGCACCAATTCGCCTTCGCGCATGAACCACTTCGGTCGATCCATCACCAGGGAGCACTCGGGAGCCCACTCGGACAAGTCGCCCAACTTCAGGCTTTCATCGCGCCCGGACAACAGCAGTTGCGGGCAACGCTGGGTGACCACCTCGTAATGTGACGCGATCGCGCTCAGCCTTTGCTCGGCCTCCCAGCGCTTGCTGACATAAGGCCACTGAACGACGCCGAGGCAATCGGTGCCCAGGGTTTGCAAGCCATTCGCGCCCAGCGCCTTGATCATGCGTGACGAAAACAGCTCGAGGGCCGGCCGGTTTTTTGCCACCAGCCCAGGCACCTTGAGCTGGTTTTTGAACGCTCTCGGTGTGACCCCGGCATTGAGCTTCAGCAAGCTTTTGAGGGTGAGCCAATAATCCATGAACGCCTCACTTGTATTCGATCAAGGCCGACTTGCCGGCGCCGAATTTGCTCAATAGAAATTTGACCTGGCCCAGCATCTCGGGAAATTTCCCCAGCACCAGGAAAAACGCCAGCAGCCAGTTTTCCCGTGTCGAGCGGCCACCACGGCGAGCCAGGCGCGCCACCTGCAAGGGATAGATCAGCAGGATCAACAACCCCGCCGCGCCCAGCAGCGAACAGGCAACCAGTGTCACCAGTGGCACGCCAAGGCCCCAAAACCAGGCACGCCGCGATTCACGTCGCCAATGCTGTTGCGCCGTTGCCCCATGCAGCGAGGCGCCCTCGGCAAACGCGTGGCCACCGCGCAAGGTGCGCTTCCACCACTGGCCAAAACGAGTCATGGCCGCATCGTGCAGGGTCATTTCCTCGTCCAGCCGCCAGACCAGCCAGCCCTTGGCCCGCAAGCGCACGCACAGCTCCGGCTCTTCGCCGGCAATCAGGTCCGAGCGGTATCCGGAGACGGCGGCAAAGGCATCCGCGCGCATCAGGGCATCGCCACCGCAGGCCTTGGCCTCGCCGATCGGCGTGTCCCATTCGATGTCACACATCAGGTTGTACACCGAGCGCTGGGGAAAGCGCTCACGGCGCCGGCCACACACCACCGCGACCTCGGGCCGCGCATCGAGAAACGCCTGTGCCCGGGGCAACCAACTGGCAACCACTTCGCAGTCGCCGTCGACAAACTGCACATGACGCAGGGTCGGCAGCAGCCTTTGCATGCAGGCAAACCCTTCATTGCGCGCACGGGCGGCGGTGAACGCAATCGTCATGTCCAGCTCGACCACCGCCACTCCGAGCGCCCGGGCCATTTGCACCGAACCATCGCTCGACCCGGAGTCAACGTAGACAATCTGCTGCGCTGCACCCACCAGTGATGCCAGGCAACGCTCCAGGCGCTGGCCTTCGTTGCGCCCGATGACCACGACCCCCATGTCATTGATCAAGGCGTTCACCAGGTCCGGCAAGCAAAAATGTTCATGAGCATTCCCTGGCCTGTGCTGGCTTGCGTTGTTTGATGATCGCGGGGACGCCCACGGCTACGCAGTCGTCCGGTACGTCGGTCAACACCACGGCATTGGCGCCGATGACCACGTTGTTACCGATGCGGATATTGCCCAGCACCTTCGCCCCGGAACCGATGTCGACGTTGTTGCCGATCACCGGCGCAATGGGCTCTTCGACATTCTTCAGGCCCACGACAACGCCGTTGCGGATCCGGCAGTCGTCGCCGAACTGGGCGTAGCCGCTGATGACGATGCCACCGAAATGATCGATGACAAAGTTGCGCCCCACCGCCACTTCGCATGGCAACTCGATGCCCGTGACGATCTGCACCAGTTTGAACAGCACTTTGTAGATGAAAGAGAACAGCTTGCGCAACAGTGCCGGGCGTACGCCATAACGCCAGCGCCCGAAGCGATAAACCAGCATCACCCAGAACCCCTGGGCGCCCCAATCACCGCCGTAGGCACGTAAATCCGCGCGTATGTTGTCAAACATGAAAGGCTCTACCGTGTGGGTTGGGTGGCAAGTTTGGTATCACGCAGCAGCGCCCAGGTGACCCGTGCGTGCTCCCAGCACGCAGCCATGGCCGGACGGCCGCGACCTTTGAGCAACGCCTTGAGCGCCAGGATCAGGTCTCCCGCGCACACCAGCGCCATATGCCAGGCCAGGCCCACCACGCCGTGGTGCTTGCGGAAATACAGCAGCTCGCTTTCGATTTGCAGCCTGGGGATTTGCCGGCTCGCCGCATTGAGTTCGTCAACGGACTTGGCACTTTCACCGCCGATATGCACCACCGTCGTGTGCGGGTAGAAAATGACTTTCCAGCCCGCCTGCTTGACGCGTTTACAGTGATCCACTTCCTCGTAGTAAAGGAAGTAGCGCGGGTCGAACAGCCCGACGGTGTCGATCACCTCACGGCGGATCAGGTAATAACAGCCCGGCACCCAGTCGCATTCGCGGACCGAGGCATGATCCCACTGCAGGTCGTCGACTCGCCTGACCATCGGGAAAAAACGTTCCAGCCCCGTGCGTGAGAGAAAGACATTCAGGGGCGTCGGAAAATAACGGCAAGAGGGTTGCAGATCCCCTTCCCGGCCTTCCAGGCGCACGCCGAGGACGCCGCAATCGGGATGGGCCTCCATGTACTCGAGGGTCTTGCTCAAGGTGTCCGCAGCGACGAACGCGTCAGTGTTGAGCAGCAGCGCGTACTTGCCTTGAAGGTGTTCGACCAGTTGATTGTTGGCACGGCCGAATCCAACGTTGTTCTCGTTGGCCAACAGCAGGGCCTCGGGACAGACTGTCGCCAAACGCTCCAGCGAATCATCCACCGAGGCGTTATCCACCACCAGAAAGCGCGCAGGTTCGGCACTGGCGGGTTGGCGCAATGCGTTGAACATCGGCTGTAACAGGCCCGCCGTGTTGTAGTTGACCACCAGTACATCGAGGGGAGCACTAGCCATTGGATTTTTCACCGAAGAAATATTCGACGCGCATGGCTCGCAGCTTCAACTCCAGTTCCGGGTCGAACTCACCGTCACGCTCGCGGATCAGGTCCATCCACGGATAAGCGGCGCAGCGTTCCTGGGAATTTTTCAATAGCGTTTCCATCGTACA
The DNA here is from genome assembly GCF_054668365.1 of Pseudomonas sp. S2_E01. NCBI lineage: Bacteria > Pseudomonadati > Pseudomonadota > Gammaproteobacteria > Pseudomonadales > Pseudomonadaceae > Pseudomonas > Pseudomonas sp. S2_E01. The sequence continues at coordinate 3,247,402 of NZ_CP162762.1, forward strand.
GATCACCCTGGCTGGATTTCCCCCCACGACCACCCCGGGTGGAACGTCCCGGAGCACCACGGCTCCCGCTGCCACGACGGAATCCGGACCAATCGTCACGCGCGGCAGGATGATCGCGCCATGACCGATAAAGCAGTTATCAAGGATGTCGATCGGGCCGACGGAATCGAGTTTGGTGCCGTAGCGCACGTTGAGCAGACCAACTGTCGCGTCGTGGCCGAACAGTGTGCAATCGGATAACCCGACGTTGTTGCCCAGGCGTACCAGCGTCGGGTCGGCGATATTGCAACCAAGATTGATCCACACGTTCTTGCCAATGGAGTGCAGCCCGCCCCAGCGAGCCATATGTATAGCCCATTGCAGGCCATCCGGTTGACAAAATCGCTTGTAGATCCAGGTTAATCGCCCCGTTCTCATGGCAATACAAGCAATCGCGCGTTTCAGTAGACCAATCATCCTGTCAGCCCCAAAAAACCAGTAAACATCTGCGCCAGGGTTCGGTTCACCCTGGTTCTCGATTCGTGTCCCTAAGCGTAGTCCCCACGCCGAAATCCGGCACGACTGTCGTCACACCCAGTCAAACCATTGGAACAGCCCCAGCAGCAACTGCCCGCACGCCCACCCGACCAGCACCATCGGCAAGACGATCAGTTCACGCCTGATGTCGAACAACCCCACCTTGCGATTGACATACGCCACCAGGAACAACGTCGGCAGCGCATGCAGGGCGACGCCCCAGATCGCGTATTCCACACCGCCAACGGCCAACAACAGCGGCAACAGCACCCACAACGAGACCGCGCGGATGATGTTGTCCATGGCCTGATACTTGGTCAGCCCAAGCGCCAGCCAGAGCTGGTGCGCCACGGCGAACCGCCAGGTGAAAAACGACAACGAAAGAATCGCCAGCATATGGCCAGCGCCGGCATAACGCTCATCGTACAGAAAGTGGATCAGCAGCGGGCTGAGAACCCACGCCAAGCCGCAGAGAAACAGCGAGATCAGGTCGAACATCAATTTGAAGCGGTCATACAACAGGTGCAGTCGCGCCGTGTCATTGACCCGAGCGGCCTCGCTGAATGCCGGTAGCGCCACGGCTCCGAGCAACCTTTGCATGCCCATTTGCAGGGCGCCCAGAAACAGCACGGCAATGGAATAGACACCCAGCTCGCCGGCCGACATGCTGCCGCCGAACCAGATCCGGTCGCCATTCATGGCCAGTACGCCAACGGCGGAAGACAACAGCATCCAGCGACCGAAGCCCACCACTTCCTCGAGCGCACGACGCTCCCAGTGCAGGCGGTTGGGCGGCCCCGAAAACCATACGTGCCCCAGCAGCGTCATGACCAGGGCGGACACCAGGCCAGCCCCCACCAGCGACCAGATCGAGCGGGTGAAATAACCGATGACCAACATCGTCAACAGGCCGGCAATCTGCGAGGCAAACTCGGCGAGTACGACTTTTTTCTGCTGGAAGTCGCGCACCGCCACGTCGACCTTGGTCGACTGGAAGCCATAGATGATCGCGGACAAACCCGTCAGCGCCAGCACCAGAGGCAACTCGGGCGCGGCGTAGGTGGAATGTTCCGACCACATATGGATGTACTGGGCGAACCAGGCAACGCCGGCGATCAGCAGGGTAAAGGCAAAAAGGATGAAGCCGCGGATGATCTGTGCGGTCCACACGGTATTGAGGAATGCCGGATCGTTGCCACGCGGGCTCTGGATGATGTTCTGGCGAAAGCCGACATCGGACAGCAGGTGCAGCACCACCGACACGGTGGTGGCGATGACCATGATGCCGAACATTTCCGGCATCAGCAGGCGCGCCATGATCAGGTTGCCACCCAGGCGAATGCCTTGGGATGCCACCAGCGCCCCCAGATTCCACGCCCCGGCGAATATCGCTCGCCTGCGCAGGCTCAACGGTGGCGATACATCAGCTGGTGGCATCACTACAACCCCGGAATCAATGACACGAAAAGGTACTATAGTCGCCGTCAGCCATACCACTGGAATCTGGCAGGCACACCGGTTTACACCACGGAAGAGGCTGTTTTGGCCAAACGTTGCCCGGAGGATCGCTTCCCGACCGCCTTGACCAATGCCGCTTCAAACAGCTTCGCCGAGTGCTCCCAGGAGCTCGATGCCACGGTTTGATGGGCCGCCTCGGACACCGCGCGCCATTGCGAATCGTCCAGGGTCAGCAGGTGTTCGGCACCCGCCGTCAGCGCCTCGGTGTCATCAATGTCGGCCAGCACGCCGTTCTTGAAACAGGTGATGGCTTCCAGCGGCCAACCCGTGCGGGTCGACACCACGGGCGTGCGACAGGCCATGGCTTCCATCGCCGTCAGGTTGAAGCCTTCACTGCGGCTGGAGGCGAGCCAGACATCGCACTGGGTGTAGAGGTCGCGGATATGTTCCTGATCGGGCGCCAAGTGAAACTCGACACTCGCCGGCAGTTCGAACGCCCCGGTGGGCGCAAAGCTGCCGAAGGAAATGACGCGCAGGTCCGGGATTTTCTTCTGGAGCGCGCTAATCACGTCGATCGTCACGTCGAGCCCCTTCAACGGGGTTTCGTGGTACAGGAAGCCAAGGGTCGGTCGCTGCTGACGGCCCCGCGGTGCCGCGAAGAACTGCTGGTGATCGACGCTGTTGGGCACCAGGTCGACATCCGCGTCACCGTACTCCACGCGCATCAGATCGGCCAGCCACCGGGAAATGGTGATTTTGTGCAGTGGCAACGTGTTATAGGTCGCGATGACCCGGTCGGTCGGGCAGAACGGAAAAATCTCGTGGCCCTGCACGAAATACACCTTTTCGCCCTTGGCCGGGCTGAGGTCGTTCACCCACTCGGCGGTTTCCCACCAGGTGGCGATGACCACATCGGCATCCGGGACATCCGACTCCACGATGGGTCGGTACTTTTCGATCACCCGGTGATCGAGGTCCATCTCGTCCAGATAGGAAGGAATGACCGGCGTGACCAACCAACCCTTGCCTGTCACGAAGCTCTTGATCTTTCTGCGCAGCGGAATCGCGGGATAAGGCAGGGAGACGAGTGTCACGTCGTGCCCGGCGTCGGCCAATGCCTGCGCGTAGATGGTCACCACGCGAATACCGCCGGACATGCTGGCCACACTCAGAACAAAAGTCACTTTCAACAGGCTATCTCCATTCCCCCTCCGGAAAACCGGAGGCTGGCTACCAAATTCCGATGCACATCCAGCCAGGTGAGCCGTGATCGAGCCACCCTGACGAGCACCAGCCAGAAAATCCAATCAAGCGCTAACTTATACTATTAATGTGCTCCGCCAGTCTTAGTGTCAGTTGTAACAGCGGCATGGTCGGATTGCTCGCACCGCCGGTCGCAAAAACGCTGCTGCCGGCGATATGGAGATTCTCGACGCCGAACACTTTGCAGTTCTCGTCGACCACGCCGAATTCCGGCGCCGTGGCCATCCGTGTGGTCCCCATGTGATGCGCATGGGGGTTGAGCTTCAATGGCACGGTTTCGTCATAGACGCACTGCTCCAGCTTGACCAGGCCCAGGCCGGTATCGGCGAAACACTTGGCCATTTCCAGGCCAATGGACTTCACGGTGTCACGGTCTGCAGGGCCCAGTTCCCAATGCACGGTCGCCTTGCGCATGCCCAAGGCATCCCGCTCGGGCACCAGCGAGACGCGGCTGTTGAGGTTGGGAAACTGTTCGATCAGCGTGCCAATGACGCCGTCGCCCGGGCAATCGAACTTGGTGATGAATTCGATTTTCTGCTCTACACCGACATCGCAGATCAGGTTCTCGAAGAAGCTCTTGATGGCCGCCATTCTCCCGTAGGTTTTGACTTCGGAGACCAGCGAGATCGCCACGTTGCCCTTGCCGGCCTTGTGCTGCGAGACGAAGGTATCGGTGGTGAAGTACTCCCGGGAATCCTTGCCCTGCCCGTCCTTGAGAATGAAGGTGCCGAGCTCGACGTTCAGGTGTTCCATGAAACATTTGCCGACCAGGCCGCCCTCACTGACGATTCCGCCCACGGCCAGGGACTCGCTGTTGAGCAGTTGCCGGGCATTCTCGATCGCGCCGGTGGCCAGGGTGAATTGCCTGGCCTTGACCCGTTCACGATGCTGCTCGTAGTCCGCGACAACGATCGTCTCGATCCGCCCGGTGTTGCTGTTGAATTCGAGATCAACGCAGTTGCAGTTGATGAAGACATCAAGCCCTTCGGTGTCATTGAGCTCCTTGGCGTACTTCTTGGCAAAACGCGTCGGCGGGCTGAGCAGGAATCGATCCGCTACAAAGTCGGCGCCGTCCAGGGACGGGTTGATCGCCTTGAAGCTGGCATTGGGCACCAGGTCGACAATCGCCATTGCCTGCGCCAGGTGGCGCTCCATTTCGGAAAATGCGATCGGCCAACCGGGCAGGCGCACCGGCGGGCCGGTATTGAAGTCGGACGCCTCGAAGGGACGGCAGCGCCCCGACCAATGATTGGACGTCCCCCCCAGATAACGCAGGCGGGTTTCCTCTGCATAGACCTCAAGTCCAGTGGAGGGACACTGGTAAAGGCTCTGCGAGTTTTGCGAATACTCGTGCCCGCCGCCCTCGAGCAGCAACACCTGCCGGCCATTGACCGCCAGTTGCAAGGCCAGGGTAATGCCCGCCGGCCCCGCACCGATGATGCAGATGTCGTAGAAGTCGCGCAGCTCTTTTTGCGTTTGATAGTCTTTGATCATGTTTGCGCTGGCTGAAAGTGCTGGGCAGGCAGCACCCATCCATTGATAACGATGTACCCGGACTTGACTGCGGAAGGCCGGGCGACGGTTTCGGAACATCCAAAGGCCAACACTCCCAGGCTCAACAGCGCAAACACCTGGAGGAAGTCCCTGCGATCCATCGCAGAAGTACTCAAATCAAGTTCATTCATGATTCAAAGCTCCCCGACATCAAGATCAAAACCAATCAGCAATCCCCAACACCATTTGCCCGCAAACAACCCCCACCAACACCATGGGCAGGACGATCAGCTCACGCCTGAGATCAAACAAGCCCACCTTGCGATTCACGTAGACCACCAGGAACACCGTCGGCAAGGCGTGCAGAGCGACCCCCCAGATGGCCAGATGCACGCCGCCAATGGACAACAGCAGCGGTAGCAACACCCACAACGACACCGCGCGGATGATGTTGTCCATGGCCTGGTATTTGGTCAGCCCCAGCGCCAGCCAGACCTGATGCGCCACCGCAAAGCGCCAGGTGAAAAACGACAGCGAAAGCACCGACAGCATGTGGCCGGCTTCGGCATAGCGCTCATCGTACAAAATGCTGATGAGCAACGGGCTGATGACCCAGAACAACCCGCAGATGAACAACGAAACCAGATCGAATATCAATTTGAAGCGATCATACAAAAGGTGCAACCGTGCCGTGTCGTTGACCCGGGAGGCCTCGCTGAATGCCGGTAGCGCCACCGCTCCGAGCAACCGCGCCATGCCCAGTTGCAACGCCCCCAGTATCAGCACGGCAATTGAAAAGACCCCCAGTTCATTGGCCGACATGCTGCCACCGAACCAGATCCGGTCGCCGTTCATGGCCAGCACGCCAACCGCCGAGGACAACAGCATCCAGCGGCCGAACACCACGACTTCGGCAAGCGCCTCACGATCCCAGTGTAGACGGTTGGGCTTGCCCGGAAACCAGAAGTGCCCCAGCAGCGTCATGGCCAGGGCGGCGACCAGGCCAGAACCTACCAACGCCCAGATCGACCGGGTGAAATAGCCGATGACCAACATGGTCAGCAGGCCCGCCAACTGCGAAATGAACTCGGCGAGCACGACTTTTTTCTGCTGGAAGTCGCGCACGGCGACATCGACCTTGGTCGACTGGAACCCGTAGATGATCGCCGAAAATCCGGTGACGGCCAGTACCAGTGGCAGTTGCGGCGAGGCGTAGGTCGACTGGTCCGGCCACAGGTGCAGAAGCTGGGTGAACCAGGAACAGCCGGCAATCAACAGGGTGAAGGCGAAAAGAATGAACCCGCGGATGATCTGCACCGTCCACACGGTATTGAGAAAGGCCGGATCGTCGCCCCGAGGACTCTGGATGATGTTCTGCCGAAAGCCGACATCGGACAGCAGGTGCAGCACCACCGACACGGTGGTGGCGATGACCATGATGCCGAACATTTCAGGCATCAACAGGCGGGCCATGATCAGGTTGCCGCCCAGCCGGATGGCCTGGGACGTGATCAGCGCCCCCAAATTCCATGCCCCGGCAAAGATGGCCCGCCTGCGAAGGCTCAACGATGGCGAGATATCAGCTGGTGGCATCAGAACAACCCCGGACTCAACTCCCTAAAAACGTACTATAGTCGCACTTTGCCATTCTACTAGTATCTGTCATTCACCCACCGGTAAGCCTGACTCTCCATGCCTGAGCACTTTCGCGCGTTAGTCGTCATTCTGGTTCTAGCCGGTGTCGTTTTTTACATGGCACGCCGGCCTGCAAGCGACCTGATCCCAGCCAAGGACTTCACCCGTCGACGCAACCTGTGGTTCGTGCTGACCGTCCTGGCATTCGTTTCCCATAGCTTCTGGATCTACGTGGCCGTGACCACGATCCTCCTGACCGTGGCGAGAAAGCGCGAACACAATCCCGTGGCGCTGTTCTTCATCCTGGCGTTCCTGGTGCCGCCCGCTCAGGCGCGAATCCCCGGCTTCGGCCTGATGAACTACTTTTTCGACCTCAACTATGTGCGCCTGCTGTCTCTGTGCGTGCTGCTGCCGGCGTTTTTGGCACTGCGTCGGCAAAGCGACACCCAAGGTTTCGGTCGCACCTGGCCAGACAAATTCCTCGCCGTCTACCTGGTCCTGACCAGCCTGCTTCTGTTGCGCGAAACCACCGTCACCGACACCATGCGCCAGACGCTCTACCAGTTCACCGACGTTTTCCTGCCGTATTACGTGGCCAGCCGTGCCCTGAAGAATATCAATGACTTCAAGGACGCCCTGCTCGGTTTTGTCCTCGCCGCGATGGTCATGTCGCTGATCGGCTTTTTCGAGTTTGCCCGTGGTTGGTTGCTCTACAGCGCATTGATCGGCGCCATGGGCATGCAATGGGAAATGTCCAGCTACTTGAGTCGTGGCGGCCTGCTGCGCGCCAGCGTCACCACCGGCCAGGCCATCGCGCTGGGACTGGTGATCAGCGCGGCGCTCGGTTTCTACCTGTATTTGCAACAAAGCGTGCGCAGCAAGCTGCAACGGCGCCTGGGCGCCCTGTTGCTCGCCGGCGGACTGTTCGCGCCGCTGTCCCGGGGCCCGTGGATGGGGGCGTTGGCCATGTTCCTGGTGTACATCGCCACCGGCGAGAAAGTGATCAAGCGCATGATGCTGCTGGGATGCGCCGGGGTACTCTCCCTCCCCGCACTGACCCTCGTGCCGGGTGGGCAGAAGGTCCTCGACCTGCTGCCCTTCATCGGCACGGTGGAGGTGGAGAACATCACTTACCGTGAACGCCTGATCGACAACTCCCTCCTGGTGATCCAGCGCAACCCGCTGCTGGGCACCTTCGATTACCGCAAGGCCCCAGAGATGCAGGTCATGATCCAGGGCGAGGGCATCATTGATATCGTCAACACTTACATCGGCGTCGCACTGTCCTATGGACTGGTCGGATTGACCGTGTTCGTCGCCTTTTTTGCCACCGTACTGTTCGGCATCCGCAAGTCCATGCGTTCGTTCCCCGACAAGGATGATGAAGGGCGCAGGCTCGGCCGGGCGCTGTTCGCGACACTGGCCGGCATCATGGTGACCATTTTCACCGTCAGCAGCATCACGATCATTCCAGTGGTGTACTGGTCGGTGGCCGGGCTGGGCGTTGCCTACGTCCGAATGGTGCGCAATCTCAAGCAAACCGCGCCCGCCGTCACGGCCAGTGCCCACCTCCAACTCCGGTAACCCCATGGCTCACATTGCTCGCCGCATCCGCTTGCTGCTTCCGGTTGTCTTGTCTGTCGTTTTCCTGCCACTGAGCGCCGGGGCGTCGGACTGGGTGGCCAATGTCGATGAAAAAAGTGGCTTGCCCGCGCTGACGCAAGGGGGCAGCCCTGCCCTGGCGTCCTCATTCGTGTTTTTCGAGGCCAATTATGGCTGGACGGGGTTCCCGACCCAATTCACCACCCAGGCGCCCTACAGCTACAGCCTGATCGGGCAGAACCCGACCCTCGACTTTGATCTCAAAGCCAACATCCGCAAGGAAGGCGAACAGCAACTGAGCTGGGACGTCACCCTTGATGCACACAGCGCAAAGCCGAACGTCATCGGCGGAGGCTTCGTGTTCAACTTCGACCCGGCGCTGTTCCAGGGCGATATGGGTAAGCCGAAGTTGCTCGATGGCAACAAGGGCTGGGCCTGGGGCAATGCCCAGGGCCGACGCATCGAGATGCGCTTTGAGCCGGCGCTGGCGGATGTCTTTGTCGAACCGGGCGATGGGTCTGAAGTGAGGGCGTTTTTCTACAAAAACTCCATCAAGCCCGGCCAGCAGCATTTCAAGGCGACCTTGAGCATCTCAGGCGACGTGGCCCTTGCTCCGACCACGAGCGAGCGATTCGGCCTGGTCGATCCGAAAACCTGGCCAACCGACAAGATCGACTGGCAAACCTCACCGGTCGACCTTTCATTCCTCAATGCCAACGAAAAACCCGCCGGCAAGCGCGGCTTCGTCAAGGCTTCCGGCGAGCAACTGATGTTCGCCGACAACACCCCGGCGCGCTTCTGGGGCACCAACATGTCAGCCTATTCGCTGTTCGACACCGCCGAAGAAGACATCAAGCGCCAGGCCAGGCGCCTGTCGGCACTGGGCATCAACCTCGTGCGCCTGCACCACCATGACTCCCCCTGGGTCAGCCCGAACGTCTTCGGCAAGGCGCCCAACGCGGACACCCAACAACCCAGTCCGGCGTCGCTGAAACAGCTCGACCTGTGGATCAAGTACCTGAAAGACGAAGGTATTTATGTGTGGCTCGACATGCACGTCGAACGGGCCTTCACTGCCAGGGACAATATCTACGGTTTCGAAGAGCTGCCAAAGGATGAGCACGGCAACGCGGGACTCAAGGGTTACAACTACGTCAACATCACCATTCAACAGGCGATGAAGCGCTTTACCGCCGCTTACATGAACCACGTCAACAGTTACACAGGCCTCGCCTACAAGGACGATCCGGCGATCGCCGCCGTGCTGATCACCAACGAGAACGACATCACCAACCACTTCGGCAATATCCTGCTGGGCGACAAGGATGTGCCCAAGCACAGCAAGGTCTACATGGCCGAGGCCGAGGCGTTTGCCAGGCAGCACAACCTGTCCTCGAGCCAGACCTGGCGCGCCTGGGAATACGGTGCCTCGAAGATGTTCCTCAATGACCTGGAACGTCGTTTCAACGTCGACATGATCCAGCACCTGCGCGACCTGGGCGTGAAAGTGCCCATCGCCACAACCAATAGCTGGGGTGGCGACGGTCTCGTGGCGCTGCCGGCCCTGACTTCCGGCGATGTCATCGATGCCCACAGCTACGGCGGCCTCGGCCAGTTGGAGAAAAACCCGCTGACCAGCCCCGGCATCATCAACTGGATTGGCGCCGCCCAGGTCAGCGGCAAACCGCTGACCGTCACTGAGTGGAACAGCGAACCTTTCCCCACGCCCGACCGCCACGCCGTGCCGCTCTATCTGGCGGGCACCGCCAGTTACCAGGGTTGGGACGCGATGATGCAGTATGCCTATAGCCAGGAGGGCCTCTCTGGAACGTGGAGGACGGTCGGCAACTGGAACCTCTATAACGACCCGGCATTGCTGTCCACCTTTCCCGCCGCCGCCCTGCTTTACCGGCGCGGCGATGTTGCCGAGGCGAAGACCACGTATGCCTTCGCGCCGACGCCGGACACGCTGTTCGGCCAGGCCATTACACCGAGCAACTCGGCACTGCTGCGCACCGCCATGGAGAAAGGCAAGTTGCAGATCGTCATGCCACAAACACCGGCTCTGCCCTGGCTGACAACCGGTTCGACGGCGAACAACGCCAAGGTGTTTGCCGATCCCAACCAGTCGCTGCTGGACGCCAATGCCAGCGAATCCACCTCCGACACCGGCGAACTGAAGCGCAACTGGAAACGCGGTGTGTACACGATCAATACGCCGCGCACCCAGGCCGCTTCCGGCTGGATTGGCGGCGAGTCGATCAACCTCGACAACATCCAGGTCAATGCCAAAACCGCCAACGCCAGCGTGGTGGTGCAGAGCCTGAACGACACGCCCCTGGGCCAGTCCGCAGATTTGATGATTTCCCTGGGCGCACGCGCCATTGCGAACGAGGAAGAGCGACCGCCCTACTTCGTCGAACCACTGGCCGGCACGTTGACCATTGAGGCACCGCCAGGGCTGACCCTGTTCACCCAAGGCGTACTGGCGCAGTTGAAGAAGCTGCCCGCCACCTACGCCGATGGGCGCTACACGCTCAAGCTCGAAGGGTTGCAAACCGCCAACTGGTTGTTTTTAAGGAAAAGTGCCACGCGTTGATGGCACAATCCGCGTTTACACAGCAACACTCGTCCAGGAGGACAGAATGAATTTTCTGGTGGTTGGCGGCGCCGGCTACATTGGCTCGCACATGGTCAAACAGCTGCAACGCGCCGGGCACGAGCTGGTGGTTGCCGACAACTTTTCCACGGGCTACCGCAGTGCGCTGATGGGCGCGACACTCGTGGAACTGGATATCGCTGACGCAAAGGCTCTCGACCACCTGTTCGCATCGCAGCGCTTTGATGCGGTGTTTCACTTCGCCTCTTTCATCCAGGTGGGTGAATCCGTCAGCGAACCGGCCAAGTATTATGAAAACAACCTGGCCGCGACCCTGACTCTGCTGCAAGCCATGGTCCGCGCCAACGTCAGGCACTTCATCTTTTCCTCGACTGCCGCCGTCTACGGCGACCCGATGTATGTTCCCATGGACGAAGAGCATCCGAAGGCGGCGATCAACCCTTATGGCCGCAGTAAATGGATGGTCGAGCAGATGCTCGAGGATTTCGATCGCGCCTACGGGCTCAAGTCGGTTTGCCTGCGCTATTTCAACGCCGCCGGCGCGGACCCCGAAGGTCAGTTGGGCGAACGCCATGAGCCGGAAACCCATTTGCTGCCGTTGATCCTGCAGGCGGCGTCCGGACGGCGCACCGCCATCACGGTGTACGGTCGTGACTACGACACACCTGACGGCACCTGCATCCGCGATTATGTTCATGTCAGTGACCTGGTCGCCGCGCATGCCCTGGCCGTGGATTACCTTCGGGCGGGCGGTGCGAGCACGGCCTTCAACCTCGGCAATGGCCTGGGGTTTTCGGTGCAGCAAGTGATAGACACCGCACGCCGGGTCACCGGGCAGCAGATCTGTGTGAGTGAAGCGCCACGCCGTGCCGGTGATCCGCCACGCCTGGTCGCCGACCCGAAAAAGGCAAATGAAATACTCGGCTGGCAACCGCAGTTCGCATCACTTGAACAGATCGTTACGCACGCCTGGGCGTGGGAGCAGAAGCACCCCTGGCAGTGATCATCGGCGCCTTCGCGTAACGCGCGGCGCCGATAAGCATCACTTCAGTAGTAAGTGCGGTTTTGCGGCTCGGCCTTGTTCAGCACCGTACCGATGAGATTGGCGCCGTCCAGGTGATGGAGGCTTTCCTCGATTTCCTTGTTACTGTTCACACCGTTAGCCACCACCAACAGCACACAGTCGAATTTCGGAAGGACGGTGATCACGTCATCCGAACTCAGGACCGGCGGCAAGTCGAAAATCACGATACGCGAGTCGTAACGTTCGCGCAGATCGACGATCAGATTGCTCACCTCGGGCGACGACAGCACCTCGGTGGACAAGGGAATTGGCTCTCGCGTGGGCAAGACCACAAAACGCGGCAACGTCGGATTGACCAGCACATCATGCAGTTCAGCCTGGTTGCTCAGCAGCTCATTGAGCGACTTCTCCATCGACAACCCCAGGCAGGAACCCACCTTGGGACGACGCAGGTCGAAGTCCACCAGCAACGCAGTCTTGGTAGTGTGATGGGCGATACTCATGGCCAGGTTGATCGCCAGTACCGTCTTGCCGGCCTCCGGCGTCGGCGAGGTGATGGCCAGGGTGCGCCAGCCATTTTCATCCATGGCTTTAAGGACCTGCGTACGCAGCAGGTCGAACGCGCCACCCATGTTCGAGTTCTTGTTGTAAGCAACAATGCGGTTGCGCTCCAGATGGTCGTACCGCAGAGGCACCACCCTGGTCTGTACATAACTGAGCGCATTGAGCCCCGAACCGGTCGGTGTCATGGCCTTTGACGAGGCGGGTTGCTCGGCCTTGTCGGCATCGGGCTTGAGAATGTCCATCGCTGTCTTTCCTTATGCAAACCGGCCCAGAGCTTTGATCATCAAAAGATCCAGGGGCATGTAGAGGAAGTGCACGAGCACCAGGAAGATCGTGAAAATCACGAGCCCTATGATGACCAGACGCACTCGCCATTGCTTGCGGCGTGCCAATTCCGCTCGGGTGTGAATATAGGGAATGGAAACCAGTACCCGCTTGCCCAGTACGCTGGCCAGCGCTTCGGTGCCACGCACACGCGGGTTGATCAGCTCCAGCAGCATGACCAGGGCTCCCGCGCCCACCGGGGCGAGCACCAGGCCCATGGCAACCACTTTCTTGCGGTTGGGCTTGATTGGCCGCTCCGGCATCAGCGGCGACTCCAGCAGTACGAACCGCTCGGCCTTGTTTTCCTGCTCGAGGCTCTCGGAAATTTTCGCACTCATTTCCTTGGTGCGAATTTCCTCGTATTTCTTGCGCGCATTTTCGTGGTCGCGCATCAACGTGACAAGGCCACGCTCGACTTGCGGCGTTTCCAGAATCTGCGCCTCGTAGGTGGAAATCTTCTTGAGGATTTGCTGCTTCTGGTCGGCCAGTGACTGGATGCGCGCCTCGGAAGCGGAAATACGCGCCTGGGCCTTGGCCACATCCATGCTGGCTGGAAGCGCTTTACCCGAAGAGCCCTGGGCCTCAAGGGCTGCAATCTTGCGTTTGACCGCGCGCACATCGGGATGAGCCTCGGTGTACAGCGACATCAGCCGCGCGTACTCCGCCTTCAGACTGCCCAGATCCTGCGGTTGGGCCGCGGCGGCACCGCCCACGCCAGGCGCGGACGCCAGACCGGAATTGGCCGCAGACAGCTCCAGCTCGTTGAAGCGCATTTCTTCCCGGGCGGACTTGTAGTCGCGATCGACCTCCTTGAGCTCGGTCTCGGCACGCGTCAGCATGTTCATGCGCAGTTCCTGGTGCTCGGGCAGCGCATTGCTGTGCGCCTGCTTGAAGTCCGCCAGGCGATTTTCCAGGGTTTCGAGTTCGACCCGCAGCTTGTCGGCTTCCTGGGTCAGGAACTCGGTGGTTTCACTGGCCCGCTCGGTGCGCTGCTTGATGTTTTCGTCCAGGAACAACGTAACCAGCTCATTGGCCACCTTGTTGGCGATGTCCGGTTGACGGTGTTCAAAGCCCAGACGAAATGCAATCGTCACCTCTCCCCGGCCTTTGACATCCGCGCTGACCAGCGAAACGGTGATCGAGTTACGCATTTCCTCGATCTTTTCGCTCAGGGTCAGTTGTCGGCTTTGCGAGGTGAACAAGTTGTATTTATTGATGATCCCTTCCAGGTGCTCACGGGTCATCACGCGCTGGCGAATCACCTCGATGCGCTCATCGGCAAAGGTATTGTTGTTGGGCCCCACCAGGTCCGGCGAAATCTGTTGCGACTCGACCAGAATGGTGCCGGACGACTCATAGGTCGGCGGCAAGGAAAGCGCAACGGCCAGGCACACGCCGAGAATGGCCGTGACGCTCAGGATGATCAGCAGCGCATGATGCTTGACGATAGCAAGGTAGTCGTTGACCGACATTTCGTATTCAGTGGCCATATTTCTCACACTACAGAATTTCAGAAACCGGGGTAGCTATAAGTCAGCGTCAACCCGACGACGTTTGCAGTAGCATCCGGCAAACCATCTTGCTGGCGTTGTTTGTATGTGTAGGATAGGCGCGCGAACCAAAAAGGCGAGATCTCCTGACTGAACCAGGCGCTGTAGTTGCGCAATGTGTTGGGCGTCTGGCCCTTGGAGTCCTGCCAGGAGGCCGCAATGCCGGCACGGCGGGTTTCATCGAGGGCGTAGCTCCAGACACCACTGATGCTGTCGACCTCGACAAAACCGCCGTCGCCGCTGGCCACGGAGTTACGACTGGCTTCGATCCCGGCATCCGCGCGGTCACCGCTGTAATCCAGTGACATCCCCCCTTGGGCACTCGGGCCGCTGTTGGCGTTGGATTCCTCGTTGACACCCAGGTACACCGTGCCCCGGAGTTTCTCGGAAAACTGGTAATTCACGCCGACATCGGGGGTGTAGCTGTTCGAAGACTCCACTAATGGCACCTGGGAGTCAGGCTTGTAGTGCTTGAACCCCAGTCGGGTGAACAGCTCCATACGTTCGCTCCATGCGTAGGTATAGCCCAAGCGGTTCGACAGCTCGTCGTAGTTGGTCAGCGTATTGATATCGTAGGTGACGTGCCGGTACTCGATATCGTTGTTCAGGGTGCTGCGCTCGCTCAAGGCCATGCGCCAGGTACCCTCCAGCGACGACATTTTCTGAGTGCCGTCAGGCACGACAACACCGGTTTCCTGAACCGTCGAGGACAAGGTGGAGCTTTCCTCATACCGCGCCGTGAGGCCAAAGGCACCGGTTTCGGTTTCCCGCAGCCAGCCCAGCTTGAGTCTTGGATCTTCACGGTCGGTCACGATCGCCGTGTCCGACGAGCGCACGACATACAGGCCCAACCCAAACTGGAACTCGTCCTGGTCGGCAGTCCCCACGAGTCTCGCATCCGGAGCGACGATGTAGCGTGTCACGCCTTTCTCGCCGCTGGTCGCCAACGTCGGATTACTGTCGTACTCGACAGTCGATGGCACCGTGATTGCCGATTGCCAGGTAGCAGCGTAGACCATGCCGGAGCACGGCAGGACAAACATCGCCGTCGCAATTCCGGTTCTTCGCAGCGTCATCAAGGTCACTCCAGATGCGTTGCGCAAGGTCAAGGCACGACCAGCGTATCGCCGGCCTGGAGCTGGATATTGGTGGACATGTCACGCCCGGACATCAGGTCGCCATAACGCACGGGCAGGATCTGTTGCGTGCCGCCCTTGCTGCGCACCACCTTGATCTCATCCTTGTCGGCAAACTTGTCGAGGCCGCCCGAGAGGCTCAATGCTTGCAGCACCGTGAGGGCGCGGGACATCGGCACGGTGCCCGGTTTGAGCACCTTGCCCTGCACGTAGACGAGATTGCCCTCGGTACCCGTGATGACAACGCTTACCTGCGGATCAGGTATGAACTTCTCGAGCCTGGCTGCCAACTTTTCCTCGACGGCGGTGGAGTCCAGCCCCTGTACGTCGATCTTGCCCGCCAGCGGGAAGGTAATGCTGCCGTCGGGGAGCACACTCACCTCCTCCTTGAGCTTGTCTTCGCCCCAGACGGAGATCGCAATCCTGTCACCCGGATTCAAGTAGTAGGGGGAATTACTTTCAGCGGCGCCGGAAACGCTGGGCAGAACAGCCAGCGCAAAAAAGACAGGTAGCAAGAAACGTGACATCGGGGTCCCTCCGCTAGATAGCCATGCAAGAAGCTTTGCATAAAACGGGAAGCGATTCACGCTCGCCCATGCTCACATCGAGATATCGCTCACAAGAAGATTTTTTGCGCCTTGAAGCCGCCAATGGTCGGCGTAACGGCGTAAAAATCTTCTGGTTGGCAGGCTTCTGCGAAGGAAGTTTCTTATTTAACAACAATGTGCAGTCAAACATATTACCCCCGATGCATACCCGCCAAATTAATAGCACTCTATTTACAAGAGCCTGTCATTCAGCAACTACATCGCCAAACACACGCATGAAACGCATCAACTAAGGTGCCGCCATAGGCGCATCAAATTGATATCAACCAAGTTGTTTCTTCTCAATATTGACCATCAACCATCGCTACACCTTGCGGCGATTGGCGACCATCACGAAACCGAACAGCGCCGATGAAAACAGCCACGCCGCAGCCGGCAACGAGACGGCAATTGGTTGATTGGTAAAGACTTCAGCCCCTGCACTCAACACCTTAGTCTGAGTCTCGGAATTTGCCAGAAAATTACTCTTGGCAAGTTGCGCCATTAATCCGTCGCAGGCAGAAGTATTGACGGAGGCGCCCACTTTGGCAGCGGAATTCACGAGTAAATTGAACTGCTGTTTGGTGTTGTTGGCCGAATGGGTTTCGAGGGTTGCTGCGGGTGTTCCGGAACCGCCGCCGACATTCAAGGATGTGCCAATCTGTTCTTCAGCGGCTGTGCCCTGTTGAGGCGCAAATGCCTCGCAAGAGCCTTGTATGCGACTAATTTCATAGGCCAAATGACTCGCTTGCGCGCTGGTGATAGCTGCACCATTAAAGAGCACCGACAACAAAACGCATTTAAAGACGAGTGATTTGCGCATAAACCGCCTCCCTGCCCAGCGGATGTTTCTGTTGCCGGACGAAGGAATCGTGACCGGTTTTTCAGCAGACTATAAGCACATAGCCATTACGTCAATGGCCCGTCACCTGAACGGTAAAAAATAAAAATCAAGGTCAAATGACGTCAAAATATCGACTTTAAAGGGTGTTTCGCGATACCTGCGCTATGCCTATGAATTGATTCACAAGTACGTTTTTTCGCACTGCCTGAACGACGTGCAGACGGGTAAATCCGCGGCGTTCACAGTGATGGGCAAATTGTCGCGCAGCGCTTTATGATTGAGCCCATGACAACTTCGCTGACGATCCGACAACCCTGCCCACCCGGTGCCTGCATCTGCGAGCGTGAACCGCTGCTGGAGACGCCGGGCGCCGATCTGCGCATCCTGTTTTTGACGCGCAACGAAGAAAAGCGTCTGCTGGAGCGCCTGGAAAACCTGCGAAGTCTCAGCGATTTGGAGGGGATGCAGCAGAAGATGTACCAGCAGTTGGGCATTCGTGTAGAGATCGCCCCTGGTTTTAACGAAGTGCGCACCATGCGCGGCATCGCCATTACGATCGACGAGCTGCCAGGACTGTGTCGCAAGACTCGGCAGGCGATCCCGAGCGCGATTCGTCGCGGGCTGGAGAAGCGTCCGGAGATTGCCTTTGCCTTGCTCAATGCCAATGACCTGCTGCGCGATGCCTGAGAGGCGGCATCGAGATCAGATCAATCCACTACGTGAGCAAGAGGTTATTTTTTCATTCCGACTCTGCGCCTCATCTCGGCGGTAATCGACTGCCGGGTCTTGCTCAACTGCGCCCAGGGGTCGTCCCCCACCTCTGTCAGGCGCTGATGGACGTTGTGAATGTTCCACTGGTTGCCACCCTTGAGCTCAGCCACTTCCTCACGAAAGATCGGCACCGACACCGGCAACCCTTCGCGGGTACGTGCCGCGTAGGCGCAGATCGTCGTGGCACCGAGGCCGTTGCGCAGGTAGTCGATGAAGATTCGTCCGACCCGGTTCTTTGGCCCCGAGACGGCAGAAAAGCGCTCTGGCAGCAGTTTGGCGATGTGGCTGACGATGGCGTGGCTGAAATCCTTCACCTCATCCCAACCAAACTTGCGCGTTATTGGCACCACGATATGAATGCCCTTGCCGCCGCTGGTCTTCAGGAATGCCTTGAGCCCCAGCTCGTCCAGAACCGACAGGGTCAGATGCGTCGCTTCAACCATGCTTTTCCAAGGCAGCGCCGGGTCCGGGTCCAGGTCGAGCACGAAGCGGTCAGGCTTGTCGAGGTTGGTTGAAGTGGCGTTCCAGGTGTGCAGCTCCACGGTGCTCATTTGCACGGCGCCAATCAACGCCTCGGCATTATTGACGATCATGATGGGCTGGCCCGTGAGCTCCTTGTCCAGCACGGTGATCCCGGGAATCGCCAGTTTTTCGGCGTTTTTCTGGAAAAACAATTCGCCCGCGATGCCGTCCGGGGCGCGCACCAGCGCCACAGGGCGATCTTTCAACTGAGGCAGGATCCACTTGGCGACACTGGCGTAGTACTCCGCCAGTTGCATCTTTGTCGTGCCACTGGCGGCATCGATCACCCGGTCGGGGTGAGTGATACGGACCTTGCCCTGGGCCAGCCCCAGTTGGGACGGAGCCGGTACCACCTTTTCGGCGGCCTTCCTGGTGGGGCTGGCCTTCTTGCCTGCGGGTTTTTCCTGGGCAGCTTTCGTCACCACAGTGGGTCGCTCCTCAGTTATGGCTTTGGCGGGCTTGTCGTTGCGCAGACCATGGAACACAGCGTGGCGCACCGAACCCTCCTTGGTCATTTCCGCAAAGGCCACTTCGGCCAGCAAGGTCGGTTTGAGCCAGTGCACGCCCTTGGCGTCAAACCCGCTCGGCGGATTGACGACTGACGCCTTCCTGGCCTGCAGCGGCTTGAGCTGCTCATAAATACGCATCAGCGTGGCTTCATTGAAGCCGGTGCCGACCTTGCCGGCATAACGCAGTTCTCCACTGTCCTTGTCATGCAGCCCCAACAGCAACGCGCCGAAACCACTGCGGGCCCCCTTGGGATCGGTGTAACCCACCACGACGAACTCTTGCCGATGCTTGCATTTGAGCTTGATCCAGTCGCTGCTGCGCCGTGAGACATAGGGTGAACCCAGGCGTTTGCCGATCAGGCCTTCCATCTGCATCTGGCACGCACTGTTCAAAAGCGCATCGGGGGCTTCGGCAAACGCTTCGGAGAAGCGCAGCAGCGGGTCCTTGGCGGTCTTGAGCACCGTCGCCAGTGCCACTCGACGCTCCTCCACCGGCACTTCGCGCAGGTCGACGCCGTTGAGGTAAGGCATATCGAACAGGTAATAGAGGATGTTTTCACTGTGGGCGCTATCGAAAGCGTTTTGCAATGCCTGGAAATCGGGGACGCCCTGTTCGTTCGCCACCACCATTTCACCGTCGAGCCAGGCCGACTCCAGTTGCAGCGCCGCCAATGCTTCGGCTTGGTTGGGCAACTTGTGCGTCCAGTCATGGCCGTTGCGGGTAAAGAGTTTCACTTCGCCGTGATCAATGCGCGCCATGATCCGGTAGCCGTCGAATTTGATCTCGTAGCTCCACTCGCCCTCCGGGGCCGTTACAACCAGCGTCGCCAGCTCGGGCTTGAACGACTCCGGCAGCTTGGCCTTGTGCGCGCCGGTCAGTTTCGCCGACTGCGGTTTGGCCGCGACTTTACTGGCCGGTTTCTTGACGGGCTTGGGCTTGGCGGCCGTCCTGGCCATTTTGGGCTCGATGGTTCGGTCGCTGAGCACACTGTCCGGCTCGGCGGTCACTATGTCGTAATCGCTTTCAGGCTTGGCGGCACTGTCCTGGTGTTTGATCAAAAACCATTGTTCCTGCTTGCCGGGCATGTGCGTTCGCACCAGGTTCCATAAGCCGGCAAGCTTCTCGCCCTGCAACTCGAACTTGAGCTTGCCCTTGGCGTACGCCTTGGCAGGGTCTTCCTGGGGTATCCATACGCCACGGTCCCAAACGATCACATCGCCAGCACCATAATGGCCTTCGGGGATACTGCCCTCGAAGGTCGCATAGTCGATGGGGTGATCTTCGACATGCACCGCCAGGCGCTTGACCTTGGGATCCAGCGACGGTCCCTTGGGCACGGCCCAGCTCTTCAGCGCACCATCGAGTTCCAGGCGAAAGTCGTAATGCAGGCGCGAGGCGTCATGCTTCTGGATACAGAACTGCAAGGCATGGGCCTTTGCGGATTTCTTGCCCGGGCGTTTGGCGGCCGGTTCCGACGTGGCCGAGAAATCGCGCATACGGTTGTAGTCGTCCAGATCCTTGTTCATGTTCAATCACCTGTGGCTGATTCAACCTTGGCGCCAGCGTCCCCGCCGAGCCGCGTCACAATCAGGGCGACCACGGCAATACGCTCCACCCGTTGGTAGCCGGGGGTCAGCAGTTCCTCTCCGAAGACGTCGGGGTCGATTTCCTGATACGTCCAGCCAAATCGCGCCGAATCCAGGTAAGGCGTCACGGCATCGAGAAACGGGTCGCAGCCATCGACCATCGCCACACCGGTGTACAGCACCAGCGAACCCTCTGGCGCCAAACGATTCAACGCCTGCTCGACGATGCGCAACGACAGCTGTGCGCCCAGTGCGCCCCCGCCGTGGCGATACGCGCGTTCGTTGGGGTCGGCCATATAGGGAGGATTGGCGACGATCAGGTCGAAACTGCCGTCCACCCCCTGCAGCACATCGCTGGTTTCGACAGTGAGGTTGCTCACTTCGGCCAACGCCGCGTTCACAGCGGTCAAACGTAGCGCCGCCGGATTGATATCGACCGCCAGCACCTGGGCCTCATGCCGTGCCCGGGCAATGACAATGGCCCCGACACCGGCGCCGCAGCCGATGTCCACCGCGCGCCTTATCGGAGTGAAGGACTGCTGCAGATGGCGGTGGATCAGTTGCGCAAAGCGATAGGTGTCCGGCCCGAAAAACACGGAGTCCGCAGCATCGGTGGGAAACCCGGAATGCACGAATAGCAGGTCATCCAGGCTCGACCAGCGGATCCGGCTCTTCATTCGGCCATTGCTCTCTTCCAGTACGCCCGCCTGGTGCAACTGTTGCTGCTCGTCGGGTGACAACAGCCCTGGCTCGAATGAGCGAGACCAGCCGAACACTTCACGCAGGTTCCGCGCGCTCTGCCCGAACGCCCGGTCATTGACTCGTTGATGGGTCAGCGGCGTCGGCGTGATGAAGCGATAACCGTCCGCCTGCAAACGGCGCCCCAGTTGTACCAGCGCCAGATCGGCTGCATTGAGTTGTGATAGTTCATTCATGCGGCATTCCTTATCGCAGGCTGGATTTGAGTTCGATGAAGCGGCGGGTGGCAAGCAGTCCGGCTGGGTGCGCATGGCGATGGGCCGACAACCATGGCAGCAGCACTTGCATCTGCTCATGGGCGGGCACGCTCTGTAGCGCGACCTGCAAACGTTGAACATCCGGGTCGGCCGCTGGGGGGGTGGGCTCCATCGCCGGAGTGCTGGTGCTACGCACGGGCGGCGTTTTGCGTTCGGGCTTCCAGTCGCCGGCGATCCAGTCGTGCAGCAGTTGTTTCTCAAAGGGACTGAATACCCCGAACATCGCCGCCCCGTTGCCCTCGATCAACTGCCAGAAGCGGCTCTGCTGCGGGTCCTGGTTGCGCTTGATCCAGCCCTTGTTCTCCATGGCAGCGAGAAAGCCGGGCAGTTGCTCCCGCGAGGCCAGCCACTGATTGACGGTCTTGCCTTCGAAACGGCAGTAATCGGAATGCATGTGCTGGCCGAAAGGTCGCTTGCGTTCGAGCATGCCCAGTACTTCGGCGTCCAGGTCGAACGATTCGATAATCGCCCGACTCCCGAGCCCCAGGTCATTGAGCCGATACCCCACTGCCACCCGCCGCAGGAACGCCTCGCGATCGCCCTCGATCGGCAACAGCTCCAGCACCGATTGCACGGCTTTTTGCGCATGCCCGGTGCTGGCGTTATCGATGGTGACGTGCAAAGTGAAGTAATACGGATCGATGCCCAGCTCGCGCAGTTCATAGGCGCTGATCAGCAAGTGCAGCGGCAATTGTTCGTAACCCAGGTTGTAACCAATCACTTCCGGGAGAAACTGCTCGGCACATTCGCCCAACGCCAGCTGGATGGCGCCTTGCAAATAGTACTCGTCAGGGACCACCGAGCTGTCCAAACCGTGTTCGGCCAGCAGCTTGCGATAAATCACCACATGATTCTGCGCCGGGTTGCCGTCACCCAGCTCTTCCAGGTAGGTGCAGATCAAACCGTCGAAACGCGGATCGCGCCAATGCTCAAGCAAACCGTACAGCCAGGCGCCGTCGACCAGTTTGGTCGGGCTGACTGCCTGGAGGAAAAACAGTGCGTGTGCCTTATTATGGAAAAACTGGCGCGGGCCACCCTCTTGGCGCGCGCTCAGGTATTCGCCGTACTGGCTCGCCACGTCGGCACAGTGCTGCTCGACGAATCCTTGCAGGGCCGAAATGTCCCGTGGCAATTCATCCGGCAAGCTGGCGGCCTTCTGTAGCTGAGTCTCGAGAAAGGCTTGGCCAAGGTCGCGACGCTGGCCGGGATCATCACCGAGCAGCAATTGTTCGTAAGTCTGTTTGAGGCAGCCGGCGCTGCGGATCTCTTGAGCAGGCCGGGAATGGATTTGGGTCAGGGCAGTCATGGGCGCATCTCTCGGTCTGTTGGCCGGGGCAGGACGCTGAAACAACGTCTCTTCTTCAGCAGAGCGATGCGCTGGGGCAAAAATTCAATCGGGTTTTGGAATGCAGGGATGGACGGACTTTGTGGAGGGCACCTTTATCTGCATTGGATGGAATGGCCTCATCGCGGGCAAGCCCGCTCCTACGGTAGCGATGCGAATACATTGTAGGAGCGAGCTTGCCCGCGATGCGGCCGGATAACTCAACCAAGGCACAAAACTCAAACGCCCCTGGCCTGCTGCTCCAGGTGCACCTGCAACTGCGGGTCGATCTGCAACGCCGCCGCCAGTTCATCCAGGTAGTCGCGCTCGGCGCCCTGCTGATCCCCAGCCACCATCACACTGGCCAGATACATCTCGGCGGCCATCGCAGGGTCTGTCGCTGATTGCGCCACGTCATGGGCGTCCAGCGGCTTGGCGACTTCGTCGTCCAACCACTGCTGCAACTCAGGGTCGTCGGTATGACGGCCGATTTCCGTGCTGATCATCTGCCTCTCGGCCTCATCGATGCGACCGTCGGCCTTGGCGGCCGCAATCAGTGCCCGCAGCACCGCGTGGCTGTGACTTTCGACCTCCGGGCCGGCCAGCATGTCAGCCGTGCGCAAGGCCTGCTGGGGAGCGGCGGCCTGGCTGCGCTGCCAGGCTTGATAGGCCTGGAATGCCATCATGCCCAACGAGGCGAGCGCGGCGTAGTTGGTCCCGCCGCCCGAACGGCGCTGACTTGCACCACCCAACGCCGAGCCGCCACCGAGCAACCCGCCCAGCAGGCCACCCAGGCCGCCGCCCGCACCGGCGCCACCACCCAGCAGGCCACCGAGCAATCCACCCAGGTCGCCCCCCGTGCCCCCCTGGGGCGCGCCGCCCGGACGGGTCATTGAGCCTTGGCCGGCTCGCAGCAGTTGTTCGAGCAAATCGCTGGTGTTCATGACGACGTCCTCATCGAAGGGAGCATTCCGTCTGAGAACGATAGACCGCGTCCCCCATTGCGCCAGCACCGTTTAGCCGACAAATACGCAAAATGGCGACTGGATTAATCCGCAGTGTTTTTACGAGGCCCAGCTAAGATTCACGGATGGTGAACCTTATTCCCGGATTTTCGGTCGATACCTGCAACCCGACCCGGTTTGCCACCGCCCCCGGACCTCGAGGGTGATGATTGGCTTGTTTGACTTTCTGGAGAATGCCCCGTGATTTCGACCCTACACATCGCCAGACTCAAAGCGTGGGGTGCCCACGGTTTCACCGCCACCGGAGTGGTCACTGCCTTCCTCGCCACGCTCGCCCTGCTGGAGAACCAGCCGACCAATTGCCTGCTGTGGCTGGGCGTTGCGCTGATTGTCGACGGGCTGGATGGCGCACTCGCGCGCAAGGTCAATGTGCAGTCTGTCTTGCCCAGTTTCGACGGGTCGATCCTCGACCTGGTGATCGATTACCTCACCTATGTGTTCATCCCTGCCCTGTTCATCTATCGCTACATCCCGCTGCCGGACTACACACTGCTGCTGACGGTGTCGCTGATCCTGGTGTCGTCACTGTTCTGTTTCTGCAACGTCAACATGAAAAGCAAGGACAACTACTTCCAGGGCTTCCCCGCTGCCTGGAATGTGGTTGCGTTGTGCCTGTACATCATTGCGCCGTCGCCCTGGATCACCCTGCTCACGGTCATTGGCCTGGCGCTGCTGACCGTGACCCGGATGAAATTCCTGCACCCATTCCGGGTGCGCCGTTTCATGCCGATCAACATCGCCGTGACCGCCATCTGGTTGCTGTGCAGCCTTTCGCTGGTGATCAACCACCCGGTGATCAACCCTCTGGTGATGGGCCTCTGGCTACTGATGTCGGCGTACTTCCTGGGTATCTGCATCTGGCGCACGGCGATGGAGTGGTTCGACGAAGCGCGGCATCGCTGACATCGAAGGGTGTGGTGTGCCCGCGACATAGATCACTACCCCCTGTGGGAGCGAGCCTGCTCGCTCCCACAGGGGAATCTCTCAATAACCCACCTCAGCGCCGAGTGATCACCACTTCAAGGTATTCGCTCGGCACCACCAGCGATTTCTCACCGGCGCGGTTCGAGCGGTTGATCAGTTCGGTCAAGTCCGCTTCCAGCGCCTGGGCCGCTTCGGCTGGCAGTGCGGCGAAGGCCTTGTGGACCGGGCCATACCAGGTGCGGAAGGTGTCGATGAAGTGCGCCGCCGAGCGATAGCGGAAGTTGAAGGAGCGCCGGGTCACCTGGATCAGGAAATCCCGCTCTTCAAAGTGCTCGTGCAACCAGGGCTCGCTGCCCCAGTTCGACGGCGGTTGTGCTCCGGAAGGTGGCAAGTGCCGGCCGAGGGTCTTGAACATCTGCCCGACAAAACCGTCAGGCGTCCAGTTGGCCAGGCCGATTCGCCCGCCCTGGCGGCAAACCCGCGCCAGTTCGGCGGCGGCCTTCACCTGGTCAGGCGCGAACATCACACCGAAGGTAGACAGTACCAGGTCGAAACTGTCGTCCTTGAACGGCAGCGCCTCGGCGTCGGCCACCTGGAAAGTCACTTCCAGCCGTTCGGCCCGTGCCCGGTCTTCGCCGCGCTCCAGCAGGGCCGCCACATAGTCGGTGGAGGTGACGTGGGCTCCTCGGCGCGCGGCCGCCAGCGTCGCATTGCCGTTGCCGGCCGCAACGTCCAGCACGCGCTCATCGCACAGCAGGTCGCAGGCTTCGGCCAACTGCTCGCCCACCAGTTGCAGGGTGGTGCCGATCACGGCGTAGTCGCCACTGGCCCAGGAGGCCATCTGGCGGTTTTTCAAGGCAGCAAGATCAATGGGAGTACTCATAAAACAGCTCCGTTCAGGGAATACAATGCCAAGGCTCATTCGGCCGTGGTGGGATCGATGATGGTGGCAACCCGGGCAATGCTGTTGGCCGGGAAACCACTTTGCCTGGCATGTTCCCTGATCGACTCCTCGTCGGGTGCGATGTACACGCAGTAGAGTTTGTCACCGGTGACATAGCTCTGCTGCCACTGCACCTGAGGCAAATCTCGCAACGCCTTGCAGGACTTTTGTGAAGCCGCTTTCAGATCCCTTTCTGACAGTGTTCCAGCGCCTGGAATCTCACGTTCAATGACGAACTTGGGCATGGCAACCTCTCATTCTTGTTATGGATGACAGGGCCGGCAGGCCCTGTGCGTCCACTATCGCGCCGCTGACCGGGAGCGTCCTATCCGATCGTCGGGCAAGACTGTCCGATCGTCCGGAGGTTTTCCCAAGCGCCACAACAGGCTCACAATCAAAAACATTTCGCCAAACAGGGGAAACCCCTCATGGACGCCCTGTCCCAGACCCTGCGTGTGGTCCGCCTGGTCGGTGCAATCTTCATCAGTGCGAGATTTACGGCCCCCTGGTGCTATCAATCGCCCCACGCCGACACCGCTGCCCCGTTCCTGGAGCCCGACGCCGAGCGGGTGGTGATTTTTCACCTGATCACCGAAGGCGAGTGTTACGTCGAGCTCGGCGATGCCCCGACACTGCTCCTGAGTGCCGGAGACGTGGTGTTGTTTCCCCAGGGAGACGCCCATCGCATGAGTTCCCAGCCTGGTTTGAGACCCGCCGCCTCTGCGCGGCTGGACGAGATCCTGGCGCGCCGTCCACGGCAGCTCAATTACGGCGGAGGTGGCACGGTCTGCCGTCTGGTCTGCGGTTACCTGGCGTGCGACAAGCGCCTGGCGGGCATGTTGTTGACTGGCTTGCCGACGGTAGTTCGAGTCAACGTGCGGGGTTCCAACGCCGGCAAATGGCTCGAGTCCTCGGTGCGCTACGCACTGGCCGAAGCCCGCTCGCCTCGTCCGGGTGGCGAAGGCGTCCTGGCCAAGCTGGCGGAGGTGCTGTTCATCGAGGTGCTGCGCCTGTACATGCACCAGCAGGGCGAGGGTCGCACCGGTTGGCTGGCGGGCGTGGGTGACCGGATCGTCGGCGCCGCCCTCAATGCGCTGCACAAGAAGCCCTGTCACACCTGGACTCTGGAGGAGCTGGCGCGCACGGCCGGCACGTCAAGATCGGTGTTGGCCGAGCGCTTCCAGCAGATGGTCGGGGTGTCGCCGATGCAGTATTTGACGCAATGGCGAATGCTGCTGGCGGCGAATCTGTTGCGCAGCAGTAACAGCTCGCTGCTGCGCATCGCCGAAGAGGTGGGCTACCAGACTGACACGGCCTTCAGCCGGGCCTTTCGGCGTGAATACGGCGCGCCACCTGCGGCCTGGCGGCGCGGGCAGACTAGCCCCCGTAATGAGATCGGGATTGCCGAGACGTCGTGAATCGGCTCTTATGGGCCACCTGCATTTTTTGAAAGGATTCAAGCATGGCACTGCGCCTGGACTGGCTGGTCGATCATCCGCAACACAGCGACACCTTCGCCGCGTGGATTCATCGACAGTTTCACTACGAGTACGCCGAGCAATCCCTCCCCGACTGGCAACGGGAGTTTGCCCAGGGACAACTCAACGGCGACTGGAAATGCCTGATTGCACTGCAGGGCGATCAATTGCTGGGAGGGGCCGCGCTGGCGAGGTCTGACCTGGAACAGCGGCCAGACCTGGGACCGTGGCTCGCCTGTGTGTTCGTCACCCCCGAGGCACGAGGCCAGGGCCTGGCGGAAGCCTTGATCGAGCGGATTTGCGAGCAGGCCAAAGCCGCTGGTGAACGGAACATTTATTTGCACACCCAGGACCAGCATGCCTACTACGCCAAACGTGGCTGGACCGCGCTTGAGCGTTTTCGCGCCTGGGACAAGGAGCAATGGCTCATGGTGCGAGACCTGTGAGCCATTGATCCTTGCGTTTACGCCGCTGGTACGGGGGCCTTGGCCTCTTGCAGCAGTTGCTGGATCATTTTTTCCTGCTCGTCGTAGCGCCCCTCACCGAAGTGGGTGTAACGCACCTGCCCCTTGGCATCGACCAGATAGTGCGCCGGCCAGTACTGGTTGTCGAAGTTGCGCCAGATCGCATAGTTATTGTCGATGGCCACCGGGTAGGTAATGCCGAGTTTCTTCACCTGAGCCTTGACGTTATCGATGATGCGCTCGAAGCCGTATTCCGGGGTGTGCACGCCGATGACCACCAGGCCGTCCTTCTCGTATTTCTTCGCCCAATCCTTCACATACGGCAGGGTATGCTGGCAGTTGATGCAGTCAAAGGTCCAGAAATCCACCAGCACCACTTTGCCCTTGAGCGCATCGTTGGTCAGCGCCGGCGAATTGATCCACTCCACGGCACCGGTCAGTGACGGCATGGCGCCTTTGGCATTGTCCTCGATCATGTCGGCCTGGACCTTGCTGACCAGATAGTCGACCACTTTGGGTACGCTTTGCAGTACGCCTTTCTCCAGAGCGCTGACGCCTTCGGAGGAAGTGCCGGCCAGCAAGGTCTTGTCAGCACCGGTGGAGATCACCAGTGCAGCGGCCAGTACCGCGAAGCCAGTGCCACGCCGCAGCCAGCCGGTGACCGGAATCGAGGCTTTCAAGCGATTGACCAGGCCACGACCGGCGAAGATCAATGTGCCCAGTGACAACGCACTGCCCAGGCCGTAAGCCACCAGCAACAAACTGGTTTGCGCGTTGGCGCCCTGCAGCATCGCGCCGGTGAGAATGACCCCGAGAATCGGCCCGGCACACGGTGCCCAGAGCAGGCCGGTGGCCACGCCGATCATCAGCGAACCCAGCGGACCCGACATTTTGCGGGTGTTGGGGTCCAGGCGATTGCCCAGCAATACGAATGGACGTGCGAGCCAGCCGCCCACTCGCGCTGAGATCAGCGACAGGGCAAACAGCGCCATGACCAGCAGGGCGACGTGCCGACCGGTGTTGTTGGCCTGGATCACCCACTCACTGCTGACCACGGCCAGGCTGGAAATGAGGGCGAAGGTCATGACCATGCCGCCAAGGGTCAACAGGATCGAGGAACGGGTGCGGTCGACACCGGCGAACAGGAACGGCACGACCGGCAGGATACAAGGACTGAGGACGGTCAGGATGCCGCCCAGGAAAGCGATGAGGAACATGGTGATCACCTTTATGTATTCACGACACACCACATCACCCCTTGTGGGAGCGGGCTTGCCCGCGATGAGGCCCGTACATTCAACGTCTATATCGACTGGTAGGGCGTCATCGCGGGCAAGCCCGCTCCCACAAGGGGATCAACGGCGTTATCAAGAGCAGCGCCCAACATCACGCCATCTGGTTATCGAGCGATTGCCCCTGCGGCGTACGGCTCGCGCCGTCCTGTGCCAGGAAGTCATGGGCGCCCTGGTTTTTCACCGGGGCCAGCTGGAAGCACGTGCTGCTACCGCAGGTGCTTTGTTCAACGGCCGCGTTGGCGTGGGCTGCAGCACCGGCGAAGGCAAAGGCCGACGCGGTCAGAAAGCGCGTGATGTTGTTCATGATGGTGCTCCTGTCTCAAAAAGAATGGATGTGCAGACGACGCCAGACTCAGTTGTCCGAGCTGCATTCGCCGAATTTGCGGTAGTCCAGGACCTGGGTTTTGCTCTGGGAGTCCAGGTAGGTCAGCTTGGCGTCGACAATGCCGCAGGTATCGCTGCTGGCCTGGGTCAGCGACACCACTTTCTTGATGTCCAGGTGGGTGCCGTACGAGTAGGTTTTCTCGCTGACATCGGCTTCGGCGCGGGCCGACAGGGTGCAGATGTTCAGGGCGGCAAACAGGCAGGCGGCGTAGATGGCTTTGGTGTTCATGGTGAGATCCTCAGGTTTCAATGGTTGGGTGTTCGAGTGAGGCGGTTGCGTTTGCCTCGATGGAAGCCATTTAAAACCTGCGAGGTATCTCGTCTGTGTCCAAAACCGGCGCGTGTAAATCGGTACGTATCCAGAACGCCCGGAGATACACAGCGATACAAAACCCCTCAAATCCGGCGTTTTTTTGTCCGCGTGTATCCGTCGACACAGCAGATACACTGCAATACAAATCGTGTCGGGCGAGCGGGCAAAGGCTCGATAGACTGCGGCCCATCCCCCCTTTGTTGAGGCTGCACCATGGAACACGTCGATCACATTCTCATCGTTGACGATGACCGTGAAATCCGAGAACTGGTAGGCAACTACCTGAAGAAAAACGGTTTGCGCACCACGGTCGTCGCGGATGGCCGGCAGATGCGTACGTTCCTGGAATCGACGCCGGTAGACCTGATCGTGCTCGACATCATGATGCCGGGCGACGATGGCCTGATGCTGTGTCGCGAGATTCGCGCCGGTAAACACAAGGCGACCCCAGTGCTGATGCTCACGGCACGCAATGATGAAACCGATCGCATCATCGGCCTGGAGATGGGTGCTGACGACTATCTGGTCAAGCCGTTTGCCGCCCGCGAACTGCTGGCACGTATCAACTCCGTGTTGCGTCGGACGCGGATGCTGCCACCCAACCTCGTCGTGACCGAAAGCGGACGGCTGCTTGCTTTCGGACGCTGGCGCCTGGACACTTCAGCCCGACATTTGCTGGACAAGGACGACACCATGGTTGCCCTGAGCGGCGCGGAATATCGACTGCTGCGGGTGTTCCTCGATCACCCGCAGAGGGTGCTGACCCGCGACCAGTTGCTGAACCTGACCCAGGGTCGCGACGCTGACCTGTTCGACCGCTCCATTGACCTGCTGGTCAGCCGTTTGCGTCAGCGTTTGCTGGACGATGCGCGCGAACCGGCCTACATCAAAACCGTGCGCAGTGAGGGCTATGTGTTTTCCCTGCCAGTGGAAATCCTCGGTGAGCTCTCATGAAATACCCGCTGCGCTGGCCCCGTACCCTCGCCTCGCGACTGTCGCTGATTTTCCTGGTTGGTCTGATCCTGGCGCAGGCGCTGTCTTTCGGCGCGCAATATTACGAGCGCTACGAAAGTGCCAAAAACACCATGCTCGGCAACCTCGAAACCGACGTTTCCACCTCGATTGCCATCCTCGACCGCTTGCCGGCGGATGAGCGGGCAAGCTGGTTGCCACAGTTGGACCGGCGTAACTATCGCTACCTGCTCGATGAAGGTTCGCCAGGCAGAGCCATGAACGACACACCGATTGCGGTGACATCGATCAAGGACGCAATCGGTATGGACTACCCCATGACCGTGACCGATATTCCCGGCCCGATCAAACGCTTTCAGGTCCACCTGAAACTGGCCGATGGCAGCCCGGTGACCATCGATGTTCGCCCGAGCATGGTGCCGCTCTCACCGTGGTTACCCTTTGTGTTGCTCGGTCAACTGGCGCTGCTCATCCTGTGCACCTGGCTGGCCGTGCGCATCGCCATTGGCCCCCTCACCCGCCTGGCGCAAGCCGTGGAAACCCTGGACCCCAACACCCACCCGGTGCTTCTGGATGAAAACGGTCCGACCGAAGTGGCCCACGCCGCCAGGGCTTTCAACGCCATGCAGGCGCGCATCGCCGCGTACCTGAAGGAGCGCATGCAACTGCTGGCAGCCATTTCCCACGACCTGCAAACGCCGATCACCCGCATGAAACTGCGCGCCGAGTTCATGGACGACTCCAGCGAAAAAGACAAACTGTGGAATGACCTCAGCGAAATGGAGCACTTGGTGCGCGAAGGCGTGGCCTATGCCCGCAGTGTGCATGGCGCCACCGAAGAGACCCGCCGCACCAATCTGGACTCCTTCCTCGACAGCCTGGTGTTCGACTATCAGGACATGAACAAGCTCGTGCAACTGAGCGGAAAAAGCGACGCGGTCATCGACACCCGCCCGCATGCCTTGCGCCGGGTGTTGGTAAACCTGACCGACAACGCGCTGAAGTTCGCAGGTGCAGCTGAGCTGCAGGTGCAAACCGGGGCTGACGGCAAGCTTTCGCTGAAAGTCTTGGACCGCGGCCCTGGCATTTCCGAAGAAGACCTGGCCCACGTCATGGAACCCTTCTACCGCGTGGAAAACTCACGCAACCGCAGCACCGGCGGTACGGGCCTGGGCCTGGCCATTGCGCAACAACTGGCACTGGCACTCGGCGGATCGCTGACCCTGAGTAATCGCGAAGGTGGCGGCCTGTGCGCAGAATTGACCCTGCCAAGCAGCCCCCTGAAACCTTGACCTGCAGGAGCGAGCATGTCGAGGCGTCGAACCGTCGCGATGGTCGTCCACGATGATGGCTGTCTGAATCCCCGCGGTGTGTGGGCCACCATCGTCGGAACGCCGCCCGGAGCAAGCTCGCTCCTACCAGTTCAAGGCAGCACAGAGCAGAGGCCACGGAAAGCCTCTATATTGAAACTCCAGTCCCCTCTTCATCATTGCCAAGGACACGCCAATGGATGAAAACCGCCGGCCCATCAAGACCCGTTCTTCGGGATGGGCCAGACGTATCACCGACATCCTGGTCAAGCGCGACCTCTCCCCCAATCAGATTTCCGTGGCGAGCATCGTTTTCGCGCTGATCGGCATCAGCGCGCTGAACATCGACACAGGCGTTGCTGGCTCGATCCTCTGCGCCATTGGCATTCAACTGCGCCTGTTGTGCAATTTGTTCGACGGCATGGTGGCGATCGAGGGCGGCAAGCAATCCCCTATCGGCAGCCTGTACAACGAATTTCCCGACCGCATCGCCGACAGCCTGCTGATCGTCGGACTCGGCTACGCCATCGGCTATTCGGAACTGGGCTGGTTTGCCGCGCTGGCGGCGGCGCTGACCGCTTACGTGCGGGTGTTTGGCGGCTCCATCGGGCTGGCGCAGAGCTTCATCGGCCCGATGGCCAAGCAGCACCGGATGGCGGTGATGACCTTGGCGCTGCTGCTCAACGCCGTCGAAGCGGCGGTCTACGCCAGCCACTACGTCTTGTTGATCGCGCTGATCATCATCGCCGTCGGCTCCGCCGCCACTTGCGTCACGCGCACGCTGGCCATTGCCAGGCAACTCAAAGGGGCCGCCCATGTGGATCAGTAATGCGTTGATCTCCGTCCTGCGTTTTCTCATTGGCGTGACGGCGCGCTGGGAAAGCCCCCCGGACCTGTCGCGCCAGCGCATCTACTTTGCCAATCACACCAGCCACATGGACACCCTGGCGATCATCGCGGCCCTGCCTCCCGAAGCGCGCAAGAATGTGAAACCGGTGGCCGCCGCCGATTACTGGGGCAAGAACCGATTCCTGTCGTACATCTCGCAGCAAGGCCTCAACGCCGTACTGATCGAACGCAACCCCGAGCCAGGAGTGAATGTGCTGGAGCCGATTTTCGACGTGGTGCGCGACGGTCATTCGATCATCATCTTTCCCGAAGGCACCCGCTCCAGCCAGGCCCTGCCTGGCCCGTTCAAATCCGGGCTGTTCCGGCTCGCCGAGACCTTCCCGGACGTTGACCTGGTGCCGATCTACCTGGAAAACCTGCACCGTTCGATGCCCAAGGGCAAGCATGTGCCGTTGCCCATCATTTGTACCATCCGCATCGGCGACCCTCTGCCCCGCATCGCGCATGAGGAAAAACAAGTGTTTCTGGAGCGGGCGCGTGAAGCCATTGTGAGGCTGTCCAAATGAGTCTTGAAGACAAGTTCCTGTGGTTTTTCTTCGCCATCGCCTGCCTGC
Organism: Pseudomonas sp. S2_E01; assembly: GCF_054668365.1. NCBI lineage: Bacteria > Pseudomonadati > Pseudomonadota > Gammaproteobacteria > Pseudomonadales > Pseudomonadaceae > Pseudomonas > Pseudomonas sp. S2_E01. Next base: position 3,280,319 of record NZ_CP162762.1, read on the forward strand.
TGGCGCTGGCGTCGATCATCGGCCGTGTGCTGGCCCGGCGCGCGACATCGGATAGCTCGGTGGCGACCATCGAAAACCTCAACCAGCGGGTGAATGCCTGGTGGGGGATGGTGATCATCTTCTTTGTGTCCTACCAGTTGGGTGGCAATGCGACCGTCGTGCTGTTCGCCTTCATTTCGCTGTTCGCGCTCAGGGAATTCATCACCTTGACGCCAACCACCCTGGGCGATCACAACGCCCTGTTTTCCGCGTTTTTCATCCTCATCCCCCTGCAATACCTGCTGATCGGCACGCACTGGTATTCGATGTTCACCCTGCTGATTCCGGTGTACGCCTTCCTGTTGCTGCCGGCGATTGCGGTGCTGAGCCAGGACACGGACGCGTTTCTGGAAAGGACCGCAAAAATCCAGTGGGGTGTGATGATTTGCATCTACTGCATCAGCCACGCACCGGCCCTGCTGCTCCTGGACCTCGAAGGCTTCCAGGGGCAAAACGCGCTACTACTGTTCTATCTGGTGTTCGTGGTGCAGTTGAGCGACGTGTTGCAGTACGTATTCGGCAAGCTGTTCGGCAAACACAAGGTGGCGCCGCTGGTCAGCCCGTCGAAAACCGTCGAAGGACTGGTCGGCGGCGGCTTGTCAGCCACCCTGATTGGCGGCTGCATGTTCTGGATGACACCGTTCAGCTTCTGGCAGTCGCTGCTGATGTCGTTTGTCATCGTCGCCATGGGTTTTCTCGGCGGGCTGGTGATGTCGGCGATCAAGCGCAGTCTAAGTGCCAAGGATTGGGGCACCATGATCAAGGGCCACGGCGGCATGCTCGACCGCATGGACTCGATCTGCTTTGCCGCGCCGATCTTCTTTCACCTGACGCGGTACTTTTTTTCGGTGACGTAACAACTTCCCCTGTAGGAGCGAGCTTGCTCGCGATAGCGGTTTTCCAGTCAAAACCATGAAGACTGATACGCCGCTATCGCGAGCAAGCTCGCTCCTACAGGGGAATTATCACGCCGGGTTGATGACACCTTCTGCATGCATCTGCCGCAACAACGCCGCGCCGTTCTCGATGAACTCATTCGATCCCACCGCACCGGCCTCAACCGCCAACCCCTGCAACTGCTCTGCCCCACTCAATTGAGGAAACTCGCCAATACGCTGCAACAACCGCCAGGCCAATGGGCTCAATTCGGAAAACCTCACGCTCCAGTCTTCCACCCGCCGCACCAGCAGCAAGGTCGGCTGGGCCGGCAATGTTTCAGGTTGATAGTCCGACCCCACCCGATGCACAGGCCACGTGTAGGCCAGGGGCCATGCCAACGCCGAAACCCGCAAGGCGCGGCCCAACAACTGCCCGACATCACTGGCTGGAAACGCCTCGGCTTCGGACTGCTGCAGCGCCATTTCCACCCATTCATAGTGTGCCAACTCCACCATGAACGGCGGCCAGGCCTCCCCGCTCAAGGCGGGTTGCGAGGCGAGGAATTCAACGAACTCCTGGGCGATCTCGCCGAACTTCGGCGTGCGCGCACGATGGTCACGCAGGAAAGCGCGCATCAGCGCACGCCAGCGCTCATCACCGAGAATCCTGATCAACACTGGAAAGGTGCCACTGAGCAATAGCGAAAGGTTGTTGAAAATCAGGTCCCGGTAGACTTGCACCCGTGCCATGTCCATCCCGACCGGTGGCGCACAGTGATCGGGATCGCGCAGGTAACGACCCAGGTTGGTTTGCTCATCGAACAGGGCTGATTTATCCACGATTCGGAGCCTCCGTTTGCAAGCGGCGAATGGTCTGCAACTCGCCGACCAGTTCGGTAAAGGCCGGGAAGTTGAAATCGCGCTCCAGCAGCGTCGGCTGGGCGCCAAAACGCGCGTAGGCCGCGGCCAGCAGCGACCACACGGCCGGTTTCACCGATGCGCCATGGGTGTCGATTTTCAAGGTATCCGACTCATCGAAATGACCGGCCACGTGCATGGCCACCACCCGACCCGCGTCGATGTTGGCCAGGAAGGCCTGCGGATCGAAACGGTGGTTGATCGAGTTGACGTAAACGTTATTGACGTCCAGCAGCAGATCGCAATCGGCTTCGCGCAACACCGCGTTGGTGAAGGTCACCTCGTCCATGTCCTGCCGGGGTGCGGCGTAATACGAGACGTTTTCCACGGCCAGGCGCCGGCCGAGAATGTCCTGTGCCTGACGGATCCGCGCAGCCACGTGATGCACCGCCTCCTCGGTAAAAGGCAGCGGCAACAGGTCGTACAGGTGACCGTCATCGCTGCAGTAACTCAGGTGCTCGCTGTACAACGGCACCTTGTAGTGATCGAGGAACACCCTGACCTCGCGGAGGAACCCGACATCCAGTGGTGCCGGCCCGCCCAACGAAAGCGACAGGCCGTGACAGGACAGCGGATAACGTTCGGCCAGGGTGTGCAACGCCGCGCCATGGGCACCACCGATGCCGATCCAGTTCTCCGGCGCGACTTCCAGAAAGTCGAAATCACCCATCGGGGCCGCCAGGAGATCTTTCATCAAACCGCGACGCAGGCCCAGCCCGACGCTGGTTTTGATTGAGGCAACAGAGGTTTGCATGATGTCGATCTCAAGGGGTCAGGTCGTATTGCTCACGCACCAGATGGCCGATGCCCATGCGGTCGAGCACGTCCATCGGACACAGGAACGTCACGCGCACGGTGCCCGGCAAGCGACTGATGTCGATGGAGCCGGTGATGGTCGCGCGGTTGAGCACTTCGTCGTAGGGCAAGCCCGTGACGCTGGCGGCACGTTGCAGACCGTTCTCTACCGCCACGTTGAGGTTCTCGCCGCTTCCGATGAAGGTGATCGGGCCGCTCTGTTCGATTTCGGTCTGGCCCCAGCGTGCGCCCAGCTCGCGAACGTTGCGCCGCTGCTCAGCGGTCATCGGCCGGGCCATGGGCGGCAGGTCGTCGAGGTTTTGCAGGATGATCGGGCCTTCCAGGCTCAGCGCCTTGATCACCTGCACCTGCACTTCGGTTTCGCCGGAGCAATCGGTGGCGTGCCCGGCGATTTCGCCATTGCCCTGCTGGGCATGCATGTCGCCCATGTACACACCGGCTCCCGGTACTTTCACCGGGCAGATCAACACGCAGCCCTCACGGATCGAATTGGTGTCCATGTGCCCATCGGTCTTGGCCGCGTGCAGCTCTTCGCGGGTCATGCCAAAACGGTGCGGCGCGCCGATAAGGTACTGGCCGAAATCGGCGCAGTTGTGCGAATCCGGCAGATCTCGGGACGGCGTTGTACCGATGTTGCCGAGGAATGGACGCATGTGCGCGGCAACACCGGGAATATCGGCGCGGGCCAGCGACAGGATCGAATGCTGCGCGGCGAATTCCGGAAGCGCCGACATTTGTGATGCATTGCCGGCCAGGCGGTTGGCCACATTCTGATTGACGGTCAGGCTGACCTGGTTCTGCGCATCGAACACGATCACGTAACCATGACTGAACCGGAACGCACTGACTTCTGCGCCACAGGTATTGCAGCGGATCGAATCCTCTCCGATGCCCTCGACGTGGCTCGCCGGGTGTTCGGTGCCGCATTTGGAGCAGAATTTGGCAACGAAAGGATCGCCGTGGTAACGGCCTTCGACAAAGCTCATCACCCCGGAGGACGTTGCCTGTGAGGTGACGCGCAGGCTTTTGATCTTGATCGCCACGGCGTCGCCGATCTCGGCTCCCGCGATGGCCACCGGTTGCGTCACTTCATGCCCGCCCTCGAAAGCCGGCGTGATCATCGGCCCCCAGCAGCCAGGCGGCGTCCCGGTGACCAGGGTGCCACCGTCGGCCAACGGGCCCAGCATCGGCTGGCTCGGGCCGATGAGGCCATTGGTGTACTGCTCGACGCGCAAACGCTGCACGGGTTCGGATTTCAGGTCTGTTTCAGGCTTAAACGTGCTCATTGTTATCCCCGGACGGTAGGTGCCAAACGACCTGAACAGTTCATCGCAGCTTTGTATCTGGGCTGTGTTCGGGGGCGAGCGGGAAATGGTGGGGAGTGTATCGAGAGGGTGCCTGGATACACTGCGATACATGAATCCCACAGAGAAAAGTGGTTATCAGAGGTACTTTCGTCGCTCAGGTCACCTGCACGCTGCCGGCGAACTAAACTCAATGAACCCACAACCACCGCCCAGAGCCCGCTGCCTCCAACAACATGACCCTGGACCCTGCAACAGGAGCGCACGTGATGGACGAGGCCAGGCTTAACGATTTCATGGGCAAACTGGTGAGCGACATGGGCGGCGCGGCCATGCTCGCCAATGTCATCCTCGGCGAAGAGCTCGGCCTGTATCGGGCCATGGCCGACAGCCAACTGATCAGCCCCGAGGCCCTTGCGGGCAAAACCGGCTGTAACGCCCGCCTGCTACGCGAATGGCTCAGCGCCCATGCGGCTTCGGGCTACATGGAACACCACGACGGCCAGTTCCGCCTGCCGGAAGAACAAGCGCTGGCGTTGGCGATCGAAGCGTCGCCGGTGTACGTGGCGGGGGGTGTCGGCGTGGTCGCGTCGTTCTTCCACGACAAGGATAAACTGGTCAACGCCATGCGCGGCAACGGCGCCCTGCCCTGGGGGGACCACCATCCGTGCATGTTCAGCGGCACCGAGCGTTTTTTCCGGCCCGGGTATCGCGCACACCTGGTGGCCGAATGGTTGCCGGCCCTGGACGGCGTAGTCGAAAAACTGCAGGCCGGTGCCAAGGTGGCGGACATCGGCTGCGGACACGGCGCCTCGACGGTGATCATGGCGCAGGCGTTCCCGCAGTCGCAGTTCGTTGGCTTCGACTACCATGCTCCGTCCGTGAGCGTCGCCACCCAGCGTGCCGAGGAAGGCGGTGTGTCCGACAGGGCGCGGTTCTTCCAGGGTACCGCGAAGAGTTACCCCGGCAATGACTATGACCTCGTCTGTTACTTTGATTGCCTGCACGATATGGGCGACCCGGTGGGCGCGGCCCGTCATGCCTGCCAGTCGCTGAAACCCAACGGCACGGTGCTGCTGGTCGAACCCTTCGCCAACGACCGGCTCGACGACAATATCACCCCGGTGGGACGGCTTTTCTACGCCGCCTCGACTTTTATCTGCACGCCCAATTCGCTGTCCCAGGAAGTCGGGCTCGGGCTCGGCGCCCAGGCAGGCGAGGCACGATTGCGCCAGGTGTTCACCGAGGCGGGGTTCAGCACATTCCGCCGGGCGACAGAAACGCCGTTCAACCTGATTCTGGAGGCGAGGAAATAAGCCCTACTTTCCCCTTCCTGTAGGAGCGAGCATGTCGAGGCGTCGAACCGTCGCGATGGCGGTGTATCAGCCAATACAGATTTGAATGACACACCGCATCGCGATCTCGCTCCTACAGGGGTGTGTTTGAGGTGGTAACCTGCATGGATTCAAGGTGACCCGGAGTATTGAACATGCTCGACCGCCCGATCCATGACCAGCTTGATCGCCTCCAGCACTTCATGGCCGAGCAGCCATTCGCGGTACTGACCGGCGCCGGCATCAGCACCCCGTCCGGTATTCCTGACTACCGCGACAACCAGGGCGTGCGCCGGGGCCGGCAACCGATGATGTACCAGGAATTCCTCGGTGCCCCGGAGTCCCGCCGCCGTTACTGGGCCCGGGCCATGCTCGGCTGGCCGCGGGTGCGCCAGGCGCAACCTAATGCGGCGCACGAAGCCCTGGCCACGCTGCAAGGCACGCGGCAGATAGGCGGCCTGATCACCCAGAACGTCGACACCTTGCACGACCAGGCCGGCAGTCGCCATGTGATCGAACTGCATGGCAGCCTGCATCGGGTGCTGTGTCTGGACTGCGCGCAGCACAGCGAGCGTGATTCGATCCAGCGGTTGATGGAGGCGCAGAACCCCTATCTGGCCGGCGTCGACGCCGTGCAGGCACCCGATGGCGACACCCTGCTCGATGCAGCGTTCGAGGCACGTTTCCAGGTGCCGCACTGCCCCCACTGCGCCGGGGAACGGATGAAACCGGACGTGGTGTTTTTTGGTGAGAACGTGGCGCAGCAGACGGCGGCCAAGGCCATGGAATCGGTCGAAAACGCCGCAGGGCTATTGGTGGTCGGCTCTTCGCTAATGGCCTACTCGGCCTTCCGCCTGTGCCGGGCGGTGGTGGATCAGGGCAAGCCGCTGATCGCGATCAACCTGGGTAAGACCCGGGCAGACGATTTGCTCGACCTGAAGATCGAGGGCTCCTGCGAGCAGTTGTTGCCGTTGCTGGTGCAGCGACTGAACACCTGAACTCCCCGATCCCCTGTAGGAGCGGTGATTACAAGTTCCACGACTCGCGAAGCACATCAAACAACGCCTGGGCCGCCGCAGACAGCTCCACCCCGGGCTTGGTCAGCACGCCAATCGCCCGTTCCACCACGGGTTCCTGCAAGGTGATGCAGCGTGCGCCCAGTTCGCGCATCTGCCCGGCGCACAAAGCCGGTACCGCGCTCACCCCCAGGCCGCTGGCGACCATGCGGCCCACCGTCGCCAGTTGATGGCTTTCGAACTCCACCGGCAGCTTCATGCCCCGCGCCTGCAAATGTTCTTCGAGCATCACCCGTACCGTCGAGGGTCGTTGCAGGGTGATGAACGGCTGTTCCAGCAGCGTCTGGAAGTCGATGTCTTCGCGGCTGGCAAATGGCGAATCCAGCGGCACCACCGCGACAAACCGATCGCGATACAACGGCGTGAACTCAAGGGAGGTGGTCATGCTCGGCTCGAACGCCACGCCCAGTTCCACCTGCCGATCGCGCACCAGCTCCAGCACCTGCTCGTTGATCACGTCGTTGACCGTGACGTTGACGTTCGGATAGCGGGCGCGGAAGGTCTTGAGGATCGGCGGCAGCAGGTTGCCGGCAAAGGAAGGCATCGCCGCCAGGGTCACGCGACCGCGTTGCAGGGTAAACCGCTGGCGCAGTTCATCCTCGGCGTTGTCCCAGTCGGCGATCAAACGACGGGCGAGTGGCACCAGCGCCTCGCCCTCGGCGGTGAGTGCCACATTGCGCGTGTTGCGCGTAAACAGACGGCCGCCCAGCCCCTCCTCCAACGCCTTGATGGTCAGGCTCAGGGCCGATTGCGACAGGTGCAAGCGCTCACAGGCCACGGCAAAGCTCAGGCTCTGGGCCACGGCGAGGAAAGCGCGGATCTGCTTGACGGTCATATCCTGAGGCTCCAGTTGTAAGCTACAAGCTTTAAGCTGCAAGCGTGAAGCGGTGTTTTGTTGAGTTTTATCTATCAATCAACCTTAAAAATCAACTTAACAAATGAATATCCCGGCGAGACACTTCATTCCATACGGCTAGCCAGCCGCCCACAAAGAATAAAAGAGGTGCATATGGCAGGTTTCGACAAGCGCGTGAGTTCCTACGAGGAAGCTCTGGCAGGTCTTGAAGACGGCATGACCGTGATCGCGGGTGGCTTCGGCCTGTGCGGTATTCCGGAAAACCTCATTGCCGAGATCAAGCGCAAGGGCACCCGCGACCTCACCGTGGTCTCCAACAACTGCGGTGTCGACGGTTTTGGCCTGGGTGTGCTGCTGACCGACCGGCAGATCAGCAAGGTCGTGGCCTCCTACGTGGGCGAGAACAAGCTGTTCGAAGAGCAACTGCTCAAAGGCGAGATCGAGGTCATCCTGACCCCGCAAGGCACCCTTGCCGAAAAAATGCGTGCTGGCGGTGCCGGCATTCCGGCCTTCTTTACCGCCACCGGCGTCGGCACCCCGGTTGCAGAAGGCAAGGAAGTTCGCGAATTCCACGGCCGTAAATACCTGATGGAAGAGTCCATCACCGGCGACTTCGCCATCGTCAAGGGCTGGAAGGCCGACCACTTCGGCAACGTGATCTATCGTCACACCGCCCAGAACTTCAACCCGCTGGCCGCTACGGCGGGCAAGATCACCGTGGTCGAAGTCGAAGAAATCGTCGAACCCGGCGAGCTGGACCCGGCGCAGATCCACACCCCTGGCATCTACGTCGACCGGATCATCTGCGGCACGTTCGAAAAACGCATCGAACAACGCACCGTACGCAAGTGATCCTCTGCCCCCGGACCGAATGAAGGAATAACAACAATGGCACTTTCCCGCGAACAAATGGCTCAACGCGTCGCCCGTGAAATGCAGGACGGCTTCTACGTGAACCTGGGCATCGGCATTCCGACCCTGGTCGCCAACTACATTCCCGAAGGCATGGAAGTCATGCTGCAATCGGAGAACGGCCTGCTCGGCATGGGCCCGTTTCCTACCGAAGAAACGATCGATGCCGACATGATCAACGCCGGCAAGCAAACCGTGACCGCGCGTATTGGCGCTTCGATCTTTTCGTCCGCCGAATCCTTCGCGATGATTCGCGGCGGTCATGTCGACCTGACCGTGCTGGGCGCCTTCGAAGTGGATGTGCAAGGCAATATCGCTTCGTGGATGATTCCCGGCAAACTGGTTAAAGGCATGGGCGGCGCCATGGACCTGGTAGCCGGCGCCGACAACATCATCGTCATCATGACCCACGCCTCCAAGGACGGTGAATCCAAGCTCTTGTCCCAATGCAGCCTGCCGCTGACCGGCGCGGGCTGCATCAAGCGCGTACTGACCGACCTCGCTTACCTGGAAATCGAAAACGGCGCGTTCATTCTCAAGGAACGTGCGCCAGGTGTCAGCGTCGAGGAAATCGTTGCCAAAACCGCCGGTAAACTGATCGTGCCAGAGCACGTTCCAGAAATGCAGTTCGCTGACCAGTGAGGAATCCTTCCATGCAAGAAGTCGTCATTGTTGCCGCCACGCGCACCGCAATCGGCAGTTTCCAGGGTTCGCTGGCCAGCGTATCCGCCGTGGACCTGGGTGCCGCGGTGATCCGCCAGTTGCTGGCACAAACCGGCCTGGACCCTGCCGAAGTCGATGAAGTGATCATGGGCCAGGTCTTGACCGCCGGCGCCGGGCAGAACCCTGCGCGCCAGGCCTCGATCAAGGCTGGCCTGCCCTTCGCCGTCCCGGCGATGACCCTGAACAAGGTCTGCGGCTCGGGCCTCAAGGCCCTGCACCTGGCCACCCAAGCGATCCGTTGCGGCGATGCCGACGTGATCATTGCCGGCGGCCAGGAAAGCATGAGCCTGGCCAATTACGTGATGCCCGGCGCGCGCACCGGCCTGCGCATGGGTCACGCCCAGATTGTCGACACCATGATCAGCGATGGCCTGTGGGATGCGTTCAACGACTACCACATGGGCATCACCGCCGAGAATCTGGTCGAGAAATACAACATCAGCCGCGAACAACAGGATGCTTTCGCCGCCGCTTCTCAGCAAAAAGCCACGGCCGCCATCGAGTCCGGACGGTTCGTCGATGAGATCACGCCGATCCTGATCCCGCAGCGCAGGGGCGAGCCGCTGTCCTTCGCCACCGACGAGCAGCCACGGGCAGGCACCACTGCCGAATCCCTGGGCAAGCTCAAAGCCGCCTTCAAGAAGGACGGCTCGGTGACCGCCGGCAACGCCTCGTCCTTGAACGACGGCGCCGCCGCCGTGATCCTGATGAGCGCCGAAAAAGCCAAGGCACTGGGCCTTCCGGTACTGGCGAAAATCGCTGCCTACGCCAACGCGGGCGTAGACCCGGCGATCATGGGCATCGGTCCGGTATCGGCCACGCGCCGTTGCCTGGACAAAGCCGGCTGGTCCATCGACCAGCTCGACCTGATCGAAGCCAACGAAGCCTTTGCCGCCCAATCGCTGGCGGTGGCCAAGGACCTGGAATGGGACCTGCAAAAGGTCAACGTCAACGGCGGCGCCATTGCCCTCGGCCACCCGATCGGTGCCTCGGGCTGCCGCGTATTGGTAACCCTGCTGCACGAGATGATCAAGCGCGACGCCAAAAAAGGTCTCGCCACCCTGTGCATCGGTGGGGGCCAAGGCGTCGCACTGGCGCTGGAACGGGCGTAACCCCAACGCGTTCGACAGGCTGTACGGGGACCCACGAAGAACCGTCGCAGCCTGGCAAAACACCCGGTGCACCTTTCGGTGTCACCGGGTTCTTTTTTTCTGGCGTTGGATCCGGGCCTGCCTGTGGGGCGTGGGCATCAGCTCAGGAATTGCAGGATCAACCAGCTATTGGCCCCACTGATCACCACAAACAGCCCCCACGCCAGCACCCGTGTCGGCAAACGATTGACGAACGGCCCCATCAACTGGTGATCGTTGGTCATGCGGATCAGCGGATACAGGGCAAACGGCAACTGCAAACTCAGCACCACCTGGCTCAACACCAACAGTTTGCCAATCGCGTTGTCGCCCATCAGCCACACGCCGATGAACGCCGGTATCAGCGCCAGTCCTCGGGTGATCAACCGGCGTTGCCAGCAGGGAATTCGCAGGTTCAGGTAACCCTCCATGATCACCTGCCCGGCGATGGTGCCGGTGAACGTCGAACTTTGCCCGGACGCCAGCAGCGCCACGCCGAACAGGACGCTGGCCAATGCTCCGCCCACCAGCGGGTCGAGCAGGTGATAGGCGTCCTGGATGTCCACCACATCGGTATGCCCGGTCTTGTGGAAGGCCGCCGCGGCGAGAATCAGGATCGCGGCGTTGACCAGCAAGGCCAGCGCCAGGGAGCCAATGGTGTCGATGCGTGCCAGTTTCACCGCATCCTGTTTGCTGGCCAGATCCTTGCCGATCATCCGCGTCTGCACGATCGAGGTGTGCAGATACAGGTTATGCGGCATCACCGTCGCCCCGAGGATCCCGATTGCCAGATACAGCGGCGCGGCGTCGCCGATGGCGGAAAGTGATGGGGTGAATCCCCGGGCAACGTCCGGCCAATAAGGTTTGATCAACAGCAGCTCTACGAAAAAGCACGCACCGATGGTGCCCACCAGCACCAGCATGATCGCTTCCAGTCGGCGAAAGCCGCGGTTCTGCAGGGCCAGCACCAGCAGGGTGTCGAACGCCGTGAGGGCGATGCCTGCACTCAGCGAGCAGCCCAACAGCAAGTGGAACGCCAGCGCACAGCCGAGCACTTCGGCGAGATCGGTGGCGATGATCGAGATTTCCGCCAGTACCCACTGTGTCCGCGCGGTTCGGGTGCTGTAGCGCTCGCGGGATAACTGCGCCAGGTCGCGCCCTGTGGCGATGCCAAGGCGGGAACACAGACACTGCACCACCATCCCCGCCAGGCTTGCCAGCAACACCACAAATAACAGGCTGTAGCCAAAGCGCGAACCGGCCTCGATGGCGGTCGCCCAGTTGCCCGGGTCCATGTAGCCGATGGACACCAGCAGGCCTGGGCCGGCAAAACGCAGCACGCGCTTGAAGAAAGACGCATGCGGATCAACGGCAACGCTGCCCGCGACTTCCGGCGGGCAAAAAGGCGCAGTGGCGATTTTGGGCAAACTGAATTTCACGCAGGCATTCCAGAAACGGGCGGGAGGGGCAGCTTAGACGTTTCGCGCCGATCGGACAAAGGGACAACGCCCTGTAGGAGCGGGCTTGCCCGCGATGGTAGCCCCAGACACCGCAGGCATCCAGACAGCCCACGTCACCGTTAACGACCCTCGCTAGCAAGCTCGCTCCTACAGGGGCGCATGTTGTATACAAAATTAATGCGGATATAGAGCAATCCATTCATCACGGTGCTAACGTTGCCGACTCACAGGTTGGAGGTGTACGCGTGCTGTTGCTCAAACTGTTGGTCATTCCCGGTTTTCTGCTGCTGATTTCACTGGCCGGTAAACGTTGGGGTCCGAGTGTTGCGGGTTGGTTGTCGGGTTTGCCAGTGGTCGTCGGGCCGATTCTGTTTTTCCTCGCCGTCGAACAGGGCGATGCGTTCGCCGCGCAGTCGGCGACGGCAGCCTTGTCGGCGATGTTTGCGATGATCGCCTTCTGCATCTGCTACGCCCAGGTCGCCCAACGTGCCGGATGGCCGTGGGCGCTGACGGTTTCATTGCTGGTCTGGGCGACGGCGGCCGGGGTGCTGTCGCTGATACCGGCCTCCCTGGTGATCTCGGTGATCGCGGCTGCAACCGCCCTGCTGGCGGCACCGTACCTGTTCCCCGCCGTGCAACCCGTGGTGTCGGGCCCTGCGCCGAAATCCGACAAATTGCTGCTGCGCATGATCGCAGGCGCCCTGCTGACCCTCGCCGTCACCTGGCTGGCGAGCACCGTCGGTGAACGCTGGAGCGGTCTGCTCGCGGTGTTTCCGGTGTTGGGCAGTGTGATGGCGGTGTTCTCCCAGCAGAGCCGCGGGCCGGCCTTCACGGCCGCCCTGCTGCGGGCGACGGCAACCGGCATGTATTCGTTTGCCGCGTTCTGCCTGGTCGTGGCGATGGCCTTGCCGAGACTCGGCCTGGGCGGTGGTTTTGCGCTCGGTATCGCGGTATCGGTGATGATGCTGGGTGTGACTAAACGCCTGTTAAACCAACCAGCCCGGACAGGATAAGGGTTGCTCAACCTGAGGCCTTTTACCTTTCCCACAAGTGACGACAAAAACCCCTTATTCCTAGATTTCTCCCACATGTTTTTCCGGTTGGCCGTCGGAAGCCCAAGGCGTAGCGTTGTCACGACAAAAGACGGTATGGCCAAGGAGAGCGCCACCATGCGATTGAACCAGCAACAAAACCCCGTAGCCTTTCAGTATGCCCAGCTCCTCGATCACGCCTATAGCGTGTTTGGCGGAAAACCATTTGCCGAGCAATGGCTGAACAGTCCTTGCAAGCATCTGGAAGGCCAGATCCCTTTGGAACTCCTCGACAACGCGCTCGGTTTCGAGCGAGTGGAAGGTTATTTGACCCGTATCGAGTACGGGGTCTATCAATGAACCCTCTGCCCTGGGATGGAAAATGGCATGCCTGGCGCCTGGATCGCGAGGCCTTTAAAAACACCTGGGCCAGCGGGGTCGGTGCGCAAAAGGCCGGTGGCCGTTGGAATCCGCCAGGGCGCCGGATCATCTATGCGTCGGCGGACCCTTCCACAGCCATCCTGGAAGTGGCAGCCCACGCCGGGTTTGACCTGATCGACAGGGTGCCCCACGTCATGACGCGTTTCGAAGTGCTGGATTCAAAACTGATCAAGATCGTTCAACCCGAAGAATTACCGAACCCCAATTGGCTGACGCCATCCCCTCCTTCCCCCAACCAGCAGCAGTTCGCCGACAGCTTGTTGGCCGAGCATCCTTTTGTGCTCATCCCTTCGGCAGTGAACGGGTGTTCCTGGAACCTGCTGGTCAGCTGCGATCTGGCGGTGGATCACTATCAACTGGTGTCTCAGCAACGTTTTGGGTTGGATACCCGATTGGTGAGGTGCGCGTGAACCCCGCAAGCACCTGACCGTCCGTTAGCTCGCGCTGGAACACGCGACAGCCTCCATGGGATGATCGCCCCCCACCGCGAGTCCACCCTGGAGAGTACGAATGTCACTGTTGAGTAAAAAAGCCGTTGTCCTGTTGCTGGCTGCGGTGGCCAGCCTGGGGACTTTGAATGCCTATGCTGCCAAGGCAGCCGATACCGGGCCGGCGCCGAAGGTTTCGCTGCTGGGCGCTAAATTCAAGTTCACCTTGCCCAAGGGCTTTGTTGCCAACCCTCTTCCGGCCAGCCCGACCGGTGCGAGCGGTACCATGTACACCAATGAGACCACCAAGACCGTGGTCATCGTCGCCGAGAACACCGTCCCCGGCGGCGTTAATGCCAAGGACAACGACGGGGCGTTCCTGGACGCCGCAGCCGCCGACTTTGCCACCGAGCAAGCCAAGGCATTGCCGGACTTCACCAAACTCAGCGAAAAAAGCTTCACACAAAAAGGCACCGGCCTGGGCGTAAGGCAAATCGACAGCACCGCCACCCAGGGCGGCGGCAAGACCCTCGATACCACACTGATGGCGGCCTCGGGCACGCGCATGGCATTGGTTCAGGTGATATCCCGCCTCAGCGACAATGCCGGCCACGAAGCGCTGATCAAGCAAATCGTCTCGGGCAAGTGAAAATCAGGGATTAAGGCGTTGCAGCCAGGCGCTCAAGTCCTGCATCTCGGTGGCACTGATGCTGTGTCCCACGCCCGGGTAGGCGTGAAACTCGGGTTTGAGTGACAGGCTCTTCAACAGGCTTTCAGCCTCGGTGCCATCGTTGAAAGGCAAGCGTTTGTCTGCCGTGCCATGGCCAATGAAGATTGCCAATGACTGGCGCTTTTCTTCAGGTTTGAGTTCGGACTTGAGCACCGGCAAGATCCGACCGCTCAACGCGGCGATCCCACCCACGGCCTCGGGGTGACGCAACGCCACTTCGTAGGACATGATCGCGCCCTGGCTGAAACCCACCAGGTAAACCTTGCCTGGCTCGGTGTGATATTTCTTCGCGGCCTGTGTGATGAAATCCAGCAACACCTGACCACTGGTTTTCAGATCTTCCGTATCACCGTTGTAGGCACCCTCGCCTTTCTTGCGAAACCACTGATAGCTGCCCTCCTGCATCACCATCGGTGCGCGCACCGACAGGTAGGTATAGCGCGCCGGAAGCTCGTCCTTGATGCCGAACAGATCCTGCTCGTTACTGCCGTAGCCGTGGAGGAAGATGACCAGCGGTTGATCGACGGAATCGGAGCTGGCCTGCTCAAGGTATTTGAGCGGCAGGTCGGTGTGCAGCATGGGTTGGGCATGGACGGTGGCGGACATCAGCAGTGCCAGCAGAGCGAGAACTTTCAACATGAGGCTTCCTTCACAAAGCGCAGGATTCGCCGCAAAGCCTAACATTGTGAAGTGCACCGGCAAGTGCTGATCGTTCCCAGCCCATGGGGAACGATCAGCCACCACTCAGTCGTTGATCAGTTTCCCGGCCCGAATCGCTTCACGCCCGGCCACCTTCGCCAGCCAGGTGCCCGGCTGGGTGTAGCGACCACGATCGATCGCGAACAACACGCCACTGGTCCCTGCGCGCACGGTGGTGACCCTGTCGCTCAACGGGTCGACCACTTCGAACAACGCATCGTCCTTCTCAACCCACTCACCCGCATTACGCAAGAAACTGACCACGCCATGGTGGGGTGCAAACAGGTATTGCGTGCCTTCGAACGGCATCCCCTCGCAACACGCATCCGGCGCCTCTGGCCAGTCGCCGGCGATGAACCCCTGCTCGGCCAGGAACCCGAGGATCGCTTCACAGTTGGCTTGAGCCTGATCGATCCGGGTGTCACCCATGCTGCCCAGCTCCAGAGTGGCCGCCAGGTTGGCCAGTGGAATGGCTGCCTCGGGAAACGCCTTGGCCAGCCGCAGCCACGGCGAAGAACAGGACTCGTCGAACGAGCTACCGCCCGAATCTTCACACAGTAGCGCAACGCCCGCCTTCAGGCACGCCGCCAACGACTGCCACTGTGGCCAGTGTTGCGGCAAGGCGTAAATGTGGATGGCCGCCTCAAAATCACAATGCAGATCAAGGGTGATGTCAGCGTCACAGGCGTGGCGCAACAAAAGGCGATGCATGGCCTCAAGCTGCGACGCAGCAGCGGGCAAGCCGTCGAGCACCTCGCCCATGGCCTGACGGATCAGTGCGATGTTGGCCTGGGCGTCGGCGCCGAGGCGATCACCGATCAACTCGGCGACCGGTGCGCTCAGTTCCACGAACGAGCGGTTGAAATTCTTGCCGCTGCCCAGCTCGAAACGGCCCATGTGGCTGCCTTGCAGGTGCTGATCGAGACCGATGGGATTGGCCACCGGCACCAGCTCGATCACGCCTTGCAACTGGCCTTGGGCTTCGAGTTCGGCCAGTCGTTTTTTCAGTTCCCAGGCAGTGCGCATCCCCGGCAGTTCGTCCGCGTGCAGACTGGCCTGGATATAGACCTTGCGCGCTCCTGTGCCATATCGGAACACGCTCAGGGTGCGTTCGGTGCCGAGGTGGCTCCAAGGGAGCAGGTGGTCGATGCGTTGCATGGGAACTCCTCAATACTCAAACAGCATGATCCCTTGTGGGATCTACCAATAGCTTTTGACTTCGACAGTGAGTGCACATAAAAAAAGTGGCCACCGCGTCAACGGGGCCACTTTTTTTCTACGGTGAATTAATGACCGTAGACGTCGAAATCAAAGTACTTGTCCTGCACCTGCTTGTACTTGCCGTTGGCACGGATTTCGGTAATAGCGGTGTTGAATTTGTCCGCCAGCTCCTTGTCACCCTTGCGTACGGCAATACCGGCACCGCCGCCGAAGTACTTGGCGTCTTCGTAGGTCGGGCCGACAAAGGCAAAGCCCTTGCCCGCATCGGTTTTCAGGAAACCGTCATCGAGGTTGACCGAGTCGGCCAGCAGCGCATCGACGCGACCGGAAACCATGTCCAGATTCGCTTCCTGCTGCGAGCCGTAACGCACCAGCTCGATACCGGCCGGCACCAGCACTTCGGTGGCAAAACGGTCGTGGGTACTGGCACGCAGCACGCCGACTTTCTTGCCCTTGAGTTCGGTGAGCGGATCCTTGATGTCGGTGCCAGCCTTCATCACGAAGCGCGCCGGGGTGTGGTAGTACTTGATGGTGAAGTCGACGTTCTTCTTGCGGTCGTCAGTGATGGTCATGGACGACAGGATCGCGTCGATTTTCTTGACCTTCAGTGCCGGGATCAGGCCATCGAACTCTTGCTCGACCCAGGTACATTTGACGTTCATCTGCTCGCACAGCGCGTCGCCGATATCGACGTCGAAACCGGTGAGTTTGCCGTCAGGGGTTTTCATCGAGAATGGCGGGTAACCGGCTTCGATACCGATACGGATCGGCTTGGCGTCATCAGCCACGGCGGTCAGGGACAACATCGACAGTGCCAGGGCACCGAACATCACTAGCTTCTTCATTTATAACTCCCGTGTACGGAGGCTTTTATTGGCAGCATTCGATTGTCAGCTTTCGGTCAGAGCTTTGTTATGTGAGAAAACCGAAGAGGCCGGCAGTCTAGAGCGGCTGTACACGGGTAAATTGTGCGCAAGCGACAAAAACTTATAAAAAAGGCGAGATCGTTTCAGCTCCGGACCTGCCCCTTATCAGGTAGCACCCGGTCCGGACACGGGTCAGATTAATGGTTTTGCCAGATCAACATTCACAACCAATGACGGCAGCGCCTGGGAGGGGCCGAGCGACACTCAATTCAAACCCTTCATCCAGCCACCCCATCACCCCGCCGATCATTTCCTTGACCGAATAACCCAACGCGGCGAGTTTCACCGCCGCCTTATTGGCACCGTTGCAGTGAGGCCCCGCGCAATAGACCACGAAAAGCGTGGAGGTGGCGTAACCGGCTAGCTGTTCGGCGCTCAGCAACCGTCCCGGCAGGTTGATGGCGCCTGGCACATGACCGCGCTCGTATGCCAGCGGACCACGGGTGTCCACCAGGACAAAATCAATTTCACCTGCCTGTTGACTGGCGTAGACATCGGAACAATCGGTTTCAAACGTCAGGCGATTGCTGAAATGCATCAGGGCAATGGCCGACGGGGCGGCGGGGATATTGCGAACCAGACTGGTCATGGGCAGTGCTCCAGAGTTTCGATGGGGATGAGAGGACTTTAACCGCCCGCCACTTGCCGCTAAAGTGGCGCACAAGACAGCTACCGGGAATTTTACGCCAAATGCATCCCACCCCTGGATTGGTCGCCATTTTGGCGTACGACGGCCTTTGCACCTTCGAGTTCGGTATCGCCGTGGAGATCTTCGGCCTGGCGCGGCCGGAGTTCGATTTCCCTTGGTACGAACACCGCATTGCCGCAGTTGACGAGGGCCCTATGCGCGCGATGGGCGGTATTCAGGTGCTGGCCGATGGCGGCCTGGAGCTGCTCGCGGATGCCCGGACCATCATCATTCCCGGTTGGCGCGATCGCAACGCTGCGGTGCCTGATCGCTTGATCGTCGCCCTGCGTCAAGCCCATGGGCGTGGTGCACGGTTGCTCTCGATCTGCTCCGGAGTATTTGTGCTGGCGGCGACCGGCCTGCTCGACGGCCACAGCGCCACCACCCACTGGCGCTACACCACGGAACTGGCCGAGCGATACCCGAATATTCTGGTCGACCCTGACGTGCTCTACGTCGACTCCGGCCAATTGATCACCTCGGCAGGCAGCGCCGCCGGCATCGATGCCTGCCTGCACCTGGTCACACGGGATTTCGGTACACAAGTGGCCAACTCCGTGGCCCGCCGGCTGGTGATGTCGCCGCAACGCACCGGTGGCCAAGCGCAATTCATCCCGACACCCGTCAGCCCTACACCGCGCAGTGACCTATCACGCGTCATGCAGTGGGCGCGAGAGCGCTTGCACGTTCCGTTGCAAGTGCGCGAGCTGGCCAGCGAAGCAGCGATGAGCGAAAGAACCTTCCTGCGCCGTTTCACCGAGGCCACCGGCCTTGCGCCTAAAGTCTGGTTACAGCACGAACGCCTGGCACGGGCACGGGAGTTGCTGGAAAGCACCCACCAAAACACTGACCAGATTGCGCAGCAGTGCGGTTATCGCTCGGTGGAGAGTTTCCGGGTGGCGTTTCGCACGGTGGTAGGCGTGCCTCCTTCAACGTACCGGGAGCGATTCGGGCGTGGGGTCAAGGCTTGCGCAACAGATAGGTATCCATGATCCATCCATGGGCCGCTCTCGCCGCCTTGCGTACCCGCTCGATTTCATCCGCCACGTCCTCGAGCTTACCGTTGATGAGAATTTCATCCGGTGTGCCCAGGTAGGCCCCCCAATAGATTTCCGTATCTCGATCCACCACCTGCTGGTAGGAATTCTGCGCATCGAGCATCACCACCAGGCTGTCGGCGTCGCTCACTTGCCCGGCTGCCAACCGTCGACCCGTGGTGATTTCGATCGAACGACCAATACTGTTCAGCGGCACCTTGTGTTGCGCCGCAAGCGCCTGGACGCTGGTGATGCCTGGAATCACGTCGAACTCAAACGTGCATCGCCCCGACGCCAGGATCGCGCGCAGGATCCGGATGGTGCTGTCGTATAGCGCCGGATCACCCCACACCAGGAAGCCGCCGCACTGGTCGTCAGAGAGTTCTTCACTGATCAGCCGCTCGAAGGTGCGCTGCTTTGCAAGGTTCAGATCCTCCACACTCGCCTTGTAGTCCACATCGCCGTGCTCACGTTCCGGACTGTGGGCTTCAACAAACCGGTAGGTATGATCGCTGATGTAGGTTTCGCAAATCTCGCGGCGCAGGTCGATGAGTGTGTCCTTGCTCTGCCCCTTGTCCATGAGAAAAAACACATCCACTTGATTGAGCGCCTTCACGGCCTGCATCGTGATGTAGTCAGGGTTGCCGGCGCCGATGCCGATGACCATCAGTTTTTTCATGAACGCGAACCCTCAAGGTCAGCCCCTGGCAAACGCAGGCGCCAACGCCCGTTGAACCGCAAGTCGATGGCGGACAGAGGCTCAACATCGATGTGATTGAAAGCTGGACTCTGCAACACCTGAGTCAAGGCCGCACGAATGACAAAGGGATGCGTCACGGCAACGATATGGCCCGGCGTGGCTTCCAGTGTCGCCAGCCATGCCCCTACCCGCTCACCGAGTTGCGCCACCGACTCGCCGCCGTGGGGCGTCGCGTGCGGGTCATCGAGCCAGGCCTGCAGCGCCTCGGGTTCGGCGCTTTGCAGATCGCTGATCCGTGCACCTTTCCAACGGCCAAAATTGCAGTCTTGCAGCGCCTCGACAATCACCGCACCGCTGCCGCATAAAACGGCGGTTTGTCGCGTACGCAGTTCCGGGGCGCAGAAAAGACGCAGCCGGCCCTTGAACTGGCCGCCCAAGCAGCCGCTCGCTGACTGCCAATCCATCTCTAACGGCTCATCCTTAGGAAAACACGCTAATTTTTGTGCGACGGTTCTTGCGTGACACAACAAAGTCAAACGGGTCGACTGCACGGAAAATCACTCGGTTAAGGAAACTCAACGACATGAAGCGTTCGAACAGGCCTGATTGTGCCGTAAGAAAGGTGATCGAGGGCGATCGTTTCATCTCGAAAGTACACTTGCCAGCTATTAAAACAGCGATCTCCGACAGCCTTATCAGCGAGGGCCTACAAGACTGACTGACAGGCGCGTAACCCAAGACTGACGGGGATTTCATACCTGGATAATGCGGTAAACAACCTCGCAAAAATTCACTAGACAGGGGACGCAGGTTAAATAAATACTGCTGTAACGGATTATGAAATGTAAACAAACCCCTCATCCAGCAGGAGCCCGGATGCCCTCCCCGCAACACCAACCAACGTCTCTATAATCCTGATCGATGCGGTGCTGGCCACAGTGGCATAGACGCAGTACTGCCTCAGCTGATTAAAAACAAGAGCGGCGCCTGAAGACCAAAAAGCGACCGCCGACTCAATGCGTGGAAACCGACAGTGATAGTCAGGTTCGTGCCCAGCGCCGAACCCATTGATACAGGAGTGCATCCATGCTGGTCATACGCCCAGTGGAGTTAACCGACCTGCCCCAGTTGCAACGACTGGCTCACGACAGCCTCATCGGCGTGACGTCCCTGCCGGACAACGCCGAGCGCCTGCACGAACGGATCGTTGATTCGTGCAACTCATTCGATCAGGACGTGCGGTCTCCGGGTGGGCAAAACTACTTTTTCGTACTGCAGGACCTGACAAACCAACACCTGGCCGGCTGTTCGGAAATCCTCGCCACCGCCGGGTTCGACGAACCGTTCCATAGCCTGCGCAACCGACACTTCACCAGCGCCTCGCGGGAGCTGAACATCGAGCATGGCGTACCGGCGCTGTCGTTGTGTCATGACCTCAACGGCCACACCCTGTTGCGTGGTTTTCATATCGATGCGCCGCTGGTGCGCTCACCGGCCTCCGAACTGTTATCCCGGGCGCGCCTGATGTTCATCGCCGCCCATCCGCAGCGCTTTGCGCAAGCAGTCATCACCGAGATTGTCGGCTACAGCGACGCCGAAGGCCGGTCGCCCTTCTGGGACGCCGTGGGCAAGCACTTCTTCGACCTGCCCTACGCCGAAGCCGAGCGTCTTTGCGGGCTGGAAAGCCGTACCTTCCTGGCCGAACTGATGCCGCAATATCCGATCTACGTACCGATGCTCCCGCAGCCGGCACAGGATTGCATCGGTCGTATTCACCCCGACGGCCAGGACGCTTTCGATATCCTGGAGCGCGAGGGGTTCGAGACCAACAGCTACATCGACCTCTTCGACGGCGGCCCGACCTTGCATGCACGTCTGGCCGATATCCGCTCGATTGCGCAGAGCAAGGTCGACACCGTCCTGCGCAACGACAGCATCGATGCACGCGGTCGCTACCTGGTCAGTAACGAATCGTTGAAAGGTTTTCGTGCCATCGTCGCCGAGCTGGACTACCACGCCGGGCAACCGGTGTCCCTGGATGGCGAGATGTGCGCGGCCCTGAAGGTGACCGACGGCAGCCTGGTGCGGGTGATCGCCCTGTGAGCGCCTTGCGGACAGAGGTTCGATGCTCGCGGCAGCCAATGGAAGGAAGGGCTCCATGATCGTCCGCCCCGCGCGAATCACAGACCTCGCCGCCTTGTTGACACTGGCTCGGCAAGCCGTACCTGTGCTGGCCGCCCTGCCCGCCGACGAGGAACGCCTGGCCCACCGCCTGCGCTGGACACAAAGGGCCTTCGCCGGACAGATCGAGCGGGCCGACGCCGATTACCTGTTCGTGCTCGAGGACGACGATCAGCAGGTCGTCGGCATCAGCGCCCTGACGGGAGCCATTGGCTTGCGCGAACCCTGGTACAACTATCGGGTCGGGATGACCGTCCGATCCTCCCCTGATCTGGGCATCCAGCGACAGATCCCGACATTGTTCCTGAACAACGAAATGACCGGCCAATCGGAAGTCCGTTCGTTGTTCCTGCGCCCTGATCAACGTCGAGGCAGCAACGGAAGGTTGCTGTCCCTGGGGCGTTTGTTGTTCGTGGCGGAATTTGCCGAACTGTTCGGTGAAAAGCTTATTGCCGAGCTGCGCGGCCGAGCCGATGAGCAAGGCTGCTCTCCCTTCTGGGACAGCCTGGGTCGGCACTTCTTCAAAATGGACTTCAACCACGCCCATCAATTGTCGAGGCTGGGCAGCAAGGCTTCCATCGCCGAGCTGATGCCACGCCAGCCACTTTACACCTGCCTGCTCACCGAACAGGCCCAGGCGGTCATCGGCAAGGCCCACCCCAACACCGAGCCGGCGATGAAAATCCTCACTGATGAAGGCTTCACTCACGAAGGCTATGTCGATATCTTCGATGCCGGTCCCGTCATCGAGGCGCCCCTGGCGAAGATCCGCAGCGTACGGGACAGCCAGGCGCTTGTGCTGGCAATCGGCACGCCGGACGACCATGCACCCGTCTGGCTGATCCACAATCGCCGGTTGGAAAACTGCCGCATTACCACGGCTCCCGCAAAGCGGGTGGGCAACAGTCTGATGGTCGATAGACTTATCGCCAAACGCCTGCAGTTGCAGCCGGGTGACTCGGTTCGCGCGGTGCCGCTGCTCTGCCACCAGGCGCGAGCGGTTGCCGCCTGAATGGCCTGATCTTCCTGCATCCGGGGCTTCAAAATGAAAAGTCCGACAAATTGGTCATCATAATTTCCCCCGTGGCGTGATAGCCTTTTGCGTCTTCGGCGTTGACACTCTTGCTCAAGCCTTTCCATTCCTTTGTATTGGTGGAACTTATATGTCCAGGCTTTCCCATCAAGATTTGCGCCGCAACTTCCGTGAACTGTTCGCTTCCAACAAGTGCTATCACACAGCGTCGGTCTTCGATCCGATGTCGGCACGCATCGCCGCAGACCTGGGCTTTGAGGTCGGGATCCTCGGTGGTTCGGTCGCCTCTTTGCAGGTGCTGGGCGCCCCCGACTTCGCCCTGATCACCCTCAGCGAATTCGCCGAGCAGGCCACCCGCATCGGTCGCGTCGCTCAATTGCCATTCATCGCCGACGCCGACCACGGCTACGGCAACGCGCTTAACGTCATGCGCACCATCGTCGAACTGGAACGCGCCGGCGTCGCCGCCCTGACCATCGAGGACACGCTGCTACCAGCGCAATTTGGCCGAAAATCCACGGACTTGATCGGCGTCGCCGAAGGCGTCGGCAAGATCCGCGCTGCCCTGGAAGCACGGGTCGACACCGAAATGGCCATCGTTGCTCGCACCAACGCCGGTATCCTGCCGGTGCAGGAAGTCATCAGCCGTACCCGGCAGTATCAAAAAGCCGGTGCAGACGGCATCTGCATGGTCGGCGTCCGTGATTTCGATCACCTGGAGCAGATCGCCGAGCACCTGAGCGTGCCGCTGATGCTGGTGACGTACGGCAATCCGCTGCTGCGCGACGATGATCGCCTCGCGGAACTGGGCGTACGTGTCGTGATCGACGGGCACGGTGCTTACTTCGCGGCCATCAAGGCGACCTATGACAGCTTGCGCGAACAACGCCAAATCTTCACCCAGGCCTCGGACCTGAGCGCGACGGAACTGACCCACACTTACACGCAGCCCGAGGAATACATCCGTTACGCGGAAGAATTCATGAGCGTGAAGGAATAACCCTGCACGCCCCCTATCCTGTAGGAGCGAGCTTGCTCGCGATGGTCTCCAGAACGCCGTTGGGTGTCAGATACCCGCGTCATCGTTGACGACCATCGCGACGGTTCGACGCCTCGACATGCTCGCTCCTACAGGTACAGGGGGATTTAAGCGCCTGGGGATGAATCACCGTGACACACCTGTGAAATGTTTGGCTATACATGAAGGGGGATAAACAAAAGTAACCCTAACAAGGACGCCCATGCAGACTTTCCAGGTGTTGATCATCGGCAGCGGTTTTGGTGGGCAGTGCGCGGCGATCAATTTGCTCAAGGCCGGTATCGATGATTTCCGCCTGCTTGAGCGACGTGACTTCTTCGGCGGCACCTGGTGCCAGAACACGTACCCCGGCGCCGCCGTGGACGTGCCTTCGCCACTCTATTCACTGTCCTTTGCGCCCTATCGCTGGACGCAGATGTTCGCCGGGCAGGCAGAGCTGCATCGCTACACCCAGCATGTGGTGGAGCACTTTGGCCTGCGGGACAAGGTCGAACTGAATGCCAACGTCCTTCACGTCGAATGGGACGATGTAGCCCGACGCTGGACGGTGCACACAGCGGGCAAGGGCACCTTTCATGCACAGTTCCTGATCAACGCCACGGGGCCGTTGAGCCAGCCCGTGATCCCGCACTTCGAGGGCATGGAGCGCTTCCAGGGTAAGACGTTTCATACCAATAACTGGGATCACACCTACGACTATCGGCAAAAACGCGTTGCCATCGTCGGCAGCGGTGCCAGCGCCGCCCAAGTGATTCCCGCGATTGCCCCGGATGTCGCGCATTTACATGTGTTCCAACGCTCGCCCCATTGGGTGCTGCCACGGGCCGACCGCGCCTTCGGGCCTGTACAACGTTGGCTGCTGGGTCTGAAACCGGCGTACAAATTGCTGCGCTGGATGATCTACTGGCAGTTCGAAACCCGCGTGATTGCCTTCAAGTATTCAAAGCCGGCTATCCGTCTGGTCCAGCTCCACGCGCTGCGCTTCCTCAAGCGGCAAGTGCCTGACCCGCAATTGCGTCGCAAATTGACACCGGACTACGCGATTGGCTGCAAGCGAGTCATCGTCTCCAGCACGCTCTACCCGGCCCTCGCTCGCCCCAATGTCACACTGCACTGCCGCGAACAAGGCATCTCTTCCATTGACGAAACCGGCATCAACACCCTGGACGGGCAGCACATCGACGTGGACCTGATTGTCTGGTCCACCGGTTACGACGCTACCGACGGAGTGATTTCCTACCCGGTCAGCGGAAAAAACGGCAAGCAATTGCGAGATTTCTGGGCGACCTACCCCCGCGCCTATCTCGGCACCAGCCTGCCAGACTTCCCCAACCTGTTCATCGTCACCGGCCCCAACACCGGCATCGGCCATACGTCAGCGCTGTTCATCATCGAATCGCAGATGAACTACATCCTCGATTGCATTCGCACCCTGAAAAAACAGGGTTTGCGCAGCATTGAAGTTCGCCCTGAGGCAGAACGTACCTACACTGAAATGATCCACAGGGAAATGGAACGCACGGTGTGGAAGTCCGGAGGCTGCCACAGTTGGTATCAAAGCAAGAGTGGGCATGTGATCGCCATGTTCCCCGGGTTCAGTTTCAGCTACCACCAATTGACCCGGGCGCTGAAACCCGCCGATCACATTCTGTCTTGATCAGAGAGAAGGGAGACGCCTGATGCTTTTGTTGGTTGTCGTCATTGCGGTTTTCATCGCCTGGAGCTGGTTGAGCTACCCAGCCATCGGTTACTGGCTCTATGACCTGAACATGGCGGCCGAAGCGAAATTGTATCGGCTGCACAAGATTGTCGTGCCGATCGCAGAAATGACTGTTTCGACGTGGCAGGGTGGCCCCTATGAAGCCTCGAGCAGTGTGCTGATGTTGCATGGCTACAGCGCCGACAAGAACATCTGGTTGCGCTTCGCTCGGCATTTCGTCGGCAGTTACCGCGTGATCATTCCGGATATCGCCGGGCACGGGGAAACCGGATTCAAGGAAGGCGGCGGTTATGACATTCCATTGCAGGCGAAACGGATGATCCAGCTGCTCGACGTCTGCGGCGTCGAAAAGGTGCACGTCATCGGTAACTCGATGGGTGGCTACATGGCGGCCTGGCTCGCGGCGACCTATCCGGAGCGAATAGCCTCGGTCGCCCTGATCGACCCGGCGGGCGTGACGGCACCTGAAGCCAGCGATCTGGAGCGCCATTTGGCCAAGGGCCACAATCCGTTCCTGATCAACTCCCGGGAAGAATTTCGGTACTTTTACGCCATGACCATGGCAGAACCGCCGTGGGTGCCCGGCGTGGTGCTGGACGCCATTGCACAAAGATACGAACAGTCTCGGGATGAACTGGAAGAAATCTTCCGGGATTTCCGCGCCAGCCCCCCCATGGAGCCGAAGCTGGCCCAGATCAAGTGCCCGGCGCTGTTGCTGTGGGGCCGCAAGGATCGTCTGATCGACGTCAGCAGCGTCGCCATCTGGAGCAAAGGCATCGAGGACCTGCGGGTGGAAATCTGGGAAGGCATCGGGCATATGCCGATGGTTGAGGCACCGGCAGGTTCAGCCCGGTTGTATCGGGAGTTTTTGGCATCCCAGCGCCAGGAGAGCCCGCAGGATCAGCGCATGCACTAGCTAATCAGTCCTTTGCAGAATGAAGTCCATAAGATTCTTCGTTTGCCGGTGTCGTGCAAGGCTGCGATCTTTGCTCACAACCTTCCCGTCACCGCGCCTGGAATTTGTGCATGAGCCACCCAAACTTTGTCAGCCCTGACCTGATCCGCCAACGCTTCTCCAAAGCGATGTCCGACATGTACCGCAAAGAAGTCCCGCTTTACGGTGCGCTCATGGAGCTGGTGGAAAAGACCAACCGTCATGTGCTGGACAGCGATCCGCAGATTGCCCGGCAATTGGACAGCACCGGCGAAATCCAGCGCCTGGACATGGAGCGCCATGGCGCCATCCGCGTCGGCACAGCGGCGGAGCTGGCCACCCTCGCCCGTTTGTTCGCGGTCATGGGTATGCAACCCGTTGGTTATTACGACCTCACCCCGGCCGGCGTGCCGGTGCATTCCACAGCATTTCGCGCCGTGCACGAAGACGCGTTGCAGGTCAGCCCGTTCCGGGTGTTTACCTCGCTCCTGCGCCTGGAGTTGATCGAGAATCCGGACCTGCGCAGCTTTGCCCAGTCGG
This sequence comes from Pseudomonas sp. S2_E01, assembly GCF_054668365.1. NCBI lineage: Bacteria > Pseudomonadati > Pseudomonadota > Gammaproteobacteria > Pseudomonadales > Pseudomonadaceae > Pseudomonas > Pseudomonas sp. S2_E01. The sequence continues at coordinate 3,307,113 of NZ_CP162762.1, forward strand.
TGCTGGATAAACGCTCGATTTTCACACCGATGGCGCTCACCCTGATCGACCGCGCACAGTCCCAGGGCGGCCTGACCGAGCCGGAGGCCGAGGCGTTTGTCCAACAGGCACTGGAAACCTTCCGTTGGCACCACAGCGCCACCGTGACCGCCGAACAGTATCGCCAACTCAGCGCCCAGCATCGCCTGATTGCCGACGTGGTGGCGTTCAAGGGCCCGCACATCAACCACCTGACGCCCCGCACGCTGGACATCGACATCGTTCAGGCACAGATGCCGGCGCATGGCATCACGCCCAAGGCGGTGATCGAAGGCCCACCCCGCCGCCAATGCCCTATCCTGCTGCGCCAGACCAGCTTCAAGGCGCTGGATGAACCCGTGTCATTCACTGACCAACCCGACAGACACGGCAGCCACAGTGCCCGTTTCGGCGAAATCGAACAGCGTGGCGCCGCTCTCACCCCGAAAGGTCGGGCGCTTTACGACCGCTTGCTCAACGCTGCCCGCGATGAACTCAATGACTTCCCCAACGAAGGCAATGCAGCACGCTACAACGCGCTGATGACGCAACACTTTGGCGAATTCCCTGACACCCTGGATGACATGCGCCAGCAGGAACTGGCGTACTTCCGTTATGTGGTCACGGACAAAGGCCTGGCATCAGGGGAGCGCCAACCGCTGTCGTTGCAAGCGTTGCTGAGCAATGATTACGTCAGGGCGGAACCGCTGGTATACGAAGACTTCCTGCCTGTGAGTGCGGCAGGTATCTTCCAGTCGAACCTGGGGGATGCGGCGCAAGTCCACTATGACCAACACTCCAACCAGCAAGCCTTCGAACGGGCGCTGGGTCGGGCAACCCTCGATGAGCTGCAGCTGTATGCCGAGACGCAGCGACGATCGATCGAAGAGTGTTTTGCCACCCTGAACATGAAACCCTGACGCGTCCCCCCTGGAGGAGCGAGCGTGCTCGCCCCTTCAGGTTCGGGTTTATTTCAGTTTTGCCAGCAACGCCTGCGCCGTGGCCTCGGATGACGCCGGATTCTGCCCGGTGAGCAACCACCCATCTTCGACCACATAACTCGCCCAGTCCTCAGCCTTGGAGTAATTCCCACCTTTCTCCTTGAGCATGTCTTCCACCAGGAACGGCACCACATGGGTCAGTTGCACCGCTTCTTCTTCGGAGTTGGTGAACCCCGTCACCCGCTTGCCCTTGACCAACGGCTGGCCGTCTGCGCCCTTCACATGACGTAATACGCCCGGCGCGTGGCAGACCATCGCCACCGGTTTACCGGCCTTGTACAAGGTTTCGATCAGCGCGATCGAATTCTTGTCTTCGGCCAGATCCCACAGCGGGCCATGGCCACCTGGATAGAACACCGCATCATAATCCTCCGCCCGCACGCTGCTCAGCAGCGCGGTGGAGGCCAACGCGGCCTGGGCGGCGGAGTCCTTGCGGAAACGGTCTGTGGCAGCGGTCTGTGCGTCGGGCTCGTCGCTTTTGGGGTCCAGCGGCGGTTGCCCCCCCTTGGGCGATACCAGCGTCAACTGTGCACCGGCATCCTTGAAGGCAAAATACGGTGCGGCGAACTCCTCCAGCCAGAAACCGGTTTTCTTACCCGTGTCACCCAATTGATCGTGAGACGTCAAAACCATCAGGATTTTCATGTCGCGCTCCTTGAATTCGGGAATGTGTTTGCCGCTGGATTCGACCACCAGGCAGCGCAGTTCGTTGCAGTGGCTCGCACTTGGAAGCACTGCAATTCAATTATCGCAAGATCTTTGGGGAACTTTTGATTGGCAACACTTCAGGTTCTCATGACTGGCGGGAGCCGCATAAATAGTCCACAGCACTCAATTATTGGCACTGAAACAGTAATAAGAAACAGAATGTAACTTCGCAAAAATAGAGCAAATGATCGAATTTACGAAGGAGGTGTTCAATACATATTGCGCAACATATTGCGCAACATATTGCGCAATATGGTTGTCAATTGCGGACATGCGCCATCAGCGAGACGTACTCTCGTCAGAGACAGTCATTGAAGGTGTTCGCCCAGTGTAATGGCCTTGGCAATCCATGCACCGGTAAAGAGCCCCGCCACTGGGCGAACGGCGTGTAGTCTAATGGAACTTGATAGCGATGTGCGCGCCAATAACATCAAATTTATCGAGCATTAATTAAATGTCATCAAAAAATTGATTTACATACACTTCTTAAACTCACCAGTGCGACCATAATCCGACTTAGCCTTGTACGAAAGATGTACAAAAATAAATAAGAATTATAGAGCCAACACTCGACTTTTGAATTCCGCGGTCAACGATTATTGGCGGTTTCCTGCGCAGTGGATTCACCACTGGCGGTCCCCTTGCCGCTTTCCTTGCGTCGGGTCGGATCGGTAGGGCGCAGGGCATCATTGTCGCGCTCGACCTCACCGGGCGGACGCGGTTCGTCGGGGTGCTTGAAGGTGTCAGATCGATCGTTCATGGATATTCTCCTCAGGCTTCGGGGTCATCGACTTCCTGACTGACGTTCACGCCAGGTGAGTCCTTGTGGGAGTCCTCGGCCCTGCTCCTCAGGGTCTGCCACTGTTCGAGGTCAATGGCGCCTTGACCCAACAGATCATCCGCCAAGCGCAGCAGCTCGGTGTAATGGGCATCCGGGGATTGTTGCCAGTAGGCCTGGTCATCGAACAGGCGCTGCCATGCATCCAGATCGGGCAACTTGAGGTCGTCGCTCATGACGGCTCCGATGAAGTGGCGGGTTCAATTAGGAGGGTGTAACGCCACCGAGAGTTCCACCTCAATAACCGGTCATCTCCAGGTAACCCTGCCCTGCATGGCTACCGCCCAGGCGTACGGGACCTTCCCAGTAGGGAATTCGAAGATCCATCCACGCGTCGGGGTTGAGCGCCGTCGTGGTGATGTCGAGTTGCTTGCCGGGAATCCGGATTGACCAACGCACAGGCATTGAGCGCCCGGCGACCTTTTTGACTTCCAGCGGTGCGAGGCTGATGTCAGCGGCGTGCAACGACTGCGTGTGCCCCTGTGCGTCGATCCAGGTACCGGTGAGGTATGGCTCGCCATTGTGCTGGCGCATCCGGTAGAGCATCACCTGCTCGCCGCTCTCCAGGTGCAGGGAAAACCAATCCCAACCGCTCTGGTTGGCCGTCAGTGGTTGGCTGCTCCACTCGCGATCCAACCACGCAGGACCGCTGACCTGATAAGTCTTGCCGTCGATTTGCAGGGTGCCTCGGGCCTGAAAAAAAGGCTGACTGTAGTAGTACGACGCCTGGCCCTGTTCGGACTTCTGACTGAAACCCTTGTCGCCCTGCAAGACTGGCGTGTGAGTAGCCGTGAGTTGCAGGGTGTAGTCGAATCCCTTGTCCCGGGCACTGAGTTGCAGATCATCCAGCGCAACGGGATCCTGGCTGCTGAAACGCCAATCATCTATCCAGGCATTGAATGGTTGGATGCTCACCCCGGCCTGGCCCACGCCGCCGCGGGCATAACGTTCGGCGGCGTGGTGCACCGTTGCCGAAGTCACCGCTGCGTGCCCCAGCCAGATCGTCTGGTTACCCCAACCCGGCACTTTGGGCGCGGCCTTCAGCGCGCTGCGAAACAGTGTCCATTGCACGCCGAATTCCTGACCTTGATCGTCCTTGAGGTTCGCAGTGACGTACCACCACTCGATGCGAAAACCATCATGGGGACCGTGATCCGCTGGAAAGCTGAACGCCCGACCGGGCACTACTGCTGTGAAGGCAGCCGCCTCGCCGCCGAGACCGGCGAAACCTTTTTCATCCGGCGACGGGTTGTCGCAACCGCTGACCAGCAGCACCAGCATCAGCAACCACAAGGCCGCGCGTTTAATCCTCATGGGCAAACGTCCTCAGCAGGTCCGCCGGTTGTGTGCGGTAAAGCGAGTAAAGCGGCCAAGCCGACGCCAGCAAGGTGGCGAGCAGCGCCAACCCCATCAACTGCGCCAGTTGCAGCGGGAAAACGCGCAATGGCAGTCGCCAGCCGAAGGCCTGCACGTTGATGACCGTGTCCAGGCACCACGCCAGCGCGATACCCAGCGGCAGCGCCAGCACCAGCGTCAGTACGGCCAGGAGCCAGGTCTGCCCGAGATTGAGCAACATCAACTGTCGACGTGTTACCCCCAGCGCCCACAATGGCGCGAGTTGTCCAAGACGGCTCTGACTCTGGGTCAGCAGGCTGATGAACAGCGCCACGCCGGCGACGCCGAGGGTCAGGCTGTTCAGGGCTGCGGTGGCGGCGAAGGTGCGTTCGAACACCTGGGTGGACCAGTCCTTGAGCCGCGCCTGTTCGACGATGCGGCTGTCATCCAGGGCGAAACGGGTCTGCAGGCTGTTCAGAAACCCCGGGATCCGTACGGGCTCGATGCGCAGGTTGAAGCGACTCGGCGTCAGTTGCGGCCAGCCGCGCAGCAAGTGGTCGGCGTTGACCAGAACATGCCCCTTCGGGTTGCCGTAGTCCGCATAGATCCCGACAACACGCGGCGACCACGAGCCCGTCGGCGTGGGCAGCGTGAGGTGATCGCCCAGCCGTACGTTCAACCGTCGGGCCAGTTGTTCGCTGAGCATCAGCGCGTCGCTCCTGGCCAGTTGTTCCCAGGCGTCATCGCCCGTCGCTTCGAGCAACGGCCAGTGCTGGCGATAGGTGGGGTGGTCGATCACGCCGAACACATCCGCCGGCCAGCCTTGCAACTGGATCGACACCTGCCAGTTGGGCAATACCGCCGTGAGCGTTGGCTGCTGCTTGAGCCAGGCATACATGTCCGTGGCCTGTGCCGGGTTTTGCGGGTTCACGTACAACTCAGCGGTCAATCGTTGTTCCAGCCAGTCGCCAAAGGTCTGACGGAAACCGGCAGTCATGCTGCCTGCGCCGATGTTCGCCGCCAGTGCCAACAGCAGCGCCATCAACGCCAGGCTGAGGGCCGGCAATTGCTGGCGACAATCGGCGAGAAACCACTGACCGAGCACGGAACGGCGGCGCTGCAACAATAGGTTCAGCAGCGTATTGAGCACGACCGGCAGCGCCAGCGCGGCGCCGATCAGCAAGGCCGCCAACAGCACGAAACCACTGGCAAGGCTGTCGCCAAAACCCCATGCGAGCACTGCAATCACCCCGGCAAGTGCCGCTACCACACCCTGGCGGCGCAACCACCGGGCATGGGCCTGATGCCAGGCCTGGGGATCAGCCAATGCCAGCAAGGGCAGGCGCGCCGCACGCAACAGACTGTTGGCGCCGGCCAGCAAAGCGCCGAAAAGGCTCAGGCCAACTCCGCTGAGCCACCACCACGGGCTAAGACTCAACTGACCGGGCACCTCGGCGCCATACAGACCGCGCAGGCTGGCTGCGACGTCGGGTAACAGGATACTGGCCAGCAGGTAGCCGGTCACCACACCGGCGATCCCGCCGATCAGCGCCAGAATGCCCAGTTCGAACGCCAGGCAAATGATCAGCCGACGTGCGCTGACACCGCAGGCGCGCAAGGTCCTGAGCAGTCCTCGGCGCTGCTCCAGTGCCAGTCCGATGGCGGCATGAACAATGAACAGTCCGACGACAAAGGAGAGAAAGCCCAAGGCATCGAGGTTCAGGTGGAAGCTTTCGGTCAGGCGTGCGAGGTTGTTCTCCTCGCCGCTGCGCTTGAACTGTAACTGCCCCTTGAACTGATCCGGCAAGGTGGCGGTGAAATCCTTGGGCAACAACAATCGTGACAGTTGATCCGGCAGTCCGAGAATCTGTTGGGCATAGCCGATGTCCACCAGCAACATCCCAGGTGCCATGTCGCTCTGTACTTGCAGCGGCGGCAGAGGCGCACCACTGACGCTGGCGGGTTGCTCACCTTCGCGCAAACCCAATGCCTGCAAGGTCTGCGGCGAAATCCAGGTGGTGCCCGGTGCACTGAAAAATTCGACAATCCGCTCGATCGCCAGGGTTTGCCCGGCTACCGCAGAGCCGGCCGGCAACGACACTGGCTCGATACCCATCAGTTGCAGGCGTTGATCTTCATGGCCCTTGAGCGTCACCCGCCCCTGCAAAACCGGGGACACCGGCCACCCCATCCGTCGTAGCTCGACAAAGAGGGCCTGGGAAAACGTCGCGCCACCGGGCGCACTCAGGCTGGCCTGGGGTTCGCCGCCGATCATTTGGCTGGCCCGGCTGTAACTGTCACGCGCCTGGCTGTTCAGCGCCTGCACGCCAGTCAGCAAGCCAGTGGCTAGCCAAAGCCCGGTCAGCACACTGCACAACTGCACCGGATGGCGTTGCCAATGGCTGAGCAACGCCCGTAATGTCTGGCGAAAAATCCCCACCTCAGCGCTCGTCCGCGCCGACCAGGCGTCCGCGGTGCAACACCACCTTTTGCGCCAGTCGCGCGGCCACGCTCGGGCTATGGGTGACCATCAACAAGGTCGTTGGGCTGTCGTCGAGCAATTCCAGCAACAGCTTCAACACTTCATCGCTGGTGGCTTCATCCAGGCTGCCGGTGGGTTCGTCCGCCAACAGCAACCGAGGTTGCGCGGCCAGTGCACGCCCTAACGCCACCCGTTGCTGTTGACCGCCGGACAGCTGCTCCGGATAACGACGCAATACATCAGCCAAGCCCAATCGCTGGACCAGGTGCGCCTGCCAGCGCTCATCAAAACGCCCCGCCAGGCGAGCCTGAAATGCCAGGTTGTCCTCTACACGCAAACTGCCGATCAGGTTGAACTGTTGAAACACCAGGCCGATTTCCGTACGCCGCCAGTTGGCCAGATGCGCTTCGCTCATCTCCTCGAGCCGATACTCGCCGCTGCGGATACTGCCGCTATCGACCTTGTCGAGGCCGGCGATCAGGTGCAGCAAGGTGCTCTTGCCGCTCCCCGACTCCCCCATCAACGCCAGGCTGCTGCCAGGCGTGAGCGTCAGGTCGACCCCCTGCAACACCGGAAGCGGACCTTGTGCGGTGGCATAGCTTTTGAAGACGCCCTGGACCTGGAGCATGGAAGTAAACCTGCAAAAAGTATGGAGACAGAGTAACGGGGATGAAGGCTGGGTGAGCGTATTTTGGGTGGTTAACCGTGTTTTTGCCTATTGCCGGAATGCCTTAGGTAGACAATCTCGCCCTTGTAGGGTCCGGCGTAAGAGGATTTACCAGATCGCGCGATCCACTGCAGCGATTGCCCTGTGGACAACTGATAGCCCTACACAGTTTCAGGAAAATCACACGCTAGGTCAGCGAACGGCCCGACTGCTCAGACCTATCCAGATGGATACAGTCGATGGATGGATTATATCGTTCGGCAAACCACTACTTTCGCGACATGGCACGGCTATCGGGTCTACTTCACCTTGCGCGATAACGTTGCCGCGGGTGACAAGTCATCGCAAGCCGCTGACATCCAGCGGGCAAGAAAATTGGCAAGGGAGATCCAACCATGAGCCAAACTTCGACTGCATTCAATATGGTCGCGCTGCTCGACAGCGACGAAGCCATGAGCGAGTACTTGTCCCAAGTACTGGCAGACGGCGATAACGAGGAGTTTCTAAGGGCCATCGGCTACGTTGTAAGGGCTCGGGGCATGTCACAGATTGCCAAGGATTCGGGCATGGAGAGCGAGAGCCTGACCAAAGCTTTCGCACCGGGTGCCAAACCTCGTTTTGACACGGTATTGAAGGTCATCCATGCCCTTGGAATCGATTTGCGCACAACCAGGCCACCTGGAAAATCACTCAGTGATCTGAAGTTGCGCTCGCCCCGTGCTCGCCCCATGCTCACTCCTGCACGCCACCCAGCTAAAACACATCGGTAGCTGTGCAGCCTGTTGCTGATAACGGTCATACAGCTCTTCGCGATTGGAATGCGGATATTCCTTGAAATGGCTGATCTGCAAGCCCGCCTCGATTGCGCCGGTGAAGATATCGCCCAGGGTGTGAACAAACCAGTAGGACGTCGCCGCCGCTTGTTCGACCTTGCCTTCGTAGACGATCGGCTGATCCTGCATGAACGGTTCGCGGCGAAAGTACGAGGAATCCGGGCGATAAGGATCGTCGGCCTCGGGGTTGAACATTTCCAGGAACGGATGGGTTTCGTACACCACCAGTGCGCCACCGGGTTTGAGGGTACGTGCGACGTGTTGGAAGAACTCGCCGATGTCCGGCATCCAGTTCAATACGCCAATGGTGATCAGGGCCACGTCGAAACGCTCGTGCAGTTCTTCCGGCAGGTGGTGGATATCTGCTTCGATGAACGTCGGTGCATGGGGTGAGCGGGAGGCCAACTCGCGGGCCTGATCGAGAAACGCAGCGGACTGGTCAACGCCCACCACATGGCGGGCACCCAACGCAAAGAGCGAAAGGCTTTCGCGACCATTGTTACAGCCCAATTGCACCACGGCCTTGCCGTCGACTCCGACCTGCTCCAGCACATTGCGCAAGGTGTCATCGAGGCAGGAAAAATCAGTCTCGGCCACCTGCGTCAACAGTGCCAGCCATTCAGGATTGTCCTTGTGGTGTCGGGCGGAATCGTTCCAGGCATCGCGGTTGCTGGCGATGACGGATTGGTTTGACGGCATTTCCATTGCGCGCTCCAGACTTCGGCAGTTATTTGCCGGACCCGAGTCTAGATCAGCACCTTCGATAAGCCCATTGGCTGTTTGTTGGATTCTTGTAAAGCGGCAACACCCCCGCTCGGCAGCTATAGTTAATGGCCTTGGGGAAATGCGGGAAAACCGAATTCGCAGGTGCAGCCATGAAATACACCGAACTGACGCTGGCGCTCGCCTTTTGTCTCACCGTCACCCTCAACGCCCACGCGGACAACAGCCTGACGCCGACGTCCGAATACAGCAGCGAGTTCAATTACTACGGCGATGATCAGCCGTTTGCCCACCCTGCACCGCCCAGTCTGAGCACGGTGCCACCAGGGTCGTACATCCCGACGGCGCCGCAGGACTTCATCCCGATCTCCAGTCAGCATGAGTTTTCCGACTCACGCCTGCCGACGATTGCGGACGCCACCGTCCGCGTGTTCATTCGCACCTATGACGCCGAGCGCGGGGTGTACGTCAACCAGGAAGTCATCGATCCCACCTGCCTCCTGGCCTGCCTCAGCCAGAAGGCGACGGCGGTTTACCACTGACGCTTGTCGGGGCGTGCGAGGCCGAGTTTTTCGATCCGGTAACGCAGCATGTCGCGGCTCAAACCCAACAGGCGGGCCGATTTGGTGACATTCCAGTCGGTCTTGTCGAGCATCTTGCGCACCATGTCTCGCTCCACTTCCGGCAGGTTCATCGACTCGCTGCCGTTGTACATCGGGCGCGGCTCGCTGTGAGGCATTTCCGGCATCACCAGCGGCTCATCCACCAGGCTCAGGCACACGTTCAACTGGTGCGCGGCAATGGTGTCGTTCGGTGCGAGCAATACGGTTTGCTCGAGCATGTTGCGCAGTTCGCGCACATTGCCTGGCCAGCTGTAGTTGAGCATCAGCTCTTCGGCCTGATCACTGAAATGCAGGTTGGGTTTACCATAGCGTTTGCCGTGCATGGCGAGGAAATGCCGGGCCAGCAACAGGATGTCTTCGCCACGGTCATACAGGCGCGGCACCTTGATCGAGATGATACGTAAACGGAAGAACAGGTCGCGGCGGAATTTGCCCTGCTGGACCATCTGCTCGAGGTTGCAGTTGGTCGCGCTGATGACCCGCAAGTCGACCTTGCGCTCCTTGACCGAGCCCACCCGGCGAATGGTACGGTCCTCCAGCAGCTTGAGCAGCTTGGCTTGCAACAGCAGGTCCATTTCCCCCACTTCATCGAGAAACAACGTGCCGCCATCGGCGGCCTCCACCAACCCGGTGCGACGGTCCTTGGCGTCGGTGAACGCGCCCTTCTCATGACCGAACAGCTCGGACTCGAGCAAATTGGAGGGGATCGATGCGCAGTTGAACTCAATGAAGGGCCCCTTGCTGCGCGGCCCGTCGAAATGCAGGGCGCGGGCCACCAGTTCCTTGCCTGTGCCGGTCTCGCCTTCAACGAGCACGGGAGGTAAATCACCGCTGGTCATGCGGCGCTCGGCGTCGAGCAACTGACCGATGGTGTTTTTCAGGTGCTGCATGGGTGCCGATTCGCCGATCAACGCCTGCACCCCCGACTTCTGTGCTTCGCGCTCCTGGTAGAACGACAACGTGCGCTCCATCCGCTCGGTGGCGAGGGCCTTGTCCAGCATCAACTTCAGTTCGGGCAGCGCCACCGGTTTGGTGACGTAGTGGAAGGCGCCCTCTTTCATCGCCACCACGGCATCTTCGACGTTGCCGTAGCCGGTCATCATGATCACTTTGAGGTCGGGCGCACGCACGCGCAGCTTCTGGATCAGATCGTGACCGCTCATGCCCGGCAGCGAATTGTCGGTGAGCACCACGTCCGGGGCAAACGTGTGCATTTTTTCCAGCGCCTCTTCAGCCGAGTGGCAAACCGTCACCTCGAAATCCTTACGCTCGAGGTACGTCTGTATATTCTCCGCGAGGAGTTCGTCATCCTCGACCAGTAGAATGCTGTGCTCCATGATCCTCTCCCGTTGCCACTTTAAAATGAAGACTGACGCGGGTTCCTTCCTGCTCTTGGCTGGTCAGTTCGACCGAACCTTCAAAACGCTCCATTATTCTTTTAACCAGGGCCAGACCGACGCCCAGGCCACCTTGTTTGGTGGTAAAAAACGGCTTGAAGACCATTTGTTGCTGCTGACGACTCATGCCCTTGCCGGTGTCGCTCAGGGTCATGCGCAAATGGCCAGGGTGTTGCGATTCGATGTCGATGCTCAGCACGCCGCCCTTGGGCATGGCCTCCAGGGCGTTGGCGAACAGGCTATTGAGTATTTGCGTCAGCAGCACCTGTTGGCTGACGACCGGCGTGCAGGCCATCGGTGTGAAGCGCACTTCCACGCCGCAGCGCCGGATCAAGGGTTCGAAGGCACTCAGGGTGTCGTCGATGGCCGCCACCAGGTCCACCTTTTCCTCATCGTCCTTCACCGGTCGCAACGACACCAGCAGCTCACGCACCCAGCGCGACATGCGATCGACCTGATTGATGATGTCGCCAATGTTTTTCTGCGCCCCGTGACTGGCGATTTCCTGGGCCAGTTCGGCACTGGAGCGGATGTTGGCCAGAGGGTTGCGCAGGCTATGGGCCACGGCTGATGACATTTCACCCAGGGCGACGAAGGTTTCGTTGCTGATCAACTGCTTCTGCTGACTCTCCAGCAGCTTGGCCGCGCGCCAGACAATCCAGAACAGTCCCAGATAAATGGCGGCGCCGCCCAGCAAGGTGGCGAACCAGATCGTCTTGAAGCCGCGCTGGATGCTCGCCACCAGGTCGGCCGGTTCCTTGTAGATTTCCACCATGGCGATCACTTTGCTCCTGTCGGCATTGAACATCGGGATGTAGTTCTCGATGAACAGGTATTCAGGCTCCCGCAGCAGGCGTTGCTCGGGGCGCTCTTCATCAATCTCGTGGTAACTGGTGGACACCAGCTCCCTCATTTCGAACGATTCATCGAGCTCCTCGTCGTCCTCGATCCGCTCTCCGATCAGCTCCGGGTTGGTTGACCAGACCACCGTGCGGTCAAGGGCATAGACCGTAGCCAGCAGCAGGTCTGGCAGGTGCTCGACGTGATCGAGGAATTCGGCACGCGAAGAAGCGCGGGCCTGGGCGGTGAGGTCCGGATCGTCGTCGTCCTGGCGCGGGTCGAGCATTTCACCAATGGTTCGAGTGGGGGAAATCGACGCATGCCGGATCTCCGCCGCACCAATGGCCTGGACGAATTGCGCCGTCAGCATGGAATCACGCTCGATGCTCTCCTCCACCACAAAGCGCGTGGAAATGTAGCCCAGCGCCAGCGCCACACCGGCGATGATCAGGAAGCTCCCCAGGGAAAACCAGCGCAAAAGGTTGAATTGCTCCCGTAAGCCAATGCCTTTTTCGGCTGGCGGCAACGCAGGTACTTGTGGTTGTTCGAGTATCTGCATGAAAGGAATCCTGACCGAGACGTAAGGCATTTCCCGTGGTGCTTCGGATCAGTGTAGGTGGCATTGATCGAAACCGACGGCCTCTATGATTGTATTTCGCCGCTATTGCACCTGAGCCGCCTGCAACGGTTGCTGGCGCTCGGTTTCCTCCTGCAGGAACTCGATAATGGACTGCGCCGACTGTTCATCCAGGCGCAGGTTGGGCATCGGGACCCGGTCGAACCGTTCGAAAAGCTGCGTGGCGATCGGGTCCTTGTCGGCGAGCATGCGGTCCGGTTCACGTATCCAGCGGTTGAGCCAGGCCAGCTCACGCTGACGGGTCACGCCGACCAGGTCCGGGCCGATGTTGCGCATACCGATGCCTTGTCCGTCCTGCGGGCCGAGGCTGTGGCACGACGCACAACGCGTACGAAACAATTCTTCACCGTTGCTTGGCGCGCGGATTTCCGGAGCATTGACGTAACTCTCTTCCGAGCTGGCCTGCTTCCAGTTTTGCAAGGTGTTGGCCAGTTGATCGGCGAGAATCCACGGATTCTCAAACGGCGAGGCCTTCATCCAGCGCCCGGTTTGCTGGTTGCCGACAATCAGGCTCAGGTTGTGGTCCTTGTTGCGACCGTTGTCGACGCCCTCGATAAACAACCCCAGTTTTTTGCGCAAGTCGGTGACGGCCTCGAACTCGCCGGTGAGGAACTGCCAGCCCGGCCCGACCTTGAAGCGTTGCGCATAGGCCTTGAGCACCTCGGGGGTATCGCTCAACGGGTCGATGCTGATCGAGTAGAAGAAGATGTCCTTGCCCACTCGATCCCCCAGCAACTTTTGCACCTGGCGCAAGCGCGCCGTCTCCAGCGGACATGAATCACTGCATGAGGTGAAGATGAAATTGATCACCACCACTTTGTCTTTGATCAGGTCATCGAAAAAACGCACCTGCCGACCGTCCTGGTCGGTCAGCAGGGTGTTGGGAAAGTAGTTGCCGCCCCAGGGGGTCGTCGATTCCGGCGGCGCCAGCACGCCGTCATGGGCGACCAACGCCCTGGCGGCGAGCAGGCAGGTGACCAGCACCAGAATCAGGTGCATGCCCAGGGCGCGGGCGCGCGGCGTCGGCAGCGCGCTGTCGGCGCCGGCCCGGTTCATTTTTTCACCTGTACTTGCGGGCCGAAGCCATCGCCATTGCGGAAGGTTGGCAGCGCAGCGGAGTTGACGTAGCGCACGCCATCCCAGCTCGGCAGCGGTGTTGGCATCAACTGGAATTGCCCCGGCTTCTCAATGTCCCAGCGCAGCAGCATCGAGTTGTCCTCATGCTGGGTGTTGTGACAATGCTCCATGTAGGTCCCGGCGAATTCGCGGAAATTGATCGCCATCTCGACGCTGTCCAGGCCGTCTTTTTCCGAGCCAATGCGGTACACGTCCTTGCGCGCCCATTTTTCCCATTCCGGTGGAGCCTTGCCGCCACGGCTGAGGATGATGCCCTCCTCGAAATGCACATGCACCGGGTGGCTCCAGCCTGTCCCGCCGGCCTTGATGTTCCAGACCTCAAGGGTGCCGAAACCCGCAACGCCTGCATCGGTCGGACCGCTGGCCAGCTTGGTGGCGGTGTTCAGCCGACGAGGGTCCATGTGAAAGCCGAACCCGCCATCGGTCTTGACTGTCCATGGTGCTTCATCGGTGCCGTCGGAGCGGCCGAAGGTGAAGGTACGGTGGCGTGCGTTGGCCAGCAATTGCTTGTCGGCGACGTTGTCGCGATGGATTTTCAGCGGAATCATCACCAGGCCTTCGGCCTTGCCGGGCTTGGCCGGTTCATAGGCCGCCGGGTCCATGGCCAGGTCCTGACCGGTGTAGGCCTTGACGTTGAGTTGCAGCACCTTGCCGACGGCCGGGTCCCCCCTGTCCCACTGCGGTCCCTTGCTGGTTTGCTTGATCACCGCCAGATATTTCTCGGAGAGCAGGTCGGCCAGCGGGATCACGTCTTTGGGACCCTTGCCATCGTCGTGGGCTTGCAGGTTGACGAAGAACAGTTTGTCTCCAGGCTTGATACCGTTTTTCGCGAAGTTGACGATGATGTCAAAGCGCTCGGCGATACCTTGTGTCGGCAGGATCGCGTTGTGATTCTGCTTATCGCCGTCGGCGTCCAGATCCATGCTGCCATCGAACGGGACGGCGTGCTCCATGATGTTGCCGTCGTTGGCAATCATGTGGAACGGCACGCGGGCGTAGGACACACCGGAGTTTTTCGGTCCCTGGAATTCGCCACTGCTACCCTTGATCTCACGCACCAGCGCCAGCTTGAAATAACGTGACACTGAACCATTGAGGATGCGGAACCGATAACTGCGGGCGCGCACATCCAGGGTCGGTTTCCACTGCCAGTTGACCAGCACCTCGTCACCGAGGAACCCGTCGGTGTTGAACGGGTTGAACCACAATTGGCCGCTCTGATCCCACGCCTTGTCGGCGAACAGCAGATTGATGTCGTAGTCGCGATTGCCCCACGGCAAGGCGCTGCCGCTGGGCAGGCGCAGGTTGACACCGTCGTTGACCGATTCGTTGCCACGATCCAGGGCGCTGTAGTAGTTCATCATCGCCGCGTTGCCCTTGTAGACATTCTGCGCGGTGAAATCGAGCATGTGGTCGTGGAACCAGTGGGTGCTCATGGTCTCGCGCCAGTCACCACGGATCTTGATGGTGCCGTGGTCGCAGGTCTTGAGGCTGGGGGTCAGGTCGTTGGTCCACAGGGTTTCACCTGGCGCACAGGGGAACGCCGCGCGGGGGTCTTCGGCCTTGGTGTTGATGCTGTCGTAACCGGCCAGCTGGATCGGCCAGCGATAGTCGTAATACTGGCCCGGAAAAAAGAACGCGTTGGCATACCCGTCGCTTTCCGCGGGGGCGTGGCCGTTGTGTTCATGAGTGCTGATGGTGTGCAGGCCAAAGCCCATGTTGGCCGAGGGGTCGATGGGCAAGCCGTTGTAGTGACGCATCAGCACCGGTTGGCCATAGCGCACCATCAACAGTTTGGGCGGCAAGGTGCCGTCGAAGGTCCACACCGAGTTGTGATTTTGCACCGGCATGTTCGGGTGAATCCGCGCTTCGACACCCTTGGCGGTGCCGTCCGTGGCGGGGATGCCGGCGACGTTGTGATAGAGGCCACCAGGGCCGAACTCCCCCACGGCGTAACCATGCATCTGATGACTGTCACGCCAGCCGGTGTTGGTCCTGATCCCGGTCTGTACGGTCTTGTAGGCTGTTTGCGGGTAGAACTCGTTCCAGCGTTGATGCGACCAGCCCTTTCCTGGTGGACGACCTTCGGCCGAGGAGCCGATGCGGCGGTTGAGGAAGTACTCGATCTGCGCCTGCCACGGGTTGCGATCCACCACATTGGAGAACTGGCTGGGGAATGGTGTCAGCCCCGGTTGGCGCATGAAGGCATCGAGAGCGGCGCTGGGCGGTGCGCTGCGGGCAACGCTGGTAGGGTCCTGTTGCGGCAACGGGCCGATGGCTGCTGCGGGGAATGGCAAGGGCGCCGACGGTGTGGTGGGGTCGAGTTTCTCCGGGCCGAACTCCTCGAACAGCGCCAGTTGCTGAGTGAAAGGCAACGCGCCGAACAACGGGCTGGGCTTCCCGTTGGTGGGATAGTTGAAACTGGTCTGCACCGTCGGCGGCAGGATGTTTTCCTGGCGCGTGGTGTCGCGGCTGCCTTTGACGCCATCGGGCAGATCGAAGGAGTCTTCGTTGGCCTCCGGCATGGTCAGGATGGCGTTTAGAGCCGCGGGCTCGTCGGCCGGTTCGTCGTAGTACGCCGAAGGGTCTGTCGGTTCTGGCTGTCGCTCGTCATCGATCGGGCTGGCGCGCAGCGTCGCCGTGCCCAGCGTCATTGTGAGGACAACGCTCAAAGGCGTCAGGAGCCATTTGAAGGGATAACGGGCTTTCGTGTTCATCACCAGCCGCCTCGAAGTCATGAAGGGGGTACTGGTGGTTTTGCAAGGAATCGGCCAAATTTGTAACAACTTAATACGAAAGTGTTAACACCCCGCAAAACAATGGCTTATCAGCATCAATGTGCCATACCGGTGCCGATCGGGGTGGGGAATGACACCCGCTACCGGGGAAAGTTCATCCCCATTTTCAGGGAAAGCGCTTGAACGACAGACGGACACACGTGCCCTCGCCTTCACGGCTTTCCAATCTGACCGAACCGCCGCAGCGCTCCATGATCCGCTTGACCAGCACCAGCCCAACGCCGAGCCCGCCCTGCTTGGTGGTGAAAAACGGGCGGAAGGCCATTTTGCGCTGCTCCTCGCTCATACCCTTACCGGTGTCGCGAAGGGCGACTTTCACACGGCGGGGATGTCTCGATTCCAGGGTAACCGTTAGCGTCCCGCCCTTGTCCATCGCTTCGAGTGCATTGGCGATCAGGCTGTTGAGGATCTGCGCCAACTGCATCGGCTGGCTCACCACCATTGGCATTTGCTGCGGCTCGAACACCACGTTCACGCAAGCCCTGGCGATCTGCTGCTCGAACGCCTTGAGGCTTTCTTGCAAGACGGCCACCAGGTTCACGGGCTCCGGTTCATCGTGCAAAGGACGCAGGGATTGCAGCAGTTCGCGCACCCATTTCGACATGCGGTCGACCTGGCCAATGATGTCATTGATGTTCTTGTGCGCCGGCCCGCTGTCGAACTCCAGTGCCAGCTCGGCGCTCGAGCGGATGGTCGCCAGGGGATTACGCAAGCTATGGGCCACCGCCGATGACATCTCGCCCAGGGCCACGAAGGTTTCGTTGGTAATCAGTTGCTTTTGTTGTGCCGCCAGTTGCATCGCTGCGCGTCGCACGATCCAGTACAACCCCAAGTAAATCAGCCCGCCCCCCAGGGCTGTCGCCAGCCAGATCAGCACCAGTCCGCGCTGCATGCGTTCGATCAGGTCCTTGGGTTCCTTGTAGATCTCGACCATCGCCGTGACGGTTTTGCCCTCGGCGTCGAACAGTGGAATGTAATTCTCGATGAAGATGTATTCAGGGGGTGAAGTGAACTTCTGCTCCATGCGCGCCTTGTCGACATCGTGGTAACTGGCGGACACCGGTGTCTTGAATTCGAAGGCATGGTCCAGGTCTTCATCGGCTTCGATGGTGGTGCCCATCAGCGCCGGGTTGGTCGACCAGATCACCATACGATCGGGGGCGTAGATGTTGGCCAGGATCACGTCGGGCAAGTGGGCGATATGATCGAGGAATTCCCCCCGGGCATCGGCGCGGGCCAACGGGTCGATTTCAGGAAAGTTGCGATCCTGGCGTGGGTCGAGCAAGTCACCCATGGTGCGCACATGGGGGATCGAGACGTGGCGCACCTCCGCCGAGGCAATCGCCCGGATGAACTGCGAGGTGAGCAACGCATCGCGTTGAATACTCTCGGTAATCACGAACTTGGTGGAGACCGCACCCAGCGCAATCGCCACGGTGCCGATCACCGCCATGCTGATCAGCGAGAACCAGCGCAACAGATTGAATGGCTGCTTACGCGAGCGCAGAAGGACATCACCCTCCTGATTCTGGAGGGTTTGTGTTGGCATGTTCATGGGCACTGCTTCCTGACCACTTCCCCCTTTTGGTTATAGCCCATGGCCACATTTTTGCCCGGTACTGGGGATTGGCATCCCTCGCGCCTACAGAAGGGGCATCCCCATCCTTACCCCAATCCTGGGGAAACTCGCCCGTTCCCTGCTTGGCCGCGTCAGGCCTTCTCACCCCCAATACCCGACTACTACGGGCCTCTCCTGACACTTTCACGTTGTTGGTATGGAAGTTGCCGAAGCCCCCTCAACTGACCCAACCCCCGGGGGCAGGTCTTCGATAGAGGGAAAACTCATGCACCCTTTACTGTCCAAAACCGCGATCGCCGTGATCGTGAGTGCACTGGCCCAAGGCTCTGCCCAGGCCGCGTTGTTTGCTGTCGACCAAGGTCCCTATACGCTTCCCACCGGCAACTTTGCCGCCTGGTATCAGGACACCCACGGTCGTACCCTCGACCTGTGCCTGACCAAGGCTGTCAGTTCCAGGGCCCCTGTCGTGGCGGGCACGCCTGCCTACATGTGCCTGCTGAGTCCCAACCCCGGGATTTTCGACGACACCAAGCCGATGGTATTTCCGGATAACTTCCCTGACGAAGCGTTCTGGTTCACCGGTGACGGCTCCATCGTCGACGCTGCGCGCGGCATCGACCTGACGTACGTCAGCGCCCTGGAAGCTGCCTTCTCCGGCGGCGATCCCAAGGAAGGCGACCAGATCAGCTTCGGCCGTATCCGGATTCGCGTCGACGTGCCCACCCCGGGTATCTACACGATCACTCACCCCTATGGCGTCGACATATTCGACGTGCCTGTCGCCGGCCGCAAAGCAATCAACATGACCCGCGACATCGGTATCGGCTCGCCGAAAACCTATGACGGCGCGCTCAAAAGTGATATCGGCCCATTCCTGCGCAGCACCAACGGCCCTTACACCGAGACCAATCCCGAAACCCAGGCAGTCGAGCAATTTGTCGGCGATCCGAACCTGGAAGAGACCTTCACCGGCAGCCCCTTCAACACCAACTACATTCGCATCGAAGGCCCCAACGGCCTGGACCTGCGCACCACGGTCCTGGCCATATCCGGCAAGTTGTCGACGGTCGCCCGGCCGACCCCGCTGATCACCGAACGCAGCACTTACTCACGCAAGGCTGGCAGCAGTGCCCCGGTGGCTCAGCAGGATGTGTTCGTGCTGGCCCCGCCGCCACCAGCCACCGTGAAGCTGGACAGCAACACGCCGGTGCTCAACCTGACCGAGGCCGACACCACCGGCCATTGGTATGCCCAGTCCGCCACCAACCCGACGCTGCCAACCAGCCTGTCGGTCACGGCGGACAACCACCTGGCCATTCCCACCAGCACAGCGACCACGCGGTCCGCAACGCTGACCGACCTGGTGGTGATCACACAAGCCGAATACAAGCTCAGCAACGGCCAGCTCACCATCGTTGCTTCCAGCAGCGACGAAACTTCGCCACCGGTGTTGACCGCCACCTCCGGCACCGGGGTGGCCATCGGTGCATTGAGTGGTAGCGGTCCTGAGAAAACCCTGTCGACCAACATCACGCCGATTCCACCGGCCAAGGTGCAAGTGACGTCCGCCAATGGCGGCGTCGATATCGAAGACGTGGTCATCGTGCAATGAACGCACTCATGCCCAGATCCGCATCAGGAGGCATCATGAACAAGTGGCCACGCTTCGCACTCAACGCTCTGGGGCTGACAATCTCGCTCTCCGGCACTGCGTTCGCTCAACTCGCCGCCGTCGACCCCGGCCCTTACACCTTCGCCACGGGGAAATTCCCCATGTGGTATCAGGACAATACTGAACTGTCGCTGGAATTGTGCCAGTCACGAGCGACGAGCTCCCGGGCCCCAGGTGCACCCGGCGCACCGGCCTACATGTGCATCCTTAATCCGGAACCGGGGATTTTCGACGACACTCAGCCCATGGTGTTCCCGGACAACTGGCCACCGGAGGCTTTCTGGTTCCTCGCAGAAACCACCATCGCCGATGTCGGCGGTTACGGCGTGGACGCCTACGTGGCGGGGGTCGAAGCAGCCTTCACGGCGGAAAACCCGATCGATGGCGATCAGGCCAGCTTCGCGCGGATTCGCATTCGCGTGAACATTCCCATCGCCGGGACCTATGTGATCACTCACCCCTACGGCAAGGAAACGATCAATGTGCCGACGCCTGGCCGGCGGGTCATCAATGTCACCCGCGACGTCGGCATCGGCGCACCGGGCAACTTCTCCGGTGCGCTCACGGGTGAAGTCGGGCCTTTCCTGCGCGGCGTTGGCGGGCCTTACCCCGAGCTCAACCCGGACACCGGCACCATGGACACGTTCATCGGCGATCCGAACATCTCCGAGGCGGTCACCGGCAGCCCCTTCGGCACCAATTTTCTGCGTATCCAAGGGCCGGCGGGCACCATCGAGACCTCGGCGTTTACCGTCTCCGGCAAAATTCTCGACAGCCGGACACAGACACCGGTGGAAATCGGTCGTGCCACCTATCGACGCAAGTCCACCGGCCCTGGCAGTAGCAGCACCCAGGTGGAAGTCTTTGGCAAATCGCCCAACAGTTCGAGCCTGTGCTTCCGCGAAAGCGTGACACTGATTCCCGGCGCGCCTCCATCACCTTGCCTGGTCAACATGATCGGCGACGGACGCGGCCAGTACTTCGCCCAGCACCTCATCAGCAACGGCAACGTGCCGCCAGTGGTGGTGCTCACCGCCAACACCCCGGGCGACGCAACCACCCGGCCAACGGCGGTCTCGAGCAAAGTCACTGACGTCGTGAAAGTCCAGACCGCACGCTACAACTGGAGCAATCACAGCCTGGTCATTGAAGCCACGTCCACCGATGAAGTGAACGTGCCTGACATGGTTGCCCAAGGTTTCGGACGCTTGTCGAAACAAGGCCTATTGCAGAAACTCACCGTCGCCGACCTGACTCAACCACCGGCCACCGTGACGATCAAATCCTCGGCCGGCGGCAGCGACACCGAACCCGTCGTGGTGGTCGGCACCGCGCCGGACAGCGGCGAGAACCAGGCGCCGATCGCCAACGCGGACAGCGGCAGCACCAGCTTCGGCGTGCCGATCACCCTCAACCTGTTGACCAACGACAGCGACCCGGACGGCAACACGCCGCTGGCCATCACCGCGCTGACCCAACCGGAAACCGGGCAAGGTACCGTGACGCTGAGCGGCACCACTGCGGTGGTCTACACCCCACCGGCAGTGGTCAATTCGCCACTGACCACGACCTTCACCTACAAGGCGCAAGACGTCAAAGGCCTGGCTTCCACCACGGCCGCGACCGTGACCATCACCGTGGCACCGAACCAGGCGCCAACGGCCGTGGCTGACAGCATCGCGACCCTGGGTGTGTCCGTGCCGATCAACGTGTTGACCAACGACACCGATCCGGAAGGCAACCTGCCGCTCGGGGTGGCCAGTTTCACTCAACCGGCAGCAGGCCGAGGCACCGTCACCAGCAATGGCACGGTCCTGACCTATAACCCACCGGCGACCGTGACTACCGCCTTCACCACAACCTTCACCTACTTCGCGCGGGACAGCTTCGGCGCCGTGTCGACAGCCCCGGCGACGGTAACCGTGCAAGTCTCGCCACGGCCAGCGGCAGAAACCTTTGCCGTGACGGCGGCCACCGTGACCGCACGCTCCAACAACCGCTTCACCTGGGACCTCAGCGGGACCTCATCGGTGACCACCGGCAACACCATCACCATCCAGGTCACTACCCCGACCGGGCTGCAAACACTGGGCACCACCACGGTGCCGGTGACCGGGCGCTGGCGGCTGACGGTGAACAACACGACAACAGTGGTCCCGTCGGCCAACCCGACCGCCACCATCACCTCGTCCCAAGGCACCGTGCGCACCGTGCAAGTGATCTCCAACTGAGCCCGCGCCCCATCGGCCACCCGGCTGATGGGGCCCTTTCACTCAAAAGGACAAGACCATGAAAACGTCAACCGCCGCCCTGCTCTGCCTGCTTCTGCTTTGCAGCGGCGCAGGCGCGAGCGGCGCCGACGATTTGATGGAAAACGACGATCTGGGCCCCGGTGCCGATCTGGGCGAGTTACCGACGCCCATTGGCCAACAGGCACTGATCAACCAGAACGGCCAGGCCAACGTGGCGTTGGTGCAACAGAACGGCCAGTCGTTGCTCGGCACCATCGTCCAGTCGGGCAGCAATCAGGAAGCGTTCATCCTGCAGCAAGGCAGCGACCTGATGGCGATGATCACCCAGCAAGGTTATGGCAATGCCGCTTCGATCACCCAGACCGGCAGCCAGAACCGCGCGCAGATTTCCCAAAACGGCAATAACAACGACGCCAGCATCGACCAGGCCGGCACGGGGCTTTCCAGCGCCGTGAACCAGTCGGGAAATGGCATGAGCGTTTCGGTCAAACAATACCGCTAAAGCACTGCATCATCCTGGAGGTTTCATCATGTTCAAACTGACGCCCCTTACCGCCGCCATCCTGGTCATGGTCAGTGCCCAGGCCATGGCCGACGACAGCCAGTCCACCCAGAACCAGAACGGTACCGCCAACGTTGCCGACGTCAAGCAGACCAAGGCCTCGTTCAGCTCCGCGACCCAACAGCAACTGGGCCAAGGCAACGACGCCGCTGCCGTGCAGGACACGGCCACCGGCACCATCGAGCAGAACCAGGTCGGCGACTACAACGCCGGTTACGCCGAGCAGTTGTTCGAGGACAACAGCAAGATCACCCAGCAGCAGACCGGCGCCTTCAACACCGCCCATGCCAGCCAGTCGATCGGCGTCGGTGGCGGCGAAGTGCTGCAGCAGCAGGAAGGCACCGGCAACTTCTCGTTCGTCTATCAGGACAGTCAGGAAGGCACCAGTGGCCAGACCTACCAGTTCGGTGACGGCAATGACGCCAACATCGAGCAGATCCAGCTCGGCACCGCCAACAATGCGGTGATCATCCAGTACGGCAGCGGCAACTACGGTACCGCCGAACAGGTCTTCCACAATGGCGGCCAGATCAACATCAACCAGGCGGGCAGCACCAACTACGCCTACGGCGACCAGCGCAACGGCGAAGGCGGCACTCTGACCATCAACCAGTTCGGTGACGGCAACGGCACCGAAGTCTGGCAGGACACCCAGCTCGCCAGCCAGGCCACCGTCAACCAGTCGGGCGTGAGCAACGAAACCGTGGTCGACCAGAGCTTTGGGGAAAACAACGTCGCCCAGGTGTTCCAGGTCGGTGACCTCAACGCCATCTATGCCGACCAGTTCGAGTCCATTGGCTCCAGCCTGGCGCTGTACCAGACCGGCGTGGGCAATGTGCACTTCACCTATCAGAACGGCGACGGTCATTCGCTCACGGCGACCTCGGTGGGTAACGACAACAAGGTCTACGCCAGCAACTGGAAAGGCCCGCAAAAAGGCGGCCAGTTCGGCAGCAACCAGCGCGCCACCGTCAACCAGAACGGCAACGGCAACACCGCCAACTTCGCCCAGGACGGCGTCAGCAATATCATGACCACCTTCCAGGGAGGATCTGGCAACAAGACCACAGTCGTCCAGGCTGACAGCTTCAACGAGCTGTACTTCGAGCAGAACGGCACCGACAACATCCTCGTCGCCGACCAGCGCGGCACTGCCAACCTGGCCATGGGCAACAGCAACGGCATGAACAACACCACCAACTTCACCCAATCGGGCACCGGCAACGAGGCCTACACCAGCCAGAGCGGCGACGACAACATGATCACCGTCAAACAGGCCGATACCATGAACGTGGCGTACGTCACCCAGGGCGGCACCGGCAACACTGCCAACGTCGACCAGAGCGGTACGACGCAGATGGCAACCGTTCAACAGATGGGGATGGATAACCGGGCGACCGTGATGCAGCAGTGAGCGCGAGGCAAGGAAAACCGCGACCCTGGTGAGGGTCGCGGTTTTTTTTCGTCTGGGGGCCCTGTAGGAGCGAGCTTGCTCGCGATCGTCGTTAACGATGACGCTGGCTGCCTGGATGCCCGCGGTGCCTGGGCTACCATCGCGAGCAAGCTCGCTCCTACAGGGGGGTGGTTGGTGCGGGCATTATTGGCGTCGATAGTTACCATCATTTGAATGAAGTTCTCATAAAAAATCTGCGGCGTAACATCAGCTCCATACCAACCAATAACACCCCGGAGCACACCATCATGAAACGCCAAACTCTTCTCAGCATCGCTTTCTCGGTTTTCGCAGTTAACGCTTTTGCCGCTACCGCCGCTCACCCGGTGGTTGCCGAAGGTGGTTCGGATCGTCTGATCGAGCGTCGTGTGGCTGAAGGTGGTTCCGACCGTCTGATCGAACGCCGCGTAGCTGAAGGTGGCTCTGACCGTCTGATCGAACGCCGTGTGGCTGAAGGTGGCTCTGACCGTCTGATCGAACGCCGCGTAGCCGAAGGTGGCTCAGATCGTCTGATCGAACGCCGTGCCGTATGAAGCATGGCTCAACCGCAACGCCCAACAAAAAGCCCGGCCTAATCAGCCGGGCTTTTTTGTACGTGCCGGGGGTCCTGTAGGAGCGAGCTTGCTCGCGATGGTCGTTAACGATGACGCTGGCTGCCTGACACCCAACGGTGTCTGGGCCTCCATCGCGAGCATGCTCGCTCCTACAGGGGGATGTGGTTGGCGCGGGCATTATCGGCGTCGATAGTTACCATCAGCTCAATGAAGTTCTCATAAAAATTGTGCGGCGTAACATCAGCTCCATACCAAACAACTACACCCCTTGGAGCACACGATCATGAAACGCCAAACTCTTCTCAGCATCGCATTCTCGGTTTTCGCAGTTAACGCTTTTGCCGCTACCGCCGCTCACCCGGTGGTTGCCGAAGGTGGTTCGGATCGCTTGATCGAACGCCGTGTGGCTGAAGGTGGTTCGGATCGTCTGATCGAACGTCGCGTTGCTGAAGGTGGCTCTGACCGTCTGATCGAACGCCGTGTGGCTGAAGGTGGTTCGGATCGTTTGATCGAACGTCGCGTTGCTGAAGGTGGTTCGGACCGTCTGATCGAACGCCGTGTAGCCGAGGGTGGCTCGGATCGTCTGATCGAACGCCGTGTAGCCGAGGGTGGCTCGGATCGTCTGATCGAACGCCGTGCCGTATGAAGCATGGCCCCCGCGCAACACCCAACAAAAAGCCCTGCCTGAACAGCCGGGCTTTTTTGTACGTGCCGGGGGGCCTGTAGGAGCGAGCTTGCTCGCGATCGTCGTTAACGATGACGCTGGCTGCCTGGATGCCCGCGGTGCCTGGGCTACCATCGCGAGCAAGCTCGCTCCTACAGGGGCTCAATGTGACCCGCGGTAAGAGCGGAACCATAAGCGGCCGTTACCGCAGAAATGGATATGTACTAGGTCGAAAGCCGCCATCGCGAGCAAGCCCGCTCCCACAGGGGTGATCGGGCCGCCTCGGTCATTCCTCCTCTTCGGGCACGACTTTGTTCTGCGTCAGGTACCGATCCAGCGTTTCATTCTGCACCGAGTTGTCCCCCGCCACCTGCCACAAATGCCGCTCGATCCCCTGGGCCAGCAAATGCCCCACCGCCGCTTCAATCGCCGACAGCACACACAATTGCGCCGGTTCGTTGGTGGTATAGCCGACTTCGGCCTCGAGCAGTTTCTTGAACTCGATGAACTTGAACACTCCGGCACTGCGGCCGACCGAGTAGATGGTCTTGCTGGTCATGACGTTCGCCAGCACCTGGCCGCTGCGCACGTCCACGGCGCGCAGGTTGACGGTGACCTGGTCCACGCGATATTCGCGGGAGATGTCGATGCCCAGGTAACGCGCCCCTTCACCGCCGCTCTTGACGTTGGTGTCGTAGGCGATGATCCCGCCTTCGAGCATCATGTTCGCCGCTTGCAACGGTGGCAGTTCCGCCTGGATGTTCACCGGGGTGTTGGGCTTTTTCTGCGAGGCGCGGATGATCTTGCGCTCGGTCAACAGGTTCTGCAGCCCTTCGCGCTCGAGCACCACGAACCAGCCGCTGGCCTGCAACGCGTCCATCAGCATGCTCGCCGCGCCCTGGGTCACGCTGGTGGAAAACGAGCTGGCCGGGGTCGGTTTGTATTGTCCGGTCTGGTCGCGGAAACCATACACCACCGCCATCAGCCTCCCCTTGGGGCGCGGCATGTTGATCAGGTCGTAGTAAGTGGACGCCCTTGGGGTGAGCGTCGGGGTTTCGGTGTCCTGTTCGGCGCCGATCGGCTCACGCAGACTGCACCCTTGTAATGCCGCCAATATCAGCCCTAGCACTATTATTTTTTTCATGTCCATCACTCCCCATCAAGCACACCCCATCAAGGGGCCAGGCCACTCACCTTGATTTCCGAGACTTCACCCGTGGCCCTGTCCGTCACCTCGATGGTCAGTTGCCCGGAGTCGTCGATGACGTTGACGATGAAAGCGTCGGTGGTCAGGCTTCCGGTGTTGCCCGCTGAGATGTTGTCCAGCAGTTGCCCGAGCAGACGTGATTGCAACTGGCTGGAGAAACGCTCCAATGCCGATGTGCCGGCCGCCGAAGTGCGTTTTTTCAAGTCGGGATCGTCGTAGTCGTTCTGCGCCTGGGCATTGTTGAGCAACCAGGTGCCGTTCAACGGGTTGCCGCCAAACGACGGGTTGATGGGCGTGTAGACCAGTTCCGTGGCGTGCGCCAGGCTGCAACCTGCAAGCCCGAGCAGGCAAAGGCCGGCCCGTGAAAGCGCTGAACGTTGCGAGAAGTTTGTTGTTTTCATAATTCGTCCCTCTCAAGGTCCGTTGTGTCCTGCAACATGGCTTCCAGCTTGCGCTGGACGATCTGCCCGCGTACCCAGTCGGCGGCGTCGTACGCCTCTTCCTTGAGTTCCACGGTGTTCGGCGGCAGGAACCGCCGGTAAACCAGGCGCTGCTGAAATTCCACGGTGACCAGGGCGCCCCATCGCGCCGAAGGTCGTTCGCGCACCACCAGGTTGAAATCCATCGGGCTGGTGGCACGCAGGCGTTCACTGAACGAGTAGTAAAAGTCGTGGCCGATGTGCGAGATCGTGTCATCGACGATGAAGCCCATCATTTCGTCTTCTTCGCCGGCCGGGGCGGCGGCACTCGCCAGCATCATGATCAGCGCCAGGCAAAACCAGTTCATGGCTGCAACCCCTGTGGCGATTTGGCCTGGCCCTTGCCGGCGCCTGCTGCGCCGTCGAGGAAGGCTTTCTCGGCGACGAACTGCCAGTCCTTGTAGCTCGCCATACCCGCGAAGTCCGACCACTGGGTGGGGAAATTGTCCTGCTTCAACGGCGTGTCCGTGGAGGCGCTCGTCAGGCCGGTGATGCGCCCGTCAAAACCGCGCATCAGGACCCATTCGCCACCGGTGACCGGGTCCGGGTAGAGCTGCCGCAAATGATGCTTGGGGTTGGGAAAACGCTCGTCCTGCAACAGGTCCTCAAGGGCTTTTGGGTACTGCGCCAGCCCAGGCGAGGATCGGTAGTAACTGCGCAAGGCCTGGGCGTACTGGGTGCCGACCCACAGCAACTGGCGCTCGCGGTCGCGACGCGACGCGGTGGACCACAACTCGGCGGCACTGGCCAGGCCCATCCCCATTACCATGACCAGAAACAACACGCCCAGGTACGTGAAGCCGCTTTCGCCGGCAGGCTTACCACTCGGAATAAAGGCTGCCATCACGCGCCCTCCCTGTGGCACCGCTTTTGATATCGGCGACCCCGCCCTGCACGCCATCCGGCGGCGCGACCAGCACCCAGACGTCCTTGCGCTCGGCAATCGGGTCCATCGGCGGGTTGCGCAGATAACGCTGCTCCACCAGTTGATCAAGCGAGTCGGGATAGCGCCCCGTGTCGCCGTAGTAGTGATCCAACGCTTCGCGCATCGCCGCCAGGCTCTGGCGCAAGGTGGTTTCCTTGGAGGTTTCCAGGCTGTTGAAATAACGGGGCATGGCGATGGTCATCAGGGTGGCGATGATTGCCATGACCACCATCAGTTCCAGCAAGGTAAAACCCTTCTGCCGACGCATGATTCACCACTCCCGATACGCAATGCCGTTGAGACCCTTGCCGCGGGCCTTCGAATACACATCAAAGATGTCTTCGCCTTCGCGGGGGTTCTGCGCCGAGCTGTCATAGCTGCGCACACCCCAGCCACCTTCATCGTCGCGTTTGACCGTGGCCAGCGGGTCGCGGGGAATACGGCGCAGGAAGTAGAACTTGGCGCCCTTGGCGCTGCGCACATCGCGCACGCCGTCCACCAGTACCTTGAGGTTTGGTGGATAACCGCTGCTGTTCAGCGACTTCTCGATATAGCCGGCGTCAAAGGCACGCTTGTAGGCGTCGATGGCATCGCGGATCTGATACAGCGCGGACCGTAACTCCTGTTCCTTGCCACGGCGTACCACGGTCTCGGTCAGCGGCGCAGCCATGCTCGCGAGCATGCCGATCAGCGCCAGCGTCACCACCACTTCGACCAGGGTAAAACCGCGTTGCGAGGCGTTCATGATCAAGGCTTCTCGATAAAGACTTGGGTCGAGGTCGCTGCCACGGGGCGGTCGAGTCGATCCGCGGGGCCTGTGGTCACGGTCGTCTGCATGCCGCGATCCGGCGCCTGGATGTGCATGCTGGTTTCAGTGCCAGTGGTGAACTCCATGTCCGATGGGCTCTGATACGGCAGGTTGCGCACCACGCGTGGAGTGATCGACAGCACCAGCTCGGATTTGCTGACGTTATCCTTGTTGCTGCCGAACAACCGGCCCAGCCCCGGGATGTCGCCCAGGCCCGGGATCTTGTTGCCGGTGGCGCCGTGGTCGTTGCGCATCAGGCCGGCCAGAATCTGGGTTTCGCCGTCGTGAAGACGCAGGGTGGTCTGCGCGTTGCGGGTGTCGACCTGGACCGGAATCGTGCCCTGGCGGGTCGGTTCCAGAGGCGTGGCGTTACTGACTTCGAGGGCGATCTTGATCGCCACTTCGTTGTTCAGGTGCACAGTGGGCTGCACTTCCAGTTTCAGACCGACGTCCAGGTAAGTCACGCTTTCAGTGATTACCGGTCCCTGGGTGGACGGCACTGAGGTGGCGCTGATGATCGGCACACGCTGGCCGATGTGGATGCGAGCCTGTTCGCGGTTGCTCACGCGGATGGTCGGGCTGGCCAGGGTGTTGATATCGTTGTCCTGGGCGTTGATCTTGGCCTGGGGCGACGGGTTGATGGTGATCCGGCTGGAGTCGATGCCCTTGAGCTGATCGAGCAAGGTCACCGGCGAGCCGTCGCTGTTGATTACGCCAAAGGTGTTGGGCCATTGCAGGCCGAGGTCGAGAATCCGTTGAGTGGCGACTTCCATCACCTCCACTTCAAGCACCACTTCAGGGTTGGACTGATCTTGGGACTGCAGGAGTTTTTCGGCCATGCGGATCGCGTCCTCGGTGTCGCGCATGGTCAAGGTGTTAAGGCGTTCGTCGACGAACACATCGCGGGTCTTGAGCATGGTCTTGACCATGTTCAGCGCGGTGTTGGCGTCAATGCTGGTCAGGTAGAAGGTGCGCATCACCAGTTCCTGGTAATCCTTGAGCTTCTGCGGTGAGTCCGGGTAGATCAGCAGGGTATTTTCGTTCACCACTTTCTGATGCAACTGGTTCTGTTGCAGCAGCAGTTCCACGGCGTCCTCGATGCGCACGTCACGCACGAAGATCGTGGCTTTCATGTCCGGACGCAGGTCCTTGTCGAAGATGAAATTGAGGCCGGCGACCTGGGACAGCACTTCAAAAATGGTTTTCAGATTGGCATCGCGAAACTCCAGGGTCACCGGCCGATCCAGGCGAGTGCGCAACTGGGGGTACTGGATGACGTTGCGGCTCTGCACCAGGCGGATGTTGCCTTGCAGTTCCAGGGCACCGGCGTTTTGCGGGTCAAGCTCGAGGATCTGTTTGACCTGGCGATCGGCGCCGTAAATGTCGCCGCGACGCAGATCGCCACGGGCCAGTTCAAGTTTTTCGTCCATGCTGCGCAGGTATTCGAGCTGGCGCAGGGAGTCCTGGGCGCGGCGATTGTTCGGCTCAATGGTCAACACCCGGCTGTAGCTGGTGCGGGCCGAGGCGAAGTCACGGCGGGCGCGATCGGTGTCGGCGTCGGTCAGCAACGCGTTGATGGCCTTGACCCGCTGGGTGTTGAGCGCCATGTGCAGTTCGGTGTCACGTGGGTTTTCCCGCAGCCCTTCCTGGATCCGCGCCAGTCCGGCTTCGTACTGCCCTTGGTCGATCAAGTCGGCAGCTTCCTTGTTGGCCACTTGCGCGGAACTGCACGCGGCCAGCGCAACGTAAAGGCCAAGGCTCATCAGCGAACGGATTGTGTTCATAGCGCGCTCCCCACAGACAAGGTCTGGGACAAATGCATCGGCAGGTAGACCAGGTTCAGCTCGGCATCGGTAATGCCTTCGAGCCGCCAGGTGTCGTCGATCACATCCCCTTTGCGTACGACGTATATTTTTTCGCCGCTCTGCAAAAACACCTGCAGATCGGAACGGTCATCCAGCCGGCCAACGAACTGGAACGGCATCGGCGGTACAGTGGGGGCCTGCACCACCGGGGTCATGTTGACGGGCTGCTCGACCACACTGGCCAGGGTGGGTGCGGCCTTCCAGCTGCGGGCGGTGAACAGGTCACCTGCCGGGCTCAAGTCCTTGATCACCGCCGCTTTGTGCTTGCCTGTGGCGTCCGGCGAGGCAACACGGGGATTGCCGCTGGCAGTCGTAGCGGTCACCGCGAGCGTTTCATCGCCCTCCTCGGCCGGCATCCAGTATCCGGGCAACCAGGCCAGCGCCGCTGCGACGCCCAGGAAACCTGCCCAACCTGCTGCGCGCTTGGTACTCATCATGACCTCGACAGATAAAGGGTCAGGCGGATCCGTCCGGTCAGGTCGGTGTCAGCGATTTTCTTGCGCTGGAACTCCACGTCCTCCACCACCACTGCCGGCAACTGGCCCAGCAAGGCGTGCAGGAAGCGCCGAAGTTGCGGGTAGCTGCCCCGCACCGGCAGCAGGATCTGGTAGCGCGCCAGATGGGTCTTGGGGTCGACGCCCAGGGAATATTCACCACGGGCCAGGGTGATGCGTTCCTGCGCTGCCAGCGCGTAGATCCTGTCGATGGCGACAGTGGCCTGGGGCTGCGCCGGCAGCTTGCTGCGAAAGTCATCGAGTTGCCGTTGCGGCACCACCGGGGCCGCAATACTCCCCTCCTCGACCCTGGCCAGATACTCGCGCGCTTCCTGGGTTTGCACGCTGAGCTGTTGCAACGACTGCCAGTGCGGCAGCAGGCCCAGCAGGCCGTACCCCAGCGCCAATAGCAGCAACACCGCCCCGGCCAGGCCCGGAACGCCCAGACCGTGCAGGTATTCGTGGACGATCAGTCTAGGGATTCGCATCGCCAATCTCCCAGGTAGCCGACAGGTTGAATTGCACCGGATGTTCCGGCACGTTGGCCACGATTTCGTGGCTGAGCAGCGACACATCGGACAGCTCGTCACTGGCTTCAAGGTTGCGGTGGAAATCCAGCATCGCCTCCAGGTCTTTCGCCTCGGCGCTGATCCGCACCTGGCCCTTGCGCGCGTCGGGGGTCAGGGTCAGCAAGGCGATGTCGGTGCGCGGCATGGTCTCCAGCATGGCGAACAGGCTTTCCCAGGGCCGGCGCAACTGCTGCGAAACCTTGCGCATCTCGGCCAGGTTCTGCGCCTGTTCTCGGGTCTCGGCCGGGGTCAGGCTGACCCTGGTTCCGTTATCGCCGGTCAGCACGCGCTGGGTGGTTTGCAGATGGCCTTGCTGTTGCTCGACCTGTTCACCCAGGTGCTGCGAGATCACCAGGCAGCTCAGCGCCAGCACGCCGCCCAGCACCAGCAGGGTCCAGCCCAACGGACCCGAGCGCCGGCGTGGTTGAAAGTCCAGATTAAGAGTGCGCATCTCAGGCCACCGCCCGGGACATGACGTACAGGCAATCGCGTACGGGTGTCCGGCCTTCTTCGAGGGTGCGCAACTGCACGTCGGGCAAGTCCGGTTGTACGTCGACGCGGGCCGGGGCATGCAGATAGACGCTCAGCGGCCGCTCACTCGTGCACGCCTGCAACTGGCATTCACGGGCAATCAGTGCGGTCAACGCGGCGTCGCTGTCGCTGCTGCCCACCGAGCGCACCGAGCTCCAGCGCTGCTCGCGATGCAGCAGCAACACACTGCGCACCGGTTCAGCGACCACGAACAGGAAGTCGCCACCGGCCAGGCTTTTGTCGAAATGATTGAACGCCGCCATCAGATAGGGCTGCACCGAGCGCAGGCGCAGACTTCGGGCACGGACCAGGGTGCGCAGCCGAGTCAGCAGGTCTTCGGGCAAGGCGCTGGCGATGCGGTCATGGCCGGCCGGTCCCGCCGAGATCACCAGGTTCCAGGCTTGGCTGGGCGCGCCGTAGAGGTCTTCGAAACACAGTTGCGCAAAGCCGAGCAATTCGCTTGGGCTGCTGATCTGCTCGCTCCAGGGCACCAGGCAGAACCGGCTGAAGTGCCCGGAAACCACCACGCTCAACTCGGCACCGGCGCGGGTGTGGTCCGCCAGCAGGTGGTCGAGGGTGTCCAGCGCCACGGCCCATGCCTTGAAGCCTTCGTCGATGAACCCGACGCTGCCCAGCCACAGGGTTTCGCTGCCTCGGCGCTGGCCGAGGCCGACACCACTGGCGCCGATGACGGCGACATAACGCTCACGAGATAAAAGTGACACGATTGATCTCCTCGAGAGTGGTCCGGCCTTGTTGCACCAGTTCCAGAGCTGACTCACGCAACAGGCGCAAGCCACGTTTGCAGGCGTGGGCCTTGATTTTCGCAATCGGCTGGCGCTCGACGATCATCTGCCGCAACTCGTCGTCCAGGTGCAGCAACTCGGCGATAGCGCTGCGTCCGCGATAGCCGGTGCCACGGCAATGCCCGCAACCCTTGCCCTGCACGAAGTGGTAGCGAGCCGCCTGCTGCTCATCGAGGCCGGAGGCTTCCAGCTCTTCAACGCCGGGGATGTAGGGGCTGCTGCAGCTGCTGCAAACCAGTCGAATCAAACGTTGCGCCAGCACCGCATTGAGCGCGGACACCAGGCTGTAGGGGTCGATTTCCATCTGGGTGAAACGACCGATCACGTCGAACACGTTGTTGGCGTGGATGGTGGTAAATACCAGGTGCCCGGTGAGCGCCGATTGCACGGCGATCTGCGCGGTGTCCGGGTCACGGATTTCACCGACCATGATCTTGTCCGGGTCATGGCGCAGGATCGAGCGCAAACCCCGAGCGAAGGTCAGGCCCTTTTTTTCGTTGACCGGGATTTGCAGCACGCCCGGCAACTGGTACTCCACCGGGTCTTCGATGGTGATGATCTTGTCCACGCCGTGGTTGATCTCGGTGATCATCGCGTACAGCGTGGTGGTCTTGCCGCTCCCGGTCGGTCCGGTCACCAGCACCATGCCGTAGGGCTCGGCTGCCAGGCGGCGCAGTTGGCGCAGGGTTTCCTCTTCGAAGCCCAGGGCCTGCAACTGCACGCCGCAGACCTTGTCGGCCAGGTCCTGTTTATCCAGCACCCGCAGGACCGCGTCCTCGCCGAAGATGCTTGGCATGATCGACACCCGGAAATCGATCTGGCGGCCATTGATGCCGATCTTGAAACGACCGTCCTGGGGCACGCGCTTCTCGCCGATGTCCAGTTCAGCCATGACCTTGACCCGCGAAATCACCTGTTCGGCAAACTCGTTGCCCTGGATCTTGCTGATATTGTTGAGCACACCGTCGATGCGGTACTTGATCACCAGGCCGCTGCCGGTGGTGCCCAGGTGAATGTCACTGGCGTGCATTTTCAGCGCGTCGTACAGGGTCGAGTTGACCAGTTTCACCACAACGCTCGCGTCCTCGCTGATGCTGGTCAGCGACAAGCTTTGCAGGGTGTCGGTTTCCGTGTTGGCATCGGCCTGGGCGTTGAGCGACTCCACGGCGTGGAAGCTCTCTTCGTGGCGCGCCAGGTAGGCTTTCAGGTCGTCGGCATGCACCAGGTACAACGGCGCGCCGTGCAGGCAGTCGTCGATCCAGGCCAGGCGTGCGGTGTCGAAGGGGTCGGCAAACACGCCGATGACCGCTTCATCGTGGCGCAGCAGGATGAATTCGCGCTTGAGGCATTGGGCCAGGGTGACCCGGTCGAACACCGGGGTGGCCGAAAACAGGGTGTCGGTGTCGAGCACCGGGTAATGCAGCGTCGCGCCCAGGCGCTGGATGAAGGGCATGGGTGCCAGTTCGCACAACACCCCGAGGGCTTCGAGCATCCGCTCGCCGGAACTGGCGGACAGCGTCCGGGCCTGGGCCAGTTGCTCACTGGAAAAACGCGATGGCGGGCATTCCAACTGCGCCGGTTCGACGGCAAGGGATAGACGGTCCATGGCTTGCTCTCCAACGCCGGGGCCCTTGAGCCCTGTCGACGCGGCGAGCAATTACGGTGTGACCGGAACGGCTTGTCGCGCCACTATTCCCCGGTGAGCAATTGTTCGTCGTCTGGTGCCTTGGAGGTCGAACTTCGTCGGCGATCCACCAGCACCCAACTGCCGTCGTACAACTGCAGCGGGAAACTCTCTTTCCTGCTCTGGCGTCGTTCGACAAAACCTTCGGATGTACTTACCGCCATGTTGGGTTCGCGCTGCATGCCCAGAAGGTCGCACACCGCTCGGGCCAGTTCCGCCATCGGAAACGGCTTGAACAGGATATGGCTGACTCCCAGTTGGTGCGCCCGTTCGCAGACTTCGGCGGTCGGGTGCCCGGTGATCAACACAAAATGACAATTCCTGTTCTGGCGGATCGCTTCGAGCGCTTCAAAACCTTCCATATCAGGCAAGCGGTAATCGAACACCACCACATCGGGGGCAAACTGTTCGGCTTCGCCGATACCCGTCGCACCGTCATGGGCAATCCGAACGTCCAGTTCCTGCACCTGAAGGTAATCCTTGAGGTTTTGGGCAAGAAGCTGTTCGTCTTCAACAACCAGTACTTTGTTTAACAAGGTGGACTCCTTGAAACCGCAGGTCCGATTTCCGAGCCTGATGGAGTGCGCGCCTTGATAGGGCTAACGCACACTTCATGCCAGGCTGAGCGCCGGTTATTTCACCGCCGTATCCCGTTGAATTGCTTCGAATAATGTTTTCGTCCAGGCACCCTTTCCCCCAAAGGCGGGGAAGCGCACGAATGGTCGCCGAAGCTTTTCCCCCACTATTGGGGGGCCAATCCTCAGTCGCCGTCAATCCTTTGGATCCGATTGCTGGAGCGCAACTGCGCAAGCGCCTGTTGACGAACCTGGACTTGTCGCTGTCGGGCAAGGTACGCCCTGACCATTTCAAGCCCCTGCGATTCTGAGACATCGGCCGCCTCCAAGTGGTTCTGTAAATAAATCAAATGCCATCCGAGGGGAGTGCGAACCGGCTCACTCACTTGCCCAGGCCTGAGCGCAAAAGCGGCCGTTTCGAACGTCGGCATCATGCGGCCACGGGGGAAATAGCCCAGCTCGCCACCGGCGCCGGCACTGGCGTCTTCGGAGCCGGTACGGGCCACACTGGCGAAGTCCGCGCCCCGGCTGATTTGCGACTTCATCTCTACCAAGCGTAGTCGTGCGGCTTCGACTGCGGTGGCATCGGCACCCTGTGCGACCTTGATCAGGATGTGACGCGCCTGCACGGTCTCAGGCTGGCTCATTTCGCTGCGGTGTTCGTCAAAGAACGCACGAACCTCTGTCTCGTCAGGCGGGGCGACCTGCGTCAGTTGCGCGAACGTTTGCTGCGCAGCGAGTTCATGGCGGGTGTACTCGGCAAATCCGGCCTCGTCGAAACCGGCGTCCTCCAGGCGGCGGGCGAACTTCTCGGCTCCGCCCATGGCGTCGCGCATCTGCTCAACCTGGCGCTGCACGGCGGCATCGCTGATGACCACCCCGCGCTTGATCGACTCCTGCCACAGCAGCTCGCGGTCGATCAAAGCGTCCAGCGCTTTCTGGCGCAGTTGTTTGTAGGCCTTGGGATTACGGATGCTGCCCAATGCCCGGCCCTGGTCTTCCAGGTACTCGGCGAAATAACGCTCGAAACGCAGCGCCGAAATCTCCTGATCGTTGACCTTGGCCACTGCGGGCCCATTGCTGGCCAACACCGCCGGCAACCAACAGGTCAGGACCATCAACAGCAGTCTGGACTTCATGATCAAGGCCTCCGCTCAGGGTGTCGCCATCACAGGCTTATAGGGTGCAACCAGGTAAAAACGCTGGTCCGGCAGATCTACAGTGACGATATGCGCACCGCTCAAGCCCAGGCGCCGGCCGGGCCCGAAGCTGATCAGCGGGGTCAGCCCGGTGTCGAAGTCATGCAGGCCTTCGAGTGCGTTGATCAGTTTTTCGCGGCTGGCATCGCGCCCCGCCTGCTTCATGCCTTCGCTCAACAGCAGCATCGAACTGAATGCGCCGACCTGCAGCACCGCGTGCTGGCCGCCGAGCCCCTGCTGTTCGCGCACCTGGGTCAGGGCCAGGCGCCCGGCCTGGGTCCAGTCGCTGGGTACGAATGGATAGGACAGGAACACGCGGCGGGAAAAACCGCTGGGCACTTGCAGCAGGTCGCCTGCCACCTGATTCGAGGTAGCGAAGAGGTAAGGCACCTGCCCTGCCGTTTCCAGGCGCGCGGCAAACCGGGTGAAGTCCTCGCCGCAGCCCAGGTAGAACACCGAGCGCGACCCCAGCGGCAGTTGGTCTTGCGTCGGGCCGTAGGGGTTGACGCTGACGTTCTGCCAGCCGCGCTGGTGCAGGTATTGGCCGAGATTTTGCGCCGCCTGCTGCTGGCCGGACTCGTCGGGGTAGGTGATCAGCGTCGGGCCTTGAAGCACGCGCAAACTGTCGGTGGCGTAATCAGCCAGGGCGAAGAGTTGTTCGCGCAGCCCCGGCATGGGTTCGAAAATCTGCCGACTGGTTTGCGCCGAGCCCTGCAACGACACCGGGCCAATCAACGGGATACCGGCCTTTTCCAGGCGTGCAACGAGTTGCGAATCGAGCGCCGGGGCCAGCGGTGCAATCAGCGCGAACACCTGTTCCTGGTCAATCAGTTGATCCAGCGCAGCCTCCGCACTGGCCAGGTCAGGCCCCGGGTCGAGGATCGTCAGGCGCAACTGCCGACCATGTATGCCGCCCGCCTTGTTGATCCGCGCGATGCTGCCGTTGAGCACCGCCGCCACCGTCGCGCCCTCCTCCGCCAGCAGGCCGGCCCCCGGCAGCAAGGTGCCCAGATGCAGGCTGTCAGGGGTCAGGCCGGGGTCTCGCTCATCGGCGAGGCGCTTGAGGTAGGCAGTCAGATTGCGCTGATCGCTCATCGACAGCACGAAGCGCGGCATCGCCAGGTCGAGACGATTGTTGCCGGGGTCCCTTCCCTCTTGCACGGCCCGCGCCAGCGTTTGGTCGGTGTAGGCCGGATAATCGCGGCCATTGACCTGCTGCTGGCCATGGCTGCTGGTCAACCGGGACCAGCTCAGGTCCGGCGGTCGCACGCCGCCCTCGGGCCGACCCAGACCATCGGCGCCATGACAATTGGCACATGGCAGGCTCGTGGCCGGCAGCACCATGTTCGCCGCCCCGACCCGCGCCATGATCGGCTCGCCACTCTCCGATTTCCCTTCGCGATACAACCGCTTGCCGGCATTTTCGCTGGGGGTCAACGGCAACGCGTGAGCGCTCAGGGCAAGGCCGCAGCAAATCAACAGGCCGAGGATGACGGGGGTTTTCATGGCGCGCCCTCAGCGACCGGCCACGGGCATTGTCAGCAACTGCAAGCGCTGGGCAATGGCGGCGGGCGGTGCATCGGGACGGATCTTGCTCCAGCGTTTGTTGGCCACATCCCCCACGATCAGTTGGGTGGAGTGTTGCTCGGGTGTCGGCACGATCTGGCCGATTCGGCTCAGTACAAGGTCCATTTGCGCCTTGTCGCCGGTCAGAAAAAACCAGTGGGGCCCATCGACGCCCTGTTTCAAGGTGTAAGCCTTGAGCACCGCTGGCGTGTCCCGCAGCGGATCACTGGTAAGGGAAATGAAGGTGATGTCGTCTGCCTTGTCGCCCAGCACTTCTCGCACTTCCTTGAGCTTCTGGGTGATCAGCGGGCAGGCGTCGTTGCAACTGGTGAAAATCACGTTGAGCAGCACCACGCGGTTGTGCAGCGCATCGCTGTAGAAGCGCAGGGTATTGCCGTTCTGGTCCTGCAACGGCGTGTCGGTGAACCAGGTTTTGGCATCGCGGGTACCGGTGGCCGGTGGCGCCACCGCGACGGTCGGTGTCGCCGGCTGATGGTCTTCGTGGGCGAAGGCCATTGCGCTGAAAATCCAGAAACACACCGTCAGGCTGATCCAGTCGATGACTCTCATGGCTGTTGCTCCGTGCTGGCAATGGCGGTGTGTTTGGCATGGGCGTTGCGCTGACCGCTGATTTTTTCCACTTCGCGGGTCAGCACGGCCGGGTCGGTAAAGCCGTAGTAGCGTGTCCAGTGCCGACTGTTGCCGTCACCGACCAGGATCAACGGCTGATGGCTCTTGAAGTCACCGCTGAAACTGCCCAGCCCTTTGAGGGTTTCGTTGACCGACTGCGGCGAGCCGGTGAGCCAGCTCCAGCCCGGCCCCTTCTGGAAAGCGCGGGCGTAGTCGTTCAGGCGCTTGGCGTCGTCGCGCTGCGGGTCGATGCTGATCGACACCAGTTGCACCTCCTTGCCGACCCGGCCGCCCAACTGCTGCTGCACCTTGCCCATGATCGAGGAGACCACCGGGCATACCGTGGAGCAACTGGTGTAGATGAAGCTCATGACCACGATCTTGTTGCTGACCAGGTCCTTCTCCAGCCGCACGCTCTTGCCGTTCTGGTCCACCAGCGCCACGTCGGCGAACCTGACCTGGGTGCTTTCCGAGCTGGCGCTTTTGGCCGGCATGTCGTGCCCGGCATGCTCGCCCGTCGAGTGCGCCATGGCCTGGCCGATGCCACATGCCAACAGACAAAGTGTCAGCAGTCCACACGGTGTAAATCGATTCATGTCGATGTCCTCTTCAATGAGCGGCGTCGGGCATTACCCGGACACTGGCAAACGTTTGATCACCAAAACCGGCGCCAAGGGACGGCGCGCGGACATGCAGGTACCAGGCGCCCTGGCGGTCCAGAGTGACCGGGGCTTCGTAGACGCCGTTGCCGACGTCCCGGGCTGAAACGAGTTGTGGTCGCGAACTCGGCGCCAGGAAGTAGCGCACCTGCACGTCGTTGATGCCGCTGCGCACGGTTTTCTGTTTGCCCTGGACAATGCGCAAGCGCACGGTGTACGGCTTGCCCAGGGATGCGGTGGATTTATCGAGTAGGAACTCCACCTTCGGCACCCCGATATGTTGCGCGGTGCTGTTGTCGGGCTCGATCACGGTGCTGAAGCAATGGACGATGTTGGGCTGGTTGAGCAGGAACGCCACGTCGAAGCGCCCCGCCGGCGGCAACTTGATCCTTGAGCTGTACAAGCCTGGCTCGACTTCACGCAGGCTGCGATCGATCACCAGCGCCGCCCGCGCCAATTGCCCGCGATTGGGGTAACCGGACATCGGCGCGTTCATGCCTTCGGCGTAGAAGTAGGTGGTGTTGTCCACCGGGTTGACCACGAACA
The DNA here is from genome assembly GCF_054668365.1 of Pseudomonas sp. S2_E01. NCBI lineage: Bacteria > Pseudomonadati > Pseudomonadota > Gammaproteobacteria > Pseudomonadales > Pseudomonadaceae > Pseudomonas > Pseudomonas sp. S2_E01. The sequence goes on from NZ_CP162762.1 coordinate 3,346,429, forward strand.
CCGCGTTGTCATCGCGCGACACGGCCAGGCTCGACGCTAGCGGCAGGTCACCGGCCAGGCGCGGGGGTTTGGTCCCGGCCTCGAAACCCTGGGTGATTGGCTTGCGCCCTTCCCCCAGCGTCGCCAGGTTGATCATCGTCACTTTCGACGACGCCAGGCCGCGCACGTAGGCATAGGCCTTGGTGAACACCACTTGATAGGGCTCGGCGGAAACGTCCAGGTCGTGGATCAGCGCGTCGGTGGCGGCGTCGATTACCGAGGCCTGGTTCTCCAGGGTGTTGAGGACGATGCCAAAGCGGCCATCGGCACTGAAGCCCATCGGGCCGAGGCCCTGTTTCAACGCGATCACTCGCCGCACCGACTGGGTCTGGGCGTCCACCACGGTCACCGTGCCGTCCTGGCCATCGGCGACATAGGCGGCGTCAGACAGCGGCGAATACACCACCGACAAAGGGTGCGAGCCGGTCTTGAGCTGCTTGATCAGGGTCAGGCTGGCGATGTCGATAATGCTCAGGGTGCCGTCGTCGCGGTTGGTGACGAAGGCGAAGCGGCTGTCCTTGCTGAAGGCCATTTCGTGGTGGCCGCCGCCGGTGGTCAGGTGCTTGAGCGTCTTGAGGCTGCGGGTGTCGATCACCGTCACCCCTGACTGCTCGGCGGATGGGGCGTTGTTGCCGACCCACAGCAGGCGTTCATCCGGTTGCAGGGCCACGCGCACCGGGTTGCTGCCGGCTGCGATCGACTCGCGCACCTTGAACTGCTCACTGTCGATCACCGCCACTTCATTGGCCGCCGGCATCGACACGAACACCCGTTTGTTGTCCTTTGGCGTGACCCAGTCCATCGGCGGTTGCTTGATGTCGATGCGCGCCATGGTGCTGGTGATGCCACCCACCGAAACCGACGGGTCTACCACCATGACGCTAGCATCGTGATTCATCACCAGCAGGAAATAGCTGTTGAGGTCGAGCACCGGCCGCGCGCCGATGTTGGATTTGAGGAACACCCCGACCCGTGACTTGCAACTCCTGTCACGGCCCTGGGCCTGATCGGCGGCCATCGCCTCGGGATCGAGCCAGGCACCGGGAGCCACCCCCGCCAGCGGTTGCCCAGACGCCTTGTCGGTGATGCGAAACAGCACGTCGGCGAACTCCCCTTCGCGCAGCACACCGTCCTCGGCCAGCGGCCGCATTTGCAGCGAAACCGATACGCCGTCGCGCTCCAGTGTCTGGTCGCCCCAGGTGCTGGGCAAGGCAACGTCGCTGAGCAGGGTCGGCGGCGTGGTGCGCCAGACGCTCAGCCAGATCACGGCCAACCCGATGACCAGCGTGCCTGCGGTGATTGAGATGGTCTTGTTCATTGTTGTTTTCCCCTGGTAAACCCGCCAACCCCGCCCCCCTGCAGGAGCGAGCTTGCTCGCGATGAGGACGGCTCCTTCAACATCTCAGCGCCTGACACTCCGCCATCGCGAGCAAGCTCGCTCCTACAGGTACTGCCCCGCCCCTTGTGGGAGCGGGCTTGCCCGCGATGAGGACGGCTCCTTCAACATCTCAGCGCCTGACACTCCGCCATCGCGAGCAAGCTCGCTCCTACAGGTACTGCGTTTCCCCTGTGGGAGCGGGCTTGCCCGCGATGGGGCCAGTACCTTCAACATCGCGGTGCCTGACACTCCGCCTCGCGAGCAGGCTCGCTCCTACAGGTTCCTCCTACGGTGCCGGTTCCGGCTCATTGGTCACCCGCAGCAATCCCCACAACCCGGAAATGTTCCCGAAGGCGCCGTAGTCGCGGAACAGGTAATCCCCAGGTACCGCGTTGACACCCCCGGCACTCGGCAACATGAAGCTGAAGTGCGCCGCCGGCAGGATGCTTTCGTGGGCGCCGATGTACATCGACATCGGGTTGTAGCCGAACTTCACCGAGCCCACGCCCGGAGCACCCATCGGATAGCCACCGGTATCGCTCTTCTCCGACAGGAATGGGTTGGCCGACCAGACATGCCCGTCCAGCTGGAAGGTGGTGCCGCGACTGCCGCCGGTTGGCATCAGGATGTGGGTCCTGAACGGTTGCCCCGGTTTGGCGTACAGCACCGGCGTCTGCGGATCGCCTCCCACCAGCGCATTGCTGTAGGCCATGTGCGCGTTGGTCATGTCGCCATAACCGGCACCCTGCGCGTGACCGAACGGTGCATCCGGTGCCAGGCCAAAGCGGTACCACAGCGGCTCGGTCCTGTAGTTGATGGCCATGCTGGAGTTGTCCTGCGGGTCGGTCGGCACGCCGAACCCTTCCGCCGCAATCCCTTCCACGGGCCGCCCGTTGGCCCAGCGCATGTTCAGCGCCTTCTGCCAGACCATCGCGAAGTCGCGGTAGCTGGTTTGGCCAGGCGCGGTCACCGTCGCATTGACCTTGCGTGCATCCTCGACCCAGGTGGCGCCCATCGGCACGATACTCATCGCTGCAGCCAGGCCTTTCTGGCCCTGCTTGATCACGTCCGCCGGTGTGAAGTTCAAGCCGCCGAACTCGATCGCCGTGGCATTGATGTTGTCGACGTTGCGCCCCAGTTGGGTGATCGGTTTGCCTTCACGCTCCAGGTGCCCGGCGTAGTACTGATAGGTACGGGTCGGGTACGCGCCGCTGTTGCCGACGCGCGGTGGCACGGTCTGGATCGGGTTGGCGCCAACGTTGGTGCCGTCGGATTTGGTGATGTCGTACGCCAGCAACTGCGCATGCAGACCCACGTGGCTCGATGGCCGCATCAGGTTGTTGCTGAAGGTGGTCGAGCCCGTGCCGCTGTTGCGGTCGCGCTTGACCATGCCTTGCATCACCGCCGTCTGGGTCAGGTCCGGCATCACGCTTGGCAGGCGGTTCTCCAGGGTGATGTTGATGCAATCACCGGCCGCCGCACGCAGCACCAGCGGTTCGACGGGCACACCGGGTTTGAGCTTGCCGGTGGTGATGTCGAGATCAGCCTTGCGCACGTAGAGGATCGCGGTCGGGTCATGCAGCGGCCCGCTCTGTCCGCCGATGGTGATGGTTTCACCGTCTTCGGGATCGGTCACGGTGACCTGTGGAATGCTCACCGTGCGCGAGTTGAACACCAGGGTGCCGCCCGCCGGGTTCAACGGCCCCCCCACGTGCATGCCCAGGCCTGCCGGGTCGCCAATGGTCAGGCCCAGCGGGTTGGTGAGGATGTCATTGGCCAGTGCCGCGACCACTTCATAGTTGCGCTGCGGGGTTGGCCGGGTGCCGATGCCGTTGGGGTTGGCGCCGATCCGTGGGCACACGCCGTCGAACGCCACGGTGTTGCGCATGCCGGTCGGTTTGGCGTTGTTGGGGATGGCGAACAGGTCGTTGCGTTGTGCGGTGTAGTTGCGCATCACGCCCCAGATGCCGCTCCAGTAGCCTTCGATCGAGGCGTCCATCGAGTACAGGTAGTCACCCGTGGTCGCCGCCGAGCTTGAGAGCATCGAAACCGGTGCGATAAAGCCCATTTGCTCGGAGATGCCGATCATCTGCGACGCACGCCAGCCGGAGTTGGAGCTGTTGCCGAAGCCGGAACCGCTCTGCAGCCATTTAACCCCGTGCAACGTGACGTTGTGCTCCTCCTCGTGACCACCGGCATGCACCCGCAGCCGCACGTTGTCACCGGTGTAGGTGCGCAGCATCGGCGTGAACGGGTCACCCGCTTCCGCGCCGCCCTTGTTGATGTGGGGCGGGAACAAGGTGGTGCCACCGGTTGGGCCGGTGGCCGCGGTGATCAGGTTCGGTGCCAGGTTCATCGCCGGGATTGCACGGTCGGTACGGCTTTGCATGGCATACGCCAGGTCGCCGCCCAGGCCATCGGCCTGCATGCCGCGCTTGCCGTCCGGGCCGACCTTGTTCGGGTCGTACACGCGCAGGGCCAGCGGTTCGTTACGGTAGTTGACGACGAACATGCCAGGGTCATCCACCGAGATTGCCTGTGGGCACGGCCGGGTCGGGCAACCAGGCACCATGCCGCCCTGCACTTCGAGCATGCCATCGAGCAAGGTGCTGGCGTTATTGCGCACCGGTGGGTTGATGGCGTAGCGGAAGCTGTCCGCGGTGGCCGGGAAGGCTTGCGGATTGGGCACGCCGTTAGGGCCGGCGCCCACATACACACCCGCTTCATAGGCGTGCTGGAAGTCGCTGTACTCCAGGAAGAACTCGCGGAAGCTGTCGTTCTTGCCGTCGCCGTCCAGGTCACCCGTGCTGATCACCGCTTGCCACGAGGTTGGTCCGCCGTCCTGGCGCGCGCCGCTGTACAACGGTTCGCCGGTTTCGGCATGGAACCAGGTGGAGCCGGCAGGTTCAGCCAATACGGTGGCGTAAAGACCAATCTGCTGGTGAGTCGATGGGCCCAGGTGGTCGTGGGTGAAGATGGTGCCCAAGCCACGGTCAACGCCCTTGGTGTTGATCACCGGGTCGACGAACCAGCGTTGCATCGCCGTGCGCGCGCCGACCCAGTCCGCCCGGCCGTATTGGCCGAAGAATGGATGGTTTTTGGCTTTCGGGCAGGCCGGTGTGCCGTCGCGCGGATCGGTGCCTTCGCACTGGTTGAATTCGCGAATGGCGTGGATACGCTCTTGCACTGCACCTGGGGAAAGCACGCCGTCCTCGTAGTTCCAGCCGTTGGCCGAACCATCGGCAGACGTCAGGTCCCATTTGGGCAGGTGGATGTGCTGGCCGATCACGTCGGTAGGCGTGCGCACCTGATAGTCGTCCATCTCGTAGGTGGCGGGCACCAGGTTGGTCTGCTGGTACTGCACGCAGTCGAAGGTGTTCATGCGCATCACCAGCGGCTCTGGTGGACGCTGCTTGGTGATCACCGGCCAGGCGTCTTCCCACAGCGCCAGGATGCGCGCTTGGGGGAAGTGGTAGCCGACTTTGTTGTAGACCGCGTCAAACTGGATATTGGCCGCCTTGTAGATACGTGGACGGTCGGCGGTGTAGGTGGAGGAACCGGTAAATGTCATGCCGTCGACCCGCTCGCCGCTGGCGAACTCACCGGTGCCGGCGCTGCTGGTCAGGCGCTTCTGCCGGTCATCCATGCACGGCTCGTAGTACGGCGCACCGGCTATCGGCAAGGCACCGTTGGTGCGGAAGTTACGCGGCACGATCTGGTTGCCGGGCAGCAGGGCAAAGCTTGGGTGTTCCTTTTTCGCATGGAAGGCCATGGCCGCCTGTTCGACTTCGGTGCCCTCTTCCGGCAGGTACAGCGGCTTGGCGCGTTTCACTTCCTTGGAAAAATCCAGCGAAGTGGTCACCGTCAGGGCTTCACCACCGGCGGAGAAACCATCCAGGGAATGACGCCCCAGGCCACCGTCCCAACCGCCGGACTGGTTCGGGTCGAGGTTCGCCCATAGGGCTTTGCCTGTGGCTTTCAGGCTTTGAGCCGTGGCCGCGTCGAGCATGTCCAGCGGTGGGGTCGGTGGACGTTGGCCAACCGAACTTTCCATGCCGCCGATCCAGAAGGGATAGCCAGGGTTTTTCAGCGTGCCGTCAGCGTTGCGGTTGGCTTCGCTGCGGTCAACCAGGGCCAGGGAACCGATGGCCTGGGCGCCACCACCGTGGTGTTGGCCGTCGCCATCGCCTTGGTCCTCATGTTCATCATCGTCGTCATGGCCGGCGACCAGGGTTTCGCTGATTTTGGGCACCACCGCGACCTTACCGGGCATCGGTGGCATCGCTTTGCCGGGCAGCGGTACCACGGCCGGGATCGGCGTGCCGGCGATGATCTCGCCATCGGGCAAGGCCCGCGCCCCCGCAGCCGGTTTGCCCTGGCGCAATGCGTAGGGTTCGCTGTGGTAGCCGTCGTTACCTTGTTGCGAAACTTCGAGTTGGGTGCCTTCTTCGAACACATCATGCACCCGCCACATGGCCCACATGCCTTGGGCGAAGTGCGGGTAGAAGTGGCAGTGATAGATCGCGTCGCCCGCTACCCGGTTGCGGTTGCCCGAGCCGCCGTTGGCGATTTCATAGGTGTAGCCGGCCCCTGGGCCGATGCCCTGGGCGTCGACGTAATCGGAGTTATCGTCATTGGGGTTGAACAGCCACTGGTGCCCGTGCAGGTGGAAGATGTGCTGCTCGTGGCCGTTGTGGGTGTTGCGGAATTTGACGAAGTCACCGATGTAACTGTGGTTGACGTTGGAAGGCTCCGACGGATACAGCGCCATGGTCGCCTTGACCCCGACCTGGTCGGCGCGCGGCGTCTGGCCGGGCGTGATGCCTTCCAGGCCGGCGTTGGCCGGAACGTCCACCAGCATCGCCACATCACCGACGGTGTGGGAGCTGAGGAAGAATTCTTCATAAGCGCAGGACAGGCAATCGTGCATCGGCCCCACGCCCAGACGGTTGGCGACCACTTCGGCCCCCATGCCGCCAGAGCCGTAGTTGATCATGAACGAATCGCGGGTCGGCTCCAGCACGTGGGCCATCACCGGATCCGCCCAGTAAGCGGGGAACGCCTGGGTCGCCGCCGTTTCATCCTGGAACTGCGAGGCGAAATCACGGAACGGCTCAAGGCGATTGGGCAGCGCCGGGTTACGTTTACCGACTGACTCCAGCGCGTAGGTGGCGGGCAGGAAACTGCCGTCGGCATTACTGCCCATGACAATGGCGTCGCTTTCGCTGGAGATGATTTCGTTGCCATCGACCATGTTGATGATCGGCGAGCCGGCCTTGCCTTCACGTATCCATGGCTCGCGTTGCGGGTAGCGGGCCTGATAATCGACTATCGGCTGCCCGGCTGGCGTGCGGCCAGTGCTGGCCAGGCGCATTTCTTCCTCGGTGATCGTGTTGCGGTAGCTGCGACCACCCTTGGGCACCACTGCAACCTGGCCGAACAGGCCGTTGGCGACGTTGCCGGCCGCACCTTCGCCACCGAAGGTCGCGCCACGGCTGCTGACGGCGAACACCCCTTCACGCTCGGCGTAAAGAGTGTAGGAACGGCTGGCACCTGGGGGGATCAGGGTGTTGGCGTTGCGTCCGGTGAACGACGAGATGTCGTCGACGCTGTTCACCGCTTGCAGGCCGTTGACCTGAAAACCGACGTGACGGTCGGCGACCTGCTCGTCGACCTTGAAGGGGTCGAGGTTGCCGACTGCGACGCCCCCTTCCTCCTCGCCTTCTTGTGCGCCATCCTCATGGGAACCGGGGTTGGCCTGATAAGCCAACAGGTTCTGCAGATTGACGGTCAGGCAGTCGCCTGCCGCCACGCGCAACACCAGCGGCCGCGGACGCTTGTCCGGCCGCAGCGTCACCTTGCCCGGCACCGCCGCGCCGCCCTGGGCCAACGACACTTCGTTATCGTCGACCACATCGCGGCGCAGGGCGTAGATCATGCCGTTGACGTTCTGGGCGCCGAGGCGGTTGAACATGAGCGGTTGATCCAGCGCCACGACGTTCGCCACCAGATTGCGTTCGCAGCGTGCAGCGGCTTGGGCGAGTTCGACGCCGAACAGCGGCGCAAGAAACAGCAATAGGTTTACCAGGTGATGAGCGTGGGGGATACCGGTCATGATCACGGTCCTCGCTGTGGGGTTTCACAGGGAATGGTTCTCGACAAATCCCTTTGAGCAATCCGCATGCCATAAATATTTTTGTTATTTTTCAGTCTGTTGCGATAACGACTTGATAAGTGGGGGGAAATCCCCCACCCATTTCCCCCACATTTCGGGTGGATGGCAGATTGCTCCGAGTGATCCACTGTGGGAGCGGGCTTGCCCGCGATGGCGGAGTGTCAGGCAACAAATGATGGGCAGATCCAACGCTATCGCGGGCAAGCCCGCTCCCACAGGAGACGGGGTGTGTTTGGGGATCAGGGGCTTATGCCCCAGAACTGGGGCACCCCCGGTTTACAACGGCGCATCCGCCGCCAGCCCCTGCAAACGGCGGTACTGGCGCAGCACACTGGGGACATAACGCTGGGTTTCGGCGAACGGTGGTATCACCCCTCCCCGGCTCAGCACCGCTTGCGGCCCGGCGTTGTAGGCGGCCACGGCGAGGGCGATGTCATTGTCGAACAGGGTCAGCAGGCGCTTGAGGTATTTGGTCCCGCCCTGGATGTTGGCCTGGGGATCGTAGACGTTGCTCACGCCCATCTCCCGCGCGGTGTCGGGCATCAACTGCATCAAGCCTCCCGCCCCCTTCGCCGACCGTGCGCTGGGGTCGTAGGCGGACTCAGCCTGGATCACCGCATGAACCAGCGCCGCCGGCAAATGATTGGCCGTGGCCGCCGCCGACACCCACTCGGCATAGGGCTGTCGGGCAATCATCTGCGGTTGCTGATCGAGGCTGACCAGCGAGGACGATGGCTCGCGAATCACCCGTTCGTAGGTCCGACCCGGGCGGTGGACGTTGGACAGAACGTAGCTGCCCTTGGCGTCCACGGAAACGAAGACATCGGCCTGGGCGGCACCTGCCAGCAGCACACAGCCGAGCAATCCCGCGGTGAGTGTTTTCATTATTCTTCTCCCCTGACCGACCCCGAAAAATGGGGGTAATGCCCCAATGGCCGGTGGTAAATCAGGCATACGCAAGCACTGTGCCGATTGCGTGGAGGCCCGTGAATCAAGGGTTGCGCGAGGATGTCCGGGGGTGAGCATGGCAATTGCATGAGGGGCTGTGGCGACCCTTCTGCCGACTCTGTGAGGTCATCATGAAACAGCCACTGTGTTTCGCCCCGCGTTCAACGCGAACTCAACGCGGGTTCACCCTGCTCGAATTGTTGGTGGTGCTGGTGGTGCTCGGGTTGTTGGCCGGCATCGTCGCACCCAAATATTTCGCCCAGCTCGGCCGCTCCGAAGTGAAAGTGGCCAAGGCGCAGATCGAAGGTTTGGGCAAAGCCCTGGACCTTTACCGCCTGGAGGTTGGCCACTACCCGTCGACCGAACAGGGTTTGCAGGCGCTGGTGACCGCGCCCAGCGACGAAACCCGCTGGACCGGCCCGTACTTGCAGAAAAAACTGCCCATGGACCCGTGGGGCCGCAGCTACACCTACCGCTACCCCGGTGAAAACGCCGAATACGACCTGTTGTCCATGGGCAAGGACGGGCAGCCCGGTGGTGACGGCGAAAACGCCGAAATCACCAGTTGGCAGTGACCGGAGGTGCGCATGCGTTTCCATCTCAAGGCGGTGGGCAAGGCGGGCGTGGTGTCGATGAGCATCGAGGCCCAGGGTGACAGCGAAGCGCGACGCATGGTCGAAGACCAGGGCCTGCGGGTAGTCAGCCTGCACGCCGAGCGCCACTGGCGGGCGTTGCGCCTGCAAAAGCGCGAAGCGTTCAATCTGGTGCTGTTCAGCCAGGAACTGACCACCCTGCTCAATGCCGGCCTGCCGTTGATCGATGCATTGGAGAGCCTCGCGGAAAAGGAAAGTGCGCCGCAGGCCCGCAAGACCCTGAGTGAACTGGTACGCCTGCTGTATGAAGGCAAATCGTTCTCCCAGGCCTTGGGGCAGTTGTCGGCGGTGTTCCCGCCGCTGTACGTGGCGCTGGTGCAATCGAGCGAAAAGACCGGCGCCGTCGGCGAGGCTCTGGGGCGTTATGTCAGCTATCGCCAACGCATGGACGAGGTGCGGCAGAAGATCGTCAGCGCGTCGATCTACCCGCTGTTGTTGCTGGTGGTGGGCGGTGGCGTGGTGCTGTTCCTGATGGGCTATGTGGTGCCGCGCTTCAGCCTGGTATTCGAGGGCCTGGGCTCGGACCTGCCGTGGCTGTCGCAGATCCTGATGAGCAGTGGTATGTTCCTCCATGCGCATCAAATGGAGTTCTTCGGTGGCCTTGCGGCGATCATTGGCACCCTCACCTTCCTGCAACGACAACCGACCTTTCGTCGGGGCGTGGACCGTTTGATCGAAAAACTGCCGGCAGTCCATCAGCGCATCGTCATGTACGAACTGGCGCGTTTTTATCGCTCGCTGGGGATTTTGCTGCAGGGCGGCATCCCGCTCGTCACGGCCATGGGCATGGTTCGCAACCTGCTCACTGTCGCCTCCCGCACGCGCCTGGATCAGGCCTGCGAACGGGTGCGTGAGGGCCAGTCGCTTTCAGCCGCGCTGGAGCTCAACCAACTGGTCACGCCGGTCTCGCTGCGCCTGCTGCGGGCCGGCGAGCAGTCCGGGAACCTGGGGCAGATGATGGAGCGCAGCGCCGATTTCTACGACGAGGAAATCAGCCGATGGATCGAGTGGTTCGTGCGGTTGTTCGAGCCTCTGCTGATGACGTTCATCGGACTGTTGATCGGAGTCATCGTGATCCTGATGTACATGCCGATCTTCGAATTGGCCTCAAGCATTCACTGACCCTGCGAATAAATACGCAGGGTGAGGTGTTCACCCATTGAATCAAGCAGCACAGACGTTCAAACCCGAAACAGAAAACGGAGAACGACATGCATATCAACAGACTCTTGTTGGCAGTAGCGATTGGCGCGGTCTTGTCGGCGTCTACCGTGTTGATCCCGGACAGCCTGTCCAGCGTATCCAGCGCACAGGCCAAGGATGGCGGAAGTGGTGGCGGCGGTGGCGGCGGCCATGGAGGTGGCGGAGGATCCGGTGGTGGTGGCGGAGGTGGATCTGGCGGCGGTGGCGGTGGAAATGGAGGCGGTGGCGGCAGTGGCGGCAGTGGCGGCGGCGGTGGCAGTCACGGCGGTGATCATGGCAGCGGCAACAGCGGCAGCAGCCATGGTGGCGACCACAGTGGCAATAGCGGCAGAGGCAACGATTCGGGGCATTCCGGCAACACGGCCTCATCGGGTCGCAGTGGCACCCACTCCGAGCCCGGTGATGATCATGGCGTTCATCGCTCAGGGGAAATCGGCGATGACCACGGTGTACATCGCTCCGGCGAGATCGGCGACGACCACGGCGTACACGTCGGTGGCGAGCCGGGTGATGACAAACGGTCCTGACCGAGAGTGATCCAACAACACCCATAGACCTTGTGAGTTACACAACCTGTGGGAGCGGGCTTGCTCGCGATGGGGCCGTGCCAGTCGATAGAGAAGTCGCCTGACACACCGCAATCGCGGGCAAGCCCGCTCCCACAGAGGCCGAGTGAACCCTACAGGCCTCCCTCCACCCCATCCAACCGCTCCCGCAAAAACTCGATCAGCGCCTGCACCGGGCGCGAACTCTGGCGATGCTGCGGGTAAACTGCCGACAACACGAGCGGCTCGGGCTGATAGTCCTCCAGCACCGGCACCAACCGTTCATCCTTCAACGCCGCCCCGACGATAAACGTCGGCAAATAAGTAATCCCCATCCCGGCCAAGGCGGCGTCTCTGAGCAATTCACCGTTGTTGACGCGCATGCGCCCGGCGACATTGACCGTCAGCGGTTTACCCGGTCCGGCAAAGCGCCATTGCACCTGGCGGCCGTGGCCGTAGGGCAGGCAGTCGTGGTTGTGCAAGTCCTCGGGCTTGAGTGGCGTACCGCGCTCGGCCAGGTAGGCGGGGCTTGCACAGTACACCCGCTGGATGACGGCAATGCGCCGGGCAATCAGCGTCGAGTCTTCGAGCACGCCGATACGCAACGCCAGGTCATACCCCTCGCCCAGCAGATCCACCGGCCGGTCACTCAAGTCCACGTCAACCGTGACATCGCGATAGCGCTGCAAAAACAGCGGCAGCAGGCAACCCAAATGCGCCACGGCAAACGACAGCGGCGCACTCAAGCGGATGCTGCCGCGCGGCTCGGTCGTCTGGCCCGCAATGCCCTGCTCCACCTGCTCGACCTCACCGAGCAAGCGCATGGCCGACTCGTAATAACTGTGGCCCAAAGGCGTCACGTCCAGTCGCCGCGTCGAGCGGTTGAGCAGGCGCACGCCCAGGCGCTCTTCGAGCTGCATCAGGCGTCGGCTGACGAACTGTTTGGACAGGCCCAATTGATCGGCCGCCGCCGTGAAGCTTCCGGAGTCCATGACCTGGCAAAAAATACGCATGTCTTCGAACGGGTTCATTGTCACTCTCTGGTTGACAGTTAAACGCTTTATAGCCGCTTTTTCCTTTTGCGGCGACTTATTAATCTGTGTCCACGGTGTTGCTGAGGCCTGAACCGCAGAGCCAGCAGCCCTGACCCTCAGGTAACGAACTTCTAATTAATCAAAAAGGAATTGCCCCATGAACATCATCAAAAAAACCCTGACCGCTTCCCTCCTCTCCCTCGCTGTCGGCAATGCGTTCGCCGCAGGCAGCCCAGGTGTCGAACACAACACCCAGGCCTTCCTCGAAGCCCTCGCTGCCGGTGGTGGCAAGCCGCTCGAGCAACTGAGCCCGAAAGACGCCCGTGCGGTGCTGACCGGTGCGCAGAACTCGGTGAAAGTGGACCTGTCGGGTGTTGAAGTCAGCGACCGTGCGATCAAGGTCGACGGCCAGACCATCGACCTGAAAATCGTGCGCCCGGCCAAGGTCAAGGGCGAGTTGCCGGTGTTCATGTTCTTCCACGGTGGCGGCTGGGTGCTGGGCGACTACCCGACTCACCAGCGCCTGATCCATGACCTGGTGGTCGGCTCCGGTGCCGTCGCGGTGTACGTCAACTACACGCCATCGCCAGAAGCCCAATACCCGACCGCGATCAATCAGGCGTATGCGGCGACCCGCTGGGTGGCCGAACACGGCAAGGAGATCGGTGTCGACGGTAAACGCCTGGCAGTGGCCGGCAACAGCGTCGGCGGCAACATGGCGGCAGTCGTGGCCTTGATGGCCAAGGAACAGAAAGCCCCGGCCCTGCGCTTCCAGTTACTGATGTGGCCCGTGACCGATGCACAGTTCGAAACCGGTTCGTACCAGCAATTTGCCGAAGGCCACTTCCTGACCAAAGGCATGATGAAATGGTTCTGGGACAACTACACCACCAACAAGGCCGAGCGTGCGCAGATCCATGCCTCGCCGTTGCAGGCCAGCGCCGAACAGCTCAAGGGCTTGCCCGCCGCGCTGGTGCAGACCGCTGAGTTCGACGTGTTGCGTGACGAAGGCGAAGCCTACGCCCGCCATCTGGATGCGGCCGGTGTGCCGGTCACCGCAGTGCGCTACAACGGCATGATCCACGACTTCGGCCTGCTCAATCCGCTGAGCCAGATTCCGGAAGTGAAAGCGGCGGTGCGCCAGGCAGCGTTGGAGCTCAAAGAACACCTGAAGTAAATCCGCCAATCACCCTCTGTAGGAGCGAGCAAGCTCGCGATGGACGTGAACGATGACGCGGGCTGTCTGAATGCCCGCGGTGTCTGGGCGTCCATCGCGAGCATTCGAGCGTCGACCGGCTGCTCCTACAGGGTTCCGGTTCCTGTCCCTGCCTTGCGGAGCGTCCCCATGTCCTTCCTCACCAACCACCTGCTGACCCTCAGCGCCCTGCTCCTGCTCATCGACACCGTGCTCTGGCACCTCGCGCCTTTCAAGCATCGCGTGACGCGGGTGGCGGTGCGCCTGGTGCTGTTCATGTTGTTCAGCGCGATCAGCATCAATGCCGGCGTCAATCCTTTGCAGGCGCCGTTGTTCGCTGATGATCGTGTGGCGCAACTGGGCGCTACCGCATTGGGAATTCTCTGGTGGTTGTACGCCGCACGGGTATTGACCGAAGTCATCGGCCTGGTGCTGATGCGCCGCATCGGGCATAGCGGGCGCTTGCTGCAGGACGTGATCGGGGCGCTGGTGTTTCTCGCCGCGATCGTCGCCGCTGCCGGTTATGTGCTGGAGCTGCCGGTCAAGGGTTTGTTGGCGACTTCCGGGATCGTGGCAATCGTCGTCGGTCTTGCGCTGCAAAGCACCTTGAGCGACGTGTTTTCCGGCATCGTGCTCAACACCACCAAGCCCTATCAGGTCGATGACTGGGTCGTCATCGACGGTGTGGAGGGCAAGGTGGTCGACATCGACTGGCGCGCCACGCACCTGCTGACCGGCGCCGGCACGACCGCCGTCGTTCCGAACTCGGTGGCGGCCAAGGCGAAGATCGTCAACCTGAGCCGGCCAAACAACATGTTCGGCGTGTCGATCAGCATCCAGGTACCCAACAACATTCGTCCACGCAGGGTTCTGGATGCCCTGGAGCGCACGCTGCGCGGCAGCAGCCGTTTGCTGGCCAATCCGGCACCAAAAGCCGTGCTCAAGGAAGCTGGCGAAACCATGTCCGAATACGTGATCAGCGGTTTTATCGCCGAGCTGGGCAACAAAAGCGAAGTGCGCAATCAACTGTTCGACCTGGCGCATCGGCACCTTGAGGCCGCCGGTATTTCCCGCAGGCTCGATGGCGTGATCGAACCGGCGACTCGCGCACGGGCGCTGCTGGATGAAGTGAAAATCTTCCGTTCGCTGAGCGACGACGAACGCGACCAGATGGCCCAGTCCATGGTGGCGCAACAATACGCGGCTGGCCAGGTGGTCTTGGGACTGGACGAAATACCGAACAGCCTGATGGTGATCGCCACCGGTGTGGTCAGTGCAACCGTGCCGGACGGCAACGCAGACACCGAAGCCGGGCGCATGGGCCCCAGTGAAGTGATGGGTGAACAAAGCATCCTCGGCGACACCCCTTCCCAGGCTACCTTCACCACCCTGACCTCGTGCGTCATCTACCGCATCGACAAGGCGCTGGTGCGCAGTGCCATGGAGCAACGCGTGGAAGTGGGCCGGGCATTGAATAAGTTGCAGGCGGTGCGCACGCAGAACAGCCGATTGGCATTGATGACCAAGCCGGTGCCGATCAAAAAGGGTGGGTTTTTGAGTTGGATGCAGAAGCGTTGAATGCATGAAGATCAAAATGTGGGAGCGGGCTTGCTCCCACAAAGTTATTGCGGGGTTATTTCGCGGCCAGTGCCGAGTAGCTGTTCATCAGGTTGCGGTAGTTAGGGATGCGCTGCGACAGCAGGTTGGCCAGGCCTTCCATGTCGTTGCGCCAGTCGCCCTGCAGCTCGCAAGCGACCGAGAACCAGTTCATCAGGTGTGCACCGGCCGCTGTCATGCGCGCCCAGGCCGCTTGCTGCACGGTTTCGTTGAAGGTGCCGGAAGCGTCGGTTACCACGAACACTTCAAAGCCTTCAGCCAGCGCCGACAGGGTTGGGAACGCTACGCACACGTCGGTGACCACACCGGCGATGATCAGTTGCTTGCGGCCAGTGGCCTTGATCGCCTTGACGAAGTCTTCGTTGTCCCAGGCGTTGATCTGGCCAGGACGGGCGATGTACGGCGCGTCCGGGAACAGCTCCTTGAGTTCAGGCACCATCGGGCCGTTCGGACCGTTTTCGAAGCTGGTGGTGAGGATGGTCGGCAGTTTGAAGAACTTGGCCAGGTCACCCAGGGCCAGGACGTTGTTCTTGAACTCGTTTGGCGAGAAATCCTGCACCAGCGAGATCAGGCCGGTCTGGTGATCGACCAGCAGGACAACCGCATCGTCTTTGTTCAGGCGTGTGTACGGAACGTTGCTCATGTGAAGCTCCTCGATGGATGGGTGTTACACGAGCGTCGGCACGCAAAGCCAACGCATTTTCTTTTGGTTAAAACGCAAAGCACGAGCAGCCGAAGGCGCCCCAGAAGCCGGCAAAATCACTGACCGGCACGCTCGACATCCGCGCCCTGTCATGGCTGTGGGCATGCACGCCACACGGACCGCTGCAATGGTGAACCTGGGCCTGCATCGGCGCGTTCTGGCGCCAGTGACCCGGCACCTTCGCCACCGGCGACCAGTCCGGGAGCACCGGCACACTGGCTGGCCCGAGTTTTTCGAAATCGCCAGCGGCGTAGACCACTTTGCCGCCGACCACGGTCAGCACCGACTCGATCCACTTGATCGCTTCTTCCTCGACGCTGAAGAAGTCCGCGCTCAGGGCCGCTACGTCAGCGAGTTGGCCGACCTTGATCATGCCTTTCTTGCCTTGCTCGGAAGAGAACCAGGCGCTGCCATGGGTGAACAGTTCCAGCGCGGTCTGGCGCGACAGCCCTTCGGCGTGCAGTTCCAGGCCACCGACGGTGCGGCCGCTGACCATCCAGTACAACGAGGTCCAGGGGTTGTAGCTGGAAACGCGAGTGGCGTCGGTGCCGGCGCCCACCGGTACGCCTTCGGCGAGCATGCGCTTGATCGGCGGTGTCGCTTCTGCAGCCTTGGCGCCATAACGCTCGACGAAATACTCGCCCTGGAACGCCATGCGGTCCTGAATGGCGATACCGCCGCCCAGCGCTCTCACCCGCTCGATGTTGTGCGGGGTGATGGTTTCGGCGTGATCGAAGAACCACGGCAAACCATTGAACGGAATGTCGCGGTTAACCTTCTCGAACACGTCGAGCATGCGGCTGATGGATTCGTTGTAGGTGGCGTGCAGGCGGAACGGCCAGCGCTGCTCGACCAGGTGGCGTACCACCGGCTCCAATTCGTCTTCCATGGTTTGCGGCAGATCCGGGCGCGGCTCCAGGAAGTCCTCGAAGTCCGCTGCCGAGAACACCAGCATCTCGCCGGCGCCGTTGTGGCGCAGGTAATCATCGCCCTGGTGCAGGGTCACGCTGCTGGTCCAGTTCTTGAAGTCAGTCAGCTCTTCCTTGGGCTTCTGGGTGAACAGGTTGTAGGCGATACGCACGGTCAGTTGCTGGTCTTTGGCCAACTGCTCGATCACCTGGTAATCGTCCGGGTAGTTCTGGAAACCGCCGCCAGCGTCGATGGCGCTGGTCAGGCCCAGGCGGTTGAGCTCACGCATGAACTGGCGAGTGGAGTTGACTTGATATTCCAGCGGCAGCTTCGGCCCCTTGGCCAGAGTCGAGTACAGGATCATCGCATTGGGACGCGCCACCAGCATGCCGGTCGGCTCACCGTTGGAGTCACGCACAATCTCGCCACCCGGCGGGTTCGGCGTGTCCTTGGTGTAGCCGGCCACACGCAGGGCTGCACGGTTGAGCAAGGCGCGGTCGTACAGGTGCAGCACGAACACCGGGGTGTCGGGCGCGGCCTGGTTGAGTTCGGCCAGGGTCGGCATGCGTTTTTCGGCAAACTGGAATTCGTTCCAGCCACCGACCACGCGCACCCACTGCGGCGTTGGCGTGCGGTCAGCCTGTTCCTTGAGCATGCGCAGCGCATCGGCCAGCGACGGCACGCCTTCCCAGCGCAGTTCGAGGTTGTAGTTCAAACCGCCACGGATCAAGTGCAGGTGCGAGTCATTGAGGCCGGGAATGACGCAACGGCCCTTGAGGTCGATGACCTGTGTAGCTGAACCACGCAGGGCCATGGCCTCGGCGTCAGTGCCCACGGCGACGAAACGGCCGTCGGTAATGGCGACAGCACTGGCGCGCGGGTTTTCACGGTCAACGGTATGAAATTGACCATTGAGCAGAATCAGATCGGCGTTCATCGCGTTTCCTTGGATGGAGTGGAAGAGGACAACCAGGGGGCGAACAGACGCGTCGCCAGGGGCATGAACAGGTAGCACACCGACACAACGATGGTCAGTGTGATCAGGAACGTGGCGACCACGTAGTTGGACAGCCAGGCATTGAGCTTGAGCAGCGGGCCCCACAGCAGCGGCACCAGCAGGGTATGCGGCAGGATCACAACCAGTGTGACCACCGCCTGCTTCCAGCGTGGTGGCGGTGGTGGTGCGTTATCGGTGGTTGGCGCGAACCAGAACTCATTGACCGGGTTGACCTCGGTCTGGTCGCCATCGGCAAGCATGGGCGCCGCTTCGTTGACCAGTTGCACGCGCTGCGGCGAGTCCAGCCAGCGCTGCATCGCTTCGGTGCTGCTGTAGCGCAGCACGCAGGTAAACAGGTCGAGGCCAGCGTTCTTGCCGCGAATCACGTCCACGCCCAGGTGCCCTTCCTGCTGCCCGGCGATGCTGACGATGTTGCGTAACCAGGCTTCGTAAGGCACCTCAAAACCGGGTTTGATCCGGTGTTTGATGACCAGGGTCACGACTTCGTCGAAACGGTTGGATTCAGGCATAACGTAAAGCTCCGGTGAGGCGGACATTAAGCGCGAGCCGTCCTGGCCCCGCGATCAGGACGCTGCTGAACAGCAGCAACAACAGCCAGCCGAACTGCCCTTCTTCGACGCTCCACTGTGGATGCACCACCAGCAGCGCGATCAACAGGACACACAGAATCGGCAGGCACGCCAGACGCACCAATACCCCGGCGATGATCAGCAGCGGGCACAGGACTTCGGCAAAAATCGCCAGCATCAGGGTGACGTGAGCGCCCAGATGGAAGGGGTCTTCGATCACCTGCAACTGAGCACTGTAGTTAAGCAGCTTGGGCAAACCGTGCACCCACAGCAGGAACAGGCTGGCGCTGACACGCAAAAAAAACAGCCCGATTGCCTGGGCCCGTTCATCCGGTCGCGAAACGTTCATGGGGTACCTGCACGAATGAAAACCATTGGCGCGGGTGCGCCACAACGTGAGGGAATAATGCGGATGCGGGGGAAGGGAAAATTGGATGTACGTGCTCAGTTGCGGGGGGGTGCCCGCGCCCACCTGTAGGAGCGAGCATGCTCGCGATGGTCGTTAACGATGACGCAGGCTGTCTGGATGCCAGCGGTGCCTAGGCCTCCATCGCGAGCATGCTCGCTCCTACAGGGGAAGGTGTCGGGACTCTCAGCCGCCGATCGGCAGCGGCCGCGACATGAACTCGCTGATGCGCGAGCGCAACCAGCGTTCGGCCGGGTCGTTATCGTGCACGCCGCTCCAGGCCATCGACAGTTGTGCGGCGGCAATCGGGAACGGCGGGTCTTCGGCGCGCAACGCGCAGCCCTCGACCAGCGCACACGCCGCATAATCGGGCACGGTGGCGATCATCTCGGTGCCGGCCAGTAACGCACGCAGGCCGCTGAATTGCGGCACGCCGAGCACCACCCGACGACTGCGTCCGATCTTTGCCAGGTCCAGGTCGATGTTGCCGGAGAGGTCGCCGGAGAACGACACCATGGCATGGGGCCGTTCACAATACTCATCCAGGGTCAGCGGCCCTGGCCGTTTGTCGCCGCGCAGAATCTTGCAGGGAATGTCACGCAGTTTCTTGCACTTGGCATTGGCCGGCAGGTCCGTGGTGTAGCTCACCCCCACGGAGATTTCCCCCGAGGCCAGCAAGGCCGGCATCAGCAAAAAATTGGCACGTCGCACGATGACGACGATGCCCGGTGCTTCCTCCTGCAAATGGCGCAGCAACGGTGGAAACAGGCCGAACTCGGCATCATCCGACAGGCCGATGCGGAACACATCGCTGCTGGTCGCCGGATCGAATTCCTTGGCCCGGCTGACTGCGCCCGAGATGACATCCATGGCCGGCTGCAATTCCTTGAGAATCGCCAATGCCCGCGCGGTGGGCTCCATGCCGCGGCCGTTGCGCAACAACAGCGGATCGTCGAACAGATCCCGCAAACGACCGAGCGCCGCGCTCACCGCAGGCTGGCCCATGAACAGTTTTTCGGCGACCCGGGTCAAGTTCTTCTCGAACATCAAGGCTTCGAAAATCACCAGCAGGTTCATGTCGACGCGGCGCAGATCGTTACGGTTCATGGGCAAGGCCTTCCTTTTTTAATGCGTAGGACTCTACGCGATCCCGTGTCTGCACATCGACACAATTAACAACGTTTAACTCGCCTGCCAGAGGCCTGCGACCAAGAATGAAGCTCACCGACACGGACATTTGTTATGGCCCATTCTCAGCAGAACACCGCCTGTATGGCCGTTACGCAAGCGCCGAAGAAAACTGCGGGTGGCCTGACACCCTGGCGTGAAGCCCTGGCCAAGCGACTGATTCTCGAGCGCTTGGGCGAAACCATCGAAGTCAGTGACCTGGCCAGCGCCTGCGCGCTGTCACGCAGTCATTTCTCCCGCGCATTCAAATGCAGCACGGGGCTTTCCCCGCAGGACTGGATCCGTCGGCAGCGCATCAACCGGGCCAAGCAATTGATCCAGGACACCGATCGCAGCCTCACGCAGATCAGCCTCGAATGCGGCTTCTGCGACCAGGCCCATTTCTGCCACATGTTCACTCGCAGCGAAGGCATCAACCCATTTGCCTGGCGCTGCCGTACCCTGCGTGCCCTGCCCCGTCTCGCACCCCAACTGCACGCGCTGTAACGCCGGTGACACCCATGGGGTGTCGCCTCCTCTCTCAAACCTTTGCAAGAAAACCTCGATCAGGCCGGCGCATGGCCCATGCGCTCGGCCAGCCGCGCTACACGTTCGCCCAGGTGCGCGGCAGTGCAGCGGTCCTCGGCCGGGGGCGCCTGTTCGGGAGGTTGTTCGACATTCGATTGCGCCATCGCACCGAGTGAGCTGCCCAGGCGATTCATCTGCCCTTCGAACTGTCCGCTACTGGAGCGTGCGGGCAGCACATCGAGCCCGACCCAGATCATCGAATGCTGGGCGGCAAAGACGGCCATCTGCAACAAGGTGTTGAGCTTGTCCCCGCACAGGCTACCGGAGTTGGTGAAACCCGCCGCGAGCTTGTCGCGCCACGGCTGGGTCAGGTAGAACGCCGAGGTGGCCTCCATGAAAGCCTTGAAGCGCGCCGAGGCGCTGCCCATGTAGGTCGGTGCGCCGAAGATGATGGCGTCGGCGTTGTGCAAAAGGTCCCAGTGCTGGTCGACATCCTCGACGCAAATCAAAAGGCAACTGCTGCCCGGGTGGCGTTCCACCCCCTGGGCCACGGCCTCGGCAATGACGCGGGTGTGCCCGTAGCCGCTGTGATAGACCACAACCACGCTGCTCATTGCGACGTCCTCATGACAAATTGTTCCTTTTGCAACAGGGCCACGGTGCCGGTCGGGTCGCGCCCGATCGATGGACGTTGAAGAGCGAGAGTTTTGGGCGTAGACCGGACGCAGCACGAGTTAAATGTTGTTAATTTTCCCTGGCGCGCCAAAAGCCATGGCATCACCTTATATCCGCATCGCAGCCCGTAAATCCGCAAGCGTAGAGTGGCGCCGGGAGCCCGGTGTCAAAGACCAGCACCGCACGGTCACCCGCACGTGCATTGCGCTGCGGCAAAAACCTGATAAAAATGCTCGGGATACGCGTACCAGACGGCTGCAAGCAGGAGCAACCCATTGACCCCACCCCATGCCCAGGCGATCCATTTCGGTCCCTACCGGATCTACCCCGCGCAACGCCTGGTCATGGAAGCTGATCAACCGGTGCGCCTGGGTCGACGCGCCATGGACATCCTGTTGATCCTGCTGGAGCACGCCGGCAATGTGGTGAGCAAGCAAACGCTGATTGCCGGAGTCTGGCCCAACAGCGTCGTCGAAGACATCAACCTGCGGGTACACATGGCAGCCTTGCGCAAGGCACTGGGCGACGGTCAGGCCGGGCAGCGCTACATCGTCACTGTCGCCCAGCGAGGCTACAGCTTCGTGGCGCCTTATTCGCTGGAGCATGGCGAACACCCCACCGCGCAGCCGGCGCTTTCACCTGGCGGTCACAACCTGCCGTTGCGGCGCACCCGTATGATCGGTCGGCAAACCCTGGTGGACAACCTGGTGACGCAGTTGCCACGCCAGCGCTTCATCACCCTGGTCGGGCCCGGCGGCATCGGCAAGACCACCGTGGCCCTGCGGGTCGCCGAGCAACTGATTGGACGCTACCGCGACGGTATCCTGCTGCTGGACCTGGCACCGATCAACAATCCTTCGATGATCACCTCACACCTGGCCACCTTGCTCGAACTGACCTTGCACGATGGCGAACCGCTGAGTGAACTCGGTGCATTACTGCATGACCGGCAAATGCTGCTGGTGATCGACAACTGCGAACACCTGATCGACGCGATCGCCCTGCTCAGCGAAAGCCTGCTGCGCGCCGCGCCACAACTGAACATTCTGGCCACCAGCCGAGAAGGCCTGCGTGCCGAAGGCGAATTCGTGCAGCGCCTGGAATCACTCGACTGCCCGCCGCCGATCGCGGTGCTCGATCGCGCGCAGGCCCTGACGTTTTCCGCCCTGCAGCTGTTCGTGGAACGGGCGATGGCCAGTCACGACAGTTTCGAATTGACCGAAGAAGAACTGCCCCTGGCCATCGAGATCTGCCAGCGCCTGGACGGTATCCCGTTGGCGATCGAACTGGCGGCGGCGCAAGTCGGCAGCCTGGGCCTGAGCGGTTTGCTCAAGCAACTGCAAGGCAGCTTTCGCCTGCTGACCCAGGGTTGCCCGGCTGTCCTGGGCCGCCACCAGACCCTGCGTGCCACGCTGGACTGGAGTTTCGAACTGCTCAGTACCTGCGAGCAAACCTGCCTGCGGCGCCTGGGCATGTTCCGTGGCAGCTTTACTCTGGAGTCGGCGGCGGCCGTAATCGGTGGTGAACACATCGAACCGCGCGAGGTGTTCGGTTCGATCACTCAACTGGTGGCCAAATCGCTGCTGAGCGTGGAAGTCGGCGACGAGGAGGTGTTTTACCGCCTGCTCGACACCACGCGCAGCTACGCCCTGGAGAAACTCGGCCTCGCCTCGGATCTGCCGGGCACTCGCGAGCGCCACGCCGAGCGCTGCCTGGCCCTGATGGAACAGGCGCGGGACGATTGGGAGTTGATACCGACGGCGATGTGGATCGACCGTTACGCCCGCAGTCTGGAAGACATCCGCTCGGCGCTCGATTGGGGTTTGACCGCGCAAGGGCCGCAAACCCTGGCGATCCGCCTCACGGCCACGTCCACGCCATTGTGGCAGGAGCTGTCCCTGCTCAAGGAACACGGGATGTATGTGCGCAAGGCACTGGCCCTGCTGGCGGTTGCGGCCGAGCCCAGCCCCAAGGTGGAAATCGCCCTCAAATTGGCGCTGGGCAGCTCCTGTTATCACACCCAGGGCGGCACGCCGGAAACCATCGAGGCGTTCGTGAGCGCCCTAACCCTGGCCCGACAGTGCAACGACATCGCCGGCCAACTGCGGGCGGTGTCCGGGCACATGGCGGTCAACCTCTGTTGCGCGCACTATCAATCGGCCCTGGAACAGAGCCAGCAGTTTGATCGCCTGGGTTTGCACGGTGACGCCGTGTTGTCACTGAGCACTCAACGGCTGCGGGTGCTGGCGCTGCATTTTGCCGGAGACCAGTCAACGGCCCGAGTGAATGCCGAGCAGGTGCTGCAACGCATGACCCAGAGCGGTCATCTCAACCGTTTCACCCACGGATTTGGGGTGCAATACGACCAGAGCGTCGCTTCGCTGACCATCCTGGCACGAATCCTCTGGCTGCAAGGTCAGCCGGAACAGGCCTGGCGTACCGCCCGGCAAGCGCTGGACATCGCCCTGCAAATCAACCACGGCACCTCCATCTGCTACACCCTGGCCCTGGCCGGGTGCCTGATTGCCCATTACAACGGTGACAGCCGCACGGCGCGTGACTTGCTGGGGTTGTTGCTCGAACAGGCGCAGAAACATTCAGTGCAGCTGTTCTACACCTGGGCCAGGCATTACGCACACGTGATTGATCGCGAACAAGCACGCCTGCCATTCAAACCGGGCGAAGGCCTGATCAAGGACCTGCTGATCACGCTGGACGGCACGTTCATCGATGACGATTTGATGCACCGAGCCGATACGGGCATGGCGGGCTGGAACACGGCGGAAATCCTCCGGGCCAGGGCTGATGCGTTGTTGGTCGAAGATTTCCTGCTGAACAGCCAGGCGGCCGAGAGCTTGCTGGTCCGCGCGTTGAACGTGGCGAAACATCAGGGTGCCCTGGCTTGGGAGTTGCGCAGCGCCACCTCGCTGGCGCGACTGTGGCAACGCCAGGGACGCCATCAGCAGGCGCATACGCTGTTGGCGCCGATCTACCAGCGGTTCACCGAAGGTTATGCCACCCCGGACCTGATGAAAGTCCGCCGGCTACTCGACCAGCTGCAACCCACCGTTTGACGGCAGGCGGGCCTGGCTGACGTAGCGCGCGTACCGCCGCTCGACGCTGCGCAGTTCGCCACTATCTTCGAGTTTTTCCAGGGCGTAGCTGCGCGTGGTATTGAGCAAGCGGTACCGGACCTGACCATTGCCCTGCTCCACCGACAGCAATGACTTGCGCACCAGGTTTTGCAGCCCGTCCATCAGACGCGCCGGCAACAGAGCGGAACAAGCAAGTACGCCCATCGCCGCGTCAAGGGTGAAGGCCTTCTTGAACACCGCCAGGCGTTGCAACGCAGTCTGCTCCATTGGGCTCAACTGCTCATAACTCCAGTCCAGCGTCGCCTTGAGGGTCTGATGACGTGGGACAGCCGTGCGTCTGCCCTGGGCCAGCAACTGAAAACAGTTATCCAGTTGCGCCTGCACGCCCACCAGTGCCAATGCATCGATTTGCCCCGCAGCCAGCTCAATGGCCAACGGCAAACCGTCGAGGCGACGACAGATGTCGCGCACCGCAGCCAAGTCCTGCTCGCGCAGGGTAAAACCCTGTTGACGGGCGCGGGCACGACTGACAAAAAGCTGCACCGCCGAATAGCCCATGGCTTCGTCGACACTGCGCAGGGCCGATTGTGGCGGTACGGTGAGCGCCGGCAGCGGCTGGACGTTTTCGCCCGGCACCTGCAACGGCTCACGACTGGTGACCAGCACCGACAGACGCGGCGCCGAGTGCAGGAAACTGTCAACCAGGGACCGACAGCGTTCGTGCAGGTGCTCGCAGTTATCCAGCACCAGTAGCGCATGCCAGTTCGCCACGACCTCCAGCGAGGTGCCGACCTCGAGCCCCAGGACGCGGCTCAAGTGATCTTCCACCTGCGCGGGGTCATCGATGGCGGCCAGGTCCACCAACCAGACACCGTCCCGATAGTGCTGCAAGAGCAGTTCGGCCACACGCAATGCCACGGTCGTCTTGCCGATACCGCCGGGGCCGACCAGGGTCATAAGCCGGCACACCGGCAATTGCCGCACGAGGCTGCCAACCAGTGAGTCACGCCCCGTCACCGGGGTCAGGCGTGCCGGCAGGTTGTGCTGGATTTTCTGCGCGCTGTCGAGGCAAATCTCGGTGCCAAGGGGCGCCTGCTCCACCGGCGCAATGAAGCGGTAACCGCGTTGCGGCACATTCTCGATGTAGCGCCGCCCATCCTGACCGTCCCCCAGTGCGCGACGCAAAGCAGCAATGTGCACGCGCAAGTTGATGTCCTCGACCACCGATGTCGGCCACACGCGCTCAATCAGCTCCTGCTTGCTGACGATATTGCCGGCCTGCTCCACCAGCACTTGCAGGATGTCCATGGCGCGCCCGCCCATGCGCAATGGGCGGTCACCCTCAAGGATCAACCGCTGGCGCAGATGAAAGGCATAGGGACCAAAATGCAACACGGTCTCGTGGTTCGTGACACTGTTCATGCGCGTTCTCGTCGGCAAACCCGTAGTGGCTCAATGGCACGCCGGGCTCGCGCACCTCCTTGCAAACGTTCCCGGTATCTTGGCAGTCATCAGTGACGGAACAACTGCCTTGAGGGGAGCATGACGGCCATCTCGGTGCGCAGAACGGACAAATCAGCGCTAACTGAACTGCTCGCGGTATTGAGCCGGGGTCAGCCCGAGTTTTTCACCAAATAGAAAGCGCATGTGCCGAACACTGCCAAACCCGCTTTTGAAAGCCACGGTCTTGAGCGGCAGCTCGGTGGTTTCCAACAGGTTCCTCGCGCAGTCGATGCGCGCGCTTTGCAAAAACTCCATCGGCGTCATGTTCACCTCCCGGGCGAACACCCTGGCGAAATGCCGCGGGCTCATGGTCGCCAGGCCCGCCAGGCGCTCGATGTTGAAAGCTTCGTCGAGGTGTTCGAGCATGTAGTTCTGTACGCGGGTCACCGGCGTTTCCTGAGGGGCTACCGTGGCCAGCAAGGGGCTGAACTGCGCTTGCCCGCCCTGGCGTTTCATCACCACCAGCAATACCTTGGCCACGTCCTGGGCAACTTTCTTGCCATGGTCATCGGCCACCACCGCGAGCGCGAGATCAATGCCGGCGGTGACGCCGCCAGAGGTCACGAGGTTACGGTCCTGGACGAAAATCTGATCGGTCTCCACCTTGGCGCCAGGGAAAGCCTTGATCAGGCGTTCGGTGTAATGCCAGTGAGTAGTGACCCGGTAGCCGTCGAGCAGCCCGGCATGCCCAAGCACGAACGCGCCAGTGCAGATGGACCCGTAGGACCTGGAACGGCTGACGCTGTGCTTGAGCCAATCGAGCAACGGTGGATGCCTTTCGTTGTACGCACCGGGGCCGCCGGGCACCAGCAGCAGGTCGTAACCGTCACAGGCCTGGTCGATGTGCACGTCGGCATGCACGTTCACCCCGTTGGACGCGCGCAACGCACCCGGCACCGTGCCGATGGTCGACAGCGCGTAATGGTCATCGGGCTTGAGATAACGATTGGCGATGGAAAACACCTCCATGGGCCCGGCCATGTCGAGCAGGAGAAAGTCGGGAAACAGCACCATTGCCACGGTTTTCATGGGTTGCACATCACTGAAAATTCAAAAGGAGTTCTTTGATCAGACACACCAATCCCCTGTGGGAACGAGGAAATTTCTCAGCATTATGGCCCAGCTCCACAGCCGCGCGCTGCCCACACATCACTGTCAACCCACAAGAGACAGTATTTCAATTTTCATCTACTTATTGCACCACAGGATAACCATTAACCTTCTCCTCACTCGGACGAATCAACGTCCAACACAGGAGATTCCATCATGCTGACCCTACGCAAAGCTTCCGATCGCGGCATGGCCAATCACGGTTGGTTGAAGTCATTCCACACCTTCTCCTTCGCCAACTACCGCAACCCGAAGGAACAGGGTTTTTCCGACCTGCTGGTGATCAACGACGACCGCGTCGCCGCCGGTAAAGGCTTTGGCCAACACCCGCATCGCGACATGGAGATTTTCTCCTACGTGCTTGAGGGCGCCCTGGAGCACAAGGACACGCTGGGCACCGGTTCGGTGATCCGCCCTGGCGATGTGCAACTGATGAGTGCCGGCAGCGGCGTGGCCCACAGCGAGTTCAACCACTCGGCAACGCAAGGCGTGCACTTCCTGCAAATCTGGATCGTGCCGGATGTCAGTGGCGCCAAGCCGCGCTACCAGCAGGAGCATTTCAGCGCCGGGAAAAAACGCGGGCGCCTGCAACTGATCATTTCGCCCGAAGGGAAAAGCGGCTCGCTTAAAGTGCGCCAGGATGCAAGGGTCTACGCCGGGCTGTTCGACGGCAAGGAAAGCGCCACCCTGGAACTGGCCGCCGACCGTTATGCGTACGTTCATGTGGCCCGTGGCAGCGTCGAACTCAATGGCGTGCAATTGCAGGAAGGCGACGGCGTGCGGGTTCGTAATGAGCAGTTGCTGAACCTGAGCAATGGAGTGGATGCCGAAGTGCTGGTGTTCGACCTGCGGCCGCAGGAATTGCCTGAAATGCCATGAGGCATCACGGTTGCCCTGTAGGAGCGAGCATGCTCGCGATGGTAGCCCAGACAACGTTGGCATCCAGACAGCCAGCGTTATCGTTGACGACCATCGCGAGCATGCTCGCTCCTACAGGAGAATCTAGGCAAACACCTCGACGATTTCATCGATCACTGCGCGCACCTTCGCGGTGTGCCGCAGGTCGGCGTGGGTCACCAGCCACACGTCATAGGGCAACGGTCGCGTGCGCTCCGGCCACAACCGGACCAGCCCGTCCCTCTCGCCCATGTACACCGGGATTTCCCCCAGTCCTATCCCCGCCGCAATCGAGCGACGCACCAGCAGACTTGAACTCAGGCTCGCCACAATGCGCCCGCGCCCCGGCGGTTCCGCCACCAGGGTAAATTCCTTGTTGCCCTGCAAGTACGGCTGATACACCACCAGATCATGTCCCTCGAACGCCGAGCCCGGCGCGGGGACGCCGTGGGCGTCGACATAGGCTTGCGAGGCGAACAGCCCCACCGGCCAACGGGCGATGCGCCGGGCGATCAGGTCCGGATTATCGGGACGGGTGTTGCGCACGGCGATGTCGGCCTCGCGTTTCGCCAGACTGAGAATGTGGGTCGACGCATCCAGTTGCACTCGAACATCGGGATGGCGTTGGTGCACGCGGGCAATCGCAGGGATCAGGAAATCGACGGCCATGGAGTCCGTGGTACTGACGCGTACGGTGCCCGTCAGGCGATCATCCAGGCCCTGAATCCGCCGTTGCAGTTCCAGCGCCGAATGCTCCATTTTCTCGGCCGCCTGCAACGCCGCCTCACCCACCGCAGTCAAGGCGTAGCCTTCCGAGGTGCGCAGAAACAGCGTCGCGCTCAAGGTCTTCTCCAATGCCGAGACCCGCCGCCCAACCGTGGCCTGGTCCACTCCCAGCACCCGCGCGGCCCCCCGCAGGGTCGACTCCCGGCACACGGCAAGAAAAACCCGCGCGTCATCCCAATTCATGGCGTACTCCACTGATGCAATTACGCATCACCATAACGCAAATTCGCTGCGTATTTGCATCAATGAAACTGGATAAGCTGGGCCCAAGAGAAATTTCCACAGGACCTCCCCATGCTGACTCCTGATGCACCACCCCGCAGCGCGATCTGGTTGCCGATCTTCGCAGGCCTTTGCGCCAGCCTGGTCAGCATTGGCCTGGCGCGGTTTGCCTACACGCCGTTGATACCCTCGTTGATCCAGGCGCAATGGTTCTCGACCCATGACGTGGTCTACCTGGGCGCGGCAAACCTGGTCGGTTACCTGATCGGCGCCCTGCTCGGCCATCCCCTGGCTCGCCGCACATCCAACACAACGGCATTGCGCCTGATGATGCTGGCGGTGACGGCCGCGTTTTTCGCCTGTGGTTTCCCATTGTCGGTGAGCTGGTTTTTTGGCTGGCGCCTGCTGTCGGGGATCGCCGGTGGCGCGATCATGGTGCTGGTGGCGGCAACGGTGCTGCCGCACGTGCCAGCCTCGCGCCGTGGCCTGGCCAGCGGTGCGATCTTCTTGGGCATCGGCCTGGGCATTGCCGGCTCGGGGACCATTGTCCCGCCGCTGCTGAGCCTTGGTTTGCAGAACACATGGTTCGGCCTGGGCCTGTTGTCGCTGGTGCTGACCGCTGCGAGCTGGTTTGGCTGGCCTTCAACCTCCCATGTGGCAACCCACACGCCCTTGGCTGATCCATCCGCAGCGAAGACCGACCCACAGGTTTACCTGCTGTTCGCCCAGTACGCCTTCATGGCTGCCGGGCTGGTTCCGGCCATGGTGTTCCTGGTCGACTACGTCGCCCGGGGCCTCGGCGCGGGGCCGCACGTGGGCGCACTGATTTGGGTGATGTATGGCCTGGGCGCAATCATCGGACCGGTGAGCTACGGTTTTCTCGCCGACAAACTGGGCGCGCGCCCGAGCATCCGCCTGGTCCTCGTGGTGCAGGCCGTTGCGGTGGGGTTGCTGGCCATTTCCAGCTCATTCATCGCACTGGCCGTGCTGGCGGTGATCATCGGTGCCTTCCCACCCGGCATCGTGCCGTTGGCGCTGGCCCGCGTGCATGAGCTGATTCCTCAACATCATCAGCAACAGATTGCCTGGAGTCGTGCCACGGTGTCGTTCGCCACGTTCCAGGCACTGGCGGGGTTTGCCTATTCGGCACTGTTCAACGCCAGCGGCGGTCGCCACGAGCTGTTGTTTCTCATTGCCGCCGGTGCGATTGTCGTGGCGTTGCTGCTGGAACAGGGCATGCGTCTGGTGCCGCGCCGCGATCGGCTGCATCCGGCACTGAACTGAGTCACTGACACCTTCACGCGGTCCCACTTAAATGAAAACTTCCAGACAGGACGCTCCGATGACGCTGCCCAACCGCATGACCCTGATCGAAATCACCCAACCCGGTGGCCCCGAGGTGCTGCAACCCCGCCAGGTGCCGGTGCCCAGTCCTGGCGAAGGCGAAGTGCTGATCCGCGTGCTTGCCGCTGGGGTCAATCGCCCCGATGCCCTGCAACGGGCCGGCAAATACCCACTCAAGCCCGGCATGAACCCCAACCCGGGCCTGGAAGTGGCCGGTGAAGTCGTGGCGGTCGGCAAAGGCGTCAGCGAATTCCTCGTAGGCGACAAAGTATGTGCCCTGACCAATGGCGGTGGCTATGCGCAATACTGTATCGCCCCGGCGGGCCAGACGCTGCCGATCCCCGACGGTATGGATTGGCTGCAGGCGGCGGCCGTTCCGGAAACGTTTTTCACGGTATGGGCCAACCTGTTCGATATGGGCGGTGCCAGCAAAGGCCAGCGCGCATTGATCCACGGCGGCACCAGTGGCATCGGCACCACCGCGCTGATGTTGTGCCGCGAGTTCGGCATCAAGGCCTTCGCCACCGCCGGCAGCGAGGACAAATGTGCAGCCGTGCGCAAGCTGGGTGCCGAGGCGATCAATTACCGCGAGCAGGACTTCGTCCAGGTGATCCAGGACAAGACCGCTGGCAAAGGCGTAAACGTGATTCTCGACATCATGGGCGCCTCGTACCTGAACCAGAACATCGCGGCACTGGGCATGGAAGGACGCCTGGTGATGCTCGGTTTCCTCGGCGGCGCACGTGCCAATGACGTCGATTTGCTGGGCATCATGAGCAAACGCGCAACCGTCACGGGCTCACTGATGCGCCCGCGCACCACTTCGGAAAAAGCCTCGATTGCCGAGCAACTGCGTGAATATGTCTGGCCAGTACTGGCGGCCGGACGTTGCCTGCCGATCATCGACAAGGTCTACCCGCTGACCGAGGCGGCGCAGGCCCACGCGCGGATGGAGGGTGGGGATCATATCGGCAAGATTGTGTTGCGAGTGGATTGAGCTCAGGAGGCAATTCTCCCTTGTGGGAGCGGGCTTGCTCGCGAAGGCGGTTGCAGATTCAACATCGTGGGTGACTGACACACCCCATTCGCGAGCAAGCCCGCTCCCACAAAAGCAACATGAGTCCACACAAAAGCCACACAAAAGCCACACGAAAACCACACAAAGCCGCCGAGCATCTGTTAAAAATCGACTCTCCTTGTTCAACCGGTAGCCCAGTCATGTCTTCACCCCTGCTCACCACCCTGCGCCGACGTTGGCTGGCGCTGCTGTGCATGACCGTGCTGGTGGTCGGCCTGCCGGTGAGTTGCGGGGTGCTGCAGCATACCGAGCGTGAGTTGCTGTTTCGCATCGAGCCGGGCACGGCTGGCTGGTATCGCGGTTTACCCAAGGACGTCCAGGAATTCGACATCCAATCCCCCCACTTCAAGGGCGGGCAGAACCTGCATGCCTGGTGGTGGCCCGCTGCGCGACGGGATGCGCCGTCGATCCTGTACCTGCACGGCGTGCGCTGGAACCTTACCGGGCAGGCGTTCCGTATCGAGCAACTGCGCGCCATGGGCTATTCGGTACTGGCCATCGACTACCGTGGTTTTGGCCAGAGCAAGGGCGATCTGCCGTCGGAAGCCAGTGTGTACGAAGATGCGCGGGCGGCCTGGGAGCGCTTCAAGGCACTGCAGCCGGATGCGAACAAGCGCCTGATCTACGGCCACTCCCTGGGGGGCGCCGTGGCCATCGACCTGGCCGCCGACCTGGCCGCCCAAGCCAAAAAGGACCAGGTTGCCGTGCCGGCGCGCGGGCTGGTGATCGAGTCGACCTTCACCTCGCTGGGTGATGCGGTGGCGCAAGTGGCCGAAAGCAACCTGCCGGTGAAGTGGTTGCCAGTGCGCTGGCTGCTGTCACAGAAATTCGATTCCATCGACAAAATCGTCGACATCGACATGCCCCTGCTGGTCGTCCATGGCCTGGCCGACGCATTCATGCCTTCGCGCTTCAGCGAACAGTTGTTCAACGCCGCCAACGAACCGAAAAAGCTGCTGTTGGTGCCCGGTGGCACCCACAACAACAGCATGAGCCTGGGGGGCAACCAGTATCGGCAGGCCATTGAGAGCCTGATGAAAAGCAAACCGGCGCAAATGGCCGGCCCGTTCAAGCGGTCTGGAACCGCGCCCGATATTTCCCTGGGCTCTCCCCCGTCCACTTCTTGAACGCCCGATGAAACGCGCTGGGTTCCTGAAAACCCAACCGCTCGGCAATGTCGCCGATGCTGGCCTTGCTCTCGCGTAACTGCTCGAACGCCACGGCCCGTCGGACTTCGTCCTTGATTTCCTGATAGGAGCAACCCTCGCGCTCGAGCTTGCGACGAAAGGTGCTAGGGCTCAGGTGTTGTTCCAAAGCAAAGGCCTGCAAGGTTGGCCACTGGCTGTAGTGGCTGCTGCGCAGACGTTGGTGGACTTGCGAGGCCAAGCCGTGCTGGTTGCGGAAGCGGATCACCAGCCACTGGGGGGCGGTGCGCAAAAATACCTTCAGCGAGGCCAGGTCCTGCACCACCGGCAGGCGCAGGAAATGGCTAGGGAATTCGATTTCGGTGCGCTCGGCGCCGAAGGTCAGGTTGGGGCCCCAGAGCAGGCGGTCATCGCTGAGGGACAGGCGTTCATGGCGAAAGTCCGCCCGGTCGATGGGGATGCGTCGCCCGCCCAGCCAACACATCAGGCTGATCATCAGCACCAGGAACGTCTCTTCGCCAAACCGCGCGACATCGGCGTTAGGCGCGCAGGTGTCCAGGCTGATTACCGCCCGCTTGCCGCGCACCGTCAGCGTGCCCCGATAGTCACTGAGAAACAGGGAAAAATTGCTCAGACACTGGCGCATGGCCTTGTGCAGGTCGGGTTCCTGGATGAGGGCGCGGCAGATCAGGGCGAAGCTGCCCGGCAACATGCCGTGGGAGTCGAGCTGGAAGAATTCGTCGTTCAGCTCGCGGATCTGAATCAGCCACAACGCCGCAAATGCACTGGCCGGCACTCGCGCCGAAGGTTGCTCGAGCAACGCCGGTTCGACACCGGCCTGCTGCAGTGCCGCCGCCAGACGCCGCTGATCGTCACCCAGCCCATGGATCATCGCTTGCACGAAGTAGGCAGCCACCGAGTCCTTTTCCCGCATTTGAACGCTTCGCTCCCCATCAGCCGAATGGCAAAAAACACCAGCACCGTTGAACAGTTTCGGCATAGGCCAACCGTCATGCCGGTTCTAGACTCGCGGCAATAGTACGCCTTCGGTCGTTGCGGCGGCGAAGGTATCGCAGGGTTGATTGAAAGGACGGCACATGAATCTGCAAAACATTGGCGTAATCGGCGCCGGCACCATGGGCAACGGCATCGCGCAGGTCTGCGCCCAGGCCGGTTTCAAGGTGACCCTGATCGACATCGCCGACAGCGCCTTGCAAAAAGCCCTGGCGACCATCGACAAGAACCTCGAACGCCAGGTGAGCAAAGAGACCCTGACGCCTGCGCAAAAGCTCGCCACCCTCGACAACATCCGCACCAGCACCGACTACGCCAGCCTGCAAAATGTGCAACTGGTGATCGAAGCGGCCACGGAAAACCTCGACCTGAAGCTGCGCGTATTGCAACTGATTGCCGCGCAGGTCAGCGCCGATTGCGTGATCGCGTCCAATACCTCGTCGCTGTCCATCACCCAACTGGCCGCCAGCGTCAGCACGCCAGCGCGTTTCATCGGCCTGCACTTCTTCAACCCAGTGCCGGTGATGGGCCTCATCGAAGTGATCCGTGGCCTGCAAACCAGCGACGCCACCCATGCCCTGGCGCTGGAGATGGCCACCACCCTAGGCAAGACCGCGATCACCGCCGGTAACCGTCCGGGATTCGTGGTCAACCGGATTCTGGTGCCGATGATCAACGAAGCGATCCTGGTGTTCCAGGAAGGCCTGGCCAGCGCCGAAGACATCGACGCCGGCATGCGTTTGGGCTGCAACCAGCCCATCGGCCCGCTCGCCCTGGCGGATCTGATCGGCCTGGACACCGTACTCGCCATCCTCGAAGCTTTCTGCGAGGGTTTCAACGACAGCAAATACCGCCCGGCACCGCTGCTCAAGGAAATGGTTGCCGCAGGCTATCTGGGCCGCAAATCGGGGCGTGGCTTCCATGCCTATGCCTGAGCGTTGTTCGCGTTTTGCCGAGTACCGGGACAAGGTGCTGGAGTTGTTCGCCAGCAAGGGTTTCGGTCAGGTCGGCATGCGCGAACTGGCAACGTGCCTGGGCCTTTCGCCGGGCTCGTTGTATCACCATTACCCCAGCAAACAGCATTTGCTGCTCGATTTGATCGAAGAGTTCTACGAAGAGCTGCTGGCCGCGCTCGCGCGGATCGATCATAAGGCCGGGGCTAAACGCGACAAACTGCACAATTTGATCCGTGCGCACCTGAACCTCCATCAGGAGATGCCGTGGCATTTCCGCCTGGTGGAGCGCGACAGCGGCTGCCTGAACGACGAGCAGCAGGCGCGAGTACGGCAGCTGCGCGAACAGTACGAAGGCCTACTGTTGCAGATGCTCGCCAGCCGCCTGCGTCTAAGCGAACCGGCACGCCTTGCCACAGGCCACGCCATCGCCAACTTGCTCAACAGCGCCCCCTGTTGGCTGGCGCAACATGCACTGGATGAGCCGGCTCGCGATGAGCTGCTGGAGAGCCTGATCGGTGGCGCCATCGAGCGCCTGTTGCGACCTTCTCCATCACTCGCCGTCGCCTGAGGCGATAAGCCACGCCCTTTCAATAGAAAAACCATCTAAAAGATTTTTGCTTGTCCCGCGCTCTAACGCTTTGCTATCCAGATCCCTCGCAAAGCCGGAGCCCGACATGAAAATCAATCCCTACCTTATCTTCAACGGCGACTGCAAAGCCGCGTTCACTTTTTATGCCCAGGCCCTGGGTGGCCAGATCGAAGTGATGATGGATTTTGCTTCAAGCCCGATGCGCGACCAGGTCCCCGTCGACCTGCACAACCTGATCCTGCATACCTGCCTCGCGGTGGGCGACCAGAAAATCATGGGCTCGGACACCACGCCCGATCGTCCCGCCGATGACATGGCCGGGTGTTCGATATCGGTGAATGTCGACAGCATCGAGGAGGCAGAACGGGTGTTCAACGCACTGGCCGAAGATGGCCAGGTGCAGATGCCGCTGGAAGCGACCTTCTGGGCCGCGCGTTTCGGCATGCTGACCGACCGGTTTGGTGTGGCGTGGATGGTTAACTGCGAGAAGGATCAGTAGCGGGTCTTGAAGCCTTGCTCCCACAGGGGCCAGTCAGCCTGGTGTCTGCTATCGTCAAACGGGCGACCCGACTAACGCTTCACTTTTCGGAGTACCCCCCATGCCGCTCCTGCCCCCCCGGTTAAAACTGTCCCTGCTGGCAGGAGGGCTGGCGGCCTCCTTCCTCATTTTGCAAGGCTGCGCCACCGTCGACGCCCACACCACCGCCTACGTCGGCGTCGAACACCCGGCGCCAACCCTGCCCAGCGAAGTGCAAGTGCTGCGCACTGAACCTTTGCGCCCACACATCCGCCTGGGCGAAGTCTTGATCGACGCCAGCACCGAGCCCGCGCCCCCGATCACCGAAGTCGAACAGAAACTGCGCGAGGAATCGGCCAAACTCGGCGGCGATGCGGTGGTGGTGGTCTACGACCACATCCAGACCACCGGCGCGTTCGTGCGCGGCGGTTTGTGGAGCCGCGACGTTGAAACGGTCCAGGGCCGCAAACTCAAAGGGATTGTGATCAAGTATCGGTGAGGAGTCACCTGAACCTGTACCCATACCTGTAGGAGCGAGCATGCTCGCGATGGACGTCAACGTTAACGCTGACTGCCTGACACCCCGCGGTGCCTGAACCACCATCGCGAGCATGCTCGCTCCTACAGGAGTTCACCACTCGTCGCCCGGCGATCAGCGTCAGAAAAAGCCCGCCCCCTCTGGCTCACGGTTTGCACACGCTCGCGTGATCGTCACGGAGCGTCGAAATCCTGACGTAACATCCATCACCTATACTCACCCACGCCAGCACACCGCTGGATCAGCTTTTCGGAGATGCAACGTGTCAACTCTCAGTGAAATCGCAGCGAATCACGCGAAAATGGCGAAAAACATGGCCGGAGAGTCGACTGAAATGTGTGAGCGCCAGCCCGTAGTGGTCGGTAGCTTCGAGGTCAGTTCCGTCGATGAACCTGTGCAAGTGCCCTTCCATCTGATCGTGGGTGCGCAGGACGCCCCGATTGCCCTCACGGCCGGCTACGCACTCTGACGGTTTTCCCACACAATGCCTCGAGGATGATACTGATCCTGTAGACCTCGGTAACAACCAGCCCCTTAAAGGTGCGTCTTTTCCAGGACGCCACCTCGTCCTCCCCGCAATCCATGGCGTAAACCGCCATGGCGTAATTTGTGCATCGCTTGAAGCTCACCCGTTATCCGAAGCTACCATGCGTCCCAAGGAACTCAAACTCTGGACCACCGGAGTCGCCCACCTGCTCGACTTGCAAGCAGGACACGCGCGACTGGCCGGATTGAGCCATTGGTTGCGGCAGATCTGCCCAGTCGATCATTTCGTTTTGTTCGTCTACGAGGGCAATCACCGGCCACTGGCGCTGTTCGATACCTTCGCCGCCGACAAGCGCGCCGTGTACGTCGACGACTATCAGTGCGGGCCCTACCTGCTCGACCCGTTCTACCTGGCCTGCACCCGTGGCCAGGCACCGGGATTGTGGCGCCTGCGCCAGTTCGCGCCCGACCACTTCTACCTCGGCGAGTATTACCTGACCTATTACCAGCAAACGGGCCTGGCCGAAGAAGTGGCGT
Source organism: Pseudomonas sp. S2_E01 (assembly GCF_054668365.1). Lineage (NCBI taxonomy): Bacteria > Pseudomonadati > Pseudomonadota > Gammaproteobacteria > Pseudomonadales > Pseudomonadaceae > Pseudomonas > Pseudomonas sp. S2_E01. Next base: position 3,383,008 of record NZ_CP162762.1, read on the forward strand.
TTTTCGTCGAGCTGGGGGGTGGTGCCATGGCGGTGCTGTCGTTGATGCGCTCCTCGGCGAGTTGCGCATTCAGTCGCGACGAGATGCAGTTGATCGAATGCGCGCAAGGCGTGGTCGAGCAGGTCATCACTGAAGCCTGGCGCCTGCGGCAAGCGCAGCAGCCACGACCGGCTCAGGACCTGGACTTCAAGATCCGCGAAGCCTTCGACCAGTTTGGCGCCCACATCCTCACCGGCCGCGAACAGGAAATCGTCCAGTTGCTGTTGCGCGGTCACTCCAGCGCCTCGGTGGCCGAGCAACTGAACATCAGCCCCGGCACCGTGAAGATTCATCGCAAGAACATCTACGCCAAACTCTGCATCGGCAGCCAGTCCGAATTGCTCGGGTTGTTCATTCGCGATCTGACAGAGAATCAGCTGCAAGCTTCAAGCGACAAGCTGCAAGAGAAACGCACGACCAGCCTTTAGCTTGAAGCTTGAAGCTCGAAGCTGCCCCTATCCCCCAAGGGATATATACACCGTAAAACCCCCATTGGTAGTTTGGCTCCCGTCGCACTGTTTCATCACTGCAAGGGAGCCGGCCTCGTGAACGACAATTCGCCAAGTGATATCGAATTCTGCAATGTGGTCAAACGCTATGGCGATGTGACCGCCGTCAGTGGCCTGAACTTCGCTGTGCGCCGTGGCGCCTTCCACTCCTTCCTTGGCGGCTCGGGCTGCGGCAAGACCACCACCCTTCGCATGATCGCCGGTTTCGAACAACCGTCCAGCGGTGAAGTGCGCCTGGCGGGTCAATGCGTCGCCGGTGTGCCGGCCTACGAGCGGCCGGTGAACATGGTGTTCCAGCACTACGCGCTGTTCCCCCATCTGACGGTGGCGCAGAACATTGCCTACGGCCTGCGTTATCGCACCCCGCGCCCCGACAAAAAAACCCAACTGCGCATGGCCGATGAAGCGCTGGAAATGGTGCGCCTGAGTGGCTTCGGCCAGCGCAAGCCGAGCGAGCTGTCCGGTGGCCAGCAACAGCGTGTTGCACTGGCCCGGGCACTGGTGAACAAGCCGACCGTGCTGTTGCTGGACGAGCCGCTGGCGGCCCTCGATCGAAAACTGCGCAAAGAGATGCAATCGGAACTGCTGCGCCTGCAACGGGAGGTCGGCATCACTTTCGTGCTGGTCACCCACGATCAGGAAGAAGCGCTGTCGATGAGCGACAGCATCAGCGTGATGCACGCAGGCTCCATCATCCAGACCGCCACTCCGGAACAACTCTACGAAGCACCGGCCACCCGGTACGTGGCCGATTTCATCGGTGAATCCAACCTGTTCAACGGCACGGTGCGTCAGTTGCACGGTAACTCTGTGGTGCTGCGCACCGAACAGGGTCTGGAGCTGACCAGCCCCCTGACGCCCACCGGCAAAGCCTTGAGCGCCGATTCCGCCGGCTGCATCGCCGTGCGTCCGGAGCTGATCAGCATTGCTGGCGCCCACGCGGACCTCTCCCGCGAAGTGAAGCTGCAAGGGTGCGTGGAAGACCGCATTTACCTGGGCAACTCCACCGAATACCGCGTGCGCACCCAGGCTTTCGGCGTGGTCTGCGTGCGGGTGCCGCGCCATCAGGACGCTCATGCATTCGAACACGGCGCGGCAGTGAGCGTCGGCTGGGATCACGCCAACGGCTTGGCCATGGCGATGTAAATCAATAATTCATCAACTGGATGTGGAGCGTGCTATGGACCAGAAGACGTTTATCAAAACCCTGCGCAGCTGGCAGAACGGCTCGATCAGTCGCCGCGAATTCCTTGGCCGCACCGGCCTCGGCCTTGCCGCTGCGGTAGTCGCCACCAACATGCCCGGCCTGCTGACGTCCACCGCGTACGCGGCCGAGCAGGCCAAGCTCGGCGATCGCCTGTCGCTGGCGACCTGGCCGAATTACCACAGCCAGGACAATCTCGACGCATTCGGCAAAACCACCGGCGCGCGAGTGTCGATGAGCGTGTTCGGTTCCAACGAAGAAATGCTCGCCAAGTTGCAGGCCGGTGGCAGCGGCTGGGACGTGCTCGTGCCGACCAACTACACCATCAGCACCTATGTGGGACTGGGTCTGATCGAACCGCTGGACCTGTCGCGCATTCCCAACTTCGATGCTTCGGCCTTCCAGCAGAAGTTCATGGCCCAGGGCACGGTAGACGGCAAGGTGTACGCCGTGCCGAAAAACTGGGGCACCACCGGCATGCTCTACGACACCGGTAAATTGAAGAACGGTCCTACCAGCTGGAAAGAATTCTGGGCAGCCGCGCAAGGCCCGGCCAGTGGTCGCACCATGGTCCACGACTACCAGTTGACCGCCATCGGCAACGCCCTGAAAAGTTTCGGCTACAGCTTCAACTCCCTGGACCCCAAAGAACTGGCCGATGCGGAAAAGCTGCTGATCGAGGTCAAGCCGCACCTGTTCGCGATCAACTCGGACATCCAGCCATCGATGCGCAGCGGCGATGCGTGGCTGGCGATGTCCTGGACCGGCGACGCTTCGCAACTGCATCGCGACAACGAGCAAATGCACTTCACATTGGGCAAGGAAGGTGGCGAGCTGTGGAGCGATTTTTTCGCCATCCCCAAGAGCTCCGAACACAAGGACGCCGCCTATGCGTTCATCAATTACCTGCTCGACCCGCAGCACAACAAGCTTGAAGTGCTGAGCCACGGCTACCCGAGCGGCGATAAGCGCGTTGATGCCCTTCTGCCGACCGCCATGCTCGACGACCCGATCATGTACCCGGCCGCCGAAGCCTTGAGCCCGCTGGAATTCGGTGCAGCGGCGACGCTTACCAGCCCGGCACGCGCTGAACTGATGGCGCGCTTCAAGTCCGCCTGAGCCCCCGACCATGGCCAACGAGGAGTCACCGATGAACGCTGCCGCCCACCCGCAAACGGTGCAGCCGGCCAGTGCCCTGTCAGCTGAGGTACGCCAACGGCGCAGCCTCGGCCGACGGATCACCCTGCTGATGCTGTTGCCCTCGACCTTGTGGTTCCTGCTGCTGTTGTTGATGCCGCTGGTGATCATCCTCGTGTTCAGTTTCGGCGAGCGCAGCGCGGTGGGCGGTTATGCCGGCGGCTTTACGCTGGCCAACTACCTGAACCTTGGTTCCCGCGGTGCGGCGTTCAGCAACACGCTGATGTTGGCGCCGCTGGGGACCCTGGTGTGCCTGTTGGCGGCCTACCCACTGGCGTATTTCCTGGCGGTCAAGGTCTCCCGCAACCGCTCGCTGTTGCTGACGCTGGTGATCGTGCCGTTCTGGACCAGTTTCCTGATCCGCACCTACGCCTGGATCTTCATCCTCAGCGGCAAGGGCATCCCGGCGCTGCTTGCAAGCGTGGGCCTTGAGGACGTGCGCTTGATCAACACGCCCTGGGCGGTGCTGATCGGCATCGTCTATGGCTACCTGCCATTAATGGTGTTCCCGATCTACGTCAGTCTGGAAAAACTCGACAAGCGCCTGCTCGAGGCCTCTGCGGATTTGGGGGCCAGCGCCTTCGAGAGCTTCCGGCGGATCACCCTGCCCCTCTCCGCCCCCGGGATCATTACCGGGGTGATGCTGGTGTTCATTCTGCTGATGGGCGAGTTTTTGATCCCGGCGATTCTGGGGGGCGGTAAGGTGTTCTTCGTCGGCAACGCGCTGGTCGACCTGTTCCTGCAATCGCGCAACTGGCCGTTCGGCAGTGCGTTGGCGATGACGCTGGTGGCGATGATGCTGCTGATCATCGGCGTCTACCTCAAACTGGTGGCCCGCTACGGCGGCCGCCCCGCCGATGGAGGCATGTGACATGTGGCTGCGTAGCTATTCGACTTCGCTGTACCTGTTCCTCTACGCCCCGATCGCGTTGATCGTGTTGTTCAGCTTCAACGCCGGGCGCAGCGGCCTGGCGTTCCAATGCTGCTCGACGCAGTGGTTCGGCCGGGCGTTCGGCAACCCTTTCATCATGGAAGCGCTGGGCAACAGCGCCTTGATTGCGTTCACGTCTGCGGTGATCGCCACGCTGTTTGGCACCCTGGCGGTGTTCGGCCTGCAACGCGCCCATCCCAAGGTCCGCCTGCTGTTCGACGCCCTCACTTACTGCGCGATCATCGTGCCCGGCATCGTGATCGGCATTTCGACGCTGATCGCCTTCATCAGTCTGTTCGATCTGATCAACCCATTGCTGGCGAGTTGGATTCCGAGCCTGCCCCGCCTGAACATGGGGTTCTTCACGGTGATCGCCGCGCACTCGCTGTTCACCATGGCGCTGGTGATGGTGATCGTGCGAAGCCGCGTCGACTCACTGGACAAGGCGCTGCTGGAGGCGTCAGCCGACCTCTACGCACCACCCATGCACACCTTTTGGCGCGTAACCCTGCCGCAGATCGGTCCAGCGATCATGGCTGGTTTCCTGCTGGCCTTCACCTTCAGCTTCGACGATTTCATCATCGCGTTTTTCGTCGCGGGTTCCGAGACAACGTTGCCGATCTACATCTTTTCTTCGATCCGCCGCGGCGTGACTCCGGAAATCAATGCGGTGTCCACCGTCATCATCTGTGCGTCGCTGGCGCTGCTGTTCACTTCCCGCCACCTGCAAAACCGCCGTTCCGGCGCCCAGGAGTCTCACCATGCGTGATCAGCTTTACATCAACGGCGAGTGGGTCAGCCCGGACCTGGGCGGTTACCTGGACGTCATCGACCCGGCCACCGGCCAAGTGTTTCATCGCGTCGCGGCGGGCACCGAAGAGGACGTCGACCACGCCGTGCGCGCCGCAAGGCGAGCGTTCGACAATGGCTGGAGCCAGACGACCGGTGCCGAGCGCGCGCAGTGGCTGGAAGCGCTCGCCGAGGAACTGGAAAGCGGCCAACAGACTCTGGCCGAACTGGAGGTGCGGGACAACGGCAAACCCTTGCCCGAAGCGCAATGGGATATCGCCGATGCCATCGGCTGCTTTCGCTACTACGCGGGGCTCGCCCGTGAGCTGGATCAGCAGCAGGACCGACCCCTGGCGTTGCCCGACGCGCGCTTTCGCTGTCGCATCCGCCACGAACCGATTGGCGTGGCCGGGCAGATCATCCCCTGGAACTATCCGCTGCTGATGGCGGCCTGGAAAGTCGCACCAGCCCTCGCGGCCGGGGCGACGCTGGTGTTGAAACCATCTGAACTGACGCCGTTGACCGCGCTGGAGCTGGCGGCGGCAGCGGATCGCATCGGGCTGCCGGCCGGAGTGCTGAACGTGGTCAGTGGCCTCGGCGCCGATGCCGGCGGCCCGCTGACCGAGCACCCTGGCGTGGACAAACTGGCGTTCACCGGCAGCGTACCGACCGGGGCGAAGATCATGTCGGCGGCAGCGCGTGACATCAAGAACATCAGCCTGGAATTGGGCGGAAAATCCGCGTTTATCGTGTTCGACGACGCCGATGTCGAAGCGGCGGTGGAATGGATTCTGTTCGGCATTTTCTGGAACCAGGGTCAGGTGTGCAGCGCCACCTCGCGCCTGCTGGTGCAAGAAGGTATCGCACCGCGACTGATCGAACGACTGGTGGAGGAGACCCGCAAGATCACCATCGGCCAAGGCATGCAGCCCGGCGTGTTGCTGGGGCCGCTGGTCAGCCAGGGGCAGTACGACAAGGTCCTCGGTTACGTTGACCAGGGACTGGCCAGCGGCGCACGCCTGCTCACCGGCGGCCAGCGACCGGCGCATCTGCCCGAGGGGTATTTCATCGAGCCGGCGATCTTCGATGAGCCGGGGCACAACAGCATCCTGTGGCGCGAAGAAGTGTTCGGTCCGGTGTTGTGTGTCAAGCGATTCAAGACCGAAGAGCAGGCGCTGCAAATGGCCAACGCCAGCCGCTTCGGCCTGGCCGCGGCCGTCATGAGCGCCGACCTCGAGCGCAGCGCCCGGGTCGCCAACCAGCTGCGTGCCGGGATCGTCTGGGTCAACTGCTCACAGCCGACCTTCGTCGAGGCCCCGTGGGGCGGCATGAAACACAGCGGCATCGGCCGTGAGCTTGGTGAGTGGGGCTTGCACAATTACCTGGAGGTCAAGCAGGTGACCGAGTACATCAGCGACCAGCCGTGGGGGTGGTACCTGAAATAACCGCGGTTCAGCGAGCAGGCCCCCTGGGGGAGCGAGCCTGCCCGCGAAGAGGCCCTCACATCCAACATCATGGGGCCTGACCCACCGCCTTCCCGGGCAAGCCCGCTCCCACAGTGGGCGGTGCCCTGCTGACTCAGGGCTGATCGCGATAAAACACATCATCGGCATACGGATACCACCAGTCATGGATTTTCGGCTGGTGGTCGATGATGACCATTTTCGAGCGGCGGAACGCCTCGAGGCCCTGCCGTCCGAGTTCGCGCCCCAGTCCGGACATTTTCCAGCCGCCGAAAGGCAGTGCGTCGTTGTCGATCAGCGGGTTGTTGACCCAGACCATGCCGGCTTCAAGACGCTCGGCGGCCTCCATCGCTTCGGCCAGGTCCGTGGAAAAAAGTGATGCCCCGAGGCCGAATGGCGAATCATTGGCCAGGCGCACCGCCTCGTCGAAGTTTCCGACCCGGCAGATCGCCGCGACCGGGCCGAAGCATTCTTCCTGCAGGATCGCCATGTCCGACGTCACGCCGGTGAGGATGGTCGGTTCATAAAACCAGCCAACACTATGCTGCGGCGGCACCCGCCCGCCACACACAACCGTCGCGCCCTTGGCCACGGCATCGTCGACCAGGCGCATGACCTTGTTACGCGCCGCCTCGCTGACCATCGGCCCGATTTCCGTGTGCTCCAGGCCGTGGCCGATGCGCAGCGCTCGGGTGCGCTCGGCAAAGCGGGCGACGAATTCATCGTGGATCTCGTCGACCACATAGAAGCGTTCCGCCGAGGTGCAGATCTGCCCGCTCAAGTGGAACGCGGCGGTCACCGCCCCGGCGGCCGCGACTTCCAGCGGCGCATGCCGGGAGATGATCATCGGGTCGCTGCCACCGGCCTCGATCACGCAGGGTTTCATCTGCTCGGCGCACGCCACCGCCACCGCCTTGCCCGCCGCCACGCTGCCGGTGAAGGCCACCGCATGGGTGCCGCTGGATTTCACCAGCGCCTGAGCGGTGGTTGCATCCCCCGGCACACAGGACACCAGCCCCGGCGCCAGCGTGGTGAAATGCTCCATGAACTTGAGCGTGCACAGGGTGGTGGCTTCCGCCGGCTTGATGATGCAGGCATTGCCCGCCGCCAGCGAAGCCGCCACCGTCCAGCACATCAGCAGGATTGGAAAGTTGAACGGCATAATGTGCACGCTGACGCCGTAAGGCTCGTAACGCACATGCTGGAACGAGCCGATCTGCGTGGTGCCGGCGACCTTGCCGGCATCGTCCCGGGCCATTTCCGCGTAGTAGCGAAAGATCGGCGCGCAGTTGGCCAACTCGCCCATGGCCTCGGCGAAAGGCTTGCCCATTTCCAGGGTCATCAGCCGCGCCACTTCGCGGTTGCAGGCGGTGTTCTGTTCGAGGGCGTTAGCCAGTTGATGCAGGAGCGCAGCGCGGCTTTTCGCGTCGACCTGCCGCCATTGCCGTTGCGCGGCGTTGGCCGCATCGACAGCGGCCTGCACATCGGCGTCGCCGCACAGGCCGACCTGCCCGACGGGTTGCAAGGTGGCGGGGTCGAGCACTTCGCGCCCTCGCCCCTGGGTCAGCGGCAAGTATTGGCCATTGATGAAGCGCAATGCGGTGTCAGGACTAAAGGGGGTCATGGGCAGATCCTTGAACCATTCGATAAGGGGTTTGGCGCAATGCATCGAGCGTGGCCGGCGGCAGTTCATCGCGCCAGCCCGGAACATGGCCGTTGAGCCACGCGCGCAGCGGCCCGAAGGCCTCGGCGTCCAATGCACGAACGAACAGCTTGAGGGTGCGCGGCAGGTGGGCCAGGTAACCGTGCTTGCCATCGCGGCCGGCCAGGCGCACGAAAATCCCCAGCACCTTGGCGTGACGCTGGGCCGCCAGCCGGCGGTAATCTTCCAGGAAGCGCGGTGCGTCGATTTCCGGGCGCTGCATCAGGTAATGGGTCAGCAAGGCCACGCGCAGCGCTTCGGGAACGTCGCGGCGGGCGTCTTCGAGCAAGGACATCAGGTCGTAGGCCGCCGCGCCGAGCAACGCATCCTGAAAGTCCAGCAAGCCACAGGCCGCCACGCCCTGACGGCCTTCGAGCAGCATCAGGTTGTCCACGTGGTAGTCGCGCAGCACCAGCGTTTCACGGCGTTGCGCAACGTCGCGGCAGGCTTCGGCGAACAGCGCCAGGAACGCCTCGCGCCGCTCCCTCGCTGCCTCATGGCCGATCAACAACGGCGCGTACCAGTCGATGAACAACGCACATTCGTCACTCAGTTGCCCGGCGTCATACGGCGCCAGTGCCGTGGCGGGCTGCGCGCGATGCAACGCCACCAGGGCATCCACCGCCAACCGATACAACGCCCCTTCCGGGTGCCCGGCCGCCAACAGGCGGGTGTAGGTGTCGTGACCGAAATCCTCGATCAACGCCAACCCCGCTGCCTCGTCCACCAGGATCAGGTCCGGTGCGGACAGCCCCAGGTCGTGCAGATGCCGGGCCACCTGAACGAACGGACCGATGGGCTCGCTGTGCGGTGGCGAGTCCATCAGCAACAAGCCCTCGCCGCCCAGGCGGAAATAGCGCCGGGTCGACGCATCCGCCGGCAACGCCTCCAATCGCGCCGTGGCAAACCCGGCGCGCGCCAGGAAGGCGGCGCGCTGGTGTTCGCGCTCGGACGTTGTCACAGGTGTCTGGGTCATGGCGGTCACCGAATCATGTAGACCTTTTTCACTGTCTCATGGACGGTGCACACGCCCTTCCAGTCCTTGCGGAAAAACGCCGCGGTGTCGGGCTTGATCTCGATGACTTCACCGGACTCATGCACATAGGTGCAGCGGCCTTCGAGGAAGTGGCAGAACTCGTCGCTGGTGACGTGGCAGAACCATTTGCCTGGGGTGCAGATCCACACGCCGCACTCGGACTGGCCTTCCGGACCCTTGTGCAGGACAACGCCGCTGACCCGGGACTCGCCTTCGAGCATGGTGGGGATCACGCCCCAGTCTTTGACGTCGGTGATGTTCAGGGGGTTGTACAGGAATGGGGTGGTCATAAACATTCTCCAAAATGGGTGATATCCCCTGTAGGAGCGAGCTTGCTCGCGATGCGGTATCTCAGTGGTATCAGTGTTGGCTGACACACCGCCATCGCGGGCAAGCCCGCTCCTACAGGTCAGGGTGGGTTTCAAGCCAGCATGTAAACGTTGCGCAGGGTTGCCCGCACGTGGCATTCGCCGGTCCAGCCGGCCGGGAACAGCACCAGCGTGTGGGGGCGGATTTCGATCACCTCGCCGTTGTCGTGGCGGTACGTGGCATCGCCTTCCAGAAAATGGCACAGCTCGTCACGGGGAATCGACAGGCGCCAGCGCCCTGGCGTGCACACCCAGAGCCCGGTTTCGGGGCTGTTGTTGGGCCCCTTGAACAGCAGACGCCCGCTGGAATGCGAGACGCCTTCGACGGCGTCACTCTGTACGCCCCAGTCCACCAGGTCGGTGCGGGTGCTGACGGCTTCGAGGTACGGGGTAAACCCCGCCGTGGTGTGGGTATCAGGCATTGTTCAGGACCTTGTCGAGAATGGCCGCTGCATCGGCAGGGCCCTTGCGGGATTGCATCTGCGCGCTGGTGCGCTGCAAGCGTTGGCGCATGGCCTGGTCGTTGAGGCAGGCGTCGAGTTTTTCCGCCAGTTGCGCGTCGGTCCATTCGTAGCGATCGAGCTTGAAGCCGTGGCCGCTTTCCTCGGCGCGCATGGCGTTGTCGTGGCCGTCCCAGACGTAGGACATGACAATTGCCGGCTTACCGAAGAACAGGCATTCGGTGAAGCTGTTGTTGCCGCCGTGGTGGATCACCGCATCGACCTGGGCGATCACCGATGGTTGCGGGAACCAGTTGGAGATCTGCACGTTGTCGGGCAGGTCCGGGTATTCGTCCAGGTGCTCGCCAACGTTGAACAACGCACGGTAAGGCAACTGCCCAATGGCGCGGATCAGCCGTTGCAGCAGCTCGACGTCACCGGAGCCCAGGCTGCCGAAACTGACGTAGAGCAACGGTTTGTCGTTGTGAGCGGCAAACTGCGGAATCTCGTAGCTCGTATCGTTACGCACGCACCCTTGCAGGTAGTGGAAGCGCTCGGCCGACAACGGATGACGGCGCTCGAACTTGACGGCGTCCGGGTACAGCAACAGGTTCATGTACGGCGACGCTTCGAAGAAGGTACCCAGCGGATACGGTGCCTCGCCATGGGCTTGCAGGAACTGGTTGAAGTCGTCGTGGATCGGTCCGACCACCTCTTCGAAGCGCTGGCGAAATTGCGCATGGCCGGCCTTGTCGTCGACGCTCATGCCCGACAGGTGCGGCGGGATGTCCGGGTCTTCGATCTCGTTTTCCGAGCAGGAAATGATCCTCACCCACGGCTTGCCGTATTGCTTGATCGCGGGGAACAGGATCACGTTGTCGACGCAGATCAGGTCCGGCTTGACCTTGTCCAGCACGGCGGGCAATTCCTTCTGTGCCCACTTGGCGGTGTCGACGATGGCGGCCCAGCATTCCTTCACGTAGTTGTCGATCTGGTCCAGCGGCGTTTTGCGAAAGTTGGGAATGTGGCCGTTGATGAAGTCGACCCAATAACGCGCCATCTCTTCGGGCGGCATGGGCGCTGACATGTTGACCATGTGTTCTTCGAAACCATAGCCGGCATACACGCCGCTCATGCCCGGGTCGGTGAGGAACACCGCCTTGTGACCGAGGGCTTCGCACGCCTGGGCGATGCCCACTGAATTCAGGGCCGGGCCATAGGCGGCTTCGGGAAAGAACGCGATCACTTTCTGTTTCATCGAACAATGCTCCTGCCTGGTCTTTTTTAGGGTTCAGCGCGTCAAAACACGGGCATGGCGTGCCTGCCAGCCGAGCCGGACATGCATGCCCATCGCAAAATGGGCGAATTCGCATTGCGAGGACGGCACCCGCACGATCAGCGGCTTGTCGCTGAACGCGGTCTGCACATGCAGGTTGGTGTCGAGGCCGTGATAGGCGATCTCGACGATCTGGCCGCTGACCTGGTTGGCGCAGGTTTCGCCCTCCCCCAGCACCTGCAGGCGTTCTGGACGCACCACCACCGCCACCGATTGCCCCGGCACCAGCGGCGCATCGGTCTCGACATTGAGTTCCTGGCCGTTGACGCGCACGGTGTGCTGCCCGGACCGCACACCTTCGAACAGGTTGCTGACACCGATGAAGTTGGCGACGAAGCGGCTGTTGGGGTTCTCGTAGAGTTCGCTCGGGCTGCCGCACTGGCAAACCTTGCCGCCATCGAGTACCGCCATGCGGTCGGACATGACCAGGGCTTCTTCCTGGTCGTGGGTGACGATGATGAAGGTGATGCCACTTTCCAGTTGCAGGCGCTTGAGTTCCAGCTGCATCTTTTCCCGCAGCTTTTTGTCCAGTGCGCCCAGGGGCTCATCCAGCAGCAATACCCGTGGCCGCTTGACCAGCGCCCGCGCCAGGGCGACACGCTGGCGCTGCCCGCCGGAGAGCTGATCGGGCTTGCGTTCGGCCAGTTCAGCGAGCTGCGCGGTATTGAGCACTTCATCGACCCGGCGACGGATCTCGGATTGAGGCAGTCGCTCCATCTCCAGGCCGTAGGCGATGTTCTTGCGCACGGTCATGTTGGGAAACAGCGCGTAGGACTGGAACATCAGATTCAGCGGGCGCTTGTTGGCCGGCAGGGGCGAGATGTCCTTGCCATCCAGGTAGATGCAGCCGCCACTGGGGGTTTCAAAACCGGCGAGCATGCGCAGCAAGGTAGTCTTGCCGCAGCCCGACGGGCCCAACAGTGCGAAGAACTCGTTCTCGCGGATGTTCAGCGACACCTCGTCCACCGCCAGGCCGTTGCCATAGGACTTGCTGACCTTGTCCAGGATCAGTACCGCAGATGAATTATTCATGGGTGCGAGGGGCCTTGTTCAGACGCTGCGAAGCCAGCAGCGCGGTGATGCTGACCAGCATCACCAGCGTCGCCAGGGCATTGATTTCCGGGGTGACACCAAAACGGATCATGGCGTAGATCTGCATGGGCAAGGTGGTCGACGCCTGGCCGGAACCGGAGTTGAAAAACGCAATGATGAATTCGTCCACCGACAGCGTGAACGACAGCAACCCGCCGGCCAGCACGCCTGGAAAAATCGCCGGCAGCAGCACTCGGCGGAAGGTGGTGAAGGCGCTGGCGCCAAGATCGATCGAGGCTTCGAGGATCGAGTAGTCGAAGTGCTTGAGGCGCGTGCGCACCACCGCGCAGACGAAGGCGATGTTGAACACCGCGTGACTGATGATGATCGAGTGCAGGCCCAGGCCGACCTTGAGCAGGTTGAAGAAGCTCAGCAGCGCAATGGCCAGGACGATGTCGGGGATAATCATCGGCGCCATCAGCAAGGTGTCCACCACATGGCCCTTGTCGCTGCCCTTGCGGCGCAACTCGATGCCCAGCGCCAGCAAGGTGCCGAGCACGCAGGCGATGAAGGTCGCCGCCAACGCCACGATCAGGGTGTTGAGCGCCGCCGAAAGGATCGCCGAGTTGTGGGCCAGCGACACGTACCATTTCAGCGAGACGCCGCCCCAGGCGGTCGGCAGGCCGGACTTGTTGAACGACAACAGGATCAGCACCAGGATCGGCACGTACAGGAAGGCATACACCAGCCACAGGTGCGTATTGAGTGCGGTACCGCCCAGGGAACGCGACTGACTCATGCGCGGCCCCCTTCTGCACGGCGCGCCACCAGGGCCTGGACGAACAACAGGATCAGCATGATCGCGATCAGGAAGAAACTCAGCGCGGCACCGAACGGCCAGTCCCGCGCGGTGAGGAACTGCGCGTAGATCAGGTTACCGACCATCTGTACCTGCTTGCCGCCCAGCAGGTCGGCGGTAATGAAGTTGCCGATGCTGAGCACGAATACGAACACCGCACCGGCGGCGACACCCGGCACGCTCAGCGGCAGGATAATCCGGCGGAAGGTCATCCAGCCCGAGGCGCCCAGATCCCGGGAGGCGTCCCACAGCTCGTTGTTGATACGCGACAGCGAAGAGAAGATCGCCAGGATCACGAACGGGATGTAGTTGTAGACCAGGCCCAATACCACCGACGCTTCGGTGTACAGCATATTGATCGGGTCACCGCTGTAGCCGAACATCTGCAACAGGCGGTTGATCAGGCCTTCGCGGTTGAGCAGGACGATCCAGGCGTAGGTGCGGATCAGGTAGTTGCTCCAGAACGGCAGCATCACCAGGAACAGGAACACTGCCTGATGACGCCGTGGCGCACGGGCAATGGCGTACGCGGCGGGATAGCCGATCAGCACGGCGAACAGCGTCGCCAGCCCGGCGATTTTCGCCGACTTGAGCAGGATGCCCAGGTACAGCGGATCGAATGCGCGCTGGTAGTTTTCCCAGGTGAACAGCCAGTCGATGCCGCCGTAGGCTCCGCGCTCGACGAAGCTGTAGACCAGCACCAGCACGCAGGGCACCACCAGGAAGATCAGCAGCCAGCCGAAGCCGGGCGCAAGAAGCCAGGCCGACAGGCGCCTGTCAGCATGCAAAGCACTCATTACCCAATCCTTGCGCCCAGTCACACGGGCGGTTTGCGAGCGTGGCGAGGCATGCCCGGCATGCCTCGGGATCGATGTGGCTTAGTTCTGCGCCGCCATGATTTCGGTGACCGCCCGGGTGTAGGCTTTTTGCGTGGTGCCGCCCAGGTCCCGCAACTGCTCCATCTTCAGCAAGTCGTCGGGGGCGATGGTGAGGTTGGGGTACTGCTTGAGCAGGTCAGGCGACAAGCCGGCCATGGCGGCCTGGTTGGGGACTTTGTAGAGGATGTTTTCCGCGACCCAGGCGTGGTTTTCCTTGGCCAGCATGAAGTTGATGAACTGCAACGCCTGGTCCTGGTGCTTGGAGCTTTTCAGCACGACCATGGTGTCGACCCACAAGTCGGAGCCTTCCTTGGGCACCACGAACTTGATCGCGGCATTGGCCTGGGTGCCGTAGTTGCACCAGCCGTCCCAGGCATGCGCCATCAGCGATTCGCCGGACGCGAGCTTGGAGTAGAAGGTGGTGTCGTCAAAGGCGAGGATGCGTTTCTTGGTGGCGATCAACTGGTCACGCACGGCGGCGATCTGTTTCGGGTCGCTGTCGTTGACGGACCAGCCTTTGGCCAGGAACCCGGCGCCGAGCATCCAGCGGTCGGTCGCGAGCATGGTCACCTTGCCCTTGAGCGCATCGCTGGGATTGAGCAGTTCGTTCCAGCTCACCGGGGCCGGCGTGACCTTGTCGGAGCGGTAGCAGATGCCGGTAGTGCCCCAGGTGTACGGCACCGAGAAATGGTTGCCCGGGTCGTATTCCAGTTTCGAGGCTTGGGGGGAGAGGTTCTTCAGGTTGGGGACCTTGACCGGATCGATGTCCGCAAGCAGCCCCTGTTTGTGCAGGACTTCAGCGAATGGCGAGGAGACGAACACCACGTCATACCCTTCTCCGCCCGAGGCCATGAGCTTGCCCATGATCTCTTCGTTGGTCGCGTGCAAGGCCTTGTCGACCTCGACACCGCTGGCCGCCTTGAACTTGTCCAGCGCATCCGGGGCCATGTAACCGTCCCAGATGGAAATCACCATGTCTTTCGCAGTGGCCGCTTGTGCAGCGATCGCCAGGGAAACGCTCAATCCCAGACACATAAGGCCTTTCAGCTTTCTCATAATACTCACCCGACGATTGTTTATTTTTTGAATTCGAAGGCAGTACGGCAAAACCAGAGAAACGATTGCATGTGTTTTTTTTTAGAAATTAGGACCAGTATAAAAAGATGTCAATGGTTTTTTCTGGACTGACTGTCGAGCGGTGCATGACATAAGATGTGCACGTGAGTCCACAGCGACCAATAGAGATGAGACGCTTGAGCACAACAGCTGAAAAGAAACCTCGCACCAACCACCTGGAGCTGGCCCGGCGCATCCTCGAGCACACCCAGGAAAGCGGACTGGTGGCCGGCGACCCGGTGGCCGAGCAAGCCCTGGCGCGCACGTTTCAGGTGTCACGCACGCTGATCCGTGGCGCGCTCAATGTGCTGCTCGAGGAAAACCTGCTCAGCCACGAAGCCGGCAAGGGCTATCGCCTGCTCGCCACCCCAGCCGGTCAGGCGTTCAGCGCCGTATTGCCCCAGGCCGAGGAAGAAGAACTGGCCACTTCGGTGTTGCGCGATCGCATGGCCGGGCGCCTGGGTGACAGCATCAGCATCAGCGAACTGATGCGCCGCTATGGCATCGGCCGCCCAGCCGCGCAGAAAGCCCTGCAGCAACTCAGTGAAAACCAGGCCATCGAGCGCGGGCCGGGGCAGTCGTGGCTGTTCCGACCGTCGCTGAACAGCTTCGCCGCCCTTGAGGAAAGCCTCAAATTCCGGCTGATTCTCGAACCGGAAGCGCTGCTCAGCGCCAACTTCAACGCCGACCCGCAACGCCTGGCCTTGCTGCGCAGCGCCATGCAGAGCCTGCTGGCAAGCCCGGTCGAGCATTTCGATATCCAGCAGTTTCGCGAGCTGGACATCAGCTTCCACGAGCTGATCGGCCAGAGCTGCGGCAATCGCTTTGTCGCTGACGCACTTCTCCAGCATCAGAGCCTGCGGCGCCTGCCGAACCTGCTGCCGAGCGTTAGCGTGCACCGCTTGCAGGAGGCATTGCGCGAACATCTGCAGATCATTGCGCACATCGAACGCGGCCAACTGGAAATCGCCGCCGACCTGCTGCGCCTGCATCTGCGCCTGAGCGCCGCCCAGCGCCCGCAAACAGCCAATCGCGGGATCCCTCAGGGCCACGTGTTCGGACGTCGCTGAAGCGCTCAAAATACAGGATGATTTTTTTTATAAAATAAGACAGCATCCAGTTATCTCAGGCACGGCGGACTTTCCCCGCCACGGATTTTCTTGCCATGCACCCACAAAAACTGATCGCCCTGTTTCCGGAAGCCAGTTTCGGCGCGGCCCTGAACTGCATTGGTATCGCCCAGTCCTTGCGTGAGCTGGGGGCCAAACCGGTGTTTATCTGCTACGAACATTTCCAGGGGCTGTTTGCCGAATACGGATTCGACGAGTACCCGATTGCGCCGGTCAACCCACTGTCGGCGGCGGAACACCAGCACTACTGGGAGCGCTTCATCGAGCGCAATATCCCGTATTTCGACCAGACCCCACAGGCGCAGATCGACAGCTACGTGGCCCCGGCCTGGGAAGCGATCATCGACACCGCCATCGAAGCCGAGAAGCCGTTGCAGCAATTGCTCGGTCGTCTGAAGCCGGACGTGATCGTGCTCGATAATGTGGTCATGTTCCCCGCTATCGCCAACGCGGGTTGCCCGTGGGTGCGCATGGTCTCCTGCGCCGAAACCGAACTGCCGGATGCCGCCGTGCCGCCCTATCTGTCAGGCTGCCTGGCGGGCGACAACAAGGGGCGCGAGCGGTTTGCCGAGCATTATCGCCGCGCCGTCGCGCCGGCCCATGAGCGTTTTTCCGCGTTCCTGACGAACAACGGCACACCGCCCTGCCCGCCGGGCCAGTTTCTCGATGATTCGCCGTGGCTCAACCTGCTGCTGTCACCAACGTCCGTGCGGTATGCGCGAGACAAGGCCCTGGATCCGCAGCGGTATGTCTACCTCGACGGCTGCGTGCGGCGCGAGGCGCCCTACATCGTGCCGGACTTTCCTCGGCACAACGACGCGCCACTGATCTACTTGAGCTTCGGTAGCCTGGGGGCGGCCGACACCTCGATGATCAAGCGCCTGATCGGCACCATCGAACACCTGCCCTATCGCTTCTTGATCAACGTCGGCGCCTATCGCGACGAGTACGCCACGGTGCCGGACAACGTCTACCTGGACAGCTGGTTTGCACAACCGGCGGTGCTCAGGGAGTGCCAGTTGTTCATCCACCACGGGGGCAACAACAGCTTCTGCGAAGCGCTGTATTTCGGCTTGCCGTCGGTGATCATCCCCTACTGCTGGGACGGCCACGACAACGCCGCCCGCGCCGAAGAAGTGGGCGTGGGACGCTACCTGCCGCGCTTCGCCGATCCCCTGTCCGCCCTGCCGGCCGCCCTCGAACAACTGCTGGCCGATGCTTCAATGAAACAACGCCTGGCCACGATCAGCCAGACCATGCAAGCCACCCGCGGCACCGACATCGCGGCACGGGCGATCATGGCGCTGTAACCCCGGCCCCTCCGGTTTCCTGTAGGAGCGGGCTTGCCCGCGATGGCGCAGGGTCAGACACCATCGATGTTGAATGTGCCGACCTCATCGCGACGGTTCGACGCCTCGACAAGCTCGCTCCCACAGGGGTTGTGTATTGCCAGGCACAAATCATCCGAACCGCACAGTTCCACTGTAGGAGCGAGCTTGCTCGCGATGCACCCGAGGACGCCGCGGGGTGTCAGGCGCCCAGCGTCATCGTTAACGACCATCGCGAGCAAGCTCGCTCCTACAGGGGTTGTGTATTGCCAGGCACAAATCATCCGAACCGCACAGATCCACTGTAGGAGCGAGCATGCTCGCGATGCACCCGAGGACGCCGCGGGGTGTCAGGCGCCCAGCGTCATCGTTAACGACCATCGCGAGCAAGCTCGCTCCTACAGGGGGTGGGGATGGCCGGGTATCAGAATCGCCAACCCACCTCCTCCAGCGCCTTGGCCAACACCTCGACATCGGCATGGCTGCGCTCCTCGAACACCGGCATGTACGCCAACGGGTCGGCCAGGGTCGAGTCTGCAGCCAAAAACCCCTGGGCGGCGGCGTGCAGGCAGTAGGCGCTGTAGGCCGGGTTGTAGCCGCCTTCCTGGACGATCAGCAGGCGCCCTTCGCAGTGCGCGTCGGCGAAGTGGCGGGCCCGTTGGGCCAGACGGTTGAAACCCTTCATGGTCAGCAACTGACGGCCGTTCGGGTCGAACTGCGAGGCGTCCAGGCCATTGGCGATGATCAGCAATTGCGGGGCAAACGAGGCCAGCGCCGGCTCGACGAACCGTTCGAACGCCAGCGCGTAGGTCAGATCCCCGGAGCCCATGGGCAATGGGATGTTCAGGTTGCTGCCAACCCCATCACCGCTGCCGCGCTCCTCGACGCCGCCGGTCTGCGGATGGCTCGGCCCCCAGGCGCCGTGGTCCATGTGCAGCGACACGGTCAGCACCGTCGGATCCTGGTAGAACCCTTCCTGGGTGCCGTTGCCGTGATGCACGTCCCAATCGACGATGGCCACCCGCTCGATGCCCGCCGCCTGCGCGGCTCTCGCTGCCACCGCGACGTTGTTGAAAAAGCAGTACCCGTCCGCCATGGCCGGCGCCGCATGGTGCCCCGGCGGGCGCACCAGTGCCATGGCCGGACGCCGCTCGCGCAGGGTCTGCTCCAGCGCCGCCACGCTGGTGCCCGCCGCCGCCAGCAACCCGGCCAGGCCACCAGCGTTGATCAGCGTGGTGCTGCTGAATCGCCGCCCTTGCTGATCAGCCTGTTGAATGCTCTCACCATAGGCCTGGGTGTGAAAACGCAGGATCTCCGGCCAGGTTGCGTGCCGCCCCTCGTGCCAGACCAGGTTCCCGGCCACCGGTCCATTGCGCAGGATCGCGCGCATGTTGACCAGCCGTGGGCTGCTTTCCGGGTGCTGGCTCTGCGCATCCAAAAGTTCGCTGGGCGGCGCCTCGAACACCCCGTAGCCGGTGTCGTGGCGCAGCACATCGTCGTGCCAGAAAACGTCCATCAATGCAGGCATGTCGGCTTCCTCAGTCGATGACGGTCAGCTCAGGAGCAATCTCGGACAGGCTGCGCGAGCCATCCTTTTCACACAGCACGGTGTCACCCAGCTTGAGCCCAAAGCCTTCGGAGTACAGGGACAGGTTAGGCTCGATCGAGAACGACATGTTTGGCTGAAACACATGGTCGTCGGCCTCGTCGACCATCATCGCTTCCAGCCAGGTCGGCGGATAGGCCAGGCCCAGGCTGTAGCCGATGCGGTGCACGCGGGTGCGCGACAGGTCGATGCGGTCAAGGATCTTGTTGCACACCCGGTTGGCCTCACCCACCGGCGTGCCCGGCTTGGCCACGTCGATGGCAGCATTGAAAGCTTCGGTCAGCAGGGTCGAGACTTCCCGTACCCGCGCCGTCGGTTTGCCGATGACGGCGGTGCGCATCAGGATCGCGTGGTAACGGTTGCACACGCCGGCATGTTCGAGAATCACCACATCACCCGGACTGATGGTGATGCGGTGCGGCATGGCGTGGGTCATGGTGCTGCGCCGCCCGGTGGCACACATCGGACTGATCGCCGAATACTCGCTGCCGGCCTCGCCCAGCGCCTGGGAAACGATCCCGGAAATCTCCACTTCCGACATGCCCGGACGCAGCGCCTCGAACGCGGCGCGCATGCCGTAGTCGGCCATGCGTGCGGCGCTGCGCTGGTATTCGATTTCTTCGGCGGTCTTGATCAGGCGCTCTTCGGCGACCACCACCGAGGCATCCTCGAAATGCGCGTTGGGCATGTGCCGCAGCAGCGTGGTGTATTGCAGGGCGCTGAAGGTCGAGGCCTGCAATTCCAGGCCGATGCGACCCTGGCTCAGGCCCAGCCCTTCGAGCGAATCGGCGACGATGCGCAGCGGGTCCTGCTTGGCGATGTCGTAGAAGATCCCCTCTTCCAGACTCGACAACTCATAGGTGCACGGCTCTTCGCTGGTGCGGGTGAGGAAGATCGGGTTGACCAGTTTCGGCGAAATGATCAGCGCCTGGTACCAGAGGAAACCCAGGCTGTCGAAGCCCGTCAGGTAGTTGATGTTGTCCGGGTAGTTGATCACCATCGCGTCGAGGCCACGCTCGCTCATTCGGCGTTTGACCGCGTCGATACGTTGACGATAAGTGCGCAGCGGAAATGCAGTCATCATGAGGACTCCCTCCTTAGGGAAAAGGTGCACGGGTGACGAGTGAGGTATTGCGTTGAGACGGGCCGGCTAGCGACCCGGTGTGTCAGCGTTCCTGTCGTGCCGGTACAGGCGCACCAGCAGCACGACCAGGGTGATGAAGATCATCAGGGTGGAAACGGCGGCGACGGCCGGATCGAGGTTGTAGCGCAGGCCATCCCAGATGCGCTTGGGCACGGTAATGACGTTGAGGCCGCTGGTGAACAGCGTGACCACCACCTCTTCCCAGGACATGATGAAGGCCATGAAGAAACTCCCGGCCATGCCCACCCGCACGTTGGGCATCAGCACCTGGCGGAGGGTCATCCACAGGCCCGCGCCCATCGAACGCGAGGCCTTGTACAGGCTGGTGTCGAGCCGGCTGTAGGCCACCAGCATGGCGATCAGCGAGTACGGAAGTGCCATCATCAGGTGGCCAAAACCCACGCCGAGCAAGGTGTCGAGTTGCTGCACCTTCGCCCCCAGGTAATAGATGGACATGGCGGACACCACCTGCGGCACGATCATCGGCAACAGCACCACGGTGGTCAGCGCAATGCGGTGACGGGGCTCCAGCCAGATGCCGGTGGCGAACAGCAATGCCAGGGCGGTGCTGATCACCCCCACGACAATCGCCAGCCCCAGGCTTTGCAGGATCGAGCTGAGCCAGCCACCACTGAGCAGCTCCAGGTAGTGGCGCAGAGACCAGGCGCCGTCCGGAAAGGCCAGATAGCGTTGATCACCGAACGACAGCGGCACGATGACCAGCACCGGCAGCAGCAGGAAAGCCGCCGCCAGCAACAGGCCGGCGAACGACAGCAGCCGGGCGACATCGAAGCGCGGCTTCAATCGTGCAGCGGCCGGCGCCTGCGCGGCCAGACGACTTACCGTTGGCAAGCTACTCATGCGGTTCTCCCGGTCAAACGTGCAAAACCCACCAGCTTGCCGAACACCAGCGCGCAAACGGCGACCATCAACATCAGGACAATGCTCAGCGCGGCGCCCAGACCCCAGTTGGACAACTGGAACATCTGGATGTAGATGCTCTCGGCCAGCATCGCCGCCTTGCCACCGCCCAACAGGGCCGGCGTAACGAAGCAACCGAGGCTGAACACGAACACCGTCGCCGAGGCCGCCGCCACACCGGGCACGGTGAGCGGGAAGAACACGTCCCGTAGCATCGCCCAGCGTCGCGCGCCCAGACTGCTCGCCGCCCGCAGCAGGCCGTCGTCGATCTGGCGCATCGAGGACAGCAACGGCAGCACCGCATAGGGCACCATGAAATGCACCATGCCGATCAGCGCCCCGAGTTCATTGCGCACCAGCGCCAGCGGCTCGTCGACGATGCCCAGGGTCAGCAGGCTCTGGTTGACCAGACCGTCGTTGCGCAACAACACCAGCCAGGCGAACGCGCGGATCAGCATCGACAACCAGAACGGCAGCAGCACGAACAACTCGATGAGCTGCCGCCCGCGCCCGGATGCGAACCGCCAGCGATAGGCAATCAGGTAGGCGATGGCGACGCTGATCAGCGTGGTCAGCAGGCAGATGCGCAGCGTGCGCCAGATGACCGTGTGGATCGTCGCGTTGTCGATGATCGTCGCGTAATGCTGCACGCCTGGCTGCGGCAGGCTGAGACTCCAGCCCAGCACACCCACCGTCGGCAACAGGTAACCGACGAGGATGATCACCGGCAACGGCAGGATCAGCAGCGCATAGATGCGCAACGTGCCTTGGGAACCGAGTCGCATGTCAGCCACCAATCAGGGCCAGGTAACGTTCGAGGGTTTCACCGTAGTGATCGGCGTACCACCGGTTGTTCATCGACACCTGTTTGGCCAGGTTGTCCGGCGCGGTCGGGTTGATGCGCTGCAACTCGGGCGAGAGCAAGGCGTTGACCTTGGCATCCACCGGGCCCATGTTGTAGACCTCCATCAGCCTGGCCTGGACTTCCGGCCGCAAGGCGTAGGCGATGAACTTCATGGCGTTGGCGGAACCGGCCGGGTTGTTCTTCGGCACGAACCACACCGACGGCGCGACGATGGCGTTGTCGAAGGTCCAGTCCACCGCACCACCGGTGTCGTGTTTGACCAGTTCGGCGCGGGTGTGCCACATCTGGCCCATGCTCGCCTCGCCGTCGCGCAGCAGTTGTTGCGACTCGGCACCGGTGGACCAGTGCGTGACCACGTGGGGCATCAGCTCCTCGATCTTGCGCAGGGCGCGGTCGACGTCCAGCGGGTAGAGCTTGTCCGGGGCGACGCCATCGGCCAGCAGCGCGCACTCCAGGTTGGCGCTCATCCATTTGTACAGCGTGCGTTTGCCGGGGTACTTCTTCACGTCCCAGAAATCCGCCCAGCTTTTCGGCGGGTTCTTGCCGAAGCGTTTGGCGTCGTAGCCGATCACGTAGCTGTAGGTGTAGTTGGCCAGGCCGAATTCGTGGATATCGCCATAGCCGATCAAAGACTTGTCGACGATCGAGTAGTCGATGGGCGTCAGCACCCCCTCCTTGCCCAGGCGGTACGAGGAATACATTTCACCGTCGCACACGTCCCAGCGCACGGCGCCGCTGTTAACCTGGGTTTTCACCGCGCCTTCGGTGGGGCCGCTGCCGTCGACCTTGAGCACCAGGCCACTGGCGCCGGCGAAATCCAGGTAGCTTTTCTCGAAGGCCGGGACCGCATCGCCACCCCAGTTGGACACCACCAGCGAACCGCCGGCGGCGAAGGCACCGCGCATCGGACCGAGCCCGGCCATGGCGGCCGCGACCATCAGGGCCTGGTTGAAACTGCGACGGCTGAGCGTGCCGGCTTCGAGTTTCTCCCGGGCGATGTCCATTGTGTCGTCGATAAAGCGCTGTTTGTCTTTCATCCTCGGAACCCCATGCAATAGGTGGTGGGCAGGTGATCGAACCAGTTTTTATTGGGTGTGTTGCTTGCTGTTGTTTTAAGCCGAAATCAGGTGGCCATGTTGCTGCGACCAGGCGCACCAATACGGCTGGCCCTGTTGCAGGTTGCTCAACATCGGATGACCGACCGGGATGCGCAACGCCATCGGTTGCGCATCGTCCAGGCGCATGTCGAGGCTGACGTGGGTACCCAGGTAAGTGAGTTTTTCCATGCGCGCGATCACGCCGTTGCCGCCGCCGGCCTGGGCGAGCGGTTGCAGGTCGACGTGTTCGGGGCGGATCGCCAGCCAGTGCTCGCCGGCATTGCTTACCGCCAGCGGGTCGGCGCCGCGGGTCACCACCAGCGAGCGACCCTGGTAATTGCAGATCAGCGCGTCGTCCTGGCGGCGAATGCCCTGCACGCCGAGCAGGTTGGTGTCACCAAGGAAGTTGGCGACGAAGCGACTGGACGGCCGCTCGTAGACTTCCTGCGGCGTGCCCAGCTGTTCCAGGCGACCATGATTGAACACCGCGACCCGGTCGGACAGCGCCAGTGCTTCTTCCTGGTCGTGGGTGACGAAAACAAAGGTGGTGCCGAATTCCTTGTGCATGCGCGCCAGCTCCATCTGCATCTCCTGGCGCAGGCGGCGGTCGAGGGCGGACAAGGGTTCGTCGAGCAGCAGCAACGAGGGTTCGAACACCAGCGCCCGGGCCAGGGCCACACGCTGTTGCTGGCCGCCGGACAACTGCTGGATGCCGCGCTCGCCCTTACCTTGCAGGCCGACCCTTTCGAGCATCTGCCCGACCTTCTCGGTGATCTGTGCGGCGGGCATTTTGCGCACCTTGAGCGGGTAGGCGATGTTCTGCGCCACAGTCATGTGCGGGAACAGCGCATAGCCCTGGAACACCACGCCAAAATCGCGCTGGTCGGCGGGCAGGTGGGTAATGTTCTGGCCATTGCGTTCGATGCGGCCTTCGCTGGGAGTTTCGAAGCCGGCGAGCATCATCAGGGTGGTGCTTTTGCCGGAACCGGACGGCCCGAGCAGGGTGAGGAATTCACCGCGCTTGATGTGCAGGGTCAGGTCACTCAACGCACGGGTTTGCCCGTAGGACTTGCCGAGGCGTATCAGGTCGACAAATTGCGCTTGCTGAACCGACATCGAAAATCCCTCTCGTGTAACCGTATGAGTGACTGACTGGTGGAGCCATCTTCACGACAAACCAGATTGACATCAAATGATTTGTTTTCTAGGTTTCATGTGAATTCAACTAACCATCAATCAGGCAAACATGGCTCTGAAAGCGACACGCCGCCTCCCCTCCCTGATCGCCCTGCGCGCTTTCGATGCCCTGGTCCGGCAGGGCAGCACGGGCGGTGCGGCACTGGAACTGCACGTTACCCACAGCGCCATCAGCCACCAGATCAAGAAGCTAGAGGAAGAGCTGGAAGTGGCGCTGGTGGAGCGCCAGGGCAAGGGCGTGCACCTGACCTCGGCGGGGCGCAAGTTGAGCCAGTTGGTCAACGGCGCGTTCGAGCAACTGCGCGACATCCAGACGGCCCTGCCCACCTCCACGCCGTCCGGCAGCCTGCGCATCGCCTGCGCCCCGGCACTGTTGGCGCGAATCTCGAAAATCCTCGACCGTTTTTTGCGTGATTACCCGGACGTGTCGCTGTACATGCTGCCGATCGAACAGGCGACACCGAACGTCGACCTGGTGATTTCGTTTGGTGACAGCCAGGTCGAAGGCCAGCGCATCGCGGCGCTGGGCGACATCATGTATTTCCCGGTGGGCAGCCCGCGCCTGCTCAACGGCAGCGAACCGTTGCGCAAACCACGTGACCTGGAGCGCCAGGTGTTGCTGCATGAGGACGAGGGCTATGACTGGAGCCGCTATTTCCTGGCGGCCGGCATTCCCAGCTTGCAGGGTCGGCAGAACATCTACCTGCCGAATGCCTCATTGACCATCGACGCGGCGATTGCCGGCACGGGCGTGACCATCAGCGATCACATCCTGGCGGGCGAGCACCTGGCCCAGGGTACGCTGATCCGCCTGTTCGACATCCAGTTCCCGGCCCCGCACCCGTACTTCATCATCCTGCCGCCGCGGGGCGCGAATGACCTGGCAAAGGCATTCTCGGATTGGCTGATGCGCGAGCTGGAGATGATTGCGCGGGTGGATTGAGGTTTCGCGGTGGCTATGACGTCCTCTTCGCGGGCAAGCCCGCTCCCACAGGGTTTTGGGTGTTCACACTATTTATGCAACAACACGGATCATTGTCGGAGCGGGCTTGCCCGCGAAGAGGCCAGTCCAGACAACCCAAATGTCAGCCCCGCAGAATCATGAACACCTTGCGCACGTGCGTGAGGTTTTCCCAGGTACCCTTGAACCCGGCGGCCACCACGAAGGTGTCACCGGCCTGGAACGACTGGCTGGCGCCATCGCTGTCGGTCAGGCGAACTTGCCCTTCGAGCAGGTGGCAAAGCTCATCGTAGTCGCACTCGCAGCGCTCCAGATGGGGCGGGGCCTCCCAGATGCCGGCGGTGGCTTTTTTCTGCGGGTCGACAAAATGCCGCCAGCTGCGGCTACGGTACGGTATGTCGACCAGCGCCGGGTCCGTGGTGTCGAGTTCGACCACGGGCAACTCGGGGTTGGCGAAGTCGATGATGTGCGAAGGCGTGCTCATGCGTGTACTCACTCCAGTCAAGAATCAAACCCGATGCCCAATGCATCGAACCCCTTGAGCAGCCAGTCGCGGTGCCCGGTGCGGTCTTCGCGGGCCAGCGAGCGCTGGGCCATCGACACGCCCAGGTACCGCAAGGGCTCGGGGGGAAACGGAAACGGTGCGGTCGAGGTCATCGCCAGCTTCGTACGCTCAGTGGCTTTGCCCTCCAGCAGGTCGAGCAGGGTCAATGCCGCGAAACGGCTGGCGGACACACCCTGCCCGGTGAAGCCCTGGGCATAGGCCACACGGCCATTGGACGCGGTGCCGCAGAACATCGTGGTGCGCGCCGAGGTGTCGATGATGCCGCCCCAGGCGTGGCTGAAACGCACATCGACCAACGCCGGGAAGGCCGCCTGAAATTGCCGGGCCAGGGTGGCGAAGCTGTCGGGACGCTGGGTCAGCGCCTCGTCGCGGCGGCTGCCGAAGTGATAGATCGCGTCATAGCCGCCCCAGAGAATGCGGTTGTCCTCGGTCTTGCGCAGGTAATGAAACTGATTGCCGCTGTCGGCGATGCCGTAGCGCCCGACCCAGCCAATGGCGCGCAATTGCTCTTCGTTCAGCGGCTGGGTTGCCAAGGCATAGTCATAGATCGGAATGACCTTGGATTTAAGCGTCCCCAGCAGGGGCGGTGCGATGTTGGTGGCGAGCGCGACCTTGTCCGCCCTGACCGTGCCCAGGCCGGTTTCCAGCACCTGATAAGTGCCGTCTTCACGCAAACGACTGACAGGCGAATGCTCGAACAACTGCACCCCTTGCGCCAGGCAAACCCGGCGCAACTCGGTGACCATTTTCACGGGGTTGAGCAGCGCATAATTGGGCTCGAAGACACCGGCGACATAGTCGGGCGAGTCCAGGTAGGCCTTGAGGTCAACGCCTTCCACGTACTGACAATCAATGCCGAAGCGCTCATAGTTGCGCTGCATCGAGCGCAAGCCATCGACCTGCCACGGCTGGCTGGCGACGTTGAGTTTGCCCTGGCGCTCGAACGCCACGTCCATGGCGTACTCCTGAAGATCCTGCTGGAAAGCATCGAGGTTCTCCCGACCCAGGCGCACCAGTTGCTCGGCCTCCCCCGGCCAGCGTTTCAACGCATTGGCCACACCATGGGAAATGCTCGGTGCGCAGAACCCGCCGTTGCGTCCACTCGCCTCACCGCCGCACTCCCCGGCCTCCAGCACCACGATCCTTGCATCGGGCCAACGCTGGCGCGCTTTCAGCGCCGTCCACAAACCGACAAAACCACCGCCGACGATGGCAATGTCGCAGAGGATGTCGCCGGTCAGTCGGGGAGCGGCTGGCGGGCTGACTCGCGCCTCCAGCCAGACGGGGTAAGGCCGGGCATCAGCCAGGGATGGGTTCGCGGTGTGCTGGGGCATGCGCTCGGCTCCGAAAATTCATAGGCTGACGCTAATGCAAACGCCTGCGCTTTCACAGGCACCACGGCGCGACAAACCTCGCAGCGGACACGGGCGGAAAACCACGGCTTCTGGAATACTCACGGCTCGCCCCTGATGCGCGACCTGGAGTTCGTTGTGCAAGCACTGGATTTACCCACCACCGACACCTTCGTGACGGACCCGGCGAGCGCCCAGACCCACCTGGTCGCCGTGCTTTACCACCAGGCCTGGAAACGCCGCGACCTCGACGCGGTGATGGCGCTGTATCACCCGGCGGTCGAGTACAACGATTTCCTGCAAAACCGCGCGCTGGACTACGGACAACTACGCGCGTATCTCGGCGCCAGCATGCCGCGCGGGTCGCAGGAATTGCAGACCTACACCGACCGCCTGCGAGTCGACGGCGATACCGCGTTCCTGCAATACCAGGTGACACTCAACGGCAGTGACGGGCTGGTGTCATTGCGCACCGTCGAAGCGCTGTCGATCCGGGACGGGTTGATTGTCAGGGTCAACGAGCATGCAGCCCTCGTCAGCCAGGCGCCGCCCATAACCCGCCCGACATACAGCGCAGGTGCCGTAAGCCGCCTGGGCTTGTCCGCCCGGCAGATCGGCGCGCTGGCCAATGATTTGCAGCAGTATTTCGAACAGTCCAAGCCGTACCTCGATCCACGCCTGGACTTGTCCAATGTCGCGGCGTCGACGGGGTACACGCGTAACCAGATTTCGTTTTTCCTCAATCAGGTTCGCGGGCAAACGTTTTATGCGCTGCTCAATCAGCTGCGGCTGGATGAGGCGCTGGAGCACCTGAACACCCAGGGCACGACGGCCCGGATCGAGGAGATAGCCAGTGCGGCGGGGTTCAATTCGTTGTCGACGTTTTATCGCTGCTTCAAGGAGCGGACCGGGTGTTCGCCGAAGAGTTATGCACAACAACTGTGCAACCTGTAGGAGCGAGCATGTCGAGGCGTCGAACCGTCGCGATGGTAGTCCAGACACCGCGGGCGTCCAGACAGCCAGCGTCATCGTTAACGACCATCGCGACGGTTCGACGCCTCGACATGCTCGCTCCTACAGGTTGCTGGCGTACTCATAGAACGCCAGCGCCGCCAGGTTCTTGTCCTTGGCCTCGAGCATGATGTCGAAGCGATCGCGAAACTGCAGCGCGTAGTCATTGGTCCAGCGGTTCCACATCTGGTCGCTGTGCGCATAGAGGTCACGCTTTGACACCACCTGCAACAACGCCTCCATCTCCAGCTTGTTGCCGGCATCGAAGCCCAATTCCTGCAAACGCTCCGGTGGCTGGGAGTAATGCATGGTCGGACGGACGCCGCGCCAACTGTCGATCACTCGTGCAACCCTGGGGTCATCGGGGGCGATGTAGTCGTTTTCATGGATCCAGCAGTGGTGAATGTCCAGCACCACGGGCGCCAGGTCGGCCACTTGCAGGCAATGGTCCAGCCCGTAGGTTTTCTCGTCGTTCTCGAAAGTGATGCAGTTCCTGGCAACCTCCGACAGCCTCGACCAGACGGCACGCGTTCCCTCGACACCCAATCGCCCGGCGATGTGCACATTGCACTTGAGGTCCTGGAAACGCCGTCCGTAGCCCATCATGCGGATCATGTCGGCGTGGTATTCGAACTCGGCGACGCTGTTTTCCACGACACCTGGGTTATCCGATCCCAACACACAATATTGTCCGGGGTGAAACGACAGGCGTATGTCCGCCTCGCGCGCCAGCTCGCCGATGGCGGCGAACCCCGCCGCCAACTGCTGCTCGATCCCGGGGTCGCGATAGAAATCGCGAACCTTTTGATGGCTGTAGAACGGCAAAAGGTCGCTGCTCAGACGCAGCATGCGAAGGGTCGGCGGCAACCCGCTGACATATTCGAGCAGGCGCAGTTGTGCGGCCAGGTTGTGCAGCACCACTTCAATCAGCTTGTCGCGCGCAAGCTGCGGCGACACCGTGTCCATCCAGCGAAGGGTGGTAGTACGCGGGTTCAAGGGGCCTTCGAGCGCCTT
This sequence comes from Pseudomonas sp. S2_E01, assembly GCF_054668365.1. NCBI lineage: Bacteria > Pseudomonadati > Pseudomonadota > Gammaproteobacteria > Pseudomonadales > Pseudomonadaceae > Pseudomonas > Pseudomonas sp. S2_E01. The sequence continues at coordinate 3,412,098 of NZ_CP162762.1, forward strand.
GAGCTCAGACACCGACAGCTCACGCTGCGGATGCTTGAACTGACAGGCAAAACCGATTCGCGTCAGGGTCATGGAGAGGACGGCTCGTTTGAGTTAATGTCGTACACGGCGTTCAGATAAGCGATAAGAACTTAGGTCCGAATTCCACTTGAGGTTCACTCATTATCCATCGAAACTTTCATTGTTGCCGACCAGTCAACTCAAAGGCAGATGCCGTGCATGGACTCAAGGAACGACGCGTTGGACACACCAAGAGCCGCCACGGCCCCGGACACCCAAAATAGCCCGACTCCCGAGCCGCAAAGTCGGTGGCGTACCTTTGTATTGCCAGCCAGCATTTTTTTGAGCGGAATCGTCATTTCTGTCACCCTGGGTGCCATGGACGTGCACGAAGAGGCACAGGAGGCCGCCGCCCAAGGCATGGTGGAGCTGGCCGGAGTCAAGGCTCGGCTGGAGAGCCAGGTTCGCTCGACATTCGATGTGACGGCGGGTATCGGACAACTGCTGAGCCTGGACGGCACCATCACTGCAGCGCACTTCGACGGCATGTCGCAACGAGCGATCGAGTCCCAACCCCACATTCATCACCTCTCTCTGGCGCCCAATGACGTCGTCAGTCGGGTATTTCCAATCGCCGGCAACCAACAGATCCTGGGCCTGGATTACCGTACGGTTGCAGACCAATATCCGGCGCTCGAACTCGCCCGCAAAAACAAGACGTCGGTATTGGCCGGCCCTGTCACGCTGGTGCAGGGCGGTCAGGCGTTTATTCATCGTCGCCCCGTCTTCGTCACTGATGCCTCAGGAGAAGCGGTGTACTGGGGCAGCACGTCCGTGGTCGCTGACGTGGATCGGTTGCTCGACGCGGGGGGGCTGAACACCAGCAGCAGTCTGCGCCTTGCGCTGCGTGGCCGGGACGGCAGGGGTGCCTTGGGCGAAATGATCAAAGGTGATCCGCAGCTGTTCCAGGGCGATGCGCTGGTCACATCGGTCGATGTACCCGGTGGTACCTGGGAGTTGGCGGCATTGCCCGTAGCGGGCTCGCGCCCTGCGTCCCTGCTCGTGTCGCCACTGTTCCTCTCGGCCCTGATCGGCACCGGGCTGCTGACGGTGTTCGCGGCGCAACTGAGCAGGCGCAACCAACTCATCCGCCAGCGCCATACCGAGCTGGCACAGGAAATCGAAGAGCGCCGGGTGATCGAGAGGTCATTGGGCCAGAGTGAATCGCGTTTTCGTGCGCTGTTCGAGCGCTCCCCCGATCCTATCTGGATTCTGGGCCCGGGCGGTATTTGCACCCAGGCCAACGCGGCGGCGATGCGCGTTTTCGGTTTCGATGATCCCGCCACATATCACCGAATCCGCACGACCGACATCTCTCCCGAGTATCAAGGCGACGGACAGTTGTCGACCGTCAAGGCACAGGCCATGTTGAAAACGGCTCTGGCCAACGGTGTGCACCGTTTCGAATGGCTGCACAAGCGCGGCGATGGCAGCGTTTTCCCGGCCGAGGTCACGCTGTGCTCGGTCAATCTGGCTGACGAGCCGATGCTCTATGCCGTGGTGCGCGACATCTCCGACAGGAAGAAGGCCGAAGAAGCCTTGCACACGCAGAAGGCCCTGTTGCTGGAGATCGTCGAAAACGCTCCATCGCTCATCTACGTCTATGACACCGAAGGCAAACTACGGCTTTGCAACCGCATGTTCGAGCAGGCCGCCAATATTTCCTTCGAAGAAATGAAAGGCCAGACGCGGGAGTATTACTTGCCCGCGCAGGAGGCCCACACGCTGCGCGAGAACGACAAGAAAGTGCTCGAAACCGGCGGCATACTGCATTTCGAGGATCAACTGGTGCAACAGGGCGCGACTCGAACTTACCTGACCACCAAATGCGTGCTCAGAGGGGCCGGTGGCCAAGCCTCAGGAGTCCTGGGTATTTCCACCGACATTACCGCGACCCGGCAGAACAGCGAACAGTTACGCCTGGCAGGCATCGTTCTGGACAATACCGCCGACGGCGTGATCATCACCAACGCCCGCGGCCACATCCTGTCAGTGAACGCGGCGTTTACCCATATTACCGGCTTCAGTGCCGAGGAATCCGTCGGCTTCAAGCCCAACATTCTCATCAGCGACAAACAGGACAATGCGTTTTACCGCGACATCATCGAAACCCTGAAGCTCACCGGGCTGTGGCGCGGGGAGTTGTGGAATCGCAGGAAAGACGGCGAGCTGTATCCACAATGGCTGACCATCAACGCGGTCTACAATGACAATGCAAATATCAGCCACTACGTCGCGGTGTTTTCCGATATGGCGGCCATCAATCAATCCAGGTCCGACCTGGAGCGCGTCTCGCACTACGACCCTGTCACCGCCCTGCCCAACCGCTCGCTGTTCCACGAACGATTGCAGCATTCACTGGACCTCTCGCTGAGCTACAACCAATCACTGGCCGTCGTCGTGCTTGACCTGGACAGCTTCAAGACCGTGAATGACAGCCTGGGGCACTCGATGGGTGATCTGCTCTTGCAGCAGGCGGCGTCTCGTTTCCTGGCGTGCGTACGAGCAGAAGACACGGTTTCACGGTTGGGCGGGGATGAGTTTGCACTGATTCTCAACAACCTGACTCATCCCACCGATGCGATCATCATCGCCAAGAAGCTACTGGCCTCACTGCAGGAGCCCTTCGACCTCAAAGGCACCTCGACGCTGCTGACTGCCAGCATTGGTATTTCGATTGCCCCACACGACGCCGAAACGCCCGAGCTTCTATTGCGCCAGGCAGACACAGCCATGTATGGCGCCAAGGACAGTGGTCGTAACGACTACCGCTTCTACCAGCCCGAAATGACACTGCGCGCCCAGGAACGCATGAACAGCGAGCGCTTCCTGCGGCGGGCGGTGCTCAATCACGAATTCGAGGTCTGGTATCAACCCAAGGTCAATCTGGTCACGAACGCGGTCGAAGGTGCAGAAGCATTGATCCGCTGGCGCGACCCGATCAAAGGCCTGATTTCCCCTGCTGAATTCATTCCGTTGGCAGAAAGCACGGGGCTGATCATTCAGATCGGCGAACAGGTGGTCGACATGGTCTGCAAGGACCTGCGCCGTTGGGAGGATCAAGGCATTGCCCACGGCGTCATCGCAATCAACGTCGCCACCTTGCAGATCGATCGCAGCGACTACGTCGAAACCATTCGCTGCGCGCTGGACCTGTACGACCTGCCTGCCAGCGCGCTGGAGGTCGAAGTGACGGAAAGCCTGATGATGGCCAGCCCCGAACACTCCAGGGAGGTGCTGTGCACCCTGCAAAATCTGGGGATCACCACCGCCATCGATGACTTCGGTACGGGGTATTCGTCTCTGGCGTACCTGAAGATCCTGCCGATCAACCATATCAAGATCGATCGCACGTTCATCTCGGACCTGCCCCAGGACTCCATAAACGTGGCCATTACCAAAACCATCGTGGAACTGGGCCATGCACTGGGCTTCAAGATCATTGCCGAAGGCGTTGAAACCGAAGAGCAGCATCGTTTCCTTGAAACAATCGGCTGCGACCAGGGTCAAGGTTACCTATACGGACGTCCGATGCCGGCGCAAGACTTCGAACAGTGGCTGAACGCACGACATTGAACCGAGTGTCATGGCACAGACCCCATACGGCACTACACTCTCTGGGCACTGAACTAAAATGACTTCTGAAGGCAGGGCCGGCGCCATCCGTTCGCCTGTCGCACGTACATGCACATCAAATGGGTGACCAGGGAGGCAACAACGACCGCCATGCGATTACACGATTTCATTCTCAAACACATGGAACAGATTTTGGCGGCCTGGGTTACGTATGCCAGGACGATAGATACACCCATGCCGACGATGGACGCCAAAGGGCTGAGAAATCACGCTCAATTCATTCTGGAAACAGTGGCGCGGGACATGCGCAGGACCCAGACCGAGCAGCAGCAGATTGCCAAATCCGAAGGACGGGGCCCCGATATTGACGGCGATTCGCCCGCCGATACCCATGCCAGGACACGCCTTGTCGCCGGTTTCTCCATGGATCAGATGGTTTCTGAATACCGGGCACTGCGCTCCAGCGTGCTCAGGCTCTGGATGGCGGAAAACGCTTTTGACGAAACGCATCGGATCGATGACATGATTCGCTTCAACGAAGCGATCGATCAGGCGCTAGTTGAGTCGATCAGAACGTACGGGCAGGCCGTCGAGTCGACGCGCAAGACCGTGTTGGGTGTCCTGGGGCATGACCTGCGCTCGCAGCTTGGCGCGGTGATGATGGCCAGTGACCTGCTGCGAGAGAGCGTTCACCTGTCCGACCGCGAACGCAGACTTGCGACGCAGATCAGCACGAGCGTGCGGCGTGCCGACTCGATGGTCAATGACTTGCTTGACCTGGCGCGGGTCAACCTGGGCACCGGGCTGCCGGTCAATCGTCAACCCTGCGATCTGAACGGTTTGTGCGCCTCGGTGGTGGAAGAACTGCGCACCGGTTTCCCCGCCGTACAGCTCGTGCTGCACGCCAACGAAAACGTCAGTGGGCAATTCGATCCTTTACGCATGGAACAGGTGTTCACCAATTTGATCGCCAATGCCATCCGCCATGGGGATGCGCAGCAACCGATCCACGTGACACTCAAGCGCGACGGGCACCGCACTCTGTTCAGCGTGCAGAATCGTGGTGAGCTCATTCCCGCACAAATCATGCCTCACCTGTTCAATCCAGAAGGCCGGTATTCCAGTTATGCCTCGGGCGAAAAAGGCTCATCGTCCGGATTGGGGCTCGGTTTGTTCATCGCTGCACAAATCGTAGAAGGACACGACGGCAGCATTGAAGTGCAATCCACACCTGATCAAGGCACTATCTTCACCGTGCTGCTGCCCAATGCCTGAGGCATGTCACGGCGCGAGGATGACGCGGTTTCGATCAGTAGATGATCGACCACCTGCAAGAGCGCTTCATGGGGTTGGCGACCGCTACTGATGGACGTTTGATAAACGACCCGTTGTCGCCCTGCACTGCTGCCCTCGCGGATTATGTGCCGCAACTCATCGAAGACGTCCTCGACACCCAATGATCGCGCTGTTGCCCCCAATACCTGCTCCGCCAGGGACAACCATTGCTCAAGGGTCAAGGCACGGTCGAAGCCCTCGACGAGAAACATGGCGTTGGTGCCAGACCTCTTTGCTCGCCAGCGGTTCTCCATCAGTGTCCAACGGGACGTCACCGAGTAGCCAGCCCCCGCACGAGGCTGTGCAATGGCGTAGGCAACCAGCACCCGGAACAACGAAGCCAGGCTCAGCGCATCCTTCAAACGGGGGCAAGCGTCGGTCATTCTTAACTCAAGCGTCGGGTAGCTGGAGGATGGGCGCACCGCCCACCAGCAGCCACTGGCTTTCTTCATGGCGCCATTGGCGATGAGAAACGACACGTAGTCATCATAAGCGCGCTGATCTTCCAGGTATTCCGGCACGCCCATGCGCGGCCATTCATCGCAGGCGGTCTGGCGATAGCTGGCGAACCCGCTGTCATCCCCCTGCCAGAACGGTGAGGAGCAGCTCAATGCCAGGAGCAACGGCGTCCACGGCAGGACCTCGTTCATCACCCGGATACGGTCCAGGTCAGCTGGAACCTCCACGTGCACGTGCAGGCCAGAAAGCAGGCTGCGCCGGGCGACATATTGATAATCGTCGAACAGCTGCCGGTAATGCGCCTGGTCGGTGGGGGGTTGCGCACGCCAATCACCCAAGGGGTGGCTGCCGGCGCTGAGCAACCCGAGCGCAAAGGGTTGCAATACCTGCTGCAAGGTTCCGCGGGCGTTGACCAGGTATTCGGCCGCTTGAGGCAGGCTGGTGAAAACCGGTGAGGCGACTTCGATTTGCGACTGGAACATCTCGTAGGCGAAGGCGTGTCCCAAGGCGGCCGCGCACTGATTGCTCACCTCGCGCGGGACTTCCCCGGGCACCTGTCGAGAGTCCAGATCGGTGAGGAAATACTCTTCTTCGATGCCGAACTTCAGTGGCTCGTTCATGGCTCATTCCCCTGCGCTAGACGAGGCGCCGACCGCTGGAACGTGACGGGTGGTAGTCCTCACCCGCGACGGCCCGCAAATAGGCGCGGTCTGCCTCGGCGCGCAGATCCCGCCACTCCTGCCAATCCACCAGACCGTTGCGATCCATCTCGTCCGCATGGCGTATCAGCGTCTCATGGTAGGCGTCAGGGCAGTTCATGCGCAGCGTGCAGTCCTCGAGCGCTCGATGCCAGGCATCCAGAGCGCAGAGCCGCTGGTGTTGGAGGGGTGTCAGCAAGGGCTTGAATGAACTCATGGCGGCATCGATCCGGGGGTGTTTTGGTATGGAACACCCGGGGCGGTGCGAGGTTCAGGTCAATTGATGAGGGGTGTGGTGTGGGGCTGGCCTCTTCGCGAGCAAGCCCGCTCCCACCGGAGCTCCGCGTTGTCCACCCTGTGGGAGCGGGCTTGCTCGCGAAGGGGTCCGTACAGGCACTCAAGATGCCTGTTGTTGCACCAAGTGCACATGCAACTGCGCAATATGCTCCGGTCCAATGCCGCAGCACCCGCCGATGATGTTCGCACCTGCCGCGACCCAGACACTGGACCAGTTCAAATACGCGTCCGGGGTCAAATCGGCGCGAATCTCCAGCAATGTGCTGTTGGCTTCGGCCTTGGCGGTGACCGCAGGGAACGCATTGGCGTATACCCCCAGTTCAATCGCCTGCCCGACAATGACTGACCGCGCCTCGGCCAGCGCCGCAGCCATCACTTCTGGCTGGCTGCAATTGAACAACACCGCCTTCGCGCCCAGTTCAGCAGCCACCTGCACCGCCGCTCCGACTGTTTCGCCAGAGCGCAACCGTGGCGCCCCGTCAGCGTCATCCAGTAGCGTAAATGACAGCCACAGCGGCTTGGGCTGTGCACCCAACGCTTCGACTACCGCTCGCACTTCGGCGATAGAGCTCTGGGTTTCCGCCAGCCAGACATCGACGTGATCGCGTAGCCCGGCAATCAGCGTTCGATGGATGGCAACGCTGCGCGAGTGATCGAACAGGTCCGGCCGGTAAGAGCCCAGGGCCGGCGGCAACGAACCGGCCACCGTGACCGGCTCCGGGTTTTCAGTGGCCGCCTGGCGTGCCAGCCTTCCTGCGCGCTCGGCCAGCTCCAGGCCCTGCTCGGCAAAACGCTCCTCACCGATGTGAAACGGCACCACCGCGTAGCTATTGGTGGTGATGATCCGGGCCCCTGCAGCGACGAAGGCCTGGTGTGCTTGCAGCACAAACTGCGGCGATTCGATCAGCGCCAACGCCGACCATTCCGGCTGACGGAACGGCGCGCCGATGCGTTGCAATTCCCGCCCCATGCCACCATCCAACAAACGTACGGTCGTCATCAGTTGGCACTCACTTTCTGCGCAGGACCGGCCAGCCACTGATCAATAACGGCAGGGTTGGCCTTGACCCACGCCTTGGCAGCCACGTCCGCCGGTTGCTTTTCCTTTTCGATTTTCAGGATGAGGTCATTGAGCTGCGACGGCTCGATGGCAACGTTCTGCAAGAATTCGGCGATTTTGGGCGCACGTTTTTGCAGGGCAACCGAGGACAGCACGTAGACCTTGGCGTCCGGGAACGCGCAGGTAATACGACTCTTGTTCAACCAGTCCGGGTCGACCGTCGGGCTGATGAATTTCCAGCAACCGTCGGCCTTGTACAGCGGGTCATCCTTTTTGTTGTCCTGGGCATAACCATCGAAGGCCGGCTCTTCCAGGCGACGCAGGTCGAAGGCGGAAAAAATCCAGTCCGGGGTGTACGCGTAGAAGATTACGCCTCGCTCGGCCTTGTAAGCCGCCGCCAATTTGGAATAAGTCACCGAGGCCTCGGTGGAGATCGACTCGAATTTATCGGCGAACTGGTAATCCTTGGCCTTGATCTCGCCGATGTAGGTCGACTCCCAACCCGCCGGCCCCACCAGCAACTGCGCCTTGCCGCCGCCCAGCGGTTCGAAGAGCTTGGCCACTTCCGGTTTCTTCAGGTCGTACACCGACTTGACCCCGTACTTGTCCTGCACATAGCCGGGAATGTAGAAGCCCTGCTCACCCACGTAGGGCTGCTTGTTGGGCACCAGTGAACGGGTGCCGCCAGTGACGTATTTGGCCCAGGCAGCAGACTGGTTGGGCAGCCAGATGTCGGTCAGCACATCCACCGAGCCGTCGCCCTTGGACGCTGCGCTGAACAGCACCGGAACATCCCCGGCCAGGTAGGAAACGTCTGCATCCAGGCGGGTTTGCAGGACTTCGCCCAGGATGTGCTGAATGGCGATGGCGCCGGTCCAGTTCTGTTCCCCAATGACGATCTTGTCCTTGGCCATGGCCGTGACGGGAGCGATCAAGGACGCCACGAGTGCCGCCGTGCCGAAGCTGCGCGATAGAGATGTCTTCACGATAAGTCTCACTTTCAGTGGGAGAGGTGGTCTTGCTTGCGCAAGCTCGATTGAATGATTCGGTCAGGGATCAGTGCACACACGACAATCGCAATACCGGCCAGCACGCCCTCGCCGCCCTTGATGTTGCGCAACGCGGTCATGACGTCGTAGCCCAGGCCGCCGGCGCCGATCAGCGCGGCGACCACCACCATTGACAGGCTCATGACGATGGTCTGGTTGATCCCCAGCAGCAGCGAGCGGCGCGCCAGTGGCAGTTGCACCTTGATCAGGGTCTGCCAGGGGCTGGCGCCGTGGGCGACGGCGGCTTCGACCGCGTCCTTGGGCACTTCCTGGATGCCCAGCGAAGTCAGGCGAATCATTGGGGCCAGGGCGAAAATGACGGTAGCGATCACTGCCGGAGTCTTGCCCACCGAAAAGAACGCCACGGCAGGAATCAGATAGACGAAGGTCGGCAAGGTTTGCATGACGTCCAGCAACGGCGTGGACAGTCGGCGCACCAGAGGCCGTTTGGCCAGCACGATGCCGGTGGGCACACCGATCACCAGGGCGATCAACACCGAGGCACCCACCAGCGCCAACGTGGCAATGGTGTGCTCCCAAAAGCCGAACAGGCCGATGTACAACAATGCCGCACCGCTGGTGAGCGCCAGGCCCCAACCGGCAGACCGCCAGGCCAGGAAGACCAGTGACAGTGCAGCGACCGGCCATGGCAGCCAGCCCAGCATGTTTTCGACGCCTTCGATGACCGTGCGCACCGCGACGATCACACCGACGAAAGCCCCTTCGAAGGTGATTTGCGACCAGCCGATAAAGTCGTCAATGCTTTGCGCAGTCACCAGCATGACCTGGCGATTGATCGGAAACTGCAACAGCGCGTGGGTGGTTTCGGGAGTGATCACCCGCCACACCACCAGCGCCTGGGACGCCAATACCACGGTCAGGGGCAGCAGCCAACCAGAGGCGTGGGAGCGCGAGGCATGCCCGCTCAGGGAAATCGCGGCAAATCGGCTGGCAGCCAGCACCAGCAGCGCAACGACCACCGTCCATGCCGTTGCGCTGGCAATGCCCTGCCCGAGCGCGGCCAAAGCCCCGAGTTCGGCCGCAAAGGTGGCCCAGAATAATCCGCCCTTGCCCCTTGCTGCCAAGGCCGCAGGGCCCAGGAGCAGCGCTTGCCACCACGGCAGTCCAGACGTCACCGGCTGTTCGCGCAGTTCAGGTTGCCCCGCCTCGGTCGCCAGGCTGTTCACCGCCGATGGCGTGGCTGAGGTTGGCTGGCAGTCACGGAAAAAGTCCGCGACTTCAGCATCGACGGGTTGCTCAAGCAATTGTTGCGGCGTGCCCAGTTGCACCAGCCGCCCGCGCCGCAACACCGCAATACGATCCGCCAGGCGAATGGCTTCGGCCGGGTCGTGGGTGACCAGCAAGGTCGTGATTCCGCGCTCGCGAACCAGGGCGAGGAAATGCTGTTGCAGGTCTCGGCGAATCGTCGGGTCAAGGGCACTGAACGGCTCGTCCATCAGCAGGAAGTCCGGCTCGGTGACCAATGCCCGGGCCAGGCCGACGCGTTGCTGCATGCCACCGGACAGCTCCTGCGGGTAATGCTCGCCCCAGCCCTCCAGCCCCACGGCTTTGAGTTGCACGGCGGCGGAGGCCAGCCGGATGACTTCCGGCTCGCCGCTCAGCTCGAGCGGCAACGCCACGTTCTCCAGCACGGTGCGGTGGGGTAACAGGCCGAAATGCTGGAACACCATGCCGATGCGACGCGACCTGAGCGTGCGCAGATCGCTGTTGCTCAAGCCACTGATGGCCTGGCCTTCAATCAGCACTTCACCCTGGGTCGGTTCGATCAAGCGATTGATGTGGCGCAACAAGGTCGACTTGCCACTGCCGGAGGTGCCCATCAGGCACAACACTTCACCGCGTCGTACCTTGAGGCTGACATCGTTGACCGCTGGCAAAGTCGCCGCGCCCTGGCTGCGTGTGTAGGCCTTGGTGACAGCCCGCAGCTCAAGCACGACGTCGGCTGGGGCAACGGACCTTTGCGCAGGCTCAAGACCTGTCGCCAATGAGGTTTGTATAACTGACACGGCCGCTCCCCTGCACATCACCTGACGCAAAAAAAAGCGCCTGGCTGGACAGCGAGGCGCTCTGCATGGGCATAAAGCTAAACGATCTTAAAAAAATGAAATAAATAATATTTTGGAATTAGCTTAGTCGACGGTGAACCTACAGGATGTGCAGTCGACACAAAAACCTGTAGGAGCGAGCTTGCTCGCGATGGAGGCCCAGACACCGCGGGGCATCAGGCAGCCAGCGTCATCGTTCAAGACCATCGCGGGCAAGCCCGCTCCTACAGTGGGCCGGGCAAGCCGCAGGATGTGCAGTCGACACAAAAACCTGTAGGAGCGAGCTTGCTCGCGATGGAGGCCCAGACAACGCGGGGCATCAGACAGCCAGCGTCATCGTTCAAGACCATCGCGGGCAAGCCCGCTCCCACAATGGGCCGGGCAAGCCGCAGGATGTGCAGTCGACACAAAAACCTGTAGGAGCGAGCTTGCTCGCGATGGAGGTCCAGACACCGCGGGGCACCAGGCAGCCCTCATCATCGTTCACGACCATCGCGACGGTTCGACAAGCCCGCTCCTACAGGAATTGGGTAAGACCAGCCGCGATATGTACCACCACGTATCCCCTACCCCCACGGCTACCTCAAGATACAAAACACCCATAGTTCGACACGCCGCAGACACACCCCACCCGCCTAATGAGTTCACCGCACAGGCGCTTACCTCCCCCGCTTCGCCGTGCGCTTACCGGAGAATAAAAATGTCTCGATTCAAGACCGCCGTCCTCGCTACCGTCGTCGCAATCGGCGCACTCACTGGCGTCGCCCACGCTGAAGAAACCAAAAGCTGGCAGAGCGGCCTGCACCGTACCGACCTGCTGCGCGCCGACCTGGGTGCCGCCGACCGCGAGGTGATCCAGGTCCGCGTGGACTTCGATGCGGGCGTGGCCGCGCCGAAGCACTCACACCCCGGCGTGGAGATCGCCCACGTCGAGAGCGGTACGTTCGAATACCAACTCGAAGGCCAGCCACCGGTGACGCTGAAAGCCGGTGATTCGCTGTTCATTCCCGAAGGTGTCGCCCACACGGCGAAGAACGTGGGCTCAACCACCGCGTCGGAGCTGGCGACCTACGTCGTGAAGAAAAACACGCCGCTGCTGATCCTGTCGAAATAAGCAACACCTGTCGGGAGGAGGCTCATTGAGTCGCCGCCTCTTCCCGCAACACCCTTCCCACCTCGATCTGGATGGCGTAGGCCGGCGCCTCCACCGCGTTGAAATCCGCGGTGTAACGCTGGGCAAAACCGGCAACACCCCACTCCTGATACTGCTGCACGTGCTTGAGCTCATGGGCCCACAGCGCGATGTTCTGCCCGGCGTCTTCAGCGGTTCGAAAAACGATGATGTCGATCAGCGTCACCGCGCCGATGTCAGGGTTTTGCAGCATGGCGTTGGCGGCGTTGAGTTGACCGTCGTCGCTGATTTTGTAGCTCACGGCGTCGAGCACACTGGCGTCGTACCAGCGCAGCAGTTGCTCACGTACAGGCGCCGGAATGGGTTGAACCCCAGCACTCGCGGCTTCGGCGCGGGACTGGGTCAGCCATAAGGCGAGCGCGGGCGCTGCGACCTGATAGATGCCATCCGGTACGCCGGCAATCCTGCCCATATCTGGCAGGCAGATGCAGCCGTTGAGGCACACCTGTTTTTCGCCTGCCGGACAGGCGCTGTCCTGAGCCGCCAGTGGGAGATTCAGGCAAAACGCGAGCAGCGCCACCAGGCGCGTGGTTATGGGCGGCATCAAGGCTTGCGTCCTGGAGATGGAGATGCCCTTAGCGTAGCTGCGAACGGCGCAGCCCTTGAAGCCAGCATGTCAGGTGGCAGCAGCTCGTCGCCCTCGCGCATTCAAGGTCCAGGCGATGCCACCCAGCACCAGCAGGATGCCGATCGCCTCGTTGGAGCCGGGCAAGGCCCACAACATGAGGTAGCCATAAACCAGCGCACACAACGTTTCGAAGACGATCATCTGCCCGCTGAGCCCCAGCGGCAGGCGCTGTGCAGCGCTGTTCCACAAGCCGTTGGCCAGCCACGACCCGCAAATGGCCAGAAACAGGATCACCAGGAGAAACACGGTCATGCGCCCGCCGCTCAATGCCGTGGGCAGGATCTGCGGATTGAACAGGCACACGCCAATGCTGGCAAACAGCGCGACAACACCCGTGGTCACACCTTGCAGCGTCGACCATTCACTGGGGCTGAAGCGCAGCGTTTTGAGATGCGCGGCGTTACGCAAGGCGAACCACGACCAGGACAGCACGCCCAGTCCTGCGAGGAATGCGCCGAATGCCTTGTCGCTGTTGCCCTGGCCATGGAGGACGTCCATGATCGCCGGCACGTTGATCCACGCCGTACCGACGCAGATCAACGCCAGCGAGATGTACATCGACCCGCTGCTGCCTCCGCTGGTTTTCCTGCCCATGAGCATGATCGCGACCGGGATCAGCCCATTGATCAGGGAGGCGATCGCCACCCCGGCATACTGCACCGCCGCGCTCAGCAGGATGAAATAGACCAAGTTGCCGGTCAGCGCCAGCTCCAGCAACATCAGCACATCGCTCTTGCGCAGGCGCCCCAGGAGCTGCCGGGCGCGAGGCAATGCCACCAGCACGGCGAACAAGCCATACACCAGAAAACGTGCGCAACTGATCACCACCGGATGCACATCGGGGATCATTGAAGGCGTGACGATTACCGCCCCCCATAAAGCGCCTGCCATCATGGCATGGACTATTGCTGTTCGCATCGCGGCTACCCGTTGATTAATGCCACGATACTAGGAGAAATCGCCGCGCCGATGTAACGAAAACGCCGCATACTGACATTCCTTTTCGGCATACCTTGGGCACTCCCAGGATGTCATGGCGGTCGACACCGAGCGCAAAGGTGAATGCGTGCGAGTGAACGAATTCGCAGCGGTCAACGGGTGTGAGGGGCCTATGCTAACGTGCGCTCATATCCATCCCGCAGTAAGTGAATCCCATGCCCATCGCCGACAACCTGCTCGCCTTCACCCTCGCCGCCACCCTGCTGACGCTGACGCCGGGCCTGGACACCGCCCTGGTCTTGCGCACCGCCACCGTGGAAGGTCGGCAGCAAGCGTTTCGCGCCGCGCTGGGCATCAACGCCGGTTGCCTGCTGTGGGGGGCGGCCGTGGCGTTTGGCCTGGGTGCGCTGATTGCGGTGTCGGAGCTGGCCTTCAACATCCTCAAATACTGCGGCGCGGCCTACCTCGCCTGGCTGGACCTGAACATGCTGCTGCGCCCGCGCAGTTCATTATCGCCGGTGCAGGCTGACGCCAAACCCAATGCCAACTGGTTCCTCAAGGGCATGATGGGCAACGTGCTCAACCCCAAGATCGGCATTTTCTATGTGTCGTTCCTGCCGCAGTTCATCCCCCAGGGGCACAACCTGGTTGCCTGGACCTTTGGCCTGGTGAGCATTCACGTGGTGCTGGGGCTGATCTGGTCCACCACCTTGATCGGCGCGACCCAGCCGCTGGCAAGCTTTCTGCGCCGCGAGAAAGTCATCAAGTGGATGGATCGCGCCACGGGGATGCTATTCGTGCTGTTTGCGGCGCGGTTGGCGTTCAGCAAGCGTTGAAATAGGCACTACGGAGTGCAAGGTGTTCCGCATTATCGTTGACGACCATCGCGGGCAAGCCCGCTCCCACAGAAGATCAAAAGCGTTACGCGATCCCCTGTAGGAGCGAGCTCGCTCGCGATGGTGGGTCAGGCACCGCGGGCATTCAGGCAGCCATCGTCATCGTTGACGACCATCGCGAGCGAGCTCGCTCCTACAGGGATCGTGTCTGCCTGACCACGGCGAGCCCGTCAATCAACCACCGTGCCGCGCTGCCTGCTTGATCACCACCTCGATGCTACGCAATGCCGGGATCAGTAATGCCGCGATGTCCATCGCCCGAACCGTTGGCTGCAACCCTCTGCCCATCCGCAGAAATAGCGGGTCATCGAAGTGCAGGCGCAGGCGCGCCAGTGCGCCGTCCGATTCGATACGCTCTGTAGCCTCTGTGGAGACAATTTCCTCGCGGCTGCCCAGCGTTTTCCTGGCAAAAAAAACCCACGCCGACACCGGCATGGGTTGAAAATGGCTGGTTGCGGCCAACCAAAGGAGTTGCGCATAAGCGCTGTCAGCCAGAATCAGATGCAATCCTGCGCGACGCGTTCAAAGCTCGAAGGCAGTACGTTCGAGGCCAGAAGTTGCGGGTCGTAGACAAATACCTTGCCGCCCTTGCCAGCCTTGTGCGCCTCCAGCACCTTGTTCGCCGAAACCTTGCTGGGCACCACGATCCGATAGCTGCGCTGGCTCTGCGAGACGGTCGGCGTCAATGCGTTGTCCTGCAATTTCGGTACAACGCAATCGGCGTACTCGGCCGGAGTCTTGCGGGTGTGCAAGGTCAGGGTCGGGTCGTTTGGTGCGCAGGCGCAACCCGTGAGCATCACGGCAGCACACGCCATGGCCGCCATCGGTAAAACACGCATGGGACTGGTCCTCAGCAAGTCGCTTCGCCAGGTGCCTGGCGACGCTGCAGCGATACGCTGTACGCCGCGCTGCGCGACAGCAGCACCGGATCGTCCGATGGTTCGATGCCATCCGGCAGGCGCATCGGGTCGAACACCCCTGGGTTGCACAAGGTGTCCGCTTCGACCGCCTGAACGCTCAGGCGTCCAAGCTCGAGGCGAGCGCTGTGGTTTTCGCTCCACTGTTGCGACGGGTCGACCAGCGAGTCGTTCGGCCCCGCCGGCTGAATGTACAAGCGAAACTGCACCGTGCCGGTCTGCAGACGCGCATCGAGTTCTGCGGCCAGAAACGCGTCAGGCAGGCTGGCTTCCTGTTCTTCACTGAGCAACACCGTGCCTGCCACCGGCTCCATCACCAGCCGGCCCCACACACCTTCACCACGGCCGTTGACGAAGCGAAAGGCATGCGTGGAAAAGTACGCGGTCGTGGCATAGGACGCCGGCGCCGGGTGCGACGCCAGCAGGCGCGGCTGGAGCTTGCCGTCGGGGAAGCTGGCTTCGTACGCCTTGATGTTGTCCGGATCAGGCTTCTTGGTGGCCGGGTCAGCCACCCGTGCTTGCAGGAACGCGACGAACGAAGCGGGCGTGGCGGCGAAGAACACCGGCTCGGAAATCATCATCAGGTCGTAGGCTTGGGCACCGTCGTTCAGGTGCACCGACAAGCCGCGTACGGTGCGGCTCTTATCAGAGACGTTGGGGTTGCCACCGCCCACAGAAAAACGCAGCACCGCGGGCACGCCACCCTGGGTAAACAGGCTCGACCTGACCCATTGGGGCGCGTCAGTCGATGGTGTGAATTCACCACTCGCGCAGACGCCCTTGGCATGAGAACTGCGCCCAGCTTGGTGTTTGCCGAACACTGCATTCAGTGCATCGACCATTTCGGCAGGACGGGTATTTTCGTGTGCGTTCATTTGTCTTGGCTCGGCAATCATCAGGCTTGGTTTTGGTTTTATGGCGTTGCCAGGCGAGTCTAGCGGCATTGCGCGATTAATGACAATACCAATTGTCATTAATCGCCTTACCCCATTTTGCCGGAGGGATTGCTATGATCGGCACTTTTGGACCACAAGGATTTTTTCGTGACCACGAAAAACGACATCCTGCGCCTGTTACAACGCGAACCGCTGACTGTCGTGCAGTTGTGCGAGCACCTGGACGTCACGCGCAATGCCATCAACGTGCAGTTGCGCCAACTCGAAGCCCAGGGACTGGTCCGTCGCGCCACCCTCAGGCAACGCGGGATGCTCGGCAAACCACCGGTGGTCTATGAAGCGGCGCCGGGCAGCGAGGACATCGAGTCGAGCGCCTATCGGCTGTTCCTGCGCGGGCTGTTGAAAGTCATGCAGACGCGCATGGACGAGCGACAGATCAGTGAATTGCTCGACGAGACCGGCCGCCACCTCGCCCGCGAAGCCGGTATCGCCACGCCCGAGGACTTTCAAAGCGGCCTGCAGTCCGCCATGGCTGCTGCCAACGCGCTCGGCGCCAACACCGAAGCGCATGCCCAGGACGAAGGCATCATGGTGCGCAACTACACGTGCCCGCTGGGCGGCGCCGTGCACGACGAACCTTGCGTCTGCCGGGCGATGGCGTCGTTCTTCTCCGAAGCCACCGGCCAACCGGCGGCGGACCAGTGCCTTCGCGGAGAACGCCTGGTGTGTCAGTACCTGATCACCCGCCCCATGGAGAGCGGCGCCTGAACTACACCGAAGCCAGCAACGGCATGTAGCTGCGTTTGTAGAGCTTGTCGCCCAGCAGCTTGAGAATCAGGTTGCGGGCCGGCACCGGCAGCGTGCGCATCTTGTCCCGCGCCACGCATTGTTTCTGTACCCAGTCCACCCTCGGCTGACGCCTGGCGCTGTACGCCTGCAACGCCGCATCCAGGTCCTGATGGGTGGCGATGGCGTCGGCCATGACCCAAGCATCCTCGATGGCCATGCCCGCGCCCTCCGCCATGCTTGGCGATGAGGCGTGGGCCGCGTCGCCGATCAGCACGGCGCGGCCGCGATACCAGTGCGGCATGACCACCTGCTGGATGCTGCCGAAGTGGGTGTCCTGGCGGGTGTCGGCCAGCAGTGGAAACAGCGGCCCGGCGAAGTCACCGAACAGGCTTTGCAGTGAGGCGTGCCTGACGCGGTCGAATTCGTCTTCAGCCACCGCCATGTCGGCATAAACGTAGACCTGCTCGCCACTGACCGGGATGGCCAACAGCGTGCGGCCCTTGCCCAGCATTGCTGTCCAGCCTTCGATACCCGTGGTGTTCTGCGTGATGAAGCGCCAGCAGACGTTGCCGACAAAGGACGGCTGGATCGCCGGAAAAATCATCCGGCGCACGGTCGAATCAATGCCGTCGGCGCCGATGACCAGGTCATAAGTGGCCGTGGTGTGATCGGAGAAAGCCACCTCGCAGGCATCGGTCGCAGGCGTGATCCCGGTGATGGAGACGCCGAAACGCGTGTTCGTGCGCTCGAGGGCGCCGCGCAGGATGGTGTGCAGCGCATCACGCGGCAGCGACAGGCAGGGGCCGCAGTCACGCCAGAAGTCTTCGGTGTCGGTGACTGTCAGCAAGCGCCCTCGCTGGTCCATGATCCGTTGCGTCTTGATGAGCGCCGCCGCCCTGCGAACCGAGTCCAGCAGACCGAGTCGGGCGAGTGCGCGGCCGGCGTTGCCAGGCAGGTAGAACCCCATGCCACCGGGTGATTCATCGAGACGGCGCTCGACCAGTTCCGGCGTGAAGCCCTTCAATTCCAGGGCCCTGGCCATGGCAAAACCAGCGATGCCGCCGCCCACAATCAATATCCGCATTGCAAGGTCCTTGAGTCTTTGAACATAAGCAGTGGCGCCATCATAACCCGCCGAAATTACAGGGAGTGTTCCGGCGCAAACCGACATTCATAGAATCAGGCAAGTAACTCACAGGAATGATCTACAGGGCATGCAGGGGCCGGCCACACAATGGTCGTCCACCCCCACTCACTCAGGAATTTCCCCATGCTTGTACACGCCTACGGTGCCCATGCAGGTGACAAACCCCTTGAGCCCATGCAGATCACCCGCCGCACACCCGGCGCCCATGACATCCAGATCGATATCGCGTTCTGTGGCATCTGCCATTCCGACCTGCACCAGGTGCGTGCGGAATGGGCCGGCACGCAATTCCCCTGCGTACCGGGGCACGAGATCGTTGGTCGTGTGACTGCGATCGGCGCCCATGTGGCGGACTACAAGGTTGGCGACCTGGTCGGTGTCGGCTGCATCGTCGACAGCTGCAAGCACTGCGACGACTGTGAAAGCGGCCTGGAAAACTACTGCGACGGCATGATCGGCACCTATAACTTCCCGACCCCGGACGCGCCCGGCTGGACCCTCGGTGGCTACGCGCAAACCATCGTCGTGCATGAACGCTATGGCCTGCGCATCCGCCATCCCGAAGCGCAACTGGCGGCGGTGGCGCCGCTGCTGTGCGCCGGCATCACCACCTACTCGCCGCTGCGTCACTGGAACGCCGGCCCCGGCAAGAAAGTCGGCGTGGTCGGCATCGGTGGCCTGGGCCACATGGGCATCAAGTTGGCCCATGCCATGGGCGCGCATGTGGTGGCGTTCACCACGTCCGAGTCCAAGCGTGAGGCCGCCCGCGAGCTGGGTGCCGATGAGGTGGTGGTGTCACGCAACGCCGAGGAAATGGCTGCGCATGCCAAGAGCTTCGACTTCATCCTCAACACGGTCGCCGCGCCCCACGACCTCGATGCGTTCCTGGTGCTGCTCAAGCGCGACGGCGCATTGACGCTGGTCGGCGCCCCCGCCTCGCCGCATCCGTCGCCGAACGTGTTCAACCTGATCACCAAGCGCCGCACGGTTGCAGGCTCGATGATCGGCGGCATTCCCGAGACCCAGGAGATGCTGGATTTCTGCGCCGAGCACGGCATCGTCGCCGACATCGAACTGGTGCGCGCCGACCAGATCAACGCGTCCTACGAGCGCATGCTCAAGGGCGAGGTGAAATACCGCTTCGTGATCGACAACGCCACGCTGGCTAACTAACCCCCCCCGCTAAAAAACAACCTTGTCCCGCCCCCGATCCAGGGGGCGCGATGCTTTGCGTTTAAAGGATTCAAACCATGACCCAACCCCCCAAAACATCCTGGGGCGCGGTATTCGCCATGTCCCTCGCCGCCTTCGTGCTGGTGGCCTCGGAATTCATGCCCGTCAGCCTGCTGACACCGATTGCCGCCGACCTGCATGTCACCGAAGGCCAGGCCGGCCAGGGCATCGCCGTGTCCGGATTGTTCGCGCTGATCACCAGCCTGCTGATCGCCTCGATCGCGGCGCGGGTCGACCGCAAACCCCTGCTGCTGTCCCTGACGTTGCTGATGATCGTCTCCGGGACGGTGGCTGCTTTCGCACCGAACTACACGATCTTCATGATGGGCCGCGCCCTGATCGGCGTTGCCATTGGAGGGTTCTGGTCGCTGTCGGCGGCCACCGCCATGCGCCTGGTTCCTGAAGACCAGGTCACGCGGGCGATGGCCATCGTCAACGGCGGCAATGCCCTGGCAACGGTGATTGCTGCGCCACTGGGCAGCTTTGTCGGTTCGTTGATCGGCTGGCGCGGGGCGTTTTTCTGCATTGTGCCAGTCGCCGTCATCGCCGCGGCGTGGTTGATGTTCAGCATGCCGTCCCTGAAAAACAGCGCCAGCGCCGGCAGCGGCAACGTCTTCCGGTTGATGAAACGAATGCCGGTGGCCCTGGGCATGATTGCAGTCAGCGTGTTCTTCATGGGCCAGTTCATGCTGTTCACCTACCTGCGGCCTTTCCTTGAAACGGTTACGCAGGTCAGTGTTTCCACGCTGTCACTGATGTTGCTGGTGCTCGGCTTGGCGGGCCTGGCCGGGACCTTCCTGATTGAAGGGTTTCTCAAATCCGGCCTGCATCGCACCCTGATCGCCATCCCCGTACTGATGGCCGTGATCGCCCTGGCGCTGGTGTCCTTCGGCAGCTCGGCGATGACCACCACGGTTTTACTCGGCCTGTGGGGATTGGTCGCCACGGCGGCGCCGGTGGGTTGGTGGACCTGGTTGGCGAAAACCCTGCCGGACGATGCGGAAGCCGGCGGCGGCCTGATGGTGGCCATCGTGCAACTGGCGATCGCCTCCGGCGCCACCGTGGGCGGTTTGCTGTTCGACTTCAGCGGCTATCGCGCAACGTTCGAGTCGAGCGCGATGTTGCTGGGTGTCGCGGCTGTCCTGGCGTGGCTGGCGGGTCGCTGCGCATCGCGGGAGATGCGTGGGGTAATCAGATCAATCCCAACGTCAACGCCTTGAGGGTCGCGGCGGCCCGTGTGGTGCACTGCAATTTGCGGAACACGCTTTCAACGTGGGTGCGCACCGTGCTCGGGCTGATGCCGAGCTGGCGCGCCACCTCCTTGTTGCTGCCACCCATGCTGATGCACTGCAGGATCTGGGTCTCTCGTTCACTGAGCGGGCTGGTGTTGGACTTGCAGGGGGCCACGGCGCTTTCACCCCGCGCGGCGGCGATCACCGCCTGACAAGCGCGCGGGTCGAAACGCCCTTTTGCCGCTTCGTCGAGCAGCAGGCGTTCGGCGTCACTCTCGCTGAACGCTGGACGCCAGGGTCGCACGCAACGCAATGCCTGCCAGGCAAGCGCCGCCGCCAGCAAACGGTGTTCAGGTTGCAGGGCATCGCCGTCCAGCCCCCGGAAATAGCCGCTGCCATCGAGTCGTTCGTAGGCGTTGGCGGCGATTTGACCGGGAGCCACCAGTTCGGGGATCTGCTTGCAGGTGCGCGACGTCCAGTACGGCACCAGTCGCACCTGTTCGAGATCGCCATCGAGCAATGGACCGGGCAGGTTCCAGATGCGATTGGGCACCGCCGCCCGACCGACGCCATGAATGAGCGCCGCTTTGCCCAGTTGCTCGATCGCGGGTTCGGCGAGGCCCCACAGTTTGGCCGCGTCGCGCACGAGTTCGGCCGAGCGCCGGGAATAACCCGCCAGCCAAGGGATTTTCAGGTCGATCACATCGCCAACCAGCGTTAGCGGCACCTGCGCCTTCAGCGCGGGCGAGCTTGAGTGGGTGGCTGGCGGCTCCCTCAATGCGTCCAGCCATTCGGCGGCATTGCGTGAAAGCTCGGCGGCCAGCGAGGCCGGATAACGACGGTTGCCCTGGCCCGCAATCCACTCGAGCGCAGAATCGAGCCCGTGCACCCGCGAGAGAATCTCCAGGTCCCCGGCCAGCAGCACTCGATAGACCACCTCCGGCACTTCGGGATGGCGCAGGCCCCCCGGGCGACCTTCGCCGTCGAATTGCTCGAACACATGGCGCAGTCCCAGTTCGACCGGCGCACTCAACCCCAAAGTCTGGGCGATGTCACCCGCCACCTCACAATGTATCTGGGCCTGCGGCGCGGTCTTGCGCATGGCCCGCAGCCCCGCCGGGCCCAGCGTCTGGCTGAGCATCGCGTTGCGCCCGGCGACGTCATCACCGAGCAGGCGCATGAAGTCCTCGGCGTTGGCGGTGCAACCGGACCAGCGCAGCAGGGACACCTGTCGCGCCACTTCGATGTGTTCGCCGGCGCCGTCGCAGGTTTGTGCAAGCCACTGGGCCAGGCGAGCGGCGCGGCGTGACTGATCAGTGGGTTGGCCCATGCTCAGGTCGCCCACAACGGACAGGCACACCATTGCACTTTCCAGCTCAACCGCGTCGGCACCCTTCATCACGCTCTCCATTATTCACCTGTTTTTTGTCCGCCTCGGATAAACGACCGATACCGGACTTCACGCGTATTCCGGAAACTGGTCACATCAACCACAGGAGATTCCACCATGTTCAAACCCAAGGCAATCGCCCTCGCCCTCGCCATGACCGCTTCCGTTTTTGCTGGCGCAAGCCACGCCGCCACCCCGCAACCTTCGGTAGTGATCGTGCACGGCGCATTCGCCGACGGCTCCGACTGGGCCAAGGTCGTTCCATTGCTGCAAGCCGAAGGCATCAAGGTCACCGTGGTGCAGAACCCGCTGACTTCGCTGGCCGATGACGTGGCCGCCACTCAGCGCGTACTGAACAACCAGGACGGCAATGTGGTGCTGGTCGGCCACTCCTGGGGCGGTACAGTAATCACTCAGGCCGGTACTGACCAGAAGGTTCGTAGCCTGGTGTACGTCGCCGCGTTCGCCCCGGATGCCGGCCAGGCCGTCAAGGACCTGGGCAAGCAATACCCGGCGCCGTCCGGCACGAAGGACATCGCCGCCGATAAAAACGGCTTCCTCTACATGACCGCACAAGGCATGGCCACCGGCTTCGCTCAGGACCTGCCTGCTGCCCAGACCGCCGTCATGACCTCGACCCAAGGCCCGATCCGCGCCGCTGCATTCGAGGACAAGACCAGTGCCGCCGCCTGGAAAGGCAAGCCGTCGTGGTACGTAGTCGCCCGTGAAGACCGCATGATCCAGCCAGACTTGCAGCGCGATTTTGCCAAGAAGATCAAGGCACATGTCACCGAGGTGGAGTCCAGCCACGTGCCTCAACAGTCGCGCCCGGCAGATGTGGCCAAGGTGATCATCGATGCGGTGCACAGCACCCAATAAGTGAGTGGGTGCCAGGACCATGACAGGCGATTGATGCCTGTCATGGTTTTTCGATGCAGACGCCGGAAGGATCTTCCGGCATCTATTTATGAGCGCCGTCCCTGACAGCGCAGATCCAGACTACTTCGCCTTGGCACTCTTGATATCGCTGATGATCTGCTGGGCAAGCGCTTCCACCTGCTCCTTGGTCATGGCCGACATGACCCCCTCCCAGGCAGACGATGACGTGTCATAGGTTCGGGTGCCGATCACGACGAGATCAACGCCACCAGGCCCGCTCAGTGCAAGGTCGCCGCTCTGCGGCTTTCGCCAATCCTGATTCGATCCAGCGCCCGGTTCAACGCATCCAGGGCATCGAGAAGCGCCTTGGCCTCGGCCTCTCGACCATTGCCCCAAAGACGCTCAGCCATTTTGTTCAAGGCCTGGATCGACCGCTCGATATCAGCGGCAGTTACTGAAGCCCTGTTCTCAGGTGGTGTTTTTGGCATTTCAGGAGCCTTTGCAAGGCAGGCTTTGAGTCTGCGATGGGTGCTGACCCGTTCCGGGTGGCGACGGGACATTTAACACCATTAAAATGCCACTACGAAGATGCCCCGGCAAGCCGGGGCAACGGCGATCAACGATTGGCGAAGTACATGGTCACTTCGAAACCAATGCGCAGGTCGGTGTAGGCGGGTTTAGTCCACATGGTGTGATCCTCTTGTTATTGATAGGAATACTGCTCGCCGCAACACCTGAATCAGCGTGCTGCGACAGGTGTGTCATCCGTGGCACACCTGCGCCGCCCACCCGACCCCGCCCTGCAGTCCTTTCAGTGCGCTGGATTGGGCCTTGTAGGCCGACGTCCGGCTTTCGGCATGTAGCTTGCTGCAATGGTCGGCATGCGACGCAAGGATGACTGCAAAAGGCAGACCAAAGGTCTATGGTTGTTACACCTGTGCAGCGTTCACGCTCTGACTGAGCGTCGCCATTACAAAAACAACAGCCGATCCGCAGCGCCTGACCCGCTGACGGCATCGGCATCGGGAGTCCTGCTATGCCTGTGCATGCCGTGGAAACCAACGCAAGTGAACTGGCTGCCTTCGTCGATGATCACTTCCATGATCGCGGTATCCGCCCGGACCGGGTGATTGCCCAGTCCTGGTATCGCAGCATCAACCAGCACCAGCTCAACCCACGGGCGGTGAACGTCAAGAACATCCTCACCGCGGAAGAAATCCGCCAGCACCAGGCCCAGCACCAGGAATACCTGGCCATCGCCAGCCA
Source organism: Pseudomonas sp. S2_E01 (assembly GCF_054668365.1). Lineage (NCBI taxonomy): Bacteria > Pseudomonadati > Pseudomonadota > Gammaproteobacteria > Pseudomonadales > Pseudomonadaceae > Pseudomonas > Pseudomonas sp. S2_E01. The sequence goes on from NZ_CP162762.1 coordinate 3,436,102, forward strand.
GGGCGTCACCGGACTGGCCAAGCGCGTGGTGCCGGCCGGTTTTGCCGTGTTGCTCAGCGATGAACAAGGCATCACCCTCGACGCTCGCCTGCCCAACCAGCACGATCCCTATACCCAGTCCGGGCTGATCGTCGGCGCGCGCTGGGACGAATCGGTGGCCGGCACCAACGCCATCGGCACCGCCCTGGCCGCCCAACAGGCGATGATCATTCACCGCGAAGAACACTTCCTGGCCTCCAACTTCCGCCTCAGCTGTTCCGTGGCCCCGATCTTCGACGCCCAGGGCTTGCTGCGCGGCTGCCTCAACGCCACCTGCCTGAACAGCGCCGGGCCGAAGGAATCACAATACCTGACCCTGCAACTGGTGATCATGTATGCGCGCATGATCGAGAACTCGCACTTTCGCCAGCGCTACCGTGACTGCCTGACGCTGGCGATCAAACCGCGCGATGACATCACCGACCTGGCCAACGAACAGTTGCTGGCCCTGGATGAAAGCGGCCGGGTGGTCGGCGCCAATCGCGCTGCGTTTGTCGCCTACGACCAGGTGCAGAACCAGCCATTGCTTTGCCGGCGCATCGACACCCTGCTGCCGGCCAATGTCGATGAACTGCTAAGTATGACCAGCGGCGGCGCCCGCGGCGTGCAACTGCGTGCGCTGATCGACGAAGCGCTGGTCGACGTCGGCCTGCGTATCCCCGTCGGTCGCCTGAAACCCGCCGCACCCACACGCCCGAGTCACCCGCAGCACCCGCAACTCGACCAACTGGGCGGCCGCGACCCGGTGCTGCAGCAAGGCGTACGACGTATTCGCAAGGTGATCGACAAGGGCATCCCCATCCTGATCACCGGCGAAACCGGCACCGGCAAAGAAGCCTTCGCCCGCGCCGTCCACCAGGCCAGCCTGCGCCGCAAGGGCCCCTTCGTGGCGCTGAACTGCGCCGCAATTCCCGAAACCCTGATCGAGAGCGAACTGTTCGGCTATCGCGCCGGCAGCTTTACCGGCGCCGACAGGAAAGGCATGAAAGGCAAACTGGAACTGGCCAATGGCGGCACCCTGTTCCTCGACGAAATCGGCGACATGCCCGCACACCTGCAAACCCGTTTGCTGCGCGTGCTGGCGGAACGGGAAATCTCCCCCATCGGCGCAGCCGCGCCGGTGGCGCTGGACGTCCAGGTGGTGTCCGCCACCCACCAGAACCTGGCCGACATGATCAGCGCCAAACAGTTTCGCGAAGACCTGTTCTACCGCCTCAGCGGCATGACCTTGCACCTGCCGGCCCTGCGCGAACGCAGCGACCGCGCCGAACTGCTCGATGAACTGCTGGCCGCCCAACCCGGCGCGGCCGGGTTACGCCTGGACAACGAAGCGCGGGCCCGGCTACTGGCCTACCCCTGGCCCGGCAACATCCGCCAGTTGCTCAATGGGCTGCGTTACGCCGTGGCGTTGGCTGAAGACGGGGTGATTGATAGCGATTGTCTGCCGGCGGAATTGCAGGGGATGATTGCGCCGCTACCGCTCGCCCTGGCACCCGACGTGCCGCCCAGCAGCAATCTGGCCGAACAACTGTGCAGCGATGAGGCACGGCACCTGTATGCCACGTTGCGGCAGCATCAATGGAACATCACCGCAGCGGCCGACAGCTTCGGGATTTCGCGCTCCACGCTGTATCGCAAAATGAAAAAACACGGGATCGTGCAGCCCAACGAGGTATTTTGAGCACGAACACGATCACCCCGTGCAGAAGCCGGGCGCTTTCACGCCCGGCCATCATTCACTCCTGGATGTACACCACATGGGTATGGGTGAACTCATACAACCCATGCTTGCCATCCGCCCCACCGATCCCGGACTTGCGCGTACCGGCATGGAAGCCCTGCATGGCTTCGAAGTTTTCGCGGTTGATATAGGTCTCGCCAAAGTCGAGTTCGCGGGCGGCCTTCAACCCGGCACTCAGATTGCGGGTGTAAACCGACGAGGTCAGGCCGTATTCGCTGTCGTTGGCCAAGGCAATGGCTTCATCCAGCGAGTCGACCACCTGCACCGGCAATACCGGCCCGAAGATTTCTTTGCGCATGATCTCCATATCGGCCTTGCAGCCGGCCAGCACGGTGGGCTGGTAGTGGAAACCTTTGCCAAGGTGGGCGACGTTGCCGCCCGTGATGATTTGCGCACCGTGGCTGCTGGCGGTCTTGACCATCTGCGCGACCTTGTCCAGACCGATCTGATTGACCAGCGGGCCCATATCCAGACCAGCTTCCCTGGACGGGTCACCGTACTTGGTGGCGGCCATGGCGCTGGCCAGTTTGTCGATAAACTCATCCGCCACACCACGCTCGACGTACACCCGTTCAGCGCAGTTGCACACTTGCCCGGTGTTGATCACGCGTGAGGCCGTGATGGCTTTAACCGCCAGCTCCAGGTCGGCATCACCCAGTACGATGGCCGGCGCCTTGCCGCCCAGCTCAAGGTTGAGCTTGGTGATGTTCGGGGCGGCGGCGGCCATGATCCGCGAGCCGGTGGCGACGCTGCCGGTGAAGCTGATCAGGTCGATACCGGCATGGCTCGTGAGGACATGTCCTACGCCTGCACCAGTACCGCTGACCACGTTGAACACGCCGGTGGGCAGGTCGGTCTCAGCGACCAGGCGGGCGAATTCGAAGCAGTTGATGGGCGTCTCTTCGCTGGGTTTGATCACGATGGTGTTACCGGTGATCAGTGCCGGCGCCATCTTGCGGGCGATGAGGAAGAACGGGAAATTCCACGGCAGAATGCCGGCCACCACACCCAGGGGTTTACGTTGCAGGAAGATATGTTCGCCAGCGCGGTCACTGGTCAGCACTTCCCCTTCCAGGCGGCGGGCCCACTCGGCCATGTAGTCGAGGTAGTCGGCGGTGAAGTTGACTTCCACCAGCGCCAGGCCCGGCACCTTGCCTTGTTCCTGGGTGATGATGCGCGCCAGGCGGTCGGCGTTGGCGCGCACCTTGTTGGCGATCTGGCGCAGGTAACCCGCGCGTTCGATGGCCGGTTTCGCGGCCCAGCCTTTTTGCGCTTTGCGCGCGGCGGCGATGGCGCGCTCGACCTGCACAGTGGTGGCCTGTGGCACGCGAGCCAACAGGGCGGCGTCGGCCGGGTTGTACACCTCAATCAGCTCTTCACTGCCGACAAAGGCGTTATCGATGTAGTTCTGGTAGGTGACGATCTCGCTCATTGCAGTCTCTCCTGTCCATGAAAAAACGCCCGTCAGAGCGGGCGCATAAGTGTCAGTTGCTGGCGGTTTTCTTGGTGGCGGCCTGCTGTTCCTGCAGGTCATAGGCGCGCTTGATCAGGTATTGATGCACGGCTTCGGCTTGCGCAAGGTCGAGGTGGCCCTGGAACGACGGCATGCCATCGGGAATACGCCCGCCGTAGACGATGCCAAGGAAGCGTTCGTGGTTGTCCTTGCTCAGGGTCCGCAGGTCCGGCACTACACCGCCGCTGATGGCGTTGATGCCGTGACATTGCGAGCAGCTGGAGTTGAACAGTTCACGGCCCTGGTCAATCTGTGCTGGCGTGCCGGTCAGCTTCGGCGGTTCGGGTTCGCGATCGGCGAACCGGTCCTTGAGGTCCGGGAGCGTGGCAGTGCCGCCAAGCTTGTAGGTCAGCACCTGCGCATTGGGTTTAACCCCTGCACGCAACGACAAGGCGCCGGCGAAGGTGGAGAACGCCCCGCCCCAACCCGCCATGAAGGTCACGTACTGTTCGCCGTTCACTTCATAGGTCACCGGGGCCGCCATCACGCCGGTGTTGGCCGGCGACTCCCAGACCTTCTTGCCGGTGTCGGCTGCGTAGGCGACTACGCGGCCATTGGCAGTGCCTTCGAACACCAGATTGCCGGCGGTGCTCAGGGTGCCGCCGTTGAAGATGGTGGTGTATGGCACTTCCCAACGGGCTTCCTGCTTGACCGGGTCCCAGGCGATCAACTTACCGGTCCAAGTGTCAGCAATCTTGCGCAGGCCTTCAGGGTCCTCGGGCATCATCCCGGTGTTCACGTCGAGCTGGTAAATGCTCTTGAACTTGGAGCGCGGTGGCGCGCCGTCAACGTCCTGGTACATGGCCGACATGATGTGCGCCGGGATGTACACCAGGCCCGTTTGCGGGTTGTACGACATAGGTTGCCAGTCGTGCGCACCCCAGAAGGCCGGCTGGATCAGGCGGGCTTTTTTCTCCGGGTCTTTCCAGTATTCGGCGACTTTCTCGTTGCGGATCGGCCGCCCGGTTTTCATGTCGATGCCGGTGGCCCAGTTGATCGGGATAAAATTCTTCGCCGACAGCAGCTCGCCCGTGGCCCGATCAATCACGTAGAAAAAACCGTTCTTCGGCGCCTGCATCAGCACCTTGCGTTGCTTGCCGTCGAGTTCCAGGTCCACCAGCATGATGTGCTGGGTAGCCGTGTAGTCCCAGGCATCGCCAGGGGTGGTCTGGTAGTGCCAGACGTATTCGCCGTTATCCGGGTTGATGGCCACGATGGAGGAGAGAAACAGGTTGTCGCCCTTGCCTTCGCTGCGGATACGCGGGTTCCACGAGGAACCGTTGCCCACGCCGATGTACAGCAGGTTCAGCTCGGGGTCATAGGACATCGAGTCCCACACGGTGCCACCACCGCCCTGCTTGTGGTAGTTGTCGCCGAACCAGGTCTTGGCGGCGACCTCCATGCCTTTGCCCTTGGGCATTTCCTTGGGGTCACCGGGTACGGTGAAGAAACGCCAGTCCTGCTTGCCGGTCTCGGCGTCGTAGGCGGTGATGTAGCCGCGCACACCGAACTCCGCGCCACCGTTGCCGATGATCACCTTGCCTTTGACGATGCGCGGGGCGCCGGTGATGGTGATGCTGCGGGTCGGGTCGCTCCGGGTATCCACGCTCCAGACCTTCTGCCCGGTTTTGGCGTCGATGGCTTCCAGACGGCCATCGAGCACGCCGACATAGACCTTGCCATTCCACACCGCCACGCCACGGTTCACCGCGTCGCAGCAGGCTTCACCGGCGCGGGAGCGGTCGGACTGCGGGTCGTATTTCCACAGCAGCTTGCCGTCGCGCGCATCCAGGGCATAGACGATTGAAAACGGCCCGGTGGTGTACATCACGCCATCGACAATGATCGGCGTAGCTTCCACACCGCGATCGATATCCAGCTTGTAGCTCCAGGCCAGGCCGAGCTTGTCGACGTTGCCGTCATTGATCTTCTTCAGTGGGCTGAAGCGTTGTTCGTCGTAGGTGCGGCCAGTAGTCATCCAGTTGCCCGGCTCGCTGTTGGCCGCGCTGATACGCGCGCCATCCACAGCCGCAGGCTGCGCAGGCGCCCCCATGGCGTGGCCGGAAATCGCCGCGCCGAGAAGCAGTGGAGCGAGGATTTTTGAGGGAAGAAGGGACCGTGGCAGGCCAATCTGATTCATCGTGGAATCTCCAGTTCTTATTAGGAGCCAGCGCCAGGCGCGGATGGCTGCAAAGGACTGGAGCAACGGCTGTGCCAGAGGAGATGAAACAGGCTGCAGGCCAGTAACGACGGGGCTTATAGCGAAGTGATGCGTGATGATGAAGCCGGACACTTGTCGCAACAGAGGGACAGTGATGCGACAGGTGTAGCGGTGTTCTTTGAATCGCCTTACTGGTATGCAGGACCGCTGGATTCGCCGTCCTTTCGGCCGCTGATTGGGAGATTGGAGCGCCGTTGAAGCAAATTTGTCCGAACCTTCATCAAAACGGCGAAAGTCTTACTCCGGTTGGTTGGTTTTTGAGGTAGGCCAAGGCAGTTAGCCTGACACCACTTCCGCCCTATTGAGATAACGCAAATGAAAGCAGTCGTATTCACCCAACCGGGTTTGCCCATTCAAGACGCTCAGTCATTGTTCCAAACCGAATTGCCTCAACCCATCCCACGCGCCCGTGATTTGCTGATCGAGGTCAAGGCGATCGCCGTCAACCCGGTCGATACCAAAGTGAGAGCTCGCAGTACCAGCAAGCAACCTCAGGTTTTGGGTTGGGACACGGTAGGCATCGTTCGTGAGGTCGGTGGTGATGTGTCGTTGTTCCGGCCAGGCGATGAAGTGTTCTACGCCGGCGCCATTGATCGCCCTGGCAGCTACAGCGAGTTTCACTTGGTTGATGAGCGCATCGTTGGGCATAAACCCCGCACGCTGGACAATGCCAGTGCCGCAGCGTTGCCGCTGACCTCCATCACCGCCTGGGAACTGTTGTTCGACCGCCTCGGCGTAAAGGAAGGCGGTGGTAAAGGGCAAAGTCTCCTGGTGATTGGCGCAGGCGGCGGTGTCGGTTCGATCCTGGTTCAGTTGGCCCGCAAGCTGACCCAACTCACGGTGATCGGCACGGCGTCTCGACCGGAAACCCGGGACTGGGTACGTGAACTGGGCGCCCATCACGTCATCGATCATTCAGGGTCGATCTCCCTACAGCTTGAGAACCTCAAACAAAGCCCCGTCGATTACGTGATCAGTCTGACCCACACCGACACCTACCTTCCCCAGATCGTCGAAGTGCTGCGCCCTCAGGGCAAGCTCGCGCTGATTGACGATCCCGAACAACTGGACGTGATTCCACTCAAGCGCAAATCGCTGTCAGTGCATTGGGAACTGATGTTCACTCGCTCGCTGTACCACACCGACGACATGATCCAACAACATCACTTGCTGGAAAGGATTTGCGCCCTGGTCGAAGAAGGCGTGATCAAGACCACGATCGGCGAGCACTTCGGCAGCATCAACGCCGAGAACCTCAAACGCGCTCATGCACTCATTGAAAGCGGCAAAGCCAAGGGCAAGATCGTCCTGGAAGGCTTCTAAAAAGCGCTTACACACTCAAGGAAACGAACATGAAAGCACTCTTCAAAGTCGCTGGACTGGCGATCGCGGTTTCTCTCAGCACAATGGCTGTAGCCGATTCTGCAACCGGCAAGGGCATCCAGATCGAACGCGTCTTCGCATTCAATGGGGCCATGCCAACGGGAGTTACTGTCACCGAGAGCGGTCGCATTTTTGTCAACTTTCCCCGTTGGGGTGACGACGTTCCATACACCGTTGCGGAAGTTGTCCAAGGAAAGGTCGTGCCTTACCCTGACCTGAAAACCAATGTCGAAGATCCGAAAAACCCGGCCGCTGGTTTCATCAGTGTGCAAAGCGTAGTCGCCGACGGCCATGGGCGGGTCTGGATACTCGATACCGCAGCACCCAGGTTTTCCGAACCCAAGGCCGGAGGCGCCAAGCTGGTCGCCATCGACCTGGCGTCCAACAAGATAGTCAAGACCGTCGTTTTCCCCCCAGAGGTGATGCTGCCCTCCACCTACGTGAACGACATGAGGTTCGACTTTCGGGTGGGCAAGGAAGGGGTCGCCTATGTTACGGATTCTTCCGTCAGTGGCCCTGGTGCAATCATTGTTGTCGATCTTGCAAGCGGCAATGCCACTCGCCGACTGAGTGGAGTCAAGTCCACCTCGGTCGATCCCTCGTTCACTCCCGTGATCGAAGGCAGACCGGCCCTTGTCACAAAAAATGAAAAAGGAGAAGCCGGCCTGTTGTCGGTAGCGTCTGATGGCATAGCGCTCTCAAGCGATGGCCAGACACTGTACTTCTGCCCTTTGTCGAGCAGGCATCTTTATTCAGTTTCGACCGCTCTGTTGCGAGACCCAAGCGTGAGCGATACCGAACTGGAAAAAGCGGTCATCGATTTGGGTGAGAAAGGAGCTTCCGACGGCCTTGAAGCCGATGCCAACGGAGCGGTTTATGCCGGCGATTATGAGCACAACGCAATCAGGAAACGCTTGTCCGACGGTCAATGGCAAACCCTGGTCGAGGATTCACGCTTGCTTTGGCCGGACACCTTGTCCATCGGACCCGACGGCTACTTGTACTTCACGGCCAATCAACTTCATCGTTCTCCTGGATTCAATGATGGTCAGGACAAGCGCGTGAAACCCTACAGCCTGATGCGTATCAAGATCGACGCCAAGCCTGCACAAACCCACTAGAGGGCCGTTCAATGCAAAAGCTCATCCGTCTTGTGCGCTGGATCAGGCCGGCGACTACTTCGCTAACGGGAGTGAAGCCGACTACCTGATTCGACGGGAAGGATACTCGGCCCTGGAAGCGGCTGATAGGCGAATTGAACGCCTATCACAGCTTGAAAAAGTCTGACATCCAACATTGAGCTTCATTGCGCAACATAGCTCTCGAAACGTGTGAACAAGAAGGTTCTCAGCATTTGCACTGCCGGCGTCAGCGAAGTTCGATGTGCACACACGAGCTGAAGCGGCGCCGGCTGTCCGTACTCCTCGGGAAAGATTTCCACAAGGCGGCCCTGCCGAAGATCATCCATGACGTCGATCCTGGACTTGTAGACGACCCCCACTCCCGCTACAGCCCATCGACGAACGATATCCGCATCGTCACTGATGCGGTCTCCCGTCACCTGGACGGTTCTGGCGCCCTCTGACGAGTGAAAACTCCAACGCTCGTAAGTCTGTTCCCCCATGACATAACGAAGACAGTTATGCCGGCTTAAATCTTCGGGCGTCAGGGGAACACCATGCCGTGCGAGATAGCTGGGCGATGCACACACTGTTCTGCGGTTGAACGGTGCCAAGGCCAATGACACGAGGCTTGAGTCAGCCAGTTGGCCATATCTGATACTGGCATCCAGATGCTCGCTGAACAGGTCCGCGACCTGATCGCTGATCCGCAGTTGTAGCAATACCTTCGGATACATCAATTGAAATTCATCAAGCCAGGGCAACAGCACGTTTCTTCCGATGTCCGAAGGTATGGACAAACGGATGGTTCCGGCGATCTCATCACGCCCTTGGGTCAATGCCAGCTCGCCGAGTTCAAGGGCTTCCAGTGCTTGCCGAGCATGCGACAGGTAGCGCTCACCGTCGTCAGATACTCTCAGCCGCCGCGTGGAGCGCACGAACAATCTGACTCCCAGGATGCCCTCCAGACGCTGAACGGCGCCACTGGCCAAGGCAGGCGAGATGTCCAGCAATCGTGCCGCCGCCGAAAAGCTGCCTGCACTTGCAGTCGTAACGAATACCTGAATATCGTCGACCCGAACTATTTTCTTCACTTTTACAATCAACTCCTCGCGGTATTACGCGCAACCAGCGCAGCGATGACAACACCGAACACTACCAGGCAAAGTCCAAGCAGGAACTTACCTGAGACTGTGGCTTCGAGAGTAAGACAGGAAAAAACAATCCCCACCAATGGCACCCCCATGGTGAAATTCGACATCGCAAACGTCGACACCCTTCTCCCAAATTCCGCTGATATTACAAAACACGCTGATGTTGCGATGGGACCAATGAAAAAAAGCTCCTCTAACAGATCGGCACTGACTTTTATGGAGGTGGGAGGACCTTCTGTGAGAGTGGCAGCAATTGCCAGTGGAACGGTCGCAAGCAGCATCTGCCATGGGGCGAGTGCCAAGGGAGACGTGACCCAATGGTGGCGCTTGATATGGAGGATAACGATTGCCCAACTGATGGCCGCCAGAATCAGGAACACCGCACCCAGCACAGTATCCTTATTCGACCAATCCAACTCGCCGGGCGAACAAACCACTGCAATACCGATCAGGCCAATCAGGAGTGCGGACACCTGCATCCTCGACGGTGTTTCGCGAAAAATAAGCCAAGCCACTAACACGCACCATAAGGGTGTTGTATACGCCAGAAGCACTGCACGGCTGGTGTCGATGTGCACCATGGCCACCAAACCCAGCCCGGTAAAAGCCATCATCTGCAATAAACCAACGCTTGCGATGATCGCAAGGTCTTTGGCTACCGGGAGTTTCAGTTGCCCCCGCAAGATCAAATACATGAACAAACACAGCGCCGCGCTGGAAAACCGGATGGTGGCCAGCCAGAGCGGAGGCACATCCTGTAATGCAAGCTTGGTGATAGGCCAACTGCTGCCCCAGAGCAGTACCATCACAGCCAGCCACATATACGTGTTTTGAAACCCGAAAGTCCCGCCTCGAGCTCTTACAAGTAATTCGGTGGAAACACTCATGATTGCGCTCCGGAAAGTTATCCAATCGAGCAATCATGATATTTCTACCCAGCAGCAAAAATGCTTCTATCTGTTTCCTTAAAACGAATAATTAGGTACGTTTCACCTATCTACGACACATTACAGGAAAAACCCACCATGAGCCGCGCAAAACTGGACGATGCCAGCCTGCGAATCCTCGACGCATTGCAGAAGAACGCAGAATTGAGCAATGCCGAATTGGCAGATATCGTGGGGCTGTCCACTTCGCCGTGTTGGCGACGCGTTGCGGAGATGAAAGAAAACGGGGTTCTTCGAGGTGCAGTCACATTGGTCGACCCCGCGAAGCTGGAGCTTGCGATTAACGTGTTCGTACACGTCACCCTGAAGCTTCAGGACAAGCAATCACTGGAGATATTTACCAATGCGATCAGGGAGCGACCGGAAGTCATGGAATGTTATTTGATGAGCGGCGAGGCTGATTTCATGCTGAGGGTTGTGAGCGAGGATATTTCAAAATACCAGACCTTACTGCTCGACTGTCTCACGACCATACCTGTCGTAGCGAGTATCAGGTCAAGCTTTGCCCTGAGCCAAGTGAAGTACACCACGGCACTTCCGACCAATCATCTGCGTGGTCGATCCAGCTTGGCTCACGGTTGAAGTCAAAACACTCGAAGGCGTCGCCGCACACGAAGCATTGCGATTCAAAGCCCTTCAAGAATAACTTCCTTCAGGGCAATCCATTTCCGAGCCAAAACTCCGGCTGCTGTATCTCGAGCATATCCGGGTCGCTGAAGCCTTCTGCTGCAAGCCGGATCGGGTCAGCTTTGGTGTGAAGCGCAGGGATGGGCTCATTGTGTAGGGAAGATTCAGCAGTGATCTCTGCTGCAGCGGTGGTCATGTCATTCATGGCAGTCGCTCCAATTGTTGAGTGATCAGCTTGAACGGCAAAAAAATCTGGCGACACCCGCCAGCCAATGAAACAGTTTCAGCAAATTGAAGAAAGCGTAGGTGCAGGTCGCACGAGTCTTGGCGCGCAATGCCTTACTTGGCGGTCTACGGGTCGGTCGACCCAAGTGATTCTATGTCAAAGCAGAAAAACACCCCGCTACGGTTTTTAGCTCGTCACTCAGCTCCTGGGCGACCTTATTCAGTCGCTGACAAAAAGCCCTTACGGTTCCGTGGCAAAGCTATCGGACAAACAGTTCCCAACGATTGTGTAGTGGTCAACTAATCCCGGACACGACGTTAAGTTTTTTTCGGCCCGGGCTGGCGCCAGCCCACCGTTGAATTGATGGGGTCGAATCCAGTTGTACCGATGCATCAAGAATTGGCTGATATCGCGCTGGGCTTCTTGAGCCGTTCTGTAGCCCGTGGTCAGTATCCATTCTGTTTTCAAGCTGCGGAACACGCGCTCCATTGGCGCGTTGTCCCAGCAATTTCCCCGCCGGCTCATGCTCTGGCGCGTGCGATAACGCCACACCCGCTGGCGAAATAAACGACTCGCATACTGGGCCCTGATCCGAGTGAAACAGCAGCCCTTGAGGCCTGCCACGCTGTTCGTAAGCCATGTCCAACGCCTTGATGACCAGATCCGCATCCGGCTTGTTTGACAGCGCCCAACCCACAATTCGGCGTGCGTAGAGATCCAGAACGACAGCCAGGTAATGCCATTTCCCTTGAACCCAGATGTAAGTGATGTCGCCACACCAGACTTGATTCGGCGCCGGCACATCAAACTCTCGATTCAAGATGTTCGGAATGTCAGGCCGCTCAACCGTCGCTTGTTTGTAGGCATGTGATCCAGGTTGTTTGCTAACCAACTCCAGCTCCCGCATCAGGCAACGCACCTTGAACCGCCCGATTTGCTCACCGTCTTCCTGCATCATCGACACGATGCTGCGGCTACCGGCAGCGCTTCGACTTTGCGTAAACAGTTCGTTGACCCGACTGCGCAACCGAAGCCGCTCAACGTCCGGAGTTCGGTGCCTGAGGCGGTGGGAGTAGTAACACGAGCGAGTAATGTCAAAGACTGTGCAAAGCCAATCGACCGGCTCTTGGGCGCTCAGTTGATCAATCAGCGCGTGCGCTCGTGCTCTTCCGACATCAAGAGCGCGGTAGCCTTTTTTAAAATGGATTTCTCCCGTTCAAGGCGAGCGATTCGAGCTTCCAATTCCTGGATTTTCTGCTGCTCGGGCGTCAGCGCCTTACTCTGCGGAGTAACGCCGTTGCGCTCCTGCTGGAGTTGATTAACCCAGCGACGCAACGCGGACTCGACCACCCCAAGCGAGCGGCTGGCTTCGATATGGCTATAGCCTTGATCGAGCACGAGGCCTGCGGCCTCGCGTTTGAATTCAGCGGAAAAGGAACGACGTTGCTTGGTCATCAGACACCTTTATCTGGCGAGCATTCTCGCCTAAATGGGTGTCCGGTTCAGTAGACCACTACACTCCATCGCCAATTGGTTCTCGGACCTGTGGGGCAAGTTAGAAGGATTTTTTGCCCAGGGTATTGGTGACATCGTCCAGGGGCTCATTTCGTTTTCGCCTGCTGGGCTTCTGCTAAAGACAATTGACGCCGTGTTCGAGCTGTTTGGACTGCGCCCTTTAAGCGAGATTGGAGCTCAATGGATCGGTGGCCTTTGGGATGGTATACGTGGGAAGTTCAATCAACTGACGGGCTGGCTCAAAGAAAGCGTTGGTAGCTTGACCGACTGGATGCCCAGCTGGATGACGGGTGATGGAAGCGCAACACGCCTAACGGCACCAGCCGCAAGCGCTCCGCCCGCCATCAAATTGGGACCACCCGCGCTGTCGAGTGCAGCCTCCTCCCCGAGCCAGTACTCGCCTCACAGAGTGAGCGATAAGACGGTAGACGTAGGGGGCGAGTTGCGGATCAAAATCGATTCCGATGGTCGTGCGCGGGTTACTTCAGCAAAAAGCAACGGTGGGATGGCCTTCAATGTCGAGTCTGGTCCACTGGGAGTGGTGCCATGATGAAGCGCCGGGCTGAAACTCCCAAGCGCTGTTGGCGCTTCTCCATTCCCGGCGCAGCCTGCTCCCAGATTAAGCCTGTCTGGTGGGAACGTTTTTACAGAAATCCGACTTAAATTTGTCCGCCCCACCTCTAGCAAGACCATCCAGCGTTGACCTACCCTAGCCTCCTGCTGGCCGAGCTGTTCACCGCCACAACCTCCCTGCCTTCAGCCAGGGAAGGTAATGTCTAGCAGTGCACTAACCACGTATCTAGCAACAGACTCGGGTGGTCATTGCGGGCGATCAGAACACCCTGCTCCGCTTTATAGCATCACCCAACCAGGGACGAGTCATGAGAGGGACGGAATGAAAAAGCTGAAAAATCCGCTAACCTTGCTGGTTTTGATCGTTGTCGCAGCGTCCTTGAGCGCTCCGTTTGGAACCCCTCAACTTGCAGCATTCGCAAAAGACTTTTTGCCGGCTGTAGCTACTTTGATCGCCGCATATGCAGGGGCATGGTACGGAGCAGCTCTGGTACGAGATGCCGCCCAGGAAGACGAACGGAAAAGGCAAATAGGTGCAGGCGCACGCGCTATGTTCACACTCTGGCGCCAAGTGAATATCGTCGCTCAAATCCAATTGGACTTCGTGGATGATTACCGCGACAACCCCTCAGTAGTGATCTCACTTCCCCCTATTGACTACCCCTTGGATGAGCCCCCCAGGTTAGACTTGGATAGCCTTGCATTTTTTCTTGATCTTGGTGATTCAGGGGTACTGGAAACACTGGTCATAGCTGAGCAGAATTTTCTGCATGCGCTAGACGTAGTACGAACCCGTTCAGCGCTGCATCTTACGCAGATACAGCCAATCCTAGAAAAAATCCTTCCTAAAGGTGGGCCGGTCTCGCACGCCTCTCTAGAGCAAGCACTCGGCCCACGATTGTTTTCGCAATTGATAGATCAGACGAAACGCCTGATTTTCAGGGTAGATAGATCAATCGAGGATTTGGATAAAGTGGCTGATGAACTGTATGCGGCGCTGAAAAAAGGCTTTCCAGATGCAAAATTCCCTCAGCCGACAAAACCAGAGAATCAGTGAGAGCATTGCGGTGCCAAAGACTGCGCTAAATTTAGCGATCTGAAAGCTAGATGGCAGTGCCAAACATCCTGCAACGCGATGCCAAATCCGACGCCAACTTACACATTCTAAGGAGGAAAACAGGATGAACCCCCGCAAAACTCCCTGCGCATGAAAAAGCCCAACCTTTTCAGATTGGGCCAAGTCATTGAAAAATATGGTCGGGACGGAGTGATTCGAACACTCGACCCCTAGCACCCCATGCTGGGGACTGTAGCAACCCAAGCAATTGTTTTATAAGGATAACGACCTGTTTTCAGGGTAGCAAAACATCCGTTTTTTTGTGCCTATGCAAACGGAAACGTGCGGCCTCCAGCGGAGGTTTTGCGCACAACCATCCTTGGCGTCCTGCCGAACAAACACCCATCCCCTGCACTGCTACGCTTTCTCCCATCCACGGAGGAATCGCCATGCCAAATTCAGACCTGCTCCCTTCCCTGCTCTACAAAATCAACGAAAACCAACTCGCCCTCGAAGCAGCCATCATGGAGCTGTCCAACTGGGTCGAGCAGCGAGGCGGCGCAGAAGTCGCCGACAACGTGCGCGGCGCCCTGGACACCATCGATAAGAACGAGGAGTTCATCAAGATGACGCTTGCGGTGATGATGGCACCAGAGTGACAATCGACAGGAGCAGAATTACACCGCGATTCTCAAGGGGTAAGGCAAAGTAACAATAGTCAATGAATCCGGGCACTTGCCGACTTAGGCTTACCCGGATTTCACCTGCTTTACACGGTCATTGGTACAAAAATTGGTACGGGCTATATTTGCTAAACACCGGCCCAGTCCGTAGCAGCTTGGAGGAATCCGGGCCGGCAGGCAGTGACCGCGGTCGACCAGTACAAACATTAACAACAACCAATCGAAAACGGACATTTGCATGCTGAACGGAAATCCTGCGGCTAGGCTTCTTGATATTCTTATGGAGCTTCGCGACCAATCAAGAGCTGTCAATACATTTACTGTATGGGAGACCGTTTTAAAAACTGAAGGCAATCTTGCTTTAACGCATGAGAGGCTTGCTCGACTGATGCGCCTTTCAGATGAAACTTACGAGGCAATGATTGAGCGGTTTCCTAAACAGGAAAGGCCAACCAACACCTGGAAACGAACTCTAGATAATGCATTCAGAGAGCAAAACATGCTGTCTGCTTTCCATACGTTTATTGATCACATTGATGATACAGCGCTCGACCACTTAACCGCTGCAGTAGACTTACTCGATTCAAAAAACCCCACGACGCTCGACCCGTCAGAAATCGAAACCTTTATCGACGAGCTCAATGCACTTATATCTGAAGCAATGAACGGCGAATTCGAACAAAAGGTTAAAGAATATCTTGTTAGATCTTTAAGAGCGGTAGTAACAGCACTGCAAGAATATCGTCTAAGCGGTTCAATACCAGTGACTGCGTCAATTGAACAAACTCTGGGCCATAGCTTCTTTGATGTCGACTGTCGCAACGCCCTCGAAAAAACGTCTATTGGGCAGAAGATACTGAAGACTCTGGGACACTTAGCAAGCGTTGCTACAGTGGGGACGCCAGCGGTCCAATTGCTGATGTTGTCCGATACGGTTAAAAAGGCACTGGGAGTTCAAGGTTAAATTAATGCTCAGCACGCAACGCTGACGGTTGATTTATAAAGACGCTTTCCGAGCGCGCTGCGTCAGGCGCGCCTGGCAAAAGCACCACCATGTCAAGATGACCGGGAGCCGCTTGCAACCTATTGATGCATAAGGGAAATGGAGTGGTTTTTGCCACCTTAAAAACCCGCACATCACCCTATAAGAATCAATAACTTAGCGTTGTATATTCCTACAGTAGTACCCCTTCTCCGGCGTTCTGCCGAACGAAACCAGCGACATTCGAAGGATTTCTACGCCCCCAATTTCACATGCAAAAGAAGCACGTCAACCATAAAGTGGTGCTCGTAGTCGTCGAGCTTTTCGCCCGCCTTTAATTTTTCAGCAATCCCATTCAGGAAGTCATCGCCTGTCTCTCCGACTATGTCGAGGGCAAATTCCAGAACCTTTCCTTCGAGAGGCTCATTCTGATTGAGCCGGCGTTTTACATGGCCGCACTTAGCACTTATCGATTTCATTTGTCCCATCTCCACCAGTTGCCATCGGAAGCTTCAGCGACCCTAGCACGGGCGAACATGGGGGGAAAATTCTGAATGGAATAGGCCAGATGACACGAACAAAAAATAAATTTTCTCCCCCGATAAACATTGGTCCAAACGGTTGCATTTTGGGGAAGAATTATCAGCAGCTTTCCACCCTCTCCGGCGTCCTGCCGAACGAACACAAACCTCAAATCCTACTGCTCGTCGCTACACCCTCGCCGAATCATCGCGCCTCGATTACTGTATATCCAAACAGTACAGATAAGGCATGACCGTGGACCCGTATGAAATCGAAGACACCAGCGATTGGGAGGGATGCCCTACCCGGCTTGAAACCGTCAAGCATTACGCAAGCATGCTCGAGGAAGACATCCAGGCACTGAAGCGGGAGCTGCGCGGAGCGAAGGAAAACATTGCCGGCCTGGTCAAAATGAACGACGAGCTTTCGGCGGATCTGACGAGAGCCCGAGCATGGCTGGCGAACCGCGAAGCCGAAACCACTGTGCAATTGGGCGAGATCCAAAGCCTTACTCTGGTCCTATCCCAAAAGGAAAGGATCATTCGTGAGTTGCAGGCGGGGATGCCGATCAGCGGTTCACCTCTCTGACGTACGCCTGACAAGCGGCCAGCGCAATCAATCCTTGATCGCCGGCGTCGGTGATGGCGACAATTCGTTGAGCATGCGCTGGGTCAAGTCGGGCGCGTACGGCTGCATGAACCACGCCGCCGGCTGCGGCACCGGCTGACACTGAGCAGCCGTTGGCTGACTCGGTGGCGTCGAGTAGGACTGACAGGCGCACATCAGCAGTGGCAAGGCGGTCGCGCAAGCGACCTTGATCACGTTGGGCATCGCTCAGGGCTCGGTAATGGGTTTGTTCGCTGGCTGAAAGTCGCTGCTCGAGCGCCAGGCGTTTGTCTTGCTCAGTTCGTTGTTGTGCAGCCGCGGCTAGGGCCAGTTGGTTGAGGGTTTCCGCCTGCAGGCGGGCTTGTCGTTCGAGCTGCTGGCCGTAGCGCCAGTCTTGAACCTGCCACGTAATCGCGGCAGAGCCACCGAGCAGCACGGCCAACAACACGCCCACTGCGAGCACCCGATACTGCGCAGGGATCAAGTCGACGAGACGCATAGCACTGCCCTCGCCCGCTCCCACAGCTGCAACCGATCCGCCAGACCATTGAGACCGCCATTGATCTTGCGGGTGATCGCCTCGAACTCATCCCGATCCGCCAGGGCATTCAGCCCCCGTACCCACCAGAACCACGCCGCTGACTCGGCCGCCCATTGCGGCAACTCGAGCAGCTCAGGCGTACGCAGCAACCGCTCGTCACCAAACAGCGCGAGGCTGCAGCGCAGGTAGTTGCTATGCCCGGTGATCTGAATCAGGCCGCGTCCACGATAGCGTTGGCCATCACCATCCGCCTCTGGGGTATTGCCCAAACGAACGGCCAGGGTGCCAGTGTCGTATTTGCTCAGGTACTGACCGCCGCCCAGTTCGCGAACGTACTGCAGCTGACCAGATTCGTGACCAACCTGGGCCAGGAATGCGGCCTGCCGTTTCGGCGTAGCGATCTGCCGGTGCTCCATGGCGGCATTGAGGGCAGAAACAAAAACGCCCGCTTGGCGGCGGGCGTTGGGCATGATGCGTTGTAGCTGTTGCTCTGTCAGTGACATCGCGGGTCTCCATCGGGTTGGGGATATGGCGCTACTGCTGGAGCTGAACGACCTTCAGATCTTTCGCCGGTTTTTTCTTTTTGCCTTTGGCTTTCGCCTTGCCCTTTTTGCCGCCGTTGCACTCGACCGTCGTGCTCCAGCCGGACTGGGTGTAGACCTGCTCCACCGAGTCGACCAGGTACTCGCCGTCGAAGCCAACCTTGAAGCCTTGGGCATCGATGGTTCGCTCGGCAAATAGATCTGTACGCCCTACCATTTCCAGACGAACCCCAGCCGTCGAGCGGTTGAAGGCCGCCAGTCGAGCTTTGGCTGCTGCTTCTGCGGCGGACTTGTTCGGGTAGATGTGCCGGTCGGTATGCACCGGTGGCAGACCGTCGGGCGAGTCGTCGTTGTCCAGGGTGACCACGGCGAGCTTGCCGCTCTTTTTGTCCTGGTGTTTGGTCGACACCGCCTTGTGCGTGGTGCGGTCACCGAGCTTGAACTGAAAGCGGCTGACGTCACGGCGGTTAATCACCACCACGCCAAGGGCCTTGCCCGAGGCGCTCTCGCCCCCCTGACGCGGCATCACCAACAACTTGCCGTCAGCCACCTTGGCCGTGCAGTCGTACTGTTTGGCCAGGCGCGTGATGAAGTTGAAATCGGACTCATTGAGCTGATCTGCCCGAGGCACCTTGGTCTGCACCGGACACACCGGTTGCCAGCCGTTACGCGCGGCAACATCGGCGACGATGCGCGACAAGGGCACGTCTTCCCAACTACCACTGCGCGTAGTCTTACCGCTACCACGCATGTCGCTAGCCTTGCCGGAAATCACCAGGGTGTCCGGCGGGCCCGAAAAATCGATGTCATCGACGACGTAGCGACCCATGCGGGCCAATGCTGTTTCGGCGTACCCCAGGAAGATCTCGATGCCCGCCCCGCGCGGTGGCAGTGCCACGGCCCCGTCGCGGTCATCGATGCGCAGCTCGAATTCGTCAGACTCCATTCCGGGCTTGTCGGTGGTTTTTAGTTGCAGCAGCCGATCGTTGATCAGGGCGGTAATATCGGCGCCATCGGCGACGACGCGGAAGGCAGGAGTCATTATCTAGTCCAAAAAAAACCCGCACAGGGCGGGTTAGGTTGAATTCAGTTTCTGTTAACTACAGAGCATTGCAGATCAGTCGATTTTAACGATGGTCAGGCGGCCCTCTCCCACAGCAACAACACTGTTGCAGACAGGGCAGGCAAGCACGTCAGTCTTGGGGTCAATCGGTAGAGCTTTGGTACACGCCTGGCAGGTACCCACCAGTTGCGTTTCTCGAAAGCCAAATGTTTTCCACAGCACCGCGAGGATCACCCCAAGAGCCAGAAGCCACCCGAGGACGGGAATGCAAGCCAGAAGGATTGCACCTATGGTGCCGAAGATAATCCAGTTCAATCGGTAATTGAGCTCCCCCCAGACACTCCGTTTTACTTCCCTTAATTCAGTAGACCTTTCCGAAAATCTTGTTCGGAATCAGCTCAGCCCCACAACATCACAACGTCATCAGTGGGTGCGGGTAGATCCGGCAACAGAATCACGATGCCGGCACGGTAAGGTTGCGGCTCATCGGCCAGTCCCGGATTGGCGTCTAGCACCGCCTCGACAGTACCACCGAGATGACCGTAAACGTGGTAACACAGGGTGTCGAGCAGGTCCCCGTCAGACGTTCTACAAGTCGTCGCCATAGCGTGCAAACTCCAAAGTGAACGCCTGCTTGCGCGGGATCCCGCCCTGCAGCAGCGCGCTCTGTTCTTCTTCGACGTTCTTCAGGCACCAGGTGCCCAGTACGTCGCCATAACCGGTGGTCAGGGTCAGCGGCTTCAACTGGGCACCGAGGCTGCGCAGGGTATCCAGTTGCTTGATCCCGCCTTTGAAGCCGGGAAAGATCGCCCCCTTCAGCGTGATCTTTTCTTCACCCATACCGACCGCCTGCTGGGCTGGACGTCGGCCCAGGCGTTCCTGTGAGGCCCAGCGAAACTCGGTCGACCGTCGCAGCTCATCAAAGGCGGCGGTGTCCAGATTGAAGTAATACGGCGTCGCCTTGGGGTCCAGCGGTTGGACGATCAACAAGTGGGGAAACGGCTTGACCGCCTCCGGCAGTGGCGTGCCGTCGCCGGTGAGTGACCCGGTGGGCAAGATGTTGGCCAGCGATGGGCTGACCTTGCCGGCAATCTTGTTGATCGCGGAGGACGCCCGGGCAGCTTGCTCCTTCAACTGCCCCATGCGCTCATCGATCCCCGATAGCGCCCGACTGGCTTTGTTATACGTGGCCACCACCTGCCCCACTTTGGCCTGCGCCGCGTTGACACCGCGCATCACCCGTTGCAGCTTCTGCCCGATCACGGGCCCTACAAACGGCACGCCCTCCAGCTCCGAGGCCGCGCCGCTGATTTCGCTGATGGCGCCGTTGACCGGTCCAAGCATGCCGTCCAGGCTGCGGCGGCCACTTTCTCCCGCTGTTGCCAGGTATTTCAGCCCGCCTTGCAGTTGCTCCATGTAGGCCATCTGCCCTCCTCGTTACACATGTGGTTCGTCATACAGCGTGCGGTTCTGCATCTGCTGGGTGGACTGACGTAATTGCTGATCGATGTAGGGCTGTAGCTCCCGCGCCAGTTGCGCCGGATCTTTCACATCGCCCTGTACGGTGATGTGTAGAGGAGCCTGAATCTCCACCCGCTGCTCGATCTTCGGCGGCTCGCTTTTCGGGGCGGAGGCAATAGGGGCCAACAGCGCCGGCACATTGGGTGCCGAAGGCTTGCTCAGGGACCGGGTAACATCCCCCATCGCGACGCTATCGGCGTTCCGTTCTGGCAACAGGCCCGGCGTGATGGCAGATTTGGATGGTGAAAACGAACGGGCAATGTCGCCCATCACCGGCGGGAGGTTCTGCCCGGCGTTGGCCATCATCAGCGGCCCGGCGGCGGGCATTGTCTTCAGCGATTCGTCGGTGCCGAACATCGACTTACCAACCACACCACCCAAGGCATCACCGCCCATATACCCGAGATATCCGCCGATCAACCCACCGACGATGTTGCCGATCACCGGCACGGCGGTACCGATGGCAGCACCCGCCGCCGCACCGGCCAGCGTACCCGCCAGCCCACCGGCCGCCTGGCCGTAGCCCTCGGCTTTTTCATCCTGGGTCACGGCGTTGTTGTAGGTGTCGACGGCCTTGAATCCGGCATCGACCACCGCGAGCAAGGCCGGCCCCTTCATGCCCGCACCGATGCTGCCACCGCGACCACCGCCGCCGCCCTTGCCGCCCTTGCCGCCCTTCTTGCCTTTGCCATCACCGGCATCCAAATCGCCCGCATCCAGACCGCCCCCTATGGCGGGCAGGTTAGTGACAATCACTTTTTGCGGAATATTCGGATTGCCCAACAAGCTGCCGCGCCCAATGTTCATCAGGCCCTTGGCCATTTTGAAGGTGCTGACCACGCTACTCAGGGCGACCAACCCGGCCACGACAGCACCGATACCGGTCACCAGACGCGGGGTAACATCCGAGAACTCAGTCAGGCGGCGGGCCACGCTGGTGATGCCCTCGGCCACGGCATCCGTTACCGGCCGCAACGCATCGCCGATGCTGCGCATGCCATCGTCCATGCTCTGGGCCATCTCGGCCCATTTTTGCGAGGACGTTTGCCGGCGTTCCGCCAGGTTTTTATCGAGAATACCGACAGCCTGCGCCGAGTCATTTTTCAGCTTGCCGTACAGGGCTTTGTTCTGGGTGTAAGCGGTCAGCGCTGCCTTGACCTGCATGTCGGCAAACAGGTCGCCGGTGCGCAGGGCCTGCTCCAGAGACGCGATCATGGCCTTGGCCTTGACCGGGTCCGTCTCTTTGCTGATCTTGGCCGTGGCTTCCGCCATGGCCGCCGCTTTCTTCGGGTCGGTGGCTGCTATGTACTTTTGCGCCAAGGCGAAACTCGACTCCAGGGTCGACATCCCGCTTTGCAGTCCGGTGGTCATCGACGCCTGGTAATCAATCCCAACCTTCTTGTAAGCGTCGACCGTTTCTCCCGAGCCGATCTTTTCCATCCAGTTTTTCAGGTTGTTGGCCGCCTCATCGGAGCCACCGGCGGTCTTCATCTGCACCTGCAGCATGGCACCCAGTTGCGTCACCGAGTCCATGCCGGTGATACCCAGCTTGCCCATACCCGCGAGCAGCTCAGGGAACCAGCGGGCCATGTCAGCCGCCTCAAAACTGCCGGCCTGCCCTTGATAAGCAATCGCCTCCAAGGCCTTTTGCATCATCGCCGGATCGGTGATCTTGGCGTTCTGTCCCAGGGCATTGATCATGCGCGCCGTTTCGGTGCCGTCCGAACCCTGTCCAATGGCAAACTTGGCCGCCGTCGGCGCGTATTGCAGGGCCTTGTCCAGCTCCATGCCGGCCCCAACCAACGCGTTGACCACCTCGGCCACCTGATTGCGAGCCATGCCAGTGTCCCGCGACGTGTCGATAATCGTCTTGGACATCTGCGTTTCTTTAGGATCGTTGGCAATGTTGGCCTTGATCGCGATATCACGAACGATCGCGCTGAAATCCGCACTGACCTTGGTCGGGATGGCAGCGGCAGCAACCATGCCCCCTGCTTGACCAATACTGCTCTTGAGGCCCGACCGCCCCTCCTCCAGCTGTCGGTGCCCCATCGCTTTCAATTCAGCCCCGGCAGCGACACGGCCCATCGCGGTGTAGGCCTTGTTGAGCCGACCCACCTCGACACCTTGTTTTTTCAGCAGGTCGAGGTTCTTTTCCAGTTTGGTCAGCAGCTTGCCCGCGCCTTCGGCACCAGACATATGCGCCTTGCGCCACTCCTCGCGCAGGCGAATCGTGTCGCCGATGGTGTTCTGCAATACCCGGGCTTTGGTACCGACAGTGTCCAGGTGTTTGATCTTGCTTTCGACGTCCTTAAACGCTTTGCCCACCGTCGCATCGACGGCGCCCCCGATGACAAAGCCGAGCGCCAGTTTGTTCGCCATGTGCGTGCCCTATGCGTCGGAGAAATGAACGGTGGCTCAATCCGTGAGCCACCACACCAGTTCGTTGAATGGCATGACCAGGATCTCGGCCGCCGAGAACCCGGTCTCTTTGGCCACTCGCTTGGCCAGAGTTTTCAACGTGGTCGCATCAAACGCCGTCGTCTTGGACCAGACGAAAATAGCCGGCCTGCAGACGCATGTAGTCGACCAGCTTGAGCGCCATCAAGTCCGTCTCCGGGGTCTGGGTCAGCGAGGAAAACAGCGACATCTCACGCTTTTCCTCATCGCCATTACACGTGGCTTGCGCGGCCCGGATATCCCGCACGCAAGGGGCACGGATCGACATGTTGTCGACCAGCACACCGCTCAACTCGGTCGGGTATTTGAGGGTGATACGAAAGCCCTCTTCGGTGATTTTCAGCCACTTGGGCAGTGCGTCTTTTGCCGTTGTTTGAGTCATGTTTTTTCCTTACAGGCCCAGGGCCGAACGTTCTTCTGCGAGTTGATCAACGCCATCAACCACCAGCACCATGCCGACCATGTCGATCTCGTAGATCAACCGACCATCGACTTCGAGCTTGTAGTAGGTCAGCGCCATGTTGTGTTTGCTCTCGGCCTTTTCACCGGCTTTCCAGTCCCCCATATCGACCTCTTTAAGGCCGCCGCGCATGGTGACAATCACCGGGGTGACCTTGCCTTTTAGGCCTTTGAAGGAGGCGCGAAACACGGCGTTGCAAGCGGTGCGGTCCGAGAGACCGAACCACTTCAGCGCCTCACGCCGCACGCCGTTGGTTGTAAACCCGGCTTCGAGCTTTTCGACACCGGTCGGGATCTCGATTTCACCGGCCATACCCCCGCCCCGGTAGGTGTCCATTTTCAGAACCACCTTGGGCAGGGTGAGGCTCGGCATTTCACCGGCAAAACTGACGCCGTCGATAAACCCGGCGCAGTTGGACAGAACTTCAGGAATCATCAGGTGGCCTCCTTAGGCGGCTTCAAGAACTTCGGTCATGTACTGATCGGTGACTTCGAACAGGAAATTCGGGTTTTCGGCTGGCGGCACGTCGGTGAAGCGAATGCGCCAATAGACTTTGCCCTGAGCGATTTGGCTGGCCGTGTTCAACTCATGGTCGGCGTACACCTCGAAGTTGATCACCGCCCCCTGGTTCTTCAGGTCGCGCATGAAGGCCTCGAGGCCGTCGGTGACGTCCTTGACGTAGGTCTTGGTGATCGAGCGGTCTACCGCCCATTTGTGACCGGCCTGCACGGCATCCATGAGAATGAAAAGCGTGCGAACACGGGTAACGAAGGCCCACTTCGGATCGCTGGCCAGCGTGCGGTTACCCCACAGGCGGAAGCCATCATCACGAATGATCGTGGTGATGTTGGCGTTGTTCAGCAGGTTGGCCCGGCAGGTGTCGTCGCCATCCAAGTACTCGACGGCGCGGGTGGTGCCGGTGATGCCAACAAATTCCTTATTCGACGGCGAGGCCCAAAAACCGTAGGTGGCGTCGGTCCAGGCGAACAGACCCGCCGTCCAGGCCGAGCCCGGTGCATCGACTGTCTTGCTGGCGTCGGTGTCCCAGAACTGCACGCCCGGGTCGACCATGAACAGGTTGCGACTGCCGAAGTTATCGGCGTAGGCCATGGCGGCTTCGTCGGTGGTGCCGGGGCCATCGATGATGCCGATGGCCCGCAGCTTCTGCGCCAGGCTGTCCATGGCGGTGGCCACCGCCTGGGTGGCCGAATGACCCGGCGCGATCAGCAGTCGCGGCTGGGCGTTGAATAAACTCTTGCCGTCGAGCAGCGCCTGCAGACCGGTGCGCTGACCCGAGGCCAACACCCCGCCGATGATCGCCGACGTCTGCAGGGCCGGGTCTTCCAGCTTGGCCACGCCGATGGCGACGATCACCGCCTTGGCTTTGGCGTAGATCGCCTGACAGGCCTTGGTGATGGCCGCACCGGCGCCGAAAGCCGCAATGGCCTCGCGTTCGGTGGTGATCAGCTTCAACTCGCCAGCTTTGGCTGTGCCGCCGCCGAGGATACCGGGGGTAAAGGTGTCACACAGCCCGATGATCGAGGACGTCGGCAACGTGATGGTGCGTGCGCCGGTATCGACCGAGGTGGTCGTGACGCCGTGAAAGAAACTCATAAGGCTCAATCTCCAGAAACGAAAAAGCCCCGCGTGAGCGAGGCTGTCAGGGATGTTCGAATTACGTGCGACGGAAAAGAAAACGCCCCGTCAATGCAGGGCGTTTATTGGGTCTGTTCGGCGATCCACACCGGCGGCGTTGGCCGGTGCTGGCTATCAGGAAAATCCGGAGATTGAGGCCAGTCGCGCAGACTCTGCACATACCTCAGCAGGTCTAAAAACTGCTCGTCAGAGAGCGTAGTAGATATCTCGATATCGAGCTGGTCCCGGTGCCGCTCCCGCAACCACTTGACCGCCGACAATTCACCATCACGCCAAGCGCGCTCGGCAGTCGCCAACTGTGCCGGACTAACCACCGACAACGCCGGCGCATCATCGTCAAGCCATTCCTCGGCCAGCCCCGGCTGAGCATTGGCAAAACGGCCAACTACAAAACCATCGGTATTACGTTGAACAAAGGGCATTTAGAACTTCTCCTGCCAGCCGTAAGTCGTAATAACCACTTCGGTTTGAGTTTCACCAGTCACCGTTCTGACGCCGACCTGAGCATCAATGCTGGTCAGCACTTCCATCGGAATAGACGAGCTATCAAGGGGTGTGTTGCTGGAGACCGAACCAAAACCATATGTAAAGGCGGTGTAGGGCCCGACCGCCAGATCCGGGAAGTCTGGATTTCGCAGATAGATGTAACCGTTACTGCCACTGTAGAACGCTGACACATGCGCAACGACAGGCGCGCCGGGCGGCACGCTGATGGCATAGTTAGCCATAGCCACGCCCGTGACATTGGTCAAGACAACATCACGAATAGGCGTTTTCCAATAGAACATCCGGTCGAACTGTTGAAAAGGAATGATGGTGTTCAACGCATCCGTCTTGAACGAACCAATTCGCCGAATCAGTTCATACCCCGCCGGCAGCTTCGGCGCAGAATAGCTGAGCGATACCAGCACATCAGCAGCGCCGCCGACCGTCGCGCGGATCGCAAAGACGTTGTACCAAGTGTTTGCAGCGCGCGCCCCGATGTCGAGCTTTTGACCGTTCGTGCCCGCCGTCCAAGCACCAGTGTTTACAAAACAGACCATGGTTGAGTTCAAAAACACCGGGTTGCCCGAAGCTCTGGCCGCGCCCCTGGATACGTTAATAGCGTAGGTTGGCACCGTGACGTTATTCGACAGGGTAAAGCCTTCGAGGTAGTTAACCGGCGTCGCGATGGCCACCTGCGCCGCCAGCGCTGCAATATCAATGTTCCCCTGATTGATTGGTGCGTTCCAGGCCTTGATGCACCACATAACTGCCAAGTTGCGCGGGCGGGTTTCAGTGCCGCCGTATGACGATGTAGCAGACGCCGAGTTCGCAGTAGAACCCATGACATCGTTCAGCTTCGAAACCCCCTCAACCTGGCCAGTTCCAGAACCTAGCGGGGCCTCGATGTACGGCGAGTTGTGACTATGACTTTTTACTTCGTCAGCCTGATAGCTACCCACCGCACGGCCAGCATCGACACCGCGCCCATTGTCCCAACCACGCAGGAACTCGCCGCGCGATTCTGGTAGCCGAAAGTAACCGGCGGCTTCGGTGCCCTTATTGAACGCCGTTCCCAAAAATGCCGCCAGATCTGGATAGTTCGCAATGGGCCACTCGCCGCCGTTAATTTCCAGAAACCCGGGAGGGATCTTGTACACTGGAAACGCCACCATGCTACCGACCGGCAATGCCGAGGCTTGAGCAATAATCGCATCAATTTCGGGCTTGGTGTAGGTGTCCGTAATACCAAACCCGGCTAACGTGGTCGGGTTCGATCCGGACACAAACACACCGCGGTCATTCACCGTCACCTTGGTGTAGGTGCCTGCCGGCTTGTTCGCCGGCAACAAGCCGTTAATTGTCTCGTCGACGTACTGACGGGTCGCCAACACCACCGAAGGGTCGATCTTCAACTGAATGTTCGACGTGCCACTGGTGATGATGTGCATCCGCACCACCTGATTACGCCCCGACCCTTGTGCCAGCAACGGTTTGTAGCTCGGGGCCGCGTTGGCTACCGCGCAGAACACGCCGTCCTTGTCTTCCAGGGCCAGCTCACGAATCCACCAGCCGCCCACGTCAGGCGGCAACACCAGCTCAGCGATCAGTATATTGGCGTCAGTGGGAGACACCCGAAGCTGATTGAGCTGCGCCCGATAGACCTGATTGACCAGCTTGGTCTGCGTGGGACTGGGCACCGGATCGGCGCCGTTCGCATCACCGATCAGCATGTAGCGCGGTTCCCACGGAATACCGAGGGCGTCGCAGTTGGTTTTTTTGGCCGCCCCCTGAGTCGTGAGCATGCCGCCGAAAATAGAGTTTTGATTAACCATGGGGGTACACGTCCAATTGGTCTAGGGTGTATTCGCTAACGCCGTGGTAGCCCTGAACCACCACGTCGATATCCGGATTGCTCCAGGGATAAACGTCGATTTCGTCGCCGTCATACACCGCGAAGCTGACAAAGGCGTCCAGGCGGGTTTCCAACGTGATGTCGAGCCCGGTCATATGCCGGGTAACCGGCTTGGCATCATCGATCAGGCGCTCCAGTTCCTGAAACATGCCCTCAGTGATACCGGTGTCCTGCACACCGACCTTCAGCGCAAAGGTGCCCGGTACACCTTCCGGCACTGTCTGCCACCACTCGACGATCTCAATCAGATAACCCAACGGCTCGACCACCCGACGCAGTGCACCGATCGTGCCTTTGTGCTTGTGGATGTAGAACGAGGCCTTGATCGCGGCGCGCTTGACCGGCTCCGACCACCCGGGATCCCAGCGGTCGACCGACCACGCCCAGGCCAGGTGGGGTAGCAGGTGCAGCGGGCAGGTGTCGGGGTTGTATAACGTGCGCAGCGGGATCAGCGTTTGCTCAACGAAGGTCGCCTCAATAGCGCGCTCCAGCGGGGTACTGTTGAGCGGTAAAAGACTGGGCATTTCAACCTCCCAACACGACGGTGAAGCCAGTGCAATACGCCGCCTGTGCTTTGGTCGGAGCCAGATCCTGCCACCCCCGGAGTTCAACCCGGGCCACGCCGGCGACATGCAGCTGCGCATCGACGCCGGAACGCGCCACCTCCAGACCTAACCGCCGACGCGGGTTGATCCAGGCCCCCAGACGCTTGATTGCCTCGGCGAGCGCGGCATCGTTTTCCGGTCCGCTGCCCTTCATGTGCAGCACTGCATCGATGCTGTAGTGCAGGATCTCCGCGCCACGTACCGTCACGCGGTCACCGAGCGGCCGCACGTCATCGTCGTTAACCGCGTCGGCCACCAACGCCAGCAAATCGAGGCCGACTGCACCGTCCCCCTCAAGTCCCAAGACGGTAAGATCAACGCAGGCCGGCGACGGACTTTCGGCGGTGGCATCGGCGACCAGCGCCGAGGCATTACGGGCATGCAGGATGTAGCTGTTACGTGGCCCCGCGGTGCTCAACCCTTCGTACGCCAGCTGCACCCGCTCACGCAGGGCGTCATGGGATTCCAGGACCGCCTCGACCGGCGGCACCGCCAGCGGGTCGCCCGACTGAATTACCAGGCGTTTCAAGTTAACGTTGGCCGCCAAGTGATCCAGATCGCCACCCGTTGCATGGGCCAGCAATTGCGCTTTGGCCGCATCATTGACCCGTGCCCGATTGCCGAGCTTGATGTAGCTGCCGACCTCCAGCAGTTTGGTGACCGGGTCGCTTTCCACTGCAGCCGTCCAGTTGTCGCCCATGTGCCCACGGAAAACCCCCAGCGCTTCGTCGTACACCACTTCAAAGTCCAGCGGTTCCAGCACCTCCGGTGCCGGCAGTTCCGACAGATCGACCAGGGTACTCATACCCACACCTCCAACGTGCCGCGCACACCGAGGTATTCGCCGCTGACCTTAAAATTGATTTTCCCGCCCAGCACAGACAACACGTTCACCCGCTCCAATTTCAGCCGCGGCTCCCACTGCCGGAGCGCCCGAGCCGCCTCGGCCTGCGCGGCGCTTTTCCAGCCTTCGTTGATGGGCAAGTCGACCATGCGCCGCAGCTTGCTGCCGTACTCCGGGCGCTCCCGCCGACTCAGCAGCGGCGTGCCGAGAATGTCTTCAACGGACTGGCGTAAATGCTCAATGCCGGAGATGGGTTGCCCGGTGTGGCGATCCATTCCGATCATCGGGGTTACTCCTTGAGCGGCTCGAACTCGGCATGGGCATTGAGGTATTTCAACGCCGCGTCATCGGTGGTGCGAACCGAGACCGTGCCCTTGGCTACGGCCAGCGTTCGGTCACTTGGCAGGATCAGCGTGCGGGAGGTGTAGACCGTGTCGCGAAAAGTCGTGGTCGACATTAGCGCTGGTGAAATGGTGGTAGCAGGTTGTTCCTGCAGCGGCGGGTCTTCTTGAGGTTTGGCCATGGTTGCTCCGGACATGAAAAGCCCGCACGCGGCGGGCTGGATTGAAGGTGCTCATTAATGCTTATGGTTTGGCGTATTGCCGGTGGTGTCGATGATCGCGCCGTCGCTACGGATGTCCTGTGTGGCATGCAGCGGACCGTCGATATTGACCGGGCCCTTGATGTTCACAGCTGCCTCCAGGTTGATCGTGCTGGACTTCACCGTCACGGCGCTGTCCGTCACTTCAGCCTGGCTGGCCCCTACTTTGATTGTGACCGTGCCGCTCGGCAGGCTGATGGTGTAACTCTTGGCCTCCCAGTCGTAGACCAGCGAACCGCCATCGTCGAAACGCCACACTTCAACGTGATCACGATTGTCGGGCGGCGGACCACCGTTGCCATACAGCCCGGGAATGAACGTGCCTTGCGCCACGTCACCGCTGGCACTGATCAAGGTGCCCTGCTCGTTCAGGCTCGGTGCCCGCCAGTGCCGGGCCTTGCCCGCCGCCACGCTGTGCCAGCGCACCCAGCCGCTGACCCACTCCCCGTCGGATACCCGGCACACCGGCGGCGAGGCGCTGAGATCGACCGCCACCACGTAACAGTCCTTGACCACGCCGGCGAGCATGCGGTCATGCTGCGCGCTGACGTAGCCCGCACTCATGGCACTTCCTCTGGCCGGAGCTCGCCATCGCCCAAATCCAATATCAGGGTACCCGGCGGCTGGTCCGGCCACGGCCACTGCGTTTGGCCCAGGTAGATTTGTTGGGTCCACTCCACGACCCAGACGGTGTAGCCATCCAGCACGGGCTTGGTCCAGTCCTGCATAGCCCGAACAAACTCGGCCGGTTCTACTTCAACGCCCCAACTTTGCATCCGCAACAACACGGCAAGTTGCCCCGCCAGAAAAACCGCCTGCTGATGGTGATCCTCCTGGATGGGATCGGTGATGACCCGCGCCTCGAACCTGCAAGCCAACCCCGCCTCACCGGTGCCTGGGTCCTGGCCGGGTTCCATTTCCGCCATCTCGATGACCACCGCTGGCAACCGGATGCAATCCTCGATAGCCGGCCAGGCGGCCACCGTCTGCACACCCGGCAGGTGCGCCTGAACATGATGTTCGATGGCTCGATACAACTGTTCCAGGCTGAACGGCTCGTCCGTTTCATCCGTCACGTTATTTCCCCTTCAGATATTTCTGCAGTTCGAAGTTGAGCTCCTGCTGCAGGACATGCAGCAGCTGTGCATCGGCCTTGCGCACCCAGCTTTCAAAGTGTGGCCGAGCTTGCTCCAGGGAGACCTTGGCCTTGGCCAGCGGGAAACGGCTGTCGTGTTCGGCGATCCATCCCGAACTGGCCCCGCCCGCACCGCTGACATGGCTGTCGGGGTAATGGCTGGCATCGAAATGTTTGCTGGCCGTGCGGATCCAGATGTCCGCGCTGTTGCCGTAGACCTTCTTGTAAAAGGCGCCCTGGTAACGGCGACCGGCCACCGACACACCGGAGTTGCCCTGACGAGGGTTACCGATCCGGCTGGCTTCAATCGCGTTGAGACCGAACCATAACTTGCCGCTGTTGGCCGATCCGCTGACGGGATAACTGCGCAGTCGCTGACGCACGGCCGCCACAGCAATACGCTCCTGCCGACCAACCGCGCGGGCGATGTGTGTCCGCAGCCAACCGAGTGTTTTGTTGATCGCCCGACGCTGGGCGGCAGCCGCCGCTTTCGGTACCAACTTGGCGAAGTCCTGGAAGGCTTGCAGATCCGCCGACGACGCCTGCAGGGAAATCATTCCGCCACCGGCCGAGGGTTTGAAGTGGCTGCCAACACTCATGGGCGTTTCCTCAGAATCAGGGCGACGAGACCGTCACCACTCGGCTCCAACTGGAAAAGGTCGTACTCGCCGCCACCGTCGAGCTCTGGCAGATTCACACTGACCAGCAGGCCTTTTTTCAGGTCGTGCGAATCACTGACGCGGATCTCAAACCGAGGCTCGCGCAAACCGGTGTTGAGCTTGCCGATTTTTGGCTGCAGCCAGGGCGCGGAGAACATGCCCAGCACCGGATCATCACGCCCTTCGATTCGTGCGGTGTCGCCCAACGTTTCGAACACGACCGCATCGACCTCGGCGATCAGATCGCGGAAGCCCACGGTCAGAGCTCCAGCAGGATCTGCGCCCGTGGTCGCGTGCACAGGTGCAGCGGGTTGGACTGGGCTTCGCCGGCCATGCCTTTGTTGAAAGGCAGTGGCTCGATCATGCTGTAGTAAGGAATGCCCTGAGTGTTGACAGTTTCCATGTAGTCCGCTGGAGCAAACACCGAGATGTACAGATCCGGCACCCCTTCAGGAACCAGCAATGCCTTGTCGTCGTGGACGAAAGACACACCGGCGACTTTGCCACGGTAGCGCTCCCAGATAATGCCGCCGAACTCGAAGCTTTCCCGTGCATCCCCGCGCAACGCCGCTGCTTGCTGGCTGTTTAGGTAGGTCTCCTTGACCGAATCGTGAACGATCAGCTTGTTCCAGAAATGCTTACCGCAGAAAGCGCGAGAGCCGGTACTGGTCACGGCGCCAAGCGCGTCTTCCTGCATATCCAGCGCTTCGACACATTGAACCCGCAGCTCAGTGTTCGGATCGGCCAGGCCCATGGACAGCTTCTGACGCTCTACACCGAAGCGATCATAAAGATTCAACAGCACCGTGGAACCATCGGCATCGAGGATCACACCATTGAGTGCGCCCATGCGCTGGAACTCGTGTGTGGCATCCAGTTGACGGCGCGCCTTGGCCAGCCGGGCATTGACTACGTCCTGCACCGCCTGCAATTCCGTACGGGTACCAAAGGCGCGAATGCCTTGGATCTCGTCGGCCTTGATGGTGAAGCGTTCCGGCAGGTGCACGGTGTTGAACGGAATCAGATTGCGTTTACTGGCTGCGACGACCAGACCAGAACCGCCCCGCTCACCCGCCGGAACCAGCGCCAGGGTGTCACCGTCTTTCTCGATCTGCACGGTCAGGCTGGTGACCCCTTCCTCGCGGAACAAACCCAGGGCGCTGATGCGACCTGGCAGATAGGGTTGATCGTTGAGGGCTGCGGTGAGCGCGGTAACGGTGAACGCTTCGTCGTCAAAAATGGCGATATCGGCCATGGGTACTCTCCAGAAATGAAAAACCCCGCTCAAGGCGGGGTGTATAAAGTGGACTGACCGACTTATCGGACGATCAGAAAATGGGAGGCCAGCGCCTTTTCGGCATCGAGGTCGAGCCCGGTCAGATGCGCTTCGCTGACTTCCGCCAGTCGCACCACCGCACGGCCACGGCGGACCACATCGGACTCGCCCAGCGGACCGAAGAGAATGGCGACGGCCGTCTCGCTGCCGTCTTCGGCCGCCGGAGCGTAAGGCGCAAAGTGACCGGTGGCCGTCACCAGACCGAGAATCTGGCCCGGATACAGTGCTGGGCCGGCAGCGACATTGATGGATTCACGTGAGATGTTTCCCGCGCCTTCCGAGAGCAGGAACTCACCGGCGTGAATCGGTTCTTTTTGGATGGTCATGGTCATGCTCCTTTCGCGCCGCGCGCAGTTCCGGATTGAGCTGCTTGTCGAGCGGCCCAGATCGAGTTGGGATCGGGTTGTTTGGCCTGCACCTTAGGCACCAGGTCTTCATCCAGTGGCAGGCTGTTGTCGATTTCAAATCCCTTGCCGCTGCTGACGATCTTGTCGAACAGACGCGCCCGCACCGCCGCTACGTCCAAACCAGCGGCCACGTACTCGACGCTGAACTCGGGCAGCCGAGCCGCGACACACAGGTCATTCACCGCCTTGGCGCGGGTCAGGCCAGCCTGGACGATGGCTTCGCTTTCCAACTTGGTCGAGCTGAGCAGCGGCTCGACCAGGTTGCTGATACCGGCTTCGGCGCAGCGCTGGGTGATCATCACGGCCAGCTTGGCTGAGTCGACCACGGCGGGAGTCGGTGGCAGCTTGTCGAGCTCCACGTCGGGATCCGTCTCGGGCGGCTCGTCGAGCTGAGCCAGCAACTCGGCCGGCGCGTGCTGGTATCGCTGCAACACAGCTCCCTGGCCTAGGCAGGCCTTGACCGTGACGCCGTCGCCGACCTCATCGGCCAAGCCCAGCGCCACCGCCTCATTGGCGGTCAGCCAGGTTTCAGCGGCGACCAAGCGCCGCAACTCGACCTCATCGATGTCCGGCGCCTTGGCCTTGTAGGCCGCGATGATCGCCTCCATGGTCTGGTCGAGCACATCGGCCACCTTGCGAAAGTCTTCGGCATCCCCGGCCGCGTACGTCCACGGGTTGTGGATCATCAACATGGCGTTGGAGGCGATCACCACGCGATGCGCACCGCACACGGCGACACTCGCGGCGCTGGCAGCCAACGCATCCACCCGACCGGTGCAACGCTCGCCCAAGCGCGACAGCGCGTTGTGCATGGCCAGACCATCGAACAGATCGCCGCCGATGCTGTTGAAGGCGGCGATCACGGGTGAGACGCCGTCATCAATGGCGCGCAGGTCCTGCACGAACTGATTGGCGGTGATACCCCAACCGCCGATCTCGCCGTAGACAAAGACTTCGATCACCCGCTCGGCGGCTTCGCCGCTGGCGTGCACCGCGTACCAGGTTTTGTCCTCCACCGACACCTGCTTGCCAGCCCGGTTGTAAACGCGCGGTCGTGCTTTTTTGCTCATGGTTGTTCCTTGTCGTCGTTGGTGACGACGGCGTCGAGAGTGTTGTAATTGAGGCCAAGAGTGGTGGCCCGGGCCAGGTCAGCGGCGTTTTCCGCGTCGACCGTTTCCGCGTCGTAGCCGGTGCGCAGGACCATCTCGCTGCGCGAAGCGAAGCCCGCCTGCACTTCCATCCGCCGCGCCTGAACGTCCTGCACGGGCTGGATGTAGGCCCAGCCTTGTGGCACCCACCGGGTACGCAGGTATTCACGGCGCCGCTGGGTGTAGTCATCCAGCACCAGGACACCTGATAACACCGCCATGTCCATCCACGCGGCCCGCACCGGGCGGCACAGCTGATGCACGTAAACGCCGAATTGCAGCTGCTCCAGGCGGCGCCGGAATTCGTTGAGCACCACGCGCAGCGCTCGGTCGTTAACCTCGCGCATGTCGCCGGTGAGGATCTCGTAAGGCGTCCCGGTGCCCGCTGCCGCAGCCATCAGTTGCTGCCGCATGAAGTCCGGATAGTTGTTGCCCGCATCCGGCGGTTTGGAGAACTCGACCTCTTCACCGGGTCCCAGCTCCTGCATAGTGCCGGGCTCGAGCGCGACCATCGGCGTGAAGCCATCACGATCGAGACTCAATGGTTGGCCGGTGACGGGATCTCTCGGCACCGGTCCGGAGTCGGGTGCCGGGCGGCTGATGAAGCCGGCAAACAGGTTGGCTACCTCTTGGCGAAACAACACCGCATCGTCGTAGTTGTCGAGACTGCGCAGGCGCTTGAGCACCGGCGACAAGCGCGGTACCCCGCGCAACTGGCCCGGCTCGACTGGTTCGAAGATGTGCAGCACCTGAGCGGCCGGCACCCGCACTAGTTGGTTGTAACCGGCGTTCAGCGACGACGCATCACGCGGATGCGACAGGTACATCCAGTACGCCACCCGCTTGCCGCTCGGGGTGAACTCAATCCCGGCGCGGATGAGGTTGCCGGTTTTGGTGGTCTCAAACTTATCGTGTGGCACGAACTCCGGCGCCAGGATCTGCAGCTGCAACGGCACCGCCAGGCCTTCGTCCAGACCGCGAGGTCGCAGCCGCACAAAACATTCGCCCGAGGTTTCCACTGTGCGTGCCACCAGCGCCTGCTGACCGTTGAAGTCGGTGCGTTCATCGGCGTCCGACTCATCAACCCAATCCTCCCAGAGCTCCTGCAGCAGTTTGCGCAGGGCCTCGTCGTCGGTTTTCGGTCGCGGCGTGATGCCGGAACCGATCAAGTTGCTGACGCGTTTGTCGATCACATTGTAGGCATACGGGTCGTTGCGAACCGCTGCCCGAGAACGTGAACGCAAGTTGCGTAAGGCCGGGGTGTTGATGCTGTTGATCCCGTTGTCGGGAGCATCCCAGCCAGTCGATCGGCGGCCCTCCCCGGCGCCTTCGTAACTGGCCTTGATGTTCGACGGCAACACGAATCCGTTACGGGTGAGCGTCGGATAGTGACGGGCCATTAGAGTCCTTTGCCTCCGTGGTACAACCGAACCACTCGCGAGCGTGGCCCGGCCGCGCTGATCAGTGACGTACGAATTTCTTCGCGCGCCTTGAGCAGCTCATCGACCGTGCGGTATTCCACGGTACGGTCGGTGTAGCGCACAGTTTTTTCACCGCGAGCAATGGCCGCCTCAACCGCGTCGAGGTGCTTTTTCGTAAATGACATATCAGCGTCTCTTCAGGTAGCCACTGGTGGAACTGCGGCGTTGTGGGGGGGCCGTTGTCGGACGTGATTTCACGGCTGGTTGCGGCGTCTGTGGTGCTGCCGGTGTTACGACTGGCCGACTGAGCCGTTCGCTTTGAACGGGTTGGCCACTATCGCCCGAAGCCGACTGGATGATCGCCTGCCGAATCCGCGCCCAATCGTGATCTTGGAAGCGATTGATGCCGAGGTAATGCGCCATGGCCAGGTTGTACACCAACAGATCGAGCGCTTCGTTGCGCTCGGACTTGCCCTTGGTCCATTCGATGCGTTTATGCCCCCTGACGTAACGGGTGACTTTGCGCTCAGCAACGCACTGGGCGAAAAAGTCATCCGGCAGGTCGTTGGCAAAGTGCAGCGCTCCCGGGCCGGTGTCGAATGCATAGCGGTTGTAGATCCAGTCCTTCGCCGTGTCGGTACCAACAATCCAAAGCTCGGCGCCATGCCGTTCAGTCAGGCCCTTCCATGTCACGTCGACCATCGAAGGTCGCTGCGCGATCACCGGCCGGCCCCGCTTGCTCGCCCCCTTGATGGCGAACACGCTGCGCCAGCGGCGCATACGACAGAACTGATAGACCTCATCCGTATGGTTACCACCGGAGTCGACCGCAGTAGCCATGATCATCAGTTCAGCACCACAAGGGTGTCGGTAACGGGCCTTGAGTAACTCATCCAGCGCCGCCCAGGTGCGCTCATCTGCGGGGTCGCCGGAGATCACTTGAAAGTCGACCACCCAGCGTTCCATGCCGGCGCCCCAACCCATCACCATCAGTTCCAGGCGGTTGGCCTGGGTGTCAACAGAAGCGGTCAGCATCAATACGCCGTCGGGCATTGAGCCAAGCCCGTAGCTTTCCAGTCGCGCCCGATCCATCAGCACGCCGGCTGAGGTTTGCTCCTGAGCGCTATCCCAGACCTTGGCCAGACGGGTGTTATAAAACACCTGCATCGGCTCCAGATCGCCTTTGGCCTGAGCCTTTTTAGCCTTCTCGAATTGCTTGGCCAACGAGGCCCAACCGGTCCAGCCGGGCGGCGAGTACAACGCGTTCAAGTTAAAACCAATGGTTTCGCCATCGCCTTGGGTGTGTGCTCGCCACTCCCCTTTCGCCAGCATCTCGCCCTTATAGCGCTCTTCGATCAGTACGTCGCAGTCGGGGCCGGCACATTGGTAATGCACAACCTGATAATCCGCCGAGTAATGCAAACGCTCCCATTCCAGAACCTGCATGTGTTCACAGGTTGGGCACGGCACGTAGTAGTAACGCTGATCGCTGACCTCAAACAGATCAGCGATTCGTGACGCCCCCCTGATCGTCGGCGAACTGGAAAAATAAAATTTGGCGTTACGGCCGAAAGTACTGCCGCGAGTCTCGGCCAGTTCGACCGGGTCGCCCTCTTCGCCCACGTCCACACTCCAGCGATCAACCTCGTCGCCATAGATGTAGCGGGCGGAAAGCTCCGCCAGATTGGCCGCAGAACCGGCCGTGGTGATGTACAGCGAACCACCCTCGAACTCCTTCGTGTCCATGGTGTTGCGCGCATCTCGCGAGCGGTTAGACGCCACGCGCTCACGCAGAACCGGCGTGGCCTTGATGGTTTTACCAATCCGCGACGATACCCGCTTGGCCAACCCAAGACTGGGCAACAACGTGAGGATGTTGGACGGGGCCATATGGATCAGGCCGCCGATCCAGTTCAAGGCGATCTGCGTTTTCATCAACTGCGAAGCCACCATGGTCACCACGCGCTTGCACGGGTGGGCAGGTGACAGACAGCGCATCGGCTCACGCGCATATGGGGTACGCGAAGTGTGGTATTGACCAGGCTCGGCCGCACCCGTATCGCGCGGTATGCGCATGTACTCGTCGGCCCACTGATCGATCCAGACATCTGGCTCTGGTCGCTGCCCACGGAAATACGCTTCGCGGTACACCGTCGCACCGCTCGACATTTCTAAGGACATAGGTTTAGCTCGGGGTAATGGCTTGTTCTAGATCTGCTGTAGACAGCCGCTCAGCATCTTCCAGCGTTTTTCGCAAAGCCGACGTCAGACGCTTTTCGATTTGCCATGGATCAGACATCGAGGCCAGTTCAGGCGATAGCTGTGGAGCCATTCCAAGCAAAAGATCACGCAGTAAGCGACCGGCGTTATAGGCCGCATCTTCGACCGCTTTGCGCTCTACCAAGGTGCCCTGGGCTTTAAGGAAGTTGTTTTTTTCCTGAAGCGACAGGTAGTGCTCACGAAGAGCGCGTGACCTTTGAAAGTCGGGCGGCGGATCAGAGGAGTCATCTATAAAGTCTGCGACGACTATTTCCAGCGGTGGCTGATCACTTCGCTTCGGGCGATTGCGCTCATGTCGAGCGGCGACGGCGGCCTTGCTCGGGTCGCTCGTCATGGCCAGAAGCTGTTCGCTGGCATCCACATCAATCTTCCCGGCAGCATTCAGAACCAGTCGTTGATTCTTGACCAGCTTGCCAACGTACTGCCTGGACCACCCCTTCAGCTCGCAGTACTCCTTGCGAGATACAAAAGCCATGCGGCCTCCATCGTCGTGGCTTATCAAGCCTGTCAACTAACCCGGCTTAGTTGACAAGCCTTCTGACCATTGCGCCGGGGCTGCTGTTCGAGAATCTGAACAGGCGTAAAAAGGCCTACAGCCCAATAGAACCGGGGGGACTTCACTACAAAACACTGTTTGGATCACGCGAATTCTGTCGATGAAAACACAGAATTTCTTGTCAACCTGTCAACCACTGTCAACTAACTTTCCAGCCCTGTGGCTAACGCTTTCCCGCGGGTTTCCGACCCCGTACAGCCGGAAATCCCCCAGGGTCCCCGGCGATTCCAGCAGCTAGGTCAATGAGATTTCTCAGACAAATTGCTAGCATCCCGAGACCGTCCCTGGCAGCGACTTGCCAAGGATGGCTGATAGGAGGCTTCATCCTGACGCCTTCATGAAAAGGACCTTGAAATGCAAGTAGATATCTACCGCGATGATGCACTTGAACGATGCCTGATTGTTAAACACGGCCAAGACATTGAAACGCTTTCAGCTATAAGCCCTGAGTTTAAAAAAGGCCTGAGCTATCAACGCGACATTGATACCGACTTCGATAAGCTACCCACAGGGCTCATCAAGAACGACGTGCTTTCTGCAATAGAAGATCGCGGCTATCACGCCAGTAGATTCACTACGGGAATTCAAGAGATTCAACCTTAAGAATGACGCGAAAGTGGAGTACCCCTTGAGAATCAGGGGCCAGGTTATGGCTTAAAGCAACGTCACTGGGTGGCATGTTTCCCTTTGCCAGCATCTCGCCGACTTCGTCACTCACAAGCAAAGCCACAGAGTGGACAACGATGTCGACCTGCGCCTCCAGCTCCTTCTGCAGAGCTGACTCTAACTCCGCGATGAGCTTATCTAGTGCACCACCCCGGCGGTAGGGCAGTCCCGTTACGCCGCCGGTCTCACCTTTGACCCACAGCTCTTTCCCATCATCGCCTATCACGCGGACTTGCATCGGCCGATCTCCTTCGAATGCTTGATTGTCAGCGACTTACTTACCGACTTGAACGCCAGCCTTCTTTGCCAAGAACTGGGTGTACAAACCACCGGCTACATCGGCACCAATCACCGCAATGACGATGCCCAAGCCCGCGGCCAGGTAGAGGTTATTCCAGAGAGCCATTGCGAGCAGTAGCGTGGCCATGCCCAGAAGACCGGATGCAAGAAAGCGCAAAGCCACACGCTGCAGGATCTGCCGGAGACTCAGATCAGCTCCCGATGCCCTGAGCATTTCTCCTGACAACCCCGCCATGCTCAACAACACCAACAACCAAAGGGGCATATCGGCGAGCGTCTGGTGCTCAGTGTTCATCAGCAGTCCTCAAGTAAGTCCGGCCTCTATGGTGCTGTCATCCGCTCGAAGCAAAGAGTCAGGCATAGGGCCGAAAACGAAAAAACCCCGGCAAATGCCGAGGCTCGAAGTAGGTGAAGAAATGACCGTGACAGTCACGCCAACCATACAAAACGCTGAATTTTCAGTCATGACAAAATAGAGGCTCAACTACGCGGAGAGCACTATGAAGGACGATGAAAGCAGCACAACGGTTGGTGAACTGTTGGACTCCCTGAAAGATTTCCCCAGGGACACGAAGGTAAGGTTTCAAGGCGGATTGAACTTATATCGCCTGAAGCGGCGTGGCGATAACCTAATTCAGGTCGAATTCAACGAGCCTGTATCAGATGCGATGCGCTACTACCTCAAAACCCACAAGTAAAACGCTTGGACGAGAAAAGCCCGACTCGATGGTCGGGCTTCCGCACTCAAGACACCTGTCGGCTGTTGTGCCAGTAAAGATACACCAGGCCAACAGGTGCTATGAAAATTGCAAACGACCAGCACATGGCCATCGTAAAGCCTTTCACCATTAGCATAAGGATGGCATTGACGAAGAACACGTTATCGCCCATCACGTAGCCCACGACACTCTCATATACGAAGCGAGAATACGGATAGAGCAGCGTGCATACGATCGACATAACAATCAGCCCAGGCTTACCCATCAGGCCAGCTGGACTATGCGCTGCGAACGACAAAATCAGAATCGCAAACAGCGATCCAAAAATGAACTGCCGGATGTAGTAGCTGGTAGTCAGGCCGCCAAAAGTCTTCAAAAAAAACGACTGCATAAGATCCCTCTATAGCGTTGGATTGAAAGATGGCCATCATAATAGCCTCACCCACCAGCGCCAAGATCGGAAGCTTGAGAACGACAAAGCAGAAAAACATAACCTTTGCTCCCGAGAGGTGAGAGCCGATTATCGTGGATAACCGTACAAAAAAACCCGACTCAATGGTCGGGTTTTTTCTGTCTATCTCATAACGCGCAAGATCGACATGATGGGATTAATTTACGGCCAATTGGCCATCACGGTCAAGCGGCGTCTACGAAGATTTCTTCCAGATCAAATATCTCGGTTGCATGGACCACGGCGGCCTCTTCCAGTTGCTCCAGGCGCTTGTGAATGCCCGCACGCCAGTTGCGTCGAGTGCGCTCCGGAGAGCCTGCAAGGTCCCAGTTGTTCATGTCGTAGAACTCGGCGGACAACACAATCATGTCAGTGGAGCGCTTGCCGACCTGAACGCCTTTCAACTTTGGGATAGCCCAAGCAGTCAGCGCCTTATAAACGAACAGCTGCGGTGCAGGGGAAGTCATGCGAGCTGCCAGGCGGCCGATGGCGGCTACCTTATTGGCCTTGTGCGTGGAGTACTTTGCGACCAGCACATCCCACTGGACTGGCTCAAGCCGACGATGCAGGAGCGCATAGAGGCAGCAGTCGTAATCGAACTTGTCGCGCACCGACAGCGAACTACCAGTGCCACCATGGCGCAGGTCGGCATCGATCAGCTTCTGCCAGGACTGCTTCGTGCTGTTGTCGATGTTGTCGGCGGCCAGCACCCGCACCAGTGTGCCCATCACGTCTTTATAGATGCCCATCGCTCAATCCCCTGTGAAGTTCGATCCGCCGGCACCTCGGCGGTTGTTCTGTTCGTATTGCTGCTGAGCGCCTGAGTCCTGATTCAGCCTTTTGCCAAAAGCAAGGATGCGCTGCTGATAGATGTTCAGCATGAGCCCGAGCTGGGTGGCCAGCACCTCGACCGGTAGCGCCTCCCCTGTCTCCGCCGAAACCCAACCGGAGGCGTGGCATTCAGTGCAAGGCAGTTCATGAAATATGCCTTTGATGACCGCTTTGCCCTTGCATGCTGCGCACCATTTCAACGGCATCGGCGAAGCACTGAAGGCGGGGCCATGCTGCTTTTTCATCATTTTTAAACCTCGCCATTAACAAATTGTGGAATCACCTTGCAGGCCTCGCCGTTCGTGGCTTGTAGGCTGTTTTGCGAATCTTCATATCTAACGCCTGTCTGCCCGTGAATCGCCTTGAAGCCACGACCATCTAACCAGTCGTGCCACTTCACCAGAGCCAGTCGACGCTGCTCGGTGGCCTGGGTGTTGATGTAGGTTGAGGCGATCTTGCCCAGCGAGTGGTTGAGCAGCATCTCGCCGATGTGCCCGTCGATGCCGAGGTCTGTCCAGGCAGTGCGGGCCACCTTGCGCAGGTCATGGCTAGTCCACTCGCCCATGCCCAGACGGGTGAATACGGCGCTCGCCTGGTTGTCGCTCAGTGCCAACCCGCGGCGTGATGGGAACAGGTAGGCACCTTGATAGCCGGCTGCCAGCTGGACGGAGCGATAACGACGCAGCAGCGCGCATACCTGGTCGGTCAGCGGCAGACGGTGTTCGGTCCGGGTCTTGGTGTGCTCGGCGGGGATGAACCACTCACGCTCCGGCAGCGCGATATCGGCCCAGCGCGTCATGCGGGTTTCGCCGATGCGCGTGCCATGGCAGAGCATCATCAGGGCGAGCATGGCGTCTGCCGGCGCGGTCTCGAAGCGCTCGATCAGCAAGCTGAGGACATCGGGAATCTGCACACCACGTAGACGTGCCGCCTTGGGCACGATGCGAGCGGTGGTGAAGTCGGCGAACTTCATGCCGGCCATTGGGTTCGTCGGAATCAGGTCCAACTTATGCGCCTGGCGGAATGCGGCAGACAGCAGGCGATAGAGCTGCTGGACGTAGGACAGTGAAAGAATGGCTTGCAGTGGCCACATCAGCATCTGGTCAAGGCTCTGGGCGCTGACGTCGCGAATCAACAGATCGGCCAAACGTGGTTTCAAGTGGC
The DNA here is from genome assembly GCF_054668365.1 of Pseudomonas sp. S2_E01. NCBI lineage: Bacteria > Pseudomonadati > Pseudomonadota > Gammaproteobacteria > Pseudomonadales > Pseudomonadaceae > Pseudomonas > Pseudomonas sp. S2_E01. Next base: position 3,478,776 of record NZ_CP162762.1, read on the forward strand.
AGGCGATCGCGGTCTTGCCGCCGGCTTTGCGCTTGTCCGACAGCGACCTGTCACGGGACATGCGGTCACCGTACCAGTCGAGCAGGTCGCCGACGGTGGCCCACGCCTCAATGGCGGCACTGGCATTCGGTTTGAGCACTAGGCGTTGACGCAGTTCGGGCAAGACGGCCAACACCGCATTGGCTTTCAGATCAGGATACCCGGCGATCCTCCGCCACGAACGATTCACCACCAGATACCAAGAGCCGCGCCCCCTCCCCTCACTGAATCGAAAATAGAGACCAGGGTGACGAGGATCACGCAGCGTGTGCACCGATGCATCAGCGGCCTGCCGCCGGATCTCGGCATCGGAGAGGTTGACGACGGCGGTGCTCACGCAGCCACCACTGTAGGAGCGAGCCGCAGGTAAGCGCGGATCTGCTCCATCGCATCGAAATGCCCACGACAGACCACGGCGAGATAGCCTTGGTCGTTCAGCTTGCGGATTCGCTCATGCTGGCTGGCCGAGATCGCAGCGTCATTCGGCGGCGTGGCCTTGAACTCGATGTACAGGCCGAAGAACCCGACGCGGGCGATTGGTAGCTTCAAGTCCGGGATGTCTGCCTTGACGCCTTGAGCCTTCAACTTCGCGGCCACGGCCTTCACCCGGTGCCCGCCGTTCGGGACGTGATAGATCAGGTCGGCAACCACGGGCATCCGCGCCCACAGTTCCGCCATCAGCGCAGCCTGCTCGAGGCCTTCGCGGTCGATGCGTTTTGCGCGTACCAGCTTGGGGGAGAACGGCTTCATCGGCGGTCACCCCGTGCTTTGCAATGGCGGTCATTGAGGCGACGGCAAACTTCGCAAAGTGCCCAGGCGGCGAGAATCATCAGGACGAGTAACGTTTTTGGGTCAATCATGCTGCCCCCTTCACGGTGAGGATTCCGGCCCGGATCAGGGCCTCGTGTGTTTCGGCGATCGCGCGCGGCATGTCATGCCAATCGATGTCGCCGGCGGCGCGGCCGTCGATGACGTCGTGGCAGGCGCTGCACGCGAAAACGGCGACAGTGTCGAAGCCCTTCATGCCCATTCCCTTATGCCCGCACGGCAAATGAGCGAGCACCGTCGTGGCCGGGTTGAAGTTGCAGGCACCAGGCAGGCGGACGGTGCAGTCTTGGCCGTTGGCCGAGGCGCGAAGTTTCTTCGAGGTCACGCGCATACCCGCTCCCCGGTGATGACGTCGATCACCTCGAAATGTTGTGGCCACATGGCGCGGCCGAATTGAAATGCGATTACCTGATTCTCGAACAGCGCGACGGCACGATCTGGCTTGTCGGTGAGGTCCCACTTGTAACCGCAGCAGTGCACAGCGAAGCGGTACTCGGCAGGATTGGTCGGGGCAAGCCGGGAATGAACCATCAGAAGCCGTCCTTACCGCGCTGAGATTCCCACTCAAAAGGAACGGCAATCGCCCCGCCTTCCCGCAAACGATCAAAGCAGCGCTCGCCCATGGCGTCTGGAAGCATGGCCGCATCGAGGTTTGAGATAATCACTGTCGGACGCATTTGCTCGTACCGGCCGTTGATAATCGAAAACAAAGTCGTCAGCTCGAAGTCGCTTGGGTTTTCCTTGCTCACGCCAATTTCGTCGAGGACCAGCAGCGATGGCCCGATCAGACCTGACAGGATTTGGCTCTCGGTGCGCTCGCTACCTTTCGAGTAAGTCGCGCGGATTTCCTGCAGCACCGTGCCAATGGTTCGGTATACGGCTGTCGCATCTGTCTTCTTCATGATTTCTGCGGCAATAGCCACGCCCAGATGCGTCTTGCCAGTGCCCGGCTTGCCCAGCAGCAACAAACACCTTCCGGTCGGGGCGATCTCGGAGAACTTGTCTGCGTACTTGCTGCAGATCCTCAGCGCCTCTTTTTGCCCTGGTGAAGCGGCGAGATACCCGGCAAGGGTTTTGCCCGTGAACCGCTTCGGGATCAGCGCCGAGCCAAGCTTCAGCGCCAGCTCCTGACGGGCCTGAGCCTTGATTCGCTCCTGCTCTTCTGCTTTTGCATTGAGCTGGCACTCAGGGCAGGCGGTTTTGAATTCGCGACCGAAGATCACGTTGATGGTTTGCGAGTACTGTCCGTGGTCTTCGCAAATGCCCGTCGATTTGAGTGGCGCAGCCGATGCGCTCGGCATGGCGATCACGTTTTCAGATGCCATAGGTACCGTCCTCGCGCCTAGTCAGGCCAGCGGTGTAGTTGCGTTCAGCGAAGCCGTTGTGTCGCGATGGCTGGACAGGCTTGCGGAGTTGCCGGACATTGCTCGCCTTCGCCCTGTCCGACTTCACCCAGCCGACCAGCATCGAAACCCATTTAGCTTGGGTGTTCAGGCCGCCTATGGATTCGTGATGGGCTGTGAACGAAGCCGTGGCTTCGGAGGTGAACAGATCCGGCGATACGCCGAAATGAACGCAGTAGGTTTTCAGGAGATTGGCGTCAGGGATCCAGTCCAGTGTCATCTCCACCGGAGACTTTGGATCAACCACCGAGAACTCCTCGGCAGTTGGTTCTGGCTCGACTTGCAGACTGTCTTCACCCGCGTTGAGAGAGTGGTGTTGTTCTTGATTCGGTGATTCAGGAATCAGGAATCCACAATCAGGAATCAGGGCGTTATCTAACGGTGGGTTAACAGGCTCTAACGGTTCTTTAACGTTAAAAGACTGTTCTGCAACTAGAACCTTCCGTTGAGAGCCCGCTACGACAACGTTACCTTTGCGTGCATAAACAGTGAGATAACCGTTAATGTCCGGGAGAGCGCTGTCCTTTTCGGTGCCGTGGGGGCTCTGGTGCTTCTGGAAGTTTGTGATCTCAATGACCGAGAAGCCGGACACCCGGTAGCGGGAAATGAAACCGGCAGCGGCAAGGCGTGCCAGACCTTCTTCAACGTCGTAGTCATCGCATGGGAACAGTTCGATCTTGATTCGCTTCACGCGATCCTCAAGACGCCCTTCCCGATCTGCCAAGCACCAAAGACCAATGAAGGCCAGCCGGTCGAATGCTGGAAGCTCGACCAGCAACTCGTTGCTAAACAGGCCGGGCTTGATGTTTCGAGCACGGGCCATTACGTCTCCTCCTGGGTAAGCGCAGGGAGTCGATGAGGCTCATGGGCTAAGTTGATGTGACGCGACACGTTTTGCGATTGACCTAAATGTGTCGCGACATGGGGGGTATTGCCGGGAGTAACGATCGTGTTCATAATGGCCCCACTGTGTTGTACAAGTTGTTGAAAGAGCCGCCCTGCCAGGCGGTTTTTTTATGCCTGGGATTCAGGCAGCCTTCAGCGATTCGCGCAGAACCTGCAGCGCGTCGATTGCTTCAAGAATTGCTTTCTCGCCCTGGGCTTTTTCGTGCTGGCTGATGTGGTTGTCTGCCGTGGCGTCGAAGATCAAACGACCAACATCTCCGCACTCAGCCGACAAATGACCGAGCGCGACCATCAGCGGCTTGGCGACCGGCTTTTCGCGAGCCATTAGGTCAAAACCGAATTGGTCGGCGAGCGCCATGAGTGGGCGCATGTCTTGCGTATGCAGCAGCACGCCAAACAGATGCTCGATTGTCAGGTGGTGGGCTGCGTTGTCCGGATTCGAGCGCTGCAACAGGCTCACGTGCGCCATGCACATTTTCCCAGCCAGCTCCTCTGCCCCGTTTTCCTTGATGGTGGTGTGGCAGGCCCTCAAGAAATCTTCCATTCGTAAAACCTCAAATTTGTTTCCGTGGCAGCGCTCGCCAGGTGCGGCGATCATTCGCTCAACAGATCAATGACAAGGACGGCTTATGCAGCAGTTTTCTTTTTGTCGGCTCTCAACTGGCCGGCAGTTACAAGCTCGAGCTGGTACTGACGTAGCTCAGGAATCTCCTCGCCCCACTGCCGGACAGCCTCGTACGTAATGCCGAGCGCTTTGGCGAGGGGCGTGATCCCTTTGAAATGTTTAATTGCGTCGGCACGGTTCATGGCTGACTCCTTTGGGCACACGTCAATTCAAGCATGCTTGTGTTTACTAAGCAAGCATGCTTGCCAAGCTAACTTGTAGATTGCTTGCATGAAAATTACTGACCGGATTACGAAACTCGTCCTTGCGCGAAAGCCTGAGATCGGGCCACGAGGATTCAAAAGGGATATAGCGACAACCTGCGGGGTCAGCTACGAAGCTGTTCGTCAGTGGTTTGCCGGCGACACCGGCAACATAAAGAACGAAAACCTCGTCGCGATCGCTGAAGGATATGACACGACGGTTGATTGGCTACTTTCCGGCAAGGGTGAGCCGCCGAGCCGGAAGGTCGTAGATACTCCAAAACCCAGCAATAAGTCATCTGCAGATCTGGTCAAGCAGATGCTCGCTAAGCACGGCCGGGGGCTGTCGGAAGAAGCACGAGCGCGAATCGCCGAGGCAGTGGAAGAAACTGCGCTGGAGTCGAAGTCAACCAACGTAGTGAAAGTCGACTTCACTCGGGCCGGTCAGGTCGGTGATGAAGTATGGATTGCCCACTACGACGTGCGCGCAGCGATGGGCGGCGGCCAGATCCCGCATGAATATCCAGAAATGCTTCAGGACATACGGGTCAGCCCCAAACATTTGCGTGACCTGGGCGTCACCTTCAAAGAGCACTTCCATCTCAAGATGATTACTGGGTGGGGTCAGTCTATGACTCCGACGATCAAGGATCGCGACCCCCTGCTCGTGGACATCACGATCCGGGAGTTCACCGGGGATGGCATCTACCTCTTCTCTCACGACGACATGCTGTACGTAAAGCGCTTGCAGAAGAAAGGCAAGGACCGCTTCAAGATGATCTCGGACAACAAGCACCACGACCCAGAGGATATCCGAGTGGACGATACCCACATCCTGGCTCGCGTGCTTTACGTGTGGAACGGACAACCGGTGTGACGCTATGTCTCTGACCAAGCCAAACCAAGATTTAAAGCGCGATTTGCAAGGTATTGCCTCCGACCTCAAGTGGTCAGCTGTAGAGCTGATGAGGATTGCTGAGCGGCTCAGCCTGGCAGGGAATGAGGCAGACGCCCAGGCCGTGCTGAAGATGTGCACGGTGTTTCATGCGGATGAGGATCGGCTTACAAGGCATGCGGAAGATGTGAAGGCGGGAAAGATTTTGCGTGATGCGTAACGAGATCTACATACAGGCGCGGGAGCTTCCGGTGTGGTCCGGTGTGGAATGCTCATTAAATTTAAATGCTGAAATACCTGCGCTAAACGGGCGCTAATACTGAGGATGATCAATTGACCATGGATTTTGTCGCCCGAGACTTTTCTGGATCTAACACCATCACGCACAGTGGCATCACTAAACATTTCAAAAATGTTGAGCCTTGGCAAGCACTCGCTGAACTTGTTTGGAACGGCCTAGACGCCGGAGCAACAACAGTCCAGATCGACATTGAAAGTACGGAAATAGGTGGAACTGTTTCCGTTACTATTTTAGATAATGGTACTGGCATTAACATTGATAAGCCAGACGAAAACTTTCGCAGATTCAATGACTCATTAAAAAAGGACTCATTCGACTCTCATGGATCTCAGGGACGGGGTCGACTCGCATTTCACAAAATATGTCATAGTGCGAAATGGTTTACTCGCTTTGAGGGAAACGATGCTCGAATTGTAGTGCTGAGTAGTAATCTAAGCGCAGTTGATGGCAGAACCATTCAGCCAGATGAGCAGCACGGTCTGCTTTCGAATTTTAAGTCTGGCACATGCGTCACTCTGACAAACTTTGAAAAAAACCTCCCAACTGACAGCTTTCTAATAAAAGAGTTTAGCAAAGAATTTGGACCGCACCTTGTGCTGATGCCGGAAAAAACAATCACTATAAATGGCATTAAAATTCTACCGCAATCGCACACAAAAACCTCACTTGCCATCAAAACAAACTCTGCAATATTTGACGTAGACCTAGTCCAGTGGGATGAGAGACCTGGCACGGAAAAATCTTACCTGTACTTCATATCCAGCAAGCTGAAAACGATTTACAAGCAGTACAGCAGCCTAAACAAGAAAAGAGACTATTATACTTCAGTTTTTATCAAATCCTCTTTTCTTGAGCGCTATGTTAAAGAAGATGATAGTTTATGCGAGCCCTTTAGTTCTTTCTTGACATCCGAGGATTTCCGGCTGCTCATTAGAGACTTAAATGCGTTCTTAAGGCATTGCTATGCAGAATTCCTAGTAGGTAAAGCACAAGAGCAAATTGACGCTTTTGAAAAAGCCGGTGACTTTCCAAGTTATGAAGGACTTAACCATAGTGAGTCCACATGGCGCTTATCTCATGTTAAAGAAATCGTTAAAGCCGTACTAATTAGAGAACCAAAATTATTCGTCGGCGGTAATAAAACCCAGCGCAGACTGATTATAAGATTATTAGACAGATTGTCAGTTTCAAACGAAAATAGTGGCATATTCGATGTACTCGAAAGCGTACTTAATCTGGATGCCGCAGCCATGACCCAGCTTGCAAGTCAGCTAAAGAAGACAAAGCTCGATAACATCATCCAAACGATTGAATTATTGCAGCATCGCGAGTCGGCAGTTAGCCAGCTTAAGGAAATCATGAATGTCCATTACAAAGACATCCTAGAGACTCCTGACTTACAAAAGGTTATTGAAAACAACACTTGGCTATTTGGCCCTGCTTACGAAATACTCGGAGCGGAAGAAGATACGTTCACAAACACGGCAAAAAACCTACGTTCCAAAATAAAAAACATCGATGAGGTTACTATCGAGGATTTAGCCAGCGATGTAGAGATCGACGGCGCGAATCGACAAGTAGATTTACTTTTAATTCGAAAAAAATTACAACTCGATGCAAGGGGCCGTAAATTTTTCAGATGTGTGATAGTCGAGATCAAGCGCCCAGGGGTATCACTGAACAACAAACATCTGCAGCAACTTGATGAATACGCATCGATTTTAAGTCACTACCCTGAGTTTAACAGCGACCTTACGAGATTTGAATTAATTTTAGTAGGGCGCAACATCTCTAAAGAAGCCTATTCTATCCACAGCAGGCTGAAAACTTCGCAACTGTACGGTGAGCCTGGCCTTGTAACAAGTGACGACAAAATAAAAACCTATATTAAAACATGGCCAACCATTTTTGATGAGTTTGAAATCAGCAATGACTACTTACTAGACCAGCTGAAAACTCAGCGCGCCTCTCTGTCATCCTCCTCGAAAGAAGAGCTTCTCGAAAGCCTTCAAAAAGAGACAGCACAATAGTTACGGCGAGCCCGCCGCCTCGGCGGGCTCGGCTTCGAATATCAGAAAGGCGCAACGTCCTCTTCCAGCTCAAACTCAGCCTCTCCCCTTCCCGCGCTCTCCACTTCCTGTTGCTCCCACCTCACCGTCACGCTGCCGTCGTCATTTAGCGTCAGCTCAAGCTCGTCCATATCGGCAATCACGCCCAGTACCTCCTCCCACTCCCTATCCCCGTCCGTGTCCAGGCGATGAATTGTCACCCAGCGCTGCGCCTGCGCCACTGGGTGATTAATCATCGACGACACCCTTAGACCCAGTCGCTCCATGCCCGTCATTGCTGCCCGCGGCGATGGCGCCGGGCCCCCCCTTCTGCTTAGCCATAACCGCCTCTCTATAATGCTGTACATGCATACAGTAAGCAAAATAAACACAAGCTTGCTTGCATTCAATTCACAAGCATGCTTTTATAAATGCAAGCCGACTTGTGCTTCAGAGCAAGCACACGAGGCAAGAGCCGAAATGCTCAACCGCTCTTTAACAGTCAGGAATCTTCGCGGATCGATCCCCGGCAACGGGTACAGCGCGAAACATAAATTTCGATCCCTATGCCAGCTCTGGACCTGGCCGCACTCCCCCATGTGAGTGTGCGAAACCACGCAAGCCACCCGATGTGACGCCAGATGCGGCAGCGGGCAGAGAGAGGACTCCGGCGACGAGTGTGGTGGAGATACGAAGTAAACAATTGGAGGTTCGCCATGCTTTACCTATTCGCCGATTACGCCGCTGTGGCTTCGATGCTGGCACCGATTGTTGCGGTGTGGTTGAAGCTGGCGGGCCTCATCTAGCGGCAGCGCATCACTGAGCAGCCTTCTCGCGAGGGCTGCTTGGGATGACAACCGACAGGTAATCACCCATGAAAATAGCCCAGCTCCAACAACACACCTCCAACTGCGAGAACAACGCAGCTATCCAGGAGGCAGAAGGTCAGTTCGAAGACGCTGCAAACAACCGCACCAACGCTGCCGATTACCGGCAAGCAATCGAAGCGCTCCAGGCTGAATAGCATCACTTCTGCCCATTCACTGAGTGGGCAGCGGGATGCGGACGACTAATACCGATACCGGCCACCTGCATCATCAACCGGAGAACTTCATGCTCCAGATCATCCTGATCGGTGCCACGCTGAGTTTTGAAAGGCCAGAACCCTCGAGGCTTGCGAGCGTGTCAGGCGATCCATTGCGCTCCCATGCCGAGCGCTGGCGAACGATCATCGGGGTCGTTGCGTTCTGGCGCTGACCGATCCCGCCAAAAACCTCGCATCTGAGATTACTGCATCTGTGAAAGGCCTGAACGTCCACGGGCCTTTCTTTTGCCCCGCCTTTATCCGTCAGCACTCTCCCCTGCGCCCAACGGCAACCAGCAGGACGGCCGAGTGCTGACGAATAAACGCAACCCCACACAGAGGGATCGTCATGAACCAGACAATTCGCCAAAAACATGCGGTCCTGCAGGTGCTGCGGGAACGCGTTCTGCTGTCCACCTCGGAGATGTACAAGATGATCGGTCGCGAAGAGCCAGCCCGAGCACCACGCTTCAACGTCGTGCCGCTGGGCAAGAACAAGTTCGACGTTATCGAGCGCGGTACCGAGCTTTCCCGCGGCGCCCGTGACGGTCACGACATGGCCTGCGATTACGCAAAGCAGCTCGAAAAGAACGCCGACTTCTTCGAAGACATCCGAGTGTCCGCCGGAAGTTTCGGGCGAAGCATGCTCCGCTGGACCATCGGTGCCGCCTCTTTACTGGTTGTGTTCGCTTACTTCGGTGCTGGGCATTGAGACGAATCAGCAACCAGGTGCGCCAGCGCCGAAGACAGACATGGCTGGATATACCGGCCCACGGAATTGAAGAGGCACGCCATGGCCGAGGAACAGCAGGAGCCGACAGCGGAGTCGCTGAAGCAGAAGAAGAAACGGGCCAAGAAGGCCGAGGACGATGCGAAGAAAGGCATTTGCGTGTTCAAGGTTGAGGTGGCCGGCGTGTTCATGCCGGACCTCAAGCGCCTGATGAAGAAACACGGCTTCAATAATCAGCAGGAGGTGTATCAGAACCTGCTGCGCAACGTGATCGCCGCCGACTTCGAAACGGCGGCGCGAATGCTTCGTTGTGTCACGACACCTTACGAGCTAAACGAAAAGGTGTCTCGGAGTTTCTACACCAAGAGCATTGCCGCGTTGAGCGCCGACCCGGGCGAGCCAGAGGACGAGGTCATCAAGCCTGCATTGTGATCACGCATCCGGCTCGATGATAAAGAGGAATTGGCCGGCCTTTGTTAGCGCAACGCCACCTTCCACCAATCCTGCAAGGTCTCCGCCAAGGCCATAGACCTCTTCGCCATCCAAACGAAACTTCCAAGTACCGTTGTCTGAATAGGCAAAGCCATTTTCCGCCCACCCTACTCTCGGCTTTTCCGGGATTTGACCGTAAAGAATGTATGCCCCATCGCTGTAGTCAATAGCCATATCTCACTCCTTGATCCGGCACCATGCCGGTCACTCGTAATACCCCAACCAATATCCAAATTGCCGCCACCGATAATTGAGAGGCTTTTACTCGACTTTGATCTTCATATTGGGCTCGTTCACCATTGTCGGACGGCGCAACTCTGGATCGTTTGCGTCAAGACAACGGAACTGCACCTCGGCATTGGCATGCCGGCCGTAACCTTTGTCTATGGATGAATCTTTAAGCGGCATCAGCTGCTTGCCCTTGCCCTCGCAAAAGGCATTCGCCTCCTGATATAGCTGAGCCTTTACTGCACCGCCACTAAAGGTAGTAAAGCTGCCTTCCTTCGCGATCATGTAAGTGTCGCGCCCCATTGGCACAACACCTGGACCAGAGCAGCCGGCGATGAGCAATGCAATCGTTGAAACCATCAAAATCCGCATCTATTGCGCTCCATGCGTGAGTGATGGCGAATCATAGAGCCATCACTCTGCTACTTCACCAAATTTCACACAACCGCATCCCGTATGGGAGGGCGGTGCCTGACTGGAGATAATCCATGAGCCAAAACTGTGCATACGTGCGGCAGCACTATCAAGTGCCAGCCGAAGTCGGCCGCCGCGTCATCGCCTACGGCAAGCCCGGCGTCATTCTGGCAGATCGCGGCCACTACATCGGCGTGGTGCTGGACGAAGATCCGAAGAAGCGGATCAGCAACTACCACCCGACCCATGAAATTCAGTACGGCGTGATGGCCGAGACGCTGCCACTCAAAGAGTGGCTGGTTCTGCCATTCAATCATGATTGGGATGACCTCAGCTGGAGCCGAGAGGCCAGAGACGACTTGGTCAGGGTGTGGGCGGCGACTCTCGGTCAGGCCAAATACAAGGCCTATGAGCGACTTCAGGATTACTGCCACAGCATCAAAGCTATGCTCCGATTCAAAGTCCGGAGAGCCTGATCAGCCCTCGCCCAATTGTCACATTGGGCGAACGCATGGGAAATTCAGTCTTTCCGGCGACTGAACCAACATTGCAGCTCATCCACGACAGTAGAGAGCTGTAGCTGGTCATCGATGGAAAGTTGGCGAGCCCTGATCATGAACAACCCTTCTCTATCCGGATCCTCCAACCCATCTGTCTTCATGAGTTGATCGAGCTGCCTAATCCATATGCTCGAATTTTCGTCAAAAAGAGATCTGTCGAATCGATCCAAACCCTGACCACACTCGAAAAAAGCGGAAGCGATTGACTGATCCTCACCTTGAGGGTGAGGAAGCATCAGAACGGATCGGGCAGATGCAAACTTCTCTGCTGCGTAGCTGAAAGACATTGTTTCTCCTTATTCCGGCTCCATGCCGGGCCGAACACAAATACCCCACTTCAACGAATCACGCCAGCCGGCGAGGCAGGCGTCTGCATTTACTTATGCACTGGCATGGAAATATCGTCAGGTTTAACTCCGTCATGCTTATCCAAAAACGCGTTACCGAATTTCTCCCAATAGGAGCCAATGTTGAAGCGACGCATGCTCAGCTCACCCCGGAAAAACATGTACTGCTTAGACTGAATTTCCTCCGGATCAAGACCTTGTTTAACGTCAATCAGAATACCGGACATATTTGCCATTAGTCCGTTAAAAGCTATAACAAGATCGTAAGAACCTAGCGCGTGTGGAGGAATGAGTTTCAAAGACGCTAAAGATGACTCAATCATGTGTGAGTGGTGGAGATCCCAGTTTAATTTGAAGTGCCCGTATGAAATCGCCTCATCTGCAGAATCAAAAAGTGAAATAGCATTATCCACTGCACTCTTCGCCACCGCAAAATATGCCCAAGCCTGTATTCGAGTGTCCTTTTCTTTGTGCAAACTCTGTTTCTTCACTTGCATATTGCTGATTTGAAATGCTCCCCAGATAGCTGCGATTGACCCCAGCGCCTGTACCCAAGAAGCAAGTCCCGGGTGGTGTTCAATCCAAAACGAAATATTCTCCCAACTCATAACCCACTCCCCTGTAGATCCCGGAACTATAACGGCGAGGATCCCCTATGTCCGCACAACAGGTTCAGTCATAGCCTCCCTTGATATTTCGGATGATCGGATGTGCGTCGCTTCGCCGATAAACTCGAAGTTTCAAGCCACTCGAACACGTTATCACTGAGTACTTTGCTGTAGGTGGTTGTTGCTCAGAAACCACTTCCGAGCAGTCCCAACCGTAGGTATTCAGCGCATGCCACGCCAGATCTGCTTTTGAGAGATTGCGACTGCTATGAGCATTTGACAGATCATGGTTGAACTCAGAATCTTCAGCCTTGGTCACCCCCTTCGTGGGAGATGCTTGAACTGGCGCAGCCTGAACTTGAGCAATGCTGTAGCTGGAAGAGGTTTTGGCGGATGGATTGTTGTGACTATCAATCATCCCTTTGCCGACAAGACCGGCGAGCCCAATTGCCAAAACAATCCCGATAGTCCTTCTCTCCACGACTGCCACTCCCTCTGCAAAGACTTTGATGATGTCAGCTTGCGCTGGCTTCAGTCCACCGACTCAAAAATTACCGCCCGGGCATGCCCCGGCATAGGACGCCCCATGCCCACAGAAAACCGCAAGCCTGATCTTCGCTCGATCGTCACCGAATCGCTGATGGGCATGATTGCCGCGGTGACTCAGATGGTTCCGCCGGCGAACGAACCACCACCGCCTTTCATTCAAGGCCCGATTGACCGGGCAGTTGACCGGATCAGCGCAGTAGTTGCGCCTGGTGTGACGCTCGCCGCCACCCGCACCAGGCGCGTGTACGTCGCCGGGCCCATGACCGGGATTGAGGACTTCAACTATCCAGCCTTCAACGCCATGGCCGACCAATTGCGCGCCCGGGGTTACGAAGTCGAGAACCCGGCAGACCACGGCATCGTCGCAGGCGCCCAGTGGGCAGACTACATGGCCTACGACCTGACCCGCCTGGGCCTGTGCGGCGTGATCGCCCTGCTGCCCGGATGGGAAAGATCGGAGGGCGCGAAACTCGAAGTTCAAATCGCCCACCGCCTCGGCATGACGGTTGTGAATGCCAATGATCTGGTATCAATGGAGATTGCAGGATGAACAATCAATGGAAATTGGTGCCGACTGAGGCGACCCGAGAAATCCTTGTTGCCATGTTCAAGGCCAACGGGCACGTCAACGCATACCGGGACGCAATCGCCGCCGCTGTACCGCCGCAAGATTTAAAGCCTTTCATGTACGAAATCATGCAGCCAGATGGGAAGCCGCACTACAGCGAGCTTTGCGTATCTGACGAGGCGCATCACCTCGACGATGAAGTCGATTCAATGAACGATGGCGAAGAGCTGGGCTACCGGGTTGTCGGGCTCTACGCCCAGCCGGATGCAGGCAAGGTCCAGCGCCTTCGGGCCGAGCGTGACGCCCTGCAGCTTCGCTTGAACGAAGCGGATCAGCGGATTGATGAGCTGACGCAAGGCCATGGTGAGCATGTGGCGCTTATGTCCGTGGAGCGCAGCTACGACGTTCGAGCTCAGCAGATCCTTGCCTTCAACACGTCCAAGCAGGGTGGCGGTGATCTGGATGATGCGCTGGGTGCGGCATACAAAGCAGCACTTCGTTACATCCCTCACCCAGGCGAGCAGCCCGCGCCGGGATCGGTAGTACGGCCCGTTGATCCTGAGCGCGAGCGCCTAATTGAGATCATCGAGCGTTACCCAAACAGCGATCCCCTCGAATACGACGCAGCCGTTCGCAAACTCCAGCAGTAACTCCCTCCCCCTTCAAAGTCAGCTTCACTCGCTGAATTAGCCATTCAGATAGCAGGCGGAAGGACGTTGGTACCGGAGATGAGCGGCGCATTCATAAAGGCATCCCAGCATTTATAGGCTTCGTGCTGCCTCTTGTTTGCAGCATCCCACTCGGGACCTGAAACACACCTTGATGAAACCAGCGTCATCATTCCCATGGTGGCAGCGTCAAGCTCTAACAGAAGCTGGTGCGACTCAAATCTGAAGTCATCGATAGAAGCCATAGCGTTTCTCCTGGGCGGAGCTCACCGCCATTGAGAAACCGCCGCTCCTCGAACAGTCGAGTACGGCCACCTCGGATAATTCATACCTTCTGACCACCGGTCAGCTTTATCCCTCCCCTTCAAAGTCAGCCGCTATCTCGAGGAAGCTGAGCGGCAAGTACTCGCACTTCCTGCGGTAGCCAACTGTCGAGCTCGACCGACACCCCAAGCCAAAGCTCTAGTCATCGATTCACCAGGGCGTGGGTCAACAGCCTCTTCATGCAACGCCATGCCACCAGGAGCATAAACCCCGATGAACCTTTGAGTCTCGCCGGCACGCGACAGCCTGACTTGCACGTCGATGAAAGTCCCATCATTCAGAGTTTCATCGTGTGTTCTGCTGTGGAGCTCGGGATCTGCCCACGCCCAAAACACATCGCCTCGAAGTCTCATAGAGCCCTCCTGCCGGTTCCTTGTGAGGGTTAACACAGTCCAAAACTAGACCCATTCGAACGAAGCGCAACCGCGCCGAAACGGTATCGGACAGTTGGTCAAAACGGTTATACGAATCCAAATTTTATGTACAACTCTCAGCCGCCATAGCGGCAAAGGAACAGTCATGCCTGACGAAAAGATAACGTTCGTGAATGGCGAGCCAGCCAAATGCGGATGTCAGATGAAGTTGAGCTCTGGCGGCGGCGATTACTCCAATGTGCTCTACGTGATGCCATGCGCTGCCCACAGCGCCAAACCTTTCGGCCCAGTCGAAGTGAAACGCGACAAGGATGGTTGGTGGTACCACCCGAACATCCCGAACTTTGGTGAAGGCGAAGATCCTGCCCCATACACCGCCTGGACGAAGGAGCAAGGGCTGGAACTGAAAGGCTGGCACTCGGGTGACGAGATTTACGAACTTCCGGAAGAGGATGCGGCGTGCACCGCTTGGAATCCCGAGTCACCAGGGCCTGAGTGGTTCCTGATGGGGATTTTCGACACCGAGGACGGCCCTTATGTGCAATGGGCGCGCCGCGAGGTGACGCCATGAGCCGCAGCGGATACAGCGATGATTGCGGTGGTTGGAGCCTGATCTGCTGGAGAGGAGCCGTCACCTCCGCACTCAGAGGCGGGCGCGGTCAAGCCTTCCTGATTGAGTTGCGCGATGCACTGGACGCCATGCCGGGCAAGCGCCTGATCGCCGACTCCCTGCAGGCGGAAGGTGAGTTTTGCACCATCGGCGTGGTTGGGGCGAAGCGCGGTGTGGATATGGCGGTGCTCGATCCGGATGACCGAGAAGCCGTAGGTGAGGCGTTTGGCATCAGCCCCGCCATGGCTTCAGAAATCGTTTTTATGAATGACGAAGGTAGCTGGCACGCCGAAACACCGGAGCAGCGCTGGGTGCGCATGCGCAAATGGGTCGAGTCGAACATCAAGCAGGTGACGCCATGATCATCCCAGCCTCTGCCCTCGCCTACATGGCCTGGCTCATCTACAACGGGCCACGATAAATGAGTCCGCCCCGCCAGCCACGTCAGAAGGAGTATCACAGGAGCAACTTACTGGCGAAGCGAACACTTAAATATTAGCCCAGAAAGTCAGACTGCTTCATACCCCTCATCTGTTATCCAACATCTACCAGCCTGCCGGTGATCGGCAGTCGAGGAATCCCCATGACCAAAGAAGACATTTACGACGTACAGATCAACCCGCTGATGGCGCAAATCATCCAGATCTGCAAAGAACACAGCATCGCAATGATCTTCAGCGCACACATCCCAAACGAGGAAGATGCCGATCTCGCTTGCACGACCCACCTGGCTGGCGACGACGGCGAGTGCTACGGGGCTTTCGTCAAAGCGTTCCACGCAATCCGCTCGCCAGCAGCGCCAGTTGTGCATACGCGCACCATCCACGGCGACGGTACTGCAACCCTGACAGCGATTATCGGCTGACCCCATCCCCACCTTCTGCCGCCACACGCGGCATGGAGCACCCAATGAAACGAGAACTGATCAAGATCAGTGAGTTCCAGCGCCGGCGCTGGGGCGAGAACGGCACCCCGCAGTGCCCGCAAGCTATCCGCAACCACATCCGAAACGGCGCGGTGCCCGGGGAGCAGATAGGGAAACTCTGGTACGTTGACTGGACCGCATTCACCCGCTCGGACGGTAACGACCTGGTGGCGATGGTATTGAAAGGAGCTGCATGATGGTCCCTCGGCCGCGGAACAAGGCGAATAAGAACCTCCCGCAGAACCTCTACTTCGATGCGCGGCGCTCGACATACCGCTACCGGCGGCCAATAGATGGGAAGTGGTTTCAGTTCGGCGCCGATCGCATCAAGGCAATCGACGCCGCGAAGCAGTTAAACCTGGAATTCATGCGCGGCGCTGACCTTGTCGGCGCAGTGATGAACCAACCCACCGATTCGTTTGCCGGTTTCCTCGACACCTACGAACGCGACGTTCTACCGCCGCGCGAATTGGCCAAGGGCACCCTCGGCTTATACGCGGTGCACTTCAGGCGCTTCCGGAAGCAGTTCGAAGGCAAGGCCGTTGACCAGATCACGATTCGCATGGTCGCCGAAATGCTGGACGCACTCACGCCTCGCACGGCGAACCAGTGCCGCGCGCTGCTGACAGACATATTCAACCACGCCGCGGCGAAAGGGCTCTGCCCGGACAACCCGGCGGCCAGCACCATCAACCGCATCGAGAAAAAACAGCGCAAGCGCCATACCGTCGAGGGACTGAAAGCCATCCGGGAGAAATCTCCGGCATGGCTGCAGAACGCCATCGACTTGGCCCTGATCACCGCGCAACGCCGAACCGACATCCTCGATATGCGCTTTGATGGAGTTCGGGAGGGATTCCTGTACGTCGTGCAGAAGAAGACGGCCAAGGCCAGTGACGCGGCATGGATTCGCTTCCGCGTTACGACGGAGTTGCAGGCGGTGATCAGCCGGTGCCGCGACGATGTGGTCTCGCCATACCTGGTGCACCGCAAGCCCGATCGCCTGAAACAGAAACAGGCACAAACCAAGGACCACTGGACGAAGGTTGAAGAGAGGTATTTGACTCGAGCGTTCAAGGACGCCCGGGAGGCGGCGGAATGCTACAAGGGATGGAAGGAGGAAGAGATGCCGGGCTTCCACGAGGTGCGAGCGCTGTCGCTGCATCTCTACAAAAAAGCCGGTAAGGATGGGCAGAAAATTGCTGGCCATGCGAGCGAGGGCATGACCAGAAACTACCAGCGGGACCATGAGGAAATCGTCTGGTCCGAGGCGATTCCGGACCTGAATATCAGCGAAATCACTGGGTAGTTTTGCGCCAGTTTTGCGCGGGTTTTGCGCAGACACAAAAAAGCCGATCCAGATGATCGGCTTAACTGTCTGATTTTACTCAGGAAATATGGTCGGGACGGAGTGATTCGAACACTCGACCCCTAGCACCCCATGCTAGTGCGCTACCGGACTGCGCTACGCCCCGACTAGGCGTGAAACTTGTTCCTCACTTCGAAGAACGCTCAAGAATGTATCGCAAGCGTTTGAAAAATGGAAGTATTCAAACGAATGATTTTATTTCTTGAGGACAACCAGCACATCTTCCAACTCGGCAATCATCTGCCGGATCATCTGTTTGTACTGGGTGGTGTCATCTTTGGCTTCATCGCCGGACAGGCGCAGGCGTGCGCCGCCGATGGTGAAACCCTGATCGTAAAGAAGTGCGCGGATCTGCCGGATCATCAGCACGTCCTGGCGCTGATAATACCGGCGGTTTCCGCGTCGTTTGACGGGGTTGAGTTGAGGAAACTCCTGCTCCCAGTAGCGCAGCACATGTGGTTTTACCGCACACAGCTCGCTGACTTCACCAATGGTGAAGTAGCGTTTGCCCGGGATGACGGGTAGTTCGTCGTTATGACTTGGTTCCAGCATAAGCCTCAACTCGGGCCTTCAACTTCTGCCCTGGACGAAAGGTGACCACACGGCGAGCCGTGATCGGGATTTCTTCACCCGTTTTCGGATTGCGGCCAGGCCGCTGGCGTTTGTCCCGAAGGTCGAAATTGCCGAAACCGGACAATTTGACTTGTTCGTTGTCTTCGAGCGCGTGCCTGATTTCTTCGAAAAACAGTTCGACCAATTCCTTGGCTTCCCGTTTGTTCAGGCCCAGCTCTTCATACAGACGTTCCGCCATCTCAGCTTTCGTCAAAGCCCCCATACGTCACTTCCTTAACGTGGCGTTCAACCTTTGTTCGAGCGAGGTGAGGATATTTTGCGTTGCGGTATTCACCTCATCGTCATTAAGAGTGCGCGATGGATGCTGCCAGGTCAAGCCAACTGCGAGGCTTTTTCTATCAGGATCAATGCCTTTACCCTGATACACGTCAAATAGCCTGAGGTCTGTCAGCCATTCGCCTGCATTTTCACGGATTACGTCCAGTACAGCCGCAGCAGCGACGTCCTGGTGCGCGATCAATGCCAGGTCACGACGCACTTCAGGAAAGCGCGATAACTCGCGGAATTCAGGCATTTTGCCGGTTGCCACTTCCGCCAGAACCAGCTCGAACACGAAGACCGGACGATCAAGGCCCAGGGTTTTCGACAATTCAGGGTGAATTGCGCCAACGAAGCCGACCAGGCGACCCTCGCGCTCAATGCGCGCAGTCTGCCCTGGATGCAACGCAGGGTGCTTGCCCGGCACGAACGTGAACGAATCCAGCGCACCGGCAAAACCCAACACCGCTTCCACATCGGCTTTGACGTCGAAGAAATCCACGACATCGCGACCTTGTGCCCAGCCTTCCGGCAAGCGGCTGCCGCAAACGACGCCCGCCAGCATCGGCTCCTGCTTCAAGCCGTCGAGCTGACCGACGAAGCGCAGGCCGCTCTCGAACAGACGCACACGGTCCTGCTGACGGTTCAGGTTGTGCTGAAGCGCCTTGACCAAGCCTGGCCACAGGGACGAACGCATCGCGGCCATGTCGTTGGAAATCGGGTTGGCGAGCAACAGCGGCTCCACGCCCGGACTGAACAACTCGAATTGTTTCGGATCGATGAAGCTGTAAGTGATTGCTTCCTGATAACCACGAGCCACCAGCAGGCGACGCAGCTCAGGCAGGTCGCTACGCGCTTCGGCCTTGGCTTGAGGAGCCAGGCGAGCCTGCGGGTAACGAACCGGCAGGCGGTTGTAGCCGTACAGGCGCGCCAGCTCTTCGATCAGGTCAACTTCAAGGCTGATGTCGAAGCGATGGCTTGGCACGTCTACACGCCACTGCCCTGCCCCTTCGGCAGTAATGGTCAGGTCCAGGCCAGTGAGCAGGCTCTCGACCTCGGCCGAATCCATTTCCATGCCCAGCATCTGGGTGATGCGAGGCGCACGCAGGGTGATCGGTGCGATCGACGGCAGGTGCTGTTCACTGACTGTTTCAATGATCGGACCCGCTTCGCCACCCGTGATCTCCAGCAGCAGGCCGGTGGCGCGCTCCATGGCTTCACGGGCCAGTTTCCAGTCCACGCCACGCTCATAGCGGTGCGAGGCGTCGGTGTGCAGGCCATAGGAACGGGCCTTGCCGGCCACGGCGATCTGATCGAAGAACGCACTTTCCAGGAAAATGTCGCGGGTGGTCGCGGTGTTGACGCCACTGTGCTCGCCACCCATGACGCCGGCAATGGCCAAGGCGCGGGTGTGGTCGGCAATCACCAGCGTATCGCTACGCAGGCTGACTTCCTGGCCGTCGAGCAATACCAGCTTCTCGCCTTCTTCGGCCATACGTACGCGGATGCCGCCATTGATT
Source organism: Pseudomonas sp. S2_E01 (assembly GCF_054668365.1). Classification (NCBI taxonomy): domain Bacteria; kingdom Pseudomonadati; phylum Pseudomonadota; class Gammaproteobacteria; order Pseudomonadales; family Pseudomonadaceae; genus Pseudomonas; species Pseudomonas sp. S2_E01. The sequence continues at coordinate 3,498,324 of NZ_CP162762.1, forward strand.
TCGGCGAGATCAAATGCGTGCAGCGGTTGACCCAATTCGAGCATCACGTAGTTGGTGATGTCGACGGCAGCGTCGATGCTGCGTACGTCGGCACGACGCAGACGCTCGACCATCCACAGCGGCGTAGGCTTGGACAGGTCGACATTGCGAATGACACGACCCAGGTAACGCGGGCAAGCGGCTGGCGCGAGCACTTCAACCGAACGCACTTCGTCGTGCACGGCAGGAACGCTGGCCACCACGGGGCGATTGACCTTGGCCGCATACAGCGCACCGACTTCACGGGCCAGACCGGCCAGGGACAGGCAGTCACCACGGTTAGGAGTCAGGTCGACCTCGATGCTGGCATCGTTCAGGTTCAGGTACTCACGGATGTCCTGGCCCACCGGTGCATCGACCGGCAGTTCCATCAGGCCATCGTTACCTTCACCGACTTGCAGCTCCGCCTGGGAGCACAGCATGCCGTTGGACTCGACGCCACGCAGCTTGGCTTTCTTGATCTTGAAGTCGCCCGGCAGCTCGGCACCGATCATGGCGAACGGGATTTTCAGGCCCGGACGCACGTTCGGCGCACCGCAAACGACCTGGAAAGTTTCCGAGCCATTGCTGACCTGGCAAACACGCAACTTGTCAGCGTCAGGGTGCTGTTCGGTGCTCAGCACCTCGCCTACCACCACGCCACTGAATTCGCCGGCCGCCGGGGTCACGCTATCGACCTCGAGACCGGCCATCGACAGACGAGCAACCAGCTCGTCGCGACTTACCTGCGGGCTAACCCAGCCACGCAGCCATTGTTCACTGAATTTCATCCTGCTCTCCTAAGAATTCATTACGACTAGCGAAATTGCGCGAGGAACCGCAAGTCGTTGTCGAAGAACAGACGCAAGTCGTTCACGCCGTAACGCAGCATGGCCAGACGCTCCACGCCCATGCCGAAGGCAAAGCCGGAGAACTCTTCCGGGTCGATGCCGGACATGCGCAGCACGTTCGGATGGACCATGCCGCAACCCATGACTTCCAGCCAGCCCGTCTGCTTGCAGACGCGGCAGCCTTTGCCGCTGCACATCACGCATTCCATATCCACTTCAGCCGATGGCTCGGTGAACGGGAAATACGAAGGGCGGAAACGCACGGCCAGCTCTTTCTCGAAGAACACACGCAGGAATTCTTCAATGGTGCCTTTGAGGTCGGCGAAGTTGATGTCGCGATCAACCAGCAGGCCTTCGACCTGGTGGAACATCGGCGAGTGGGTGATATCGGAGTCGCTGCGATACACGCGGCCTGGGCAGACGATGCGGATCGGCGGCTGTTTCGATTCCATGGTGCGGACCTGTACCGGCGAGGTGTGGGTGCGCAGCAACATGTTGGCATTGAAATAGAAGGTATCATGCATCGACCGGGCCGGGTGATGGCCTGGGATGTTGAGCGCTTCGAAGTTGTGGTAATCGTCTTCGACCTCAGGGCCTTCGGCGATGCCGTAGCCGATGCGGGTGAAGAATTGTTCGACACGTTCCAGAGTGCGGGTCACCGGATGCAAGCCACCCGAGGTCTGGCCACGGCCAGGCAGGGTCACGTCAATGGACTCGGCAGACAGTTTGGCGGCCAGCTCGGCCTCTTCAAACAGTGCCTTGCGAGCATTGAGAACCTCTGTAACACGCTCCTTGGCAACGTTGATCAGGGCGCCGACCTGTGGGCGCTCCTCTGGCGGCAGATTCCCCAGGGTCTTCATCACCTGAGTCAATTCACCTTTTTTGCCAAGGTAGTGAACCCGGATTTGCTCCAGGGCATTGATGTCTTCAGCGCTTTGCACAGCCTCTAGAGCTTGCGAGACGAGCGCATCCAGGTTTTCCATGTACAGACTCCAGATACAAAATAGGGGAAGAGCTTGAAGGCTCTTCCCCTATTTATGACGTTTAACACCTGGCCCCACTGAGGTGAGGCCGGGTGACTGTCGGGGGTACTTAAGCCAAGGTGGCTTTAGCTTTCTCGACAATCGCAGCAAACGCCGCTTTTTCGTTCACTGCCAGATCAGCCAGAACCTTACGGTCGATCTCGATGGACGCTTTTTTCAGGCCGGCGATGAAACGGCTGTAGGACAGACCGTTGATACGAGCACCAGCGTTGATACGAGCGATCCACAGAGCGCGGAACTGACGTTTTTTCTGACGACGGTCACGGTAGGCGTATTGGCCTGCCTTGATTACCGCTTGCTTGGCAACACGGAATACGCGGGAGCGAGCGCCGTAGTAGCCTTTAGCAAGTTTCAGAATTTTTTTGTGACGTTTACGGGCAATGACGCCACGCTTTACACGAGCCATGAGTTACTTCCTCTATTCTTGACTAAAATTAACGAAGGCGCAGCATGCGCTCGACTTTTGCCACGTCGGACGGATGCAGCAAGCTGCTACCGCGCAGTTGACGCTTACGCTTGGTCGACATTTTAGTCAGGATGTGGCTCTTGAAAGCGTGCTTGTGCTTGATACCGTTAGCAGTTTTCAGAAACCGCTTAGCAGCACCACTTTTGGTTTTCATCTTTGGCATGTTCGGATACTCCGCATTCAGTTGATAAACATAATCAGAAGGCCTGCCGTGCCCTGTTGATTACTTCTTCTTTTTCGGGGCGATGACCATGATCAGCTGGCGTCCTTCCATCTTAGGATGCTGTTCGACCGAACCGTATTCGAGCAAGTCACCTTCAACTCGCTTGAGCAGTTCCATCCCCAGCTCCTGGTGGGCCATCTCACGGCCGCGGAATCGCAAGGATACCTTGGCCCTGTCCCCGTCACTCAGGAAACGTACCAGGTTGCGCAGTTTTACCTGGTAATCCCCTTCCTCCGTCCCTGGACGAAACTTGATTTCTTTAACCTGAATCTGCTTCTGGTTTTTCTTGGCCGCGGCAACCTGCTTCTTCTTTTCGAAGATCGATTTGCCGTAGTCCATCAGTTTGCAAACAGGGGGTACTGCATCGGCGGAAATTTCCACCAAATCCAGCTTGGCCTCTTCAGCCTTAAGAAGCGCGTCTTCAATTGACACAATCCCAAGCTGTTCACCTTCAGCCCCAATTAACCGAACCTCGCGTGCCGAGATATTCTCGTTGATCGGGGCTTTCGGTGCAGCTCGTTTATCTTGTCTCATTTCACGCTTAATAATAATTACTCCGAATCTGGGCGACCACGCCGGGAAACCGCTTGCGCGAGGAACTCGGCGAACTGGGCGACGGGCATCGAGCCCAGGTCAGCACCTTCACGAGTACGCACAGCGACAGTCTGCGTCTCAACTTCCTTATCCCCGATAACCAGAAGATAGGGAACCTTGAGCAACGTATGCTCGCGGATTTTAAAGCCGATCTTTTCATTTCTCAAGTCAGACTTGGCACGAAACCCGCTTTCGTTGAGAGTTTTTTCCACTTGGCTGACAAAATCTGCCTGTTTATCAGTGATATTCATCACTACAGCCTGGGTCGGAGCGAGCCACGCAGGGAATGCTCCCTCGTAGTGCTCGATCAATATTCCGACGAAGCGTTCGAACGATCCGAGGATCGCCCGGTGCAGCATAACTGGATGCTTGCGACTGTTGTCTTCGGAGACAAATTCAGCGCCCAGACGCACAGGCAGGTTAAAATCGAGCTGCAGGGTACCACACTGCCACACACGGCCAAGGCAATCTTTCAGCGAGAATTCGATCTTCGGACCGTAGAAAGCGCCCTCTCCCGGCTGCAGATCGTACGGCAGGCCCGCACTGTCCAGCGCTGCGGCCAATGCAGCTTCGGCGCGATCCCACAGCTCGTCGGATCCGACGCGCTTTTCCGGACGAGTGGACAGCTTCATCTCGATGTCTTTAAAGCCGAAGTCGGCATAGACATCCATGGTCAGCTTGATGAATGCAGCGGATTCGGCCTGCATCTGCTCTTCGGTGCAGAAGATGTGGGCGTCGTCCTGAGTGAATGCACGCACACGCATGATGCCGTGCAGCGCACCCGATGGCTCGTTACGGTGGCAGGCACCGAATTCGGCCAGTCGCATCGGCAGCTCGCGGTAGCTCTTCAGGCCCTGATTGAACACTTGCACGTGGCAAGGGCAGTTCATTGGCTTGATGGCGTAGTCGCGGCTTTCCGACTCAGTGGTGAACATGTTGTCGGCGTAGTTGGCCCAGTGCCCGGATTTCTCCCACAGGCTGCGATCAACCACCTGAGGTGTCTTGATCTCCAGGTAACCGTTATCGCGCTGAACCTTGCGCATGTACTGCTCGAGCACCTGATACAGGGTCCAACCGTTCGGATGCCAGAACACCATGCCAGGCGCTTCTTCCTGGGTGTGGAACAGGCCCAGGCGCTTGCCGATCTTGCGGTGATCGCGCTTTTCAGCTTCTTCGATGCGCTGGATATAAGCCGCCAGTTGCTTCTTGTCCGCCCACGCCGTGCCATAAACGCGCTGCAATTGCTCGTTCTTGGCATCGCCGCGCCAGTAGGCGCCGGACAGCTTGGTCAGTTTGAAGGACTTCAGGAAGCGGGTGTTCGGTACGTGCGGACCGCGACACATGTCGACGTATTCTTCGTGATAGTACAGGCCCATGGCCTGCTCGTTCGGCATGTCCTCGACCAGGCGCAGCTTGTAGTCTTCGCCGCGGGCCTTGAACACTTCGATCACTTCCGCGCGCGGAGTGACTTTCTTGATCACGTCGTAATCTTTCTCGATCAGCTGCTGCATGCGCTGTTCGATGGCAGCCATGTCGTCCGGCGTAAATGGACGCTCGAAGGCGATGTCGTAATAGAAGCCTTCATCAATGACCGGCCCGATGACCATCTTGGCAGTCGGGTACAGCTGCTTGACCGCATGGCCAACCAGGTGCGCGCAAGAGTGGCGAATGATCTCCAGCCCCTCTTCATCCTTTGGCGTAATGATTTGCAGCGTGGAATCACTGTCGATGGTATCGCTGGCATCGACCAGCTTGCCGTTGACCTTGCCGGCCAGGGTGGCCTTGGCCAGGCCTGCACCGATGGATGCGGCAACCTCGGCTACGGAAACCGGGTGATCGAATGAACGTTGACTGCCGTCGGGAAGAGTAATAGTTGGCATGGCGCCTCCTCTCCTAGTGGTGACCCCTACCAAAGGTCACGTGGGTTGGGATGAGCCAGTACAAGATCCAGTCCCGGCCATTCAATGACGAACGCCTGCCTTACAGCGGCAGGAGCCTTGCGGCCAACCGGAAAAACCGAACCAGAGTGACTGGGATTCAAATCAGGGTTATTCGGACATCTGCCGCCAACGGGACGGGAGGTCCTGCGCAGCCTGCAAACACCCGAGCCGGGCATGTTAGCACAGATGAACGGTTGTCGCGGGCCTGGGTTTTACGTCGGGGCAAATCAGCCATTTTGTGCCAGAGTGCTGAACTTGAACCCTGTTAACCCCTCAGATAAAAAGACATCGACCCAAAAGGAGCATCTCAGCATGCGTCTGAATCGTTTATTCGCAGTCGTCGCCCCCATCGTCCTCCTGTTGCCGCTGACGGCCCATGCGGACTGGCCGAAGGGCGAACGCGAGAAGTACATGGCCCAGTGCACCGAAGCGGCCACCCCGCAGATCGGCGCGGCGGCCGCCAAGGCGCACTGCGCTTGTGGCGCGGATGCCATCAAGTCCTACCCGGCCAGCGACCTTCAGGCGCTGATGGACAATAAGGCCAGTGATGCTCTGAAACAGAAAGCGCTGACCCAGATTTCGGCGTGCAAGGCTGATAACAAGGCCAAAAAATAAAGCGAAAAACCGGCTGCGAAGGCCGCAACTGTCGTTGAAAAGGCCGCAAATAGCGTTTTTTTCAACAATTTATGTAGGTTTTACAGCTTTTTTTATCGTCTTTACTTTCGCCTGAAAGCCTTTTAAATCGGGGCTTCCAGGCTTATCAGGCAACAAAGAAAGTGTGACTGCGCGGCAAACAGCACCTGCGGGGGGCTCCCAAAGCGAACATTTCGACTATGATACCCGGGTGTGCCCAGTTGGCCTGAGCAACACAGTACTACTGAAAATATATGTTTCTTGGAGATACACCATGTCTAATCGCCAAACCGGCACCGTTAAATGGTTCAACGATGAAAAAGGCTTCGGCTTCATCACTCCTCAAGGTGGCGGTGACGACCTGTTCGTACACTTCAAAGCTATCGAAAGCGACGGTTTCAAAAGCCTGAAAGAAGGCCAAACCGTTTCCTTCGTGGCTGAGAAAGGCCAAAAGGGTATGCAAGCTGCACAAGTTCGCCCAGAGTAATTTCCAGGCGCACTAAAAAAACCCCGTCCATGTGACGGGGTTTTTTATGGGTGATGAAAAAGCGGGTGCGGTGTCAGCCGCAATTGACGCGATTGACGACCAGGCTGTTATCGGTGCTCAGGTTCAGGCGATCGGAGCGGTACTCCAGGGTCACCATATCGTTGGGCTTGAGGATTCGGGCGTTTTGCGCGCCTGCGCGAACGCGTGCCTGCTCCAGCAGCTCAGGCGAAGCCTTCTTGCCAATTGCGAACTCGGCCGCCGTTGCTTCGCAGCGACTATGACCGGTGTCGGTCGCCGCAACAGGGTCCGTGGCCGAGTCGGTGGATGTATTGCTGCAACCAGCCAGCAGGCTAGCGGCCAGCAAAGTACCCAATGACGCGAGCTTCCAAGGCATGAAGCCTCCTTTATTCAATTGATTGAGCTGAGATCGTGCGACCGCCAATCCGGCGTTTGGTTTCACCAGGTGCCAGCACCTTGCTTTCGATCCGGTCGATCGACAAGTTTGCCTGAGCCAATCCCGTCGTTCACTTCTCAATCGTGACCGGATATGAATGGCGCTTAATAGATATCGATGTAATCGAAGGGTGGCTTCGGCCAGTTGTCTTTCAATGCGTTGAAAATCTGCGTGACCCAGACCTCATCACTGGCTGCAACCCGGCCCACGTATCCGGAGCCCTTGGCCCAGGTCTCGAGGCGAAACAGCAGGCCATCGATGTCGGTGCCGCCCACGACACCCGAAGAAATGTAGGCAATGCCGCCCTTGGTTACCCGCAACTGCGTATGCTCATCATCGCTGGCACTGGCCAGCAATTGGCGCACGGCCTCCAGGGTCAGGCCGTCATTCAAATCGATCTGCACAACACGGTCCTTGAAAAATCATCAATGAGGCAGTGTGGCACAGCCCTGCCCTCATGCCTAAATCGGAGTGCCAAACAAGCGGCAAAATGATTAACTTCATGCAGACTTCACCCCATTCACGAGCGCCATCATGACCACCGTAAACATAGACGCCGACATCAAGGCCAAATGGCCGCTGGGCCACAGTTCGTATAGCCCGGGCAGCCCGGAGGAACTGGCGATCATCAGTGTCGACTTGCTGGTCAAGGAACTGGGAACCGAGGCCGCGCAATCCTTCATCGCACAAGTATTCGAGAAATACCCGGCGGGCTACCAGGGCGCCGAAATCAACGAAAGGGAGTAAACCCGCAGGCCGTCGCCTGCGGGTTTTGGCTTACTTCAGGCGAGCCAGACGCTCGGTCAGCAGGTCAAAAAAGCCCTGGGCATCACCGTTCTCAACCCAGAAAGCATTCTTTGGCGCCTTCAGGCCGTCGTACCAGTCAACAATGGTCTGGCCGAAGGTCGGGCCTTCGCGGCTGTCGATCACCACATTGACCGAACGACCGCTGAACAACTCAGGCTTGAGCAGATAGGCGATGACGGTAGCGTCATGCACCGGCCCACCCGTCAGACCGTAGTGCTCCATATCGGCCTTGATGTATTCATTGAGAATATCGCTCACCAGCCTGCTGGCATTGTTGTTCAGTGCGGCGATCTGCTTAAGGCGCGCTTCACTGGTCAAAATCTTGTGCGTCACGTCCAGCGGCAGATAGGTCAGTTTGGCGCCGCTCTTGAGCACGACCTCTGCAGCCTGCGGATCAGCGAACAGATTGAACTCAGCCACCGGCGTAATGTTGCCACCATTGAAGTGCGCGCCGCCCATGATCACCACCTCCCTGATGCCCTGAACGATCTCCGGCGCCTGGATCAGTGCCAGGGCCAGATTGGTCTGAGGCCCCAGCATGGCGATGGTGATGCTATGGGGCTTGGCCGTTTTCAGGGTATCGATCAGGTAATCAACGGCATTGCCCTGCGCCAGCCCCTTCTCAGGCTCATGCACGGTGACGCCCGACATGCCTTCCTTGCCGTGAATGTTGTCCGCATAAATCGGAGTGCGCATCAGTGGTTTTGGCGCGCCAGCATACACCGGCACTTCCTCGCGCCCTGCCCATTCACGAGCCAGCCGCGCATTACGCGAGGTCTTGTCCAGGCGCACATTGCCAGCGACGGTGGTCAACGCACGGATGCTCAACTCTTGCGGTGATGCCAGGGCAAACAGCAAGGCCACGACGTCGTCGGCACCGGGATCGGTGTCGATGATCAGGTCGATATTTTGTGCCCCGTGGGCGCTCGTTGCGGATATCAGGGACAAAAGCAGCAGGCTCCGAAGCAGCAGTTTCTGGACATTGCGGTACATGGTGCACTCCTTGTGCAGGGGGAAAGATCAAGCAACTTAAAAGGTGACCCCGGCCGCCAGAACAATGTTGCAGTACGGCTGGCATTCGCCGGTGCGCACAATCGCCCTCGCCTGTCGGCTCAAGACCTTGAACTGCTCATGGCTGAGCAACTCGCGCTGGCCCAGCGCACCTTCGGCATGCAGTCTGTCCAGCGCAACCAGAGCGGATGGTTGCTTATCCAGGATCTCCCGGGCAAGTACATGGCGCTCGACCTGCATTTCGCTGAGCACGACGCTCAAGGTGCTGACGAAATCAGGAATACCCTGGGTCAGGGCCAGGTCGATCAACTCGACACCCGGCGGCACTGGCAGTCCGGCATCGCCGATCACGACCAGGTCGCCATGCCCCAGGGATGCAATCAGCCGCGACAAGGCGACGTTGAGTAGCGGTGTTTTTTTCATGCTGTGGCCTGCACTTCAGACAGATCGGGAATCGAGGGTTGCGCCCCCGCGCGGGTGACCGACAGTGCAGCGGCAGCCTGACCGAAGTGGATGGCCTCGCGTTCACTTTTGCCGCCGGCCAGTGCAGCGGCAAAACCACCGACGAAGGTGTCGCCTGCGGCCGTGGTGTCCACCGCTTTCACCTTCGGCGCGACAAAGTGCTCGAGGCGTTGGCCGTCGGCAAACAGTGAGCCTTGCGCGCCGAGCGTGATGATGACCTTGCCCGCCCCCATGGCGATCAGCCGCGTTGCCGCCGTTTCGGCGGTTGCCAGTGAGTCCACCGGCAACCCTGTCAAGGTCGATGCTTCGCTCTCGTTGGGAATCAGGTAATCAATGGCCGCATACCAGTTCGCCGGCAGCGCCCGACTGGCCGGTGCCGGATTGAGAATCACCGATTTGCCCAGCTCCCGGCCGCGCTTGAGCGCGTACCCGACGGTGGCATCCGGCACTTCCAGCTGACAGATGATCACGTCCGCCGCTTGCAGCACCGCGTCGAACTGATCGATCAACGCCGGCGTCAGCGCACCATTGGCGCCAGCCACGATGACGATAGCGTTCTGGCTGTTGTCATCGACCACAATCAGCGCCACACCGCTGGAGCCGTCAACGGTGCTGACGGCCTGACAATCGATGCCGTCGGCTAACAATGCCCCGCGCAGCACCTCTCCATAGGCATCGCTCCCCACGCAACCGACCATCGATACCTGCGCACCCAACCGTGCCGCAGCCACTGCCTGGTTGGCACCCTTGCCACCGGAAATCGTGGTAAACGACTCACCGATCAGCGTCTCGCCGCCCCGGGGCAGGCGCGAAGCACGAGTCACCAGGTCCATGTTCAGGCTGCCTATCACCACTACTTTTGCTGGCATACATCGCTACTCAAAGTTTCAACGCAATTGCGCGAACAGACCGGCCAGGGGCGCAGTCGATTCACGCAAGACAATACTCGGCGTCACGATCCGTTGATCGATAGCCGTTTCCGGTTTGGCGATCCTGCGCAACAGCACACCGGCCGCCATTTCGCCCAATTGCAGAATCGATTGGCCCACGGTGGTCAGCGCCGGATAGACATAGCGGCTCATCTGGATATCGTCGAAGCCGATCACCGACAGTTCGCTCGGCACGCGAATGTTGCGCTCGGCGGCGGCTCGCAGGACACCGAAGCCGATCATGTCGTTACCGGCAAAAATCGCCGTGGGCGGGTTGTTTTCCAGCAGGGTTGCGGCAGCAACGTAACCGCCAGTGCTGGTGAAGTCGCTTTGCAGCACACGCTCGTGAACCACTTCGACGCCCGCCTCCTGCAAGGCACGGCAATAACCTGCCAGACGCATCTGCGCGACGCTGGTGTCCGCCGGACCACCGATCATGGCGATATCCCGATGCCCCAACTCCAAAAGGTGTCGGGTCGCCAGATATGCGCCGTATTCATGGTCGATGCGCACCAGGTCGGCACTCACGCCTTGCAGCCCACGGTCGACGATGACCATCGGCGTACGCACGCCCGCCAGCCCTTCGGCGAAACCGGCATCCCCACCGGCGGAGGCCACGATCAGCCCGTCTATGCGTTTTTCCAGCAGTACGCGAAGGTAGCTGCGCTGCTTGTCCGGGTTGTCGTCGGAGTTGCACAGGATCACGCAATAGCCATTGCGCTCGCAGTAATCCTCGATACCGCGCGCCAGCTCGGCGAAGTACGGGTTGAGGCTGTTCGGCACCAACAGGCCGATGGTGGCCGTGGTCTTGGCTTTCAATGAGCGGGCCACCGCACTGGGCACGTAGTCGAGGCTTTTGATCGCCGCCTCGACCTTGACCCGTACTTCTTCACTGACCGGACGCGTCTTGTTTACCACGTGGGAAACGGTGGTGTAGGAAATCCCTGCAAGGGCTGCCACATCTTTGATGGTTGCCATGGCTCAGGTCCGCCGACTTGCGCGTTGACTGCGGTAGGTGTCCAGCACCACCGCCACGACGATCACCGCACCGGTAATGATGCGCTTGGTCGGCTCGGTCGCGCCAATCTGCGCCAGGCCAGCCGCCAGTACGGAAATGATCAACACCCCGAAAAACGTGCTGATCACCGAGCCGCGCCCGCCCATCAGGCTGGTGCCACCGATCACCACCGCTGCGATCACTTGCAGCTCCAGGCCGGAACCGGCATTCGGGTCCGCTGCCTCCAGCCGCGAAATCTGGAACAACGCAGCGATCCCGGCCAGCAACCCCATCAGGCTGAAGACGAGGATCTTGTAGGGCTTGGGATTGATCCCGGCCAGACGCACCGCTTCCTCATTGGTTCCGATACCGATCAGGTAACGCCCGAACACGGTGCGGGTCAATACGGCTTGCGCCACGAAGATGATCAACAAGGCAATAATGAATGACGGTGAAATGCCGAACGCGATCGGATTGGACAGCCACGCAAAGGCGTCGCCGATATAGGCGGTGCGCGAACCGGTCATCTGATACGCCACGCCTCGCGCCATTTCCAGGACACCCAGGGAAACGATGAACGACGGAATACGCCAGGCCACAGTGATCGAACCCGTGATGGTCCCGGCCAATGCCGCGGCCGCCATGCCCAGCAGTGCCGCCGGCAGCACGCTCCAGCCCCAGCCAAGAATGGCCACGCTGACAGTCGATGCCGCCAGCGCCAACACCGACCCGACAGAGAGATCAATGCCGCCGATGATCAACACAAACGTCATGCCGACCGCCAGCACCATCAAGTCCGGAATCTGGTTGGCCAGGGTGCTGAAGGTGTCATACGACAGGAAATGGCTGCTGAGGATCGAGAACAGCACAATCATCGCCAGCAAGGCACCGGCCAGACCCAGATAAGTGCCCAGACCGTAGAAGTTGCCGCTACGTTTACCGCCAGGCGTTGCAGTTTTCATGGGAGATCCCTAGGCGCTGCTTCGTTGAGCAACGCATCACGTTTTTGGTAACCGGCAAAAGCGGCAGCAAGCAAGTCATCCTGGGTCCAGCTGTCGCGCTCGAATGTCTCGATCAGACGCCCCGCCGACAGCACGCCAATGCGGTCGCAGATCAACATCAGTTCGCGCAGGTCGCTGGACACCACCACCAGCGCCTTGCCCTGACGGGTCAGCTCACCGAGCAGTGCATAAATGTCGAATTTGGCGCCTACGTCGATGCCACGTGTAGGCTCGTCGAACAGCAACACCGAACAGTCGCGCTCCAGCCAGCGACCGATCACGACTTTCTGCTGGTTGCCGCCGGACAGCTCCGATACCGTTTGCGTCGGGCTGGAACTGCGGATGCGCATGGCGTCGACCTGGCGCTGGGCCAGGGACAACTCATCGGCGTTGTTGACGACCCCCGCCCTGGAAATTTCCGCCATGTTGCCCAGGGCAATGTTGGCGCTGATCGATTGCGTCAACAGCAAGCCTTCACCCTTGCGGTCTTCGGTAATCAAGGCGATACCGTGCGCAACGGCATCCGCTGGCGAGCGAATAGTCGCGACCCGCGCCGGCGAACCCAGCGCAACCGTGCCGCTGTCCGGGACATCGGCACCAAAAATCAGGCGCAGTAACTCGGTGCGCCCTGCCCCGATCAGCCCGGATATGCCGAAGATCTCGCCGGCACGCACTTCGAAGGACACGTCGCGCACCTTGTCGGCACGACTCAGGCCCGTGACCGTCAACGCTGGCGCGCCAATCTTGCGCGGCCCCATGTCGATGTGTTCGCCCAGTTCACGCCCAACCATCAGGGTGACCAGTTGTTCGCTGGTGTAGTTGGCCATCGGCTCGACACACACCAGATTGCCGTCGCGCAGCACCGCAATGCGCTGCGCCACCCGCGCCAGCTCTTCAAGGCGATGGGAAATGTAAATGATCGACACGCCACGCGCTTGCAAGCGGGTGATCTGCTCGAAGAGCATTTCCACTTCGCGAGCGGTGAGCATCGCGGTCGGCTCGTCGAGGATCAGCACCCGGCAATCACCAATCAGATTGCGGGCAATCTCGACCATTTGCTGATGACCGATGCCCAACTCGCCAACCAGGGTGTCCGGATCGATTGCGTCCAGCCCGACCTGAGCCATGGCTTCGATCGCTGCCTTGCGCAGTTGCTTGCGACTGATCCAACCTGCATTGCTCGGCAGATTGTCGAGGAACAGGTTTTCCGCCACGGACAGGGTCGGCAGCAGATTGAGCTCCTGCATGACCATGCGGATGCCCAACTCTTCCGCTTGGGTACGGCTGCCAGGACGATAATCCTGACCCTGAAATTGCATCTGGCCAGTGGTCGGCGTGACCAGCCCGCCGATGATCTTCGACAGCGTGCTTTTGCCGGCGCCGTTCTCGCCGGTCAGCGCCAAGACCTCGCCACGCATCAACGTCAGGTCGATGCCGGTGAGGACAGGTTGCGCATACGTCTTGCCGATACCGCTGACCGAGAGGACAGCGTTCGGTGCGGAAACTGACATAAGAATCTCCATGCGCTCGCCCGGACGGGCGAGCACCGTTGTGCCGCGAGAAGGACTACTTGGTTACCAGCTCGACCGGCGTTTCGATGACGCCGTTGGCGCCGCTGTCGACCTTTTCACCCTTGATGATCTTCAGCGCCGTTTCGATGCCGAACACCGCCTGCTTGGCGGCGTATTGGTCCGCCGTGGCGAGGACGCGACCGTCCTTGAGCATCGGCTTGATCGCATTGATGTTGTCGTACCCGACCACTTGCACCTTGCCGGCCTTGCCCGCCGCCCGCACCGCGGACACCGCGCCGACGGCCATGCTGTCGTTGCCAGCCAGCAGCGCCTTGATGTTCGGGTATTCGCTGAGCATGGAGGCGGCAACCTGGTTGCCTTTGTTGATTTCCCAATCACCGGATTGCAGGGACACGACCTTGATTTGCGCCGCCTCCATTGCATCCTTGAAGCCTGCGGTGCGGGCTTGGGCGTTGGTGGTAGTGGACACGCCTTCGATGATGCCGACTTCGTCACCGGCCTTCAGTTGTTTGGCCAGGTATTCGCCCACCAGACGTGCACCCTTGCGATTGTCCGGGCCTACGAACGGAACGCTGATATTTTTGCTTTTGACCACAGCAGGGTCGAGCTGGTTATCGATGTTGACCACTGTGATGCCGGCATCCACGGCCTTCTTGATCACTGGCACCATGGCTTTGGAGTCAGCCGGGGCGATCACCAGTGCATTGACCTTGGAAACAATCATCTGCTCGACGATACGGATCTGGTTGGCGGTGTCCGTTTCGTCCTTGATGCCGTTGGAAATCAGTTCGAAATCGCCGGAGTGTTCTTTCTGGTAGGCTTTGGCGCCATCTTCCATGGTCAGGAAGAATTCATTGGCCAAGGATTTCATGACCAGCGCGACTTTGGGCTTTTCAGGGGATTCGGCGAAAGCCGAGGAGACAGGCAGCGCGGCGGATGCGGCAGCCAGCATAGCGACAGCAAGAAGACGTCCAGCGAATGGCAGCTTCATGGGTTCACTCCGATCTTATGATTATTCTGAGCAACGCTTGCGCTGGTGTAAGCTTCACCGCCAGCGCCAGGGAATAAGCGATCGACGGAGCCCCGCAAACGTTTGCGAAGACCGAACTATGCGAACCTTGTAGTCATTTGTCAACGACCCTGAGAGTTGCGTTCGTAGCGACAACCTATGAAACCCACGCCGTGGTGGTGCTGGAACCTTTGCTCATTCCCTTGAACAGCAGCCGGCATCTTACATGCGAACCTTGTAGTCATTTGTCAACGACCCTGAGAGCTACACTCGCTCTGAACACCACGCAACCTAAGCCGTGGTGCTGACGATGTTGCCCGTACTGGAACCCTTTGCCATTTCCTTGACCAGGCTGGCCGTCACTTGCAGCAGTGCGCTGCTGGTGTCGGCGATTTGTCCCTGAATCGACATCACGACTGCCTGCTTCGCTTCCGGCGTGGGGTAAGGAGCGGCCTGCGCTGCTGCCAATTGTTGCTGTTGCTCTCGCAGTTGCTGTTGCAGCTCGCGCATGCGCTTGAGCAACGTCTTCACCGCGACACTCTGGTCACTCCCGCTGTCGCTATCGGCTTTTTTATTCTCGGTAAGTGGGCCGCCACCGGTTCGCACTTGAGTGACATCCCCCTCCTCGTCCTTACCCAGGGCCAAGGCGGAGGTCCCTGAAGTCGATTCGCTCAGGGCGTCGATCGTGGCTGTGGATTTACCGCCGATGGTGATTGCGCTCGGATGGGGAAAGCCAATCGAAAGGGACATGGGAACTCCTGGAAAAAAATCCTTTGAAGGGCATCGACCTGAGTACGGAATTCTTTAGCGACGCTCACAGCCACACTGGCGGATAAAAAATTCCTTCTTCCTACACCAAACGGAAAAAAACGCTGTCAGAGGATTTTCTTGAATTTTAAGCAGTTGCGAAAATGCTTACGGTTAAATACTGTATGCACGTACAGCTTAATAAGGACAATTCCGTGGACACCACCTCCGCTTCTCCTGACGCCTATCAACGCATGGGCATTCGCGTTCAGAAAATCATCAATTCCCCCACCGCCCAGAAAGCCAGGGCCGCACTGATCTTCCGTTTGCCGGACGAGCCCGTGGATGACTGGGAGCAGTTACTCGAGGAAATCGACGAGAACGATAACGTCACCCTCGCCTATCGCGACGATGGCGGTGTGCAGATTTTCTGGGTTGTGCCGAAGGAAGACTGAGTCAATGAGTGTCCGCTGGTTTGTTTTGCTATTGATATTTTTCACCGTGGGCGCCCAGGCCGACGCCCCGCGCACCTTCAACGAAGCCAAGAAAGTCGCCTGGAAGCTGTATGCCCCGCAGTCCACCGAGTTCTATTGCGGGTGCAAGTACACCGGCAACAAGGTGAACCTCTCAGTCTGCGGTTACATACCGCGTAAAAACGCCAAACGCGCCTCGCGCATCGAGTGGGAGCACATCGTCCCGGCCTGGCAGATTGGCCATCAGCGCCAATGCTGGCAGGAAGGCGGACGCAAGAATTGCACGCGACACGACCCGACGTATCAAAGGGCCGAAGCCGACTTGCACAACTTGGTGCCGAGTATTGGCGAGGTGAACGGAGACCGCAGCAATTTCAGCTTCGGCTGGCTGCCGGAGCAATCGGGCCAGTATGGTTCGTGCCTGACTCAGATTGATTTCAAGGCGAAGAAGGTTATGCCACGCCCATCCATTCGCGGCATGATTGCTCGAACTTATTTCTACATGAGCAAGCAATACGGTTTACGCCTGTCCAAACAGGATCGGCAACTGTATGACGCCTGGAACAAAACCTACCCGGTGCAAGCCTGGGAGCGGCAGCGCAACCAGAGCGTGGCGTGCGTGATGGGGCGCGGCAATGAGTTCGTCGGACCGGTCGACATGAAAGCTTGCGGTTAAACACGATTGAAACAACAAAGGCCCCGGACTGGAAATCCGGGGCCTTTGTTGTTTCAACCCAATCGAAGGATCGCCTGGCTACAGCGAAGACGCCTTTATTGAGCCGCCGGCCGCTCGATGACCAGCAATTCAATATTCTGTTTCTTGGCACGAGTCAGCGCCGCGCGCACCTCGTCCTGCTTGGCCTCAGCCTCGGCTTTCGAGCTGTAAGGCCCCATCAGGATGCGGGTCTTGCCGTTTTCCTTGACCACATTGGCGATGAAGCTGTGCTCAATCAACCAGCCACTCAAATCGCTGACGGCCTGGGTTATTTCACCCCGCACCTCAAGATCCCATTGAGGTGCAGAAGCGACTGCCGGCGTCGAGACCGCCGAAGGTTGCGGCTTTGCCGCTTCAACGCGCTTGCCCTCACCACATCCCGCCAACGCCAGTACTGCGATTACCAAGGCCAATTTGCGCACAACGCTTCCCTCTGAAGACTCAAAGCGGGGATTTTATCATCCATGAATACTTGTTGAGCCCCACAAAATGGACTGAAAACAACGAGAATGATGGATGCGGCCTCTGTATAGTTACGCCTTGGGAATTAATGCAGCATCTGCGCGTCAGAAAGAGGCACCCAAACCGTGAGACTTCGCACTAATCTATACATACCACCGACCTCTGCACTGTCCGAATCAGGTGCCCAACAAAGCAATCAAGGAGAAGACCATGCTGATACTCACCCGCAAAGTCGGTGAAAGCATAAACATTGGCGATGACATTACGATCACCATCCTGGGCGTAAGCGGCCAGCAAGTCCGAATCGGTATCAATGCCCCGAAAGACGTTGCGGTGCACCGCGAAGAAATTTACCAGCGCATTCAAGCCGGTTTGACCGCCCCGGACAAACCGCAGTCCTGAATCCTGCTGCAGTCAGTAGCCAGCCCGTTCTCGACGACGATGGCTGGCTAAAGATTCGCAGGCTTCCACGCCCTATTCCTCGCGTCAGGCTGCTCGCTGCTTTTGTGGGTAACCGTTAACCAAACGTAACGCCACGCGCCATACCCGTTGCAGCGACGACCATCAGCAACATCATCAAACCTTCAACATGACTGATCCGCGCAAACAACTTCGCGCGTGCGGTATCGATTGTCGCGCCGCGGGCCAGCGCTATTCGCCACTTGATCAAAGTCATCATCGGTGCGAGCTCCAGCAACAGAATCAACACGAACAGCGTCATCTTGAGGTGAAACAACGGCTGCTGCAGGTAATAATCCGTGCCTTTCTCAAATCCGCCGAAAGCACGCATCCCACCGGTCACCAACAGAACCAGGGCGCAAATCCCCCAGATATTGTCCGCGATCAAAACACTGCGAGCCCCGCCAGCGCCTGCGGCCAAACGCCGAAAGTGTGTACCACGCGTCAGCACCGCCCAGAATCCCACGCCAAACGCCAAGAGATGAAGCGCTGCAAGAAGCCAGTGAGCCATCGATAAACTCCTGCCAGTGTGCCCAAGATAAGACTTGTCAGTAGTAGCTCATCAACCGGCATCCTGCATTCAACGAATTGGCCAGGCCTGCTGCCAAATCTGCATGCCTTGTCCCTCGTCGCAAATTGTAATTTCTCTCAAAACTGGGTTAATGAGGGGACGTTAAGAGATCCATTTTTGGGACTAGCGACTGCAAGCAAGCCATCGCAGGGGCGATGTTCAACACCCGACGATGTCTCGGAGACCTTCGAACGCACTGGAGATTGCGGAATAAAAAAAGTGCGCCGGAACAAGACGAGCCACACCATCGCTTGGAGTGAACGCGCGGAGCATGGTGGGTTGACAATTATTGACTAGTGCCCGCAACTGAAGCGAGCAGCCCTTCCGGCACCCCAGTAAGCGGTCGAGTGAGAATAAACCGGCCGAGGACGGCTTTACTCAGGCCTCCATCCTGGTAGCAGCGATCAAACCCAGTGCAGACGCATCGCTCGTATTTCCTCCTGACGTTCCCACTCGACATAAAGCCTACTACCGGATGCGATTTTTCCTACACTCCGCAGGAAAAAATAGTAGCTGTTTGCCATTAAATGATAACATTGAGGCATGTTGATGGGGGCGAAATGATTGGTAGAGCAGTAGGCGGCGTATGTGCCGCTGTCGTTTTATTTCTGGTATATGGCGCTATCGTGGAAGGAAACTCGAAAGCCCGTACACGCGACGCGATTGAACTGTGCCATCGCAAAGAACGCCAATTCACAGGCTCAGCTGAAGAAAAAAGCGTGCTCAGTCGGGAATGTCGAAAAATAGAGCATGAGCTCAAGATTCAACTAGGCTATCCGCCCGTCCAAGCCGACAGCTAAAAAGAAGCCCGCCACTGAGCGGGCTTTTTTGTGTAAGTCAAGCGACGACAGTCGCAAATCCAATCCTCCCCCAGCAGCAATCACAAGCACTGCTCATGAGCAAATGACGAGAGATGCACTTTTGAAGATGAGGAAACAAAACCAAGAGGTGTGATCCGACTGAGGGGGGCAGTTTTTTGCAAATCGCAAAAGCAAAAAGGGGTCACCGTTTCCGGTGACCCCTCTAGACCGCCCAGCAGAGCGGATTTTGTTTGGTAGGCGCGATTGGACTCGAACCAACGACCCCCACCATGTCAATGTCTGCTTGCGCAAGCTGCAAGCCCTGCTGCTCTTGGATTTCACAGAACGCCCATTCACATTATGAGGCGTCAAAAATGGCCAATATTCGCTTACTTCCGTCTGGCAACTGGAACGCTCAGGTACGGGTAAAGGGTAAATCTGCCCAGTCGAAAACTTTCGCCACCAAAGCCGAAGCTCAGTCATGGGCCAATCAGCTTGAAGCCGTGACGATGGATCGCAAGCACCACACCATCTATACGTTGGGCATGACCTACTGCGAAACCATGCTCAAGGGGAAAGGTAGCTACGACCACGCACTGAAAATCGTTGAGCATTTGGGCAGACACTTCACGCAACCCATTCACGAAATCACCCCGCAGATGATCAACGACTTCAAGATCATGCGATTGAAGAGGGTCAAGCCGTCCACGTGCAGAACGCAACTCGCATTCATGTCCCGCTTCTACAGGTTCGCCAAACGCGGCCTACTGATCAACATTCACAACCCTATCAGCGATATCGCACTCCCAAAGCCTGATCGCTCTTCCGATAAGGTTGTTCGTGCAAGCGAGCTTGAGCGATTACTGGCGAAACTGTCTCCCACCATGCAACTCATTGTGGAACTGGCATACGAGACGGCAATGCGGCGATCCGAAATCCTGAAGCTGACCAAAGACTGCCTGCACCTCAATGACCGCATTGCCGATGTGATCGACGGGAAGAACGGCACCCGATCAGTCCCCCTCACCCACCGTGCTGTTGAAATACTCCAACTTGCCCAACTGTTGGCTACTGTGGCACGCCACCCAAACGGCCAAGTGTTCACGGTTACACCGCACGCCGTAACTCAGGCTGTGCGCTTGGCACGCGTGAAGGCAGGCTTAGACAGTAGCGTTCGACTTCACCAACTCAGGCACACCAGAATCACGAACGTCGCGAAAAAGGGATTCAACAACGCTCAGATCATGATCGTCTCAGGACACAGGGATACGCGATCAGTTGCTCGCTACTCCCACCTGAATGTCAGGGACGTGTTGCACCTAATCGACTGATCAAACTAAAGGGGTAGCCACGATGAATTAGGAATTGGCTGCCCCGCCCCATCCAAATGGTTTAGCCACTTCCCATTCAAAACAATGGTCGATGCACTGGGACATCTTTCGCTGCCAAGCACATAACAACAACTAATAGCAACACAATAGTTGACATTGTCTTTAAATACTGTATAATAGCGCGCCTGCTTCAGTGAGCAGACAGACAATCTGGAAACCTCCACGCGACCACCGATCCAAATTGGTGCCTTGCAAGGAGGTTTTTTTGCGTCTGCGATTTACCAAAACCAATTGGCAGCACCCCGAGAGGAATTGCCTATGAATTGAACTTAAAGAAGGAGAAATTAAGATGACCAGTATCGTCCCCAATAAAGTGCTCCACACCGCTGTATCCGCTCCGGGAGCGGGCAAGACTCAGGCACTCATTAGCCAAATTCCGTCTCTGCTTTCTGCGGGACGCTCCATTGCACTAGCACTCCCCACCCTCGACCTCACCGATAGCTTTGTTAGCCGTTTGCCAGCTGGCCTGCCTTACCGTGTCATCAACTCCACCACCTGTGATCACGTTGGCACGGAGCTGACGGCTGCATTGAAGACGAAGGCAAACCATCTGATTATCACGACACATCTGAGCATTTTTGCCGTACGACCAAATTTGCTCCATGGCTGGATGCTAGTCGTCGACGAACTACCGCCTGTGGTTGATTTTCCAGCGTACCCATTCGAGCCATCGGAGCTTGCTCAACTGTTTGTGAACGCAGTGGAGCGGGATGGACGTCTACATATACGGGACGGTTGTGCAGGTGCGATTGAAACATCATTGGCGACCTTCAAGGCTGTATCAGCAGGAGCAGACCGCACGTCGATGTTGAGCAAAGAAGGGGCTCGTATCTACGAATGCCTGAAGGATGGGCATCCAGTATTCATTGATTCCGAGATACCCAATGGAAACAGGTATGTTCGATCAGTAGTCGAGTCCAACTGCTGGGACACCTTTGCTGCGGCGGAAGAGGTGCACGTTCTTGCGGCCAGTGTAATTGGTAGTCTGTTCGATGATTTTGCTCAGGTGCATGGAGTCACATACGCAAGGTCTGATTTCACGCCAGCGTTTGACGGCTACACCTCCCCTGTCACGATCCACCCTGTCATGCCGAAGGGGCGAAACTACAGCAAATCCGCTGTAACAATGACTGCACATGATGGAAGTGCTATGGATCAGCAGAAGCAGGGAGAGCCTCTGGTGATTGATGACATTCTGAAAGAAATCCTCCAGCGGACCATTGGAACTCCGCTTCTGTTCAGCAACAAGTGGGCAAGCTTCAGATGGCTGCCAAGGGGAACCGTGCATCGCTGCTCAATCGACAGTCGCGGCTTGAATGATTATCAAGGCGAAACTGACGCCGTCCTCTTGTTTGGTGGAAATCCATCGCCATCCGATCAGCTCGCACTGGAATATCTAGCTGCAAAGTATGGTCGTGTATTTCGCCAAGGATTCATCGTCACCAGATTTTTGGAACCTAGCTTACAGGCAGCGACTCGGACAGCAATACGAGACAAAAGCAATACTAAGAAGATTCAACTATTCGTACCGGATGAGCGAGTGGCTGATTACTTTGTCTCCACGTACATGCCGAATGCCAAGATTGACTGGAGCTTGTCTGAAACCATCCCTGTCCATAAAGATCGCAGAACGACTGAAGACCCAAGGAAACTGCAAGTATTCGAACTATTTGGACAAGGCAAGAAGAATGTTGAAATTGTAAGCATCACAGACGCTCATCGAAACACCGTTTCGAATTGGAGAAAGGAATGGCGTTTAGCTCAGGCTGTTTGACACATAGCAATCCTGTAAATTCACCACAGTACGCTGGCAGTTCTGCACATTGATCCTAAGAAGCTTTTTAGGAAAGATGTGCAGTTTCACAAGTTCTCCTCCCAAAGTTTAATCTTTGGGCATTGAATATTTCTGGGCTAGCTCGCCCAGTGAGGCATTAGAGATAGGTAGAGAAAAGGATGGGGATAGACCCCATCAAACAAAGACATTACATCCTGTTGTACACAACAGAAGTACGCATTCAGAGTGATACTCTGAAATCAGATCAAAAGCATGGTGGGCTTCGCTTTCCCACATCTGTAAAGCATTCGCCTCCGGCTCACTTGCTGACACTGGTTTTATGGTTAGTGAAATTTAATCGATTGACATACTGATGTGATCAGCAGTGATGCGTAAGCGAATAAAGTGTTGACATTGCTTCTATGTGGTAACACGGGAACATTCTCTGAGAACATTCAGGGCAAGAGAACAAAGTGAACCAAGCATCAGTCATCAACATCACACCGTTGACGCTGGCGTGATTGCCAATCATGATTGATAGAGAGTGAATTGTTTGTAAATAGACAAATATGTTCACCCTTAAACAATACACTCGTTAAACAATCAGCCTCGATCATCTACGACCAAAACCAAATACATCATAATCATCTGCATGCTTTCCTGAAGCCCAACATTGCATGTCACTTCGAATAAATCCAGATCACACTTCCACATTTAAAAACAATGAAAAAAAGGTTGCATTTAGTTGCAACTGTATTGACTTATTTCAACTGACTTGATAGAATGGTAGATATATAGGAGAGAGCCAAACAACATCCTCATCACCACTCCCTCATGGTGCTACTGTTAGGTTATTTAGCCATTTCTCGACAGTATGTTGGCAACTCTCCTCCACTAAATTAAAAAGGTCATCCTCAACAGGTTGGCCTTTTTTATTGGCCATTCGGCAACATATGCAACCATTCAACCAACCACCTTACCAATATCAAGGAGGCACATTTATGCGCATTAAAAATTGTTTGAGCTGTAACAAAAAAATGATTAACAAACGGTCTCATATCAAAACATGCAGTTCAACTTGCAGGGTCCGTATCTGGCGATCTAGTCAAAAACAACACATTCCTTTGAAGTTACTTTTCACAGTTCAGCACTTTGAAAGCTTGCGGCTTGTAGCGAACAATCTTGGATTGACTGTTGATGCGCTTGTGATGAGTCGTGCACTTGGGACACCACCGACCAGAAGCTGATAACAGCTGTAATTACACCTACTTCCATTGTAAATCAAAGGAACTTAATTCAACGAAAATAAGGAAATACCATTGAGCAATTACCTCGTACTGCACACGCCATCACAACTGATCAAAGCTGTTATCACAACATCTAATATACCCACACCAGATCAACATCACACCTTCCATGCTGCTTCAAGCACTGTACTGGATAAGTACTATCGGTTGAAGTCAAAGGCTAATCGTAATGGGACTCTGGTGTCCGCTGGTGAGCTCGCAGCCATTAGCCCCTCGTTCCTGAGTTCACTGGTCGAAACCGGATAAAAATGGCGACCCCTAGCTAGGGTACAGGGTACCTGTTTTACCTCGTCTACAAGCCACATAAACTGGGCATGTAAAGTACTAAATCAACCATATGCCAGCCTATTTCTACAATTAACTCTTCAAAAGGAAAAACCCACAATGAATATAGTGAACTTACTCACTACGTACGAGCTTGAACGTCTCTTGGCGATTCAGCAAATTAAACATTACATTTACGTCAAGCAGACAGCAGCCGCGATAGGTAATAAAACAGAATACCGTCGCGCCACTGACATCATCGACCAACTGACAACAGAACATGGTGTTTCAGCACTGCACCTAGCTCAAGAGGAATACAAATGACAACTGAAGAGAACCAAGCACAAGCACTTGAACGAGAGATTGCACGACTATTAGATATTGCTAACGAGCGCACAAGAGTTGACGCAAAGATAGAAGAAAGAAGAAAGAAGAGCAGCAAGGCAAGCAGAAGCACTTGTTCAAAAACAAGCGAAAGAACATGTACAAGCAATGTTGAAAAATCCTGATCTGAAGCATCAAGCACAGTTGCAACCAAGTCAAGTAACGCAACAACCAGAACAACCAAAGCAATTGACTAATCGCTTTGAAGAGCAAATTGCCGAGGTTAACAAACTGCTCGCTAGCATTCCCGGTGGCAAGCCCATTACCAAGATCAAAGCACGTATCTCACAACAAACGAGGAAGTAAACATGACCAATACCACTACCGACATTAAGACAGATAAGATTATCGTACATGGCGTTCCACCAAAGTGGGATGATGCAGAGTTTGAAAGCCGTGTAGCAGGCTGGATTCATGTGTATCACAACACTACGCAATCAATGACGTATGTCACAGCACCATTGTCGTATGATTTCTTGGAACTGGTATCAGCAAAGACTGCTGAAGGCCACCGTATTGCACGCAACCAATTTATCAGTTTTGAAGCACTCAAATACGGTTGCTGGATGATCAAGCCAGAAGCAATGCAGGCTCAGGACATTGCTGAAATTCGAGTGAATGAGAAGACGAAGTATGTTGAGTTTCTTGAATCTGAGCGTGCTCGTTACCAAGACATGGTACGTCAACAACTCATCCAGTCTGCCGAATTGAAAGAACAAAAGAAAATTGAGGACGCGAAAGCAAAACGACTGGCTGAAATCGATAAAGAAGTTAATGAATTGTTCAAGCCTTTAGATATCCCAGCGTAACAACCAAGTACACGCTGCAAGCCCCTACAAGCCTTTCTGAGAGCTTTTACAATGTCACCAACACATCACTACCCTTATCAGCCTCTGTTGCGCTAACCGCGTCACAGGGGCTTTTTCACATCTGCATTATAGTCACCATTTGCAACAGGATTAAATCAGGTGATGAATCACGGATCACAACAGGATCATCCTGGTCGTTCATGTGACAACTTATTGTGCAAACAACTGCTCCAGCCCGCATTTTTACAGGTGTCTGAGCAATTCAGGTTAAGCATTCCCGTAACATTCTCTGCAACTTCATCACAGGTGAAAGCAAAACAGGTGAAAACGAGAGGAAAACGAGTCACCAGCCAACGCTGGATGATCATCCATCACAGACCTTTGCACAAACGGCGTAGCAATGCCGTCACAGGGTGCTGGCGTTAACCATGACGGTTTGTCGATCTCACGACAAGTTCCGATATACGTCATTTAGTAACGTCTAAGCTACGATCTTTGTTCACCCATCAAGGACGACAGCCATGTCAGAACAGAACGAAGCTATAGCCAACGCCCTAGAGCTGCTGGTGATCAGTCAGAACGGCATTGGTGCTGCTATCGAAGAACTCGCCAAGTGGGTGGCTGAACGTGGCTCTGTGGATGTGCCAGACAACGCCGTGTCAGCGTTGCAAGTCCTCGACTCAAACGCCGAAGGGATCGCCAGTGCGATCAGACTTCTTCGTCAAGAACGGCTATAACAAACCTAGAACGACCGTTCATGCCATGTTACATTGGTTTCCAGACACACTTTCAGGAGCCAAGACATGACCACCACCAGCACCATCGACGTAGTGAGCTACTGCCGCGTTTCGACTCGGGGGCAGGGTGAGTCTGGTCTAGGTCTTGAGGCTCAACTTGAGTACATCAACCGTGCAGCCCAACAGAACGGTTGGAACATCGTCGGTGCGTTCGTGGATGTCGTGTCGGGTAAGTTGGCTATTGAGGATCGTCCAGAGGGTGCCAAGGCTTTGGCAATGTGCAAGGAATTGGGAGCCCAGTTAGTTGTTGCCAAGCTGGACCGGTTGTCCCGTTCCGTTCACCACATCGCCCGTCTGATGGAGCAGACAGAGTTCAAAGTGGCAACCATGCCCCACGCTAAGACATTTGAACTTCACCTGTTTGCAGCACTAGCCCAACAGGAGCGGGAGTTCATCAGTCAACGTACCAAGGAAACTCTGGCAACCCTCAAGAAGCGTGCTGATGAGGGTGACATCCAGTCTGCCGAGAAGATCGCCCGCCGTACTGAAGCACTGGAGAAAGGCCGCACCAATGTCAACCGGGCCAAGGGGAATGTGGCCATTCAAGAGCGTTCAAAACTGTGGCTGAAGTCAGTACGCCCACACATCACTGAGTGCCTGCACGACAACGGCAGTACTCTGCAACAGGTGGCTGATTGCCTGAACGGCAAGGGCATCCCCACAAGCCGGGGCGGTAAGTGGTCTTCAATCCAAGTGAGTCGAGTAATGAAGAACCTTGGACTTCAGTTCTCTTCGAATTAAATCGCCCAGCCCTCACTAGCCAACGATAAAGGCTGAGTGCGTGCAAGACACTGGTATTCATCTAACACACCACATACGCGATCCTGAGAAGGATCAGGGGATTTGGCGAAGATGTCGGCTGGTGGTCATTCACAGAAGTCCGTGGCGTTAATTATGTCGGATCAATATCCAGATATATTCACTCAGGGATTTTGACCACTTGAACATACGGATTCGACTTGAAATCGAGATTACAAAATAGGGGGTGGACTTTACTCAAGGTCACGTCCAGTGCGCCTGACATTTTACACTGCCACCATTGGAATGCATCTACAGCAGCACGCAGTGAGTTTTGTTAAAATAGAACTCTGTTACAGCGGAGCGTGTGCAGGCCAGACCAGCCCGAAATAGAAAGCGGCACAGGTTGTTGCGTCTTTGAGGACCAAACCCCAGCACATAGAGATAGCGCACACTCTATAATGAATGGAGCCTGTGGAGAGGCGGTAAGATGTTGCCGAGTGTGCTGATTGCCCGAATGAGAGGGGTAAGCTGACATCACGTGTTAGTGAATGGAGTTCAACTACAATACGCTGCTACCAAACTCCAGTTCTGAGAGGTACCTCCTAGTGAAATCGCTCTACTCACTGCTTCATAGGCAATAGGTATAACCCTATAGCTACCTTTGCGACCAAATCATCACACTCATTCTCATCCAGAGTTGTTTGAATGCTCACGATGCCATTGTCATCCATTGAGATGATTTCATCGCCATCCTCAAAGAGGCTAACCACATCGGTGTAAAATAGCCCGATATTACGCTCTTGTTCTTCCTTAGAAAGCTCTTCAAAGGTTAGCCCGCTTTTATAGTAGGATGAGTACTTGTAGGTATTCATGGGTAGCTCTCATGATGTTGGTTTTGGCTGAGTTTACTCACGTATCTCTCATAGGGCAATAACTAAAATACCATCACTATTATATTTACCATCGAAAAATCAAGCAAGTACGGACAAGGGAGATTTACTCGGCGAGCAGAGTATTTTTCAGTATCACTCAACTGGTGAAAGTTCGAGTTCTGCAAATTCACTTTCGAAGAACAAAAAGCCCTCAATGGCTCTTGTAGAAAAGAGCACTCCCAATTTACTCATCTTTTCGTTGTATCCAAGGTCGCGGTGGCTCATGAGCATTTTAATGATCGTTTGAATATCAGGTCTCAGCAATGAGATTAGGTAAGAAATGAAAGTTTTCACCGCAGTATAGTTGTCCTCAATGCGCTCAAGTTTAACGCTTTCTATCGAGGTGCCAATGGTGTCTTCCCACAAGTCGCCGTATTCGTACTTCACGGGTGTTTTACCATTGAAGTACACCTCGCCAATCTTAAGCTTGTTAACGTTGAAATTTCCGTGCAGAAGATCATTCCTATCGCTCATCAGTTGATAGAAATTCCTACATGCCCTGTGCGTATGGTCAACCTCTTGTGCGAATCCTTGACAGTGGACATGCAAAAGATTGAGCCTGTTTGTTATTGTGTCGGATACGATGCTTTTGTATTTTACGTCGTCTTCTTTGATTTCTTTTTTGGCAAGGCTAAATATTAAAAGATTGATGAAAGTCTCAGCCAATACAGGCAGCATACACCGCACCCCAAAAGCGAGTCCTGTGCCAAAGGTGTATTTCTCCGCCATAGCAGAGAAGCGTTCAGAATAGGTTTTCAGTTCCTCCATAGAAGTAGGTGTGTGTACCTTGTCGTTGGAAGGCTGTAGGTTAAGCTCGCGCAGCTTTTTAATTTGTGTCTCAATGGTTGATTCGATAGTTTGATATGGGTTTACAAACTCAGTCCACTTCTCAAGCTGAGTGCGTATCGCTTTAATTTGCTTTCCGTATTTTTTTAGATCATCACGTATCTGAGAGATCAGATTTTGCTTAGTAATCGCAGGGCGGTTGAAGGTGCCCAGTAGGTGAACCTCTGTTCGAAATAACTGCCCTTGAATCATGACTAGTCCGTCATCATTCATGAAGGACCACTCCCAATGCACGAGGTTATTAGAAGAGTCGCTCTTCAAGAAGTTCATGAATCCATTAGGCGGTCCATACTTTGCGTATAGATAGCAATACATATCAATCGGCTTTATTTCATTCTTGAGCATCCACCCCCTGAAACCTTTGGGGTATTTCTTTTCTGTCAAAATTCGGGCCAAAAACGCCGGGTGGATGTAGTCTAGTTTTAGAAAGTAATTTGAATCGTCGATTTCCATCCAGTTACCCTCGCCAAGTGCACTTGAGACTTTAGATATCTAGGCAGTGCCATAAACTCAACGCCGTTCTGATTGTTCAAGAAAACGCTTAGCACCAAAGTATCTTAGATTGATAACGCCAGCATTAACCTCTTCCGCTAAAGAATCTAACTCATCTGGTTCGTCTATCTGCCAGCTTGCAAATCTGTAAATTACGAATACAGAGATTCTATCTATCGGCTCCTGCCTACGCCCCTCAGCCCACCTATCCCAATCCATTTCATAAAAGTAGGTGGGTTGCATTGTGCTAGGGTTGTTGTCGGGATTGAGCAAGCTGCTAAATTTTGAGCGCACTACTTTCTCTGCTGCTCTGTAGCTTTCTCGCATACTATCGCTCTTAATTCTCTTTGATAAGTTTTGTGCAACAATGATCAATCTTGCTGACTCCAGCCATGCAATTCTATTCCTGTACAAACCACCATCATCGGAGCTTTTCAGCTTCCCATATGCTTCATTCAAACACTCAAGAGACTGCTTAGCGTACACTTCATCGTCTCTAATTTCTTTCTCTTGGGCTATGCCATCAAGCTGGGCAGAAATTGTGCGGGATTGGATGACAATTGTGGTAATTACACCGACAAACCCGAAGGCAGAAATCAGCGATGAGAACACACCCCCGAAATAGTCTCCAAACACACCCCAGTTACTTGGCTCAGAACTGAACGATGATCCGGCAAACTGAATAATCCAAGGTGCCAACACTACGGCTAGGCTCAGCCCCATCAATAGTGAGATGAGCCAGATAATTTTTTTTGTATTCACTGCAAACATCCTGTTATGCCCCTCTACTCAAGAACCTGAGCCGTCGCCCACCTTCCCGAAAACAACCTGAGGACAGCATGAAAATCAAGTAATTAAATTATTCCACTGCTGCCTAAAGCCCTCAAAAATATTATCCCGATCATTATTATAAATTCTCACCAGCTCTTCGACATCCTTATCCTCTAAAACAAGCATATACCCCCTTTTATCCTTGGCAGTATCTTTGCATCTCTGCAACAAAAGAGCTCTATCCTCAATAGACCGACATACCAGAATACCAACCTGCCCCCTACTTGGCCCAAACCTAGAAGACAGTTGATCAACTTCAGGGTTACCGATCTCCTTCCCGTAGTTTTTGCATTCAATAAATATCAATGGTGCACAGTAGTGAAGAGACAGCCATGCAAAAAAACCACTCTTTGCTTCATTGCTATACGTAATATCAACCCGTTTTCGACCTTGGTGTAAAACGGCCTGTTTTTTAGGATTACAAAGGGAAGGATAGAAAATAACCGAGAATATTTTTTCGATAATTTTTTCGTAAGCATCGGCATCATTTCTTCCCGGAGCCAAGGCTTTCATCTGAAGCACCAGAGTGTTCAAGTCAGGAAGTTCAACCCCCTCAACCTCTGAAAGCTGCTCATGAGACAACGGCGAGGAAACATTATTTCCTTTGTACTCTCTATATTCATCCAAAACTCTAGGACGCAACTGGGTCTCCCTTACAGCAGCCAACTTATCACGCCCATACTTCTCCATCAGAGCCTTTTTAGTAACTCGCTCGCTACCATTACTCAGAACCTCTACAAGACTCGACCTTGCGCTCAGATGCTCTTGCTGCATTTGAGGAAGCAAATAATACCGATAATACTCATCAAACTTATAGCTAAGACGCTGACGGACTAGAAGCTTAGGAACCAAAATCACCTTTCCGTAAGGTGTAATTGGCAATGGAACAAGAGCCGTTTCCCATCTCCCCTTCTCCGCATTCCATATAGGACCAGAATCTACATCAGGAGTTAAAGGAACACCGTAAAAAGAACACATATCCTGAGTATATCTAATAAGCGGGCCACGCAAAATATTGCACACCGCATCAGATATCATGTCCGTCCCTATACCCGGAATTAGCAATGCAGTGTCTTCAAGGTCTCTCAGCAGGCCAGTCTTTACAGCATCACTTTGACTGAGGGCACCCCAAACGCTCTTAGCCGATCCGCTACCAAATCCATGACCTCGAGACTCGTTTGCCGAGTAACCCAAGTGAAACTCATTTCGTTCATTAAGCGACGAAAGCAGCCTTTGTGCTTTATCATTATTGCCAGAGCGAATTAGCGTCAACACCTCTTCAAAAAAGTCTGGAGAAGTGACGACAATTCATTTCCCCATGGGCTACTTAATGACTTTATTGCGCTCGGCTCCAAAAAAACGGGCACGTCCGTATCCAAGCGAATATCGACAAAGTCTAAATAGGGCTGCGTAAGACCAAGTTGGAAGTGTTCAGAAAATCTCATCATTCCCTCGATGCCAAGTGAGCCAAGGACTGACAATACCGGGAATCAAGGCATTTCGCTATCAACCTGAACCACCCCCACCAGCCACACCCGGCAACATCACCACCGCACTGAAACGACTTGATATGAACGCAGACGCCATCACCACAGTCATAGAAAAGCTACGTCAGAATCATCAGTAGCCCATGGTAAGACAGAAGGGATTGGCACGCTTTGCGATCCACCTCAATTCAGAAATGCTCGCACCAACCGAGAAACGCTTCGTCGTTTTGCAGGAAGATGAAGGGCTTTCTGTCGCCCTCGTAGTACTCATTGATCGTCAGTGCATAGATGCTTGAACCGACTCCCGCCCCCTGATCCTTCCGCATGGTCGCTACGGCCTTGTAGCTATTCTCAGTCGATCCGTAGTCAATGACTTGTGGGTCGGTGACGTAAGAATTCTTCAGAGCTCCCGCCATCAAGCCAGTCCGCCTCTCTACGGTGAATTGCTTGCCGATGTAGATGCGGTTTATAGGCTTCTCTTTTGCAGCGACAGTGCTTTCGATCGTGCATCTATAATCCATTGACGCCCACGCATTTGTGGTCGCTGCCAGAGTCAGCACCACAATCGCCCTGACTCCTATTTTCATACAGATCATTGCTTCCACATACCTTCTATTAGGATCATCTGTGATGATGACTTGCTCAATCCAACCACGAGACTACTAGTGGCACCCCAATCAGCCGGAGCTTACAGTCCGCCTTACCTCCCACACACCTAACCCACCTCCGACGGAGTGTTAATATCATTCATTTACGCTACCAGAAGGGTGTGAACGGTGGATTCAACGCTAGATGATGGGGGCGACTTCAAGAAAGCCCGTGGCTTTTTACTCACCTATTCGGCAGTGGTTTTGGCGCTATGGTTCTTCGGTGCAAATCTAACCGCCTTCAAGCTTATGGGCACGGAAATACATCTTGAGCATCGCACGAATAGCGTTTGGCTCGTGCTTGCCTGCCTCAACATCTACTTCTGGTTTCGATTTATTCAACACATACCAAGCGGTGGCTTTCGTTTTGACGAGGCCATGAATCAGCTATACGACAACTCCTTAAGAAAGGCTGCCGTCTGGAGAAAGCATTTCGAACTGAAAAAAAGCGTTCAAGCCATCCACACCGAAAAGCACTCACCGAACGAGAAGACAAAATTCAATCGTGGGCACGCCTACCTGACATGCTACGAACGACTGAAAGAGGATCGTAGAGATCAACCGGAGGAAGAATTTGAGCTGCATCATTACAGCAGGGAGAGGCGAACAGAGATGCGAATTTCAGCCCACTACCACTACACCAGAGCCGGGGAATGGGTAAAGTTTGGAGACAACGCCCCTCTTGATACATACGTACCCAGCAAGTGTTTTACTTGGACAGTGAAATCGTATGTGACGCTGAAAGGTGCATTCATCACCCCATGGTTTACCAACCACATCACTCCACTGCTAATTGGCGCCATAAGCACCTTGATCGCCCTCTGGAATTGGTGGCAGGTCAATCACCCCTACACCTTAAGCTAACCCCCTCACCGTCCAGAATGAGCTGATATCGGCGTTCACATTGCCCAGTGTGAACGAAGCCTATATTTTGTGAACGTTCTGCATGAAATTTGAAGCACAAAAAAGGGCTCACCTTTCGGTGAGCCCTTTCAGACCGCCCAGCAGAGCGGATTTTGTTTGGTAGGCGCGATTGGACTCGAACCAACGACCCCCACCATGTCAAGGTGGTGCTCTAACCAACTGAGCTACGTGCCTGCTGTGAGGCGGCATTCTACGGAAATCCGGAGGGGTGTCAACACCTTTTTTCGCGCTAACCCTATGAATATGCAAAATTTTTAATTTCGTTGCGGCGCGGAAGCATTTGAGGTGGCTGGCGGTGGATTTTCAACTCGGGTAGGATCGCTGCACTCGTTAAATTTATTAAACAGAGGCTGCAGGATGGCGAACACCCCCTACCCCGAGTCCTATTACGCTGCGTCGGCCAATGCAGTTCCCCCGCGTCCGGTACTGCAGGGTGAAATCGAGACTGATGTCTGCGTGATCGGCGCTGGCTACACGGGGTTGTCCTCTGCCCTGTTTCTCCTGGAGAGTGGCCTCAAGGTCACAGTGCTGGAAGCGGCCAAGGTTGGTTTTGGTGCCTCGGGTCGCAACGGCGGCCAGATCGTCAACAGCTACAGCCGCGACATCGATGTGATCGAGCGCTCAGTCGGACCCAAGCAGGCGCAGTTGCTGGGGCAGATGGCCTTCGAGGGCGGCCGCATCATTCGGGAGCGGGTCGCCAAATACGATATCCGGTGTGATTTGAAGGACGGCGGGGTGTTTGCCGCGATGACGCCCAAGCAGATGGGCCACCTGGAGTCGCAGAAGCGCCTGTGGGAGCGTTATGGTCACACGCAGCTCGAGCTGATGGATCAAAGTCGCATCCGCGAAGTGGTCAATTGCGAGCAGTACGTGGGCGGCATGCTCGACATGAGCGGTGGCCACATTCACCCGCTGAACCTGGCGCTGGGCGAAGCGGTGGCCGTCGAGTCGCTGGGGGGTACGGTTTATGAACAATCGCCGGCGGTGCGCATCGAGCGCGGTGCCAACCCGGTGGTGCACACGCCCCAAGGCAAGGTGCGCGCCAAATTCATCATCGTCGCGGGCAATGCCTATCTCGGCAACCTGGTGCCGGAGCTGGCCGCCAAGTCGATGCCTTGCGGCACCCAGGTGATCACGACCGAACCCTTGAGCGATGAGCTGGCGCACAACCTGCTGCCTCAGGACTATTGCGTCGAGGACTGTAATTACCTGCTCGATTACTACCGCCTGAGCGGCGACAAGCGCCTGATCTTCGGTGGTGGTGTGGTGTATGGCGCGCGAGACCCTGCAAACATCGAGGCAATCATCCGGCCGAAGATGCTCAAGGCATTCCCGCAGCTCAAGGACGTGAAGATCGATTACGCCTGGACGGGTAATTTCCTGCTGACTTTGTCGCGTCTGCCG
The DNA here is from genome assembly GCF_054668365.1 of Pseudomonas sp. S2_E01. Lineage (NCBI taxonomy): Bacteria > Pseudomonadati > Pseudomonadota > Gammaproteobacteria > Pseudomonadales > Pseudomonadaceae > Pseudomonas > Pseudomonas sp. S2_E01. Next base: position 3,532,038 of record NZ_CP162762.1, read on the forward strand.
CAGGTGGGACGCCTGGGTGACAACATCTACTACTCCCAGGGTTGCAGCGGTCATGGCGTGACCTACACGCATCTTGCAGGCAAGGTGCTGGCCGAAGCATTGCGTGGTCAGGCTGAGCGTTTTGATGCGTTTGCCGACTTGCCGCACTACCCGTTCCCGGGCGGGCAATTGTTGCGCACGCCGTTTGCAGCGCTGGGGGCGTGGTATTACGGGTTGCGGGATAAATTCGGCTATTAACCAACACCACCCACCCCTGTAGGAGATCAGAGGCGATCGCGCGGGATGCCGCTGCGGATACGCAGAATGTCGGCCAGCACGGCCAGGGCGATTTCCGCCGGGGTCTTGCTGCCCAGGTTCAAGCCGATGGGCGCGTGGATGCGCGCCAGGTCGGTCTCTCCCAGCCCGCCGATCCGACGCAGGCGTTCGAAGCGCTTTTGCGAGGTTTGCAGGGACCCCATCACACCGATGTAAAAGGCTTCGGTACGCACCGCTTCCATCATCGCCAGATCATCGATGCGCGGATCATGGGTCAGGGCGACCACCGCCGTATCAGAATGACAGCCACCGTCGGCAATGAACACCGATGGCAATTGGCGGCGAATCTCGACGTTGTCCAGCACCACACCTTCAAGTACTTCATTGCGTGGATCACACAGGATCACCTCAAAGCCCAGCCCCACGGCAAACTCCGCACAGGCTTGCGCCACGCTGGAATACCCCGCCAGCAACAAGCGCTGGGCGGCACCGATTCGCAGGCGCACGCGGTCGATTTCCCGTTCGACACGCACGCCCTGCTCACGATCATCGAACAGGTTGCGGGCGCCGCTGGCCAGGTCAACTTCACGGATCAAACGACGTCGGCCCAACAGCGCCAATTCCAGCTCGCGCAAATGGCCCTGCACGTCGCAGTCCGGCTCGAGCTTTTCGACCAGCACGTCCAGCACGCCGCCACAGGGCAGGCTGACTCGCGAGCGCGGGTCATCACCTTCGCCGTAGCGCACGACACTGACCGCCTGCTCGAAGGCGCCTTCGGCCACGCGCCCAAGGAAATCCTCTTCGACACAACCGCCGGACAACGATCCGATCCACTGCCCTGCGGCGTTCACCGCCAGCAGCGAGCCGGGCGCGCGTGGCGCCGAGCCATAGGTGGCGAGCACCGTGCACAGCCACAGCTGTTGGCCAGCCGTCGACCACTCCAGCGCACGGCGCACCACTTGCAGATCCAGATGCTGCATGTCAGTGGGCCTTGTGCTCGAGCGCTGGCGCGTCGGCGCGCAGCTTCTGCACATCGCTCACGGCCAGGTCACTCATCTGCCCGCCCCAGCCCTGACGCAGGTAGTTGAGCAGATCGGTAAGCTGCTCGTGGCTGAGTTTTTCAGAGAACCCAGGCATCGGCTGCATATGTTCGAAACCGGAAAACTTCTGCTCGCCGATGCCGTCGTCGATCACCCGCACCAGGTTGCGTGGGTCCTCCAGGCGCAACGTGGTGTTGCCCCGCATGGCCACGGCAATGTGCGGCTTGCCTTCACCTTCAGGCGCATGACATCCGGCACAGACGTTCAAATATTCCTGACGGCCGCGCCGGGCACTCGCACCCAGCTTGTCCAGTGGCACATCGGTGAGCATCTTCGCTGCCGGTGGCTGATCACCCAGCAGAAAGGTGGCCATGGCCGACAGGTCCGCATCATTGAGGCCCTGGGTGCTGTTGTGGAACACCGGGAACATCTCGTTGAACATCGTGCCCTGGGCGCTCATGCCGTGCTTGAGGAACGTGCTCAGGTCCTGATGATTCCAACCACGCGCCGCCAGATCAGTGGCCAGCAGGCTCGGCGCCAGGTAGCCGTTGAGGACGCCGCCCGACAGGCGTTTGTCCTGCTGCATCGCACCGGGCAACCCGCGTGGAGTGTGGCATTCACCGCAGTGACCGAGCACGTCGACCATGTACTGGCCGCGCTTGAACGCTTCGCTCTTGCCTTCAACAGGCGAGAGCTTCACGTCCTTGCCGTACATCAGGTTCCAGGCAATCAGGCCCGGACGGACGTTGAACGGAAAACTCAGGCGGGTGACCGGCGCGGCACGCTCGATCGGCTCGACGGTTTTCAGGTAGGCGTGGATCGCGTCCGAATCTTCACGGGGCATCAGGTGATACGAGGTGTAGGGCATCGCCGGATACAGGTTCGCCCCGTCGCGCCGCTTGCCTTCGGTAAGCGCGGCGAAAAATTCGTCATCGCTGTAGAGGCCGATGCCGTGCTCCTTGCTTGGGGTGATGTTGGTGCCGTAGATGGTGCCGAATGGCGAGACGATCGGCAGGCCCCCGGCATACGGCGCCCCACCCGGCGCGGTATGACAGGCCATGCAGTCAGCGGCGCGGGCCAGGTATTCGCCGCGCTTCACTTGATCGCCCGCCTGCGCCAGCAACACAGGCGCAGCCAGACCGACCGCCAATGCCAGGCGGGTCAGTAAATGGTTCATGCTTAACCCTCCTTGACCAGACCGAGATCGGTTAAAACGTTGCGCGTCGCGTTGTAGTAACGCACGTACCCGGTGCAACGGCAGATGTGATGACCGAGGCTGTCCTCGATGACTTTCTCCAGTTGGCTCTTGACCGTTGGCTGGCGCTGCAGCTTCTCCACCAGCACTGTCGCCGCGTTGACGAAACCGGGAGCGCAATAACTGCACTGGAAGGCGAATTCGTCCACGAAACGCTGCTGGACAGGGTTCAGCTCGGTGACCTTGCCCTGCTCGTCGCGGGTCGCGTGGCCTTCGATGGTCCGCACCTTCTTGCCTTCGAAGTAATGCGCGCCGGTGATGCAGGTGCGCACTTCCTCGCTGGTGCCGTCGGGGTTGTCGACGATCACCACGCAGGCGTGGCAAATGCCCTGGCCACAGCCCAGGCGCGAGCCGGTGAGGTTCTTGTATTCGTGCAGGTAATCGATCATCGGCAGGTCATCAGGGATGTCCACTGGGCCGACGGATTGACCGTTGAGGGTCAGTTGAAGCGGACGGTTAGCCATTGAGGGCCTCCTTGATGCGTGCAGAAGTGATAGGCAGGTCGCGAACCCGCTTGCCGATGGCGTGGGCAACGGCGTTACCGATGGCACCGACCACCGGGATCATGACGACCTCGGCGATACCCTTGGACGGATCGCTTGGCGACAGCGGTGGCAGGATCTCCGCCGTCTGCTTCCATACCGCGACGTGGCGTGCCATCGGCAGGCGGTAGCGGTTGAAGTTCCAGTCCCCCTCCCCCGGCCCGCCTTCGTACAACGGCATCTCTTCCATCAGCGCATGGCCGATGCCCATGGCCGTACCGCCTTCGATCTGCCCCTTGACCAGCTCCGGCACCAGCACACGACCACACTCGACCCACGAATGGTGGTTTAGCACCTGGACTTCGGCTGACCCCTTGTTCACTTTCAACTCCACCAGCGTGGCAACCGGGCTGTAGTAAGTCACCGCCGCGTTGTTCAGTTGCGTGTCCGGGTAGTGCACGTTCTGGCGGTCGAGCAAGTGGAAACCGGCGCTATTCATCTGCGCCTTCTTCGCTGCCGGCGCGCCTTCGCCGTACTTGACCGCCATACCGTCGAGCGGCAGGCGCTCGCGAACGCCGTCAATGCTGAACTCCGCCTCGGCCCAACTCCAGCGGTTGAAACCGTGCACCGTGGCGCCCGTCACCAGTCCGCGCTCGTGGGCACGTTTGGCCAGTACCTCGAACGGCAGCGGTTCCATACCGTTGGCGGTGAGTTTGCCGTCGACCCAATGGGCGTCCTCGCGACGCACGACATACGGGTTGGCCTGGCCGCCGTAAGGACCTTGTCGCCAGATTTCCAGCGCAGCCGGCCACAAGCCGTGGTTGAACAGCACACGCGCCGCTTCACGGGTGGCGTGACTGAAGTAGTAGGCGGAGTTGGTCGCCGATGAGGCCGAGGCGAGCTTGCCGACCCAGCGTGGATTGCGCAGCAGACTGTCCTGCTCGGCCTGGCTCATGATGTAAGGGTTGCCGCCGGTGACCAGTTGCATCTCCTTCCACTCGGTTTCGCCGGTCTTCACTTCGTGCGCCGGGTTACCGAGGAAGTCGGCGACCACCATGGCTTGTGAAGTGGACATGCCGGTACCGATCTCGATGCCGATGTGGCGCAGGCTGATACGTCCCTCAGCGGTGAACTCGATACTGGCCATCGGCGCTTCGGAACCTGTGCCGAAGTCTTTCTGGCAGATCGCAAAACCGACGCCGTACCAGTTATCCGGGTCGGCGGCTTCGCGCTGTTGCTTGATCGCATCGCGGTTTTTCCAGACCTCGTGGGCGGCAGCCTTGTCGAGGATTTCGTGCAAGCGCAAGGCCCCCGCAGGAACCGCGCCCTGGGTGTTCTTCATGCCCGAGCGCAAAGCGTTCTTGCGGCGCAGTTCAATGGCGTCGATGCCGAGACGGCCGGCAATTTCGTCAACCATCATTTCGGTGGACGCCATGCTTTGCAGCGTGCCATAGCCACGCATCGACCCGGCCTCGACGGCGCGGGAATGGTAGGCAGTGACCTGCAGGTCATTCTGCGGCATGTAGTAGATCGACTGCGCTGCGGTGGCGCCAACCGCCGCCACCGATGGGCTGTAGTTGACCCGGCCACCGCCGTCGACGCTCATCTCGGCGCGGAAAATCTTGAAGCTGTGATCGGTCTTGTCCACCGCCAACTGATAGCGGATGTCGAACGGGTGGCGCTTGATGCCGCTCTGGAACTGCTCGTAGCGATCGTTGGCCAGGCGCACCGGCACACCCGCGCCATACAGCGCGGCGAGGGCCGCGTAGTAGACGAAAATGTTGTGGTCCTTGGAGCCGTAGCCGACCGTGTAGCCAGGGTGCATGTTCAGGTTGGCCAGGCCGAAACGCGACGGCGCGATCATTTTCGCGGTCTCGGTGGCGGTTTCCAGCGGGCATTGGGTGGCGACCACAAAATGCAGGGTCTTGGTGGCCGGGTCGTACCAACCGTTGCCGTTGTCCGGCTCCATCGCGGCAGGTTCGATCGACGGGGTCTTGTAGCGCTCGTCGAACACCAGCCAGTTGTCCGGTGGCGTGTCGATCTGCTGCTTCATGCGTTCGGCGTAAAACAGTCCGCGCTCGGTCAGGTCGCCATGCAGGTTCGGTTGGGAATTCCACACCGGGCGGCGATTGCGCAGCATCGGGAACAGGATCGAATCCTTGAGGCTGGCGAATTCGTCTTCGTCCGCTGACGTTGCACCGCCCACACGCACGTAACGGAAGCTGCCGTACGGATCGCCTTCGTAGAACGGCACCTGGGCGCCGTAACGGATGGCCTTGTCGTTGAACTTGAGCTTGGCCTTGGCCTGGCGGAAACGTTCGAAATCGTTCCAGATCAGGATCGCCACCGGGTGACCGATGAACATCGGCACCTTGCCTGTCGGCAGCAGTGGATCGGGCGCGTGCTCTTCCGGAAAGACGATGCCGTCCTTGACGAGGTCGTCGGCAGTGACAATACGGTCGGGCTGCAACTCGGTGCCAAGCCACGACAGGTCGTAACCGTCGTAGATGCGATCGGCCTTGATGGTTTTCAGAAGCATGGCGTGGCCTTGCTGCAGCGGCCAGCCCGGCATGTCCTTGGCGCGGATATCACGGGCAAACACTTTACTGCCGCAGACCTTGGACAAGGCATCATTTCGGGCGCGCGCCTTGCCGTTGCTGCCGAGCCATTGCTCGGACGGCACGGTCACGCTGTTTTCCATCAGGGCCGCCAGAGCCTTACTGCTGAGAGGCGTAAGCGTGACGCTCACGCCCGCCACCAGCCCGCCCTGAAGGAACGAGCGCCGGGAAATATCACGGTTGGACATGGATCATCCTCTGGGCGGTTGTGGATCCGCCCTTTTGGTTATGTTCTGGGAATCTCGGGTCGTGCAGGCGCCCTCCTGACGAAGCAGAGGGTCGATAGACAGTGCAAAGCTGACCGAAAGGTTAACTTTATAGGCTTATGCACTTTTAGAAAACAGCTTGATACGAAAAATCTGACCAAAGAATCAGAAATTTGCTGAGAGGGAGTGTTTTGAGGACGGTGGGGAATTTAAGTCCGCTCCTACAGGGTTTTGTGTCATCCACACATTTTGTGATCGACTACGCCCCCTGTAGGAGTGGACTTGTCCGCGATAACGTCAGCTCGAACGATACAAATCCATCAGAAATCTACGGTCGCCGACAGCAAATAAGTCCGCGGCGTAGACAAGGTCAACCCCGGTTCGCTGTCATCCGAAGCCCCGGCCGAACTCCAATACCGCTTATCCGCCACGTTCTCGACATTGGCCCGCAGTGTGATGTGCTTGTCTTCAACCTTGAAGGCATAACGCGCGCCCACGTCGAACCGCTCCCAGGAATCGATTTCCTTGACGTTGGACTGGTCCAGGTATTGCGAGCTGGAATAGATGCCACGACTGGTCAACGTCAGGCCCTCAAGGTTCGGTACGTCCCATTCGGCCCCCAGATTGACGTTGTATTTGGGCGTGGCCGGCGCACGGTTACCGTCGAAGGTGCCGTTGGTGGTGTGGGTCAACTCGCTGTCGATGTACATCACTCCGCCGAGCAGGCGGAATCCCTTGAGCGGCTCACCGAACACACTCAACTCCACACCATCGTTCTGGCGCTTGCCGTTGGGCCCGAAGACCCGAGTGGTGGCATTGGTCTCGTAGGCCGGTTGCTTGATGCGGAATACCGCAGCGGTGACCGCAAACGGGCCGGCATCGTATTTGGCGCCGACCTCGACCTGGCGGCTGACAAATGGCGGGAAAATCTCGTCTTCGTTGATCGAAGTCGACGGTGCGATCTTGCCCTGGCTCAGGCCTTCCATGTAGTTGGCGTACAAGGACAGCTTGTCGGTGGCCTTGAACAGAATCCCGCCCGACGGTGAAACCTTTTCCTCGTCATAGGCGGTGTCACCTTTGACATCGTCAGACCAGTCGTCAACTTTCACCCGCTGCCACCGGGCACCCAGGGTCAGCAACAAACGATCATCGAAGAAGCCCAGCGTGTCGGACAACGCCACGCCGCTGAAGCGGTTCTCGGTGTAGACCTTCGAATCGAGTCGCGTCGGCCGTACAGGCGTCGGTGTCACCACCGGGTTATAGAGATTGCTGTTGCCCGAGGCATAGCGAGCGCCGCCGTTTTCGAAGTCCATGTAGAAATAGCTGGCCGCCAGGTTCACCTCATGGCTTACGGCACCGGTGTGGAACCAGTTGCGCACTCCGGCTGTGGCAGTGCGAACATTTTCGTCACGGGTGAAGTCACGCGGCTGAACGGTAAAATCGCCCCGGTTGTTGGTCACCGAAACCGCATGCCGGAGGAAATCATGGTGACTCTCGCGTGCCCCGACAGCGCCATAGAGCATCACGGAATCGCTGACATCGAATTCGCCGGTCACCGTACCAAAGGTGTCATTGGTGCTGGCCTTGCTCCAGGGCTGCGCATAGTTGTGGCGCACATCGTTGGCACTCGGGACCTGCGCATTGACCCCGATCTGCACCCGCTCCTGCGGCGCATCGGTATCACGCTCGGTACGCCCGATGTCGGTCGCCAGTCGCAGGCGCTCACCGCGAAAATCCAGGCCGAGCACGGCCATTTCGCGATCGACATTCTGGTTGTCCCATTCGGTGTCGCCCGATTGCTTCACGCCGTTGAAACGCAGGCCGAACTTGTTGTCCTCGCCGAAGCGCCGGCCGATATCCACAGCACCACCGACCTGGCTGTCGGACGCATAGTTGCCGGTGAATGACGTGATGGGTTTGTCAGTCGCACGCTTGGGCTCGACGTTGATCCCTCCCCCCACTGCACCGCGCGGCGAGATGCCATTGATAAGCTGGCTCGGGCCTTTGATGATGTCGACGCGATCCGCCATCTCCATGTCGATCGAATAGGTCGGCAGCACGCCGTAAAGCCCGTTGTAGGCAACATCGCTGTTGAACAGGCTGAAGCCGCGAATGGTGAACTGCTCGTAACGCCCGCCCGCCGGGTTGGTGGCGCGCACTGAAGGATCAGTGGAAATCAGGTCACCCAAGGTCCGCGCCTGAGTATTTTTGACCACCTCACTGGTGTAAGTGGTCATGCTGAAGGGCGTTTCCATGAAGTCCTTGGAGCCCAGCAAACCTTGTGAACCGCGACGCGCGACCTGGCCACCGGCGAACACCTCGCCCTGCGCGCCATCCGCGGCCCCGAGAATCGAGGTCGGCGCCAGCTGCAGGCTGCTGCCGTCGGGTGCGGGCGTGAGAATGTAGGCTTGCTCCCCCACCGGTTGCAGTTGCAGGCCGGAACCCTGCAACAGCCGGGCGAAGCCCTCCTCTACAGCGTATTCACCCGAAAGCCCGCTGCTGTTGCGACCACTCACCAGCGCCGGGTCTACCGAAAGGTTGACGCCCGCCAAGCCGGCGAAACGGGTCAGCGCATTGCCCAGGCTCCCGGCCGGCACCTGATATTGACGGCGGGCGCCGTCTTCAGCCCAGCTTGGAGCAACGAACAACGCACTGGCACTCAGGCCCAGCATCAGGCTCAGGTGCAACAACGGACGCAGACGGGAGGAAACCGGGCGCGGGAAACAAGTTGCAGGCATCGGAATTGCTCTCTTGATCATTCACATGCCTTGAATGACCAGCGAGCCCGCAAAAGGGGACAGGCTTTACACACTATTTTTGCGCGGCAGCAAGGTGACCCAATAACGGGTACGCGAGTGCACCTCCAACGGCAGGCTGGCGGCGAGCAACGCGAGGACACGATCGGTGTCGTCCAACAGGAAACTGCCGGTCACCCGCAGCTTTTCCAGCTCCGGATCCCAACGCAGGATGCCGGACCGATACAGGCCGAGCTCGCGAAGGAAATCCCCCAGCGGCTGGTTGTTCGCCAGTAGCACGCCTTCGCGCCAGCCCGGCGCCAGCGCGTCGAATGGCGCAATTGCTCCGGCGCCCGCCGCTTGCAGGCTGACCTGTTGACCGGCGCGCAAGGCCAGCAGCGGCCCTTGCAAAGGCTGCAACTGCACAGAACCGTCGAATACCGAGACCCTGCATCCGCGCACGTCCTGACGCACACAGACCTCGCCCTGACTGACGATCACGTTGCCAAATCGAGTCTGGATCGTCATCGACACCGAACCCGGCGCTTTCAGCGACATCTCACCTTCGATCAATTTCACCCGGCGCGCCTGCACATCCACGTCGACGGCGCTGGCGGTATTGAGTTGCAGGGAACTGCCATCGGCCAATTGCACTTTCCTGCGCTCACCGGTGGCGGTGTGCAGGTCGGCACGCCAGACGTCCAGCGGCAGTTGCCGACTGATCAGCCAGGCCGCCGGCACCAATGCCACTGCACCCAGCGCGCGCTTGAGCACCACACGTCGTCCGGGGTCAGGACGATCCAGGCTGCTCATCGCCAGCGCGGGCGGCAAGTCGGCGAAACGCTGGCGCAACGCTTGAGCCTTCTGCCAGGCGTGCTCGTGAGTGGAATGAGCATCGCGCCAGCGCTGCAGGTTCGCCCGGTCCTGCTCATTGGCCCCGCCCGATTCCAACAACGCGAGCCATTGTGCGGCAGCTCGCACGGCCTGACGCGGATCCACCGCCTGGCTGTTCACAGGTCCACCAGCAGGCAATGTTCATAGGCTTGCGCCATGTAGCGCTTGATGGTGCGCTCGGACACCTGCAAACGCTCGGCGATCTGCTGATAGCTCAAGCCTTCGAGCTGGCTCCACAGAAATGCCCGGCGCACCGCCCTCGGCAAGCCATCAAGCAATTCATCCAGCGCTTGCAAGGTTTCCAGCAGCAGCCAGCGCTGCTCGGGGGATGGTGCGCACTCTTCAGGGAGCGGCGCCAGTGCGGCCAAATAGGCCTGCTCGAGGCTGCGACGCTGGTAGAAATTGCTCAGCAGGCGTTTGCCCACGGTCAGCAGATAGGCCCTGGGCTCCTGCAGGTCGGCGATGCGCTGCGAGCTGGCGAGCACGCGCAGGAAGGTATCCTGGCTCAGGTCGGCCGCATCACAACCGTTACCCAGGCGCCTGCTCAGCCAGCTTTCCAGCCAGCCGCGATGATCGCGGTACAGGTCGTGAAGGGTTTGCTCCTGCAGCACATCACTCATCTCAAGAAGCCCCGGGGGTTTCGCAAATGAGAGTGATTCTAATTAATGTCAGTGCGCCGTACCAAGCCCTTTATGCAGCGGATACGCATAAAATCGCACGGAGAAGGAAAAAGGGGCATAAAAGTCGAATTTCAGACACAAAAAACCCCGGTCTTTCGACCAGGGTCTTTGCTATCGGTCCGAAGTAAACGCTGATGAATCAGCGGCCTTCGTAGCATCAAGGCGTTCAGTGGTCCTTGAAGCAGATATGGCGCAGCGGACGGGACTCGAACCCGCGACCCCCGGCGTGACAGGCCGGTATTCTAACCGACTGAACTACCGCTGCGTATCGCTGTGGACTTGCGTCCATCAAACTCGTTTGATTGAAAGCTTCGGTGCTTTTCAACCGCGAACCGGAAAAATCCGATTCGTAAAATATGGCGCAGCGGACGGGACTCGAACCCGCGACCCCCGGCGTGACAGGCCGGTATTCTAACCGACTGAACTACCGCTGCGCGTCGGTGGAGGCTTTTCAGCTTCCATCTTGCTTTCGCAAGACTCTCGGGAGTGGTGGGTGATGACGGGATCGAACCGCCGACATTCTGCTTGTAAGGCAGACGCTCTCCCAGCTGAGCTAATCACCCGTTTGCATCTCCGAGGCCGCGAAATTTACGCAGGTGGCGAACCTAAGTCAATAGCAGGATTGGAGTTTTTTTCAAAAACAGCTAAAAGCGCCAAGCTACAAGCTGCAAGCAAAAGCCAGTGCGAGGTGAAGCTGGGATGTCGATCGTGCTTGAACTTGCAGCTTGAAGCTTGAAGCTGCCCCTCATTGCTCATAGACCATCTTCTTGCTCATCCCGCCATCCACCACAAACTCCTGGCCCGTGACGAAACCGGCATTTCTGGACAGCAGCCAGGCCACCATCGCCGCCACGTCTTCCACTGTCCCTACCCTGCCCGCCGGATGCTGCGCATGGTCGGCATCCGTCAGCGGTTCAGCCCGGCGCACCGCAGCGTCACGGGTATCGATCCAGCCAGGGCTGACGGCATTGACGCGAATCTCCGGCCCCAGGCTGATCGCCAGCGCATGCGTCAGCGCGAGCAGGCCGCCCTTGCTGGCCGCATAGGCTTCGGTGTCAGGCTCCGACTGCCGTGCACGGGTCGAGGCCAGGTTGACGATCGCACCACTGTGGGCACGCAGGTAGGGCGCACAGTGCTTGGCCAGCAGCATCGGCCCGCTCAAGTTCACCGCAAGCACCCGATTCCAATGCGCCAGATCGAGACTTTCCAGCGTAATGTTGTGCGGATCGGCCACCGCCGCATTGCACACCAGCGCATCCAGGCGTCCGAACTGCCCCAACACTTCGGCCACACCCAAGGCCACCTGCGACTCGTTAGCGACGTCCATGGCGATGAAGCAGGCGTTTTCGCCGAGCACCTTCGCCACTTTCGTCCCGCGATCGCGGTCCAGGTCCGTCAGCACTACCTGCCAGCCCTCACTGATCAGCCAGGCGGCAATTCCCAGGCCGATCCCCCGCGCAGCACCAGTCACCAGTGCTACGCGACCCATGGATGCCATGGTCAACGAAGACAACTCGATCACAAGGCAGCCAACCCACGAGCCAGGTCGGCTTGCAGGTCAGCCACGTCTTCCAGCCCCACCGCCACGCGGATCAGGCTGTCACGAATACCCGCCGCCTCACGCTCCTGAGGCGCCAGGCGACCATGGGAGGTGGTGCTCGGGTGGGTGATGGTGGTCTTGCTGTCGCCAAGGTTGGCGGTGATGGAAATCAAACGGGTCGCATCGATAAACCGCCATGCGCCCTCTTTGCCGCCCTTGACCTCGAAACTCACCACGGCGCCGAACCCCTTCTGCTGACGCCGGGCCAGTTCGTGTTGTGGATGGCTTTTGAGGCCCGCGTAATGAACCTTCTCGATGCCGTCCTGCTGCTCCAGCCATTCGGCCAGCGCCTGGGCATTGGCACAATGCGCCTTCATGCGCAGGCCCAGGGTCTCCAGGCCCTTGAGGAAAATCCAGGCGTTGAACGGGCTCAACGAAGGACCGGCGGTACGCAGGAAACCCACCACTTCCTTCATCTGTTCGCTGCGACCGGCCACGACGCCGCCCATGCAACGGCCCTGGCCATCGATGAACTTGGTCGCCGAGTGCACGACGATGTCTGCACCGAGCTTCAGCGGTTGCTGCAAGGCGGGCGTGCAGAAGCAGTTGTCGACCACCAGCATCGCGCCTTTGGCGTGGGCGACTTTCGCCAGCTCGGCAATATCCACCAGTTCGGCCAGCGGATTGGACGGCGACTCGACGAACAGCAACCGGGTGTTGGCCTTGATCGCCGCGTCCCAACCGGACAGGTCCGCCAGGGGCACGTAATCAACCTCGATGCCAAAACGCTTGAAGTATTTCTCGAACAGGCTGATGGTCGAGCCGAACACGCTGCGCGACACCAGTACATGGTCGCCGGCGCTGCACAGACTCATCACCACCGCCATGATCGCGGCCATGCCGGTAGAAGTCGCCACGGCCTGCTCGGCGCTTTCCAGGGCGGCAATGCGCTCTTCGAACGCACGCACGGTCGGGTTGGTGTAACGCGAGTAGACGTTGCCCGGCACTTCCCCGGCAAAGCGTGCGGCCGCGTCGGCGGCCGTACGAAATACATAGCTGGAAGTGAAAAACATCGGATCACCGTGTTCGCCTTCCGGCGTGCGGTGCTGACCGGCACGTACCGCCAGGGTATCGAACGCTACGCCTTCGAGGTCGCTGTCCAACCGACCGGCATCCCAATCCTGACTCATGCTGTCACTCCTTGCCTTGCTCTTCAGTAGATACAAAACCGGCCCCTCAGGGCCGGTTGAAACTCAGTTGTTGTACAGGTCGATGATCGCGCTGACCGCCTGGGTCTTGACCTTGGAGGCATCGTTACGTGCCTGCTCGATCTTGTCCAGGTAAGCCTCGTCCACATCGCCTGTGACGTACTGGCCATCAAACACCGCGCAATCGAACTTGTCGATCTTGATCTTGCCGCCACCGACCGCTTCGATCAAGTCAGGCAAGTCCTGATAGATCAGCCAGTCGGCACCGATCAGGTCGGCCACGTCCTGAGTCGAACGATTATGGGCGATCAGCTCGTGGGCGCTCGGCATGTCGATGCCGTACACATTAGGGAAGCGCACAGCCGGGGCCGCGGAGCAGAAGTAGACGTTTTTCGCGCCGGCTTCACGGGCCATCTGGATGATCTGCTTGCAGGTGGTGCCGCGAACGATGGAGTCGTCCACCAGCATTACGTTCTTGCCGCGGAATTCCAGCTCGATGGCGTTGAGCTTCTGGCGTACGGATTTTTTCCGCGCAGCCTGGCCAGGCATGATGAATGTGCGACCGATGTAGCGGTTCTTCACGAAACCTTCGCGGAACTTCACACCCAAGTGGTTCGCCAGCTCCAGCGCCGCGGTGCGGCTGGTGTCCGGGATCGGGATGACGACATCGATGTCGTGCTCAGGACGCTCGCGCAGGATTTTCTCGGCGAGTTTCTCACCCATGCGCAGACGGGCCTTGTACACCGACACGCCGTCGATGATCGAGTCCGGACGCGCAAGATAGACGTGTTCGAAGATGCACGGAGTCAGGGACGGGTTGGTCGCGCACTGACGGGTGTGCAGCTTGCCATCTTCAGTGATGTAAACCGCTTCGCCCGGGGCCAGGTCGCGAATCAGAGTGAAACCGAGCACGTCCAGGGACACGCTTTCGGAAGCGATCATGTACTCGACGCCTTCGTCGGTGTGACGCTGGCCGAACACGATCGGGCGGATGCCGTGCGGGTCACGGAAACCGACAATACCGTAGCCGGTGATCATCGCCACAACGGCATAACCACCCACGCAACGGTTGTGCACGTCGGTCACGGCGGCGAACACGTCTTCTTCGGTCGGCTGCAACTTGCCGCGCTGGGCCAGTTCGTGGGCGAACACGTTAAGCAGCACTTCCGAGTCGGAACTGGTGTTGACGTGGCGCAGGTCCGATTCGTAGATCTCCTTGGCCAACTGTTCAACGTTGGTCAGGTTACCGTTGTGCGCCAGGGTGATCCCGTAAGGCGAGTTGACGTAGAACGGCTGGGCTTCGGCCGACGTCGAGCTGCCCGCGGTAGGGTAACGCACATGGCCAATACCCATGTGGCCCACCAGACGCTGCATGTGACGCTGCTGGAACACGTCACGCACCAGGCCGTTGTCCTTGCGCAGGAATAACCGGCCGTCATGGCTGGTCACGATACCGGCAGCGTCCTGGCCGCGGTGCTGGAGCACGGTTAGCGCGTCATACAGCGCCTGATTGACGTTCGACTTACCGACGATACCGACGATGCCACACATGCGAAGCAACCCCTACTTTATGGAACTGGATTGAACACAACTCACTGGGGCGTTTTGGCCGTCGGCAAGAGGTGCTCCTTGAACGGTATTTCAGCGGGTACGCTGATACCGCTGGCAAGCCACTGACTGCTCCACCCGAGAATCAGGTTTTTGGACCAGTCTGCAACCAATAGAAATTTTGGCACGAGCTGGGACTGCTGCCACCACCCGTCCTGCTGTACCGGCCCCAGGCTCAACAGCCCGACCGCCACGACCACCAGCAACACGCCACGCGCGGCGCCGAAGGCCATGCCGAGAAATCGATCGGTCCCGGACAGGCCGGTGACGCGAACCAATTCGCCGATAAGATAATTGATCATTGCGCCTACGATCAGCGTGGCGACAAACATGATTGCGCAGCCCGCGATCACGCGAGCCGATGGCGTTTCGATGTATCCGGCGAGGTACTCGGACAATGCACCACCGAACATCCAGGCGACGACCCCTGCGATGATCCAGGTCACCAGCGATAATGCTTCCTTGACGAAGCCGCGGCTCAAACTGATCAAAGCGGAGATGGCGATGATTGCAACGATCGCCCAGTCAACCCAGGTAAATGGCACAGTGCAGCCTACAGACGGATAAGGCGGCGCATTTTAGCAGAGCCCATGCGTGTCGGTAAGCTGCGATTGTCAGTGCATTTCAAATCGGGCTGATAGTTTTTACCCGCGTTCAGGCTGGAAGCGCACGACAAAACCCTTGAGGTTCTGCTGGCGATTCAACAAGTCACGCAGACGATCGGCTTCGGCACGCTCGATCAGCGGTCCGACAAACACGCGATTTTTGCCATCAGAGGAGCGGATATAGGCGTTGTAGCCCTGGCTGCGCAGGGTCTTTTGCAGATTTTCCGCGCTGGCACGGTTCGACAGGCTGGCCAGTTGTACCGACCAGCTCACCGACAGGCCATTGGCATCAACACGGCTTTGCGTGGTGTCGGGCTTGGGTACGGCACCAATCGGCTGGCTCGGCGCTGTGGTTGGCTTGTTGACCGGCACGGGCGCAGGCGCAGCAGGCGCGACGGGCTTTGCGGCGGGTGCAGGCGAGACCGGTGCAGTCGGCGCCACCGGCGTCGAGGATTCTTCGGTCTGGGCGATTTCGTCATCACCTGGCACCGGCTCTTGCGGCAAGGCTTGCGGCTCCGGCACCACGACGGGCTCAACCTGCACCGGTGGCACTGAAGGCGCCTGCGGCGCAGCCGGGGCTTCGACCGTCACCTGGCGCTGTTCATCCTGCCGAGAAAACAGCATTGGCAGGAAAATCACCGCCAGGGCCACCAGCACCAAAGCGCCAACCATGCGCTGTTTGTAGGCCTTATCCAGCAATGCCATTTGCCGCTTCCTCCGTGGAGCGCCGAGTCAGCCACTCAAGGGCCTCGGCGACACAATAAAATGATCCGAACAACAAAATCTCATCGTCGCTCGTTGCCAGTGCACATTGGCCTTCCAGCGCCGCCGACACGCTGTCGAAGGATGTCACCGAGGCACCCCGCGCGAGCAAGGCCTCGTGCAAATCGGCAACCGGCCGCGTCCGGGTCGAATCCAGCGGCGCGACGGCCCAATGCTGGACACTAGCACCCAACTCGCCAATAACACCATCCAGATCCTTGTCCGCCAGCAACCCGAACACCGCCAGGCGCTTGCCGAGCGGTGGCCGACTTGCCAGCCGCCTGGCCAGATACTCGGCGGCATGCGGGTTATGTCCCACATCCAGCAGCAGGTTCAGGCGCCTGCCTTGCCAATTGAACGAGCGGCGATCCAGGCGACCGACCACCCGCGTAGCGCTCAGGGCATCGACAATCTGCCCCCGCTCCCATGGCAAGCCGAGCAGCTGATAGGCCTGCAACGCCAGCGCGGCATTTTCCATCGGCAGGTCGAGCAGCGGCAGGTCATGCAGCTCGACCACCTGCCCCCGAGCGTCAACGCCGCGCCATTGCCAGCCGTTATCGGTCACACCGAGGTCAAAATCACGCCCTCGCAGGAAAAACGGGCAAGCCAGCTCGCGCGCTTTATCCAGCAAAGGTTGAGGAGGATTCAGGTCGCCGCAGAGCGCAGGCGCGCCCTGGCGGAAGATGCCGGCTTTTTCGAACGCCACGGATTCGCGGGTGTTGCCCAGGTAATCGGCGTGATCCACGCCGATGCTGGTCACCAGCGCCATGTCCGCATCCACCACGTTGACCGTGTCCAGACGCCCGCCCAGGCCAACTTCGAGCACGACAGCATCGAGGCCGGATCGCTGGAACAGCCAGAAGGCGGCCAGCGTACCCATTTCGAAATAGGTCAGGGAAGTGTCGCCACGCCCCGCCTCCACGGCTGCAAAGGCTTCGCACAGCTCGGCGTCACTGGCTTCGACACCGTTGACCTGCACCCGCTCGTTGTAACGCAGCAGATGCGGAGAATTGTAGACGCCGACTTTCAACCCCTGCGCCCGCAGCAACGAAGCCACGAACGCACAGGTAGAACCCTTGCCGTTGGTGCCGGTGACCGTGATCACCCGAGGCGCCGGCTTGCCCAGCCCCATGCGGGACGCTACCTGTTGCGAGCGCTCAAGGCCCATGTCGATGGCCGAAGGGTGCAACTGCTCAAGGTAGGCGAGCCATTCGCCAAGGGTGCGCTGGGTCATAGGTTGGCAGGTACCGGCGGAACGACAATCGGCTCAACGGGTGCGGCGACGAATTTCGGCGTCGGTTTGCCGGTCAGTTGCGCCAGCAGGTTGCCCAGACGTGGACGCAGCTCCTGACGGTGAACGATCATGTCGATTGCGCCGTGCTCCAGCAGGAACTCGCTGCGCTGGAAGCCTTCCGGCAGTTTTTCGCGAACCGTTTGCTCGATCACGCGCGGACCGGCGAAGCCGATCAGAGCTTTGGGCTCACCGACGATCACGTCGCCGAGCATCGCCAGGCTGGCGGAAACGCCGCCGTAGACCGGGTCGGTCAAGACGGAGATGAACGGGATGCCCTCTTCACGCAGACGCGCCAGCACCGCAGAGGTCTTGGCCATTTGCATCAGGGAAATCAGGGCTTCCTGCATCCGCGCACCACCGGAGGCGGCGAAGCAGATCATCGGGCATTTGTTTTCAAGGGCGTAGTTGGCGGCGCGAACAAAGCGCTCGCCGACAATGGCCCCCATCGAACCACCCATGAAGGAGAACTCGAACGCCGAAACCACGACTGGCATGCCCAGCAAGGTGCCGCTCATGGAGACCAGTGCGTCTTTCTCGCCGGTCTGCTTCTGCGCCGCAGTCAGGCGGTCCTTGTACTTCTTGCCGTCGCGGAACTTCAGGCGATCGACCGGTTCCAGGTCCGCACCCAACTCGTTACGGCCTTCCGGATCGAGGAAAATGTCGATGCGGGCGCGGGCGCCAATACGCATGTGATGGTTGCACTTGGGGCAAACATCCAGGGTTTTTTCCAGCTCCGGCCGATACAGCACCGCCTCGCAAGAGGGGCATTTGTGCCACAGACCCTCAGGCACCGAGCTCTTCTTGACCTCGGAACGCATGATCGAAGGGATCAGTTTGTCTACTAACCAGTTGCTCATGCTTTCTTTCTCCAGTACCGACGGCCCGAACGCTCTGGTTCGCGGTCCCGCGTATGCCTTTAAGCTAAATTCATGTGTGTGGCGATGATCATCGAGTGGCCGGGTCAGTGAAGAGACCAGCGTGCAACCCATCAATCCTCAGCCTTGCCTGCCTGTCTGCTGCATGCAGCGTGGCGCAGTGCATTTTGGGACGGCGGCAGTCTGCCAGCCGTCACATCCACTACCTGCTGCCGCGTACCGCTTCAATGAATGCCCGGATCTTTGCGTGATCCTTGATGCCCCTGCTGGCCTCTACCCCACCGCTGACATCCACGGCGTATGGCTGAACCCGTGCAATCGCTTCGGCGACGTTATCCGGCGTCAGGCCACCTGCCAGGATGATCGGTTTGTTCAAGCCTTTAGGTATCAAAGACCAGTCGAACGCTTCACCGGTTCCACCAGGAACGCCCTCGACATACGCATCGAGGAGAATGCCGCTGGCGTTCGGAAAGGCCCGACAGGCTGCGGCGATGTCATCACCGGCCTTGACCCGCAGTGCCTTGATGTAGGGTCGATGCCAGCACTCACAGTCGGCGGCGGGTTCGTCGCCATGGAACTGCAGCACGTCCAGCGGCACCGCGTCGAGCAACTCGCCCAACTCGCAGTGGCTGACGTTGACGAACAACCCCACGGTGGTCACGAACGGCGGCAGTGCCTTGATGATGTCGCGTGCCTGCTGAAACGTCACGGCGCGGGGGCTACCTGGGTAAAACACGAATCCGATCGCATCCGCCCCGGCCTCGACCGCCGCCAACGCATCTTCTATGCGGGTAATCCCGCAAATCTTGCTGCGAACGGCTGACATGTCGATAAAACCTCAGGGGAAATCCGGGAAAGTCCCGGATGGTAGCAAATGCATTCGAGGGCGTCAGCCGTCAAGTTCGGTGAAACCGGTCAGGAAGTGTGGGCCGATGTAACGCTCGGGCAATTCAAACTCGTCCCGGTACTCGACCTGCACCAGGTACAGCCCGAACGGATGGGCCGTTACCCCGCCCGAACGGCGGATGCGGCTGTCCAGCACCTCTTTCATCCACTCCACAGGACGCTCGCCAGCACCAATGGTCATCAGCACGCCAGCGATGTTGCGCACCATGTGATGCAGGAAAGCACTGGCACGGATGTCCAGCACGATCATTTTGCCGTGACGCGTGACACGCAGGTGATGCAGTTCCTTGATCGGCGACTTGGCCTGGCACTGTCCGGCGCGGAAGGCGCTGAAGTCGTGGGTGCCGACCAGGTATTGTGCGGCCTCGGCCATGCGCTCGACGTCGAGCGGGCGATGATTCCAGGTGATCTCTTCGTTCAGGTGTGCCGGGCGAATCTGATCGTTGTAGATCACATAACGATAACGCCGGGCAATGGCCTTGAACCGCGCATGGAAATGCGCCGGCATGACTTTGGCCCAGGAAACGCTGACGTCATGGGGCAAATTGATGTTGGCGCCCATGACCCAGGCTTTCATCGACCGCTCGACCTGCGTGTCGAAGTGCACCACCTGACCGCAGGCATGCACACCGGCATCCGTACGTCCTGCGCAGAGCAGTGACACCGGTGAGTCGGCGACTTTGGACAGCGCGTTTTCCAGGGTTTCCTGCACGGTGAGCACACCGGAGGCCTGGCGTTGCCAGCCACGAAAACGCGAACCCTTGTATTCAACGCCCAGGGCCACGCGAAAAAAGCCCTCGGCCGCCATTTCGGCCGCTGGGTTATCTATATTTGCCAAGAAGTGAAGCCTGCTGATGTACGCAAAGGCGGGCATTATAAGGCGGTCGGATTGGCTGGTCTGTTTTTTATGCGGTGACTGTTCAATCGCCATCGCGGGCAAGCCCGCTCCCACATCTGGAATGCGCCCCCTGTAGGAGCGGGCTTGCCCGCGATGGCGGCAGGATGAGCGCAGCGGTGAGGGGCACAAACAAAAACGGCAGCCTCAATGGGCTGCCGTTTTCGATGCTACGCAATCACTCAAGCCAGACGTGAAAGCATTTCCCTGGCTTCGCTCTTCTGACCGTCGTTTCCTTCGGTCACGACTTCGTTGAGGATGTCCCGGGCACCGTCGGCGTCGCCCATGTCGATGTAGGCCTGTGCCAGATCGAGCTTGGTGGCAACTTCATCGGTGCCGGAAAGGAAGTCGAATTCCGGCTCGTCTGCTGCGGAAGCCATGGCATCCTCTGCGGTGAAGGTCGGTTCGCTCATGCTTTGGGACAGGCGATCGAGCTCGGCGTTGACATCATCCAGCTCAGCAGCAAAGGCGTCCGGCGCGTCCATTTCATCGGCCAGCGACAGATCGAAATCAGACGGCAGCTCCAGATCGTCCAGCAGCACTTCAGGCGCAGCCGGCGCGTCAGCGACAGGCAAGTCCTTGAGGTCATCATCCAGGCTCAGCAGGAAATCGTCTTCAGCCAGCGTGGCAGGCGAAGGCTCGGCACCCAGATCCATGTCCAGATCGAAGTCTGACAGGTCATCGAGGTTTTCCTTGATTTCGGTCTGCTGCTGCAAGACCGATTCGAAGCTCAGGTCGTCTTCCGCCGGGAACTCATCCAGTTCCCCCAGCACTTCCGGTTCTGGCTCCAGCGCTGGCGCCGCCGCTACCGGGATGTCCAGATCGTCCAGGCTCAGATCGAACGCGCTGTCGAGGTCGTCATCGCCAAGCGCCGGCTCTTCGGCCGCCGGCTCGTCCATCAGGAGGTCCTTGACGTACTGCGCATCCAGCTCGGCCGCGACGGCGGCAGCCGCCAGGCCACCGGCCGCCACCACTGCCATGGCCGGGAAGCGGTTTTTCAGCTCTTCGACACGGGCGAAGTTCTCACCGTTGGCCACCAACTGACGCTCCTGGCCGACGAATGCATCACGATCGCCCTGCTGGCCATAGACTTCCATCAACTTCAGGCGCAGGTCACTGCGCTGAGGTTCCTGCTTGATGCCGTCTTCAAGCAACGCTGCAGCCTGATTCAAACGGCCAGCAGCCATGTGCGACTCAGCCTTGTTGAGTACATCGTCATCGTGTTCGCCAGCCGGCGCCACCAACGGCGCAGCAATCGGCGGCGTCACCACGACCGGCGCGATCACCGGAGCAGGAGCAGGAGCAGGGACCGGCGCAGGGGTTACAACAGGCGCCGGAGCTGGCGCAGTGGCGAGCTTGACGCTGGCTGCAGGCACTTCCAGGCCTTCGAAGCTGCTTTCCGGCAGGTCCTGATCGAAATTCATGTCCTGTTCTTCAGACAACGCCCGGGCCATGCGCAGGTGTTTCTCGGCTTCCTGCTGGGCCTTGCGACGACGCGCCAGCAACAGCAACAACAGGGCCAAAATCACCGCACCGCCACCGATCAGGCCCAACAGCACCGGATTGGTCAGCAAGTCGTTGAATGCCTGGTCGTCCGACGCCGCAGGCGCTGGCTCGACCGGTGGCTGCGCCGGAGCGGTTTCGGCGGCTGGCGGGGCTGGCGTTGCCGGTGCGGCTGGTGCAGGCGTCGGGCTCGGGGTCAGCTCGGCCGAAATGACCGGCGCCGTGGCGATTGCGCCTGCGGGGGCAGCAGGTGCGGCTTCAGGCGCTGCCGCCCCCCCTGCTTCCAGCTTGGCCAACTGGTTGTTCTTCAATTCGATCAGGCGCTGCAACTTGTCCATCTGACTTTGCAGGTCTGTGATGCGGCTCTTCAACTCGGCATTGTCACGACGGGTCGTATCCAGGCTTTCCTGGGTCACGGCCAGCTTGTTGCCGATGGCCTTCGCATCACCCGCACGACCCTTGCCGTTGGCTTTTCCGGTCTCGGCGGAGACCAGGCTCAGATTGTCCTTGGCCGCTTGCGCGGGAGCGCCGTCACGACGACCGCGATTGGTTGCATCGAGCTGCTGCTGGCCGGTGCCAGGCTTGGCGACATAACGACGCCCCTGACGCCATGCGGCGTTCTGGGCAGCAACCTCAGCGACGGCCTTGGGTTGCGCCACGCTGGTGCTCTGGGTCTGGTCGGGCAGACGCAACACCTGGCCGGTTTTCAGCAGGTTGATGTTGCCATTGATGAAAGCGTCGGGGTTCAGCGCCTGGATGGCCAGCATGGTTTGCTGGATCGAGCCGCCATTGCGGGCCTTCGCTGCAATTTCCCACAGGGTATCGCGCGGCGTGGTCGTGTACTCGCCCGGTTTGCTGGCACCGGTCACGGGGGCCGTGACGGACTGGGCGGGAGCTGGCTGCGCAGCCGCATCAGCGGCTTGCGGGGAGAACTTGGACGGATCGAGCAAGACGCTGTAATCGCGCAGCAGGCGACCATTGGGCCACATCACCTGAACCAGGAACTTCACCATCGGTTCGGAAAGCGGCTTGCTGGAGGTCACGCGCAGGACACTCTTGCCACTGGCGTTGATGACTGGCGTGAAGCTCAGATCATTGAGGAACGCCTGGCGGTCGACACCGGCCTTGGCGAAATCTTCCGGCGAGGCCAGGCTTGGCACCACTTCGGCAGCGGTGAGTTCCTTGACGTCGAGCAACTCGATTTCCGCCACCAGCGGCTGGTTCAGCGACGACTTCAGGGTCAACTCCCCGAGCCCGAGCGCATGCGCCATACCGGAGGACAGCGCCGAGGCGGCCGCTATTGCTAACACCAGTTTGCGAACTTGAACCATAGCCTCATCCTTTGTCTGAACATTCCTCGGCCAGCGAGAAGGTGTTGATTGTCGCTGCCGTAAGGCATTGCGCGCGGCGGCGAAGGGTCGCCGCGCGCGATCATTTCTTTCATGCCCCGGAAAGCCCCGCAGGGTGACTCGCCTTCAGCAATCCGGCGAAGCCATGTGCTCGCCAGGAATCATTTTGCAAATTGTCGCCAAGTATCTTTTACAGCAGGTCTTTTATCAACAATTCAGCCACCTGCACAGCATTGAGCGCCGCGCCTTTGCGTACGTTATCTGACGTCAGCCACACATTAAGTTCCGACGGGTCGTCGATTCCCGCCCGGACACGACCCACGTAGACCACATCCTGCCCTACCGCGTCGCCGACCGGTGTCGGGTAGTCGCCGGCTTCCACCAGCTCGATCCCCGGAGCGTCTTCCAGTGCTTGGTTGACTTTCACCAGGTCCACAGCGCTGGCTGACTGCAAGGTCACGCTAAAGCTATCGCCAAAAAACACCGGGGCTTGAATGCAAGTGGCGGAAATCTTTAATAAAGGCAGCGCCATGACCTGGCGCAGCTCGCGCACCAGGCGTTTTTCCAGCAACGTATGGCCCGAATCATCCGGCTTGCCGACCTGCGCCAGCAGGTTGAACGCCATCTGCCGATCGAAGAATTTCGGCTCCAGCGGGCGCATGTTCAGCAGCTCGGCGGTTTGCCGGGCCAACTCAGTGACCGCTTCGCGCCCCTGATCGGAGACCGCCAGACTGCCCGTCACGTGGACCCGTTGCAGGTCGAGCACGTTGAGCAATGGCGCCAGCACCACGGACAAGATGGTGGCCGATGGGCTCGGGCTACTGACCAGGAAAGGCTTTTTCAAACCAGCCAACACCTCGGCATTGGCTTCGGGCACCACTTGTGGCGCCTGATCAGCCGGCAAGGCGCCGGACAGATCGATGACCGAGCAACCGGCCGCCACCGCCCGCGAGGCAAAACTCAGGCTGACTGCCGGGCCGGCCGCAAAGAACACCAGTTGCACCTTGCTGAAGTCGAATTCATCGACTTCCCGCACCCGCACGTTCTTGCTACGAAACATCACCGAACTGCCGGCGGATTCACTACTGGCCAGCAGATGCAGGTTGCCGACGGGGAAGTCGCGCTCTTCGAGAATCTGTACCAGCGTTTCGCCGACGGTACCGGTGGCGCCGATCACGGCGATGTCAAGGGTCTGGGTCATGGTCTGCCTCTGGCGAAACGGGGGGAGCGGCACTTTACCGGGTGGGTGGGATGCAGGCAATTTCTGCTGGGGCCTGCGTTGATTGTACCGGCCTCATCGCGGGCAAGCCCGCTCCTACAGGTACGGTGGTGCACTTGTGAGAGCGATGGGGCCGTTGCGGACAACCCAAAATAAAAAACCCGCACCTCTCACAAGGCACGGGTTCTTTCATTGCATCAACCGATCAACGCTCGAGCAGGATCCGCAGCATGCGACGCAGCGGCTCGGCAGCGCCCCACAACAGCTGGTCGCCGACGGTGAAGGCACCCAGGAACTGCGACCCCATGTTCAGCTTGCGCAGACGCCCAACCGGGATGTTCAGGGTGCCGGTAACCTTGTTCGGGCTCAGCTCCTGGATGCTGACATCGCGGTTGTTCGGCACCAGCTTGACCCAAGGGTTGTGCTGGCTGATCAGGCCCTCGATGTCGGCCATCGGTACGTCTTTGTTCAGTTTGATGGTCAGCGCCTGGCTGTGGCAGCGCATGGCGCCGATCCGTACACAGATGCCGTCCACCGGGATCGGGCTCTTGAAGCGACCGAGGATCTTGTTGGTCTCGGCCTGGGCCTTCCACTCTTCTCGGCTCTGGCCGTTTGGCAGTTCCTTGTCGATCCACGGGATCAGGCTGCCCGCCAGCGGTACACCGAAGTTTTCGGTCGGGTACGCGTCGCTGCGCATGGTTTCGGCGACACGACGATCGATGTCGAGGATCGCGCTGGCCGGATCGGCCAGTTGATCGGCGACGGACGCGTGGGTCGCGCCCATCTGCTTGATCAGTTCACGCATGTTCTGCGCGCCGGCACCGGACGCCGCCTGATAGGTCATGGCGCTCATCCACTCGACCAGACCGGCCTCGAACAGGCCGCCCAGGCCCATCAGCATCAGGCTGACGGTGCAGTTGCCGCCGATGTAGTTCTTGGTGCCTGCGTCGAGCTGCTGGTCGATGACCTTGCGGTTCACCGGGTCCAGCACGATCACCGCGTCATCCTGCATGCGCAGGCTGGAAGCGGCATCGATCCAGTAACCCTGCCAGCCGGCTTCGCGCAGCTTGGGGAATACTTCGCTGGTGTAGTCGCCACCCTGGCAGGTCAGAATCACGTCGAGGGTTTTCAGCTCTTCAATGCTGTAAGCGTCCTTGAGCGGAGCAATGTCCTTGCCCACGGACGGGCCTTGGCCGCCGACATTGGAAGTGGTGAAAAACACCGGCTCGATAAGATCGAAATCCTGCTCTTCCAGCATCCGCTGCATGAGCACGGAACCGACCATACCGCGCCAACCGATCAGACCTACACGTTTCATCGCAACTACACCTTCTTGAAAAGTGGACCGCTGCTTTCGGGGGTGAAAGTGGCAGCGGGCCCGAGAGATTACAGATTCCGCAGCGCGGCGACTACTGCGTCACCCATTTGCTGCGTACCGACTTTGGTACAACCGGCCGACCAGATGTCGCCCGTGCGCAGGCCCTGGTCCAGGACCAGGCTGACGGCTTTTTCGATGGCATCGGCGGCGGCCGACTGATTGAAGCTGTAACGCAGCATCATCGACACCGACAGAATGGTTGCCAGCGGGTTGGCAATGCCCTGCCCCGCGATATCCGGCGCCGAACCGTGGCACGGCTCGTACATGCCCTTGTTCTCGGTGTCCAGGGACGCCGAGGGCAGCATGCCGATGGAGCCGGTGAGCATCGAGGCCTGGTCGGACAGGATGTCGCCGAACATGTTGTCGGTGACGATTACGTCGAATTGCTTCGGCGCCCGCACCAGTTGCATGGCGGCGTTGTCGACGTACATGTGGCTCAACTCGACTTCTGGATAATCCTTGGCCACCTGCTCGACAATTTCACGCCACAACTGGCTGGACGCCAGGACGTTGGCCTTGTCCACCGAACACAGCTTCTTGTTGCGCACCATGGCCATGTCGAAACCGACACGGGCAATGCGGCGGATTTCGCTTTCGCTGTAAGGCAGAGTGTCATAGGACTGACGCTCGCCGTTTTCCAGCGTGCGGGTACCGCGTGGCGCGCCGAAGTAGATGCCGCCGGTCAGCTCGCGAACGATCAGGATGTCCAGGCCCGAGACAATTTCCGGCTTCAGGCTGGAAGCCTCTGCCAGTTGCGGGTACAGGATCGCCGGACGCAGGTTGCCGAACAGGCCCAGTTGCGCACGGATTTTCAGCAGGCCGCGTTCAGGGCGGATGTCTCGCTCGATGGTGTCCCATTTCGGTCCACCCACGGCGCCCAGCAACACCGCGTCGGCGGCACGGGCACGCTCCAGGGTTTCATCGGCCAGCGGAACGCCGTGCTTGTCGATGGCGGCGCCGCCGATCACATCGTGGCTCAGTTCGAAGTCCAGGCTGTACTTGTCGTTGGCCAGTTCCAGCACCTTGACCGCTTCGGCCATGATTTCCGGACCAATACCATCGCCTGGGAGAATCAGAATCTGCTTGCTCATGCTTTCCTCATGTCATCAGTCGGTGCGCCCGCAGGCGCGCCCGGAAAAATTCTATCGTTCGGCCATCAGGACCAGGACATCGGTACTGAAAGAGCCATCGGCGTCAATCTCGAAATACTCGCGCACTTCAGTGCCCATCGACTGCTGCAATTCGCGGATCGCCGCGCGCATCACTTGCGGTGTGCGCATGCGCTCCACCCAGGAGCTGTATTCCAGGCGCAGGCGCTGACGCGTGGTGCTGCGGGTGTGCAACCCCGCCTCACTGACCTGGCGCAACCACTCACCGGCGGAATAATCACGCACGTGACTGGTGTCGCGCAGTACTTCGACGCTTTGCAGGTAAGTGTCGAACAACGGACTGCCCGGTGACAACACATCGATGAACGCCGCCACGCCACCCGGCTTCAATACCCGGCGCACTTCGCGCAGGGCCAGGCCCAGATCGCTCCAATGGTGCGCCGAATAACGGCTGAACACGAAATCGAATTCGCCATCGGCGAACGGCAGGTGCTCAGCGGCGCCACGCACCGTGGAAATATTGCTCAAACCACGATCGACCGCCGCAGCGGCGACCACGTCGAGCATTTGTTGCGACAGGTCGTAGGCCACCACGTCCCCGGCCAGCGGTGCCACGTGAAAACTCACGTGGCCAGCGCCGCAACCCAGGTCCAGGACCCGGGCCGCGCCCTTCCCCGCCAGTTCAGCCTGTAGCAGTGCGAATTCGGTGCCTTGAGCGTGGACGGCACTGCTCAGGTAAGCCGCAGCTTGCTCACCGAATTGTTTCTGGACTACCTGGCTGTGCTGGGGGGTGCTGGTCATGGGGACTTCCTTTCTGGGGTGAGTCTTGGGGTGTCTGTACCGGCCTCATCGCGAGCAAGCTCGCTCCTACAGGTAAGGTGATCCCCTGTAGGAGCGGGATTGCCCGCGATGGGGCCGGACCTGACTACATCAGTTACGCATCACGAAACAACCAAGGCTGGCTCGCCCGGTGCTTGGCTTCGAACGCCGCAATCGCATCGCCGTCCTGCAAGGTCAGGCCGATATCGTCCAGACCGTTGAGCAGGCAGTGCTTGCGAAACGCATCGATTTCAAAACTCAGCACCTTGCCATCCGGACGGGTCACGGTCTGGGTTTGCAGGTCGATCTGCAACTGGTAACCCGGATCGGCTTCGACCTGCTTGAACAGCTCATCGACTTCCTCGTCGCTCAGGATGATCGGCAGCAAGCCGTTCTTGAAGCTGTTATTGAAGAAGATGTCGGCGTAGCTCGGCGCAATGATGCTGCGGAAACCGTACTCTTCCAGGGCCCATGGCGCGTGTTCACGGCTGGAACCGCAACCGAAGTTCTCGCGGGCCAGCAATACGCTGGCGCCCTGGTAGCGCTCGGCGTTGAGGACGAAGTCCTTGTTGAGTGGGCGCTTGGAGTTGTCCTGGTACGGCTGGCCGACATCCAGGTAACGCCATTCGTCGAACAGGTTAGGACCGAAGCCGGTGCGCTTGATCGACTTCAAGAATTGTTTCGGGATGATCTGATCGGTATCGACGTTGGCACGATCCAAAGGCGCGACAAGACCAGTGTGCTGGGTAAAGGCTTTCATGCTGCGCTCCTCAGATCAATTCACGGACGTCAACGAAACGACCGTTCACCGCCGCCGCAGCGGCCATGGCCGGGCTCACGAGGTGGGTACGGCCACCCGCGCCCTGACGGCCTTCGAAGTTACGGTTGGAGGTCGAGGCGCAGTGCTCGCCCGACTCCAAACGGTCCGGGTTCATCGCCAGACACATCGAGCAACCCGGCTCACGCCATTCGAAACCGGCTTCAAGGAAAATCTTGTCCAGGCCTTCGGATTCGGCCTGCGCTTTCACCAGCCCAGAGCCCGGCACGACGATGGCCTGCTTGATGGTGGAGGCTACTTTGCGGCCCTTGGCGATCACCGCCGCAGCACGCAGGTCCTCGATCCGCGAGTTGGTGCACGAACCGATGAACACACGGTCGAGCTGAATGTCGGTGATCGCCTGATTGGCGGTCAGCCCCATGTACTTCAACGCGCGCTCGAGGGAACCACGTTTAACCAGGTCAGCTTCCTTGGCCGGGTCCGGCACGTTCTGATCAACAGCCAGGACCATTTCCGGCGAAGTGCCCCAGCTGACTTGCGGCTTGATCTGGGCGGCGTCGAGCTTGACGACGGTGTCGAACACGGCATCGGCATCGGACACCAGGTCTTTCCAGGCCTCGACGGCCAAATCCCACTCCGCGCCTTTCGGGGCGAATGGACGGCCCTTCACGTAGGCCACGGTTTTTTCATCGGCGGCGACCAGGCCAACGCGTGCGCCGGCTTCGATGGACATGTTGCAGATGGTCATACGGCCTTCGACCGACAGATCGCGAATGGCGCTGCCCGCGAATTCGATGGCATGGCCGTTACCGCCGGCGGTACCAATCTTGCCGATCACGGCAAGGACGATGTCCTTGGCCGTGACGCCGAACGGCAAAGTGCCTTCGACCGACACCAGCATGTTTTTCATTTTCTTGGCGACCAGGCACTGGGTGGCGAGCACGTGCTCGACCTCGGAAGTGCCGATACCGTGAGCCAGGGCACCAAAAGCGCCGTGGGTCGAGGTGTGGGAGTCGCCGCAGACCACGGTCATGCCCGGCAAGGTCGCACCCTGCTCCGGACCGATGACGTGGACGATGCCCTGGCGGACGTCGTTCATCTTGAATTCGACAATGCCGTATTCATCGCAGTTATCGTCGAGGGTCTGTACCTGCAGACGCGACACCTGGTCGGCAATCGCTTCGATGCCGCCCTTGCGCTCCGGCGTGGTCGGTACGTTGTGGTCCGGGGTCGCGATGTTGGCATCGATGCGCCAAGGCTTGCGCCCGGCCAGACGCAGGCCTTCGAACGCTTGCGGTGAGGTCACTTCATGGATGATGTGACGATCGATATAAATCAGCGCAGAGCCATCGTCGCGCTGTTTGACCAGGTGCGATTCCCAGAGCTTGTCGTAGAGCGTTTTGCCGGCCATCAGACGGTTTCCTCATCAGCTTGTTTCTATGCCCTGGGTTTATTTGATTTCAATAACCCTTTGGCTTGTGAGGCTGATGCTATGGGGTTAGATTAAATAACTCAAATTGATATTTTTTATGCTTTGGATAACCAACTGGAATACACCCATGGATCTCGCCAACCTGAATGCATTTATTGCAATTGCCGAGACTGGTAGCTTCTCCGGCGCTGGTGAACGGCTGCACCTGACGCAACCGGCGGTGAGTAAACGTATTGCCGGCCTGGAGCAGCAATTGAACGTGCGTCTGTTCGACCGACTGGGCCGGGAGGTCGGTTTGACCGAGGCTGGCAGGGCGTTGCTGCCGCGCGCTTATCAGATCCTCAACGTGCTGGACGACACCCGCCGCGCCCTGACCAACCTGACTGGCGAAGTGACCGGTCGCCTGACCCTGGCCACCAGTCACCACATCGGCCTGCACCGCTTGCCACCCCTGCTGAGGGAGTTCACCCGGCGTTACCCGCAAGTGGCGCTGGATATTCAGTTCCTCGATTCGGAAGTGGCCTACGAAGAAATTCTGCATGGCCGCGCCGAACTGGCGGTCATCACGCTGGCGCCGGAACCCCACACATTGGTCAAGGCCACGCCGGTCTGGGATGACCCGCTGGATTTCGTGGTCGCCCCGGAACATTCACTGATCAGCAACGGCGCCGTGAGCCTGGCGGATATCGCCCTGCACCCGGCGGTATTCCCCGGCGGCAACACCTTTACCCATCACATCGTCCAGCGGCTGTTCGAAGCCCAGGGCCTGACACCCAACATCGCCATGAGCACCAACTACCTGGAAACCATCAAGATGATGGTCTCGATCGGCCTGGCCTGGAGCGTCTTGCCGCGCACCATGCTCGACGAGCAGGTAGCGCGCATTCCTTTGCCGGGCATACAACTCACTCGCCAGCTAGGCTATATCTTGCACACCGAACGGACGCTCTCGAACGCAGCGCGGGCCTTCATGGCCCTGCTGGATGCACAAATCGATCTGCCAGGGACTCAAGGCTGACTTGTGCTACTCCTATAGAGCCGCGAGAGCCTGTGCTCAACGCCAATTCAGCCTAAGGCTTGCCAATGCCCAAATCTGTTGACCGTATTCCACCCATGCCACGTATCCAGGCGCTTGACCCCAAACAGTCGGAGCAAAGCTGGGAGAGCGCACCGCAGTTGCTCGCCGCCCTCAACGGTGCACGCCTGGGCGCCTGGTACTGGGACATCGAGCGCGGACAGATCAGTTGGTCACGGGGGACCCAGGCTTTGTTCGGCTTCGACCCCCACCAGCCCCTGCCCGACGATCTGGAATACCTCGACCTGCTGCCGCTGGAAGACCGCGCCAAGACCATCCGCGCATTCCATGCCGTAATTGCCGGCGCACCGCTGGAGCAGGCGATGCACCACCGCATCCGCTGGCCCGACGGCAGCCTGCACTGGCTGGAGATCAACGGCAGCCTGCTACCGGACAAACATGGCAGGCCCCGAATGATCGGAGTGATTCGCGAAATCACTCACCAGCGCCAGCGCGAGCAGGCGCTGAGCAGCTCGGAAAAACGCTTCGCGACACTCTTCCACCTGTGCCCGAACATGGTTTTGCTGACGCGCCAGGACGACGGCCTGATCACCGAGGCCAACCAGTATTTCGAAAGCCTGTTCGGTTGGCCGGTGCAAAACGCGATTGGCCGCACGACGGTCGAACTGGGCCTGTGGGTGCACCCGGAGCAGCGGGAAAAACTGGTCAAGGCAACCAAGGCCAAGGGCGAACTGATCAGCATGGAAGTGCAGTTTCGCGCGAGCAACGGTCAGATCCACGACGGCATCCTCAGCGCGCAGAAAGTCGAACTCGAAGGCCAGCCCTATCTGCTCAGCACCTTCCTCGACACCACCGAGCGCAAGGCGGCCGAACTCGCCTTGAAAGACAGCCAGGAACGCCTTGACCTGGCGCTGGATTCGGCGCAACTGGGCACCTGGGACTGGCACATTCCCAGCGGCATGCTTTACGGCTCGGCGCGGGCCGCGCAATTGCACGGCCTGGAAGCCAAACCCTTCCATGAATCGTTCGAGGATTTTTTCGAAGGCGTGCCCGGCGAGGAACGTGACAGCATGCGCGACGCCTATCGCAGCCTGCGCGAAGGCCCGGCCGGCAACTATCAACTGACCTACCGCGTGCAACTCGAGGACGGTTCATCGCGCTACCTGGAAAGCCGCGCCCGCCTCTACCGCGATGAAAACGGCGCGCCTCTGCGCATGGCAGGCACCTTGCTGGACATCACCGATCAGGTTGAGCGCGAACAGAAGCTCATCACCTCTGAAGAGAAGTTCGCCACCCTGTTTCAGGTCAGCCCGGACCCGATCTGCGTCACCCGCCAGGACACCGGCCAATTCATCGAGATCAACTCCAGTTTCACCCAGACCTTTGGCTGGAGCACGGCCGAGGTGATTGGGCGCAGCGCCGACGAAATCGGCCTGTGGGACGCCTCGAGCCAGAGTCAGCGACGGATCGAACAAGTGGTCCGCGAACAGGGCCTGAACAACGTGGCCATCCTGGTCAGGCATAAAAACGGCCAGTCATTGACGTGCGTGATTTCCAGCCGCCAGATCAGTGTCGGCGACCAGCCCTGCATCGTTACCACGTTGCGCGACATCACCCAGCAGCAACGCTCGGAAGCGGCGCTCAAGGCCAGCGAAGAGAAATTCGCCAAGGCGTTTCATTCCAGCCCTGATGCCATCACCATTACCGAACGCGATACCGGGCGTTATCTGGAGGTCAACGACGGTTTCTGTCGCCTGACCGGCTACCGCTCCGATGAGGTGGTCGGCCGCACGGTGTACCAGGTCGGTATCTGGGCCGAAGAAAAACAACGCTCGGCGCTGCTCGCCGAATTGCAGATCAAGGGCCGGGTACACCACCAGGAAATGCTCGGGCGCAACAAGCGCGGCGAACTGCTCACGGTCGAGGTTTCGGTGGAACCGATCACCCTCAACGAAACGGCCTGCCTGCTGCTGACCGCTCGCGACGTCAGCCTGCTGAAAAATGCCGAGGCGCAGATCCGGCACCTGGCCTATCACGACCCGTTGACCAACCTGCCGAACCGCGCGTTGCTGATGGACCGCCTGAGCCAACAGATCGCCCTGCTCAAGCGCCACAACCTGCGCGGGGCGCTGATGTTCCTCGACCTTGACCACTTCAAGCACATCAACGACTCACTGGGTCATCCGGTTGGCGATACGGTACTGAAAATTATCACCGCGCGCCTGGAAGCCAGCGTGCGCATGGAGGACACCGTTGCGCGCCTGGGTGGCGATGAATTCGTGGTGCTGCTCAGTGGCCTCGAAGGCACGCGCAATGAAGTCTCGGCCCAGGTCCGCGAGCTGGCCGATACCATGCGCGAACTGCTGTCGGAACCGATGTTCCTCGACGGCCAGCGATTGCAAGTCACGCCAAGCATCGGCATCGCGCTGATCCCCGATCACGGCTCGACCCCGACCGATCTGCTCAAGCGCGCGGACATCGCGTTGTATCGGGCCAAGGATTCAGGGCGCAACACCGCGCAGATGTATCACAACACCATGCAGAAGGCTGCCAGTGAACGCCTGCGCATGGAAACCGACTTGCGCCTGGCACTTTCCCGGGGCGAATTCGATGTGCATTTCCAGCCCCAGGTCGACGCGCGTGACAATCGCATCGTCGGTGCAGAAGCACTGGTGCGCTGGAATCACCCGGAACTGGGTGCGCAGTCCCCCGCCGAATTCATCAAGGTGCTGGAAGACAGCGGCCTGATCCTCGAAGTCGGTACCTGGATCGTCGACGAAGCGTGCAATGCCTTCCGGCAATTGATTGCCAAGGGCCTGGTCAACCCCTTGCAGTTCAGCCTGTGCGTGAATATCAGCCCACGGCAGTTCCGCCAGAATGACTTCGTCGAGCGTATCGAGCACAGCCTGACCAGTCACAACCTGCCCTACTCGATGCTGAAACTGGAAATCACTGAAGGCATCGTCATCCAGAACCTGGAAGACACCATCAGCAAAATGCGCCGACTGAAAAAACTCGGCGTCAGCTTTGCCATGGATGACTTCGGCACCGGTTACTCCTCGCTGACCTACCTCAAGCGCCTGCCGGTGGACACCCTGAAAATCGACCAGTCGTTCATCCGCGACGCCACCACCGACCCCAACGACGCCGAGATCATCCGGGCCATCGTCGCCATGGCCCGCAGCCTGGAATTGAAGGTCATTGCAGAAGGTGTCGAAACGCCGGAGCAGCTGCAGTTTTTACAGGGGCTGGGTTGCCACCTGTATCAAGGCTACCTGCATAGCCAGCCGTTGCCGGTGGAGGCGTTCGAGCGGTTGTTGCGCTAAACCCTGTAGGAGCGAGCTTGCTCGCTCCTACAGGGATAGGGGTTCTCCCATACCTGCGTATGAATCCCTCAAACCTACACATGACGCCACTGACCCTGCGTACAAATGACGCCGCACCGCCCACCCCGTAGATTTAATCCCACGTCGGCGGCGTGCCTCCCCCGCACCGCCGCTGACTGATCGCCAACAGTCGATCGCCCTCCCTGCAATACCCCGGCCCACCCTTCCCGATCACAGGGCCGGTTTTTTGCGCCCGCATACCGGTTATGCGGGCGCTTTTTTTGTAGGTCATAACGACCAGGATGCAGTCAATGTGACCGCAACCGTAACGAGTCATTTGGACTCCAGACTGGCAGTCCGGCCCGTAAAACCTGGTCATTGCGTTCGGCACGAGTCTTGATAGGGCTACGCCCAAATGCCGAACGTCAACATCAAGGAGCTGATATGCACCGCAACACCGATCCGACAGCGATGACGCTGCCGCGACCCCCACACAACCCCGTTCAGATGGAGGTGCTCCATGGGTGAATACCGCAAATTATGGTGGTCGCTGATAGGCGTCCTCGGCGTGACGTTCTGCCTGCTGGGCTGGTTCGGCCGGGAAATCTACCGACAGGCACCACCGATCCCCGAACAGGTGCAGAGCGTCGATGGCACCACGCTGTTTCGCGCCGACGACATCCTCGACGGCCAGACCGCCTGGCAGAGTATCGGCGGCATGCAGGTGGGCTCGATCTGGGGTCACGGTGCCTACCAGGCGCCCGACTGGACCGCCGACTGGCTGCATCGCGAATTGCTCGCCTGGCTGGACCTGGGGGCGCAACAGCGTTTCGGCAAGGCCTACAGCCAGATCGATGATGACCAGCAGGCGCTGCTGCGCCACCAGCTCAAGCGCGAGTATCGCGGCAACCGGTTGGTGAATGGCACGCTTGTGCTCAGTGAGCGACGCATCCAGGCCATCGCGAAAACCGCTGCCTACTACCACGCCCTGTTCAGCAACGATCCATCGTTGCATGGCAGCCGTGAAAGCTTCGCGATGAAAGAGAACACCCTGCCGGACGCCGCCCGGCGCGAGCAATTGACGCAGTTCTTCTTCTGGACCGCCTGGGCGGCCGCCACCGAGCGTGACGGCCAGGCCGCTACCTACACCAACAACTGGCCGCACGAGCCGTTGATCGACAACAATCCCACAGCCGAGAACATGGTCTGGTCGATTGTGAGCATCGTCGTACTGCTGGCCGGCATCGGTTTCCTTGTCTGGGGCTGGGCGTTCCTGCGCAAGCACGAAGAAGGCGAACCCACGGTTCCTGCGCAGGACCCGTTGAGCCTGATCAAACTGACGCCATCGCAAAAGGCCCTGGGCAAATATTTGTTGCTGGTGGGCGCGCTGTTCGGCTTCCAGGTGCTGATGGGTGGCGTGACCGCGCACTACACGGTCGAGGGCCAGGATTTCTACGGCCTGCCCTTGTCGAAGTGGTTCCCTTACTCGCTGACCCGGACCTGGCACCTGCAGAGCGCGATGTTCTGGATCGCCACGGGCTTCCTCGCGGCGGGGCTGTTCCTGGCACCCTTCATCAATGGCGGCAAAGACCCCAAATACCAGAAGCTCGGGGTCGATGTGCTGTTCTGGGCACTGGTGCTGGTGGTGGTCGGCTCGTACACCGGCAACTTCCTCGCCATCGCGCAACTGATGCCCGCCGAGTGGAGTTTCTGGCTCGGCCATCAGGGTTACGAATACGTGGACCTGGGGCGTCTGTGGCAGATCGCCAAGTTCGCCGGCATCGTGTTCTGGCTGGTGCTGATGTTGCGCGCGATGGTGCCTGCCCTGCGCCAACCGGGCGATAAAAACCTGCTGGCGTTACTGGCCTGCTCGGTGATCGCCATTGGGCTGTTCTATGGCGCGGGCCTGTTCTACGGCGAGCGCACCAACCTGTCGGTCATGGAATACTGGCGCTGGTGGGTGGTCCACCTGTGGGTTGAAGGCTTCTTCGAAGTGTTCGCCACTACTGCGCTGGCCTTCATCTTTACCAGCATGGGTCTGGTATCGAAACGGCTGGCAACTACCGCGACCCTGGGCTCGGCTTCGCTGTTCATGCTTGGCGGCGTTCCCGGCACCTTCCACCACATTTATTTTGCCGGCACCACCACACCGGTGATGGCGGTGGGCGCGACCTTCAGCGCACTGGAAGTGGTCCCCCTGATCCTGCTGGGTTATGAAGCCTGGGAAAACTGGCGCCTGAAAGAGCGTGCGCAATGGATGGCGCGGATTCGTTGGCCATTGCAGTTCTTCATCGCCACGGCGTTCTGGAACATGTTGGGTGCCGGCGTGTTTGGCTTCCTGATCAACCCACCGATATCGCTCTATTACATCCAGGGCCTGAACACCACGCCACTGCATGCGCACGCCGCGTTGTTCGGAGTTTACGGCTCACTGGCACTGGGCTTCAGCCTGTTGATCCTGCGTTACCTGCGGCCAAACCTCGAGTTCAATGATCGCCTGATGCGCACGGGCTTCTGGTGGCTTAACGGCGGCCTGGCGCTGATGATTTTCACCAGCCTGCTGCCAGTCGGCATCCTGCAGTTCTACGCCAGTGCCAGCCAAGGCCTGTGGTACGCCCGCAGCGAGGAGTTCATGCAACAGGATCTGCTGCAAACCTTGCGCTGGATCCGCACCTTCGGCGACATCGTGTTCCTGATCGGCGCGTTTGCGGTGATCTGGCAAATCGCCGGCGGGCTGCTGTTTTCGTCTCGCCATCCGCGCGCCGTGAACGCGCAGACGATCGGCCAGCGTTAACCACCTGTGCACAAAAAAGGGCGCCATTCGGCGCCCTTTTTCACTGCTCGGCCTTAGTGTTGCAAAGCCGGTTTTTGCTCCCCGTTGATCGGGATGCGTTTGGCTTTCGCCTCTTCCGGAACGACGCGCAGCAGGTCAATGCTGAGCAGACCGTTACGCAGGTCCGCAGCCTTGATTTCGATGTGGTCGGCCAGGCGGAAGGACAGCTTGAAAGCACGTTGGGCGATGCCCTGATGCAGGAAGGTCACGCCCTCGGTTGCATCGCGTTTGCCGCCACTGATGGTCAGCACACCCTTCTCGACTTGCAGGTCCAGGTCTTCTTCCTGGAATCCGGCCGCCGCCACGACGATGCGGTACTGATCGTCACCGCGTTTTTCCACGTTGTAGGGAGGGTAAGAGCTGCCTGGCTCGTTGCGCAGGGCGGTTTCGAACAGGTCGTTGAACCGGTCGAAACCAACCGAGGAACGGAACAGAGGCGCGAGAGAAAATGCAGTAGTCATGATTCAAATCTCCTGAAAACAATCAGCAAGTTTTTGTGTCTCCGCGACCCGAATTCGGCATCGCGTAACCCTTAGATAGGGACCGCTGATTGCATTTCAAGAGAGGTTTTTCAGAATTTCTTGCAAAAATCTTCAGGCAGCCTCAGGCACCCCGAGCAAACGCGAAACCTGATCCGGCTCCGTTTCGCGGCGCAGCACCGTGAATAGCTCCACCGCTTCAGGGTAATTGCGCGTCAGCATGGCCAGCCATTGCTTCAGGCGACCCGGCGACTGACGGGGTGTCATCTGCGCCTTGGCTTGCAGCCAGAAGTCCTGGATCAGCGGCAGCAGCTCGGCCCAGGTCATTTCGACCACCTCTTCGCCTGCGCGGGCGGCCATGATCTGCCGGCCCAGGTCGGGGCGCGAAACCAGACCGCGACCGAGCATGATGTCTTCCACACCGCTGATTTCCCGGCAACGGCGCCAGTCTTCGACGCTCCAGATGTCGCCATTGGCGAACACTGGCACCTTGACCACGTCCTGCACCCGAGGGATCCATTCCCAGTGTGCCGGGGGCTTGTAACCATCGGTCTTGGTCCGGGCGTGCACGACGATGTGTTCTGCTCCACCTTCGGCCAGCGCCGTGGCACAGACCAGCGAACCGTCCGGGCTGTCGAAACCCAGGCGCATTTTCGCGGTGACCGGAATGTGCGCCGGTACCGCCCGACGGACATGCTCGACAATCCGATTGAGCAACTCGGGCTCCTTGAGCAGCACGGCCCCACCCCGGGACTTGTTGACGGTCTTGGCGGGGCATCCGAAGTTCAGGTCGATGACTTCAGAGCCCAACTCACAAGCCAGTGCTGCGTTTTCCGCCAGGCACACAGGGTCCGATCCCAGCAGTTGCACACGCAGAGGCACGCCAGCGGCGGTACGCGCACCGGTCAGCAGCTCGGGGCCAAACTTGTGGAAATAGGCCGGGGTCAGCAACTGGTCGTTGATGCGGATGAACTCAGTCACGCACCAGTCGATACCGCCGACGCGGGTCAGCACGTCACGCAGGATGTTGTCGACCAACCCCTCCATGGGTGCCAAGGCAATTTGCATGGAAAACACACTCGAGGAAAAACGTGCGGCAGTTTACTGGATTACATCCAAAAACTGCACTTGAACCTGTAGGAGCGAGCTTGCTCGCGATGGTGGTGTGTCAGTTGGAATCATGCTGGCTGACACACCGCCATCGCGAGCAAGCTCGCTCCTACAGGGGGTGTGGCGGCGGTAGGATCAAGGCCGGGCCATAACCTTCGATGAACTCGGCCGGCATGCGCTTGGGTCGCCCCGTGGAGAGCTCGATGCACACAAAGGTGGTCTGCGCACGCAGCAGCGTGGCGTTGTCGCTTGGACGCTTGAGCTGGAAGTGCCGGGTCATTTTCAGGCGCTGGTCCCAATCGACGATCCAGGTCGCCAATTGCAACTGATCGCCCTCGTAGGCCGCCGCCAGGTAATCGATCTCGTGGCGCACCACGGCCATCGCCCTGTCCAGCCGCCGGTATTCAACCAGATCCAGCCCCAGGCGCTGGGAGTGACGCCAGGCACAGCGTTCGAGCCAGGTCACGTACACCGCGTTATTGGCGTGCCCCAGGCCATCGATGTCCTCGGCGCCCACTTCCAGATCGATGATAAATGGCGTTGCCCGATCCCAGCCCATGCCCACTCCCGGTCAGATTAATGCGACCGGGGCAGTGTAACGGATGCTCAGGCCGATTGGCGTGATTGCAGGCTGCGACCGGCCAGCAGTGATAACACACCATCAATCACACGCGGGTCGGCCAGCACTCGCTGGTGCCCTCCTTCGGCCAGCCGCAACAAACGGCTGTCGAACCAGGCATCGTGGATCAGTTGGGATTCCTTGACCGAGACCAGGCGGTCGTCTTCGGCGTGAACGATCAGGCCAGGCATGTCGAGCTGATAGCGTGCGACATCCAGCGCCGCCGCGCGCATCCCCACGTCCTTTTCAACCTGACGAATGAACGCAGAGCGGGCTTTCGGCGGCAGCCGCACGCAACGGGCAAAACCGCGCAGCACGCCAAGAATTCGCGCCGGCGCGGCAATGGTGACCAGGGTCTCGGTGCGCAACCCCAACTGGACCGCCAGCATGGCACTCGCGCCGCCCATGGAATGGCCGATGACGGCTTGCAGGGGTGGTAACTCGGCGGCCGCCTCGAGCATGGCGCGGGCGAACAGCATGACGTTGGCTTCACGGCCAGGTGAGCGACCGTGACCAGGACCATCCAGCGCCACGACACTGTAGCCGGCGTCGACCAAAGCACTGATGAGGCTGGCAAACTGCGTCGGCCGCCCTTCCCACCCATGCATCAGCAACACCGCCGGACCTTGACCCCAGCGCAAGGCGGAGAGGCCGAACCGCAAGGTGATGCGTTCGGATTTCGCCAACATCGGCAATTCCCAATCGCGCGGCGGCAGTTCCCGCGGTGTCATGAATGCCAGTCGCATTTTCGCCGCAACCAGCTTCGGTGCAAACCAGCCCAAGGTGCCATTAACGCCACGAACCCACTTTAACGCGCTCATCGCTCTCACTCCCCAGGCCAATGCCTTCAGGTCATAGCACCGCCGACTTGGCGGCACGCAGCAATCGATCGGACAATTCTCCTGGTCCCAGCGCCCTTGCCAGGGCCAGACCACCGACCATCAGCGCCATATCGGCCAACGCCTTGTCGGTGTCCTCCGGGCTGGCCGCCAGTTGCGCGACCATCAGCTCCACGTGCTCGTTCAGCGCCACACGAAACGACTCGGGCAAGCGCCCCAACTCGCCGACCGAGGCCGGGATCGGGCAGGCTGAGTCCGAGGAGTCGCGATGTTTGCGTGACAGGTAGAAGGCCGCCACCAGTGCGCGACGCTCTTCGCCGGTCAAATCCGCATCCATGTCGGCGATCAGTCCACGGCGGTGGCCGAGCAGTTGCTTGAACGCTTCCAGCATCATGGCGTCCTTGCTTTCGAAGTGCGCATAGAAGCCACCCACCGTCAGGCCGGCCGCCCCCATCACTTCGCCCACGCTCGGTTCGGCCGGGCCACGCTGGATCAGCGCTGCACTGGCGGCCTTGAGAATGCGTTCGCGGGTTTGAGCTTTCTTGTCGTTCATCGCTGCCTCCAAATATTACGACTAGAATATTATTCTCATAATAATATTCTGCAAGTCAAGAATGTGACCGCCGGTCAGATGCACAGTTTGAAGAAAATAAGGGAATTTGGCCAAACGCCAGACAAACAAAAGGGCCATTCAATAATTGAATGACCCTTATAAATCCCGCAGAGCGGGTAATCGTGGCGTCCCCTAGGGGACTCGAACCCCTGTTACCGCCGTGAAAGGGCGGTGTCCTAGGCCACTAGACGAAGGGGACGCAAAACCTTCTATACAACTGATCAGTGCTGAGTGCTGATCGCTTCAAGGCCGGTGTGGCCAGACCTCGAAGTGTAAAATTGGTGGAGCTAAGCGGGATCGAACCGCTGACCTCCTGCATGCCATGCAGGCGCTCTCCCAGCTGAGCTATAGCCCCGGATTTTTCGCCTCGCGGCGCAGCGACATCTTGCAACATCGCTTGTGTAAAACTGGCGTCCCCTAGGGGACTCGAACCCCTGTTACCGCCGTGAAAGGGCGGTGTCCTAGGCCACTAGACGAAGGGGACGCAAACCCTTCTTTACAACTGATCAGTGCTGAGTGCTGATCGCTTCAAGGCCGGTGTGGCCAGACCTTGAAGTGTAAATTGGTGGAGCTAAGCGGGATCGAACCGCTGACCTCCTGCATGCCATGCAGGCGCTCTCCCAGCTGAGCTATAGCCCCTCATCGCTGAGGACGGGGCGAATCTTAATGGCGCTTCGGAAACCTGTCAAACTTATTTTCAACAATTTTCAAAAAAATTTTCCGCCATAACAATCACTTACCGCCCTGCCCCGTAAATGCGGGGCATTTGCGCTGCTGTAGCCACCACCTCCGGCAGCAGCTACAGAAGCACACCCTGGATCAGGCGATGTTACCCAGCAGTTTTTCCCACTCCTTGTTTTCCTTTTTCGACACGCCACCGAGCAGATCGATGGCCTGGCGCAGGCGGAAACGCGTGAGATCCGGACCCAGGATCTCCATGGCATCGAGCACCGACACCGAGCTCGCTTGCCCCGTAATGGCGGCAAACATCAGCGGCATGGCGTCGCGCAACTTCAATTCCAGGGATTCGACCACCGCCTGGATCGTCGCGGTGATGCTGTCCTTCTCCCACTGACGCAGGCTTTCCAGTTTCCACAGGATCAACTGCATCAACTGACGGACCTGATCGCCCGACAGTTTCTTGGACTCGAACAGCTTGGCATCCGGATTGACGCCACCGGCAAAGAAGAAGCCGGCCAGCGGTGCAACCTGGCTGAAAGTTTCCACACGCCCCTGGACGTGGGGCGCGATTTTCATCATGTATTCGGGGTTCAGCGCCCAGGTCTGCAGGCGACTGGCGAACTCTTCCACCGGCAGGTCGCGCAACCACTGGCCGTTGAGCCATGACAGTTTCTCGATGTCGAAGATCGGCCCGCCCAGGGACACCCGACTCAGGTCGAAGTGGTCGACCATTTCCTGCAACGAGAACTTCTCGCGCTCGTCCGGCATCGACCAACCCATGCGTCCCAGGTAGTTGAGCATGGCTTCAGGCATGAACCCCATGCGCTCGTAGAATGTCACCGACGTCGGATTCTTGCGCTTGGACAGCTTGCTCTTGTCCGGGTTACGCAGCAGCGGCATGTAGCACAACTGCGGTTGTTCCCAGCCGAAGTATTCGTACAGCAAAATCAGTTTCGGCGCAGATGGCAGCCATTCCTCACCACGCAGCACATGGGTAATGCCCATCAGATGGTCGTCGACCACGTTGGCCAGGAAATACGTCGGCAGACCGTCGGTCTTCATCAGCACTTGCATGTCCATGCGATCCCACGGGATCTCGACATCGCCACGCAGCATGTCCGGCACCACACACACGCCTTCGCTCGGCACCTTCATGCGGATCACGTGCGGCTCGCCGGCCGCCAGGCGACGGGCGACTTCTTCCTTGGACAGCAGCAGCGCACGACCATCGTAACGCGGGGTTTCGCCGCGAGCCATTTGTTCGGCACGCATCTGGTCCAGTTCTTCGGCGGTGCAGAAGCACGGGAACGCGTGACCCATGTCGACCAGTTGCTGGCAATACTTCTGGTAGATATCGCCACGCTCGCTCTGCCGGTATGGGCCGTGCGGGCCGCCCACGTCCGGGCCTTCGCTCCAGTCGATACCCAGCCAGCGCAGGGCGTCAAAGATCTGCTGTTCGGACTCGCGGGTCGAACGTAACTGATCGGTGTCCTCGATCCGCAGGATGAACTCGCCGCCATGCTGCTTGGCAAAGCAGTAGTTGAACAGAGCAATGTAAGCGGTACCTACGTGGGGGTCCCCGGTAGGCGATGGCGCGATGCGCGTGCGGACGGTGGTCATGGCAAGTCTCGAAATGAAGATGAAACAAAGGGCGAATGTTACAGGCGTTGCCCGCCCGGCTCCAGTGAGCAGGGCATTTAAGCCAAGTTTGCGTCTGCAAGGGGTCTTGGCCTCGATGAATGACCGATTATCACCCGATGGCATTTACCCACTATTGGCTGTATGCCAAATTCGCCTGCTGATAAATTTCCTTACAATTACTCGACTACAGTTTGCCCCATGCCTGCCCAACTCAAGCGTCGCCTGTTCAGTTTCCTGTTGATCGTCCTGCTGATTGCCGGGGGCTTTTTTGCTCATTGGTTTTTCAAGGGACGTTTTTATGAAAGCACCGACAACGCCTATGTCCAGGGCGAGATCACCCGTGTCTCAAGTCAATTGGGTGCGCGCATCGAACAGGTGCTGGTGCAGGACAACCAGCACGTCGAAAAAGGGCAACTGCTGATCAAGCTCGAGAGCGATGACTTCCAACTCGCCGTCGACCGCGCCAACGCCGCGCTCGCCACGCGCCAGGCCGAACGCCTGCAAGCGCAAAGCAAGCTGACCCAGCAGGCCAGCCTGATCGCCGCCAGCGATGCGCAAGTGGCGTCCAGCCAGGCCAGCCTTGGCCGCTCGCAAATCGACCTGTCCCGCGCCCAGGCGCTGCGTAAACCGGGTTATGTCTCCGAAGAACGGGTCACCACCCTTTCCGCCGACAACCACATCGCCCGCTCGCAGGTGAGCAAGGCCCAGGCCGATGCGCAAAGCCAGCGCCAGCAGGTCGATTCGCTGACGGCCGAAATCAAGCGCCTCGACGCCATGATCGCCAATGCCCGGACCGACCTGGCCCAGGCCGAACTGAACCTGACGCGCAGCGAAATCCACGCGCCGATCAGTGGCCTGATCGGCCAGCGCGCTGCACGTAATGGCCAATTCGTGCAGGCCGGCGCCTATTTATTGTCAATCGTCCCGGACCAGGACATCTGGATTCAAGCCAACTTCAAGGAAACCCAGATCGGTCACATGCAGCCTGGCCAGAAAGCCGAGCTCACTTTCGATGCTTACAGCGACACGCCCATCCAGGCACGGGTCGACAGCCTGTTCGCGGCCTCGGGCGCGCAGTTCAGCCTGTTGCCGCCGGATAATGCCACGGGCAACTTCACCAAAGTCGTACAACGAATTCCGGTAAAACTGACCTTCGCCGCCAATAACCCGCTGCGCGGCAAGATCCGCCCGGGCATGTCGGTTACCGCGACAGTGAATATCAAAGACGCCCCGATCGATGGCCGGTGATCAACTGATCCGCCCGGTCGGCGAACCGACTCGGCGGGACTGGATTGCGGTCATGAGCGTGATGCTCGGCGCGTTCATGGCAGTGCTCGATATCCAGATCACCAATTCGTCGCTCAAGGACATCCAGGGCGCGCTGTCGGCGACCCTGGAAGAAGGCTCGTGGATTTCCACGTCTTACCTGGTGGCGGAAATCATCATGATTCCGCTGACGGCGTGGCTGGTGCAGTTGCTATCGGCACGGCGCCTGGCCGTTTGGGTGTCGCTGGGGTTTCTCGTCGCTTCGCTGCTCTGCTCCATGGCCTGGAGCCTGGAGAGCATGATCGTGTTCCGCGCCCTGCAGGGTTTCACCGGCGGTGCACTGATCCCGCTGGCGTTCACCCTGACGCTGATCAAACTGCCTGAACATCACCGAGCCAAAGGCATGGCGATGTTTGCCATGACCGCCACGTTCGCCCCCTCCATCGGCCCGACACTCGGTGGCTGGCTCACGGAAAACTGGGGTTGGGAGTACATCTTCTATATCAACATACCCCCGGGGCTGATCATGATTGCAGGCCTGATGTATGGCCTGGAGAAGAAAGAGGCACACTGGGAATTACTGAAAAGTACCGATTACGCCGGTATCGTCACCCTTGGCGTCGGCCTTGGCTGTTTGCAGGTGTTTCTCGAGGAGGGTCATCGCAAGGACTGGCTCGAATCGACCCTGATCGTCACTCTCGGCAGCATCGCCCTGGTCAGCCTGATCACCTTTGTGATCGTACAATTCTCCAAACCCAATCCGCTGATCAACCTGGGCATCCTCGGCAATCGCAACTTTGGATTGTCGAGCATTTCCAGCGTTGGCATGGGCGTGGGGCTGTACGGATCGATCTATTTGCTGCCGTTGTACCTGGCGCAGATCCAGAACTACAACGCCCTGCAGATCGGCGAGGTGATCATGTGGATGGGCGTGCCGCAGTT
Source organism: Pseudomonas sp. S2_E01 (assembly GCF_054668365.1). Taxonomy (NCBI): domain Bacteria; kingdom Pseudomonadati; phylum Pseudomonadota; class Gammaproteobacteria; order Pseudomonadales; family Pseudomonadaceae; genus Pseudomonas; species Pseudomonas sp. S2_E01. The sequence goes on from NZ_CP162762.1 coordinate 3,576,868, forward strand.
GTTCCTGATCCCGCTGGTGCCCAAACTGATGAAATACGTGTCGCCAAAATGGCTGTGCACCGTGGGTTTCGGCCTGTTCGGACTGGCGAGTTTTTCCTCGGGCGTGCTGAACCCCGACTTCGCCGGGCCGCAGTTCAATCAGATCCAGATCATCCGCGCCCTTGGCCAGCCGCTGATCATGGTGACCATCTCGCTGATCGCCACTGCCTACATCCTGCCGCAGGACGCGGGGTCGGCGTCGAGCCTGTTCAATATCCTGCGCAACCTCGGAGGCGCCATCGGCATTGCCCTCCTCGCCACCTTGCTGGATGCGCGGACCAAGACCTACTTCGATTATCTGCGTGAAGCGATCGTGCCGACCAACCCGCAGGTGGCCGAGCGGCTCGCTTCATTGACCGACCGCTTTGGTAGTGAAACGGCAGCATTGGGCAAGCTAAGTGAGATCGCCCACCAGCAGGCGTCGATCATGGCTTACAACGATGCGTTTCATTTTGTCGGGATTGCGCTGGGAATCAGCATGGTGGCGGTGTTGTTGACGAAGAAGTTGCCGGTGGGGCTCAAGGCTGGGGAGGCGCATTGAGTTTTGAGGTGCCTTTACCGGCCTCATCGCGAGCAAGCTCGCTCCTACAGGGCTCTGTGGTGCGCACAAAATCCTTGTAGGAGCGGGCTTGCCCGCGATGAGGCCAGCAGGAACGACTTGGAACTCAGACGGTGATGAGGCGCTCGCGCAATTTGGCAATCTCATCGCGCATCTGCGCCGCTGCTTCGAACTCAAGGTCCCGAGCCAACTGATACATCTTCTCTTCCAGCGCCTTGATCCGCTTGGCGATCTCGCCCGGCGAACGCAGCTCGGCTTCGTACTTGGCGCTCTCTTCGGCCGCCTTGGCCATGCCCTTGCGCTTCTTGCTGCGCGAACCCGGCACGGTGGCGCCTTCCATGATGTCGGCAACGTCTTTTATCACCCCTTTGGGGACGATGCCGTTGGCCAGGTTGAAAGCGATCTGCTTGTCCCGCCGACGCTCGGTCTCGCCAATCGCACGCTCCATGGAACCGGTGATCCGGTCGGCATACAGGATTGCCCGGCCATTGAGGTTACGTGCCGCTCGACCGATGGTCTGGATCAGCGAGCGCTCCGAGCGCAGAAAGCCCTCTTTGTCCGCATCGAGGATCGCCACCAGCGACACCTCGGGCATGTCCAGACCTTCGCGCAGCAGGTTGATGCCTACCAGCACATCGAAAGTACCCAGGCGCAGGTCACGGATAATTTCAACGCGCTCCACCGTGTCGATGTCCGAGTGCAAGTAGCGCACGCGCACACCGTGATCGGCCAGGTAATCAGTCAGGTCCTCGGCCATGCGCTTGGTCAGCGTGGTCACCAGCACACGTTCTTCAACAGCGACACGCTTGTTGATTTCCGAGAGCAGGTCGTCGACCTGGGTCAGGGCCGGGCGGATCTCGATCTGTGGGTCCACCAGGCCAGTGGGGCGCACCACCATGTCAATGACGCGTCCGGCGTGTTCTGCCTCGTAATTGCCCGGTGTGGCCGAAACGAAAATGGTCTGCGGGCTCACCCCTTCCCATTCGTCGAAACGCATTGGTCGGTTGTCCAGCGCCGACGGCAGACGGAAGCCGTACTCCACCAGCGTCTCCTTGCGTGAGCGGTCGCCCTTATACATGGCGCCGACTTGCGGCACGCTGACGTGGGACTCGTCGATCACCAGCAAGGCGTCGGCGGGTAAATAGTCGTAGAGCGTCGGTGGCGCGGCGCCGGCCGGGCGCCCGGACAGGTAACGCGAGTAGTTTTCGATGCCGTTGCAGTAACCCAGTTCGAGGATCATCTCCAGGTCGAAACGCGTGCGCTGCTCAAGGCGCTGGGCTTCCACCAGCTTGTTGTTCGAACGCAGATATTCCAGGCGCTCCTGCAACTCGACCTTGATGCCCTCGACCGCATCGAGCAGGGTTTCCCGGGGCGTGACGTAGTGGCTTTTCGGGTAAAAGGTGAAGCGCGGCAGCTTGCGCAGGACCTCGCCGGTCAGCGGGTCGAATGCCGAAATGTTCTCCACTTCATCATCGAACAGCTCGATGCGGATCGCCTCGAAATCCGATTCAGCCGGGTGGATGTCGATCACATCACCGCGCACGCGGAAAGTCGCACGGGCGAAATCCATGTCATTGCGGGTGTATTGCAGGTCGGCAAGGCGGCGCAACAAGGCGCGCTGGTCGAGCTTGTCGCCGCGATCCACGTGCAGCACCATTTTCAGGTAGGTTTCCGGGCTGCCCAGACCGTAGATGCATGACACGGTGGTGACGATGATCGCATCCTTGCGCTCCAGCAACGCCTTGGTGGCGGACAGGCGCATCTGCTCGATGTGATCGTTGATCGAGGCGTCCTTCTCGATGAAGGTGTCCGACGACGGCACGTAGGCTTCGGGCTGGTAGTAGTCGTAGTAGGAAACGAAGTACTCGACGGCGTTGTTGGGGAAAAAGGCCTTGAATTCGCCGTACAACTGCGCGGCCAGGGTCTTGTTCGGCGCCAGGACCAAAGTCGGGCGCTGCACCTGGGCGATCACGTTGGCAATGCTGAACGTCTTGCCGGAACCGGTTACGCCGAGCAGCGTCTGGTGCGCCAAACCTGCCTCGATGCCCTCGACCATCAGGCGAATGGCTTCCGGCTGGTCGCCGGCGGGCTCGAAGCGGGTGACTAGCTGGAATTCAGACATGAAATACCCCTGGGTCGCGCCGGTCCGGGCAAACCGGACAGCAACGAAAAAGACCGCAAACGACCGAAGCCGCCCGAGGAAAAAAACTGGATTGGGCTCAATGTGGAGTCGATTGCCGACTCTTTCAAGGCAAACGTCCTACATCCCTTAAAGACTCTGACGCGACCAATCGACTAACGGTCGAAAAATAATCGGAAAAACTTACGCTAAAAGCCGAATGGGCTGTCGCCAGCACTCGCCGATGGCCTCTATACTAGCTCCCCGTTTGTGCACCGCTCTAGTGCATTCGGCTGGAGCGCGGCACGTCCCTCCACACTCCATTCAGAGCCGCCGCAAAAATGAGCCTGTTCTCCGCTGTCGAAATGGCACCACGCGATCCAATCCTGGGCCTCAACGAAGCATTCAATGCCGATACCCGTACCAGCAAGGTCAATCTGGGGGTCGGTGTTTATTGCAACGAGGAGGGGCGAATTCCACTCCTGCGCGCCGTTGTCGAAGCCGAGACGATTCGCGTCGCTCAACACGCTTCTCGTGGTTACCTGCCGATCGACGGTATTGCCGCCTATGACCAGGCCGTGCAAAAGCTGCTGTTTGGCAATGACTCGCCACTGCTCGCCGCTGGTCGCGTTGTCACCACCCAAGCCGTAGGCGGTACCGGTGCCCTGAAAATCGGTGCCGACTTCCTCAAGCAACTGCTGCCCAACGCCGTCGTGGCGATCAGCGATCCAAGCTGGGAAAACCACCGTGCGCTGTTCGAAACCGCTGGCTTCCCGGTGCAGAACTATCGCTATTACGACGCGGCCACCCACGACGTCAACCGTACTGGCCTGCTGGAAGACCTGAACGCCCTGCCGTCCGGTTCCATCGTGGTGCTGCACGCCTGCTGCCACAACCCGACGGGTGTCGACCTGAGCCCGGCGGACTGGAAAAACGTCCTGGAAGTGGTCAAGGCCAAAGGTCACGTACCTTTCCTCGACATGGCCTATCAGGGCTTTGGCGACGGTATCGACGAAGACGCGGCTGCCGTGCGCCTGTTCGCGGAATCGGGCCTGACCTTCTTCGTCTCCAGTTCGTTCTCCAAATCCTTCTCGTTGTACGGCGAGCGCGTTGGCGCCCTGTCGATCGTCAGCGAATCGAAAGAAGAAAGCGCGCGCGTGCTGTCGCAGGTCAAACGCGTGATCCGCACCAACTATTCCAACCCGCCAACCCATGGCGCAAGCATTGTCGCCGCCGTGCTGAACAGCCCGGAACTGCGTGCCCAGTGGGAAGCCGAGCTGGCCGAGATGCGCCTGCGCATTAAAGGCATGCGCAACCAGATGGTTGACCTGCTGGCCAAAAATGCCCCGCAACGCGACTTCAGCTTCGTCGGTCGTCAGCGTGGCATGTTCTCCTACTCGGGCCTTACCGTTGAACAGGTTCACCGCCTGCGCAATGAATTCGGCATCTACGCCCTGGACACCGGCCGCATCTGTGTGGCTGCGCTGAACCAGAGCAACATCGATGTCGTCACCAAGGCGATTGTCGCGGTGATCTGAACCTCGCGCTGATACAAAAAACGGGAAGCCTGAGCGCTTCCCGTTTTTTATTTGTCCGAGATAGGAACTGCAGGAGCGAGCTTGCTCGCGACGCGGTATTTAATTCAACATTGTTGATAACTGACACATCGCAATCGCGAGCAAGCTCGCTCCTACAGGGATTCGTGTAGAACCCGGAGACTCCATGAAAAACGACAACCTGCGCGCCGACCGCGATGATCGCGACGATCTGGATGACTTCATCCCCCGCCCCCAAGCCAAGCGCGCCAAAAGCCTGGTGATGCAGGTCGCCACCGGCGTGTTCCTCGGTGGCCTGGCCCTGTGGCTGGTGCAACTGGCCGCCACGGCGCTGTACGCCAAGTTGATGATGGGCACTATCACCTTTGGTGGTTGAGCCGGCCGCCAATCGCTGCCAAAACACCGTTTGTCCCACCGGCGGCCTCAAATTGCCAACGGACGCTTGACTTCCCTTTTTGAATCAGTAACATACACGCCATTCCGCGATAGCTCAGTTGGTAGAGCAAGTGACTGTTAATCACTGGGTCCCTGGTTCGAGTCCAGGTCGTGGAGCCAGATCAAAGAACCCGCCTTATGGCGGGTTTTTTCGTTTTTGCCACGCGCATCACGTGTTCAACGGTGATTGCGGCGTATCAGGATTGAGTTGCTGGCGCCGAAATTGCCCCGGTGGCTGGCCATGGATCTGACGAAAGCGCCGCGAAAAGTAGGCTTCGTCGGCAAATCCGCACAGCCGCGCCACCTCCCCCACGGGTCGCGTGCCATTGAGCAGGTAGTTACGAGCGGCATGCATCCTGCGCTCCAGCACCAACTCGGTAAAGGTCTTTCCGACTTCCTTGCGCAACCAGTGCGTCAGGTAGGTCGGTGAAAGGTAGGTCGCGGCGGCCACCTTGATCAGATTGAGGTCCGGGTCGGCGATGTTCTTGCGCAAATACTCGGACATCCTGCTCAACGCGTCGCGCCGGCTGACTTCGGCAGCATTCTCCTCGGCCAGCCGCTTGAGCGGCTCGGCATACAAGGCGCACACACTTCCCACCAGTTGCAGCAGCAACCCCTTGAGCATTTCGCGGGTGCCGAATTGACGGTTTTCATCGAGCACGCGCATCTGTTCGATCAAGGCGCAGACTTTGCTGAAATCCTCATCACCCAGAATGAAATCCAGATGCTCCTGGAAGCGGAACGGCGACAGCTCCGGCGCAAGCAGAATCGACACCTCTTCCAGATCCATCGGATCGCATTGCAAGTGCGGCAACAGGAAGGTCTGGGAGAAATTGATCACGATGAAATTGCTGTCCGCAGGGTGCGGAATCACGTGCACGCGGTGCGGCAGGATGAACGCCAGCGTGTTGCGCGGGAACGGACGCTCGACGTTGCCGATGTGCTGAACGGTGTCGCCCCCCAGGTTGATCTGAATCTGAAAGTATTCGTGGCGATGGGGGCTGGTTTCGGCACGCCGGCCCTTTTTGTCGCGGATGTAGAAGTCCGTCAACTCACTGCGCTGCTGCATGACGTAGGTGGGTACTCGACTCGGTGACGACATCTCCTGGGCATCCTCGACAGGTATTTGGACAGCTTGTCGGCACGCCGTAAGGGACGCGGCGACGTGGGAGATTGTGACGGTGAAACCGGGCCTATTTCAACAACTCATAGGATGACGTGGGTATCGACGAATTAATTGTATCGGTGTGTGGAAAATTTCTTGTCCAAAAAAACGAATCACAAAATCAATTTTTTATTCTTTAAAAACATGTAGTTATAAAAACGAAAAAACAAAACACGCAAAAATAAGTTCTTGGACAGATGCATTGATCAGCGTTTCCAAGAGAAAAAACGATCTAAAGCCGCCGTTGATTTTGGAAGGTCGTACGACCACTGTGTCAGGCAATGCAGCCCGACCCCTCCAAAAACAATCAATTGGTGCGCACCTCATGAACCTGCTTTTTTCCCTGACTGACCCACCCGCCCCCTCCCCGGATTTCCCCCTGCGCAATGTGTCGCCGCAGACCTGACACCCGGCTGTCCACTTAGCTCATCCAGGCATTGCACTGCTCCACCTTGGGGTATTGGGCCCGGCTGCGCGCAGAAATCTCGATTCTTCTAACAATAACGAGGCCTATCCATGTCCAACTCCACCACCTCCACGGCGACGGCCGGCGTCAGTGACGCCGCCCCCACCCAGCGCCTGCCAACCCGTCGACGCTGGTTCATGCTGTCGCTGCTGCTGATTGCAACCATCATCAACTACATCGACCGGGTGAACATCTCGATTGCGGCGCCGTTCATGGCCAAGGACCTGGGCCTGGACAAGATCGAAATGGGCCTGATTTTTTCCGCGTTCGCCTGGACCTACGCACTCGCACTGGTGCCCGCCGGATTCATTGCCGACCGCTTCGGCTCGCGGCTGACCTATGGGGTGTCGCTGATCAGTTGGTCCACAGTCACCGTGCTCCAGGGTTTTGCCACGGGCTTTGCCTCGTTGTTCGGCTTGCGCCTGGCCGTCGGTGCAATGGAAGCGCCGGCATTTCCGGCCAATAGCCGGGCGGTGACGGTGTGGTTCCCGGCGCGCGAACGCGGAATGGCCAGCAGCATTTACGTGTGCGGCCAATACCTCGGCACCGCCCTGTTCACCGGCGCATTGCTCTGGTTGGCAACCACCTTCGACTGGCGCCATGTGTTCTACAGCACAGGATTGCTCGGCATCGTGTTCGGGGTGATCTGGTTGTTCCTGTACCGCGACCCACTGAGCTGCAAGAAAGTCAGCAAGGAAGAACTGAAATACATCGAATCCGGTGGCGGCCTGGTCAAGAGCAGCCAGGAGCGCACCCGGTTCAACTGGCGCCAAATCGCCGAGCTGTTCGGCTACCGGCAAATCTGGGCGATCTGCATCGGCAAGTTCGCCAGCACCTCGGCGCTGTACTTCTTCCTCACCTGGTTCCCGACCTACCTGATCGAAGAACGGCAACTGACCACCATCAAGGCCGGGATCTTCGCCGTGCTGCCGTTCATTGGCGCCACAGTGGGCATTCTGCTTGCCGGGATCGTCTCCGACCTGTTGATACGCCGCGGCTACTCCATGTCCTTCGCACGCAAATTGCCGCTGGTGGTCGGTTCGATGCTGGGCATGTCGATCGTCCTGGTGAATTTCACCGACTCGAACGTCATCTGCATTGCCATCCTGACGATCGCCTTTTTCGCCCAGGGAATCGCCTCCTCATCCTGGGCAGCCGTATCGGAAGTCGCGCCCAAGGAACTGATCGGCCTGACGGGAGGGGTGACCAGCCTGGCCGCCAACATTGGCGGGATCGTCACCCCGATCGTGATTGGCGCCATTGTCCAGACGACGGGCTCTTTCGCTTGGGCCTTCTGGTTCATCGGGGGTGTAGCACTGATGGGCACCTTGTCCTACTCGTTGCTTCTGGGCCGGCTGTATCGCATCGAACTCAAGGCCCGCTGATTCAAGAAAAGCTTTTTTCTCCAATACGAGGCGGCATTCGTCCAACTTCAGCCAGGACTGCCGCCGTACGCTGATGCTTCCTACAGGACCCGTACCAGGATGAACATGACCGAATACGTTTTTACCCCCGATCTGCCTGTGACCTTGCCGGTCGCCGGCAGCCAGCAGCGCTTCCCCGTCGGCCGGGTATTTTGCGTCGGCCGCAATTACACCTGGCCGGGCACGCAAGGCCAGTCCCGCCTGCCGCCGGTGTTTTTCATGAAGCCAGCGAGCAACGTAGTGGATGCACAGGGTGAAATCGCCTACCCGCCCATGACCGAAGAGTTTGCCCACGAAATTGAACTGGTGGTGGCCATCGGCGAAGGCGGCGCGAATATCCCCGAGGACCAGGCCCTGGCCTACGTCTGGGGTTATGGCGCCGGCCTTGACCTGACACGTCGCGATGTCCAGATCGCGGCCAAGAGCAACGGCATGCCGTGGGAAGGCGCCAAGGTGTTCGACGGCGCGGCCCCCATCACCGCCATCGTGCCGGTGTCACGCGCCGGCCATCCACAGGGTGAGCTGTGGCTGAACGTCAACGGTGAGGAACGCCAGCGCGACAGCCTCGACAGCCAGATCTGGTCTGTCAGCGAGGTCATCAGCCGCATCTCCCACTTCGTCGCTTTGCGTGCCGGCGACCTGATCATGACCGGCAGCCCGGCCGGCGTCGATGTGTTGCAACCCGGCGACGTCATCAATGCCGGTATCGACGGCATCGGCCAGATCGAAATGCGCGTCGGCAATCGCCCCTGACACTGACACACCACACGCCCCAGTGAATAAAAAAAGGAAACAACAAGATGACCCATCCTTTGAAAGTCGCCCTGGTAACCGGTGCCGGCAGCGGAATAGGCCGCGCCGTGGCCCTTGGCCTGATGGCCGACGGCTTCACCGTGGTGCTCGCGGGACGCCGGCCGGAGCCATTGCTGGAACTGGCGGAACTGGCCGCCGTCGAAGGACACGAGGCCTTGGCGGTCCCCACTGATGTGCGCGACCCGGCCAGCGTCGATGCGCTGTTTGCCGAAATCACCGTGAAGTACGGACGCCTGGACGTGGTGTTCAACAACGCCGGGGTCAATGCCCCCGCCGTTCCGCTGGATGAGCTCACCTTCGAGCAGTGGCGAAACGTGATCGACACCAACCTCAACGGCGTTTTCCTCTGCGCCCGCGGTGCTTTTGGGCTGATGCGCCGGCAGCAGCCCATGGGTGGGCGCATCATCAACAACGGCTCGATCTCGGCTCACACTCCGCGCCCCTTCAGCAGCGCCTACACCGCCAGCAAACACGCGGTGCTGGGGCTCACCAAATCCCTGGCCCTGGATGGCCGCGAATTCAACATTGCCTGTAGCCAGATCGACATTGGCAACGCCCTGACCGAGATGTCGGTGCGCATGACCAAAGGCGTGCGCCAGGCCAACGGCAGTATCGCCGTAGAGCCCATGGTGGACGTCCAGCACGTCGCCGATGCCGTGCGCTACATCGCCGCCCTGCCGTTGTCGGCAAATGTCCTGAACATGACCGTCATGGCCACTGCCATGCCGTTTGCCGGTCGCGGTTGACCGGCTTTTTTATTGCGCTCCACGAGGTTCACATGAAACCAGAAGTCTTGCAGCTCAGCCCGATCCTGATTCCGGAAATAAACACCCGCCTGGGCGAATTGTTCACCATCAGGCGCTATTTCGAACAGGCTGACAAAGCGGCCTATATCAAAGAGCATGGCAACAACATTCGGGGTGTGATCACCGGCGGTCACACCGGGATCACCCAGGCGCTGATGGCGCAGTTGCCGAAACTGGAGGTGGTGGCCGTCAACGGTGTAGGGACCGATGCCGTGGACCTGGCCTACGCCAGGGATCGCGGAATTCGCGTGACGGCGACCATCGGTGCGTTGACCGAAGACGTGGCTGACCTGGCCATCGGCCTGTTGATCGCCGTGTGCCGTGGCCTGTGTACCAGTGACCGTTATGTGCGTTCGGGCCAATGGCCGCATAGTCCGACGCCATTGGCCCCTTTGCCGTTGGCGCGCCAGGTGTCCGGGATGCGCATCGGCATTGTCGGCATGGGCCGGGTCGGTCGTGCCGTCGCGGTTCGTGCCGCAGCATTCGGCTGCCCGATCAGCTACACCGACCTGCAACCGATGAGCGATGTGGACCACAATTTCGTCGCCGACCTGAAGCAGTTGGCCAGCCAAAGCGATGCACTGATTCTCGCCGCTGCTGCCGACAAGGCCGAAGCCATCATCAATGCCGATGTGCTGCACGCGCTGGGCAAGGGTGGCTATCTGATCAACGTCGCCCGGGGCAAGCTGGTCAACGAGGTCGATCTGGTCGCGGCACTGGCGGCCGGAGAGATCGCGGGCGCAGCGCTGGACGTGTTCGTCGATGAGCCGCGCGTTCCAGAGACGCTGTTCGGCAACGAACAGGTGGTGCTGCAACCCCATCGCGCCAGCGCGACTGTGCAGACCCGCACGCGCATGGGTGAGATGGTGGTGGCGAGCCTGGTGGACAGTTTTGCCGGAAAAATTCCGAAAGGGTCTGTGACCGATTGAGGCATCGATGTCGAGGGGCATTGCGTCCCCTCGACATTCCCCGATATCAGGCGAACAAATCAACGCCCAACTGGAAGGCAACCCACAGTGCAAGGCCCGTCGCGAATGCGAGTGCGATGTTCTCGAACAGGTTGTTGCGGTACTGCTTGTCCAGCAATTTTTTCTGGTTGGACATGATCAGCAAGCCGAGGGAAATGATGGGCAGGCCAATGATGTTCAGCGCGCTGACACCGATGGTCAGCGTCACGAAGTCTGGCATGCCGGGCAGCGACCAGATCAGTGGCGTGACCAGGATGAACAGCATGAACCACTTGTGCATCGGGTCATGGTGAAACTCTTTGCCATACTTGTCGCGACGCTTGGGAAACACGTGTTGGAAGGCATCGGTGATCAGCATCGGGAATGCGGTGGTCTTGCCCGAAATACTGGCGAACAACGTGGCAAATACGCCGATGAAGAACACATACCAACCGATGGAGCCGAAATAGATTTCCAGCGCCTTGCCCAGATCGCCCAGGGTTTTGACCTCGATGCCGTTGGGACGGAGGATTTCCGCGCCTACGATCCAGATGGCCAGGTTGATGATGATCCCTATAAACACGGCAAACAGCAGATCGTTGCGTTGAATGCGCTTGTGTTGCGGGCCAACCCAACCCTTTTGGCGCATGACGTAAGGATGCACGAAGTTGGCGATCGAACCGGCAACAGCGCCGATGACCGATACCGCCACCAGCAACGCGCCATGCACACCCTCGTCCTTGGGAATGCTGAAACCGATGGTGCCCTTGATGATGCCGCCTACATCCGGGCCGGACATCACAGCCAGCGCAATGAACGCCAGGGTCATGATCGCCAGCAGCAACTTCATCACGCCTTCGATCATCGAGTAGATGTTGCGACCGACCAGCATCCACACTGCCAGTACCACCGCCACCGAACAGAGCAACGGCTGCTCGATCTTGAACAGCATCGCCAGCGACTCCCCTGCCCCCTTTATCATGTAGGCGTTCATCAAGTGGCCCATCAATAGGGCGTAGACGAGCAAGAACCAGGCAAAAAACGGATTGAGCTGAGCGTAGCCCTGCAGGATGGTCATGCCCTGGTTATTGCACAGCTGGAAGCGCGCGATGATGTTGACGATCAGGTATCTCAGCAACAGGGAGACCGCAAGCACCCACATCATCGCGTAACCGTAGTTGGCACCGGCCACGGACGAGGTGATCAGGTCACCCGCCCCCAGCCAGGACAGCACGGCAATGATGCCTGGGCCCAGGAGTTTGAATATTCGTAGAAATCGACTTTGCGCGGGCGCCGCAGCCTGGCCTTCCACGGAAGGAATGCTGGTCATAGAGGGTATCTCCATTGTTTTTTTTGTGAGAACCCGCGAAGTCGAACACAGTAAGTACGATGTCGTACAACACTTGTTAAAACGAGATTATTTAAAAATATTTCAAACCCATAAATGTTGTGCGGGCATAGCAAATCGCCATAGCTCCGGAAATTTCAGTTTTCATGCAGCCGAGGCATTGATGTCCAGATGTTTCAGTCATAGGATGACTGACCACATCAATAACAATAAAAGGATCCACTGTGAGTAAAAACCTCCTCCTGGCCGCCGCCGTCATCGGTGGCCTCAGCCTGCAAGCCAATGCCGCCACCTACGCCTACATATCCAGCCCGGGAGACGGGTTGATTTCCCAGTACCGCCTCGATCAGAACAATGGCACGCTGAGCCTGGTCAATCAGGTCAACGCCGGCGATCAGGTCAACCCAATGGCCATCACACCTGACGGCAAAGTGTTGTTCGCGGCGTTGCGGGTCAAACCGTTCCAGGTGTTGGGCTACAGCATCGACGCAAAGACTGGGCAACTGACGCCATCGACCAAGGCACCGCTGGCGCAAAGCATGGCTTACCTGTCTACCGACAGATCGGGGCACTACCTGCTCGGCGCCTCATATGGCGGCGACGCCGTGACCGTGCAAGCCATTGACAAGGGCTATCAGCCTTCGGACAACATTCAGAGCTACCCCACCGGCCCCCACGCCCACTCGGTCCGCACCGACCCTAGCAATCGTTTTGCCTACACCGGCAACCTGGGGGCCGACCGCGTCCTGCAATATCGCCTGGATGCAAAGACCGGCGCGCTCTCCCCCATCGACAGCGGCTACGTGAGCGTTCCGGCCAATACCGGACCTCGACACCTGGCGTTTTCCAGGGACGGCAAATTCCTTTACGTGGTCGGCGAGATGAGCGGCACGGTCACTGCGTTTTCCATCAACGACAGCACCGGAGCCCTGAAGGAGATTGGCGTGGCCAACGGGATTCCCGAGCGGCTGAAATTGGCTCACGGTGAAGTGCGCGATGCGCGCAACAACGACTTGAAGGACGACCCGACGCCGCGTATCTGGGCGGCAGACCTGCGGCTCTCGCCTGACGGCAAACTCCTGTACATGACCGAACGCACCAGCAGTTCAGTGTCGGCGTTTGCGGTCGATACGGCCTCGGGCGGCTTGCGCTTTCTCGACAACTACCCGGTGCAAGAAAAGCAGCCACGCAACATCGCATTTTCGCCGAACGGCAAATGGTTGTTGGTAACGGGTGAGAAAAGCGAAAAGGTTGGCACCTATGCCGTCGGCGACAAGGGCGCGCTCAAACGTGTGGGCGAAGCGGCTTCGGGCAAGGGAGCGTTGTGGATCGAGGTGTTGCAGACTTCGGTGGAGTGACCTTCAGGTTTTCTCTGTAGGAGTGAGCATGCTCGCGATGAGGCCGGCACATCCAACATCTTCGCTGGCTGACACACCGCCATCGCGAGCAAGCTCGCTCCTACAAGGGTCAGGCGTGCTCGCTGCTGTTGGCGTGCATCGTTCGCGGTTCGCCGTGCCCGTGGTCGTCCACTTCGATCACGGGTACTTCCTTGCCGTCGCAGTCACGCAGCTTGCCTTCGCTGAAGTAATCGCCTTCGCGTAACGCGGCCAGGTCCTGATAACGCAGCACACGCTCAGTGCCAGCGGCGAATACCGACTGTTGGTCCGAGTTACCGGCGGTCAGGTGGTTGAAGGTCAGATTCAGCACAATGGCCATGATCGCCGAGGAGCTGATACCCGAATGGAAGATCGTGGCAAACCAGCTCGGGAAGTGGTCGTAGAAATTCGGCGCGGCAATCGGGATCATGCCGAAACCGATGGAGGTCGCAACGATGATCAGGTTGACGTTGTTGCGATAGTCGACCTTGGACAGCGTACGAATGCCGCTGGCGGCCACGGTGCCGAACAGCACAATGCCCGCGCCCCCCAGAACCGAGGTCGGCACGGCTGCAATGACCCGCCCCATGAAAGGCAGCAGGCCAAGGATCACCAGAAACAGACCGCCCGTGGCGACCACATAGCGGCTCTTGATTCCGGTCACCGCCACCAGCCCGACGTTCTGGGCGAAGGCGCTCTGTGTGAACGATCCGAAGATAGGCGCGATCATGCTCGACAGCATGTCGGCCCGCAGCCCGTTGCCCAGCCGCTTGGAGTCTACCTTGGTGTCAATGATTTCCCCGACGGCCAGGATGTCCGCCGAGGTCTCTACCAGCGTCACCATGACCACGATGCACATCGACAGGATCGCGGCAAAATGGAATGTCGGCATGCCGAAGTGGAACGGTGTGGGGAAACCGAACATCGGGCCTTGGGTGACTGACGAGAAGTCCGCCATGCCAAGGAACACCGCGATGATCGTACCCACGACCATCGCCAGCAGGATCGACAAACGGGAGATGGTCGCACTGCCGATCTTGCTCAGCAGCAACACCAGCATCAACGTCACTGCTGCCAGGCCGATGTTGGCCATGCTGCCGAAATCCGCCCCATGGCTGTTGCCGCCCATGGCCCAGCGAGCAGCCACCGGCATCAGCGTCAGGCCAATGGTGGTGATGACGATTCCGGTGACCAGCGGCGGGAAGAACTTGGTAATTCGCGAAAACACCGGTGTGATCAGCAAGCCGATCAGTGAGGCGGCGATCACCGCGCCCAGGATCGCCTGAAACCCACCCTCCCCGCCCGTACTGACAATTGCCACCATGGTGGCGACGCCTGAGAACGACACGCCCTGCACCAGCGGCAACTGACAACCGAAAAACGGCAGGCCGAGGGTCTGGAGCAACGTCGCCAGCCCCCCCGCAAACAATGAAGCAGCAATCAACAAACCTATGTCCGCCGGTGAGAGCCCGGCCGCCTGGCCGATGATCAAGGGCACCGCGACGATACCGCCATACATGGTCAGAACATGTTGCAGGCCGTAAGCCATATTCGCGCCGATCCCAAGGTTTTCGTCCTCGGGCCGTTGGTGTGAAACATGGGGCGTTTTCATGATTGGGGGGTTCCCTGGTTTTTGTTATGCGCACACTGTATGCAAGACCAAAGACAAATGTCCATAGAGTTGTATACAACTCTATGGACATTTTATGAACACTTGGTCACACCCCAGTGCCGCCATACCCCGTAATGGCTCAATAAACCTTGAAATACATGACCTCAAGGCCGCCGCTTTCCCCCGCTAGGCTCTTAATGAGCCTGGCGACGACCGGTAGAGTTGCCTCCTTTTATATACATATAAAGTATGCATAATAAAGTCATTCGAAATTCAGTTCGACAAAAGCAAGAACGCGGCAAATAAACTGAAGCATCGTGGTGTGAGCCTTGCTGATTCCGAGGCTGTGTTTAATGACGAAAGAGCGTTGACGCTTCAGGATGAAGATCATGATGAGCAACGCTGGGTCACCATGGGGCTGGATGCAAAAGGTCGTTTGCTGGTGGTCGCATACACCTATCGCGACCCGAATTTCGTTCGAATCATTTCAGCGCGCGCCGCCACGAGAAACGAGCGTCGCCAATACCTGGAGGCTTAAGCCATGAAAGATGAATACGATTTCAAAAATGCCAGGCGCGGGGCGGTTGCTCCGGCCAAGGGCAAAACCCGCATTACCATCATGCTGGACGAGTCCGTTATAGAAGCGGCTCGGGCACTGGCGGAAAGCGAAGGGTATGGCTACCAGACAGTGATCAACAACACACTGCGCCATGCCCTGCTCAATCAAAAAAAGATGCGGCCCCAGACGCTGCGCATCTGAAAAAAGGCATTACCGCCTCTGACCTGAAAACACTGGAGAGAAAGCTGCTCGACGCCGTCAGCGAAATTCAGCAAATGATGGAGCCTGATGCCCGCCCATAGGCCCGCCCTACACGGGTTCGATCAACCGCCCAAGTACTTGCTTCAACGGCTCATTGGCAGGCACTTGGATGCCGAACTCTCCCTTCAACAACGCAACCAGTTCTTCCACATCCGCGACCTGGCGTCGCTCGCTCTCATGGCCGATCCGATGGATCGCGAAGCTGCCATTGTTCAACGTGTGCCGCGAGCCGTCACCCGTTCGCGCAACCATGAGGCGCTGGATGAACGGTGAATCTGGAGAAGTCGAGACGTACCAGTTGCCGACCGCGTAATCGATGTCTTCCTGGCGCTGCAGGTCAAAGATGTACATCGGCCGCCACTCATCCTCAACCTTGGCGCGCAATGTGTAGCCATCCACATGCCGATCAATGCGATAGGGTTCATGGGGTGTGGATTGTTCAGCATCCGTGTCGAGCTTCAGTGGCGCGGTGGGTACCATACCGCCGAACCCCACGTCGGTAATGTAGCGCACGCCATCCAGGGTAACCAGGCTCAAGCGGTGTGTTCTCGCGGTCCAGGCGCCTTCAGGCTGGCCCATGACCACGCGGCCGGAGATACCCTGAGCGTCGAAGCCCAGCTCCTGCAGCAGCACCAGGAACAAATGGTTGAGTTCGTAACAGTAACCACCGCGCCCTTGGTGCAGGACCTTGTGTTCGATAGAGGCCAGGTCGATCAGCACCGGCTGGCCGGACAACGTGGTGAGGTTTTCGAACGGGAAGACACCGGTGTGACGCAGCTGCAGTTGGCGCAGGGTTTCCAGGGTCGGCGGCGGAGTCATGTCGTAACCCAGCCGTTGCAGGTACAACGCGCGATTGCTCAGGCGTATCTCACTCATTGGTCATTCCTTATACGAGGTGCCGCTTGTGGCACCCTGTATAAGGGAAAAAGCGTCGCGACCGACAATTGATTTCACCAATTGCCACTCGAACAAGTCAGCGTTGCTTGCGTGAACTCAGTTGTATCCACGTCGGAGCATGGTCGCTGGCATGCGGCTCATTGCGCACCCAGGCATCGACACCCGCCTCTTGCAGATAAGGACTCAGCGCCGGATTGAGTAGCAGATGGTCGATACGCAAACCGGAATTCTTCTGCCAATGTTGTCGGAAATAGTCCCAGAAGGTGTAGAGCCGATCCTCGGGATACAAATGGCGCAGTGAGTCGGTCCAACCCTGATCCAGCAATCGCTGATAACACTCACGACTTTGCGGTTGGAGCAACGCATCCTTGAGCCAGGAACGTGGGTTGTAGATGTCCAGGTCGGTCGGCACCACGTTGTAGTCACCGGCCAGCACCACGGGATGTTCGGTGCCTTGCAGACCCTTGGCGTACGTGATTAGCCTTTCGAACCATGCCAGTTTGTAATCAAATTTCGGACCTGGCTGCGGATTGCCATTGGGCAGATACAAACACCCCACCAGCACACCATGCACCGCCGCCTCCAGATAGCGACTGTGGGTATCGCTGTCATCACCGGGCAGACCGCGTCGGCTTTCCAGGGGCTGGGCATCGCGCGCCAGGATCGCCACGCCGTTCCACGACGATTGACCTTGCCAGATGGCACCATAACCCGCCGACTCAAGTTCGGCGGCGGGAAACGCACTGTCCACCGACTTGAGTTCCTGCAGACAGGCGATGTCCGGTTTCTCTCGTTCCAGCCACGCCAGCAGGTTGGGCAGTCGGGCGCGCAGGCCGTTGACGTTGAACGTTGCGATTCGCAATTTCTTCATGGGCCAGCCCTCCGGACAAAGGTGTTGTGCGTGTGACATCCGCTCCTTGCGCTGGTTGCGTCGAGGTTTGCAGATACGGCGTAATAGGCGTCCTGAACCCTTCTGATCCGCCGAGAAAAATCAGCCCATGGATACCACCCTGCACGGCGAAAGAATCAGCCTGCGCCCACTGCAATACAGCGATGCCAATGCTCTGGTCCAGGCCGCTGCCGACGGCGAACTGTGGAACCTGACCGTCACCATCGTACCCTCCACGACAACCGTGGACGCCTACCTGAAAAAAGCGTTGGACGGCCGGGATTCCGGCACAGTGCTGCCCTTCGCGATCGTGCTGAACGAAACGGGCGAGGTGATCGGTTCGACACGGTTCTGGAAGGTTGACCCGCTCAACCGCAAGCTCGAAATCGGTAGCAGTTGGATCTCGAGTCGCTGGCAGAAAACCTTCGTCAACACCGAAGCCAAATACCTGATGTTGCGCCACGCTTTCGAGGTCCTGGGCTGCGTGCGCGTGCAATTCACCACCGATGAAAACAACCAGAAATCGCGCAATGCCATTCTCAGGCTCGGGGCGCAGCAGGAAGGCATCGTGCGTCATGAGCGCATCATGCCGGACGGCCGCAAGCGCAATTCCGTGCGGTTCAGCATCATTGATGATGAATGGCCGCAGGTACGCGAAAATCTCGAGCACAAACTCGCAGGCGACGCTTCTCGCTAGTTAACCGCTCGTCACCCGGTCAGCACCAAGTCCTCGGCGCGCTACACCAACATCAGGTATCGACTCACATTTGAAGAGGTATCCTGATGAACATCAAACTCACCTCAGTGCTCCTGGCGAGTCTGCTGGCCACTGGCGCAACTGCCTATGCGGCCAGCGGCGATGGCGCTGACGCCAGCGGCACCAAATCTGGATCCACGGGCGGCTCGACCATGTCCCCCAACAACAACCCCGGCGAACCTTCGGGCGGCAATAATGGCGGGAACGGCGGCAACGGGGGCGGCAGCGGCTCGGGCACCTCCAGTGGCAGTTCCGGCGGAACCGGCGGCTCCGGTGGCTCCGGCGCGGGTGGCGGGACCGGGTCGTCAGGTGGAGGCACCGGCGGCGCGGGAGGCGGCACCGGCGGTTGACCGCATAAAGTCGACCCTGTTGAGGGCGCTCGCTGCACTCAGCGATCAGAACGCATCAGTTCCCCGAAAGCGCCTTCAATCGACAACACCGCCGACCGGTTCCGCCCCGAATGCTTGGCTTGGTACAGGGCCGCGTCGGCGCGTTCGATGAACACCTCAATGCTGTCCAGGCGCGTCGGCACAAAGGCATGACAGCCCAAGCTCACGGTCACATGGCCGCTGGGCGCGCCGCTGTGGATAATGTTGCGCGCCATGACACTGCGGCGGATCTGTTCGGCCACGACGAGCGTGCCATGAATGTCGGTTTCAGGGAGGAGGACCGCGAATTCTTCTCCGCCGTAACGCACGGCCAGGTCGACCGGGCGCTGACAGCAACTTTTCACCGCACGTGCCACTTCCGCCAGGCAATGATCACCGGCCACGTGGCCGTAGGCATCGTTGTAGCGTTTGAAGTAATCAATATCGAGCATGATCAGGCCCAACGAAGTCGACTGCCGGATATCACGGCTGAATTCGATCTCCAGTGCCTGCTCGAACAGTCGACGGTTGGCCAGCCCCGTGAGGCTGTCATGGGTCGCGATCAGCTTCAGAGCTTCCTGCGCCTTGCGCAGATCCTGCTCGACCCGCTCGCCAAGGCGCACCTGGCGCACGAACACCCAGCCGAAAAGGCCCACGCCCAGTACCACCAGGGCCACGATGAGACTGGACTGCAACGCGGTATCGTACCAACCCTTGAGAATCGATTCCCTGGAGGTCGCCGCCGTGACCACCAGCGGGTAGGCATCGAGTTGCCGGTAACCATGCAACCGCATGGAGCCGTCGAGCACCGAAGCGATCATCGCGTTGCCGGACATGGCACCGGCCAGGTACTTGCTGAATATCTCGCCCTTGGCCAACGACTGGCCGATCTGCGCCTCCACGAACGGCCGCCGCGCCAGCAACGTTCCGTCGCTCAGCGCCAGCGCGATCGAACCGTTTTCATCGAGGCTGAAACTCTTGAAGAATTGATCGAAGTAGCTGAGCTTGATGCCGGCCAGCAAAACGCCCTTGAAGTTGCCGTTTCTGTCATTCACCCGCTTGGAAACGGGAATGATCCACTCGCCGTTGGTACGACTGCGAATCGCCGGACCAATGTGCGCCACGGACGATATGTTCTGCTGGTGAAACAGGAAATACTCCCGGTCCGCCACACCGGGACCACGGGGCAGCCCCTCGAACGAGGTGACGATCCACTGGCCTTTCTGGTCGAAGAGGAAGATCCCGTGCAACTGACTCAGCGCCAGCACACGTCGGGCGAACATTTTCTGCAGTACGGATATCTGTGCCGGGCCGAAACCGTCGGCCTGCAACCAGTCCGCCAGACTGGTCAGCACCAGGTCAGCTTTCGTGAAAGTATCTTCAGCCTGCTGCGCCACGGCCCGGGTCAGGTTTGAGGACGCCGCCTCGGCAACCTCCAGATCGTGCCGCCGTGATTGTTCGAGTTGCAGGTACAGCAAGCCAAACAGGCACAAACACACCAAGGTGATAAACAGCACCGCAGCCTTGCGCAGGGGCAGCCGTTTCAAGGCAGTACCACTGGTGTGGCGGGGGTCGTCGTCGGAGATAGGCAAAAGCTCATCCTGCAAGGGCAAGGCATGGGCAAGCGGCCCAAAACCCTTAAACATGGCGAGCTTAGTCTACGTGTCGACAAGGGGCAATTGTCCTTTCGACAGGTATTACATCGAGCATTTGCAAATGCGCCCAATGACTTCGCGCATCCCCCGCTCGCCTACGTTCGCCCGTCGACTATTGGCCCGCCACCACCGCGTGCAAACTCAACACAGGCACAGGCGAAGGACGATTCAACGCCCGTAATACAGGTGCATCGTAGCCATACACATCCGGTTTAAACGACACACGTCCGTCGCTGCCCAGATCGACCGTCCAGTACGCCAGCAATACCGGCACCTTCACCGGCAGCCGAATGTTCTCCGTCTTGCCATTGGCCAGTTGTTTCTGAATGCCGGCGCTGTCCCATTTGATCGGGTCGTTGAACAGCAACTCGACCAGTTGCAGCGGGTTCTCCACGCGGATGCAGCCGGAACTGGTCGCCCGGACGGTCTTGGCAAACAGCTCGCGATGCGGCGTGTCGTGAAGGTAAATGGCGTAATCATTGGGAAAGCGGATTACAACCTGCCCCAGCGAGCTGTCCTTACCCGCATCCTGGCGCAGACTGAGCCCACGTGGATTGGTCCAGTCGACAGTGGAAGGGTCCACCTCGCGACCCTCGCGATCGATCACCCGCATGCGGTTGGCCGCCAGGTAGCCGGGATTGACTTGGATTTTCGGCAGTACATCTTCCTTGAGGATGGTGGGTGGCACGGTCCAGGTTGGATTGAAGGTGATGTAGGAAATCTGCGCCTGGAAAATCGGAGTATTGCGCGCCGCCTTGCCGACCTGCACCCGGGAACGCCAGATCGGCTGGCCATCGCGGTACATCGCGACCTTATAGCCGGCGATATCGACGATCACGAAGGTGCCCTGGAGCTTGTAAAGCAACCAGCGAGCCCGTTCCATGTTCACCCGTACCTGATCGATCCGCGCCTCGACAGGCACGTTCAACGCCGCCAGGGTGTTGGCCCCGGCCATGCCGTCCGCGCCCAGGTATTGCTCGTCCTGATACTTCTTCACCGCCGCAGTGACGGCGCCGTCGTACTTGTTGCCGTGAATCAGCCGCGGATCGAGAAAACCGGCCGCGACCATCCGCGCGCGCAACTGCGCGACCGCCGGCTCATCCATGCCGGGCTTGAGCGAATGATCCACCGTCACTTTTGGCCAGCCGCCACGCTCGCGTACGCTGCGCAATTGCGCCAATGCCTGGCGCATCCCCGCGTAGACCGCTTCCTGGGGCGGCGCCAGGACAAACGCCCTGGCTACCTCATGGTTGTCGAGTGCGGCGAAGAATGCGTTGAGGTCGTCACGAGGATCGACGCCATCGGCATCGAAGTTCCAGTGGATGTCGAGTCGCGCAGGGTCGACCTTACCGCGCCGCAATTGCAGCAACGCGGTGATGAAGGTATGCGTGGTTGCCAGATCGAATGCCGCTCGCTGTTCGGCGGTGGCGGACGACGATTGCAGCGCTTCCCGGGATCGGATCAGCTCATCGATGTGAAAATCCGCCGGGTTCAGGCCATCCGCGTCGGTCGCGTTGAGGCTGGCGATCAGTTGTTCGACGTCGCTGTCCTGGGTCCATGCTGCGCGGTAGGCGCGATGGGTGTAAAAATCCATGACCAGACGAGTAACGTCCAGGCGCCGATGACGCGCCGACGTCAGCAGTGGAGGAAACGCCGTTTCAAGCGGCTCCAGCGAAGCCTGGATCGCCAGAGCGACATCGTCATCGGCTGCCGCCGGTAAAACGGAGTTAGCTGTTGTTAGCGTCTCAATCGACGACGTTTCCCCAAGCGCCGTGCCGCTGATCAGAAAGACCATAAAAAATACGCGGCTTATGACGAATAACCTTGTTAAAAGCACCATGGATAATCCTTAATCTCCCGCATTCAACGCCTGGCTTTCTACGCACTGCTAGACTCGAACTTAACATGATGAGACATCTATATGGCGCTACTACGTTTTGGCCACCTGCTGCCGGGCCTGTTGCTGACTGCAATGTTCGTACCGTCAGCCTACGCCGATTCCCTGGCCTCCGCCCTTATCAAAGCGGCTCCGCAGGCTGATGCCAAGGTCATCGATCTCGCCGTTCGTGCCTCGCAATGCAGCATCGCTCAAGGCGCTGCTCCTGTCCAAAGACTTGCCATCATCGATTATTCCCTGCCTTCGACTCAGCAACGCCTGTGGGTGTTCGATTTGAAGAAGCGCAAACTGCTGTTTCAGGAACTGGTCGCCCATGGCCGCAACAGTGGCGAGAACATGGCCGTCAATTTCTCCAACCGCAATGAGAGTTTCGCCACGAGCATCGGCCTGTATCGCACCCAGCAGAGCTACGTTGGGCAGAATGGCTACTCGTTGCGCATGGAAGGTCTGGAACCGGGCTTCAACGACAACGCCTTCGAACGGGCTATCGTCATTCATGGTGCCCCCTACGTCAGTCCGGTGCTTGCGCGGGCGAATGGGCGGATCGGACGCAGCCTCGGCTGCCCGGCCGTGCGCCCGGCCATTGCCCATAAGCTGATTGACTCAATGAAAGGCGGGCAGTTGCTGTTTTCGTACTACCCGGACAAGCGCTGGCTGAAGACTTCGTCCTACATCAATTGCGGAAGCGGGACGGTGGCGACAGCGGAGAAATCAACGACCAAACGTTGAACCCTCCCCCGTCCCACGATTGACTCGCCTTACATGTCGTAACGCAGCACCAGGCCCACCGTGCGTGGTGCGCCGACATCGATGATGTCGCCGCTGCGGTTGTTGGTCACGTATTCCTTGTCGAAGGCATTCTTCACGTAACCGGATACCGCCACATTTTTGGTGATCTTGTATTCGGCGTTGAAGTTCGCCAGCCAGTAGTTGTCGCTGCGGCGCTCGCCCGTGACCTGGCCGGCATCGTCGAACTCGTATTCCGACGGTGCCGTGCTCTGGTAGACCACGTCGGTGTTCAGGGTCAGGCGATCATTCCAGCGATAGGTCCCGCCCAGCGACATCTTGTATTTGGGCGAATAGAGGAAGTCCTCGCCGCTCATGTCCCGACCGTCACCCGTGACGAAATCCTTGTACTTGCCATCGGTCACCGATGCACCGGCAGTCAGGGTCAACTGTTCGCTGAAATCCTTCTCGACAAAGACTTCCAGGCCCTTGATGTCACTGCTGCCGGCGTTGAACACGTGGAGAAACTCGGTGTTCGGGTCCAGCGCACTGACCTGCTGGTCTTTCCAGTCGGTGTAGTAGAGGTTGGCGCGGGTGCGCAGGCTCTTGTCGAAGAACGAGCCGCGGTAGGACAGCTCGTAGTTGGTAGTGTATTCCGGATCGTAATCTTCGTGCCCGCCTCCAGCGCGCACGTTGACGCCCCCGCCGCGATAGCCCTTCTGCACCATGAAGCCGACGTACTGGTCGGTGGCCAACTCATAGTCCACACCCAGTTTCGGCAGCACCGCGTCAAACGACTTCTTGACCTTGCCGGGGCTGGAGAAATCATCCACCTCGATATCGGTGTCGTTGGTCTCGTGGTCGTAACGCAGACCGGTAATCAACGTCCAGCGTGGGGCGAAGGTCCAGTCGATTTCGCCGGACACGGCGTTGTTTTCAATTGTCGTATCGCCTTTGACAGTGCCGGACAGCGCATTGTTGTTCAACAACCGGTCGTGGAAATTGTTGGTGTTGTGACCGTAATACGCACCAACGAAGCTCTTCACGGTGTCCGAGTTGTAGTTCAGTCGCAGCTCCTGGCTGAACAAGTCACCGTATTGCTTACGCTGCACGACCCGATTGGCCGTGGCGGATTGATCAAAGTCGAGACGTGCGTCGTAGTCCGAGTCGGTGTTGGCCGTAAGACTGGTGATGGACCAGTTGTCATCCAGACGATAATCGACCTTGGCGCTGACCGTGTCCTGCTTGAGCTTGTCGTAGGCCTTGGTGTTGGACGATACCTTGTAATAACGAATCCTGTCGTTCTCACGCATGACCGAGTTGTCGCCCTTACGGCTTTCGCCATGGGCATAGGTGAGCAGCACATCGAGATCGTCGTTGGGCAGGATCAGCAATTTGCCACGGGCATTGGCAGCGCGAGTCGGATTGGCGTCATCGCCCGTGAAGACGTTGTCGATGTAGCCGTCACCTTCCTGATAGTCCACGGCAATACGGCCGGCGATCTTGTCATCGACGATCGAACCACCGCCCGCCACCGCGCCACCGCGCTCGTTGTAGTTGCCTACGTTGGTTTGCGCGGAAAAGCTCGGTTCGAAGGTTGGATTTTTGGTCTGGATGACAACGGCACCGGCCAGGGAGTTACGACCCTGAGTGGTGGACTGCGGGCCGAGAAATACTTCAACCTGCTCGACGTCCCACAGCGGCATGGGGCTGAGGGTCAGTGCACGGTTGGGTTGCACCGCGCCGTCGACAAATACCGAGACCGCGCCGTTGAGGGTGGCCGGGCCCTGGTCATCGAAACCCGACACCGGCACGCCGCGAATACCCCAGTTCTCGTTGCCGGACTGGTTGTAGACACCAGGGGTGCGGGCAAACACGTCGATCAGGTTGTGATCTTCCTTCTCGCGCAACTGTTTGTCCGTCACGACCACGACGCTTGACTGGGTCTGCTCCAGGGTACGGTTGATCTTTTCACCCGTCACCGTGATCGGAGCGATCTCCAATGTGCTCGATGGGTCGGCCGCCCACACACTGCCAGACAGGCAAACAGCCGACCCTACAGCCAACGCAATTGTATTTTTTTTCACGCCCCGCTCCCCGCGAAAGATTTTTGTGTTTTTTCTTACATCAAGAGCGCCGTATGCCTACGGCCTGCGGGAGTCTAATCGAAAGTAATCTTTAGACAAGAGCTATTGATAAGGCTTCTCATTATTATTCAAACACGAGTTTGTATCGAATCAGACACGGTATCTTTCGCGATGGTTTGCAGCTCGCCGCTCTATTTGCGGCACAATCAGGCCCCCACCTCCCTCACGGAAGCCGGATAACAATGAGAACAACAACACGTGTGTCAGTCATCGGCAGCCTGCTCGCCCTGTCGTTGGGTGCCCAAGCGGAGCCTTCGCACCTGGACAACGTCATTGAGCAAGGGCAACTGCGGGTCTGCACCACGGGCGACTACAAGCCCTACACCTTCAAGACCGAAAGCGGCGAATTCGAAGGCATCGACATTGCCATGGCCCAATCACTGGCCGACAGCCTGGGCGTCAAGCCGCAATGGGTACAGACCACCTGGAAAACCCTGATGCCCGACCTGCTGGCGGGTAAATGCGACATCGCCATGGGCGGCATCTCGGTGACGCTGGAGCGCCAGAAAAAGGCGTTCTTCAGCACCACCCTGGACGTCGACGGCAAAATCCCCTTGGTGCGCTGCGAAGACCAGGCGCTCTACCAGACCGTCGAGCAAATCAACCAGCCAGCGGTGCGCCTGGTGGAACCCGCCGGCGGCACCAACGAAGCCTTCGTCCACGCGTTCCTGCCCAAAGCCCAACTGGCCCTGCACGACAACGTCACCATCTTCCAGCAGTTGCTGGATAAAAAGGCCGATGTGATGATCACCGATGCCTCGGAAGCGCTGTACCAGCAGAAACTCAAGCCCGGTTTGTGCGCGGTGAACCCGACGCAGTTCATGCAGTACGGCGAGAAAGCGTACTTGCTGCCACGCGATGACATGACGTGGAAACTGTACGTCGATCAGTGGCTGCACCTGGCCAAGGTGACGGGGAAGTATCAGAAGGTGTTGGGGCAGTGGATTGCGGTGCAAGACGCAAAATAATCCCAGACGGCCATTGATGCCCCAGGACATCAATGGCCATCTCCAATCACGCAATCTCCGACTCATCCCTGATAAACTGCGGGCCTTCGCCTTCCTGATTCCGATCTCCGATGCCCCAGCACTCAGCTTCACTCTCTCGCCGTTTTTCTGTTGCCCCGATGATGGATTGGACTGACTTTTCATAAGCGTCTTTCCAAACACCGTATGCAGAGCACACATCCTCAGTGCGTACCAATTTTGTACCACCCTGAGTGATGAGTGAGCCTTTCGAAGACAGGCAAAAGTTCTGACAGTCCTTGGGGTGAATTGACTATTGAGACGAGGCATGATGGCATCTGGGCGATCAGACACCATGAGCTAGAACCATGCCTGAAGCCTTCTATAAGTACATGACCTACAGCACCGCTAACATTGTGCTAGAAAATCAGACTCTCCGCTGGAGTACGCCTGCTACCTTGAATGACCCCTACGACATTCAGTTTGACCTGCGTATCAATTTCGACCGTAAAAAAGTGCTTCGCGATACGTTAGATAAACTTTGGAAGGTACATAAGGGTGAACTTATTGGACATCCTGAAAACAAAATGTCAGCGGCATTCGAACTAATGAGGCCATACCTTAAAGGTGTACCTAAGAAGATTTTTATGCGGAACATGGAGGAAGGCATACAAAAATCATTCGCATCCATTGACAAAAATATTCATCAAACATATCGCGACACAAGAGACCAGCTCTCCACAACCAAAATCTTATGCCTGACGGATTCGCCCATTAATCAGCTAATGTGGGCATATTATGCCGACAGCAATAGAGGTGCGGTTTTCCGCTTTCAAGATGAGCCTGGAGCAGACAGTCCTTATAAAACAGCCATTAAAATGTCTTACATGAAAGACATACCCATGCTCTTCGAAGAAAACGAACTTTCTGACTTTTTGTCAGGGCTTATTGACTTCGACCAAGCCAAGCGAATCAATACTTTGATTTATACAAAATCTGACGCTTGGAGGCATGAAAGTGAGTGGCGCTTATTTTCAGGAGATGGACGAAGTAAAAATGCTCCTCACGAAGACGTAAAATTCGGTGCTAAAGAGCTTACGGGGGTTGTCCTGGGCTGTCGCATGCCGCCTGACCAACGAGCAGCCTTGTCACTAATGATAAAGCGTCTCTATCCCCACGCAGAAATTCTTCAGGCGACTCCAGCTAACCACTCTTTCCAGCTCGAGCTTTCACCTTACCTTCCAACGTAAGACGCCCCCAAATATAGGAATTCGAACCCCTTCCGGAATACCTGTGGACCGCTTCAGGCCAGCTAATGAGGTGGTTGCACCTTTTGCCAGCAGCCTGTTGCGGCCTAAAGCGGGTTGTGACCTGCCCTAATTTTGCCCTAAAAAGACCTGCGGGGTGATGCGCTCACGACGACTCCAACCAAAAGGCGCCATCACATTGCAGCATGGCACTTTAAAATCATATTGAACCCAGCGATGATGGCGGTTTGGGACGAATTGGTTCAGAGGAGATGAAGATGTCCAGGGAATACGGCCCACCTGTTTACGAAGCGGAACGCTTCCGATTCGAACGAAGCCGATGAGATATTTGATTCTTTTCAGCTAACAAGCTAAAAGGCATCGAAAACAGAGACAAGGGCAACAAGTAGCCGCCTCATCCACACGCCAATGATGTTAAAAACCTTACTCGCTAGACCGCTATCGTATTTTTTGGAGCAAGAGAGGATGGATGACAACAGCGACCAGCGTCCCGAAAACGATGGGCATAAGACTAATAAAAGTACAACTGAGCTTGAGGCGAACTCATTCGCCGACTCAATCTCGCTTGATACTACTGAAGGGGCGCCGAATCCTGACTTGAATTTGTGCATAGTAGAGCCTGCGTTTCCTCATGCACTGGACTTTAAAGCCATTCGAGCAGCCACCCTGATTTCCGCACTCGACTTTAAAGCAATGCAAGCGGCCACCATGATTCCCGCACTCGACTTTAAAGCAATGCAAGCGGCCACCATGATTCCCGCACTGGACTTTAAGGCTATGCAAGCGGCCAACATGATTCCCGCACTGGACTTTAAGGCTATGCGAGCGGCTAGCATGGGCTCCGCAATCAACTTTAAAGCTATGCGAGCGGCTGTCATGGGCCCCGCAATCAACTTTAAAGCTATGCGAGCGGCTGTAATGGGCCCCGCATTGGACTTTAAAGCTATGCAAGCGGCTGTCATGGGGCCCGCAATTGATTTTAAAGCTATGCAAGCAGCCACCTTGATTCCTGCACTGGACTTCAAAGCTATGCAAGCAGCCGTTATGGGGCCTGCACTTGACTTCAGAGCCATTCAAACATTCATGAAGTCCTTTCCTGCGATATTGTCGTTAGGGGCGTCTTTGGCGGCTATCAGCTCGTTGCCCGAGTCACAAAACTTTGATTGGCATGCACTCCCCACCCAAACTGTCCTTGAAACAATAAGCGTAGCGAGGGAGGATGAACACAACGCGCTTACTTCGCTAATCTCACATCTTGCACTGGCTGAAGGGAGTAGCCTCACTGCGGAGGATATAGGAGCAAGCCGGGCGGCTATCGAAGCGGAGTTATCCAGCATTTCTAAAGCTGGGGACATCTCGAACCTTAGCTCAGTCACAAAATGGTTCATAACATGGCTTATCTGGCTCACTGGCGCATCTTTCGGATACCTTGCCTTGCAAAATGGAGCACGTGAAGAACTATGTTTTCTGCAGCCAAAAATTCTTCCTGGGATGACTGCGGGGCAATTGGGTAAAACTATTCGCAGTGCCGCTTGTGAGATACCACTGGACTTGCTAAAAAATTATAGGTTTGTCAGAGGTGAATCGGTTCGTTTACGGGCAAATCCCGGAATGAAAGCGGAGGTCTTAGAGGTCTTCTTATCTGATGGTGCGCTATTAGAAGTGCTCGAAAATGACAATCGTGTATGGCTGCGTGTATCTGTCGTGGGGCAAGATGGCGTTGAAGGGTGGATATCCAAAAAGTATGTAAGACGACTTGTGGATTGATTTGCCACCCAAATCGGTCTAATCATCTTTTGAGCGGGTTCTACAAAAGATTTTTTTCCAGCTTCCCAAGCTGATAACGAGGGTTCGATTCCCTTCACCCGCTCCACTATTTTCAAGGCCTCCAGCCTTCCTCGCTTCAACTAGGTGTCTGTTAAGGTGTCTGTTTCTGTTTTTCGCAGACTCCGCATGAACTGAACAGACGCCTGCACCTAGATCATCCGCTTCCTAAACAATCCTCGCGTCCTACCGGCCGATCACCGCATCATCATTTGCGCTCCCTGCCATCTTCCATAATACCGTGACTCCTCCAATTTCGATGTGAGGCTCTAGAACGGTTCGCCCCTGCGTGCTTTACTGTATATACAAACAGCATTCTAGGGATTGTGTGATGACGGGAAAAATTATCGACCTGGAGCAGATCAGAGCCTTGAAAGAAGCGGGCATCGAATGGGGACCCGGCCCTTTTATAGGTGACCTGCCGTTGTCCTTCTCGGCCTTCCACTGCGCCCCTGCCCGCGCCATGTTGAACTGGTCAGCGGAGGCACTCGCATTTCGGTCCGGGGTTTCTGTCATGGCAATCAAGGGGCTTGAGGAAGGCCGGCGGACATTGCGGCCGGTCACGATGCAAGCTTTGTCGTTCGCATTCGAAGCGGAGGCTCTCGTCTTTCTTCCTGGACTGAAGCCCATGCGCGGCCATAACTGCCGAGGTGGAACCATGGATCCAAGGACCCGTGACGATTACCATCTGCTCGAGTAGCCATGGGCCATTTTCATCTGGCCGCCACAGGCAGAAAACGACCCGTAGCGGTCACTGCGGGGGGTTGCAACGAGATGTGACTCCAGCCTCCCATACCGAGGATCCGCAGCTAATATTAATAAGCTAGATTCCTTTCATCCGACCCAAGGGACGCGAGTCATGATCTCGACACTAGAGCTTCGTCACATTATTGAATGTGGATTCCAGCCTCTCTCCTGCACATGCTCAGCCAATCCGGACGGATCTTTGATGATCAAGGTATTCGATTCGACCTCTGGCCGGGTCGATCTTCTGGTCACTGCGGTTACGACCAGCGAACTGACGTCCAGCCGGGCAATTGCAAATTTGATTGGTGAGCTTCGTTCTGAAATGGCAGCGCACCAAGCGACGGGCACGGTGGTATTAGCCAAATAGTGATCAGGACCATAAAAATAGTGCTGCCGAAGAGGTCGATAAGGGCCGATCGCTGGCTACCGAGAAGGGCCGCGATCAACTCAAAGGTGTCGTTTGTCTCTCTCAATTAAGAGACGTTTCTTCGCGGACGTCTGATCATTAGTTTCTCAAAAAATGCCTATACGGGAGGCGTCAAAACCGCATATGGCGACATTCGAGCAAGGAACCATTGCGTGAACATAGAATGGGAAAAACTCTCACCCATACCCGGATGGGCGATCGTTGTTGAGGACGACCCAATACTTCGCGTGTTGATGGTCGATATTTTGGCCGAGATTGGTCTCCACTCCTTGGACTTTGAAACCGCAGATGAGGCTTTGATTTACCTGCTGAGCAGGCCGAATGATTGTTCGCTCGTCATCGCGGATCATGGTTTGCCAGGTCAACTGCAAGGCGCCGAATTTGTCGCGTTGGTGAAGACGAAATGGCCGTCCATCGCCACGATCCTCACTTCCGGCTACGCGCTGGATGCCTCAACTGTTCCCACCTCAACGACGTACTTGGAGAAACCTTGGTCTTTGGAAGATCTGGTGATGGCTGTAGCAAACCTACTTCAACCTGGTCGCCCACTCCAAAAAACATCGTGACGACGGAGGTATCGGCCAACAGCAGACGGTCACGACCGACTGCTTATGGCCGACTGCTGCCCTCCACGAAGGGCAGTTTTGGGTAAGCGGTCGCTCGAAACTTCAGAGGCATAGATAGGGATTCGAACCCCTTCAGTCATTCACACAGGCCGCTATGGGCCTGTAAACCCGCGGTTTTCTCGCTGCCGTGAAGGCCTAATGCGGCCTAAAGCGGTCCTTGTTCTGCCCTAAAAATGCCCTAAACCACGGGCAAAGCTCTTGGTGCGCGCACATCCCGTGCCGATGATGGATTGGAGCTACTAATCCAAAAGTACCGGTAATATTGGCCTTGTAGAGCCACTCATAAATCCACGTACCACTTTCGTACCAACACCATCCCCAAAGGTTGACCAAAAGCGGGCGTTCGTCCGTGGGTACTTGTCCCACATATGCTTATATGCGTATATTCGATTATCCACATATAAAAGTATTCGGCATGATAACCCCTCCAGAAGTATTCAAAAGCCTGGCAGATCAAACCCGTGCCCGCGCCACATTACTGATCGCCTCCCATGGAGAGCTTTGCGTCTGCGAACTGATGTGTGCTCTCGACGATAGCCAATCGAAGATCAGCCGCCACCTCGCACATTTACGCGGTAGTGGCTTGTTGCAGGATCGTCGCCAGGGGCTATGGATTTACTACCGTCTAAATCCGGACCTTCCCGCCTGGGTGTACGAGATATTGCAAGTGACATTACGGGCTAACGTTCAGTGGCTGCAGGAGGACGCTTCCCGCCTACAGAATATGGATGGACGCCCTTTCCGCGATATTGCCTGCTGCTAATCCCAATCGATAACACCCTCGAACTGGCGCTGTGCCTAAGTCTTTGGTATCCGCGAAGAGCGGAAGGAGCAATAAATGCGAGTCCTGTTCATGTGCACGGCCAACAGCTGCCGTAGCATTCTTTCAGAAGCCATGTTTAACCACCTAGCGCCGGAAGGATTCAAAGCGGTGAGCTCCGGAAGCTTTCCCAAAGGGCAGGTACTGCCACGCAGTTTGACTACCTTGAAACAGTCGGGCATCTCCATCGAAGGCTTGCACAGCAAGGGCAATGAAGCATTCGAAGATAACCCTCCGGATGTCGTCATCACTGTATGCGACAAAGCGGCGGGTGAATCTTGCCCGGTGTACTTCGGCCCGGCCTTGAAATCTCATTGGGGCCTAGAAGATCCGTCCGATACCGTGGGTGACGAATCAACGGTTGATGCCGCGTTCAGCGTCACGCTTGCTCGAATCGAACAACGCTGCAAAGCGTTCCTAGCCCTTCCCTTCAACAGCCTCAGCCGCGATGAACTCAAACGTGAGCTGGATCGAATCGGCACAATCTGAGAAGGAGTACTTATGTCAGAGCAACTACCCAACCTGGACCTTTCTCTGTTCGACGCTCCGCAGATGACGCCTCGCCCGAACGATCAAAAGCCTCGGATCCTGTTGCTATATGGATCGACTCGTGAGCGCTCCTTCAGCCGTCTGCTGGTAGAAGAGGCCGTGCGCTTACTTGAGTACTTCGGTGCGGAAACCCGAGTCTTCAATCCTACCGGGCTCCCACTGCCCGACGACGCTCCGGTGGATCACCCTAAGGTGCAGGAACTGCGCGACCTGATGTTGTGGTCGGAAGGTCAGGTTTGGTGTTCACCGGAAAGACATGGCGCGATGTCAGCCGTGTTCAAGGCGCAAATCGACTGGGTACCTCTTGAGCTCGGCGCTGTTCGCCCTACCCAAGGGAAGACACTGGCAGTGATGCAGGTCTGCGGCGGTTCACAGTCCTTCAACGTGGTCAATCAGTTGCGTGTATTGGGTCGCTGGATGCGCATGTTCACAATTCCCAATCAATCCTCTGTACCGAAAGCCTATATGGAATTCGACGAGGCTGGTCGAATGAGGCCTTCTGCGTTCTACGATCGGGTGGTCGACGTGATGGAGGAGCTCATAAAATTCACGCTACTTCTGCGTGACAGTCAGGCCTTCCTGGTAGATCGGTATTCAGAACGCAAGGAAAGCGCCGAACAACTCATGGCACGCGTGAACCAACGCTCAATCTAAGGTCATATATGTCTTTCGAAATAAGGGTGGCACAGCTTGACGACGCTTTGACCATCCAATCTATCTACGCTCCGATAGTAACCAGCACCGCAATTTCTTTCGAAGAGGTGCCACCGACCGTCGAAGAGATACAACAGCGTATCGCAGTGACACTGCAGACCTATCCTTACCTGGTTGCGGTTCGAGAAGGCATAGTGGTCGGCTACGCCTATGCCAGCCAACATCGAGCTCGCGCGGCGTACCGCTGGGCAGTAGATGTCACCGTCTACATTGCCGAGAGCGAACGTCGCAAAGGTGTGGGCCGCAGCCTTTATGAAGTGTTGCTGCCCACCCTAGCTCGACAGGGCTTTCGTTCTGCCTATGCAGGTATTTCCCAGCCTAATTCGGGTAGCGTAGGAATGCATGAGCGACTTGGTTTCCGTCACATCGGTACCTACCCGAAGGTCGGTTACAAGCTCGGTCAATGGACCGATGTGGGCTACTGGCACCTTGAGCTAGGAGCGAGCAATTGCCCGCCGAGTGAGATCCGTCCGTTTCGGGAACTTGCGTATTGAGCGTGCGGATGGGGGGGATTGAAACCATTCACGCTCAAATTCAACAGGTTTATCGGTGATGGATTGGAACGACTAATCGCCCGCCCTTACATACAAGGGATTGAGGCTTAATACAGATTATCCGTACCACTTTTGTACCATCGCACCGCCCTCCGCCCCCCCAAATATCCAACAAAATACGGTCAAAACGATCTCATGGTTCACCCGTTCCTTCTCGCTGCTATGCTCTGCGAAACGCTACTTTTCAAGGAATATCCATGAGTGATCTTTTGAACGACAGCCCTCAGGCTCTTGAGTGGTTTGAAGAGGCCGAGAAGCGACACTCGTCGGGCGCCTTCGGAAAAATTGTGCGATCGATAATATGGTCGGATGGACGTGGTGACGACGGCGAGCTCCTACTGGACCTGAACCCCCATGAGCTAGTCGCTAGCGTGAACGAAGCGCCATTCAGCCTTCTCCATAATCACGATCCTGGACAGCCAAAGGGTAAAGTCCTAGAAAGTGCGTATTTTCAGACAGCATCAGGTAGAGAGTTTGTCGCTGCCATCCTGGGATACTACTCAGGGGGAAACGTACTAGCCTTCAGCGATCTGGAGCTCGATATCACATCCACCGTGCGACCACCGTTGAAGCTATCCGACTTGCCAGACGACGTAAGAATTGAAATTGCGGTGGACCCAAGAGACGTCGACGATGCATGGCTAGATGAAGCTACGAGTGACGCTCCATTAAAAATCAAACGCACAGCCCTGTCACATAACGCCGATGGCTCCTCCCACCAGCTGATTATCATCGGGGTTGCCTTCGTGCTTCTCGTAGGCAAGCCCTTCCTCACGGCCTTTGCATCCGAAGCAGGCAAAGATAGTTATTTTGCGATCCGCGACTGGACTCGAAAACTGCTGCGCAGAATGGCCGAGCGTCATGACCCAATACTGGATTTTCATTCTCACTATGACGGCTGCCAGGTGTCGTTCATTTTTCGAGGCAAAGACGTTAAAAAGCTTTACGAGGCACACGACGCCTTATCGGATGCTGCGTCTCAGGCTGCGCGCTTAGTATCAAGGTTGAAAGCCATGGGATTACCTAGCCGCCAACTTGTATACGAGTTCGATAAAGAAGGTCTCCTGTGGTCTCCATCATTTGCAGTTCTACAAGATGAACGAATCCTCACGGACAATCTTGCACTCATCTCAATAGAGCAATTGCCCGATCAGCTGAGCCTTTGTCTGGCCAAAAAAAAATCACTGGCTTTAGATGGCAAAAAAACCGCCAAACAGAAAAATTGACCGACTCATTCCCAGTGGCGTCTAGACGTCAGCCTGGCCCAGCCATAAAACTCAGCATCCCGCCTCATCACTGTGTTCAAACGCACATTTCACGCGTGCGCATCACATGTGTGGGGGCTGAGATTCAAAATCTGGAGGGGGGCAAAAAAGAGTAACATAAGTAATCTTGACCGTTTTTCATGCTCAAGCCATTGAAATTGAAGGGTTTTGTATTCCGGGCAAAAGGTAATCTTTAAGTAATATTGAAGTAATCTGATTACTCTTTATAAATGTAATTCTCATTTTTATAAAAACCCTTTAAAAACAACACGTTGGCAAAAAATTACCTTTTCAATTACTTCTCTGTTACTCCTTTTTGTAATACCCAACCCCACGAAATACGGGGCCTCCAGCCTATTAACCAAACGTGGTTACTGAAATTACTCTTTTTGAAATACCCCCCCTCTACCTGCTCTGCAACGCCTCCAGACCTTTCGAAGAAATACCCCCTCGGTGCAGGGTTCCGCAGGCTTTCAACCTCTCTACAACGCCAAGCAAGCGCCCAGCCTGAGCCGCCGGGAGTGGTCCGCAGGGTCGCAGAAATAACGAGCCATTTAGCCCGCAGGCGAGGTGGGGGGACGACGGCGCGCGCCGAGTGCTGAAGCACGCCACTGCCCCACTTGTGGCATGTCAGTGGCCCTGTGTAGCACGCCAACTCCCCTGCCTTACAACGGTGAGCCTGGGCCTGTCCTGGCTGCGACTGATGGGTAGGCGGAAACATGCTGAAAGCCCCGTGTTTATTGGCCCACGCAGCCCTCAACGCTTGCCGTGACAGCCAGCAAATGCTATGTTGAAGTGGGTTTTTTCATGCTTCTGAAGGGCAAACTTTCATCTATCCCAGCTGACTTTTCCGGCCCAATCTCCGCCTCCCCCTACAGCTCGTCGCCTCAAATCGCGTCATGACCAAACGTCGTTTACTGTATGCGCATACAGTATTGGATTCGTACCCATGAACAGTGATGAAGACACCCTCGGATGGCTTGGTCTCCCCACCCCACTGCAGATGTACCGACAGCATTGCCGTCTGCTGGAGAACGAGATCCAGGAACTCAATCTGCAATTACGCAAAGCGCGGGCAGACGTTTTCGGTATCAGTCAAATGCTTCTGGAAACCCAGGCGAAGAACACTGAGTTTGCGGGGTATCTGCGGGAACGTGGAGCCGAAGCCGCAGCAATGCGTAAGCAAATCGCCGACCTGACCACATTGTCCAATGTGAGCAGGCGGGAGGCGGACGAGCTGCGGCGCATCGTCAATGAAATGAGACCTCGGCCGACCACGATTGTCTAAGGTCAAACGGAAAGAGGGTTTGCCATGTGCGGAAGACTGTCGCAGTACCGGGGAATCCACGACTTTGTTGCGGCACTGAGCATGCCCAATGCCCTGGCAAACTCGGTGGGTGATCAGCCGATCGAGCGATACAACGTCGCCCCAACGACCCACGTGGCGTTACTACACCTCCAGGGCGAGCTGCTACACGCCGATTCTGTGCGATGGGGGTGGCGCCCGCATTGGGCGAAAGACCGGGCCGCGCCCATCAATGCACGTGTCGAAAAGGTTGCACACGGCCCGTTCTTTAGGGCGATCTGGCCACACCGTGCGATCACGCCTATCGACAACTGGTTCGAGTGGGTTGATGTAGGCGGACCGAAGAAACAGCCTTATCTGATCCGCAGGCGGGACGGGGCACCGATTTTGTGCGCAGCCATTGGACAGCTACCAGACGCTGATGAAGGCCCAGGCGAGCATGACGGTTTTGTGATCATTACCGCCGATAGCGCTGGTGGCATGGTGGACATCCACGACAGAAGGCCAGTGGTACTTACGCCGGACCTTGCCCGCGAATGGCTGGATCCGACAACGCCGAAGGAGCGTGCCGAGCAGATGGTGTTGCACCAGGGCGAGCCGTCCGAAACCTTTGAATGGTTCAAGGTCAACACCGCCGTGGGCAACGTGAGAAATAAGGACGCCAGCTTGATTGAGCCCGCTCCTTAGAACAGCCCGCCGAAGGCATCGGGCTCCCAATTCATGATCACCAGCTCCCCGCTGACCTCGGCTTTCCCCTGCCGCTGATTAGCCGTGCTGTATCGGATGTCCACCGTTTCGAAGTGGAACCCATCAAACACACGCCGAATATCGGGGTGGTCGTTAATGCTGACCATCACTTTGCCCTTGCAGCGGCGCATAAAGTCGGCCATTCGCTCGTAGTTTTCAAAGGGAAAGTCCACGCCATAGCCTGCGGTCTGCCAGTAAGGAGGATCCATGTAGTGGAAGGTGTGCGGCCGGTCGTACCGCTCCGCGCATTCCAGCCAGCCCAGGTTCTCGACGTAGGTACCCGACAGCCGTTGCCAGGCAGCAGACAGGTTCTCCTCGATCCTCAGCAGGTTGATGGCAGGGCCAGTGGTGGCGGTACCGAAGGTCTGCCCGCTGACCTTGCCAGCGAAGGCATGGTGCTGCAGGTAGAAAAACCGGGCAGCCCGCTGGATGTCGGTGAGCGTTTCCGGCCTGGTCATCTTCTGCCATTCGAACACCTGGCGAGAGCTGAGCGCCCACTTGAACTGGCGCACGAACTCTTCCAAGTGGTTCTGCACCACGCGATACAAAGTCACCAGGTCGCCGTTGATGTCATTGAGGACTTCAACCGGCGCAGCCTGGGGCCGCATGAAGTAAAGCGCGGCGCCGCCGGCAAATACCTCGACGTAGCATTCATGGGGTGGGAACAGCGGAATAAGGCGATCTGCCAGGCGACGCTTGCCGCCCATCCACGGGATTATCGGTGTGCTCATAAGTGATCCTTGTTTCGACAATTGGATTCGCTTAGGCTTCGCACCCCCTGCGCAGTGGGGCGAGGCCTTGGTTGGAGCACTCGGCGTGTTCGAGTGATTCAGCGTCGAGCGGGTGTTAGCGCACCTGCTCGTCGCCTCGTTTACTGCGCGGGGGTACTATTTCTCCCCCGCTCCAAGTTCAAATGGCTTGAAGCGCACGACTTCCTCGCCGACCCAATCATTGAGAAGGGCCAGGCGTGCCTGAATCGGCTCAAGCTCCAGGGTGGCCCATACCTCCCCTGCCTCCTTCGGGGAGCCAAAGCCCCCAGCGTTTTTCGGCACGATGCCCATCAGTTGGGGATAAACCCGCAAAGCCGCGAGCACATCGCCCTGAGTCTGGTCCTTGATCGAGTTGAATTCGTCCTTGGCCGAAACCTCGCTGACCGGTATGAGCTGTATGCCTTCTTTCTTCCCGTTCGGCGCGTACACAAACAGGTTGCGGAAGTTGCCCGGCCCCTTGGAATTTTTCAAAGCGGTGCGCAAGTCGTCGATGTCGGATTCGTTCTGCGCCGCGTCCGTCATGTACAGGATGAAACCCGCATGACTGCCGTTCTCGTAGTACTTGCGGCGAAACAACGTCGCCGATTGATTCAACAGCGCCGATTGCAGAGCACAGAGCCACTCCGGCAACCCGTAAATTTCCTGATGCAGATCCAGCTCACGTAAGTGAAAGACGCTGCCCTGGTCAAATTCATGCTCATTCTTCCAGCCCTGCACTTGGAAAAAGCGGTCGTCCTTCCCCACTCGCATGTACTTCGCCAACGGCGGCTTTAGCGCCACAGTCGAGCCCAGTAGTGACCGCCGCGCCTCCACGTACGCATTGCCCAATGCCAGATAATCCTGGGCGTACTGGTCGAACGCCTCACGGCTCAGCAGCTTGTGCGGGATGAAGGTGCGGGTCAGCTGGTTGCGCTTGAAGCGCAGCCCCGAGTCGAGGTGAACGCTGGCCTTAACCGACCGAGCCAGCCCGTCCAGCGACAATGGCGGCTCGTACCAACGTCCGTTAAACCAGCACTCCAACGAGTCGAATATCTCCCTGGCCGACAACACCGACTCCGGCTCACCGAACGTGAATGCCACCGACTTGTGATCACTCACCGCCTGCTCAGTGGCAACCGCCACCTCATTATTTGTACTCATCAAAAAAGCTCCATCCGCCCGGTATTGGCAGCCGTCTGCCCTTCGAGCGGTTCGTGGTGTAGTGCATGGAAAAGCGCCCAAGCCAGGTCGGCATGGCCGGTTGATTCGCTACGCCCAGCCGTATAGGTGAACTGCCGGCCGCTGGCGGTGATGGTTTTGCGGATAGCCATCAGTGATTGCGCGAAGTCCGTCCAGCCGGCGTCGAACTCCAGTCGACCCTTGTTGATCACGTCATAGGCTTTCATGACCAGGCGCGACTTCACCTCTGGCGAATAGCTGAAAGTTGTCAGTCCGGGGAAGAACTGCCGCACCAGCTGCGCCACGCCCGAGCCCATACCCGTTACGTCGATGCCGATATAGGTCACCCAATATCGCTGGGTCACCATGCGGATGGATTCGGCCTGCGCCGCGAAGTCCATGCCACGGAACTGGTGGCGCTCAATCACCCGGAATTTACCGCCCGGCACCATCGGCGGCGCTACGACCACCAGACCAGAGCTGTCGCCCGTTTCGGCCGGGTCATAGCCCAACCACACTTGGCGGTCAGCCAACGGGCGCGGCGCCAATGGTTTGTAGTCCTCGGCCCAGTTGACCCAACTGTCCACCATGCACGACTGCAACATTGCCAGCGGAAAGATGCTCGCCCCGTCGTCCACAAACTGGCACATCAGCAGGTTCTGGAAGGCCTCGGCGTCGTACTCCTGGCGCAGCTCTTCAAGGTCGAACAAGTCACAGCCGCGCTGCTCGGCGTCCAGAATCGTGACGATCTGCCGCCACACCTTGTCCTCGCACAACCGCCCCTGTTGCAGGGCATCGTGGGACACATCCACGGAAATACGGTTGGCGGCAGGCTTGCCCTTGTTGAAGCGCTCCCCCGTCCAGAACGTGTAGGCCTCGTGGGCCATGCTCGACGGGGTGCTGAAGTAAGTGCGGCGGTACTGTTTCTGCATCGCCATGCCCGAGGCGACCTTGTTCAGTTCCTTGAACTTGAACGTCCAGAAGAATTCATCGAAGTAGAAGTTGCCGTGGTAGCCCTGTGCGGTTCGGGCGTTGGTGCCCAGGAAGTGCAGCTCGGCGCCGTTCGCAAGCGTGATGGGATCGCCGGTCAACTCGACGCCGACGACTTCCCTGGCAAAGGACTGAATATACGACTTGAAAATGTGGGCCTGATTCTTCGACGCCGACAGGAATATCTGGTTACGGCCCGTGGTCAGGGCATCGATCAACGCCTCCCGAGCGAAGTAGAAAGTCGCCCCGATCTGCCGGCTTTTCAGGATTGCCCTGGTGCGCTGATTACCCGCCTTGTACCAGTCCAGCTGATAACCGAAACATCCATCGACAAAGGCCTGGGTGAGCAGCTCGATATGCTCTTCGCTGAACTCGTTGCGGCTTGGTTTTTTCTTCGGCCCGCTGTTGCGGTCATTCAGCTTCGGGTTTAGCTCAGACTCGGTGCCGCCGCCCTGGAACCTCTGAATACGGGCCTGGCGCTCCAACTGCCGGTGGAGCAGATCAATTTCCTTGAAATCGCCGCCGGTCTTGCCTTCCTTCAGGATCAACTGCACCAGCCGGGCCTCCAGCGCCCCGCCAATGCGCTCGACATTATCCGCCCGGTCCCATTCATCACGGGTTTTCCAGCTGTGAACAGTCTTCTCTTTTTCGTCCAAGTACTCGGCAATTTCGGTGATGCGCCAACCCGTCCAGTACAAAAATTTGGCCTGGCGACGGTTATCACGGACGGGAATTTCAGCGAGAGCATTCATGGCGCAGATGCTGCCTCCCGCGCGCGTGGTATACCCGCCCCGTTCACTGTAAGGCGGCGCGCTACAAGTCCGGCTCGTTGCCCGCGAGGCCCCAGCTACCGACCATGCCCACATCGCAACGGCAGTTCGCCGCCACCGCACTGAGGACTCCCCATGGCCAGCAGCACCAAACAGAAATTCCGCTCCAAGTGGACCCGCATTGCCGTAGAAGGCGCGACCACCGATGGCCGCATCATCGAGCGGAGCTGGATTGACGACATGGCCTCGCAGTACAGCCAGAACACCTATGGTGCTCGCATCAACTGCGAACACATCAAGGGTTACTGGCCCGGCGGCGAGTTCGGCGCTTATGGCGACGTAGTGGCGCTCAAGGCTGAAGAAGTCGAGATTGCCGGAATCAAGAAATTGGCGTTGTTCGCCCAGCTCGAACCCAACGACGCATTGCTGGCCTTGAACAAGGCCGGTCAGAAGGTCTACACCTCGGTCGAGATCCAACCCAAGTTTGCCGATAGCGGCAAGGCCTACCTGGTCGGCCTCGCCATCACTGACACCCCAGCCAGCCTGGGCACCGAAGCCCTGAGCTTCAGCGCTACACATGGCACCTTGGCCGGACGCAAACAGGACAAAGACAACCTGTTCAGCGCTGCCGAGGAGGCCTTACTCGAATTCGAAGAAGTCACCGACCAACCGAGTGCTTTTGCAGCAATCAAGGCCAAGCTCGGTGAGTTCATCAAACTGAGCAAGGACAAGGATGGCAAGGACGCCAACACTTTCTCCGACATCGGTGAAGCGCTGGAAAGCCTGGTAACCCTCGCCACCCAGCAGGCTGAGCAAGCCGACGCTTCAAGCAAGGCCTTGGTCGATCTGAAAAAGCAGTTCACCAGCCTGGATACCGAGCTGAAAGAGCTCAAAACCAAGCTCGGGCAAACCGCTGACCTCAGCCAGCCACAGCGCCCGCACAGCACTGGCGGTGCAGGCACCGTACTGACTGCTTACTGAACCCACGGCCCAACACCGACAAGCCTATTCACCGGAGAACACCCCCATGCGTAAAGAAACACGCTTCGCCTTCGCCGCCCTGGCCGTGCAGATCGCCCTGCTCAATGGCGTAGCCAGTGCCCACGAAAAATTCAGCGTCGACCCCAGCATCCAGCAAAAACTGGAAGTTGCGGTGCAGGAATCCGATGGTTTCCTGAAGCAGATCAACATCATTGGCGTCGACGAGCAGTCCGGCGAGGCCCTGCTGCTGGGCGTAAATGGCCCGGTTGCAAGCCGCACTGATACCTCCGGCGGCACCCGTCGCAGCCCGTTGAGCCGCAGCACGCTGAGCAAAGACAGCTACGTCTGCAAGCAGACGAACTTCGACAGCGCGTTCCCCTATGCCCTGCTGGATGCCTGGGCCAAGTTCCCCGACTTCCAAGTCAAGCTGAGCAACGCGATCATCCTGCGCCAGGCCCTGGACCGCATCATGATCGGCTTCAACGGTACCAGCGCTGCAGCAACCACCAACCGTGCCGCCAACCCCCTGTTGCAAGACGTCAACATCGGTTGGCTGCAAAAAATTCGCCTCAGCGCCGATGACCGCGTGTTGGACGCTGCCACCATTGGCCCCCGCAAAGTCATCAAGGTTGCGGGAGTAGACACTGTATTCGAGGGTGATTACGCCAACCTCGACGGCCTGGTGTTCGACGCGATCCAGATGCTCGACCCATGGCACCGCACCCGGCCGGATCTGCGCGTCTTGGTTTCCCGCAACCTGATGCACAGCAAACTGCTGGCAGCCGTGGAAAAGGGGGCTGACTCCAACCAGGAAGAAAACGCCGCTCAAGAGATTGTCAGCCGCGCCCGTTTGGGCGGCCTGCCGGTCGTCGACGCGCCTTTTTTCCCGGATAACACCGTGCTGGTCACCACCCTCAGCAACCTTTCGATTTACTACCAGAACGGGGCCCGCCGTCGTCACCTGAAAGACGAACCTGAGCTGGATCGAATCGCTGACTATCAGTCTTCGAACGAAGCCTATGTGATCGAAGATTTCGGCCTGGTCGCGCTGGTGGAAGGCATCACCGCCGTCGTCTACCCAGCACCGACTGAAGCACCGGTTGAAGCACCGGTTGAAGGCTAAGAGGCACGCCATGCACCAGACCCCCGCCCAACGCAACCAGCTGCGCAAACGTGCAGCCATAGAGGCCGCCGCAAAAGCGCCGGCCACATCAATGGCAGGCGCTACTGCCTACGAGCACCAACTTGCCCAACTGGCCCAGCACCGTGCACGTCTCAAGCAGGTGCAGTCCAACCAGGGCAAAGCGGAACTCAAGGCGCTATTGATCCCTGAGTACGAATCCTACGTGCAAGGTGTACTGGACGCTGGCAACGGTGCCCAGGACGAAGTGCTCACTACGATAATGCTCTGGTGCATCGATGCCGGCGGCTACCCCGGTGCGCTGCAAATCGCCGAATACGTCATCAAGCACGGCCTGAACATGCCGGACCGCTTCGAACGCACCACTGGCACCTTGATCGCCGAGGAAATCGCCGAAGCTGCGCTCAAATCGCAGAAAGCTGGCGAAGGCTTCCCGTTGTGGATTCTGGAGCAGGCAGCACGCATTACCGCTGAACAGGACATGCCCGACCAAGCCCGCGCCAAGCTGCACCTGGCAATCGGTAAGGAAAACGCTGCCAAAGTCCCGAATGAAGACCTCACGACAACCGACGTTGGTTTTCTGGTGTTGGCAAAGGCTCACCTGAGCAAAGCCATCGACCTGCACAGCAACTGCGGCGGCAAAAAGGATCTGGAGCGCGTAGAACGCCTCCTCAAAAAACACGCTGCTACCAGCAGCTAACCGAGCGTCCCCACGCACCCCGCCGGCTCGGGGCGGATCGGCCAGGCCGCTCCTCCTGAACGTGATGCCCCGACCACCGGCGACCTATTTTTGAGTGCCGTTCCATGAGCGCATTTGTAGCCAGCGGCCCAGTCACCGGCGGCCATATCAACACCGACCCGTTCTGGCCCTCAATCGACCTTGAGCAGCTGCGGGCCACCCTGCGCATCGACAACAGCGTCACGCCAGCCCGCCTGGAAACTGCCGTAATCGCCGCAGCCATCAACCTCAACCGCGAATTGAAGTCCTGGAAGGCCACGCAACAGGCCGCCGGCTACGCCACGCTGGCCGATATGCCTGACGACATGATCAAAGACGTTTCAGTCCAGGCCCACCTGTACCGCCGTGCGATCGAGGCCGGTACCGGCGCCGAAGTCTGCGAGCGGTACCGCGACTACAGCGCGACCAACACCGGCAGCGACAAAGCCGAAGAAACCACCCCAACCATCGACGACTATCGCCGCGACCTGCGCTGGGCCGTCCGTGACTTCCTCGGGATCAGCCGCACCACAGTGGAGCTGATCTGATGCCCGTCGCCATCCGCACCAATCAAACCGACACCGTCGACGCCCTCTGCTGGCGGTTCTACGGCCGCACCGCCGGCGTCACCGAGGCCGTGCTGGAAGCCAACCCCGGCCTGGCTGACCACGGCCCGATCCTGCCGCAAGGCCTTGTCGTCAACATGCCCGAAGCCCAAACCAGCGCGCCCCAGCGGCAGATGGTGCAGCTATGGAACTGACCCCCTGCATCCAAGGAAAACCACACCATGGCTGATCCGACTTCCAGCGTTGTGACTGGCCTGCTCATTGGTTTGGGCCTGTCCACCGTAACGCCCGTTATCGACGATGGGGCGCTATTTGGCGCCATCCTCGGCGCCTGGCTGGTTACTAGTACCAAGCGCGACCTCAAAGTCTGGCAGCGGCTGGGCTCACTATTCCTGTCGGCTGGCGTGGGTTACCTGTTTGCGCCCATGGCCTTACAGGCAATTCCGTTTATCACCAGCGGCGGCAGTGCGTTTCTCTGTGCCCTGGTGGTCATCCCGATCAGCATCAAGCTGATGGTGTGGGTGGAAAAAGCGGACATCTGGGACATATGGCGTCGCATCAGAGGGGGCACCTGATATGCCGAACATCGAACTGGCCGTGCAGTTGATCGCGGCGATTGCCTACCTGCTGAGTGCTCTGCGCCTGGCCTGCTACACCCGAGGCGATGCGCGGTACCGGCGCAGCATCTCACTGCTGGCAAGCCTGTTTGGCGCCACGTTGTGCATCTGCGGTCTGGAGATCCTGCTGGAGCGCCAGCCCACCAGCCTCGGGCAGGCCGCTGCCATCGTGCTGCT
Organism: Pseudomonas sp. S2_E01; assembly: GCF_054668365.1. NCBI lineage: Bacteria > Pseudomonadati > Pseudomonadota > Gammaproteobacteria > Pseudomonadales > Pseudomonadaceae > Pseudomonas > Pseudomonas sp. S2_E01. The sequence continues at coordinate 3,621,389 of NZ_CP162762.1, forward strand.
CTGCATCCTGATATTCCGTTCACGCGGCAACGTCGCCGCCCTGTTGAGGCCCAGCGCATGACCACCACCCTTCGCTATGGCGACCGCTCGCAAGCGGTGCTGATGCTGCAAAAGAACCTCAACAAGCAGGGCGCCAGCCTGGTGCCGGATGGACACTACGGCGACACCACCGAAGCTGCCGTCCGCGCCTACCAGGTCAAAGTCGGACTGGTCGCCGACGGCATCGCCGGTACCAAGACCCAAACCAGCCTAGCGGGTGGCGAATGCGCCCAGCTGCTGCGCAACATCGACCTAGTGACCGCTGCCGAACGCCTCGACGTGCCGTTGGCGAGCATCTACGCGGTCAATGAGGTGGAATCCAAGGGCAAAGGGTTCCTCGACAACGGCAAGCCGGTGATCCTGTTCGAACGGCACATCATGTACCGACAGCTCGCCACGGCTCGACATGTCAGCGATGACGCTACCGAACTCAAGCGTCACGCCGACCAGCTCGCCATCGCTAACCCTGCCTTGGTCAATCCGAAGCCCGGCGGATACATCGGCGGTGCCTCCGAACACCCGCGCCTGGCCATGGCCCGCCTGATCGACGACACGGCCGCCCTGGAGTCGGCTTCATGGGGAGCGTTCCAGATCATGGGCTTTCATTGGAAGCGCCTCGGCTACGCCAGCGTGCAGGCCTTCGTCGCGGCGATGACTGCCGGCGAATCGCAGCAGCTCGACGCCTTCACCCGCTTCATCGAAACCGACCCGGTGCTGCACAAGGCGCTGAAGGGCCGTAAATGGGCCGAGTTCGCCAGGCTCTACAACGGTCCGGATTATCTGCGGAATCTCTACGACACCAAGCTTCAGCGCGCCTACGAGCGGCACGCCGCCTGCGAATGCGGCAAAGGGGTGGCGGCATGATCGACTTCGAAGCGCTGCAAAAGCTACGGGTAAAGGACGGTGACCTGCTGGTCGTACCGGAGTCGACCGAACAAAGCGATATGGAGTTGTTGGCCGAAGCCATCCAGATCATGAACGACGCACGGGCCGTAATCGTGCGCGGCCCGATCAAACAGCTCGGTACCGCCGACATGAACAAGCTCGGCTGGTACCGCGCGTGAGCACCCTGCGCCAGGCACTGTATGGCCTCGCCCTGCTCGGCGCCTTAGCGCTGCTGATCTGGGCCCAAGAAACACGCATCGACGTCGCTGAAGGCAAAACCGAACGGGCACAAGATGCGGCCAAGTCCGCCCGCGACGACGCCGACCGCAACCTGAAAACCGCCAATGCCCTCGCCGATACCCTGAAACAGGAACGCGACGCACAGAACACCCTGCGCGGCCAGCAGGACCAGCTACGCCAGAGCCTGGCAAAACGCGAGCGAACAATCGAGGAACTGAAACGTGAAAACGACGAACTGCGCGACTGGTCTACTCAGCCTTTGCCTGACGCTGCTCGCCGGCTGCGCGAGCGCCCCGCCATCACCGGCGCCGCCGCTTATCGTGACTGGCTGTCCGGCCGTAGTGCCGTGCCACCTGCCGGCGACAAGTCCGCTCAATAACGGTGACCTCCTGACCGACGACGACCGCGCCGAAGCCGCCTGGGCTGACTGCGCGGCGCAGGTCGACATGGTCTACAAACACCAGCAGGCCAATCAATGAATAAGCCGGAAAGCCTACGCGCCCACCTCCTGGCCACCGTCGCCGAGTTCAAGCACAACCCCGACCGTCTGCTGATATTCATCGACAACGGCAAAGTCCGCTGCACTGCCGCCCACACCCTGTCGTTTGAATACAGCTTCGACCTACAGATCATCCTTACTGAGTTCGCCGGCCATCCCGATAGCGTGATCTTGCCGATCCTGGGTTGGCTCAGCGTCAATCAGTCCGAGCTGCTGGAAAACCTCGACAAGGTCAAAGACGGCATCCAGTTCGAAGCCGACATCCTGGACAAGAACAAGGTGGACCTCAGCATTACCCTGCCACTGACAGAACGTGTTGTGGTGGGGGAGGACGACCAGGGCAACACCACCGTGAAGCATCCGAACGAACCTCAGTACGTCGCGGGCTACCTCGATCCGAACTGGAAGCCTGGTGCCCAGGGCAATACCAATGAGTGGAGAGTGCCTAGTGGCGAATAACCTCGAAGCCCTGGAGACTTGGGCGGCGGTGCTGCTGGATCGGCTGGAACCGACGGAGCGCAGCAAACTGGCTCGGAACATTGGCCAGAAGCTGCGCCGCAGCCAGCAGAAGCGCGTGATGGCGCAGGAAAACCCTGACGGGACCAAATTTGCGCCACGCAAACAACGGGACCTGAGGGGGAAGCAAGGGCGAATTAAGCGGAAGCTGGCAATGTTCAAGAAGTTGCGGACCGCGTCGTATCTGAAGGTTCGTGGTGATAGCAATGCCGTGACTGTAGGTTTCACCGGGCGTATCGCAAGGATTGCCAGGGTTCACCAGTATGGTTTGAAGGACCGCGCTGAGCGTGGTGCGCCCGACGTAAGATATGAGCAACGAGCAGTCTTGGGTTTTACTGATGCGGACATAGATCTGATACGTGACAACCTACTCTCTCACCTGGCTACGTAGACTCCAAATTCAGACAGGTGTAAAAACACGTCGAAAGTTCAGTTCCTAACAGAGCGAAATTTCTATTGTCCAGAATGGAGTTCTACGTATGACAAACACCTTCCTTGCTCACTGCCCGCGCTGCGATGGAGAGCGAACGTGCAATATTCTTGGAGCATTTGATGATCCATGGAGCTGGACAGATGGAGAACATTATCAAGAAGGGCAGAACGATCACAAACTTGCTCAATGCGCGGGATGCAAAATAGTTTTTTACCACAAAAGCAGCTGGAACTCAGAAGACTGGGAAGGGGACTACCACCCAGTTACTCGCGAACCGATCACATATAACCCAATAAAGATTGAAACCTACCCATCCCCCGAGAAAAAGAGTCAAAAACCTGATTGGGTTTGGAGTATCGACCAGATAGATCCTCAACTTTATACGATCCTTTATGAGGTTTATCAGGCCTATGAGGCTGATTCATTCATACTTGCCTCTGTGGGATTGAGAACAGCTCTAGATAGAACCACTGAAATTCTCAAAATAGACCCAGGTCACTCGCTAGAGAAAAAAGTAAAAGAGTTGCAGACCCAAGGTTATATTGGCGAAACAGAAGCAAATACTCTTTCTGTAGTCACAGACGCAGGTAATGCAGCGGCGCACCGAGGATGGTCACCTGATCGCAAAACGTTCGTTATATTAATTACTACACTTGAGCAATTCATATATCGCGTAGTAGTAACAGGACAGGCAGCACTTGGTTTGTCCGAAGCTATTCCCGCTCGACAGCCGAGACCAAAAAAGCAGCCCAAACCTGGTGATTGATTTGTACCTCTCGGCTGTACAACCCTCTTAGGCTGCACTCCCACGCGCGTGGCGCCACCATCGGCGCCATGAACGACTTCGCCGCCCTCTCCCGCATGCTCGAAAACCTCATCCGCTTCGGCGTAATCGCCGCCGTGCAGATGGATCCCCCGCGCGTGCAGGTAAAAACCGGAAAGCTGACCACCACCTGGCTGCCGTGGCTTGCGCTGCGCGCTGGCTCTGACCGCGAATGGGACCCGCCCACCGTCGACGAACAAGTGATCCTTTTCAGCCCATCCGGCCAGCTCGCCAACGGCATCGTCGTAACCGGCCTATTCAGCGACCACATCCCCGCCAACGGCAACCGCGCGGGCCTGCACCGTCGCACCTACGCCGACGGTGCGGTGATCGAGTACGACAGCGTCGCCCATCACCTGAGCGCCACCCTGCCCGATAGCGGCACCACAAGCCTGGTCAGCAAGGGCGGTATCAACATCATCGGCCCCATCAATCACCAGGGTGATTACAACCAAACCGGCAACCAGAACGTGGTCGGCCTGGTGACCGTATCCGAAGACGTGGTCGCGGCCACCATCAGCCTGGTCAAGCACCTGCACGGCGGGGTGCTGGTGGGCAGCGCGAAAACGGGGAAACCAGAATGAACCGAGAAACCGGCGCAACCATCAGCGATCTGGACCACATCGGCCAGAGCATCACCGACATCCTCACTACCCGCATCGGCACCCGGGTGATGCGTCGCGAATACGGCAGCCTGCTGCCCGAGCTGGTGGACCATCCTTTCAACGACGCCACCCGTCTTCGCGTATACGCGGGTACGGTCATGGCGCTGATGCGCTGGGAGACCCGTATCAGCCTAAGTCGCGTGCAGTTCCTGGGCGCGAACCTGCAAGGGCAGTCCGTGCTCGAGCTGGAAGGCTCCGTCGTCGACACCAATGAACCCTTAAGCCTGAGCCTGCCGCTGCAACTGGGGGGAAGCGTATGAATTCCTTTGCCGCGATTGACCTCAGCCAGCTACCCGCACCGCAGATCGTCGAGCAGATCGACTTCGAATTGATCCTGGCCGAGCGCAAGGCCTACATGATCAGCCTGTGGCCGATCGAGGAACAGGAACAGATTGCCGCGCGCCTCGACATGGAGTCGGAGCCCCTGGCAAAGCTGCTGCAGGAGAACGCCTACCGCGAGACCATCTGGCGTCAGCGGGTGAATGAGGCGTCCATGGCGAACCTGCTGGCCTTTGCCAAAGGTCCCGATTTGGACCAGCTGGCGGGCAACTTCAACGTCAAGCGCCTGGTGGTTCAGGAAGCCAAGCCCATGGCCGTCCCGCCTGTCGCACGGATCATGGAAGGCGACGACAGTTTGCGCGAACGCGCACAAATGGCCTGGGAGGGGCTGAGCACCGCCGGCCCGCGCCAAAGTTACATTTTCCATGCCCGTGGGGCTGATGGCCGCGTTGCCGATGCGACCGCTGAAAGCCCATCACCCGCCGTGGCAGTGGTCACAGTGCAGGCCCTGCTCGGCGACGGCACCGCGTCGGCCGACCTGGTCGCCACCGTCAAGAAGTATCTGAGCGACGATGACCGCCGGCCCGTGGCCGACCGCCTGACGGTGAAGCCCGCAGAAATCGTTCGGTACCAGGTGAAAGCCAAGCTGTACTTGCTGACCAGTGGCCCCGAGTCTGAGCCAATCCTTGCTGCGGCTGAACAGAGCTTACGGGCCTATGTGAACCAACGTCGCCGCCTGGCTATGGAGGTGTCGGAATCCGCCCTGCACGCGGCGCTGTTCGTCGAAGGTGTGCGCAAGGTCGTGCTGGAAGATTGGGTCGATATCGTCGCCACCAAGGAGCAGGCGCCCTTCTGCACCGTCGTCACCATCACAAAGGGCGCTGAGTAATGGGCGCCCAGCAGCTGCTACCGAACAACTCCACTACGCTTGAGCGCCAGGCGGCACAAGCGCTCGCGGAGATTCAGCGCGTGCCGATCCCGCTGCGGGATCTGTGCAACCCGAACACCTGCCCGGTGGCAGTACTGCCCTACCTGGCCTGGGCCTTCTCGGTCGACCGGTGGGATAGCAATTGGACCGAGGCCACCAAGCGCGCGGCCATTCGCTCGTCCCGCTATATCCACGCACACAAAGGCACCATCGGCGCCCTGCGCCGCGTGGTCGAGCCGCTGGGCTACCTGATCGAGGTTGTGGAGTGGTGGCAGACCGTACCGGAAGGCTTGCCCGGCACGTTCGCCTTGAAGGTCGGCGTGCTCGACACCGGCATCACCGAAGAAATGTACCTGGAGCTGACCTGGCTGATCGATGACGCCAAGCCGCTCACCCGCCCACTGACTGGCCTGGCCATCAGCCTTGAAAGCACCGGCACCGTGTTTATCGGGGCCTGCGTTTACGAAGGCGACGAACTCAGCGTTTACCCACCGACCCAGCGCGATATCGACGTCAGCGGTGTGTACCGCATCGGTGGCCGCGAACACCATATCGACACGATGGACATCTACTCATGACCGACCAAAACAGCCAGTTCTTCGCGATCCTCACCGCCGTAGGTGAAGCCAAGCAGGCGAACGCCGCAGCCCTAGGTACATCCTGGACGTTCGCCCAGATGGCCGTGGGTGATGCCAACGGCACCGACCCTATCCCCAGCCGCACGCAAACCAAATTGATCAACGAGCGCCGACGTGCACCGTTGAACCAGGTGAAGGTAGACCCGGCCAATGCCAGCGTGATCATCGCTGAACAGATCATCCCGGAGACCGTCGGCGGCTGGTGGGTGCGGGAGCTGGCGTTATACGACGCGGACGGCGACATGGTTGCAGTCGCCAACTGCGCGCCCACGTTCAAGCCGCTGCTCACCCAGGGTTCTGGCCGGACGCAGGTGATTCGCATCAACCTGATCGTCAGCAGCACGGCGAACATTGAGCTGAAGATCGACCCCAGCGTTGTCTTGGCGACTCGCGAATACGTCGACACCGTCATTGTTGAGGCGCTGTCAAAGCTGGACTACAAGCACTCAGTGTTGGCGGCCACTACGGCAAATATCGTGCTGAGCGGTATACAGACCATCGACGGCGAGCTGTTGCCGGCAGGTGCCCGCGTCCTGGTGAAGGATCAGGCTCAAGCCAAGGAAAACGGTATCTACGTTGTCCCCGCAGCGGGCGCCTGGAAACGTGCACAGGATGCTGACACCAGCGTCGAGGTGACGCCTGGGCTGTTTGTCAGTGTTGAAAAGGGCACGGTCAACGGCGATAGCGTGTGGCAGCTGGTAACGGACGCTCCCATTGTCCTGGGCACTACTGCGCTGGCCTTCGAAATGGTCGCTGGACGCACGGGTGTCAGCGCGGGCGCATACACCAAGGTAACGGTCGACAAGTACGGCCGGGTGATTGCCGGTACCACCCCTACCACACTGGCGGGTCACGGAATCACCGACACATACACCAAGGATGAAATCGCGGCGATGATCGCCCAGGCCTCGGCGTTGCCGGTGGGCTCGATGATCGGTTTCCCCGTGGACAAGGTAGCCCCGGGCTTTCTGGAGCTGGACGGCAGCGTCAAGAGCGCGGCGGCTTATCCAGACCTGGCGACGTTCCTGGGCGGCGCTTTCAACAAGGGCGAAGAGGGGCTGGAAACTTCCGCTTGCCTGAGTCGCGCGGCGAGTTTCTGCGGGGCTGGGACCATGGGCGCGGGGTAAACCCAGGGAGGGCAATCGGCACGCTAGAACTCAGTCAACTTGAGGAGCACGATCACGGTGTCACGGGGGCGCTTGGATCTCCCGCAGGGGCAACATCTGGCAACCCAAACAATTGGAATGGAACTGCTGCTTGGAGAACCGGAAAGTTTGGCGGCTCTGAGACTCGCCCGCGCAACTTGGCAGTGATGTGGTGCCTCAAGGCTTGGAACGCGCCGATCAATCAGGGAAACATTGATATTGCAGCGCTGACGGCTCTTGCGGCCCAGGCAACCGAAATCAATCAGGGTACCGCGAAGGTTGCAACTGATGCGCAGATGCTCGATGGCGCAAACGATGCTGTGATGGCTACGCCGAGGAAGCTCCGCAAAGGCTTCGCAGTTAGCCTGTTAGCCAACGGCTATGTAGCCTTCCCGTCCTGGCTGGGCGGGCTGATCTTTCAATGGGGTACATCCGGTGCGATCGCCGGCAATGCGTCGGCGAACATTCCGTATGCACTGGAATTCCCGAATGTCGTACTGAACGTAAATCCGAGCCGGAAGAGCGGAAACGTCGACGGTGTTCGCTACAACGTCGCCTGGCAGAGCACCAAAACCACGCTGACAATTTGGGCAGACGATAACGGCGTCGACAACGTTAGCTACTTCGCCGTTGGCTATTGAGAGGATCAATCGTGAAACGTTATTACAGCCAGCAAACCGGATGCACCTACCTCCCCGCTGTTCATGGGCAGAACATGCCAGAAGACGTAGTAGAGATTTCAGACGCCGTGTATTTGTCGGTCATTGGCGATCCAGCGCCAGGCAAAGTTCGCGCTCACGACGAGAACGGCCTGCCTTATCTCGTCGATGCACCGGTACTGCCGATAGTCGTGACAGGGGGCCAGATCGATGCGGAACGCGACCGCCGGATCGATGCGGGAGTGACGTTCGGCGGAGTGCTCTATCAATCGAAAGCCACTGACCGAGAGAACATTGCTGGGGCTGCCCAAATGGCGTTCATGGCAGTGGTGGCAGGCGTTCAACCCGGCGACTTGCGCTGGTCAACCCCCGACCAGGACTTCGCCTGGATCTGCGCCGAAAACACCCTGGTGCCCATGGATGCACAGACCGTCGTGGAGTTCGGGCGAGCCGCCGCGCTACGGAAGTCGGAACTGATCTACGCCGGTCGTGCATTGAAAGATTTGCCGGAGATTCCTGAGAACTTCACCGACGACGTATGGTGGCCGGCATGAGCAAGTTCCTGAACACCCTGAAAACCGAACAGGACAGCAAGTGGGAGCGCACTCTGCTGGACGAGCTGTTGCTGCAGGACGATGAGCACGGCGTGATAACGGTACCGGCGGGCTTCAGAACCGACTTCGCCAGCATCCGGTTCTTGCACAACATCTTCCTATTCGTGCTGTACGCCCTGCTCGCTGGCTACGGCAACTACGCCGCCACCGTGCACGACTGGCTCTACACCACCGGCCCGCTCACTCGTAAACAGGCCGATGCGGTGCTGTACCGTGGCCTGCGTGCCGAGGGAATTGCACGCTGGCGAGCCTGGCTGTTTTGGGCTGGCGTTCGCATCGGTGGAGGCAAACGCTACAAGATCAATCCCGCCTGACCATCTGCCACCTGTAACCCCATTCCCTACAAGTGCCGCCGCTCGCCCATCCGGCGCGCGCGCGGCAGCCTGTGCACTGTCATTCCATCACAGCGCAGGCAACCACCCATGGCCGGTTCAGACTATCTCCACGGCGTGCGGGTTCTCGAACTCAACGACGGCACCCGCCCTATTCGCACCATCGCAACCGCAGTCATCGGCCTGGTATGTACGGCTGAAGATGCGGACCCGCTCGCTTTCCCGCTGGACACCCCTGTCCTGCTGACCAATGTGCAAACCGCCATCGCCAAAGCCGGCGTGAAAGGCACCCTGGCGAAGAGCCTGCAAGCCATCGCCGACCAGACCAAGCCCTACACCATCGTGGTGCGAGTGAAGGAAGGCGCAGACGCAGCTGCTACCACCACCGCCCTGATCGGCACCACCACCGCTGACGGCAAATACACCGGCATGAAAGCCCTGCTCGCAGCCAAGGCCCGTGTGGGCATGACGCCACGCATTCTCGGCGTGCCAGGCCTCGACAGTCAGCCGGTGGCCACCGCCCTGGTATCGATTGCCCAGGACCTGCGCGCCTTCGCCTACGTCAGCGCGTGGGACTGCAAAACCAAGGAAGAGGTGGTCGCCTACCGCGAAAACTTCGGCGCCCGTGAGGTCATGGTGATCTGGCCAGAGTTCCAGAACTGGGACACGGTCACCAGCGCGACAGTCACCGCGTCGGCGGTGGCCCGCGCCTTGGGCCTGCGCGCAAAGATCGACAAGGAAACCGGCTGGCACAAGACACTCTCCAACGTCGCGGTCAACGGCGTGACCGGAATCAGCGCCGACGTGTTCTGGGACCTGCAAAACCCGGCCACCGACGCCAACTACCTCAACAGCAACGAGGTCACCACCCTGATCAACGAGGGTGGCTTCCGCTTCTGGGGCAGCCGCACGTGCAGCGACGACCCGCTGTTCGCGTTCGAAAACTACACCCGTACTGCGCAGATCATCGCCGACACCATGGCCGAGGCACACATGTGGGCCATGGACAAGCCAATGCACGCGTCCCTGGTCAAAGACATCATCAACGGGATCAACGCCAAGTTCCGCGAGCTGATCGCCCAGGGCTACCTGATCGGCGGGCAGTGCTGGTACCCGGAAGACATCAACGATAAGGACACACTCAAGGCCGGCAAGCTGACCCTCGACTACGACTACACCCCAGTGCCGCCGCTGGAAGACCTCACCTTGCGTCAGCGCATCACCGATCGCTACCTGATGCAGTTCGCCGCCGCAATCGCTGCTTAAACCGGGCCTCCCCGCGAGGGGGAGTTAACCCCGTGCCATAACCCCGGAGATCCCCGCCATGGCCATGCCTCACAAACTGAAAAACATGAACCTGTTCAACGATGGCGGCAGCTACGCAGGCAAGGTCAAGACCGTCACCCTGCCCGCCTTGGGCCGCAAGATGGAGGCCTGGCGCGCCGCCGGCATGAATGGCCCGGTCAAGGCTGACCTGGGCATGTCCGACGACGGCATCCAGCTGGAATGGAAGCTGGGCGGCCTGGACCTGGTCGTGCTCAAGCAGTTCGGCGCGGTCAACGCAGCGGGTATTCCCCTGCGTTTCGCCGGTGCCTTCCAGCAGGACGACACCGGGGAAATCAGCGCCGTAGAGGTGACCGTTCGCGGCCGTCACGAAACCATTGAAATGGGTGACGCGACACCAGGTGAAGACACCGAGCACTCCGTCACCACCACTTGCACCTACTACAAGCTGACCGTCGACAACGAAGACATCATCGAAATCGACCTGCTGAACTTCATCGAAAAGGTCGGCGGCGTCGACATGCTGGAGAAACAGCGCAGCGCCATCGGCCTTTGATCGCCGGCATCGATCGCTGACCCCATTCTTTAATCACCAGGAGCAGTACCCATGAAACCCGAAGCCACCGAACAGCCTGACGTTAAACCCCTGGCCGACGACAACACGGTCATTCTTGACACCCCGATCCGCCGTGGCACCACTACCATCGACAACATCACCTTGCGCAAACCCAATTCGGGCGAGCTGCGTGGCGTGAGCCTGTCCGAGCTGTTGCAGATGGACGTCAACAGCTTGGTCAAGGTCGTACCGCGCATCAGCAGCCCCACTCTCACCGCCGTCGAAGTTACGTCGATGGACCCTGCCGATCTGTTCGCGCTCGGCACCAAGGTGTGCGGTTTTTTGTTACAGAAATCGATGAAGACGGACGCATCCCTCGTTGCGTAGAGGACGCCATGGCCGACCTGGCCGTGGTTTTTCACTGGGCTCCAGCTGACATGGATCAGTTGGGCCTGAAGGAACTGATGGACTGGCGCGAGCGCGCCAGGGTGCGGAGCTCCACCGATGGCAAATGATCTGAGACTTCAGGTGCTGCTCAGTACCATCGACAAGGCTACCCGCCCGCTGAAGCACATCAGCGAAGGGGGCATCGAGACAGCACGTGCCCTCAAGGCCGCTCGCGACCGCCTGAAAGAACTCACCTCCCAACAGAAAGACGTCAGCGCCTGGCGGGCTCAGCGTGCAGCTGCCGAGCAAACCGGTGCTTCGCTCACTGCAGCACGCGATCGAGTCAAATCCCTCAGCCAGGAACTCGCCGCGACCGACGCGCCGACCAGGGCAATGACCCGCAGCTTCCAGGCAGCGGTGCGCGAGGCCACCCGGCTCAAGCAACAGCACCAGCAACAGAACGTGCAGTTGCAAGGGCTCCGATCGAAGCTCTACGACGCAGGCATCAGCACTAAAAATCTCGGCACCCATGAGCGCCAGCTGCGCGAGCAAATTAACTCCACCAACGCCAGCATCAGTACGCAATCCAAGCGCATGGCCGAGCTAAGCGCCCAGCATAAACGTGCGGCAGCAGCTCGCAGCCAGATGGAGAAGTCCCAGCGCGCCGCCGGCAACCTTGCCGTGAACGGCGCCGCCGGCTTGGGTGTTGGCTACGCAGCCAGCCGCCCTATCGCCGCCGCAGTGAAGGCGTTTGCGCCCAATGAGGACTCAGCCACACAGCTCAAAGTGTCGATGATGGACGACACCGGCAAGGTCTCGGAGGACTTCCAAAAAATCACCGACCTGGCCACCAAGCTGGGTGACCGGTTGCCAGGCACCACCGCCGACTTCCAGAACATGATGACCATGCTCCGTCGCCAGGGCCTGAGTGCGCAGAGCATTCTCGGCGGGACCGGTGAGGCGGCTGCATACCTGGGCGTCCAGTTGAAGATGGAAGCCACAGAGGCGGCGGAATTCGCGGCCAAAATGCAGGACGCCACGCGCACCACCGAAAAAGACATGATGGGCCTGATGGACACCATCCAGCGCGGGTTCTATGCCGGTGTGGACCCCGGCAACATGCTCCAGGGTTTCAGCAAGATCGCGCCGGTGATGGACGTGATCAAGAAGTCGGGGATTGATGCGGCCAAGGAACTGGCGCCGCTGTTGATCATGATGGACCAGGCCGGTATGGAAGGTAGTTCCGCCGGCAACGCCTTTCGCAAAATCTTCCAAGCCGGGCTGGACGAAGACCACGTCAACAGCGCCAACAAGATCGCGGCCGGTGGGAAAACTGGCGTGTCCTTCAAATTCACCGACGACAAGGGGAACTTTGCGGGCCTGGAGAACCTGTACGCCCAGGTGGAAAAGCTCAAGGCGTTCAACGACGTTGACCGCAACGCCATCATCAAGAAGCTGTTCGGGGATGACGCTGAAACGCTGACCACCCTCAACACCATGATGAACAAGGGCCTGGCCGGGTATCAGGAGGTCCAGCAGAAGCTGCAAACCCAGGCGGATCTGCGCACCCGCGTCAACGAGCAGCTCAACACCCTTTCCAATGTCATGGAAGCCGCCGAGGGCAGCTTCACCAATGCCATGGCGGAATTCGGTGCTGCGGTAGCCCCGGACCTGAAGGATCTGATCAACACCTTGGGCGCAATCGCCAATAGCATCGGCACCTGGGCCAGGGAGAATCCCAAACTTGCCGGGGGCCTGGTCAAGGTCGTGGCTGCAATTGCCGCGATGGCATTCGTTTTCGGCGGTCTGGCGCTGACCATGGCAAGCATGCTGGGGCCGTTTGCGGTGCTGCGTTACGGCATGACCATGTTCGGTCTCCAGGGCGGCGGCATCACCAAAATGCTCGGCCGGTTGATGCCCACGCTGACCGGACTGGCCCGCAATGCTTTCCCCATGTTTGCCCAGGGCGTTCGTATGGTCGCCACGACAATGGGCGGCGCCCTGCTGACCGCCCTGCGCACCGTAGGCGTGGCCCTGTGGGGTCTGGCAGCGAACCCAATCGTTCTGATCATCGCCGCCGTTGTCGCCGCGCTCGCCGGCGGCGCCTACCTGATCTACAAAAACTGGGATGCGGTGAAGAACTACTTCGCCAATGCATGGACCGAGATCAAAGCGGGTTTCGATGGTGGGATCGGCGGCATCATCACCACCCTGGTCAATTTCAGCCCCCTCGGCCTGGTGTACCAAGCGTTCGCCGGCGTGATGAGTTACCTGGGCATCGAACTACCCGGCCGCTTCACCGAGTTCGGCGGCATGATCGTCAACGGCCTGATCAATGGGCTGACGGCCGGAATCGGCGCCGTCAAAGACGCCATCGGCTCGATCGGAGACGCCAGCATTGGTTGGTTCAAGGAAAAACTCGGCATCCACAGCCCATCGCGGGTGTTTGCGGAGCTCGGCGGGTTCACCATGGCCGGGCTTACTCAGGGGCTTGAGGGAGGGCAGAAAGGCCCGCTGGACGCCCTGACCAGCATGAGCAAGCAGATGACCGCCGCAGGCACGCTGGCACTCGGCGCCACCGCTATGCCGGCGTTTGCCGTGGATAACGCGCCCCCGATTAGCGGATCGTCAGCAGCGGTCGTCTACGACAGCCACGACACCTACGAAATCAGCATCACGGCAGGGCCTGGCACCGACATGCAAAGCCTGGAAAAGAGCCTGCGCGCGATTCTGGCCCGCATCGAAAACGAAAAGAAAGCGCGTCAGCGCAGCAAACTATCCGACCTGGAATAACCACCATGATGATGGCCCTAGGCATGTTCGTGTTCAGCCTCCACACCGCCGCCTACCAGGAGCTGCAACGCCAAACCGATTGGCGCCACGCCAGCAACAACCGCATCGGCGCCGCCCCTGCGCGGCAATTCGTTGGCCGTGGCGAAGACGCCATCACACTCCCCGGCATCCTTTTCCCCGAACTGGCCGGCACAGCCCTCAGCCTCGACTCGCTACGCCTGATGGCAAACACCGGCAAGGCCTGGCCCATGGTCGAGGGCACAGGGCAGATCTACGGCCTGTGGGTGATCGAAAGCCTCAGCGAAACCAGGACCATTTTTTTCCCCGATGGTACGGCACGGCGCATTGAGTTCACCCTGAGCCTCAAGCGCACCGACGATGACCGTATCGACCTGCTCGGCGCTGGTACCAGCATCGGCGTCAACATCCTGCGGGGCCTGCTGTGATCGAGCCCATCATTGCCAAGGTCACCGGTTACCTGCGAAACACCGCAGAGCGCTACGTCCGGGACGCAGCCTATCCGGTGCCGGCCTTCCGGCTCGCCGTCGACGGCCTGGACATTGCCCAAATAATCAGCCCGCGGCTGATGAGCCTGGAGCTGACCGACAACCGCGGCGTCGAGGCCGACCAACTCAGCATCACACTGAGCGACCATGACGGCTTACTGACGATTCCGCCGAAGGGTGCAGTGGTCCGGTTGTGGTTGGGCTGGAGCGACACAGGCCTGGTGGACAAAGGCACCTATACCGTCGACGAAACCGAACATAGCGGTGCGCCCGACGTGCTCAGCATCCGCGCTCGATCGGCAGACCTGCGCAAGGGCCTAAAAACCAAACGCGAACGCAGCTGGAGCAACACCACCCTCGGCGACGTCCTGGGCGATATCGCCATCGGCAACGGTCTCACCGCCACCATCGCCGGCGCGCTCGACGGTTTGCCCATCCTGCAGCTCGACCAGGCCAACGAATCCGACGCCAACCTGATCAGCCGCCTGGGGGAAGAGTTCGATGCGGTGGCCAGCGTCAAAGCAGGATGCCTGCTGTGCCTACCGGCGGGCGGAGGCAAGAACGCCAGCGGCATGGACCTGCCGCACATCACCCTCACCCGCGCAGACGGCGACCAACACCGTTACCTGCAAGCCGACCGCGACAGCTACGACGGCGTGCGTGCTTATTACTATGACGTCAACAGCGCCAAGAAACAGGAGGCCATCGCCGGCGGCGGTGACAATCTCAAAGACTTGCGCCACACCTACAGCGACCAACAATCAGCCCTGCGCGCCGCTCGGGCTGAGTTCCGGCGCCTACAACGCGGCAGTGCCACGCTCAGCTACACCCTGGCAATGGGCCGGCCGGATCTGATCCCTGAGTTGACGTACACGCTTCAGGGAGTGAAAGCGGAAATCGACGAGATCATCTGGTACGGCGGGAATGTGGCGCACAGCCTGAGTGCGGACGGTGGGTATACCGTCAGCCTCGAGCTGGAAAGCAAGCTGCCGGAGGACAACGTTGAGGACCTGGCAGATGAGAACAAGGGTGATCACACGGGGATCATCGCGTACTACCGCGACCAGAAAACCGGGAAGGAAAAGTCGATTACGGCGGGGGATCAAACGAAGCCGAGGCGGTTGCGGTGGCTGTACGCTACTGAAAAGACGGCCAAGCGTGCAGTGGATCGAGAATGGAAGAAAATGCAGATCGAAACCGCATAGACGAAAAAGCCCGGCACTGCCGGGCTTCTCAATCACCTTGCGTTTAACAGCACATCGAAAAATCGCAGGATGTCCTTTTTCTGCTGATGATTTAACTGTCTGAACATCTGCAGAACCAACCTTTCACGCTGATTCAGAGTCTTGTACTCAACGTTTTCGGACTGCTTGGCCTGCACCTCGTTACTTGACGACATGTGTTGCTCCCTTCTACACGTCCTAGTGCCCGGCACCAACCTAGGTGCCAAACAAAGCACCAGGAGGAGCGGGGATTTTCAACGTGTATGGGTGCGCCACGAGCGTAGGAACGATTATGAGAAAAGGGCTTAAGGCTTAGGGCATAGCTCCTGCGCGATTTGGACAATATCGCTGTAGTCCATCTTTATCGTCGGCATCGTTGGGCTTGGCTTTGTAATGTCACGCCCATCGGCCCACCCCCGACTTTTAGCGATGCTACGGGCACTCCCGTTCAGCGCGTAGACCGTTCCGTCAGAAGTTCTTGCCAATGCTTTGGGCGACGGGCCATCACACAGCAAATCGACACTATCAACTGTGAACGGCCAGGCATCACCGAAATCCTTACTTGAGACTGTCTGCACCTTTTCATCGGTTCCGCACCCAGACAGGGCAGAGAGCAGCGTAATCACAACAGCGAACTTAAATCCTTGGTTCATTGTTACCTCCTTATTTTTTGTGACTGAACGCCCGCAGAAGCCGTTTCACAGCTCCTTTGTCCTCGTCGTCCAACGACCGCACGTGCTCAACCATCTCTATTTCATCAGATGAAAGCGTCGGTTCTGTAACCGGCAGGCGCTGACCGATGACCACATAAAGGATGTCAACGCCTCGCTCCGCTACAGCGGCCAGGTAATCCGCATCCGGGCTCCGATCACCCTTTTCGTAGTTGAACTGAGAGGTCTTAGCCACGCCCGCAAATGCGGCGAAATCCGCCTGATTAAAACCCAAGCGAACGCGCTCCTCCCTCAGCCTTTCACCGATATTCAACAAAACGACCCCTTATTGAGTTGACTATTCAACACTCGTTGAATATTCTTCCCCTGTCATCACACGAAACCACACGAAACGAGACTATGCCGAACGCATCCCCCATCGAGCAAGCATGCCAAGAGGCCCGTGACCGTCTCGCACGACTCGGAATATCGGCAAAAGACTGGGCTGAGGAACATGAATTCAACCCTTCGACGGTTTACGCAGTTTTGAACGGACAGAAAAAGTGCTTACGCGGTGAAGCTCACCGCGCCGCCGTGCTGCTCGGTATCAAAGACGGCGTGATCACAAATTAGGGCCTCTGGCTCCAAGGGGAAACCAGAAGATGAAACGCCCAGTTCTAGACAGCAGAAAGAGCGTCGTAATGGCCGTCATCGGCGCCTACCCAGGCGGTCGGTCGTATGCCTCGGCAGACCTCGGCATGCCGCTGAAGAAGTTCGACAACCAGGCCTACGAGAACGCCGGCAGCCGCCCACTGACCGACGAACACATTCACCGTTTGGAGCAAGTCGCCGGGACCACATTCCTGGCCGACTACATCGCCTCAATGTACGGCGGCATGTTCGTTCCGCTGAGCGTCCCGGAGAACCTGGACAACGTGGAGTTGTACAGCCGCTCGCTCAAGGCCTCGGCCCAGCGCGGCAAGGTCGACCAGATCATGTCTACGGCCCTGGATGACGGTGTTATCGAAAAGCGTGAAGCCGACGCGATCATCGCCGCCTTGATCACCTACATGTCGGCCCGTTACGCCGAAGTGTTCGCGACCATCCAGCTCTACAGCCAGGGAGCTGTCTAGTGAGTACTTACAAACTGGTCTGCCCTCACTGCCACGGCCGCATGCGTATTCGCACCAGCGAAGGCCAACACATTTTCCTGCGTATCGCTTACTTGCAATGCACCAACGAGGCTTGCGGCTTCGTGGCGCGTGCTGAGTTTCAAATGACCCACGAACTGAGCCCCAGCGGCATGCCAAACCCGGCTGTAAAGCTACCAGTCGCAGACGTGGTCATTCGCCGCCAGACAATGAAAACCGCCAACGATCACCCCGATCTGCTGGACCAACTGGAAATGGAGCGCGCGTGATGAACCTCGATCAACAGACTCATGACTACCGCAGCAGCATGCAACAAGCTGCTTTCGCTTACCTGCAACGCCACGAGGCTGAACACCTGGTGGATTCCGATTTGCTGTTCGATCGCTGCATTCGCCACCTGACCCTTGCCTTGGAAGTGCCTGTGTTCATGGCGCCAAAGCTTGTACACAACGCATGGACTGAACTGCAGATGATCAAAAAGCGCCGTTGGATAGGCGTTGACTGGGCCGCTGGGGCTGACAGCACCCGTGTGCACCTGGTGGATGTTCTGGCGGATCAACGCTTCCCCGTCCCGGCTCGTTTTCTACCGCAGAAAATGCTCGACCAGCGCAACGCCGTACACAAGCCACACCCTCAGTAACGCTCCCTTTTAAACCCCCGCCCTGCCCCGTTCCCAATGGGTTTGGGTGAGCTTTGCCCGCAATCCGAGGTGGACCATGGAAATCGACATCGCCATCACCGCAAAACTGCCCCGCGACCACGCTGAGGCACTGCTCGTTGAGCTCCGTGCGCAGTACGCGGTGCTGCTCAACGAGCATTGGTATGACGACCGCTTTCGCCTGATCCCCGAGGGTTTGCGGCACGGCTCATTGCTCGTGGCCTTCCCCGCGATGGCCGCACGAAAAAGCCTGATTGGCGCCCTTAAACACAGTCTCGACGAAGCGAAGTAAGCCACGATGGAAATGGAACAAAGGCTGCGAGCCGACGTCATCCAACGCATTGAGCGGGACTACCAGCTCAAGCACATGGCCAACACCAATTACATGCGCAAGGGTGTGTGCCCAGCCTGCCGCCAGAAAACCCTTTACACCTTCTACGACTCGCCCTGGACGCTGATCTGCGGACGGCCGGAAAAGTGCGACCATCGCGTCTACGTAAAAGACGTCTACGACGATCTGTTCAACGACTGGAGCAAAACCGCGCCCTCGACAGCGGACAACCCTCAGGCCACAGCTCGCGCCTACCTTGAGTTTGCGCGGGGTTTCAAATTTGAGCTGATCGCCGGCTTGTTCACTCAGGAAAACTACTGGGATGGCCGGCTGAACATCGGTAGCGCCACGGTGCGCTTTGCCCTGGAGAAAGGTGGTTACTGGGAGCGCCTGATAGATCGGCCCGACCGATTCGGCAAGATGAAAGCGCGCTTCCGCCCCACCGGGGAAGGCTTGACCGGTTACAAGGGCGTTTGGTGGTGCCCGCCGAGTGTGGACTTGCTGGAAGTCGACGAGCTGTACATCGTCGAGGGGATATTCGACTCCATCGCTCTGCTGCACAACGAAGTGCCGGCCGTGTCGATGATGTCCAGCGCTCCCTGCCCCATTGACTCACTCAAGGCACTGTTCAAGTTACGGCAGGACGCTGACAAACGTCTGCCGCGCCTGGTGTGGGCACTGGATAACGAGCCAATCGCCAAGGCCAACATGCGCCGCTGGGCGAAGGAAGCGCGCGACCTAGGCTTCACCTGCACAGCAGCCGTAATCCCGCAGCCCAACGGGAAAAAGGTCGATTGGAACGACCTACATCTGCGGTGGAAGTCGATCGAGGGCGACGACAAACGCGCCGAGCGCATTGAGCAGGACCTTAGCGAAGCGCGCCACCAGGGCGATTTGCTGCTGGCTGACTCGGCTGAAGAAAAGGCGTTCCTGATCTACGTGCGCAACGAGCGCAAAGAATTTCACTTCACGTTCCGCAAACGCTTGTACTGGTTTCGGCTGGACCTCGAAAAGTACGACCGTGCGATGACCGATCTGGAAAGCTCGGAACGCCACGAAGATCAGCTGCTCACGGAAGAACAGCGACGCAACAAGGCACTGCGCCAATCTGGCTCGGTGACCAGCATCGCCAACTGCAATTTCCAGGCGCTGTATTACATGCGCAACGACCTGACCGATGAGGCTTGGTACTACTTCCGTATCGAGCGCCCACAAGGGCCGGCCATCAAAAGCACGTTCACGGCCAAACAGCTCACGTCGGCGCCAGAGTTCGCGAATCGCCTGCTCAACGTCTCCAACGGCGCGATGTTCGAGGGCAGCGCCCAGCAGCTGAAACGAATCCTGGCCCCCCAACTGGACTGCCTGAAAACCGTCAACACCATCGAATGGATAGGCTACAGCCGCGACCACGGCGCCTATGTCTTCAACGATCTGGCCTTTCACGGCGGCAAGGTGCAGGTTCGCAACAAAGAGGACTTTTTTGACCTCGGAAAACTGAGCATCAAGTCACAGAGCCAGTCGCCGGTGCTGCATATCAACACCGACCTCAACGCCTATAACGAAGGTTGGTTCGACATCTACTGGCGCTGCTTTGGCGTACAGGGGCTGGTGGTGCTGGCCTGGTGGCTGGGCGCTTTGCACGCCGAACAGATCCGCCAGATCCACAAGTCGCTGATGTTCCTTGAGCTGGTGGGTGAAGCCGGATCGGGCAAGACCACGCTGGTGGAGTTGCTGTGGAAGTCGGTCGGGCGTACCGATTACGAAGGCTTCGACCCGTCCAAAGCAACCGCCGCCAGCCGTGCGCGTAACTTCTCGCAGGTCAGCAACTTGCCGGTGGTGTTGATCGAGTCCGAGCGTGAACAAAAGGAAGGCCAGCCGGTTAAACACTTCGACTGGGATGAATTGAAGACCGCGTACAACGGCCGCAGCGTTCGCTCCACCGGCGTGAAAAACAACGGCAACGACACCCACGAACCGCCATTCCGCGCCGCCTTGCTGATTGCGCAAAATAACCCAGTGAACGCATCAGAGCCAATCCTGCAGCGTATCTGCCACGTCCACCTGACACGCGAGCACCACACCCCGGAGACCAAGCAGTACGCCGAGCAGCTGGAGCGCATGCCGATGGACAGCATCAGCGGCTTCCTGGTCAAGGCGCTGCAACGTGAAGCCGAAACCATGCGGCTGCTGGAGGAAAACACCTCCGGCTACGAACAGGAGCTGCTGGCCCTGCCTGGTGTGCGCACCGTGCGTATCGCCAAGAACCACGCCCAGTTGCGCAGCCTGGTGGACGCGCTTGCCGGCGTCGTACCGCTGGGAGACCGCCGTAAGGCCCTCGCACACGCCGAAATCAACCGCATGGCCTTGGAGCGGCAGCAGGCAATCAACGCCGACCACCCGACCGTGCGCGAGTTTTGGGATCTGTACGAATTCCTCAACGGCATGGACGAGAAAGCCGCGCTGAACCATGCGCGTCGCGATGGGCTGATCGCCGTGAACCTCAACGAGTTTGTGGAAATGGCCGCCAACAAACGGCAACAGGTACCGCCGCTGAGCGACCTGAAACGCCTGCTTAAGACCAGCAAGTCACCCAAGTTTCTGGAGTCGAACAAGCCCGTCAACTCGTCGCGCCAGGTTGACGCCTTCGACAAGCCTAAAACCATTCGCTGCTGGGTATTCCAGGGCGTGTAACCACCGCAACAACAGGAGCAGCAGCATGAAAAACGAACTCAAATCGGCCATTCGCTTCAATGATTTTGTCGCCTACTTCGGCGCGCGCGGGGTACTGGCTATGGCCTGGTGGATGGGAGCGGTGCATGCCGGCCGAATTCGCGAAGACCAGACTAGCTTCCCATTCCTGCAGATCGTCGGCGCCGCCGGCAGCGGCAAGAGTCTGCTGCTGGGCTACCTCCAAAAGCTGAACGGACAAACGCCTTATTCCAACTTTCTGGGGCATTCCACTCCAGCCGGGCGAGCGCGCACGTTTGCCAGCGCAGGGCAACGGATTGTGATTTGCGAGGAACAAGGCGAGTTAGGCCAATCCATTGACTGGGATGAATTGAAGCCGCTTTTCAGCTCCGGCAGCGTGAGCATTCGCTCGGTGGATGGCCTTAGTGAGGAAGTGACATTCCGCGGGGCTTTGGTGATAACCGCCAACCAACGGCTGGAATGCAGTGATGCGGTCACCAGCAGAATGGTTACGGTCGATCTCTCAGCTCACGACGCCCACACGCCAAGGATCCGGCCGGAAGCCATTGGCAACGTCGACGCAGCTGAGGCAAGTGCGTTCGGTATCGAGATTGCGCAGTCTGGAGAATGGATTTGCAGCAGTCTCAAGGCTTTTTTACCCGCATATCAAGGCCAGCTCACTCGTAAATACGGGGCGGACCTCAACGGGCGCACAGCCCTCAACTGTGCACAGATGATCTGTCTGGTTGACTTGCTCTGCAATCTTCTCGCTGTTCCGCAGGACCTTCAGCTTGAGACCAGGAAGTTGGTTCACGACATCGCTTTCCACGACACCATTCCTTACTGATCCGGCCTTCGAAAGGAGAATGCGCATGAACATGCCTGCCGAAAAGCCGCAGCCTAATTGGTTTCAGCAGTTGCAAGAGTTTGAAGCCAACCGCCCCGCCATCCGAAAAGCAGGTATCGAGGCACTCGCTCGCTTGGTTCCTGTCGCCCAGCGGGATACAGGCCAGAGCGCAGTCATCGGTCGCTTCCTGCTCGGGCTCTACAACGGCCGCGACTACCCCTTCGTCCTGACCAGTCTGCGCGGCCTCGACACCGCATTGTTCGACGACTGCCTGGCGGTGCTGCAACTGGACTACTCGCCAGAGCAAGAGGTGCACACGTACCTGCCTGACGGCGATGCGATCTGGGAAGAACTGATAGGTACCTGGACATGAAATGGGCGCCGAAACGCAATAGGGACGGGCAAGTCCAGCAGAACTGCTGGGTTACCGACAACGGCTACACCGTCGCGCTGTGCCGGTTGCCAGAGTCGCGCTACCCCATTACCCGCCCTGGGGGCGAACTGCCCTTCGCTTACGCGAAAGACCGGGACGAAGTCATAACGATTATTGAGCAAGACCGGGCCAAACCGGCCTGAAAGATGGTGTCGAGGAGCGCCAACTCCCCGACACCTACCACCCAAAGGAGAAGCACCATGAAAGCGAATCAACCCCAGAGCAGCACCGCAGAGGCTATCACAACCCCACTCGCCGTCGGCGACAAGGTCAGCTACGTCGCAATCAGCGGTGGTGGCCGCACCACCAAGCAACCGCTGAGCAAGTTGACACCAGACGGCCAGCCCAATGCGCTGACACGCATGCTCATGGAGGGGCAGTGATCATGGCTGACTACTTTTATAAGTCCAGCGAACCAGCAACCGTCGAAATTGTTCGGAGCTTTTACGTCATGAAGGATGCTTTCAGCGCTCTACTGGTCGCGCTGGGCGAGCATTTCGGTGGCAAGATCGCACCAATGCGAGACATCACTTCCCACTTTGCTGGTGGAGTGAAACTTACAGGCGGTGCTGAGCTGGATGCGCACTGGTGCCGCCCTGACGACTATGGCTACCGCTCACTGCGCAGCACCGCCAAGCTTGCCAAAGGCATGTCAAAGGAAGATCGCGCAGCAATTCGGGCTGAGCATGAACGCCTGGTTGCCTTGTGGGCAGAGCACTGCCCAAAACGCCTCAGCTCCCATGAATATTGGCAGCGGTTGGGGGTAAACACGGGCCACTTGCTCATGAGCGGCGGGGTCAAGTTTGAACTCGACGGCACCGCGTACTTTCACCTGGGCTTTCAAATCAATGAAGCCGAGCACCTGGCCAACGTGGCGGCTGGGAAACCATCCTGTGGGTGGATTGACGGCGCGGTAGAGATACTGGCGAGCCAATACGAGTCCGCACGCGTGGCGAAACTGGAGCAACGGTCATGACTGTTTTCCTGCTGCTTTACCTGTGCGCGGATGCGACCCGCACAGATTGCCAGGTGGTGAAGGCTGATAGCTGGAGCGGCCCTTACGCCAACGAACAATGCGACGGCGCCGTACCAGGTCTGACCAAGGCACTGACTGCGCCCAACCGGGAGCGGCACCGGTTCGTTTGTGAGATTCAGGGCGCAGCGGCGGAACCAGCAGAACATACGGCTCAGCCGGCTCGCATTCATCAATCGTTTCGGATGTGAGGGGAGCACCATGAACACAGCCTTCATTCTCATGGCCCAATACGACGGCCAGGCAATTATTTCGCTGGAAATGGTGTGCCGGGACTACTTCACCCACCTCACGCCGGAGATGTTCCAGCGCAAGGTGATGAGTGGTCAGATCAAGCTTCCGATCACACGCCTGGAGCCGAGCCAGAAATCGGCCAAGGGTATCCACCTCACCGACCTGGCCGC
This sequence comes from Pseudomonas sp. S2_E01, assembly GCF_054668365.1. Lineage (NCBI taxonomy): Bacteria > Pseudomonadati > Pseudomonadota > Gammaproteobacteria > Pseudomonadales > Pseudomonadaceae > Pseudomonas > Pseudomonas sp. S2_E01. The sequence continues at coordinate 3,645,028 of NZ_CP162762.1, forward strand.
ATACCTGGACCTACAACGCGCGGCCGCAGTAAAAGAGAACCGCCAGCTCAACGGGTTAAAACACGTCGTTTGAGCCACTTTATTGATGCGGCGCCCAGTTGGACGGGCGCCCTCAATATCTTCTCGTGCCACTCCCAGCCTAAATAGCGGTCCCCCTTGCCACGCAGGTGTGTGTATCGCCGCATCGAATTCCAATCCCTGTGGCCGGAAACACTCGCCACACGCGGGATATCCCAGTTCATTTCAAACAGGCGGCTAATACCTTCATGTCGGAGGTCGTGGAAGTGCAGATCTGCGATCTCCAGGAACTTGCACGCTTTTGCCCAGGATGTAGAGATTGATTCAGGGCTGTAGGGGAATATGTCGTCGCCGGCCTTCGGCATTGACTGAAGGATCTGCCACGCCTCGTCCGGCAGATAACACCAAACGTCGTTGCCAATCTTCTGCCCGGGGTTTTTCATGTCACGCACCAGTACCCGCTGTCCAGCTTCGTCGACGTCCGCCCAGCGAATACGGGTTATTTCATCCAGCCGACGCGTGGAGAACAGGGCAAAGCCCACAACCTTCAGCATATTGGTGACACTCGGGCGCCTCGCTAGCATGACCTGATAATGCGTCAGCACCCTTCCCAGCTCGTCCAACGCAGGCCGGCGGTCACGCTCCCGGCTTTTCAGGTTGTAGCCCAGCTTGCGCAGTACTCGGCGGGCGCCGCCCATCGCCAGTGGATCGACCTGGTACCCCCATGCGTCTTTGGCAATCGCCAGAACAGCGCCGAGGTGCGCCAGGTCATTGCCGGCAGTTTGTGGCTGCACCCCGCCGCCCTCCTTGCTCATTCGCCAGAGGGCAAAGTCGACGAGGGTCTGGGTGTTGATGTCCGTATCGGTCAACTGGCCAAGGTATGTCTCGCCGATGGCGGTCAGCGTCGCGCGTTTGGTCTTGCCCAATGGTCTGGCCTTTTCAACCTCCACCAAGTACTGAGCATTCATCTCTTTAACCGTGGCGCCCTTGCGGCTCGCTCGCTCGATCGCGCCAGGCTCATCCAGCTCCGTCTCGCGCTTACGCGCCCAAGCTTGGGCGGCCTGTTTCCGGGCGAAGGTCTGGCTCTCTTGGTAGACTTGCACTCCGTCGCGCTTGATGCGGATCTGAGCTGTATAGCTCACCGTCCCATCTGCCAGTTTTCTTGCCCTGATAGTCGCCATATCGAAAGTGGTACGCGTCAGTTTTTGAGTGGTACATCGTACCACTGAGCCTTAAAAAACGCCTGAAAACGCCCCAAAACACGCCTAGAACACGTTGAGTAAAATGCTAGATAAACAGAGCTTTAGCCCAGCAGAATCAAGCCCCGCGCTGTCTCGGCGCTTCAGCGTTGCACCCATGATGGACTGGACAGACAGACACTGCCGCTACTTCCTGCGCCTGCTCTCCAAAAACGCCCTGCTCTACACCGAAATGGTCACCACCGGTGCCCTGCTCAACGGTGATCACGAGCGTTTCCTGCGCCACGACGAAGCCGAGCATCCGCTTGCCCTGCAACTGGGCGGCAGTGTGCCGTTGGACCTGGCGGCCTGTGCGCGCATGGCGCAGGAGCATGGCTACGACGAAGTGAACCTGAATGTCGGCTGCCCCAGTGATCGGGTGCAGAACAATATGATTGGCGCGGTGTTGATGGGGCATCCGCAGTTGGTGGCCGATTGCGTGAAGGCCATGCGTGATGCGGTGTCGATTCCGGTGACGGTCAAGCATCGCATCGGCATCAATGGGCGCGACAGTTACGAGCAGTTGTGTGATTTCGTCGGTACGGTTAGGGAGGCCGGGTGCACGAGTTTTACCGTGCATGCGCGGATTGCGATTCTGGAAGGGTTGTCGCCCAAGGAGAACCGGGACATTCCACCGTTGCGTTATGACGTGGCGGCGCGCCTTAAAGCGGATTTTCCGGAGCTGGAGATCATTCTCAACGGCGGGATAAAGACGCTGGAAGACTGTCGCGAGCATTTGCAGACGTTCGACGGTGTGATGCTGGGCCGCGAGGCGTATCACAATCCTTATCTGTTGGCCGAAGTGGATCAGCAAATGTTCGGCAGCACGGCACCGATCATCAGCCGGGCCGAGGCGCTGGCGCAGTTGCGACCTTATATTGCGGCGCACCTTGATGCGGGCGGGTCAATGCACCACATCACCCGCCATGTGCTGGGGTTGGGCACCGGCTTTCCGGGTGCACGCAAGTTCCGCCAGTTGCTGTCGGTGGATATCCACAAGACGAAAGAGCCCCTGGCGTTGCTCGATCAGGCGGCGCAGTTGCTGGAAGGACGGTAGGCACGATCACGCTCGCCGTCGCTCGCATTGAACCTGTACGCGGTTTTGTCATCGTATTTATCGACACCGCGCCCCGCCATTCAAACAGCCGTTTTTCAGGTTGTTGCCGCCGGGGCCTTCGATACGTACATGCACCCTTGAGTGGCTGTCAGCGCTCGGGTAATGTCATTGGACCCATAGGACAGAGCACGCTCATGACTTCCAAGCTGGAACAACTCAAACAGATTACCACCGTGGTTGCCGATACCGGCGACCTGGATGCAATCACCCGCGTCAAGCCGGTGGACGCAACTACCAACCCCTCGCTGCTGCTCAAGGCCGCAGCCATTGCCGGCTATGCCGATCTGCTGAATGAATGTGTCAGCGACTGCAAAGGTGATGTAGGCCTGGCCAGCGACCGCTTTGGCGTTGCGGTGGGTCAGCAAATTCTGAAAGTCATCCCTGGACGCATCTCCACCGAAGTGGATGCGCGCCTGTCGTTCGACACGGACGCCATGCTCAAGCGTGCGCACCGCCTGATCGAGCTGTACGACAAGGCCGGCATTGGCCGTGATCGCGTGCTGATCAAGATCGCGTCCACCTGGGAAGGCATTCGCGCTGCCGAGATTCTGGAAAAAGAAGGCATCCAGACCAACCTGACCCTGCTGTTCTCGTTCGCCCAGGCGGCGGCGTGTGCCGATGCGGGTGTGTTCCTGATTTCGCCATTCGTGGGCCGAATCTACGACTGGTACAAGAAAGCCAACGGCAACGACTACACCGGCGCCGATGATCCGGGCGTACAGTCGGTGACGCGCATCTACAACTACTACAAGTCCAATGACTACAAGACCGTGGTCATGGGTGCCAGCTTCCGTAACCTGAACCAGATCGAGCAATTGGCCGGCTGTGACCGCCTGACCATCAGCCCCGACCTGATCGACAAGCTGGCGGCGGACACCGGCAAGCTGGAACGCAAACTGGTGCCGGGCAATGCCGGCGAAGCGCGCCTGAGCCTCAACGAAGCGCAATTCCGCTGGTTGTCCAACGAGGACGCAATGGCAACCGAGAAACTGGCCGAAGGTATTCGTCAGTTCGCCCGGGATCAGGAGAAGCTCGAGGCGCTGTTGCAGGCCAAGCTGTGAGCTGATCTGTAGCCATGCAAAAAGGGCGAACCCTGGTGGGTTCGCCCTTTTTTGCGGCCGTTGGGTCATGAGGTGGATCGGCTGGCGCCATCCCTGTAGGAGCGAGCTTGCTCGCGATGGAGGCCAACGATTACGCGGGATGTCTGAAACCCCGCTGTGTCGGGGCCACCATCGCTCCTACAGAGGTCCTGGATCAGCGCCGCTCCAGCGCGTTCACCAGGTCATGGAACGCTTCGCGATTGGAATCGTTGAGCCCCATGAGGATCTTGTGCGCTTCGAGCACCTTGATCCGCACCACTTCTTCGGATTGATCCTGATCGGGCAGATCGTCCAGGCACTCCGGGCATGGCACGGGTTTGTCGACGATGTTGAACACCTGCTCGAAGCCCATGGACTGCAACAGCCGGGTGATGTCTTCGTGGGTGGTGACAACGGTCGGCAGCAGGCCGACCTTCTGCCGCGACAGGATCGACAGCTTGGCCAGCAGGCCAAGGGTGGTGCTGTCGATGCTGCGGGTTTCGGTCAGGTCGATCACGATCGCGTTGAAGTTCAACGCCGTGAAGATCCGCTCAATAGTCGCATCCAACGCCGAACACAGGGTCAGGCGAACTTCACCGACGAACTTCAGGACGAAGGTGCCGTCCTGCTCGGCGAACTGGATTCTACCGGTACTCATTGAAGATTCCTGCTCAACACCAACAGGGCGATATCATCCGGCATCTCCCCTAGCGTGGCCAATCCAAAAACCTGCCGCAGCCCATCCAGGGTGCCGCCCGCTGTCTTGACCCGTTGGGGCAAGGCCGCTTCTTTCTCTTTGAGTGTAGGTTCTGGCAAAAGGTCCAGAATGCCATCAGACATCAGCGTCAGGCTGAACGTCGACGGCAGCTCCAGCACGTGGTCTTCGTAGGTGGCCTCGTTGAAGAGCCCCACCGGCAGCCCACGCCCTTCCAGATAACGGACACTCTCTGGCGTGTACAACACAGGCAACGGCAAATGACCGCCGATGCTATAGGTCAACAAACCTGTCTCCTCGTCGATGACACCACCGACCATCGTGACGTGTTTACCCAGCTTACAACTGATCAGGCCCCGGTTGATATGGCCAAGGACCTCGGAAGGCTTGAACTCCGGCAATGTGCCGTTGCGCTTGGACTCGAACAGCAAGCGCGTGGTCATGAACTTCAGCAGCACGGTGACGAAGGCTGAAGAAGCGCCATGCCCCGAAACGTCCGCCAGGTAGAACGCGACCCGACGCTCATCGACCCGGAAGTAGTCGACGAAATCACCCGACAGGTACAGCGACGGGATGATCTGATGGGCGAACTTGAACTCGTCGGTGGTCCAGGGACTGACCGGCAGCATGTTCATCTGCACCTGGCGACCGGCATTCTGGTCTTCCTGGAGCAGGTTCAGGCTGGCTTCGAGCTCGCGGTTGGCCTTTTCCAGCTTCTCGCGATAGCGCTGGTTTTCCAGCAGCAGCCGCGCGCGATCCAGGGCCCGACGCACGGAATGCTCGAGCACGGCCAGATCTTCGAGAGGCTTGATCAGGTAATCCGCCGCGCCCAGGCGCAGCGCCTCGACCGCGTCGTTCATCACGCCAGCGCCGGACACCACGATGACCGGGGTTTGCGGCGAGCGCTCGGTGACCTGACGGATGAGTTCGAGACCGCCCATCTGCGGCATGCGCAGATCGCAGATGACCAAGTCGGGCTTGTCTTGCTCGAATACCCGTAGACCCTGCTGGCCGTTGCTGGCCTGCAAGACGCTGAAACCACTGTCCTCCAAATAGGCGGCGAGGCTCGCGCGCACTACTTCGTCATCATCGATTATCAGCAGCGTGGCACTGGTTTTTGGCATGTGGGCAAACGGCGCCAGAATTAGGTTGGCGTAGCAGGCAGGGAAATGTCCCGGCTCACACTACTGGATTCGCTTTCTAGCCTCTCTGCCGCACCGCTTTCGGGCATGGACCCTACTCACCGGCACACCAGAGGTGCCCTTCTAAGGCGCAGACGGTACTCCCATCCGCGGGGCGTTTCAAGCGTGCGCCGATGGTCGCTTGACGTCTTTACTTGTCAAATCACCGGGAGTTATAAGAACAGGCAAAACCGTAACCCAATGGAAGGACCAAGCCCATGAGTCGAACCGATCGGGACTACAGCGAAAAGCGGGATTTCATCCGCATGCGGGTCGATGCCGATGTCGCGCTGATCCATCAGGGAGATGAGGTTGCAGCCGTCTGCATCGACCTTTCCAGCAGTGGCATGCAAGTCGAGGCGCCTCGTTCGTTTGCGGTTGGCGACCGCCTCAGCGTGCGAATCGAGTTCGATCACGCCGCGCTCAGGGGCCTTGAAGCCGATACCGAAGTGGTGTGGGTGAAAGAACAGGACGGCGGTGGCCAGAAACTCGGGCTTACAATACTGAAGATGAAATAACGAATCCCAGAACGAACAAAGGCGGCCAGTCGGCCGCCTTTGTCGTTTTTACGCCCGGTATCAGAAATCGTCCTCGACCTGGCCGTCCTTCACTTTGAACTCGCGGTTTTGCAGGTAGGCATTACGAATGAACGTGTACTTGTCGCCACTGATCAGCTTCTCGCTCGACAGCAGGCTGGCGCGGGTATCCACGATATTCAGGGCGAAGATCGAGTTTCGCACCGGTACGTCGTTGATGTAGCGGTAAGGACCGGTATAGCTGTCGACAAATTTGGACGGCGCGTCGCGCACGGTGCTAGGACCCAGCAGCGGCAGCATGACGTATGGGCCGCTTCCGACACCCCAGTAACCCAGCGTCTGGCCAAAGTCTTCGTCGCTGCGATTCAGGCCCATCTTGGTGCCCACATCGAAGAAACCCAGCAGACCGAAGGTGGTGTTGAAAATCAGGCGAGCCGTGTCGACGCCTGCTGCAGCCGGCTTGGCTTGCAGGATGTTGTTGGCAAGGTTCGTGACATCACCGACGTTGCGATACATGTTGTGGATGCCGTCTTCGAGGAACTGCGGGGTCACGGCCTGGTAGCCTTGAGCCAGAGGTTTGAGCCCGTAGGTATCGATGAAGTCGTTGAACTCGAAAATCGGACGATTGACGCTTTCCCAAGGATCGTCTTCCGTGGCTGCCTGGGCAACGAACGGAACCAGCAACACGCTGGCGCACACACAAAGCTGAGCTAGATGATTGCTCCAGCGCATAAAAAACTCCTTGGGTTTGTACGGGGCGCAGGCCTCTTGGCCCGGGCATCAAGCTGGCAAGTATAAGACGGAAACAGTTATTTATGCAGCCTCGTAGGCGATGACCTACAGCGATTCGCGCACGACTGCGAGCCATTCACAGCAATGTCACTCAACTGTCATCGATATCCCATAGTCTTTTCGTTATTTCAGGGACGTTGACATGCCACACGCCGAAGCCTTGCCCCTCGCTGCACCGAACCTGACTGCCATCCTGTTCGGCCTCAGCGGTTGCCTGGTGGATTTCGGCGCTCGCACGCGCCAGCAAGGCGTGCAGTGTGCCGACCAAGCCGAGATGACTCCAGGCGCACTTGACAGCCTGCTCAGCCTGCAGCGCCAGCAGATACCCTGCGCCTGGCTCGACGAACTCTCCCCTGCCCTCAGCCAATCCCTGGCGACTGCGCTGCCGGAATGGATCAGGCCAACGCAACACCCTGCAACAATAAGCCCGTGGCCGGCGCCGGATGCCTGCTGGCAAGCATTGATGGCATTGAATATCGAGCGACTGGATGGCTGCGTACTGGTCAGCGGCGAACCACGACTCTTGCAGGCCGGCCTGAACGCCGGGTTGTGGACGATTGGCCTGGCGTCCTGCGGCTCGTTGTGCGGGATGGCCCCCAAGGATTGGCATGCCTTGAGCCAGAAGGAACGTGAACGCCTGCGCGGCAAGGCTACGGTGCAACTGTTCGGTCTGGGGGTGCACTCGGTAATCGATCACCTTGGCGAACTCGACACCTGCCTGGCAGACATCAGCCTGCGTCGCTGCAAAGGCGAAAAGCCCTGATCGAGATCATGCAGGTTGCGCACGAGTGGATTAATCTAAAGGTCAGCCATAGACCTTTGGCGAGCCGCTGCGGTCTATGCCAGTGCCTATCGACATAAGGAAGAACACCATGCCTGCCCGCGAACTGCAAGAACAGCTCAATGCCCTGCGCGAGCAATTGGAACAGAATCCTCCACTGTCCGAGTCCGAGCGCGAGAACCTGCACGAACTGATGCAACAAATCGAGCTGAAGCTTGAACTGGAAACCAAAACCCCCGACACCAGTCTCGCCGACGGCGTCAATCTGGCGGTGGAACGCTTCGAGCTCGAACACCCGACCCTGGCTGGCACCCTGCGCAACATCGCCCAGGCGCTGGGCAATATGGGGATCTGATTAATCCCAATCCACTGAACGTGATGGTGGGAGCAGGCTAGCTCCCACCATCAGCGGGTCACTGGCGGACCAATCGATGGTTCGGCAATTGAACGCTTTCAGTGCTGCGATACGGATTGATATCCAACCCGCCACGGCGCACATAACGCGCATACACCGTCAATTTCGCAGGTTTCAACAAGCGTTGCAGGTCGAGGAAGATCCGCTCCACGCACTGCTCGTGGAAGTCCGAATGTTGGCGGAAGCTGACGATGTATTCCAGCAGGCTGGCATGATCCAGCGCCGCACCACGGTATTCAACCACCACGCTGCCCCAGTCGGGCTGGCTGGTCACCGGGCAGTTGGATTTGAGCAGATGGCTGTGCACGCTCTCCTCGACAATGCGCGAGTCGTCGCAACGCAGCAGTTCCGGGCGCGGATGCTCGTAGTTGCTGACGCTGATGTCCAAATCATCGATGCACACGCCAGGCAAGGCCACGACGCCTTCGGCCTCGACCTCGCGCAAGCTGCGAACCCGCACGCCCACCGGCTTGCCCGCCGCTGCCGAGAGGTCCTTGATCAGCGTCGATTCAAGGCTGGCGATATCGGCGAATGGGGTCTGATTCAGGGAATTGAGGTACAACTTGAACGACTTGGATTCGATGATGTTCGGGGAGTCCGCAGGAATGCTGAACTCACCGATGGCCACCACCGGCTTGCCCGACGGCAGCAGCCACGACAGCTCAAAGCAGTTCCAGAAGTCCACGCCCTTGTACGGCAAAGTATCGGCCGTCAACCCCAGCTCGGCCCATTTCGCGGTGCGCGGGATCGGAAACAGCAGGGACGGCGTGTACGTGGCAATATATTCGCTGGATTTGCCCAGCGGCGAGTGTTCGGCTGCGGGATGCATGGCGGAAACCTGACTGAAGAATCAGCGGATTCTATCAGCCTTTGCCCCCGCCTTAGAGTGCTTACTGACTGACAGTCAATTTGCCGACCATGCCTGCCTGGTAGTGGCCGGGGATATTGCAGGCGAACTCCAGGTTGGTTGCCTTGGTAAAGGTCCAGGTCAACTCGGCGGTCTTGCCCGGCTCGACCAGCACGCTGTTGGGGTCATCGTGCTTCATGCCATGATCCATTGCGGTCATGGCGCCGTGATCCATCGCCTTCACCCCGGTCGGCGTCAGCATGCCATTCTCCTGCATTTTCAGCATTTCCTGCTGGTGCTTTGCATGCATCGCCGCATCGCCCAGATTGAACTCGTGCAACAACTGCCCCTTGTTCACCAGCACAAAACGCACGGTTTCACCCGCCTTGATATCGATGGCCTTGGGCGTGAACGACATGTCGCCCATCACCACTTCAACGCTGCGCGTCGCCTTGCCGGCCGGTGCCGGTTGCCCGAAGTCGTAGCTGTGACCCGACGCAGCCCACACAGGCGAACTCAGCGCCAACAGGCACGCGACCAACACATTGCGTAAAAACATCGTCGTACTCCAACAAGATAGGGGTTCAGCTTGAGGAAAACTCTAAACTGCCGTTGCTGCCCGCAACCTGACAGACAGATTACAACTTTGTAAGGTTGGCCCGTGCTGACACCGCCCACGGTATAAAGCGTTCGTATCCTTTACCCAGAGTCGTCCATGAAACTGCTGATCGTCGAAGACCAGGCAAAAACCGGTCTCTATTTGCGCCAGGGCCTGGCCGAGGCCGGGTTCAACACCGAGCTGGTCGCCGACGGCAACACGGGTCAGCAGATGGCATTGAGCGGTGACTACGCATTGCTGATCCTCGATGTGATGCTGCCCGGCCGCGATGGTTGGCAAATCCTGCAGGCGGTGCGCAATGCAGGTCTCGATACGCCCGTACTTTTTCTGACAGCGCGAGATGCCGTGGAGGACAGGGTCCACGGTCTCGAACTCGGTGCCGACGACTACCTGGTCAAGCCCTTCGCCTTCTCCGAGCTATTGGCACGAGTGCGTAGCCTGTTGCGCCGAGGCAGTGCTCAACCTCAGGAAACCAGCCTGCAACTGGCGGACCTGCGCCTGGACCTGATCCGCCGGCGGGTCGAACGCAATGGCCAGCGCATCGACCTGACCGCCAAGGAGTTCGCCCTGCTGGAAATGCTCCTGCGCCGCCAGGGCGAAGTATTGCCCAAGTCGTTGATCGCCTCCCAGGTCTGGGACATGAACTTCGACAGCGACACCAACGTCATCGAAGTGGCGATCCGTCGCTTGCGCCTGAAGATCGATGACCAGTTCCCGAACAAGCTGATCCACACCGTGCGTGGCATGGGTTACGTCCTTGAAGAGCGGCCTGCCTGATGCGCCGACTGTCCTTGAGCAGCCGCCTGGCGTTGCTGTTCGCAGCCTGCACCGCCGTGGTATCGCTGGTGGCCGGCGTATTGTTCAGCCGCGCCAGCGAGGCGCATTTCGTTGAACTGGATCAGCAACTGCTGGACGCCAAGCTGATCGGCCTTCGACGGGCGCTGCATGACCTGCAATCGAGTGAAAGCAAAGCCCGGCTGGCGGAAGAGTTGAGCCGTCAGGCCGATTTATCCCTGCGCATTACCGGTCCGGATGGCCAGCGCTGGTACGACAGCTCGGCGGACGTACCCGAACGGCTCCCGCAGGCGCCAGGGTTATCGACCCTCAACGACAACGGCAGCGACTATCGTGTGCTGAATGCGCCCCTGTTCGTGGACAAGAAGGATTCTCCCAATCTGACGCTGCTGCTGGATATCACCCATCACCAGCACTTTCTGCAACGCATGCAGCGCCTTATCTGGCTCACCGTCGGCCTGTCCGCCCTGGCGACGGCGTTGCTCGGTGCCTGGGCGGCGCGCAGCGGGTTGCGCCCCTTGCGCCGCATGAGTGCAGTGGCTCGCGGCGTTAGCGCGCAATCGCTCAACGCGCGTTTGCCCGCAGAAGACATGCCGCCGGAACTCGCGCAACTGGCCCACCACTTCAACGCCATGCTCGCACGCCTCGACGATTCTTTTCAGCGCCTTTCAGCGTTCTCCGCCGACATCGCCCATGAACTGCGCACACCGCTGTCGAACCTGCTGACCCACACTCAGGTCACCCTCACCCGCCCGCGCGCCCTCGAGGATTACCGCGAAGCACTGCACAGCAACCTCGAGGAACTGCAATGGATGGCGCAACTGGTCAACGACATGCTGTACCTGGCGAAGGCTGACCACGGCTTGCTGATGCCCAGGCGTGAACCGCTGGAGCTGGCTGAAGAAACCGATGTGTTACTGGAGTTTTTTGCACCGCTGGCCGAGGACGCCGGGGTGATGGTGAGTCGCGAAGGCAACGCACGCATCAAGGGTGATCGCGGCATGTTGCGGCGGGCGCTGTCGAATTTGCTGGATAACGCGCTGCGTTTTACGCCGGCAGACGGTGAGGTTCGAGTGCGGATCGTCGACCAGATCAAGCGCGTAACCCTGACCGTCGAAAACAGCGGCGCCGGTATTGAAGCGGCTTTACTGCCCCGTTTATTCGACCGGTTCTACAGGGCAGACCCGGCACGCCAGGAAGGGAGCAGCGAACATGCGGGGTTGGGGCTGGCGATTACCGAGTCAATCGTTCGGGCTCATGGTGGACAGATTCGTTGCGAATCAGCGGATGGGTGGACGCGGTTCTTGATTGAATTACCAAAAGGGGATTGAGGCCAGCCCGGCCGGCCTCTTCGCGGGCAAGCCCGCTCCCACAGGGGCGTGCTTCAACTCGATCACTGTGGGAGCGGGCTTGCCCGCGATGAGGCTGGCCCGGCCAACACATAACTCAACCGCTTACGAATATCGGAGCGCATGCGCCGGCTCAACCTTCGACGCACGCCACGCCGGATAAACCGTCGCCAGGAAGCTCAGCACTAGCCCCGCCGTGCAGATCAATGCCACATCCCCGCCCTGTAGCTCCGAAGGCAGGTTGCTGACGAAGTACACGTCGGAACTGAAGATGTGCTGCCCGCTGACCCGCTCGAACCAGCCCACCAGCTCACTGACGTTCAGCGCCGCGATCACTCCGAGAACACCGCCGATCAAGGTGCCGACCACACCGATCACCGTGCCCTGGACCATGAAGATCCCCATGATCTGCCGGGGCGTGGCGCCGATGGTACGCAGGATCGCGATGTCAGCGCCCTTGTCGTTCACCACCATGATCAGCGTGGCGATGATGTTGAAGGCCGCTACAGCGACAATCATCAGCAACAGCAGGCCAATCATGGTTTTTTCCATCTTCATCGCGCTGAAGAGACTGCCCTGGGTGTGGGTCCAGTCGTCAGCCTTGTAGGCTGTGCCCAGGCCACCGGCAATATCGCTGGAGACCTTCGGCGCAGCGTACAGATCCTTCACCGCCAGGCGCACACTCTGCACCTGGTTCGGTTGCCAATGCTGCATCTGCGCGGCATCGGCGACGTGGATCAGCGCCATGGAGCCATCGAGCTCGGCACCGACCTTGAAGACGCCGACCACGTTCAGGCGCTGCATGCGGGGGGTGATTCCGCCCGGCGCGGTGCTGACTTCCGGCACGATCAGGGTGATCTTGTCGCCGACATTCAAGCGAAAGCGGCGCGCCGTGATTTCACCAATCACCACACCGAATTCACCCGGCTTCAGCGCATCGAGACGCCCCTGCACAATGTGCTGGGCGACGATCGACACCTTGCCTTCCAGCGCCGGATCCACGCCGCTGACCTGGATCGGCTGCATCGAGCCTTTGTAGGACAGCATGCCTTCCAGTTCGGTGAACGGCACGGCAGCTGTCACTTGCGGGTTCTTCATCGCTGCTGCGGCCACTGGCTGCCAATCGTCGATCGGGTTCACGCCGACGATGGTCGCGTGGGGCACCATGCCGAGGATGCGCGAGCTCATTTCGCGCTGGAAGCCGTTCATCACCGACAACACCACGATCATCGCCAGCACGCCGAGGGCGAGGCCGATCATCGAGGTCATCGAGATGAAGGACACAAAGCGATTGCGGCGCTTGGCGCGGGTATAGCGTGTGCCGATATAGATCGATAACGGTCTGAACATTCGCGGAAGCACCGTATAAAAATAAAAGACCCGAGGCACACTCGGCGCCTCGGGTTTCAGTCAATCAGATGGGCGTCAGGCGACCTTCCTGCAAGTGCAGGACACGATCCATCTGGCGAGCCAGGTTCATGTCGTGGGTCACCACCAGAAACGCGGTGCGCATCGACGTGCTCAACTCCAGCATCAGATCCTGGATGCCCTCGGCCGTGTGCAAGTCGAGGTTACCGGTGGGTTCATCGAGCATCACCAGACCAGGCCGGTTCACCAGGGCGCGGGCGATGGCCACGCGCTGGCGCTCGCCACCGGACAGCTCGGCCGGCTTGTGCTCCAGGCGATGACCGAGCCCCACCCTTTCCAGCAGCGCGCTGGCACGCTGGCGCGCTTCGGGGATCGCGGTCTTGCCGATCAGCAGCGGCATGCAGACGTTTTCCAACGCGGTGAATTCGGCCAGCAAATGGTGAAACTGATACACGAAGCCCAATGCGCGGTTACGCAGCAGGCCACGCTTCTTCTCGCTCAGCGCCGAAAGCTCTTCGCCATCGAGCCAGACACTGCCCTGGGTTGGCGTATCGAGGCCACCGAGCAGATTGAGCAAGGTGCTCTTGCCCGAGCCCGATTTGCCGATGATCGCCACGCGCTCCCCTGGATGCAGCTCCAGTTGCAGGTTGGCCAGGACTTGCACCGACTCCGGGCCTTCCTCGTAGGACTTGCCCAGGTTGCGGCAGCTCAAGATTGCTTTTTCACTCATGCCCGACTCACTCATAACGTAGCGCCTCCGCAGGCTGGGTGCGCGCGGCACGCCAGGCAGGATACAGGGTGGCGAGGAAACTCAGGACCAACGCGGCGGCGCAGACCATGACGACGTCCTGGCTCTGCACTTGCGAGGGCAGGTAATCGATGAAATACACGTCGGCGTTGAGGAATTTGTGCCCGATCAGGCCTTCGAGTGCCGAGATCGCGGCGCTGACGTTCAACGCGGCGAAGATCCCGACCACGGCGCCAATCAATGTGCCGACTACGCCGATGACCGTGCCCTGCACCATGAAGATACCCATGATCGTGCGCGGCGTGGCGCCCAGGGTGCGCAGAATCGCGATGTCGCTCTTCTTGTCGTTCACCACCATCACCAGCGTGGAAATGATGTTGAACGCCGCCACCGCGACGATCAGCAGAAGCAACAGGCCGATCATGGCCTTTTCCATGCGGATCGCCTGGTACAGGTTACCGTGGGTGCGGGTCCAATCGCGGGCGTAGTAACGATCCTCACCCAACTGCTGGGCAATGCTCCAGGCCGTGCGCGGCGCCTGGAAAAGGTCTTCGAACTTGAGGCGGATGCCCTGCACCTGATCCGGCTTCCAGCGGTGCAGCCGCGCCAGGTCCTGCAGGTTGGTGACGCCCAGATAGCCGTCGATCTCGCCGGCGCCCACATGGAAAATGCCGACCACGGTAAAGCGTTTCATGCGCGGGAACATCCCCGCCGGTGTCACGGTGACTTCTGGCGCGACGAAGGTCAGCTTGTCGCCAATGGCCGCGCCAAGCTTGGCGGCCGCCTTGTCGCCGATGACGATGCCGAAACTGCCGGGCTCGAGGTCATCGAGTTTGCCCTGCAACATGAACTTGTCGATGATCGACACCTGCCGCTCCAGCGCCGGGTCGATGGCATTGAGCAGTACCTTGGAGACCCTGCCGTTGTTGGTCAGCAGGCCCTGCATCTGGGTGAATGGCGCAACGGCCGTCACCTGCGGGTTCTGCCTGACCTTGTCGGCCAGGCCCTGCCAGTTGCTGATCGGCTCACTGGACTCGATGGTCGCGTGGGGCACCATGCCCAGCACGCGGGTACGCATCTCGTGATCGAAGCCGTTCATCACCGACAGCACAACGATCATCACGATCACGCCCAGGGCGAGACCGATCATCGAAGTCAGGGAAATGAACGACACAAAGTGATTGCGACGCTTTGCACGGGTGTAACGCGTGCCAATAAATACGAAGAGAGGTCTGAACATGTCGGGGCTTGTTCGGAGGGAAAAGGAACGTCCTTGTGGCGGGGGTCGATAACCAGCTTTACACTCAGACCACCGCCGCTACCATGGGTTCGCCATGTCGACATTAGATGAAGAAGATCGCCGCGAATACTACCGTATCGAGGACACGATCGCACTGGAAATTCGGCCCCTGTCCGCTCCCGAAGCCGCAGGCCAGGAAGTGTTGCAGGATGCTTCCCCGCTCTTCAACCTGCTCAGCGAACTGCACCTGAGCGAATTCGAGTCGCAGCACCTGTTGCGCCAGATCAGCGAGCGCGACCGCAACCTCGCGGCATTCCTCAAGGTTCAGAACAAACGCATCGACCTGCTCAGCCAGGTGGTCGCCCTCACCGTGCTCGGCCAGATCGGCGAGCCACAACCGGTGATCATCTCCGAGGGTGGCATCGACTTCCAGCATCCGACCCCCATTGCCACTGGCGCCCACCTGTCGATCAAACTGGTGTTGATGCCGCAGGCCCTTGGCTTGTTGCTGCGCGCCCGTGTCACACATTGCGACCCCAAGGGCGACGGCTTCGATGTCGGCACCGAGTTCGAACGCCCTACCGATGCGCAGCGCCAACTGCTCGCCCGCTACATTTTGCAAAAGCAGGCCCAGGAACGACGCCTGGCCCGCGAACAAGAATCAGGCATTTAACTTAAGGAAGAACCGTGACCCTCATCTACGGCCATCGCGGCGCCAAGGGCGAAGCACCGGAAAACACCCTGACCAGCTTTCAGGAATGCCTCAAGCACGGCGTGCGCCGCTGCGAACTCGACCTGCACCTGTCCATGGACAACGAGCTGATGGTCATCCACGACCCGACGCTCAAGCGCACCACCGACCGGCGCGGCAAGGTGGTCGAGCACACCGCTGCGGAACTGGTGACATACGACGCACGCAAGGGCGGCCCGGGCTGGATCAAACCCTGCCCGATTCCAACACTGGAGGAGCTGTTCGAAAAATGCGCCTTCGAGCACTGGCAACTGGAAGTCAAAAGCGCTTCACGCACCCGCGCCGCGACCACGGTGCTGGCGATTCGCGAGATGGCCCAGCGTTTCGGCCTGCTCGACAAGGTGACGATCACCTCGAGCTCACGGGAAGTGCTCAAAGCCGCGCTGGACCTGGTGCCGGATGTGTCGCGTGGGCTGGTGGCCGAATACGCCTGGCTCGACCCGTTGAAGGTCGCGGCGAGCTATGGCTGTGAGTATCTGGCGCTGAACTGGACCCTGTGTACGCCGGAACGCCTGCAGAAGGCGCAGCGTCAGGGGCTGCATGTGTCGGTGTGGACCGTCAACGAGCCCGCGCTGATGCGCAGACTCGCCGACTTCGGCGTTGACAGCCTGATTACAGACTTTCCCGGTTTGGCCACTGCCACCCTCGAGAATTGCTGAAATCGGTCTCCCCGGCCGGCTCAGGCCACCGGCCGGAGCCGCTCAAAAAAGCCGGTTGAGGCCGTCGTACGCCGCGACCCGATAGGCTTCGGCCATGGTCGGGTAGTTGAACGTCGTGTTGACGAAGTACTTCAACGTGTTCAGTTCGCCCGGCTGGTTCATGATGGCCTGGCCGATGTGGACGATTTCCGAGGCCTGGTAACCGAAGCAGTGAACACCCAGCACTTCCAGGGTTTCCCGGTGGAACAGGATCTTGAGCATGCCTTGCGGCTCGCCGGCGATCTGCGCACGCGCCATGCCCTTGAAGAACGCCTTGCCCACTTCGTAAGGCACCTTGGCCTGGGTCAGTTCCTGCTCGTTCTTGCCGATCGAACTGATCTCGGGAATGGTGTAGATGCCGGTCGGAACGTCGTTGACGAAACGCCAGCTGCCGTTCTCGACGATGCTGCCAGCGGCCGAACGACCCTGGTCGTGGGCGGCACTGGCCAGGCTTGGCCAGCCGATCACATCGCCTGCGCCGTAGATGTTCGGCACACAGGTGCGGTAAGCCTCGTCAACTTCGATCTGGCCACGGCTGTTGACCTTCACGCCGATGTTTTCCAGGCCCAACTGGTCGGTGTTGCCAGTACGGCCGTTGCACCAGAGCAAGGCGTCGGCCTTGATCTTCTTGCCGGACTTGAGGTGCAGGATCACGCCGTTGTCCACGCCTTCGACACGGTCGTAGTCTTCGTTGTGGCGAACGGTGATGTTGTTGTTGCTGAAGTGGTAGCTCAGTGCCTGGGAAATTTCCGAGTCAAGGAAGCTCAGCAACTGGCCACGGTTGTCCACCAGCTCTACCAGTACGCCCAGACCGCTGAAGATCGAGGCGTATTCGCAACCGATCACGCCAGCGCCGTAGACGATGAGTTTACGCGGGGTGTGACCGAGGCTGAGGATGGTGTCGCTATCGTAGATACGCGGGTGGTGGAAGTCGATGTCCGCCGGGCGATACGGGCGCGAGCCAGTGGCAATGATGATGTGCTTGGCCACCAGTTTTTCCACCACGCCATTGGCGCAAACCACTTCTATGGTTTGCTCGTCGGCGAAGCTACCGGTTCCGAAGAACACGTCAACACGGTTACGGGCGTAGTAGCCGGTGCGGGAGGCAACTTGCTTGGAAATGACTTTCTCGGCGCTTTTCAACACGTCCGGGAAGGAGAACCAGCGCGGTTCGCCGATGGCCCGGAACATCGGGTTGGTGTTGAACTGCATGATCTGCCGGACCGAATGACGCAGGGCCTTGGACGGGATGGTGCCCAAGTGGGTGCAGTTACCGCCGACCTGGCGACGGCTGTCGACCATGGCCACCTTGCGCCCTGCCTTGGCGGCGTTCATTGCCGCGCCTTCTCCCGCCGGGCCGGAACCCAGTACCACCACGTCGTAGTTGTAGACAGCCATGCGTACTCCTCAGAACAGGCCGCGGCGCTGTGCGCCTGCGGCTAAATCACGCCGGTCGGCGGCGTGAAGGAACAATTTGGGGCCAGTGCAGAACCCGGACACAGTCTATAGAAGCGTCAACGCCGGGCACATTAACCCTTGGTCGCGTCGTAGGCTAGTTTTGCCTGCACTACAACGCCAGTCTTCAGTACGTTGATCACTCGGTTTTTGCGCCAATGAGGCGTTCAAAAGCCTGACTGGTGCGTGTGACGAAACCTGTATCGGCACGAATCACAAAAAATGCGCCGATACCATGTTTTTCCGCGTAGTCCCAACCACGCTCCGGGCCGAGAATCAGCAGCAGCGTCGACAGTCCATCGGCCAACAACGCCGAAGGATTAATCACCGTGACCGACGCCAGCGTGTGTGAGACCGGCGCACCGGTGCGAGCATCGAAGGTGTGGGAATAGCGCCGGCCATCTTGCTCGAAATAGTTGCGGTAGTCGCCAGACGTCGACACACCCAACCCGTCGACGGCGATGATCCGTTGCGCCACCTGCTGATCGTCCCGAGGTTCCTCCAGGGCGACATGCCACGCCGAGCCGTCGAGTTTCCTGCCCGAAGCCTTGAGTTCGCCCGTGGCTTCAGCGAGATAGTTGCGGATGCCCATGGCTTCGAGCCTCGCAGCGATACGGTCAACCGCGTATCCCGCTGCGATACTGTTGAAGTCGACTTCGACGGCCGCATCCTTGCACAACTGATCGCCATCGATGCGCAGGTGCTGATGACCCACACGCTGTCGTGCGTCAGCCAGCGCCTCGGCGCTCGGGACCTTTTCACCGCGAGCCTGGGGGCCGAAGCCCCAAAGATCGAGCAGAGGTTCCACCGTCAGATCGAATGAGCCGTCGCTTTGCGCAGACAACTGCTCACCCACCCGAACCAGTTCCAGCACGGGCGCGGGCATGGCCTGACAGGTGTTGGCGGGTCGATCGTTGAAACGCTCGATGTCGGAATCGCTGCGATAAGTCGACATTTGCCGGTCCACCTCGGCGAGGATTTTTTCCACCTCGGCCTGGACCTCTGCCGGCTTGGGCAGATCGGCATGACGCAGGTACTTGATTGAATAGGTGCTGCCCATGGTCGGGCCGCCAAAACCTTCCATGGAGTCGCCGTTGCCGCAGCCCGACAACGCGCCAAGCAATAAAAAACCGAGACCCTGCCACCCATTCAACACTTGCTGCGCTCCCCGCTTTGATTCCGGACACACCACCCATGCCCGGCATTATGCGACAAGCCAGCCCTCCTCACCTTGATCCGACGACGACTGAAACGCTTAAGCAGCAAGCTAACCAGTTGTTGCCTAACGATCTTTATACACATATTGTTACAACTCGCCCACCAAGGGAATTCACCGCACAGGTGATGGGGGGAACACGTCTACATCAGGGATTTCCGATCAGACAGACAAGAGTGAGTGCATTCCCATGTCCTCGAATACGGGCAAAGGCAAAGCGATTTTTCGCGTTGTCAGCGGTAATTTTCTCGAGATGTTCGACTTTATGGTCTACGGCTTCTACGCCACGGCCATCGCCAAAACCTTCTTCCCTGCCGACAGTGCTTTTGCATCCCTGATGCTATCGCTGGCCACCTTTGGCGCCGGCTTCCTCATGCGTCCCTTGGGGGCGATTTTCCTCGGTGCCTACATCGACCGCCACGGCCGGCGCCAGGGCCTGATCATCACCCTGGCCATGATGGCGGCCGGTACCGTGCTGATCGCTTGCGTGCCGGGCTATGCCACCCTGGGCGTCGCCGCGCCTCTGATCGTTCTGTTTGGCCGCCTGCTGCAAGGCTTCTCCGCCGGCGTAGAGCTTGGCGGCGTGTCGGTATACCTTGCCGAGATTTCCACACCAGGTCGCAAAGGCTTTTTTGTGAGTTGGCAGTCTGCCAGCCAGCAGGCCGCCGTGGTGTTCGCCGGTCTGCTCGGCGTTGGCCTGAACCATTGGCTGAGCCCGGAACAGATGGGTGAATGGGGTTGGCGTGTGCCGTTTCTGATCGGCTGCATGATCGTGCCGGTGATTTTCGTGATTCGTCGCTCACTGGAGGAAACACCGGAATTCCAGGCACGAAAACACCGCCCCAGCCTGGCGGAAGTCATCCGCTCGATCGGTCAGAACTTCGGCATTGTCATCGCCGGCATGGCCCTGGTGGTGATGACCACGGTGTCGTTCTACCTGATCACTGCCTACACGCCGACCTTCGGCAAGGCCGAACTGCACCTGTCGGACATGGACGCCTTGCTGGTGACCGTGTGCATCGGCCTGTCGAACTTTTTCTGGCTGCCGGTGATGGGCGCCGTGTCCGACAAGGTCGGGCGCAAGCCCCTGCTGCTGGCGGCAACCATCCTGGCGATTCTCACCGCCTACCCGGCGCTGTCGTGGCTGGTGGCGAATCCCAGCTTCAGCCACTTGTTGATTGTCGAGTTGTGGTTGTCGTTCCTGTATGGCTCATACAACGGCGCGATGGTCGTGGCACTGACGGAAATCATGCCGGTGCACGTGCGGACCACGGGCTTCTCCCTGGCTTACAGTCTGGCGACCGCGACGTTCGGCGGTTTTACGCCGGCGGCCTGTACTTACCTGATTCATGTACTGGATAACAAAGCGGCGCCGGGGATCTGGCTAACTGGCGCCGCGGTACTGGGCTTGATTGCCACATTGGTGCTGTTCCGTGGGAACCGTCATGCGTTGCGCATGGCGACCGTCGGCACAGCCTGATCCCCCCACTCCTGTAGGAGCGAGCTCGCTCGCGATGGTCGTCAACGATAACGCTGGCTACCTGATGCCCAGCGCCGCTCATGACACCATCGCGACGGTTCGACGCCTCGACATGCTCGCTCCTACAGGGTACAGGCCCCCCTCCCACAAACAAAAACGCCCCGGCCAAGCCGGGGCGTTTTCATGTGCAGCGAGTGCTTAGCGTGGGAATGCAGGCGGGTTCACACCGGCCATGTCTTCCATCACGCGCACCACCTGGCAGCTGTAACCGAATTCGTTGTCGTACCAGACGTACAGCACAACGCGGTTATCCTGGGTGATGGTCGCTTCAGCGTCCACTACACCTGCGTGGCGCGAGCCAACGAAGTCGGTGGAGACCACTTCCTGGGAGCTGACGTAGTCGATCTGCTTGTGCAGGTCCGAGTGCATGGCCATCTGGCGCAGGTACTCGTTTATTTCGTCGCGGGTGGTGGCCTTTTCCAGGTTCAGGTTCAGGATGGCCATCGACACGTTCGGCGTAGGAACACGGATCGCGTTACCGGTCAGCTTGCCCTTGAGCACTGGCAGCGCCTTGGCGGCTGCGGTGGCGGCACCGGTCTCGGTGATCACCATGTTCAGTGGCGCGGCGCGGCCACGACGGCTGCCCTTGTGGAAGTTGTCGATCAGGTTCTGGTCGTTGGTGAACGAGTGAACGGTTTCGACGTGGCCGTTGACGATGCCGAACTTGTCGTTGACTGCCTTGAGCACCGGCACGATGGCGTTGGTGGTGCAGGAAGCCGCCGAGATGATCTTGTCGTCTGGGCTGATTTCGCCATGGTTGATGCCGTGCACGATGTTCTTCAGCGCGCCCTTGCCAGGTGCGGTGAGGATCACACGGGCAGCGCCCGGGCAGGCCAGGTGCTGGCCCAGGCCGTCGGCGTCACGCCATACACCGGTGTTGTCGACGATCAGGGCGTTTTCGATGCCGTATTGGGTGTAGTCGACTTCGGCCGGGCTCTTGGCGTAGATCACCTGAATCAGGTTGCCGTTGGCGGTGATGGTGTTGTTGGCTTCATCAATGGTGATGGTGCCATCGAACGGACCATGGACCGAATCGCGGCGCAAGAGGCTGGCACGCTTGACCAGGTCATTCTCGGCCCCCTTGCGCACGACGATGGCGCGCAGGCGCAGGCCGTCGCCACCACCGGTTTTCTCGATCAGGATCCGCGCCAGCAGACGGCCGATACGACCGAAGCCGTAGAGGACAACGTCGGTGCCTTTGCGAGCCGAGGCGTTCTGCTGGCTTACTACATCGGCCAGCTCTTCGCGGACGAACTGCTCGGCAGTACGGCCATTGCCTTCGGCTTTGAATTTGGCGGCCAACTTGCCCAGGTCAACCGAAGCGGCGCCGAGCTTGAGCTCGCTCATCGCCTTGATCAACGGGAATGTTTCGTGGACGGACAGTTCGGTGTCGTCGGACTGGCGGTGACGAGCAAAGCGGTGAGCTTTGAGAATCGCGATGACTGAACGGTTGATCAGGCTGCGGCCATAGATCGAGCTCACCACGTTGTTATTGCGGTAGAGCTGACCGATAAGCGGAATCATCGCTTCTGCGAGTGCTTCACGGTCGATCCATTCACCAAGACACTGGTCGGGCTTCTGAGTCACGGGAACCTTCCACATGTAGGGGCAGAAAAAAGGGGCTACATTATGCCGCCGAGAAACCCGCGTAGCAATGCGCGCCTGTCGTGCGATCCGTAACAAATGAGTCGAACGAAAAAAATGACAGCGCTGGAGCCCAGTAAATTCGCGGGTTTCAGCGGCCCCTCATTTTCGTAGACACCGTCGTCTTGTCCGTAACCCTCCGTAACACCCGCTTGTTTTGCCACTACATAATCAGTGAATTTGAACAAAAAACCGCTGTATTTTGTCTTTACCACTACATTTCGCCAAACGTACGTAATAGACGAAGTCTGCAACTGACAGGCGGCATCCCTGCCCGCTACAATTACCGACTTTGTCGCAACGCTGGAGCTCAAACTTCCGTGCCCGTCCTGCGTCTACCGCATCTCCCTGCCGCGGCAGGTAAACAGCACTGGGGCAACTTGCCCGGTGCCGCCCTGAGCCTGGCTATCGCCGAGGCTGCCAGCGCTGCCAGGCGCTTTACCCTGCTGCTGACCGCCGATAGCCAGAGCGCCGAACGGCTTGAGCAAGAGCTGGGTTTCTTCGCCCCGGATTTGCCCGTGTTGCATTTTCCGGACTGGGAAACCCTGCCCTACGATCTGTTTTCGCCGCATCAGGACATCATTTCCCAGCGCATCGCCGCGCTCTACCGGCTGCCGGAGCTGAGTCACGGCGTGCTGGTCGTACCGATCACCACCGCCCTGCATCGCCTGGCACCGACCAAATTCCTGCTGGGCAGCAGCCTGGTGCTGGACGTCGGCCAGAAGCTCGATGTCGAGCAGATGCGCACTCGGCTCGAAGCCACCGGCTACCGCTACGTCGATACGGTGTACGAACATGGCGAATTCACGGTGCGCGGTTCGTTGATCGACCTGTTCCCGATGGGGAGCAAATTACCGTATCGCATCGACCTGTTCGACGACGAAATCGAGACCCTGCGCACCTTCGACCCGGAAAACCAGCGATCCATCGACAAGGTCGATTCGGTCAAGCTGCTGCCGGCGAAGGAATTCCCGCTGCAAAAAGAGGCAGTGACCCGGTTCAAGGCGCGCTTTCGCGAACGCTTCGACGTGGACTTCCGGCGGACTCCGATTTTCCAGGACTTGAGCAGCGGGATTACCCCAGCAGGCATCGAGTACTACCTGCCGTTGTTCTTTGAAGAAACCTCGTCCCTGTTCGATTACCTGCCCCAGGACACACAAGTGTTTTCCCTGCCGGGGATCGAGCAGGCCGCAGAGAATTTCTGGAATGACGTGCGCAATCGCTATGAAGAGCGCCGCGTCGACCCTTCCCGTCCTTTATTGCCACCCGCGGAATTATTCCTGCCGGTGGAAGACTGTTTCGCGCGGCTGAAGAACTGGCCCCGGGTAGTCGCCAGCCAGCAGGATGTGGAAGCCGGCGCCGGCCGCGAACGCTTCCCGGCGAGTCAACTGCCGGACCTGGCCATCGAAGCCAAGGCGACCCAACCTCTGGCCGCGCTGGCCGGTTTTCTCGACGAGTTCCCTGGCCGCGTGTTGTTTACCGCCGAGTCAGCGGGCCGTCGCGAAGTGCTGTTGGAGTTACTGGAGCGCCTGAAGCTGCGACCAAAAACCGTCGACAGCTGGCCGGACTTCGTCGCCGGCAAGGACCGCCTGGCGATCACCATTGCGCCACTCGACGAAGGCCTGGTACTTGAGGACCCGGCCCTTGCACTGATTGCCGAAAGTCCGCTGTTCGGCCAGCGCGTGATGCAGCGCCGGCGCCGGGAGAAACGCGCCGACGCCAATAACGATGCAGTGATCAAGAACCTCACCGAGCTGCGCGAAGGTGCGCCGGTTGTGCACATCGACCACGGCGTCGGCCGCTACCTGGGCCTGGCCACGCTGGAGATCGACAACCAGGCCGCCGAATTCCTCGCCCTGGAATACGCCGAGGGCGCCAAGCTCTACGTGCCGGTGGCCAACCTGCACTTGATCGCGCGCTACACCGGCAGTGACGATGCCTTGGCCCCGCTGCACCGCCTGGGCTCCGAAACCTGGCAGAAAGCCAAGCGCAAAGCCGCCGAACAGGTGCGCGACGTGGCAGCGGAACTGCTCGACATCTATGCACGCCGCGCCGCCCGAGAAGGCTACGCTTTCGCCGACCCGAAAGCGGACTACGCCACGTTCAGTGCCGGCTTCCCGTTCGAGGAAACGCCCGACCAGCAAACCACCATCGAAGCCGTGCGCGAAGACATGCTCGCGCCCAAACCGATGGATCGCCTGGTCTGCGGCGACGTCGGTTTCGGCAAGACCGAAGTGGCGATGCGCGCGGCGTTCATTGCCGTGCACAGTGGCAAGCAGGTGGCGATCCTGGTGCCCACCACCCTGCTCGCCCAGCAACACTACAACAGCTTCCGCGACCGTTTCGCCGATTGGCCGGTGACCGTGGAAGTGATGAGCCGTTTCAAGTCGGCCAAGGACGTCAGCGCAGCGGTCGCGGACCTGGCCGAGGGCAAGATCGACATCGTCATCGGCACCCACAAGCTGCTGCAGGACGATGTGAAGATCAAAAACCTCGGCCTGGTGATCATCGACGAAGAGCACCGCTTCGGAGTACGCCAAAAAGAACAGCTCAAGGCCCTGCGCAGCGAGGTCGACATCCTGACCCTCACTGCGACCCCGATCCCGCGCACGCTGAACATGGCGGTGTCGGGCATGCGCGATCTGTCGATCATCGCTACCCCGCCGGCGCGGCGCCTGTCGGTGCGCACCTTCGTGATGGAACAGAACAAGAGCACGGTCAAGGAAGCCCTGCTCCGTGAGCTGCTGCGTGGCGGCCAGGTCTACTACCTGCACAACGATGTGAAGACCATCGAGAAATGCGCCGCCGACCTCGCCGAACTGGTGCCGGAAGCACGGATCGGCATCGGCCACGGGCAGATGCGCGAACGCGAACTCGAACAGGTGATGAGCGATTTCTACCACAAACGCTTCAACGTGCTGATCGCCTCGACCATCATCGAGACCGGCATCGACGTGCCGAGCGCCAACACCATCATCATCGAGCGTGCCGACAAGTTCGGCCTGGCGCAGTTGCACCAGTTGCGTGGTCGCGTTGGCCGCAGTCACCACCAGGCCTACGCCTATCTGCTGACACCGCCGCGCCAGCAAATCACCCCGGATGCGGAAAAGCGCCTGGAGGCGATCGCCAACACCCAGGACCTGGGCGCCGGCTTCGTGCTCGCCACCAACGACCTGGAAATCCGCGGCGCCGGTGAACTGCTGGGGGACGGTCAAAGCGGACAGATTCAAGCGGTCGGCTTCACCTTGTACATGGAAATGCTCGAACGCGCGGTGAAGTCGATCCGCAAGGGCGAACAACCCAACCTCGACCAGCCGCTGGGCGGTGGCCCCGAGGTCAATCTTCGCGTTCCGGCCCTGATTCCGGAAGACTACTTGCCGGACGTGCATGCGCGGCTGATCCTGTACAAGCGCATTGCCTCTGCCACCGATGAGGATGGCCTCAAGGACCTGCAAGTCGAAATGATCGATCGTTTCGGCCTGCTGCCGGAGCCGACGAAGAACCTGATGCGCATCACGGCGCTGAAGTTGCAGGCCGAAGGGCTGGGCATCAAGAAAGTCGACGGCGGACCGCAAGGTGGCCGCATCGAGTTCGCGGCGCAGACACCAGTGGATCCGCTGACACTGATCAAGTTGATTCAGGGCCAACCCAAACGCTACAAATTCGAAGGCGCCACGATATTCAAGTTCATGGTGCCGATGGAGCGCCCGGAAGAGCGCTTTAATACTGTAGAGGCACTGCTTGAGTGCCTCATTCCGAAAACTGCTTGAAGGACGCCGCATGCGCCTGTTTCGCTTCACGACCTTGCTGATGACCCTGGCCGCCCCGATGGCGCATGCCGATGATCTGTATCAGGTCGAAATGATTCTGGTCCGGCAAAACGCCGTGCCGGCCATCGTCAGCCGAGCAGCGCCGGAAGACTGGGACGCCGGCGCACAACGCATCAGTCCCGACAGCCTGCGCACGCCAAGCCTGAATGGCGAGGTGGAAAAGCTCACCGCCAGCAATGACTACACAGTGTTGCTCCATAAAGCCTGGCAACAAACCTTGGGCGAGGAAGTGTCCAGGGTGGCGATCAGCGACGGTAAGGAACAATTCGGCCAGTTCCCGATCGAGGGCACATTGAGCATCAAGCAGGGGCGTTTTACCGACGTCGACGCCGACTTCTGGGTCAACCAGATCAACGCGGACGGCCTGGTTACCGCCAGCGAGCGCCTGAAGACCGACAGCCATACCAAGAACGGCCAACTGAATTTCCTCGACGCTGGCCACCTTGGCCTGCTGATCAAGATTACCTCGCTGACCGCTCCTGCGCCGCGCCCGGTTCCTGAAGAAATTCCGGACTGATACCTCCTATGTCCGCGCCCCTGAGCAAACCCCTGGCACCTTCCTGGGTCAGCCGATTCAAGGAACAGAGCCTGGAGCGCGGCCGGCGGTACGCGCTGGAAAACCGCGTGAGAATCGTCGAGGCCGGCGACTCGACGATTACGGCAGTTTGCGAAGGGTCTGGCGGTAACGTCTACCGCCAGACCATTCACTTGCGCGAGTCAGCCAAGGCCACCCTGCTGATGGTCGATGCCACGTGCACCTGCCCGGTACGCAACAACTGCAAGCATTGCGCAGCCGTGCTGCTCAAAGTCCAGGAAACCCTGGCCTACCCCGCCGCCGCACAAGATGCCGAACTGCTGGAAAAACTCCAGGCAGTTCTGGAAAACCGCAGCCCGAAGGCACCACCCCAGGTGCTGGTGGACAACGTGCAACCGGTTCCACGCTTGTGGCTGGCGAGCATCGAGTTCAGTGCCTTCGAACCGCGTAACGGGCGGATGCAACGCTATATCCAGCACCGTGCCGCGCTTTCCTTCAGCTATCTGGATGAATACACCAGCGGGCAGAAAAATGCCGACGTGCTGATTCGCCAGGAAACACAGACGCTACGGATAAAACGCCATCCGGAAGTGGAACAAGCCTACAGGGAACAACTGCGAATCCTCGGCTTCAAGATCGCCACCCGCCAGAGCAAGGCCCTGCCGGAAAGCGCCGGTGAGCT
Organism: Pseudomonas sp. S2_E01; assembly: GCF_054668365.1. Lineage (NCBI taxonomy): Bacteria > Pseudomonadati > Pseudomonadota > Gammaproteobacteria > Pseudomonadales > Pseudomonadaceae > Pseudomonas > Pseudomonas sp. S2_E01. Next base: position 3,672,217 of record NZ_CP162762.1, read on the forward strand.
GTATGAAATGGTCAACGACAGCGCCTGGCTGACGTTCACGCTCAATGAGCTACCCAAGCTTCGCGCCCAAGGCTGGGAGCTGGAGATCGACGAAGATTTCGGCTTCGACCTGACCGCCGTGGACGATTGGTACGCGACCGTCGAACAGGCTCCGGAACGCGACTGGTTTGATCTTGAATTGGGCATCATCGTCAATGGCGAGCGGCTGAGCCTGCTGCCGATCCTGCTGAACCTGATGCGCTCCCATACCGAGATCCTCAACCCGGAACGCCTCGCCCGCCGCCGCGATGACGAATTGATCCTGGTGAATATCCCCAATCGCCCGAACTCGGAATACGGCCCACTGCAAGTCGCCCTGCCTTTCGGACGTTTGAAACCGGTGCTGGCGACCCTCGGCGAGTTCTACCTGCAAGAACCCGGCGAAACCACTCTGCGGTTGAGCAAGGCTGACGCCACGCGTCTCAATCCGCTGGAGGACATGCCCCTGCAGTGGGAAGGTGGCGAGCAGATCCGCACCTTTGCCCAGCGCCTGCGCGACATCCGCGACTACAGCGCGACTGCACCCGAAGGCTTGAACGCGACCTTGCGCCCTTATCAGCTCGAAGGCTTGAGCTGGATGCAGTCGCTGCGGCAATTGGAAGTCGGCGGCATCCTCGCGGATGACATGGGCCTGGGCAAGACCCTGCAAACCCTGGCCCATGTGCTCAGCGAGAAAAACGCCGGACGCCTCGACCGGCCGTGCATGGTGGTCATGCCCACCAGCCTGATTCCGAACTGGCTCGACGAAGCGGCGCACTTCACGCCGCAGCTCAAAGTACTGGCGCTGTACGGCGCCAGTCGCAAAAAACATTTTGACCATCTGGCCGATTACGACCTGATCCTCACCACCTATGCCCTGCTGCCCAAGGACGTCGAACGCTTGGCCGCACAACCACTGCATGTACTGGTGCTGGACGAAGCGCAGTACATCAAGAACCCGAACAGCAAGGCCGCGCAGGCCGCGCGTGAACTCAATGCACGCCAACGCCTGTGCCTGAGCGGTACGCCACTGGAAAATCACTTGGGCGAACTGTGGTCATTGTTCCACTTCCTGTTACCGGGCTGGCTGGGTGATGTGAAAAGCTTCAACCGCGATTACCGGGTACCGATTGAAAAACGCGCCAGCGAAGTCAGACTCCAGCACCTGAACGGTCGGATCAAGCCGTTCCTGCTGCGCAGGACCAAGGAGCAAGTGGTGACCGAGTTGCCGCCGAAGACGGAAATCATCCACTGGGTCGAGCTCAACGAAGCCCAACGCGATGTGTATGAAACCATGCGCCTGGCCATGGACAAGAAGGTGCGCGACGAAATCACCCGTAAAGGCGTGGCACGCAGCCAGATCATCATCCTCGAGGCACTGCTGAAGTTGCGCCAAGTGTGCTGCGACCTGCGCCTGGTCAACGACGCCACCCTGCCCGCTCGCGGCAGCACCTCAGGCAAGCTCGACAGCCTGATGGAAATGCTCGAGGAATTGTTCGAGGAAGGTCGGCGAATCCTGTTGTTTTCGCAGTTCACCTCGATGCTGACATTGATCGAAGCCGAGCTGGATAAACGCGGTATCGACTATGCGCTGCTCACTGGCCAGACCCGCGACCGCCGCGCCCCCGTGAAGGACTTCCAGAGCGGCAAGCGTCAGATATTCCTGATCAGCCTGAAGGCAGGCGGCGTTGGTTTGAACCTGACGGAAGCGGACACCGTGATTCACTACGACCCATGGTGGAACCCGGCGACAGAGAACCAGGCGACCGACCGTGCCTACCGGATTGGCCAGGAAAAACCGGTGTTCGTCTACAAGATGATTGCACGCGGCACGGTCGAGGAAAAAATCCAGCACCTGCAAAAGGAAAAATCCGACCTCGCTGCGGGCGTGCTGGATGGGCGCAAAGCCGGGGACTGGAAGTTGCAGAGCGATGATATCGAAGCGTTGTTTGCGCCGTTACCGGACAAGTTGGATAAACGCTGAGGTTTGTGGTGCCTGTTACATCGCTATCGCGTGCAAGCCCGCTCCTACAGAGGCCGACATTGCACCTGTAGGAGCGAGCTTGTCGAGGCGTCGAACCGTCGCGATAGGGTCAACCCGGTATCAAGCCCTAATCAACCCCTGAGCACGCGCGCCAACGTCGACTTCACCTTACCCATCCCGTCATGCAGCGCCTGTTCGATCTCGGCCATGGTGATCACTGCCGTCGACTTGCCTGCCGCCGGATTCACTACCAATGCCAGGCAGGCATAATCCAGTTCCAGCTCACGAGCCAGTGCCGCTTCCGGCATGCCGGTCATGCCGACGATGTCGCAACCGTCACGTTCCAGCTTCGCGATTTCGGCAACCGTTTCCAGGCGTGGCCCCTGGGTGCAGGCATAAACGCCATGGCTGCTGCACGCGACACCCTCGGCCGCCAGCGCCGCGATCAGTTGCTGACGCAGCGGTTCACTGTACGGATAGCTGAAGTCAATGTGCGTGACCTGCTCCAGGTCATCGGCAAAATAGGTGTGCTGGCGACCGCTGGTGTAGTCGATCAGTTGATGCGGCACACAGAAATGCCCGGTGCCCATCGCCGCATGAATGCCACCGACGGCGTTGACCGCAAGAATCGCCTCGGCACCCGCCTGTTTCAACGCCCAGAGATTGGCGCGGTAGTTCACCTGATGCGGTGGAAAACGGTGTGGATGGCCGTGACGGGCGAGGAACAACACTTCCTTACCGGCATACTCGCCGATCTGCACCTCGGCCGATGGCGCACCATAGGGCGTATCGACGGCCAGTGACTGACGAATACTCAGCCCTTCCAATTGGGTCAGGCCGGTGCCACCGATGATCGCGTAAACCGTCATAACGTAAAATCCTTATTCAATCAGTTGAGCGTCTTTGAGGGCGCCAATGGCGGTCAGCCAGCGTGGGTCCTGACGATATTCGGTGCTGGCGCAGGCCTCGCCACGCATCCGGGCAATGCGAGCAGACGGCTTGACCTTCAGGCGCTGGGCGGCGCTCAGGGCAAGTTCTGCGGCTGCGCGATCATTGCACACCAGGCCCATGTCGCAACCGGCGGTCAGCGCCGCCTCGATGCGGCTCGCGGCATCGCCGACCACGTGGGCACCGGCCATCGATAAATCGTCGCTGAAGATCACGCCATCGAACTGCAGCTCGCCACGCAGGATGTCCTGCAACCAGCGGCGGGAAAATCCGGCCGGCTGGGAGTCGACCTGTGGATAGATCACATGGGCCGGCATGACCGCCGCCAGTTGCTGACTCAACCGTGCGAATGGCACCAGGTCGTTGGCGCGGATCTCATCGAGGCTGCGCTCGTCATTCGGAATGGCGACGTGGGAGTCCGCTTCAGCCCAACCATGTCCGGGGAAATGCTTGCCGGTGGCGGCCATGCCCGCGCTGTTCATTCCGCGAATAAATGCACCGGCCAGCAAGGCCGCACGCTGCGGGTCGCCTTCGAACGACCGGGTGCCGACCACGGCACTGCGTCGGTAATCCAGGTCCAGCACCGGAGCGAAGCTCAGGTCCAGGCCGACGGCCAGCACTTCGGTAGCCATGATCCAGCCGCACTGTTCGGCCAGGTATTCGGCATTCGGGTTATCGGCGATGGCGCGCATCGCCGGCAGGCGTACGAAGCCCTGGCGCAAGCGCTGGACCCGACCGCCTTCCTGGTCCACGGCCAGCAGCAGATCAGGGCGAACCGCGCGGATTGCCGCGCTCAGCTCGCGGACTTGCCGGGGATGCTCGATATTGCGGGCAAAAATGATCAGGCCGCCCACTTCAGGTTGGCGCAATAATTGGCGATCTTCAGCCGTCAGCCATGTACCGGCGACGTCCACCATCAACGAGCCTTGCAGGCCAGCAGTCATAGAGATTCCTTGATAACGATGAACCCGGCTCGCACGCAATCGCTGTCGGGGACGGTACCCGGCAGGTCGGCGATATCAATGGGGAGTGGATTCAAAACGGGAGTGGGCATGGGCGGCTAGCTTAGCGGATGTCAGCTGCCGCGCCCACCCATGTACGCTCAAACCTTGGCGGCGACCGGCGTCGATTTGCTACGAGGACGCAACTGCGCAGTGGCCATGGCCGTATCGGTCACGCCGGTTTCGGCACGCATGCCAGCGGCCAGGAAAGGCACCATGAGGCGCATGACCTGCTCAATGGACGTATTGACGCCGAAATCGGTTTCGGCAATCGCCCGCAGAGCCTTGATACCCGACATGCTGAAAGCTGCGGCCCCGAGCATGAAATGCACGCGCCAGAACAGTTCGATCGGAGGAATTCGCGGTGCGGCCTCGTTCACCAGCAACATGTAGCGGCGGAATACCTTGCCGTACATGTCTTCCAGGTAGCGACGCAGGTGACCCTGACTCTGACTGAACGCCAGGCCGAGCAAACGCATGAAGATGGAAAGATCGTTGCCGCTGCGTGGCTGCACCACCAGTGCTTGTTCAACGAGGATTTCCAGCAGCTCTTCCAGGGACGGCTTGTTTTCCGGCTTGGCCTGGCGGCGCTCCAGCTCTTTATCGAGACTCAGGCAGAACGGTCCGAGAAAGCGCGAGAAGACAGCCTGGATCAGCGCCTTTTTCGAACCGAAGTGATAGTTCACAGCCGCGAGGTTGACCCCAGCCTTGCTGGTGATCAAACGCAACGAGGTTTCAGCAAACCCTTTTTCCGCGAACAACTGCTCGGCAGCATCGAGAATGCGTTCAACGGTTTCCGACTGGGCCATGGCTACTCCGCCTGACAAACACTTGTTTGAAACATACGTTTCAGCCCTTGCGTTGTCAAGCCTGCCAGTTCGTTTTGGGAATGCTCGGTCAGCTATTTAACCATACATTAATGCCCTGTTAATCAGCACTGGGATCGACCGTCTGGCGGTCGGCAAAAAAAGGGGCATTGCCAAGATGCTTTCACTGTATATAATCCCAGTCACTGTATAAAAAGACAGAGCGATCAAAATGCTAAAGCTGACGCCACGCCAAGCAGAGATTCTGAATTTCATCAAACGCTGCCTTGAAGACAATGGCTATCCACCTACTCGCGCGGAAATCGCCCAAGAGTTGGGTTTCAAGTCGCCCAACGCAGCGGAAGAGCACCTCAAGGCTCTGGCCCGCAAAGGCGCCATCGAGATGACGCCGGGCGCTTCCCGTGGTATCCGCATCCCCGGCTTCGAAGCCAAGGCCGACGAATCCACCTTGCCGATCATTGGCCGAGTCGCAGCCGGTGCCCCAATCCTCGCCGAACAGCACGTCGAAGAGTCCTGCAACATCAATCCTGCCTTCTTCCAGCCCCGTGCCGACTACCTGTTGCGGGTTCACGGCATGAGCATGAAGGACATCGGCATTTTTGATGGCGACTTGCTAGCTGTTCACACCACTCGCGAGGCTCGCAATGGCCAGATCGTGGTGGCACGGATCGGAGACGAAGTGACCGTCAAGCGGTTCAAGCGCGATGGCAGCAAAGTCTGGCTGATTGCCGAGAACCCTGAATTCGCCCCTATCGAAGTCAACCTGAAAGATCAGGAACTGGTGATCGAAGGCTTGAGTGTCGGCGTCATTCGCCGCTAAAGGAGGCTTTATGCAGTTCCCACACGCACCACAGCAAGCCCAACTGCCGCTGTTCGAGGCATTCATGATGCAGCCGATGGCGCCCATCCTGAAAGACGTGGTCGAGTCGCCCTGGAGCGCCGAACCTGAAGTCTTCAGCGAGCTATCATTGCGTGGCGCGGCTGGGAACTGCCTGAGCCTTTTGGCACCGATTCTCCGCGACCTGAGCGAAGACCAGGATGCACGGTGGCTGACATTGATCGCCCCACCTGCCAGCGTGACACAAACCTGGCTACGGGATGCTGGCCTGAATCGTGAACGCATTCTGCTGTTGCAACCGCGCGGTAGCCAGAGCGCGCAGCAGTTGACCTGTGAGGCCTTGCGCCTGGGGCGCAGTCATACGGTCGTCAGCTGGCTCAATCCTTTGGGAACCACCGCACGGCAACAGTTGATTAGCGCGGCCCGCACAGGGGATGCACAAAGCTTGAATATTCGACTGGGCTAAACAAGGGGTGCGCCGTCTGACGCAGGGCTTCTCCAAGGACAGAGAAGCCGATCTGTAGGTGTATCGAAAAAAGCGACAAACGGGATCAGTGAAGGACCCGATTACCCTCATCCGTGTTGAATTCGCCCTCCACCAGGCGACCGGCCATCTGAACGCCGACGCTCAACATCGCCTTGGCGACCTCCACGTGCTGGCCTTGCAGGAACGCCTTGGCATCCTCGGAGAAATTCAAAGTAACCAGAGAACCCTCGTCCTCAGCCCTTCGCAGCTCGATTCGGCCGTCTGGTAACTCGACAATTTCTAGAAAGGACGTTGGCATAAAGGTCTGTACTCCACGAAAGGCCGGCATTATATAGGCATCGGTCAGGCTTCGCTGAGGATCTTGACCAAATGCCACCATGAAGAGAAATTTCGGACAGCAACTTCTGGATCAGCTCATTGCAACTGACCCCGGAGCTCAAGTCGTCAGCATTCGTTCAACCCTTCACGAAAGCGCAGCGCCAACGCCTTGAGGTTTTGCCGCCATGCTTCCAGTTCTTCGCGACTGAGTTCCTGAGGCTCGTCATCTTCATCCAGGTTAACGGCCACGATCAACGGTTGGGTCACGTCCCCCTTGGGTTTGTGAGGCGCCCGTGGCGGCTGAAACAGCGCCGCATGCGCCGACAGTAACCTGGCCAGCCAGGTTTCAGGATTTTGCGCCAGCTCGACCATCTCTGCCATTTCCGGAATGGCAATAGTCTCCAGCACTTCCCGGGTCAGCAGCATCTCGGCCCGTGGCGCATTTGCCTGCGGCAAGCGATAAAAGCCAGCGATCTCATGACAAAGCCCCAGCAACGCTCCATACAGGTGAAACAGTGCCGACTCACGCCCGGCCTGGATCAACGCCAGGGAGTTCATCGCCCGCCCCTCTTCCGCCTTGGCAAGGGCCTCCAGCGATAGGCCGGCGAAATAGATCTTCTGGTTGGTACGGGTATAGAGTTCGTGGGCCATGACGGCAGCCTCCACAACGAAATAATTGCGTAATGCAGGTCAGACAGTGTCGGGGATCAGGCGATACCACCGCAAGCGCAAAAAAGGCCGCATGCTGGATGCGGCCTTTTCATTCACTTTCGCTTAAGACTTCGCGGCAGGTCGCTTGTCTTCAACGGTCCACTTGCCACCGTCGTAGAACGCTTTCCAGCCGGTCGGTTTGCCGTCGACTTCGGTCTGCACGTATTGCTCCTTGGTCTTGCGGCTGTAGCGGATCACGGCCGGCAGGCCGTCCGGGTCCTTCTTCGGCGCTTCGCAGAGGAAGTGGTACTTCGGATCGATCTCATCCTTGTGCGGAATGATCTCAATGACCAGCGGAGCACGGGTTTCGCGGTTTTTCGGGAATTGGCTCGCCGCGAGGAACAGGCCGGAAGCACCGTCGCGCAAGATGTAGGTGTCGTTGACCTTTTCGCATTTGAGCTCAGGCATCTTCACCGGGTCCATCTTCGGCGGCGCCGCATCACCGCTCTTCAGCAGCTTGCGGGTGTTCTTGCACGTCGGATTGGTGCAACCGAAGAACTTGCCGAAACGGCCGGTCTTGAGCTGCATCTCGCTACCGCACTTGTCGCATTCCAGGCTCGGACCTTCATAGCCCTTGATACGGTAGCTGCCCTCTTCGATTTCATAGCCCGCGCAATCCGGGTTGTTACCGCAGATGTGCAACTTGCGCTTCTCATCGAGCAGGTACGCATCCATCGCCGTGCTGCAGATCGGGCAGCGATGCTTGCCGCGCAACACCAGCGACTCCGACTCACCCTCGTCGTCCGCGGCGATTTCGTCGCCGGGGACCAGGTTGACGGTGGCTTTGCAGCGCTCCTTCGGCGGCAGGCTGTAGCCCGAGCAGCCAAGGAACACACCGGTCGAGGCAGTACGGATCTGCATCGGACGGCCACAGGTGGTGCACGGGATATCGGTCATCACCGGCTGGTTGGCACGCATGCCGTTTTCTGCACTTTCGGCGACTTCGAGCTTCTTCTTGAAGTCCCCGTAAAATTCGTCCAGCACGTTTTTCCAGTCGCGTTCGCCCTGGGCCACATCATCGAGATTCTCCTCCATGCCGGCGGTGAAACCGTAGTCCATGAGGTTGGAGAAGCTCTCGGACAGGCGCTCGGTGACGATATCGCCCATCTTTTCCGAATAGAAACGGCGATTGTGCAACGCTACGTAGCCGCGATCCTGGATGGTCGAAATGATTGCCGCATAGGTCGAAGGACGACCGATGCCACGTTTTTCCATTTCCTTGACCAGGCTCGCTTCCGAGTAACGCGCCGGCGGCTTGGTGAAGTGCTGGGTCGGATCAAGCTTGATCAGCTTCATCGCATCGCCCTGAGCCATGTCAGGCAACACGTCATCATCACCTGGCTTGGCGATTTGCGGCATGACGCGGGTGTAGCCGTCGAACTTCAGGATGCGTCCCTTGGCACGCAGCTCGAACTCGCCAGCACCGACGGTCACGGTAGTCGACAGGTATTGGGCCGGCAGCATCTGGCAGGCGAGGAACTGACGCCAGATCAGCTCGTAGAGGCGCTCAGCGTCACGCTCCATGCCCGACAGCTTCGCCGGCGTGGTGTTGGCGTCGGACGGACGAATCGCTTCGTGAGCCTCTTGTGCGCCTTCCTTACTGCTGTAGACGTTAGGCGATTCCGGCAGGTACTTCTTGCCGAACTCGCTTTCAATATAGGTACGCGCCATCGCCACGGCATCGGCCGAAAGGTTGGTCGAGTCCGTACGCATGTAGGTGATGTAGCCGGCTTCGTACAGACGCTGGGCCATCATCATGGTTTTCTTCACACCAAAGCCCAGGCGGTTACTCGCGGCCTGTTGCAGGGTGGAGGTGATGAACGGTGCCGACGGTTTGCTGCTGGTCGGCTTGTCTTCGCGCTTGACGATGCTGTAGCTGGAAGCCTTGAGCTTTTCCAGCGCGGCCATGGCCTGGGCTTCGTTCAACGGCTTGAAGGCCTCGCCCTTCTCGCGAGCCACGTCGAAGCGCACAGTCGCGCCCTTGGCGGTGCCCAGGTCGGCGTGGACTTCCCAGTACTCTTCCGGGATGAACGCGCGGATTTCACGTTCGCGCTCGACCACCAGCTTCACGGCAACCGATTGCACACGACCGGCGGACAGGCCACGGGCGATCTTGGCCCACAGCAGCGGCGAAACCATGTAACCCACCACGCGATCGAGGAAACGACGCGCCTGCTGGGCGTTGACGCGGTCGATATCCAGTTCGCCCGGCTCGGAGAAGGCTTCCTGGATCGCCTTCTTGGTGATTTCGTTGAACACCACACGCTTATAGCGGCTGTCGTCCCCACCGATGGCTTCGCGCAGGTGCCACGCAATGGCTTCCCCCTCGCGATCCAAGTCGGTTGCGAGATAGATGGTGTCAGCATCCTTGGCGAGCCGACGCAGCTCTTCAATGACTTTTTCCTTGCCCGGAAGGATCTCGTACTTGGCTTTCCAGCCATGATCGGGATCGACCCCCATGCGCGAAACCAGTTGATTGCGCGCCTTTTCCTTCGGTGTGAGCACCGGACCTTCGCCCGCAGCCTTGCCGCGCTTGGCGGCTGGCTCTTTGCTGGCGCTCGCCGAACCGCTGGTGGGCAGGTCTCGGATATGGCCGATACTCGACTTCACCACGTATTGGTTGCCCAGATACTTGTTGATGGTCTTGGCCTTAGCCGGGGATTCCACAATGACCAGCGATTTGCCCATGGATCAGAAAATTCCTGAATTCTAGAAGTGAAAGGCGGTTGGCGCCTGACGCGGCACCGCTATATATAGTGGCTGCAAGATGAGGTCAAGCGCAGGGTTTCGCGCGCACTCAGCTTATGGCTTCGAAAAAACGCTCGGTTCAGCCTGCACCAAAGCAAAGCGTGGCACCTGCTCGCCGTCAACCTCGACCGACTCCAGGAACATGCTCAAGGGACGTACCCAAAAGCCGTAATCGCCATACAGGGCTTGGTAAAAGACCACTTCTTCTTCCGTTTCCGAATGGCGCGCAATACTGAATACTCGGTATTGCGGACCCTTGTAATGCTGGTAGAGCCCAGGTTGTATCGGCATGTAATGGCCCTCACTCAAATCTTTTCAAAATAAAAATAAAAATAATGTCAGAAAAACAAAAACCGGGGCACTTGGCCCCGGCTTCCGTCAACGGAACGCTTAAACGCGTTCGAAGACGGTGGAGATGCCTTGGCCGAGACCAATGCACATGGTAGCCACCCCGAAGGTGCCGCCATTTTGCTTCATCACGTTCAGCAGGGTGCCGGAGATACGCGCACCGGAGCAACCGAATGGGTGACCCAGGGCGATCGCGCCGCCGTGCAGGTTAACCTTCTCGTTCATCTTGTCGAGCACTTTCAAATCTTTCAGCACTGGCAGGGCCTGTGCAGCGAAAGCTTCGTTGAGCTCGAAGAAGTCGATATCGTTGATGCCAAGGCCTGCGCGTTTCAAGGCTTTTTGCGTGGCCGGTACCGGACCATAGCCCATGATCGCCGGGTCCACACCTGCTACCGCCATCGAGCGAATCACCGCCAACGGCTGGATGCCCAGGTCCTGTGCACGCTGCGCCGACATCACGATCATGCACGAAGCACCGTCAGTGATCTGCGAGGAAGTACCGGCTGTCACGGTGCCGCCCTTGGGGTTGAATGCTGGCTTCAGAGCCGCCAGGCTTTCCAGGGTAGTTTCCGGACGAATGGTTTCGTCGTAGTCGAACAGTTTCAGGAAACCGTTCTCGTCATAGCCCTGCATCGGGATGATCTCGTCCTTGAACTTGCCTTCCACCGTCGCCTTGTGAGCGAGTTGGTGGGAGCGCACGCCAAAGGCGTCCTGCTGTTCGCGAGTGATGCCGTGCATTTTGCCCAGCATTTCCGCGGTCAGGCCCATCATGCCCGAGGCTTTCGCCGCGTACAGCGACATGTGCGGGTTCGGGTCGACACCGTGCATCATGCTCACGTGGCCCATGTGCTCGACGCCACCGACCACGAATACGTCACCGTTGCCGGTCATGATCGCTTGTGCGGCGGTGTGCAGCGCGCTCATCGACGAACCACACAGGCGGCTGACGGTCTGGCCGGCCGACGTGTGCGGGATCTGGGTCATCAGCGATGCCATGCGGGCGATGTTCCAGCCCTGCTCCAGGGTCTGGTTCACGCAGCCCCAGATCACGTCTTCGACTTCGTTCGGGTCGACCTTGACGTTGCGTTCCAGCAGTTTGCTGATCAGGTGTGCCGACATGTCTTCGGCACGGGTGTTGCGGTGCATGCCGCCCTTGGAGCGGCCCATCGGAGTACGACCGAAGTCGACAATCACGACGTCTCTAGGATTCAAGCTCATAAGTTCACTCTCACTCTAGTTGGGGGCGCTTAACCGAAGAAGCTCTGGCCGTTCTTGGCCATTTCACGCAGCTTCGCGGTCGGGTGGTACAGCGCGCCCAAATCAGCGTACTGGTCAGCCAGGGCAACGAACTGTGCAACACCGATCGAGTCGATGTAGCGCAGCGCACCGCCACGGAATGGAGGGAAACCAATACCGTAGACCAGACCCATGTCGGCTTCGGCGGCGGTTTCGACGATGCCGTCTTCCAGGCAACGCACGGTTTCCAGGCAGAGCGGGATCATCATCCAGTTGATGATGTCTTCGTCAGTGACTTCGCGCTGCTCGTAGACGATCGGCTTGAGCACTTCCAGCACCGACGGATCGGCGACTTTCTTCTGCTTGCCCTTCTTGTCAGCCTCGTAAGCGTAAAAGCCCTTGCCGTTCTTCTGGCCCAGGCGCTTGGCTTCATAGAGAACGTCGATAGCCGAACGGCGATCGTCCTTCATTCGATCCGGGAAGCCTTCAGCCATCACGTCACGGCCGTGGTGGCCCGTGTCGATGCCGACGACGTCCATCAGGTAGGCAGGGCCCATCGGCCAGCCGAATTTTTCCATGATCTTGTCGATACGGACGAAGTCCACACCGGCGCTGACCAGCTTGGCGAAACCGCCGAAGTACGGGAACAGCACACGGTTGACCAGGAAGCCCGGGCAGTCATTGACGACGATCGGGTTCTTGCCCATTTTCTTGGCGTAAGCAACGGTGGTGGCAACGGCCTGCTCGCTGGACTTCTCGCCACGGATCACTTCCACCAGCGGCATCATGTGCACCGGGTTGAAGAAGTGCATGCCGACGAAGTTTTCCGGACGCTTGAGGGCCTTGGCCAGCAAGCTGATGGAAATGGTCGAGGTGTTGGAAGCGAGGATGGTGTCCTCTTTGACCTTGTCTTCGACTTCAGCCAGTACGGCTTGCTTGACCTTCGGGTTCTCGACGACGGCTTCAACCACCAGGTCCACGTGACCGAAGTCACCGTAGGACAGCGTCGGACGAATGCCGTTGAGCACTTCAGCCATCTTCGCCGCGGTCATGCGACCTTTTTCAACGCGGCTGACCAGCAGCTTGGCGGCTTCTGCCAGGCCCTGCTCGATGCCGTGTTCGTTGATGTCCTTCATCAGGATCGGCGTACCCTTGGAAGCCGACTGATAGGCGATGCCGCCACCCATGATGCCGGCGCCCAATACGGCAGCCTGCTTCACATCGCTGGCGATCTCGTCGTAGGCCTTGGCCTTTTTCTTCAGCTCCTGATCGTTCAGGAACAAGCCGATCAGGCTCTGCGCAGCAGAGGTCTTGGCCAGTTTGACGAAACCGGCCGCTTCGACTTCCAGCGCCTTGTCGCGACCGAAGTTCGCGGCTTTCTGGATGGTCTTGATCGCTTCAACCGGCGCCGGGTAGTTCGGGCCCGCTTGACCGGCCACAAAACCTTTGGCGGTTTCGAAGGCCATCATCTGCTCGATGGCGTTCAGTTTCAGTTTTTCCAGCTTCGGCTGACGCTTGGCCTTGTAGTCGAACTCGCCGGAAATGGCGCGTTTGATCAGTTCCAGTGCGGCGTCCTGCAGCTTCTCAGGCGCAACCACGGCGTCGACGGCACCGACTTTCAGTGCGTCTTCAGCACGGTTTTCCTTGCCGGCGGCAATCCACTCGATCGCGTTGTCGGCACCGATCAGGCGTGGCAGGCGAACGGTACCACCGAAGCCAGGGTAGATACCCAGCTTGACTTCCGGCAGACCGATCTTGGCGCTGGTGGACATGACGCGGTAGTCCGCAGCCAGGCACATTTCCAGACCGCCGCCCAGGGCGATGCCGTTGATCGCGGCTACGGTCGGGACGTTGAGGTCTTCGAAATCGCTGAAGATTTTGTTGGCTTCGAGGTTGCCAGCAACAAGCTCTGCATCCGGCAGCTTGAAGTTGTCGACAAATTCGGTGATGTCGGCGCCGACGATGAACACGTCCTTGCCACTGCTGACGATCACACCCTTGATCGACGCATCTGCCTTGATGGTGTCTACGGCCTGACGCAATTCATTCAGGGTTAGACGGTTGAACTTGTTGACGGACTCACCCTTGAGGTCGAACTTCAGTTCGACGATGCCACTTTCAAGAGCCTTAACCGTGATGGCTTTACCTTCGTAAATCATCAACTGATCTCCACGATATGGAAGCTGAACAGTACACGTCGGAAGCAGGCGAATGGCTGGCAGGGACGACCTCGTCGATGCTACGCCAATCCACCCGACACACCCGCCAACGCGATAGTCGGGATTCTGTTGGAGCGCGCTCTAATGCAAACGCTCAATTCATACGCCCGTTTGATTTGGGTACGCCACCTTCACGGAATTTCCGGCAATTGTCAATCGCCCAAAATGCGGGTTGAAAAGCGACTTTGCAGTCATTTCTGTAGGAAAAAGGCGTGCTACGCGCAATGGCATGTACACACATTCATAGAATCAATCATTAGAAAAGTCGCCCTAATTCACCGCAGCCTGCGCGGAACAGGCTAAGCTGGCGAAACCACAGGGAAAGATGAACGCACTGGCGAGCGCCATGCGCGGGATCAGCCCGACCGAATTACCGGCCTGCCTGGCCAACCCCGCCCGACGATGTTGTCGGGCTTTTTATTGCGGACCTGTAGGAGCGAGCATGCTCGCGATGGTCGTTAACGATGACCCGGGATCCCTGACACCCCCTGGCGCACTTTCGGCCATCGCGAGCATGCTCGCTCCTACAGGGAATGCAGATTCTGTAGGAGCGGGCTTGCTCGCGATGGAGGACCTGGCGCCGCGGGATATCAGGCATCCCGCGTCATCGTTAACGACCATCGCGACGGTTCGACATGCCCGCTCCTACATCAGGCCAACGCCTTGAGCGTCGCATCAATGTGCTGCAACACTTCAGCTTCGCCCTTCTCACCCCAATACAAGGTGATCATCTGCTTGTCGGCTTCGACCTTGTACACGTTGGCCGGCAATTTTTCGAAATGATTGAGCAGCGCCTGATCGTCGCAGGGCTCCTGCCACTGATTGACCCATACACCCGGCGATTTTTGCCAGTAAACCCAGCAAGCCGGTTGGCTGCCACGACGGGGCCGATGGTACTGCGCACAGGGGTTTGGCGGCTCCGGGTGCAGCCAGTGCGGCCACTCCTGAGGCGCCAGTTGCATGGCCAATCCGATACGGCGTGCCTCCGTGCGCAGGGCGATTCGCCCACTCTGGGCGCGTGACGGTCGTAGCCATGCCAGAGGGCTCAAGACCACCAACAGGATTGACACCACTATCCAGACCGTCATATGTGTACACCCGATTCTTGATGAGCGCTTGAAGCCACTCTGAAAACAAAGCGCTTGAAACCAGCCATACTTACTCTTATTGCAGTTCTCAGGAGGAGCATCTCATGCCCTATGAACACATTCTGGTTGCGGTAGATCTCACAGAAGAGTGTGACCCTGTCATCAAGCGCGCTCGCGAGCTATCGGTGAGCAGTGGCGCGAAATTGTCCCTGGTGCACATCGTCGAACCGATGGCCATGGCGTTCGGCGGCGACGTGCCGATGGATCTTTCCCAATTGCAGCAGCAACAGTTCGATCAAGCCAAGGACCGTCTGGACCGGCTGATTGTGAAATATCCGGAAGTTTCCCGGGAATTCAGCCACCTGACCTACGGCCAGCCGCGCCAGGAAATTCACCACCTGGCCAAGGAGCAGGGTTGCGACCTCATCGTCGTGGGCAGCCATGGCCGGCATGGCCTGGCATTGCTGCTAGGCTCCACCGCCAATGACGTGTTGCACGGCGCACCTTGCGATGTGCTGGCGGTGCGCCTGGTCAAAAGCTGAAATCACGCTCCCTGTAGGAGCGAGCTTGCTCGCGATGGCGGTGTGTCAGGCAACTGATATGTCGATTGACACCGCTATCGCGAGTAAGCTCGCTCCTACAGTACAGTGAACATCGCAAATCCGGCGTTCACCGCGCAGTCAATCAGGCATCCAGCTCCGCCCAACGCTCGACCATTACGTCGAGCTCGGCCTGCATCTGTTCCAGCTTGGCGATCACCGCAGCGGTCTCCGCAGCAGGACGCAGGTAGAAACCGGCATCCGCCATTTGCGCTTCAACGGCAGCGATCTGCTGTTCCATCGCTTCGATCTGGCCAGGCAACATTTCCAGCTCACGCTGCAACTTGTAGCTGAGCTTTTTCTTCGCCGCAGGCGCTTCGACCGATGCCTCAGCCGCAACCGGTGCCGGCTCCGCCTTGACCACCGCCGAATTCAGGTCAGCCTTGCCGGACTTGCTCTCGGTCACGCCCAGCAGGCGTGGCGAACCGCCCTGCCGCAGCCAGTCCTGGTAACCACCGACGTATTCACGAACCTTGCCTTCACCTTCGAACACCAGGGTGCTGGTGACCACGTTGTCGAGAAATGCACGGTCGTGACTGACCATCAGTACGGTGCCGTTGAAGGTCAGCAGCACCTCCTCCAGCAGTTCGAGGGTTTCCACGTCGAGGTCGTTGGTCGGTTCGTCGAGGACCAGCAGGTTGGCCGGCTTGCTGAACAGCTTGGCCAGCAACAGTCGGGCACGCTCACCACCGGACAACGCCTTGACCGGCGTACGCGCACGCTGGGGGCTGAACAGGAAATCACCGAGGTAGCTCAGCACATGACGGCTCTGACCGTCGATGTCGATGAAGTCGCGGCCTTCGGCGACGTTATCGATCACGGTTTTTTCCAGATCCAACTGATGGCGCAACTGGTCGAAGTAGGCGACATCGATCTTCGTGCCCTCCTCCACCTTGCCGCTGGTAGGCTGCAAGCCACTGAGCATCAGTTTCAGCAGCGTGGTCTTGCCGGTGCCGTTGGCGCCGAGCAGGCCGATACGGTCGCCACGTTGCAGCACCATGGAGAAATCGCGGATCAGGAATGGGCCGTCCGGGTGCGCAAAACTGACGTTCTCGAGCACCATGACCTGTTTGCCGGACTTCTCCGCGGTTTCCAGTTGAATGTTGGCCTTGCCGGTGCGCTCACGGCGTTCGCTACGCTCGACACGCAGGGCCTTCAGAGCACGAACGCGGCCCTCGTTACGGGTACGACGGGCCTTGATGCCTTGGCGGATCCACACCTCTTCCTGAGCCAGGCGCTTGTCGAACAGCGCATTGGCAGTAGCCTCCGCAGCCAGTTCGGCTTCCTTGTGCACGAGGAAACTGGCGTAGTCGCCGTTCCAGTCGATCAGGCCACCGCGGTCCAGTTCGAGGATACGGGTTGCCAGATTCTGCAGGAAGGAGCGGTCGTGCGTGATGAACAGCACGGCCCCCTGGAAATCCTTCAGTGCTTCTTCAAGCCAGGCGATCGCACCGATGTCCAGGTGGTTGGTGGGTTCGTCGAGCAGCAGCAGATCAGGCTCGGACACGAGGGCCTGGGCCAGCAGGACGCGACGACGCCAGCCGCCGGACAATTCGGCGAGGGTCTTGTCGGCCGGCAGTTGCAGGCGGCTGAGGGTGCTGTCGACCAGCGTTTGCAAACGCCAGCCGTCACGGGCTTCGAGGTCATGCTGGACGTGCATCAACTTGTCCAGATCGGCATCAGTGACGATGTTCTGGCTCAAGTGGTGATATTCGGCCAGCAGCGCGCCGACACCGTCCAGGCCCTCGGCCACCACGTCGAAGACGGTCCGCTCGTCGGCTACCGGCAATTCTTGCGGCAATTCGCCAATCTTGAGGCCGGGGGCACGCCAGACAGCGCCGTCATCGGGCTTCTGGTCGCCCTTGACGAGCTTCATCATGCTGGACTTGCCAGTGCCGTTGCGGCCGATGATGCACACCCGCTCACCACGGGCGATCTGCCAGGACACCTTGTCCAACAACGGCATAGCGCCGAAAGCAAGGGACACATCGCTGAATTTGAGCAGGGTCATGAGCTTCTCCAAAAACCGGGCGCGCATTCTACCTGAATCGAGGCTTCAGAAGGCCCGCAATTTCACCTGAGAGACACTCTGCGACACAAATGTTGCGAACTGATGCTGACGAGGCCGCAAAGCTTTCGCCCGCTGCTGGCAAAAGGCTAAGCTACAGATAATTCAGCGCGGGCAATGTCCGCGCTTGTCATGTTTTTTCTGCCCGGATGTCTCATGCGCAGTCGCCTTTTCAGTCTTTTATCCTGCTTGCTCCTCTCTGCCACTGCCGCTCAAACAGTCCAGGCGGTGGACCTGTCCACCCAACGCCAGTATTACGATGAAGCCAAACGCGCCCTGGCCAAGGGTGATACCGGCCCTTACTTTCGTTACAGCCAGGCACTGAGCACTTACCCGCTGGAGCCGTATCTGGCCTATGACGAGCTGACCGCACGCCTGAAAACGGCGAGCAACGCCGAGATCGAGAAATTTCTCGCCGAACATGGCGACCTGCCGCAGGCCAACTGGATGAAACTGCGCTGGTTGCGCTGGTTGGCCGAGCGCGGCGATTGGGCGACTTTCGTCAAATACTACGATCCCAAGCTCAACTTCACTGAACTGGACTGCCTGAACGCGCAATACCAGATCAGCCATAACCTCAAGTCCGAAGGCTACGCCAACGCCAACAAGCTTTGGCTGACCGGCAAATCGCAGCCCGCCGCTTGCGATGCGCTGTTCGGCATGTGGGCCGCCGAAGGCCAGTTGACGGAACAGAAACGCTGGGAGCGCACCAAGCTCGCCGCCCAGGCCCGCAATTACCCGCTGGCCAATAGCCTGGTCAACGGCCTGAGCACCCTCGCCCCACGCGGCCGCCTGCTGGTGGATGTGGCGCAGAAACCTGAACTGCTCAACCAGCCGTCGCGCTTCACCCCGGCGGACGAGCCAATGTCCGACATCGTCAGTCTCGGCCTGCGTCGCCTGGCCCGGCAGGACCCGGACAAGGCCATGGCATTGCTCGATGGCTATGCCAGCAGCATGCACTTTTCCCGCGATGAAAAAGTGGCGATCGCCCGGGAAATCGGCCTGACCCTCGCCCGGCGTTTCGACAGCCGCGCACTGGACGTGATGACCAAATACGACCCGGAACTGCGCGACAACACCGTGTCCGAATGGCGCCTTCGCCTGCTGTTGCGCCTGGCACGTTGGGACGACGCCTATCAGTTGACCCGCCGCCTGCCGCAGGACCTGGCGACCACCAACCGCTGGCGTTACTGGCAGGCACGCAGCCTGGAGCTCGCGCAGCCGCAGAACCCGGAAGCGCTGACCCTGTACAAGAACCTTGCTCGTGAGCGCGACTTCTACGGCTTCCTCGCCGCCGACCGCTCGCAACAGCCGTACTCGCTGGTCAACAAGCCGCTGGTGCTCAGCCAGGCACTGATGAACAAAGTGCGTAATACGCCCGGCGTGCGACGCGCCCTGGAGTTCCATGCACGCGGACAAATCGTCGATGGGCGTCGCGAGTGGTACCACGTCAGCCGGCACTTCAACCGTGACGAAATGGTCGCCCAGGCGAAACTGGCCTACGACCTGAAATGGTATTTCCCGGCGATCCGCACCATCAGCCAGGCGCAATACTGGGATGACCTGGACATTCGCTTCCCGATGGCCCACCGCGACACCCTGGTACGCGAAGCCAAGGTGCGTGGCCTGCATTCAAGCTGGGTGTTTGCCATTACTCGCCAGGAAAGCGCCTTCATGGACGACGCTCGTTCCAGCGTCGGCGCCAGCGGTCTGATGCAACTGATGCCCGGCACCGCCAAGGAGACCGCTCGCAAATTCAGCATTCCCCTGGCGTCGCCACAACAGGTGCTCGACCCGAACAAGAACATCCAGCTCGGCGCCGCCTACCTTAGCCAGGTGCACAGCCAGTTCAACGGCAACCGCGTCCTCGCCTCAGCCGCCTACAACGCAGGCCCCGGCCGCGTACGGCAGTGGCTGCGAGGCGCCGATCACCTGAGCTTCGACGTGTGGGTCGAAAGCATCCCGTTCGACGAAACGCGCCAGTATGTGCAGAACGTGCTGTCGTATTCGGTGATCTACGGCCAGAAGCTCAATTCACCACAACCGCTGGTGGATTGGCATGAGCGGTATTTTGATGACCAGTGAGCCGACTTGAGGCGCTGACAAAAATGCCCGCATTGAAAAATGCGGGCTTTTTTTTGCCGGATGTTCAATCCGCCTGGTGTAGCCGGATGCTTTTACTTGGTCGGTTACTTGGTCGGTCTGTAGGAGCGAGCATGCTCGCGATGGCCGTGAACGATGACGCGGGATGCCTGGTACCCTGCGGTGTCTGGACGTTCATCGCGAGCAAGCTCGCTCCTACAGGGTGTTCGTGGCGTTAAATTGCAACGCCGCCAACCGCGCATACAACGCGTTACTGGCGATCAGTTCCTGGTGCGTGCCCACCGCCACCAGCCTGCCCTGATCCATCACCGCGATCCGGTCGGCGTTTTTCACGGTGGCCAGGCGGTGGGCGATGACCAGGGTGGTGCGGTTTTTCATCAGGCTTGGCAGGGCCTGCTGGATCAAGTGTTCGCTCTGGGCGTCGAGGGCGCTGGTGGCTTCGTCGAGCAGCAGGATGGGCGCGTCCACCAGCAATGCGCGGGCAATGGCCAGGCGTTGTCGCTGACCACCGGACAGACCGAGGCCGGCATCGCCCAGGTGGGTCTGGTAGCCTTGGGACATTGCCTCGATGAAGTCGTGGGCGTAGGCAATTTTTGCGGCTTCCTTGACCTGTTCCAGTGTCGCCGTCGGGTTACCGTAGCGCAGGTTCTCTTCGATGCTGCCGAAAAACAGGGCCGGGGATTGCGAGACCAGGGCGAAGCAACGGCGCAAGTCGAGTGGGTCCAACTGGCTCAGTGGCACGCCGTCCAGCAGGATTCGCCCTTCGGCAGGGTCGTAGAATCGCAGCAGCAGGTCATAGACCGTCGACTTGCCGGCGCCGGAAGGGCCGACCAGCGCGAGGGTTTCCCCAGCGTTCACCGTCAGGTTCAAGCCATCGATGGCGTAGCTTTCAGGGCGCGAGGGATAGGAAAAGCGCACGTCTTGCAGCAGCAGATTGCCCGCGACGCGCTCGGGCAACGTTATCAGCTCCGTCGCCGGTGGCTGAATGATATTTTCAGAGCGCAGCAGCTCGGCGATCCGCTCGGCGGCGCCCGCCGCCCGTTGTAGCTCGCCAATCACTTCGCTCAGGGTGCCGAACGCGCTGCCGACGATCAGGCTATAAAAAACGAAAGCCGCCAGCTCGCCCGCGGAGATTCGTCCGGCCATCACGTCCATGCCGCCGACCCATAACATGACGCCAACCGCCCCCAGCACCAGCACGATCACCAGAGTAATGAGCCAGGCGCGCTGAAAAATCCGCTTGCGGGCGGTGTTGAACGCTTCTTCCACGGTCGCGGCAAATCGCTGCTCGTCCTGGACCTGGTGGTTGTAGGCTTGCACGGTTTTGATCTGGCCGAGGGTTTCGGACACATAACTGCCGATATCGGCGATTCGGTCCTGGCTCAGGCGCGACAGGCTGCGTACCCGTCGGCCGAATATAAGAATGGGTGCGATCACCAGCGGCAAGGCAACGACCACGATGCTGGTGAGTTTGGGGTTGGTGATGAACAGCAGCACGACCCCGCCGATCACCATCAACAGATTGCGCAAAAACAACGACAACGACGAACCGATCACCGATTGCAGCAGCGTCGTGTCGGCAGTCAACCGCGACTGGATCTCGGAACTGCGATTGTTTTCATAAAATCCCGGGTGCAGGTAAACCAGATGGTTGAATACCTGACGGCGAATGTCGGCCACCACCCGTTCGCCAATCCACGACACCAGGTAAAACCGCACGAACGTGCCGACCGCCAGACCCGCCACCAGCAACATGAAAAGGCCGATAGTCTGGTTGAGCAAGTGCGGTGACTGGGTCATGAAGCCTTGGTCCACCAACAACCGAATCCCCTGCCCCATGGACAAGGTAATGCCTGCGGTGACAATCAGCGCGAGCAAGGCGCCCAGGGATTGCCAGCGATAAGGCATGAGGAATCGACTGGCCAGGCGAATCGCACGACGGTGACGGGCAGAAAGCATCAGGATTTTCCAGTTCACAGAATAAAGGGACTGCTACCCCCTCTTAATGGGGGGAACTCTGTAAATCACAATGAGTCAGGTTAATTATGACCGTGATGACCCAACCCTAGGCGCTATCGATCTAAGCTATGGGGTAGTCATGTGCGGATATTTCTGTTGGACTGATATCGCCGCCTCGTGCAGACCGCAGGGAGTTGTCACAGCCCGGTCACCTGGCGGTTCTACAGTAGGCACACAACCTGATGAGGAGACAGGCCATGTCCTTGCAAAACAGCAGCAGCGACAAGATTCAAGTGATCCGCACGCAGCCGAACCAGTCTCTGGGTTGCTCGATCATTGACGAAAAAGGCCGCGAAGTACCAATCACCGAAGGAATGATCCAGAAGGCCTGCCGCGAACTGGAAAAACGATTGGTCAAGCCTGCAAAACAAGACTGATAAGCCTGCGTCTTCCGGACCCGGCCCTGATGGCCGGGTTTTTTGTGGGCGAGCCTGCTCCCACAGGGGCTCCGGGACCTGAGAAACCTGTGGGAGCGGGCTTGCCCGCGATAGGGCCCACCCGATCTCTAGACCAGCGAAGCCCCCAACGCCAACACCATTGCCCGCAACGGCGGCGAATCCCCTTCGATCCGCACCTGCAACCCATCGATCTCCCGGCGTGGCGGATAGTTCTTGCGCAGCACATCGAACGCGGCGCGCTGCTCACCCACACTACCCCCAAGGCTGCGGCGAAAATCCGCGTCATCTCGGCGCGGGTCGTAAACGCCCCGGCACATCATCGCCAACGCCCAGGCCGGGTCACTGTCAGCGCTCAATGTCACCTGCGACAACCAGGGCGGCGGCAGCAGCTCGCTGAGTTGGACCTGGGCCGGCTGCCCGAGAAAATCGCAGTAGGCCTGATAAATCTGCGCCGTGCCACGTTGCTTGCCGTCGAGGCTGTAGCCGGCAATGTGCGGAGTGGCCAACACGCAGAGCTCAGCCAGCGCGACATCGACCTCGGGCTCGGCTTCCCAGACGTCCAATACTGCTTGGAGGTCTTCGCGCTGCAGCAACACCTCGCGCAACGCGGCGTTATCCACCACCGGGCCACGGCTGGCGTTGATCAGCCAGGCGCCAGGCTTGAGCTGGTTCAAACGATTGCGATCGAACAGATGCCAGGTGGACTCCGCGCCCTGTTTCGTCAGCGGCGTGTGCAGGCTGATGACATCGCATTGTTCGATGATCTGCTCGAGACTGACGTAGTCGCCCGCTTCGCACGCCTGCCGTGGCGGGTCGCACACCAGCACCTTCCAGCCCAGCCCTTTCAACACATCGATCAGCCGGCCACCGACCTCCCCCGCGCCGACCACGCCATAAGTGCGCTGGTTGAGGTCGACGCCTTCGATGTCGGCGAGGGTCAGCAAACTCCCCAGCACATAGTCGACCACCCCGCGAGCATTACAACCGGGGGCGCTGGACCAGGTAATAGCGGCCTGCTGGAAGTATTCGAGGTCCAGGTGATCAGTGCCAATGGTGCAGGTGCCGACGAAGCGAACGTTGCTGCCTTCGAGTAACGCGCGGTTGACGTTGGTCACCGAACGCACCAGCAGAACGTCAGCGTGTTCGACGGTGGCGCGGTCGATGGAGCGGCCTGCAACGCGGCGGATTTCACCGAAGTGTTCGAAAAATGCATCGAGCAGCGGAATATTTTCGTCGGCAACGATCAGCATCGCAGGTTCCTTTGGCGGGTTGGCAGTTCGGGCATAAGCCATCGCGAAGCTCAGGCGAGCTTCTTGCGAATCCAGTAGAGGTAGGTACCGGCCTCTTCATGCTGGGCAACCAGTTCATGGTCGAGGAACACGCAAAACTTGGGGATGTCGCGACGCGTCGACGGATCCGTCGCGATCACCTTGAGCAGGCCGCCGGGTGCCAGGTCACGGATGTGCTGGTGCAGCATCATCACCGGCTCCGGACAGTTGAGACCCGTGGCGTCGAGGGTGCCGTCTACCGGCGTATCAAGCATTTCACTCATGGTTTACTCCTGAAGCTGGCCGGCATTGTCGCGCATTGGCGGGTATTCGGTCATCTGTGGCATGACGCCATGATCCTCCTACAGGGACAGGCGGTGATGCATCAGCGGGATTTTGGCTTGGCCACGTCCAGACGGCGCAAATGGCAGGTCACTTCCTCGCGGTCGTGATACAGCTGCTTGCAGCCCACCTCAACCCGGATGCCGCGCGCCTTGAAGCCATCGGCGATGCGCTCCAGCAGTCGTTTCACTTCGGCATATCGCTGTTTCATCGGCAACTTGAGGTTGACCACCGCTTCGCGGCAATGGCCTTCACCAATCCACTCCTCCAGCATCGCCGCGTTGCGCGCGGGCTTCTCGACGATGTCGCAGACCATCCAGTCCACCGGTTGCCGTGGCTTGTAGGTAAAACCGTCGGCCATCAAATGTTGCACCAGGCCGGTGTCCATCAGGCTTTCGGCCATCGGGCCATTGTCGATGGCGGTCACCAGCATGCCGCGGTTAACCAGTTGCCAGGTCCAGCCGCCCGGCGCGGCCCCCAGGTCAACGCCGGTCATGTCGCTGTGCAAACGCTCATCCCATTGTTCGCGCGGGATGAAGTGATGCCAGGCTTCTTCCAGTTTCAGCGTCGAGCGACTCGGCGCCTCACGGGGGAATTTCAGGCGTGGGATACCCATCGGCCACATGGCCGAGTTGTTCGACTCGGCCAGGCCCATGAACACTTCGCGACCGCTTTTGAAGGTCAGCAACAGACGCGGTTTCGCTGGGTCATCCACCAACTTGCCCGCCGCGATCAGGGCCTTGCGCAGGTGCACTTCGAACTTTTTGCAGAAGTTCGACAAGGCCTTGCCGTCGTTGGTATCGACCATTTCCAGCCACAGGCTGCCACAGGGCGCAACATCCTCCAGGTGCGCGAGGATCACGCTGATACGGTCGGTTTCCGGCAGGTCGATGAAAACGCCCCGCGCCCATTGCCGCGGGAAAATCAGATCGCTGAAACGCAGGCCGCGCATCAGGCGCCGGACGCCGTCTTCTTCGGTGCAGACAAATTCGGCGTAGGCGCTGGCGGCTTTCGCCTTGGCGTACCCGGAAACGTTGAGCAGAGCGGCATGTTCGGAAATCTCGGAACAGACTTCACCTTCGAAGCCCGGCCGGCAGTGCATGAAAAGGGTGTTCATTCTTACTCCTGGGCACGTGGCGAGACGTTCAACCACTGCGCAATGCGAAGGCTGCATGAAGCAGAGCCTGTCACGAAAACCGGCGCATGATAGCCGAGTTCCCCACCCCGGACCCAGCCCACATTCTCGATATCCCTGGGTTTAGTGGCCTAACACCATCCGACGATTGAGGTGATCGCTTCGAACGATCACGATGGTCATAGACTCTGAGTATCGTACCCACCGAGATGGCGCAAAGATCATCCGGTCATTCGCCTTACACAGCAAATAGAGCTAGGTTTAATGCTCTGCCCGTCCCCTCAGTCCGTAGCCGTGCGGACGCAAAGGAGTGATTGCAATGCCGTCCCTCGATAGCCTGAAAGCCCTCAAAACCCTGCAAGTCGACGACAAGACCTACCACTACTTCAGCTTGCCCGATGCGGCCAAAAGCCTCGGTGACCTGGATAAGTTACCGATGTCGTTGAAAGTGCTGCTGGAAAACCTGCTGCGCTGGGAAGACGAAAAAACCGTCACCGGTGCCGACCTGCGGGCCATTGCCGCCTGGCTCAAGGAGCGCCGCTCAGACCGGGAAATCCAGTACCGCCCGGCGCGCGTGCTCATGCAGGACTTCACCGGCGTTCCGGCCGTGGTCGACCTGGCGGCCATGCGCGCCGCCATGGCAAAGGCCGGCGGCAACCCGCAGCGCATCAATCCGTTATCGCCGGTAGACCTGGTGATCGACCACTCCGTGATGGTCGACAAGTTCGCCAGCCCCAGCGCTTTCGAACAGAACGTGGACATCGAAATGCAGCGCAATGGCGAACGCTACGCCTTTCTGCGCTGGGGCCAGAGCGCTTTCGATAACTTCAGCGTGGTACCGCCGGGCACCGGCATCTGCCACCAGGTCAACCTTGAATACCTTGGCCGCACCGTCTGGACCAAGGACGAAGACGGCCGCACGTATGCGTTCCCCGACACGCTGGTGGGGACCGATTCCCACACCACCATGATCAATGGTCTTGGCGTACTCGGTTGGGGCGTCGGCGGCATCGAGGCGGAAGCGGCGATGCTCGGCCAACCGGTGTCGATGCTGATTCCCGAAGTGATCGGTTTCAAACTCACTGGCAAGCTCAAGGAAGGCATCACCGCCACCGACCTGGTGCTGACCGTCACGCAGATGCTGCGCAAGAAAGGTGTGGTCGGCAAGTTCGTCGAATTCTACGGCGACGGCTTGGCGGACCTGCCGCTGGCCGACCGTGCGACCATTGCCAACATGGCTCCGGAATACGGCGCCACCTGCGGCTTTTTCCCGGTGGATGAAGTCACGCTGGACTACCTGCGCCTCTCCGGCCGGCCACCGGAAACCGTGAAACTGGTCGAGGCCTACAGCAAGGCCCAGGGCTTGTGGCGCCTGCCGGGCAAGGAACCGGTGTTCACCGACAGCCTGGCGTTGGACATGGCCAGCGTCGAAGCCAGCCTTGCCGGGCCGAAACGCCCGCAAGACCGGGTGGCACTGCCCAAGGTCGCGCAGGCATTCAGCGATTTCCTGGGCCTGACCCTCAAACCCACCAGCAAGGAAGAAGGCCGCCTGGAAAGCGAGGGCGGTGGTGGCGTGGCGGTGGGCAATGCCGACATGGCCGGAGAAGTGGACTATGAATTCGAAGGCACGACCCACCGGCTGAAAAACGGCGCAGTGGTGATTGCCGCCATCACATCCTGCACGAACACCTCCAACCCGAGCGTAATGATGGCCGCTGGCCTGGTGGCGAAAAAAGCGGTGGAGAAAGGCCTCAAGCGCAAGCCCTGGGTGAAAAGCTCCCTGGCGCCTGGCTCCAAAGTGGTGACCGACTACTATAAGGCGGCCGGTTTGACCCCCTACCTCGACCAATTGGGCTTCGACCTGGTTGGCTACGGCTGCACCACGTGTATCGGTAACTCCGGGCCGCTGCCGGAACCGATCGAAAAAGCCATCCAGAACGCCGACTTGACCGTCGCCTCCGTGCTGTCGGGCAACCGCAACTTCGAAGGCCGGGTGCATCCGCTGGTGAAAACCAACTGGCTGGCCTCCCCGCCGCTGGTGGTCGCCTATGCGTTGGCCGGTACGGTGCGCATGGACATCAGCAGCGAACCGTTGGGCAACGGCAAGGACGGCAAGCCGGTTTACCTGCGGGACATCTGGCCAAGCACCCAGGAAATTGCCGACGCGGTGAACCAGGTCAACACGGCGATGTTCCACAAGGAATACGCCGAAGTGTTCGCCGGCGACGAACAATGGCAAGCCATCGAAGTGCCCCAAGCGGCGACCTATGTCTGGCAGGATGATTCGACCTATATCCAGCATCCGCCGTTTTTCGACGATATCGGCGGCCCACCTCCGGCGGTCGGGGACGTCACGGGTGCCCGCGTTCTCGCGTTGCTGGGCGACTCGGTCACCACCGACCATATTTCCCCGGCGGGTAACATCAAGGCCGACAGCCCGGCTGGACGCTACCTGCGCGAGAAAGGCGTGGAGCCTCGCGACTTCAACTCCTACGGTTCCCGGCGCGGTAACCATGAGGTGATGATGCGTGGCACATTCGCCAACATCCGTATTCGCAATGAGATGCTCGGCGGTGAGGAAGGTGGCAATACGATCTACATTCCCACCGGGGAACGCATGGCGATCTACGATGCCGCCATGCGTTACCAGGCCACGGCAACGCCACTGGTGGTGATTGCCGGCCAGGAATACGGCACCGGATCGAGCCGTGACTGGGCAGCCAAGGGCACCAACCTGTTGGGAGTGAAGGCTGTCATCGCCGAAAGCTTCGAACGCATCCACCGCTCCAACCTGGTCGGCATGGGCGTGTTGCCGCTGCAATTCAAGCTGGACCAAAACCGCAAGAGTCTGAACCTGACCGGCAAGGAAACCCTGGACATCCTCGGTCTTTCCGGCGTGGAACTGACCCCGCGGATGAACCTGACGCTGGTCATCACCCGCGAAAACGGCAGCCGCGAGAAAGTCGAGGTGTTGTGCCGGATCGATACGCTCAATGAGGTCGAGTACTTCAAGTCGGGGGGAATTCTGCATTACGTACTGCGCCAGTTGATCGCGTCCTGATCAGCCTGGGTGGGGGTTGTGCCTTGGTCAATCCCCACGCAGATTCAGAGATCTGTCTCGCGCGGCTTGTGGGCGTTTCACGCAAGAGCCCTGGGCCAGATTCCTGCAGATAATCGCCAATCAACCCGCCATGACTTTCGGCAACTGCCATCCAAAATGAACCGAAAGCAGGCGCAGCAGCAAACAGGCTGCGCCCGCCAAAAACGCCGCAGCCACAGGCGGCAGGCCCAGGCGCCTGCTGATGATCAAGGTGGCGGCACCCACGAACGCCGAACTCGCATACAGGTCAGCCTGCAGGACCATCGGCACCCGCGCCAGTACGATGTCGCGCAACACCCCGCCACCTACGCCCGTGATCGTGCCCATGAGCATTGCCACAAACGGCGTGATGCCAAAGTTGAGCGCCTTCTGCGCCCCTGCCACGGCAAACAAGGCCAGTCCCGCTGCATCCAGTACGATGAGGGTCGAGCCGGACCAGCCCAGTACGTGCTCATGAAAAATGAATGCCAGCGCGCCCATCGAAAGCGCCAGCGCTGGATAGCGCCAGTCTCTGATGGCATTGGGTGGCGTTGCGCCTATCAGCAAATCGCGGGTGACACCACCGCCCAGGGCGACGATGAACGAGATCACCATCACCCCCAGCAGGTCGAGGTCGCTGCGCATCGCGGTAATCGCGCCTTCGACTGCAAATACCGCCGTACCGGCAAGGTCGGCGGCCAGCACGATTTTCTCGACCCGGGACCTCACTTAAAGCAGTGCCAAACGTGCTGTCCGCCACCGGGCAACGCGTTTATGCCCACATAGGCACTCGCCAGGCACTGATCCCGACCACACGAACAAGAATGACAGCTCACACGTATTCACTCCCGGCTCAAGCTTCAGCGACCCAATCAGAGCGTCATCGGGCCATTGCAACGCCCGACCGATACGACGATAGAAGAAAAACTCAAGGCGGTGTGTTTATTTACCCGGCCTTTATAATCGCCGCATTTTTATCGGACCTGCCACCCTGCAGGCGCGCACGCAATTTTGGACACAAGGACACCCCCAATGCCCACTGCCCCGCCATGGACATACCTGATTCTGCTCACCCTCGGTTACGGCCTGGCCCTGACCTACGGCCAACTCGGCTGGCTGGCGGGCATCACGGTCCTGACCCTGGTGATCGCCGGTTACGCCGCCCGACAGCCGCATATCGGCGTCGGCCGCCCCCTGGGACACGCCTTGTTCGTGTGCACGGCGCTGGCGCTGGCGATGCACTGGCTTCCCGGCTTCCATAATGGAAGAGGCATCCCGACACAACGTTTTACCGACGATGCCGTGCCGTTTTCCATGTACCTGAACCTCGACAAACCGCTGATTGGCGTCTGGCTCTTGCTGGTCTGCCCGTGGATCGTCGCTGGCCGCTCGCTGCGCCCGGCCCTGCTGGGCACGCTGCTGGGCCTGATGGTGAGTGGTGTGCTGGCGCTGGGTGGCGCCGTGGCGCTGGGTGTGGTCGGCTGGGCGCCGAAATGGCCCGACCAGGCCTGGTTATGGCTGCTCAACAACCTGCTGCTGGTGACGTTGGTGGAAGAAGCCCTGTTTCGCGGTTATATCCAGGGCGGACTGAGCCGTGTCTTCAACCGCCTGCCACAGGGCGAAAACCTCGCCCTGCTGCTCGCCGCCCTGCTGTTTGGCCTTTCCCACCTGGGCGCGGGTTGGCAATGGGTGCTGCTGGCAACCCTGGCAGGCATCGGCTACGGCCTGGCTTACCGATTCGGCGGTTTGGCCGCGGCAATAGCCACGCACCTGGGTCTGAACATGCTGCATTTCGGCTTGTTCACGTACCCGATGCTCGCCGGCTGACAGCGCTGGCTGGCTCGGCGCAGGTGCCAATATTAAAAATTAATTTCAGTTAATCGCAGGAGGTGCCGACAACACTGGAAAGCCTTGCGGACTTAAATTGCCATGCGTAACAACCAGCCCATTACTCAAAGCGAGCGGACCTTCCCGTCTCAGCAACGGTTGATTTCTACAACCGATACCAAGGGCGTGATCACCTACTGCAACGATGCGTTCGTCGAAATCAGCGGCTATTCCCGCGACGAATTGATCCGTGCACCGCATAACCTGGTGCGTCACCCCGACGTGCCGGCTGCAGTGTTTGCGCATATGTGGGGCACGCTCAAACAAGGCTTACCCTGGATGGGTATCGTCAAGAATCGCTGTAAAAGCGGTGACTACTACTGGGTTAACGCCTACGTCACCCCGGTGTACGAGGGCAATCAGGTCATTGGCTACGAATCGGTAAGGGTCAAGCCCACGGCCGAGCAGATCCAGCGTGCCAAGGCGCTTTATCAGCGCATCAACCAGGGCAAGTCGGCGATTCCTTCCTCCGACAAATGGCTGCCGGTGCTACAGGACTGGCTGCCCTTCATCCTGGTCAGCCAACTGAGCTTCCTGATCGGCGCCTCGCTCAATTCCCATTGGGGTTTTGCCCTGGCCGCGGGCCTGTCCGTGCCGCTGGGCCTGCTCGGCTTGAGCTGGCAACAGCGTGGCCTGAAGCGCCTGCTGCGCCTGGCGGAACAGACCACCTCCGACCCGCTGATTGCGCAGATGTACACCGACAGCCGTGGCGCCCAGGCGCGCCTGGAAATGTCCATCCTCAGCCAGGAAGCTCGTCTTCGCACCTGCCTGACCCGTCTGCAGGACACTGCCGAGCACTTGACCGAACAAGCCCGGCAGTCCGACTCCCTGGCGCACGACAGTTCAACCGGCCTGGAGCGCCAGCGCCTCGAGACCGAGCAGGTGGCCACCGCCGTCAATCAGATGGCCGCCACCACCCAGGAAGTGGCCAGTCACGTGCAACGCACCGCCGACGCCACCCAGGAAGCCAATCGCCTGACCGGGCGCGGTCGCGATATTGCCGGGGAAACCCGGGATGCGATCCAGCGTCTGTCCGAGGTGGTGGGTGAGACCGGCCTGACCGTGACTCAACTGGCCAAGGACAGCGACGAAATCGGTGGCGTGGTCGATGTGATCAAAAGCATCGCCGACCAGACCAACCTGCTGGCCCTGAACGCCGCCATCGAAGCGGCACGCGCCGGGGAAATGGGACGCGGATTCGCCGTGGTGGCAGACGAAGTCCGTCAATTGGCGCAGCGCACCAGCGAATCCACCGGGCAGATCCACGCCCTGATCGCCAAGCTGCAACAGACCGCCAACTCCGCCGTGCAGACCATGGACGCCGGTCATCGCCAGGCTGAAGAAGGCGTGGCACGCGTACTGGAAGCAGACCAGGCCCTGGTCGGGATCAGCGAAGCGGTGGCCAACATCACCGACATGACCACGCAGATCGCCGCCGCCACCGAAGAGCAGAACTCGGTGGCCGAAGAGATCAGCCGCAACATCAGCAACATCTCACACCTGGCGGACCAGACCTCGGAACAGGCGCAGAACTCGGCGCTGCTCAGTGAGGAATTGATCAAGACGGCGAATACCCAGTATTCGCTGGTGGAGCGGTTTAACCGCTGAGTGCCGCGGGAAAAACAAAGCCCGGACAGTGAGTGCTGTCCGGGCTTTTTTATTGGCTGTCCTGGCCTCTTCGCGGGCAAGTCCAGGCCACAAATATCCTAAAGCAGAAACCCCGCCACCCTCTGCGCCGCAGCCGCCAGATGCTGCTCATGGGTAAACCCGGACGCCTTCAACGGCTTCAAGTCATGATCCCCCGCCACCAGCCAGCAGATCTCGATACTCGGCGATAACCCATACCCCTCAACCGCCTCCCGATTTCCCAGCGCATCGCGCTCGCCCTGGACAATCAACGTGCGCGTCTGCAACCCCGCCAGATGTTCGACCCGTGGCTTCTCCGGTTTGCCCACCGCGTAAAACGGATACCCCAGGCACACCAGCGCATCGGCGCCGAGTTCATCGGCCAATAGACTGGCCATTCGCCCGCCCATGGACTTGCCGCCAATGGCCAGCCGCCCAGCGACATGGCGTCGCACCACCGCATAGACCTCACGCCAGCACTCCAGCAGCCTGGGCGCGGGGTTCGGGGGACGCTTGCCACCATCGACACGCCGTTGGGCCATGTAGGGAAACTCGAAACGCAACACGTTGACCCCAAGCGCGGCAAGGCGCACGGCCATGTCAGTCATCCAGTCGCTGTCCATCGGCGCACCGGCGCCATGGGCGAGAATCAGCGTCGCGGACGGCGCCGAACCCTTTACAGCCGCTGCATTCCATAACCATCCCTGTTCGTCCAGGCACCGCGCCCATTGATCCCCGTCAATACTGGCCTTGTGCTCTTTGTCCATGCTTGCCTCGCTTTTAGTCTGCCTATAACTCCAGTCGAAGGGTGCGTCTGCCTTGCGCGAACGTTTTTCCTTGGGCTGAACCGTGGATGGGGAACCATGAACACTTCTATCAGTACCGCCTACAACTACAAGGTGGTCCGCCAATTCGCCATTATGACGGTGGTGTGGGGCATCGTCGGCATGGGGCTCGGGGTTTTTCTCGCGGCTCAATTGGTCTGGCCCGAACTCAACTTCAACTTGCCGTGGACCAGCTTCGGGCGTTTGCGCCCTCTGCACACTAACGCTGTGATCTTCGCATTCGGCGGCTGCGCCCTGTTCGCCAGTTCGTTCTACTCGGTGCAACGCACCTGCCAAACCCAATTGTTTGCGCCGAAAATCGCCGCATTCTGCTTCTGGGGCTGGCAACTGGTGATCCTGCTGGCGGCAATCAGCCTGCCACTGGGCTACACCAGTTCCAAGGAATACGCCGAGCTGGAATGGCCGATCGACATTCTGATCACCATTGTGTGGGTCGCTTACGCCATCGTGTTTTTCGGCACCGTGGCCAAGCGCAACACCAAGCACATCTATGTCGGTAACTGGTTCTTCGGCGGGTTCATCCTTACCGTTGCCATCCTGCACATCGTCAACAACCTTGAGTTGCCGGTGAGCTTCACCAAGTCCTACTCGCTGTACGCCGGTGCGACTGATGCCATGGTGCAATGGTGGTACGGCCACAACGCCGTGGGCTTCTTCCTCACCGCAGGCTTCCTGGGGATGATGTACTACTTCGTGCCGAAACAGGCCGAGCGCCCGGTGTATTCGTATCGCCTGTCGATCGTGCACTTCTGGGCACTGATCACCCTGTACATCTGGGCCGGTCCTCACCACTTGCACTACACCGCGCTGCCGGACTGGGCACAGTCGCTGGGCATGGTGATGTCGCTGATCCTGCTGGCGCCAAGCTGGGGCGGCATGATCAACGGCATGATGACCCTGTCGGGTGCCTGGCATAAGTTGCGCAGCGACCCGATCCTGCGTTTCCTCGTGGTATCCCTGGCGTTCTACGGCATGTCGACCTTCGAAGGTCCGATGATGGCGATCAAGACGGTCAACGCCCTCTCCCACTACACCGACTGGACCATTGGCCACGTACACGCCGGCGCTCTTGGCTGGGTAGCGATGATTTCCATCGGCGCGCTGTACCACATGATCCCGAAAGTCTTCGGTCGTGAGCAGATGCACAGCATCGCTCTGATCAATGCGCACTTCTGGCTGGCGACCATCGGCACCGTGCTGTACATCGCGTCGATGTGGGTCAACGGCATCGCCCAAGGCCTGATGTGGCGCGCAGTCAACGAAGACGGCACGCTGACTTACTCCTTCGTCGAAACGCTGGTGGCCAGCCACCCAGGCTTCATCGTGCGACTGGTAGGCGGGGCAATCTTCCTCTTCGGCATGCTCTTGATGGCATACAACACCTGGCGCACCGTGCGGGCCTCGCAGCCTGCTGACGTCGTTGCCGCCGCGCAAATGGCCTGAGGAGTCCGCCATGAAACACGAAACGATTGAAAAGAACGTCGGCCTGCTGATGCTGCTGATGGTGTTCGCGGTGAGCATCGGCGGTCTGACCCAGATCGTCCCACTGTTCTTCCAGGACGTGACCAACAAGCCGGTGGAAGGCATGAAGCCCTACACCGCGCTGCAACTGGAAGGCCGCGACATCTACATCCGCGAAGGTTGCGTCGGCTGCCACTCGCAGATGATCCGTCCGTTCCGCGCCGAGACCGAACGCTACGGTCACTACTCGGTTGCCGGTGAAAGCGTCTGGGACCATCCGTTCCTGTGGGGCTCCAAGCGTACCGGTCCGGACCTGGCCCGCGTAGGCGCCCGCTACTCGGATGACTGGCACCGCGCGCACTTGTACAACCCGCGCAACGTGGTGCCCGAGTCGAAGATGCCGGCCTACCCATGGCTGGTTGCCAATCAACTCGACAGCAGCCACACCGAAGCGAAGATCAAGGCCATGCGTACCCTTGGCGTGCCGTACACCGACGCCGACATTGCCGGCGCCACCGAATCGCTCAAAGGCAAATCGGAAATGGACGCCCTGGTTGCCTACCTGCAAGTGCTCGGCACTGCCATCAAGAGCAAGAGGTGAGCCATGGACCTGGAAATGAGTACCGGCTTGATCCGCGGCCTGGGCACCGTCGTGGTGTTCGTGGCCTTCGTCGGCCTGACGCTGTGGGTGTTCAACGGCAAGCGCAATCCGGAATTCGCCGAGGCGCGCCTGCTGCCGTTTGCCGATGAGCCTCAACCTGATAGCACCCAAGAACCTGTCACAAGGAGTACCCGGTCATGACCACCTTCTGGAGTACGTGGATCTGCGTACTGACCATCGGCAGCCTGATCGGCCTGACCTGGCTGCTGATCGGCACCCGCAGGGGCGAAACCAAGGGCAGCGTCGATCAGACCATGGGCCACAGCTTCGACGGCATCGAAGAGTATGACAACCCGCTGCCGCAGTGGTGGTTCATGCTGTTTGCCGGCACCCTGGTGTTTTCCGTCGGCTACCTGATCCTTTACCCGGGCCTGGGCAACTGGAAAGGCATCCTGCCCGGCTACGAGAATGGCTGGACCGGCGTGAACGAATGGGAAAAGGAGATGAACAAGGCCGACGCCAAATTTGGACCGATCTTCGCCAAGTTCGCCGCCATGCCCGTGGAAGAAGTGGCCAAGGACCCGCAAGCGTTGAAAATGGGCGGTCGCCTGTTTGCCTCGAACTGCTCGGTCTGCCATGGCTCCGACGCCAAGGGCGCCTTCGGCTTCCCTAACCTGACCGACAGCATCTGGCGCTGGGGCGGTAACGCCGACACCATCAAGACCACCATCATGGGCGGACGCATCGCTGCGATGCCGGCCTGGGGTGAAATGCTCGGTGAAGCCGGTGTAAAAAACGTCGCCGCCTACGTGCGTCATGATCTGGCACGCCTGCCTTTGCCAGCTGACGATACGGCCGACCTGCAAGCCGGACAGCAAGCGTTCAGCACCATGTGCGTAGCCTGTCACGGTGCCAATGGCCAGGGTACCGAAGCCATGGGCGCGCCGAACCTGACGCAACCCGCCGGCTTCATCTACGGCACCAGCCTGGCACAACTGCAACAGACCATCCGCCATGGACGCCAAGGTCATATGCCGGCGCAGAACGAACTGCTTGGCAACGACAAGGTGCAACTGCTCGCAGCCTACGTCTACAGTCTCTCGAAAGGGGGCGAGCAGTTGAGCGACAAGTTGCAAGCTACAAGCAACAAGTAAAAGCAAAGCAAAACGCCCCGCTGTACTCAGGGCAAAGTGAACATCTGGCGAGCCACAGGTTTTTAACTTGCGGCTCGCAGCCTGCAGCTTTGCCCTGCTTCTATTTGTCGCACCCCTTCGTTAGTCCTCCTTTCAGTTCCCCCGATTCGGGTCTAAGCTTGCTCCGACACGCGATGGCAAGTGCCGGCTCGAGGTCGACCCAACCCGATGTGTGCGACGAATCTTGCGATGACAGGCCGCAAAGGCTGGTAGATACCGGCTATTGCGACCCTTGTCATCGATCACCTGATGGTCGCGTTTAAACACAGCTCGTTACATACGACCTGACCCCCGCATCGTTCCCATTCGCAACGACGTTTTCTCGTCGGGTATTTTTGACCCTACGCGGCGCATGGAAAGGCCGCAGAATCAGCGGTTGAAAGCATTGACCCAGGTCATGGCGCGTTGCAATGACCCCCCGCTTTCTCCATACTTGCGACCGATTTTTACTCCTAATAAAACACCCAAACCGTGGAACCTTAGAATGAGCACAGCAATCAGTCCGACTGCTTATAACTATAAGGTAGTCCGCCAGTTCGCCATCATGACGGTGGTCTGGGGGATCCTTGGCATGGGGCTCGGTGTCTTCATCGCCTCACAGCTCGTATGGCCGGAATTGAACTTCGGTCTGCCGTGGACGACTTTTGGACGCCTGCGCCCGCTGCACACCAACCTGGTGATTTTCGCCTTCGGTGGATGTGCACTGTTTGCCACTTCTTACTACGTCGTGCAGCGAACCTGCCAAACGCGACTGATTTCCGACAGCCTCGCAGCCTTTACCTTCTGGGGATGGCAAGCGGTGATCGTCGGCGCGATCATTACCTTGCCACTGGGTTACACCACTACCAAGGAATACGCGGAACTGGAATGGCCACTGGCTATTCTGCTGGCCATCGTCTGGGTGACCTACGGTCTGGTGTTCTTCGGCACCATCACCAAGCGCAACACCAAGCACATCTATGTCGGTAACTGGTTCTACGGCGCGTTCATCGTCGTGACGGCCATGCTGCACATCGTCAACCACGCCTCCCTGCCGGTCAGTTTCTTCAAGTCCTACTCGGCCTACTCAGGCGCGACTGACGCGATGATCCAGTGGTGGTACGGCCACAACGCCGTGGGTTTCTTCCTGACCACCGGCTTCCTGGGGATGATGTACTACTTCGTGCCGAAACAGGCCGAACGTCCGATCTACTCCTATCGCCTGTCGATCGTGCACTTCTGGGCACTGATCACCCTGTACATCTGGGCCGGTCCTCACCACCTGCACTACACCGCGCTGCCGGACTGGGCACAGTCGCTGGGCATGGCGATGTCGATCATCCTGCTGGCGCCAAGCTGGGGCGGCATGATCAACGGCATGATGACCCTCTCGGGCGCCTGGCATAAGCTGCGCACCGACCCGATCCTGCGCTTCCTCGTGGTATCGCTGGCGTTCTACGGCATGTCGACCTTCGAAGGCCCGATGATGGCGATCAAGACCGTCAACTCGCTGTCGCACTACACCGACTGGACCATCGGCCACGTACACGCCGGCGCTCTGGGCTGGGTAGCGATGATCTCGATCGGCGCGATCTACCACATGATTCCGAAACTGTTCGGCCGTGCCCAGATGCACAGCGTTGGCCTGATCAATGCTCACTTCTGGCTCGCGACCATCGGTACCGTTCTGTACATCGCTTCGATGTGGGTCAACGGCATCACCCAGGGCCTGATGTGGCGTGCAATCAACGATGACGGCACCCTCACCTACTCGTTCGTCGAAGCGCTGCAAGCCAGCCATCCTGGTTTCATCGTACGAGCCCTGGGCGGTGCGTTCTTCGCCTCCGGCATGCTGTTCATGGCCTACAACGTCTACCGTACCGTACGCGCCTCGAACCCGGTTGAAGCCAAAGCCGCCGAACAGATTGCTGTAGTTGGAGCTCACTGATGAAGCATGAAGCAGTCGAGAAGAATATTGGCCTGCTGGCCTTCTTCATGGTTATCGCCGTCAGTGTTGGCGGCCTGACCCAGATCGTTCCGCTGTTTTTCCAGGACGTCACCAACAAGCCGGTCGAAGGCATGAAGCCGCGCACCGCTCTTGAACTGGAAGGCCGCGACATTTACATCGCCAACGGTTGTGTCGGCTGCCACTCGCAGATGATCCGCCCGTTCCGTGCTGAAACCGAACGTTATGGCCACTACTCGGTCGCCGGTGAAAGCGTCTGGGACCACCCGTTCCTGTGGGGTTCCAAGCGTACCGGTCCGGACCTGGCCCGCGTCGGTGGTCGTTATTCCGATGACTGGCAACGTGCGCACTTGTACAACCCGCGCAACGTCGTGCCCGAGTCGAAAATGCCGGCCTACCCGTTCCTCGTGGAAAACAAGCTCGACGGCAAAGACACCGCCAAGAAAATGGAAGTCTTGCGTACGCTCGGCGTCCCTTACACCGACGAAGACATCGCCGGCGCTCAGGATGCTGTGAAGGGCAAAACCGAAATGGACGCGCTGGTGGCCTATCTGCAAGGCCTGGGCACCATCATCAAAAGCAAACGGTGATCTGGATGGATATCGGGATGATTCGTGGCCTGGGCACCGTCGTTGTGATGGTGGCTTTCGTGGGTCTGGCCTTGTGGGTGTTCAGCCCCAAGCGCAAGTCGGAGTTTGAAGACGCGACCTTGCTGCCTTTCGCGGATGATCCCGAAGCCATCAAGCACGTCGAGCAAGCTTCTAGGAGTAACAAAGAATGACTACATTCTGGAGTCTGTACGTCACAGTCCTCAGTCTCGGTACGATCTTTTCCCTGACCTGGCTGCTGCTGTCGACCCGCAAGGGCCAGCGCGCCGAGCAGACCGAAGAGACGGTCGGCCACTCTTTCGACGGGATCGAGGAGTACGACAACCCACTGCCGAAATGGTGGTTCATGCTGTTCGTGGGCACCATCGTTTTCGCCCTGGGTTACCTGGTGCTGTACCCGGGCCTGGGCAACTGGAAGGGCCTGCTGCCAGGATACAACTACCTGGATAACGAAAAGCAGACCGCGTTCGCCAACGGCCAGACCGGCTGGACCGGCGTTCACGAGTGGGAAAAGGAAATGGCCAAATCGGACGCCAAGTTTGGGCCGATCTTCGCCAAATTCGCTTCCATGCCGATCGAAGAAGTGGCCAAGGATCCACAAGCCCTGAAGATGGGTGGCCGCCTGTTCGCCTCCAACTGCTCGGTTTGCCATGGTTCCGACGCCAAGGGTGCCTATGGCTTCCCGAACCTGACCGACGCCGACTGGCGCTGGGGCGGCGAACCGGAAACCATCAAGACCACCATCATGGGCGGTCGTCACGCCGTGATGCCGGCCTGGGCTGAAGTGATCGGCGAGCAAGGCGTTGCGGATGTCGCTGCATTCGTGCTGACCAACCTCGATGGCCGCAAGCTGCCTGAAGGCGCGAAGGCTGATCCGGAGGCGGGCCAGAAACTGTTCGCAGCCAACTGCGTGGCGTGCCACGGCCCACAAGGCAAAGGCACGCCTGCCATGGGCGCACCTGACCTGACTCACCCGGGCGCGTTCATCTACGGTTCGAGCTTCGCTCAACTGCAGCAGACCATCCGTTACGGCCGCCAGGGCCAGATGCCTGCGCAGGAACAAATGCAGGGCAACGACAAGGTTCACCTGCTGGCCGCTTACGTCTACAGCCTTTCTCACGGTGAGAAGGCCCCGGCGCCAGACGCTCAGTAAGGCAAACGCCTGCTACAAAAAACGGCCCCGTCATTCGACGGGGCTTTTTTTTGCTTAAAACCTCCTCCACGGCGCGGGTCGAAACGACGAATGGCGGCCACTTGAATTGTTACCCGGCAGACCATGTAGTAACGTTTCTACAAATCTGTTTGCAAGGGGATACCTCCATGGCCATCACTACCCTCTCCAGCCGTGAATTCAACCAGGACACAAGTAGTGCCAAAAAAGCCACCCGTCAGGGTCCGGTAATCATCACCGATCGTGGCAGGCCGGCTCATGTACTGCTAAGCATTGAGGACTACGAAAAACTCACCGGCATGAACGCCAATATCGTCGAACTGCTGGTGATGCCCGAAGCGGCGGATATCGAATTCGAAACCGAGCGTGCCGTGATCACTCACCGCCCCGTGGACCTGACCTGATGTACCTACTCGACACCAATGTGATCTCGGAACTGCGCAAACCCCAGGCCGATGCGAACGTCGTCGCCTGGGCCAAAAGCATCCTCGCGCCACGCCTGTTTATCTCGGCCATCACATTGAAGGAACTGGAAACCGGCGTGTTGCGCATGGAGCGTCGTGACCCCGCCCAGGGGAGTGTCTTGCGGACCTGGCTCAAACGGCACGTCATGCCGGCCTTCGATGGCAGGATCCTCGCGGTGGATGCGGCCGTGGCATTGCGCTGCGCACGCCTGCATGTTCCGGATCAGGCGAACGAAAGCGACGCCCTCATCGCCGCCACTGCACTGGTGCATGGCCTGACCGTGGTCACACGCAATATCGACGACTTCAAGTCCAGCGGCGTTGAGTTGATCAACCCATGGATGGATTGAGCGTCCGCAACCGCAAAAACGTCCATAATTTCACCAGTCAATTGATACAGGTCATTACACTGTCAGTTCATTTCCACCAACGTGACCAATGGTCGCACCCTTGTGATAGAGCTACAGGGGTATCATTGCGCCACTGCAATACCCCTTTTTGACCGCGGTCGGCACGTACTGACCGGGGCATTTCTCCACTGCCGTGGGATGCAACCGATGAGCAACCAAATTCCGGTACACGACGTGACTCCACCTGCCAAGGGGGACAAAAGCGTCGACCTCTATGCCTCTCGTGAAAAAATCTACAACCGCGCCTTCACCGGGCTGTTTCGCAACTTGCGGATCATCGGTGGCGGTTTCCTGTTTCTGCTGTACTTCGGCACGGTCTGGCTGAACTGGGGCGGTCATCAGGCCGTCTGGTGGAACCTGCCGGAACGCAAATTCTTCATTTTCGGCGCCACTTTCTGGCCCCAGGACTTCATTCTGTTGTCCGGCATCCTGATCGTCAGCGCCTTCGGCCTGTTCTTCATCACCGTTTATGCAGGACGGGTCTGGTGCGGCTATTCCTGCCCGCAATTCGTCTGGACCTGGATTTTCATGTGGTGCGAAAAGGTGACCGAAGGTGACCGCAACGCACGCATCAAGTTGGACAAGGCGCCGATGAGCGCCAACAAGTTCCTGCGCAAGTTCAGCAAGCATGCCCTGTGGATTCTCATCGGCTTCGTCACCGGCATGACGTTCGTGGGTTACTTTTCGCCGATTCGCGAACTGGTGCTGGACTTCTTTACGGGCGACGCCGATGGCTGGTCCTATTTCTGGGTCGGCTTCTTCACCCTGGCCACTTACGGCAACGCGGGCTGGCTGCGCGAACAAGTGTGCATTTACATGTGCCCGTACGCACGTTTCCAGAGCGTGATGTTCGACAAGGACACCCTGATCATTTCCTACGATCCACGCCGTGGCGAAAGCCGTGGGCCGCGCAAGAAAGGCGTGGACTACAAGGCCCAGGGTTTGGGGGATTGCATCGACTGCACCATGTGCGTACAGGTTTGCCCAACCGGTATCGACATTCGCGACGGTCTGCAGGTCGAGTGCGTGGGTTGCGCCGCCTGCATCGACGCCTGCGATGCGATCATGGACAAAATGGACTACCCGCGCGGCCTGATCAGCTACACCACCGAACACAACCTCTCGGGGCAGAAAACCCATAAGCTGCGTCCGCGCCTGATCGGTTATGCCGTGGTGTTGCTGGCCATGATCGCCCTTCTCGCTACCGCCTTCGCGACCCGTTCGCTGGTGGGCTTCGACGTCAGCAAGGACCGCGTCCTGTACCGTGAGAACGCCGAGGGCCGAATCGAAAACGTCTACAGCCTGAAGATCATGAACAAGGATCAACGCGACCACACCTACGTACTCGAGGCCAGCGGGCTGCCGGACCTGAAGCTGCAAGGTCGACGCGAGATCAAGGTGGTCGCGGGTGACATCGTCAGCCAGCCAGTGGAACTGTCCATGGCCCCGGAAAAACTGCCATCGAGCACCAACGAGGTGAAATTCATCCTCAGGGACGCCGATGACGAGACCATCCACGTTGAAGCCAAGAGCCGATTCATCGGCCCACAAATTCGTTGAGAGAAGTGATCATGCCCGCAGCAAATGCCGCAAGCCCCTGGTACAAGCACCTTTGGCCGTGGATCATCATTGGTATCCTCGCCTGCTCGGTGACGCTGACCTTGTCCATGGTGACCATCGCGGTGAACAACCCGGACAACCTGGTCAACGACAACTACTACGAGGCGGGCAAAGGCATCAACCGCTCCCTGGACCGCGAACTGCTGGCGCAGACTCTGCAGATGCGTGCCAGTGTGCACCTGGACGACGTGACTGGCGAAGTCGACTTGCGCCTGAGCGGTAACAGCCAGCCAAAAATCCTGGAACTGAACCTGATCTCGCCGACCCAGCCGGAGAAGGATCGCAAGATCAGCCTGGCCCGCAGCGAGACCGAACAGGGCCGCTACATCGGCCAACTGAGCGATAAAATCGAAGGCCGCCGGTTTGTCGAACTGCTGGGCGTGGAAGGCGACAAGACCTGGCGTATGTTCGAGGAAGAACTGGTCAACCATGACAAGGATCTGCTGCTGGGTGACGAGCCGCTTCAAGGTGCCGAAGACCTGAAAAAATAAAGCCGCGCTTCGCGCATTGCGGGTAAGCCCGCTCCTACAGGAGCGAGCCTGCTCGCGATGAGGACCTTCAAAACTATATAGATCCCCCATGACCAGCCCCCTTGCCTGCTATCACTGCGCCCTGCCCGTCCCAACCGGCAGCCGCTTCACCGCCGTCGTCCTCGGAGAAACCCGCGAATTTTGTTGCCCGGGCTGCCAGGCCGTGGCCGAGGCAATTGTCGCGGGTGGGCTGGAAAGCTATTACCAACACCGCAGTGAAGCCTCGGCGAACCCCGAAGCGTTGCCGGTGCAATTGATCGATGAACTGGCGCTGTACGACCGCGCCGATGTGCAAAAGCCTTTCGTACGTCACGATGGCGAACTCGCCGAAACCACGTTGTTGATGGAAGGCATCAGTTGCGCCGCCTGCGGCTGGTTGATCGAGAAACACATGCGCGGCCTGCCCGCTGTGGCCGAGGCGCGCCTGAACCTGTCGAACCATCGCCTGCACGTGCGCTGGGCCGATGGACAACTGCCGCTGAGCCAGATGCTCAGCCAATTGCGCCAGATCGGTTACGCCGCCCACCCTTACCAGCCCGACCGAGCCAGCGAGCAGCTGGCCAGCGAGAATCGCCTGGCACTGCGCCAGCTCGGTGTGGCGGGGCTGCTATGGTTCCAGGCAATGATGGCGACCATGGCCACCTGGCCGGAATTCAATATCGATCTGAGCCCCGAACTTCACACCATCCTGCGCTGGGTCGCGATGTTCCTGACCACGCCCATCGTGTTCTACAGTTGTGCGCCGTTTTTCAAGGGCGCGATGCGCGACTTGCGCACCCGCCACCTGACCATGGACGTGTCCGTGTCGCTGGCGATTGGTTGCGCCTACCTCGCGGGGATCTGGACTTCGATCACCGGAGTCGGCGAGCTGTACTTCGACACCGTCGGCATGTTTGCCCTGTTCCTGCTCGCCGGGCGCTATCTGGAACGTCGCGCCCGGCAACGCACCGCCGCCGCTACCGCGCAACTGGTCAACCTGCTGCCCGCCTCTTGCCTGCGACTGGCGGCCGACGGCCAGAGCGAGCGCATCCTGCTCAGCGAATTGCGTGTCGGCGATCAGGTGCTGGTCCATCCTGGCGCCGTCCTGCCAGCCGACGGCAAGATCCTCGAAGGTCAATCGAGCATCGACGAATCCCTGCTGACCGGTGAATACCTGCCGCAACCGCGCTTGCCGGGCGACGCTGTCACCGCCGGCACGCTCAACGTCGAAGGCGCGCTGACCGTGGAAGTCCTCGCCCTGGGACACGACACCCGACTGTCGGCGATTGTCCGCCTGCTGGATCGGGCCCAATCGGAAAAACCCCGCCTGGCGGAGATTGCCGACCGCGCCGCGCAGTGGTTCCTGTTGCTCTCGCTGATCGCCTCGGCGGTCATCGGTGTGGTGTGGTGGGAGCTGGATTCTTCACGCGCTTTCTGGATCGTGCTGGCGATGGTCGTCGCGACGTGCCCCTGCGCCCTGTCCCTCGCCACACCCACTGCGCTCACCGCTGCCACCGGGACCCTGCACAA
Source organism: Pseudomonas sp. S2_E01 (assembly GCF_054668365.1). Taxonomy (NCBI): domain Bacteria; kingdom Pseudomonadati; phylum Pseudomonadota; class Gammaproteobacteria; order Pseudomonadales; family Pseudomonadaceae; genus Pseudomonas; species Pseudomonas sp. S2_E01. Next base: position 3,715,869 of record NZ_CP162762.1, read on the forward strand.
ACTCGGACTGCTATTGACCCGCGGCCATGTACTCGAAGGCCTGAACCAGATCGACACGGTGATTTTCGACAAGACCGGCACGCTCACCGAAGGGCGACTGGCATTGCGTTCGATACACCCGCTCGGCACATTGGGCAGCGATGATTGCCTGAGCCTTGCCGCCGCCCTGGAGAACCGCTCCGAACACCCGATTGCCCGAGCGTTCGGCCGCGCGCCACTGGCCGCCGAGGACGTTCACAGCACTCCGGGCCTGGGCCTGGAAGGCTGGGTCGGCACGCAGCGTCTGCGCATCGGCCAGGCGGATTTTGTCTGCGAACTCAGTGGCACCGCCGCGCCGTTGATGCCCGATGAAGCCGGGCAATGGCTACTGTTGGGTGATACCGAGGGTCCGCTGGCGTGGTTCGTTCTCGATGACCGTTTGCGTGATGATGCGCCCGCGCTGATCGCTGCGTGCAAGGCCCGTGGCTGGCGCACGCTGCTGCTGTCCGGTGACAGCTCACCGATGGTCGCCAGTGTCGCCGCCGAACTGGGCATGGACGAAGCCCGCGCCGGCTTGCGCCCGGACGACAAGTTGCAAGTCCTGCAGCAATTGCACAAGGAAGGTCGCAAGGTGCTGATGCTCGGTGACGGCGTCAACGATGTTCCCGTGCTGGCCGCTGCCGACATCAGCGTGGCCATGGGTTCGGCCACGGACCTGGCGAAAACCAGTGCCGATGCCGTGTTGCTGTCCAATCGCCTCGACGCGTTGGTGCAGGCCTTCAGCCTGGCCCGGCGGACGCGCCGGATCATCGTCGAAAACCTGCTGTGGGCCGCACTGTACAATGGCCTCATGTTGCCGTTCGCCGCCCTTGGCTGGATCACGCCGGTATGGGCCGCCGTCGGCATGTCCATCAGTTCGTTGGTCGTGGTGCTGAACGCCCTGCGCCTGACTCGCCTGCCGAAATCGGCGGCCGTCAGCGCCACACCGCTATATCGCCCGCTGCCGGCCTGAGCCGCGCGGGTCTGGAGCCTTACCATGCCAGCTCTCTACGTGATGATCCCGGCGGCGCTGCTGATCGTCGGCATCGCGATCTACATCTTCTTCTGGGCAGTCGACAGTGGTCAGTACGATGACCTGGACGGCCCGGCCCACAGCATCCTCTTCGACGACCAGGACCCCAATCACACGGCGGCGGTCGACGAGGCCACGGGCCAACCGGCCAAACCGGACAACGACAAGGCGCCGCCACATGCTTGAACTGGCGCCACTGCTGGTCTCGGCGGTGATACTCGGCCTGTTGGGTGGTGGCCATTGCCTGGGCATGTGCGGCGGACTGATGGGCGCGCTGACCCTGGCCATTCCGAAAGACCAACGCAGCCGACGCTTTCGCCTGCTCTTGGCGTACAACCTGGGGCGCATCCTCAGCTATGCCACCGCCGGCCTGCTGATCGGCCTGGCCGGCTGGGCGGTCGCGAACAGCCCGGCGGCCACCTTCATGCGCATCCTCGCGGGTTTGTTGCTGATCACCATGGGTTTGTACCTGGCCGGCTGGTGGAGCGGCCTGACCCGTATCGAAAGCCTCGGGCGCGGCCTGTGGCGGCATATCCAGCCGGTGGCGAACACATTGCTGCCGGTGTCCAGCCTGCCACGGGCCTTGCTGCTGGGCGCGCTATGGGGCTGGCTGCCGTGCGGGCTGGTTTACAGCACGTTGCTGTGGTCGGCCAGCCAGGGCAATGCGCTGGACAGCGCGTTGCTGATGCTCGCGTTCGGCCTGGGCACCTGGCCGGTATTGCTGGCCACCGGGCTGGCGGCGGAACGGGTCACGGCGCTGCTGCACAAACGCAGCGTGCGCATGACCGGTGGCTTGCTGGTGATCCTGTTTGGAATCTGGACCCTGCCGGGGCCGCATCAGCATTGGTTGATGGGGCATTAACCCCCCCAATCCTGTAGGAGCAGCCGGTCGACGCTCGATTGCTCGCGATGGCGGCGTTTCAGACGATACACACGTCGCCTGATACATCGCATCGCGAGCATGCTCGCTCCTACAGGGTTGGAGTAGACGCGCCAAATCTTGAGCGTTGACGCAAATCAAGATGCCCCAACGCCGCACCCCATAGACTCGCCGCACTGCCAGCCTATCCGGGGAATGCCCGCATGATGCTCGACGACATTCGTTGGGATACCGACCTGATCCGCCGTTACGACCTGGCGGGTCCGCGTTACACCTCCTACCCGACCGCCGTACAATTCGACGGGCATGTCGGCACCTTCGACCTGTTCCACGCCCTTCGCGAAAGCCGCAAGGCCCTGCGCCCCCTGTCGCTGTACGTGCACATCCCCTTCTGCGCGAACATTTGCTACTACTGTGCGTGCAACAAGGTCATTACCAAGGATCGCGGACGCGCCCAGCCCTATCTGCAACGCCTGGAGCAGGAAATCCAGTTGATCGCCTGTCATCTCGACCCGGCACAGAAAGTCGAGCAACTGCACTTCGGCGGCGGCACGCCGACTTTTCTCAGCCACGACGAACTGCGTCAACTGATGGCCCAGTTGCGCAAGAGCTTCAACTTGCTGGACGACGACAGCGGCGACTACGGCATCGAGATCGACCCGCGCGAGGCCGACTGGTCGACCATGGGCCTGTTGCGTGAACTGGGCTTCAATCGGGTCAGTATCGGCGTGCAGGACCTCGACCCTACCGTGCAAAGGGCGGTCAATCGCCTGCAAAGTCCGGATGAAACCCGCGCAGTGATCGAGGCGGCGCGAACCCTGCAATTTCGCTCGATCAACATCGACCTGATCTACGGCCTGCCCAAGCAAACACCGGAACACTTCGCCCGCACCGTCGAGGAAGTCATCAGCCTGCAACCCGATCGGTTGTCGGTGTTCAACTATGCGCATTTGCCAGAACGCTTCATGCCGCAACGGCGCATCGACAGCGACGAGTTGCCCACGCCTGCACAGAAACTGGAAATGCTCCAACAGACCATCGAGCAACTGACCAGGGCCGGCTACCGCTACATCGGCATGGACCACTTCGCCCTGCCCGACGACGAGCTGGCGATTGCCCAGGAAGAGTCGACCCTGCAACGCAATTTCCAGGGTTATACCACCCATGGCCATTGCGACCTGATTGGCCTGGGCGTGTCAGCCATCAGCCAGATCGGCGACCTGTACTGCCAGAACAGCAGCGACCTGAACCAATACCAGAACACCCTGGCCTCGGCGCAACTGGCCACCAACCGCGGCCTGCTGTGCACCAGCGACGATCGCGTGCGGCGCGCGATCATTCAACAATTGATTTGCAGTTTTGAGCTGGAATTCGCCGCCATCGAACGGACTTTCAACATCGACTTTCGCGGCTACTTCGCTCCGCTGTGGCCACAATTGCAGGGCATGGCCGCAGACGGTTTGATTGAACTGAAAGAGGATCGCATCATCGTACTGCCCGCAGGACGCCTGCTGGTACGCTCGGTCTGCATGGTGTTCGACGCCTACCTGGATCAGCAAAATCGTCAGCGTTTTTCCCGGGTGATTTGAAACGGCCCCGCTGGCCCCCTCTTTGGAAAAGTTCCGTCGGACGCCCTTGATCATGATGTGACAATTCGGCACACCGCTGGCCTGAATGACTGCCGTTGAGTTACCCTTACGTCTTATGTGTGATTTCCCACAAGGATTTAAGAAATGTCCGAGCCAGTAAAACTGCGCGCTCACAACCAGGCTCATTGCAAGGATTGCAGCCTGGCCCCCCTCTGTTTACCACTTTCTCTGAATCTGGAAGACATGGATGCGCTGGACGAAATCGTTAAACGTGGCCGCCCGTTGAAAAAAGGCGAATTCCTGTTCCGCCAGGGCGACAACTTCGATTGCGTTTATGCAGTACGCTCCGGTGCGCTGAAGACATTCAGCCTGAGCGATGGCGGTGAAGAACAGCTCACCGGGTTCCATCTGCCGAGCGAGCTGGTTGGACTGTCGGGCATGGATACCGAGAAACATCCGGTCTCGGCCCAGGCACTGGAGACCACATCGGTCTGTGAAATTCCCTTTGAGCGCCTCGACGAACTGGCATTGCAACTGCCCCAACTGCGCCGTCAGTTGATGCGTGTGATGAGCCGTGAAATTCGCGATGATCAACAAATGATGCTGCTGCTGTCGAAAAAGACTGCCGACGAACGCATTGCCACCTTCCTCGTCAACCTGTCGGCGCGTTTTCGGGCTCGCGGCTTTTCGGCCAACCAGTTCCGCTTGAGCATGTCGCGCAACGAAATCGGCAACTACCTGGGCCTGGCGGTGGAAACCGTGTCGCGGGTGTTCACACGTTTCCAGGCGAACGAACTGATCGCTGCCGAGGGCAAGGAAATCCAGATCCTCGACCCGATCCAGCTCTGCGCTCTGGCCGGCGGCTCGCTGGAGAGCTGATGCGACGAAGGCGGCTGAGCCAAACGGTTCTGCCGCCGTTATACTGCGACGTTTGCAGCCTGCCAGGACACCTCGACGATGGTCTTCGACTCCTTCGACATCAAATCCCTGATCCGCCCGGTGATCGACTTCCCGAAACCGGGCGTCATCTTTCGTGACATCACCCCGCTCTTCCAGTCCCCCACCGCCCTGCGCCTGGTGATGGACAGCTTCGCCCACCGCTACGTCGAAGCCGACTTCACCCACATTGGTGCGATGGACGCTCGGGGTTTCCTGATTGGTTCGGTATTGGCCTATCAACTGAACAAGCCGCTGGTACTGTTTCGCAAGCAGGGCAAACTGCCGGCGGATGTACTGGCCGAAGGTTATGCGACCGAGTACGGCGAAGCCTTCCTTGAAGTGCACGCCGACAGCCTGTGCGAAGGCGACTCGGTGGTGATGTTCGATGACCTGATCGCCACAGGCGGTACGCTGATCGCAGCGGCCAACCTGATTCGGCGCATGGGCGCGCGCGTGCATGAAGCGGCGGCGATCATCGATTTGCCGGAGCTGGGTGGCTCGCAGCGCCTGGAAGATATGGGCATTCCTACTTATTGCCTGACGCAGTTTGCGTTGACCGATAAGTAAGCGGCACTTGTAACGGCCCCCATCCCTGTAGGAGCGAGCTTGCTCGCCATGCTAGTCGCCACACCGCGGGCTTTCAGACAGCCCGCGTTATCGTTGACCTCCATCGCGAGCAAGCTCGCTCCTACAGGGATGGCGTCGGTCGCCACACCGCAGATCAAAGCCCCATCTGCTTGCTGATGATCTCGTTCATCACTTCCCGCGTCCCCCCGCCAATCGACAGTATCCGGTTATCACGGTACAACCGCTCCACCAGGCTCTCGCGCATGTAACCCAGACCACCCAGGATCTGCACGGCATCGTTGACGATCCGGTCCGCCGTGTCGGTGGCGAAGTTCTTGGCCATGGAGATCTCCTTGATCACGCTCTGCCCCGCCGCCATTTTTGCTGCCTGCCGATACGTGAACTCCCTTGAGACTTCCAGCGCCGTCGCCATCTCCGCCAGGCGATGCTTGATCACCTGGAACTTGCCAATGGGCTTGCCGAACGCTTCGCGCTGACGCGCCCACGTCAAGCTTTCTTCCAGCGCCAGTTGCGCGGTCATGTTGGCCATCAGCGCCAGTGCCAGGCGTTCGCTCTGGAAGTTGCCCATGATGCAGGCAAACCCCATGTTCTCGCCGCCAATCAGATGCCCCACAGGCACCCTGCAATCGTCGAAGAAAAGCTCGGCGGTGTCCGAGGCCCACCACCCCATTTTCTTCAGTGACCGACCGACAGTGAAGCCAGGGGTGTCCTTCTCGATGAGCAACAGGCTGATGCCGGCGAAACCCGGTTCGCCCGTGCGTACCGCCACCGTGTAGAAATCGGCGCGCACGCCACTGGTGATAAAGGTCTTGCTGCCATTGACCCGGTAGAAATCGCCGTCCCGTACGGCACGGGTCTGCAGGTTGGCGACGTCAGAGCCTCCACCGGGTTCGGTGACGGCCAGAGCGCTGATTTTTTCGCCGGACAACACCTGCGGCACGACACGGTCACGGACATCGGCCCGGGCCCACTTGAGGATAGGCGGCAGGCCGATGTCCAGCGATCCCAGCCCTGCCACCAGCCCGCCCGAGCCACAGCGCATCAGCTCTTCGCTGGCGGCGACTTTGGCGAACAGATCGCCCTCATGACTGCCACCGAACCTTTCCGGGTAACCGATGCCCAGAATCCCCGCCGCACCGGCCTTGAGGTAAAGCTCACGGGGAAAGCCCTCGGCCTCCTCCCATTGATCGATGCCCGGGAGAATCTCGCGTTCGACGAAGCGTCGGACGCTGTCACGGATCATTTGGTGGTTGGGGTCGAAGTATTCCTGGAAAGCAGGCATCGGCGAACTCCGCTGAAGGGGTTCGCCGAAGTTAACCGAGCGCTTGCTTGGTTTTCAACCAGAATGTGCGGGCCAGACAGACATCGCGGGCAAGCCCGCTCCTACAGGGCATCTGCGCACACCAAAAGTCCCCTGTAGGAGCGGGCTTGTCCGCGATAGCGCCAGATCAGGCGCCATGGAATCACAGCGAAATCGGCTTGCGCCCCGCAAACGAATGCGCCAGCGTCCCGCCATCCACCAGCTCCAGCTCGCCACCCAACGGCACACCATGGGCGATGCGCGAAGCGATCAGGCCTTTGTTCGCCAGCAACTGGGCGATGTAATGCGCGGTGGCTTCACCTTCGACCGTCGGGTTGGTAGCCAGAATGACTTCGGCGAATGTCCCCGCCTCGTCGATCCGCGCCAGCAACTGGGGAATACCGATGGCTTCCGGGCCAAGGCCGTCGAGCGGCGAGAGGTGGCCCTTGAGCACGAAGTAACGGCCGCGAAAACCGGTCTGCTCCACCGCGTAGACGTCCATCGGGCCTTCCACCACGCATAGCAAGGTGTCATCGCGACGGGTATCGGCGCATTGCGGGCACAGGTCGTCTTCGGTCAACGTGCGGCACAAGCGGCAGTGGCCCACCCCTTCCATGGCCTGGCTCATGGCCGAAGCCAGGCGCGCGCCACCACTGCGATCACGCTCGAGCAGCTGCAACGCCATGCGCTGGGCAGTTTTCTGACCGACCCCAGGCAAAATTCGCAGGGCATCGATCAGTTGGCGAATCAAAGGGCTGAAGCTCATGGGGAAAAGTCCGACAAAAACAACGAGACGCGGTTTATACCCGCGCCTCTCTTTAGCGTCAAATACTCAGTCCTGCGCGACTCGCACCACCAGTTTGCCGAAGTTGCGTCCCTCCAGCAGGCCAATGAACGCCTCGGGCGCGTTCTCGAGACCATCGACCACGTCCTCGCGGAATTTCACCTTGCCATCGCGCACCCACGGGGCCATGGCGCTGACGAATTCCGGCTGGCGGTCACCGTAGTCATCAAACACGATGAATCCCTGGATGCGTACGCGCTTGGTCAGCAGCGTGCGCTGCAACTGTGGCAGGCGATCCGGGCCGGTCGGCGCCTCGCTGGCGTTGTAGGACGCAATCAGGCCGCACAAGGGAATACGTGCCTTGGGATTGAGCAACGGCACGACCGCATCGAAGACCTTGCCCCCGACATTCTCGTAATAGATGTCGATGCCATTGGGACAGGCCGACGCCAGTTCGCTGGCGAAATTCGCGCCTTTGTGGTCGATGCAGGCATCGAACCCCAGTTCTTCGACCACGTAGCGGCATTTGTCCGCACCGCCCGCCACGCCGACGACCCGCAAGCCCTTGATCTTCGCCACCTGGCCCACCACGGAACCGACCGCGCCGGACGCCGCAGCCACCACCAGTGTTTCACCCTCTTGGGGCTGGCCGATATCCATCAAGCCCATGTAGGCCGTCATACCCGGCATGCCCAGCACGCCCAAGGCCATCGACGGGCTCGGCAGTCCGGACGGCACCGCAATGATGTTGCGCCCGTCACTGATGCTGTGGCTCTGCCAGCCGGTAGCGCCGACCACCAGGTCGCCTTCGTGGAACTTGGGGTTCAACGAACGCTCGACCCGACTGACAGCACCGCCGGTCATCACCTCACCGATCTCCACCGGCGCCGCGTAGGACGGTGCGTCACTCATGCGCCCGCGCATGTAAGGGTCCAGCGACAGATAAAGTGTCTTGAGCAACACCTGACCATCGGCCAGCTCCGGCAGTGCCTCCCTTTCCAGACGGAAGTTCTCGGGCGTCGGTGCGCCCACCGGACGGGACGCCAGTACGATACGTTGGTTGAGGGTCAATGCTTCGGACATGTGAGCGTCTCCTTTGATCGTTGAGATTGGCCGGTGTAGATGAGCAGACCTTGGTGGCGGTTTGGGGTTCGATGTTTCCGACCGTAAGGCCGAGTTGACGCCATCGCGGGCAAGCCCGCTCCCACAATGGATCGGTGGTGTTCACAAGTCTTCTGTAGGAGCGGGCTTGCCCGCGATGGCGCCCTCACAATCACCACATATCGTTCAGGCACAAACAAAAATGCCAGGCACTCAGCCTGGCATCCTGTTTAACTCATCTCATCCGCCAAGGCGAATCAGAAAGGCATTTTCATACCCGGTGGCAGTTGCATGCCAGCGGTCATGCTGCCCATTTTTTCCTGGCTGTTGGCTTCGATCTTGCGCACGGCGTCGTTGACGGCCGCAGCAATGACCGCTTCCAGCATTTCCTTGTCGTCTTCACTCATGCCTTCGACCAGGCTCGGGTCAATGCTCACGCTCTTCAAGTCATGACGACCGGTCATCACCACGGTGACCATATCGCCACCGGCCTTACCGGTGACTTCGGCGTTGGCCAGCTCTTCCTGCATCTTGGCCATTTTTTCCTGCATTTGCTGCGCCTGCTTCATCAGGCCGGCCATGCCACCTTTCATCATGGTAATCACCTCAAAGTACGTGGATATCAAGCAGCGTCCGGCCACCAGGTCGAACGCCTTCAGTTACTAGCCCTGACTGACCAGGGCCTCGACAGGTTCAATAGTATCGTTACGGATCACCGCGCCGAACTGCTGCATCATCTGCTGGATGAACGGATCGCCATGGATCGATTCCTCCGCCTCGCGCTGGCGGTCGGCACGACGACGGGATGCCGCCTGGGCGGGCGTTTCCTGCTCGGGCTTGATGAGCTCGATGTTCAGGGTCAATGGGCGTCCGTGGTACTGGTTCAACGCATCGTTGAGCCGACGTTGCTGGGTCGCGTTGAACAGCGCGCTATGGGCTGGATCGAGGTGCAACAGCCAGGTGTCGCCATCGACGGCGATTAATGTGCAGTTGGCGGCGATGCTGCCAGTCATGCCGGAAATAGGCAATTTCGGGAACAGCTCCAACCATTCCAGCGCCAGTCCGGTGGCGGGCATCGCTGCAGGTTCCGGCTCGGGCTCCGGCGCGGGCTCCGAGGTATGTTCGCTGGCCAGTTCGTCGAGATAGCTGTACGCCGAATCCATGTCCGGCTCGATGTAGTCCTCGTCCAGCGGCGGCTCATCGTCGTCCAGGTCGATGCCTGGTGTGGCGGCATCGACGTCAGCCACAGAAGGCTCGGGAATCGACGCAGAGGCCCACTCCGGGACGTCCGGTGCGTCCGGCACGACGCTGTCCGGCGTCTGCGCCAGGACTGGCGGCAGCTCGGGCTGTTCAGCGATGGTTTCCAGCACCGGCTCGACGGCAGGCTGCTGGATGACTTCGGGTTCGGGCTCTACCGGATCGTTCCAAGGCAGGTCGACGACTTCTTCCACCGCGACATGCTCAGGCTCGGCAACCGGCTCAGGCGCAACCACAGGAGCGACCGGCTCGGGCGTGGGCTCAGGAACGGCAGCCGGTACAGGCGCTGCAACGACTACGGGCGCAACCACCGGTGCGGCAGCCACTGAGTTGGCGGAATCAACCGTGGCCTGGCTGATCCCCACTGGCTTTAGCGGCTGCCTCGGTGCGCCCTCGGTGTCTGCCGGACGGAACGCGAGCATCCGCAGCAGGACCATCTCGAAACCACCACGCGGGTCCGGCGCCAGCGGCAGATCGCGGCGGCCGATCAGGCCCATCTGGTAATAGAACTGCACGTCTTCGGCGGGCAAGGCCTGGGCCAGTGCCAGCACCCGGTCGCGATCGCCGTGGCCGTTGTCGACGCCGTCAGGCAAGGCCTGGGCGATGGCGACCCGGTGCAGCACGTTGAGAATTTCAGACAGCACGCCGTTCCAGTCGGGGCCTTGCTCGGCGAGGTGGCGCACCGCTTCGAGCAATGCCTTGGCATCACCTTCGATCAGCGCATGCAAGACGTCATACACCTGACCATGGTCGAGGGTGCCAAGCATTGCCCGCACGTCGGCGGCCATGACCTTGCCTTCACCGAAGGCAATCGCCTGGTCGGTCAGGCTCATGGCATCGCGCATCGAACCATCTGCAGCACGGCCCAGCAACCAAAGCGCATCGTCTTCGAACGGAACGTTCTCGACGCCCAGCACATGGGTCAAATGCTCGACCACCCGCTCCGGAGTCATGTTTTTCAGGGAGAACTGCAAACAACGGGACAAAATCGTTGCAGGAAGTTTCTGTGGATCGGTGGTCGCCAGGATGAACTTGACGTAGGGCGGCGGCTCTTCGAGGGTTTTCAACAGCGCGTTGAAGGAGTGACTGGACAGCATGTGCACTTCGTCGATCAGGTAGACCTTGAAGCGCCCACGGCTTGGCGCGTACTGCACGTTATCCAGCAGCTCGCGGGTGTCCTCGACCTTGGTCCGGCTCGCGGCGTCGATCTCGATCAGGTCGACGAAGCGCCCTTCATCGATCTCACGGCATACCGAACACTCGCCACAGGGGCTGGAGGTGATGCCGGTTTCACAGTTCAGGCACTTGGCGATGATCCGCGCAATGGTGGTCTTGCCGACCCCGCGTGTACCGGTAAACAGGTAGGCATGGTGCAGCCGCTGGCTGTCCAAGGCATTGATCAGAGCCTTGAGCACATGGGTCTGGCCGACCATTTCGCGGAACGAGCGCGGACGCCATTTACGTGCAAGAACCTGATAACTCATCGAAAACCGTCGCAACCAAGGAACAGAAGCGGCTAATGCTAGCGGAGCAAGGGCAAAATTGCATCCGGCATGCTCGTCTAATCTGGCTAAGATGCACACTTGGGGCTTTTATTGGCCCGGGTTCGATCCGTACTGGAGCGTCTATGCGGCTGGCCTTGGGGGCACTGCTGTTGATCGGTCTGAACGCCAGCGCCGCAGAGGCGCCCTTGCGCTTTGTGCTGCCCGACAGTTGGGCCATGCCGATGGTGCAACTGGAGCGCGGCCAGCCGACCCAAGGCATCCTGTATGACGCGATGCTCAGCCTGGCCACTCAGGTCGGCGTGCCGGCCGAGTTCCACGTGTTGCCCCGGGCACGCGTGCAGGGCGCGATGGAACATGGTGAAGTCGATGTGCGCTGTTATGCCGCGCAATCGTGGCTGCCGAATCAATCCGGCGACTATATCTGGAGCATCCCGCTGTGGACTCAACCGGACGTGCTGGTCAGCCGCCGGGGCCCGCCACTCGCCGTGGTCCCGGCAGACCTGCCGCGCCAGACCATCGGTACGGTGCTGGGTTACAGCTATCCGACCTTGCAACCCCTGTTCGACAACGGCCACTTGCTGCGCGAGGACGCACGCAGCCAGGATCAGGCGCTGGAGAAGCTGCTGGCCGGACGCTATCGTTATGCGGTGAGCAACCTGTGGACACTGGACTGGTTCAACCAGCGCCAGCCCTCAGATCGGCAACTGCAAGGCGTGGCGGTGCTGCAGGAGCAAAGTGTTGGCTGCTTCGTTCGCAACGATCCGAACGTGCCCGTGCAGCGCATCCTGCGCACGCTGCTGCGGATGAAAATGTCCGGGGAGATCGACGACATCATCCGGCTGTATGTGGGTAATGCGGACAATCGATAACCGCCCTTTTCACGGAACGGCCTCGTCCAGCCGCCATGGCCGTGGCGCAACATACTGTTCGGCCCAACGCTGCACCTCGTCCTCCGGCATCGGACGGGCGATGAAATATCCCTGGCCAATGTCGCACCCCAGTTGCAACAGCATCCGGCCATGTTCGATGCTTTCCACCCCTTCGGCAATCACCTGCCGGCCAAACGCCCGCGCCAGGCCTATCACGGCCTTGGTCAGGGCCAGATCGTCGTGATCATGCAGAATGTCGCGAATGAACGAGCGGTCGATCTTGATCGTCTGCGTGCGCAAGCGCTTGAGGTAACTGAGCGAGGAATACCCGGTGCCGAAGTCCCCTAACGAGAACTGAACCCCAAGCGCCTGACAGGCTTGCAGGCAAGCACTGACATGCTGGATGTTCTCGACGGCGACCGACTCGACGATTTCCAGGTCCAGCCTCTGCGGCGGGACGTGGGCATGCCGCGCGAGCAACTGATCAAGGCGGTCGACAAAGTCGGCACGCTGGAAATGCCGGGCGGTAATGTTCACGCTGATCGGCCAGCCCTGCCCGGCGGCCTGCCAACGACCCAATTGTTGCAACACTTGATCGATCACCCATTCGCCGATGTCGATAATCAGGTCAGTTTGCGCCACCACCGGCAAGAACTCCCGAGCCGGGATCGTGCCCTTCTGCGGATGCTCCCAGCGCAGCAGCGCCTCGAACCCGACGATGACGCCATGACGCATATGCACCTTGGGCTGGTAATAAAGGCGCAATTCACCAGCAGCCAGCGCCTGTCGCACCCGCTCGACGGTCTGGTGCGTCGCCTTGACCTCCTGATCGCGCCCCACATCGAACAAATGGAACCGGTTGCGCCCGCTCTGTTTGGCCACGTACATGGCCTGATCGGCGTGGCGCAGCAAGGTTTCGGCGTCTTCGTCGTCATGGGGAAACAGCGTCACACCGATACTGGCGAAGACATTGAGCGCCTTGCCCTGCACCGAATAAGGGGCAGACAATGCCCCCAGCACCCGATTGAGCGCCGCGCGCAGCTCCGGCAGGTCGCGCACATAACGCAACACCAGCACGAACTCGTCACCCGCCAGCCGCGCCACCACGTCTTCACCGCGAACGATGTCACGCAAGCGCCTGGCCACTTCCACCAGCAACAGATCGCCACTGGCATGCCCGTAGCCATCATTGACGGCCTTGAAACCATCGAGGTCGAGCATACACACCGCCAAGGGAATGTTTTCCTGACGGGAAAAGGCCAACGCCTGTTCGAGCAAGTCGGAAAGAAACGCACGATTGGGCAGGCCGGTCAGGACGTCATGCCCCACGCGCCATTGCAGGGAATGCAACAGTTGGCGTTTTTCACTGATGTCGAAACGAATGGCGAGGAAACGGTGAATCCGCCCAGTGATGTCGTCCAGCACCGGCACCAGGGTGCTCTCTACCCAGAACAGACTGCCGTCCTTGGCGCGATTGCAGATTTCCCCCTTCCACACATTGCCCAAGGCGATGGTGCGCCACATGTTGAGGAAGAATTCGGTCGGGTGCAGCCCGGAATTGAGCAAACGATGGTTCTGTCCGAGCAGTTCGTCACGACTGTAGCCGGACACGGCGCAGAACTGATCGTTGACGTAGGTGATCCGACCGGTGACGTCCGTCTCGGAAAAAATCGCGGCGGCATCCACGGCCCTGCGGTATTTCTCGTCCATGATTCAGGCTCACTGCCGCTAGCGGCGATCGCGTTCGACCAGCACGCAATATCCGGTGAAGAAGAGTTGAATCCACTTGCGCAGCGCCACGTGATCACTCCATGTACAGCCATTGATGGCCCATTGGTAGCCGCCGATCTACTAGTCTCAACGACAGGGACGCAGCAACGGCCATTTCGGTAATTTTTTGCACGGCAAAGCCAAGCTGAGCCCGCCACTCACTGGTGGGGAGGAGCGCAGTGCTGGCTCTGCGCCACCAGGCGAACTTCAGAGAACCGGACACCCAATATCCCCTTGGGAGTGGCTATTCTACGAATTACATCACAATTTGCATAGCAAAGTGATGAATCGAGCGGTTGCCTAATGCGAAAATCTATCGTTAAGTTCTTGATTCTAAATGGGAATTGAGCGATGCAAATTTCAAGCTTGGGTTCAGCCATTCGTCGTTACCGCAAGGTCGCAGGGCTTACTCAGGCTGAGCTCGGTGAAAGGACCGGTTTTGACCCCAAAACCATCAGCCGCTTCGAAACCGGGACCTACACGCCCAGCGTGGAGGCGCTGTTCCTGCTTGCCACTGTGCTGGGGGTCCAGCTCAAGGCATTTTTTGTCGATCTGGATGATGAAGACGAACAACGCGCTTACCTGTTCTCCGTCATCCACAAAACCGCGCCGAAGGATCTGGGCAAGCTGATCGCCGCGGTCGACCAGGCCCTTTCAAAGCTCGAGCGACAGACATAAAAAAGGAGGCCGACCTGAATCGACAGGTCGGCCTCCTTTTTTGTGTGCCAAATCGCAAACGACAAAAATCCGCCCCTGAGCACATTCAGGGCAGAGCAGGGAAGATGATTTAAGCGGGATAACGCGAGAGAGGGTCCGCGTAGCGTTATGGAGGCAACCCCACCAGCCACACCCCGGCACACAATGTTCCCGCTGTGGCTGCTGCCTTCCGGCTCTGACCAGGTTCACGGGTAATCGTTGCGGGGGGACCGATGGGGTCACCATAACGACGCCCGCCTGACGGCGAGCCGCGCCATTGTACCTGTCTGGGACGAAGTTACAACCGTTGGCCGGGATAAAAAATTTGAGTGGGTTCAAGGACATGCAAAGGCTGTTGCGGGAGAGCCCGCTTCTGCGGGGTCTTGCTGCATGTTCACGGTGAAATCCTGTAGGAGCGAGCTTGCTCGCGATGGAGGCCCAGGCACCGCTGGCTATCCTGACATCCAGCGTTATCGTTAACGACCATCGCGAGCAAGCTCGCTCCTAGAGGAGATCACCAGGTGGATGAAGTGCAGCTTGGTGATCGCCGCCGGTGGCAGGACGAAGGGGTAGAAATCCGCCTGCCCCATGCTGCGCGACAGTTCGTTGAGCATGCTCGCCAGTTCGATCCAGGCGTTGACGAACGAGAGGAACGCCGCGCCGCCGGGGTGCTGTGAATCGAACAGGACGCTGGCCGGGAACGGCTGGTAGTCAAGGTCCATCTCCAGGGCGCTCATGCCGAAACCGAGGGCCGTGTCCACTGCGTCCATCATGTGCAGGTAGTGCGCCCAGGTTTCCGCCCAGTCTTCCCACGGATGCATGGTGGCGTAAGCGCTGACGAAGTGTTGCTGCCAATCCAAAGGCGCACCTTGCTGGTAATGGCGTTCCAGCGCGTCGGCGTAGCTCGCCCGCTCGTCACCGAACAGGTCACGAAACGGCGCCTGCCACTCGGTGTTTGCAATCAGTCGATCCCAGTAATAGTGACCGACTTCGTGCCGAAAATGCCCCAGCAGCGTGCGATACGGCTCATGCATGTGCACCCGCACCTGTTCGCGGTGGGCGTCGTCAGCTTCGCTGATATCCAGGGTAATCAGGCCATTGGCGTGGCCGGTGGTGGGCGGCTTGCCTTCCAGGTCGACGCCGATGAAGTCGAACGCCAGGCCCGCCTCGGCGTCTTCGGACCGGGGCACGATAGGCAGGCCCAGGCCGAGCAACTGGGCGACCAGCCGGCGCTTGGCTGCTTCGACCTTGCGCCAGCGCTCGTGGTTGTCGTCAATCGACAGGTCGGGGATGGTGCGATTGAGTCGGCACGCGATGCATAAGCTGTGAGAATCGCTGGCCGGCAACAGCCAGTTGCAGGCGGCCGGCGAGTCGAGGTTGGCACAGCGGCGCCAGGCACCGGCGTCGGGGTCGGCGTCGAGTAGCCAGGTGCCCGCCTGTTCGGCGGGTTGCATGGAGGTCAGGCGGCCTTGCTGTGGCTGATAACCCAGGGCCGCCGAACAGGCCAGGCATTGGCTGTTGGGAAAAAACAGCGATTGCCCGCAGCGGCAGTTCCACACCTTGCTGTTGCGCGAACGCTCGCCGATGAAGGGCGCGGCGATGCGCGAACTGAGCTGTTCGAAGAAACGGAGCATGGCGATCTCTTCCTTGGGGGTTGCCAAGACTAGATCATTGCTCCATCGAGATCGTTCCCACGCCGTGCGTGGGAACGATCATCATCGCGAGCAAGCTCGCTCCTACAGGAGGTAGCTACGCAGATATGCCGTGCTCACCCAGGAAACTGACAAACGCCTCCTCATCCAGCACCTTCAACCCCAGCTCATTCGCCTTGGCCAATTTGGAGCCCGCACCGGGCCCCGCCACCACGCAGTGGGTCTTGGCCGATACCGAACCGGCCACCTTGGCGCCGAGGCTTTCCAGCTTGTCCTTGGCCACGTCGCGACTCATCAACTCCAGCGAGCCGGTCAACACCCAGGTCTGGCCCGTCAGCGGCAAGCCTTCGACGACTTTTTTCTCGCTCAACCAGTGCATGCCGAAATCGCGCAATTGTTGCTCCGCCGCTTGCGCCAGCTCGCGGTTTTCGGCCAAGGCAAAAAACTCGCGAACCGAATTGGCCTGTTTCTCCGGCAGGGCCTGGCGCATATCCAGCCAATCGGCATTGAACACGCCTTCCAGGGATCCGAATTTTTCCGCAAGTTTCTGCGCGCCACCCGGCCCGACCGACGGAATGTGCAGCTTGTCCAGGAAACCACCGAGGGTCGTGCTCGCAGCGAACTCGGCACTCAGCTCGCCCTGATCCTGAATCTGCAAACCATGCTTGAGCAGATCGGCGATGACTTGCTGGTTGTGCTTGTCTTCAAAAAAACTGTGAATCTCGTGGGCCACTTCCAGCCCTACGTCCGGCAAGTAGGTCAGCACGTTTGGCAATGCCTGCTGGACCCGCTCCAGCGACCCCAGCGAGCGCGCCAGGACCTTGGCCGTCTCCTCGCCGACATCGGGAATGCCCAGGGCATAGATGAAGCGCGCCAGGCTCGGGCGCTTGCTGTCCTCGATGGCGCTGAGCAACTTTTTGCTCGACAGCTCGGCAAAACCTTCGAGCTCGACGATGTCTTCGAACTTCAGCGCATAAAGGTCGGCCGGCGAACTCACCAGACCTTCATCGACCAGTTGCTCGACGCTCTTGTCGCCCAGGCCTTCGATGTCCATGGCGCGGCGCGACACGAAGTGAATGATTGCCTGTTTCAGCTGCGCGCCGCAGGCCAGTCGGCCAACGCAGCGATACACCGCGCCTTCACTGACGGTTTCGCGACCCTTGCTGCGCTTGACCAGTTGGGTACGTTCGACATGGGAACCGCACACCGGGCAACGCTCGGGAATCTGTACGGCGCGTGCATCCTTAGGGCGACGCTCGAGCACCACCTGCACCACTTGCGGAATCACATCGCCGGCGCGGCGAATGATCACGGTGTCGCCGATCATCAGGCCCAGGCGCGCCACTTCATCCATGTTGTGCAGCGTTGCGTTGGCCACGGTGACGCCGGCGACCTTCACCGGCTTCAATCGGGCGACAGGGGTCACCGCACCGGTACGACCGACCTGGAATTCCACGTCGAGCAGTTCGGTGAGCTCTTCCATTGCCGGGAATTTGTGGGCAATCGCCCAGCGCGGTTCACGCGCACGGAAGCCCAGCTCACGCTGGGAGGCGATGCTGTTGACCTTGAACACCACGCCATCGATTTCATAAGCCAGGCCATTGCGGCGCTCACCGATGTCGCGGTAGTAATCCAGGCACTCGTCGATGCCGTGCGCCAGCTTCAGCTCGCGGCTGATCGGCAGGCCCCAGGTTTGGAGCTGCTTCAGGTTGCCAATGTGGGTGTCGGCGATGTCTTGCGAGATCTGACCAATGCCGTAGCAGCAGAACTCCAGCGGACGGTTGGCGGTAATCTTCGAATCCAGTTGGCGCAAGCTACCCGCTGCCGCGTTGCGCGGGTTGGCGAAGGTCTTGCCACCCACCTCAAGCTGCGTAGCGTTCAGCCGTTCGAAACCGGCCTTGGACATGAACACCTCACCGCGCACTTCCAGCGTCGCCGGCCAGCCAGTGCCTTGCAGCTTCAGCGGGATATTGCGCACGGTACGCACGTTGACGCTGATGTCTTCGCCGGTGGTGCCGTCGCCACGGGTAGCGCCGCGCACCAGTACGCCGTCCTGATACAGCAGGCTGACCGCCAGGCCATCGAGTTTAGGCTCGCAACTGTATTCCACCGCCGAACCGCCGCCGAACAGATCACCGGCCGGCAGGTCGAGACCTTCGGTCACCCGGCGATCGAACTCGCGCATATCGGTTTCTTCGAAGGCGTTGCCGAGGCTGAGCATCGGCACTTCGTGACGCACCTGAGTGAACGCCGACAACGCAGCGCTGCCAACGCGTTGCGTCGGCGAGTCGCTGGTGATCAGCTCCGGATTGGCCGCTTCGAGGGCTTTGAGTTCGTGGAACAAGCGATCGTATTCAGCGTCCGGAATGCTCGGCTCGTCCAGCACGTGATAACGATAGTTGTGCTGATCGAGTTCAGCGCGCAGCTCTAGAATGCGGTTTTTGGCGGCGGTCATGGGTGTTCTCTCATAAAGCAAAAGAGCAGCCGAAGCTGCTCAATCTGTTGATGCGGCAAAACTTATTGTAGGAGCCGAGCTTGCTCGCGATGGCGATCTCATAGACGCCATCGCGAGCAAGCTCGGCTCCTACAGGTACAGGTCGCGTGGCACGATCCTGTTCTCAACGCTTCTGGGTCAATGCGCGACGTTCGAACTCAACGATGCGCTGACGGTAGTGTTCGATGGTCTGGGCGGTCAGCACGCTGCGCTGGTCGTCCTTGAGCTCGCCGTTGAGCTCCTGGGACAGTTTGCGCGCCGCAGCCACCATCACGTCGAAGGCTTGCTTGGGATGACGTGGACCCGGCAGACCGAGGAAAAAGCTAACGGCCGGGGTGCTGAAATGGTCGATGTCGTCCAGGTCGAAGATACCCGGCTTGACAGCGTTGGCCATGGAGAACAGCACTTCGCCATTACCGGCCATGCTTTCGTGGCGATGGAAGATGTCCATTTCGCCAAAACGCAAACCGCTTTCCAGGATGTTCTGCAACAGCGCCGGTCCTTTGAAGCCGGCCGCGTCGCGGCAGATCACGCTGATCACCAGCACTTCTTCGGCTTGCGGCTGCTCCTTGTCGCCCAGAGACGGCGAGGACTTGCTGTCGTCCGGAAAATCATCGTCACGGCTGTTGAAGCTCGGGCCACCGTCGAGGTCGAGGCTGAGGTTCATGTCGCCCTGGGATGGTTCGCCATGGCCACGCTTGCCCCGTTTGGAACCCGACTCACGAGCCTCACGGACCGGCGCGCTGACCGACGGCAGATCATGCTCGTCCAGTTGCGGTTCTTTATGGGTATCGAGCACGCGGGACGGGCCCAATAGCTCGGCATTACCGTCGTCATCCGGCAAGTTGGACAGATTTCGATCAAGACGGAACTTCAGTTTCCCCTTGCCGCCGCGCATCCGGCGCCAGCCATCAAAAAGAATACCGGCAATGACAATGATGCCGATGACGATCAGCCACTCGCGCAGACCGATTTCCATGTAATCCCGTGCCTCTATAAAAAATGCTGAAAAATAAGGGGTTTACAACTGGTAAACCGCTTTAAAACGTGGCGCCAACTCTATGTTCTGACAGGCGTTTTGCCCACGTATACGAAAATTTGACATTAAACTAGCACGACCAAAGACAACTTTACACCGTCTGTCGAAATCGCCGCGCAAATTGTGTCGATTTGCCATCTTCACCCAACAATTTGCTCGTTTAATCAGGCGCGCGGCTCAAGCTACAAGCCTCAAGTTCCAAGCACAACCTCTTGCAGCTTACAGCTTGCAGCTCGAAGCTACGCCGCTAGGCGTCCACCATCGCCATGGCCTCCTCGACATCCACCGCCACCAATCGCGAACACCCGGGCTCGTGCATCGTCACCCCCATCAATTGATCGGCCATTTCCATGGCGATCTTGTTGTGGGTGATGTAGATGAACTGCACCGTCTGCGACATCTCCTTCACCAGTCGTGCGTAGCGGCCGACGTTCGCGTCGTCCAGTGGCGCGTCCACTTCGTCGAGCATGCAGAACGGTGCCGGGTTCAACTTGAAGATCGCAAAAACCAGGGCCAATGCGGTCAGGGCTTTCTCGCCACCGGAGAGCAAATGGATGGTGCTGTTCTTCTTCCCGGGCGGGCGCGCCATGATTGTCACCCCTGTATCGAGTAGATCTTCGCCCGTCAGTTCCAAATACGCGCTGCCTCCGCCGAAAACTTTTGGGAAAAGCGCCTGTAAACCACCATTGATCTGATCAAAGGTATCCTTGAAGCGGTTGCGGGTCTCCTTGTCGATCTTGCGTATCACGTTCTCGAGGGTATCCAGCGCTTCCACCAAATCGTCGTTCTGCGCATCCAGATAACGTTTACGCTCCGATTGTTGCTGGTATTCATCGATGGCCGCGAGGTTGATCGCACCCAGGCGTGCAATGCGCGCAGCGATGCGTTCGAGCTCTTCTTCGGCGTCCTTCTCGTTGGCCTCAGGCGCGAGCGTGGCGAGTACGCCATGCAAGTCGTAACCGTCCTCCAGCAACTGGTCTTCAAGGGCCTTGCGGCGCACGGTCAGGGCTTGCCATTCCATGCGCTGGGATTCCATCTGGCCACGAATCAGCTGCGATTGCTGTTCGGCCTGGTTACGACGTTTTTCGGCGTCGCGCAGTTCACGATCCGCATCCTCCAGGGCGATTTGCGCGGTCTTGAGTTCTTCATCGACGGTCATGCGCTTGTCGAGCAGCTCTTCAAGCTTGAGGCGCAGCTCTTCCAGCGGCGCCTCGCCCTCCTCCAGATTGAGGCTCAGTTGCTCGCGCTTTTCGGTCAGGCGCTCGGACTGCATTTCCAGACGTTCCAGCGCCTGGCGAGTGGAGTCGTGCTGCGCCCGCAGCGAACCCAGGCGAACGGCCAATTGATGGGCATGATCCTTGTGCTGCCGCGCTTCCTGACGCACGCGATCGAGACGTTCGCGCAGGCTGTCGCGCTGGGCCAGCAGCAGCTCGCGCTGCTCGGTGTCCAGCGCCATGGAATCCAGCGCGTCCTGCAATTGCAGGCGCGCTTCACCGATATTTTCGTGCTCCAGTTCGCGCTGCTCGGCCAGCTCGGCCAGCTCCTCATCGAGCCGGCGGCGGCGCAAGGTCAACTGCTCGGCCTTGGCCTTGCCGGCAGACAATTGCGCCTTGAGCTCGCCCTGCTGGCGCGCCTCGTCTTGCAGCAGTCGGCGCAAATGTTCACGACCGTTTTCCTGTTGCCGCTGTTGCGCCCGCAGGTTCTGCAATTGCGTTTCCAGGGTCTCGACCGAGGCCTCTCGCTCTTCGCGCTCAAGCCCCAGTCGCTGGATTTCCTGGCCCCGCGCCAGCACGCCGCTTTCCGCTTCGCTGGCCCGGCGCACGCGCAGGAAGTGCCGGCCAACCCAGTAGCCATCACGGCTGATCAGGCTTTGTCCGGTCGCCAGTTGACCACGCAGCGCCAAGGCCTGCTCCAGGCTGTCGACCGGTTTGACCTGGCCCAACCACGGAGACAGGTCGATCTGCGCTTCAACCTTGTCGAGCAGGCTGCCGGGCACACGCACGCCATCGCTCGCGGGGCTGAGTAAACGCAGATCGCCCTGGCTGAAACCCGCGAGGTCGACCCCGGTGAAATCGTCCACCAGCACCGCTTGCAGATCGGCGCCAAGCACGGTTTCCACCGCCAACTCCCAGCCCGCATCCACTTTCAGGCCTTCAGCCAATCGCGGACGCTCGGCCAGATGTTGCTCGCGCAGCCACTCGGCGGTGCCGGTGCCCGGATCGAGCGCAGCCTGTTGCAAGGCTTCGAGCGAAGCCAGGCGCCCATTGAGGCGCTGCAAATCGCCCTGGGCCTGTTGCTGCGCCGACAGCGCCTGCTGCAGTTGCTGGCGCAGTTGTTCAAGGCGCTCGACCTGCGCCTCTTCACTGGCCTGCAAGTCTTCCAGGGTCGCCTCACTCGCCGCCAACTGTTCGGTCAGCTCCATGATCGCCGCGTCTTCCGGGTCCGCCGAAAGCAAATCGCGCTCTTCGCCCAGGCGTTTCTGCCGGTCGGCCAAGCGTTCCAGGCTGGTTTCCAGCTGTTGGATCCGCGCTTGCTGCACTTCGGACTGGCGACGCGGTTCCGCGGCCGTGAGGTTGAAGGCGTCCCACTGTTCCTGCCAGCCGTGCATGGTGGTTTCGGATTCTTCCAGCGCCGCGGCGGCTTCTTCGGCGGCAGCGCTGGTGATCTCCTGCTCCGGCACGAGCATGTCCAGCTCTTCGCCGAGGGTCAGCAGCAAGGTGCGGTCGTGCCCCAGGTGCGATTCGGTTTCCAGGCGCGCGCGTTCGGCTTCCTTCAAATCGTCCTGCAACTGCCGCAGACGCTGTTGACCGTGCTGGATGCTCTGCTCGACCCGGGCGATGTCGCCGCCGACCGAATAAAAGCGCCCCTGCACCAGGTTGAAACGCTCGGACAGGTCATGGTGACCGTCACGCAGGCGTTCGATGCTGGCGTCGGCGTTGCGCTGTTCGGCCACCAATGCTTCGAAGGTGACTTCCTGATTGCCGATCACGGCCTCGCGCTGACCAACCTGCTCGTTCAGCGCCTGCCAGCGCAGTGCCGACAACTGCGCCTTGAGCTGACGCTCCTCGCCCTTGTATTCCTGGTATTTCTTGGCGGACTCGGCCTGACGGTGCAGGCGTTCGAGCTGGCGTTCGAGCTCTTCGCGCAGGTCGGTCAGGCGCGCAAGGTTTTCGTGGGTGCGCCGGATTCGGTTTTCAGTCTCGCGCCGACGCTCCTTGTACTTGGAAATCCCCGCCGCTTCCTCGATGAAGTTGCGCAAGTCTTCCGGCTTGGCTTCGATCAGCTTGGAGATCATCCCCTGCTCGATGATCGAGTAACTGCGCGGCCCCAGGCCAGTGCCGAGGAAAATATCGGTGATGTCACGGCGGCGGCATTTGGCGCCGTTGAGGAAGTAGCTGTTCTGGCTGTCGCGGGTCACTTTGCGGCGAATGGAAATTTCCGCATAGGCGGCGTACTCGCCGATCAAGGTGCCATCACTGTTATCGAACACCAGCTCGATGCTCGCCTGGCTCACCGGCTTGCGGCTCGTCGAGCCATTGAAGATGACGTCAGTCATCGACTCGCCACGCAGGTTCTTGGCCGAGCTCTCGCCCATCACCCATCGTACGGCGTCGATGATGTTCGACTTGCCGCAACCATTGGGCCCGACCACCGCCGCCATGTTACTGGGGAAGTTTACCGTGGTCGGGTCGACGAAGGATTTGAACCCCGCCAGCTTGATGCACTTGAGCCGCACGCTTAAGCGTCCGTCAGGGCAGAGATCACCAGATCACAGCTGCGCTGGCCATAGGCCGTCAGCACTTCACGTATCTGCGGGAAATCACGGGCGATGACCGCGCCCAGCAGTTGGGAGAACAAGGCCAGGTACTCGCTCATCGACGCCTTGCGCTGGTCCAGGGCCAGGAAATACGCACGGCTCATGGCCGGCTGCAGGTTTTCGACGGTTTCCTGCAAATACGGGTTATCGGCGAAGGGATATGCGGCGCGCATCACGTTGAAGCTGTCATCGACGAAGGTGCGGATGTCCTGGCGCTCGAAACTGCCCTGCAGGCGTTGCTGGATCTGCACGAACGGCGCGAGGTCGGCCTGCACTTGCCAGCCAGTGGCCACGGCGTTGCCGAGCATGATGTACAACTCGCCCATGAGGGTGCACAGGCTGCGCACTTTGTGGGCAGTGAGCTCGGTGACGTGGGCACCGCGTCGCGGCAGGATCGCGATCAGGTGGCGACGCTCGAGAATAAGCAGCGCCTCGCGGACCGAACCACGACTGACATTGAGGGCCAGCGTGACCTTCTGTTCCTGGATGCGCTCTCCGGGCTTCATTTCACCGCGAATGATGCGTTCGGCGAGGTGGTGCGCGATTTGCTCGGCGAGGCTGTCCGGCGCCTTGAACGTCATGGTTGTCCCTTCAAACTCTTCGATCTGCACAAGCGGCGCAGTGTAGCGCACATGAGGGGTTGTGGCGGAGTGCCCACACAGCGGTTTTTGGCACGAAACCCGCAAAAAAGCAGGTGACGCCGCAAGGGTCAATACTGAGGGAACGTGCTGTTGATCGACAAAATGATTTTTCCTGACCTTTAAGTCAGAAAATCATTGACCCAAAAGTCAGAACTGATAAATTCGGTTCAAGTCGCTTAACAACAATAATGAATCTGCGAGGCCTTCCGTGATCCAGTTTTTACTCAACCAGGAACTTCGAAGCGAGCACGCCCTGGACCCGAACCTGACCGTGCTCAATTACCTGCGCGACCATGTGGGCAAGCCCGGCACCAAAGAAGGCTGCGCCAGCGGTGACTGCGGCGCGTGCACCGTGGTCGTCGGCGAGTTGCAGACCGACGAGACCGGGCGCGAACACATTCGCTATCGCAGCCTCAACGCCTGCCTGACCTTCGTGTCGTCGCTGCACGGCAAACAACTGATCAGCGTCGAAGACCTCAAGCACCAGGGCGAACTGCACAGCGTGCAAAAAGCCATGGTCGAGTGTCACGGCTCGCAATGCGGCTTCTGCACACCCGGTTTTGTCATGTCGCTGTTTGCTCTGCAAAAGAACAGTGATGCCCCCGATCCTCACAAGGCCCACGAAGCCCTGGCCGGTAACCTGTGCCGCTGCACCGGCTATCGCCCGATCCTGGAAGCAGCCGAGCAATCGTGCTACGGGAAAAAGCCTGACCAGTTCGATGCCCGCGAGGCCGAGACCATCACCCGCCTGAAAGCGATCGCCCCCACCGACATCGGCGAACTCAACAGTGGCGACAAACGCTGCCTGGTGCCGCTGACCGTTGCCGACCTGGCAGACCTCTACGACGCCTATCCACAAGCCCGGCTACTGGCCGGCGGCACCGACCTGGCGCTGGAAGTCACGCAGTTTCACCGCACCTTGCCGGTGATGATCTACGTGGGCAATGTCGCCGAAATGAAACGCATCGAGCGCTTCGACGATCGTCTGGAAATCGGCGCTGCCACTGCCCTGTCCGACTGTTACGAGGCCTTGAAGGCCGAGTACCCGGATTTTGGCGAACTACTGCAACGCTTCGCCTCCTTGCAGATCCGCAACCAGGGCACTCTGGGTGGCAACATCGGCAACGCCTCACCGATTGGCGACTCGCCACCGCTGCTGATTGCCCTCGGCGCGCAGATCGTTTTGTGCAAGGGCGACACACGTCGCACCATCGCCCTTGAGGACTACTTCATCGATTACCGGGTCACGGCGCGCCAGGACAGCGAGTTCATCGAGAAGATCATCGTGCCCCGCGCCAGCGCCGAACAGTTGTTCCGGGCGTACAAGGTGTCCAAGCGCCTGGACGATGACATTTCCGCGGTCTGCGCCGCTTTCAACCTGCGTCTGGAAAACGGCGTGATCAGCGATGCTCGCGTGGCCTTCGGCGGCATGGCCGCGATCCCCAAACGCGCCAATGCCTGCGAAACCGTATTGCGCGGAGCACCGTTCAACAGCATCACGGTGGAACGTGCCTGTGCCGCCCTCGCCGAGGATTTCACGCCGCTCTCGGACTTCCGCGCCAGCAAGGAATATCGCCTGCTCAGCGCCCAGAACCTGCTGCGCAAATACTTCATCGAACTGCAAACGCCGCACATCGAGACCCGGGTGACCGCTTATGTCTAATCATCACGTCGTAGAGAAGACCCAGGCTGAACTGGCGCAATTGTTCGCGCAGGACCTGACCACCGGTGTCGGCCGCAGCGTCAAGCACGACAGCGCCGCCAAGCATGTGTCCGGCGAAGCGCAGTACATCGACGACCGCCTCGAATTCCCCAATCAGCTGCACGTTTATGCACGCCTGTCAGACCGCGCCCATGCCCGGATCATCAGCATCGACACCACCCCCTGCTATGCCTTCGAAGGTGTGCGCATCGCCATCACCCACGAAGACGTACCGGGTCTGAAAGACATCGGCCCCCTGCTGCCGGGCGATCCGTTGCTGGCCATCGACACCGTGCAATTCGTCGGCCAGCCGGTGGTGGCTGTCGCCGCCAGGGATCTGGAAACCGCGCGCAAGGCCGCCATGGCCGCGATCATCGAATATGAAGACCTGGAGCCGGTGCTGGACGTCGTCGAAGCCCTGCGCAAACGCCACTTCGTGCTCGACAGCCACACCCATCAGCGCGGCGATTCGGCCGGCGCATTAGCCACAGCCGAACACCGCCTACAGGGCACCTTGCACATCGGCGGCCAGGAACACTTCTACCTGGAAACCCAGATCTCGTCGGTGATGCCGACCGAAGACGGCGGCATGATTGTGTACTGCTCGACGCAGAACCCGACCGAAGTGCAGAAGCTCGTCGCCGAGGTGCTCGACGTGTCGATGAACAAGATCGTGGTCGACATGCGCCGAATGGGAGGCGGCTTCGGTGGCAAGGAAACCCAGGCCGCCAGCCCGGCGTGCCTGTGCGCGGTCATCGCGCACCTCACCGGCCAGCCAACCAAGATGCGCCTGCCGCGCGTCGAAGACATGCTGATGACCGGCAAGCGCCACCCCTTCTATGTCGAATACGACGTCGGCTTCGACAGCACCGGCCGCCTGCACGGCATTGCCCTGGAACTGGCCGGCAACTGCGGGTGCTCGCCGGACCTTTCGGCCTCGATCGTCGACCGGGCCATGTTCCACTCGGACAACTCGTATTACCTGGGCGATGCCACCATCAATGGCCATCGCTGCAAGACCAATACCGCGTCGAACACCGCCTACCGTGGTTTCGGCGGTCCGCAAGGCATGGTCGCCATCGAGGAAGTGATGGACGCCATCTCTCGTCACCTCGGCCTCGACCCACTGGCCGTGCGCAAGGCCAACTATTACGGTAAGACCGAGCGCAACGTCACCCATTACTACCAGACCGTCGAGCACAACATGCTCGAGGAAATGACCGCCGAACTGGAAGAAAGCAGCCAGTACGCCGAGCGCCGCGAAGCGATCCGCCGTTACAACGCCAACAGCCCGATCCTGAAAAAAGGCCTGGCGCTGACCCCGGTAAAATTCGGCATTTCCTTCACCGCCAGTTTCCTCAACCAGGCAGGCGCCCTGGTGCACGTGTACACCGACGGCAGCATCCATCTGAATCACGGCGGCACCGAGATGGGCCAGGGCTTGAACACCAAGGTCGCGCAGGTGGTGGCCGAAGTCTTCCAGGTGGAAATGGACCGCGTGCAGATCACCGCCACCAACACCGACAAAGTACCGAACACCTCGCCGACCGCTGCGTCCAGTGGCGCCGACCTCAACGGCAAGGCGGCACAGAATGCCGCCGAAACGATCAAGCAGCGCCTGGTGGAATTCGCCGCGCGACACTACAAGGTCAGCGAAGAAGATGTGGTCTTTCACAACGGTCACGTGCGGGTTCGCGATCACATCCTCACCTTCGAGGCGTTGATCCAGCAGGCGTACTTCGCCCAGGTGTCGCTGTCGAGCACCGGTTTCTACAAGACCCCGAAAATCTACTACGACCGCAGCCAGGCGCGTGGCCGGCCGTTCTACTACTTCGCCTTCGGTGCGGCGTGCTGCGAAGTGCTGGTCGACACCCTGACCGGCGAATACAAGATGCTGCGTACCGACATCCTCCACGACGTCGGCGCCTCGCTGAACCCGGCCATCGACATCGGCCAGGTCGAGGGCGGCTTCATCCAGGGCATGGGCTGGCTGACCATGGAAGAGCTGGTGTGGAACAACAAGGGCAAGCTGATGACCAACGGCCCGGCCAGCTACAAGATCCCGGCCGTGGCGGACATGCCGCTGGACCTGAGAGTGAAGCTGGTGGAAAACCGCAAGAACCCCGAAGACACGGTGTTCCACTCCAAGGCCGTGGGCGAACCACCGTTCATGCTCGGCATCGCTGCGTGGTGCGCGATCAAGGATGCGGTGGCGAGCCTCGGTGATTACAAACATCAACCGAAGATCGATGCGCCGGCGACGCCGGAGCGGGTGTTGTGGGGCTGCGAGCAGATGCGACAGTTGAAGGTGGCCAAGGCTGTCGAGACTGAAACCGAGATGGCTTCGTTCTAAGAACTAGGCGATCCCATCGCTGGCAAGCCAGCTCCTACAGGGATCTTCTGCGCACCCTGGATCTCTGTAGGAGCTGGCTTGCCCGCGATGAGGCCAGAACAAACAACGATGTTGTAGGGGTGAAACATGTACAACTGGATCGACGCCCTCGCCGACCTGCAAAACCGCGGTGAGCCCTGCGTGCTGGTGACCATCATCGAAGAGCAGGGCTCGACGCCGCGCAATGCCGGCTCGAAGATGGTCATCAGCGCCCGCCATGCGTTCGACACCATCGGCGGCGGGCACCTGGAGTACAAGGCGATGCACATCGCCCGCGAGATGCTCGCCAGTGGCAAACAAAACACCCACCTGGAGCGTTTCAGCCTGGGGGCCAGCCTTGGCCAGTGCTGCGGTGGCGTCACCGTGCTGCTGTTCGAACCGATGGGCCAGGTCCAGGCGCAGATCGCCGTGTTCGGCGCCGGGCATGTCGGCCGAGCGCTCGTGCCGCTGCTGGCCAGCCTGCCTTGCCGGGTGCGCTGGATCGACTCGCGGGATGAAGAATTCCCCGAGCAGATCCCCCACGGCGTGCGCAAGATCGTCAGCGAAGAGCCCGTGGATGAAATCGACGACCTGCCCGCCGGCAGCTACTGCATCGTCATGACCCACAACCACTCACTCGACCTGGAACTCACGGCGGCGATCCTCAAGCGCAATGACTTCACCTACTTCGGCCTGATCGGTTCGAAGACCAAACGGGTGAAGTTCGAACACCGCCTGCGCGACCGGGGTTTCGACGCCGCCGTCCTGCAACGCATGCGCTGCCCGATGGGCATCGGCGAGGTCAAGGGCAAATTGCCGGTGGAAATCGCTGTCTCCATCGCCGGCGAAATCATCGCCACCTATAACGCGAACTTCGGGCAGCAAACATCCAGTGCCGAACCGATCGCCAAGCTGCTGCCGGTGTCACGCCGCAGTCAAACCGCACAACTTAAAGCCTCGAACTGAGAACCTTATGCCTCTGACTCGCAAAGCCTACCGCGCCGCCATCCTGCACAGCATCGCCGACCCCGCCGAAGTGGGGATCGAAGCGTCCTATGAGTATTTCGAGGACGGCTTGCTGGTGGTCGATAACGGCCAGATCACCGCCCTCGGCCACGCCAGCGAACTGCTGCCGACCCTGCCGACCGATATCGAGATCAACCATTACCAGGATGCGCTGATTACCCCGGGTTTCATCGACACCCATATCCACCTGCCGCAAACCGGCATGGTCGGCGCCTACGGCGAGCAACTGCTGGACTGGCTCAACACCTACACCTTCCCCTGCGAGAGCCAGTTCGCCGATAAGGCCCACGCTGACCAGGTCGCCGACATCTTCGTCAAGGAACTGCTGCGCAACGGCACCACCACCGCGCTGGTATTTGGTAGCGTGCACCCACAGTCGGTGAATTCGTTCTTCGAGGTCGCCGAGCGCCTGGACCTGCGCATGATCGCCGGCAAGGTGATGATGGACCGCAACGCCCCGGACTACCTGACTGACACCGCCGAATCCAGCTACGTCGAAAGCAAGGCGCTGATCGAACGCTGGCACGGCAAGGGTCGCCTGCACTATGCGGTGACCCCCCGCTTCGCGCCGACCAGCACCCCGGAGCAACTGACCCTTGCTGGTCAGTTGCTCAGCGAGTACCCGGGCCTGTACATGCAGACCCACATCAGTGAAAACCTCAAGGAAGTCGAGTGGGTCAAAGCGCTGTTCCCGGAGCGCAAGGGCTACCTCGACGTCTACGACCACTATCAGTTGCTGGGCGAGCGCTCGGTGTTCGCCCACGGCGTGCACCTGTGCGACGACGAATGTGCGCGCCTGGCGCAAACCGGTTCGGCGATTGCTTTCTGCCCGACCTCGAACTTCTTCCTCGGCAGCGGCCTGTTCAACCTGCCAATGGCCGAGAAACATAAAGTGAATGTGGGCCTGGGCACGGACGTTGGCGGCGGCACCAGTTTTTCGCTGCTGCAAACCCTGAATGAGGCATACAAGGTCATGCAATTGCAGGGCGCACGCCTGAGCCCGTTCAAGTCGCTGTACCTGGCGACCCTCGGCGGCGCCCGCGCACTGCGTCTCGAGGACCGCATCGGTAACCTGCAACCGGGCAGCGACGCCGACTTCCTGGTCCTCGATTACAACGCCACCCCGCTACTCGCCTACCGCTTGCAGCAGGCGAAGAACATTGCCGAGACGTTGTTTGTGCTGATGACGCTGGGGGATGACCGTACGGTGGCGCAGACGTATGCGGCGGGGAATCTGGTGCATCAGCGGTAAGGTTTTTCAAGCATAAAAAATCCCCCGCTACCTTTTTTCAGTCCGGGGGATTTTTTGTGTCCGTCAGGCCGTCATCGCGGGCTAGCCCGCTCCTACAGGTGCTCACAACGCTCTGTAGGAGCGGGCTTGCCCGCGATGAAAGCGACGCGGTGCCAGATCAGATCTTGGCCGGCGACCGCCCCGCCTTCTTGGTCTGCAACAGATGCGAGAACACCGCATGCAGGTCGTCCGAGGCACTCTCCTCGTCGAGGTTGAGCTTGCTGTCGATGTGATTCATGTGGTGCATCATCAAATCCACCGCCCGCTCGGTGTCACGCGCTTCGATGGCATCGATCAGTTGCGTGTGTTCATCGTAGGAACAGTGGGAACGGTTGCCGCTTTCGTACTGGGCGATGATCAGCGAGGTTTGGGACACCAGGCTGCGCTGGAAGCTGATCAATGGGGCATTCTTCGCCGCCTCGGCGAGCTTGAGGTGGAACTCGCCCGACAAACGAATGCCTGCACCCCGATCGCCACGGGAAAAGCTGTCGCGTTCGTCGTTGACCATTTGGCGCAACTCGGCGAGTTCTTCGGCATTGGCATGTTGCACGGCCAATTCGGTGATTGCACGCTCGACCAGACGCCGGGCGAAGAACACCTGCCGCGCCTCTTCGACACTCGGGCTTGCCACCACGGCGCCACGATTCGGTCGCAACAGCACAACCCCCTCATGCGCCAGACGCGACAGCGCACGGCGGATGATGGTGCGACTGACCCCGAAAATTTCCCCCAGCGCTTCTTCGCTCAACTTGGTGCCGGGCGCCAGGCGCTGTTCAAGGATGGCCTCGAAAATATGCGCGTAGACAATATCGTCCTGGGTTCCGCTGCGGCCGGCTTTGCCTGCTCGCGGTTGTTTCTTGAGGGGCTGCAACTGTTCGTTCATGGGCACTCGGGTCGGGAGAACGGCGGCGAATTGACCTTGACTGTAATACGACACAGCGGGTCGCTGGCAAGTATCGCGTAAAAAACACGGCGATTGTACACAATGGATGGTGGCAACACGACTGTACGGCTGTTTGTCGCACCGGCTGTATGGCAATACCTGCTCACATTTGAGTTTAGTCTTTAAACCCCGCTCAGCCTCCCCCGCCCCTGCTCCCTTGCAGGAGCGAGCATGCTCGCTCCTGCAAGGGACAGTGGACGGGCGGGAAATTCATCAAGATCAGGAACACCGCCGTCATGAACGACGCTATACACACGCCGCTGCGCCCCTTGGCCGATACGTCACCGTCGGCCATCGTCGCCGGTTTCATCGCGATGATGACCGGCTACACCAGTTCGTTGGTGCTGATGTTCCAGGCCGGGCAAGCGGCCGGGCTGACCAGCGGGCAGATTTCCTCGTGGATCTGGGCGATCTCCATCGGGATGGCGGTC
Organism: Pseudomonas sp. S2_E01; assembly: GCF_054668365.1. Classification (NCBI taxonomy): domain Bacteria; kingdom Pseudomonadati; phylum Pseudomonadota; class Gammaproteobacteria; order Pseudomonadales; family Pseudomonadaceae; genus Pseudomonas; species Pseudomonas sp. S2_E01. The sequence continues at coordinate 3,747,605 of NZ_CP162762.1, forward strand.
TGCTCCATCGGCCTGTCCCTGCGTTATCGCACCCCCATCACCATCGCCTGGTCGACCCCGGGCGCGGCACTGCTGATCACCAGCCTCGGCGGGGTCAGCTATGGCGAGGCCATCGGCGCCTATATGACCTGTGCGGTGCTGGTGACCATCTGCGGCCTGACCGGCAGCTTCGAACGCCTGGTGAAGAAGATCCCGGCGTCATTGGCGGCAGCCTTGCTGGCGGGGATTCTGTTCAAGATCGGCAGCGAAATCTTCGTCGCTGCCCAGCATCGAACCGCCCTGGTACTGGGGATGTTTTTCTCCTACCTGGTGGTCAAGCGCCTGTCACCGCGCTACGCCGTACTGGCCGCGCTGCTGATCGGCACCGCATTGTCCGGGCTGATGGGGCTGCTGGATTTCAGCGCGTTTCATCTGGAAGTGGCGACACCCGTCTGGACCACGCCGCACTTTTCCCTGGCCGCGACCATCAGCATCGGTATCCCGCTGTTCGTGGTCGCCATGACCTCGCAGAACATGCCGGGCATCGCCGTGCTGCGCGCCGACGGCTACCAGGTCCCGGCTTCACCGTTGATCACGACCACGGGCATCGCCTCGCTGCTGCTGGCACCGTTCGGTTCCCACGGCATCAACCTGGCCGCCATCAGCGCAGCCATCTGTACCGGGCCCCATGCCCACGAGGATCGCCACAAGCGTTACACGGCGGCCGTCTGGTGCGGGATTTTCTACGGCATCGCCGGGGTTTTCGGCGCGACGCTGGCGGCGCTGTTTGCCGCGTTGCCCAAGGAACTGGTGCTGTCGATTGCCGCACTGGCGTTGTTCGGTTCGATCATCAATGGCCTGAGCATCGCCATGAGCGAAGCGAAGGAGCGGGAAGCGGCGCTGATCACCTTCATGGTCACGGCGTCGGGCATGACGCTGTTTTCCATCGGTTCGGCGTTCTGGGGAATTATTGCGGGGGTGGTGACGCTGGTGATTCTTAACTGGAAAAAGCAGCTTTAAGCTGCAAGCTGCAAGCTGCAAGCTGCAAGCTGCAAGCTGCAAGCTACAAGCCGAATCAGCTTGCCGCTTGCAGCTTGCCGCTGCCATCAAGCCTTATTGATTGGCTTTTCCGGGTACCAGACATCGATCAACGGGCTGACAGTCACTTCGGTCAGCTCGCTGCGGCCTTTGAGCCAGGCTTCAACGGCAGCGCGCTGCTCTTCGGATACCGAGCCACGCTTCTGCAGGCAAACCAGACCGAAGTCGTCGCCGCCCACGTAGCCCAGACCGTTGGCTTCCATGGCTTCTTTGAGGAACGCGTCGAGGAAGGCGTCGATGGCTTCATCAGCCAAATCTTCCTTGAACTCCAGGTTCAGTTCGAAACCCAGCTCTTGAAATTCATCGACGCACAGTTTTTTGCGCAGACGCTGGGAACGGTTAGTCGCCATTGGAACAATCCTCAAAAGTATTAACGGCCGGCACTTTACCAGTTTAAGCAGGCAATTGCCCGGTTCTCTGGGCGAGAGCAGTGACCGCCGGTAAAAAAATAGCGGATCAGGGCACCTGCGCACGGCACAAGCCGCTACACCTTGGGGCATAATGCGGACACTTTAATGTCACTGAGGGACTTTATTTTCATGCCCTCGTATTTTTCCCCTCGGCTGTAGGGTTTTATTTCACATGATCAAATCTTTGCGTCCATTGTTACTGGCCAGCCTTCTTCTCCCCCTGGCCCTCCCCGCTTCTGCCGCCGCCATCAATACCGCGCTGACCCCCAACGTCGAAAAGGCCCTGAAGGCCAGCAAGCTGCCAGACAACGCCCTGTCGCTGGTGATGATCCCGCTCACCGGCCCAGGCACCCCGACCATTTTCAATGCCGACGTCTCGGTCAACCCGGCTTCGACCATGAAGCTTGTGACCACCTACGCCGCCCTGGAAATGCTCGGCCCGAACCACCAGTGGAAAACCGAGTTCTACACCGACGGCACCCTGAGTGGCGGCATCCTCAACGGCAACCTCTACCTCAAGGGTGGCGGTGATCCGAAGCTGAACATGGAAAAACTGTGGCTGCTGATGCGCGACCTGCGCGCCAACGGTGTGACCCAAGTAACCGGCAACCTGGTGCTGGATCGCGGCTTCTTCGTGCAACCACAGTTGCCCGAGTTCAACGATGACGGCAATGACGAGAATAAACCGTTCCTGGTCAAGCCCGATTCGCTGCTGGTCAACCTCAAGGCTCTGCGTTTCGTGGCCCGTAATGACAACGGCCGCGTGCTGGTGTCGGTGGAACCACCGATTGCCAGTATCCGCATCGAAAACCAGGTCAAGGCGCTCAACTCCAAGCAATGCACAGGCGGCGTGCGCTACAACCCCGTGACGCAGCCTGACGGTTCAGTGACCGTGACCGTCGGCGGTCAATTGGGCGACGGCTGCAGCTCGCAGACCTACCTGTCGCTGCTCGATCACGCGACCTACACCGCCGGTGCCGTGCGGGCGATCTGGAAGGAACTGGGGGGCAGCATCCAGGGCAAGGATGTGCTGGCCGCCACGCCTAAAGACGCCAAGGTCATCGCCCGGGCATTTTCCCCGGACCTGGCGGAAATCATCCGCGACATCAACAAATACAGTAACAACACCATGGCCCAGCAACTGTTCCTGAGCCTGGGGCAGAAGTTCCGCACCGAGGCCGACGGCGACGACGCCAGGGCTGCCCAGCGCGTGGTGCGTCAGTGGCTGGCGAAGAAAGGCATCACCGCGCCACACCTGGTGATGGAAAACGGTTCCGGCCTGTCGCGCGCCGAGCGTGTCAGCGCTCGGGAAATGGCCGCGATGCTGCAAGCGGCCTGGCATAGCCCATACGCCGCCGAGTTCATCAGCTCGATGCCGATTGCCGGCACTGACGGCACCATGCGCAAACGCCTGAAAACCACGGCGATGCGCGGTGAAGCCCACGTCAAGACCGGCACCCTGAACACCGTACGCGCGATTTCCGGCTTCAGCCGCGACGTCAACGGCAATACCTGGGCGGTGGTGGCGATCCTCAACGACAAGGCCCCGTTCGGCGCTTCGTCGGTATTGGATCAGGTGCTGCTGGACCTGTATCGCCAGCCGAAATTGCCTGAGACGGCGTCGGTGTTGTAACCGGCGCCCAGCCGATGCTCGCGCCCACAAAAACACCACCGAACCTGTAGGAGCGAGCTTGCTCGCGATTGCGGTCAGTCATTCGACATCTCCATGACTGACACAACGCCATCGCGAGCAAGCTCGCGCCTACAGGAACGGCGGCAACCTAGTTGATCTCGCTTTCCACCCGATCTCTGCCGGCCTGCTTCGCCGCGTAAACACCCGAGTCGGCCCGCAGCAACAGCGCGTCCGCGCCCTCGCCCACCCGCCAGCTGGCAATGCCGAAACTGGCCGTGACGGTCCCGACTTCGTCGATTGGCGTACTGCGCAGCCCCTGCCACAGCTCCAACGCCAACAGATGGGCCTTCTCGCCGTCGATGTCGGGGCACAGCACCATGAATTCCTCGCCGCCCAGGCGACAGAACACGTCGGTGCGCCGCAGCCGGTGACCGATGCGCTCGCAGACCGCTTGCAACACCCGGTCACCCACAGCATGGCCGTGCTGGTCGTTGATGCGCTTGAAGTGATCGATGTCCAGCATGATCACCGACAACTCGCCGCCGCCCCGCTCGACCCGAGCCATTTCGGTCGTCAGGCGCTCCTGGAAGTAACGACGGTTATGAATGCCGGTCAAAGCGTCGGTCACCGACAGCGCCCTGAGTTCTTCCTCGACCCGCTTCAGGTCCGAGATGTCCGAGATGTAGCCGTGCCAGAGCACGCCGCCACCGGGCAGCTCCTCCGGCGTCGCCTCGCCACGCACCCAGCGCAGGCCGCTGGTGGGCAGCAGCACGCGGTATTCCTCGCGCCAAGGGCTGAGCGTGTCCGCCGACGCACGGATCGAGGCGCGGACCCGTGAGATGTCCTGGGGATGAATCCGGGTGAAGATCGATTCGGCGTTGAGCAGCAACACCTCCGGGTCTAATTCGTAGATCTCGCGGATGCCGTCACTGGCGTAGATCACGCTGAAGCGTCCGTCGAACTCCATTTTGAACTGATAGATGCCGCCGGGCAGGTGAGCGCTCAGTTTCTTCAATAGCAGATCCCGTGCCGCCAGGGCCTCATGCACGCGCTTGCGCTCGGTGACGTCGATGCAGATTGCCAGGTGCCCGACCCACAGCCCTTGTTCGTCGAGCACCGGCGTAGCCAGCATGTTCACCGTCAGATGGCTACCATCGCTGCGCACCAGGGTCCATTCCCGCGCCTCGTGCCCGCCCTGCTCGCCGCCTTCGACCAGCATCGCCTGGCACGTCGGGATCGGTTTGCCGTACCGTGCGCTCAACTCCGCCGAGCGCGCTTCGAGCTCCCGGGGCAGCAGGAGATTTTCCAGGGTCATGTGCCCCACCACGCCGAGACTGGAGTAGCCAAGCATCTGCTCCGCCCCGGCATTGAATGTGCTGATGACACCGCGCAAATCCGTGGCGATGATCGCCACCTGGGTCGCGGCGTCCAACACGCCACGCAATTGGCCGTGAGTACCGCGCAGCTCCTGCTCGCGGTCACGCAACTCCTGAGTGCGCTGTTCGACCATTTTCAACGCCCGTTGACGCTGGCTCACCAGCACATAAAGCAACGCACTGAGCAACAGGCTGAGCAGGCCCCCAAGGATCACCAGACTGTTCACCGAGGAATGGTTGGCCCGCAGGAAGGCCTCGCTGGGCTGGATGTCGACCTGATACTCGTGGTCAGCGATCCGCAATTCCCGCGTTGCCGCCAGTTCGCTGTCGGCGGGGCCGCTTGGGGATTCGTAAAGCACTTCATGCTGATCGCCGACGGACAGATCGAGGATGCGGACCGACAGGTAATCGCGGCTGGCTTCCGGCAGGTCCTCAGCCAGCAACTGGCGCATGCTGATCACCGCCATCACATAGCCGAAGGGTTTGCTGTCGGGACTGCTGTTGCGCAGGATGACCGGCGCCACCAGTAGCACGCCCCGTGCGTAGGCTGGGTCAATGCTGACCAGATGCATCGGTTGCGAAACGGCCATCTGCCCGTGCCGGTCCGCCCGTTCAAGGGTGTCGCGGCGCAGCGGTTGTGCCAGCAGGTCGTAACCCAGCGGCGCGCCGAGTTTGCTTTGGGTTTCGCTGTAGAGCACCGGCACATACTCATCGCGCTCAGCCGCCAGTTGCAGTTGCCCGTCGGCGTTCAGTTCGCGAATGGTGAAATCGGCATAGCCCTCGGCGCGTACCCGGCGCTCGAACTCGGCGCGCTCGGGACCACTGACCCGCAGCGCAAACGAATAAGCCTGGGTGCGGCGCAGCAGGGGTTTGGTATAGCCATTGAATTCCTCGCGCTGGACCGCATCGGAATTGATGAAAAACCGGCGCAGCCCATCAAGGCGTTGCTCCTGGTCTTCGAAACGTTCGGTGATGCGGCTGTAACGTTCACTGGCCAGCAGTTGGAAACGTTGCCGCAGTTGCTGCTGAAAGAGGTTGAGGGTCGACCAGGCCAGCAGGCCCGTAAGGACCGCGCCGACAATCAATACCAGCAGCGCGACCATCCAGGCCGAAGCGTCTTCACTGATAAAACCCAGTATCTTGGGGCGCACGGAGTACAACGACATAAAGGCCACTCAAAACGCCAGGTGCTGGAAATGCGCATTGGCCATGTCTTGAGTTATAGCTATTAGCCATCAATTTGGCCAGTACTCGCCGATGGGTGAAACTCAGTTCCCCTGTAGGAGCGAGCATGCTCGCGATGGTCGTCAACGATAACGCGGGGCGCCTGACACCCAGCGGTGTTTTTGAATCCATCGCGAGCATGCTCGCTCCTACAGGAGGATCAGCATCAACGCAGCGTGATCTTCCACGCCCGGTGAATCTTCGCATTACGGCCAAAATCCGGATCGAGGGTCTGTGCCGTGATTTCCTCGACGGCATAACGCTCGCTGAGGTTGGGCTCCAGCTCGAACTTGCGGAAGTTGTTGGAGAAGTACAGCACGCCACCGGGCGCCAGACGGGCCATCGCCAGGTCGATCAGTTGCACCTGGTCACGCTGCACGTCGAACACACCTTCCATGCGCTTGGAGTTGGAGAAGGTCGGCGGGTCGATGAAGATCAGGTCGTACTCGTCACGGCTGGATTCAAGCCAGGCCATCACATCACCCTGCTCCAGGCGGTTCTTGTCGGAGAAACCGTTCAGCGACAGATTACGACGCGCCCAGTCCAGGTAAGTTTTCGACAGGTCGACACTCGTGGTGCTGCGCGCTCCGCCCTTGGCCGCGTGCACGCTGGCGGTCGCGGTGTAGCAGAACAGATTGAGGAAGCGTTTGCCGGCGGCCTCTTTCTGAATGCGCATGCGCATTGGCCGGTGGTCGAGGAACAGCCCGGTGTCGAGGTAGTCGGTAAGATTCACCAGCAGCTTGATGCCGCCCTCGTTGACCTCGACGAACTTGCCCTGCGCCGCCTGGCGCTCGTACTGCTTCGTACCGCTCTGGCGTTCGCGACGCTTGACCACCACGCGGCTCTTGTCGATGTTCAGCGCCTGCGGAATAGCCGCCAACGCGTCAAACATGCGTGCCGAGGCTTTTTCCGGGTCAATGGACTTCGGCGCGGCATATTCCTGCACATGCACCCAATCCTGGTACAGGTCGATGGCCATGGAGTATTCCGGCATGTCGGCATCGTAGACACGATAGCAGTCGATGCCTTCACGCTTGACCCACTTGCCCAGCGCCTTGAGATTTTTCTGCAGTCGGTTGGCGAACATCTGCCCGCCTTCGCTCAAGCGCGGTTGCTCGATCACCACCGGCGCCGGTTTGATCGGGTTGCCATTCTTGTTGTACTGGCGTTCTTGCGGCACGTCCGGGGTTTGATCGTAAGCTGCCTGCTCACGCTCGACCTGACGCTGCTCGGGCGTGCGACGCTCGCCGGTGACGAACTGGTCAGGCGTGACCTTGATCAAGAGCAGCTTGCACGGTAAGGCGCCGTTCCAGAACGAATACTGTTTGTGGCTGCGGATACCCATGCGCTTGCCCAGATCCGGGGCGCCGGTGAACACCGCGGCTTCCCAATTCAGGCATGCTTGGCGCAGACGTTCGCCGAGGTTCTGGTAGAGATAGAGCAGGCTCGCCTCGTCACCCAAACGCTCACCGTACGGAGGGTTACAGATCACCAGGCCTTTCTGGTTCTGGTCAGGACGTGGCTCAAACGTCGCGACTTCGCCCTGGTAGATCTTGATCCACTCGCTCAGGCCCGCACGCTCGACGTTGTTGCGCCCCGGTTGAATCAGGCGCGGGTCGGCTTCGTAACCGCGAATCCACAGCGGCGGTTTGGCCAGGCCAGCGGAGGCACGTTCAACCGCTTCTTCATGGAGTTTTTTCCACAGCGCCGGCACGTGGCCGAGCCAGGCGGTGAAGCCCCACTGTTCACGACGCAGGTTCGGTGCCATGTCGGCGGCGATCATCGCTGCTTCAACCAGGAACGTACCGACACCGCACATCGGGTCGGCCAGCGCGCCGCCTTCGGCCGCGATACGCGGCCAGCCGGAACGGATCAGGATCGCCGCCGCCAGGTTTTCCTTCAGCGGTGCCGCACCCTGCTGCAGGCGATAACCGCGCTGGTGCAGGCTGTGGCCGGAGAGGTCGAGGGAAAGGATCGCTTCGCCACGGTCCAGGCGCAGGTGAACGCGCAGGTCCGGGTTGAGTTTGTCGATGGACGGACGATCACCTTGCGGGGTGCGTAATTTGTCGACGATGGCGTCCTTGACCTTCAAGGCGCCGAAGTGGGTGTTGTCGATCCCCGAACCGTGGCCGCTGAATTCCACAGCCAGGGTGCCATCGCTGAGCATGTGGTCTTGCCACTCGATGTCGAGTACGCCGTGATACAGGTCCTCGGCATCTTTCATCGGGAAACGCTTGAGCACCAGCAGCACCCGGTTTGCCAAGCGAGACCACAGGCAGAGGCGATAGGCCGCTTCCATCGTGGCCATGCCGCGCACGGCCGAGGTGTGTTCGCGGGCTTCTTCAAGGCCAAGCCCGACGGCTTCCTCGATGAGCAGGCCTTCAAGGCCTTTGGGGCAAGTGAGGAAGAGTTCGAAACGATCGGACATGGTGATTCAGAGCCTTTGGCAGAGTGGACCGACAACGCGTTGCCGGACCGGTTTTCAATCAGGCGCTTTTCTCAGAGAGCGCCCGCGTGGCAGGAAGGTGTGCCGACCCACCCGTGCTGCTCGGGTTAGAAGAGCTTAGATGCACGGACAGATAAAAAAGTTGATGCAACAAAATGTCATAACGCGACCCTTCGTCGCATGACGCGCGATTTAACACGAGCCATTCTCACTGGAGGATTACCGTCATCATCTCGTGGGGGGCCGATCATACAGGGGTTTGACCGATAAAGACCCAACAAACATTGAGTTACTTATGGCCTTAGCATCTTTATCGTTACGTCCTTATGACAAAACGATCATTCCCTCGATGTGACGTATTGGTTAGAACTCAACACAGGTTGACGCCACAACTGACGTCAACACCTTGGCTCGCCACGCCGGCAGCGAGCCACCAACGGCAGAAATTTCTGCCAGACCTCGATTGAGGTCAACGCGATAAAAACAGTCAACAAGTGAGGGCTACACCCTATGAGAAGACTTAAGCGTGATCCGTTGGAAAGAGCATTTTTGCGCGGATATCAATATGGCGTAGGTGGCAAATCCCGTGAGCTTTGCCCTTTTACTCTACCGTCAGTACGCCAAGCCTGGATCAACGGCTGGCGAGAAGGACGCGGCGACAACTGGGACGGTATGACCGGCACTGCGGGTATCCACAGACTCAACGAACTTCACGCCGTCGGCTGACACAGGGCACTTAATTCCGACACGACAACCTGATTACGTTTCGACTTACCACGCACGCCCCATCCGGGCGGCGGGCTTCGGCCCAGGGGCTCCTTCGAGGAGCCCTTTTTTATGCCTGCCCCCCTTACTGTAGGAGCGGGCTCGTCGAGGCGTCGAACCGTCGCGATGGTCGTCAACGATAACGCGGGCTGTCTGATGCCCCGCGGTGCCTGGGCCACCATCGCGAGCAAGGCTCGCTCCTACAGGGGTAACTGGTCAGCGCAACGCAGCAATCGCATCCACCGACTCGCGGATCAACGCCGGGCCCTTGTAGATGAAGCCGGAGTAGATCTGCACCAGGCTCGCGCCGGCGGCGATTTTCTCGGCGGCGTGCTTGCCTTCGGTGATGCCGCCCACGGCGATGATCGGCAAACGACCCGCCAGTTCGGCGGCCAGCACTTTGACGGTGTGGGTGCTCTTGTCCCGCACCGGCGCGCCGGACAAGCCGCCCGCCTCGTCACCGTGTTCCATACCTTCGACGCCAACACGACTCAAGGTGGTGTTGGTGGCGATCACCGCGTCCATCCCGGTTTCGATCAGGGCTTGCGCCAACTGAACGGTTTCTTCGTCCGACATGTCCGGTGCGATCTTGATCGCCAGCGGCACGTGCTTGCCGTGACGCAGCGCCAGTTCCGCCCGGCGCTCGGCCAGGTCGGCCAGCAGTTGCTTGAGCGAATCGCCAAATTGCAGGCTGCGCAGGCCCGGTGTGTTGGGCGAGCTGACGTTGACCGTGACGTAGCTGGCGTGGGCGTAGACCTTGTCCAGGCAAATCAGGTAATCGTCAACGGCGCGCTCCACCGGGGTGTCAAAATTCTTGCCGATGTTGATGCCCAGCACGCCCTTGTATTTTGCCGCCTGCACGCGCGCCAGCAGGTGATCGACACCCTGGTTGTTGAAGCCCATGCGATTGATGATCGCCTCGGCTTCGGGCAGGCGGAAAATTCGCGGCTTTGGGTTACCGGGTTGCGCACGCGGGGTGATGGTGCCAATTTCGACGAAACCGAAGCCCAACTGGGAGAACCCATCGATGGCCGCGCCATTCTTGTCCAGACCGGCGGCCAGGCCGACCGGGTTGGGGAACTCCAGGCCCATGACGTTCACCGGCACGTTTGCAGGCTTTTTGCACAGCAAGCCATTGAGGCCCAAACGCCCGCCCGCGCCGATCAGGTCGAGGGACAGATCGTGGGAGGTTTCCGGAGACAATTTGAACAACAGTTGACGGGCCAGGCTGTACATGGGCGGCTTGAACTCAGGGCGGCGAAAAGTGCCGGCGATTATAGCCGGCACGGCGCAGACAGGCGACTGCTTTGCTCGGACTCAAGCCGTCGGGGTTTCGCTCAGCGTGTAGGAACGGTCGGTGCGCATCAGGGCGCCGAAAACCAAAGGAAGGTAGATAGCGGCCGACATGAATCCGATGAACAGGTTCAACAGGCCCTGCGGATCTTCGACCTCTGACGTCTGCAAAATGGAAAACATCGCCGGCAGTATCAGTGTGAACGCATGCGCAACCGCCATCCGCTGCCCGCCAATGTTGAACGCCGTATTGGCGCACTGATGCCGGTCAGGTACCTGAGCGCTTGCGAGCACCTTGAGCGTTCTGTCTCGCTCCTGTTCATAACCGGCAACCGGTGGTTCCGGCATCGACGCGCCCGTCAGCCAGTCACAGCTTCTGCACAGCATGTAGACGACGTCATCCAGGACCAGGCCAAAGCTGTCCAGGCTGGTGCGGATCAGATTGGGCATCAATCCACTGCCATTAACCGTCGGGATCAGTTGTCCCACCTGCGCCAGAATGTATTGGGACACACCGTAGATGACCGCCGTCGCCCCGGTGTTCATCCCGCTGGGGGCGGCCGCATTGTCCTTGAGTGGAAACAGCGTGTTGAGCAGGTCCCTGAGCACCGAGTACAACGTCGCCCCCACCATCGCCGGCAGCGTTTTGCTATCCATGCCTGTCAGGCGCGACGCGATAAGCGCCCCCACCGTCAAGCTTGCCGTCAGCACACGCCAGAGGTTCGAAGAAACGCTTCCCGTGCCGTTCAGTCCGTTTCGAACCGCCCCGACCAGGATCAGTGCCGGGCCAATCATTGCCAGCGCTGACACCCACCAGGCCTTGACCGCGTCGGGTGTGTTACCCATTTTCATGGCATCGTCGACGTAATCACGCACGACGTAATTGAGCATTTTCGTCAGCCCGACGATCAATCCGGTCCGCCCGGCGACGTGGGCCAGATTGAGTGCCGGCCCCTTGGCCGCTGCCAGCAAATCCTTGGCGGCTTCGAACAGGGCATTCATGCGCCCGACCGGGGTCTGCTCGGTGGTCAGCCGCTGCGCCTGAACGAACACCGACTCGAGATCGGAGCCTCCAGAGCGCTGGCCATTCCTGACGAAGTCTTCGATGTCTTGTGCGACCTGGGCGTCGATGTGACCTAAGTCAATCGCCTCGAACTCCCTTGCAGCGGCGGCGCCCATCTGCCTCAGACTCGCCGCAAATCGCTTCGATTGAAGATCCGGCGGAAGTTGCGATGCAAGTTCAGAGGGATGGAGCGCCAGCGCCCCCAGCAGAGGCGGGGAAGTGCCTCGCGACTCTGTGGCGTGCGCTGCTGACGGGGGGGGCAAAGTGCCTAGTACGTTGGTTTCCATTAATTGCTCTCCCTGGCATCGTCGTCCATCGGCTGAAACACATCACGCATGTAGTTCAGCACGGCCAGTTTCATGTTGAAGGCCCGTCCATTGGCACCTTTGATTTCCTTGTAGAGTTGCGACTGCTCCAACCCATCCTCTTTCAGGCGAACCAGCAACTGCTGCGTGACCGTCAACAACGCCTGGGCGTTGGGGTACAGCCGTGTGGTGCCCTCTTCGTCACGCAGCGACTTGAGAAAAACGTAATGAGACTTTTCGCCCCGCCCCTCCATCGCTGACAGGCGCCGATACAGTTCTTCGAAACCGGCCGGCGACTTGTCCGGGGGCGCCCCTGCAGGCTTGCCTAGCGCGGTCATGAATCGCGATTCGAGGGACTCGACGGCGGTCACCGACCTGGGCGTGTGATAGGTGGACTCAATCTTCATGGCGCACCTGCGCGCAGAACCTGGAACAGAGGTCCTGCAACAGATCGATGGAAGCTGCATCCAGGCGTCGCACCGACTCGGGCAGGTGGGTCAGCCGCGCCATCAGCAGGGGTTCCAGGCGCTGGCAAACGGCGTCGAGATCAAATTCAAGTAACTGGTCAGCCAGGCGAAACACGTAGCGCTCCTCGGGCCGATAATCGAAAACCAGCGCGCCGGACCACAGCGCCTGCAATCGCTCGCGCAAGGCAGGGCCTTGAGACTTGCAGCGTTCAGGCAACAACACCTGCAAGGGCACCCGGGTATCGGACTGCTCGGCCAGCCAACGCTCGAGCATCTCGTCCAGCCACTCGCCGCGGACCAGTACATCGCGCAGCAACTCGCGTGCACCGCGCGCCAGGTCCTCGCGCAGTTGCAAGCCGAGCGCCCGCGATCCGAGCAAGCCGTTTGCCAGGTCCTGCGCGGCGCGAACGATGCCACTGGCATAGCCTTCGCTGAACGCCTGGGCGCGAATATCTTCAGCCTCGCCACGAGCCTGCTCGACACACGCTCGCGCACGCCGCTGCGCCTGGATTTGCAAGGCCCGTCGCTGACGCGCCGCGACGAGGTCTTCACGGGCGACCCGCGCGTCGCTCGATGCCGGCATATCACTCAGGGTTCGGATAGAGTCGAGCATGCTGCACCGCCAGGAAAAAAAGCGTTGTATCGGCAGCTGCGTCCGGCCACTGCGCATGCTGATCGACAACCAAGGGAGAAAACTGCAAGGGCAGCCGCTGGATCAACGGCGGCGGGATGAACCCGGACAACCCCACCAGCGCGTTGAAACCCGCCGCTTCCACCTGATGCAGCACCGCGCAGGAGCGCTCGAGCGGCAGGCAAACGCGAGGACCAGGCCGGCAACCGGCAAAGTGGCGCATTGGCGCTGGCAACTGTTGCAAAACCTTGTCCCGCACCAGTTGCGGAAACAGGCGCCAGGCCCCTATCAGGCAAGCGATGTAGGGCAATTGCCGCCACGTCCGAATCCACAACTGCGCCACGGCAGTGAGTGGCATCGAAGTCGATGCCTCAGGTGAGTCCATCCTTTCAAGCAGGATCTGGTTGAGTGCGTGTCGCGCCTCTGCATGATTGAACCCGGCCGGCAATTGCAGCCGCTGCGGGTGCAGATAATCCAGCGGTTCGTCGAGAATCCGCCGCAAACGCTCAACGCACGACATTGCGCCATCCTCTTTTGGACAGTCGGTAACCGAGCCCAGCGCCACCGGCCAACAGCACAATCAAGGGCATCCAGATCCAGCGCGCATCCTGCGGCGCCGCAACCACCGAAGGTGCGACGTGTTGCGTGGGCGAACGTGCCGACAGCACCACCGAGATGTTCTCGTAGTCGACGCCAGCAAAACTGTTCTTCAGAAAGCGCTTGATGTCGCTGATCAGCAACTGCGGCTCGACGTCTCGTTCATGCACGGCCAAGGCCGCCAGGTGAATGGGTGCGACCTTGCGTCCGCCCTCCCCGGCATCCAGGTCGTAACTGATGTGCACCCGTGCCGAGACCACACCCTCAAGAACGGCGATCGATTGTTCCAGGCGCTGCTCCAATGCCGAATACAGCCTGGCTTTTTCTGCTCTGGGGGACGCCACCAACGCATCGCCGGGAAACATATCGGCCACTTGCAGCCGAGGCCGGGAGGGCAACGAATAGAGGTTGAGCAAATCGACGGCGGCGGAAAAATCCGCCTGATCGATCTTCACCGCATAACCGGCTTTACCGGCGTCGACTTTGTTCGCCGCGATGTTGTTGCGTTGCAACAGCGCCAACACTTCATTGGCTTGCTGCTGGTCCAGCCCTTCCAGCAGACTCGGCTGGCGACATCCCGCCAGTGCCAGGCACACCACCAACAAACACACACTCGCCCTCATGATGCGCGCAACAATGTTTCAGCGGTGCCCACCGCCTTGCGGACCAACGTATTGAGCAGATTGATGTCGACGTTGTATTGCCCCATCCGCTCCTGCAATTGCGACAGCGCTTCGGGGCTAGTGATATCGGGACGTTGTGACAGGTGCTCGATTGCCGCCACCTCCCGCGCGCTGTCCACCGCTGCACCTGCGAACGCTTCGATCAGACGATGCTCGAGTGAAACCACCGAACCTTCCTGCGGGCTGCGCAATTGCGTGAAGGCCGCAGGCTCGAACAGCGGTGGAGAAATGCTCTGAACAGTCATGCCGTGCACTCGTGAAAATGGCCATCGCCAGGGGACGATGACCCGTGGAAAAACAATCAGCGGGCCGCCTGGATGATCGCCATGTCGATGTCCTTGAAGCCCTTGACCGTGGTGGTCTGGGCATTGCGGAACACCGTGTAGGACGAGAAGGCTGCCTGGTAGGCCGCCAGCTTCCCGGGATCGGACGCATCGTTCCCGAGATCAGCCAATGCCTTGTCCAGCTCTGTTTTGAGCTTGCTCGCGCCGACTTCGAACGCTGCCGCTTGCTGACCGAGAAAATCATCGACAAAACTCACCGCACTCCCTACGCCAGGCATAGGTCACCTCCAGATTCAATTGGGAAAAAACCAGGACGACGTCGTCGTCTTGATGTAGCCCTGTGGGCCACTTTGAAATGACTTGCCCTTGAGCAAGTCATCCTTGAGCTCGACAGCGAAATGCACGTAGCGATCACCCCACTGTCGATGAAACGCATCGACGTACTGCCGAGCGGCCGCCAGCTCGGCGTCCTGCAAATCCCCGCCGATGGCGAAGGTCACGCTGTTGGCATTCCCGACCCGCCTGAAGGCCAGTGCCAGACGGAGCAAGCCCTGTTCGGCCAAGTCGGCAAGCAGCTTGTCATCCTGTACCTGCACCACCACTTCCCGGGCATAGGGAGCCGCCTTGAGCAACACGTCGAGCAGTTGCGCCTGGCGTTCGGGGGTGAGCAGACTGCGCTGCGCACTGAGCAGCAGCCGGGGTTTCGCCGGGTCCCTGAGGTCAAGCGCGTGCCAGGCCAATTGTGGATCGTGGTCGACCAGCAGGCGCTCCAGGCGACGGCGCTCCTGTTCGACCACCAGTACCTGACTGGTCAACGCCGTGTTGCGCATCAACACTTGCCGGCTCCAACCGGCATCGCGCTCGGAGGCGACAAACACGTACACCTTTTGGTCTCGCCCCAGCACGACCTCGATGTCGGCGCCCATAATCAGGCTGCGCACCTGGGTTTGTGGCGCCGGGCCAGACATCGACCAGAAGCCCGACGACGCCATCAGCAGTGCAGCCCCCAGCCCCGCCGCCACCCATTTCGCCAACCGGGCTGGCGGCCAGTGACGATCAGGCGCATTCGTCGAAAGCCCCGGCTGCCCCACCACCTGCAGTGCCCAAACCTGTCCTGCCTCGAGCACGACCATCTGCAAACCCCCGATCTGGGTGGCTTGCTGAAAGGGGCAATGCCGGGTTTGCGCGCAGTCGCCGAGAATGTGCAGGGTCACGCCGTTCGGCTCATGCTCACTCAACACCACTTCAAAGTTGCAACCGCCCTGCTCCAGGGGAACAAATATCGCGTCCTCGGGAACACTCACGGCCAGGGCTTGCGTGCCTAACAGATCAAGCGGCGCGACGATGAACAAGGTGCGCGGCGCCGCCAGGGGAAACTCGCAGCCCTGGAGCGGACCGTTCAGGATCCGCAGGACACAGGGCTGTTGAGGGGAGGCTGAGGTCTGTGTCACCGATCAGGTTCCGGGCAGTGAAAGTACCCCCATGCTAGAGGCCCTGCACGTGCGGTTCCTGACCCAATTATGCGGTGACGGCCCTACCCTCATCAGAATTGAACAGAGCGCTGGGGCGACTCGGCAAAACCGCCGGATGACCCGCCGAGACGACGCCGATGATTTGCCCGGGCTCACCGGCCTGGGCGATGCGCGCTCGCAGCAACTTTGCCCGTACGCAATGGGGATCATGGTGCAGGCACCTGTCGAGGCTCTGGATTGCCTGCCCATTACGTTGCCAGAACCAGAGATGCCACCCATGCAGGAAATGCACGTCGGCCTGGTCGGCGGCCAGCAGGCAACGTCGGAACAGCACCTGCGCCGCTTCCTCGCAACCACGCAAGCTGGTGAGCAAGGCAAGCCGTGCGATGGCTGATGTGCTGCCGGGGTCCAGCGTCAGAGCTCTGGCGACCGCCGACTGTGCCAGGTCAATGGCGTCGTCCTGATCGCACAATCCCAGCATCGCCTGCCCCAGCCAGACATCGACCAGGCCACACCAGGCGGGGGCGTAACGCTCATCCAGCTGCAGGCCATGACGGAACTGCACCAGTGCTTCGCGCAGGCTTTGCGGTGTGTGTTGCTGAACGTTGCATAACCCGTTGAGGTAAGCCACCACGGCCGGGTAGGACGAGCACGTATTGGCACAGGGGCGCAGGCCCGGCAAACGCTGGGCAACCAGACGGGTCAATTCGCCAAGCGCCTCTTCCAGGCTCTCCCCGGGCAGCGCCTGTGCATGCAACAGCGCATGATCGCTGCCGCGTATCAACTCGGTCGACCACTGTTGTCCACCCTCACGCTGCACATGCCGCCCTGTCAGGTAAAAGTCCGCCATCAGCTCCTCGACCATACCCCGCGTGTCGACAGGCGGGTCATAGGCGACCATCAAGCTTGATGGAACGACGTGAAGCGCCTCGCCGAATGCCGTGGTCAACTGGCGGATCATTGCGTCCTGCCAATCCAGCGCCAGCGATTGACTCACACCGCGAAACGGCAGGACAGCCAAGGACGAGACCTTGGCCGCTGTCTGTTCGTTGACCCTTAGTGCCACCACCGGGCAAGTGAACCGATAACCCTTGCCGTATACCGTTGCAATGTAATCCTTGTTGTCCCTGAGCAGCTTGCGCAAGGCGTAAATGCAGCGGGTCAACGATTCCTCGCCGGCATCGATCGCCGGCCATGCACAGTCGAGCAGATGATCCTTGGTGATCACCTTGCCCGCCGATGCCAGCAGCAAGCGCAACACACTCAGTTCTTTGGGGGGTACATGGACTCCGTGTCCATCTCGCATCAGCGTTCCGTCGCTTTGCAGGAGCCAGCGGTCAAACACAAATGACCGGCCCGGCTTTTCATCAGTTGCACTGTCCATATTGGAAAACTTCTCTACAGGAAGGTACTGAAACGCAATCGAGCCCGCCGTAGAGCGGGCTCAAGATGACAAGCTGCGTGACTATAGGAAGTTGAGTGCGATGATTCCGCAGGGCGATATCACATCTGTGCGAAAGGAAAGTCGACTGTTGCCGTAGGACAAAACCGTAAAAATACCGTGCCTGTCAGATGTTGAGCATCGCCCTGAGCATCTCCGCATACTGACTCAGGTGCGAAGACAGGATCTTGTTGAAGTTATCGTGGTAGGCATTGGCGTTGGAGTATTTCTGGGTGAAGGATTGCAGCATGTTCTTCAGTCGCTCCTCCTGGGCGTTGAAGCCGGTTTGCCAGGACTGGAACCGGGCGGAATCCCAGGTGACACTGGCCCCCGTCGGCAGTTGGCTGATCATGGTGTTCAAGGGGCTGAGGTCCATGACCACGCTGTAGGTGCCGTTGGTGTTTTTCCTGAGGCTTTCGGCCGGCAGGCCCAGCGCCGCCAGCCACTTTTGTGCCTCTGCCCTGCTCGCGCCGTTGCTCATCCCCGGAGCCGGGAACAATACGGCGGCGGGATTGGGTGGCGAATATTTGCGCACCAGTGTGCGCAACGCTGCTGCAAGCTGCCCCACATCCAGCTTGACCTCCTTGCCGTCCTTCACACCTTCGATCCAGTCCTTCAGCTTGGCGGTGATCGCCTGGTTGAAGTCGCCGAAGAACCGGGTGAAGCCATCGATGATGTGTTGATAGACGGCGAGGTAGCTGTTCTTGATCAGCTCAATCAGTTCGCGCAGTTTGCCGAAGAATTCACCAGGCGGGGCATCGCGCCGATCCAAGGCGTCGGCAATGTTCCCAGGCAGTGCAGCCTTGTCGTCCAGTTCGGCCCACACATGCTGTTGAGCGGCAATGAGACGGTCCTGCTCTGCCTCGGACAGGGTTTGCTGCACATGCGCCATCAGCGTACCCGTCCGGTCCACTTGCTGCGCCCAGATTTGGCCGCGAATGCGTTGACCCTCGAGCTGCTCACTAAACGCGGTGATGTCGGCTTGCGCAGTAGCGCCTGTCAACAACAGACTCGTCAGCTTTTCAGCGGGTGGCTGGACCCTCAGCAGGTTGCCAAGTTGGCGATTGACCCCTTTGCTCGCTTGTTCCAACAGCTGGCCCAGAGGTGGGTCAACCTTCGCTGCTGCGGGTAATTCGGACGGCTGGGGGATGTCGGCAACTTGATGGGAATCTACGGTCTGGCGATTCTGGGGCGCTATGAAGTCGACAATGTTCATGCAGTTCTCCGATCAGGCCATTTTGCTGATCACGTCTATCCGTGACTGAAACAATTGCATGGCTATTTCCATGAGTTTTTGCAACAACGCGGCATCCGCCGAGTCCTTTTGCGCGACTTCATCGCCCAGGCCTTTTTGCACGTTCTGTGCACTTTGTTGCAGGACCTCCTTCTCCCGCGCGGCGTGCTCGCCCATGCGCACCATGCTCGTTACCACCTGGCTCAGGCTCATCGACATCGCGTTGAGCGCACGGCCGATTTCCAGGCGCTTTTCAATGCCTTTTCCGCTCGCCTGGCTCAGCCAGTCGGACGTTCGCCCGACGTTCTGCGCCTTGATGATTTCACGGTTGAACCAGGCTTGCTCCTGAGCGCTCAACGTCGAGCCCTGGGGCTTGAAATCGACGGTTTTCAGGCGGGCAAAATCATCGAAAGTGGTCACCTTGTAAGGGGTGTCCGGGTTCCAGTCATCGCGAGCGCGCGCCTGCTGCAAGTCACGCTCCAGGGTGCCGGCATCCAGCGAATTGCGCTTGTGCAGATCAATGTCTGCCTGCTTGAGTCCCTGCCCCTGAAAGTTCTTGAGCAGTGCAAAACCGGCGATGGTCCCCGAAACCACTGCGGCCGTGATGGCGCTGTACATCGCGGCCTTGCCCGACTCGACAATCGCCGCGCCCTGGGACTTGGCGGCGTCAGAGGCCATCACGCTGAAATGCCCTCGAAGCTGGGCGTTGGCCACCCGTGCGACATTCAACGCGATGATCGCGGCCACCAGCACGTTGGCGTGCTTCTCCCAGGCGCCGGGGTCGAAGATCAGATCGTTGCGCACTTCATCGCCTGCCGCCAGCGTGGCGGCGAGCCAATCACGCTGATCGGACTCGTTGGGTTGATAGCCGTTGATGGCGCGCGCCAGTTCCTCTGGCGAAGTGTCCGACAACGCTTGCAAAACCTGTCCCTGCCCGACCACGCGCTTGAGGTCCGAGTCATCGGACGAGAGCCAGACTTTGTCCGTGATCACCGTGACAGGTGACAGGATTGGGGCTGCAGTGCTGGGATTGATGTTCATGGAAAACTCCTTGTATCCGTGGATTCAGGCGTTGCGTGCCATATACAGACTGACCGCATGGCTGCGTTGCTGGTCGGCAAGGACTTGCTCGATCTGTCGGCTGCGGTCCTGCATCGCCTTGCCATAATCCTCGACCACCCGCGTGAGATAGCCGGTAATTTGCTCGTTGACGGCCGTGCGCACCCGCACATCCGCCAGGCGCCGGGCGGCCTGGGCTTGATGCGCACCGCTCTGGACACCCAGCGCTCCCTGCGCACCGACGCCCGCAAACTCGGTGACAGCCTGGGCGATTTCGACCCTGGCCGCGTAACGGGCCAACGTCACCGGGTCCGCACCGTTGCTGACGAAATGGCGCAGTTGGCTGAGCATCTGGGTCAGGGTATTACCGAGCGAGGACGCCAGTTGCCTGGTGGCCTGCACCGCGGCCGGTGCGGCTTGCGCCACCACCGCGCCGATTTTCGACGCGATGGCGCCAAGCATCGGGCCAATCACCTTGATTCCGACCATGGCCGTGAGAACGATTGCGGCGAGTGTGGCGGCGATGCCTGCGATCATGCCGGCGATCTGGCCGATGTCCTTCGCCGTTTTTTCATCGACACCCAAGGCCATCAACGTCTTTGTGTACAGCTCGGTAAACAGCTTCACGGCTTCCTGCATCACCGCCGTCAGCGGCTTCATCACTTCGCCCATGAACGACGTTCCGGTGGCTTGCTTGACCACCTCTTCGGCAATCATGATGGCGGCACCGATCACGCCTACGGCAATCAGCACCGGATTGACCGTCAGGACGCCCGCGACAATGCTGGCGATGGACACCAGGGCGCCGACGATCTTGCCGACACAGCCCATGGTCTTCTGCATTGCTTCGGCTTTACGGACTTCTTCCAGGTATTTTTCCGACTCAACCTTCATTTTTTCCTGCAACCGGGCCTGCAGTTCCAGCAACAACGCCTGGTTGAGTTCTTCCTTGTTCTGCGCGGCGTCGCCCAGCAGCTCAATGATTTTCAACCGGTTGAGCAAGGCCAGGGCACTGGCGTTGAGCGCTTTTTCATCGGCTTGGCTGATCGACGGGCCAATCACGCCCGCCTGCTCCACCTGCCGGGCCACGACCAGCAAGGACCGGGCGGCGGCATTGGCGGTCTCGATCAGTTTCAGTTGGGCATCGGTGGCTTTCTCGACCACCCGGGTGGCCTTGGCCAGTTCGGTTTTAACACGGTCGCGAACAGCCGCTTCGTTCACCTGTTCAGGAGAGCCGGGCGCCAGCCCTGCCAGGCGGGTTTCGCTTTCAGTCAATTGGCGCTTCAGGTATTGAACGCGCTCATGCAAAGGTTCCAACTGTTGTCGACCGAGGTCCACGGCGCCTTCCGCCGCTTCCATCGCGGCCACCGCCGACGTGTATTTGGCCGCCAGTTTTTCGTGGCCCTGTTGCCTCGCGCTCGCCAGGCTTTGCAACATCGTCAACCGGTTTTTGAGCTTGTTGACATCGACCTCGCCGAGCAGCTCGCTGATCATCGCCATGAGCAACGTGAACATATCACCCTGCGATGCCTTGCCATTGTCGCGGGCCAGGGGCGGGTGCAATTGCGGCCGGCCGATGACCTCGACGGGCGTTCGCGCACCCGCGTCGTATTGAACCGACATCAGGTTCCCCAGCGCTTCCTGGCCTGCCTTGTGGTAATTCACGGCGTCCAGCTTCGTAGGCTTGTCGTCCAAGCGTTCGGAACGGCCAGGACCTGGCGTAAAAACCGGAATGAATGTGCTGCTGATTTCGCTCATGTTCAGTTCTCTTCGATGGGGGCCAGCGTGTCGAGGTACACCTGGGCCTGTTGGCGCAAGTTCTCTTGCGTGGCCTGTTCAAGCACGTACTGGAAACACGACCTGGCCTTGCCAATCTTGCCCAGGGCGAGCTGGCACTGACCGGTGTAGAACATCGGTCGATAGTCGTTGCGGCCCTGGGCGAAGGCGATGGCGTACAGGTCGATCGCTTTCTGGTGGTTGTGCTTGAGCTGATGCACCGCCGCCAAACCCATCCAGTAATGGCTGTTGTAAAAGTCGTAGATGCACAGGAAGTGGAAAAACTTCTCGGCATCGTCCAGCCGCCCCTGTTCATAGAACTTGAAGGCGAAGCCATACAGGCCGTCCATGTGTTCGTCGCGAAGTCCCTGCACCTCCTTCAATGTCGCCCCACCCAGGACGGCATCGACGACGTCCATGGCGACCTGTTCGTGTTGTTGCTTGTCGCGACTCATCGGCCACACTCCTGAAAAATTGCCAGCGCTACTGGCCACTGCATTGAGCCAAAGCATCACGAGGCAGCGCTGCCAAATAGCGCTCATGCAAGCCTCGCGAGCCATCGAGCCTCGACCGGCAGCGCCTACGGGAATGCGTCAGGCCTGCTCGACTTGTTCCAGCCAGATCAACAGGCGCAGCACTTCCTCGACCTCCTGCACCTGGAGAAAGCTGTAGCGCTGGTGGGTCTTGTAGATGCGCCGGGCCAGGGCGGGGTCGTTGATGACCGGGACGCCGACTTTGTTGGCATACGCCCGGACGGCCAGGGCGCGTTGGTTGGTTTCCATCAGGGAGATGAAAGGCAGTACGGTGATTTCCGGCCGGAAATACACGCCGATGGCGATGTGAGTGGGGTTGGCGATGATCATCCGTGAGCTGCGCACATCGGATTTGACCTGCTCGGACAACAACTCCAGGTGCAGGTCGCGGCGGCGCCCCTTGATCTGCGGGTCGCCGTCCAGCTCCTTGTGTTCACGCTTGACGGCGTCCTTGTCCATCTTCTGATCGCGCATGAACAGCCAGTATTCACTCAGCGCATCGAGCACCACGATCAACAGCACGCAGAGCAGAAACGCCAACACCAGCACCAGCAGCAAGTGGCCCCAGATCGCAAACAGATCCCGGGTGCGGGCAAACAGCTGGGCAAACAGCAATTTGCGCTGGGTGATCCAGACAATCCACAGGGCCAGGGCAAAACTGCCCAGGTACAACAGCGCTTTGACCGTGTCCTTGAGCGTGCGCAGGCTGAACAGTTTTTTCAGGCCATTGATCGGGTTCAACGCGCCGAAGTTCAGCTTCAGGGCTTCGCTGGCCATGGCGAAGCCGCTTTGCAGCAATGCCGGAATGGCGCTGGTCAGGGCGCACACCACCAGGAGCGGCATCAGCGCCTTGAGCCCCACCACGACCAGTGTCGCCGAATACTGCTGCAGGTCGGCGTTAAAACCCGAGGCGATGATGCGTCGATAGCCTTCCATCAGGTCCAGCAGCGAACTGTTGAACACCATGTAGGCGATGCCGCAAAGCGTCAGGCAGGTGACCACCAGATCCCGCGCCTTGAACGTCTGCCCTTTGCGCGAAGCATCACGCAGGCGCTTGGCGGTGGGTTTCTCAGTCTTCGAAGCGCTGGAGGACATTGCCCGCCTCCCCGTCGACAGTCAGGTGCCGTTCGAGCATTGGCAAACTGGGTGCCATGCGCAGGACTTCATCGGGCAAGTGCACGCCGAAATACGCCATTAGCACCGCCAGTGCCACCAGGCTCTTGATGGTCAGCGACACTGAAAACGCGTTCATCTGCGGTGCATACCGCGAAAGGAGACCCAGCAGCGCTTCACTGATCAACAAGGTGGCCACCACCGGCGCGCTGATGACCAACATTTTGTCCATCAGCGCATCGAGCAGGCCATACAGCGCCTGCACGCTCACGGCGCAGGAGGTGACCGGTGCACACAGGCGATAGCTATGGCCGACGGTCTCGAGCATCAACAGCAGACCACCGCCTTCGAGATACACCACGGCGGCAAACAGTTGCAGAAAGTTCGCCACCTCCGAGGTATCCACGCCGTTGGCGGGGTCGACGGTACTGCTGAGCAAAGCCCCGCGCTGGTTATCAATCAGGTTGCCCATGGCGTGCAGGACCCAGAAAGGCCAGCACAACAGGCACCCGAGCAACACACCAATCCCGGCTTCGCGCAGCAGCAAGCCGAGAAACGCCAGGCTGTCGAGACGCGGCAGCGGCTCGCCTATATATCCCCAGAACCCGGCCGCCACCAGCAGGATCACCGCCTGCCGGGGTGCTCCGGTCAGCACGCCACTGTTGAGAAACGGCAGCATGAAAAACATCGGCGCCAGCCGCGCGAATCCCACGAGCGCGCCAGCAAACCAGGCGTACAGATCGAAGAACAGCGTCACCGACATCCCGCTAAGCCAACGCCAGGCGGATGACTTCACGGCTGAAATCGAGCAGGGTTTCGCCATACCATCCCGACAGCAGAAACAGGCATGCCGCCACCGCCAGCAGCTTGAAACCGAAAGGCAGCGTCTGCTCCTGCAACTGAGTCACCGTCTGGACCAGGCCAACCACCAGGCCGACCACCGTGGCGACGATGATCGGCCAGGCCACCATCAGCAAAATCAGGTACAGGGTTTTATTGCCGGCATACACCAGATCGTTCACAAGCGCCCCTAGGCCAGCAGGGTCAGGTATTGCCTGACCAAGCCGGTCGACAGCAGCGCCCAGCCATCGAGTGCAACGAACAACACCAGTTTGATCGGCACCGAAATGATCACCGGGCTCATCATCATCATGCCCAGCGCGAGCAGGATGCTGGAAATCACCAGGTCAACGATCACGAAAGGCAGGTACAGGTAAAAACCGATCTTGAACGCGCTTTTGATTTCACTCAGCGCGTAGGCCGGCAACAAGGCGAACAGCGAGGGCGCAAGCGCCTCATCGTCGGCCACGCTGCTCTCGTCATCGCTCTGCACCGCTTGCGCGCGCTCGAAGAACAGTGCCAGTTCAGGGTCGGTGTACTTGCGCAGGTAATCCTTGTAGCCACCGAGGCCGTTCTCGGCAAAATCGACCACCGACTCGATGTCGGTAAAGGCGACCGCCTCTTCCTTGTAATAGCGATAGCCCTGTTTCATGACCGGCGTCATGACGAAAATCGCCAGCATCAAGGCGATCGCATTGAGGGTCATATTCGACGGCACCTGCTGCAAACCCAAGGCGTTGCGCACGATGACAAACACGATGGAAAACTTGATGTAGCAGGTGCCCGCCGCCACCAGGAACGGCAGCAGCGAGGCGAATGCCAGCAGTGCAATCAGCGAGACATCATTCATCGCGACTGTTCCGCCGCGTACACCTGGAGCACCTCGATCCCCAACCCATCGTCCAGTTGCACCAGCTCGCCACGGGCAACGGATTTGCCATTGGCGCGTATCTCGATGTGACGGGCAGCATCGCTCGGCAAAGCGATGAGTTGTCCATCCAATATCCGCGCCAGCGTGCCCAGATCAGTCGCCTGGGAGGCGAGCAGGAATTCAAGGCGCACTGGCAGAGTCGTCAGTTCGTCCGGCGCGGCGATGGCCTGGTCGGCGACCGTTGCTTGCATGTGTAGTCCCTCTTCAGTGAACGTGAAAACGCCAATGCAACGATTGGCCAGCAGACAGCGGTCGATCCGATGTTCCATACGCAGGACATCGCCCTGCCCCAGCCTCGCCAAACTGCCATGAGTGAGGTAGCTGATACCCAGCAACCACTGCAGATGCAGCGGCAGATCCTGCAACACGCGCGTCGATGGCGGCTGTTCACTGACCGGTCGCCGCGTCGGCAGCTGCGTCACCCACACTCGTCCGCGCGGCGTGTCGAGCCATGGCAAGTCGTCGCCCGGCAGGGCCTGCCCAGTGACCAGCTCAATCTCGGTCAGTGCCTGGTAACACAATGCCTGCACCTGCGGCAGCAACGGTTGCGGCACGGACTGGAAGAGGTGCGCGATGCTCGTGGCCGAACCTTCCCCGGGCATCCAGGCGTGCAGTTGCGGCAGCGTGTGCTGGAGCCACTCGTGGGGGCTGACCAGGCCACGCCAGTCGCCAGCGCAAAACCCGAGGTAAGTCGTTTGTGGCGCCAGCCGGCCCAGCCCCGCCCCCTGACCAGCCTGGCGCCAGCCCTGCACCGCTTTTACGCGGGCGTGCGTCACGGCCTCTACCCGGCGCAACTGCAACGAACTCATTCGGGAGACTCTTGCGGTTCATCATCCCGTGCCTGCCGGGCATCCTGACGCGGTTGCTCACCCCGCTGATCCACCAACCGCCAACCGGGATCGCGCAGGTGTTCGAACGGTGCCTTGAGGTGGTCGAACACCTGGCCGTTGCTCGGAGTGAGCAGCAGCGTGCGCGCCGGCTCCTCGGATTCTCGAGTGACCGTCACCTGCCCGCTGACCACACCTTTGTTGAAGGGCACCTGCAACAGACCTGGGTAAGGTGCCACCGGCGTTTCACTCTTCATCTCGAGGCAGGGTTTTGGGGTTGGTGTCGGAGTGGTCGGGAGCAAGAGCGGCTGGCCCGAATGTACGGGGCGTGTGCCGTATAGGTTGATGGAGACTTCGGCCTCGTCGACAGAGGGAATCACCGGGACATCAACCGTTTGCTCGATGGGCAGAGGGCCAGGCGCGTCGGCCAAGGTATCGACGATGTTTGGCGTCACACTCAGGGAGGGGGTCGTTGGCTGCACGGGCGCCTTCACGGGTAAGTCGAGTCGTCGCTGCGCTGCACGCTCAGGGCGCTTTTCACCCGCAAGGGCCCGCGTTTGGACAGCACCACCATTGGATGGGGGCTGCACCACCAGCATCGCCAGCAAATCCAGCACGCCTTGCGGCAGTTCATCCGGTTGAGCCGGTACGCGCAAAACCGACGGCCCATGGGCGATCACTTCGTGATCGGGTAACCCACTCGGTGCCGCCGCCGGTGTAACCGAGGAAACGTCGTTCATCGCCCTGCTCCCATCATTTCTTCGCTGTCTCGTTCTTCTCGGCGCAATCGCTCCAGCCATTGCGTACGTGCCATTTGCTGCACAGACCGCGCGCACGTCTCGTACTGACGCCGCGCATCACCCAACTGCTGCCGTTGCTGGTGCAGCAACTGCTCCAGTTGCCTGCACTGCCCGGCGACGTGATCGCGCTCCAGGCGCAGCAGATCAATCTGGCGTCGGATCACTGCCTGGGTACGTAACAACGCCAACAGCTGCCTGCAATCCAGGGTGCAATCGCTGGCGCGATGGCTGGCCAGCAGATTGCGCAACGAGGCCTCCTGGCCGTCGAATGCCGAGAGTTCACGCAGCAGTGGCTGCAACTGCTGGTGAGTCAGGTGCAGCGCCCGTTGCGCACGTTGCTGGCGCATTTGGCGCAGGGACAACAGGCGCTGTCGGTCAGGCAAAGAGTTCATCGAGGCTCCGCAGGGTTTCGTCCGGGGGACAATGTTCGGCCGTCGGTTGACGCAGCCAACAGGTCAGGGCCTCGCGGCGTTGCAATGCCTGGTCGTTGGCGGCATCGACACCCGCGGTGTACTCGCCCATGTCGAGAAATACCTGCAATTGCTCCAGGCGAGCCAGGTCGGCGCGCACCGACGCGGCCAATTGCTGCGTCTGCGCGCCGGTCACTTGGGTGGCCACTCGGCTGACGCTGCGCAAGACATCGATCGCCGGGTAATGCCCTTTGGCGGCGAGCGCGCGGCTGAGCTCGAGATGGCCGTCGAGAATCGAGCGGATCTCTTCGGCAATCGGGTCCGGTTCGTCGTCA
The DNA here is from genome assembly GCF_054668365.1 of Pseudomonas sp. S2_E01. Classification (NCBI taxonomy): domain Bacteria; kingdom Pseudomonadati; phylum Pseudomonadota; class Gammaproteobacteria; order Pseudomonadales; family Pseudomonadaceae; genus Pseudomonas; species Pseudomonas sp. S2_E01. Next base: position 3,774,630 of record NZ_CP162762.1, read on the forward strand.
CTTTCCAACAGCACCGTGTACCAGGCCGTGATGCTGCCGCTGGCAGTGACGCCCGGCCGTTCCAGTAATCGCGGCAAGGCGTCGAACACCGACGCGGGATAACCCCGACGGGCCGGCGCCTCGCCAGCCGCCAGGGCCAGGTCGCGACGCGCCCTGGCGTAGCGGGTCAGCGAGTCCATCAACAACAGCACATGCCGGCCTTGATCGCGGAAATACTCGGCGATGGTCGTGGCCAGCAACGCGCTATTGCAGCGATCCACCGAGGAGTAATCCGAAGTCGCGAACACCACCACGCACTGTGCTCGTCGGGGCGACTGGCGCAGGCTCTCGATGAATTCGGTCACTTCACGCCCACGCTCACCGACCAGGCCGATGACAAAAACGTCGGCATCGCTGTGACTGATCAGCATGTTGATCAAGGTGGTCTTGCCCGACCCCGCCGAGGCGAACAGACCGATGCGCTGCCCGACCCCGCAGGTCAGCAGGCCATCGATGACCCGGATACCGGTGCTCAGCGCCTGTGTCACCGGCCGCCGCTGGTAATACGCCGGAGGATTGGCATCCACCGGATACGCCTGAGGTGCCTCGGTGCTCGGCGGTGCCAGTCGCTCAACAATCTGCCCCTGGGGATCGACCACACTGCCCAGCAGCGCCTCGCTGCAGTTGAGGCGCAAAGTCGCGCCCGTGGGCACGATCATGGACGCCCTGGACAACCCCCTGCCGTCGCCCAGCAGGCTGAGCACCACCGCGTCGGGTTGGAAACCGATCACCTGCGCCCGCGCCGCCACCTGCGGCGAGCGCCAGTGACCGCGTACTTCGCAGATTTCACCCACCACGACATTGTCCAGTGCCGCTTCGAGCAAGGGGCCCCGCAAACGCAGCGGGTGCGCCGCGCGCCGTTCCAATTGCAGGGGGGTCAGGAGGTCGTTCATCGGGCGTTCAAATCGTCTTGAGGACATTGACTGAAACGGTCTCGGACACTTCGCCGTACGACATCACGTCCAGTTCACGGAAGCGCCCTTCAATGAGCTTCTTGAGGTAGCGCCGCACATCGACCGAACACAGCAGCACCATGTCCTTGTGCGCAATGTGCAGGTTGTCCAGGCCGACACCCAGGCGGTCCATCAGATCCTCGGCCTCGGCCGGTTCCAGGTTGATGAAACTGCCACCCGACGTCTGCCGGATGCCCCGTCGCACCACGTCTTCGAACTCCGGCGACAACAGCAAAACCCGCAGGTCATTGCCCTGGGCGAATTTGTTGCTGATGTAGCGCGCCATCGTCCCGCGAATGTGTTCGACCAGGGCCAGCACGTCCTTTTCCCGCGAGGCCCAATAGGCCAGCGACTCAAGGATCAGCTTGAGGTTGCGAACGGAAATACGCTCACCGACCAGCCGTTGCAGCACTTCAGCGACCTTCTGCACCGTGACGTGGCGATACACCTCCTTGAGCAGGTCGGGGTACCGGCTTTCCGCTTCATCGAGCAATTGCTTGGTTTCCTGGACGCCAAAAAACTCCTGGATATGCCGTGCCAGCAAAGTCACCAGGCAGCGATAACATTCTTCATCGGCCGCCCGCAGTTGATAGCCCAGTTGCAGGACCTGCTCCCTGTCGACAGCATTGACCCACACGCCGCCCTGGCGATTGCTGTCCTTGCCGCGCACCAGGGAGAACCCCAGCGGTTCCAGATCCGGCGAGTAGTCGAGCAGGCGCCAGTGATCGAAATGGATATCGAACTGCTCGGCACGCACTTCGTTGATCAGCACCGCCACCTGATGCGCCGGCAGGCCGTCGTTGCCACGCAGCAGCGGTTCGGGAATGCGCAGGCCGTAGTCGACGAAAAACTGGCTGCGAAAACGCGCAGCCCAACGGGCCTTGATCAAACCGCCCAGTTGGGCGGTGGGCACCAACAGCATCAGGGCAATGGTTTGGGTCGCGATGTGGTCGATGTCATCGAGCAACCCCGGGCCTGGGTTCAGCGCATCCGGCTCGCTGGCCGGGGCGTGCGGGCCCGCCTGCCCGGTGCCCCGCCGTTGGCGCCAATACACCACCGAGGCCAACAACGCGGCGATGGGCACAAAGGTCAACAACGGAAAACCCGGCAGCAGGCCTACCCCCAATGCCAGCAGCGCCGTCACCCCCAGCACGAACGGGTTGCCCAGGGTCTGCGTGAGCATGTTGCGCCCCAGGTTGCTGTCGTCGCCGTTGACGCGGGTGACGATGAATCCGGCACCAATGGCGATCAGCAGCGCGGGAATCTGCGCGACCAGGCCATCGCCGATGGTCAACAGGGTGTAGGTCGACAGGGCGGTGGACATGTCCATGCCCAATTGCCCGACCCCGATGGCCATGCCGCCGATGAAGTTGACGAAGATGATGACGATGCCGGCAATCGCATCGCCCTTGATGAATTTCATTGCACCGTCAAAGGAGCCGTACAACTGGCTTTCACGCTCCAGCACGCTGCGTTTTTCCCGGGCTTCCTCGGCGCTGAGTGCACCTGCCTTGAGATCGCCGTCGATGCTCATCTGCTTGCCCGGCATCCCGTCCAGGGAGAACCGAGCCGCCACTTCGGCGACCCGCTCCGAACCTTTGGTGATCACGATGAACTGGACAATGGTGACGATGGAAAAGATCACGAAGCCCACCACCAGGCTCTCGCCAATCACGAATTCGCCGAATGAGGCAATGATCTCGCCGGCATCGGCCTGGCTGAGGATCAGTCGGCTCGTGCTGATCGACAGCGCCAGGCGAAACAGCGTGGTCAGTAGCAATAACGCAGGAAAAGTCGAGTAAGCGAGGATGCGCTCGATGTAGAACGAGCCCATGAACACCAACAGCGAAATGACGATGTTCAGGCCGATCAGAAAATCCACCAGCACCGTCGGCAAGGGAATGATCAGCATCGCGATGATCATCACCATGAGGCTCAGGATCAGCAGTTCCGGCCGTGCGCCGACGTTGCGTAAAAACACATTGAGCAGGCGGGTCACGCGTCACCACCAGATCGTCTCGAGGCCAGGCCTTCGTAACCGAAGGCAATGGTGGCCAGATGCACAAATTGCAGTGCCAGACGCTGCAGTGCCTGTTCGTCGGCAAACAACGCCAACGGCAATTGCAGGCTCAGGCGTCGTACCGTCTGCACCAGCGCCGACCGCTCAGGATGGGCACTCAAGCGCACCGACTCACCGAGGACGCCGAACAGCCACGCGTCGAGTTCATCCGGACAGGTCAACAGTCCGAGCAGAAACACCAGCCAGTCGCCTTCGTCCGCGTTGTGTCGGCAGAGCGCCGGATCGCTGAGCACACCATCGATAAACAGGATTTCGGCTGAACGCAGGCACTTGAGCCCCATGAGTCGGGTCAGTAGTTGGCCAAATTCCAGGCGTGAACAACTCGGGTCCTGGGCGCTGATGTCGGTGAGCAGCGCTGCCTCGATGAAGGCCAGCACGTGCCTGCGTTGACTCCATCCGTAGAGCGCAATCCAGTCCTGATAACAGCCGACCGGTCCGTCATCGGATTCGAGAAAATCCCGGTAGGTTTCTCGCAACAATGCGGCCCGCACGGACATGCTGGCACCGAACAGTCGGGCCTTGAGTGCGGCGTTGATCCCCGCGCTGACGCGTTTGGGACATGCCTGGGCGACCACCGCCTGCAACAGGATTTCGAGTCGTTGCCGACTGAGAGTGTCCAGCGCCTTGCGGCGCAACAACTCACGCAACACCCACACCAGATCACTGTCATCGGCGAACAGCTTGCGAGCCATACTCAGTAGCCCGGCAACCGGTGGGTCGGCAAGCGGCGCCAGCCTGAGCAGTTGCTGCACCTTGGGTAGAACGTCGTCTTCCAGCACCCGCTCAAAGTTGTCCGGCACACCCTCGGACTTCAATTCGAAATGTCGCCGTACCCGAAACTGGGTGAGCGCAGCGGACATTTCATCACTGGCCTGCACCAGGCGCTGGCTTAGCGTGACCGCAACGCCGTCGTCGGCCTCACTTTGGATGGCCTGTGGCGGTGGGTACTCACCCGCCTTCTCGCTGTTGAGCCGCGCCTGGGCTGCACGCCCGCCGCTGGAAATCGGGGACGGGATCACCGGTCGCCCCCCCGCAGGTAGCTTCGCCTTACACGTTCGTGCTGTTGCGGGGTCAGCAATTGCGCAGCGGGCTCTGTGACCTGCGGCTCCAGCGCATCGCGAATTTCCCTGGGCTGAATCAGAAACACACGCACCGTGTTGGCTGAACGACTTTGCCGATAACTGAACAGCCGACCGATCCACGGAATCGAGCCGAGCACCGGGATCCGGCCGATTTGCTCGCTGTGGTCATCCCGGGTGAAGCCCCCCACCAGCAAGCTCTTGCCCGGAGGCACCCGCGCCACGGTACTGATGCGGGTGCGACCCACCGTCGGCAATGCACTCGGTTGCTCGCCCTGGGCCGGATTGTCGATCTGGTTGCCGTCCTCGATGGTCAGCGACATTTCAATTTCGTCGGTCTGGGCAAAGCGCGGCAAGACATTCACGAGCGTGCCGTAGGTTACGTGTTGCAGGTCGACACTGCGCTCGCCCACCAGCGGCGCATAAAAAGTGCGATTGTTGTCGAAAATCGCCGGGACGTTTTCTTGCGTCAGGATCATCGGTCGCGACACCACATTCGCCCGGTCGGTACGCTCCAGCGCCAGGATCCGCGCGACGAATGACGCGCCATTGAGGGTGGTGGTCGAGCCGGTATTGAGCGATACACCGAGCTTCCCACCCACCTTCGTCCCTCCTTGCCAGTTGATCCCCAACTGATTGAGTTCGTCCTTGTGCAGGTCGATGATCCACAGCGACAGCTCGACGTGGCGCTTGGGCGTGTCGAGCGCCGTCACCAGGTTCTCGATGAAACGCACCTGCTCCGGCAGCCCCTTGACCAGCAGGCTGTTGGTGTCGGGATAGGCCACTACCCGGATATTGCCGGCGGCCATGTCTCGCGTGAGGATGCGCGGTGCAGACGGGTCCTGGTCCGATAGCGTGTTCGCCAGGCCAGCCAGCGGAAACATCGGCATCTGTGCCGGTGGTTCCACCGAGGCCTGCGCCACGGTCGCTTCGACACCATTGCGCTCGCCTCGCAGCAAGTCTTCGATCACCGTCGCAAGGCCAGGGATCGTGATCTTGTCGTCGCGCAGATCGTATTGGCGGTTGCCGACGAAGGTATTGCGCACCTGGATCACGCCAATCTGCTGCTTGCCCAGCATCAGCTCCGAGCGCTGGTTGTCCATCATCCCGGCCGCTTGTATCACCAGATCGACGTACATCGGCGGTCCGGAGACATGGAAAGTGCGCAGCCCGTCGTGGCGCAACGGATAGCGCCGATCGTACAACCCGGAGCGCTCGAGGAACGCCTGCAGTTTTGCCACGGTCAGTGTTTGCAGTGCCATCATCGAGCTTTTGAATTCGCCGGCGTCGTACAGGTAAATGGCCTGGCCCTCGCTGTACCAGATCAGCCCCATCTGCCTGCTGACGCGCTCAAAGACCTGCTGCGGTTCGCGCAGATCGAAGGTTCCCGAAATCCGCTTGGCCGCCGCGCTCTTGCTGACGACGACCGGCTTGCCGAGCGGCCCGGACAACTCGCTGAAAAAGGTGCGCACACTCTGCTCGCGCGCTTCGTAGACACTGGCCTGCACACTGGGTGGCGCCAGGAGCCAGGCGCTGTGCAAACAGATGGCCAACAGGAAAATCAATCGATGGCTCATTGCCTCACTTCCCCGGCAGATACGTGATGTCGCACAGGCTGCTGGGGGAGAAGCCCACCAATTCGCGGATTTCCCGGGAGAAATGCGAAGACGAGGCATAGCCCAGGTCCAGCGCAACATCTGTCAGCGAATTGTCTTGCAGGCTCATGTTCAGCAGCGCCCTGCCCGTGCGCCAGCCACGCAACGCAGGTTTGGCCGCGCTGCCCAATGCCTGGCGGCACAGGCGCCGAAAGTGCGACACCGACACGCCGTATCGCCGTGCCAGTTCGATGAGCTTTTCGCTGCGGGTGCCCTGCTCCAGCAGGAATCGCACGAGCCCGTAACTCTCGGTATGTCGCAGCACCTGCGCAAACGCCTGGAAAGCCGGACCGCCACCCAGGGCCTGGGCGATGTACCACTGCTCCAACCCACGCTCCGACCGCACGGTGTCCAACCCGACTGGCAACATCGCCCAGGTGCCGGGGCGCGGTTGTGGGTCGATCAGCACGTCGCTCACGTCGAGAAACACCTGCAACTTCACCAGCAATGCCGGCGTCAGCGGTAGCACCTGCACGCCGCCACCGTGCATGTGCAACGGCTCGCTGGCCGCGACCAACCCTTCCCAACCGCCGGGCAGCCGACAGTGTGACGCCGCCCCCAGACACAGGCCCGATTCGCTGATGCGCAAATGCATCACCCATTCGCCGCAGCGACCAGGGGCAGGATGTGTGAGGCAAAGAGGTTCAGTGTGCACGCCCATTTTCTGTTCAGCCTGGCGATCAAGGTTCGGCAGGATGAAAGACCGCGCCCTGCAAGTCCTGATGAAAACCTGATGAAAGCCGCTCTGGCATATGCCTTGCACCCACCGGGTATCAGCACTCATGTCAACGGCGGGATGAGTGCACGGACAACGGCGTCGTCACCCGGCCTTGCGCATGCGAGGACGCGGGGCGACGCTTTTTTTTGCAAGGTGAAGACGCGATGAACGAACCATCAGCCGGCCCGTTGGCCTGGGTCAATGGCAGCGATGCCCCGGAAAAGACCGAAATCAACCTCGGTTTCATGGCCTTGAGCGACTGTGCCTCGGTCGTGGTGGCGGCCACGCAGGGTTTCGCCCAGCCCTACGGGTTGACCTTGAACCTCAAGCGCCAGTCATCATGGGCCAACCTGCGGGACAAACTGGTCAGTGGCGAACTGGATGCCGCCCACAGTCTGTATGGCCTGGTTTACGCGGTGCACCTGGGTATCGGCGGCGTGGCGGCCACCGACATGGCGGTGCTCATGGGCCTGAACCAGAACGGCCAGAGCATCAACCTGTCCCACGGTTTACAAACGCTGGGAGTGACCGGTCCTGAAGCACTGGACCGCCACGTGCACCAAAGTCGCCCAAAGCTCACCTTCGCCCAGACCTTCCCCACCGGTACCCACGCCATGTGGTTGTATTACTGGCTGGCGAGCCAGGGCATTCATCCATTGCATGACGTAGACAGCGTGGTGGTGCCTCCGCCCCAAATGGTTGCGCACCTGCAAGCGGGGCGTATCGACGGTTTCTGCGTCGGCGAGCCCTGGGCTGCCAGCGCGGTGAAACAGAACCTCGGCTTCACCCTGGCGACCTCCCAGACCATTTGGCCCGATCATCCGGAGAAAGTCCTCGGCTGCACGCGCGCCTTTATCGAGCAATACCCCAACACCGCACGTGCGCTGGTGATGGCAATCCTGCAAGCCAGCCGTTTTATCGAAGACAGTACCGAGAACCGCCGCAGCACCGCGCAATTGTTGAGCGCGCCTGAGTACCTGGACGCGCCGCTCGATTGCATCGAGCCCCGGTTGCTCGGCGATTACGACGACGGTCTCGGCAATCGCTGGCAGGACCCGCACGCCCTGCGTTTCCACGACGATGGGGAGGTCAACCTGCCGTATCTGTCGGATGGCATGTGGTTCATGACTCAGTTCCGGCGCTGGGGTTTGCTGCGCGACGATCCGGACTACCTCGCGGTGGCCCGGCAGGTGCAGCAATTGGACTTGTATAAAGCGGCCGCCAGCGCCGTCGGTATCGCCTCGTCGAGCCGGGAAATGCGCAGCAGCCAATTGATTGATGGCAAGACCTGGGACGGCTCGGATCCGGCCGGTTATGCCCGCAGTTTCAAGCTGCACGCCATGAGCTACAGCTCGTCCCTACTCGCCAGCCGCTGACAGGAGACTGCGAACATGTTGCGTATCCTGCTGATCAATGACACCGCGAAGAAAGTCGGCCGGCTCAAAGCGGCGCTGACCGAAGCCGGCTTCGAAGTGATCGACGAATCCGGCCTGACCATCGACCTGCCTGCCCGCGTCGAAACGGTGCGTCCGGACGTGATCCTGATCGATACCGAGTCACCGAGCCGCGATGTGATGGAGCAAGTGGTGCTGGTCAGCCGCGACCAGCCACGCCCGATCGTGATGTTCACCGACGAACATGACCCCGATGTGATGCGCCAGGCGATCAAGTCCGGGGTCAGTGCCTACATCGTCGAAGGCATCCACGCACAACGCTTGCAACCCATTCTCGACGTCGCCATGGCCCGCTTCGAAAGCGACCAGGCCCTGCGCGCCCAGCTCCATGCACGCGACCTGCAACTGGCCGAGCGCAAGCGCATCGAGCTGGCCAAGGGGCTGCTGATGAAGATGAAAGACTGCAACGAGGAAGAGGCCTACACCCTGATGCGTCGCCAGGCGATGAGCCGGCAGCAGAAGTTGATTCAGGTGGCGGAGCAGATCATTGCCATGAGTGAACTGTTGGGTTGAAGGACGCCATCGCGAGCAAGCTCGCTCCTACAGGGACCGCAATCCTCTGTGGGAGCGGGCTTGCTCGCGATTGGCCGTCACACGGTCTCACCTGTTGGCACAGATCTGGCAAAGCATTCCTCCACAGGTAACCAACGGCGGTTGCCCCACCTACGACAAAGACGTCGCTCACCCGATAGGCCCATGGCCCATCAGGTGGCGGCGTTTTTTTGTTTTGGCCCCACAGCTCGGGGCCGGTGGAGCGGCCGTTGCGGCCCCCCACCTGCAAGCTCATGACTCCTTCTCAAGACGACTCACAGCTGAGGTGCGCGATGAATTCAAGCTTTTGGAAATCCGGCCATACCCCGACCCTGTTCGCGGCCTTCCTCTATTTCGACCTGAGCTTCATGGTCTGGTACCTGCTCGGCCCCTTGGCCGTGCAAATCGCCGGCGACCTGCACCTGACCACTCAACAACGCGGCATGGTCGTGGCCACGCCGATCCTGGCTGGCGCCGTGCTGCGCTTCATCATGGGCATGCTCGCCGATCGCCTGTCACCCAAAACCGCCGGGATCATCGGCCAGGTCATCGTCATCTGCGCCCTGTTCGGCGCCTGGAAACTCGGGATCCACAGCTACGAGCAGGCGCTGGTGCTGGGTCTGTTCCTCGGCATGGCCGGCGCCTCTTTCGCCGTGGCACTGCCGCTGGCGTCACAGTGGTATCCGCCGCAGCACCAGGGCAAGGCCATGGGCATCGCCGGGGCCGGTAACTCGGGCACCGTACTGGCGGCGTTGATCGCCCCGGTGCTGGCGGCCGCGTTTGGCTGGAGCAACGTGTTCGGCTTCGCGGTGATCCCACTGGTGTTGACCCTGATCGTGTTTGCCTGCCTGGCGAAAAACGCCCCGGAACGGCCCAAAGCCAAGTCGATGGCCGACTACTTCAAGGCCCTGGGCGACCGTGACAGCTGGTGGTTCATGTTCTTCTACTGTGTGACCTTCGGCGGCTTCATTGGCCTGGCCAGCGCGCTGCCCGGCTACTTTAACGATCAATACGGCCTGAGCCCGGTGACTGCCGGTTACTACACCGCCGCCTGCGTGTTTGGCGGCAGCCTGATGCGTCCGTTGGGCGGTGCATTGGCCGACCGCTTTGGCGGCATTCGCACCCTGCTGGGCATGTACACCGTCGCAGCCATCTGCATCGCGGCCGTGGGCTTCAACCTGCCCAGTTCCTACGCGGCACTGGCGCTTTTCGTGTGCACCATGCTCGGTTTGGGTGCGGGTAATGGCGCCGTGTTCCAACTGGTGCCACAGCGTTTCCGTCGCGAGATCGGCGTGATGACCGGCTTGATCGGCATGGCCGGTGGCATCGGCGGTTTCGCCCTTGCGGCCGGGATGGGTGCAATCAAGCAGAGCACCGGCAGCTACCAACTGGCCTTGTGGTTATTCGCCAGCCTGGGCGTGCTCGCCTGGTTCGGCCTGCACGCGGTCAAGCGTCGCTGGAGAACCACCTGGGGCTCGGCTGCCGTCACCGCCGCGCGGGTGTGAGGGCTGAATGAGCCTGCAACTGAGTTTCGCCGAAGCCAGCGCCACGGGTCCCCGCGAAGAAAACCAGGACGCCCTGCGCCTGGTCACACCGGCGCCGGCACTGGCGGCGAGCAAGGGCTACCTGTTCGCCATCGCCGACGGCGTCAGCCAGTGCGCCGATGGCGGGCTCGCCGCCCGCTCGACCTTGCAGGCGCTGGCCCTGGACTATTACGCCACCCCGGAAACCTGGGGTGTCGCCCAAGCGTTGGACCGCCTGCTGCTGGCACAGAATCGCTGGTTGCAGGCCAACGGTGGCGGGCAACCGCTGCTGACCACGGTGAGCGCGTTGGTCATGCGCGGTCGACGCTTCACGTTGGCCCATGTCGGTGACTGCAGGGTTTATCGCTGGCATGCCGACCAGTTGCAACGCATCAGCGAAGACCATGTCTGGGACCAGCCAGGCATGCAGCATGTGCTCAAGCGTGCCTTGGGCCTGGATCAACACCTGGTGCTGGATTTTCTCGACGGCGAGTTGCGTGTCGACGAGAGTTTCGTGCTACTGAGCGACGGCATCTGGGCCGTGTTGGGTGATACCGCCATTGCGGCGATCCTGCGCGATCAACCGGACCTGCACAGCGCCGCGCAAACCCTGGTCAACGCCGCGCACCTGGCCGGCAGCCAGGACAATGCCAGTGCACTGCTGGTCCGGGTCGACGCCCTGGGCGAAACCAGCATCGGCGACGCGTTGATTCACTTGCAGCAATGGCCCCTTCCGCCCGCACTGAAGCCGGGCCAGTCTTTCGAGGGCTGGCAGGTCCAGGGGATCGTCGGACACAGTCAGCAATCGCTGTTGTATCGGGTACACGACGCCCAGCAACAACCTTGGCTGTTGAAAACCTTGCCCGGAGCCCTGCGCGACGATCATCTTGCCGGGCAGGCACTGCTCTCAGAGGAGTGGTTTCTCAAGCGGGTCGCCGGGCGACATTTCCCCGAAGTGCATGCCGGCGGCCAACGCCAGCACCTGTACTACGCGATGCGCGAGTACGCCGGCTCGACCCTGGCGCAACTGGCGCAAAACAACACCACGCTGGCGCTGGGGCAATGGCTGGACCTGGCGGAGCGCCTGCTGCGGGCGGTCGGCATGCTGCATCGTCGGCAGATCCTGCACCGCGACATCAAACCGGAAAACCTGCTGCTGGGGGACGATGGCGAATTGCGCCTGCTGGATTTCGGCCTCGCCTATTGCCCCGGCCTGTCGGAAGATCAGCCCTCGACGTTGCCCGGCACGCCGAGTTATATCGCCCCGGAAGCCTTTCGCGGCGACCCGCCCACTGCGCAACAGGATCTGTATGCGGTCGGTGTGACCCTGTATTTCCTGCTCACCGGGCATTTTCCCTACGGCGAAATCGAAGCCTTCCAGCGCCCACGATTCGGCGCGCCGGTCAGCGCCAGTCGCTATCGGCCGGACTTGCCGGAGTGGATGGCACAAAGCCTGGAGCGTGCGGTGGCCGCCGATCCCGGCCAGCGCTTCGAGACGGCGGAAGAATGGCTGCTGGTGCTGGAACAGGGCGAACGGCGCAGCCTGAGTGTGCGACCTCGACCGCTGCTGGAGCGTGAACCGCTGAAGGTGTGGCGCACGTTGGGGTTGGTGTCGCTGTTGGGGAATCTGGTGCTGCTGGTTTTGTTGTTTCACAGCTGAACCGAGTCGCGGCCATCGCGAGCAAGCCCGCTCCCACAAGTACGGTGGTGCTCTTGTGGGAGCGGGCTTGCTCGCGAAGGCGGCGCAACATTCACCACAAAACCTGCTGAATACCCGCTCCATTTGTGGGCAACCCGCTTCGATTCGGTGCACCCCTGCCTTCCAGACCAATGCCCCGCCCCAACAAATACGGGCGCCCGCCAACTTGGCACAACCGCTGCATTACCTCTCCCATCAAACATAAAGACCAGCCTTCAACGATGACGGCTGGGCTTCCCGAGAGAACGGGATCAGGACAAAGGCGTCCTCGCTGGATAACCAGCGGGGATGCCTTTTTTGTTTGCGCGCCATTTGTCGAACACGCTGGAGAAGCTGATGAAAAAACTCAAACTGGTGATGATCGGCAACGGCATGGCCGGCGTTCGTACCCTCGAAGAGTTGCTCAAGCTGAGTAACGAGCTGTACGACATCACCGTCTTCGGCGCTGAGCCCCATGCCAACTACAACCGCATCCTGCTATCGCCGGTACTGGCGGGCGAGCAGTCCTTCGAAGACATCGTGCTCAACGACCTGAACTGGTATCAGGACAACGGCATCAAGCTGCTGCTCAATCGCAAAGTGGTGCAGATAGACCGGATCAAACGCCGGGTCATCGCCGAGGACGGCACCGAAGCCGAATACGACCGCCTGCTGATTGCCACCGGCTCGACCCCTTTCATCCTGCCTATAGCCGGCAACACCCTGCACGGTGTCATCGGCTACCGCGACATCGCCGACACCCGTTTGATGATCGACACCGCAAAAACCCACCGCCACGCCGTGGTGATCGGTGGCGGCCTCCTCGGTCTGGAGGCGGCCAACGGTCTGATGCTGCGCGGCATGCACGTCACGGTGGTGCATAACGGCGAATGGCTGCTGGAGCGGCAACTGGACAGCGTCAGCGGTCGCATGCTGCAAAGCGCGCTGGAGGCGCGTGGCCTGCATTTTCGTCTGTGTGAACACACCAAAGCGCTGCACGATGCGGGCAACGGCCGGGTCGGCTCAGTGGAATTCCACAACGGCGATACGATCCCCGCCGACCTGGTGGTGATGGCGGCCGGCATTCGTCCGGCGACCGAGCTGGCGGAAAAAGCCGGGCTACCCTGCCACCGAGGCATCCTGGTCAACGACACGATGCAAACCTACGACCCGCGGGTGTATGCGATCGGCGAATGCGCCAGTCACCGTGGCACCGCCTATGGCCTGGTCGCGCCACTGTTCGAACAGGCCAAGGTCTGCGCCAATCACCTCGCTCGCCTGGGGTTCGCCACCTACAAGGGCTCGGTGACGTCGACCAAACTGAAAGTCACCGGTATCGACCTGTTTTCCGCGGGCGACTTCATGGGCGGCGAAGGCACCGAAACCATCACCCTCAGCGATCCGATCAGCGGCATCTACAAGAAACTGGTGATCAAGGACGACGTGCTGGTCGGCGCCTGCCTGTACGGCGACACCGTGGATGGCGGGGAATATTTCCAGCAGATTCGGCAGAACCTCGACATCGCCGAGATTCGTGATCGGCTGATGTTCGGCGCCCTTCAATTGGCCGATTCCATGCAGCATGACTTGCGGGAAGCCAGCTGATGAACCGCCAGATCACGGCCTCCACCTGCTGCTACTGCGGCGTCGGCTGCGGCGTGCTGATCGAGCACGACGGCGAGCGCATCCTCGGCGTCAGCGGCGATCCGGCGCACCCGGCCAACCTGGGCAAACTGTGCAGCAAAGGCTCGACCCTGCACCTGACGGGCGACCTCGCGGCGCGTGCGTTGTATCCACAACTGCGCCTGGGCAAGGGCCAGGCCCGCAGCCGCACCGATTGGGACAGTGCCCTCGATCACGCCGCCAGCGTGTTCGCCAGCACCATTGCCGAACATGGCCCGGACAGCGTGGCGTTCTACATCTCCGGGCAACTGCTGACCGAGGATTACTACAGCTTCAACAAACTGGCGCGGGCGCTGGTCGGCACCAACAACATCGACAGCAATTCGCGGCTGTGCATGTCATCGGCGGTGGTCGGCTACAAGCGCAGCCTGGGTGCCGATGCCCCGCCGTGCAGCTACGAGGACCTCGAGTCGAGCGACTGCGTGATGATCGTCGGCAGCAACATGGCCTACGCCCATCCGGTACTGTTTCGCCGCCTGGAAGAGGCCAAATCCCGTCGGCCTGAGATGAAAGTCATCGTCATCGACCCTCGTCGCACGGACAGCTGTGACCTGGCCGACTTGCACCTGGCGATTCTGCCGGGCACCGATGTCGCCTTGTTCCATGGGATTTTGTACCTGCTGCTGTGGGAAGGCTGGATTGACCGCGACTTCATCGAGGCGCACACCGAAGGCCTGGCCGAACTCAAGGATCTGGTGCGCGACTACACCCCGCCGATGGTCTCGCAGCTGTGCGGGATCGATATCGAACAACTGCAGCAATGCGCCCGCTGGATCGGCACCTCGCCGAGCTTCCTGTCGTTGTGGTGCATGGGCCTGAACCAGTCGACCTCCGGCAGCGCGAAAAACAGTGCGCTGATCAACCTGCACCTGGCCACCGGGCAAATCGGTCGTCCCGGTGCCGGGCCTTTCTCCCTGACCGGCCAGCCGAATGCCATGGGCGGCCGCGAAACCGGCAGCCTGTCGAACTTGCTGCCGGGCCATCGCGAAGCGGCCAATGCAGAGCATCGCGCCGAAGTGGCAGCGTACTGGGGCGTGGATCAACTGCCGGACAGTACCGGCTTGCCAGCCATCGAACTGTTCGAGCAAGTGCGCAATGGCACCATCAAGGCGCTGTGGATCGCCTGCACCAACCCGGCGCAATCGATGCCGGACCAGAACGCGGTGCGCGAAGCCCTGGAGGCCTGCCCGTTCGTGGTGTTGCAGGAAGCCTTTCACACCACCGAAACCGCCAGGTTCGCCGACCTGTTGTTACCCGCCGCCAGCTGGGGTGAGAAGGAAGGCTCGGTGACCAATTCGGAACGGCGGATTTCCCACGTTCGCCGCGCCGTTGTCGCACCGGGTGAAGCGCGCTCCGACTGGGCGATCACCGTGGACTTTGCGCAACGCCTGGAGAAACATTTGCGTCCGGGACAACCGAGCCTGTTCGCCTTCGAATCGCCCGCGCAGTTGTTCGATGAGTACAAACAACTGACCCGTGGACGGGATCTGGATCTGTCCGGCATCAGCCACGACCTGATCGACCACCTCGGGCCGCAACAGTGGCCTTTCCCCGCCGGCGCAACGGCGGGTACGACACGCCTGTACACCGATGGGATATTCCCCACCGCCAATGGGCGCGCGCGGTTTATTGCCGATCCCTATTGCGCCGCCAGGGAGCAACGCGACAGCGACTACCCGCTGACGCTGATCACCGGGCGCCTGCGCGATCAATGGCACGGCATGAGCCGCACCGGCACCGCCGCGCAACTGTTCGGGCATGTCAGTGAAGCCGTGTTGAGCCTGCATCCCGATGATCTTCAACGCCATGGGCTGCAAGCCGGTGAACTGGTCAGCCTGAAAAGCCGTCGCGGTGCAGTCATCGTCGCCGTCGGTGGCGACGACAGCGTGCGCCCCGGCCAGGCGTTCTTGCCCATGCACTGGGGGGATCGCTTTCTCAAGGGTGGCGTCAACGGCATTACCCAACCAGCGTTCGACCCGTTGTCGAAGCAACCGGAACTCAAACACACCGGCGTACGGCTTGACCCGGTCAACCTGCCGTGGACGTTCTTCGCCTTGGTCGAAGGCGATGTTCAACGCCATTTTGAGACGCTACGACCGCTGTGTGAGGCGTTTTCCTACGTCAACCTCAGCCTGACCGGACGGGATCGTCCTGCCCTGCTGATACGCGCAGCCAACGCCACCCCGCCGGATACGCAATTGCTGCGCGACATCGACCGCTGCCTGGGTCTGGACGAGGGTCCGGTGCTGGCCTACGACGATCCACGACGCTCCATCGGCAAACGCGTGCGCATCGACGCCGGTCGTATCACCGCGATTCGCCTGGCGGGCGAAACCCTCGCCCAGCACTGGTTGCAGGATTTGTGGCTACAAGGCCGCGTCGACGAACAGTTACGGCGCTGGCTGCTCGCACCGCTGAGCGCACCGCCTGGCAACGTCAGCGAACCGAGTGCCGGCAGCAAAACACTGTGCAACTGCAAAAACGTCAGCCAGGGCGCGGTCTGCGCCGGTATTCGCCGCGGCCTGGATCTGCAAGGTTTGAAACAGGAACTGGGTTGCGGCACGCAATGCGGTTCCTGCGTCCCGGAAATCAAGCGTTTGCTGGCGGCCACTGCGCAGCCGGTCGCCGTCACCTCGTGAGGAAAACACTATGAACGCGAAAGTCTGGCTGGTGGGTGCAGGTCCTGGTGACCCGGAATTGTTGACCCTCAAGGCTGTTCGGGCACTGAACGAAGCGGATGTGGTGATGATCGACGACCTGGTCAACGAGGCGGTGCTCGAACATTGCCCGGGCGCACGGATCATTCCCGTGGGCAAACGTGGCGGTTGTCGCTCCACGCCCCAGGCCTTCATCCACCGATTGATGCTGCGCTATGCCCGCCAGGGTAAATGCGTGGTCCGTCTCAAGGGTGGCGACCCGTGCATTTTCGGCCGGGGTGGCGAAGAGGCGCAGTGGCTGCGTGAGCGTGGGGTCGAGGTCGACTTGGTGAATGGCATTACAGCCGGGCTGGCAGGCGCGACACAGTGTGACATCCCGTTGACCCTGCGAGGCGTGGCCCGCGGCGTGACACTGGTGACCGCCCACACCCAGGATGGCAGCAGCCTGAACTGGGAGGCACTGGCCCAGGGCGGCACGACCCTGGTGGTGTACATGGGCGTGGCGAAACTGAGCGAAATCCGTGAGCAACTGCTGCTCGGGGGGATGATGGCCGATACACCGGTGGCGATGATCGAAAACGCTTCCCTGCCCCACCAGCGCGAATGTCGTAGCGATCTGAGTCGCATGGAAGAAGACGCCCGCGACTTCGAACTGAAAAGCCCGGCGATCCTGGTCATCGGTGCAGTGGCCGGCATCGCCAGTACCTGCAGCGCAGAAATCCAGACAGTCACCGCCATCCAGTAGGAGCGAGCCTTGCTCGCGATGGAGACCCGGACACCGCGGGCATTCAGACAGCCCACGTCATCGTTGACGACCATCGCGGGCAAGCCCGCTCCCACAAGAAAACGCGTTCCCCTGTAGGAGCGAGCCTTGCTCGCGATGGAGGCCCGGACACCGCGGGCATTCAGACAGCCAGCGTCATCGTTGACGACCATCGCGAGCATGCTCGCTCCTACAGTCTGATCGGCGCCGTCCTGTAGGAGCGAGCCTTGCTCGCGATGGAGACCCGGACACCGCGGGCATTCAGACAGCCCACGTCATCGTTGACGACCATCGCGGGCAAGCCCGCGCCCACAAGAAAACGCGTTCCCCTGTAGGAGCGAGCCTTGCTCGCGATGAACGCCCAGGCACCGCGGGCATTCAGACAGCCCACGTCATCGTTGACGACCATCGCGAGCAAGCCCGCGCCCACAAGAAAACGCGTTCCCTGTAGGAGCGAGCATGCTCGCGATGGAGGCCCAGGCACCGCGGGCATTTGGACAGCCAGCATCATCGTTGCCGACCATCGCGGGCAAGCCCGCTCCTACAAAAAACGAATGACGCGATAATGGGGGGACGTGGTCAAATCACAGGCAAAAAAAAGCCCGGCCTAAGCCGGGCTTTTTTCAAGCTGCGAGCTAATTACTTAGCTTGAGCTTCAACCTGCGCTTCTACGCGACGGTTAACAGCGCGACCAGCTTCAGTGGCGTTGTCAGCAACTGGGCGGGATTCGCCGTAGCCGACGGACTGAACGCGGGACGACTCAACACCGTACTGGTTGGTCAGAACTTGCTTAACGGCGTTTGCACGACGCTCGGACAGTTTCTGGTTGTAAGCGTCAGGACCGACGGAGTCAGTGTGACCTTCAACAGTAGTGGTGGTGGCTGGGTACTGCTTCATGAAGTCAGCCAGGTTCTTGATGTCGCCGTAGCTGTTTGGCTTGACGACCGACTTGTCGAAGTCGAATTTCACGTCCAGCTCAACACGTACGACTTCAGCAACTGCTGGGCAGCCATCAGCGTCAACGGTAACGTTGGCTGGGGTGTCCGGGCACTTGTCGACGTTGTCGCACACGCCATCGTTGTCGCTGTCGGAGCAGACTTCAGCAGGTGCTGGAACTGGAGCAGCAGCAGGCTTGGAGCCGCCACCGAAGTTCACACCGATACCGACGCTAGGAGCCCACTCGGTGTCGCCCTTGTCGATGTTGTACTGAGCTTCAACGCCAGCACGGGCGTAGAAGTTGTCAGTGAAGTACAGCTTGGCACCGCCGCCAACGTTGGCGAAGGTGGAGCCGTCACGACCACCGCGATCGTTCTGGCCGATGCTTTGGTCCGAGAAACCAGCGGAGACGTACGGACGCAGCATGTCGCCTGGGTTGTTGAAGTGGTACAGAGCGTCCAGGGCAGTGTTGGAGCCCTTGATGTTCTTACCAGAATCGCTACGCACGTTGTGCACTTCGTCGTAGCCCAGACGCAGTTCAACGTCGTCGGTCAGGAAGTAACCAACCGAACCACCGAAGAGGTTGCCGTCGTTTTTGAAGTCGCGCTGGCTGTCGTAGTACTCTTTCTTCGCGAAACCTTCGATTTCAACTGCGCCTTGGCCCTGTGCCAATGCGCCGACCGAAGTGGCCGCAATCAAAGAACCAATGGCCAAGCCCAAGGTGTTTTTCAGTTTCATCCGTTAAATCCCCATCTGGTGATAGTGAATCAGTCCCACAAACCGGGGGACAACTCGGCGGCAATTCTATCAGAACTTGCCTACACGTAAGAGATAATTTGCGCCGAACTAAGTTTCAGCAATACCTGCAAATTTCTCACGCAATTTATCTAGAGCACGTTTGTAACGCATTTTTGTTGCACTCAAGCCCATATGCATGATGTCTGCGATCTCCTGAAACTCCAGCTCTGCGACAAATCGTAGCACCAGAATTTCCCGGTCAATCGGGTTCACATGCACCAACCAGCGATCAAGCCCACCCTTTTCCTCGGGTTTAGGCGTCTTTTCTTCAGACGCTTCCTCGAGGGGGTCCAGGCTCAACGCGTCCATCAAGCGACGCTTTCGCCGTTCCTTTCGATACTGAGTGATGCATTCGTTGTACGTGATGCTGTACAGCCATGTCTTGAATTTCGATTTCCCCTCGAAATTCTTCAACCCATACAGCACCTTCAACATCACTTCCTGACAGACATCGTCTGCGTCGCGATCGTTCCCAAGATATCGTGCACAGACGTTAAATAATGTTCGCTGGTAACGCCGCATCAACTCTTCGTAGGCGCGCGTTACGTGAAACAGCTCGGTATGCGAGCGCGCGACCAACTCCTCATCAGAGAGCTCGCGGGGGTCATAGCGCGTGGAGAGCGGTTGAGCGTTATTCAAAACAAGTCAGGCCGACAGTCAGGTCAATGTCCACCGCAGCCCTTCAGGGCATTTTGCGGCGGCATACATTAGCAGGGTTTGCCGGGTTAGCGGCTACTCACATGCTGCTCCAGGAGAATCCGATTGGAGAGAGAGACTAGCTCACCCTCATCGGTCAGCAATGTGGTTTTAACCGTGCCGATCTCCTCGATCTGGCCTTCGACCTCGCCAACACGCACTTGTTGCCCAACTTGATACAACTCACGCACATAGATTCCCGCAAGAATCTGACCGGCAATTTCCCGGCTTCCCAACCCCATGGCCAGCGCAACCGCCAGACCAACGGTAATCAAAACGATGACAATCACATGGTTCAGGAGGTCAGTCTTGACCTCCAACTGGCTGATCGCCACCGAAATACTGATGATAATGACCAGGCCTTGGGCGATTCGCCCCAGGCCTGATGCGTAATCCAGACCTACCCCTTCCGCAGCACCGCGCACCAGCCCATTGGCCAATTGCGCGAGCAACACACCCACCAGCAACACCAGCGCGGCGCCAAAAACTTTCGGCAGATACAGCGCCAACATATCCAGCGTAGCTGAAACTCGCTCAAGCCCAAGGGATTCTGCTGCAGAAACCAGGAAAATCAGCAGAACGAACCAATAGACGATTTTGCCGATAAGGGTTGAGATCGGCACTTGCAGGCCGGCCCGGGACATCAACTTAGTGAGGCCTGTGCCGCCCATCAGGCGATCGAGGCCCAGCTTGGCGAGCAACTTCGACAGCAAAGTGTCCAGAAGTTTCGCCACGACGAACCCCAGCAGCAGCACAACCAATGCGCCGAAAAGGTTCGGGATGAAGTTTGCAACCTTGGTCCATAACGCAGTCATTGCAGTGACGAGGCTCTGTGTCCAGAGATCAAGTTCCATATTCAATCAGCCTTATCAGCAGTGCGGGCAGTAGATTTATGCAGACGGGAAACCGGCGAGACGTGGGCCGATCCGTTATTCAAGGCGATCATCAACGCGGGCAGCCAGCGGCCCAGCAGACTGAACAGATCGCCGGCACCGACCTGGCGATTGGCGGTTTTGAGGACGCGGCCCAGGCACGCATCGTCGTCACGGGTGGACGGTGAAGCGTTCAGCATGTCGCGCAAAGACTGTTCAAACGGATCGTGCATACGCACCTCTCGTGATGTCTGTGAAAGACGCGGTCAATTTTGCACAGGTCACATGGCGCATTGTCAGACCCAACGCAAACGTCTGAATAACCACCACTGGCCGAGCGCCACCAACACCATCAACAAACAGGCAATCATGAAGCCGTAGGGGCTGGCAGAAAACGGAATGCCACCCACGTTGATACCCAGCAGACCGGTGAGAAAACTCATCGGCAAAAAGATCCCGGTGATGATCCCGAAGCGATACATCGTGCGGTTCATGCGCACGCTCAAACGCCGGTCTTCAGCCTCCAGGACCAGCCCCACGCGCTCTCGCGTCAATTCCAGCTCTTCGAGATAACGGGTCAGGCTGTTGTTCAGTTCGTTCCAGTAATCGCCATCGTCCTCAACGAACCAGGGCAATTTTATCCGTGTCAGTTGACCAAAAATATCCCGTTGCGGCGCCAGAAAACGCTTGAGCCCGGCCGCCCTGCGACGGATCTGCAAAATGGAGCCATGCTCCGGTGTATACCGTTCGTCGGCATCCAGTTTTTCTTCTTCCTCATCGACCACTTCCGAGAGGCAACTGACCAGATCCTGCACTTTGTTGGTGAGGTTTTGAGCCATATAAAGGATGAGTTCAGAAGTGGTTTTCGGACCCTTGCCATCCGCCAACTGCACCAACAGTTCATCAGTAGCACGCAGCGGCCGCAACCGCAGGGAAATTACCCGCCGCGCCGAACCAAAGATCCGCACCGAGACCATGTCTTCGGGCTCGGCACCTGGATTGAGGTTCACCCCACGCAAAAATAGCAGCAGCTCGCTGTCAGTTAGCTGTAGAAGACGCGGTCGGGTGTTCTCTTCCAGCAGAAGATCACAATTGAACTCACTCAGGCCGCTGGATTTACGCAACCAGGTCTGGGTTTGCGGGTGGCTGCGATCCCAGTGCAGCCACAGGCTTTCATGCGCCTGCAACTGCAAATCGTCTAGCTCAGTCCGGGCAATCGAACGCGCACCGCCTTTGCCATCCAGCACCAGGGCATGTACCAGCCCCCACTGCGCGTTGTCTTCCTCGAACATCCGCACTCCATTCTCAAGGTCGGCTAAAGCTTACTCAGGCATTTTCAGCGGACTTGGCGAAATGATCACACCGTTGTTGTCCGCATAAATGTAGTGGCCCGGGTGGAAGGTGACACCGGCGAAGGTCACTGCAACATTGAGGTCGCCGATACCGCGCTTGTCGGTTTTCATCGGGTGGCTGGCCAGGGCCTGGACGCCCAGATCGGTTTGCGCGATGACATCGACGTCACGAATGCAACCGTAGATGACCAGCCCTTCCCAACCGTTTTTTGCCGCTTTCTCCGCCAGCATGTCACCCAGCAAGGCGCGACGCAGGGAACCGCCGCCATCGACCACCAGCACCTTCCCATTGCCCTTGAGCTCGACTTGCTCCTTGACCAGCGAGTTGTCTTCGAAGCACTTGATGGTCACGATTTCGCCGCCAAAAGAGTCACGGCCACCGAAGTTGCTAAACATCGGTTCCAGCACCTGCACCAGCTCCGGATAGGCGTCGCACAGGTCAGGCGTAAGGTAATGATTCATCGAGAAACTCCTGAAAAAAGGAAGACAATCGAGGATGTCGCAAAGTGACCGAAAAAGCGCAATGCGTCATATCTTAGCCGCAAGCCATGCAGAGCGAAATGCCCATAATAGAGCATCTGGCTCAGACCGCCGTCGCCAGATCCGGCTTTTCACCCAACAATGGCGTCTGTTGATCGTTCAACCAGCGCGCCACCAACGGCCAGACCTCAGCCTGCGCCGCCTTGCTGACGAGCATCTCCACATGCCCGAAGTTGCCGCCAAAACCCTGTTCGCGGCCCAGGTTTATGAATTGCTTTTGCGCCGACCCCAACTGATCGAACAGCTTGCGGCACGCCCATTCCGGGTCCTGGTGATCGCCCGCCGCACTCACGGCCAGCACCGGCAATTGCACGTTGGCCAAACCGGCCCACCAATCCTTGTCACGATCACCAAAGCGCCCGAACAAGCCGTACCAGCGCATGCTTTCCAGCGCCAGGCCAATGGGCTCGTCCTCTGGGCCGCGTTTGAGCCGTGAACCGGACAGCTGGGCAAAACGTTTGAGAATGAAGCGCCCGCCCCACTCCACCGGCGGGATCTTCAGTGGCCAGTAAGTGCGGCTCACTTGCGTGCCAAAGAACGCCGCCGAGGCCACGACCGGCTCACCGATATATTCGCCCCCCAGTGCCGCCGCCAGAGTAATGCCTCCCAGGGAGTGACCGATCCAGTGCGGAACCTGGCCGCTCTGCTCGCGCACGAACGCGCCAATGGCCGGCAGATCGTACCGGGCGTAATCGGCGACGCGGTTCTTGCGGTAGTCCTGATTACGCTGGGACAAGCCATGGCCACGCATTTCCGCGACCCACACGTCGAACCCCAAACGCGCCAGGTGAGCCCCAAGCCCCACACCCTTGGGCGAGAACCAGAAGCGGCGATTGGAAAAACTGCCGTGCAACAGGATCACCGGCACACCGCGCGCGACCGACTCGTCAGCCATGCCCAGACGCGTGACCGCCAACTCGACCGTACTGTCGGGGCTGTTGCCGGGTTTCAAACGATAGACATCTTCGCTCAGATCACCGCGCCGTTCGGCGCTGATCAGGGCGACAGGAAATAGATTGCTGCTGCTTTGCATGATGCTCTTGCACAAAAAAGGGCGGCATCCGTGGATGCCCGCCCTGATTGAGTCTGGATGTCTGTAGGAGCGAGCACGCTCGCGATGGTCGCCAACGATGACGCGGGGCATCAGGTGCCCCGCGGTGTTTTTGAGTCCATCGCGAGCGTGCTCGCTCCTACAGGTACAGGGTTGCTTGTCAGGCCGAAGCTTGACCTTCCGCCAGGAAGAACCAGGTTTCCAGTACGGAGTCCGGGTTCAGCGAGACACTCTCGATGCCCTGTTCCATCAGCCATTTGGCCAGGTCAGGGTGGTCCGAAGGGCCCTGGCCGCAGATGCCGATGTATTTGCCGGCCTTGTTGCAAGCGGCAATGGCGTTGGCCAGCAGCTTCTTGACCGCAGGGTTACGCTCGTCGAACAGGTGCGCGATGATCCCGGAGTCCCGGTCCAGTCCCAGGGTGAGCTGGGTCAGGTCGTTGGAACCAATGGAGAAGCCGTCGAAGTACTCAAGGAACTCTTCGGCCAGGATCGCGTTGGACGGCAACTCGCACATCATGATGACGCGCAGGCCGTTTTCGCCACGGACCAGGCCTTTCTCGGCCAGCAGGTCCACCACTTGGCTCGCTTCGCCCAGGGTGCGGACGAACGGCACCATGATTTCGACGTTGGTCAGGCCCATCTCGTTGCGCACGCGTTTGAGTGCGCGGCATTCGAGCTCGAAGCAGTCACGGAATGATTCGCTGATGTAACGCGAAGCGCCACGGAAGCCCAGCATCGGGTTTTCTTCTTCCGGCTCGTACAGCTTGCCGCCGATCAGGTTGGCGTATTCGTTGGACTTGAAGTCCGACAGGCGCACGATGACCTTTTTTGGCCAGAACGCGGCAGCCAGTGTGCTGATGCCCTCGACCAGTTTCTCGACGTAGAAGCCGACCGGGTCGTTGTAGCCGGCAATGCGCTTGTCGACGCTGTCCTTGATGTCCTGTGGCAGGCCGTCATAGTTCAGCAGCGCCTTGGGGTGGACGCCGATCATGCGGTTGATGATGAACTCCAGTCGGGCCAGGCCCACACCGGCGTTCGGCAACTGCGCGAAGTCAAAGGCGCGATCCGGGTTGCCGACGTTCATCATGATCTTGAACGGCAGGTCCGGCATGGCGTCGACGGAGTTTTTCTTGATGTCGAAGCCCAATTGACCTTCGAAGATATAGCCGGTGTCGCCTTCGGCGCAGGAAACGGTGACGCCCTGGCCTTCTTTCAACAGCTCGGTGGCGTTACCGCAACCGACCACGGCCGGAATGCCCAGCTCACGGGCGATGATCGCCGCGTGGCAGGTACGGCCGCCACGGTTGGTGACGATGGCGCTGGCGCGCTTCATGACCGGTTCCCAGTCCGGGTCGGTCATGTCGGAAACCAGTACGTCACCGACCTGAACCTTGTCCATCTCGGACACGTCCTTGATGATGCGGACCTTGCCGGCGCCGATGCGCTGGCCAATGGCGCGACCTTCGACCAGCACAGTGCCGGTTTCCTTCAACAGGTAACGTTCCATGACGTTGGCCTGGGTGCGGCTCTTCACGGTTTCCGGACGGGCTTGCACGATGTACAGCTTGCCGTCGTCACCGTCCTTGGCCCACTCGATGTCCATCGGGCACTGGTAGTGCTTCTCGATGATCATCGCTTGCTTGGCCAGCTCGCTGACTTCAGCGTCGGTCAGGCAGAAACGCGCGCGATCGGCCTTGTCGACATCGACGGTCTTGACCGAACGACCGGCCTTGGCCTCGTCGCCGTAGATCATCTTGATGGCCTTGCTGCCCAGGTTGCGGCGCAGGATCGCCGGGCGACCCGCGGTCAGGGTGTCCTTGTGGACGTAGAACTCATCCGGGTTCACCGCGCCTTGTACGACAGTTTCACCCAGGCCGTAGGCGCCGGTGATGAACACCACGTCACGGAAGCCCGACTCGGTATCGAGGGTGAACATCACGCCGGCGGTGCCGGTTTCGGAGCGGACCATGCGCTGCACGCCAGCCGACAGGGCGACCAGTTTATGGTCAAAGCCCTGGTGCACGCGGTAGGAAATAGCACGGTCATTGAACAGGGAAGCGAACACTTCCTTGGCGGCACGAATGACGTTCTCGACACCACGGATGTTCAGGAAGGTTTCCTGCTGACCTGCGAAGGAAGCGTCCGGCAAGTCTTCCGCGGTGGCGGAAGAGCGCACGGCCACAGCGACGTCAGGGTTGCCGGCCGACAGCGCGGCGAATGCGGTGCGGATCTCGGTGTTCAGTTTCTCGGGGAACTCAGCTTCCATGATCCATTGGCGGATTTGTGCGCCGGTCTTGGCCAGGGCATTCACGTCGTCGACGTCCAGGGCATCGAGGGCGTCATGAATCTGCTGGTTCAGGCCGCTCAATTCCAGGAAATCACGATAAGCCTGGGCGGTCGTGGCGAAGCCACCGGGTACCGATACACCGGCACCTGCGAGGTTACTGATCATCTCGCCCAGGGATGCGTTCTTGCCCCCCACATGCTCAACATCGTGTTTGCCGAGCTTATCGAGGGAAACTACGTACTCTACCAAGGTGATCTCTCCACTAACTGTGTTGGAAAAGCTCAAAACCGGCGCTCTAAATGGAGCATTTGCCAGCTATATGGCCTGGACCTGGAAAATAAGTGAGAATGCGGGCCATTGGCGGCCGGCAAATCGCGCCTATCATATCCAGTTTTCGCTACTAGCTTAAGGGCCAAGGTGCAAATGAAACGATCTGCTTTCTTTATCTCCGATGGCACCGGCATCACCGCCGAAACCTTGGGTCAAAGCCTCCTGGCACAGTTCGAAAACATTACCTTCAGCAAATTCACCCGCCCGTACATCGACAGCGCGGACAAAGCGCGGGCCATGGTACAACAAATCAACAAGGCCGCCGAAACCGACGGCTTCCGGCCGATCATCTTCGACACCATCGTCAATCAGGACATCCGTGAGATTCTCGCAACGTCCAATGGTTTCATGATCGACATTTTCTCGACCTTCCTGGCACCGCTTGAACAGGAACTGACAGAGCATTCTTCCTACACCGTCGGCAAGTCCCATTCCATCGGCACCAACTCCAATTACATGGAACGCATCGAGGCCGTTAACTTCGCCCTCGACAACGACGATGGCGCCCGTACGCACTATTACGACAAGGCCGACCTGATCCTGGTGGGCGTGTCACGCTGCGGCAAAACGCCCACCTGCCTGTACATGGCCATGCAATTCGGCATTCGCGCCGCCAACTACCCGCTGACCGAAGACGACATGGAGCGCCTGACCCTGCCAAGCGCCCTGCGTTCGCACCAGCACAAGCTGTTTGGCCTGACCATCGATCCAGACCGTCTTACGGCCATCCGCAACGAGCGCAAGCCCAACAGCCGCTATTCGAGCTACGCACAATGCGAGTTCGAAGTGCGCGAGGTGGAAAACCTGTTTCGCCGCGAGAACATTCCTCACATCAACTCCACGCATTTTTCCGTTGAAGAAATCTCGGCGAAGATTCTTGTGGAGAAAGGTGTGGAGCGGCGATTCAAATAATTGTGTAGCGCCTGTTCGGGCGCCATCGCGAGCAAGCTCGCTCCTACAGGGATCTTCGGTGTTCACAAGTTCCCTGCAGGAGCGAGCTTGCTCGTGATCGAACGATAACGCCGTCCCCTAGATAACAAACAAATCCACAAACCGATTGACCGGCGTCATCTCAAGCCGCTCCTGGCCCTTGCACAACGCAAAAATTTCCTCGCAGCGCTGCCCGGCAAACCGTGTCGCCAGGTTCGCCCTGAACTTGTCCTCCAGCAGGGGAATGCCCTCTGCACGCCGACGGCGATGGCCAATCGGGTATTCCACCACCACGTTTTCGGTGCTGGAACCGTCCTTGAAAAACACCTGCACCGCGTTGGCAATGGAACGCTTGTCCGCTTCCAGGTATTCACGCGTGAAACGCGGTTCTTCGACGATGACCATTTTCTCGCGCAGCACGTCGATGATCGGGTGTGCCTTGTGGAAATCATCCTCGTACTGCTCGGCCACCAGATTGCCGAAAGCCAGTGGCACGGCGGTCATGTACTGGAGGCAGTGATCGCGATCCGCCGCATTGGCCAGCGGGCCGACCTTGGAAATGATGCGAATCGCCGATTCGTGGGTGGTAATGACGATCCTGTCGATCTCGTGAAGGCGATTGCGCACCTGTGGGTGCAAGATAACGGCGGCTTCACAGGCGGTTTGCGCGTGGAACTCTGCAGGGAAGCTGATCTTGAACAGTACGTTTTCCATCACGTAGCTGCCGTATGGCCGGGACAGGCTGAATTCGCGCCTGTCCCCGGGCTTGAGCGCCAAATCATTGTTGGTATGACTGAACAGCACGTCGTAGAAGCCCCACTGCCGGGCACTCAGCACACCGGGAATACCCATCTCGCCACGCATCGCGATGTCCGCCAGGCGTACGCCCCGGCTGGACGCATCGCCCGCCGCCCACGACTTACGCGAACCGGCATTGGGCGCATGTCGATAGGTGCGCAGGGCTTGACCGTCGGCAAAGGCATGGGACAGCGCGGACAACAACTGCTCGCGATTGGCGCCCATCAGTTTGGCGGTGACGGCCGTCGAGGCGACCTTGACCAGAATGACGTGGTCAAGACCTACACGATTGAAGGAATTCTCCAGCGCGAGTACACCCTGGATTTCGTGGGCCATGATCATCGCTTCGAGCACGGTGCGAACGGTCAGTGGCGTTTCGCCGTTGGCCAGGCGTTTTTGCGACAGGTGGTCGGCCACCGCAAGAATGCCACCGAGATTATCTGACGGATGGCCCCATTCGGCGGCGAGCCAGGTGTCGTTGTAGTCGAGCCAACGCACGATGCAACCGATGTCCCACGCCGCCTTGACCGGATCGAGCCGGAACGACGTGCCGGGCACGCGTGCGCCGTGTGGCACCACCGTGCCTTCGACCAGCGGCCCCAGGTGCTTGGTGCATTCGGGAAAACGCAGCGCCAGCAGGCCACAGCCCAGGGTATCCATCAGGCAGTTGCGGGCGGTGTCCAGGGCCTGGGCAGACTCGATCTTGAAGTTGAGGACGTAATCGGCAATGTCCTGCAGGACCTGGTCATAGTCCGGGCGATTGTTCAGGTCAACGTTGGCGCTCATGTTCGATTCACTCGTGAAGTGGTTCGTTGATGGGACCTCGGTTCGGGTTGATCGCGGTGGGTTGAATCATTTTTCTAATATGAAACTCGGTCAAAAACTGTGGGAGCGGCGGTGCGACGATTCGACTTGCTCGCGATTGGGTGTGTCAGTCGAAGTTTCTGTTATTGACACACCGCCATCGCGGGCAAGCCCGCTCCCACAGTTGTTCAATGTCTGCTAGAAACAATCCCCCGGCACCCGTACAAACCCTTCCATCAACACCCGCGCACTGCGGCTCATGATGGCTTTTTTCACGATCCACTCACCGTTGACCTGTCTCGCCTCGGCGCCCACCCGCAAGGTGCCGGACGGATGGCCGAAGCGCACTGCGTTGCGTTCGATGCCGCCCGCCGCGAGGTTGACCAGGGTCCCGGAAATCGCCGCCGCCGTACCAATGGCCACCGCCGCAGTGCCCATCATCGCGTGGTGCAGCTTGCCCATGGACAGTGCCCGCACCAGCAGATCGACGTCACCGGCCGCAATTGCCTTGCCGCTGGAAGCCACGTAGTCCGCAGGCTTGGCGACAAACGCCACCTTCGGTGTGTGCTGACGCTTGGCCGCCTCGTCAACGTTGGCGATCAGGCCCATGCGCAAAGCGCCATAAGCACGAATGGTCTCGAACATCTGCAACGCTTTCGGGTCCCCGTTGATCGCGCCTTGCAACTCGGTCCCGGTGTAGCCAATGTCTGCCGCGTTAACGAAAATCGTCGGAATGCCCGCGTTGATCAAGGTCGCCTTGAAGGTGCCAACGCCCGGCACTTCCAGGTCATCGACGAGGTTGCCGGTAGGGAACATCGAACCGCCCCCGCCCTCTTCTTCCGCCGCCGGGTCGAGAAATTCGACCTGCACTTCCGCTGCGGGGAAGGTCACCCCATCGAGTTCAAAATCGCCGGTTTCCTGCACCTCGCCGTTGGTGATCGGTACGTGGGCGATGATGGTCTTGCCGATGTTGACCTGCCACACGCGCACCACCGCCACGCCGTTGTGCGGAATGCGGCTGGCATCCACCAGGCCGTTGCTGATGGCGAACGATCCAACTGCCGCCGTCAAGTTGCCGCAGTTACCGCTCCAGTCGACGAAGGGCTTGTCGATGGACACTTGGCCGAACAGGTAGTCGACATCGTGATCGGCCTTGATGCTTTTGGACAGGATCACCGTTTTGCTGGTGCTGGAGGTTGCACCGCCCATGCCGTCGATCTGCTTGTCATACGGGTCGGGGCTGCCGATGACCCGAAGCAACAGGGCGTCTCGGGCGGGACCTGGAACCTGCGCCGCCTCAGGCAAATCCTGCAGGCTGAAAAATACGCCCTTGCTGGTGCCACCACGCATGTAGGTGGCCGGAATCTTGATTTGCTTCGGAAAAACAGCTGCGTCAGCCATGGTGTTCCTTACTCCTGAACTTGAAGCAGACAGGGGGATTTGAAATCCCCCTGTCTGCACACCGAGTTTTAAACAGCGACTGCCGATTCTTCGAGGAAGTCCTGGGCGAAGCGTTGCAACACGCCGCCGGCTTCGTAGATCGATACCTCTTCAGCGGTATCGAGGCGGCAGGTCACCGGCACCTCGACGCGCTCGCCGTTCTTGCGATGGATCACCAGCGTCAGGTCGGCCCGCGGGGTGCGCTCGCCGATCACGTCATAGACTTCGGTCCCGTCGATGGCCAGGGTGTTGCGATTGGTGCCCGGCTTGAATTCCAGTGGCAACACGCCCATGCCCACCAGGTTGGTGCGGTGGATGCGCTCGAAACCTTCGGCGGCAATCGCTTCGACACCGGCCAAACGCACGCCCTTGGCCGCCCAGTCGCGGGACGAGCCCTGGCCGTAGTCAGCGCCGGCGATGATGATCAGCGGCTGCTTGCGATCCATGTAGGTCTCGATGGCTTCCCACATGCGCATCACCTGACCTTCCGGCTCGACGCGGGCCAGCGAGCCCTGCTTGACCTTGCCGTTTTCCTTGACCATTTCGTTGAACAGTTTCGGGTTGGCGAAGGTTGCGCGTTGCGCGGTCAGGTGGTCCCCGCGATGTGTCGCGTAGGAGTTGAAATCCTCTTCCGGCAGGCCCATTTTCGCCAGGTATTCGCCGGCGGCGCTGTCCATCATGATGGCGTTGGACGGCGACAGGTGGTCGGTGGTGATGTTGTCCGGCAGGACCGCCAGCGGGCGCATGCCCTTGAGCGGACGCGCCCCGGCCAGGGCGCCTTCCCAGTACGGCGGACGGCGGATGTAGGTGCTCATCTCGCGCCAGTCGTACAGCGGCGTGACTTTGGGGCCGGTGTCTTCCTGGATCGCAAACATCGGGATGTAGACCTGGCGGAACTGCTCGGGCTTCACGGAAGCCTTAACCACTGCTTCGATTTCTGCGTCGCTTGGCCAGATGTCCTTCAGGCGGATCTCTTTGCCATCGGCATCCAGGCCCAGCACGTCTTTTTCGATGTCGAAACGGATGGTCCCGGCGATGGCATAGGCGACCACCAGCGGCGGCGAAGCCAGGAACGCCTGCTTGGCGTACGGGTGAATTCGCCCGTCGAAGTTACGGTTACCCGACAATACGGCGGTGGCATACAGGTCGCGGTCGATGATTTCCTGCTGGATGACAGGGTCAAGTGCACCGGACATGCCGTTGCAGGTGGTGCAGGCGAACGCCACCACCCCAAAACCGAGCTGTTCCAGTTCATCGGTCAGGCCGGCTTCATCCAGGTACAGCGCCACGGTTTTCGAGCCGGGGGCCAGGGACGTCTTGACCCAGGGTTTGCGGGTCAGGCCGAGCTTGTTGGCGTTGCGCGCCAGCAGGCCCGCAGCGATCACGTTGCGTGGGTTGCTGGTGTTGGTGCAACTGGTGATCGCGGCGATGATCACGGCGCCGTCCGGCATCTGGCCCGGAACGTCTTCCCACTGGCCGGAAATGCCCTTTGCTGCCAGGTCCGAGACGGCCACGCGAGCGTGCGGGTTACTCGGGCCAGCCATGTTGCGCACGACCGAAGACAAATCGAACGTCAAGCCACGCTCGTACTGCGCGCCCTTGAGGCTATCGGCCCACAGGCCGATCTGCTTGGCATAGTTTTCGACCAACTGCACCTGCTCGTCTTCACGGCCGGTGAGTTTGAGGTAGTCGATGGTCTGTTGGTCGATGTAGAACATCGCCGCCGTGGCGCCATATTCCGGTGCCATGTTGGAGATGGTTGCGCGGTCGCCGAGGGTCAGCGCAGCCGCGCCTTCGCCAAAGAACTCCAGCCATGCGCCCACGACCTTCTGCTTGCGCAGGAACTCGGTCAGCGCCAGCACCATGTCGGTGGCGGTAATGCCGGGTTGCAGCTTGCCGGTCAACTCGACGCCGACGCTTTCCGGTAGACGCATCCAGGACGCGCGGCCGAGCATCACGCTTTCCGCTTCAAGGCCACCGACGCCGATGGCGATCACACCCAGCGCATCCACGTGCGGGGTGTGGCTGTCGGTGCCGACGCAAGTGTCGGGGAACGCTACACCATCGCGCACCTGGATCACCGGAGACATTTTCTCCAGGTTGATCTGATGCATGATGCCGTTGCCCGGTGGAATCACGTCGACGTTTTTGAACGCCTTCTTGGTCCAGTTGATGAAGTGGAAACGGTCTTCGTTGCGACGGTCTTCGATGGCGCGGTTCTTCTCGAACGCCTCGGGATCGAAACCGCCACGTTCGACGGCCAGGGAGTGGTCGACGATCAATTGCGTCGGCACCACCGGATTCACCTGCGCCGGGTCACCGCCCTGCTGGGCGATGGCGTCACGCAGGCCGGCGAGGTCCACCAGAGCGGTCTGGCCGAGAATGTCGTGGCACACCACGCGGGCCGGGAACCACGGGAAATCGAGGTCGCGCTTGCGCTCGATGAATTGCTTGAGGGATTCGGTCAGCGTGGCCGGGTCGCAGCGACGCACCAGGTTTTCCGCCAGCACGCGGGAGGTGTACGGCAGCGTGTCGTAGGCGCCTGGCGCAATGGCCTCGACCGCGGCGCGGACATCGAAGTAATCCAGGTTGCTGCCGGGCAGTTGTTTACGGAATTCTGTGTTCATCAGTCGGGACTCGGTCACGGTAAATACAAAAGGCGGGGCGTTGCGCCGATCCCCTGTAGGAGCGAGCTTGCTCGCGATTGCGGTGTGTCAGGTCAACCGCTATCGCGAGCAAGCTCGCTCCTACAGGGGGGTGGCGTGTTCAGTTCCAGCCCCCACCATTCAGCGTTGTTCGATTGGCACGAACTTGCGCTGTTCAACGCCGGTGTATTCGGCACTTGGGCGGATGATGCGGTTGTTGGCGCGTTGTTCGTACACGTGGGCGGCCCAGCCGGTCAGGCGCGAGCAGACGAAAATCGGTGTGAACAACTTGGTCGGAATGCCCATGAAGTGGTACGCCGAGGCATGGTAGAAGTCGGCGTTGGGGAACAGTTTTTTCTGTTCCCACATGGTCTTGTCGATGGCTTCGGAAACCGGGAACAGCACCTTGTCGCCCACTTCGTCTGCGAGTTTTTTCGACCAGCCCTTGATCACTTCGTTACGCGGATCGTTGTCTTTATAGATCGCGTGACCGAACCCCATGATCTTGTCCTTGCGCTCGAGCATGCCGAGGGTGCCCTGGATCGCCTCCTCCGGCGATGAGAAACGCTCGATCATTTCCATCGCCGCTTCATTCGCGCCGCCGTGCAAAGGGCCGCGCAGCGAACCGATGGCTGCCGTGATGCAGGAGAACAGGTCGGACAGGGTCGACGCACAGACGCGCGCGGTGAACGTCGAGGCGTTGAACTCGTGCTCTGCATACAGGATCAGCGAAACGTTCATCACCTTCACGTGCAACTCGCTTGGCTTCTTGCCATGCAACAGGTGCAAGAAGTGACCGCCGATGGACGGCTCGTCGCTCACGCAATCGATGCGTTTGCCTTCGTGGCTGAAGCGATACCAATAGGTCATGATCGCCGGGAAAGCGGCCAACAGGCGATCGGTCTTGTCGCGCTGCTCGGAGAAGTCGTTTTCAGGCTCGATATTGCCCAGGAACGAGCAACCGGTGCGCATCACGTCCATCGGATGGGCATCGGCCGGGATGCGTTCGAGCACTTCCTTGAGCGCTTGCGGCAGGTCGCGCAGCTTGCTCAGCTTGGTGATGTAGGCCGCCAGTTGCGCCTTGCTCGGCAGTTCGCCGTACAGCAGCAGGTAAGCGACTTCCTCGAACTGTGCGTCAGCCGCCAGGTCGCGAACGTCATAACCGCGATACGTCAGGCCTGCGCCCGATTGACCCACGGTGGACAATGCAGTCTGCCCGGCCACCTGGCCACGGAGCCCGGCGCCACTGAGTACTTTTGCTTCGGCCATTGCTGTCTCCAGTTTTCTTGAATTTGTCAGAGATATTTCTTACCCCCTGTAGGAGCGAGCATGCTCGCGATGGACGTCAACGATCACGCAGGGGATCTGATACCCAGCGGTGTGGCGTCTACCATCGCGAGCATGCTCGCTCCTACAGGTTCAGGCAGTGTCACGGGTACTCGTTACTTCTTGGACGCAAACAACGCATCGAGCTTCTGCTCGAAGGTGTGGTAATCGATGCGATCGTAAAGCTCCATGCGGGTCTGCATGGTGTCGATCACGTTCTGTTGCGTACCGTCACGGCGAATGGCGGTGTAGACGTTTTCCGCCGCCTTGTTCATGGCGCGGAACGCCGACAGCGGGTACAGCACCAGTGACACTTGCGCCGCCGCGAGTTGCTCGGTGGTGTACAGCGGGGTCGCGCCGAATTCGGTGATGTTGGCCAGGATCGGCGCTTTCACGCGGCTCGCAAACAACTTGTACATGTCCAGCTCGGTGATGGCTTCCGGGAACACCATGTCGGCGCCGGCCTCGATGCAGGCGGCGGCGCGATCAAGGGCGGATTCCAACCCTTCCACCGCCAGGGCATCGGTACGGGCCATGATCACGAAGCTGTCGTCGGTACGGGCATCGACGGCGGCCTTGATGCGGTCGACCATTTCCTGCTGCGAAACGATTTCCTTGTTAGGGCGGTGGCCGCAACGCTTGGCGCCGACCTGGTCTTCGATGTGAATCGCTGCCGCGCCGAACTTGATCATCGACTTGACGGTGCGTGCGACGTTGAAGGCCGAGGACCCGAAACCAGTATCCACGTCCACCAGCAGCGGCAAGTCGCAGACGTCGGTGATACGACGTACGTCGGTCAGCACGTCATCCAGGCCGGTGATGCCCAGGTCCGGCACACCGAGGGAGCCAGCAGCGACGCCGCCACCGGACAGGTAAATGGCTTTGAAACCGGCACGCTTGGCCAATAGTGCGTGGTTGGCGTTGATCGCGCCGACCACTTGCAATGGATGCTCGCTGGCGACCGCATCGCGGAAACGCTGGCCTGGAGTGCTCTTGTTGGAACTCATGACTCACCTCGTTTGGCTGTCGGGTTGGCGCCGTCCTGGTAATGACGGGCGATGTTGCGTTTGGAAGCGCCGATGTGACGACGCATCAACAACTCGGCCAGCTCACCGTCACGGTCGGCGATGGCATCGAGAATTCGGTGGTGTTCGGCAAAGGCCTGGTGCGGGCGATTGGGTGTGGTGGAAAACTGGATGCGGTACATGCGCACCAATTGATACAGCTCGCCGCAGAGCATTTGCGTGAGGGTGCGGTTGCCGCTGCCCTGGATAATCCGGTAATGGAAGTCGAAATCGCCTTCCTGCTGGTAGTAACCGACCCCCGCCTGGAACGCGGCATCGCGTTCATGGGTCTCCAGGACCTGACGCAGCTCGTCGATTTCTTCCACGGTCATGCGCTCGGCGGCCAGGCGACAGGCCATGCCTTCGAGGGACTCGCGGATCTCGTAGAGTTCAACCAGCTCGGCGTGATTCAACGACACCACCCGCGCACCGACGTGCGGTACACGGACGAGCAGGCGCTGGCCTTCCAGACGGTGGATTGCTTCGCGCAATGGGCCGCGGCTGATGCCATAGGTACGCGCAAGCTCCGGCTCGGAGATCTTGCTGCCCGGGGCGATCTCGCCCTTGACGATGGCCGCCTGGATACGCCGGAAGACGTTCTCGGAAAGTGTTTCCGAATCGTCCTGAGCAATGACGGGGGGATCGAGTTGATCCAGCATATTGTCGACACCTTGAAAGCTGATGCGCCAAAAAGTAGCGAATCAAGGCGTAACAGTCAAAGGATAAATAGGAATTGTCGACAATCGTCTAATAACCGTCTGCACCAGAACGAAGCAGCCCTTCTGTTTATAGCCATCTCTCTGCGGTGGCGCCACAGGAGCACCGTGCTAGAATGCCGCCCGCATTTGTCGATGGCATCTGCACTTATCGTCAGTTGATAGGCATACGAAGGAGCTCGCGCAGCGATGTCAGGGCCTCGAATCGAAACACGGACCGCTGTGCACCAGGATTTATGAGACTCAAGCCCTTCCCGACCTTTCTTTATCTGCTCTGCCTGCCCGGTGTCGCCGCGGCAGGGGAAAAAACCGTGTACGGCCTCAACGAGTACGCCTCGCTGGACGGCATCAATCTGGAAGTTGCGGCCAAACTCGATACCGGGGCAAAAACCGCCTCCCTCAGTGCCCGCGACATCAAGCGCTTCAAACGCAATGGCGAATCCTGGGTGCGCTTCTATCTGGCCATCGACACCGCGCATTCGCATCCGATCGAACGGCCGCTGGCCCGGGTCAGCAAGATCAAACGACGTGCCGGCGACTATGATCCCGAGGAGGGCAAGAAATACACCGCCCGCCCTGTGATCGAGCTGGATATCTGCATGGGTTCGGCCTTGCGCAGTATCGAAGTGAACTTGACCGACCGAAGTGCGTTCCAATATCCACTTTTGATTGGCTCCGAAGCACTCAAACGCTTCGATGCACTGGTCGACCCCAGTCTTAAATACGCCGCTGGCAAACCCGCCTGCGCCACCGACGTACATACCGCAGAGTAATTCCAATGCGCGCTCTTACCCTCCATCTGAAAATGCTGATCGCCATCCTGGTGGTACTCGGCATTTCGGTCACGGCCTACCAGATCTTCGTGCTCGGCATTCCCGTCACCGAGGACGCCACCGACGACTTGTGGAACATCGACGCCAAGGTCGAGTTCGTCGCCAACGCCAAGGACCCGGTCAAGATCCAGATGTTCGTGCCGCCACTGAGCCGCGATTACGTCAGCCTCAATGAAAGCTTCATCTCCAATAACTACGGCGTGGCGGTGAACCGCGTCGATGGCAACCGCAAGGTGACCTGGTCTGCACGTCGGGCCAAGGGCAATCAGACCCTGTATTACCGCCTGGTGCTGACCAAGCGCTACAGCGCCGAAAAAACCAAGATCAAAGGCCCGACCTTTCGCGACAGCATCGTGGTAGAAGGCCCTGAGAAAATTGCTGCCGAGGCGCTGCTCGCACCGATTCGCCAACACTCGGCCGACGTCGAGACATTCATTGGCGAGGCGATCAAGCGTGTCAACAATCTCAACGACGACAACGTGAAACTGTTGCTGGCGGGCGATCCGTCCAGCGGGCACAAGGCCAGGATCGTCGAACTGGTGCTGTCCATCGCCCACGTGCCGGTGGAAAAGGTCCACACCATCCGCCTGGTGGCCGACCAGCCACAAACACCGGAATTGTGGTTGCGCAGCTTCAACGGCACCGACTGGTTGTACTTCAACCCGGAAACCGGCGAGCAGGGCCTGCCCACCGATCGCCTGCTGTGGTGGACCGGTGACGAGAACCTGATCACCGTCGACGGCGGCAAGAAAGCCAACGTGACCTTCAGCTTGAACAACAGCGAAATGAACGCCATTCGCCTGGCCAAGCTGACCGACGAAAACACCGACGCCAACTTCCTCGAATACTCGCTGTACGGCCTGCCGCTGCAAACCCAGCAGACGTTCATGATCATGGTGATGATCCCGATCGGCGTGCTGGTGATCCTGATCCTGCGCAACCTGATCGGCCTGCAGACCCTGGGCACCTTCACCCCGGTGCTGATCGCCCTGGCCTTCCGCGAAACCCAGTTGGGCTTCGGTATCGTGCTGTTCACCGTGATCACCGCGTTGGGGCTGTCGCTGCGCTCCTACCTTGAGCACTTGAAGTTGCAAATGCTGCCGAGGCTGTCGGTGGTGCTGACCTTCGTGGTGGTGCTGATCGCGGCGATCAGCCTGTTCAGCCATAAACTCGGCCTGGAGCGCGGCTTGTCCGTGGCGCTGTTCCCGATGGTAATCCTGACCATGACCATCGAACGCCTGTCGATCACCTGGGAAGAACGCGGCTCCGGCCATGCGATGAAGGTGGCCATTGGCACCCTGTTCGCCGCCTCCCTGGCGCACCTGATCATGAGCGTGCCAGAGCTGGTGTACTTCGTGTTCACCTTCCCGGCCGTCCTGTTGATCCTGGTGGGCTTCATGCTGGCCATGGGTCGCTATCGCGGCTACCGCCTCACCGAACTGGTGCGCTTCAAGGCGTTCCTGAAGAAGGCTGACGCCTGATGTTCGGTTTCTGGAAGACCTGGAAAGCCCTGGAAGCCCGGGGCATCATGGGGATCAATCGACGCAACGCAGACTACGTGCTCAAGTACAACAAGCGCAGCCTGTACCCGATTGTGGACGACAAGATCCTCACCAAGGAACGTGCGATCGCCGCCGGCATTCATGTGCCGGAACTGTACGGCATCATCTCCACAGAGAAAGAAATCGATAACCTCGACGAGATCATCGGCGGGCGCAGCGACTTCGTGATCAAACCGGCCCAGGGCGCGGGCGGTGACGGCATCATCGTGATCGCCGACCGGTTCGAGGGCCGCTATCGCACGGTGTCCGGCAAGATCATCAGCCATGAGGAAATCGAGCACCATGTCTCGAGCATCCTTACCGGTCTGTATTCATTGGGCGGGCACCGGGACCGGGCGCTGATCGAGTACCGGGTGACGCCCGACCAGATCTTCAAGAGCATCAGCTACGAAGGCGTGCCGGACATCCGCATCATCGTGCTGATGGGCTACCCGGTCATGGCGATGTTGCGCTTGCCGACCCGCCAGTCAGGCGGCAAGGCCAACCTGCACCAGGGCGCCATCGGCGTCGGTGTCGACCTCGCCACCGGCCTGACCCTGCGCGGTACCTGGCTCAACAACATCATCACCAAGCACCCGGACACCACCAACGCGGTCGACGGCGTGCAACTGCCCTACTGGGACGGATTCATGAAGCTCGCAGCGGGCTGCTACGAGCTGTGCGGGTTGGGTTACATCGGTGTCGACATGGTGCTGGACCAGGAAAAGGGCCCGCTGATCCTGGAGCTCAATGCCCGGCCAGGGCTGAACATCCAGATCGCCAACGACTGCGGCCTGACATTGCGCACCCATGCGGTCGAGGCTCGGCTGGAGGAGCTGAAAGCCCGTGGTGTGACGGAGACCGTCGAGGAGCGCATGGCGTTCGTCCAGGAAATGTTCGGGCATATTCCACCGGTCGAAGGTTAAGCTCCGTCCATGCTGACCTGCTCCGTACACCCGCTGCCCTATCGCGCCAACCCCGCCGAGTATTTCGCGGCGATTCGCCATGCCCCCGGCGCCGTGCTGCTCGACAGCGGCCGCCCCAGTGCCGAGCGAGGACGCTTCGACCTGCTCAGCGCCTGGCCGCTGGAGCAACTGACGGTCGCGCCCGACGACAGCGGCAGCGATTTCCTGCAACGCCTGCGCCTTCATCTGCAACGACTGGGCGAAGCCAGCGTCCCGTTTGACCTGCCCTTCGCAGGCGGCCTGATCGGCTACCTGAGCTACGACTTCGCTCGGCATCTGGAGCACCTGCCGAGCCAGGCACACGATGACCTGCACCTGCCCGATGCACGTTTTGGCTTGTACGACTGGGCACTGATCAGTGACCACCAGCGCGAGACCAGCCAGCTGGTGTTCCATCCGACACTGGCCGACAGCGAACGCCAGCGCCTGATCGCGCTGTTCAGCCAGCCGCTGGCTGATCCGGTCGAGGCGTTCAAGCTCAACGCGCCCATGCAGCCCGATCTCAGCGCAGACGATTATCGCCAGGCACTGGAGCGCATCCAACAATACATCCAGGCGGGCGATTGCTATCAAGTCAATTTCGCACAGCGCTTTCGCGCCGAATGCGCGGGTGATCCGTGGGCCGCTTACTGCGCGCTGCGGGCAGCCTGCCCTACCCCGTTTTCCGGTTTCCAGAGCCTGCCCGACGGTGGCGCGGTGCTCAGCCTGTCGCCAGAGCGCTTCATCAAGCTCAGCGAGCGCCACGTCGAAACCCGCCCGATCAAGGGCACCCGCCCTCGTAGCCTGAATGCCGACGAAGATGCCGCGAACGCCGCCGAACTGCTGGCCAGCCCCAAGGATCGGGCGGAAAACCTGATGATCGTCGACCTGCTACGCAACGACCTGGGCCGCACATGCCGCGTCGGCTCGGTACGCGTGCCGGAGCTGTTCAGCCTGGAAAGTTATCCGAATGTGCATCACCTGGTGAGCAGCGTGACCGGGGAGCTGGCGTGTGGTCGTGACGCTCTGGACCTGATCGCCGGCAGCTTCCCGGGCGGGTCGATCACCGGAGCACCGAAGATTCGCGCCATGCAGATCATCGACGAGCTGGAGCCGACGCGACGCGGCTTGTATTGCGGCTCGCTGCTGTACCTGGACGTGCGCGGCGAGATGGACAGCTCCATCGCCATTCGCAGTCTGTTGGTCAAGGACGGACAGGTGTGCTGCTGGGGTGGCGGCGGGATCGTTGCCGATTCGCAGTGGCAGGCCGAGTACCAGGAATCGATCACCAAGGTGAAGGTGCTACTCGACACCCTGCAGGGTCTCTGAACCTGAACCTGTAGGAGCGAGCATGTCGAGTCGTCGAACCGTCGCGATGGTGGTGGTCACACCGCTGGGCACCTGACACCCGGTGGTGTTAATACGTCCATCGCGAGCAAGCTCGGTCCTACAGGGGTCGGTTTACAGGGATAGCGTGCGGTTGGACGCCTTGATGAACTCCTGCTTGAGGTCTTCGAAGCTGTGCACCGCCGGGAATTGCGGGAATTCGCGGATCACATTCTCCGGCGCATGGAACAAAATCCCCGCATCCGCCTCCCCCAGCATCGTGGTGTCGTTGTAGGAATCCCCGGCTGCGATTACCCGATAGTAAAGGCTCTTGAAAGCCAGGACTGACTGGCGCTTGGGATCTTTCTGACGCAACTGATAGCTCGTCACCCGCCCGGTTTCGTCGGTGATCAGACGATGGCAGAGCAGCGTGGGGAATCCCAGCTGGCGCATCAGCGGTTGGGAGAATTCGTAGAAGGTGTCCGAGAGGATCACCACCTGAAAGCGCTCGCGCAGCCAGTTGACGAACTCGACGGCGCCGTCCAACGGCTTGAGCGTGGCGATCACCTCCTGGATGTCGGCCAGTTTCAGGCCGTGCTCGTCGAGAATCCGCAGGCGCTGCTTCATCAACACGTCGTAGTCGGGAATGTCCCGGGTGGTGGCTCTGAGGGATTGAATCCCGGTTTTTTCGGCAAAGGCGATCCAGATTTCCGGGACCAGCACACCTTCAAGATCCAGACAGGCAATTTCCACAAGACACCCCATTTGTATTGATTATTGAGCCGCGCGAGCAAAAAGCCCGCCGAACTCTATCCGCTCACAGGGAGCGGCGCAACGCACAGGCCGCGCCAGCCACGGCAGGATTTTGTTACCATCAGCTCCATATAGAGCGCCCAGCGCCACCGACCTGTAGGAAGCCGCCCTGATGAGCCCAACGTTCGACGTCGTGGAACTCGCCACGACTTATGCCAATAAATCCGCCCAGGACATCCTGAAACTCGCCTTCGCCGAATTCGGCGATGACCTGTGGATATCTTTCAGCGGCGCCGAAGACGTGGTGCTGGTGGACATGGCCTGGAAACTGAACAAGAACGTGAAGGTGTTCAGCCTCGACACTGGACGGCTGCACCCTGAAACGTATCGTTTCATCGACCAGGTGCGTGAGCACTACAAGATCGACATCGAGCTGGTATCGCCGGACTACACGAAACTCGAACCCTTCGTGAAGGAAAAAGGTCTGTTCAGCTTTTACAAGGATGGCCATGGCGAGTGCTGCGGCATCCGCAAAATCGAACCGCTGCGTCGCAAGCTGTCCGGCGTCAAGGCATGGGCAACCGGCCAACGTCGGGACCAGAGCCCCGGCACCCGCAGCGCAGTGGCAGTGATGGAAATCGACACCGCGTTCTCCACCCCGGAACGCACGCTGTACAAGTTCAACCCGCTGGCACAAATGACCAGCGAAGAAATCTGGGGTTACATCCGCATGCTCGAACTGCCCTACAACAGCCTGCATGAGCGCGGATTCATCAGCATTGGCTGCGAACCCTGCACCCGGCCGGTACTGCCGAACCAGCACGAACGTGAAGGTCGCTGGTGGTGGGAAGAAGCCACGCAAAAAGAATGCGGGCTGCATGCCGGGAACATCATCAGCAAATCGAAGGCGTGAGTTTTCCTCTGTAGGAGCGAGCTTGCTCCTACAGGGGGGTAGACCACTTTCAACTTCCAGTTGAAACAGCACGCCGAAATCACCGGCTACTCAGCCCGTTATCCGCCATCGATACTACGCTCCATCAGCCGAGACATTTCGCCTCGGGACTTGGAGATCGACATGACTACTCAGAACCTCAGCGGCAAGGTGGCTTTGATCCAGGGCGGGTCCCGCGGTATCGGCGCCGCCATCGTCAAGCGCCTGGCCGCTGAAGGCGCGACCGTCGCCTTCACCTACGTCAGTTCCACAGCCAAAGCCGAAGAGCTGCAAAACAGCATCACCGCAAGCGGCGGCAAGGCGTTGGCCATCAAGGCCGACAGCGGCGATGCCGAGGCGATTCGCAACGCGGTCAGCACCACCGTCCAAACCTTTGGTCGCCTGGATATCCTGGTCAACAACGCGGGCGTGCTGGCCGTGGCCCCTCTGGAAGAGTTCAAACTGGAGCACTTCGACCAGACGCTGGCGATCAACGTGCGCAGCGTATTCGTCGCCACCCAGGCCGCCGCCCAACACATGACCGAAGGCGGTCGCGTGATCAACATCGGCAGCACCAACGCCGATCGCATGCCCTTCGCCGGTGGTGGCCCGTACGCCATGAGCAAGGCGGCGCTGGTCGGCCTGACCAAAGGCCTCTCCCGTGACCTCGGCCCACGCGGCATCACCATCAACAATGTGCAACCGGGCCCGGTCGACACCGACATGAACCCGGCCAGCGGCGACTTCGCCGAAAGCCTGATACCGTTGATGGCCGTGGGTCGTTACGGACACGCCGAAGAAATCGCCAGCTTCGTCGCCTACCTGGCCGGCCCTGAAGCCGGTTACATCACCGGGGCGAGCCTGACGATCGATGGTGGTTTTGGCGCCTGACCTGTCAATCCCTTGCAGGAGCGACGGTTCGACGCCTCGACATGCTCGCTCCTACAGTACGGGTAGTCCGTAATCACTGGGCATGAACGCCTTGAGCGTACGAATAATGCCATCGGCGTGTGCGTATTTTTCGTCAGCCATCGCGGCATCGGGGATCGCAATCGCCGTCATGCCCGCCACCTTCGCCGCCGTGACACCGAACGGCGAATCCTCGAACACCAGGCAGTCCTCG
Organism: Pseudomonas sp. S2_E01; assembly: GCF_054668365.1. Taxonomy (NCBI): domain Bacteria; kingdom Pseudomonadati; phylum Pseudomonadota; class Gammaproteobacteria; order Pseudomonadales; family Pseudomonadaceae; genus Pseudomonas; species Pseudomonas sp. S2_E01. The sequence goes on from NZ_CP162762.1 coordinate 3,817,479, forward strand.
GGCGCAACGCCCAGGCGCCGTGCAGCAGTGAGAAAAATGTCCGGCGCCGGTTTGGCCGCACCGACTTCCGGGTCATCCGCCGTCACGATGAAGTCAAACAGCCCGAACCAGTCGCGGTGCAAGGTGGTTTTCTGGCCGAACGACTGACGCGACGAGCTGGTGCCCACGGCAATCGGGACGTTATTGGCGTTGAGGTGCCGGACCAGTTCCTGGGCACCGGGCATGGCCTGGGCCGTCGGGAACCGTTCGCGCATCAAAGGCTCGCGGATCTCCAGGAACTCCTCGGCGGTGATCGGCAAATCCAGCGCCTGGACCACATACCGCGCCAGATCCCCCGCGCCCCTGCCAATGATGTTCTGCTTGACGCTCCAGTCGAACGTGCGACCGTAGCGCCCGGCAATGATCGAGGTGACTTCGGTGTAGATACCCTCGGTATCCAGCAGCAAGCCGTCCATGTCGAAAATCACGGCTTTGATCGGGCGGAACTCTTTCAGCGGTGCACTCATCGCATCTGATCCGTTTTTAACGACATCCCGACCGAGCCGGACGCAGCCGGATCGCGGATTGGATTAAAGGTTTCAGCAGCATAGCGAGCGCGGTCGACAAAGATCAACGGACAATCTCCCCGCACCGGAAAATGATGGATGAAGACGCTGGCCGCGAATTAGCGATTTTCCCTACACAAATCGCCTACTTTCCCGACTTCTTTCCCTGCTGATCCCCAGCAAAGTCTCGCGATCCGAAATTCGATCCGCGCGAGGCACTGCGAATGTCCAAACCAGACAAGGTCCTGGCCTTGAACAACGCCATCGGCCTGCTCGCTGTCGCCGCCATGGACCCCGCGCAACCGGACGTCGAACCACTGATCGCGGACTTTCGTCTTTGTCTCAACGATTACAACGCCTGGGCGGAAAATTTCTGGAGCGGCTGGGCGTTGGACATCGAGCGGGGGCTCGAACCCATCCTGGCCGAAGACCATGGCGTGGCGACCTTCGGCGAGCCGATCGACGGCCAGCGCTGTCGCATCACGTTCTTCCCCAACGTTTCCAGCGAGCACGTCAAGACGCTCTACGCGTCCTATCAACGTGAAATCGATGAACTGGAAACCTGGTTGCGCCAGGAGTGGGCGACCGAGTTCCAGGAATTGTGGGCTGGATTTTCCGACGCGGCATTCACCGAGCGCTACGGCGTGCTGCAACAAGCCGATTGGCAAGGGTTCGACAACGCGTTGCATGGTTTGTGGGATGACGTGAAGCAAGTCTTCACCTTGATCGCAGACCTGCAGGGCAACCGCGAAAAGCTCCTCGAGTACCTGACGGCAGCTGAACTTGAAACGCTCTTCGGCGCTTCGCCCGAAGCCATTGCCAACCTGCTGTTGCTGCTGAGCGACGAGCCGCTGATGTTCATCCATCTAGCGGCCTTCGCCACTTGGCTGCGCCTGTTGCCGCCGCAGTACGTCGCTGAAGTCGTGGCGCAGGTTCGCACGCCGGTACTGATCGGTTTCCTGCTGGCACGCCTCACGGGGCTCGCCGGACTGAACGTCGGCATCAGCCCCCGGGTATTGGCCACGATCAAGTCCGAGCAGGCCCGCCGCTGGCTGGCCGCAGCGAGTTCGCGACTGGTCGGGCTGGGCACCCAATCCAATCTGGCCCGGCATGCCGGCGTACTCAAACCGTTGATGGTCGCTGCCCGTCCTGCACAACTCAAAGCGGCCCCCGCTGCTGCTCTACAGATCACGACCGCCGAGGCTGCCGTTGCGCAAGTCAGTGATCCGCTGGCTCTCGCACGCACCAGGTCAGTAGCGTGGACCCGGTTGAGCCGCCAGGAACATCGCGACGACGCCCCTTCTCCAGCCAAAAACCCCAATGGCGATAATGTCGGCTCGGCGGACCAAACCGCGACCAATGGCTGCCCGGTGTCGATGGTCACTGGCGAGGGGCTGCTGATCTTGAGCGATGGCGCGCTGAATGGGCTTTTGCCTTTCGAGTTCATCCGCGTTTATCGCACCAGTGCGGTCGAAACGGACAGCGGCCTGGGATTCGGCTGGAGTCATTCCTTGTCGCATCGGCTGGAAATCGAGGGCGACACCGTCATCTGGATAGATCACGAAAACCGCCGCACGCGTTTTCCATTGGCCACCAGCGCACGCCCCGCCATTCACAACAGCCTGGCGCGGGCAGCGATTTATCTGGGGGATGAGCCCGAAGAGCTGGTCATTTCCCAGGCGGGCGAGACCACCCGTTTCTACCACTTCCGGGCGGGACACCTGACCGCCATCAGCGATGCCTATGGCAATCGTCTGACGGTCCAACGCGACCGATCCGACAGGATCATGCGCCTCGACAACGGTGCCGGTCGGGCGCTGTGTTTGCGTTATGAGCGACGCCACCTCGCCACCGTCGAGTACCAGAGCTACCAGGCAGCCGCCACGCCGGAGGATGCATGGCGCACCGAGCAGACCTTGGTGTTCTACCGCTATGACGCTTGTCATCGGCTGATCGAGGCGACCAATGCAGCCGGTGAAAGCGAGCGCTACGACTACGACGATCAGCACGTCATCCTGCAGCGGCAACTGGCCGGTGGCGCGAGTTTTTTCTGGGAGTGGGAAAGGTCCGGCAAGGCCGTGCGTTGCGTACGGCACTGGGCGTCGTTCATGCAAATGGACACGAACTATGTCTGGGATGACAACGGTGGTGTGCAGGTCAAAAGCGTCGATGGCAGCAAAACGCTTTACCAGCATGATGAACAGGCTCGACTGATCCGTCGCCTCGAACCGAACGGCGCAGAGCACCTTAAGGCGTATGACGACAAAGGCCGCCTGGTCGCCGAAAAGAATCCACTGGGCGCGACTACTCGATATATCTACGACGAAAACGGGCGATTGAAGGCCCTGATTCCGCCCGAAGGCGAGCCAACATCCTACGAGCATCGCAACGGCTTCCTGCACTCGAAATGCCGCGGCAAGGCGCAGTGGACGTATCTGCGCAATGCCCAGGGTGACGTTATCGAGGCGACCGACCCCGATGGGCAAGTCACTCGCCATTACTTCGATGACAAAGGCCGGCTGCTCTCGACCTGCTACCCGGATAACAGCCGGCATGTCTACGTCCGCAATGGCCTGGGACAACTGACCGAAGAGACGCTGCCAAATGGTAGCCAACGGATTTTTTCCTACGACGTCCGAGGCCGGTGCACGACCCGGCAGGATGAGCACGGCGTCATTACCCACTACACGTGGGACGCCGTGGGGCGACTGCTGCAAAAGACGTCGGCCACAGGCACTAGCCGCGCCTTCCGCTACAACGCCTATGGCAAGGTCATCGCCGAACGCAATGAGCTGGGCCGCGTCACTCGCTACGAATACCTCGACGACCTGCACCTGGTCAGCCTGCGGATCAATCCTGATGGCTCGCAGGTGCGATATCGCTTCGACAACGCGCGCCTGCTGCTGACGGAAATCGAAAACGAATCCGGCGAAAACTATCGCCTGGACCACACGTCCGGCGGGCTGATCCGTCAGGAAATCGCATTCGATGGTCGGCGTACAAAGTATGCCTACGACCTCAATGGGCATCTGTTGGAGAAAACCGAGTTCGGTGACGACGACTCGAAGCTGATCACCGCCTACCAGCGCGACTCGATCGGGCGCCTGCTGGTCAAGACGCTGCCAGATGGCGCCAAGGTCCAATACCGCTACGACAGCGTCGGGCGGCTGGTCAGCGTCGATGATGGTCAGGACCACCCGCTGGAATTCGAATATGACCCACAGGATCGGCTGGTCACCGAACACCAGGGTTGGGGCACGTTACGTTATGGCTACGATGCCTGTGGACAACTCAACCAACTGCGCCTGCCGGACGGCAGCAAGCTTGACTATCACCACGCCCGTGGCGGCACGCTTACAGCCATTGACCTCAATGGCGTGCGGCTGACAACGCACACATTTTTCGCCGGTCATGAGCAGACCCGCCGCCAGGGCTTGCTGCTCAGCGAGTACCAGTTCGACGACCAGGGCCGCCTGAAAACCCATGCTGTAATGCAACAGCAATTACTTTATCGCCGAGATTATGCCTACACCGCCACCGGTAATCTCGAACGGGTCAGCGACACGCGCCACGGCCAACGCAGCTATGACTACGACACGCTCGATCGTCTGATCGGGGTACGTCACGCTCGTGACCAGCAACCGGAACGCTTTGGCCACGACCCGGCTGGCAACCTGATGATGTACGACCGTCCCGGCGTACCAAAGATAAAGGGCAACCGCCTGCTGGTGCAGGGAGACCGGCATTACGACTACGACGCGTTCGGCAACCTCATTCGCGAACGTCGCGGTGCAGGTCAGAAGCTCGTCACCGAATACCGCTACGACTGCCAGCACCGGCTGATCGGCGCCACCCTGGCCAACGGCAGCCAGGCGACATACCGCTACGATGCGTTTGGTCGACGTATCAGCAAAACCGTAGATGGCAAGACGACCGAGTTTTTCTGGCAGGGCGACCACCTCGTTGCCGAAAGCGGCCGCGAGCACTACCGCAGTTATATTTACGAACCGGGCAGCTTCCGCCCCCTGGTCCTGCTCAATGGCAAGGGACCGGGCAAGACTTGCCCGTTTTACTACCAGTTGGACCACCTGGGCACCCCGCAGGAACTTACCGATTACGGCGGCGACATCATCTGGGCCGCCCGCTACACCGCCTACGGTCGCCTCACCCGCCTCACCCGCGACACCCATGAGGTTCTCGACCAGCCACTGCGCTTCCAGGGCCAGTACTTCGACGCTGAAACCGGGCTGCATTACAACCGGCACCGGTATTACCAGCCCGATACCGGACGGTACCTGACACCGGATCCGAGCAGGTTGGCTGGCGGGTTGAATCAGTATCGGTATACGCGGAGCCCGACGGGGTGGGTGGATCCGTTGGGGTTGAATGGGTGTCCGGGTAGGCGAAGGTGTTCAACAACACCAGAGGCTGAGGACCCAACGGAAGGGGTAAGCGTCGTAGACGCGGAAGTCATGCTCCCGCTCTACCCCGAAGAAAAATACCTATACCGTGGAGATCCGCGCGATCCGGATGAGATTTTTCAGACAGGATTCAAGCCCAGAGGTACCAGCAATGACTTGCTGCTTCACTCGAACGACAGCAGCAATCCTCCAAGTAACTTCGTAAGTACCACCCCGGATCGAGAAGTGGGGATTGATTTCGCAACGAGATTCAGAATGCGAAAAGGTTTCTTGTATACCCTTCGGCCTATTCCGGGGCGAGATCTGGTCAAAGAGTTTGGTAAGCGTTATAAATTTTCCAGTGAACGAGAAGTAGCCATCCAAGGGGGCGTCAAGAAAGAGGATATTCTCGGAGTAACCTCCATTGAAGCGAACGGCCAAGCTACGGGCACTACTATCTTGAACCCCAACAGGAAATAGCAATGGACCGTGTTGAGATAGCGATTATCAAACAGGGCGAGCGCCAGCAAGCCGACTTACTCTGTGACTCGGACAATACGACTATTACCTTTGTCATGGGCAATGGGTATAGCCAGTCTTACGCAGGTAACGATTTTTACCAGTGTCTGGGGCAGATAAGAAAAGAGCATCAAGACGTCACCTTTTTATGCAAGGGCGCCAAAATCAATGTCCATCCGTCCAGCATGTCGTCACAAATGACACAGGGTGTAAAAGCCTACGAACTGACCCTGGGCCGAAACGCAACCAGACGTGATGTCGTGAATATTTTCGATTACGAGGATAAAAATCTCACGAACAATCCCGATCTCCAGAAGCAATTTTTCGAACGCTGGCTCGATACAGAGGCCACCAACGATTAATGCCTGTGAAGCGATTTATTGTTTGTCGCCGCGCTCATCCTCATCATCCGGCGGCCGCTGATCTCGTTTCAGCGAATCGGTGGGCGAAGGCAGTGGATATTCCGGCGTGTCTTCGTCGTCATCCTCATCCATCAGTGGGACTGTTGCATCATCCATCAACGACCCCGGATCTTCATTGCCCGGATCATTGATAAAAGGCAGTCCGCTGGGACCTTTCTCTTCCTTGGCTTGCGTCTTGGGCGTCATGACCAAACCTCGCATCAATTCAGGTGTGTACCAGTTGAGAGGTAGCCTGGCGCCAAACGTTCCAACCTGCACAAACGAAAAAGCCCGGCATCGAGCCGGGCTTTCTTGAGCGATCAGAATCAGTGGCGCTTGTGCCCCTTGCCCAGGTTGCTGCCTACGCCGCCGCCGATTGCGCCGCCCAGACCCGCACCGATGGTGGAGCCGGTCTTGCCGCCCAGGCTATTGCCGATCACCGAGCCGCCGGCAGCACCTACGCCGCCGCCGATCGCAGCCTTGGTGCGGCTGCCCTTGCGCGCGGCCACGGCACTGCCTGCGGCGCCCGCGACACCTGCACCAATCGCTGCGCCGGTGCTGCCGCCCATGCTTTGGCCGACCACGTTACCCAGCGCGCCGCCCAGACCACCACCCAGCGCGGCAGTGCCGTCGCCAGCAGCCATCGCACCTTGAGCGACCAGAAGCCCCAGAACCAGAGCTGGCAGAGTTAAACGCATGACAAAAACCTCAAAATAGGGTGGAAATCAAAAAGGGTCGAGATTGAATGCTTTAGCGGCGAGAAAGTCCAGACGCACGAACGCAACCTCGCCTTTGGCGACGGTTGGACAGCGTTTAAGGAAAAGGTTTTATGGCAGGCAAAAAAAAGCCCGCTGGGGAGACGGGCCAGGTGTTGCTTTCTAACGGATGAGTTGAGCCTACGAAAGGCAGTGTGAAAACTTTGTGAAAAATCGGACGCAGAAATACGTCGATAAACACTCCTCTAAACGCGGCAAAAATCGCTCAATGGCGGGGTCCGTGAACGACCTGCTCCCTCTTGGCCGGAGCCGCTACCCTGGGCATGAATTTCGCTTTCGGGCCCAGGCGCACCGTGGTCTTCATCTTGTCGAGCCTGACCTCTTCATCACCGAAGCCCACCATGTACTCGGTCTGGCCGCACTGCACGCAGTTGTTGATTGGAAACTCAGCACCATCGTCTTCGATATACGGATCAGCCATTTCAGCACCCCTTTCAAAAGTGGGGTCGACATCGGCAAGCCCTATTGCCTGAAACCTGTCGACCGCCAAGCATTTGAGACTAGCCGGTCATTAGTGGACTTGTGATTCAGAGGCACGATGCCCGACGAATGGAGCGCTCTGGCGCCTGTGTTGTCCTGATTCGGTCAACGCAGCTTGACGGCTGTCCCGGTCACAAAAACCACCACCATCCCGCCCTTCCCGGCTGGCATGCTGATCTCGAAATCAAGCCCTACCACCGCATCGGCCTGAAGTGCCCGGGCCCGCTCCTTGATCTCGTCAGTGGCTTGAATCCGAGCTTCCTTCAGTGCACGTTCCAATGTCTGGGAGCGCCCCCCAAAGAAGTCGCGCATCCCGGCGAACATATCCCGGATAACGTTGACCCCCTGTACCGACTCGGCGCTGACAACGTCCAGGTAAGCCGTGATTTGTCGGCCTTCGATGGCGTGGGTCGTGGTGGTGATCATGGAATTTCCTATTCATGGCCCTGGTTGAAGGGCAGGCAGCAAAACTAGAGGACTTTGAGCAGCAACGTCGTGACGGTGGCCACCGTGCCGATCAGACCGATGGCGACAGTCACCGGATACCAGAAAACTTCACAGGTCATCTTGCCGGCCTCAGCGTTCAACTTTCGTTGCTCCGCAATCAGCTTGACGATTTCCACGTGAACCTTCTCCAGCTCTGCCTGTTTGGGGGTGAATTCCTGCATAACGTACCTGCGTCCATTCCGGGATTATGAAGGGCGGCGTCATCAACACCATCCGCTGAACCATTCTCGACGCTAAAAGCCCTGTATGAACAGCCCTCCTCAAATCCGCTGACTTTACACCGTTTACCGAAATAGCCTCTGACAACAAGGGGTTGGAGCCTTACGTCCCACACACACGTTAAAAGCCCTACGTCATTATCAGAAGGTCCTACATCAATACGATCAGGGACGCCCCTTCAAAAATCAGCCCCAAGAAAACACAAAACCCCTGACTTCTTCCGAAATCAGGGGTTCTGTTTACATCGAATGTGGCGGTGAAGGAGAGATTCGAACTCTCGATACAATTTCTTGTATACACACTTTCCAGGCGTGCTCCTTAAGCCACTCGGACACTTCACCGTATCTCTTCAAACATGTTCTGTCTGTCGAGGCGCGCTAATGTAGTCGAAAGCATTTCCGATGGCAATTTTTTTTTGCAGAATTTTCATGCGGTTAGCGATTTAGACGTTCCGCGTGCTTTGGGGCATGGCAAACCTGCCAATCTTCGGCTGGGCTTCCCGCTTCGTTGTGCAAGGCAATGCGCGGTGGACGTGCTGCATCGGGGCCTGGCCGCTGAAAACGGTGACTGGCGAGTCAGTCACGGCGCTTTACCTCGCTTACGGTGGTGGGTAACGTCTGCCTCAACTTTCATACAAGGAATAGCGTCATGAGTGAGTTGATTTCCTACCACCTCGAAGACGGTATCGCGACTCTGACCTTGAGCAACGGCAAGGTCAATGCCATTTCCCCGGACGTGATTGCCGCATTCAATGCGGCGCTGGATCAGGCTGTGACTGATCGCGCGGTGGTGATCATTACTGGCACGCCGGGCATTCTGTCGGGCGGGTACGACTTGAAGGTGATGACCGCCGGGCCGAAAGAAGCCGTGTCGCTGGTGACCGCAGGTTCGACCCTGGCCCGGCGCCTGCTGTCGCATCCGTTCCCGGTGATTGTTGCCTGCCCTGGGCACGCGGTCGCCAAGGGGGCGTTTCTGTTGTTGTCGGCCGATTACCGCATTGGTGTCGACGGTCCATTCAGCATCGGTTTGAACGAAGTGCAGATCGGCATGACCATGCACCACGCGGGTATCGAGCTGGCCCGTGATCGCCTGCGCAAGTCGGCGTTCCACCGTTCGGTGATCAATGGTGAGATGTTCAACCCGCAAAGCGCGGTGGATGCCGGATTCCTGGATGTCGTGGTCGCGCCTGAAGCGCTGCAGGAAACCGCGTTGGCGGCGGCGCGCCAACTGAAGAAGATCAACATGAGCGCGCACAAAAACACCAAGTTGAAAGTGCGCAAGGCGCTGCTGGATACGCTGGATAACGCGATCATCATGGATCAGGAGCATTTGGTTTAAATACCCTGGCCATGCCCCTACGAACGCGAGACGCCTGAAACGCAGCGGTGATCTCGCGTTCATCGCGAGCAAGCTCGCTCTTACAACAGTGATCGGAAAAGACCTACAACCGCTCTAGAACACATCTGACCAAGCAGTCGGAAACTTTTACTTAAACATCGCCTATCTCCTACCTCTACCGCGGTAATTGCCGAAAACAGTGCACATCCGTACACTGCGCCACCTTTTGTCCCGGTGGGGCCTGCAAAATGCTGTTTGTGTTACGTATGTTGTTGATGGGCCTGCACTTTATTCTGGCCGGTGTACTGGGCGTGATTCTTGGGCTATGCCGGCCATTCAATCCGGACAACAGCCGACTCTGTGCACGTTTATATGCCTGGCCGGCGATGTGCATTCTGCGTTTGCGGGTCAAGACGGACGTCGGTCCCTTGATCGACAAACCGCAGAGCTGCGTGATCGTAGCCAATCACCAATCCAATTATGACCTGTTCGTATTCGGTAACGTGGTGCCCCACCGTACCGTGTGCATCGGCAAGAAAAGCCTGAAGTGGGTGCCGCTGTTCGGCCAGTTGTTCTGGCTGGCAGGCAATGTGCTGATCGACCGTGGCAACGCGCACAAGGCGCGCCGTTCGATGCTGACCACCACACACACTTTGCAGCACAAGGACACGTCGATCTGGGTGTTCCCAGAAGGCACGCGCAACCTTGGAGAGGATTTGCTGCCATTCAAGAAAGGCGCGTTCCAGATGGCCATCGCCGCGGGTGTGCCGATCGTGCCAGTGTGTGTCAGCACTTACGTCAAGCACATGCGATTGAACCGCTGGCGCAGTGGGAAAATTCTGATCCGTTCGCTGCCAGCGATTCCGACCGCAGGATTGAGCCTGGACGACATGCCGCAGCTGATCGCCCAGTGTCGCGAGCAGATGCGTGAGTGCATCGCCTCGATGGATCGGCAACTGCAAGCCGCGTAATACCAAACCCGCCTTGTGCGGGTTTTCTTTACCGGCGAAGGACGGGTGAACTGCGCAGATTTCACTGACTCTCAAGCAACAGACAAGGCTAAGCTGAAGATTGTCTGTTACCACCCACCAAGAAGAAGTGAAACTCAATCATGGGTCGAGTTGTTGCTGCCGCGGTTTACAGCGCCGGTAAAAAAGTCACCAATATCACCCTCGACGAAGGCGCCGCCTGGGCTGCCAAGCCTGACCACTTCGTCTGGATCGGCCTCGAAGAGCCGGATGCGCAAGAACTTGCCAACCTGCAACGCCAGTTCAACCTCCACGAACTGGCTATCGAAGATGCCCTGGAAAAACACAGCCGCCCGAAGCTGGAGACGTTCGGTGATGCGCTGTTCATCGTCACCTACTCACCGATCCGTCACGACGGCAAATTGCAGTTCATCGAGACGCATATCTTCGCTGGCAACGGCTACATCATCACTGCACGCAATGGTCACTCGGCGTCCTACGCTCATGTCCGTCAGCGTTGTGAGGCGCGTCCGCTGCTGCTCGAGCATGGAGAAGATTTCGTACTCTATGCCCTCCTCGACTTCGTGATCGAAAACTATCAGCCGGTGGGCGAAGCCATTCACGCCGAGATCGACGAACTGGAGCGCAACGTGTTGTGCAGCGCCTTGAATGAACACGACATCCAGAGACTGCATGGCCTGCGCCGGGACGTAGTGCGCCTGCGCCGTTATGCGGCGCCGATGGTAGAAATCAGCGAGGAGTTACAGAAGCTCAGCTTCCCGTTCATCGACAAGAACATGCGCCCGTATTTTCGCGATGTGCAAATCCATGTGACCCGCCAGATGGAAGACCTGACGACACTGGCGGAGATTGCCAGCCAGACCATCGAGGTCGGGGTGTTGCTGGAGGCGTCACGACAGAGCGTGGTGCAGCGCAAGTTTGCTGCATGGGCGGCGATCCTGGCGTTCCCCACCGCGATTGCCGGCATCTACGGGATGAATTTTCAGAACATGCCTGAGCTCACGTGGCACTACGGGTATTTCACGGTGTTGGGATTCATTGCGGTGGGGTGTGCGGGGCTTTGGGGCAGTTTCAAAAGGTCGGGGTGGTTGTAAAACGCTCGCTCCCACATTGGATCTGCGATAGACACCAGACCCTGTGGGAGCGAGCCTGCTCGCGATGCTGTTTCAAACAGTCTGTGGCTTGTGCGCGACGAAGCGCATCATCCATTCGGCCACGGTGGTGCCGTGATGTTCCTGCTCAAGGCTGCTGATGCCCTTGGAGTAAATTTGCTCGCCCAACGCCTCCTGGCGAATATCCAGCAAGGCTCGCGAGTAATCATGGATGAATTCCGGGTGGCCCTGGAAGCACAGCACCTGGTCATTGATGTGGTAGGCGGCAAAGGGGCAAAAATCGCTGGAAGCAATGACCGTGGCGTTTTCCGGTAGCGTGGTCACCTGATCCTGGTGGCTGATCAGCAAGGTCAGCTCCTCGCGCACCGGGTTCATCCACGGCGCCTTGGCTGCCAGTTTGTAGCTGTGCGTGCCAACGCCCCAGCCCTGGGTGGCGCGCTCGCTCTTGCCGCCCAGCAGTAACGCCAGCAATTGATGGCCGAAGCACACGCCGAGCAACTTGTCGCCACGTTCATAGCGGGTCAGCAGATAGGTCTTGAGGGTTTGAATCCACGGATCGGTGCCGAAGGAGTCGGCTTTGCTGCCGGTCACGAGGTAAGCATCGAAGGTCTCGTCATCACGGGGATAATCGCCCTGCATCACGTTGTACACGGTGAATTCGGCCGCGATGGGCTGCTGCGAAAACAGACGCTGGAACATCTGCCCGTAACCCTGATATTGATCGACCAGTTCCGGACGCAGGATGTCGGTTTCCAGAATGCAGATGCGTAGCGACATAAAAAATACCTGACACGTGATGGGAATAATGCACACACCAGAGCCTGCCTCGAAACACGTTGGCAGGCAAGCCCTGGCTTGCGTCATTGGTCCCCAAAAACGCGTTTAAAACACTTCCTCCCTGGCCGCTTTTTCCAGCAACAGGGCCGGCGGGAGAAACCGTTCGCCGTACTGTTCGGCCAGATACTGCGCGCGCGCGACGAAGTCCTTAACGCCGTACTGATTGATGAACTGCAACGCGCCGCCGGTCCAGGCCGCAAAACCGATGCCGAAGATCGAACCTATGTTGGCGTCCGCCGTCGAGGTCAATACGCCCTCCTCCACGCAACGTACGGTTTCGATGGCTTGCACGAACAGCAGGCGATCTCGTATATCTTTCGGGGAAATCTGCCCGTCGGTTTTCTCGAAACGGGTTTTCAACGCCGGCCACAAGTGTTTCTGGCCACCCGCCGGGTAGTCGTAGAAACCACCGCCAGCGGCCTTGCCCGCCCGCTTGTACTCGTTGAGCAACAAATCGATGACGGCAAACGCTGGGTGCTCGACCATTTGCTTGCCTTCCGCTTTCAGGTCTTTCGCAGTTTGTTGACGGATATGGCTCATCAGGCTGAGGGAAACTTCGTCAGAGATCGCAAGAGGCCCGATAGGCATGCCTGCCTTGCGTGCCTCGGTTTCGATCATCGCGGCGCTCACACCCTCGCCGAGCATGGCGATGCCTTCGTTGGTGAAGGTACCGAACACCCGCGACGTGAAGAAACCGCGACTGTCGTTGACCACAATCGGCGTTTTCCTGATTTGCAGGACGAAATCGAAACCACGAGCCAGGGTTTCATCGCTGGTGTTTGCGCCCTTGATGATCTCCACCAGCGGCATTTTCTCAACAGGGCTGAAGAAATGCAGGCCGATGAATTTACCCTGATGCGGCACGGCCGTAGCCAGGCCAGTGATCGGTAATGTCGACGTGTTGGAGGCGATCACCGCATCCTCTCCGGCGATATTTTGGGCGGCGCATGACACCCTGGCTTTGAGCTCACGATCTTCGAACACCGCTTCAATGATCAGGTCGCAACCGACCAGGTCTGCATCGCTTGCGGTGGGATGGATACGCGCCAGAATCGCTTCGCGCTGCTCGGAGGTCATGTGGCCACGGGCGACCTTCTTGTCCAGCAATGCCGCAGAGTGCGCCTTGCCCTTCTCGGCTGCCGTCGTATCGATGTCCTTGAGCACCACTTCGATACCCGCCGAGGCGCTGACGAAGGCTATGCCCGCCCCCATCATGCCGGCCCCGAGCACACCGACTCGACGCGTGACGTACGGTGCGAACCCTTGGGGCCGTGAGCCGCCGGCGTTGATTTCGTTGAGCTGGAACCAGAAGGTGCCAATCAGATTCTTCGAAATCTGGCCCGTGGTCAGTTCGGTGAAGTAGCGGGTTTCGATCAGGTGTGCGGTGTCGAAGTCCACCTGCGCACCCTCCACTGCAGCGCACAGAATTTTCTCCGGCGCCGGGAGGCATCCCTGGGTTTTGGTGCGCAGGATCGACGGCGCAATTGCCAGCATTTGCGCGACTTTGGGGTGCGATGGCGTACCGCCCGGAATCTGATAACCCTTTACATCCCAGCGCTGTATTGCCACCGGATTGGCCAGGATCCAGGCCCGCGCCTTGGCCAGCAACTCATCACCATCGGCCGCCAGTTCATCGATCAACCCCGCCTGCAAGGCTTGCTGGGGGCGGACTTTCTTGCCTTCCAGCAGATACGGCAAGGCTTTTTCCAGACCGAGCATGCGCACCATGCGCACCACCCCACCGCCACCCGGCAGCAAGCCCAGGGTGACTTCCGGCAAGCCGAGTTGTACCGACGAATTGTCCAGCGCCACTCGATGATGGCAGGCCAGGCAAATCTCCCAACCGCCCCCAAGCGCCGCACCGTTGATCGCGGCGACCACCGGTTTGCCCAGGGTTTCCAGGGTTCGCAGCTGGCTCTTGAGCGTCAGCACCATGTCGTAGAAGGCTTTGGCTTGGGGCTTGCCGACCTTGATGAGCTCGTTCAGGTCGCCGCCGGCGAAGAAGGTTTTCTTGGCCGAGGTGATGATCACGCCGGCAATGTTGTCTTTTTCCGTCACCAGGCGAGCGACGCAGACGGCCATGGCCTCGCGATACACCGCGTTCATGGTGTTGGCCGTCTGGCCCGGCATGTCGATGGTCAGGACGACGATCCGGTCCTGGCCTTGTTCGTAGCGAATGGCTTGCGTCATGAAGAGGCTTCCTTGAAGGCTCAAAGGCGTTCGATGATGGTGGCAATGCCCATGCCGCCGCCGACACACAGGGTCGCGAGGCCAAAACGCAGGCTTCGGGCTTCCAGTTCGTCGAGCAGGGTGCCGAGGATCGCGCAACCGGTGGCACCCAGCGGATGGCCCATGGCGATGGAGCCGCCGTTGACGTTGACCTTGTCCGGATCGATGGCCATGTCCTTGATGAACTTCAGCACCACCGAGGCGAAGGCCTCGTTGACCTCGAACAGGTCGATGTCCTCGACCCGCAGCCCAGCCTTGGCCAACGCCTTGCGCGTCGCCGGCGCTGGGCCGGTCAGCATGATGGTCGGGTCGGTACTGGTGACGGCCGTGGCGACAATCCGCGCCCGTGGCTGTAAGCCCAGTTCGCGGCCCTTCGCTTCGGAGCCGATCAGCATCAAGGCTGCCCCGTCGACAATGCCGGAGCTGTTGCCCGGCGTGTGCACGTGGTTGATCCGTTCCACATGGCTGTAGACCCGCAGCGCGGTGGCGTCGAAACCCATCTGGCCCATCATCTCGAAGCTCGGCTTGAGTTTGCCCAGGCCTTCGAGGGTGGAGTCGGCGCGGATGAATTCATCAACGTCGAGCAGGAGGATGCCGTTCTGGTCGCGCACCGGCACCAGTGACTTGCTGAACGCTCCGTCGGCTCTGGCCCGTGCGGCCTTCTGCTGGGAATGCAGCGCGTAGGCATCGACGTCTTCGCGACTGAAGCCTTCCAGTGTGGCGATCAGGTCCGCGCCCACGCCCTGCGGAGTAAAATGGCTGTGCAGGTTGGTTTCCGGGTCCAGCGCCCACGCACCACCGTCGCTGCCCATGGGCACCCGGGACATCGACTCGACGCCACCGACCACCACCAGATCCTCGAAACCGGAGCGTATTTTCATCGCCCCGAGGTTGACCGCCTCAAGCCCTGATGCGCAGAAGCGATTGATCTGCACGCCCGCCACGCTGACGTCCCAATCGGCCACCTGCACCGCCGTCTTGGCGATGTCGGCCCCCTGGTCGCCCACCGGCGTCACACAGCCCAGGACCACGTCATCCACCTGACGGGTGTCCAGTGCGGTGCGTTGTTGCAGGGCGGTGAGCAATCCCGCCACCAGATTCACTGGTTTGACACTGTGCAAGGCTCCGTCAGCCTTGCCTTTGCCACGGGGCGTGCGTAACGCGTCGAAAATCAGAGCTTGGGTCATGACAGAACCTGACGGTGAAAATATCGAGCCTTCACCATATGCCGAGCCGCCGCCGAATCAATGACCGCAATGCTCAGCCGGGTTGACGGACACGCTCAGACGAACGGTAGTCGACTACCGGATGAACCGTCTCAGCATCCCGAGCCGTCTAGTAAAAGGCCGGCAAAGAAGCTGGCAATAGGCCTCATGCCGTTTTTAAAGCTTTATTTAACTTCACCATATGAAATGGATCTAAGCCACGGCTGACGCGGGCCTCAACGAGCCCTAAGGTGAACATGTACGAAGTTGTCGTCGGGTTTTGCCGAGCGCTCGTCAAACAGGAAGTGCAACGCTCTGCCGTCATGGAGAAATGCAGGCAGGCATCAGGAAATAACAATAAAGGCGGTCAAGCCATGTTCAAACATTCGAAAGTTCGTCAAGCCGGGCTCATTCTCTTCGCCACTACTCTGTTGTTGATCGTGCCGAACCTGACCAAGGTGATTGGCTGACACAGTTTTTATCGCCTCGTTAAAAATGTGACTGGCCCGCTACCCGGGCCAGCATGGCTGTGCCACCCTTGGCGGCACTTCCACGACATGGGCGGCGAACATGTGAAAACGCTTTTTCTGATCGGGGCACTGTTGGTGGGTTCGCCCCTGTATGCCGCACAGCTGAACCTGGAGCTGGGCGCAACCAGCCGCACCTGGCAAACCGAAGACTTGCTCAAGCATCCACAGCTCCAGACCATCACGATCAAGGACGACGTTTCCTATAAAAAGGACATGGACTATCGCGCCGTGCCTCTCGCCGCGTTGCTCACAGGCGTCACGCCACAGGATCACCTGCAAGCCGTGGCGCTGGATGGGTTCGCCGCCGAGCTGGCCGCTGCGCCGTTGCTCGATACCAAGGGCTCGCGGGCCTGGCTGGCGATTGAAGACCCCGCCAAACCCTGGCCGGCGCTGTCGGCGGGCAAGCCGAGCGCGGGACCGTTTTATCTGGTGTGGACCGATCCAAGGGCCGGGCACATCAGCCCGGAACAATGGCCGTTCCAGGTCGCCGCGATCAAGCGCCTGGCGCCGGTGGCCGAGCGTTTTCCGGCCCTGTTACCCGATCCAAAGTTGAAGGTAGACGATCCGGTGAACCAGGGTTTTGCGCTGTTCCAGAAAAACTGCCTGGCGTGTCATCGCCTCAATGGCGAAGGTGACGCACAGTTTGGCCCGGATCTGAATATCCCGTTCAACCCGACCGAGTATTTCGGGGCGGACTTCCTCAAGCGCTACATCCGTGATCCGCAGAGCCTGCGGCAGTGGCCGCAGGCGAAGATGCCCGGGTTTGCGGCAGCGGTGTTGCCCGATGCGGAGTTGGAGATGCTGGTGGGGTATTTGAAACACATGGCTGGGCGGAAGGTTAAGCCCTGATCAGCACCCGCCCCCCTGTAGGGGGGCGTTGAATTTATTGCTGCACCGCCGAAATCACCGGCGTCGGCGACACCAGCACTTTCGCGTGCATCTGCTCGCAACCCCCGCCCCGACGCATTCCGCGTACCGGACATGCGTCCAGGTAATCCAGGCCTACCGCAAGCTTCAGATGACGCTCGGGGCGGGCCAGTTCATTGGTCACGTCAAAGCTGTACCACGCATCGTCCAGCCAGGCTTCCGCCCAGGCATGGCTGGCCAGGTGCTCTGAGTTCTCGCTGTACAGATAGCCCGATACATAACGCGAAGGAACGCCCAGGCTGCGGGCGCAGGCCAGGAATGCGTGGGTGTGGTCCTGGCAAACACCGGAACGCCCGGCGAAGGCCTGGGACGCGCTGGTATCGACTTCGGTGGAGCCCGGCGTGTACGTCATGTGCGCATTCAGGCCGTGCATCAGGTCGATCAGCGCCGTGCGATCACGGCGGGTCTTGCAGGTTTTTTCGGCAAATGCGCGCAAGGATTCGTCGGCTTCGGTCAATCGGGTGAACCGCAGGAACGGCAGCGCCGACTGGCTCTCGTGCTCGGCTTCGCGCAGTTCGTCGATGTCGACCTGACCCCGAGCGCCAATGATGATCGCTTCGTGCGGCTCGTCCATGGTCAGCACGTGCAGGATGTTGCCGAACGGATCGAGCTGCGCACGCACCGGACGCGGCAGGTCCAGTTGCCAGCTGAGCACGTGCTGGCGCTCGCTGTCGTGGGGCGTCAGGCGCAGATACTGGATGCTGGCGCGCACCTGGTCTTCATAGTGATAGGTGGTCTCGTGGCTAATGGAAAGTCTCATGCCGCCTCCAGGTAGGAACTGTGTATGGCATTGCCCAACTGGCGCACCAGCGGGATGAATTCGGTCAGCCAGGCGTGCAGGCCTTCCTCGAGGATTTCATTGATGCCTGTGTAACGCAGGCGGGCGTCCATTTCCGCCGCCAGACGTTGTGCAGGCCGGCCGTTGGCACCGGGTAACTGAGCAAGGATCTGGTCGATTTCCTCGGTGCAGGCCCGCAAGGAGCGCGGCACGTCGACGCGCAGCAATAGCAGTTCCGCGACCTGCCGGGCACCTGGCGCATCGCGGTAGATTTCGGTGTACGCCTCGAACGACGACAGGGCGCGCAACAACGCACTCCACTGGTAATAGGCGTGAGCCGTGCCGTCGCTGACCGCTTCGGCCTGGTCGCCGGCCATTTCGTAGCGGGCATCGAGCAGGCGCAAGGTGTTGTCGGCCCGTTCGACAAAGGTGCCCAGTCGAATGAAACGGAATGCATCGTTGCGCATGATCGTGCCATAGGACGCGCCACGGAACAGGTGCGAACGCTCCTTGATCCATTCGCAGAAACGGCTCATGCCATAGCGACTTAAACCCTGTTCGGCGATGCCGCGAATTTCCAGCCAGGTGGCATTGATGTTTTCCCACATGTCGGCGGTAATCCGCCCACGCACCGCATGGGCGCTGGCCCGCGCGGCACCGAGGCAGCTGTAGATGCTCGCCGGGTTGGCCGCGTCCAGTGCGAAGAAATGCAGCAGGCGTTCGGCGTGCAATTCGCCGTGACGCGCCAGGTAATCGTCCAGGGTGCCGGTGATCAGCAACGGCATGGCCAGTTCGTGCAAACCATCGCCACGACCGTCCTGGGGCATCAGCGACAGCGAATAACTGATGTCGAGCATCCGGGCGAGGTTTTCCGCCCGCTCCAGGTAACGCGACATCCAATACAAATCCGAGGCAGTTCTACTTAACATGGCAGGCTTCCTTCAATCCTCGACCACCCAGGTGTCCTTGGTTCCGCCACCCTGGGAGGAATTCACCACCAGGGAGCCTTCTCGCAGGGCAACGCGGGTCAAACCACCGGGCACGACCCGGGTTTCGCGGCCTGACAATACAAACGGGCGCAGGTCGATATGCCGCGGTGCTATGCCGTTCTCGACGAAGGTCGGACAGGTCGACAAAGACAACGTCGGTTGCGCGATATAAGCATGGGGCTTGGCCTTGATGCGCGCGCGGAACGACTCGATCTCCGCCGTCGTCGCGGCCGGCCCCACCAGCATCCCGTAACCGCCGGAACCCTGGGTTTCCTTGACCACCAGGTCCGGCAGATGGGCCAGGACGTGGGAAAGCTCGGAAGGATTACGACACTGGTATGTAGGAACGTTCTTCAAGATCGGCTCTTCATCCAGGTAAAAACGGATCATGTCGGTGACGAACGGATACACCGACTTGTCGTCTGCCACGCCGGTACCGATGGCATTGGCCAGCACCACGTTCCCTGAGCGGTAGGACGACAAAAGCCCCGGAACACCGAGCATCGAATCCGGATTGAACGCCAGCGGGTCGAGGAATGCGTCGTCGAGCCGGCGGTAGATCACATCGACGGCTTTCGGCCCGTCCGTGGTGCGCATGAACACCTTGTCATCGCGCACGAACAGGTCGGCGCCTTCCACCAGCTCGACGCCCATTTCACGGGCGAGGAATGCATGCTCGAAGAACGCGCTGTTGAAGCGCCCCGGCGTCAGCACCACCACGCTGGGGTTGTCGATCGGGCTGGAGCTTTTCAGGGTGTCGAGCAACAGGTTCGGGTAGTGGTCGATCGGCGCGATGCGCTGGGTCGAGAACAACTCGGGGAACAGCCGCATCATCATCTTGCGATCTTCGAGCATGTAGCTGACACCGCTGGGGGTGCGCAAGTTGTCTTCGAGCACGTAGTACGTGCCATCGCCATCGCGCACAAGATCGACGCCGGAGATGTGCGAATAGATATCGCGGTGCAGATCCAGCCCCTGCATCGCCAACTGGTACTGCTCGTTGGCCAGCACCTGCTCGGCCGGGATGAAGCCGGCCTTGATGATGCGCTGCTCGTGGTAGAGGTCGGCGAGGAACATGTTCAACGCCTTGACCCGCTGGATGCAGCCGCGCTCGACAATCCGCCATTCACTGGCGGGGATACTGCGCGGGATGGTGTCGAAGGGAATCAGGCGCTCGGTGCCCTGCTCGTCCCCATAGAGCGTGAAGGTAATCCCGGCGCGATGGAACAGCAGATCGGCTTCGCGACGGCGCTGAGCCAGCAGCTCATCCGGCGTTTCGGCCAGCCAACGGGCAAATTCCCGGTAATGCGGGCGAACCTGGCCGCCGGCATCGTACATTTCATCGTAATAGGTGCGGATCATGCCGTACTCCTTGTCACCCGGACTAACAGGCCTTCGCAAGGCCCGTGCCATCGGCATAAACGCTTTAATATCAATCGGTTGGATATTCAAACTGCATTGGCCGCACCATTCCTGTGCGACAAATGCTCCAACCTGATCATCCCCGCTTCATTGCAAGGCAATACTGCGGTCTATCAGCAGCATAGCCAGAGTTGATTTCACTGCTCGGCTGTCGATGCGGATAATCCACCCATTCGCTGGATTTGCTCCCCGAACTTCCCTTTTAGCCGCCTCCCCAGGCGGCTTTTTTTTGTCATCTATTCTTGTTTCAGGATTTTGCCAAGACGGGTTTCACCCTGCTCAAACGAAAACGGCCAACCCGAAGGTCAGCCGTTATTGAGTGCGGTCATAATGTCAGGCGAGTCGCCCTCGCACCTCCTGCTTGACGCCCCATCCTTCGATGATGCCGCCGAGCGGTTCGACCACGGCCTCGAAATCCTGCTCAAAGTCGCCGATACCGTCGTAGGTGGCGTACATCACTTTGCTCAGTTCCAGAGACCATGCGCCATCGTCGCGCGCGCTGACTTGTGCATTCAAGGATTCACCACAGTAATGCCCTGCCGCCCTGCGCGCCCGCTCCTCGTCCGGGAAAATGGCGTAGAACTCGATGGGATGGAACCGTGAAAAATCGAAACCGCCTTCTTTCATGCGGCGCAGCACCGAGCTGCTGATGTCTTCTTGATAGGCTTCTGTGCTCATGAAACGTCCTCCTTAAACCGATGGATAGACTTTCCGTACTCCCTACGCCCGCACAAACAACGCGGGCACTGCGATGGGAACAAGCATGTAGCTGACAAGACCAGACCTTAGCGATCCATTCGCTGATCTCGCTTGCAGATTAGCCCCTTGCAAGTCGAGCTGCCAAGGCCTGGTTGTAGCAGATGTGCGGTGAGGTGTTTCAGACGGGGGAGATACCGAGGATTTGTATGCTGTTCTGAATCTTGAGACTTTTTACACTCGCGTCGCTGGTTCGCCCTTCCAGATCGTTCAGATCCAGTTCGGCGGCGACTGGCAGGAGCCGAGCCTTGATGAGTTTGGCGGCTTGCTCGTTATCCGGGCACTGCTCACACTCAAAGACTTCATCGACTGTTTCGCCGTGATCATCCACGAAAGTGACTTTCCACTTTTGCATCAAAGCCTCCTCGAACAAACCCGTATGTGGGTTCACATTTATCTGGACTTTGGCCTTGGGGGAACGTTCACATGGATTGCGATGCACAGATACAAATAAATAGCAGGACTCCACTGTAGGAGCGGGCTTGCCCGCGATGGCGGTGTGCCAGATATAAAACTGGCGACTGGTCTACCGCTATCGCGAGCAAGCTCGCTCCTACATGGGGGGGTGTTTAAGCCTTTAGTCGTTGCTTGGCTTGTTCACTGCCTGCAGGACGTATTGTGGCAAGGCAAAAGCGCCCAGGTGGATTTCCGGGTTGTAGTAGCGGGTGACGATGCCGCTGCCGGCGAAGCGC
This sequence comes from Pseudomonas sp. S2_E01, assembly GCF_054668365.1. Lineage (NCBI taxonomy): Bacteria > Pseudomonadati > Pseudomonadota > Gammaproteobacteria > Pseudomonadales > Pseudomonadaceae > Pseudomonas > Pseudomonas sp. S2_E01. The sequence continues at coordinate 3,839,130 of NZ_CP162762.1, forward strand.
TGTTGCAGGGTTTCGCGAGACAGTTTGCGGTACGCGGTGTCGGTCGCGCCCCAGGCGAAGGTCATCGAACCGCCGATGTAGGTCGGCACTGCGGCCTGGTAGAAGTGCCAGTCCGGGAACAGGCTGCGCAGGCGCCCGGCAGTGGTTTTGACTTCTTCGATCTGCATGAACGGCGTGCCGTTCTGGGTTACCAGGATGCCGCCTTCGTTCAGGCAGCGATGGCAGGCCTGGTAGAAGTTTTCCGAGAACAGCACTTCGCCCGGGCCGATCGGGTCGGTGGAGTCGGAGATGATCACGTCGAATTTTTCAGTGGTGGTGGCGACGAAACGCATGCCGTCGTCGATCACCAGGTTCAGGCGTGGGTCCTCGTACGCACCTTTGGAGTGGTTCGGCAGGAATTCCTTGCACATGTCCACCACGGTGCCGTCGATCTCGACCATGGTGATGTGCTCGACGCTGCGATGCTTGGTCACTTCACGCAGCATGCCACCGTCGCCACCGCCGATGATCAGCACGCGCTTGGCGTTGCCGTGCGCCAGGATTGGCACGTGGGTGAGCATTTCGTGGTAGATGAACTCGTCGGCTTCGGTGGTCTGGATGACGCCGTCCAGCGCCATGACCCGGCCCATGCGCGGGTTTTCGAAAATCACCAGGTGCTGGTGTTCGGTGCGCACTTCATGCAGCAGTTTTTCCATGCGAAAACGCTGGCCGTAGCCTTCGTAGAGGGTTTCCAGGTACTCGCCTGTCGGGATGGTGGTCATGGGAAGTGCTCCGAGGAATGCGGGTTGCAACGGACGGTGACCCGCCCGTAATGGAAAGGCGCGCATTCTACGTTGCGCAAGATGACAGGTCGAACCTCTGTTGATGGCTGGACCAAACCTCTGTAGGTGCTGGCTTGCCTGCGATGGCTTCACTGAAGTCATTCAGACAGATCGCAGCGCTGCCATCGCTGGCAAGCCAGCTCCTACAGGGTCGGTGGTGTCGTGGGAATAGTGTCAGATCCGCACATTACCTCGCGGTCCGGCGATGGCCCAGATGATCAGGCCCAGAACCGGTAGGAGCAGGATCAGCAGCACCCAGATGATTTTCATCCCGGTGCTGGCGCCGCTTTTCAGCACGTTGATGATGGCCCAGATGTCCAGGGCAAGAATGATCAGGCCAATCAGGCCATTGAACGTTGAACCCATGGTGTCGCTCCCTACTAAGAGTGGTGTGCCTCTTAGAATAGTCGGCCGTTGCCAGGGTTCCGTTTTATTCGATTAAACGTGGATCGCCACTTTTAATGCTTCGAGGGATGGTGCGGCAGCGATGCCGATTTGAGCGCACAGCTCAAGCACACGCGGGACGTCGTTGCCGTAGACCAGCACCACCTGCAATTCGTCGTCGAGCAACTGGCTGAAATTCAACAGTGTGTAACCGCCATTTTCCTTGTTCATGCTGCCCATCTGCACCTGGATGCGATTGAGCGCGGTCAAGGCCTCGGTCTTCGCAAGTTGCTTGGGTTTGATGTTGAACGTCACGTCCGGGCCGAACGAAGCGACGATCTGCGCAAACAGGTCCATGTAAGTGTCAGCCTGGAACAGCACCGTTTCCGGCAGGCTGCCGACCACGACCCACTCGCCCAATGGAATCGGGAAAGTGTCGTCGTAGTTGATGTCCGGAATGGCTGCCAGAAAAGCACCGGGGTCTGCGTAGGCTTGCGCAGCCTCATCGGCGATCTTGAGAATTTCGTCTTCGCCCATGCACCCGGAGCTGATTTTGCTGATGAGTTCGACGAGTGCGGCTTTCATGGGCGATGTCCTGTAGCGAGGGAATTTTGAAGGCGCGAAGAATAGCGCATTACGCCGTTCATCGCTGGGCGGGTGCGACGACGGGAAGGTTGACGCATATCAACATCCACGGCACGGTATGCGGCACAATGCTGGCACCTTGCCAATGCTGTTTCCGCTATCAGAGAAAACCTCCATGGGTGCCTGGATTAGCAATATCTCGCTGAAATATAAATTTTGGGCGGTCAACGCGGTCGCCTTCGTCACGACATTGTTGCTGGTGTTGTACGCCGTACAGCTCGAGCAGCAGGCCCGCAGCCACGCTTCTCAGGCATCTGCCCAGGCCCAGGCGCGATTGCTCGCCGCCTGGCCGGCCGGGCAGGCGTTGCCCAAGAACGACAACCTGCTGACCTTCAACCGTGGCCAGGCGCCTGTGTTGAACGGGCAACCCGTCCAGGCACTGACGGACGCCAACGGCTGGGTCGAATTCCATTCGATGCCGCTGTTTGGTGAGAACCCGTTGATGGGTGCCGAGGTGTTGACCCGCACCGATGGTCAGCGCGTCGCCGTGATCGCCCACGGCCCGAGCCTGGTCCAGGTGTTCGGCGAACGTTTCGTCAACTACGCGGTGGCGGTGTTCATCCTGATGCTGGCGATGCTTGGCGCCTCGCAGTTGCTGATCCGCTTCCTGCTGAGCCAACTCAACACCTTGAAAGACGTCATGCTGCACGTTGAGAAAACCGGCGATCTAGCCGCACGGGTGCCGCTGGCGTGCTCCGACGAAGTCGGCCAGATGGCCGGCGCATTCAACGCGATGCAGGCCGGTTATCAGCGGGTGGTCAACACCGTGGCCAACACCGCTCGGCAGCTCGATGTCGGCGCGGCGCGCCTGGCCTCGAGCATGAACGAGGTGCGACACGGCATGCTCGGCCAGCAAAGCGAAACCGACCAGGCGGCCACGGCCATCAATGAAATGACCGCCACCGTGCACCACATCGCCCAACACGCCGGCGCCACCCGCGACCTCTCGCAATCGGCCGACACCCTGGCCGGCAGTGGCCAGGAAGTGGTGATTCGTGTGCAGAAGTCGATTGCCGGGTTGTCCACAGGCGTGCAACAGACCGCCGAGATGATTCAGCGCCTGGCCGAGGACAGCCAGAAGATCAACGGTGTGGTCAACGTGATCCACAGCATCGCCGAGCAGACCAACCTGCTGGCATTGAACGCGGCCATCGAAGCGGCCCGCGCCGGGGAAATGGGGCGTGGCTTTGCCGTGGTGGCCGATGAAGTGCGCAACCTGGCCAAGCGCGTGCAGATTTCCACCGACGAGATCACGCTGATGGTCTCGGCGCTACAGGCCGGCACTCGGGATGCCGTGGACTTCATGCAGGAAAGCTCGTACAAGGCCGACGATTGCGTGCAACAGGCGCAGGAAGCCGGAGCCGCGCTTGTGGAGATCACCGGCGCCGTCGCGCAAATGCGTGAAAGCAACACGCAGATTGCCGTGGCTGCGGAACAGCAGAGCCAGGTGGCCGAAGAGATGAACCGTGCGGTGGTGGGTATTCGTGATGTGACCGAGAATACCGTGCAGCAAACGGTGGATTCGGCGACGACCAGTAATGAGCTGGCGGCGCTGGCTGGGGAGTTGAGCAAGGCGATTGGTCAGCTGAAGCTCTGAGACCGCATCGCGGGCAAGCCCGCTCCTACAGTGGAACCCGCCCTCCCTGTAGGAGCGAGCTTGCTCGCGATGGTGCCTACCCGGTCAACACCTATCCAAGACATGACCGCCTATCACCCCAATAGCCAACCTCGATTCGCTCCCCTCCCGTCCCACGCCTATTCTTCAATCATGTTCAACATGGATTAAGGATCGGCATCATGGGCAAACGTCACCCCAACCTCCCCGCCTGGCAATGGCGCGCGTATCCGGGCAACCACCAGCACCCGACCAACCTGGTGCTGCACCTGATTGCCGTGCCGCTGTTCATCGTGGCATTTTTGCTGATGGTGTCCGGGGTGTTCAGCCTGAACTTTGCGAATTTCGCGATTGGCGTCATCGGCTTGCTGGCGGCCCTGGGCCTGCAACGCCACGGCCACAGTCTGGAGGCGCAAGCCTCCGAGCCATTCAGTGATCGTAAGGACGCGGTGTCGCGTTTAATGGTCGAGCAGTTCCTGACCTTTCCGCGTTTTTTACTCAGCGGTGGCTGGTGGCGCGCCTGGCGTGAACGCCACCGTCGAAACTGATCAGGCGAAAATCGTCACGGTCTGCCGACTCATGGCGATCAACTGACCGTCCACGTTCCAGAGTTTGGCCGCCGCGTGACCGTAGCCGTCAGCGGCATGTTCGATTTCAACCAGGTATTTGCACCAGTCCAGTGTGCTCAGCTCGAGCAACGGCTGGACGAATTCGATGGTCCAGGTCAGCGTGCTGCCCATCGCCGGTTTGTTCAGGTGCGGCAACAGCGACGGTGGCCAGGCATCGACCAGTGCCAGGATGTGCGACTCACTCACCGCCTCTTCCTTTACGTCCCCACGCAAGCGCACCCAGCCGCCCATCTCGCGGGATTTGTTGCCACTGAACGGCAGACCGCCCACGCTCCAACGCATCGCCAGATGGCGCATGAACTCCGGGGTCACGCCCTTGACGTAAGGCAGCTCCTGGCACTCGTCCCAGTGCTTCATCGATGGAGCAGACGTGGCGGCCACCGCCACCTCGGACGGCCGCGAGGCGCCGAAGCTGCCCTGGATCAACGTCACGACCTGGCCCTTCTGCACAGCCCTCCCCAGTACCTGGCTGACGGCCTTGCCTTCGCGCAGCACATCGACTTCGAAACGGACCGGCACTTCTGGCTCGACGGGCCCGACAAAGGTGATCGCGAGCGACCGCACGGGACGATCGGCGGGGACCTTCGCACGCATGGCTTCGTATTGCAGCGCCGCCACCAGCCCACCGAAGCTGGCCCGGCCCTGCGCCCATTCGGCCGGGATAGATAGCTCCAACGGCTGGCTGCGGACGGCATCGAGCAGATCGGAAAAGCGCATGAGGACCTCAGGAACCGAAAAAGGATGGAGGGATATTAGCGAGCACCGGGGGCTGGCACAGGGTTTATTCCGGACAAAATCACTGACAGATGGGCCGATCTGTCTGCGCAACCCGCCCCTGTGGGGGCGGTGGTGCGACGATTCGACTTGCCCACGATAGCGATCGGTCAGTCACATTGATGTTGCAAGTGCTGGCCTCATCGCGGGCAAGCCCGCTCCCACAGGTGGGGGCGGTGTTCGACTCAGGATTTGAAGCAGGCCTTGCTGAGTTTATCGAGCACCTTGTCGGCACGGCCTTCGGCCTCGGCCAGGGTGGTTTTCCACGCGGCCACGCACGGTTGCAGATCGGCCTCTTCCTCGGCGCGGGCCAGCCATTGCCAGGCATCGTGCCAGTCACCCAGGGCGCCCTGTGCAGACTTGAGTCTGGGCAAGGCCGGTTTCGGCAGGCGATCGAGTTCCGGGTAGGCTTCTATGCCGTAGCGCACGCGCTTGATCAGCAGGCGCAGGCGGTGGCGATCATGCGCCGGATCGTGCAGGGCCTCATCGAGTATCTTCCACTGTTTGGCCAGGCGTTTCTCGATCTGCCTGCGCAACCCCTTGAGTAACCCCTGATGTTGCGCTGCGCGCAGAAAACGCGGGAAGGCAGCGAGGATAGTCTGTAACTGCGTGAGCTCGGTGCTCGCCGCCACCGCCGGATACGCCTGGGCCATCTGCGCCATGCGCCGCCGTGCCGCCTCGGGCTGGTTGTGCTCAACCAGATAGGCCGCCAGCACTTCGCGGTCACGCAGTGGTGTGGTCAGTTGGCCGACCCGGGAGGCCGCCTCTTCCAGTTGCTCGACCCCCGGCAAACCGCGCAACGGCCGCAGCAGACTGCGCAAACGGCGAACCGTGGTGCGCAGATCGTGAAGCGCCTCGGGGTCAGTGCGCGCCTGTAAACGCGCCTGACAGGCCAACAAGCGGACCTCGATACCCAGGACATGGGCCACCAACCGATCAACCAAAGCAGACATCGTTTACTCCCTGCATCCCAGGCTCAATCCTGCATCATGCCTCAACGGCCCGCGCGGGACTCACGAATGTAGAAGCGTGCCTTTTCCGCCTTGCTGGTGCAGCCCTCGTAGGCTTCGAACTGCTGCTGGGTCTTGGCCCCGGTCAGCAGCGACAGCGCCTTGGAGTAACTGACCGTACCGGCAAAGCCTTCGGCCTTGGCCAGGTCCAGCTCATGCCACGCGGCATCGATCTGGCTCCCGCAGCTCTCACGATAAGCGGTTTTACCGGCACAACCAGCGAGTGCCAGGGCAATCATCGGCACGCAGATCCACGCTTTCATCATTTACTCCTCGATATTGGAAACAGTCGTGCTGCTAAGACGTTGCCACACGTGAAAAGTGCCTTGGCCTGCAGCTGAAACTCTAGCGTTGGTAAGAATAACCATCTGCTATCATCGAGTGTCGAAAAAACGACGCGTTCAGGGGGTGGAGCGACTCCGGCGATTGAAGCGCCCCCCTTGATGGGTGCATTGTTGAGCCTGGACAGACGAGGGCGATTCATGAAAAAGCGCGTCGCGCTGGTACTGGGCTCCGGGGGAGCGCGGGGTTACGCCCACATCGGGGTCATCGAGGAGATCGAACGGCGTGGCTATGACATTGCCTGTATCGCCGGATGCTCGATGGGGGCAGTGGTGGGCGGGATCTATTCCGCCGGCAAACTGGATGAATACCGCGACTGGATCGAAAGCCTGGACTACCTGGATGTGTTGCGCCTGGTGGATGTCAGTTTTCGCCTCGGCGCGATTCGCGGGGAAAAGGTCTTCGGGCAGATCCGCAAGATCGTCGGCGAGATCAATATCGAGGACCTGCGCATTCCCTACACGGCAGTGGCCGCCGACCTGACCAACCAGCAGGAAATCTGGTTCCAGGAAGGTTGCCTGCACCAGGCGATGCGCGCCTCGGCCGCCATTCCCAGCCTGTTCACCCCGGTCATGCAGGGCAACCGCATGCTGGTGGATGGCGGCATTCTCAACCCGTTGCCGATCGTGCCGGTGGTGTCCAGCCATTGCGACTTGATCATCGCGGTGAACCTCAACTCGACCAACCAGGGTCACTACAAACTGCCGGTGATCCAGCGTCCCGCCGCCTTCCGCACACGTTTCGACAACCTGATGAGTTCGGTGGGTTCGAAAATGCCGTTCCGGCGCAAGCAGGCGGAAAAGCTGCTGCAACTCGAGAAAGAAGCCTTGATCGCCGAGGCCGCCGAGATCAATCCATGGATCGAATCCGCCGCACCCGAAGCCCAGCAACCGGCGGCCGCTCCGGAGCGCGATGGCGCACCGAAATCGGCCACCGGCTCGTTCATCATCGATAACGTCGGGCCGGCGTCCCTGCTGGACCTTATCAACCAGAGCTTCGAAGTGATGCAGACGTCGCTGGCGCAGTACAAGATCGCCGGTTATCCACCCGACATTCTGATCAACGTGCCGAAGCGGGTGTGCCGGTTTTTCGAGTTCTACAAGGCACCGGAGTTGATCGCGCTGGGGCGGGAGATTGCACGGGACACGTTGGATCGGTATGAGAGTGAGCGCGAGTCCTGACGGTTCTGGGGTGGCTGTCGCGGCCTCTTCGCGAGCAAGCCCGCTCCCACAGGGGAACTGTGTACACAGGACCAATGTGGGAGCGATAGCGCCAGTGCAATCAATACAAAACTGTAAACTACCCCTGCCCCAACAACCGATAACCCACGCCCGCCTCGGTCACGATAAACCTCGGCCGGGTCGGGTCGTCGGCCAGTTTCTGGCGTAGATGCCCGACCACGATCCGCAGGTAATGACTGTCTTCGGTATGGGTCGGCCCCCAGATGTCCTTGAGCAACTGCTGCTGGGTGATGACTCGCCCGGGATGCCGCGCCAGTTGCGCCAGCACTGCGTATTCCTTACGGGTTAACGCCACTTCCACACCCTCGAGCAACACCCGGCGATAGGCCAGGTCCACGGTCAGCGGGCCGAAGCTCAGTGCTGCCTGCTGAGCGTCCCCCGCCGGCACCTGACGCAACAACGCACGCACCCGGGCTAGAAATTCCTGAATGCCGAACGGTTTGGTCACGTAGTCGTTGGCGCCGCCATCCAGCGCCTCGACCTTCTGTCCTTCGCTGGCACGCACCGACAACACCAGCACTGGCACCGTCGACCATTCACGAAACTCGCGCAGTACCTGTTGGCCGTCCATGTCCGGCAGGCCGAGGTCGAGCACCAGCAAGTCGGGTTTACTCAGTGCCGCTTGCGCCAGGCCTTCGGTGCCGGTCCCGGCCTCCAGGACCTTGTAGCCCTGGGAAGCCAGGCTGATGCGAAGAAATTTACGGATCTGCGGTTCGTCGTCAATGACCAGGATGGTCGTGGTCTGGCTCATGGTTGGCGGTCGCGGCATGGGGAGATCCAAAGAGTATCAGGCTTGCGGGTTCTGGCTTGAGGATTCAAGGCTCAGCCCTCGTCTTCGTCGGCAGGTTGCTCCTGCAACGGCAGGTGCAGGGCGATGCAAGTACCGCGCCCCTCGATGCCGTCCCCAACGCTGATGTGTCCACCATGGGCGCCGACCATGCCCTGACAGATCGCCAGCCCGAGCCCCGTGCCCTGCCCGCCCCGATCCCCGCGCGCGGCGGTGTAGAACATGTCGAAAATCTTCGCCCGCTCAGCCTCGGGAATCCCCGGCCCTTCATCGCTGACCGAGAAAAACAGCTCGTTTTCCTTCACACCTGCCTGCACCTGCAAACGACCGTGCAGGGGAGAAAAACGTGTGGCGTTTTCCAGCACGTTGACCAGCGCCTGCTCGATCAGCGCCGCATGAACGTACAGCAGCGGCAACTGGGCCGGCACATCCACGCTCACCTGAAGTGGCGCCAGTACCGCCCGCAGGCGACTCAGCGAACTGCCGACGATATCGGCCGGCGCCACCCAGTCCCGTGCCAGCTTCAGCGCACCGTGGCCCAGACGAGTCATGTCCAGCAGGTTCTGGATGTAACGGTCCAGGCGCTCGGCTTCATCGCGGGTGCCTTCGAGCAGTTCGCGACGGTCCTGGAGCGGGATTGCTTCGCCCAACGCCAACAAGCTGTCGATACTGCCGCGCATGGCGGTCAGCGGCGTCCGCAAATCGTGGGACACCGAGGCGAGCAAGGCGCTGCGCAGTTGTTCGGTTTCACCGTGAAGACGCGCCGCCTCCAGGTCTTGTGCCAGTTGTGCACGCGCCAAGGCCTGAGCCAGTGGCTGGCTCAAGGCGGTCAACAGACGTCGGCGCTGGCCGCTCAGCGTCTGGCCCTCCTTGGCGCAGACACCCAACAGCGCCAGCGGTCCATCGTCCACGGACAACGGCCACCACCACCAACGGCCGAACGGCAACGTGCCAGTGCCAGCGCCCGCGGGCTGGTCGTGTTGCCAGGCCCAGTCCGCAGCCGCACGCTCGGCCTCGGTGAATTCAAGCGGGCCGCCGGTCTCGACTTTCCAGGCAGCCGGTCCATCGCGATTGAGCAGGCACACCTGCGCATCGCGCCAGCCGTCGAGATGCTGCGCGGCGGCGCTGACCACGGCCTGGCGGTCGGTGGCGGCCGTGAGCTTGCGCGACAGGTCGAGCAGTTCGCTGGTCTCTTCCTGGGTGTCGCGCAGCGCCTGCAATTGTTGACGCTGGCGCGCCGCGAGGTTGCCGGTGAGCGCTGCCATCAGCAGGAAAAACAGCAAGGTCAGCACGTCTTCTTCGCGCTGGATACTCAAGGAGAAATTCGGCGGAATGAACAAAAAATCATAGGTCAGGAACGACAGCGCCGCACACACCAGCGCCGGGCCCAGGCTGCTGCGCACCGCCACCAGCAGCACCGCGGCGAGGAACACCAGCGAGATATTCGGCAACGGCAGGACACTGGCCACCGCCCAGGCCAGGGCACTGGCCAGCAACGTCGCCAACACCGCCAGCGCATAGTCGAACCAGACAAGCGAACGCGGCGACCGCAAGCGCGGTTGATCCTGTGTGTGGTCGCTGTCCAGGACGTTGATTTCCAGCCCACGGGCATCGCGCAGCAAGCGCGATGCCAGGCCGCCACCGAACACCCGCCGACGCCAGCGCTGCCGGGACTGGCCAACCAGCACCAGGCTGGCACGTCGCTCGGCCGCATGCTGGATCAGGGTTTTCGCCACTTCACCGGCGCGCAGTAACACCACTTCGCCGCCCAGTCGCTCCGCCAGTTGCTGGGCACTTTGCAGGCGCAGGCGCGATTGCTCGTCGGCCACCCGGCCATTGTCCACATGCACCAGGCTCCAAGGCAGGTGCCGTCGCTGGGCCACCCGGCTGGCATGGCGCACCAGCCGCTCGGCCTGGTCATCGCCGTCGACACCCACCAGCAGCCGACCGCGCACGGTGGGCGCCGCCTGGCCGAGCTGGCGATAACCTTGGGTCAGGTCATTATCGACCTGGGCCGCTGCGGTTTGCATCGCCATCTCACGCAGGGCAGTGAGGTTGGTCTGGGTGAAGAACGCGTCGATAGCCGCCCTCGCCTGCTCCGGCACATACACCTTGCCGTCGCGCAGGCGCTCGAGCAACTCGCGGGGTGGCAAGTCGATCAGCAGCAGCTCGTAGGCCTCCTGTAACACCCAGTCGGGCAAGGTCTCGCGAACCTGCACGCCGGTGATACCGCGTACCTGGTCGTTGAGGCTTTCCAGGTGCTGGACGTTGACGGTGGTGTACACGTCGATGCCGGCGGCAAGCAGTTCCTGGATGTCTTGCCAGCGCTTGGCATGACGACTGCCCGGGGCGTTGCTGTGGGCGAGCTCGTCCACCAGCACCAACTTCGGCCTGGCGGCGAGCAAGCCGTCAAGGTCCATTTCCTCGAGCATCACGCCACGGTATTGCGAACGCACCAGCGGCTGCTGCGGCAGGCCGCCGAGCAGCGCTTCGGTTTCGGCTCGACCGTGGGTTTCGACGACGCCGGCAATGACTTTCACGCCCTGGCGCAATTGGGTGTGCGCCGCTTGCAGCATGGCGTAGGTCTTGCCCACGCCGGGTGCCGCGCCGAGGAACACCTTGAGCCGGCCACGGCCGTCGCGGGGCAGGTCTGCTAAGAGGGCGTCGGCGCGGCCGGAGTTGCTCATGCTGGGGTCTCGTTTTTTCTGATGTTGATGAGGTGTCTTTGAGGCCGCCTTCGCGAGCGAGCCCGCTCCCACAAGGTTGAGTGTTGAACACAAAATTTGTGAACGACACCGCCTCCTGTGGGAGCGGGCTTGCCCGCGATGGCGTCAACACAGATTTAAAGTTTTTCCAACGCCATATTCAGCGCCAACACATTCACCACCGGCGGCCCCACCAACGGTTGCTCGATGTGCGCCTCCAGCAACTGTTGCAACGTCGACACTGGCAGATTGCGCGCCTGCGCGACACGCGCCAGTTGATAGGCAATCGCCGCCGGTGGCAAGTGTGGATCGAGGCCGCTGCCCGAAGTGGTCAGCAGCGCCAGCGGCACCGGACCTTGTCCTGGCACCAACTGTTTACCGGCCTCGTCGATCACCCGCGTTGCCAGTGCCGGGTTGCTCGGCGACAGGTTGCTCGCGCTGCTCGACACCGTCGCGAATGCACCGGCGGAAGGCCGTGGATGGAACCAGGCGTCACCGACGAAATCCTGGGCAATCAGCGACGAACCGCGCACCTTGCCTTCGGCGTCGTGTACCAGGCTGCCGTTGGCCTGAGTGGGGAATGCAATCTGGGCGACACCGGTGACGACCAGGGGGTAAGCGACACCGGTGATCAGGGTCATCAGCATCAGGAGGCTCAGGGCCGGACGTATGATTGTGGACATTTCTAATTCCTCGAACTCAGAGAGGTGGCTTCACCTGTAGGAGCGAGCACGCTCGCGATGGACTCGGGATCACCGCGGGGTGTCAGAGGCCCCTCGTCATCGTTGACGACCATCGCGAGCGTGCTCGCTCCTACAGGGTGAATGTGTTGGTTAGACCAGGTGCAGCGCCGTCAGCAACATGTCGATCGCCTTGATGCCCACGAACGGCACCAGGATCCCGCCGAGGCCGTAGATCAACAGGTTGCGTCGCAGCAGTGCCGCCGCGTTTGCCGCCTGCACCCGCACGCCGCGCAGGGCCAGTGGAATCAGCACCACGATGATCAACGCGTTGAACACGATGGCCGACAGGATCGCGCTCTGCGGACTGCTCAACTGCATGATGTTGAGCACGCCCAGTTGCGGGTAGATCGAGGCGAACAACGCGGGCAGAATCGCGAAGTACTTGGCCACGTCATTGGCGATGGAAAACGTCGTCAGCGCACCACGGGTCACCAGCAATTCCTTGCCGATCTGCACCACGTCCAACAACTTGGTCGGGTCGCTGTCGAGGTCGACCATGTTCGCCGCCTCGCGCGCGGCTTGCGTGCCGTCATTCATCGCCATGCCGACATCGGCCTGGGCCAGGGCGGGTGCGTCGTTGGCGCCGTCGCCGCACATGGCCACCAATCGACCGTCATTCTGCTCATGACGAATGCGCGCCAGTTTTTTCTCCGGCGTGGCTTCGGCCAGCACGTCGTCAACACCCGCTTCCGCCGCAATCGCCGCAGCGGTCAATGGGTTATCGCCAGTCACCATGACGGTGCGAATACCCAATTTGCGCAGCTCGGCAAAACGCTCACGGATGCCGGGCTTGACCACGTCCTTGAGGTGGATGGCGCCGAGCAGTTTGCCGTCGACACACACGAGCAAAGGCGTGCCGCCACTTTGGGCGATCTTGTCGATTTCACGGGACAGGGCTGGCGCCAGATCAGCGCGTTTCTGACCCACGAATGTCAGCAGCGAATCCACGGCACCCTTGCGATACACGTGCCCTTGATAATCGACCCCGGACAAGCGCGTCTCGGCGCTGAACGGCACGACGGTCAGTACCTCGGGGGCCGGTTCAGACTGTGGATGCAAATTGCGCAGGTATTCGACGATGGATTTGCCTTCCGCCGTCTCGTCCGCCAGCGATGCAAACAGTGCGCCCTCAGCCAGATCCCTCGCGGTTACGCCAGGCGCTGCATAAATCGCCGCGCAACGACGGTTGCCGAAAGTGATGGTGCCGGTCTTGTCCAGCAACAAGACATGCACGTCCCCCGCCGCTTCCACCGCGCGACCGGATTTGGCGATCACATTCAGGCGCACCAGGCGATCCATGCCGGCGATGCCAATGGCCGACAGCAGGCCGCCGATGGTGGTCGGAATCAGCGTGACCAATAACGCCACCAGGAACACCAGCGGCAGGCTGCCGTTGGCGAAGTGGGCGAACGGCTGCAGGGTCACGACCACTAGCAGGAAGATCAGGGTCAAGCCGATCAACAGGATGTCGAGCGCCACTTCGTTCGGGGTCTTCTGGCGCTTGGCGCCTTCGACCAGCGCGATCATGCGGTCCAGTGTCGACTCGCCGGGGTTGGCGGTGATGCGCACCAGCAGCCAGTCGGACACCAGCCGCGTGTTGCCGGTCACAGCGGAACGATCGCCGCCGGACTCGCGGATGACCGGCGCGGACTCCCCGGTAATCGCCGCTTCGTTGACCGCTGCAATGCCTTCGATGACCTCGCCGTCACCGGGGATCATTTCCCCGGCCTCGACCCGCACCACGTCACCTTTGCGCAATCGCGCGGCTGGGACTACTTCAAACGTGCCAGTGGCGTTTTTACGCCGGGCACTCAGGCCTTCGCTGCCGGCCTTGAGGCTGTCGGCGCGAGCCTTGCCACGACCTTCGGCCAGCGCTTCGGCAAAGTTGGCGAAAAGCACGGTGAACCACAGCCACAGGGCGATCTGCGCGGCGACGAACGTCGGCACCGCGCTGTCAGGGATGAAGCACAGGACGGTGGTCAGTACCGCCGTCAGTTCGACCACCAACATCACCGGTGCACGCTGCAACTGACGAGGGTCGAGCTTGACGAAGGCCTGGATCAGCGCCGGGCGCCATAACGCAGAGATCGCGGTTTTTGCGTGTTCCGGCGCCTTGGCAGCGGCGGGTTTTACAGCAGGCATATTCATGATGCTGCTCCTAAATAGAGAGGCTTAGAAGCCCATACTCAAATGTTCAGCAATAGGACCCAGTGCCAGCGTCGGCAGGAAGGTCAGGCCGCCCACCAGCAAAATGGTCACGGTCAGCAGGGTGACGAACAGCGCACCGTGGGTCGGGAAGCTGTTCTGGCCAACCGGGGCGGTTTTCTTCATCGCCAGGCTGCCAGCCAGGGCCAGTACCGGGAGGATGTAACCGAAGCGGCCGATCAACATGCCCAGACCCAGCATCAGGTTGTGGAACGCGGTGTTGGCGCCAAAGCCGCCGAATGCCGAGCCGTTGTTGGCGCTGGCCGAGGTGTAGGCGTAAAGCAGCTGGCTGAAGCCATGCGCGCCGGGGTTGCTCACCGATGCCACCGGCCCGGGCAGGCTCGCAGCAATCGCGCCAAGCACCAGCACGCCCACCGGCATCACCAGCAGCGTCACCACCAGCAGTTGCACTTCCTTGGCTTGCAGCTTTTTACCGAGGTATTCGGGGGTGCGGCCGATCATCAGGCCGGCGAGAAATACCGCGATCAACACGTTGAGCAACATGCCGTAGAGCCCGGCGCCGACGCCGCCGAAGATCACCTCGCCGACCATCATGTTGACCAACGCGACCATGCCGCTCAGGGGGTTGAGGCTGTCATGCATGGCGTTGACGGAACCGTTGGAGGCGGCCGTCGTGGTCACCGACCAGAGCACGGTGGCGGTGGTGCCGAAGCGCGCTTCCTTGCCTTCCAGCGGCGCGGTCTGTTCGACGGCGACGTTGTTCAGGGTCGGGTTAGGCTGATACTCGGCCCACAGTGACGTCGCCCCACCGATCAGGAACAGCGCGAACATGCAGGCAATGATCGCGCGACTCTGGCGCAGGTCCTTCACGTAGTGGCCGAAGGTGAACACCAGGGCCACCGGGATCAGGATGATCGATGCAACCTCGAACAGGTTGCTCCACGCCGTCGGATTCTCGAACGGGTGCGCCGAGTTGACACCGAAGAAGCCCCCGCCGTTGGTGCCCAGTTGCTTGATCGCAATCTGGCTGGCGGCCGGGCCAAGCGGGATGACCTGATCCACGCCTTGCATCGTCACGGCATTGACGTACTGGGCGAAGGTTTGCGGCACGCCCTGCCACACCAGGTACAGCGCCAGCAGCAGGCACAGCGGCAACAGGCCGTAGAGGGTGGCGCGGGTCATGTCGACCCAGAAGTTGCCCAGGGTCTGCGCGGACTTGCGACCAATCCCGCGACACAGCGCCACCAGCACCGCCAGGCCCGTGGCGGCGCTGACGAAGTTCTGCACGGTGAGGCCGGCCATCTGGCTGAGGTAGCTCAGCGAGGCCTCGCCGCTGTAGGCCTGCCAGTTGGTGTTGGTCATGAAACTGATAGCGGTGTTGAACGCCAGCGTCCACTCCTGGCCCGGCAGATTCTGCGGGTTCAACGGCAAATGGCCCTGAAACAACAGGATGAAGAACAACAGCAAAAAACCCGCGAGGTTGAACGCGAGCAAGGCCAGGGTGTACTTCTGCCAGCTCTGTTCGGCGTGCGGATCGACCCCGGCCACACGATAACAGCCGCGTTCCACCGGCCCCAGCACCGGCGTCAGCCAGGTGCGCTGCCCTTCCATGACCTTGTAATAGAAACGCCCCAGGAACGGTGCCGGTATCAGCACCACGGCGAAGAAGGCCAGGATCAGCCAATAGTCATAACTGTGCATAGCCGCTCCTAGTTCCGGTCCGCGCGCAACAGCGCAACCAACAGATAAATGAACAGCCCCACTGCCAGCAGCAGTGACACTCCGTCCAGAACGCTCATGGAAATTCTCCGTGTAACGGCGTATTGCCGCGTGTGCAGTCATTGTCGGGAGGGAGGCTGTAAAGGAACGAGATCGAGGGGTGTGGCGGGGCATAAAGAAAGTGTAAAGAGTGGGCTCTGTGGAGGCAGGACGGGCCTCTTCGCGGGCAAGTCGAACCGTCGCACCGCCGCTCCCACAAAGTATCGAGGTGTACTCAAGATTTGTGATCATCAGAGAACCTTGTGGGAGCGGGCTTGCCCGCGAAGAGGCCGGCACAGTCACCGCTGCCCCCAACTGATGCACAAAAACAGTACATCCAGCCGCGAACATCCCCGATACGACAGGTTTCAGGCCTTTACGACACTCATCTACAAAATGGCACGCCCACTGCACACGCCCTCCCCCGAGCTTTCCAACCGTCCAGGGAGAAACGCATGAACACACAACTCAAACCCACGCTGGGCACGCTCCACCTGTGGGGCATCGCGGTCGGGCTGGTGATTTCCGGCGAGTATTTCGGCTGGAGTTACGGCTGGGGCGTGGCCGGCACACTCGGCTTCCTGGTGACCTCGTTGATGGTCGCCACCATGTACACCTGCTTCATCTTCAGTTTCACCGAGCTGACCACCGCGATTCCTCACGCGGGTGGACCTTTGCCTACAGCCGCCGCGCCTTTGGTGAAAAAGGTGGATTGATCGCCGGGCTGGCGACGCTGATCGAATTTGTCTTCGCGCCACCGGCCATCGCGTTGGCGATCGGTGCCTACCTGAACGTGCAGTTTCCGGCGCTCGATCCGAAGCACGCCGCAGTCGGCGCCTACCTGGTGTTCATGACCCTGAACATTCTCGGGGTCAAACTCGCCGCCACGTTCGAACTGGTGGTGTGCGTGCTCGCCGTGGCTGAATTGCTGGTGTTCATGGGCGTGGTTGCTCCGGCCTTCAGTTTCAGCAACTTCGCCCTCAATGGCTGGGCAGGTTCCGATGTGTTCGGCGCCCCCGCGATAGCCGGCATGTTCGCGGCGATTCCATTCGCGATCTGGTTCTTCCTCGCCATCGAAGGCGCCGCCATGGCCGCCGAAGAAGCCAAGGACCCGAAACGCACGATTCCCAAGGCCTACATCAGCGGCATCCTGACCCTGGTGATACTGGCAATGGGCGTGATGTTCTTCGCCGGTGGCGTCGGCGACTGGCGCACCCTGTCGAACATCAACGACCCGCTGCCGCAGGCGATGAAAACCGTGGTCGGCGAAAACTCCGGCTGGTTGCACATGCTGGTGTGGATCGGCCTGTTCGGCCTGGTGGCGAGCTTCCACGGGATCATCCTCGGCTACTCGCGCCAGTTCTTCGCCCTTGCCCGCGCCGGTTACCTGCCGGCATCCCTGGCCAAACTGTCGCGCTTCCAGACGCCGCACCGAGCAATCATCGCCGGTGGCGTGGTCGGCATCGCCGCCATCTACAGCGACGGCCTGATCAACCTCGGCGGGATGACACTGACGGCAGCGATGATCACCATGGCCGTGTTCGGTGCCATCGTCATGTACATAATGAGCATGCTCAGCCTGTTCAAACTGCGCAAAACCGAACCCAACCTCGAGCGCACCTTCCGTGCTCCCTGCTACCCCCTGCTGCCCATCATTGCCCTGGCGCTGGCGGTGGTGTGCCTGGTGGCAATGGCCTGGTTCAACACGTTGATCGGGCTGATTTTCCTCGGCTTCATGGCCGTGGGATTCGTTTACTTCATGCTGACAGCGCAACTGCGCGCGGATGCGCCCACGGACGCCATGTTGACCGGACTTTGACTGACGGCAGGTACAACCGGCAGATCAGGCATAGAATGGAACCACCGCGAAAATAAATCGCTCAAAGTGGTAAGCAGGATCGGTTGGCAAAACTGCCAACCGAACTGCACTCAAGGAGATTCCCATGCCCTGGTATGCCTGGTTGATTCTGGTCGTTGCAATCGGCTCGATCGTCGGCGGTTTGATGATGCTGCGCGACACGGCCAACAAGGTCGAACTGACCGATGAGCAGCGCAAGCGTGTTGCGGAGCGCAATGCGGCAGCGGATGCCAAGGATGCGCAGGATCGCTGATGCTCTGCCCTGCCCTGCCCATCCCTGTAGGAGCGAGCTTGTCGAGGCGTCGAACCGTCGCGATCGGTCGTCAACGATAACGCTGATGGACTGACACCCAGCGGTGTTTGAGACAGCATCGCGACGGTTCGACGCCTCGACAAGCTTGCTCCTACACTGACCTGTGACATGTCCTCCAGCCCGGATCAGGGCAATAATCAAAAGCAAACTTGAGCCAATGCCCGTTACAGTTCATTTAATGAGCTACGACGACGTTGGACGCATCTGCACGCTTTTTAGAAGTAGAAGTACAGTCACCATTCAATTTTCATTGGTTACTATGGTTCATCGTTGCGGAGATCTCAAATGCGTTACTCGCAGGACCATAAAGCCCAGACCCACGAACGCATAATCAAGGAAGCTTCAGCACGGTTTCGCCGTGACGGCATTGGTGGGACAGGCCTGCAACCGCTGATGAAAGCGCTGGGTCTGACACACGGCGGGTTTTACTCGCACTTCAAGTCCAAGGACGAACTGGTGGAAGAGGCGCTGCAGGCGGCGTGTCAGCAGGTAGAAGACCTCTGTGCGCAGCGCTTTGCCGAAGAACATCCACTCGAAGCGTTTATCGACTGCTACCTGTCCGAATGGCACCAGACTTCGCCCCATGAAGGGTGTCCATTGCCGACCATGTCATCGGAGCTGGGCCTGCGTGGCCGCCCCAGCCCGAGTTCCGATAGCGTGCTCAGGGGCAGGCTCGAGCAGATCGAAAACACCCTCGACGCGGGCGATGCATCCGACCAGAGCATCTTCATCATGTCTGCCCTGGTCGGGGCATTGTTGCTGTCACGCAGCGTCGAGTGCCCTGAGTTGGCTCAGCGCATACTCGACGTGAACCGCCGGCTGCTCAAGCAATACAAGGGTTAACCCTGCCAGCGCTTGAATAACACGCTGGCATTCACTCCCCCAAAACCAAAGCCATTGGACAGGGCATATTCGATTGCCATCGGTCGCGCCTGACCGTGAACGATGTCCACACCCTGCGCTGCCGGGTCCGGGTTATCAAAGTTGAGGGTGGCTGGCACAATCTGGTCGCGAATCGCCAAGAGGGTGAAAATCGCCTCAATCCCCCCCGCAGCGCCGAGCAGATGCCCGGTAGCCGACTTGGTCGACGTCACGGCGATCTTGTTGTCCGCACCGAACAACGATTTGATCGCTGCCAACTCGCCCAGATCCCCAACCGGCGTCGACGTGGCGTGCGCGTTGAGATGTTGCACTTGATCGGGGGCGATTCCAGCCTGAGCCAAGGCAAGCGACATCGCTCGTCGCGCACCGCTGCCATCTTCAGGCCCGGCAGTCAGGTGATACGCGTCTGCGCTGGTGCCGTAGCCGACCAGTTCCGCCAGCGGCTGCGCACCTCGGGCCAGGGCATGCTCCAGCGACTCGATAACCAGGAGTCCCGAACCTTCGCCCATGACGAAGCCATCCCGATCACTATCGAACGGGCGCGAAGCACGCTCCGGCGTGTCGTTGAAGCCGCTGGACAACGCCCGAGCAGCAGCAAACCCGGCGAGACTGACTCGATCGATCGCCGCTTCCGCGCCACCGCACAAGGCAATATCCGCTTCTCCAGACCGAATCAACCGCGCCGCATCGCCAATCGCCTGTACCCCTGCTGCACACGCAGTCACCGGCGCGCCCAGCGGCCCCTTGAAACCGTGCTGAATCGACACATGGCCAGCGGCCAAATTCACCAGAAACGACGGGATCGTAAACGGCGACAAACGCCGCGGCCCACGACTGTCCGTGGTACGCACCGCATCGGCAATCGCACCGAAACCACCTACCCCAGAACCGATGATCGTTGCCGTACGCTCTCGGGCATCATCCGTCTGCGGTTGCCAACCAGCCTGTGCGATCGCCTGGCGTGCCGCCTCCATGGCGAACATGATGAAGCGGTCCATCTTCTTCTGTTCCTTGGGAGGTGTCGCCAGATCCGGATCGAACCCCGCCTCGGCATCCTCAGCCACAGCGGGCACTGGACCACCCACCTTGGCTGCCAAATCGGCCACCACTTCGTCCGGCAAATTCCGGATGCCGGAACGCCCAGCCAACAACCTCGACCAGACAACCTCGAGGCCACTCCCCAGCGGAGAAACCAACCCCATGCCCGTTACAACCACTCGACGGTCATTCATACCGCAACGTCCTCAGTTATAGGGTGCATTACTTGTATCGTGCCGCAGCTTTGCTCTTGGACAGATTCGGCGCCATGACATGCCGCGCCGCTACAAAGGCGCTCCATTCATTGGCGTCCGGTAACGAAGGAATGGTAACCAACTCGCCCTGATCCAAACCGGACAGCGCCGCATCAACCATCTCCCCCGCATCCATCACCATATCCGCCGGAATCTGACTCGCATCGATACCGGAACGCTCCCAAATCTCGGTACGAGTCACCCCAGGCAACACCGCCTGCACCTTGACACCGGTGCCTTCCAGCTCGGCACCCAACGATTGCGACAGACTCAACACATACGCCTTGCTGGCGCTGTACGTGGCATTGAAGCGCTCAGGAAACAAAGCCACCACCGACGCGATGTTAATGATCGTGCCCCGCCCTGCCTTGGCGAAACCAGCGGCGGCAGCCGAGGCAAGGCGCGTAACGGTCGTGACGTTGAGCTGGATGAGCTTTTCCAGCTGATCCAGATCCGCATTGGCCAACAAGCCATCCGCGGCCACGCCAGCGTTGTTTACGAGCAGGGCGATGCTTGAATCGCTGCGCAAGCGTTGTTCGAGTTTGAGGATGTCGTCTTTTTGGGTGAGATCGGCCTTCAACACTTCGACCTGAATGCCGTGTTGGGTGCGTAGGTGGGTGGCCGCGCTTTCCAGTCGTTCCAGATCGCGGGCGACCAGGAGTAGATCAAAGCCGCGGGCGGCGAGGCGGTCGGCGTAGATGGCGCCGATGCCGGAGGAGGCGCCGGTGATTAGGGCGGTGTTTTGGGGGTGCGTGGTGGTCATGAAAATGGCTCCAGAGGTTGCATGCGAGCAAGATATGCGTCTGATTACAGAACGCTTCGGGTGGATGCGCAATTATTATATGCATAATCTAAAAAGAATATGATAGCTATAATTTTCCGATCCTCGACCAGAGGTGCTCCGGGTTGAGGATCGAAAATCGTGTAGCGGGGTCTTTGCATCGCAGAGCAGGTATGCAATCGGTACCAGCAGCTTGATTACACGATTGTGGAATTGCTTCCGGGGCCTGCTTGCTGAGGAGCCCCCTTCCCACGTTTCATTTCGACGAGAATCGCTATAACGACTCCCCAAAGAAAAAATGTCAGTATTCCAGGGTAAGGCTGACGCATTCCGACTTTTAACATGTTGTCTGCAAGAAGCAAAAATACAACTACACCTGTCGCTCCGAGTACTTCGGAGGAAGCCCAAATCCGAGACGCGTTGCGTATCACAGAATAAATCGTAAAACTGATCAGCCCCAAAATTGGCAAGACAGCCAGAAACCCAAAATTATAAATAAAATCCAGGTAATAGTTATGCGCGCTGGGTATTTTTGATCTATCGGGAGCCTGTTCATGCCCCAGCCAAAACGATCTGAAATTATCAAAAACCTCGATCAAGTAGTAGTTCCAATATGCTAGCCGTTCCTGTCGATTACTGAGTGGCTGTGTCTCCAACTGTGCTGACACTTCTGCAACATGGCTAGTCAGATGGTCAATGTGAAGATTGACGCCAAATTTCGCCTGCATAAAGGCGCCGCTGGCTAAAAAAAACAGGCTAAGAGCCACACCCAATCCGCCGAGTAGCATCAGCACAATAGTCTGCTTTATACCGTTTTTCGATAAAATGTTCCGAACTAAAAACACCAGCACGCCGGAACCAACCAGCAGGTAAGCCAACATTGAAAATGAAAGTGCTAGATATATGCCCATGATCGGAGCAAACAAGAACAGCAATTTCCGGTACCACGGCACGTGAAATAGAGAAAACAGAGCAATGATAAAACCGCTCGAAAAAATGACCGGCACATACTGCATATGTTGGTAGATACTGAAAAGGTAAACCGACGGTGAAAGAGTACCCGGTCCTTTGGATATCGTTGAATAAACCTCCACCGGCACAATGAGCAGGAGCATGACCAACCACACCTTGGCGATTATAGAAATAGCGCTTAGATTCTTCCCGCACTGCTGTCCAAGCACCAACGCGAAGACCGGCAGGATGTACTGCACAATCAAGATTAGCTTGGATTGTCCTTGGATACCGGCGTCGCCTGCCAACAACAGACTTGTTAGCAACATACCCATAAACAAAAAGAAAACGAAGATAAGCGACAGGCGCGCCGTCGTGTATCTTCCATAGATCGCAATACCGACATAACACGCCAAGACAGAGACGGGTATAGGTAGCTGCGCCAGCTTGCCCTCACTGGAAAAATAAGGATGTTGTCCGTGATACCACCCACCTGACAGTTGAAAAAAAAGTGGGATAAATAATAAAAAAGCAAGAGATGGCAGAACCCAACGTGTGGATCCCTTCAGCAGCCCGGAGCTCAACAAACCATTCTTTTCACTGGCATAAAATACAAGTGACAATGTGGAGCTGAGCAAGTAAAGCGCGGTAAGAGACGACGTACCGAGGGCGTGATACAAAAATGGGATACAACCGATGAGCAGAATATTAGCCAAGATATCCGAGCCCAGAGCGTCTTGTGCTTCGTCGCTCTGGATCAGACGCAGGCGCATCCGTTGAGCCTTGACCATGACTGCTCCGCCCATGAGCGAGTACCCAACCGCTAGCCAGAAAAGATCATGCTTGCCTGTCCAGTGAAATAACTCGGGCCGCAGTAATGCGAGACCTACCAGCAGTATTCCCAAGCCTAGCGAGCCCCATACGAGCAGGTTTAGATATCGCAAGACCTTACCGGATGATTGGACCTCAAACTCGTTATGAACCAGAGTCGGCCCTAAAGCCTGGCTGAAGAGCGCCCCCAATATACCCCCGAGCGCAAAAGCTGAGAAAAGGTCACCCGCGACCTCACTTCCAACCAGCAGAATGATGAAAAGCCTGAAGACGAATACTGAAACGCCGATCACTGCGGTAGAGCCAAAGTGAGGTAACAACAGTTGGAGATATTTAAATCCACCGAAATCTCTTCGCAATGCCGATACGAACATGCTGCGGCGAACGCACCAGCACAGAGGGGTAAGCGACCAGACAACCAAGACCCAAAAACCGATAGCTGTGTCGAGACAAAGCGCAACGAGCACAAAAAAACTCGCAATACCCTGCGTCAGGAAAGAACGTAGTGCCCCTTGAAAGTGACGATCGAATTCTTGCTCGCTTAAAAACACCTCCGCGAGCCACTCACTCGCGCGACGCAAAATCAATACCAATGCAAATAACCAGCCTGACGACACCAGTCCGATGCTTAAAACAAAAGCCAGAGCACTGAGGGGAATCAACAAATAACAGCGCACACGCAAGATATAGGCCGTGTCAACGACCTTGCTTCGAGAAAGAATGATGCTTCGGGCATTGCCGGAACATGAGTAAAACAGTGCAACCGTAGCGCCGTGGACAATACCAAAATCCGCAGCTAACTCCGGCCTGCCAAACAGACTCAAACCGATCATGATAACCATCATGGCAAAAGTGTTGGCCATGAAAGCTGCCGGAAAAATGAATAGTTTTATCAAATAAGCTGCTGCCAAGGGGATATCAGAATTTTGTCAGCTGAGCGTAGAAGCATATCGAGCAGGTGTCGAACACACATAACTGTAGAAAAACACGATTTCGATCTGTTCGAACGCCGGTTTTTTCTTCTAACTCAAGTAATTGCTACGGTAGCCCCTTAAAACTTTACCGACCAACGGTAGCAAGCAATATGTATTATCAGACCATTGCGTTTTATTCATGATGCCCACTACTCATAGTTACGGCGTTTAGGGTCTCGGCCAGGCCTCGCGCCACCATATTGATATCATTCATGCACGGTATAATGCCGACAAAATGTCGGCCAAACAGCCGAGTTCCAATTGCGGATGTGGAATTTTAACTTTCGAGACTTACACGCGTCGGAAACGCGCATCGCTAAATTGGCGCTATTGATCAACGGTAGAGCGTTGCCTTGCGGCAAGCGCGATCTGAGTGACGCTTCTCATCTCTCATTTCAATGAGAAGCGAGATGAGCATGCCCCAAAGAAAAAAAGCCACTATTCCCGGGTAAGGCTGCCGCATACCGACCTTCAACATATTGTCGGCAAGGAGCAAAAATAGCACTACGCCTGTCACGCCCGTCATTTCGGTAGATGCCCAGATCCGTGCGGCGTTGCGTGTAGCGCAGTAGATCGTATAACCGATCAACCCAACAAAAGGTATCACGGCCAAAAATCCGAAATTATAAGCAAAGTCCAAGTAGTAGTTATGAGCGCTGGGAATCTTATTTCTATCAGGCGCATGATCATGACCTAGCCAAAAAGAGGTCAAATCGTGAAAAATTGCGGTCACGTAAAAATCCCAATATTCCAGGCGCTCTTGGCGATTGTTGAGAGATTCCCCTTCCGCTTTTTTTGGCTCACCTGCTTCTATCTCTGTCACGGGATAATTCTCTAGACACTCCATCTCGAGGGCCTCCAGGAAGCCTTCGAGGGCATTGCCGGAATGGCATTCTGCCTTCTTACGCTCCAATGTGTGCCAGGCTGGATTTGCTTCAACTAGCGGGACCACCGCCTCCGTTGGCATGCTTTGCGCCGCGACGTTCAACTGATCCATACGAACACTGGTGCCAAATTTGGCTTGCATCACCACACCATTGGCCAGAAACGCAAGGCCGAGGACTATGCCGGCGCCGCCGAGCGATGCCATTAAAGCGCTTTGCCAGACGTATTTTCTGAATAAGAAACTCCGAATGAGAAAGATCAATGCGCCGACTAACATCAGCAGGTAAGCCAGCGTGGAAAATGATAGTGCGAGATAGACACCCATCATTGGCGCGAGCAATATCAAAAGTTTGCGATACCTTGGCTCCTGAAATAGAGAAAACAGAGCGATGACAAATCCGCTTCAAAAAATGACCGGTACATACTGCATATGCTGATAGATACTGAACAGATACACCGACGGAGAGAGAATGTCCATCCTCTCAGAAATTGTCGAGGCAATCTCGGCTGGCACAATTAATAATAGAATTGTCAACCAAGTTTTAGCCATTATCGGTATAGCACTCTTTTCCCTCGCATATTGCTGCCCGAGAACAAGAGCAAAAACAGGTAGGATATATTGGAGAATCAGAATTAACTTGGTTTGCCCTTGCAAACCTCTTTCGCCTGTCAGCAATAGACTTGAGAGCAACATCCCAATGAATAGACAGAAGACAAAAATAAGTGACAGGCGAACTCTAGCGTACGTCCCGAATAGTGCAATACCTACATAAGCGGCCAATACAGAAACAGGTAGAGGCAACTGCATCAGATATCCCTCACTGGAAAAATAAGGATTTTTACCCTGATACCACCCACCGGACAGCTGAAAAAATATCGGAAGAAACAGAAACAGTGCGACACCTGAAAGGATCCATCGTCTGGCCCTATCCAACATCATGTAGCTAAGCAACCCTTTTCTCTCACTGGCGTAAAAAACCAAAGCCAACGTTGAGCTTAGCAAATAAAGTAGGGTGAGAGACGAAGCACCGAGTCCGTAATAAAGAAATGGTATACATCCAACAAGCAGAATATTAGCTAAAATATCTGAACCTAATGCGTCCTGTGCATCGTGGCTCTGGATCAGACGCAAGCGCACTCGTTGAGCCATGACCATAATAGGTCCACCCAGGAGCGAGTAACCGACTGCCAACCAGAACAGATCGTGCTTCCCTGTCCACTTAAATAATTCGGGCCGTATTAATGTAAGCCCTATCAACAATGTACCCAAACTAAAAGAGCCCCATACAAGCAGGGTTATATAACGTCGTGCCTGACCCGCCGACTTGGTTTCAAACTCGTTATGCACCAGCGTGGGCCCTAGAGCCTGTGTGAAAATCGCCCCTAATATTCCTCCGAGTGCAAAAGCTGAAAAGAGGTCACCCGCCATTTCGCTTCCAACGAGCAAAATGATGAAAACCCTGAAAACATATACCGAAATGCCGATCACAGCCGTTGAACCAAAATGTGGCAACAAGGTTTTAAGTTGCTTGAATCCATCAGAAATCGATCGAATTCTTGGTCTGAATACCTCACCGCTAACGCACCAGAACAGCGGTGTGACCGACCATACAACCAGCGCCCAGAAACCAATCGTCGTGTCGTGACAGAGCGTAACGAGTACCACGATACTTGCAATGCCTTGCGTGAATAAAGAACGTAGCGCACCCTGGGAGTGACGATTAAGTTCCCCTTCACTCAAAAATACTTCCGCCAGCCACTCGAACGCACGCCGTAGCACTAGTACAAAAGCAAACAACCAGCCTGACGAAACCAAGCCAACGCTTAAAATAAACGCCAATGTACCGAGGGGAATTACTAAATAACAACGCAAACCTAAGATATAGACAGTGTCGACGACACGACTCCGAGCGAGAATGATACTTCGCGCATTGCCAGAACAGGCGTAGAAAAGTGCAACCGTAGCACCATGGACGATGCCGAAATCCGCAGCGAGTTCCGGTCTTCCGAACAGGCTTAAACCGATCATGATAGCCATCATGGAAAAAGAGTTAGCCATGATCGCTAAAGGAAAAATGCATATTCTTAACAATATGAGGATACCAAATGCGTACTCAAGCCAGGCCAGCTAAAACTACGTACGTTCGAGCAGACATGTAACTTGCTTACTAACTTTAAAGAATCGATAATTAGTTATTGCGGGTTAGTTTCCCAAGCATTAATAACTATCCACGTCCACTCGAAAACCGCATCACGTACAATGAAACTCGCTACAGCAAATTCCGGCGCACTTTCTCAGTTATTATTTGAAATAACAAGCTTTTCGTTGTAGGACGTTTCTGAAATTTGCAGGGGAATTTCGCGACGATATATCTTCAGCGATAAACAAATAAACAGGTTTTACACGCGGTAGCATTTACACGCGCAAAAAAAGGCCGGTCCATGACCGGCCTCCAGGGCGTGCTAGAGTTTTAGTTTGCCTCTAACTTCTCTCGATTCTTGTCCAGAATCGATTTGCCGATTCCTTTGACTTCGAGCAATTCATCCACCGACGCAAACGGGCCATTTGCATCGCGATATGCAACAATCGCCTTTGCCTTGGCCTCTCCAATTCCAGTCAATTCTCGCTGCAGGGTTGAAGCATCAGCCTGATTCAGGTCGATCTTTTCGATTTGAGGCTTCGGAGACAACTCCATGATCAAAGGTGAGTTACTGATCTCCGGGTTCTTGGGAGGCGCTGCTAAGGCATTGGTTGAGGCGCTGGCAAGTAGAGCGAAGGCCAGAGAACAGAAATAGCCGGTACGCATAAAGAAAGCTCCATAACATCGATTGAGAAAGCAGCCATTCCAAAGCTGCTTCTCAAATTTAGGTGATCTATGGAGCCTGTCAAAAATGGTTTCGTTGCAGAATGTGAAACAATAAAAAAGCAACGCCCACTCAATACCTGCTTAGGAAGTGCGCTGCGCTGGGACGTCCTCGCGCTCGCCCGCCTTGTATTTGAAAGCAAGGACTATCAACGGTAGGTACGCAACTGTCAGTGCCACAGCACCATCCAGCCTGTACAAAACCATACATAGCGCCACTGGCAGCAACCAAAAGACATTGATCATCGCTACAGCCAATGTAATGGGCAGATGCCTGCCAAACCTACGAGATGCAAACTGATAAGCGTGGCTGCGATGAGCTTCATACACCTTATCCCCGCGTATGAGACGGCGTAGCAAAGTAAAGGTGGCATCAACGATAAACACACCGAGGAGTATCAGCCACGCCCAGAACAAATCAGAGGAAATCCACGCCGCCTGTAGGGACAAGACGCCCAGAGCTATCCCGAGAAATCCGCTACCCGCGTCCCCCATGAAAATTCTAGCGGGCGGAAAGTTCCAGAACAGGAAACCTGCAACGCCGGCGATAAGCAGAATCAACGGCCATCCCTGACCTGCAACATTGCTTACCCAATAAAGCAGGAAGCCGCCCGCGCAAACTGTTACAGCTTCGACACCTGCGATGCCATCAATACCGTCCATGAAGTTATAGAGGTTCAACATCCATACCAGATAAATCACGGCAAGAAGATGACCGACCCAGCCCATATCAATCTGGAGGCCGTACACGCTGACAACGGGTAGCCCACCCAACCACCACACAGCCCATGCAGCGGCTGAGAAATGCGCCAACAATCTCCAACGGGCGGCGATGTGCCCATGATCATCCAAAAAACCGATGATAGCGGTCAGCGCTCCTGCGCCAGTCAATGCGATAAACACCGTCGCGGGTATCAACCCAGTCGCTGACAGTGCCGTCAAGCCACCGAGATAGCTCATAACTATGGCAACGCCGCCGCCACGTGGTGTCGGCACGGAATGTGAGCTACGCATATTCGGGATATCCAGCAAGCTCTTTGACAATGCATAGCGACGCAGGACGGCAGTGAGACAAAAAGAAAGCCCGGCCAATGCCGGGATGAGCCACCAGTAGTCCATTGTTAACGACCTTATAATTAAAAACAGTCTATTGGCATTGTATGCCGTGCCCCTGCATATAAAGCGCAAGAACAGCACTTCGACGGGCGTGGAGTCAATCGGCGGCAGATCGCATTGGACCCTGACGACGTTGATGAATCAGATCGACAATTTCGCACTCAGGTACGTAACCATTGACCGTATCGCACAACATCGCTCGAACCTTCACATAATCATCTTCCGCTACAGCCCGCAGCAAGGCGGTAATCGCTTCTTTGAAGCTTTCCCAAGGAAGATGCTCTTCGTCCGCCCGCATGATCATCGAATGCTCGGTCGGAGAAACGTTGTCACCAATCAACAACTCTTCGTACAACTTTTCGCCGCGGCGCAACCCGGTGAATTCGATAGCAATATCCCCATTAGGCCGCGCCTCGTTTCGTAGAGATAAACCCGACAAGTGAACCATCTTTTCCGCCAAATCAGCGATTTTCACTGGATGCCCCATGTCCAGCACGAACACATCGCCGCCCTGCCCCATGGACCCCGCTTGGATTACCAATTGCGCAGCCTCTGGAATGGTCATGAAGTAACGCGTCATATTCGGGTGAGTTACCGTGATCGGTCCGCCATTCTTGATTTGTT
Source organism: Pseudomonas sp. S2_E01 (assembly GCF_054668365.1). Lineage (NCBI taxonomy): Bacteria > Pseudomonadati > Pseudomonadota > Gammaproteobacteria > Pseudomonadales > Pseudomonadaceae > Pseudomonas > Pseudomonas sp. S2_E01. The sequence goes on from NZ_CP162762.1 coordinate 3,868,121, forward strand.
CCCGGAACAACGGAATGACAGAACCCGATGAACCGAGCACATTGCCAAATCGCACCATGGTGAACCGTGTCGTGTTTGCGCAGGGGGCGGTAAAGATATTGCCCCACAACAGGGGATTGGGCTCACGACTCAAAGCTTGCAGCGTCATTTCTGCCAGGCGCTTTGTGCAACCCATGACGTTCGTCGGACGTACCGCCTTGTCGGTTGAAATGAGAACAAAGTGCTTCACTCCGGCTTGCACTGCGGCCTGGGCGGTCTGCAAGGTTCCGAGGACATTATTCAGCACGCCTTCGCCAACGTTGTGCTCAACGATCGGCACATGCTTATAGGCCGCAGCGTGGTAGACCGTCTTCACGCCCCAGGTGCGCATCACATCCACTAAACGCTCACTGTTTCGGACCGAGCCGAGGATCGGCACCAACTCAAGCCTAAGCCCCTTGTCCTGAATTAACTTCTCAAGCTCAATCTGGATGCTGTAAAGATTGAACTCACTGTGCTCGAACAGAATCAGCGCGGTAGGCTCGCTGGTGAGAATCTGTCGGCACAACTCCGAACCGATCGACCCGCCAGCGCCGGTGACCATGACAACATGGTCACGAATGCAGCGCTCAAACAGATCCTGCTGCGCGGCCACCGGATCTCGCCCCAGCAAATCAACGATATCGACTTCTTGCAAGTCACTGACACTGACTCGACCGCTGGCCAGGTCCATGAACCCTGGGATCGTGCGCACGTGGACGGGGTAGGATTCAAGAGTGGCCAGAATTTCACGTCTTCGAGCACGCGAAGCTGACGGAATAGCCAATAACACTTCCGTCGCACCGGTCTCGGCAATCATTCGTTCAATGTCCGTAGGCCGATAGACCTTGAGGCCCGCAATCACACGGCTTGCGATGCCCTCGTCGTCGTCAATAATGGCTACCGCACGCATCGCCTTGTCGATGCGCAATGCCGCGACCAACTGATTGCCCGCTGCACCGCCACCGTAGATGGCCACCTTGGTGGCATCATTGTCCTGACGCAAAAAAGGCACATGCTGCCCGGCAAGAAACCAGTCCCCGAGAAAGTACTGACGCATGAACAGTCGAAGGCCACCGACCATTAACAAGCTCAACCACCAATAATTGAAAATCAGTGACCGAGGCACCAATACATTCGGGCGATACAAATATACGTAAACCGTCAGCACGAGCGCTGACAGGGTGACAGCTTTGAAGATACTGACCAGAGCATCATTGCCGAAATAACGCATCACCGCCCGATACAAACCCAGGCGCATGAAAATTGGAATGGAGATGATCGGCGCAGCCATGAATAACCAAGCGTAATCCTCGAAAGGGTTGATCGGGCGTCCAATTCCCAGGCGCACAACGAACGCCAGCCAAAGAGCACCCCATACCAAGACGACGTCGACCAACAATTGCAAGACCCGCTTGGAACCTCGCGGAAGATTCAATAACCGATCACGCATTGCACGAAGTCCCTTCGTTCGACTTTCTGATTACCAACCACGTTCTCCTTGCCACACTCAATGCTCCAGGAAATCTTTTGCAGTCTTTGCCAACGCCCCATCCACACTGATTGCCGGGGTCCATTCGAGCAATGACTTCGTTTTTTCTATATCAACCTGCAACGATCCACAGAGACGCTGAGACAGGGCTTTTTTCCCTAAGACTCGCGCGGCGGCGTCAAGCAGCCACATAGGCAAGGGGAGCAAGCGTGCTGGTTTCCCCAGAGCCCGGGCCATCCGTCGCAGCAATTCACTGGTCGACAAGTCTTCATCGTCACTTACCAGAAATACCTGATTCGCGGCGGCGGGATGATGGATGCACGTGACGATCAGGCCGACCAGATTATCCACGGCTACCAGACTGCGCTTGTTCGAAATGGACCCGAGGGGTAACGGCACGCCGCGATTGAGCCAAGACATCATGCTACGAAAATTTGCCTTGACCCCTGGCCCGTAGACCAACACGGGGCGGATGATAACGACCTCCATCCCGGTCCGTGCCGAGAGCGCTTGCAACGCCTGCTCCGCCTCCAGTTTTGAAATACCGTAGGGATCAAGTGGAGACGGTTGATCGTCGGCTGTATACGCACGACCTGGTAGCGTGCCTTCTCCATTGACCTTGATCGAACTCAGATAGATGAACCGTTGAACCCCGCACTGAGCGGCCTGTTCCGCCAGACGCAGCGTTCCCTGGACATTTACCTGACGAAAAACGGCTAGCGGATCGGCTTCGCGTTCGTCCATCACATGCACGCGGGCCGCACAGTGAATTACAACATCGATGCCCTGAAGCGGCTCGCTCCAATCCGTCTCCCGTTCAAGCGCTGGCACATGGCACATCTGCAAACGCGGCAACGCCGACTGAGTTGGCTGTCGATAAACAGAACGCACGACATACTGCGAGTCGTCCAACAGATGGGCCTCGACTGCCGACCCGACAAAGCCACTGGCACCCGTTAAAAGAACCCGCGTCATAGCCCGTTCAAACCTTGTTCCATACTGTGCGATTGATGTAGTCCGTATAGCTCAGGACCACACGAACCACCTGCAAGGAAACCGGTCCCCCCTTATAGTCCGGCACCAGCGGAACCTGGCGCTGGTCACGCGAGTGCTGACTGGTGACCACGCGAACAGCATCCATCACGGAACCACGCTTGAGACCACTCATGATCAAGGTCCCTTCATCCATGCCTTCCGGACGCTCATGGGCATTGCGGAGCGTGACCGCAGGCAGGTTCAGCAGCGAAGCTTCTTCAGTAATGGTGCCGCTGTCGGAAAGGACACAGAATGCCGACATCTGCAGCTTGATGTAATCGAGCAATCCGAAAGGTTTAACGAATCGAATCAGCGGGTGATCGAGAGACTCACCCAGGGCTTCCAACCGCTTGCGCGTACGCGGATGGGTGGAAACGATCACCGGGAAGCCGTAGTGATCGGCTAACGCTCGCAGGGTATCCAGTAAATCGCGAAGGTTATCCGGCGTGTCGACGTTTTCCTCACGGTGAGCGCTGACAATGAAAAACTTGCCCTGTTCCAGTCCGCTGCGGGCCAGCACATCTGACTTCGCGATCTTGGGCATGTAGTAGTCGAGGACTTCCTGCATGTGCGAACCGGTCTTGATGATCGTTTCAGGACGAATACCCTCGGCGATCAGGTAGCGGCGAGCATGCTCGGTCAACACCATGTTGATGTCACTGAGGTGATCCAGCACCTTGCGGTTCAGCTCTTCAGGCACCCGTTGATCGAAACAGCGGTTACCCGCCTCCATATGGAACACCGGAATCTTACGACGCTTGGCGGAGATCACTGCCAGGCAGGTATTGGTGTCGCCATATAGCAGCAACGCGTCAGGCTTTTCCAGTTCGAAGATTTCATCGGACTTGGCAATGACTTCGGCGATGGTCTTGGCGGCCGTATCACCGGCAGCGCCGAGGAAATGATCCGGCTTGCGGATTTCCAGGTCGTCGAAGAACACCTGGTTGAGTTCGTAATCGTAATTCTGTCCGGAGTGCACCAGGACATGGTCGACCTGGCGATCCAGTTCGGCGATGACCCGGCTCATCTTGATCAGCTCGGGGCGTGTGCCGACCAGCGTCATCACCTTAAGCATTGAGTTGCTCCTTGATGTAATCGAGTTTCAGCAAAAGCTCCTTGATACCCGGTACATCCAGGCGCTCCGTATTGTGCGAGGTGTAGTCGTCGAACTCGGATATACGCTCCTCGCCTTCGACGAAGTACTTGTTGTAGTTCAGGTCACGGTTATCCGCCGGAATCCGGTAGTAACGCCCCATGTCCTCGGCCTTGGCCATTTCCTCACGGGAAACCAGCGACTCGTAGAGTTTCTCGCCGTGGCGAGTGCCGATCACCTTGACCTCGTTTTTCTTGCTGAACAGTTGCTTGAGCGCTTCGGCCAGGTCGCCGACTGTCGAGGCCGGGGCTTTCTGAACGAACAAATCGCCTTGCTGGCCGTGCTCGAAAGCATGCAAAACCAGATCAACGGAATCTTCCAGCGACATGAGAAAGCGGGTCATTTCCGGATCGGTCACCGTCAGCGCGCCACCCGTGCGAAGCTGGTCGACGAACAAGGGAATCACCGAGCCCCGCGAAGCCATGACGTTGCCATAACGGGTCGCGCAAATGACCGGGCCATTAGCCGGGATCATGCGCGACTTGGCCACCATCAACTTCTCGGACATTGCCTTGGAGATGCCCATAGCGTTGATCGGATAGACCGCCTTGTCAGTGCTCAACACCACAACCCGCTGCACACCGCTGGCGATGGCGGCATTCAACACGTTCTCGGTGCCCAGCACGTTGGTGCGCACCGCTTCCATCGGATAGAACTCGCAGGACGGAACCTGCTTCAGCGCCGCTGCATGGAAAATGTAATCCACACCGACCATCGCCTGACGCAAGCTGTCGTAATCACGAACATCACCGATGTAGAACTTGACCTTGTCATTGGCCAGGGCGATGCGCATGTCCTCCTGCTTCTTCTCATCACGGCTAAAGATGCGGATCTCACGCACAGCGGTATTGAGAAAGCGCTTGAGGACCGTATGGCCGAAGGAACCGGTACCACCGGTGATCATCAATACCTTGTCGTCGAACATGTAAACCTTCTGAATCATGGGGCTTCGCAACGAAGCGCAATTTAAGATAAAGCCATCTAGCTCGTCGGCTACAAATTACTCAAAACGTCTAGCAGCATCAGCAACAGTCGAAACCAGCAATATTCAACGATCCGTATTCATCTTGCGAATCAGCTCTGACCAACCCGGCGCCACGTAGCCAGTTACCTCACGAAAACGCGAACCGTTCAGCGAGCGATCAATGACCAGTGCATCATCCGGCCGAATGTCAATCTGCTTGCCATACTCCGAGGCGACCAAACCCAGTAAATCAAACTTGGCGATCGGCTCCGCAGCAACATGATACAGGCCATTGAGACTCATGTGAGGAACGACGAAGTCCTTCATAACCCGCGCTAGTTCAACCGTCGGCAGCCCGGAGAAAATTGCCTTGGTAAATCCCTTTACACTCCCCTGCTGAGACAGGAACCAATCGACCAACGCATGGCTCGAACCGAGCTCATGTCCGATGATCGATGTACGTAGCGTAATTGCGTGGGGCAAATCATGCAGCTCACCGATGTACTTGGACTTGCCATACAAATCTTCTGCATCCGAAGCATCGGACTCCAGGTAACCACCCTTACGCCCGGAAAACACGCAGTCGGTGCTCACATGGATTAGCCGCGCACCGCTTAACTCGCACAGCCGGGCCAGCCGATGCGGCAGCATGGCATTAATCGGCAGAGCGGTGAGCGGATCCTTTGCATCTGCCAGATGCTTGATCAGCCCGACACAGTTAATCACCACATCTGGCCTCACCCGGGAGAATGCCGCCGTCAGCGCATCCTGATCGAGCGCATCTACACCAATCAGCAAACGCTTATGCGTTTGAAGCGGAAAATTCCGCAGCGCCGCTGCACTACGTAGCGTACCCCACGTTTCATGGCCTGCATCAGCAGAGAACACACGAAAAACAGCATTGCCGAGCATGCCGGTAACACCAAGAACCAGAACTCGTGCCATGAATCGTAAACCTTCTCAGAATTTCAAATCTTGTAGGAAAAACGCAAAAATCTATCAACGAAAAATAGAATCAGAACATTCAAAAATATGGAACCGAATAGCATGTAACTTTGCAACGGAACATAACCAAAGCTGGTATAACGAAAAGCTACAACCTGAGCAATCAACGCGCAGAACACCAAATTCTTTCCGCCCAGCCGGTAAACCATGTACTCAACAAATGCTGCAACTACCGAGAACGCAAACACTGCGCAAAACAAAAAGAGATAGGACCCAGGATAAAACAGAAAAGCGATATATCCTGGCAACGAAACGAAGTGCGTACCATCACCTCGAGAGTTGTCGTAGGAAGACTCCACAAAATTTTTGTCATAAAAAGAGTTTACAGTTTTATCGAACTTCTCGGAAAGTGCCTCTTTGAACAACGCCCAGCCTTTATCCGTGGAACCGACTACAGACATGACACCTTCCACACCCACCCAACGATCAAGAAACAGAGTGGAGGTCTGCTCCACAACTGCTCCATTACGCTCAGCCTGAGTGTAACCAGTGTAAAAAGCATTCGCACGCAGGTAGTTGACAGACAACACCGACGCAACAAAAAAAGTACCAAAAACCACTACCACAAATCCCGCTAACCCCAAACGCAAGCGAGGCTCTTGCTGCCGAAATTGTGTCACGGCGCCATACATCAATGCAGAGCCGTTAAGGATCATGCCCCGACTCCACAAGGAGATATTGGACAACGCCACCTCCAGTAGAGCGATGACGATTGCGATCCAATAACGATCTCTGTTCAACTCGAATTCGAAACGCAATATAATTGCAGAAATGGACGCCATGCCAAACATTAACAGCCAGGCGTAAACACCATTCAGACCGAAAGGTAATTTTATCCGTTCAACCAGGCCTCGCTGGTAAATACCGAACCATGCGTTGGATATACAAACAGCCAATACCGCCAGAACAAACGCAGTCAGTAGCGCGACGCGATAGTTTCGATAAAAAGCATACAAGCCGGTATAGGATATATTCGGCAGGGTATCAGGATAACTAAAAAAGAAGCGCTGACGAACAAATCGCACGAGTAAAATTGCCGTCAGAGCGCAGCAAACTACAAGTAGCACCTGATCCAGAGAGTCAGGGCTCCCATCGAAAGTCCCCACCGAAATATTAAAGCGACCTTGGGAAAAAGCGGTGTGCACACTGAACTTCAGCCAGAAGCCAATCCACAGCAAGACTCCAATAAAGGAATCGAAAAAAATCGCACCTCGACCGAAGCCAAAGAACAAAACTGCCGTCGAGAGCAAAGTAAACAGTATATAAATCCAGGAACTTCCCTGATATTCGGCCAATGCACAGGCACCGATAATCGCAATTCCCACTAATACTAGTAACCAAGCACTTTTAATCAGAATATCCCAGCGCATAATCCCTCAGAGAACATTTCCGTTTACCGATGAAAGGTGCGCTTTTGGCAGAGAAATCACCGCCAGCAACAAACCCCATAAAAAGAACATTATTACGCCAGAATACGGTTGGCGCAGGCCAACTTTGAACGTGCTGTCGACCACCAGCATAAACATGACCACCAACGCTAGGCCCATGTATGGACTGTGCGCCCAAAAATCCTGCCACCGTCGGCATACGACCGCGAGACTATACAGAGCCAGCGCGATTAGCGGCAACAATCCCAGCAGACCGAAGTTGTAAGCGAAATCGAGATAGTAGTTGAGCGCACTGGGGTACAGCCCTCTCTCTGGCGAGGTAGCATGGCCGAAAAGGGCGCTGTTCCAACTCACGGAAATGCCATCGATATAAAACATCCAGCTCTCCAGATAACCGACCCGCCCCTCGAGCAACCGCATGGAAAGATTGGTCGCCCCCGACAGCGATGTCGGCACTTGCGCCTGCAACACATAACGCATGTACAGAAACGACAGCATCGCCCCGCATATCGCCAAAAGCGGTACGCCTAACAAAGATACCAAGCGTCGCCCTCGCGCCACTTGCTGAACAACAAAGCAAAATACCGCCAGCACGAAGAGTAGCATCGCAAGCAGTGACCAGGACAAAATCACGTAGCCGCCCATCAGCAACGCCAAGGCGCGCAGCCATCCATCAAAACCTGTACGCCCCCAGAGCGTGAACAGTGCAAGCACGAATGCTGCGACGAACAACAACGACGCATACTGCAGGTGCTGATAGATGCTAAAGATGTAGACAGAAGGCGAAAGCAGTACCTCACCGGACGTTAGAGTCGCCAGCAACTGCAAAGGTAATACCGACAGTAGAATGAACAGTGCGGCCTTAGCAACCAGCGTCAGCGCGCCTTCGCGCATGCCAAACTGCTGCCCAAGCACCAAAGCGAACATCGGCAGGATGTATTGGATCAGCAATATCATCTTCTGACTCCCCCCTCCGCTCGCGTCCAGCCCCATTAGCAGACTGGTCAACAGCATGCCGATGAAAACGAAAAACAAACTCAGCAGCGCCAGCCGCGCGTGCGAGTAGCGACCGAGCAACACAATCCCCAGATAACAAGCCAGTACCGACAGGGGAATCGGTAACATAGCCAGCACTCCTCCGTGGCTGAAACTATGGGATGGATCATGAAAAATGCCGCCATTGAGTTGGAAAAACACGGGCAGAAAGATCATCAGCGCAATCATCAGCAGCAGGTTTTTCTGTATGAACCAGCCTGAATCGCGCCAGGAAAGCAGGCCGTGACGTTCACTGGCGTAGAACACCCAGGACAGGAGTGCACCCAGCAAGTACAGCATTCCCAGGGCGTTGACGCCGATCCCGTAATACAAAAATGGAATACTTGCAATCAGCAGAATGTTCGACAACATGTCCGAACCGAACACGTCACCTCCGGCCTCATCCTGGAGAATGCGCAGACGGATGCGCTGTGCCAGCACCATCACGCCCCCCCCATCAAGGAGCAACCCACGGCCAGCCAGAACAAATGGTCCTTCTCCGTCCAGTCCAGCAAATGGGGAACGCTCCACACCCCGGCCACCAGCACCCCACCAGTCAGCAGCATGACGACAAGTATCAGATTGAACATCTTGACCAGACGCCCCGGCCCCGCCGAGCGCCGCTCGTGCCGCACCATGGTCGGCCCCAATGCCTGGGAGAAAACCGCACCTAGAATGCCGCCCAAGGCAAATGCCGAAAACAGATCGCCAGCCACCTGCTTGTCCGCCACCAACAAGATGAACAGGCGGAAAACGTAAACCGACACACCGATAACCGCGGTCGAACCGAAGTGTGGCAACATAAGCCGAATACTGGAAGACAGTGGCACACCACTGTCCAGAGCACGCTTTGGGAGCTCAAGACTCATGCACCCAAGCAATGGCGACAGAGCCCAGAGCAACGTCATGGGTATAGACAAAGGGCCGTCGTTCAACAGCGCAAGCAGCAACGCCAGGCTGAGACAGCCCTGGGTAAGCAAGAAGCGGATCGCTGCGCGTTCCTGCTGACGCAACTCCTGCTCACTGAGAAATATCTCTGCCAACCATTCGACAGCGCGGCGAACCACCAACAGTAGAACAAACCACCAGCTGCTATCCACAACTCCGGCACACAGCATCCACGCCAGCAGGCTAAGCGGCAGCAGCAGAATCAGGCGTAATCGAAGAACTCCGGGAGCATCAATAGCGCCGGATTCAGAGAGAATCAGACTGCGAGCATTGCCCGAAAACGAGTAGAACAGCGCAACCGTGGCACCGTGAATAAGTCCGAAATCCGCAGCCAGAGCGGACTTTCCGAACAGACTCAGTCCGATCATGACCACCATCATGGCGAAGGTGTTCGCCATGAAGGCGACGGGGAAGACCATCACGCGCATCATCCATTCCTTCTCGTCCTGCGCCGTCAGCGCTGCAACAACTCGACCAAACGGGTTACTTGACTGTCCATCTCAAAATGCGCATCGAAGTAGGCCCTTCCCGCCTCTCCCATGATCGCTCGCTCAGCCGCTCCCAGCGCTTTCATGCGTCGGATATTGGTAACCAGAGGCAACACCTGTTCAGCAGGCGAAGTCAGCCCCGCCCCAGCTTCATAGACCACCCTAGCACCCTCTCCGTTCATACAAGCGAGAATCGGCCGGCCAGCGGCGAGGTACGCCTGGATCTTGCTGGGGATGGTCTGGGCGAAGGCCTCTTCATCATTGAGCGATACCAGCAGGGCAGATGCGCGCTCAAAAATCGCAGACATCGCCTCCATCGGAAAACGCCCTGGCAGCACCAAATTGTCCAGCCCCAGCGCCTGCTGCTGCGATTTTAACCAGTCGAGGCGGCTTCCGCTGCCGACCAGCACAAGACGAATATCCGGTTCATCGTGCAGTTGTTCCGCCGCCTGCACCAGCGTATCGAGCGCCTGGGCAGTGCCCAGATTGCCGGCAAACACCACACAGAAATGTTGCTTGAGCAGCGTGTCCAGCTCCGGCGAAACCGCCACCTCCAACCGCTCACTGCGCACATCCATGGAGTTGGGGTAGTACTGAATCTTCTCGAGTGCGGCATAGCGAGCCACCGGCTCGACGAAAGCGCGCGACTGGACCAGCAGCGTGTCGCAATGGCGATAAATCGCCTTGACCATCCAGCCCACCAGTTTGAGCAAATGCCGATTGCGCACGAAACCGGTGGCAGACAGGCTTTCCGGCCACAGGTCCTGCACCCACAAAGCCAGTTTCGCCCTCTTCAGCCACTTCAATGGAATCGCGGGAATGGCCTGCAGGATAGGCGAAGGGGCAAAGACCAGGATGGCGTCGAACTCTCGTTTACGCAGCATCCAAGGCAGAAACAGCAAGCCGGCGAAGACAAAGGAAAGGTAGTTGAGAATCAGGTTTTTCGCCCCGCCTTCCCCTCGTGGCCAAAGCGGAACGCGCAGCACATCAATCTTTCCGAGGTAGCGTTCGTGCTGGGTACCCTTGGCGCTATAGCCCTCGAATATAGTGCCGTCCGGGTAGTTGGGCTTGCCGGTAGCAACCACAACCTCGTGCCCCTGCTCGGCAAGGGTCCGAACGATATCGTTGATAATGAAACTTTCCGGCCAGAAGTACTGGGACAGCATCAGAATGCGCATAACTCAACGACTTGCCTGTGATGAAAGAATATGCCGATAAAGATCGAGCATGCGCACGGCATTGGCTTCGATCGAGAATGTGTGCTCTGCCCAGCTCCTGGCTTGCGTGCCCAACTGGCGGCGCCAGAGCGGAGCCTCGGCCATCCGCTGCAGGGCATTGGCGATCAGCGTCGGATCGGGTGCAGGCACCGCCAGTCCCGTGACCTCATGTACCAGGGCATCCGGCACCGGATCGGTCACCGCGACGACGCTCGGAACGGAATAGAAGGCCGCTTCGAACACCGGCCGACCGGCCGCATCCAAGTGTGATGGGAAACAGAGAATATCCAGTTGCGGATAGAGCGTACGGACATCGCTCACGAAACCGAGCAGCTTAACCTGTTCCTCCAGGCAGTCACGCCGGATCAGCGCTTCGAGTTCGGCACGCATATCCCGAGCGAAACCGAATTTCCCGAGCAGCCAAGCCTTGAAACCAGAAAGTTGGCGCGCGTTCTCGCCAGCGACCAAGCACTCGATACGTACGCCTCGCTCCTTGAGAATACGCACCGCCTCGACAAGCTCGAAGATGCCTTTGAGTGGGATCAGCACCCCCAGAAAACCGACCCTGACCACCTCATCATCCCCTTTGGGTTCTGAGGCCGGGACTTGCCCAGCGACCTTGAGCCCGTTATGGATAATGCTAAGCGGCAAGTTTGGCTCGAGCGTCGCGGCCACCGTATGGTCAATCGCCACTACGGCGTTGGCATAACGGCGTAAAAGAGCGTTCACCCAGCGAGTACGCAAGCCGACGCCCGGCTTGCGCTGCAATGAACGGACATGGACCACCAAAGGCGCGCGCAGCATCCATTTGGCAATCACCGCAAGGGGCAACAAGGTGACTTCGTTGACGTGGATCAGATCGAAGGTTTCCCGGCGCAGGCGCCACAATCCGAGCAGCGAGAACGGCAGCAGGAATAGTTCGCGCAGCAGAATAAGCCAGCGCACCTTGCGGTAGTAACCGTAGCGGGTGTTATCGAACTGGCTCAGCCCCCTGACCGCTTCTACCTGCAATCCTGCCTGGGCAAAGGATTGGCAGACCGGCCCGGCGGGCGTCAGCACAGTGCCGCGCACTCCTGCGCCACGCAACATGGCGTACAACTCGATCAGGCTTTTCGAGGCACCGCCAAACGCTGCCGCAGGGTGCAAAAACAAGACTTTCAAAAGAAAAACCCTTAACAGATCAGAGCCGACAAACCTTATCGAACAGACTCAGGACGAACGCTTCATCTGATACAGCTTGCGGATAAAGTCCCAGGCAAATCGCTCACTGGGATAGGCATCGTGCGGCTTGGCCGACCTTTGCAGGTACGCCTCCAGCTGACCCTCGGTCCACCCCATCTTCTTCAGGAAGTACTTGCGATCACGATCAAGCTCTTCAGACGAGGCATAAGGAGATTGCTGCAGGTGCGTCAATGCCTGCTCGCGGGTCATCTGCCCACTCATCACCAGGGTCGACAGATGCAGCTTGCGCTTATCCACATCGAACTTCTGCGGCAGGATGTAGCCCTGATAGAAGCGTGTGAACACCGATTCGTAGTGCTTGTACGGATAGCGCTTGTAGGCGTATTTGTCTTCAAGCAAGTCCAGCGCCGCGTCCTTCTGGTAATCATAGAAATCGAGGAACGACACCCATTTTATACCGCGCAATACACGATTGTAGATGTAGCCTAGGGTTCCCATGATCGGAAAGGTCCTGATGCGCACCGCATTGCGACGCGCGATCGCCTTGATGTTGCGCTTATCCCACTTGCGCCAGTTCCAGTCCTCAGGCATCGGCATGCCCTCGGTTGCCGAGTTGCTTCCCGAGAGGATGTACTTGATGCCGTAGCGTCGCGCTTGCTCGTAGTTCACCGCCAGCATCGCGTTGTCGTAGAGAAGCTCCACGTCAATCACGTCGGCGTCGAAGAACGACTGCATCAGCCCCCTGTACTCAGGCCAGTCGATAACATGTGTGTATAGGTCGACACCAAGGCTGGTCACCAGATTCTTGATGTTGTTGACCGCCAACTCTGAGTTCCAGTTGTTGTCCATGTGCACGGCCAGTGGCCGAAGGCCTTCGGCCAATGCCAGATGGATTACATAGGAGCTGTCGACACCACCGGAAAGCCCGATGATGCAGTCGTATGGCTTCCCCTCACCGGCTTTTTTCACCTGTTCAATAAAAGCCTTGCGCCGCTGCGCACGTTCGGCTTCCTGAGCGAAAACCACGCCATTGACGCGCTCCTGGAAATACGTGCAGAAATTGCAGATGCCCTGTTCATCAAAAGATATACCGGATGCACTGTCATCCATTACGCAGCGAGTACATACCCTGTGTTCTTTAGGAAACATCTTTACCCCTGAAAAGCGACTCGAGCTCTGAATATTTTGGATAGCTGATGAGCACCGCACGGTGCGGCCCCTGAAGCACAAAGAGGCTGCCGGCAGCAACGGCAGAGGCGCCAGCCTTGACCGCCTCGACAAAGTCCTGCAGTCCGGCCGCACCACCGAGAGCAATCAGTGGCACATCCACTGCCTCTGCGGCGCTTTGAATCAAGCGCAGATCATACCCTTGCTGCATGCCATCACGGTCAACCGAATTCAGTAGCACCTCTCCGGCCCCCGCCGCGACCAGTTCCTTGAGGGTCGACAGCCAGTCGTCTCCGTGTGAGCGCCGCGCCGAAGACGACCACAGGCGATAACGCCCGAGCCAGTCCCGCTTGACGTCGACGGACACCACAACGCTCTGGCTGCCAAACCGCTCGGCAATCTCGGTGACCAGCTTCGGATTGCCCAGCACGGAGGTCTGCAGGATAACTTTCTCCACGCCGGAAGAAAAAATCCGCCGCGCTTGCTCGATCGTGGAAATACCACCACCGTATCCCAATGGCATGAAGCACTCTGCTGCAATGCTCTCGATCAGCGCATAGTCGGGCTCGCGCCCCTGGCGACTTGCATCGATGTCGAGCACCACCAGTTCGTCCACTTCCTTCTCGTTGAAGATACGAATGGCATTGACCGGGTCACCGACGTACTTGTGCTTGCCGAACTTCTGGGTCTTGACCAGACCACCCTCGCGCAGCAGCAACGCGGGTATCACACGATGCTTGAGCACGTCACACCTCGAGAAAATGTCGGAAAAGTTCCATGCCGAACCTGTGGCTCTTTTCCGGATGGAACTGGAAGCCCCAGATATTCGCCCGCCGGAACGCAGCGACGAACGTTTCGCCGTATTCGCACTGGAGCAGAACATCATCGGGATCAGCACATTCAACCCGGTAAGAGTGCACGAAGTAAAAACGTCGCGGACTTTCCGATGGCGGCAACAAGACATCTGCACGCATCTGGTGCACCTCGTTCCAGCCCATGTGCGGTACCTTGAGCGCTACATCGCCCGGCCGGAAACGTCGCGCTTGGGCGTCGACCCAACCGAGTCCGGGCAATCGCCCCTCCTCGCTGCCACGGGTTAGCAATTGCATACCCAGGCAGATGCCCATGATCGGCACCTGGCGCTCGAAGACCGCTTGTTTCAGCGGCGCGATCCAGCCGGCATCGCGCAGGTTACCCATGCAATGATCGAAGGCCCCGACACCGGGTAGGATGAGTTTGCCAGCATCGGCCAATTGCTCGGACGAGCGAATGATCTGCGCCTCTGCGCCGACATGCTGAATCATGTTGACGACCGAGGCCAGATTGCCGCAGCCATAATCGATCACAGAAATTTTTTGCACGGCCAGTATTCACTATCGATTGGGGTTGCTTCGCTTTCAGGCCAGTACCACCCTGCATCAGGCCCGTTCAAAGCGACGCAGGATACCTTGTTCTGATCCATTTTGCCGGTCAGCGAGGCAAGGAACACAGGCCCGTTCTTCTCGAAAATTTCAGCCAGCATTGTTAAGCACGTGGCCAAGATAGTTTTTGTAGTTGCTCATCCAGTCGCTTGCCCAGATATCCTCATCGACAACAGGCAACCCGGAACCCACAGGCTTGAGCAGCTCTTCTACCAAACCTTTTGCATCCACGAATCCGGAGAACGGATGGCTGGGATAACTGAATCGGGCTTTGGGCGTTTCCCACAACAGGACCTTACCGGCAATGCCTATTGCTTCAAACAAACCGGTTGAAACTTCGCCGGCTACAGCCTGCGCGCTGATAAAGGAGCTGTAGATGTCGCGATTGGTATCAATGAAGACGTCCCCGATTTTACCGTCAGGATAACGCCGATGGACCTCCGCACGCTCCAGCGGATGCGGACGCAGCACGATACGGTACTGCCCGCGCAACAGCTCAACCAGCTCGGTGGCCAACGCCACGTAGAGCGGAAACTCGATACCATCGCCCAGTAGAAGGATATCGTTCTGCACACCTTTGGCTAGTGACATACCGCGTCGCTGCTCACTGTAATGGGGATGCCCGATCACCCATTTCTCCACCGGCACATTGATCTGCTTGTTCCACCACGAGCCATAACCGAGGAAGTCGTGCGGTAGACACGCTTTGTATTCGGCACTGTCGCGCAGTAGCGGCGCATAGCAATACGCATCGTGACCACCGGACACCATGCCATGCTGAGGCTCGGCGACGCGTATTCCCATCTCCCGGGCAACTTGGTTGATCGGCGAAAAATCGCCATAGCAAGCCTGTTCCAGCAGGATCAAACGCGGCCGAACCTTTTCCAGCAGACGCCGATAGGCATGATGGACAACCGGGAGGCGAGCCAACTTGCGGGCCAACATTCCAACCAGCATATCCATCTGTGTCGCGGCGATGTTCAAATCGAGAAGGTCATTCGCCCGCTGCCTGGCGTATGCCAGCACCTCACCCGCGATCGCAACATGCGAATCTCGCTGCAACAACCGTCCGGCTAAGGTAATAGCACCCTGCCACGGCAACCAGTAGGAAACCCGTTGATTCCAGCGCGGCCGGGGTACGTTCCAGTCCACCAGACCTTCGACGGTCACAGTATCCGGCGGCGATGCCTGTACCAGATAGTCGGTAATGCGGTTGAACCATCGTCCCTCCCGCAGGAAGCTGCCCGCCCCCGTCCCGATTACCAGAACATCACCACTCAAGCGCCTTTGCCCCAGATTGTGCCGAGCAACACGGGAAAGCGATGCCAGCGCTTGCCCACGTGGCACGGCAGGCACGGCAGCGATCAACGGGGCCTCTTGGTAGTAGAGGTCGGAAATCAACTGGCGATAAAACTGGTTACGGACCAGAGGCCAAAGCAACGCTCCGCTGCGGGGGCAGCGAAACGTCAGAAACGCGGGGTCGTTCTCAATTTCCAGTAGTTGCGAAAAGCTTGGCTGCCGCACTAGATAAGATTCCAGTTGATCGGCGTGCCGCGCTTGATGGTTTGTTTCGCACGCTTGCCTATCACCTGCTCGAAGTACTTCGGTGGCAGCCCCAGACCTGGCCGGATAATGCGTACGTTGGCCGGCGACAGCAGCTCACCCTCTGCGATGTCCTCGCTGGCATAAATGGAGCGGCGGAAAACCCGGCTCTTCTCTTCGGCAGCGGTGGCGCCATAGCTGACACGTCCCAAGGACTGCCAGGCACGCTCGGTTTCGATGACCAACTGCGCCATTTCGGCAGGCTCCATCGAAAACGCACTGTCGACCCCGCCTTCGGCACGGCTCAGCGTGAAGTGTTTCTCGACCACAGTCGCGCCCAACGCAACACTGGCGACGGACACCCCGATACCCATGGTGTGGTCGGACAATCCCACTTCGCAGCCGAACAATTCGCGCAGGTGCGGAATGGTCAGAATATTGGTGTTCTGCGGCGTCGCCGGGTAGGTACTGGTGCACTTGAGCAATACAAGATCCTTGCAACCGGCCTGCCGCGCAGCACGTACGCTTTCGTCCAGCTCCGCCACCGTGGCCATGCCGGTGGAAATGATCAACGGCTTGCCCGTAGCTGCCACACGGCGAATCAACGGCAGGTCAGTATTTTCGAAGGATGCGATCTTGTAGCAGGGTACGTCCAGCGCCTCGAGAAAATCGACCGCCTTGTCATCGAATGGGGTGCTGAACGCGATCATCCCCAACTCGCGTGCCCGGTCGAAGATCGGTTTATGCCATTCCCACGGAGTGAACGCCTCGCCATAGAGTTTGTACAACGAAGTACCGGCCCACAGGCTGTTGGGGTCACTGATGTGGAACTCGCCCTCATCCAAGTCCAGCGTCATCGAATCCGCGGTATAGGTCTGAATTTTCAGAGCATGGGCGCCGGCGCGCGCCGCCGCCTCGACGATTTCGAGAGCCCGCTCGAGGGACTGGTTATGGTTTCCTGACATTTCAGCAATGACGAAAGGCGCATGACCAGGGCCGATGTGACGATTTGCAATTTTGAATGATTCAGTCATAGCTCATGCAACTTCTTTGAAAATCGAGTGTTGTCGATGTCATAGCCTGCGGCCATGAACAGCCCATTGGAGCGTTTGTTGGATCCCTTGACATGCGCGTGCAGCCAACGCACATCAGCGCAATGCCGGAAAATCCAGTCCTCGGCGCTTTGAAGCAGATCACCACCGCGGCAGCACGAGGCCGCATCGGGGACTAGGTAAATGGACACCTCTGCCTGACCACCTTCTTCCAGGTCAAAACGCACAACCCCCGCAGGCTCTCCGCCCTGTTCGCCTATCAGCAGCTTACGTCGCGGATCTGCGAGCACTGACGTGAACCAGCGGCAGTGATTCTCCCAGGAAATTTCCTCGGTATTTCGAGAAACAGCGCGGATCGAGGGATGGTTACGCCAGAGATACAGGGCGGCAGAGTCCAGTGGCTGTGCGGCACGCATGTCTACACCAGTGCACCCCATGTGTGCAGCCAGGCGTTGCGCACCTAAACCATCCACGGCAGCCATGCCCTGGTTCGAAATCAGCGCGCGCAGAGCAGGATTTTGCTGGAGGGCTTTCAGGTGTAACGCGAGATCCGCCTGAAAGTTATCCCCAACGGGAAGGGTATAGACCAGGCCCCGGCTTGCTGCATCGGCCAACTGTCGAGTCTGATTGTCCGCAGTGCTGAGTGCCAATGTTGGCAGTCCAAGACTACACCGCTCCCACGTTGCCGTTCCACCTGCGCCAATCGCCAGATCAGCGCCGGCCATCAGCTCAGCCATTCGCGTGGTCTGCACATGACAACGGTAACCCTGCTGCTGGCACAGGGTCTCGATAGCAGCACGCTGCGGATGTAACGCACCAAGCACCACATCGACCTCAATGCCTGCCTGAGCAATACCTGGTACAGCAGCCAGCGCCTGGCCAGTGAAATTGTGTTCATCGACGCCGCCGAAGAACACCAGCACCCGCTTGATCTCCTCCCCACGGGGAGACAGATTCACGCGAAGGCGACGAAAATCTTCGCGCAACAGCGCGAAACGCGGCCCCAGCAGCCGTTGGCATGCCTGGGACACCTTGCCGTCATAACGCGACTGCATGTCGTGATACAAATTCTGATCCAGCAGCAGGTCACAATCATGTCGACGATCCGCTAGGTCATCGATCACCAAGATCCTGCGCACGGTTTGTCGTAAACGCGTCTCCCAGTGCCGGTCGAGGGCATAGTGATCGACAATCAACCAGTCCCACGTCTGTCCCTGTAACGCCTCAAGACTATCGACAGCATCAGTGACCTGCGTCGTACCCAACCAGTCGGCATGCGCCAGCTCGGTATCGGATGTGTCGTTCTCACGTGCAGGCAGGCTGCGCAGCGCATGCCCGTGACGCGCCAGCAACTGCGAAAGGTGCGACGGCAACTCGCGGCACAGAAAGACGCACTGTGCACCACGTTGCGCGAGCGTGTCGGCGAGGGTAAGGCAACGCATGAAGTGCCCGGTCCCCATTCTCTGGCCGGCATCGACACGCAAAACGACGTTCAAGAACTCGCCTCACCCAGGAAATTGCGCCTCATCGGAATGCCAGCAGCCTGCATTGCAACCTTGGCGCCAGCAGGCGTCAGCTCGGTGAAGTGAAAGATACTGGCCGCAGCCACGGCTGAAGCCCCCGCCTGCTTTACCACATCAATCATGTGCTGATAACTGCCGGCCCCCCCGGAAGCAATCACAGGGATATCCACGGCCCTGGCAATTTTTTCCACCAGTGCCAGGTCATATCCACCCATGGTGCCGTCCCGTTCGATGGAGGTCAGTAGAATCTCGCCCGCTCCACGCGCAGCCAGTTCTCTGGCCCACGACTCCACTTCACGACCGGTGTCCTGGGTGCCTGCATGGCTGAAGCAGCGATAGCTCCCATCATCCATGCGCCGGACATCGACGCTCGCCACCACGCATTGCGCACCAAAACGCGAGGCTGCCGCCTCAATCAACTCGGGACTGGTGTAGGCCGCGCTATTGATGGCAATTTTGTCGGCACCACTGTGCAACAGCGCCAACACCTGCTCAACGCTGGTGATACCGCCCCCCACCGTCAGCGGCACTGCGCATTCTTCGGAATAGTCATTGACCGAATCATGGTCCGGCAATTCACCTTCCTGAGTTGCAGTGATATCCACCAGAATCAATTCGTCCACATCGCGCGCGTTGTAGACCTTGATCGCGGGCAGCACGGGGCCAACCCGCCGCCAACTATCGAAGCCGGCACCTTTCACCAGCCCGAGCCCCTTCCAGAGCAGAGTGGGGATGACACGAACCTTCAACATGGCGAATAGCCCAGGAAGTTACGAAGTAGACGTCGGCCCGCCTTGGAGCTTTTCTCCGGGTGGAACTGACAACCAAATACATGTCCCTGGCGCACAGCCGCGGTCAGGTCGACGCCGTAGGGAACGGTCGCTAGCTTATGTTCAGCTGCCTCCGTAACAAAGGCATAGCTATGCACGAAGTAGAAGTCCGACCTGTCCGGGATACCGTTAAAAAGAACGTCGCTGCCGTCGTGACACGCTTCGTTCCAGCCTACATGCGGTATACGCAACGTGCAGCCCAGCTCGTCCAGGCGCCGCACTTGACCGGGGATCAAGCCGAGCCCGGGCGTAACGCCATTCTCATGGCCTTCGCTGGCTAGCAGTTGCATGCCCAGGCAAATACCCAGCAACGGTTTGCCCTGCTCGCCCACTACCTCACGCAGTGCCTCACTCCAGCCACCGTGATTGAGATGAGCCATGCCTTCCTTAAACGCCCCGACACCCGGCAGCACGATACGATTCACGTCGTACAGCGCGGACGGGTGATTGGTGATTATCGGCTCGGCTCCCAGCTCCTCGAAGGCTCGGCGTACCGAGCTCAGGTTGCCCACCCCGTAATTGACGATGGCGACTTTCATACGTTGTCGTGATTCAGCTTTACAAGGTTGCCGTGTCGATCCTTGGCCAGCACGCCGGAGGCATCACGCTTGAAGATTTTCTTGTTGGTAAACCGGTCACAGATCTTGATGAACTCGTCCGTGGTCATTTCCAGCGGCTCGAGTATTTCCGCGATTGGCTTACCCAGGTAGGTCCAAGGAAACTTGCCGTCACGCGCCTTGACGATTTCAACGGCATCCTGTCGTGTGATACGTCCACGCCGTACATGCAAGCAGGCGATATCAGTGGCGCGAGAGAAGCCGAACTTCAGGTACTTGAAATAGTCATGAATACCAGTCTGGTGATTGTCCAGGTTTTCGTAGTTGACCATCGACCCCTCAACCGGCTGATCGTTGGTAATGAAACCGTGTGCCTGGGCAATCAGGGTGTTGGAAAGTCCATCCCATGGCAGATAGTGCCCGAGGAACAGGCCGGTTACGCCAACCCGCTGCAGGTCCTCGTCCGAAGGGTACTGGTAAGGCAGCAGGTGGCGCGGTTCAATGCCGTAGGTCTCGGAAAGATCGGACACGCGCAACCCCAGCAGCCCGCCAAACTCTTCCAGCCAGCGACGGGTAAGGGTGTTGTTCTCGGTGGCTGCCGCGGGTCCGCCGTATTCATTCTGCGAGTTTTCACCCCAGACGATCAGTGGCACGTTGTATTGCACAGCCGCACGCACCGGGATCGTGAAGATACCCACGTGCTCAGGCCAGGAAATATCACCGACCTCGGTCAGGCCGATGCGATTGAGTTTGGCACGCACCAGAGGGTTGGGTGAAAACTGGACATGATCAACGCCCAGACGCTGAAGATTCTGGATATTCCGCCGGCCGTTTTCACTCTGGTCACAGGTAGTCGAGGTGACGCACAGCGGGTTCAAACCCAGCTGCAACATCCGGATGACCTGATAGGTGCTGTCCTTGCCTCCGCTTACCGGAACAATGCAATCCCAGTTACTGCCATGGCGTCGATACTTTTCAAGCAGCGTCATAAGCTCGCTTTTGCGCTGGTCCCAATCGACTTCCTTGCGTTTTTCGAAGGAACGGCAAGCATTGCAGACGCCTTCCTCGTCGATATGTAGGTCCGGCTTGGTGTGCGGCATCACGCAGCGAACGCAGTACTTCAACATCTCAAACCCTCTTTTCCATCAGGAACCAAGTGATGTCGTCCTGCGGAAACGCCGGGTCACGGCGGTAGGCAAAACCATAATCAACCAGTCTAAGGTCCGGGTACTTATCCATCATCTCGCCAGCGAAATCGCGCTTGAACAGGCGATCGGCATGACCGCGATAGGAAATGGCGACAGGTGAAGGGTTGTAGTACTCACACACCAGCACGAAACGCCGGGAGGCGCTATAGAGCTTCTCATAGACCACCGGCAACATGTCCGGGTTGATATGGATGAGCACGCCCTTGATCAGCGACAGATCGACTTGCTCGTTCACCGGATAATTGAAGATCGAGCCTTCATGGACATTGTCCTGACCAATATTCGCCCGCAACTGCTTCGCAGCGTCAGGGTTAATCTCGATACCATGCAGGTCGATGCCCGGATAAAGCAACTGCAATGCCCGCAGGTTCATACCAATGTTGGCACCAAACTCGATGCCCGAAGAAATCCGGCCAGCCTGCTTGAGTGCCTTAGTGAAGAAATTCAGGTTGGAGGCCAGCAGTTGCTGACTGTCGTTACGGCCGATGTACTCGGACCCGAAGTCACCCGCCCAGAACTCTTCCTGCGGTGTCACAAAATCCGATGCACTCATTGTCTCTGGTCACTCATCAATTGTTTGAAAATCATTTCAGCGCGAATCCAATCGTCCATAACGTCGATATCCTGAACCCTCCAACGCGGAATGCAAACCGGCGTTGAGTGGCGATCGAAGACTTTCAGTCCTTGGGTCCAAGCATCAGCGCGCCCCCAGTAGAACTGACCGGCATCGTGCAAGGCGACTGGCAAATCCTGGGAACGCGTTGTGAAAAACTCGGGAAACAGCATAGACACACCGCCTTCCGCAGACGCCTGAAAGGCGCGATAAACGGAAGGAGAAAACTCGGCAACCGAGAACGCATAGGCCCAGACTCCGGAATGGAAAATCTCCAGACCACGTGCCAGATCTTCAGGCCGAATCAGCGGCGCAGTCGCATAAATGCAGCATACTGCCGTGACGGAAACGCCCTGATCTTGCAACCAGCGTGTTGCATGGGCGATCACCTCGGTGGTCCCGGCGTAGTCGTCGGATAACTCCGGCGGCCGCACGAAGGGTGTTTCTGCCCCCCAGGCACGCGCGACCTCGGCGATTTCCTCATCGTCAGTGGTGACGATTATACGCTCGAACAGACCACTCTGCTGCGCAGCCAGGATCGACCAGGCGATCATCGGTCGTCCGCAGAACTCCTTGATATTTTTGCGCGGAATGCGCTTGCTGCCGCCTCGTGCAGGTATCACTGCCACCTTCAAGACAAGGCCTCGCGGAGCAAATCTACCACGCTTTGCTGCTCTTCGTCGGTAAGGTCATAGAACAGCGGCAGACTGAAGGCCTCGGAGAAATAGCTTTCAGCCTCGGGAAAGTCGCCCGGCTTGAACCCCAGGTTGCGGTAATACGGCTGGGTATGCACCGGGATGTAATGCACCTGTACCCAAATATCTGCGGCGCGCAATTTGGAGAACACATCCAGGCGACGTTCCGCCGGTACCCGGATTGGGTACAGATGCCAAGCCGACTCTTCGCTGGCCTGCGGCAGAACGATGGGCAGATCAGTCAGAAGCGCATGATATTGCCGCACCAGTTGGCGACGACGCGCAATGAACGGCGAGAGGCGCACCAGTTGACTGAGGCCCAATGCGGCTTGCAGGTTGGTCATGCGGTAGTTGAAGCCCAGTTCAATCTGCTGGTACTCCCATGGCCCCTGCGGAACACTGACCATCTCGTCGTTGCCCTGCGCAATGCCATGGGTGCGCAACCGAAGCAAACGCTTCGCCAATGCCATGTCATTGGTCGTCAGCATGCCGCCTTCACCGGTGGTAATGATTTTCACCGGGTGGAAGCTAAAGACAGTGATATCGCTGTACTGGCAAGCACCGACTGGCATGCCTTGATGCTCAGCGCCCACTGCGTGCGAGGCATCCTCGATGATCCGGAAACCATATTCCTTGCCCAGCGCCGCGATGGCCTGCATGTCGCAACTGCGACCAGAGAAATGCACCGGAATAACCACTTTTGGCAGACGGCCAACCTCGCGTGCGGCCTCCAGCTTTTCGGCCAGCAGCTCCACACTGAGGTTGAGCGTTTGCGAGTCGATATCGACGAAGTCAATGTCGGCGCCGCAGTAAAGCGCGCAATTGGCACTGGCGACGAAGGTGTTGGGGCTGGTCCAGACCAGATCTCCCGGCCCTACATCCAGCGACAGGCAAGCGATGTGCAGCGCGGCAGTGGCATTGCTGACAGCCACTGCATGCCGGGCCTGGCAAACCTCGGCCACGGCTCGCTCGAAGCTGGCTATGCCGGGTCCCTGAGTCAGCCACTCCGAACGCAGCACCTCAACCACCGCTGCAATATCGTCATCACTAATATTTTGTCGACCGTATGGAATCATAAACCCTACATCACAAGTTTTTACTGTGGTTAAGAAGCCGCGCTGGCAGCCTGCTGCCGCTTCTTCCTAATGAGCTTTGCCGGCACACCGCCCCAAATCTCATCCGGCGGAATATCTCGTGTTACTACACTATTTGCACCAACTACACTATTTGCACCAATTAAAACACCCGGAGTGATTAGGACGTTTGCCCCAATCCAACACGCTTCGGCAATTATCACATCGCCTGCTTTTGAAGGCACCGGCTTCACACGAAAATCGCTATCCGGCAAAACGGATTCAGTGAATATCCGCACGTTCGATGAAATATGGCAACCGATGCCAATTTGCACACTGAACCCGGAAGAAGCATGCACGGTGGAGTTATCACCTATGTAGCTATTCTCTCCTAGGCAGATCCTTCCGTCTCCGTACAGCAAAATATTCTTGCCATTGAAACGAAAGAGTGGCGACACGCCATAGCGTGCGCGGAACTCAGAATAAATCACTCGCCAATAAAGAGCACTGAGGGCAAGCAGCACCCTGACTAAAAACCTGCGGGCCATGCTTAGCATCTTGGATTACTCTGTGCGCTGAACAGTGAGCGCCACGGCAGAGGGAACACCTTCTGGGCCAGGCGCCATGCCCCCATAAAGAACATAAACTGAACAAGTACATAGGCCCACGCGGCGCCAATTACACCCACCCAATTCACCAGCGAATACGTCAGCGCGACGCTCAGCAAACCGACCGCCAAAGTGAGTTTCGCCAAAAGCACGGTTCGCTCAAAAAAGAACAGGAATCCCGCCACCACATAATACATCCCCATGAATGCATTGCCGAAACCGATTAATTGCGCGATCGGTAGCGAGGCACTGTACTGCTCGCCGACAATGAAGGGATAAAGGTACGGCAAAAATGCCACATAGCCGAGTGCCAGCACCAGGAAACCTGCAAAGACTACGGCACATTGGCGGACCATACGAAGGCCGGTTGTCGAGTCCCGGGTTTTCAATTCGGAAAAGAGATGAGGACCAAAAGCCTTGACGAAAGCATCTGCCAGCAACCCAACCACCATTCCCATCTGCAGGCCCACCGCGTAAGCGCCCGTCACACCGATGCCCAGCAGATGAGTAATGATAAATCGATCACTCATGGCGATCATCATTGCACCTACTGCATGGGGGATCAGTGGCACGCCAAAGCGCAAGACTGACCGGACATATTCACGCTCCAGACTCCAGCGAACCAGCCGCCGACGCTGTAGACCGTAGAGCGCTAGGCCGGCAAATAGAAAGCCCACCAAAGTAATACCCAGCACCCGCCCTTCCCAACCCAGACCGAGAAAAAAAATCAAACCGAGGGAAAGCGAAAGGTTCAAGAACGTCTGCAGGATCTGGAACAAACCGTACCGCATCACCTCGTTTCGGACCTGCCAGATCACCAGACGGACCTGAACGATGGACTGCGCAGCCGAAACCAGCACAGCGACCAGCAGCCAGTTTTCGGGAATCTCCGTCGAGCGGGCAAGCGGCCCGGCCATCAGCCAAACCACCAGCAGTACCAGGCTAGTACTCACCGCCAGGACACCAAGACATGCGCCGACAAAGCGCGGGTGATCAGTGCCACTATCAAAATGACGCACGCTGACCGCACCATGAATACTCAGCCCGGTGAACGCCGAAAGCGCACCCACCACAGTGGTGAACATGGTCACCACGCCATACTCCGATGGCGCCAGAACCCTTGTGAGAACGGGCAGGAGGAAAAACGGGATGGCACTGTTGATGACATTCGCCAACGCGTATGTAGCAGTGGAATTCAGCAGTCGCTTCAACGCCGTCATACAGTTTTTCGCAATGCTACTTGTAACGCGTCAACCACCTGCGCCTGTTGCTCCTCGGTCACATCCGGTCCCATGGGTAAACTCAACACCCGCCGACTGCATGATTCGGCAATCGGGAAGAAGCCCCGGCCCTGGCTCAGATACTCAAACGCCGGCTGGAGATGCAGCGGCACCGGATAGTGCACAGCCGTAGGTACACCGAGCGCATTGAGCGCCTTGGACAGTTCATCACGAGCATCGACCTGCAAGGTGTACTGCGCATACACACTGCTACGATCAGGTAGAACGCAAGGCGTGACGATCCCCGGACAAGCTGCTGCGATCAACCGATCGTATCGCTCTGCCACTTGAGTCCTGCGCCCGACTTCCCAGTCGAAACGCTCCAGTTTTGCCAGCAGAACGGCAGCCTGCAGGCTATCCAGCCGGCCATTGAGACCGATACGCGGATGGTGGTAGCGTCGGTCCTGCCCGTGAATGCGAATCTCGCGCATGGCTTTGGCCAACTGATCATCATCGGTGAACAATGCACCACCGTCGCCATAGGCACCCAGCGGTTTGGACGGAAAGAAACTGGTGGAGCCAATAGTGCTCAATGCGCAGGAGCGACGCCCTTTGTAGGTGGCGCCAAATGACTGGGCCGCATCCTCAATGACCGGCAAGCCGTACTTGTCGGCCACCGCATTGATGGCATCAAGGTCGGCGCATTGCCCATACAGGCTGACCGGCATGATCGCCCGAGTACGTGGCGTGATGGCGGCTTCTATCCTTGCGGGATCAATGTTGCCGGTATGGGGTTCGACGTCGACAAAGACCGGCGTTGCGCCCAGCAATGCGATCATCTCGCCCGTCGCGATGAAAGTGAAAGGAGTAGTGATGACCTCATCACCCCTCTCAATTCCCAAAGCCATCATGGCGATCAACAATGTGCAGGTGCCGCTGCTTGCACTGATGCAGTGTTTAACCCCCACATACTCGGCAAGTCGAGTCTCGAGCTCGACCACTTCAGGGCCCATGATGTACTGGCCATGCTCGAGTACACGGTCAATGCGATCTCGGATCGAATCCTTGAGCTCACGGTATTGGGTCTTGAGATCGATAAATTCCATAAATCACTTCGTTATTGGCGGCTTGCCACCGTGAAAACATGTCATGACTCGGACGATACTGCGAACCTGACAGACAAGCTGCTAGATCGTCGACGCGCCTGTTTCCCTACGCAATTCATTACCACTGAGCACGTAACGGTCGCCGCTGTGCTCGCACACCACCGAGCCCTCGCCCGTGACAGGCAATTCCAGCTGCTCGCCGAACTCGCTCATCCAGCCAATTTGGCGAGCAGGCACACCTACCATCAGTGCATACGCCGGTACCGGTTTGTTGATCACTGCACCGGCACCTACGAACGCGTACTCGCCAATGACAACACCGCAAACAATCGTGCAGTTGGCACCCAGCGTGGCGCCTTTTTTCACGAGAGTATCGCGGTACTCATTCTTACGATTGATCAGCGAACGAGGGTTGTAAACATTAGTGAACACCATGCTCGGCCCGCAGAACACGCCCTCCTCCAAGGTGACGTTGTCATAGACCGAGACATTGTTCTGAATCTTGCAGTTGTCCCCAATCACCACATTGTTACCGACAAACACGTTTTGCCCGAGGGATACGCCCTTGCCAATACGTGCGCCACCGCAGACATGAACAAAATGCCAGACCCTGGAGTCGTCTCCGATCTGCGCGCCGTCGTCAACAATGGCGGAAGGATGAATCTGGTAACTCATGTCCTACCTCAGCGACTCAGTGTTGCAAGGAAAGGATGGCCCTCGTCGTTCTGTGGCGCGACGATGGCAGACGAACGAATAGTATTCACGGTCTCTACACAGTGACGCGCGTCTTCGATGCAATAACCACGGCCCGCGAGAATTTCCCGGTAGCTGGTGGTATGCAGGTCGGTGAAACCTTCGGAGAATTCCATTTCATCGCCATCAACGGTGATGGAACGGTAAGTGGGCTTTTTACCTTTGACGGAATCCGGCAAATCATTGGCATCGATCGACAGGAACCAACGCACTCGGGCCTTTTCGTATTCCAGATAACCAGCCGCCTTGTAGTCATTGGCAAAGTGCACAACATTACGTTGCAGCTTGCCGAAGATGAAATGCAACATGTCGTAGAAGTGCACGCCGATATTCGTGGCGACACCGTAAGACTTGCGCGGATCGCCCTTCCAGCTCTCCATGTACCACTTGCCCCGCGATGTGATGTAGGTGAGTTCTACATCGTATTTACCGTCGTGAGCTTCTGCGGCAACCTTTTCTTTAAGGTCGAGAATGGCCTGATGATGGCGCAGTTGCAGAATGTTGTAGACGCGTTTGCCGGTCTCACGCTCGACCTGCGCCAGTTCGTCCAGTATTTCAGGCGTTGGGACCAGTGGCTTCTCGCAGATCACATCACAACCAAGCCGCAGCCCCGCCGCGATGTGCGAATGGTGCAAGTAGTTGGGTGAGCACACTGCGACGAAGTCCAACGCGGTAGACGGATCGCGCTTGAGCTGCCATGCGTGTTCGATGAAACGCTCGAACTCGGTAAAGAACTCGCTTTGCGGGGACAGGCTGTCGATGATGCCGACGGAGTCGTTGATGTCGTAGGCCGACACCAACTCGTTGGCCGTGTCTTTGATAGCGCGCATGTGCCGCGGGGCGATGTAGCCGGCGGCACCAATAAGGGCGAAACGTTTCAAAAGGAACACTCCAGCAATCAGGCTTTGATGATATGAGCTTCAGGGGTGCGGTACTTGCCGCGACTGTCGACCACCAACCGTGCGTGTTGGCGAATCAGCTCGTAATCGAATTTATCGTGGTCAGTGGCCAGGACGATGGCATCGAAGCCTGCAATGTTCTCGGCGGTGAGCGCTTCGCTGGACAGATTGAAGTGGTGCTCGCGCATCTTCGGGAACACCGGAACGTGTGGGTCGCTGTAAGCCACGACGCAGCCTTTGGCTTCAAGCAATTCCATGATCTCGACGGAAGGCGATTCACGCATATCGTCGACGTTTTTCTTGTAGGCGATACCCAGCACCAGCACTTTGCTGCCCTTCAATGGCTTGCCGTCGTTATTCAAGCCATCCATCAGCTTGCTGACAACGTATTCGGGCATCGCCTGGTTGACCTCACCGGACAATTCGATGAATCGGGTATGCAAACCGTACTCGCGAGCCTTCCAGGTCAGGTAAAAAGGGTCGATTGGAATGCAATGCCCACCCAGGCCTGGCCCTGGATAGTATGGAGTGAAGCCGAATGGTTTGGTGGCAGCAGCATCGACCACTTCGAAGATATCGATGCCCATACGGTCAGCGACCACTTTCATCTCGTTGACCAGGCCAATATTCACCGCACGATGAATGTTCTCCAGCAGCTTGGTCAACTCCGCGGCTTTGGTTGAACTGACCGGAACCACTTGATCTATCGCCTGCTCATAGAGTGCGATACCTACCTCGAGACACGCGGCGGTGTGCCCACCAATTACTTTGGGAATAGTCCGAGTTTCAAAATGCGGGTTGCCTGGATCTTCGCGCTCAGGCGAATAGACCAGGAAGATATTCTCGCCCACCGTCAACCCGGCCTCTTCAACACGCGGGAGCAGTTCTTCTTCAGTCGTCCCGGGGTAGGTGGTGCTCTCCAGCGAAACTACCTGCCCTGCACGCAAGTGAGGCTTAATTGCCTCGGTGGTGTTGATTACGAAGCTCATGTCTGGTTCACGATATTTGTTCAGCGGCGTTGGCACACAGAGAATCAGTGCATCGCATTCGCTCGCCCGGCGAAAATCAGAGGTAGCCTCGAAACCGCTTTGCCGAGCTTCGAATATTTTCTCGGCAGGAATGTGTTCGATATAGCTCTGCCCATCGTTCAGTCGCGAGACCTTGCCTTCATCAATATCGATACCTAAAACACGGAAGCCAATGGCGTTGTAACGCAACATCAAAGGCAGGCCGACATAACCTAGTCCAACGATACCAATCAGAGCTTCTCTGCTCTTGAACTTGTCAACACTCGCCTGCTTGATGCCTGACATCGGGTAAAACTCCATTTGCTAATTCTTGAACGATGAGCGCGTAATCTGCGCGGGGATCACCGTCCGCCGCTACTATTTCTTTGGATGGGTAACTATCGTTTTGCAGACCAGCACTCCCGTTTGGTCCCCGCGACGCAGCACACATAGCTCAGACAGCCGTACTCAAATGCTGGTTACACAACTGGCGAACCTGTATTGGTCGGCGTGCCCATGGTTCAGGCGGTCACGCCTTGGCAGCGCATCCGTAACCGAAAGACCACATTATGCCGTTTATCTTCCTCCATGGCTTCAAAGTAATTGAAGAGTCGACCAGTGCCTTCTGTGACACGCGATTTTCAGGGAATGACCCAGCCTGCGACAGGTATCAGACGAGACCAAGCCTCATGGGAGCTATTGTTTGCCCGCAGACTACAGCACTCATGGATCTGATTTTTTCATCACATCAGGTCACGGATCGAAGCACGGCATTATCATGCCAATGCCAAATCAAGACGATGGAAGCTGTGAGATCGGGCAAGCAGAAGCCAAAGAAACGCCGAAGACCAACTAAACAGATGGCATTTTGACATAGACATCGAGCAGGTCAAGTCAAGCGACTCGCCTTCGCCATTGACTCATAAATGAAGCGGAATAATTGCTATTCAGCAAGAGTCCAGATAGTGACGTTTGGGGAAAATCTCGAAACGCGGACATGCGAAATTGAATAAGCGAGAACGGTAAAGAATGGCCTGAAATATAGATGGGACCTAACTTAACTAAGATCTAATTAAACTTTACCCACCACCAGTTTTAACCCCCCCTGAAAACAAAACTGACAAGCGTATAAACCATATCAAGAAGGTACACCGCTCATTTTTTATGAATGAAAAACTCCAAACAAACCAACTACTCCCACTACCCAATAAGAAACTAGCTGATCACAATCGGTAAAATACTGAAGAGTCGATTCACCAAACTTTCACGTCACTACCCTCTCGCCTTTTTTCCCGAACGCACAACCCAGCCGATCGCCGGCCCTACCACCCCACCCAACAGCAGCGCCGCTACAATATAGACTGCGACGGGCAACGGAGGAGTCGACCAGCCAAGAAACACCAGCTCTGACGACTGACTGTTCTCCAGCATGAACACGATTACTACCGCGGACAGCAGCAATAACAATGCTCCAAATGTGACACGTTTAATCTTGCTCACTCAGGCCTCCCACCAATAATCAGGCGTTACTCTCCTCCTCCTCATTAACCCGATCCCTCAACTCCTTCCCCGGCTTGAAATGCGGAACAAACTTCCCATCCAGACTCACCGACTGCCCAGTCTTCGGATTACGCCCAACCCGTGGCGCGCGGTAGTGCAGAGAAAAACTGCCAAACCCGCGGATTTCAATCCGATCACCGGTCGCCAGGCATTGGGACATCTGTTCAAGCATAGTCTTGATGGCCAATTCCACATCCTTCGATGAGAGCAGCCCTTGATGGGTGACAATTCGTTCGATCAACTCCGACTTCGTCATATTTTTCCCTTCTTTTTCAAGCAGCTAGGAAAATCGCTTCAGAGGTTTTAGCACGACCGGAGGCATTTGAACAGCCTAAGTATTGACATCAGCCCCCACGTTGCATTGAGAACCTGATGCGATTCAGCAATACCGGGCGCCAGCTACACACAGACAACCAGCATGGTACGTGTCAAGTAGCCAGCAGGGTTGAATCCGAAGGGGTATTCATCCTCATCCTTGGCGTCGTCAGACCTTGTGATCACTTTGTAACCGGCCCCCTTACATTCCTTGGCGGCGCGCCTCTGGCATTTTTCCCATCCTGAGCCCAACCCTGAGCAGTCGACCTTTATACCGCTGACCCCGCGCACGGCATGCGTCTTTGCTGTGGTGCCACAACCCGCCAGCATCACTAGGGCTATCACGACAATGAGCTTGTTCATTTACTTCCTTAGGCCAGGCACCCTGTCCGACTGCGACTCGCTTTAGACCAAGACTAGCTGCAAATAAGCATTTGATCCTGCTACAGAAACAGACCCCAGTAGACGGCCTTTGGTTTCCCGAGGGTGATTTCCCCGGAATACGTGGGCCGCACTAAATCTCAGGCACAAAAAAGGGCGACCGAAGTCGCCCTTTTTCACAGAAAGTCAGAACTTAGTTCTGTTTTTCCGCTTGTGCAGCACGCAGCAGGTCACCCAGGGTGGTGGCTACTGGAGCATCCGAAGCGACTGGCTTGTCGCGCAGGCTCTGGATGGCTTCTTTTTCGTCTTCAACGTCTTTCGACTTGATCGACAGCTGGATTACGCGGCTCTTGCGGTCAACGCTGATGATCTTGGCTTCTACTTCTTCGCCTTCTTTCAGAACGTTGCGCGCGTCTTCAACGCGGTCACGGCTGATTTCGGAGGCTTTCAGAGTCGCTTCGATATCGTCGGCCAGAACGATGATGGCGCCTTTGGCGTCAACTTCTTTCACAGTGCCTTTAACGATGGCGCCTTTGTCGTTAACCGAGACGTACTCGGAGAACGGATCGCTTTCCAGTTGCTTGATACCCAGGGAGATGCGCTCGCGCTCTGGGTCAACCGACAGGATAACGGTGTCCAGCTCGTCGCCCTTCTTGAAGCGGCGTACGGCTTCTTCGCCCACTTCGTTCCAGGAGATGTCGGACAGGTGAACCAGACCGTCGATGCCGCCGTCCAGACCAATGAAGATACCGAAATCGGTGATCGACTTGATGGTGCCGGAGATTTTATCGCCCTTGTTGAACTGGCCAGAGAAGTCTTCCCATGGGTTGGACTTGCACTGCTTGATGCCGAGGGAGATACGACGACGCTCTTCGTCGATGTCCAGAACCATGACTTCCACTTCGTCGCCGACTTGTACGACTTTCGAAGGGTGGATGTTCTTGTTGGTCCAGTCCATTTCGGAAACGTGTACCAGACCTTCAACGCCTTCTTCCAGCTCAGCGAAGCAGCCGTAGTCGGTCAGGTTGGTTACACGAGCGGTAACGCGGGTGCTTTCTGGGTAACGGGCTTTGATAGCGACCCATGGATCTTCACCCAGTTGCTTCAGGCCCAGGGAAACACGGTTGCGCTCGCGATCGTATTTCAGAACCTTGACATCGATCTCGTCGCCAACGTTGACGATTTCGGAAGGATGCTTGATGCGTTTCCAAGCCATGTCGGTAATGTGCAGCAGGCCATCGACGCCACCCAGATCGACGAATGCGCCGTAATCGGTGAGGTTCTTGACGATACCTTTGACTTGTTGGCCTTCCTGCAGGGATTCCAGCAGAGCTTCACGCTCGGCGGAGTTCTCGGCTTCGAGGACGCTGCGACGGGAAACGACAACGTTGTTGCGTTTCTGGTCGAGTTTGATGACCTTGAATTCCAGCTCTTTGCCTTCCAGGTGCGTGGTATCGCGCACAGGACGGACGTCAACCAGAGAACCTGGCAGGAACGCACGGATGCCGTTAACGTCGACAGTGAAGCCGCCTTTAACCTTACCGTTGATAACGCCCTTGACCACTTCTTCGGCTGCGAAGGCTGCTTCCAGAACAATCCAGCATTCAGCGCGCTTGGCTTTTTCACGGGACAGCTTGGTTTCACCAAAGCCGTCTTCAACCGAATCCAGAGCAACGTGAACTTCGTCACCAACGTTGATGTTCAGTTCGCCAGCATCGTTGTAGAACTGCTCAAGCGGGATGAGTGCTTCAGACTTCAGGCCAGCGTGAACGGTTACCCAGCGAGCTTGGTAATCGATATCAACGATAACACCGGTGATGATGGAGCCAGCCTGAAGGTTCAGGGTTTTTAGGCTTTCTTCAAAGAGTTCCGCAAAGCTTTCGCTCATTTTAATTCCTGTAGATAAGGGCGAAGAATACGCCCATTTCCACATCCCAGACGATGTGGGTTGGTTGCATTTAAAAGAGGCGCCCCAGGACTATGACTGGTCCCCTGCGGCCCTCTTGGTCACCCGGCGATATCGCGAATGGCGATCTCGCTCATGATGCGTTCCAGCACCTGATCGATGGATAATTCCGTGGAATCCAGCTGAATGGCGTCAGCCGCCGGCTTGAGCGGGGCTACCGCTCGCTGGGTGTCACGCTCATCGCGCGCACGTATCTCATCTAGCAGACTCGACAGACTAACACCATCAACTTTTCCCTTCAACTGCAAGTATCGACGGCGCGCGCGCTCCTCGGCACTGGCAGTGAGGAAAATCTTCAACGGGGCATCCGGAAAAACGACGGTTCCCATGTCCCGCCCGTCAGCCACCAGACCAGGCGCCTCCTGGAATGCACGCTGACGCTGCAGCAGCGCCTCTCGCACGGCCGGCAATGCTGCCACCTGGGAAGCACCGGCACCGATGGTTTCGGTGCGGATCACATCGCTGACTTCGTCGCCTTCCAGTATAATGCGCTGCAACTGACCTTCGGTCGCCGCAATGAATTGAACATCCAGATGAGCGGCGAGTTTTTTCAGCAGTTCTTCGTTGGTCAAGTCGACGCCATGGTTATGCGCCGCAAACGCCAACAAACGGTACAGCGCACCGGAATCCAGAAGGTTCCAGCCCAGGCGCTTGGCCAGGATTCCGGCTACCGTGCCCTTTCCGGAGCCACTCGGCCCATCGATGGTGATAACCGGGGCAATGTTTTTCACGACTGAGCCTCTTGTGCAACACGGATACCGACCTGCGCGCACAGCGCCAGGAAATTCGGGAACGAAGTCGCGACGTTGGCGCAATCATGGATGCGGATGGGTGCGGTGGAGCGCAGTGACGCCACGCTGAAGGCCATCGCGATACGGTGATCGCCGTGACCGTGCACTTCGCCGCCGCCGATCAGGCCGCCGTCGATGATGATGCCGTCCGGAGTGGGTTCGCACTTGACGCCCAGCGCCAGCAAGCCATCGGCCATCACCTGGATCCGGTCCGATTCCTTGACGCGCAGCTCTTCAGCGCCGCGCAGCACGGTGCGCCCTTCTGCGCAGGCTGCGGCGACGAACAATACCGGGAATTCGTCAATGGCCAGCGGCACCAGCTCTTCGGGGATATCGATACCCTTGAGTTTAGCTGCACGCACGCGCAAGTCCGCAACAGGTTCGCCGCCGACTTCACGCTGGTTTTCCAGAGTGATGTCAGCGCCCATCAGACGAAGGATATCGATAACGCCAGTACGGGTCGGGTTGATGCCGACGTGCTCGAGCACCAGCTCCGAACCTTCGGCAATCGATGCGGCCACCAGGAAGAACGCAGAGGAAGAAATATCCCCTGGGACCTCAATGTGGGTGGCGGTCAGCTTGTGGCCGGATTCAACCGATGCCGTTGCGCCGTTTACACTGACCGGGTAACCGAAGCCGCGCAGCATGCGCTCGGTGTGGTCGCGAGTCGGTGCCGGCTCGGTGACGGTGGTCTTGCCTTCGGCATACAGGCCCGCCAGCAGCAGACAGGATTTAACCTGGGCGCTGGCCATCGGCATGGTGTAGGTCAAGCCCTTGAGTTTATGCCCGCCACGAATGGTCATCGGCGGACGACCTTCGGCGGCGGTTTCGATCACGGCGCCCATCTCGCGAAGCGGATTGGCCACGCGATTCATCGGACGCTTGGACAGCGAAGCGTCACCGGTCAGGGTGCTGTCGAAGTTCTGTGCGGCCAAAAGCCCCGCCAGCAGACGCATCGAAGTGCCGGAGTTACCCAGGTAGATCGGGCCCGGCGCTGGCTTCAGGCCGTGCAGGCCGACGCCGTGGATGGTCACGCGACCGTGGTGAGGTCCCTCGATCACGACGCCCATGTCGCGGAAAGCCTGCAAGGTGGCCAGGGCGTCTTCACCCTCGAGGAAGCCTTCGACTTCGGTCACGCCTTCAGCCAGGGAGCCCAGCATGATCGAACGGTGGGAAATCGATTTGTCGCCCGGTACACGAATCCGCCCATTCAGGCGGCCACCCGGTTGTCCCAGGAAAATCAGGTCGTTGGAGTTCATAGCGTCCACATAAGCCCGGCGGGCCAGGATTTTACTGAAATGTTCGCGGGCAACCCGGGCGCGAGTGAAGACGCCCAACAACTGGTGCCCATCCCCAGCATCGACCGCGTCGCGCAAGGCGTCGAGATCGCTGCGAAATGTATCGAGTGTGCGCAGGACAGCTTCGCGGTTGGCGAGGAAGATGTCGTGCCACATGACCGGGTCGCTCCCCGCGATTCTCGTGAAATCGCGGAAACCGCCGGCAGCGTAACGGAAGATCTCAAGGTTTTCATTGCGCTTGGCCAGCGAATCGACCAAGCCGAACGCCAGCAAGTGCGGCAGATGACTGGTCGCCGCCAACACTTCGTCGTGGCGCTCGACCTGCATGTGCTCGACATCGGCGCCCAGCTCACGCCACAAGCGGTCAACGAGTGCCAGCGCCGCCGGATCGGTTTGATCCAGCGGGGTCAGGATAACTTTATGACGACGAAACAGTTCGGCATTGGAGGCTTCTACCCCACTCTGCTCGGAACCGGCAATCGGGTGACCCGGCACGAAGTTCGCCGGCATGCCGCCAAACACCTCGGTAGCCGCGCGCACGACATTGCCCTTGGCGCTGCCCACGTCGGTCAGAATCGTCTGCCCTAGATCCATGCTGGCCAAACGGCCGAGCAGTTTTTCCATGGCCAGGATCGGCACGGCCAACTGAATCACATCGGCGCCCTGGCAAGCCTTCACCAGGTCTTCTTCACAACGATCGACCACGCCCAGCTCAACTGCCAGCCTGCGCGATTGCGGATCCAGATCGACGCCGACCACCTCGCGACACAGACCGCTTTCACGCAAGCCCTTGGCAAACGAACCACCGATCAATCCCAGCCCCACCACCACCAGGCGACCGATCATAGGCTCAGCAGATTGCGGCAAAGTGACATCAACCACGAGCCAGAACCTTGGTCAGCGCCTCGAGGAAACGACTGTTTTCCGATGGCAGACCGATGGTGACGCGCAGGTGATTGGGCATGCCGTAGTTGGCCACCGGACGCACGATGACGCCTTCGCGCAACAGGCCCTGGAACACCGGAGCGGCTACACGATCCAGATCGACGCAGATGAAGTTACCCTTCGACGGGATCCAGCTCAGCCCCAATGCGCGGAAACCCGCTTCCAGTTGCTGCATGCCGGCCTCGTTCAGGCGACGGCTTTCGGCCAGGTACTCTTCGTCTTTCAGCGCGGCACAGGCAGCCGCCAGGGCCAGGCTGTTCACGTTGAACGGTTGGCGAACCCGGTTCAGCACATCGGCGACCACGGCGGTGGACAGGCCATAACCTACGCGCAGCGACGCCAGGCCATACGCCTTGGAGAAGGTGCGCGACACCAGCAAGTTCGGGTAGGCCGCCAGGAAATCCAGACCGTCCGGCAGATCGCTGCCTTCGGCGTATTCGATGTAGGCCTCGTCCAGCACCACCAGCACATGCTCTGGCACGTCCTGGAGGAACTCGTCCAGCGCCTCGGCGTCGAACCAGGTCCCGGTCGGGTTGTTCGGGTTGGCGATGAAGACCACGCGAGTGTTGGCGTCGATCGCGGCCAGCATGGCCGGCA
This sequence comes from Pseudomonas sp. S2_E01, assembly GCF_054668365.1. Lineage (NCBI taxonomy): Bacteria > Pseudomonadati > Pseudomonadota > Gammaproteobacteria > Pseudomonadales > Pseudomonadaceae > Pseudomonas > Pseudomonas sp. S2_E01. The sequence continues at coordinate 3,905,173 of NZ_CP162762.1, forward strand.
GATCATGCCCCCACGCCTTGGCCGGGATCACTTTGGCCGTGGCGCCAACCGCTTGCGTCGCGATGGGGTAGACCGCAAACGCATGCTCGCTGAACACCGCATTCAGGCCGGGCGCCAGATAAGCACGGGCGACCAACTCCAGAATGTCGTTGGAACCATTGCCCAGCGTCACCTGATTGAGCTCGACGCGGCACTGCTCGGCCAACAGGGATTTGAGCGCAAAACCATTGCCGTCCGGGTAGCGGGTCAGCTCCGCCAGCTCTTCACGAATCGCGGCCAGCGCCTTGGGACTGGCGCCCAACGGGTTTTCGTTGCTGGCCAGTTTGACGATGCTGGCCGGATCGATGTCCAGCTCGCGCGCCAATTCGTCCACAGGCTTGCCCGGAACGTAGGGCGACAGTTGTTGCACGCCTGGCTGTGCCAGGGCGAGGAAGTTGCCACTCATTTGCTACCCCTTAGAGAACGGCTTTCGGGTAGGAACCCAACACTTTAAGTGCCACTGCTTCCTGACTGATTTTTTCCAGCACGCCCTTGACCAGCGGATCGCGGTGGTGACCCACGAAATCGATAAAGAACACGTAGGTCCATTTACCGCTGCGCGAAGGACGCGTCTCGATGCGGGTCAAGTCGATGCCATTGTCGTGGAACGGCACCAGCAATTCATGAAGCGCACCGGGTTTGTTGCTCATCGAGACGATGATCGACGTCTTGTCGTCGCCGGTCGGTGGCACTTCCTGGTTACCGATCATCAGGAAACGCGTGGAGTTGTCCGGACGATCCTCGATTTTCTCGGCCAGACGGGTCAGACCATAGAGGCTGGCCGCCATGTCGCCGGCAATCGCCGCCGAGTTCCACTCCCCTTTGACCCGCTTGGCCGCCTCGGCATTGCTCGAAACCGCCACGCGCTCGACATTCGGGTAGTGTGCATCCAGCCACTTGCGGCACTGGGCCAGCGACTGCGCATGGGAATAAATGCGGCTGATGCTGTCGGTCTTGGTGTTTTCACCCACCAACAGGTGGTGGTGAATACGCAGCTCGACTTCGCCACAGATGACCATGTCGTGTTCGAGGAAGCTATCGAGAGTGTGGTTGACCGCGCCTTCGGTGGAGTTCTCCACCGGAACCACGCCAAAATTCACCGCACCGGCCGCCACTTCGCGGAACACTTCGTCGATTGCCGCCATCGGCTTGCTGATCACGGCGTGACCAAAGTGCTTCATGGCGGCGGCCTGAGTGAAGGTGCCTTCTGGGCCGAGGTAAGCGACTTTCAATGGCTGCTCGAGCGCCAGGCACGAGGACATGATTTCGCGGAACAGCCGCGCCATCTCTTCGTTACCCAGCGGCCCCTGGTTCCGTTCCATCACGCGCTTGAGCACCTGAGCTTCGCGCTCCGGGCGATAGAACACCGGCACTTCGCCTTCAGCCAGCGAAGACATCTTGACTCGCGCAACTTCCTGGGCGCAGCGTGCACGCTCGCTGATCAACTCCAGGACCTTGGTATCCAGGGCGTCGATGCGAACGCGCAGTGCCTTGAGTTCTTGCTCAGACATCAGCCGTGTTCCTTCTCGAACTCTGCCATGTACGAAATCAGCGCATTGATTGCACCGATATCCACGGCGTTATAGATGGAGGCACGCATGCCGCCCACGGAGCGGTGCCCCTTGAGGTTCAGCAGGCCACGCTCTTCGGCACCGGCCAGGAACGGCTTGTCGAGGCGATCGTCAGCCAGGCGGAACGGCACGTTCATCCACGAGCGATCGGACTTGTTGATCGGGTTGTTGTACAGGCCGCTGGCGTCGATGAAATCGTACAGGGTGCGCTGTTTGACTTCATTGAGCTTGCCAATGGCTTCGACACCGCCCTGCTCCTTGAGCCACTCGAACACCAGGCCGGACAGATACCAGGCCAGGGTTGGCGGGGTGTTGTACATCGAGCCGTTATCGGCTGCGACCTTGTAGTCGAGCATGGTCGGGCACAGGGCGCGGGCCTTGCCCAGCAAGTCCTCGCGAATGATGTTGACGACGATGCCGCTTGGGCCGATGTTTTTCTGGGCACCGGCGTAGATCATGCCAAAGCGCGATACATCGACCGGACGCGAGAGGATGTCGGAGGACATGTCGGCGACCAGCGGAACGTCACCGGTCTCGGGAATCCACTGGAACTCCAGGCCACCGATGGTTTCGTTCGGCGCATAGTGAACATAGGCCGCGTCCCTGGACAGCTTCCATTCGTTCTGGCCGGGAATCGCGAAATAATCGTAAGGCTTGGCGGTTGCCGCAACATTGACATGGCCGTAGCGCGAAGCTTCTTCAATAGCTTTCTGCGACCAGATACCGGTGTCGATATAGTCAGCGCTGCCGCCCTCGGGCAGGAGGTTCAGCGGGATCTGAGCGAACTGCTGGCTCGCGCCACCTTGCAGGAACAGCACTTTGTAGTTCGATGGGATATTCAGCAGATCACGCAGGTCCTGCTCGGCCTTCGTCGCGATGGACACGAACTCATCGCTGCGATGGCTCATTTCCATGACGGACAGGCCCTTGCCGTGCCAGTCAAGGAGTTCACCTTGAGCGCGCTTCAGGACAGCTTCGGGAAGTGCCGCAGGACCGGCACAGAAGTTATAGGCTCTCTTGCTCACATCCAATCTCGCTCTGATTTGGTGGTATCACACAACAAATACACTGTGATCGCTCGGCAGCGATCTACTGCAGGAGCGAGCTTGCTCGCGAAGCGATCTATCAGCAGACATCGTCAGTGGATGTCAGTCCGTCTTCGCGAGCAAGCTCGCTCCTACAGGAAATCAATATTTTCATCAGGGGCAAACAACAAGGGGGCGAATTTTCATCCGCCCCCTCTTTACCCGCTTACTCTTGCGGTTCTTCGTCAGCGGCGGCGTCGAGTTGCTGGTCTTCGGCAACGTCGTCTATCACGACCTCACCGTCGAACCCTGCACCTTCTTCTCCTTCCAGTTCGTCGCCTTCGACTTCCGAAGGCTCCTGCACCCGCTCAAGCCCCACCAGCGTTTCATCGTTGGCCAGCTTGATCAGGGTCACGCCCTGGGTATTACGGCCCAGGCTGGACACTTCGTCGACACGGGTACGAACCAGGGTGCCCTGGTCGGAAATCAGCATGATCTCCTCACCGTCGAGAACCTGGACCGCGCCAACCAGGCGGCCGTTACGGTCGTTGCTGACCATGGCGATAACGCCCTGGCCGCCACGTTTGTACTCAGGGAACTCGGTGATCGCCGTACGCTTGCCGTAACCACGTGCGGAAGCGGTGAGGATCTGGCTGCCTTCTTCCGGGATCAGCATGGAAATCAGCTTCTGGCCTTCCGGCAGGCGCATGCCGCGCACCCCACGAGCGGTACGGCCCATGGCGCGAACGTCGGTTTCCTTGAAGCGAGTCACCTTGCCACCGTCGGAGAACAGCATGACTTCGCGCTCGCCGTCGGTGATGGCAGCGGAGATCAGCACGTCGCCTTCGTCCAGCTCCAGCGCGATCAGGCCAACACTGCGTTGACGACTGAAGGATTCCAGCGGGGTCTTCTTCACGGTGCCTTTGGCAGTGGCCATGAAGATGAAGTGACCTTCGGTGTATTCCTCGACCGGCAGCATGGTGGTGATGTACTCATCACTGTCCAGCGGCAGCAGGTTCACCAGTGGACGACCGCGAGCGGCGCGGGACGCCTCTGGAATTTCGTAGGTTTTCAGCCAGTACACCTTGCCCTTGCTGGAGAACAGCAACAGCGTGGTGTGACTGTTGGCGACCAGCAGGTGAGCGATGTAGTCCTCATCCTTGACGCCAGTGGCCGACTTGCCTTTACCGCCACGACGTTGTGCCTGGTACGCAGCCAAAGGCTGGGTCTTGGCATAACCGCCGTGGGAGATGGTCACGACGCGCTCTTCTTCCGGGATCATGTCGCCCAGGGTCAGGTCGAGACGGGCATCCAGGATCTCGGTGCGACGCACATCGCCGTATTCGGCACGGATCACTTCCAGCTCTTCGCGGATCACTTCCATCAGGCGCGCTGCGCTGTTGAGGATGCGGATCAGCTCGCCGATCTGGTTGAGGATCTCCTGGTACTCGGCCAGCAGCTTCTCATGCTCCAGGCCGGTCAGGCGGTGCAGGCGCAGTTCCAGGATGGCCTGGGCCTGCTCTGGCGACAGGAAGTATTTGCCATCGCGCAGACCGTATTGCGGATCGAGGTTTTCCGGGCGGCACGAATCGGCGCCGGCACGCTCCACCATCGCGACCACGGCGGTCGACTCCCAAGGCGTGCTGATCAGCGCTTCCTTGGCTTCCGACGGCGTTGGCGAGGCCTTGATCAGGGCGATGACCGGGTCGATGTTCGACAGGGCAACCGCTTGACCTTCAAGGATGTGACCGCGCTCACGGGCTTTTCGCAGCTCGAACACGGTACGGCGGGTCACGACTTCGCGACGGTGGCGAACGAAGGCTTCCAGCAGGTCCTTGAGGTTGAGGATCCGCGGGCGACCGTCGATCAGCGCAACGATGTTGATGCCGAACACGCTCTGCAGCTGGGTCTGGGCGTAAAGGTTGTTGAGGATCACCTCAGGCACTTCGCCGCGACGCAGTTCGATCACAACGCGCATACCGTCCTTGTCGGACTCGTCGCGCAGCTCGGTGATGCCTTCGAGCTTCTTCTCTTTTACCAGCTCGGCGATCTTCTCGATCAGGCGCGCCTTGTTCAACTGGTAAGGCAGTTCGGTGATGACGATCTGCTGGCGACCACCGACCTTGTCGATGTCTTCGATGGTCGAGCGGGCGCGCATGTAAATGCGTCCGCGACCGGTGCGGTAGGCTTCGATGATGCCGGCGCGACCGTTAATGATCGCTGCGGTCGGGAAGTCCGGGCCAGGGATGTATTGCATCAGTTCATCGACAGTCAGCTCCGGATTGTCGATGAGTGCCAGGCAACCGTCGATGACTTCACCGAGGTTGTGCGGCGGAATGTTGGTCGCCATGCCCACGGCGATACCGCTGGAACCGTTGACCAGCAGGTTGGGAATACGGGTCGGCATGACCGCCGGGATCAGTTCGGTGCCGTCGTAGTTCGGCACCCAGTCCACGGTTTCCTTGTGCAGGTCGGCCAGCAGCTCGTGGGCTAGCTTGGTCATGCGCACTTCGGTGTATCGCATGGCCGCGGCGTTATCGCCGTCCACCGAACCGAAGTTGCCCTGGCCGTCGACCAGCAGGTAACGCAGCGAGAATGGCTGCGCCATCCGAACGATGGTGTCGTACACCGCGGTATCACCGTGAGGGTGATACTTACCGATCACGTCACCGACGACACGGGCAGATTTCTTGTACGGCTTGTTGAAGTCGTTGCCCAGCTCGCTCATCGCGAACAGCACACGCCGGTGCACGGGCTTCAAGCCATCGCGCGCATCCGGCAGTGCCCGCCCGACGATTACGCTCATCGCGTAGTCGAGGTAGGACTGCTTCAGCTCGTCTTCGATATTGACCGGGAGGATTTCTTTGGCCAGTTCGCCCATGAGAAGCCTGATTCCTTTTTCTGGTGAAACTTCGTCAGGACCAACGAAGCTCGCCGATGCCGGCTGATTGCCAATGCACCGACTTACGACAAATCAACAAGTTATGCCATGGATCTGCGCAGTTGGGGCCGCCACCTCGGGCGACCCTGGAAACCGCCGGATGTTATCACAAGAGCCGCCACGCACCTATCCCCCTGATGCGCATGGAGAGTAGTTAGATGAGCGGTGACTGGCTTGACGGGGTTCTGAGGGGCTTAGAGCTGTATCGAATGTTGAAAACAGGGTTGGATCTGGTTCTTTTGTTGGTTTTACTGGCCTAATCGCGAGCAAGCTCGCTCCTACAGGGGATTGTGAGCGACATCAACCCACTGTAGGAGCGAGCTTGCTCGCGATCAGGCCTACCCAGACAACAAAAATTTTTAATGCAGGCGCTTACGGCACATCAACTGCGCCATCTTCGCGGTATCCGGACGCTCGACAATGCCCTTCTCCGTCACGATCGCATCGATCAGGTCCGCCGGGGTCACGTCGAATACCGGGTTGAACGCATCGACATCCGCACCAATCAGCTTGCCGCCCACTTCCAGCAACTCACGACCTTCGCGCTCTTCAATCGGAATGTCGTCACCGCTGGCCAGGTTCATGTCGATGGTCGAACTCGGCGCCACCACCATGAAGCGCACACCATGGTGCATGGCATTCACCGCCAGTTGATAGGTGCCGATCTTGTTCGCCACATCGCCGTTGGCGGTGATGCGGTCCGCACCGACGATGACCCAGGTGATGCCTTTGGTCTTCATGATGTGCGCTGCGGCCGAGTCGGCATTGAGCGTCACGGGAATGCCTTCGTTGACCAACTCCCACGCGGTCAATCGAGAACCTTGCAGCCAGGGACGGGTTTCGTCGGCATACACCCGCTCGACCATGCCTTCGATGAAAGCACCGCGAATGACGCCCAGCGCCGTGCCGAAGCCGCCCGTGGCCAGCGCGCCGGTGTTGCAGTGGGTCAGGATGGTCTGGGCATTGCCCTGGTGCTTGCGGATCAGATCCACCCCCAGTTGCGCCATGGTGAGGTTGGCCTCGCGATCACTTTCATGAATGGCGATGGCCTCAGCCTCCAGCGCGGCCAGCGGATTGTCGTGGCCTTTCAGGCGATCGAGCCGATCGTGCATACGGTTCAGCGCCCAGAACAGGTTGACCGCCGTGGGACGGGAGTCGGCCAGCAGGGCGAAATCTTCTTCCAGCGCCGCATACCAGTCGCCTCCTTCGGCGATACGGGTCCGGGCGGCGAGCACCATGCCATAAGCGGCAGCAATGCCGATTGCCGGAGCGCCGCGCACCACCATCGACCGAATGGCCTCGGCCACCCCGGCCGCACTCGTGTACGCAAGCCAGGTTTCCTCGAGAGGCAAAATGCGCTGATCCAGCAGATACAGGGCGCCATCACGCCAATCGATGGCCTTAACTTTCTCCGCCGCCAACAGTCGATCGCGCATCCTTCACCCCGCACTCATGAACAAAAGCCGCCGATTATAGCGATCCCCCCGCGAAGACGCTCGGGTATACTTCGCCATCTTTTACAAAAGTACTGGAACCGATCCTCGATGCCGAACACTGCCGCTGCGCTCGACCTGTTATTGCTGCCGACCTGGCTGGTACCCGTCGAACCCGCTGGCGTTGTCCTCAAGGACCATGGTCTGGGCATCCGCGACGGCCGCATCGTGTTCATTGGTCCACGCGCCGCCGCGCTCAAGCTCAACGCGAGCGAAGTCCGCGAATTGCCGGACATGCTGCTCAGCCCCGGCCTCATCAATGCCCACGGCCATGCGGCGATGACCCTGTTCCGCGGCCTGGCCGACGATCTGCCACTGATGACCTGGCTGGAAAACCACATCTGGCCGGCAGAAGCCAAATGGGTCGATGAAGCCTTTGTACGCGACGGCACCGACCTTGCCATCGCCGAACAGATCAAAGGTGGCATCACCTGTTTCTCTGACATGTATTTCTTCCCGAAGGTTGCCAGCGAACGCGTACATAACAGCGGTATCCGCGCACAAATCGCGATTCCGATCCTCGACTTCCCCATCCCGGGCGCCAGCAACGCCGATGAAGCCATTCGTCAGGGCGTAGAACTGTTCAACGACCTCAAGCATCACGAGCGCATCAAAGTGACATTCGGCCCCCATGCGCCCTACACCGTGGGCGACGAAAACCTGGAGAAAATCCGGGTGATCGCTGAAGAACTGGATGCGTCGATCCACATGCACGTGCATGAGACCGCGTTCGAAGTGCAACAGGCCGTTGAGCAGCGTGGCGAGCGACCATTGGCCCGATTGGCGCGCCTGGGCCTGCTGGGACCGCGTTTTCAGGCGGTACACATGACTCAGATCAGCGATGAAGACCTGGCGATGCTGGTAGAAAGCAACACCACGGTGGTTCACTGCCCGGAATCGAACCTGAAACTGGCCAGTGGTTTCTGCCCCGTAGAGCGTTTGTGGCAGGCGGGCGTCAACGTGGCGGTCGGCACCGATGGTGCGGCCAGCAACAATGACCTCGACTTGTTGGGCGAAACCCGCACGGCGGCCCTGCTGGCCAAAGCCGTCGCGGGCTCGGCCACTGCGCTGGACGCCCATCGCGCCCTGCGCATGGCGACGCTCAACGGTGCCCGAGCCCTGGGGATCGAAGCCGAGACAGGCTCGCTGGAAATCGGCAAGGTCGCGGACATGGTTGCATTCGACCTGTCTGGTCTGGCGCAACAGCCGGTCTACGATCCGGTTTCGCAGCTTATATATGCCACCGGCCGCGACTGCGTGAAACACCTGTGGGTCGCCGGTAAACAATTGCTCGACGATCGCCGCCTGACGCGGCTCGATGAAGAACAACTGGCCGCTACCGCCAGGGCCTGGGGCCAGCGCATCAGCGGCCACAACGAATCGTAAGCCCCCTGACCGCCGTCGGGGCAACAGGATTTTTCAAGTTTTAGAGGATGAACCATGAGTAACGTCGACTACGCCGAAATCGCCAAATTCGAAGCCCTGGCCCATCGCTGGTGGGACCGTGAAAGCGAGTTCAAACCCCTGCATGACATCAACCCTCTGCGGGTCAACTGGATTGACGAGCGCGTCAATCTGGCCGGCAAAAAGGTGCTCGACGTCGGTTGCGGCGGCGGTATCCTCAGCGAAGCCATGGCCCAGCGCGGCGCCACCGTGACCGGCATCGACATGGGTGAAGCGCCGTTGGCCGTCGCGCAGCTGCATCAGCTGGAATCCGGCGTGCAGGTCGAATACAAGCAGATCACCGCCGAAGCCCTGGCCGAAGAAATGCCGGAACAGTTCGATGTGGTGACCTGCCTGGAAATGCTCGAGCACGTACCCGACCCGTCGTCGGTCATCCGCGCCTGCTACAAAATGGTCAAGCCGGGTGGCCAGGTGTTCTTCTCCACCATCAACCGCAACCCGAAGGCGTACCTGTTCGCCATCGTCGGCGCCGAATACATCATGAAGCTGCTGCCGCGTGGCACCCACGACTTCAAGAAATTCATCCGCCCTTCCGAGCTGGGTGCCTGGAGCCGCATGGCCGGCCTGACCGTCAAGGACATCATCGGCCTGACGTACAACCCACTGACCAAGCATTACAAGCTGGCTGGCGACGTGGACGTCAACTACATGATCCAGACCCTGCGCGAGGAGTAAGCCGATGCGTATCAGAGCGGTCCTTTTCGACATGGACGGCACCCTGCTCGACACCGCGCCGGACTTCATCGCGATCTGTCAGGCAATGCGGGCCGATCGCGGCTTGCCGCCAATCAATGACAAACATATCCGCGACGAAATTTCCGGTGGCGCCAAGGCGATGGTCGCCGTGACATTCTCCATGGACCCGGAGTCGCCGGGCTTCGAAGAGCTGCGCCAGGAGTTCCTGGAACGCTACCTCAAGGGTTGTGCCGTTCACAGCAAGCTGTTCGACGGCATGCCTGAAGTGCTGGCCGACATCGAGAAAGCCAACCTGATCTGGGGCGTAGTGACCAACAAGCCCGTGCGGTTTGCCGAGCCGATCATGCAGCAACTGGGGCTGGCCGAGCGTTCGGCGCTGTTGATCTGCCCCGACCATGTGAAGAACAGCAAGCCTGACCCGGAGCCGTTGATCCTGGCGTGCAAGATGCTCGACCTGGACCCGGCCAGCGTACTGTTCGTCGGTGACGACCTGCGCGACATCGAGTCGGGCCGCGACGCCGGCACCCGTACGGCGGCGGTGACCTATGGCTACATTCACCCCGACGACAATCCGCGGCATTGGGGTGCGGACGTGGTGGTGGATCATCCGCTGGAGCTGCGCAAGGTGCTTGATAGCGCGTTGTGTGGGTGCTGAGATTTGCGTTGTCTCGGCTGACGCCATCGCGGGCAAGCCCGCTCCTACAGTTACTGCGTCGTACATAAGTGGTGTTTACACCCCTGACCCTGTGGGAGCGAGCTTGCTCGCGATTGACCGCGCAGCGGTCACCCCGGCGCACAACCTGATTTGTTGAGGTTCTTATGTTTGATTACTCCGCACGCCCCGATCTGCTTCAGGGCCGCATCATCCTGGTCACCGGTGCCGGTCGTGGCATCGGTGCCGCCGCAGCGAAGGCCTACGCGGCCCACGGCGCCACCGTGCTGTTGCTCGGCAAGACCGAAGCCAACCTGACCCAGGTCTACGACGAAATCGAAGCCGCCGGCCATCCACAGCCAGCGGTGATCCCGTTCAACCTGGAGACCGCCCAGCCCCATCAGTACGATGAACTGGCGGCGATGATCGAGGGCGAGTTCGGCCACCTCGACGGCTTACTGCACAACGCGTCGATCATTGGTCCGCGCACGCCCATCGAACAGCTGTCCGGCGAAAACTTCATGCGTGTCATGCAGGTCAACGTCAACGCCATGTTCATGCTCACCAGCACCCTGCTGCCATTGCTCAAGCTGTCGCAGGACGCCTCGGTGGTGTTCACTTCCAGCAGTGTCGGGCGCAAGGGCCGTGCGTATTGGGGCGCTTACGGCGTGTCGAAATTCGCCACCGAAGGGCTAATGCAAACCCTGGCGGACGAGGTCGACACCGTTGCCCCGGTGCGCTCCAACAGCATCAACCCCGGCGCCACCCGCACCAGCATGCGCGCCCAGGCTTACCCTGGGGAAAATCCGCTGAACAACCCAACCCCCGAAGAGATCATGCCGGTCTACCTCTACCTGATGGGTCCGGACAGCACTGGCATCAACGGCCAGGCGTTCAACGCCCAGTAATACCGTGCGTCGGCTTTGTGCCGTGGCGAATTCCCGTCACGGCACTCTTCCCACTAAACTTTGTCGTAAATGTCCTACGGGACTGATGGATCAGTACGACGCGCAGCCAGTGCCGCCCTCACCCTGCTTGTAAGACAGACTTACTGCTCAAGGGCGCACGCCATATGAAATCACCCCCCCAGACCAACGCAATTGACTTCGACGCTGCCAAATTGCAACGCCTGGGCATTGGTCTACAACCCTCACTGCTGAAGCGGCCGGTCAGCCTTGCGCAGGTGCGCCAGCAGTTGAATCAGCAGCTGCAGACCAGTCTTGAGCCGCAACGTATTCTCGACGGGTTTTTCCGTGAAATTCATCGGCTGGTGCCACTGGACGCCTTGAGCTATGAACACAAGGCCAGCGACCTGCGCCTGGAGTTCGGCCGACGCGGCCACCACTCGATCAGCTACAGCCTCAGTCATGAAGGCGAGCACTTGGGCGAACTGGTGTTCCGCCGCAACCAGCGCTTCAGCGATCAGGAGCTGGGCAACCTCGAATCGCTGCTCTCGACCCTGTTGTACCCGATGCGCAATGCCCTGCTCTATCGCGCAGCCACCCAAAGCGCTCTGCGCGACCCGCTGACGGATACCGGCAACCGCATCGCCATGGATCAGACGCTGCAGCGGGAAATCGACATGTCGCGTCGGCATCTGCAGCCCTTGTCAGTGCTCATGCTGGACATCGATCACTTCAAGCAGATCAATGACACCCATGGCCACGGCGCTGGCGATGACGTACTGCGTGCCGTGGCAGCCGCGATCAAGAGCCAGTTGCGCAACGTCGACATGGTGTTTCGCTACGGTGGCGAGGAGTTTCTGATCCTGCTGTCCAACACCGGCCGCGAGGCCGGAGCCCTGGTTGGCGAACGCCTGCGAGCTTGTGCACAGAACCAGGATTTCCTCGCCGATGGTCATTTGATCGAGTTGACCGTCAGCCTTGGCTGTTCGACCCTGCTGCCCGGCGAGTCGGCCGAGAGCCTGCTTCGCCGTGCCGACAGCGCGCTCTATGTGGCCAAGCGTGAAGGACGCAATCGCCTGGCGATGGCAGGCTGAATCGGGCTGGCCGCCGCAGCGGCCCATCTCGATACCTCAGCGCAGCGTGCCGCGCAGCTCGCCGACCCGTGTGCGCAAACTGGCTGGCTCCGCCAACTCAACCGCTACCGCCGGCCCCGCCACCAACGTCACCCGCGACCACAGGCGCCGGAAGATTCCCTTGGCAGGATCGCGACTGAAAAAGCTGCCCCACAAGCCCTGCAACGCCAGTGGAATCACCGGCACGGGGGTTTCCTCGAGAATCCGCGTCAGGCCGCCCTTGAACTCGTTGATCTCGCCATCGGCCGTCAACTTTCCCTCGGGGAAAATGCACACCAGCTCACCGTCTTTCAGATACTGCGCGATCCGCGTGAAAGCCTTTTCATAGATCTGGATGTCCTCATGACGCCCGGCGATAGGAATGGTCCCGGCAGTGCGGAAGATGAAGTTCAGCACGGGCAGGTTGTAGATCTTGTAATACATCACAAAGCGAATCGGCCGACGCACTGCGCCGCCGATCAGCAACGCGTCGACGAACGACACGTGATTGCACACCAGCAACGCCGCACCTTCATCCGGAATCGCCTCCAGGTTGCGATGCTCGACGCGATACATGGAATGACTGAGCAGCCAGATCATGAATCGCATGGTGAACTCGGGAACGATCCTGAAAATGTAGGCATTGACGCCGATGTTCAGTAGCGACACCACCAGGAACAGGTGCGGGATCGACAATTTGGCCACGCTCAGCAGCACGATCGAGACAATGGCCGAGACCACCATGAATAAAGCATTGAGAATGTTGTTGGCGGCAATCACCCGCGCCCGCTCGTTTTCCGGCGTGCGCGACTGGATCAGCGCGTACAGCGGCACGATGTAGAAACCACCGAAGATCCCCAGGCCGAGAATGTCCATCAACACCAGCCAGGTGTGAGCGAAACCGAGGACTTCGATCCAGCCGTGGCCGGTGGTGTTGTCGGGGATCCCACCCGAATGCCACCACAGTAAAAGACCGAATACGGTCAGGCCGAACGAGCCGAATGGCACCAGGCCGATCTCAACCTTGCGCCCGGACAGCTTTTCGCAAAGCAGCGAGCCGAGGGCGATGCCCACCGAGAATACAGTGAGGATCAGGGTCACCACGGTTTCGTCGCCGTGCATCCACTCCTTGGCATAGGCCGGGATCTGCGTCAGGTAAATCGCCCCGACGAACCAGAACCACGAGTTGCCAACGATTGAGCGCGACACGGCCGGCGTTTGCCCCAGCCCCAGTTTCAAGGTGGCCCAGGACTGGCTGAAAATGTTCCAGTTCAGACGCATTTGCGGTGACGAGGCCGCCGCACGCGGGATGCTGCGGCTGGCCAAATAACCGAGCACCGCGATGCCGATGATCGCCGTGGAGACGATAGGGGCGTAGTTGGCGGACGACATCATGATCCCGGCGCCGATCGTCCCGGCGAGAATCGCCAGGAAGGTGCCCATCTCCACCAGACCGTTGCCGCCGACCAGCTCTTCCTCGTGCAGCGCCTGGGGCAGGATCGAGTATTTCACCGGGCCGAACAGCGCCGAGTGCGTGCCCATGGCGAACAATGCCACCAGCATCAAGGCCAGATGATCGAAGACGAACCCCACCGCCCCTACCACCATGATCGCGATTTCCCCGAGCTTGATCAGACGGATCAGCGCGTCCTTGGCGAACTTCTCACCAAATTGCCCGGCCAGTGCCGAGAAGAGGAAAAACGGGAGAATAAACAGCAGCGCGCACAGGTTGACCCAGATCGAGCGATCACCCTCGATGGTCAGCTTGTACAGAATGGCAAGAATCAACGACTGCTTGAACACGTTGTCGTTGAATGCCCCGAGGGACTGAGTCAGAAAGAACGGCAGGAAGCGCCGGGTGCGCAGCAAGGTGAACTGTGAGGGGTGACTCATCTTCCGTGTGTCCCTGTTCTTGGGTAACGAGTGGCCTGGATTCTAATTATTGGAATGTCGAACGTCGATCCAGGCCACACCTTACCGAATCCTGGACGGTTATTTCTTTAAACCTGCAATACAAGGTGAGACAAACAACTCGCCGCGCCAAGCGCCCTGCACCGTGCGTCCGGCGACGATCAACCACATCACCACCAGCAGCGCCACCAGCGCACAACCAAAGACACTGAAAAACATCAGGTCCAGGTGGCTCGCCAGTTTCAGCGTCGCCAGAGCATAGACGCCCAGGGGAAAGGTAAAGCCCCACCAACCCAGATTGAACGGAATGCCGGAGCTCAGGTAACGACAGGTGATCAGAAACGCGATCAACATCCACCACAGCGCGAAGCCCCATAGCGTAATCCCCGCCACCAGCCCCAGGCCCGCAGCGATCTCACCGACACCCGGCATGCCGTTGGCGGCGAAAATCGCCGGCGCGTCATTACCCAGCAACAACATGCCCAGCGCCCCGGTCCCAATCGGGCCGAGCGCCAGCCAGCTCGACGCCGCCATGTTTTCGTGGGGCAACTTGTGAAGGGCCATGCGCAACAACAGGATGGTCAGAATGCTCAGGGCCACCGGCAGGGAAAACGCCCACAGCACGTAACTGGTGACCAGCACTACGAGTTGCGCATGGGCATCGGCCAGGTGCGGTGCAAGCAACCCACCACTGGCGGCGGCGACCTCGGCAGCCACCACCGGCAGGAGCCAGACAGCGGTCATCTGGTCAATGCTGTGCTCCTGGCGCGTGAACATCATATAAGGAATCAACACGCCACAGGCCACGGACAGCGCTACGTCCAGCCACCACAGCAACCCGGCGACCTGAATCATGCCATCGCCCCAGCGCGGCAACCCAAACACCAGGCAACCGTTAATGATGGTCGCCAGCCCCATGGGAATGGTGCCAAAGAACATCGAGACCGTGGAGTGGCCGAAAATGCGCCGGGCCTCATCGAAAAACAGTAGCCAACGCGCTGCGTAGAGCGCCGTGAACAAGGCAAACAGAACGATGTTCAACAGCCAGAGCGCTTCAGCCAACGCTCGCAAACCGGGCACTGCGAATGGCAGTTGTGCAAGCGCCAACGCAAGGACACCGGTGCCCATGGTGGCGGCGAACCAGTTCGGGGTGAAATGGCGAATGACATCGCGCGGATGCTGCAAATGGCTTAAAGGTCTGAAACTGGGCGTGGCGATAGTGGGGCATGTCATGTCGAACTCCTGTCCTCTGAAGAGGTAGAGCCCATGGTAGATCCAGATCGAATATCTATATAACGGGTAATTTCTCTAACTGTTATCTATTTTACAGATAAGTGTTCTAGACACTGCCTTCCGACTCGATCACCAGGACTCTCGCCACGCCCAATGGCCGCGCCACATGCTCGGTCCCGACCGACGCATAGAAGATATCGCCGACTTCCAGTACGACGGTTTTCTCGACACCGTCCTCGCGGTATCGCATCTGCACGTGGCCATCGAGCACGACGAATACCTCCTGGCCGTCGTTCACGTGCCATTTGTAGGGCTGGTCGGTCCAGTGCAGGCGCGTGGTGATGCCATTCATGTTGGCGATGTCGAGCGCACCCCAGGCACGCTCGGCGGTGAAACTTTTGCTGCGGATGATGTTCATGGTCGGTCCGTCGATGAATGACCGGCCAAGGCTAACCCAAAATGCCCCGCTGCGGCTTCACCCAGCGGCGCATTTCATGGACGCCCGGCGGCGCTGTACGGTTGGGCGCGCTGCTGGCGCAGCAACGCCAGCAGCGCACCGACTGCGAGGACGATCAGCACGACACCGTAGCCCTCGGTTGTCTTTACCAGGCCAAAGGTTCGCGTCAGGTTACCGGCCAGCAACGACGGCAAGCAGAACGCCAGATAGCTCAACGCGTAATAGGCCGACATCAGCCCCGCTCGCTCATGCGGCAAGGCCAGTGGCACAACCGTGCGCAGCGTGCCGAGAAAACTCGCACCGAAGCCGCAACCGGCAACCAGGGTCCCGATGAAGAACAACACCAGGCTGGCGCTGTGCACAGCCAGCAGAATGAGTATCACGCCCACGGGCAGGACGCTCGCCCCCAGGCGCAAAACTTTGTCGGCAGGCCGATTGCGCAAGGTGTAAATCATCAGGGCACCGGTGACGGTGAGCACGGCCACGGTCGCGCCACCGATCAGGTTCGAGGTCGAGCCCGTGGCGGTTCGCACCAGCGAAGGAGCGAGGGAGGCAAAAAAACCACCCAGCGCCCAAGCGGCGGTGTTGATCGGCAGCACCAGGTACAAGGTCCGCCGCGCCTGCACCGGCACATGCAGCGTTGGCAGCAACGACGACAGCGCGCCAGGTTGGGGACTCACGCTCTCTGGCAGACGCCAGACATAGAGTGCCTGCCAGGCGAACAGCGCGAAGAGAATCCAGAAGGTCAATTGCAATGGCAGGGGTGCGAATTCCACCAGCAAGCCGCAGCCCATGGCCCCAGCCGCCATGCCCAGCAACGGCGCTACGCTATTGACCAATGGGCCTTGCTGACGATCGCAATCGAGCAGTGCCGCCCCCAACGATGCGGTGGCCATCCCGGTAGCGAAACCTTGAAGGACGCGCGCGCCGATCAACCAGGCCACGCTGTCGGCATGGATAAACAGCAGCATGGCCAACATGTTGAGCAGCACCGCGGTAAAAATGACCGGCTTGCGTCCGAGGTAATCGGAAAGTGAACCGACTGTCAGCAGCGCCACGAGCAAGCTCATGGCATACACGCCGAAAATCAGGGTCAGGGTTGCCGCCGAGAACTGCAGTTGCTCTTGATACAGGTGATACAAGGGCGTCGGCGCCGTGGAAGCGGCGAGAAAACTGAGTAAAGTGATCGCCAGAAAGCCCAGGCTTGACCGTGTGGAATTTGAATTCGGCATGTGCACACTCCGCAAAAGCTAATTTTTTGCTTTTGCGGAGTGTGCGACTCACTGGCGCTTAAAGCAAATTCTTTGTGTTAAGGTCCGGCACATGGCTATTAAAGAAGGTTTACGCCCAGGCGGTCGCAGCGCCCGGGTTCAGGAATCGATCCACTCGGCGGTGCGCGCGCTCCTTGCCGAGCAGGATCGCGCCAGCGTGACCGTCCCGCAGATCGCTGCGCGCGCGGGCGTTACGCCGTCGACCATTTATCGGCGCTGGGGTGATCTGTCGGCCCTGCTCGCAGACGTCGCCCTGGCGCGTATGCAACCCGATAGTCAGCCGCTCGATACCGGCAGCCTTCGCGGCGACGTGCAGGCATGGGCGGAGCAGTACCTGGACGAAATGAGCTCCGAGCCAGGCCGCAACATGCTGCGCGATGTACAGGCGAGCCCGACACCCGGCTGCTGCGCGACCATCATTGCCGGGCAGTTGCAGGCGATCCTGGATCGTTACCCCGATCAGCCCAGGCCCAGCGTGGATCATCTGATCAATCTGGTGGTGGCGCCTTCAGTGTTCCGCATTCTGTTCTCCACGGCGCCGCTGGAGATCGAGGAGTTGCAGGGGTTGGTCGGGATTGCGTTGAGTCAGTGAAACCGCCATCGCGGGCAAGCCCGCTCCCACAAAGAGCACCGCTGTACCTGTGGGAGCGGGCTTGCCCGCGATGAGGCCAGCTCAGCCACCGTAAATCCCCCGGAAAACCCCATGCGACACCCCGCCACGCCACGACCTTGGTCGACACTGACTAACGCAGACGGTCGTGCGAGACTGTCTGTCCGGGCAAATGCCCCGGGTGTCTTTTGTCTGGAGTCTCCATGTCGCTGTCCAGCGGGCTGATCGCCGCCGTTGCCCTGGCCTATATGGCCATCATGTTTGCCATCGCCTTCTACGGTGACCGGCGCAGTACGCCGCTGCCACCGCGAGTGCGTGCCTGGGTATACAGCCTGTCGCTGGCGGTCTATTGCACCAGTTGGACCTTCTTCGGCGCCGTCGGCCAGGCGGCTGAACAACTCTGGTCGTTCCTCCCGATCTACCTGGGGCCGATCCTGCTGCTGGTCTGTGCACCGTGGGTCCTGCAGAAAATGGTGATGATCAGCAAACAGGAGAACATCACCTCCATCGCCGACTTCATCGCCGCCCGCTACGGCAAATCCCAGTCGCTGGCGATCGTCGTCGCGTTGATCTGCCTCGTCGGTGTGCTGCCCTACATCGCCCTGCAACTCAAGGGCATCGTGCTCGGCGTGAACCTGCTGATCGGTGCTGGTGCCGACGCGATGGGCACCCGCGCCCAGGACACCGCGCTGATCGTGTCACTGGTACTGGCGCTGTTTACCATCGTGTTTGGTACTCGCAACCTCGACGCCACGGAACACCACCGCGGCATGGTGCTGGCGATTGCGTTCGAGTCGCTGGTCAAGCTGCTCGCCTTTCTTGCGGTCGGCGCGTTCGTGACTTACGGGCTGTACGACGGTTTTGACGACCTGTTCGACCAGGCCATGCTCGCCCCGCGCCTGGAGGAATACTGGAAGGAAACCATCAACTGGCCATCGATGGTGGTGCAGACCGGTGTGGCAATGATGGCGATCATCTGCCTGCCGCGACAATTCCATGTGACGGTGGTGGAGAACATCGATCCGCAGGACCTGCGCCTGGCCAAGTGGGTGTTCCCCGCCTATCTGGCGCTGGCGGCGCTGTTTGTGGTGCCCATCGCCCTGGCCGGCCAAATGATGCTGCCCAGTTCAGTGATACCTGACTCGTTCGTGATCAGCCTGCCACTGGCCCAGTCCCATCCCGCGCTGGCATTGCTGGCATTTATCGGCGGCGCGTCGGCGGCGACCGGCATGGTCATTGTGGCCAGTGTGGCGCTGTCGACCATGGTCTCCAACGACATGCTGCTGCCTTGGTTGCTACGCCGTAACAATGCCGAGCGGCCGTTCGAAGTGTTCCGCCAATGGATGCTCTCCGTGCGCCGCGTCAGCATCGTGGTAATTCTGCTGCTGGCGTACGTCAGCTATCGATTGCTGGGCTCAACCGCCAGCCTGGCGACTATCGGCCAGATCGCCTTCGCCGCCGTGACCCAACTGGCGCCGGCCATGCTGGGTGCGTTGTACTGGAAACAGGCGAATCGCCGGGGCGTGTTCGCGGGTCTCGCCGCTGGCACGTTCCTGTGGTTCTACACGCTGGTCCTGCCGATTGCCGCCCACAGCCTGGGCTTGTCATTGAGCAGCTTCCCGGGCCTGGCCTGGCTGCACAGCAATCCACTGAATCTGCCAATCACCCCCCTGACGCAAGGTGTGGTGCTGTCCCTGACGGGCAACTTCACCCTGTTCGCCTGGGTATCGGTACTGTCGCGAACCCGCGTCTCGGAACATTGGCAAGCAGGTCGTTTCATTGGCCAGGAAATCAGTGCCCGCCCCAGCGCCCGTTCAATGCTGGCGGTGCAAATCGACGACCTGCTGCAACTGGCGGCCCGTTTTGTCGGTGAAGAACGGGCCCGCCAGAGCTTTATCCGCTTCGCCTACCGCCAGGGCAAAGGCTTCAACCCCAACCAGAACGCCGACGATGAATGGATCGCCCACACCGAACGCCTGCTGGCCGGTGTACTCGGCGCGTCTTCGACGCGGGCAGTGGTAAAAGCCGCCATCGAAGGTCGGGAAATGCAACTTGAGGACGTCGTCCGAATCGCCGACGAAGCCTCGGAAGTGCTGCAGTTCAACCGCGCGCTGTTGCAGGGTGCGATCGAGAACATCACCCAGGGCATCAGCGTGGTCGATCAATCGCTGCGCCTGGTAGCGTGGAACCGACGATATCTGGAGCTGTTCAACTACCCCGACGGGTTAATCAGTGTCGGCCGTCCGATTGCCGACATCATCCGCTATAACGCCGAGCGTGGGCTTTGCGGCCCCGGTGAAGCGGAAGTGCACGTCGCGCGCCGCTTGCACTGGATGCGCCAGGGCCGCGCCCACACCTCCGAACGATTGTTCCCTAACGGGCGTGTGATCGAGTTGATCGGCAACCCGATGCCGGGCGGCGGGTTTGTCATGAGTTTCACCGACATCACCGCGTTCCGCGAGGCCGAACAGGCGCTCACCGAAGCCAACGAAGGCCTGGAGCGCCGGGTAACGGAGCGCACCCACGAGCTGTCGCAACTCAACATCGCGCTGACCGAAGCCAAGGGCACCGCCGAGTCGGCCAACCAGTCGAAAACCCGATTCCTTGCGGCGGTCAGCCACGACCTGATGCAGCCGCTGAACGCCGCACGCCTGTTCTCTGCCGCCTTGTCCCATCAGGACGACGGCTTGTCCAGCGAGGCGCAGAAGCTGGTGCAACACCTGGATTCGTCACTGCGCTCGGCCGAAGACCTGATCAGCGACCTGCTGGATATTTCGCGCCTGGAGAACGGCAAGATCAACCCGGATATCAAACCGTTCATGCTCAACGAGCTGTTTGACATTCTCGGCGCGGAATTCAAGGCGCTGGCACGCGAGCAAGGGCTCAAGTTCAGGGTGCGCGGCAGCACCCTGCGGGTCGACAGCGACATCAAGCTACTGCGCCGGATCCTGCAGAATTTCCTCACCAATGCTTTCCGCTATGCCCGTGGCCCGGTGCTGCTGGGAGTACGTCGGCGCAAGGGCGAGCTGTGCCTGGAAGTCTGGGATCGCGGCCCGGGGATTGCCGAAGACAAATTGAAAGTGATCTTCGAAGAATTCAAGCGCCTCGACAGCCATCAGACCCGCGCCGAGAAAGGCCTGGGGTTGGGCCTGGCCATTGCCGATGGGCTGTGCCGTGTGCTCGGCCATACCTTGCAAGTGCGCTCCTGGCCAGGACGCGGCAGCGTGTTCAGCGTCAGCGTGCCGTTGAGCAAGGCCCCTGTTGCCGCACCGATCAACGCCACCGAACTCAACGGTAAATTGTTGAGCGGCGCGCAGGTACTGTGCATCGACAATGAAGACAGCATCCTGATCGGTATGAACAGCCTGCTGACCCGCTGGGGTTGCCAGGTCTGGACCGCCCGCAACCGTGACGAGTGCGCGGCACTGCTGGACAGCGGCATACGTCCGCAATTGGCATTGGTCGATTACCACCTGGACGATGGCGAGACCGGGACCGAGTTGATGGCCTGGCTGCGCACCCGCCTGGGTGAGCCGGTGCCAGGCGTGGTGATCAGCGCCGATGGTCACCCGGAGACGGTGGCGCGGGTGCATGCAGCTGGCCTGGATTACCTGGCCAAGCCGGTCAAACCTGCGGCGCTGCGCGCCTTGTTGAGCCGGCATCTGCCGCTGTGATCGGCGCTTTACCTGTAGGAGCGAGCTTGCTCGCGATCAAGGTCCAGGCACCGCAGGGTGTCAGGTACCCAGCGTCATCGTTGACGACCATCGCGAGTAAACTCGCTCCTACAGGGGGAATGCGGACACCTGTAGGAGCGAGCTTGCTCGCGATGAAGGCCCAGGCACCGCAGGGTGTCAGGTGTCCAGCGTCATCGTTCACGACCATCGCGAGTAAACTCGCTCCTACAGGGGGGATGCGGAGACCTGTAGGAGCGAGCTTGCTCGCGATGGAGGCCCAGGCACCGCAGGGTGTCAGGTGTCCTGCGTCATCGTTGACGACCATCGCGAGTAAACTCGCTCCTACAGGGGGGATGCGGACACCTGGAGCGAAGTTTATTCAGGCAGCTCGACCAACCCATCGACATCCGTCATCGCCCGCTCCAGCAAATCCGCCGGCAGGCTTTTACTGGCGCGCGCCCCGAGCAACTTGAGTTGCTCGCTACGACTGACCAGATTGCCGCGACCTTCTGTCAGCTTGTTGCGCGCCGCGCTGTAGGCTTTGTCCAGCTGCTGCAAGCGATTTCCGACCTCGTCCAGATCCTGGATGAACAACACAAACTTGTCGTACAGCCATCCTGCCCGCTCGGCAATTTCCCTGGCGTTCTGGCTCTGGCGCTCCTGCTTCCACAAGCTGTCGATCACCCGCAGCGTGGCCAGCAGGGTGGTCGGACTGACAATCACGATGTTGCGGTCGAACGCTTCCTGGAACAGGCTCGGCTCGGCCTGCAACGCGGCGGAAAACGCCGCCTCGATGGGCACGAACAACAAGACGAAATCCAGACTGTGCAGGCCGTCGAGGCGCTTGTAGTCCTTGCCGGCCAGCCCCTTGACGTGGCTGCGCAACGATTGCACGTGCTGCTTGATGGCGATCTGGGCAATGCCGTCATCTTCAGCCGCGACGAATTGCTGATAGGCGGTCAGGCTGACCTTGGAGTCGACCACCACTTGCTTGTCGCCCGGCAGGTAGATAATCACATCCGGCTGAAAGCGCTCACCGTCCGGGCCCTTGAGGTTGACCTGGGTCTGGTACTCGCGCCCTTTCTCCAGGCCGGCGTGTTCCAGCACCCGCTCAAGAATCAGCTCGCCCCAGTTACCCTGGGTTTTCTGGCCTTTCAACGCGCGGGTCAGGTTGGTGGCTTCGTCGCTCAGGCGCAGATTCAACTGTTGCAGGCGCTCCAGCTCCTTGGCCAGGGAAAAGCGTTCGCGAGCCTCGGCCTGGTAACTTTCCTCAACGCGTTTTTCAAACGACTGGATGCGCTCCTTCAACGGATCGAGCAACTGCCCCAAACGTTGCTGACTGGATTCGGCAAAACGCTGCTCACGCTCGTCGAAGATCTTGCCGGCCAGTTCGGCGAACTGGGCACGCAGCTCGTCTCGCGAGCCTTGCAGGTCATTAAGGCGCTGTTGGTGGCTTTCCTGTTGCTCACGCAGTTCTGCATTCAGCGAGGCGGCCTGCGCATCCAGACGACGCAGCTCGGCCTCCTTGCCCGCGCGCTCGATGTTCCAGGCATGGGCAGCGTCACGGGCATCGTCACGCTCGATCTGCAGCAGTTCGACTTCACGGCGCAGGGCGGCCAGTTCAGCCTGCCTGGCGGTGTTAGCCTGCCCCAGATCGGCTATTTCGTCGCGACAGGTTTCAAGTTGCGCGTTCAAGCCATTCTGGGCCATCTGAGCCATGGCCAGGCGCTCTTCCAAAAGGGCAACGTCCGACTGCGAATGGCTCGCCCGGCGTTGCAGTTGCCAGGCCAACGCCAACAACGGCAGTGCGGCCCCTGCCAGACCCAGCAATATGCTGGTCAAGTCCATCGCCATTGCCATTCCTGCCCATCCGCTGAAAATTGAAGGTTAACCAAGGCGTCAGGTCTTGGACAGCTCAGTCTTCGATCAACCCGAGTTCCTTCTGGGCACGGCGGTCACCGGCTCGAGCCGCCTGGCGCAGGAGGTCCTGGCCGATACGGCGATCCCGGGCATTGCCACACTCGCGGCACATTAACTGGCCGAGGCGGCTTTGCGCGGCCACCACCCCTTCGCGAGCTGGCTGCTTGAGCAAACGTCCGGCGAAATGTTTGACATTGGTGTTGTCACCCAGGCGTGGACTGTCGAGCAGCCACTCGGCTACGCGCATCGAAATGCGTTGAGGTGGGGTAACACTGGAAGGATTTGAGGTGGTAGAAACTGATACGGAGCGAAACTTCATAAAGCACTGTGGGGCAAATCGGAGGCGCGCCACTCTACTCTCTTTTTCTTACAGGTAAAGTCTAAAAAATCCCGGCACGCCCGTCCTAGAGCAAGCGCTCGGGACAATCCACAGAAGCTGTGGATAACTCAGTGGACAACCGCCCTTGAACTCCCGCAAAGCCTTATGGAATGGGGCTCGCAGTCAAACTGACGATTTTTTCACCAGTAAAAAAAAGCGATGTTTTTCATTGACTTAAATTTTTCCTGCAGGCAGCCATTGCGCTTGAGGGCGATGTGACAGCGAGGTTACAGGTTGCGCAACTAATGTGCACAAGTACCTCCAAGGCGGTTATATGGATGCGCTTTTTCG
The DNA here is from genome assembly GCF_054668365.1 of Pseudomonas sp. S2_E01. NCBI lineage: Bacteria > Pseudomonadati > Pseudomonadota > Gammaproteobacteria > Pseudomonadales > Pseudomonadaceae > Pseudomonas > Pseudomonas sp. S2_E01. The sequence continues at coordinate 3,928,817 of NZ_CP162762.1, forward strand.
GCGCGTTTTGTTACCCAATCTGGGGATAAACCTTGGCAACCCCTGGCCTAAGGCCGCCTTTTGGGCGACGAACGTCATTGACCGACTGTCGGATTCCGGGCCATTTCGGGCAAAAAAGCCCCGGGAAATGCCGCAGGGGGATTGAGCCCAGAGGCCTACTCAAAGGTAATTGATCGATACCCTTCCCTTTCTCCGTTCGATCCGTTACTATCCGCGGCGTTAGTACCAAGCTGAAAGTCAATTCTGGTCGAACAAATCCCCCCGGCATGCCTTCTTGCACAGAAGCCCACCGAACAAGCGGGATCGGCCACCTCGATGGTTTCCAGGTAAAACTTGCGCCAACACGACCTTTGAATCGCAATCAAAGGGTGTTGCGAAGCCCCTTACTCTGACCGAACCAACCTGCAAATTGATCAGGATCTTCACCCCGGGCCCAGAACCTTTGCCCTCGATGTGATGCCTGCCCTCCTAAGTACCTACCTGCCAGCCCAAGCGCGCCAATTTAATCAGCGCTTCAAACTGGCTGCTTTGTTCCAGTCGGGTTCTTCGTTCGACCAATGGTGGTCGTCGTTACTGGAACGTTTTAATTTTGCACGGTTCATATCCGTGTCGCTTGCAGGAACACCTTTAATGACTACTCAAATCCATACACAGGATGCAATCCGCACCCTCACCAATGCTTTTGCTCCGATGAACTGCCTGATCATGGCCGCTCGCAAAGGCTGCTTCAGCTTTACGCTGGTCAACGAACACGGCATCGCTCGTCACAGCGAACGCCTGTACCCCGACCAGTACTCCAGCGCCGAGCCGCTGCAGGCCGTGATCGAGCGTACTCGCCAGGCGCTGGTCGCCTGACACTGCCACGCCATGTAGGAGCGAGCAAAAGCTCGCGATGGACGTAAACGAAAACGCGGGATGCCTGAATGCCCGCGGTGCACCGACCTCCATTCGCGAGCATGCTCGCTCCTACAGAGTGCAGCGAAAGCGAAAGCCCCGCCCTAAAAGCGGGGCTTTTTATTGCCTTGTGTTTCTCAGCGACTAAGTCCCAATCGATATAACGTTTATAACTGCCGATCAGAAATATTTTAAAAACAATCCTTTACAACGCGAATATGACACTAGACTTCAACTCAAGCGGCTTGATCCGCTTCCGGCGAGCCTGAGTCTTTATCCACCGCTGCCAACGCTCCCTCTCAGGACTCGCCGACCACTTCATGTTCCGAGGGTGTTATGGGTATCGCTGCCAGCGAACTTTGCCGTTATGTGATCCGTCCGACGTTGATCTACCTTGGACGCCATAACGCAACCGCCGAATCCCTGTTGCTGGGCATCGCCGCCAGTCAGTCCGCCCTTGGTTCCGCCCTGCATGACCGCCGTGGCCATGGCCTGTACCGAATTGCCGAACCCCGCCACCAGGCGCTGTGGGACGATTACCTGGCACTGGACCCGGAACGCGCCAGCCTGGTCCGCGGGCTGGCCAGCCAACACGCTTTCCTCAGTGGCCCCCACATTGAATTGACCGTCAACCTGCGTTACGCCACAGCCATCGCCTGGCTGCTGGTGGAAGAACAGAACACTCCACTCCCCGAAGCCGACGATCTGTTGGGCATGGCGCGCATCTGGCGCCAGACCTTTCAGCCGCAAGGACGCCTCAGAGACTTCACCTATGCCTGGCAAACCTGTGTTTCACCGCTGAATCAGGTCGCCTGCTGATACACCCCGCTCCGAAAGATCGTGCAACATGCCGCGAATCTGGTTGGATTGTCCTACAAAACCGCTCTAACTCAAGCGATACAGCCTATAGCGCCCGGACGAAAATGTTGGTAATTTCCGCCCCGGTGATCATCAGGAGTTCTAATAATGAAAAAAGTCATGCTCAAAACCACCCTTAGCCTCGCCGTTACCCTCGCCTCCACCCAGATCTTTGCGAGTGGCTTCGCCCTCAACGAACAAAGCATCAGCGGGATGGGGACAGGTTTTGCCGGGCGCTCTTCTTCTGCCGACGACGCATCCACCGTATTTGGCAACCCTGCCGGCATGGCGCGCCTCAAGCGCGAACAAGTGACCGGCGGTGTTGCATTCATTGACGCACACACCGATATCAGCGACGCCAGCTCCAGCCCGAACCGCGGCACCAATAAAGGTGACATGGTTCCGTTCATGGGCGTACCTATGGGTTACTACGTCAAGCCAATCGACGACCATTGGGCATTCGGCCTGGGCGTATACGCGCCGTTCGGCCTGGTAACCGACTACGAGAACGGCTTTGCCGGCAAGTACTTCGGCAGCAAAAGCGAAGTCAAGATCGTGACCGTCCAGCCAACCATCAGCTACGCCTTCAACGACAAGGTGTCGATCGGTTTCGGGCCGACCATCAACCGCATCGACGGCAAACTGGAATCAAACCTGTCGCTGAACCCTCGGGGTCCGGACGGCACTGTGACCATCAAGGGTGACGATACTGCCCTGGGCTTCAACGTGGGTGTACTGGTTCAAGCCACCGACAGCACTCGCCTGGGCATGACCTATCACTCGAAAGTGAAGTACAAACTCGACGGCGACACCAAGGTCAGCTACGTCGGTCTCGCCCTTGCAGGCCAGAATCCGAACCAGAAGTACGATGCCTCCCTGGACATCTCCACCCCTGAGTCGGTTGATTTCTCCGTGACTCACCAGTTGGACGACCAGTGGACCCTCTACGCAGGCAGCACCTGGACCCGCTGGAGCCGCCTGAAGGAGATCTCGGTTGAGAACGATGGCGTTCCAGCCGCACTGCGTCCCCAGTTCGGCACCATCACTGAAGAGCAAGACTGGCACGACACCTGGGCTCACGCCATCGGTGCTTCCTACCAGTTGAACAAGCAGTGGGTATTGCGTACCGGCCTGTCCTTCGACCAGTCGCCGACCAACAACGAACACCGCTCCCCACGCATCCCGACTGGCGATCGCACGATCTTCAGCGTGGGCGCCGGCTGGAGCCCGACCGACGACCTGACCATCGACGTGGCGTACTCGTACCTGAAAGAAGAGTCGGTGACGGTGAACAACTCCAACGGTGCACCTCGCAACCAGTCGTATAGCTCCAAGTATGAAAACTCGGCAAACGGTTTTGGTGTAGGCGCAACTTACCGCTTCTGATGATCAACGCCTGAACCTGTCCCTGTAGGAGCGAGCATGCTCGCGATGGTCGTCAACGATAACGCTGGATGCCTGACACCCAGCGGGGCCTAAACCTCCATCGCGAGCGTGCTCGCTCCTACAGAATGCATGAAGATCAGGGCTGTGAAGCCAGGGCTTTTTCCACGGCGCTGATGAAGGCTGGATCATCCGGTTTGGTCAGGCTGGAGAAATTGGCGATCACGTGGCCTTTGCGATCAACCACGTATTTATAGAAATTCCACTTCGGCGCGCTGCTCTGGGCTGCCAGCACCCGGAACAGATGCGTGGCGTCATCACCACGAACCTTCTGCGGCTCGGTCATGGTGAATGTCACGCCGTAGTTCACGTAGCAGACCTTGGCGGTCTCTTCGCCGTCCTTGGACTCCTGCTTGAAGTCATTGGACGGGACGCCAATGACCTCCAGCCCCTGGTCCTTGTATTGCTGATTGAGCGCCTCAAGCCCCTTGAATTGTGGGGCAAAGCCGCAAAAACTGGCGGTATTGACGACCACCAGCGGTTTGCCGGCGAAGCGTTGGCACAAATCGATGGACTCCTTGGCGCGCAGTTTCGGCAACGAGCCCTGCAACAGCTCCGGGCATTCGGCGGCCTGCGCCAAACCGCCAACGGCTAGGAGTAACGCGGGAACAGCAAGCCAGCGCATCAACATATCCAGTCATCCTTCAAGTCATCTGCAACGAACTTACTCGCCCTGGGCTTGCGCTAGCAAGCACCCATGCCCAGTTGCATCAACGCCAGCCCGCCCCGGTGCCAGCCCCACCACGCCAGGGCCAGCAACAGGGTGCCAGCGGCCGCAACGGCGACCCGCGGCCACAGGCTATTCATGTCGCGCTCATTTGCGTTTGCAGGCGCGCCACAGGCCGTTCACGCACTGGCCAGTTCAGCGCGGCAGCCATCAGGCTCAACAGAATCGCGACTTGCCAGATCAAGTCATAGCTCCCGGTTCGGTCATACACCACCCCGCCCAGCCAGCCGCCGAGGAACGAGCCGAGCTGGTGGAACAGGAACACGATCCCACCGAGCATGGACAGATTACGGACGCCAAACAAGGTCGCCACCGTACCGTTGGTCAATGGCACCGTCGACAACCAGAGGAAGCCCATTGCCATACCAAACAGATAGGCCGTGATGGTCGTGACCGGCGCCCACAGGAACAGTCCGATTACTACCGCCCGCAGCAAATACAGACCGGTGAGCAAACGCGGCTTGGACATGCGCCCGCCGAGCCAGCCCGCTGTATAAGTACCAAAGATATTGAACAGGCCGATCAGCGCCAGCACCGTCGTGCCAACCGTCGCGGGCAGATGTTGATCCACCAGGTAGGCTGGCAGGTGCACGCCGATGAACACCACCTGGAAACCGCAGACGAAGAAGCCGAACGCGAGCAGCCAGAACCCGGAATGGGAGCAGGCTTCGTGCAGTGCTTCGGTCAGGGTCTGTTCGTGGCCGGCCGCCGGCAATGGCTTGTCCTTGAGCATGCTCACCAACGGCACGATCATGGCCACCAGCAGGCCCAACACCAGCAACGCCGCCGACCAACCCAGCCAGCCGATCAATCCCAGCGTACCGGGCAACATGGCGAACTGACCGAAGGAACCGGCCGCGCTGGCGATCCCCATGCCCATGCTGCGTTTCTCCGGCGGGACCGCACGCCCCACCACGCCGAGTATCACCGAGAACGAGGTGCCTGACAGACCAATGCCGATCAACAGACCGGCGCTCAACGACAGGGTCAATGCAGAATCCGACAGCCCCATCAACGCCAGGCCCGAGGCGTACAGCACACCACCGATCAGCACGACTTTCGCCGCACCGAAGCGATCGGCCAACGCGCCGGTGAAGGGCTGGGCCAGGCCCCAGATCAGGTTTTGTAACGCGATGGCAAAGGCAAAGGTTTCACGCCCCCAGCCAAACTCGGCACTCATCGGCGCCAGAAACAGCCCGAAGCCATGCCGTACGCCCAGGGACAACGCAAGAATCAACGCACTCCCCAACAGAACCCAGCCGCAAGTACGCCACATCGATGTCATATTCTTATTCTCCGGTAGCGGGTATATACCCGCTTAAAGTCGGAAAAACAGGCCTCAGGCCAGTTCGTCCAGCAGCTTGAGCAAGGTTTCTCGTTTCTCGGCACCCAGGCGTTCGACCAATCGTTGTTGCGCGGCTTCCCACGCCGGCAAGGCCGCCACCAGTCGTTCAGCACCCGTTTGGGTGAGCTTGACGATGCGGTTACGCATGTCTTCGCCCTCGACCAGCATCACCAGGCCCTCGCCTTCCAGCACCCGCAAGTTGCGCCCAAGGGTGCTACGGTCCAGGCCCATGGCTTCGGCCAGGCTGGAAATGCTCGGTTGGTCCAGGCGCTGCAGATTGCACAGCAAAGAATACTGGGCGACGTTGATCCCGAAGCCATCGAGAGCGCCGTCGTAATGCCTGCTGACGCCACGAGCGGCGCGACGCAGGTTGATGCATAAACATTGGGAGTCGAGCATGGTGCGTGTATATACCCGCGAATCAGTTAAATCAAGTTTCAAAAATGGTGTTGTAAGTTAGATTGCTATCGCGGGCAAGCCCGCTCCCACATTCCGCCTGGTGTCTACAAGTCAAATGGTGGGAGCGGGCTTGCCCGCGATAGCGGTCTACTCCCTCACACAACAACGTCAGACCAACACAATCCCAACCAACACCGCCACCTCCAGCAACTCCAGCAGTGCCCCCGCCGTATCCCCCGTCGCCCCTCCCAGCCGCCGCAGCATCACCCGTCGCAACCAGACGAACACCAACGCCGCCAACACGACGGCAAAAGCCCCACTGAGCCCACCGATCAACGCACACGCCAAAGCGCTAACCGCCAACACCCGCTTGCCGGCCAAACGCGGCAAATGATCCGCCAACGCCTGCCCCAAACCACCCGCCCGCACATAAGGCGTAGTCAAAAACAGCCCCAACAACGCACTGCGACCGATTACCGGCACGATGATCAGCAACACCGCGTGCTGTTGCTCAATCAGCGCCAGCAACGCGCAGAATTTCAGCAACAACACCACTACCAGCGTGACCACCGCAATCGGGCCGCTGCGCGGGTCCTTCATGATCGCAAGTGTGCGCTCGCGATCACCAAAACCGCCCAGCCACGCGTCGGCGCTATCGGCCAGACCATCCAGGTGCAAGCCGCCACTGAGCAACACCCACGCCGTCAGCAACAGCGCCGCGTGCAGCAACAATGGCGCACCGAGCAACAAGCCGTTCAACGTCCAGAGGATCACCCCGAACAATAACCCCACCAGCGGATAAAACAGCAAAGAACGCCCCAGCTCCTGGGGTGCTGGCATGCCTGGCAGGCGAATCGGCAGGCTGCTGAGAAATTGCAGGGCGATCCAGAACGGCAACATGGTCAGATCAATTCCTTGAGAAGGACACCGGGTGTGACGTTTAAAGAAAACAGCGCGCCATGCCTGACTTCCACATTGAGCAAGTGCTCGCGTGGCAATCCACGTGCCTGCGCCAGCAGCAGGCGCATGACCCCACCGTGGCTGATCAACAACACCCGTTCGCCGGCATGGGCTGCGTGCAGCCGCGCAATGGCGGCCAGGACCCGCGCCGAAAAGTCCTCGACGCGCTCCCCTTGCGGCGGTGTGAACGAGTAGGGATCGGCCCAGAACAAGCCGAGCGCTTCGGCATCCGTCTCCATCAACGCGGCTGCGCTCTGCCCTTCCCAGGCGCCGAAATGCAGTTCCTGCAGATCGACCTCCAGTTGCACGGGCAAACCCAGTTGCTCGCCGAGTTCTTCAGCAAAGCGCGCGCAACGCTGCAAGGGTGAACTGACCAGCCGATCCCAGGGCCCCTGCGCAACCACCGCCGCACGCATCTGCGCCCAACCGGCGTCGGTCAGCGCATCGTCGAGACTGCCGCGCAGGCCGCCACCGAGTTCAGTTTCGCCGTGGCGCAGCAGGTCCAGGCGCAAGGTCATGCCGGACGATCCGCGACGGCCGCCTCGGCGAACGTCGCCATTTGCCCGTGAAGATCACACGCCAGGCGCAGCACCGGCACGGCCAGCGCCGCACCACTGCCCTCGCCCAATCGCAGACCCAGCTCCAGCACCGGGTCGGCCTCCAGCATTTGCAGCACATGACGATGACCCGGCTCAGCACCACGATGACCAAACAGCATCCACTGGCGCGCCGGCGGGTTCAGGCGTACCGCCAACAGCGCCGCGACGCTGCAGATGAACCCGTCCACCAGCACGGCGATCCCTTCCTGGGCGCACGCCAGGTACGCGCCCACCAGTGCGGCGATTTCAAACCCACCAAGGTTGAACAGGGTCTGCAACGCATCGCCGCGCTGGGCCGCGTGCACGGACAACGCCCGTTCGATGACCTGCACCTTACGGCTGACACCCGCAGCGTTCAGTCCGGTGCCAGGGCCTGTCAGGTGGGTGACCGGGCAATCGAGCAAGGCACAGGCCAACGCACTGGCTGCAGTGGTGTTGCCTATGCCCATCTCGCCGCCGATGAACAAGTGCGCGCCCCGCTCGAGGGCGCGGCGAGCGCTGTCGCGGCCGGCCTGCAAGGCCAGTTCGCCCTGAACCTGGCTCATGGCCGGGCCCTGGACAAAATTCGCCGTGCCCGGGCCGATGTTCAAATGACGCACACCCTGCAGGTTCAACGCCGGCGTCACCGTGCCAAGGTCGACCACTTCCAGTGATGCGCCGAGCTGGCGCGCCAGCACGCTGATCGCCGCGCCACCACTGACGAAGTTGAGCAACATCTGCCCGGTGACTTCCTGGGGAAACGCCGACACACCCTCTGCCACCACGCCATGGTCACCGGCAAAAATGGCGATCCATACCTGGTCCAGGCTTGGTTTCACCTGCCCCTGCATACCGGCCAATTGCACCGCCACCGATTCAAGATGACCGAGGGAACCGGCGGGTTTGGTCAGCTGTTGTTGGCGAGCCTGCGCCTGTTCGACGGCCTGGGCGTCGATGGGCTTGCATGGATTCAGCCACCAGGATTGGGTCATAACGCGTTTCCTTTCAAAGTCAGGGGCAAGCCGGCGACAGTCAGCACCACGCGCTGGCAACGTTCAGCCAGCGCTTGATGCAGCCAACCGGCTTCATCGACATAACGGCGAGTCAATTCGCCCAGCGGCACGACACCCATTCCGGTCTCGTTGCTGACAAAAATGATTTCGCCCGGCAGGTCCGCCAGGCAGTCCAGCAACGCTTCCCGCTCGCTCGCCAGGCGTTCGGCGTCGTCGAGCATCAGCAGATTGGTCATCCACAGGGTCAGGCAATCCACCAGCAGGCAACGGTCAGCCCGGGCGGTTTCACGCAGGACGCGCGCGAGCTGCACCGGCTCTTCGATCAGCGCCCACGCGGCCGGTCGCCGGGCGCGATGATGGGCCACACGATCATTCATCTCACCGTCCAGCGGTTGGCTGGTGGCAATGTAGGTCACAGCCAGGGTGCTGTCGGCGGCGAGTTTCTCGGCCAGGCGGCTCTTGCCGGAGCGGGCGCCGCCGAGGATCAGTTGGATCATTGAGACATCCTGAAAAATAGATGGTGAGGCAACCGGCCTCATCGCGGGCAGGAACAACTCAAATCCCACAGAGCTTGCGCAAAAGCCCGGTATCCAGATGCTTCTCCACCAGATCCGCCAGCCGTTCGATATCCCGCTCGCGCAGCCCGTGGTAATCGACTTCCTGCACATCCCGCAGCCCTGCCCACCGCAACAACGCGGCACTGGCCGCCGGCGACTCGAACAAGCCATGCAGGTAAGTGCCGAAAATCTGCCCGTCGGCACTCTGCGCGCCATCGCAGCGACCGTCATCCAGGAACACGGCCGCTTGCTCCAGGGCTGGCCCGGTGGTGACGCCGGCGTGAATTTCATAACCCATGACGTCCGCATCCTCCAGCACCAGGCGCCCACGCACATTGCGCAGTTGTTTGTCGGCTTCCAACCGAGTCTCGAACGCCAACAACCCAAGGCCGGCACTGGAACCGGGCGCGCCTTCAAGGCCCAGCGGATCGTGGACTTGTTCACCGAGCATTTGCAGACCACCGCATATCCCCAACACCTTGCCACCGTAACGCAAGTGGCGGGTGATGGCAGTGTCCCAGCCATTCGCCCGCAAGTACGCCAGATCGCTGCGCACGCTTTTGGAGCCGGGAAGAATGATCAGGTCGGCGGGGGGAATGGCTTGGCCGGGGGCGATGAATTGCAAGTCCACCTGGGGGTGCAGGCGCAGTGGATCGAAATCGGTGTGGTTGCTGATACGCGGCAACACCGGCACCACCACCTTGAGCACCTGATCGGCCTTGTCGGCCTGACGCTGGTCGATGCCGTCCTCGGCTTCCAGATGCAGGTCCATCACGTAGGGCAAGACGCCGATCACCGGTTTGCCGGTGCGGGCCTGCAGCCAGTCGAGTCCCGGTTGGAGCAAGGCGATGTCGCCACGAAAACGGTTGATGATGAAGCCTTTGACCCGAGCCTGCTCACTGGGCGACAACAGCTCCAGTGTGCCGACCAGGTGCGCGAACACTCCGCCGCGATTGATATCGGCGATCAGCACGACCGGGCAATCCACCGCCTCGGCGAAGCCCATATTGGCAATGTCGCCGGCACGCAGGTTGATCTCTGCCGGCGAGCCCGCGCCTTCGACCATGACCACTGGATACGCCGCGCTCAAGCGCTGGTGCGAAGCCAGCACCGCTTCCATCGCGATGGCTTTGTAGTCGTGGTACGCCACCGCATTCATCGTCGTGACCGCACGGCCGTGGATGATCACCTGGGCGCCAGTGTCGCTGTTGGGCTTGAGCAGCACCGGATTCATGTCGGTGTGCGGTTCGAGATAAGCCGCCTGGGCCTGCACGGCTTGTGCGCGACCGATCTCGCCACCGTCGGCGGTCACGGCACTGTTGAGCGCCATGTTCTGCGGCTTGAACGGCACCACCTCGACGTCCTGGCGAGTGACCCAACGACACAAGGCCGTCACCAGCGTGCTTTTACCGGCGTCGGACGTGGTGCCCTGTACCATCAAGGTGGAGCCCCGGGGCTTGAGCGCAGTCATCGTTTTTCCCCGGCAAAGGCTTCGAGTGCCTGATCCAGCCGCAACCAATCAGCTTCCTCGCCCGGCAGGCCAAAGCGCAGGCTGCTGGTGCTGGAGAACAGGCGCAGCAGGATGCCGCGCAGGGCCATGAACTCATGCAACTCTTCGGCGTGTTCGGTGCTCAGCCACTGAAACAGGGCGCAACCGCCCTGGGGTTTGAAACCGTGTTTTTCCAGCAGCGTCACCAGCCGCTCACTGGCGGCATCGCTGCGCGCGCGCTGACTGGCATGCGCCTGTTTATCCAGCAGGCAGACTCGCCCCAGCACACGGGTCGGCCCACTGACAGCCCAGGGTCCGACTTGTTCGGCAAGCAACTTGAGCAACTTGCGCTCGGCCAGGACAAACCCCAGGCGCACGCCGGCCAAACCAAAAAACTTGCCGAAGGAGCGCAGCACCACCAGGCCGACCTGATGGGAAAAAGGTGCCAGGCTCAATTGCGGCGTGTTGTCCATGAACGCCTCGTCCACCACCAACCAGCCGCCCCGTTGAGCCAACCGGGAATGCCATTCCAGCAAACGCGTAGGCGCGATGCACAAGCCGGTTGGATTGTTCGGATTGACCACCACCAGCACATCGAGGTTGTCGATGAAAAAATCGACTTCCTGTTCCACCACCTCACGCACGATGTAGCCGTTGCGGCGCCAGGCCTCGGCGTGTTCGGCGTAACAGGGTGACAGCACTCCGACCTTGCCGGCCCGACGCAAACGCGGCAGCAACTGGATCGCCATTTGCGAGCCCGCTACCGGCAGCACCTGCGAGGCGCCGTAGTATTCGCAGGCCGCCTGCTCCAGGCCATCGTCGGCTTCCGGCAACCGCGCCCAGGCGCGCAGCGGAATGTCCGGCACGGCAAACGGCCAGGGCGCAAGGCCGCTGGACAGGTCGAGCCAATCCGCTTCGGCAATGCCGTATTCAAGCGCCGCCTTGCGCAACCGACCACCGTGTTCAAGCATAAAATTCAGCTCCCACACACAGAATCAGCAACCATAACCATACCCCGCGCTGGACCAGTTGCCAGCCTCGATCAATGGAATCGGCGTCCGCTGGCACACCTTCGCCCAACTGGGGACGCTGGTGCAACTCACCGTGATAAATCGCCGCCCCACCCAACTCGACCCCCAGGGCGCCTGCCCCGGCGGCCATCACCGGACCGGCGTTCGGGCTGTCCCAGGTGGGGCCTTGTGTGCGCCAGCATTTGAATGCGAGTCGGGTCTTGCCCAACAGTGCATAGGTCAACGCCACCAATCGGGCAGGAATGTAGTTGAGCACGTCGTCGATCTTCGCAGCCGCCCAGCCGAAGCGTTCGAAACGCTCGTTGCGATAGCCCCACATCGCGTCCAGCGTGTTGCTCAAGCGATAGAGCACCACCCCTGGCGCGCCGGCCACGGCAAACCAGAACAACGCCGCGAAGACGGCGTCACTGCCGTTTTCCAGGACCGATTCAGTGGCGGCGCGGGCCACTTCGGTTGAATCCAGCTCAGTGGTCTGGCGACTGACCAGATAACCGACACGCTGGCGCGCCTGCTCCAGATCATTGCTACGCAAAGCCTTGGCAACCGGCTCGACGTGCTCCCCCAGGCTGCGCAAGCCAAGCGCACAATAGAGGGCGAGAATCTCGACGATCCAACCCACATAAGGCGCCCAGGAAAAAGCCGTGGCGAGCAAGGTCAGCGGCACGACCGCAATCACCCAGGCCGTCACGCCATGGCTGCGCCAGCCGCGACCACCCCCGTTGAAACGTTGTTCGATGCGGTCGGCAAAACGGCCGAAGGCGACCAGCGGATGCCAGCGCTTGGGCTCGCCCAGCAGCGCATCCAGCGCCACCGCAGCGACACTCAACAACGCCACACTCATTGACTCACTCCCCAATAATTCTCATACAACATTTCGCTTAATGGACGTTCCCGCGCCCAGCCTTCAAGCACCAGCATCGGTGCCGGATAAAACTGTTCGACCGGTCCCAGGCAGAGAATCGCCAAAGGCTTGGCCCCGGCGGGCAGCCCCAACAGGTCAGCCAGGGCCTGGGGCTCGAACAACGAAACCCAACCCATGCCGAGCCCTTCGGCGCGGGATGCCAGCCACAGGTTCTGGATCGCGCAGGACAACGAGGCCATGTCCATTTCCGGCAACGTGCGGCGGCCGAAAATATGCCGTTCGCGGTCGTCCATCAGCGCCGCAATCAGCACCTCGGCGCAGTCGTTGATACCTTCGACTTTCAGCTTCATGAATTCGTCACTGCGCTCGCCGAGGGCCTCAGCGGTGCGCATGCGTTCTTCCTCCACCAGCGACTGGATCCTGCCGCGCAGGCTTCGGTCGCTGATGCGGATGAAGCGCCACGGCTGCATCAGGCCAACGCTCGGCGCCTGGTGCGCGGCTTCGAGCAGGCGCCGCAGTTGCTCAGGTTCTACGGTGCCACCCGTGAAGTGACGCATGTCACGGCGTTCGGCGATGGCGCGGTAGACCGCTTGGCGTTCGGCCTCGGAGAAGGCGTTGTCGGTCATGGCCTCATCGCGGGCAAGCCCGCTCCTACACCAATACACTCGCCCCCTGCAGGAGCGGGCTTGCCCGCGATGGCGTCCGTAAGGTCCGGCGCAAAAAGCGCAGCAATCGCAGGAGGATTTGACGGAAAATAGAAATGCACATAAGAAGCCGTCATCCGCCCCTCACGATAAACGGCCTCCGCGCCGCGCCCCCCGTTTGGGCTCAGGCCGCGAGCAATCGGAGCCAGCTCGGTGGTGGTCAGCGAATGGTGATAGGTGTGCCCGCGCAGCGAGCCTTCCGGTAATTCAACCGCCTGCAAGGCGAGCGCCGCCAGGCGTTTCTGCATCACCGCATCCCCCGCCAGCAAGCCCGCCAACTCGGCGCGAGTGCCCTCGACATCGGTCAACGAATCAAGCAGGTAGAGCATGCCGCCGCATTCGGCCAGCAACGGTTTGCCGGCTGCATGGTGGGCGCGGATCGCTTCTAGCATCGACGTGTTCTGCGCCAGCGCCACGTGGTGCAGTTCCGGGTAACCGCCGGGCAAGTAGAGGCTGTCGGCGGGCGGCAGTTGCGTGTCGCGAATCGGCGAGAAGAATGCCAACTCGGCGCCCATCGCCCGCAGCAGGTCCAGGCTGGCGCCATAGGTGAACGCAAAGGCTTCATCACGCGCCACGGCAATGCGCACGCCGGCCAGCCAAGGCTCGACCGCGATCACTTCAGGGGCCGCAAACGCCACGGCGGGCGGCAGCGCGACTTCGCAACTGCTGGCCAGGGCATCGGCAGCAGCATCGAGACGCAGATCCAGATCGTTCAATTCACTGGCCTGAACCAGGCCCAGGTGTCGGCTCGGCAGCTCGATTCCGGTTTCCCGGGACAGCGCGCCGTACCAGCGCAAACCTTCGGTCAGGCTGCCTTCGAGCAATTGCGCATGGCGCAGGGTGCCGACCCGGTTGGCCAGCACACCGGCAAACGGCAGGTCCGGTTGATAGCGGGCCAGGCCCAGTGCCAGGGCGCCAAAGGTCTGCGCCATGGCCGTGCCGTCAATCACCGCGAGTACAGGCACACCGAAGTGACGCGCCAGGTCGGCGCTGGACGGGGTACCGTCGAACAGGCCCATGACCCCTTCAATGAGAATCAGGTCAGCCTCGGCGGCGGCTTCCCACAACAGTCGCCGGCTTTCCTGCTCGCCGACCATCCACATGTCCAATTGATACACCGGCGCACCGCTGGCGCGCTCGAGGATCATCGGGTCGAGAAAGTCCGGGCCACACTTGAAGACGCGCACCTTGCGCCCCTGGTTGCGATGCAACCTCGCCAGGGCGGCGGTGACGGTGGTCTTGCCCTGACCGGAGGCCGGCGCGGCAATCAATACCGCCGGGCAATGACGTGGCTCACTCACAGTTCAACGCCCTTCTGCGCCTTGATACCGGCCTGGAAGGCGTGCTTGATCATGCCCATTTCGGTAACGGTGTCGGCCAACTCGATCATCTCGGGTTTGGCGCCGCGGCCGGTCACCACCACGTGCTGCATCGGCGGACGCGCTTGCAGGTCGCTGAGGACCTGATCGAGGTCGAGGTAGCCGTGCTTGAGAGCGATGTTCAACTCATCCAGCACCACCAGACCAATCGACGGATCGCGCAGCAACTCGCGGGACACCGCCCAGGCCGCTTCGGCGGCAGCGATGTCACGCTGGCGGTCCTGGGTTTCCCAAGTAAAGCCTTCGCCCATCACGTGGAAACGCACCTGCTCCGGGAAGCGGCGGAAAAACAATTCTTCACCGGTACTGTTGCGACCCTTGATGAACTGCACCACGCCGCACTGCATGCCATGGCCCATGGAACGGGCGAGCATGCCAAACGCCGAGCTGCTTTTGCCTTTCCCATTGCCGGTGAGCACCAGCAGCAGGCCGCATTCGTTTGGCGAGTTGGCGATGCGTTCGTCGATCACAGCTTTTTTACGCAACATGCGCGCCAAATGGCGTTCGTCACGATCTGGGGTATCGGTCATGGGGGAGCTCTCCGTTGAGGCGGGATAACGGCGGGCAGGCACAAGAAACAGATGGCAAGAAGCCCGACATCGCCCACCGTGATGTCGCTGGATTGAATCAGGCCGGTCTCCGGGCTCATGAGCGGCATCACGCCGGACTGCGCGCCTTCCCATGTCGCGATCGACACAGTGGCTCAAGGCGCAGCTTTCACTCATTTACCGTTGCGGGGGCAGCGCCGGGATCGTGCACGCACTCACCGGCTTCCCTGTTTCACTCTGCCGACCTGGGTCACAGAGCACCTGAAACAAGCCGCGAAGGTTAGAGGGTTGGGGGTGGAGCGTCAATTAAAGCCGGGAGGCTGGCGGATGAATAACTGCCGTCGATCAATAAAATGACGCCAATCTTGTGCCAGACTCCCAGCAGTGATATCAAAGAGCCACAACCCCACATCACAAGAACAAGGGTGAGCACCATGCAAGGCATGATTATCAGCAATCCGCGACTGGAATTCCTGCGCCCGCTGCTGGAACGCTGGTTTGACTGTATAGACCGCTACAACGCCGTACGGGGCGATAACGACACGCCTTACTGGTACGACGAAAAAGCCAATCTGGGTTTGCTCGCGGCCGCCGCCTGGATGGCCGAAATGGTCACCCTGCAAGACACCCAGACCCGCAAGCAGCTCGAGGAAGGCGAACGCAACGCCCGCGCCAATCTGTTCATCGCCTCCAGCGAAACGCGCGCGTATCTTCAGGCCACCCAACGCTGGCCACGCGTCAACAGCCTCAACCTGACCCAGGCGTTGGCGGAAATCACCAGCGATGCCAAACGCATCAGCTACAGCAGCGACCTGAAACTGGGCTGCCTGTTCGTGGCCCCGCAAAAAGCCCAGCACGGCGCAACGCCGGAAGAGCTGCAGGACATGGTCGATGACCTGCAAAAAGAACATTCCTGCGCGGTCGCCTGGTACTTCCCCTACGCCTACCGCAAATTACGCAACGAAGCGGGCAACTATCATCCGGGCATCGCGGTGTTGTTCAAGGAAGCTCACGGCTGACCGGTTGAACCATCTCGGGCTTGCGCTTCTCTACTGATCAGGTCACTGCATTCTTAGGGAAGTTCAGCATGCGCAAGCCCCAGCTCGCTCTCGTCATCACCATGGCCGCCGGGCTCGCTGCCTGCGGTGAAACTTCCACCCTGCAGGTCTCCGACGGCACCGGCCCATCCCCGCAACTGCCAGAACCGAACAAGACACTGTTCCCGACAATGAACATCGCCCCGGCCATCGGCTGGCCGGTCGGCGCCAAACCGACGGCAGCAGCGGGCACTCAGGTGGCTGCGTTTGCCGAAGGCCTCGATCACCCACGCTGGCTCTACGTACTGCCCAACGGCGACGTGCTGGTGGCCGAAACCAATGCGCCGCCCAAACCCGATGACGATAAAGGCATCAAGGGCTGGATCACCAAGAAAGTCATGAGCCGTGCCGGGGCTGCCGTACCCAGCCCCAACCGCATCACGTTGCTGCGCGACAAAGACCACGATGGCATCGCCGAAATCCGTACCGTGTTCCTGGAAAACCTCAACTCGCCCTTCGGCATGACACTGGTGGGTAATGACCTGTACGTCGCCGACACCGACAGACTGCTGCGTTTCAATTACCAGCAAGGCGACACCACGATCAAATCCCAACCCATGAAGGTGATTGACCTGCCGGGTGGCACGCTGAATCACCATTGGACAAAAAACGTCCTCGCAAGCAAGGACGGCAGCAAGCTGTACGTCACGGTGGGCTCCAACAGTAACGTCGGCGAAAACGGCATGGACAAGGAAGAAGGACGCGCGGCGATCTGGGAAGTGGATCGCGCCACTGGCAACCACCGGATATTCGCCTCGGGCTTGCGCAACCCCAACGGCATGGCGTGGGAACCGCAGAGCGGCACGCTGTGGACAGCGGTCAACGAGCGCGATGAAATCGGCAGTGACCTGGTGCCGGACTACATCACTTCGGTGAAGGAAGGTGCGTTCTATGGCTGGCCGTTCAGTTACTACGGCCAGCACATCGATGTACGCGTAGAACCTCAAAATCCGGACCTGGTGGCCAAGGCTATTGCACCGGATTACGCAGTCGGCCCGCATACCGCCTCATTGGGCCTGGCCTTCGCAGAAGGCAATACGTTGCCGGCCCAATTCAAGGAAGGCGCATTCGTCGGCCAGCATGGCTCGTGGAACCGGAAACCGCACAGTGGCTACAAAGTGATCTTCGTGCCCTTCAGCGCTGGCAAACCGAGCGGCGCGCCAGTGGATGTGCTCACGGGTTTTCTCAATGACGAAGAGAAAGCCATGGGTCGCCCGGTGGGCGTGGTGATTGATCAGCAGGGCGACCTGCTGGTGGCCGATGATGTGGGGAACAAGGTGTGGCGGGTGTCTGCCGCGAAATGACCTTCCCCTGTAGGAGCGAGCATGCTCGCGATGATCGTCAACGAAAACGTTGGCTATCTGACACCCAGCGGCGTTTTCCAGTCCATCGCGAGCATGCTCGCTCCTACAGGGCGCGCGTGAAGGCCTCTAGCGCTTACGACAAAGCGTCAACCCATCCCCCAGTGGCAACAGCGACAGGTCCACTCGCGCGTCATCCTTCAACGCACGATTGAGCGCCTGGATCGCGCGGGTGTCAGCGCTTTCGGGCGCTGACTCCAGCACCCGCCCACTCCACAGCGTGTTGTCGAACACCGCCAGGCCGCCAACGCGCAACAGACGCAGGGCATGCTCAAGATAGTGGGGGTAGTTGGCCTTGTCGGCATCGATGAAGATCAGATCGAACTGCCCTGGCTCATCCAACTGAGACAGGGTGTGCAGCGCAGGCGCCAGCCGCAGATCAATCCGCTCGGCCAGACCCGCTTCCTGCCAGTAACGGCGCGCGGTGGCATTGTAGTCGCCAGGTACATCACAGCAGATCAGTGCACCGTCATCCGGCAAGGCGGCCGCCATGCACAACGCGCTGTAACCGGTGAAAGTGCCGACTTCCAGAATTCGTCTTGCACCGATCAGCCTGACCAGCAAGGCAAGGAATTGCCCCTGTTCCGGCGCCACCTGCCAGCGCGCCATGGGCAGCGCCTGGGTTTCGTCGCGCAGCCGTTTGAGCAGCGGCGTTTCCCTCAGGGAAACGTCGAGCAGGTATTGGTACAGGGCATCATCGAGATTCAGCGTGCGAGCGGTCATGACAACCTCTCCAGACTAGGGGTTGCGCGCCAGATGCTCGGGTTGCAGAACACGCTTTGCGCTCAGGTAGGCTTTCTGCCAATACGCCTTGGACAAGCTGTCGAGCTTGACCGTGCCACCGGTGGCCGGCGCATGGACAAATCGACCCTCACCAACGTAGATCCCGGCGTGACTCACCTGAGAGCCGCCGTTGGTGGCGAAGAACACCAGATCACCACTTTGCAGGCCTTCTTTGCCGACATCGGCCGCCTGCATGCTGATCATTTCGCGAGTCGTACGCGGCAACGAAATACCGGCGGCGTCGCGATAGACGTAACCAATCAGGCCACTGCAATCGAAACCGGAATCCGGTGTGTTGCCACCCCAGCGATAAGGTGTGCCGACCAGGCCCAGAGCGCGAAACAACACGTCTTCTGCCTCGGGTGAGGACGGCTGTGGCGTACCAAAGACAATCGGCGCGCGAACCACAGGCGCAGGTGGCGTGCGGCTGGCGCAAGCGCTGAGCAGCGCGGCGAGGAGCATGAGTGCGAGGCGGGCCGACATCGTCATAAGCAGAGCATCCTGATCTGTCTGCGGCTTTTTTCTGCCCAAGCGACAGAAAAGAAAACCGCCTGCGCAAGGCGCAGGCGGTTTGCCATCAATAATAGATCAGGATTCTAGCGCCTATGGGGCAAACTTCAAGTAAGACTTTAAGTTCACCATGTAACCAGTGCGGTTACTGCCCGGCAGTGGTCGCCACCGACCGAATGAAGCATTACTTGCGTGCGGTAACCACTGTCGGCGCCATGGCGAGTGCACGCTTGGCTTCGATGAAGGTCTTGCTCCAGTAGCTGTCGCCCAGGCTATCGACCCGTACACCACCGCTTTTGCGGCTGCTGGAGTGGATGAACTGGTTGTCGCCCAGGTAGATCCCGGCGTGACTCACACGACCGCGACGGCCGTTGGTAGCGAAGAACAGCAGATCGCCCGGCTTGAGCGCGCTACGGGAAACCAGTGGCGCATCGACGTTGATCATTTCGCGAGTGGAGCGTGGCAGGTTCATGCCAGCCTCTTCACGAAACAGATAGCCGATGAAACCGCTGCAATCAAAGCCAGCCTCGGAGGTGCCGCCGAAACGGTAGCGGGTACCGATCAGGGACATACCGCGCTCGAGGATGCTGTCCGCCAGGACCGGAAGCTGGTACGACTTGCCGTCGGCGAAGTTGGCCAGTTCCTTGTCGGTTTCCAGTTCTTGCTGGAAACGCTCGGCGGAAGATTGTGCGGTAACCGAATTTTTGCTGACCTGCTGTTGAGGAGCCTGCTCCGACACTGGGGTGTGGGCGGCGCAACCGAACAACAGGGTAACGAGTGCGAGGGGCACGAGGGGTGCGAAGCGCTTTAGCATGGGCACGACCGTGACTTCATAGTTGTAAAGAAGCCGAGACTATGCCCGCTATCGACCTCATTTGCAAATTCAATCGAAACTTTTGTGACTTTTCGTTTTCGCGTTTACATCTAAGCGCTTAAGCCCCATTTAGACGCTTACGCGGCCTACACCCTGTAGGAACGCGGGTTTGTTGACGCCTGAAATATGCCGAAAGCCCTGAAAAACCGGGGCTCACCAGCCCAATGTTTCTTTCAGGAAAGGGATGGTCAGCTTGCGCTGGGCTTGCAGGGAGGCCTGATCGAGCTGCTCGAGCAGGTCGAACAATGCGCTCATGCTGCGAGTGCCTCGAGTCAGGATGAAATGCCCGACTTCGTCAGTCAGGTGCAGGCCGCGACGAGACGCGCGTAGCTGCAACGCGCGCAGTTTGTCTTCGTCGGACAAGGGTCGCATCTGAAAGATTAGTGCCAGGGTCAGGCGTGATTTGAGGTCGGCGAGCTTCACCGGCAATTCGCGCGGAGAGGTCGAAGCTGCAATCAACAGCCGCCGCCCGCTGTCGCGCAGACGGTTGAATAGATGGAACAGGGCCTCTTCCCAGTCCGCATGCCCGGCCACCGACTGCAAATCGTCCAGACAGACCAGTTCGTACTGTTCGAGGTTGTCGAGAATTTCAACGCCGCGATCCATCAACTCGGCCAGCGGCAGGTAAACCGCTGGTTCACCCATCTGTTCGAAACGCAGGCACGCGGCCTGCAGCAGATGCGTACGCCCTACCCCGTGCTTGCCCCAGAGGTAAATCAGGCTTTCGGTCCAGCCGGCGTCGGCTTCGCAAAGCCGCTCGACATAGCCGAGTGCAGCGGCATTGGCGCCTGGGTAGTAGTTGATAAAGGTAGCGTCATCACGCAGACGCACACCTAGGGGCAGCTGAATCGGTTTCATGCTGACTGAACGGTTCCAAATGAACCGTTAGTGGCCTCTGTGTAAAGTTCGCGAAGTTTATACCCGTGAGGCTGGCCGCACAATCCGACAGACCACAAGCAAAATCAAAGGTTTGCGTTATTACGCCGTATTTCCGAGGGTTTCTTTGGCGGCGCATGTGACAGCCACGCGAAGGCATGGGGCAGCCCGGTCATGAACCAGGCCACCCCAAGCAGCGCATCGACAGGCGCTAGAGCTCAGGGTCATCGGCGCCGCTGTAGATATCCGAATCCTTGTACAAGTCGTGCACGTGGCGCACCAGCACCATGATCACCGCCGCCACCGGCAGCGCCAGCAGCACACCGGTAAAGCCGAACAACTCGCCGCCGGCCAGGATCGCAAAGATTACCGCCACCGGGTGGAGGCCAATCCGGTCCCCCACCAGCAACGGCGTAAGCACCATGCCCTCCAGCGCCTGCCCCACCATGAATACGGCGACGATGCCGATCATCGGGTACAGATCGCCACCGAACTGGAACAGGCCGGCAATCAGCGCGGCGCCAATCCCGATGACGAAGCCCATGTACGGCACGATGGCCGCCAACCCGGCAATCAGGCCAATCAACAGGCCCAGCTCCAATCCGACCAGCATCAGGCCCGCGGCGTAGATCACGCCCAACGCCAGCATCACCAGCAATTGCCCGCGCACAAAAGCGCCCAGCACTTCATGGCACTCACCCGCCAGCGCAACGGCTCGCTCTTCGCGATCACGGGGCAGCAGGCTGCGAATCTTGGCCATCATCAAATCCCAGTCACGCAGCAGGTAAAAGCTCACCACCGGGATCAACACCAGATTGGCCAGCCAACCGATCAACGCGAGACTGGAGGCCGTTGCTTGACTCAGCACCACACTGACGATGTCAGTGGTCTGGCCCATGTGCTCACTGATAGCGGCCTTCACCTTGTCGAACTTCCAGAAACCATCCGACAAGCCGAACTTCGATTGCGCCCACGGCAGCGCGGTGTGCTGCAGCCAGTCGAGCATCTGCGGTGCCAGCTCATACAGGCGAACGAGCTGTTTGGCGAGCATCGGCACCAGCACCAGCAGCAAGGCAACCACAATCAAGGTGAACAGGGTAAACACCGCCACCACTCCCCAGGTACGGGATAACCCGGCCCGTTCCAGCCGATCCACCAGCGGGTCGAACAGGTAAGCCAAAAGCAACGCCACCAAAAATGGCGTCAGAATCGGATGCAACAACCAGATAAAAGCACAGAGCAGGACCACTCCACCCAACCAGAACCAACGCCGCGTATCGGCCATGTACCACTCCACCTGCATCTATCCAGAGAAAAAATTACCAACGGAAACGCAATTGCGGCACCAGGGCCGGTGTGGCGGCCACGGCTGGCGCGGCCCCTTCGGCAGCGGACTGCACAGGCGCCGTGGGCGCTGGCGCATCACTCACCGGAACCTCCTGCAACTTCGCCAGCGACAACTGCGAGCGCAACTGTTCGGCACTGGCATTGACCCGGTACACAATCCGGTCGGCGTCGACAGTCACCAGGCGCGCACCGAAGGGGTCCAACAGGCGTCCCAGCGTTGCATAACGCTCCAGGTTCATGCCCTGTACTTCCAGCAACTGCTCGCCGGATGCGCCTGGTTTGACCACGAATCGGGGTGCCAGCCGCTGATTGACCGCCAGCATCACTGCATCCGCCAGTGCTGCCTGGTCCGCGCCCTGAACGCTGCCCGCCTCCTTCTGGTCACCCAGCCAGAGGTGCCATTTGGCTTGCCATTGGCCGCCCTCCTCACGGGCATGCACCGCCAGCAAGGCATCGGCGTTGTAACGCTCGGAAGCATCACGCAACGGCGTGGCATCGGCTCCTTCGAGCGTCGGCGCCGTGGCAACCAGTTGCTCACTGAGGTCCGCCAAGGGCAGCCGCAGCGGCAACCCTCGGTGTTGAGCCGCACGTCGTAGCGGTTCGGCGCTCGCCTGGCCATCTCCCACCAGGCTCGAACCTTCAGTGGAGTCGTTCAACCACCAGGCCAGGATCGATGGCCGATTCGCCCCCCACAATGACAGCCCGGCGCGACGCAATGCCTGCGCGGTGCTGGCGGGGTCGAAATCGACCTTCAGCACTTCCGGCGGGCCCGCATCGAAACCATACTGGCTGATGATTTGCTGCGGATCCTTGCGAATGTCAGCCAGGCCCGGGTTTTGCGCCGCCTTGGGATCGCCGGTCAGACGCAACACCAATGTGTCGAGTGCACGCTGGGTGGCTTGATCGCGCTCATCGGGGGTCTGGCTGGTAACGGGCTCACGCACCTGATAAAGGCTTTTGACGGTTTCGGCATGGCTCGCCAGGCTCACCACAGACAAGCAACCCACAAACAATGATCTGAAAAAGCGCATGAAGAATTCCTGACGACAAGAGCGGCTGGAACTGACCGCATGAAGACAATCGAGCAAGGCTGTGACCATCGCCCGACGCAAAACATTCACCTGTTCCGCTTATGTTTTTCGTACAACCCTAACGATAGACGGTTCCTGGTCCTACCTTATATAGGCACGGAGCCGAACAACGCGGTTTTTTTGTGTCGATATGCCCCTGCTGTCGGCCTGAGGATGGCCGCTGGTGCTCAAGCCTGATAAAATCGCGCGCCTTCGCAGACCGGCAACAGCCGGGCCCCCCCGAAATCCGCGCATGGCATCTGCCCATCGTTGTTTCGGCGGCCCCACTGGACTCGGTCGTTACCCCTGAATCCCCCCTAAAGGCCTGGATCATGAGCAAGCAACCCTCCCTGAGCTACAAGGACGCCGGTGTAGACATCGACGCCGGTGAAGCATTGGTCGAACGCATCAAGAGCGTCGCCAAGCGCACTGCGCGCCCGGAAGTCATGGGCGGCCTGGGCGGTTTTGGCGCCCTCTGCGAAATCCCGGCCGGCTACAAGCAGCCTGTGCTGGTTTCCGGCACCGATGGCGTGGGCACCAAGCTGCGTCTGGCGCTGAACCTTAACAAGCACGACAGCATCGGCATCGACCTGGTCGCCATGTGCGTGAACGACCTGGTGGTCTGCGGCGCGGAGCCGCTGTTCTTCCTCGACTACTACGCCACCGGCAAACTGAACGTCGACACCGCCGCTCAAGTGGTGACCGGCATCGGCGCTGGCTGCGAACTGTCCGGCTGCTCCCTGGTCGGCGGCGAAACCGCTGAAATGCCTGGCATGTACGAAGGCGAAGACTACGACCTGGCCGGCTTCTGCGTCGGCGTCGTGGAGAAATCCGAAATCATCGACGGTTCGAAAGTCGCTGCTGGCGATGCCCTGCTCGCCCTGCCTTCTTCCGGCCCGCACTCCAACGGCTACTCGCTGATCCGCAAGATCATCGAAGTGTCCGGCGCCGACATCGAAAACACCCAGCTCGACGGCAAACCGCTGACCGACCTGCTGATGGCCCCGACCCGTATCTACGTGAAGCCGCTGTTGAAGCTGATCAAGGAAACCGGCGCAGTCAAGGCCATGGCTCACATCACCGGCGGCGGCCTGCTGGACAACATCCCGCGCGTACTGCCAAAAGGCGCACAAGCGGTGGTCGACGTCGCGAGCTGGACCCGTCCTGCCGTTTTCGACTGGCTGCAAGAGAAAGGCAACGTCGACGAGAACGAAATGCACCGCGTCCTGAACTGCGGCGTTGGCATGGTGATCTGCGTGGCGCAAGAGCACGTTGAGACCGCGCTGAACGTCCTGC
Source organism: Pseudomonas sp. S2_E01 (assembly GCF_054668365.1). Taxonomy (NCBI): domain Bacteria; kingdom Pseudomonadati; phylum Pseudomonadota; class Gammaproteobacteria; order Pseudomonadales; family Pseudomonadaceae; genus Pseudomonas; species Pseudomonas sp. S2_E01. The sequence goes on from NZ_CP162762.1 coordinate 3,952,818, forward strand.
GTGAAGGCGGCGAGCAGCCATGGGTCATCGGCCAGATCTCCACCGCTGCCGAAGGCGCGGCCCAGGTTGAACTGAAGAACCTCAAGGCGCACTGATGCCTGCCACCTGTGATGTCGTGGTGCTGCTGTCCGGCACCGGCAGTAACTTGCAGGCCTTGATCGACAGCACGCGGACCGGCGACAGCCCGGCCCGCATCGCTGCGGTGATTTCCAACCGCGCCGACGCCTACGGCCTGCAACGTGCCAGGGACGCAGGTATTGCCACCCGCTCCCTGGACCACAAGGCTTACGAGGGCCGCGAGGCCTTCGATGCCGCGCTGATGGAACTGATCGACGCTTTCCAACCGAGACTGGTCGTCCTGGCCGGTTTCATGCGCATCCTCAGTGCTGACTTCGTCCGCCATTACGCGGGCCGCCTGCTGAACATCCACCCCTCGTTGCTGCCCAAATACAAAGGGTTACACACTCATCAGCGGGCGTTGGAAGCCGGCGACACTGAACATGGCTGCTCCGTACACTTCGTCACCGAGGAACTCGATGGCGGACCACTGGTCGTACAGGCAGTATTGCCGGTAGAGTTGCACGACACACCGCAGAGTCTGGCGCAGCGAGTTCATACCCAGGAACACCTGATCTACCCGATGGCGGTACGCTGGTTTGCCGAAGGTCGTTTATCACTCGGCGAACAAGGTGCTTTACTCGATGGCCAGTTACTCGCGGCCAGCGGCCACTTGATTCGAACCTAGGAGATTTTATGCGTCGCGCCCTGCTCTTCGCTTGCGCTCTGTTCGCCCTGCCTTTCGTGCAGGCTGCAGACCTTCAACCCTTCTCCGCCAGCTACACCGCCGACTGGAAGCAGCTCCCCATGAGCGGCACAGCCGAGCGCAGCCTGACCAAGGAAGCCAACGGCGTCTGGAAACTCAGCTTCAAGGCGTCGATGATGATCGCCAGCCTGTCCGAAGAAAGCACCCTCACGCTGGACAAGGACACCCTGCTGCCACAGTCCTATCACTTTGAACGTGGCGGCCTGGGCAAAGCCAAGAAAGCCGACCTGGACTTTGACTGGACCGCGAAAAAGGTGACCGGTACTGATCGCGGCGATGCGGTCAACATTCCGCTCAACCGTGGCATGGTCGACAAGTCCACTTACCAGTTGGCCCTGCAACACGACGTGGCCGCCGGCAAGAAAAGCATGAGCTATCAGGTTGTGGATGATGGCGAAGTCGACACCTATGATTTCCGCGTGCTGGGATCGGAAAAGGTCGATACCAAGGCCGGCCAGATCGATGCAATCAAGGTCGAACGCGTACGCGACCCGACACAAAGCAAGCGCATCACCGTACTGTGGTTTGCCAAGGACTGGGATTACCTGCTGGTTCGCCTGCAACAGGTCGAAACCGACGGCAAGGAGTACAACATCATGCTCCAGGACGGCAAGGTCAACGGCAAGCCGGTCAAAGGCAACTGAGACCGCTGCCCCCCCCCGATCCGAAATAGCCCCGCCAATGCGGGGCTTTTTTTGTTCAGTGCTGAACCGTTCGCGGCAGGATCGACAGGAAGTTGTCCCGGGCGACCTTTCTCGCCACCTCCTCCGGCAGCGCGTCCAGAAACGGATCGAAGCTGCGCATTTCCTTTCCAAGCTTGTTGAAACGCCCAACGACATCCGAGCCGATCATGAAGCGGTCTGGGAAGCGCTCCACCAACTGCACCCACTCCCGACGCGGGGTGCCTTGTTCGTCCAGCAGATAAGGCGTCAGCAGGCTCCAGGACAGATCGATATACAGATTGGGGTACGCCTCCAGCATCCGCGTCAGGGTTGGCAGCAGAAAATCCAGGCGAGTCTGATGCCGGTGGATTTCGGCACTGGTTCCGGCGTGAGCCCAGATGAAACGGGTATGCGGGTGGTTACGCAGCGGCTCCTCAACTTCGGCTAGATACAGCGGGTTGCGCTCGCGCTTGGAAGTCATGTTCGAATGCAGCATCACCGGCAGGTCGTTCTCGGCGGCCAGGTGGTAGATGCGTGTCATCGCCTCGTTATTCGCCCGAGGCGTGTCGCCGGACGTCAGCGCGGTCAGGTCATCATGGCGGGTAAAGACTTCGCCGATGCCCTGCCACAGGCCTGGATTGAGATCGAGCATGCGCTGGATATGCGTGGCGGAGTTCTTGTCGTTGGGATTGAAGCCGGACAGGAATGGGTGAAAGTGCTGGCGCTGCTCGACCGTCAGCCCGTTTACCGCCGCAGCGACGATGGTGTCGGTTGCGCTGTACCAGTAGGCATCGGCGTCGTCGCCGGCGTAGTAACGCGGGCGCTTGGGTTCGTCTTCGTGCCATTTCTTGGCCACCGGAATGCCCGAAATCATCACATGTTCGATGCGATTGTCCGCCATGGCCTTGAGCAGTTTCGGCATGCCCGCCGTTTCCTGGAAAAAATCCACGTAATGCAGGTGCGCATCGCTATAGGAATATTCGCGGGCTTCAACGCACAGGCTGCACAACGCCCCCAACCAGGCGAGACTCAAGCGATTCAAGGGCACGGGCAATCTCCAGGGTCATGAACAGCGTAGACCCCAGCGTATGGACCTGGGTTCACCAACAAGAAAGTGCAACGTAAAAGGGTCGTAATGCTCTATAACAGCAGGGTCTGCGACCCAATGACTTTTCCGACTACTGAGGTATCTCATGACCGTCACCGTCAATACCGTTTCCGCCGAGGGTTTTCGCCATAGCGTGCAAATAGATGAGCACGAGCTGTTTGCCGATGTACCGCCCTCCGCCGGTGGTGAAGGCTCGGCACCCGAGCCACACGACTATTTCGACGCGGCCCTCGGCGCTTGCAAGGCCCTGACCCTGAAACTGTATGCGAAGAAAAAGAACATCCCGCTGACCGGCGTTAGCGTTGAAGTCAAACGCGACAACAGCGAGGAACTCAAGGGCAAGTATGCGCTGCACGTCAAATTGACCCTCAAGGGTGTGCTCACCGACGCCCAGCGCGATGAGTTACACCGTGTGGCCGATCGCTGCCCGATCCACAAACTGATGACCACCACTGATGTCAGCATCGAGACTCATCTGTCCGAAGGCGCTTTCAGCCAATAGCAGCAACGCACGGGCAAGCGGGTTATGCTCCACGCGTCACCCGCTCAGCCTGGAATGCACCATGAACTCTCCGCTTGTGATCCGTCCCCGCACCGAAGATGTCGAAGGCCAACCGATACTTCGCCCTCTGCCATCCGCCAAATGCCGCAACGTGGGGCCTTTCGTGTTTTTCGACCACATGCTCGAAACCCGCTATCCGGCAGGTAAAGGCATGAACATCCGTCAGCACCCGCACATTGGCCTGTCGACCCTGACCTACTTGTTCGAAGGTTCGGTACAGCACAAGGACAGCCTCGGCTCCGATCAGGTGGTGAATGCCGGCGATGTCAGCTGGATGACGGCGGGCAGCGCCATTGCCCACGTCGAGCGCACGCCCGAAGCCTTGAAAGCCAGCGGGTTTACCCTGCACGGCTTGCAGATCTGGCTGGCTTCGCCCAAGGACCATGAGCAGGGTCCTGGGCATTACAGCCATCACCCGGCGGCGACGTTGCCGTTTAGCGACAACCTGGGGGTGAAAATCCGCATGATCGCCGGATCAGGCTTTTGCCTGGAATCCCCGGTACCGGTGCTTTCTCCTACGTTGTATGCCGAATTGCACCTGCAAACTGCGACGACATTGCTGATCCCGACCGAGCACGAAGAGCGTGCGCTGTATGTGCTCGAAGGCGCCGTACAGCTCGATGGCGAGCTGATCGAGCCCCACGCGCTGGTGGTATTGCCGCCAGGGCAGGAGATGACTTTGTTCGCCGAAAGCGACGCGCATGCGGTGGTGTTCGGTGGCGCGCCCCTGGATGGACCGCGACGCATCAACTGGAACTTCGTCGCGAGCGACCCGGCAGCCATCGACGAAGCCCGCCGCCGATGGGCCGCCGGAGACTGGCCAACCGTACCAGGAGAAGTGGAGCGCATCGAACTGCCCTGAGAGCGAGCCTCTGTAGGAGCGAGCCTGCTCGCGATAACGGTGTGTCAGCCAGCGAAGATGGTGGATGTGCTGACCGCATCGCGAGCAAGCTCGCTCCTACAGTGAATCTCAGCGGCCAAAAAATGTGTGGTCGACACTGTTCCCCCTGTAGGAGCGAGCATGCTCGCGATAGCGGAGTATCAGGCGCCAATGATGGTGGATGTGCAGGCCCCATCGCGAGCAAGCTCGCTCCTACAGGGGAACTCGATGTCACCGTTGAGCCCTTGTAGGAGCGAGCTTGCTCGCGATGGCAGTATGTCAGCAGCGAAGATGTTGGATGTGTCGGCCCTTTCGCGGGCAAGCCCGTTCCCACAAAAAAACCCGCCGAAGCGGGTTTTTTGTTGCAGCGCGGTTAAGCCGAGAGCTCAACCAACAGCTTGTTGAGACGGCGCACGTACGCGGCCGGGTCTTTCAAGCTGTCGCCCGCCGCCAGGGCGGCCTGGTCGAAGAGGATGTGCGACAGATCGCCAAAACGCTCATCGCTCTGCTCGCTGTCGAGCTTCTCGATCAGCGGGTGAGCCGGGTTGAATTCGAAGATCGGCTTCGAGTCCGGCACCTTCTGTCCACTGGCTTCGAGGATCTGGCGCATTTGCAGCCCCAGGTCTTGTTCACCGATGGCCAGAATCGCCGGCGAGTCGGTCAGGCGATGGGAAACCCGTACTTCGGCAACAGCGTCACCCAGAGCGGTTTTCAGGCGCTCGACCAGGCCCTCTTTGGACTTGGCGACTTCTTCTGCGGCTTTCTTGTCCTCTTCCGAGTCCAGGTTGCCCAGGTCCAGGTCACCGCGTGCCACGTCAACAAAGCTCTTGCCGTCGAACTCGCTGAGGTAGCTCATCAGCCACTCGTCGATACGGTCGGTCAGCAACAGCACTTCGATGCCTTTCTTGCGGAAGACTTCCAGGTGCGGGCTGTTCTTGACGGCGGCGTAGGATTCACCGGTGAGGAAGTAGATCTTGTCCTGACCTTCCTTGGCACGCGCCAGGTACTCGGCCAAGCCAACGTTCTGCTCTTCATCGGTGCCGTGGGTCGAGGCGAAACGCAGCAGGCCGGCGATTTTTTCCTTGTTGGCGAAGTCTTCTGCCGGGCCTTCCTTCATGACCTGGCCAAAGTTCTTCCAGAAGCCCTTGTATTGCTCAGGCTCGTTCTTCGCCAGCTTTTCCAGCATGTCCAGCACACGCTTGGTCAGCGCCGATTTCATCGAATCGATGATCGGGTCTTTCTGCAGGATTTCCCGCGACACGTTCAGCGACAGGTCGTTGGAGTCGACCACACCCTTGATGAAACGCAGGTACAGCGGCAGGAACGACTCGGCCTGATCCATGACGAACACGCGCTGCACGTAAAGCTTGAGGCCTTTTGGCGCTTCACGCTGGTACAGGTCGAACGGAGCACGGGCCGGCACGTAGAGCAGCGAGCTGTACTCAAGCTTGCCTTCGACCTTGTTGTGGCTCCAGCTCAGCGGGTTCTCGAAATCGTGAGCGATGTGCTTGTAGAACTCCTGGTATTCCTCGTCCTTGATCTCGGTGCGAGGACGGGTCCATAGGGCACTGGCGCGGTTGACGGTTTCCCATTCGGCGGCCGGTTGCTCTTCACCTTCGGCAGCCGTGACTTCCTTGGGCAATTCGATCGGCAGAGCGATGTGGTCGGAGTACTTCTTGATGATGTTGCGCAGGCGCCAGCCGTCGGCGAACTCGTCTTCACCGGACTTGAGGTGCAATACGATGCGAGTGCCGCGCTCGGCTTTCTCGACGGTCGCCACTTCGAAGTCGCCTTCGCCCTTGGACGACCAGTGCACGCCTTCACTGGCGGCAGCGCCGGCGCGACGGCTGAAGACGTCGACCTTGTCGGCAACGATGAACGCCGAGTAGAAGCCGACACCGAACTGACCGATCAGGTGCGAATCCTTCTTCTGGTCGCCCGACAGGTTCTTCATGAAGTCGGCGGTACCGGACTTGGCGATCGTCCCCAGGTGGGTGATCACATCTTCACGGCTCATGCCGATGCCGTTGTCTTCGAGGGTGACGGTCTTGGCGTCCTTGTCGAAGCTCACGCGGATTTTCAGTTCGCCGCCACCTTCCAGCAACTCAGGCTTGGACAGGGCTTCGAAGCGCAATTTGTCGACAGCGTCAGAGGCGTTCGAGATCAATTCGCGAAGGAAGATTTCCTTGTTGGAATACAGCGAATGGATCATGAGGTGCAGCAGTTGCTTCACCTCGGTCTGGAAGCCCAGGGTTTCCTTTTGAGTTTCCACACTCATGGTCATCAAACTCCAATCAGATGGCAGTGGCCGCGTCCTAGAGGGTCGGCGGCGGGTTGTCATCAAAGTTGGGGGCAGCGATCAGGATTTCAAGGGCTCATTGACTTTGAAATGCGCGCGGGCCGTGGCGATGGGCTCGCCTTCGGTGCTCTGCCAGGCTGTCACGGCCACATTCGCGACACGACGCCCCTGGCGACACACCTGGCAACGGGCCCAGGTATCGCGAAACTGCCCGGCACGCAGATAATCCAGGGAGAAGTCGATGATTTTCGGTACGTCCGCAGACCCAGTGAATATCAATAAGTGCAGCGCTGCTGACAGCTCCATGAACCCGGCAATCACGCCACCATGGATCGCCGGCAGTAAAGGGTTACCAATGTTGTCCTTGTTGGCTGGCAGACGAAACAACAGGTCATCTCCCACCCGCGAACATTCGACACCGATCAGTTGGGCGTAGGGGATCCGTCGCAGCAGTTCGGTGTAGTCGCCTTTCTCGTGAGCTTGTTGCAGTTGCTCCGTGAGGTTCTCGATCATTGCGCAGCCCCCGTGATAACACCGCCAAAGCCCTTGGTGCCTTTCGCGCCCTTGCCCATGCGCATGAACGTACCCACCACGTGAGCAATGGGTTGCTCGGGATCGTCTTGATACGCGAACCCTCGGGCAAAGATCACGTCCGTGGTGACCCGATAGCATTGGGCGAAACCATAGACATCCTTATGTGGTTCAGCGGCATGCATGTAGTCGATGCGCAAGTCGAGGGTCGGACAGACCTCGAACTCCGGCAACACGCAAAGCGTGGACATGCCACAAGCGGTGTCCATCAACGACGTCAAAGCACCACCATGAATGACCCCGGTCTCGGGATTTCCGACGATTTGCGGGCTGTACGGCAATATCACGGTAAGGCCGTCGTTGCTCGCGCTGTGTACGCGCAAGCCAAGCACGTGACAGTGGCGAAGGGCCGACAGAAATCGCGTCGCGCGCTCAAAAACGGGGTTTGCGGCCATTTGAAAAGTACTCTTGTTAATAGTCAGACATCGCACTTGGCACGTTCGGTAAAAGTTCCGCGCAGCTTCAAACTTATATATCTGAACGATTCAAGGAACTTAACCATGAGAGTCGCGCTCGAAAGGGCAAGTAGATGATTTCCATAAGGAGAAACACCCCATGCGTAAGACTTTAGCTATTGCCTTGATGTTGACCGCTTCCCTCGGTCTCGCTGCCTGCGATAAAAAATCCGAGGACAAAGCTCAAGATGCCAACCAACACGCCGAGCAAGCTCAGGAAAAAATGAACGAAGCTCAGGATAAAGTGAACGACGCCGCGAAGGAAAACGCCGAAGCCGCCAAAGATCAGGCTGAATCGAACGAAGCCGCTGCTGACGAAGCCAAAAAGAACTAACCGTTCTTTCAGTGCGATAAGAAAACCCGCCAATCGCGGGTTTTCTTTTGTCCGTTTGTTTTACATGCTTAGATCAAGATAGTTCTAAAAGTCGGACTAATCATCAGCAGTAACGAACATACCAGCCCGATCAACCACATCAGACTTCTTAGCGAAGCCAGATCCCGCCAGTAGCAGAACAAGTACAGAATGCGGGTGATGACAAAGATGATTGCCAGCGAATCGATCAGCCACCCCGCCGTCTGCGTGGTATGCGCCATCAATACCCCCACCGCAAACAAAATGAACGCCTCGATACTGTTCTGGTGCGCGGCGAGCGCTCTGGCACCGAACCCGGTGAGTTGCGCCTGCTGCTGGCGCGGCAGATGGTTGTTGTAACCACCCTGCTCCTTCATGGCCTTGGTGACCGGCATGCGGGCCACGTAAATCAATAGAGCACTGATCAACACACACCAGAACGGGATACTCATCAAACGACCTCTTTAGGTGTGTCAGGCAATGGCGCCTCTGTAGGGGTATAGACCATCACATCGAGTACGTCGGAATGAAATTCCCGGCGATAGAGCACCAGCACCACCCCGGCACTCAACAACATGAACAGCCACGGACTGACAAACCAGGCCAGCATCGTCATGCCGAAATAGTAGGAACGCAGGCCAAAGTTGAACTGGTTGGCGGCCATGGAAATAACCCTCGCCGCCCGGGCCGCAAAGGCCTTGCGCTCCTGTTCGGAGACGTGACGCTCGCCGATCATCGGTGCCGAGCCCACCAGGATCGCGGCGAAGTTGTATTGGCGCATGCACCAACTGAACGTGAAAAACGCATAGACAAACACCAGCGCCAGACACAGCAGCTTGATCTCCGACATGCCCTGGGAAGCCTGTTGCACCATGGGGATATCGGCCAGCAACGACACGGCCCTCTCCGACGCCCCCAACACGGTCAGAATGCCCGCCAGGATAATCAGCGTACTGGACGCGAAGAACGACGCGTTGCGCTCCAGGTTGCCGATCACGCTCGCATCGGCGATGCGGTTGTCGCGCAGCAGCATCCGACGCATCCAGTCTTCGCGATACAAGTGCAACACACTGGCCAGGCACGCGGTGTCGCGGCCCTTCCACGTCGCGTAGCGGGTGTAGCCGCCCCAGCAAATGACAAACCAGGCAGCGGCGATGATGTGGATCAGGTTGGCTTGGATGAACGACATGCAGGTCCTTGTGATGAAATGGCAAAACACCGAGTCCTGTGGGAGCGAGCCTGCTCGCGATCGCGGTGTATCAGTCGATGCAACTATTGAATGATAAGCCCCCTTCGCGAGCAAGCCCGCTCCCACAATGATTTGCGTGAAGCGAAAAAAATGCCCCGTATCGTTTGATACGGGGCATTTCCAGGATTGCCGGCCCGCGCATGGCGGGCTCTCGCGCTTACGCCAGTGCTTCGGCTCGCTTGCCCAGCATACGGTCGCACACCACCGCGACGACCAGGGTCATCACCGACGGTACCAGCCAGGCCAGGCCTTGCTCGCTCAGTGGCAGATGAGCCAGTTGGGCCGGCATCCAGTCCGCCAGGCCGGCTCCCTTGAGGGCATCAATCACACCGAAGAGGAACGACACCAGCATGACCGGGCCGACAATACGACCCTGCTCATGCCAGAAGTCCTTGCAGAAGCTCAGGGCGACCAGGGCGATGCACGGCGGATAGATCGCGGTCAGCACCGGGATCGAGAACGCAATCAGCTTGGTGAGGCCCAGGTTGGATACCAGCAATGAGAATGCGGCCAGGATCACCACCAGCGTCTTGTAGGAGAGCGGCAGTACACGGCTGAAGTATTCGGCGCAGGCGCAGGTCAGGCCAACCGCCGTCACCAGGCACGCCAGCGAGATCAGCACCGCGAGGAACCCGCTGCCCAGCGAGCCGAAAGTGTGCTGGACGTAAGCATGCAGCACGGCCGCACCGTTGGTCGCACCGGCCGCCACTTCATGGCTGCCCGAACCGAGACGGAACAGGCTGACATACACAAGGGCCAGGCCAACGCCAGCGATCAGGCCTGCAATGATCGCGTAACGGGTGATCAGCGCTGGCGATTCAACGCCACGGGAACGGATGGCATTGACGATCACAATGCCGAACACCAGTGCGCCGAGCGTATCCATGGTCAGGTAACCATTGATGAAGCCCTGGGAAAATGGCGCCGCGACATATTCGGGCGTGGCCACGCCAATGTCACCGGCCGGCAACGCGAAAGCCGCAATGCCCAGCACAGCCAGGGCGATGATCTTCAGCGGCGCGAGGAAGCGCCCAACGGTATCCAGCAGGCGGCCCGGGTAGAGCGAAATGAAGAACACCAGCAGGAAATACACGGCGCTATACAGGAACAATGCCAGCGGGCTCTCGCCGGTCAACGGGGCCAGGCCGACTTCGAACGACACGGTCGCGGTGCGCGGCGTCGCGAACAACGGGCCCACGGCAAGGTAGCAGGCGGCCGCCAGTAAGCCACCGGCGATTTTGCCGATGGGACTGCTCAGGGCGTCCATGGCACCCCCGACCTTGGCCAGGGCGACGACGGTGATGACCGGCAGGCCGACTGCCGTGATCAGAAAGCCTAGCGCCGCCATCCAGACATGAGGCCCGGACTGCAAACCGACGATAGGCGGGAAGATGATGTTACCGGCCCCGACAAACAGGGCAAACGTCATAAAACCAAGTGCCAGGATGTCCTGACCTTTCAACACTTTCATTAAGGAAATACCACACTACTGAATCGGAATTTAGAGGGGGATTTCCCTATGGGTGAGGGAAATGCTGTCAATCCGTATAGGACCGACCCGGTTGGCGTGAGACTGCCTTTTGGGCTTCACGCGAAAAAATCGCGGCTAGACTAACGAATCTGGCAGGAAAACGCACTGATTGAGGGCAAACATTCCGATCTACGACATCTTTGTGTCGCAAAAAGGCAGCTTCAAGCAGCGAGCTGCAAGCTACAAGCTCGTTCGCGCTGGGACTGCTTGCAGCTTGGAGCTTACCGCTCGCAACTGCTTCAAAACGACAAAAGCCACCCGAAGGTGGCCTTTGTTTGGTAAAGCGTCAGCCAAGCGCGAGGCTTACTTGACAGCCCAACCAGTCAGCTCGGCCAGGGCCTTGCCGATGTCTGCCAGCGAACGCACGGTTTTCACGCCTGCGTCTTGCAGAGCAGCGAATTTCTCGTCTGCAGTGCCTTTGCCGCCGGAGATGATTGCGCCAGCATGGCCCATGCGCTTGCCCGGAGGAGCAGTCACACCAGCGATGTAGGAAACAACCGGCTTGGTCACGTGTGCCTTGATGTAGGCAGCCGCTTCTTCTTCAGCCGAACCGCCGATCTCACCGATCATGACGATCGCTTCGGTCTTCGGGTCTTCCTGGAACAGCTTCAGGATGTCGATGAAGTTCGAGCCTGGGATCGGGTCACCGCCGATGCCGACGCAAGTCGACTGACCGAAACCGGCGTCAGTGGTCTGCTTCACAGCTTCGTAGGTCAGGGTGCCGGAACGGGAAACGATACCGACCTTGCCTGGCAAGTGAATGTGACCTGGCATGATGCCGATCTTGCATTCGCCTGGAGTGATCACGCCTGGGCAGTTAGGGCCGATCAGGGTAACACCCAGCTCGTCGCACTTAACTTTAGCGTCCAGCATGTCCAGGGTAGGAATGCCTTCGGTGATGCAGACGATCAGCTTGATGCCGCCGAAAGCTGCTTCCAGGATCGAGTCCTTGCAGAAAGGAGCCGGAACGTAGATCACGCTGGCGGTAGCGCCAGTGGCAGCTACAGCGTCTTTCACGGTGTTGAACACTGGCAGGCCCAGGTGTTCGGTGCCGCCTTTGCCCGGAGTTACACCACCCACCATCTGGGTGCCGTACTCGATGGCTTGCTGGGTGTGGAAGCTACCTTGCGAACCGGTAATACCCTGGCAGATAACTTTGGTGTCTTTATTGATCAGGACGCTCATTACTTGCCCTCCGCAGCTTTAACGACTTGTTGAGCAGCGTCGGTCAGGCTGGTAGCAGCGATGATGTTCAAACCGCTTTCTGCCAGTACTTTAGCGCCCAGTTCAGCGTTGTTGCCTTCAAGACGAACAACAACCGGGATTTTCACGCCGACTTCTTTCACTGCACCGATGATGCCTTCGGCAATCATGTCGCAACGAACGATGCCGCCGAAGATGTTAACCAGTACTGCAGCGACGTTGGTGTCGGACAGAATGATCTTGAATGCTTCGGTAACGCGTTCTTTGGTAGCACCGCCGCCCACGTCGAGGAAGTTGGCTGGCTTGCCGCCGTGCAGGTTGACGATGTCCATGGTACCCATGGCCAGGCCAGCACCGTTGACCATGCAACCGATGTTGCCTTCCAGCGCTACGTAGTTCAGTTCGAACTTGGCAGCGTGCGCTTCGCGCGGATCGTCCTGGGACGGATCGTGGAAAGTCTTCAGCTTAGGCTGACGGTACATGGCGTTGGCGTCGATGTTGATCTTGGCGTCCAGGCAGTGCAGATCGCCATCAGCCTTGATCACCAGCGGGTTCACTTCCAGCAGGGCCAGATCGTGATCCTGGAACAGTTTGGCCAGACCAACGAAGATCTTGGCGAACTGGGCAACTTGCTTGCCTTCCAGACCCAGTTGGAACGCCAGCTCGCGACCCTGGAATGGCTGAGCACCAACCAGTGGATCGATAGTGGCCTTCAGAATTTTTTCTGGAGTGTCGTGAGCGATTTTCTCGATGTCCACGCCACCTTCGGTGGAAGCCATGAACACGATGCGACGGCTCGAACGGTCAACGACAGCGCCCAGGTACAGCTCTTTAGCGATATCAGTGCACGATTCAACCAGGATCTTGGTGACAGGCTGACCATTGGCGTCAGTCTGGTAAGTCACCAGACGCTTGCCCAGCCACTGCTGTGCGAAGGCTTTGGCGTCTTCTTTGTTGCGAACCAGCTTGACGCCGCCCGCTTTACCGCGACCACCGGCGTGGACCTGGGCTTTGACAACCCACTCGCTGCCGCCGATTTTGTCGCAAGCTTCTGCTGCTGCTTCCGGGGTGTCTACCGCGTAACCGGTGGATACTGGCAGGCCGTACTCAGCGAACAGCTGCTTACCCTGATACTCGTGAAGATTCATGCTTATTACCGTCTTCGTTAGGTACTGCGCATTCGGTGCTGCACTCAGAGTGCCGCACCACCTGTGACTGCTGCTTGCGTAGCCTGGGCTACGCAAGACTGCGTCCAGCGGATATTCCGCGGTGAGTCTTGCACGCAAGGCTCACGACGGGCCATACCGCCGTGGTTTCTTATTGTCTTAACGCTTCTTGCGGTTGGCGATGTGGATGGCGCCGCCATTCACAGCCAAAGCTGCTTCGTGCAAGGCTTCGGACAGGGTCGGATGGGAGAAAACCATCATGCCCAGGTCTTCAGCGCTGGTGCCGAATTCCATCGCGATCGCGCCTTGCTGAACCAGTTCTGCAGCGCTCGGGCCAATCACGTGGACGCCCAATACACGGTCAGTCTTGGCATCGGCGATGACCTTGACGAAACCGCCGGTATCGTTGGCGGCCATGGCACGGCCGGATGCTGCGAACGGGAAGCTGCCGACGTTAACTTCTACGCCTTCAGCTTTCAAGGCCTGTTCGGTTTTACCGACCCATGCGATTTCCGGGTGAGTATAAATAACCGAAGGGATCAGGTCATAGTTCATCTGGGCTTTGTGGCCCTTGATGCGCTCGACGACCATGATGCCCTCTTCCGAGGCCTTGTGTGCCAGCATCATGCCGCGAACCACGTCACCGATGGCGTAGACGCCCGGTACGCTGGTGGCGCAATGGTCGTCGACGAATACGAAACCACGCTCGTCGATGGTCACGCCGCTGTCGGCAGCCAGCAGATCAGTGGTCACTGGACGGCGACCAACGGCAACGATCAGCTTGTCGAAAGTGATGGTCTGTTCGCCGTTGGAGTCGGTGTAGTTAACCACGACTTCGTCGCCGTTGACTTTCGAACCGGTCACGCGAGCGCCCAGCTTGATGTCCAGGCCCTGTTTGGTCAGGGTTTTCAGCGCTTCCTTGGAAACGGCGGTGTCAGCAGCCATCAGGAAGGTGTCCAGGGCTTCCAGGACAGTCACTTCTGCACCCAGACGCGACCATACCGAACCCAGTTCCAGGCCGATGACGCCGGCGCCGATCACGCCCAGGCGCTTAGGCACGGCCTGGAATTCCAGGGCGCCAGTGGAGTCGACGATGACTTTCTGGTCGACTGGAGCAGGCGGAATGTCGATCGGACGCGAGCCGGAGGCCAGAATCACGTTCTCGGCATCAATGACTTCAACCGAACCGTCAGGCTTGGTGACTTCGACTTTCTTGCCGGCCAGCAGCTTGCCGTGGCCCTGGATCGAAGTAACGCCGTTGGCCTTGAACAGGGTGGCAACACCGCCGGTCAGGTTCTTGACGATGCCAGCCTTGCGGCCAACCATCGCAGCGACGTCCATTTTGACTTCGCCAGTGGAGATACCGTGGACGTTGAAGCTTTCTTTGGCTTCCTTGTACTTCCAGGAGCTGTCCAGCAACGCCTTGGATGGAATGCAGCCGACGTTCAGGCAGGTGCCGCCCAGGGCCAGTTTGCCCTCGCCATCGGTATATTTCTCGATGCAAGCAACGGAAAAGCCCAATTGTGCGGCCTTGATGGCGGCCACATAGCCGCCAGGGCCCGCGCCGATCACTACTACGTCAAATTTCTGCGACATGTAAAAGAATCCTCTTTTAGCAACAAGCTACAAGCCGCAAGCCGCAAGTTCAAAGCCCGCTCGGCTTGAGCTTGGGGCTTGTCGCTTGCGGCTTGCCGCTGCTTTTTAAATATCCAGCAACAGACGAGCCGGATCTTCCAGGAGGTTCTTGATGGTCACCAGGAAGGTTACAGCTTCTTTGCCATCGATCAGACGGTGATCGTAGGACAGCGCCAGGTACATCATCGGACGGATAACGACCTGGCCGTTGATTGCCATAGGACGCTGGATGATGTTGTGCATGCCCAGAATCGCGGCCTGCGGCGGGTTGACGATCGGAGTCGACATCATCGAACCGAAGGTACCACCGTTGGTGATGGTGAACGTGCCACCGGTCATTTCGTCCATCGACAGTTTGCCGTCACGGGCTTTTTTGCCGAAAGTGGCGATGCCGCCTTCGATTTCGGCCAGGCTCATCAGTTCGGCGTTACGCAGGACCGGCACAACCAGGCCACGGTCGCTGGACACGGCAACACCGATGTCGGCGTAGCCGTGGTAAACGATGTCGCCACCGTCGATCGACGCGTTGACAGCCGGGAAGCGTTTCAGCGCCTCGGTGGCCGCTTTCACGAAGAACGACATGAAGCCCAGGCGCACGCCGTTGTGAGACTTCTCGAACAGGTCCTTGTACTTCGAACGCAGGGCCATGACTTCGGTCATGTCGACTTCGTTGAAAGTGGTCAGCATGGCCATGTTCGATTGGGCTTCTACCAGGCGCTTGGCCACGGTTGCACGAACGCGGGTCATCGGCACGCGCTTCTCGATGCGGTCGCCAGCAGCGAACACAGGAGCAGCAGCGGCCGGTGCGGCAGCCTTGGCAGGTGCAGCGGCCGGAGCGGCTTTCTTGGCGGCTACGGCTGCAACCACGTCTTCCTTGGTCACACGACCGCCTTTGCCGGTGCCGGCAACGGAAGCGATGTTGATGCCGTTTTCTTCAGCCAGCTTGCGAGCAGCCGGGGCAGCTACTGGATCGTCTTCGCCTTCGGCAGCTGGAGCAGCAGCCTGGGCAGCGGCCGGAGCAGCAGCGGCAGCCGGAGCGGCGGCAGCAGCGCCACCTTCAACGATCGAGCCCAGCACTTCGTCGGACAGAACGGTGTCGCCTTCGTTCTTGACGATTGCGCCCAGCACGCCGTCAGCGGTGGCCAACACTTCCAGTACGACTTTGTCGGTTTCGATGTCGACGATCAGCTCGTCGCGCTTGACCGCGTCGCCCGGTTGTTTGTGCCAGGTGGCAACGGTGCCATCGGCAACCGATTCCGGGAAAGTGGGGGCTTTGATCTCGATAGCCATTGTCTGTGGTTCCTTAAATTCGGTTTCAGGTGCGCGAAGGCGTTAAACAGTAAAGGCGTCTTGCAGCAGTTTTTCCTGCTGCTCGGCGTGCATCGATGCGTAACCACATGCTGGTGCAGCAGAAGCCTCACGGCCCGCGTACTCGAGTACGAGAGACTTGTTGAGGTTTGCGATGCTACGACGCAGGTGATGTTGGCTGCAGTACCAGGCACCCTGGTTCATCGGCTCTTCCTGGCACCAGACGGCATGCTTGACGTTGGTGTAAGGAGCCAGGACTTCTTTCAAGTCGTCCTCAGGGAATGGGTACAACTGTTCGATACGCACGATGGCAATATCGTCACGGCCTTCGGCACGGCGTTTTTCCAGCAGGTCGTAGTAGACCTTGCCGCTACACAGAACAACGCGCTCGACCTTTGTCGGGTCCAGGGCATCGATTTCCGGGATAACGGTCTGGAACGAACCTTCGGCCAGGTCTTCCAGGGTCGAGATGGCCAACTTGTGACGCAGCAGCGACTTCGGAGTCAACACGATCAGCGGCTTGCGCAGCGGACGGATCACCTGACGACGCAGCAAGTGGTAGATCTGGGCTGGCGTAGTCGGTACCGCCACCTGAATGTTGTGCTCGGCACACAATTGCAGGTAACGCTCCAGACGCGCCGACGAGTGCTCCGGACCCTGACCTTCATAACCGTGCGGCAGCAGCATGGTCAGACCGCACAGACGGCCCCACTTGTGCTCGCCACTGGTGATGAACTGGTCGATAACCACCTGGGCACCGTTGGCGAAGTCACCGAACTGGGCTTCCCAGATCACCAGCGCATCCGGCGTGGTGGTCGAGTAGCCGTATTCGAATGCCAGTACGGCTTCTTCGGACAGGTACGAGTCGTACATTTCGAAACGCGGCTGACCGTCGTACAGGTTCTTCAGCGGTACGTAGGTGCTGGCGTCTTTTTGGTTGTGCAGGACAGCGTGACGGTGCGAGAACGTACCGCGGCCGATGTCCTGGCCGGTCATGCGAATCGGGTGACCTTCGAACAACAGGGTCGCGTACGCCATGGTTTCGGCGAAGCCCCAGTTGATCGGCAGGCCACCGGCTTGCATCTTCTGGCGGTCTTCGTAGATCTTGGCGACCTGACGCTGAACGACCAGGCCTTCCGGAACTTCCAGCAACTTGGCGGACAGCTCCTGCAAGGTTTTCAGATCAAAGCGAGTGTCATGACGCGCGGTCCAGGCGTGGCCCAGGTACGGACGCCAGTCCACGAACAGCTCTTTGTTCGGTTCCTTGACCAGGCTTTTTACAACGTGCAGGCCGTTGTCCAGCGCATTGCGGTATTCGTCGACTTTCGCCTGAACACGCTCTAGATCCAGCACGCTGCTCTGAGTCAGGCTGTCGGCATACAGCTCACGGGTGGTGCGCTGTTTGGTGATCTGCTGATACATCAGAGGCTGGGTGCCGCTTGGCTCGTCAGCTTCGTTGTGGCCGCGACGACGGTAGCAGACCAGGTCAATCACCACGTCACGCTTGAACTGCATGCGGTAATCGATGGCCAGCTGAGTCACGAACAGGACGGCTTCCGGATCATCACCATTTACATGGAGGATCGGCGCCTGGATCATTTTCGCAACGTCGGTCGCGTACTCGGTGGAGCGCGAGTCCAGCGGGTTGCTGATGGTGAAACCAACCTGGTTGTTGATCACGATGTGCACGGTACCGCCGGTCTTGAAACCGCGGGTTTGCGACATCTGGAAGGTTTCCATCACCACGCCCTGACCGGCGAATGCCGCGTCACCGTGGATGGAGATCGGCAGGACCTTCTCACCGGTGGAATCGTTACGACGATCCTGACGGGCACGCACCGAACCCTCGACCACTGGGGAAACGATTTCCAGGTGGGATGGGTTGAACGCCATCGCCAGGTGAACTTCACCGCCGGTGGTCATGACGTTGGACGAGAAGCCCTGGTGATATTTAACGTCACCGGAACCCAGCTCGACCTTCTTCTTGCCTTCGAACTCGTCGAACAGCTCGCGCGGGTTCTTGCCGAAGGTGTTGACCAGTACGTTCAGACGACCACGGTGGGCCATGCCGATGACGATTTCCTTGGTGCCGTAGGAGCCGGAACGCTGGATCAGTTCGTCGAGCATTGGAATGAGGCTTTCGCCGCCTTCCAGACCGAAACGCTTGGTGCCCGGGTATTTGGTGCCCAGGTATTTTTCCAGGCCTTCACCGGCGGTCACGCGCTCGAGCAAGTGGCTCTTGATGTCCGCGGAATACGCTGGACGGCCACGCACGCTTTCCAGACGCTGCTGGAACCACTGGCGCTGCTCGGAATCGGTGATGTGCGTAAATTCAGCGCCGATGGTGCGGCAATATGTCTGCTGCAACGCTTCGTGAATTTCGCGTAGGCTCGCTTCCTCTTTGCCGATGAACAGGTCGCCGGCACGGAAGGTCGTATCAAGATCGGCATTGGTCAAGCCGTAATGATTGATCGACAGGTCTGCTGGTGCAGGACGCTGCCACAGCCCCAGCGGGTCAAGCTGGGCTGCCTGGTGGCCACGCATACGGTAGGCCTGGATCAATCGCAGCACTTCAACTTGCTTCTTCTCGTGCTCACTGCTCACGCTGCCGGCGGAAACCGGTTGGGCGCGGCGCTGGTTCTTTGCCAGCAAGACGAAATGATCGCGAATTGTCGAGTGCGAAACATCGGTGGCAGAGTTGCCTTCGGTCGGCAACTTCTGAAAGTAGGTGCGCCACTCTTCTGGCACAGCGTTAGGGTCGTGCAGGTAGAGCTCGTAAAGCTCTTCCACATAGGCAGCGTTACCTCCGGAAAGGTACGCGCTGTTCCACATGCGCTGCATCACGCTTTCTTGCATGCTTGGTCACCCTCGGTTAGGGGAACACCACCGGCGTCGACACCGAGCAAACTTGCAGAAGTCCGAATGCAGCGACCAAAACAAGCCACCTAGGATCACGCTGATAGTCCGGGTACCAGCCCGGATGCCCCTGCTTGTCTCATTTCTTCAAAATAAGAGCCGCAACTTCACGAGCTGCTGCTCAGGTTAAAACTACGGCGCCGGTTGAAGCCTGCGCCGCAGCATCTACGGGTACAACAGTCCTACGGGTACTGCAGCTGAATCACACGCCGCTTTGCAGCAACATGTTACGTACGTGACCGATGGCCTTAGTCGGGTTCAGGCCTTTCGGACAAACGTTGACGCAGTTCATGATCCCGCGGCAGCGGAATACGCTGAACGGGTCATCCAGCGAAGCCAGACGCTCGGCAGTCTTGGTGTCGCGGCTGTCTGCCAGGAAGCGGTACGCTTGCAGCAGGGCAGCTGGACCCAGGAACTTGTCCGGGTTCCACCAGAAGGACGGGCAAGAGGTCGAGCAGCAGGCGCACAGGATGCACTCGTACAGACCGTCGAGCTTTTCGCGCTCTTCAGGGGACTGCAGACGCTCGATGGCCGGAGCCGGCGTGTCGTTCTGCAGGTATGGCTTAACCTTCTCGTATTGCTTGTAGAAGATGCTCATATCGACGACCAGGTCACGGATCACCGGAAGACCTGGCAGAGGACGAACGATCAACTTGTTACCTTTTACGACAGCGGACAGCGGCGTGATGCACGCCAGGCCGTTCTTGCCGTTGATGTTCATGCCGTCGGAGCCGCAAACGCCCTCACGGCAGGAGCGACGATAGGAGAAACCCTCGTCCTGTTCCTTGATCAGCGCGAGCACGTCCAGCACCATCAGGTCCTTACCACCGGTATCGACCTGGAATTCCTGCATGAACGGCGCAGCGTCCTGATCAGGGTTGTAGCGATAAACACTGACTTGCAACATGGCGGCCACCCTTAATAAGTCCGAATCTTAGGTTCAAAAGTCGGAACCGTCTTCGGCGAGAAGTTCACGGCACGCTTGGCAACGCGCTTGTCACCCGGGAAGTACAGGGTGTGGCACAGCCAGTTTTCGTCGTCACGGTCTTCGAAGTCTTCACGGGCGTGAGCACCGCGGGACTCTTTACGTACTTCGGCAGCGATGGCGGTAGCTTCAGCCACTTCCAGCAGGTTTTGCAGTTCCAGTGCCTCGATACGAGCCGTGTTGAACGCTTGCGACTTGTCGTTGATCTTGACGTTGGCAATGCGCTTGCGCAGGTCGGCCAGTTGGGCAATACCCTTCTGCATGTATTCGCCGGTACGGAATACACCGAAGTAGTTCTGCATGCAGCTTTGCAGCTCGCGACGCAGGGTAGCCACGTCTTCGCCATCAGTACGCTCGTTGAGGGCGGACAGACGGGCCAGAGCGGCATTGATGTTGGCTTCGGTGGCGTCGTCGTAGTTGATACCGTCGGTCAGCGCCTTTTCCAGGTGCAGACCGGCAGCACGGCCGAATACCACCAGGTCGAGCAGCGAGTTGCCGCCCAGGCGGTTGGCACCGTGAACCGATACGCAAGCCACTTCGCCTACAGCGAACAGGCCCGGGATGATGGTGTCCACGCCTTCGCCATTCTGGGTGATCGCCTGGCCGTGAATGTTGGTGGCAACGCCGCCCATCATGTAGTGGCAGGTTGGAACAACCGGAACCGGAGCAACGACTGGGTCAACGTGAGCAAACGTTTTCGACAGTTCGCAAATACCAGGCAGACGGCTGTGCAACACTTCCTCGCCCAAGTGGTCGAGTTTAAGCATTACGTGGTCGCCGTTCGGACCGCAACCGTTACCCGCGATGATCTCTTTAACCATCGAGCGAGCAACCACGTCACGACCTGCCAGGTCTTTGGCGTTCGGAGCATAACGCTCCATGAAACGCTCGCCGTGCTTGTTGATCAGGTAACCACCTTCACCACGGCACCCTTCGGTGACCAGTACACCGGCGCCGGCGATGCCGGTTGGGTGGAACTGCCACATTTCGATGTCTTGCACCGGTACGCCTGCACGCAGGGCCATACCGACGCCGTCACCGGTGTTGATCAGGGCATTGGTGGTCGAAGCGTAGATACGGCCAGCGCCACCGGTCGCCAGCACAGTGGCTTTTGCACGGATGTAGGTGGTTTCACCGGTTTCGATGCAGATGGCGATAACGCCGACGAACTCGCCTGCGTCGTTCTTCACCAGGTCAACGGCGTAGTACTCGTTCAGGAACGTGGTACCGGCTTTCAGGTTGCCTTGATAAAGGGTGTGCAGCAGGGCGTGACCGGTACGGTCGGATGCCGCACAGGTACGGGCAGCCTGGCCGCCTTTACCGTAGTCCTTGGACTGACCGCCGAACGGACGCTGGTAGATACGGCCTTGCTCGGTACGGGAGAACGGCAGACCCATGTGGTCCAGCTCGAAAACCGCGGCAGGACCTTCCTGACACATGTATTCGATAGCGTCCTGGTCACCGATATAGTCGGAACCCTTGACGGTATCGTACATGTGCCAGCGCCAGTCATCGTTCGGATCCGCAGAGGCGATGGCGCAGGTGATGCCGCCTTGAGCCGATACGGTGTGCGAACGCGTCGGGAACACCTTGGTGATCACGGCAGTCTTGTGACCGCCCTGTGCCAGCTGCAGCGCTGCGCGCATGCCGGCGCCGCCGCCACCAATGATGATGGCGTCGAAAGAAATCGTTGGAATGTTAGCCATGACTCAGATACCCCAGAGAATCTGCACACCCCAGACGAAGTAAGCGAACATCGCAACGCCGCATACTGCCTGGAAAAGGAAACGGATTGCAGTCGCGGACTTGCCGAACGCCATTGGCGTCAGGTAGTCGGTCGCGATGGTCCACATGCCGACCCAGGCGTGAGCGCCGAGGGCAACAAGGGCCAGGAGACTGAAAATACGCATCCAGTTGCTTGCGAACAGTTCATGCCATTGGGCGTAGCCGATGCCAGGGTGGGCAACGACGTATCCGATCAGGAAAATGAAGTAAGCCGCGAGAACGACCGCCGACACACGTTGCGCCATCCAGTCATAGAGGCCCGAACGCGAGAGGTTCGTGACGTTAGTTACCATATCCAAACTCCTGCCAGAACGATTACCACCACGGAAACGGCGATAACGATTTTCGAGCCCAGCTTGCCGCCTTCCAGCGTCTCACCGATGCCCATGTCCATGATCAAGTGGCGCACACCGGCTACCAGGTGATACAGCAGAGCGGACAGGATGCCCCAAATCACTAGCTTGGCTAGCGGACTGGTCAGACACGCTTTCACCTCGCCGAAGCCTTCCTCGGAGCTGAGCGACTTGTCCAATGCAAAAAGCATGATGGCAAGGCACACGAAGAGGATGACACCGGAAATACGGTGAAGAATGGACGTGTAAGCAGTGACTGGGAGTTTGATGGTCCTTAGGTCTAGGTTTACAGGTCGTTGGCTTTTCACGGCTTATTTTTCACACTGAAGAGCCCCTAACAATCAGGGCAAAGTTGTTGGGGAGTGCACTGGTCAGGTAACCACCACCCAGGGAGGCGACCCCCAATAACGCAAGCCCAAAAGCCCTTGGCGGTCGGCTGCCGAGTATAGACAGTTAGGCTACTAATGACAACGCGTTCACCTTCCCCTAATAGCGGATTGCGCAAGTTGGATAAAAGGCGTAAATGGCAGGCAATTTCGAGAAAAAAGTAGGGTTAAAGCCTTCTGGAGCAAGACTTTAGGCAAATTGACATTCGAATTTATCTCACTATAGTGGTGCGGGCCCTGCGTGGGGGGTCTGTCTGATGATTTCAAGCATAAATAGGAGGCCACATGGCTGACAAAAAAGCGCAGTTGATCATCGAGGGCGCAGCCCCCGTCGAGCTGCCCATTTTAACCGGCACCGTTGGTCCCGATGTTATCGACGTACGGGGCCTGACGGCCACGGGCCGTTTCACCTTTGACCCAGGTTTCATGTCGACCGCCTCCTGCGAGTCGAAGATCACCTATATCGACGGCGACAATGGCATCCTGCTGCATCGCGGCTACCCGATCGAGCAACTGGCTGAGAAGTCGGACTATCTGGAAACCTGCTACCTGCTGCTCAACGGCGAATTGCCGACCGCAGAACAGAAGGCCCAGTTCGTCAGCACCGTCAAGAACCACACCATGGTTCACGAACAGCTGAAAACGTTCTTCAACGGCTTCCGTCGCGACGCCCACCCGATGGCCGTCATGTGCGGCGTAGTCGGCGCCCTCTCGGCCTTCTACCACGACTCCCTGGACATCAATAACCCGCAGCATCGCGAAATCTCCGCGATCCGCCTGGTTGCCAAGATGCCGACCCTGGCAGCGATGGTTTACAAGTACTCCATGGGACAACCCATGATGTACCCGCGCAACGACCTGTCGTACGCCGAAAACTTCCTGCACATGATGTTCAACACCCCGTGCGAGATCAAACCGATCAGCCCGGTGCTCGCCAAGGCCATGGACCGGATCTTCATCCTCCATGCCGACCACGAGCAGAACGCTTCGACCTCCACCGTGCGCCTGGCCGGCTCTTCGGGTGCCAACCCGTTCGCCTGCATCGCCGCCGGCATCGCCGCACTGTGGGGCCCTGCCCACGGCGGTGCGAACGAAGCCGTGCTGACCATGCTCGATGAAATCGGAGATGTCTCGAACATCGACAAGTTCATCGCCAAGGCCAAGGACAAGAACGATCCGTTCAAGCTGATGGGCTTCGGTCACCGCGTTTACAAAAACCGCGACCCACGCGCCACCGTCATGAAGCAGACCTGCGACGAAGTGCTGAAGGAACTGGGCATCAACAACGATCCGCAACTCGAGCTGGCCATGCGCCTGGAAGAGATTGCCTTGACCGACCCGTACTTCATCGAGCGCTCGCTGTACCCGAACGTCGACTTCTACTCGGGGATCATCCTCAAGGCGATCGGCATTCCAACCAGCATGTTCACCGTGATCTTCGCCCTGGCGCGTACCGTAGGCTGGATTTCGCACTGGAAAGAAATGCTCTCCAGCCCGTACAAGATCGGCCGCCCTCGCCAGCTGTACACCGGCTACGAGTCGCGTGACATCACCAAGCTGGAAGACCGCAAGTAAGACCTGTCTTGCTCTAGCGTGTTGAGTTGCACCAAGAACGGCCTCTATCCCTATAGAGGCCGTTTTTGTTTGTGGCCGATACGGACACAGCCCCCCCCCCCGACAGGAGCGAGCTTGCTCGCGATGGTAGCCCGGACACCGCTGGATGCCTGGATGCCCGTGGTGCCTGGGCCTCCATCGCGAGCAAGCTCGCTCCTACAGGGGGCGGGGAAGCCGGGGGACGGGCGGGCAAAAAAATACCCCGATCTCTCGACCGGGGTATTTCTTCAAGTTTGTCTATCTATATAAAAGTATCAAGCCTTAGTGCGAAACCGCCCCACTCGCGCCCAGACCGGTCTGCGAGCGAACGAATTGCGGGAAGAACAGCGCCCGCTCGTTGTCGGCTGCAGTCGATTTGTCGGTGATCGAGAAGAACCAGATCCCCACGAAGGCAATGATCATCGAGAACAGCGCCGGGTACTCATACGGGAAGATAGCCTTCTCGTGATGCAGGATCTGCACCCAGATGGTTGGACCGAGGATCATCAGGCCCACGGCACTGAGCAGCCCCAGCCAGCCGCCGATCATCGCACCGCGGGTGGTCAGTTTCTTCCAGTACATGGAAAGCAGCAGCACCGGGAAGTTGCAGCTCGCGGCAATGGAGAACGCCAGGCCCACCATGAACGCGATGTTCTGGCTTTCGAACAGAATGCCCAAGCCAATCGCCAACACCGCGAGGGCGATGGTGGTGATTTTCGAGACGCGGATCTCGTCCTTCTCGTTGGCCTTGCCTTTCTTGATCACGCTGGCATACAGGTCGTGGGACACCGCCGATGCACCGGCCAGGGTCAGGCCGGCTACCACCGCCAGGATGGTCGCGAACGCTACCGCCGAGATGAAGCCCAGGAAGATACTGCCGCCCACTGCGTCGGCCAGGTGCACCGCCGCCATGTTGTTACCGCCCAACAGCGCGCCAGCCGCATCCTTGAATGCAGGGTTGGTGCTCACCAGCAGGATTGCGCCAAAGCCGATGATGAAGGTCAGGATGTAGAAGTAGCCAATGAAGCCAGTGGCGTACAGCACGCTCTTGCGCGCTTCCTTGGCGTCGCTCACGGTGAAGAAGCGCATCAGGATGTGCGGCAGACCAGCGGTACCGAACATCAGTGCCAGACCGAGGGAAAATGCGGAGATCGGATCTTTCACCAGACCGCCAGGGCTCATGATCGCCTCACCTTTAGGGTGAACCTTGATCGCCTCGGCGAACAGGGTGCTGAAGTCGAAGTTGACGTGCTTCATGACCATCAGCGCCATGAAGGAAGCGCCCGAGAGCAGCAGCACCGCCTTGATGATCTGCACCCAAGTGGTTGCCAGCATGCCGCCGAACAGCACGTAGGCGCACATCAGGATACCCACCAGGATCACCGCAACGTGGTAGTCGAGGCCGAACAGCAGTTGGATCAGCTTACCGGCACCGACCATTTGCGCAATCAGGTAGAACGCCACCACCACCAGCGAACCACAGGCGGACAGCGAGCGAATCTGGGTTTGGCCCAGGCGATAGGACGCCACATCGGCAAACGTGTATTTACCCAGGTTACGCAGACGCTCGGCGATCAGGAAGAGAATGATCGGCCAGCCCACCAGGAAGCCGATCGAATAGATCAAGCCATCGTAGCCGGAGGTGAACACCAGCGCGGAAATCCCCAGGAAGGACGCTGCGGACATGTAGTCACCAGCAATCGCCAGACCGTTCTGGAAACCGGTGATTTTGCCGCCCGCCGCATAGTAGTCGGCAGCCGACTTGTTGCGCTTGGACGCCCAGTAGGTGATGCACAAGGTCGCGCCGACGAACGCGACGAACATCAGGATCGCGGATACGTTGAGAGGTTGTTTTTGCACGGCACCGGTCAGGGCATCAGCTGCCCAGGCGCCCGGTGCAAAGGCCGCGATACTCAAAAGAGCCATTAGACGCCGGATCATTGCTGAGCCTCCTTGAGAATCGCATTGTTCAGGTCGTCGAACTCGCCGTTGGCGCGTCGCACGTAGATCCCGGTGAGGATGAACGCCGAAACGATCAAGCCGACACCAATTGGAATACCCCAGGTAATGGATGACTCAGGGCTGATTTTCGCCCCCAGCACCTGCGGCCCGTAAGCGATCAGAAGGATGAAGCCAGAGTAAAGCCCAAGCATGATCGCCGAAAGAATCCAGGCGAACCTTTCTCGCTTGCTCACCAGCTCCTTGAATCGGGGGCTGTTTTGAATCGAGAGGTAAATGCTGTCGTTCATTGTTTTTATCCTCGCAGCACAGATTATTGTTGGAACGGTACCCACTTTATTCGGCTGCGAGCCGGGTTCCAGACGACCTTAGTCTTAGATCGCCATTACAGAGTCGCCAATTTCAAACATGGGAACATAAATGTGGGAGCGGGCTTGCTCGCGATGGCGGTGTGTCAGTCAACATTTGCGTGCCTGACAATCCGCTATCGCGAGCAAGCTCGCTCCTACAGGGGGGGGTAAAGCTTGTCTGATTAACTCAACCGCTTACTTGACCCACTCCGCCACACGATCCGGGTGTTTGGCGACCCAGTCTTTAGCGGCAGCGTCAGGTTTGGCGCCTTCCTGGATGGCCAACATCACTTCACCGATTTCATCCTTCGAAGCCCACTGGAAGTTTTTCAGGAACTTGGCTACTTCCGGCGCCTTGGTATCCAGCTCCTTGCTGCCGATGCTGTTCACGGTTTCAGCCGCGCCATACACACCTTTAGGGTCTTCGAGGAAGCGCAGTTTCCACTTGGCGAACATCCAGTGCGGCACCCAGCCGGTCACGGCAATGGATTCATTTTTCTTCTCGGCACGGGTCAGCTCGGCAATCATGCCGGCGCCGGAACTGGCCTTGAGTTGATAGCCGGTCAGGTCGTAATCCTTGATGGCCTGCTCGGTCTTGAGCATCACGCCTGAACCGGCGTCGATGCCGACGATGCGCTTTTTGAAGCTGTCATCGGTTTTCAGGTCTTCAAGGGACTTGGCCTTGACGTACTCCGGCACGATCAGGCCGATTTTGGCGTCCTTGAAGTTCGGGCCGTAGTCGACGACCTGGTCCTTGTTCTTCGCCCAGTAATCACCGTGAGTCACCGGCAGCCAGGCGGACAGCATGGCGTCGAGTTTGCCGGTGGCCACGCCTTGCCACATGATGCCGGTGGCGACGGCTTGCAGCTTCACGTCATAACCGAGCTTCTGCTTGATCACTTCTGCTGCCACATGAGTCGTCGCAACGCTGTCGGACCAGCCGTCAACGTAACCGATGCTCAGGGTCTGCTTTTCTGCGTTGGCGAATGTCGAACCCATCGCAAGTACCAGAGCGGCACCTGCGCCTAAAAGTCGTCGCATCTTCATCGTTACTTCCCCGAAAGTGCTGCGCTCGACGGGTGCCGAGCCGCGTCAACGTATTGTTATGGTGCACAGCGCCCCCATCACGCTTCACCGCAAACTCATTCGAACATCAGCGGAGTACTGACGCTTTGATCATCAACCTGACGCCAACCTGAACCTGTGCTGCCAGCGACCTCAAGGCATCGAGAAACGACATCAGAACGCCATTAACCACACGCCATATAAATGTCTCGGACGATCAGCCTGAACTTTGCATGTCAAAATCGTGCAGGCACCAAGCGCGCTGCAAATGCAGGTAACATGCGCCGCTTTGCTTCCGGACGGCTGACCATGCCCGCGACCTCACGCTTTCCTTTTTTGCCTATTTGTTCGCTTGCCTGCTGGGCCTGTTTGCCCTGGGTGGCTTTTGGTATGGCATCGGCCAGCCGGTGATCCTGCCCGATGTCGCCAGCGCCACGCACAAGCTTCAATGCGCGTCCTACACCCCGTTCGACAAGGATCAATCACCGTTCGATCAGCCGTTCAAGCTGCGTCCCGAGCGCATGGACGCCGACCTGGCCCTGCTGTCCACGCGCTTTGAGTGCATCCGCACCTACTCGATGACGGGTCTCGACGCCCTACCGGATCTCGCACGCAAACACGGCCTGAAGTTAATGATTGGCGCCTGGGTCAACAGCAACCCGGTGGATACCGAGAAAGAGGTCGACCTGCTGATCGCGTCCGCCAACGCCAACCCGGATGTGGTCAGCGCAGTGATCGTCGGCAACGAAGCATTGTTGCGCAAAGAGGTGACCGGCCCACAACTCGCCAGACTGATCAACAAGGTTAAAAGCCAGGTCAAACAACCGGTCACTTACGCCGATGTCTGGGAGTTCTGGCTCAAGCATCCCGAAATCGCACCGGCGGTGGACTTCCTGACCATCCATCTGCTGCCGTACTGGGAAGACGACCCTTCCAATATCGATGCCGCCTTGCAGCATGTGGCCGAGGTACGCCAAGTATTCGGCAACAAGTTCGCGCCCAAGGACGTGATGATCGGCGAAACCGGCTGGCCCAGCGAAGGCCGCCAACGTGAAACGGCATTACCGAGCCGAGTCAACGAAGCCAAGTTCATTCGCGGTTTTGTCGCCATGGCCGAGCAGCAAGGCTGGCATTACAACCTGATCGAGGCCTTCGACCAACCATGGAAACGCGCCAGCGAAGGGGCGGTTGGCGGTTACTGGGGATTGTTCGATGCCGACCGCCAGGACAAGGGCGTGCTGGCAGGGCCGGTCACGAATGTGCCGTACTGGTCGCAGTGGTTGATTGTCGGTGGCTTGATCTTCATCGGCACACTGATCCTGGGCGGGCGCGTGCGTGATACACGTGCCGCCCTTGTGTTGCCGCTGCTGGGGGCGCTTGCCGCCGGTTCGCTCGGCGTATGGGGCGACTTGGCCCGAGTGACCACGCGATTTTCCAGTGAATGGCTGTGGGTCGGATTGCTGACAGCGTCGAATCTGCTGGCGCTGGCACATGGGGCACTGGCATTGAGCCCGCGCAGCGGCTGGCGTGGGCGTGCATTCAACGTGCTCGAACGTCGCTCAGGCGTGTTGGTGGCGTTGATTGGATTTGCAGCGGCGGTGTCGATGCTGGAACTGGTCTTCGACCCGCGCTATCGCAGCTTTCCGAGCGTGGCATTCATCGTGCCGGCGCTGGTCTATCTGTGTCGTCCGGTCAGCGTGCCACGTCGGGAAATTGCGTTGCTGACTTTCATCATTGGCGCCGGAATAGCGCCGCAGCTGTTTCGTGAAGGGCTGCAGAACCAGCAGGCCTGGGGTTGGGCGCTGGTGAGCGTGTTGATGGTGGCGGCGTTGTGGCGATCATTGCGCCTGCGCAAGGCTTGAATTTTCGGTGAATTTACTGGCCTCATCGCGGGCAAGCCCGCTCCTACAGGTATTTGTGGCGTACACAAGACCTGTAGGAGCGGGCTTGCCCGCGATGGCGGCCTATCAGGCGCCGCGAACCAGACGCAACCCCGCAATCACCACCGCAAACACCGCCAGCGTGGTGTTGTACAGCGCCAGCGCCGGAAACCCGAGCACCAGCGCCAGCACCGCCAGCCACCACCCTGCTCGTCCCGGCAGCACAAAGCCGATCAAGGCGGCGGCGACTGCTCCCCAGCCCAATACCTTGAAGTGAATCATCAACCCCAGGTTCGAACGGACCTGGCACTCCCAACGGCTCGCCTCATCGACACAGAGGCCGACCCACTGCGCATCCTCCATGAAGCCGTAACGTGCGCCATAGCTTGCGGCCAGCCATAACGGCAGCAGAATGAGCAGAAGAATCACGGGCAGGCGGCGGGACATGAAGCACTCCAATCATCGAAAACGGAGGCCAGCTTAATCGCAGGTCAGCGTTAAGCAAAACGCTAACAACTGTTAACTGGCTATCCAATCGCTGCAAAGTGTATCGTCCAGCTACTATTACTCCGAAATCAGGCCTGTTTGGTGCCGCTGCGTGGCACTTTGGCGCAAACCCGGTGGTCATAGCCTGCGAACTTCATTCGGCACCTTTCTTAAGGGATTCAGTCATGCTCCGTTCCTTGCGCTTCGCCGCCCTGTTGGGTGGCCTTATCCTGAGTGCGTCCGCACTGGCGGCAGATATCGACCCCGCCAGTTATGGCTACCCCTTGACCAACCCGTTTGAAGCGACCATCGCCACGACGCCACCGGACTTGCGTCCGGAGTTGCCACTGGACGACGACATCGATCAATCGGATCACACCCTCAGGCTACGCCCTGAGCGTGAGTTCCAGCTGCCAGAGAACTTCTGGCCAGTGAAAAAACTCACCTATCGCATCGCTACCCAGGACAAACCTGCCCCGCTGATCTTCCTGATCGCCGGCACTGGCGCGCGTTATGACAGCACCCTGAACGAGTATTTGAAAAAGCTGTATTACAAGGCTGGCTACCACGTAGTACAGCTGTCTTCGCCCACCAGCTTCGACTTCATCAGCGCGGCGTCGCGCTTTGCCACGCCAGGCATCACCAAGGACGATGCCGAAGACATGTATCGCGTCATGCAGGCCGTGCGGGCGCAAAACCCGAAGTTGCCGGTCACCGATTACTACCTCACGGGGTACAGCCTGGGCGCACTGGATGCGGCATTCGTCGCCCATCTGGACGAAACCCGCCGCAGTTTCAATTTCAAGAAAGTCCTGCTGCTCAACCCGCCGGTCAACCTCTACACCTCGATCACAAACCTCGACAAGCTTGTTCAAACCGAGGTCAAGGGCATCAACAACACCACCACCTTCTATGAGCTGGTGCTGAACAAACTGACCCGCTACTTCCAGCAGAAAGGCTACATCGACCTCAACGATGCGCTGCTCTATGACTTCCAGCAGTCCAAGCAGCATTTGAGCAACGAGCAGATGGCAATGCTGATCGGCACCTCGTTCCGCTTCTCGGCCGCCGATATCGCTTTTACCTCGGACCTGATCAACCGTCGCGGCCTGATCACGCCGCCCAAGACGCCGATCACCGAGGGCACCAGCCTTACGCCGTACCTCAAGCGTGCGTTGCAATGCGACTTCGACTGCTACATCACCGAACAGGTCATCCCGATGTGGCGCGCCCGCACCGATGGCGGCAGCCTGCTGCAACTGATCGACCAGGTGAGCCTGTACGCACTGGCGGATTACCTGCACAAGAGCCCTAAAATTGCCGTCATGCACAACGCCGATGACGTGATCCTGGGCCCGGGCGATCTCGGTTTCCTGCGCCGCACTTTCGGCGATCGCCTGACTGTTTACCCACTGGGCGGCCATTGCGGCAACCTTAACTACCGCGTCAACAGCGACGCCATGCTGGAGTTCTTCCGTGGCTAAATACCTCCTGCTTATCGCCGCGCTCCTCTGTGCAACCACCGCCAATGCTGACAACAGCAAGGCCAACGCGCCTGTGGTCATCGACAGTGATGGGTTCAAGGAGCCGTTGAGCAAACTCAAGTTCAACCCGGGGCTGGACCAGCGCGAGTTCGAACGCTCCACGCTGAGTGCGTTGAATGTGTATGACCCGCTGGAATCCTGGAACCGTCGCGTCTACCACTTCAACTATCGCTTCGACGAGTGGGTATTCCTGCCGGTGGTCGATGGTTATCGCTACATCACTCCGAGCTTCGTGCGCACCGGGGTCAGCAACTTTTTCAACAACCTTGGCGACGTGCCGAACCTGCTCAACAGCCTGTTGCAGTTCAAGGGCCAGCGTTCGATGGAAATCACCGGACGCCTGCTGCTCAACACCACCATCGGCATCGCCGGCCTGTGGGACCCGGCCACCGCCATGGGGCTCCAGCGACAGAGCGAAGACTTCGGCCAGACGCTGGGCTTCTACGGTGTGCCGGCCGGTGCCTACTTCGTACTGCCGATACTCGGGCCGTCGAACCTGCGCGATACCGGCGGTTTGGTGGTGGACTTCAGCGCCGAGAACGCGATCAACTTCCTCAACGTGGCCGAAGTCAGCTCAAACCACCCGGAAGTGTGGGCCTTGCGGGCTGTGGACAAGCGCTATCAGACCAGCTTCCGCTACGGTCAGCTGAACTCGCCGTTCGAGTATGAAAAGGTGCGTTACGTGTATACCGAGTCGCGCAAGTTGCAGATTGCCGAGTAACCAAAGGCAACAGATAAACCTGTGAGAGCGGGCTTGCTCGCGAAGACATTGTATCCGTCGACGTTTGAGTCGAATGATGCACCGCCTTCGCGAGCAAGCCCGCTCCCACATCCGTTCAGTGTTTCAATTCAACCTTTGAACGCCTTCCAGATTTTGCCAACAGCCATCACCACCGCCAGCACCGCCGCCCCCGCGATAATCCCCGCCACGCCATTGAGCAACATCGACACGATAAACCCGGCCCCACCGGCCCCGGCACTGACACTCTCGATCCAGTGATGCACCACCGACACCCCGTGGGTGAGAATCCCGCCGCCTACCAGGAACATCGCCGCCGTACCAATCACCGACAGGCTTTTCATCATGTACGGTGCCGCGCGCAGAATCCCGGCACCGACGCTACGGGCCATCTGCCCTGGCTTTTGCGTCAGCCACAAGCCCAGGTCGTCGAGTTTGACGATCCCCGCCACCAGGCCATAGACGCCGATGGTCATGACGATCGCGATGCCCGATAGCACGATGACTTGCTGGGTCAGAGACGCCCCCGCCACCGTGCCAAGGGTGATGGCGATGATTTCCGCCGAGAGAATGAAGTCGGTGCGGATCGCACCCTTGATCTTGTCCTTTTCGAACGCCACCAGATCCACTGCCGGGTCTGCCACGGCCTCGACCAATTGCGCGTGCTCCGTCTGTTCTTCGGCCTTGCTGTGCAGGATTTTGTGAGCGAGTTTTTCGAATCCTTCGAAACACAGGTAAGCGCCACCGACCATCAACAGAGGCGTCACCAGCCAGGGGATGAATGCGCTGATGGCCAGAGCCGAAGGCACCAGGATCAGTTTGTTGATGAACGATCCCTTGGCAACCGCCCACACCACGGGGATTTCCCGTTCGGCCCGCACACCGCTCACCTGCTGGGCATTGAGCGCCAGATCGTCGCCCAACACGCCGGCGGTTTTCTTGGCGGCCATTTTGGTCATCAACGCCACGTCGTCCAGCACGGCGGCAATGTCGTCGATCAGCAACAGTAGGCTGCTTCCTGCCATGAATCACGCTTCCTTCTTTGTATGGATGCCAAGCAGCATAGCGCGGCGGCGCGCCGCATGGAGCATTCTTGAGCGCCGCCGAAGCCCGGTGCTACCATGCGCAACCGCCAGAACAGGCAAGGAACCCCCTGGTTTATGAGCACGATCCGCGAGCGCAACAAACAACTGATACTGCGTGCCGCCAGTGAAGAATTTGCCGACAAAGGCTTCGCTGCGACCAAAACCAGCGACATCGCCGCCAGGGCCGGGTTGCCCAAGCCCAACGTCTATTACTATTTCAAGACCAAGGAAAACCTCTACCGCGAGGTCCTGGAAAGCATCATTGAGCCGATTCTGCAGGCTTCGACCCCCTTCAACCCTGAAGGCGAACCCAATGATGTACTGAGCGGCTACATCCGTTCGAAAATCCGCATTTCCCGCGACCTGCCCTTTGCCTCGAAAGTGTTCGCCAGCGAAATCATGCACGGCGCCCCGCACCTGAGCAGCGACCTGGTCGAACAGCTCAACAGCCAGGCCCGGCACAACATCGCCTGCATCCAGACCTGGATCGACCGCGGCCAGATCGCCCCGCTCGACCCCAACCACCTGATGTTCAGCATCTGGGCGGCCACCCAGACTTACGCCGACTTCGACTGGCAAATCACCGCCGTCACCGGCAAGGAAAAGCTGGACGAAGCCGATTATGAAGCGGCGGCACAGACGATTATCCGGTTGGTGCTCAAGGGATGTGAGCTGGATCGGTAGATCGCGGCGCCCCCTTCGCGAGCAAGCCCGCTCCCACATTGGAATGCATTCCCCTGTGGGAGCGGGCTTGCTCGCGAAAGCGGTATAACAGTCAAACAAGTCTCAAACCACCACCCCCGCATCCGCCCGCAACCCCAGCGCCTCGATCGCATTGATCGCGCACTGCTCGTCGACATCCGACAAATCTCCGCTGATCCCCACCGCTCCCAACACAATGCCCTCCTGGTCTTTCACCAGTACGCCGCCTGGAGCTGGCACGACGCTGCCCTGCCCCATGGTGTTCAAGGAGGCGATGAACGCCGGGCGTTGCTGGGCGTCCGAGGCCAGCAGGCGCGACCCCTTGCCCAGGGCGATGGCGCCCCAGGCTTTGCCGATGGCGACCTGCGGACGCAGCAGGCTGGCGCCGTCTTCACGTTGCAGGGCGATCAGATGCCCGCCGGCATCGAGCACCGCGATGGTCAGGGGGGCGGCCGCAATGGCCCGCCCGGCGTTGATGGCCTCGTTGACCAGGTTGACTGCCACTTTCAAGGTTAAAGCGCTCATGGTGCTGTCCTCATTTTGTTATAGGGAAAGCGGTCGAGCTGCGCGTTTACGTCGCAGCCTCATGCAACAAATAGAACACAGTAAATTATCTTTTTGTATACAATAATTCGCGTAAAACGTTACATGTGACGAAAAGCCACAGCAATTTGGCCTTCCGACGAATGAAACAGGCGCTTGAGAAAATGGATTGACCTTCGCAGCCAGTCGTGAATAAACTCCACACAAAGCCACTTGTATACAATTACAAAACGTAAAGAGGCACAAAACCATGAGCAAAATGAGAGCAATCGAAGCCGCCGTTCTGGTGATGCGCCGTGAAGGGGTTGAAACCGCCTTTGGCATTCCCGGCGCCGCGATCAACCCGTTGTACTCCGCCCTGCAAAAGGTCGGCGGCATCGATCACGTCCTCGCTCGCCACGTTGAAGGCGCCTCGCACATGGCCGAGGGCTACACCCGCACCAAGGCCGGCAATATCGGCGTGTGCATCGGCACTTCCGGTCCTGCCGGTACCGACATGGTCACGGGCCTGTACAGCGCCTCCGCCGACTCGATTCCGATCCTGTGCATCACCGGCCAGGCTCCGCGCGCCCGTATGCACAAGGAAGACTTCCAGGCTGTCGACATCACCAGCATCGTCAAGCCAGTGACCAAGTGGGCAACCACGGTCCTGGAGCCGGGCCAGGTGCCGTACGCGTTCCAGAAAGCTTTTTATGAAATGCGCTCCGGTCGTCCAGGCCCCGTGCTGATCGATCTGCCGTTCGACGTGCAGATGGCCGAAATCGAATTCGACATCGATGCCTATCAGCCGCTGCCCCTGGCCAAGCCCTGCGCCACCCGCGTGCAAGTGGAAAAAGCCCTGGCCCTGCTCGATCAGGCCGAACGCCCACTGCTGGTGGCCGGCGGCGGCATCATCAACGCCGACGCCAGCGACCTGCTGGTCGAATTCGCCGAGCTGACCGGTATCCCGGTCGTCCCGACCTTGATGGGGTGGGGCACGATCCCCGACGATCACCCGTTGATGGTCGGCATGGTCGGCCTGCAAACCTCGCATCGCTACGGCAACGCGACCATGCTCAAGTCCGACGTGGTGCTGGGCATCGGCAACCGTTGGGCCAACCGCCACACCGGCTCGGTCGATGTCTACACCGAAGGCCGCAAGTTCATTCACGTCGATATCGAGGGCACGCAGATCGGCCGCGTGTTCACCCCGGACCTGGGCATCGTCTCCGACGCGGCCTCGGCACTGACCGTGTTCATTGAAGTCGCGCGCGAATGGCAAGCCGCTGGCAAGCTGAAAAACCGCAGTGCCTGGTTGCAGGATTGCCAGCAGCGCAAGGCCAGCCTGCAACGCAAGACCCATTTCGACAACGTGCCGGTCAAGCCGCAACGTGTGTACGAAGAAATGAACCAGGTGTTCGACAAGGACACCTGCTACGTCAGCACCATCGGCCTGTCTCAGATTGCCGGCGCGCAGTTCCTGCACGTCTACAAGCCACGTCACTGGATCAACTGCGGTCAGGCCGGCCCGCTGGGCTGGACCATTCCGGCAGCACTGGGCGTGGTCAAGGCCGACCCGAGCCGCAAGGTCGTGGCGTTGTCGGGCGACTATGACTTCCAGTTCATGATCGAAGAACTGGCCGTGGGCGCGCAGTTCAAGCTGCCGTACATCCACGTGGTGGTGAACAACTCATACCTGGGGCTGATCCGCCAGGCCCAGCGCGGTTTCGAAATGGACTACTGCGTGCAGCTGTCCTTCGATAATCTGAACGCGCCAGAGCTCAACGGTTATGGCGTCGATCACGTCGCGGTGGCCGAAGGCCTGGGCTGCAAGGCGCTGCGGGTGTTCGAACCGGCTGACATCGCCCCTGCCCTGCGCAAGGCCGAGGCGCTGATCGAAGAGTTCAAGGTGCCGGTGATCGTCGAGATTATCCTGGAGCGCGTGACCAACATTTCCATGGGCACCGAAATCAACGCGGTCAACGAGTTCGAAGACCTGGCGCTGGTCGGCAACGATGCGCCGACGGCGATTTCGATGCTTGATTAACAATTGAAGCTCCCCCTGTAGGAGCGAGCTTGCTCGTGATAGCGGTGTGTCAGATATGCACTATCGCGAGCAAGCTCGCTCCTGCAGGGGGTCCTCACAAGATTTACAGGAGACCACCATGCCGCGTTTCGCAGCCAACCTGTCCATGCTGTTCACCGAGCAGGATTTTCTCGCCCGTTTCGAAGCGGCCGCCAAGGCCGGCTTCAGTGGCGTCGAGTACCTGTTCCCCTACGATTTCAGCTCCGCCGAAATCAAGGCCCGGCTTGATGCCAACGGCCTGACCCAGGTGCTGTTCAACCTGCCCGCCGGTGACTGGGCCAAGGGCGAACGCGGCCTGGCCTGCCTGCCGGACCGGGTTGAAGAGTTTCGCGCCGGCGTCGACCTGGCGATTGCTTACGCGCAAGTACTGGGCAATACCCAGGTCAACTGCCTGGCCGGCATCCGCCCGCAAGGCGTCGATGATGCCACCGTGGAAAAGACCTTCGTCGCCAACCTCAAGTACGCGGCCGACAAGCTGCAAGCGGCGGGCATCAAACTGGTGATGGAGGCGATCAACACCCGCGACATTCCAGGCTTCTACCTGAACAACACGGCGCAGGCCCTGTCGATTCGCGAACAGGTGGGCAGCGCCAATCTGTTCCTGCAATACGACATCTATCACATGCAAATCATGGAAGGGGACCTCGCCCGCACCATGGCCACGCACCTGAGCGAGATCAACCACATCCAGTTGGCCGACAATCCGGGGCGCAACGAACCAGGCACAGGTGAGATCAACTACCGCTTCCTGTTCGAACACCTGGATCGCATCGGTTATCAGGGCTGGGTCGGTTGCGAATACAAGCCACTGACCACGACCGAAGCGGGCCTGGGCTGGCTGAAAACCCATAACGCGATCTGACACAAGCCGTTCCTGTAGGAGCGAGCATGCTCGCGATGGAGGACCGGACAACGCGGGGTATCAGACAGCCCGCGTAATCGTTGACGTCCATCGCGAGCGTGCTCGCTCCTACAGGGGCACGCGGCACCATTAATTAAAACAAGAGGAATTTCTCATGGCTAAAATCGGATTCATCGGCACCGGCATCATGGGCCACCCAATGGCGGCGAACCTGCAAAAAGCCGGTCACAGCCTGTTCCTGTCAGCGCACCACGATGCTGCCCCGGCCGATCTGGTCGCCGCAGGTGCCATCGCCCTGGCCAACCCGAAAGAAGTGGCGCAGGAAGCCGAATTCATCATCGTCATGGTGCCGGACACCCCGCAGGTCGATGACGTGCTGTTCCGCGCCGACGGCGTAGCCGCCGGTGTCGGTAAAGGCAAGGTAGTGATCGACATGAGCTCGATCTCGCCGACCGCCACCAAGGCCTTTGCCGCGAAAATCAATGAAAAAGGCGCTCAGTACCTCGACGCGCCAGTCTCCGGCGGCGAAGTCGGTGCCAAGGCTGCCACATTGAGCATCATGGTCGGCGGCGACGCCGATGCCTTCGAACGCGCCCTGCCGCTGTTCCAGGCCATGGGCAAAAACATCACCCTCGTCGGCGGTAATGGCGATGGCCAGACCGCAAAAGTGGCGAACCAGATCATCGTCGCGCTGAACATCCAGGCCGTCGCGGAAGCCCTGCTGTTCGCTTCGAAAAACGGTGCCGATCCGGCCAAGGTTCGTGAAGCGTTGATGGGTGGTTTTGCGTCCTCGAAGATCCTCGAAGTGCACGGCGAGCGCATGATCAAGGGCACCTTCGATCCGGGCTTCCGCATCAGCCTGCACCAGAAGGACCTTAACCTGGCCCTGCAAGGCGCCAGGGAGCTGAACATCAACCTCCCCAATACCGCCAACGCCCAACAGGTGTTCAGCACCTGCGCGGCCATCGGCGGCAGTAACTGGGACCACTCGGCACTGATCAAGGGCCTGGAACACATGGCGAATTTTTCGATTCGCGAGAAGCCGTAAGCCCTGCCCGTTCCAACCCGGTCCTCTGGGAGCGGGCTTGCCCGCGATGAAATCACCTCGGTCCACCTGTACGACCGCAGCGTCTGAATCGCAGGCAAGCCAGCTCCCACAAGAGACCAGGCGCCCAGAAGTTATCGCCCTACTCCAAATAACAAGAATCCCGGGAGCCCGCCATGTCGGTCGATCCGCAACAATTGCTGCGCGAGCTGTTCACCACAGCCATCAACGCCGCCCATCCGCAGCAAGTGCTCGAAGCCCATCTGCCCGCCGATCGCACGGGGCGGGTCATCGTCATAGGCGCCGGCAAGGCCGCAGCGGCCATGGCTCAAGTGGTCGAGCGCTGCTGGCAGGGAGAGGTATCCGGCCTGGTCGTGACGCGATACGGTCATGGCGCCCCTTGCGAGAAAATCGAAGTGGTCGAGGCCGCCCACCCGGTGCCTGACGCCGCTGGCCAGGCCGTTGCCAAGCGCGTGTTCGAGCTGGTCAGCAACCTGACGCAAGAGGACC
This sequence comes from Pseudomonas sp. S2_E01, assembly GCF_054668365.1. Taxonomy (NCBI): domain Bacteria; kingdom Pseudomonadati; phylum Pseudomonadota; class Gammaproteobacteria; order Pseudomonadales; family Pseudomonadaceae; genus Pseudomonas; species Pseudomonas sp. S2_E01. Next base: position 3,991,495 of record NZ_CP162762.1, read on the forward strand.
GTGTGATTTTCCTGTTGTCGGGTGGCGGTTCGGCGTTGCTGGCTTTGCCGGCCGTCGGGATCACCCTGGCCGACAAGCAATCGATCAACAAGGCCCTGCTCAAGTCCGGCGCCTCCATCGGCGAGATGAATTGCGTGCGCAAGCATCTCTCTGCAATCAAGGGCGGACGCCTGGGCAAGGCCTGCTGGCCGGCGACTGTATACACCTACGCGATTTCCGATGTACCGGGCGATCTTGCTACTGTCATTGCTTCCGGCCCCACCGTGGCGGATCCGAGCACCAGCGCTGAAGCACTGGCGATCCTCAAGCGCTACGGCATCGACGTGCCAGCGTCGGTGCGCAACTGGCTGCAAAGCCCGGAATCGGAAACCGTCAAACCCGGTGACCCAAGCCTGGCCCGCAGTCACTTCCAGTTGATCGCGCGCCCGCAGCAATCGCTGGAAGCGGCGGCGGTGAAGTGCCGTCAGGCCGGGTTCAGCCCGCTGATCCTGGGCGACCTGGAAGGTGAATCGCGCGAAGTGGCGAAAGTCCATGCCGGTATCGTCCGTCAGGTGGTGCAACACGGCCAGCCTCTGGCAGCGCCCTGCGTGATTCTCTCCGGCGGCGAAACCACCGTCACCGTGCGTGGCAATGGCCGTGGCGGACGCAATGCCGAATTCCTGCTGAGCCTGACCGACAGCCTCAAGGGCTTGCCCGGCGTCTACGCCCTGGCCGGTGACACCGATGGCATCGACGGTTCCGAAGACAACGCCGGCGCGATCATGACCCCGGACAGCTACACCCGCGCCACCGCCCTGGGCCTCAGCGCCAGCGACGAGCTGGATAACAACAACGGCTACGGCTACTTCGCGGCACTCGACGCCCTGATCGTCACCGAGCCGACGCGCACCAACGTCAACGACTTTCGCGCCATCCTGATACTCGAGAACCCTCATCATGAAGCCTGATAAAAAGGTCAAAATCCTCGCCACGCTGGGTCCTGCCATCGACGGGATCGACGGCATACGTGAACTGGTTCAGGCCGGGGTGAACATCTTCCGCCTGAACTTCAGCCACGGTGATCACGCCGACCACGCCCAGCGCTACCAATGGATTCGTGAAGTCGAGCGACAGCTCAACTATCCGCTGGGCATCCTGATGGACCTGCAAGGCCCGAAACTGCGCGTTGGCAAGTTCGCCGAAGGCCGCGTTCAACTGCATCGCGGGCAGGCCCTGCGCCTGGACCTGGACCCGACGCCGGGCGACGAGCGCCGGGTCAACCTGCCGCATCCGGAAATCATTGCCGCGCTCGAACCCGGTATGGACCTGCTGCTGGACGACGGCAAGTTGCGCTTGCGGGTGGTCAGCAAGTACAGCGACGCCATCGACACCACGGTGCTCAATGGTGGTGAACTGTCCGACCGCAAGGGCGTAAACGTGCCACAAGCGGTGCTGGAGTTGAGCCCGTTGACCGCCAAGGATCGCCGCGACCTGAGCTTCGGACTTGAGCTGGGCGTGGACTGGGTGGCGCTGTCGTTCGTGCAGCGCCCGGAAGACATCCGCGAGGCCCGCACGCTGATCGGCGACAAAGCCTTCTTGATGGCGAAAATCGAGAAACCGTCGGCAGTCACTCATCTGCGGGAAATCGCGGAGTTGAGCGACGCGATCATGGTCGCCCGGGGTGATCTGGGCGTGGAGGTACCGGCCGAAAGCGTGCCGCAGATCCAGAAGAACATCATTGGCATCTGCCGCCAGCTCGGCAAACCGGTGGTGGTGGCGACGCAGATGCTGGAGTCGATGCGGTTTTCCCCGGCGCCGACCCGCGCCGAAGTCACCGATGTGGCCAATGCCGTGGCCGAGGGCGCCGATGCGGTGATGCTGTCAGCGGAAACCGCGTCCGGCGAGTACCCATTGGAAGCCGTGCAGATGATGAGCAAGATCATCCGCCAGGTGGAAAACGGCCCGGACTACCAGACACAACTGGACGTGAGCCGACCGAAGGCGCAAGCCACAGTGGCCGATGCGATCAGTTGCGCGATCCGCCGCATCAGCAATGTGCTGCCCGTGGCGGTATTGGTCAATTACAGCGAGTCGGGGGCCTCCAGCCTGCGGGCGGCGCGGGAGCGGCCGACGGTGCCGATTCTCAACCTGACGCCAAATCTGCAAACAGCACGGCGCCTGACGGTAGCGTGGGGAGTGCAGTCGGTGGTCAATGACCGCCTGCGCCAGGTGGACGAGGTGTGCTCCACCGCACTGGAAATTGCCCAGGCCCAGGGCATGGCCGAACGGGGCGATACCCTGTTGATCACGGCGGGTGTGCCGTTTGGGCAGCCTGGGTCGACTAACTCGCTGCGTATCGAGACGTTGATCTAGAACGCCCTTACCAGCCTCATCGCCGGAACAGCCCCGCTCCAGTAGGAGCGGGCTTGCCCGCGATGCAGGCGACTCGGTGCCACTTCTTATTTTTTAACTGCCATGCCTGCCAATCACTTCAATACCCACTGCCCCGACTGGGCCGAAGCCCTGCTCAATGGCTTCAGCCAGATATTCCTCCAGCGCCATCCGTTATGCGGCCTGCTGTGCCTGTGTGCGATCCTGTTCACTGCGCCGGCGCTACTGGGTGGCGCGCTGCTGGGCGGCGTCGCCGGACTGCTGACCGCGCAACGGCGCAACTATGCGAAGGCTGATCGCCAGGCTGGATTGTTCAGCTACAACGGCGTGTTGCTCGGCCTGATGTTGAGCTTGTATTTCCCTTGGTCGGCGATAATGCCACCGCTTATCCTGGCAGCCGGCGGCCTGAGCGCGATGATCACCCAGCAATGGCTCAAGCGTGCCCGGGTCAATCAATGTGTTCCCGCCTATACCGCACCATTCGTGGGTTTGAGCTGGTTACTGCTGTGTTTCGCCACGCCATCGGTCCCCACACCGCTCATCGAAATGAACACCGTGGACCTGCTGGCAGCATCGCTCCGGGGGATCGGCCAGGTGATGTTTCTCGACCATCCGCTGGCCGGGGCAATGATTGCCAGCGGTTTGCTGATTGCTGATCGTCGAGCCTTCTGCTGGGCGATGACGGCGTCTCTGCTCGGCCTAGGCTCCAGCTTGCTGCATCACGAAACCGGCACCGCCCTGCTCGGCCTTGGTGGCTACAACGCCGTGCTGACCGCCCTAGCCCTCAGCACGCAGCGCCAGCACCCGTGGCTGCCGCTGCTGGGCGTCGTCATGGTGCTGTTGTTGACGCCGCTGTTCGCTGCCATTGGCCTGGCGACGCTGACCGCACCCTTCATCCTCGCCTGCTGGCTCATTCGTACCGGCATGCAAATGTTCGGCAAAACCCCGCGTGATGACACGCCTTGCGCTCACAGGGACAATCAACCTAGGCTGCGCTGATCTACGAGTCAGGCGTTATCCATGGACAGCAGCAAAAACTGGCGTGATCAGCTTTACGTCATGATTTTCCAGACCGACACCAAGGCTGGCAGGCGCTTCGACGGCATTCTGCTGTTGATCATCCTCTCAAGCCTGGTGATCGTGATGCTCGACAGCATCGACACCGTCCACAAGAACTACGCCGATGTGCTGGCGTACATCGAGTGGGGCTTCACGGTGATCTTCCTCGGCGAGTACATCCTGCGCCTGTATTGCTCGCCCAAGCCGTTGCGCTATGCCTTCAGTTTTTACGGCCTGGTGGACTTGCTGGCCATCGTCCCCGGCATCCTCGCCCTCTATTACTCCGACGCCCAGTATTTGCTGATTATCCGCATCATCCGGATGCTGCGGATCTTCCGGGTGCTCAAGCTCAGCCCGTACCTCAAGCAAGCCAACTACCTGATGTCGGCGTTGCGCGGCAGCAAACAGAAGATCGTGGTGTTCCTGGTCAGCGTCTGCACACTGGTAACGGTGTTCGGCACCCTGATGTATGTCATCGAAGGTCCGGAACATGGCTTTACCAGCATCCCCAAAGGCATCTATTGGGCTATCGTGACGCTGACCACCGTGGGCTTCGGCGACATCGTGCCAAAGACGCCGCTGGGGCAGGTCATTTCGTCGCTGGTGATGATCACCGGTTACTCGATCATCGCCGTACCGACGGGGATTTTTACCGCCGAACTGGCCAATGCCATGCGTGGCGAACAGCTCCAACACGACTGCCCGGTGTGCAAGAAAAACAGCCACGAGCACGGCGCTGCATTCTGTTCCCGTTGCGGCAATGCGTTGTTTAAGAAACTGGAATAAGCAAAGTGCTTTTTAATCTTTAAACGCCTATGCGGCGCCGGTTATAGTCGCTGGCAAAATGCCTCATCTCAAATATCGAACAAGGAATGCGCAGTGAAAAAACTCTTTGGCGCCTCACTTCTGGCCGCTGGCCTGGCCCTGACCAGCGTGGCCCAGGCCGCACCGACCCTGCTCAACGTGTCCTACGACGTGATGCGAGATTTCTACAAGGACTACAACACTGCCTTCCAGAAACACTGGCAAGCCGAGCACAACGAAAACATCACCGTGCAGATGTCTTTCGGCGGTTCCAGCAAACAGGCTCGTTCGGTCATCGACGGCCTGCCGGCTGACGTGATCACCATGAACATGGCTACCGACATCAACGCACTGGCCGACAACGGCAAACTGGTTCCGGAGAACTGGGTCACCCGTCTGCCGAACAACAGCGCGCCATTCACCTCCGCCACCGTTTTCATCGTGCGCAAAGGCAACCCCAAAGCCCTGAAAGACTGGCCTGACCTGCTCAAGGACGGCGTACAAGTGATCGTGCCCAACCCGAAAACCTCGGGCAACGGCCGCTACACCTATCTGTCCGCCTGGGGCTACGTGCTGAAAAACGGTGGCGATGAGAACAAGGCCAAGGCATTCGTTGGCAAACTGTTCAAGCAGGCACCTGTGCTCGACACCGGTGGCCGTGCCGCCACGACCACCTTCATGACCAACCAGATCGGCGACGTGCTGGTGACCTTCGAAAACGAAGCGGAAATGATTGCCCGCGAGTTCGGTCGCGATCAGTTCGAAGTCATCTACCCAAGCGTCTCCGCCGAAGCCGAGCCACCGGTGTCCGTCGTCGACAAAGTGGTTGAGAAAAAAGGTTCTCGTGCTGCCGCCGAGGAATACCTGAAATTCCTGTGGTCGCCGCAAGGGCAGGAAATTGCCGCTGCCAACTACCTGCGTCCGCGCGACCCGGCCGTGCTGGCCAAATACACCGATCGCTTCCCCAAAGTGGACTTCCTGTCGGTGGAAAAGACCTTCGGCGACTGGCGTACCGTGCAGAAAACCCACTTCAATGATGGTGGGATTTTCGATCAGATCTACACGCAGTAAGCCAGCAATGAAAAAGGCGACCTGTAAAGGTCGCCTTTTTTTCGCCAGCGTATCAGGCAATCAGGGGTGGCTGGCTGACAGCCTTATTGCACAGGGTTGATATAAGGCCCGCCCGTGAACTGGATGAACAATCGACGATACTCTTCGTTCTCAGGATCGATGACCAAGGCCTGACGCAAAAATTCTATACCTTCGCGAATATTGTCCATCTGGCAGTTGAGTGCAAATGCCAGATACAAGAAATGAGCATTGAAGAAGTCGAATGACAGAGCGACCTTGACCAAGTGCAGCGCCTTGCCAAAGTCCTGTGCAGTCAGGTGCGCATTGAACGCTTCGTTGAACAGTTTGATGTCCTTGTAAAGCGAAGCGGACAAGCCGACCTGTTTTCTCAACACCACCGTGTGACCGTTTCCGACTTTGGTATCGGTTTCTTCAATGCATTCGATCAGCCAATGCCCGAGGCCGACCGAGTTCATCAGGTTGATTGCGCGGAGCATGCTTTGCAACGATAACACCAGGTAGTGACATCTCCACGTTTCCAGGTCCACGGTGTTCATGTCGACACGCTTTTCATAGCTGTCGATCATCTGATCCAGAGTGGTCAGCGCTCGCGGTCGGTCGGTGGGTTCGGCGTTTCTTTTCGGAAAAATGCAGAAGAACACCCCACCGTCCTTCACCACCCGGGAAGACTCAATGAAAGCGGCAAACAAGTTCGGGACATGCTCGATCACATGTGAGCTGATCAGGTAATCGAAAGTCGCATCAAGAAATGGAATGTCCATAAAATCGCCCAGCGCATCAACCCTGGCGGACTCGACGTTGTAATTTGCCTGCTCCTTTTTGTAGTGACCGTAGTCGACGAGATCCTGTGGATACAGAAAGGCTTCGCCATCGCTGGGACCCAGGTTGATGCAATTGGGCAGATAAAACGCATTGTGCGCAGCGGCACCGACCTCCAGGCCTGCGCCCTGACAATACTTGCTGGCCAACGCCATGCCCTGCACATTCATATCGACTCCAAATCCCTGAGAGACCTGCTTAATGGAAAAAAAGAGAAACGTACCTACGCCTTCAAACTATCGGCAAGCGCAAAAAAACATTGAGCAAGAATGCGTTTCGCCCTATTTTTCGGGGCTGCATGCATACCACCCTGCGCAACGAGAAACCTGATGACACCAGCCCACACCGCCCCCCACGGCGCCGCAACCATGACCAAAGGCAGGGTGCTGCTGTTTGCCTTCTGCTGCGGCGCCATTGTCGCCAACATCTACTACGCGCAACCGATCATCGAACTGATCGCACCGGACGTTGGCCTAAGCAGCACCCTGGCCAGTCTGATCGTGTCGCTGACCCAGATCGGTTACGCCCTGGGCCTGTTTTTCCTGGTGCCGCTGGGCGATCTGCTGGAAAACCGCCGACTGATGATCCTCACCACGCTGGTGGCGATTGCCAGCCTGCTGGGTGCCGCCTTCACGGACCAACCGAACGTCTTCTTGCTGATCTCGCTGCTGGTGGGTTTCAGCTCCGTGTCAGTGCAGATCCTCATTCCTCTGGCCGCCCACCTGGCCCCCGAGGAAAGCCGTGGCCGAGTGGTCGGTGGCATCATGGGCGGCTTGCTGTTGGGGATTCTCTTGGCCCGCCCCGTATCCAGCATCGTGGCCGACCATTTCGGCTGGCGTGCGATGTTCGTGATTGCGGCAGCGCTGATGGCAGCCATCAGCCTTGTGCTGGCGCTCACCATTTCCAAACGGCAGCCTGACCATAGTGCCTCCTACGGCCAGTTGCTGGGGTCGTTGTGGACGCTGCTGCGGCAACAGCCGGTTTTACGCCAGCGAGCGTTTTACCAGGGTTGCATGTTTGCCACCTTCAGCCTGTTCTGGACGGCCGCGCCGCTGGAACTGGCGCGTCATCATGGCCTGTCGCAAACGCAGATCGCAATCTTCGCCCTGGTAGGTGCCATCGGTGCCATCGCCGCCCCCATCGCCGGCCGGCTGGCGGACGCCGGGCACACGCGTATCGCCTCGCTGCTGGCCCTGCTGTTCGCCAGCCTGAGTTTCCTGCCCGCCTTCATCCACCCGGCCTACAGCGTCATCGGCCTGGCCGTCACCGGTGTAGTGCTCGACTTTTGCGTCCAGATGAACATGGTCCTGGGCCAACGGGCGGTCTATGCCCTCGACGGCAAAAGTCGCAGTCGCCTGAACGCGCTTTACATGACCAGCATTTTCATTGGCGGCGCGTTCGGGTCGTCGGTGGCCAGTGTGGTGTACGAGCACGGTGGCTGGTTGTGGATCGTGATCGTTGGTAGCGCGTTCCCATTGCTGGCGTTGTTGCGCTTCCTGAGCGCTTCGCGAGAGCATTCGCTGGCGGCGGCATGACCGCCAGCTTCCCGCTGATGTTCATTGCCGGACCAGCTTCTCCAGCGCAGCGTCGGCCAGGAAGGAAGAGCGACTCTTCACGTTGTGCTCGCGCACGTAGCGGTCGATGCGCTGGATGACATAACCGGGCAATGTCACGTTGACCTTCTCGGTTTTACCCATGTAGGGCGCGATGTCCAGTTCGAGCATGCCCCAGCCCATTTCAGCGAAGTCCGGATTACTGCGGTGGACAGCTGCCGAGGTTGGCATTGGAATCGCCTCGCCGTCGGCGGCTATTTCCTGAAGCATGATGTGGGCAATCTCGATGGCCGCGTTATAGGCGTCTTCGAAGGTGTCCCCGGCGGTGACGGCCCCCGGGATATCGGGGATCTGAATACCGATGGCGGTGTTCTCGTCGCCCCATTCGATACAGATGGGATATTGCATTATGGATCTCCTGCGTGACTGGCTAGCGGGTGGTGCAGAGCGGCTCGCCGTCTGATGCTCTTGACCGTGCCGATGGGTCAATCCTTTTTCGGGTGAGGAACCGGGACGATGAACGGGCTGTAGGGGTGAGTGAACAAATGATGGCTGCCTGTGACTCGATCCTGCCTCCAACCGGCCTCCTCCAATTCCTTGATCAATAACCTGCTCTGCACCAACGCCTCCTTGCTTCGGCTCGATAAAAGTAACTCTAGAGTTATATATACAAGCACAAAAACCCGGTTCACGACGTTCGGTTGTGTTGCCGATTGTGAAGTCCTTGAAGGAGCGACCACAAAAAAGGCGACCCGAAGGTCGCCTTGTTACTACTGCCCGAATTGCCGTCCCAGGCCACCCGGCACGCCATGGATATCGGTGTCTTCCCATGGCCCATTTGGGCTGATCGAACGGCTCCAGCCGTTGTTCCAGCGGTAATAGGTACGCTGGCGGTAGAAGGTATTGGGTTGGTCGTCCAGCACATACACACCCATCTTCTGATCCCAGTGGCTGTTGCCACCCGGCGGCGGCGCGAAGCTGGCAGAGGTGCGTGGCACCGGTTTGGCCGGTTTGGCTGGCACACCCGGTTTGCCGGGTGCCGGGCTCGTCGACGGTGTCGGGCTCGGCTGCGAGGGCGGGATCGGCGGCAGCGGAGTCGGCTCGGGCCGCTGGACCGCACACGCACTTAACCCCATGACAAGACTGAGCAGAGTGATACGTGCGATAGCGGTCATGGTGGCGTTCCTGTTATTTGTCCGGGCTGTCGATGATCAGTGTTTGCGCCGCGGTGGTACTGCTGGCCAGAGGCTGGCTGCGACCGATCCACTCACCGGCTGCCGGCTGACCAGCGCGGGAGATGCGTGCAACCAGTTGGACTTCAGGGAAGTTCGACAGTTTCAACTGCGGCATCATTGCATCGGCATCGCCCAGTTCGACAGTCGCCGGCAGGTCCGCCACGGTCAGTCGTTTGGCGGCCAGCGGTGCCGGAGGTCCGGAAACGGCGCGGGCAAAAATGAACACGCTGTCACCTGGCTGGACCTTGGCCTTGAGCTCCGGCGCCAGGTCAACACTGACCTTGAGCAGCGCTGGGCCCTTGGCCACAGGTGGCTTTTGCGAAGGTGCCTGCGCCACTTTACCGCCGCTGGCCTGGAGCTTCTCGGTCGCACGATCAATGCCGCCCTGCAAGGCTGCGCGGGAATTGTCTTGCGGCGGCAGTTGCGTCAACAAGCGTGTCCAATAGTCGATGGCGTCCTGGTAACGCGCGCTCTCGAACGCGGCGATGCCCAACAGGCCAAGGCTGGTGACTTCCTTCGGGTCGGCCTTCAAGGCTTCGTCGGTCAGGGCCTGGATCTTGTCCGACCACTTCTTGCCGTCGGCGAAATACTGGGCCTGAGCCCACTGCCCCAACAGCTCAGGTTGGCGACCCGCCAGATTGACGGTGCGCTCGAAGATCTTCGCCGCGTCCCCAGGACGATCCTGTGCCATGTAGGTACGGCCAAGGAAGTACAGGCCTTCCGCCGAATCCGGCTGCGCCTCGACCGCTCGCTCCAGGCGCTGGGTCATTTCTTCCATCGATTGCGGTGCATGGGCGAACTCACGGGTGAGCTCGACCTTGTCGCTGGCACCAAAATGCAGATATAGCCCCAAGCCGAGCAGCGGCACCAGGATCGCCGCCAACAGAGGCAACGGTTTGCCCAGGCGAGAAACCCGGGAAGTGTCTGCGCCCTCGGTGTCGGCCAACAGCTCACGGGCGGCTTCGGCGCGACCACTGTCCATTTGCGCGCTGTCGAGAACACCTTCTTGCTGCTGAGCCTGCAGCTCGGCCACGCGCTCTTGATAGAGTGCGACGTTGAGCGCAGTGCGATCTTCTTCGAGCTGGGCACGACGGCCACGAAGAACGGGAATCAGCAGAAAACTCAGGGCTACCAGAAGCAGCAGACCTGCAGCGAGCCAGAAATCAATCATTCTTGGTTTTATCCAACAGGTGGTCGAGACGCTCACGCTCATCAGAGGAAAGCTCGGCGCGGTTGTCGGCGCGCTGTAAGCGACGACGGCGGACGATGACGGCAATGATCACCACACCGCCCAGCAAGAGGCCGGCGGGCCCGAACCACAGCAACGCGGTCTTGGCGGTGAGCGCCGGCTTGTAGCGGACGAAATCACCGTAGCGGTCGACCATGAAGTCGATGATCTGCTGATTGTCCTTGCCCTCACCCAACATGCGGAAAATCTCTTTGCGCAGGTCAGCGGCGATGGGGGCATTGGAGTCGGCAATGTCCTGATTCTGACACTTTGGGCAACGCAGCTCTTTGGTCAACTCGCGAAAGCGCTCGCGATCGCCTTCCTTGGCGAACTCGTAGGTATCGATGGCGGCGTGCGCCACGCCGGCGATGCTCAAACCGAGAATGGCCGCTGCAATCCAGCGCTTCATGGCTTGGCCTCGTCCACCAGGGCCTGGTACTTGGCCGCCAGTTTTTCACGCCAGACCTGTTCGTCGATCACCCCGACGAATTTGTCGCGGATGATGCCCTTGGCGTCGATGAAAAAGGTTTCCGGCGCACCGTACACGCCCAGGTTCAGGCCCAAAGTGCCTTCGTCGTCACGGATGTCCAACTGATAGGGGTTGTGGAACTCCGCCAGCCACTTCAAGGCATCGGCGTTGACGTCCTTGTAGTTGATGCCGTAGATCACCACGCCCTTCTCGGCCAGTTTGTTCAGTACCGGGTGTTCGACCCGGCAGGAAATGCACCAGGTGCCCCAGACATTGACCAGCGCCGGTTTACCCACGATGTCGGCGCGGGTCAGGGTCTTGTCGCCCTGCACAGCAGGCAGCGAAAACTCGGGGAATGGCTTGCCGATCATCGCCGAAGGCAGCTCGGCGGGGTCCAGGTACAGCCCGCGATACAGGAAAACAGCCACCACCAGAAAAATCGCCAGTGGCAACAGCATCAACCAACGTTTCATGCAGTGGCTCCACTCATGCCCAGTGCTTCACGCACGCGGCTTTTTACCTTGACCCGATAACGACGATCCATCGCTGCCAGCAACCCGCCGAACGCGGTGAGCAACCCGCCGAACCAGATCCAGCGAACGAACGGTTTGACGTGCACTCGCACGGCCCAGGCACCATCCCCCAGCGACTCGCCCAGGGCAACGTAGAGGTCGCGGGTAAAACCGGCATCGATCCCGGCTTCGGTCATCATCGAGCCCTGCACGGTGTACAGGCGTTTTTCCGGATGGAGCACACTGATTTCACGACCGTCACGGATGACTCGGATGGTGCCCTTGTCGGAGGTGAAGTTCGGGCCTTCGAAGTGCTTGGCACCTTCGAACACAAACTGATAACCGCCCAGGTCCATGGACTCGCCCGGAGCGAGGCGCAGGTCACGTTCGGCACTGTTCTGGCTCGACAGCACGACACCGAGTGCGCACACGGCGATGCCCAGGTGCGCGACTTGCATGCCCCAGTAGCTGCGGGTCAGGGTCGGCAGACCTTTGATCAGGCCTTTGTGACGCGTCTTGTCGAGGATATCGCGCACGCCGGCCAGCAATACCCACGCCGCCAGCATGAACGTCGCAATCACCGCCCAGTTGAAATCGCCATAAGCGATGCCTGCCACTACCGCTAGCGCAGCACTGCCGAGCAACACAGGGGTGAGCATGCTTGTCAGCCATTTCACCGGGGTGTCTTTCCAGCGCACCAACACACCGACCGCCATGACCACCATCAACACGGCCATCAACGGAATGAACAGCGCATTGAAGTACGGCGGACCGACCGACAGCTTGGCCCCGGTCATCGCGTCGAGGACCAGCGGATACAAAGTGCCCAGCAGAATCATCGAGGCAGCCACCACCAGTACCAGGTTGTTGCCCAGCAACAGGGTTTCCCGAGACCAGAGATTAAAGCCGACCTGGCTCTTGACCACCGGTGCCCGCAGAGCGAACAGGGTCAAGGAGCCACCGACGACGCACAACAGGAAAAACAGGATGAACACGCCGCGCTCTGGATCGGCGGCGAAGGCGTGAACCGAGGTCAACACGCCGGAACGCACGAGGAACGTACCCAATAGGCTCAAGGAGAAGGCCGCAATGGCGAGCAGCACGGTCCAGCTCTTGAACACGCCACGTTTTTCCGTGACCGCCAACGAGTGAATCAACGCTGTTCCCACCAACCATGGCATGAAAGAGGCGTTTTCCACCGGGTCCCAGAACCACCAGCCACCCCAGCCGAGCTCGTAGTAAGCCCACCACGAGCCGAGGGTGATACCGATGCCCAGGAAGGCCCAGGCGACGATAGTCCATGGACGCGACCACCGCGCCCATGCCGCATCGAGGCGACCGCCAAGCAACGCGGCGATCGCAAAGGCGAAGGCGACGGAGAAACCGACATACCCCATGTACAACATCGGCGGGTGCACGATCAGGCCGATGTCCTGCAACAACGGATTGAGGTCACGACCGTCTGTGGGAATCTGCGGCAGGATGCGCGAGAACGGGTTGGAGGTGATGATCAGGAACATCAGGAAACCGCTGCTGATCATGCCCATCACTGCCAGCACCCGCGCCAGCATGACTTGCGGCAATTGGCGCGAGAACACCGACACGGCAAAGGTCCAGCCGCCGAGGATGAACGCCCACAGCAACAACGAACCTTCGTGCGCGCCCCATACGGCGCTGAATTTGTAATACCAGGGCAATGCGCTGTTGGAGTTGCCGGCGACGTAGGCGACCGAGAAATCGTCGGTCATGAACGCGTAGGTCAGGCAACCGAAGGCAAACGCCAGGAAGGCAAACTGCCCCCAGGCTGCGGGCTGAGCCAGGCTCATCCACAAGCGATCACCGCGCCAGGCACCCAACAATGGCACCACGGCCTGGAACAGGGCAAAACACAACGCCAGGATCATCGCCAGGTGACCCAGCTCTGGAATAAACAGACCGGAAGTCATCGATCAACCCTCCTTCACGGGTGTTGGGGCAGATTGACCGCTTTCTTTAAGCGCCTTGGTCACTTCCGGGGGCATGTATTTTTCATCATGCTTGGCCAGCACTTCATCGGCGACCACCACGCCATCGGCGTTGAGCTTGCCCAGGGCGACGATGCCCTGTCCTTCACGGAACAGGTCCGGGAGGATGCCGCGATAGGTGACCGTGACGGACTTCTGGAAATCGGTAACGACGAATTTCACGTCCAGCGAATCGCCTGAACGTTGCAGCGACCCCTTCTCGACCATGCCGCCGGCGCGGATGCGCGTGTCAAGCGGCGCTTCGCCGTTGGCGATCTGGGTGGGCGTGTAGAACAGGTTGATGTTCTGCTGCAGGGCGCTCAGCGCCAGGCCAACCGCAGCACCGCCACCGACCAGAATCGCCAGAATGATGATAAGACGCTTTTTACGCAACGGATTCACTTGCCGCTCTCCCGGCGCAGACGACGCGCCTCTTGTTGCAGATACCGCTTGCGGGCCAGGACCGGCGCCGCCACGTTCAGAACCAGCACCGCCAGGCAGATGCCATAGGCCGACCAGACATACAGGCCGTGATGGCCCATGGCGAGGAAATCGCCAAATGAAGCAAAACTCATCGAGCGGCCTCCAGGCTGTTCTGCACTTCTGCTTTGACCCAGCTGGCGCGGGCTTCGCGCTTGAGCACTTCAAGACGCATGCGCAGCAACAGCACGGCGCCGAAGAAACAGTAGAAACCCAGCACCATCAGTAGCAGCGGCAACCACATTTCCACGGGCATCGCCGGTTTTTCAGTGAGGGTGAAGGTGGCGCCCTGATGCAGGGTGTTCCACCACTCCACCGAGTACTTGATGATCGGAATGTTAATCACGCCGACAATCGCCAGCACCGCGCAGGCCTTGGCCGCACTGTCACGATTACTGATGGAGTTGCCCAGTGCAATAAGACCGAAGTACAGGAAAAGCAGGATCAACATGGACGTCAGTCGGGCATCCCAGACCCACCATGATCCCCAGGTCGGCTTGCCCCAGATCGCTCCGGTGACCAGCGCCACGGCGGTCATCCAGGCGCCGATGGGGGCCGCGCATTGGAGGGCAACATCGGCCAGTTTCATTTTCCATACCAGCCCGACGATGCCGCACACCGCGAGCATCACGTAGCAGGACTGGGCCAGCAGCGCGGTGGGGACATGAATATAAATGATGCGAAAGCTGTTGCCTTGCTGATAGTCAGGCGGCGCGAAGGCCAGGCCCCAGACGGCACCGACGCCAATCAGCAGCACGGCGGCGACGCTCAACCAGGGCAGCAGCTTGCCGCTGATGCCGTAGAACCACTTGGGTGAGCCGAGCTTATGAAACCAGGTCCAGTTCATTGCTGTTTCCATCACGGTTGCCACTCGCCATCACGAGGAGCGTGGGTCATTCTTTGGTTCAAAGAAGTGATCAGTTTTTGATCAGACCTCATTATTATTCGCCGACGCTGATCTTCAGGCCAGCAGCGATTGCAAACGGTGTCAGGGTTATTGCCAGGGCGGTCAGGCTGCCAAGCCACAGCAGATAACCGGTCGCCGGCATGCCCATCAACGCGGCCTGCAAGGCGCCGCTGCCGAGAATCAACACCGGGATATACAGCGGCAGAATCAGCAAAGCCAACAGCAGGCCGCCGCGCTTCAGCCCCACCGTCAGGGCTGCACCCACTGCACCCAGCAGGCTCAGCACGGGTGTACCCAGTAACAGGGAAAGCAGCAACACCGGCAGACAGGCGGCGGGTAAACCCAACATCAGTGCCAGCAGTGGAGCGAGTAAAACCAGGGCCAGGCCAGAGAAGGCCCAGTGTGCCAGTACCTTGGCCAAAACCAGAAGAGGCAGGGGGTGCGACGAAAGGACCCACTGTTCGAGGGAACCGTCCTCGAAATCACTGCGGAAAAGCCCGTCCAGCGAGAGCAGGACCGATAAAAGGGCCGCTACCCACACCAGCCCCGGGGACAAGGTTTGCAACAATTGAGACTCGGGTCCGACCGCCAGTGGAAACAGGGAAACCACAATGGCGAAGAACACCAGCGGGTTGGCCAACTCCGCAGGACGGCGGAACAACAGACGCGCCTCACGGGCCACCAGCAGACCGAACACACTCATACGGCCCAATTCCCCAAATCGATGTCGCGATAATTGACCGGCTTGCGAGTCAGTGTGTGGTGAGTGGTCAACACCACCATGCCGCCGCGTTCGCAGTGGCCGGCCAGATGAGCTTCGAGTTGCGCCACGCCCTGTTTGTCGAGTGCGGTGAACGGTTCGTCAAGGATCCACAGCGGCGGGCTGTCCAGGTACAACCGTGCCAGAGCGACGCGACGTTGCTGGCCGGCGGACAGGGTGTGACAGGGAACATCCTCGAATCCGCGCAGTCCGACCAGGGCGAGCGCATCCTGAATGGACTCACGGTTGGCCGGGTGATGCAGGGCGCAGAGCCAACTGAGGTTTTCTTCCGGCGTCAGCAGGTCCTTGATGCCGGCGGCATGGCCGATCCATAACAGGTTACGTGCCAGTTCGTTGCGCTGCTCGTTAAGCGGTTGGCCGTTTAGCAGGATTTGACCAGCCGTCGGCTGCATCAGGCCGGACAACAAGCGCAGCAGGCTGGTCTTGCCGCTGCCGTTGGGACCGCTGATTTGCACCATTTCGCCACTGGCCAGTCTCAAATCGAGATTTTCGAACAGCAGTCGGAGGTCTCGCTCACAGGCGAGGGCGACGGTTTGCAGGACTGGACTGGTCAAGAGATCACGGGCCTTTACGGTTCAAGTCGGCAGCTCGGCGGCCGCTAAAGGGGTGCAGCATAGTCGCATTGGCGGCCTGTTCTAGAGAGCTGCGTCAAACAATTGCAATGTTTTTGCCACTCTCTGAAAGACGGGCGGCATTATACATGTCATGCCCTACTCTCAAGAGGGCAATTTCTTCAGGTTGTGACCGCGTATGACAGGCGAAATGAACATCCTCCCGCTCCCCCAACCCACCCCCGCGACCTCACGGCCGCTGGTGACGAGCGGTGAGTTGCTCAAATTGCTGACGCCGGTGGAAGGCCTGATCAGCGCCGGGCAATCGGCCAAGGCTGAAGTACTGTCGTTAAAGCAGGCGGATCAGACGTTTCAGCTGCTGCTCAAGGTGACCCTAGAGGGCGGCCGGCAGACCACGGTCCAGGCCACCAGCAACCAGCCGCTCCCCCAAGGCACCAGCCTGGCAATCACCCAGCCTTCGGCGGGCAATCTGGCGGTCACGGTACAACAGGCGATTGCCTCCAGCGTCGCCACCCTCACCCGCATCGACACCGCTCAATTGCCGGTGGGCACATTGCTGCAAGGCAAGGTGCTGACGGCCCAGGTGCTGCCGCAAGTACCCGGTCAGCCGACGGTCTTCCGTTCGCTGGTGAGCCTGCTCAACACCGCGTTGAGCGGCAAGACGCTCACCATCGATAGCCCGACGCCCTTGCGCATCGGCACTTTGCTCAGTGCCCAGGTGCAGGACAGCCAGACCCTGAAGTTCGTCCCTCTGAGCAATCGCCAGGAGCAGTTGGCTGTTACCCAGCAACTGGCCGGCCAGCAGAGCCGCCAGGGTTCGCTGGACGGTGTGCTCAAACTGCTGCAAAACCTGCCGGCCAGCGACCAGACTTCCAGCGACCTGCGTGCCGCCGCCAGCCGGTTGCTCGCTGGCCTGCCGGACGTTGCGCAACTGACCACGCCCAAAGGCCTGGCCCTGGCCCTCGCCAGCAGCGGCGCCTTCCTGGAGTCGAAGCTGCTCGGCGGGCAAAACCCGACGTTGGCGCCGGACGTGAAAGGCGATTTGCTCAAGCTGATTGCACAAGCCGCGCAGGGCCTGCCGGCCAACACCAGTCTCGGCGCGATCATTGCCGCCAATACACTCGCCCAGGCCATGCCCAGCTTCGTGCGTAATGCCTTGGGCATGCTCGGGCAAGTCAGCGCCAAGCCGTCGCCCACCAGTTTCCCGATACCCGAGCGCCTGCTGCAAAGCGCTGAAGGTGAAGGCGATCTCGAACACCTGCTGCGCCTTGCCGCCGCTGCGGTATCGCGCCTGCAAAGCCATCAGCTGTCGAGCCTGGAGCAGACCGGCGTGACCAGCGATGGTCGCCTGATGAGCACCTGGCAGCTGGAAATCCCGATGCGCAATATGCAGGACATCGTGCCCTTGCAAGTCAAGTTCCAGCGTGAGGAAGCACCGGAGAAAGAACAGCCCCAGGAACGTCGTGACGAACGCGAACCCAAGCAGCAATTGTGGCGTGTGGATCTGGCGTTCGACATGGAGCCGCTGGGCCCTTTGCAGGTTCAGGCGCAGTTGATCGCCGGCAGCCTGTCCAGCCAGCTATGGGCTGAACGCCCGTACACCGCCAGCCTGATCGAAAACAACCTGGTTGCCCTGCGCCAGCGCCTGCTGGATTCGGGCCTCAATGTGGGCGACCTCGACTGCCATCACGGCAAACCTCCCCAGGGGCCGCAAACCCGTCTGGAACAACGTTGGGTGGACGAAACGGCATGACTGATTTCCACACTCCACGCCAGGCCATCGCCCTCAAATACGACGGCAGCCACGCGCCAACCCTGACCGCCAAGGGCGACGAGGAGCTGGCCGAAGAGATTCTGCGGATCGCCCGCGACTATGAAGTGCCAATCTACGAGAACCCCGAATTGGTTCGATTGCTGGCACGCATGGAACTGGGGGACAGCATTCCGGAGGAGTTGTACCGCACGATCGCCGAGATCATTGCGTTCGCGTGGAACCTGAAGGGCAGGTTTCCCGAGGGGCACGATCCGGATGCGCCGATGGTGGAGAAGGATGTAACCGACCGCGGGGATGATTATTAAGGTCGGTTTCGACCCGATTTTGTAGGAATTGGGCTGGGTCAGTGTGCGTAGTTTCTGATTTTTTAGTAACGACTTTTTAGCTTCGGGGTTGGCTGGTAGCTTTCGGCCATTCGCCGAACGCAGGACACACGCTTGTGAAGCGAACTCTGTGTTCTGTTAATCAAAAAAAGTCAGGATCATGGAATGAACGCACTTTCTCGCCGCTTCTACACCAACGAAGTGTCTTCTGAATTTCTCCAATCACTGGACCAAGCTCCCTTTACCGAGCAACAACTCGAAGGGTTCAGTGAACAAGCCCTCGCCTGTCATCGCCAGAATTTGATTTTCTGCGAGAACCACCCCCCGATAGCCATTCGCAGGATGGCAACTGAAGGCAGTCAGACCCGCTACGGCGGCGTCATCGTTCAGGCCTCAGGTGTTGTACAGATCACGCTCGAAGACGACCAAGAGGTGCGAGTTGCCCGCGTTGGAGACTACGCGCTGTATGCGAATGGCCAAACCGCAAGAATCGTGACAGGTGCCGGGCAAAGTAATAGCCACGTCGCGCTGGTCGGCAGTCAACTGGATAACGGCGATACCATCATCAACACGCCGCAAAACGTCAGTCTGTTCGTGATTCGCGACGGCTCCCCCATGCCCGAAGACTTTCTCCCCTGCGTAGGGAATGAATAATGGGTCGACAAAGCGTCAACGGGTTGGGTCAGGGACTGCACGAAGACCGGACGACTACCGGTGCGGTCTGTATCAGTAGCCTCCCCTGTGCTACTCAGGGAGGGCGAGCCGTATTGAGGCTTGGGGATAAAACCACGCCGTGCCCGAGGTGCGGTGAACCCGGCGTTATCACCGACAGTATGCCGGCCATGAAGTGGCGCGGCATTCCGACGGTGCTGGACGGGGCGCAAATCCGCTGTGGGTGCCCGCCGGGTACCAACCGGCTGAAAGCTCCGCTTGAGCGACCGGCCAGATTACGCACCAGCGCTGGTCGTACAGCGGTGAGCGACTTGCCTGCTGCGGCCACCTCTGGGGCTCAACCGGCAAATCGTCCATCCAGTCTGCATGCCCCTGCGCCTGCTCAACCGACAGACTCGCCTATTCTGGAACCGGGCTTCCACGTCGTTCCGTTCAGCATGTCCGGCTCGCAATTGCTGGCTCGGTTACTCCCCTCCTCCCCTGCGCAGCCGACCGACCGGCTGCTGATGCTCAACCCGACATTCGAAAAAGGCTACAAGGCCGGTGAACTCTTTGTGCTGGGCGATTCCCACGCGCCCATGATGTGCACCCGCGAAGAAGCCGCAATGATGGCCGCCGCGGAACAAGTGCGCTCGGCCCTGGCGCCCCTGAGCGAGGATGAAGCCGACTTCATGGCCCGTCACCAGGTCGAGATCGCCATCATGTCGGGCGTCAGTCAATCGCTGGGCGTCAGCAAAGACATACTCGACAGTGGTCTGCAACGGATAAAGGACACGGTGCGCAGCCTCGAGCATCTGCACCAACGCGAGTTCAACGCCCACGGCCACCTGAAAAGCCCGGCGTTTTTTAACGCGCGCCGTGAGCTTTACCAGCAACTGGATGGGCAACTGAAAAGCACCTTCCTGAACAAACCGCTCAACCTTGGCAACTACGACCTCCTGCGCCGAGACCTCGGAATATCCACACGCAGCCTCGTCCATCACTGGAACAAGGCAGGCGTCTCGGGGCCGATACCGGGTTATGCCACCCACATGGAGCAGATCGCCAAAACGGCCAAGTACCTTAAATACGGCGGATATGTCGGCACCACGCTGGGAGGCGCTGCGTCGTATATGAAAGTTCAGGAAGTGTGTCGGGCCGGAGAAACGGAGGAATGTGAAAAAGTGCGGTTTACGGAGACGGGGAGTTTTGTGGGTGGGATGGGGTTCGGTGGGTTCGGCGCATGGAGTGGCGGCACCGCGGCGTCCACTGTTTGCGTTGGAGTTGGAGCTGCCACCGCAGGTGTGGGCGGGGTGGTGTGCGGTTTAATATTGGTTGGAGCAGGCAGCTACCTAGGGGGTGAAGTAGGAGAATGGTTCGGCGAATTGATAGGTGAAACAACCTATAAGGCCACGAAGTGAGCGAATACAAGTTTTGGTTGTATGTGCAAATAGCTTTCGGCGTCACTCCATTCATAATCGGTTGGTCTGGCATGGCTTTGGGCGCCTACATTGCTGGCACAAACGATTTTCACCGAATGAGAACCGCACTCTCCAATAGCAAAGCCCTTGAGCATCCTCTGTTCAGGTTCTCAGACGATAACCTGATATCCCGATGCTATACAGTAGCCGCGATCAGCGGTTTACTGCTGCATAAAAATTTGAATATTCGTCGCGGACTATTAAACCCTACGGACCTGGAAAACTTCCCAAATAGTTTAAAATGTCGACTACTTGCATCTTGCTGGTTAGTATATATCGCATTTTCCTGGGGAGTTGCAGGTGCATTGCTTCTTAAATTTATAGATGAGGTAGTTTAAACCCAACCGAAACGTCATTAAGCGTCGGCAACTACGACCTCCTGCGCCGAGACCTCGGAATATCCACACGCAGCCTCGTTCATCACTGGAACAAGGCAGGCGTCTCGGGGCCGATACCGGGTTATGCCACCCACATGGAGCAGATCGCCAAAACGGCCAAGTACCTTAAATACGGCGGATATGTCGGCACCACGCTGGGAGGCGCTGCGTCGTATATGAAAGTTCAGGAAGTGTGTCGGGCCGGAGAAACTGAGGAATGTGAAAAAGTGCGGTTTACGGAGACGGGGAGTTTTGTGGGTGGGAGGGGGGGGGGGTGGTGCGGGTGGAGCTATTTTGGGTGGTAAAGCAAGCGCTTTATGTATTGGTCTAGGAGTTACTACTGCTGGAGTAGGGGGAATCGCTTGTGTTTTGATAATGGTCGGGGCAGGAAGTTACGTAGGGAGCAAGATAGGAGACTCTATTGGGGAATGGTCGGGCGAACAAGTTTACAAGGTGATTAAATGACTGATTTCAAGTTATGGCACCCATACGTGAGGATTTTTTTGGGTTTAGCACCATTCGTGCTTGTCCTATCGAGCGTAGCGATTACTGCTTACATTGCGCAGAGCCGTGACTTTCATCGAATGATTACGGCGCTTTCAAAAAGCAAGGCAACTGGGCATCCTCTAATAAGATTTTCAGACCAAAAATTAATATCCAAGTGTTATACCGTTAACTCTATGAGCGCTTTGATTTTTCATAAAAAACTCAGTCTTCGTCGCGAACTACTAAACCCCGTTGACTTAAAAGACTTCCCCAAATACTTAAAGATTCGCTTACTCTCGACGTGCTGGTTATTATACATCGGGTTATTTTGGCTGACTGCGTTCAATATTTTTTTAAGACTTACAGATGAAATAGCTTGAACACTATCAAAACGCTACAACCCGCTGAACAACCACCTTCCTGAACAAACCGCTCACCCTCGGCAACTACGACCTTCTGCGCCGACCTCGTCATATTTATCAAAATTTAGCCTCATACTGTACTTCGACAACATCCAATACCTTCTACATGGCATTGTATTCGGAGCACAGTACAAAACGCGCCATACCTGTTGAAAGATGGCGCGTTCTGAAGATTTATCGACAGGGCATTCAATTTTCCCTGCGAATCTGACCCGCTATATGGCCATGGGGGTGACTGAGTTGAACTTCATAGGTCACCTTCTGGCCTACTTCGGGAGGATTATCAAAATTACCATCCCAGTCAAGAAAAGACTTCTTAAAGTATTTTAGCTCTTGTCCATCCTCACCGGTAATTAAACCTAGAAGGGACTTTTCCAGATCACATGTCGTGATGACACCTTTAACCCGAACAACTTTGCTCATCGTTACTCTCCAGCGTGGTTAAGTCCGAGGAGGATATCGCTAGTGAGCGAACACGCATCTTAAAGAGAGTAACAGCAGGTGTAACCTGGCAGATCTGTTAGCAAAACCGGGCTGGATCCGAGTATTGCCTGATATGAACAGCATCTGTAGGAGCGAGCTTGCTCGCGATGGAGGACCAAACAACGCGGTGCATCAGGCATGTAGCGTCATAGTTTAAGTCCATCGCGAGCAAGCTCGCTCCTACAGGTTTGAGTGTCACCTTGGGAGCGAGGCAGACGTCGCGGGTCAGGGAGGGATTCAGCCTCTGTGCAACTTGCTCATCAATTCCGCCTCGGCCTGGGTCAGGCCGCAGGACTGGGTCAGTTCGTCGACGCTTGCGCCCATCCCGACCAATCGTGCCGCCTGGGCAAATGACAGGCTGGAGGGGTCACGCTGCTCCAGCTGAGCCAGCTTGTCGGGCAGCGGAGCGACCACCGCGCGCAGTTCATGCAGGTCTTCGCCCATGCGCACGTTGCCGCTCTGATAGTTTTCGACCAGCCTGGCCAGTTCCTTGATGCGCTGATCACGCAGCGCATCGCCCTGGGCCTGTTGCGCGGCGATCTGCCGCTGACCACGAATGTACGCCAGGAACATTGCCAGCGTGCCTGCCCAGAAAAGGAACAGGACAATGACCGCAACCTCGAGAATCAATCAGATATTCTCCAGTTCCGACCATTCCTCTTCGCTCATCATCTTGTCCAGCTCGACCAGGATCAGCAACTCGTTGTTCTTGTTGCACACGCCTTGAATGAACTTGGCGGACTCTTCGTTACCGACATTAGGTGCGGTTTCGATTTCCGACTGACGCAGGTAAACCACTTCGGCCACGCTGTCGACCATTATGCCAACCACTTGCTTGTCGGCTTCGATGATGACGATACGGGTGTTGTCGCTGATCTCGGCGTTCATCAGGCCGAAACGCTGGCGAGTATCGATCACGGTCACCACGTTGCCACGCAGGTTGATGATACCCAGCACATAGCTTGGAGCACCCGGAACCGGCGCGATCTCGGTGTAGCGCAGGACTTCCTGAACGCGCATCACGTTGATGCCGTAGGTTTCATTGTCCAGCTTGAAGGTTACCCATTGCAGGATCGGATCTTCGGAACCCTTTGCAGACGACGCCTTATCATTCATACCCTGACCCCTCGAAAAACCGCCCTGGCGGTGTGTGTTCGGTGCGATGGCAAGTCATTTGCCCCCGCGTGTTTTTATGTTGGTTTGTGGATCGGCTTGACGCCGCCCATGTGCTTTGCACCGCCGCTGGCAATCAGCTCGGCGAGTGCGGCAACGTCGAGCAGCGCGCACATGTGCTCAATGACCGTGCCTGCCAGCCACGGTCGCTGGCCTCGATGGGTGCGCCATTTGATTTCGTTCGGGTCCAGGCGCAATGAGCGGCTGACCTGATGCACCGCCAGGCCCCACTCGTAGCCCTGAACAGAAATTACGTATTGCAAGCCTTGGCGGAAGTCATCGCGATAACGATCAGGCATGACCCAGCGGGCGGTGTCCAGCACCTTCAGGTTACCGGCCTGGCTCGGCAGGATGCCGAGGAACCACTCCGGTTGCCCGAACAAGGGTGTCAGTTCCTGGCCGGCCAGGGAATAAATCGAACCCAGGCACACCAGCGGCACTGCCAGGGTCAGCCCGGCCACATCGAATAACAGGCATTCGAACGCGTCGGCCGCCCATGCTGGACGACCGTCGGACTCCACCGGTGGCGGTGTGTTGCTCGGCGGCAGGTGGACTTCAACGATCGGTGGCACCAGCGCCTGCAGCAACGGCGCAATGGTTGACACCGGCGCCATTACCGGGGCGGGTGCATCCACCAACGCGACCGGCGCTTTCACGACCGGCGCTGCCACTGGGGCAGCGACAGGCGCTGGTTTCTCGGGCGCCTTCTGGGCATCACGAGCCTGCTCTTCGAGCACTGCGGCCTGGAATTCGTCGAGTGCCGCTTCGACCTCGGGCACCTCGGCAACCACCTCGACTTCTGGCGGCAATTCTTCGGTCGCATCCATCAGCAAGCTGTCCAGATAAGACTGGAGTGCCAGTTGTGGACGAGACGTGATTTTGACCGGGCGATTCATCTTACGCCACCTGCGCGACGGATTGCTGCGCCAGCAATTGCTTGAGCAGGGCACGGTAGGCCAAGACGCCACGGCTCTTGCCGTCGAACTGCGAAGGCGTGACACCGGCACGGCTGGCGTCGCGCAAGCGCGTGTCGACCGGGATATAGCCCTGCCAGATTTCATCCGGGTACTTGTCGCGCAAGACGCGCAAGGTGCCCAGGGACGCCTGAGTGCGGCGGTCAAACAGGGTCGGCACGATATTGAACGCCAGTGGCTGCTTGCGCGAGCGATTGATCATTGCGAGGGTATTGACCATGCGCTCCAGGCCTTTGACGGCCAGGTGCTCGGTCTGTACCGGAATAACCAATTGCTGACTGGCCGCCAAGGCATTGACCATCAACACGCCGAGCAGCGGTGGGCTGTCGATCACTGCGTAATCAAAGTCCTGCCACAGTTGCGCGAGGCTCTTGGCGATGACCAGGCCCAGGCCACTCTGCCCTGGCGACTGACGCTCTAGGGTCGCCAACGCAGTGCTCGACGGAAGCAGGGATATGCTGGCGTGACTGGTGGGCAACAGCAACTGCCCAGGCAGGCCTTGCGGCACGCTGCCCTTGTGCAGGAACAGATCGTAGCTGCTGTGCTCCAGGCTGTCGGGGTCGTAACCGAAGTAGCTGGTCATCGAGCCGTGTGGGTCGAGATCGACAACGACCACGCGCTTGCCCGCATCGGCCAGTAACCCGGCTAACGCGATGGAGGAAGTGGTTTTACCAACACCACCCTTTTGATTGGCAACTGCCCAGACTCTCATTCGGATTGTTCCTCCCGGCCGCACCGGTCGACCGAGAAATAGCTCAACGTGTTAATACGGGTGACGGAGAATTGACGGAGCTCTCACGTACCGGCGGTTTGACCGGTGCAGGTGCAGTTTGTGTGCCAGCACGCTTCAACGCCGCATCCGGTTGCGCATTGGCCGTTCCGGTGCCGGTCAGGCTGCGACGCACATCGAGATTGCGAGACACCACCAATACCACGCGGCGGTTACGCGCCCTGCCCTCTGCCGTGGTGTTGTTGGCCACTGGCTGAAACTCGCCGTAACCCACTGACGCCATCCGACTGGGGTTGACGCCCTGCATCGCCAGCATGCGCACGATGCTTGCCGAGCGCGCCGAGGACAGTTCCCAGTTGGTCGGGTATTGCGCGGTGCGGATCGGCTGGTCGTCGGTAAAACCTTCGACATGGATCGGGTTGTCGAACGGCTTCAGGATGCCCGCGACCTTGTCGATGATATTGAACGCGACGTCGCTGGGCATGGCATCACCACTACCGAACAACAGGCTGGAGTTAAGTTCGATCTCGACCCACAGTTCGTTGCCACGAACCGTCATCTGGTTGGAGCTGATCAGGTCGCCAAACGCGGCGCTGATGTCATCGGCGATGCTTTTCAGCGGATCGGTGGACCCGGCGATACCGGCATCCACCTGCTCGCTGTCCTTGACCAGCGGCTTGGCCGGGGTCACGGTCTTGGGCCGCTCCTCGCCGATGGGAATCGGTTGCAGCGAGCGATCCGCATCGGTGAAAACGCCGACCAGCGCTTGCGAAATAATCTTGTACTTGCCTTCGTTGATCGAGGAAATCGAGTACATCACCACGAAGAAGGCGAAGAGCAAAGTGATGAAGTCGGCGTAGGAAACCAGCCAACGCTCATGGTTTACATGCTCTTCACGATGTCGACGTCGTGCCATTGCCCATTACCCCCATCAATCCATGAAGCCCTGAAGCTTCAATTCGATAGAGCGAGGGTTTTCACCTTCGGCGATGGACAGGATGCCTTCGAGCAGCATTTCGCGATAACGCGACTGACGCAAAGCCACGGACTTGAGCTTGGCAGCGATTGGCAGCAGCACCAGGTTGGCGCTGGCCACACCGTAGATGGTGGCGACGAAGGCCACGGCGATGCCGCTCCCCAGGTTCGCCGGATCAGCCAGGTTGCCCATGACGTGGATCAGGCCCATGACCGCACCGATGATGCCGATGGTTGGCGCGTAACCGCCCATGCTTTCAAAGACTTTGGCGGCTTCGATGTCGCGGCTTTCCTGAGTGTAGAAATCCACCTCAAGAATGCTGCGAATCGCTTCAGGCTCGGCACCATCGACCAGCAGTTGCAGGCCCTTGCGCGAGTAGCTATCGGGTTCGGCATCGGCCACGCCTTCCAGACCGAGCAGGCCTTCCTTGCGCGCGGTCAGGCTCCAGTTCACCACGCGATCGATGCCGCCGGCCAGGTCAACGCGCGGCGGGAACAGGATCCAGCCGAGAATCTGCATGGCGCGCTTGAAGGCGCTCATGGGAGATTGCAGCAGCGCCGCGCCGATGGTCCCGCCGAGCACGATTAGCGCCGCAGGACCGTTTGCCAGCGCACCCAGGTGACCGCCTTCAAGGAAGTTGCCGCCGATGATGGCGACAAACGCCATGATGATCCCGATAAGGCTGAGTACGTCCATCAGATGCACGCCTCGACCAGGTGCTTGCCAATATCGTCGAGGCTGTACACCGCGTCGGCGAGTTCAGCTTTGACGATGGCCATCGGCATGCCGTAGATCACACAACTGGCTTCATCCTGCGCCCAGATCGAACTGCCACCCTGCTTGAGCAGGCGCGCGCCTTCACGACCGTCAGCGCCCATGCCGGTCAAAACTACCGCCAGAACTTTGTCGCCGTACGACTTGGCCGCCGAACCGAAGGTGATATCCACGCACGGCTTGTAGTTCAGACGCTCGTCACCGGGCAGGATTTTCACCGCTCCCCGGCCGTCGATCATCATCTGCTTGCCACCCGGTGCCAGCAACGCCAAGCCCGGACGCAGGATGTCGCCATCCTCGGCTTCCTTGACACTGATACGGCAGAGCTTGTCCAGACGTTCGGCGAACGCCTTGGTGAACGCTGCCGGCATGTGCTGGATCAACACGATCGGCGCCGGGAAACTGGCCGGCAACTGGGTCAACACCCGTTGCAGGGCAACCGGACCACCGGTAGACGTACCGATGGCCACCAGTTTGTAGGGTTTGCGCTTGGGCGCCGGCGAAGACGGTGCGTGGGCCGGTGCCGTTGTGCGGGTTGGTGTAGCCGCCACACGCGCAGGGGTGCTGCTACCACCAAGACTGGAAGACACAGAACTCGGCCCTGGCGTCGGTGCCGGTGCGCTGTAGGCACTGCCACGACGATTACTGCGCGAGATGCTCAGGATCTTCTCGCACAGCAGTTGCTTGACCTTCTCGGGGTTGCGCGAGATGTCTTCGAAATTCTTCGGCAGGAAATCCACCGCACCAGCGTCCAGCGCATCCAGGGTGACCCGGGCGCCTTCGTGCGTCAGCGAGGAGAACATCAACACCGGAGTCGGGCAGCGCTGCATGATGTGCCGCACCGCCGTGATGCCATCCATCATCGGCATCTCGTAGTCCATGGTGATCACGTCCGGCTTGAGGGCCAGCGCCTGATCGATCGCTTCTTTACCGTTGGTCGCCGTACCGACGACCTGGATGTTGGAGTCTGCTGAAAGAATTTCCGAGACGCGGCGGCGGAAAAAACCCGAATCGTCCACCACCAGGACCTTGACTGCCATAAACACTCCGTTAGGCGGCGGCGGGGCACTAGCGCCCCGCTCCCCCTGAATCAAATACGCCGTGCGGCGTAACGCTTGAGCATGCTCGGAACATCGAGAATCAGTGCGATGC
This sequence comes from Pseudomonas sp. S2_E01, assembly GCF_054668365.1. Lineage (NCBI taxonomy): Bacteria > Pseudomonadati > Pseudomonadota > Gammaproteobacteria > Pseudomonadales > Pseudomonadaceae > Pseudomonas > Pseudomonas sp. S2_E01. Next base: position 4,019,155 of record NZ_CP162762.1, read on the forward strand.
GACCGTCACCGGTGATGGTGGCGCCCGACATGCCTGGGGTTCCCTGGAGCATTTTGCCCAATGGCTTGATGACCACCTCTTCCTGGCCCACCAGTTGATCGACGACGAAGCCGATCCGCTGTGTGCCCACCGAGAGGATCACCACGTGGCCTTCACGCTGCTCTTCGTGAGCGGCAGAACTGACCAGCCAGCGTTTGAGGTAGAACAACGGCAGCGCCTTGTCCCGCACGATCACCACTTCCTGGCCATCCACCACGTTGGTGGTCGACAGGTCGAGGTGGAAAATCTCGTTGACGTTTACCAGCGGGAACGCAAACGCCTGGTTGCCGAGCATGACCATCAGCGTCGGCATGATCGCCAGCGTCAACGGCACCTTGATGACGATCTTCGAACCCTGGCCCTTGGTCGAGTAGATGTTGATCGAACCGTTGAGCTGGGAAATCTTGGTTTTCACCACGTCCATGCCCACGCCACGACCCGACACGTCGGAGATCTCGGTCTTGGTCGAGAAACCCGGGGCGAAGATGAGGTTGTAGCACTCGGTGTCGCTCAGGCGGTCGGCCGCGTCCTTGTCCATCACCCCGCGTTTTACCGCGATGGCGCGCAGGACATTCGGGTCCATGCCCTTGCCGTCATCGGAGATCGACAGCAGGATGTGGTCGCCTTCCTGTTCGGCGGCGAGGATGACTTTGCCACCCCGGGCCTTGCCCGACTCTTCGCGCTCTTCCGGCGACTCGATACCGTGGTCGACGGCGTTTCGCACCAAGTGGACCAGCGGATCGGCCAGGGCCTCGACGAGGTTCTTGTCGAGGTCGGTCTCTTCACCGACCAACTCCAGGTTGATCTCTTTCTTGAGCTGGCGAGCCAGGTCACGAACCAGGCGCGGGAAGCGCCCGAAGACTTTCTTGATCGGCTGCATCCGGGTCTTCATGACCGCGGTCTGCAAGTCGGCAGTGACCACGTCGAGGTTCGACACGGCCTTGGACATGGCTTCATCGGCGCTGTTGGCGCCCAGGCGCACCAGGCGGTTACGCACCAGCACCAGTTCGCCGACCATGTTCATGATTTCGTCGAGGCGCGCGGTGTCGACCCGCACGGTGGTCTCGGCTTCGCTCGCCGGTTTTTCCGCCGGCGGCGCCGCTGCCGCGCGAGCAGGTGCCGGTGCGGCAGCTGGTTTGGCTGCGGCAGCAGGCTTCGGTGTTTCGGCCTTGGGCTCGGACGCCTTGGCAGCCGCCGGAGCCTTGGCCACAGGTGTTGCCACCGAAGCAGCAGACGCACCGCCGTTCACATCGGTGAACTTGCCTTTGCCGTGCAAATCATCGAGCAACGATTCAAATTCGTGATCGGTGATCAGATCGCTGCCGGCAGCGGCAGCGTTTGGCGCAGCCGACGCAGGGACCGATGCGATGGCCGACTCCAATGCGTCGACCGCAAAGTTACCTTTGCCATGCAACTGATCGAGCAGTGCCTCGAACTCGTCGTCGGTGATGTCGGAGCTGTCGCCCGGCTCTTTCGCGCTCGCGCTGGCCGCAGGTGCGGCTGGCGCGGCACCGACCGCATCGGCGGCGAACTGGCCCTTGCCGTGCAACTGGTCGAGCAGCGACTCGAACTCGGCGTCGGTGATCTCATCACTGACCACCTCGGACGTTTCGACCGCAGCGGCCACCGGCGCCTCGGCTTCGGCCTTGACGGCGTTCAGCGAGTCCAGCAACTGTTCGAATTCGTTGTCGGTGATGTCGCCTGATTCGGCTTGCGCCGCTGCTTGTGGCTCTTCAGCCACGGCTACAACCGGCGCGGCCTCATCAGCCGATTGCGGCTCGGCCAGACGAGCCAGCGCGGCGAGCAATTCAGGCGTAGCAGCCGTAATCGGGCTACGGTCGCGAACTTCGCTGAACATGCTGTTCACCGAGTCCAGTGCTTCGAGAACCACGTCCATCAATTCCGAGTCGACGCGACGTTCACCCTTGCGCAGGATGTCAAACACGTTCTCGGCGATGTGACAGCACTCCACCAGCTCATTGAGCTGGAGGAAGCCGGCGCCCCCTTTTACAGTGTGAAAACCGCGAAAAATTGCATTGAGCAAGTCCGCATCATCAGGTCGACTTTCCAGCTCGACCAGCTGCTCGGACAGTTGCTCTAGAATCTCGCCGGCCTCAACCAGGAAATCCTGAAGGATCTCTTCATCGGCGCCGAAGCTCATTAATGGTGTGCTCCTAACAGAACAGGTCTAATAAAACCTAAAATCCAAGGCTGGATAGCAAATCGTCCACATCGTCCTGACCGGACACAACGTCTTCTCTTTTATCGGCATGAATCTGCGGACCTTCACCCTGAGAGAGATGTTTTTGTGGATCTTTTTCTGCAAGCATCGCTTCCCGGTCATGTTCGATGCCCGCAAAGCGGTCCACCTGACTGGCCATGAGCACAAGTTTGAGCAGATTGGTTTCAACGTCCGTGACCAATTGCGTCACACGCTTGATCACCTGACCGGTGAGATCCTGGTAATCCTGCGCGAGCAGAATGTCGTTGAGGTTGCTCGATACCGCCCGGTTGTCCTTGCTGCTGCGAGCCAGGAAACCGTCGACACGCCGCGCCAGTTCGCGAAACTCTTCGGCCCCGACTTCGCGGCGCATGAAACGCCCCCAGTCCGTGCTCAACGCCTGGGCTTCATCGCCAAGGCTGTTGACCAGAGGCGTTGAGCTTTCGACCAGATCCATGGTGCGGTTCGCAGCGGCCTCGGTCAGCTTGACAACATACCCCAGGCGCTCGGTGGCATCCGTGATCTGGGACACTTCCTCGGCTTGCGGCATGTGCGGATCAATCTGGAAATTGACGATCGCGCTATGCAATTCGCGGGTGAGCTTGCCCACTTCCTGATACAGGCCGCGGTCACGGGTCTGATTGAGCTCATGGATCAGTTGTACCGCGTCACCGAACTTGCCTTTTTCAAGGCTTTCGACCAATTCGACCGCGTGTTTTTTCAGGGTCGACTCGAACTCGCCCTGTGAAGATTCTTTGTGGTCCATAGCTCCCCCGTGGCGCGGTGACTCAACCGATGCGTTCGAAAATCTTCTCGATTTTTTCTTTCAACGCCTGGGCCGTGAAGGGTTTGACGACATAACCGTTTACACCGGCCTGGGCGGCTTCGATGATCTGCTCGCGCTTGGCTTCTGCAGTGACCATCAATACCGGCAGGTGCTTGAGTTTTTCGTCGGCGCGCACGTGGCGCAGCAGATCGATACCGGTCATGCCAGGCATGTTCCAGTCGGTTACCAGAAAGTCGATGCTTCCGCTGTTGAGAACCGGAATGGCGGTGATGCCATCGTCAGCCTCAACCGTGTTGGTGAACCCAAGGTCACGCAACAGGTTCTTGATGATCCGCCGCATCGTTGAAAAGTCATCAACGATGAGGATTTTCATGTTCTTGTCCAATTCGACCTCCAAGCAGTCTTAAACGCGCCCAGCACCTGGACGCGCCATTTCAATCAATTCGGCAGAGCACTCAATGACTGTCTGGAGCACAACAGATCGAGACCGGCGCGGTTCAACCCCGCACCAGCCACGTTCGCAGTGTCCCCACACTGCCTTCAGCGCGCTCGCCACTCCCCCAAACGCCCCCGCAAACGGGCCGCGCACTGGCTGTGTAACTGGCTGACCCGAGATTCGCTGACCCCCAGGACCTCACCGATTTCCTTGAGATTCAACTCTTCGTCGTAGTACAGCGCCAACACCAGTCGCTCGCGCTCCGGCAAATTGGCAATCGCGTCCGCCAGCGCCGCCTGGAAGCGTTCGTCTTCCAGATCGCGTGACGGCTCGAGATGAGCACTCGCGCCATCCTCATGCAGCCCTTCGTGTTCGCCGTCCTGCAAAAGATCGTCGAAACTGAATAACCGGCTGCCCAGGGTGTCGTTCAAAATCCCGTAATAATCATCGAGACTCAATTGGAGTTCGGCCGCAACTTCGTGATCTTTAGCGTCACGGCCGGTTTTAGCTTCAATCGAGCGAATTGCGTCGCTGACCATGCGGGTATTGCGGTGAACCGAGCGTGGCGCCCAATCCCCTTTGCGCACTTCATCAAGCATGGCGCCACGGATTCGAATGCCCGCGTACGTCTCGAAACTGGCGCCTTTGCTGGCGTCGTATTTGGTGGACACTTCCAGCAGGCCGATCATCCCGGCCTGGATCAGGTCTTCGACCTGAACACTGGCCGGCAGGCGCGCCAACAAGTGATACGCAATGCGTTTGACCAGTGGCGCGTAACGCTCGATCAGCTCGTACTGCGCGTCACGCGCCGATTTCTTGTAGAGGTTGTAACCGCTGGCGGTCATAGCACGGGTCCTGCCGTTTGTTGCACGAGGCGCTCGACGAAAAACTCCAGGTGCCCGCGCGGGTTGGCGGGCAGTGGCCAGGTATCGACCTTCTGTGCAATGGCCTTGAAAGCCAGCGAGCACTTGGAACGCGGGAAAGCTTCATAAACAGCGCGCTGCTTCTGGACGGCCTTGCGTACGCTTTCGTCGTAGGGCACCGCGCCGACGTATTGTAGGGCGACGTCAAGGAAACGATCCGTGACCTTTGTCAACTTGGCGAACAGGTTGCGCCCTTCCTGAGGGCTCTGGGCCATGTTGGCCAGGACGCGGAAACGGTTCATGCCGTAATCACGGTTGAGCAGCTTGATCAGAGCGTACGCGTCGGTGATGGACGTTGGCTCGTCGCAGACCACCAGGAGGACTTCCTGGGCGGCGCGGACAAAACTGACTACCGAGTCACCAATACCCGCAGCGGTATCGATCACCAGCACATCGAGGTTGTCGCCGATATCGCTGAACGCCTGAATCAGGCCGGCATGCTGGGCCGGACTCAGGTGCACCATGCTCTGTGTGCCGGAGGCGGCGGGAACGATGCGGATGCCGCCGGGGCCTTGCAACAATACGTCACGCAGCTCGCAGCGGCCCTCGATCACGTCGGCCAGGGTGCGTTTGGGTGTCAGGCCCAGCAGAACGTCGACGTTCGCCAGCCCCAGATCGGCGTCCAGCAGCATGACCCGCCGGCCTAGCTCCGCTAGAGCCAGGGACAAGTTCACTGACACGTTAGTCTTGCCGACGCCACCCTTGCCGCCGGTCACCGCGATCACCTGTACGGGATGCATGCTGCCCATGTTATTTCTTTACCTTGTCTTGCATAGACGGAGGCCACATGACTGGCTGCGCGTTCGCAACTGGAACAATGCCTGGCAGACCATCGATGTAGGTACAAAAACTGTTCACCTCAGCCAACCTGCTTGGTCGGACTGTGGTAGATGTCAGCGAACATGTCAGCCATGGCTTCTTCGCTGGGTTCTTCCTGCATTTGCACGCTGACGGCGCGACTGACCAACTGATGACGGCGCGGCAAATGCAAGTCATCCGGAATACGTGGTCCATCGGTGAGGTAAGCCACCGGCAATTCATGACTGATTGCCAGGCTCAACACCTCGCCCAAACTAGCCGTTTCATCCAGTTTAGTCAGGATGCAGCCTGCCAGCCCGCAGCGCTTGTAACTATGATAAGCGGCCGTTAGAACCTGCTTCTGGCTGGTGGTTGCGAGCACCAGGTAATTTTTTGCCCGGATGCCACGACCGGCCAGGCTTTCAAGCTGCATGCGCAGCGCTGGATCGCTGGCCTGGAGGCCGGCGGTATCGATCAACACCACGCGCTTGCGCAGCAACGGATCCAGTGCCTGAACCAGGGACTGGCCCGGATCGACGTGGGTGACCGAGACGTTGAGAATGCGCCCCAGGGTCTTGAGTTGCTCCTGGGCACCGATGCGGTAGCTGTCCATGCTCACCAGGGCAATGCTCTGCGCGCCGTACTTGAGCACGTAGCGGGCCGCCAGTTTGGCCAGGGTGGTGGTCTTGCCCATGCCGGCCGGGCCGACCATGGCAATCACGCCCCCTTCTTCCAGTGGCTCGACTTCCGGCATGCTGATCATCCGCGCCAGGTGCGCCAGCAACATGCGCCAGGCCTGCCGAGGCTCCTCAACGCCAGAGATCATTTCCAGCAGGTCGCGCGACAACGGGCCGGACAAACCAATACGCTGCAGACGACGCCACAGGTTGGCCTGGGCCGGCGCATTACCCTGCAGTTGGCTCCACGCCAGCGAGCCCAGTTGTACTTCCATCAGTTCGCGCAGGCTGTTGAGCTCGAAACGCATCGAATCGAGCATCCGTGGATCGACGCCGGCCGGTGCAGCGGGCGCAGGCGCAGGTGCGGCACGGCGTGGCTCGCTGTACGTCGGCTCGATCAGCGGCTCGGCAGCGGTCAACGGCAAGCCGGCGAACAACTGGCGATTGGTCGACTTGTCGCTCTCGCCTTCGCTGCGCAGGCTCAGTTCGGCCTGAGCGGTGACGATCCGCGATTGAGTCTTGCGCAGCTCATCCTCGAGTTCCATGTTGGGAACACGCGGGGCCAGTGCCGACAGTTTGTAATCCAGGGCCGCCGTCAGCTCGACACCGCCGGCGATCCGGCGATTACCGATGATGGCGGCCTCAGCGCCCAGCTCATCACGAACCAGCTTCATGGCCTGACGCATATCGGCGGCGAAAAAACGCTTAACTTGCATAAACCACTACCTCAGCCGTTGGGCCCTACTGTCGCAACGATGGTCACTTGCTTGTTGTCCGGGATTTCCTGGTAAGCCAACACGTGTATGCCAGGAACTGCCAGCCGGCCAAATCGCGACAGCATCGCGCGGACCGGGCCAGCCACCAGCAGAATCACTGGCTGACCTTGCATTTCCTGACGCTGGGCTGCTTCGATCAACGAACGTTGCAGCTTCTCGGCCATGCTTGGTTCCAGCAGAACGCCCTCTTCCGAGCCTTGTCCTGCCTTTTGCAGACTATTGAGCAAAATCTGTTCCAACCTTGGCTCCAGCGTGATAACTGGCAGCTCGGACTCAGTCCCCACGATGCTTTGCACGATTGCGCGGGATACACCAACCCGCACGGCAGCGACCAACGCGGCGGTATCTTGACTCTTGGCGGCATTGTTCGCGATGGCTTCGGCAATGCTACGGATGTCACGCACCGGCACATGTTCGGCCAGCAACGCCTGCAACACCTTGAGCAACTGCGACAACGACACCACGCCCGGCACCAGCTCTTCTGCCAGCTTAGGCGAGCTTTTGGCCAGTAATTGCATGAGTTGCTGCACTTCCTCGTGGCCAATCAGCTCACTGGAGTGCTTGTACAGAATCTGGTTCAAGTGGGTCGCCACTACGGTACTGGCATCGACCACGGTGTAACCAAGGGATTGCGCCTGCGCACGCTGACTGATTTCGATCCAGACAGCCTCCAGCCCGAAAGCCGGATCTTTGGCGTTGATGCCATTGAGCGAGCCGTAGACCTGCCCCGGGTTGATCGCCAGTTCGCGATCTGGATAAATCTCCGCTTCGGCCAGGATGACGCCCATCAGGGTCAGGCGGTAGGCGCTTGGCGCCAGGTCGAGGTTGTCCCGGATGTGCACCGTCGGCATGAGGAAGCCGAGGTCCTGGGAGAGCTTCTTGCGCACACCCTTGATTCGCGCGAGCAACTGGCCGCCCTGGTTGCGGTCCACCAGTGGAATCAGGCGGTAACCGACCTCCAGGCCAATCATGTCAATCGGCGTAACGTCATCCCAGCCAAGCTCCTTGGTTTCCATGGCTCGGGCTGGCGATGGCAGCAGTTCCTGCTGACGCTTGACCTCTTGCAGCGCATGGACCTTGGCGACATTTTGCTTCTTCCAGAACAGATACGCACCACCGGCAGCCAGGGCGGCCATGGTCAGGAAGGAGAAGTGAGGCATGCCAGGCACCAGGCCCATCACCGCCATCAAGCCCGCCGCCACCGCGAGCGCTTTGGGCGACGCGAACATCTGGCGATTGATCTGCTTGCCCATGTCTTCCGAACCGGAAGCGCGGGTCACCATGATCGCAGCAGCTGTAGATAACAACAGTGATGGCAATTGCGCCACCAAACCGTCACCGATGGTCAGCAAGGCATAAACACGGCCGGCGTCGCCAAAGGTCATGCCGTGCTGGAAGATACCAACCGCCATGCCACCGATCAGGTTAATGAACAGGATCAGCAGGCCGGCGATGGCGTCACCGCGTACGAACTTGCTGGCACCGTCCATGGAACCGTAGAACTCGGCTTCCTGAGCCACTTCAGAACGACGGGCCTTCGCCTGAGCCTGATCGATCAGGCCGGCGTTCAGATCGGCGTCGATCGCCATTTGCTTACCGGGCATCGCATCGAGGGTAAAACGTGCACTCACCTCGGAAATCCGCCCGGCGCCCTTGGTCACCACGACGAAGTTGATGATCATCAAAATGGCGAACACCACGATACCAACCACGTAGTTGCCGCCGATCACCACCTCGCCGAACGCCTGGATCACCTTGCCCGCGGCGGCGTGACCGTCCTGGCCGTGGAGCATGACCACCCGGGTGGAAGCCACGTTCAGCGCCAGTCGCAACAGCGTCGCCACCAGCAGAATGGTCGGAAACACCGCAAAATCCAGCGGCCGCAAGGCGTAGACACACACCAGCAGGACCACAATCGACAAGGCAATGTTGAAGGTGAAAAACACGTCCAGCAGGAACGGCGGCACCGGCAACATCATCATCGCCAACATGACCAGCAACAACAACGGCACGCCCAGATTGCCTCGACTGAGGTCGGCCATGTTCGTGCGGGCACTGTTGAGTAACTGAGAGCGATCCACCGGTTTTCCCCGTTCCTTTAAAGCAAACTTTTGACGCCTGAAGCAGGCGCACGGGGGCTACTGCAAAAAGCTGTCCAACTTTTGCAGAGGGTGGGAATAGAGCTGTTTTGCAGGAGCGGCTTCCTCGCGGATCAGACACCGTGGTGTGCCAGGCTGCCAGCGTAATCGTTGACGACCATCGCGAGCGAGCTCGCTCCTACAAGGCCGGGAGCATTGAAGGATTACGAATCGCGCCGCAAATCCGGCGGAATCGGCAAATCATCCTTCAGAGGCTCAGGCCGCTTGCCCTTGCCCGCCTTGTACTGGCGGATCTGGTAGACATAGGCCAACACCTGGGCGACAGCGAGGTACAGGCCGCCAGGGATTTCCTGCTCCAGCTCGGTGGAGTAGTAGATCGAACGCGCCAGCGCCGGCGATTCGAGCAGCATCACTTCGTTGGCCACGGCAATTTCGCGAATCTTCAGCGCCAGGAAGTCGCTGCCCTTGGCGAGCAGCACTGGCGCTCCGCCTTTGTCCGCGTCGTACTTGAGCGCGACGGCGTAGTGGGTCGGGTTAGTGATGACCACGTCGGCTTCGGGAATCGCCGCCATCATGCGTCGCTGGGACACTTCGCGCTGAAGCTGGCGAATGCGCTGCTTGACCTCAGGCTTCCCTTCCGAGTCCTTGTGCTCGTCGCGCACTTCCTGCTTGGTCATCAGCAGCTTCTTGTGGCTTTCCCAGAGCTGTACTGGCACGTCCACCGCAGCGATGATGATCAGCCCGCAAGACATCCACAACGTGCTCCAGCCCACTACCTGCAGGCAATGGATAATAGCCATGTCCAGAGGTTCATGGGCGATGCGCATCAGGTCATCGATGTCCGATGACAATACGGTCAGCGCCACGATTAACACGATCAGAAACTTCGCGAATGCTTTGAGCAGCTCCACTACCGCCTTGATCGAGAACATCCGCTTGAGGCCCGCCAACGGGTTCATGCGACTGAATTTCGGCGCCAGCGAGCCGGCCGCGAACAACCACCCACCCAGGGAAATAGGACCGATCAACGCTGCCAGCACCAGGGTAATCATGATCGGCTGGATGGCCAGCAACGCACTCAATCCCGAACTCATGAGATAAGTGCTCATGGACTTCTGGTCGAGAATGACCTCTCGCGGCAAGGTGAAGTTGTGCCGCATCAGCGCCATCAGGTCTTGAGCCAAAGCACCGCCAAAAATCAACAACGCAACAGACCCGGCAATCATGATCGCCAGCGTATTGAGCTCCTTGGAGCGGGCAATTTCCCCCTTCTCACGGGCGTCCCTTTTCTTTTTCTCCGTGGGGTCTTCTGTTTTGTCCTGACCGCTTTCGCTCTCTGCCATGACTCAGCGCGCCTGTGCCAGTTCGCGTAAAAACTGCAGGGCCTCGGAGGCGAGCGGTTGATACTGATTGAGAATGTCCGCAAGCCCCACCCAGACGATGAACAATCCAAGCACAAGGGTCAGCGGGAAGCCGATGGAGAAGATGTTCAACTGCGGCGCCGCCCGGGTCATGATGCCAAACGCGATATTGACCACCAGCAGCGCGGTAATTGCCGGCAATACCAGCATCAATGCGGCACCGAGCACCCAACCCAGCTTGCCGGCCAACTCCCAGAAATGATTGACCATCAACCCACCGCCGACCGGCAGCGTAGTGAAGCTTTCGGTCAGCACTTCGAAGACCACCAGATGGCCGTTCATGGACAAGAACAACAGCGTCACCAGCATGGTGAAGAATTGCCCGATCACTGCCACGGACACACCGTTGGTAGGATCGACCATGGAGGCGAAGCCCATACCCATCTGGACCGCCACGATCTGCCCGGCCACCACAAAGGCCTGGAAGAATAACTGCAGGGAAAACCCGAGGACGGCGCCGATAAGAATCTGCTCGGCAATCAACAACAGGCCGCTCAAATCGAGCGGACTCACCGCCGGCATGGGCGGCAGTGCGGGAACGATCACGAAGGTGATCGCCAGGGCGAAGTACAGGCGCACTCGCGTGGGTACCATCTTGGTACCGAACACCGGCATGACCATCAACATGGACCCGACGCGAAACAGCGGCAGCATGAACGTCGCCACCCAGGTACTGATCTGGGTATCGGTCAGTTGCAGCAGAGACGACATGGCTTAACCGATGACCAGCGGAATGTTGTGGTAAAGCTGGATAATGTATTCCATGAAGGTCTGCACCAGCCATGGACCGGCCACGATCAAGGTGACCAGCATCACCAGCAGGCGCGGCAGAAAGCTCAGTGTCTGTTCGTTGATCTGCGTGGCAGCTTGGAACATCGCCACCAGCAGGCCGACCAGCAGGCTGGGAATCACCAGCACCGCCACCATCATGGTGGTCAGCCACAACGCCTCCCGGAAGATGTCTACCGCAACTTCCGGCGTCATGGCGAGACACCGCCGAAGCTGCTCGCCAGGGTTCCGATGATCAATGCCCAACCATCCACCAGCACGAACAGCATGATCTTGAACGGCAGGGAAATGATCAGCGGCGACAGCATCATCATACCCATGGCCATCAGCACACTGGCCACCACCAGGTCGATGATCAGGAACGGAATGAAGATCATGAAACCGATCTGGAACGCGGTTTTCAGCTCAGACGTGACGAATGCCGGCACGAGAATGGTCAGCGGTGCCTGATCCGGCGTCGCAATGTCCGTGCGCTTGGACAGGCGCATGAACAGCTCCAGGTCGCTGCTGCGGGTCTGGGCGAGCATGAAATCCTTGATCGGCACCTGAGCCTTGGCCACCGCGTCCTGCGCGGTGAGTTTTTCTGCCAGATACGGCTGCAAGGCATCCTGGTTAACCCGGTCGAACACCGGCGCCATGATGAACAGGGTCAGAAACAGCGCCATGCCGGTGAGGATCTGGTTCGACGGCGTTTGCTGCAAACCCAGGGCCTGGCGCAGGATCGAGAAGACAATGATGATCCGAGTGAAACTGGTCATCAGCATGACGAACGCTGGAATGAAGCTCAGCGCGGTCATGATCAGCAGAATCTGCAGGCTGACCGAATACTCCTGCGCACCCTCGGCATTGGTGCCCAGGGTGATGGCCGGAATCGACAACGGATCGGCGGCGAAGGCCAGCGGCGCCGCCAGCATCAGCGCCAGCGTCAAGACGATGCGTAGCGCACCCATTACTTCTTATCCTTCTGATCCTTGCCCATCAGCTCCATCAGACGCTGGGCAAACTCCGGGGTGGCGTTTTCGGTAACAGGCACCTGCACTGGCTCCTTGAGCACATGCAACGCCGTGATGGTACCTGGGCTCAGGCCAAGCAGAATCTGCTCATTACCCACCTGCACCAGCATCAGACGATCCCGCGGACCCAGCGCACGGGAACCGATCAACTCGATCACCTGCCCTTTGCCGGCAGGCCCAGCTTGCTGAACCCGGCGCAACAACCAGGCGAGGAAGAAGATCAACCCCAGCACCAGCAGCAGTCCGAGCACCAACTGCGTCAGTTGCCCCGCGACACCACCACTGACAGCCGGTGCCGCAGCAGCGGTTGCCGCAGGCTCGGCCGCCAGCGCAGCGGACGACAGCGCCAGCAACAACGAGGAACCCAGAACCTTTTTCACTCAGCGCAACTTCTTGATGCGTTCGCTTGGGCTGATCACGTCAGTCAGGCGGATGCCGAACTTTTCGTTGACCACCACCACCTCGCCATGGGCGATCAGCGTGCCGTTGACCAGCACGTCCAGCGGCTCGCCTGCCAGGCGATCAAGCTCGATCACAGACCCCTGGTTGAGCTGCAGGAGGTTGCGGATGTTGATGTCGGTGCTGCCCACTTCCATGGAAATCGACACCGGGATGTCGAGGATCACGTCCAGGTTCGGACCTTCCAGACTCACCGGTTCGTTGTTCTTGGGCACGCTGCCAAACTCTTCCATCGGCAAACGGTTGGATGAAGTACTGGCCGCATCTGCCGCGAGCAGCGCGTCGATGTCGTCCTGGCCACCTTCACCGGTTTCCTCCAGGGCCGCAGCCCATTCATCAGCCAGTGCCTGGTCGTCCTGGGTATTCATTTCGTCAGCCATCATGTGTCCTCGGCAGGCAACCTCTTCGCGGGCTGCCGTCAGTTAATAGCAAATAGGTGGGAGCGCCGCTTATCGGCGCTCGATCGGCTCGATCACTTGCAACGCGAGGTTGCCCTTATGGGAGCCCATCTTGACCTTGAAGGCCGGCACGCCGTTGGCGCGCATGATCATGTCTTCGGGCATTTCCACCGGGATGATGTCCCCCGGCTGCATGTGCAGAATGTCGCGCAGCTTCAACTGGCGGCGGGCAACCGTGGCGCCGATTGGCACGTCGACATCCAGCACGTCCTGACGCAGGGCATTGACCCAGCGCTCGTCCTGGTCGTCGAGGTCGGACTGGAAGCCGGCATCGAGCATTTCGCGCACCGGCTCGATCATCGAATACGGCATGGTCACGTGCAGGTCGCCGCCACCGCCATCGAGTTCGATGTGGAAGGTCGACACCACGATGGCCTCGCTCGGACCGACGATGTTGGCCATGGCCGGGTTCACTTCCGAGTTGATGTACTCGAAGTTCACTTCCATGATCGCCTGCCAGGCTTCCTTCAAATCGACGAAGGCCTGCTCCAGCACCATGCGCACCACACGCAGTTCGGTCGGGGTGAACTCACGCCCTTCGATCTTTGCGTGGCGGCCGTCGCCGCCGAAGAAGTTGTCCACCAGCTTGAACACCAGCTTGGCGTCGAGAATGAACAACGCGGTGCCGCGCAAGGGCTTGATCTTGACCAGGTTGAGGCTGGTCGGTACGTACAGCGAGTGCACGTATTCGCCGAACTTCATCACCTGCACACCACCGACCGCCACGTCCGCCGAGCGACGCAACATGTTGAACATGCTGATACGCGTGTAGCGGGCAAAACGCTCGTTGATCATTTCCAGGGTCGGCATGCGTCCACGGACGATGCGATCCTGGCTGGTCAGGTCATAGCTTTTGACGCTACCGGGATCGGCAGCGGTATCGGTCTGTACCAGACCATCGTCGACACCATGCAACAGCGCGTCGATCTCATCCTGGGACAGCAGGTCTTGCACGGCCATGTCGTGTTCCTACTGCAGTACGAAATTGGTGAAAAGCAACTGTTCGATGACCACTTTGCCGAGTTCTTTCTGCGCCACTTCCTGGACGCTGGCCGTAGCCTTCTGGCGCAGCATTTCCTGACCGACCGGCGATGCCAGGGTCGCGAAATCCTGCCCGGAGAACAGCATGACGAGGTTGTTGCGGATGACCGGCATGTGCACCTTGAGGGCATCCAGATCAGCCTGGCTGCGCGCCTGCATGGTGATGCTCACCTGCATGTAGCGCTGGCGACCGTTCTGGTTGTAGTTGGCCACGAAGGCCGGCGCCATCGCCTCGAACACCGCCGCCTGTTTGCCAACCGGGGCGGCATCAACCGGGGCTTGCGGCTTGCTCTGGGCACTGTGCATGAAGTACCAGGTGGCGCCCACCGACAAGCCAATCGCCAGCAGCAAAGCCACCACGCCCGCGATGATCAGCTTGAGTTTGCCTTTGGTTGCGGGGTCTTTTACTGCTGCAGCTTCGCTCTTCGCCATGCCAATAATCCGTCACTATTCGGGGGTTCACAGTCGCACGGATTGGGGAGAGCAAGTGTTATGCCAGAACCTTCCACCGAATAGCACAAACAACTGTAGGAGCGAGCTTGTCGCGACGGTTCGACGCCTCGACAAGCTCGCTCCTACTCGGGGATCACTAGGGATCAGGCGTAATAATCGACCGCACTGGTGCCAATCACATGGGTCGCCGTTGCGGCGGCTTCGGCGATGCCGGTTGCAAGCTCGTCTTCCGACGCATCAATTCGCCCACCATTGGACGTCGCGCGCCCGCTCTGGCTTTGTTGAGCCTGCTCCTGCCCCTGCTGCGAACCTCGGGACTGGTCAGAGACGTTGACATCAACCTGGCCCATGCCCTGCTGCGCAAACATATCGCGCAGGCGGTGCATCTGGCCGTCCAGCGCTTCGCGAACGCTTGGATGAGCGCTCATGAACGTCACCTGTGTTTGCTGATCCGGAACCATGTTGACGCGGATATCGAGCCGCCCCAGCTCGGCGGGTTGCAACTGGATGTCGGCCGCCTTGAGATTGGCGCTAGACAGGTACATGACCCGGTTCACGACTTCCTCGGTCCAGCCGTTCTGGTGCATGGCAATCGGCTGATTCACCGGCAACGCGTTGGCGGTTTTCGGCGTAGCAGCCTGGGTCAGCGCCGCCAGACGGTTGGCGAAATCGTCGACGCGGGTATCACTGGTGGCGGACTTCAAGTCCTTGAGCCCGTCACTGATCAGACCGCTGAACGCCTTCTCCCCACCCTGGCTGGTGCTGTCCTTGTCAGCCTGCACGTCGAGCATGCTCGCCATACCGGCGGCAAAGTTCTGCGCCGAGGTCGGCTCACCGTCCGACTGCGCTTGGGCGGACGTCGGTGCAGCCTTGGGCTGTGCCTGACTGGCGGCGGAAATATGGCCACCCTGCTCCATGGCCATGCGCACTGCTGGCAATGCGTCGAGCGGGTCTGCCTCTGGATCGAAATCACTTTCAGCCGCGACCGCAGGCTGCTGCGCAGTCACCACCGCGGCAGCGACAGGCGCTTCAACCTGAGGCTGCACCGTGACCACCACCGGTGCTGCTTGTGGCGCTGGCTCGGTGACCACCGGCAACGCTACCTGCAACAAGGCAGGATCGAGGGTCGGATCAGCCGGCGCGGCGTCAGCGACTGGGGCCTCGGCCGCAGGAGCCGCATTCGTCACGTCATCACTGGCAGCCGTGTCGCCGTTAGCCGCCGGTTTGTCGGCGGGCAAGGATTTGCCGCTATCGGCAACCGTCGGTTCCGGGGCGGCAGACTTCTTGTCGGCGACATCCTTTTTGCTGGCGGTGTCTGCGGTCTTTTCCGGGACCTTGTCCCGAAGCGGTTTCGCCGGGACATCAACCGCAGCGAAGGACTTGTTCTGAGACTGATTGGCGTAGACCTGAGCGAAGCTGGACGCCTTGTCCCCGGTCTCTGCGGTCAGCGCCGATGAATTGGCGGAAGCGGCCTGAGTCTTGGCCTGCGCAGTGGCTTGAAGAAGAATATTGGGGGTAACGGGCATGAAACGGTCTCCGCTGCACTGGAATCGTAGGTACAGTCCCCAGAATGCTGCAAAGGTTGAGCCAGTTTTGACAAACCCGATTTAAAAACGCTGAACGGTCGAATTGAGGGAGCGTCTGCGCTCCGCCTCATAGAGAGGGCGAATAACGGCAAATTCACCATTGATCTCGCCGACCAGTCTCTCGATGCCTTGCAGGGGCTTCTGTTTGCTGCGCTGTTCAAGTTCATGGCACAGCTGTGCCAGACGGGTCGCGCCCATATTGCTGCAACTGCCTTTGAAACTGTGCGCAGTGGCGCCGAGTGCTTCGGCATCACCAGTCTCGTGCAACTGGCTCAGGCGTACTTCGGAATCGGCCAGGAACGTATCGAGCAACGTTGGATACTCTTCGCCCATGACCTCTTGCAACGAGCTGAGGACGTCGCGATTCAGGTGTTTGTCAGCCACTTGTTCACTCCTTGATCAAGAATGCGTGGATTATGCCAGAGCGTCCCAGAAAAACTCCACGCAGGCGGTACGACCATCGTCGGACCAGTTGGCATTACGCCCTAACTGGCGGATCAAACTGACGCCACGACCCGACAAACGGATACCGTCAACCGGACGAGCCATGACTCGCTCCACATCAAACCCCTTGCCACTGTCCTCGACCCGAACGGTCAGACGGCCACCCTCCTCCTTTGGCACCACCTGCAAATGCACCCGAACATAACCTTCCTGCAACGCTTCCAGACGCACATTGCGCTCTTGGTAATAGCGGGCAAATCCGCAGGCGTCGCGCTTGAGACTTGAGTCAAGCCCCAGCACGCCGTGCTCCAGGGCATTGGAGTACAACTCCGCGAGCACGCTGTAGAGCGCTCCGCTCTGGCCGCGCAAACCGTGAACCTCCAGCAGCAATTGCAGCAGGTACGGCAACGGATTAAAGCGCTTGAGGGTAGCGGCACGAAACTCGAAACTCACCGACCAATCCAACGGACAGGACTGGCCACTGTCTGAATAAACGGGTGCCGGCAGTGTCAGTTGAGCCGCTTGCAACAGACTCACTTCGACCATGCTCACGTCATCGCGAGCCTCACCGCGAAAATCCCGCAACGCCTGTTCGATCTCTTCGAACAGGCGTTGCGGATCGCAGTTGGCGGCAAACACTTGCTGCAAACGCTCGACCCCAAACAGGTGTTCGTTGGCGTCACAGGTATCGATGACCCCGTCGGACAACAGGAAGACTCGGTCACCCACGGCCATCGGGTACACCTCGGTCCGGTCATCAAAGGCGTGCGGACTCAGTACGCCAAGCGGCAGATATCGAGACTTCAGCGGCGTGCGCTCGTTGCTGGCAACGCTGTGCAGGTAACCGTCTGGCATCCCGCCATTCCACACTTCCACCGAGCCCCGCTGAAAACTCAGGTTCAGCAGCGTCGCACAACAGAACATGTCGACCGGCAGTATGCGCTTGAGCTTGGCATTCATTTCCCGCAGGGTTTCCGCCAGACCATAGCCCTTGGCAGTCATCCCATAGAAAACTTCCGCCAAAGGCATGGCCCCGACGGCAGCGGGCAAACCATGGCCAGTAAAATCTCCCAGCAATACATGCATGTCGCCGGCCGGGGTGAACGCTGCCAACAGCAAGTCGCCGTTGAACAATGCATAGGGCGATTGCAGATAGCGGATGTTGGGGGCGTTCAGACAACCGGAATGAGCGACCTTGTCGAACACTGCCTTGGCCACACGTTGCTCGTTGAGCAGGTAATCGTGGTGCCTGGCGATCTGGTCGCGCTGCTCCAGTACCGTCGCCTGCAACCGGCGCAAGCGGTCCATCGCCTTGATTTTGGCGGCGAGGATCACCTGGTTGTAGGGTTTTGCCAGAAAGTCGTCACCCCCAGCCTCCAGGCAGCGAGCCAAGGCCTCGCTTTCGCTGAGCGACGTCAGGAAAATGATCGGTACGAGGGTCTCCCCGGCCAGGGCCTTGATCTGCCGCGCAGCTTCAAAGCCATCCATGACTGGCATCATCGCATCCATCAACACCAGTTGTGGTCGCTGCTGACGAAATGCTTCGACTGCTTGCGCGCCGTTCGACGCCGTCAGCACTTCGTGGCCCTGACGGCGGACAATGCTGGACAACAACATGCGATCGGCCGCGCTGTCTTCGGCGATCAGTATCGTCAACGTTTCGAACATCGGCTGCACGACACTCACACCACGTCGAAGATCTGTTCGAAATTGGAGATGGCGAGAATTTTGCGCACATCCGTATTGGCGTGGGTCAACCTGATTTCGGCATTCTCGCCACCCGCGTGATCGCGCAGCAACAACAGCATGCCAAGCGCCGAACTGTCGAGGTAGGTGGCGTCTTTCAGGTTCACTTCAAAAAAGTCGGGCTTTGGATGCAAGTGCTCGTAGGACTCGCGAAACGCCTGATGCTTGGCGAAATCGAATCGTCCCTTGATCGATATCGTCAGTTTTTGCCCATCGGGAGAGACTTCAGTAACGACTGACATTGGACGGCTTCCTTGTCATTATTGAACAATGTTGTACAAGGTTTAGCACTTGGTGCAGGTGGGGGCAAGGGCTGAGTCTTGGTGTTATCAAGGACGCCTTGGTGGGGGAGCCCGTTCCTACAGGATAAAAACGTGACTCAGTAAGGATGCTCTCGCGGCAACCGCTGGGACAACTCATCCAACAGTTTCTGCTCGCGCTTGTCTTCCAGTTGCCGGGCTTCATCGGCGTAGCGCTGCACCAGCTTGCGCAAGCCCTCGACCCGGGCGTAGGCCTGTTGCCAGGTTTCCCGAGCCTTGTTCAGATTGTTCTGATGCCAGGCCAGGCTTTGGCGCTGCTGGTCAATCGCCACGCCCAGTTGCGCCAGAAAGCCCTGATAACCGAGCAACCATTGGCCCGAAACACCACTGCTGCCACGAATGATCCATTGCTCCTGATAATCGAGACGGAAGGCCTCGAGGTCAGCGAGCTTGCTCTCGGCCAAACGCACCTGGCCTTGAAAATGCCCCAGACGCTGGACGGCCGTTTTCTCCTCTTTCTCGGCCATTTCGACCACGGGCGCCAGGCGCCCAGCCCGACTCTGTGCCATGACCGATTAACCGCCCGCCGCAGGCGCGAAGATCGAGCCGAGGTAGGCTTCGCTCTCACCCAGGCTGATGCTGTCGTTCAGCCCTTGGCGCAGGTATTTGACCAATTGTGGCTGCAGGGAAATCGCCAGGTCGGTTTCCCGGTCACCACCGGCGACGTAGGCGCCGACGCTGATCAGGTCGCGACTTTGCTGATAACGCGACCACAGTTGCTTGAAATACTGCGCGCGGGTCATGTGTTCCGGCGACACCACCGACGGCATCACCCGGCTGATGGACGCTTCGATATCGATGGCCGGGTAATGCCCTTCCTCCGCCAAGCGCCGGGACAGGACGATGTGGCCGTCGAGCACGCCCCGCGCCGAGTCGGCGATCGGGTCCTGCTGGTCATCGCCTTCGGACAATACCGTGTAGAACGCAGTGATCGAGCCACCACCCTTCTCGGCATTACCGGCGCGCTCCACCAGTTTGGGCAATTTGGCGAACACCGAGGGTGGGTAACCCTTGGTCGCGGGCGGTTCGCCGATGGCCAGGGCAATTTCCCGCTGGGCCTGGGCGAAACGGGTCAGCGAGTCCATGAGCAACAGGACATTCTTGCCCTTGTCACGAAAGTATTCGGCGATCCGCGTGCAATACATGGCTGCACGCATGCGCATCAGCGGCGCATCGTCCGCCGGAGACGCCACCACTACCGAGCGCTTGAGGCCTTCTTCACCGAGAATGTGCTCGATGAACTCCTTGACCTCACGACCCCGCTCACCGATCAACCCGACGACAATGATGTCGGCCTCGGTGAAGCGCGTCATCATGCCCAGCAGCACACTCTTGCCCACGCCCGTACCGGCGAACAGACCGAGACGCTGGCCGCGACCGACGGTCAACAAACCGTTGATGGAACGAATGCCCACGTCCAGCGGTTCGCTGATCGGATGACGCTTGAGCGGGTTGATCGTCGGGCCGTCCATCGGCACCCAGTCTTCGGCCTTCATGCCGCCCTTGCCGTCCAGCGCACGGCCGGCGCCGTCGAGCACCCGCCCCAGCATGCTCATACCCATCGGTAGACGACCGGTATCCGCCAGCGGTACCACGCGTGCGCCGGGTGCAATGCCGGCTACGCTGCCGACGGGCATCAGGAAGACCTTGCTGCCGGAGAAGCCCATGACCTCGGCTTCAACCTGCACCGGATGATAACTGTCATCGTTGATGACCATGCAGCGGCTGCCCATGGCGGCGCGCAAGCCCTCGGCTTCGAGGGTCAGCCCGACCATGCGAAGTAGACGGCCTTCAAGAATTGGCGCGCCAGCCAGCTCCGTGGCCTCGGCGTAACTGCCCAGGCGCTTGGCGAAGCTGGTACGGTCAAGGCGCATCGGGTTCTTCCGGTCCAGGTTCAGGCGCTGGCGTGATCGGCAACTCCAGGCTCAGATCCGGCGCTGCGGGATGCAAGGCTTGGTCATGCAACTGATCGAACAGTTTGTCCATGACCCTGGCAACGCGGGTTTCGATGGTGGCATCGATACGGCTGTGCTCGGTCTCGACGCGGCAACCGCCCGGCAGCAAGGCTTCGTCCTCGACGATGCGCCAGGTTTCCTCATGGCGCTCGCGCAGGGCCTTAACCTGTTCGAAGTCCTGCGGATTGATGTACAGCCGCACATTGTTCACGCCCAGGGGCAACAGCTTGAGGGCATCACGCATGACGTGTTCGATCTGCGTGGAGTCTATGGCCAGTTCGCGCTGAATCACCTGACGGGCGATGTGCTGCACGAGGTCGACCAGGGACTTTTCGATCTGCGTGTCCTGTTCGGCAATCGGCTCGAACAAATTGACCATCAGTTGTTCCAGCGCCGCGATCTTCGGCGTCAGGGCCGCCTCGGCCTCCTGACGGACCTTGAGCGTGGTGCTGTGAAAACCCTCTTTTTCGCCAGTCGCAAAGCCTTCGTTGTAAGCCTCTTGGCGAATGGCTTCGAGCTCCTCGAGCGTCAGTGGCTGGACTTCTTCCAGCGGCACCTCCTCGACTTCGGGCGGTTCTGGCTCCGGCTCGGGTTCCGGCTCCGGTACATGCGGGTCGAAACTGGGCAACGACCAGACATCAAAACCACCGACATCCTTGGCACGGATCAGGTCGGTGTTGGACTCATCATGTTTGGACGACATAGTGAACTTAGATCATCTCTTCGCCGCCCTTCCCGCCGAGAACGATTTCTCCGGCTTCGGCCATACGGCGAGCAATGGTGAGGATTTCCTTCTGTGCAGTTTCCACGTCGCTGACGCGCACCGGGCCCTTGGCCTCCAGGTCGTCGCGCAGCAGTTCGGCAGCACGCTTGGACATGTTCTTGAAGATCTTTTCCTTGACGCCTTCGTCCGAGCCCTTGAGGGCCAGGACCAGTACGTCGGAAGACACCTCGCGCAGCAACGCCTGAATACCGCGGTCATCGACATCGGCCAGGTTGTTGAATACAAACATGAGGTCTTCGATCTGACCGGACAGGTCTTCGTCGACTTCGCGGATCGAGTCCATGAGCTGGCCTTCGATCGAGCTGTCGAGGAAGTTCATGATATCCGCCGCGCGCTTGATGCCACCCAGGGTGGTGCGCGAGGCATTCGAGTTGCCGGAGAACTGTTTCTCGAGAATCTGGTTGAGTTCCTTCAAGGCGGCCGGCTGCACGGTATTGAGCGAGGAAACTCGCAGAATGATGTCCAGACGCACCTTGTGATCGAAGTTACCCAGCACTTCACCGGCCTGGTCCGGGTCGAGGTACGCCACCACGATCGCCTGGATCTGCGGGTGCTCGTAACGGATCACGTCGGCGACGGCGCGCGGCTCCATCCACTTCAGGCTGTCGAGACCACTGGTGTTGCCGCCCAGCAGGATGCGGTCAATCAGGCCGTTGGCCTTGTCTTCACCCAGGGCCTGGGTGAGCATTTTGCGCACGTAGTCGTCGGAACCGACGCCCAGGCTGGTCTGGTCGCCGACGATGTCGACGAATTCGCTCATGACCTGCTCGACCTGCTCGCGATGCACGTTCCCCATCTGCGCCATGGCCACACCAACGCGCTGAACTTCTTTGGGGCCCATATGGCGCAATACTTGGGCAGCGTCGGTAGAGCCCAGGGACAGCAGCAGAATCGCGGCTTTGTCGACCCGGGTCAGTTTGGCGGCAACGGCTCGGTTATCACTCATCTGCGTTAATCCACTCTTTCACGACCTGGGCCACACGGCCCGGGTCTTCTGCCACCAAACTCTTGATTGCGTTCAATTGTGCGTCATAGCCTTCGCTCGGGCTCGGCAGCAGGATACTGGTCGGGCCGCCGAGGCTGACGCGATCGTTGCCCAGTTCGCCATCCAGGCCGCCCATGCCGCCGAGTTCCACGTCGCTGCCGATGCCGGCCAGTTGCTTGCCCTTGCCACCACCGGTGATGTTGTTGAGCACCGGGCGCAGTACGCCGAACACCAGCACCAGGATGAACAACACACCCAGCACCTGTTTGACGATGTCCCAGAACCAAGGCTGAGAGTAGAAAGGAATATCGGCGACCACTTCACCGCGATCAGCCGAAAACGGCATGTTGATCACGCTGACGCTGTCACCACGACTGGCATCGAAGCCGACGGCATCCTGGACCAGACGGGTGAAGCGCGCCAATTCGTCGGCGGTCCACGGCGCACGGGTGGTTTCGCCGTTGGCCGCGTTGACCTTGACCTGATCGTCCACGACCACCGACACCGAGAGGCGATTCAAGCGGCCCTGTTGCTGCTTGGTATGGCTGATGGAACGGTCGAGCTCGAAGTTCTTGGTCGACTGTTGACGCTTGTCCGCCGGGTACGGCGCCAGCATTGGCTGACCGGTCGCAGGATCCATGATTTGCTGACCGTTGGCGTCCAGCAAAGGCTGACCTGGCTGCACCATGCCCGCCTGGGCAGTCGCCCCGCCCGTGGTCTGAGGCGCGGAAGCCGGTGCCGGTGGCTGGTTGCTCAGGGCACCCGGCACACCTTGTGGGCCATTGCTGGCGGTGCGTTGTTCGTTGACCGACTGCTCGCTGCGAAGCGCCGGCTGGTCGGGGTTGAATTGCTCGGAAGTGGATTCGACAGCACTGAAGTCCACGTCGGCCGACACTTCGGCCTTGTAACGATCGTTACCCAGGACCGGTTGCAGGATGTTGTGCACACGCTGGGTCAGCATGCTTTCCATCCGGCGACTGTAATCGAATTGCTTGCCGGCCATGGTCAGCTCGGAGTTTTCCGCCTGATCCGAGAGCAGGTTGCCTTTCTGGTCGACCACCGTGATCTGCGACTTGCTCAACTCAGGAACGCTGGTCGCCACCAGATTGACGATGGCCAGGACCTGACCAGGCTCCAGTGAGCGGCCCGAATACAGTTCGACCAGAACCGAAGCACTGGGCTTGCGCTCATCGCGCACGAACACCGAACTTTTCGGGATCGCCAGGTGCACACGGGCACCCTTGACGTTGTTCAGGCTGGAGATGGTCCGCGCCAGCTCACCTTCCAGGCCGCGACGATAACGGGTCGCTTCCATGAACTGACTGGTGCCAAGGCCCTGTTCCTTGTCGAGAATCTCGAAGCCGATGTTACCGTCGCCGGTGGTGACACCCGCAGCCGCGAGTTTCAAACGTGCACGCGAAACGTCATCGGCCTTGACCAGCAAGGCACCGGAGTTCGGCTCCACGGTGTAGGGAATGTCGGCGGCCGCCAGGGTGTCCATGACCTGCTTGGCATCCATACCGGCAAGGCTGCCGTACAGAGGCCGATAATCCGGCTGCTGGGACCACAACACCACGGCGAAGCCAATCGCCACGCTCGCAGCCAGGCCGACCAACAGGCCCACCTGACGCAACATGGTCATCTCGGAGAGGTTTTCCAGGAAGGACAAGCCGAACAGCGGCGGTTTGCCGTCTATCGGAGTGGCCTTGGCCGGAACGTTATCGGCGACTGCTTCTGCCATGACTCAATCTCGTCCTTAAACCGGCATCTGCATGATGTCTTGATAGGCTTGAACCAGCTTGTTACGCACTTGGGTCAAGGCTTGGAAAGACACGCTGGCCTTTTGCGAGGCGATCATCACGTCCGTCAAATCGACGCCGCTCTTGCCGATTTCAAAAGCCGTGGCCAACTGGCTGGAGGCCTGTTGGGTATCGTTCACTTTATTGACGGCCTGACCGAGCATGTCGGAAAAACTGCTGCCACTCATTTCAGGGACGGCGGCAGTCGATTTCTGCGCAGACATGGCGTCCATTTGCATGGCGCGCATATCCAGCATCAATCGATTAAATTCAATACCTTGGCTCATGTTCTACTCTCAATGGCGGCACGCGTTTTTTTGACACTCGCTCAGCGATACCAAGGTGTTAGCAACAAGGGTGCCAGCTCCGGGGGAACTTCAACAAATCCCCTACCCGACGGCAATTCTCAACTGGCGAACAGATAGGCCTCGACATCCATCCCGGCGTCCCGCATCTGCGCCAGCTTGTACCGCAGGGTGCGAGGGCTGATACCCAAACGCTCGGCAGCCTCCTTGCGGCGCCCGCGCTCGGCGCGCAGCGTGTCGATGATCATCTGGAACTCTCGACGGCGCAGATCATCCTCCAGCGCCCCCGCCGACTCTGCATCGACCTCCACCGCACGCACCGGCGATGGCGCTGCGGCCGACAACGGTGCACAGGCGACAGGCCCGGCAAGACAGAAATCCTGGGGCTGGATCAACCCACCTTGCTGCAGAATCAATGCACGCTGTATCGCGTTATCCAACTCGCGCACGTTACCCGGCCACGGGTACCCCACCAGACACGCCCGGGCCTCAGGCGACAGTCTTGCAGCAGCGTGCTTCATTTTATTGACGTGCTTGACCAGAAGACGCTCGGCCAACGGCAGGATATCGGCGGTACGCTCACGGAGCGGACGCCAGGCCAGCGGAAATACCGAAAGACGATAATAGAGATCTTCACGGAACCGCCCTGCCGCGACTTCCCCGGCCAGATCGCGGTTGGTGGTCGCCACTACACGAATGTCCAGCGTGATGGGCTTGCGCGCCCCCACTCGCTCGACTTCTCGCTCCTGCAACACGCGCAGCAACTTGGCCTGGAGCCCCAGGGGCATTTCCGAAATCTCGTCGAGCAGGATGGTCCCGCCGTCTGCCTGCTCGAACTTGCCGGCCTGCGCCGCGATGGCGCCGGTAAACGATCCCTTTTCGTGACCGAACAGCGTCGCCTCGAGCATGTTGTCAGGGATCGCCGCACAGTTGATCGCAATGAACGGCTGGCTCCCTCGATGGGAGTGCTGATGAATGTAGCGCGCCAACACTTCCTTGCCGGTGCCGGACTCGCCGGAAATCAACACCGTGGAATCACTGCGTGCCACCCTCGCGGCCAGTTCGAGCAATTGTGCACTGGCCGGCTCAACGGCGATCGGGCCTTCGCTATCACCCGCCCCGACATTACCCAAGGCATGACGACTGACCAGATCCAGCAATGCCTTGGGCTCAAACGGCTTGACCAGATAATCCACCGCCCCCTGGCGCATAGCATCCACCGCACGCTCCACCGCGCCGTGCGCGGTCATCAGCAACACCGGTAATTGCGGCTGGCGCGTTCGAAGCATGCCCAGCAACTGGTGCCCATCCATGCCCGGCATGTTCACGTCGCTAAGCACCAGGCTGAAGGCTTCTCCTCCTACAGCATCCAGGGCTTCTTCAGCCGAACCGACTGCCTTGAAGTCATGTCCGGCCAGCAACAATGTATCGGCCAACGCTTCGCGCAATGCGCGGTCGTCCTCGACCAGTAAAACCTTGATAGCCATATCCTTCACTCCGCTCCCAGAGCGCTGAGCCTTTCACCGGAAAAAAGTGGCAGGACAACCTGCGCACAAGTGCCCCGACCGGGTCGCGAGCGCAGGTGCAACTCTCCCTGATGTGCACGGGCCACCGCCTTGACCACAGTCAGGCCCAGGCCCGTTCCGGTCGCCTTAGTGGTAAAAAAAGGTTCGCCCAGACGTGCCAGCACCTGGGCATCGATGCCGCTGCCACTGTCGCTGACTGACACCCGCAAAGTGTTGTCGCGGGCATAGAGATGGACTTTGAGGCGTACATCGCCAGCACTGGCCTGGACGGCGTTCTCGATCAGATTCAGCAGCGCACCGACCAGGGTGTCGCGATTGCACAGCAACTCCCCCACATGGCTGTCGCACTGCCAGCGAATCGCGAGGCCCTGGACATGCGCCGAAGCTGCCGACTGAAGTGACTGCATCAACACCTTCGGCGTGACACGATCGGTCAGCGGCAGTTCGCCGCGCGCAAACACCAGCATGTCGCGCACTTGATGCTCAAGTTCATGCAGTCGTTCCTTCAGGCGCCCGGCGAAACGCTGCTGCGTGGCGGCCGGCAACTCTTGCTCGGTGAGATGACTGGCGTAGAGCAGTGCGGCAGACAACGGCGTGCGAATCTGGTGGGCAAGCGACGCGACCATCCGACCGAGGGACGAAAGGCGCTCGTGGCGGGCCAACTGACCTTGCAGATGACGGGTTTCAGTCAGGTCATTGAGCAGCACCAACTGGCCCGGCTCGGCATCCAGCGAGCGGGTCGCGATCGACAGGCGTCGACCGTCCTTCAGAGAAATTTCATGACCGTCGTCTTCGCGTGGGGCAAAGCAACGGGCAATGACGTGGCGCCACAACTCACCTTCCAGGGGCAAGCCGAGTAATTCACAAGCGGCGGGATTGGCTTCGCGCACGATGCCTTGCGCGTCAATGACGATCACGCCACCGGGCAGGAGGTCGAGGAGGTTTTGCAGACGATTGGCCAGGCGTTCCTTTTCCGCCAGCTCCTGCATACGCTGGGCACTGACCACTGCCAGCTCACCCTTGAGTTCGGTGACCCGGGCTTCCAGCAGACTGTAGGAGTCGGTCAGTTGGCTGGACATCTGGCTGAACAGCGCAAATGCCTGCTCAAGGCCTTGACGACTGGCCTGCTCTACGGAGGACGGGTGCCCCGAAGCGTCAGGGACAGGAGACATCTGGGCGGCTTGGGGCATCGTGCTCTCTCGCTTGGCTGACCGTCAGTGAAACGGAACGTTGCGAGGGACTTAGCAATACCCGTGCCTAAAAAAAACCGCTTTAAAATGAATGACTTGAAAAACGGGCGTCAATCATCCGCCTGTTCATCACCTTCACGGCGGCTCATGCCGTACTTGCGCATCTTCTCGACCAGCGTGGTTCGACGAATGCGCAGGCGCTCGGCAGCACGTGCGACGATACCGTTTGCGTCGTCCAGCGCCTGCTGAATCAGGCCCTGCTCCAGACCTCCGAGGTAGTCCTTGAGGTCGAGGCCTTCCGGCGGCAGCATGGCGCCGGCAGCGAAGTCCGGGGTATGGCCATTGATCGCCACACGCTCTTCCAGGTCGCTGCGCAGGCTGTCGACCAATTGCTCGTCTTCATCGTCGACGTAGCGGAATTTCTTCGGCAACTCGACCACGCCGATCACCCCATACGGGTGCATGATCGCCATGCGTTCCACCAGGTTGGCCAACTCTCGGACGTTGCCCGGCCAGCCGTGACGACACAGCGACATGATCGCCGCAGAATTGAAACGGATCGAACCGCGCTTCTCGTGCTCCATCCGCGAGATCAACTCGTTCATGAGCAGCGGGATGTCTTCAACACGCTCACGCAGCGGTGCCATCTCGATCGGGAACACGTTCAGGCGATAGTAGAGGTCTTCGCGGAAGGAGCCGACCTCGATCATGCTTTCCAGATTCTTGTGGGTCGCCGCGATGATACGTACGTCGACGCTCTGGGTCTTGTTGCTGCCCACGCGCTCGAAGGTGCGCTCCTGCAAAACGCGAAGCAGCTTGACCTGCATCGGCAGCGGCATGTCGCCGATTTCATCGAGGAACAGCGTGCCGCCATTGGCCAGTTCAAAACGCCCGGCGCGGCTGGTGATGGCGCCGGTGAAGGCGCCCTTCTCATGACCGAACAATTCGCTTTCCAGCAACTCGGCCGGGATCGCCCCGCAGTTGACGGGCACGAAAGGCGCTTCACGACGCTTCGAATGGTAGTGGAGGTTGCGTGCGACAACTTCCTTGCCCGTGCCGGACTCGCCGAGAATCAGCACGCTGGCGTCGGTGTCGGCAACCTGCTGCATCATTTGGCGGACATGTTGAATCGCCCGGCTGGTGCCGACGAGGCTGCGGAAAAGATTGGGTTCGCGTTGACGACCGCGCTCACGGGCCTGGTCGTACATCTCGCGATAGACCTGCGCACGGTGCAGTGAATCGAGCAATTTGCTGTAGCTGGGCGGCATTTCAAGGGTCGAAAGCACTCGGCGACGCTGGTCTTCCGGCAGGTCGATGGAAGAATTATCGCCCATCAACAAAATTGGAAGGAACTCATCCCAGGTTGAGAGTGTCTTTAACAAGCCCGGAAGTGCGCCCGGGGCGTTGACCGTGCCAATGAGGACACAGATCACTTCACGACTTGATGACAAAGAGCCGACAGCCTGCTGCCAGTCATGGCTACCGCAGGGTAAATTTTCTTCGCCGAGAAAATTTAAGATCACCGCCATATCGCGGCGGCGGACGCTATCGTCATCGATCAGCAGAATTTTGGTTTCACGCCACATGCAATAGCAACTTCCCTAGTCAACTCAATGCCCGAAAAATGCGGGGCAAGCTCGACGCTTGCAGACACGTTATGCCTGTAGACGCCTGATATCTGCAACCAGCCACTAGTTAAGTCAAAAAACCGTGCACAGTCAAATTTATGGCGCACTCGCTTGGATTAACTGAGCTCAATTAACCAAACAGATGGTATACCTTCGCCGCGTTCTGCGCTTGGTGGATCTGCGACATCTCGTCAACAATCGCTTGCCTCTCCCCCGTTGCCGCCTCGAGTAGCTGCTTGTAGACCCCCAGCAGAACCTCAAGGTTATCGCGCAACGCCGTCTCGTCCACCGAAGCCTCACTCAAGACGTCTTCCATGCAGGAACGGCAAGCCAGGTCCAATTCACCAATGGCTTCCCAGTTTCGGTTGGCCAGGGCATCGACCAGGCCTTCACGGGTTTCTTCGATTCGCTGCAATACAAGACTCATGGTGATCTCCTTAAAACTGCGGAGCCGGCGTGCCGATGGCATCCCAACCGTCCTTGACCGTGCGCAGCAGGTCAGCGACTTCGTCGAGGATCTTAGCGTCGGCTTTGGCATTGGCTTCGGTCAGGCGCTTCATCATGTACTCGTACAGGTTGGCCAGCTCGCCGACTGACTCCGACTGATTTTCCAAGTCCAGGCCTTCGAGAAGACCGCCGATGATGCCGATGGCCTTGCCGATCAAAATTCCCCTGGCGGGAATGTCCTTGCGCTCCAGCGCGCCCTTGGCTTGGGCGATACGGTCGAGCCCACCCTCCATCAGCATCTGCACGAGACGGTGAGGACTGGCTTCGGAAGTCTGCGCCTGCGCGCCAATCTTCTGGTATTGGCGAAGGGCTAACATTGGATTCATGTTTTACCTCATCAAAAAACGGTGGTTCGTATAAACAGCGTATCGACGACGCGTCAAAAAACTTTAATGACCAAACACAAAAGCCCGGAGCGCTTGACGACGCTGCCGGGCTTTTGGCGTTATTGGCGAGTTAGCTGTTCTTCTGCTGGGCGTTCATCGCTTCGAACATCGAAGTGATGTTGCTGGCAGTGGCCTTCAGCTTGCCCACCAGCGTATCCATGTCGTTGTACTTTTTGGTCAGTACGGCGGTCAGGGACTCAATGCGGCGATCCAGGGCCAACTGGTCGTTCGCCAGCTTGGTCTTGGTCTTGTTCAACGCCGTGGTGCGGGTGTCGAGAATGCCACCGGTCTCAGTGTAAGGCGTGAGGGCCTTGTCCATGCGAGCCAGCAGGCCGTTGTCACCCGTGAAGAGGGTCTGCACTTCGCCGCCAAGCTTTTTGTCGGTCATGGCAGCGTTGAACTTGTTGGAATCGAAGTTCAGCGCACCGGTCTTCTGGTCGGTGGTGATACCCAACTGCGAGAGCACGGTCAGCTTGTCGCCATTACCGGTCTCAGCCAACGGCCCGCGCATTGCCGCCATGATGGAGCGCGGCATCGAGTCACCGGTCAATGCGGCCGCAATGGTCGGATTGCCGTCATCATCGAGCGAAGGCTTGGTCAGCGAGGTGATCGCATTGGCCACGGCGTTGTAGGCATCGACAAATTTCTGGATCGAAGCCTTCAGACCGTCAGTGTTGGCACCAATGACAACCTGAGTGTCACCAGTGCCTGTCAATGTCATCGACAAACCCGACAGCGTCTTGTCCAGCTTGTTGGTGTGGCTCGTGATCGGCATTCCGTCCAGTGTGAACTTGGCGTCTTGCGCCACCGCACCGACCGCACCCGACGAAGTGGCCGACGGCGGCGTAGTGGACATCACTGCCTTGCCATCGACCTCCAGGCCAGCAACACCGCTAAGCGAAATATCGCTGCCCGCGCCGGTGTTTGCCGAACTCACCACAAGACGGGAGCCGAAGTTATCCGTCACGACGCTGGCGCTCAGGCCGCTGAATTGATATTTGCTGTTGAGCGCCTTGGCGACCGACTCAAGTGTCGAACCGGCCGGCACGTCAAGGTTGTAGGTCTTGTCGGCACCGTCGGGCGTACCCTGCGTGATGGTCAGAACACCGGCAGCACCGCTATTCACGGACGCAGTGGGACCTGAGGCAAATGCCTGCGTGGCCACTTTCGAACCGGTCGCGAGCGCGTCGACGTGAATCTTGTAGATGCCGCTGACAGCCGAATTGTTGGCGGTCGCGGTCAGCACCTTGGTATCGGCCGACGTGGCAACGAAACCGGTGAATTGAGGCTCCGTGGAGTTGCCCAGAGTCTTCATGGACGCCTGGAAGGTGGCGAGCAAAGACTTCAGAGTGCCGACACCGGAGATCGACGCGGTGTTGGTAGTAGTGCCACGATCGATCTGACCCTGCTTGGCCGCCTTGTCAGCGTTGACCAGTGCCTTGACGATAGCACCGGTATCGAGGCCCGAACCTAAACCCGTGCCCGGTAGAATTGGACTTGCCATGTAGATCTCCCTTCAGTGTCTCGCCGGTCTTTTGACCACTACAACGCCCAAAAGAACATAGCAACAAATTTCGTGCCAGCTGTCAGACTTTGGCGCTGAACAGCAGACTGCTTGCGTCATTCAAACTATTAGCCAACTTCAGGACTTCTTCGTTGGGGATCTGACGGATCACCTCACCCGAATCACTGGCAATGACTTTAACAACAACTTTGCCCGAAGGCTCGTCAATCGAGAACTCCAGGTTACGCTTTATCGACTGAACGAATTTTTCAATTTCCTGGACAGCCGTTTTAAGCTTGTCCTGATCACTCATTGCATCCTTGGACTCATCCTTGACCAACGCCACTTTTGCAACATCGGCTTGAGGCTTTTCAGCAGCCGCTTCAGCAGTAGACGTCGCCGGCTTGACCGCAGGATAAGACAAGTTCAGCTTCACGCTCATATCCATGTCCACCACCTCACTTAATCAAAAAAGCGAGAGAGCGCGACAAGCGCACTCCCCCGCCGAAAGTCACCGGCTATTACTGAAGCAGTTTCAGTACAGCGGATGGCAGTTGGTTGGCTTGTGCCAGAACCGAGGTGGAAGCTTGTTGCAGAGTTTGTTGCTTGGTCAGCTGTGCAGTTTCAGCAGCGAAGTCGGTATCTTGTACGCGACCCAGTGCAGCACTGGCGTTTTCGTTGATGTTCTGCAGGTTGGAGATGGTGCTGGTCAGACGGTTTTGTGCAGCACCGAGGTCAGCACGGCTGGAGTTGATGGTTTTCAGAGCGTCGTCGATCGCGCCAACAGCTGCCGAGAAGTTGGTTTCGGCAACAGTGCTGTCCGAACCGGCAATGGTGATACCGGAGGTGATACCCAGGCTGTCGGCGTCGAACTTGGCGGTCAGGTCCAGAGTGATCTGGTTGGTGCTGCCAGTGTTGGAACCCACCTGGAAGGTCATGGTGCTGGCGGAACCGTCGAGCAGGTTCTTGCCGTTCAGGTTGGTCGAACCGGCGATACGGGTCAGCTCGGCAGCCATCTGCGAGAACTCTTTGTTCAGAGCGTCGCGGTCGTCGGAGCTGTTGCTGTCGTTTCGGGATTGAACAGCCAGTTCACGCATACGTTGCAGGATGTTGGTTTGTTCCTGCATCGCGCCTTCAGCGGTCTGAGCGATCGAGATACCGTCGTTGGCGTTCTTGATCGCCATGGTCTGACCACGGATCTGCGAAGTCATGCGGGTAGCGATTTGCAGGCCAGCAGCGTCGTCTTTGGCGCTGTTGATTTTCAGGCCGGACGACAGGCGGGTCATCGAAGTCGACAGAGCATCGGAAGCCTTGTTCAGGTTTTTCTGAACGTTCAACGATGTAACGTTAGTGTTTACTGTTAAAGCCATGACGAATTCCTCGTTGGTTGGGTACTGCGGCTTCCGGCCCTGGCAACCGCCGGGTATGGCCTAGAGAACCTTCGTAATAGTTATCGTCGTCGTGGCAGGTTGCTTGAGGGCTTTTTTAAAAAAAATTACTAGCAGACTGCCATCCCCCGTAAATCAAGGACTTGCCACTGGTACGGCATAAAAAAATGGCGCCAAAAAAGCCGCGACAGAAAGATCCAGGCAAAAAAATAGCGCTGACGGCAAGCCGGCAGCGCTATGAAAAAACTTCGAATGATCAGTCGCGATAGAGAATCGCAGAGCCCCAAGACAGGCCCACGCCGAATCCACTGATGGCCACGCGGCTCCAGTCAGACGTCAGGACGTGTTTTTCCAACAGTAAAGGAATGCTCGAAGAGACCGTGTTACCCGTCTCGACCATGTCCTTGATGAACTTCTCCGGTTCGCCTTCAAAGCGTCGCGCCACGGCATCGACAATGGCCGCACTGCCCTGATGGATGCAGAAAGCGTCGATGTCGCTGGCTTGGAGGGCCGATTCGTCAAGCAGCTCATGCAGGTGCGCAGGCACCTTCAACAGCGCAAAGTTGAAGACCTGGCGACCATTCATGAAGAACACACCGTCGCTGACTTTCAGATGTGGTGCACCAGAACCGTCGGTGCCGAACTTGGATTTCCCCAACTGCCAGGACGCGTCGTCCGCCATCCAGGTAGCCGTGGCGGCATCACCGAAGAGCATGGTGGTATTGCGGTCTTCCGGATCGACGATTTTTGAGTAAGGGTCGGCGGTGATCAGCAAACCATTCTTCAAGCCAGCGGCTTCCATGAAGCCTTTCATGGCGTAGATGCCGTAGACATAACCCGAACACCCCAGGGAAATGTCGAACGCAGCCACATGCGTAGGCAAGCCGAGTTTATCTTGAACGATTGCGGCGGTGTGGGGCAGGCCTTCCTCATCACCATTCTGGGTGACGACGATCAGCGCGTCGATGGACTCACGCTTCAGATCAGGATTGTTGGCAAACAGTGCGTTGACGGCTTCAACGCACAGGTCCGAGGTTTCCTGCTCAGCGCCTTTGCGCGGCAGGAACGCCGAACCAATCTTGCCCAGGATGAACTCTTCATCCTTGGCGAATTTGGCACCCTGAGCGTAGTTATCCACGCCGGCCACCGGCACGTAACTCGCTATGCTTTTTATGCCAATCATTATGGCTTCCCGATCATAAACAGCGACTAGGTTCACCCCGAAAAAGCTCAGGGGCGCATCAAAATGGTTGATTTCCGGAGGCGGACTGATCGCCCGCACCCAGGAACACAATACAGTGAAGATGCACTTTATGACCTATGCGTCACGCCGTTAAGCGCATGAATGTAATATTTCACCTGCGAAACGAAACAATGCTGCAGGAAAGGGCTGACTTTGCGTGCTCCTCGGACCATGGGCCAGAGGTTGCTGTCGCAGAATGAACAAAGCCCCGAACGGGGCTTTGTATCAGGGTGAATCAGGCGAAGCTCAGGTTGACCCGTCGCTGGCCATAGACAACCCGGGCCGCCGGCATGAGCTGGTGAGGGATCTCGACAAACGGAATGTCCGAGTTGGTCAGCGCGATGTCGACGAGCTGCACCATGATCGAGTTTTTCCTAACCAGAATCACGTCGGACCAGTCGGTACTGCTGACCGCCAGGGGGATGAAGTCCGATCGCTTGATGAAGCTGCTCATCGCTTCAAGCACACCCAGGTTCTGCTTGGTGCCCTGCACACTGTGGCAGCAATCGTTCAGCAGGATGAAGCCATCGTCGGCCACCAGGTTCTGGTAGTACATCAAGTCACGCAGGATGTACTCATACTGATGATTGGCATCGATGTAGACCAGGTCGAATTTATCGATACCGGTTCTCGGCTGAATGTCGTCGATGGCGGCAATCGTCTCGGAACGGATCAGCGTCACGTTGTCCTTGTCGCTGAACCTGTTCAGGCACTCTTCATACAGCTTGTCGTAAGTGGCCATGTCATACATGGGGCCACCGTAGTAGTAAGCGTATTTTTCGACCGGCT
Organism: Pseudomonas sp. S2_E01; assembly: GCF_054668365.1. Taxonomy (NCBI): domain Bacteria; kingdom Pseudomonadati; phylum Pseudomonadota; class Gammaproteobacteria; order Pseudomonadales; family Pseudomonadaceae; genus Pseudomonas; species Pseudomonas sp. S2_E01. Next base: position 4,053,630 of record NZ_CP162762.1, read on the forward strand.
CGACCCAGGGTGGCAACTGATCAAAAGGGCTGTAGGCGTCGTTGGCGGCGGGGCTCCAGCTATCGATCAGGACCATGTGTCTGGGGTTCAGCGCGTTGTATAGATTCAACGCGTTCTCACCACGCAGTACACCCAGCTCAGCTACCAGCGGCTGTTTGTCGTAGGCGGTAAACACTGCGCGGAGAAGGTGATAAAAGGCTTCTCGGTGGGTAATGCAGACTTTCATACCTGCTCCTTCTCTTTCATGACTTCAGACCAGTCAACGCTGATAACTGGCCCAAGTGCGAAACCGGTACCTTCAACGGACAGGTTCCTGTTGTAGAAACGATCATGCCCGAGCACCGCTGCCCACTTCTCGCCGAACGCCTGGCGAGCCACTTCGGACTGCGCCAGCACGCCCGACTGGATGACCTGTACGTGAGGCGTCCAAACAGTCAGATAGCCGGCCTGGCCGACACGCAGGCACAAGTCGATATCACCGAACGCTTCGCCGAACTGCTCGACATCGATGCCATCAGCCGCTTCGAACAGCTGCTTGGAAATCATCAGGCAGGCAAAGGAAACGGCCGAGCAGTTTTGCTCCAAGGCCAGGCGATTCATGTAGCCATTTGCAGTCTTCGACTCGCCAACGAACGGTGAACCCACCAAACCGTTGAAACCCAGGATCAGACCCGCCTGCGTGACAAAACCTTGGTCGTCGAGCAGTTTGGCACCGGCCACGCCGACTTCCGGACGAAGCACCTGATTGAGCAAGGACTCGATCCAGTTGACATTGACCACCTGTGCATCGGCTGCCAGGGTCACCAGGTATTCACCCTGAGCATGCTGGCTGGCGGTGTTGATCAGGTTGGCCGTTGACAGGCCGGTCTCAGCGCTGAACAGACGAACCCGGTTGGCGTGCGGGCCCTGACTGTCCAGCCAGTTGCCCAAAGCCGCCGAGTAAGCCGAATCGTCCGCCAGCAGCACTTCGTAACGATGGTAGCGAGTGCGCTGCAGGATACTGCGAATGCAGCGTTGCAAAGTCTCGAGATCGCTGACGCCATGCAAGATAACCGAGACCATGGGGCGCTCGGTGAAGCGGTAGTCGATTTTGTGAGTGCCCGGCACCAGTGTGCCGACATCGGCCTGGTAGCCACGGGTGGCGAGGTGACGCAACAGCGTCCTGCGCTCATCCGTGCTGGCCTCCAGTTGCGGTGCAGTGCAAATCAACAGGGGCTCAGCCAGGTGCGCGAAGCCATCAAGCCCGCCTTGTTCGATCAAACGCAGCAGCAGGTCGAATTCCAGCGCCTTTTTGAATTCGCGCGCAAATCCACCGGCTTCAACCATCACTTCCCGGCGGATCAGCCAATGACGAGCCATCACGCCAGGGTAACTTTGCAACAGATCGAGATTGAAGCCTGGACGGAAGACACCGGTCAACGTGCCGTTCTCCTGTCGCTGGAATTCATCCATGGCCACGGCACGAATCTCTTTCTCGCCCAGCAGTTCCAAACTCGCCTGGTACAGGCCGCTCGGCGTCAACTCATCACCCGCTTCGGCCAACATCAACCAATCGCAGTCAGTCTGCTCGGCGACTTGATTGATCTTGTCGACATAATTGCTTTCGTTGACCTTGACGAAATGCAGCGTATTTTTCAGCGTGGTTTCGGCCGGCAGATCACCGGTGGTGAAGACGACGATCTTGAACGCACGGCAGTAGCTATTCATGATGCTGTCGAAGGTCGCCTGCAGCTTGTGAATATCGGCTTCCAGGTCCAGCAACAGAATGCCGAACGTCGGACCACCGGCATGACGCGCAAGGTGCCGGGATATGTCCTTGACCTGAGCTGCGCTCGGATCGCGCGCCTCCAGCCACTGCAGCAGCTGACCGGACGGCGTGGCATCGAACAGCCTGCCATTGTCTTCAAGCGTCGCTGCCCCCAGGCGCTGGCCCCACGCCAGCACTTTTTGTGCCTGCTCCTTGTCGCCATCGGCTTGCAGCGAACGAGCCAGTTGCTGCACCACATCCTGATTGAACGCGTACAGCTCGAAGGCCTTGAGCAAGCGCTCATTGAGCGGTTCGGCGCTGGTGTTGCGGTGAATGCGCGACCACTCTTTCTGCTTGAGCATCGCGGCCTCAAGCTCTTCAAGTTGCATCCGGCTCGTCGGCACTGCGTGCAGCAGAAACTCCAGCTCACTCAGCACTTCAAAAAACGCCTGGTTATAGAACGGCAACTCGACGTATTGCGTAGGTTCGAAGCGACGAACCGGCCCACCCAGCTGGGCACTCCAGGTCGACTCGAACAGTTTCTCGGTCACTTCGCCAAACGTGATGCTGCGCCGCTCGTGCAGTGCATAAGGGATGGGCAAGACGCGCACTTTGGCGCCCGCTGCCAACCCATTGGAATAACCGTTGCCGCGTCCGTTCGGGTTGAAACCCTGTTCCATAGACGCATACCAGCGCCGCAGGACATCAGTACGCGTAACGGCGTTGGCGAGGGACGTGCCTTCGTTTTCCAGCACGACCAAGCGGGCTTCAGCCGAATCGTCGTTGTAGTCCTCGCAACCCTTTCGGTCGCGGCGATAGAAATCGATACGATCAGCATGGGCTTCGAACGCCAGGCTATAACCCTGGCAAGTGCCATAGTCAGTATTGGCTTCAAGGAACGCCAGTGATTGGCCGAGGGCTTCAGGCAGCAGGAAGCTTTCGACTTCAGCGACAACCATGTAAGGCGTCGAGATGCGCTCTATCACCTTGCGCACGGTCACGGTGAAATGCTCCAAGCGCGGCACGGGGGCGTGCAGGTACTGTATACCGGAGAAAGTCGCAGCCAGACCGGTATCGGGCTCTGTAGAAGAGTCGACCACCAACACGGCGCATGGCAAGGTGCTGTAGTAGCGCAACGCACGACGCACGGCGCCCGGTTGTTCGTGGGCCAGCAGCACCAGAGTCATCCGCTCGTTCAACGCAGCAGTTGTTCCATTCGAGAAGTTGCTTTGCATATCAATTCCTATAACGAGCGGGTTGCCGGATCATCGGCATTACGTTCTTTTGGCAGTTTGATGTTGAGCTTCATCAATCCGGTAACCAGCCATCGGCCCAGTACTGCAGGTTATCGCCGCGCAGCATGAAATCGCGCAAGACCACTTCCCGCAAATCGTCGCCCATCCGATAGCTGGCCGCCGGGTCCGACAAATGCATGCGAATAGCCTGGAGCCATTCGTCCGTACTGTTGGTGCGAACGCGGGTGCATGGCAAATGCCCGCGATAAGCCTCGGTATCCGAACAAATCACCGGGTAGCCGCAGGCGCCATATTCGAGCAGCCTCAGGTTGCTCTTGCAGTCGTTGAAGATATGGAACTCCAGCGGCGCCAGCGCAAGATCGAGGTTAAGGCTCGCGAGTTTTTCCGGGTAGGCGGAAAGGGCCACGCCCTGGTGAAATTCGTGGATATAGGGCCTGAGCAAGTCAGGGCACATACCGAAGAACACCCATTCGACCTCATCTGCCAACTCGCGAACGACATCGGCGATCAGTTCCAGGTCACCTCGGTGACTGGTGCCTCCACCCCAGCCGATACGCGGCTTGCTTGAGGTCCGTCGCTGACTGGTTAGGTGGCTCCACAGATACGGCGCCAACATGTTTGGCACCACGCGAATATTGTGGTGCATATCCGCCAGGGCACCGGCCAGCGCATGGGTCGACACGACCACCCGATCGCACATGGCGATACCTTTGCGCATCATTGCCTCGATATTTGCAGGCATGTTGCGCGTGTGTTCGTTTTTCTCCGGAATCCGGACGACGTAATCGTCCAGCTCATAAATTCGCATGGCCCGGGAGTAATTCTTCACCTGAGTGACGTCGTTGATTTTGTTGGGGTTATACCGCCCCTGAAGAATGATGACGTCTGGCGATTGGCGCTCGACTTCAATGATCGACGGCATGTCATACGCCACTCGTCCAACAATTCGCCCGGCATTCTGCAACTCGAAGAGCGGTTGGCTGACACGGTAATGACCAATCGCCGAGCTGTTGAGCGCCAAACCGAGAATCGACGGCACATTGCGCATGCACAGCGGATTCCAGCCGGTACGTGAACCAGGATTCAGGCTGAAGCTGTCACCACTCAGATTCAGGTTGCGGTTGTAGGCAGGATCGTTGGCGATCTGCGGCAGCCAGCGTCGGTAGAACGTTTCCTGTTCAAGTTCCAGTTGCTGGCTGCGCTCCTCGTTACGGTTCTGTGGTGAAGGCAGCAGCACGACATTGGAGTATGGCGTAGTGAGGAGCAAGTAACCCTCTCGACCAATGCGCAGGCACAGTTCGAGAACGTTGATACCCTGGGTACTGATGGTCTCCTCGAAACCACCAACACTGTCGAACACCTGCTTTCGCACCAACAGGCAATGACCGCTGACCGCACTCCAGTTCTGCACCACATTCAGGCGCTGCATGTAGCCACCAGACGTTGCAGGCTCATTGACAAATGCCCTGCCCGCCAGGCCGTTGAGACCCAAAACCAGGCCACCATCAATCACATTGCCTTGCAGGTTGACCGTGCGCGGCCCGACGATCCCCACTTCCGGACGCTGACCATGATTGAGCAGTTCATCCAGCCAGCGCTCTTCATGTGCCACACAGTAAGGACTGAGCAACAGCAGATAATCTCCTCGCGCCTGCTGGGCCGCGAAGTTCCTGACCTGTGCATCGCCGGCCTTTTCCGAACAGCAATGAATGTGCAACGTGTCACTGCCCAGTTCAGCCATTGCCTTGAGCCAATGGCGCATCTCGGCGCTTTGACTGGCATTGTCGACGATAATGATTTCATAGTGGCTGTAAGCAGTGGTGCTGATCAGGCTGTTGACACAGCGTTCAAGCGCAGCCAATTCGTCACACACATTGATAATGATCGACACCAGCGGGCGCTCGGCATGGTGATATTCGATCCGCGGGACCAATTTCAGCACCGGCCCCGGATGCAGCTCGTGCCTGACGCCGATGCGTTGCAAGTGAGCCGTGATCACACGCGCGTTTTGTTCGATCACTTGCTGCAGGGATAACCACTGTGCGAAGGCGAACGTCGATTCGACCTGCACTTCGGGAATATGACCGATGACGTGCGGGCCGTCCTTTTCCACCAGACGCCATATGAGGTCATGGGGGGCCAGCTCACCCGCCGCCTCATCGAAACCGCCCAGGGCGAGGAAGCGCTGGCGCTCGAAGGCCAGGGTGCGACCGACGTACGGATAACCGCGCATGAGGTCGAGATTGAAATCAGGCTTGAAAATCGGCTGTTCGGACTTGCCGTCCACCAGCGCACCTTCGTCGCTGTAGATGCACGAGGCGCCCGGCGCGCCCACAATCCGGTCGGCCAGCACCAGCAGCGCGGACTCGGTGAGCCGGTCGCCAGCACGCAACAGGTAGAACCAGTCAGCCTGATCAAGTTGGGGCATCAACTGGTTCAGTTGCTGCGGCCAGTCCGATTGCATCGGCAGGCGCACAATCCCTGCATCCAGCTCACCGGTTCCATTGGACAACAGCACAATCGTTTCACAGGCGTAGGTTTGAGCCGCGAGGCTCTTGAGGGTCACGCCAAGTTCGTAAGCATCTTCGTCTAGATCGATGACCACCGGCACAATGGCGGGACGATGCGCCCAGCGCGCTATCTGCCGAGACAACACTTGCTTGCGCGATGGCGTCAAGCGGCGGCAGTTGATCCATTGCGAGTAGAGCTCGGCATAACTCTCCGAGTCCGTGCCGACCTGAACCAACATGATCCCCTGACGGGTGGACATGACCGAATAAAGATTGAGCTCATCCCACTCGCGTGGTTGCACATCCGTGAGCTCCTCCATCATCACGTAGCGCACCCAATCGGTGGCCGGCGCAGCCTCGCCACCGCGCTGGGAGATCATCTGAGCCACCCATTCCCATTCGGTGACCGCAGCAGAAACCATTTCCGGGCGCTTGCTCAACCGCTCCGGGTAAAGACGCTCGATGCTGCCGACGTTGCTAAGCTGGACCAGGTTGCCACGACGCAACAGGCAAAGATACAAGGCAAAATCGAGGACGGCCGTGAACCCGGCCTCAATCAGCGTTGGCAACAATGTGGCAATGTCATCTCGACGCATGAGCGCACATGTGAAACCACCAAGAATATTGCGCGGGCTTCTTTCGAAGGCGGCCAGCAGATCATCGCCTTTGAACAACGCATCGAACGACGTCAGCCCGACGTTTTCCATGCGGATCGGCAAGATGTAGTTGTTGGCGTCGACCACATGATGCTTGCTGACCACCAGGATCACTTCGGCATGCTCGCTCAAAACGGCGGCCTGCTGCCTGACATCGTTCACCATCAGTTGATCGTCATCACAGAGAAACTTGATGAACTCGCCCCGGCTCTTTTCGAAGCAATGCAGCAGGTTCTGCTGGAAACCCAGGCGGACGGCGTTGCGCTGGTAATTCACGCGCACGTGCGCCGGTACGCTCATCGAGTCGACGATCTGCTCGATTTCATCCGTAGGGCAATCATCACAAATGACGATTTCAAGGTTTTCGTAGGTCTGGTCGAGTGCGCTTTGCAGTGCCGCACGGAAAAAACGGGGGTTGTAGGCGGGGATGGCGATGCTGACAAGAGGAGTAGGATTCACGCGCATGATTCTCGACCGGCGGGCGTCATCTGCTGCGGAAGCGCAACGTCCTGAACCGTAAAAAATAAAGGATCAGGGATCGCATGCCCTCATGCGATCCCTGCTCCGGATCAGACTTTGTTGAACAGGCCCAATTGCGCAATCTTGCTGAACGCCAGTTGCGAGGCCTGCAACATGGTTTGTTGCAAGGTCAGGCGGGTCATCACTTCAGCTGGGTCCGAGTCCCGGATCGTCGACTGGGTCTGGGCGTTTGCCAGTACCAGTGCCTGGTTGGTGTCGCTCTGAGTATCGAGCGCCGAACCACGACCACCGATCGAACTCAATCCGGCTGACACCTGGTCGATGCCGCTGGCGAGGTTGCCCAAGCCTGCCGTCATCGCTGCCTGTTGTTGTTGGGCAGCCACGGCGTTACCGGTGGTCGGCGTGTTCAAGGCAGTCTTCAACTGGCTCACGGTGTCCAGGATGTTCTGGGTCTCGTGGGTGTTGACCGCAATATTGAACTGGTCACCGTTTTGAAGTGGATCGGCCGCAGTGTTGTTCAACGTGAACTCCACACCGGAGGCCGTCGCGGTATTACCCACCATGGTGCCGCTCGAGACCGGACGGCTGTCGGCAGTGATAGGTGCAGCGTACAAATCAAATGTTGTGGCGCTGGTGAACTTCAGCACCGCAGAGCCATTTGGAAAGCTGGCCTTGTACGCAGCGGGATCGGTAATCCGGGTACCGGTTGCTTGCACAGGCCCCGGGTTTCCAGGCGCTCGGGAAACGTTGAAGGTGTCGGGTTTGGATTCCAGCGAGAACGTACGACCGGCCAACGGAGCGTTAGGGTCGTTGAAGTTAAGGCTCAGGTCGATGCCACGGAAGCTGAAGCTCTGATTGGTACCCGTGGTGATCACGCCATTCTGCGAGGCTTCGTTGGTCACGTCCTGGCCGGTACCGTCAGTGATTCTCAACTGGGTCGCGCTGACAAAGTCGATCGTGTACGGCTCGCCACCGCGGAACTTGTTGTTGTACGTCACGCTCGAGTTCACTTGACCATTGGACAGGGTCACCAGACCGTCATTCATCGAACCGGTCACTTGGGTACGGGCGGTGTTGACCGCTTGCTGGAACAGCTCCCAGCCGGTGCTGTTGGTGGCCATCGACATGCTGTCGCCCACGGGCAGGTTCAACGTCGACTGGTCGCCATTGTAGGTGTAGGTGCCATCGGAGTTACGGGTGAACGGAACCGTGTCGCCCTTTGAACCGCCAAAGATGTACTTGCCGTTTTCATCCTGAGTGTTCATCAGGCTCAACAACTGTTCTTCGATCTGGCCCAGTTCCGAGGCGTTAGCCTGGCGGTCGGAATCGGTGTAACCAGAGTTATTGGCGCCGATGGCCAATTCCTTGGCACGCTGTAGCACGTTGTTGATGCTGGTCAACACCGACTCAGCCTGACCCAGGGTTGCCTTGATGGTGTTGGTATTGGCCGCGTACTGATCGAGCATCGACGCTTGCTGACCCAATTGCAGCAGGCGCGAAGCACCGACCGGATCATCGGCGGCGGTGTTGACGCGCACGAGGCTGCTGGCCTCTTCGCTGCTCTTGACCACGTTGGCGAAATTCTTTTGATAGTTGGCGGCCGTGGACTCGTAAAACTGGGCGGTAGAAATGCGCATGGACTACGACTCCTTAAAGGCTGTTGATCAGTGTGCTGAAGATTTCCTGCGCAGCCTTGATGATCTGCGAAGACGCGGTGTAGTACTGCTGATACTTGACCAGGTTTCCGGTCTCTTCATCGAGGTCGACACCCGACAGCGAGTCGCGCGCGCCCTTGGCGTTGGCCAGGATGGCGTCGGTGGCAGCGCTGTCGAGCTTGCCCTGGGCCGCCTTGGAGCCTACACCTTCAACCAGCTTGCCGTAGGCATCGGTCAGGGAAATGCCCTTGCTGCCCGAACCGGTGTCCACGGTCTGGGCGGTCTGCAGATTGGCCAGTGCGGTGCCGTTGCGGTTGTCCAGAGTACCCGGTTGACTCAACGAAACGTTGATCGCGGCGCCCTTGGCCGGAGAACCGGCAACGGTCATTTCAAAGGTGGCCGTGTACTGGGTCGCAGGTGGCGGCGGAATCGGCGCGCCAGTGGCGTCCTTGAGCGGGATGCTCAAGTTGAGCGTGTTGTTCTCGTTCGGCTTGATCGTGCCGCTGCTGATCACACCGCCATTGGCATCCAGGAACTGGTAGGCCTGGCTGGTGCCATCGGCGGACACGTCACCGAATACAACCTTGGTTGGCGTGGAGTACTTCAGGCCGTTCTGCATCGCCGTCGCGGTGGCGGTGTCGTAGATATCGAACTTGGTGGTCAGGGTCGGTTGACCGCTGGCCGGAATTGTCAGGGTGCCGCTGGAGCCTGCAGCAATGGCTGCGCCCAACGGTGCCGCGATGGCCAGACGCTTGGAGTCGGTCATCTCGGTCTTGATGTTCGCCGCCGCGTTGCGGGTCGGGGTAATCTTGAATGTGTCACCGGCGGTGGCGGTATTGCCCGGCGCAGGCGTGCCGCCCTTGAGGTTCAGCGAGAAACCGTCGATCACCGGTGGCGGGGTCGTCGTGGTGCTGTAGGTGCCCACCGGGGTGTTGCCCGGCAGACGCTGAACGGTGTAGTCGGTGGCGCTGGTGAACGTGACCTTGTAATCGCTGGTGGTCAGCTTGCCGGAATCTTCGATGGTCACATCGAAATTGCCAGTGCCAGCGTTGTTGCCGATGGTGGCGATGCTGCGCTGAGCCACTTGGGCGGCGCTGTTGATGCTGTTGAACAGGGTCGAGCCGAAGTCACCGTTCTTGTCGATGCCCTGGGCCTGCAGGCTGTTCATCTGATCGGCGACAACCAGGGCCACGCGGCCCAGTTCGTTCATGGCCGGATCCAGCACGGTACTGCGGTAGCGCAGCAGACCACCGATTTCGCCGCCGGTCATGATCGAAGTGATATCGATGCTGCTCGAACCGCGGTTCATTTGCAGCGCCAGACGATTCGGATCGTCCTTGCTCGGCACCACTTCCAGTTTGTTCACGGTGTTGCCCATGACCAGCGGTTGACCGCTGCCCAGGTAAATATCGAGACTGCCTTCACGCTCGACCACTTGTGCACCGGTGAAGGTCGACAGTTGGCGGATGGTTTCGTTACGGGCGTCGAGCAACTCGTTCGGCATACCGCCAGCGCTGGAAACTTCCGAGATGCGCTGGTTCAACTGAGCCACCGTAGCAGCCAGTTTATTGACCTGATCGGCCATGCTCGTGAGGTTGCCGTTGATCGAGGTGTTCTGCTCGTTCAACTGCGTGGAAATCGAATTGAAGCGGTTGCTCAAGGCCTGGGCATCGCTGAGCAGCAACTGGCGCGAGGCATCGTCGCCAGGCTTGGCATTGACGTTCTGCACCGAGGCAAAGAACTTGGTCAGGGCACCGTTAAGGCCGGTGCCGCTGTCCGACAGGAGTTTGTCCAGCGGAGTGACCTGCCCCAGGTAGGCAGCCGAGTCGCTGTTGAGCGACGTGGTGGTCTGCAACTGGGCGTCGAGGTAGCTGTTGTAGACCCGGCGTACATCGGCCAGCGTCGTACCGGTACCGATCCACACATTGCCGAACTGCTGCGAGGCCTTGGTGCCCTGCACTGTTTGCTGGCGTGAGTACCCGGCGGTGTCGACGTTGGCAATGTTATTGCCGGTTGTCATCAATGAGGATTGGCCAGCGGCCAAACCCGACATCCCGATGTTGAGCAAACTCATGGTTCAGACCTTAATCCTGGTGCCTTATAAAGGCGTGGTGGAAACGCCCGCCGCAGCGTAGTTCTGGTAACTCGTCATCTGCTTGGCTATCTGCGAAATCTTGCTCGCGTAGTTCGGGTCGGTTGCGTAACCGGCCTTCTGCAACTCGCGTACAAACTGTTCTGGGTTATCGGCAGACTTCACGACATCTTGATAGCGATTGTTGCTCTGCAGCAAAGTCACAAGGTCATGGAAACTGTCCTTGTAAGAGTCGTAGGAACGGAACTCGGCCGTCTCCTTGACCATTGCACCATTCCTGAATTCGCTGGTGATTGCCCGTGCCGAATTGCCCGTCCAGTTGCTGCTGGCCTTGATGCCAAACAGGTTATGACTGCTGCTGCCATCCTGGGCGCGCATGACCGATTTACCCCAGCCGGTTTCCAGCGCCGCCTGGGCCACCAGGTAACGCGGATCGACGCCGATGCGTGCGGCGGCTTCCTCGGCCATCGGCAGCATGGTATTGACGAATTCGTCGGCAGAACCGAAGGCTTTCTTCGCCGGCGCCAGTGGAATCTGCGCCATGGCCCGACCATGAATCTGCAGGCCACCGTTGGCGGCGGATTGTGCGTTCGCCAACCAGTCGCCGTTGAACAGCGGGCCAGAACCGGTGATCGTAGAGCGCTCCGGAAGCTGAGTCTTGCTGGCTGCTGCGACCGTGGTCGCGCTGGCCGTCGTCGCCGAAGGCACCAGGCCCGCGAGCAAGCGATCAGCCAGTTTCGGCGGCAACGCCAGGCGGCGCTGATTGAGCAGCGCCATATCATTGCGATGCTCGCCCTCACCCGCCGCCTGCGGTGCGCGTACCGAGCGCGAAGCCCACAATGGACGCTCGCCATTGATCCGCGACAACGGCCCATTGATCGCGACCGTGCCGGCGGCCACCGGCGTTTCCACAGCGGCTTTTGCTGCTGCCTGCTTGGCCGCCGACGCTGCGGCCGCTTCGCCCGGCGCCATGGGTTTGTTCTTCGACATCTGACGCATCAGCACATCCGCCAGGCCGATACCGCCGCCTTCGCGAGACATGGAAACGGCCAGTTGCTGGTCGTACATTTCCTGATATTGCTTGGCCGCCGGGGTGTTGAGCGGGTTGCCCTCGCCCAGCGTGTCAGTCGCCTTGCGCATGGACTTGAGCATTTCGCCGAGGAACAGCGACTCGAACTCCTGCGCCACCTTGCGCAGGTTCGCATCGCTGTTCTTGTCGCCGACCTTGAGCTGGTTCAGGCGATTGAGGTCCGAGTAGGAGCCCGAATCGCTGCTGCTGACCAGACCACTCTTGTACATATCCATGGTCGCCGTCCTCAGATCACGATCAGGTCGGCTTGCAACGCGCCGGCCTGCTTCAGTGCTTCGAGGATGGCCATCAAGTCACCCGGCGCCGCGCCAACCTGGTTCACCGCACGCACGATTTCGTCGAGTGTGGTGCCCGGGCCGAACTTGAACATCGGCTTGGCTTCCTGCTGGGCGTTGACCCGCGAACGCGGCACAACCGCCGTCTGGCCATTGGACAGAGGGCCTGGCTGGCTGACGATCGGGTCTTCGGTGATGGTCACGGTCAGGCTGCCGTGGGTCACGGCGGCCGGTGAAACCTTGACGTTCTGGCCGATGACGATGGTGCCGGTACGCGAGTTGATGATGACTTTCGCCACGGCCTGACCCGGATCGATTTCGAGGTTTTCCAGGATCGACAGGTAGTCGACGCGCTGGCTCGGGTCCAGCGGTGCGCTGACGCGAATCGAACCACCGTCGATGGCCTGGGCCACCCCTGGGCCGAGCATGTCGTTGATCTTGTCGACGATGCGCTTGGCGGTGGTGAAGTCCGAACGATTGAGGTTCAGGGTCAGGCTGTTGCCCTGGTTGAAACCGCTCGGCACGGCTCGTTCGACGGAGGCGCCGCCAGGAATACGACCCGCCGACGGAACGTTGACGGTGATCTTCGAACCGTCGCGACCTTCGGCATCGAAACCGCCGACCACCAGGTTGCCCTGGGCGACCGCATAGACGTTGCCATCGATACCCTTGAGCGGGGTCAGCAACAGGGTGCCGCCACGCAGGCTCTTGGAGTTACCGATGGACGAGACGGTGATATCCACCTGTTGACCGGGCTTGGCAAAGGCCGGCAAATCGGCGCTGATCGACACGGCCGCAACGTTCTTCAATTGCACATTACCGGAACCTGCCGGCACCTTGATGCCGAACTGCGAGAGCATGTTGTTGAAGGTCTGCAGGGTGAACGGGGTCTGGGTGGTCTGGTCACCCGTACCGTTAAGCCCGACCACCAGGCCGTAGCCGATCAATTGGTTGGAACGTACGCCGGAAATGCTGGCGATGTCCTTCAAGCGCTCGGCTTGAGCGCTGAAGGCCGTCGACAACAAAACGGCAGCAACGATGAGACTTCTGAAATTCAACACGGGGCGCGTCATCTCTTATTTCCTGGGCTGCGTTGAGGCCTGAGCGCGTGCCAGGCAAGGCGCAGGCCGCCGCCAATGGTCGTTCCCTTGGCAAGGCCTGCAACGCAGCATGGCGCGCGCTCAGGCACAACCCGAAGGGCCGGGCCTGCTTTTACGCAGGGCGGCGTTACTCGTCGTTTATTTGGAACAACCAAACTGCACTCCTCGCGCCTTGCCCTGCGTAAAAGCAGGCCCGGCGCAACCCAGGAAATAAGAGATGACACGCCCCCCACCTAGAAAGGGAACAGCGGGCTGAGGAAGAAACGGTCGAACCAGCCTGGCTGACTCGCATCGGCAAACGAACCGGTACCCGAGTAAGTGATGCGTGCGTCGGCGATGCGGGTCGACGAAACGGTGTTGTCGGTGGCGATGTCATCCGCGCGAACCAGACCGGCAATGCGCACCAGTTCGTCACCGGTGTTGAGGGTCATCCACTTCTCGCCACGCACGGCGATAATGCCGTTGGGCAACACGTCGGCGACGGTCACGGTGATCGAACCCGTCAGGCTGTTACCCTGCCCGGCCTTGCTGTCGCCCTTGGTGGCACGATCACCGCTGTAGCCGGCCTCCAGGGTCAGGTCACCACTGCCCAGCGGGTTGTTGGTGTTCGGCACTGTCCCGAACAACGAGGTCAAACCGATACCGGCCTTGCTGGTCTTGCCGACCTGTGAGTTGGCGTTCTTGCTGGCCTGGGTCTTCTCGTTCAGGGTGATGGTGATGATGTCACCGACCCGGAACGCCTTGCGGTCGCTGTACAGGTTCTGCTCGAACCCCGCCTGGTAGATCGAGCCGTTATTCGCGGCAGCCGGCAATGGCGTACGCGGCAACACCGGAGCGTAGTAAGGGTCATTGGGCTTGGGCGTCGGGCCGACGCACCCCGCCAATGCGGCGACCCCACTCAGTGCCAGGACAGATACAAAGCGATTCATGACCCTACCTCACGGTGTAGCAGGCGACCTCAGGGCCGCCTCATAGACTTGATTACAGATTCTGCGTTACGAACGAGAGCATCTGGTCGGCGGTGGAGATCACCTTGGAGTTCATCTCGTAGGCGCGCTGAGTGGTGATCATGTTGACCATTTCTTCAACGGTGCTGACGTTGGACGTTTCCAGGGTGTTCTGCAGCGTGGTACCGAAACCCGCCAGGCCAGGAGTGCCGACTTGCGGCGCGCCGCTGGCAGCGGTTTCCAGGAACAGGTTGTTACCCACGGCTTGCAGGCCGGCCGGGTTGATGAAGTCGGCGGTCTGCAGGTTACCGATTACCTGGGAGGCCGGGTTGCCGGCGACCGTGATGGAGACGGTACCGTCGCGGCCGACAGTGAAGGTCTGGGCATCGTTCGGGATGACGATGGCCGGTTCCAGGGCGAAACCGCTGGCGTTGACGATCTGGCCATTGGAATCGAGGTGGAAGGTACCGTCACGGGTATAGGACGTGGTGCCATCCGGTTGCAGGATCTGGAAGAAGCCGCGGCCGTCGATGGCCATGTCCAGAGGCTGCTCGGTGGTTTGCAAGCTACCGGCGTTGAAGTTCTTCTGGGTGCCGACGATCCGCACACCGGTACCCAGTTGCAGACCGGACGGCAATTCGCTGTCCTGGGTCGATTGGGCACCTGGCTGGCGCTTGATCTGATACAGCAGGTCCTGGAACTCGGCACGGTCACGTTTGAAGCCCGTGGTCGACACGTTCGCCAGGTTGTTGGAAATGGTGGTCAGGTTGGTGTCCTGGGCGGACAGACCTGTTTTGGCAACCCATAGAGCCGGAAGCATTCGATTCTCCTCGTGCGCCTGTTTTACGGCGCAACGTTCTGATAATTAGCTGATCTGCAAGACCCGAGCCATGGCCTGGTCGTCTTCTTTGGCGGTGTTCATCATTTTGACGTGCAGCTCGAATTGCTTGGCCAGCGCCAGCACCGAAGTCATTTCCTCCACGGCGTTGACGTTGCTCGACTCAAGGAATCCGGACACCAGTTTGACGTTGGCATCGGCTTGCGCCGGCTGACCATCCTTGGTGTGGATGGAACCGTCCAGGCCCTTGGTCATGTTCTTGAAGTCCGGGTTGACCAGCTTGATGCGGTCGACCTCGGCCATCACGCGTGGACCTTCGCCCATCGCTCGAATGCTGACGGTCCCGTCCTCGCCGATTTCAACCTGCTGCTCGGGCGGCACGGAGATCGGTCCGCCATTGCCCAGGACCGGCATGCCGTTGCCGGCGCGCAATACGCCCAGGGCGTCAATGTTCAGGCTGCCGGTGCGCACGTAGCTTTCACCGCCATCGGGGGTCTGAACGGCGAGCCAGCCATTGCCCTGCACCGCGACGTCGAGATCGCGACCAGTCTGCACCAACGAACCGGCGGAGAAGTCGGTGGCGGGACGCTCTGACATGGCAAACGCACGCGCCGGAAAGACGTCACCGAACACCGGCATCGAACGGGCCTGCTCCAGGTCCCGCTGGAAACCATTGGTGGAGATGTTCGCCAGGTTGTTCGCGTGAGCCTTCTGCGCCAGTGCATTCTGGCTGGCGCCGGTCATTGCCACATAAAGGTACTTGTCCACACTCTTTCCTCTGCATGCCGGGCGTTTGCCGCCCACTGCTGTATTACTGAGCCTCAAGCAATTTGCAGACCAACTTTGTTTCAGCGGCGTTGGAGCCGCTAAACAAAGGGGTTGAAGGGATCAGGGGGAGACAGGGGAATCTATCGAAGACGAAAAACCGGCGGTGTCATGCCGGTAAGAGGCAAGGACCGTCAGACCCTTGCCAGCGCACTGCGCAGAACACCCACGACCTGGTTCTGTTGCTCCCCGGACAAACCAAGCCATAGAGGCAATCGCAGCAAGCGCTCGGAATATCCATCGGTCACTTCCATGGAGCCATGCACACGGCCATAACGCTTCCCGGCAGGCGAAGAATGCAGCGGCACGTAATGAAACACGGCATAGATGGCCTGTTTCTTCAACTCGTCGAGCACTCGTTGACGATCAATACCCGGGGCGAGCAATACGTAGTACATGTGCGCGTTGTGCTGACAACCTTCAGGCACTATCGGGCGACGCAGCAAGCCATCGCGTTCGAATTCCGCCAGGGCCGCATGATAGTGCTCCCAGATCGCCAGGCGGCTATTGGTAATGGCTTGAGCTTCTTCCAACTGCGCCCAGAGGAAAGCGGCTATCAGTTCGCCGGGCAGAAACGAGGAGCCGACCTCTTGCCAGGTGTATTTGTCGACCTCGCCGCGAAAGAACCGGCTGCGATCGGTGCCTTTCTCGCGGATGATCTCGGCTCGCAATGCCAGCTCGGGATCGTTGACGAGCAATGCCCCACCCTCTCCCGAAATGACGTTCTTGGTTTCATGAAAACTGAACGCGCCAAGGTCGCCGATGCTGCCCAGGGCACGACCCTTGTAGGTCGACATCACGCCTTGCGCGGCGTCTTCGACCACCGCCAGCCCATGCTTGCGCGCAATTGCGAGAATTGCATCCATCTCGCAGGCTACGCCTGCGTAGTGCACCGGTACGATCACTTTGGTCCGTGGCGTGATGGCCGCCTCGATCAGGCGCTCGTCCAGGTTCAGGGTATCGGGACGAATGTCGACGAAAACCGGCACCGCGCCACGCAACACAAAAGCATTGGCCGTGGAAACGAAGGTAAAGGAAGGCAGGATGACTTCGTCGCCCGGCTGAATGTCCAGCAGCAGCGCGGCCATTTCCAGCGCGGCGGTGCACGAGTGGGTGAGCAGGGCCTTGTTGCAGCCCGTTCGGGACTCCAGCCAACCGTGGCAGCGCTTGGTGAATGGACCGTCACCGGCAAGCATGTTGCCGAACTTGGCCTGGGCGATGTAATCGAGCTCCCTGCCAGTCATGTGCGGCCGGTTGAAGAATATTGTGTCTTTGCTCATTGCGAACTTCCCTGGGTGGGCGTGGTAATTAGTGGCGCACAGCACAATCGTTCAAAGTGTGCTGATCCGCCCACCGATCTGAGTGCCTTTTTCTAGGTTTTCGTAGAAGTACGGGGTGAAGCCGGCCTTCTTCATCGCCTGTTGGGTTTCACCGATATCGTACTCAACCCGGTACAGCTCGAATGCTTCGCCGTCCCAGGTCGCGAAGCCTGCTCGTGCATCGCCGTCCCGGGGTTGACCCACCGAACCGGGGTTGCAATAGGCCTTGTCCGCACCACGCCACAAGCACTGCACATGGGTGTGGCCCGATGCGAAAAATCGACCAGGCAAGGGCATGAAATATTCGCTCGATGGCCGCAGGTATTCATCCAGCGGATCGTTCCAACCGCCATGGACGACGCTCAATTCACCCTGGATCGAGCGCTCCTCAAGGGAGTCCAGCCACGCCAGGTTCTGCGCCGTGATGACGCTGCGCTGATAGTCCAGGCAGGCATTGGCGCTGTTGGAGCGAGGACATTGCTCATGCCTGGCCAGATACCAGTCATGATTGCCCATCACGGAAAAGATGTTGCGCTCGCGCAAGGCCTCACAACACTCGTTGACCTGACTGTAATAACCGGCCGTATCGCCCAGACAGATAATCCGCGACACGCCCAGCTCATCGAGCTTCGCAAGCACGGTCCGAAGGGCGCTGTAGTTGCCGTGTACATCAGAAATGATCCCGATCATAGACAATGAAGTCCTCTATAAAACGAACAGCAAAACCACTGCGGATCACTGGCTGGGCCAGCGTCTTGCCATCGAGGTAATGGTCCAGGCACATGGCGGCCTCGTTGTAGCCAAATGCGCGACGGATCGAGCTGGTCGAGGATATGCGGGGATTGATTTCGAGCAGACGCCAAGTGCCGTCCCTGCCACGGCGGAACTGCAGATTGGTCGGCCCCGCCGGCTTGAACGCCTGGCACAGCCTGATGACGGCCTGATCCAGCGAGTCATGCTGCTCCACCCAGGCCTTGGCGGTGGAACCGTCCGAGGCCAGACGGCGGCGGAAGGTGATGATCGGGCCAGCATCCCCCTCTCCATCGCCAAACGCAGCCACGGTGAACTCATCGGCGGCGCTGCCAATGATCGGCTGCGCCATGAGGTGCTCACCGAGCAGTGCCGCATGGGGCGTAAAGTCGCGCTCTTCGCGAACCCAGACCAACCCCTTGGAGGCGTAGCTTCTGCGTGGTTTGAGGAGGAACGGCAAGCCCAAGGCGGCCTTGAGCGAGTGAAAATCCCCGGTCAGCAGCGTTGGAATACGGCTAGGGTCTCCCAACGCCACCAGCGCCTGGTCCATCGCCCATTTATCCCTGGAAAGCTCAATCAGGTTCTGGTTATTGAGCACGATCCGGCAGTCGAAGGTCGCCAACAATGCCCGGTTGTCCGACAGCCAGTGAATGTCCTGTTCAATCCCCGGAATCAGCAGGTCAACCTGGTGCCGGGCCAGCGCATTGCCCAACCATTGGCCGTACTCCGGCGCAGAGGTCAACGGCGCCTGCTCGAACACGTCGCTCCAGCCGCGCCCCACAGCGTCTTCGTAGATATCGGTGCCGACCAGGCGAACGGAGGGGTCCGCCGCACGCAGCGACTTAAGCAGGCCGTAGCCCATGATGGCGCCTACGCCCGTCACCATGACGGTCTTCATGACAGATTCTCCCGGTGTGCTCTCATCAGCTCGAAGCCCTGGCGAACACCGATTCGCGGAGTGAATCCAATGCGCTCGTACAACTCACCCGCACCATCAAAGAGAGGCAGATCGGGAATATCATTTTTTTCCACCAGGAAGCGGAGATCCAATGGCTTGCCAACCGCATCGAATGCAGCCTGGACAATCTCGGAAAGATGAAGGCTTTCAGGGTGTCCGCAGTTGTAAAAACCAGGGATACCTTGCTCCGCCAACCGGGCGCAGATCTCGGCCAGATCATTCAAATGCAGGTAGTTACGCCTTGCATCATTGCTGCCATACAACTCGACGGTTTGGCCCTCCCGGGCCTTGTCGGCAATGGCGTAGAGCAAAGGCTGATGAGGCTGGCACAGCCCCTCGCTGTCATAGACTTGACTGATGCGCAGCACGGTCAACGCCATGCCCCGCGCCTGGCAATAAAGGCTCGCCACTTCTTCGGCATGGCGCTTGGACAGTGAATAGATGCCAAAGTAGGGATCCGTTGGCTGATAGCAGGCCGAATGCGATGACAACAGGATGAAATGCCGCGCTCCGCATTGTTCGGCAAGGCGGCAGGCAGCCAATGCTCCCACGCTGTTGACCAGTTCGGCACGGACCAGATCGTCCGGTTGGCCGCCGCCGAAATCGGCAGCAGCGAGTACAACCAGGTCAAAGCGCTCGTCGCAATCGCAAGGTTCCTGACTGCTCAAGTCAAACGTGACATCGGCATCTCGACGCCCCGCCAACTTGACCTGCCCAAGACGTGACAACTCGCGGGCGACCGCCCTGCCGATGACTGACGTGCTTCCGATGACCAGGCTTTTCATGACGGGGCAACGGTCGCTTCAAGCATCAACGCACAACTGAGCTCCGGATAGTCGATGCCCACGGTGCACATGGCTGCCACCACGTCGGCACTCAAGTCCAATGCCTTCAATTGCCCGGTAGTGAATGGCTTGAGAAATACCCCCTCCTTGCGCACCACTTGGTATCCGGCGGATTCCAGTTCAGAGGTCAGGCTCTGAAGCGAATAGCTGCGCACATGACCCAACTCCAGATCACCCTGCCCCAGCGCCATCATGTCGCCGAGCAGCCCGGCGGCATGACCGAACCGCCGATGCAGGGACTCACCATTGGGCACGAGCACGAAGCAACGCCCGCCCGGGGCCAGGTAGTGCTTGAACTTTTTCAGGACAGCCTGCGGATCGTCGACATGCTCAAGCACAAACCCCATGACGATCAGGTCGAATCGCTTGTCGGTGTCGAATGTCTCGAAGTAACTTTCGACGATCTCGGCCGTATTGTCCGGGTACTGTGCCTTGAACTGATCAATCACCGAGGCGGAACCATCGATCACCGTGTGCTCACCAAAAAACTGCGAGAAACGATGGGTGCTGAACCCATGGCCAATACCGAGTTCCAGCAGCCTTTGCTCTTTGCTGCAGAGCGCCATGATGCGCCGGGGGTACCAGTTCAAAATGATGTTGTTGTCATACGCATAACCAAAGCCGTCGCTGTAGGCGGCGATGAAAGTATCCAATTCGTTGCTCATGTCACGGGCACCCCACTGAGCGGCCAAGATAGTAATCAGTACGCATCAATCGGCCAGCCAGGCACGTCGCCAGGCCTCCAGCCGCTCGCCCTCGAGCAACCACTGTGCACGCACGGTCGACTGCAAGGCGTCGCCCAGCGTGGCCGAGGCGGCACGGTCTTCAAGGTGCAGACGGATCGCCCGAATCCAGTCCTGCGCCTGGTTGCTCACCCGTGAAAGCGGTAGGACCTCACCCCCGACAAAACCCTGCACTCGACTGCAAATGATCGGATGCCCACAGGCGGCATGTTGCAGCACTCGCAGATCACCGGAACATGCGTTGTTCAGGGTTTCTTCCATGGGCACCAGCGCCAGGTCCAGATTCAGTGCGGCCATGGCCACCGCCAACTGGCGCTGTTCGACGGCCGGGTG
Organism: Pseudomonas sp. S2_E01; assembly: GCF_054668365.1. NCBI lineage: Bacteria > Pseudomonadati > Pseudomonadota > Gammaproteobacteria > Pseudomonadales > Pseudomonadaceae > Pseudomonas > Pseudomonas sp. S2_E01. The sequence goes on from NZ_CP162762.1 coordinate 4,074,049, forward strand.
CAGCTCCTTCAAAAACGGTCGCATGGACTCCGGACAGTCGCCGAGCACCACCCACTCGACTTCGCCCGCCAGCGCAGGCAGCACATTGGCGAGCAGTTGCGAGTCCTTCCCACCCAGCCAGCCCAGGCGCGGCTTGGACGCCACGCCCCGCTGGCTTTGTATCCGTCCCCACGGAGCGGGCAGCAGGCTCTCCACCACGCGGATATCGTCGTGCTCACCCTGCAGCAGTTCGGCCAGCGCAGGCGTGCCGACCAGTACCCGATCGGCCTGCATCAGTCCTAAACGCATCCGTTCGAGCAGTTCATCGGAGGAGTAATCGCCGTTCAACTCCATGTGCGGCAAGTAGCCGTCCAGATCGTAGACGATGAACGCCTTGGAAAACGCCCTCAAGCGCCGCAAAGTGGCCAGCCCGGCATCATCCAGAGGCCGTTGCAACACCACACTGGTCGGCGCCAGGCGCTCGATTTCCACGGCTGACAACAGACTCGAAACGGCCGCCCCGTCGACTTCCCCTGCCTCCAGCAAGGCCTTGAGCGGCTGAGCCAGTCGCGAGTGCCCCGGCGCCTGCTGGTCGGTGACACAGGCCAGCACCCTCGGCACGCTGCCTTTCGGCATTTGCCAGATCAGGTCATTGGTTTCCAGCACGAAGGCCTCGCCTGAGCGAAGCGAAAAATTGGCATTGTAGGACGGGTCATGGGCCAACTGCGGCAACCATCGCGCGAACAATGCGTCCTCTTGGTCGCTACTGGCTGAGGCGACGGGTACCGGGTCCAGCAACAGTCGCGCATAGGGCGTCCAGACGTTCAGGTAGCCAGCCTGCTGCAACCTCAGGCACAGGTCGACCGCTGTCCAGGGGGCCTGAGACGAATCGATATCGAAACCGCCTGCCTCCAGGAACAGCGCCCGACGCACCATCAGGCATTCGCCGCCAACTGCCGAGCAGTTCTGCTCAAGGCGAAGACGCCCCATGTAACCCGGCGCCTCGGACGACAAGCCTTCAAATGCTTTCCCGAGCGTCCCGCCCAAACCCAGCACAAGGCCGGCCTGAACGATGCGATCGCGGCTGTCCTGCAACCTGCCGCCCACGGCACCGACTTCCGGACGCTGGGCGTGATTGAGCAAAGCTGGCAGCCACTCGGCATCGAGCACAGCGCTGTGTGCATCGAGCCAGACCAGATACTCGCCACGCGCCTCCTGCGCCGCCGCATTGCACATCGCTGCACGAGGCTGGCCCGGCATGAATCGCAACACCTGGATGCGATTTCCCCCCATCTGCTCGATCAGCCCGAGCCACTCCAATAAAGCGGGTTCCTCGCTGCCCGGCTCGATCAGCAGGATTTCGTAGTCCACGGAGTGGGTGTGCGCAAACAGACTTTCCAGGCAACGCTGGAAGTTCGCCAACTGCCCCTGCAGGTAAATCAGGATACTGACCGAGGCCTGTCGTGCCTGACCGTAGTCGATACGATAGCGGCCCGGCTCGTTTTCCAGCGCGATGGCACGCGCCTGCCCATACCCACGCCCGTGAAGATGCGCCTCGATGACCGCGCGCTCGTCGGCACAAGCGGATTTGCGCACCTCGTTGGCGGTCAGCAGCGGCTCGCTGACATGGCCGATGCTGGCCACACCCTGCTCGCCGATCAGGCGCAGTTGGTAGGCCAGTTCAAAGGCGCCACCACTGAAGTTGTCAAACCCGTGCAGGCGCACCAGCGCCTCGCGACGATAAAGCCAATGACGGGACAAGCTGGCCGGAAACGCCAACAGCATGTCCAGGTTCAGATCCGGGCGCAACGCGATGTCGACCACCCCGCCGCCGACACGCAATGCCTCGTCGGCGTACACCGCCAGGCAAGTGTGGGGCGCTTCGAGCAGATTCAGGGCCATTACCAGCAACCCGGGGGCGATGATCTCCTCCCCGGCGTCGATCAGCAGCAACCAGTCGCTCTGATTGTTTTCGAGCCAGCCATTGATCGCGGCGGCCGGCTGCTTCGGCTCACAGGCCAGCCACTGAACATGGGCACGCCCCGGATCCGCACTGCCCATCACGCAGACCTGCACCGCCGGATACAACTGTTCATCCAGGCTGTCCAGGCTACGAGCCAAGGCCAACTGATCGCCATCATCGCGAACCAGTACGGTGAAGCTCGGCGCTGTCGGGCTCGCCAACCGCTCATTGATCAGGCGCAATTGCGGCGCGAGCGGGTAGCGCTGGCGCAACCAGTCGAGCATCCCCAGGCGGTTACCCTCCGCCTGGCGGGCGGCGCTGGCCTGGGTCTTGGCAATAAACACATCGAGTTGCTGCCAGAAAGACGCCGTGCGCTCGACGTAACGATGCAAGGCATCACCCAGGGTTGACCGGGCGATGGCCAATGGCTGCGGTTGATCGAACATGGCAAAGCCGGTACTGCCGAAGAAACTGGTATCGAGCACCTGCTGGTCGATGCCATGCCCTGGCATGAAGATCACCGGACACCCACACATCGCCGCCATCACGCACGTCATCGACCACTCATAGCTGTACATCACTTCGGCCTGACGCAGCAGCTTGGCCAGCTCAGGCAGGGTCCGGGGATTGGCCATGCTCAGAAGCTCGATATCCGCGGGCAGTTGCGAGTAGTCGATTTTCTCGAGCGGGTGACGGTTCTGGTACAGGTACGCGCCCTTGCGCACGGTGTCAGGGGCGGTTGGCGAAAACATTTCGACGTCGATGGCCGGCACGCACAACAGGTCGCCGTCCGGGTCCCCCCGGTGCTCGGCGAGGCGAGCGGCGTAATAGAAAATCAAGTCGCTGGGGGCGGCATCCATGCCCTTTGCGGTGAGAAAGCCCTCAAAGTTCAGCAGAAATCGGGCCACGACCGAACAGTTGAGCGGGTTACCCGGGAACACCTCGGGATACACCGCAATCGGCACCTTGCCCATCGCCACATGGCGCTGGGCAATCGCCGAGGTCAGCACGGGCGTCTTCAGGTCCGGATTGACCACATCGTTGCCGCAGATGTAAGCCTCGCGCCCGCTGAGGTTGAGCATATGGCAGAGATAATGCAACGTGACGACACCCGACGACGTCTCCCGGTAGGCAGGCGCCAGGAAATAGTATGGATGTTCGGGTTTGGCATACATCAGCCGCAGACGCGCCAGTGCCTGTTCGAGCGAGGGAGCGTCTAGCTGCGCTAGGTTCGACATCGGGTGCAATCTCCAGATCAAATCAAACAGGGGGACTGGCAACGATTGCTCAGGCCACCCCTTTCTTCAGATAAGCCGATGCATCCGCGCCGGTATTGAACAGCAGGTCGATCACACTGAGCGCATGCTGAAAGTCGCCGTACACCTGCGGATATTCGGGATAGCCTGCATAACTCATGTACGCCACGGTGATTCCATGGGCGGCGAACGCCGCTTCGTCGAGGTAATGACTGGCCGCAGGTCCCGAGAGGTATTCGTTGGCACCGAGGGCCCCGCATAAATGGATCAGGCGTTCGTTCCTGCCTTCTACGCCGCCCAGGTCCTCGGAGCGGTAGAGCGGTGTGTGAATGCCCAGCAGAGGGCACAAGCCTGCGATGAACAGGTGGTTGATGGCGCTCAGGTGGGTCAGGTCAGCCGCCTGCTCGTAGAGGGCGCGGATTGGCGACTCCATTCGAGAGAAGCATGCTGCACGCCGATAGCTCTGCTCGATGGTCTTCCAGTGCGCTGCGGCCCATCCCGGATCACTGATCTGCACTTCATTGATCAACTGACCGAGAAGCCCTTTCTTTTTGACCGGGATGCTCAACCAATGCTCGCCCTGAGCGGTCTTGATCTGGTTGCGGTTACGCCAGTCACTGCGGGTGTACTGGACGTCGTCATAGAGGACGAATGCATCGACACTGCGGATCAGATCGAAATAGCCCTTCCAGGGGATATAGTTCGACTGCACCACAGCAATTTTCTTTTGCATCCTGAACCTCACGTACAAAGCGCAAACCGCAGCGTTGCCTAGTCAAAAAGTCGCCGCCAGACATGAAAAAGCTGACAGGAACCCCGAACTAGCAAATCCCATACCACCCCCTCGGTTGAGGTGCTGACCGCCGGGCTCAAGGCTCTGGGAGGATTTGGTCTACTTGTACGTCGTACGCGCGCAACTTATTGGCGATGGTGGTGTGCGAAACCCCCAACCGTTTGCCGAGTTGGCGGCTGCTGGGGTATTCGGCGTAAAGACACTCCAGCACCGCCTTTTCGAACCGACCGACAATCGCATCCAAACCGCCCTCCAACGAAAAATCGCCAAGCGGCTGACGCGCGCCATAATCCGGCAGGCGAATATGTTCGGCCTTGACCGTCCCGCCCTCGCACAGCGAGACCGCCTGGAACAACACGTTTTCCAGCTGGCGAACGTTACCCGGCCAATGATAGTGAGTGAGTCTTTCCATGGCAGACGATGCCAGTTTCGGTAAAGGGCAGCCGATCTGCCGGCTGGCTTGGTCGAGGAAATGCTCCACCAGCGGCGGCAAACCGTCTAGGCATTCGCGCAGGGGCGGAATGTGCAGCGACAGCACATTCAAGCGGTGATACAGATCCTGGCGGAACTCGCCACGGGCACACAATTCCGAGAGGTCGACCTGGGTCGCACAGATCACCCGCACATCCAGGTACACCTCCTCATCACTGCCGACACGTCGGAAGCATCCCTCTTGCAGGAAGCGCAGCAATTTCACCTGCAGGCGCGGGCTCATTTCTGCCACCCCATCGAGAAACAGGGTTCCGCCGGCCGTCAATTCCAGCAGGCCAAGCTTGCCCTCGGCGCGCGCGCCTTCGAACGCGCCGGGGCCGTAGCCAAACAACTCGGTTTCGGCCATGGATTCTGGCAGCCCCGCGCAATTGAGCGCCATCAATGGCGACTGCCCGCGCGGACTGGCGAGGTGACAGGCGCGTGCCAGCAACTCCTTGCCGGTGCCGGTTTCGCCCTCTATCAATAGCGGCGCATCCAACGGCGCCATGCGCCGGGCTTCGCGCACCACGGCAGCCATGACCTTCGAGCTTTGGAAGATGCTGTCGAAGCCGCGCAGTTCCTGCTTGCGCACGTTATAGATGCGCTCGCCCACCCGGTCGGCACGGTGCAACGTCAACACGGCCCCCGCCATGGCTTCGCTGTCGTCGTGTTCCGATTGCAAAGGCGCGATGTCAGCCAGGAACACATCGCCCTTGACCTTGACGCGCAGCCCGTTGATCCGCGATTTGTTGGCGCGCACCAGTTCCGGCAAGTCGAAGTCCTCGGCATAACGCGACAACGGAATGCCCGGCACCTCGTCCACCCGCACTCCAAGCAACTGCGCCGCCGCGCGGTTAGCCGCGACGATAGATCCGCCCATATCAATCGATAACACCGGAAACTCCAGCGCACCCAACAAGGCATTGAGTTCCATGTGCCGACGCTCGCTGGGCATCAGCCCTACACGCTTGACGCCAAAGACCCCGGCAATCGACTCGAACTTCGGACGCAATGCCTGGAACTGGAGATTGATCAGATTGGGGCAATGCAGATAGATCGCGTTGCCATGCTCGCCACCCACCTCACCGCGAGCCACGTTGATGCCGTACTCCACCAGCAGGTTGAGGATGTCGCGCAGGATGCCGATGCGGTTCTGACAGTGGACTTTGATACGCATGGGGAGCCTCGGATCTCGAGTGACCGACGCCCCGTGAGAGGAATTTTCTGCGCAGGGGGTCATTTAGTCGTAAAGATTACGTGACACTCGATCCGCTATTCAACCCACCAAAATCGAAGCGGAGCTCAATGACAGCGACATCGTAACGAAAACTTTACAAAAACCCGCTCAACACTTCGCAAGCAATGGCCTCCCCGTACTGCAATGGCGCAATGCATGCGCTATTTCTGAATCCATAGCCGCCATAACAAGAACGTATTCCCCTGGAGAACAGCATGAAGCAGACGCAATACGTGGCCCGTGAGCCCGATGCGCAAGGTTTTATCCACTACACCAGCGAAGAGCACGCGGTGTGGAACACGCTGATCACCCGCCAACTGAAAGTGATCGAGGGCCGTGCGTGCCAGGAGTACCTGGACGGCATCGAACAACTCGGCCTGCCCCACGACCGTATCCCGCAGCTGAGTGAAATCAACAAGGTCCTGGGTGAAACCACCGGCTGGCAAGTGGCACGCGTGCCGGCGCTGATTCCGTTCCAGACCTTTTTCGAATTGCTGGCCAACAAGCAGTTTCCGGTGGCGACGTTCATCCGTACGCGCGAAGAGCTGGACTACCTGCAAGAGCCTGACATTTTCCACGAGATTTTTGGCCACTGCCCGCTGTTGACCAACCCATGGTTCGCTGAATTCACCCACACCTACGGCAAACTTGGCCTGCAAGCTTCGAAGGAAGAACGCGTGTACCTGGCGCGCCTGTACTGGATGACCATCGAGTTCGGCCTGATGGATACGCCCCAAGGACTGCGCATCTACGGCGGCGGCATTCTCTCCTCGCCGAAGGAAACCGTTTACTGCCTCTCGGACGAACCCGAGCACCAGGCATTCGATCCGCTGGAATGCATGCGCACGCCGTATCGCATCGACATCCTGCAACCCTTGTACTTTGTCCTGCCCGATCTCAAGCGCCTGTTCGACCTCGCCCACGAAGACATCATGGGTATGGTCAAGCAAGGTATGCAACTGGGCCTGCACGCCCCGAAATTTCCGCCGAAAGCTGCGTGACCCGCGACTTTTCGCAACAAGTGTGTCTGTTACCGAGCGACGCTTTGCTTTAGCGTAAAGCCATCCCCTGGTAACGATGACCCCGACTTCCCAAACATTCGATTTCAGGAACACATCATGTCCACTTTGAACCAAGCCCATTGCGAAGCGTGCCGCGCCGACGCACCACAGGTCAGCGACGAAGAACTGCCGGTACTAATCAAGCAGATCCCTGACTGGAACATCGAAGTTCGCGACGGCATCATGCAGCTGGAAAAGGTCTACCTGTTCAAGAACTTCAAGCACGCGCTGGCCTTCACCAATGCCGTCGGTGAAATCTCCGAGGCCGAGGGCCACCACCCGGGCCTGCTGACCGAATGGGGCAAAGTCACCGTGACCTGGTGGAGCCACTCCATCAAGGGCCTGCACCGCAACGACTTCATCATGGCCGCGCGCACCGACGACGTGGCCAAGGATGCCGAGGGCCGTAAATAATGCATTTCGACGCCATCGGTCGAGTACCCGGCGACCCGATCCTGGGCCTGATGGAGGCTTACGCGCAGGACCCGAACCCGCGCAAATTCGACCTGGGCGTTGGCGTATACAAGGATGCCCAGGGCCTGACGCCGATCCTCGCGTCCGTGAAACTCGCCGAGCAACGCCTGGTGGATCGCCAGACCACCAAGACCTACATCGGCGGGCATGGCGAGCCGGCGTTCGGCAAGGCGATCAATGCGCTCGTGCTCGGCGCCGACTCTGCGCTGATCGCCGAACAAAGGGTTGGCGCTACCCAGACCCCCGGCGGCACCGGCGCATTGCGCCTGAGCGCGGACTTCATCGCCCAATGCCTGCCGGGTCGCGGCGTTTGGCTGAGCAACCCAACCTGGCCGATCCACGAAACCATTTTCACCACGGCCGGGGTCAAGGTGAACCACTACCCCTACGTGGGCAGTGATAACCGCCTCGACGTGGAGGCGATGCTGGCTGCGCTGAACCAGGCGCCAATCGGCGACGTGGTGTTGCTGCACGCCTGCTGCCACAACCCCACCGGTTTCGACCTGAGTCACGAGCAATGGCGTCGTGTGCTGGAAGTGGTGCGTCGTCGCGATCTGGTGCCGCTGATCGACTTCGCTTACCAGGGCTTTGGCGATGGCCTGGAACAGGACGCCTGGTCGACCCGCTTGTTTGCCGCCGAACTGCCGGAAGTGCTCATCACCAGTTCCTGCTCGAAGAATTTCGGTCTGTACCGCGACCGCACCGGCGCGTTGATCGTCTGCGCCAAGAGCACCGACAAACTGCTGGATATCCGCAGCCAACTCGCCAACATCGCCCGCAACCTGTGGTCGACACCCCCGGATCATGGCGCGGCCGTGGTGGCAACGATCCTGGGCGATCCCGAGCTCAAAAGCCTGTGGACCGATGAAGTCGAAGGCATGCGTTTGCGCATCGCACAATTGCGCAGCGGCCTGGTCGAGGCGCTCGAGCCCCATGGCTTGCGCGAGCGTTTTGCGCACATTGGCGTGCAGCGCGGCATGTTTTCATACACCGGGTTGTTACCCGAGCAGGTCAAGCAACTGCGTGACCGCCACAGCGTGTACATGGTCGGCACCGGTCGGGCAAACGTGGCCGGCATCGACGCGACGCGCCTGGATCTGCTGGCGGAAGCGATTGCGGACGTGTGTAAGTAACCCACAAACGCCGCAACCCCTGCAGGAGCGAGCATGCTCGCTCCTGCAGGGGATCAGTACCTCCCACCGACCTGTCTAGACAACCCCACCCGTCGAAACAAACAGATATAAAAGTCTATTTGTCATTTCTCCTGCTGTATCCTGCCCAAGCTTTTTTGAAAGCGCGGATCTACCAGATCTACCAACAGACTTAGCGAGGAGCGCAACCATGCACGAGATTCCCAATCTCCCCTTCCCAAGCCTGCACGAACCTGAGCAGACGACCCCGCAACAAGCCGGCGCCCAACAGCCCGAGCCGAAAGAAGCCACTGACAGCCGCAAGGCCGACAGCGAAGACTGAAACACCCGCCGTACAGACCGTGTGGAAAGCGCTAACATGCGCTTTCCACACTGCCTGAACCTTGAGCCCTCCCCCATGACCGATGAATTTTCCGAAGAGCAAGCCAGCGTACTGATTGGCACCGCTGAAAAGATGATCGAGATCTGGAACCGCCTCTCCCCGGAAAAACAGGCCGCCCTGCTCGCCCGTTTCGGCAGCGAAGAAAATGCGCTGGCCGCACTGGTCACGACCCAACTGGTCGCTCCCACCCAACCCTGACGCTTCCGTCCGGCAAATAGTTTTACTTTTCCACGCCTGATAGGCGCTTGCACCGCTATCATAAGCAGCCTATCTATTCTGCTTTCCCGTGGACCTTTGCCCCATGTCTGAAAACCAGCGCCCCCTGGCGGTCACGCTGCAAGTCGTTTCCATCGTCCTCTTTACGTTCATCGGCTATCTCAATATCGGCATTCCCCTGGCCGTATTGCCCGGCTACGTCCACAACGATCTGGGCTTCAGCGCGGTGATCGCAGGGCTGGTGATCAGCGTGCAATACCTGGCCACCCTGCTCAGCCGTCCGTACGCCGGCAAAATCATCGACATCAAGGGCAGCAAACTCGCGGTGATGTATGGCCTGGCGGGTTGCGGCTTGAGCGGCGTGTTCATGTTGATTTCGGCCTGGACCCAGAGCCTGCCGATGCTCAGCCTGATCAGCCTGTTGATCGGCCGTCTGGTGCTCGGCAGCGCGGAAAGCCTGGTGGGCTCGGGGTCGATCGGCTGGGGCATTGGCCGGGTTGGCGCGGCAAATACGGCCAAAGTGATCTCCTGGAACGGTATCGCCAGTTATGGCGCGCTGGCAGTCGGCGCACCGTTGGGGGTATTTCTGGTCAATGGCCTGGGCTTGTGGAGCATGGGCGTGAGCATCGTGCTGCTGGCGGTGCTGGGGCTGGCGCTGGCCTGGCCGAAAACGGCTGCACCGATCGTCGCCGGAGAACGCTTGCCGTTCATGCACGTGTTGGGTCGAGTACTGCCGCACGGCTGCGGCCTCGCGCTGGGCTCGATCGGCTTCGGCACCATCGCCACCTTCATCACGTTGTATTACGCCACCCAGCATTGGGATAACGCGGTGCTGTGCCTGAGCCTTTTCGGTGCCAGCTTCATCGGAGCGCGGTTGCTGTTCGGCAACCTGATCAACCGGCTCGGGGGCTTTCGCGTGGCGATTGCCTGCCTTTCGGTGGAAACTCTGGGCCTGTTGCTGCTCTGGCTCGCGCCGGATGCCCATTGGGCGCTGGCCGGGGCGGCATTGAGTGGTTTCGGTTTTTCGCTGGTGTTCCCGGCCCTTGGCGTGGAAGCTGTCAACCTGGTGCCGGCTTCCAGTCGTGGCGCAGCGGTGGGCGCCTACTCACTGTTCATCGACCTGTCGCTGGGCATCACCGGACCGCTGGCGGGCGCGATTGCTGCCGGTTTTGGCTTCGCCTCGATCTTCCTGTTCGCCGCACTCGCCGCCCTGACGGGCTTGGTCCTCAGTGTTTACCTGTACCGGCAAATGCCGAAGCAACTGGATGAAAAACACCGCGAAGAACGTTCGACGCGCTAGAAGTCGACCTTGCCGCGACCGGCCTTGATACTGCCGCGCTTGCTCTTGGATTCGAGCCGTCGGGTTTTCGAGCCCAATGTGGGCTTGGTTGGGCGGCGTTTTTTTTCAACCTTGGTGGCGCTCTGGATCAACTCGACCAGCCGTTCCAGTGCATCGGCACGATTGGCTTCCTGCGTGCGGTACTGCTGGGCCTTGATGATCAAAACGCCGTCGCTGGTGATGCGACTGTCACGCAACGCCAGCAAGCGTTCCTTGTAGAACTCGGGCAAAGACGAAGCCGGGATGTCGAAGCGCAGGTGCACGGCGCTGGAGACCTTGTTGACGTTCTGCCCACCGGCGCCTTGGGCGCGGATGGCGGTCAACTCGATCTCATGATCCGGCAGTTGTACGGTGTTGGAAATCACCAGCATGCAATGGCGTCCCTATTCAGAAGCGATGCCCCCCTGTAGGAGCGAGCTTGCTCCTACAGGGGACCGTGAGTTCCTGGGAAGTTTACCTCGCCCCAGCCAACTCCCGCCCCGCACTGCGCTTGTTCTTGATCCAGAAGCAGACTCCCATGAACACCACCCACACCGGGATCGCGTATACGGAAATCTGGATGCCCGGGATCAGCAGCATCACACCCAGGATGAACACCACGAACGCCAGGCAGATGAAGTTGCCGTAGGGATACCACAGCGCCTTGAACAGCGGCGTCTGGCCGGTCCTGTTCATGTGCTGGCGGAACTTGAAGTGCGAGTAGCTGATCATCGCCCAGTTGATGACCAGCGTAGCGACCACCAGCGACATCAACAATTCCAACGCGTTTTGCGGAATCAGGTAGTTGAGCAAGACCGCGATCAAGGTCACTGCGGCCGACGCCAGGATCGAGCGCACCGGCACGCCACGCTTGTCGATCTTCGCCAATGCCTTGGGCGCATCGCCCTGCTCCGCCATGCCCAGAAGCATGCGGCTGTTGCAGTAAGTGCCGCTGTTGTACACCGACAGCGCAGCGGTCAGCACGACGAAGTTGAGGATATGCGCAGCAGTGTTGCTGCCCAGCATCGAGAACACCTGCACGAACGGGCTACCGCTGTAGGAGTCGCCCGAAGCGTTCAGCGTCGCCAGCAGACTGTCCCAAGGTGTCAGCGACAGCAGGATGACCAAGGCCCCGATATAGAAAATCAGAATCCGGTAGATCACCTGGTTGATGGCTTTGGGGATCACCGTTTTCGGTTTGTCAGCTTCGGCGGCAGTAAAACCGAGCATTTCCAGGCCGCCGAAGGAGAACATGATGATCGCCATGGCCATCACCAGGCCTCCGACGCCATTGGGGAAAAAACCGCCATGGGACCACAGGTTGGTCACGGAGGCCTGCGGGCCGCCATGACCGCTGACCAGCAAGTAGCTGCCCAGGGCAATCATGCCGATGATCGCCACGACCTTGATGATCGCAAACCAGAACTCGGCTTCACCGAACACTTTGACGTTGGCCAGGTTGATCAGGTTGATCAGCACAAAGAAGCCGGCGGCCGTCACCCAGGTCGGGATGTGCGGCGCCCAGTAATGAATGTATTTGCCGACCGCGGTCAACTCAGACATACCCACCAGGATGTACAGGATCCAGCAGTTCCAGCCCGACAGAAAGCCGGCGAATCCGCCCCAGTATTTGTGGGCGAAGTGGCTGAAGGAGCCGGCCACGGGCTCTTCGACGATCATCTCGCCGAGCTGGCGCATGATCATGAAGGCAATGAAGCCACAGATGGCGTAGCCGAGAATCATCGACGGGCCAGCGGACTTGAGGACACCGGCCGAGCCGAGGAACAGGCCGGTACCAATCGCGCCACCGAGGGCGATCAGTTGAATATGACGATTCTTCAGGCCGCGTTTCAGCTCGCCTGAATTCAGATTATCTACAGCGGTCATGCGTCACCTGTTTTGTTTTTATCTGTGACGAAATCGAACCCGACACGCTCGTGACGTGGCGGAGTGAACAAAGCGGGTAGCCTTGAGGATTGCGCTGCTGCGCAGGAGGTCACAGGTAAAACGGGGCGCATTGTACACCGCTGACCGCGCCGTGCCAGACGCCGAGGGGTCGGCGGCTTGTTGCCGGGGATGTCTGGGCAGGGATGTGTGGTGTTGCCAATGGCCCCATCGCGGGCAAGCCCGCTCCCACAGGGGGCTGCGGTAAACATGTGGGAGCGATGAGGCCAGTCCAGCCAACACACCCTGAAAGGCAAACCAAAAAAAACGCCACCCCAAAGGATAGCGTTTTTAACTTGCAGCTTACCGCTTATCGCTTACCGCTTCTTCACACCCGTCGGCGCGCCGCGACGCTTGCCCGCAGGCGCATCACCGTCGACCAGCTTGATGCCCGGACGCTTGGCGGCCGGTTTGGCCGGACGCTTGGTTTCGACCGGACGATCAGCCACCGGCGTACCGCGACCTTCGCCGCGCTCGGTACGGCCCTTGGCCGGACGTGGCGGGCGTGGCGCGCGCTCACCGTCCTGGCGGGCGGCCGGCCTGCGCTCGCCCTCAATCTGCGGCTCGCGAGCCACGCGTGGGGAAGCCGGTGCGTCTGCCGCCGGGCGCAGGGTGCGCACACGATCCGTGCGCGCCATTGGCCGCGACGATTTGCGCTGCATCCGCTCCAGCTTGTCCTTGCTCTTGGCGTTCATCTGCGGCATCGCTACCGGCGTCAGGCCCACTTCAGAGCTGAGGATGTCGACTTCGTACTGGCTCATTTCGCGCCAGCGCCCCATCGGCAGATCGGAATTGAGGAACACCGGGCCGAAACGCACGCGCTTCAGACGGCTGACCACAAGGCCCTGGGATTCCCACAGGCGACGGACTTCGCGGTTGCGGCCTTCCATCACCACGCAGTGGTACCAGTGGTTGAAACCTTCCCCACCGGGTGCTTGCTTGATGTCGGTAAATTTGGCCGGACCGTCTTCGAGAATGACGCCCGCTTTCAGTCGCTCGATCATCTCGTCGTCGACTTCACCACGCACACGCACAGCGTATTCACGGTCCATCTCGAAGGATGGATGCATCAGGCGGTTGGCCAACTCACCGTCGGTGGTGAACATCAAGAGACCAGTGGTGTTGATGTCCAGGCGGCCGATGTTGATCCAGCGCCCTTCTTTGGGCTTTGGCAGTTTGTCGAACACCGTAGGGCGACCTTCCGGGTCGACGCGTGTGCAGATTTCGCCATCGGGTTTGTTGTACATGATCACGCGGCGGACCGACTCGGCGGCCTCTTCACGCTTGATCACCTTGCCATCGATGCTGATGGCGTCGTGCATATCGACACGCTGGCCAAGGGTGGCGTCTTTGCCGTTGACCTTGATCCGGCCGTGGCTGATCCACGCTTCCACGTCACGGCGCGAGCCGACGCCGATACGGGCGAGGACTTTCTGCAGTTTTTCGCCTGCTGGGCCGATTGGCTGGTCGTCTTGCTGATCGTTGATACTCATCTGGGCACCTCCCGGTGTGGTCTGAATCGGCGAAGGGATCGCCTGAGGGTCGCGAATCATACGCGCATGAGGGCGTTTGCGCATCAAAGACTAGTTGATGGAGAGAATTTGCCGGTCGTGGGGCGACCGGTGGTGGAGCGTATAAATCTCACTATCACTGTAATTCCATTGTGGGAGCGGGCTTGCCCGCGAAAGCGGTGTATCAGTTCAGGTAATGTCGCCTGACACGCCGTCTTCGCGGGCAAGCCCGCTCCCACAGGGATTTCCATAGTCAGTTCAACCGCGTCAATCCTCGAATTCGCGGCGTTCGGCTTCGATCGCTTCGGCCAGGGCGCGGGCCTCGGCTTCTTCTTCGCTCAGTTCGGGCTCCGGTTCGGGCGGTGTCTGTTCGAGGGCGGCGACGGCGGCCAGGAGTTTTTCCCGTGCCTCGGCCACGCCAAGCACATCGTCTTCTTGCTCGGGCTCGGGTTCGGGTTCGGCCTCAACCTCCGGCATCTCTCCCGAATCGCCATCACGCAACATATCGTCGAAATCGGTCTTGAGCCCCTCTTCCATGCTGTCCAACTCCAGCAACAGCGTGTGGAAACTGGTTTCTTCCTTGGGTTCTTCCGGCTCGGCACTGGCATCGGCCAGTTCCTGCAATCCGGCAGGCACCGGTGCGTCATCAAAGTCCAGGACCGGGTCCGGCTCCAGCTCACGCAAGTCCGCGAGCGGCGGTAAATCGTCGAGGTTCTTCAGGTTGAAATGGTCGAGAAACGCCTTGGTCGTGGCGAACATCGCCGGTTTTCCCGGCACATCGCGGTAGCCGACGATGCGGATCCACTCGCGCTCCAGCAGCGTCTTGACGATATGACTATTGACCGCCACGCCCCGCACGTCTTCGATTTCGCCACGGGTAATGGGCTGACGATAGGCAATCAGCGCCATGGTCTCCAGCATGGCGCGGGAATAGCGTTGCGGCCGCTCTTCCCACAAGCGCCCCACCCACGGCGAGAATTTTTCGCGTATCTGCAGCCGATAACCGGAAGCGACTTCCTTCAGTTCAAAAGCACGACCGTCGCAGGACTTGGCCAGCAATGTCAGCGCTTTCTTGAACACCGGGGGCTCCGGCCGTTCGCCTTCCTCAAACAGTTCGTAGAGGCGTTCAAGCGATTGCGGTTTTCCCGAGGCCAACAGAAAGGCTTCAAGCAGTGGCGCCAGCTCGCGGGGTTCAGTCAGGTTCATGATTCAACTCGTTATTCGGCTCGGGCTCGCACGTGAATCGCCGCGAACGGCTCATTCTGCACCAGCTCGACCAAGGATTCCTTGACCAGTTCGAGGATCGCCATGAAAGTCA
This sequence comes from Pseudomonas sp. S2_E01, assembly GCF_054668365.1. Lineage (NCBI taxonomy): Bacteria > Pseudomonadati > Pseudomonadota > Gammaproteobacteria > Pseudomonadales > Pseudomonadaceae > Pseudomonas > Pseudomonas sp. S2_E01. Next base: position 4,089,123 of record NZ_CP162762.1, read on the forward strand.
CCACCACTCCCAGGCGTCCTTCCTCGGCAGTGAACAGCTCGATAAACGGCACGAAACCGCCGCCCTTGAGCCGCTCCAGCACATCGCTCATGCGCTCGCGAGTAGACAGGGCCTCGCGGCTGACCTGATGGCTTTCGAACATGTCGCCGCGGCGCAGCACCTCGGCCATGGACATCAACAGCTCTTCCAGGCTGACATCCGGCAACAACTTACGGGCCCGGGCCTCCGGGGCATCCAGTTTTGGCACCACCACGTCTCGACCGACACGGCTGAGGCCGTCGATGCCTTCGGCCGCGTTCTTGAAGCGCTCGTATTCCTGCAAGCGGCGGATCAACTCGGCGCGCGGATCGTCTTCTTCGTCTTCGACAGTCTCCGCCCGAGGCAGCAACATCCGCGACTTGATCTCGGCCAGCATCGCGGCCATCACCAGATACTCGGCGGCCAGTTCCAGGCGGACCGACTGCATCAACTCGACGTAACCCATGTACTGGCGGGTGATTTCCGCCACCGGGATGTCAAGGATGTTGATGTTCTGCTTGCGGATCAGGTACAGCAGCAAATCGAGCGGGCCTTCGAAGGCTTCGAGAAACACTTCGAGCGCATCGGGCGGGATGTACAGGTCCAGGGGCATTTCCAGCACCGCCTGCCCATAGACCATGGCAAAGGGCAGTTCCTGCTGGGCGCCGGCCTGACTGTCGACAACGGGTTCCACGGCCGACATCTAGGCCTCGGCCATGAACGGCGAAGGGTCGCCGCAACCGACGCGGATCACTTCCGGCTCGCCATCGGCGAGGTTGATCACGGTGGACGCCTTGATCCCGCCAAAACCGCCGTCGATGATCAGGTCTACCTGATGCTCCAGCAACTGGCGCATCTCGTACGGATCGCTCAGCGGATCGGTGTCGCCGGGCATGATCAGCGTGACGCTCATCAGCGGCTCGCCGAGCTCGGCCAGCAGCGCCAGGGCAATGGGATGACTGGGCACCCGCAGACCGATGGTGCGTTTTTTCGGATGCAGCAATAGCCGTGGGACTTCGCGGGTGGCGTTGAGGATAAACGTGTAGGGCCCCGGCAGATGCGCCTTGAGGATACGGAAGGTCCCGGTGTCGATCTTGGCGAACAGCCCCAGCTGCGACAGGTCGCTGCAGATCAACGCGAAGTTGTGCTTGTCGTCCAGCCCACGCAGGCGGCGTACGCGTTCTACGGCCACCTTGTCACCGATCTGGCAACCAATGGCGTAGGACGAGTCGGTGGGATAAATCACCACCCCGCCCTTGCGGATGATCTCGACAGCCTGTTTGATCAGACGCGCTTGCGGGTTTTCCGGATGAATCTGGAAAAATTGACTCACATTCTCTACCTGTTCAGACGACGGTAATAATTGGGTCATGTTTGAATCGACACCACAGTGGTGGCAGATCCTCCGGGAGCGGGCGGTATTCGCCGATCTCGGACCAGCCTCCAGGGCCATGAAAATCACTGCCGGCACTGACCAGCAGACCAAACTCCCGAGCCAGGATGGCAAGGCTGCCCACTTGCTCGGCGGGCTGATGACCATTGACGACTTCGAGCGCCTGGCCTCCCGCTTGAATATAGTCAGAAATCAGCCGACGACGCTTGCTACGCGTGAAATCATAGTGCCAGGGATGTGCCAGGCTGACCCAGGCATTGGATGCACGCAGGGTTTCCACGGTTTCCTCCAGGGCCGGCCAGTGTTGCTTGACGTCCCCCAGCTTGCCCGCGCCCAGCCATTTGCGAAACGCTTCGGCGCGATCCTTGACGAACCCTTCTCGCACCATCCAGTCGGCAAAATGCGGACGGGCCGGCGCATTGCCGCTGTCGCCCAGTTCCTGCTGGATGGCACGGGCGCCGTCCAGCGCCCCCGGCATGCCCTTGAGCGCCAGCTTGCGGCTTATTTCTTCAGACCGTAGCCAACGCCCATCGTGCAATCGGGCTATTGCCTCGACCAACGGCGGCGCGTCTGGGTCAAATGCGTAACCCAATACGTGGATGGTCGCGCCGCCCCAGGTGCAGGACAACTCCACACCATTGATCAGTTGCATCCCCAGTGCCGTCGCCGCGCTGCGCGCCTCTTCAAGGCCTTCGACGGTGTCATGATCGGTCAAGGCCAGGACCTGCACGCCCTTCTCATGCGCACGCGCCACCAGGGCGGCGGGCGCGAGCGCACCATCGGAGGCGGTGCTGTGGCAGTGCAAATCGACATTCACGGGGATACATGACCTCAAATCAGCTGGCGCTATCGCGCGCCCATATGTTTGTTATTATGCCGCCACATCCTGCTTCTGGCTGCCACTGTGAAACAATTCATCGATTTCATCCCGCTCCTGCTGTTTTTCATCGTATTCAAAATAGACCCTCGGGTTGTCGACATCGCCGGTCACCAGGTCACTGTAGGCGGTATCTACAGCGCCACCGCGATGCTCATCATCAGCTCCCTTGTGGTCTATGGCGCCCTGTTCATCAAACAGCGCAAGCTGGAAAAAAGCCAATGGCTGACGCTCATCGCCTGCCTGGTCTTCGGCAGCCTGACCCTGGCCTTCCATAGCGAGACCTTCCTGAAATGGAAAGCCCCGGTGGTGAACTGGCTGTTTGCCCTGGCGTTCATTGGCAGTCACTTCATCGGCAATCAGTTGCTGATCAAGCGCATCATGGGTCACGCGCTGACGTTGCCGGACCTTGTCTGGACACGCCTGAACATTGCCTGGATCGCCTTCTTCCTGTTCTGCGGCGCCGCCAACCTGTTTGTCGCGTTCACCTTCCAGGACTACTGGGTCGACTTCAAGGTCTTCGGCAGCCTGGGCATGACGGTGCTGTTCCTGGTTGCCCAGGGCATCTACCTGTCGCGCCACCTGCACGACACCGATACCACCACGCCAAAAACCGAGGACTGACATGCTTTACGCAATCATTGCCACAGACGTCGCCAACTCCCTGGAAGCCCGCCTGGCCGCGCGCCCCGCGCACCTCGAGCGTCTGCAAGTGCTCAAGGGCGAAGGCCGTATCGTATTGGCCGGCCCGCACCCTGCGGTCGACAGCAATGATCCGGGCGCAGCGGGTTTCACCGGCAGCCTGATCGTCGCCGAGTTCGATTCCCTGAGCGCCGCCCAGGCCTGGGCCGATGCCGACCCGTACATCGCTGCCGGCGTCTACGCCAACGTTTCGGTCAAGCCATTCAAGCAAGTCCTGCCTTAAAGTCCTGGCTCGCGATGAACCTTCGCGGTTCATCGCGCTCTCAATCGCTCATTATTCTCGTTTGCCTGCCGACAACCTGCCCAATACTCGATTGGAATTCAGGAGTTGCCATGCGCAAAGGTCCGTTGTGTCTGCTGTTGGTCACGTTGTCGATTGTCGCGCCCGCCCACGGTGAGGAAACCACCGAGGGCAGCCATTCGACGCCGCTGTCCTTGAGCGCCGGCGCCCAGATCACCGAGTTGCAGCAACGCTTGAAGGCTAGCGAGGCGCAGCGGGAAGAACTGAGCAAACAACTGCAAAATGTCGATGCCGAACGTGAAAGCGCGCAACTGGCGCGGTTGCGCCAGGAGAACCAGCGATTGAAGCTGCAACTCAAGGAGGCCCAGGCCAGCAGTCCGTTGCAACGTTTCCTCACAGATCAGCAGCAATGGTTCGTGATCGGTGCGGGAGTTGCGCTTTTGGCTCTGCTCTGCGGTATCTTCGCCAGTGGTGCAAGTCGAAAACGTCGACAATGGCTAAATTGAGTGAGTCATGAGCGAGCTGTTACTGATTGATGATGACCAGGAGCTGTGTGAGCTGCTGGTCAGTTGGCTGAGCCAGGAAGGGTTCCAGGTGCGTGCCTGCCACGATGGCCAGAGCGCCCGCCGGGCACTGGCCGAAACCTCCCCGGCGGCCGTGGTGCTGGATGTGATGCTCCCGGACGGCAGCGGTCTTGAGTTGCTCAAGCAACTGCGCGGCGACCACCCGGATCTGCCGGTGTTGATGCTGTCGGCCCGAGGCGAACCGCTGGACCGCATCCTCGGCCTGGAACTGGGCGCCGACGACTACCTGGCCAAACCCTGCGACCCCCGGGAACTGACCGCCCGCCTGCGCGCCGTGCTGCGTCGCAGTCATCCGGCAGCGGTATCCAGCCAGCTTGAACTGGGCGACCTGTGTTTCAGCCCGGTGCGTGGCGTGGTCAGCATCGATGAACAGGAGTTCAGCCTGACCGTCTCCGAAAGTCGCTTGCTGGAAGCCTTGCTCAAGCAGCCCGGTGAACCGCTGGACAAGCAGGAACTGGCGCAAATCGCCCTCGGCCGCAAACTGACCCTGTACGACCGCAGCCTGGACATGCACGTGAGCAACCTGCGCAAGAAAATCGGCCCCCACCCTGACGGCCGCCCCCGCATCGTCGCCCTGCGCAGCCGCGGTTATTACTACAGTCTCTGACCTTTTGCGGCAGCCGGGCTCACGCACGGCTGCTGATGTGTCAGCACGCGACGAAATCGTCTTTACCCAAGCTTTACGTTGCGCTGACCGCCGCTGACCTTGAACTCCGTAATCTGAACTCATCCGGAACGTACCGGGAACGAGACAAGGAGATTCACCATGCGCAAGACTCTTATCGCCCTGATGTTCGCAGCTGCCCTGCCCACCGTTGCCATGGCCATGCCTGAAGGTGCTGGCCCCATGGGTGGCCCGCTGGACGGCCCTCGCCACGGCGGCCAGATGCACGAGATGCGCGGTAAAGGCCCTTACAGCCAACTGGACCTGAGCCGCGAACAGCGCGAGCAGATCCGCAAGATCATGGGCGAGCAGATGCACGAGCGTAAGCAAGTGGTCGACAAGTACCTGGAGAAACTCTCGCCAGCGGACCAGAAAGCCATGAAAGACGAGATGGCGGCCAACCACAAGAAAGCCGAGTCCGATGTACGGGCGCTGCTGAAACCGGATCAACAGAAGAAATTCGACGAAATCCAGAAAAAGCGAGCGGAGCGCCAAGCTGAATGGGCCGAGTTCAAGGCCTGGAAAGCGCAACAACCGCAAAAAGCGCAATAATGCGTTAACCCCGAACCCGGCGGTTGATACCGCCGGGTTTGTTTTTGCTGCTCCCGGGTGTTTATGGCAACGCCGGAAACCTGTAGGAACGAGCTTGCTCGCGATGGCGGTGTGTCAGTCTGCAAATAGGTCAACTGACAGTACGCTATCGCGAGCAAGCTCGCTCCTACAGTGAATGGCGGGGCCACATCCATCGTCGTCTGCCTGGAGATTTCCGTGCGTTCATTGTTCTGGCGTATCCTGGCCAGCTTCTGGCTGGCCATCGCCCTGGTTGCCGGGCTGTCGATCCTGCTCGGGCACATGCTTAACCAGGACGCCTGGATCCTCAGCCGTCATCCGGGCCTCAACACCCTGGCCGAGGAATGGACGCAGACCTACGAGGCGCAGGGTGAAGACGCAGCCCAGGACATCCTCGAACAGCGCAAACGCCAGTATCACATCGATGTCCAGGTGTTCAACGAAAGCGGTGATCCGGTGGTGCGGGGCACCTTCCCGCGCCGTGCCGCCGCCTTCGAAGCGCGCCAGAACAACGATGACAAACGCCTGCCTTGGCGCCGCGTGACCGATGAGTACACCAGCACCAAGACCGGCGACACCTATCTGCTGATCTACCGAATTCCCCACCCGGAACTGGACGCCTGGCACCGCGAAAGCCTGCTCTGGCCACTGAGCGCCCTGGGCATCGCACTGGTGGTGCTGACGCTGTTCAGCCTGCTCGTGACCTTGTCCATCACTCGCCCGCTGAGTCGCCTGCGTGGCGCGGTGCATGACCTGGGACAAACCACTTACCAACAGAACAGCCTGGTGAAACTGGCCAATCGTCGCGATGAGTTCGGCGTACTGGCCAACGATTTCAATCGCATGGGCGCACGCTTGCAAAGCCTGATTGGCAGTCAGCGACAGCTCCTGCGTGACGTGTCCCATGAACTGCGCTCACCGCTGGCACGATTGCGCATTGCGCTGGCGCTGGCCGAGCGAGCCAGCCCGCAGGAGCGCGAAAAACTGTCACCGCGCCTGACCCGCGAGTGTGATCGATTGGAAGCACTGATCAGCGAGATCCTGGTACTGGCGCGGGTCGATGCCGACAACGCCAGCGCTGAAGAGGTCGATCTCAATGCGCTGTTGAGCACCCTGCAGAAGGACGCGCAACTGGGCTCGCCGGAGCAGACCGTCGACCTGGACGCCGAGGAAAACCTCAGCCTCAGGGGCTGGCCGACCATGATCGAACGCGCGGTGGATAACCTGTTGCGCAACGCCCAACGCTTCAACCCGGTCGGTCAACCGATCGAAGTGCAGGCTCGGCGTCAAGGCGAACGAATCGTGGTTCAGGTGCGCGACCATGGTCCTGGTGTGGACAACGAGCATTTGAGTCAGCTGGGCGAACCGTTTTACCGGGCGCCCGGGCAGACCGCAGCGGGCCATGGCCTGGGGTTGGCGATCGCCCGGCGTGCGGCGGAACGGCATGGCGGCAGCCTGGCGCTGGCCAATCATCCGCAGGGCGGGTTTGTGGCCACGCTGGAGTTGCCGCTGGTGCCGGGGGTGGTGGCGCAGCCGTAACTTGGTCGTACTTGCCCCACTTGTGGGAGCGGGCTTGCCCGCGATAGCTGCGTGTCAGTCACCAAATTTTTAAACTGAAAGACCGCTATCGCGGGCAAGCCCGCTCCCACAGGGTGGGTAGTTCTGTCAATTACTGACCCGACCACGCGCTGACAAACTTCGTCAGGTCTTCTTTCTCCGCTACACGCGGGTCTTTCTGCGGCGTGCCGAGGTACAGGAAGGCAATCACCTCCTCGCCTTCAGTCAGACCCAGGCCCTTGGCCACGTGCGGCGAGTAGGCCAGTTCACCGGTGCGCCACACGGCGCCAATCCCCTGCGCATAGGCCGCCAGCAAAATCCCGTGGGCTGCGCAACCTGCCGCCAGCCGTTGTTCGGACTTCGGGTATTTCACGTGATCCTGCAACCGCGCGATCACCACGACCACCAGTGGCGCGCGCAACGGCCCGTTACGGGCCTTGTCCAACGCCGCCTCCGACACTTCGCTGTCCTGCAGTTTCGCCGCTTCGGCCAGCAATTCGCCCATCTGCTCCCGTGCTGCGCCTTCGACGGTGAGGAAGCGCCAAGGCTGCAAGTGACCGTGGTCCGGAGCGCGCATCGCCGCGTTGAACAGCACTTCACGCTGCGCTGCGGTCGGAGCCGGATCGAGCAAACGCGGAACAGAAACACGGTTGAGCAAAGCGTCGAGAGCCTGCATCGGCCACCTCCTGAAAAAATTGTCCGGCTATTCTAGCGGTAAGCGTCCGGCAGTGCCGGTTTACATGCCCTGCCCCATGGGTAGAATGGCGCCCTTCCCCCTTTCAGCCCGAGCGGACTTCATGGCGTTGCCGACCTTACGAACCATTGGTTTCATCATCGGCCTCTTCCTGATCACGTTGGCAATCGCCATGGTGGTGCCCATGGCCACCTTGATCATTTTCGACCGCACCAGCGACATGCCCTCGTTCCTCTGGTCCAGCATGATCACCTTCCTGGCCGGCCTGGCGCTGGTGATCCCCGGTCGCCCCGAGCATGTGCACCTGCGTCCGCGGGACATGTACCTGCTGACGGTCAGCAGTTGGCTGGTGGTGTGCATTTTCGCCGCACTGCCGTTCCTGCTGACCCAGCACATCAGCTACACCGACTCGTTCTTCGAAAGCATGTCCGGGATCACGGCGACCGGCTCCACGGTGCTCAACCACCTGGACAGCATGTCTCCGGGCATCCTGATGTGGCGCTCGCTGCTGCACTGGATAGGCGGCATCGGTTTTATCGGCATGGCGGTTGCGATCCTGCCATTGCTGCGCATTGGTGGCATGCGCCTGTTCCAGACCGAATCGTCGGACCGCTCGGAAAAGGTCATGCCCCGCTCGCACATGGTCGCGCGCCTGATCGTGGCGGCGTACGTCGGTATCACCATTCTCGGCAGCCTGGCCTTCTGGTGGGCCGGCATGAGTCCGTTCGACGCGATCAACCATGCGATGTCGGCGATTTCAACCGGGGGCTTCTCCACCTCCGACCTGTCCTTGGCCAAGTGGACACAACCGGCGGTGCACTGGGTGGCCATCGTCATCATGATTCTGGGCAGCCTGCCATTCACCCTGTACGTGGCGACCCTGCGCGGTAACCGCAAGGCTCTGCTCAAGGACCAGCAAGTACAGGGCCTGCTCGGCATGTTGCTGGTGACCTGGTTGGTGCTCGGCACCTGGTACTGGTGGACCACCCAATTGCACTGGCTGGATGCGTTGCGCCATGTGGCGCTGAACGTGACCTCGGTGGTGACCACCACCGGTTTTGCGCTGGGGGACTACAGCCTCTGGGGCAATTTCTCCCTGATGCTGTTCTTCTATCTGGGTTTTGTCGGCGGCTGTTCCGGCTCGACGGCGGGCGGGATCAAGATCTTCCGCTTCCAGGTCGCCTACATCCTGCTCAAGGCCAACCTTAACCAGCTGATACACCCGCGCGCAGTGATCAAGCAGAAGTACAACGGTCACCGACTCGACGAAGAAATCGTGCGCTCGATCCTGACGTTTTCCTTCTTCTTCGCCATCACCATCTGCGTTATTGCACTGCTACTGTCGTTGCTGGGAGTCGACTGGATGACCGCCTTGACGGGGGCGGCAAGCACCGTGTCCGGCGTCGGCCCGGGGCTGGGTGAAACCATCGGCCCGGCGGGCAACTTCGCCAGCCTGCCGGATGCCGCCAAGTGGATCCTCTCGTTCGGCATGCTACTGGGCCGACTGGAGATCATTACGGTGTTCGTATTGTGTATTCCGGCGTTCTGGCGTCACTGACCCGGTTAGGCGCTTCCAACAGCCGCACCCGGTACTCGCCGGGGGTGGCATCGAACCAGCGACGGAAAGCGCGAAAAAAATTGCTCGGGTCGGCGAACCCCAGCAGGTAGGCGATTTCCAGCAGGGTCATGGTCGGTTGCGCCAGGTACTGCTCGGCCAGTTCGCGACGGGTGTCATCGAGCAGGGTCTGGAAACTGGTGCCTTCTTCCTGCAATCGTCGCTGCAAGGTGCGTTGCGACAGGTGCAGGGTCTGCGCCACTGCATCGCGCTTGGGTTCGCCCTGGGGCAGCAGGCGACATAACACCTGGCGAGCCTTATGGGTCACCCGACTCTCGGAGAACCGCGCCAGATATTCCCCGGCAAAGCGATCATGCAGCAGCGCCATCGCCTCGTTGGCGGTTGGCAGCGGCGCTTCCATGTCAGCGCGCTCGAAAATCAGCGCGTCATACGGCGCGTTGAACACCAACGGGGCATGGAAGGCTTGTTTATAGGGTTCGAGATCGACGGGTTCCTCACCCTGGATCAGCACTTTGTGCGGATGCAGCGTGCGTCCGCTCAACCAGCCGCACAAGGCCAGCGCACAAGCCAGCGAAGCCTCGGCGCTTTGTCGGGTCGGTGGCAGATGATCGCCGTGCACGGTCAGGATCAGCGCATAACCTTCATCCAGAAGACGAAAACTCAGGTCGGCACTTTCGGCAATGATGCGCTGATAGCGCACCAGCCGCTTGAAGCCATCGGCCAGGGTCTGGCTGGACATCAAGGCATAACCGGCTACATGGAAGGAGGCCGGTCTCACCACCTTGCCCATGTTGAGGCCAATGGCCGGATTGCCGGACAGCTCGACGGCGCGCTGCCACAACCGTGTCATGGAATCCTGCGGGAAGCGCGCGTCCGGATCTTCCAGTAACGCGTAGTCGAGCCCCAGCTGCTTGAACAACGCCCGGCAATCCAGACCGTCCATTTCCAGTGCCTTGACAATCCCCATCGCCCAGCTTGCAGAAGTCGTTCTTTCGCTCATGGCGTTTACTTACATGAAGAGCCGCATCTTACGGCCAATTTCCGAAGGATACTAAAGTGGCGCCCATTGTCACTGGCTGACGCCAATGATCACTCTAGACTCAAATAAGCTCCCCGCAGAACAACTTGCAGTCATAACAATAAACACAGAGATCGCGGTCGTGGAAAATATCAGGCGTTTCAACAGCTTTGCTGAGTTTTACCCGTATTACCTGAGTGAGCACAGCAACAGCACTTGCCGACGACTGCATTTTATCGGCACGACGCTGGTCATCCTGATCGTGGCCCTGAGCATTGGCAAAGGCGCGTGGCTGTGGCTGCTGGCGCTCCCGCTGGCAGGCTACAGTTTCGCCTGGGTCGGGCATTTCTTTTTCGAGAAGAACCGGCCAGCGACCTTTCAGCACCCTTTTTACAGCCTGCTCGGCGATTTCGTCATGTACCGCGACATGGTCCTGGGCCGCGTGCCGTTCTAGGCCCGAGGCTGCCCCCCTCGTACAGAACAAGAGGATGAGCGATGAATGCCAATGCCCGCTTCACCCACATGCAGGATGGCACGCAAGAGGACTGGGCGATCATCGCCGCAGATTTCAGTGCCTACGCCAGACAATTGCCGACACGGATCATGGCGCACCTGAAACTGCTCGAGGGTGATTTTGGCGGTTTTCCGGTCGATCGCCTGACCCATTCCCTGCAAACCGCCAGCCGTGCGTGGCGCGACGGTCGCGATGAGGAATATGTGGTGTGCGCCCTGCTCCACGACATCGGCGACACCTTGGGCTCCTATAATCACCCGGACATCGCAGCAGCGATTCTCAAGCCTTTCGTCAGTGCCGAAAACCTGTGGATGGTGGAGAAGCACGGAATCTTCCAGGGCTACTACTTCTTTCATCACCTGGGCATGGACCGGCATCTACGCGAGCAATTCAGCGACCATCCGCAGTACCAGGCGACCATCGAGTTTTGTGCCAAATACGATGCGGCGGCATTTGACCCGGCTTACGACACGCTGCCATTGAGTTTCTTCGAACCGATGATGCAACGGCTGTTTACGCAGCCCAAGCAGTCGATCTACAAGGCGGCGATGGCCGAGCATGCGCCGGCCTGATGGACCGAGGGAATTCATCGCGGGCAAGCCCGCTCCTACAGGAGGTCAGGCAGGTTCCGGGATTTTCAGGGCCTTCAATTCCGCCTCTCGCGCCTGGGCATCCGCCAGCCGATAAAGCTCGATCGAGCCGTCCCAGTGCTCGATCAGTGCTGTGCAGGATTCCACCCAGTCACCGCAGTTGAGGTAATCCACCTCGCCAACCTTGCGTATCTCGGCGTGGTGAATGTGGCCGCACACCACCCCGTGCAACTCCCGTTTGACACATTCGTGGGCGATGGCTTCTTCGAAGTCGCTGATAAAGCTGACCGCCGTTTTGACCTTGTGCTTGAGGTACGCCGACAACGACCAGTAACCGTAGCCATAACGAGCGCGCCAGTGGTTGAGCCACCGGTTGAGGGTCAGGGTGAACTCGTAGGCCGAGTCACCGAGGAAGGCCAGCCAGCGGTGATAACGGGTGATTACGTCGAACTGATCGCCGTGGATCACCAGCAGGTGGCGACCGTCTGCAGTCACGTGTATCGCTTCGTCCACCAACTGGATGTTGCCAAGAATCAGCTTGGAATAGCGCCGCAGGAATTCATCGTGGTTGCCGGTGACGTAGATCACTTCGGTACCGCGCTTGCTCATGGTCAACAGGCGGCGGATCACATTGGTGTGCGCCTGGGGCCAGTACATGCCGCCGCGCAGCTTCCAGCCATCGATGATGTCGCCGACCAGGTAGATTCTGTCGGCGTGGTAGCCCTTGAGAAACTGCGACAAGTGTTCGGCCTGGCAATCCCGGGTGCCCAGGTGCACATCGGAAATCCACAAGGTTCGCACACGTTGCTTACGACTGGGTTTGGCGAGCTCGGCGCTGGTCATGGGCAACCCTCTGCGATTGTTTTTGCAAGCTTGCGCCGAGCGGGTTAATCGCCCATGACAGGCGCGAGTCAGTCCTGTGACAACGCGCCAGGGCGAGCGCGGTGTAAACTGTCAGCCTTATTTGGGAGACCCGCGATGAGACCGCTGCTCACACTGCGCCAATACACCCATGACCAGATCGTCCACAGCCACGACCACGCGCAACTGGTGTTCGGATTGTCGGGCGCACTGGATTTCGAAGTCGACGGGCGTGGCAGCCAAGTGGTCCAGCAGAGTTTCGTGGTGGTTCCTTCCGGCTTCCACCATGCCTGTGGCAGCCCCAACGGTAGCCGCTGCCTGGTGCTGGATGTGCCGAGTGACGGGTGGGTGACACAAAACCTTGGCGATCATGCCGACGCCAGCCGGCACCTGCTCGACCATCCCGGGCGCCTGCCACTGAATACTGCACAAGACAACCTGGTCAACTGGCTGGCGAACAGCCCGGTCAACGACCCGGTCATTGCGCAACAGGGCGCCGTATTGCTGCTGGCCAGTCTCAACGGGGTCGTACCCGAGACAGGCGGCGGACGCCGACTGCCCTACGCCGAATTCAATGCCCACATTGACCAGTGTGCAGCCTACCCACTGCAAGTGGCTGATCTGGCGCGTATCTGCGGCCTGTCCACTGCACGGCTGCACGCGCGGTTCGTTGCCGAATGCGGCCAGACGCCGATGGACTACATCCGCAGTCGACGCCTGCATATGGCGGTGCGGCTGTTACGCACCTCGGCATTGCCCATTGGCGAGATTGCCGTCCGGGCAGGCTACAGTTCACAAAGTGCATTTTGCGCAGCCGTGCTTCGCGAATTTGGCACCTCACCAGGAAAACTGCGACGAGAGGCCAGCGACAAAACTCGCTAGCCTGGCGACAGACCGCGCGGGAGGCGATGCGCTTTAATGGAGCCACTGACGATGCCCGTCAGCGTGGCTCAACGTTCTCCAAGGATTGCAATGACTCCCCGTACCGCCCTTGGCGCCCTGCATATCGGTGCCCTGATGTTTGGCCTGACCGGCGTGCTCGGTAAACTCGCCGCCGCCTCCCCCGCCATCATCGTTTTTGGCCGTGCAGCCTTCGCCGTGCTCGCCCTCGGCGTATTCTCACGCCTGGCCAGCCAAAGGCGCTGGCACAAGCTCAACGCTTCGGATTGGTGCCGCCTGCTGCTCGGTGGCCTGCTGCTGGCCGGCCATTGGGTGAGTTTTTTCATTTCCGTGAAAGTCGCCGGTGTCGCCATTGCCACCCTGGGTTTTGCCAGTTTCCCGGCGTTCACCGTCATCCTCGAAGGGCTGATTTTCCGCGAGCGCATTCGTGCCAATGAAATCATCCTGGTGGTGCTGGTGAGTGTCGGACTGGTGCTGGTGACACCGGACTTCGACCTCGCCAGTGGCGCCACCATCGGGCTGCTCTGGTCGGTGGGGTCCGGCTTGCTGTTTTCACTGCTGTCGCTGACCAACCGTGCCAGCTCCACAAAAATAGCCCCGGTACAGGCAGCGCTGTGCCAGAACGTGGTGGTTGCGGTATGCCTGTTGCCGGTGGCCGCGCCTCAACTGATCGAAGTCCGCGCGCTCGACTGGCTGTGGATTGCCCTGCTCGGGGTGTTCTGCACGGGCCTGGCCCACAGCCTGTTCGTCGCCAGCCTCGCCGTCATCAAGGCCAGGACCGCCGCAGTAGTGTTCGCCATGGAGCCGGTTTACGGCATTACCGTGGCCTGGCTATTGTTCAACGAAAATCCGACGCTGCGCATGCTGATTGGTGGCGCCTTGATCATCGTCGCCATTGTGGTGTCTGCCAGATTGTCAGGCGGACCCGGCAAAAAAGTGATGGTTGCCGAAGCCGCCTCTCACTGAGCGCGATCGTTGTGCCCGAGGTCGCGGTCCGGATCGATCTGATCACGGACCCGCTGCTTGAGCACCTTGGCCTCGGGGAAACCACCGTCCGCCTTGCGCTCCCAAATCTGCACGCCATTGCAGAAAACGTGGAACACTCCGCCGGTGCCTGGCACCAGCGACACCTTGCCCAGATCGTCGCCAAAGGTGCTGAGCAGTTCCTGCGCCAACCAGGCGGCACGCAACAGCCATTGGCATTGCGTGCAGTAGGTGATGACAATTTCGGGTTTTTGCGTATTCATGACGGGGCAGATTCCTGAGCCAAAGGGCGCCGTCATGATAGAGGCTCAGCGGATACCGGCCAACAACGTACGTGCGGTTTGCTTGAGTGGTTCATCAGCGTCTTCAAGCAACTGGTTAAGCAGGTCAATGGCGCTGTCCAGATCACCCTCATCGATGCAGGTCTGCGCCTGTTCCAGTTTGTCCGCGTTGCTCGTCCCCGACGGTTCCAGCTCCAGCGCTTCAAGCTCAAGCGACTGACCGGGATCAGCGAACTCATTGAGAAAGTCATCGTCCAGCGTCTGGGCATCCGGTTCGGCAATCCACTCCAGCTCGGGCTCATCCCGCGTCGGTTCTCCCGGCATCTCGAATGGCAACACATGCAGGTTCGATGCAAATGCCGGATCCGTTGGTTTTTCCGCCATTTCACTGCCTTCGAAGGGGCTGACCAGATCCCAGTTTGAATCCATCGACAGCTCATCGAGGTTCAACTGAAACTCATCGCCAGCGTTGTTTTCGATCGTGGGAGTCACGACGGGGGCGGCGGCCGCGACGACGGGTATCGCTGTAACCGGCGCGGGCTTGCTCAGTTTAGGAAAACGGGTTCGCATGTCCCGGAGTTGCAGTGGATCGAACCCCGCCTCGCGTAGGCTTTTTTCCTGGGCGTTGTAGGCGGGTTCGTCACCCTGCTTACCGAGAACGTCCAGCAATTGCATGGCCAGATCCGTGCGCTGGGGTTCCTTGGCCAGCGCATCGCGCAACAGGGCGGCCGCTTCGGCAAAACGACCGTAAGTCAGATAAAGGCCCACACCTTCCAACACATCGCCGGTGGGCGATTCGTCGTGATGGTCTTGTTCAGGTTTCGACAGAGAAGACTGTTGCACCGGTTCAAAGACCGGCTCAAGCACCGGTTCATGGCGCGACGCCGATGCGGGTGAGTCTTCGGGCACCGCCCGAGCTTGCTGGCGTTGACGCCGAACGAACGCCACCAGCAGCAACGAGGCGATCAATGCCAGCAAACCGACAACCAGCAGCCAGTTGATGCCTTCGGGCTCTTCAACCGCGACCGGCGCCGGTATTGCCTGTTGCGGAGCGGCCGCTGGTGCCGTCTGGACTTCCGCCAGACGGGTTTGCAGTTCGGTGATCTGTTTTTTCTGTGCCGCAATCTGTTCGTCCTGGGCTTGCAGCCTGGCGTTCAGTTCGTCGACGTTTTTTTGCAGCTGCTGGTTGCTCAGCACGCTGGCGGCCAACTGCTCGGCGGATTCATCGGCAACCGCAGCGGCAGGCGAAGCAGGCTGCGTGGCTGTGGCAGGTTTCTTCGCCGCAGGGGGCGCAGCGGCAGCCGGCGTGACACTTGGAAACGGAGAATTCGCCGTGCGGGTGTCCGGCTCATCGGCAACCGGTACGATGCCCGGCGTGCCCGGTGGATCGATCAGCACCGTGTATTCGCGCAGCACACGTCCATTGGGCTGATTGACCTGGACGAGGAAATCGAGAAAGGGTTCAGTGACGGCCTTGCTGGAACTCACGCGGATCAGGTGGCGATTGCCGCGCAGGATTGGGGTGAATTTGAGGTCATTGAGGAAGAACACGCGCTCGACGCCGGCACGACTGAATTCATCCGCTGTCGCCAGACTGACCGACAGGTCGCTCTCCTCCAGTCCTGCTGCATCTTCCAGGGCGATATCGGCGCGAAACGGCTGATCAAGCGCCGAATGCACGGTGATTTCCCCCAGCCCCAGCGCGGACGCCCATGCCGAGTAAGCCACTAATCCAACGGCCAGCAAACACCTGGCGAACCCTCGCAGTACTACGTGCCGACTCTCAAGCATGAGCATCCCTTAGATAACAGAACACAACCACGCGTGTTCGCATATCCGGTACGAACACGATATTGCCTACTAGTTCTTTATAGTCTGCTCAGCGGGGGTTCTCAAAAAGCCGAGATTCGTTTGTGCCTCATAATTTTTCCAGATTCGCCAGGATGTGCCCGTGAACCCGCATGCACACCTTCAGATCCGCCTCATCGACACCTTGAAAAACTTCGTGGCGAAGTTGGGTGGCAATGGTTTCGATTTGTTCGATCAAAGGGCGAGCCGGCGCACACAGTACGATTTTCTTTGCCCGGCGGTCTTCCACCACCGATTGGCGCTGCACCAGGCCCTGACCTTCCAGGCTATCGAGCAGGCGTGCCAGGGTTGGCCCTTCGACGCCGACACTTTGCGCCAGCTCCCTTTGGGTAGGTGCTGCTTCGAAACGCGCCAGGTGCAGCAGCACCAGCCAGCGCGCCTGCGACAAACCCAGGCCGGCCAGCCGGCGATCCAGTTCGGCACGCCAGCCGCGAGACATCTGGGCCAATTGCATGCCAAAGCGGTGTTGTTCGGTTAACGGCATAAAACACTCATGGTTAGACTGAAATCGATAAAACTAATTATTAGTCAGCTAAGCATGGCCTTCGACTCGAGGCAAGGTTTGCTCTGCACTGAATCGTTACATCAATAGACCGAGATCAAGTTTTGCGCGTCAGATCTCGAATTCCGATTGCAGCGCAGCCCGGACGCAGTACAACACCCCTTCAGGCACCCGCCCGGCAAACAGTTCAGCGACCTGCGCAACCGACGGCAGTTCGCCTTCACCGTCGAGGAATGCATCCTGCACTTCACCCATCAGTTCTTCCGGCAAATCCAGCGCCTGCTCCAGCGACAACTGCTGCTGGCCGATGGCGTCGGCGAGCATGGTGTAGACATTCTTTTCCGAGCATTGCAGTTGGCCGGCAATCTGCAACGGGGTCATGCCGGCGCGTGCCAGCGTGATCAATTCGTGGCGAACGTCGGCCACCGCCTTCGGTGCCTCGACCTGACCGCCAAGCACTTCGAGGAACGCCTCGCCGTAACGCTCCAGTTTGCGAGCACCGACGCCACTGACCCGGGCCATTTCCGCCAGCGAAGTCGGCTGACTGCGCAGCATTTCCAGCAGGGTCGAATCGGGGAAGATGACGTAAGGCGGCACGCCGTGCTCTTCGGCAAGCTTGCGACGCAGGGCGCGCAAGGCTTCCCATTGCTCGCGCTCCTCCCCGCGCACCAACTGGCTCGCCTGGCTCTTGCTGCTTTTCGCCGTGGTCTGTGGTTTGAGGTCACGACGCAGTTCCAGGGTGACTTCGCCCTTGAGCAGCGGTCGGCAGGTATCACTCAGGCGCAGTCCACCGTAGCCCTCCAGGTCGATGTCGGCCAAACCCCGCGCCACCAGTTGCCGGAACAGCGAGCGCCATTCGCTCTCGCCCATCGCCTTGCCCACACCGTAGACCGACAAATGCTGGTGACCAAAACTGCGGACCTTTTCGTTGTCCTTGCCCAGCAACACATCCACCAGATGGCCGACGCCGTAGCGCTGGCCGGTGCGATAGATCGCCGAGAGCGCCTGGCGAGCCGGTTCGGTGGCATCCCAGGTCTGTACACCATCGACGCAATTGTCGCAGTGGCCGCACGGCTCGGGCATGTCTTCGTCGAAGTAGGCCAGCAACGTCTGTCGACGGCAGCGGGTTTCCTCGCAGAGCGCCAGCATCGCATCGAGCTTGTGCTGCTCCAGGCGTTTGTGGCGTTCGTCGCCTTCGGAGTTTTGCAGCATTTGCTTGAGCATCACCACATCTTGCAGGCCGTAGGCCATCCACGCGTCTGCCGGCAGACCGTCACGGCCGCCGCGACCGGTTTCCTGGTAGTAGGACTCAAGGGATTTGGGCAAATCCAGGTGCGCGACGAAACGCACGTTCGGCTTGTCGATGCCCATGCCGAACGCCACCGTGGCCACCATGATCAGGCCTTCTTCATTGAGGAATCGCCGCTGGTGCTCGGCACGGATTTCGTTGGCCAGCCCCGCGTGATACGGCAGCGCAGGAAAGCCCTGTTCACTGAGGAACACGGCCACTTCGTCGACTTTCTTGCGCGACAGGCAGTAAACGATGCCGGCATCGCTGCGCCGTTCGGCGAGGAACGCCAGCAACTGCTTGCGCGGCTGTTCCTTGGGCACGATGCGGTAAAAGATATTCGGGCGGTCAAAACTGGAGAGAAAACGCTCGGCATTCTGCAGGTGCAGGCGCTCGACGATCTCTTCACGGGTTCGCTTGTCGGCGGTCGCGGTGAGGGCGATGCGCGGAACATGGGGAAACAATTCCGCCAGTTGTCCCAGTTGCAGGTATTCGCGACGGAAATCGTGGCCCCATTGCGAAACGCAGTGGGCTTCATCGATGGCAAACAGGGCGATATCGAGATTTTGCAGAAATGCCAGCATGCGCGGCTGGACCAAGCGTTCGGGTGCCAGATAGAGCATTTTCACTTCGCCACGGCGGATCCGCTCGGCAAGGTCGCGTTGCTGCTCGGCGCTCAGCGTGGAGTTCAACGAGGCCGCCGCAACGCCCAGTTCTTCAAGGGTCGCGACCTGGTCGTCCATCAGCGCGATCAGCGGAGAAACCACCACCGCCAGGCCTTCGCGCAACAGCGCCGGCACCTGGAAGCACAAGGACTTGCCGCCCCCGGTAGGCATCAGTACCAGGGCATCGCCGCCGCTGGCCACGCGCTCAATGATTGCACCCTGGCGGCCACGGAAACTGTCGTAGCCGAAGATGTCCTTGAGGACGCGTTGAGCCTGTTCGAGCATAAAAACTCCAAAAATCACCGAAACATCCCTGCAAGGCTGGTTCACTAGCGACAACGCTGCACTGGCAAATGGTAAGTGCGCATTGCATGACGCTGTACATTTGAGCCGCAACGCCGGCAGGGCATCACAAAACGCGCAAGTATACCCGAGGCCTTCAGTGCGCAGGGTGCCGCTGAGAAGACACTGGAACTCAAATACACTGAGATCCCCTGTGGGAGTGGGCTTGCTCGCGCATGCGGTGGGTCAGACGACGTTGATGTCGCCTGACACGCCCTCTTCGCGAGCAAGCCCGCTCCCACAGGGGGGATGGCGGTGTTCTGCGGATCGATTACACCGCGCGGCTGGCCTGTGTGCTCAAGAAGGCCTAGAATTCCCGCATCTGTTTAATTCCCAAGGTAGCCCTTTAATGTCCTTCGCTGAGCAACTGACCCGCCTGCAAGTCTTCCTCGACGCCGATGAACTGCATGACGAGGCGCTGGACTACGTGGCCGCCCATGGCTACCTCACCGCGCTGTCGATCTGTTCCGAGCAGGTTCCGGACCGCGAGTGGATCGATGCCCTCTTCGCCGAAGAGCCGCACTACGCGGACGATACCGAGCGTGAAGCGATCGAATCCACCCTGCTCGCCCTCAAGGCGCACATTGCCCGCCAACTGGCGTCGGACGAAGAGTTCGAGCTGCCTTGCGAGCTGGACCTGGGCGACGACCCGGACGACTCCGACCTGCGCGGCTGGTGCATCGGCTTCATGGAGGGCGTGTTCCTGCGCGAAGCGGCCTGGTTCGAAACCGCCGAAGAAGAAGTCAGCGAAATGCTCCTGCCGATCATGGTCGGCTCCGGCCTGTTCGACGAGCAGCCCGAGTTCTCTGACATCGCGGCGGACGCCAACCTGATGGACGACATGATCGTTCAAATTCCGGAAGCCCTGACGGCGCTGTACCTGCTGTGCAACGCGCCAGACGAAAAACCGGCGATCCTCAAGCCACGCCACCACTAAGGTTGTGCCTGTGGACAACCCCATAGGCAACCGGCCCTTGATGTTGCGCTACGTGCTGCTGGCCATCGGCTGGCTCAGCGTGGCGCTGGGAGTGATCGGTATTTTCCTGCCGGTGTTGCCCACCACACCCTTCCTGTTGCTGGCCGCTGCCTGCTTCGCTCGCAGTTCACCCCGCTTTTACCACTGGTTGGTGGAGCATCCACGCTTGGGTCCGTGGATTCGTGATTACCTGGAGGGCAACGGCATTCCACTCAAGGGCAAGGTCTACGCCATCGGCCTGATGTGGTTCAGCATTCTGCTCTCCTGTTATCTGGTGCCGCTGCCCTGGGCACGCGGCTTCATGCTGACCAGCGCAGTGCTGGTGACGATCTACATTCTCAGGCAGAAAACGCTGACCTGATCCTTTGCAGGCACAAAAAACCCGCCATCCTCATATCGGGGATGGCGGGTTTTGTCGTCTCGGCCTCAGGTCACACCGTATCGACCTTCAACGAATGGTCATTGAGCATGCCGTTGATGATGGTTGCCGTGTCCGCACCGTTGATCACCCCACCGGCACCAGGTGTCACGCCGTAATGGCTGGCCAGGTCCACACCGGCCAGGTCGATGGTCTGGTTCGGCGCGGCGCCGGCCATGGCACTGACGTCGATGGAGGTGACCAGTGAATCGCCGCTGCCGGTGACCTTGAAGTGCAGGTAATCATCCAGCGACGCCGCAGTGCCGTTTTCCCCTTGCAACAACTGCGACAGGTCGAGCTTGTCGATGCCCGGGTTGAAGTCGGTGACCACGTCGTGGCCGCTGTTGCCCTGCAGCCACTGGAAGGTGTCGGCACCGGCACCACCGGTCAGGGTGTTGTTGCCCATGCCGCCGATCAGCAGGTCATCGCCCCCGCCACCGTTAAGCACGTCGTGACCGAGGCCGCCAACGAGTACGTTGTTGCCGTGGTCGCCAATCAGTGTGTCGTTGTAATCGGAGCCGATCAGGTTTTCGATGCCAGTCAGCTTGTCGATGCCGGCGCCCACGGTGTTTTGTGGGGTCAGCAGGCTGAGATCGACCTTGACCCCGGCGGTGGCGTGGGCGTAGCTCGCGGTATCGATGCCGGTGCCGCCGTCGAGCAGGTCGTTTCCAGCGCCGCTGTACAGCAGGTCGTTGCCGGCCTCGCCGTGCAGTTCGTTGTTGCCGGCCCCTGCGGTGAGCACATCGTTGCCGTCGCCGGCGTTGATCACGTTGCTGCCAGCACCCGCCACCAACACGTCATCGCCGGTGGTGCCAGTGAGCGTGTGACCGTCCTGGTAGGAGATGCTCACAGCGGCGCTATCACTGCCGCCGTGGCCGTCGTTGGCGGTGTAGGTGCCGTGGTAGTCCGGGGTGACGTCATGGGCCCCTGAGTAATCGACCGTCATGGTCAGCTTGTAGTTTTCTGCACCTTTGCCGTACTTGCCACCGTCGTCGATGTTGGTGACACGGATCTGGTAAGTGCTATCAGCCTGGGCGGTAATCGACTGGCCATTGCCGATGAACTGGTAGTCGACTCCGTTGAGCGAATATTCCAGCGTCACGTGACCGGCAGCCAGATTGTGATCCAGGCTGAGCGTCTCTCCCTGTTTCAGGTTGACGGTGATGCGGTCAACGTCATTGCTGTTGTTATTGCTTACGGCACCCAGTGCACCGCTGACCACCAGCATCGCTGTCATGGCGGTGGCATTGGCGACGAAGGCACTGCGGGCAAGCGCAATGGATTGCACATTGCCATTCGTGAAGCTGACGTTCGGATTGCTGCCGGTGAAGTCCGCCCCCTTGGCGACCCAACCGGTGTTGAACGTGGTCGGCGAGGCGCTCAGCGCATTGCCGTTTGGATCGGTGTCGTTGGCCAGCAGCGCGTCACCCGGCAATGTGATATTGCCCGACAGCACGTTGGTGATGACGTGATCGGCCATCGCCACTGGTGGCGCGTTCGGCACCACCTTGACCACCAGGGTGGAACTGGCCAGGTCGCCGTCGTTGTCGCTGAGGGTGTAGCTGATGTTCTCTGTGATGACCTTGGTCGTGGCCGTCTGCGAAGTGTAGGTGTATTCGCCGGTGTCGAGGTTGACCACCAGGGTGCCCTTGCCGCCGGTGGCAATGCTCAGGGTATTGTTGGTGGTGTTGAAGGTGCCGTGGTTGGCACCGCCACTGACATTCAGCGAACCCTGGTTGCTGTTGCCTTTGGGGTCGAACGTGTAGGTGGTGCCATCAACGGTGATCGACTTGACGAAACCACCGTCGGCGCCGAATGAACCACCCTCGCCCAGCAGCGAACCGGTGACGGGCGCGCCGGTCACTGTGCCCGAAAGCACCGAGTTGAGCTGGTTGAGGTCGGTCACGACGGTCGCATTGGTGTTGCTGCCCTGACCGACGCCGGCGCTGCCGTTGTAGGCCAGTGGATCAAGGTGCGAATTGCTCACGCCGTTGCCCAGGCCAATCGCGTAGCTGTTGATGTGGTTGCCTTCGAGGAAGCCTTTCCAGCTCGCTTCGTCGCTCGAGTCGATGGCACCCAGATTGGGTTTTCCGTCAGAGACGAAGTAGCTGACATTTTGCGCCCCGTCGATTTTGCCGCCAGTATCGAAGGCATCTTTCGCCACCGCCACGGCGGCGTCGTAGTTGGTATCACCGCCCGCCTTCAAGCCGGCGATGATCGCCTTGGCGCCGGCCACATCGACCCACACCGGCGTCTTGTCCGAAGCGTCACTGTTGAACGTGACAATCTGCACCTTCACGTCCCCCAGATCATCGTACTTGTCGAGCAGGGCATTGAGCGCCTGCTTGGCCAGGTCCAGGCGAGACAGGTTACCCACGCCGGACGCGTCCTTCATACTGCCCGACACGTCGATCACCAGCAGCAGGTTGGTGTCGACCTCCGCCGCCGACACGGAGCGCTCGGCAGGGACAGCCTTGGGCACATCGTCAACGATGTTGACCTTGATCGTGCTGATACTGGTGTTGCCCAGGTTATCAGTCGCCTTGTAGGTGAAGCTTTCACTCAACGTATTCGCGCCGTTGTTGGACGAAGGGTTGGTGCTGGCTGGCGACGTCAGGGTGTAGGTGTAGGTGCCGTTGGGGTTGAGCTGAATCTGGCCATAAGTGCCGTGGTCATTGCCCACCAGGGTGTAGGTGATCGACCCCGAGCCGCCGGTGACAGAACCGACCAGGGTGCCGGAAGCGGTTTCGCCGGTGTGGCCCGGGTCGCTGCCGGTCACCGTGCCGGCGGCCAGGTCCTGGCCGTCCTTGCTCAGGTCCAGCGCCTTCTCGTAGACGGTGATTTCGTTATCGACCGAAGCCGTGAGGCAACTGTTGATCACATCGACGGTGACGGTCGTGGTGCTCTCGTCACCATCGGCATCACGGATGGTGTAGGTGAAGGTGTCACTTGCACCGGAGCCGTTCACCGCGTTCGGGTTGCTGTGGTATTCGGCATTGCCCATTGCGTCGAGGATCAGGTAGCCGTAGGTGCCATTGATCTGGGTACCGACACCGCTGTGGGCCGGAGTCGAGGTGTCCGAACCGAAACGCACGCCCACCACGCCACCACCCGCCGCGTAGCCATCGGCGCCACTGACGTCGTTGTCCAGCACGTTGCCGGAGATGATCCCACCTTCGCCCACTGATGCCTTGTCCTCATGGGCGGTGGGAACGTCGTCGACAATGTTGACGGTGATGGTGCTGGTGACCGTGTTTCCTTGGGAATCCGTGACCTGATAAGTGAAGGTTTCAGTCACTGTGTTGGCACCGTTGTCCGCGTGCGGCGTGGTACTGGCCGGCGAGGTCAGGGTGTAAGTGTAGGTCCCGTTCGGGTTGATCAGAATCTCACCGTAGGTGCCCGTTGCACTGCCCACCAATGCATAGGTGTGGCCGGCGCCACCGGTGACGGTTCCGACGAGGGTGCCCGTCGCGGTCTCGCCCGTGTGCCCCGGTTGGCTGCCTTCGACGGTACCCGGTGCCAGGTCCTGGCCATCTTTGGTCAGGTCGAGCGCATTTTCATAAACGGTCACTTCGCTGCCTTTCACCACGGTGAGGCAGCTGTTGATCACATCGACGGTAATGGTCGTGGTGCTCTCGTCACCATCGGCATCGCGAATGGTGTAAGTGAACGTATCGCTCTCACCGGAGCCATTCACCGAGTTCGGATAGCTGTGGTATTCCGCGTTGCCTTGGGCATCAAGAATCAGATACCCATAAGCGCCGTTGATCTGGGTGCCAAGCCCGCCACTGACCGGAGTCGAGGTGTCCGAGCCAGCCCGTACGCCGACCACGCCACCACCGGCGGCGTAGCCATCGGCGCCGCTGACATCGTTGTCCAGCACGTTGCCGGAAATGATCCCGCCCTCACCGACCCACGCCTTGTCGGCATGAGCGGTCGGCACGTCATCGACGATGTTGACGGTGAGGGTGCTGGTGACCGTATTCCCCTGGGAATCGGTGACTTGGTAGGTGAAGGTTTCGGAGACCGTGTTGGCGCCATCGTTCGCGTGTGGCGCAGTGTCGGCCGGCGAGGTCAGGGTGTAAGTGTAGGTCCCGTCCGGATTGATCAGGATCTGGCCATAGGTGCCAGTCGCGCTGCCCACCAGCGTATAAGTGTGACCGGCGCCGCCGATGACTGTGCCGACCAGGGTGCCGGTCGCAGTTTCGCCCGTGTGCCCCGGCTGGCTGCCTTCGACGGTGCCCGGTGCCAGGTCCTGGCCGTCCTTGGTGAGGTCCAGTGCATTTTCGTAGACGGTCGCGGTGCCAGTGCCTACCACGGTGAGGCAACTGTTGATCACGTCGACGGTAACCGTGGTCGTGCTCTCGTCCCCATCGGCATCACGAATGGTGTAAGTGAAGGTATCGCTCTCACCGGAGCCGTTCACCGCGTTTGGATAGCTGTGGTACTCGGCATTGCCCTGGGCATCGAGGATCAGGTAACCGTAGGTACCATTGATTTGGGTGCCAAGGCCGCCGTGGACCGGGGTCGAGGTGTCCGAGCCCGCCCGTACACCGACCACGCCACCACCCGCGACGTAGCCATCGGCGCCGCTGACATCGTTGTCCAGCACGTTGCCGGAAATGATCCCGCCTTCGCCGACCCAGGCCTGGTCCGCGTGGGCGGTCGGTACATCATCGACGATGTTGACGGTGAGGGTGCTGGTGACCGTATTCCCCTGGGAGTCGGTGACCTGATAGGTGAAGGTTTCAGAGACGGTGTTGGCACCGTCGTTCGCCTGCGGCGAAGTGCTGGCCGGCGAGGTCAGGGTGTAGGTGTAAGTGCCGTCGGGGTTGATCAGAATCTCACCGTAAGTGCCCGTTGCACTGCCCACCAATGCGAAGGTATGACCGGCGCCACCGGTCACCGTACCAACCAGGGTCCCGGTCGCGGTTTCGCCCGTGTGCCCCGGCTGACTGCCTTCGACAGTGCCTGGAGCCAGGTCCTGGCCGTCCTTGGTGAGGTCGAGGGCTTTCTCGAAGACCGTTGTTTCAGCCGTGCCCACCACGGTCAGGCAACTGTTGATCACGTCGACGGTGATCGTGGTCGTGCTCTCGTCACCATCGGCATCGCGAATGGTGTAGGTGAACGTATCGCTCTCACCGGAGCCGTTCACCGCGTTTGGATAACTGTGGTACTCGGCATTGCCCTGGGCATCCAGGATCAGGTAACCGTAGGTGCCGTTGATCTGGGTGCCCAGACCTCCGTGAGCCGGCGTCGAGGTGTCCGAACCCGCCCGCACGCCGACCACGCCACCGCCCGCCGCCAGACCATCGGCGCCGCGCACATCGTTGTCCAGCACGTTGCCGGAAATGATCCCGCCCTCGCCGACCGACGCCTTGTCCGCATGGGCGGTGGGCACGTCGTCGACGATGTTAACGTTGATCTGGCCGGTGGCCGTGCTGCCATCGGTATCCGTCGCAACGACGTCGAAGCTCGCAGAAATGCTGTTGGTGCCATCGGCATTCGGGTGAGCACTGTTGTCCTTCAGGGTGTAGCTGTAACTCACCACCCCGGTTGCCGGGTCGTAGCCGGTGATAATGAATTGCGCACCGCTGTCGGTCACGATGGTCTGCGGAAATCCTGCGGCAACACCGCCGCTGATCACCGCGATGCCGCCCACGGTGAGGCTCTGCAGGCCATCGGCTGCATTGACGGTGAAGGTGCCGGTCTGGGTCAGCGCCGTCGCATCAGGGTCGGTGCCTTCGGTGAGGTTTTTCTCGTAGACGGTGATCTCGCCGCCTGTGACGTCCAGGCCACCCAGGCTGACGCCGTGGTTCTGAATGTTCAGCACCAGGTTGGCCGTGCTGCTGTCTCCGTCGGCATCGGTGAGCACATAGGTAAAGGTTTCCGTGCCGCTGCCGCCTTCGTGCAGTGCCTGGAATTGCGGATCGCTGGTGTTGAGCGTGTAGGTGTAGGTGCCGTTGGCATTCAGGACCAGGGTGCCATAAGTGCCGACGAACGTACCCGCGGTGATCGGCCCAGTTGTCGGGCCGGTCGGTACTCGGTCCGCGCCCTGCACGTCGTTGGTCAGCACATTGCCTTCCAGGGTCAGGTGATTCGACGTGGCCGTACCGGCGTTACTGTCGTCGATTGCCTTGGGCACGTCGTCAGTGATGTTGACGTCGAGCGAGCCAGTGGCGGTATCACCATCGCTGTCGCTGGCGACCACGGTAAAGTGCTCGCTCAGGTTATTCGGGCCGTCACCCGCCGAATGGGTTTCGTTGCCGTTGAGGGTGTAGCTGTAGCTCACGACGCCGGTAGCCGGGTTGTAACCGGTCACGGTCAGGGTGTTGCCCAACGGCGTGGTAATCACCTGAGGAAAACCGGCGATCACGCCGTTGCTGACCACGTTGATCCCGCCGACACTGAGGTTGTTCAACCCGTCCGGTGCGGACACCGAGAACGTGCCATTCTGGGTCAACGCTGCCGGATTGTTGAGGGTGCCGCTCTCCAGGTTGGCTTCATTGAGCGTCAGCTCGCCGCCCTCCACGGTCAAGCCCGTAAGGGTGACGGGATTGTCCGGAGCATCAGGCACGATCGGGGCAATCGGTGCATCCGGGCCGCCGTTGTCCGGATCACCCGCCAGTAGTCCGCGGGGAAACTCGGGAATGCCGTTGAAGCCCGCCGTAGGGAAACCGACGGTCGGATCGACCCGCCCGGCGACTTCCTCCAGCATCACAAAACTATGGCCGCCGCCCAGGGCGCCCCCCCCGGGGTTGCCAGGAGCACCAGGGCCTGCTGCCGTGGCCTCTGCGCTTTGCGTCGGGTCATCGCCGGCCGCAATGGCTTTCTGGATTTGCTCGACGTCGGTCAGTTGCGCCTGGGTCGGCGTTCCCGCGTCATTGGTGTCGACATGCGGCACGCGGTCCGCCAGCAACTGCGTGTTCATCTGCAGGCTGCTGCCACGCCCAAGCGTGAGTTCCTGGCCATTTTGCAAATGCACGGCCACGGCGCCATCGGCCCCGGTCACCAGTTGATCGCCGGCAAACAGTCGATCCCCCTCGATCAGCGCGCGGCGAGTGCCGTCGCCGGACTCGGCGAACACCTGACCAATGACCTTACTGACGATACCGATGAGCGTAGCCATATGCATTTCCTCCGCTGCCAACGGCTGTTGGCATCCTGTTGTTTGCGAAGAACGGCTTGTGGCTTGGGCATGTCATCGGCGGAACGTCTGCCGGGCCGCGGCCTGATCCAGCAAGCCGCCGCCCCGGCGACAAACTCGCCAGGCGATTCGCTCGCGTCCGGGATGTGCGCCTCAGCCTAAAACCCAATGCAATCAATCACATTGGGGTGCTATTGCGAATCCATCCCTCCTGCGAGCGATGCGTAACGATTTTGAAGCACCGAACGACAAAAAACCGTCGCTCAAAAATCGTCCCGCCTCCCTCCCCTCCAGCACTTCTTCGCCCTATGTCGAAATGTTGTTGGAACTTTATCTGAACCGTAGATAAGCTCCGTAACGCACATAAATCAAGGGTTTTCGCTGAGAACAATGTGCTGGATTTTTCGGAGTGCATAAGTTTTTTTTAGAATAACAATTATGAAAAAAACTTCTAAGCTTCTTTGAATAATGTTCTTAGCTCTGATGTTACAAGTATGAAACGGTTTTACCCATAAATGCCGTCAAATATTTGGCGACTGATAAAGCACCATTAGGATTCAGGGAGATGTACCCATGCGCCAGTTGACCCCGCTCTGCAGTTCGATTCTTTTGGCCATGGCCTGCATCTCTCAGGCTCAAGCCATCACGATCACCGAGGCGATCCAGAGCACCATCGCCACTCACCCGGAACTGGCGTCGCGGGTCGACAGCCGTCTGTCGGCGGATGAAGACGTGAAAGTCGCCAAAGGCGGTTTTTACCCATCGGTCGATCTGAATGCCTCGTACGGGCGCGGGTACAGCGACAACACCAATACCCGAGCCTTCGGCAATCACCACACCGAAATTCTCAACTACACCCAGTCTGAGCTGCGTCTGCGGCAGATGTTGTTCGACGGTTTCAACACGTCGAACGAAGTCCAGCGCACCAAGGGCGTGGTCAACTCCCGGGCCTATTACGCCCAAGGCACGGCCCAGGACCTGGCGCTGCGCACCATCGAGGTCTACCTCGAAGTACTCAAGCGCCGCGAGCTGGTGACCCTGGCCAAGAACAACCTGCAGGCGCACTTGCGGGTCAACGACCAGATCGGCCTGCGCACCCAGCGCGGCATCGGCAGCAACGCCGACGCCGACCAATCCGTCGCCCGTCGTGCACTGGCCGAGAACAACCTCGACACCGCCGAAGTCGATTTGGCCGACGCGGAAGCGAACTTCTACGCCGTCGTCGGCCGCATGCCCGACGAACTGGAAGCGCCGCCGTCGATCCGCGGAGAGCTGCCTCCCTCTCTTCCTGACGCCCAGCAGAGCATGGTGGAGAACAACCCGTACCTGAAATCGGCCCAGGCCGACGTGCAATCGGCCGAGAGCCAGTACGAAGTCGCCAAGTCGCCGTTCTACCCGCGCTTCGACGCCGAGGCTGCGGTGGGTGCCAACAACAACATCGCCGGTGAAGAAGGCCACGACAACGAGTGGCGCGTGGGCATCGTGATGAACTACAACCTGTTCCGCGGCGGCAGCGACAAGGCGCGACTGGCCTCCGACGCGCACAAAATCAATCAGGCGCTGGACATCCGCAACAACGCTCTGCGCCAGCTCAACGAGAACATTCGCCTGGCCTGGAACGCCATGCTCAACGCGCGCAAACAGACCCCGACCGCTCGTGAGTATGCCGAGACCACCACCCGCGTGCGGGCGGCCTATCAGGATCAGTTCGGCCTGGGCCAACGTACCCTGCTCGACGTGCTCGACAGTGAAAACGAGCTCTACAATGCCAACCGCCGCTACACCGAGGTTCGCTACACCGAGGAGTTCTCGATGTACCGTGTCCTGGCAAACATGGGCGAGTTGCTGAGCAAACAACGCGTGGTGCTGCCCGCCGATGCGATTGCCAGCAGCGAAGTGAAGAGTGAAGCCCGTCTGCCTGAGTTGAGATAACGCAATGGAACGATCCCTGTGACCAGCATGGAGCCGGGCAACTCCGGTGTCGATCCGCGACTGAGCTTCGATGACCCCCTTCTGGACGGTCTGCTGATTCTCTGCAAACTCCATGGCGCGACCGTCAGCCGCGCCAGCCTCAGTGCCGGGCTGCCAATGGCACACCAACGCCTGAGCCCGGACCTGCTGCCTCGTGCAGCGGCCCGGGCCAGTTTGCAGGCGCGCCTGCTGAACCGCGACCTGGAAGATATTTCCCCGCTCAACCTGCCGGTGATGCTGATCCTCAACAACGGGCGCACCGCCATCCTGCGCCGCTTTGGCGAGGATGGCCGCCTGCTGATCCTGCCCAGCGAAGCCGACGGCGGCGAGCAATGGGTCAGCCGCGAAGAACTCACGGAGGACTACAGCGGCCAGGCGTTGTTCGCCCGGCCACGGCACGAACTCGAAGACTTGCGCTCGCCCTTGGTGCCGCGGGTCGAGGCGTGGTTTCGTGACACGCTCAAACTGTCGAAATGGCTGTACAGCGACGCGATCCTCGCCAGTTTCCTGATCAACCTGCTGGGCTTGATGGTGCCGCTGTTCGTCATGCAGACCTACGATCGAGTGGTGCCGAACCAAGCCACCTCAACGCTGTGGGTGCTGTCCATTGGCTTGCTGATCGGCACCGGTTTCGAGCTGGCGTTGCGGGTGGTGCGCGCGCACCTGCTGGACACCGCCGGCAAGAAAACCGACGTGATCCTGTCCGCGACCCTGTTCGAGCGCATCACCGGCATGTCCATGAAAGCGCGCCCGGCCACCATCGGTGGGTTTGCCCAGAGCATCCATGACTTCCAGGGCCTGCGTGAATTCCTCACCGCCGTCACCCTGACCAGCCTGATCGACCTGCCTTTCGTGGTGCTGATGCTCGCGGTGATCGGCCTGCTCGGCGGCTGGCTGGTGGTGATCCCCTTGTTCGCCTTCCCCATCACCATTGTGTTTGCCATGGTGATTCAGGCGCGCTTGCGAGACACCGTGCAAAAAAGCCTGGCCCTGGGGGCCGAACGCCAGGCCCTGTTGATCGAAACCCTCGGCGGCCTGGAAACCCTCAAGGCCTGCAGCGCCGAAAGCGAACGCCAGCACAAGTGGGAAAGCACCCACGGCGCCCTCACCCGCCTCGACAGCCATGCGCGCAACCTCTCGGCGCTGGCCACCAACGGCACGTTGTTCATCCAGCAATTCTCCGGGATGGCGACCATCGTTGCGGGCGTCTACAGCATCATCGCCGGCAACATGAGCGTCGGTGCGCTGGTGGCTTCGTACATGCTCGGCAGCCGCGTGCTGGCACCACTGGGCCAGATCGCGGGGTTGATCACACGCTATCAGCAGGCGCAACTGACCATGAAAAGCACCGATGCGCTGATGGGCCTGCCCCAGGAGCGTGACGTCAAGCAGCGTCCACTGGAGCGCACGCAACTGCAAGGCGCACTGGACGTCAGCGGCGTGACCTTTCACTACAATGGCCAGAACGCGCCGGCGTTGAACAACATCAGTTTCAGCCTCAAACCCGGTGAGCGAGTGGGCATCATCGGCCGCAGCGGCTCGGGCAAAAGTACCCTGGGTCGATTGGTGATGGGTTTTTTTGAACCCAATGAAGGCCAACTGCTGCTTGATGGCCTGGACCTGCGGCAACTGGATGTCGCCGACTTGCGCCAGCAAATCGGCTATGTGGCGCATGACCTGCCGCTCCTGGCTGGCAGCCTGCGCGACAACCTGACGCTGGGCGCACGCTACATCAGCGATTCGCGCATGCTCGAAGTGGCCGAACTGACCGGTGTGACCGAGCTGGCACGCCAGCATCCTCAAGGGTTCGACCGGCCCGTGGGCGAGCGTGGGCAGCTGCTGTCCGGCGGTCAGCGCCAGGCGGTGTTGCTGGCGCGAGCGCTGCTGCTCGACCCGCCGATCATGCTTCTCGACGAGCCGACCAGCGCCATGGACAACAGCAGCGAAGACGTACTGCGGCAAAAAATGCAGAGCCTGGTCCAGGGCAAGACCCTGCTGCTGGTGACGCACCGCACGTCGATGCTCAGCCTGGTGGATCGGCTGGTGGTGCTGGACAACGGGAGGATCGTCGCCGACGGTCCGAAAGAAGCGGTCATCGACGCACTGCGCAAGGGCCGTGTCGGCTCTGCGGCCGTCTAGGAGGCCGCCATGGCATCTTCACAAAGTTCACGCGGTTACTTCGACAGCTTCAGCAAAAGCGCCGAAAGCGAGTACATGCCGGAAACCGCCGGCGCTTCGTTACAGGATTCACCACGCTGGTCGCGGATCACCGTGTGGCTGGCGGCGGCGTTGATCATCAGTGCAGTGGTCTGGGCCAAGTTCGCGGTGCTGGACGAAGTCACCATGGGCGAAGGCAAGGCGATTCCTTCGAGCAAGATTCAGGTGATCCAAAACCTCGAGGGCGGCATCGTCACCGAGATCTTCGTACGCGAAGGGCAGATGGTGAACAAGGGCGACACCTTGCTGCGCCTGGACGATACGCGTTTTCTGTCAAATAAGGGGGAAAGCGAGGCCGACCGCTACGCGCTGACTGCGCAGGTCGAACGCCTGTCCGCCGAGGCTGAAGGACGGCCGTTCAAGGTGTCCCAGGAAGTGATCGACAAGGCGCCACAAGTGGCCGAGGACGAACGTTCGCTGTACGAACAACGGCAACGCAGACTGGCCAGCGAGCAGCGCACGCTGACCGAACAACTGCGGCAGAAAACCCAGGAACTGGCGGAATTTCGTTCCAAGCAGGGTCAATACAGCTCCAGCCTGGCCTTGCTGCAACAGGAAATGAACATGTCCGCGCCCCTGGTCGGCACCGGCGCGGTATCACCGGTGGAAATCCTGCGACTCAAACGCAGCGCCGTGGAAATTCGCGGTTCCCTCAATGCCACGACACTGGCGATTCCCCGGGCTGAAGCCGCCATTGCCGAAATTAAAAGCAAGATCGATGAGTCGGAGCAAACCTTCCGCTCCGAAGCGGCGAAGGAACTCAACGAGAAACGCACCGACCTGTCAAAAATAACAGCCTCCAGCATCGCCATCGATGACCGGGTGAGCCGAACCACCGTGGTGTCACCCGTGCACGGGATCATCAAGTTGTTGAAGGTCAATACCATCGGCGGCGTCGTGCAGCCGGGCAGCGACATGGTGGAAATCGTACCGATCGAAGACAACCTGCTGATCGAAGCGAAGGTGCGTCCACAGGATGTGGCTTTCCTGCACCCGGGACAGAAAGCCATGGTCAAGTTCACCGCCTATGACTACACGATCTACGGCGGCTTGAGCGCCAAGCTGGAGTTGATCGGCGCGGATACGATCACCGATGACAAGGGGAACAGCTTCTATCTGATCCAGGTACGTACCGACAAGAATCACCTGGGCGGGGATGTCAAACCACTGCTGATCATTCCGGGGATGGTGGCGACCGTGGACATCATTACCGGCGAGAAGAGCGTGCTCGATTACCTGTTGAAACCGGTGTTGAAGGCGCGGACCGAGGCGATGCGCGAGCGTTGATGTGTGTTGTCAGTACTTGCCCGCGATGGGTCCGGCACTGACAACAACTATTTCGGCCCATGATTACGCTGAAAAACCTCCTCCCCCATCGCCGCAATCTGCCCCTCGATCAACGCTTCGAACGGCTTGAGCAACGGCGCAAAATCGCCCGGCGCGTCCAGCACCTGCAACGCCTGCACAATCGCCTCCACCGTCGACAAGGCCCCCGGCCCCGGCGCCTTGCGCAGCCGGTAGCGTGACACCCCGCCTTCGGCAAGCGTCACCCGGGGCAACGCTGCCAGCGGCGGATTGAGGTGCAGCATCTTGCGCGCCTTGCGCCAGGTGCCGTCCGGGACCACCAGCAGCATTGGCTGATCACCCGCGCGGTAGGCCCGTATCGGCTGTGCACCGTCACCCGGAAACAGCAATCGCGCCTGATAACCCGGCGGGTTCAACAACCGCGGCAAATCCTCGAACACCTCACCGACGATCAACTCGGCATTGGTCAATCCCAACGCCGCCAGCCGTGCGGTGTTCAACGCGTGATTCACTTCGCTGGGGTGTTGCAGCAGCAAGACCCGGGTGCGGCTGTCCAGGCTCGGGATCAACGCACACAGGCAGTGGGTTTGCGGGCGCAGGCAGCGCGGGCATTGGAGTCTGGACATCGTTTCTGCTCCTCAAGCGGCCTGGTTCAGTTGCGCCTTGAGCAGGTCGCGGAATGTCTGGATCAATGGTTCGCGACTACGCCCCCGGCGAATGATCATCGAGAACGGTGCCTGGTAACCGAAAGTCGCCGGCAGCAGAACGCGTAGATCACCCTTGTCCGCCCAGGCCTGGGCATAGTGCTCTGGCAGGTAACCGATGTAAGCGCCGGACAACACCAGAATCAACTGTGCCTCCATGCTTTCCACCGTGGCGGCGCTGTGCTTGAAACCGTGACGCGCCAGTTCAGCCTGGCTCCAATACCCACGCCCGACCATGCGTTGCTGTGTAATGACCTGCTCCGGAATGCGCCGCTCGTTGAACAACGGATGACGGTTGCTGCAATACAACCAGTGCTGCTCGCGATACAGCGGCATGTAGACCAGCCCGCTCATGCGCGTGGAAAACGCACCGATGGCGAGGTCCAGGCGGTTGTCCTGCACCCCCAGTTGCAGCTCATACGGGCTCATGACCGAGAGGTGCAAATGCACTGCCGGGTGTTCCTGACTGTAGGCGCCGATGGCTTCGGCGAAAGGCAAGGCCTTGTCGCTAACGGTGGAATCGATCACCCCCAGGTTCAAGGTGCCGCGCAATTCGCCTTTCAAGGCCGCCGCGTATTGTTCGAAGCCCTCGAGTTCGCCAAGCAGGCGCAAGGTTTCCTGATGAAACAGTTCGCCCTTGCTGGTCAGACTGAAACCGCCACGCCCCCGATGACACAGCACCAGGCCCAGGGCGGCTTCGAGCTGGCTCATGTAGGTGCTGATCGCCGAAGTCGAGAGGTTCAACTCCTGCTGGGCGTTGGCGAACCCCTGGTGACGGACCACGCTGACGAAGATGCGCAACAATTTCAGGTCGGGTAAAGCATTGGCCATGGGAGCTCCTGTCCGAGCGCGGAACCTGTGGGAGCGCAGATTGCGTTGGCGGGAAGTCTATCGCCCCACCCGTCATTAGTTTAGAAAAATCTGAACTAAGTATTTGCCCGTAGCGATTCTTCCGCCCCGCACCATTTCGCAGAATCGGCCCACAACGGTGCCCGAGCCTTCCCCGCCTGTGCCACCGCCATAACTAAAACAACGACGATGAGGCCTTACCCGTGGACAAGATTCTCCACCAACCACTGGGCGGCAACGAAATGCCGCGCTTCGGCGGCATCGCCACCATGCTCCGACTCCCCCATGTAGCGACCGCTGCCGGCCTGGACGCTGCCTTCGTAGGCGTGCCGCTGGACATCGGTACTTCGCTGCGCCCCGGCACCCGCTTCGGACCGCGCGACATCCGCACCGAATCGGTGATGATACGCCCGTACAACATGGCCACCGGTGCTGCCCCGTTCGACTCCCTGTCGGTGGCCGACATCGGCGACGTGGCGATCAACACTTTCAACCTGCTGGATGCCGTACGCATCATCGAAGAAGCCTACGACAACATCCTTGAACACGACGTGATCCCGCTCACCCTGGGCGGCGACCACACCATCACCCTGCCGATCCTGCGTGCTATCCATAAAAAGCACGGCAAGGTAGGCCTGGTCCACATCGACGCCCATGCCGATGTCAACGATCACATGTTCGGCGAGAAAATCGCCCACGGCACCACTTTCCGTCGCGCCGTCGAGGAAGGCCTGATCGACCCCGACCGCGTCGTGCAAATCGGCCTGCGCGCCCAGGGTTACACCGCCGACGACTTCAACTGGAGCCGTAACCAGGGTTTCCGTGTGGTCCAGGCCGAAGAGTGCTGGCACAAATCCCTCGCGCCGCTGATGGCCGAGGTTCGCGAGAAAGTCGGTGGCGGGCCGGTGTACCTGAGTTTCGACATCGACGGCATCGACCCCGCCTGGGCGCCGGGCACCGGCACCCCGGAAATCGGTGGCCTGACTACCATTCAGGCGATTGAAATCGTCCGTGGCTGCCAGGGCCTCGACCTCATCGGGTGCGATCTGGTAGAAGTCTCGCCCGCCTACGACACCACCGGCAACACCTCGCTGCTGGCCGCCAACCTGCTGTACGAAATGCTCTGCGTACTGCCCGGCGTCGTCCATCGCTGAGGACCGGCCATGACTGAACATGATCAGGTTTTGAAAGCGGCCGCCGACCTGGTAGCCGCCTTTGCCCGCAATGATCGCGAAGCTTATTTCGGCGCCTTCAGCGTTGATGCCAGCTTCGTGTTCTACACCCTCGAACAGCCCCTGCTGTCGCGCGATGCCTACCAGGCGATGTGGGACAGCTGGCGCGCCGAGGATGGCTTCGAGGTGGTGTCGTGCACTTCGAGCAACGCCTTCGTCAGCCTGCAGGGTGATGTGGCGATTTTCATCCATGACGTGGCCACCGAGCTGCGCATGCAAGGGGAGCAACACTTCAGCCAGGAACGCGAGACGATTGTTTTCAAAAACAAGCGTCTGGCCAAGAACAACAAGGCTTGTGGCTGGCCTGTCACGAACATTTATCCGCGATGCCGGAAGGGCTGCCCACACCTTAGCCAAACAGGTGACGCTCACACACGATGAGCGCGCCTTTATGATCGGAGCAGATCATGAATAACAACAACAACGACCAAAGCCTTACGCAGATTGAAACCCACGGGGTCGAACAGATCCCGGACAACGAGCGCACCGCCGGCCCAACGGACCTGTTCCGGATGATCTTCGGTGGCGCCAACACCTTTGCCACCGCCGTGCTTGGCAGCTTTCCGGTGCTGTTTGGCCTGTCTTTCCAGGCGGGCGTCGCGGCGATTGTGGCCGGTGTGCTGCTCGGTTCGCTGATTCTTGCGCCCATGGGCCTGTTCGGCCCGCTTAACGGCACCAACAACGCCGTGTCGTCCGGTGCGCACTTTGGCGTACACGGACGGATCGTCGGTTCGTTCCTGTCGTTGCTGACCGCCATCGCCTTTTTCTCGCTGTCGGTGTGGAGCTCGGGTGATGCGTTGATCGGTGGGGCAAAACGCCTGATCGGTCTGCCGGAAACCGATCTGACCCTGGGCCTGGCCTACGGTCTGTTCGCGATTCTGGTACTGACGGTGTGCATCTACGGCTTCCGTTTTTTGCTGTGGGTCAACAAGGTCGCGGTGTGGAGCGCCAGCCTGCTGTTCCTGCTGGGCGTCCTCGCCTTCGCCGGTCCTTTCGATGTGAACTACGCCGGCACCGTGAACCTGGGTCAACCGGGCTTTTGGGCAGCGTTCATCGGCGCGGCACTGGTGGCAATGAGCAACCCGATTTCCTTCGGTGCGTTCCTCGGCGACTGGTCACGCTACATCCCGCGCCACACCCCCAAGGCCCGGATCATGCTGGCCGTGGTGTTCGCGCAAGTCGCCACGTTCATCCCGTTCCTGTTTGGCCTCGCCACCGCCACTATCGTCGCGATCAAGGCGCCGGACTACATTGCCGCCAACAACTACGTCGGTGGCCTGCTGGCCGTTTCGCCGAGCTGGTTCTTCCTGCCGGTGTGCCTGATCGCAGTGATTGGCGGCATGTCCACCGGCACCACCTCGCTGTATGGCACCGGGTTGGACATGTCCAGTGTGTTCCCGCGCGTGCTGTCACGGGTCAAGGCGACGCTGCTGATCGGGGTGCTGTCGATTGCCTTCATCTTCATCGGGCGCTTTGCCGCGAACCTGGTGCAGAGCGTGTCGACCTTCGCCGTGCTGATCATCACCTGCACGACGCCATGGATGGTGATCATGATCATCGGCCTTCTGGTGCGTCGGGGCTTCTATTGCCCGGATGACCTGCAAGTGTTCACCCGAGGCGAAAAAGGTGGCCGTTACTGGTTCGCCCACGGCTGGAACTGGCGCGGGCTGGGTGCCTGGATCCCGAGCGCACTGGTGGGCCTGTGCTTCGTCAACCTGCCCGGGCAATTCGTCGGCGTGCTCGGCAACCTGGCAGACGGTATCGACATCAGTCTGCCGGTCACCCTGGGCCTGGCGTCGATTGTGTATCTGGTGCTGCTGAGTCTGTTCCCGGAACCGGCAGCGGTGTACGGGCCGGGGGATGTTCGTAGCAAGGGTGCGGCTGCGGATACTGCGTTGCGTCAGGTGGCCTGAAACCTTCCCTTGTAGGAGCGGTGCTCGCCAAAAGAACTTTGTTTCACCATAAAAAAGACAATCGGAGACACGCCATCATGGCATTGGATTTATTCGTCGTACTCATTTACGCCGCTGCGATGCTGGTTCTCGGCTACTTCGGCATGCGCAAGGCCAAGACCAACGAAGAGTTTCTGGTCGCCGGACGCAACCTCGGCCCAACCCTGTACATGGGCACCATGGCGGCCACGGTACTGGGCGGCGCTTCCACGGTCGGCACCGTGCGCCTGGGTTACGTGCATGGCATCTCCGGCTTCTGGCTGTGCGCCGCACTGGGTTGCGGGATCGTGGCGCTGAACCTGTTCCTCGCCAAACCGCTGTTGAAACTCAAGATCTACACCGTGACGCAGGTGCTGGAAAAGCGCTACAACCCGATGGCCCGCTCAGCGAGCGCGGTGATCATGCTGGCGTACGCACTGATGATCGGCGTGACCTCGATCCTGGCCATCGGCACCGTGCTGCAAGTGCTGTTCGGCCTGCCCTTCTGGATCTCGGTACTGCTCGGGGGTGGCGTGGTGGTGGTCTATTCGGCCATCGGCGGCATGTGGTCACTGACCCTGACCGACATCGTCCAGTTCATCATCAAGACTGTCGGCCTGATGTTCATCCTTTTGCCGATCTGCCTGTACCGCGTCGGCGGCTGGGATGAACTGGTGACCAAACTGCCGGCGGCGAGCTTCAGCTTCACCACCATCGGTTGGGACACGATCATCACCTACTTCATGATCTACTTCTTCGGCATCCTGATCGGTCAGGACATCTGGCAACGGGTATTCACCGTCAAGACCGCCAAGGTCGCGCAATACGCCGGCACCGCTGCGGGTCTCTACTGCATCCTCTACGGGCTGGCCTGCGCCCTGATCGGCATGGCTGCGCACGTGCTGATCCCGGACCTGGACAACGTCAACAATGCGTTCGCCGCCATCGTCAAACTGTCCCTGCCGGACGGCATCCGTGGCCTGGTGATCGCCGCCGCACTCGCCGCGATGATGTCCACTGCCAGCGCGGGCCTGCTCGCGGCCGCCACCACCCTGAGTGAAGACCTGCTGCCCAAACTGCGCGGCGGCAAGCAATCGAGCCTGAGCCTCAACCGTCTGGTGACCCTGTTGACCGGTGTGGTCGTGCTGGGTATCGCCTTGGTAGTGAACGATGTGATCAGCGCCCTGACCCTGGCTTACAACCTGCTGGTGGGCGGCATG
The DNA here is from genome assembly GCF_054668365.1 of Pseudomonas sp. S2_E01. NCBI lineage: Bacteria > Pseudomonadati > Pseudomonadota > Gammaproteobacteria > Pseudomonadales > Pseudomonadaceae > Pseudomonas > Pseudomonas sp. S2_E01. The sequence goes on from NZ_CP162762.1 coordinate 4,127,783, forward strand.
TTGATCCCGTTGATGGGGGCCATCTTCTGGAAGCGTGCAACCACTGGCGGCGCCATCGCCAGCATGGGCATGGGTTTTGCCACCGCGTTGCTGTTCATGTTCAAGGACGGTCTGGACGCCAACACCCCCATCTACTACAGCCTGGCCGTAGGCCTGGTGAGTTTTGTGGTGGTGAGCCTGATGTCCCGCCGCCCGGCAGTGGTGGCCAGCGCCATCTAGGCTGAACATAAAGTTACGATGCTTTCTTCGACGAGTGTGGCGTCGGTTGCCACACTCGTTTTTTTTCGTCCGGAGAAAACCCTAGATGAAAATCGTTCCCCGCAATCAATGGTTCGAAGTCAAACAGCTCAGCGACGGCATCCGCCTGATTCATGAGCCGTGGATACGCCCCTTTTACCGCTGCAACCTTTGGCACATCCAGGGCCGCGAGAAGGACTTGCTGCTCGACAGCGGTTCCGGCCTGGTCAGCCTGCGCGAACAATTGCCGTGGATAACCGAGCGGCCACTGGTGGCGGTGGCCAGTCATTGCCATTTCGATCACATCGCCGGCCACCATGAATTTTCCGAACGCCTGGTGCATCCCGCCGAAGCCGACATCCTCGCGACGCCTGACGGCGAAAACGATTTGAGCCGCGCCTTCGTCGGCGACGACATGTTCGAAGCGCACCCCGACTGCCCATTGTGTTACGCCGAATATCGGGTCAAGGCTGCGCCAGCCACCGGCACAATCGAAGAAGGCGACGTACTGGACCTGGGCAATCGCGTCCTGCAGGTGCTGCACACGCCCGGCCATTCACCAGGCGGTATCAGCCTGTATGAAGCCACCAGCGAAACCCTCTTCAGCGGTGACATCATCTACGACGGACCACTGATCGAAGACGCCTACCACTCCAACCTCGACGACTACGCCCGCAGTTTGCAACGGCTGCGCACGTTGCCCATCCGCACGGTACACGGTGGCCATTTCGGCAGTTTTTCCGGGGAACATTTACGGCACATGATTGACGAGTGGCAGCGCTCGCACGAGTGAAGGCTGCTGTACTCAATGCACCAACAACGTGTTGAAGAACCGTTATGAAAAAAGCTGCCGTGCGTGCCGCCGTGCATCGCTTCATCAGCCGATTGCTTGAAGACCAGGAGGACTTCGACGATCACACCAGTCTGGCGGAGTTGGGTTTGGATAAAGCCGATATCGAAGACCTGATCTTTCATCTGGAAGATGAATTGGGCCTGACGGCGTTAACCGCAGAAGAAGACCGGATACTCAAGACCGCCAGGACGGCGAATGATTTGAGCCGGTTTTTGATTGCCATCGGACGGCATTGACCGGGCACTTTCGACAGCGCCCTGCTGCCCGGCGCCCGAAGCGGCACTGGCCTCGCGGTGCTCGCTAGTGGCTACAGCAACTGCCTATCGGTCGCAATTACCGGCGGCGCTGCTGGCGTCGACGCTGCTCGTCGTCCGTACGGATCGGCACAGGTTGCATCGGTGGTTCGATCAAACCGAGTGCTACACCGAGGTCATGGAGCCAGTTCTGGATTTTCTCTTTCATGGTGCCCCCTTCAGGGTAATACCGGGTGGCTGAAATTTCGCAGCCCCTTCGCACTGATAATAGTCCGAAGTCCTACGCAATGTGCAGCAAAATCCGCAATGATCTGTTACTGAATTGATCCAAATATCTGACCGATCGTTCAAGCCGTAACCTTCACGGGAATGGCAGCCTCTGGAAAGTCCATCTGCTGTTGCTCAATCCACGCATTCAGGTTGGCTCCGACCATGCCCTTGCGCCACATCAGCCAGGTGGTCGCACTGGCGAACGGCTCGGTCAACGGGTGCACGGCGACGCTCTCGCGCCCCGGCAGGCTGGCGAGCATCGACTCCGCCATCAACGCCACTCCGGAACCGGCGATCACGCAGGCGAGCATGCCCTGATAAGACTCGATCTCCATCGCCCGGCCCATGGTCGCGTGATAATGCGCAAACCAGGCTTCCAGACGCATGCGGTACGAACAGCCTTGGCGAAAGGTGAACACCGCCCGCCCCTGCACATCCAGCGCACTGTGTACCGGCGGGTGATCGGCTTCGCTGATCAGCACCAGCCGTTCGTGGCACAACGGTATGCCGTCGAGCCCGGCCAGCTCCAGCGGGCCGTCCACCAGCGCCGCGTCGAGGCGACCGCTGAGCAAACCTTCGAGCAGTTCTCCGCTGGGCGCCGCCTGCACTTGCAGGTTCACTGCCGGGTACGTGCGGTGATAGCGGGCGAGCAGTCCTGGCAGGTGGATCGCGGCGGTGCTGTACATCGTCCCGAGCACGAAGTCTCCCGCCGGCTGCCCGCCCTGCACTGCCGCCTGAGCCTCGTCATGCAGGCTGAACAGTCTGGCGGTGTAATCCAGCAAGACTTTTCCTGCAGGTGATAGCTGCAAGCGCTGACGCTCGCGCAGGAAGAGTTCTACCCCGAGCTGTTCTTCAAGCTGTTTTAGCCGGGTCGAAAGGTTCGAAGGTACTCGGTGCAAACGCTCGGCGGCGCGGGTGACCGAGCCTTCCTCGGCCACCGCCTGAAAAATCCTCAACTGGCTAAATTCCACGCCATTCTCCAAATCAGAACAAGTTACTCACTATTATTCATTTTTAAAGAAAGTCAATCAGTCCTAGCCTGACGGTCAATGATCCTCTACAGGAATCCCAGACCATGTCGCCCCTGATTCGCTTACTCGCCAGCTTTATCGCGCTCATGATGGCCATGGGCATCGGGCGCTTCGCCCTTACCCCGCAAATGCCGCACCTGCTCAGTGAAGGGCAGATCGACCTGACGGCGGCCGGACTGATCGCCGCCGCCAACTACCTGGGCTATTTCGTCGGTGCCGTGGACGCGATGTTCTGCCGTCGCCCCGCGCAAGTCCGCCAACGCTTGCTCGGCGGCTTATGGCTGTGTGTAGTGCTGACCCTTGCATCGTTCTGGGCCAACGGTTTCTGGTCTCACCTGCTGCTGCGTTTCGGCACTGGCGTGGCTAGCGCCTGGGTGTTGGTAATGATTACCGCACTGAGCCAGCCAATCGCCGCCGCAGCCGGCCGTCCACGACTGGGTGCGCTGGTTTTTGCCGGACCGGGCTTGGGGATTTTCCTGACAGGACTGCTGGCCTTGGGTTCGAACCTTCTGGGGCAGACCTCTGCCACCCTGTGGCTGGTGTATGCGGCGGTCGGCCTGGTGATGCTGCTGGTGATCCTGCCGTTTCTGCCGCGCCCGGCCGCCAGCGTCACCGCTGCACCGAACGCAGGCCAATTGGGCAATCAAGGCATCGGTCGCCTGGGGATGATCTACGCCTTGTACGGCCTGGGCTACATCATCCCGGCGACGTTCCTCTCGCAAATGGCCAGTGCGCAGTTCCACGGTAAGTGGCAGGCGGATCTGTTCTGGCCGTGCTTTGGCCTGGCATCGGCCCTGGGCGTGGTGCTGGTGAGCCTGCGTCGACACAACCCCGACACCACACGCCATTGGTTGATGGCCACATTGTGGTTGCAGGCGGCAGGCGTGTTTGCCTGCCTGCTGGGAAGCGGTCTGGGCCTGGCGGTGGGGGTGCTGTTGTGCGGCTCGCCGTTCCTGGCTTGCATGCAGTTGGTGATGCAACGCTCGCGGGAACTGGCTCCCCACGCCACCCAGCGTAATGCCGGGCTGTTGACCGCGTGCTTCGCCGTCGGCCAGCTCGCCGGGCCATTGCTCGCCGCCTCGAGCAGCTATTTCAGTGGGGGTCTGCAACCGGCGCTGATCATCGCGGGTAGCGGCTTGCTCGTGGCCGGAGGCTTGGCGTTCGGTTCGGTCAGTACTGGGCGGGGACTCTGCACAAACAACGGCGCATCCACGGCTCAGCGTTGAGATCAGGCCTTGCGCGCGGCGCAATAACCCAGGGTACAGACCACCGTGGTCGCTACCGTCCCCCACGCCATGTCCATCAACACCAAAGGCATCGACCAGCCCTGCAGCGTCGCCCAATTGCTCAGGTCGTAGGTGCCATAGGCGACCAGCCCCAACAAGGCGCCATGACCCGCCGCACGCCGCCAGTGGGTCGCCGGCAATATCACAAGCACCACGCAACCGACGTTATACAGGAGATAGAACATCGCCGCGGGAATCAGGAGCGGCTGTTCGAGCATCAACGGCCCCAACAACCCCCGGTAGGTCGAGGCCATCAGCACGCCGAGCCACAGCCCGTCGAGCACAAGCAACACCAGCAGGCTGGTGACGTACGCAAGCAGCGCCTTTTTCATCACAACGTCCCCATGTAAGCCACCTACATGGGGCCGGTTCGACGTCAGCTTAGTTCAATGCGGTCGGCATGAATGACAATCTGGCCATTCTTGTACAGCGCACCAATGGCTTTCTTGAAGTTGCCCTTGCTGACGCCGAACAAGCTGCTGATCAACGCCGGATCGCTCTTGTCACTGACCGCCAGGCTACCGCTGTTCTCGCGCAACTTGGCGAGGATCTTCGCGTTGAGACTCGTGGCCGCTTCCTGGCCGACCGGCTGCAGGCTCAGGCTGATCTTGCCATCGGCCCGGACTTCCTTGATAAAACCCTTCTCCTTCATGCCGGAGCGCATGAACTTGAATATCTCATTCTTGTGGATCAAGCCCCAGTGCTTGTTGTTGATGATCGCCTTGAACCCCATGTCGGTGGCTTCGGCAACCAGCAAATCAACTTCCTGACCTGGCGCGTAGTTTGCCGATGTCTTGTCCAGATAACGGTCCAGCCGTGCGGTCGCGGTGATGCGTCGGGTGTGCTTGTCGAGGTAGACATGCACCACCACGTAATCGCCGGCGGTCATCTGGCGCTTTTCTTCGGAAAATGGCAGCAACAGGTCCTTCGGCAGCCCCCAATCGAGGAAAATGCCGATGCTGTTGACTTCAACAACTTTCAAACTGGCGAATTCACCGACTTGAACTTTCGGCTTCTCGGTAGTTGCGATAAGTTTGTCATCGCTGTCCAAATAAACGAAAACATTGAGCCAGTCTTCATCTTCACTCGGAATATCCTTTGGGATATAACGATTAGGCAAAAGTATTTCGCCGTCCGCACCGCCGTCCAGATATAAACCGAAGTTAGTGTGTTTAACCACTTGCAAACTGTTGTAACGCCCGACTAAAGCCATTTCCAATACCCTCATTGCTTGGGCGGCATTCTACCCGTTTTTGCAGACGGCGCCTGATCCCCTCTCCAGCGACCCGAGAAAATTTCGCTGAGGCCTTCATTTTCATGGTCTGGATTGCACCCGTTGGGCCACTCGTCAGGACGCCATGAAATCATTCGCCGGACCGATCCGGTCAACCACAGGTAGAACATTACTCATGTTCGTATTTAAAACAGCAGCTTAGGGGGATATTTATGCACAACTAAGGTGCCTCACCAGAACGCTGATGGTTATCGAATGGATATTTGGCAAGCAATTATCCGGTCATTCGTGTACGATGGCTGGCCAAATTAAATTCCTACAGGTGATTGGCCGCCATGCGCGTAAAAGCATCCCAAAGCAAAGTTAAGCCAGCTCCAGCCGTTGAAACCAGCGAATCGATCAACGACCAGATTGCCGCTTTCCTCAAATCCGGTGGCGAGATTCAGCAAATCGCCAAAGGCGTGAGCGGCCAGACCTTCGCCCCGTCCAAGCAGATCTCCCTGGGCAAGAAGTAATTCCCCGCGACATCGAGTCCCTGAGCGCTTTGAGCTTCGAAGCGCTTGGACTGCACCCTCCCCCAACACCCTTCAATCACCGCAAAAATCGACGAACGGCCATCGATGCCGAGCATTCGCCGTTATGCTTGCACGCGTCTAGATCAAGCATTTGATCAGGTTTTCGTCTCGAATCTCCGCAGTCATGGAGTGACGCATGCTCAAGCCCTCTTTTTTCCTGCTCGGCAACCTGCTCTGGTGTTCGCTTGCCAACGCGCAGGTTTTCCAGCGTGAACTGGGAGACTTCGACCTCAAACTGGGCACCACGCCGAGCCGCAGCATGGCGCAAGGGCTGGTCAAGCCTTCGGCCACCGGCTCGTTCCACGGCGGCCTTGACCTGAGCCACGACAGCGGTTTCTACGCGGGCCAGTGGTCTCCCAGCATGGGCTTGAGCGAGGGCAACAACCTCGAAGTCGATTCCTACATGGGTTTTAAACAACCCTTCGATCAGACCCTGGGCTATGAAGTCGGAATGATTCATTACAGCTACCCGAAAGTAGAGACCCTCGACTCCCATGAGTTCTTTGGTGGCCTGACCCTGCTGGGCAGCCGTTTCGGCGCGGCATTCAGCAACGACCCGGACAAACAGAACAGCACACTCTTCGCCGACCTGAGTGGCAACCAGCCGTTCGGTATCGGGATAAGCCTCAAATACACTACCCACCAGCTCAACACCCCGGTCTCGGTGGACGGCGGTTATGTCAGTAGTTTCAACGATTGGTCGCTGAAGTTTTCCCGACCGTTCATGGGCATCGACCTCGACCTGATCTACAGCGACTCCAGCCTCAGCGGCAGCGATTGCAGTGCCTATTCCGGGCGCAACGGACAATGCGACGGCCTGGTCACCCTCAAGGCTGAACGCACGTTCTATTGATCGGCTGAACTGGCAGGCTCATCTTGCGTTCACATGAAAACCCAGGCTTTCGCAAGGACTCGCCCATGTCACGCTGGTTGAAGTGCTTCGCCGTTATCATCACCTTCAGTCTCGCCCTCGGCGCCTGCAGCCGCGTGGGCCTGGCCTATCGCAATCTCGATGTGATCATTCCATGGACGCTCAGCGATTACCTGGACATGAACGGCGAGCAGAAAGGCTGGTTCAACGAACGCCTGAAAGCGCATCTGAGCTGGCACTGCACCACCCAACTGCCCGGCTACCTCGACTGGCTGGACCGCCTGCAAGGGATGGTAGCCACCAACCAGGTCACCGACGCCGCCCTGCAAACCCGGACCCAGGAAGCCAAACAGGCGATCGCCCAGACGGCGCGGGAAATCACGCCTTCAGCCGTCGAGCTGTTGCGGGGACTGGATGACAAGCAAGTGGCGGAAATGAACGAAGCGTTCGCCAAAGACCTGCGCAAACGCCAACAGGAATACTTGAAGCCGCCCCTCGATCAACAGATCAAGGAGCGAAGCGAGCGCATGGAAAAACGCCTGAATGACTGGCTCGGGCCGATCAGCCCGACACAGCAGCAACGCGTGGTCACTTGGTCAAACGCCCTTGGCGATCAGAACACTCAATGGATCGCCAACCGTGCTCACTGGCAAAAGCAATTCAGTGCGGCAGTGGCACAGCGCCAGAGCCCACAATTCCCACAACGCATCGAAACCCTGCTGGTCAATCGCGAAAGCTTGTGGACCGCCGACTACCGCAAGGCTTACGCCGATACCGAAGCCCAGGCCCGCAGCCTGATCGTGGACCTGATGGCCGAAAGCACGCCGGCCCAGCGCCAGCGCTTGCAGAAGAAAATTGAAGGGGTACGCAAGGACTTTAACGAGTTGAAGTGCCTGAGGGCGGCTAGCCAAGGTTAGCAAGTCGGCCACAGGACTTGTGGGAGCTAGCTTGCCAGCGATAGCGTCCGATCAGTCAACACAACTGTTGAATGTGACGGCCCCATCGCTGGCAAGCCAGCTCCCACAGGGGGTCAGGCAATCTGCCCCTTCGACGCCACCTCATCAAACGTCACCTCATCCAGCGCATCTTCCTGGTCATCCAGCACTTGCCGTGGGTGATCGTTACCGGGGATGCTGCTGTCGATCAGGCTCAACAGTCTTGAGCCACGCATCGTCAGAATATAGTTCGACCCGCTGCCGCCCTCTTCCTCGGGACGAGGCTCAATGTACCCGCGCTCCAGCAGCAACTTTTCGTATTCGCCCGCCACTGCCTTCAGGTGATCGAGGTTTTCCGTCGGCTCGCCTTCCGTGGCCTTCTCGGCCGCATATTGTTCGGCATATGGCCTTGGCGTAAAACTCGGTGCGCCGTTCTGCACTTCGTGCAGCAGGCGTTCGATCAGATCCCAGTTATAAGTCGTCATCCTGTTCAACCTCCAAAGCCCGTGATTGTGATGGCCTTCTTTGGTTGTGACCGGCAGCGTGATCAGCCGTTCAGCCTGGTACTGAGTCACTACCGACCGGCGGTATGTCGATTGACGCGGGGCTTGAACGACTAAGCTACGTCAGTCCCCTCCCAGCATTGCGCAGGAGAAACCTCGATGGACATTCAGAACCACCCCGTGGTGTCGCGAGAAGAATGGCTCGCCGCCCGCAAACAACACCTGGCCCGCGAAAAAGCCTTCACCCGCGAACGGGACAAGCTCAGCGCCGAACGGCGTGCCCTGCCCTGGGTGAAAATCGACAAGGACTATCGCTTCCAGGGCCCCGATGGCGACCTGAAACTGGCGGACCTGTTCGGCGGTCGCAGCCAGTTGATCATCTACCACTTCATGTTCGCCGAAGGCTGGGACGAAGGCTGTCCTGGTTGCTCGTTCCTGTCCGACCACATCGACGGCGCCAATCAGCATCTGGCCCATCACGACATCGCGGTCGTGGCGGTTTCCCATGCACCGCTGGCCGAATTTCAGGCGTTCAAGCGGCGTATGGGCTGGAAGTTCGACTGGGTTTCGTCAACCGGTTGCGATTTCAACTACGACTTTGGCGTCTCGGCCCGAGCGGAAGAGGTGGCCGCCGGCAAGGCCACCTACAACTACGAAAAATCCGACGGTGCCGAAGAAGAGCTTCCGGGCCTCAGCGTGTTTTATCGCAACGACGCCGGGGAAATCTTCCACACCTACTCCACCTATGCCCGCGGCCTCGACCTGCTGGTCGGCGCCTACAACTTCCTCGACCTGACGCCCAAGGGCCGCAACGAGGAGGAAATCATGGAATGGGTGAGGCATCACGATCGCTACGACGACAAGGCGTCTTCGAGCTGCTGCCACGGCGGGTAGATCGCCCTGGACCGCAAACGAAAACGGGCGACCCGAGGGTCGCCCGTGGCATCGGCCTGCGCCGTTACTTCACCGGTATGTACCCATAGCGCTTGACCATGGACTTGCCATCCTTGTCGCGCAGCCGGACCATTTCAACCCTGTTCTCCTGGGTGTACTCGACGAAGTACTCCTTGCCCGGCTCGACCAGCAGGTTGAGGTAGACAGGTTTTTGTCCAGCGGAGACCTTGTGGATCCCGGGGCTTGCCAGCACCCAGGAATAGGTCTGCTCGTTGAGCCCGACCACCGCGCTGTCATTGATGCTGAACACGCTGTCGTAGAAGCTGCCCTGAATCACCTGGGTGCGCATCATGTAGATCCGTCCCTTGCCCTCAGGGAGCGCAGGCGGTTCGAAGAAGGGTTGGCTGGAGCGTGTGTGACCACAACCGGTCAGCAACAGCAGGAGCAACAGGGCCGATCCATATTTGATTGCCTTGCTCATTTGGCTTGCCCCAGCAGTTGGTTGATGAGCGGTGCCATCTTCTCCTCGACCGAACCGAATTTCGACAGGGAAAGACCACCATTATTGGTCAGGTTGTATTTGACGTAACCGATCTGCTGGTCACCCTTGTACAGCCGCAGGCTGGCATCGGACAGGTAGGCGGTGAAATCCCACGAACGAATGGCGGTGTAGGTCAGGCGATATTCGCAACTGGCAGGCGCCGGCGCGGCATACAGGCGGCTGTCGATGTGGTGTTGGCGCAACAGCGTTTGCACGCCGTCGACGAAGTCACCCACCACCACTTTCGGGTTTTCCTCGATGCACAGTTGGGAAATGTTGTACGAAGGTGCGATGGGCTCGACCTGAACGTTGGTGCAACCGGCCAAGGCCAGTAGAAGACTCGTCGTAATAACTCGGCGAAGCATTTCCAATCCCTGAAACAGCGTGATATCAAAGTGATGCCGCATACTAATGGATGGTGCGGAACTTTCCCACTACCGGGGCCCTCAATCGGATAACTGCCCAAACGGAACCGAGGCCACCCCATGAAAACCCTGCTGAAGATCACCCTCGCCGCCGCCCTTGCCTGCGCCCTGCCCGCCTGGGCCTGCACCCCCGAGGAAGCCACCGCCAAACGCGAACAGCTCGCCAGGGAAGTCACCAGGCTGACCGAGCAGAACCCGGCCAAGGCCAAGGAAATCAACGACGAGTTGCAGAAGATGGATCTGGGCACGGCCAGCGCGGATTTGCCGGATAAGTGCCAGTTGATCGACCAGCGTTTGAAGGAGCTAGGTTCGGCAGAGAAGAAGGCCGGAGGTTGATCGCCCGCGCATAAAAAAACCGGACATATGTTCGGTTTTTTTATGGGGTGATTATTCGGCGGCGGGCGCCTCAGGCTTGCGGCGCTTGAGCGGCGCCATGCCGTCCTTGCTGACCAGCGACGGCGCTTCGGCCTTCGGTCGGTTGACGCTCTTGCGTTTGGTCGGGGTCTTGGCGGCGGCTTTTTTCTTGTCGCCCTTGGCGTCGGTCTTTTTCTTCTTCACGCCGACGGCCTTGCCCGAGGCCTTGACCTTTTTCGGTCCGCCGTAGGTGCCCTTGACTTCCTTGATCGTGCGACGCTCAAAGCTCTGCTTGAGGTAGCGCTCGATGCTCGACATCAGGTTCCAGTCGCCGTGGCAAATCAGCGAGATCGCCAGGCCGTCGTTGCCGGCGCGGCCGGTACGACCGATGCGGTGAACGTATTCGTCGCCGCTGCGCGGCATGTCGAAGTTGATCACCAGGTCCAGGCCGTCCACATCCAGGCCACGGGCAGCAACGTCGGTGGCCACGAGGATCTTCACGCCGCCCTGCTTCAGACGGTCGATGGCCAGCTTGCGGTCTTTCTGGTCTTTTTCACCGTGCAGGACAAACGCCTTGTATTCCTGCGCCACCAGGCGACCGTAAATGCGGTCGGCCATGGCCCGGGTGTTGGTGAAGATAATGGCCTTCTGATAGGTCTCGTTGGCCAGCAACCAATTGACGATCTGCTCTTTGTGCTGGTTGTGGTCAGCGGTAATGATCTGCTGACGGGTGGTTTCGTTCAGTTGGCTGACCGCGTTGAGCTGCAAGTGCTCAGGGTTGTTCAGGACCTTGGCGACCATCTCGCGCAGGCCCGAACCACCGGTGGTGGCGGAGAACAACATGGTTTGCTGGCGATTCGGGCATTCGTCCACCAGACGTTGCACGTCGTCGGCAAAGCCCATATCGAGCATGCGATCGGCTTCGTCGAGTACCAGCACTTCAACCTCTTTCAGGTCGAGGTTGCCGGCGTTCAGTTGCTCGATCATCCGTCCCGGTGTACCGATCAGGATGTCCGGCACCTTGCGCAGCATCGCGGCCTGGACCTTGAAGTCTTCCCCGCCGGTGATCAGACCGGACTTGATGAAGGTGAACTGCGAGAAGCGTTCGACTTCCTTCAAGGTCTGCTGCGCCAGCTCACGGGTCGGCAGCAGGATCAGGGTCTTGATGCTGACCCGGACTTTCGCCGGGCCGATCAGGCGGTTGAGAATCGGCAGAACGAAAGCGGCGGTCTTGCCGCTGCCGGTTTGCGCCGTCACCCGCAGGTCACGCCCCTGGAGCGCCAGCGGGATGGCCGCTGCTTGCACAGGCGTAGGCTCGACAAATTTAAGCTCGGCCACGGCTTTGAGCAGGCGTTCGTGCAGGGCGAATTCGGAAAACACGGGTGCTACCTCGAAGAAATGCAGAAAATCAGCGGCATAGGTTACCGGTTTCGAGCGCCAAGGCCGAGTTTCTTTACGAAATCGACAGTAAACAGTGGCTATTGTGTTGCCCCGTTTGTCCCCAATTGTCATTGAAAGCGCCTTAAATGCTCTAATTACCCCGACGCGTCCTACAGAAGAACCGGTTTACCTATGGATATTCAACAGCTCTGGATCAACATTCAGGACCTCTGGGGAGCGCTCGACCAGCACCCGCTCCTGCGTTCGGGCCTCGGCCTGCTGACGTTGCTGGTGGTGGCACTGGTCCTCGGACGAGTGGCGCGCTACCTGATTCTGCATGCAACCAAAATGCTCGCGCGCCAACCGGCCTTGCACTGGGTCAGCGACTTTTTGCAGAACAAGGTGTTTCATCGCCTGGCCCAGATGACGCCGCCGCTGGTGATCCAGTTCGGCCTGCACCTGGTGCCGGAATTGGGCAAGACCAGCCTGACCTTCCTCGGCAACGTCGCGCTGGCATTCACCATTCTCTTCATGATGCTGGCCCTCAGTGCCCTGCTCAACGCACTGCTGGACATCTACGCCCGCACCGAACACGCCCGCACCCGCTCGATCAAGGGCTACGTGCAACTGGCGAAAATGGTCTTGTACGTGTTCGGCGCGATCATCATCGTCGCCACGCTCATCGACCGCTCGCCGCTGTTGCTGCTGTCGGGCCTGGGTGCCATGTCGGCGGTGATCCTGTTGGTCTACAAGGACACGCTGCTGTCCTTCGTCGCCAGCGTACAACTGACCAGCAACGACATGTTGCGCGTCGGCGACTGGATCGAGATGCCGCAGGTCGGCGCCGATGGTGATGTGGTGGACATCACCCTGCACACCGTCAAGGTGCAGAACTTCGACAAAACCATCGTCTCCATCCCCACCTGGCGCCTGATGTCCGAGTCATTCCGCAACTGGCGCGGCATGCAGCAATCCGGAGGTCGCCGAATCAAGCGCAGCCTGTTCATCGATGCCAGCGGCGTACGTTTCATCCGCGACGACGAAGAACAAAAACTCTCCCAGGTGCACCTGCTGACCGACTACATCAATCGAAAACAAGCCGAACTCAAGGCCTGGAACGAGGCTCAGGGCAACGTCGCGGCCATGTCGGCCAACCGCCGGCGCATGACCAACATCGGTACATTCCGCGCGTACGCATTAGCGTATTTGAAAAGCCACCCGGAGGTTGCGCCAAACATGACCTGCATGGTGCGCCAACTGCAGACCACGGCCCAGGGCATCCCGCTGGAAATCTATTGCTTCACCCGCACCACGGTGTGGGCAGATTACGAGCGGATTCAGGGGGATATTTTCGACTACCTGCTGGCGGTGCTGCCGGAATTTGGCTTGAGCCTGTATCAGCAGCCCAGTGGTGGGGATCTAAGGGCCGGGTTGTTGCCGGCGGTGTTGGGGGCGAGTCATCTTCCTGAGCCTGAAAAACACTTGATGTAAAACTCAGTCCCCTTGTGGGAGCGGGCTTGCTCGCGAAAGCGATGTATCAGCCAACACAAATGTTGGATCTGAAGTCGCAATCGCGGGCAAGCCCGCTCCCACAGTTGGTTCAGTGTGCAGTGGCAGTTTTGCGTATCCCCAACCGACTGATCCACACCGCAGCCAATATCACCGTCCCGCCCAACAACAGCCGCCCGAGTTCCTCATGCTGATTCCAGATCAGCAGATTCATCAACAGCCCTACGGGCACGTGCAGGTTGTTCATCACCGCCAGCGTGCCGCCATTGACCATGCAGGCGCCCTTGTTCCACCAATACAGGCCCAGCGCGGTGGAGACCAGGCCGAGGAAAATAAGCACGGTCCATTGCAAGGGGGCTTCGGGCAGGAAGTTCTGTTTGCCGAACAGCAAGAACGCCGGCAATGCCACCGCCAGGGCGCCGAGGTAGAAATAACCGAAACGCCGGTAGTGCGGCAGGTCGCTGGGGTGGCGTGCCACCAGGTGTTTGTACAACACTTGGCCCGCCGCGTAAGTGAAGTTGGCCAATTGCAGCAACAGGAACCCCATGAAGAAGTCCGGGTTGATGCGGTCATAGCGAATCACTGCAGCGCCCGCGACCGCGACCAATGCGGCAATCAGAGCCCAGGGATTGAAGCGTCGATTGAGCGCGTCTTCAATCAAGGTCACGTGAAGCGGCGTCAGGATAGTGAACAGCAGCACTTCCGGAACCGTCAGCACCCGGAAGCTCAGGTACAGGCAGACGTAGGTCACGCCGAACTGCAACGCCCCGATCAGCAGCATGCCGCGCATGAAGGCTGGCTCCACCGAGCGCCAGCGTGTCAGGGGAATGAATACCAGCCCTGCCAGCAGCACCCGGATCAGCACCGCAAAGTAACTGTCGACGTGCCCGGCCAGATATTCGCCGATCAAGCTGAAGGAAAACGCCTGGATCAGCGTGACAAAAAGTAGATAGCCCATGTTCGCCTCATTTGGAATGGCGGCGACGATAGCGGGTTTTGCCCTGAAGTTGTAGGAGCGAGCTTGCTCGCGATGGCGGTGTATCAGCAAATCAAAATTGCCTGACACGCCGTCATCGCGAGCAAGCTCGCTCCTACAGAGGGTTGGGGTGCTCACAAAATCCCAGGCAAAAAAAAGCCCGATCTCGCTAAGCGTTCAATCGGGCGGTAGCACTCAGGAGCAAAAAGTGCAAAGGGAGGTTCGATGCGCGTGAAACCTTGAAGGGGGATTCGCCAGGTCACTAGACCATCCGGTGATTATCTGGCGATTAACGGCTCAGGCCACCTGGGCCAGCTTGGCGTTGGCCTGGTTCAAGCCTTTCTCCTGGAAGTCGCCCCCCAGATTCATGCCTTCGGCGTGGATGAAGGTCACGTCATGGATGCCGATGAAGCCCATCACCTGACGCAGGTACGGTTCCTGATGATCGGCCGGGCCACCGGCGTAGATCCCGCCGCGAGCCGTCAACACATAGGCACGCTTGCCGCTGAGCAGGCCTTGCGGGCCAGTCTCGGTGTATTTGAAGGTCACGCCGGCACGCAGCACATGGTCGAGCCAGGCCTTGAGAGTGCTCGGGATCGCGAAGTTATACATCGGCGCGGCCAGCACCAGTACGTCGGCGGCCAGCACTTCATCGGTCAGCTCGTTGGAGCGTTCCAGGGAAGCTTGTTCGATCTCGTTGCGCTGCTCGGCCGATTTCATCCAACCACCCAGCAGGTTGATGTCCAGGTGCGGCACCGGGTTGATGGCCAGGTCGCGGACGGTGATCTCATCCTGCGGGTGCGCGGCTTTCCACTGGCTGATGAAAGTCTGGGTCAGCTGACGGGATACCGAGTCTTGCTGGCGGGCGCTGCTTTCGATGATCAGAACGCGGGACATGGGATGTAGCCTCCATCTGAGAATGCTGTAAGTCGATGGAGTGAAGGTTAAACAGAGTCATATCGATGAAAAAGCGCAAATATCTGCTACAACCCATCAATAAATTCGTTTATAAGCTGTCCATGCCCTATGGGGACCATCGGTCCCCAGCGGAACCTGATGTTATTTCGGGGTGCAGGTGAGCTTGATGCGCATCTTGATGATGGACCGGTTGAACTTGGCGGTAGCGGTCTTGTGCTTGCCGGCGGCCACTTCGATGCTGCGGGTACGCGGCGCCTCCGGACCATTGTTGAAGACCACCTTGCAGGAGGCGTCGACGTCGCCGTAATTGTTGACCTGGATGGAGGCAATGTCGGTATCCGTGTCATTGGCGTTGTAGTCGATGCTCATGCCGTTCAGTTGTTTTTGTACGTCGATCGGGTAGGCAAACGCCGTCAACGGCAAGATCGCCAGCAGCACGAAACAGAATTTTCTCATTCGGCAGTCTCCAATAAGGGACCGCCAGCTTAGGACAAGAGGAGCTCAACATGAAAGCGCCCCGCGTGACCCTTGATCAATGGCGAACGTTGCAGGCCGTGGTCGACCACGGCGGTTTCGCCCAGGCCGCCGAAGCGCTGCACCGCTCGCAATCGTCTGTCAGCTACACCGTCGCCCGTATGCAGGATCAGCTCGGCGTGCCGCTGCTGCGTATCGATGGGCGCAAGGCCGTGCTCACCGAAGCCGGCGGGGTGCTGCTGCGCCGCTCCCGGCAACTGGTGAAACAGGCCAGCCAGCTCGAAGACCTGGCGCACCACATGGAACAGGGCTGGGAAGCGGAAGTACGGCTGGTGGTGGACGCCGCCTACCCGAGCGCACGCCTCGTCCGTGCCCTGACTGCCTTTATGCCGCAAAGCCGTGGCTGTCGAGTGCGTCTGCGCGAAGAGGTACTGTCGGGCGTAGAGGAGGTGCTGCTCGAAGGCGTGGCTGACCTGGCGATTACCAGTTTCAGTATTCCGGGTTACCTGGGGGCGGAACTGAGTGACGTCGAATTCATCGCCGTCGCCCACCCCGAGCACGCCCTGCATCGCTTGAACCGTGAATTGAGCTTCCAGGACCTGGAAAGCCAGATGCAAGTGGTGATCCGCGACTCCGGTCGCCAACAGCCGCGAGACGTCGGCTGGCTGGGTGCCGAACAGCGCTGGACCGTCGGCAGCCTGGCCACTGCCGCGACGTTTGTCAGCAGCGGCCTGGGTTTCGCCTGGTTACCACGGCACATGATCGAACGGGAACTCAAGGAAGGTTCGCTCAAGCTGCTACCGTTGGATCAGGGCGGCAGCCGTAACCCGAGCTTCTACCTGTATTCGAACAAGGACAAACCGCTGGGTCCGGCGACGCAAATCCTCATCGACCTGCTGCGCAATTTCGACACCGCGCCGCTGGACGCGCCCTTCGCCGCCCCCGAACAAGCCTGACACGGAGTGAACCGATGGCCTATTTCGAACATGAAGGTTGCCACCTGCACTATGAGGAATATGGCCACGGCGCTCCACTGCTGCTGGTCCACGGCCTGGGCTCCAGTACCCTGGACTGGGAAAAACAGATCCCGGCACTCTCGGCCCGTTATCGGGTGATCGTGCCAGACGTACGCGGTCACGGACGTTCGGACAAACCCCGCGAGCGCTACAGCATCGCCGGATTCAGCGCCGACCTGGTCGCCTTGATCGAGCATCTGGACCTCGGGCCCGTGCACTACGTGGGTCTGTCCATGGGCGGCATGATCGGTTTTCAACTGGCGGTGGACCACCCGTCATTGCTCAAGAGCCTGTGCATCGTCAACAGCGCACCCGAGGTCAAGCTGCGCAGCCGCGACGATTACTGGCAGTGGTTCAAACGCTGGAGCCTGATGCGTATGCTGAGCCTGGGCACCATCGGCAAGGCCCTTGGCGCCAAGCTGTTCCCAAAACCGGAACAAGCCCAATTGCGGCAAATGATGGCCGAGCGCTGGGCAAAAAATGACAAACATGCTTATCTCGCCAGCTTCGATGCCATCGTTGGCTGGGGTGTTCAGGAACGACTGTCAAAGGTGTCCTGTCCAACCCTCATCGTCAGCGCCGACCGTGACTACACACCGGTCGCGCTGAAAGAGAATTACGTCAAACTGCTGCCCGATGCGCGGTTGGTGGTGATCGCCGATTCGCGCCACGCCACACCGCTGGATCAACCGGAACGCTTTAACCAAACCCTGCTCGAGTTTCTCACCGCAGTCGATACCACCCCAATCAGGATCACTGACCCATGCTGAAAAAAATCGCCCTCGTAGCCGGCTCCGTTCTGTTTGCCGCCAACCTGATGGCCGCCACACCGGCCAAGGCGCCACACGTGTTGCTGGAAACCACCAACGGCCAGATCGAAATCGAACTGGACCCGGTCAAGGCGCCGATCAGTACCAAAAACTTCCTTGAGTACGTCGACAGCGGCTTCTACAACAACACGATTTTCCACCGTGTGATTCCGGGCTTCATGGTCCAGGGCGGTGGTTTCACTCAACAGATGCAGCAGAAAGAAACCAAGGCACCGATCCAGAACGAATCGAAAAACGGCCTGCACAACGTGCGTGGCACGCTGTCCATGGCACGTACTTCGAACCCGAATTCGGCCACCAGCCAGTTCTTCATCAACGTCAAGGACAACGACTTCCTGGACCAGGGTGATGGCTACGCCGTGTTTGGCAAGGTTGTGAAGGGCATGGATGTGGTCGACATCATCGTCAATTCCCCTACCACCGTGCGCGGCGGCATGAAGGATGTGCCGGCTGACCCGGTGTACATCAAGTCGGCCAAGCGCATCGATTAAGCCCCCTTTACTGTAGGAGCGAGCATGCTCGCGATGGTAGCCCAGACACCGCAGGCATCCAGACAGCCAGCGTAATCGTTGACCACCATCGCGAGGTGCTCGCTCCTACAGAAGTTCCGGGAAAAGCCCTTTACCGGGCGGAGAACCAATGCTTTATCGCCGTTTTGAAAAGCTCATCGATGTCTTCCGTGACGCCCCGACGGCCACTCCGCCGGACCGTGTCTTCCCCTTCTACGTCCACTACCTCAAACAAGTCTGGCCAAGCTTCGCGGTCCTGTTGACCGTGGGCCTGTTCGGCGCCTTGATTGAAGTGGCGCTGTTCAGCTACCTGAGCCGCATCATCGACCTGGCCCAGGGCACGCCCAACGTCAATTTTTTCAAGGATCATGGCCTTGAACTGGCCTGGATGGCGGTCGTGGCGCTGATCCTGCGCCCGGTGTTCGTCGGCCTGCATGACCTGCTCGTGCACCAGACCCTGAGCCCGAGCATGACCAGCCTGATCCGCTGGCAGAACCACAGCTACGTGCTCAAGCAGAGCCTGAATTTCTTCCAGAACGACTTCGCCGGACGCATCGCCCAACGCATCATGCAAACGGGCAACTCCCTGCGCGATTCCGCCGTGCAGGCAGTCGATGCCCTGTGGCACGTGCTGATCTATGCGATCAGTTCGCTGGTGCTATTCGCCGAGGCCGACTGGCGCCTGATGATCCCGCTGCTGTGCTGGATCGCCGCCTACATCGGCGCGCTCTACTACTTCGTGCCACGGGTCAAGGAACGCTCGGTGGTATCCTCGGACGCACGCTCCCAACTCATGGGCCGCATCGTCGACGGCTACACCAACATCACCACGCTGAAGCTGTTCGCCCACACCAACTACGAACAGCAATACGCCCGGGAAGCCATTGACGAACAGACGGTCAAGGCACAGCTCGCCGGGCGTGTGGTCACCAGCATGGACCTGGTCGTCACCAGTCTCAACGGCCTGCTGATCGTTACCACCACCGGCCTCGCCCTGTGGTTATGGACGCAGTCACTGATCACCGTCGGCGCGATCGCCCTGGCTACCGGCCTGGTAATCCGCATCGTCAACATGTCCGGCTGGATCATGTGGGTGGTCACCGGCATCTTCGAAAACATCGGCATGGTCCAGGACGGTTTGCAGAGTATCTCGCAACCGATCGCCGTAACCGACCGCGACGACGCCAAGCCGCTGGTCGTGCCGCGCGGCGAAGTGCGCTTCGAGCAGGTGGACTTCCACTACGGTAAACAGAAAGGGGTCATTGGCGGCCTCAACCTGACGATCAAGGCCGGTGAGAAAATCGGCCTGATCGGCCCGTCCGGTGCGGGTAAGTCCACGCTGGTCAACCTGCTGCTGCGTCTCTACGACGTAGAGGGCGGGCGCATCCTGATCGATGGCCAGAACATCGCCGAGGTCGATCAGGAAAGCCTGCGCGCGCGTATCGGCATGATCACCCAGGACACCTCGCTGCTGCACCGCTCGATCCGCGACAACCTGCTTTATGGCAAGCCCGATGCCACCGATGCGCAGTTGTGGGAAGCGGTGCACAAGGCCCGCGCGGACGAGTTCATCCCGTTGCTTTCAGACGCCGAAGGCCGAACAGGCTTCGATGCCCATGTCGGTGAACGGGGGGTCAAGCTTTCCGGAGGCCAGCGCCAACGGATCGCCATCGCCCGGGTGCTGCTCAAGGATGCGCCAATCCTGATCATGGACGAAGCCACATCGGCGCTGGATTCGGAGGTCGAAGCCGCGATCCAGGAAAGCCTGGAAACCCTGATGCAAGGCAAGACCGTGATCGCCATCGCCCACCGCCTCTCGACCATCGCCCGCATGGACCGCCTGGTGGTACTGGAGAAAGGCCGCATTGCCGAAACCGGCACCCATGCCGAACTGCTGGCCCATGGCGGGTTGTATGCGCGGTTGTGGCAGCACCAGACGGGTGGGTTTGTGGGGATTGACTGATCTCGTAGGACACCGCAATCCACTGTAGGAGCGGGCTTGCCCGCGATTGCGGTGGGTCATTGAACAGAATCGTTGACTGATACACCGTAATCGCGGGCAAGCCCGCTCCTACAGGGCTCCTCGCCCGACCAAATAAACCGCCACAGCCCGCCAACCGCGGGGCCTGGCGGTTTTTTTATGGCCGCTGGAAATCCGCATAAATCGTGCTGTACTCACCACAGGTTCTGGAGATGAACCTGTCGTAAGTCTGCAGGATGCATTACTCGATACAGTCTCGATAGCACGCTATCAAGGACACGCTCATGTCTCTGTTCAAACGTTCAGTCACTGAGTTGTTAGGTACGTTCTGGCTGGTGTTGGGGGGTTGCGGCAGTGCGGTGTTGGCCGCGTCTTCTCCGCTGGGCATCGGGGTGCTGGGCGTAGCCCTGGCGTTTGGCCTCACAGTGCTGACCATGGCCTTCGCGATCGGCCACATTTCCGGCTGCCACCTGAACCCCGCCGTGTCGGTGGGCCTCACCGTGGGTGGCCGGTTTCCCGCACGGGAATTGCCGGCCTACATCATTGCCCAAGTCATCGGTGCGATCATCGCTGCCGGCTTGATCTACTACATTGCCAGCGGCAAGGAAGGTTTCGACCTCTCTGCCGGCCTCGCTTCCAATGGGTACGGCGAACATTCCCCCGGCAAGTACTCGATGGCCGCAGGGTTTGTCTGCGAGTTGGTGATGACGGCGATGTTCGTGCTGATCATCCTCGGCGCCACCGACAAACGCGCACCGGCCGGGCTGGCACCGATTGCCATTGGCCTGGCCCTGACACTGATCCACCTGATCTCGATTCCCGTCACCAACACTTCCGTCAACCCGGCCCGCAGCACCGGCCCGGCATTGATTGTCGGCGGCTGGGCCATCGCGCAGTTGTGGATGTTCTGGGTGGCGCCGCTGCTCGGCGCGGTCATGGGTGGCGTGACGTATCGATGGCTGGGTAAAGAAGATTCCTGAACCCCGGGCGAGGATCAGCCTTGTCGATAGGGCAAGGCAGACCTCGCCTCCTCGGCATAGGCCAATACGCCAAGGCGCTCCTGTTGCAGGAAATCCTTGACCGCGGCTTTCAGGCCCGGATGACGAAGGTAATGCCAGGAATGGGTGATCACCGGCTCGAAGCCGCGGATCAACTTGTGTTCACCCTGGGCTCCAGCGTCAAAACGTTGAAAGCCGTTTGCGATCGCGTAGTCCATGCCTTGATAGAAGCAGGTCTCGAAATGCAGGCGGTCGAACTCCGCCAGGCAGCCCCAATAACGTCCGTAAAAACTGTCCCCCCCCACCAGGCTGAAGGCCATGGCCACCGGCCGTGAGCCCTGTTTGGCCAACACCACGCGAATCGCCTCCGGCATGCGCTCGGCCAGCAGACTGAAAAATTCCCGGGTCAGATAAGGCCTTTGCCTACGCACCGCGTAGGTGTTGGCGTAGCAGGCATAGATGAAATCCCACTGCGCCTCATCCAGCTCCCGACCTTCCAGCCACTCGAAGTCGAAACCCTGCCCTGCCACTTGCTCGCGCTCCTTGCGCATCTGCTTGCGCTTACGCGAACTGAGCACGTCGAGGAAGTCCTGGAAATCGCCATAACCGCGATTCTGCCAGTGGTACTGGCAGCCAATGCGTTGCAACCACCCGGATTGCTCGGCCAGTGCGGCGTCGGTGAACGGGTCGGTGAAATTGATGTGCGCACTGCCAAGCCCTTCGATTTCCAGGTAACCGGGCAGGCTCTTGAGCAACTCAAAACCGTCTTCGACCGACCCCGCCAGCAGGCGCGGACCGCTGACCGGGCTGAAGGGCACAGCGGTCAACAACTTCGGGTAATAGTCGATGCCGGCCCGCTCGCAAGCGTCCGCCCAGGCGTGATCGAACACGTACTCGCCGTAGGAATGCCACTTGCGATAACTGGGCAATGCGGCAATCAGCCGCTCACCGTCCATGTGCAGCAAATGCTCGGGCTGCCATCCCGAATGAGGACCGACACTGCCACTGTCCTCCAGTGAGCTGAGAAAGGCATGGCGCAGAAACGGCTGACTCTCCGGCACCAGAGCGTCCCAGGTAGGCGGGGCTATTTCAGACAGTTTTTGCAGACGTTTCAACGGCATCAAATCCTCTCCACTTCGCGGGCCAGAGCCTCGCAAGTATCGCTTATCGGCACTCATTCCACACCTCGCGATCGAGCGACAAAGGCGCTGAAGCAAAGTTCAAAAAGCCCACAAAACGTCATCGAGACGCCATCACATTGCCACTGCTTTGTCATAAACCATCGCGATACTGGCGCCAGTTTTTAGAGCGCCGGGTTCTAACCCGGTCACTGTTTTCCGTCCTTCAACGGTCGGTTGTGCCCTGGATGACCCGATCATCCTCTCTCACCCTTCGGAGATTGATATGCGTCTTGCTTCCACGAAAACTGCGGCAGCCCTGTGTGGCGGCCTGCTGTTGGCCATGAGTGTACCGGCCAGCGCCGCAGTCGACGCCAAACTGCTGGACATGCTCAAGGCTAACGGTTCGATTACCAATGCCCAGTACAGCGAATTGCAAGCCGAACTGGCCCGTGATCAGAAAGAACAGCAGATCGCTCGCCAGGCTCAGCAAGAGACCAACGAGCAGATCGCCGCGACCGCAAAGAAAACCAACGAGCTGAGCTCCTTCGACCAGAAACTGGCGTGGGCAGCCAAGACCCAGTTCAAGGGTGACGTACGTTTCCGTCAGGAAACCGTGAAGAACGACGGCGTTTCCAACTCCGGTGACCAGGACCGTCAGCGTATCCGTGTACGCCTGGGTGCCTACACCGAGATCAACCCGCAAGTCGATACCGGTATCCGTATCGCCACCGGTAGCGACAACGATCCACGCTCGACCAACCAGAGCCTGGACAACAACTTCACCAAGAAAGACATCTGGCTGGATCAGGGTTACGTCGACTACCACCCGGACGCCATCAAGAACCTGCACCTCGTAGCGGGCAAGATGCCGCAGCAATGGGTGAGCATGGGCGACATCATCTGGGATAGCGACATCAGCCCGGAAGGCCTGTCGGCTTCCTACAAATACCCGCTGGGCGGCAGCACCGAGCTGTTCGGCAGCGCCGGTCACTACACCCTAAAGGACAACGTCGACGGCGACGGCAAACAGTTCCGTCACGACCTGCGCCTGTACGCCGGCCAGTTGGGTGCACGCTTTGCGATCACCGACAACCTGAAAATGACCCTGGGCGGCAGTATCTACGCCTACGACAACGACAACGACATCAGCAACACCTGTACTGCCAACAGCTGCCGCCTGGCCATCAACGGCAACACCGCGAACGAACAGTTCAAGTTGTACGAAGGCTTCGGCCAACTGGACATCGGCGGTCTGCCAATGCCACTGTCGCTGTACGGCCAGGTGGTCAACAACAAAGACGCCAGCAACGATCAGGACATGGGCTGGCTGGTCGGCGCCAAGACCAAGGTCTACGGCTTCGGTATCGACTACAACTACCGCGACGTACAGCGTAACGCCGTGGTGGGTGCTTTCACCGACTCGGACTTCGCCAACGGTTTCACCGGTTCGCGCGGCAGCAAGCTGAAAGTGAGCTACGACCTGGACAAGAACTTTGCCCTGGGCGCGACGTACTTCATGGCTGATTCGGACTACACCAACGCCACGCTGCGGGACTCGAAGATCAACACCCTGCAACTGGATGCTGAAGCGAAGTTCTGATACCCGCTCCACGACTCGGGCAAGGAAGCCCGAGGCGCATCTTACAACCTGGCGTTGCCGTATCGGTCCCCATCATCCGTCCGATACAGCAGCGCCAGGTTTTTTGCGTTTGGCCCAAACGATCACAGCTTGCGCAAAATCACACTACCAATCGAATAACCGGCACCAAATGAGCTGAGCACTGCCAGCGAGCCGGAGGCCAGGTCGTCCTGGTTTTTGTGGAACGAAATCACCGAACCTGCGGAACTGGTGTTGGCATAGGTGTCGAGGATCACCGGAGCTTCCTGTTCGGTGGCGTCGCGGCCCAGCAGCTTCTTGACGATCAGGTGGTTCATGCTCAGGTTGGCCTGGTGCAGCCAGAAGCGCTTCACATCCGCGACATTGAGCTGGTTCTCGGCAAGGTGCTGGCCAATCAGCTCGGCCACCATCGGGCAGACTTCCTTGAACACCTTGCGACCTTCCTGCACGAACAGTTTGTCCCGGGTGCCGATGCCCTCTTCGGCGGCGCGGTTAAGGAAGCCGAAGTTGTTGCGAATATTGTTGGAGAACTTGGTCAGCAGCTTGGTGCTGACGATGTCGAACTGATACGGGGACGTAGCCAGGTCAGCCCGTTCGATGATCACTGCGGTGGCGGCGTCGCCGAAGATGAAGTGGCTGTCGCGGTCACGGAAGTTCAGGTGACCGGTGCACACTTCCGGGTTGACCATCAGGATCGCCCGGGCCTGGCCCAACTGGATGCTGTTGGCAGCGGCCTGGATACCAAAAGTGGCCGAGGAACAGGCCACGTTCATGTCGAAACCGAAACCTTCGATGCCCAGCGCTTCCTGAACTTCGATGGCGATGGCCGGATAGGCCCGTTGCAGGTTGGAGCAGGCGACGATCACGCCGTCAATGTCGGCAGCAGTCTTGCCGGCGCGTTGCAAGGCTTGCTCGGCAGCACCGATCGCCATCTGGCACAGCACCGACCACTCGTCATTCGAGCGTTCCGGCAGACGGGGCGTCATGCGTTGCGGGTCGAGGATGCCTTCCTTGTCCATGACAAAGCGGCTTTTGATCCCGGAGGCTTTTTCGATGAAGGCGGCGCTGGATTCGGTCAACGCCTGGATTTCGCCGCGGGCGATGGCGTCTGCGTTGTCCGCGTTGAATTGCGCGACGTAAGCATTGAAAGACTGCACCAGCTCTTCGTTGGAAATGCTGTTGGCCGGGGTATACAGGCCGGTGCCGCTGATGACGACGTTATGCATGGTCGTTTCTCGAAATTGATTCAGGCAGAAAGCATTGGCACCGACGTACCAATACATAAAGGGTCTATTCCCCTCCAGGGGACGCAAACCTGGCATCGCTTTATTCCGACATCCGACCCGTGCGAAGGCACTGGGTCACGAAACCGGCGTTTATGGTCGCGAAGTTTGCCATAAATGGCAGGTTTTGGCGTGTTTTGCCGGTAACCCGCCAAACACCAGCCCTGTAGGAGCGAGCTTGCTCGCGATGGGCGTGAGAACACCGCGGGGTGTCAGGCTTCCCGTGTCATCGTTGACGTCCATCGCGAGCAAGCTCGCTCCTACAGAGGGCGGCGGTTACGCTTCGACTTGCGTCCACTGTTTGTTCAGGCGCTTATCGGAGATCGGCACCTTGGTCCCCAACTGCTGGGCGAACAACGACACCCGGTATTCCTCCAGCCACCAGCGATACAACTCAAGCTGCGGATCACGCTTGCCTTCCTGGGCGTGTTTGGCGGCACGGGTCTGGTACTGGCTCCACAGGGCCGAGAGTTCACCACTCCAGACTCGATCTTTCTGCACCTGGGCGCCCAGCTTCTCGAAGCGCTGCTCGATGGCCTTGAGGTAACGCGGCAGCTCCTTGAGCCACTGCATCGGTGTTTCGCGGACAAAGCCCGGGTACACCAGTTGGCTGAGCTGCTGCTTGATGTCGTTCAGGGCCACGGCTTGCGCCAGGTCGATCTTGCCCTTGAAGCGCTTTTGCAGGCCGTGCCAGAGCTTGAGAATGTCCAGGGTCAACCTGGCCACGCGCTCGGCATGCTCGGTCCAGGCGCCACGCTTGCGTTCGGCCAGCGCCGCCAATCCCGCACCGTCCCGGGGCAACGGGTCTTCGCCGTCGAGGATGCAACTGTCGAGGCTGGCCAGCAGGATGTCTTCGACCAGTGCATCGACACGCCCCATGTCGCGGTACAGCAGGCCCAGCTCGGTCAGCCCCGGCAACTTGCCGCGCAGGAACTTCGCCGGTTCCGCCAGTTGCTGCATCAGCAAACGCTGCAAGGCGCGGCGGTGTTGGAACTCGGCTTCGGCCGGCGTCGAGAAACGCCCTTCCTTGACCGTACCGCCCTCTTCCACCAACGCCGGATAGACCGTCATCGACAGTCCGGCGATCTTCTGCTGGGTTTTTTCCGCCACCGCAGCGAACACTTTCGCCTCCACCGGCTGCTGGCTTTTCGCGGTCTGTGGCACCGCCAGAGCGGCCTGGCTGGCTTCGGCAAAACGCGCCGTCAGTTCCGCCAGATCCCGTCCTTCGCCGAGGAACTTGCCCTGGCCATCGACAATTTCCAGGTTCATGCGCAGATGACTTTCGACCTGCTGCGCCGCTTCCGCCCAGGCTTCATCGCTGACCCGTGCGCCGGTCATGCGCAGCAGCTCGCGCCCCAGCGACTGGGGCAGCGAGCCCTCGGCAAAGGTCATGCGCTGCAACGCCGCCTTGACGAAGTCCGGCACCGGTACGAAGTTCTTGCGCAAGGCCTTGGGCAGGTTACGCACCAGGGCAATGCACTTGGCTTCGATCAACCCTGGCACGAGCCATTCCAGGCGTTCCGGCGGCAGCATCGGCAACAGCGGCGCCGGCACGCGCAAGGTCACGCCATCGCGTGGGTGATTGGGTTCGAAGTGGTAACTGAGCGCCAGTTCCAGATCACCGATGTGCAGGGTGTCGGGGTATTGCATCGCGGTGACTTCACTGGCTTCGCGGGCCAGCACATCCTCTTCGCGCATGATCAACAGCTGTGGGTCTTTCTGGCTGTTGACCCGGTACCAACTGTCAAAGGTCGCGGTCTGGTGGATCTCCGCCGGCAGCCGCGCATCGTAGAAAGCGTACAGGGTTTCCTCGTCGGCGAGGATGTCACGCCGACGGGCCTTGGCTTCCAGTTCGTCGAGCTGTTCGAGCAGGCGCGCATTCGCCGCCAGGCACTTGGCCTTGGACTGGATTTCGCCGCGCACCAGGCCTTCGCGGATGAACAACTCGCGGGACACCACCGGGTCGACCGGGCCGAAATGCACCGGCCGACGACCGACCACGATCAGCCCGAACAGCGTGATCTGCTCGTAGGCTACGACCTGGCCGCGCTTCTTCTCCCAATGCGGTTCGAAGTGGTTTTTCTTGATCAGGTGCCCGGCGAGCGGCTCGATCCAGTCGGCGTCGATCTTGGCCACCATGCGCGCGTAGAGCTTGGTGGTCTCCACCAGTTCGGCGGTCATCAGCCATTGCGGGCGCTTCTTGCCGATGCCCGACGAGGGGTGAATCCAGAAACGTCGCTGACGGGCGCCGAGGTAATCGCCGTCCTCGGTTTTCTGGCCGATCTGGCTGAGCAGGCCGACCAATACCGCCTTGTGCAATTTCGGGTAATCCGCCGGTTCTTTGTTAAGGCTCAATTGCAGGTCGCGGCAAATGAGGCTCAACTGACGGTGGGAGTCGCGCCACTCGCGCAGGCGCAAGTAGTTGAGAAAATTCTTGCGGCACCAGTTGCGCAGCGGGCTGGCCGTCAATGCCTGGCGCTGCTCTTCGAATCCACGCCAAAGATTGACCAGCGCGGCGAAGTCCGAATCGGGATCCTTCCATTGCGCGTGAGCCTGGTCCGCCGCTTGTTGACGTTCTGGCGGACGCTCGCGCGGGTCCTGGATCGACATGGCGCTGGCGACGATCAGCACTTCCTGCAAACTTCCCAGCTTCGCCGCTTCCAGCAGCATGCGCCCCATGCGCGGGTCCACCGGCAGGCGCGCCAACTGGCGACCCAGCGGCGTCAACTGACTGTTGCGGTCCACTGCCGAGAGTTCTTGCAGCAAGTTGAAACCGTCACTGATGGCCTTGCCATCCGGCGGTTCGATAAACGGGAATGCCGTGATTTCACCGAGGCGCAGATGCAGCATCTGCAGGATCACCGCCGCGAGGTTGGTGCGCAGGATTTCCGGGTCGGTGAATTCCGGGCGACCCAGAAAATCTTCTTCGCTGTAGAGGCGCACGCAGATCCCTGGCTCGACCCGCCCGCACCGCCCTTTACGCTGGTTGGCGCTGGCCTGGGAAATCGCCTCGATGGGCAGGCGCTGAACCTTGGCGCGGTAACTGTAGCGGCTGATGCGCGCGGTGCCGCTGTCGATCACGTAGCGAATGCCCGGCACCGTCAGGGAGGTTTCCGCGACGTTGGTTGCCAGCACCACGCGACGACCTGGGTGCGACTGGAATATCCGCTGCTGCTCCGCTGGCGACAGCCGTGCGTACAACGGCAGGATTTCGGTGTGCTTGAGCTGGGCCTTGCGCAGCATGTCGGCGGCGTCGCGAATCTCCCGCTCGCCGGGCAGGAACACCAGCACGTCGCCAGGGCTGCGGCGCTCGCTGCGCTCATACGCGGCAATTTCGTCGAGGGTGGCGAGGATCGCCTGATCCACAGTGAGGTCGTCCTCAACGCGATTGCCCTCTTCGTCCTGTTCCAGGGTCAGCGGGCGGTACCAGGTGTCCACCGGAAACGTACGGCCCGAGACTTCGACAATGGGTGCATCGTCGAAGTGCTTGGAGAAGCGCTCCAGGTCGATGGTGGCCGAGGTGATGATGACTTTCAGGTCCGGGCGACGCGGCAGCAGGGTCTTGAGGTAGCCCAGCAGGAAATCGATGTTGAGGCTGCGTTCGTGGGCTTCGTCGACGATGATCGTGTCGTAGCGTTCCAGATAGCGATCGTTCTGGGTTTCCGCCAGCAGGATGCCGTCGGTCATCAGCTTGATCAGCGTATTGGCGTCGCTCTGGTCTTCGAAACGCACCTGATAACCGACCAGCGCGCCCAACGGCGTACCCAGTTCCTCGGCAACCCGGCTGGCGACGCTGCGCGCAGCGATCCGGCGCGGCTGGGTGTGGCCAATCAGCCCGTGTTGCCCGCGCCCGATTTCCAGGCAGATCTTCGGCAACTGGGTGGTTTTGCCCGAGCCGGTTTCGCCGGCGATGATCAGCACCTGGTGTTGTTCCAGGGCCTTCTTGATCTCATCGCGCTTGGCGGCAATCGGCAGGCTGTCGTCGTAACGAATCACCGGCAGGCTGGCCTTGCGCGCCAGCACCTGATCACAGGACGCCTGCAGGCGTGTCACCCACTGAGCCAGCTTGGCCTCATCGGGTTTCTTGCGCAGCTCAAGCAACTGCCGCCGCAGCCGGTGACGGTCGGCGAGCATGGCGTGATCGAGGTTTTTCAGCAGTTTGTCGATGGTCATTAATGCAGCCGCAAGCGATAAGCTAAAAGCTGCAAGGGTAACAGAGATGCAGCTGCAAGCTTCAAACGGCTTGCAGCTTGCAGCTAATCGCTTGCCGCTGCTTGTCTACGATACGGAAACACATCAATCACCTTCCCCGCCCGAATCGCCTCCTGCAAGCCCTTCCAGTAATCGGCGTTGTACAACTCGCCATGCAATTGATCGAACAGCTTGCGTTGCCCTGAATCGGCGAACAGGAACGGTGGAAACTCTTCCGGGAATACATCCAGCGGCCCGATCGAATACCAGGGTTCCGAGGCCATCTCGTCCTCGGGGGTGCGCGGCGCCGGGATGTGGCGGAAGTTGGCTTCGGTCAGGAAACAGATCTCGTCGTAGTCATAAAACACCACGCGGCCATGGCGGGTGACGCCAAAGTTCTTCAGCAGCATGTCACCGGGGAAGATGTTGGCCGCCGCCAGTTGCTTGATGGCCAGGCCGTAGTCTTCCAGCGCTTCGCGCACCTGTGCTTCGTTGGCGTTATCCAGGTACAGGTTCAGCGGGGTCATGCGCCGCTCGGTCCAGCAGTGGCGGATCAGCACGGTGTCACCTTCCACCGACACCGTCGACGGCGCCACTTCCAGCAATTCTTCCAGGCACGCCGGTTCGAACTTGCTCAGCGGGAAACGGAAGTCGGCGAACTCCTGGGTGTCGGCCATGCGCCCGACGCGGTCGACGCTTTTCACCAGACGGTACTTCTCGATCACCGTGGCGCGGTCGACGTTTTTCGAGGGAGAGAACCGGTCCTTGATGATTTTGAACACGGTGTTGAAACCCGGCAGGGTGAACACGCTCATCACCATGCCACGCACGCCGGGGGCCATGATGAACTGGTCGTCGGTATTGGCCAGGTGATTGATCAGTGCCCGGTAAAATTCCGACTTGCCGTGCTTGTAGAAACCGATCGAGGTGTACAGCTCGGCAATGTGCTTGCCCGGCAGGATACGCTTGAGAAAACCGATGAACTCCGCCGGCACCGGCACGTCGACCATGAAATACGAACGGGTGAAAGAGAAGATGATCGACACATCGGCTTCGTCGGTGATCAGCGCATCGACCTGGATGCCACGCCCTTCCAGGTGCAGCAGCGGAATCGCCAGCGGCCACTGCTCATCGGCGGTGAAGATGCGCCCTACCAGGTACGCGCCCTTGTTGCGGTACAGCACCGAGGAAAACAGCTCGACGCTCAGGTCAGGGTCCTTGCACACCCAATCCGGCAGGTTTTCGCGCAATTGCGCTTCGAGACGGCGCAGGTCCCCCGGCAGGTCGGCGTAATTCTCGCTGAAACGGTAGTCGGCAAAAATGCTCGCGAGCATTTCTGACAGATTCCCCTGGGGTTTGTAGATTCGGGTTTGCGCCGCGCGGGCCCGGCGCAGGCTCGGCCGGGTGGTGTGGATGAACATGCAACCGTCGCTGATCAGGTCATGGCTGAAGAGTCCGCAGAAGATCGAGTTGTACCAGGTCTCCGAAAGCTCATCGTCGAAGCGCAGGTCGATCAGGCTGATGTAGGCGTTCTTGACCAGCGGCCAGCAGCTCACATCCAGGGTTTCGCTGTCGAAGGCGGTGCGCAAACGCTTGACCGTCTCGGCGACCTTTTCCTCGTAAAGGTTGATCCGCGCCGCCGAAGCCTCCTGGGTCGCCTGCCACTGCGCCTGCTCGAACCGCGCCCTGGCGCCGTCGGTTATCTGGCGAAAATGCTCGCGGTAATCGTCGAACCCATCGAGGACGGTTCGGGCGATATCGGCGGCGGGCCATTGCTGCACCATGATGAGACCTCTACGGGAATTCGGAAGACCTGAGCTTAGCCAGTGAACCCGGTGCAGGAGAAGCGTAATTTTTGCGATGACTGCCACGCCATCAATCCGCTTGCCGATGTTTTTCGGATTTATTTAACTCGACCGTTTGGTCAGAAAAATGACCCGCGCGTCATTTCCACAAGATGAATCGATTCATCTGCAAGCCGCGAGCGACGTGGCTTTCGGATCCAATCCAACGCTCCCGTCTTCATGGATGCACACCTTTGCAGGTTTCGCTCACCCGCGTAGGAGGTCTCGACACCTGCCCTGATTGGCCTTACCAAAATGATGGCACTTTGATATATACGCCGCCGTTACCTGCCTAAAACAAGATCCTCGGGCTACGAGGACATCCTCTTTTTATCAGCCCAAGGAGCACCTTATGTCGTTAAGGAACCTGCGCATCGGTTTGCGTGCGAGTTTGAGTTTTGCCGTTCTGGCCACCCTTCTGGTATTGGTCGGACTGTTCGGGATTGGTCAGATGGCCACCCTGCGCGAAAGCGCCAGGGTGATTGAAGAAACCTGGATGCCAAGCAGCGAAAGCGTCCACGACAGCGCGGCCGACATTTCCGCCATCCGCCTGGAGTCATTGCGGATGAGGACCACCGCCTTCAATGAAGTGAAGCTAAAAAGCAAAAGCATCATCAATGACAAGCGCCAGGCCTTGCTCAAGCGCTTTGATGAACAGGCCGCCCTGCTCTCAAGCGATCAGGAACGCGTCATGCTCGACAACCTGAAGCAAGGCGTGGCCAAGTACCTGTCGCTCGTCGATCAAATCGTCGCCAGACTGGACGCCGGCCACGAGAGCCAGACGTTCGAACACCTGAATGCAGAGCTGAGCGCGCAAGGCAGTCTGGTGGATAAAACGCTCGAGTCGATAATCAGTTTCAATCAGCAGGGTGCCGATGCCGCCGCCGATGCCGCGCAATCCTTGTACGAGCGCGCCCAATGGATCGTTGGTTCGATCATCGTCATCGCCCTGCTCGCCACCCTGCTACTGGCCTGGGCACTGACTCGCAGCATCACCACGCCGATCAACCATGCACTGAGTGCCGCACGCCGAATTGCGGACGGCGACCTCAGCGGCCAGATCGTCAGCGACGGCAAGGACGAAGCCGCGTTGCTGCTTTCGGCCCTGTCCGACATGCAGGACAGCTTGCGCTTGACCATTCGCGGCATCAGCGATTCGGCCAGGCAACTGGCATCCGCCGCTGAGGAAATGAGCTCGGTGATGGAGGAAAGCACCCGTGGCCTGCAACAGCAGAACGACCAGATCGAAATGGCTGCCACCGCCGTTACCGAAATGAGCACCGCCGTGGACGAAGTGGCCGCCAACGCCGTGTCCAGTGCCCAGGCGTCCCAGGCGTCGAACGAGGACAGCAAGCACGGGCACGTACAGGTGAGCGAAACCATCACCGCCATCCAGGGACTGGTCAGCGAAGTGCTGGGCGCCTCGGAACAGGCACAGGGGCTGGCGGTACAGGCGCAGGACATCAGCAAGGTGCTGGAAGTGATTCGCGGCATTGCCGGACAGACCAACCTGCTGGCCCTCAATGCGGCCATCGAAGCGGCACGGGCAGGGGAAGCAGGACGTGGGTTTGCCGTGGTCGCCGACGAGGTGCGTTCCCTGGCGCAACGTACGCAGAACTCCACGGAAGAAATCGAGCAGATGATCACCAACATCCAGCAAGGCACCGGGGCCACGGTCGGTGCCTTGCAAAGCAGCGCCGAGCATGCAAACCAAACCTTGCGTAGGGCCAACAGCGCGGGCAATGCACTGGAGAAAATCACCGCGTCGATTTCGCAGATCAACGAACGCAATCTGGTCATCGCCAGCGCCGCCGAACAACAGGCACTGGTGGCCCGGGAAGTCGACCAGAACCTGGTGACCATCCGCGACCTGTCGACCCAGACCGCCGCCGGCGCCACCCAGACTTCGGCTGCCAGCCAGGAGCTCTCGCGCCTGGCCATCGACCTCAACGGCCTGGTGACGCGCTTTGTAATTTGATGCCGGTTTTTCGGTTGCCATCGACAGGGCTCTCGGCAACACTCTCGCCCCCATCAATGGAAGGAGTGCACCGTGAGCCCTGTCGATCTTGTACGTCTGCTGTTGCTGGCGGCCATCTGGGGT
The DNA here is from genome assembly GCF_054668365.1 of Pseudomonas sp. S2_E01. NCBI lineage: Bacteria > Pseudomonadati > Pseudomonadota > Gammaproteobacteria > Pseudomonadales > Pseudomonadaceae > Pseudomonas > Pseudomonas sp. S2_E01. The sequence continues at coordinate 4,160,795 of NZ_CP162762.1, forward strand.
GCAAGCTTTCTGTTCATGCGCATCATCGCCCCGGTGATCGGCACGATCCCCACGGCTTTTTTCCGTGTGTCGATTGCCGCGGTCGGCTTGTTGGTGATCCTCGGCCTGTTGCGCGTGCGCTGGGACTTCAAGGGCAAGCTGAAAACCGTGATGCTGCTCGGGGTGATCAACTCCGGCATTCCGGCGACGCTGTATTCGGTGGCTGCTCAGGTGCTGCCCGCCGGTTACTCGGCGATTTTCAACGCCACCACGCCATTGATGGGGGTGTTGATCGGCGGGCTGTTTTTCAGTGAGCGACTCAGCGCCGCCAAACTGGGTGGGGTCTTCCTCGGCCTGTTCGGTGTGGGCGTGCTGACCCGCGCCGGCCCGGTGGCGTTCGACTTGCCGCTGCTGATGGGCGCCATCGCCTGCCTGCTCGCGACCACCTGCTACGGCTTCGCCGGGTTCCTCGCGCGGCGCTGGCTCGATCAGGCCGGTGGGCTCGACAGTCGTCTGTCTGCATTGGGTAGCATGCTCGGGGCAACCTTGTTCCTGCTACCACTGTTCGGCTACAGCGCACTCAGCCAGCCACCCGCAAGCTGGGGCGGTTGGAATGTCTGGCTGTCGCTGCTCGGACTGGGACTGGTGTGCACGGCGTTTGCCTACATCATTTACTTCCGCTTGCTCAGCTCGATCGGCCCGGTGAAATCGTCCACCGTGACCTTCGCGATACCGCCGTTCGGTGTGTTGTGGGGGGCGATGTTTCTCGATGAGCCGCTGTCGATGGCGCATGTGTATGGCGGGGTGTTGATTGCGGCGGCGTTGTGGTTGGTGTTGAAGCCTGCTCCCGCCAGGTGATTTTTGTTGAAGCTGCTGACGCCTTCGCGGGCAAGCCCGCTCCCACAAGGTTCGGTGTGTACAGAAAATCTGTGTTCAACACCAAACCCTGTGGGAGCGGGCTTGCCCGCGATGAAGCCCGCTCAGACGCTACAAGGCCTGATCAGTCATCTCCCCATCCACCAACCGCCGTATCCCCAGCGGATTACTGTCCTGCAACGCCTCGGGCAACATCGCATCCGGGTAATTCTGGAAGCACACCGGGCGCAGGAAACGATCGATTGCCAGTGTCCCCACCGATGTCCCTCGGGCATCGGAGGTCGCGGGATACGGGCCGCCATGCACCATCGCATCACAGACTTCGACCCCGGTCGGATACCCATTGAACAGGATCCGCCCGACCTTTTCCTGCAACACTTCGGCCAGCCAGCGGTGCTCCAGCAACTCATCGGCCTCGCCAATCAGCGTCGCCGTCAGTTGCCCGCGCAAGCCATGCAATGCCGCCGCGAGCTGTGCCTGATCCTCGACTTCGATGACGATGGTGGTCGGCCCGAACACTTCTTCCTGAAGCAGCTCGTCGCCCTTGAGCAACAGGCTGACATCGGCCTTGAACACCTGTGGATGCGCCTGATTGCCCTGCTGCGGTTGGCCTGCCAGGTGTGTCAGCCCCGGATGTTCGTGCAGTTCGCCCACACCACGGTTGTAGCTGGCCAGCGCGCCGGCATTGAGCATGGTCTGCGCCGGTTGCTCATTCATCTGCGCGCAAAACGCTGCGAGGAAATCGCTGAACTGCGGCGAGCGCAGGCCAATGACCAACCCCGGATTGGTACAGAATTGACCGCAGCCCAACGTCACCGAACCTGCCAGTTGTGCGGCGATCTGTTCGCCGCGCACCTTCAGCGCCTCGGGCAACAGGAACACCGGGTTGATACTCGACATCTCGGCGAACACCGGGATCGGCTGCGGCCGAGTCGCGGCCATGTGGCTCAGCGCATTGCCACCCTTGAGCGACCCGGTAAAACCCACAGCCTGGATAGACGGGTGTTTGACCAGCCACTCACCGACCCCCGCACCGAAGATCATGTTGAACACGCCGGCGGGCATACGGGTGCGTTCGGCGGCGCGGGTGATCGCGTCGGCGACCCACTCTGCGGTCGCCATATGCCCGCTGTGGGCCTTGAACACCACCGGGCAACCGGCGGCCAAGGCTGAAGCGGTGTCACCCCCAGCCGTGGAAAAGGCCAGCGGAAAGTTGCTCGCGCCAAACACCGCCACTGGCCCCAGGGCGATGCGGTACTGACGCAGGTCTGGGCGCGGTAAAGGTTGGCGATCCGGCAAGGCACGGTCGATCCGCGCCCCATAAAAATCACCGCGACGCAGCACCTTGGCGAACAGGCGCAACTGACCGCTGGTACGGCCACGCTCGCCCTGGATGCGCCCAGCGGGCAGCGCGGTTTCGCGGCACACGGTGGCGACGAACTCATCACCCAGCGCATCGATTTCATCGGCGATAGCGTCGAGGAACGTCGCGCGCTTTTGCGCACTCAGGTTGCGATAGGTCGGATAGGCCGCCGCAGCCGCTTTGGCGGCGGCATCCACCTCCGCCTCGCTGGCCTGGAAGAATCGGGCGGGCAGCGGCTCACCGGTGGTGGCGTCGAGGCTCTGCAACTGCACGTTGCCGTTGGCGCTGCGACGCCCGCCGATGTAGTTGTGTCCGAGTATTGAGGTCATGAAGATTTCCTTGGTCAGCCGACTTAAAGCGTGCGCACCTGCCCGATCGGCAGAGGCTGGGCAGATTCACCGATACCGTTGACCAGTGGCGCGCCAAACTCGTCGAGGCTGATCTGGAAATAGTCACCCGGCTGGGTTTTGACCCCGTCGGCAAACGACAGCGTGGCGGTGCCGAAATAGTGCACGTGAACATCGCCGGGACGCAGGAACTGCGCGTACTTGAAGTGATGGAATTCGAGGTTGGCGAGGCTGTGGCACATGTTGTCTTCACCACTGAGAAACTCCTTTTCCCACAGGGTTTCGCCATTGCGCACAATGCGGCTGGTGCCGGCCAGATGCCGAGGCAATTCGCCGACGCGCAACTCGGGACCGTAGGAGCAACTGCGCAGTTTCGAATGTGCGAGATACAGGTAGTTGCGGCGCTCCATGACGTGATCGGAGAACTCGTTGCCCAGCGCGAAACCGACGCGGTATGGCAGGCCGTCATCGCCAATCACATAGAGACCCGTCAGCTCGGGCTCTTCACCGGCGTCCTCGGCAAACGGCGGCACCGGAAAGTCCGCGCCGGGGCGCACGACGATGCTGCCGTCACCCTTGTAGAACCATTCGGGTTGCGCACCGATCTGCCCGTCTGCCGGCTTGCCACCCTCCAGGCCCCATTTGAAGATGCGCATCGTGTCGGTCATACCCGCTTCCACCGCGCCGTCATGCTGGTGCATCTTGTCCCGCGCTGAAGCGCTGCCCAGGTGGGTCAGGCCGGTGCCACTGATCAGGCAGTGGGCCGGGTCTTCGTGGTCCAGCGGCGGCAGGACCTTGCCCTGCTGCAACAACTGGGCGTAGTCGGGGCCCGGTTGGGTACCACGTTGGGCCACTTCCTCCTGCAGGCTGCGTTGGCCGCGGATGGCCGCGAGTGCCAGTTCACGGGTGCTGCGGGTGTCGTTCAACACCAGCACCCGGGAACCTTCGACCACGCCGACCTGGCGCGCTCCCTGGGTGTTTTCGAATTGAATCAGGCGCATGTCTTTCTCCTCTGGGTCAGGGACGGCGCCGCCCGTGAGCGACGCCTGAAGGTCACTCGATGATGTTGAAGTCGCTCAGGTACTCATCGGAGATTTCCAGGCCCAGGCCCGGCTTGTTGTCGTCGAGCTGGATGTAGCCGTTGACCGGCTGCGGCTCGCCCTTGAACACGTAGTAGAAGAGTTCGTTGCCAACCTCGACGTCGAACACCGGGAAGAACTCGGCCATCGGCGAGGCGGTGGTGGACATGGTCAGGTGGTAGTTGTGCATCTGCCCGGCGTGCGGGATCACCGGCACGGACCATGCTTCGGCCATGGCGTTGATCTTGCGCGCGGCGGTAATGCCACCGACGCGGTTGGTGTCGTACTGGATCACGTCGACGGCGCGACGTTCCAGCAGGTCCTTGAAGCCGTAGGAGGTGAACTCGTGCTCGCCGCCGGAGATCGGCATGATGCCCATCTTCTTCAGCTCGATATAACCTTCGATGTCATCGGCGATCACCGGTTCTTCCAACCAGCGCGGTTCGAATTCGGCGAGTTTGGGCAGCATGCGGCGGGCGTACTCCAGGGTCCAGCCCATGTAGCACTCAAGCATGATGTCCACATCGGGACCTGCCAGTTCACGCAGGGCGCGCACTTGTTCGATGTTCTTGCGCATGCCCGCCGGACCGTCTTTCGGGCCATAGCCGAAGCGCATTTTCAACGCGGTGAAACCCTGGTTCAGATAGCCCTGGGCCTCTTCGAGGAACAGGTCGAGGTTGTCGTTGGCGTAGAGTTTGGAGGCGTAAGTCCAGATCTTTTCCTTGGTACGTCCGCCCAGCAGCTTGAATACCGGCTTGTTGACGGCCTTGCCCATGATGTCCCAGATCGCGATGTCGATCGCCGAGATCGCCGCCATTCCGATACCCTTGCGCCCCCAGGCGTGGCTCTGGCGGTACATTTTCTGCCAGATGTACTCATTGTCGAAGGGGTCTTCGCCGATAGCGATGGGAGCCAGATAGGTGTCGATGATTTCCTTGGCCACACGCGGCGCCAGGGCGCAGTTGCCGATCCCGACGAGACCGGTGTCAGTCTCGACTTCCACCACCAGCCAACCGTGGAACCGGAACGAGCCCATGGCGTCGCCACGCTCGAACAGGATGTCGCTGGCATTGGTGCAGAAGTGCGCCTGAGGAGGAACGACTTTGCCTTTCCACTCGAATACGCGGGTACGGATCGCTTTGATTTTCATGAATTCAGTTCCTTGCTGGCGCTTCTTGTAATTGTTGAGTCGCGTGCACGAAACCGCTCGTGTGGCGGCTTCCAGGCATTCGATGGAGCGACTTTAGCCAGCCGCCGGGGAGCGCGGATAATCACTTATGCGCATCCATCGATAACCTGGGGAAATAGGTACCAGCGGTTATTGCGTGGATCGGGTTATCAGGTGCCAGGATAAAAAACTATGGGAGCGAGCCTGCTCGCGATAGCGGACTGTCAGTCACCATAAAGGTGCCTGTACAGCCATCATCGCGAGCAGGCTCGCTCCCACAGGAATTTAACTTGAGATGAAAACCGTCATCAGTGGCGGTTACTGCCCATCCGACACGCAATCTCGAAGGCCTGCCGAATGGCGCCGGGGTTGGCCTTGCCCTGGCCTGCGATATCGAAGGCGGTGCCGTGGGCCGGGGTGGTGATCGGGATCGGCAAGCCGCCCTGCACGGTCACGCCACGGGAGAAGCCCATTAGCTTGATCGCGATCTGGCCCTGGTCGTGATACATGGTCACCACGGCATCGAAGGCACTGGCATCGCCCTGGACCTTGAGAAAAATCGTATCGCCCGGGTACGGCCCTTCGGCGGCAATACCCGAGGCCTGTGCGGTACGAACGGCCGGGCCGATGATGTCCAGTTCTTCACGGCCGAACGAGCCGTTGTCGCCGTTATGCGGGTTGAGGCCGCAGACGCCGATACGCGGTTTTTCCAGGCCACTGCGCTTGAGCGCGGTGTCAATCAACTGGATCGCCTCCACCACTCGCTGCTGCGTGAGCATCCCCGGCACTTCGGCCAACGCCACATGCGAGGTCACCCGCGAGGTCCACAGATTGTCGAGCACGTTGAACTCGCAGAACGGCCCGTGGAAATCCAGCAGCTCGGCGAACCAGTGCAGTTCGTCATTGTGCGCCATCCCGGCCATGTGCAATGACGTCTTGTTCAGCGGCCCGAACAAGACCGCGTCGGTGGTGCCGGCTTCGGTCAGGCGCAGGGCCTTTTCCAGGGTATCGAGGCTGTAGCGACCGCCGATGACACTGGCTTCGCTGCGCGGGAATTCGCCCAGGGTGTCACCACGAAAATCATAAAACAGTGGCGTATCGTCGGTGAACGCCAGTTGCTCCAGCGACTCCACGCGACGGTAGGGAAATTCCTGGCCGGCGAGGCGCATGCCACGACGCATTTCCGCTTCGTCGGCAATCAGGATCACATTGGCCTGGCTGCGCACCTGGGGTTCTGCGAGCAGGCGTGCGATCAGCTCCGGGCCGATGCCGGCAGGATCACCCAGGACCATGGCGATGGTTGTCTTTCTCATGCTTCACTCCTCAAGGATTCAGGTCGCGTGCGGTCGATGGCGCACGGCTCGCAGCGATACACCCGCTGCGCGTTGCTGTAGAACAGTCGCTCCTGATCGGCCCAGGGCAGGTCAGCAACGATGGATTTGAAACCGCTGTAAATGTCATCGAACGAGCCACACAGGCTGTCCACCGGGAAGTTGCTGGCGAACATCACGCGACCAGTGCCAAACATGGCGATCACTTCGCGCACGATCCACGCGTTGTCCTTCGCCCGCCACGCCTGGCCCTTGAGGCCGAGGCCAGAGACCTTCACCTGCACGTTCGGCCACTCGGCCAGCCGCGCCATCGCCCGACGCCAGCCGGCCAGGCCTTCAGCGCTGCGGTCGCTGGGCAAACCGGCGTGATTGAGGATCAGCGTAGTGCCGGGAAAGTCCCGGGCCAGGCGCTCGGCTTCGTGCAGGTTCCACCAGGGCGTCTGCAAATCGAAGTGCAACCCCAGGCCTTGCAAGGCGGCGTAGCTGCGGCGCCAATGTTCATCACTCATCAGGCTGCGCACATGGCCGACCTGCGCGGGGGATGTCGGCCCACCGGGCTTGTGGCGCACGCTGCGCACACACTTGAACGACGCTTGCTCGGCGAGCACGGCCAGGGCATCCGGGTGATCGAGCCAGGCTTGCGCCACCACCGCATTCGGCACGCCGTAACGGGCCGCCAGTTGCTCGATGAAACGGGTCTCGCCAATCGGGTCCTGCGGGTCCCACTCGGTTTCGATGTACACCGTTTGCACGACCTTGTGTGCACCGGCATCGGCGAAGTAATCGTCGGGAAAATAGCGCCGCTTGATCGCGCTGTAGTCCCCGTAGCGAAACGCAATGTTGGCCTCGGGGGCGAGCCACGGATGCGGGTTGATCGTCGGGTCCCAGAAATGATGATGGGCATCGATGATCAGGCCGTCGTACATCTTAACCATGGCGCACCTCGTCGAGACTGATGAACAGCGTTGCCAGTACAAACACCGCCGAACATACCGCGAAGAAAGCCAGCACCGGCGCGAAACCGCCGGCCATTTGCAGAATCACACCCACCAGGATCGGCACCGCGATACCACCAACGCTGCCGGCCATGTTCATTACGCCGCCAATCAGGCCGACACGCGCTGGCGCTGCCAGCAGCGCCGGGAAGCTCCAGTAGAGGCTGCCCCACATCAGGAAAAATGCGGTCATGGCCAACAGCGCCACCGCCGCAAAAGGATCGCTCAAGGTCGGCAGCAACAGGAACGCGCCGAGCGCGATCAAACCGGAAAATGCCAGCAGCCCCTTGACCGCCACGCCTCGACGAACGCCCTTGCGGATGAGCGCGTCGCAGAGAAAACCACCCGTCAAAGAGCCCAACGCACCGCAGATGAAAATGACGAACGTCGCCGCGCCAATGCCCTTGATATCAAAACCACGAGCCTGAGCCAGGTAGCTCGGCCCCCAGGTCAGCAAACCGAAATACACCATCGCCCAACTGGCGCGACCGACCAGCAGACCACTGAGGGAACGTGCAGCGATCCCAAGCCCCTTGACCGACATCTGCGCAGCTTCGGCGGCCGGTGTCGCGCGCCCTGCATTGATCTTCTCCAGCTCCTGCGCATTCACCTGCGGGTGAGTGGCCGGGTTGTCGCGTAAATAGCGCCACGCCACCCAGCCCAGCACCAGCGTGGCGATACCGGCGATCAGGAAGGCCAGGCGCCAGGAGTCCAGAGTGGCAATCAGGTAGGCAATGATCAGCCCGCCAAGCGCAACACCCAACGGACTGCCGCTGTCCATCAGCACCGCACCGCGACTGCGCTCACTCGGTGCCAGCCACAGCGAAATCAGCTTGCCGCCCGACGGGAACAACGGCGCCTCGGCGGCACCCAGTGCAACCCTGGCGAACAGCAAGGACAATCCGCCGGTGGCAAACGCCGCGAGCACCTGGAAGGTCCCCCACAGGCCCGTAGACCAACTGATCACCCGGTGCGGCCCGAAACGATCGATCATCCAGCCGCCGGGAATCTGCAACAGCGCGTAGGCCCAGAAGAAGCTGCTGAGAATCAGCCCTTGTGTGCTCGGTGACAGTGAAAACTCGGCGGCGATGGTCGGCATCGCAATCGACAGCGAAACCCGGTCGATCAGGTTGACCATCGTCAACGCGAAGATGATCGCGAAGATCTTCCAGCGTACGTTGCTGGCCTTGGTGGTACCTGCCAGCGGTGCGGCTGATACGGCGGTTTGGGCATCGGCTTCGGGCAGATGCAGGGACGCACTGGGACGAGCCATGGTGCTTACCTCGACTTATTATTTTTGTGGTACAGCGTGCCGCTTCAGGACGGCTCGGTGAGCACTATCGAAGGCTCAGCGATAACCGTCTAATCAAACCTGGAAATACGGCGATAGCCTCGGGTTATGGCAGATCCCGCTTTCAACGACCTTTCAGCCCGGTCACGTTACCGACAAAATACCCTTAAACCGCTCTGGAACGGCACATTCGATAACTGTCACAATTCGTGTCCAAGCGAGCGATAACCCCAGGCTATCGGTATATGTATTGTTTTGACTAGACGCGAGAGCGGCGCCTTCCCACACTCGGGCCAGGCTTGCAGCTCTCGAGCACCGACAAGTCACTCATAACAACTACAAAAACGAGGCCCTTCCAATGCGAAATGCATTCGTCCGTCGCACCTCCCGTCTGTTCCTTGGCTGTACGCTGGTGGCTGCAGGCGCCCTGCCCGCCCTCGCCCATGCCGCCTGGCAACCGGACAAGAACGTCGAGATCGTCGTGGCCGGCGGCCCCGGTGGCGGCACCGATCAACTCGGCCGTCTGATCCAGTCGATCATCACCACTCACAAGCTGCTCGATGTGAACACCATCGTCCTTAACAAGGGCGGTGGAAACGGAGCCGAGGCTTTCCTCGACCTGAAAATGAACAAGGGTGATGCGGAAAAACTGGTGATCGGCACCAACAACATCTACCTGTTGCCACTGGTGTCCAAGCTTGGCTACCAATGGCAGGAGCTGACCCCAGTCGCCGCCGTGGCCGAGGATGACTTCATTCTCTGGAGCTACAAGGGCGCGCCGTGGAAGGACGCCAAGGGTTTCTACGAAGCGGCCAAGGCCGATCCATCGAAGATGCGCATGGGGGGCAGCCAGTCCAAGGACGTCGACCAGACCCTGACCCTGCTCCTGAACCAGACCAACAACAGCAAGCTGGTGTACATCCCGTTCAAGAGTGGCAGCGAAGCCGCGACGCAGTTGGCGGGCAAACACATCGCCGCTAACGTCAACAACCCCGCTGAAAGCATCAGCCAATGGCGTGGCGATCAGGTCGAGCCGCTCTGCGTGTTCAGCCGGGAACGCATGAACTACACCGAGAAGGTCGCCGGCGACAAGTCGTGGGCCGACGTTCCGACTTGTCACGAACAGGGCTTGGGCATCGACCAGTATCGTTTCCCGCGCACCGTGTTCATGCCCGGCGAAGTGACTGCCGAGCAGCGCGCGTTCTATGTCGAGCTGATGCGTAAGGTCACCGAGACGCCCGAGTTCAAGGCTTACGTGAAGCAAAACGCTTTGGTGCCGACCTTTCTGGAGGGCGAGCCACTGACCGCCTATATCGAAAAAGACACCGCCCGCGTCACCCCGGTGTTCAAGGAAGCCGGCTGGCTGAAAAACTGAGTCTGTGACGGCCGTACCCCCGGGCACGGCCGTCGCCTCTGGAGGTGTCTTCATGTCCCATTCTTCGGATTCACCGGCACTGGTCGGGACCCGCTGGGTCGAGCTCGGCCTGGCCCTCTTCACTGCGCTGATCGGCGCGGTGGTGATGTATGGCAGCGTCGAACAAGGTATCGGCTGGGGTGATGCCGGCCCTGAACCGGGGTATTTTCCTTTCTACATCGGCCTGATGCTGTGCGCCGCCAGCGTGGCCAACGGCGTGTTGACCCTGGTGCGCTGGCAAGCACTGAACATTGCCTTCGTCAGCCGCAGCGCGTTCAAGCAAGTGCTGTCGGTGTTCATCCCCATTGCCCTGTTCGTCGCCGCCATGCCGTTTACCGGCATCTATGTGGCTTCGGCCTGCTTTATTGCCTGGTTCATGTCTCGTGACAAGGTCCGCGCCAAGCCTTACGGCAAGTGGATGATTGCCTGCGTGTCCCTCGGCGCTGCATTGGCCAGTTATCTGATTTTCGCGTTGTGGTTCAAGGTCCCGCTGGATGCAGGTCCCCTGGGCGACTGGATTGCCATGGCCTGGAGACACTTCAAATGAGCGAATTCGATTCCCTGTTGCAAGGCATGAACCTGATCCTCACACCGGGCCACATCGGCCTGATGGTGGTCGGCGTGCTGTTGGGCATTCTGGTCGGCGTGTTGCCCGGCCTCGGCGCCCCCAACGGCGTCGCGTTGCTGCTGCCGCTGACGTTCACCATGTCGCCGGTGTCGGCGATCATCCTGCTGTCGTGCATGTATTGGGGCGCGCTGTTTGGCGGCTCGATCACCTCGATCCTGTTCAACATACCCGGCGAGCCCTCATCGGTGGCGACGACGTTCGACGGCTACCCCATGGCCCGTGAAGGTCGTGCCGCCGAAGCCCTGACCGCCGCGTTCAGCTCGGCGCTGATCGGCGCACTGGCCGGGGTGTTGCTGCTGACCTTCCTGTCGACCAAGATCGCCGCGTTTGCCATGACCTTCAGTTCACCGGAGTTCTTCGCGGTGTACCTGCTGGCGTTCTGTACCTTTATTGGCATGAGCAAGAACCCGCCGCTGAAAACCGTGGTGGCGATGATGATCGGTTTCGCCATGGCGGCCGTCGGCATGGACACCGTCTCCGGCAACCTGCGCCTGACCTTCGACCAGCCGATCCTGATGACTGGCATCAGTTTCGAAGTGGCGGTGATCGGCTTGTTCGGCATCGGCGAAATCCTCTGCACAGTCGAAGAAGGTCAGGTGTTCCGTGGCGAACGTGCCCGGATTACACCCATGGTCATCCTGCGGACCTGGGCGAAACTGCCGCGCTACTGGTGGACGATTGTGCGCAGCACGCTGGTGGGTTGCTGGATGGGCATCACCCCCGGCGGCCCGACGGCAGCCTCGTTCATGAGCTACAGCATGGCGCGGCGCTTCTCGAAAAATCGCGAAAACTTCGGTAAAGGGGAAGTCGAAGGGGTGATCGCCCCGGAAACCGCCGACCACGCGGCGGGCACCAGCGCCCTGCTGCCGATGCTGACCCTGGGCATTCCGGGCTCGGCCACGGCGGCAGTGATGCTCGGCGGCTTGATGATCTGGGGCCTGCACCCTGGCCCGACGCTGTTCGTCGAACAGCATGATTTTGTCTGGGGCCTGATCGCGAGCATGTACCTGGGCAACGTGGTAAGCCTCATCGTGGTGCTGGCTACGGTGCCGCTGTTCGCTTCGATCCTGCGTATCCCGTTCTCGGTGATTGCACCGATCATCATCATGGTTTGCGCCATCGGTGCCTACACGGTGCACAACTCGTTCTTCGACGTGGTGCTGATGCTGGGCTTTGGCGCACTCGGGTATCTGTTCAAAAAGCTGGGCTATCCGATTGCACCCCTGATTCTGGCCGCCGTGCTGGGCGACAAGGCGGAAGATGCATTCCGCCAGTCGATGCTGTTCTCCGACGGTCACATTGGTATCTTCTGGTCCAACCCACTGGTGGGCAGCCTGACCACCGCCGCCCTGCTGATGCTGTTCTGGCCACTGATTTCCAAGGCACTGGCCAGCGTGCTCGGGCTGCGTAAATCCCCTGTCGGCAAGACCAAATCGGTGTAGTGATGCTGGCAATGCCTGACATTTATTGTCAGGCTTGCCGCAGTCTTTTCTGCGAGTGTCGTCCATGACAAGAATTCCTGAAGCCAATGTGATCCACAGCCGACTGCGACTGCGCCAATTGCGGCTGATGCTGGCGTTGCAGGAATTCGGCTCATTGCGCCGCGCCGCCGATCACATCGGCATGACTCAACCGGCAGCGACCAAAATGCTGCACGAGGCCGAGGACCTGTTGGGCGTCGAGCTGTTCGAGCGTCTGCCCCGGGGCATGCGGTCCACCCCGTTCGGCGAGACCGTGATTTATTACGCGCGCATGGTTTTTGCGGAGCTGAGCGGCATGCGCGAAGAACTGGTCGCCCTCGAATCCGGCAACCTGGGACGAGTGGCCGTCGGGGCCATTCCGGCACTGGCCTCGGGCTTGCTGACCCGCACCATCGCCACCTTGAAACAGAGCCATCCGCGACTGTCGATGAGCATTCAGGTCGACACCAGCGACGTGCTGGTCCAGGCCCTGTTGCAGGACCAGCTCGACATCGTCCTCGGGCGCATCCCCGCCGGTGCGCGGGCCGAGGAGTTGTTGTTCGACAGCCTTGGCGAAGAGGCACTGTGCGTGATTGCCAGTGCGCAGAACCCGTTGGCCAAAGAAAAACACCTGAGCTGGGCGGAGCTGCAGAACATGACCTGGGTGCTGCAACAGCAACCGAGCCCCATGCGCGCGATCATCAATCAAGTGTTTCACAATGCGCGAGTCGACATACCCAGCAGCATCGTCGAAACCACCTCGATCATGACCTTGCTGTCATTGATCCAGCAGACCGACATGCTTGGCGTCACGCCGGTTTCAGTGGTCGAGGACTACCCCGGCCGGGATCTGCTGGCCGTGCTGCCGATCAAATTCGAAGCACGACTGCCGCCGTATGGCTTGATCACCCGGCGCCATCGCATTCAATCGTCGGCCATGCAGGCGTTCATGAATTCGGTGCGGGCCGAGCATGCCCTGAGCAAATAAAAAAAGGACTGGCGCCATGCGCCAAGCCGACGATCCGGCGGCTGACAACAATTGCAATGACTTGGACAAATGGCCAGTAAAGACGTAACGCGCACAGTTACCTAGGCTTGGGATTCACGGCAGCGTCCAGCGAGGACAGGGAATGCACAGGATCACATGCCAAGGGAACGGGCTTATCTTCGGTATCAGCTGTACAAATCACAGGCGAGAAAACAGGCTGTTTCGAGCGTTGTTCAACTTCTCCACGTCACAGCTGGCTCTGCGGCTGTGGACTTATCGAATGTGCGTTTTGAGCCAATTGGCAGGCAAGCATTAAGTGCTTTTGACCGGTGGGAGGATCCACATTTCTCATGGCATGAGGTCATCGAGTGGAAGGCACGGGAGCCACTGGCTCTGGACCTTGCCATCTGGTTGAACGCCGAGCTGTGTGGGCTTTGTTTCGCGAACCCAAATAACAGCCGGCAACGAATCCGTATCGTGAGATTGGAAGGGAGTCCGAGGAGCGCACACCCTTTGAAGGGACGTGTTGCAACTCTCGCCATGATAGTCGTTGAGCAATACGCGCAGGTCATGGGTGCTCGTTTGCTCGAAATTCAGGAGCCACGAGCAGGTGCGGTTTCAATCTATCAGCAGCTTGGCTTTGAGTACGATCGAGAAGGCCGACTTGTCAAAACTTTGGAGAACCTTGTATTTTGAAGACTGTTCAATTGATGACCAGCGGTGGAGGGAATATGCGCAGAACAATCAAAAAATCTTCCACAAGGAAAAGCGCTCATGTTGCGCAAAGCAAAGCAATGGCGGGAGAACTGACGGCGAGCCAACGCCGCCTTCTTCAACTACTCGTCACGGGCATCGTAGGCGAAGAACCCAATCTGCTCGCCGGCCACCCCTGAAAATGGGCAAAAAAAACCGCTCCCAGGGAACGGTTTTTTCATTGCACGGGCGCATTCATCCGAACAGCCAGTACCCCAGCAACGTCAACACCACGACGGCCAACACCGGCCGCAGTACACGGTAGGCTTTGGGGTGGCGGCGCTTGAACTGCTTGACCACACCACTGATCTTGTCGCTGGAACGCTTGCTCCAGGCATACGCCTGGTTGATGCCACCCACGCGCTCATCGTCAAGATTCTGCGGGGCCGTGGCGCGTCCCAGGAAAGCGCTAACCCGTCGGTTGACGCTGGTCATCAGGCGGTTGCTCAAGGGGCGTTCGATATCGCAGAACAGGATGACCCGGGTCTGCTCGGTTTCGTTCTTCACCCAATGCACATAGGTCTCGTCGAACATCACGTCATCGCCATCGCGCCAGGCGTACACCTGGCCATCGACAAAGATGCGACAGTCGTCGGAGTTTGGCGTCGACAGGCCCAGGTGGTAACGAAGGGAGCCGGCAAATGGATCGCGGTGCGGGTTCAGATGACTACCGCCTGGCAGCAACGCGAACATGGCGCCCTTGACGTTGGGGATGCTACTGACCAGCGCCACGGTTTTCGGGCAGAGGGTTTCGGCCGACGGCAAGGGTTTGTCGTACCACTTGAGGTAAAAACGCTTCCAGCCTTTCTTGAAGAACGAACCGAAGCCCGCGTCGTTGTTCTTCTCGGCGGCACGGATGTACCCCTCGTCGAACAGGTGCATCGCTTCATCGCGGATCACCTGCCAGTTGTCCTTGAGCACGTCCAGTTCAGGGAATTTGCTGCGATCCAGATAAGGCCGCGAAGGCACGGCGGAAAACAGATACATCAAGGCGTTGTAAGGCGCAAACAGCGCCGAATGGTTGACGAATTGGCGCAAGACCGGCAAGCGCGCCTTGCCGCGCAGGTGCACATATAGCGTGCTGCCCAGAAACAGCAATAACAGCGACGCTTTCACGGCAAAGGAAAAGGTCATCGACAACTCCTTGAAAATAAGCAACTTTGCGCAACGCCATGTACCCGACGTGGCAGCCAGCCATGATAAGCGCTAAAGACCTTTGAAAAAACCCGACTGATTCAACATTCAGTGTTGAGGATTGCGTAACAAACCCTGGTTAACATAAACCTCCTGAACAGGGGCTGACGGTGATCAGCCCCTGCCCTACAGGCGACGGCAGCGCTTAGGCCTGGGTTTCCTGCTCGGTGAACAGGTCACTGAAGAGCATGCTCGACAGATAACGCTCGCCGGAGTCAGGGAAAATCACCACGATGGTCTTGCCCTGCATTTCTGGGGTTTCGGCCAAACGCGCTGCCACGGCCATCGCTGCACCGCAGGAGATGCCACACAGAATCCCTTCCTCTTGCATCAAACGCAGGGCCATGGCCTTGGACTCTTCGTCGCTGACCAACTCGACCCGGTCAACGATCGACAGGTCGAGGTTCTTCGGCACAAACCCTGCACCGATCCCCTGGATTTTGTGCGGGCTCGGCTTGATTTCATCGCCCGCCAATGCCTGGGTGATCACAGGCGATACCACTGGCTCGACCGCCACCGACAGAATCGGTTTACCCTGAGTGTTCTTGATATACCGCGAAACCCCGGTGATGGTTCCACCGGTGCCGACGCCGGCCACGAGCACATCGACAGCGCCGTCGGTGTCGTTCCAGATTTCCGGACCCGTGGTTTTCTCATGAATGGCCGGGTTGGCAGGGTTTTCAAACTGCGCGGGCATAAAGTGCCGGGACGGGTCGGCAGCGACGATTTCAGTCGCCTTTTCGATGGCGCCTTTCATACCTTTGGCCGGCTCGGTCAACACCAGTTCGGCGCCCAGCGCCTTGAGCACCTTGCGACGTTCGATGCTCATGGAGGATGGCATCGTCAGGATCAGCTTGTAGCCTCGTGCTGCCGCGACAAACGCCAAACCAATGCCAGTGTTGCCGGAAGTCGGCTCGACGATGGTCATGCCCGGTTTCAGTTTGCCGGAGCCTTCAGCGTCCCAGATCATGTTCGCGCCGATCCGGCACTTGACCGAGTAACCCGGGTTGCGCCCCTCGATCTTGGCCAGGATGGTCACGCCGCGCGGCGCGATGCGGTTGATTTGCACCAGCGGCGTATTGCCGATGGAGTGGGCGTTGTCAGCAAAAATACGACTCATGACTGGGTCCTTGATGCAGCGTTGATTAGCCCATCACGGTATGCCTGTTGCCGGTGCTCGTCCAGTCAGGTCGAACGTCCGCCGGCCATCGGAGTCAATGCATTACATCGCCAGGGATTTACCATCATGAAACGTCGCTACAGCTGGCCCTTGTGGATACTTGTTAGCCTCATTGTGTGCCTGATTACCTTGCACATCGCGCTGCCCTACATGGTGCGCGACTATCTCAATGGAAAACTCGCCGACATGGGCGATTACCGTGGCCAGGTGACTGATGTGGACCTCGCGTGGTGGCGCGGCGCCTACAAGATCAACGGCCTGAAAATCGTCAAGGTCGATGGCAAGGTCCCGGTGCCCTTCGTCGATGCACCATTGATTGACCTTGCCGTCAGCTGGCATTCGCTGATCTATGAGCATGCGGTGGTCGCGCAGGTGCAGTTCTTCAACCCGCAAGTCAACTTCGTCGATGGCGGGCCCAACAAACAGAACTCCCAGACAGGTGAAGGCACCGATTGGCGTGAGCAACTGGGCAAGCTTCTGCCCATCACGCTGGATGAAGTGCGCATCTACGACGGCAAGATCAGCTTCCGCAATTTCAATTCCAAGCCGCCCGTCAACATGAACGCGACACAGGTGAATGCGAGTTTCTACAACCTGACCAATGTGGTCGACAAGGAAGGCAGGCGCGACGCGACTTTCGAAGGCAAAGCGTTGCTGTTGGGACATGCACCGCTGGAAGCCACCGCCACGTTCGATCCCCTGAGCAACTTTGAAGACTTCGAATTCCGTCTGCGCGCCAAGGACATCGAACTCAAACGCATGAACGATTTTGCATCAGCCTACGGCAAGTTCGATTTCAACGCCGGCCACGGTGATGTAGTGATCGAGGCGCAAGCGAAAAAGGCCCAATTGACCGGGTACATCAAACCTCTTCTGAAGGACGTTGATGTGTTCAACTGGCAGCAGGACGTGGAGAACAAGGACAAGGGTTTATTCCGCTCCATTTGGGAAGCCATTGTCGGCGGCTCGGAGACGGTACTGAAAAATCAGGGCAAAAATCAGTTTGCAACGCGCGTCGAATTGAGTGGCAACGTGCACCGGCAAGACATCAGCGCATTCCAGGCGTTTCTGCAGATTCTGCGCAATGGTTTCATCCAGGCCTTCAATGCCCGCTATGAGCGCCCCAAGCCTGATGCGGGTTAAGGTTTGGGCCTCACGGTATAACGACCGGAGTCCTCGGCCACGCGCGCTGCGTTTGCCTGCTGTTGTAGAAAATCCCAGCCCAGGCATGCCAGCGCCAAGGATCGAGGCACCGACTCACGACCGCTGCTGTAGCGACTGATGCTGCGGGCGCTTACCCCCAGCGCCTGCGCCGCCTGATTGAGCGGCAGGCCCGTGCGGGCACGCCAGTCGATGAAAATTCGGGTATTTTCGTCCGTGGCGTTCTGCGCCAGCGCATCCAGATACAGCGTGTCTGCGCCGATCTGGATGTCCTGTTCGGGCCATTCCACATTCCAGCCATCATCGCCAAGGGCAGCCCCTTCGAATGCCCCCGGCGCCAATAGCGGCTGCAACCCTGGAAAGGCCAGCAGGTCACGGTTCAGGTCGAGAGTCAGTTGCTGTCCATCGATAAACGTCAGCGCCAGGCGATTGTCGGGCAAAGCCTTCACGGCAGACAACCTTGGCCGTTTCATGGGTAACATCGTTTCCACTCCTCCAGCAGTTGCGCCTGATGGGCGCGGACCCAATCCAGGGCTTCTTTGATAATCAGAGGCGGTGCCAGGCCCATCGTGACTTTGACGGGTTCAAGGCTGAGCACGACATCCAGCCCGCCACCGACGAGGTGGACATGGGGTGGCGGATGGTCTCGTTCGCGCAGTTGAATACGGTATGTATCTCGAAATCGATATTGAGTAGACATGAGGCGCAAGCTATCGCCAAAATGGCGATAGCTCAATACTGGCAAGCCGCCGAGACTGAGTCAAGATGTGACGCTCCATTCAGAGACTGAATAAGCCGTCTGCGTTCCCAGTCGACCGGCCTGCGCGTTATAGTCGGGGACTTGATTATTGCGCCCCGCCCCTGCCCGTCAGGCCGGCCCTACCGTTCGAGGATTAGCAGATGAAGTTCGAAGGCACCCAGGCCTACGTCGCCACCGATGACCTGAAGCTGGCGGTGAACGCCGCCATCACCCTGGAGCGCCCGCTGCTGGTCAAGGGTGAACCAGGCACCGGCAAGACCATGCTGGCCGAACAACTGGCAGAATCGTTTGGCGCCAGGCTGATCACCTGGCACATCAAGTCGACCACCAAGGCGCATCAGGGCCTCTACGAATACGATGCAGTCAGCCGCTTGCGTGATTCGCAGTTAGGTAACGAAAAGGTCCACGATGTTCGTAACTATCTGAAAAAAGGCAAGCTCTGGGAGGCGTTCGAATCCGAGGAGCGGGTGATCCTGCTGATTGATGAAATCGACAAGGCCGACATCGAGTTCCCCAACGACCTGCTGCAAGAACTCGACAAGATGGAGTTCTACGTTTACGAGATCGACGAGACGATCAAGGCGAAGCAGCGGCCGATCATCATCATTACCTCCAACAACGAAAAAGAGCTGCCGGACGCTTTCCTGCGCCGCTGCTTCTTCCACTACATCGCGTTCCCGGATCGCACCACCCTGCAAAAAATCGTCGACGTGCACTACCCGGACATCAAGAAAGACCTGGTCAGCGAAGCGCTGGACGTCTTCTTCGATGTGCGCAAGGTGCCGGGCCTGAAGAAAAAACCGTCGACCTCCGAACTGGTGGACTGGCTGAAGCTGCTGATGGCCGACAACATCGGCGAAGCGGTACTGCGCGAGCGTGATCCAACCAAAGCCATTCCGCCGCTGGCTGGAGCCCTGGTGAAGAACGAACAGGACGTGCAATTGCTGGAGCGTCTGGCCTTCATGAGCCGTCGCGGCACTCGCTAAGCACGTGTAAAAGGGGCCGACGCCATGTTGCTCAACCTGTTCAATGAAATGCGCGCCGCCAAGGTGCCGGTCTCGGTTCGCGAACTGCTGGACCTGATCAACGCGCTTAAACAGCGCGTGACCTTCGCCGACATGGACGAGTTCTATTACCTGGCCCGGGCGATCCTGGTGAAGGACGAACGGCATTTCGACAAGTTCGACCGCGCCTTCGGCGCCTACTTCAACGGCCTGGAGAAACTCGACGACCACCTCCAGGCGCTGATCCCGGAAGACTGGTTACGCAAGGAATTCGAGCGCTCGCTGACCGATGAGGAGCGGGCGGCGATCCAGTCGCTGGGCGGCCTGGACAAACTCATCGAAGAATTCAAGAAACGCCTGGAAGAACAGAAGGAACGCCACGCCGGCGGCAACAAATGGATCGGCACCGGTGGCACCAGCCCGTTCGGCTCAGGCGGCTTCAACCCGGAAGGTATCCGGGTTGGCGATGCCGGCAAGCGCCAGGGCAAGGCGGTCAAGGTCTGGGACCAGCGCGAGTACAAGAACCTCGACGACTCGGTGGAACTGGGCACCCGCAACATCAAAGTCGCCCTGCGCCGCCTGCGCAAATTCGCCCGTCAGGGCGCAGCGGAAGAACTCGACATCGATGGCACCATCGATCACACCGCCAAGGATGCGGGCCTGTTGAACATCCAGATGCGTCCGGAGCGACGTAACACGGTCAAGCTGTTGCTGCTGTTCGACATTGGCGGGTCGATGGATGCGCACGTGAAAACGTGCGAGGAGCTGTTCTCGGCCTGCAAGACCGAGTTCAAGCACCTGGAGTATTTCTACTTCCACAACTTCATTTATGAATCGGTGTGGAAGAACAACATGCGCCGCACTTCCGAGCGCACCTCGACCATGGACCTGCTGCACAAGTACGGGGCCGACTACAAAGTGATCTTCATCGGTGACGCTGCCATGGCGCCGTACGAAATTACCCAGCCCGGCGGCAGCGTCGAGCACTGGAACGAAGAAGCCGGTTACGTGTGGATGCAGCGGTTCATGGAGAAGTACAAAAAACTCATCTGGATCAACCCGTATCCAAAAGATACCTGGGGTTATACGTCCTCGACCAATATCGTGCGGGACTTGATCGAGGACCAGATGTACCCGCTGACGTTGCGGGGGCTGGAGGAAGGAATGCGGTTTCTTTCCAAGTAGTTTTGTGGTGCCTGATGTGGCGCCATCGCGGGCAAGCCCGCTCCTACAGATGCTCAGCAAACCTCTGTAGGAGCGGGCTTGCCCGCGATGCTTTTAGCTATCGGAAAAACGTCGCAGGTATTCAACCTGTTCCCGATGCGCAACCTCCTGCACCACCGGCCGCAACCGCACCTGCTCTCCCGGCAGTCTCTGCGCGAGCCGCGCCAACGCCAATGGAGTCAACGCCCCAAGGCGTGGATAACCCCCGATGGTCTGGCGATCGTTGAGCAACACGATTGGCTGACCGTCTGGCGGCACCTGCACCGCGCCCAGCGGAATACCTTCGGAAATCATCGGTTTCCCCTGATAAGCCAACGCCGGCCCCAGCAGGCGCATGCCCATGCGATCGGCACGGCTGTCGAGTGTCCAGGGGCTGTTGAATGCATCGAACAGACTTTGGCCACTGAACACACCGATCTGCGCCCCCACGATCACATCCAGTGGCGCATCGAGTTTGAAATCCGGCACCTGTTCGGTTGGCACCTCTCGTACCAGCAACGGCGCATCGGCGTGATAGCTCAACGACGCGCCCTTGACCAACGCGTGCCCTCTGCCATCCAGCCCGCCCAGCTCTTCACGCACTACGGTGGCACAACTGCCCAGCACCCGCGGCGCCTCAAATCCGCCCGGCGCGGCGAGATAAGCCCGCGCGCCCAATAGCGGCTGGGTGAACAGCAAACGTTGGCCTTTGCGCATCTTGAAACTGCGCCAAGGCATCAGCGCCTGACCGTCCAGTTGTGCGCCCAGATCCGCACCCGCCAAAGCCAGCAGGCAATCTTCTTCGGCTCCCACGGTAAATCCGCCCAGGGTGATTTCGATGACGGCGGCACCCAAAGCATTGCCCAACAACCAGTTGGCCCACGACATCGAACGCCAATCCAACCCGCCGCCTTGGGTCACGCCCAGGTGGCGTACACCGAATCGACCGGCGTCCTGCAACAGGCACAATGGCGTGCTCGCTTCGATTGAGAGCCGGCTCATGCTTGAACCTCCAACGGCGTGTCGTCACCGCCCAGGTTGATGAACTCGGCATGGCTGATGGGGGCGAACCGCGCAGTGTCACCTGGCTGCATCAGGCTGTACCCCTCGCGATCGCGGTCGAACAATCGGGCCGGTGTGCGACCGATCAGGTTCCAGCCACCTGGAGAGACAGCCGGATAAGCGGCAGTCTGCCGTTCGGCGATCCCGACGCTCCCCGCCGCGACTTTCTTGCGCGGGGTATTCAGGCGCGGCGCGGCCAGCGCTTCCTCCACCAGCCCCATGAAAGCGAAGCCTGGTGCGAAACCCAGCGCGAACACCTGGTACTCACGCTCGCTATGACGGCGGATCACTTCCTCGACTGTCAAACCGCTGCGCTTGGCCAACAGGCTCAACTCAGGACCGACGCTCAGGTCGTACCACACCGGCAACACATGGCATTGGCCGCTGCTGCGGGTATTGGGTGACAGATCGATCAACGCCTCGGCGATCAGCTCTCGAGCCTGCGCAGGACTCAAGGCATTGAGATCGTAATGCACCATCAGCGTCGTGTAGGACGGCACCAGGTCGATGAGCTGTCCGGCAAATGCTGCACGCAGGTTGTCGCTGGCAGCGAGCATCCACGGCATGTTGCTTTCGGCGATTTCGTCGAACAGGCGCACCATCAGGCAATCCAGTGCGACGCCTTCGATGCGCAGCTTCATGATGCCCCCCAGCTGATCAAGGGCTTCACGAATCCGTTGCACCGCCGCCACCGAACTGGCGTTGTCGCCGTGGACGCACAGGGTGTTGGCCCTCAAGTGCAGGGCGCTGCCGTCGGTGGCGGTAAGCGGCTCGCCACGGGCAATCTTCAAGGCCTGGGTGATGATCGTTTCCGGATCGTGGTGCACGGCACCCGGCAGTTGCCGCGAAACCAACCGGCCGGCACTGTCGTAGGCGCGGTCGGCAAAGGCTTCAAACCAAAGGGTCACACCGTATTCATCGCCCAATTGCTGCGCGGCGCTGTTGTCGCGGGTGGCCATCAGCATCAACGGCAATGTCGAGTCGTAGGCTGCAACAGCCTGTAGCACCGCACGCAATTGCGCAGGGTTGGCCATCATGTCGTTGTACATCGCGCCGTGGGGTTTGACGTAGCTCACCCGTCCACCCTGCGCCCGGCACAGACCATCGAGAGCGCCGATCTGGTAATGCAGGATGTCTTGCAGTTCTTGCGCGGTGTACACCATGGAACGCCGGCCGAACCCCACCAAATCCTGATAGGCAGGATGCGCGCCAATCTGCACGCCGTTACTCAGCGCCAGGCTGACGGTCTTGCGCATGATGCTCGGGTCCCCCGCGTGGAACCCGCAGGCAATGTTGGCGCAATCGATGAAGGGCATGACCTCGGCGTCCAGACCCATGGTCCAGTTACCGAAACTCTCGCCAATATCGCAGTTCAATAGCAGACGGCTCACGGTGAACACTCCTGTTGGCTTTGTTCTTTTCAACGGCGGGCAAATCTTCGCGCTGATTTTACGGGTATTGTCCTGAGCCCCGACGACGCCTATCGTGAGAACCGGATGCGGTGATTTTTGGGCGCACTGCCCTGTCGCGTCCAACTAATTAAATCCTGTTCCAGACATAAGAAAAATTTATCCCCCCCGAGCAACCCCCATGAACCTGAAGTTTCTCGAGACCTTCGTCTGGGTCGCCAGACTCAAGAGTTTTCGCCTGACTGCAGACAAGCTGTTCACCACCCAGGCCTCGATTTCCAGTCGCATTGCCGTACTCGAGAGTGAGCTGGGCGTGAAGCTGTTCCTGCGTGATTCGCGCGGCGTGAGCCTGACGCCTGAAGGCTTGAAGGTACTTGAGCACGCCGAGCAGATGATGGACACCATGCAGGCGCTGAAACAGTCGATCGAGACGCGCTCCAGCAAGGTCGGCCGGGTGCGCATCGGCGTGATGGACACCGTCATCCACACCTGGCTGAGCCCCCTGGTCGCGCAGATGACCGAGCTGTACCCGCTGGTGGAAATCGAACTGGTGGCCGATACCTCGCTGAACCTCTGCGATCAGTTGCAAAAAGGCTTTCTCGATGTGGCCTTGCAAACCGATCTGTTGCGACAGGAAAGCGTGCGCAGCCTGGAATTGGCCAGCCACCCGATGGGCTGGATCGCCGCCAGCAATTCCCTGTACAACCGAGCGTATTCAGGTGTCGCCGACCTCGGCAACGAACGCATCATCACCTACTCGAAAAACTCCCACCCGCATCAACAAGTGCTCGCGCTGATGCAGGCCAACGGTGTGATGACGCCCAAGCTGAACTGCGTGAACTCGGTGTCGGCGATCACCCGGCTGCTGCGGGACGGTTTTGGCATCGCGGCTTTGCCACCCGTGCTGGTAGCCGAAGAGCTGGCGAGCGGGGAGTTGACCCTGCTGGCCATCGACCAACGGCCGCCGGATTTGCAGGTGGTGGTGTCGTGGCGCACCGGGGTGGAGTGGGTCGAGGAGATTGTGGCGTTGTGTCAGCGGGTGCTGACGGACTACGCGAGTCGGGTGGGGGATAACTACGTCGTGCTGGCACGCTGAAGTGACCCTCCCCTGTAGGAGCGAGCTTGCTCGCGATAGCGGTTTGTCAGTCACCCATGGTGTGGCTGGTTGACCGCTATCGCGAGCAAGCTCGCTCCTACAGGGACTACTTCACTGCAACCCACGCACATCCCGGTCTTCGATCGGCCGGCTCTGGCGCAGGCGTCGGCCGCCCAGCACCACCCAATCGATCAGGCGGAACAGGCACTCGATGCCGAACGACAACAGCAAAGCACCGCTCATGCCCCAGATCATCGCTTCGGGCGTCAGCAGGATCTGATAGCTGTAGCCGTTCCAGGTTTCCTTGCGGATATCCGGGTCGGCGGCGAGCACCACTTGCAGGAAACGCACATACCAGGGCCCCTGCATGGCCTGGAACTGTTTATCCAGCACCACCTGGCGGGTCAGCAGGTGGCTCAGGCTGTCGGCGTCACTGCGAAATATCGGGTCTTCGCTGGCGCGGTAATGGGCGACCAGCGCCTGCATGTCGCCCTTGAAGAACTGGTTGGCGGTGTTCTGAAAACCGCTGAGGCTGGTCTGCGCCTCAATCAGGTGCGCTTCAATACGCTTGGTGTAGTCGTTGATAAAGCCTGGCACCTGGACACCAATCAACAGGCCCGCCGCGAACAACACCAGCCGTAGATAACTGAGCAACATGAGAGCGTCCTTTATTCGGTCTTGCCTTGGCTGACGCATTCACCACGTCGCCACAGGCTCCATTGGCCCGGCTCGTAGCGGGTCCAGGTTTCGTTTTCGGTCAAAGGTTCGGTGGCGATCACCGTCACCACGTCGTTGGGCGTCGTCTCGGCCTGGAAGTCGACGATCACATCGACATCTTTCAGGCGCGCCGGGCCGAACGGTGCGCGACGGGTAATCTGCGCCAATTTCGTGGAGCAGTAGCAGAACAGCCAATCGCCGTCGCTGAGCAGGCAATTGAACACGCCTTTGCTGCGGTATTCGGCGCAAGCGGCCACCAGGTCCGGCAGCAACGCTTGGACGTCCACCGGCTCGGGGAACCCGGCGCGTACGCGGTTGAGCAAATCGCAGAACGCCGCTTCGCTGTCGGTATCGCCAACAGGGCGGTAGAAGCTGGTGGTCGGTTGAAAATCCGCCAACTGGCCGTTGTGCGCAAAACACCAATTTCGCCCCCACAGCTCTCGCACGAACGGGTGGGTGTTGGACAGGCAGACCTTGCCGACGTTGGCCTGGCGGATATGCCCGATCACCACTTCGCTCTTGATCGGATAACGCTGCACCAGATTGGCGACTTCCGATTCGCTGCTTGCCGCTGGATCCTGGAACAGGCGAAGGCCGCGTCCCTCGTAGAATGCGATGCCCCAGCCATCACGATGAGGGCCGGTACGCCCGCCGCGCTGCATCAATCCGGTGAAGCTGAACACGATATCGGTCGGGACATTGGCGCTCATGCCCAATAACTCACACATGCTCGGACTCTCTGTAAGGCAGGGGCAAGGTTACAAACGCGGTTCGACCCGCATACGCTGCGGGTTGCTCGGGACTGGCGGACGGCCATAACGGTCATCCCCGGCACCGCCGAACGGTTGGTCGTCGTCCGGCTCGTCGACGCGGGCTGCCGCCTTCGCGGCCTCCGCCCGCTCCTTGCGAGCGCGGGCGTTACGCTCGATGGGGAAGCGGATCGCAACGAAGACCAGATAGATACCGAAGGCAATCATGCCGTACATGAGCAGGTCGGAGATGGCGCGCCAAGCGTTGTTACCGACCTTGAACGCGAGGTCCAGAGTGGTGATGGCGATGGCCGGGGCAACTTTTTCCTTCACCGGGTCGATGATCGTCGGGCTGAACAACAGCACTGCGCCCAACACCCGCAGCGGCTCGCGCAGCCAGCGCCACATCCAACGGGTAATGCGCATCCACACCAACAGGCAGCCCAAAGCGGCGAAGGCGTAAAGGCCCCAAGCGATCAGATAGTCGTTCTCGGTCATGGTGTCCATGGCAAGGCAAGCAAATAGGGGCTTATAGTAACGACTTTTTGCACGTCCGGCTTGTCCCAATACCAGGCCATACGCGCTCCCACAGGTTGCAAAACCCTATTTCGTGCACTCTTCGAGAACCATTCATGTCTCAATCCGCCCCCATCGCCCACACAGCCCCAGGCTCTGACCCGTATGCCTGGCTGCAGGAACGCGACACCGACGCGGTCCTCGACTACCTGAAAGCGGAAAACAGCTATCAGGAAGCGCAAACCGCCAATCAGGCCGGGTTGCGCGAGACCCTGTTCGAAGAGATCAAGGGCCGGATCCTGGAAACGGACCTGTCGTTGCCGTCACCGTGGGGCCCGTACCTGTATTACACACGCACCACCGCCGGCGACGAGTACGCTCGCCATTATCGGTGCCCGCGCCCGAACGACGATAGCCTGCAACTGGACGAAAGCCGCGAACAACTGCTGCTGGATCCGAACGAGCTGGCCAACGGTGGGTTCTTTTCCCTCGGCACCTTCAGCATCAGCCCGGATCACCAGCGCCTGGCCTACAGCGTCGATGCTACAGGCGATGAGATTTACACCCTGTTCGTCAAGGAATTATCCGACGGTCGTGTCAGCGAACTGGAGTTCCAGGACTGCGACGGCAGCATGACCTGGGCCAACGACAGCCTGACGCTGTTTTTTGGCGAACTTGACGACACGCACCGACCGCACAAGCTGTATCGTTATCGACTGGATGGCACAGCGGCTGAAGAAGTGTTCCATGAGCCCGACGGCCGCTTCTTCTTGCATTGCTACCGCGCAAGCTCCGAACAGCAATTGTTCCTGGCCCTGGGCAGCAAGACCACCAGCGAAATCTGGGTGCTCGACGCCTGTCAGCCGCAGCAGCCGTTCAGCTGCATCGCACCACGGGTTGAAGACCATGAGTACGACGTCGATCATGGTGTGCTCGACGGTCAATGGACATGGTTCATTCGTAGCAACCGCGACGGCATCAACTACGCCCTGTACACCGCTGTCGATACCGGCGTGGCACCCACCGAAGCCGACTGGCGCCTGCGCATCGCGCATCGCGACAGCACCATGATCGAAGGCATGAGCCTCAATGTCGGGGCCATGACCCTGAGCCTGCGCGAAGGTGGCCTGCCGATCATCGAAGTGCACCCACAGGATTTGCCGAGTTATCGGGTTCAATTGCCGGATGCTGCCTACAGCCTGCACGTGCAAAACAGCCTGGAATTTGAAAGCGAGCGCATCCGCCTGCGCTACGAGGCGCTGAATCGCCCGGCGCAGATTCGCCAACTGGACCTGGTCAACGGCGACCAGACCGTTTTGAAAGAAACCCCGGTACTCGGTCCGTTCGATGCCGACGCCTACGTCAGCCAGCGACTGTGGGCGACCGCGCCGGATGGCACGCAAGTGCCGATCAGCCTGGTGGTCAAACGCGACGCTTTGGGCAAACCTACGCCGCTGTACCTCTACGCCTACGGTGCCTACGGCCAGAGCCTCGACCCGTGGTTCTCCCACGCACGCCTGAGCCTGCTCGATCGCGGCGTAGCGTTTGCCATTGCCCACGTGCGCGGCGGTGGGGAATTGGGTGAAGCCTGGTATCGCGCCGGCAAGCAGGAACACAAGCACAACACCTTTGACGACTTCATCGCCTGTGCCGAGCACTTGATTGCCAATGGCTACACCACCTCGCCTCAACTGGCAATCAGCGGCGGCAGCGCGGGCGGTTTGCTGATCGGCGCGGTGCTCAATATGCGCCCCGACCTGTTTGGCGCAGCGATTGCCGAAGTGCCGTTCGTCGACGTGCTCAACACCATGCTCGACCCGGACTTGCCATTGACCGTCACGGAATACGACGAGTGGGGCAATCCTCAGGAGCTACAAGTCTATGATCGGATCAAGGCTTACGCACCGTACGAAAACGTCACCGCACAGGCGTATCCGGCAACGCTGGTGATCGCCGGCTACAACGACAGCCGCGTTCAATACTGGGAAGCCGCCAAGTGGGTGGCCAAACTGCGCGCCACCAAAACCGACGACAACCTATTGCTGCTCAAGACTGAGCTGGGCGCGGGCCATGGCGGGATGAGCGGCCGATACCAGGGATTGCGTGACGTAGCACTCGAATACGCATTTGTTTTCGCGGTTTTGGGCATTGCTTGAGGAACTTGGCCGCCAGGACGGGTCATAAACGAAATCCCGTGGCTACGAAGATCCCTGTAGGAGCGAGCTTGCTCGCGATAGCGGTGTGTCAGTCACTATAAATATTGACTGGTATACCGTCATCGCGAGCAAGCTCGCTCCTACAGGGGGGCGTGGAATCGATATCAGCAACAATAAAAAGACCGTGATCACATGTCAGAACCGACCTTGTTGAACAATGAAATCCGCGATTGGCTGATGGACTGTGGCTTGTTCGCTCAATTGCTGCCCGCCGACTTTGCGGCGGCATCCGGCTATTTCAGCATCAGCACGGTGGCCGAGGGCGAAGTGATTTTCCAGGAAGGCGATGCCGGCAGTTTCATGTGCATCATCCACACCGGCCAGGTGGCAGTGCAGAAAACCAACAGCGACGGGCAGCGAGTGACCATGGCCACCCTGCGCAGCGGTCGGGCCTTCGGCGAAATGGCCGTGCTCGATGGCGAACGCCGCTCCGCCAGTTGCGTGGCCGCGAGCAACTGCCAACTGCTCAACCTTGGCAAGGATTCACTGGAAAAAATGCTCAATGACGCGCCGAAGATCGCCGCCAAGATCATCCGCGCCTTGGCCGTTTCCCTGTCCAAGCGCCTGCGCATGGCCGACGGTCAGCTACTTTCGCAACAGGTCTAACCCCCCGGCGATTTAACCTTGGGTACGTTTGGCTCGATCCCCGGCACCGGCTGATCCCTGGCGGGTGGAGTCGGCGGGAGGATCGGCGGCAGCAATGGCGCCCCGCCGCTGCCTGGCCCCGACTTGGGAATGCTGTTGGGGGTAATTTGCGGATACGGTGTCGGCGTCGCAGTGCCGGGCGACCCAGGCAGTGGCGCAGGCGTGGTCGGAATGGCTTGCAGTTCCTGAGCGGACACTGCAGTTATCGAGAGCGCGGCCAGTGCGATGATCGTTAGAATGATGCGCTTCATCAAGGGCTCCGTTAACCTTGTTGTCTGCTTGCAGGCTACTCCCAACTGCGCTCGTTTGCTTTCACCAATGCCCATTCTTCTCAAGAGAACCCCATGAAACGTTTCGTCCTGCTCGACACCGCCCCTATTCCTGGCAACGGCGGAGCCCTTTGCCTGTTCGAATACGGCGAGGACTTTGTCATCAAGATCCAGGGCGGGGATGGCGGGCAACTGATGAACACGCGCATGCACGGCTCCGAAGATGCGCTGGCCGAGATTCCCTGCCGCAAAGTCGCCGGACGTCCGAATTCGCGAGTGCTGATCGGTGGCCTGGGCATGGGGTTCACCCTCGCTTCGGCGCTCAAGCACCTGGGCAAAAATGCCGAAGTGGTGGTCGCCGAACTGGTGCCTGGCGTGGTGGAGTGGAACCGCGGGCCGCTGGGCGAAAAGGCCGGCAACCCCCTGCAAGATCCTCGCACGGTGATCCGCATGGAGGACGTTGCCAAGGTGCTGCAAGCCGAGCCCCAAGGGTTCGACGCCATCATGCTCGACGTCGACAACGGCCCGGAAGGCCTGACCCAGCGTGCCAACAGCTGGCTCTACTCCGCCAGTGGCCTGAGTGCCTGCGCCAAGGCCCTGCGGCCCAAGGGCGTGCTGGCGGTGTGGTCGGCCAGCGCCGACCGGCTGTTTTCCGACAAGCTCAGGAAAGCCGGTTTCAAAGCCGAGGAAGTGCAGGTCTTCGCCCACGGTAACAAGGGCACCCGCCATACCATCTGGGTTGCCGAGAAGCTCAAGGGCTGAGCTAAACTGCATCCATAACCGTCATTAGTCTTTTTACAAAGGTGAACCCATGAGTTCGTCCACCCCTGCCAACACGTCGAAACTGGACCGCATCCTCGCCGACAACCAGCGCGACAAGGAAATGGGTTACCGCGACAAGGCCCTGAAGATGTACCCGCACGTGTGCGGCCGCTGCGCCCGTGAGTTTTCCGGCAAGCGCCTGAGCGAACTGACCGTGCACCACCGTGACCACAATCATGACAACAACCCGCAGGACGGCTCGAACTGGGAGCTGTTGTGCCTGTACTGCCACGACAATGAGCACTCGCGCTACACCGACCAGCAGTATTTCGGCGAAGGCTCGCTGAGCACGCCGAAGATCGCCAAAGCGACGCACAACCCGTTTGCGGCGTTGGCTGGGTTGATGAAGAAGGAAGACTGAAGGTTTTCGCTGGCCGATCTGGCCTCATCGCGGGCAAGCCCGCTTCTGCAGTGGATTTGTGAACGACAAGCCCCCTGTAGGAGCGAGCGTGCTCGCGATGAGGCCGGCAAACTCACCGCAAATCTCAAACCGACACCCCTCCCCCAATCCCCGTATAATCGCCGTTTTTTCCCGAAGGCACCCCGCTCGTGGCAGACAAACGGTACAGCTGCATTGGTTTGTATAACCCCAAATCACCGGAAAATGTCGGTTCGGTCATGCGCGCCGCCGGCTGCTATGGCGTGGCGTCCGTGTTCTATACCGGCAAGCGTTACGAGCGCGCCGCCGACTTCGTCACCGACACCAAGCGTGTGCATTACGACATTCCGTTGATCGGCATCGACGATTTGAAAAAAATTCTGCCGCTGGGCTGTGTACCGGTTGCCGTGGAACTGGTGGAAGGGGCTCGCTCGTTGCCGGAATACACCCATCCGGATCGTGCCCTCTACATCTTTGGCCCGGAAGACGGCTCACTGGATAAAGAGATCCGTGACTGGTGCGAAGACGTGGTCTACATCCCGACCACCGGTTGCATGAACCTTGCGGCCACGGTCAACGTCGTGCTCTACGACCGCATGGCCAAAGGCCTGAATACCCGCTCGGGTCCGAAATTTCGCTGAACCGCTGCATATCCGATGGAACAAGCCGCCCGCCCAGGCAGTCAGCTTAGTTATCTGAAACAGTCAAACCTGCCAGGAGACAGATCATGAGCGAACTCAAACGCGTCGAGCGCATCGAATCCACCCCGTTCCAGAGCCCCTCCGATAAAAACGTTCACGGTTGGGAACGTGTTGGGTCGTTGGCGGGTGGGGCGGTGATGGTCGGCAAGGGCCTGCGTCGCGGCGGTATTCTCGGCCTGATCCAGGTGGCCATCGGCGGCGTGGCGTTGGCACGTGGCATCACAGGGCACAGTTCTGCCAAGAGCCTGTTGGAAAAAAGTCGTCAGGACATGAACAACGTGCGGGCGAAGATCGAGCGGGCCGGAGAAGAGTTGGGCCGGCTGAAAGCCAATGCCGAGGCGGCGACCAGCACGGCGACCGTAACGGGCAATGATTCGCTGAAGTCGCCGAAGGCTGGGGTCTGACCCAGCGTTCCCACTCCCCTGTAGGAGCGAGTCTGTCGAGGCGTCGAACCGTCGCGATGGTCGTCAACGATCACGCTGGCTGTCTGAATGCCAGCGGTGCCTGAGCCACCATCGCGAGCAAGCTCGCTCCTACAGGGACGGGGGGACCGGGAGACGGGGTTATTGAAGTAATTCGTTATTGAGCACCCTGGACGACTCGCCAATCACGCTTTCGGCTAATTGCACGAACGCTTGGGTGTCCACACTCTCCAGGCGCATCGACCCACGCATCACATCATCCAGCGAACGCTTGTTGCGCGTTTTCAGGCGAATTTCGCGATCCAGCTCCTGCAGCAGCAACACCGCCTTCGCCACTTGCGCCGGGCTGGCCTGGGCATCGCGCAACGTGGTGACTTTCTGGCTGTCCTTGACCAGCCGGGCATGCAGGGTTTCGTAGCGCTCATCACTGATCCCGCCCGCTCGCCGCACAAGCTCGATCGCGTAATACTCGGCCAGCCCCTCGCTGATCCAGTCGCTGCGATGGGTATCGTTGACCCGTCCGAACACCTGGACCAATTCGCGCACGAGCGCGCTGCTCCCGCTTTCACTGACCAGCGGCAGACGCGTATTAAGGTAGATCGATTCACGGGCTGCCAGGCTGCCGCGCCACAGGGGGTCATTGGCGCCGACTATCAGCAGTTTGCTCGGGTGGCGCGGGAACACCGCCTGCACTTGCGGCCAAACGAAGGTGAGCAGCGTCAGCACGTCCATTCGGCGCATACCCTGGCCCTGGGGCGAAGCGACGGTGACTTCGGTCTCCCCCAGCCGAGCTCGACGGCTGCCCAGGTGGCCGGCGAGCATCCAGCCCGTGGGTCGGTCGAACAGGCGCGAGACGTTGTCGATGCGGAATTTGTTCTTGCCAATGCGCGGCCACGCGGTTTCGATGCTTTTCCAACCGCTGGGCAATTCGAATTCGAGGCGTGATACCAACTCGATGCCGTCCTGCTGATCGAGCCGGGCGGCAGGCACCAGATCATCGCCACGCATCAGCGCCCAGGTTGGCGTCATGCGGGTGTCGAAACTGCCATTCTTGCGGCTGTGGCTGATGCGTACGCGGTAGGTCAGGCTGGCCTTGTCGGCAGCCGGACGCCAGACACCGCGCGCTTGCTGGCCAGGCGTGAGCTGCCATTGGCCGTCGGCCTTGAAGTCGCTGTAGTGGCTGCCGTCGCCGAGATCAAAATCCAGGCTGCGCACCGTCGAGCCCTGGGCCAGAGTCAGGCGAACTTCCGCTTGATCGCTTTGCGGGAGCAGGCGCACGTGGTAATCCAGATCCACCTTCTTCGCCGCCCACACCGACGAACTCAGGGCCACCAGCCCGACGGCCAGCGCCAGGCGCAATCCCACAGCCATACACCCTCCTTGTTCACACTAACCTGCGCGGAAAATCAGATGATCTTCCCAATCCTCTTCAGCCACGCTGCCTTCGGCGAGCATGCGCCCGGACTGGGAAATGCGTTCGTGGTGCACGGCGTCGCGATCGCCACACACCAGGTGGTGCCACAGCGGCAGATCCTTGCCTTCACTGACCAGGCGATAACCGCAAGTGGGCGGCAGCCACTTGAATTCATCGGCCTTGCCCGGCGTGAGTTGAATGCAGTCGGGGACGGATTTGCGGCGATTGGGATAATCGCTGCACTGGCAGGTTTTCAGATCCAGTAATTTGCAGGCGATACGCGTGTAATAAACGCTGTTGTCGTCTTCATCTTCGAGTTTTTGCAGGCAGCACAGCCCACAACCGTCGCACAGCGATTCCCATTCCTGCTGATCGAGCTGATCGAGGGTTTTACGTATCCAGAACGGTTCGACTTTGGCGGCCATGGCTCAAGCATCAACATCAGGTGGTGAAAAGGCCGCCAGTCTAGTGCCCGGCGCCGTGCGGGCCAAGCATTGGCGACTACCGGTACAACGGGACTTGTCAGTGAGTGCGTCGGCAAGTAGCTTTGCCTGTCGCTTCGATCCCAAGGAAACCCTGCATGAGTGCCACTCCACGCGTTGCCGATTATGCCATTCACCCGCAATTCACCGATCGCTGGTCGCCTCGCGCCTTCACCGGCGAAGCCATCCCGGAAGAAACCCTGCTGAGCTTTTTCGAAGCCGCACGCTGGGCGCCATCGGCCTACAACTCGCAGCCATGGCGTTTTCTCTACGCCCGTCGCGATACGCCGAACTGGGAGCGTTACCTGAGCCTGCTCAACGAATTCAACCGAGCGTGGGCACAACACGCTTCAGCGCTGGTGATCGTGATCTCGAAGACCACCTTCGTCGCACCCGGCGCCAGCGAAGAAACCCCGGCCCTGTGGCACACCTTCGACACCGGTTCCGCCTGGGGCCACCTGGCACTGCAAGCGAGTATCAGCGGCTGGCACACCCACGGCATGGCCGGTTTCGATCAGGAGCTGACCCGCAAGGAGCTGAACATTCCTGAAGGTTACGCGCTGCACGCGGCGGTGGCCGTGGGCAAGCTGGGCGACAAGGCGACGCTGGCGGAGTACCTGCAAGCGCGTGAAGTGCCCAGCCCGCGCCGGCCGTTGAGTGAAACGGTAGCTGAAGGCGATTTCACCCTCTAACAAACACCACCCTCCCCTGTAGGAGCGAGCACGCTCGCGATGGATGTCAACGATAACGCTGGGCATCTGACACCCGGCGCTGTTCTTGCGACCATCGCGACGGTTCGACGCCACGACAAGCTCGCTCCTACAGGGGGCGGGGTGTCAGTATCCGCGATTGAAATCCACTTCCCCGCGCAGCGCCTCGCCCGCGTGATACGCGCGCAGGTTCTCGATGAACAGCTTGACCATCATCGTCGGTGACGTTGGCGCTGAGCTGTGGCCGGTCAGCAGCAAGCCCCAGGCCGTCCAGAACGGGTGACGCTGCGGCAGCGGCTCCTGACGGCAGACGTCGATCACCGCGCCCGCCAGATGTCCTTCCTTCAACGCTTCCACCAGGTCTGCGTCGACCACCGCCACGCCGCGTCCGACGTTGATGAACAAACCGGTCGACTTGAATCGCTTGAACAGAGCGGCATCGTACAGATCATGGGTGTTCGGCGTGTTAGGCAGCAGGTTGATCACGTAGTCCACTTCACCGACAAGACGTGGCAAGTCGCCCAGCGCGCCCACTTCGATAAAGGGTGCCTGCTCCCGTGCTTCGCTGGCGATACCATACAACTCGACGCCAAACGGCAGCAGAAACTCTGCGACCGTTTGGCCGATGTCGCCGGTGCCAACGATCAACACTTTGCGCCCCGCCAGGCTCTGGCCCTGGCGGCTGTCCCACTTACGCTCGACCTGACTGACCAGGCGCGGCAGCACTTCACGTTCGTGGCCGAGCATGTAGGTGAGTACATATTCGGCCATGACCTGACCGAAAATGCCTACCGCGCGGGTCAGGCGATAGTGCCGTGAAAGGCCGTCGGCCAGCAGTGGCGTAATACCAGCCCAGGTCGACTGCAGCCATTGCGGCTTGTGCCCTTGGCGTAACAGGGTGGCCAGCAGATCAGGCTGCCCCAGCCAGATCGGGCATTCGGCGGCCTGACGCGCCAGCTCGGCCGAATCGCCGCTGGTCAGCACTTCGAGATCGGGTGCGGCCTGGCGCAACAATTGGGCATATATAGCGTGGTCGTGTTCGGCAATCAGAACGCGCATGTTTCAAACCTTTCAAAAGCAGTGCAGACGGCCGCCAAGGAAGCCTCGTCCCCTGGCCTGGCCATCGCCAAAATCATTCCAGTATTTCACGCCGACTCTGAACAGAGCCTGTCTGCCGGTCACACCGGGTCGTTGCGTCGCAACAATTCTTCGGGCAAATGCTCGATGTACTCGTCTTCGGCCGGAGGCATTTGCAGGTGATAGCCCTGCTTGTCGAGGTTTTCCAGGACCACGCCGATGTCCTCGCGCGACAGCTTGCGCTCGGGGCTCAGCACCAGATCGAACGCGTGGATGGCCTTGCCGAACGCGGCCAACAAAGGTTCCGGTACGCGCTCAAGGGCATCGCTCTTGAGCACATACAGGTACATTTCGTTTCTTTTCGAACTGCGGTAGATGGAACAAATACGTTTCAAGGCTGTTCTCCGGCGTTGTCCAGGCTGTCGAGCAGCGCCTGGCCCATCAATTCGCGGCGCCAGCCACGCAGCGAATCAGGCAATTGATAAGGACCGTTGGGAAAGCCGCTCTTGAGCAAGGCTTCCAGGGTTTTCTTGCGCAACATCAACTCTGGCACGATAGCCAGACGCTCAGCCTCGGCCTGGCCGATGGCCTTCAACTGTTTGAGCAGCGCGGCGGCCTCCACCGGCAGGGGCTCCGGCACGGCCGGCGGCCACTGATCGGGCGCTACACTGCCAGCGCGCTTGATCAAATCAAGAAGAAACTCACCGTCCTGGCGTACGGTACGCGGGTGCATGTCTTCGATTTTCGCCAGAGCACCCAGGTTGTCCGGTTGCGTGCGCGCCAGGGGCCACAGCGAGTGTTCACGGATGATTCGGTTGCGCGGCAGGTCACGGGCACGGGCTTCACGCTCGCGCCAGGCGCATAGCTCACGCAGCACGGCGAGCTGAGCGCGGGAAAGCTTCCACGCCAGCTTGGCATCGCGATAGACCTCGTACGGATCGATCTCCCGACGTAGATTGGCCACCAGCTCGGCGCCATCCTCCAGAACCCAGGCAAATTTCTCGTCAGACAGTTTTGGACGTAGTTGTACGAATACCTCGGCCAAGTGCAAGGCGTCTTCAGCGGCATAGCTGATTTGGGTCTCGGACAGCGGACGCTGCAACCAGTCGGAACGGGTTTCACCTTTGGGCAACTCGATACCGAGCACTTCCTGCACCAGCCGCGAATATCCCATGGAAAACCCGAGGTTCAGGTAACCGGCGGCCAACTGCGTGTCGAACAGCGGGGCCGGCAGGCTGCGGGTCAGGCGCAACAGCACTTCGAGATCTTCGCTGCAGGCGTGCAACACCTTGACCACCGCCGGGTTTTCCAGCAATGCGGCCAGGGGCTTCCAGTTGTCGACGGTCAACGGATCGATCAGATAAGCGCGTACGCCATCGCCGACCTGCAGCAGGCCGGCGATCGGATAAAAGGTGTCGACCCGCATGAATTCGGTGTCGAGTGCAACGTAGGGCAGCTGCTGCCACTCGGCGCAAAACCGGGCGAGGCTATCGTTGTCGCGAATCCAGTGAATATCGATGGCCACACGGCTCTCCCTTGAAGAATGGCGCGCAGTATATATCGCCCCCGGCGATTTCCGCGCATCCACTGAACAAGAGCTTTAGCGAAAAAGCCTACCTAATGGCAAGAATTGCCTGATGGAGGGACGTCACCTGCGTTGTAGGAAGGTCACTCTTTGGCCAGAACGCCATCGATCACAGCCCCACGGCAGCCGGAGAACATATCCAGGTCGTGGTTGTAGACCTTGCTGCTGACCTCCAGCAGGCCCAGCATTGAGTGGAACAGGTTGTCCTGGCTCAACGGCTTGTCACGGCTCAGTTGCAAGCAATGGGTGTCGACCGAGAACGATTTTTGATAGCTGTCGGAAAACCAGGCCAACATGGCCACGTGTTTCTGTTGTTCGGGTGCCATCATGTAGGGCGTGCCGTGGAGGAACAAGTTGTATTCGCCCAACGATTCGCCGTGGTCTGACAGGTACAGCATGGCCGTATCGACTTTGTCCTGATTCTTGCGCAACAGGTCGATCAGGGTCGAGAGCACATGATCGGTGTACACCAGCGTATTGTCATAGCCATTGACGATGCTCTCGCGACTGCAATTGTTCAGGGCATTGCTTTCGCAAACCGGGGTAAACCGTTCGTACTCTTTTGGATAACGCTTGAAATATTCCGGCCCGTGACTGCCCATCTGGTGCAACACCAGCACGGTGTCTTTATCCAGGGTGTCGATGAAGTGCTGCAAACCCTGCAAGAGAATTTCATCGCGGCATTCGCTGTTGGCGCACAGTGCCGGGTCTTTCAAATTGCTGACATCCTCGAGCGTGACTCGATCACACGTGCCTTTGCAGCCCGATTGATTGTCACGCCAGATCACATCCAGACCCGCGCGCTTGAGCACATCCAACAGGCCTTCTTCGTTTTTTGCCTTGCTGGCGTTGTAATCCTTGCGACCCATGTTGGAAAACATGCACGGCACCGATACCGCTGTCTCCGTGCCGCAGGAATGCACATCAGTAAACGCGATCAGGCCTGCCTGCTTGTCCAGTTGAGGCGTGGTATCACGTTTGTACCCCAGCACGCCAAAATTCTCGGCACGGGCACTTTCGCCCACAACCAATACAGTCAGGGACTTTCGGCCATGGGTCTGCCAGACCGGGTTTTTCTGCGCATCCTCCCCGATCTTCACGAAGGGTTGCTGGGCCGAGGCGACCTGTTCGCGCAAATAGCTGATCGAAGCGCCCACATAGTTGCTGGGCACCACCATCAAGCGCAATTCGTGGTGATTGCGAAACAGCGAAGAAAGCCCCTGATAGTTGACCAGTGCAATGCCGCCAATCACCGCTATCGAGGCCACACTGACCAAGACCTTGCTCAGCAACTCCCGATGCCAGCGGCGATAACTAACCGGTGTCTTCCAGAGCAACCACGACGGCAATATACCCAGCAAAACAATATAAACAGCCATCTTTAACGAGAGTAAATCACGCACTTCCGTTGCATTGGTTTGAGCAAAGTTGCGCAACATGCCGGTGTCGATCATGACCCCGTATTGAGCCATAAAATAAGCCACGCCCGCGCTGACCATGAACAGAAACGTCAACAGCGGTTTAAGAACTGGCCGGAACGCCAACAACGTCAGCACAATGTTGAAGGCTGCCAGGATCATCACGCCAAACGCCGCCCGCATCGCCAGGCCCTGAGCGTCGGTCGCGGTGATTTCAAACAGGTGCTGCCAGAGTACAGAGTTGAAACCCAATAACAGAAAGGCGCTGGCAATCAGTGTCACCCATTCAGGGCGCACGGCTTTGAACTTCAACATGATGATCGACTATTTCCTTGAAAGAGATGCCGTCGATAAATGTGAAAATTTCATTTATCGCGACGACTTCAATTCTGGGCAGCCATCCATCAATTTTTTGTGAAAAAGAAGCCAACGATTAGTTGGCCTCAATAATTTGCAATGAACTCTGGTGGTATTTGAGAATGATTCAGGCCTGGTTCAGATACCAACGCCAATCCTGTTCGCCAACTTCTCCCATGAACTGTCGGTACTCGGCCCGTTTCACGGCCAGGTAAACGCCGAGAAATTCGCTGCCGAACGCCCCCTGCGCCCAGCTCGAGCCTTCCAGCGCGCGAAGGGTGGTCAGCCAGTCGGTGGGCAGCAGTTTCGTCGCCTGGGCGTAGCCATTGCCTTCCACTGGCGCGCCCGGGTCCAACTGTTCACGGAGGCCGCGATGGATACCTGCCAGGATCGCCGCAGCGGCCAGATACGGATTGGCATCGGCGCCGCAAATGCGATGCTCGATGTGTCGCGAGAACGCCGGGCCTCCCGGGACCCGCAGGCTTACCGTGCGATTGTCGACGCCCCAAGTGGCGGCGAGCGGCGCGTAGCTGTTGGTCTGGAAGCGGCGGTAGGAGTTGGCGTTAGGGCAGAACAGCAATAAAGAGTCCAGCAAAGTCGCAAGCATGCCGCCCACCGCATGCCTGAGCAGCGGTGTCCCGTCTGCAGCTTCACTGGCAAACAGGTTCCTGCCCTCGCGATCCGCCAGGCTGACGTGCATGTGCATGCCGGTGCCCGCCAGATCATCGAAGGGCTTGGCCATAAAGCATGCTGTCATCCCGTGCTTGTGCGCCACCCCCTTGACCAGGCGCTTGTAGCGCACAGCTTCATCCATCGCCTGCAACGCATCGCTTCGATGCTCAAGGGTGATTTCAACTTGCCCCGGCGCGTACTCGGAAATCGCGGTGCGTGCCGGGATGCCCTGGAGTTTGCAGGCGCTGTACAAATCGGCCAGGAACGGCTCGATCTGCTCCAACTCACGCAACCCGTAGACTTGCGTGCCTCGCGGCCGCCCGCCATCGACATCTCGCGCCGGTTGCGGCCGACCGTGGCTGTCACGCTGTTGGTCCAGCAGATAAAACTCCAGTTCCGCAGCCATCACCGGGTAATAGCCGTCGGCTTGCAGGCCTTCAATCACCTTCGCCAGCAAGTGCCTGGGGTCGGCGATAGTCGCCGGCATGCCCTCGGTCGGGTGCATGCTGACCTGCACCGCCGCCGTCGGCATCAAGCGCCACGGCATGCGCGTCAGGCTGCCACTGATCGGGTAGGCCCGGCAGTCGATATCGCCGACATCCCAGACCAACCCGGAGTTTTCCACGTCTTCGCCGTTGATGGTCAGTCCCAGGATCGTGCTGGGCAAGGGACGTCCGCTTTCGTAAATCGGCAGTAATTCATCGCGATGCAGCAACTTGCCCCGCGGCACCCCGTTGTTGTCGAGGATGAACAACTCGAACATCTCGATATCCGGGTTCTGTCGCAGAAAAGTCAGGGCTTCTTCCGGGGCGGCGAAGGAGGTTCGGGCACAACTCATGGGCATTCTCTTGTTTCCGCGTCAGGCAGACGCACACGCGCTGCCGATTTGATCCCGGTGCATCACACGGGACCTGTAGGATTTTCTAACGGGAAAGGCAGGAGTCCGGCGGGCGCGCGTGACGACAATGCCACAACGCCCAGAAGGCGAGTTCGGAAGGGAGTGCGTCCGGACAACCGTCCATAGGGAAGACCGCAGTAAACAGATGCTCAGCAGCGTCACATGCCGGGATAAGCAGTTAAATCGGGATTTGAAGAACCTTGGTTGTCAGATGGCTAAACATTCCAGATACACCGAAGATGGCGCGAGCAAGCCCACTCCCACAGGGACGGTATTTAATTTCTAAATACCACCCCGGACTTTCTGATTTGCGGCCCAAGCCCCTGGCGCATGTAATTCCGTTCTCGCCCATCAAGGTTCGACCATGGAAAACATCCGCGCCACCTCTCGCCCCGCCCTCCTCCTGATGGTCACCATCATGCTCGTCGCGCTTAACTTGCGCCCCTCCATGGCCGCTGTCGGCCCGCTGCTCTCGACGATTCGCGGCGACATCGCCCTGAGCTTCAGCCTCGCCTCGCTGCTGACCATGCTGCCGGTCATGGCCATGGGGTTGGCGATGTTTCTTGGTCTGCGCATCAGCCAACGTTTTGGCGAGCAACGTACCGTATTGGTGTCGCTGCTGATCATTGGCCTGGCGACGGCATCTCGCCTTTTTCTCGATTCCGCACTCGAACTCATCATCAGCGCCATAATGGCCGGCGTCGGCATCGCGTTGATCCAGGCGTTGATGCCGGCACTGATCAAGTCGCGATTCAGTGACAACGTTGCCGTCTGCATGGGCCTGTACGTCACGTCAATCATGGGCGGTGCAGCCATTGCGGCGTCTTTTTCCCCGCTGGTGATGATGCGTTTCGATAGCTGGCGCATGGGACTGGCGATTTGGGCCGTGTTGGCGCTATTGGCGTTGGTGTTCTGGTTGGGTCAACGCTCGACAGTGCCTGCGCTGCCCGCTCCCGCGCGACAAAACGGTTCATGCTTCGCCAATTCCCGCGCGTGGCTGCTCGCCATCTTTTTTGGCCTGGGGACGGCGTCCTACACCTGTGTACTGGCCTGGTTGGCACCGTACTACGTAGAAAAAGGCTGGAGCGAGCAGAACGCTGGGCTGCTGCTGGGCTTCCTGACCGCCATGGAGGTGGTGTCGGGCCTGTTGGCGCCCGTCATCGCCAATCGCAGCCGAGACCGACGCGGGGTGCTGATGGCATTGTTGGCGCTGATCATTGCAGGGTTCATAGGCCTGATTCTCAGTCCTCAGCACCTGAGCCTGTTGTGGCCTTGCCTGCTGGGGCTGGGCATCGGTGGGCTGTTTCCCATGAGCCTGATCGTGTCGATGGATCACCTGGACAACCCGCAACAGGCCGGCGCACTGACGGCCTTCGTCCAGGGCATCGGTTATCTGATCGCCGGTGTCTCACCGCTGATTGCGGGCGTGATCCGCGATCAACTGGGTAGCTTCGAATGGGCCTGGTGGTCACTCACTGGCGTCGTGTCGCTGATGATACTCATGGCCGTGCGATTCAACCCAAGGCACTACGCCCGCCATATTCATTGATACGGCGGTGAAAACACCTACAGGGCATTCTCTCGACATCCTCGTTCCGCTAGGATCCAGCGCATGGATCCCAGCGAGACGAATGGATGCTTAACAGTAACCAGCTCAGAAAGCTCGACATGCAAGACCTCATGGTGTTTGTCGCCCTGTATGAGCAAAACAGCGTCACCGATGCATCCGAAACGCTCTGCGTCAGCCAGTCCACCGTGAGTTACTGCCTGAAAAAGCTGCGCACTGGCTTCGCGGACGAGCTGTTCATCAACACCCGCACAGGCATGCAGCCCACCGGCAAAGCCAGCAGCATGTATGCCCACGTGTTGAAAATCCTCGAAAGCATCAATTTATGTCATACCGGTACAGAAGCCTTCGATCCCGCGCGGCAACCGGTCACCTTCAATATCTGCGCACCGGAATACTTCGAACAGTTGATTCTGCCGCGCCTGTTGAAGCGTTTTGCTTTTGCCGATCTCCCCGTGGTGATCAACGTGCAGAAGCTTGAAAGCGACATCCCCGCCGATGCATTACGCAAAGGCAGTCTCGACCTGGTGATTGGCTTTGGTCCGAACTTTCACCGGCATCACACCGACCTGAACGTGCGAACGTTGCTGGAGGATGAACTGGTGTGTGTCTTCGATAGCAGCATCAAGCCGCTGGCGCCGCGCTTGAGCCTGCAGGCTTTCGCCGGGTACCGGCATGTGTTTCCGACACCCTGGATCTCCACCACCAACATGGTCGACGGCTGGTTGGCCCAGCAGGCGCACACACGGCACGTCGTAGCACGCGCCAACAGTTATGGGGCGGCACTGAAACTGATCGTCGGCACCGACTACATCCTGGCCATGCCCCGCCGCATCCAGCAATTGCTGGCCAACGACGACACGTTCATTCACTGCGAAGCCCCCGAAGATTTGCCGGGTTTCACCCTCGACATGCAGTGGAGCCTTCATGTCGAGCAGAACGCAGCCAACACGTGGCTGCGTGAACAGGTGTTGCAGGCCTGCGCCGAACTGGACCTCGGCTGAACTCAGTGACTGATGAGGACTTTGCTGTAGGTCTCTCGATCCATATCGACGATTTCCACCGCCAACTGGACTTCCACACCCGCTGGCCAAGGCCCCAGGTCCTGAGCCACCGCCAGCAGGGCTTCCGACAACTGCTTCTTGATCTGCGGCGAGCGGCCGCTCAACAGCGCAAGATTCACATACACGAACGCCCGCTCATTCAACGCGGTGCCGACCTTGAACGTTTCGACTTTCACCGCACGGCTCTTGATATCGGACTCGGCGCCAAACTGACCGGAAGCCACCAGCGCATTATTGAACCGCAGCAGCGCCACATCGGCATTCAGCTCGGGCAGGTTGGCGGTGTATTCCATGTGCAGGTGAGGCATGTCGTGGTTCCTGATCTTATTGAGAAAGGTCGTACATATATCACAGAGTTGTCTGGCTTACTGAGGGATCGCTGACTCAAAGCGCTCACTCATGAACGCCTCCAGTCGGGACCGCAACCAACGCTCGGCCGGGTCGGTATCGACATGGCTCAGCCAGACCATCGAAAGATCGAGGGTGGGTGTCTTGAAGGGAAACGGCTCGACGAACAAATGACCGGAAGCAGCCATGGCTGTCGCCGTGTAATCCGGCAGGCTGGCAATCAGGTCCGTCCCGGCGAGCAGGGCCGGCAACGAGCTGTATTGCGGCACAGAGAGCACCACCTGGCGCGTACGACCGATCTCTGCCAGCCACTCGTCAGCGTAACCACTGACGTTGGCCGTGTGGGAAACCAGCACGTGTGGGCGTGAGCAATACTCGTCGAGGGTCAACGGCGTGTCGGACGCATCGGCGCGCAGGATGCTGGGCTGGATGTGCCGCAGCAGCTTGCGCTTGGCATTGGCCGGCAGGCCACGCGTCTGGCTGATGCCAACGGTGATGTCACCGGAGGCCAGCAAATCGGGAATCCGCCAGTAATCGACATGCTGCACCACAAACACCACCTTCGGCGCTTCCTGGCGCAGGGCGCGCAGCAAGGGTGGCAAAAGGCCGAACTCGACATCGTCGGACAGGCCGATACGGAAAGTCATGGTGCTGCTGGCAGGGTCGAAATCATGGGTCAGGCTCAAGGCTACCGACAGCGAATCCAGAGCCGGCGACAGGTACTGGATGAGCTCCTCGGCTCGAGCCGTGGGCTCCATGCGATGGCCTACCCGGATGAACAACGGATCATTGAACATCGTGCGCAAGCGATTGAGCGCCGAACTGATCGTCGGCTGACCCAGAAACAGCTTCTCCGCCACCCGAGTGACATTGCGCTCATGCATCAAGGTTTCGAACACCACCATGAGGTTGATGTCGGCCTTGCGTAGCTCATTACGATTCATCCACTGTCCCCGATCTCCCGTCTGCCGACAGTTTAGGTAGCGGGTGCAAGTGGCGTCTATGCGACTGAAGCAATTTGCAGGTTGAATTGAAGCTGCTCCGGTTGAACAGCTTCGTCGACAGTTCTCTAGATTTCCTTCAGCGGCGTCTGATCGTGCGTCCCTTTGATCAGGTTGATGGCATGCACGCAATCGGCCTTGTTCACGTACGACTCGCCACTGGCAATCGTCTCATGGTTCGCCGCCCTCAAGCGCCACCGCCACTGGCCCCTGCCCGTCTGGGGGATGCCACGGGTTTGCCGGTAAATCTCGAAATACATGGTTCGCTCCTTGCGATGGTTGAGACCTGTGATGCGAAACCAGAGTAGATGAGGTGGGTGGATGGTGGAGGGATTGAGTGTCAGGGGATATTTCGCTGAAAGCGCAGTGATTTGCGTGGCGCCCAATGAACCGGGGCGTCAGTCATTTCGGCTACTTGACTGCGTAATCCATACCAAGTGATCAGCTTCCTTTTCTTACAATGGAATGTGGCTGTCCGGTGCTCTTTACCTGCTCACCTGCCGCATCCCTCCGCTGGCCAACTCAACAGACGTACCTCACGTAGCTTCCAGACTTTGCCTACACCCTCGCAATAGCCTCGCTCGATATTCTGAGTGCCTCCAATAAAGGTGCTGATTCCGACAACGCGAAAGCCAACTGTGCAGCGCCCGGACTTTTCTTGAACAGACAGGAGTGCCCCGTGAACGTGATGAATTACAACGGCTACGCAGCA
The DNA here is from genome assembly GCF_054668365.1 of Pseudomonas sp. S2_E01. NCBI lineage: Bacteria > Pseudomonadati > Pseudomonadota > Gammaproteobacteria > Pseudomonadales > Pseudomonadaceae > Pseudomonas > Pseudomonas sp. S2_E01. The sequence goes on from NZ_CP162762.1 coordinate 4,205,277, forward strand.
CGTATCGACTACAGTGACGAAGACGGGTTATTCGTCGGCCACCTTGAGGGAATCAGCGACGTTGTAGGCTTTCACGCAGAGTCGGTCAGCGAGCTGCGAGCTGCATTCGAAGAGGCCGTCACCGACTATCTGCAAACTTGCGCCAAGCTCGCACACCCTCTGATACAAGTTAAAACAGACTGCCGCTTATAGGGCCTTCCTCCACCGGCCTTATCAAATGCGGGCCCTGATTGCGCACATTCCCCACTGCGCGATCCACCTGAAACCACTCAAAAGCCTCAGTCGGCTCGCCCTGCAGCAATGCCATCTGCTCCGCTCTCTCCATCGGTGTGGCGGGGTCCAACCACTCCCTGGCCAGTTGCGCAGACAGCGACACCGGGCGCCGATCGTGAACATCCACCATCCCGCCTTCACTGTCGGCGGTGATGATCACAAAACCGTCGTCCTCGCTGGGCCCGTGCTCGGCATTCGGGTACTGAGCAATGGCGGCACAAAGGATGACCCCCCGGTTCCGACGCCGAATCAGGTAGGGCTGCTTCTTCGGCCCTCCCTCATCCACCCATTCAAACCAGCTATTGATCGCAATGATCGCGCGGTGCGGCCATATCGCCCGGAAAAAAGGACCGTGAGCCACCTTCTCCACTCGGGCATTGATCGGCGCAGCTCGATCCTTGGCCCAATGCGGCCGCCACCCCCAGCGCACCCTATCCGCGTGCAGGGAGCAGCTCTCCTGATGGAAAAGCGCCAACTGCGTGGTTGGCGCCGCGTTGTAGTGATCAAGCGGTTGGTCGCCCACATTGTTGACCAGCGGGTTGGGCATGCTCAGCGCAGCAACAAAATCATGAATGCCGTGATACTGGGAAAGGCGTCCGCACATGGGAGGGTTCTCCTGCCTGGCTGATTGCTGGGCCTGCTGGAGTTTGGACGCGGTTGGGAGTGATTTGTTGCGTTGGATGGCAGCGCCTGTTCAGTGGCCGGGATCAGATCAGCTTTGCCAACAGCCAGATGGCTACAAAGGTGATCAGGGCTGACGCCGCGCCGAGGGCGAATGGAATCATGGCTGCGCGAATGGGGCGTGGCTGCGGGCTACGCAACTCTGCTGCAAGTGCTGCGATTTCCTGGCGCAAGTCCTCGACCTCGTGGCTACGACTTGCGCGTTCGGACATCCCCACTCCTCCTCAAATTCAGTCTTCTATCGCTGTCCCGCCACTATGTCCCGCCTCACGGCACCCCGACTAGCGGGTGACTCCAGTTAATTTTGTAGGCAAACTCCGGGCGTTGCGTAAGGCGGTACGCAAACTGTGTTTTTAGGCACTTTGCCGCCTTGTTGTCTCTTTCTTTGACGGGATACGCTCCGGACGTCGCTGCAAATACAGCGACTGGGCTTGGAAACCCGAGAGTCACGCAACATCGCCCCTTCGCAAGCGTTGGCGTTGTTTTACGCCTGCGAACCTGTGTTATGGCGGTTGCGCGTGGGACGCCCTAGTGGCGTGCCGGACTCCTTGACTCCCGGTTTCCAACCTGCGCGTAGCTGCCACCCCTTCGCTTGGAACGAATGTGGCAGTTCCTCACGTCAAGGAGCGAGACATGAAAACTATAAATTGCGGCAAGGCCAGCTTTTTCCCCGAACACACCTCAATGCTCAACCTCAACGGATGTCCAATCCAAGGAGGTGCCCAATGAGCGAGCCATCCCAACTGACCACCATCGGCCTCACACCCTTCTGCTACACCAACAATGAAGCACTCTTCCGAGTGAACCGCGGCGTCCCGGTGGGTGACGCTTTGTCCCAAGCCTCGGACCTGCTCTTCCTGGCCAAGTTGCTGGCAATCGATGCGGCCTACACCAAAGAAAGCGACCGCCACACCTGGGCTGCGCATTACCTGACGGCCATGGGCAAGGCCGTTATCGATGATGTGCACAAGGTGCTAACCCGATGGCCACCGATGAAGACCGACGGTGAGGCCGTTAAAGGGTGACAGCCCTGGCCAACCGCCAAAAACAAAAAAGCCCCGTAACTTTTCAGCTACGGGGCTTTTTCTATGTAATGGCGGAGAGATAGGGATTCGAACCCTAGGTACCCGCGAAGGTACAACGGATTTCGAATCCGTCCCATTCGGCCACTCTGGCATCTCTCCAACGGCGCGCATCATAACAACACTTTCGTCGGAAGCGAACCCCCCAAGCGAAATTTTTCCGTGCTATCAGATGCTTGCGTCGATTAAAGCGGTACGCCCAGACGGTTGGCGACTTCTTCGTAGGCTTCGATAACGTCACCGAGGCCCTGGCGGAAGCGGTCCTTGTCCATCTTCTTCTTGGTGTCCTTGTCCCACAGGCGGCAGCCGTCCGGGCTGAATTCGTCGCCCAGGACAATGGAACCCTCGCTGAACACGCCGAACTCAAGCTTGAAGTCGACCAGCAGCAGGCCGGCGTCGTCGAACAGTTTGCTCAGGATTTCGTTGACCTTGAGCGACAGTTCCTTCATGCGCGCCAGTTGCTCGGCGGTGCCCCAGCCGAACGCCACGACATGGGATTCGTTGATGAACGGGTCGCCCTTGGCGTCGTCCTTCAAAAACAGCTCGAAGGTGTAAGGGTTGAGCTTCATGCCCTCTTCGACGCCCAGGCGCTTGACCAGGCTGCCGGCGGCGTAGTTACGCACGACGCACTCGACCGGGATCATGTCCAGCTTCTTGACCAGGCACTCGTTGTCGCCCAGCAGCTTGTCGAACTGGGTCGGCACGCCGGCAGCTTCGAGCTTTTGCATGATGAAGGCGTTGAACTTGTTGTTCACCATGCCCTTGCGGTCGAGCTGTTCGATGCGCTTGCCGTCGAACGCCGAGGTGTCGTTGCGAAACAGCAGGATCAGACGGTCAGCGTCGTCGGTCTTGTAAACCGATTTGGCTTTGCCGCGGTAGAGTTCTTCACGTTTTTCCATGATGGGCTCCGCTTGCTAAGTAGGTGGGCTAGGCGATGTGTCGCCAGTCGAGCCCTGAATCTTGATCGGCCAGTTGCAGCCAGTCGGGGTCGCACCCGAGGGTGTCGACAAAACATTGCCGGGCCAGCTGCGGCAGGTTGTTCTTGCTGCTCAGATGGGCCAGGACCAGGTGTTGCAGGCCTTGCCAGCCCAACTCGGCCACCAGGAATGCCGCCTGGTGGTTGTTCAAATGTCCCAGTTCGCCGCCCACCCGCTGCTTGAGAAAGTAGGGGTAGTGACCGCGAGCCAGCATGTCCCGGCAATGGTTGGCCTCGATCATCAACGCATCGAGGTCGCTATAGCCGTCCAGCACCTTGTTGCAGTAGGAGCCCAGGTCGGTCAGCAGGCCGAAGCGGCGCTCACCATCGCTGAACACATATTGCGTCGGTTCCTGTGCATCGTGAGCCACGGCAATGACATCGACGTTCAGGTGACCGATCTGCAGTTGCTCGCCACCTGCCAGCAAGCCCGCAGGCTCAATGGGTTTGCGCATCCCGCGCAAGGTCCCGCGACTGAGGTAGACAGGCAGATTGTAGCGCCGAGACAGCAAACCCACGCCATGCACGTGGTCGGCATGCTCGTGGGTCACGAGTATCGCGCTCAGTTGCGCCGGATTTACACCCAGGCGCAACAGGCGTTTTTCGGTTTCCCGCAGGGAGAAACCACAATCGACCAGCACATAGGTTTCAGCGCTGGCTATCAGCGTGCCGTTCCCTTGGCTACCGCTGCCGAGAACGGCAAAACGCATGTGATCAGCCCAAGTTGTCCTGAATCACGCTCAACACTTTGCGCGCCACGTCAGCCGGCGCCACGGTGTTGATGTTTTTCTCGACGGTGACTTCGACGTTTTCGCCGACCTTGCTCAGGCGAACCTGATAACGCTCGGCACGGGCTTCGATCTCTTCCTTGCTTGGACCACTGCCAAACAGACTGCTGAAGAAACCAGGCTTGTCGTCTTTCTTCTCGGCCTTTTCGGACAAGTTGATGTAGTACAGGCCCAGGCTGCGGTTGATGTCTTCAACGCGCCATTCGCCTTGCTCCAGTGCACGACCCACGCTCGACCAGGCACGATCCAGGTCGTTGCCGACGTTCAGGACAGGGTTGCCGCTACCGTCTTCGGTCAGGCTGACACGGCTTGGTGCGTCAAAATCACGGGAAGCCAGCATGGACACCGAACCGCCCTTCTCGGAGATACGGCTCATGCTCGCCAACATGTCGTCGACCAAGGCTGCGTCCAGGCCGGTGTTGACCGAACGGTTGGTGAATTCCACATCAGCGGTGCTGCCGGCGGGACGTTCGGCGCTCACCACATAGATTTCGCTGGTGTTGCGCTGCACGCCCGGCTCGATGCGCACCCGCACGCGGGTTTCGCTGTCAGCAGCGACACCGGCGGCGCTCAAGCGTTTGCCGATAGCCGCGGACAGCTCATCGGAACGCTGCCAGGTGGTGGTGAATTCACCGGTTTGCGGACGCTGTTCATCCAGGCGGAAACCGTTGTCCTGAAAGAACTGAACAGCCACTGGCCAGGCTTCGGCCGGTGGGTTCTGAGCCACGATCCAGCGAGAGTCGCCGGTTTTCTGCAGCGAGTAGGCACTGGCATCAGCCGCGGCGGACAGCGGCTGCGGACGAGGGACGATGTACTCGCCCTTGGCGGTGTCGTCGGCCACGTTGCGCGGGATCGGCAACAGCGGATCCAGGCGCTTGGCGGTCGTCACGTCCGGTGGCAATTGCATAGGTGCAGTCTGTTGCGCTTCCAGGTAGTCGCTACCACGGTCGCGGAAATAACCTTCCGGGCCCCAGATCCATCCACAGCCACTGGTGCTGGAGATAATCAAGGCAAGTGCGGAAAGTCCGGCCAATCGCTTCATGCGTAATGCTTCCTCAATTAAACCAGGACGCCGGACTGGCGCATGGCCTGCCGCAGCGGTTCGTGACAGGCCGCGCTGAGCCAGGTGAGCGGCAGACGGATACCGTCCGGCATCAGGCCCATCTCATGCAGCGCCCATTTCACGGGGATAGGGTTGGATTCGATAAACAGGGTTTTATTGAGCGGCATCAGCTTTTCATGGATCGCCCGGGCAGTCACGGCATCGCCTTTCAGTGCCGCGTTGCACAGGTCCGCCATGTCGCGTGGGGCGACGTTCGCGGTGACCGAGATGTTGCCCTTGCCGCCCAGCAGGATCAGTTCCACCGCCGTGGCATCGTCACCCGACAGCACGATGAAATCTTTGCTGACGCCGTCGATGATTGCTTTGGCGCGGTCCAGGTCGCCGGTGGCTTCCTTGATACCGATGATGTTTTTCACGGTCGACAGGCGGATGACCGTCTCGGCCTGCATGTCGCACGCGGTACGGCCAGGCACGTTATAGAGGATCTGCGGGATGTCGACGGCTTCGGCAATGGCCTTGAAGTGCTGGTACAGGCCTTCCTGGGTCGGCTTGTTGTAGTACGGTGTTACGAGCAGGCAGGCATCGGCGCCAGCGGTCTTGGCGTTGGTGGTCAGTTCGATGGCTTCGCGGGTCGAGTTGGCGCCAGTGCCGGCAATGACCGGAATGCGCCCTGCCACCTGCTTGACCACGTAGCGGATCACTTCGATGTGTTCGTTGACGTCGAGCGTCGCCGATTCACCTGTGGTGCCGACCGCCACGATGGCGTGGGTGCCGTTTTGCAGGTGAAAGTCCACCAGTTTGCTCAGGCTGTCCCAGTCGAGACGACCCTGTGCATCCATTGGTGTGACCAGTGCCACCATACTGCCCGCAATCATGCAACCGCTCCTGCCGGAAAAAGAGAGCCGTAATGGTACTGGCGCCAAGATGCTTGCACAAGCGAAGTACTGCGCTGCCGCCATTCCCCTTGGCGCCGCTTTTCGCTACCCTTCAGACTTTGATCGTTACTGACAAGCTCGCACGCCGGGTTCCAGCCTCCATTTTCGGCATTTCCAGCCCCGATCCAGCGTTGCCAGCCCCCGCTCCCGCCATACCGGAGCACGTTGCAACCCTGGGGCTCGGTTTTTCCGAGTTTGCATATACAGGCTCGCCCCGGTCAAAAAAGCCTTTGGAAGTCCCGACCGCTCATCGTTTTAGGAACGCTGCATGTCCACCCCCACAGTTCGCGAACAATTCCTTGTCATCAGTGCCCTCGGCGCCAACCCCATGGAGCTGACGAACGTCCTGTGCCGCGCCAGCCATGAAAACCGCTGCGCCGTGGTCACCTCGCGTCTCACCCGCCACGGCGAATGCAGTGCGCTGGTCCTTGAAGTTTCCGGTAGCTGGGACGCCCTGGCACGCCTGGAAGGCCTGCTTCCTGTGCTGTCCAAACGGCACGCCTTCACCGTCAACGTGGTGCGCAGTGCCGCCCTGGAAAACCGTCCCCAGGCCCTGCCTTACGTCGCCTACGTCAGCTCGGCCTATCGGCCGGACATCATCAACGAGCTGTGCCAGTTCTTCATGGACCACAACGTCGAGCTGGAAAACCTGACCTGCGACACGTACCAGGCGCCACAGACTGGCGGTACCATGCTCAACGCCACTTTTACCGTGACGCTGCCGGCCGGCGTGCAAATCAGCTGGTTGCGCGACCAGTTCCTGGATTTCGCCGATGCGCTGAACCTGGATGCCCTGATCGAACCATGGCGCCCACAGAACCCAATGTAAGGAAGCTTTTATGGCCGTAGCCATCGACCAACCGGTTGCCGACTTCGAAGCACCTGCCACCGGCGGGCAGACCATCAACCTGGCCAGCCTCAAGGGCAAGCAGGTGGTGATCTATTTCTACCCCAAGGACAGCACACCAGGCTGCACGACCGAGGGCCAGGGCTTTCGCGACCAGCTCGAGGCCTTTAAAGCCGCCAACACCGAAGTGTTCGGCGTGTCCCGCGACAGCCTCAAATCCCACGAGAACTTCAAGGCCAAGCAGGGCTTCACCTTCGAACTGATCAGTGACAAGGAAGAGGCGCTGTGCCAGCTGTTTGATGTGATCAAACTGAAAAAGCTGTATGGCAAGGAATACCTGGGCGTGGATCGCAGCACCTTTTTGATCGACAAGAACGGTGTGTTGCGCCAGGAATGGCGTGGCGTGAAGGTGCCGGGGCATGTGGATGCTGTTTTGGCGGCGGCGCAGGCTTTGAACAAAGCCTGATTTAGCGGCGTCCTGCGGACACCGCTATCGCGAGCAAGCTCGCTCCTACAGTTGATCGCATTCCCCTGTAGGAGCGAGCTTGCTCGCGATGAGGCCAGCAGCCTCACCGCAGAATCAAAGCAACGGCGCCACCGCCGGCTCCTTCCTCGGCCAGGCATCCAGCACAGCCTTGAACAAGGTCGCCAGGGGAATCGCAAAGAACACCCCCCAGAACCCCCAAAGCCCGCCAAACAACAACACCGCGCAGATGATCGCCACCGGGTGCAGGTTGACCGCTTCGGAAAACAGCAATGGCACGAGCACGTTGCCGTCCAGCGTCTGAATGATCCCGTAGACCGCCATCAGATAGATGAACTGATCGCTCCACCCCCATTGGAACAAGGCGATCAGCAGCACCGGCACGGTCACCACTACGGCGCCCACGTAAGGCACCACGACCGAAATGCCCACCAGCAGCGCCAACAACGCCGCGTAGTTGAGCCCCAACACGACGAAACCAATGTAAGTCACGCCGCCGCAGATGAGGATCTCGATGACCTTGCCGCGAATATAGTTGGCAATCTGGCGATTCATGACATGCGCGACCCGGGTGATCAACGTGCGCTCGCGGGGCAGATAGCCACGGACCCAGTGCCCGATCATTTCCCGATCCTTGAGAAAGAAGAACACCAGGATCGGCACCAGCACCAGGTAGATCATGATGTTGACCAGCAGCGGCAGGCTCGACAGCGAGAACGTCAGCGCCCATTGACCGAACTTGCCGATCTCGCCCCGCGCCACCTCGATGGCCTGCAACACTTGCTCGTCAGACACCAGGTGCGGATATCGCTCAGGCAGCAGTAACAGCAGCGACTGCCATTTGGCGAGCATCCCCGGCAACTCGTTGAACAGCGTGATCAACTGATGCCAAAGCAACGGAACCACCACCACGATGAACACCAGCAGTACGCCCATGAACAGGGCGAATACCAAGCCCACGGCCACGCCACCCGGCACCCGCAGCCGCTCCAGCGCGACCACCAACCCCTGCATCAGATACGCCAGCACCATCCCTGCGAGCACCGGCGCCAGCATGCCGCCTAGGGTAAGCACGGCGGTGAACGCCAGAAACAGCAGGACCGCCAGCACCACCGCCTCTTCATCGGAGAAGTAACGCTGAATCCAGTCGCGCAACACTTTGAACATCAATAATCCTTAACAAGGAACGCAGCGGTTTTCAGGCTTTTTTCAACCAGTAACGGTAAACGCCCGCTTCATCTTCTTCACGCAGCAGGGTGTGACCGGCCAATCGGGCAAAGGTGCGAAAGTCACGCTGTGACCCCGCGTCAGTGGCGATCACCTTGAGCACCGCACCGCTGGCCATGCGGTTGAGCTCCAGCTTGGCCTTGAGCAGCGGCAACGGGCAATTAAGGCCGCTGGCATCCAGTTCGGCATCATGGGCTACAGCATCGGTCATTGCGCTATTCCGGGGACAGTGGTCGAGCGGCTTAGAATATCTGGTCCGAAGCGGCCTGTCCGGCTACAGTAAGGACTTTGTCGACTAAGGCTTTGTGCATGACTTTTTTGCGCCCTACCCTGCTGACGCTCGCTTGCCTGCTCGCCTCACCGGGCTTCGCCGACGACCTGCCGTCACTCGGTGACGCCAGCTCTGCCATTGTCTCGCCACAACAGGAACACCAGTTGGGTCGTGCCTGGCTCGCACTGCTGCGCAGTCAAGTGGCCCAACTCAACGATCCGCAGCTCAAGGATTACGTCGAAACCAGCGTCTACCGCCTGGCGGAAACCAGCCAGCTCAACGACCGGCGCCTGGAGTTCATCCTGATCAACAGTCCGCAACTCAACGCCTTCGCCGCGCCAGGCGGGATTGTCGGCGTCAACGGCGGTCTGTTCCTCAATGCCCAGACTGAAGGCGAATACGCCTCGGTACTCGCCCACGAACTGGCGCACTTGTCACAACGCCACTTCGCTCGGGGCGTCGAAGCCCAGCAACGCATGCAAGTGCCAATGATGGCGGCGCTACTGGCCGGCATCGTGATTGCGGCGGCGGGGGCTGGCGACGCCGGCATCGCCGCCATTGCCGGTACGCAGGCCGCTGCAATCCAGGAACAACGCCGCTTCTCGCGCCAGAATGAGCAGGAGGCCGACCGTATCGGCATCCTCAATCTGGAAAAGGCCGGTTATGACCCCCGCTCGATGCCGACCATGTTCGAGCGTCTGTCGCGTCAGTATCGTTTCGACGCCAAGCCTCCGGAATTCCTGCTGACTCACCCGGTCACCGAATCGCGTATTGCCGACACCCGTAACCGTGCCGAGCAAGCCAAGCCGGGCGGCATCGAAGACAGCATGCGCTATCAGCTGATTCGGGCACGGGTCCAGTTGATCTACGAAGAAACCCCTGGCCTGGGCGCAAAACGCTTCCGCGCCCAGCTGGACGAAAACCCGAAAAACGATGTCGCACGCTACGGCTTGGCCATCGCGCAGATCAAGGGCGGCCAACTCAATGAGGCACGGGAAAATCTCAAGCTGCTGCTGGCCAAGTCGCCGAACGAGATCATCTACAACCTCGCCCAGATCGACCTGGACATCACCAACAATCGCCTGCCGGACGCCCAGAGCCGGGTTGAGCGGATGCTCACCCAGTATCCCGGCAACTACCCGCTGAATCAGACGCGTGTCGATCTGTTGCTCAAGCAGAACCGTGCACCCGACGCCGAGAAGGCGCTGGAAGGCCTGCTGAAGACTCGCCCCGACGATCCGGACATTTGGTACATGGTGGCGGAAACCCGTGGCCTGTCTGGAAACATCATTGGCCTGCATCAGGCTCGCGCCGAGTACTTTGCCCTGGTCGGAGACTACCGCCAGGCCATCCAGCAACTGGACTTCGCCAAACGCAAGGCCGGCACCAACTTCCCGTTGTCGTCGCGCATCGACGCACGCCAACGGGAGCTGATGGAGCAGGAGCGCATGATCAAGGACATGATGGGCTAAACGCCCCCTGTAGGAGCGAGCTTGCTCGCGATGGAATCACAGACACCGAGGGATATCAGATACCCCCCTTTATCGTTCACGACCATCGCGAGCAAGCTCGCTCCTACAGGGACAAAAAAAAACCGCCTCTTTCGAGGCGGTTTTTCGTTCAGCCAACAACCGGTTTATTCAGCCAGTTTGAAGGTGATGAAGCTGGCGCGATTCTGACGCAGGACGCGCATCGACACAGAACGGTTCTTCGGCAGCGCCTTGGCGATGTCGGTGAACTCCTTGGCCGAACCAATCGCCTGATTGTTCAGGTGAGTGATGATGTCGCCTGGTTGCAGGCCGATCAGCGAAGCAGGGCCGTCCTGGACTTCCTTGATCATCACACCGCCTTTGAGGTCGTAGGATTTCTTCTGCTCGTCGGTCAGTTCGGCCACGGACACGCCCAGGCGATTGCTGCTGCGCTCGGCTTTCGATTTGTCCAGAGTGGCTTTCTCTGAGTCTTCATCCGGGATAGCACCCACCGTCAGCTCGACATTCTTGCGCTTGCCTTCGCGGATGACTTCCAGATTGGCCTTGGCACCGGCCTTCAACGCGCCGACCAGATGCGGCAGGTCGGCAGACATGACAATCGGCTGGCCGTTCATGCTCAGAATCACGTCGCCGACCTGCAAGCCACCCTTGGCCGCCGGACCGTCGTCCTGAATCTGTGCAACCAGCGCACCGGCTGGTTTATCGAGACCGAACGACTCGGCCAGATCCTTGTTCACTTCCTGGATCACCACGCCCAACCAGCCACGGCTGACCTTGCCACCGCTTTTCAGCTGGTTGGAAACGTCCATCGCCACGTCGATCGGGATGGCGAACGATACGCCCATGAAGCCACCGGAACGGGTGTAGATCTGCGAGTTGATCCCCACCACTTCGCCCGACAGGTTGAACAGCGGGCCACCGGAGTTACCCGGGTTGATCGGCACGTCTGTCTGGATGAAAGGCACGTAGTTTTCGTTCGGCAGGCTGCGGCCAACCGCACTGACGATACCTTGGGTCACGGTATGGTCAAATCCGAAAGGTGAACCGATGGCGACGACCCACTGACCAGCCTTCAGGTCCTGGGATTTGCCCAGTTTCAGCACTGGCAGATCCTTGCCTTCGATTTTCAGCAAGGCCACGTCGGAACGTGGATCGGTGCCGATCAACTTGGCTTTCATCTCACTGCGGTCGGCGAGACGAACGAGGATTTCGTCAGCATCGGCGATCACATGATTGTTGGTGAGGATGTAACCATCAGACGAGATGATGAAGCCCGAACCCAGCGACTGGGCTTCACGCTGACGACCACCGCGCGGCGAGCGCTGCTGTGGCATGCCGCGTTCGAAGAACTCGCGCAGCATCGGCGGCAGACCTTCAAGGTCCGGCATCTGTTCGCTGACTCGACGATCAGGCAGTTTCTGCGTGGTGCTGATGTTCACGACGGCAGGTGAGGCCTGCTCCACCAGTTGGGTAAAGTCAGGCAGTTCGACAGCTTGGGCTGCCACCGCCTGACCGAGCACCAGCACAGTCGCGAAAATGGAGAGGTAAGATTTCAAGCGTGGTATCGACATACGGCTCCCGGTAAGACGAGCATGGTTAAGCGATATGGATCAAGGAACACCGGGAACGATACGCCGGTGTTCGGGGAACAACAAACAAGGCCAGAGCCGTGAGGCTCTGACCTATAAAAAAAATCAGGGGGATTTGCAAACGGAAATGCTCACCAAACATTTCGCTACCGGCTCAGTACTGGGTCGCGGTGGCGTTGGTGCGCATGGACAGCGCGATCCGTTCTGCGGTACCGATGGGGATCTCACCGACCACCGTGATCATCATGTCGCCATCAGGGGTGGTCAGGCGTCGTGAGACGGCGACAGTCGGGCCGAGCTGGGTACGAGTATCTACCACAGCAGCGCCATTCAAAGGCTCTAGAAACACCGAAAAACGCGCCAGACCATCGTCATACATCAGGCTGCTGACCTGAGTCTTGGTCTCGGGGTCTTTTCGCGATGTGCTGCTGGTGAGTTCAAAGCCTGCGGGCAACCAATCCGAACGCCAGCTTTGCGCGGTCTTGACCGCAGAAGCCTTGTCACTCTCGGCAGCGACGGCTTTGCAATCCGGGCCGGCTTGCAAGTCGTTGTCGGAAGGCACATCGGCGGTGTTCAGTTCGGTGAACTGGAACCGCTCCAGCAACTGCCCCTTGTCGTTGAGCAGCAACGATTTGAGGGGAAGGCCGGTTTCTTTGTCCAGATGCAGCTCAAATCCGTAGCGATGCTGGTCACGCGGTTTGAGGGACACGATCACGGCCGGTCGCCCGGCCACGCGCGATTTGCCAATGACGGCAAGGTCATACCAGTTTTTAAGCTTTTGAGAATCGAGTGTACGAGCGGCGGAATTGGGAGAGTCCCCAAGCCCCGCCATCATCAGACCGCTGACGCATTGAGTATGCCCATCAACACGTACGACTTCCTGGGCAGAGCCGTCGAGCTGGAGGATCCGCTCACGGACTTTGCCATCCTGGACGCGATGCCAGATATCATGGGTAGAAAAACTACCGTTACGCTCGTAAACAAAAGTACCGTGAAAGCTTTGCTGTTGCTCGGCCTTCCCAAGACGGGTCAACCAGTCCTGAGCATCATCGGCGTGGGCTGGAACAATGAACCAGCCACCGAGCAGAAGCGAAAGTAGAGGTATGGCGCGCATGATCCTCCTTAACGGTTTTCCAGGCTTGCGGCACGAGCGTATGGAAGCGCGCTCTCAGTACCTTTCATTGCAGCCTGTTGAGCATGTTGGCGCAAGTAACCAGGCAACCGCTGGTCGTGCCAGCCCGGCTGACCTTGCAACACGCCGTTGGCCATAGGGCCAGGTGCTTCCGAACTTTCAGTATAGCCTGCCAATACAGCTGGACCCTTGACCTGAGGAACGGCCAGCCCCGGCTGAGTGGACTGCTGGGCCAGCTCGACCCCGGCAATTTCGTCCTGGTTGTACAGGCGGACACCGGCCAGAACGGCAACGGTTACCGATGCTGCAACCGCCAGACGACCCAGGCTGCGCCATGGACCACGGGAAGTTTTTGCCGGCACGGCTTCATCAGCCAGCGCAGCGGAAACTGCCGCAGCGATGTCCAGACGTGGAAGCAGCAGATCCTTGTGCATCGCTGCCCGAGCGATTTGATAACGAGCCCAGGTCTCACGGGTTTCAACATCGTCAATGGCATTCAATACCCGACGCAATTCCAATTCGTCCGCTTCGTTATCCATCACTGCGGACAGCGATTCCTGCAGGGCTTCACGACTCATGGCGTTCCTCTCTTGGCTGTCGCCGCTGTCTCTAGTTTTCCTGCAACAACGGCTGCAGGGCTTTGTCGATGGCCTCCCGAGCGCGGAAAATCCGGGAGCGCACGGTACCCACCGGACATTGCATGACGCTCGCAATGTCCTCGTAACTCAGACCATCAAATTCACGTAAAGTTAACGCCGTACGCAAATCTTCTGGCAGTTGCTGAATGGTCCGATGGACGGTGCCTTCGATCTCATCCCGCAGCAAAGCCCGCTCTGGCGACTCGAGATCCTTGAGGCCATGATCGCCATCGTAGAACTCTGCATCCTCGGAACTGACATCGCTATCCGGCGGCCGACGGCCGCGTGAAACCAGATAGTTTTTCGCCGTGTTAATGGCGATGCGGTAAAGCCACGTATAAAACGCGCTGTCCCCGCGAAAATTTCCAAGTGCACGGTATGCCTTGATGAAGGCTTCCTGCGCCACGTCCTGGGCTTCATGGGTGTCGTGCACAAAACGCACGATCAACCCGAGAATTTTGTGCTGGTATTTCAGCACTAGCAGATCGAAAGCCCGCTTGTCGCCGCGCTGAACGCGTTCGACCAGCTGCTGATCCTCTTCCTGGGTTAGCATGAACTCTCCTCGATACGCTCGGAGGAAGCTTGCATGGCTAATCGGCCAGACTTGCAAACATAGACTCGGGCTTTTCGCAAAAGTTCTCCCCTCCAAGCAAGTTTCCTGCGGGCTCTGAACTGGCACGCACGAAAAGCGCAGCTCGGGTGTACCCCGGCCGCGCGAATTATCTTGTCATCGAATTCGACAATGTGGATCCAACCGCAATCCCGCACTGGCGCCGACGCTGTCCCTTGATTCAGGCAACGGACTATTGATCTTGAGCCTTTGGCAAAAGTTCCAATTATTTGTAACAGTGCAACTCGGATATTGTGCAACCCTGGGTGGAAAAATTCTGTTAAATCCACGATACAGTCGCCTGGCCGCCGAATGGAGCGCAAAATCGTCCGACGAACCGTCAGACTGATCCTGTCACTGTAGTTTCACAATGCCATGTATGCCCGGCTATTGTGCCGCTCCCCCCCTCTATATACTAGTGGGCTGTGTGGCTGCCCGACTCGCCCAGGCAAGTCTGGCGCCTACCCGACCCGGGTCGCTTTGAGCGGAATCCTGAAATGAGCCAACAGTTTCAACACGATGTTCTGGTCATTGGCAGCGGCGCTGCCGGTTTGAGCCTTGCGCTGACCTTGCCCGGTCATTTGCGCATTGCCGTATTGAGCAAAGGCGACCTTGCCAATGGTTCGACGTTCTGGGCCCAGGGCGGCGTCGCTGCGGTTCTGGACGACACAGATACCGTCGAATCCCACGTCGATGACACTCTCAATGCCGGCGGCGGACTGTGTCATGAAGACGCTGTGCGTTTTACCGTCGAGCACAGCAAGGAAGCGATTCAATGGCTGATCGACCAGGGCGTACCGTTCACCCGTGATGATCATGCCGGCAACGAGGACGGCGGTTTCGAGTTTCACCTGACCCGTGAAGGCGGCCACAGCCACCGGCGCATCATTCATGCGGCCGACGCGACGGGTGCGGCAATCTTTCGGACCCTGCTCGACAAAGCCCGGCAACGACCCAACATC
The DNA here is from genome assembly GCF_054668365.1 of Pseudomonas sp. S2_E01. NCBI lineage: Bacteria > Pseudomonadati > Pseudomonadota > Gammaproteobacteria > Pseudomonadales > Pseudomonadaceae > Pseudomonas > Pseudomonas sp. S2_E01. The sequence continues at coordinate 4,220,325 of NZ_CP162762.1, forward strand.
GAGCTGCTGGAACAGCGGGTCGCTGTCGATTTGATCACGCAGAAGCGCCTGGGCCTGGAAGGCGATCGTTGCCTCGGCGCCTATGTGCTCAATCGCGGCACCGGCGAAGTCGACACGTACGGCGCGCGCTTCGTGATCCTTGCCTCTGGCGGCGCCGCCAAGGTCTATCTCTATACCAGTAACCCGGACGGCGCCTGCGGCGATGGCATCGCCATGGCCTGGCGTTCCGGTTGCCGGGTGGCGAACCTGGAGTTCAACCAGTTTCACCCCACTTGCCTGTATCACCCGCAAGCCAAGAGCTTTCTGGTCACCGAAGCGCTGCGGGGCGAAGGCGCACACCTGAAGCTACCCAATGGCGAGCGTTTCATGCAGCGTTTCGACTCGCGCGCAGAACTGGCCCCACGGGATATCGTCGCCCGGGCGATCGACCATGAGATGAAGCGGCTCGGCATCGATTGTGTCTATCTGGACATCAGCCACAAGCCGGAATCGTTCATCAAGGCCCACTTCCCGACCGTCTACGAGCGATGCCTCGAGTTCTCCATCGACATCACCAAACAGCCGATCCCCGTGGTGCCCGCCGCGCATTACACCTGCGGCGGCGTGATGGTCGACCAACAGGGTCGCACCGACGTGCCGGGTTTGTATGCGATTGGCGAAACCAGTTTCACCGGCCTGCATGGCGCCAACCGCATGGCCAGTAATTCGCTCCTGGAGTGTTTCGTCTATGCGCGATCAGCGGCGTCGGACATTCTCGAGCAATTGCCGCAGATCTCCATGCCCGTCGCCCTGCCCGTGTGGGACGCCAGCCAGGTGACCGACTCGGATGAAGACGTGATCATCGCCCACAACTGGGATGAGCTTCGGCGCTTCATGTGGGACTACGTTGGCATCGTGCGCACCAACAAGCGCCTGCAAAGGGCGCAGCACCGCGTGCAGCTGTTGCTGGACGAAATCGACGAGTTCTACAGTAACTACAAGGTCAGCCGCGATTTGATCGAGCTGCGTAACCTGGCCCAGGTAGCCGAGCTGATGATCCTTTCAGCCATGGAACGCAAGGAAAGCCGCGGTCTGCATTACACCCTCGACTATCCGAACATGCTGCCGGTGGCGCTGGACACTATTCTGGTGCCGCCCACCTACGTCGACTGAAGGTAAGGCGCACTCGCAGGCGTCGGTGCAGATCCGACGCCAGCGAGTCCCGGGGAACGCAAGTCGCCCGCACCCGCCGCTCACCACGCAGACGAAAACGCAGCACCACGATCAATGGCAACGCCAGGCTATCGGGTCGCAGCTGCACCGCCTGCCAGCCCTGCGCCTGGTTCCACAGCTGCCAGCCATCGGCGTCGCGACGCAAGCCGCAGAAGGCTCGAGCATGTGTCAGCAGTATCTGCCTGGGCAAAACCCAGACTCCGTGAACCAGGCAGCACAATGCAGCCGGCAAACTGGCCCAGAGCGGTATGTCGAGAAGGGACAAGGCACCCAGCGCGAACAGCTGGGCCAGTAAATACGCCGCCAGCAACTGCCGTGAGGCATGCCAGCGGCATTCGAAGGTATTACTTGGGCTGGACACGATCCAGGATCATGCGAACCATGCGCTGAAGCTCCGGATCCTCGGATTCACTGCGCTCCATGAACCAGCCGAACATGTCCTGGTCTTCGCATTCGAGCAACCTGACGTAGCAGGCGCGATCCACCTCGTTGAGGTGCGGATAGACCTCCTTCACGAATGGCACCAGCAACACGTCAAGTTCAAGCATGCCGCGACGGCTATGCCAGTAGAGGCGATTGAGTTCAACATCTTCGACCATGGAGCGCTCCTCAAATAGGCGGCAAGTATACAGGCCTGGCCTGCGTCGAACAGTCGGCTTTGGTCGGTCTCCCTCGACCTTTTGTGAACTATCCATTTCATGGGCGCGCCCTTATGATGTCCCTCAGACTTTTCACCCTGCGATGTCCCATGGCCGATTCTGCTTTTTTCTGCACCCTCTCTCACGAAGGCGTTCTCGCGGTCCGCGGCGCCGATGCCGCCAAGTTCCTGCAAGGCCAGTTGACCTGCAACCTCAATTACCTGAGCGACGCCCGGGCCAGTCTCGGCGCCCGTTGCACGCAGAAGGGTCGGATGCAATCGAGCTTCCGCATCCTGCTGCAAGGCGACGGCGTGCTCATGGCCATGGCCAGTGAGTTGCTGGAACCACAGCTGGCGGACCTGAAAAAGTATGCCGTGTTCTCCAAGTCGAAGCTGACCGATGAAAGCGCGGCCTGGGTGCGCTTCGGCCTCGACCAGGGCGATGCCGCCCTGATCGGCCTGGGCGTGGAACTGCCAGCCGAGACCGACAGCGTGGCGCGTAATGGTCAATTGATCGCCATTCGCGTTTCACCGCAACGTGCCGAACTCTGGGTGACCGCCGATCAGGCTGACGCCATCAAGGGTCAGTTGACCGCCCTGCTGGCCGAAGGTGATCTCAACCAATGGCTGCTGGGCCAGATCCGCGCAGGGATCGGCCAGGTCATGGCCGGCACACGCGAACTGTTCATTCCGCAGATGCTCAACCTTCAGGCGGTCGGTGGTGTCAGTTTCAAAAAGGGTTGCTACACCGGCCAGGAAATCGTCGCGCGCATGCAGTACCTGGGCAAACTCAAGCGCCGCTTGTATCGCTTGAGCCTCGCAGCCGATCAGTTACCGGAACCTGGCGTCGCGTTGTATTCTGCGACCCACAGCAGTTCCATTGGCGAAGTCGTGATTGCCGCGAATACCGAGAACAACATTGAACTTCTGGCCGTGCTGCAAGCCGAAGCGGCAGAAAGCGGTGACATCCATCTGGGCGCACTCGATGGGCCAGCCCTGCACTTGCTCGACCTGCCGTACGATTTGGATCGCGATCGCGAAATCCAGCGTTAACGGCAACACTTGTCGCAACACCTAGAGAACAGAAATGAGTGAGCTGGCGGATAAGATCCAACAGGATTTGGTTGAGGCCATCGATAACGATGACCTGGTTCTGCCAACGTTACCGGAAGTGGCCATGCAAATTCGCAAGGCCGCTGAAGATCCGGAAATCAGTGTCAGTAACCTGAGCAAGGTGATCGGCCGTGACGCCGCGCTGTCTGCGCGACTGATCAAGGTGGTCAACAGCCCGCTGCTGCGCGCCACACAAGAAGTCACTGACCTGCACACGGCCATTACTCGCCTGGGCGTCAACTACAGCAGCAACCTGGCGATTGGCCTGGTCATGGAGCAGATTTTTCACGCCAGTTCTGAAGTGGTGGAGAAAAAAATGCGCGACGTCTGGCGCAAAAGCCTGGAGATCGCCGGCGTCAGCTATGCGCTGTGCCGCAGTTACACGCAACTCAAGCCCGATCAAGCCGCACTCGGCGGGCTGGTGCATCAGATTGGCGTATTGCCCATCCTGACCTACGCCGAAGATCACTACGAGCTGCTGTCCGACCCGGTCAGCCTGAACCACGTCATTGACCATATCCACCCGGTGTTGGGCGAAAAGCTGCTGCGGGTCTGGGAGTTTCCAGACATGCTGGTACAGGTCCCGTTGTTGTACCTGGATTTCAAGCGCGAGTCCGGCCACGTCGATTATGTGGACCTGGTGCAGGTCGCCAGCCTGTATTGCTACAAGGACACCGATCACCCAATCGCTCGGATCGATGCGTTCAGCGTGCCGGCGTTCAAAAAGCTGGGGATTGACCCACAAAACAAGGCCATGTGCGACGATCTCGAAGAATCGAGGTCGATGTTCTATTGATCTGCCGCGCCTTTAACCGGCAATAAAACTCACCCGCACCTTCAGCCCCGCCTGCTCGCCATCATGCAGGCTGATCTGCGCCAGGTGCGCCCGGCAAATTTCACCGACAATCGCCAACCCCAACCCCGAACCGGCGACTTGCTGGTTGCGCCGGTAAAAGCGCTCGAACACTCGGTCGCGCTCTTCCAGAGGGATTCCTGGCCCATCGTCCTCGACTTCCAGCACCGCAGGTGCCGAAACCCGCAGGATTACATTGCCGCCCGGTGGCGTGTGGGCCAGGGCGTTGTCCACCAGATTGCTCAGCAGCTCGTTCAACAGTGTCGGCTCACCACGCAGCCAGACCGGTTCATCTGCCTCCAGCGCCAACGCGACGCCACGGGCGTGGGCCAGCGGCGCCATGGCCATGCCGAGTTCGCGGGCCAGTTGGCTCAGGTCCAGCAACTGCGCGCCACCCTCGGCAATCGCTCGGGCACCGTTTTCGACCCGCGCCAACGAAAGTAACTGGTTGGCCAAGTGGGTCAAGCGGTCCGTGCCCTGGGCCGCCGTTTCCAGGGTGGTGCGCCAGGTCTCGGGGTCGTGAGCACGCAGCCCCAGTTCCAACCGCGCCTTGAGCGCCGCCAGTGGCGTGCGCAGTTCATGGGCGGCGTCGGCAATGAACTGCGCCTGGCGTTCAAACTGTCCGCGCAGGCGCTCGGTGAAGTGATTGAGCGCTCGCACCAGCGGCCACAATTCGTGCTGCACTTCCACCAGCGGTAACGGCCGCAGGTCGTCGGGTTGCCGCTCCTCTACCGCCGTGCGCAATCGTTCCAGTGGACGCAACGCAGCACTCACGGCAAACCACACCATCAACAGCGCACCGACCGCGAGCATACCCAAACGCAGCAGGGTATCGGCCGCCAGACTGCGAGCCATGCTGACACGTGCTTCATCGGTTTCAGCCACGCGGATTTCTGCCATGCCGTTCATGTTCGGCTCGCTGACCGGTTTGAGCAGGCTGACCACCCGCACGTTCTGCCCCTGGTAAGTCGCGTTGTAGAAGCGTGCCAGCGCTGGATAATCATCGGTGCGAGGCGTACCCGGCGGCGGTGGCGGCAGATTCTCATAGCCGGAAATCAGCTTCTGATTGATGTCGTTGACCAGATAGAAAATCCGCCCGGCGCTGTCGTAGGCGAAGGTATCGAGGGCCACATAAGGGACATCGGCACTGAGGGTGCCATCGCGCGAGGACACACCGGCGGCGATGGTTCGCGCCGAGGCGAGCAGGGTCCGATCGTACGCAGTATCAGCAGCTTCGCGCCCGTTCCAATAGGCGCTCAAACCACTGGCCAGCATCAACACCACCAGCAACAGCGCGAGGTTCCACAGCAACCGCCAGCGCAGACTGCTGGGCTTATGCATCACGGCTTTCCAGCAGGTAGCCCAGCCCACGGAAGGTCACGATGGCAACCGGCTGGCCGTCGAGTTTCTTGCGCAACCGGTGAACGTAGATTTCGATGGCGTCGGGGCTGGCTTCTTCATCCAGGCCGAACACCTGGGAGGCCAACTGTTCCTTGCTCATCACTCGCCCCGGACGGGCGATCAGCGCTTCGAGCACTGCCTGCTCGCGGGAGGTCAACGTCAGCAGTTCATTGGCGAGGGTGAAACGGCGAGTATCCAGGTCATAAGCGAGCACACCGCAGGTTTGCTGGCGTTCGCCACCGAGCACGCTGCGGCGCAACAGAGCCTTGACCCGGGCCTCAAGCTCGGTCAATTCGAAAGGTTTGGCCAGATAATCGTCGGCGCCGAGGTTAAGGCCATGAACCCGGTCCTTGACGTCGCTGCGGGCCGTCAGCATCAGCACCGGCAGGTTCTTGCCGCGTGCGCGCAAACGCGCCAGCACTTCAAAACCATCCATGCGTGGCAAGCCGACGTCGAGAATCGCCATGGCGTAGTCCTCGCTGCCGAGCGCCAGGTCTGCGGCCACGCCATCATGCAGCACGTCCACGGTCAGTCCCGTGCTCTTGAGCGCCTGAGCGACACTTTCGGCAAGCTGCAAGTGGTCTTCGACGAGTAGAACACGCATGGATTTTTACCTCATTCAGGGATGTTCGACCGCGCGGAGTTTACCGCCGCATCCGTCGCTGTGAAGCCCTAAAAACAGTGAAAGCCTGGTGAAAGCCAATTGAAAGGTTAGCGAAAGGTTCGCTGGTTAGAGTCAAGTTACGGAATGTTTCTGCCAGACCATTCCTATCATCGATTGCTTCTCGCTTTTGAATGCAGCGCCCGAAAAACGCCACGAAGCGTTTTCGCCAATAAGAACAATAACCGAGGTATCGCGCCATGCTGTCAAAACAGCTTCAGGCTTCTACGCCGCCCTCCTTTGTCCGAACCCTATTGTTTGCGCGTGTCAGCACCGATCTCGGCTGCGCCTCGCGAAATCGCCGCACCTGAAACATCCCCAAAAACAACAATTCCCGTGGAGATAACCATGAATCGCTCACTGCGCCGTTTCGCCCTCGCCGCCAGTTGCATGCTGTTTGCCGGCCAATTGATGGCCGAACCCAAACGCCCGGAATGCATTGCCCCGGCTTCGCCCGGCGGCGGCTTCGACCTGACCTGCAAACTGGCGCAGAGCGCGCTGGTCAACGAAAAACTGCTGACCAAACCGATGCGCGTGACGTACATGCCCGGTGGCGTTGGCGCCGTGGCGTACAACGCGGTCGTTGCCCAGCGTCCGGCCGATGCCGGCACACTGGTGGCGTGGTCCAGCGGCTCGTTGCTGAACCTGGCCCAAGGCAAGTTCGGCCGCTTCGATGAAAATGCCGTGCGCTGGCTGGCAGCGGTCGGCACCAGCTACGGTGCCATCGCGGTGAAGAGCGATTCACCCTACAAGACCCTGGACGATCTGGTTCAGGCACTGAAGAAAGATCCTAGCTCCGTTGTCATCGGTTCCGGTGGCACCGTGGGCAGCCAGGACTGGATGCAAACCGCGTTGATCGCCAAGGCTGCCGGGATCAACCCGCGCGACCTGCGTTATGTCGCCCTCGAAGGCGGCGGCGAGATCGCCACCGCATTGCTCGGTGGTCACATCCAGGTAGGCAGTACTGACATCTCCGACTCCATGCCGCACATCCAGAGCGGAGACATGCGCCTGCTGGCCGTGTTCTCCGACAAGCGCCTGGACGAGCCGGAAATGAAAGACATTCCAACCGCCAAGGAGCAAGGCTACGACATCGTCTGGCCAGTGGTTCGCGGTTTCTACCTGGGGCCAAAAGTCAGCGATGAAGACTACGCCTGGTGGAAAGACTCCTTCGACAAACTGCTGGCGTCCGACGAGTTCGCCAAGCTGCGCGATCAGCGTGAACTGTTCCCGTTTGCCATGACTGGCCCGGAACTGGACGCCTACGTGAAGAAGCAGGTCGCGGACTACAAAGTGCTGGCCAAAGAGTTCGGCCTGATTCAGTGATCGCCTCTGTCTAGCGGTTGCGGCCCCGTTCGACGGGGTCGCGGCCCAGGAGCTTGCCATGCTTTTTCAACGTATTTTTGCCTCGGTGCTGCTATTGGTCTGTGTTGGCCTGGCGCTGATGGCATGGCCGTATCAAGCGGCTTTTTCCTATGAACCCGTAGGACCCCGTGCCTTCCCGTTGCTGATGCTCGGCCTGATGAGCCTTGCCTTGGTGTACATGGTGATTCGGCCGACACCGATCGTGCACAGTGAAGACGACCCGCAATTGGACCGTGAAACCCTGAACAAGATCGGCATCTGCGTGGTGCTGCTGCTGATCTTCGCCGGGCTGTTCGAGCCGCTGGGTTTCATTCTCAGCAGCATGTTGATCGGTATCCCGATGGCGCGCCTGTATGGCGGTCGTTGGCTGCCTAGCGTCGTGGTCACCACGCTGATGGCAATCGGTCTCTACCTGCTGTTCGACAAGTTGATGGACGTGCCGCTGCCGCTTGGCCTGCTCGACGTCCTGGAGAACTGATATGGATACTTTTGGCTATTTGGGCCAGGGTTTCGGCGTCGCGCTGAGCCCTTACAACCTGGTGACCGCACTGTGCGGCACCCTGATCGGTACGGTCGTCGGCCTGTTGCCGGGCCTGGGTCCGATCAACGGCGTGGCGTTGCTGATCCCGATCGCCTTCGCACTGGGTCTGCCACCGGAGTCGGCACTGATCCTGCTGGCGGCGGTGTACCTGGGTTGCGAATACGGCGGGCGGATCAGCTCGATCCTGCTGAACATTCCCGGCGAAGCGTCTACCGTGATGACCACCCTCGACGGCTACCCGATGGCTCGCAAAGGCCTGGCCGGTGTGGCGCTGTCGCTGTCGGCGTGGAGTTCGTTCATTGGTGCGTTCATTGCCACCTGCGGCATGGTGCTGTTTGCGCCGCTGCTGGCGAAATGGGCGATTGCCTTCGGACCGGCGGAATATTTCGTACTGATGGTATTCGCCATTGTCTGCCTCGGCGGCATGGCCGGTGATCGACCGCTGAAAACCTTCATTGCGGCGTTGATCGGCCTGTTCCTGTCGACGGTCGGCATCGACGCCAACAGCGGCGTGTACCGCTTCACCGGGGACAACATTCACCTCACCGACGGCATTCAGTTCGTGGTGCTGGTATTGGGCCTGTTCTCCATCAGCGAAATCCTCCTGCTGCTGGAAAAAACCCATCGCGGCCAAGAGGCGGTGAAAGCCACCGGGCGAATGATGTTCAACTTCAAGGAAGCGTCGGCGGTGTTCATCGTGAACCTGCGTTGCGGCCTGTTCGGTTTCATCATGGGCGTACTGCCCGGCGCAGGCGCAACGCTGGCCAGCGCCGTGGCCTACATGACCGAAAAACGCATCGCGGGCGCCAAGGGCACCTTCGGCCAGGGCGACATGCGTGGCCTGGCCGCACCTGAAACCGCCATCGGGGCTTCGGCCTGCGGTGCGCTGGTACCGATGCTGACGCTTGGCGTTCCGGGTTCGGGCACCACTGCTGTGATGATCGGCGCCCTGTCGCTGTACAACATCACGCCCGGCCCGCTGCTGTTCCAACAGCAACCGGACATTGTCTGGGGCCTGATCGCCTCGTTGTTCATCGCCAACATCATGCTGGTGATCCTCAACATCCCGATGATCCGCATCTTCACCCGCATTCTCGCCGTGCCGAACTGGGCCCTGGTGCCGGTGATCGCGATCATTACCGGGATCGGCGTCTACGCCGTCCATGCGACCACGTTCGACCTGTTCCTGATGGTCGGTATCGGTATCTTCGGCTACATCCTGCGCAAGCTGGACTTCCCGCTGTCGCCAGTCCTGCTGGGGTTCATCCTGGGCGGCCTGATGGAGCAGAACCTGCGCCGCGCCCTGTCGATTTCCAACGGTGCGCTGGAAATCCTCTGGTCAAGTCCGATCACCATGGGTGTCTGGGTACTGACCGTGTTGATGCTGTCGCTGCCACTGCTGCGTATCTGGCGTAAGCGTGTGGTCGCTCGTCGCGCGGTAGCCGATGTCTGATCGAACGTCCTTCAACGCCTGGTGGGGTACGCCGCTCGTCGGCGCGCTGGGCGGTTACCTGGCCAGCCTGGTGGGCTGGCCGCTGCCCTGGATGGTCGGCTCGTTACTCGCGATCATCCTGGTGCGGTGCCTCACGCCATGGCAGTTGGCGGAAATCCCCGGCGGTCGCAAGTGCGGCCAGTGGGTGGTCGGGATTGGCATTGGCCTGCACTTCACCCCCGTGGTGATCGAGCAGGTCATGAGCCACTTCGGTCTGATCTTCTTCGGTGCGTTGATCACCAGCCTGTCCGCCGTGGTCGGCGTCTGGCTGATGCGGCGCACCGGTGAAGATCGCGCCACCGCATTCTTTTCCAGCATGCCGGGCGGTTCCGGTGAGATGGTCAACCTCGGCGCACGCAACGGCGCGGTGCTCAGCCGTGTCGCGGCCGGCCAGAGCCTACGGGTGCTGGTGGTCGTGTTGTGCGTACCGGCTGCCTTCAAGTATTTGCTGGGTGACGGCGCACCGGTGCTGCATCCTGCCGCCGTCAACTGGTGGTGGCTGGCCATTCTTTTCCCGGCCGGCGCTTTAGCGGCCTGGCTGTGGGAACGTCTTCGACAGCCCAACCCCTGGTTGTTTGGCCCTCTGCTGGTCAGTGCGGCGGTCAGTATCGGTTGGGATCTGCACATCAGCCTGCCCAACGGCGGCAGCCAGATCGGCCAGTGGTTGATCGGCAGCGGTCTGGGCTGTCACTTCAACCGGGAGTTTTTCCGCCGTGCTCCGTCGTTCATGGGGCGGACGCTGATTGGCACCGTACTGACCATGCTGATCGCCACGGCGGCGGCATTGGGGTTGAGCGCACTGACCCATCTGGATCTGCGCTCACTGACCCTGGGCATGATGCCCGGCGGGATCGCGGAGATGAGCCTGACCGCGGAGACCTTGCAGTTGTCGGTGCCGCTGGTGACGGCGATGCAGGTGATGCGGTTGCTGTTTGTGCTGTTTCTGGCGGAGCCGTTGTTTCGGTATTGGAATCGGGATAGCGCTTCGGACTGAAAACCTGGGTGAATCCATCGCGAGCAAGCCCGCTCCTCCAGGGTCAGCAGTGCTCTTGTGGGAGCGGGCTTGCCCGCGATGGTCGTCAACGATAACGCGGGAAATCTGATGCCCCGTGGCGTCTGAACCTCCTTCGCGAGCATGCTCGCTCCTAAAGCGGCGGTAACCGCCACTCGATCGGCGTCTCGCCATTCTGCTCAAGAAACTTGTTGGTCCGGCTGAAATGCCCGCAACCGAGAAAGCCTCGGTAGGCGGACAGCGGCGAGGGGTGCACCGAGGTCAGCACCAGGTGCTTGGTGGCATCGATCAGCTTCTGTTTGCTCTGGGCATGGGAGCCCCACAGCATGAACACCAGATGCGGCTGTTTCTCGCTGACCACTTCGATGATCCGATCGGTAAAAAACTGCCAGCCCTTGTCCTTGTGCGCATTGGCGTTGGCGCGCTCGACGGTCATGGTGGTGTTGAGCATCAGCACGCCCTGATCGGCCCAGCTTTGAAGATAGCCGTGGCCGGGGATGTCGATGTTCAGGTCACGCTTGAGTTCTTTATAGATGTTAACCAGCGACGGCGGCGCCGGCACGCCCGGCTGCACCGAGAAGCACAGCCCATGGGCCTGGCCCGGGCCGTGGTACGGGTCCTGGCCGAGGATGACAACCTTGACCTTGTCCAGTGGCGTTGAATTGAGGGCGTTGAAAATCAGCGGGCCCGGTGGATAGATCTCCTTGCCGGCCGCGCGCTCCTGTTGCAGGAAATTGCGCAACTCTGCCATGTAGGGCTGGTCGAACTCAGCACGCAGTGCCTCCTTCCAGCTCGGTTCGAGTTTGATACGGTCGTCAGCAGTCATGGATGCACCCGGCAAAAACAATGGGGCGAACCCTAGGAAAGCCCATCGCGCTTGTCAATTGATCTGACGCAGATCCGGCACTTTCCCACACAGCGATCATACTTAACCCTCAAATTCCCGAGCGAGGTCACGATGAACCTGCACTTCGAAGAACTCACCGGCACCGACGGCGCACGCCTGGGCATCGCCAGCCTGGACGCCGAGAAATCCCTGAACGCCCTGTCACTGCCAATGATCAACGCCCTGCAAGACCAACTGGACGCCTGGGCCAGGGATCCGCAGATCGTCTGCGTCCTTCTGCGCGGCAACGGCGCCAAGGCCTTCTGCGCAGGCGGTGATGTGCGCAGCCTGGTCGAAGCCTGTCGCGCACACCCCGGCGAAGTGCCGCCCTTGGCCGCGCACTTCTTTGCGGCAGAATACCGCTTGGACTTCAACCTGCACACCTATCCCAAACCCCTGATTTGCTGGGGCCATGGCTATGTGCTTGGCGGCGGCATGGGCCTGCTGCAAGGCGCCAACATTCGCATCGTCACACCCAGCAGTCGCCTGGCGATGCCCGAGATCAGCATCGGCTTGTACCCCGAAGTCGGTGCCAGTTGGTTCCTGTCCCGCCTGCCTGGCAAGCTCGGGTTGTTCCTCGGTTTGACCGGCGCGCACATGAACGGCCGCGATGCGATTGACCTCGGCCTGGCTGATCGTTTCCTGCTCGATGAGCAGCAACAGGCATTGATTGACGGTTTGCTGCAACTGAACTGGCAGGAACAGACCGCGATGCAGCTCAACAGTTTGCTCAAGGCCTTGCAGCAGGAAGCAACGGCGCAAATGCCCGAGGCCCAATGGTTGCCTCGTCGCCAGCAGATCGACGAACTGCTGGACGTCAGCGACGTGCGCTGTGCCTGGAAGGCCATCAGTCAACATCGCGACAGCAGCGACCTGCTGCTCAGCCGCGCCGCCCGGACCATGACCGAAGGTTCGCCCCTGACCGCGCACCTGGTGTGGGAACAGATCATCCGCGCCCGACACCTGTCACTGGCCCAGGTTTTCCAGATGGAATACACCTTGAGTCTCAACTGCTGCCGTCATCCGGAATTCAGCGAAGGGGTGCGCGCACGGTTGATCGACAAGGATCAGAAACCGCATTGGCATTGGTCGGATATCAATACGGTGCCGGAGGCGGTGGTAGAGGCGCATTTCCACAAGGTCTGGGAGGGGCGGCATCCGTTGGCGGATCTTTCGGAGCTTTGATGGGGTGTTGTTCGCGATAGCGCCGTCATCAGGCCTATCGCGGACGAGCAGGATTGCGCAACGGCTTGAGTTGGCTGGCAGCGATGATCTGATCAAGGCCAATGCTTGCACCATCCACGAACTCAATGATCTCGATGCCAGAGCTGTTCAGATCGGTGGCATCGGTCAGTACGATACTGACTTTTTGCGCAGTCCCCCAGGTGAGATCGACCGTTGAATACTGCATCCGCTGGAGGGGTAGAGCGTGATTGTGCCGAGTCACGCTCTCAACCCACGCAGTGCCCTGTCTCAATCGCAGTTGCTCACTCGATGACCACTTCATCCGCCGCAACAGGCGAGAAGCTGATTGCCTGTGCCAATAAAAGCCATCCCATCAGCAATCCAGGCATCATGACGCCTCCCCTCCCTGAATATTCACGCGACTGCCTGAACGCTAACAAACTTGCAGAGGGGAAAATGTAGGAGGGTTCGTCGAAGCTCCGAGGAGAAGGAGATAAGGAGCCTCAAATTTCATGTAGGCAAAAAAACGGCGCTGGTCGCGCCGTTTTATCAAACATTTGTCAAAGGCAATTACCGATGCCCACCCCGTCCGTCATGATCGCCCCGCCCATCATGACCACCTCGCCCACCCCGATGGCCATCGCGACCACCGCCCCGGTAGTCATTGCTCCACCCACCGCGGTTGCGGTTGTCCCAGCCGCTGCGGCTATGGTTGTCCCAACTCTGGTGCGCGCGATAATCGTTTCGTGGTGAAGGCTGGTAATAACGCGGGGCCGGTTGGTAGACCCGAGGTTGGGTGTAGTAGCGCGGCGTCGGCTGGTAATACCGCGCAGGCGGCGCATAGTAGCGGCGTGGTGATGAGTAGTAGCCGCCGTTGGAATAATAGGCCCCGCCGCCGGAATAGTACGCCGGGGATGAATAGACCTCGGAACTGTAGTAACGCCCCCCGCCATCGGCATAAGGCACGCAGGCACCTACAGACAATCCAAGCACAGCGATGAGAAGTAGTCGGCGATACATGGCGGCCTCCTGGACCGCGAGTGAGCCACACCAGCGACGCTGGCGAGCGACAGCCCATTATTCGGGAGCTGTCGAAACATCAGACATCGATTCCGAAATCTGGTGCGGCCCGGCAACAACTTGAAACATCTGTCCGATGAAAGGTTTTTCATCTTCGGCACGGGCTCATGTGCTGCATGCCGGTGCGTGCGCGCACCATCACGACGCAAAGCATCATTCCCCCACCGTGTCGGCCCGCCTCAATCCCGCGTGCCAGAAGGCCCGTCACAACTTGGCACGCCTCTCGCTTTAGCAAACCCGTGCAGGAAGTCATCACAGGTTCGCGGCACCACAATTTGCAAATGGCTGACTAGGGTTCCGGCTCGTTGATACGAGTGGCTGGTCCGAGAGTTGGCGACCTCCAGTTGAGGTTACACGGCGGGACAAAAGCCCGGGAGACAAGCCACCGTTCACGGTGCCGCTGCCGTCCTGTCCGCCCATGATCAACTGGAGAACCACCATGCCCCAGCTTCGTTTACCCGCCCTGCTTGCCGCCGCCTTCGCCGCCGTCGTGAGTTTCCAGGCGCAAGCCGCCCAAAAAGACCATTTCAGCGTGTGCTGGACCATCTACGCCGGCTGGATGCCATGGGAATACGCCGGCAGCCAGGGCATCGTCGATAAGTGGGCGAAGAAGTACGGCATCAAGATCGATGTGGTGCAGCTCAACGACTACGTCGAATCGATCAACCAATACACCGCCGGCCAGTTCGACGGCTGCACCATGACTAACATGGATGCCCTGACCATTCCGGCCGCCGGTGGCGTCGACAGCACCGCCCTGATCGTCAGCGATTTCTCCAACGGCAACGACGGCGTCGTGCTCAAGGGCGAAGGCAAGAAGGTCAGCGACCTCAAGGGCATGGACGTCAACCTGGTTGAACTGTCGGTGTCGCACTACCTGTTGGCCCGTGCGCTGGACTCGGTGGACCTCACCGAGAAAGACCTGAAAGTGGTCAACACGTCCGACGCCGACATTTCCGCCGCCTTCAACACCGATCAGGTCAACGCCGTGACCACCTGGAACCCGATGCTCTCGGACATCAAGGCCAAGCCTGGTGTGACCGAAGTGTTCAATTCCAGCCAGATACCCGGCGAAATCATGGACATGATGGTGGTCAACAGCGCCACCCTCAAGGACAACCCCGCCCTGGGCAAGGCCCTGACCGGCGCCTGGTTCGAAGTGGTTGAGTTGATGAACGCGAAGAACGCCGCCAGCAAGGTTGCGCTCGAGCACATGGCCAAGGCCTCGGGCACCGACCTCCCGGGGTTCCAGGCGCAACTGGACACCACCAAGCTGTTCGCCACCCCGCAGGAAGCGCTTGCCTTCGCCACCAGCAAACAACTGCCCGAAACCATGCGCCGGGTCGCCGAGTTCTCCTTCCAGCACGGCCTGCTGGGTGAAGGCGCGAAAGACACCAGCGCGGTCGGCATGGCCTTCGCCAACGGCGTGACGAGTGGTGACAAAGGCAATCTCAAGCTGCGCTTCGACCCCAGCTACGTGCAAATGGCCGCCGACGCCAAGCTGTAAGAAGAGGACCTGGCCATGCGCCTGATCAATCGTCACCCGGATCGCGCCAGTCGCCTGTTGCTGGTGATCCTGCCGTTCGCCCTGGTGCTGTTCGCCTACTTCATGGGCTCGGCCGAACGGCTGACGGAAAACCCCAACGACAAGTTGCTGCCCAGCGCCGTACAAATGGTCGATGCGGTCAAGCGCCTGGCGTTCACCGCCGACACGCGCACCGGTGAATATCTGTTGTGGCAGGACACCGGTTCGAGTGTGCAACGCCTGGCCATTGGCCTGGGCATCAGCGCGCTGGCAGCACTGTGCCTGGGCATTGCCGCCGGTACCCTGCCGCTGTTCGGTGCGCCGTTGTCGCCTCTGCTGACGGTGCTGTCGATGGTGCCGCCGCTGGCGATCCTGCCGATTCTGTTCATCGTGTTCGGGCTGGGCGAGCTCTCGAAGGTGATGCTGATCGTGATCGGCATCACCCCGGCCCTCGCGCGGGACCTGGAACAACGGGCGCGGGAAATCCCTGTGGAGTTATTGATCAAGGCCCAGACCCTCGGCGCCTCGACCTGGACCCTGATGCTGCGTGTGGTGCTGCCGCAATTGCTGCCACGGCTATTGATTTCGCTGCGACTGATGCTCGGTTCGGCGTGGTTGTTCCTGATCGCCGCCGAGGCTATCGCTTCGACTGATGGCCTGGGCTACCGGATCTTCCTGGTGCGTCGTTACCTGGCGATGGATGTGATCCTGCCGTACGTGGTGTGGATCACCCTGCTAGCCTGGCTGATGGACTGGGGCCTGAAGCGCCTGACCCAGCGCGCGTTTCCCTGGTATGAAGGAGCGCGAGCATGAGCTTTATCACCGTCAAGAATGTCTGGCAGCAATACGCCGACCAAGTGGTGCTCGAAGGCTTGAACCTGAACGTCAGCGAGGGTGAGTTCTGCACTTTGGTCGGCGCCTCCGGTTGCGGCAAGTCGACCTTCCTGCGCCTGCTGCTTGGCCAGGAACGCGCCAGTCGTGGCGAGATCCTGCTCGATGGCCAGGCCCTGGCCAGCGAGCCGGACGCGAGCCGTGGCGTGGTGTTCCAGCGCTACTCGGTGTTCCCGCATTTATCCGTGCTGGACAACGTCACGCTCGGCCTCGAACTGCCGCGCTCGCCCTTGCTCGGACGGCTGTTTGGCAGTGCGAAAAAAGACGCTCGCGAACAGGCTTCGGTGTTGCTGCACAAAGTCGGCCTCGGCCACGCGCTGGACAAGTACCCGGCGCAGTTGTCCGGCGGCATGCAACAACGGCTGGCCATCGCCCAGGCGCTGATCATGAAACCCCGGGTGTTGCTGCTCGACGAACCTTTTGGCGCGCTCGACCCCGGCATCCGCAAGGACATGCATGCCCTGCTTCTGGAGCTGTGGCGCGAGACGCAACTCACGGTGTTCATGGTCACCCATGACCTGTCCGAAGGTTTCAGCCTGGGCACACGCCTGCTGGTGTTCGACAAGGTTCGCCTCGACCCGCACGCCCCCAGCGCCTATGGCGCACGCATCACCTACGACATCCCTTTGAACAGCGACCGCCGCGCCCAACGCGCCGCCGTCGACGCCTTGCCACAATCACTGGCAGGCGCGCTTCGTACCGCTTGAGAGGAATTTTGCCATGACTGATTCGATTCAACTGTTCCCACCGTTCGCCGAAGAAACCCTGCCCGGCGGCGGCCATCGCTCCTTTGTTTTGAAACGCGGCCAACTGTTGCGCCTGACCGACCTGCGCGGCGGCGCCAACGTCAGCCTGACGCTGCTCAACGCCAACGAAAAAACCGAGCGCCTGAACCTGCCCGACAGCCTCAAATGCCAGCACACCGCCAAGCTCACAAGTGGCCACTGCCTGTATTCGGACATGGGTCGGGTGCTGGCAGCGATCACCGTCGACACCTGCGGCTGGAGCGACAGCTTCGGTGGCGTGCTGTGCGCTGAGGAAGTGGCACACAAGTACGGCGCCGGTCGTTACCAGGAACTGCGCAACGGCTTCTTCCGCAATGGCACCGACAACCTGCTGGTGGAACTGGGCAAGTGGGGCCTGGGGCTGTCGGACCTGCTGATGACCCTCAACCTGTTCAGCCGCGTCAACGTCGATGACGCCGGGCGTTTCCATTTCATCGAAGGCAACTCGAAGGCCGGCGATTACATCGAGCTGTATGCGCCGATGGACACCCTGGTGGTGCTGACCGCGTTGCAGCACCCCATGGACCCGTCGCCGCAGTACGCACCCAAACCGCTGAAGCTCACCTGGATGAACGCCGACGCCAGTGTCGCCGAACACTGCCGCACTTCGCGCCCGGAAAACGAGCGCGGCTTCATCAACACCGACCGCCTGTTCGCCTGAGGATCGCTGCCATGTCACTCGCAATCGCTACCGCCCAAAAGCTTCCGGAAACAGCGGTGTACCGCGCCACCATCCCCGCCGGCGAACCCTGGCTGATGGAGGTCAAGGCCGGCCAGACCCTGCGCATTCTCGACCTTGAGGGCAACCAGGCCGTCGATACCCTGTTCTACAGCGTCGCCAACCCCAGGGAACGCTACGACGTGCAACGCACCCTGCGCCGGCAGAACAGTGTGTACCTGAGCACCGGCAGCGTGCTGTATTCCAACCTCGGCAAACCGATGCTGACCATCGTCGCCGACACCTGCGGCCGCCACGACACCCTCGGCGGCGCCTGCGCGCAAGAGAGCAACACCGTGCGCTACGCTCTGGAAAAACGCTACATGCACAGCTGCCGCGACAACTACCTGCGCGCCTGCGTGCACGACGGCCGCCTGGGCAAAGGCGACATCGGCCCCAACATCAACTTCTTCATGAACGTACCGGTCACCGCCGACGGCGGCCTGACCTTTGAAGACGGCATCTCTGCACCGGGCAAGTACGTCGACCTGCGGGCCGAGATGGACGTGATCGTGCTGATCTCCAACTGCCCGCAATTGAACAACCCGTGCAATGCCTACAACCCGACGCCTGCGGAGCTGCTGGTATGGAACTGAAACTGATGCGGTTGCGGCGGTGGTTGTTTGCGCTGTGCCAGGCGCGGTCGGGGCAGTGCCTGAAAAAGTGAAAGCGCCACTCTCCACTGTGGGAGCGGCGGTGCGACGGCTCGACTTGCCCGCGATGACGGTACATCTGATACCTCATTTCTGCCTGACACACCCTGATCGCGGGCAAGCCCGCTCCCACAGGGATTGATGGTGTTCTGGAGATTGTGATTTCCCCGCCAGGGACGACCCCGGCGCTGATCGAAAAACTGCGGGACGGCCCGCATCCCAGGTCGAGGCTGATGTGCAATCGCCTCCGGGGGTTATGCCATGTTCGAAAAAGTCCTGATTGCCAACCGTGGCGCGATTGCCTGCCGCATCCTGCGCACCCTGCGTGAACTGCACGTCGGTGGCGTGGCGGTGTACTCCGAAGCTGACGCTGCGAGCCTGCACATCCTGCAAGCCGATGAAGCCCACAGCCTGGGTGAAGGCGCGGCGGCCGGCACCTACCTGGCCGTGGAAAAAATCCTCGCCATCGCCAAGGCCAGCGGCGCCACGGCCATCCACCCCGGCTACGGTTTTCTTTCGGAAAACGCCGCATTCGCCGAGGCCTGCGAAGCGGCAGGTGTCGCCTTCATCGGACCGACGCCGGAACAACTGCGGGTGTTCGGTCTCAAGCACACCGCCCGCGCCTTGGCCAAACGGCACGGCGTACCGATGCTCGAAGGCACCGAACTGCTCGACAGCCTCGACGCGGCGCTGAGCGCGGGTGAACAGGTCGGCTACCCGGTGATGCTCAAGAGCACTGCCGGCGGTGGTGGCATCGGCATGCGCGTGTGCCGCAACGCCGCCGAACTGAGCGAATCCTTCGACGCGGTCAAACGCCTCGGCCAGAACAATTTCAGCGACGCCGGTGTGTTCATCGAGAAATACATCCAGCGCGCTCGCCACCTCGAAGTGCAGGTGTTCGGCGACGGTCGCGGTGAGGTGATCGCCCTCGGCGTGCGCGACTGTTCGGTGCAGCGGCGCAACCAGAAAGTCCTCGAAGAAACCCCGGCGCCGAACCTGCCAGACGGCATGGCGGATGAGCTGTGCGCGGCGGCGATCAAACTGGCGAAAGCGGTGAACTACCGCAGCGCCGGCACCGTGGAGTTCGTCTTCGACAGCGAAGACCAGCGTTTTTACTTCCTGGAAGTGAACACCCGGTTGCAGGTGGAACACGGTGTCACCGAACAAGTCTGGGGCGTTGACCTGGTGCGCTGGATGGTCGAACTGGCGGCCGGTGATTTGCCGCCATTGAACGAATTGCACCAGGGCCTCAAGGCCGAGGGCCATGCCATTCAGGCGCGCCTGTATGCCGAAGATCCAGGTCGCGATTTCCAGCCGAGCCCGGGTCTGCTGACGGCCGTTAATTTCCCGACGGCCGACGGCAAACGACTGCGCATCGACAGGTGGGTGGAGGCCGGTTGCGAGATCCCGCCGTATTTCGACCCGATGATCGCCAAGGTCATCTGCTGGGCGCCGACCCGCGAGCAAGCCAGTGCCGACCTGCATCAGGCCCTGGGCGACAGCGTGCTCTACGGCGTGGAAACCAACCGCGATTACCTTCGGCAGATTGTGCTCGATGCACCGTTCGCCAGCGGCCAGCCCTGGACCCGCTGCCTTGAAAACCTGCACTACCACGCCAACACCTTCGAAGTGCTGAGCGCCGGCACCCAGACTAGCGTCCAGGACTACCCCGGTCGCCTCGGTTACTGGGCCGTAGGCGTTCCGCCGTCAGGGCCGATGGACAGCCGCGCGCTGCGTCTGGGCAACCGGCTGCTGGGCAATGAAGAAGGCGCTGCCGCACTGGAAATCACCATGAGCGGGCCGTTGCTGCGCTTCAATTGCGACGCCGTGGTCGCGGTGACCGGCGCCGAAATCCCGCTGACGTTGAACGGTGAAACGGTGCCGATGAACACGGCATTATTGATCCCGGCAGGCGCCACCCTGAGCCTCGGCACACTGGCCGGAGCCGGCGCGCGCAGCTACCTGTGCCTGCGCGGCGGCCTGCAAGTGCCCGACTATCTGGGGAGCAAAAGCACCTTCACACTCGGCCAGTTTGGCGGCCACGGCGGTCGCGCCTTGCGTGCCGGCGACGTGCTGCATGTGCCGGCCCTGAGCGATCGCAGCACCGGGCAACAACTGGCCGCAGAACAGATCACGCCATTGCCGGCCGTCCGGCAGATCCGCGTCATCTACGGCCCCCACGGCGCGCCGGAATATTTCACCGAACATTACATCGGCACCTTCTTCGACACCCAGTGGGAGGTGCATTTCAACTCCAGCCGCACCGGTGTGCGCCTGATCGGGCCGAAGCCGGAGTGGGTGCGCGCCGATGGCGGCGAAGCGGGTCTGCATCCTTCGAACATCCACGACAACCCGTACGCGATTGGCGCGGTGGATTTCACTGGAGACATGCCAGTGATCCTCGGCCCCGATGGCCCGAGCCTCGGCGGGTTCGTGTGTCCGGTGACGGTGATCGAGGCGGACCTTTGGCAGCTGGGGCAACTCAAGGCGGGGGACAAGGTGCAGTTTTTGCCGGTTGATCTCGCCACCGCGCGAGCCCTCGCCCTGAACTGGAACACCACCTGTAGGAGCGAGCTTGTCGAGGCGTCGAACCGTCGCGATGGCGGCTTGTCAGCCAACACTTCTTTACCTGTTACACCGCTATCGCGAGCAAGCTCGCTCCTACAGGGCCGTGGTTCAGAAGAGAAGCTGGTATCGCCTATCGTGCTGGACATCGGCCAGGCCGACACTCGCCTCGTCGCACGGCTGTCCGGCGACACTCACCTGCTGCTGGAAATCGGAGCCCCCGAACTCGACCTCGTCCTGCGCTTTCGCGCCCATGCCCTGATGCAGGCGTTGGAAAGCAAACACCTGCACGGCGTGATCGACCTGACCCCGGGTATCCGCTCGCTGCAAGTGCACTACCAACCCGAGCAACTGCCGTTGGCCGACCTGCTGGGCATCGTCGCCGGTGAATGGGACGCGGTGTGCGCCGCCAGGGACCTGCAAGTGCCCTCGCGTATCGTCCATCTGCCGCTGTCCTGGGATGACCCGGCCTGCCAGTTGGCCATCGAGAAGTACATGACCACCGTGCGCAAGGACGCGCCCTGGTGCCCGAGCAACCTGGAGTTCATCCGCCGCATCAACGACTTGCCGAACCTCGATGAAGTGCAGCGCACGGTGTTCGACGCCAGCTACCTGGTGATGGGGCTGGGCGACGTGTACCTCGGTGCGCCGGTAGCCACCCCGCTCGACCCACGCCATCGCCTGGTGACCACCAAGTACAACCCGGCCCGGACCTGGACCGCAGAGAACTCGGTGGGTATCGGCGGCGCCTACATGTGCGTGTATGGCATGGAAGGCCCCGGTGGCTATCAGTTCGTCGGTCGAACCCTGCAGATGTGGAACCGCTACCGCGACGTCGCAGCCTTCGAAGGCAAGCCGTGGCTGCTGCGATTCTTCGACCAGATCCGCTTCTACCCGGTGAGCGCCGAAGAACTGCTGCGCATCCGTCGAGATTTCCCCCTGGGACGTTTCGATCTGGACATCGAACACAGCCAGTTGAACCTCGCCGATTACCAGGCATTCCTGGCGAAGGAAGCCGAGACCATCGCCGCGTTTCGCGCGCAGCAACAAGGCGCCTTCAACGCCGAGCGCGAGCGCTGGATCGCCAGTGGGCAGGCACATTTCGAGAGTGAGGAAGCGGTGGCCGACGCCACCGAAGAGGCCACGCTGTCCAGCGGCGAAATGAGCGTCGACAGCCACATCGCCGGTAACCTCTGGCAGGTTCAAGTGCAGGTTGGCAGCCGTGTCGAGGCCGGTGAGGTGCTGGTGATTCTGGAGTCGATGAAAATGGAAATCCCGCTATTGGCGCCGATGGCGGGTGTGGTGCGCGAGATCCGGGTGCAACCGGGCTCGGCGGTGCGGGCCGGACAGCGAGTCGTGGTGTTGCAACTCGATTGAAACCCGATCGGACGCATCACTCACTCGTCGGCACGGATCGTTCATACCTGATCCGTGCCGATTCACCCTGCAAATCCCGCAGTTTTTTCACCGCAGTGCCACTAGAATGCTCTTCACGGGGTCACTGCCAACGGATTTGCCATGCCGCTTCACTCGCCGCTGTATATGCAACGTTCGCTGGTTCTCACGCTGATCGCGCTACTGGGTGCTGGCTTCCTCGCCACCTCCTTGCTCAGCTACTACGCCTCGCGCGACTCGATACGCGACAGCATCGTCAACACCGAACTGCCGCTGACCTCGGACACCGTGTACTCGGAAATCCAGAAAGACCTTGTCAGACCGATCCTGATTTCGTCGATGATGTCCCGCGACACCTTCATGCGCGACTGGGTGGTGGGTGGCGAACAGAACCCCGAGCAAATGACCCGCTACCTCAACGAGGTCATGACCCACTACGGTGCCTATACCGCGTTTTTTGTCTCCAATGCCACATTGACCTACTACCACGCCCAAGGCGTGCTCAAGCAGGTCCGGGTCGATGAGCCGCGCGACGCCTGGTATTTCCGCGTGCGAGACATGGCCGATCCTTACGAAATCAACGTCGACCCGGACCTGGCCAACCGCGACAACCTGACCTTCTTCATCAACTACAAAGTCTACGACTACAACAACCGTTTCATCGGCGCGGCAGGCGTAGGGCTGACGGTGGATGCGGTGATCAAGCTGATCGACAAATACCAGCAGCGTTACCAGCGCAGCGTGTTTTTCGTCGACAACTTCGGGCGACTGGTACTGACTGGCGCCGAGGGAGGCCCGCAAGGCGCACATATTGGCCAAACACTCAGCGAGCTCGAAAGCATGAAGGGCCTGGTCAGCCAGTTGCCCAACCCGCACAGCGGCAGCTACGAATATTCCGGCCAGGGCCAGGGACATTTCCTCAACGTGCGATTCATTCCGGAGCTGAACTGGTACCTGTTCGTCGACAAACGCGAAGACGGTGCCCTGAGTGATATCCGCAAATCGCTGTACCTCAACCTGCTGATCTGCCTGGTGGTGACGCTAAGCGTGCTGGCCTTGCTCAACCGGGTCATTGGCCGCTATAAGGGCAGGATCCAGACCCAGGCGACACTGGACAGCCTGACCGAGTTGCCCAACCGTCGTGGCTTCGACCTGCTGGCGGCACAAGCCCTGCAGGAAGCCCACCGCGAACCGCAACCGCTCACCGCAATGCTGCTGGACCTGGACCACTTCAAGGCATTGAACGACACCTACGGTCACCTGGCCGGTGATCAGGTACTGTCCGGTTTCGCCCGGGATCTGGAAAGTTGCCTGCGCCACGCCGACATCGTTTGCCGCTGGGGGGGCGAAGAATTCATCGTGCTGCTCAAGGACACCAACGGTGAGACAGGTCTTAAGATCGCCGAGAAAATTCGCCAGCATGTCGAACAACAGCGTTATGCCTACAACGGTCACTCCTTGCAGCTGACCGTCAGCATCGGCCTCAGCACCCTGCAACCCAATGAAACCTTGCATACCTTGATCTCCAGGGCCGATCATGCGATGTACCGCGCCAAGCAATCGGGCAGAAACCGCACCTGCGCCGAAATGCCCCACACCAGTTATGCATGACCTGACATGAACAAACCTGAATTCTGCCCAGCCTGCGGCGCCGCCAACGACTGCACCCTGGCCGACCCGCGCACCGCCGATCGACCTTGCTGGTGCTATGGCGTCAGCATCGACCCTGCGGTCCTCGAAGCGCTGCCGGCCGAGGTGCGCGACAAGTCCTGCCTATGCCCGCGCTGTGCGCAGGTCGACGCGCAGCTCTAAGCGGTCGCGCGGCCAATCACGTAAGATGCGCGACCCTTTCCTGTCGATCCCCACTCATGCGCGTTGACCGTTTCCTCAGCAACCTGCCGCGTTTCAACCGTAAGCAGGTTCGCCTGTTGCTGGTGGAAAAGCGCGTGCGCATTGACGGACACACCGTCAGCGACCCGCACGCCCAGGTGCTGGAATTCAGTCGTGTCGAGGTCGATGATGAGGTGCTGCAAAGCGGCAAGCCGGCGCGCTACTTCATGCTGCACAAACCCGCCGGATACGTGAGCGCCACCCGCGACCCGCAGCACCCCACCGTGCTTGACCTGATCCTTGAGCAGGACACGAACGACCTGCACATCGCCGGCCGCCTGGACTTCAACACCACCGGCCTGATGATCATCACCAACGACGGCAGTTGGTCACGGCGCCTGACCCAGCCGCAGACCAAACTGCCCAAGGTCTACTACGTCGAGACCGAAGAGGTGATCGGTCCGCATTACGCGCTGAAATTCACGGAGGGCTTGTACTTTGCGTTCGAAGATCTCACCACCCAACCGGCGCAACTGGAGCTTCTAGGGCCGAAGTCTGCGCGCCTGAGCATCGTCGAGGGTCGTTATCACCAGGTGAAGCGCATGTTCGGCCACTTCGACAACAAAGTGCTGCGCCTGCACCGCGAATCCATGGGCCCGCTGGTGCTCGATCCTGCGCTAAAACCGGGCGAGTACCGCGCCCTGCGCACCGAAGAGATTCAATTGATCTAAGCAGACGACCGCTCAGCAGATGTTGTCGAACAATTTACCAACGGCACTTGCGCGATCACAGGTCCCCTGCTTGAATCAGGACGTCGGCCGAAATGTGACCGATGAGTCACCGCGTACATCCAAGAAACTTTTTGTCGGTTAGAGAGCCACAAGGCTCCGCCTCAGACCGGCAGACTGCCCGCCAATAACAACACCCGTCGACCGGACTGCAATGGATCGACATGGGCCCGCAAAATTCCAGGCATATGCCTACCTGTCACAAAGCTCGTGCAATCTCATTTGCGCGCATACCCGCTTGCCAGGAGTCTTATGACATGAGGCCAGAAATCGCTGTGCTGGATATACAGGGTCAGTATCGGGTTTACACGGAGTTCTATCGCGCAGACGCCGCAGACAAGACCATTATTCTGGTCAACGGCTCGATGGCCACGACTGCGTCGTTTGCACAGACCGTGAAAAACCTGCATCCACAATTCAACGTGGTGTGCTACGACCAGCCCTACGCGGGCAAGTCAAAAGCCCACAATCGGCATGAGAAAATGCTGACCAAGGAGATCGAAGGGCAGATCCTCCTGGAACTGATCGACCACTTCGCAGCCGAACACGTGCTGTCATTTTCCTGGGGAGGCGCCGCGACCCTGACTGCGTTGTCGCAGCGGCCACGGCGCATCGAAAAAGCCGTGATCAGCTCGTTCTCCCCGGTGATCAACGCGCACATGCTCGACTACCTGGAGCGCGGCGTCGAACACCTGGGCAACTGCGACCGCGACCGCGTCGGACACCTGGTGAACGACACCATCGGCAAACACCTGCCGTCGCTGTTCAAGCGCTTCAACTACCGCCACGTCAGCTCCCTGGCCGAGCACGAATACGGGCAGATGCACTTCCACATCAACGACGTGCTGCACAATGATCGGCAGTGCTACTTGAATGCGGCGAAAAAAATCGACGTGCCGGTGCTGTTCCTCAACGGCGAATGGGACGAGTACACCTCAGCCAGCGACGCCCGCCTGTTCGGCAACCACGTGCGACACGCAACGTTCAGCACGGTAGAAGCGACCGGCCACTTCCTCGACATGGAACACAAAGCGGCCTGCCGAGACAGTCGCAACGCGTTGCTGGGTTTCCTCAAGCCTGAGGCACAAACCAGCCGAACGCGTTACCACTTCGTACAGGAGCACTCTGCATTTGCCATCTGACCCAGCGCCATCGCGAGCAGCTCTGCCCTCTGTCGGAGCGAGCTCGCTCGCGATAGCCGCGACTCGATTTCTGACGTACAAGACAAAAGAAAAACTTCATTTCCGGGCGCACATCTGGTACAAAGTCACCCGCTCTGAGCGGGTATAGTTTAGTGGCAAAACGAAAGCTTCCCAAGCTTTAGTTGAGGGTTCGATTCCCTCTACCCGCTCCACTCAGATCAGGTTCCCACGTCGTAATGACGGGGGTTCAAATCAAAAAAACCGGCTCCGATGGCCGGTTTTTTTGTGCCTGCGATTTGCGTCACACGCTGTTGTTTAAGCACGCCCTTCAAACACTTCATGAAAGCTACAACACCTTGCGTCGTTGCCTACGGTTACATGAGAACCCGCCGACTTGTGTGTGTTTGAAGTGAGTTTTATCGTTAGTCGGCCGCTGAAAAAACAATGATCGGGTCCGGTAGCCGTCTCTCACACGACTCATCGCGACGTTTTTAAGCGCGCCATTACTGTCCCGAACCATCCCTGCTGAAATTGGCTAAAATTTGAACAAATGTCAGAAACAATGATAAGTTTCTGACATTGCATCCCCCCCACAGCGGTGCCGTCATGTCGAAACTTCCTGAAGTTATTTACCAGCGCAGCCAGTCCTTGCCCGAAGGCGAAGTCCTGTCGCCGAGAGAATTCCTGAGCCTTGGGAGTCGCGCCGCTGTCGACCAAGCTTTCTCGCGCCTGGCGAAATCGGGGAAGTTGATGCGCGTCTGCCGCGGCATGTATGTGGCGCCGGTGAAGAGCCGGTTCGGAACTCGTGCGCCAGAGCCGGAAAAAGTTGTTCAGGCTCTCGCTGAAAAAACCAGCGAAACGGTGACGTCGAGCGGGGCGCAGGCTGCAAACAACCTCGGGTTGACGCAGCAGGTGCCCGTACGCCAGGTGTTTCTCACCAGTGGTCGTGCCCGCACATTGAGAATTGGCAAGGCAGAGATTCAGATCAAACATGCGCCAAAGTGGATGGTTGCACCATCAGCCGCTGGTGAGGCCGTTCGAGCCCTAGCCTGGCTCGGCGAGTCACAATCGAGCAAGTTGATCCCGACATTGCATCGGCGGCTTTGCGACCATGAGTGGTCGCGGTTGATGAGCCTTCGAGCCGTTCTACCCTCCTGGATGGGAGCGATGATTGGGAAGGTGGCTCTTATTGCCTGATTATTTCTTCTCGCTGTCCTCATCTGACCAGAGGGAAGTCATTCTCCAGGCAGCCTCCGACCTTGGTCGCCCTGCGTACCTGTTGGAAAAAGACTTGTGGGTGGTTTGGACCTTGGGGAAAATCTTCTCAGATCCCGTGGGCGATCATCTGACGTTCAAGGGTGGCACCTCACTTTCCAAGGTGTACCGCCTGATTGATCGATTTTCGGAAGACATTGATCTGACCTACGACATTCGCCAGCTTTTGCCCGAGGTGCAAAGCGAAATTCCCCCCAGTGGTAGTCAAGCCAGAAAGTGGAGCAGCAAGGCCCGCGATCTTCTCCCAGGCTGGATAGAACAGTCGGTTTTTCCGGCTCTGGCCGATGCGCTGGCGGCGGAGGCGCCGGGGGCAGAATTTGTTCAAGATGGGGACAAACTGTACTTGCACTATCCTGCGAAAACACCGGTCCATGATTACGTGACGCCCAAGGTCATGCTTGAGTTTGGTGCTCGATCTACAGGGGAGCCGCACCGCCGCAATCATGTCGTGTGCGATATGGTTCACGCCAATTTGGAAGGCGTCATCTTTCCTGAAGCAAACCCCGTTGTAATGGATGTAGCGCGTACGTTCTGGGAGAAAGCGACAGCGGCGCATGTGTACTGCGTCCAGGAGCGCTTGAAGAGCGAGCGATTTGCCCGGCA
The DNA here is from genome assembly GCF_054668365.1 of Pseudomonas sp. S2_E01. Classification (NCBI taxonomy): domain Bacteria; kingdom Pseudomonadati; phylum Pseudomonadota; class Gammaproteobacteria; order Pseudomonadales; family Pseudomonadaceae; genus Pseudomonas; species Pseudomonas sp. S2_E01. Next base: position 4,247,933 of record NZ_CP162762.1, read on the forward strand.
TTGGCATGACCTGACCGCCATTGTGCAAAATCACGAGTTCAAGCAGGTTATTTCACGGCGAGACATTGCCGCACGCGTCGCAGAGCATAAGTCCTGCTTCTTTGTAGAAAAGTCTGCAGATGGCACAACGATCGACTACCGGCATGCAGTGGGCGGCAATCTTCGGCTGGTGCCAGTTGGAAAGGCTCGCGATAACCTGGCGAAGGACTACGACAAGATGCTCGAAGGTGGAATGTTCGACAGTCCCCCTCCGGAGTTCGATGACCTGATGGTTGCATGTGAAGAACTCGAGACTCACCTGAACGCAGCGGCTACCTGACATACCTCCGTAGTTTTCCTTCAACCGCGCCACTCAGACCACGTTCCAACGTCGTTATGACGAGGGGATTCAAGTCAAGAAATCCGGCCCTAATGGCCGGTTTTTTTGTGTCCGCAATTTGCCTCAAACACTTCTGTTTAAGCACACCCTCCAGACACCTCGTGAAAGCTACAACACCTTGCGTCGTTGCCTACGGGTACGTGAGAATCCGCCGGCTTGTGCGTTTTTGGGGTGGGATTTATCGTTTTTCCGTCACTGACAAAATCAGTGATCGGGGTTTGGTAGACCCTCCGCATCGACGCATAGCGTCACCTGTTTCGGCCCTTCTCTGGGTCGCATCTTATGGTGGCCATGCGCAGGGCTCCTTCCGGGGCGCCGGCTCCGATGCCCGGTCTACCAACCTTCGTATGGCCACCACCCTCCGTTTGGTAGCGAGATGGCGATGGTCCCTTTCGAATAGCATCGGAGTTCCATCTATGCCCAAGCCAACACCCCATTCCAAAGAAATCAATTCCACCGCGCCCTCCCAAATCGCAGCTCAAACCTTGAGCAGCTTTTCGAAAGGAGGTGACGTATGAGCGACGACCCCAGACTGACGACTATCGGCCTCACCCCTTTCCACTACTGCAATAACGAACCGCTGTTCCGAGTGAACCGCGGTGTGCCCATCGTCGATGCCCTGGAGCAAGTATCGGATCTGCTCCACCTGGCCAGGCTGCTGACCGTCGACGCTGCGTACTCGCGGGACAGCGACCGCCACGCCTGGGCCGCGCACCATTTAACGTCGATGAGCAAGGCGGTTATCGATGATGTGCAGAAAGTGCTGAGCCGATGGCCGCCGATGAAGACCGACGGTCAGCAGCGAAACTGCGACACCCCTAGGTCTTTTGGGTAGCAAAGAAAAAGGGCAGCTTTGAGGCTGCCCTTTTACATTTGAATCCTGATATTTGCATCCTCAGGAAATGGGATGAAGAGGTCTCACCTTATACCGATGTTGCAGCATCGCTGAGGTACCTACGTCTGCTATCGCCCTGCAAGGCAACAGATTTCGCGCTCTTGCGGTGATCTTTGAACAAGGGTGTCGCTGATGTCAAATCCATAGTCGTTTCAAAAAGCTGCGTTAGCGTTAACGTTTTCGAGTGAAATCACCGATTTATTATCAAATTTCATCACGCGTTAACGTTTTGATTCGTGAAAACCTACACTGCACCGCGTCTGAGCACGTGAAGAAGACGCAAAAAAATCGAAACACGCTTTTTCTCACTGCTCCTCATAAAGCTTGCGTATAGATCCCCACTTCCCAGTAAAGAACCCGTAACCCCACGCCAAACCCGCCCAAAACTCCCCTACCCTGCCCGCTCACCTTCCACACCGAGATCAGCATGGAAAACTCAGAGTTGGGGTTCATGATCGTTTCAATCATCGGGCTGTTCGGCTTTGCTTCGTTTCTCTTTGAGTTCCTGAGCACCCGCAGGAAAGACTGATGCGCTTTCAGCGGGTCGCGACGATAAAGAGGCGTGGGAACGGCAGCAGCACCGAACCATCGTCCAGGGTTGGATAGACCTGCTCGATGGCGGCGAGGTAGCGCTCGAGGTACTGCGCCTGCTCGGCCTCGCTCAACGGTTGCAGATACGGCCGTAAACCACTGCCCTTGAACCACTCGACAATGCCCGACGCACCGCCCGCCAAGGGGTGGTGATAGGTGGTGTGCCAGACATCGACGCGGCTGCAATGGGGCTTGAGCATGGCGTAGTAGTCGCTTGCGGTTGCCACTTGTGTGCGTTGCGCGCTGGCGCCGGTCAGTTTGCTGGACCATGGGCCATCAGCGGCGATTTCACGCATCAGGCGATGGGACGGCTGGTTGAGGGTGTCGGGCATCTGGATGGCCAGGCTGCCACCCGGGGTCAAGCGCCCGGCCAGCGACGGCAGCAACGTTGCGTGATTGGGCAGCCATTGCAGCACCGCGTTCGCAAAGATGACGTCGAACTGGGTGTTGTCGTTCCAGTTGGCGATGTCGACGGTGTCGAACGCTATGTGCGGCAGCCGCTTGCGCGCCGCCTCGATCATGTCGCCAGAGCTGTCGACACCGCGCACCGTGGCCCCCTCGAAACGCTCGACCAGCTGCTCGGTAGAATTACCGGGGCCGCACCCGATGTCGATGGCCGTACGCACTTGCGCGGTCGGGATTGCCGCGAGCAGGTCGCGAGCCGGGCGGGTGCGTTCATCTTCGAAGGCGACGTACTGTTTGGCGGACCAGGTCATGGCGTTCTCCTGTTGGATCGAAGTCGCAGTTTATCAGGGCTCGCTGATTCGATTCTTTCAGGCTAAAAAATGCAAAAACCAGCCTAAGGGCCGGTTTTTTTATACATGGTGGATCAATTGTAAAACCCAACCGTTTTCTTCAAATGATCCGAGTACTCGTAAATGTCGTCGACTGAATTGATCGCATGCCGAGTCTCGTTCTTTTCCTCGTCAAAAATACCGATGTACTTCTGTGAACGATTGAAATGAAGACGACAGATTGGTTTGCGATTGTTGTCGTCCAGCAGGATACCGAAATAGCTCTGGGTATCTCTCTGCACAATCCGCTTGGCGTCTACAACTGAACGGACCACGGCACGAACGATGTGGTACCCCTCCAGCTCTTCCAAGGTCGTGAGTACCTTATCTTCAGATTCATCCCGAAGATCAGTCGGCTCGGCATCATTGGAAGAAACCGGTAGCGAGGTCAGGGTCGGTTGAATTGCACCACTCATGGCCGACTTGAGACGTTCATTTATCTGGTCGTTGAGAAATTGCACCACGGCCTTTCTCGTCAGCTCATGGAACTGCTCACGGACTTTCTGAGTGATCACTCCATCGTAAACACGCGATGCGAAGACCTTTACGAAATCATCGTCAGGTTTACTGACCTGTGAAGCTATGACCTTTTTTATTTGGCTGACGTATTTCAGCTCACCTGCAGCGCTGATTATCGAATCCACGTCAAATGCAGATTTGGTGAGCTTTACCAATTCAGGGACGGAATACTCGTCAATGTCCAGGAGATCGAGCTCCAAAAATGGCTTCTCATCCATTTTGTTTGGCGCGTCCAAATCGGTGAAAAACTTGTAAACCTGGCCATTGGTAAGGATGGAGATGCGAGCACTGGTGACATGGAAGTACCGAAACAGCTGCGAAGCATGATTGATGTGCAGCGGCTCGCCGATTTTCTTGCACTCAATCAAGATCTGAACCTCGCCCCCCTTCATGATCGCGTAGTCGATCTTCTCTCCTTTCTTGGTTCCAACGTCGCAGACAAATTCGGGGGTAACTTCGGTCGGATCGAAAACATCGTAGCCGAGCACCGTGCTGATAAAGGGCATGACAAACGCATTCTTCGTCGCCTCCTCCGTCTGAATCGCCGCACTCTGTAAACGAACCTTAGCCGCCAAACTCACTAATTTTTCGAAAAATTCCATGTGCAATCCTCTCCGAGTTTCGATCCGAGTTTTTCCATGCTGGCAAATTGACTGCCATTGATACTAGACACAAACCGAGACAAAGAAAGATCCCATCAGAAATTTGTGAAAAGCCACCTTTACCCTCCGTAACCTCATTCCTTTGGTAGGCAAAACTGTAAGCAGAATTTTCATAGCCCCCGCGCTGTCACACTTTCAGACGCATCCCAATAAGGAACACGGCAATGAAATTCGCGAAAATCTCTCAAAAGCTCGCCCTGTGGGCCGGCAGTCCCAAGACATTCATGGGCGCTTTGATATTGATTGGGTTGTGGGGGTTGAGCGGGCCGATTTTCGATTACAACGACACTTGGCAACTGATCATCAACACCTCGACCACGATCATCACGTTTCTGATGGTGTTCCTGATTCAGAACACGCAGAACCGGGATACGGACATCCTGCACCTGAAGATTGATGAACTGCTGCGGGTGAACAAGGAAGCGCAGAACGCCATGTTGGGCTTGGAGCTGCTCGATCTGGAGCAACTCGAGGCGCTGCGCAAGCACTATCGCAAGATGGGCGAAGGCGAGGTGCATGCGTTGGCAGGGTTGGCTGAGACGAGTAAGAAGAAGATTGATTTGAATGATTGCTGAGGGCGCAGGCGCCATGTGCGCCCTGGTCTTGTGGGAGCGAGCCTGCTCGCTCCCACAGGGTTAACGGCTCGCCTGCAACGCCCTGGCCATCTGCAGGTGGTTTTGCAGCTTGGGCAGGGTTTCTTCGGCGTAGGCCTTGATTTCCGGGATGTCGGTGGTCTGGGCCTGCTGCTGCAGTTGCTCAATCGCTTCCTCGGTGGTCTGCACCTGGCTGGCGGCGTAGGCCTGGTCGAAGGTATCGCCCTCTTTCACTTCGGGCATCAGCGCCTTGGCCTTGTCGACCACTTCTTCCCGTGGCGCCACCGGCAAATCCAGTTGTTTGGCGATTTTCGCCAGGTGCTGGTTGGCCGTGGTGCGGTCGTTGATGACGACGATGGTGTAGTCCTTGACCTCTCGGGATTCGGACTTCTGGTGCGCCATGCGACTGGTTTCGATGTCGGCCATGCCTTTGGCGGATGCGTCGTTGATGAATTCGGCAGGTGACTGGGCAAAGGCACTGCTGGCACACAGGCCCACTAATGTGGCAAAACCGGCGTTGCGTACTCGGGTGGCCATCCGGCTCATGGTCGCGCCCTCCTATTGTGAACATTCAAACGGGAGCTTTCGCTCCCGTCTCTCAATCAAAACTACCCACAATCACTACTTGGATTTCTGACCGCCTTTGCGGTCCGTCTCGGGTTTCGACGGTTCTTTATCGACGGTCGTGGTGGTAGTTTTCCCACCTTTGCGACCCGCTTCGGACGCCTTCGTTCGATCGTTGGCGAAATTTCCTGAGTTCGAGTTTCTTGAGTTAGGCATGATTCTCTACCTCTTGGTGATGATCGCGGCGAGCAGGAGCCCGCCTAATGTGAGAATTTTCATCACGACAAAGGTTTAGAAAAAACAGGAGGGATGCGACGAACGGCGGGCAACGATCACATCTTGTAATCGAGGTGATGTTGTCGTTTGGCGTTGTACATGGCCTCGTCGGCATGGCGGAACAATTGCTTTTCCTCGATACCGTGCTCGGGGAAGATGGCAGCACCGATGCTCGGTTGGATGTTGAGGCTGTGGCCGTCCAGGCGCAATGGCTGCGCCAGGACCAGGCGTATCTTGCCGGCGACACTCTCAGCGTCTTTAGCCGCCTGGATACTGTGCAGCAACACCACGAACTCATCTCCGCCTATGCGCGCCACGGTGTCCGTCTCGCGCACGCAGCCCTTGAGGCGATTGGCCACGGCTTGCAGCAGCATGTCACCAACCGCATGACCGTGGGTGTCGTTGACCTCCTTGAAGCGGTCCAGATCCACATACAGCAACGCCATGCGCCCACCGTCCAAACGGGCCTGGGTCAGGGAGGCTTTCAGGCGATCGCGCAGCAATTCGCGGTTGGGCAATTGCGTCAACTGATCGTATTGGGCCATGCGTTGCAGCCGGGCGTGCAACTGCTTGCGCTCGATCGCCGTCGCCACTTGCGCGCAGACGAACTGCAACATCTCCTTATCCTGCTCGGTGTAGCGTTCGCCGCCGGCCACGCTTTTGACGATCAGCGCCCCGATGGTGCCGTTCTGCGAGTTCAACGGTACGCCCAGCCAGCACGGCGACTGCTGGCCTGCGACTAGTCGTTCGAAGCCTTGCGGGGCACCCTGCTGCCCCGGTGTCAGCAAGATCGGCTGGCCGGTGCGGATCACTTCGGCGCACAACTGCCCGGTGACCGTCCCGGGCTGCTCGGGTTGGTGTTCGTGGTCGTCGACGTGATAGGGGAAGTTGATCTGCGCACAGTGCTCGTCATAGAGCGCAACGGAGAAATTCAGCGCTGGCAGCCATTCACCGATGATCAGGTGGATGCGTTTGAACAGCGCCAGCAAGTCCTCGGCCGCATGGGCTGCTTCGGAAATCGCGTACAACGCCGCTTGCCGGGACTCGGCCTGCTTGCGTTCGGTGATGTCGCGGGCGACGGCGATACGCAGTTGATCGACCTGCGACCAACGCGCCGACCAGAGGATATGCACCACGCGGCCATCCTTGCGCACGTAGCGGTTCTCGAAATTGAGCTTGGGATCTCCGCCCATGATTTCCCGCGCGGCATCGAGGGTGCGCTGGCGGTCGGCGGGATGCACCAATTCGATCATGGGCTGGCCGATCAGCTCGTCGGGGGTGTATCCGAAAATGCGCTCACACGCCGCGCTGACAAAAACAAACTGGCCTTGCTTGTCGACGGCACAAACGGCATCCAGCAAAAGATCGAAGTAACTCGCCTGCGGCGCCGGGTTTCTGGTTGTCATGCTTCAAGCCTTGTTCGGCATCAGTCCCGGCAGCGCGTGCAGGAGAGCGTTGATGGCAAAACCGATGAACATCACCCCGCACAAGCGGGTGATGAGCAACTCATGACGTTGATACAAACTGCGCACCTGCCGCGCACCAACGATGCCCACGAGAATAGCGTAGGCGATCAGACCTCCGACAAAGCTCAGGACGATCAGCCACGGCAACATCGCCCAGTTCAGCAGCTCGGCCCGACTCGACAGCAGCGCTGTAAACGTCGCCACCGCCACTGGGTACGCCTTGGGGTTGGTCAGGCCGAACAGCACGCCGTGCCAGAATGGCTGCCGTGCAGGCCCCTGAGGCGCCTCGACGCTGCTGCGTTTGGCCCGCACCGCGCGCATCCCCAGCCAGAACAGGTACAGGCCGCTGAGCACGCCCAACACGTCAAAAGCGGTACTGCCGATTTCCCGCGCACCGACAATCGCGATCAACGCCGTGCTGCACCAGATCACATCGCCAAGCAAATGCCCGCACAGGAACCCCGCCCCCGCCCGTCGCCCCCGTGCCGCGCCAATGCCAAACACCGCAAGCACACCGGGACCTGGCGTAATGCCATAGATGAAACCCGAGGCGAGAACGGCCATCAGCAGCGAGGGGGTCATCGGAGGAGTCCTTTTGAACTGATCAGTGAGTGGCGGCAAGTCTATATCAGGTCACGGAAAACCGACTCACTGCTCGTCGAAGAACTTCGCTGCGGTTAACGCATTTCACCTGTAGGAGCGAGCATGCTCGCGATGGAGACACAGACACCGCTGAGTGTCAGGCAGTCAGCGTCATCGTTGACGACCATCGCGACGGTTCGACGCCTCGACATGCTCGCTCCTACAGCGGTTCTATGCGTGCCTTAGATCTTATCGAGCGTACGCAGCTTCTGCGGCAACCCCCACAGCAGCAGTGCTACGGCGATCAGCGCGCAGACACCGATGACGTACAGCGCCGGCGTGGTGCTGCCTGTCAGGTCCTTGATGCGCCCGACCATGACCGGGCTGACGATGCCGCCGAACTGGCCGAGGGTGTTGATCACCGCGATCCCGCCAGCGGCCCCCGCACCCGCCCCGGCCAGCAATTTGGGCGGCAAGGTCCAGAAGCTCGGGATGGACGCAACGATCCCCGCCCCCAGCAGCCCCAGTGCGACAATCAGGAAAGTCGTGTGGCTGGCGAAGATCCCGGCGCAGAAGAAGCCCAAAGCGCCCACCGCGACCAGGCCGGCGACGAACTTGCGGCGCTCGCCGGTTGCGTCGGACAGGCGTCCGATGACCACCATGCTGATCGCCCCGCAGATGTACGGAATCGCCGTCAGCAGGCCGATCATCACGGGGCTCTCGGTGCCGGCGCTGCGGATCAGTTGCGGCGCCCAGAAATTCAGGCCGTAGGACGCCACCTGGATCAGGAAGTAGATCAAACCCAAGGTCAGGAAGCCGGGAATGCGCAGCGCCGCGAGCAAAGAGCCGCCGCTCTTGTGCGGTTCATGGTGGGCAATGCGACTGGCCAGCAGGGTTTTCTCCGAAGGCGTCAACCAGTGGGCGTCTTCGATGCGGTCCTTGAGCAGGGTCAGCACCAGTACACCCAGGCCGATACACGGCACACCGCCGAGCAGGAACAGCCAGTGCCAGCCGCGCATCTGCATCACACCATCCAGATGCTGCAACACCAGCCCGGAGAATGGCGCGCCGACCAGCCCGGCGAACGCAGACGCAAGGAACAACATGGAAGTAATGCGCCCACGATAATGCTGCGGGAACCACAGCGTGAGGTAATACAGCACGCCAGGGGCGAAACCGGCCTCCATCGCACCGATCAGGAAGCGCAACGCGTAGAACTGCCATTCGCTGGTGACGAACACCATCAGTGCGGTGGCCAGCCCCCAGGACATCATGATTCGCGCGATCCAGCGCCGCGCGCCGACCTTGTACAGCATCATGTTGCTCGGCACTTCGAAGATCACGTAGCCGACCACGAACAGTCCGGCGCCCAGGCCATAGGCGGTATCACTGAGGCTCAGGTCGGCCTGCAACTGGAATTTGGCGAAACTGATGTTGATACGATCGAAGAACGCGAACAGGTAGCAGACCATGATCAACGGCATCAGTCGCCACGCGACTTTGCTGACCAGGGCTTTTTCTGCGTCGTGATTGACGGACGGGCTCATGCCCGCCTCCAGTACATTGAGGCTCATAGTGTTTCTCCAGGCGGACTTCCCGTGGGTGCCCGATTGTTTTTGTTGTCTGGTTGTGAGGCTTGAAAGGGCCGTCGATCAGGCCGGTATCGGGTGCAGGTCGCAATTGCGTCCGGCCTTGGCCAGTTGACCCGGCACGTCATGCCCCAACAGTGCTGGCAGACCGCGTGACAACTTGAGCAGCAGAGGCAGGTCGATGCCGGTGGGGATGCCGACTTCGTCGCACAGGTTCACCAGGTCTTCGCTGCAGATGTTGCCCGAAGCGCCCGGCGCAAACGGGCAGCCGCCCAGTCCACCGAGGGCGGCATCGAAGCGCCTGGCACCGCCCTCGTAAGCGGCCAGCACGTTGCACAGGCCCAGGCCGCGGGTGTTGTGGAAGTGCAGGGTCAAGTCCGCGGCGGCCACCCGTTGCAGCACCCGCCGCACCAGGCGATCGACCTGGCGCGGGTTGGCCATGCCAGTGGTGTCCGCCAGGGTGATGCCGGTGATGCCGAGTTCCTGATAGGCGTCGACGATGTGCAGCACACGGTCCTCATCGATTTTGCCTTCGAAGGGGCAGCCGAACGTGGTGGCGATGCTGCCGTTGAGGCGCACCGGGGTGCTACCTGCGAACTGGACGATTTCGCCGAACGCTGCCAACGAGTCTTCGCAGCGCATGCGCATGTTCGCCAGGTTGTGCGTCTGGCTCGCGGACATCACCAGGTTCAGTTCATCGGCGCCTGCTGCCAGCGCCCGTTGTGCCCCCTTGAGGTTAGGGATCAGGGCGACGTAGATCACCCCCGGTTGCCGGGCAATGCCGGTGAACACCGCTTCGCCATCCCGCAAGGCCGGGATGGCCTTGGGCGACACGAATGAACCCGCTTCGATGCGACTGAAACCGGCCAGCGACAGCTGATCGATCAACGCGATCTTGTCGGCGGTTTCCACCCAGGTCGGTTCGATCTGCAAGCCGTCGCGGGGCGAGACTTCCTGGACGACCAGGGTTTGCGAAAAGTCAGTGATCATTGCACCACCCCTTGGGTTTTCAAGCGTTCGATGTCCAGTTCGGACAGGCCCAGGCCGGCCAGAATCCCGTCGGTGTGCTGGCCCAGGCTCGGCCCGGACCAGTAAACGCCACCCGGGGTTTCGGAGAGTTTGGGCACGATGCCCGGCATTTTCACCTGCAGGCCACCGGGCAGGTCGGCGTTGAGCAGCATGTCCCGCGCCCGATAGTGCGGGTCGGCCACGATGTCGGCCACCGAATAAATGCGCCCGGCCGGCACCTCGGCCGCTTCCAGGGCCGCCAGCACGTCGTCGATCGGCAGGCTGCTGGTCCAATGGGTAATGGCGGCGTCCAGCATGTTGCTGCGGGCGGCGCGTCCGTCGTTATGGGCGAACTCCGGCGCGTCGGCAAGATCGCGACGACCGATCACTTCCATCAGGCGCTTGTAGATCGGATCGCTGTTGCCGGCGATCACCACATAGGCGCCGTCGGCGGTCAGGTAGGTGTTGGATGGCGCGATGCCCGGCAAGGCCCCACCGCTGCGCTCGCGCACATGGCCAAGCATGTCGTATTCCGGCACCAGGCTTTCCATGACATTGAACACGCTTTCGGCCAGCGATACATCGACCACTTGCCCGCCGCCCTGCCCGGTCTTGACCCGCAACAGCGACATCAGGGCGCCGATCACAGCGTGCAACGATGCCAGCGAATCGCCGAGGCTGACGCCCACTCGTGCTGGTGGCGAACCCGGCGTACCGGTGGTGTAGCGAATGCCGCCCATGGCCTCACCGATGGCGCCAAACCCCGGACGGTCACGGTAAGGGCCCGTCTGGCCATAACCGGAGATGCGCACCAGGGTCAGATTGGGGTTGAGGGCATGCAGGACGTCCCAGCCCAGGCCGAGCTTTTCGAGGGCTCCCGGGCGCAGGTTTTCGATCAGCACGTCGGCGCTGCTCGCCAGTTGCTTGACCAGGTCGATGCCTTCACTGGATTTGAGGTTCAGTGCCAGGGATTTCTTGTTGCGCGATTGCAGGTACCACCACAACGAAGTGCCCTGGTGCAGCTTGCGCCATTTACGCAACGGATCACCTTGACCCATGGCTTCGATCTTGATCACCTCGGCGCCGAATTCGGCGAGCATGCGCGCGGCAAACGGCGCGGCAATCAGGGTGCCGATTTCGATCACTTTGATTGCACTTAAAGGGGCAGTCATCGCGGGGTACCTCTTGTTCTTGGAATTGGCTCCAAGGCTAGAGGACGGTGGCGCCGGGAATCCAACCTTCAGTTGGCAAGGGGCGTTCGTGAAATGCGAACGCTCTGGAGGATTGTTCCGGCCTCAGGGCCTCATCGCGAGCAAGTCGAAGGGGCCGGGAAATCCAACCCAAAAATCAGGCCTGCCCCCGCAAATGCTCAAACAACAATCGACTCACCGGCGACAACCTCGCCTCATCGCGCACGACCAGGATCAACGCCCGGTGCGACCAATCATCAGTCAACGGCACGGCATGCAGGCCAAGCGCCCGGCCGAACAATTCGTAGGCTTTCTGCGGCATGATCCCCAGGCCCATGTTCGCCTGGACCATGCGACACATCGCGTCGAAACCCGGCACATGAATACGCAGGCGCAGCACTTTGCCGGCGTGGCGCGCGGCGGCGTGGGTACGCATGTTGATGGAGCTGGCGGAGTGCAGGCCGACGTAATCGCTGTCCAGCGTATCGGCGAATGCCACGCGGGTGCGATGGGCCAACGGATGATTCGGCAGCATCAACACCACCAACTGGTCCTCTCGATACAACACACTGTGCAGGCCCTTGACGTCGCTGTCGCTGGAACAGATGCCCAGGTCCGCCACGCCATCCAGCACGCCCTGGATCACCCCGCTGCTGGGACGTTCTTCAAGGTCAGTCTTGACCTGGGAATGACGTTCGGAAAAGTCGCGCAGGTCCTCCGGTAAAAACTGGATGATCGCCGACAGGTTGGCGAGCATCCGGACATAACCGCGAACGCCGTGGCTGTGCTCACCCAGTTCCAGGCCCATTTTCTCGACGTTGAACAACATCTGCCGGGCATGATGCAACAGCGTCTCCCCGGCCGGGGTGAGCGTCATGCCTTTGGCCTGGCGCACGAACAGACTGATGCCAAACGCCTCCTCCAATTCCATCAGCCGCTTGCTCGCCGCCGACACCGCGATGGCTTCACGAGCTGCAGCACGGGTGAGCGTGCCTTCTTCGTGGACGGCGACAAACAACTGGAGAGTGATCAGGTCGAGGCGGCGGATCAGGCTTTTTTGCAGCATCGGGGACTCGGCGATTTCGGCTCGGGCGAGGACGCAGCATAGCGTCCTTTGCACCCGAACCGTGCGCGGGTCAAAACGCGCTGAGGAAAATTTCCTCGATCTGCCGTTGATCCGCCGCCCGTGGGTTGGTCAGACCGCAGGCGTCTTTCAGGGCGTTGCTGGCCAGGGTCGGGATGTCGTTGAGACGCGCACCGAGGGCACGCAGGCCGGCAGGAATCTCGACGTCCTTCGCCAGACTGCGGATGGCTGCGAGGGCGGCCTGGGCACCTTCTTCCGGGGTGACGCCACGAATGTCGGCGCTCATTGCGTGGGCGACATCGGTCAGGCGGTCGGCGCAGACCATCGCATTGAAGCTTTGCACATGGGGCAGCAGCACGGCGTTGCACACGCCATGGGGCAAGTCGTAGAAACCGCCCAGTTGGTGAGCCATGGCGTGCACGTAACCCAAGGACGCGTTGTTGAACGCCATGCCCGCCAGGAACTGGGCGTACGCCATGTTCTCCCGTGCGCCGATGTCGCTGCCGTCGCGCACGGCCAGGCGCAGGTTGTTGCTGATCAGGGTGATGGCCTTCAACGCGCAGGCGTCGGTGATCGGCGTCGCCGCCGTGGACACGTAGGCCTCGATGGCGTGGGTGAGCGCGTCCATGCCGGTGGCGGCCGTCAGGCTCTTGGGCATGGCAATCATCAGCGCCGGGTCATTGACCGACAGCAGCGGCGTGACGTTGCGGTCGACGATGGCCATTTTCACGTGGCGGGACTCGTCGGTGATGATGCAGAAACGGGTCATCTCGCTGGCGGTGCCGGCGGTGGTGTTGATGGCGATCAACGGCAATTGTGGTTTGGTCGACTGATCCACGCCTTCGTAATCGCGGATCTGCCCACCATTGGTCGCGCACAGGGCGATGCCTTTGGCGCAGTCGTGGGGCGAACCGCCACCCAGGGACACCACGAAATCACAACGGCTTTCCTTGAGCAGACCCAAGCCGCTTTCAACGTTGGCGATGCTTGGGTTGGGTTTGGCGCCATCGAAAACAACCGAGTCGATATCGCGCAGCGCCAGCTTCTCGGCGATCATTGCTGCCACCCCAGCTTTGGCCAGCCCGGCATCAGTGACAATCAGCGCCTTGCGGTAGCCGTAATTGCGGATGGCGTCCATTGCTTCGTCGAGGCAACCGTTACCCATGATATTCACGGCGGGGATGAAAAAGGTGCTGCTCATGAACGAGTCTCCAGGTCTGGGCCGTTTCGCCTGTTCGATTCGGCGGTAACCTGAAGAATCCGCCGATTGGCCAATGATTGACTTGATCTGGCTCAAGGACCGGTCGTGATAAAGTCGCCACCCATCTGACCTTTGGCTTTTGAAACGAGCACCGCAATGACCGATTTCCAGGATGTCGATGCCCAACTAGAAGACTGGAACGCCCTGCGCGCCAGCACCTCCATCAGCGGCCTGCTGCTGGGCAACGGCGCCAGCCGCGCGGTATGGGACGACTTCGGCTACGACTCACTGTTCGAGAATGCTCGCACTGTCGAGGAAAAGCCTCTGAGCGCCTCCGAACTGAGCGTATTCGACGCGCTGCAGACCCGCAGCTTCGAGCAGGTACTGGGCGCGCTGAAAACCACCAGCCGGGTGAACAAAGCCCTGGCTGTCAGCTCCGCCGCGCCGCGCAATCGCTATTACGCGATCAAGGAAGCGCTGATCAACAGCGTCCACGCGGTGCACATCCCATGGCGGCTGGTGGAGCCGGCCACGCTGGCGACGATCAACGAGGAGCTGAGCCGCTACTCGTCAGTGTTCACCACCAATTACGACCTGCTGACCCACTGGGCGATCCAGCATCAGCCGGACACCCTCACCGATCTGTTCCAGGGCACGGAGCCGGGCTTCGACCTGAGCGCCACCGCCACCGATAAAACCCGTGTGCTGTACCTGCACGGTGGCCTCCACCTGGTGCGCAACCAGGACGGCACCGCGCGCAGGATGACCTCGACCGAAGGCACGCTACTGGGCAGCTTCGCGATCAACAATACGATCAAGACGCTGGACGATGTGCCGCTCTTCGTCAACGAAGGGACGAGCGCGGACAAGCTCAAGACGATTCGCAGCTCGGACTACCTGTCGTTCTGCCTTGACCAGCTGATGAAGCAAGACGCAGGCCTGTGCATTTTCGGGCACGGGCTGAATGAGCAGGATCAGCATCTCATCGATGCGCTGCGCCACGCGAAACCGGCGTTGGTGGCGATTTCGATCTATCCCCGCAGCCAGGCGTTCATCCAGCACCAGAAGCGCCATTACGCCAAGGTGTTCGAAGGAACGGGGTCAGCGCTGCGGTTCTTCGATTCCAAGACCCATGCGCTGGGTCATCCGAAGCTGGCGGTGCCGGTGGAGGTTTAATCTCGATCAACTGTGAAACCGGGCTTGTCTCCGGGCAGCGTTTCAAAGAAGGCAAACGGTCAGTTGGCATCTTCATTGACTGATACACCGCTTTCGCGAGCAAGCCCGCTCCCACAGAGAGATGCGAACACTCAACCACTTGTGGGAGCGGGCTTGAACTGGTCAAGTAATCTTGGACACTGATTACGGTTCACGCCGCCAATCTTTCCTTCACGACCGGCGACCTGTAGTCGTTATAGCTGTGAGGCCTGCTGATGTTGTAGCGCGAGACATAGCGCTGCACATCTGCCCGGGCCTCATGCTCCAGTTTGTAGCCCGTTTCAGGCACCCACTCGGACTTCAAACTACCAAAGAAACGCTCCATCGGGGCATTGTCCCAGCACTCGCCTTTACGGCTCATACTTTGCCTGAACCGATGTTTCACAAGCGCATTTCGGAATTTATGGCTGGTGTACTGGCAACCTTGATCAGAATGAAACAACACATCCTGGGGATGGCCGCGCAGCTCAACCGCCATGCGTAGCGCTTCGCAGGTCAGGTTGGCATCAGAAATCATCGAAAACGACCACCCTACGATCCTGCGAGCGTACAGATCCAAAACGGCGGCGAAGTACATCCACCGCTTGCCGACCTTGATGTATGTCACGTCGCCACACCACACCTGATTAACCGCCGTCACATCAAATTTTCGCTTGAGCACGTGCGGCGCCACCAAGGCCTCCACACCCGGCGACTTGTACTTATGGCGCCGGCGCTGACGACTAGCGATGCCAGCTTCGCGCATCAAACTGCGAGCCATATAACGCCCGATACGATGCCCTTTGGCTTGTAGCTCCTTGGACAAAGTACGTGCGCCGGCCGACTCTCTGGACGCCTTGTGGTGCCTGACCAACGCGGCTTTGAGCTTGTCCCGTTCAGGATTTGCTCTGCCTTGGCGCTGGCGCCAGGCGTAAAAGCTACTGCGGTTGCCCCCAAACGCCCGGCAACACTTTTTAACGCCGTACTGCTCGCCCAGCTCATCGATCAGCGTGAATGATCTTTGGCGTCCAAAAGCAGGAGAGCACTGGCCTTTTTTAGGATTTCGATATCCAGGTCTTTCTCTCTGAGCAGAGCTTTGAGTCTCTGGATTTCTCGTTGATCAGCGGTAATCGCCTTGGCCCCCACCGGAGTCGAGCCCAAGCGCTCTTTTTGCACTTGATCAACCCAACGGCGCAGGGCTGTGGGGCCGATATCCAGGCTGGCACAGACTTCGGTAACCGGCTGACCTTCATCCAACACCATGCTGGCAGCCTTGAGCTTGAACTCACTCGAATAGGATTTACGCATATCCAAACACCTCAGATTTGGGCGCTATCATAGCGCCCGATTGAAGTGTCCAAAATCATTAGGCCAGTTCAGCTTGCTCGCGATGGGGTCGACTCGATTTCGGCTATTTGCCCCCAGACCGCACCACCGCCAACTCAGGCACCGGCACTCGCCGCTGGCTCAGGTAGCGCGTGCAACTGACCCGCAGGAACGATGCAAAATTCACCACTTCGCCGCGATAGTCCATCACCTCTTCATACAGCTTGGTGATCAACTGGTTGGTGGTCATGCCGTCGACCTCGGCGATTTCGCTGAGGATGTCCCAGAACTGATTCTCCAGGCGCAGCGTGGTCACCACGCCGCAGATGCGCAACGAGCGCGAGCGTGATTCGTAGAGAATCGGGTCAGCCTTGACGTACAGCTCGCACATGGAGAAGCCCTCGTTACAGCGTGATTTTGGTGCCCAGCAACCGGAGGAAACCGGCGAGCCAGTTCGGATGCGCCGGCCAGGCAGGCGCCGTGGCCAGATTGCCTTGAACGTGGCCATCCGTCACCGCGATGTCGATGAACGTGCCGCCCGCCAAACGCACTTCTGGAGCGCAGGCCGGGTACGCACTGCATTCGCGACCTTCGAGAATCCCCGCCGCCGCGAGCAACTGGGCGCCATGGCACACCGCCGCGATCGGTTTGCCGGCCTTGTCGAAGGCGCGTACCAGCTCCAGGACCTTTTCGTTCAACCGCAGGTATTCCGGCGCACGACCGCCTGGGATCACCAGCGCATCGTAGTCAGCCTCGGCCACCTTGGCGAAATCGAAGTTCAGTGCAAACAGGTGGCCAGGCTTTTCGCTGTAGGTCTGGTCGCCCTCAAAGTCATGGATCGCCGTGCGCACAGTCTGGCCAGCGGTTTTGTCGGGGCAGACGGCATGCACCGTGTGGCCGACCATCAACAACGCCTGGAACGGCACCATCACTTCATAGTCTTCGACGTAATCGCCGACCAGCATCAGGATTTTCTTGGCAGCCATGGGGAGAACTCCTCTGGGGGGAATGCTTGGGAGTATTGAAGGTAGTCGTTATCCAGCGGGGTGGGTAATAGCCTGTTACTACCCTGGACCGCGTTATCGTTCATCGCGAGCAAGCCCGCTCCCACAGCAGAATGCATTCCAAAATGTAGGAGCGGGCTTGCCCGCGATGGCGTCCTCAAACTGTACGGATAACTCTGTCCCTAGCTGTAACAGGGTAAACCCCCAGGTTTATGGCTAGATGGAGACCTTACCTGCCACCCCCGAACCCTGGTCCTTCATCATGTCCTCGCGCGAAAACACCGGCATGGCCCTCGGCCTGCTCGGCGTCATCATCTTCAGCCTCACCCTGCCCTTCACCCGGGTCGTGGTGCAGGAACTGCATCCACTGCTGAACGGCCTCGGTCGTGCATTGTTCGCGGCGGTGCCGGCGGCGGTGCTGTTGCTGTGGCGCCGGGAGAAGTGGCCGACGTGGCAACAGGTCAAAGGCCTGAGTCTGGTGATCGCCGGGGTGATCCTGGGTTTCCCGGTACTCTCGGCCTGGGCCATGCAAACCCTGCCGGCCTCCCATGGGGCCCTGGTGAACGGCCTGCAACCGCTGTGCGTGGCGCTGTACGCCGCATGGCTGTCTCATGAACGCCCATCGAAAGCCTTCTGGGCCTGCGCTGCGCTGGGCAGTGCGTTGGTACTGGGTTACGCGTTGATCAGTGGCGCAGGCAGCATTCAAGCCGGTGATTTGCTGATGATCGGAGCCATTGGCCTGGGTGGGCTGGGTTACGCCGAAGGTGGCCGATTAGCCCGGGAGATGGGCGGTTGGCAGGTGATCTGCTGGGCGCTGGTGCTGTCGACACCCCTGCTGATCGGACCCGTGCTGTACCTGGCGCTGCAACATCAGGGCGAAGTCTCGGCGAAAACCTGGTGGGCGTTCGGGTACGTTTCGCTGTTCTCGCAGTTCATCGGTTTTTTTGCCTGGTACGCCGGGTTGGCGATGGGCGGCATTGCCCGGGTCAGTCAGATCCAACTGCTGCAGATCTTCTTCACCATCGCGTTTTCGGCACTGTTTTTTGGCGAACACGTCGAGCCGATCACTTGGGTGTTTGCGGTGGGGGTGATCATCACAGTGATGCTGGGGCGCAGGACGGCGGTGAAGCCCACCCCCGTCGCCACTACCTGACCCGCTCCCCTGTAGGAGCGAGCATGCTCGCGATGGTGGCACAGACACCGCTGGGTGTCAGACAGCCAACGTCATCGTTGACGACCATCGCGACGGTTCGACGCCTCGACATGCTCGCTCCTACAGGTCATCAGGGTTTCAAATACCCATCCGCCCGCAACAACGTCTCCAGGCAATGCTCGCTGATGTGATAGAAATCCTTCAATTCCTGAATCTTCACCAACAACTGCGCCGGGTCGACCGGCTCCGGGCGTTTGACCGCCAGGATCATCTTGTTCTTGTTGGTGTGCTCCAGTGAGATGAATTCGAACACCTTGGTCTCGTAGCCGCAGGCTTCGAGGAACAACGCACGCAGGCTGTCGGTGACCATTTCGGCTTGCTGGCCCAGGTGCAGGCCGAATTGCAGCATCGGCTTGAGCAGCACCGGGCTCTGGATTTGCAGGCGGATCTGCTTGTGGCAGCACGGCGAGCACATGATGATCGACGCGCCGGAGCGAATGCCGGTGTGGATCGCATAATCGGTGGCGATGTCGCAGGCGTGCAGGGCGATCATCACCTCCAGCTCGCTCGGCGCCACACTGCGCACGTCACCGCACTTGAACACCAGACCGGGATGCTCCAGCTTTGCGGCAGCGGCGTTGCACAGGGTGACCATGTCTTCACGCAGCTCGACGCCGGTCACTTCGCCCTGGGCGTTGAGGGTGTTGCGCAGGTAGTCGTGGATCGCGAACGTCAGGTAGCCCTTGCCCGAGCCGAAATCGGCCACCCGCACCGGCTGATCCAGCGCCAGCGGGGACGACGTCAGCGCATGACTGAACACTTCGATGAATTTGTTGATCTGCTTCCACTTGCGCGACATCGCCGGGATCAGCTCGTGCTTGCTGTTCGTCACGCCCAGGTCGGCGAGAAACGGCCGGGTCAGGTCCAGAAAGCGATTTTTTTCACGGTTGTGACCGGTAGACGGCACTTCACGCAATTGCTGAGGTTTGCTCTTGAACAGTGAAGACTTGCCCTTTTTACTGTATTCGAGCTGTGCTTCGTCGGTCAGTGACAATAAATGTGCATTTTTGAACGAAGCCGGCAACAGCTCGGCAATGCTCGCCACACCTTCGGCCAACGGCAGGTTCTTGGTGATATCTCGCGTCTTGTAGCGGTAGACGAAGGACAGGCAGGGCTGATCCTTGACCGTCAGTTGCTTGATGATCACCCGTTGCAGGTCGGTTTCGCTGCCGACGTGCTTGGCCAGCACCAGTTTAATAAAGGCGTTGGCGTCGAGGCTGCCTTGCAGCAGGTCGATGAACTGGGCGTGATGGTCCGGCGCGAGGCTGGCGGGTGTGGCGGTAACAGACATGAAAAAAACGGCCTCGGTCGCGGAGAATCGGGAATGGAGGGCATTTTAGGGGGGATGGCGGCGCAGGACACGCAGTTATTTACGAATGGCCTGTCGAATTTGGCTTCACCTGTGGGAGCGGCGGTGCGACGATTCGACTTGCCCGCGATTGCAATCTGACCTTCAACAATGTTGGTGACTGTCCTACCGCTATCGCGGGCAAGCCCGCTCCCACAGGGATTGGATCCTTTATAAAATCCGGTTCAGCCCAGCACCACCAAACGATTCGGCAACTCATTGCGCACATGGGTAACCGGCACATGCACCTTGAGCAACTCGCCGCACGCCTCGACGCAGGTGACGAAGCCCTGCAAAGTCTGCCCCTGTTTCACCTGCTGGGTGAACGCTGCGACGATGGATTCCCAATGCTGGTTGTCCAGCCGACTGGAAATTCCTTCATCCACCAGGATCTCCACATAACGCTCAGCCTCGCAGACGAAAATGAGCATGCCGGTGCTGCCCACCGTGTGGTGCAGGTTCTGCGCCAGGAACTGCCGGCGCGCCAGGTTCGAGGCGCGCCAATGGCGGACCTTGCGGGGCACAAGGTGGGTGGTGATCTTCGGCAGGCGCAACAGCAGGCATAACACAATGAAGGTGCCCCATTGCACCAGCAGCAGACTGTGCATCGTCAGCCAGCCGGTCAGGTAATGCACGACACCCGGCACCACCAGTGCCAACAGGCTGGCCCACAGCAACGGGATGTACGCGTAGTCATCGGCGCGGGCTGCCAGCACCGTCACCAGTTCGGCGTCGGTGTCGCGCTCGACCCGGGCAATCGCCTCGGCGACTTTGCGTTGTTCGTGTTCAGTCAGTAATGCCATGTCTAGAAGTGCTCATCATTTATTGTTATCACCAGCCGCCCGACGAACCGCCGCCTCCGAAACTGCCTCCGCCGCCGCTGAAGCCCCCGCCTCCACCGCCACCAAAACCACCACCGCCGAAACCACCCCCTGAGCCACCCGAGCCACCCCGGCCGGCCGGCAGGATGCCGAGCATCTGCAAGACAAAGAGGGTCAGGATGAACAGCATCACCAGAAACACGAAGATCCCTGGATGACGGGCAACGAAGTCGTCCTGCCCGCTGTTCGACTCGTAGATCGTCGACGGCTCATCCAGCGGGCTGCCGCCCAGCACCACGAGCATGGCGGCGACCCCGTCGCTGATGCCCTTGCTGAAATTGCCGGCCTTGAACGCCGGGGTAATCACCTGATTGATGATCACCGAACTCTGCGCATCGGTCAGGCGATCTTCCAGGCCATAACCCACTTCGATGCGCAACTTGCGGTCATCCCGAGCAACGATCAGAAGCGCACCGTTGTTCTTGTCCTTCTGGCCGATACCCCAATGGCGCCCCAACTGATAACCGAAATCGGCGATCTCGGCGCCCTGCAGGCTGGGGATTGTCACCACCACCAACTGCTCGCCCGTGGCGCTTTCGTGGGCCGCAAGCTGTTGCGTCAACTGCTCGCGCACCGACGGCTCGATCATCTGGGCGTTGTCCACCACCCGTCCGGTCAAAGCCGGAAAACTCAACTCGGCCCGGGCCGTCAGGGCCAACACCCACAACAACAGCACCAGGCCCACTTTCAACACGCGCATTGGCAACCTCATAAGAGCAGCGGCAAGCTTCAAGCTGCGAGCGACAAGTCAAAGCGGGCTGAGTCGTCAGCGCTGCTTGTGTGGCTACTTCCTAGAATTTCACCTGCGGCGCTTTGTCCGCATCTGGAGTAGTGGCTTCGAACGTTTCACGGATCGGCAAATCGCTGTACATCACGGTGTGCCACAGGCGCCCCGGGAAGGTACGGATTTCGGTGTTGTACTTCTGCACTGCCAGGATGAAATCACGGCGGGCCACGGCAATCCGATTTTCGGTGCCTTCAAGTTGCGATTGCAGCGCCAGGAAATTCTGGTTGGCCTTGAGATCAGGATAACGTTCGGACACCACCATCAAACGACTCAGGGCGCCGGTCAACTGGTCCTGAGCCTGTTGGAACTGCTTGAGGCGTTCAGGATTGTCCAGGGTGCTGGCATCCACCTGAATGGAGGTGGCCTTGGCCCGGGCCTCGATCACCGCCGTCAGCGTTTCCTCTTCGTGCTTGGCATAGCCCTTGACCGTTTCCACCAAATTTGGAATCAGGTCGGCACGGCGCTGATACTGGTTCTGCACCTGGCCCCAGGCGGCCTTGGCCTGTTCGTCGAGGGTGGGGATGTTGTTGATGCCGCAGCCGGCCAGTAGGCTGGCCAGCCAGATCAGGGCGGCGACGCGCAGGCTCGCTCGGGTGGTTCGTTGAACATTCATTTGATTTGACGCTCCGTTGTATCGTCCATTGAAAAATCAACCAGCGACCTTCTGACCGACTCTTCGGGCATAATCTCCCGCCACACTGGAATGCATCGAGCCAATGGGCTAAAAGATGCTCCAGTACAAAAACACTGCAGAAGTTTGCTGCATTTATCTGAACAACATTACCTGAACAACAATAGCCACTCCCTAAATTTTGGCCGATCGGTGCGTATTCACTGCCGTTTAGGCCCTGGAAAACTATTCATGAAGAAGCTGTGTTTGCTGGGACTGCTCGTCAGCCTGGCCAGTCATAACGTATTGGCCGCTACGACTCCCCCGCCGCTGGAGAACAAGGACGCCTTCATCAGCAACCTGATGAAGCAGATGACCCTCGATGAAAAAATCGGCCAGTTGCGCCTGATCAGCATCGGTCCGGAAATGCCCCGGGAGCTGATCCGCAAGGAAATCGCCGCGGGCAACATCGGCGGCACGTTCAACTCGATCACCCGCCCGGAAAACCGTCCGATGCAGGACGCGGCCATGCGCAGCCGGTTGAAGATCCCGATGTTCTTCGCCTATGACGTGATCCACGGCCACCGCACCATTTTCCCGATCCCGCTGGCGCTGGCGTCAAGCTGGGACATGGACGCCATTGGCCGCTCCGGGCGCGTTGCCGCCGAAGAAGCCGCGGCTGACAGCCTCGACATCACCTTCGCGCCGATGGTCGACATTTCCCGTGACCCGCGTTGGGGCCGGACCTCCGAAGGCTTTGGAGAAGATACCTACCTGGTGTCGCGCATCGCCGGGGTGATGGTCAAGGCGTTCCAGGGCACCGGTGCCAACGCTGCCAACAGCATCATGGCCAGCGTCAAGCACTTCGCCCTGTATGGCGCAGTGGAGGGCGGTCGCGACTACAACGTGGTCGACATGAGCCCGGTCAAGATGTACCAGGATTACCTGCCACCTTACCGCGCCGCCATCGATGCCGGCGCTGGCGGGGTGATGGTCGCGCTGAACTCGATCAACGGCGTACCAGCCACTGCCAACACCTGGCTGATGAACGACCTGTTGCGCAAGGAATGGGGCTTCAAGGGCCTGGCGGTCAGCGACCACGGCGCGATCTTCGAGCTGATCAAGCACGGCGTTGCACGCGATGGTCGCGAGGCGGCAAAGCTGGCGATCAAGGCCGGCATCCACATGAGCATGAACGACACCCTGTACGGCAAGGAACTGCCGGGGCTGCTCAAGTCCGGCGAAATCCAGCAGAGCGACATCGACAACGCCGTGCGTGCGGTGCTCGACGCCAAGTACGACATGGGCCTGTTCAAGGACCCGTACCTGCGCATCGGCAAGGCCGAGGATGATCCGGCCGACACCTACGCCGACAGCCGCCTGCACCGCGCCGATGCCCGTGATGTGGCCCGCCGCAGCCAGGTGCTGCTTAAAAATGCCAACGAAACCCTGCCGCTGAACAAATCCGCGAAAATCGCTCTGGTCGGCCCGCTGGCCAAGGCCCCCATCGACATGATGGGCAGTTGGGCTGCCGCCGGTCGTCCGGCGCAATCGGTGACCCTGTTCGATGGCATGAGCAACGTGATTGGCGACAAGGCCAACCTGATTTACGCCCGTGGCGCCAACATCACCAGCGACAAGAAGATTCTCGATTACCTGAACTTCCTCAACTTCGATGCCCCGGAAGTGGTGGATGATCCGCGCCCGGCCAACGTGCTGATCGACGAAGCGGTAAAAGCCGCCAAGGACGCTGACGTGGTGGTCGCTGCCGTCGGTGAATCGCGTGGCATGTCTCACGAATCGTCGAGCCGCACCGATTTGAACATCCCGGAAAACCAGCGTGAGCTGATCCGCGCGCTGAAAGCCACCGGCAAACCGTTGGTGCTGGTGCTGATGAACGGCCGTCCGCTGTCGCTGCTCGAAGAAAACCAGCAGGCCGACGCCATCCTGGAAACCTGGTTCAGCGGCACCGAAGGCGGCAACGCCATTGCCGACGTACTGTTCGGCGACTACAACCCGTCGGGCAAGCTGCCGATCACTTTCCCGCGTTCCGTGGGGCAGATTCCGACCTACTACAACCACCTGAGCATTGGCCGGCCATTCACCCCGGGCAAACCGGGCAACTACACCTCGCAGTATTTCGATGACACTACTGGCCCCCTGTTCCCATTCGGCTACGGTCTGAGCTACACCGAATTCAGCCTGAGCGACATGGCGCTGTCAGCGACCACCCTGAACAAGTCCGGCAAGCTCGACGCCAGCGTCACGGTGAAAAATACCGGCAAGCGTGACGGCGAGACCGTGGTGCAACTGTACATCCAGGACGTGACCGGCTCGATGATCCGCCCGATCAAGGAGCTGAAGAACTTCCAGAAAATCATGCTCAAGGCCGGCGAACAGAAAGTCGTGCACTTCAGCATCAGCGAGGATGACCTGAAGTTCTACAACAGCCAGCTCAAGTACGCGGCCGAGCCGGGCAAGTTCAATGTGCAGATCGGCCTGGATTCGCAGGATGTGACGCAGCAGAGTTTTGAGTTGCTCTAACTCGGTCTAAACCAAACCTGTGGGAGCGGCGGTGCGACGATTCGACTTGCCCGCGATGAGGCCGTCACATTCAACATCTGTGTTGACTGCTCCGCCGCCATCGCGGGCAAGTCGAATCGTCGCACCGCCGCTCCCACAGTGGTTTTCCAACTGAAGATTTCTGGCGTTAGCCCTACCCCCGCCGATCCAACAGATTCACCACCACCCGATCCACCCATCCCCAAACCCGCTGCTTGACCCGCCGCCACAACGGCCGGCGTTTCCAGTCCTGCAGACTGACTTCCTCGCTCTTCGCAAAATCGCTCTCGAAACTGGCCACCACCGCCCGGGTCAGGCTGGGGTCCAGCGCCTCGAGGTTGGCTTCCAGGTTGAAGCGCAGGTTCCAGTGGTCGAAGTTGCACGAGCCGATGCTCACCCAGTCATCCACCAGCACCATTTTCAGGTGCAGGAAACAGGGCTGGTATTCGAAGATTTTCACCCCGGCCCTGAGCAGGCGCGGGTAGTAACGATGCCCGGCGTAACGCACGGACGGGTGATCGGTGCGCGGGCCAGTCAGCAACAGGCGCACATCGACGCCGCGACCGGCCGCGCGGCGCAATGAGCGGCGCACTTTCCAGGTGGGCAGAAAGTACGGCGTCGCCAGCCAGACGCGCCGCTGGCCGCTGTTCAAGGCACGTACCAGCGATTGCAGGATGTCACGGTGCTGGCGGGCGTCGGCGTAGGCCACGCGCCCCATGCCCTCGCCCGTCGATGGCACCCGGGGCAGTCGCGGCAGACCGAAATGCGCCGACGGTCGCCAGGCACGCCGATGGCGGTTGGCGATCCACTGGCGATCGAACAACAACTGCCAGTCGATCACCAGCGGACCGGTGATTTCCACCATCACCTCGTGCCATTGGCTGGTGTTTTCACTCGGCAGCCAGAACTCATCAGTGACCCCGGTCCCGCCCACCACCGCCAGGCACTGATCGACCAGCAATAACTTGCGATGGTCGCGATAGAAATTGCCCACCCAGCGCCGCCAGCTCAGGCGGTTGTAGAAACGCAACTCCACACCTGCCGCCATCAATCGCTGACGCA
The DNA here is from genome assembly GCF_054668365.1 of Pseudomonas sp. S2_E01. NCBI lineage: Bacteria > Pseudomonadati > Pseudomonadota > Gammaproteobacteria > Pseudomonadales > Pseudomonadaceae > Pseudomonas > Pseudomonas sp. S2_E01. Next base: position 4,273,313 of record NZ_CP162762.1, read on the forward strand.
GAATCAGGGTGAAGGCGAGGCTGCCGTAATCATCGAACAGGCAGCGAACCCGTACACCGCGTTCGGCGGCCTGGACCAACGCCTGGACCATCGCCTCGGCGCACTCGCCCGCCTCTACCAGATATAACTCCAGCTCGACTTGCTCCTCGGCGCGGGCAATGGCGACCAGCATGCGGGGGAAAAACTGCGGACCGTCGATCAGCAGTTCGAAGCGATTGCCATCGCGCCAGGGGAAAATCGCGCCTTGCATGTCAGCGCGCCGTGAAGATCAGCACCGCACCCACCGGCACCGACAGACTGATGGCTGACAAACCGGCGACCTTGCGCAAGGATTCCAGACCCGGCGCCAGATCGAAATCCGCCGCGTTGATCACCAGCGGCTCTAGCGTCACCACCTGAAAACGCCGGTCATCCAGACGGGTGGCCAGCAGCTCGGCGTTGTATTGATGTTGCTTGCCATGAACGTTGACGGTGACCGGCAGGCGCAGTTCAAGTTGGGCGCCGTTGGCCAGATCGTTGATCGGCCCCAAGTCGATTTGCGCGCTGATCAGCGCTTCGGGGAACCGCTCGATCTCGAACAGATCCTTGCGCATGCGCTCATCGCGCAACGGGATGCCGCTGTTGATCGAATCCAGCTCGACCTCGACCTCGGCCACGCCCTTGGGGCTGACCTTGCCATGCAGTACCAGGAACCGCTGGACTTCGGAAATGTTGGCGTTCTTGGTGCTGACGAACGACAGCCGCGACGACTCGCCGTCCAGATACCAGTTGGCCTGGGCCGAGAACGTGGCGCCCACCAACAGCACGACGGCGAGGGTATTACAGACTTTGCAGAGTGACCGCTTGAACATAAAGACTCGTGGGGCAGATAAACCTGCACGAACCATAACCGCCCACGAGCCGGTTGCTCAAGGATTCAAGCGACAACCCTGGCGCTCGCCCAGCCACTGCGCGCTGTTACTGCGCCCAAGGCCCTCGACCGAGACACGTTTGGCGGCAGAATCATCGGTGAAACCGCTGACGGGCAGCCACTGTTTCACATAACCCCGGCAATACTGCGCGTCGTTGTTCATCACATAACGGCACGAGCAATATTCCTTGGCGGTGTAGGCACTGATGATGTCGGGGAAAGCCCACAACGCCACACGCTCCTGCCAGATCCAGCCGAGCAAGGCGATCAGCAGAAACACCCCCAATGCGGTAAACGGTCGACGGCGAACAAAATGGCGACGCTTCATGGTTGCACCGTCCCGGCAAAAGCCTGGCGCACTCGCTTGAGCAATTCGTTGTGGCGATAACTGCTGTCGCGATCATCGCCGTAGCGCACGATCACCAGGCGCTCGCTGGGAATCACGTACATCGCCTGGCCCCAATGGCCGAGTGCGGCGAAGGTGTCTGGCGGCGCATCGGGCCACGGACGCGCCGCGCCGTCCGCATCACGGTTGAGCCACCAGTGGCCGCCCGGCACCGCTTCGTCCTGGTGGGCCTGGTAACGTGCGAATGGCTGGCGATTGAAGGCCACCCAGTCCGCGGGTAGCAATTGCCGGTCACCCCAACGACCGTCGCGGGCCATCAACAGACCGACGCGAGCAAGATCGCGGGCCGTGAGGTAGGCGTAGGACGAGGCGACGAAGGTGCCGGTGGCGTCGGTTTCCCACACGGCATGGCGGATGCCCAGCGGTTCGAACAGCGCGGTCCAGGGATAGTCCGCATATCGGGCCGGGCCGACGATGGTTTTCAATGCCGCCGCCAGCAGGTTGCTGTCACCGCTGGAGTAACGGAAGGCCTGGCCAGGTGGCGCATACGCGTCATGCTGGGCGGTGAACCGTGCCATGTCCTGATGGCCACGGGTGTAGAGCATTGCCACCACCGAGGACTTCAGCGGCGCGTATTCGTAATCCTCCTGCCAGTCCAGGCCAGAAGCCCAGTGCAACAGGTCGGACAGGGTCAGCTTCGGGTGCCCGGCCAGCGGTGGGTAGAGCTTCGCTGCCGGGTCCTCGAGTTTGAACCGACCCTCGGCGTAGGCCACGCCGAGCACCGTGGCCATCAGGCTCTTGCTGATCGACCAGGTCAGGTGCGGGGTGTCGACGGTGGTGGGGCTCGCATAGCGTTCGTAGATCAATCGCCCATCGCGGATCACCAGCAAAGCGTCGGTGCGAACGCCCTTTCTGCTGACGTCGTCGCGAGGTGGGAAAGCGTAGGCTTCAAGCGCTTGAAGGGCCGGGCCGCCGGGAGTTGGTGTGGTGGACCATTGCTCGCCGGGCCAGGTTTCGGCCTGGGCGGTAAGGCTCACCAGCAACAGGAACAACAGGGACACGCCTTTGAACATGGCGGGGGCTCTGGGGAATGGGCCTGGTGAGGCTAGCTGAGGTTGATGACAGTTTTGGAATATTTGTCAGTCTTTAGGCCGCCATCGCGGGCAAGCCCGCTCCCACAGGGTTTTGGGATGTTCACAAAATTTATGAACACCACTGAACCTGTAGGAGCGGGCTTGCCCGCGATGGGGCCGGTCAATCCAGCGAAGATCCAGCCAAAGCCTTGGCCAACCGCTTCCCCCGCGCGCCCGCCGCCAACTCCATCACCGCCTGATCGCGCTGCCACATCGCGGCCCACTCTGGCGGTCCGTCGGCCAGGGCCTGGTTCACTTCGGCCTTGAGCGCGTCGAACTGTGCAAACAAGCCGCCCAGCAACACATGCCCGGCGGGGTTGTCGGGCGCCTGGCGGCTGACTTCACTGCAGCCGGCCAGCAGCGCGAGCAAGCGCAGTTGCAGTGCCTGCGGCCAGTCGCTGTCCTGGCCTACGCCATACAACCAAGCGGTCATGGCACTGAGCACATAGATGTCTTCAAGGGTGCGAAACGGTTTGACGTAGGCGTCCCAGCCATCCCCTGCAAGCAGTTCGCACAGGGCGTTATCCAGCAGCAGGCGGCCATGGCTGATGTCGGGCATCAGCGGGATCGGCGGCAGTTTTTCCACTTGCACGCCGGCCTCGCCAGCATAAACCACCGCCAGGCTCAGGCGCGGATCGTCGCCGGGCTCTTCGCTGCGAGCAGCAATCAGCAGCCAGTCGGCGGCATCACCGGCGGTGACGAAGTCCTTGCGTCCGCTCAGCCGCAGCTCGCTCAGACGGGTTTGCATATCGGCCGGGCGCAGGCTGCGCTGCTCGGTGGCACACAAAGCGCCCAAGCTCTGCGGTGCGCTCGGCCAGAGCATGCGCAGGGCCGCCTGGTAGCCCACCAGAAATGCCAGCCCGGGTGTCGCCATCAGGCGCCCACCGGCCACCGCCAGTTCAAAGGGTGTGACGGCTTTCAACTCAAGCAACAGGTTCGCAAAACCCTCCGCCAGGTCCGGATTGGCGGGCCAGCGATCACGGCGTTGCAACAGGGTTTGCCAGGGCATAAGAGGCTCCTTGTGGGCTGTCATATAAGCATCACCAAAGCTTAACGGCGATGACACCGGGGCTACATAGCCTGACTTTGCACAACAAGGCTGGATAAAGAAAGTCGATCCGCTGTAACCCAAAGACGGGTGAGCAGCCCGCACGGAGATTCGCCATGACTCAGATTGCCCGCATCAACGGCACCGGCAATGAACGCCGCCTGCAAGCCGAACGCCTGGTCGGCGCAAAAGCCCTGCAGGAAGCCCAGGCCTTGCGCTTCAACGTGTTCAGCGGCGAATTCGACGCCAAGCTCAAAGGCGCGGAGCTGGGTCTGGACATGGATGATTACGATGTTCACTGCGCCCACATCGGCGTACGCGACCTGAACACCGGGCGCCTGGTGGCGACCACCCGCCTCCTTGACCACACGGCAGCCAGCAGCCTGGGCAAGTTTTACAGCGAAGAAGAGTTCAGCCTGCATGGCCTCATTCACCTCAAGGGCCCGATCCTGGAGATCGGCCGTACTTGCGTCGACCCGGCTTACCGCAACGGCGGCACCATCGCCGTGCTCTGGGGAGAACTGGCCGAAGTGCTGAACGAGGGTGGCTACAGCTATCTCATGGGGTGCGCGAGCATCCCGATGCAGGACGGCGGCGTCCAGGCGCATGCGATCATGCAACGCCTGCGTGAACGCTACCTGTGCACCGAACACCTGCGCGCCGAACCGAAGAACCCGCTACCATCCCTGGACATCCCGTCCAACGTGATTGCCGAAATGCCGCCACTGCTCAAGGCCTACATGCGCCTGGGTGCGAAAATCTGTGGCGAGCCGTGTTGGGACGAGGACTTCCAGGTGGCCGACGTGTTCATCCTGCTCAAGCGCGACGAACTCTGCCCGCGTTATGCCAAGCACTTCAAGGCGGCCGTGTGATGGGCCGCGTACGGATGTACGCGCGAATCGCGCGCGTGCTGGGAGTTGTAACGTTGGGGTTGGGCATGGCCAGTGTCTTCGGAATGTTCGAACGCCTGGGCATGGCGCATTCCATGGTTCGCAGACAGCGCTGGTCGCGCTTTTTCATGGCGCGCCTGAGCAATGCCCTGCCCTTTCGCGTGACCGTACACGGGGAGTTGCCAAAGGAGTCGATGCTCTGGGTCAGCAACCACGTGTCCTGGACCGACATCCCGCTGCTGGGCATGCTCGCGCCGCTGTCGTTCCTGTCCAAGGCCGAAGTCCGTACCTGGCCGGTGGCGGGCTGGCTGGCGGCGAAGGCCGGCAGCCTGTTCATCCGTCGTGGCTCGGGTGACAGTCAATTGATCCGCAAGCAGATGACCCGCCACCTCGAACAGGCCCATCCACTGTTGATGTTCCCGGAAGGCACCACCACCGATGGCCGTTCGCTTCGCACCTTCCATGGCCGCTTGCTGTCGGCAGCCATCGATTCCAAGGTGAAGCTGCAACCGGTGGCCATCCGTTATCTGCGTGAAGGCCAGGCATGCTCGCTGGCCCCTTTCATTGGTGACGACGATCTGCTCTCGCACTTGATGCGCCTGTTCGCCAACGATCGCGGCGACGTGGAGATTCACCTGCTCAAGCCGATCGCCTGCGAAGGCCGGGAACGCGCCGTGTTGGCGTTCGAAGCGCAGCAAGCGGTGCAGAAGGCATTGTTCGGGACGATCCCGGAAACTCAACGAGCGCCGATGCGCCCCGCCATCGCGGCTTGATTTTTTGAATACGCTTGGAACCCTGTGGGAGCGGGCTTGCCCGCGATAGCGGTGGACCAGTCGACAACTCTTTGACTGATACACCGCCATCGCGGGCAAGCCCGCTCCCACAGGTACCTAGGCTGTCTGTGAGATCTTTGAAAAATCCTGCAACTGCGGATAAAACAGCCGAAAGTCCTCGCTCAACGGCTCATACAACTCGCGCAGTTCGTGCATCGCCCCCGCCAGTTCCTCCGGCCGTGTCAGCCGCCGCGCAATCCCCCGCAGCACCTGCTCCATCACTTCGAACTCGCGGTACGATCCCAGCCAGTCATCCGCCACCATGTACGGCGCAATCCGCGCCAGACGCTCGGGCAATTGCCGCTCACTGGACAGCACCCTGTACACGTCTGAGGTGAACAGCTCCAGCGGCCGGTCGGCGTACGAAGCCCAGTCCCGCGCGAGGCAGTGATCGAAAAACACGTCCAACACGATTCCCGCGTAGCGCCTGCGGGTCAGTGTAAAGCGCGACAGCGCCACATCCACCAGCGGATGGCGGTCGGTGAACACGTCAATGCGACGATGCAATTGGATAGCCGCTTCGACCTCCGGCGCAAATTGCCCTTGCAGCCGTCCCTTGACGAAATCGCCATACAGACTGCCGAGCAATTGACCGGGACGCTGGCCACCGAGGTGAAGATGTGCGAGATAGTTCATGGGCGCAGCTTAGCACCGCCCGGTGTTGCCCTGACACCTCATATCGTTATAACCCGATATAGCGAAATATGCGTTCGCCAGAACAAAATCATATTTGTGTATCGCGATGTAACGATTTAAATTTCGCTTCATCGCGATATAACGTTTTACACATGACAGGCCCCAAGCCATGAAGATTGACCTCGACGAAATAATAAAAGCCCTGGCTCACCCGGTACGGCGAGACATCCTGCACTGGCTCAAAAATCCCTCCGTCGAATTTCCTGACCAAAGCCACAGCAATGAACATGGCGTTTGCGCCGGGCAGATCGATCAACGTTGCGGTTTATCGCAGTCCACGGTGTCCGCGCACCTGGCGACATTGCAACGCGCCGGCCTGATCAGCAGCCGCAAAGTCGGCCAGTGGCACTTCTTCAAACGCAACGAGGAAACCATCCAGGCCTTCCTCAGCGCCTTCAGCAAAGAGCTCTGAACCTTCAGGGTCAAGGAATCAACAATGCCCCTCTCGCTACTCATTCTGGCCTTGAGCGCCTTCGCCATCGGCACCACCGAGTTCGTCATCATGGGCCTGCTGCCCGAAGTGGCGGCCGACCTCGGTGTGTCGATCCCCGGCGCCGGCTGGCTGGTGACCGGCTACGCCCTGGGCGTGGCCATCGGTGCGCCGTTCATGGCACTGGCCACCGCCAAATTGCCACGCAAGGCTGCACTGGTCGTGTTGATGGGCATTTTCATCATCGGCAACCTGTTATGCGCCCTGGCCACTGATTACAACGTGCTGATGTTCGCCCGTGTGATTACCGCCCTGTGCCACGGCGCTTTTTTTGGTATTGGCTCGGTGGTGGCCGCCAACCTGGTGCCCGCCAACAAACGCGCCTCGGCCGTGGCCCTGATGTTCACCGGCCTGACCCTGGCCAACGTCCTCGGCGTGCCGCTGGGCACGGCGCTCGGACAACAAGCCGGCTGGCGCTCGACCTTCTGGGCGGTGACCGTGATCGGCGTGATTGCGCTGATTGGCCTGATCCGATTCCTGCCGGCCAAGCGCGACGAAGAAAAACTCGACATGCGCGCCGAACTGCGCGCCCTCAAAGGCGCTGGCATCTGGCTGTCGCTGAGCATGACCGCGCTTTTCGCCGCGTCGGTGTTCACCCTGTTTACCTATGTCGCGCCGTTGCTGGGCGAAGTGACCGGTGTCTCGCCTCGCGGCGTGACCTGGACCCTGGTGCTCATCGGCCTGGGCCTGACTGTCGGCAACATCATCGGCGGCAAGCTGGCAGACAAGGGGTTGGCCGCCACGTTGATCGGGGTATTCATCACCATGGCGGTGGTGTCCACAGTGCTGACCTGGACCAGCGTCGCGCTGATCCCCACCGAGATCACCCTGTTCCTATGGGCCACCGCGTGCTTTGCCGCAGTGCCCGCCCTGCAAGTCAACGTGGTGACCTACGGCAAGGCCGCACCCAACCTGGTATCGACCCTGAACATCGGCGCTTTCAACGTCGGCAACGCCTTGGGTGCCTGGGTCGGCGGCAGCGTCATCGCCCACGGTTTTGGCCTGGCCAACGTGCCCCTCGCGGCCGCTGCTCTGGCAGTACTCGCCCTCTTGGCCACCCTGATCACTTTCCGCCAGAACGGTAATCCCGAGCTGGCTGCTACTAACTGATACCTAACGAAGGATTTTCAAATGACGACTCTTTTCGATCCAATCAAACTCGGCGACGTCGAGTTGTCCAACCGCATCATCATGGCGCCGCTGACCCGCTGCCGCGCCGACGAAGGTCGCGTGCCCAACGCGCTGATGGCCGAGTACTACGTGCAACGTGCTTCGGCGGGCCTGATCCTCAGCGAAGCCACCTCGGTCACCCCGATGGGCGTCGGCTACCCGGACACCCCGGGTATCTGGTCCAACGACCAGGTGCGTGGCTGGACCAACATCACCAAGGCGATCCACGGCGCAGGCGGCAAGATCTTCCTGCAACTGTGGCACGTCGGCCGGGTATCCCACCCGTCATACCTGAACGGTGAAGCGCCGGTTGCGCCAAGCGCCATCCAGCCAAAGGGCCACGTCAGCCTGGTGCGTCCAATGGCCGACTATCCAACCCCTCGCGCCCTGGAAACCGATGAAATCGCCGAGATCATCGAGGCCTATCGCACTGGCGCAGAAAACGCCAAGGCCGCCGGCTTCGACGGCGTGGAAATCCACGGCGCCAACGGCTACCTGCTCGACCAGTTCCTGCAAAGCAGCACCAACCAGCGCACCGACCAATACGGTGGTTCCCTGGAAAACCGTGCCCGCCTGTTGCTCGAAGTCACGGACGCCGCGATCGACGTCTGGGGCGCGGGCCGTGTCGGTGTGCACCTGGCGCCACGCGCCGACTCTCACGACATGGGCGACGACAACCTGGCGGAAACCTTCACTTACGTGGCTCGCGAGCTGGGCAAGCGTGGCATCGCGTTCATCTGCTCCCGTGAGCAGGAAGGTGCCGACAGCCTTGGCCCGACCCTCAAGGAAGCGTTCGGCGGTCCTTATATCGCCAACGAACGCTTCACCAAGGACAGCGCCAACGCCTGGCTGGCGAGCGGCAAAGCCGACGCGGTGGCCTTTGGCATCCCATTCATCGCCAACCCGGACCTGCCGGCGCGCCTGAAGGCCGATGCGGCGCTCAACGAGCCGCGCCCAGAGTCGTTCTACGGCAAAGGGCCGGTGGGTTACATCGACTACCCGACGTTGTAAGGCAGAACCCGTAACGCAAAAAGCCCCGACTCGAAAGAGCCGGGGCTTTTTTAATTGTTTGAAGCTGTGCCCTCCCCTGTAGGAGCGAGCATGCTCGCGATGGTAGCTCGGACACCGCGGGGCATCATGATACCAGCGTCATCGTTGACGACCATCGCGAGCAAGCTCGCTCCTACAGGGGGTGCGGGGCGCGGCAAAGCGACACAAAATTCCTACAAAATACGCCGCTTACCGGCTGTCAACATGGCCATCGGCCGTATATAACAGCACCCCATCACGAATTTTGTTTCATTTGCGCAGGCTGGGGCTCAGGCGCAGCATGTCCAGCCCGGTGTCGACCCAACGCTCGGCCTCGGTGTGCAGTTGAAAACTGTCGGGCGCCAATAACCATTGATACAGGATGCCATCAATGAACGCATGCAGGCTGATCGCGGCACGCACGGTGTCGAGGTCCTGCGGCAGTTGCCCGCGATTCACAGCATTTCGCAGCGCCAGGCCGATGCGTACATTGCATTCGAGGCAGGCGTCCACCCGCTGCTGGCGCAGGTCGCACATTTCATCGGTGAACTCGCACTTATGAAACAAAATCTCATTGATGCGCCGGGTTTTCGGGTCCAGCGCAACTTGATGAAACAAATGAATCAGCAGCTTGCGCATGCAGCCCAGAGGGTCGGGTTCATCTTCGTTTTCGCTGGCTTTGGCCATTTCATCCAGCGGCTCATGCAGCGTATCGAGCATGGCCTGCACGAGGTCCGCCTTGTTACTGAAATGCCAGTAAATGGCGCCGCGCGTCACGCCGGCCAGGGTCGCAATGTCGGCCAGTGTGGTGCGCGCAACGCCCCGCTCGTAAAAGGCTTTCTCGGCCGCTTCGAGTATCTGGCTACGGGTTTCCTGAGCTTCCTCTTTGGTACGACGGACCATGGCAGTACAACCTCAATCAGGGTGCTTCAGCAGTGCTTGAACAGGCGCTGAATAAATAGGGGCGAGCGCTCTTGGGCGTCGTCCCCGACCTACAAATTCGAGCTTTGAAACAGCTTTTGTAAGGGCTAGGATACGCACCAAAGGTATTTACAAACAACCATGAACGTAAGTATATTTCTTAGCAAGCTACTTATCCACTCAGCGCCGATTTTTTTACCTTTCACATTTCCTGTGCGCAATTTGCGCGCCTGACCCGAGGATTTTCATGCAATTCAAGCCAGCTGTTACCGCTCTGGTCGCCGCCGTCGCCCTTGCATCGCTGCTCAGCGGTTGTAAAAAGGAAGAGGCGGCGCCCGCCGCTCCACCGCCTCAGGTCGGCGTCGTCACCCTGCAACCTCAAGCCTTCACCCTGACCTCGGATTTGCCGGGACGCACGAGCGCCTACCGCATCGCCGAAGTTCGCCCACAGGTCAACGGCATCATTCTCAAGCGCCTGTTCAAGGAAGGCGGCGACGTCAAGGTTGGCCAGCAGCTGTATCAGATCGACCCGGCTGTGTATGAGGCGACGCTCAAAAGCGCCGAAGCCAACCTGCAACAGACCAAATCGATCTCTGATCGCTACAAGCAGCTGGTCAACGAACAGGCCGTCAGCCGCCAGGAATACGACACCGCCCTGGCCAATCGCCTGCAATCGGAAGCCGCCTTGCAAAGCGCGCAGATCAATGTGCGCTACACCAAGGTCTATGCGCCTATCACCGGCCGTATCGGCCGCTCCAGCGTGACCGAAGGCGCATTGGTCACCAGCGGTCAGACCGATGCGATGGCGGTGATCCAGCAACTGGACCCGATCTACGTCGACGTCACCCAGTCCTCGGTGGAATTGCTGAAGCTGCGCAGCGACCTGGAAAGCGGTCGCCTGCAGAAATCCGGGGACAACGCAGCGGCGGTCAAGCTCACTCTCGAGGATGGCAGCCAGTACAAACTGGACGGCAAGCTCGAGTTCTCCGAAGTCTCGGTTGACCAGACCACCGGTTCCGTGACCCTGCGCGCCGTATTCCCGAACCCGGATCACACGCTGTTGCCAGGCATGTTTGTCCATGCGCAGCTGCAAGCCGGCGTGAACAGCGCGGCGATCCTGGCGCCGCAGCAAGGCGTGACCCGTGACCTCAAGGGCAGCCCGACCGCGATGGTCGTCGGCGCCGACAACAAGGTCGAACTGCGTCAGCTCAAGGCCAGCCGCACCGTCGGCAACCAGTGGCTGATCGAAGACGGTCTTAAAGCCGGCGATCGTCTGATCACCGAAGGTCTGCAATACGTCAAACCTGGCATTGAAGTCAAAGCCAGCGAAGCGACCAACGTCGGCGCGAAGAACCCGGCCCCCGCTCAGGCAGCTGACAAGGCTTCCAGCGGCAAAGGGGAGTAAACCATGTCGAAATTTTTTATCGACCGTCCGATTTTCGCCTGGGTCATTGCCCTGGTGATCATGCTGGTCGGGGCTCTATCGATCCTCAAGTTGCCGATCAACCAATACCCGAGCATTGCGCCTCCGGCGATCGCCATTTCCGTGACCTACCCGGGTGCCTCCGCGCAAACCGTGCAGGACACTGTGGTGCAGGTCATCGAGCAACAGCTCAACGGTATCGACAACCTGCGTTATGTGTCTTCGGAAAGTAACTCCGACGGCACCATGACCATCACCGCGACCTTCGAGCAAGGCACCAACTCCGATACCGCGCAGGTCCAGGTCCAGAACAAGCTGAACCTCGCCACCCCGTTGCTGCCGCAAGAAGTGCAGCAGCAGGGTATCCGCGTCACCAAGGCCGTGAAGAACTTCCTGTTGGTGATCGGCGTGGTCTCCCGCGACGGCAGCATGACCAAGGACGACCTGTCCAACTACATCGTGTCCAACATGCAGGACCCGATCTCCCGGACCGCCGGTGTCGGTGACTTCCAGGTGTTCGGTTCGCAGTACGCCATGCGCATCTGGCTCGATCCGGCCAAGTTGAACAAATTCAACCTGACCCCGGTCGACGTGAAGACCGCCATCGCCGCGCAAAACGTCCAGGTGTCTTCCGGCCAACTCGGCGGCTTGCCTGCCCTGCCCGGCACCCAGTTGAACGCGACGATCATCGGCAAGACTCGCTTGCAGACCGCCGAGCAGTTCGACAAGATCCTGCTCAAAGTCAACAAGGACGGCTCGCAGGTACGCCTCAAGGACGTCGCGGACGTCGGTCTGGGTGGCGAGAACTACAGCATCAACGCCCAGTTCAACGGCGCGCCGGCTTCCGGTCTGGCGGTAAAACTGGCCAACGGTGCAAACGCCCTCGACACGGCAAAAGCCCTGCGTACCACCATCGATAACCTCAAGCCCTTCTTCCCGCAAGGGATGGAAGTGGTGTTCCCGTACGACACCACGCCCGTGGTGACCGCCTCGATCGAGAGCGTGGTTGAAACCCTGGTCGAAGCAGTCGTGCTGGTGTTCCTGGTGATGTTCCTGTTCCTGCAGAACTTCCGCGCCACGGTCATCACCACAATGACCGTGCCGGTGGTATTGCTGGGTACGTTCGGCATCCTCGCCGCAGCCGGTTTCAGCATCAACACCCTGACCATGTTCGGCATGGTGCTGGCCATCGGCTTGCTGGTGGACGACGCCATCGTCGTGGTGGAAAACGTCGAGCGGGTGATGAGCGAAGAAGGCCTTTCACCCAAGGAAGCCACGAAAAAATCCATGGGTCAGATTCAGGGCGCCCTGGTCGGTATTGCCATGGTGCTCTCGGCGGTACTGCTGCCGATGGCATTCTTCGGTGGTTCCACCGGTGTGATCTACAAGCAGTTCTCCATCACCATCGTCTCGGCCATGGCCCTGTCGGTGCTGGTTGCCCTGATCTTCACCCCGGCCCTGTGCGCGACCATGCTCAAGCCGGTTGCCAAAGGTGATCACGGCACGTCCAAGCGCGGCTTCTTCGGCTGGTTCAACCGCAACTTCGACCGCAGCGTGAACAGCTACGAGCGTGGCGTCGGCAACATCCTGCGTCACAAGGCGCCCTACCTGCTGGCCTACGTAATCATCGTCATCGGTATGATCTGGCTGTTCATGCGCATTCCTTCCTCGTTCCTCCCCGAGGAAGACCAGGGCGTACTGTTTGCCCAGGTGCAGACACCGGCAGGTTCCACTGCCCAGCGCACACAAGTGGTCGTGGACCAGATGCGTGAGTACCTGCTGCGACCAGGCAAGGATGGTGGTGAAGGTGATGCCGTGAACTCGGTGTTTACCGTGACCGGCTTCAACTTCGCCGGCCGTGGCCAGAGCTCCGGCATGGCATTTATCATGCTCAAGCCATGGGGTGATCGTAACGCCGACAACAGCGTGTTCAAGGTGGCAGCCCGTGCCCAACAGCACTTCTTCACCTTCCGTGACGCCATGGTGTTCGCCTTCGCACCGCCTGCGGTATTGGAGCTGGGTAACGCCACCGGTTTCGACGTGTTCCTGCAGGACCGTGCCGGTCTGGGTCACCAGAAACTGATGGAAGCACGCAATCAGTTCCTGGGCATGGCGGCCCAGAGCAAGGTGCTGACGCAAGTGCGTCCGAACGGTTTGAACGACGAACCGCAATACCAGTTGGAAATCGATGACGAGAAGGCCAGTGCCCTGGGCATTACCATCGCCGACATCAATAGCACTCTGTCGATTGCCCTGGGCAGTAGCTACGTCAACGACTTCATCGACCGCGGTCGGGTGAAGAAAGTGTACGTACAAGGCCAGCCGGACTCGCGCATGAGCCCTGAAGACCTGCAGAAGTGGTACGTGCGCAACAGCGCCGGAACCATGGTGCCGTTCTCGGCGTTCGCCAAGGGTGAGTGGATCTACGGTTCGCCGAAGCTGTCGCGCTACAACGGTGTGGAAGCGGTCGAAATCCTCGGCGCCCCGGCACCGGGTTATTCCACCGGTGAAGCCATGGCAGAAGTCGAAGCCATTGCCAAGAAACTGCCAGCGGGCGTGGGCATTTCCTGGACCGGTCTGTCGTATGAAGAACGCCTGGCAGGTTCCCAGGCACCGGCGCTGTTCGCCCTGTCGTTGCTGATGGTGTTCCTGTGTCTGGCGGCGTTGTACGAAAGCTGGTCGATCCCGATTGCGGTGGTGCTCGTGGTACCGCTGGGGATTATCGGTGCCCTGTTGGCCACCAGCTTGCGCGGGTTGTCCAATGATGTGTACTTCCTGGTGGGCCTGTTGACGACCATCGGTCTGGCGGCGAAAAACGCCATCCTGATTGTCGAATTCGCCAAGGAACTGCATGAGCAGGGCCGCAGCCTCGCCGATGCGGCGATCGAAGCCTGCCGCATGCGGCTGCGCCCGATCATCATGACCTCGCTGGCGTTTATCCTCGGCGTTGTACCGCTGGCGATTTCCACGGGTGCGGGCTCCGGCAGCCAACATGCAATCGGTACTGTGGTAATTGGCGGTATGATCACCGCCACCGTACTCGCGATCTTCTGGGTCCCGTTGTTCTTCGTCGCCGTATCGTCCATTGGCCAGCGCAAGATCGCCGACCAGGACGCTGCATTCGAATCTTCCAAAGAGGCTGGCCAATGAGCAAGTCGCTACTCTCCATCGCAGTCGCCGTCTTCGTGCTGAGCGGCTGCTCGCTGATCCCTGACTACCAGCAGCCACAAGCGCCGGTTGAGGCTCAGTACCCGCAAGGTCCGGCGTACTCGCCGACCCAGGCGCCTGCCCAGGCAGCTGCGGAGCAAGGCTGGAAGCAGTTTTTCCATGACCCGGCCCTGCAACAGTTGATTCAGGTTGCCCTGGAAAACAACCGCGACCTGCGCGTCGCGGCACTGAACATCGATGCGTTCGCCGCGCAGTACCGCATCCAGCGTGCCGACCTGTACCCGGCCGTTTCGGCCAACGCCACCGGCAGCCGTCAGCGGGTTCCGGCGGATGCATCGCAGACCGGTCAGGCGGGGATCACCAGTTCCTACTCCGCCACCGTCGGCATCAGCGCCTATGAACTTGACCTGTTCGGTCGGGTTCGCAGCCTGAGCGAACAAGCCTTGCAACAGTACTTCGCTACCGAAGAAGGCCGTCGCAGCACGCAAATCAGCCTGGTGGCCAGTGTGGCGAATGCCTACCTGACCTGGCAGGCCGATAAAGAACTGCGCAAGCTGACTCAGGACACCCTGGGTGCGTTCGAGGAGAGCTACAAGCTCACCTCGCGCAGCAACGAAGTGGGCGTCGCCTCGGCGCTGGACCTGGCGCAGTCGCGCACCTCGGTGGAAAACGCCCGTGCGCAACTGGCCCGTTACACTCGCCAGGTCGCCCAGGATGAAAACAGCCTGGTGCTGCTGCTCGGCACTTCCATTCCGGCCAATCTGCGAGAAGGCAAGCCGCTGTCTGACGATCTGCTGAGCGACGTACCGCCTGGTTTGCCGTCGGACCTGCTGCAACGTCGTCCGGACATCCTGCAAGCCGAGTACAACCTGAAAGCGGCCAACGCCAATATCGGCGCGGCACGCGCAGCGTTCTTCCCGAGCATCAGCCTGACCGCCAATGCCGGGACCCTGAGCCCGGACCTGTCGGGCCTGTTCAAGGGCGGCTCGGGCACCTGGCTGTTCCAGCCGCAGATCAACCTGCCGATCTTCAACGCCGGCAGCCTGCGCGCCAGCCTGGATTACTCGAAGATCCAGAAAGACATCGGCGTGGCGAACTACGAGAAGTCCATTCAAACGGCCTTCCAGGAAGTCGCTGATGGCCTGGCCGCCCGCCAGACCTACACCGAGCAGTTGCAGGCACAACGTGATTTCGTCACCGCCAACCAGGATTACTACCGCCTGGCCGAGCGTCGTTATCGCATTGGCGTCGACAGCAACCTGACCTTCCTCGATGCCCAGCGTCAGCTGTTCAGCGCCGAACAGGCGTTGATCACCGATCGTCTGGCGCAACTGACCAGTGCCGTGAACCTGTACAAGGCACTGGGCGGTGGCTGGAACGAGCAGACGGCGAAGGTTGAGCCGTTGAAGGAAGAAGCGCCGAAGATGCGGTTGTTCTGATAGACCGCTGAGAGGCATGAAGCCCACCGTTTGGTGGGCTTTTTGTTGTCCGTGGGAAAGTCTTTATGGGGTAGCGCCGGCCTCCTCCCGCGATTCAACCCCACGTTGTTTTTAGCCTACAAATCGCCCCTCAACGGGCCGTCAAAAAAGCCATGACCCGCTCGCTGAACGCGTCACCGGCCTGAACGTTGGACAAGTGCGCCGCGTGGAACTCGGCGTATTCGGCACCTGGGACATGCTCCTCGATAAAATGCCCACCGGACGGCGGAGTTACCGCATCCTCGGTGCCCGCGATGACCAACAGCGGCGACTTGATCGAGGCCAGTTGCTCACGGAAATCGGCATCGCGCACCGCTGCGCAATTGGCGGCATAACCTGGCGGCGACGTGGCGGCAAGCATGTCGGTGATTTTTTTCGCCGTCGCCGGCTGGGCCTCGGCAAAGTCCGGGGTGAACCAGCGCGCAATCGATGCATCGCGCAAGGCGACCATGGCGGCCGCACCGTCGCGCAGTACGGTTTCGATTCGCGGGTTCCAGATCGATGGATCGCCGATCTTCGCCGCCGTATTGCACACCACCAGTTTGTTCAAGCGATGGCCGGCATTGATGCCCAGCCACTGACCGATCAGGCCGCCCATCGACAGCCCGCAGAAATGCACTCTTTCGATGTGCAAGGCATCCAGCAGGGCCAGCACGTCAGCCCCCAGCTGTTCGATGCTGTACGGCCCCGGCGTCACCAGCGACTGGCCGTGGCCACGGGTGTCGAAGCGCAACACACGAAAGTGCTCGGTGAACGCGGCGATCTGCGCGTCCCACATGTGCAGGTCGGTGCCCAGCGAGTTGGACAGCACCAGCACCGGTGCATCCACTGGCCCATCGAGTTGGTAATGCAGTTCGCCATCGGCGAGTTGTACGAAAGCCACAGCAATCTCCTTCAGGGAGCAGAATGTTCGGCCACCGCGAGCTCGGCCCAGGCGCGCGCGTGGCCGAGGTAATGGGCAGGGTCCAGCAGGCATCGCAATTGATTGGCCGGTCGCTGGTTCATAGGCCGTTACTGAAAGCGTGGGCCTTGAAGGCCCACGCAGATGGATCAAAGGTCGTGATGCAGGTATTTCGCCTGCTTCGGCAGACGCAGGCTGAACAGGAATGCCACGGCCATCATCACCGTAACGTACCAGTAGAAGGAGTTTTCCATGCCACCGGCCTTCAAGCTCAGCGCCACGTATTCCGCCGAGCCGCCGAAGATCGCGTTGGCCACCGCGTACGCCAGGCCGACGCCCAGTGCACGCACCTCAGGCGGAAACATCTCGGCTTTCACCAGCCCGCTGATCGAGGTGTAGAAGCTGACGATGGCCAGCGCCAACGTGATCAACACAAAGG
The DNA here is from genome assembly GCF_054668365.1 of Pseudomonas sp. S2_E01. Classification (NCBI taxonomy): domain Bacteria; kingdom Pseudomonadati; phylum Pseudomonadota; class Gammaproteobacteria; order Pseudomonadales; family Pseudomonadaceae; genus Pseudomonas; species Pseudomonas sp. S2_E01. The sequence goes on from NZ_CP162762.1 coordinate 4,290,188, forward strand.
CCAGGAACGGGCTGCTGATGCTTTTCAGAGTCAACAGGATTGGCACGGTACACAGCGTACCCAGTGCGCCGAACCAGAGCATCGAGTTACGTCGGCCGATCTTGTCGGCGAGCATGCCGAAGAACGGCTGCATGCACATATAAAGGAACAGCGCACCGGTCATGATGTAACTGGCGGTCTTGGCATGCATGCCGGCGGTGTTGACCAGGTACTTCTGCATGTAGGTGGTGAAGGTGTAGAAAATCAGCGAGCCACCGGCGGTGTAGCCAAGCACGGTAATGAACGCCGCCTTGTGATCGCGGAACAGCGCCGCGATGCTGCCGGCATCCTTGTTCTCGCGCATTTCCTTGCTGGTGGTTTCTTTCAAGGAGCGGCGCAGGAATAGCGAGATCAAGGCCGCCAACGCACCGACCACGAACGGGATACGCCAGCCGTAGGCACGCAGTTCATCTTCGCTGAGGAACTGCTGCAGGATCACCACCACCAACACGGCCAGCAGTTGCCCGCCAATCAGCGTCACATACTGGAACGAAGCAAAGAAACCGCGCTGGCCCTTGAGCGCGACTTCGCTCATGTAGGTGGCCGTGGTGCCGTACTCGCCCCCCACCGACAACCCTTGGAGCAAACGGGCGAACAGCAGCAGGATCGGTGCCCATACGCCAATGCTGCTGTAGGTCGGCAGGCAGGCAATGAGCAGCGAGCCGAAGCACATCATCAGAATCGAAATCAGCATCGAATTCTTGCGACCGTGCTTGTCAGCGACACGGCCAAAAATCCAGCCGCCAATCGGGCGCATGAGGAAGCCGGCAGCGAACACGCCTGCGGTGTTCACCAACTGCACGGTCGGGTTGTCCGAGGGGAAGAACGCCGGGGCAAAATAGATCGCGCAAAAGGCGTAGACGTAGAAATCGAACCATTCGACGAGATTGCCCGACGAAGCACCGACAATCGCAAAAATCCGTTTGCTGCGCTCTTCGCCGGTGTAGTGCTCAGTAGTCGCTGAGGGGATAGTCATTGTTTGTTCACTCTTTGGGGACATTGAAAGTCTAGACACACTTTGCAACACCCCCGTTCCTCAATTGGCCAGGCGATTAAAACCCTGTGTGAGCTGGCGTGCCCGATGCCGAGCGTCAGACGCGTTCGATGGCTAATGCCAAACCTTGGCCAACACCGACACACATGGTCGCCAGCCCCTTCTTGCCGCCGCTCTTTTCCAGTTGGTGCAGCGCCGTCAGCACCAGGCGCGCACCGCTCATGCCCAGCGGGTGGCCAAGGGCAATGGCGCCACCGTTCGGGTTGACCTGGGGAGCGTCGTCGGCAATCCCCAGCTCACGCAGCACCGCCAGCCCCTGGCTGGCAAAGGCTTCGTTGAGTTCGATCACGTCGAAATCGCTGACCGCCACGCCCAGGCGCTCGGTGAGTTTTCGCACCGCCGGCACCGGGCCGATGCCCATCACACGCGGCGCCACACCGGCGCTGGCCATGCCCAGCACTTTGGCGCGGGGTGTCAGGCCGTGTTTCTTCACGGCTTCGGCCGAGGCCAGGATCAACGCCGCCGCGCCGTCGTTAACGCCTGAAGCGTTACCGGCGGTGACGGTCTTGTCCGGGCCGTTGACCGGTTTCAGTTTGTTCAGCGCCTCCAGGGTGGTGTCGGCGCGCGGATGTTCGTCCTGGCTGACCACGGTCTCACCCTTCTTGTGGGCAATTCGTACCTCGACGATTTCTTCGGCGAAGTAACCTGCCGCCTGGGCGGCAGCGGTGCGTTGCTGGCTGCGCAAGGCGAACGCGTCCTGATCGGCGCGGGACACCTGATAATCGTCTGCCACATTGTCAGCGGTTTGCGGCATTGCATCGACACCGTACTTGGCTTTCATCAGGGGGTTGATGAAGCGCCAGCCGATGGTGGTGTCTTCCAGCTTCATATTGCGCGAAAACGCCGCATCGGCCTTGCCCATCACGAACGGCGCGCGGGACATCGATTCGACGCCACCGGCGATCGTCAACTCCATTTCGCCACTGGCGATGGCGCGGAAAGCCGTGCCGATCGCATCCATGCCCGAAGCGCACAGGCGATTGAGGGTCACACCCGGAATGCTGTCCGGCAGGCCCGCCAGCAGCAGTGCCATGCGTGCCACGTTGCGGTTGTCTTCGCCGGCCTGGTTGGCGCAGCCGAGGAACACCTCGTCCACGGCGGTCCAGTCTACCGACGGGTTGCGTTCCATCAGGGCCTTGATCGGCACGGCAGCCAGGTCATCGGCGCGAACCGCCGCCAAGCCGCCGCCGAAACGGCCAATGGGGGTACGAATCGCGTCACAGATATAAACGTCGCGCATTATGCTTCTCCGGGTGCCTGGCCGTGGGCGGCAGCGGTGCGAGCCTCAAGATCACGCAGCGCCTGCAGTTCCACCGCGCTAGGTTCGACGTTGACCTCGACAGTGTCGGCGAAACGGATCGGCCAGCCGGTAGCGGCGCTCACTTGTTCGCGCGTCACGCCCGGGTGCAACGCGGTGACTACGAATTCGTGGGTCCCCTCCTCCGGTTCCATGATGCACAGGTCCGTGATAATGCCCACGGGACCTGCGCCCGGCAGGCCAAGGCGTTTACGCGAATCACCGCCCTCGCCATGGCCAACGGAAGTGATGAAGTCCAGCTTGTCGACGAAGGAACGCGCCGACTGCTTGAGGATGATCAGCACGCTCTTGGCGGAGCCGGCGATTTCCGGCGCGCCACCGGCACCCGGCAGGCGTACTTTCGGCTGATGATAGTCGCCCACCACCGTGGTGTTGATGTTACCGAAGCGGTCGACCTGCGCCGCGCCCAAGAAGCCGACGTCGATGCGCCCGCCCTGCAACCAATAGCGAAAAATCTCACCGGTCGGGACTACGGTGTCGGCAGTTTCCGCCAGCTCACCGTCACCGATAGACAGCGGCAATACGCTTGGTTTGGCGCCAATCGGTCCCGACTCGTAGATCAGGACCACGTCGGGCGAAGACGTCAGCCGTGCCAGGTTGGCCGCCTTGGAGGGCAGGCCGATGCCGACAAAGCACACCGAACCGTTCTTCAGGCGACGGGCAGCGGCGACAGTCATCATTTCATTGGTGGTGTAAGTCATTATTTCGCCTCCGAAGCAGCGGCCAGCTTGGCCTGGAACTCGCTGAAGTCAGCGCAGCCAAGGATGTACTCGTTGATCCACGCGATGAACGTTTCACGATCGCGGGCAATCGGGTCCCAGGCCTGATAGAAGCGGTTGTCGCGCTCGTTGTAGCCGTGGGCATAAGACGGATGAGCGCCGCCGGGCACATGGCAGACAGCACTCAAGGCCCAGGTCGGCAAGACACAGGCGTTCATCGGCGCATTCAGGTCATCGACCAGTTCTTCCACGGTGACGATGCAGCGCTTGGCGGCCAAGGCTGCTTCCTTCTGCACACCGAGGATGCCCCAGAGCAGCACGTTGCCTTTGCGGTCGGCTTTCTGCGCATGGATCACGGTGACGTCCGGCCGAACCGAAGGCACCGCCGCCAGCACTTCACCGGTGAACGGGCACGTCACGGACTTGATCAGCGGGTTGACCTTCGGCAGGTCGGAGCCGGCATAGGCACGCAGCACCGCAAACGGCAGACCGGAAGCGCCAGCCACGTAGGCATTGGCCAGGTCGGCGTGGCTGTGTTCTTCGATTTCCAAAGCGTGTGGCCATTGCTTCTCGACGGCATCACGCAGACGGTGCAGGGAGCCAACGCCCGGGTTGCCGCCCCAGGAGAAAATCAGCTTGCGAGCGCAACCGGCGCCGATCAGTTGATCGTAGATCAGGTCAGGCGTCATCCGAACCAGCGTCAGGTCTTTCTTGCCTTGACGAATGATTTCATGACCGGCCGCCGTAGGGATCAGGTGAGTGAAGCCTTCGAGCGCGACGGTATCGCCGTCGTTGACGAATTGCTTCACCGCGTCGTGCAGCGAAAGGATTTCAGCCATGGGGGCAGGCTCCCGTTTTTGTTTGAACCGACAGTGGATGAACAAGGCGCGATGCGCGCGCCGGATGACTGAAGGTTAAGCCTGCCTAAAAAGCCAAACAATCCGATAATCGACTAAGTGTTCGTTTATCGAACAGATTGTTACCTTGCTACTGATCCTTTAAAAGCACCTCGGAACGCCGCTCGGCGCCGGCGACAGGACAGATGCGCTGAACCGACCTACGCAAATAACTGGGCGCTAAGGTTGCGGCTGGCCGCGAGCAGCCCCGGCAGAAAACGCTGTTCCAGCTCGCTTCGACTGACTCGTCCGGCATGCGTGCTGACGTTGAGCGCCGCCACCACTTGCCCGGAAGCGTCGTACACCGGCACGGCAATGGAGCGCAGGCCCTGTTCCAGTTCCTGGTCGACGATGCACCAGCCTTGTTGCCTGACTCCTTGCAGGCATTCGAGCAATGCCTCGGGGGTGTGCAGGGTTCGACTGGTCTTGGCTTGCAGGTCAGCGTGGTCGAGGTATTCACGCAAGGAAGTGTCGTCCAGCGCTGCCAGGAGGATGCGGCCCATGGATGTGCAATAGGCCGGCAGGCGCCCGCCCACGGAAAGATCAACGGAAATCAGGCGCTGAGTCGTCGCCGACCGGGCGATGTATAAAATGTCATCACCTTCCAGCGTGGCCATGTTGCAGGCCTCGTGGAGTTGCTCGCTCATGCGGTCCAGGTAGGGCTGGGCCGACACCGCCAAGGGCGTCGAGGACAGATAGGCATGACCCAGGGTCAGCACTTTGGGCAACAGCGAATACGTGCGCCCGTCGGTGGTGGCGTAGCCGAGCTTGATCAGGGTGTGCAGGCAACGTCGCACGGCAGCGCGGGGAATTTCCGTACGGTGGCTGATCTGGGCAATGGTCAGGTGCCGTTTACGCTCCTGGAACGCTTGCACTACGGCCAGGCCACGGGCCAGGGACGTCATGAAGTCGGGATCGCCGGTCATGGCCTGAATCCGCTTGGCGGGCGACGCAACAATCGGCGGCGCTACGGAAGCGAAGGAGTTGCGCAGTTGATCATTCATATCGGTCTTTTTCCCACGCGGCTCGGCGACGGCTATTACAAGCGGCTCGATGCCTCTCGCACAAGCCATCCTCCATTACGATTGGGCGATTATCGAACCGTCGCCCGATAATCGCAATCGACCTCAACGTGTGAACCGGGGGTGTCCAGCCGGATTTCGCCGCTCTCTTACATGCACTTGCTCGCCCTTGATAAGGGAATTAAAGCCCCTCATATAATGTCTGAAGTTAAACAGCTTAATGGCGTCAGAAAGACATCGCGGACATTGGACGCAAAGAGTTTCAAGTTATAAAGCCCATCACACATCAAGATCCATTTTTAACTCTTTGGCGATAGTGTTCTTCAAATCGGTCGCTATAATGCAGGTCAGTGGCGACTGGCTTTTCTGATTGGCCGGTTCCGCCACCGGTAACTCGATGTTCAATCGCCGTTACCCAAAGCAGTGCCTGACGCTCATTCGCGAATGTCCCGCCAGCGCGCTCGCTAATCAGGAAATTGATGCTACGTCAGCTGTTTTGCTCTGGTGCCGTGGCCGCCTGCAACATGGAAGTATTGATCGCCGTGCCTTGAAACAATGCCGACCCCGGCACTGATTTTTCACCGAGCGCGGTCGATACATTGGATGCAGCGCGATTTACCAGAATCCATCTCAACCCATACAGGTAGCACTGTGACGAAAGAAGAACTGCGCGCCGAATTAGAGCGCCAGGAACAACGTTACAAGGAAGTTTACGGCGGAGAAATCACCACTTACGCCGCTCAGCCCGAGCCAGAACGCAAACCATGGCGTAAACGCGCCACCGTTCAGGATCAAGCTTTTAACCAGGAACTGCAGAAGATGGAAAAGGAACTCAGACCCGAAGAGCCATAAGCCCTTCGGCCTGGGTCCTTTCGGGGCCTGCATTTGCAACCGTTGAAAGCGGCGTGCATCGATGTTGCCATTCGCGCCCGCTACGAGCGGGCAGCGGTCATCTCATCTATCTGGTGAGAAATTGGCTTACGTCTGGCCCCCTTCTCAGATATTTCATACAAGCCTTTACACCGCCCGCAACGGTGTGTGAAACCCCTGTTTTTGCGCGGTAATCCTGGAAATTCAAGAGCTTGAGCAACCCTGCAGACGCGCCAACCCCGGGGCAATGTGACAAAAAAAATCAATGAAGAATGTTACCGATGAGCAGCTAGTGCATCGATTACCCGTCTTTTCTGGCATAATCGCGCCCCCTTATGACCGGGTCAGAAAACCTTCATGATCGATTTATTCACCGGACTGGATGCTTGGGTGCTCGTGAGCCTCTTGCTCGCCCTCACCTTTGTCCTCGCGTTCGAGTTCATCAACGGCTTTCATGACACCGCTAACGCGGTTGCCACCGTTATCTACACCAAAGCCATGCCGCCACACCTGGCGGTGTTCTTTTCCGGTGTATTCAATTTCCTCGGTGTGCTGCTGGGCGGCGTCGGCGTGGCCTACGCCATCGTCCACCTGTTGCCGGTGGAGCTGCTGATCAACGTCAATACCGGTCACGGCCTGGCGATGGTGTTCTCGTTGCTGGCTGCCGCGATCGCCTGGAACCTGGGCACCTGGTACTTCGGTATCCCGGCCTCCAGTTCCCATACGCTGATCGGTTCGATCCTCGGTGTCGGCCTGGCCAACGCCCTGATCAACGACATCCCGCTGGCCGATGGCGTTAACTGGCAGAAAGCGATCGATATCGGTGCGTCCCTGGTGTTCTCGCCCATGGCCGGCTTTTTGGTCGCGGCCCTGATCCTCATCGGTCTGAAATGGTGGCGCCCGCTGTCCAAGATGCACAAGACGCCGGAACAGCGTCGCAAGCTCGACGACAAGAAGCATCCGCCGTTCTGGAACCGCCTGGTCCTGGTGATTTCGGCCATGGCCGTGAGCTTCGTACACGGTTCCAACGATGGCCAGAAAGGCATCGGCCTGATCATGCTGGTGCTGATCGGTATCGTCCCGGCGCAATTCGTACTCGACCTGGGCAGCACCACCTACCAGATCGAACGGACTCGCGACGCCACCCTGCACCTGAGCCAGTTCTACAAGCGCAACGGCGATACCCTGGGTGAGTTCCTGGCCCTGGGCAAAAGCGTGGAAGGCGATCTGCCGGAGAAATTCCGTTGCAATCCGCAACAGACCGAACCGACCATCAACGCCCTGCTCGATACTCTCAAGGGTGTAGCGGATTACCACTCGTTGCCATCGGAAAGCCGTATCGAGGTACGTCGCTACCTGCTGTGCCTGGATGACACCGCCAAGAAAGTCAGCAAGCTACCAGGCCTGGCCCCGCGTGAAAAAGCGGACCTGGACAAACTGCGCAAGGACCTGACCGCCACCACCGAATACGCACCGTTCTGGGTGATCCTGGCGGTAGCACTGGCCCTGGGCCTGGGCACCATGGTTGGCTGGAAACGCGTGGTACTGACCATCGGCGAGAAGATCGGCAAGCAAGGCATGACCTACTCCCAGGGCATGTCGGCGCAGATCACCACCGCGAGCCTGATCGGTATGGCCAACATCTTCAGCCTGCCGGTTTCTACCACTCACGTGCTGTCCTCGGGCGTGGCTGGCACCATGGTCGCCAACAAGGCCGGCCTGCAAAGCGGCACGGTGAAGACCATCCTGCTCGCCTGGGTGCTGACCCTGCCAGCGACCGTAGGCTTGTCGGCCGGTCTGTTCTGGCTGGCGTCGAAGGCGCTGGCTAGCTAATAGATACGGTCATGAAAAAGGCGCGTTCCGAGAGGTTCGCGCCTTTTTTGTTTTACTACGCCACACACTCCCCTGTAGGAGCGAGCATGCTCGCGATGGTCGTTAACGATGACGCGGGCAGCCTGACACCCAGCGGTGCCCGCGCCACCATCGCGAGCATGCTCGCTCCTACAGGAGATCTGTGTGAAGAAGTTTTTTCGCGGGCAAAAAAAAGGGCAACCGAAGTTGCCCAAAATGCCTTGCGTGCTCATTGCATCAAGAAAGAACTACGGTTTTTTCCGCTTGTGTGCGTCTTTCCAGATAAAAAATCCAAACCCTGCAAAAAAACAGACCATGAGGCTGACAGTCAGCACCCCGGCGAACACCACGTTGTCGAAAAACATGACTGGCCTCCTGCGCTTGCCTTGTTGCGATGGGTCTAAGTTAACCAATCAGGCAGGGGAGGAAATTGACCGGGATCAATATCGCCCGAGGTTGGGCGCAAAGGAGGGAGGAAACTGACCTGCATCAATAAATACGGGGGGATTAGCGCTTTTTCGGCTTGTTCTTCGGTTTCTTTTTGCCGGTTTTTCCCAACGGCATTGCCTGCTCGAATGCCTGGCGGACTTCATTCAGGCGTTTTTCGTTGAGATCGTGCACGCGCTTGGCACGTTCGGCATTCAGGTCGATCAACTTGTCGTCTTGGCTCATGGCGTTCAGCGCATCATGTGAAGTGTCGTTACGCCAATAATGCGTTCTGGCGAGGCCCATGGCCAGTGGTCTATTGCCCGAACTCGATACCGGATGCGAATTGGACGGCTACCACCGGCTAGACCTGGATATCGACCCACATGCCTTGACGCGGCTCGTCATCGATCAACGGCTTGACCGGTACGGTGTTGTCAGCGTTGAGGTCGACCCCGGGGATCGCCAGGTGTTCCTCAGGAAATTCATCGGCTTCCTGGCGACGGCGCTGTTGCTCCTGCTTGCGGCGCTGTTCCTCGCGCAACTGATAAGCCGCTTCCTCAGGGTCTCGTTGCTGCAGGTCGATGGTACTTTCGTTGGAGCTTTCCTGCACCGGCACCACGGGTGGGATATCCGGTCGCTGGCGGATCGGGTCGTGCTGTGACGTAACCGGCACGGCACTCAAGGGAAGCATCGGTGGCAGCATGATTTTATTGTCTCCTGTCATCGGGTTTTCGGCTGCGGGGATGGCGACTTGAGCCATCGGTCGCAAACTGTGACCCGATTGGCACTCACAAGTGCCCCGAGCTACGGGCGTATCAAGTATTGAACTAAGGTGAGACAGTGAGTTTTTCCGAGAGTCCTTTGGCCCTCCAGCCCTCATTCCGTTAAGATAGCCCGCTTTTTCAAGGTGGGAGTCAGGCAGCATGGCGCAGCAGTATCAACCGGGGCAACGCTGGATCAGTGACAGCGAAGCAGAGTTGGGTTTAGGCACCGTTCTGGCACAGGACGGCCGCTTGTTGACCGTGCTCTATCCGGCCACTGGCGAGACTCGCCAGTACGCGCTTCGGAATGCGCCCCTGACCCGTGTGCGGTTTTCGCCCGGTGACTCCATCACCCACTTCGAAGGCTGGAAACTGACCGTACAGGAAGTCGACGACGTCGACGGCCTGCTGGTTTACCACGGCCTCAACGCGCAAAACGAAGCAGTCACCCTGCCGGAAACCCAGCTGTCGAACTTCATCCAGTTCCGCCTGGCCAGCGATCGCCTGTTCGCCGGGCAGATCGACCCGCTGGCCTGGTTCGCCCTGCGCTACAACACCCTGGAACACACCAGCCGTCAGTTGCAGTCCTCGCTCTGGGGCCTGGGTGGCGTGCGCGCACAACCGATCGCCCACCAGTTGCACATCGCCCGTGAAGTCGCCGACCGTATCGCGCCACGGGTTCTGCTGGCCGATGAAGTGGGTCTGGGCAAGACCATCGAAGCCGGCCTGGTCATCCATCGCCAACTGCTCTCGGGTCGTGCCAGCCGCGTGCTGATCCTGGTTCCGGAAAACCTGCAGCACCAGTGGCTGGTGGAAATGCGCCGCCGTTTCAACCTGCAGGTCGCGTTGTTCGACGAAGAGCGTTTCATCGAAAGCGATGCCACCAACCCGTTCGAAGACACCCAATTGGCGCTGGTGGCGCTTGAGTGGCTGGTTGACGACGAAAAGGCCCAGGACGCGCTGTTCGCCGCCGGCTGGGACTTGCTGGTGGTCGACGAAGCTCACCACCTGGTCTGGCACGAAGACCAGGTCAGCCCCGAATACTCGCTGGTCGAACAATTGGCCGAAGTCATTCCCGGCGTACTGCTGCTCACCGCCACTCCAGAGCAACTCGGGCAGGACAGCCACTTCGCCCGCCTGCGCCTGCTCGACCCGAACCGTTTCCATGACTTGCACGCCTTCCGCGCCGAGAGCGATAACTATCGCCCGGTGGCCGAAGCGGTTCAGGAACTGCTGGACAAGGGTCGCCTGTCGCCTCAAGCACACCAGACCATCCAGGGTTTCCTCGGCAACGAGGGCGAGGCCCTGCTGACCGCGGTCAACGATGGCGACACCGAAGCCAGCGCCCGCCTGGTGCGCGAGCTGCTCGATCGTCACGGCACTGGCCGCGTGCTGTTTCGCAACACCCGCGCCGCTGTGCAGGGTTTCCCGGAGCGCGTACTGCATCCGTACCCGCTGCCGTCGCCGGACGAATACCTCGAGCTGCCACTGGGCGATCACGCCGAGCTGTACCCGGAGGTCAGTTTCCAGGCCCAACCGGACGCCAACGAAGAAGAACGCTGGTGGAAATTCGACCCACGCGTCGAGTGGCTGATCGACACGCTCAAGATGCTCAAGCGCACCAAAGTGCTGGTGATCTGCGCCCACGCCGAAACCGCGATGGACCTTGAAGACGCCCTGCGCGTGCGCTCCGGCATCCCGGCCACGGTGTTCCACGAGGGCATGAACATCCTCGAGCGCGACCGCGCCGCCGCCTATTTCGCCGACGAAGAATTCGGCGCGCAAGTATTGATCTGTTCGGAAATCGGCAGTGAAGGTCGCAACTTCCAGTTCTCGCACCACCTGGTGCTGTTCGACCTGCCGTCGCACCCGGACCTGCTGGAGCAGCGCATCGGCCGTCTCGACCGGATCGGCCAGAAACACACCATCCAGTTGCACGTGCCCTATCTGGAAACCAGCCCTCAAGAGCGCCTGTTCCAGTGGTACCACGAAGCCCTGAACGCATTCCTCAATACCTGCCCGACCGGCAACGCCTTGCAGCATCAGTTCGGCCCGCGCCTGCTGCCTCTGCTGGAAAATGCCGACGACGGCGAGTGGCAGACGCTGATCGACGAAGCCCGGGCCGAGCGCGAACGCCTCGAAGCCGAGCTGCACACCGGCCGTGACCGCCTGCTGGAGCTCAACTCCGGAGGTGCTGGCGAAGGCGAAGCGCTGGTGGAAGCGATTCTCGAACAGGACGACCAGTTCGCCCTGCCGATCTACATGGAAACCCTGTTCGATGCCTTCGGTATCGACAGCGAAGACCATTCAGAGAACGCGCTGATCCTCAAGCCGAGCGAGAAAATGCTCGACGCCAGTTTCCCGCTGGGCGATGACGAAGGCGTGACCATCACCTACGACCGCAACCAGGCGCTGTCTCGCGAAGACATGCAGTTCATCACCTGGGAACATCCGATGGTGCAAGGCGGCATGGACCTGGTGTTGTCGGGTTCCATGGGCAACACCGCCGTGGCACTGATCAAGAACAAGGCGCTCAAACCGGGCACCGTGTTGCTCGAACTGCTCTACGTCAGCGAAGTGGTTGCCCCGCGTTCACTGCAACTGGGCCGCTACCTGCCACCGGCCGCCCTGCGCTGCCTGCTGGACACCAACGGCAACGACCTTTCAGCCCGGGTATCGTTTGAAACCCTCAACGACCAGTTGGAAAGCGTACCGCGTGCCAGCGCCAACAAGTTCATCCAGGCCCAGCGCGACCAACTGACGCCACGGATCAACGCCGGCGAAGAGAAAATCCTGCCGCGCCACACCGAGCGTGTCGCCGAGGCAAAACGTCGCCTGGCCGCCGATACCGATGAAGAACTGGCGCGCCTGACTGCGCTGCAAGCCGTCAACCCGACCGTGCGGGACAGCGAACTGGTTGCCTTGCGCAATCAACGCGAGCAAGGCTTGGCGATGCTCGACAAGGCGGCGCTTCGGCTGGAAGCGATCCGGGTACTGGTAGCGGGCTAACCCTCCCTCCCCCACAAAAATGCCCGCAGCGATGCGGGCATTTTTGTTTGTAGGAGCGGGCTTGCCCGCGATGGTCGTCAACGATGACGCTGGCTGCCTGACACCCAGCGGTGTCTGAGCCGCCATCGCGAGCAAGCTCGCTCCTACAGGGGGTCAGGCCGTGACGCCTTCGACCTCGGGATTGGCCACCCCTTGCAACCCCTCCTTCATCCGCTTGGCATCACGCACAAAACACCGCGAAGCCATGAACAGGAACACCATCGTCAGGAACAACGCCACCGGAATCAAATACATCGCATCATGCAAGCCGACGGCCTTGAACGCCTCGGTCATCTGCTCGGCACCCGCTGCCAGCATGGCCGAATGGGCAAAGTGATCGGACAGGCCGCCCACGACCACTGGCCCCAAACCACCGCCCAGCAGGTACAACCCAGCGAAGAACAACGCCATGGCCGTCGCCCGCAAGCGCGGTTCGACCACGTCCTGGATGGCCGTGTACACGCAGGTGTAGAAGTTGTAGGCGAACAGCCAGCCCACGCTGAACACGGCCACGAACACGCCGATTTCAATGCGTCCGGCATGCAGCGCCCAAGCGGTGCACAGGGTCGAGATGATCAGGCTGAACCCGGCAAACAGCAGGCGTCCGCTCGCCACCCGCTGGTGAATCTTGTCCGCGACCCAACCGCCCAGGGTAAGGCCGATCAGCCCGGTGACGCCCACAATGACGCCGGTTGCCACGGCGGCTTCGTGCAACGGCATCAGGAAGTAACGCTGCAGCATTGGCACCAGAAAGGAATTGCACGCGTAGGTCGCAAAGTTGAAACACAACCCCGCCATGACCAGCCACAGAAAGGTCGGCACCGCCAGCACCCGACGGATTGGCCGGTCCACGGGCTCCTGCGAGACCTGTACGCTTTCCGCAGCGCCGCGTTTTGGCTCCTTGATGAAGAACATGAACACCGCAAGGAGCAGCCCCGGCACGGCCGCGATGAAGAACGGTGCGCGCCAGCTGTCGAACGCCTTGACCATCCAGCCAATGGTGAAGAACGCCAGCAAAAGGCCCAATGGCAAACCGAGCATGAAAATGCCCATGGCTCGCGCCCGGCGATGGGCGGGAAACAGATCGCCGATCAGTGAATTGGCGGCGGGCGCATAACTGGCCTCACCAATGCCGATGCCCATGCGCACGAGCAGGAAAGTCCAGAAGCTGCCCACCATACCGTTCACTGCGGTCAGACCGCTCCATGCGGCCAGGCCCCAGCCCATCAGTTTGGCGCGCGAACCGGTGTCGGCCATGCGCCCCAGGGGCAGGCCGGCGATGGCATAGACGATGGTGAATGCGGTGCCGATGATCCCCAACTGGAAGTCGCTGAGGCTCCACTCCATGCGGATCGGCTCGATAATGATGGCCGGGATGGTGCGGTCGAAGAAGTTGAATAGATTCGCAAGGAACAGCAGGAACAGAATGCGCCAGGCATTCGCCGCTTGGGTCGAGTTCTGCATGGGTCCGTCTCTTTTATTGTTATTGGGGCGTCACTTCCCCCGGAAACTGCAATCTAGACAGGCCTGCCACAACTGTCTGTAATTATTCGTAAGGCTGATACCCGTTCATGGCAACCAGGCACAATGTGCACAGGGAGCAAGCGCCGGCATTGACCGCACGTCCAGCCGTTTAAAAATACCTCTGCCACCCCCTGTTCAAGTGGCTGGCGAAGCCTAGAATAGCGCTCTCGTCGGCCCTCCCGGCGACCTCCCCACTCCTCCTTAGATGACTACCCATGTCCGAAGCCAGTCCGTGCTTGAATTGCGGTGCCTGCTGTTCACATTTTCGCGTGTCTTTTTTTTGGGGTGAATGCGCTTCATCAGGGGGGACAGTGCCCGATGAACTTGTCGAGCAGATCACCCCGAGCCGGGTCGCGATGCTGGGCACCAACTGCAAAAGCCCACGCTGCATCAGCCTGGAGGGAGAAGTGGGCAGCGAAGTGAAATGTACGATCTATGAACAGCGCTCGAGCCCTTGCCGGGAATTCGAGGCCTCCTGGGTCGATGGCCAGGTCAACACCGACTGCGACGCGGCACGCGCGGCTTTCGGCTTGCTGCCGCTTGAAGCTCCAGCTCACCTGATCGTGGCGCAGAGCGCCTGATCTTCAGCACGAATGGTTATTGGCTCTATTCCAAAATCTTAGAAACCAAAGTGCCATCACGCCTTGCTGGTTTCGCATGCCTTCTATACTCCCTGAATTCACCGGCGTCCTTGCGCCGGTCAGGGAGAATACATGGGGCATGCAATGGATTGGCTGAGCCTGCACTTCACTTCTGCACTGCCTGAGAGCGGGCAGGTCATTCTCGATTGCTTCCATGATCCGTTGTTGGTCCTGCTGGCATTTCTGGTCGCCTGCGCCGGCAGTTTCGCGACGTTGGACATGGCCGAGCGCATCGCTCACGCGGACAAACCTGCGTCCCGAAGAATCTGGCGCTGGGTCGGCTCCGGTTGCCTGGCTGGCGGAATATGGGCCATGCACTTTATCAGTATGCTGGCGTTCCAGGCGCCCATCGAGATTCGTTATGTACTGCCGATCACGCTGGCCTCGCTGCTGATCGCCCTGTTCGCCTCCTGGCTGGCGATGTACACCCTCAGCCACCCGCGCCTGAGCATCAGGCAATACGTGCAGGCCTCGATCTGCATTGGCCTGGGCATCGCCACCATGCATTACCTGGGCATGTCGGCCATGCGTTCGAACGCGGTGGCGTACTACCAACCGTTGCTGTTCGGTCTTTCCATCGTGATCGCCATTGGTGCGAGTTTTGCCGCCCTGTTGATATCCAGTCGCCTGCGTGACGGTTCGCAACATCAACTGATCAAACTCAGCGCCAGCCTGGTCCTGGGGGCGGGCATCATCAGCATGCATTTCACAGGCATGACCGCTTTCACTCTGGTACTCCCCGCCGACAGCCCCGTGGAATTGGCCGCTGACAACAGTCACCAGCAGTTGGGCATCACAGTGGCGGTCATTGCCTTGCTGATCATCGGCAGCAGTATCAGTGCTGCACTGTCGGACAAGAAACTGCAGCACAAGGACCGCGACCTGCTGCGGGTCAACACACTGCTGGGCCAGTTGGATGAGGCACGCCTGTCGCTGCAACACGCGGCGAACTACGACGCCCTGACTGGTCTGATCAACCGCCGAGGCTTCAACCAGATTTTCGCCGAGAAGTTGCTTCAGAAGACCACGGAGGGCGGCATGCTTGCGGTGATGTTCCTCGACTTGGACCACTTCAAGCGTATCAACGACAGCCTGGGCCATGCTGCCGGCGATGAATTGCTCACCGTCATGGCCAGCCACATCAAAGGTTCGGTGCGCGGCCAGGAGGATGTGGTGGCGCGCTTCGGCGGCGATGAGTTCTGCCTGCTCATCAGCCTGCGCGATCGCGAGGAGGCGCGGCATATGGCGCAGCGCATCATGTTGAAAATGAAGGAGCCAATCGAACTGGCCGGACGGCGCATGGTCATGACCACCAGCATCGGCATCAGCCTGTTTCCCGAGGATGGCACGACCTGCGAAGAACTGCTGAAGCACGCTGACCTGGCGCTCTACCAATCCAAGGGCGGCGGCCGTAACGGCCTGAATTTCTTCAACCCCAACTTGAAAAGCCGGGCATCACTGGATTTGCAGCTCGAAGAAGAACTGCGTCATGCCCTGCGCGAAAACACCGGACTCATGCTGCATTACCAACCGATTTATGACCTGAAAAGCCGCCAGGTCACCAAGCTTGAAGCGCTGATCCGCTGGCAACATCCCGCGAATGGGTTGCTGACACCGGATCGTTTCATCGCCATCGCCGAAGCCAACGGCCTGATCGCCGAGCTGGACAACTGGGTCCTGCACAAAGCCTGCGAGGACCTCGCCGAGTTGTCGAGCCAGGGATTCGACGCCCTGCACATTGCCGTCAATTGCTCACCGCTCAACCTGGCCCGGGAAGACCTGGCCGATGAAATCGAACACGCACTACGCTCGGCCGGGGTCGCACCACAGCGGCTGGAACTGGAGGTGACCGAGAACGCGCTGATGGACAACATCACCGAGTCACTGGTGTTGATGAGGCAGATTCGCGCAATCGGTGTTTCGCTGTCGATCGACGACTTCGGCACCGGTTACTCGTCCCTGGCCTACCTGCGGCGCCTGCCGCTGAACACGCTGAAGATCGATCGATCGTTCATTCAAGACATCCCCAAGGCCAGCCAGGACATGGAAATCGTCCAGGCGATCATCGTCATGGCCCACACCCTGCACTTACAGGTGGTGACCGAAGGCGTGGAAACTCCCGAACAATATGCATTCCTCGAGCGTAACGGGTGCGATCTGGTGCAGGGATATCTGCTCGCCCGCCCGGTGCCACTCACCGAGCTGCGCCAGGTGTTGAACGACATCGACCAGCGCCAGCGCGGCCACGCCTTCAGTCCTCTGACCCTGGCTCACGGTACATCTGCACTAACGTCGACGGATCCTTTTCCAAAAAACCCTGGCTCCCATGCAGGCGCATCAGTTGTGCGGCCAATCCGCTGATGGGCGTGGCCGAGCCCTGTTCGCGGGAAAATTTCACTGCGGTGTCGAGGTCCTTGAGCAGCGTGCGCACATGCCATTTCACCGGTTCAAAACGGCTGTCGGCCATCTGCGGCGCCAGGATCTGCAAAGGTCTGGAATCGGCGAAGCCACCCGCCAGCGCCTCGGCAATCAGGGCCGCCTCTACACCTGAGCGCTCTGCCAGCGCCACGACTTCGGCAATGACCAGGGCATTACAGGCCACGATCATTTGATTGCACGCCTTGGTCACCTGCCCAGCGCCAACGTCGCCCATATGGGTGACACGCTGGCCAAGGCTGAGCAACACCGGCCTGACCCGCTCAAGATCCGCCGCCGTGCCGCCGACCATGATCGCCAGGCTACCCGCCTCGGCACCGACCACTCCGCCAGACACCGGAGCATCGAGCCAACCCATGCCCGTCTGTTCGGCCAACTGCGCCGACATTTCGCGCGTCGCGGTGGGCTCAAGGCTGGAAAAATCCACCAGCAACTGGCCACGTTTCCCACCCTCGGCAATACCCTCCGGACCAAACACCACCTGCCGCACCACCGCCGTGTCTGCCAGACACGTCATCAACACATCGGCGTGCTTGCACAGCTCGGCCGGTGTGGCAACGTGTCGCGCGCCGGCTTCGACCAGCGGCGTACACTTCGCCGGGTTGCGGTTCCACACGGTCAGCGGATACCCCGCCGCCAGCAAACGCCGGCACATTGGCAGCCCCATCAGGCCAATTCCGGCGAAGCCCAACGATGGTAGGGTTGACATCATTTAGCCTTCTTTTCGATTAAAGATCGCCGAATATTGGCCGATTCATCATGACTAGGAAAGGATTTCCCCCGAGCGATGCTCAGGCCAAACCCCTGATGCTTGGGCCAATGACGCGCTGAATAAAGACGCGAGAACCCAACCGTGACGGTCCGGCGCAATCCGCCGCCCTACCGACCAGCCCAGGTACATGGCGCACAATGACTTCCAAAAATAACCCGGCTCCCGCCATATCCGATCTGACGCCCAGCCCAGCGGCCAACAGCCCCGCACCGTCGAAGCCATTGACGCCGTCGCGCCCACTGGCTACCCAGCAGTACCTTTACTTCACCGAGACCAATACCGACCGCATCCTCGACAACCTCGATGGCCTGCGCGACCTGGTGTTCCCACGTCCGCCGCATCTGGAAGGCGACAGCGAACAGTACAGCACCCAGGAATTTCCGTCGGTGTGCCTGATCGGCCTCGGCCGCTGCGGTTCGAACATTGCGCTGGATGTCGCGGAGCTGGTGTACAACGCCCGCAAGTTCTACCTCAATGAATTCAACAACGAAGATCGCCTGTCGCCGGACAAACGCCACGCCGAAAAAGGCTACAGCCCGGCGCAATGGATCCGCTCCAGCCTGCGACTGATTCCGAACAAGGCCACCAAGCCAGTGTTCCTCGTCGAGCCGCTGGTCATGCTCGGCGACCTCGACAAAGACATCGCCGGTCGCATCCGCTTCTCCCGCAAGGGCGAAAAAAGCGGTTTCCTGCGCGACTACAGCAAAATGAAAATCATGGACCTGTCGGAGGTTCACGCCGGCGGTGCGGGTAACGCGCCGATCCTCGGCCAGTACCTGGCCAAGATCATCCTGAACAAGGACACCCAGCGTTTCTCCAGTCCAGACTGGAAGATGATTCACTCGTACCTGATCGACAGCTGCGGTATCAAGGCCAACCAGTCGCGCCTGTACTTCTCGATCTTCAGCGCCGGTGGCGGTACCGGTTCGGGCATGGCTTCGGAGTTCGGCCTCGCCCAGCAGCATTCGTACATGAACAAGACGTTCGACACCAAGCCGATGGACGAACACGACGGCAAGAGCGGTCATTCGTTTGTATTCGAACCCATTTTCACCAGCGGCATCTGCGTGCTGCCGAACATTTCCGATCACCGCAGCGAAATGTCCGAGGCACTGCACATCAACGCCGGTCGCCTGCTGTGTAAATACCTGTCGGAAGAGTGGGACTTCTCTTACAACTTCGCTAACGAAGACAGCAGTGAAGCCAGTGTCATGGGCCGCATCCGCCCATGGAACGCAATGATGCTGATCTCCAACGACATCATGCGTTACGCCGAAGAAAACGATGACGGCAACATCCAGAACATCGACGTCAACGCGATGGAGAAGCATGCGAACCAGTACATCTCGCAGCAGATCTTCAACATCCTGACGGCGCAGGCGGTCACCACCGACTACGACCAGAACTATTTCCGTCGCGCCGGCATCGACATCGGCGAAACCATTCGCCTGGACGCCAACGACCTGTTCATGAGTCTGGCCGGCCCCGTGGCGATTGCCTACGCCGAGTCTGTGGTCCCGGAAACCCCGCCGCCGAGCAGCGATAAATTCAAGGTGTTCGAAAAAGAGCCACAGCGCCTGAACATCGACGACCTGTTCTTCCGCTCCATCGACCTGCCGCACTTCAACAAAGTGACCCAGGCCATCGAAGGTATCAGCCTGCTGCCGATCGAATCCAAGCGCTACCGTGCCTCGCTCGAGCAGTACAAGAATTCCGGTTACGACGCGGCCGCGCTACACGACCTGCACTTCTTCAAGAACTGCTCATCGGTGGTGTCGATCGTCTCCCTGCCCAAGGATTACAAGCTGTCCTACATGGACCTGAACCGGTTGAAGACTCATCTCAACAGCCTGTTCCCGAACACCACGCTCAAACGCTACGCGCTGGTGATCGGCGCTTCGGCCAACCTGTCGCTGACGACATTGATTGCCAAGAGCCCGTGCCTGTCGGACGACTTCCTGACGCTGATCGTGGCGTTCATCAAGCGCTGCTTCGCCAAGAACCCGTACCGCTTCGACGAAACCCTGGACAACTCGATCCTCGATTTCATCACCCAGGATGAATTCAACGAAGGGATGATCGACGACCTGCTCAACGAGTTCGAGAACCCGGCGAAGATCCTCGATACCAACTGGTACGCGATCAAGCCAATGTACGAGAAGAAGTACCGTGAGCTGATCAACGACAAGGAGAAGTTCGTCTCGATCAACGACATTCGCCTGTCGCGTGATTGCGTGAAGAAGGCGATCAAGTACCTGCGCGAGATTTACCGTCACCGTATTGGCAAGACCAAGGTCATTTCGCTGAATAACCACACGGGCAAGACTGCGCACTAACCGGCGCGCCTATCGCGGGCAAGCCCGCTCCCACAGGGTTTTGTGTCGTTCACAGAAAACCTGTGGGAGCGGGCGTGCCCGCGATGAGGCCCTTGAATTCAACGAATTAACAACATCCAGAAACAATTAAGCAGCTCGCAATCAGCACCCTCAACTGTGCCCGTTACGTTTACGTCACCGTGAAGCTGTGGCCTTTCTTCACGGCAACGTGCCATCACGCTACTCGGCTACACACTTTCTCCCCGAAACGCAACGCACCAACAAAGTGCAACGTATTACTTCCCCGCCCTTTCCTGGATCATAATCCACGGCGAAACCACCACCGCCCACAACGCTGGATCACGCTCAAATAGATCCAGAGCCCGCGTTTCAGACAGCTTGGTGACCTGGTCAGCAGCCAGCCAGGTAGCCACTTTCTCGCCATCATCCGTGGCCACGGCCTCGGCCGCCGCGATCAAATCCAGCTCAGGATCGACCCACAATAGGGCACCCTTGGCGAAGAAGGGCTCCAGCTCTTTCCACGAAATAGATGCGGTTTCACCAAGCAGCTTGGCATAGAGGGTGCTAGGTTCTTCAGTCATGGGTCCTGTCCGGAAAAGAAATCGACATGAATGATAACGTCGGTGGTCTGGCAGAAAAACCCGGAAGCAAATGCATCGCCGATTGAAAACTGCAGGAGCGCCAAGGATTGCTGTTTAAACAGCTGTAAGCCCCGCCGCATTTCTGTCTTTTTCTTTCATAAACGCGACACCCTCTGATTTTGCCCCCCGACGCCAGCTTCCCAGGCTGACAATCGGCGCTCTACACTGTACCGGTACAGTTGCCGAGGGCATTTTCCGGAGGATGGCGTAAATATCCGACCCGGTTCTGCTGCTTCGGCGCCAGGACTATAAAAATTACAACAGTAAGAGTGGAGCACTATGACAAAGGCTACTAAGCAGATTTCCAAACTGTTTGCCGCTATGGTTCTGGCCGGGGTTGCCAGCCATTCGTTCGCAGCTGACACCATCAAGATCGGTATCGCCGGCCCTAAAACCGGCCCTGTGACCCAGTACGGCGACATGCAGTTCGTCGGCGCCAAACAAGCCATCAAGGACATCAACGCCAAGGGCGGCGTCGACGGCAAGATGCTTGAAGCCAAGGAATACGACGACGCGTGCGACCCTAAACAAGCGGTAGCCGTGGCCAACAAAGTGGTCAACGACGGCGTCAAGTACGTAGTCGGTCACCTGTGCTCCAGCTCCACCCAGCCAGCTTCGGACATCTACGAAGACGAAGGCGTGATCATGATCACCCCGGCTGCCACCAGCCCGGACATCACCACCCGTGGCTACAAGCTGATTTTCCGCACCATCGGCCTGGACAGCGCCCAGGGCCCGGCCGCAGGCAACTACATCGCCGACCACGTCAAGCCGAAAACCGTTGCCGTCCTGCACGACAAGCAACAGTACGGTGAAGGCATCGCCACCGCAGTCAAGAAAACCCTGGAAGGCAAAGGCGTGAAAGTCGCCGTCTTCGAAGGCTTGAACGCCGGTGACAAAGATTTCTCCTCGATCATCCAGAAGCTCAAGCAAGCCAACGTCGACTTCGTCTACTACGGCGGCTACCACCCAGAGCTGGGCCTGATCCTGCGTCAGTCCAAGGAAAAAGGCCTGAACGCCAAGTTCATGGGTCCGGAAGGCGTCGGCAACGATTCCATCTCGCAAATCGCCCAGAACGCTTCCGAAGGCCTGCTGGTCACCCTGCCGAAGTCGTTCGACGCTGATCCCGAGAACAAGGCCATCGTTGACGCCATCAAGGCTGACGGCAAGGATCCAAGCGGTCCGTTCGTATTCCCGGCCTACTCCGCTGTCGAGCTGATTGCCGAAGGCATCAAGTCCGCCAAGAGCGAAGACACCGCCAAAGTGGCAGAAGCCATCCACGCGGGCACGTTCAAGACCCCTACCGGCGAGCTGTCGTTTGATGCCAAGGGCGACCTGAAAGACTTCAAATTCGTGGTCTACGAATGGCATTTCGGCAAGCCGAAAACCGAAGTTTCCCCTCAGTAAGACCTGCTCCAACGATCGAGAAGCCCACTGTGCAAGCAGTGGGCTTTGTTTTACGAGGTTTATGGGCCAGACACCCGCGATCCGGGCGCTGGTTCACCTGAAAATCTTAAAACCGTCACCAGCGGTTCGCTGGCAAACGCCCCGTGCAAATGTGCTCGAAGAACACAGCAATGGGCCGGAACATGACTCCACCAGTGAAATGCGTATCGGGTTTTTAGGAGCGCTGTAATGCCTGAGATCTATCATTTTTTCCAACAGCTGGTTAATGGACTGACCATTGGCAGCACGTATGCGTTGATAGCCATTGGCTACACAATGGTTTACGGCATCATTGGAATGATTAACTTCGCCCATGGCGAGGTCTACATGATTGGTTCCTACGTGGCCTTCATCGCCCTTGCCGGGCTGGCCATGATGGGTATCCACTCGCTGCCGCTGCTCATGACCGCCGCGTTCATCGCGTCGATCGTTGTTACCAGTGCCTATGGCTACAGTATCGAACGTGTTGCGTATCGCCCCTTGCGTGGCAGCAACCGTCTGATCCCGCTGATTTCCGCCATCGGCATGTCGATTTTCCTGCAGAACACTGTATTGCTGTCCCAGGACTCCAAGGACAAATCCATCCCCAACCTGATTCCGGGGAGCTTCTCCTTCGGCCCGGGTGGCGCTGAAGAAGTCCTGATTTCCTACATGCAGATCCTGGTCTTCGTAGTGACGCTGGTCGCCATGCTTGGCCTGACGCTGTTCATCTCTCGCTCCCGCCTGGGTCGCGCCTGCCGCGCCTGTGCCGAAGACATCAAGATGGCCAACCTGCTGGGCATCAACACCAACAACATCATCGCCCTGACCTTCGTGATCGGTGCGGCGCTGGCGGCTGTCGCTGCGGTGCTGCTGAGCATGCAATACGGCGTGATCAACCCCAACGCCGGTTTCCTGGTGGGCCTCAAGGCCTTCACCGCAGCGGTATTGGGTGGCATCGGCAGTATCCCGGGCGCGATGCTCGGCGGGCTGGTGCTGGGGGTAGCCGAAGCGTTCGGTGCCGACATCTTTGGCGACCAATACAAGGACGTCGTGGCATTCGGTCTCCTGGTCCTGGTTCTGTTGTTCCGGCCGACCGGCATCCTGGGCCGTCCGGAGGTTGAAAAAGTATGAACAAGTATTTTAAACAAGCGCTGTTCAGTGCCTTGCTGGTCTGGGCCGTCGCATTCCCCGTCCTCGGTCTCAAGCTGAGCATCGTCGGGATCAACCTTGAAGTGCATGGCACCGGTCCGGTCACGCTGACCATCATCGCGCTGTGCTCGGTGCTGATGTTCCTGCGGGTCCTGTTCACTCAACAGGTCGGTGCACTGTTTCGCTCCAACCGTGGTCCGCTGGTGTCGCCCAAGGTCAGCCAGTTCCTGACCCTGCCGCGCACCCAGCGCTGGATCATCATCGGCCTGATCGTGGTGGCGCTGGTCTGGCCATTCTTCGGTTCTCGCGGCGCGGTGGACATCGCTACCCTGATCCTGATCTACGTATTGCTGGGCCTGGGCCTGAACATCGTCGTCGGCCTGGCTGGCTTGCTCGATCTGGGCTATGTCGGGTTCTACGCAGTGGGTGCCTACAGCTACGCGCTGCTGTCGCACTACTTCGGCTGGAGCTTCTGGATCTGCCTGCCGATCGCCGGCCTGATGGCGGCCACTTTCGGCTTCCTGCTGGGCTTTCCGGTGCTGCGTCTGCGCGGTGACTACCTGGCCATCGTGACGCTGGGTTTCGGTGAAATCATCCGTCTGTTCCTGCGTAACCTCACCGACCTCACCGGTGGCCCGAACGGGATCAGCAACATCCCAAAACCAACGTTCTTCGGGCTGAGCTTCGACCGCTCCGCCGCCGAAGGCATGCAGACTTTCCACGAGTACTTCGGGTTGACCTACAACCCGGTGAGCAAGGTGGTGTTCCTGTATCTGGTTGCGCTGTTGCTCGCCCTGGCCGCGCTGTTCGTGATCAACCGCCTGTTGCGCATGCCGATCGGTCGCGCGTGGGAAGCCCTGCGCGAAGACGAGATCGCCTGCCGAGCCCTGGGCCTGAACCCGACCATCATCAAACTCTCCGCGTTCACCCTGGGCGCTGCGTTTGCCGGTTTCGCCGGCAGCTTCTTCGCCGCCCGTCAGGGCCTGGTGACCCCGGAGTCCTTCACCTTCATCGAGTCGGCGATCATCCTCGCCATCGTCGTGCTGGGTGGCATGGGCTCGCAACTGGGCGTGATCCTGGCTGCCGTGGTGATGATCCTGTTGCCGGAAATGATGCGCGAGTTCAGTGAGTACCGCATGTTGATGTTCGGTGCCCTGATGGTGCTGATGATGATCTGGCGACCTCAAGGTCTGCTGCCCATGCAACGTCCTCACATGGAGCTGCGCAAATGAGCCGCGAGATCCTTAAAGTTGAAAACCTGAGCATGCGCTTCGGCGGTTTGCTGGCGGTCAATGGCGTGGCCCTGACCGTGAAAGAGAAACAAGTGGTTGCCCTGATCGGCCCCAACGGTGCCGGCAAGACCACAGTGTTCAACTGCCTGACCGGTTTCTATAAACCGAGCGGCGGCACCATCCTGCTGGACGGCGAGCCCATCCAGGCGCTGCCGGGCCACAAGATTGCGCTCAAGGGCGTGGTGCGTACGTTCCAGAACGTGCGCCTGTTCAAGGACATGACGGCGGTCGAGAACCTGTTGATCGCCCAGCACCGCCACCTGAATACCAACTTCCTGTCGGGGCTGTTCAAGACTCCGGGGTTCCGCAAGAGCGAGCGCGAGGCGATGGAATTCGCCGCGTACTGGCTGGACAAGGTCAACCTGACCGAGTTTGCCAACCGTCCGGCCGGCACCCTGGCCTACGGTCAGCAACGTCGCCTGGAAATCGCCCGCTGCATGATGACCCGTCCGCGGATCCTCATGCTCGACGAGCCGGCTGCCGGCCTGAACCCGAAGGAAACCGAAGACCTCAAGGCGCTGATCAGTGTGCTGCGTGAAGAGCACAACGTGACCGTGCTGCTGATCGAACACGACATGAAACTGGTCATGAGCATTTCCGACCATATCGTCGTGATCAACCAGGGCACGCCCCTGGCAGATGGCACGCCACAACAGATCCGCGACAATCCTGAAGTGATCAAAGCCTACCTGGGGGAAGCGTAAATGCTGCAGTTCGAAAACGTTTCCACCTTCTACGGCAAGATCCAGGCCCTGCACAGCGTCAACGTCGAAGTCCGCCAGGGTGAAATCGTCACCCTGATCGGTGCCAACGGCGCGGGCAAGTCGACCCTGCTGATGACCCTCTGCGGTTCGCCGCAGGCTCACAGCGGCAGCATCCGCTACCTGGGCGAAGAACTCGTCGGCCAGAGTTCGTCGCAGATCATGCGCAAGAGCATCGCGGTGGTGCCGGAAGGTCGTCGAGTGTTTGCTCGCCTGACCGTCGAAGAAAACCTGTCCATGGGCGGATTCTTCACCGACAAGGGCGACTATCAGGAACAGATGGACAAGGTCCTGGAGCTATTCCCGCGCCTCAAGGAGCGCTTCAGCCAACGCGGCGGCACCATGTCCGGTGGCGAACAGCAAATGCTCGCGATCGGCCGCGCGCTGATGAGCAAGCCGAAGCTGTTGCTGCTCGACGAGCCCTCGCTGGGCCTGGCGCCGATCATCATCCAGCAGATCTTCGACATCATCGAACAGCTACGCAAAGATGGCGTGACGGTGTTCCTGGTCGAGCAAAACGCCAACCAGGCGCTGAAAATCGCTGACCGTGCCTACGTTCTGGAGAACGGCCGTGTGGTGATGCAAGGCACCGGGGAAGCGCTGCTGACCGACCCGAAAGTGCGCGAAGCGTACTTGGGGGGATAAGCGGCTGCGCTGAACAACGCCCCCTGTGGGAGCGGGCTTGCTCGCTCCCACAGGGGGGATTCACCGATTAAATGGCTACAACCGATCCAACGCCTCCCCACTCCTCTTGAACCAGCCAATCAGGTAATCCGCCAATACCTGGGTCCTCTTCGGCAACCCGCCTTGATAGGGGTGCGCCAGATACATCGGCATGCGCCGTGTCTGAAACTCCCGCAAGAGCCAGCGCAAACGCCCGTCAGCCAATTCCTCCTGCAACAGGTAAGAAGGCAACCGTGCAATCCCCGCTCCCGCCAGAGCAGCTTTCTTGAGCAGGCTGTAATGGTTGCTGGCAAACGGTCCCGAGACACGCACCCGCAGCAACTCGTGCTGCTGGTGATAGAGCCACTCTTCGCGGCCGCTGTAGTGGCTGTTGAGCAGGCAGCGATGTTGCGCCAGATCCTGCGGCAACAGCGGTTCGCCATGCTGTTCGAGGTAGGCCGGGCTGGCGCAGGTCAGTTCGTGCCAGGCCAGTAATGGGCGCGCCACCAGGCGCTCGTCATTGCCCACCTCGGAACGCACCGCGAGGTCAAAACCCTCGCGGGACAAGTCCCGGTAGTCATTGCTGAGGTCGAGTTCTATCTGAACCTGCGGGTACTGGTGGGAAAACTCCAGCAACAAGCCATCGAAGAAAGTTTCGCCCAGGGAAACCGGGACGGTCATACGCACGGGTCCGGCGATGTCGTCCTTCAGCCGCGCCAATGCCTGACGTGCCCGTTCCACCTGCACCATCAGTGCCTGCGCCTGCGGTAATAGCGCCGCGCCCGCCGCCGTGAGGCTCAGGCGGCGCGTGGTGCGTTGCAGCAGCACCACGCAGAAGCGCGACTCCAACAAGCTGATGCGCTTGGACAACTGCCCCTTGCTGCAGCCCAGTTGCTGCGCCGCCAGCGTGAAGCTGCCCGCCTCGATCAACACCGCGAACGCCGCCAGATCGTCCATTTCGCTCATGGATTGTTTCCAATAGAAAACCAAAGGTTGCCCATTAGCGCGCTTATCCGCAGAAAAAACCACTCTAAACTGAAACCACTTTCAACCCACACGAGGATCACCACCATGAAAATTCTTCTGATCGGCGCCGGCGGCACCATCGGTTCGGCTGTCGACAAAGAGTTGTCCGAGCGTCACGAAATCATCCGCATCGGCCGCACCAGCGGTGACTTGCAGGTGGATATCAGCGACAGCGCCTCGATTCGCAAGCTGTTCGAAAAGACCGGCAAGTTCGACGCACTGGTCTGCGCGGCCGGCAACGTGACCTTCGCCCCGCTCGCTGAAATGAGCGAAGAAAGCTTTGCCCTGGGCCTCAAGGACAAACTCATGGGCCAGGTCAACCTGCTGCTGATCGGTCGTGAGTTTGCCAACGACGGTGCCTCCTTCACCTTCACCACTGGCGTGCTCAGCCACGACCCGATCCGCAGCGGCGCTTCAGCCGCCCTGGTCAACGGTGCCCTCGACAGCTTTGTGCGCGCCGCCGCCATTGAACTGCCGCGTGGCCTGCGGGTGAACTCGGTCAGCCCCACCGTACTGCTGGAAGCCATGGGCAAATACGCGCCGTACTTCCGCGGCTACAAGCCGGCTCCGGCAGCCGAGGTGGCGCTTGCCTACGCCAAAAGCGTGGAAGGCCTTCAGACGGGTCAGACCTTTCATGTGGGCTGAGCCCTTGTGATGAACGGTCAGGCTGAGTAACGTGGCGGCACTTGTCTGGAGAGCCAAAGATGCGTGTCGCCCGTTCCTTAGTCCTCGTTGCCCTGCTTCCATTGTTCGCCGCCTGCCAGTTACTCGAAAGACCACAGGAAGGTGCTTCTCACGTGGGTCAGACCCGAATGCAGGGCCAACTGACGGCGCTCGATGGCAAACTGGTGTTCCAGCCGTGCAATGAGCAACGCATCCTGGTGGTCAACGACATCGGCGGCACCAGCATCCTGCAGGAAGCCGCAAGCCTGGCCGATGCCCAAGGCAAGCTGTTCGCCGATGTGCGTGGGCAGGTCGTCGCCAGCGGTGGCGAGAGCCGGCTGGACCTGGTGCAGTTGTACCGCGTCGAGCGTTCGGGCGTTGCCTGCGACGATCCGAACTTCAAACTGCTGATCCTGCGTGCCGCCGGTCACGGCCCGGAATGGAACGTGAAGGTCAGCGGCAAAGGCATGGTCATCGATCGCGCAGGGCAACCGCCCCTGGCAGTTCCCTATGTTGAAGAGCAACTGGGCGACGGTCGCTTCAACCTCAGCACCGAAGCCAACGGCCAGCACATGGAACTGTGGGTCGCGCCGCAACGCTGCGTCGACAGCAGCACCGGCAGCGTTCAGCACATGAGCGCCGAGTTGCGTATCGACGGCCAGGTCCAACGGGGCTGCGGGTATTTCGGCGGATCGCGCAACGACTGATCGTTTAAGCCTCACGGGATGGCGCCTTTGAGGCTTATAATCGCGGCCTTCAAACGCCCTGGCGCAGTTGTGCGCCCCGCGAACCGGATCCCGCCATGTTACGAATCACCGAACTCAAGCTGCCAATCGACCATCCCGATGAAGACCTGCGCCTGGCCATCGTCCAGCGCCTGGGTATCCCCAGCGATGACCTGCTCGATTTCACCTTGTTCAAGCGCAGCTACGATGCGCGCAAAAAGTCCTCCGAACTGTGCTTCATCTACACCATCGACCTCACCGTAAAGGATGAGGCCGCGCTGCTGCGCAAGTTCGCCGATGACCGTAACGTCAATGTGGCGCCGGATGTCAGCTACAAAATGGTCGGCCAGGCGCCGGCCGATCTCGAGCAACGCCCGGTCGTGGTCGGCTTCGGCCCCTGCGGGATTTTCGCTGGCCTGTTGCTGGCGCAGATGGGCTTCAAGCCGATCATCCTCGAGCGTGGCCCCGATGTGCGCCAGCGCACCAAGGACACTTGGGGCCTGTGGCGCAAAAGTGTGCTCAACCCCGAGTCCAACGTTCAATTTGGCGAAGGCGGCGCGGGGACCTTCTCCGACGGCAAGCTCTACAGCCAGATCAAGGACCCGAAATTCATCGGCCGCAAAGTCCTGCACGAGTTCGTCAAGGCCGGCGCACCGGAAGAAATCCTCTACGTCAGCAAGCCGCACATCGGTACGTTCCGCCTGACCGGCGTGGTGGAAACCATGCGGGAGGAAATCCGCGCGCTGGGCGGCGAAGTGCGCTTCCAGCAGCGGGTAACGGACGTGCTGATCGACGACGGCCAATTGGTCGGCGTCGAACTGCACGGCGGCGAGCAGATTCACTCCAAACACGTCATCCTGGCGCTGGGTCACAGCGCCCGCGACACCTTCCGCATGCTCCATGGTCGCGGCGTGTTCATGGAAGCCAAGCCGTTCTCGGTGGGGTTCCGCATCGAGCACCCGCAATCGCTGATCGACCGCGCGCGTTTGGGCAAGTACGCCGGTCACCCGAAGCTTGGCGCCGCCGACTACAAACTGGTGCACCACGCCAAGAACGGTCGTTCGGTCTACAGCTTCTGCATGTGCCCGGGCGGCACCGTGGTCGCTGCCACGTCAGAACCCAATCGGGTGGTGACCAACGGCATGAGCCAGTACTCGCGCAACGAGCGTAACGCCAACTCCGGGATCGTCGTCGGCATCACCCCGGAAGTCGATTACCCGGGCGGGCCACTGGCGGGTATCGAGTTGCAGGAGCGTCTGGAGTCCCACGCGTATGTGCTCGGCGGCAGCAACTACGAAGCCCCGGCGCAACTGGTCGGCGACTTCATTGCCGGCAAACCGTCCACGGCGCTGGGCAGTGTCGAACCGTCGTACAAACCCGGTGTCGCGCTGGGCGATCTGGCGCTGGCCTTGCCGGAATTTGCCATCGAAGCGATCCGCGAAGCCCTGCCTGCGTTCGAGAAACAGATCCGCGGGTATTCGCTGCATGACGCGGTACTGACCGGCATCGAAACCCGCACCTCGTCGCCACTGCGCATCACCCGCAACGAGTCGATGCAGAGCCTGAACGTCAAGGGCCTGTTCCCGGCGGGCGAAGGCGCAGGT
This sequence comes from Pseudomonas sp. S2_E01, assembly GCF_054668365.1. Lineage (NCBI taxonomy): Bacteria > Pseudomonadati > Pseudomonadota > Gammaproteobacteria > Pseudomonadales > Pseudomonadaceae > Pseudomonas > Pseudomonas sp. S2_E01. The sequence continues at coordinate 4,319,856 of NZ_CP162762.1, forward strand.
TATGCCGGCGGGATCTTGTCGGCAGGTGTGGACGGCATTCGCATCGCCGAGGCGGTGGCGCGGGATATTCTGGGCCTGGCCTCCTGACACAACACAAATCCCCCTGTAGGAGCGAGCTTGCTCGCGATGGCGGTGTATCAGTCGAAATCAATCTGACTGCCCCACCGCCATCGCGAGCAAGCTCGCTCCTACAGGGGTTTCAATCAGATATTCGCTCGCAACACACTCGCCGGCAGCGCTTCCCCGCGCTCGACCGCCGCCGCCACCGCCGCTATCAACCCAGTCAATTCATAGCCCTCGGCCGTGAGCCATTTCTTATCGTAGTAAGTCGTGGCATAACGCTCGCCGCTGTCGCACAGGATCGCCACGATCGACCCCGACTCTCCCGCCGTCGCCATCTGCTGCGCCGCCATCAACGCGCCGATCAGATTGGTGCCGCTCGATCCACCGACATGTCGCCCCAGCCGCTCGGCCAGGTAATGCATGGCCGCCAGGGACAGGGCGTCCGGCACCTTGACCATCGCATCGATGACCTTGGGCAGGAACGACGCCTCGACCCGCGGCCTACCAATGCCTTCGATACGCGAACCATGGTCCAGGCGCAGGCTGGCATCGCCCGTCTGGTAATAATCGAAAAACACTGAACGCTCGGCATCGGCGCACAGCACGCGGGTGTTGTGCTGGCGGTAACGCACGTAACGGCCCAGCGTGGCGGTGGTGCCCCCGGTGCCGGGGCTGGAGATGAGCCAGCTCGGCTCGGGGTGCCGCTCGAAGCGCATCTGATGGAAGATCGATTCCGCAATGTTGTTGTTCGCCCGCCAGTCGGTAGCGCGCTCGGCGTAGGTGAACTGGTCGATGAAGTGGCCGTCGTGCTCGCGGGCCAGGCGCTCGGACTCGGCATAGATCTGGGTCGGATCATTAACCAGGTGGGTTTTGCCACCGTAGAAGGCGATCTGCGCGATCTTCTCCCTGGAAGTGCTCGCCGGCACCACCGCAATGAACGGCAAGCCAAGCAGGCGGGCGAAGTACGCCTCGGAAATCGCCGTCGAACCGCTGGACGCTTCGATCACAGGCGCACCCGGTTTCAGCCAGCCATTGCACAACGCATACAGGAACAACGAGCGCGCCAGCCGATGCTTCAGGCTGCCGGTGGGGTGGCTGGATTCGTCCTTGAAATACAGCTCGATGCCCGTATAACCCGGCAGGGGCAATGGGATCAGATGCGTGTCGGCGCTGCGCTGGAAGTCGGCTTCGATGATTCGAATCGCTTCCCGGACCCACTGTCGGTTGTCGCTCATGATGGCTTCTCGTCAAGGCGGCCTTGTCGCAAGGCTCAGCCCGCAAGCTTAGGAAATATCCGACATCGCGCACAGATACAGCTGAGCCTCAATACCTCGGGCAACTGCTAGGCTCAAGTCCGTGTCGCCGGTTCATGCCCCACCCGCATATAACAAAAAAGAATATAACTTTTGTTTTAACAACTAACGGTACGGGTTAGGGTGTGCCACCTTTTTGATTATTCGATGGAGAGCGACCTTGCCTCTGCGTAGCACCTTCACCCGTTTCTTTCAGTTGGAAGCTGCCAGCGGCCTGCTGTTGATTGCGGCCGCCGTTTTGGCCCTGATCATCAACAACTCGCCCCTGTCCTGGCTGTACAACGGTTTGCTGGACACCCCCGTGGTCGTACAGATCGGCGCACTCAAGATCGCCAAACCTCTGCTGCTGTGGATCAACGACGGCCTGATGGCATTGTTCTTCCTGCTGATCGGCCTGGAGGTGAAGCGCGAAGTGCTCGATGGCCAACTGGCGAAACCCTCGCAGATTGTGCTGCCCGGGGCGGCGGCCATCGGCGGCATGGTCGTACCGGCACTGATCTATTGGTTTCTCAATCGCGACAATCCCGCTGCGCTCAGTGGCTGGGCGATTCCGACCGCCACCGACATTGCCTTCGCCCTCGGCGTCCTGGCCCTGCTCGGCAAGCGGGTACCGGTGTCGCTGAAGCTGTTCCTGATGACCCTGGCAATCATTGATGACCTGGGCGCAATCATCATCATTGCGATTTTCTACTCCGGCGCCCTGTCGACCCTTTCCCTGGCGCTGGCGGCTGCCTGCATCGTCGCATTGATCGCGATGAACCGCCTTGGCGTGGTCAAGCTGGGACCGTACATGATCATCGGCCTGATCCTGTGGGTGTGTGTGCTCAAGAGCGGTGTTCACGCCACACTGGCGGGTGTGACCCTGGCCTTCTGCATCCCCCTGCGCACAAAAAATGCCGAGCCCTCCCCGCTGCTGACACTGGAACACGCCCTGCATCCGTGGGTCGCCTACGGCATCCTGCCGCTGTTCGCTTTCGCCAACGCCGGCCTGTCGCTCAGTGGCGTGACCGTCGAAAGTTTCACCCATTACGTGCCCATGGGCATCGCACTGGGGCTACTGCTGGGCAAGACCATCGGCGTGTTCGGCCTGACCTGGCTCGCCGTAAAATCCGGCATGGCCGCCCTGCCCCAGGGCGCCAACTGGGGGCAGGTACTGGGTGTGGCGATTCTCTGCGGCATCGGTTTCACCATGAGCCTGTTCGTGGGGTCCCTGGCCTTCGTCCCCGGTGCCAGCGAATACGCCGGCATGGACCGCATGGGGATTCTCACCGGCTCGATCCTGGCAGCCTTGATCGGTTATTCGATGACGGCGGCCGCGAGTCGCAGGAACGCGGTGGTGTCGTCCTCGTAATGGCGCGCCGCCTCATCGGATGAACCCCTTTTGATGATCGTTCCCACGCAGAGCGGGGAACGATCAGTCGCAACAACCGGCAGTAAAAAACAGAAGTAAAAAACCCCGACCAGCTCTCGCTGATCGGGGTTTTTAGTGACCCGGGTGCGCTTAGTGCGTCACGCGGCTGGTGCCGTCCACGGTTGCGATGCGTACGCGCTCGCCCACACGGAAGACTTCATTTTCCTGAACCTGTTGCACGTAGGCGCGCATGCTGCCGTCGTCTTCGCGCACGGTGATTTCCACGCCCTGGGTGCGGGTCAGGCCTTCTTCGGCGGCAGAACCCACCAGGCCACCGGCCACTGCGCCGATGACGGCAGCGACGATGCTGCCCTTGCCGCCGCCAATGGCGCTGCCACCGACACCACCCACCGCTGCACCGGCGATGCCGCCGATAGGGGTCTTGGTGCCTTCGATTTTCACCGGACGCAGCGCTTCGATGGTGCCCATGCGAACCGTCTGCACGCGACGCGCTTCGTCACGGGAGTAGGAGTCACCGGTCAAGCTCGATTGGCAGCCAGTGAGCAACATCGCCATCGTGGAAAAGGAAGCAATTAGCAGAACAGACTTACGCATAGCATCAACTCCAAAGGACAAGTATTCATTAAACTCCGCAGCTTGACGCATGTCACGGCATGGCCCGGATAAAATGGGTTTGATTCAGGCCAGGTACAGCGTGACCACGCACTTTGCATACCGTAGCGGCATTTGGCCGAATATGCGCCGCTCAACCAGGGAATGCCATGGATTACTTCATCATTGTCGTCACCACCGTCGCCGGTCTGTATTTCCACTGGTGGATATACGTAAGGATCAAACGCTGGATGGACCGTGATCTCGCGCTGTCGCTGGCAGGTGACGACGAGCATAAGAAACTCTTCATGCTCCAGCAACTGGCTAACGCCCAGACACAGAAAATCAAGCGTCGAGACCTGCCCCAATGGCTGGAAGCCGCTGCGGCAGACTATCCCGATCGGTAGACTGCCTAGGGTGCCAGACGTTCAAGAATCCAGTCGGCGCCCTGCGCACGGTAGTTTATACGATCGTGCAGACGGCTCGAACGGCCCTGCCAGAACTCGATGCGTTCCGGCAGCAGGCGATAACCACCCCAGTGTTCGGGGCAATGAGGCTGCGTATCGCTGAAGCGTTGCTCGGTGCTCCTGAGCAACGCTTCGAGTTCGCCACGATCGGCGATCACCCGACTTTGCGGAGAAGCCCAGGCACCGAGGCGGCTGCCCAGTGGCCGGACCTGGAAATAGGCATCCGACTCCTCGGGCGTAACCTTCATCACCCGCCCTTCAATGCGCACCTGGCGCTCCAGGGCCGGCCAGAAGAAAGTCATGGCCGCAAACGGGTTCGCGGCCAGGTGCTGACCTTTGGCGCTCTCGTAGTTGGTGAAAAACGTGAAGCCCTGCTCGTCCTGGCCCTTTAGCAGAAGAATGCGGCAATGCGGCCGGCCGTCCGTGTCGACGGTGGCCAGGGTCATGGCATTGGCTTCCACCGGCGCCTGCTCGGTTTTCACCGCGTCGGCAAACCACTGGTGGAACAGCGCAAACGGCTCGGCCGGGGCTTGCGCCTCGGTCAGGCCATCACGGGTGTAATCGCGACGCATATCAGCCAGGCCCTGGGTCATGGCGCATTCCTTTTGATTAACGAATCACTTTTTTACCGCATCAGCAGCGGCGACTTTCTTGTCAGTGGTGGCCGCCTTGGCCGGCGTGGTCTTTTTCGCGGGCGCTTTAGCCGGCGCTTTCTTGGCGGGTGCCTTGGCAGCGGCTTTCTTGGCCGGCGCCTTTTTCGTGGCTGGCACGTCGGCTTTCTTCGTGGCTGGTGCCGGAGTGACAGGCTTGGCCACTGGCTTGACGTCCTGGGCCGCAACCATTTTGACCGGTGCCGGGGCTGGCATGTTGTACTTGCTCAGCAGCGCGACCATGGTGTTTTGCGGCGTCACCAACATTTCAACACGACGGTTAAGGGCACGGCCCTCTACGCTGTCGTTGGCCGCACGCGGAGCGTCGCTGCCCATGCCGCGCAGCATCAGGCGATCACGCTGCAAGCCACTTAGACGGAAGATTGCCGCCACCGCTTGCGCGCGTTCCTGGCTGAGTTTCTGATTGGCTGCAGCGACACCCGACGTGTCGCTGTGGCCGAGGACCAACACCGCGGTTTTCGGATCAACTTCGAGAATTTTCGCCACGCGAGTGAACGGGCCCAGGGTCACTGGCAACAACATCGCCGGACGGTCCGGGTTGAACGAGCCTTCGACCGGCGCGGTGATCACCAGCACATCCTCACGGCGCTCCAATTCCAATTTGCTGTCCTTGATCGCGGTTCGCAAGCGCGGCTCGTAATCGTCGAGCCAGGCCTGGGTTACTTTCGGGTCGGGCATCGGCACAGCCTTGGCCGTACTCTGCTCTTTGCCACCGAAAGGCCACCACCACTTGCCACTGGACTCGGCCTCGGCCTTGGCCTTGGCCACTTCCACCGGTTTGGCTTCAGGTTTTACCTCGGGTTTCTTGTCCAGGGCCTCTTCGGAACCGAACGGCCAGTACCAAGGGTTGGAGCTTTCGGCCTTCGCCACCGGGGCTGCGGCAACCGGTTTTACCGGGGCAGGAGCAGGAGCCGGCTCTTTCGCCGCGACTTTGTCCGAGGAGCCGAACGACCACCAACTGCCGCCGTCGGAATCATTTTTTGGGTTCTGTGCACAACCGGTGACTGCGACGCACAGGGCCATTGCGAGGGTGGTTTTATTGAATGACATTGGATATCCACAAAAAAGTGATCATGAAAAACAGGCCGGCAGGACCCGGATAAACAGACGATTGGAGAACATAAAGGCCTCCGGGTTCCGGCCCTGGAACCCGTGAGCGTGTTTTACAGACAAGTGGCCAGTACCCGTGCGAGTTTCTGCGCGCGCGGATCCATCAAAACGTATGGCCCCAGCGTGTTGGTAACAAAACCGAAGGCGACATCGTGTTCCGGGTCAGCGAAACCGATGGAGCCACCGGCGCCCGGATGGCCAAACGCCCGCGGACCAAGCCCGTAGGTTGCGTTAGGCACGTCAGGCTGATCAAGCATGCATCCCAGGCCAAAACGGGTCCGGGTTAATAAAGTCTTGTCCTCACCGATGCTGTGTTCGCGGGTCAGCTCCTCGAGCATTTCGCTTTCCAGCAGGCTGCCATCGAGCAATCCCGCATAAAAACCGGCCAGGCTACGCGCGTTGCCGTGGCCGTTGGCCGCCGGTTGCTGCATACGCCGCCACTCGGGCTTGTTGGTGCTGGTCAGGACCGATGGCGGGTTGGTGAAAGCCCGCGTGGTCATGGCCGTCGGTTCGCGCATCGTCACTTGCAGCAGGCGCTGGGCTGCGGCGTCGCCAACATTGCCCTTGCCACGGGCGATGTGCGTCACACGATGGAATTCCTCATCCGCCAGACCGACGTGAAAATCCAGCCCCAGGGGTTTGGCCACGCGGGCCACGATTGACTCTCCGGGTCCGCGATTGTCGGCACGACGCAGCAACTCGCCCACCAGCCAGCCATAGGTGATGGCGGCATACCCGTGCGCGGTTCCCGGTGTCCACCAGGGCGTCTCGGCGGCCAGGGCATCGACCATGGTTTGCCAGTCGTACAACGCCTCCGGGGCCAGCAGCTCGCGCAACGCTGGCAGGCCGGCCTGATGGCAGAGCAACTGGCGCAGGGTCACCGACTCCTTGCCGGCCGCCGCGAACTCGGGCCAATAGCGGGCAACCGGCGCGTCGAGTTGCAGCTTGCCTTCGGCGACCAGTTGCAGAGCGGTGACAGCCGTAAAGGTCTTGGTGCAGGAAAACAGGTTGGCGATGGTGTCGCTATGCCAGGCCTCCAGACCGTCCTTGTCGGCAGTACCGGACCAGAGATCAACGACCGTTTCGCCGCCAACCTGGATACACAGCGCCGCACCACGCTCCTGGGGATCGTCGAACAACGCGGCAAACGCTTCACGCACCGCTTCGAACCGGAGTTCGTAATGACCCTGAATCTGCACCCTGCCTTCCTCGGACATACCTTGAACAAACTGGCCGGCATTGTTCCAGCCATTGAGGGTTTTGGGAACAGGGTTGGGCTGGGCGGTCGGTTTGGGGTGGGGTTGTGATCGTTCCCACGCTCCGCTGGGAACGATCAGATCGGTTTCAGGCCTTAATGCCCATTCCCCGAATGCCCACCGGCATGCCCTGCCCCCTTGGCCTCGCCCTGGCGCCCCCCCTCGGCATCATGACTGGCCTTGTCCGCTTCGGATTTGAGCTTTTCTGCCTCCTTGCCCAACTGATCGACGGCCGCCAGGTTGGCTTTGCGCACGCTGTCGACAAAGCCCTGGAACGGAATATCGGTAATGCCTACCAGGCCAAAGTGTCCGTTCTCGCCATCCAGCAGGCGACCGGTCACCGGTTGGTCGAGGTACTGGAACCAGTGCACGCCGACAATCGACGGCTCGCTCAGCGCCTGCTTGAGGAAATGGGCGTAAGCCGACCCGCGATCTTCCTCCCTGGACAACTGCGTGACGCCGCCCCAGAACGGACCGCGATCGGCCGAGCCGAAATTGAACTCGGTGATCAGCACCGGCTTGTCGAGGCTGCGCAGGCTGGCGAAGTCATAACCGTCCTGCGGTTCCAGGGTATACATGTTGAAACTCAACACGTCGCAATACTTCGCGCAGGATGCCACGGCTTCCGGGGTACTGACGGCGAAGCGACCGCCCAGCAACAACTGGTTCGGGGCGTGCCATTTCAGCGAGTCGGAGATGGTCTTGAAGTACGTTTCGGCGAAGACCTTCTGGAAATACTTGAAGTCGTTTTCGATTTCCGGGTGCTCAGCGCTCGGCAGTGGCGGTTCGAAACCGGGGTCTTCCATCAACTCCCAGGCGGGCAGTTCTATACCCCAGGCTTTCGACAGGCCAGCCTGGTTGCGGTACTTATCGCGCAGTTGCTTGAGGAATGCCCGTTTGGCCGGGACGTCGGTGGTCAATTTCAGGGTGCCATAAGCCAGCGCGTAACGGGCTTTGGGATCATCGCCGGGCCCCGCCCAGGCCAGTTCGTTGTCGGCGAAGTAACCGATCAGCCATGGATCGTCACGATGATCGCGAGCGGCGATCGCCACGGCACGCTCGGTGGCCATGGCGAAACGCGGGTCGAACGGATCCGGCATCCCACCCCACCAGTCCGCTCCCGTGCTGATGCTGGCGTAATCGCCGACGATGGACAGCGGCAAGGTGTAGGGCACACGATCGGCGTTGCCCAGCACCGGGGCGCTCCAATTGCCAAGGGTGTTGAAACCCCAGGCTTGCAGGCGATCCAGGGTGTGGCTGGCCCAGCGCTTTTGATCAATCACGGCGGTGCAGGGCTCAACCGATTTGGTGCGGCTCGCGTCCTCGGCGCCCGTCCTGGCGGCTTCGGCCACACCGGATTCGCTGGCGGACGGGACCACAGGCTGCTCGACAGCTTTCTCGGTGGACGCTTGCACCGCATCGGCCTTGGCCGCTTCGGCGACCCCGGCCTTGGTATCACTGGCCGGCGCGCAAGGGTTGCCATACAGGCGCTGCAGGTTGGCGCCGTAGAAGTCATACCAGCGGCCTGCGTTGTAACCACGGCCCTGGTCGGCGCCATTACCGCCCTGGTTGTTGCCCTCCCCGTAATGACTGGCCAGTGGCTCGTCGGGTTTGGGCAGCGATTCGAACATCCACTCGCGGCCGGCAACGTAGGTCTGGTTGACATCCGGCGCTACGGTGTTGACGCCCAGCGAATAGAACGGGTGCCCTTCCGGCGTCACCAAATACCAGCGACCCTCGCGTTTTTCACTGCGGAAAAAACCGCTGGCGTGGAACGTCGGGCCCTTGGTCCAACCGCCGAACTTATCGAGCGCAGCCTTCTGACGCTCGGCCAGCCATGTCCCGATCTGTTGCTGATCCTTGGCGAGGGCGCTTTTGAGCTGCTCGTCGCTGCTGATTTTTTCCGGCCACCGGGCCCGGGTCGATTGCCCGTAGGTATCCACCAGTGCGCCGTAGGCAGCTTGAATCACGGCCTCGCCATCCTGCACCCCGAAACGTTCCAGCAGGATGCTCTGCGCAGCTTTGGGTTGATCCATCGACAGGCTTACCGACACCACCTGACTGCGATCCAGTTCACCGGTACTGCTGGCGAGCAACACGCGCTGGCCGTCAATGGTCATCGGCATGGGTGGACCGGCCTTCATGCCCAGGTTCAGCGGCGTACTCGGTTGCAACGGCACCAGCAGCGTCTGCGCCGGGCCGGCTGGCAGGTCGACGCGACTGACCAATGTCTGGCCATTGTTACTCTGGATTTTCACGTAGACGGTCACGGCCCAGTTCATCGCGCTCTGGATCCGCAGGCTCATCATCCCCGACTGCGACCAATCCCAGGCCCCGGTTTGCGGCGTCAGGCGCAGCGTCGGTTGCGCCGCCGGATTGAATGTAACCCGCCGCAGCACCTCGCCTTCCGGCGTCTGCTCGGCATTCGATTGCGGCAGGCTGGCGTCCTGAGTCGCCACCTGGACCACATCGGCGGGACGGACAAAGTTGAACAGCGTCTGCTGGCCGGCTGATGCCGCCCAAACGGGGGTGGCAAGGAGTACGGCGAATACAGCGGGCAACGAACGGCGGATCATAAGAACGAAGTTCTCCCTAACGACCCATGAAGGCCAGTGGAAAAGCGATGACAGAGAGATAGACAACACGGCGGGCAGATTTGCCCACCGGGTCTTCAGGAAATTTCACGACGGAAAGGCGGCAATGCATTGAGGATGGCTTTGCCATAGCGTTGGGTGACCAGGCGCCGGTCGAGCAAGGTAATAGTGCCGCGGTCTTCTTCCGTGCGAAGCAGGCGGCCGCAGGCCTGGACCAGCTTCAGCGAGGCGTCGGGCACGGATATTTCCATGAACGGATTGCCGCCCCGCGCTTCGATCCATTCGGACAACGCCGCTTCGACCGGGTCATCGGGCACCGAAAACGGGATTTTGGCGATGATCACGTGCTCGCAGTAGGCGCCAGGCAGGTCGACACCTTCGGCGAAACTCGCCAAACCGAACAGCACACTGGAATCGCCACCATCGACCCGCGCCTTGTGCTTGTTCAGGGTTTCCTGTTTGGACAGGTTGCCTTGAATGAACACTTGCTTGCGCCAGTCACGGTCAAGGCCATCGAACACGTCCTGCATCTGTTTACGCGAGGAAAACAGCACCAGCGTACCGCGTGAACCTTCCACCAACTCCGGCAGGTCGCGAATGATCGCTGCGGTGTGCGCCGCCGCATCACGGGGGTCGGCGTTGAGGTTCGGTACTCGCAGCACGCCGGCGTCGGCATGGTGGAAAGGGCTTGGGACCACTGCCGTCACGGCTTTCTTTGGCAGGCCAGCGCGCATGCGGAAGCGGTCGAAGGTGCCGAGTGCCGTCAGGGTTGCCGAGGTCACCAGCGCGCCATAGGCCACGTTCCACAGGTTGCGCCGCAGCATCTCCGCCGCGAGGATCGGGCTGGCGTTGACCTCGATGTCAAACAGCGAACCGCTTTCGGCCAGGGTCAGCCAGCGCGCCATTGGCGGGTTGTCTTCCGGGTCTTCGACGGTGAACGCGGTCCACAACTCCCAGTTGCCCGAGGAACGGGACAACAGGCTGCCGAACAACGGATACCACTCTTCGGCCTGATTACTGGCGATGCCAATGTTGACCTCGCCGTCCATGCCTTCCTTGAGCAGATCGGTAAGCCGGGTGAACAGGTCGGTCAAACGGGCAAAGCCCTTTTTCAGTTCGATGCCCATCTCGCGCATGTGCTCGGGGATCACCCCACCGGTGAAGCGATGACGCGGTCGCTCTCGGCCCTCGACGTCTTCGCCGGGCTTGAAATCGGCAACTTGTTCGCACGCGGTAAACATGAATTGTTGTTGGGTCTTGATCTCCCGGGCCAGCTCCGGCACCTGTTCGATCAACTTGCCCAAGTCGCCGGGCAACGGGTGTTGCGCCAGCAGCTTGGTGAGGTTCTTGGCGGTGGTCTCCAGCCAGTCGGCCGTGGAGCGCAGGCGCGTGTAGTGGGCGAAGTGGCCGATGGCCTTGTCGGGCAGGTGGTGACCTTCGTCGAACACGTAGAGGGTGTCGCGCGGATCGGGCAATACCGCGCCGCCGCCCAGGGCCAGGTCGGCCAGGACCATGTCGTGGTTGGTGACGATCACGTCGACCTTGCCCATGCCTTCGCGGGCCTTGTAGAAGGCACACTGGCCAAAATTCGGGCAATGGCGATTGGTGCACTGGCTGTGATCGGTGGTCAGGCGCGCCCAATCGGCATCTTCCAGGGCGTTGGGCCAACTGTCGCGATCGCCGTCCCATTTATTGCCCGCGAGCTTCTCGATCATGCTGGTAAACAGCTTTTGACTGGCCTCATCCACCTCGATCTTGAAGCCTTCTTCCTCGAACAGCTGCGCCGTGGCGGTTTGCGCATGGCCTTCCTGGAGCAACATGTCGAGCTTGGACAGGCACATGTAGCGGCCACGGCCCTTGGCCAGCGAAAAGCTGAAGTTCAGCCCACTGTTGCGCATCAGGTCCGGCAGGTCCTTGTAGACGATCTGCTCCTGCAGGGCGACGGTCGCGGTGGCGATCACCAGGCGTTTACCGGCGGCCTTGGCGGTCGGGATCGCGGCCAGGCTGTAAGCCACGGTCTTACCGGTACCGGTGCCGGCTTCCACCGCGACAACCGCGGGCTCGCCACTGCGCCGGCCTTCGTCGTCGGTGTCGATATCACCGAGCACCTTGGCGACTTCGGCGATCATCAGGCGTTGGCCGTAGCGCGGCTTGAGGCTCTTGGCTTCGAGAAAACGCGAATAGGCGCCCTGGATCGTGGTTTTGAGTTCAGTGCTGATCATGAATAGTCGGGCGCTAAAAACGCTGGATAAATTTTCAGTGGTTTTGGGGGCGTTCTCCACTGATTTCCCCGCCGCGTTGTCGCCTTAAAACGGGCCAGGCAAGGCGCAGGCCGCGGGGAATGGTTGCTCCCTTTCCAAGGCCTGCAACGCAGCCTGGCCCTTTTTAAGGCACAACCCGAAGGGCCGGGTCTGCTGTTGCGCAGGGCTGCGTTGCTCGAAGCTTATTTGGAATGACCAAACCACGCTTCTCGCGCCTTGCCCTGCACAACAGCAGACCCGGCGCGACGGGGAAATTAGTGGAGAACGCCCCCAAATCGGTCGCTATCATACCCCGCTAATCAATCCCGCGCAGAACGGAGTACCGAATGACACCTTTTAGCCTTGTCTACACCCTGCATGTCCTGTCCGCCCTGGTCTGGGTCGGCGGTATGTTTTTCGCCTGGATGGTCCTGCGCCCCGCCGCCGTGAAGGCCCTGGAAGGCCCTGCCCGACTGAAGCTGTGGGTAGAAGTGTTTCAAGGTTTTTTCCGCTGGGTCTGGGTCGCGGTCGTGCTGCTGCCGATCAGCGGCGTGGGCATGATCCATCTGCAATACAGCGGTTTCGAGGCAGCGCCGCGTTATGTGCAGATCATGATGGGGCTGTATCTGGTGATGACCGCGTTGTTCATCCGCATACACGCGTTGATGTTGCCAGAGCTGCGTACGGCAGTGACGGCACAGGATTGGCCGGCAGGCGCGGCGGTGCTGGGGAGGATTCGCCGCTTGGTGGGGATCAACCTGATTGTCGGTTTGGTGCTGGTGGCGATTGCCGCGGCCAGACCGACCTTCTAATACCGCCCCCCTGTAGGAGCGAGCTTGCTCGCGATGGTGGTCGGGGCACCGCGGGGTGTAAGGTGGCCAGCGTCATCGTTGACGACCATCGCGAGTAAACTCGCTCCTACAGGGGATCGCGTCGATTTTGATTTTCTGTAGGAGCGGACTTGTCCGCGATGGTGGCCGGGGCACCGCGGGGTGTCAGGTGGCCAGCGTCATCGTTGACGACCATCGCGAGCAAGCGCGCCGATTTTGATTTCTGTAGGAGCGGACTTGTCCGCGATCGTGGCCGGGGCACCGCGGGGTGTCAGGTGGCCAGCGTCATCGTTGATGACCATCGCGACGGTTCGACGCCTCGACAAGCCCGCTCCCACAGATCCAGCCTTCCCAGACAGGTACACCCCGCGGATTACAACCGCTGCACCGTCACCGAACCCGCAGCGCCCGCCACGCCAGGCTGTCCATCCACCCCTGGTTTACCGTTCTTGCCACCATCGGTCTTGTAGATCAGGCAGCCCTTGGCCTTGCCACCCGCCCCCGGCTTGCCGCCAGCCCCGGCCAAGCCGCCGGCACCGCCGTCGACCTGAACCTTGATCCGCTCGGCCGGGTAATCCTGCGGCAGGGCCAGGCGAACGAGTGCACCCGGCGCGCCCGGTTGCCCGTCACTGCCGTTGCTGCCATCGGACCCGCGACCCGCCTGCCCCCAGGTGCAGCCCGGAGCCTGGCCATTGGCGCCATCGAGCCCGACAAACCCCGGAGCCCCGGTACCGCCACGGGCATCAACCGACAGCAGCGGCGCGTCCAGCGTCTTGATCTGCAGATTCAGATTACGCCCTGCCCGGGCCGCCTTCTGATAAGTACCCGGAGCGCCACGTGCGGTGATCTGACTGCCCTCGGACAGCTGCGCGCGATTGACCTTCAATTCAAGGGCGTTTTCGCCGGGCACAATGGCAATCCGCGCCTCACGCCCCAGATGCAGTTCATCCACACTGACTTCGGTGACATTGGAAGGCACCAGCAAAGTACCGTAATCGGCCACCTCCAGGCGCTCCAGCTTCAACGTGCTGGTGGCGTTGGGCAGGCGCATCAGGGAGTTGGTTTCGACGCTGACCACCTGGGCACAGGCGAACGGGCTGATAAGTGCGGCAAGCAGACAGAGTTTACGCATGGGAAGCCTTAGTTTCGGCGGGCGCCGGAATGGTTTGCAGGTGAAAAACACCAAAAAAGAGGATCTTCAGTCGATCGCGCCAGGGGTGGGTACGACCGCGAAGGCTGCGAAAACAGAATACCGCCTCGAGAAGATGAAGGGCCGCCAGCAAGCCGCCGGCCAGATTGACCAGTACGTGCAACGGATAGACAAAGGGGGTCAACACATTGACCAGCACCACCGCCCAGAACAGCAGGGTCAACAGCTTCCCCAGCCCCCAGAACACCTTCATACGCTCCTCCGGTGAGAATTATTCTTTTGCGCACAGTAACGGCTTCCACGCGGGATAAGCCAGAGGGCAATGGAAAATACTTCATGAAGATTGCACGATGGCCGTCGAATCGCCTGTAGGAACGATCCGACGGCTCTAGCGCGGGCCTCAGCGATTGAGGTGCAATTCCACCCGGCGATTTTTCGCCCGGCCCTCGTCCGTTTCGTTATCGGCGACCGGTTCGCTCTCGCCGCGACCTTCACTGGTGATTTTCTCCGGCGCAATGTGCATGCCCAAAAGGTAAGCCGCCACGCTGCTGGCCCGGCGTTCGGACAGCGCCTGGTTGTAGGCGTCAGAACCCTTGCTGTCGGTGTGCCCGATGATCTTGATGGTCTTCACGTCAGGGCTTTGCAACCTGGGCATCACTTGATCGAGTTGATCCTGGGCCGCCGGCGTCAGGTCGGCCTTGTCGAAGGCGAACAACACGGCACCGGCATCGCTCAGGGTGATGACTTCCACAGGAGCAGGCTCGGCCGGTTTCTGGCTGGCAGGGTATTGCGGCAACGGGCAGCCGCGATGATCGACTGGGGTGTTGGACGGTGTGTCAGGGCAACGATCGCGCCGATCGAATACGCCGTCTCCGTCTTCGTCACCGTCCTGGGCGTAGCAGATAAGGCCGCCGCTCAAGATGCCGAGCGCCGCACCACCCGCCGCCCACCCACCACTTTCAATGGCGCCCAAGCCGCCACCCACCAGCCCGCCGATGAGGCTACAGATCGGCCAGGTGCGTTGGTTGAGGGGGGCAGTGCCATCGCTGTGAGTGGCGCAACCGGTCAGCAGGCTGCCAAGCAGCATGACCGGCAAGACGGTCCGAATGAGTACGCTCATATGGAAAGCTCCTGTGTTACCGGCCGATGCCGGCTACACAGGAGTAAAGACCCGCATCCGCGACTGCACAAGCCGCGGATGCGAGGGGTTCAGCGGTTGATTTTGATTTCCGTGCGACGGTTCTGTGCACGGCCGTCAGCGGTTTTGTTGTCGGCTACCGGCTGGCTCTCACCCGCACCGGTCACAGACACGAAACTGCTGCGTGGCACACCACTTTCGACGAGGTACTCCACCACCGAATGTGCGCGGCGATCCGACAGTTTCTGGTTGTAGGCATCGCCGCCGACGCTGTCGGTGTGACCGGTCACGGTCAATTGAGCGCTGCTGTTTTCCTGTTTCAGGCGAGTGGCGACCTTATCCAGGACTTGTTTGTCAGCACCCGTGAGGGTGGCTTTGTCGAACTGGAAGTGAACATCACGGATGACAATGGTTTCTTCCTTGACCACAACCACTTCTTCAACCACTGGCGCAGGCACAGGTGGTGGGCAGCCATCGGCATCGACTTTCACGCCTCGAGGCGTACCCGGGCACTTGTCACGGCTGTCCGGCACGCCATCACCGTCCTCGTCGCCATCACCATGTACCCAGCAATAAGCTGCGGCCGTACCGCCAACCAGCAGGGCACCGTAGCCGGCCCAGGCCGAGCTCTCCGTCGCGCCCAGCCCCGCGCCCACGACACCGCCGACAGCCGCACAGGTCGGCCAGTCGGTTTTCTGCAAACCTGCGCAACCAGTCAACACACTGGTTAGCAGAACCAAGGGTAGTGCTGTCCGAACTATGCTCATCTAGTTTTCTCCTGAAGGATCGGCTTAGAACCGATTCAGGGAGTAAAGACCCGAGTTTTAATCTCCGCCAGCAATAGGCCATTGCAGTTTTGTCCCGTATTCACGGCAGGTCGCCCCATGTGGCGTCTGGCCGCTCTATATCTGGGCCTTTGGGCGCGCTAGTCTTGGCATTCTGATTGAGGATCTTTGATGACTGCAGCAATCTCTTCGCGCACGCCGCAGCAGGCGCTGGCCGCTTTGCTTGATCGTTATGCCCCGCTGCGCCTGTTGGTGATCGGCGCCAGCGAGTTCCCGGCGCTTGAGGCCTTCCGGCTCGCGCACCCGGATACCTGCATTGCCCACGCCGCGCCCGGACCGTTGCCGGCCGAACTGGCAGCACGTCGTTTCGACCTCGCGCTGGTGGTCGATTGCCTCGAACATTTACCCAAGCGCGACGGTCTGAATCTGCTCGGGGGGATTCGCAACCTCAATGCCAGTCGCCTGGCGGTGATCGCCGATGTGTCCGCCAGCGGCTGGCAGGACACCGACTTTTTCTCCCTGGCCCTGCAAGCCAGCGAACGCTTCCAGCGCGACGAACAGGTGCTGACCTTGTTCACCTACGATCTGCTTGATTACAAACAAGTCCCCGACTGGCTCAACTCTCGCTTCTGGGCCAATCCGGAAAACTTCGGGAAATACTGGTGGTAACGCAATGAGTACATCCATTTGCCCTTGTGGCAGCGGCACACTCCTCGACGCCTGCTGCGGCCACTTCCACGCCGGCCACCCGGCCCCCTGCGCCGAGGCCTTGATGCGTTCGCGCTACAGCGCCTACGTATTGGGCCTGGTCGATTACCTGGTGGCGACCACTCTGGCCGCACAACAGTCGGGACTGGACCGACAATCGATCAGTGACTGGAGCGCGCAAAGCACCTGGCTGGGTCTTGAGGTCGAAAGCTCCGAGGTGTTCGGTGGTCAACCGGAACACGCTTTCGTGACGTTCACTGCACGCTGGCATGACGGCAGCGGTGAACACAGTCATCGCGAGCGTTCTTCATTCGTGCAAAACGCCGGGCGCTGGTACTTCATCGATCCCACCGTGACGCTCAAGGCGGGCCGCAACGATACCTGTCCCTGCGCCAGCGGGCAGAAGTTCAAGAAATGCTGCGCGGGGTATTTTGCCAGTTGAGTGATCGATGACGAACTAGACTGGGGCTCAAGGGAGACATGCCACCATGATCAGCCATCGGTTCGCACAGTTGTTGTTCACCTTGCCCCTGCTGCTTGGGCTTGGCGGCTGCGCGTCGTGGTTCGGCGACGACGCGCCGGACCCTGCGGTGCACCTGGTCAAGGTCGAAGTCGTCCAGGCCAGGCTGATGCAGCAACGCTTCGAGCTGTATTTTCGGGTGGACAACCCCGCGGACAATGACCTGACCGTCCGGGGTCTCGAATACCGCATACACTTGGGCAACATTTTGCTGGCGGAAGGCGAGCACGAGCACTGGTTTACCGTGGGCCCAAAGCGCAGCGGATTTTTCAAGGTGCCGATTCGCACCAACCTGTGGCCCAAGGTGCGCGAACTGGTGAAACTGCTGGAAAAATCCGACCAGGCCATCCCCTATCGACTGGAAGGTGAGCTGGAAACCGGTTTATTCATCGCGCACTACGTGCACCTGGCGCGCAATGGCGTGATAATCCCCGCCGATTTAATTCCGGAGCACACCCGATGACCCAGCAACCCCACGTTCATGGCCCTGATTGCAACCACGATCACGATCACGACCATCACCATGATCACGACCATGGCCACGTCCACGGCCCGCACTGCAACCACGCTCCCCAGGAGCCTGTACGCAACGCCCTGAAAGATGTCGGTCGCAACGACCCTTGCCCTTGCGGCAATGGCAAGAAATTCAAGAAGTGCCACGGGGCTTGATGCTTCGGGCCGAGGATTGCTTCGCCGGTTAGACCGCTATCGCGGGCAAGTAGAATCGTCGCACCGCCGCTCCCACAGGGTTCGGTGTTAATCAAAGATTTTGTGTACACCATCAATCCCTGTGGGAGCGGCGGTGCGACGATTCGACTTGCTCGCGAAGGCGGCCTGACAACCACCACCACATTCAGACAGCAGCCAAAATCTGCGCAGTTCCCACCACCGTCGCATACTCCCCGTGCAAATTCCCCAACGACATCGCATGCACTTCCTCAGCGCTGCGTAGCTGGCCGAAGTAATCCGCCTTGTCGAAGGTAAAGCACGCATCGTGCGCCACCCACGCGTCAAACCCCAGGTTCCCGGCCGTTCGCGCAGTGGCCTCCACCGAGTTGTTCGTCGCCACACCGACGATGACCAACTGCTCGATCCCCGCCTCGCGTAAGCGAGCCTCCAGCCCGGTAGCACAAAAAGCATCCGGCACCTGCTTCTGGATCAGTTGCTCACCCGCCAGTGGCGCAAAGCGCGGCTGGAACTCCACCCCCGGCTGCTGCGGCCAGAACACCGAATCGGGCGAACGCGACAAATGCTGCACATGAAACAGCGGCCGCCCGGTACGCCGCCAAGCCCCGATCAGTTCCAGCATGCGCTCTTCAGCCTGGGGATTGTTTCGCCGCCCCAGCCGTGGTTCCAGAATGCCTTTCTGCTGATCGATGATGATCAGTGCTGCGTCAGCCTTGAGTTCCATGCCGATTTCCCCACGCAAGGTCTTGAATGTCCGGCACTTGAGCACCAACCCCCGCCACAGGCAAGCATTCGTCCGACAAATCCTGAAATAACCCGCTGCCCCGCTTGCGCGGTCACCTCCTGCTCACTAACGTAGCGCCTTTACTGACGCTACCCCCGCAGGAGCCTTGCCATGGCCTCGCCAGCCCTTACACATTTTCTTCCCCGGTTCGGCGTTGCCGCAGCAGTGGCCGGTGTCCTGAGCCTCAGCGGGTGTCAGACTTTCAACGCCCAGGACAGCCTGGTGCCCGCTGTTGGCGTGCAACCGCTCAAGGGCCTGGCGCAGAACGTTTCGGTGCGCCGCAATGCCATGGGCATGCCGCTGATCGAAAGCAACAGCTTCCACGATGCGCTGTTCGCCCTCGGCTACGTGCACGCCAGCGATCGCATCACGCAAATGGTCACCCTGCGCCTGCTGGCCCAGGGTCGTTTGGCGCAAATGTCCGGTGCCGATCTGCTCGACGCCGACCGCTACATGCGCGCCGTTAACCTGAAGAAAAGTGCCGATGAGCTGTACAAGGCCTCTTCGCCGCGGCTCAAACGCTTCTTCGAGGTGTACGCCCGCGGGGTCAACGCCTACCTGTTCCGCTACCGCGACAATCTACCGGCAGACCTCGCGACCAGCGGCTACAAGCCCGAATACTGGAAACCTGAAGATTCGGCGCTGATCTTCTGTCTGCTCAACTTCAGCCAGTCGGCGAATTTGCCCGAGGAAATCGCCTCACTGGTACTCGCCCAATCGCTGACTACCGACAAACTGCCATGGCTCACGCCGTCCGCCCCTGACGAAAAACTGCCAGACGCCGAAGCGGAAAAACTCAAGGGCCTCAAGCTCAACGGGGCAATTGCTGGACTCGCCGAACTCGACAAAGCCACCGGCCAACTGTCCAGCCTGAATCTGCTGGGTGCCACCTCGTCCAACAACTGGGCAATCGCGCCGCAACGCAGCCGCAGTGGCAAGAGCCTGCTGGCCAGCGACAGCCACGGCCCGTTGGGCGTGCCATCGTTGTTCAGTTACGTGCAGATTCGCTCACCGAAGTATCAGGCTTCCGGCGTGACGATTGCCGGTTTGCCGATGGTACTGGGTGGTTTCAACGGCAAGGTGGCGTGGAGCACCGCGTCGGTCATGGGCGACAACCAGGACCTGTTCCTGGAAAAAATCCGACGCCAGGGCAACAGCTTGACCTACGAAGCCGGCGGCAAATGGCAACCGGTGATTGTTCGCAACGAAACCTATTTCGTCAAAGGTCAGCGGCCAATCCGCGAAGCGGTGTATGAAACACGCCACGGCCCGCTGCTCAACAGTGCCCAGGGCACCGCGTTGGGCAACGGTTTCGGCCTGGCCTTGCAGACGCCGAGCTTTGCCGATGACAAATCCCTGGATGCATTTTTCGACCTGTCCCGGGCGCAGAATGTCGAGAGAGCGTCGGACGCCAGCCGGGAAATCCGGGCGATCACGCTCAACCTGGTGTTCGCCGACGCCAGCAACATCGGCTGGCAAGTGACCGGCCGCTACCCCAATCGCCGCGAAGGCGAAGGCCTGCTGCCCTCGCCGGGATGGGAAGGACGCTACGATTGGGACGGTTACGCCGATCCGATGTTGCACCCCTACGATCAGGACCCTGCCCAAGGCTGGCTCGGCACAGCCAACCAGCGCGTGATTCCTCACGGCTATGGCATGCAGTTGTCCAACTCCTGGGCGGCTCCGGAGCGTGGTGAGCGCCTGGCGGAACTGGCCGGCGTGGGCAAACACGACAGCCGCAGCGTGATCGCCATGCAATATGACCAGACCACCACTTTCGCCGCGAAACTCAAGCAGATGTTCAGCGCACCGGGCATGGCCCAGCCGCTGAAACAGGCGATCGAGGCCTTGCCGGAAGCGGATCGTGGCAAGGCTCGCGAAGCCTTGGGCCGGTTGATGGCGTTCGACGGCAAGCTCACACCGACCTCCGCCGATGCGGCGATTTACGAGCTGTTTCTGCAGGAAAGCGCCAAGCAGATATTCCTCGATGAGCTCGGCTCGCCAACCAGCCCTGCGTGGAAAGCCTTCATTGCCAATGGCAAGTTGTCTTACGCCGCCCAGGCCGACCACCTGCTTGGCCGCGAAGACAGCCCTTTCTGGGATGACACCCGCACACCACAGAAAGAAGACAAACCGGCCATTCTCGCCCGCAGCCTGGCGGCGGCCATCAGCGCCGGCGACAGCCAACTGGGCGGTGATCGCAGGGCCTGGCAGTGGGGCAAGTTGCACCGCTACGAATGGAAGAACGCCAGCGGCCAGACCGTGCGTGGCCCCGTCGCCGCCGGCGGCGACCACACCACGCTGAACATGGCGGCGTTCGCCTGGGGTGAAGACTTCAACACCACGCAGGCTCCGGCCATGCGCTTTATCGTCGACTTCGGCCAGGCCGAACCGCTGATGGGCCAGAACGGAACCGGCCAATCCGGCAACCCGGCCAGCCCGCACTACCTCGATAGCGTGGACCCGTGGCTCAAGGGCCAATACATGAGCCTGCCGATGCAACCGCAGAACTTCGACAAGGTGTACGGGACGAAGCGGCTGACCTTGACGCCTGGTAAGTGAGCTGTACCCCCCCTCTGTGGGAGCGGGCTTGCCCGCGATAGCGATGTGTCAGCGACGAATATGTTGACTGACCGAACGCTATCGCGGGCAAGCCCGCTCCCACAGGTGCAGCACAGTTACCTGAAAATCCCGATAGAACTTCCCGCCCCACCCCCGCCTCTTAGCTAACAAGTCCTCCATCGTGGTCACTCCATGGACCTTGTCATCGCACGTCCCGAAGGTTTGTACTGCCCGGCCGGGGATTTCTACATCGACCCGTGGCGGCCGGTCGAGCGCTCGGTCATCACCCACGCCCACGGCGACCACGCTCGCAGCGGCAACCAGCACTACCTGGCCGCCGCGCCCGGCGAGGGCATCCTGCGTGCGCGACTGGGCCAGGACATCGACCTGCAAACCCTGGCCTATGGCGAACGGTTGCAACATCACCGCGTCACCTTGAGCTTCCATCCCGCTGGCCATGTGCTCGGCTCAGCACAGGTACGCCTGGAATACGGCGGTGAAGTCTGGGTGGCCTCCGGTGATTACAAGATCGAACCGGACGGCACCTGTGCTCCGTTCGAACCGGTACGCTGCCATACCTTCATTACCGAATCGACCTTCGGCTTGCCGATTTATCGCTGGCAACCCCAGGCAGAAGTTTTCGCCGAGATTAATCAGTGGTGGCAAGCCAATGCCGCCCAGGACAAGGCCAGCGTGCTGTTCTGCTACTCGTTCGGTAAAGCCCAGCGGATTCTCCACGGCATCGATGCCAGCCTCGGCCCGATCCTGGTGCATGGCGCCGTCGAGCCACTGAACCGTGTGTATCGCGCAGGCGGCATCCACATCCCGCCGACAATCTACGCCGGCGAAGTCCAGAAAAACGATCCGATGATGCGCAAGGCGTTGGTCCTCGCGCCGCCTTCGGCGGGGGGTAGCACCTGGATGCGCCGTTTCGGCGACTACAGCGATGGTTTTGCCAGTGGCTGGATGCGCCTTCGCGGTACACGGCGCCGACGTGGCGTGGACCGCGGCTTTGTGCTGTCCGACCACGCCGACTGGCCCGGTCTGCTCTGGGCCATCGAGCAAACGGGCGCCGAGCGGGTCATGGTGACCCACGGATCGATTGGCGTGCTGGTCCGCCACCTGCGCGAGCAGGGGCTCGACGCGCAGGGCTTCAACACCGAGTACGGTGACGATGAAGAAGAACAGTCAACCACCGCCGAGGCGCTGCCATGAAAGCGTTTGCCGAGCTGTACGCCGACCTCGACGCCACGACGTCGAGCAACGCCAAGCTTGCGGCAATGCAGCGCTATTTTGCGCATGCCGCACCTGAAGACGCCGCCTGGGCGGTGTACTTCCTGTCGGGTGGCCGACCTCGGCAACTGGTGCCGGTGCGTGTCCTGCGCGAGCTGGCGGTCACCTATTCCGGCCTGTCGCCGTGGCTGTTCGAGGAGAGTTACCAAGCGGTGGGCGATCTGGCGGAGACCATCTCGCTGGTCCTGCCCGAAGCACCCCATAGCTCCAACGATGGATTGGCGCTATGGATCGAGGAAAAACTGCTGCCGCTGCGCGGTGAAACCCCTGAAACACTTGCCGAGCGCCTGCCCGCGCTCTGGGCACAATTGGATCGCCCGAGCCTGATGCTGTGCATCAAATTGATCACCGGCAGCTTTCGCGTGGGTGTCTCCAAGCTGCTGGTCACCCGCGCCCTGGCGGCGATGGCGCAGTTGGACAGCAAACGCGTGGCCCAGCGGCTGGTGGGCTACACCGACCTGTCCAACCGGCCTAGCGCCGCCAGTTACCTGAAGCTGATCGCCGCTGAATCCGTCGACGAACATGCCCAGCGCGGCGGCCAGCCCTACCCGTTTTTCCTGGCACACGCGCTGTCGCAGCCGGTCGAACAGTTCGAAGCCCTGCTCGGCCCGGCCAGTCAGTGGCAGGTGGAATGGAAGTGGGACGGCATCCGCGCCCAGGTGGTCAAGCGCGAGGGGCGGCTGTGGGTCTGGTCGCGCGGCGAAGAGTTGGTCACCGAACGCTTTCCCGAATTCGACAGCCTGGTCCATGGCTTGCCCGACGGCACGGTGATCGACGGAGAGATTGTGGCGTGGAAAACCACCCGGCCCGAAACCGGGGACGCCTTCGACCCGGCAGCGCCGTCCGCGCCCGCCGTGCAACCGTTCGCCCTGCTGCAGCAGCGCATCGGCCGCAAGACCCTGGGCAAAAAGATCCTCGACGAGGTGCCGGTGGTGGTTCTCGCCTACGACTTACTGGAATGGCAGGGCGAGGATTGGCGTAACCAACCTCAAGCCAAACGCCGCGCGCAATTGGAAAAGGTCATCGTCCAGTGCAGTAACCCGGTGCTTTTGCCTTCCCCCGTGCTGACGGGCGAAGACTGGTTCGACCTCGCTCGTCAACGTGAAGCATCCCGCAGCCTCGGCGTCGAGGGCATGATGCTCAAGGCCCGCGATGCGCTGTATGGCGTTGGCCGGACCAAGGACATGGGCACCTGGTGGAAATGGAAGGTCGACCCGTTCAGCGTCGATGCGGTGCTCATCTACGCACAACGCGGCCATGGTCGCCGCGCCAGCCTCTACAGTGACTACACCTTCGCCGTGTGGGACGGTCCGCCCGACGCCAGCGAACGCACCCTGGTGCCTTTTGCCAAGGCCTACTCGGGGCTGACCGACGCAGAAATGCGCCAGGTCGACAGCATCGTGCGCAAGACCACGATCGAGAAGTTCGGCCCTGTCAGCAGCGTCAAACCCAGCCTGGTGTTCGAGTTGGGCTTCGAAGGCATCGCCCTGTCCAAGCGCCACAAGAGCGGCATCGCCGTTCGCTTTCCCCGCATGCTGCGCTGGCGTCAGGACAAGACCATCGATGAGGCCGACAATCTGGGAACGTTGCAGGATTTGTTGGCTTGACCGCCGACATCTCCACCCCAAAACGGTGCACCCTATTCACGACGCCCATTTTCGTGCACTAATCCCATCCGGCAATTTCCTGAAAAGCCTTTTAAACGCTTGTTCGCCACTCTGGTTCGGAAATTGCTACTTTCATTAGGTCTTACGCTTCCAGTAACAATAATTCTGCGCCACAAGCGCTCATATTGGTTCTTAGGGATTGAATAATGAAAAAAGCATTGCTGACTCTGTCTGCACTGGCGTTGTGCGTAACGGCTGGCTCCGCGCTGGCCAAGGAATACAAGGAATTGCGTTTCGGTGTTGACCCTTCCTACGCGCCATTCGAGTCGAAAGCGGCTGACGGCAGCCTGGTAGGTTTCGATATCGACTTGGGTAACGCGATCTGCGCCGAGCTGAAGGTCAAGTGCAAGTGGGTCGAGAGCGATTTCGACGGCATGATTCCGGGCCTCAAGGCCAATAAATTCGACGGTGTGATCTCGTCGATGACCGTTACCCCTGCCCGCGAAAAGGTCATCGACTTCTCCAGCGAGCTGTTCTCCGGCCCAACCGCCTACGTGTTCAAGAAAGGTTCGGGCGTCACGGCAGACGTCGCCTCGCTCAAGGGCAAAACCGTCGGCTACGAGCAAGGCACCATCCAGGAAGCCTACGCCAAAGCCGTGCTGGACAAGGCCGGTGTGAAAACCCAGGCCTACCAGAACCAGGATCAGGTGTATGCCGACCTGACCTCCGGCCGTCTCGACGCCGGGATCCAGGACATGCTGCAAGCCGAACTGGGCTTCCTCAAGTCGCCGCAGGGTGCCGACTATGACGTCAGCGAGGCAGTCGACAACGAACTTCTGCCTTCCAAAACCGCTGTCGGCATTAAGAAAGGTAACACCGAGCTGAAAGCGCTTTTGGATAAAGGTATCAAAGCGTTACACGATGATGGCACCTACGCCACCATCCAGAAGAAACACTTTGGCGATCTGAATCTGTACAGCGGCAAATAATGCCAGGCGCCCATCTCGCGATGGGCGCTTTTTTCTTCCGATCAGGTTGCTGATTTATGTTCGAAAACCTCCTACAAAATCTGGGGCTCTCAGCCTTCAGCCTCAAGGGCTTCGGTCCATTGCTGATGGAAGGCACCTGGATGACCATCAAATTGTCAGCGATGTCGCTGCTGGTGGCCGTATTGCTCGGCCTGCTGGGCGCCAGTGCCAAGCTGTCAAAAGTCAAACTGCTGCGCTTGCCTGCCCAGTGCTACACCACCCTGATTCGCGGCGTACCGGACCTGGTCCTGATGCTGCTGATTTTCTACAGCCTGCAAACCTGGCTGACCTCGTTCACCGATTACATGGAATGGGAATACATCGAGATCAACCCGTTCAGCGCCGGGGTCCTGACCCTGGGTTTCATCTATGGCGCGTATTTCACCGAGACCTTTCGTGGCGCGATCCTCGCAGTGCCAAGGGGTCAGGTCGAAGCCGCCGTTGCCTACGGACTCAAGCGCGGCCAGCGGTTCTGGATCGTGGTGTTCCCGCAGATGATGCGCTACGCCCTGCCAGGTATCGGCAATAACTGGATGGTGATGCTCAAGGCCACCGCACTGGTCTCGATCATCGGCCTGGCCGATCTGGTCAAGGCCGCGCAGGACGCCGGTAAAAGCACCTATCAACTGTTCTATTTCCTGGTGCTCGCCGCCTTGATCTACCTGGTGATCACCAGTGCCTCGAACATGGTCCTGCGCTGGCTGGAACGCCGCTACGCCGCCGGTACTCGGGAGGCTGTACGATGATCGAACTCCTGCAGGAATACTGGAAACCCTTCCTATATAGCGACGGCCAGAACATCACCGGCCTCGCCATGACCTTGTGGCTGCTCAGCGCCTCGATTTTCATCGGTTTCATCGTCTCGATTCCGCTGTCCATCGCCCGTGTATCCAGCCACTTCTACATCCGCTGGCCGGTGCAGTTCTACACTTACCTGTTCCGAGGCACGCCGCTGTATATCCAGTTGCTGATCTGCTACACCGGCATCTACAGCCTGGCCGCCGTGCGCGAGCAGCCCTTGCTCGACAGCTTCTTTCGCGACGCGATGAACTGCACCATCCTCGCCTTTGCCCTGAACACCTGCGCCTACACCACGGAGATTTTCGCCGGGGCAATCCGCAGCATGAACCATGGCGAAGTCGAAGCGGCCAAGGCGTACGGCCTGACCGGTTGGAAGCTGTATGCCTACGTGATCATGCCGTCGGCCCTGCGACGTTCGCTGCCGTATTACAGCAACGAAGTCATCCTGATGCTGCACTCGACCACCGTGGCGTTCACCGCAACCATCCCGGACATCCTCAAGGTCGCGCGGGACGCCAACTCGGCGACCTTCCTGACCTTCCAGTCGTTCGGCATCGCCGCGCTGATTTACCTGGCGATCACCTTTACGCTGGTCGGCCTGTTCCGCCTCGCCGAACGCCGATGGCTGGCCTTTCTCGGGCCGACCCACTAGGACACGCACATGCACCACCAGACCCATGACCTGCTGGCACCGCTGCCGGGCACCGCACGCCAGATCCACAGCTTTCACTTCGGCCCACAGGCGGCCAGCGGCAAAATCTACATCCAGGCGTCCCTGCACGCCGATGAAATGCCCGGCATGCTGGTCGCCTGGCACCTCAAGCAGCGCTTGGCGGAGCTTGAAGCCGCCGGCCGCCTGCGCAGCGAAATCGTGCTGGTGCCAGTGGCCAACCCGGTCGGCCTGGAACAAATCCTGATGGACGTACCGTTAGGCCGCTACGAGCTGGAGAGCGGTCAGAACTTCAACCGCTGGTTCGTTGATTTGAGCGAGGAAGTCGGCAATGAAATCGAGGACCAGCTCAGCGACGATCCCCAGCGCAACCTCGAACTGATCCGCGGCAGCCTGCGCAGTGCCCTGGACCGCCAAAGCGCCAGCACCCAATTGCAATCGCAACGACTGGTCCTGCAACGCCTGGCCTGCGACGCCGATATGGTGCTCGACCTGCATTGCGACTTCGAGGCGGTCGCGCATCTCTACACCACGCCGCAGGCCTGGCCGAAGGTCGAACCCCTGGCGCGCTATATCGGCTCGGAAGCCAGCCTGTTGGCCACCGACTCTGGCGGCCAGTCGTTCGACGAGTGCTTCACCCTGCTGTGGTGGCAATTGCAAGAGCGCTTCGGCGAGCGCTTCGAGATACCCATGGGCAGCTTCAGCGTGACCGTCGAGCTGCGCGGCCAGGGTGACGTCAATCACCCGCTGGCCAGTCTCGACTGCCAGGCGCTGCTCGATTACCTGATTCATTTCGGCGCCATTGTCGGCGAACCGCTGCCCCTGCCGGAGCTGCCGTACCCGGCCACGCCACTGGCGGCCGTGGAACCCGTGGCAACGCCGGCTGGCGGCTTACTGGTGTTCACGGCCATGCCGGGGGAATACCTGGAAGCCGGGCAACTGATCGCCGAGATCATCGACCCGATCACCGATCGCGTTATCCCTGTTCACTGCACCATCGCCGGGCTGATGTACGCCCGTTCACTGCGGCGCATGGCCACTGCCGGCATGGTGATCGCCCATGTCGCGGGCACCGAAGCCTACCGCAGCGGTTACCTACTTTCGCCTTGAGGATGCCTGCTCCATGTACAAACTGACCATTGAAGGCCTGCACAAAAGCTATGGCGATCATGAGGTGCTCAAGGGTGTGTCGCTCAAGGCCAACACCGGCGACGTCATCAGCCTGATCGGCGCCAGCGGTTCGGGCAAAAGTACCTTTCTGCGCTGCATCAACTTTCTCGAACAGCCCAACGACGGCGCCATGACCCTGGACGGCCAGAACATCCGCATGGTCAAGGACAGCCACGGCATGCACGTGGCGGACGCCGATGAACTGCAACGGATTCGTACCCGCCTGGCCATGGTGTTCCAGCACTTCAACCTGTGGAGCCACATGACCGTGCTGGAAAACATCACCATGGCCCCGCGCCGGGTGCTGGGTTGCAGCAAGCAGGAAGCCGAGGAACGTGCCCGCCGCTACCTCGACAAGGTTGGCCTGGCCGCACGGGTAGCGGACCAGTATCCAGCGTTCCTGTCTGGTGGCCAGCAGCAACGGGTGGCCATCGCGCGCGCACTGGCCATGGAGCCGGAAGTGATGCTATTCGACGAACCGACCTCGGCCCTCGACCCGGAGCTGGTCGGTGAAGTGCTGCGGGTGATCCAGGGCCTGGCCGAAGAAGGCCGCACCATGATCATGGTGACCCACGAAATGAGCTTCGCCCGCAAGGTGTCGAACCAGGTGCTGTTCCTGCACCAGGGACTGGTCGAGGAAGAAGGCGCGCCGGAAGAAGTGCTGGGCAATCCGAAGAGTGAACGGTTGAAGCAATTTCTCAGCGGTAACCTAAAATAAACACACTCCCCCCTGTAGGAGCGAGCATGCTCGCGAAGGTTCGTCAACGATGACGTTGGCTGCCTGACACCCAACGGTGTCAATGACTCCATCGCGAGCATGCTCGCTCCTACAGAGGATCCTGTGCCTCATCACAACTTTAGTAGAACCACCCTCCACCCCCCGCGGTCTCTGAAAGAACACCTTCAGAGCACACGCCGCCGGCATGGGAACCTCCCCCGACTACGCAAAGCACTGGTTCACTACTCGCGGCTGGAAGCCTTTCGCCTTTCAGAAACAAGTGTGGGCCGCCGTCAAACAGGGCCAGTCGGGATTGCTGCACGCCAGCACCGGCGCCGGTAAAACCTACGCAGTGTGGTTC
Source organism: Pseudomonas sp. S2_E01 (assembly GCF_054668365.1). Lineage (NCBI taxonomy): Bacteria > Pseudomonadati > Pseudomonadota > Gammaproteobacteria > Pseudomonadales > Pseudomonadaceae > Pseudomonas > Pseudomonas sp. S2_E01. The sequence continues at coordinate 4,348,345 of NZ_CP162762.1, forward strand.
GCCGCGCTCAACCGATTCGCCTCTGCCCTCGCTGCCGTGGAAAAACCCCGTAAACGCAAACCACCGGCCGAACCGCTGACGGTACTGTGGATCACGCCCATGCGCGCTCTGGCCGCCGACACCGCCCGGGCACTGGAAGCGCCGCTGGCGGATTTGCAGATTGCATGGAGCGTCGGCCTGCGCACAGGCGATACCAGCAGCAGTGAACGTGCACGCCAGAGCCGGCGCCTGCCCACTGTGCTGATTACCACACCGGAAAGCCTCACGCTGATGCTGGCCCGCGCCGACTCGCACACCGCCTTATCGACCTTGCGCATGGTCGTGGTTGACGAGTGGCACGAATTGCTCGGCAACAAGCGCGGCGTTCAGTTGCAACTGGCTCTCGCCCGTCTGCGGCGGTGGAACCCGCAACTGATCGTGTGGGGCATTTCCGCGACGCTCGGCAATCAGGCCCACGCCGAACAGGTTTTGATCCCACAGGGTGGCGGGGTCAGCGTCCAGGGCCAGAGCAGCAAGACGTTGCAGGTCGACACCCTGCTGCCGCCCGCCATCGAGCGCTTCCCTTGGGCCGGCCACATTGGCTTGAAGATGTTGCCCCAAGTCGTGGTAGAGGTTGAATCGAGCCCCAGCAGCCTGGTGTTCACCAACACCCGCGCGCAATCAGAGATCTGGTACCAGGCGCTCCTGGACGCACGACCGGATTGGGCCGGGTTGATTGCCCTGCATCACAGCTCGTTGTCACGGGAGACCCGCGACTGGGTGGAGGGGGCGCTCAAGAACGGTCAGCTCAAAGCCGTGGTTTGTACCTCCAGCCTGGACCTGGGTGTAGATTTTTTACCGGTGGAACGGGTGCTGCAAATCGGTTCCGCCAAAGGCGTGGCGCGCCTCATGCAGCGGGCGGGCCGCTCTGGCCATGCACCGGGGCGAGTGTCACGGGTGACATTGGTGCCCACCCACAGCCTGGAACTGATAGAGGCCGCCGCGGCAAAGGACGCCGTCGCGCAGCGCCGCATCGAGCCTCGGGAATCGCCGTATAAACCACTGGATGTGCTGGTGCAACATCTGGTCAGCATGGCGCTGGGCGGTGGATTTCTGCCCGATGAGCTGTACGAAGAAGTTCGAACGGCCTGGGCTTACCGCGACCTCACCCGCGAAGATTGGGCTTGGGCGCTTGCGTTCGTACGTCACGGCGGGCTTTCCCTGACAGCCTATCCGGATTACCGCCGGGCCGAACCGGATGAACAGGGCGTCTGGCGTGTACCGGATGCGCGACTGGCTCGGCGCCATCGCATGAGCATCGGCACGATTGTCAGCGACGCAAGCATCCATCTGAAGTTCTGGAGCAAGGGCGGTGGCGGCAAGCAACTGGGCAGCGTGGAGGAAGGTTTCATCGCCCGGCTCAAACCCGGTGACGGCTTTCTCTTTGCCGGGCGCCTGCTGGAACTGGTCCGCGTGGAAAACATGACCGCCTACGTCAAGCGCAGCACGGTGAAGAAAGCCGCGGTGCCGCGCTGGAACGGCGGGCGCATGCCGCTTTCCAACGAACTGGCGCAGGCGGTGGTCGCACGCTTCAGTGCTGCGGCGCAAGGCGAGTTCAGTGGCCCGGAAATGCAGGCATTGCGACCACTGCTGGAGGTGCAACAACGCTGGTCAGGATTGCCGACTACAAATAGTCTGCTGGCCGAAACCCTGAAATCACGCGAAGGCTGGCACCTGTTTCTCTACCCCTTTGCCGGACGCCAGGTACACCTGGGGCTGGCCAGTCTTCTGGCGTGGCGCGTCAGCCAGCAGCAGCCCGTGACGTTTTCCATTGCGGTCAATGATTACGGACTGGAGCTGCTGAGCGCGACCTATGTGGAATGGTCACGTTTCCTTGATTCGTCCCTGCTCAGTCCCGACCATTTGCTGCACGACGTGCTTGCCAGCCTGAACGCCGGTGAGCTGGCGCTGCGGCGATTTCGCGAGATCGCGCGGATAGCCGGGCTGGTGTTCGCCGGCTATCCCGGTGCGCCCAAGAGCACGCGTCAGGTCCAGGCTTCCAGCGGCTTGTTCTATGAAGTGTTCAAGCAATACGACTCAGGCAACCTGTTGCTGGCGCAAGCCGGGGAAGAAGTGCTGCGCAATGAACTGGATATCGACCGCCTGGAACAGACGCTGACGCACATCAGTCGCTTGCGACTCGATGTGCATGCAGTCAAACGCCCCACGCCCCTCGGCTTCCCTCTGCTGGTGGAACGCATGCGCGAGAGCATGAGCTCGGAAAAACTCGCTGACCGCATAAGACGCATGGTCAGCGACCTTGAGAAAACTGCCGAGACCGGAAAAGCCTGATGAACACGCCCTACCCCGTACGACTGGCTGGCGAGGAACTATGGCTGCTGCCGGAAAAAGCCCTGTACTGGCCGGCACAGGAGGCGTTGCTGATTGCCGACGTCCACTTCGGCAAGGCCGCCGCCTATCGCAGCCTCGGCCAGCCGGTGCCCCAGGGCACCACTTCAAGCAACATCGCCGTGCTCGATGCGCTCCTGGCCGCCCTGCCGTGTCGCCAGTTGATTTTCCTCGGGGATTTCCTCCACGGCCCCGGCTCCCATGCCGACGCCACACTCAACGCCCTGGCCCTGTGGCGCGCACGACAGCGCGACCTGCCGATGACGTTGATTCGCGGCAACCACGACAAACGGGCGGGCGACCCACCGGCTTCACTGGACATTCGCGTGGTGCCGGAGCCGATGTTGTTGGGACCGTTTGCCCTGCAACATGAGCCCACACCCCATCCCCAACGGCATGTGCTGGCCGGTCATGTGCATCCGGTGTATCGACTCCAGGGACGTGGCCGACAGCGCTTGCGCCTGGCGTGCTTCAGGTTTGGCGAATGCGTCAGCCTGCTGCCCGCGTTTGGCGCCTTTACCGGGGGGTATCAGGTGGAGCGGGATGAGCGGAGTCGAATATTCGTTATCGGCGATAACGAGATATGGCCCGTCGGTGATTCTCTGTAGGAGCGAGCTTGCTCGCGATAGCGATATGTCAGAAGTATCCACGGTGACTGACACTCCGCTATCGTGAACAAGCTCGCTCCAACAGGGGGCGCGGCTACGCCACAGGCGCAGGAGGCGGCTCATCCGGCAGTGTTGGCTCACCGGGTTCGGTGGGTTGTTCGTTGGGTGTGTCGGGGTCAGGCTGACCGGGGATGCCCCCTGCCATGCTGATCGGAGGATGTGCCAATAAGGACCAGGCCAAAACGCCAACCTGATTGGGCTCAAGCCTTGCCAGTTCGGCACTTATTCGCGGATCGATCTTCATAGAGCACTCCTGAGCAAAGGCCCGGCGCACTGTGGGAGCGCCGGGCAGTACACCCAATAGAGTGTCTACCCGCTCAGGAATTCCCGCGAACTGGACGAAAGGATCAGGTGCGCGGCAGGGTTACACCGCGTTGGCCCTGATATTTGCCGCCACGGTCCTTGTACGAAACTTCGCATTCTTCGTCGGATTCAAGGAACAACATCTGCGCCACACCTTCGTTGGCGTAGATTTTCGCCGGCAGGTTGGTGGTGTTCGAGAACTCGAGGGTTACGTGACCTTCCCACTCCGGTTCCAGCGGGGTGACGTTGACGATGATGCCGCAGCGGGCATAGGTGCTCTTGCCCAGGCAGATGGTCAATACGTTGCGCGGGATGCGAAAGTATTCGACGGTGCTGGCCAGCGCGAAGGAGTTCGGCGGGATGATGCAGACATCGCTTTCGATGTCGACAAAGCTGCCGGCGTCGAAGTTCTTCGGGTCGACGATGGCCGAGTTGATGTTGGTGAACACCTTGAATTTATTGGTGCAGCGCACATCGTAGCCATAGCTGGACACGCCGAAGGAGATCACCCGACTGTCGCTCTCGCCGCGCACCTGGCGCTCGACGAAAGGCTCGATCATGTTGTGTTCCTGCGCCATGCGGCGAATCCACTTGTCCGATTTGATGCTCATGGCGATGTCCTGAAATAGCGAGGGTGAAAAATCTGTCCGGCATCTTACCGGGGCCGCGCCCCGGGTTCAAAGTCCGGGCGCAATTCTCGGCGATCCAGTGCAAAAGTGGGGGCATTACGCCATTGCGGCGCACCGTCAGTCACGAAAACCCAGAAACCTTCGCAAGAAGCATTGGCACGTTCCAGAAAAAGGGTTAAGGTGGCGCCACTGTGCTGCTTGTGTCACTGAGAATCTCTACACGATATGTTGAATTTCGATCCAACCATCTACAAGAATTTTTCCTGCTCTTTGCACTCAGTCTCGACCAGGGTTCTTCCTGAGTCGCAGTTATCTTTGTTCAAGGAGTTACACCATGTCTAATCGCCAAACCGGTACCGTTAAGTGGTTCAACGATGAAAAAGGCTTCGGCTTCATCACTCCACAATCCGGTGACGACCTGTTCGTTCACTTCAAAGCTATCCAATCCGACGGCTTCAAAAGCCTGAAAGAAGGCCAACAGGTTTCTTTCATCGCTACCCGCGGTCAGAAAGGCATGCAAGCTGAAGAAGTACAAGTTATCTAACTTGTCCTTGCTTTAGTAAAAAGCCCCGCCCTCAAAAGCGGGGCTTTTTTGTGCTCGAGTGTTTTCGTCGGGCAAAAAAAAATCGCGACCATTGGGTCGCGATTTTTTTGTTTGAGTGGCCTACCAGGTCACGCCAAACCCTGCCGTGTAACGTGTCTTGTCCAGATCGGCGTCATTGGTGCCGTCGATGATGTCACGCTCGGCCTTGAGGTTGAGCGACGCCCAGTCCGTGACCTTGTAGCGCAGGCCCATTTCGGCATCCAGCGCGTATTCGGCCACGCCGGACAGAGGCTTGCCCACTTCGCCGTTGGTGAAGAACTCGACTTTCTTGCCAATCAGGTAGCGGTTGTAGTCCCACTTCATGGCCACGGAGTAGAAGTTCTCCTTGCTGCCATCATCAAATTGATAGTCGGTGCGGTTGATCAGCGAACCGAGCGAGAACGCACCCAGTTCATCATCCCAGAACTGGTAACCAGGACCTGTGCCGACGGTGCGCTGGCGCGACAGCTCTTCCACCTTGTCACGCTTGTAGACAAGTCTGCCCTGCCAGAACCATTTGTCGGTGAGGAAGCGATCCAGGGAGTATTCGGCGCGCCAGTTGTCCGTGGTCACCACGTCATCCTGGAACTCGCGGTTGTATTCGCCTTCGGCGATATGACGCCAACGGCCATGACGTGCGGTGGTCTTGAAGTCGATGTCGTAGTCATCGGTGTCTTTTTCGGCACGCTGGTAATCCAGCGCCGCGTCGATGTTGCCCTTCCACACCAGGTCCTCGACAACAGGCTTGGGCTTGAGGATTTGCTGGATACTCGCCAATTCAACGGTCTTCGGTCCATCGCCGTTGGCGAGGGTAACCTTGCCGTCTTCCGCCGACTTCAGCGACTTGGCTTTCTCGCCGGTGTAGGCGTCCTGCTTGACCAGCAATTGCTGATCGCTCTCCAGGGTTTTCACCTGTTTCCAGTCGATCGGCACCGCTCCGGCGTACTCGGTCTGGATCAAGAGTTTGCCGCCATCGAACAAGGTGATCTTGCCGCTCAGCTTGTCACCATTCTTTAACCAGACGGTATCGGCGAGCAGGGGTGTGGAAGCACCGAGGACAGCGAGGCACAGCAGAGTTCTGGAAACCATAAGCAAAATAAAGGCTCAAGTTTGCGAAAAAAGTCGGCATTATCCGCAGGGATAAGACCCTAGCAACGACTGACCCGACGTTTTCTATTGAGTTCATTTCTCAATTGCCGATCAGCGCATTACCCTACGAACGGTGATGTGAATCTTTTTCAGGAAGCACGACGTGGCCGAACCCACCGCCGAAACCGAAAGCGCTGCGCAAATCCGACGCACGGCGCTCTATCTGACTCTGGCTCAAGTCCCGAAGGGCAAAGTGGTGAGTTATGGTCAGCTTGCTGAGCTGGCAGGGCTGGGACGCGCGGCGCGCTGGGTCGGCCGGACCTTGAGCCAACTGCCCGCTGACACCAAGCTACCCTGGCACCGGGTGATGGGCGCGGGCGGCCGGATCAGCCTTCCTGCGGGCAGCCCTTCAGGTGATGAACAGCGGGCACGATTACGCGACGAAGGCATCAGTGTCCTGAATAATCGTGTTGATATTCAGCGTCATGGCTGGCGCCCGGTAGAGCACAGCGGTTAGAGTGCGCGCTTTGTTTCCGAATTTTGAGGCAGACTTCAGCCCATGCCCCGTAAAACCTGGCGCGCCGCGCTTGCTGCCTATGCCAGCCCTTCGACACTTGTGCTGCTGTTGCTTGGTTTCGCCGCCGGCCTGCCTTACATGCTGGTGTTTTCGACGCTGTCGGTCTGGTTGCGTGAAGCCGGTGTGGCTCGCGAAACCATCGGCTATGCAAGCCTGATTGGCCTGGCCTACGCCTTCAAATGGGTCTGGTCGCCGCTCCTCGACCAATGGCGCCTGCCGCTGCTCGGCAAACTCGGCCGTCGACGCTCGTGGCTGGTGCTCTCGCAAGCGCTGGTGATCCTGGGCCTGATCGGCATGGGATTCTGCGACCCACAAAAACACCTCTCCTGGTTGATCGCCATCGCAGTAGTCGTGGCCTTTGCCTCGGCGACGCAGGACATTGCAGTCGACGCCTATCGCCTGGAAATCGCCGATGACAGCCGCCAGGCTGCGCTCGCTGCCAGCTACATGTCCGGTTATCGAGTGGCGGCACTGCTGGCTACGGCCGGTGCGCTGTACTTTGCCGAGGGTTTTGGCTCCACGGGCTTCAATTACAAGCACTCGGCATGGGCCGGCACTTACCTGCTGTTTGGCGCACTGATGGTGCCGGCGCTTTTGACCTCGCTGTTCATGCGCGAGCCGCCGGTGCCGTTACGCACACAACTTCAGGCCGGGCGCTACAGCTTCGTGCATCAACTGGCCTCGGTCTTCGTGTTGATCGTGCTGCTGGTTTCCGTGCCGGCAACCTTTACGCAGCTGTACAACACAGACTTCGCCAGTGTGCTGTTCGGCGGTGTCAGCGTGCTCGACCTGCTGCTCGAAGATCGCGCGTTCCTGCGTGCCATCCTCTACGTCACGCTCACCGCCCTGTGCCTGTCATCCATGGGACGCCGTGGCCTCGCGCCGGTACTGACGCCGGTCAACGACTTCATCCTGCGCTACCGCTGGCAAGCGCTGCTGCTGCTCGGGCTGATCGCCACGTATCGGATGTCGGACACGGTCATGGGCGTGATGGCCAACGTTTTCTACATCGACCAGGGTTTCACCAAGGATCAGATCGCCAGCGTCAGCAAGATCTTCGGCCTGATCATGACCCTCGTCGGCGCCGGCATGGGCGGCCTGCTGATCGTGCGATTCGGCATCCTGCCGATCCTGTTCATCGGCGGCGCTGCGTCAGCGGCGACCAACCTGCTGTTTCTGATGCTCGCCGACATGGGCGCCAACCTGAACATGCTGATCGTGACCATTTCCCTGGACAATTTCAGCTCGGGCCTGGCGACGTCGGCATTCGTCGCCTACCTGTCGAGCTTGACCAACCTCAAGTTCTCCGCCACTCAATACGCCTTGCTCAGCTCTATCATGTTGCTGTTGCCGCGCCTGATCGGTGGTTACTCAGGGGTCATGGTGGAAAAGTTCGGTTATCACAATTTCTTCCTGATCACCGCGCTGCTCGGTGTTCCGACGCTGGTTTTGATTGCCCTGCACTGGTTCCAGGAGAGCCGCCGCGAAGGTCCGACACCTACGCCCGAGCCCGCCCCCACGCAAGTCGCAGAAGAATCCTGAGGCTTATACGCAACAAGCATTGCAACGGGCGCGCAGATTCCCGGCCGCCCGCCATGCCAGCGACCGTACGCCTGTACGTCAGCGGAACACGCCCGTACAATGCCCCGTCATTTCTCGTCATCAGCAATCGATAGCGGCCAACCATGCGCACCAGTCAATTTTTGCTTGCCACACAGAAAGAAACGCCTTCCGATGCGGTCGTGATCAGCCATCAGCTGATGCTGCGCGCTGGCATGATCCGCAAACTCGCCTCCGGCCTGTACACCTGGCTGCCGATGGGCTTGCGAGTGATGCGCAAGGTCGAGGCCATCGTGCGCGAAGAAATGAACGCCGCTGGCTCGCTGGAAGTGTTGATGCCGAGCACCCAACCGGCTGAGCTGTGGCAGGAATCCGGTCGTTGGGAAGAATACGGCCCCGAACTGCTGCGCTTCAAGGATCGCCACGGTCGTGACTTTTGCGCCGGCCCGACCCACGAAGAAGTGATCACCGACCTGATGCGCAACGAGTTGAGCAGCTACAAGCAGCTGCCGATCAACCTGTATCAGATCCAGACCAAATTCCGTGACGAAATCCGTCCACGCTTCGGTTTGATGCGCGGCCGCGAATTCATCATGAAGGATGCCTATTCGTTCCACGCAGACCTGGCGTCGCTGCAGGTCACCTATGACCGCATGCACCAGGCCTACTGCAACGTGTTCACGCGCCTGGGCCTGAAATTCCGTCCGGTTGAAGCGGACAACGGTTCCATCGGCGGCGCCGGCTCCCACGAGTTCCACGTGCTGGCCGAGTCCGGTGAAGACGACATCGTGTTCAGCAACGGTTCCGACTACGCGGCGAACATCGAAAAAGCCGAGGCCGTGCCACGGGAAACATCCCGCCCAGCGCCAGCCGAAGAGCTGCGTCTGGTGGACACCCCGGACACCAAGACCATTGCCGCACTGGTGGAAAAATTCAATCTGCCGATTGAAAAGACCATCAAGACCTTGATCGTGCACGCCGAAGAAGAAGGCAAGCTGATCGCGCTGATCATCCGCGGCGATCACGAACTCAACGAAATCAAGGCCGCCAACCAACCAGGCGTGGCCAGCCCGCTGGTCATGGCCAGCGATGCCGAACTGCGTGACGCCATTGGCGCCGGCGCCGGCTCGCTCGGCCCGTTGAACCTGCCACTGCCGATCATCATCGACCGCTCCGTCGAGTTGATGAGCGATTTCGGTATTGGCGCGAACATCGACGACAAGCACTACTTCGGCGTGAACTGGGAGCGCGACCTGCCGGTTCCGACCGTGGCCGACCTGCGCAACGTGGTCAGCGGTGACCCAAGCCCGGACGGCAAGGGCACCCTGGAAATCAAACGCGGCATCGAAGTCGGACATATCTTCCAGCTGGGCAACAAGTACAGCCAGGCGATGAAGTGCGAAGTGCTGGGCGAGAACGGCAAGCCGGTGACCCTGGAAATGGGCTGCTACGGCATCGGCGTATCCCGCGTGGTCGCCGCCGCCATCGAGCAGAACAACGATGACAAAGGGATCATCTGGAGCGACGCCCTGGCGCCGTTCCAGATCGCCCTGGTACCGCTGCGCTACGAAACAGAGCAGGTTCGCGAAGCCACCGACACGTTGTACGCGCAACTGACCGCCGCCGGCTTCGAAGTGCTGCTGGACGACCGCGACAAAAAAACCAGCCCGGGCATCAAGTTCGCGGACATGGAGCTGATCGGCATTCCTCACCGGATCGTGGTCAGTGACCGCGGTCTCGCCGAAGGCAACCTGGAATACAAGAGCCGTACCGAGGCCGAGCCGCAAGCGCTGCCGGTCGCTGACGTGCTGTCGTTCCTTCAGGCCCGTATCCGCCGCTGAAACCAGATAGAGACGTCATGTTCAAGCGAAACACCTTAGGCCTCGGTGGCGCCGCCCTGTGCGGCGCCCTGCTGGTCAGCGGCTGTGCCAACCACATGTCGCAACGCAGCGAGCACGAGGAACGTGTCGAGCGCAAACTGCTCGACCACCGCCTGCAGATCGATGTCGGTGAGCCCAAGGTGCTTGAGCTGCCGCAACGCCGGGTGAAGATCCACGAGCAGAAGACCTTCGAAGTCACCGAGTTCGAAGTGACGCGGCGTTACGATCGCTACACGCCTTACCAGCCCTGGCGGGAAGTCTACGAGATTCCGTTGGGCGCGGTGGCTGTGGTGGCCGGCGTCGGCGCGAACGTGGTCAACGTGTTCGCCCTCGGCAACCTGCCTGATAGTGTTACCAAGGACTGGTTCAGCTACGGCATCGCCGGGCTCAACCCGTTCATGAATGCGCCGTCCCATGGCCGGGCGCAGCAGAACCTCGCCGGCATCGACGAAGTCCAGCGCGACAAGCGCACCGAGTACTCGAGCCTGCCGTGGAGCGAGCGCCCCGTTGAGGTCAAGGCGGGCAAGGAAACGTTCGAGCTCAGTACCGACAAGAACGGCGTATTGCGCCTGAACCTGCTGGACAGCCCGTTCGCCGAGCGCGACATCAATCACCTGACGCGCTTGCTGATCAGCGTCGAAGACAGCCAGGACGACGTCCACACCGACTCGTCTCTGGCTGTCAGCAGTTCGCTGCGCGGCAAGCTGCTGGAAGCCCACGGGCTGATTTACGACGACCTCGAAGACGGTGAAGTGAGCCAGTGGGTGCACCGGGTCAAGCGCCTGTCGGAGCTGGGCCTGGAAGAAGAAGCCAGCGAGCTGGAGCAGAGCCTGATTGAACTGACGCGCAACGATCCCGAATTGCAGACCGAGTTCATGAAGTCACTGGCCAGGGATGGTGGGCGGTTGGTGGCGGATCCTGGGGTTAACTAACCCCTAAAAAACATCGCGGGCAAGCCCGCTCCTACAGGAGATCGGTGAAACCTGTAGGAGCGGGCTTGCCCGCGATCAGGCCCCGAAGAGCACCGCAAGTCTACCGTTCAAACAACTCCATCTGCTCAAAACCGCCCCGCAAATCCTCCAGCCGCACTCCAATCCCCAACAACCGCACGGGCTTGCCACCGCGATTGAATGCCTGGGTCAGCAACAGCTGAAAACTGCCCAGGTCCCGCCCTGCCCCGGCCTGTTCCATGGTGGTCTGAGTGAAGTCATGAAACTTCACTTTGACGAACGGCTTGCCCGGTCGATAGCTGCTGTCGATCCGCGCCATGCGTCCGGCCAGTGTTTCCATCAATTCGGGCAATTTGGCCAGGCAGCTCTTAAGATCCGGCAAGTCCGTGTCGTAGGTGTTTTCGACGCTGATCGACTGACGCCGACTGTCGTTGTGTACCAACCGCTCATCAATCCCTCGGGCAAGGCTCCACAGTCGCTCGCCAAAACTGCCGAATTCGCGCACCAGGGCCAACTTGTCCCATTCGCGCAGTTGAGAACAATCGACAATACCCAGGCGGCTCAGTTTTTCGGCGGTCACTTTACCGACGCCGTGCAACTTGCTGACGGGCAATCCACTGACAAAGTCATCGACCTGATCGGGTGTGATGACGAACAAGCCATTGGGTTTCTTCCAGTCGCTGGCAATCTTGGCCAAAAACTTGTTGGGCGCAACGCCCGCCGAGACCGTGATGTGCAACTGGTTGGAAACCCGTCGACGAATGTCCTGGGCGATACGCGTGGCACTGCCATTGAAGTGGGCGCTGTCGGACACGTCCAGATAAGCCTCATCCAGGGAAAGCGGTTCGATCAGATCGGTGTAATCGCGAAAGATCGTGTGAATTTCCTTCGACGCTTCCCGGTAGGCGTCCATACGGGGCTTGACGATCGTCAGGTCTGGACAAAGCTTCAGCGCATGTCCGGACGACATGGCCGAGCGCACGCCATAGGCCCGGGCCTCATAGTTGCAAGTGGCAATCACCCCGCGCCGATCCGCCGAGCCACCCACCGCCAGGGGTTTGCCGGCCAGGCGCGGATCGTCACGCATCTCGATGGCGGCGTAGAAGCAGTCACAATCGACGTGGATGATTTTTCGCTGAGTCATGGAAAAGCAGTGTTCATGGCGGAGAAAAGAAGACAAGGCCTCACGGGTTGGCAGTATCTCACCGACAACTGTATATAGCACCAGTAGTCTGAATGTTCTTTCTGATCGGTGGGAAAATTCGCAGATGAATTTATTTTTTCAATCAAAAGATCGCCACCAATAGAGCTGAAACCCTTGCTCCTGCGGCCCCTGCGCCCTTAACACCGTTTACCAGCCAAGCTAACCAATTGAACCAAAACGGGTTTTTTATTGCTTGAGGGTTGACACACCCGCGTTCCTCTGTAGAATGCCGCCTCACAGACGCGGGATGGAGCAGCCTGGTAGCTCGTCGGGCTCATAACCCGAAGGTCGTCGGTTCAAATCCGGCTCCCGCAACCAAACATCAAAAAAGGTCATTCGAAAGAATGGCCTTTTTTGTGCGCGCCTGTTTTCTGCCCTACACGATAAATCGTTCTGATTCCGAAACTTAAGCCAGCCCTGCGACCGTTTGCCGCTTTTCAGCACTTATTTGACTCAGCGGCATATTAACGGTTGACACCCTGTCGTTCTTCTATAGAATGCCGCCTCACAGACGCGGGATGGAGCAGCCTGGTAGCTCGTCGGGCTCATAACCCGAAGGTCGTCGGTTCAAATCCGGCTCCCGCAACCAACATCAAGAAAGGCCACTCGAAAGAGTGGCCTTTTTTGTGTCTGTTGAAAAAGTCCTTTCGCAACAATGACCTGTCATTCTTCTATGATGCGCTCACCGATAACGCCCTGCTGGGATCAGGCTATCCTGATGTGCAGGTCCAACGTGTAAGCCAGATGACACGCCATCGCCGAACAGCGGTGAGAAGCGTTAAAATTTGTGATTATTTTTTTCTACAGGGATTGGTTACTTGGCTGGATACCCCCATCCTGTCGCGCACAATCCAAGAGGTGATTGATGCGCGCCAACTCGTCTGATCCACAAGACCCCGTCACCGCGACACAACCTATCAAGGCCGAGCGTTTGCGCCTGCTTGATCTGGTCAGCAAGTATCGTCAGCCGATCGGCCTGGCGATCACCTTGCTGTTGTTCGCGATCGCGCTGATTGCCTGTCGCCACCTGCTGAGCGAACTCGATCTGTACGCTCTGCACGATTCGATTCTCGATATCCCCAAACCTGCTTTACTGGGTGCATTCGCGGCGACTGCGGTGGGCTTCGTGATTCTGCTGGGTTACGAATGGTCGGCCAGCCGATATGCCGGTGTGACGCTGGCACCACGCATCCTTGCGCTGGGCGGCTTCACGGCCTTCGCCATCGGCAACGCCATCGGCCTGTCGATGCTCTCCGGCGGCTCGGTCCGCTATCGGTTGTACGCGCGTCATGGCCTGGGCGCGGCAGATGTCGCGCGCATGACGCTGTTTGCCAGTCTTTCTCTCGGCTGCGCGTTACCACCGCTGGCAGCGTTGGCCACATTGAGCAACCTGTCAGGTGCTTCCACGGCCCTGGGTCTGTCCCAGACTCTGCTCGGTTCGGTTGCCCTCGCGGTTCTGCTGCTCTTCTGCGTACTGGCCATTGGAGTTTATCGCCGTCGCCTTGCCGAGCAACCTTTCAGGGACAGCCTGCTGGTCAAGATCGGCCGCCGTACGTTGCGCTTGCCCGGCCGTCGCCTGACCTTCCTGCAACTGGTCATTACCGCGCTCGACGTGGCCGCCGCCGCGACGGTGCTCTATCTGTTACTGCCGGAGGCGCCGCCTTTCGGTGCGTTCCTGCTGGTGTATCTGCTGGCACTCGCTGCCGGGGTACTCAGTCACGTCCCCGGCGGCGTTGGCGTGTTTGAGGCTATCCTGCTGGCCGCGTTCGCCGACAAACTCGGCGCCGCGCCGCTGGCCGCCGCCCTGCTGCTCTATCGCCTGATCTACGTGGTGTTGCCATTGCTGGTGGCGAGCCTTCTGCTGTTGATCAACGAAGGTCAGCGCCTGTTCCAGACCCGCCAGTCCTTGCGCGCAGCGTCCGGCCTGGCGGCCCCCATCCTCGCGGTGCTGGTATTTCTGTCTGGCGTGGTGCTCCTCTTCTCCGGCGTGACCCCGGAAATCGACACGCGCCTGGAACACATCGGTTTTCTGATCCCGCACAGACTGGTCGATGTTTCGCACTTCGGTGCCAGCCTGGTTGGGGTGCTATGCCTGTTGCTCGCCCAAGGCCTGCGGCGGCGTCTGTCCGCCGCGTGGATGCTGACCACCATTCTGTTGCTGGTGGGTGCGGTGCTGTCGCTGCTCAAGGGCTTTGACTGGGAAGAAGCCAGCCTGATGACCCTGACGGCCGCACTGCTCGGTGTATTTCGCCGCTCCTTCTATCGCCCCAGTCGCTTGACCGAATTGCCGTTTTCACCGCTGTTTCTGGTGGCAAGTCTGTGCGTGCTCGGCGCTTCGATCTGGCTGCTGCTGTTCGCCTACCAGGACGTGCCCTACAGCCATCAACTGTGGTGGCAGTTCACCCTCGACGCCGACGCCCCCCGTGGCCTGCGATCGCTGCTTGGCGCCGCTGTGCTGTTGATGATCGTTTCCCTGACCTGGCTACTGCGCACCGCGCGCCCGATCATCCACCTGCCGACGTCTGAAGAACTGGAACGTGCACACAAAATCCTCATGGCCTCGGCCCAACCGGACGGCGGACTGGCGCTGACCGGTGACAAGGCGTTGCTGTTCCACCCCAACGACGAGGCGTTCCTGATGTATGCCCGTCGCGGGCGCAGCCTGGTGGCCCTGTACGACCCGATCGGCCCGACCCAGCAACGGGCGGAAATGATCTGGCAGTTCCGCGACCTGTGCGACCTGCACCACGCTCGTCCAGTGTTCTATCAGGTGCGTGCGGAGAACCTGCCGTACTACATGGACATCGGCCTGACCGCGATTAAGCTCGGTGAAGAAGCCCGGGTCGATCTGCAGCGCTTCGATCTCGAAGCCAAGGGCAAGGAGATGAAGGACCTGCGCTACACCTGGAACCGAGGCACACGCGACGGCCTGTCGTTGGAAATCTTCGAACCGGGCCAGGCGCCGATGGATGAGCTCAAGGTGATTTCCGATGCCTGGCTGACCGGCAAGAACGTGCGCGAGAAAGGGTTCTCCCTCGGTCGTTTCAGCGATGACTACCTCAAATATTTCCGCGTCGCGGTGATTCGCTTCGAAGGGCGCCCGGTGGCATTCGCCAACCTGCTCGAGACCTACGGCCATGACTTGGCCAGCCTCGACCTGATGCGTGCCCACCCCGACGCCCCCAAGCTGACCATGGAGTTCATGATGGTCGGCCTGATCCAACATTATAAGAGTCACGGATACGCGCGTTTCAGCCTGGGCATGGTTCCCCTGTCGGGGCTGCAACCCCGTCGCGGTGCACCGCTGACCCAGCGCCTGGGCTCGATGGTCTTCCGCCGTGGTGAGCAGCTCTACAATTTCCAAGGCTTGCGCCGCTTCAAAGACAAGTTCCAGCCTGACTGGGAACCCCGTTATATGGCCGTACCCGCCGGACTCGATCCGCTGGTAGCCTTGGCCGACACTGCCGCCCTGATTGCGGGCGGCTTGACTGGATTGGTGAAACGCTGATGATTCAACGCTCCTTGCGCTACGTTTTGGGCACGCTGATCGTGCTGGCCCTGATCCTCGGTGGCGGATACTGGTACCTCAAACGCCCGGCGCCAGAACCGACCCTCGAACAACTGACTGCGGCCGACGGGACCGTCCTGACCCGCGTCATCCCCGGCAACACGCCCCGCGCACAAGTGCTGGTGGCGGTGACCGAAGAACAGAAACTCAACGACAAGCAACTGACCACGCTCAGCCGCAGCGGCTCGGCGCAGATCGTCCAGGTGATCCTGCCCAAGGAATGCCTGCTGCAAAGCCGCGCCCTGCAAACGGGCCTGCGCGAGCTCAAGGGCCCAGCGACCCTGGTCAGCGGCATTGGCCCCGGCGCCGTGCTGGCCTGGCGCTGGTTGTCGGAACAGAAAGACGACAAGGCCCAGGCCGTTTCCGTTGATCTGGCGCTGGAAAAACCCGGCTGCACGCACCTGCTGCCGAAAAGTGCCTCCCACGGCCACTGGCTGGTGGCGTGGAACGACAACCCGGACGACGCGAGCGCGGGCTTCGTGCGCGATCAACCGAACGCAGAAACCAGCATCAGCGACTACGACATCAACCTGCCGCAAGTGCTGAACAACGAACTGCGCAAAATCCTCGTTGGCGGCGACAAGGAAGCCGGCGGCCTGCAGATCCCAGTGGTCGAAGTACCGGCCGGCCAGGCGAAAGACACCGTCACCCTGTTCCTTTCCGGCGACGGCGGCTGGCGCGACCTGGACCGCGACGTGGCCGGCGAAATGGCCAAGATCGGCTATCCGGTGGTCGGCATCGACACCCTGCGCTACTACTGGCAGCACAAGAGCCCGGAGCAAAGCGCCCTGGACTTGACCGAACTGATGCAGCACTACCGGCAGAAATGGGGCACCAAGCGCTTCATCCTGACTGGCTACTCCTTCGGCGCCGACGTCCTGCCCGCCATCTACAACCGCCTGCCGGAGTCGGAGCAGCAGCGCGTCGATGCAATCATCCTGCTGGCCTTCGCCCGCACCGGCAGCTTCGAAATCGAAGTCGAAGGCTGGCTCGGCAACGCTGGTAAAGAAGCCGCCACCGGCCCGGAAATGGCCAAGCTGCCGGCTGAAAAAGTGGTGTGCATCTACGGCGAAGAAGAAACCGACGAAAGCGGCTGCACCGACAAAACCGCCGTGGGCGAAGCGATCAAACTGCCTGGAGGCCACCACTTCGACGAAAACTACCCGAAACTGGCCCAACGCCTCGTCGACGTGATCGAGAAGCGCCAGACCAAGGTGGCCGAAGAGTAATCCTGTAGGAGCGAGCATGCTCGCTCCTACAGACGCCTTACCGCCAGGCCGTAAACCTCTTCATCCCGCCGTGCCCCAACCGCAACGATCAGCACCTGGATCGCCATGCCATCTACGCGATAGACGATCCGCGTATCGCCCGTCCTGATGCGTCTGCAACCTGCAAGACTGGCCCTCAACGGCTTGCCGCTCTTGTCCGGCTCACCGTGGATAATTCGCTCTTCGATGACATCAAGAATACGATTCGCCGCGACCGCCCCCAATGAATCCAGATCCTTCCGGACTTCCGGGTGATAGATAACACCCCAAACCATCCACAGCTCCTTTAGTCCTTCTTGGCGTACCGTGCCCGCATCGCGTCATGGCTTACTGCCTTGGCTGGGTCAAAACCGCTGAGCCGTTCCCTCGCAGCGGCCTCAATCCGAAGGTCTTCAAGTTCGTCGAGCATTTCCTGATAGGCATCGACGTTGATGATGACCGCCGCTGGTTGGTTGTCCTTGAAAATCACCAGGCGCTCAGTGGCGCGGCTGGAGATGTCCTTGAGCCTTGCGCTGAACCCCCTGACCATCGCAGTGACCGATATGGCCTGGTCCGCGCGCTCTAGTAATGCCGTCATGTTTGCCTCTCTTTGCTTACGCGAATTTCCACGCACAATTATGCATAGAGTATCGCGCTGAATATCGCGCATCGCAAGCGAGACGCCCGAGCTTGCATGGGCGCAACGAAGGGTGCGTTTATTTCCGACATCAAAATATCGGATGACGCCCCAGGACCTTGTAGGCCAACTCCGAATCTCGCTTTTGGGGCACTTTGATGTCTGTTGCGCTTGTTTTTGACGGGATAGTTTCGGTTCGATCCCATTCCCTGTAGGAGCGAGCATGCTCGCGATGGAGGCCGGGGCACCGCGGGGTATCAGGCTGCCCGTGTCATCGTTGAAGACCATCGCGAGCATGCTCGCTCCTACAGGGAATGTACGTCACCCAACAAAAAGCCCCCGTTACCGATGAGGCAACGGGGGCTTTTTGTTGGGGAGCAAGCGCTACATCTCCACCTGCGTCCCCAGCTCGATCACCCGGTTCAGCGGCAGGTTGAAGAAGCGCAGGTTGCCATTGGCGTTCTTCAACATAAAGGCGAACAAGCCCTCGCGCCAGCGGGCCATGCCTTCCAGTTTGGAGGCGATGACGGTTTCGCGGCTCAGGAAGTAGGTGGTGCGCATCGGGCTGAAATCCAGGTCTTCGAGGTGGCACAACTTCAGCGCCTGCGGCACGTCCGGTTCGTCTACGAAGCCGAAGTGCAGGATCACCCGGAAGAAGCCTTCGCCGTGGGCTTCGACCTCGAAGCGCCGGGTGGGCGGCACTCGTGGGATGTCCTCGTAGACCACGGTCAGCAGCACCACCTGCTCGTGCAGCACCTGGTTGTGCAGCAGGTTATGCAACAGCGCGTGGGGCACGGCGTCCGGGCGAGCCGTGAGGAACACGGCGGTGCCCTGGACGCGGTGCGGAGGTTGCACACGGATGCTGGCAATGAAGATTGGCAAAGGCAGCCCGCCTTCGTCCATACGCTCCACCAGCAGCTGCTTGCCGCGCTTCCAGGTGGTCATCAATATGAACAGGGCGATACCGGCAATCACCGGGAAGGCGCCGCCCTGGACAATTTTTGGCACGTTGGCGGCGAAGTACAGGCCGTCCACCAGCAGGAAACCGAGCAGCAACGGGACCGCCAGCAGCGGTGGCCATTTCCACAGCAAGAGGATCACGGCGGATACCAGGATAGTCGTCATCAACATGGTCCCGGTCACCGCCACGCCATAGGCCGAGGCCAGGGCACCGGACGATTCAAAGCCGAGCACCAGCAGGACGACGCCCACCATCAGCGACCAGTTCACCGCACCGATGTAGATCTGGCCCTGTTCGGCGCTTGAAGTGTGCTGGATGTGCATGCGCGGGATGTACCCCAGCTGAATGGCTTGCCGGGTCAGGGAAAAGGCGCCTGAAATCACCGCCTGCGAGGCAATCACCGTGGCCAGGGTCGACAGGCCGACAAGCGGGATCAGCGCCCAGCTCGGCGCCAACAGATAAAACGGGTTGCGCGCCGCCTCCGGATCACCGAGCAGCAATGCGCCCTGACCGAAGTAGTTGAGCACCAGCGCCGGCAGCACCAGGATGAACCAGGCACGGGCAATCGGCTTGCGGCCGAAGTGGCCCATGTCGGCGTACAGCGCTTCGGCACCGGTCAGCGCCAGCACCACCGCCCCGAGGATCGCTACACCCATGCCTGGATGGACAATGAAGAACCGCACGCCCCATATCGGGTTCATTGCCTCCAACACCTGCGGGTATTGCAGGATCCCGTAGACGCCCAGCGCCCCCAGCACTACAAACCAGGTGACCATGATTGGCCCAAAAAGGATGCCGATGCGCGCCGTACCGTGGCGCTGGATCAGGAACAACGCCACCAGCACGATCAGCGAGAGCGGCACCACCCAGTGGTCGATGCCATCGAAGGCCAGCCCCAGCCCTTCAATCGCCGACAGCACGGAAATCGCCGGGGTGATCATGCTGTCCCCGTAAAAAAGCGCCGCACCGATCAAGCCGCAGACCACCAGCAAGGTGCGCAGCTTCGGGTGCCCGGCCGCCGCCCGACGAGCCAGGGCGGTCAAGGCCATGATTCCGCCCTCGCCCTGGTTGTCCGCACGCAGGACGAACATCATGTACTTGATCGAGACGACCCAGATCAGCGACCAGAAAATCAGGGCGAGGATGCCCAACACGCCATCATGGGTGACGGGTACGCCATAGCCTCCGGAAAACACTTCCTTGAGGGTGTACAACGGGCTCGTACCGATATCGCCGTAAACCACCCCGACTGCCGCAACCAACATGCCGATCGGCTTTGCGGCCGAATGCCCGGCGTCTGCCGCGTGAGTACTTGCCTGCCCCATCCACCACCCCTAAAACCCAGACTGAACCGAAGAAGCGCCATGCCCTGCATGCAGCATCGGATATTTTACGTGTTGTTACAGACGTTTTCTTGACTGTAAAAATCGCTAAAGCGTAAAGGCGCGAAGCATAGCGCAGCACTCGTCGTTTTTCCCTGCATAAAGCTGGTCAAGCGCGCGTACCATCGCTAGAATTGCGCACTTTTTGATCAGAGGCGCCCAAGCGCCCGTCTGTCGCCCGCCCTGAAGGCCGGGCAGCACCTATACCGAGGTTAGACATGTCCACCACTCCTGCGCCAGCGAATCCAAAAGTTGGCTTCGTATCCCTGGGTTGCCCGAAAGCACTGGTCGACTCCGAGCGCATCCTGACCCAGCTGCGCATGGAAGGGTATGACGTCGTGTCCACTTACCAGGATGCTGATGTGGTGGTGGTCAACACCTGCGGCTTCATCGACTCGGCCAAGGCCGAATCGCTGGAAGTGATCGGCGAAGCCATCAAGGAAAACGGCAAGGTGATCGTCACCGGCTGCATGGGCGTGGAAGAAGGCAACATCCGCAACGTGCACCCAAGTGTGCTGGCAGTGACCGGTCCGCAGCAGTACGAGCAAGTGGTCAACGCGGTGCACGAAGTCGTGCCACCCAAACAGGACCACAATCCACTGATCGACCTCGTGCCACCACAAGGCATCAAGTTGACCCCACGCCACTACGCGTACCTGAAGATTTCCGAAGGCTGCAACCATAGCTGCAGCTTCTGCATCATCCCGTCGATGCGCGGCAAGCTGGTCAGCCGTCCGGTGGGTGACGTGCTCGACGAGGCCCAGCGCCTGGTCAAATCCGGGGTCAAGGAGCTGCTGGTCATTTCGCAAGACACCAGCGCCTACGGCGTCGACGTGAAATACCGCACTGGTTTCTGGAACGGCGCGCCGGTGAAAACCCGGATGACCGAACTCTGCGAAGCCCTCAGCACCCTCGGTGTCTGGGTACGTCTGCACTATGTTTATCCATACCCGCACGTCGACGAGCTGATCCCGCTGATGGCCGCCGGCAAGATCCTGCCGTACCTGGACATCCCGTTCCAGCACGCCAGTCCGAAAGTACTGAAGTCGATGAAGCGTCCAGCCTTCGAAGACAAGACCCTGGCGCGTATCAAGAACTGGCGTGAAATCTGCCCGGACCTGATCATCCGCTCGACTTTCATCGTCGGCTTCCCCGGCGAAACCGAAGAGGACTTCCAGTACCTGCTCAACTGGCTGACCGAAGCCCAGCTCGACCGCGTCGGCTGCTTCCAGTATTCGCCGGTGGACGGTGCCCCGGCCAACGACCTGGACCTGGAAATCGTTCCGGACGAGGTCAAGCAGGATCGTTGGGAGCGCTTCATGGCACACCAGCAA
Source organism: Pseudomonas sp. S2_E01 (assembly GCF_054668365.1). NCBI lineage: Bacteria > Pseudomonadati > Pseudomonadota > Gammaproteobacteria > Pseudomonadales > Pseudomonadaceae > Pseudomonas > Pseudomonas sp. S2_E01. The sequence goes on from NZ_CP162762.1 coordinate 4,369,305, forward strand.
GCCATCAGCTCGGCGCGCCTTGCAATGCGCATCGGCCGTGAAATTGAAGTGCTGGTCGATGAAGTCGACGAGCAAGGCGCAGTCGGCCGTTGCTTCTTCGATGCCCCGGAAATCGACGGTAACGTCTTCATCGACAACGGCAGCAACCTCAAGCCTGGCGACAAGGTCTGGTGCAAAGTCACCGACGCCGACGAGTACGACCTCTGGGCCGAACAGATCTAAGCGCAAAAAAGTCGAAAAGCCCCGCTCTCTGCACGAGATGCGGGGCTTTTTTACGGCTATCGTATGGAGAGAAAGGACACGCACTCTCCACTGCCAAAGGGGCCTCTGGCCATGCGCCAACATTCGGTCATCCACACGCCGAAACAAAGTGATTACCTGGAGTTGACCCGAGTCTGGGAAGACTCTGTCCGCGCCACCCATGATTTTTTGCCCGACAGCTACATCGAGCTGTTGAAGGATTTGGTGCTGACCCGCTACCTCGACGCGGTGATGTTGATCTGCACCCGGGATTCACGCCAGCGCATCACCGGGTTCGCCGGGGTTGCGGCAGGCAAGATCGAAATGCTGTTCATCGACCCGGCGCACCGTGGCCAGGGCCTGGGCAAGCAGTTGCTGCGCTACGCCTTGGATCACCTGAACGCCGATGAGCTGGACGTCAACGAGCAGAACCCGCAAGCGCTGGGGTTCTACGTCAAGCAGGGTTTCGAGGTGATTGGCCGCTCCGAGGTCGATGGCATGGGGCAGCCGTACCCGCTGCTGCACATGCGACTGCGCCAGCCCGAGCAACTGACGCGCAAGGCCTGACACACGGTTTCCCCTGTGGGAGCGGGCTTGCTCGCGATAGCGCTGTGTCATTCAACGAATCAATTGACTGCACTACCGCCATCGCGAGCAAGCCCGCTCCCACAAAAGGCAGGTACAATGCCCACCCCTTTTTTGTTACGGCCCTGTCATGACTGACCCGATTCGCCTCTCCAAACGCCTCATTGAACTGGTCGGTTGCTCCCGTCGGGAGGCTGAGCTGTTCATCGAGGGCGGCTGGGTCACCGTGGACGGCGAGGTCATCGATGAGCCGCAGTTCAAGGTCGGCACCCAGACCGTTGTGCTCGACCCCGAGGCCAAGGCCACGGCGCCGGAACCAGTGACCCTCTTGCTCAACGTCGAACCGGGCATGGACGTGGAAACCGCCATGGCGACCCTGGGCGCCGAGACCCTGAGCGCAGAACATCGCTTCGGCAAACGACCCTTGCGCGGGCATTTTCTGCGCCTGACCGCCAGCGCCGACTTGCAACCCAATGCCAGCGGCCTGCTGGTGTTTACCCAGGACTGGAAAATCCTGCGCAAGCTCACTGCCGACGCCGCGAAGATCGAACAGGAATATGTGGTCGATGTCGAAGGCGACATGATCGAGCACGGCCTGAACCGCTTGCAGCACGGCCTGACTTACAAAGGCAAGGAACTGCCGTCGGTCAAGGCCAGTTGGCAGAACGAAAACCGCCTGCGCTTTGCCCTGAAGAACCCCCAACCGGGCGTGATCGCCCTGTTCTGTCAGGCCGTTGGCCTGAAGGCTGTCGCCATCCGCCGTATTCGCATCGGCGGCGTGTCCATCGGCAAAGTGCCGCTGGGCCAATGGCGTTACCTGTCGGGCAAAGAGAAGTTCTAACACTTCTCAAGCCCCCAACATTCCGGCACCGCCTCAAGCGCGCTGCCCACTGCCGATATCAGGATTGCACACCATGATTCACAACGACGTACTGCGCAGCGTGCGCTACATGCTCGACATCAGCGACAAGAAAGTCATCGAGATCATCAAGCTTGGCGGCATGGACGTGGCGCTTGATGACCTGAAGGCGTACCTGGACAAGAAGGAAGAAGACGAAGAAGGCTTCGTTCGCTGCCCGGACGAGGTCATGGCGCACTTTCTCGACGGTCTGGTGATCTTCAAGCGTGGCAAGGACGAAAGCCGTCCGCCGCAGCCGATCGAAGTACCGGTCACCAACAACATCATCCTGAAAAAGCTGCGCGTGGCGTTCGAGCTCAAGGAGGATGACATGCACGCCATCCTCAAGGCCGCCGAGTTCCCGGTGTCCAAGCCGGAGCTGAGCGCGCTGTTTCGCAAGTTCGGCCACACCAACTACCGCCCGTGTGGCGACCAGTTGCTGCGCAACTTTCTCAAGGGGCTCACGCTGCGCGTGAGAGCGTAAGGCAGCCTTAAGCTGCAAGCTGCAAGCTGCAAGCTGCAAGCTGCAAGCGTGTTCTTGCGGCTTGAAGCTTAAAGCTTGCAGCTGGGCCGAATGGCCCCCCCATTCCGCGCAAAAATAGTCCCTGCGCTGCACGCGGCTGACGACTAGGGTGTACTGACCCTCAGCTCTCAGGATTCGCCATGCACCCGTACTTTTCCCTGCAAGGCCGCACCGCCCTCGTGACCGGTGGCACCCGTGGTATCGGCAAGATGATCGCCAAGGCTTTTGTCGAGGCCGGCGCCACCGTGTATGTCTGCGCCCGGGATGCCGAGGCGTGCCAGCAAACCGCTGACGAATTGGGCGCTTTTGGCAAGTGCCACGGTGTGGCCGCCAACCTCGCCACCGAGCAAGGCGTACAGCAACTGGCAACGCATCTGGAGGAGCAAATCACCCATCTGGACATTCTGGTGAACAACGCCGGCACGACCTGGGGCGCGCCACTGGAGAGTTACCCGGTCAAGGGGTGGGAGAAGGTCATGCAGCTCAACGTGACGTCAGTGTTCAGTTGCATCCAGCAATTGCTGCCGCTGTTGCGCAAGGGCGGATCGACGCAGAATCCCGCCCGGATCATCAACATTGGCTCGGTGGCCGGAATCTCTTCCTTTGGTGAAGAGGCCTACGCCTACGGACCGAGCAAAGCGGCCTTGCATCAGTTGTCGCGGATTCTGGCGCGGGAGCTGGTGAGCCAGCACATCAACGTCAACGTGATCGCACCGGGGCGCTTCCCCAGCAAGATGACCCAGCACATCGGCAATGATGAGCAGGCGCTGGCCGAGGATACGGCGCTGATTCCGATGAAGCGCTGGGGCCGAGAGGAAGAGATGGCGGCATTGGCGATCAGCCTGGCAAGTACGGCGGGGGCTTACATGACCGGGAACATCATTCCGTTGGATGGAGGGTTCAGTCTCTAAGTTTCGGGGGCGCCCATCGCGGGCAAGCCCGCTCCCACAGGGTTATTTGGCGGGCACAGAAACTGTGGGAGCGGGCTTGCCCGCGAAGAGGCCCTTCCAGCCAACGTCGATCATGAGGTCATGTGAGTTATCATCCCCAACTCAATTTCCCCCGAACCACAACCCCATGACCTACAGCGTTTCCCCCATCGGCTTCGTGCGCTCCTGCTTCAAGGAGAAATTCGCTATCCCGCGCCAGCCACAACTGGCCCCGGCCGCCCGTGGCGTGCTGGAACTGGCAGCACCTTTCGACCAGGGGGATGCGGTGCAAGGGCTGGAGCAGGTCAGCCATGTGTGGCTGTTGTTCCTGTTCCATCAGGCCCTGGAAGAGAAGCCACGGCTGAAAGTCCGCCCTCCTCGCTTGGGCGGTAACAAGTCCATGGGGGTGTTCGCGACGCGCGCAACGCATCGGCCCAATGGCATCGGCCAATCGGTGGTGAAGCTGGACAAGGTCGAGGCCGACCGCCTGTGGATATCGGGTATCGACCTCTTGGATGGCACGCCGATCCTCGACATCAAGCCGTATGTGCCTTACGCGGACATCATCGACGGTGCCAGCAACCGCATCGCCAGCGAAGCACCGCGACTGATTGCCGTAGAGTGGACAGAGAACGCGCTGCAACAGGCCCACGGCCATGCGCAGCGGCTGGCAGAGCCTTTGACCGAGCTGATCGAGCAATGCCTGGCGCAGGACCCACGGCCGGCCTACCAGACGCCCGCCCCCGAGCGCGAATACGGCGCGCAATTCTGGGACGTGGATGTGCGCTGGCATTACCCGACGCCGGAGATGATTCGAGTGCTGGAAGTCGTTCCCGCCCTGTAGGAGCGAGCATGCTCGCGATGGTCGTTAACGATAACGCTGGCTGCCTGACACCCTGCGGTGCCTGGTCCACCATCGTCGGAACGCCGCCCGGAGCATACTCGCTCCTACAGGGCCGAACGGGCATAAAAAAACCCGCGTTACCGTGAGGCAACGCGGGTTTCGGGATGCTGCGACTGTTACTTCTCGACGAACGCACGCTCGATCAGGTAGTCACCCGGCTCGCGCATACGCGGCGAAACGGTCAGACCGAAGCTGTTGAGCACTTCGCTGGTCTCGTCGAGCATGCTCGGGCTGCCGCACAGCATGGCGCGGTCGTCCTGCGGGTTGATCGGTGGCAGACCGATGTCGCGGAACAGCTTGCCGCTGCGCATCAGGTCGGTCAGGCGGCCTTCGTTTTCGAATGGCTCGCGGGTCACGGTCGGGTAGTAGATCAACTTGTCACGCAGCGCCTCGCCGAAGAACTCGTTCTGTGGCAGGTGCTCGGTGATGAATTCGCGGTAGGCGACTTCGTTGACGTAACGGACGCCGTGGCACAGGATCACTTTTTCGAAACGCTCGTAGGTTTCCGGGTCCTGGATGACGCTCATGAACGGCGCCAGGCCAGTACCGGTGCTGAGCAGGTACAAATGTTTGCCAGGCTTCAAGTCGTCCAGTACCAGCGTGCCGGTAGGCTTCTTGCTGATGATGATCTCGTCGCCTTCCTTCAGGTGCTGCAACTGGGAAGTCAGCGGGCCATCAGGCACCTTGATGCTGAAGAACTCCAGATGCTCTTCCCAGTTCGGGCTGGCGATCGAGTAAGCACGCATAAGCGGGCGGCCGTTGGGTTGTTGCAGGCCGATCATCACGAACTGACCGTTCTCGAAGCGCAGGCCCGGATCGCGGGTGCACTTGAAGCTGAACAGAGTGTCGTTCCAGTGGTGAACACTGAGGACACGCTCGTGGTTCATGTTGCTCATGTACGTGGGACTCCTGGAGATGGGTCTGCGCCTGAAGCGTTGGCGAAAGTGCTGTGCGCAATTGCAACGTATTCTAATCGCGACGACAATATCTGTTAACTGGATTATTAAGATAAGGGTTATCGGTTATATAGATATGCGATTTACTCTCCGTCAGCTTCAAGTCTTCGTTGCCGTCGCCCAGCAGGAGAGCGTTTCCCGTGCTGCGGGCCTGCTCAATCTCTCGCAATCGGCGGCGAGCACCTCAATCACCGAGCTGGAGCGTCAGTCAAGCTGCCAGCTGTTCGACCGAGCCGGCAAACGGCTGAGCCTTAACGCACTCGGTAAACAGTTGCTGCCACAAGCGGTAGCACTGCTCGACCAATCAAAGGAGATCGAGGATTTGCTCAACGGCAAGTCGGGATTCGGCTCGCTCGCGGTCGGCGCGACACTGACCATCGGCAACTACCTCGCCACCTTGCTCATCGGAAGCTTCATGCAGCGCCATCCGGAGAGCCAGGTGAAGCTGCACGTGCAGAACACTGCCAACATTGTGCAACAGGTCGCGCACTATGAAATTGATCTGGGTCTAATCGAGGGTGATTGCAACCACCCGGATATCGAAGTGCAAAGCTGGGTCGAAGATGAACTGGTGGTGTTCTGCGCCCCACAGCATCCCCTGGCGATCCGTGGCACCGCGACCATGGAAGAGCTCAGCGTTGAGGCCTGGATTCTGCGCGAGCAGGGCTCCGGGACGCGGCTGACCTTCGACCAGGCCATGCGCCACCACCGCAGCGCTCTGAACATCCGCCTGGAGCTGGAGCATACCGAGGCCATCAAGCGCGCAGTGGAGTCCGGACTGGGAATTGGCTGTATCTCACGCCTGGCGCTGCGCGACGCGTTTCGCCGCGGCAGCCTGGTGCCCGTGGAGACCCCGGACCTGGACCTGGCTCGGCAGTTCTATTTCATCTGGCACAAACAGAAATACCAGACTTCGGCAATGCGTGAATTCCTCGACCTGTGCCGCGCCTTCACTGCAGGTGTTCAGCGCAGCGACGAGATCGTTTTGCCGCCCATCGCCTAGAGCAGGATCACACCCCACACCAGCGCGATCATGGTCAGCGCCACCAGTTGGGCTGCACTGCCCATGTCCTTGGCATTTTTGGACAAGGGGTGCAGCTCAAGGGAGATGCGGTCAATGGCCGCTTCCACCGCCGAGTTGAGCAACTCGACGATCAAGGCCAATAGACACACTGCAATCAACACGGCTCGCTCGACACGGCTGACGTTCAGGAAGAACGAAAGCGGGATCAGGATGACATTGAGCAGCACCAGTTGGCGAAAAGCGGCTTCGCCGGTGAAAGCGGCGCGCAGGCCGTCCAGCGAGTAACCGGAGGCGTTCAGGATGCGTTTCAGGCCGGTCTGGCCTTTAAAAGGGGACATAAGCGTGGCAACTGACCAAAAAAAGAGTGGAGAAGCTAGTTCAACCCAAGTCAAAAAAGCGTGAAGACGCCACGCCTCACGGGCTCGAAATTGACTCAAGTTGTTGCAGAAGCAGCGCCGCCTGGGTGCGGGTCCGCACATTCAGCTTACGGAAAATCGCCGTCACGTGAGCCTTGATCGTCGCCTCGGACACGCTCAGTTCGTAGGCAATCTGCTTGTTCAGCAACCCTTCGCAAACCATGGTCAGCACCCGGAACTGCTGGGGCGTCAAGCTGGCCAAGCCTTCACTCGCGGCTTTCGCCTCTTCGGAAACGCTGACCGCTTCAAATGCCTGGGGCGGCCAGAATACATCGCCATCGAGCACCGCCCGTACGGCTTTCTGAATCACGCTCAGGTCACTGGACTTGGGAATGAAGCCACTGGCGCCGAACTCACGGGATTTGACCATGATCGAGGCCTCTTCCTGGGCCGAGACCATCACCACCGGAATTTGCGGGTACTGGCCACGCAGCAGTACCAACCCGGAAAATCCGTAGGCACCCGGCATGTTCAGGTCCAGCAGCACCAGATCCCAATCGGATTTTTCATCGAGGCGGGTTTCCAGTTCGGCAATACTGGCCACTTCCACCAGGCGCACATTCGGGCCAAGGCCCATGGTCAACGCCTGGTGCAGGGCGCTACGAAAAAGCGGGTGGTCATCGGCAATCAGGATTTCGTATGTGGCCATTTTTCAAATGATCCTGTTCTTCTAACAACTAAGGCACAACCACGGAGCTGCACCCACAGGGCGCGTTCGGCGCCGAATACGTGACCGTTCACGTAAAAATGCGGCGTGCCGCATCCTGATCGGCGCCAAGCATGCCCAGCGAAACCGGGGTGGTCAAGGTGCCTGGGCGCTACAGTTCTTTGCAGTATGGGCGACAATCAACCAGTGGCAGCGGCGCTGTTCGGCACGAAGGGCATCAGCTCCGCATGGGCCGGTGTGCCGACATTCATTTCCAACTGGTGCTTGGCATCCAGGTAATGTTGGCTGAACACGTCGAAATAGGCGCTCAGCGCCGATGCGGCATCGACATCGCCTGCCAGTTCCAGGCACAAGGCCGCCACTTCGGCCGTGCACAGATGCTCGCTGCGGGTGGAGCGGCGCAGGCGATAACGCGACATCTTTTCAGGGAGCAGGCTGAGAATCGGCAGCGCGTCGAAATACGGGCTCTTGCGGAATATCTTCCGTGCCTCGGTCCAGGTCGCGTCCAGCAGGATGAACAACGGCCGCCGGGTGCTATCGACTTCGACCGTGTTGGTCACCCGTTGCGGCTCGACATACTCCCCCGGGAACACCAGATACGGTTGCCATTGCGGATCTGCGAGCAATGCCAGCAGTTGCGGGTCGGGCTCGGTGCGTGACCAGATAAATGCATGGTTGTCGCGCACCACGTCTGCGATCAGCCACCCGGTGTTGCTCGGTTTGAACACTTCCTTGTTGGTCATGATCAGGCACACGCCGGAACGGGTCTGGACCTGCGGTCGCCAGGCGCACAGACAATGACTCACGATCACCCGGCAGTCATGGCAACGTGGCGCACGCCAGCCACGGGCCTGAAGTGGCTTGATGCCCTCCTCCTCGCGCTGGTCGCGCAAGCGGGCTACGGCGTTGGGGGCGTGATTCATCGTGGGCAAGACCGGCAAACAGGGAAAATCGTCACGAACGGTACTCGGGGCAGGAAAGGCTGGCAGTTTATCAGAGCCGCCCGCGCAAGCCTGTACCGGGAACAACCACCTCCCCTATAATTCGCGGCCACTGAACGCACAGTCACGTGACGGGTCGAAGCACCAGTCACTGAACAGGAGAGTTTCATGTTGCGCCTTATCGTTCCCACCGCAGCCATTGTGCTGGCGGCGTCCTTCAACGCTCAGGCTGCGTCCTTGAGTGAGCAGAATCTCAACCGAGAGCTGCGCAACGTCGCCGCACAAAGCAGCGTCGGCACGCCTCGGGCGATCAACGAAGACATTCTCGATCAGGGTTATACCGCCGAAGGCAACGTGCTGATCAACCATTTGAGCGTGCAGAGCAGCCACGCCCAGAAGATGCGGTCCGACCCCAAGACTGTGTATTTCCAGCTTGGCTCCTCGGTTTGCAACAACCCGGGGTTCCGCAAGCTGATGGCCAAGGGCGCAGTCATGCGTTACGACTTCACCGAGGTGAAAACCAACCGTCCGGTCGGCTCGGCCAGCTTCCAGGAATCGGATTGCCCGAAAGCCGCGCCTGCGAAGAAAAAGTGATTCATCGAGAATTGGCGCGCCGCTGCTCGTCCTCGGCGCGCAATTCTGCGACCAGGGCCTGCAAATACTGAGACCGTCGTTCCCCGCCCTCCAGACGTCGGTAACACTCCTCCTCGAGACTCAAATGATGGGTCTCGGCCGACGACTCCAATAATCGATACAGTTGCGTATCGATCTCCAGAATGATTCTGGTCATGGTCTACCGCCTCCATGCACTTTGAAATCCTCACCCGCTCGTATCGCGCGCCCTGCCTTTGACGCAAAGTTGTCGTGTCACACCTGTAATTTAGTAAATCAGACCCTTCAACACTCGGCGCACGTTCGGACGAGCGGTGATAGCACCTTGCAATTATTCAATAAGCGGTTGCCAGGAAAGACTTTGCGGCGCAATGATCAAGCAGCGCAATCCATCGCGAGGGTCTAGATTCACTCTATCCACATTCATATCAAGGGCGGCGAGGGGGGCTGCCCGATTGACGCCTTGCGATGCGCCTTTACCCAAGGAACACTGCCTGAATGGAAGGAGACATTGATGCCTTACCAACCGAATGACCTCCTGAACCGTCATTTCGCAGAAAGCGGCCACGACCTCGTCAGCAAGGTCGAAGAACAACTCAGCCTGGTTTCACCCAACAGCCCGAACCTCCCGATCTACCGCGACATGATCCTGACTGTGCTGCGCATGGCCCAGGAAGACCACAACCGCTGGAACGCCAAAATCACTCTGCAGGCCCTGCGTGAACTCGAGCAGGCGTTCCGTGTACTCGAACAGTACCGGGGGCGGCGTAAAGTCACGGTTTTCGGCTCAGCCCGTACTCCGGTGGAACACCCGCTATACGCCATGGCCCGGGAACTCGGCGCCGCACTGGCCCGCTCTGACCTGATGGTGATCACCGGCGCAGGCGGCGGCATCATGGCGGCAGCGCACGAAGGCGCGGGGCTGGAACACAGCCTTGGATTCAACATCACCCTGCCCTTCGAGCAACATGCCAACCCTACCGTGAATGGCACCACCAACCTGCTGCCCTTCCACTTTTTCTTTACCCGCAAGCTCTTCTTCGTCAAGGAAGCCGATGCGCTGGTCCTGTGCCCTGGCGGTTTCGGTACCCTGGATGAAGCGCTGGAAGTGCTGACGCTGATCCAGACCGGTAAAAGCCCGCTGGTTCCGGTGGTGCTGCTGGATGCGCCAGGCGGCCAGTTCTGGAACGGCGCGCTGGACTTTATCCGTCATCAACTGGAGGAAAATCGCTACATCCTGCCCACCGACCTGAAGCTGGTGAGCCTGGTCTACACCGTCGAAGAGGCGGTAGAGCATATCAACCAGTTCTACAGCAACTTCCACTCCACCCGCTGGCTCAAGCATCAGTTCGTGATCCGCATGAACCACGCCCTCAGCGACGAAGCGATGGAGCACATGCAACACGCCTTCGCCGACTTGTGCCTGAGCGATCACTTCCACCAGCACGCCTACAGCGGTGAAGAACAGGACGACGCGCAGTTCAGCCACCTGGCGCGCCTGACGTTCACCTTCAATGCGCGCAATCATGGTCGACTACGGGAGCTGGTGGACTACATCAACCTCTCGGAAAACTGGGCCCAGTCCACACCCCTGGCTCCACAGCGCACCCGCGAACCCTTGAAGGTGACGTGAGGCAAAAAAAACGGCCCGCTATCACTAGCGAGCCGTTTCATTCAATCGTCCATCCCTCGACCGCTGAACAAGCGGCTGATCATGTCCATGGAAAACCCCCGATAACTCAGGAAGCGGCCTTGTTTGGCACGCTCCTTCACGTCTATCGGCAAATGCCCGGAAAATTTGCGTCGCCAGGTATCTTGAAGTTGTTCCTGCCAGTCGATACCGCTCTCGCGCAATGCCTGTTCGATATCGTTACGTTGCAGGCCACGCTGACTCAGCTCCTCGCGAATCCGCAAGGGGCCGTAACCGGATCGGGCACGGTAGGAGACAAAGCTTTCGAGGTAACGGGATTCGGACAACAGGCCCTCTTCCGTTAGCCGGTCGAGCGCTGTTTCGATCATTTCAGGGAGGGCGCCGCGCTGACGCAGTTTACGCGTCAGCTCAACCCGACCGTGCTCGCGTCGCGCGAGCAGGTCCATTGCGGTTCGCCGCACCGCGACGAGTGTATCGAGTACGGCGGTCATCGGATCAATCAGATATCAGCGTCGGCCAGATCGTCTTCGGTCTCTTTGACCGCAGATGCCTTGGCATCCGCTACCACGGAGGTAGACAACAGTTTGTCGCGCAGTTGCTTCTCGAGGGTCGCCGCAATTTCCGGGTTATCCGCCAGGAACTTGGCCGAGTTGGCTTTACCTTGGCCGATCTTGGTGCCGTTGTAGGCATACCAGGCACCGGATTTCTCGACGAAACCGTGCAGCACACCCAGGTCGATCATCTCACCGTTGAGGTAGATGCCCTTGCCGTAAAGAATCTGGAACTCAGCCTGGCGGAACGGCGAAGCTACCTTGTTCTTCACAACCTTGACGCGGGTTTCGCTACCGACGACTTCATCACCTTCTTTCACCGCGCCAGTACGACGGATGTCCAGACGAACCGATGCATAGAACTTCAGCGCGTTACCACCGGTGGTGGTTTCCGGGCTGCCGAACATCACGCCGATTTTCATACGGATCTGGTTGATGAAAATCACCAGGCAGTTGGCGTTCTTGATGTTACCGGTGATTTTACGCAGCGCCTGGGACATCAGACGGGCTTGCAGGCCCACGTGCATGTCACCCATTTCGCCTTCGATTTCAGCCTTTGGCACCAATGCTGCCACAGAGTCGACGATGATCACGTCAACGGCGTTGGAACGCACCAGCATGTCGGTGATTTCCAGGGCCTGCTCGCCGGTGTCCGGCTGGGAAACCAGCAGGTCGTCGACGTTGACGCCCAGCTTGCCGGCGTACTCAGGGTCGAGGGCGTGCTCGGCGTCAACGAACGCGCAGGTGGCGCCGGCTTTTTGAGCCTGGGCGATCACCGACAGGGTCAGTGTGGTTTTACCGGAAGATTCAGGACCGTAGATTTCAACGATACGACCTTTTGGCAGGCCGCCAATGCCGAGTGCAATGTCCAGACCCAGAGAGCCAGTGGAGATGGATGGGATCGCCTGACGGTCTTGATCGCCCATACGCATTACGGCACCCTTGCCGAATTGACGTTCGATCTGACCCAGGGCCGCAGCCAAGGCTTTCTTCTTGTTGTCGTCCATTAAAGTCCTCACGTAATCAATAAGGCCTGACGGCCAACACCTGTATAAGTAGCCAGTATTATTCCACAGGGATTCAGGCTCGCCTACCCCTGATTTGAGATTTCTGCCGAGACATGCCGTAGCAGCCCCTCTAGCGCGGCCTTCACCGTTTGTCGGCGGACTTCATCGCGATCACCGGGGAAGTGTTGCAACTCGCTGAACACTCGCTCGCCCACGCCCCAGGCCAGCCACACGGTGCCCACCGGTTTGTTTGGCGAACCGCCATCCGGCCCGGCAATACCGCTGACCGCCACGGAAAAAAACGCCCGGCTTTTTACCTGTGCGCCCCTGGCCATGGCCTCGACCACTTCACGACTGACCGCCCCCACAGTGGTGAACAACTCCACCGGCACATCCAACTGCAGGTTTTTCTGCAGGTTGGAGTAGGTGACGTACCCGGCCTCGAACCATGCCGAGCTGCCGGGAATGCGAGTGATCGCTTCAGCGATCCCGCCACCGGTACAGGACTCGGCGGTGGAGACATGGGCGTTGAGGATCTGCAATTGCCTGCCAAGGTCGGCGGCCAGTTGGGTGATTACTTTCACGGGCTTCTCCTGATGGGGCGCAATGAGACCTACCGTACACGAGCGCCTCACGCTTGCAAGTGACAGGGTCGATCCAAATGTTAGCGGATCAATGCGCGGACATACGCCTGACAAGCCTGCAACGCGATCAGCGCGCGGTCGCCGGCGTCGGTGATGGCGATAATTCGTTGAGCATGCGCCGGGTCAAGTCGGGCGCGTGGGGGGCCATGATCCACGCGGCCGGTGCCGGAGGTGGTGGGCATCGCGCAGCCTGCGCCAGCGTCGGCGGCCTCGAGGAGGACTGACAAGCGCACATCAGCAGTGGCAAGACGATCGCGCAGGCGATCCTGATCACGTTGGGCATCGCTCAATGCTCGGAAGTGGGTGTGTTCGCTGCTCGTCAGTTGCTGCTCGAGCGCCTGGCGTTTTTCCTGTTCGGCCTGTTGTCGGGCGGCGGCGGCCTGGGTCAGTTGGTTGAGTGATTCGGCATACACACCCGCCTGCTGCGCAAGTTGTCGGGCGTAACGCGCATCCTGGTAACGCCAGGCCAGCGCCACCGGTCCGCCAACAAGAATCGCCAGCACCAGCCCAATGCCTGCCACTCGCCACGACAACGGCATCAAACCGAAGGTTGGCATAGCACCGCCCTCGCCCGCGCCCACAGTTGCAAGCGATTTTGCAGGCCGTTCAGGCCACCATTGATGCGCCGGGTGATGCTGTTGAACAGGTCACGGTCGGCCAGCTCATTGAGTCCGTTTTGCGCCCAGTACCACGCAGCGGATTGTGCAGCCCATTGCGCTTGCTCCAGCAGTTCCGGCCGAGCCAGCAGACGCTCATCGCCAAACAACCCTTGGCTGCATTGCAGGTAGTTGCGGCGACCGGTGATCTGGATCAGGCCCCGACCACAGTACTTTTGACCGTCGCCATCTGCTGCTGGGGTGTTGCCCAGCCGCATGGCCAGAGGGCCCGTGTCATACCGGCTCAAATACTGCTCATTGCCCAGTTCGCGCAGGTAATGCAATTGCCCGGACTCGTGACCGACCTGCGCCAGGAACGCCGCCATGCGTTTGGGGCTGGCGATGTCGTAACGGTTCATGGCGGCGTTGAGCACGGAAATAAAAACGCCCGCTTGATCGCGGGCGTCGGGCATGATCGCTTGGAGCTGTGTTTGCGTAATGTTCATCGTGTCACCGCGTCGATTGACGCCAACCCCGGCTCCGAGCGCGCATCCAGGCAGGTTGCCTCGATGCTGCAGCGATAGCTTTGCTGCCGGCTGCCACTGGCCATGACTTTGTCGATCGACCAGCGTCCGCGCATGAAGTCCGGCCAGGTGTCGTCGAGCAGAACCAATCCTTCGGCGGCCAACCCGGGGTGACCCGGGCATTCGATCTTCACCTTCAATGCCTCTCGCATCATCCTGCGCACCTCGCCTTCACCGGCTCCCCGCGCCTCGTCCGCGTTGTGATAACGCTGGCGAACGGTCTTGAACGGCGCGAGGCCGCTTTCTTCGACTCGCATCTTGCCGGCTGCCGCATCCCACCAACGCGTCTTGCAGCCCTGGTACTTGGCCCGACTGGTTTCATCGAGTGTCGCCGACGTGAACGCATGGTCACCTGGCCGATTATTGGAAGTCACCGACAATTGAACGTCGGGCAGCACCTTGCCTGACAGCGATTTCGCCTGCCCCCGGCGCGCCAGCACATACAGCTCGTTGAACGGTTTGGCGACGGCGTCGTGAAGATGCGCCAGCCGGGTCAGGAAACCCATGTCGGTTTCGTTGGACTGGTCGACGTGTTCAATTTTGATCAGCGCCAGATCCGGAGCCACCCGAGGCGAAAACCCGTGGCGTGAGGTCAACTGGCGAAACAACGCCCCCAGCGTGGTGGGCCCGTGACTGACCGAGCGTCGCTGCTTGAACCCGGTCTGGTCCGCCGCACTGAAGGGCGCCGCCGTGGCCACCAGCGTCAGGCGCAGGGGAAACAGCGTGGGCGTACGCCGCGTGACGACGAACTGGCCTTTGTCGATCAGGCCCGATTCCAGATAACCGACCCTGAGGCCGATTTTTCCCTCAAGACTGGGCAAGCCTTCGAGCCCTTCCAGGTCCAGGCTCAGGGTCAGTTGATCGGACTCGATGCCGGCGGCATCGACGTGCTGCCAGGAAATCAGGCGCTCGTTGAGCAACGCGGCGTTCGCCCCATAAATCTCCACTGCGGGAGTGAAACCCAGTGACATAGCGCCTCCTTAATCCCAGGCCGATACCGGTGCACCGATGGCGGGTCTGGAGCCCGGTTCCGGCAGCACAATCCACACCCCCGCCGGCAATACCGCCCGGTGCTCAGCGAGCATCGGATTAAGGCGCCACAGCGCTTCTTCGGCGGCATCGTCACAGCGTTCCAGCTCGCGGTACAACAACAGGTTTACCGAGTCACCGGCAATACTTCGAACTCTACGCATTGGCGAACTCCGTCAATTCAATCACCCAACCGATCACCATGGCCGTGCCGTCATCAATGACGCTCTCCTGGTTTTCGGTGACCTTCGCGATCTGCCACAAACCCCAGTTGCGACCGATGCCATCAACCAGGGGCAGCGGAATGCGCAACGCCTGCAATTCCCGCAATTCATCGAGCCGGTCCATCGCCGTCGCGTACATCGCTCTGCCGGTGATCGTCAAAGTCTGCTGCCCCTGGCCGATCTGGCTGGATTTGGGTTTGCTGGTGAGGATGTCGATCGTCTTCCAGCCGCCGTCCGAAGTGCGTGCCAACGTGCTGTAAACGAAGTTTCGCGACAGGCCGAAAATAAAACTGCCCAACGCCATTTGCTGACGCATCACGTACCTCCATCGGTCAAGGCCGCGTCACTGCGCACGGCGAGTGGGTTACTCATCATCAACGGCATGAACTCACCGTTAAAATGCTGGCGCAGATGGGTCATGATTTTCTCGATCAAGCGCTCGGAGTCTGTCGGATCGGCGCCATTGAGCTGAATCACCGGGGAATAGTTGACGGGGCGATTGTCTGCCGCCGCGCTGGTCAGTTCCTTGCTGACCTGGTCCGGCGAGTTGAGTCGATCCGCAGCGGTGTAGACGGATTTCCCGGCATCCTCTCCCAGGCTGCTGCCGTAGTAGCTGCCCACCAAGCCACCAATAATGCCGCCCACGGCGGTACCCAGTACGGGTATGAAACTGCCGATCAAAGCGCCGGTCGCAGCACCGGCATAACCACCCGCCAGCCCGCCAACACCGGACCCGGCGGCACCGGCAGCCCCCTTGTAATCACCTGCCTGCAAGGCCTTGAGCCCCTCATAACCGGCGCTCGCCAGCGCCAGCGGCGCCCCCAGCCTCCCGGTGAACGTGCGGGCCCTGGCCCTGGAAATCGTCAGCCGGTTGCGCAGGGTTGGACGAGGGTTTGGCGGCCCTCCCGAAGGTGCCAGGATGTCCACATCCGGTTTCGACAGTTGGGTGGTCGTGGCGTAAGTCACCGACGCCAGCTTTTTCACGATCGTCGTGCGCAGCGGGGTCGCAAGCGCAGCGCCGAGCAACGTCAATGTTGCCGCGACTTTCGGCAGGGTTTCCACCACCGAACTGAAGCCGCTCACGACAAGGTCGGCACTGATCATTGCCAGGTCGTCGAAGGGTCTCATGGCGCTGGCAATGGCCGTATCGAGGCGGGTCAAACTCGCATCCAGGGCGTTCCAGCGCGCTTGCGACGTATTCCCCCGGCCTTGAGCCGTCAGGGCCATCGAACCTTCGCCGGACGCTACGCTGAAGGCAGTGTCCAGTACCTGCGGCGTCTTGACCAACTGGCTGATGCCCGCATCGCCGTCAAACAGCGTCTTGATCAACGCCCCCTGTTGTTCGATCGATTGGTTCTTGAGCGCCGCCACCACATCCTTGATGGCGCCTGGCGCGTCCGTGCGCATTCTTGCGGCCAGAGCACCCGGTTCGATATCCAGTTGTGCCCAGGCGGTTCGCTGCCCTGCCGTCACGTTGCCACCCTTGGCCATTGTCGTGCCCAGGGTTTTCAACGAAGCAGCCGCCTCGTCCTTGCCCACTGAAGCATCCAGCAAGGCGGCTGCGATAGCGGCCAGGTGCTGCGGCGCCATGCCCGCCGCCAGGCCGGCCTCGCCGCCGCGCTGTACGACGGCGCCGATGTCCGTCACAGCCGCATTCAACCTGACGCTGGTGCCCAGGCGATTGGCCGCGTTTCCCAGCTCGATACTTTTCTCGCGATCAAGGCCCAGCGTGGTGCGCCAACCGCTCATGATCGCGCCAGCTTCCTTGATGTCGATCCGGTAGGCCGACGCCATCAAGGTACTGTCGCGCGCGAAATCCGCCAGCACCTGGCGCAAGTCCTGTGGACTGACGTCCCGGACCAGCCCTGCATCGACCGCTGCCAGTTGCGCCTGCGCCAGTTGCACACCGGTCGCACCGCTGGACGCGGTCTGTTTATCGGCGGCCAGCTTCAGGTTGTCTTCAGACATCGCTTGCAGTTGATCCGGGTCCAACTGCAATTTTTGATTGAGATCGACCATGACCGTCTGCATCGCCATCGCCGAGCGCAGATCGGCCGGTGGCGAGCGCTGTTCGACCTCAGCCTTGAGTGCCGACTTTGGCTCCGCACCTGGCGCAGGTGAAGCCACGCTGGCCTTGAGCAGCGAGTGCTGCGTCGACAGGGCCAGATTCAACGACACCAGGGTTTCACGCAGCTTTCCCTGCTCCGTGATCAACAAACGGATGTCCAGGCTGGCCATGGCCAAGTCCAGGCTCAACTGCGACAACGGACCCTTGAAGCTGTCCAGCCCTGTCGACCCGGTCGTGCCGTCGGCTTGCGAAAGCAAAATGCTGTTCATCGCAGCGCCCGACAGCGGGTATTTACTGTCTACCATCCCGCTCTACTCCTGTTTGACGCCAAGGCGAGTGATCGCGATGTCGTAGCGGCGCAACGCCTTGCCGACGTCCCACTCCAGAATCTGTGCCTCACTTACCGGGTAAATGAGCGGCACCACATCGAGGATTACTTCGATGTCGCGCTCTGAAAGAAGGCCGCCGGTTTGTTTAAAAAATCGTCGATGCGCCCCTGTAATTGCGTCCAGTCCGGCACGGTGAGCAGGGCCAGGTCAGGGATCATCAGGCCGGTGCAGTGGGCGGTGATGAATTCCGCGCGCTCCTTGGGTGTCTTGAGTTTTTTCATCGCCTTGGTTGCACGCAGGACCGGCATTTCCAGATTCAGCTCAGCCAGCGTGCGGCCCGCAACAGCAAGCGGTTGCAGCAGCGTCACTGCATCAAGCTCAGCGTCGCCCACGGGCTCGAGAAAGTACGACGTCGGCCGCGTCGACATATCGTGCACGTATTGCGCGATGCTCACGTAGTCCGGGCGCTTGAGCTGGTCGA
The DNA here is from genome assembly GCF_054668365.1 of Pseudomonas sp. S2_E01. Classification (NCBI taxonomy): domain Bacteria; kingdom Pseudomonadati; phylum Pseudomonadota; class Gammaproteobacteria; order Pseudomonadales; family Pseudomonadaceae; genus Pseudomonas; species Pseudomonas sp. S2_E01. The sequence goes on from NZ_CP162762.1 coordinate 4,387,164, forward strand.
GCTCCTTGACCGACAACCCGGTGGCCAGCAGCGCCAGCTCGAAAAACTGATCGTCTTCATCATCGCCGGCGCGGGCCAGGGCTTCTTTTTGTGCGGCGTATAGCAGGGGTTTGAGGGTGATCTGTTCGATCTCAGTACCGTCGTCGGCGGTGATCGGCGATAGCAGGGTGTGGAGGGGAGGTGTCCATGTCATGGGAGAATTCCTGGGTGAAGAAGAACCGGACCTTATGGGGGATTCTTTGTAGGAAGAGCCCTTGTGGGAAGATCCTTGTGGGAGCGAGCCTGCTCGCGATAGCGGTCGATCAGCCACCATTGAAGGCGCCTGACACGGCGACATCGCGAGCAGGCCCGCTCCCACAGTTTTGTCCGTGTGGGTACTGAGGGTTAAGGCAACAACACTGCCCGGCGAGCATCGCCAAGGATGTCGACGCCGTTGAGCACGAACTTCTGGGTGCGTACGTCGATGTCGATCACCGGGATGCCGTTTTCCAGGCGGTTATAGGTGCGGCAGGAGAGTTCAAGGGTCGTGACTGGCTTGTCCCCCATCTTCATCACGGCTTCGGCCAGGGACTTCAGCTTGCCGCCGACGGTGTGGTACGTGAACCAGGTATTGCCATCCTGATCCTGACCGGCTTCACGCACGTTCAGCAGAATGTCGTCACCGAGTTTCACCCCCAGGGCCAGCATGACTTCCGGCCCCATGCCTTGCAGGGCCAGCGTGGCGCTGAGCACGGCGCCGTTCTTGACCATTTCCTCGCCGATGAATCGCCCGCCCGTCATCGTTTCCATTGCGAACTCGATCTTCGGCGGGGTGAAGCTTTCCACCGTCGCCGACAACGGCAGGCCTTGCAGGGTGGCCGCGATGGCCTGTCTTACGCGGTTGGTAAACATTAGAGAACATCCTCCAGGAACTGCTCGATGATTTCGTCACGGGCGTTGAGTTGATAGATCATGTGTTCGTTCGGCGCGTAGCGGCCGTAGTCGATCACCACGTACCAGGTGCCGTTTTTGTACTTCTCGACGCTGTTGAGCTCCGGGTGCAGGTACACGCTGCCGCCGGGGATGGTTTCGTCGGCGACCAGGGTTTGCAGCCAGTCATTGATGCGCTTGACCTCCTGGTCCATGAACGACTTGGTCAGGTTTTTCGCCATGGCTTTCTGGCCGGCCTTGACCAGCTTGCGGCTGATCGCGTCTTCCAGGCCGACGTAGCTGATGAACTTGCCGGTGACCGAGCGGTTACCCAGCAACGAGAAGCCGCCGAGAATGGTGCGGGCGTAGTAGCTGATGCCGTAGCGGTTGAGCAGGTCGCCCTCGGTGGACGTGTCGAGGATGTTGTATTCGACGACGCGCGACACGTCTTCGGCGAAGGTCGCCTGGTTGCCCGGGCTCTCCCACTGCTTGACCTTGGCCAGCGCGGCGATAGCCAGGCTCGACGGAGACAGGAACACGTTTTTCTTCGCCGCCTTGGAGTACACGGACGGCATGTTGTGCACCAGCAGGCAACGATCGAAACCCAGCTCCGCGCCGCCCAGTTCCTGGCTGTAAGCCACTTGGTCTGCCACCGCGACATCCTTGCCGTCGAGCACCACACGGGCCTTGATGCGTTTGCCAAACGAGGCGAATTCCCCGGCCAGGGCTTTGCTGGCGGTGAAGCCCGGCGCGCCGATGATGGTCAGGTCTTCGGCTACGCCACCCAACGCAGCGAGGCCGAGCTTGCGTCCGGTCAGCGGGTCGATTCCGCCGATGACATTATTCAGCGTGTCGGCCGGGGTCGCGCCCTCTTCGACGATGACCACGTAGACCGGCACCTTGACCACTTTGAGGATCTGGAACACCGCGTGATACAGCGTGCCTTCCTCGGCCCCCGTCGGGTCAAGCAGCGCCTGGGTGGTGAAGCTGTTGATGCGAAACGGCGCATTGCGCGGGATCAGCGGGTCGGCCTTCGGCGCGGTGCCGATCAGGCCGATGACGTTGTCACCCAGGCCACCCATGGCCTCGGGAGATTCGCTGGCATTGACGGTAATGCCGTTGTGTTCGAAGTTCAAAACCTCAGCCATGGTTATTCAGCCTTCTTGGCAGCGGCTTTTTTCGCCGCAGTGGACGGAGAAGCCGATTCGGCGGCTTCGGTTTTTGCAAGCTCCAGGCGACCGGCGCCCAGCAACGCGCTGGCCTCGACGCCCAGAAGGCTCAGTTGCTGGCCGATGCTCGACCAATGACCACCCCCGGTGGGGAATGGACGCAGTACGGTGTAGGTTTGGCGTTCTGCCATGGGTGTTTCTCCATGAATGAAAAAGCCCCCTGGAAAGGGGGCTTAGGGGTGTGAGGGTTGCAGGGGAAAAGAAAACGCCCCGACAGTGCGGGGCGTTATCCGGAAACGATGAAGCTCTCCAGGGGGGGATCATCAAATCCCTGGGAAACGAGCCAGTGAGTCGCCAGAGCATCGTTCGGACTGGTCGGCCATTCACTGTCCTGAGGCACCCGCTCAATGGTTTCGACACGATTGAGTTCTACGCCGTAGATTTTCCATGCCTTGAGATGGGCGACCTCGGTATCGTTGGCGATGCCGAGGTCGAGCGCGTTCTGCAACGTGGCGATCATGTTCGCGCCGAGCTGGGTCAACAGGGCTTTTTTGCGTGTGGCCCTGTTCTTCAGCGCGCGCGTGGTTGCGGCCTCATCGACGATCCATTGGTCGACCTGCCATTTATCAAACCGGGTGACCGGAGCTTCGAGGGTGAAATCATCGGGCAAGTCGCCCAACTGCTCCCAGGTATAAGCTTCTGCGGTAGTCGTGTTATAGACGGTCTGGCCGCGGTAATCGGCCACCTGCTTCCAGCCATCTCCAGCCACCTTCAGGGCAACGTGACCCGGCTCACGCGCGGGCGGATCGCATCGGTAAGCGTGGGCAGGAATCAACCAAACGTGGGGCTCCAGCGGGCTGGGGTCGGCAGGTGCAGTGCCCAGGAACTCTGCAGTCACCGGGTGCACATTGCAGATGGTCGGTGGTGTCACTTGTTCCGCGAGCCACCACGACACTTCGCCTATATCGGCCGTGCGTACGTCTGACATTGTCAAAAACTCCATTAGGATGCTGATCAGTATTTGATACAGGCAAGAAAAGCCGTGTTGAGTGGCCGGGCTTCCGTGCCGCCGGAACTGGCGATGGTGATGGCGTGGGTGTGATCACCGTTGGAACTGGTGGTCGTTCCCGCCGACCCATACCAAGGTTCGTCACCCCAGACTGCATTGCCTTCGGTCCCAGGCCCCCGATCCAGGTTGATCCAGATACCGTGCGTATGCGCGCCCGCCACCGCCGCACTGGCGGTGTGTGCGTGGGCAGCGTTCTGACTCGCCTGTGCACTGCCGAGCGCCCGGCCAGGGTCGACGTTACGACCGTCATCGAGACCCCGATCGAAGTGTGCACGGGAATCCGGCAAGTTGAACGTCGTGGCGCCATCACCTGCCCCGTAGTACGTACCGATCCGGGCGAACAGCGCCGCATAGGTCGTTCGCGAGACCGCCGCGCCATTGCGCTTCAGAAAACCGGCAGGCGGCGCGGCCATGGCAAAGTGCGTGACTTCACCCACCCGATCCCCCGCTACGCCCAGCGCAAAGGCCTCGACCTGTGCCTTGGTGTAGACATCGGTCAGCCCGTAACCCGCCACGGTGGTCGGGTTGTCACCGGCAATGGTCCGGCCGTATTTATCCACCGTCAGGCTCTTGTACGTCCCCGCTTGAATCCCGGTCCGCCCCGCCAGCATTTCAAACACCAGTGCCGTCGTGCCCAGTTCAATCGGTCCGTTCGTCACCAGGTGCCACAACGAGTCGCCGTGGACAGCGCCCTCCTCGACCATCACCGTCAGGCTGGGGGTCACTTTGGCGTTGGTGTTGGCGTCAGCCGCACGCAACCACGCGCCATTGGCCACGATATAAATACCGTTATCCTTCGCCGTGGTTTGTGCCTTGACCAGCACCCGCTGTCCGGACACCACCGCGACGCCGTCGATTTGCTGTGCACCGCTGAGCACGATGTTGTCGGTGGTTGCCACACGCACCGATTGCTTGCCGTCGAGCTTGGCCAGTTCCTCGGCGAGGTAGCTCATCACCCACGCCCGGGTCGCCTTGACCACGGTGTCGTCGATCAGCAGCGTAACGTTGGCGGCATTGCTGGTCTCGAAAATCGAGCGGATGTAGAACTCCTTGCCCGAGCCCGATGTGGCCAGCACCGGTTTGAACGACTCCGGGTATTTGACGATGGCGTAGAGGATGCCGCTGTCGGTCCAGATCCCGGCTTCGCGCACATACCAGCCGCCGTCCTCTGGCGGGATGGTCACTTCGGCGAGCAACCAACTGGGGTTCTTCTCGTCCTGGAACAAGGCGTTGATGGGGCCGCGCCAGACTTCCCGTTTGAGCGCGGTGGCAGTGGCTGCCGGGTTGTAGACGGTGCCGCCGCCGTCGCCGACGGAAATCTGCGACAACTTGATCGGCACGCCCGCCGCCTTGCAGGCGGTTTCGTAGGCAATTCCTGCGTTGGTGAGCAGGGTGTAATAGTCGGCCATTCAGGACCCCTGTGGATAAATGGTGGAGGTTTCGACGGTGTAAAGCGCGCCAGCCATGAAGGCTTCGCCCGACACTTCGAGCCCTTCGATAACGACGGGATAAACCGTCGTCAGCTCGCCGCACACGGTGGCGGCGCCGATGACGTGGTTGCCGAAGGCGTTCAGGCCGACCGACACCGACAACACGTCGCGCTCGCTCTTGGCGTCCGCCAGGCGACGGTCCAGGCGAGCATCGATTTCGGCGCTGTAGGGTTGTTCGGTGAATGCACGCACAGAAAAACTGTACGGCTGCCCCATCGGCGTCTGTTCGTACCAGGCCTGTACCTCGGGCCTTAAACGCAGGCCCTTGGCCGCGTTTTCCAGCGCCTGTCGCGTCCCGGCCGCCCGTGCCGTGGGCCAGGCCAGCTCCACGGTCAGGCGTTTTTCCGCCTCAGCCGCTTCGGAACTCCATTCGCTGACACCCCGATCCGCGCCCAGGTACGGCAGAAAAGCAAACGGCGTTTGCGCCGGATTCATCAGCTCGGGAAACGGCGGTGCGATGCGCTCAAGCAGTACGCAAAAGCCGATATCCAGGGCTTTTTCCAGCGCTGAGCTGTTGGAAGGCAACAGGCTCGCGCGAGTTTGTTCGTCACTCATAACGGCAGCACCTCGACCTCGACAGCGGTGCAGTAAGGGGCTTCGAACGCCGTGGTCACGATCGGCTCCAGCGGTTCGAGTATCTCCACTTGAACTGCCCCGGCACTGTGCAGCGTGTAATCGATCCAGCTCGGATCGACCCGCCCTTCCAGGCGATGACAGCTTTGCGCATACGCCCGCAGTTGCGCTTGCGCAGCGAGCTTGGTCAACCCCGAATCGGGGCCGGGATTAATCCTCGCGACCACGCGGATCCTGTAGTTGTGGATGTGCGCACCCTGCACCGTGACGCGGTCCGTTTCCGGCCGCACATCCGGACGGGCGAAGTGCTGGCGAACACCGTCGAGCAACGCGTCGGAGGCCGAGCCATCGCCCTCCCGGGCCAGTACCGTGACCATCACCTCGCCGGGCGCCGTACGGCGTCCATTGCCATCCTTGACCTGCGCCGCAAATCCGTCCGGCTCGAAGCTGTACGTCACCGTCACCTCGCCCGGTGCCTGGGTATCGACCCTCACCACCGGACGCTCACCGAGGGTGAACACCTCGCGCCGATACTGCATGCGCGAACCGGCGGCCGGTGCATGGGGCGCCAGGTAGTAACGCAACCGGGCGTCATCGTCGCTCTCGTACTGCGCCAATACCGGTGGAAAGGCCTGAGGATCGCCAGGGTCAAGCAACTGCCGCTCCAGCCCCATGTCGGCGAGCCGGGCATCCAGGTTGCTGCCGGTTGCCCACCAGGCGAGCATCTGCTTGATGCGGGCGTTGTATTTGCGCTCGTGCAATTGCAGCCGCACGCAAAAGGCTTCAAGCGCCAGAGTCAGCAACTCGCTTTCGTTTTCCAGGCTGACCTTGAGCTTCGCCGCCGTTTGCGGTGAGCGGGCGCCAACGTACTCGACGACAAACGTCTTGAACTCGGCGAGCAAGTCTTCGAACGCCTGCACCGTGACGATCGAAGGCTCGGCCAACTGGTTCTGGCCAGGGATCAACATGCTCATGTCACCACCTCGAAGGTTTGCTGTCGGTTGTTCCAGGTGCCTGCAAAACGCAACACCAGTCCCGCGCCGCGACGGCTGGCGACGATCGCCTGCGGCTGGAAATCAGCGATGCCGTTGTGTTCGTTGTAGAAGGCCTGCGCCGCGTGGCTCTGGGCGAGGAGCAACAGGTCGTCGCCGAGGTTGCGACCCAGCAGGCCCGGGATCAGCGAGCCATACAGCGGACGCTTCTGCCGGGTGCCCAAAAGCGTGGTCAGTGCCCGGGTGGCGCGCTGCACAAACTGCGGCCAATCGTCGACCGACGCCCCGGTGTTTCTATCGATTCCGATCATGGGAAACTCTTTATGCGGTACTGATGACGCGGCCCTGGTGATCCACCACCGGGCCGCTCAGGTGCACACCGGAAGCGTCGAGTCGCAAGCCGACCGCGCCCAGTTGCAACTCGATGACCTGGGGAGTGATCAGCAGGCTCGCGGGGCCGAGGTTCAACTCGAGCGCTTCACGAGAGCCACTGAACGCCGCCGGGCCGTTCTTCCAGTGCAAGGCATGACGGGCGTCGTCGTAGCCACTTTCCGTCCCGTCCGAATAAAGCCGACGCGTCAGCGAAGCCTGGGTCGAGGCGGGAGGAAACTGGTTACCGTTGAGCCCGAACAACGCCACCGATTGCGCGCCACCCGCACCGCCGCCATGGTTGAGCAGCAAGCATTGCTCGCCGACCGTGGGAATCCGCGACTCGCTTTGTGCCCCGGCGCTGGGGTTGAAAAAACGAATCGCCGGGGTCAGCAACTCACCGTGGCTGACCTTGCAGGTGTTGCTGGCGGCGTCGACTTCCTGGCAAACGCCGATTCGGCACAGGCTGTCGGTGCGCCGGTAAAGGTCCTCCAGCTCCGTCTCCATCTCGGCCAGACGCTCGATGATCGGGCCAAGCTGCTGGCGTAAAAGCGCATCAAACATGGCTCAGTCCTCCAGCTCGGTGTATTGGTCCGGGTCGTCGATGTTCGAGACTTCCCAGGTCCTGGCGAATTTCGGGATGCCCAGCGGGTCGTCCAACAGCAGCGCACCGAGGTACAGCGTCTGGTTGAACGACAGGGTCCAGGCGGAATATTCCAGTGCATCGTTGAGAAAGATCGACGGCGAGGCGTTGATGTTTTCGGGCAGGTCGCATTGGCTGCGCGCCAAACCCCAGCGGTTATCGGTGATCAACCCCTTGAGCACGCTGGCGACATCGCAGGCGGCCAAACCGGGATCGTCCAGCGTCGGCGAGGTGATGATCTGCAGCGAGATCGTCAGGACATGGGCAATGCGCCCATCAGGGGCGCGACTGGCACTGGCATTGCGCTCGCAGGCGATCAGGGCCCAGGCCTGGTCGAAGGTTGCGTCGAAGTCATGGCGGCTGGCGACCTTCAAACCCGAGGCAGCCGCCCCGAGGGTTTGCGCGATGGCCAGCAGCAACTGCGACGGCTTGTCGATGTCGATGGACATAAGTGACTTCCTGTGTCGGTTTACTGATCCGGACGGGATTCCGGCGGGGGGACTTCGCAGACACCGATGCGCCTAGCCGCCCAGCGCTCGTAGAGGCCGATGGCGACGTCAGCGCCGGCCATCGCGGTGAGGCAACCGAACGCCCCGGCCACCCAGATCGACAGGCCAGCGGCGTACAGCAGCATCAACGCCGACACCCCGCAGATCATGCAGGCGCCGGAGCGCAGGGCCAGCCGCCGCAGCAACGACCAGCCGCGAGCGCCCTCCTTGTCGGCACGCCACATCTCGCCGGACACCCCACCCAACAGCGCCAGCACGATGACCAGCCAGATCGGTATGTCCAGCAACGCTTGTTGCTCGTTTGTCATGTCGGGCCTCCTTGGAGTGATTGATGAGCGGTTTGGCTTCTTGTAGCGATGCGTATGGTTGGCATTCCAAAAGTGCCTGGCTGCGCGCCAGGCATTTTCAGTAATGCGGTCCTTCGCGTTCCTTTGTTCCTTGTTGACCTTTCGGCGCGACTGGCGCGGTACGGGTCCATTCAAATTGTTTTTCCGACCGCGGTCCCTGCCCGCCGGATAACTGCTTTTGGTGCTTTACGCTGCACACCCGGGTCAGTTGCCAACCCTCTGAACCGTTGAGGCCGGTTCATCGCTGCCTTGTGGTGGAACTAAAGAGCTTCGTTTCGAGCCGGCTTTGTCGAGCGGCTTCAGACGAAGAATATGCATGGATGCATATACAGTCAATGCACAAATGCATTTATTTATGCATTAGATTTGCGCGAATGCATGAAAGCCTTGCTGGCAAAGGCGTTGACGGTTTCCGACAGGCGAAAAAAAACCCACCAGATGGCGGGTTTTATCTAACAGGGGTCGGGTTAGCGGGCGTACATGCCCCACCAGAAGACGTGACCGAGGATGACGATTTGCTCTTCCTGCATTTCCTGGAAGCTGTAGTCTTCATCCGGATGCTCATCACGATTGAAGCTGCGCAGGCGAATGCCGGTCGGCAGGCGATACAGCTGTTTTACCCGCAATTGGCCGTTGTGGTTGATGGCATAAAGATCGCCATCGACGATGTCGCCGATGCCGCTCTTGCCAGCATTGACGCCCACGGTGGCGCCGTCACGCAGCACCGGCAACATGCTGTTGCCACGCACGGTGACACACTTGGCCTGGTCGAACTGAACGCCGTTGTGCCGCAGGCTGCGCTTGCCGAATCGCAGGCTTGAGCGCTCGCTTTCTTCGATGACGAATCTTCCTGATCCCGCAGCCAATTCAACCTCGCGAAGAAAGGGGACCGAGACCTCGTCGTCATCGACGGGGGTATCGTCATCCCACAGACTTATGTCCTTGAGTTCCGAATGCAATTCATCGCGCCCGGCACTCGTGGAGGAAGCAACATCCACGCGCCCTCGAAGCTGGTCGGTGCTCACGGCGAAGTACTCGGCGATCTTCGAGATGTGCTTGTCCGAAGGGTCGACGATCTTGCCGCTGAGAATTCGCGACAGTGTGGATTGAGGCACGCCGGTCCGACGGTGAAGCTCCGTGGGGGAGATCCCGTGATGGTCGAGCAGCGCTCTTAATACGGTAGAAACATTGCGTTTTTGCATATCGCGCATAGTGCTTGATCTTTTTTGCGAAGACAAATGCTGTTTTGCATAATAAGTGCATAACGATGGATATGTTTCCCGAGGCTTTCATGCCTGCGTCGGGCGGACTGCCCATGGTAACCTTGCGCCCATCGCGCAAAAGCCGGGCCGATGCCCCGCCCTTACCCCACACCTTTGAACGAATCTGTCTGATACCCGATGAATAAAGCACTGTCCGATCTGTCCTCGCACACGCCGATGATGCAGCAATACTGGCGCCTGAAGAACCAGCATCCAGACCAGCTCATGTTCTATCGCATGGGCGATTTCTACGAGATCTTCTACGAAGACGCGAAGAAGGCGGCCAAATTGCTGGACATCACCCTGACCGCCCGCGGGCAGTCGGCCGGCCAGGCGATTCCGATGTGTGGGATTCCTTACCACGCGGCGGAAGGTTACCTCGCGAAACTGGTCAAGCTGGGCGAATCGGTGGTGATCTGCGAGCAGGTCGGCGACCCGGCCACCAGCAAGGGGCCGGTCGAACGACAGGTGGTGCGCATCATCACGCCGGGCACCATCAGTGACGAAGCGTTGCTCGATGAACGCCGGGACAACCTGATTGCGGCGGTACTGGGCGACGAGCGCCTGTTTGGCCTGTCGGTGCTGGACATCACCAGCGGCAACTTCTCGGTGCTGGAAATCAAGGGTTGGGAAAACCTGCTGGCGGAACTGGAACGGATCAACCCGGTGGAGCTGTTGATCCCGGATGATTGGCCGAAGGATTTGCCTGCGGAAAAACGTCGTGGGGTTCGTCGCCGTGCACCGTGGGACTTCGAGCGCGACTCGGCACTGAAAAGCCTTTGCCAGCAGTTTTCCACCCAGGACCTCAAGGGCTTTGGTTGCGAGAACCTGACCCTGGCCATCGGCGCCGCCGGTTGCCTGCTGGCCTACGCCAAGGAAACCCAGCGCACCGCCCTGCCCCATTTGCGCAGCCTGCGCCATGAGCGCCTGGACGACACCGTGGTGCTCGATGGTGCGAGCCGTCGCAACCTGGAACTGGACGTCAATCTGGCCGGCGGGCGAGACAACACATTGCAATCGGTGGTCGACCGTTGCCAGACCGCGATGGGCAGCCGCTTGCTCACCCGCTGGTTGAACCGTCCGTTGCGCGACCTGACCGTGCTGCTGGCGCGCCAGACCTCGATCACTTGTCTGCTCGATGGCTACCGGTTCGAAAGGCTGCAACCGCAGCTCAAGGAAATCGGTGACATCGAACGGATTCTCGCGCGCATCGGCCTGCGCAACGCCCGTCCTCGCGACCTCGCTCGCCTGCGCGATGCGCTGGGTGCCCTGCCCGAGTTGCAGGTTGCGATGGCCGAACTGGACACGCCGCACATCATCCAACTGGCAAAAACCACCAGCACCTACCCGGAACTGGCGGCCTTGCTGGAAAAAGCCATCATCGACAACCCGCCGGCGGTCATCCGGGACGGCGGCGTACTGAAAACCGGTTACGACAGCGAACTCGACGAGCTGCAATCGCTGAGCGAGAACGCAGGGCAATTCCTGATCGACCTGGAAGCCCGGGAAAAGGCACGCACCGGCCTGTCCCATCTGAAAGTCGGCTACAACCGCATTCATGGCTACTTCATCGAACTGCCGAGCAAGCAGGCCGAGTCGGCGCCGGCGGACTACATTCGGCGCCAGACGCTCAAGGGCGCCGAGCGCTTCATTACGCCGGAACTCAAGGCCTTCGAAGACAAGGCGCTGTCGGCCAAGAGCCGTGCGCTGGCCCGCGAGAAGATGCTCTACGAAGCCCTGCTCGAAGACCTGATCGCCCAATTGCCGCCACTGCAAGACACTGCGGCGGCGCTGGCCGAGCTCGACGTGCTGAGCAACCTCGCCGAACGCGCGCTCAACCTTGACCTCAACTGCCCGCGCTTCGTTGACGAGCCGTGCATGCGCATCAGCCAGGGTCGTCACCCGGTGGTCGAGCAGGTACTGACCACGCCGTTCGTGGCCAACGACCTGAGCCTTGATGACAATACGCGGATGCTGGTGATCACCGGCCCGAACATGGGTGGTAAATCCACCTACATGCGCCAGACCGCACTGATCGTGCTGCTGGCCCATATTGGCAGCTTCGTACCGGCGGCCAGTTGCGAATTGTCGCTGGTGGATCGGATCTTCACGCGGATCGGTTCCAGTGACGACCTGGCCGGTGGTCGTTCGACCTTCATGGTCGAAATGAGCGAAACCGCAAATATCCTGCACAACGCCACCGATCGTAGCCTGGTGCTGATGGACGAAGTCGGTCGCGGCACCAGTACTTTTGACGGCCTGTCCCTGGCCTGGGCTGCGGCAGAACGTCTCGCCCAACTGCGTGCCTACACGCTGTTCGCCACCCACTATTTTGAGCTGACGGTGCTGCCGGAAGCCCAACCGCTGGTGGCCAACGTGCACCTCAATGCCACCGAGCACAACGAGCGTATCGTGTTCCTGCACCACGTGCTGCCCGGCCCTGCCAGTCAGAGCTATGGCCTGGCAGTGGCCCAGCTGGCCGGGGTTCCGAGCGAAGTGATCGTGCGCGCCCGTGAGCATTTGGGACGCCTGGAAGCCACCGCGCTGCCACATGAAGCCCCCAAGCCCGTCAAGGGCAAACCGGTCGCGCCGCAGCAGAGCGATCTGTTCGCCAGCCTGCCGCACCCGGTCCTGGATGAACTGGCGAAACTGGATCTCGATGACCTGACACCGCGTCGGGCGCTCGAAATGCTCTATACACTGAAGACACGGATCTAACGCACTTCGCCTTCAAGCTGTTAGAATCTCGCGCGGTTCGGGATGCTGCAGGCTAATAGCCTGGTCTGCAGACTATCGCTCCCGAACCTGGCGACCCCAACGTGAAGGGGTCCGCTGCCGCCGCCTGAGGAGAAAATTAGAAATGACCTTCGTCGTCACCGACAACTGCATCAAGTGCAAGTACACCGACTGCGTAGAAGTCTGTCCGGTGGACTGCTTTTACGAAGGCCCGAACTTCCTGGTGATTCACCCGGATGAGTGCATTGACTGCGCCCTGTGCGAGCCAGAATGCCCAGCCGTGGCCATCTTCTCCGAAGATGAAGTCCCGGAAGACATGCAGGAATTCATTCAGCTGAACGTTGAGCTGGCCGAAGTCTGGCCGAACATCACCGAGAAGAAAGAATCCCTGCCTGATGCCGAAGAGTGGGATGGCGTCAAAGGCAAGATCAAGGATCTCGAGCGCTGATCGCCCCGCGCTCCCGAAAAGGCCCCTTGCGGGCCTTTTTGCTTTTCTGCAGACAAAAAAAGGGGCGGTTTGACCCGCCCACATTTTTTCCCTATTCCCTGTGTTCCTTTTCATCATCCTGATGAATTGCATCCAGCAATGTCCATTCCCCTCGTCCGTGAAGGGCGTGTCAGTCCGTCGACACAGCCCCGATACTAGAGCGTTCCCGGATGGACGCAAACCGGCCCGGGCAGTCGGCCAGAGAGACTGATGGCGAGCGCTTTCTTTTAAATGTCCCGCCTATTCAATCAGATAGCGTTCGAACACGAGCTCGATAGGCATCCGCCAAGGTGTAAAAATAACGAACACTTACGACAGAGTAAGCAAAAGCGTACAAGGCGACGCTGAAAAGGTGACCGGTAGGAGCTAGCATGTCGAGGCGTCGAACCGTCGCGATGGTGGTCAACGATAACGCTGGCGGCCTGGCACTGCGCGGTGCCCTTGCAATCATCGCGAGCAAGCTCGCTCCTACAGGGTCGGGGCCTGCCCGCGATGGTCGTCAACGATGACGCTGGCGGCCTGACACCCAGCGGTGCCTGGACATCCATCGCGAGCAAGCTCGCTCCTACAGGGTCGGGGCCTGCCCGCGATGGTCGTCAACGATGACGCGGGCGGCCTGACACCCAGCGGAGCCTGGACATCCATCGCGAGCAAGCTTGCTCGTATCTGGGCAGCAGGCATAAAAAAACCCCGATCAATTCGGGGCTTTTTGGCTGACAGCTCAAGCGACTCGCTTACTGAAACAGCGACTCACTCGACAGGCCATTCTTTTCCAGGATTTCACGCAGGCGCTTCAAGCCTTCCACCTGGATCTGCCGGACCCGTTCCCGGGTCAAACCTATTTCCAGGCCTACATCTTCCAGCGTGCTGCTCTCATGACCGCGCAGGCCGAAGCGACGTATCACCACCTCGCGCTGCTTGTCGGTCAACTCCGAGAGCCACTGATCAATGCTCTGTGACAGGTCGTCATCCTGCAACAGTTCGCACGGATCGGTCGGGCGCTCATCGGTAAGGGTGTCCAGCAGGGTTTTATCAGAATCCGGACCCAGCGAGACGTCGACCGAAGAAACCCGCTCATTCAAGCCGAGCATGCGCTTGACCTCTCCTACCGGTTTTTCCAGCAGGTTGGCGATTTCTTCGGGTGAGGGTTCGTGATCGAGCTTTTGCGTCAGTTCCCGTGCGGCCCGCAGGTACACGTTGAGTTCCTTGACCACATGGATCGGCAACCGGATGGTCCGGGTCTGATTCATGATTGCGCGCTCGATGGTTTGACGAATCCACCAGGTTGCGTAGGTCGAAAAGCGGAATCCACGTTCGGGGTCGAACTTCTCCACCGCCCGGATCAGTCCGAGGTTGCCCTCTTCGATCAGGTCCAGGAGCGACAAGCCACGATTGACGTAGCGACGGGCGATTTTCACCACCAGCCGCAAGTTGCTTTCAATCATGCGTTTGCGTCCAGCCGGATCACCACTTTGCGACAAGCGTGCAAAGTGAACTTCTTCTTCGGGGGACAGCAGAGGGGAAAAGCCGATTTCATTGAGATACAGCTGCGTGGCATCGAGCGCACGCGTGTAATCAATGTATTTGTGTTGCTTCAACGTTGCGGAGTGTTTGGATTTGGCACGAACGGAAGGTGGAGCCGCCCCTTCATCATTCGACATCGAATCCATACCGATGCCGGTCTCCATCAGGAGAACCTCATCGTCGATGTCAAACTCCGGCACTTCTTTACTGAGAGCCATTGTTATAGTCCTTTGGTGAGTTCGACCTCAAGCTCGAGCGGCGCCTTTATCCTTGGCAACGCTGGAGCCTGTTCCCTCTACGTGATGGAACAGGCTGGAAACAAATCAACGACGTGGCAGGAACTGCAGCGGATCTACTGGTTTACCTTGTCGGCGAATCTCAAAATGCAGTTTCACCCGGTCCGTACCCGTTGACCCCATTTCGGCAATTGTCTGTCCGACCTTGACCTGCTGCCCCTCCCGAACCAACAGCCTGCGGTTGTGACCGTAGGCACTGACGTAGGTATCGCTGTGTTTGATGATGACTAATTCGCCGTAGCCCCTTAAGCCACTCCCGGCGTACACCACCGTCCCATCAGACGCAGCTAAAACAGGCTGTCCCAAATCTCCGGCGATATCAATTCCTTTATTCAAACTACCGTTTGAAGAGAATTTTCCAATTAAAATGCCATTAGAAGGCCACCCCCAGCCGGTCGGGGCCGGGCCTGGAGCGGGGATCGGAGCAGGTGCAGGCTTGTTTGCGACAGACGGTGATACCACCGTCGTGGTCGTCGTTGCGCCATTTGGCTGGCGTCGAATGACCGTGGTTTTACTGGACGACGACGGTGCTGAAACGGGCGTGACCGCGACCGGTGCCGGCGTTGATCCGGTGCGCCCGTCGAAGCGAATCGTCTGACCTGGGTGAATGGTGTATGGCGCAGGAATGTTGTTGCGCGCCGCCAGAGCCTTGTAGTCCCAACCGTAGCGAAATGCGATGGAGAACAGGGTGTCTTTGGGTCGAACCACATACTGGCCCGTGGTCACAGCCGGACGCTGGGCGGCGGCATTGTTGCGATCGACGACACGCACATCGCTGGATTTATTGCTGGAACAACCGACCAGCAAGGTGCTCAAGACAAGGCCAGTCACCAGGCGCTGAAAGCTCGTTTTACCCATACGCTGCGCTATGACTGTGAGACTCACCCGCCGCTCCCTTTGTGCTGGCTGAAATGTTGGAATGCCATGTTGCGGCATGAAGTGTCGCAAGTATAACGGGCCGTGCAGGCTTTACCTTTAATGGATCGAGTTGGCCTCGCGCACACGTTTGCTGCCTGCCGTTGAATCCCGTTTAACCGATCGATGCTGCTGTAAGACAGAGGCCATCGAAGAGAATTCAGCACGCTTGAACAAATGCTCAGGCCAGTGGCCCGTTGAGCAGCGGGACAAAACGTACCGCTCCCAGAACTCGCCTGGAAAACCCGTGCTCCTCGCGGATGATCAGCATTAATTGCTGGACCTCGCCTGAGCCAACCGGAATGACCAGTCGTCCTCCCGGCGCCAACTGATCGAGCAATGCCTGCGGCACATCCGTAGCCACCGCAGTCACAATGATGCCGTTGTACGGCGCCAGCGCTGGCCACCCTTCCCAGCCATCGCCCCAACGGAACACTACGTTGCGCAGGTTGAGATCGAGCAGTCGCTCCTTGGCGCGATCCTGCAACACCTTGATGCGCTCGACGGAGAACACCCGCTCGACGAGTTGTGACAGGATCGCGGTCTGATAACCCGACCCGGTGCCGATTTCCATGACCTTGTCCAGCGGCCCCGCCTCCAGCAACAGCTCGCTCATGCGAGCCACCATGTAAGGCTGAGAGATCGTCTGGTTGTTGCCAATCGGCAACGCCGTGTCTTCATAGGCACGGTGCGCCAGCGCTTCGTCGACGAACAGGTGACGCGGCGTGCGACGTATCACTTCCAGCACCTTGGCGTTGCTGATGCCTTCTTCGTACAACCGCTGTATCAGACGCTCGCGCGTGCGCTGCGAGGTCATGCCGATGCCGCGGTGCATCGGGTCTTGTTCACGAGCCATCAGTGCAGTCCCTCCAGCCAGCCATCGAGGCTGCGGAAGGCATCATTGAAGGTGCGATCCAGCTGCAATGGCGTGATGGATACGTAGCCCTGCATCACCGCATGGAAATCAGTGCCGGCACCACCGTCCTCGGCATCGCCGGCTGCAGCGATCCAGTATCCGGACTTGCCACGCGGGTCGACGACCTTCATAGGGGCCGCCGCACGGGCGCGATGGCCGAGACGGGTCAACTGGATGCCACGGATATGATCCAGCGGCAAATTGGGAATGTTCACGTTCAATACCGTACGCGGTGGAAGCTCGAGCTCTGCGTGGGCCTGCACCAGTTTGCGTGCAAAGTAGGCGGCAGTAGGAAGATTCTCGACCTGTCGGGAAACCAGCGAAAAGGCAAACGAAGGACGCTCCAGGAACCGACCTTCAAGGGCCGCGGCCACCGTGCCGGAATACAGCACGTCGTCCCCCAGGTTGGCGCCCAGGTTGATGCCGGAAACCACCATGTCCGGTTCACGTTCCAGCAGGCCATTGAGACCCAGGTGCACGCAATCGGTGGGGGTGCCATTGAGGCTGATAAAACCGTTCGCCAATGTTTGGGGGTGCAACGGACGGTCCAGCGTCAGCGAACTGCTGGCACCGCTCTTGTCCTGGTCCGGGGCGATAACCACGCATTCGGTGTAATCCGCCAGCGCAGCATAAAGCGCGGCGAGACCGGGTGCGGTTACCCCATCGTCGTTAGAAATCAGAATACGCATGGGCTGTCCGTCTGCCCTGCTGGCACCAGATCGACGAGTTCACGCACCAATACGGTGGCGAAGCATCCGGCCGGCAGGACGAATTCCAGTTGCAGAATGTCAGGCTCGGGATAATGCCACGTCAACCCACTAATGGGCAGCCGCAGGATGCGACGTTCGTGGCTCATACCGGCGTTAATCAACCAATCGCGCAAGTCCGCTTCGCGCGCGGCGATGGCCTGTTCCAGTTCATGGACAGCGCCCGCCGCCGGCGAGTCACCTTCGCCCCACTGAGGGCCGGTCGGGTGGAGGTCCAGAATGGCCAGTCGCGGGTCACTGCACTCGGCCTCTCCTGCCGGGAAAAAACTGCGGCTGTCGGTAAACGCCAGCAAGTCACCCACCTGCGCCCGCTGCCAGGTGCCATCCGCCACGCGCGCCGCCAGTACCTGGTTGAACAGAAAGCTGCGAGCGGCGGAGAGCAGGCGCGAACGCACATTGCGCTGCTCTGGCAATGCCCTGCGTGCAGCCCAGCCACGGGCATCGACCACATTGCCGCCGTCAAAGCCAAAACGCTGGGCACCAAAATAATTGGGGATGCCCTGGTTGACGATCCGCTGCAGGCGTTCTTCGATGGCGGCCTTGTCCCCGTCGAACTGCGTCAGGCGCAGGGTGAAGCCGTTGGCCGAGTGCGCACCCCGTTGCAGCTTGCGCTTGTGCCGGCTGGTCTTGAGGATTTTCAGGGTATCGTTTTCGGCCGCCGACAGATCAGGGTCGGCCTTGCCAGGCAGTTGCACGCTGAACCATTGGCGGGTCAAGGCCTGACGATCCTTGAGCCCGGCATAGCTGACAGTACGCAACGGCACACCGGCAGCCTTGGCGATACGGCGCGCGGCTTCTTCAGTGTTCAAGCCGCGTTTTTCCACCCAGATCCATAGGTGTTCACCGTCGCCGCTCAAGGGAATATCGAGGACTTCATCGACCTGGAAATCTTCGGCGATAGCCTTCAACACCGCCGTACCGAGGGCGTCACCATAGGCCCGGGGGCCAAGCAATTGCAGTTCGTTCATGCGCGCAGCAACAGGGCAACGGAGTGCACGGCAATGCCCTCTTCACGACCGACGAAACCGAGCTTTTCAGTGGTGGTGGCTTTCACGTTCACTTGGTCCAGTTCAACTTGGAGATCCGCGGCGATCAGCGCGCGCATCGATTCGATATGCGGGGCCATTTTCGGTGCCTGGGCAACGATGGTGTTGTCGACGTTGCCGACTTTCCAGCCTTTGGCGTGGATCAACGCGACAACGTGACGCAACAGCACGCGGCTGTCGGCGCCCTTGAATGTAGGGTCTGTATCGGGGAAATGCTTGCCGATATCGCCCAGCGCAGCCGCGCCAAGCAGGGCATCGCTCAAGGCGTGCAGCAGGACGTCACCGTCGGAATGGGCGAGCAGACCGAAGCCGTGTGCAATGCGCACGCCGCCCAGTGTAATGAAATCGCCTTCAGCGAAACGGTGCACATCATAGCCGTGGCCAATACGCATAAAAAAACGCCCCGATTTTTGTCAGGGCGTGATTCTACCTGCATTAGGCGTTCAGGGCGCGTCCGTGATGCTGCAAGTGGTCGTCGATGAAACTGGCGATGAAGAAATAGCTATGGTCATAGCCCGGTTGCAGGCGCAACGTCAGGGGATGACCCGCCTGTTTCGCTGCCTGCTGCAACGCCTCAGGCTTGAGCTGGTTGCTCAGGAAATCATCGCGATCACCCTGGTCCACCAACAGCGGCAGCTTCTCACCAGCCTCGGCGATCAACGCACAGGCATCCCACTCCCGCCACTTGGAACGGTCCTCTCCCAGATATCGGGAAAAGGCCTTCTGTCCCCATGGGCAGTCCATCGGATTGTTGATCGGTGAAAACGCCGACACCGAGAGGTAACGCCCCGGGTTGCGCAGCGCGCAGACCAACGCTCCATGCCCCCCCATGGAGTGACCGCTGATGCCGCGTTTGTCCGACGCTGGGAAATGCGCTTCGACCAAGGCAGGCAATTCCTGCACGACATAGTCATGCATCCGATAGTGTCGCGACCAGGGTTCCTGCGTGGCGTTCAGGTAGAACCCGGCACCGAGACCGAAATCCCAGGCACCGTCCGGATCACCCGGCACATCGGCGCCGCGCGGGCTGGTGTCCGGCGCAACGATGATCAGCCCCAGTTCGGCCGCCATGCGCATGGCGCCGGCCTTCTGCATGAAGTTTTCATCGGTGCAGGTCAGGCCGGACAACCAGTACAACACCGGCAACTTGCCCCCTTGCTCCGCCTGCGGCGGCAGGTAGACGGCAAATACCATGTCGCATCCAAGCGTTTCAGAGCGATGACGATAACGCTTGTGCCAGCCGCCGAAGCTTTTCTGGCAGGAGATATTTTCTAGATTCATGAATGCTCTCCCAGCAGCAAGCCACACGCCGGAAGCTGCAAGCAGAGACGCCCTCACTTGCAGCTTGCAGCCTGTCGCTCACGGCTGCTTCTTAGAAATGAATGACGGAGCGGATGCTTTTTCCTTCATGCATCAGGTCGAAAGCCTTGTTGATATCTTCCAGGCCCATGGTGTGGGTGATGAAGGTATCCAGCGGGATTTCGCCGGTTTCGGACATTTCCACGTAGCTTGGCAACTCGGTCCGGCCGCGTACCCCACCGAATGCCGAACCGCGCCAAACGCGACCGGTCACCAGTTGGAAAGGACGGGTTGAGATCTCCTGGCCGGCACCGGCCACGCCAATGATCACCGACTCACCCCAGCCCTTATGGCAGCACTCGAGCGCCGCGCGCATGAGTTGCACATTGCCGATGCACTCGAAGGAAAAGTCGACGCCGCCGTCAGTCATGTCGACGATGACTTCCTGGATCGGACGGTCGAAGTCTTTCGGGTTTACACAATCGGTTGCACCCAATTGTTTGGCGATTTCGAACTTGGCCGGGTTGATGTCGATGGCAATGATCCGTGCCGCCTTGGCTTTGACCGCGCCGATCACGGCGGAAAGACCGATGCCGCCGAGACCAAAAATCGCCACGGTATCACCTGGTTTCACCTTGGCGGTATTCAACACGGCGCCGATGCCCGTCGTCACACCACAACCCAGCAGGCAGACTTTTTCCAGCGGTGCTTCCTTGGCAATCTTGGCCACGGAAATTTCCGGCAGCACGGTGTACTCGGAGAAAGTCGAGGTTCCCATGTAGTGGAAAATCGTTTCACCTTTGTAGGAAAAACGCGAAGTACCGTCCGGCATCAGGCCCTTGCCCTGGGTCGCACGAATCGCCTGGCACAGGTTGGTTTTGCCCGACAGGCAGAATTTGCATTGGCGGCATTCCGGGGTGTACAGCGGAATGACATGATCGCCCACGGCGACGGAAGTCACGCCTTCACCAATGGCTTCGACCACGGCGCCACCTTCATGGCCCAGAATCGACGGGAAGATACCTTCCGGATCAGCGCCCGACAGGGTGTAGGCGTCGGTGTGGCAAACACCGGAGGCCACTACGCGCAGCAGCACTTCACCGGCCTTGGGCATGGCGACATCGACTTCGACGATTTCGAGGGGCTTCTTGGCCTCGAAGGCTACGGCGGCGCGGGACTTGATCATGTGAATGCTCCAGTGAATAAAAACGAGACAGTCAGTGTAATCCACTGCACTACAGTGAATAATCCAGACAAAAGCAAAACATTATTGCCCTATAGGGATAATCGCAGATGTCTGAAAATCGCTGGGAAGGCATCGACGAATTTGTGGCCGTTGCCGAGTGCAGCCAGTTCACGGCGGCCGCCGAGCGGCTCGGAGTTTCTTCTTCCCACATCAGTCGCCAGATCGTACGACTCGAAGAGCGCTTGCAAACTCGCCTGCTCTACCGCAGCACTCGCCGTGTCACATTGACCGAGGCCGGGCAAACCTTCCTGCAACATTGCCAGCGTTTGCAGGATGGCCGCGAAGAAGCACTGCGTGCGGTCGGCGATCTGACCAGCGAACCCAAGGGCATGCTGCGCATGACCTGCGCCGTGGCCTACGGCGAGCGCTTCATCGTGCCGCTGGTCACGCGCTTCATGGGCCTGTATCCGCAACTGCGCATCGACATCGAACTGAGCAACCGTCAGCTCGACCTTGTCCATGAAGGGCTGGACTTGGCGATCCGCCTCGGCCGCTTGCAGGACTCACGCCTGGTGGCCACGCGACTGGCGCCGCGACGCATGTACCTGTGCGCCTCGCCGTCCTACCTGGAACGTTACGGTCGCCCACATAGCCTTTCGGAATTGAGCCGCCATAACTGCCTGGTCGGAAGCTCGGACCTCTGGCAACTGGAGCAGAACGGGCGGGAGTTTTCGCAGCGTGTACAGGGAAACTGGCGCTGCAACAGCGGGCAAGCCGTGCTGGATGCGACGCTGCAGGGGGTGGGGCTGTGTCAGTTGCCGGACTATTACGTGCTTGAGCACCTGAAAAGTGGTGCGCTGATTTCATTGCTCGAAGCGCATCAGCCTCCGAACACGGCGGTTTGGGCGCTCTATCCACAGCAAAGGCATCTGTCGCCGAAGGTGCGCAAGTTGGTGGATTACTTGAAGGAAGGGTTGGCGCAGCGGCCTGAATATCGGGGGGAGTGAGTCAGCAGGATATTGGGTTGGCAGGACCGACGCCATCGTCGGAACGCCGCCCGGAGCAAGCCCGCTCCTACAGAGTTGAGTTCGACGCGAGCCCTGTAGGAGCGAGCTTGCTCCGGGCGGCGTTCCGACGATGGCGGCAGACCTGACACCACAGCCACACAATCAGTACCTGTTAGCCCACCGCTGCCGCAACCACTCCAGGTCCTCGGGTCGAGTGACCTTGAGGTTATCTGAACGGCCTTCGATCAGCCGCGGAGCCTGCCCCGCCCACTCCATGGCCGATGCTTCATCGGTAATCACCGCATCCGCCACCAGGCTGTCGGCCAAGGCCCGATGCAGCGCGCCAAGGCGGAACATCTGCGGCGTGTACGCCTGCCAGATCACGCTGCGATCCACGGTTTCAACCACCCGACCGTGCTTGTCGACACGCTTGAGGGTATCGCGAGCCGGAACCGCCAGCAGGCCACCGACCGGATCGTCAGCCAGCTCGGACAACAACGTGTCCAGGTCGTCACGACTTAGATTGGGCCGTGCGGCATCGTGTACCAGCACCCAATCTTCATCGCCTGCGCCCAGTGCATGCAAGTGCAACAAGGCATTGAGCACCGAGCCGGAACGTTCGGCGCCACCGTCAACCCGTTGAATGCGCAAATCACCGGCGCAAGCGAGGTTGGGCCAGTAGGGATCGTCGACAGCAAGACTGACCACCAACCCCTTGAGGGCCGGGTGATCAAGGAAACAGCCAAGGCTGTGTTCGAGAATTGTGCGCCCGCCCAATTGCAGATATTGCTTGGGACGGTCCGCGGCCATACGGGCGCCAACGCCCGCGGCAGGAATCACGGCCCAGAAGGCCGGTAGTGGGATGCTCATTGAGCCAACTGGTAAAGGGTTTCACCGTCCTTGACCATGCCCAGCTCATGACGAGCCCGCTCTTCAACGGTCTCCATGCCTTTTTTCAGTTCACTGACTTCGGCGTCCATCACCCGATTGCGCTCCAGCAACCCTTCGTTTTCAGCGTGCTGATCCGCGATCTGCTGAGTCAGCTCGGCCACTTGCGCCAGGCTGCCGTTTCCCACCCATAGGCGGTATTGCAGGCCAGCCAGCAGCAGAAGCAAGACGAGAAACAACCAATTGGGACTGCGCATCGAAATCCGGGTATCCAGTGAAAAAAGACAGCCATAACAAAACAAAAGGTCTGATAGCACGAAGCCTGGATGATCCAGGCTTGTGCTTTCAAGGCATCAGATTAGTGCCTAAAACCTCGTTGTAGCGAGTTTTTCGACATAATCCGTTGTTTTTTTACATCAGCCGCGGAATTCGCTGCGGCCGTTGTACTTGGCTTTGCCGTTCAACTGCTCTTCGATACGCAGCAGTTGGTTGTACTTGGAGACGCGATCGGAACGGCACAGGGAACCGGTCTTGATCTGGCCAGCCGAAGTGCCCACCGCCAGGTCGGCGATGGTCGAATCTTCGGTTTCGCCCGAACGGTGCGAGATGACGGCGGTGTAACCAGCAGCCTTGGCCATCTGGATGGCTTCCAGGGTTTCGGTCAGGGTGCCGATCTGGTTGAACTTGATCAGGATCGAGTTGGCGATCTTTTTATCGATGCCCTCTTTCAGGATCTTGGTGTTGGTGACGAACAGGTCGTCCCCGACCAGTTGGGTCTTCTCGCCGATCTTGTCGGTGAGGATCTTCCAGCCTGCCCAGTCCGATTCGTCCAGGCCGTCTTCGATGGAGATGATCGGGTAACGCTCGGTCAGCCCCTTGAGGTAATCGGCGAAACCTTCAGCGGTGAACACCTGGCCTTCGCCGGACAGGTTGTACTTGCCGTCTTCGTAGAATTCGCTGGCGGCGCAGTCCAGTGCCAGGGTCACGTCGGTGCCCAGCTTGTAACCGGCGTTGGCCACGGCTTCGGAGATGACTTTCAGCGCGTCTTCGTTGGACGCCAGGTTCGGTGCGAAACCACCTTCGTCACCCACGGCAGTGCTCAGGCCACGGGCCTTCAGCACGGCTTTGAGGTGATGGAAAATCTCGGTGCCCATGCGCAAGCCTTCCGAGAAAGACTTGGCGCCAACCGGCTGAACCATGAACTCCTGGATGTCGACGTTGTTATCGGCGTGCTCGCCGCCGTTGATGATGTTCATCATCGGAACCGGCATCGAGTAGACTCCCGGGGTGCCGTTCAGGTTGGCAATGTGTGCGTACAGTGGCAGGTCCTGGTCCTGGGCGGCGGCCTTGGCTGCGGCCAGGGAAACGGCGAGGATAGCGTTGGCGCCCAGAGAACCTTTGTTGTCGGTGCCGTCGAGCTTGATCATCGCCAGGTCCAGCGCTTTCTGGTCGCTTGGATCGGTGCCCTTGAGCAGGTCGCGGATCGGGCCGTTGATGTTGGCAACGGCTTTCAGGACGCCTTTGCCCAGGTAACGGCTCTTGTCGCCATCACGCAGCTCGAGCGCTTCACGCGAGCCAGTGGAAGCACCGGACGGCGCGCAGGCGCTACCGATGATGCCGTTATCGAGAAGCACGTCCGCTTCCACGGTGGGGTTGCCACGGGAGTCGAGAACTTCACGACCTTTGATGTCGACGATTTTAGCCATTGTTGTAAACACTCCAAAGTTGACGAAAACGACGCAGCTAGAGGAAAACTTCTACCGTCGGCAAGTGATGTGCAGCGGGGCAGACTTGCGGACGATAACGCCCAGGCCCGAGGGCCTGAGCGTTAAATCGTGCGATACGATACCGGAGAATTGAGGATTACGCGGTTTCTACCGTCGGAAAACTCTTCACCAGTTCGTCCAAAGCCTTGAGCTGGGCCAGGAATGGCTCCAGTTTGTCCAGGCGCAAGGCGCAAGGGCCGTCGCATTTGGCGTTATCCGGATCCGGATGGGCCTCGAGGAACAGGCCAGCCAGTGACTGGCTCATGCCGGCCTTGGCCAGGTCGGTGACCTGGGCACGGCGACCGCCAGCGGAGTCGGAGCGACCACCGGGCATTTGCAGCGCGTGGGTCACGTCGAAGAACACCGGGTATTCGAACTGCTTCATGATGCCGAAACCCAGCATGTCGACGACCAGGTTGTTGTAGCCGAAGCTCGAACCGCGCTCGCAGAGGATCAACTGATCGTTACCCGCTTCCACGCACTTGTTCAGGATGTGTTTCATTTCCTGAGGGGCGAGGAACTGGGCTTTCTTGATGTTGATCACCGCGCCAGTCCTGGCCATCGCGACCACCAGGTCAGTCTGGCGCGACAGGAAGGCCGGCAGCTGGATGATGTCGCAGACTTCAGCGACGGGCGCGGCCTGCTCAGGTTCATGCACGTCAGTGATGATCGGCACGCCAAAGGCTTGCTTGATGTCCTGGAAAATCCGCATGCCCTCTTCCAGGCCGGGGCCCCGGTAAGAGGTCACGGAGGAACGGTTGGCCTTGTCGAAACTGGCCTTGAATACGTAAGGGATGCCGAGTTTCTCGGTCACCTTTACGTACTCTTCGCAGACCTGCATCGCCATGTCGCGGCTTTCCAGCACGTTCATGCCACCGAACAGCACCATTGGCTTGTCGTTGGCAATCTCGATATCGCCTACACGGATGATCTTCTGCGCCATAAGGTTCAAGCCTTCTTCTGGTGTTGAGCCAAGGCAGCCTTGACGAAACCGCTGAACAACGGGTGACCGTCGCGAGGCGTCGAGGTGAACTCAGGGTGGAACTGGCAAGCGACGAACCATGGGTGATCCGCAGCCTCGACCACTTCTACCAGCGCACCATCACCGGAACGGCCGGAGATTTTCAGGCCCGCTTCCATGATTTGCGGCAGCAGGTTGTTGTTCACTTCGTAACGGTGACGATGACGCTCGACGATCACGTCCTTGCCATAGCAGTCGTGAACCTTCGAGCCGGCTTCGAGCAGGCAATCCTGGGCACCCAGGCGCATGGTGCCGCCCAGGTCGGAGGTTTCGGTACGGGTTTCGACGGCGCCGGTGGCGTCTTCCCACTCGGTGATCAGACCCACGACCGGATGACCGCTGGTGCGATCGAACTCGGTGGAGTTGGCGTCTTTCCAGCCCATGACGTTACGAGCGAACTCAATCACCGCCACCTGCATGCCCAGACAGATACCCAGGTACGGGACCTTGTTCTCGCGAGCGTACTGAACGGCGGTGATCTTGCCTTCCACGCCACGCAGACCGAAGCCGCCTGGAACCAGGATCGCGTCGACACCTTCGAGCAGCGCGGTACCCTGGTTTTCGATGTCTTCGGAGTCGATGTAGCGCAGGTTCACCTTGGTGCGATTGCTGATACCGGCATGGCTCATCGCTTCGATCAGCGATTTGTAGGCATCCAGCAGTTCCATGTACTTGCCGACCATGGCGATGGTGACTTCGTGCTCCGGGTTGAGCTTGGCATCGACCACGGCGTCCCACTCGGACAGATCGGCACCACCGCATTGCAGGCCGAAACGCTCGACGACAAAATCATCCAGGCCTTGCGAGTGCAGAATGCCCGGGATCTTGTAGATGGTGTCGGCGTCTTCCAACGCGATCACCGCACGTTCTTCAACGTTGGTGAATTGCGCGATCTTGCGACGCGAGGAAACGTCGATCGGGTGATCGGAGCGGCAGACCAGCACGTCAGGTTGCAGGCCGATGGAACGCAGTTCCTTGACCGAGTGCTGGGTTGGCTTGGTTTTGGTTTCACCGGCGGTGGCGATGTACGGCACCAGGGTCAGGTGCATCAGCATCGCGCGCTTGGCGCCGACTTCGAAACGCAACTGGCGGATGGCTTCGAGGAACGGCTGGGATTCGATGTCACCCACGGTGCCACCGATCTCGACCATCGCCACGTCGGCATCGCCAGCGCCCTTGATGATCCGGCGTTTGATTTCGTCGGTAATGTGCGGAATGACCTGGATGGTCGCGCCCAGGTAATCACCACGGCGCTCTTTGCGCAGCACGTGCTCATAGACACGGCCGGTGGTGAAGTTGTTGTTCTGGGTCATGGTCGTGCGGATGAACCGCTCGTAGTGGCCCAGGTCCAGGTCGGTCTCGGCGCCGTCATGGGTGACGAACACTTCGCCGTGCTGGAACGGGCTCATGGTGCCCGGGTCGACGTTGATGTACGGGTCCAGCTTCAGCATGGTGACCTTAAGCCCCCGCGCCTCCAGGATGGCCGCCAATGATGCCGATGCAATGCCTTTCCCCAAAGAAGAAACAACACCGCCCGTGACGAATATGTAGCGCGTCATGAAAAACCCTAGAAGTCTGCGTTAAAGCGGTCCGAGCCGCCGGGGAAAGCGAAGGAAGGCCGAAGCCCCCGATCACCTGCATTAATCACAGTGCACCTTTCAAAAAAACCGCCGCGTTGTGACAGACCGGGAGATGAAACTCCGGTTCGTTGTTCGCTACACATTTTTTGGAATCGCCCAGCAAAGACTGCTTGGTAATCGGCAACTCCTGCAATTCAGGCGAATCCACAGAAGTTGTATCAAGAAGGGAGCGTAGTCTACCGGAAAGCCCCTTTCAGCTCAAACCTTGATCTTCGCCAGGTGGCTGCCAATGCAAAAGCCAACCGGCCTGCGCATGGCCGTTCAACCCCGGCAGGCTGGCCACCGCCAACAAATGCTCGCCGCCATACAGCAGCGGCAATCTGCCACGGACAAATCCAGGAACACTTCGCTCGTTCAGCAAGCGCTTCAAATCCCGGTGACCGCGATCAGGCAGGCGCATCACCTCCCCTCCTTCCCGATAGCGAATCTGCAGGGGACCCTCAGGCGCCGGGCCCGCGAACATCAGCGTACCGTTATGCGGCAACGGCAGGGGCTGCGAAGGATCAGTCCAGTCCCCGACAGCCGATGGCGGACTTAGCCAACCTCCCGACAGCCACCAGATCCGTCCTCCCGCCCGATGCAGTTCACCGTCAGCCAGTCGCCATACCGGATGGGCATCACCTGAGGCATCGCGCAAATCCTGCCAACCCGACCAATGGTCAGTGTCCGGCAGGCGTGTCCGCGCACCGAGCCAATGGCGCAGGGCATTGCGCTGGCGAGCCTCGGACAGCGATGCCAGCGGCGACAACTCAAGCGAAGGCACACCGAGCCAATCGAATTCACCGACGGTGCTCACCTGCGCCAGGTCGATAAGCGCCAGTTCATCCAGCAAGGCCTGGGCTTCACTCAGATGCGCCGCGCTGCGGACCATGTTCGCCACTGCCTGCGGCCAGCGTTCGGACATCAGGGGAATCACTTGGTGGCGCAGAAAGTTGCGCGAGTATTGCCGATCCTGATTGGAGGGGTCTTCGATCCAGCTCAGGTGATGCTCGAGCGCGTAAGCCTCCAGTTCCGCTCGCGAGACATCGAGCAGCGGGCGCAGCAGATTGCCCTGCCCCAACGAACGCTGGCGCGGCATCCCGGACAACCCCCTGACCCCCGCCCCGCGCAACAAGCGGAACAACAGGGTTTCGGCCTGATCGTCACGGTGCTGGCCGGTCAGCAGCAGCTCATCAGCCAGGGTGGCCTCAATAAACGCGGCATACCGAGCGTCGCGGGCCGTTTGCTCGAGACTGGCGCCAGGCTGGACCTGAACACGGACGATTTGGAGAGGCACACTCAGGCCGTCGCACACCCACTGGCAGTGTTGCGGCCAGGCATCGGCGACGGATTGAAGCCCGTGATGAATGTGGATGGCCGCAAGGGGCGGCAAAGAATGGGATTGAGCCAGCGAAGCCAGCAGGTGCAGCAGAACGGTGGAATCGAGGCCACCGGAGAAGGCGATGCGCCAGGTTGCGGCATTGCGCCACGGAGCGAGAGTGCGCAGAAGCCGGGTGGCTAAATCAGGCATGGGCTGGCTCATATCAATCTGTGCAGACACCAAACAAAAGTGGGAGCGGGCTTGCCCGCGATGGCGGTGTATCAATCAACACAGATGTTGTATGACACACCGCCATCGCGGGCAAGCCGGCTCCCACAGGGATGAAGCGAAGCCTGTTACAGGCCGTAGCTCATCAGACGCTCATAACGACGGGCCAGCAGTGCCTCGTTATCGAACTTCTTGAGCATCGCCAGTTGCGAGCTCAGTTCGGCACGGATCGAGGCGGCGGCAGCGGCTGGGTCGCGATGAGCGCCACCCAATGGCTCACCGATGACCTTGTCGACGATACCCAGGCCTTTGAGGCGTTCGGCAGTGATACCCATGGCTTCGGCGGCATCCGGTGCTTTTTCGGCGGTTTTCCACAGAATCGATGCGCAACCTTCCGGGGAAATCACGGCGTAGGTCGAGTACTGCAGCATGTTCAACTGATCGCAGACACCAATGGCCAGTGCACCACCGGAACCACCCTCACCGATCACGGTGGCGATGATTGGGGTTTTCAGGCGAGCCATGACGCGCAGGTTCCAGGCGATCGCTTCGCTCTGGTTGCGCTCTTCGGCGTCGATCCCAGGGTAGGCGCCCGGGGTGTCGATGAAGGTCAGGATCGGCATTTTGAAGCGTTCGGCCATTTCCATCAGGCGGCAGGCCTTGCGGTAGCCTTCCGGACGCGGCATGCCGAAGTTGCGGCGAACCTTCTCGCGCACTTCACGGCCTTTCTGGTGACCGATGATCATCACCGGCTGGTCATCCAGACGGGCAACACCGCCAACGATGGCAGCGTCGTCGGAGAAATGACGGTCGCCGTGCAACTCGTCGAACTCGGTGAAGATGTGCTCGATGTAGTCCAGGGTGTACGGGCGCTTGGGGTGACGCGCCAGACGCGCGATCTGCCAGCTGGTCAGCTTGCCGAAGATGTCCTCGGTCAAGGTCTTGCTTTTGTCCTGCAGGCGGGAGATCTCATCGCCGATATTCAGCGAATTGTCGTTACCGACCAAGCGCAACTCTTCGATCTTGGCTTGCAGGTCGGCGATCGGCTGTTCGAAATCTAGAAAATTCGGGTTCATAGGCGTCCGTCTTGGGTCGACCACCAAGAGAGCTTGGGCCGGCCGGTTGTCTATTCGCGCCCTACCTTAAGGGAGAGGCGCGTTCAGGTCGAGATTAAAAATCGGTTTGGATCAGGGCAAAGTGATGGCACTGCCCGTCATCGGTATTGGAGGAAGACGTTGTCTCGCCCGAACTGGTCACGCAAGGCTTGAATCAACGCATCCGCCGGGTCTATCCGCCAGCCTTCACCAAACTGCAACAAAGCCTTCGCATCGGGGCTGGTGTACTCCATGGTGATCGGGCACGCACCTCGGTGACGCTTGAACAGGTCGCCCAACCAGCGTAGCTGATCACCCTTGAGGTCCTGGGTCTGGACTTTCAGGCGCAGGCTTTCGGCCAGGTTGGTGCGCGCATCTTCCATGCTCATCACCCGCTTGACCCGCAGCCGCAAGCCACCGGAGAAGTCGTCGTTGCTCACTTCACCTTCGACCACCACCATTGCATCGGTCTGCAACAGCGCTTGCGCCGAATGGAACGCATCGGCGAACAGCGAGGCTTCAATGCGACCCGAGCGATCGTCCAGGGTGATGAATCCCATCTTGTCGCCCTTTTTGTTTTTCATCACCCGCAGGGCGATGATCATGCCCGCCACGGTCTGGGTGTCGCGCGCGGGCTTCAGGTCGATGATGCGCTGACGGGCAAACCGTCGGATCTCGCCTTCGTATTCGTCGATTGGATGCCCGGTCAGGTACAGGCCCAGCGTGTCCTTCTCGCCTTTGAGCCGTTCCTTGAGGGTCAGTTCCTTGGCGTTGCGATGATTGGCGTAGACATCGGAGTCTTCCTCGACAAACAACCCGCCGAACAGGTCCGCGTGCCCACTGTCGTGGGTCCTGGCGGTTTGTTCGGCGGCCTTGATGGCCTCTTCCAGGCCCGTCAGCAACACCGCGCGATTACGGTCGATGTTTGCCTGATAGGCTTTCACCTCGTCGTGGAAGTAGGGGCCCAGACGATCCAGGGCACCGCTACGAATCAAACCATCAAGGGTCCGTTTGTTGACGCGCTTGAGGTCGACACGGGCGCAGAAGTCGAACAGGTCCTTGAACGGACCATCCTGCCGAGCCTCGGTGATTGCCTCGACCGGGCCTTCACCCACCCCTTTGATCGCCCCCAGGCCATAAATGATCCGGCCCTCGTCGTTCACGGTGAATTTGAACTCCGACGCGTTCACATCCGGCGCATCGAGGCGCAACTTCATGCTGCGCACTTCTTCGATCAAGGTCACGACCTTGTCGGTGTTGTGCATATCCGCCGAGAGCACCGCGGCCATGAAAGGCGCCGGGTGGTGCGTCTTCAGCCATGCAGTCTGGTACGACACCAGACCATAAGCGGCGGAGTGGGATTTGTTGAAGCCATAACCGGCGAATTTTTCCACCAGGTCGAAAATGTTACCGGCCAGGTCGGCATCGATATTATTGTTGGCGCAACCTTCGATGAAACCGCCGCGCTGCTTGGCCATTTCCTCGGGTTTTTTCTTACCCATGGCTCGACGCAGCATGTCCGCGCCGCCGAGGGTGTAGCCGGCCATGACCTGGGCGATCTGCATCACCTGTTCCTGATACAGGATGATGCCGTAGGTCGGTGCCAGTACCGGCTTCAGGCCTTCGTACTGGTAGTCCGAATGCGGGTAGGCCAGCTCGGCGCGACCGTGTTTGCGGTTGATGAAGTCGTCCACCATGCCCGATTGCAAAGGGCCCGGACGGAACAGCGCCACCAGTGCGATGAGGTCTTCGAGGCAGTCGGGCTTGAGCTTTTTGATCAGCTCCTTCATGCCCCGCGATTCAAGCTGGAACACCGCCGTGGTCTCGGCTTTTTGCAGCAGGTCGTAGGTTTTCTTGTCATCGAGCGGGATGAAATCGATGTTCAGGTCATCCAGGCCTTGTTTGGCCTGTTCGCGGTTGATGGTCTCCATCGCCCACTTGATGATCGTCAGAGTCCGCAAGCCAAGGAAGTCGAACTTCACCAGGCCGGCGGCCTCCACGTCGTCCTTGTCGAACTGGGTCACCAGGCCGCCGCCTTCTTCATCACAGGCAATCGGTGAGAAATCGGTGAGCTTGGTCGGCGCGATCACCACACCACCGGCATGTTTACCGGTACCACGGCAGACGCCCTCGAGCTTGAGCGCCATGTCCCAGATTTCCTTGGCGTCTTCGTCGACCTTGAGGAAATCACGGAGGATTTCTTCCTGCTCGTAGGCTTTCTCCAGGGTCATGCCGACTTCGAACGGAATCATCTTCGACAGGCGATCCGCCAGGCCGTAGGACTTGCCCTGCACCCGCGCCACATCTCGCACTACCGCCTTGGCGGCCATGGTGCCGAAGGTGATGATCTGGCTCACCGCGTTTCGACCGTAGGCATCCGCCACGTACTCGATCACCCGGTCGCGCCCGTCCATGCAGAAGTCGACGTCGAAGTCGGGCATGGAAACCCGTTCCGGGTTGAGGAAACGTTCGAACAGCAAGTCATAGGCCAGCGGATCGAGATCGGTGATCTTCAGCACATAGGCCACCAGCGATCCAGCGCCCGATCCCCGGCCCGGGCCCACCGGTACACCGTTGTTCTTGGCCCACTTGATGAAGTCCATAACGATGAGGAAGTAACCGGGGAACCCCATCTGGATGATGATATCCAGTTCGAATTTCAGGCGGTCGAGGTAGACCTGGCGCTTCTCTTCGTAGTTGGGCGTGGTGTCCTTGGGCCACAACACCGCCAGACGCTCTTCCAGGCCTTCGTAGGAAACGTGGCGCAGGTAATCGTCAATCCCCATCCCATTGGGGGTAGGAAAGTCTGGCAGGAAGTGCTTGCCCAGCTTCACGTCGATGTTGCAGCGCTTTGCAATCTCGACGGTATTTTCCAGCGCTTCGGGTATGTCGCTGAACAGCTCGGCCATTTCCTCGGCGCTTTTGAGGTACTGCTGGTCGCTGTAGTTCTTTGAGCGCCGAGGGTCGTCGAGCGCACGCCCCTCGCCGATGCAGACCCGGGTTTCGTGAGCTTCGAAGTCGCCCTGTTTGATGAAGCGCACATCGTTGGTCGCCACCAGAGGCGCGCCGAGTTTATCGGCCAATGCCACCGCGCCGTGCAATTGCTCTTCATCGTTGACACGATTGGTGCGCTGGATTTCCAGATAGAAGCGGTCCGTAAATACCGCCATCCATTCGCGCGCCAGGGCTTCGGCTTCTTCAGGGTTGCCGCTGACCAGGGCCTGTCCGATCTCGCCCTCTTTCGCCGCCGACAGCATGATCAGGCCTTCACTGGCCTCTGCTACCCACTCACGCTCGACGATGACCATGCCGTTACGCTGGCCATCTAGAAAGCCTCGGGAGATCAACTCGGTCAGGTTGCGATAACCCAGCGGGTTCATCACCAACAGGCTGATGCGGCTCAGCGGGGCATCCGGGTCCTTGTTCGCCAGCCACAAGTCGGCGCCGCAGATCGGCTTGATCCCCGCACCCATGGCGTTTTTATAGAACTTGACCAGGGAACACATGTTGTTCTGGTCGGTCACCGCGACGGCAGGCATGCCCATGGCAACCAGGGTCTTGACCAGCGGTTTGATCCGCACAAGACCGTCGACCAGGGAAAATTCAGTGTGCAGGCGCAGGTGAACGAATGAAGCCGGCATAGTGATCCTGTCCAGAAACGTAAAAACAACAAGGCCCGGATTGTACCGGGCCTTGGCAAAAAAAATCAGCCTCGTGACTAACTCTCGATCAGGCTTTCGCGTGCCTCGTACGCCGATCGCACAGGGGCGAACGAGCGACGGTGGATGGGGGTCGGCCCCAGGCGCGACAGCGCTTCCAGATGAACGGGCGTCGGATAGCCTTTGTGGCCACCGATGCCATACCCCGGGTAAATCAGTTCGAACGCTGCCATTTCACGGTCCCGGCTGACCTTGGCCAGGATCGATGCTGCCGCAATGGCCGGCACCTTGGCATCGCCTTGCACCACCGCTTCAGCACGCATGGACAACTTCGGGCAACGGTTACCGTCAATCATCGCCAGTTTTGGTTGAATGTGCAGGCCTTCGACCGCACGCTGCATCGCCAACATGGTGGCATGGAGAATGTTCAACTCGTCGATTTCTTCGACTTCGGCGCGCGCTATACACCAGCTCAGGGCCTTCTCGCAGATTTCGTCGTAGAGCTTTTCGCGGCGCGCTTCGGTGAGCTTCTTCGAATCGTTCAGCCCGAGGATGGGACGGTTCGGATCGAGAATCACCGCCGCCGTGACCACGGCACCGCACAGGGGGCCGCGGCCGACTTCATCAACGCCGGCCACCAGGTCTTCGACTTCGGCGACCAGGGTAAAATCCAGACCCATTTGCATGTTTTTCCTGGTCATTGTCCTTGGCCGATCAGTTTCAGCACTGCGTCCGCAGCCTGGTTGGAGGCATCCAGACGCAGGGTCCGGTGAATTTCATCGAAACCGCGGGTCTGCTCTTCGCCACCTTCGATCAGCGGCGAGAGCGTTTGGGCCAACGCCTCGACCGTGGCATCGTCCTGTAACAACTCGGGCACCAGCAGACGCTGGGCCAACAGATTCGGCAACGAGACGTAGGGACTCTTGACCATGCGCTTGAGAATCCAGAACGTCAGCGGCGCCAGACGATAGGCAACAACCATCGGCCGCTTGTACAACAGCGCTTCAAGGGTTGCGGTGCCGGATGCGATCAAGACCGCGTCGCAGGCGGCCAACGCCAGATGCGATTTGCCATCAAGCAGGGTCAGTGGCAGGTCACGGCCCACCAGCAACGCTTCCAGTTGCTGGCGGCGCTCCGGGCTGGCGCAAGGCATCACGAACCGTACACCCGGACGCATGGCGCGCAGGCGCTGGGCGGTGTCGAGGAACAATGCCCCCAAACGCCCCACTTCGCCACCGCGACTGCCAGGCATCAGCGCAACCAGGGGGCCGTCAGGCAAACCCAGTGCTGCACGTGCGGCGCCACGATCGGCTTCCAACGGAATCGCATCGGCCAGGGAATGCCCGACAAACCGCACCGGGACGCCCTTCTCTTCATAGAATTTTGCTTCGAACGGGAACAGCGTCAGCATCAGGTCGCAGCCTTCGCGGATCTTCAGCACGCGCTTCTGTCGCCATGCCCACACCGACGGACTGACGTAGTGCACGGTCTTGATCCCGGCCTGGCGCAGCTTGAGTTCGATATTGAGGTTGAAGTCCGGGGCATCAATGCCGATGAACACATCCGGCTTCGCGGCGATCAGGTCGGCGATCAATTGCTTGCGGCGCTTGAGCAACTCGCGCAGTCGACCGAGCACTTCCACCAGGCCCATGACCGAGAGACGCTCCATCGGGAAGTACGAAGTCAGGCCTTCGGCCTGCATCAGCGGACCGCCAACGCCTATGAACTCGACTTGCGGATGTTGAGCCTTGAGCGCACGCATGAGACCAGCACCCAGAATGTCACCGGAAGCCTCACCGGCCACCAGCGCAATACGCAGAGTAGCCATGGTCAGCGGGTAATGCCGCGGGTCGAGCACTGGATCGAATCGCGGAACACTGCGACTTCGGGGAACAGGGCAGCAGGCTCGGTCAACTCGGCGAGCGCCTGCTCAACCGTCAGGCCCTGGCGATACACCACCTTGTAGGCACGGCGCAGAGCGTGGATCGCCTCTTCACTGAAACCACGGCGGCGCATGCCCTCGAAGTTCATGCTGCGCGCTTCAGCCGGGTTGCCAAACACGGTGACGTAGGCTGGAACGTCCTTGCCAATGGCCGTGCCCATGCCGGAAAAACTGTGGGCGCCAATGTGGCAGTACTGGTGAACCAGGGTAAAACCGGACAGGATCGCCCAGTCTTCCACGTGCACGTGCCCAGCCAATGCAGTGTTGTTGACCAGGATGCAGTGATTGCCAATGACGCTATCGTGGCCGATGTGGGCATAGGCCATGATCAGGTTGTGATCACCCAGGGTCGTTTCCGAACGGTCCTGAATGGTGCCACGGTGAATGGTCACGCCTTCACGAATGACATTGTGGTCACCAATCACCAGGCGAGTTTCTTCGCCTTTGTATTTCAGGTCAGGCGTATCTTCGCCCACCGAGGAAAACTGGTAGATGCGGTTGTGTTTGCCGATCCGGGTAGGGCCCTTGAGGATCACATGTGGCCCAATGACTGTCCCCTCGCCGATTTCCACACCTGCGCCGATGATCGACCAAGGGCCAACCTCGACGCCGTCGGCCAGTACGGCCGTCGGATCGATGATTGCACGAGGGTCAATCAAACTCATAGCTTGCGTTCCGCACAGATGATTTCAGCCGAGCAGACGGGCTTGCCGTCAACCGAGGCCTGGCATTCGAATTTCCAGATCTGGCGCTTGCAGCTGATGAACTTGGCCTCCAGGATCAACTGGTCGCCCGGCAACACTGGCTGGCGGAAGCGCAGCTTGTCGGAACCCACGAAGTAATACAGGGTGCCGTCGGCCGGTTTCACGTCGAGCATTTTGAAACCCAGGATACCGGCAGCCTGTGCCATCGCTTCGATGATCAGCACGCCCGGCATGATTGGGTGCGCGGGGAAGTGGCCATTGAAGAACGGTTCGTTGATGCTGACATTCTTGTAGGCGCGAATGCGCTTCTCTTCCACATCCAGATCCACGACCCGATCCACCAGCAGGAACGGGTAACGGTGAGGCAGGTATTCGCGAATCTCGTTGATGTCCATCATGTCGGGGGGAAGCCTATGTAAAGATTGGGAACGCGCGACTGACGCGCGTTCCTCTAGCAAATCAAGGAGGCAGTCTAGCGGCCGTATGCACTTGATGTGGAAATGGTATCAGGCATCTGATGAAGCATTACTGCCAGGGGTCACTTCCCCTGTTCGCTTTTCCAGTTGCTTGAGCCGGCGTGCGATGTCATCAAGCTGGCGGATGCGTGCCGCGCTTTTGCGCCATTCGGCAGCCGGCTGCATGGCCGTACCGGAAGAATAGGAACCCGGTTCGGTAATCGAATGGGTCACCATGGTCATCCCGGTGATGAAAACCTTGTCGCAAATTTCGATGTGTCCCACCAGCCCAACGCCACCCGCCAGCATGCAATGCTTGCCGATCTTGGTGCTGCCGGAAATCCCCACACAGGCAGCCATGGCGGTGTGATCACCGATCTGCACGTTGTGGGCGATCTGGATCTGGTTGTCGAGCTTCACGCCATTACCAATGATGGTATCGGCCAGTGCTCCGCGGTCGATAGCGGTATTGACGCCGATCTCCACATCATCACCTACCAGAACACCACCAATCTGGGCGATTTTCTGCCAGACACCTTTCTCGTTGGCAAAGCCGAAGCCTTCGCCACCCAGCACTGCGCCCGACTGAATCACCACACGCTTGCCTATGCGCACGTCGTGATAAAGCGTGACTTTCGGGGCCAGCCAGCCACCCTCACCAACCTCGCTGCGCGCACCGATAAAGCAATGCGCCCCGATGGTCACGTCGGCACCTATACGCGCGGCACTTTCGATAACAGCGAAGGCACCCACGCTGGCGGTGGGGTCAACCACTGCATCCGGCGCGACGACCGCCGTCGGGTGAACCCCGGCAGTTGCCTTGGGCTTGGGGTCGAACAGATGGGAAATCCGTGCGTACGCCAGATAAGGATCGGGCACGATAAGCACATCACCCGCAAAACCTTCGGCATCAGCAGCCTTCAGCAACAGCGCTGCGGCCCGACTGCCCGTCAGGTATTTACGGTATTGAGGATTTGCCAGAAAGCTCAACTGAGCTGGGCCAGCCTCTTGCAAAGTGGCTAGCCCAGTAATTTGCTTCTCTGCGTCGCCACGCAAGGTGGCGCCGAGGAACTCGGCCAATTGGCCGAGCTTTATAGTCGCTGTCATGATTACTTCAGCTGATTCATGCGCTCGATAACCTGGCGAGTGATGTCGTACTGAGGTTTGACATCAATCACTGCACCACGCTCGAAGACCAGGTCATAAGCACCTTTCTTGATGACCTCTTCGACTGCGCTATCCAGTTTCGGCTTGAGCTGCTTGAGCATGTCACGGTCAGCAACGGCCTTGGCTTCGTTCAGCTCCTTGGATTGGAACTGGAAGTCACGGGCCTTTTGCTTGAATTCAAGCTCCAGGCGCTCGCGCTCGCCTTGCTGCATCTTGTCGCCACCGGCCATCAGACGGTCCTGGATGCCTTTGGCACTGCTTTCCAGTGTCTTGAGCTTGGTCAGTTGCGGACCGAACTTCTTCTCGGCATCAACGGCGTATTTCTTGGCCGCGTCAGACTCCAGCAGCGCCATTTGATAGTTCAGGACGGCGATTTTCATGTCGGCAAACGCCGGGCCTGCGACCAGTACGGAAGCCAGCAGAACCAATTGAGTCAACTTACGCACGATGCACTCCTACAAATCCGTTGTCGTTATCTTGGGTCAGACGCTTAGAACGTCTGGCCGAGGGAGAATTGGAACACTTGAGTTTCAGCTTCATCCGGTTTCTTGATTGGCATGGCCAACGCGAAGCTCAGAGGCCCCAGTGCGGTGACCCAGGTCACGCCCACACCCACAGAACTGGCCATGTTGCTCAAGCTGATGTCATTACACTTGGTGTTGGACGACGAACCGTTTGCATTGGTGGTGTCCTTGCACTGCGAGTCGAACACGTTACCCACATCCCAGAATACCGAGGTACGCAGGGAGCGCTGATCCTTGACGAACGGCAGAGGGAACAGCACCTCGACACCGCCCTGGATCAACACGTTACCACCGAATGGCAGGGGATCCTGGTCCGGGTCGAACGCGGTGCCCGGATTGGTACCACGGCTCGGCGTACTGCGAGGACCCAGGGTGCTGTCCTTGAAGCCACGAACCGAGTTGAAACCACCAGCATAGTAGTTTTCATAGAACGGCAAGCCATCGGTCGAACCGTAGCCATCGCCATAGCCCAGCTCGGTGTGCAGGCGCATGGTGTAGTTGTCGCTCAGCGGCTGGAACAACTGGCCACGGTAGTCGAGTTTGAAGAACGACAGGTCGCTGCCAGGCGTCGTGGTTTCCAGTACGAGGCTTTGGGAGTGGCCACGGGTCGCCAGTACACCTTTGTTCAGGGTCGACTCGGACCAGCCGGCCGACGCCTTGAAGTTCAGGTAGTTTTCGCCTTCCTTGTTAACGAAGTCGAAGATCTCGTCAACGGTGTACAGGCCCGTCTTGATCTTGTCCTGCTGCGCTGTCAGGCCGAAGGTCAGGCGCGACGTTTCGCTGATCGGATAACCGACGCTCACGCCCGCACCCAGGCTATCTACGGCATAGCTGGCAACGTCGACGTCGAGGTCTTTGTAGTCAGTGGTGCGATAGAAGGCGTTGTAACCCAGACTCACGCCGTCGGCAGTCCAGTAGGGGTCGACATAACCGAAGTTGTAGCGGCTCTGGTATTCGCTGCGGGTCAAGCCGATGCTGACCTTGTTACCCGTACCGAGGAAGTTGTTCTGAGTGATGGAGCCACCGAGGATCAAACCGGCACTCTGGGCGAAACCGACGCTGGCAGTGATCGAACCGGAAGCCTGCTCTTCAACGCTGTAGTTCACGTCGACCTGGTCATCGACGCCTGGAACCGCCGGGGTTTCGACGTTGACTTCCTTGAAGAAGCCCAGACGCTCAAGTCGGGTCTTGGACTGATCGATCAGGTAGGTCGAAGCCCAGCCGCCTTCCATCTGACGCATTTCACGACGCAGCACTTCGTCTTCGGACTTGGTGTTGCCACGGAAATTGATGCGGTTGACGTAGGCACGCTTGCCCGGATCGACGGCAAAAGTGATGTCTACGGTGTGGTCGTCATCGTGAGGCTGAGGCACGCCGTTGACGTTGGCGAAGGTATAACCTTCGTTACCCAGGCGCCGGGTGATCAGTTCGGAGGTGGTGGTCATCAGCTTGCGCGAGAACACCTGGCCTTTCTGCACCAGCAGCAACGACTTGACCTGGTCTTCAGGCACTTTCAGGTCGCCACTGAGCTTGACGTCACGAACGGTGTACTTCTCGCCTTCGGTGACGTTGACGGTGATGTAGACGTGCTTCTTGTCCGGGGTGATGGACACCTGGGTCGAAGCGATATCCATGTTGATATAGCCACGGTCCAGGTAGTAGGAACGCAGACGTTCCAGGTCACCGGACAGTTTTTCACGAGCGTACTTGTCATCGTTCTTGAAGAACGACAGCCAGTTGGTAGTCTTGAGTTCGAACAGATCGATCAGGTCTTCATCGGGGAAAACGGTGTTGCCCACCACGTTGATGTGCTGGATGGCAGCAACGGTGCCTTCGTTGATGTTGACCTTGAGGCCGACACGGTTACGCGGTTGCGGTACCACTTCGGTGTCGACGGTAGCCGAGTAGCGGCCCTGGGCGACATATTGACGCTGCAGCTCGTTACGCACGCCTTCGAGGGTCGCGCGCTGGAAGATTTCACCTTCGGCCAGACCGGACTGCTTGAGGCCTTTCATCAGGTCTTCAGTGGAAATCGCCTTGTTACCTTCGATCTCGATACTGGCGACCGACGGGCGCTCGACTACCGTGATGACCAGGACGTTGCCATCGCGGCCCAGCTGGATATCTTGAAAGAACCCGGTTTTGAACAGCGCGCGAGTGGACTCCACCAGGCGACGATCATCAGCCTGTTCACCGACGTTCAACGGCAATGCACCAAAGACGCTACCCGCGGAGACCCGCTGGAGGCCATTGACGCGAATATCAGAGATGGTGAAGGACTCGGCGTGAACTTCGGCGATCATCAATACGGAGAAAACCGCAGTTAGCAGCAGACGTTTCATGAAGTCCTTTCTTATTCCAACTGGCAATAAACAAACTGCCGCAAAATGCGGCAGATTCGCAATTCAGCGAAGTGTTACAGACGACCCAAATCGTTGACCAAGGCAAGCAACATCACCCCGACCACCAAACTGATGCCGATCTGTATCCCCCAACCCTGTACCCGATCCGACAAGGGACGACCACGCGCCCACTCGATCAGATAGAACAACAAATGCCCCCCATCCAGTACAGGAATGGGCAACAAATTCAGAACCCCCAGGCTAATACTCAGATAAGCAAGGAAATTCAGGAAATCAGCGACGCCCGACTGGGCAGAAGCGCCCGCCACTTTAGCAATGGTTATCGGTCCACTCAAGTTTTTTACCGAGAGCTCGCCGAACAACATTTTCTTAAGCGAATCGAGCGTCAGTATGCTCATGGTCCAAGTACGACGAGCACCCTCGCCGATCGCGGCCAGAGGCCCATAACTGACCTCGCGGATCATTTCCGGCGGCCAGTCGATCGCTTTCACCCCGGCGCCCAGGTAACCACTGGGTGCCTTGCTCTCCCCGCGAGCGGCCAGTGTCACAGGGACGTCGATTTGAGCACCATCACGCTCGACGCGCAGCAAAATCTTGGTATCCGGACGCGTACGAACGGTGTCGACGACCTGCTGCCAGTCATCGACGGCCTTGCCATCAAGGGCCAGCAAGCGGTCACCGGTCTTCAGGCCTGCACCCTGCGCCGGGCCTTTTGGATCGATTTCAGCCAGGACCGGCGGCAAGGCCGGACGCCATGGGCGAATACCCAGGGAGCGGATTGGATCGGGCTCATCCGCGCCCTTGAGCCAACTGTCCAACGCCAAGTCACGAGGCGTATCAGTGGTGGAGCCCTGCTCGCGAACCAGCACCTTGAGCGTACCGCTCTCGCCAAGACGACGAACCAGCTGCAGATTCACCGCGCCCCAGCCCGATGTCGGCTCGCCATCAATGGCGACGATTTCCTGGCCCGGGGCCAAACCTGCCTTGGCGGCAATACTTGCAGGCTCGACCGCGCCGATGACCGGACGCACCTGCTCGCTGCCGAGCATCGCCAGCACCCAGAAAAAAACCAGTGCCAACAGAAAGTTGGCGATCGGCCCGGCCGAAACGATGGCGATGCGCTGACGGACGGATTTGCGATTGAACGACTGATCGAGCTGATCGACCGGCACTTCACCTTCGCGTTCGTCGAGCATCTTGACGTAGCCACCCAAAGGAATCGCAGCGACCACGAATTCAGTGCCTTGCTTGTCATGCCAGCGCAACAGCGGCATACCGAAGCCCACGGAGAAGCGCAGCACCTTGACCCCACAGCGACGCGCGACCCAAAAGTGGCCGAACTCGTGAAAGGTAACCAGCACACCCAGCGCTACCAGGGTGCCGACAATCATATAGAGTGCGCTCATCTACTTTCTCCGCATTCCTATCCAGCGCGATCCGACTCGATGCCGGATGACACTCATCGCCCGTGCCGACTCAACCAGAGACGTGCCAAGGTTCGCGCTTTCGCGTCAGCCGTGAACACCGCCTCGAGATCATCCACCGCAACCACAGGCTCGAGATTCAACACTTCTTCGATGATACTCGCGATTTCCAGATAGCGAACCCGCCCGTCCAGAAACGCCGC
The DNA here is from genome assembly GCF_054668365.1 of Pseudomonas sp. S2_E01. Classification (NCBI taxonomy): domain Bacteria; kingdom Pseudomonadati; phylum Pseudomonadota; class Gammaproteobacteria; order Pseudomonadales; family Pseudomonadaceae; genus Pseudomonas; species Pseudomonas sp. S2_E01. Next base: position 4,429,053 of record NZ_CP162762.1, read on the forward strand.
GACAGCCACTTCATTGGCCGCATTGAGCATCGCCGGCGCACTATTGCCGGCCTCGGCTGCCTGGCGGGCCAGTCTCAGGCAAGGGAAACGATCCTCGTCGGGCGCCTCGAAGTCCAGTCGCGCCACCGCAAAAAGGTCCAGCGGAGCCACACCGGAATCGATGCGCTCCGGCCAGGCCAGCGCGTTGGCGATCGGCGTGCGCATGTCGGGGTTACCCAACTGCGCCAAAACAGAACCGTCCACATAGTCCACCAGCGAATGAATCACGCTTTGCGGGTGTATCACGACCTCAACCTGGGACGGCTTGGCATCGAACAGCCAGCAGGCCTCGATCAGCTCCAGCCCCTTGTTCATCATGCTCGCCGAATCCACGGAAATCTTGCGCCCCATCGACCACGTCGGATGGGCACAGGCCTGATCGGGAGAAACATCGGACAATTGAGCCAAAGGCGTCTGCCGGAACGGACCGCCGGAGGCCGTCAGCAATATCCGGCGCACCCCGACGGTTCCAAGACCTCGGGAAAAATCCCGTGGCATGCATTGAAAAATCGCGTTGTGCTCGCTGTCGATCGGCAGCAGTACCGAGCCGCTCTTGCGTACCGCGTGCATGAATAGCGCACCGGACATGACCAAGGCTTCCTTGTTGGCCAGGAGAATCTTCTTGCCCGCCTCCACCGCAGCCAGCGTAGGACGCAAACCCGCCGCACCGACAATCGCGGCCATGACCGTATCGACTTGAGGATCGGAAGCAACCTGACACAGGCCCTCCTCACCCACCAGCACCACCGTAGTCAAACCGGCTGCACGCAGGTTTTCCTGCAGGACTCGGGCCGCATCCGGCTCAGGCACTACGGCAAACTGCGGCGCGTGAAGTACGCAAAGTGCTTGCAACTCACTCAGGCGAGCAAAGCCGCTCAGGGCGAAAACCTGATAACGGTCCGGATGGCGGGCAATGACATCGAGCGTGCTCAGGCCGATCGAGCCCGTCGCACCCAGTACAGTGATCTGCTGGGGACGATTCATGGCGCGGCCATCCACAACAGTACGGCGAAGACAGGGATTGCAGCCGTCAGGCTGTCGATGCGATCGAGCACACCACCATGTCCTGGCAGCAGGTTACTGCTGTCCTTGATCCCGGACTGGCGCTTGAACATGCTTTCGGTGAGGTCGCCCACCACCGAGACAAATACAATCACAGCGGCACCGAGCAGGCCCATGATGATCTCGGCGAAGCTCCAGTCACGCACCAGCCCGACAACGAAGGTGATAACCAGGCTCAATGCCAGGCCACCATACACGCCCTCCCAGCTCTTGCCAGGACTGACCTGCGGCGCGAGCTTGCGCTTGCCAAATGCCCGACCGGAAAAATAGGCACCGATGTCAGCCCCCCAGACCAGCACCATCACCGCCATGATCAACCAGTTACCCAAAGTCTCCTGCTTGATCTGGATCAGGCCTTGCCAGGCCGGCAGCAGGATCAGCAAACCGATCACCAGCTTGCAGGCGGCACTGGACCAATGCTCGCTGGAACGTGGATAGGTCAGCACCAGCCAGGTTGCCACGCCCCACCACAGCACCGAAGCGCCCAACACCCAGGGCGCCATCCCCGGCAGGATGTACATGACGAACAACATCAACGCGACCACCGCCGCGAAAGCGACGCGCATCGATTGAGCGGTAAAACCAGCAAGGCGCGCCCACTCCCAGGCACCGAGAGTCACGACCAGGCCAATGAACAGTGCAAAGCCTGCCCCCTGAAGCAGGAAAAATCCGCACAAGGCAATCGGCAGCAGGATCAGTGCGGTAATGATTCGTTGTTTAAGCATTAAACCCGGGCTCCAGCCTCGACCTGCTCGCTCGTTTTACCGAAGCGGCGCTGGCGAGATGCGAAATCGGCCAGCGCATTGCGCATGGCGTCGTGTTTGAAGTCCGGCCAGAACAGGTCGGAGAAATACAACTCGGCATAGGCGAGCTGCCACAGCAGGAAGTTGCTGATGCGGTGCTCGCCACCGGTGCGAATGCACAGGTCCGGCAACGGAAGGTCACCGGTCGCCAGGCAGGTTTGCAACAGTTCGGGTGTGATGTCGTCCGGACGCAGATGGCCAGCCTGAACTTCACGAGCCAGACGCTGTGCGGCTTGCGCGATGTCCCACTGACCGCCGTAATTGGCAGCGATCTGCAGGACGAAGCGATTGGCGCCCGCCGTCATGGCCTCAGCCTCACGCATAGCCGCCTGCAGCTCCGGATGAAAGCGCGAGCGATCGCCAATGATGCGCAGACTGATGTTATTGTCGTTCAGGCGCTTGGCCTCACGGCGCAGGGCCTTGAAAAACAGGTCCATCAGCGCACTGACTTCATCGGCCGGACGCTGCCAGTTCTCACTGGAGAAGGCAAACAGGGTCAACACCTCGACCTTGGCCTCGGCGCAGACCTCAATAACGGCGCGAACTGCATCCACTCCCGCTTTATGCCCGGCAACACCCGGCATAAAGCGTTTTTTCGCCCAGCGATTATTGCCATCCATGATGATCGCGACATGGCGCGGCACTGCGGACGGCGCAACCTGCTTGTTCTTTTCCATGAAAAAGCGACCCTTAAACGGCCATCAGGTCTTTTTCTTTCAGCGCCAGGTTAGCGTCGATTTGAGCTACGAACTTTTTGGTCAGATCATCGATCTCGCCAGTCGCGCGACGCTCTTCGTCTTCGCTGATTTCCTTTTCCTTGACCAGATCCTTGAGCTGGCTGTTGGCGTCGCGACGGATGTTGCGCACGGCAACACGGGCATCTTCAGCGACATCACGGGCCTGCTTTGTGAAGCCCTTGCGGGTTTCTTCGGTCAGGGCGGGCATGGAGATCAGCAGCAACTCACCCAGGTTGGTCGGGTTGAGGTTCAGGCCGGCACTGCCGATGGCCTTGTCGACGGCACCGAGCATGTTGCGCTCGAAAGCAACGACCTGCAGGGTACGCGCGTCCTTGACGGTGATGTTCGCCACTTGCTTGATCGGGGTGTCAGCGCCGTAGTAAGGCACCATCACGCCTTCCAGAATGCTCGGGTGCGCCTGACCGGTACGAATACGACCGAAGTTGTGGGACAGGGACTCGACCGACTTCTGCATGCGCTCTTGAGCGTCTTTCTTGATTTCGTTGATCATTGTTGGACTTCCTCGATCAGGGTGCCTTCAGCGCCGCCATGCACGATGTTCAGCAGGGCGCCGGGCTTGTTCATGTTAAATACGCGCAACGGCATCTTGTGGTCGCGACACAGGCAAATAGCCGTCAGATCCATCACACCCAGCTTGCGATCCAGTACTTCATCGTAGGTCAGATGATCGAACTTCTCGGCATGCGGGTCCTTGAATGGATCGGCAGTGTAGACGCCATCGACCTTGGTCGCCTTCAACACGACGTCAGCATCGATTTCAATCGCGCGCAGGCAGGCGGCAGAATCCGTAGTAAAGAACGGATTGCCCGTGCCGGCCGCAAAAATGACGACTTCCTTGGCATTGAGGTGACGCATGGCCTTGCGACGGTCGTAGTGGTCGGTCACGCCAACCATCGAGATGGCTGACATCACGATGGCCGAGATATTGGCACGCTCCAACGCGTCGCGCATGGCCAGGGCATTCATCACAGTGGCCAGCATGCCCATGTGATCGCCCGTGACGCGATCCATGCCCGCCGCGCTCAATGCCGCGCCGCGAAACAGGTTGCCACCACCGATCACCAGACCGACCTGAACGCCGATACCGACCAGTTGGCCGACTTCCAGCGCCATGCGGTCCAGGACTTTCGGATCGATCCCGAACTCTTCCGAGCCCATCAGGGCCTCGCCGCTGAGCTTGAGTAGAATGCGTTTATAGCGAGCCTGATAACCACTGCCCTGCTGAGCCATTGCGAATCTCTCCTGCGGCGTATGTAAAAAATTCTTTGCGAGCTGTTTACAGCTGGCTGTTCACTCTGATTGGCGCTGCTTCAGCGCCATCGGAACATGGCTTTGTAAGCCAGTTCCAAAGGGAAACCAATAAAAATCTGGCCCCCATCTGAAAAGAGGCTGCGCGCGTGAGCGGGCAGCCTCTTCTGGGCGACAGTTAAAAAACCGTCTTACTGCTTGGCAGCAGCCAGTTGTGCAGCAACTTCTTCAGCGAAGTTGTCAACTGGCTTCTCGATGCCTTCGCCAACCTTGAAGTAGGTGAAGGAAACGATTTCAGCACCGGCTTTCTTGGCCAGGGCGCCAACGGTCAGCTCTGGGTTCATGACGAACGCCTGCTCAACCAGGCTGGCCTCAGCCAGGAACTTGGTGATACGACCAGCGATCATCTTTTCGACGATTTCGGCTGGCTTGCCTTTCATCTTGTCTTCGTTCAGTTGCAGGAAGACAGCTTTTTCACGCTCGATGGCTTCTGGCGAAACCTGCGATGGCAGCAGGAACTCAGGGTTGCTTGCTGCAACGTGCATGGCGATTTCCTTGGCCAGCTGAACGTCACCGCCCTTCAGGACAACCGCAACACCGATTTTGTTACCGTGCAGGTAGGTACCTACCACATCGCCTTCAACGCGAATCAGGCGACGGATGTTGACGTTTTCGCCAACTTTGGCCACCAGGGCTTCACGAGCCGACTCTTGAGCGGCGATCAGCGGAGCTACGTCGGTCAGTTTGTCAGCGAAAGCTTTTTCAACGCTGGCTGCAACGAAGTTCTTGAAGTCGTCTTGCAGGGCCAGGAAGTCGGTCTGCGAGTTCACTTCCAGCAGTACGGCAGACTTGTCGTCAGCCTTGATGGCGATTGCGCCTTCAGCGGCAACGTTGCCAGCCTTTTTAGCAGCCTTGATGGCGCCCGAAGCACGCATGTCATCAATGGCTTTTTCGATGTCGCCGTCGGCCTTTTCCAGGGCCTTCTTGCAATCCATCATGCCTTCGCCGGTACGCTCGCGCAGTTCTTTGACCAGCGCCGCAGTAATTGCTGCCATTTCAAATTCCTCTTGGATAGGTTTTCAACCATTCCACCCGATCGAACGGGCGTTCAATTCTTCCCGAACCACCCTTGTTAGCTGCCGCACGTTACAAATAAGGCAGTGGGCGCCGACAAATGGTTTTCGAGGTGGCAAAAAGGGGGCCAAGCCCCCTTTTTGCTTACTGAGTCAACGCCAGGGCGTCAATTACTCAGCTGCAGCTGCCGGAGCTTCTTCAACGAAAACTTCGGTACCGCCGCCAACGTTGTTGCGACCACGGATTACAGCGTCAGCCATCGAACCCATGTACAGCTGGATGGCGCGGATGGCGTCATCGTTGCCTGGGATGATGTAGTCAACGCCTTCCGGGCTGCTGTTGGTATCGACTACGCCGATAACCGGGATGCCCAGCTTGTTGGCTTCGGTGATCGCGATGCGCTCGTGATCAACGTCGATAACGAACAGAGCGTCTGGCAGACCGCCCATGTCCTTGATACCACCCAGGGAACGATCCAGCTTCTCAAGATCGCGAGTGCGCATCAGCGCTTCTTTCTTGGTCAGCTTGGCGAAAGTACCGTCTTCGGCTTGCACTTCAAGGTCACGCAGACGCTTGATGGAAGCACGGATGGTTTTGAAGTTGGTCAGCATGCCGCCCAACCAGCGGTGATCGACGTACGGCGAACCGCAACGTGCTGCTTCTTCAGCAACGATCTTGCCAGCGGAACGCTTGGTGCCGACGAACAGAATCTTGTTTTTGCCCTGGGCCAGGCGCTCTACGAAAGTCAGAGCTTCGTTGAACATTGGCAGGGTTTTTTCAAGGTTGATGATGTGGATCTTGTTACGCGCGCCGAAAATGTATTTACCCATTTTCGGGTTCCAGTAACGGGTCTGGTGACCGAAGTGCACACCGGCCTTCAGCATATCGCGCATGTTGACTTGGGACATGATAGTTCCTTAATAAGTCGGGTTTGGCCTCCACGTATCCCAATGACCAACCAGCAGCATCAGCTGAAGGCACCCAGGTCATCGTGTCGACACGTGTGTGGATTTAAGCCTTTCGGGGTATCCCCGGAAAGCGGCGCATTTTATATCACAAGCCTTGCAAAAACGGAACCCGGATTCTCGATTCCTGACGCGCACCCGCTCGCAGCCCCTTGGAATCGCTCAGGAATGCGCCTATCTATAAAGAGATGCGATTTACTCAGACGCAGGTTTGCGCTGATCGTCTGGTAGAATCGGGTTTTTCAGGGCAGCGGACTTCATCGCACATTGCCCATTCCGTGTTAGCAAGCGCCATCGAGCGTAGAGAGAGCCTGTATGACCGTCACCCTCAAAACCCCCGAGGACATCGCAAAAATGCGTGTCGCCGGCAAACTGGCCGCCGATGTGCTGGAAATGATTGCCGAGCACGTCAAGCCGGGCATCACCACCGAGGAACTGGACCGCATCTGCCACGACTACATCGTCAATGTGCAGCAGGCCATTCCCGCCCCGCTCAACTACAAGGGCTACCCGAAGTCGATCTGCACTTCGATCAACCACGTGGTCTGCCACGGCATCCCCAACGAGAAGCCGTTGAAGGATGGCGACACACTGAACATCGACGTCACTGTCATCAAGGACGGCTACCACGGCGACACCAGCCGCATGTTCCACGTCGGCACCGTACCGGTGTGGGCGGAGCGCTTGTCGCAAGTGACCCAGGAATGCATGTACAAGGCCATCGAGATCGTGAAACCCGGCTGCCGCCTGGGCGACATCGGTGAAGTCATTCAGAAGCACGCTGAAAAGAACGGTTTCTCGGTGGTTCGCGAGTTCTGTGGCCACGGCATCGGCAAAGTGTTCCATGAAGAGCCGCAGATCCTGCACTACGGCCGTGCGGGCACCGGCATGGAACTGCAAGCGGGCATGACCTTCACCATCGAGCCGATGATCAACCAGGGCAAGGCCGACACCAAGGTGCTGGGCGATGGCTGGACTGCGATCACCAAGGACCGCAAGCTCTCCGCCCAGTGGGAACACACCCTGCTGGTGACCGAGACCGGCTACGAGATCTTCACCCTGCGCAGCGATGACACCATCGCCCGCGTTTCCGGCTGATCCCTCCCAGCCTCAATAGACAGCCTTTATAGACAGCCTTTATAGAAAGGAAAGCCAATCGATGCCGCAGGTGGACCCCGAACTCTTCGACCGTGGCCAGTTCCAGGCTGAACTGGCCCTGAAGTCCAGCCCGATCGCGGCTTTCAAGAAGGCGATCCGCCAGGCTCGCGAGGTACTCGACGGGCGTTTTCGTGCAGGTCGGGAGATTCGCCGGCTGATCGAGGATCGTGCCTGGTTCGTCGATAACATCCTGCAAAAGGCCTGGGAGCAGTTCGACTGGAGTGAAGACGCCGATATCGCGCTGGTCGCGGTTGGCGGCTACGGTCGAGGCGAGCTGCACCCCTATTCCGATATCGATTTACTGATCCTGCTGGACAGTGCCGACCACGAAGTTTTCAGGGACTCCATCGAGCGTTTTCTCACGCTATTGTGGGACATCGGCCTGGAAGTCGGTCAAAGCGTTCGCTCCGTCGACGAATGCGCCATCGAGGCACGCGCCGACCTGACGGTTATCACCAACCTGATGGAAAGCCGCACGATTGCTGGCCCCGAGCGTTTGCGCCAACGCATGCTGGATGTCACCAGCACCGAGCACATGTGGCCGAGCAAGGACTTCTTTCTGGCCAAGCATGCCGAACAGAAGGCCCGCCATCACAAGTACTTCGACACCGAATACAATCTGGAACCGAACGTCAAGGGCTCGCCCGGCGGCCTGCGCGATATCCAGACCATTTTGTGGGTGGCGCGTCGCCAATACGGCACCCTGAACCTTCGAGCGCTGGCTGGCGAAGGCTTCCTGGTGGAAAGCGAGAACGCGCTGCTGGCCTCATCCCAGGAGTTTCTGTGGAAAGTGCGCTATGCGCTGCACATGCTCGCCGGACGCGCCGAAGATCGCCTATTGTTCGATCACCAGCGCACCATTGCCAAACTGCTCGGGTTTGAAGGCGACGACGCCAAGCAGGCCATCGAAAACTTCATGCAGCAGTATTACCGGGTGGTCATGAGCATCGCGCAGCTCAGCGACCTGATCATCCAGCACTTCGAAGAAGTGATCCTCGCCCCGGAAGATGAGGCGCCACCGCAACCGATCAACGCACGGTTCCAGCTTCACGACGGCTATATCGAGGCACGCAACGACAACGTGTTCCGCCGCACGCCATTTGCCATGCTGGAGATCTTCGTGCTGATGGCCCAGCAGCCGGAAATCAAAGGCGTGCGCGCCGACACGATTCGCCTGTTGCGGGAAAATCGCCACCTGATCGACGATGATTTCCGTAACGACATTCGCAACACCAGCCTGTTCATCGAGCTGTTCAAGTGCAAGATCGGCATTCATCGCAATCTACGGCGGATGAACCGTTACGGCATTCTCGGACGCTACTTGCCGGAGTTCGGCTTCATCGTGGGACAGATGCAGCACGACCTGTTTCATATCTATACGGTCGATGCGCACACCCTGAACCTGATCAAACACCTGCGTAAGTTGCAGTACACCCAGGTGTCGGAAAAATTCCCGCTCGCCAGCAAGCTCATGGGCAAGCTGCCCAAGCCCGAGCTGATCTACCTTGCTGGCCTGTATCACGACATCGGCAAGGGTCGTCACGGCGACCATTCGGAAATCGGTGCGGTGGATGCCGAGGCATTTTGCCAACGCCATCAACTGCCGGTGTGGGACAGTCGCCTGATCGTCTGGCTGGTGCAGAACCACCTGGTGATGTCGACCACCGCCCAGCGCAAAGACTTGTCCGATCCGCAAGTGATCCACGATTTTGCGCAGATCGTGGGTGATGAGACCCATCTCGACTACCTGTATGTGCTGACGGTCGCCGACATCAACGCCACCAACCCGACGCTCTGGAATTCCTGGCGAGCCAGCCTGTTGCGCCAGCTCTACACCGAAACCAAGCGTGCCTTGCGCCGTGGCCTGGAAAACCCGGTCGACCGCGAGGAGCAGATTCGCCAGACACAAAGCGCTGCCCTGGACATCCTGGTGCGCGGCGGCACCGATCCGGACGATGTCGAACAGTTGTGGGCGCAGTTGGGCGATGACTATTTCCTGCGCCACACCGCCGGCGACGTCGCCTGGCACACCGATGCAATCCTGCAACAGCCGGCCGACGGCGGCCCGTTGGTGTTGATCAAGGAAACCACCCAGCGCGAATTCGAGGGCGGTACGCAGATCTTCATCTATGCCCCGGACCAGCACGATTTCTTTGCCGTGACCGTGGCCGCGATGGACCAGTTGAACTTGAACATTCACGATGCCCGCGTCATCACCTCGACCAGCCAGTTCACCCTCGACACCTACATCGTGCTCGATACTGACGGCGACTCGATCGGCGACAACCCGGCGCGGGTCAAGCAGATCCGCGACGGCCTGACCGATGCCCTGCGAAATCCGGACGACTACCCGACGATCATCCAGCGCCGCGTGCCGCGTCAGCTCAAGCACTTCGCCTTCGCGCCACAGGTGACGATCCACAACGACGCCCAGCGGCCAGTGACCGTGCTGGAACTTAGCGCCCCGGATCGCCCCGGCCTGCTGGCACGCATCGGCACGATTTTCCTCGAGTTCGACCTGTCGCTGCAGAACGCCAAGATTGCGACCCTGGGCGAACGGGTGGAAGACGTGTTCTTCATCACCGACGCCAACAACCAGCCTTTGTCCGACCCGCTGCTGTGCAGCCGTTTGCAGGATGCGATCGTCGAGCAACTGAGCGTCAACCAGGAACCGGATATCAAGCTTTCGCGTATCAGTATCTGACTTTAAAGACCGCCACGCCTCCTGTAGGAGCGAGCTTGCTCGCGATGGCGGTGGGTCAGTCACCGGTATTTTGACTGATACACCGCCATCGCGAGCAAGCTCGCTCCTACATGAAGGCGCAATGCCATAGAACGAGATCGACCGATGAACAACGCCTTGTCCCAGTTGCAGCCCTACCCGTTCGAGAAGCTCCGCGCCCTGCTCGGCAGCGTCACGCCAAACCCGGACAAGCGCCCGATCGCCCTGTCCATCGGTGAGCCCAAACACCGCTCACCGAGCTTCGTGGCCGAAGCCCTGGCCAGCAACCTGGAAAAAATGGCCGTGTACCCGACCACCCTCGGCATCCCGGAACTGCGTGAAGCCATCGCCGCCTGGTGCGAGCGACGCTTCAACGTTCCGGCGGGCTGGCTCGACCCGGCGCGCCACGTGCTTCCAGTCAACGGCACGCGCGAGGCGTTGTTCGCATTCACTCAGACGGTGGTCAACCGGGGTGACGACGCGTTGGTGGTCAGCCCGAACCCGTTCTATCAGATCTACGAAGGGGCCGCGTTCCTCGCAGGCGCCAAGCCGCATTACCTGCCGTGCCTGGACGAAAACGGCTTCAATCCGGATTTCGACGCGGTATCCCCGGACATCTGGAAACGTTGCCAGATCCTGTTCCTGTGCTCGCCAGGCAACCCGACCGGCGCGCTGATCCCGGTTGAAACCCTGAAGAAGCTGATCGCCCTGGCCGACGAGCATGACTTCGTGATCGCCGCAGACGAGTGCTACAGCGAGCTGTACTTCGACGAACAAACCCCGCCGCCGGGGCTGCTCAGCGCCTGCGCGGAACTGGGTCGCAGCGACTTCAAGCGCTGCGTGGTGTTCCACAGCCTGTCCAAGCGTTCCAACCTGCCGGGCCTGCGGTCGGGCTTCGTTGCCGGTGACGCCGACATCCTCAAGGGCTTTTTGCTGTACCGCACCTACCACGGCTGCGCAATGCCGGTTCAAACGCAACTGGCCAGCGTCGCGGCCTGGAACGACGAAGTGCACGTACGCGCCAACCGGGCGCTGTATCGTGAGAAATTCGACGCTGTCCTGGAAATCCTCAGCCCGGTGCTGGACGTGCAGCGCCCGGATGGCAGCTTCTACCTATGGCCAAACGTAGCCGGTGATGACGCCGCGTTCTGCCGTGACCTGTTCGAACAGGAGCATGTCACCGTGGTGCCGGGTTCTTATCTGTCGCGCGACGTCGATGGCGTCAATCCGGGCGCCGGCCGTGTCCGAATGGCGCTGGTTGCGCCGCTGGCAGAATGCGTCGAGGCAGCCGAGCGCATTCGCGACTTCATCCAGCGTCGCAAGTAATCCACCGCCCCCTGTAGGAGCGAGCTTGCTCGCGATGGCGGCGTATCAGTCAATACACAGGTCGACTGGTCCACCGCATCGCGAGCAAGCTCGCTCCTACAGGGAAGGCACGCTATTTGACCTGGCCGAGATTGGCCTCGCTCAAATCCAACTCCCCCAGCACCTCTCGCAATACGTCGTCACCGATCTGGTGATGACGCCTGAGCTTGTACAACTCCAGCCGTTGTGCCCGGAGCGCATTCAATCGCAGCCGCCGCTCCAGCAAGTCCATCTGGAATGCCAGTGCCTGGGCTTCTGCCGAATCGTTGAACACTTCCAGTTGATGGCGATACTCGGACATGATCCGCGCCTTCACTTCGGCGGCCAGCGCCGCCTCGGCCGCGTCCTGGGGTTTGGCCTCTTCGGCCTCAAGCGCATGGATCGCTGCTTCGGCAGTCTTGCGCCAGGCATCGCGCACTTCGTTGCGACGCTGATCGTCCGGGCTTATGGCGATGCCGCGCAACAGCAATGGCAGGGCGATACAGGCCGCAATCAACGACAGCAGAATGACCCCGGCGGCGATGAAAATCAGCAGGTCGCGCTCCGGGAACGCCACCCCCGCCATCAACATCGGCACGGACATCACGCCCGCCAGCGTCACCGCACCGCGCACGCCACCCACCGTCAGTAACCAGCACGAGCGCGCCGTCGGCACATTGACCATTTCGCCCTTGCCACGCCAGCGCCGCAACAATCCCGACAGACGCCAGATGCTCTGCACCCAGACGAAACGCAACACCAGCAGGACCAGGAAGATCGCTACCACGTCAAAACAACGGTAGAGCAGCGTCGGCCAAACGGACGTTTCATGGCTGACCACGGCTTTGATGATGTCTGGCAACTGAAGGCCGAGCAGCAGGAAGATCAGGCCGTTGAAGGCGAACTCCAGCAACGACCAGACGCTGCGGTTGAGCAATCGAGTGCTGGTCTGGCGCGGCAACAAGTCGAGCCAGCTCTGCATCATTCCCGCCGCCACGGCCGACAGGATGCCCGAAGCGCCGAGCCGCTCGGCCAGTACGTAAGCGGCAAACGGCAGGAGCAACATGAACACCACGTGAGTCGCCGGGTCGTCCCAGCCCCGCGCAATCATCCACGAGCGCAAGCGCCCGACCAGCCAGCTCAGCGCCACCCCGACGGCGAGACCGCCGATGGCCACCAACACGAAGGTGACGCTGGCATCGGCCAGTGAAAACACACCCGTGAGCGCTGCCGCGAGGGCGAACTTGAACGTCACCAGGCCCGAGGCATCGTTCATCAGCGCCTCGCCCTGCAACATGTGCATCAACGGTGTTGGTAAACGATTCTGGGCAATGGCCGACACGGCGACAGCGTCCGTCGGCGACAACACCGCGGCCAGGGCAAACGCCACTGGCAGCGGGATGGTCGGCAACAACCAGTGAATGAAATAACCGGCGCCCACCACGGTGAACAGCACGAGACCAACGGCGAGAGTCAGGACCGGCCCGCGCAGCCGCCATAGCTCGCGCTTGGGCATGCGCCAGCCGTCGGAGAACAACAGCGGCGGCAGGAACAGGAAAAGGAACAGCTCAGGATCCAGTGCCACATGCAGCCCGAGGGTCGGCCAGGCAAGCAAGGCGCCGGCGGCGATCTGCACCAGCGGCAGGGGCAGTGGAATCACCCGTCCGACCAGGCGCGAAACGCTGACCAGCATCAACAGGATCAGGACGGTGTAGGCGGTTTGCATAAAGCGGGGTTCCCGGACAATCGACAGCATAGAAGTGCCATATTAGCCGCTTAGACTAACGTCTGACCTTTACACCAATGTCGCACGTTATCCCTCAAGCGCCGCAGAACCGTCCGGTCATGGCATAATCCTTCACCTTTTTTCTCCAGCACCTGTAAAGGGGGCAATTCCTTGACCGTTTCAAGTAAAACGTTGCACCTTTTCGGCATCAAGGCCTGCGACACCATGAAAAAGGCGCGCACCTGGCTCGATGAACACGCTGTCAGCTATGACTTCCACGATTACAAAACGGCCGGAATCGACCGTGAACACCTGACCCAGTGGTGCGACGAGCACGGCTGGCAAGTGGTGTTGAACCGTGCAGGCACGACCTTTCGCAAGCTCGACGACGAACGCAAAGCCGATCTCGACCAGTCGAAAGCCATCGAACTGATGCTCGCTCAACCCTCGATGATCAAGCGCCCTGTGCTCGATCTCGGTGACCGAACCCTGATTGGCTTCAAGCCAGATATCTACGCGGCAGCGCTCAAGTAAGCCTGCCCGTCCATTTTTCTAGAGGTATTTACATGTCCACTACTGCGTTCAGCCTGGCCTTCGGCGTCGGCACTCAAAACCGTCAAGGCGCCTGGCTGGAAGTGTTTTACGCCCAGCCACTGCTCAACCCTTCGGCGGACCTGATCGCGGCCATCGCGCCGGTTCTGGGCTACACCGACGGCAACCAGGCCATCGCCTTCACCAATGCACAAGCCTCGCAACTGGCCGAAGCCATCAAAGGCGTGGACGCGGCACAAGCGGCCCTGCTGACCCGCCTGGCCGAAAGCCACAAGCCGCTGGTTGCCACCATCCTGGCCGAAGACGCACCGCTGACCTCCACGCCTGAGGCTTACCTCAAGCTGCACCTGTTGTCCCACCGCCTGGTCAAGCCCCACGGCCTGAACCTGACCGGCGTGTTCCCGCTGCTGCCGAACGTCGCCTGGACCAGCCAAGGCGCGATCGACCTCGCCGAACTGGCCGAACACCAACTCGAAGCCCGCCTGCGCGGTGAATTGCTGGAAGTGTTCTCGGTCGACAAGTTCCCGAAAATGACCGACTACGTGGTACCGGCCGGCGTGCGTATCGCTGATGCTGCGCGTCTGCGCCTGGGCGCCTACGTGGGTGAAGGCACCACCGTGATGCACGAAGGTTTCATCAACTTCAATGCTGGCACCGAAGGTCCGGGCATGATCGAAGGCCGCGTCTCGGCGGGCGTATTCGTCGGCAAAGGTTCGGACCTGGGCGGCGGTTGCTCGACTATGGGCACCCTGTCGGGCGGCGGCAACATCGTGATCAAGGTCGGCGAAGGCTGCCTGATCGGCGCCAACGCCGGTATCGGTATCCCATTGGGCGACCGCAATACTGTCGAGTCGGGCCTGTACGTTACCGCTGGCACCAAAGTGGCGCTGCTGGACGAGAAGAACCAACTGGTCAAAGTGGTGAAAGCCCGTGAGCTGGCCGGCCAGACCGACCTGCTGTTCCGCCGTAATTCGGAAACCGGCGCCGTGGAATGCAAGACCCACAAATCGGCGATCGAACTGAACGAAGCGCTGCACGCTCACAACTAAGCGTCACGCTCGTTCCTCTTCTGTAGGAGCGAGCATGCTCGCGATGGACGCCCAGACAACGTTGGCTACCTGATACCCCGCGTTATCGTTGACGACCATCGCGAGCATGCTCGCTCCTACAGGGGAGAGGCGTATTTTCCGGCAGGGCTTCATAGCATGATGATTCTCTCCCCCTGGCGCGCCGATTTTCCGGCCATCGCCGCTCTGCAACGGCAGGACCAGACCTATCTGGACAACGCCGCCACCACGCAGAAGCCTCAAGCCCTTTTGGACGCCCTGGCGCATTACTACGCCAATGGCGCCGCCAACGTGCACCGTGCTCAGCATCTCCCAGGTGCGCATGCGACCCAGGCGTTCGAGGACAGCCGCCGCAAGGTCTCCCATTGGCTCAATGCCGGCGGTGTCGGGCAGATCATCTTTACCCATGGCGCGACCTCTGCGCTGAACCTCCTGGCCTACGGCCTGGAGCACCTTTTCAATCCGGGCGATGAAATTGTCGTCAGCGCCCTGGAGCACCACGCCAACTTGCTGCCCTGGCAGCAACTGGCCCAGCGTCGTGACGCTAAACTGGTGATCCTGCCGCTGGATGCCGACGGTTTGATCGACCTGGACGCCGCTGCCTCGTTGATCGGTCCGCAAACCCGTTTACTGGCCATCAGTCAGCTGTCCAACGTATTAGGCGCCTGGCAACCGCTGCTCGCCTTGCTGGCGATGGCCAAGGCACACGATGCGTTGACCGTGGTCGATGGCGCGCAGGGCGTGGTCCATGGCCGCCACGACGTGCAAGCGCTGGGTTGCGACTTCTATGTGTTTTCCAGCCACAAACTCTACGGTCCTGATGGCCTGGGGGTGCTGTTCGCGCGCGAAGATGCACTCAGCAAACTGCGTCACTGGCAGTTCGGCGGTGAAATGGTACTGGATGCGGATTACCAGCACGCACGCTTTCGCCCTGCCCCGCTGGGATTCGAAGCCGGCACGCCGCCGGTTTCCAGCGTGATCGGCCTGGGCGCCACCCTGGATTACCTCGCAGGCCTTGATCAGCAGGCCGTCTCGGCCCATGAAGCCGCATTGCATGACTACCTGCTCAAAGGTCTTGAAGCGCGCGACGGCGTGCGCCTGCTGGGCAAGCCGCAACTGGCACTGGCGAGCTTCGTCGTGGAGGGCGTGCATAACGCTGATCTCGCGCATTTGCTCACGGAACAAGGCATTGCCGTGCGCGCCGGTCACCACTGCGCCATGCCGTTGCTCAAAAGCTTCGAGCTGGCCGGCGCCATCAGGGTGTCCCTGGCGATGTACAACGATTCCGAGGACCTTGAGCGGTTCTTCACCGCGCTGGACCAGGCTTTGGAGTTGCTGCGATGAGCCTCCCGCCGGACGCTGCTACCGCCCTGGAAACCTTCCAGGGCGCGGCGGGCTGGGAACAACGTGCGCGCCTGTTGATGCAATGGGGCGACCGCCTGCCAGCCATGAGCGATGAGGACAAAATCGACGCCAACCGCGTGCACGGCTGTGAAAGCTTGATGTGGCTGGTGGGCTCGCTGCACGATGGCCACTGGCAATTCACCGCGAGCAGCGATGCCCGGCTGATCCGTGGCCTGGTGGCGTTGTTGCTGGCGCGGGTCAACGGGTTATCGGCGGATGAGCTACGGCAAGTGGATTTGCCGGATTGGTTCGATCAGCTGGGATTGAGCCGCCAGCTATCACCTTCGCGCAGTAATGGCTTGAATGCGGTGTTGCAGCGGATGAATGAGTTGGCGGGCTGACCGTTATCTCTGTAGGAGCGAGCATGCTCGCGATGGAGGTCAGGGCACCGCGGGGTATCAGGAGCCCAGCGTCATCGTTGATGTCCATCGCGAGCATGCTCGCTCCTACAGGAGGCGTTTGCGCTCAGACCTGCTTAACCCGATCCGCCGGCCGCCGCACCCCGGCTACGATCTTGTCCACCGCCTTGGTCGCCGCGACCATGCCGAACGTCGCCGTCACCATCATGACCGCGCCAAAGCCACCGGCGCAGTCCAGCTTGACGCCATCACCGACAAAACTCTTCTGCAAGCAAATGCTGCCATCGGGTTTCGGGTAGCGCAGTTGTTCGGTCGAAAACACGCACGGCACGCTGTAATGACGGGTTACGGTGCGCGAGAAGCCGTACTCGCGGCGCAAGGTCGAGCGCACTTTCGAGGCCAGCGGGTCGTTGAACGTTCGGTTGAGGTCGCAGACCTGAATGAGCGTCGGGTCGATCTGCCCACCGGCCCCGCCCGTGGTGATGATCTGAATCTTGCGGCGCTTGCACCAGGCGATCAGTGCCGCCTTGGCGTTGACGCTGTCGATGCAGTCGATCACGCAATCGATGTTCGGCGTGATGTATTCGGCCATGGTCTCGCGGGTGACGAAATCAGGCACGGCATGCACCGTGCAATCGGGGTTGATCCCGCGCAGGCGTTCGGCCATGACCTCAACCTTGGGTTTACCCACGGTGCTGTCCAGCGCGTGCAGTTGCCGGTTGGCGTTACTGACACAGACGTCATCGAGGTCGAACAGCGAAATCTCGCCAACACCGCAACGGGCCATGGCTTCCCCCGCCCAGGAACCGACGCCGCCGACGCCGACAATCGCCACATGGGCCGCACGCAGGCGCTCCAGACCGTCAATGCCGTATAACCGGGCAATGCCTGCAAACCGTGGATCTTCTGTGCTCATGACCGCTACCTCAAAAACCGGCGCGCATTATAGGGCTTCGCAGCAGCAAGTTTTAAGCGGCAAGCGATAAGTGTCAGAACTAATGCGAAACAGGATTGCCCAATATCAGGCTTTTCCCCGCCTGTTGTACGGCTTGGGGAAGCACGGTGTAGGATGCGCCCCCTCGGTGCACTGCCGACCGTTCCTCCGTTCCACAGCCTCCGGAACCTGAAATAGCTATGTCATCGCGTAAATTTGGACTCAACCTGGTTGTGGTGCTCGCCATCGCGGCCTTGTTCACCGGCTTCTGGGCGCTGATCAACCGCCCGGTCACCACCCCCAACTGGCCCGAACAGATTTCCGGCTTCTCCTATTCGCCGTTCCAACAAGGCCAGTTCCCACAAAAAGAACAGTACCCGAACGACGACCAGATGCGCCGTGACCTGGAGATCATGAGCAAGCTGACGGACAACATCCGCACTTACTCGGTCGATGGCACCTTGCAAGACATTCCCAAGCTCGCTGAGGAATTCGGCCTGCGCGTGACCCTGGGCATCTGGATCAGCCCGGACCAGGAACGCAACGAACGGGAAATCACCCGAGCGATCGAAATCGCTAATTCCTCGCGCAGCGTCGTACGCGTGGTGGTCGGCAACGAGGCGATCTTCCGCAAGGAAATTACCGCAGCAGAACTCAGCGTACTGCTCGATCGCGTGCGAGCCGCCGTGAAGGTGCCGGTCACGACCTCCGAACAGTGGCACGTGTGGGAAGAAAACCCGGAACTGGCCAAACACGTCGACCTGATTGCCGCCCACGTACTGCCGTACTGGGAGTTCATCCCGATGGACAAGGCCGGGCAGTTCGTACTTGATCGCGCCCGCGACCTGAAAAAAATGTTCCCGAAAAAACCGCTGTTGCTGTCCGAGGTCGGCTGGCCGAGCAACGGCCGCATGCGCGGCGGTGCCGATGCATCGCCAGCAGACCAGGCGATCTACCTGCGCACTCTGGTCAACAAGCTCAACCGCCAAGGCTTCAACTATTTTGTAATCGAAGCGTTCGACCAGCCGTGGAAGGCCAGTGACGAAGGCTCGGTGGGCGCTTACTGGGGCGTGTTCAACGCCGCACGCCAGCAAAAATTCAACTTCGAAGGCCCGGTGGTGGCGATCCCGCAATGGCGGGTATTGGCCATCGGTTCGGTGGTGCTGGCGCTGCTCTCACTGACCTTGCTGATGATCGACGGCTCGGCCCTGCGCCAGCGTGGCCGGACCTTCCTGACGTTCATCGCCTTCCTGTGCGGTTCGGTGCTGGTGTGGATCGGTTACGACTACAGCCAGCAATACAGCACCTGGTTCAGCCTGACGGTCGGATTCTTGCTGGCACTCGGCGCTCTAGGGGTGTTTATCGTGTTGCTCACCGAGGCCCATGAACTGGCAGAGGCGGTGTGGATTCACAAACGCCGGCGGGAGTTTTTGCCGGTGGTCGGTGATTCGAGCTACCGCCCGAAAGTATCGATTCACGTGCCCTGCTACAACGAGCCACCGGACATGGTCAAACAGACCCTCAATGCTCTGGCCAACCTCGACTATCCGGATTTCGAAGTCCTGATCATCGACAACAACACCAAGGACCCGGCGGTCTGGGAGCCGGTGCGCGACTACTGCGAAACCCTCGGTCCGCGTTTCAAGTTCTTCCATGTCGCGCCGCTGGCCGGTTTCAAGGGTGGCGCCCTGAATTACCTGATTCCGCACACCGCCAAGGATGCCGAAGTGATTGCGGTGATCGACTCGGACTACTGCGTCGACCCCAATTGGCTCAAGCACATGGTGCCGCACTTCGCCGATCCGAAAATCGCCGTGGTGCAATCGCCCCAGGATTATCGCGACCAGAACGAAAGCACCTTCAAGAAACTTTGCTACGCGGAATACAAGGGCTTCTTCCACATCGGCATGGTCACCCGCAACGATCGCGACGCGATCATCCAGCACGGCACCATGACCATGACTCGCCGTTCAGTGCTCGAGGAACTGGGCTGGGCCGACTGGTGCATCTGCGAAGATGCCGAGTTGGGCCTGCGGGTGTTCGAGAAAGGCCTGTCGGCGGCGTATTACCACGACAGCTACGGCAAAGGCTTGATGCCGGATACCTTTATCGACTTCAAGAAACAGCGGTTCCGCTGGGCCTACGGGGCGATTCAGATCATCAAGCGTCATACCGCCAGTTTGCTGCGCGGCAAGGACACCGAGCTGACCCGTGGCCAGCGCTACCACTTCCTGGCGGGCTGGTTGCCGTGGGTGGCGGATGGCATGAACATCTTCTTCACCGTGGGCGCCCTGCTGTGGTCGGCGGCGATGATCATCGTGCCGCAGCGGGTCGACCCGCCGCTGCTGATTTTCGCAATCCCACCGCTGGCGCTGTTCGTGTTCAAGGTGGGCAAGATCATCTTCCTGTACCGCCGCGCCGTAGGGGTGAACCTCAAGGATGCATTCTGCGCCGCGCTGGCCGGACTCGCGTTGTCGCACACCATCGCCAAAGCGGTGCTGTATGGCTTCTTCACCAGCAGCATTCCGTTCTTCCGTACGCCGAAAAATGCCGACAATCATGGCTTCTGGGTAGCAATCTCGGAAGCGCGTGAAGAGGTGTTCATCATGCTGCTGTTGTGGGGCGCGGCGCTGGGGATCTTCCTGGTGAATGGCCTGCCGAGCAATGACATGCGTTTCTGGGTGGCCATGTTGCTCGTGCAGTCACTGCCCTACGTGGCGGCGCTGATCATGGCGTTCCTGTCCTCGCTGCCTAAACCGGCCGCCGAAGTCGAAGTGGCGCCGGCAGTCTAAATATTTGCCGAAGGACTAAACGGCGGCCAATGGCCGCCGTTTTGCTTTAAGATAACCGCCATTTTGCAGGGCCCTGACCCTGCGGCCTGGCCCAATACCTGTGGGAGCGGGCTTGCTCGCGATGGCGGTGCAACATTCAACCGTTATGTTGGCCGATGCATCGCCATCGCGAGCAAGCCCGCTCCCACATATACCGCTTCCGGAGTTTTTCATGACGGCCCACGCCGACCTTTCGCCGACCCTTCAACTGGCCATCGACCTGATCCGCCGTCCATCCGTGACCCCTGTCGACGCCGATTGCCAGAAGCAGATGATGCAGCGCCTGGGCGATGCCGGTTTCCAGCTGGAACCGATGCGCATCGAGGATGTGGATAACTTCTGGGCCACCCACGGCAAACACGATGGCCCGGTGCTGTGCTTTGCCGGTCACACTGATGTGGTGCCGACCGGCCCGGTGGCCGCCTGGCAGATCGACCCGTTCAACGCCGTTATCGATGAGCACGGCATGCTCTGCGGCCGTGGTGCGGCTGACATGAAAGGCAGCCTGGCATCCATGACGGTAGCCGCCGAGCGATTCGTCGCCGACTACCCGGATCACAAGGGCAAGGTCGCTTTCCTGATCACCAGCGACGAAGAAGGTCCGGCGCACCATGGCACCAAGGCCGTGGTTGAACGCCTGGCTGCGCGAAAGGAGCGTCTGGACTGGTGCATCGTCGGCGAACCGTCGAGCACCACTCTGGTCGGTGACGTGGTCAAGAACGGCCGTCGCGGCTCCCTCGGCGCCAAGCTGACCGTGCACGGTGTGCAAGGTCACGTGGCCTACCCGCACCTGGCGAAGAACCCGATTCACCTCGCCGCTCCGGCCCTGGCTGAACTGGCCGCCGAGCACTGGGACCACGGCAACGATTTCTTCCCGCCGACCAGCTTCCAGATTTCCAATGTCAATTCCGGCACCGGTGCGACCAACGTGATCCCGGGCGACCTGGTGGCGGTGTTCAACTTCCGCTTCTCCACCGAGTCCACCGTCGAAGGCCTGCAAAAACGCGTCGCCGACATCCTCGACAAGCATGGCCTGGACTGGCACATCGACTGGGCGCTGTCGGGCCTGCCATTCCTCACCGAGCCGGGTGCCCTGCTGGATGCCGTATCGGCAAGCATCAAGGACATTACCGGTCGTGAAACCAGGGCATCCACCAGCGGCGGCACTTCCGACGGACGCTTCATCGCCACCATGGGCACGCAAGTGGTCGAGCTGGGGCCTGTCAACGCGACGATCCACCAGGTCAACGAACGTGTGCTGGCCGCCGACCTCGATGTACTGACCGAAATCTACTACCAGACCCTCGTCAAGTTGCTCGCCTGATGCTCGCCTGCCCGATTTGCAACGAACCGCTGAACGCGGTGGACAACGGCGTGGCCTGCCCCGCCGGGCATCGTTTCGACCGTGCTCGACAGGGTTACCTGAACCTGTTGCCGGTGCAGCACAAGAACAGCCGCGACCCTGGGGATAACCAGGCAATGGTCGAGGCCCGGCGCGACTTTCTCAACGCCGGCCATTACGCGCCGGTTGCCAAGCGTCTGGCCGAACTGGCGGGGCACTACGCGCCGCAGCGCTGGCTCGACATCGGTTGTGGCGAGGGTTACTACACGGCGCAGATCGCCGATGCGTTGCCCGATGCCGACGGCTACGCCCTGGACATCTCGCGCGAAGCGGTGAAACGCGCTTGCAGACGTAACCCCAAGCTGACCTGGTTGATCGCCAGCATGGCGCGGGTGCCGCTGGCCTCGGGGAGCTGCCAGTTTCTCGCCAGTGTCTTCAGCCCGCTGGATTGGGAAGAGGCCAAACGCCTGCTCAGTCGTGGTGGCGGCCTGATGAAGGTCGGCCCTACCAGCGGCCACCTGATGGAGCTGCGCGAACGCCTGTATGACGAAGTGCGCGAGTACACCGACGACAAGCACCTGGCTCTGGTGCCCGAGGGCATGGCGCTGGACCACAGCGAAACCCTGGAATTCAAGCTGACCCTTGCCAGTGGCCAGGACCGGGCGAACCTGCTGGCCATGACACCCCACGGCTGGCGCGCGAGCGCCGAACGCCGAGCAGCGGTGATCGAACAGGTTGAACCGTTCGAGGTCACGGTGTCGATGCGTTACGATTACTTTGTACTTCAATAATATTGGGCCTTGAGCAACGGCTTGAGGCCAACTGAATCCGCGAATGGATTTTTCAGACCCGCAGTGAGGACATCCATGCGCCAACCCGATATCGAGATTTACCTGAAAGACGCCGACGTCGACCACAAGACCGTCGCAGCCTGGCTCGGTGCAGCACTGGGCCCGTGCAGCGACTGGGTGCAGAAGGGCCAGACCTGGAAGTGCAAGGCCGGCAACGTGCCGGTGACCTGGCTACCCAAAGCCGTCGGTAAATGGAACAGCCTGTACCTGGAAAGTGACCAGACCCCGTGGGACGACGACATCGCCTGCGCCCGCGCCGCGTTTGCCGCGCTGAACGTCGAAGTGCGTTGCGCGCCGGGTAGCTGGGTCGAGGAAGAAGGTGAGGAATCGGCCGATCGCTGGATTCGCATCAGTGCCGATGGTGAGGAAGAGATCACCTGGAAGACCGCGTGAACTAACCCCCTGTAGGAGCGAGCATGCTCGCGATGGTAGATCTGACACCGCAGGGTATCAGGACGCCAGCGTCATCGTTGACGACCATCGCGAGCATGCTCGCTCCTACAGAGTGATGCGTGTCAGGTTTACAACCCCACCACATCCTCAGCCTGCAATCCCTTCTGCCCTTCCACCACCGCGTACTCGACCTGTTGACCCTCGGTCAGCGAACGGTGGCCTTCGCCACGGATCGCGCGGTAATGCACGAACACATCCACGCCGTTCTCGCGCTGGATGAAGCCATACCCCTTGGCATCGTTGAACCACTTCACGCTGCCGGTTTCACGTGTTGCCATCTGTTCATACTCCTTTTTTATTATTGAACGGGCTTTTCGCAGGAAAGCCTCGGGAACACCGGTCGCACATGATGGCCTAATGAAGGCAGCGCGACGGAGCCTCGAGTATATGACACACATGGAAACTCTCAAAAGAAGTTTACTTGACCGCTTTTTTGCCGATTTTAGGCGAATACGGCACACTATCGGCCATCCGAGCATATGCTCGTTTTTATTTCCTCACGCAGAAGCCGTATGACCCGTTCCCCGTTTCGCCGTCTTGTGTTTGGCACCCTGCGCCGACTGCTTTATCTCTGGGTTCGCTCCGAAACCATCAACCAGTCGTCGTTCACTCTCAATCTCGACCGCAGTCGTCCGGTGTTCTACGTCCTGCAAAACCCTTCGCTGACCGACCTCGCCGTGGTCGACACCGAGTGCAGAAAGGCCGGTTTGCCCCGTCCGGTACTGCCGGTCTCGGTGGGCAACCTGCTGGAGCCGGCCGCGTTCTTTTACCTGACGCCGGACCCGGACTGGCTCGGCCGCCAGGATAAACGCGGCGCGCCGCCCACCCTGACCCGCCTGGTCAGCGCCCTCAGCCAGAACGCTGCCGAAGACGCGCAGATCATTCCGGTCAGCGTGTTCTGGGGCCAGTCGCCGGACAGCGAGTCGAGCCCGTGGAAGCTGTTGTTCGCCGACAGCTGGGCGGTCACCGGGCGACTGCGTCGGCTGCTCAGCATCATCGTGCTGGGCCGCAAGACCCGCGTGCAATTCTCAGCCCCCATTCACCTTCGCGAGCTGATCGAGCACAACAAGGGCCACGAGCGCACCGTGCGCATGGCCCAACGCGTCCTGCGCGTGCACTTTCGCAACCTCAAGGCGGCGGTGATCGGCCCGGACATTTCCCACCGTCGTAATCTGGTCAAAGGCCTGATCAATCAGCCGTTGGTCAAACAGGCGATCCTTGACGAGGCCGAGCGCGAAAACCTATCGGAGGAGAAAGCCAAGGCCCAGGCCCTGCGTTATGCCAACGAGATTGCCTCGGACTACACCTACACCGCGATCCGTTTCCTGGAAGTGGTGCTGAGCTGGTTCTGGAACAAGATCTACGACGGCATCAAGGTCAACCACATCGAAGGCGTGCAACAGGTTGCGCCGGGGCACGAAGTGATCTACGTGCCGTGCCATCGCAGCCATATCGACTACCTGCTGCTGTCCTACCTGTTGTTCCGTAACGGCTTGACGCCGCCGCACATCGCTGCCGGCATCAACCTCAACATGCCGGTGATCGGCAGCCTGCTGCGGCGCGGCGGGGCGTTTTTCATGCGCCGCACTTTCAAGGGCAATCCCCTGTACACCTCGGTGTTCAATGAATACCTGCACACCCTGTTCACCAAGGGTTTCCCGGTGGAGTACTTCGTCGAGGGTGGCCGCTCGCGCACCGGGCGCATGCTGCAACCTAAAACCGGGATGCTGGCGATTACATTGCGCAGCTTCCTGCGCTCTTCGCGCATGCCCATCGTGTTCGTGCCGGTGTACATCGGCTACGAGCGCGTACTGGAAGGCCGGACCTACCTTGGCGAGTTGCGCGGCGCCAGCAAGAAAAAAGAATCGATCTTTGACATCTTCAAAGTCATCGGCGCACTCAAGCAACGCTTTGGCCAGGTGGCGGTGAACTTCGGCGAACCGATCAAACTCGCCGAATTCCTCGACAGCGAACAGCCAGACTGGCGCCAACAGGAATTGGGCCCGCAGTTCAAACCGGCCTGGCTCAACGAAACCACCAACCGCCTCGGCGAAAAAGTCGCGCAGCACCTCAACGAAGCGGCGGCGATCAATCCGGTCAACCTGGTGGCACTGGCCCTGCTGTCCACCAGCCGCCTGGCGCTGGACGACCGTGCGATGGCGCGGGTGCTGGACCTGTATCTGGCGCTGCTGCGCAAGGTGCCTTATTCGCCGCATACCACCCTGCCCGAAGGCGATGGTCGTGCGCTGATCCAGCACGTGAAAGACATGGACCTGTTGTCCGAACAGAGCGACGCGCTGGGCAAGATTCTGTACCTGGACGAGCAAAATGCCGTCCTGATGACCTACTACCGCAACAACGTCCTGCACATCTTCGCGTTGCCGTCATTGCTGGCGAGCTTCTTCCAGAGCACGTCGCGCATGAGCCGCGAGCAAATCCTGCGCTACACCCGTGCGCTGTATCCATACCTGCAATCGGAGCTGTTCATTCGCTGGTCGCTGGACGAGCTGGATGCAGTGGTCGATCAATGGCTCGAGGCGTTTGTAGAGCAAGGCCTGCTGCGCTTCGAGAATAACGTCTACCTGCGCCCGGCACCGAGTTCGCGGCATTTCGTGCTGCTGACCCTGCTGTCCAAAAGCATCGCCCAGACCTTGCAACGCTTCTACATGACCGTTTCGCTGCTGCTCAACAGCGGCCAGAACAGCATCAGCGCCGAAGAACTGGAAGACCTGTGCACCGTGATGGCCCAGCGCCTGTCGATCCTGCATGGCCTGAACGCGCCTGAATTTTTCGACAAGAGCCTGTTCCGCCACTTCATCCAGACGATGCTCGACCTGGATGTGCTGCGGCGCGACGAGGCCGGCAAGCTGAGCTATCACGAGCTGCTCGGCGAGCTGGCCGAAGGTGCGGCCAAGCGTGTGCTACCGGCGGAAATTCGCCTGTCGATCCGCCAGGTGGCGTTGCATCGCAGTGAAGATGCAGCCGATCAAAGCGCTGGGGCCGAACAAAACGTCTAAATTGAACAGGGTGCCAGTTGCCTCTGGCACCCTTGATACGGAGATCGTCCGATGAACAAACTGCCCCTGATCGCAGCCGCCGTATTGTTGAGCGCCTGCCAACACCCGACCCCGGCGCCAAAGGCGTCACTCGATGGCGAAGTGTTTTACCTGCAACGCATTGCCCTGCCTCCCACGGCGGTCCTGAGCGTCAGCCTGCAGGACATTTCGCTCGCCGATGCCCCGGCCAAGGTCCTCGACGAACAGCGAGGCCCGGTCAAAGGGCAAGTGCCACTGCCCTTTCGCCTGAACTACGACCCACTCAAGGTCGAGCCCAATCATCGTTACTCGATCAACGCTCGCATCGAAGTTGATGGCAAACTGTTGTTCATCACCACCGAGAATCACGCCGTGCGACTGGACGGTTCCGATCCCCAACCTGTGAGGGTTCGCGTCGACGCGGCCCGCTAAGTGTCTTTTTACAAAAGGAAGTTGCCATGCTCCGCCCTACCCTTCGCTTCGCCGGCCTGTGCGCAGGTTTGATGATCAGCGCCAGCGCCATGGCGTTGTCGCTCAGTGACCTGTCGCAGCAAGACGCCAGCGGCGGCCTCAAGGACGCCCTCACCCAGGGCGCGCAACTGGCCGTCAAACAACTCGGCACGCCGGGTGGTTTCAGTAACAACCCTGATGTGAAGATCGAACTGCCGGGCAAGCTGGGCAAGGTTGCCAGCAAGATGAAACAGTTCGGCATGGGTGAGCAGGTCGAACAGTTGGAAACCAGCATGAACAAGGCAGCGGAAACGGCAGTGGTCCAGGCCCAGCCGATCCTGGTCGATGCAGTGAAAAAGATGACCGTCGAAGACGCCAAGGGCATCTTGAGCGGCGGCAACGACTCGGCCACCCAATACCTGAACAAGACCAGCCGCGAGCAGATCCGCGCCAAGTTCCTGCCGATCGTCAAGCAGGCCACCGATCAGGTTGGCCTGGCCAAGCAATACAACTCGTTCGCTGGCCAGGCGGCGACCATGGGCGTCGTGGATGCCAAGAGCGCCAACATCGAAAGCTACGTGACCGAGCAGGCGCTCAACGGTTTGTTCGAGATGATCGGCAAACAGGAAGAAACCATCCGCAAAAACCCGGCAGCCGCCGCGACCAGCCTGGCGAAGAAGGTATTCGGTACCCTCTAAGCACCCTCGAAACCCAACTGCTGGAGCGAGTTCACTCGCTCCAGCTCAGGCTCCCCCACCGGGCCGCAGGAAGAACACCCACTCGCGCCCGATCTTGCGTTTCTCGAACACATTCAACTCGACCAAACCATTCAGCGCTGCCGCTGCCGTGTTGTAAGAGCAGTCCAGGTTCTCTTTCACATTGACGGCCGTAAACTCCTTGGCCATTCCACTCTTCGCCACCTGGAAAACAGCTCGCTGTTTTTCGGTCAACCGGTGAAAAAAACCGGACGCCAGCAACCAGTCGTCAAAGCGGTCGGCGTACGCCAGGCTTTCGCGATAAGCCTGCGCGAAACCCCGTACGGCCCGCAAAATGACCGAGCATTGAAAGTCGATGAAGTACGTCAGGTCGAGATTGTCCGCCTCGCTGTTCAGATATGAGCGTCCGTATTTCACCGGCGCATTGCGCAGCAGGATGCTGATCGCAATATAGCGAAAGGCAGAAAAATCATTCTTGAACATGAACCAGTAGAACAGCGCACGGGCGACCCGGCCGTTGCCGTCGCGAAAAGGGTGCTCGTAGCCCAATGCAAAATGCAGTGCGATTCCCTTGATCAGCGGATGAAGATAATCCGCCTGCTCCGGGTCGTCGTGGCAATGGTTGATCCAGTTGGCCAACCTTTGCAATCGAGACACCAGACCCGCTGCCTGTGGCGGGACATGCACGGTGTTGCCCTCACCGTCCTGCACCACCACCTCATCGTTGTTCCTGAATGTCCCGGGCGAGTATTGGGCGTCATCGATACCCTCGACGCCTACCCGGTGCATGGCTGAAATCAGCTCGATGCTCAGCGGCTCATCGCGCTTCTCCCAGGCGTAGTTCATCATTTTGTAATTGCCGATCACCATCCGCTCATCCGGTGTTCGCGGCTGGCGTTTGCGTTTGAGCATGTCCTTGGCCACCCGCGTGGTGGTCGCTGCACCTTCGAGCTGACTGCTGCTGATGGCTTCGTCTTCGATCAAATCATTGAGCAGGTAGCTGAAATGCGCATGCTCGCCGAGCTGACTGGTCATGAATTCCAGCGCTGCTGTTGTCGCTTGCCGGTCCACCGCAGAGATCGCCTTCTGCGCCAACGGCGTGAGCAGGTAGTGTCCCCATTGAAGCGGCTCGCCCAAGGGCAACAGGCGGGAGTACTGCGCAGCCCGCGCCTTCTTGACCAGTGCCCAGCAGAGGTGGGAATCCAGACACGGAGCCCAGCGGTAGCGCAACTCGTCGAACGGACGATAGCGTCCCTGCTCGTCGAGGGGCATGAGCAGCGACAGGTAATCCGTCAGGCGCTCCTTGTGGGGCGACCGGCCCAACAGGTCGAACACCGGATCGGTGGGTCCTTTCAACAACGGTGGTCTTTTCATCAAATGCTGTCTCAAAACCTCATGAAACCGAGGCTTGAGTACAGCATTCGGACCTCTTTGACTCAATATCAGAGGTTTCTGAAACATTTGTAGGAGCGAGCGTCACGTCGGTTCTTTTTTAACTCGAAACCACGCGGCATAAAGGGCTGGCAGGAACAGCAACGTGAGCGCCGTGGCGACGATCAGGCCGCCCATGATGGCCACGGCCATCGGACCGAAGAACACGCTGCGTGACAGCGGGATCATCGCCAGCACGGCGGCGAGCGCGGTCAGCACGATCGGCCGGAAGCGGCGCACGGTGGCTTCGATGATTGCCTGCCACGGCTTGAGCCCGGCGGCGATGTCCTGTTCGATCTGGTCAACCAGGATCACCGAGTTGCGCATGATCATCCCCGACAAAGCGATGGTCCCCAGCATGGCGACAAAGCCGAACGGCTGACGGAACACCATCAGGAACAGGGTCACGCCGATCAGGCCCAAGGGTGCTGTAAGAAACACCATCGCCGTGCGTGAGAAACTGCGCAGTTGCAGCATCAGCAACGTCAGCACAACAACGACGAACAATGGCACGCCGGCCTTGACCGAGTTCTGTCCTCGGGCAGAATCTTCCACGGTGCCGCCGACATCCAGCAGATAGCCGTCGGGCAATTCGGCGCGGATCGGATCCAGCGTCGGCATGATCTGTTGCACCAGGGTCGCCGGTTGTTCCTTGCCGTAGATGTCGGCGCGTACGGTGACGTTGGGCAGGCGGTTGCGGTGCCAGATGATGCCTTCTTCAAAGCCGTACTCCAGCGTGGCGATCTGCGACAGCGCCACGCTTCGACCGTTGTCGGTCGGCACGGAAAGACTTGGCAGCAACGACAACTCGGTGCGCTCGTGCACCGTGCCGCGCAGCAGGATCTCGATCAACTCGTTATCTTCGCGGTACTGGCTGACGCTGGAACCGGTCAGCGAGCTTTGCAAAAACTTCGACAGGTTGGCGGTGCTCACGCCCAGCGCGCGTGCGCGGTCCTGATCGACGTTCAGGTAAACCACTTTGCTCGGCTCTTCCCAGTCCAGGTGGACGTTGGCCACATGGGGGTTTTCGCGGACCTTGGCCGCGACTTTCCTGGCCAGGGCACGGACTTCCTCGATGTGTTCGCCAGTGACCCGGAACTGCACTGGATAACCCACCGGCGGGCCGTTTTCCAGGCGTGTCACGCGCGAGCGCAGGGCCGGGAACTGCTCGTTGAGCGTTTCAATCAGCCAGGTGCGCAGGGTCTCACGTTCTTCGATGGACTTGGCCAGCACCACGAACTGGGCGAAGCTCGCCGCCGGCAGCTGCTGATCCAGCGGCAGGTAGAAACGCGGCGACCCGGTGCCAACGTAGGCCACGTAGTTGTCGATGCCGGCGTGATCTTTCAGCAAGCCTTCAAGGCGTTTGACTTCGTCGGCGGTGTTGCTCAGCGATGCGCCCTCGGCCAGTTTCAGGTCGACCATCAACTCCAGTCGCCCTGAAGCCGGGAAGAACTGTTGCGGCACAAAACGAAACAACACAATGGAGGCAATGAACAACACCACCGTGGCCACTATTACCGTTTTTCGCCAGCGCACGCACCACTCCACCAACCCCCGGACGCGTTGGTAAAAAGGAGTGGCGTAAGGATCGGGCTGGCCGGCACCATGTTTGGCTGCGTGAATTTTCGCCAGGTCCGGCAGGAGTTTTTCCCCCAGGTACGGCACGAACACCACGGCAGCGATCCACGACGCCAGCAACGCGATGGTGACCACCTGGAAGATCGAACGGGTGTATTCGCCGGTCCCCGATTGCGCGGTGGCAATAGGCAGGAACCCAGCGGCCGTGATCAGCGTCCCGGTAAGCATCGGAAACGCGGTACTGGTCCAGGCGTAACTCGCCGCCTTGACCCGGTCGAAGCCCTGTTCCATTTTGATCGCCATCATTTCCACGGCGATGATCGCGTCGTCCACCAACAGGCCCAGCGCCAGCACCAGTGCGCCGAGAGAAATCTTGTGCAGGCCGATGCCCAGGTAATACATGCAGGCGAATGTCATTGCCAGCACCAGCGGAATCGCCAGCGCGACAACCATGCCGGTACGCACCCCGAGCGAGAAAAAACTCACCAGCAGGACGATGGCCAGCGCTTCGACCAGTACACGGACAAACTCTCCGACGCCGGTTTCCACGGCAGCGGGCTGGTCGGACACCTTGCTCAATTGCATACCGGCCGGGAGGTTTTTCTGGATGCGGGCGAACTCGATTTCCAGCGCCTTGCCCAGCACCAGAATGTCGCCCCCGTCCTTCATGGCCACAGCCAGACCGATAGCGTCCTGGGACATGAAGCGCATGCGCGGTGCTGGCGGATCATTGAAGCCGCGATGAACCGTGGCGACATCCGATACGCGGAACGTACGATCACCGACCCGGATCGGGAAGTTATTGATCTCATCAACCGTCTGAAAATTTCCCGAGACCCGCAGTTGAAGTCGTTCGCTGCTGGTTTCGAAGAAACCGGCCGTGGACACCGCATTCTGCTCTTCGATCGCCTGCTGCACCGCAGCCAACGGCAGACCCAGGGTGGAGAGCTTGACGTTGGAGAGTTCGATCCAGATTTTTTCGTCCTGCAACCCCAGCAGCTCGACCTTGCCGACATCCTTGACCCGTTGCAGCTGGATCTGGATGCGGTCGGCGTAGTCCTTCAGCACCGCGTAATCGAATCCTTCACCGGTCAGCGCGTAGATGTTGCCAAAAGTGGTGCCGAACTCGTCGTTGAAAAACGGCCCCTGGATACCCGGCGGCAAGGTATGGCGAATGTCGCTGATCTTCTTGCGTGCCTGATACCAGAGCTCGGGAATATCCACCGAGTGCATGGAGTCCCGGGCCACGAACGTCACGGTCGATTCGCCCGGCCGGGAAAACGATACGATGCGGTCGTACTCACCGGTTTCCATCAGTTTCTTTTCAATGCGTTCACTGACCTGGCGAGACACTTCCTCGGCGGTGGCGCCCGGCCACATGGTACGAATAACCATGGCCTTGAAGGTGAACGGCGGGTCTTCGCTCTGACCGAGCTTGGTGTAGGAAAGCGCGCCGACTATCGCCAGCAGCAGCATCAGGAACAGTACGATCTGGCGATTACGCAGCGCCCATTCGGAAAGATTGAAGCCCATCGGGGATTACTCCTTATCCGCCAGATTGACCACGCGGTTGGAGCGATCCACCGGACGCACCTGCTGCCCGTCGTGAAGCACATGGACACCAGCGGCCACCACCCAATCACTGGCATTCAAGCCTTCGAGCACCGGCACGCTTTTCTCGCCGAATGCACCGACCCGGACCGGGGATTTCTTCAAAGTGTTATTGGCACCGAGCACCCACACGTAGGTGGCACCGTTTTCGGCGGTCAGGGCCGACAGCGGCACCGACAGTGCCACGACATCGGCGGTCTGGATAAAGACCCTGGCGCTTTGGCCCAACTCGGCGGGAACTTTGCCAGCGGTGAAAGCAATGCGCGCAGCAAACGTGCGGGATTTTGGATCGGCCGCTGGTGACAGCTCGCGAATTCGCCCGCTAAAGCGTTGGTCCGGCTGGGTCCACAGCTCCACCGATACGGGTTGTCCGACCTTGTAGCGACCAAAATTCTGTTCCGGCAAACTGATCAGCACTTCGCGCTCGCCATCGGTGGCCAGCGTGAAAACGGTCTGGCCGGCAGCGACCACCTGCCCCACTTCCACCGAACGCTTGGCGACCACGCCATCCTGGGGCGCACGCAGCACCGCATAGCTGGCTTGATTGTTCGAGACGTTGAATTCGGCCTTGATCTGCTTCACGCGCGCTTCACCGGATCGGTAAAGGTTTTCCGCATTGTCATATTGCGAACGGCTGACCAACTGGCGATCCATGAGGGTTTTGTAACGGTCACGCTCGGCGCGCACCATGTTCAGGTTGGCTTCGGCCGCAGCAACCTGGGCGCGAGTCGCTTCCAGTTGGAGGCGAACGTCCTGGGGATCAAGTTCCGCCAGCGGCTGATCGGCCTTGACCCGCTGCCCTTCCTCGACCAGTCGTCGGCTGACTTTGCCGCCGATGCGGAAAGCCAACTCTGGCTCATAGCGAGCCCGCACTTCACCGGGATAACTCTCCAGCGCCTGCACCGAAGGCTCTGGCTGAACCACCATGGCCGGTCTGACGGTGACCTGGGGCGCCTCCTCATGCCCGCAAGCGGACAATAAAAACGCCAGGCTGGCTGGCAATGCGAGGTATGCGACATAGCGGTACATGGTGAGTGACCTTTCGCCAATGGTGCTTGGAATAATTATACTGGCCAGTATGTTATTAATAGCAAACTCACCAGTCCAGTAATAAAAGCGAATAATGTCGAACAATCCCTCAGCATCCATCGGTCCGGGCCGTCCCAAGGATCTGGCTAAACGTCAGGCGATCCTTGATGCGGCGAAAACCCTGTTTCTGAGCAATGGATATGCGAACACCAGCATGGATGCTGTGGCGGGAGAAGCGGGCGTGTCAAAACTCACCGTCTACAGCCATTTCAACGACAAGGAGACACTGTTCTCTGCTGCGGTGGTGGCCAAGTGCGAAGAACAGCTGCCGCCGCTGTTTTTCGAATTACCGGACGGCATCGCCGTGGAATCGGTGCTGTTGAACATCGCCCGCGGCTTTCATCACCTGATCAACAGCGATGAGTCAGTGAACCTGCACCGTTTGATGATGACGCTGGGCAGCCAGGACCCGAAACTCTCGCAGATTTTCTTCGAAGCCGGCCCGGAGCGGATGCTGCTGGGCATGGAGCGCCTACTGGCCAAAGTGGATCAGAGCGGCGCCCTGCGCATCGACAAACCGCGCAATGCCGCCGAGCATTTCTTTTGCCTGCTCAAGGGCGCGGGGAATTTCCGCTTGTTGTACGGCTGTGGCGAACCCCTGACCGGGGAAGCAGCGGAGGCGCATGTGCAGGAGGTGGTGGGGTTGTTCATGCGGGCTTATGGGAGGGAGGCAGCTGCGAGCGGTTAGCTGCAAGCGGCAAGCTAAGGCCCGCTTGCAGCTTGCAGCTTATAGCTTGAGCGCTTTCTTGGGATAAATGTCATACCGACTGGATTTCCCATCCAAAGCATGACTC
Source organism: Pseudomonas sp. S2_E01 (assembly GCF_054668365.1). NCBI lineage: Bacteria > Pseudomonadati > Pseudomonadota > Gammaproteobacteria > Pseudomonadales > Pseudomonadaceae > Pseudomonas > Pseudomonas sp. S2_E01. The sequence goes on from NZ_CP162762.1 coordinate 4,462,449, forward strand.
GGCTTCGGCCCGGCAATGCACGGCGCCTTTCGTGGGCGCTTGACCACTACCCGGTGGCTGGCCAGGGCCAGTGCCGCTTCGAGCAAGGCCGGTGCGTCCGGGTCATCACCCACCAGGGGGCGGAACAGGCGCATTTCCTTTTTCACCAGCGCGGTTTTCTCCCGGTGAGGGAACATCGGGTCCAGGTAGATCACCTGCGGCGGCTCGCCTTCCCAGTTGCGCATGACGTCGATGGAGTTGCCCTTGAGCAGGCGCATGCGCGCCACGATCGGCGCCACGTCGAAATCCTCCGCGCCCCGCGCCAGGCCATCCTCCAGCAACGCGCCTATCAACGGCTGACGCTCGATCAGGCTCATTTCACAACCCAGGCTTGCCAGCACGAATGCGTCCTTGCCAAGACCTGCCGTCGCATCCAGCACCCGCGGACGCACGCCTTGGGCGATGCCAACCGCCTTGGCGATCATTTGCCCGGTGCCGCCGCCGAACAGGCGACGGTGGGCCGCGCCTCCCTCGACGAAATCCACCCGCACCGGACCGGGCGCATCCGGTCCGAGTTGTTGCAACTGCAACCCCTGCTCGCCAACCTGCAAGGCGAATTCACCTTCAGTGACTTTCAGGGGCAAGCCCAGGCGCTCGGCCCATTGCTCGGCCTGTGGCTGGAACGCCGTATCGAGGGCTTCGACATGGATGCGGCACGCCGCCGGTTGCTCAATCATGGGAAAACACGCTCAAAAAATTAATGATCGGCAGAATCGGCCGATAACAACACTAACGAGCATTTTGCCAGAGCCGAGCCTCTACAGAAAAAAATGTCCAACATTCAACCCACATCGATTGGCTACATCTCGCCCTACGGCGATTTTGGCCTGCGAAATTCCCAGGCACTGAGCGGCGTCAGTCACCTGTGGCAAGATTTTTTTGCCCAGGCGCTGGCCGAGCAGTCGGGCGATGTGGTGCCGGCTTCTCTCGACTTTCCGCCGGTCGACCTAGAGAGCTCGGAGGAGCCCACGGTTGGCAGCGAGCTGTTGGCGCACATCATTGCCCAGCGTGAATGCAACGTCACGGAAACCGAGGTCAAGCCACCCGAGCCATTGTTCCTGCCGATTGCCGAGTTCGAAATGGACCTGGCCGACAAACCATTCCCACCGTTCCCGGCGGATGAAATCGTCGCGCAACAGAAACAGCAGGACTTCGAAAGCGGTTGGGTTCGCCCTATCGTACTGGCCAACGGTCAAGCGCTGCCGGTTCCTGGCGCCGCCGCTCAACCGCGTCCGCTGCATTTGCCAATCGCCGAGTTCGAACTGGACCTGCTGGACAAACCGTTCCCGCCGTACCCGCCTGAAGAACTGGCGGAGCAGCAGAAAAACTTCGATTTTGATATCGGTTGGGCACGCCCGATCGTCCTGCAGAACCTGCGCATCGCCGCGTAAATTTCAGCGACACACCCACCACGGCCCGACATCCAGATGAAAGTGATTGCGATGGGCGGCGTTGTAATCGGGGCTCAACACCACACTGAACACGTCGCACGCCGCATCACGGACCTGGCGTAGAAAGCGTGCGTCTTGATTATCCTTCGGCCAATCCTTGAGTACATTGATCGTGCGGCCATCGGCCAGGCGAAAACCGGCGATATCCAGGGCGTTGGCGGTGGCATGCTGACTGAGTCGGCCATTCTCGCGCCCATAGACATTGCGACAGGCAAAACTGCCGAGGTGATCGACGCGGTTGACGGCTTGCCCATAGACCGCCCGAGCCGCCGGTTGCAGTGCGTGGTGCTCGAACAGGGCAAACGACACCGCCAGTCGGCAACTGGCCAGGAAACTGCTGCTCAGCGCCACATCACCACCCTGCACCCGCAAGGCATCGGTCAGAGGACACTTGGCGTCCGGGCTGTCGGCCTGGGGCGCGACGCGCAGGCCGGAACTGTCCAGGGCCTGGGCGCAAAGCTGTGGATCGTCTCGCAGGCGCATCAGCTTATAGCGGGTCAGCAGGTTCGGTTCGGCCTTCACGTCCAGTGGTGCCCAAGGATTCCACTGCGGCGGCAGCGCGATCCAGCCACGCCACACACTCAACGACGCAGCGCTTCCCATCAACACCAGCACCAACAGCACCTGCAAGAACCGCATCGTCAGCCTTCGAACAATTGATTGGCCTGTGCGTAGGGCATGGACCGCGAGGTAAACGTGAATGTGCCCGAGGTCTTGATCTCTTCAGCCGCACGATAAAATTCACCCAACGCCGCCAGGGCGAGCGCCGAACCGACGCTGACTCGCCTGACGCCCATTTCGCTCAGTTGCTGGACCGTGAGCTTCAACCCGCCGGACATCAACACGTTGACCGGCTTCGGCGCCACGGCGCGCACCACGGCCAACACGTCTTCAGGGCTGCGCAACGCCGGCGCGTACAGCACATCCGCGCCCGCTTCGGAAAAGGCCTGCAAGCGGCGGATCGTGTCGTCCAGATCGGGATTGCCGCGCAGGAAATTCTCGGCCCGGGCAGTCACCATGAACGTAAACGGCAGGCTGCGGGCCGCCGCCACAGCGGCTTCGATCCGGGCCACCGCATGATCGAAACAGTAGATGGGGGTATCCGGGCGACCTGTCGCATCTTCGATCGAGCCGCCCACCGCGCCTGCGGCGGCTGCCTGCAAGATGCTCTGCGCACATTCGACCGGGTCGTCGGCGAAACCGTTTTCCAGATCCACCGCCACCGGCAGATCGGTAGCGGCGACGATCGCCCGGACATTCTCCAGGGTCTGCTCAAGCGTCAGCCCACCATCGGGACGGGCACGGGAAAAGGCATAACCGGCACTGGTGGTCGCCAGCGCCTCGAAACCCAGGCTGGCGAGCATTTTTGCCGAGCCAGCGTCCCACGGGTTGGGTATGACAAAAGCCTCGCTGCGTTCGTGCAGTGCTTTGAACGCCTGGGCTCGACGGGTTTGCGCATCCATTGGCAGGCTCCTGGAAAGGGGAACGGATCCGCCTCAGAGCAAGCCAAGTTGTTCGGCGGCGGGTTCTCTGTATAGCTCAGGCAGCGGCGGGAGGCCAGGCAAACGCTCCATCAGCCGTGCGTGGAACCGCTGTGCCAGTTTCGCCGCGAACACGTTGTCCGAGGTGTGCAGGAAGATATAGGGCGTGCGCCCCTCTTCGATCCACAGGGCGATTTTCTCGACCCAAGGCACCAGGAACGGGTCGTTGGCTTCCAGTTGCGGATGGCCGATGAAACGCACTTGCGGCCATTGTGTGAAAGCCGCCGGGCGCGGAGGAACCCTGGGTTTCTTCGATTGCGCGTGGATCACCGCGGGCTCGGTCGAGGTGCAGCTGAACAAGGCACGCGGATCGAGGCAGATGCGTTCGACACCACGGTCCAGCAACAAGCGATTGAGGCTGCGCTCGGCATCGCCCTTGGCGAAGAACGCGTCATGTCGCACTTCGATGGCCAACGGCCGATCCACCGCATCGATAAACGCCGCCAGTTCATGCAAACGTTGCGGCGTGAAGCTTTTCGACAACTGCAACCACAGCGGCGCGACCCGGTCACCCAAGGGGCTGAGCAGTTGCAGGAAGGTCTCGGTGGCGGTCAATTGGTCGCGCAGGTCACCGCCGTGGCTGATGTCGCCCGGGAACTTGGCGGTGAAGCGGAAGTGTTCCGGCATGGTCTCGGCCCAGCGCTGCACGGTGCTGGCAGCCGGGCTCGCGTAGAACGTCGTGTTGCCTTCCACGGCATTGAAGACTTGAGAGTAGAGGCCGAGGAAATCGGCGGGTTTGGCGTCCTGGGGATAAAGGTAATCGCGCCAGGCGTTTTCACTCCAGGACGGGCAGCCGATGAAGTAGGGCAGCGGCATCAGATGTACAGGTCGAGCCCCAGCACATCCGCATCCCAATCGACGAAGCCCGCCGTGCTGAGGTAACTGGCCAGGGCCATCGCCACGCTTTTGCTCATGGCGCGGTGGTAGATCATGTCTTGCTGACGGGCCGGCAGGTTGCTCAGACGTTGCGCGGTAGCCTTGGCAGCGCGAGCAGCCATTTGCTCCTCGGAAGGGATTTCCAGCTCGCCTTCGATATCGACGGACTCGTCCTCAACCACACGCCCTTTGCGAGGCTTGCGCTTGATGGGATACGAAGGAGTGGAAAGGCCGTCTATGCGCATAATGTCATGCTCGGTATCAATGATGGCAGTCTAGTGGCACTTAGTGCACTTCGCAAACAGCCGAGTGATAACTAGAACACAGAAAAGACAAAAGGTTTAAAACCAAGGTTATAAAACGACGATTGACGCGTTTGCCATTAGATAGCCATCGCGGGCAGGCCCGCTCCTACAGGGATCGATGCGAACACACATCCTGTGCCCGACTGAAAACCTGTGGGAGCGGGCTTGAACTGGCCTAATGATTTTGGACACTTCAATCGGGCGCTATGATAGCGCCCAAATCTGAGGTGTTTGGATATGCGTAAATCCTATTCGAGTGAGTTCAAGCTCAAGGCTGCCAGTATGGTGTTGGATGAAGGTCAGCCGGTTACCGAAGTCTGTGCCAGCCTGGATATCGGCCCCACAGCACTGCGCCGTTGGGTTGATCAAGTGCAAAAAGAGCGCTTGGGCTCGACTCCGGTGGGGGCCAAGGCGATTACCGCTGATCAACGAGAAATCCAGAGACTCAAAGCTCTGCTCAGAGAGAAAGACCTGGATATCGAAATCCTAAAAAAGGCCAGTGCTCTCCTGCTTTTGGACGCCAAAGATCATTCACGCTGATCGATGAGCTGGACGAGCAGTACGGCGTTAAAAAGTGTTGCCGGGCGTTTGGGGTCAACCGCAGTAGCTTTTACGCCTGGCGCCAGCGCCAAGGCAGAGCAAATCCTGAACGGGACAAGCTCAAAGCCGCGTTGGTCAGGCACCACAAGGCGTCCAGAGAGTCGGCCGGCGCACGTACTTTGTCCAAGGAGCTACAAGCCAAAGGGCATCGTATCGGGCGTTATATGGCTCGCAGTTTGATGCGCGAAGCTGGCATCGCTAGTCGTCAGCGCCGGCGCCATAAGTACAAGTCGCCGGGTGTGGAGGCCTTGGTGGCGCCGCACGTGCTCAAGCGAAAATTTGATGTGACGGCGGTTAATCAGGTGTGGTGTGGCGACGTGACATACATCAAGGTCGGCAAGCGGTGGATGTACTTCGCCGCCGTTTTGGATCTGTACGCTCGCAGGATCGTAGGGTGGTCGTTCTCGATGATTTCTGATGCCAACCTGACCTGCGAAGCGCTACGCATGGCGGTTGAGCTGCGCGGCCATCCCCAGGATGTGTTGTTTCATTCTGATCAAGGTTGCCAGTACACCAGCCATAAATTCCGAAATGCGCTTGTGAAACATCGGTTTAGGCAAAGTATGAGCCGTAAAGGCGAGTGCTGGGACAATGCCCCGATGGAGCGTTTCTTTGGTAGTTTGAAGTCCGAGTGGGTGCCTGAAGCGGGCTACCAACTGGAGCATGAGGCCCGGGCAGATGTGCAGCGCTATGTCTCGCGCTACAACATCAGCAGGCCTCACAGCTATAACGACTACAGGTCGCCGGTCGTGAAGGAAAGGTTGGCGGCGTGAACCGTAATCAGTGTCCAAGATTACTTGACCAGTTCAGCTTGCTCGCGAAGAGGCCGCCTCGATACCCGCGAATCAACGCGCCTTGGGCGTCGCCACCTTGTCCCGCAGATAAACCGGCTGCGCCTCATCCGCCACGATCGCTTCCCCACGTTCCCAGGCGAATCGGGCCAGGGCCAGCAAGTCTTGGGCATGGGGCAACATGCCCGCATCCTGACCAATGAGGTCCACGGCAATGCGCTCGGCATAACCCCAACCGGTGCCCGCACCAAACCAGTCGCCGCTGGCATCGGCCGGCAACGCCGCGACTTGCGGCGGCAACACGGCTTCAGCGCCCACCAGGCGCATCTCCCCCGCCGTTTCGCGGTAGCAACCCCAATACACTTCATCCATGCGCGCATCGATGGCGGCGGCAACCTGGCTGACGCCATGTTCGCGATAGGCGCGCTGCGCCAGCACCGCAAGATTGGAGACCGGCAACACCGGCCGGTCCAGGGCAAACGCCAGCCCCTGCACCACACCAATGGCGATGCGCACCCCGGTGAAGGCGCCAGGCCCACGACCGAACGCGATGGCGTCCACCGCTTGCAACGTGGTCCCGGCGTCGGCGAGCAATTGCTGGATCATCGGCAGCAGTTTCTGCGCATGCAGGCGCGGGATCACCTCGTAATGGCTCGTCACTTTGCCGTCGTGCAGCAAGGCAACGGAGCAAGCTTCGGTCGCGGTGTCCAGGGCCAGCAAGGTACTCATCGATGTATCCGTAAAGAGAGTCAGAAAAAGTGCGCCAGTATAAACAACAACGGCCCGCAAGCGGGCCGTGGATGATGCAGCTGATCAGACTTTTCAGCTAAGGGCCGCAAGCACCTTGGCAGTGATCGCTTCGACCGAACCCACACCTTCGATATGGCTGTACTTCGGCTTGCCATTGGCCGCCGACAGGTTCTGGTAGAACGCCACCAGCGGTTTGGTCTGCGAATGGTAGACCGACAGGCGATGACGCACGGTTTCTTCGGTGTCGTCCTTGCGCTGCACCAGTTCGTCACCGGTGATGTCGTCCTTGCCAGCCACTTTCGGCGGGTTGTAGACGATGTGATACACGCGGCCACTCGCCTCGTGTACACGGCGACCGGCGATACGCTGGACGATTTCTTCGTCCTCAACGGCGATTTCGACCACCGCGTCCAGTTCCACACCAGCCGTCACCAGGGCTTCAGCCTGGGGAATGGTGCGCGGGAAACCGTCGAACAGGAAACCGTTGGCGCAGTCGGACTGGGCGATGCGGTCCTTGACCAGTGCGATGATGAGGTCGTCGGAGACGAGGCCGCCGGCATCCATGATGCTCTTGGCCTTGATGCCCAGCTCGGTGCCGGCCTTGACCGCCGCACGCAGCATATCGCCAGTGGAGATTTGCGGAATGCCGAATTTCTCGGTGATGAACTTAGCCTGAGTACCTTTACCGGCCCCGGGAGCTCCCAGCAGAATGACGCGCATCGATGTGCTCCTCAATTTTTTATATAGATAACGTCAGATTCGCCTCGTGGGGCCAATCTCAAAAATAGGGTCGTGACCGCCCAAACGGCCAAAGGCTGATCAAGATACACAGCAGGCTGCGCCCACACAAGCCGCCGAAAGTCGGAGAAACCGCTGTCTGCTGCGTCCTTTTGGCGCGGTTCCCCAAGTCGCAACCCCATCATTAACTGTCGCCTGACCGCATTTTTTGCGCAGCCAGACACGGGCATCCGACGCCTGCGCCGGATACCCGTGCCCACAGCAAAAACTCTAGCCGGTATTGCGCAAACCGGCGGCAATCCCCGCCACAGACACCAGCAGCGCCTGCTCCACCGGGCTGTCCAGCGCCACTTCCTGGCGCCGCGAGCGCGCCAGCAATTCGGCTTGTAATAGATGAAGCGGGTCGAGGTAGGTGTTACGCAAGCGGATGAATTCCAAGGTATCTGGGCTATGTGCCAGTAGTTGCGACTGACCGGTCAACCCGAGGACGACCGAGCACGCCTGCGACAATAGGTCGCGTAACTGCGCACCCAATGGCAACAGGTCCGGCTCGACCAGCCGCTCGTCATAGGAGCGGGCAATGTCGGTGTCGGCCTTGGCCAGCACCATCTCGAGCATGTCGATGCGTGTGCGGAAGAACGGCCATTGCTCTCGCATCTGCCCCAGCAGTTCGCCTTCACCGCGCTCGAGTGCCTTGCTCAACGCCGCTTCCCAGCCGAGCCAGGCCGGCAGCATCAAACGGGTCTGGGTCCAGCCGAAGATCCATGGAATCGCCCGCAAGCTTTCGATCCCGCCCGCTCGCCGCTTGGCCGGACGACTGCCGAGCGGCAGGCGCCCCAATTCCTGCTCCGGGGTGGACTGACGGAAATACTCGACGAACTGCGGATTTTCCCGCACCACGGCCCGGTATGCGCTGACACCGTCTGCCGCCAATTCATCCATCAAGTGGCGCCAGGCGGGCTCCGGAGGTGGGGGCGGCAGCAAGGTCGCCTCGAGCACTGCGGCGAGGTACAGGTTAAGGTTCTGTTCGGCGATGTCCGGCAGGCCGAATTTGAAACGAATCATTTCCCCTTGCTCTGTGGTGCGGAAACGCCCGGCCACCGAACCGGGCGGCTGCGACAGAATCGCCGCGTGCGCCGGTCCGCCGCCACGGCCGACGGTGCCGCCGCGACCGTGGAACAACAGCAACTCGACCTGTTGTTCACGGCAGATGTCCACCAGACGCTCCTGTGCCCGGTACTGCGCCCACGCGGCAGCCGTGGTGCCGGCGTCCTTGGCCGAGTCGGAGTAACCGATCATCACTTCCTGCGGTCCTTGCAGGCGCGCGCGATAACCCGGCAACAGCAACAGTTTTTCTATCACCGGACCGGCGTTGTCGAGGTCAGCCAGGGTTTCGAACAACGGCACTACGCGCATCGGCCGCAACACACCGGCTTCTTTGAGGAGCAATTGCACGGCCAGCACATCGGAAGCGGCGCCGGCCATGGAGATCACGTAGGAGCCCAACGATGCACCCGGCGCGGCAGCCACTTCCCGGCAAGTGGCAAGCACTTCGGCAGTGTCGGCCGACGGTTTGAAATGTGCGGGCAGCAACGGTCGACGATTGTTCAGCTCACGCATCAGGAACGCGATGCGCTCGTCCTCGCTCCAGTCCTCGAAGCGACCCAGGCCCAGATAATCCGTGATTTCGGTCATCGCCGCCGAGTGGCGCGACGAATCCTGGCGCACATCCAGACGCACCAGGAACAGGCCGAAGGTCACCGCCCGGCGCAGGCAATCGAGCAACGGACCATCGGCGATCACGCCCATGCCGCACTCGTGCAGCGACTGGAAGCAAAGCTCCAGCGGTTCGAGCAGGTCGCGGTTGTTTTGCAACACATCGGCCGGCGGCGGTGTCGCGCTGGTCAGGGCGGCATGCGCCCAGTTGCGAGTGGCGCGCAGCCGCTCGCGCAATTGCTTGAGCACGGCCCGATAAGGTTCTGCGCTGTCGCCGGCCTTGGCCTTGAGCGCATCGTTGGCCTGTTGCATCGACAGCTCGGCGGCGAGCTGGTCGATATCGCGCACGTACAAGTCAGCGGCCATCCACCGTGCCAACAGCAACACTTCGCGCGTCACGGCGGCGGTGACATTGGGGTTGCCGTCGCGGTCACCGCCCATCCATGAAGCAAAGCGAATCGGCGCGGCCTCCAGCGGTAGACGCAGGCCGGTCGCGTCTTGCAGGGCTTTGTCGGCCTTGCGCAGATAATTCGGGATCGCGTGCCACAGCGAATGCTCGATCACTGCGAAGCCCCATTTGGCTTCGTCCACCGGCGTCGGACGGGTGCGACGAATTTCTTCGGTGTGCCACGCTTCGGCGATCAGTCGCTGCAGCCTTGACTGAATCTGCTCACGTTCGGCGCTGGTCAGGTCGCGGTGATCCTGGGCCGCGAGTTGCGCAGCGATGGCATCGTACTTCTGGATCAGTGTGCGGCGCGCAACTTCCGTGGGGTGGGCGGTCAGCACCAACTCGATTTCCAGTCGTCCCAATTGCCGCGCCAGGGATTCGGCGCCATGGCCCTCGTCAAGCAGGCGAGCGAGCAACTCGGGCAACACCCGCGCCTCGAATGGTGCCGGTTGCGACTCATCTCGACGGTGAATCAGTTGATATTGCTCGGCGATGTTCGCCAGGTTGAGAAACTGGTTGAACGCCCGCGCCACCGGCAATAGCTCATTTTCGCTCAACTGGTTGAGGCTGGCGCTCAGTTCCTCGTCCATGGAACCACGACGATCGGCCTTGGCGCCTTTACGAATTTGCTCGATCTTGTCGAGAAAACCATCCCCGTACTGTTCACGAATGGTGTTGCCCAACAGTTCGCCCAGCAGGTGAACGTCTTCGCGCAAGCGTGCATCAATATCAGTCATCAGCCGTTCTCCAGCGAAAGATCCAGGGTCTTGCAATGAGCTGCCTTCTGCTCCAAGAGTGCCGCCGCAAAGCGCTACTTACAAGCAGACGACGAAGGGACTTTAAACCTTAAGCGCAACAGCTAGTCTGAAGAGTAAGCCGTATCACGGCTTTCGCCGGTCACGACCGGACACTTACTGGCCTGCAGCGAGCAGGCGCGCAATAGAGGTATTTATGAAAATCCGCGAGCTGGCCCAACATTGGGAAGAAACTGGCAAGGGACATCTGACTGACACCGGGTACTCGATTCACCTCGATGTGGAAGCCGCCGCGCGACTGGCGGCAATCGTAGACATGTACCCCAAACGGCACCCCGAAGAATTGCTCGGCGAACTGATCGGCGCCGCTCTTGAGGAGCTGGAAAAAAGCTTCCCGTACGTCAAGGGCTCGACCGTGGTCGCCACCGATGAAGAAGGCGATCCTTTGTACGAAGACGTCGGGCCAACGCCGCGTTTTCTTGCCCTTTCACGCCGCCATCTGCATGACCTGGCGTCGGGAGAGGACAAGCAGAAGCATTGATTTTTAACCCCTCCCTTCCCTGTAGGAGCGAGCATGCTCGCGATGGTCGTCAACGATGACGCGGGGCCTCAGATTGCCCGCGTCGCCTGATCCTCCATCGCGAGCATGCTCGCTCCTACAGAGTCCCAATACCCCGCCATATCGCCAAAGTTCCCGTTTTAGAGCCTTGTCCATTCGATCAAATTTTTTTTGGGCAACGGGCCATCTTCTCTGAACTTTTAAAAAATGCCTTCGGTCGTAACCAGTAACCACGCCTGGGACGGCCGTTTTAAAACGCCTCGAAATGTTGGTTGCGGCTCCACACCCAGGATGGATTTTCAGTTGTTCAGGAGTTATCCCAATGGAGTTGAAGACCATGAAAATCACTGCCAAGTCCTCATCCAACCCTCTGCGCAGCTTCAAGCTGGCTGCACTGGCCATCGGCAGCAGCCTGGTCCTGGCCGGTTGTGCCGGTAACCCGCCAACCGAGCAATACGCCGTGACCGAATCGGCGGTAAACAATGCCGTCAGCGCCGGCGGCACCGAGTTCGCCGCGGTGGAAATGAAGGCCGCGCAGGACAAGCTCAAGCAAGCTGAAATCGCCATGCACGACAAGAAGTACGACCAGGCTCGCATGCTCGCCGAACAGGCCGAGTGGGACGCTCGTGTAGCCGAGCGCAAAGCCCAGGCTGTCAAGGCCGAGCAGGCGGTGAAGGACTCTCAGAAAGGGGTTCAGGAACTGCGTCAGGAAAGCCAGCGCACCGTGCAGTAAGCGCCGCTTCGACGTACTTCTTTCTCGACTTAAAAGGACGAAACCATGCGTAATCAATTGATGATCCCCGCCCTCCTGGCCGCCAGCGTTGCACTGGCCGCTTGCTCCACCCCGCCGAACGCCAACCTTGAACAGGCCCGTACCAATTACAGCGGCCTGCAAGCCAACCCCCAGGCAAGCAAAGTGGCGGCGCTTGAAACCAAGGAAGCCAGCGACTACCTGGACAAGGCCGACAAGGCTTATCTGGACCGCGAAGACGAGAGCAAGGTCGACCAGTTGGCCTACCTGACCAACCAGCGTGTCGAAGTTGCCAAGCAGACCATTGCCCTGCGCACGGCTGAAGCCAATCTGAAAAACGCTGCGGCCCAACGCGCCCAAGCCCGCCTGGATGCGCGCGATCAGCAGATCAAACAGTTGCAGGACAGCCTCAACGCCAAGCAGACCGATCGCGGTACGCTCGTGACCTTTGGTGATGTGCTGTTTGCCACCGACCGCGCCGACCTGAAATCCAGCGGTCTGGTGAACATCAACAAACTGGCGCAGTACCTTCAGGAAAACCCTGATCGCAAGGTGATTGTCGAAGGCTACACCGACAGCACCGGTACCGCATCGCACAACCAGTCGCTGTCCGAGCGTCGCGCGGCTTCCGTGCGCACTGCGCTGGTGAAGATGGGCGTTGATCCTGCGCGCATCGTCGCCCAGGGCTACGGCAAGGAATATCCGGTAGCGGAGAACTCCACCGTTTCAGGCCGTGCAATGAATCGTCGCGTGGAAGTCACCATCTCCAACGACAATCAGCCGGTGATGCCGCGCTCGGCAGTGAGTGCCAACGCTCAGTAACGTACCGGCGCAAATCAAAAAGCCCCGCCTGACTTGATCAGGCGGGGCTTTTTGTTTGATATCACTCGACGAGTCTATGTGCAGAGGTGAGCTGACATTCAGGTAGGAACCTACCGCTGGTCGTCACCTGTCATTTGTGACAGTAGGCGAACCCGGTTATTGGACGTATCACTGACACTCCCATCGGTGACATGCAACCAGGAGCTCAGCCATGCGAGCGCGGATCGTTTTATCAACCCTGTATACGACGTTGATCCTGACTGGCTGCATACACGTCGACAGACCGCCTCTTCCCGAAACCGAGTTTACGTACGACGAAAGGGACTTCATTCCCAGCGACGTTCCGCTACCGAAACCGGAGGTCAATCAGCGCCCAAATGTCGGCACGAAAACCATGCTGGTCACCGTTACGCATTGGCAGGACGGCAGCCTGCTGAACTATGAGCTGGTTAAAAAACACACCCTATCCCCGGACCCCGATTCATTGCAGTCCTACGTCAACGCTGCATCGGGCGGCAAAATGACACTGACTGGACAGGTGATCCAGCACACCTCGGGGCCCATGCCGGAGATTTGCAAGACTGGATCGCCCATGCCCATCAATCTTGCCGCCGAGGAAAGCCACAAGGCCGCCAGGGCGAACGGATTGGATGCCGACACATTCGATTTTGTCATCAGTGTCATCCAATGCGGTGGCAACGCATCTGCGTGGAAGCCGGGCAGGTTCATTGGCGTATACGGCCAGCCGGGAAGCCCTCACGTGTACAAGCACGAATTCGGGCACAGCCTGGGTTATTCCCACGGAACTACGTTTACCCAATGCCCGAGAGCAGGAGACACCGTTACGTCGCCGACGGGGTGTACCCCCATTTCTTACGGTGACACGGGCGACTCTGTCTCCGGGGGAGGAACGTTATACCCCGCCAATAACCGCTGGTATTCGGCTTGGCTGGACAATGCGCAAACGGCAGTGATTACGCAGAGTGGGCTTTATCGCCTGACAAAACTTGGCGCGCCAGGGGCGCAGCTCTACCTTATCAATCGACCTGGACTGAAACCCGCGCAACTGGCGATGGAATTCCGTGCCCCGACCCCGTTTGACCATTTCCCGGTGGACGATAACCGGGTCAACGGCGTATGGATCAGATACACCACAATGGCCGCTAGCGTGGATAACACCCAGGTTGATGGCACACCGGAAACAAGCTCGACGGCAGATCCAACGTTTGTCGGCGGCAAGCGTTTTCGCGATGACGAAACGGGCACGACCATTGAAGTCTGCTCGGCCACCAACAGCGGCGCAGTCGTTGCAGTGTCCGTGGGCAGTACGCTGACTCGATGCGCTTCTGCCCTCAGTGCGCCCACCATACGAGTACCGGCGGCGGGCGCGGCACCGGTGTCCAGCCCTGTTGTTTTTTCAGGCACAAGTCGACCCGGCGCACTCATCAACCTTTCCTACAGAGTGGCAGGGAGCAGCAACTGGAAAGACATCAAGGTGAGCGCCGATGCCCACGGCAACTGGGCCGCCACACTGCCCGAGTTGATATCCGGGAAATACAATGCGCAGGCATGGCAAACAATGGGTAGCAGCGCGTCGCTCGCCACTTTCCGCAATTTTGAAGTCGTGCCCTGACCAACGACCCACCGCGCCTGCCCCTTTTCGTCCCCCAAGAGGGGCAGAGCAGCCCTTACGGCTCCAGCTTCTGCGGCGTTTCCTGGCCCATGCAGCGCACGGCCTGTTTCTTGTTATTGACCAGTACGCCAGTCAGGCCTTTCTGTTCGGTGTCGAACATCACCAGCACGCCATCGATGCACTGCGCCACTTGCGCGGCCGGTTGCAGGGAGACCTTGTAGTCTTCACCCGGCACGGTCTTGAGCATTGTGAAGTCGCTGAGCAGCAACGCATCCTCCGGCTTGGCAAAGTGCAAGTAGCCGTACCACCACAGCGCCCCGACAGTGCCGAGGATGGTGCAGATGCCGGTGATGATCAGCGGGATGGCGTTACGTTCTTCACTCATTGCGGACTCTCTGGTGGTTCATCTTTTGAATGTTCGGGGGCTGGGTAGTTGGGGATCTCCCCCAAGCGACGCAGGCCGTTGAAATGTTGCGGATCGTCGAGATAACGCAGCATCACTTTGCGCCAAACCGGGTCGGCGAAAGTCTGTACATGCCCGCCTCGGGTCAGTTGCAGCACGCGCGGCGGCGGCGCAGCTTGATACAGTCGAATGCCGTTGGAAAGAGGCACGATCGGATCGTCGATGCTGTGATAGATCAGCTTGGGCACACCATCAAGTTGCGCCATGGAGTTGATCGCGCTGTCGCCATCGGGCACCAACCACGATAGCGGCACCTGGAAGGCCCAGGTCAGCCAGGAATGACTCAGCGCAAACTGGCCGACGCTGCGGTAACTGGCGGGCACGCCGTCGAGGACGAACGCCTTGAGCTGCTTTTGTCGTTCGGGGTGCTGAACCAGGTAGTGCACGGCCATCGAGCCACCGAGGCTTTGACCGAGCAGGACCAGTGGTTTTCCTCGAACCTGTGGCGCTTCGTCCAGCCACTTGAACGCGGCATCGATGTCCTGGTAAATCGCCGGCAGGCTTGGCTTGCCTTCAGACAATCCGTAACCGCGATAGTCGACCAGCAGGACCTGATAACCCTCCTCCGGCAACCAGTAGCTGCCCCCCAAATGCATCGGCAAATTGCCGCCGTTTCCGTGAAGGTGCAGCACCGTGCCCTTGACTTCGACGCCTTCTTTCGCCGGCAGCCACCAGCCGTGCAGCTTGAGGCCGTCTGCGGTAGTCAGCGTGACGTCACGGTATTCGAGACTGGCTTTTTCCGGGGTGAACAACTGGCCAGGTTCGGGGTAGAACAGCAGCGAGCTGCAACCGCCGAGGGTCAGGAGCAGGCAGATGATGCCGAGGATTCTCATCCGTTGGAACCTCGCAATGAAATGGGTTGGAACCGCCCTCTGTAGGAGCGAGCTTGCCCGCGATCGCAATGTATCAGCCAAGTGGCGTGCTGAATGTTAGTCAGTCATCGCGGGCAAGCCCGCTCCTACAGGGTGTGAAGAAATCACAAAATGTTCGAATAATCCGCCTCGATCCGGTCCAGGCTCAGGTGGTTGAGAAAGTTGGAGAAACACATCCACGCTGATAACGCGTTCATGTCACGGAACTGTTCGGGCAGGTACTTGGGCGGGACCACCAGACCTTCGTCGACCAACTGACGCAAGGTCCGCATATCCTCCAGGGTGGTTTTGCCGCAGAACAGCAGCGGCACTTGCTCCAGCTTACCTTTACGCACGGCCAACTGAATGTAGTTGTAAACCATGATGAAGCCCTTGAGGTAGGACAAGTCTTTGGTGAATGGCAGCCCATTGGGCACCGACCCACGGAAAACCCGACTGGCGTTGCCGTAGCTTTCCGCCATCTCGAAGCCCTGCTCACGGAAGAACTCGAAAACCTGCAGGAAATCCGCACCCTCCTCCACCATGTGAATGGCCCTGGTGCGGTTGGTCAGCTTGCGCAGGCGACTCGGGTAGGAGGCGAACGTGATGATTTCCATGAGGATCGCCAGGCCTTCCTGGGTCACCGTCGACGAGGGCGGGCCCTTGGACAGGAAGGTGCAGATCGGCTGGTTCAGCCCGTTGAGCGTAGTGCCGACGTGCACCAGCCCTTCGTGGACTTCCAGGGCGCGCACATCACGCTCGTTGAACATGGCGTCGGTGCGGATCTTGATGTAGTCGGCGCCCGCCGCCGCGTCCGCGACAATGCCGTCGGACTCGAACACCCGGATGGTTTCCTCGGCCTCGCCAAACACTCTGCTCAAACGGGTTTGTAACAGGTTCACGGCGTCCTTGGCGGTGAGGACCTTCGGTTCGTCCTTCAAATCGCCCCGGCCATCGATGTTGTTGAGGTAGTCGGAGAGCATCAGGCCCAGGTCGGACAGTGTCGGGTCACCCGCATGAAACGCATCGGACGCCGCGCCGTACAGCTCCTGGGAAATCAGGCCGAAATCCTCGGTGCCACGTGCCTCGAGCATGCGCACCACCATGCGGTATTCCTTGCACATACGCCGCATGATCTGCCCGACCGGGTTGAACTGGCCGAGCTGGCGAGTAATGTCGCGCTCAATGTTCTGGAATTCCAGTTTCACTTTGCTCGAATCGAAGGACAGCGGCCGATTGAGATAGTAGTCGCGGTCCACCGCCGGCATTTCCTTGCCCTTGGCCTTGAGGAAACCCTTGCGGATGTTCTCGTCCCACTTCACCGCATCGAGGACGCGGATCGGCGTCTGCGCCAGAACGATGCGATCGGACAAAACACGGATCGTCTGCTGGTAATCGTCCACCCGAAACTCCTGTAGAAACCGTTGCGTACTGGGTTATTTGGCTTTGGCTTGACGCTGGTAGCGCACGGCCTCGACGAACACATCGGAATTGGCCGGGTCGTCGAGGTAGGCGAAGACCTGCTCCATGCCGGTGGTGATCAGCACACCGTCACCATCGTCGGTCTGGAACCCTTCGCCGTTTAGGACTTTCTGCCCCAGGGCCTGTTTGATCTGCTCAAGGTCGAGGTTGTAGACCACCAGTTCATTTTTGTCGGTGATTTCGAAACCGGCAATGGTGAAGTGGCCGCCGAACTGCGCGGGCACCTTCGCCGACAGGTACCAGCGACTGCCATGCCGCGAAACGGTGAAGGGATAGGCTTCGCGTTCCCGGGGCCGCGCCTTGAAGTAGCTGACCGCCTGATAGCGATTATCGCCGACACGCGTCAGCTCAAGACTCAGCGGCTCGCCCCAGGCGTTGGTGCTGGTCCATTTCCCAAGCATGCCCTTCGGCGCGGGATCGTTCGCAGGCAGTGGCTCCTTGAAGGTCACCAGGCAGCCATTGAGCAGCAGGAACGACAAGGCAATCACAACCACGCGCCAGGCTTTCATTCGATACTCCATTGTGGAATGTATGCCTCTCTCCCCCGTCCATCTGTAGGAGCGAGCATGCTCGCGATGGACGACTGGACACCGCTGGGTGTCAGGCTGCCCGCGTAATCGTTGACGTCCATCGCGAGCATGCTCGCTCCTACAGGATAGGGATTAAACCGAAGCGAGCACCAAATGCATATAACGCGTGAGTATGCCGAGCATTTCGGTTTCGGCATCGGGCTCTGCTTCGTTGAGCAGACCCTGATATTCCATCCGTCCGATAATCGCCGTCAACACTTTGGCATCCTGCAGTGGCTCCCGCGAACCCAATACCTCAAACAGCTGACACGAACCCTGCAGGAGAATCTGCTGATGGGAGCGCACCAATTCGGCCAGGCGCGGGTTCAACAGCGCCTCCTGACGGAACGCCTGCTCAGCCATCAAATGTTCACGTCGGTTGATCAGTTGACGATGAACATAGTCGGCCATCAACCGCGCAATATCGTCCGCCAGTTGCGAGCGCGACTCGGGGCTGCCGTCGCCGCTGATCACCATCTCTCGCAGCAAACCTTCGTTGTTCACCCACAACTTGGCCATGAACGCCGCGCTGCGCTCCACATATTGAGCGAAGGTATCGGTGAGCAGGTCGTCGATATCCTTGAAATAGTAAGTGGTGGCCGAGAGCGGTACAGCGGCCTCCGCCGCAACCGCACGATGGCGAACGGCACGCACGCCGTCGCGCACAACAATGCGCATGGCCGCATCCAGAATGTCCTGACGACGCTGCTCACTGCCCTGGCGGCTGGCCTTGCGCCCCTGGTACTGAACACTTTCGGCGACCGCAGTGGCGATATCGGAAGAACGAGGCGACAAGTTTCAAGCTCCAAGCTACAAGTTCAAAACGCACGGAGCTGGCTTGCAGCTTTGCGTTTGAAGCTTGCAGCTGCCGCCTGTCCGTAGCAAAAAAAAAGCCGCCTGGTTCAGAGGCGGCTTCCATTTACGCTTGTGGCCGCATGTGCGGGAAGAGGATCACGTCTCGGATCGACGGGGAGTTGGTCAGCAGCATCACCAGACGGTCGATACCGATGCCTTCACCCGCGGTCGGCGGCATGCCGTACTCGAGCGCGCGAACGAAGTCGGCGTCGTAGTGCATGGCTTCGTCGTCGCCGGCGTCCTTGTCGGCCACCTGCGCCATGAAACGCTCGGCCTGGTCTTCCGCGTCGTTCAACTCGGAATAGGCGTTGGCGATTTCACGACCACCGATGAACAGCTCGAAACGGTCGGTGACGTTCGGGTTTTCGTCGTTGCGACGCGCCAGCGGCGACACTTCGAACGGGTACTGGGTGATGAAGTGCGGCTGCTCCAGCTTGTGCTCGACCAACTCTTCGAAAATCATGACCTGCAGCTTGCCCAGGCCTTCGAAGCCCAGCACCTTGGCGCCGGCTTTCTTGGCGATGGCGCGAGCCTTGTCGATGTCGTTGAGGTCGTCAGCGGTCAGCTCGGGGTTGTACTTGAGGATCGAGTCGAACACCGACAGACGCGCGAACGGCTCGCCGAAGTGGAAAACCTTGTCGCCATACGGCACGTCGGTGGTGCCCAGAACCAATTGCGCAAGCTCACGGAACAGCTCTTCGGTCAGGTCCATGTTGTCTTCGTAGTCAGCGTACGCCTGATAGAACTCCAACATGGTGAATTCCGGGTTGTGACGAGTCGAAACGCCTTCGTTACGGAAGTTGCGATTGATCTCGAACACTTTTTCGAACCCGCCAACCACCAGGCGCTTGAGGTACAGCTCAGGCGCGATGCGCAAGAACATTTCCATGTCCAGTGCGTTGTGGTGGGTTTCGAACGGCTTGGCCGCCGCGCCGCCAGGAATCGTTTGCAGCATCGGCGTTTCGACTTCCAGGAAGTCACGCTTCATCAGGAAGCTGCGGATGTGCGCAATAACCTGGGAACGCACGCGGAACGTCTGGCGCACGTCTTCGTTGACGATCAGGTCAACGTAACGCTGGCGGTAGCGTTGCTCGGTGTCGGACAGGCCGTGGTGCTTGTCCGGCAGCGGACGCAGGGATTTGGTCAGCAGACGTACGTTCGTCATTTCAACGTACAGATCACCCTTGCCGGAACGCGCCAGGGTGCCTTCGGCGGCAATGATGTCGCCCAGGTCCCAGGTTTTCACCGCGGCCAGGGTTTCTTCGGACAGGGTCTTGCGGTTGACGTAGACCTGAATGCGACCGGTCATGTCCTGAATCACCATGAACGAGCCACGGTTGAGCATGATGCGACCGGCAACCTTGACCGGGATTGCAGCCTCCGCCAGCTCTTCCTTGGTCTTGTCCGCGTACTGTTTCTGCAAATCTTCGCAGTAGTTGTCACGGCGGAAGTCGTTCGGGAAGGCGTTGCCCTTGGCGCGCTCGGCAGCCAGCTTTTCCTTGCGCAGGGCGATCAGGGAGTTTTCTTCCTGTTGCAGGGCTTGCGGGTCGAGTTGAAGGTCGCTCATGTCTTTAGAAATTCCATCACAGGTTCATTGTCCCCAGCCTGCGGCCGGGGATCGCGGGCAAGGCCCGCTCCCACATGGGCTGCGGTGAATCAGCAGCCAGCGTTACTCATCTTTACAGCCCGGACTTCAGGCTGGCTTCCAGGTATTCGTCGATGTCGCCGTCGAGCACCTTGTCGCAGTCACTGCGTTCGATGTTAGTGCGCAGATCCTTGATCCGCGAAGCATCGAGTACGTAGGAACGGATCTGGTGGCCCCAGCCGATATCCGATTTGGTGTCTTCCAGCGCCTGGGAAGCGGCGTTGCGTTTCTGCATTTCCTGCTCGTACAACTTGGCCCGCAGCATTTTCATGGCGGTGTCCTTGTTGGCGTGCTGGGAACGTTCGTTCTGGCAGCTGACCACGGTGTTGGTCGGTACGTGGGTGATTCGTACGGCCGAGTCGGTGGTGTTTACGTGCTGACCGCCGGCACCGGACGAGCGATAGGTATCGATGCGCAGGTCCGCCGGGTTGATCTCGATTTCCACCTTGTCGTCGATTTCCGGAGACACGAACACCGCAGAAAAGGACGTATGGCGACGGTTGCCGGAATCGAACGGGCTCTTGCGCACCAGGCGGTGCACGCCGATCTCGGTACGCAGCCAGCCAAAGGCATATTCACCCTTGATGTGAACGGTCGCGCCCTTGATGCCGGCGACTTCACCCGCTGACAGTTCCATGATGGTTGCGTCGAAGCCGCGCTTGTCGGCCCAGCGCAGGTACATGCGCAGCAAGATGTTCGCCCAATCCTGGGCTTCGGTGCCACCGGAACCGGCCTGGATGTCCAGATAGGCGTTGTTCGGGTCCATTTCGTGGCTGAACATACGGCGGAATTCGAGCTTGGCGAGGCTTTCTTCAAGGCGGGCCAGCTCGGCGACGACATCGCCCACCGCGCCTTCGTCGTTTTCCTCGACAGCCATGTCCAGCAGGTCACGGCAATCGGCCAGGCCCGCGTTCAATTCGTCGAGAGTATCAACGATCTGCGCCAGCGCTGAACGCTCGCGGCCCAGCTCCTGGGCGTATTCAGGTTTGTTCCAGACACTCGGATCTTCAAGCTCGCGATTGACCTCGGTCAGACGCTCATGCTTTTGATCGTAGTCAAAGATACCCCCGAATGGTTTCGGAGCGCTCGGACAAGTCCTTGATAGTGTTCAGGATCGGGTTGATTTCCATGGCGGGCAGCACTCGTAGGCGAACTTTTGAAAGCCGGCGAGTATAACGCCAAACGACTGCCAGCGGCAGTCCGCTTGGCTGAAAACGCCCGCCTCTCCCCCTCAGAGTGTGTGGGGGGAGAAAGGTGAGGTTCAGGCGATGCCGACCTGGTTACGGCCATTGTGCTTGGCTTGGTAGAGCCCCTTGTCCGCCGCCGAAATCAGTTGCCGGCAATCGCCGCCGGGCTGCGGCGTCAGGGTCGACAGGCCAATGCTGATGGTCAGGCTGGCCCCTTCGCTCGGCGCAA
This sequence comes from Pseudomonas sp. S2_E01, assembly GCF_054668365.1. Taxonomy (NCBI): domain Bacteria; kingdom Pseudomonadati; phylum Pseudomonadota; class Gammaproteobacteria; order Pseudomonadales; family Pseudomonadaceae; genus Pseudomonas; species Pseudomonas sp. S2_E01. The sequence continues at coordinate 4,483,505 of NZ_CP162762.1, forward strand.
TGTGCGGAATTTTCAGCCCGGCCACGGTCTGACGCAGTTTTTCCGCCACGAGTCGGGCGCCGCCCGGTGAGGTGTTGGGCAGGACCAGCGCGAACTCCTCTCCGCCATAACGGGCCGGCAGATCAGACGGGCGGGCGCTGGCGTCGCGAATTGCGTTGGCGACCTTGCGCAGGGCTTCGTCGCCCTCGAGGTGGCCGAAGTTGTCGTTGTAGGACTTGAAGTAGTCCACGTCGATCATCAGCAGCGACAACTGACTCTGGTCACGCAGTGAACGCCGCCATTCCAGTTCCAGATACTCGTCGAAGTGACGGCGGTTGGACAACCCGGTCAGGCCATCAGAATTCATCAGGCGTTGCAGCACGAGATTGGTGTCGAGCAATTGCTGCTGGCTGACTCGCAACGCACGGTAGGCTGCGTCCCGTTGCAGCAGGGTGAGGTAGGAGCGCGAGTGATAGCGGATACGGGCGACCAGTTCGATGTTGTCCGGCAGCTTGACCAGGTAATCGTTGGCCCCGGCCGCGAACGCCGCGCTCTTGATCAGCGGGTCTTCCTTGGTCGACAGGACGATGATGGGAATGTCCTTGGTGGCCGGATGATTGCGGTACTCGCGCACAAGGCTCAGGCCATCAAGACCGGGCATGACCAGATCCTGAAGGATCACGGTTGGCTTGATGCGGACCGCCTGGGCAATCGCCTGGTGCGGGTCGGCACAAAAGTGGAAATCGATGTTTTCCTCGCTCGACAACCCCCGGCGAACGGCTTCGCCGATCATGGCCTGATCGTCCACCAGCAGGACCATCGCTGCTTTTTCGTCACCCGTCTTGAAGTCGTCGAGTTGTAGATCATTCATATGCGGTCACCTGATCATCTGGACCAGAAGTGCTGCGAAATGTAGTCATTTAGGGAAAATCTCCAGCAAACGCGGCGCTATCTTGTCCAGGGCGCGAATCTCTACGGCGGCATCGATGGCCGCGGCCGCCTTCGGCATGCCATACACCGCACTGCTTTGTTGGTCCTGAGCAATGGTCAGGTAACCTTGTTGACGAAGGAGTTTAAGCCCCTGGGCGCCATCGCGCCCCATTCCGGTCAATAAAACCCCTACTGCGTCACCATTCCAGTAACTGGCCACGCTTTCAAAAAACACATCGATCGAGGGTCGATAGATTTCGTTGACCGGTTCGGCGGTATAGGCCAGCGTGCCATTTTTCAGCAGGCGAATGTGATGATTGGTGCCTGCCAGCAGTACGGCACCAGGCTGGGGCGGCTCACCTTCGCGGGCCAGGCGCACATTCAGGCCGCTGGCGCTGCTGAGCCATTCGGCCATACCGGCAGCAAACACCTGGTCGACGTGTTGCACCAGTACGATCGCCGCCGAAAAATCCCGCGGCAAGCCCTTGAGCAGCACTTCCAGCGCCGCCGGCCCGCCCGCGGAGGAGCCGATGGCAATCAGGCGCTGACGCGAGGGGCTGCCGCGCGATGGGGTTGGCGTCTGGCGTTCGCGATTGACGCGGTCGCCAATCAGCCAGCCGATGTTCATGATCTTGCGCAGTAGAGGTGCGGCAGCCTCCTGAGGGTTACCGGCACCCAGCGCGGGGGTATCTACCACATCCAGAGCCCCATGCCCCATGGCCTCGAACACCCGATGCACGTTCTGCTGGCGGTCGACGGTGACGATCACGATGGCGCACGGTGACTCAGCCATGATCCGCCGAGTGGCCTCGACGCCGTCCATGACCGGCATGATCAGGTCCATCAGGATCAGGTCCGGGGTATTTCGCGCACTATGTTGCACCGCTTCGGCGCCATTGGCGGCCACCCAGACCACTTCATGGGCGGGGTCGAACGCCAGTGCGCGACGCAGCGCCTCTACCGCCAGGGGCATATCGTTGACGATTGCGATCCTCATGCCCTCGCTCCTCCGATGAGCTCAACCACTGCATCAAGCAGGGCATCGTCATGAAAACTGGCTTTGGCTAGATAATAGTCGGCTCCAGCGTCCAGTCCACGACGTCGGTCCTCTTCCCTGTCCTTGTACGACACCACCATGACCGGCAGCGATTGCAGTCGATTGTCCCGGCGCAGCAAAGACACCAGTTCAATGCCATCCATGCGCGGCATGTCGATGTCGGTGATCAGTAGATCGAACGACTCCGAACGCAGGGCGTTCCAGCCATCCATCCCGTCGACCGCCACCGCCACGTCGTAACCGCGATTGATCAGCAGCTTGCGCTGCAACTCGCGCACCGTCAGCGAATCATCGACCACAAGAATGCGCTTGCGGGCCACTTCAACCGCTTGGTTGCCCTGCCGGGCGATCCGTTCCAGGCGACCGGTGTTGAGCAGCTTGTCCACCGAACGCAGCATGTCCTCGACGTCGACGATCAGCACCACCGAACCGTCATCGAGCAAGGCGCCAGCAGAAATGTCCTGCACCTTGCCCAGCCGCTCGTCCAGCGGCAGGACCACCAGCGTGCGCTCGCCGATAAACCGCTCGACTGCCACGCCGTAGACCGCATCGCGCTCGCGGATCACCACGACCTTGAGGGTCTGCTGATCGTTCTGGCTGGCCGGGCGCTGGAGCAGTTGGCTGGCGGCCACCAGGCCGACATGCCGGCCTTCATGCCAGAAGTGCTGACGGCCCTCGACCTGCACGATGTCCGAGGGTTCCAGGTCGCACATGCGCTCGATATGTGCCAGCGGGAACGCGTACGCCTCATCACCGACTTCCACCACCAGGCTGCGCACCACCGACAGTGTCAGCGGCACTTCAAGATGAAAGCGACTGCCCTCGCCCGCCGTCTGTTCCAGCACCACCGCCCCACGCAACTGGCGAACCATATGCTGGACGGCATCCAGGCCGACACCGCGACCGGACACTTCGGTGACCTTGTCCCGCAGGCTGAACCCCGGCAAAAACAGGAATGTCAGCAGTTCTTCTTCGCTCAACTGGGCAGCGGTTTCCGCAGGTGACAATTGTCGCTCGACCACACTGCGGCGGACCTTTTCCAGGTCGACTCCATTGCCATCGTCGCTCAGCTCCAACACCAGCAAACCGGCCTGATGGGACGCTCGCAACCGAATCAGGCCTTCTTGCGGCTTGCCCGCCAGCAGCCGTTGTTCTGGCGACTCGATGCCGTGATCGACAGCATTGCGTAACAGGTGCGTCAACGGTGCCTCGAGTTTCTCCAGCACGTCGCGGTCAACCTGGGTTTTCTCGCCCTCGATTTCCAGCCGTACCTGCTTGCCCAGGCTGCGGCCCAAGTCGCGGACCATGCGGACCTGACCACTGAGCACATCGGCGAACGGACGCATACGACAGGCCAGTGCAGTGTCGTACAGCACTTGTGCCCGCTGACTCGCCTGCCAGGCGAACTCGTCCAGCTCGGCGTTCTTTTCCACCAGCAGTTGCTGGGATTGCGCCAACAGGCGGCGGGCATCTTCCAGCGCCTCTCTCGCCTCCAGGCTCAAGTCGTGGTCTTTGAGATGAACGTTGAGGTTTTCCAGTGCGCGCAGACCGTTGTTCTGGATGCGTTTCATGCGCTGCATCGTGGCCAGGTGCGGTTTGAGACGCAGGGTTTCCACCAGGGATTTGCTCGACAGGTCGAGCAGGCTGTTCAGGCGCTCGGCCGTGACGCGCAGGACCCGCTCACCGTTTTCGGTGGTGCGCTTGGTCTTACGTGGCGTCGCGACAGGCTCCGGGGGCATTGCGATGACGGGCTCGGGCGGCAGGGGTTCAGCGATAATCGCAGAAGCTGGCGCAGTGATAGGTGCGGCGGGGGCCAGCGGATCCAGCAACCGCGCCATCAGCGCCACGTAGCTCTCGATTTCCACAGGCGTCGGGGCATGGCCGGGCGTGGCGATGCGCATCAACAAATCGGTGCCTTGCAACAGCGCATCGATGTGTTCGGGACGCAAGTAAAGACGGCCTTCCTGCCCACTCACCAGGCAGTCTTCCATCACATGGGCGACGCTCACACCGGCGTCGATGCCCACGATACGCGCCGCGCCCTTGAGCGAGTGAGCCGCGCGCATGCACGACTCGAGGTGATCGGCCTGGGTCGGATCGCGCTCGAGCGCCAGCAGACCGGCGCTGAGCACCTGGGTCTGGGCCTCGGCTTCCAGGCCGAACAGCTCCAGCAAAGAGGCGTCGCGCATTTGTTCGGGGGTCATGTCAGGCTCCGGGTCACGGCGGACAGCAGCTGTTCTTCATCCAGCCAGCGCAGGCTGCGACCTTTGAATTGCAACACGCCACGGGTGTACCTGGCATTGGCATGAGCCCCGGAACGGGAGGCCGCATCGAGCGTGCGCTCGTCAATGGCATGGATGCCGTCCACCTCATCCACCGGCACCACCACCGGCCCGCCGTGAGCCGCGACGATCAACATGCGCGGCATCACCCGCGCGCCGTTCGCCACACTGCCCGCAGCGTCGAGCCCCAGCAACTCCACCAACGACAGGCAGGCCACCAGCGCACCGCGCACGTTGGCTACGCCGAGCAAGGCCCGCGAGCGCTGATGGGGCAGCGAATGTATCGTTTGCAGCGGCGCCACTTCCACCAGGCTGCGAGTGGCCAGTCCCAGCCATTCCTCGCCGAGACGGAACATCAGCAGCGAACGGGTCTTGACCTCGCTCTCGACCACGGCGCTGATGTGCCCGCGATCTTCCTGCTGCAACGCATAGCGGTCCAGCAGGCGCGTGGCCGCCGCCGAATAGACCGAACAATTGCGGCAATGGATGTGCTCGACCAGCAACGGGCAGGACTTGTCGCCGTGTATGCCAATCCGGTTCCAGCAATCGTCGATGGCCTGGGCGTTTTCGTGGGTCAGGCTAAAGCCGTCGGTGGCACTCATCGTTTGCGCTCACTGTCTGCGCGCTCGCTGCGAGCGGCGCGGTCCTGCAATCGTCGGGCACCGGCGGTATCGCCTTGGGATTGCAGCAAGGCCGCCAGGTGCATCAATGCCTCGGGGTGCTGCGGGTCGAGATACAGGGCCTTGCGGTAAAAACCCTGAGCCTCCAGACCACTGCCGGCGACATCGCTGAGCAGCCCCATCCAGTAAAACACCTGAGCCACCGGTTCATGGCTGCGCAGATACAGCTCGCAGGCAGCCTTGGCCTCGGCGCCCCTGCCTTCGTTGGCCAGCGCCGCGATGTTGGCCAACAGCGCCGCAGCATCGGGGTTGGCCGCCTTGCTCACCGGCAGCGGCGTCACCGACGCGAAAGGACGGCTGCGAACAGGCGGCGCCACAGGGCGCACCGGTTGCCGCACCGGCAATGGTGGTGTTGGCGCAAAGGTGGGAGTGGGTTCAGGTGCAGCCTGACGCCTGAACGCAAAGGACTGCGCAACACCGATTGATCGCATGCCGAACCGCCCGAGCAGGCTGCCTTCCGCCGGGCCGATGAACAGCACGCCATCGACGTGAGTGAGGCGTTTGAGCACCTCGAACACTTGCTGCTGGGTCGGTTGATCGAAATAGATCAGCAGGTTTCGGCAGAACACGAAGTCATAAGGCGCCTCGTTGACCAGCAATGCTGGATCCAGCAGATTGCCAACCTTTAGATGCACCTGTTCCTGCACCCGCTCATCAAGGCCGTAACCCTCGCCTTCTGGGCAGAAGTACCGTTCGCGAAAGGCCAGGTCCTGGCCGCGAAAGGAGTTCTTGCCGTAAAGCGCGCGCCGCCCCTTTTCCACCGACAGCGGGCTGACGTCCATGCCTTCAACCTTGAATTGATGGGGCTTGAGCCCCGCATCGAGCAAGGCCATGGCAATGGAATAGGGTTCCTCACCGGTGGAACAAGGCAGGCTGAGAATCCGCAGAGCGCGAAGGTTGTTGATCTCCCCCAGACGCTTGACCGCCAGTTTTGCCAGGGTCGCAAAGGACTCCGGGTAACGGAAGAACCAGGTCTCGGGCACGATCACCGCTTCGATCAGCGCCTGCTGTTCTTCTCGCGAGCCTTGCAGGGTCTGCCAATACTCATCGGCCGTCTCAGCGCGCGATGCCGTGGTGCGTTGGCGTACCGCACGCTCGATGATCGCAGGTCCCACCGACGTCACATCAAGGCCGATGCGCTCCTTGAGAAAATCAAAAAAACGTTGGTCGCTGTTCACGGGTGCTCCTCAAGCAGGCCCAGGTCCAGTGGCGGTGACGGAAACAGCAGCTCGCGAACGTGTATATCCAGCAGGTCGGCAACCCGGACCCATTGCAACAATCCCTGGGCATCCTCCCTGACTGGTCCGAGGTAGGGCGCCTGGCGGTTGTCGAAGCCATAGGGCTGAAAATCTGCCGGGTTGCAGCGCAGGGTATCGGTGGCCTGCTCCAGAATCAGCCCGAGCCGGTGCGATTGCGCGCTTTCCTGCGGGCAATAGTTGACCAGCACCAGACGGGTGCTGGTGCGCGCCTGGGCTGCCACGCCGAAGGCCAACGCGCTGAGATCGATCACCGGCACCACCGCACCACGATAGCCAAACATCCCGGCCACCCAATCTGGCGCTTGCGCGATTGGCTTGAGCGGCAGGCGCGGCAGCACTTCAACGACCTCGGTCGCTTGAAGGGCATAGCGTTCACTGCCGATGTGAAAGACCAGGAACAATGTCGCCGGTTTCACGGCAGAGCGTTTGGCCGTGAGTTCGCTCATCAGACTTTGAATCGCGAAACGCCGCTGCGCAGCCCGACGGCTACCTGGCTCAGTTCATCGATGGCGGAACTGGCCTGACGCAGGGATTCGACCGTCTGGCTGCTGGCATCACCCAGTTGTACCAATGCATGGTTGATCTGCTCGGCACCGGTGGCCTGGGCCTGCATGCCTTCGTTGACCATCAGCACCCGTGGCGCCAGCGCCTGCACCTGATGAATGATCTGTGACAGTTGCTCGCCAACCTGCTGCACCTCGTACATGCCACGGCGCACTTCTTCGGAGAATTTGTCCATGCCCATGACCCCGGCCGAGACCGCCGACTGGATCTCGCGCACCATCTGCTCGATGTCGTAAGTGGCCACGGCGGTCTGGTCCGCCAGACGACGCACCTCGGTGGCAACCACGGCAAAACCACGGCCGTACTCCCCAGCCTTTTCCGCTTCGATGGCCGCGTTCAACGACAACAGGTTGGTCTGGTCGGCGACCTTGACGATGGTCACCACCACTTGGTTGATGTTGCCAGCTTTCTCGTTGAGGATCGCCAGTTTGGCGTTCACCAGGTCCGCGGCGCCCATCACCGAGTGCATGGTCTCTTCCATCCGCGCCAGGCCTTGTTGCCCGGAGCCGGCAGCCACCGAGGCCTGATCGGCGGCGGTGGAGACTTCGGTCATGGTGCGCACCAGGTCACGGGAGGTGGCGGCGATTTCCCGCGAGGTCGCACCGATTTCCGTCGTCGTGGCGGCTGTTTCAGTGGCAGTCGCCTGCTGCTGCTTGGACGTGGCGGCAATTTCGGTCACCGAGGTAGTGACCTGTACCGATGAGCGCTGGGCTTGGGAGACCAGCGACGTGAGTTCGGCCATCATGTCGTTGAAGCCGGTTTCGACTGCACCGAATTCGTCCTTGCGCTCCAGGTTCAAGCGTCCGCTGAGGTCGCCGGTACGCATGATCTCGAGGATTTCGACGATGCGATTCATCGGCGCCATGATCGCGCGCATCAGCAACAGGCCACAGAGGGCGGCAGCCAGCACCGCGACCAGCAGGGAGATGCCCATGATGAGTTTCGCGGTGGCCACGGCGTCGTCGATGTTGGCCATGTCTTGATCGGCGACGACCTTGTTTTGCCGCAGGATGTCATTGAGTTTCATGCGGCCGGCCTTCCACGCCGGGGTCAGTTGTTCGTTGAACAACTTGATCGCGTCGGCTTCCTGATTACGCCTGCGCAAGTCGATCACGCTCTCCAGGGCTTTGCCGTAATCGGCATGGAGCTTTTCGAAGACAGCGAATTCGAGCTTGTCCTCATCCGTGGTGACGGTGGCACGATAGTCGGCCATCGCCTCCTGCACACGGGCATCAAAACCCTTGAACAAGGCGGTGTCTTCAGCGCTGAAGCCCTGCGCCTCCTTGAGCCCCAACATCTCCTGGATCTGCAGATAACTGTCGACCCAAGCCCCCCGAATGACCGAGCTGTAGTACACCCCCGGCAGCGCATCGTCACGAACGCTGGCGTCACTGACCTCGATCTTCAACAACCGCGAATACGAGACGACGACCATCAGCAACATGATGGCGATAATTACCGCAAAACTCGCCAAGATACGTTGGCGCAACGTCCAGTTCTTCACAGTCAGTCCTCGGGGCCACTTCAAATGCTGGGGAGTATAGCCGAGGGCGGTGTGTCATTTATAAGACAGATGCGCAGTACGTCTCATCCTGGCGAACCAAGGGGCTGCGGGCGCTACAGGGCGACCTGACGAACCTGGTTTTCCAGCTCGGCCTTGAGGCCGGGAGCCAGTTGCAACTGGCGAGCGAGCTCCTCCAGGTAGGACTTCTCCATGAAACTCTCCTCATCCACCATCATCACGCTGGCAATGTACATTTCGGCCGCCATTTCCGGCGTACTGGCGGCGCGTGCCACCTCGGCGGGATCCAGGGGTTTGTGCAGCTCGGCATGCAGCCAGTGCTGCAACTCCCGATCAGTGTCGAGGCGGGTGAATTCGCCTTCGATCAACTCGCGCTCACGTTCATCGACATGCCCATCCGCCTTGGCAGCAGCCACCAGCGCCGTGAGAATCGCCTGACTGTGCTGTTCCACCTGGGCCGCCGGCAAGCGGTCCACGGTTTGCGGCTGATAACCCGAAGCAACGCCCTGCTTTGCCTGCCAGATGCCAAACGCCTTGTAGGCGATCAACCCCAACACCCCAAGCCCTCCATAAAGGGCGACCTTGCCACCGACCTTGCGCACCTTCTTGTTGCCCATCAACAGCCCGAGGGCACCCGCCGCCAACGCACTGCCGCCCGCGCCCGACAGCATGCCGCCCAGTGCACCTGCGGACCCCTTGCCCTGAGCGCCCAAGGTCTTTTTCTGCAGCAGATCCTGGCCGGACCGGAGCAATTGATCGAGCAATCCACGTGTATTCATGTTTGTCGCCTCCAGTGAGTAACGCAAGAAGGCTCCCAGACTAGATCGAAACACCGAACCCACGGTGGATGGGAGTGCTTCGGGATGTTGCTCGGGCCGCTCGCGTTGCTGGCCCCTGGCGTCCGGTGCCTCGCCTGACCCCATCGCGAGCAAGCTCGCTCCTACCGGGATGTCATCTAATAAAACGATATACACTCGAGGAAATCGATAAAAACCGCCCACCGGGTACACACCTCATGATGACCTTGCGTCAAATTCGTCACTTCATTGCCGTGGCAGAGACCGGCTCGATCTCCGCGGCCGCGCAAACAGCGTTCATTTCCCAGTCGACGCTGACCTTGGCCATCCAGCAACTGGAGCAGGAAATCGGCGTGGGTCTGTTCAATCGTCACGCCAAGGGCATGACGCTCACACACCAGGGTCACCAATTCCTGCGCCAGGCGCACCTGATTCTGGCAACGGTCGATAACGCCAAGCGCAGCCTGCAACAAAGCACCGACCAGGTAGCCGGCCAGTTGATCGTCGGCGTGACCAGCCTCGTCGCCGGCTACTACCTCGCCGACTTGCTCACCCGCTTCCAGCGAGCCTACCCCAACGTCGAAATTCGCGTCATGGAGGACGAGCGGCCCTACATCGAGCACTTGCTGGTCAGTGGTGAAATCGATGTCGGCGTGTTGATCCTGTCCAACCTCGAAGACCGTCATGCCTTACAGACGGAAGTGCTGACTCACTCACCCCATCGACTGTGGCTGCCGGCGCAGCATTCGCTTTTGGAGCACGACAGCATCAACCTCGCCGACGTGGCGCGCGAGCCATTGATTCAACTGAACGTCGACGAGATGGACCGCAACGCCCAGCGCATGTGGTCGGCGGCCTCGCTGCAACCGCGCATCACCCTCAAAACCGCATCAACCGAAGCGGTGCGAAGCCTGGTGGCGGCGGGCCTGGGCGTTTCGATTCAGCCGGACATGACTTACAGGCCGTGGTCGCTGGAGGGGGACATCATCGAGGCACGGACCATCGCCGACCTCAGTCAGACCCTCGACGTCGGCCTGGCCTGGCGCCGAGGCACTGCAAGACCGGCGCTGGTGGACCCGTTCCTGACCGTCGCCCGGGAACAACCTCACGGCGGACGCAAGCCATCTATTTAATCGAACGCCACCTTCAGTATTTAGTATTTGTCGACCTCGGGCCCGGGCACTAGTCTTGATTCATCTATAAAGACGGCCGGCCCCAGTCACAGGGAGTCCCATGGCCACACAAGAAAAGAGAACCCGAAAGATGGCTGGCGCGCAGACTCCGTTGTTCACCGCGTTGTTGATCGATGGCGAATTGGTCGCGGGGCAAGGTTTTGTCGAGCCCATCCTCAACCCTGCCACCGGCGAGGTATTGACCCACATCGCCGAAGCCAGTATCGAACAAGTCGAAGCCGCCATCCTGGCAGCGAATCGTGCCTTTGCCAGTTGGTCACGGACCACGCCGCAGCAACGCGCCAACCTGCTGCTGGACATCGCCAACGCCGTGGAAAAACAGGCTGACCTGCTCGCCCGTCTCGAATCGCTCAATTGTGGCAAGCCATTGCACCTGGCCCGTCAGGACGACCTGACCGCCACCGTCGACGTATTCCGCTTTTTCGCCGGTGCCGTGCGCTGCCAGACCGGGCAGCTCAGCGGTGAATACCTGCCCGGCTACACCAGCATGGTGCGTCGCGATCCCATCGGTGTCGTTGCATCCATTGCGCCGTGGAACTACCCGATCATGATGGCCGCGTGGAAAATCGCCCCGGCCCTGGCGGCCGGTAACACGCTGGTGTTCAAGCCGTCCGAGCATACGCCACTGTCAATTCTGGCTCTGGCGCCTGCGCTGGCGGAGATTCTGCCGCCTGGCGTGATCAACATCATATGCGGTGGCGGCGACGGAGTCGGCAGCCATCTGGTGAGTCACGGAAAAATACGCATGGTGTCGCTGACCGGCGATATCGTCACCGGACAGAAAATCCTCCAGGCCGCCGCGAAAACCCTCAAGCGCACGCACCTGGAACTTGGCGGCAAGGCGCCGGTGATCGTGTGCAACGATGCCGACATTCAAGCGGTGGTCGAGGGTGTACGCAGCTACGGTTACTACAATGCCGGCCAGGACTGCACAGCCGCGTGCCGCATTTATGCGCAGGCCGGTATTCACGACCGGCTGGTGGCCGAACTTGGCGCGGCGGTCAGCAGCCTGCGCTTTGCCGGCAAACGCGACGCCGACAACGAGATCGGTCCACTGATCAGCACGCGCCAACGTGACCGCGTGGCCAGTTTCGTTGAACGCGCTCTGGGCCAGCCGCACATCGAGCGTGTCACCGGTGCCGCCGTGCATTCCGGCGCCGGCTTCTACTATCAGCCGACCTTGCTGGCCGGTTGCAAACAGAACGATGAAATCGTCCAGCGCGAGGTGTTCGGGCCGGTGGTGACCGTCACCCGTTTCGAAGGGCTGGAACAAGCGGTGGACTGGGCCAACGATTCCGAATACGGCCTGGCGTCATCGATCTGGACCCAGAACCTGGACAAGGCGATGCAGGTCGCGGCCCGGTTGCAATACGGCTGCACCTGGATCAACAGCCATTTCATGCTGGTCAGCGAGATGCCCCATGGCGGCCTGAAACGCTCGGGCTACGGCAAAGACCTGTCCAGCGATTCGCTCCAGGACTACAGCGTGGTGCGGCACATCATGGCCCGCCATGGACGGGAGCTTTGAGCTACAAGCTATAAGCGTCAAGTTGAAAAGCGGACCGCTGTGTCTTGCAGCTTGCGGCTCGAAGCTGACAGCTACTCTTAACAACAATCTAAAAAAACCAGGGGTATTCCATGTTCATGCACAAGACCGCACTGCTGAGTGCAATCACTACCGCGTTGCTGGCCAGTGTCGGCGTCCAGGCGGCCGAACCATTGAAGGCCGTTGGTGCTGGCGAGGGCCAGTTGGACATCGTGGCGTGGCCGGGCTACATCGAGCGTGGCGAAAGCGACAAGGCCTACGACTGGGTAACCGGTTTCGAGAAGGAAACCGGCTGCAAGGTCAATGTGAAAACCGCCGCCACCTCCGATGAAATGGTCAGCCTGATGGCCAAGGGCGGTTACGACCTGGTGACCGCCTCCGGCGATGCCTCGCTGCGCCTGATCGTCGGCAAGCGTGTGCAGCCGATCAACACGTCGCTGATCCCGAACTGGAAGAACCTCGACCCACGCCTCAAGGATGCACCGTGGTACGTGGTCAACAAACAGACCTACGGCACCCCTTACCAGTGGGGCCCGAATGTGCTGATGTACAACACCAATGTGTTCAAGTCCCCGCCTGACACCTGGGGTGTGTTGTTCAACGCCGAGAACCTGCCGGACGGCAAACCGAACAAGGGCCGTGTGCAGGCCTACGACGGTCCGATCTACATCGCCGACGCGGCGCTCTACCTCAAGACAGCCAAGCCGGAACTGGGCATCCAGAACCCCTACGAACTGACCGAAGCGCAGTACAAGGCCGTGCTCGACCTGTTGCGTGCCCAGCAGCCGCTGGTCCACCGCTACTGGCACGACACCACCGTGCAAATGAGCGACTTCAAGAACGAAGGCGTGGTCGCCTCCGGCGCCTGGCCGTATCAGGTCAATGGCCTGGTCAACGAGAAGCAGCCGATTGCCTCGACCATCCCGAAAGAAGGCGCCACCGGTTGGGCCGACACCACCATGCTGCACACCGATGCCAAGCATCCAAACTGCGCCTACAAGTGGATGGACTGGTCGCTGCAACCCAAAGTGCAGGGTGACGTAGCCGCCTGGTTCGGCTCGCTGCCAGCGGTGCCCGCGGCGTGCAAGGAGAGCGAACTGCTTGGCGCCGAGGGCTGCAAGACCAACGGCTTCGACCAGTTCGACAAGATCGCCTTCTGGAAAACCCCACAGGCTGAAGGCGGCAAGTTCGTGCCGTACAGCCGCTGGACCCAGGACTACATCGCAATCATGGGCGGCCGCTAAAAGTCATTCCGGTAGCTACTGCGCGACGACCAGCCGCGCCCGGGCAGTGCTCGCCTCCTCACGTACTGAAGTACGCTCCGGGGGCTGCGCGCTGGCCGGACACGGCTGATCGCCGCTCGCTACGCTCCCGAAACGACTTTCTGTGATTGACGCTTATCAAAAAGCAAAAGCTGATTGTCGAACGACCGTTTTTTCAGAAGTCCAGGCAGGGCCGTTGCAACGGCCTCCGCTTTTTTGGAGCACCGCACCATGACGCTTGCAGTCCAATTCACCAACGTTTCCCGTCTGTTCGGCGAAGTGAAAGCCGTAGACCGGGTTTCCATCGACATCCAGGACGGCGAGTTCTTTTCCATGCTGGGCCCCTCCGGCTCGGGCAAAACCACCTGTTTGCGCCTGATCGCCGGTTTCGAACAACCCAGCGCCGGCTCCATCCGCATCCACGGCGAGGAAGCCGCCGGACTGCCCCCCTATGAACGCGACGTCAATACCGTCTTTCAGGACTACGCACTGTTCCCGCACATGAATGTGCTGGACAACGTGGCATACGGTTTGAAAGTCAAAGGCGTTGGCAAAAGTGAACGCAACAGCCGCGCCGAAGAAGCCCTGGCGATGGTTGCCTTGGGTGGCTATGGTCAGCGCAAACCTGTGCAGCTTTCTGGCGGTCAACGCCAGCGTGTCGCCCTGGCGCGCGCGTTGGTCAATCGCCCTCGGGTACTGCTGCTCGACGAACCCCTGGGTGCCCTCGACCTGAAGCTGCGCGAGCAAATGCAGAGTGAGCTCAAAAAGCTGCAACGCCAGCTCGGTATCACCTTCATTTTCGTTACCCACGATCAAACAGAGGCGCTGTCGATGTCCGACCGCGTGGCTGTGTTCAACAAGGGTCGCATCGAGCAGGTCGACACGCCGCGCAACCTCTACATGAAACCGGCGACCACCTTCGTCGCAGAATTCGTCGGCACCTCAAACGTGATTCGCGGTGACCTGGCCACACAACTCAGCGGCAATCCACAGCCGTTTTCGATCCGTCCCGAGCACGTGCGGTTTGCCGAAGGCCCACTGGCCAGCCATGAAATCGAAGTCAGCGGTTTGCTCCACGACATCCAGTACCAGGGCAGCGCCACCCGCTACGAATTGAAGCTGGAAAACGGCCAGACCCTCAACATCAGCCAAGCGAACAATCAGTGGCTGGACGTCAGCGCCCAGCACCAGACCGGGCAACGCATCAGCGCACGCTGGGCCCGTGAAGCGATGATCCCGTTGCACGACACCGCGGGCGGGGTGTGAGATGAACAGCGTGGCAATCACTCAAACCCCGGGCAGTGGCTCGCCGCTGCGCAGGTTCTCCAACCTGCTGTATCGGCGGCCGAATTTCTACCTGTCGCTGCTGCTGGTGCCGCCGCTGTTGTGGTTCGGCGCGATCTACCTGGGCTCGCTGCTGGTGTTGTTGTGGCAAGGTTTCTACACCTTCGATGACTTCACCATGGCGGTCACCCCGGACCTGACCCTGGCGAATCTGGCAGCACTGTTCCAGCCGTCGAATTTCGACATCATCCTGCGCACCCTGAGCATGGCCATCGTCGTGTCGATCGCCAGCGCCATCGTCGCGTTCCCCATCGCCTATTACATGGCGCGCTACACCACTGGCAAGACCAAGGCGTTTTTCTACATCGCAGTGATGTTGCCGATGTGGGCCAGCTACATCGTCAAGGCTTATGCCTGGACCTTGCTGCTGGCCAAGGGCGGCGTGGCGCAATGGTTCGTGCAACACCTGGGCCTGGAGCCGCTGTTGCAGTTCGTGCTGGGCATTCCCGGCGTGGGCGGCAGCACCTTGTCCACCTCGCACCTGGGGCGCTTCATGGTGTTCGTCTACATCTGGCTGCCGTTCATGATTCTGCCGATCCAGGCATCGCTGGAACGCCTGCCGCCGTCGCTGCTGCAAGCCTCCGCCGACCTCGGCGCCAAGCCGCGCCAGACCTTCATGCAGGTGATCCTGCCGCTGTCGGTGCCGGGCATCGCAGCCGGTTCGATCTTCACCTTTTCCCTGACCCTGGGCGATTTCATCGTGCCGCAACTGGTGGGCCCGCCCGGCTACTTCGTCGGCAGCATGGTGTACGCCCAGCAAGGTGCGATCGGCAACATGCCGATGGCCGCCGCCTTTACCCTGGTGCCGATTGTGCTGATCGCCATCTACCTGACCATCGTCAAACGACTGGGGGCCTTCGATGCACTCTGAAAAAGCGTCTATCGGCCTGAAAATAGCTGCCTGGGGAGGGCTGGTGTTCCTGCATTTCCCGATCCTGATCATCTTCCTCTACGCCTTCAACACCGAGGACGCCGCGTTCAGCTTTCCGCCCAAGGGCTTCACCCTGAAGTGGTTCAGCATCGCGTTTTCGCGTCCTGATGTATTGGAAGCGATCAAGCTGTCGCTGCAGATCGCCGCCATCGCTACCTTGATTGCCATGGTGCTCGGCACACTCGCATCGGCGGCGCTATACCGTCGGGACTTCTTCGGTAAACAGGGCATCTCCCTGATGCTGATCCTGCCCATCGCCTTACCAGGGATCATCACCGGGATCGCGTTGCTGGCGACCTTCAAGTCGCTGGGAATCGAGCCCGGCATGTTCACCATCATCGTCGGCCACGCGACCTTCTGCGTGGTGATCGTCTACAACAACGTCATCGCCCGGCTGCGTCGTACTTCACACAGCCTGATCGAGGCGTCGATGGACCTCGGTGCCGATGGCTGGCAGACCTTCCGCTACATCATCCTGCCCAATCTCGGTTCGGCATTGTTGGCGGGCGGCATGTTGGCGTTCGCACTGTCCTTCGACGAAATCATCGTCACTACCTTCACCGCCGGTCATGAACGCACCCTGCCGCTGTGGCTGCTCAACCAGCTCAGCCGCCCTCGGGATGTGCCGGTGACCAACGTCGTGGCGATGCTGGTCATGATCGCGACCATGCTGCCGATTCTCGGCGCCTACTACCTGACTCGTGGGGGTGAGAGCGTGGCGGGGAGTGGTGGGAAGTAACTCGATTCCAACTGGAGGAACTGGATCTACTGTGGGAGCCATGTTTCTTCAGGAAAAACAAAAATTGTGAAGAGGACAATGCCATGCAAACCCAACTCCTGATCAACGGCCAACTGCTCGACGGCGAAGGCCCCGCTCAACCGGTGTTCAACCCGGCGCTGGGCCGCGTGCTGGTGGAGATCAATGAAGCCAGCGAAGCCCAGGTCGATGCCGCCGTGCGGGCCGCCGATGCGGCGTTCGACAGCTGGTCGCAAACGCCGCCGAAGGACCGTTCGCTGCTGTTGCTCAAGCTCGCCGATGCGATCGAAGCTCACGGCGAAGAGCTGGCCAAGCTGGAATCGGACAACTGCGGCAAGCCCTACAGCGCCGCGTTGAACGATGAGATCCCGGCGATTGCCGATGTGTTCCGCTTTTTCGCTGGCGCCAGCCGCTGCATGAGCGGTTCGGCTGGCGGTGAATACCTGCCTGGACACACCTCAATGATCCGCCGTGATCCGGTGGGCGTGATCGCCTCCATCGCACCGTGGAACTACCCACTGATGATGGTCGCGTGGAAGATCGCCCCGGCCCTCGCCGCCGGTAATACGGTGGTGCTCAAGCCGTCGGAACAAACCCCGCTGACCGCCCTGCGCCTGGCGCAACTGGCGTCGGATATCTTCCCGGCTGGCGTACTTAACCTGGTGTTTGGTCGTGGGCCAACGGTCGGCAGCCCATTGGTCACTCACCCCAAAGTGCGCATGGTGTCGCTGACCGGCTCGATTGCCACGGGTTCGAACATCATTTCCAGCACCGCTGACAGTGTCAAACGCATGCACATGGAATTGGGCGGCAAGGCGCCGGTGATCATCTTCGATGACGCCGACATCGACGCCGCCGTGGAAGGCATCCGCACCTTCGGTTTCTACAACGCCGGCCAGGACTGCACTGCCGCGTGCCGTATCTACGCGCAGGCTGGCATCTACGAGAAATTCGTCGAGAAGCTCGGGGCGGCGGTCAGCAGCATCAAATACGGTTTGCAGGATGATCCCGCGACCGAACTCGGGCCGCTGATCACCGCGCAACATCGCGACCGGGTGACCGGGTTTGTCGAGCGCGCCGTAGCACAGTCGCACATTCGCCTGATCACTGGTGGTAAAGCGGTGGAAGGCAATGGTTTCTTTTTCGAGCCAACGGTATTGGCTGATGCGCAGCAGGACGACGAGATCGTCCGTCGCGAGGTGTTCGGGCCGGTGGTGTCGGTGACCAAGTTCACCGATGAAGCGCAGGTGCTGGCCTGGGCCAACGACTCCGATTACGGCCTCGCTTCCTCGGTGTGGACCGCCGACGTCGGCCGCGCCCATCGCCTGTCCTCGCGCTTGCAATACGGCTGCACCTGGGTGAACACCCACTTCATGCTGGTCAGCGAAATGCCCCATGGCGGTCAGAAACTGTCCGGGTACGGGAAGGACATGTCAATGTATGGGCTGGAGGACTACACCGTGGTTCGGCATGTGATGTTCAAGCATTAAACCTGTAGGAGCGAGCTTGCTCCGGGCGGCGTTCCGACGATGAACGGTCAACGATGACGCGGGGCTCCTGACACCCTGCAGTGTCCTCCGGCTCATCGCGAGCAAGCTCGCTCCTACAGCGATGAATTCACCTCGGTTTCAGGGCAGAAACCGGCATTAGGCTCCACCAGGCTCCAAAGCCACAAAAACAATAACCACTGACCCTGGCGGCGCCCTCTGGGCCCCACCATGGGTTCGGCCATCCGAAATCTGCCGATTTTGCGGAGCTAACACACCATGAGTGCACAACCTGAATTCTCGAGCGCTGCTGACAGCGATGCCGAGCAACTTCGCCAACTGGGTTACACCTCCAACTTCAACCGAAGCATGAGCCTATGGGAAAACTTCGCCCTGGGCTTTACCTACCTCTCTCCGGTCGTTGGGGTTTATACCCTGTTCGGCCTGTGCCTGGCGGCCGGCGGGCCACCGATGTTCTGGGCCTACCTGCTGGTCGGTTGCGGCCAGTTGCTGGTGTGCCTGATCTTTGGTGAGGTGGTTTCGCAGTTTCCGATTTCCGGCGGCGTATATCCGTGGGCCCGGCGTCTGGTGGGCAAACGCTGGGCGTGGATGGTCGGCTGGATCTACTCCATCGCTCTGTGTGTGACCATCGCTGCCGTAGCGGTCGGCGCCGGCCCTTACCTCGCTGCGATGATGGGCTTCGAGCCGAGCAACAACACCAACATCGTCATCGCCTTGGTGCTGACGCTGTTTGCCACCCTGGTCAATCTCAGCGGCACCAAGACACTGGCGCGCATCGCCATGTTCGGTTTTCTCTGCGAACTGATCGGCGCGGTGATCGTGGGTGTGTACCTGCTGATCTTCGAGCGCCATCAGCCGATCAGCGTGCTCTTCAACACCTTCGACATCAGCATCAACGGCTCGTACCTGCCAGCATTCCTCACCGCGTCCCTGGCGGGGATGTTCCTGTACTACGGCTTTGAGGCCTGCGGTGATGTCGCCGAGGAAACCCCGAACCCGAGCAAGAAGATCCCAGTGGCCATGCGCATGACCATCTACATCGGCGGCATCGCCGCGATGTTCGCCTGCCTGGCGCTGATCCTCGCCGTGCCGGACATGCGGGCGGTGATCGACGGCACCGACAAGGACCCGGTCGGCACCATCCTTGGCAACGCTTTCGGCCCGGTCGGCTCGAAAATGGTCATGGGCGTGGTGATGATTTCCTTCATCTCCTGTGTCATCAGCCTGCAAGCGGCGGCGAGTCGTCTGCTGTACTCCTACGCCCGCGATGAAATGGTCATCGGCAGCGGGGTGCTGAAAAAAATCTCGCCCAACACCCAGGTCCCCGTGGCCGCGCTGTTCGTCTCCGGCGTACTGCCGGCACTGATCATCATTCTCGGTTTCTTCCTGCAGGACGCTGTCGCCACCATCGTCAGCTTCGCCGCCATCGGGATCTACCTGGCGTTCCAGATGATCGTCCTTGCGGCCCTTTATGCACGGGCGAAGGGCTGGAAACCCAGCGGAAAATTCACCCTCGGCGCCTGGGGCTGGCTCGTCAACATCGGCGCCCTGGTCTATGGCATCGGCGCTATCGTCAATATGGCCTGGCCGCGAACCCCGGACGCCGAGTGGTACATCAACTACGCCATGGTACTGAGTACCGCCATCGTGATCGGCCTGGGCTTGCTGTACATGTGGATTGGCAAGCCATATGACCACGGGACCGCGCCAGCGGGGGATGCGTGGAAGGTGGGTCGCTAAGCATCGATAAATTCCCAAAACAAAAAGGGGCCGACCTCACGGTCAGCCCCGTTGTCGCTTCACCTGCTCAAAACCGCGAAATACTCCTCATCGCGTCCACTAGATACCGCATGGCAATCCGGTCGGTCTCCGACAGCTCGCGATAGCGCTCCACCAGTTTCAATTCCTCGGAATTGAGACGCCGCCTTCGCCGCCCGATACCCAGGCAAGGGAAGATTCCCAAGATTTCGGTGATGCCTTGTACTTTCGACATGGACGATGTCCTTCTCTTAACGTCAAAGAAAACTGCACTTACCGCATCGCCCTTCCCTTTTTCAGCCGCCTCCTTGTGCCAACTGAATCCCACCGGCCTGAGGGCAGAAACCGGTCATGTCCATAGAATAGAAACTATCCGGGCGCTGAAAAGTGGTTTTTAGAGTAATTAGTCGAAAAAAGCAGAAATGCCCTGTAATTCAGAAGTCTCTGTGGGAAACGTTACCCGGAAATGTCTTGTTTCATTGCAGGGCCATCGCTCTGACATCAAGCAATTTTGCTCTTCCAGCGAACCGTTTAAGCTATTTGGCATCTGTTCTAAGTCCGCTGCGTTTGGCCGAAGGCATGTCCGAACCCCATTTTTGATCCAATACGCGCCAGGAACGGCACGGGATTGCTCACGACAGGTTGTATTTATGCACCGCAGGAATTTGCTCAAAGCGTCCATGGCCATCGCTGCCTACACCGGTCTGTCTGCCTCTGGCCTAATCGCCGCCCGGGCCTGGGCGAGTAATGCCACGGCAGATGGCGAGGCTCAAACCTTTGATTTCGACTGGCTCAAAGCCCAGGCCAAGCAATTGGCTGGCAAGGGGTATCAGGACACCAAGCAGGTGCTGCCACCGACCCTGGCAACCATGACGCCGCAAAACTTCAACGCCATTCGCTACGACGCCAATCATTCCCTGTGGAAAGACCTCAAAGGTCAGCTGGATGTGCAGTTTTTCCACGTGGGCATGGGGTTCAAGCAGCCGGTGCGCATGTACAGCGTCGACCCCAAGTCGCGACAGGCGCGAGAGGTGCATTTCCGCCCTTCGCTGTTCAACTATGAAAACACTTCGGTTGACACCCAGCAGCTCAAGGGTGACCTGGGGTTTTCCGGCTTCAAGCTGTTCAAGGCGCCGGAGCTGGACCGGCATGATGTCGTGTCGTTCCTCGGCGCCAGTTATTTCCGCGCGGTAGACGCCACTGGCCAATACGGCTTGTCGGCGCGCGGGCTGGCGGTCGATACCTACGCCAAAAAGCGCGAAGAGTTTCCCGACTTCACCAAGTTCTGGTTCGAGACCCCCGACGCCAATAGCACGCGGTTCGTGGTCTATGCCCTGCTTGACTCGCCCAGCGCGACAGGTGCCTATCGTTTTGATATCGACTGCCAGGCCGAGCGCGTGGTGATGGAAATTGACGCCCACATCAACGCCCGTACCGCCATCGATCAACTGGGTATCGCGCCGATGACCAGCATGTTCAGCTGCGGAACCCATGAGCGGCGCATGTGCGACACCATTCACCCGCAGATCCATGACTCCGATCGCTTGGCGATGTGGCGCGGCAACGGCGAATGGATCTGCCGCCCGCTCAACAACCCGGCGACCCTGCAGTTCAACGCCTTCTCCGACACAGACCCGAAAGGTTTCGGCCTGGTACAAACCGATCACGAGTTCGCCAGCTATCAGGACACGGTGGACTGGTACAGCCGGCGCCCGAGCCTGTGGGTAGAACCCACAACCGCCTGGGGCGAAGGCTCGATCGACTTGTTGGAGATCCCTACCACTGGCGAGACCATGGACAACATCGTCGCCTTCTGGACCCCGAAAAAACCGGTGGCGGCCGGTGATTCGCTCAATTACGGCTACAAACTGTACTGGAGCGCGCTGCCGCCTGTCGGCACACCGTTGGCGCGGGTGCACGCGACCCGTTCAGGCATGGGCGGTTTCACCGAGGGCTGGGCACCGGGCGAGCATTACCCGCCGGTCTGGGCACGCCGGTTTGCCGTGGACTTCACCGGTGGCGGGCTGGAACGATTGCCGGACGGCACCGGGATCGAGCCGGTCGTCACCTGCTCCAACGGCGAGGTCAAGGATTTCAGCGTGCTGGTGCTCGACGACATCAAGGGTTACCGGATTCTGTTCGACTGGTACCCGACCACCGACAGCGTCGACCCGGTTGAGCTGCGCCTGTTCATCCGCACCAACGAGCGGACGCTGAGCGAGACCTGGTTGTATCAGTACTTCCCACCGGCACCGGACAAGCGCAAGTACACCTGACAATTACCGCAATAGCCTGTGGGAGCGAGGCGTAGAACCTTCGCTCCCACAAGCTTCAGCAACATCTCCCGTCCCCACAATTTTTTCACCATCGCCAACCACCGACTAAGCTTCAGACAAGTCCGATCAATCTGCGTGAATGGATCAATCGACTATGGGCGCGTTGTGGCAAACCGATTCGAGTAAAAATGTGGTTCCGACCGAACGTGTGGATGAAGCGCCTTTGCCTGAAAAACCCCGTCGCAGTCGTACCCGACATGGATGGAAGGCGTTTTTCTTACTGCTGCTGATTATCCTGATTGCGCTAGGGCTGGCGGCCATCAGGGAAATGCGCACGTCGAAGTTTCAATCCCGTGAAGCCAGCAAACTCGCCGCAACCCTGACTTATGAACTGCAACCGGGCCCCACCGACGCCATCCGCTACCCAGGCGCCGGGCCTTTCGACCTGCGCCTGGGCTACAGCTCGCTGGGTGAATTCCTGCCACGACTGATCAAGCGCGATTACGTCATTTCTGCCCAGACCCGGTTTTCCCAGGCCTTGATGGATTACAGCGACAAAGGCTTTTTCGTGCCTTACCCCGAGAAAATCCAGGCTGGGTTGTTGATCACCGATTGCCGGGCAACCCCCCTGTTCCAGTACAAGTACCCACAACAACTCTATGCAAGCTTCGACGCCATTCCCCCCGTGGTGGTTAACAGCCTGTTGTTCATCGAAAACCGCTTCCTGCTCGACCCTGATCTGCCCAGGGCCAACCCCGCCGTCGACTGGCCGCGATTCGGCATGGCCGCTTGGTCGCAGGTGGCGAAAATGCTGCATATGCCCGGGCAGTCCGCCGGCGGTAGCACGCTGGCCACTCAACTGGAAAAATACCGTCATTCGCCCGACGGGCTGACGGTGTCGGGCGGGGAAAAAATCCGACAGATGATTTCCGCCAGTGTTCGCGCTTACCAGGCTGGGCCCAACACGCTTGAGGCGCGCAAAAACGTGGTCCGCGATTACCTCAATAGCGTGCCGCTGTCCGCCGTACCAGGCCACGGCGAGGTACACGGCATGGCCGAAGGGTTGCGCGTCTGGTATGGCGCTGACTTCAATGAGGCCAACGCACGGCTGGCCAGCGCTGACACGGATCCGAAGACCATGGCGGAGAAAGGCCTGGCCCTGCGCGAAATGCTGTCCTTGATGATCGCCCAGCGTCGCCCTTCCCATTACCTGACCAAAGGCCGGGATGAACTGGCCAGCCTGACCGACAGCCATATTCGCCTGCTGGCGCAGAACAACGTGATCGATGCGCAGTTCGCAGCGGCCGCATTGGCCAGCAAGGTGACTTACCGCGATTGGCAGACCCAGCCGACCATTCAACCCATCGAAACCAACAAAGGCATCAGCGTCGCGCGCAGCCGCCTGGGCGGGCTGCTCAATCGCCCGCTGTACGACCTCGATCGTCTCGACCTCTCGGCCACCAGTACCTTGCAGGGCGACTTGCAGGCGCAGACCACCGAGTACCTCAAGCACCTGTCGGACCCTGAATTCGCGACGCAGATCGGCCTGATGGGCGAACGCCTCCTCACCCCCACCAGCACCACGCAAGTGCGCTACAGCTTTACCCTGTTCGAGCTGACCCCGGATGGCTCGCGAGTGCGGATCCAGACCGACAGTACAGACCAGCCCTTCGACATCAACGAAGGCAGCAAGCTGGAGCTGGGCTCCACCGCCAAAATGCGCGTGCTCACCACCTACCTGCAAATCATCGCCGAGCTGCATGACAAATACGCCCAGATGAGCGTTGCGGACCTGAAGAAACTCGAAGTTCCGGAACAGGATCGCCTGAGCCGCTGGGCCGTCGACTACCTGATCCAGAACAAGGACCGCAACCTGCCGGCGATGCTCGGTGCCGCACTGGATCGTAAATACTCCGCCAGCCCCGGCGAAGCCTTTTTCACCGGTGGCGGGCTTCACGTGTTCAACAACTTTCGCAAGGAGGACAACGGACGCAACCCGACCCTGCGCGATGCCCTGCGTGAATCGATCAACCTGCCGTTCATTCGCCTGATGCGCGACCTGGTGCGTTACACCACTTACTCTGGACCCAGCAGCAGCGCAGAGCTGTTAAAGGATGACCGCGACCCAAGACGCCAGGAATACCTGGCCTCCTTCGCCGACCGCGAAGGCACCTCGTTCCTGCTGCGGTTCTGGAAAAAGTACAAGAACAAGGACACCCAGGAACGCCTGGAAACCTTCCTTGATGGCATGCGCCCGACCCCTATCCGCATGGCGGCGGTGCATCGCTATCTGTTGCCGCAAGCCAGCCAGGAAAGCTTCAACAGCTTCGTACGCTCGCACCTCAGCGGCACCAAGCTCACCGAAAAACTCACCGACGATCGTCTGCAACGTCTGTACGAAAACTACAGCCCCGGCATTTACGACCTGCCGGACCAGGGTTTCATCGCCAAGGTGCACCCGCTGGACCTGTGGCTGATGGGTTACCTGCTCAACCACCCGGACGCGAAATGGAGCGAGATCGTCAAGGCGAGCCAGTTCGAACGTCAGGAAGTCTACAGTTGGCTGTTCAAGAGCCGGCACAAGGGCGCCCGGGACAATCGAATCCGTACCATGCTGGAAATCGAAGCGTTCCTGGACATTCACCAGCGCTGGCAGAAAGTCGGCTATCCGTTCGATCACCTGGTGCCGTCACTGGCGACCGCCATCGGCAGTTCCGGCGACCGTCCGGCGGCGCTGGCCGAGCTGATCGGTACGATCCTCAACGACGGCGTACGCATGCCGACGCTACGCATCGATAGCCTGCACTTTGCAGCGAACACCCCTTATGAAACCAAACTGATCAATGACCCGGACGTCGGCAAGCGGGTGATGCCATCGGAGGTCGCCACCGCGATGCGCGAGGCGTTGTCCCAGGTGGTGGATGCGGGCACGGCGAAAAGGGTGGCTGGCACCTTCATGACGCCAGACGGCAAATCCCTGGCCATGGGTGGAAAAACCGGGACCGGGGATAACCGCATCGAATCATTTGGTTCAGGGGGGCGGATCATCAGTTCGAAGTCGGTCAACCGCACCGCAACGTTCGTGTTCTACATTGGAGATAGCCATTTCGGCACATTGACGGCTTTCGTACCCGGGCGCAGCGCCGAAACCTACAAATTCACTTCTGCGCTGCCGGTCCAGGTACTCAAGGGCATGGCGCCGATCCTTAACGCTTACCTGCAGCCGGGTGCCCATACGCAATGCCTCCCGTTGCAGGTCTCACAACGATGAACCTTACACTTCAGAATCCCAGACGACGGTGACGTTGCCGGAGTAGGTTTTTTCTTCGCCGGTGAGCATTTGCTCGACTTGCTCCCTGACGATTTCGAAGTGCAAGGTGCCCGGCTTTCGATCAACGTAAAAAGTCGGTTGGATGAGCGGCGTGCCACTGCCATCGACCAATAGAGGCCGGCGATTGACCGGCTGCTGCGTGGCATCCACCAGCCCGTTAGGCAAGGAGACACTGACATTCAGCGGCACGGCGTGGCCGGAGTTGGGCTCCAACAAGGCACAGGTTTTGCCGCCCGTGGAGTATCCACATTCCAGGTGCATCTTGAATCGGCTGGAAGACGAAATATTGAACGTCTGGTCACGAAACAGTCGCACCGGCTTGCGCCCCTGGTTCAACCACCCTTGCCAGCCACCTTGAGGGACCAGTTCCACCCGATGACCGCCAGGTGGAATCTTGATGTCGAGCGAGTGCTGCACATCGAGGATGAAGTTGAAGATGAACTCTTTGTCCCTGGGAATCATCACATCACCAAAATCAAAGTCCCCCATCGGTCCCATGCTGTAGGTGATGCTCCCCGTGTACTGTCCCGTAGACATGGTCAGCGGTTTGGGCGTCTTGATCGCGTAGGCGTATTCCAGGGAGCTGTACCAGAGCTTGGGAATGTCCAGGCCGGGTGTCCGATGGCAGACCCCCGCGTTTTCGGGAACGATCCAGAAGAACAAGGCGAAGCTTGTCGCCGCCGCCAGATAGTTGATGCCCTTGCAAGGACTCGGCGCAGCTTGCCACTGATGAGACCAGGGAACATCTGGCAACTGCCAGGCGCCTACCCCAGGGGGGCGATTGAGGTTCCAGCGATGGCCGATGCCGGCAATGCGGACTTGAACCGTCTCGACTTCGCCGGTCTCGCGATGGGTAACCTGCAGGTCGCGCCACTCCGAGGGCACTTTCCACATCGCCCCTTCCCGAGGGTTTGCATGATTTGCGCGAATCGTTCCATTGCTCTCGGCGAAAAAATCATTGACCCGAATAGAGAAAATACCTTCGGCCTTGCACCGAGGGATCGCAGGACCATGCCACTCACATACACCACTCTGGGGCGTGGTATTAACAAATTCATTCCTCATGGGGTTGGCCGGATCCGGGATGAACCTGGCGGTTATGTCCTGTGACATTGCACTGACACTGGCGGAAAACACCAGCAGCCAAGCGCTGATGAAGGGGTGGATCCGTGGTTTACATCTATTGAACTGGTTCATGCAGGTTCCATTCAGCCGCCAATGCGACCCGATTTTCCCAATGATCAAGGGACGATGGCTTCAAACAGCAGGTGAACGCTGCCGTAGTAATTGCCGGGCTGATAACCCGCCGGGGGTTTTGCAGCCGCGATTTCCAGGGCTGCCCGTTTGCCGGCACGACCATCGGCCTCGGTAATGACCTCCTGCGCATCCAGGGTGAGTCGCTTGTCGTTGAAGGTGACATTCAGCGCGATGTCGTCACGGTCCCGGCCGTTACTCAAATACGGCTCAAAAGACAGCCGCGCGGAAATCGCACCGTTTTCGTTCTTCACATCAAACTGTTTGCGCAGGACGCTGAAGCTGGAAGTCATCGGGTTCCAGTGCAGCCGTTGCTCCAGGTGAATCCAGTCAGGGTCGGCGGGTATCACGTGAAACGCGGACGTCGGCAAGGTGACCGAGACGTAGAAGCTCTCGCTGAATCTGATGGCAAACGCACTGGTACTGACCAGCGTCAGCACCATCAATGCCGTCACCGCTTTAATCGCTTTGATCATGTTGTTCACTCGCGGTTGACCTGGCCCTTGACTTCAAGCTTTTTTGACACGGCCCCTTCAATGAGAGTGAACCGATACTCCCGGCCGGCCTGCTTGTCGAACTGGAACGTTCGACCCGCCAGAATGTGATGTTTGGTAGTGGGTTGGCAGTCGCTTTCGCTTTTCGAAGCGCAATCCTTGAATTCGTCGATGATCACGACCGAGTTGCCATCATTGCGAATCGCGTAGTTGCCAGGCGCATCCGTGATCACACTGTCAAATCGTGTATTGGAAGGTCGAACGAAAAATATCGTCCCGTATCCCGCCAACACGTTGATCCCTGCCGACAACCCTTTCCTGTATTGCTCGCGCTCTTCGGCAGACACCGCGAACTCATCTTCCTTTTCGGGAACGACCGGTACGAAGCGCACGCGAAAATAACGTTCTTTATCCCGCTCGCCGACGTACAGCAAACGCGTGCCCTGCATGCCGTTGGCTGGCACGATCAGCCTTGCGGGGCTGGCCATCAGACCGTCGCGAGCGACGGCACCCGCCTGGTTGGTCAATGGAACTTCCCGAGAGGTGCCATCCTCGTTGTAGAGAATTTCGAGAATGTTGACGCGCACGAATGCCGTGCTGTCCCCGCTGTTGAATACCCGTTTCAGATAGGTACTTTTATCGCCATCCAGATAGTCGAACACCACGCCGACATTTATCTGAGGCCCTGCCAGGACGACGTGCGGTAAAAGGGTAAAGCCAAGGACTGCCAACCAGCGTTTCATCATGTTCAACCTGATAAAGAGTTTTATCGAAGAGTGTTTTGCGCACGGATCAACCGGCGCTTGCGTCGCTGTAGGTTGCGTCCGCCAACGTATCCGCAGAGCAGCGCTGATCCCCGATCATCAACACGTTGTCTTCCTTGCGCGCATTGGCGGTGTCGAGGCGAAATCGACACAACAACTGATCGCCATGACGAACTTCCAGCGTCGGCGAACCGGCCTGCATTTCCATTGAGAAGAAGCCATCAACCTCGCTCACTCCGCGGCTGGCGTGATTGATCACGTGATGGCCCTTGAGCGGCCTGCCCTGGGGATCGATCAGGCGTCCCAGAACGGTGAGGGTTTTGTTGACGGTGATCCTGCGGTAACCGACGCCGCCCTTGTTCAAGTGATAAAGGCTGCGCGGCGGCTGGATGCTCGCTGCCGGTGGGTGGTTACCCTCGAAGTCGAAGCTCACCACGCTGCTCTTGTAAGCGGTCATCGGGATGAAATTGCGCCCCGGTCGCAGGCTCGTACTGCCACCGCTCGAATCGTCGGCCCGTAGGGCGATGCCATCGACATCCGACTCAACGTCGACGATCATCCCCGCCCCTGCGCCATGGCTCTGGCTGGTCATGACGATTTTTTCGCCACCGACCGCTACGGTGCTGTCCAGATTCAAACCGCCGGCGAACTTGTCGTTGAAGGAAGAACGCTGGAGGAATACATCACCATTGAGTGCGTCGTTGGCGAAATTCGCGGTGCCGGAAAGGCCGGCTCCATAGGTATCGGCGAGTGCCGTGGCTGACACGCTTTGCAGCACATGCCCCTGCAAGTCCTTGCGGTAACTGACAGTGGCGTTGTGGTCACGACCACCGTCGCGGGACGTGCGTGTACCGATGCTGCCGGACCACTGCTCACCCGGCCCTCCCAGCGCCACACTGACGCTTAGATCGACACCGCGGTTGCGCTTGTCGCCGCTGCTGAAACTGCCCGGCCGATCAAACACCGAAAAGCGCCAGTTGGCATCGCTGCCAAACAATGAGCCTCGCTGGGTCCACCCCAGGTCCACCCCCGTGCCGTCGACATTTCCGGCGCTGTGCGACACCCGTGCGTTGACCGAACTTTTGCTGCTGACCCGGTGATTGAGCGACACCGACGAACTGCTCGTGCGACCGACAAAAACGTTTCGCTGACGCACTCGGGTACCGTCCGAAAGGCTTTCGTAAGTTCGGGTGGTGTCGAGCCAGCTACGGGTGTGGGTCAGGAAAATACTGCCGATTCCATAACTGTAAATCGCCTGCACATCGAGCCCGGTTCCGTGGTCCTCGGTTTGGTAGACGTTGGCGAACAGGCTCGTGTGGCTGGCCAGGGTCCAGTCGACCGACGTGCCGTATTGCATCCTTTCGCGCACCTGGCGCCCCGATACACCCAGAATGACCCGTGGATGCAGAAGGTAATTGAACGCGGCACCTGCGGTCATGTCGCCGGAATCCTGCTCCTCCCAGTTGCTGAGCAATTTGCTTTCCCGGCCGGCGAACAGGTTGTAGCGCCAGCGGCTGTCCTGGTTGTGCCAGTTGGTGGGCTTGTACACCAATTCCCGGGTTGTGGAGGTGATCTGCCCATCTTCGATCAGGCGCACTTCCACTTCATAGATTCCTCCCGGTAAAGAACGTGTATCCAGGGGTTGCAAGCCTGCCTCTACCGCCTGGCTATTGATCAACGTACCGTTGCGCAGGATTTCCACCGAGGCTTGACGGTTGGCCGTGACGTACAGGGGATAGATGCTTGGTTTCGGACTGTTGATCGCCAGACTGTCGGAGCTTCCAACCATCAGGCCGGCAGCAGTGTCCGGGCTGGCCCCGAACGTACGGATCTGGCGGGTCAGGCCTTCGGAGTTGGGCGTGAAATAGCCCAGGCGCAAAAAGCTGCCTTGCAGTTCACGCTGGCTGTATAGCTCGTGTACTGCATGATGGAGCTTGTCGTCCGAGCCCCCTTGCCGTGCCAACTGGACATTCACGCTCTGGGTCCAGTTACCCAGGCTGCCACTTGCCTCCAGACCCAACCGTCCGCCCGTGTCTTGCTCCTGACCGCCGTTGATATTCAACTGATTGCGCACGATCAGCCCACTGCTGCCGCCCTCGGGCAGCTCGTAGTAACGCTTGTCTTGCGTATTGCGCTCGGCGTTTGCCGTTGCAATCGAGAGCAGGGAATTGTTCAGGTTGTAATGCGCAGCCACCATCTGCTCCGGGCAATTACCTTCACAGGCACCCAGCGCGATACCTTGTTTAAGGTAAGTGGCCCAGATTTCCCGCTGGCCAGCCGACACCTGACTGTCAGCGACATCGGCAAAATCAAGCAGGGTGACGCGATCATCTCGAGACAACACAATCATCGCCTCGCCCATCAATTGCTGATCAAGTTCCACGCGAACGGCCAGGGGCACATCAAAAAAGTGTTCTTCGAAGTCCGCCGGTAAACCTTCGGCCTGAGCCAGTAGACTGCGGGGCGTCGTGCCATTGTTGGGCGCAGCCAATGCACCTGCGCAAAACATAAAGGCGAGCGCAGTCGCGATGGGAGTCATCGGGAACATGAACGAATACTCGGTATTTTGGATATTGAGACGGTAAACATCCGAGTCGACAGGTGCGATAACCCGTCGACCGGTCAAGTGTGCCAAATGGAACCCAGTCCAATCAGGCTTGATTCACATCATGGAGTGGGAAGTACTGCGTCAAAACGCATGGCAACTACGCCCGTGTAATCGCCAGGTTTATAGCCACCTGTTGGTTTGGTCGGTGTAACAACAAAATCCACACGCTTGCCTGGCGTCGACTCGGCGTCACTAAGAACTTCCACTGCCGCGGTATGATTCAAAGCAACGTTGTTAAACGTGACGACCAGTGGGATCTTCTCTGCGACAACCCCGTTTGACAGAAAGGCCTCGCTCTCAAGCATCGCCTCGATCGAACCGTTGGTGTTCTTGGTATCGAACTGCGCACGCAGCGTGCTCAATTGCTCACTGATCGGATCGAAATGCAGACGCTGATCCTTGTCGATCAAACTGGGGTCCACAGGCACCACATAAAAAACGCTGGATGGAACTGCCGCGACAATATTCACGGAGTGGCGCGCTTCTCCGATAGCAAAAGCCATGGAGGAAGTCAGTGCCAGGACAACCAATGGAGTACCGACTAGAATTTTTCTGAACATTACTCAACACCTGTTTGGGAAGGATAAGTTTCTGATTAAAAGTCAGACCAGTTAACGGCTCACTGCAGCGCGCCATAGCCCAACTTTCAACGGTGCGCATGATCATCCATCCCAGATCACAAGTAAGTAGGAAATTTCATCCAAGCGTGTAGTTAGCTGCACCAATTCACTTGTTGAAAACATGAAATACGATATAAACCCACTATTTATAAAGCCGTCTTCCTACACACAACATTAACCGCGCCCCCTCTTGAAACTTTAACTAACAACTTGTTTAACTAAAGTTTGCTTATCGCCCACTTTAAACAGGTTTCGTCCACAGTTTTTTCCTCAGGCACGGGGTCAAGTCGCAGGGTTGTCTGCGCCGTGCCGCTCGTCGTGAGGTCCATCGGCTAGGAAAAAAACTGATTGCCCATCATTAAGATATATCTTACGTTGTATCTAGAAATGAAGAGAGAAAACACCATGAGAGACCATCATTCCCCCCATCGCGAACATCCTGGCGACGGTTTTGAAAAACGCCCCGGCCGCGAACGCGGCGGTCGCGGCCCACGAGTGTTCGCCCCGGGAGATCTCAAGCTGTTGCTGCTGGCCTTGATCGCCGAACAGCCCTGCCACGGCTATGACCTGATCCGCCAGATCGAAGGCATGTTCGATGGCGCCTACAGCCCCAGCCCCGGCGTGATTTACCCGACCCTGACGTTTTTGGAAGAAAGCGAAATGATCCAGGGCGATGCCGAAGGCGGAAAAAAACGTTACAGCGTGACCGACGCCGGACGTTTGTCTTTAAGCGAGCAGGCGATTGCCCTGGAAGGCGTGCGCATGCGCATCGATGTGAGCAAGCGATCATTGCGCGGCCATGATCGGCCGGCCGAGATCCACGAGGCTGTGCATAACCTGCGTCATGCCTTGCAACTGCATCACGGGCGCTGGAGCCCGGAAGAAATCCTGCGGGTTGCCGCCTTGCTCAATGACACCGCCAAAGCCATTGTCGACGGCCCTGCCGTGGCGTCCATACGGGAGAACACCGAATGACCCAAGTGATCGAACAATCCATTCACCGCGTCATGCACGACATCAAACGCCGTCGCCTGCAAGTGCTGCGCGTGGTTGACCTGACACCACGCATGCGTCGCATTACCCTGGGCGGGCCGGAACTCGCCGGGTTCATCAGCCTGGGCGCTGATGATCACGTCAAACTGCTGTTCCCGCAGAACGCAGCCGAGCAAGCCGCCCTGGAAACCCTGGTGTTGGGCGCCGGCAAGGGCAACGGGCCGATGCCCGCGATGCGTGATTACACGCCACGCCGCTACGACCTCGACGCCCTGGAACTGGACATCGACTTTGTGCTGCACGGCGATGGCCCTGCCTCGACCTGGGCGGAACAGGCCCGGCCCGGCCAGTTCCTGCACATCGGCGGGCCCAGGGGTTCGATGATTGTGCCGGACATGTTCGACAGCTATTTGCTGATCGGCGACGAAACCGCCCTGCCCGCCATTGCCCGTCGCCTGGAAGGCCTGGCGGCCAATCGCCGGGCGCTGGTGGTGGTCGAAGTGGAGAACGGCGCCGAACAGCAGAAGCTGGAAAGCGCGGCGCAGGTCAACGTGATCTGGGTGTTGCGCGAAGGTGGCAAGGATAATCTGCTGGCCACCGTGAAGCAGTTGCAAATCCCCAGCGGCAGCCTGTACACGTGGGTCGCCACCGAGAGCAAGGCGTCACGACAGATTCGCCGAGTGCTGCTGGATGAGCATGGGGTGGATGAGCAGTTCTTGAAGGCCGTGGGGTATTGGCGGTTGGATGACTCTGAAGAAGAGTGACCGGTTATAGGGCTGGGCTGGAACCCATCGCGAGCCTGCTCGCGATGGCTATTGCCCAGAAACTACAAAACCCGCCCCCGCCATCGATCCACCCCGATCAACACCAGCGATATCACCAAAAACCCCACCAGCAATCCCCCCGCATTCAGAAACACCTGTGGATAACCCAGGCTGTCGACATCGATGAAGGGATACGGATAAACAGCCAGCAAATGCCCACGCAGCAGCACATACGCGAAATACACCACCGGGTAGATCACCCACAGCCCAATATGCCGCAATCGCAAGGTGCCTTTGGGCACGCAGATCCACCACCAGGCCAGGTAAAGCAACGGCATTACGTCATGCATCAGCTCATCGGCCACCCACTGCCAGCCTTCGGGATGCCACAGATGGCGCAACAAAACGTTGTAGGCAGCGCCCACGATGACGATGCTCACGGCGATCGCGCTGCAGACCCCCGGTTGCAGAAACCAGCGTCTGGCCGCTGATTCGCGAGCGCTCAGATGACAGGTCAGGACAGTTGCCACCAGCGTATTGGTAATGACGGTGAAGTAGCTGAAAAAGCTGACCAACCCACCGAGCAGACTGGCGCCCAGTGTCCAGCGCGAGTGGAAGATCAGGTACATCTGGATGCTCAGCCCGGCCCAGCCCAGGCAAGCGGCTACCGCCACAAAAGCCGGTGATTTAAGCATGTTCAGATCGGTCGCTTGGTACGCATCAACTTCACGTACAGGCGTTCGACCTTCTCCCGCGCCCACGGCGTTTTGCGCAGGAACGTCAAGCTGGACTTGATACTTGGATCACTCTTGAAACAGCGAATGTCGATGCGCTCGGCCAAGCCCGACCATTCGTAGTGTTCAACCAGCACGTTGAGGATTTGCTCCAGGGTCACGCCGTGCAGCGGGTTGTTGTTCTGTTCGGTCATGCCGGGCCTTCGAGCAATGAATGAGTGGAAAGTCGCGCACCTTAGCCGAGGGCCTGTCCGGGTGGAAGACTTGTGTGGCGCCATGGATTAAATGTAGGTGAAGCGCGACATATCGCCGCGCGACACTGTTACCGATTTCGAAAGAATTCATGTCGGGAAAAGGCCTTTCTCTATTTGTAACAGAACATTATCCTTGCGCCCGAAAAGCTGAAACGCTTCATCCATTCGCGTTGCATCCTTGCGGTTCGCAGTTCATCCCCAGAAAAAGATCTAGAAACTTCCCATGCCTTATTTGCGATTTTTGCGAGACAGCGCTGTCTTCGCGCCCGTCAGCCATCAAAACACCTTGAGCCTGATAACAGGCCTTGGCGCCCTAAGCCTTGCCACGTGTGTTCAGGCCGCACCCGCCTTCGATAACGATTCCCCCTGGATGCTCGGCGACTGGAACGGCACGCGCAGCGAGCTTTCGGAAAAAGGCTACGACTTCAAACTCGATTACACCGGCGAAATGGGCAGCAATCTGCACGGTGGCTACGATCACGATCGCACTGCCCGCTATAGCGATCAGTTCGGTCTGGGCGCACATCTGGACCTGCAGAAAATCCTGGGTTGGCGCGACGCAGAATTTCAGCTGACCATCACCGAACGCGGCGGTAACAACATCAGCAATGACAGGATCAACGATCCACGGGTCGGCGGTTTCACGTCGGCCCAGGAAGTCTGGGGCCGCGGACAAACCTGGCGCCTGACGCAGATGTGGTACCAGCAGAAATTCTTCGACCAGCAGCTCGACATCAAGGTTGGCCGGTTTGGTGAAGGCGAGGACTTCAACAGCTTTCCCTGCGATTTCCAGAACCTGGCGTTCTGCGGCTCGCAGGTCGGCAACTGGGTAGGCGGCATCTGGTACAACTGGCCCGTCAGCCAGTGGGCGATGCGGGTCAAGTATCACCTGACGCCCGAGCTGTATGCGCAAGTCGGCGCCTATGAGCAAAACCCGTCGAACCTCGATCGCGGCAACGGTTTCAAACTCAGCGGCAGCGGCACTCAGGGCGCGATCCTGCCGGTGGAGCTGGTGTGGACGCCGAAACTCAATGGCCTGCCGGGCGAATACCGCGCCGGTTACTACTACAGCAATGCCAATGCCACGGACGCCTACAAGGACCGCAACGGTCAGCCAGCGGCACTGAGCGGCGAGGCCTACCGAAGCGCTTCGAGCAAGCATGGCGTGTGGCTGGGCGTGCAGCAGCAGATCACACGCCGCGCCAGCGATAATTCTCGCGGCCTGAGCGTCTTCGCCAACGGCACGATGCATGACAAGAAGACCAACGCCATCGACAACTATGTCCAGGCGGGTGTCGTCTACAAGGGCCTGTTTGATGCTCGCGCCAAAGACGACATCGGGTTTGCCCTGGCACGGGTTCACGTCAACCCGGCCTATCGCAAGAATGCCGAAGCTCACAACGAGGCACGGGCGGTGTACGACTACGACGACCCGTCCTTCCTGCCCCCGCAAGACACCGAGTACAGCGCCGAGCTCTATTACGGCGTGCACGTCACGAATTGGCTGACCGTGCGTCCAAATCTGCAATACATCCGCCACCCCGGTGGCGTGGACAAGGTCGACGACGCGCTGATTGGCGGGATCAAGATCCAGTCGTCGTTTTAACCATCGCCCTTGCAACTGAACCAATGCCTTCGTGGGATCGTCATCTACAGTGAACCTGCGAAGGAATACATGAAACCTTACGGAGAATCACACTATGAGCACTGATGGTGCTTTGAGTCGAGGCCGTCTGCTACCGACGCTGCTCGGCCTACTGCTTCTACTAATGGGCCTGGCCATGCTGGCCGGCGGGATCAAGTTGAGCCTGCTCGGCGGCTCGCTGTATTACCTGCTGGCCGGTATTGGCCTGACATTGACCGGGGTGCTGCTGATCATTGCGCGCCGTGCGGCATTGGGCCTGTATGCACTGGTGCTGTTTGCCAGCACCGTGTGGGCCTTGTGGGAAGTCGGTCTCGACTGGTGGCAACTGGTGCCGCGTTTGGCGCTTCTGTTTGCCCTGGGCATCGTCATGTTGTTGCCTTGGTTCCGTCGCCCGATCCTGCGTGAGGGCGCAGCGCCGTTGGGCACGGGCGCATTGGGCGTCGCCGTGGTGCTGGCAGGCGTAACCGCATTGGCCAGCCAATTCACCAACCCGGGTGAAATCAAGGGTCAACTGGACCGCGACAGCGTTGCGGGCATGGTTAACACCGCCCCGGCAATGCCCGACGGTGACTGGAATTCATACGGTCGCAGCGCCCATGGTGATCGCTATTCGCCTCTGGCGCAGATCACGCCGCAAAATGCGCACAAGCTGGTCGAGGCCTGGAGCTATCGCACCGGCGACTTGCCGGGGCCGAATGACCCGGGCGAAACCACCGCCGAAAACACCCCGCTGAAAGTCAACGGCATGCTCTACGTGTGCACGCCGCACAGCCAGGTGATCGCGCTGGACCCGGACACCGGCAAGGAAATCTGGCGTTTCGATCCGAAGCTGTCAACGCAGAATGCGGCGAACTTCAAGGGTTGGGCGCACATGACCTGCCGTGGCGTGTCCTACCACGATGACGCTGTTTATGCGTCCGAGCAGAGCCCTACCGGCAGCGCCAGCCCTGCGCCGGCAGCCAACGCCTGTCCACGCCGGATTTTCCTGCCGACCGCCGACACCCGCCTGATCGCCCTCAACGCCGACACCGGCAAGATGTGCGAAGACTTCGGTGACAAAGGCCAGGTCGACCTGCGCGCCAACATCGGCGGGTTCGCCGCCGGTGGTTACTACTCCACTTCGCCGCCAGCCGTCACCAAGGACCTGGTCGTGATTGGCGGCCACGTCACCGATAACGTCTCTACCGACGAACCGAGCGGCGTGATCCGCGCATTCGACGTGCACACCGGCAAGCTGGTGTGGAACTGGGACAGCGGCAATCCAGACGACACCACGCCGATTGCCGAGGGCAAGACCTATACCCGTAACTCGCCGAACATGTGGTCCATGTTTGCCGTCGATGAAAAACTCGGCATGCTCTACCTGCCGATGGGCAACCAGACCCCGGACCAGTTCGGGGGTGCCCGCACGCCCGAATCGGAGCTGCATGCCGCCGGCCTGACCGCCCTCGACATCGCCACCGGCCAGGTGCGCTGGCACTTCCAGTTCACCCACCATGACCTGTGGGACATGGACGTGGGTGGCCAGCCTACCCTGATGGACCTGAAAACCGCTGACGGCGTGAAGCCAGCAGTACTGGCCTCCACCAAGCAAGGCAGCATCTACGTGCTTGATCGCAGCACGGGCCAGGCCATTGTGCCGATCAACGAAGTACCGGTGCCCCAAGGCGCAGTCGAAGGTGATCACACCTCGCCGACCCAGCCCAAGTCTGACTTGAACCTCATGCCGCCACCGCTGCAGGAGCACGACATGTGGGGCGTGACGCCGTTTGACCAACTGATCTGCCGGATCGACTTCAAATCCATGCGTTACGAAGGCCCGTTCACCCCGCCGTCGCTGCAGGGTTCGATCGTGTATCCAGGCAACTTCGGCGTGTTCGACTGGGGTGGTATCTCGGTTGATCCGATCCGTCAGATCGCCTTCGTGAACCCTAGCTACATGGCGTTCAAATCGAAGATGATCCCGGCGGCAGAGATTGCAGCCCAAGGCCCGCGCAAAAGCGAAACCGAAGGCGTGCAACCGAACAAGGGCGCGCCTTACGGCGTGGTGCTGGAAGCGCTGCTCTCTCCAATGGGCCTGCCATGCCAGGCGCCAGCCTGGGGTTATGTGGCTGCCATCGACCTGACCACCTCCAAAGTGCTGTGGAAACACAAGAACGGCACCGTGCGTGACAGCTCGCCGGTACCGATCCCGCTGAGCATGGGCGTACCCAGCCTGGGCGGCACCTTCACCACCGCCAGTGGCGTGGGTTTCCTGAGCGGCACCCTCGACCAGTACCTGCGCGCTTATGACGTGAAAAACGGCAAACAATTGTGGGAAGGCCGCCTGCCCGCCGGTGCGCAGACCACACCGATGACCTACACCGGCAAGGACGGCAAGCAATACGTGCTGGTCGTGGCCGGTGGTCACGGTTCGCTGGGCACCAAGCAAGGTGACTATGTAATTGCTTACAAATTGGCAGAGTAAACTGTAGCGGCAATAAACAAAGGCGACACCCTCAGGGGTGTCGCCTTTTTTATTGTCACCCCATCCCTGTAGGAGCGAGCTTGCTCGCGATGGCAGTGTGTCAGGCGCCATGTTCGCTGACTGATGCACCGCCATCGCGAGCAAGCTCGCTCCTACAGGGGGCGGGGCCGAATTAACACCCAGGTATCATTGAAACCACCATTAACCTGCCCCATCTAAGACCCATACCCATTGCGCAGGTGTCCCAATGAGCGACCAGCAAGATTTTCCCGAAGACCTGAGCGAATACGCTGATCCAGAAAATGCCCCGAGCCGTACGGCCGGCAAAGGCCTCGCGTTGCCTGGCCAAAACCTGCCGGACAAGGTCTACATCATCCCGATCCACAACCGCCCGTTCTTCCCGGCCCAGGTGTTGCCGGTCATCGTCAACGAAGAACCCTGGGCCGAAACCCTGGATCTGGTGAGCAAATCCGATCATCACTCCCTGGCCCTGTTCTACATGGACACGCCCCAGGAAGACCCGCGCCACTTCGACACTTCCGCCTTGCCGCTGTACGGCACGCTCGTCAAGGTGCACCACGCCAGCCGCGAAAATGGCAAGTTGCAATTCGTTGCCCAGGGCCTGACTCGCGTACGCCTCAAGACCTGGCTCAAGCACCATCGTCCACCCTACCTGGTGGAAGTCGAGTATCCGCACCAGCCGAGCGAGCCGACCGACGAGGTCAAGGCTTACGGCATGGCGTTGATCAACGCGATCAAGGAACTGCTGCCGCTCAACCCGCTGTACAGCGAAGAACTGAAGAATTACCTCAACCGCTTCAGCCCCAACGACCCCTCGCCCCTGACTGACTTCGCCGCTGCGCTGACCTCGGCGACCGGCAGCGAGTTGCAGGAAGTGCTCGATTGCGTGCCGATGCTCAAGCGCATGGAAAAAGTCTTGCCGATGCTGCGCAAGGAAGTCGAAGTCGCGCGTCTGCAAAAGGAGATTTCCGCCGAGGTGAACCGCAAGATCGGCGAGCACCAGCGCGAATTTTTCCTCAAGGAACAGCTCAAGGTCATCCAGCAGGAACTCGGCCTGACCAAGGACGACCGTAGCGCCGACATCGAGCAGTTCGAGCAGCGCCTGGAAGGCAAGGTGTTGCCGGCGCAGGTGCAAAAACGCCTCGAGGAGGAAATGAACAAACTGTCGATCCTCGAAACAGGCTCGCCGGAGTATGCCGTCACCCGCAACTACCTCGACTGGGCGACCTCGGTGCCGTGGGGGGTATATGGCGATGATAAACTCGACCTCAAGCACGCGCGCAAGGTGCTGGATAAACACCATGCCGGGCTCGACGACATCAAGGATCGCATCCTCGAATTCCTCGCCGTTGGCGCCTACAAGGGCGAGATCAGCGGTTCCATCGTGCTGTTGGTGGGTCCGCCGGGCGTGGGCAAAACCAGCGTCGGCAAATCCATCGCCGAGTCCCTGGGGCGGCCGTTCTACCGCTTCAGTGTCGGCGGCATGCGCGACGAAGCCGAGATCAAGGGCCACCGGCGCACCTACATTGGCGCGCAACCGGGCAAACTCGTCCAGGCGTTGAAAGACGTCGAAGTGATGAACCCGGTGATCATGCTCGACGAAATCGACAAGATGGGCCAGAGCTACCAGGGCGACCCGGCTTCGGCGCTGCTGGAAACGCTGGACCCGGAGCAGAACGTCGAGTTTCTCGACCATTACCTCGACCTGCGCCTGGACCTGTCCAAAGTGCTGTTCGTGTGCACCGCCAACACCCTGGATTCCATCCCCGGCCCGTTGCTCGACCGCATGGAAGTCATTCGCCTGTCGGGTTACATCACCGAAGAAAAAGTCGCCATCGCCAAGCGCCACCTGTGGCCGAAGCTGCTGGAAAAGGCCGGTGTATCGAAGGGCAGCCTGTCGATCAGCGACAGCGCCTTGAAAGCCTTGATCGACGGTTACGCCCGTGAGGCCGGTGTGCGCCAACTTGAAAAGCAGATGGGCAAGCTGGTGCGCAAGGCGGTGACGAAGCTGATCGACGATCCGAAGGCGGTGATCAAGCTCGGCCCGAAAGACCTCGAAGCGTCGCTGGGCCACCCAGTGTTTCGTAACGAACAGGTACTGTCCGGCACCGGCGTCATCACGGGCCTGGCGTGGACCAGCATGGGCGGCGCCACACTGCCGATCGAAGCCACACGCATTCACACGCACAACCGTGGATTCAAGCTCACCGGGCAGTTGGGTGACGTGATGAAGGAGTCGGCGGAAATTGCCTACAGCTACATCAGCTCGAACCTGAAGTCGTTTGGCGGTGATCCGAAGTTCTTCGACGAAGCCTTCGTTCACCTGCACGTGCCGGAAGGCGCCACCCCCAAGGACGGTCCGAGTGCCGGTGTGACCATGGCCAGCGCCCTGCTCTCGCTCGCACGCAACCAACCGGCGAAAAAAGGTGTGGCCATGACCGGCGAACTGACGCTCACCGGGCATGTCCTGCCCATTGGCGGGGTGCGCGAGAAAGTGATCGCGGCGCGTCGGCAGAAGATCTTCGAATTGATCCTGCCAGAAGCCAACCGGGGCAGCTTCGAAGAGTTGCCCGATTACCTGAAGGAAGGGATTACGGTGCATTTCGCCAAGCGGTTTGCGGATGTGGCGAAAGTCCTGTTCTAACGTTGAAGGCGCTGTAGATCTCTTGTTTACAGCGCCTTCTCATCCATTCACGCGACCTAAACAACCAATCGTTCTAAAAACTGTCAGTTCTGATAGTAACGCTTCTCTGACTGCTTCCAGATACTGGTGACGAACGTCGTTCAGCTCATCAATCAGCGTCATGCAGGGAGAATGAAATGGTCGCAACTACCAAAAATTCCGGAACGTTCACCGCCAAACTGCCCCCGGAGCCAGACTTCAACGCGACTCAGGTCCAGGTCTATACAGATCCTGACGGCAAAAAACACTTTTCCGGAACCTATCGCGCCAATCCAACTGACCACGATCATCGAGTTTTCTACATCATCACAAGCCGGGACATTCCCAACGGGAAACACGAATTTCCCTCAGGCCCCGATGGAATCCAAACGGTATTGTATTCCCAGCGTGTAGATAACGTAGAAGTGACCCGCGCTACCATTGAAAAAGGTACGTTCACCGTCGAGTTCCATGAAGGCAATTACAAAATTGGCTTCCATGCAGACCTGCGTGATCGCTCGGGCAAACTCATCGATGTTCTGGGCAACGTTGACATTACGGAGAGTTAGAAGTCGCAGACACTTGAAGACTATTGCCTGCACAGGCAGGGAATAGTCTTCACCGGGCGACGCTGTCACAATTTGTCTCATCTTAAGTTATGCTCGCCGTTCGTCGTGAACGCCGGAGCCTCTGCCCTTATGTCCCCCAGCCGCCTGTTTGTCCCCCTCGCCCTCGCCCTGCTGGCCGCCTGCGCTTCGCAGCCCAAACAGAACGTGACAGTGGAAAAGCAAAGCGAATGCCCGGTGAAGATGAGCAACGGGCAAAACCTGATCCTGAGCCTGCCGAGCAACCCCACCACGGGTTATCGCTGGGCCATCCAGGATTCGGCCGGGGGCGTACTGCGCTCACTGGGACCGGAGGTTTACCGCAATCCTGAAGACGCCGGCGTGGTGGGGGCTGCCGGGGTTTCGACCTGGCGGTTCCAGGCCTTCGCCGCGGGCACCGGGCGCCTGCGCCTGACGTCGCAGCAACCTTGGGCACCGGAAGTGTTGCCGGTGGACAGCTTTGACTGCGCAATTTCGGTCAACTGATCATGGGTTGGCTGATTCTGGCGCTGATGGGCGCAGTGACCTTTCTCTATGGCCTCAGTGTGCATGCCGCACTGCTGTGCCTGCTGGTCAAACCGTTACCGGTGCTCGCCCTGCTCGGCTGGCTGCACGACGCGCCGCCCAGCGATTATCGACGCTGGATCAGCCTGGGCCTGATCTTCTCGCTGCTTGGCGATGTACTGCTGGCGTGGCCGGTGGATTTGTTCGTGTTCGGTCTCGGCGCGTTCCTGGTCGCGCATCTGGCGTACCTCAAGGCTTACCTGAGCGATTGCCGTCGGCTGGCGCTGCTGCCGTTGATCTTGGCCCTGGTGGTGGGCGCGGTCCTGCTGGGCATCCTGCTGGCCAACGGCCTGGGCCCACTGACCGTGCCGGTGATCGTCTAC
The DNA here is from genome assembly GCF_054668365.1 of Pseudomonas sp. S2_E01. Classification (NCBI taxonomy): domain Bacteria; kingdom Pseudomonadati; phylum Pseudomonadota; class Gammaproteobacteria; order Pseudomonadales; family Pseudomonadaceae; genus Pseudomonas; species Pseudomonas sp. S2_E01. Next base: position 4,525,253 of record NZ_CP162762.1, read on the forward strand.
GGCGTGGCTATCAGCGCCATGCTTTGGCGCGCCTTGGCCCGCCTGGGCACCGACGTGCCCAGGCGTTCGGCATTACTGGCAGCCGGCGGCGCCGTGGCGTTCGTGTTTTCCGACAGCGTGATCGGCATCAACCGCTTCGTTGCGCCGTTCAACGCCGCGCCGTATGTGATCATCCTCAGTTACTGGCTGGGGCAGTGGGGCATCACGGCTTCGGCGTTTGCGCACAAACCGCGATAGCTCTTGCATTCGCACCCCACCATTCCCGGCGGTTTATCAGACAAACCGCGCATCCCCACGCCAACTTGGCTAAAATGCCGGCCTTTTCCACCGACACCGCCGGAACCGCCGTGAGCAAAGAACCCGATCGCCTATTCGCCCAGCCGTTGGCCCAGGTGCCCGACTTCGCCTTCAACGAGGACGTGGTGCGGGTGTTCCCGGACATGATCAAGCGCTCGGTGCCAGGTTATCCGACCATCGTCGAAAACCTCGGCGTGCTCGCATCGCAGTTCGCCCAGCCGAACAGTGTGCTCTACGACCTCGGTTCGTCCCTCGGCGCCGTGACCCAGGCGTTGCGCCGCCATGTGCGCACCGACGGTTGCCGCGTCATCGCTGTGGATAACTCCGCGGCGATGGTCGAGCGTTGCCGTGAATACCTCAACGGCCAGGACTCGATGTTCCAGGAGCTGTTGCCGGTGGAGGTAATCGAAGGCGACATTCTGGCTCTCGACTTCCAGCCAGCCTCGGTGGTGGCGCTGAACTTCACCCTGCAATTCATTGCCCGGCCGCAGCGCACCGAGTTGCTCGCGCGCATTCGCCAGTCGCTGCTTCCCGGTGGCGCCCTGATTCTCTCGGAAAAGCTGCGTTTTGAAGACGAGCAGGAGCACGCGCTGCTCACCGACCTGCATGTCGCCTTCAAACGCGCCAACGGCTACAGCGAACTGGAAATCGCCCAGAAGCGCAGCGCCATCGAAAACGTCATGAAGCCCGACAGCCTCGAAGAACACCGCGAACGCCTGCTGGCTGCCGGGTTCTCGAAAGTCGTGCCGTGGTTCCAGTGCCTTAACTTTGCCTCGTTGATTGCCTTGCCATGATCGATCTGTCCCCCCTCGCCCGCCATCTGGCGGGTACACCGCTGGCCGAATGGGCCAACACCCTGCAAGCGCAACTCGACAAGAAAATGGAAAAGGGTCACGGCGACCTGGAGCGCTGGCAGAGTGCGCTGGATGCCCTGCCGAACATCCAGCCCAGCGAAGTCGACCTGCTCAATGGCCTGAAACTGGATACCGATTGCGACGACGCCACCCGCGCGCAGATGCGCAGCGCCTTGATGGGCCTGTCGCCATGGCGCAAGGGACCGTTCGATCTGTTTGGCGTGCACGTCGACACCGAATGGCGTTCGGACTGGAAGTGGTCGCGGGTCGCTCCGCACCTGGATCTCAAGGGCAAGCGCATCCTCGATGTCGGCTGCGGCAACGGCTATTACATGTGGCGCATGCTCGGCGCCGGTGCCGACAGCGTGATCGGCGTCGACCCGAACTGGCTGTTCTTCTGCCAGTTCCAGGCGGTGCAGCGGTACCTGTCGCAACCCAATGCCTGGCACCTGCCGTTTCCTTTCGAAGACTTGCCAGCGAACCTGGAAGGTTTCGATACAGTGTTTTCCATGGGCGTGTTCTACCATCGCCGCTCGCCGATCGAGCATTTGCTGGCGCTGAAGGATTGCCTGGTCAAGGGCGGTGAACTGGTACTGGAAACCCTGGTGGTCGAAGGCGACAAGCATCAGGTGTTGGTACCGGAAGATCGCTACGCACAGATGCGCAACGTGTGGTTCCTGCCGTCCGTGCCGGCGCTGGAATTGTGGCTGCGACGTGCCGGTTTCAGCGATGTGAAATGCGTGGATGTGAGCGTGACCACGGTCGAGGAGCAACGCGGGACGGAGTGGATGAAGTACCAGTCGCTCAGCGATTTCCTCGATCCTGAGGATCACAGCAAAACGATCGAAGGGCTGCCGGCGCCGATGCGGGCGGTCATAGTGGCTAAAAAGTAAGTTCTGAAAACAACCAGTAACCCTGTGGGAGCGGTGTCAGTTTTCTAATCTGCCGATTTGGCCCGTCGCGCCTTGAAGAAATCACTCAACACCGCCCCACACTCCTCTGCCAGCACCCCGCCCTCAAACAGCACCCGGTGATTCAAGAAGCCCTGGGTAAAAAACTGCCCCTGGCTCTGAACGATCCCGGCCTTGGGCTCCAGCGCGCCGTACACCACCCGCGCAATGCGCGAATGCACGATCAGCCCGGCGCACATGCTGCACGGTTCCAGCGTCACGTAGAGCGTACTGCCCGGCAGCCGGTAGTTGCTGGCAGCCAACGCCGCTGCGCGGATCGCCACCATTTCGGCGTGGGCACTGGGGTCGTGGCCGCTGATCGGGCAATTGAAGCCACGGCCGATGATTTCACCGTCCTGCACCAGCACCGCGCCCACCGGCACCTCACCCAGCGCCGCGCCTTGTTCGGCCAGTGCCAGGGCTTCGCGCATGAAGTCGCGGTCACGGCTGCGATCGATGATCGCAGCAGGTCGAATCTGACGCATCACGCCACCTCGATGGCGGCCATCAGGCCGGTTTCCATGTGGTCGATCACATGGCAATGGAACATCCACACACCCGGGTTATCCGCCACCAGCGCCACTTGTGCACGCTCGTTCTTGCCCAGCAGATAGGTATCGGTGAAATACGGAATCACCTTGTGCCGGTTCGAGGCGATGACCTTGAAGCTCATGCCGTGCAGGTGAATCGGGTGTTGATACTGGGTCAGGTTCTTCAATTCAAAAATGTAGCTTTTGCCCTTCTCAAGCTTGGCAATCGGCCGGTCAGCACAGGTCTTGTCGGTGATATCCCAGGCCTTGCCGTTGATTTGCCACAGGCTCGGCGGTCTGTTGTCGACGTTGACCGACACCGAACCGACCCACTCGAAATTGAAGTTGAGTTTCTCGGCATTGGCCAGGTCCGGCTCGGCTACCGGGTTGGCCGGCAGTGCCGGTGGCCAGGTGGTCGGTTCGTCATTGTTGGCCACCGAGCGCAGTGTGCCCATACGCACCGGACCGTTGCGCAGAGACAACTCTTCGCCGGCCGGCGGCGCCTTGATCGCCAGGCAAATGCGCATGCCAGGTCCCAGCCAGTATTCCTTGCCCAGCGGGCGCGGTTCGATGGGGTTACCGTCCAGGGCGTAGATCTTCGCTTCGACTCCGGGAATGTTCAGGCGATAGGTCAGGGTGTTGTCGAGGTTGAGCAGGCGCACCCGGGTAATCTGGCCGGCCGGTAAATCGATGACAGGCGTCGGCAGGCCATTGATTGTCACCAGGCGTCCGGCTGTACCGCCCCGGGCTGCCTCCCGGGGAACGCTGAACTCGACGAAATTGCCTTGCTCATCGACGTGCCAGTTCTTCAGGCTCAAGGTTTTTTCGTATTTGAACCCGGTCGGCTCGCGCTCTTCGACAATCAACGGCCCAACCAGCCCGCGCCCCAGTTCCTCGCTGCTGTTCACGTGAGGGTGATACCAGTAACTGCCGGCGTCGGGCACACGGAATTTGTAGTCGAAGTATTCGCCCGGCAGCACCGGAAGTTGGGACACATAGGGAACGCCGTCCATCTCCAGCGGCAGGCGGATGCCGTGCCAGTGAATGGTGGTAGCGACCGGCAGATGGTTGATAAACCGAACCCGCAGCCATTCGCCCTGGCGCACGCGCAACTCGGTGCCCGGCGCCGATGCGCCAAACGCCCAGGCCGGAGTCTTGTGCCCGGCAACCAGTTCCACATCCAGGGGCGCGGCGATCAACTCGTAGTCATGACCCGCGTCGGCATCGGCCATCTTGCCCAGCCAGTAACGCGAGGCGCCGCCCGCACCGACACCAACGACAACAAGACCGGCCAGGCCACCGAGGATTTGGCGACGGGTAAAAGACATGAACTCAACCACCTTAACGTCCAGCGCAAACCCAGCGGCCTGCAAAAGGCGAATACGATACACCTGCGGTTGCGAAACGGTAAGGGCAGCGCGGCGGATGGACGCATGTGCGCACGTCTGTGCGGTACATATGTACCGCCCCAGCGACAATTGAAGGGTTCACCCTCGAGGTCCCTATTCTCAAGGAACCGAGTCAATGAACACTGACCAGACCCCTCCCTTGCCCAATGCCGCCGACAAGGCGGCCCTGAAGGCGATTGCCGCCCATGTGGTCCGGACTTGCCCGAGCCTGCACGATACCGCCCACGAAGTTGCCGCCAACCTGTTGGTGAAATACGGCATCCATGATCTCGACCCCGATCAGGTGTATTTCCACCGGTTCAAGACCGCACAAAGTCTGGCGTCGTCTTTCACCGGTTGGCAGCATTACGGCGAAAAACCCTACGAATCCCTGACCCTCACGCAACTGGTGATCTACCGATTCCGCGCTACCGACCAGGACAACGCCGACCTTTTGGACACCTACGGCGGCTTCTACACCGCAGGCCCCGAGGTGGAAAACTTCGACGCCAGCAATGAAGTGCCATTGCATGGCAATGAGGTGCTCAAGCACTTCTGGGACCTCAACTTCAGTGACATTTACCGCAACAAACTGCATGCCTTCTGGGACGCCTACGCCGGTGACTTCCGCACGCTGACCAAATGCACGTTCCTGGGCAAAACCATCGAGGCCCATGAGAGCGGGCGATTGAACCTCGAAGATTGCAACATGGCGCTGGAGGCGGTGATCGGTCCGATCACCTGGCCGGCCACGTTGAAAATGCTGCAAGCCGATGCATCACCCGTCTCGCACCTGCGCGTCGCCGCCCTGGATATCGCCGGCCACGCCGCCACGAATATCCTGCGAATCATCGATGCCAAGGGCCGGCAGATTCTCTATGTACCGGGTGAGGACACACCTTTGCAGGTGTTCGAGACACCCTCGGACCTGCACTGGTGGATCCTCAATCAAATGAACGATGAATCCGCTCGCCGAGCCCTCATGACTCATTTCCCATTGGCGGAACGCCAGGCCATCAGCGAAAACCTCGTCGACCTGATGAATCGCCTGACAAGCACCTGGGGCCATTCCGATCATCACCTGATCAACCAGAAAGACCAGACGATTACCGGGGACGCCTTTGGCTGGCTGCGCGACTCGACCCGCAACGCCATGACCGAAGAAGCCAACCTGTCACTGACCTCCAATGGCGATCTGCGCAAGAATCTCTGGATCGGTTACCTCAGCGCCGGCCTCAAGGTGTTCGGCCCGATGGCCGCGGTGGGCTGGCCAGTGGCACTGCCGGTGATTGGCGCGAGCATTGCCAGCATGGGCCTGAATATCGATCAGGCGGTAACCGGCAAGACCGCCAGTGAGCGCAAGGAAGGCGTGATCGGGGCGATCTTCAATGCCATCGACGCGCTGTTCAATCTGCCGTTTCTCAAGGGTGTCGGGTCGGTGGCGGAGGTCGGTGCCGAGGTCGATGCGGCGGAAGCGGCAGAGTGGGACGAGTACGCCGAGTCGTCACGAACCCCGGACGAATCGGCCGTGCCCGATGAACCATCCGAAGGGTTGCCAACAACCGCAGAAGCACCGTCGCCGAAGCCGGCTCCGCGCACCGACATACCGGAGAAATTTCAAACCAACGAACTGCTGGACAGCAAAACGCCCGTCAGCGAACCCGGTAAATTCCAGGGTATCTATCCGCTCGATGGCGACCCGCCGTACGCCATCATGATCAACGACAACGCCTACTACGTGCGCTACTTCCCCGACTCCAGGGGGGCGGTTACTGGGCGATCGTCGACCCGACCCGGCCCAACCAGTTTATCCACTCCCTGCCCGTGCGCCTGAATGCCGAAGGACAATGGGAACGGATGCCCAAACTGCGATTGGCGGCCGGTGGGCAATGCATGGGCAAGACCGCCTGCGTGGTCGAACTGGAGTTGACTGAACAAGCAGCCGCCCAGCCCGCATCGCCCGCCCCGGAACAACCCCATCCGAGCGCCCTGCCGCCCATTTCCACCGGACCCAGACGAATTGTGACGTCCTACGACGTCGATCCCTATAAAGCGTACGGTTTGAAGCGCTGGGCATTGGACCTCCCTGAAACCCACGTCCGGATACAGAGAGGCCCCAGCGGCGAATTGCTTTCCCAGGATCGCTACGCACTTAACTTCGCCCAGAAACACCAGTCGCTGTTGACGTCCGCACGGCGTTTCTACCAGAACCTCGACTGGCGCTCTTTGCCTTCACGTCCGCACATTCCGGCGGTCGACAGTTCGATGACGTTCACAACGTTGATCAAGCGCACGTTCAGCGCCTTTCCCGGATTGGTCATCGGCGAAACACTCGACCGGATCACCAGCATGAAACTGGTGATCAAGGACATGCCAACGCTGGCCGCCGAGGGCGTGAAAACCATCTACATGCGGCGCCTGCTCGCCGACTTTGCCCAGGAGGACCTTAATCAATATTTCAACACCGGCGTGATGTCCGAGGACCTGGAAAAATACCTGACTCAACTGGGCACCGATCCGGCTGGGCGCTTCAATGATCTGGAGCTGGTCAAGGCAGCCCGAGCCCAGCGTATCCGCGTGCAGGCTCTGGACTGCGCGGCCAACTATCGAAAACCCGTCGCCATGATCCCCCACGATGAGCAGATGATGGCCAACCACCTGGCGAGCGAAATCATGTTCTCGGACAGGGTGCTCAATGGCGCCGGGAAATGGTTGGTACTGACCGGAGCGGAAAGCACCAACACGTTCAGGGGGATGGCAGGCCTCAGCGAGTTGGAAGGAGGCCTGGGCGTACGCATTGAGGAGGTGGACCCAGGACAAGGGCATGGCCTGGAAATCGATCCCGGCATTGAAATGGATCGCGGCCCCTCCGTGACCAGCGTGTTCAAGGGCAGGACCGACATTCTTTACAGCGACCTGCGCCTGCAAGTGGAAGCGCCGCCGGTGAATTGGACCGAAGAGCGAATCAGACGCCTGCTGTTCCGCAGGGGCATGTACCTGTTCCAGAAAGCGGAAGGTGCATACACCCTCGTCCATCGCAGCGGCGAGGGCTCCATCGTCCACACCGCCGTGGAGCCACTGGCGCACGGTAACCTGTGCATCATCCGCCCCGCATGGACAGAGGTCAGCGGCGTTCCGTTTCCTTCCGTCGAGCTGCTGTCGCGGGCGCTGAGCGGCATGGGCATGGTGTTGCAGAGCCGTATTCCGAGCTGACGTGATCGCTCACATTTGAATGCCCCCGCGGGCCACATTCGACCCGCGCGGGTTCACGATGCGCTCGCACGCTGCGGTTTTTTCGTACGCATACCATCCATGTTCCGACATCGCACTGCCCTGTCTTCTGACAGACCCTTCACCCTTGCGCCTGAAATGATCGTGGTTGTTATCAACCCACCACGATCAAGGAAAGCCTGTGGACACTCCAGAATCCGATGCACTGCCCAATTCCGCCGACAGAGAGGCGCTCAAGCAACTGGTTCCGACACTCGTCGCCTCCTGCCCCGACATGTACGAAATGGCCTGCGCCATCTCCCGGGATATTCTTGCCGAACACCACCTCAGCCACCTGGAGCCCGAACAGGTTTATTTCCATCGATTTCACGCCGCGCAAAGTAGCCCGCTGACCTTCACCGGCTGGGAGCATCGTGTTGAAGTCCCCCGCGAATCGATGACCCTGCCGCAACTGGTCATCCAGCGTTTCAGCGTGCACGACCAGGACAACGCCGACCTGCTCGACTCCGACGCCGGCTTCTACACCGCCGGCCCGGACGCCGGCAATTACGACCAGACCAACGAAATCCGTTTGCACGCCAAGGATGTGCTGAAGGTGTTCTGGGACCTCAACTTCGCCGACAAGTACCGGAAAAAGATCAAGGCGTTCTGGTACAACCACCGCAAGACGTTCCGCATGTTGGCCAAATGTACTTTTCTCGCCAAGGCCATGGAGGACCGTGAAAGCGGGCGGCTTTCCGACGATAACTTCCGGACGGCCGTCAACGCCGTGGCCGGCAACGTCCGTTGGCCTGTGACGCGCCAGATGCTCGAAGAGCAAGCACCCCCTCCCAAGGGTGTGCGCATCAGCCTGTTGAAAGTCGGCGACTTCATCGCCACCGACATCCTGTGCATCGTCGACGCCCATGGCAGGAAAATGATCTACACCCCTGGCGAAGTTTGGGGCGTGCATGCCTTGCAGTCCGACCGCCATGTGCACTGGTGGATCCTGTCGAAAATCAAGACGCCGTCCGGTCGCAAGCGTTTCATGGCGCACTTCCAGGTTGCCGATCACGACATTACGGAGGACAGCTCCTCGCGCAAGAGTGCAAAGCTTGAGTGGCTCGAAATACTGAACCCGGGTGCGGCACTCGCGGCAAAGATACTGAGTGAGCCAAACAACCAGAACGTCGGCCTCACCCATGTGCTCGATCTGCTGACCACGACCTGGCACACCAATGATCACAAGTTGGTCGCACTGTCGGCCGAAGCGGTGGAAGGCGATGCCTTCACGTTCCTGGGGTACGCGACCCATGCGCGCATGATCAGCGACGCCGAGTTCATGCTGCACTCCAATGGCGAGCTGCGTAAAAAACTGTGGATCGGTTACCTGAACGCCTTTAACAAGATGTTTGGTCCGATGGCCGCTGTGGGCTGGCCAGTCGCGCTGGCGGTGGTGGGCGCCGGCATCGCCAACGTCGGACTGGAGATCGATCAGGCGGTCAACGGCAAGACACCGGGCGCGCGCAAGTCAGCAGTGACCGCGGCAATTTTCACCGCGATCGACACGCTGTTCAACGCCACGTTCCTGGCGGGTGAAGGCGCCCTGCCGGAAATTGCCGAGACCTCGGTGCTCATAGAAGAGGAAGAGGCGCTACTGTTTGAAGCGGCGAAGGCGCGTACTCCGCTGCCGCCGATCGAGGATATCGCACCGACGCAAGTATTGCCCAAGGCACCGGAGAATTTCCTCGACTCGTTCAAAACCACCCTCACCGAACCGACTCTCCTGGAGGCCGACAACCCCAAATTCCAGGAAATCTTCAGGACACCGTCCGGCAAGACCTACATCCTGATGCGCCGCGCCGGCGCCGATGCCTTCTACGAGGTGCGCTATGTCGAGCAGATGCGTGGGTGGGTGATCATCGACCCGGTGCACCCCTACTCGTTTTATCGCAATGTGCCGGTGCGCCTGAACGAAGCGTTGAAATGGGAGCCGGTCGCCCGCCCCGGCTTGCGCGGCGGCATGAAGATCTTCGGCGACTGGCCCTGGGGGCATACGACCACACCGCTGCCGGAAATAGCCACCGAACCCATGCCCTACGACGTGGCGGAATCGGTAAAAGCCGAACTGCGACCCGTGGCCGAGGCCCGTACCGATGATTTCCCACTGGACATCGGGCCTGAAACCGATGGCCTTTACCAGAACTTCAAATCGCTGCGTCGTCGCCTTTATGCCGACGCGAGCAGCTTCTATCGCGACCCCGTCTTTCCCGCGCGGCCGGCAGTGCCTGCCGTAAAATCGTCGACCACCTTTGCCGACTTGAGCAAAGGCGTGCTCAAGGATGGGCCTGGCCTGGTGCTCGGGCAGCCGAACGCCAGCACCACCGCCCGACGCCTCCTCATCAAGAACTTCAAAGTGCTGAACAAGCAGAAGGTCAGGACGTTGTACGTGGATCGCCTGATGACCGATTTCCACCAGGCCGACCTCGATCTGTTCCACCAGATCGGCGAAATGTCCCCAACGCTGGAAGATTCGCTGAAGGCCATGGACCTGCAGATGGGCACCGATCCGGCCGGCCCCCACAGTTACATCGAGCTGGTGACGGCCGCGCAGAAAAACCACATTCGCGTGCAAGCCATCGACTGCATGGCCAGCCGGCGATTTCCGGGCATGGAGCGCACGACGGACGCCAGTGCCCGGAAAATGCTGAACTACTTTTCGGACGAAACCATCCGCGCCGACCAGACCGCACGAGGGGCCAATCGCTGGGTGGCGCTGGTGGATGACGATCGCGCCGGTAGCCTTTACAACGTCGCGGGCATCGGCAAGCTGAGGGGCGCCGTCTCGTTGCGCATTGAAGACGTGCCCACCGGCGCTGCCGGGTTGACCGTCGATCCAGGAAGAGAAGTGCTCGATGAGTTGGATCGCGCTATCGACCTGCTCAAGGGCGACCTGCGCCTGCAAGTGGAAGCCAACACACCCATTGTCACGTTCAAGACGGTCGAGAAAGCCTTGCCCAGAAGTGGCATGTTCATGATTGAAGACAATGCAACCCTGATCCACCGCAGCAGTGACGGGACTCTGGTGAGCACACCGTTGCAGCGCGATGCCGGTGGATATTTCCTGATACGTCCACGGTGGAGGTTGGTCAGCGGACGTCGCTACGCCAGCCTCAATGAACTGGCCCTGGCGCTGGGAGACGAAGGCCTGACCCAGGCGCATGTGCGCATCGACCCCCTGGCTGCAGAGCCGCACATCAAGCCGCTGCCGGCTGCCGGAGGTACGGGCCAGGTGCCGAATCCGGATATCGAGCTGCCCGATAATCCGCTGTTTACCTCACCCTACGAGATTCCACGGGAGCTTCGCGGGAGTCTCAAGGACGCCGTCAACAACCCAGACGGGAGACTGCTGGGGGATGTTTTTGCTGAACTTGACGAAGAAGGCTCCTCACTGTCGGTCTTCCAGGCTACACGTCGACGCTTGTTTGAGGCGACCAAAGCGTTTTTCGCCGACCTGGTCCTGGCCAAGCGACCACCGCTGCCGCCGATCGATCCCGCCTGGAATGCCGAATCTTTCATCGAGTGGTGGCTGGTGCATTACGACGGCCTGGTCATTGGTGAGAGTCATGCCGACATCGGCAGCAAGCAGTGGCTGATCGAAAATATGGAACTGATGGCCCGCAAGGGTGTGAAAACACTCTACATGGAGCATTTGCTCACTGACTTTCACCAGGCGTCACTGGACAGTTTTGCCAGGAGCGGCGTCATGCCCAGGGACCTTGAAATGTACCTGCAGAGCCTGGATACGGGCCACATGACCGATCCGTCACTCACCTTCAACTTCCTCGAACTGGTGAGGGAAGCCACCCGCTACGGCGTCCGGGTCCAGGCCATCGACTGCATGGCCAGTTACCGGCTGAACGGCATGCAGGGCCTGCAAAAGACCACACGCCAGGCGATGATGAATTTCTACGCCCAGACCGTCATCGACGCCGACCTGACGACTCGCGGGCCAGGCAAATGGGTGTCGCTAGTGGGGAACTCCCACGCCAGTACATTTGAAGGTGTGCCTGGGGTCAGTGAATTGGAGAATGCGCTGGGGCTGCGCATCGAAGATGTGGGCAAGGGCCAGTCGCACGGCTTTGAACCTGATCCTGGCAGAACCTATCTCGATATCACGGGCAAGCCGGAGGGGACGGTGAAAAGCGATCTCCGATTACAGATGGAAACGCCGTGGCTGAGCCGAACGGACGAGGAGCTCGAACAGTTACTGAGCCGCCCCGGCATGTACACCCTCCAACGCAAACCGGACCGCGTTTTTCTCGTACACCGTGGGCGTGATGGCGTGATCGTGAAAACGCCTATCTGGTATGAGTCCGGGCATTTTTATATTCAACGCCCGGCGTGGCTGGCACTGCATGAAAAACGCTTCTCCAGCATGGGAGCACTGCGCAGGGCTTTGGAAGAACTGAAACTGACCGAAGCGAGCTGATCCGCAACGCACGGATGCCGCACAGATCTCCCCCCTCTGTAGGAGCGAGCATGCTCGCGATGGTGGTGAACGATGACGCTGGTTGTCTGGATGCCAGCGGTGTCTGGACGGCCATCGCGAGCATGCTCGCTCCTACACCAAAGCCCCCTGCCCCGTGCTAGAGCCTCCCGCTGCAGGCAAAATGCGATGTCACAAAATGTTTCACTGTCATTTTCTATGTTGTACGATGACGTACCTGTGCTTCATGACAGACCCACAATTTTAATAAAATGGGCAAGGAGCGACTTTTGATCATTCGCAGTATCGAAGTTATCCGCATCAGCATCCCGTTCAGTACGGGCGCCAGCCAGCGGCAAAACCACGGCCAGGCCAAGGACGACGACGCCTTCAATGCCGCCTCGCCCAGCCATCAGCGCATGCAAAGCCTGATGCTCAAAGTCACCACGGACACCGGGCTGGTAGGCTGGGGTGAAGCGTTCGGACACGGCTCCAATCCGGTGACGTTCCAGGCGTTGACGGCCGTGGTCGGCCCGATGTTCATCGGCACTTCGCTGGAGCATCGCGAGCAGACGATGGAAAAGGTCCGCCGCGCCGTGCATGGTTTCGGCTCGACCGGTGCCATGGTCTACGCCCTCTCCGGTATCGACATCGCCCTGTGGGACCTCGCGGCCCAGGTGGCCGGCGCTCCGCTGCATCAACTGCTGGGCGGCACGCCTCGCAAGCTGGAGCTGTATGCCAGCCTGGTCAGCTACGGCAACGATCCCGACGAGGTCTATCGCCAGGTCAGCCGCGCCCGCGATCTGGGCTTTCGCAAGATCAAACTGCACGAAACCCACGTCGACGCGATTGCCGCCGCTCGCAGGGCACTGCCTGTCTCTGCGGGCGAGTTGATGGTGGACGTGAATTGCCCATGGTCGGTTACCGAAGCGAGCGAAATCGCCGAACGCCTGAAAACCCTGGAATTGACCTGGCTGGAAGAACCGGTCTGGCCGCCCGATGACGTCGCCGGACTGGCACAGGTGCGTCAACAAGGCGTGCCGTTGTCCGCGGGCGAGAATGCTGCCGGAGTACAGGGCATCAAGACCTTGCTCGAACAACAAGCCATCGATGTGGTGCAACCCAGCGTGGCGAAAATCGGTGGCATCGGCGCCATGCTTCAGGTATTTGCCCTCGCTGAACAGCATGGCGTGAAAGTCGTGCCGCACTGCTTCTACTTCGGCCCAGGCCTTTTGGCCGTGGCGCACCTGTGCACGTTGCTGCCGCCGAATGTGGCGGTGGAAGTGCCCTTCATCGAGTTCGAACGCCTGCTCTACCCTGCCCTGGCCTTCAAGCCGCACATGCAACTGCCAACCGCCCCCGGCCTGGGCTTCGACCCGGACCTGCAAGTGCTCGAAGACTACTGCCTGGAACGTACGTTGATCGACTGAGCCATCCCTGTTTTCTGTCAATAATAAAGGCCATAAAAGAATGAAAGGCTATTACCGCTGGAACATTGCCGGCCTGCTGTTTTTCGCCGGCATGCTCAACTACCTCGACCGCGCGGCCCTCTCGGTCGTCGCGCCACTGCTCAAGACCGAATTGCACATCGACGATGCGCAAATGGGCTTCATCTTCAGCTCGTTTTTCTTCGGCTACTGCGCGCTGTGCTTCATCGGCGGCTGGGCGGCGGACAAGTACGGGCCGAAAAAGGTGTTCGCCTGGGCCGCCGGCAGTTGGTCGGTGTTCTGCGGCCTGACCGCCGTCATCACCGGCTACCTGCAACTGCTGATCTTCCGCGTATTGTTTGGCATGGGCGAGGGGCCGATGGGCACCACGACCAACAAGGCCATCACCAACTGGTTCCCACGCCAGGAAGCCGGACGCGCCCTGGGCTTCACCAACTGCGGGCAACCGCTGGGCGCAGCTCTGGCTGGTCCCGTGGTCGGGCTGGTGGCGTTCAACTTCGGCTGGCGCATTTCCTTCGTGGTCATCGCCGTGCTGGGCGCGTTGTGGCTACTGGCCTGGCTGATGATCTTCAAGGACACCCCGGACCATCACGCGAGTGTCTCCCAGGCCGAACGTGAACTGATCCGTGCCGGGCGCGAAGAAGTGTTGGTGGAGAACGTCGAAGAAGGCCGCAGCCTGTTCAGCTACATTTTTTCCATACCGGTACTGGCCGTCGCGACCGCGTTCTTCTGCTTCAACTACGTGCTGTATTTCTTCCTGACCTGGCTGCCCAGCTACCTGATGGACTACCAGCACCTGGACATCAAGAGCATGAGCATCATCGGCGTGATCCCGTGGCTCGGTGCGGCGGTGGGCTTCCTCGGCGGCGGCTTCCTCACCGATGCCCTGACCAAGAAGCTCAACAACGTCATCCTTGCCCGTAAAATCATGCTCATCCTGGGCCTTGGCGTCGCCGCCACCTGCGTGCTGATCACGACCCAGGTGACTTCGCTGAGCATGGCCGTGGCGTGCATCACCATTTCCAGCGTGTTCCTGTTCGTGACCCCGCAAATCTGCTGGGCCCTGATTCAGGACATCGTGCCGAAAAACCGCGTCGGCGGCACCGGTGGCTTCGTCCACCTGCTGGCCAACCTGGCCGGCATCATCGCGCCCACGCTGACCGGGCTGGTCGTCCAGTACGGCGGCGGCTACAACGTGGCCTTCATCATCTCGGCGGCGGTCTGTGGCCTGGGGATGTTGGTGGTGGTGTTGGCGGTGCGGGGGCAGAGTCAGCAGGGCCCGGCTGCGGCAGCGGCGGTGCACTGAGCATTTCGAGTCACCCAAAGACGACGGCAGACGGCGCATTCATCGCTGTTCATCGGCCTCTTTCAAGAGGTCGATGAACGCACGCAACGGTGATGGCATGTGCCGATTGCGCGGGTAGTAAAGCGCCAGCCCAGGTATCGGCGGGCACCAGTTCGCCAGAACCGTCACCAGTCGCCCCGCCTTCAGCGCAGGTTGCGCAAAGTGTTCCGGCACGTAGGCGATGCCGCGTCCGGCCGCCGCCGCTTCCACCAGCAGATCGTTGTCATCAAGCGTGAGGTTGCCGGGCACATCGACCGTCACGTGCGCGCCGCGTCGGGAAAACTCCCACCGATAGCGCCTTCCACCCGGCAGACGTTGGCGTAGGCAGGAATGCGCCTGGAGATCGTCGGGCGTTTCGGGAATGCCACGGTCTTGCAGATAGGCGGGAGCAGCGACGGCGATGAAACGCACGTCGCCGCCGAAGCTGACGGCAATCATGTCTTGAGGGACGGTCTCGAGAAGGCGAACGCCGGCATCAAAACCTTGCTCCACGATGTCGACTAGCTGGCCTTGCGAGACAAGGTCGAGTTCAACCCCAGGGTACAGGTCCAGAAAACGGGGCACGACATCCCGCAACAGGATACGCGCCCCACTCTTGTTCGCATTGATCCGTAACTGGCCGCTGGGCGTTCCGCGGGCGTCAGACAGCGTATCCAAAGCCTGATCCAGGTCCTGGAGCACCGGCTCGAGTCGTGCGAGCAGCTTCGATCCCGCCGGGGTCAGCGACACGCTGCGCGTCGTACGATTGAGCAACCGTATGCCCAGTTTTTCCTCCAGCCCGATCACGGCGTGGCTGAGTGCCGAGCGTGACACGCCCATCGCGTCCGCCGCCTTGCGAAAGCTGCGGTGGCTCGCTACGGCAGCAAATGCCGCCAAATCATTCAGGCTTGGACGGGGCATTCGTGAAATATCCTCACCAGCTCAACTCATATTGGCCGTCTTATACCACCCTTCGAACTGATTTAACGTGAGGAGCACTACCCACAACGAACTGACCAGGGACCTGCTCATGCTCATCCGTTCAGCCATCTTCGCACTCGTCATCTGTCTCCCGGCTCTCCCCGCATTCGCGCAGACAGCAGCAAAAAACCAGGTGGTTGGAACCTGGAGAGTGGTTTCGGCAACGATCGATCCCGGTGGCCGTAATATCCCTGCGTATGGCGAGAGGCCCAACGGTCTTCTCGTGTTCACCGCGGACATGCATTTCATCGAAGTGCTGACCGATGCCAGCACCCCGCGCTTTGCCTCCGATGCCCGGGGCGAAGGAACCGATGAGGAGAACCGCAGGGCGATGTCAGGCAGTATCGGCTTCTTCGGCACCTATACCGTCGATGAAGAAGGTCAGTTCAGCGGCAATCACGTCCAAGCGGCGACGTTTCCCAACTGGGTCGGCAGCACCCGCACCCGCGAGCAGCTCACACTGGTGGTGAATGGCGATCGCATGACCGAACACTTTCGACGCCCGGAGGGCACTGCAATCCAGATCGAATTCCAGCGGGTCAAGTGAGGCCCGCGATGGGCTCACGTCGAGCTACGAGCGCGCGCATTGGCCTGGGCCCCACGGATCAGTCCCTGGTATTGGTCATCCTTGCCCGGGTACCAGGGCATCCGGCCTATTTGCGAAAAACCTGGAATAGTCTCCATGTGCTGCACCATGCGCCGGCGCATCGCCTCGTCCGGCAAGGGGCCGTACATGGCCTGCACGTTATCTTCGGCATGATCAGGATTTGATGTGCCACACAATACCGTCGTGACCGCCGGATGGGCCATGACCCACTTGAGGAAAAACTGCGCCCAGGTCGCGGCTTCGAACTCCCGGGCGAAGGCAGGCAGCGGACGCCCTTCCACCACCTTCATCAGGCGCGCCTTCTCGAGCGGAAGATTGATGAAGACGCCGACGCCATGGGCTGCGGCGGCTGGCAGCAGGCGCCGCTCGGCGCTGCGGTCGAAGATCGAATAGTTCGTCTGGACGAAATCGACACCGCCTCCCTCAACCAGTTGGGCAAGCTGATCCTGCGCCCCGGCTTCGTGGTGGGTGACACCAACGTAGCGAATGCGACCTTCCTTCTTCCACGCGTGCATGAGCGGGACGATTACCGGTGCATTGATGAGGGTATGGCACTGCATGAGGTCGATCGTATCGCGCCAGACACGCAGCCTCGACTGCTCGAAACTTGCCACTGCATGGCTTTCGTCGCCGAGGTATTCGCCGGTCGACCAGATCTTGTTGGCCATGAAGATCTCGGAGGCCTGTGGTGTGCTGGCCAGAAACGCCCCCACCGAGACTTCCGCCGAACCGTAGAGGGGCGACGTGTCGACCACTCGACCACCGCCCGCGACATAGCGCCGGAAGACCTCGCGTAGATGGCTGCGGTCGCCACCCGGGCGAGCGTCAAACGTCAGGAACGTGCCCAGGCCAAGCGAAGTCAGCGTCTGCTGGGTTCGCGCAATCGTGCGGGTCCGCACAGGTGTGGCGGCCGCCGTTACCGGCGAACCCGCTGGCGCCTGAGCGTGAGCCTCGGCGGGAAACAAGTGGGTTGCCGCCAGTAGTGTGGCGCCTGCGCCAATGGCCCCCATAAAGCCGCGTCGATTAAGGCCGGGCTGCTGTTGTTCACTCATCCGTCAGTCTCCTGTTGTGTCTTCATGCACGGGACACGTTTGCGCCCGCTTGCCGTTTGCCTATAAGTGACACACGTCGACTGCACAGATAAGCTGATCAAAACCGATCAATTTGATAAGCAGGCCTTAACAATGCCGCCATTACGCCTGGACAGCCTGGAGACCCTTGAGGACGTCGTTCGCTCAGGTGGTTTTAGAGCCGCAGCGCTGGGCAGGGGTGTTTCGTCATCCGCCATCAGCCAATCGATCAGCACCCTCGAAGAAGCGCTAGGCATCCGGCTGCTGAACCGAACCACACGCAGCGTCGCGCTGACCCAAGCGGGCGAGCAACTTCTGCAGCGACTGGGGCCCGCGTTACACGAAATAAGAGCGGCGTTGGACGACCTCAATCAGCTTCGCGACCGCCCCTCCGGCACCGTGCGCATCAATGCGCCGGGGCCGGCGGCCGATCACGTGCTGTGTCCCCTGGCCTTTGAGTTCATGAAGCTCTATCCCGAGGTCAGCGTTGAGATCGTCAGCGATGCCGCGATCATCGATATCGTGGAACAAGGTTTTGATGCCGGCGTGCGTTTTGGCAACCAGCTCGCTCAGGACATGATCGCCGTGCCCCTGGGCCCGGCCCTGCGCTATGCAATCGTGGCCGCGCCCGATTATCTCCAGGAGCGCGGTCAGCCGCAGGTTCCGCAAGATCTGCTGCAACACGACTGCATCCGTCGCCGTTTCCCCGGCGGTACCCTGGTGACGTGGACATTCGAGAAGGATGACGACAAAGTGGAAATCGCCCCCGAGGGCCGGCTGACGCTGGGTTCAGCGCATCAGGAACGCCAGGCCGCGCTGGCCGGGTCGGGAATCGCCCACCTGTTCGAGGATTATGTGCGTGAAGACATCGAGCACGGCAGGCTGGTCGAATTGCTCAACGACTGGCAGCAGACGCTACCGAGCTGGTACCTGTACTACCCGAGCCGGCGACACCCAAGCGCAGCCGTGCGGGCTTTTCTTGAATACATCCGTGATCAGCGATGATTTTCCACCAGCGATTCAACGCCCACCATTTGATGGGCACGCCGACGGGGATTGACCCGTCGGCTGATGCCACACTGATCCTAGGGAAGAACACCATGTTCACAAGGAAGCTGTTGATAAGTTTTTGCACATTGTTACTGGTTGGCTGCACGGGCAGGGGCTTTCAACCGCCGCCGCCGGAATTTACCAGTTGGAAAAAAAGCGGAGTCTCGCAAGACGGCGTCAAGAGCGCCATGACCGCCTGTGGTTATACCAACCTGGTGGGGACGGGAGACAAGACGCCGATTGACCAGGTACTCACGCGGTTCTATTGCATGAAGGACGCCGGGTTCTCGCGCAACGATAACATTGACCTTTGTAAAGAAGGCCGCATTGGCGAGTCACCGGTGTGCGAAGGCCGCCGGTAGATCGCTCATAGCATGCCGCTGCCGCGCAAGAACTCGCACTTTACGCGGGCATGAAAAAACCGGCCGGAGCCGGTTCTTTCATGCAGCGCTGCGGGTTATTCCCACTCAATCGTCGCCGGCGGCTTGCTCGACACGTCGTACGTCACGCGCGAGATGCCTTCGATTTCGTTGATGATGCGGCCACTGACGGTTTCCAGCAATTCGTAAGGCAGGTGTGCCCAACGGGCAGTCATGAAGTCGATGGTTTCCACCGCACGCAGGGCCACGACCCAGGCGTAACGGCGGCCGTCGCCGACCACGCCTACCGATTTCACGGGCTGGAACACCACGAAAGCCTGGCTGACCTTGTGGTACCAATCGGCCTTGCGCAGTTCTTCGATGAAGATGTGGTCGGCGCGACGCAGCAGGTCGGCGTATTCCTTCTTCACTTCACCCAGGATACGCACGCCCAGGCCCGGGCCCGGGAATGGGTGGCGGTAGACCATGTCGTACGGCAGGCCCAGTTCCAGGCCCAGACGACGCACTTCGTCCTTGAACAGTTCGCGCAGGGGCTCGACCAGTTTCAGGTTCATTTCTTCCGGCAAGCCACCCACGTTGTGGTGCGACTTGATCACGTGGGCCTTGCCGCTTTTCGCGCCAGCCGACTCGATCACGTCCGGGTAAATGGTGCCCTGCGCCAGGTACTTGATGTTGTCCAGCTTGCAGGATTCGGCATCAAACACATCGATGAAGGTACGGCCGATGATCTTGCGCTTCTTCTCCGGGTCGGCTTCGCCGGCCAGGTTGTTCAGGAACTGGTCTTCGGCGTTGGCGCGGATGACCTTGACGCCCATGTTCTCGGCGAACATGGCCATCACTTGCTCGCCTTCGTGCAGGCGCAGCAGGCCGTTGTCGACGAACACGCAGGTCAACTGGTCGCCGATGGCCTTGTGCAGCAATGCAGCAACGACCGAGGAGTCGACACCGCCGGACAGGCCCAGCAGCACGTTGTCGGTGCCCACTTGAGCGCGCACCTGGGCGATGGCGTCTTCTGCGATTTTCGACGGGGTCCACAGGGCTTCGCAGCCGCAGATGTCGAGGACGAAGCGCGACAGGATGCGACCGCCCTGCTTGGTGTGAGTCACTTCCGGGTGGAATTGCACGCCATAGTAGCCGCGCTCGTCGCTGAACATGCCGGCGATCGGGCAGCTTGGGGTGCTGGCGAGGATGTGGAAGTCGCCAGGCATTTTGGTGACCTTGTCACCGTGGCTCATCCACACGTCGAGGCCAAACAGGCCGTCGGCGTCGATGTGGTCTTCGATGCCATCCAGCAGGCGGCTCTTGCCGACCACGTCGACACGGGCGTAACCGAACTCACGCAGCTCGGAACCTTCAACCTTGCCGCCCAGTTGCTCGGCCATGGTCTGCATCCCGTAGCAGATACCGAAAACCGGTACGCCCAGGTCCCAGACGGCCTGTGGAGCGCGTGGGCTATCGGCCACGTGTACCGATTCCGGGCCGCCCGCGAGGATGATCCCCTTTGGCGCGAATTCGCGGATCGCTTCGTCGTCCATGTCGAACGGATGCAGTTCGCAGTACACGCCGATTTCACGCACGCGGCGGGCGATCAGTTGGGTGTACTGGGAACCGAAGTCGAGGATCAGGATGCGGTGAGCGTGAATATCGAGGGCCATGGAAAAAAACTCTCAAAGCAGTTGCAAGCTTCAAGCTGCAAGCTGCAAGTAATCGGAGGCTGCGCGGTGGCTGCACAAACACAGCACCGCTTGCAGCTTGTAACTTGTGGCTTCTAGCTGGAGGCGTCAGCCGACCCGGTAGTTTGGCGCTTCCTTGGTGATCTGTACGTCGTGTACGTGCGACTCGGCCATGCCTGCGCCGGTGATCCGCACGAATTCAGGGATGGTGCGCATCTGCTCGATGTCGGCGCTGCCGGTGTAGCCCATCGAGGAACGCAAGCCTCCCATCAACTGGTGGATGATCGCGCTCAGGGTGCCCTTGTAAGGCACACGGCCTTCGATGCCTTCCGGAACCAGTTTCTCGGCGCCGGCCGAGGAGTCCTGGAAGTAACGGTCGGAGGAGCCTTGAGCCTGGGACATGGCGCCCAGCGAACCCATGCCACGGTAAGCCTTGTACGAACGGCCCTGGAACAGTTCGATCTCGCCCGGTGCTTCTTCGGTACCGGCGAACATCGAGCCCATCATCACGCAGGAGGCACCGGCAACGATGGCCTTGGACAGGTCACCGGAGAAACGGATGCCGCCGTCGGCGATCAACGGAACGCCAGTGCCTTCAAGGGCAGCGGCAACGTTGGCGATGGCACTGATTTGCGGGACGCCGACACCGGCGACGATACGGGTGGTGCAGATCGAGCCAGGGCCGATACCGACCTTGACCGCATCAGCGCCGGCTTCGGCCAGGGCCTTGGCGGCAGCGCCGGTGGCGATGTTGCCGCCAATGACCTGCACGTCAGGGAAGTTCTGCTTGACCCAGCGAACGCGGTCGATCACGCCTTTGGAGTGACCGTGGGCGGTGTCGACCACCACCACGTCCACACCGGCATTGACCAGGGCGGCAACGCGGTCACCGGTGTCTTTACCGGTACCGACGGCAGCGCCTACGCGCAGGCGACCTTGATCGTCCTTGCTGGCCAGCGGGTAAGCCTTGGCTTTTTCGATGTCGTTGACGGTCATCATGCCCTTGAGGGCGAACTTGTCGTCGACGATCAGGACGCGTTCGATGCGGTGCTTGTGCAGCAGCTCGCGAACGTCGTTCTTGTTGGCGCCTTCCTTGACCGTGACGAGGCGCTCTTTCGGCGTCATCACTTCACGGACGCTGACGTCCAGGCGGCTTTCGAAACGCACGTCACGGGAAGTGACGATGCCGACCAGGTCGCCATCGTGCAGCACCGGTACGCCGGAAATATTGTGCAGGCGGGTCAATTCGAACAGGTCACGAACCGTGGCATCTGCCTCGATGGTGATCGGGTCCTTGACAACGCCGGCTTCGAACTTCTTGACCTTGCGCACTTCAGCAGCTTGCTGCTCGATGGTCATGTTCTTGTGGATAATGCCGATGCCACCTTCCTGAGCCATGGCGATTGCCAGACGGGCTTCAGTAACGGTGTCCATGGCGGCAGAAACCAGAGGAATGTTCAACTCGATGCCACGGGTAAGGCGGGTCTTCAGACTGACTTCGTTAGGAAGCACCTCGGAATAACCGGGCACTAGGAGAATGTCGTCGAATGTCAGAGCTTCTTGGCTGATACGCAGCATCGCGGGGGCTCCCGAGCGGGAAAATGGAAGCGCGCCATTATAGTCAGACACCCTGCCCTGTTCAATGTAAAACTCTGTCTATATTCGATGTGGTGATCGACGGAGCTTTTCCCGGCCCAAAGCGCCTGTTTAGAGCTCGACCTTGACGCAACTGACAGGCTGGTCCAGCCAGTCGGCAAACTCGTCGAGAAAGCTTTGCTTGAACCCGGCCTCGGCCCAGTTGTTGAAGATGAAACCCAGGTTGGAAAACCCGCATTCCTGCAGGAACAGAAAGCCATTGATGTCGTCTTCATGACCGCATTCGGGGCAGGTGAAGTTATCGGTGCGCCCCGGCATCCAGTCTTCCAGGCTTTCGAACAGCGCCTCGCCGACTTCCTGGCGGCACTCGGCGCAGCCCGCCTCCCCCAGGAACCCCTTGGCCGGCGTGTAAATGCAGCGTTTGGTGACGATCTCCAGGCCATTGACCGGCTCGCCAAACGGAAGCGCCTCGGGGTGCAGCACCACGGCGCGGGCCCCCTCGGCAATGGCGTGCCCCATGCGGTTGCCGGTACGCCCACAGGTGGTCAACTCTTCGTGGATGATGTTCTTGCGCACCAGCCAGCGCACGATTGCCCGAGCCCGGGGCTCGTGAACCGGCAAGGTGGAGATTTTCGGGACGATGATGCTTTGGGAGTTCATGGGGTGGGCCTGGCGCATTTGCAGTGTTCGGACTGACGCCATCGCGGGCAAGCCCGCTCCCACAGGGTTCAGCGGCGTTCACAAAACCTGTGGGAGCGGGCTTGCCCGCGATGAGGCCCTAAAGGCCGGCAGCTTAATCCCTGACACCCAGAGGTCAAGTGCTCAGGTACCGCCCGATCAAGGCAATCCCGCTGGCCAGCACCAACCAGGTCACCAGCCGCACGAACGCCTCGCGGGACAGGCGCATGGTCAGCCGTCGCCCGATCCACAAGCCCAGCGCCATGGCCGGCAGCAAGCACACCGCCAACACCAACAAGCGTAGCTCGGCATACACCCCCGCGACGACGAACAGACTCAACCGAACCACGGTGCTGCAACTGATCAGCGCACTCTGGGTGGCCCGCGCGGCTTCTTTCGACAGGCGGCTGTTGAGGTAGATCGCGTAGAGAAACCCGCCACTGCCGAACAGCGCACCAAACATCCCGCCGATCGTGCCCATCGGCACCGCCCAGGCGGCCGAGAGCTCGGCCGGGCGGGCTTTGACCCACAGGCTGTAAATGGCGTAGGCACTGATGAACAGCCCCATCAACAGCAGCAACACATCAGAATGCAGGTTCAGCAGGAAAATTACCCCCAGCGTGCACCCGATCGCCATGCACGGCAGCAGCCGCAGCAACTCGGGCCGTGCCACATCCCTGCGCGAAGGCAGCAAGTTGCCGAATGCCGCGATGAAATCCAGCAGCACCAGCAACGGCACGATCTTGGACAACGGCATGAACAGAATCAGAATCGGCCCTGCCACCAGCGCGGTGCCAAAACCAGCGATGCCGAACACGATGTAGGCCAGGGCAATGCCGAGGCCGATCACCAGCCAATCCGTGAGGCCGAAGGGCCATTGCTGTAACAGTTCGAGCAGATTCATTGGGTGTCATCCTTGAGTTCGGCGCCTACTTTACCCGTTCAGCGAATCCTTTAAACTGCGCCCATGATTAAAGATCCCTTTGCAAGACTCGGCCTGGACCGGGAAGTCCTGACCGTCAGCCAGCTCAATGGCCGCGCGCGGGTGTTGCTGGAAGATGTGTTCAGCAATATCTGGGTCGAAGGCGAAATCTCCAACCTCGCCCGCCCGGCGTCCGGGCACGTGTACTTCACCCTCAAGGACAGCGGCGCCCAGGTGCGTTGCGCATTGTTCCGCCAGAACGCACAGCGCGTGCGCCAGGCGTTGAAGGATGGCCTGGCGGTGAAGGTGCGCGGCAAGGTTTCGCTGTTCGAAGGCCGTGGCGATTATCAGTTGATCCTCGACACCGTGGAACCCGCCGGTGACGGTGCGCTGCGCCTGGCTTTCGATGCCCTGAAAGAAAAGCTCAGCGCCGAAGGCCTGTTCAGTGCCGAACGCAAGGTGCCGCTGCCCGCGCATCCGCAACGCATCGGCATCATCAGCTCGCCCACCGGCGCGGTAATTCGCGACATCATCAGCGTATTCCGCCGCCGCGCGCCGCAGGTGCAATTGACGCTGATCCCCACCGCCGTGCAAGGCCGCGAAGCCACCGCGCAGATCGTCCGCGCGCTGAAGCTGGCGGACGCCCGTGGTTTCGATGCCTTGATCCTGGCCCGTGGCGGCGGCTCGCTGGAAGACCTTTGGTGCTTCAACGAAGAAGCCGTGGCCCGCGCCGTGGGTGCCTGCGTGACGCCAATTGTCAGTGCCGTCGGCCATGAAACCGATGTGTCCATCAGCGACTTCGTCGCCGACGTTCGCGCCCCGACGCCGTCGGCTGCCGCCGAGCTGCTCGCCCCGGACTCCAGCCATCTGGTGCGTCAGGTCGAAAGCCTGCATCGCCGGCTGGTGATGCGCATGCGCGACCGCTTGATGCGTGAGCGCTTGCGCCTCGAAGGCGTTTCCCGCCGCCTGCGCCACCCTGGCGAACGCCTTCGCCAGCAGGCTCAGCGCCTGGATGATCTGGACATGCGCATGCGCCGCGCCTTCGAGCGCAGCCTCAATACCCGTCGCGAACGGCTGATGCGCCTGGAAACCCGCCTCGCCGGGCAACACCCAGGACGCCAGCTGGCGATGCTGCGCCAACGCCTGGACAGCCTCGCCGAACGTTTGCCTCGGGCCATGCGCGAAGGGCTCAAGGATCGCCGTCAACAACTGCACGCGCAGATGCAGACGCTACACGTGGTCAGCCCGTTGGCGACCTTGGGCCGTGGCTACAGCATTCTGCTGGACGAGCGCGGCAATGCCATCCGCAACGCCGCGCAAACCCACAACGGCCAGCGCCTGAAAGCCAAACTCGGCGAAGGCGAACTGCAAGTGCGGGTCGAAGACAATCACCTGACGCCCGTCACCCTTTCTTTACTGGACTGATCCATGCCGCGCTTTTTAGCTTCGCTGCTCTTGCTGTGCCTGACCTTCAACGCCCATGCCGACAGCTACATCACCCGGCTGCTCAACAAACCGGTGCCGGGCGGCGTGGCCGTGATCGATCTGGGCACCGCTGCGCAGACACCAACCGCCAGTTATCAGGGCAAACCGGTACTGGTGGTCAAGGAGCAGGACAACTGGCGCGCCATCGTCGGTGTGCCATTGACGGTCAAGCCGGGCGTGCAGTCCATCAGCAGCGGCGGTCGCACCCTCAACTTCAGCGTTGGCAGCAAGAAGTACCCGGAACAGCGCATCACCCTGAAGAACACCCAGCAGGTCAATCCAGATCAGAGCAACCTCAAGCGCATCGAGCGCGAACTGGCCGAGCAGATCGCCGCCTATCGCACCTTCAGCCCGAACACACCGAGCAACCTACTGCTGGACAAGCCGGTCAACGGCCCGCTGTCGAGCAAGTTCGGCGTGCGCCGCTTCTTCAACGGCGAAGAACGCAACCCGCACTCCGGCCTGGATTTCGCGGTGCCCGCCGGCACACCGATCAAAACCCCGGCCGCTGGCAAGGTGATCCTGATCGGCAATTACTTCTTCAACGGCAACACCGTGTTCGTCGACCATGGCCAGGGCTTCATCAGCATGTTCTGCCACATGTCGAAAATCGACGTGAAGGTCGGCCAACAGCTGGCTCGCGGTGGCGTGGTGGGCAAGGTCGGGGCTACCGGGCGAGCGACCGGGCCGCACATGCACTGGAATGTCAGCCTGAATGATGCGCGGGTGGATCCGGCGATTTTTATTGGGGCTTTCCAGCCTTAGTTTGTGGGTGAGCTTGCAGGCCTCATCGCGAGCAAGCTCGCTCCTACAGGGGGGCCGGGTGAACAGAAGAGTTGTGCCCACCACCGACCACTGTAGGAGCGGGCTTGCCCGCGATGGGGCCAGCAGGCTCACGCAAAAACCAAATTGCGGACGCCAGATCATCAGCGCAATCATCCACGCCCCAAACCCTCCAAGCCGCGATAAAATCGCGACAAAAACCCTAAAAGCAGAACTTCTCCCAATTTTTTTCCACTGCTTGCCATCCTTTCCCCTCGCGGTTAGGGTTGAGGGCATGAAAACCTCTCACACCCTCATTCAGCTTCGCCAGCACCGCAGCCTGTGCCTAGTCAGCGCACGACTGCCGGGCTGAATCGCGACGCCTCGTCCTACGCTTTTCCCCTAGAACAGTTCCACCGGGCAGGCCGCCTCTTCTCGGCCCACACAACAAGGATTACTGCGATGAGCATGCTCAAAGACCCGTCTTCGAAATACCGCGCGTTCCCGGCCATCAACCTCCCGGACCGCACCTGGCCGTCGAAAACCATCACCGAGGTGCCGATCTGGTGCAGCTCCGACCTGCGTGACGGCAACCAGTCGCTGATCGAACCGATGGACGCGGCGAAGAAACTGCGCTTCTGGAAAACCCTGGTGCAGGTCGGCGTGAAGGAAATCGAGGCCTCGTTCCCGGCCGCTTCGCAAACCGACTTCGACTTCGTGCGCACTCTGATCGAAGACGGCCACATCCCGGACGACACCACCATCCAGGTGCTGACCCAGGGCCGTGAAGACCTGATCGCGCGGACCTTCGAGTCCCTGCGCGGGGCGAAGAAAGCCATCGTTCACCTGTACAACGCCACCTCCCCTTCCTTCCGTCGCATCGTCTTCAACCAGGACAAGGACGGCATCAAGGAAATCGCCGTGAGCGCGGCCAAGCTGTTCGTCAAATACGCCGCCCAGCAGCCGGAAACCGAGTGGACGTTCGAATACTCGCCGGAAACCTTCAGCGCCACCGAACTGGAATTCGCCAAGGAAGTCTGCGACGCGGTGATCGAGGTGTGGAACCCGACGCCTGAGCACAAGATGATCCTCAACCTGCCGGCCACCGTGGAATGCGCGACCCCGAACATCTACGCTGACCAGATCGAATGGTTCGGCCGTCACATCAACCGTCGTGACAGCGTGATCATCAGCCTGCACACCCACAACGACCGTGGCACTGGCGTTGCAGCCACCGAGCTGGGCCTGATGGCCGGCGCCGATCGCGTCGAAGGCTGCCTGTTCGGCAACGGCGAGCGCACCGGTAACGTCGACCTGGTCACCGTGGCACTGAACATGTACACCCAGGGCCTGAACCCTGAGCTGGACTTCTCCGACATCGACGGCGTGCGCAAGGTCGTCGAAGAGTGCAACCAGATCCAGGTGCACCCACGTCACCCGTACGTCGGCGACCTGGTTCACACCGCGTTCTCCGGCTCGCACCAGGACGCCATCCGCAAGGGCTTCGCCCAGCAGAAACCGGACGCCCTCTGGGAAGTGC
Organism: Pseudomonas sp. S2_E01; assembly: GCF_054668365.1. NCBI lineage: Bacteria > Pseudomonadati > Pseudomonadota > Gammaproteobacteria > Pseudomonadales > Pseudomonadaceae > Pseudomonas > Pseudomonas sp. S2_E01. Next base: position 4,552,487 of record NZ_CP162762.1, read on the forward strand.
CGTACCTGCCGATCGATCCGGCCGACATCGGTCGCAGCTACGAGGCGGTCATCCGCGTCAACAGCCAGTCGGGCAAGGGTGGTATCGCCTACCTGCTGGAGCAGGAATACGGCATCAGCTTGCCACGTCGCATGCAGATCGAGTTCAGCCAGGTCGTGCAGCGCGAAACCGATCGCCTGGGCCTGGAAATGACGGCCCAGCAAATCCACGGTCTGCTGCACAGCGAATACTTGCAGGCCAACACTCCGTATGCGCTGGTCAGCCATCGTCTGCAGGAGGAAAACGGTCACAGCGCCGTGGAAGTGGAAGTGTCCAGCAAAGGCCAGGGCGAGACCAATCTGCACTGGCGCGGCAAGGGCAACGGTGCACTGGAAGCCCTGGTGGCCGGCTTGCCGGTACCGGTGGAGATCATGGACTACAACGAACACGCCATCGGCGCGGGCACCCACGCCAAGGCGGCGGCCTACATCGAACTGCGGGTGAACGGCGAGCGTGCGGTGCATGGCGTTGGCATCGATGAAAACATCACCACGGCCAGCTTCAAGGCACTGTTCAGCGCGCTGAACCGTTCGCTGAGCCAGACTGAGGCGAAGGCGGCGTAAGCAGTCGCTGTAATACAAAAGGCCCCTGGGTGTGAACCTTGGGGCCTTTTTGTTGGGCGGGTGATTTCGGTGGCCTTGAAGGCCTCATCGCGAGCAAACTCGCTCCTACAGGGTACTCATATAACCTGTAGGAGCGAGCCTGCCCGCGATGGCAGCCCGTCAGACAACCAGAATCTCAGGTGAATTCGAACGTGTCAGCATCCAGATTCGCTGGAAACCGAGTCCGGTACGCCTGCAGCTCTGCCGCATCCAGCACCACCTTGAACACGCCATCCGCATCCCCGGCGCTGAGCAAGGTCTCACCCTGGAAGTCCAGCACCTGGCTGTCGCCGGTGTAGGCAAAGCCCTTGCCGTCGGTGCCAATGCGGTTCACCGCTGCCACATAACACAGGTTTTCAATCGCACGGGCCGGCAGCAAGCGATTCCAGTGCTGGCGCCGGGCTCCCGGCCAGTTCGCCGTGTACAACAACAGATCGGTGTCCTGGGCATCGCGACTCCAAACAGGGAAGCGCAGGTCGTAGCAAATCAGGGGCCGCACCCGCCAACCCTTTAGCTCGAATTGCACCTGGCGTTCACCTGGGGTGTAGTGGTTGTGCTCCCCCGCCATGCGGAACAAGTGGCGCTTGTCGTAGTGCCAGACTTCGCCGTCCGGACGAGCCCACAGCAGCCGGTTGCGATGGCTGCCGTCGCCAGCCTGAACGATCACACTGCCAGTGATCACAGCATCGAGCTTTGCGGCCTGGGCGCGCAGCCATTTGCTGGTGGGGCCGTTTTCCGCTTCGGCGAGTGTTTCAGATTCCATCGAGAAACCCGTGGTGAACATCTCGGGCAGGATGATCAGGTCCGCCCCCCGCGCCTGCTCCAGCAACGGCTCGAAGTGATCGAGGTTCGCCTGCCGGTCATGCCAGGCCAGGGTGGTCTGGATCAGCGCAATGTTCAGGTTGGGCAATGCACTCAGATCACGCATAGTTTTGCCGCTGCTTCTCGCAGGGTCTCCTCGCGCTTGGCAAAGCACAGGCGCACCACGCGCTGGCCTTGCGGTGGGGTCTGGTAGAACACCGAGATCGGGATGCTCGCCACGCCGTGCTCGCGGGTCATCCACAGCGACATCTCGACGTCATTGAGGTCCGGGCGAATCTGCGAGTAATCGACCAATTGGAAGTAGGTGCCGGTCACCCGGGTAAAGCTGAAACGCGACGGCGTCAACAGATCACAGAACAGGTCGCGCTTGGCCTGATAAAAGCCCGGCAACTCATCGATGTGTTCCGGGTGCTCGGCCATGAAATCGGCGAGGGCGAATTGCAGCGGCGTCACGCCGCAGAAGCTCACGTATTGATGGACCTTGCGCAGCTCTGCCGTGAGGGCCGGCGGCGCGACCACATAGCCGGTTTTCCAACCGGTAACGTGATAGGTCTTGCCGAACGAACTGACCACGAAGGCGCGCTGATAGAGCTCTTCATGGTTCAACACACTGACGTGGGGCACGCCATCGAACACCAGGTGTTCGTAGACTTCATCGCTGACCAGATAGATATCGCGATCACGAATCAGGTCCGCCAACTGGTCCAACTCGGCACGACTGATCAACGCACCGCTCGGGTTGTGTGGCGTGTTCAGCACAATCATGCGAGTGCGCGGGGTGATGGCTGCCGCGAGCCGTTCAAAGTCGATGGAAAAGTCATTCAGGCCCAGTTGCACGTGCACGCAACGGCCACCGGCCAGCTCCACCGACGGCTCGTAGCTGTCGTAGGCAGGGTCGAACACAATCACCTCGTCGCCGCTGTGGATAACTGCCTGAATCGCACAGAAGATCGCCTGGGTGGCACCGGGGGTGATGGTGACTTCATGATCGGCATCGACCTGCACGCCATAGCTGCGAGCAATCTTGGCCGATACCTGCTGACGCAGCGCCGGCAAACCGGTCATGGGCGAATATTGGTTATGGCCTTGGGCAATGTGCCGGCCGACCGCATCGCACAACGCCTGCGGTGCGTCGAAATCGGGGAAACCCTGGGACAGGTTGATCGCCCCGGTCTGCGCCGCGAGCTGAGACATCTGAGTGAAAATAGTGACGCCGACATTCGGCAACTTACTGGTGATCATCGGTGGGCCTCGGCAGGTGAGCCCCAAGTTTCAAGCGACAAGCCGCAAGCGGTCAAGCCTCAAAGTCCCACCCACAAAAAAGGGCCCCCGCTGAGGACCCTCTTTTGCTTTCACTTGAAGCTTGCCGCTCGAAGCTGCCCCTATTTCTTATCGCGGCGCTTCTTGTCAGCCTTCTTGTGGTGCGACATCAAACGACGCTTCTTGTTGACCTGGCGGTCGGTCAGCGAGTTCTTGTTGCCTTCGTACGGGTTCTCACCGCCCTTGAACTCGATGCGAATCGGCGTACCGACCAGCTTCAAGACACGGCGATAAGTATTTTCCAGGTAGCGCACGTAAGACTTCGGTACCTTCTCGATCTGGTTACCGTGAATCACGATGATCGGCGGGTTGGCGCCACCCAAGTGGGCATAACGCAGCTTGATCCGGCGGCTGTTGACCATCGGCGGCTGGTGCTCGGTGACCGCGTCTTCGAGAATCTGGGTCAGGCGACTGGTTGGCCAGCGGGTAACCGCCGACTTGAACGAGTTCTGTACCGAGGCGTACAGGTTACCCACGCCCGTGCCGTGCAGCGCCGAGATGAAGTGGATGTCGGCGAATTCGACGAAGAACAGCCGACGTTGCAACTCGATCTTCACGAAATCACGTTCACTCGGCGTCATGCCGTCCCACTTGTTGATCGCGATGACCAGCGCACGACCCGCTTCCAGGGCAAAGCCCAGCAGGTTGAGGTCGTGGTCCACCACGCCTTCGCGGGCGTCCATGACGAAGATCACCACGTTGGCGTCTTTGATCGCCTGCAGGGTTTTGACCACGGAGAATTTTTCGACTTCTTCGTGGATCTTGCCGCGCTTGCGCACACCAGCGGTGTCGATCAGCGTGTACTTCTCTTCGTTACGCTCGAAGGGAATGTAGATGCTGTCGCGAGTGGTGCCGGGTTGGTCATAGACGATGACCCGATCTTCACCGAGCATACGGTTGACCAGCGTCGACTTGCCGACGTTCGGGCGACCGATGATGGCGATCTTGATCCCGTCTTTTTCGCTCGGACCAGGAATGCGCTTGGCTTCTTCGCCTTCGGCTACTTCCTCTTCCTCACCTTCTTCCTGCTCGTCATCGTCTTTCGGGAAGTCGCTCAGGGCTGTTTCCAGCATCTGCGTGATACCGCGACCGTGGGCACCGGCGATCGGGATCGCGTGCCCCATGCCCAGCGGGGCGAACTCGGCGCGGGCCATCTCAGGGTCGATGTTGTCGACCTTGTTGGCTACCACGTAAGAACGCTTGTTACGCTTGCGCAGATGCTCGGCGATCATCTGGTCGGCGGCGGTGAAACCCGCCTTGGCGTCGACCAGAAACAGGACAACATCCGCTTCTTCAATGGCCAGCAGCGACTGCTCGGCCATTTTTTCGTCCATACCGTGCTCGTCACCAGAGATACCGCCGGTGTCGATCAGAATGTAGGAACGCCCTTGCCACTTGGCCTCACCGTACTGGCGATCACGGGTCAGACCGGACAAGTCGCCGACGATGGCGTCGCGAGTCCTGGTCAGGCGGTTGAACAAGGTGGACTTGCCGACGTTCGGTCGACCCACCAGGGCGATTACGGGAACCATGCGGCTCTCCACTTCGTTATTTCAGAAAATACAAAAGCCGCTGCTAGGCAGCGGCTGGTGCTCGTGGGCTTCCCCGGCACGCCTGCGATCCCTGTACCTGTAGGAGCGAGCTTGCTCGCGATGAACGCACAGACACCGCGTTCATCCAGGACGCCAGCATTATCCTGACGTCCATCGCGACGGTTCGACGCCTCGACAAGCTCGCTCCTACAGTGACAGTTACAGCTACAGTCGTGCCGACAGGTATAGCCGCCTGGGGTATCACCCCCAAGCATAGTTGTTACTTGATGGTCAGGGCTTCCAGTTTGCCGCTGTTGCCATACACATAAATCATGTTATCTACCACCAGCGGACGGGCACGCAGGCCGTCGCTGTCGATACGCTCGCGACCAACGAAACGGCCGTCGACCTGGCTCAGCAGGTGCAGGTAACCTTCCAGGTCACCCACTGCAACGTAGCTGGAGAACACTTCCGGCGCCGACAGTTGACGGCGAGCCAGAGCGTCGTTGCTCCACAACGCGGTGGTCGAACGCTCGTCGATGCCTTCTACCGTGCCCGAAGACAGGCTGACATAGACGTTACCGAAACCCTGGGCCAGGCCGGCGTAGCTGGAAGCATCACGCTGCCACAGCGGACGGCCGCTTTCCAGGTCGATGGCCGCTACGCGACCCTGGTAGCTGGCAACATACAACGTACCGCCGGACAGCAGCAGGCCACCATCGATGTCCACCACGCGTTCCAGTTCCGAACGACCTTGTGGAACCGCAACCCGTTGTTCCCATACCGGCACGCCGTTGGAAATGTCCAGAGCGACGACTTTACCCGTCGACAGACCGGCTACCGCCATGCGGTTGGTGACGATCGGCGCACTGGTGCCGCGCAGGGTCAGGACCGCCGGAGTGCTGTCATACAACCAGCGCTGGTTACCGGTAGCGGCGTCCAGGCCGATCACGCGATCGTCCTGGGTCTGCACCACGACAACGTCACCGTTGTTGGCCGGTGGCGCGAGTACTTCGCTGGACACGCGAGCGCGCCATTTCTCTTCACCGTTGACCGAATCCAGCGCAACGATTTCGCCTTTGGTCGTACCGATCAGGAGCAAGCCGTAACCCACGCCAACGGCGCCGGAAACAGGCAGTTCGAGATCTTTTTTCCAGATGACATCACCGTTCATGCGGTCCATCGCCACCACCACGCCCGTTACGTCGGCGGCGTAGATAGTGCTGCCTTCAACTGCCGGAACGAGCATGTTGTAGGTTTCGCCCTGACCGTCACCGATCGAACGACTCCACTGCTTCTGCAAAACCACTTCTTCTTTGAAGTCGGTCAGTTCAGCCGGTGGCAATTCTTTTTTGCTGTTGCTGCTGCAACCCGCGGCCAGAATGGCCAGAGCCAGCAATGCTGCATGTTTCCAACGGATCACGTCACGCATCCCCTTTGGCCAGGTCGTCCAGCTTGATTTGTAGGCCACCGACTGCCGCTTCATCCGACAGTGCCGCCTTGGCTTTTTGATACGCCGTGTTCGCTTCGTCGGTACGACCCAGCTGCACCAGCAAGTCGCCCTTGAGCTCTTCGCGAGTGGCCAGGAACGACTTGTCGGCATCGCCTTCGAGCAGTTTCAGGGCTTCATCGGCCTTGTTCTGCGCACCCAGCACCTGCGCCAGGCGCTGACGGGCGATTTCACCCAGTGCCGGGTTGGCGGGTTTGGCAACAATGGCTTTCAGCTCGCTGGCTGCGTCGTCCAGCTTGCCGCTGTCGACCGCGACTTTCGCCACGAACAGGCTGCCATACTGCGCGTAGGCACTGCCGCCGAATTCGCTGTTGAGCTTGCCGGCCAGGTCCGAAACACGTGCCGCATCCGGTTTGCCGTCAGGCGTCAGCGTGGTTTCGAGCAATTGCTGATAGAGCACCGAAGCGCCTTGCGACTGGTTGCTCTGATACTTCTGAAAAGCCTGCCAGCCGAACACAATGACCAGCGCCAACAGGCCGCCAGTGACCAGGGGCTTGCCGTTGCGTGACCACCAGTCCTTCAAATCCGCCAGCTGTTCGTCTTCGGTACTCGACACCCCAATACTCCTTAATCGCTAAATCGGCTGTTTAGACAGCTTCAACCCTGCACGACGCAGGTGGCCAGGTGTGCGGCAAGCGCATCCCAGGCAATGCTTTGTTGTTCGCCCTGGCCACGCAGGGGTTTGAAACCTACCACTTGCTGGGCCATTTCGTCGTCACCGAGAATCAATGCAAACAGCGCACCGCTCTTGTCGGCTTTCTTGAACTGGCTTTTGAAGCTGCCGGCGCCGGCATTCACTTGCAGGCGCAGGTTGGGCAGTTGATCACGCACACGCTCGGCCAGTTTCAGCCCAGCCAATTCGGCTTCTTCACCGAAGGCGCAGAGGTAAACGTCGACCTGGCGGGAGATCTCTTGCGGGATCTGCTCCAGGGTTTCCAGCAGAAGCACCAGGCGCTCGATGCCCATGGCGAAACCTACGCCCGGGGTCGGCTTGCCGCCCATCTGCTCTACCAGACCGTCGTAACGGCCGCCGGCACACACGGTGCCCTGGGCGCCCAACTGGTCGGTGACCCATTCGAAAACGGTCTTGCTGTAGTAATCCAGCCCGCGTACCAGCTTCGGATTGATCACATACGGAATGCCGGCTGCATCGAGACGAGCCTTGAGGCCCTCGAAATGCGCGCGGGATTCGTCGTCCAGGTAGTCGGCCATTTTCGGCGCATCGACCAGGATGGCCTGCGTGTCAGCGTTCTTGGTGTCCAGGACCCGTAGTGGGTTGGTCTTCAGACGACGCTGGCTGTCTTCGTCGAGCTTGTCCATGTGCTGGGACAGGAACGCCACCAGCGCCTCGCGATAACGGCCACGGGACTCGCTGGTGCCCAGGCTGTTGAGTTCGAGCTTGACCGCATCACGGATGCCCAGCTCGCCCCACAGGCGCCAGGTCAATACGATCAGTTCGGCGTCGATGTCCGGACCGTCGAGGTTGAACACTTCGACACCGATCTGGTGGAACTGGCGATAACGGCCTTTTTGCGGGCGCTCGTGGCGGAACATCGGACCGATGTACCACAGCTTCTGCACTTGGCCACCGCCGGTGATGCCGTGCTCGAGCACGGCACGCACGCAGGCCGCCGTGCCTTCAGGGCGCAGGGTCAGGGAATCGCCGTTGCGGTCGTCGAAGGTGTACATCTCCTTTTCGACGATGTCGGTCACTTCGCCGATCGAGCGCTTGAACAGCTCGGTGAACTCGACGATCGGCATGCGGATCTGCTTGTAACCGTAGTTATCCAGCAGGCGCGCAACGGTGCCTTCGAAGTGACGCCACAGGGGAGTCTGTTCGGGCAGGATGTCGTTCATGCCACGAATGGCTTGCAGAGACTTGCTCACTATCAATCCTTAAATTCGTTGGGCCGTCGGGCTCAGCCGCGCGCGATAAGCGCAGCGTCAGCTTCGACCTTTTCGGCCGCTTTCTCGCGGATCAAGCGTTCGAGCTCATCCACCAGATTGTCATTCGTCAGTTTCTGCGACGGCTTGCCGTCGATGTAAATCAGGTTCGGCGTGCCGCCGGTCAAGCCCACGTGGGCTTCCTTGGCTTCGCCCGGCCCGTTGACCACGCAACCGATCACCGCCACATCCAGCGGCACCAGCAGGTCTTCAAGACGTCCTTCCAGTTCGTTCATGGTCTTGACCACATCGAAGTTCTGCCGCGAGCAGCTCGGGCAGGCGATGAAGTTGATGCCACGGGAACGCAGGTGCAGCGATTTGAGGATGTCGTACCCGACTTTCACTTCCTCGACCGGGTCAGCGGCCAGCGAGATGCGGATAGTATCGCCAATCCCTTCGGCGAGCAGCATACCGAGGCCCACCGCGGATTTCACCGTGCCCGAACGCAAACCACCGGCTTCGGTGATGCCCAGGTGCAAGGGTTGGACGATTTCCTTCGCCAGCAGGCGATAAGCCTCGACGGCCATGAACACGTCGGAGGCCTTCACGCTAACCTTGAAGTCCTGGAAATTCAGGCGTTCCAGGTGCTCGACGTGACGCAGCGCAGACTCGACCAGCGCGGCCGGGGTCGGCTCGCCGTATTTCTTTTGCAGGTCTTTTTCCAGCGAACCGGCATTGACGCCGATGCGGATCGGAATGCCGCGGTCGCGGGCGGCATCGACCACCGCACGCACACGGTCTTCACGACCGATGTTGCCGGGGTTGATCCGCAGGCAATCGACGCCCAGTTCGGCCACGCGCAAGGCAATGCGGTAGTCGAAGTGAATGTCGGCCACTAATGGCACTTTGACCAGTTGTTTGATCTTGCCGAACGCCTCGGCGGCATCCATGTCCGGCACGGACACGCGCACGATGTCGACGCCAGCGGCCTCCAGGCGATTGATCTGGGCGACGGTAGCCGCTACGTCGTTGGTGTCGCTGTTGGTCATGCTTTGCACAGCGATAGGCGCATCGCCGCCCACGGGCACGTTACCCACCCAGATCTTGCGTGATTCGCGACGTTTGATTGGAGATTCGCCGTGCATGACTTATTGACCCAACTTCAGGCGAGCAGTCTCGCCACTGGTGAACGGAGTGACATCAACCGACTGACCGTTGTAGCTGACCTGCGCGCCACGGGCATACCCCAGACGCACGGTAAACGGTGGCTTGCCGCTGAGGCTGGCACTGTCGCCTTTACGCTTGAGACCGCTGAGCAGCACCTTGCCTGCGCCATCGGTGACTTGCGTCCAGCAATCGGCGGTGAATTGCAGTTGCACCTGACCCTGGCCTGCGGTGGTGGCAGCGGCTGTCTGGGCTGGAATGGTCGGCGTCACCGCAGCCGTCGCAGGCGGCGTCGAGACCACTGGAGCGGTCGGAGCAGGCGCAACCGGCGTGGTGACCGCTGGTGCAGCGTTGTGTGTCGGTGCGGCAGGGGCCGGCGCTGCTGGCGCAACCGGAGCAGTCGGCTCAGCGGAAGGGGTTGCCGCTTCTGCCGGCGCTTGAGCCGAGGTCTCGGCTTGCGGCAATGCAAGGGCGGTGGAGTTGTCAGTCTGGGCTTCGGCAACAGCCTGGTCTTCCGGCTCGTCCAGCGGGTGAATCTGAGTAGTGCCGTCCGCGCCTTCGACTTCAACGTGTTCCGGGGTCAGGCTGATCAGGTCCTTGGTGCGCAGCGATGTCTGATCCTGCCACCAGACAAAACCGCCGCCGATCACGGCGATCAGCAGCAACAGGCTGACGATACGCAAAATGGTGTGGGAAACCCGCACCGGCTCTTCGATTCGCCCCAAGGCGTGGACACTGCTGCCTTGGGAGTCGGTGCCGGTGGATTGGTCGAACTGCTGGACCAGAACGGTCTGGTCCATGCCCAGCAATTTGGCATAAGCGCGAATGTAACCGCGAGCGAAGGTATGCCCAGGCAGCTTGTCGAAAGCGCCTGCTTCAAGGTTGCTCAATGAGGTAACCGTGAGGTTGAGCTTGAGGGCCACTTCGGCCAGCGACCAGCCATTGCTTTCGCGGGCCTGGCGCAAAGTCTCACCGGGGTTAACGCGATTCGCTGCTACAACTTCAGGATGCGCCGCTTTCATCATTGCTCCGACAGGTATTGCTGATATTCCGGCGTACCGGGATAGAGTCGTTTGAGTTGCAGGCCGTAACTGGCGGCCTTGTCGCGATCTTCAAATACTTTTGCCAACCGAACGCCAAGCAACAGACTACGTGCATTTTGCTCGGTGAGCTGGCTGAAACGGTCGTAGTAGTCACGCGCCGGCACATAATGCCTGTCTTCGTAAGACAACTCAGCCATTTCCAGCAAGGCACGGGGTTGTTGTTGATTCAAACGCAGGGCTTTATCCAGTTGCTGCTGGGCCAACTCACGCTGGCCCATCATGGAAGCGGTCATCCCCAGGTTCTCGAACACCCGCGATCGCTCAGGATACAAGGTATCGGCGGCGGCTTGTTCGAAGCGTTCGTACGCCTCCTTGAAGCGCTTCTGCTCGTAGAGGAAACTGCCGTAGTTATTGAGGATTCGTGCGTCCTTGGGGCTGGCCGACAGCGCCTTGCGAAAGTGCTCGTCCGCCAGCTCCGGCTCCCGTTCGGCCTGGAACACCAGCCCCAGCGCCGCATTGGCGTCCGGATCCGAACTGTCCAGCTCCAGCGCCTTCTTCAACGGCACCTTGGCGCGCTCGGTCATGCCCTGCTGGAGGTAGCCCAGGCCCAATTGCACATAGGCAACCCGCGCCTCGTCACGCCCCTTGCTGGTCTTCATCGGGTTGTAATCGCCCGACAGGACGCAGCCAGTGCAAAGACTGGCCAACAGCACAAGCAGCGCGAAGCGCAGGGACATGGAGATCCTCTCTATTATTTCGCGGCGTTTTGCGCCATATCGCTGTCGGCGCTCAATTCGCGCACGGCAATATAACGTTCGCTGCGACGGGTGCGATCCAGCACCTGCCCTACCAATTGACCGCAGGCGGCGTCGATGTCCTCACCACGGGTGGTGCGCACGGTGACGTTGAAACCTGCATGATGAAGCTGATCCTGGAAACGACGAATCGCGTTGTTGCTCGGACGCTCGTAACCGGAATGCGGGAACGGGTTGAACGGAATCAGGTTGATCTTGCACGGGATGTTCTTGAGCAACTCGATCATTTCCACGGCGTGCTCAAGCTTGTCGTTGACGTCCTTGAGCAGGGTGTACTCGATGGTCAGCACACGCTTCTCGCCGAGGGCGGACATGTAACGCTGACAGGATTCGAGCAACATCTTAAGCGGATATTTCTTGTTGATCGGCACCAATTGGTTACGCAATGCGTCATTCGGTGCGTGCAGGGACAACGCCAGCGAGACGTCGATGTGCTTGGACAGCTCATCGATCATCGGCACCACGCCGGAGGTCGACAGGGTCACGCGGCGCTTGGAAATGCCGTAGCCCAGGTCGTCCATCATCAGGTGCATGGCCGCAATGACGTTGTCGAAGTTCAGCAGCGGCTCACCCATGCCCATCATCACCACGTTGGTGATGGCACGGTCGACGGTCGCCGGGACGCTGCCAAAGGATTTGTTGGCAATCCACACCTGGCCGATGACTTCGGCGGCGGTGAGGTTGCTGTTGAAGCCTTGCTTGCCGGTGGAGCAGAAACTGCAATCCAGGGCACAGCCTGCCTGGGACGAAACGCACAAGGTGCCGCGTTTGCCCTGGGGAATGTACACGGTCTCGACGCAGCTGCCGGACGCCACGCGCACCACCCATTTACGGGTGCCGTCGCTGGAGATGTCCTCGCTGACCACTTCGGGGCCGCGAACTTCAGCAACAGCCTTGAGCTTTTCGCGCAGGGCCTTGCTGACGTTCGTCATGGCGTCGAAATCATCGACGCCAAAGTGGTGAATCCATTTCATTACCTGACCGGCACGGAAACGCTTCTCCCCGATTGAGTCGAAGAATTTCTCCATTTCCGGCTGGGTAAGCCCCAGCAGGTTGGTTTTTACAGTCGATGTCGTCATGGATTCACCTTCACTCTTTAAGCCAATGCTTAGCGAGTGGTTACTTCAGTAGCTGCGAAGAAGTATGCGATTTCGCGAGCAGCAGCGGCTTCGGAGTCCGAACCGTGTACAGCGTTGGCGTCGATCGATTCAGCGAAGTCAGCACGGATAGTGCCGGCAGCCGCTTCTTTAGGGTTGGTAGCGCCCATCAGCTCACGGTTGCGAGCGATGGCGTTTTCGCCTTCCAGAACCTGAACGACAACCGGACCGGAGGTCATGAAGGCAACCAGGTCGCCGAAGAAACCACGAGCGCTATGCTCAGCGTAGAAGCCTTCAGCTTCGGCTTTGGACAGTTGCTTCAGTTTCGAAGCTACAACGCGCAGGCCGGCTTTTTCGAAACGGGTGGTGATCTCGCCGATCACGTTTTTAGCAACGGCGTCAGGCTTGATGATGGAGAAAGTGCGTTGAACAGCCATGGTGTAACTCCAGAAACGGTAATTTGTGAAAAATTAAACCCGCGAATTATACGCGGGTTCTTGGGTATTGCCTAACCTGCAGCGTGGCTCAGTCGCGTTCTTCGATCCAGTTGGCCTGAATGGCCTCGAGGATCTTTTCGCCACAATTTTCAGGCTTGTCGTCGAACTCGGGCAATTCCATCACCCATTTACGCAGATCGACGAAGTTGACCGACATTGGATCAACTTCAGGTTTGCTTTCAGCCAGCTGGATAGCAATTTCCAGCACATCAGTCCACTTGAGACTCATGATAGTTCCTTGAATCAGTGCGGCGCTTCGGCGGCGTGGTTGAGCGAGTATTTCGGAATCTCGACGGTCAGGTCTTCAGTCCCGACAATGGCCTGACAGGCCAGGCGCGATTGCGCTTCCAGGCCCCACGCGCGGTCGAGGAAATCTTCCTCGAGCTCATCCGCCTCTTCCAGCGAATCGAACCCTTCGCGAACGATGCAGTGACAGGTGGTGCAGGCGCAGACGCCACCACAGGCACTTTCCATCTCGATATGGTGCTCATGGGCCAGATCGAGGATAGACGTACCGGGCTCAGCCTCCACAACCATGCCTTCGGGGCAAAACTTTTCGTGTGGCAGAAAAATGACCTGCGGCATCGTTATTCCTCAATCTCATTCAGGTTGCGACCCGCCAGCGCGGCTTTCACCGTCGAATCCAGGCGGCGGGCGGCAAAGGCGTCGGTCACTTGCGACAGACGCTTGGTCTGCTGCTCGATGGCATAACCATCGGTGCCTTTCATCAGTTCGGTCAGTTCCTGCACCTGCATGTCGATGACCATGCGCTCCTCGGCATCGAGCAGACGCTCGCCGTCCGCATCAAGCGCAGCCTGCACCGCCTCGATCAGGCGCTGGGCGTCGACCTGCTGCTCACGCAACACACGAGCGACCTTGTCATCATTGGCGTGCTGGAACGAATCCTTGAGCATCTTGGCGATTTCGCCGTCGGTCAGACCGTAGGACGGCTTGACCTGAATGCTGGCTTCAACGCCCGACCCCATTTCCCGGGCCGAAACGCTGAGCAGGCCATCGGCGTCGACCTGGAAGGTCACGCGGATTTTCGCCGCACCCGCCACCATGGCAGGAATGCCGCGCAATTCGAAACGCGCCAGGGAACGGCAGTCGCTGATCAACTCCCGCTCGCCCTGCAACACGTGAATCGCCATGGCCGACTGGCCATCCTTGTACGTGGTGAAGTCCTGGGCACGGGCGACGGGGATGGTGGTGTTGCGCGGAATCACCTTCTCCATGAGGCCGCCCATGGTTTCCAGCCCCAGGGACAACGGAATCACGTCGAGCAGCAGCAATTCGCCGCCATCACGCTTGTTGCCAGCCAACGTATCGGCCTGGATCGCGGCCCCAATGGCCACCACTTGATCCGGATCGATTTCGGTCAGCGGCTGACGACCAAAGGCTTCGGCGACCGCTTCACGCACACGAGGTACGCGGGTGGAGCCACCGACCATGACCACGGCGTGCACGTCTTCCAGTTCCACACCGGAGTCACGCACGGCGCGTCGGCAGGCCTTGAGGCTGCGGGCGACCATCGGCTCGATCAGCGCATTGAAGGCTTCGCGGGTCAGTTCGGCCTTCCAGTTGCCATAGACGACTTCAACCGACGCCGCATCGGTCAGCGCCTCTTTGGCCGCGCAAGCGGTTTGCAGCAGATTGCGTTGCGCGCCCGGATCGAGGTCGGCGGACAAACCGGCATTGGTGATGATCCAGCCAGCGATGGCGTGGTCGAAGTCATCGCCACCCAGGGCGCTGTCGCCACCGGTGGCCAGCACTTCGAAGACGCCGCCAGTCAGGCGCAAAATGGAAATATCGAAGGTGCCGCCGCCCAGGTCGTAGATCGCGACCAGGCCTTCGGCATGTTGATCCAGGCCATACGCCACGGCAGCAGCGGTCGGCTCGTTGAGCAGGCGCAGCACATTCAGGCCGGCGAGTTTCGCCGCATCCTTGGTGGCCTGGCGCTGAGCGTCATCGAAGTACGCCGGCACGGTGATCACCGCACCGACCAATTCACCACCCAGGGTGGCCTCGGCGCGCAAGCGCAGCACCTTGAGGATATCGGCGGAGACTTCGACCGGGCTTTTGGGACCCTGCACGGTATCGATGAACGGCATGTGCGACTCGCCGCCGACAAAGCGATACGGCAGTTGCTCGCCCAATTGCTTGACGTCGGACAGACCACGACCCATCAAGCGCTTGACCGACAGCACGGTGTTCAGCGGATCGGCAGAGGCGGCAAGCTTGGCCGACTCGCCGACTTCGACGCGGTCGGCGTGGTAGCGCACGGCGGACGGCAGGATGACCTGCCCGTCAGCATCGGCCAGCGGCTCGGAAAGACCACTGCGTAATGCAGCGACCAGCGAATTGGTAGTACCCAAGTCGATCCCCACAGCCAGGCGACGCTGGTGCGGTTGAGGACTTTGGCCGGGTTCGGCGATCTGCAGTAGGGCCATCGTGATCAGGACTTATCTGTATATCAGGCGTGCGACCGGAGCGGCACTGGGTTAATCGTCGAGGCGCTCTTCTAACTGGCGCACTTCGTAGGTCAGCTTGTCGAGGAACTGCATGCGTCGCATCAGGCGCTCGGCGCGCTCGCGGTGCTCGGCATCGTTCCAGCAAGCGGCGAAACTTTGGTTCAGTTCTTCCTGGGCGGACTTGAGACGACGCTTGAACGCGGCAACACCGGCTAGATCGGCGCTGTCCTGCAGGTCTTCAAGCTCTTCGCGCAACTCCATCTGTTGCAGGAGAAACTCCGGATCATGCACCGTGACTTCCAGCGGCAGCTCGCCACCGTTCAACGCGAGCAGGTAACGCGCGCGCTTGGGAGGGCTTTTGAGCGTCTGGTAGGCCTCATTGAGGCTTGCCGACTGCTCCAGCGCCAGGCGCTGCTCGCGCTCGGAAGCGTCCGCAAAACGATCCGGGTGAACATTGCGCGCCAACTCACGGTAGCGCGTAGCCAACTGATCGAGGTCCAGGTTGAAACTCGGTTGCAGCTCGAATAAAGCGAAATGGCAAGGAGTACCCACGACAAGCCTCAGATGTTGAAGCTTTCGCCGCAGCCACATTCACCGCGCACGTTGGGGTTGTTGAACTTGAAGCCTTCGTTCAACCCTTCCTTGACGAAATCGAGCTCGGTACCGTCAAGGTACGAGAGGCTCTTGGGATCGATAATCACTTTCTCGCCGTGACTCTCGAAAACCTGATCCTCCGCAACCACCTCGTCGACAAACTCCAGCACGTAGGCAAGGCCGGAACAGCCTGTGGTGCGAACACCCAGACGAATCCCTTCACCTTTGCCGCGCCCGTCGAGGGAGCGTCGCACGTGTCGAGCAGCCGCTTCTGTCATGCTGATAGCCATCGGTGACTCCTTACTCGTCGCAAACCTGGAAAATCAGATCAAGCCTTTCTTCTGCTTGTAGTCGCGGACGGCGGCCTTGATGGCGTCTTCGGCGAGTACGGAGCAGTGAATTTTCACTGGCGGCAGGGCCAGTTCTTCGGCCAGCTGAGTGTTCTTGATGGTCTCTGCTTCATCCAGAGTCTTGCCTTTCATCCACTCGGTCGCCAGGGAGCTGGAGGCGATGGCCGAACCGCAGCCGTAAGTCTTGAACTTGGCGTCTTCGATGATGCCTTGTTCGTTGACCTTGATCTGCAGGCGCATCACATCGCCGCACGCCGGAGCGCCGACCATGCCAGTGCCAACATCCGGATCTTCCGCGTCCATCTTGCCGACGTTGCGCGGGTTTTCGTAGTGGTCGATGACCTTTTCGCTGTAAGCCATGGTACTTATTCCTCACTCATCAGAGAGTCGCTCTTTGGGCCCCGGAACATCGGTCGCGGGGCTGGTTCGCGGCGACTTGAAATCAGTGTGCCGCCCACTCGATTTTCGAAATGTCGACACCGTCTTTATACATGTCCCACAGCGGCGACAGTGCGCGCAGCTTGGTAACGGCCTCGCAGACTTTCTGCGCGGCGTAGTCGATTTCTTCTTCGGTGGTGAAACGACCGAAGGTGAAACGGATCGAGCTGTGTGCCAGTTCGTCGTTGCGGCCCAGGGCGCGCAGCACGTACGAAGGCTCCAGGGACGCCGAGGTGCAGGCCGAACCGGAGGAAACCGCCAGGTCCTTGAGGGCCATGATCAGCGATTCGCCTTCAACGTAGTTGAAACTCAGGTTGAGGTTGTGCGGAACGCGGGCGGTCAGGCTGCCGTTGACGTACAGCTCTTCCAGGCCTTCGACCTGTTTGAAGAAACGGTCGCTCAGGGCCTTGATGCGCACGTTTTCGGCAGCCATGTCTTCCTTGGCTACACGGAACGCTTCACCCATGCCGACGATCTGGTGGGTCGCCAGGGTGCCCGAACGCATGCCGCGCTCGTGACCGCCGCCGTGCATGGTCGCTTCGATGCGCACGCGAGGCTTGCGGCTCACGTACAGCGCGCCGATGCCTTTAGGGCCATAAGTCTTGTGGGCAGAGAACGACATCATGTCGACTTTCAGCTTCTGCAGGTCGATATCGACCTTGCCAGTGGACTGAGCGGCGTCGACGTGGAACAGGATGCCCCTGGAGCGGGTCAGCTCGCCGATGGCGGCGATGTCGTTGACGGTGCCGATCTCGTTGTTCACGTGCATGATCGAAACCAGGATGGTGTCATCACGCAGGTTGGCTTCGATCATCGCCGGGGTGATCAGGCCGTCTTCCTGAGGTTCGATGTAGGTCACTTCGAAACCTTCACGCTCCAGTTGGCGCATGGTGTCCAGGACAGCCTTGTGCTCGATCTTGGAGGTGATCAGGTGCTTGCCTTTGGTGGCGTAGAAATGTGCCGCACCCTTGATTGCCAGGTTGTCGGACTCGGTGGCACCGGAAGTCCAGACGATTTCACGCGGGTCGGCATTGACCAGGTCAGCCACTTGGCGACGGGCGTTTTCGACCGATTCTTCGGCTTTCCAGCCAAACACGTGGGAGCGGGACGCTGGGTTACCGAAGTTTCCGTCGACCAGCAGGCATTCACTCATTTTTTGCGCAACACGCGGATCAACCGGGGTGGTCGCAGAGTAATCAAGGTAAATCGGCAATTTCATGGACTTTCTCCTAAATCAGGCTGGCTGGCACGCCGTTAGCTCTAATGGCTGTCATTCGACGGCGGACGCTTCAATCTTGTCCAGGCGTGGCGCCTTGCTGTTGCAACGGCGTTGGTCCTGACGCATGGCTACTTCTTGTACCTCACGGCGAGTGACAAGATCAGCCAAGCTGATACCGCTCAGAAATTCGTGAATCTGCAGGCTCAGGTCGCACCACAAGTGGTGAGTCAGGCAGGTGTCACCGGAATGGCAATCGCCCTGGCCCTGGCACTTGGTGGCATCCACCGATTCGTTCACCGCATCGATCACCTGGGCCACCTGGATGCCCTGCATGTCGCGGGACAGTTGGTAGCCGCCGCCCGGACCCCGCACGCTCGACACCAGATTGCTGCGGCGCAACTTGGCAAAAAGCTGTTCGAGGTAGGACAGGGAGATGCCTTGGCGCTCGGAGATATCGGCGAGGGACACAGGCCCGTGCTGCGCATGTAACGCCAGGTCAAGCATGGCGGTCACGGCGTATCGGCCTTTTGTAGTCAGTCGCATGGACAGTTACCACGGAGTTTCGGAATTGAGGCGAGTATGCAATTCCCGAGTATTTAAGTCAACTATAAGACCTAGTACTTTAGTCAGGTTTACCCGCAAAACAGCGCGCAAATCATAGCAAAGGCTGGGGGTGTAGGGCCAGCGAATGCTCAACCCATTCCTCTGTAGGAGCGAGCAGGCTCGCGATGGTCGCCAACGATAACGCTGGACACCTGACACCCAGCGGTGCCTGAGACTCCATCGCGAGCATGCTTGCTCCTACAGGCTGGTGGTGATCAGCTCGCCTGGGTCTGGTCTTTGTCTTTTACGCAGGCAAAATCTTCTTCGCGCAGCTCAGGCAGGTCTTTCGCACAATAGTTGCTGCCCAGTTCAGTCAGCGCACCGCACATGCCCTCCAGGCGACCATCGACGGCTTGCAAGTGATCGAGCAATTGGTTGATGGCGCGCGCCACCGGGTCCGGCATGTCTTCGCCGCCAACGCCATAGGCATCGAAGCCGATCTTCTCGGCCATGGCCTTGCGCCGGGCATCCTGTTCTTCGTCCGACTTGACGATGATCCGTCCCGGAATACCGACCACGGTCGCCCCGGCCGGTACTGCCTTGGTCACCACGGCGTTGGAACCGACCTTGGCCCCGGCGCCCACGGTGAACGGGCCGAGCACCTTGGCGCCCGCCCCCACCACCACGCCATCTTCCAGGGTCGGGTGACGCTTGCCCTTGTTCCAACTGGTGCCGCCCAGGGTCACACCCTGGTAAATCGTCACGTCATCGCCGATCTCGGCGGTTTCGCCGATCACGATGCCCATGCCATGGTCGATAAAGAATCGACGGCCTACCTTCGCACCCGGATGGATCTCGATCCCGGTCAAAAAACGACCAAAGTTCGACACCAGGCGCGCCAGCCATTTCAGGTCTGCACGCCACAACACCGACGACAAACGGTGAATCCAGATGGCATGCATGCCCGGGTAGCAGGTCAGGACTTCAAAAGCGTTACGCGCCGCCGGGTCACGATGGAAAACACTCTGGATATCTTCACGCAAACGCTCGAACATCTTTCAATCCTTCCGCTTAAGAAGCTCGCCACGGGCCGCTTTCTGGGTTTCCGTGAGGATGCCACGCAATATATTCATTTCCGCCCGGCTGACCGAGCTGCGTCCGTACAACCGACGCAGGCGCGCCATCAAGTGCCGTGGTTTTTCCGGGTCGAGGAACTCGATGGCCACCAGGGTCTGCTCCAGGTGTTCATAGAATCGCTCCAACTCGTCCATGGTCGCCAGCTCCGCGCTTTTGACCGAAGCCACTTCTTCCTTCTCGACCTTGCTCGGCTGCCCTTGGGCCGCGAGCCAGGCCATGCGCACTTCATAGCTCAACACCTGCACCGCCGCCCCGAGGTTCAGCGAACTGAACTCAGGGTCGGATGGGATGTGCACGTGATAATGACATCGCTGCAGCTCTTCATTGGTCAGGCCGGAATCTTCACGACCAAAGACCAGGGCGATTTCTGCGCCCTGCCCGGCTTCCTCGACCACTTTCGTCCCGCACTCGCGAGGGTCCAGTAACGGCCAGGGGATGCGACGGTCGCGGGCGCTGGTGCCCAGCACCAGGTTGCAGCCGACCAGGGCATCCTCCAACGTGGCGACGACTTGCGCTTTTTCAAGGATATCGCCGGCACCGGAAGCACGGGCGTCGGCCTCGTGATGCGGGAACACACGTGGTTCGACCAGCACCAGCCGCGACAGCCCCATGTTTTTCATGGCACGCGCAGCCCCGCCGATATTGCCTGGATGACTGGTATTGACCAGGACGACACGAATGTTTTGCAGCAAGGGAGGCGCTCTCGAACACGATAATCGGGAGGCAAATACTACAGCCCAAGCGACCGTTAAGCCATGAATGCGATTACTGACCTTCACCTGTAGAAAGTTTCTGATAGAATGCGCGGCTTTCTTTAACAACCTTAGGTGACACATCCATGCAGCCCATGCTGAATATCGCGCTGCGCGCCGCCCGCAGCGCCAGTGAACTGATCTTCCGCTCCATCGAGCGCCTGGATACCATCAAGGTTGACGAAAAAGACGCCAAGGACTACGTGTCCGAAGTGGATCGCGCTGCCGAACAGAAAATCATCGACGCCCTGCGCAAGGCCTACCCGAACCACTCGATCATGGGTGAAGAGACCGGTCTGCACGCCGGCACCGGGATCGAAGGCGAAGAATACCTGTGGATCATCGATCCGCTGGACGGCACCACCAACTTCCTGCGCGGCATCCCTCACTTCGCTGTCAGCATCGCCTGCAAATACCGTGGTCGCCTGGAACACGCCGTTGTCCTGGACCCGGTTCGCCAGGAAGAATTCACCGCCAGCCGTGGCCGTGGCGCCCAACTGAACGGTCGTCGCCTGCGCGTCAGCGGCCGCACCAGCCTCGACGGCGCCCTGCTGGGTACCGGTTTCCCATTCCGTGACGACCAGATGGACAACCTCGACAACTACCTGGGCATGTTCCGCGCCCTGGTTGGCCAGACCGCCGGCATCCGCCGCGCAGGTTCCGCCAGCCTGGACCTGGCCTACGTGGCTGCCGGCCGTTTCGACGCCTTCTGGGAGTC
Organism: Pseudomonas sp. S2_E01; assembly: GCF_054668365.1. Taxonomy (NCBI): domain Bacteria; kingdom Pseudomonadati; phylum Pseudomonadota; class Gammaproteobacteria; order Pseudomonadales; family Pseudomonadaceae; genus Pseudomonas; species Pseudomonas sp. S2_E01. The sequence continues at coordinate 4,573,034 of NZ_CP162762.1, forward strand.
GGGCCTGTCCGAGTGGGACATGGCAGCAGGCGCCCTGCTGATTCAAGAAGCTGGCGGCCTGGTGAGCGACTTCACCGGCGGTCACGACTTCCTGGAAAAAGGCCACGTCGTTGCCGGCAACACCAAATGCTTCAAGGCCGTGCTGACCGCCATCCAGCCGCACCTGCCGGCATCGCTGAAGCGCTAAGCTTCCCGCGATACCAAAAAGCATCCTTCGGGGTGCTTTTTTATGCCCGCAAATCCCCACCCCCCCCCTGTAGGAGCGAGCTTGCTCGCGATGGTGGCTCAGACACCGCAGGGCATCAGATTCTCAGCGTTATCGTTGACGACCATCGCGAGCAAGCTCGCTCCTACAGGGGATTTGCGGTGGATTCAGAATGAAATTCCAGGCACAAAAAAAGGGGCACCCCAATGGAGTGCCCCCTTCGATCCAACTCTGAGCCTTATTGCCCTGGCTGCGCCTGCGAGAGGATCAGCTTGCCTTCCTTGTCCACAGGGATCTGGTTCCCAGGGTCACGATCCATGCGCACTTTGCCTTCCTTGCCGTCCAGCGAGTAACGCACGTCATAACCCACAACCTTGTCGCTGATGTCATTCACGGTGTTACAGCGAGTCTGGGTGGTGGTGTAGGTGTCACGCTCCTGCATGCCTTCCTGCACCTTGTTACCGGCATAGCCGCCGCCGACCGCACCGGCCACGGTGGCAATCTTCTTGCCGGTGCCGCCGCCGATCTGGTTGCCCAGCAGGCCACCGGCCAGGGCACCCACCACCGTACCGGCGATCTGGTGTTGATCTTTCACCGGCGCCTGCCGGGTGACGGTGACGTCCTTGCAGACCTCACGTGGGGTTTTGATCTGGGTCTTGACCGGGTCGACGGCCAACACTTGCGCATACTCAGGGCCGCTTTTAACCAGGCTGTAGGTGGCAACAGCACCCCCGGCAGTCACACCGACAGCACCCAATACCGCACCAACCAGCAACGACTTGTTCACATGAACCTCCTGACCATCACATGCGGGACGCGCCCGCGCTTCTCCCAGCCTTGGAGCATAAAAAAAGGCGCGAGTTCAACTCGCGCCTTTTTTTGATTACACCGCTGAGGGCAGCCTTGGTCTCAAAGCCACTCAGGGACGGTCGTCGACTTCCTTCTCGGTGTTCACCGCCGGGATCAAGTCTTCGGAGCTCAGGTTCAGCCAGATCAGCACCACGTTGGCGATATAGATCGACGAGTAAGTACCCGCCAATACACCTACCAGCAGTGCCAGCGAGAAGCCGTACAGGTTGTCACCGCCGAAGAACAACAGGGCAGCGATGGCCAGCAAGGTCGACACCGAGGTCGCGATGGTGCGCAGCAGGGTCTGCGTGGTCGAGATGTTGATGTTCTCGATCAGGCTGGCCTTGCGCAGTACACGGAAGTTCTCACGAACCCGGTCGAATACGACGATGGTGTCGTTGAGCGAGTAACCGATGATCGCCAGTACCGCCGCCAGCACCGTCAGGTCGAAGGTGATCTGGAAGAACGACAGGATACCGATGGTCACGATCACGTCGTGGATCAGCGACACGATGGCACCGACCGCGAATTTCCACTGAAAGCGGAACGCCAGGTAGATCAGGATGCCGCCCAGCGCCATCAGCATGCCCAGGCCGCCCTGGTCGCGCAGCTCTTCACCCACCTGCGGACCCACGAACTCGACGCGTTTGACGGTCGCCGGGTTATCGCCGCCGACCTTCTGCAGCGCTTCCGCCACCTGGTGTCCCAGTTGCGGGTCTTCACCCGGCATGCGCACCAGCAGGTCGGTGGTCGCACCGAAGTTCTGCACGATGGCTTCGTGGTAGCCCGACGAAACCAACTGCTCACGCACCTTGGTAACGTCAGCCGGACGCTCGTAGGTCAGCTCGATGAGCGTACCGCCGGTGAAGTCCAGACCCCAGTTCATGCCCTTGTGCCAGCAACTGAACAACGCCAGCAGGGTGAGGAACACTGTGACGCCGAACGCAACGTTGCGGACGCCCATGAAGTTGATTGTACGTAACATGGCAGCCCCTTAAATCCACAACTTCTTGAAGTCACGACCGCCGAAGATCAAGTTGACCATCGCGCGGGTGACCATGATGGCCGTGAACATCGAAGTCAAAACCCCGAGGGACATGGTAACCGCAAAGCCCTTGACCGGACCGGTGCCCATGGCGAACAGGATACCGCCCACCAGCAAGGTGGTCAGGTTGGCGTCGAGAATCGCCGTGAATGCACGGCTGAAACCTTCGTTGATCGCCCGCTGAACGGTCATGCCCGCCGCGATCTCTTCACGAATCCGCGAGAAGATCAGAACGTTGGCGTCGACCGCCATACCCATGGTCAACACGATACCTGCGATACCCGGCAGGGTCAGCGTGGCACCCAGCAACGACATCAGCGCCAGCAGCAACACCATGTTCACGCCCAGCGCGACCGTGGCGATGATGCCGAAGAAGCGGTAGATGGCGATGATGAACAGCGACACGAACAGCATGCCCCACAGGGACGCGTCGATGCCCTTGGTGATGTTGTCGGCACCCAGGCTTGGGCCAATGGTGCGCTCTTCAGCGAAGTACATCGGCGCCGCCAGACCACCGGCACGCAGCAGCAGCGCCAGCTCGGACGATTCGCCCTGGCCGTTCAGGCCGGTGATGCGGAATTGAGCACCCAGCGGCGACTGAATGGTCGCCAGGCTGATGATCTTCTTCTCTTCCTTGAAGGTCTGCACCGCCACGTCTTTCTCGACGCCATCGACCACTTGCTTGGTGTAAGTGGTGACCGGACGCTGCTCGATGAAGATCACCGCCATGCTGCGGCCGACGTTGGAGCGGGTTGCGCGGCTCATCAGCTCGCCACCGTGGCCATCCAGACGGATGTTCACTTCTGGCGTGCCGTGCTCGCCAAAGCCGGCCTTGGCGTCAGTCACCTGGTCACCGGTGATGATCAGGCCACGCTCGATCTGGGCTGGCGGACGCTTGCCTTCGCGGAACTCGAAGGTTTCGGAAGTGGCCTTGGAAGCACCCGGCTCAGCGGCCAGACGGAACTCCAGGTTGGCCGTCTTGCCGAGGATACGCTTGGCTTCTGCGGTGTCCTGCACGCCCGGCAGCTCAACCACGATGCGGTTGGCGCCCTGGCGCTGGACGATCGGTTCGGCAACACCCAGCTCGTTGACGCGGTTACGTACCGTGGTCAAGTTCTGCTTGATGGAGTATTCGCGGATTTCCGCCAGCTTGGCCGGGGTCATCGCCAGACGCAGTACCGCCTGACCATTGAGGTCGGCCGGCACGATGTCAAAATCGGTAAAGCTCTTGCGAATCAGTGCTCGGGCCTGTTCGCGGGAAGCTTCGTCAGCAAAACCCAGCTGAATGGCACCGTTGAGTTGCGGCAGGCTGCGATAACGCAGTTTCTCTTTGCGCAACAGGCTCTTGACGTCGCCTTCGTAGACTTTCAGGCGGGCATCGAGGGCTTTTTCCATGTCCACTTCCAGCAGGAAGTGCACACCACCGGACAAGTCCAGACCCAGCTTCATCGGGTGCGCGCCAAGGCTGCGCAGCCATTGCGGGGTGGTTTGTGCCAGGTTCAGGGCCACGACGTAGTCATCGCCCAGCGCCTTGCGTACGACATCCTTGGCAGGCAACTGGTCTTCAGCCTTGACCAGGCGAATCAAGCCGCCCTTGCCACCGGCTGTCAGCGAAGTCGCCTTGACCGCCATCCCGGATTCCTTGAGCGCCGTGCTCACGCGGTCCAGGTCAGCCTGGTTGACCTGCAACGCCGTGCTGGCGCCACTGATCTGAATGGCCGGGTCATCAGGATAAAGATTGGGAGCGGAATAAATCAGACCGATCGCCAGCACCGCCAGGATCAGAATGTATTTCCACAGAGGGTATTTGTTCAGCATCACGCCGCCCGTTTAGAACGCGGGGCGCCTTGCGCGCCCCGTCGATTGAGTAGAAGTTGAAACTTAGATCGCTTTCAGCGTGCCCTTGGGCAGGGTGGCGGCGATGGCGCCTTTCTGGAACTTCATTTCCACGGTGTCGGAAACTTCCAGAACCACGAAATCGTCGGCCACTTTGGTGATCTTGCCGGCGATGCCGCCAGTGGTCACGACTTCGTCACCCTTTTGCAGGCTGCTCAGCAGGTTCTTCTGCTCTTTGGCGCGCTTGGCCTGTGGACGCCAGATCATCAGGTAGAAAATGACCAGGAAGCCGACCAGGAAAATCCACTCAAAACCGCCACCCATTGGGCCGGCAGCAGCCGGTGCAGCAGCGTCAGCCATGGCATTCGAGATAAAAAAGCTCATTTAGCACTCCAGTTGCAAATGTTGAATCTTGGGGTCAGAAAACTCAGTCCAAAGGCGGAACAGGTAGCCCGCGTTTGGCGTAGAAGGCATCGACAAAGGCGGCCAATGTACCCTGTTGAATAGCCTCGCGCAAACCAGCCATAAGCACTTGATAATGGCGCAAGTTATGGATGGTATTGAGCATGCTCCCCAGCATTTCGCCGCACTTGTCCAGATGATGCAGATAAGCGCGGGAGAAGTTCTGGCAGGTATAGCAATCGCAGGTCGGATCGAGCGGCGAATCATCATGGCGATGGAACGCGTTACGGATCTTCAGCACGCCAGTATCAATGAACAGATGCCCATTGCGGGCATTACGGGTTGGCATCACGCAATCGAACATGTCCACACCGCGGCGCACACCCTCAACCAGATCTTCCGGTTTGCCAACGCCCATAAGGTAACGAGGTTTGTCAGCGGGCATCTGGCCCGGCAGATAATCCAGCACCTTGATCATTTCATGCTTGGGCTCGCCCACCGACAGGCCGCCAATGGCCAGTCCGTCGAAGCCGATCTTGTCCAGGCCTTCGAGCGAGCGCATGCGCAGGTCCTGGTGCATGCCGCCCTGCACGATGCCGAACAGCGCGGCGGTGTTGTCGCCATGGGCGTTCTTGGAGCGCTGGGCCCAACGCAGCGACAGCTCCATGGAGACCCGCGCGACGTCTTCGTCGGCCGGGTACGGCGTGCATTCGTCAAAAATCATCACGATGTCGGAGCCCAGGTCGCGCTGGACCTGCATCGACTCTTCCGGGCCCATGAACACCTTGGCGCCGTCGACCGGGGAGGCGAAGGTCACGCCCTCCTCCTTGATCTTGCGCATGGCGCCCAGGCTGAACACCTGGAAACCGCCGGAGTCGGTCAGGATCGGGCCTTTCCACTGCATGAAATCGTGCAGATCGCCGTGCTTCTTGATCACTTCGGTGCCCGGGCGCAGCCACAGGTGGAAGGTGTTGCCCAGGATGATCTCGGCGCCAGTGGCCTCGATATCACGCGGCAGCATGCCCTTGACCGTGCCGTAGGTGCCCACCGGCATGAAGGCCGGGGTCTCGACGGTGCCACGGGGGAAGGTCAGGCGACCCCGACGAGCCTTGCCGTCGGTGGCCAGCAACTCAAACGACATACGACATTGGCGACTCATTCTTTGTCCTCGGGGCCACGTGGTGCGGGGTTACGGGTGATAAACATCGCATCACCGTAGCTGAAAAAGCGGTATTGATGCTCAACGGCGGCCTTGTAGGCGGCCATGGCTTCGGGATAACCGGCGAACGCCGAAACCAGCATCAACAGCGTGGATTCGGGCAAATGGAAATTGGTCACCAGGGCATCGACCACATGGAACGGCCGGCCCGGGAAGATAAAGATGTCGGTGTCGCCACTGAACGGCTTGAGCACGCCATCGCGCGCGGCGCTTTCCAGGGAACGCACGCTGGTGGTCCCCACTGCCACCACTCGCCCACCGCGAGCGCGGCAGGCCGCCACGGCATCCACCACGTCCTGGCCGACTTCCAGCCATTCGGTGTGCATGTGATGGTCTTCGAGTTTCTCGACCCGCACCGGCTGAAAGGTCCCTGCCCCCACGTGCAAGGTCACGAACGCCGTCTCGACGCCCTTGTCGGCAATCGCCTCCAGCAGCGGCTGATCAAAATGCAGCCCCGCCGTCGGCGCCGCCACCGCGCCCAGGCGCTCGGCGTACACCGTCTGATAACGCTCGCGGTCGGCGCCTTCATCCGGGCGGTCTATATAAGGAGGCAACGGCATGTGCCCCACGCGGTCGAGCAGCGGCAACACGTCTTCGGCAAATTCCAGCTCGAACAACGCATCATGGCGCGCCACCATCTGCGCTTGGCCACCGCCGTCGATGAGAATCGTCGACCCAGGCTTGGGCGATTTGCTGGAACGCACATGAGCCAGCACGCGATGCGTGTCGAGCACCCGCTCCACCAGAATCTCCAGCTTGCCGCCAGACGCCTTCTGGCCAAACAGCCGCGCCGGAATCACCCGGGTATTGTTGAACACCATCAAATCGCCCGGGCGCAAATGCTCGAGCAAATCAGTGAATTGACGGTGTGCCAGGGCACCGCTGACTCCATCGAGGGTCAACAGCCGGCTGTTGCGACGCTCGGCCAACGGGTGGCGGGCGATCAGCGAATCGGGGAGTTCAAAAGTAAAGTCGGAAACACGCATGATGGGGTTCGTCTAGCAGGGCCGGGAAGTCTAGCGGAATTATCGAAAATTCTCCATGTACCTGATTGACCAGCGGTATTCACCTCTCTATACTTCGCCGCCATTGAGCCCTGATGGCGGAATTGGTAGACGCGGCGGATTCAAAATCCGTTTTCGAAAGGAGTGGGAGTTCGAGTCTCCCTCGGGGCACCATATAGCAGTAGACGAAAGCCACTACCGGGCTTTCGGAATGAAGAAACCGGCCAGTTGAGCCGGTTTTTTTGTGCCTGGATTTTGTGTCGGTCCTCGCTTGCGTGCTGTCAGCGTCGGTCGAGACGTATTAGGCGAAGCGGGTTGGATGGCGCTCTCAGTCGTTCTACCAGTGTAGGGTCCACGGGAGAGCATTTTCTCAGCACATGCGGTAGTCCGGCGCGTGCAAACGGCATTTGCACTTCCAAAAAGCCGGCGCTAGGTCAAGAGACTCCCGACCTTCCTAGACATCTGTAGATGATGCCCTCCATCCCCCTCGAAAAAATGCACGTCGCGAAAATCTCCTGAACTGTAATTCGCTCATGGCCGGCTACCGGGAAGCCATGACCAACTGGAAAACCGACGAGCAGGACTTGAACGAGAAACGGCAAAGCGTCAGCACGCGTCTGGAACATGTCCGTCAGCGAGCCAGACGACATGACGAAAGCCCGCCAAGCCGAAACCGACGCAGCGACGGCCTACGCACAGGCGGTTGCATGGGGCGACACCGAAGGCGAGAGGAACGCCAACACCGACGCCTTGAAAGCGGCGAAAAACCTGGCCACGGCCACCGAACAGAATCGCCGCCACCAACTGATCACAAACCCAATTTGAAGGAACAAGAGAGATGAATGAATTCCAAGCTTCTACCGAACAACATGAACTGCCGGTCAGCGAACTGGGGCAGCGAGACCACCTTACTTGCACTACCTAACTCGGATAGCACTCAAGCGACCGCTAATTGCGAGAAGAAGCAACGGTTGGTTGATGAGATCGACCAACTGATCACCCGACGTGATAAATACCTGAGGACGGCTGAAGAGCAATACGCCGAGATTGCACCGTTGGAAGCCTTACTGGCGACGAAGAATTAGACGCGAATCGTCTGCGTGAAGTCCGCAGTGAGTACAACACGCTGAAACTTCCATACGACTCCAATAAACATCATGCCTGGATCTTAGGTACTCAGATCACTCGACGCGAGCAACTGCTCAATCACGAAACCTTGATGGCCGATTACGCCGGATCGATGGCGAACTGGAAAGCCGACGAGCAAGAGCTCAACGAAAAACGCGAGAGCCTCAGCACCCGTTTGGAGCAGATCCAGCGGCAAGCGGTAGAAGACCTGGCCAAGGCCCGGCAAGCCGAAGCCGATGCAGCTACCGCCTACGCACAGTCAGTGGCCTGGGGCGATACTGAGGGCGAAAAGATCGCCAATACAGACGCGCAAAAGGCTGCGAAAAACCTTGCGACTGCAATCGAGCACAATCGTCGCCAGCACCTAATCATTACCGCGCTGGAGCAGGAGCTGGTCATCGTCGACCAGCACATTGACGAGGCGCAAAGGGAACACCTTGCCATCCAGAAAACGGCATTGTTGCTGGCCGAAAAGGTATTGGAAGAGCAGTGGAACGAAAAAGCTCAGGTACTGATGGATATGGGCGCAAAGCTGTGGGCTGCTCAACGTTTGCTAGGTGGCGATCAGCTCAGCCTTAGAAGGTTGGTGCTGCCTAAAGAAGGTGAAGGCTTCGACACATGGGGCAGTCGTGAACTCGCTGACCGCTCGTACAAGTTCACCGTAGAAGACATCTTCTCGCTGTAAGGCACTGAGCCACTGAAACAGCCTGCGCACGTGGGCTGTTTATAACTCTATCGGGACGAAGACATGATCAACCATATTCAAAGCAGCGCGAGCTGGAGCGACACCTTGAAGGCGCGTAAGGAGCACTTGACCGCTTTGCTAAAAATTCTCGATATCAAAACCGGAAAGACCACAAAGGTCCAGGCACTCACAATCGATTTGATCAAGAATGAAATGAGCTACGTGGAAAATAAACTGAGAGGCCGGTAATAACGCTGAACTTGTCACCTTTCATCCTATTCAGATACATATCACAACACACCCAATAGGAGACCTAATGTCCAAACTTACCGAATACCGCCAGCTTGAAAAACATTTGGCTGAACAACTCCAGGCTTTAGAAGCAGTGAAGGGCGATGCTGCCCTTAAGAAAGAGATAGAGTTCGAAACCAAGCTTCGCGAGCTACTCGATCATTATGGCTTCAGCCTCAAGCACATCATCAACCTGCTAGACCCGCAGAACACCAAGCATGGTCCAGCTTCCACCCCTGCGCCAGGTGCTCGTAAACCACGAGCGCTGAAGACATACAGGAACCCGCACACTGGCGAAGTGCTTGAAACCAAAGGCGGCAATCACAAGACGTTGAAAGAATGGAAAACCACGCACGGATCCGATCTAGTTGAGAGCTGGTTGACCATATAAACACCTTCGAAACAAGCCCCCCTTGCAAGGGGCCTTATCTCAAAGGGCGCTAACTTCTGTTATCGACAACTACTCGATGCCGCCGACGTGCTTAAAAACATCCGAATAAGAACCAAACCAAAACTACAAAAGCAAACAGATATAGATATGGCTTAAGCCTTCCAAAAACTTCTACAACCTTTTCAAATATCGCATCATTGATGAATGAAGAAGCTCTACAATCTATATCTCTCACTCGAGAATCTTCATCAAAAATGATAGGAAGCCAATGCTGAGACATGAACTTATCACCGTCAAAATATAAGCTGTGCCCACCTAGGTGAAATCGGTTTATCAATCGTTGATCATTCATTCCGTGAAATCCAACGCGACCTGCCATCCCTACCCCTAATACAAATGCACAACTTCCACAGACTGGTAAATCCCTATCCCCGCACTCATTTATCACATTCGAATTAGGGTGTTCTCTCAAATAATCAAACCTGTGCCTTGACTGAAGAACGCTACCACTCAGCACCAACGTAAGCTGATCCACCTTAAGTGTTTCTGAGATTATTTCTTTGATAGCATTCGCGACCAAATAAGTGCCGAAGCTATGGCAGAAAATAACAACCCTCTTGGACTTGGTCTCCATAAAGAACAACTTAAGGCGTGCCGCCAACCTAGAGACTTCTCTTTTCCTAAAAAAAGGTATAAGAAACGAGAGCGCTGAGAAATATCCATATTTATAATTACTAAAAGAAATTTCATCACTCTTTGCATTAACGAGCAATTTAAGACGATTTTGCCATCCACCAAAAGTCTGAATCCCATGAACAGTCACTACACTGGTCTGGAAATCCTGGACGCTCCTAGAAATCCTGGAGTCCAAATTGTAACGTAGTAAATCTACAATCCGCTTTTTCCACTTATCCTGATTCGTTGCGGCTTCAATTACGACCGAACACTTCTTTTCAAATTCTTGCCTATAATTTTCTATGTCTTCCAGGTGCGCTGTAATACCGATAATAATACCAGGCTTTTTTAGAAACGGAGAGCGGGTAATTTGGTCTAGTAAACGCAAGCCATTCTGTGAATTTGCAGGCCCAGGAATGCGCTTTGGAAGTACGACATCAAGAACTAAGACATCGTAATACACCGCACGCAAGTACCCCTTAGACTCATCAACACTTTCGACCAAGGTTATGCATTCGATTTCATCAATATTTTGACCATCGATGTATGACTTAAGTCGATCCCTTCGTGTTTTGTCGTCATCAATTATCAAAATTTTCATTAGCAAGTGACCTTAACGCCAAAGATATTTTTTCTTTCCAAATACTTTTGGAACTATCGTAATAAATAAGCCCTAGATAGGCTGCCCCGCACTCAACAAGCAGTTCCTTATCAATACTTTCTAACGTTTGGGAGTGCCCCCTCTCACTAAAAGATTCAAACTGAGTAATAAAAAGAACTTTCGATTCAATTTTCCGACGCATTACTTTTCGCGCAATTTCTCTACCACCGAAGGTTCTGAACCGCCCGCCTGACTCGGTTGCACTCTTGTCATACGTAGGCAAACTCATATCCAGCAAAATCACATCGTAGACATTTTCCAATACACGTTGACACCCCGCCGTGAAAGAGTGAGCTTCCGACACACTCCAAAGCGGAAAATTATCCTTTATGAAACCGATAATTTTTTCACGCTTGTGATTATTATCTTCTACTATCAGTATATTATTAGCCATAAGTGATTAGCGTCCTAAACGAACTGTCAATCTTAGCAACATCCACATCAAATTTACTATCTATCGTACGCAACTGGTTAAACGCTTTACTTAGGCCAGACCCCCCCTCTAGCCGCATCATATTCAATGAGAGAGGCCCTTTCATCTTATCGACAACCTGAGATATGCGCTCAGAAGTCAGGGCCAAGCACTTAGTGCTGCTTAAGTTATTAGATACCGCTACCCGCCAACTACTGCTCTTTAATTCCGACTCAATTTTTATTTCGGTAGACTGAGAAAACCCACTATGCCTACATGCATTTTCTAAAATATTGACAAAAGCCACAATAAAAGCTTTGACATGCTGCCCATCAATCAATACAGATGATAGGCACGAGACCTCTTTCTCCACTATCAGACGAAAACCTCTTACTCGTTCAAAACACTCTATAGAAATATTTATCAAATCTTTTATGGAGCGCTCAGTAGAGGCATACTCTGTATTTCGCTTAAACCACTCTGAGACTGTAGTGATATCTTCTCTTATATCACTTTTGGTTTGGGTTATGGACGTCATAAGATCGTGTAGTGCCACTCCAGATTTCGCTTCTGTAATCCGAGCGATTAGTTCATCAAATAGCCTATCAACCTTATTTTTAAAATCGACGTTCAGTTTTTCTCGCATTTCTTTCATGCAGAACTCGGTCGTGTCCCACAATGTTGTTATGCAGTAATCAAAAAACTCATCACTGGTGGTAGATACATCTGCTAAGGTCAGAAATATCTGAAAGGCGTTAGCATTAGTGCGATAGTGAAAGACCCTGTTAGTTTCCACATCAAACGAGGAAACATTCATCCACTCTTCAGCTTCCGCGATTAGTTCGTTGAAGCTTGCAGAAAACCACTGAAGTTGCTTATCTATGTTTTCGAGGATCTCTGAGGCGACCAGGGAATTGGCATTTAGCCAGTAAGCATTAGCTTTGTAGTTACCTAGCTCATCAACTTCAGTTAGTAAATTAGCTTCTTCAAGCTTTGAACGCATTAAGTTCGAGAAAAAGCCATGCCTAATCTCAGCACTGAGATTTTTATCCAGACCATGTTTCTCATCATACAAAAATGAATTTTGGATTAATTGAAGCATCTTCAGGAGGGTGGTATTCCGATCTCCAGCGACTACAGCCTTTGTAGCCTGCCCATCTGGCGAGTCGGTCCCTAAACGAATAATCTTTTCTTCTTTCTCTAGTTTTATAGACTTAAACAATGTAAGCAAAGAAGATAGATCTTCCGATACCAGCCTCTTTAGCGCATTGTCATTCACATGAATTTTAGCAACATTGAACTCTGTGGCGCCCGCATCAACAACAACCTGGACAACAATCTCGTCAACTTCTGCACGGTGCAGCTCTGGATCTATTACTTCAGCATCCCTAAGATAATCGATTATCCGTACTCTCTCCGCACGTAGATCGTTACTATCATTAAACGATCCAAGAAAATCCATAGTTTCAAAGCTAGACACGTCACGAAACAGGACCAACGCGCGATCATCGCGAACATCAAGTACTTCCAGTAGCTCGCTTGGCCGGCTTGTACCGTTCACACCGAAAAACTCTTCATACGTTTCGTTCAGCAAGTAATCCTTAGTTGAATCTATCTTCTTAACATAGTAGTAAACAATAATTACCGAATCCAGACTGCAAACAGCCTCATCTTCGATGAACCCCACTATTTTCCGCATTGGAAATGCTATATAAGCATTTGGATTCTTTGCAAGAGTCCGAGCACAAAGCTCGATCAATTCCGAAAACTTTTCTGCCCGGGTGTAATAAGTAGAAACTGACTCATAAAAATCTTTAGCCAGAGGAACCTTTTCGAAATGCGCTTGAAGCGCCGACAATTCAGAGTCTCCGTTACCCGCACTCTCTTGTAGTGACGCCCTTAGCACTCGATGAAGTGGGAGCAGCGACTTGCTTGTTATATACTTATGGGAGGACAACGGATCCATATCAGTAGCCAAAAGCTTGGATAATGGAGTACAGTCAGAAGTTGTAAGCAATGCGGCTTTCGCTAGCCTCACCCACTCTGATTTACCGTATCTGAGCGGCATACTCTTATACAAAGACAACTGCAGTTGACTGCTGCCTGAGAAATGATGCAATAAAATAATGACAGCAGAAATTTTATCTTCTACTTGGTTTGGCGGCACAGAGAGCATGTATATTGACGAAAGACTCTCAATCAACTGATATATTAACCCCGGCATTGAGGACAAATATTTTGGTTTAATTATCGCAGCGGCCTTAGCGACTAAATTTACAAACGCCAATGGCTCCTCGATGTCAGTAAAACGACTTACAAAAACGCGTATCAAATCTTCATATTTTTCAGTTTCGTAAAGCGAGGTAAGCTTTAAAGATAAGCTATCACCATCAACTTCTGATTTCTTTAAACGAGCCAGATTTGGAAGGGATTCGTCCTCAATCGAGGCACTTAGCACTTCAATAAAATATTTGAACTCAGACTGTGACGTGTCCGATTCATCATCAAATGCAATCACTTCCGCAGATAGTTTAGTCAAAAGACAATATTGATCGATTGCATTGAAGGCTTGTATCACGTTGAGGCAGCTCAAAACCTCAACAGAGTCAAAAAATGGCCTTGGCACAAAGACCAGTCTTAACATATCAGACCACTGGTTCACGCCAGCTTTATCAAGCTCTTTCACACCATTGAGTATACGCTTTTTATGATGTAATAACGGGTCACTGGCGATTAGCAAGCAACAACTTATCAGGTATGAGAAGAACTGCTCTGTGCTGCGCTCGGTGCAAGACTCAGCGAAATCCTGCATTTCTTGAAGATTGCCTTTTAGACTTAGCACTAATATTTTGTTGCGAATGTACCAAATGGACTCTCCTACGTGATGCTCAATATCCTCCAGAATTGCTAGAGCCTCATCAAGTCTGCCTTCAAGTACTGCTGACTCAAAAATTTTCCGAGCCTTAACGAATTTATTGATTTCCGCCGCATGAGCTGTGAGTGCGCATCCATACACCTCTAAAATTCGTTTAGTTCTAGTGATTCTAAATGTTCCATTTATGTAAAAATCTTCAATAGAACTGTAAGAGCAATTAAAAAGCTCCCGAAAGCGCTTCTTTTCATACAACTCCAAAAATTTCCTTGAAAAATCTTCCTTATAATATCCATCAACAAAGCTTGCGGCGGCATCTATATATCTTTCCTCACTCAATAAATTTGCAGTGAGGGGATTAGCCATTAGCTGGAACGCATCTAAACGCGCTTTTTCTCTTCCAACTCTGAATTTGACATGCTTAGCCATAACCGCCTGCTTAATTTTTTAATTAAATTAGTTGATTTGATATTGAAAAGCATGACTTATGTCACGATCAATGAAATCATTTGGAAATGAAAATACTATGCGAAGAGTATTGATGATTGAATTAAGCAGCTCAACGCGGATGACATAGACAAGCCATGCGGCGATCTCGACGCGGCCTACGGTAGAATACTTCTCATTCAGCCAGTCTAATTCGATTGCCATCATTTTGCCTCCCTGCTAGGTCTCAAGCTTCTATCACATAATGGTTCGACTGAAAATACGGGGCATTTTCAGAGAGCCTACTGCAGAGTCTCCCATCAGCTACCAAGCAGATCTAGTAATCATGTCTGGCAGTCTTTATACAAAGCCGCACGCGCAAATTTAGTGACTTTGATGACCGCAGGTGTCCTCGGCTACGGTTCACATCAAGTCGTTACACCGATTCGCGTAGTAACACCCTCGAAAAACTATATCTAAAGGTCGTGTAACGGAGAGTTAATACTTTAAATTCAACACGTTAGCAGTATTCGTTACACCCGTAACACGAGTAACACTACATTTTGGACGGCCTTTCCCCTGCTCCCCGGAGGTGTCAATACCATCAGCGACGACTTTGCAGCACGCGCGGGGCCACAGACGTCATCTACAGTACAACGGTCCGGAAACCCGCCGGAGTTTGCTAACGGACAAGCGGCCCGCACGACCAAGTGAGTCCGGGTGAGTAAACAATTCACGAGTAGCATTGCAGAAGCCGGAAAGGGCGCCGGTGACACTGAGCATTTTTGAATGACACAGAGCACAAAACCTGCATGAACTTGGTAGTGGCCGACTCTTCCACGTTGGTTAAGAGGTCGACGGCACAGGTGTCCATAATCATCAACACACCAGATGATCGTTACCGAGACGGTAAAGATCACCCTTTTTCAATCGGCTTTTTTCAATTTCAATGACTGAAATTTCAGTAACATTGAAGACCTTCCACTAACTCAGCCCCGCGGGTTTCCGACCCCGTGTCCATGCAAGATGCTCAGGGTCCCCGGCAGGCTTCTAGAACTCCACCGGGACCTAGCGTTCATGGATTGCACGACACCAGGTGCTACGGGATGATCGCCAATTTATCAACCGGCAAATCGAGGAAGCACTCATGGAAGACATCACACTCTTGGCGTCACTACTGACCCGCATGAACCGAAATCAACTGGCATTGGGCGCAGCAGTTGAGGAACTAGCATTTTGGGTAGAACAACGAGGCTCCGCAGACGTAGCAAGCAACGTTAGAGGAGCTTTTGACACATTGGATAAAAACCTAGACTTCATCAACCTAGCGCTTTTATCTCTGCCAACAGCAGGCAAAAAGTGATTACCACCTTGTACATGGTAGGAGCGGTTTAAATGGACGATAAACCTGTTTGGCGCCTGTTCAATGTAGATGATGCGATCAACGCGCTCTCGGACTCAGATCCGGTCGGGCCGACGGTTGATTTATACGTCGCAACATTGGCCTACAAAAATTTCGACTTGATCTCGAAACGGCTACCCCACATCATCGAGTGCTCAACCTACAACCCACTCGCATGGCTACAGATGCTCGATAGCGCTTCCGAACGCTATTGGATACAAGAAAAAAATGAGGGTGTCGCCGTATATGGTGCGACTGAGCATTGCGGATGCGTACGAACCTACAGGCTCAACGTCGAACACCCAGTGCGTGCTCATAAACACGGACGGGAGTGGGTGGTACTTCCAAACGAAAAGGAGCTTTATTCCCTGCTCGATTCAGCATCAGCCCAGGCTGTTTTCAATGCTTGGCACCACTGGACTACGCAGGGAAATAAGCACGCCACTGCGCTAGCTGAAGGTCGCTTCAAAAATACTTCAGTAGGGCAATCGTTGATAATTTCCAGCGGGCTGGGTTGCGTTGTGTGTGCCGCACCAGCAGTCGCACATGCGAGCACCACGATCGGCTTAGCTACCTCACAGGCTACGCTTGTGCAGCTTCCGGTCTGCGCCATTCACCTAGAGGAGGCGCGAGCGGAGCCCAACGTACTGGCATTCATATCGAAGATGTTCTCTCTCTCACTTGATATACCCGAGTCAATTCGAACTGAATCAATACCCGATGCCATGATCAGTGAAGTACACCAAATTGCGGCAAACGAGTTAGGAGGCACGATCGGCACTGCAGAAAAGCGTAAGGGAAACTGGATTCTTAAAATAGAACTCCCTTCTGGATGGCATTGGGTACTGCGCCTGAGGACATTGATGGACTATGCCTACATGCTTTTCAGACCTGGTGACGATGTAGCTGTCTACCGAGCAGACTCAGCACCTCATCACACTGAGCTCCCCTTTTTCCCTGATCACGAGCACTCAAGGCCAGATCGCAAAAAAGATGTCACAGCTCCAAGTTACCTGTATGGAACGCCAATTTTCGATCTAAAGAGGTTGCGAACTGTCAGTCAAGAACATAAGGCAATATGAATCAGCCTTGAAATGCCCTCCCCTTACAGAGTCACCGACCATGCTTGATTTGAAATCAGGGAATTCTAACCTTCAGTTCCGTGTAGTCTTATCTGGCAGTGGGTCTGCAGGGAGCTACCGAGAATGGTCCTACCAGGCTAGCAATGATGATCATGTATCCCCACATGTATCCCGAGTTAGCAAACCACTCTGGAGGCCTTGAGTTTACTGGAACACTACAGTCTCCCTCGGCATCATATATCAGTAGACGAAAGTCACTACCGGGCTTTCGGAATGAAGAAACCGGCCTTTTGAGTCGGTTTTTTTGTACCCGATTTTTTACTCAGTTTTCCATTCTGCTTCGCTGGAAATCGTCATCTGAAAGGATAGCCCTGAGAATGCCCAAAGCATCCTTGAAAACCTGATGCCATCGTTCAGAAGGCTCACTCATCAGTGGATGCCAAAAAAACCTGAATTCATGGCCTCCATCATCGTTTGCAAAATGCTCCCAGGTGTCGGGAAGGTCGTGGGCAACATGACACTCATGAAAGGCCCACGTGTGCCCCGTTTCGATGGCACGCCACTCGCCCAAATCTCGCCCTGCCTCGGATTGAATCCCGGCTTCTTCCATGAGCTCTCGCACGGCAGCCATGTCGGTTGACTCACCCGGTTCCACGCTGCCTTTGACCAGTTGCAGGCCGGCTAACGGGTGCTCGAACGCCAGGATTTCCAGAATTTCACGGGATCGCAGAACCACAGGGCAGGCTTTATCTGCTGTCATGCCGTCACACCTTTTCCTGTTTGAAATGCCCAAGACCCGTCGGGGCGCTTAGGGGAAAGCGAACTGATATCGAAACCGAAGGTTCGAAAGCGTCCGCTTACTCTGATGATTGGCTTCTGCCCCGGGGCTTATGCCGTTTCATCTACCCCCATACGAGCCAACAACCAGTCTTGGTAGTCCGCTACGTTGTTAGTCGACAGACCGCCATTCGTGGCGTTGATGGTTTTCCCATCCAAACGCCCGATGTCCATTAGGTGTTTGAGGCCGTTAAGTATGTGCGAAGCATCGCTCTTGCTGAGGGACTGCACATCCGGAAATTCAACGGAATTGTTCTGATCATCGAAAGTTGCCCAGCTTGGGTTTGCCTGGTGGTGTTTTATCAGCTGTTTTAAATCGACCTCGTCCTGGATAAACCGTTGATCGAGCTTTGCCTGTGCTTCCGGGGTCGCGTTGGTTAGCTCGAATCGGGCGGTCTTTACTGTTCCGTTTTCCAGTGACTTTCTGAACTCTTTGACGTAGTCCAGCATGGGGAGGTTGCTTCCGATCATGTTGCCGCTCCTTTGTGGGTAATGAGCGGTTGAGCAAAAGGCAGGCCAATGGGTTGGGGGGCTGTTTTGCGGGGTGTTGGCTGATTGGCTGGGGGGGTTGAGTGCAGCGGTTTGCCGGTAGAGGCAAAGTGTTGCCTCCTGACAGAGGTTTGTTTCAATGATTTTCGTGATATACACCCGCATGCCTACTGAAGTGCTGTTGTGCCTTGATTCCTCTGAGTTTTTCCCGGCGTGGGGCTGATTTATCATCCGTGATGCTGACGGTTGCGGGAAAGCCTTCCGGGCGATAACCTCCTTACGTCGCTGCCAATTCAGCGGCCGGGCTTGGTAACCCGAGGTAAATCACTGCGCAACAGTGCTCTGCGTTCGCAGGCGCTTTTTTTCGCCTGCGATCTGCGTTATGGCGGCTGTGCGTGGGACGTCTTCGGACGTGCCGGTTTCCTTGATTTCCCGGTTTACCAACCTGCGCACAGCTGCCACCCATTCGCTTGGTAACGAATTGTGGCGGCTCTTGAAATTAAGGAGCTTCACTATGTGCAGTACAAATCCGTCTGTAATCTGGCTCTTCCGTCCACGTTCCACCCTCCCCCATCATCCCCGCCTCTGCGGAGGTGTCCAATGACCGAGCAACCCGAACTCAAAACCATCGGTTTGACCCCGGCGATTTACTCCACCGGTTCTGACGATCCGCTGTTCCATGTCACTCGCGGTGTGCCGCTGGTGGATGCGTTGGGCATGGCTTCTGATTTTCTGTTTCTCGCTAAAGCGCTGAGCAAGGATGCGGCTTATGCGCGGGATTCGGATTATCACGCCTGGGCTGCGCATTATCTGGCGTCGATGAGTAAGGCGTTGGTGGATGATGCGGTGAAGGTGTTGGAGTGGGATCGGGGGCGGGCGGCGACGCGGGCGGCTGAGGCTGAGGCCGCTGCTGAGGGTTAACGGCTGATGTTGGGCTGTGGGGGTGGGTTTTGTTGGGGTGGTTGATGGCGCTGTGGGTATTCTGGTTTTCAGCGTTATCGTTTACGTCCATCGCGAGCAAGCTCGCTCCTACAGGGTACGGGGTTGGCGGGTGTTTCGGCGTTATCGTTGGCGATTATCGCGAGCGGGCTCGCTCCCACAAATGAGTCACACGCGGAGTGGCTTGTGGATAAGTGGGCGAATCCCTTTTTGGGAGGATTCGCCGTCTGGGTTTATTGAGGCAGGTGGGATCGCTGAGCGACGACTTGCAACAAACGATCATCCTCTCCCGCTGCGGCGATCACTTGCAGGCCGACGGGCATTCCGTTTACCTGGCCTGCGGGCAGGCTGATGGCCGGTAGGCCGGTGAGGTTCCAGGGGCTGGTGTAGCTGAGGACGGCGGCGCGGACGTCGAGGGTCTGGTGACCCACCTGCACTTCGCGGGCATCGATGGGTGTTGCGGTGATGGGCACGCTGGGGGAAACCAGCAAATCATAGTGTTCGAACAGGTGGGCCATGGTCGCTTTGAGTGCGGCCTGTTTTGTTTGGGCGCGGATGTATTGCCAGCCTCGGACTTCGGCTGATAACTCCAGGCGCTCGCGCACTTCCTGGTCGAATTGTTGTGGTGCCTGTTGCATGCGTTCGGCATGGACGTCGTAGGCTTCGGCGCGTTGAAGCGCCAGCAAGGCTTGTTTCATGTCGGCGGCCAGGGGTTGGAGTTCAGCGGTTTCCTGGAGCGCATCGCCGAATAATCGCGACGCCGCCAGGTAGATTTGTCGATCCAGCTCGGGGTCCACCGGGCCGAAGCTGCCGGTGGTGATCCAGCCCACCCGCAGCGGGCGATCAGGGGGCGATTGCTTGCATGGACGCCCTGCCAGCACTTCATACAACAAGCGCGCGTCTTCGACGTGGTTGGCGATGGGCCCCACGTGATCGAGGCTCCTGGACAGCGGAAAAACGCCGTCCAGCGGGACGCTGGCGAACGAGGGCTTGAAGCCGACCGCGCCGCACAATGCCGCCGGAATGCGGATCGACCCGCCCGTGTCGGTGCCCAGTGCCAAGGGCACCATGCCGCTCGCCACCGCCGCCGCGCTGCCGGCACTGGAGCCGCCGGTGATGCAGGTGGCGTCCCACGGGTTGCGTGCCGCGCCTTGCAGCGAGCGATCGCCCGTCGGGCCGTAGGCGAATTCGTGGGTCAGGGTTTTGCCCAGGATCACCGCCCCCGTCTCGCGCAGGCGTTGTACGCACAACGCGTCACGGCTCGGCCGGAAGCCGGCGAAATGCGCCGAGCCGTAGGTGGTGACGTGGTCGAAGGTGTCGATGTTGTCCTTGATCGCCACCGGGATGCCATGCAGCGGGCCCAGGTCGATGCCCTGCGCCAGCAACGCGTCGGCCTTGTGCGCCTGGGCCAGCGCCACGGCTGCATCGACGTGGACGAAGGCGTTCAGCGTCGGGTTCAGGCGTTCGATGCTGTCCAGGGCGGCTTGTGTCATTTGCACGCAGGTCAGGGTGCCGGCGCGCAAGTCTTTGGCCAGTGTGACGACTGACTGGCCGTGAAAGGGTCCAACATGAACGGGCTTGGCCAGGCTCATAAAAACGACTCCATCAAACAGCGGCGGATAGTGGGGAAGCGGCAACTTGCCGAGCACCCGGGCGCACCATCAGCATCGCGCTCATGCCCAGTGCCGTGGCGACCGCCGCCGCGACGAACATCGACGAGTAGCCGTAGTGCAAGGTCAGGTAGCCGGTGAGCATGGGCGCGATGAACGAGGCGGTGTTGGCGATGAAGTGGGTCATGCCGCTGTAGGCGCCGACGCGGTTGGACGGCGCGGTGTCGATCACCACGGCCCAGTAAACCGAATTGGGCAGCGCGTTGAGGGCGTTGGCCACGGTCATCAGGGCGATCACGCCCCATACGGTCTGCGCTTGCGATACGAGGATGAAGCACAGGGTGGTCAACAGCAGGCAAGTCGCCGCCAGCCAGCTGCGCGCCACTTTCAGGTTGCCGGTACGGCGCAGCAACAGGTCGGAAAGCTTGCCACCCAGCAGCACGGTGAAGCAGGCGCCGGTCCAGGGGATCATGCCCATGTACCAGAGGGACGACAGGTTGTAGTGGAACTGGTCCTGCAGGTATTTGGGGGTCCAGGTCAGCAGCAAAAAGGTTACGTACACGAACGAGAAGTAACCGACCGCGTTGAGCAGCAGGTCCTTGTTCTTGAAGAAATGCCAGACCGACGTGGTGGCCGCCGCAGGGGCTGAAGCATTGCCCGCCGCCGCGCGTTCCTGGCGCAGGTAGTCGCGCTCGGCCTGGGACACGCGCGGGTTCTCGTCGGGGGTGTTGGTGAAGCGCGTCATGAAGAAGATCAACAGCGCCAGGCTGACCACGCCCAACACCACGAACATGCTGCGCCAGTCACCGGTGAGGGTTTGCAGGCCGACCGCAATCGGCGCAGTCAACAGCGCACCCAGGGGCGTGCTGAGCAGGCCCACCGATACCACAAAACCGCGCTCCTTGGGGGTCGCCCAGTTGGCCACGCTCTTGTTGATCACCGAATAGGCAGGACCTTCGGCAAAGCCGAACAGCACGCGGATGGTGGCGAAGCCCGCCATGGCCGAGCCGCCCATGAAGGCCAGCCCCAGGTCGCCGGCAAACGCGGTGCAGATCTCGAAAATCGACCAGGTGGCGCCGGCGATCAGCCAGATGCGCTTGGCGCCAAAGCGGTCGGCCAGGATGCCGCCAATCAAGGCGCCCAGGATGTAGCCATAGCCGAAGTACCCCAGGACGTTGCCCCAGTCAGCCTTGTCGAAACCGTACTCGGGAAGAATGCTCGCTGAAGCGTAGGAAATGGCCCCGCGATCAATGTAGTTGAGCAACGCCATCAGCATGATCAGGAAGAAAATCTGGTAGCGGAAAGACGGAATAGCTGCACTTTTCATGGGTGTCTGACTCTTCAAAATGAGGGCAGAGGTCAAAAAGTCGGCCGCGTCCGGCGTATTTTTATTGTGTTACCCAAACGTTTGGGTTGACCGAATGTAGATTCCGAAAAACGTTTAGTCAATCGTTTGGGTAAAGGATTTTTCCGGGAGGATGCAGCCCTTGGGTTAGAATCCGGGGCTTAACAACAGACGGTCGGAAGCCCCGCACACATGCCGAATCAATCTCGCCCCGCCACGCTGAAATCCATGGCGGCTGAACTCGGGTTGCACGTCTCGACGGTGTCCCGCGTGCTCAATGGCGACCCCAACGGCGTAGAGCGTGCGGCGTCGCCCGAGGTGGTGGCGCGTATTCGCGCACTGGCCGAGGCCCTGGATTACCGGCCAAACACCCAGGCTTCCAACCTGAAATTGCGCAAGAGCCAGGAAATCTGCGTGCTCATGCCCCGCCTCACCGACCTGGTGATGGCGACCATTTATGACAGCATCGACACCGCCGCCGAGCAGGCCGGCTACCTCACCTTCGTCTCCAACACCGACGACCAGCAACCCCGCCAACTGGCCCGTGCCGAGCACGCCTTGCGCCGTTCGGTGGCCGGGCTGATCGTGGCGGACTCGCACCTGGGCGACAGCCAGCCGCTGCTGGACTTGCTGACACGCAAGCACATCCCCTACGTGCTGGCCAGCCGGCAGATTGCCGGACATCTGGCGGCAGCGAGCGACGACGAATTGGGCGGCTGGCTGGCGGCGCAACATTTGTTTGAGCTGGGTTATCGCGACGTGGCGATCCTGGCGGGCGAGCGCCATGCGTCCACCGGTGCTGATCGTACCCGTGGGTTCATTCGCTACTACCGCGAGCAGGGCCTGACGTTGAATCCGCAGTGGACCATTAATGGTCCTTTTGACAGCCTGACCGGCCATCAACAAGGCGAGTACCTGCTGGGGCTCACCCCACGTCCTCAGGCGTTTTTTGCGGTCAACGACTTCCTGGCCATCGGCCTGATGGGTGCCGCCCGCGACAAGGGGCTGATGCCGGGAAAGGACATCGCCGTCGTGGGTTTCAACGACATCACCCTGGCCAACGAACTGACCGTGCCGCTCACCAGCGTGCGCTTGCAGTTGGCGGACATGGGCCGACACGCCGTTGAGTTGTTGCTCAAACGCATCCAGGGCGAGCCTGCCCAGTCGATCATCCTCGCCCCGCAGTTGCAGGTGCGAGCGAGCTCTTCGCGGCGTTGCGCTGACTGAAGGCGCTTCCGTGCGCCCGCAGGTCTTGAATGGCGTTACGCCGTCGCGCCGACACCAGCACGTTTTTCATCGCTCGGCACGTCATGCAGGGAAATGCGCGATGTCTCCGGCAACGCCAACCCACCCGCCAACGCCAGCAGCGCAATCGCGATGAGGTAAAACGCCGGCGACAGGTTGCTGCCCGTGGTGGTGATCAGCCAGGTGGCGACCAATGGCGCAGTACCGCCGAAGATGGTGTAGGCCATGTTGTAGGTAATCGCCGAGGCGGTGTAGCGAGTGCGTGTCGGAAAGGTTTCCGAGAGCAAGGCCGCCGTGACTACGCCGCACAACACCGCGCCAATCGCCAACAACATCACGCCGACGACGGACGCGGCGAACGAGCCGGAACTGGCCATCAGGAACGAGGGGTACACGACCACGATCAGCAGGATGCCGGCAGTTGCCACGGTTTTTCGCCGGCCAAACCGATCCGAGTACAGCCCGGCCAGCGGGCAGATCGCCGCCGCGAACAACAAGGCGATCAGCGACACCAGCAACGCGGTGGCGCGGCTCAGGCCACCGGCGACTTGCAGGTAGGTGGCAAAGTAGGTGGTGAACATATAGAACGACAGCGCCGTGAGTGACACGAATGCGCCCAGGCAGCAGATGGCTGCACCATGGTTGCGCAGGGTTTCCTTGAGCGGAGAATGCGCGACGGCGTGTTCCTCGGTCACCGCCTGGAAGGCCGGTGTCTCGTCCAGTTTCCAGCGCAGGTAAAGGCCCACCAGCCCCAGCGGCGCAGCAATCAGGAACGGCAGGCGCCAGCCCCAGCTGCCCATGGCATCGGCCGACAACGAGGCTTCGAGTGCGTAGGCCACCACCGCCGCTGCGGCGAAAGCGGAAAACGTCGACACCGGAATGAAGCTGCCGTACCAGGCGCGCTTGTCGCTCGGCGCGTGCTCCATCAGGTAGGCACAGGCGCCCGCGTACTCGCCCCCGGCAGAAAAGCCCTGGGCGCACCGGATCAGTGACAGCAGGATCGGCGCCGCCACCCCAATCGCCGCATAAGTGGGCAGCAGGCCAATCAACGTGGTCGCACCGGCCATCAACAGAATCGTCATCGCCAGGGTGCGCTTGCGACCGATCTTGTCACCCAGCATGCCGAAAAAGAGCCCGCCCAGCGGGCGAAAGGCAAACGCCACGGCGAACACGGCGAAAGTCTTGAGCAACGCCGCACTGGCGTCGCCACTGGGGAAAAACTGCTGGGCGATGGTGGTCGCCAAAAAGCCGTAGACCGCGAAGTCGAACCACTCGACGAAATTGCCGATCCCGGCGGCCACGATCACCCTTCTCAGGGTCTGCGGGCTGACCTGCTCTGTCGTTACACTCGTCATGCTGAACCTCGCCATTTCGTCCATTCACGTCCGATTATCGGGGTAGCCACCCACGCGGTTCGGCTCAGATGTGCCGTTCGCGTAGTCAGTAACGACCTGTCGCGGGTCAGACAGGCAGGTTTCGGGCCATCACGCAGCTGTGGATAACCCGATGCCTCCTTTTATCCACAGCGGTACAATCGTGCGCCCCTGATCCACCACCGCCCTTAAAAGGACTCGCCCATGGAATCACAGCTGGAAACCGTCGCCCTGTTCTCGCTGAAACTTGCCTATGAGTCGGACGGGCAAAGCCCGATTTTGCGCGACGACCTGGTGATGGGGGATTACCAGCGGGATGTGTTTGAGCTGCTGGTAAAGCGTGGCGATGTGGCGGGGATCCAGATGAAGGTGGGGGAATGCGTAGGGTTGGCGATGGAGGCTGTGGGTGGAGTGGAGAAGCCGTTGGGGCGGGAGTTGCAGCGGTTGGCGGCTGAGGTGAGTTGTGTGGGGACGATGGGGGAGCTTGGTGTTCCGGTGGGGGCTTTGAGGCAGTATTTGAAGGACATCCTGTGAGCGCCCGTTAGAAAGCGTAGTTCCGGCTGGAAGCGCTGTGATGCGGGGTGTCTGGTTATCAGCGTTATCGTTGAAGTCCATCGCGGGCAAGCCCGCTCCCACAATGGCCCTGTGTAACGCAGGGCAATGTGGAACAAGCGAGCCCGCTCGCGATTAGGGCGATGCGATCCCCACGGGTTGGGGCTAATGTGTTTCAAGGTTTTTGCGCAGCCAGCTCTGCGCCGTAGATTTGCCTACCCTTCTGATGCTGTTTATCAAGCCTGGCGGTTGGTATACAGGCTATATCGACAAGCCCTGCCGGGCATTGGGTCCTCATCTAGACTCAATGGAGAGTCGTAGACAGAACTGAGCACGTCGCTTTGGTGCGTTTAAAGCCAGGGCGTCGTGGCAATCTGGCTTTTATGCCCTTCAGAGGCGCGGCGAAGACCGTGCCGGGCACAACAAGATGCCCGCTCAGGGTGCCCTGGCCGCCGGCCGTTAGATGCCACGAATCGTGACGTGGCGAGTGCCGCAGCCGACACTTTCGGACAACCGACAACCATCTGGTGTGTCCGTGACCGTGAGGATTGCGCAATGCCTGATGAGAGTTTGCACCTGTCCGTGGTTAACAGCCTGCTGGAGCGCCATGCGGGCTCGGCGGGGGCGCTGTTGCCGGTTCTTCATGATATTCAGGAACGCATCGGGTATATCCCGGATGCCGCCGTGCCCGAGATAGCCCACGCGCTGAACCAGAGTCAGGCGGAGGTGCGCGGGGTGATCAGTTTTTACCATGATTTTCGTACTGCCCCGCCCGCCCGGCACATTCTGCGTTTGTGCCGCGCCGAGTCGTGCCAGAGCCGTGGGGCCGAGCAGTTGGCGGCGCAGTTGCGCGAGCGCTTGCAGCTCGATGATCACGGCAGCAGCGCCGATGGCAACATCAGCTTGCGCCCGGTTTACTGCCTGGGCGCCTGCGCCTGCTCGCCGGCCCTGGAACTCGATGGCCGGGTGCATGCGCGGCTCAGTGCCGAGCGCCTGGATGCGTTGCTGGACGCCTGCCGGGAGGACGCATGATGCCCACTCTCTATTTGCCAGCCGATTCCCTGGCCCGTGCCGTGGGCGCCGATGAGGTGTCGACGGCGCTGATCACACAGGCAAAAGAAAGCAACCTGCCGCTGGAACTGCAACGCACCAGCTCCCGTGGTTTGTACTGGCTGGAGCCATTGCTGGAAGTGGACAGCCCGCAAGGCCGGCTCGGCTTCGGGCCGATGACCGCCGCCGACGTGCCGTCGGTGCTCGAGGCCCTGCAAAACCCTGCTTTCAGCCATCCGCTGGCCCTCGGACTGGTGGAGCAATTGCCTTATCTGAAGACGCAACAACGTTTGCTGTTCGCCCGCGCCGGCATTACCCGGCCCTTGTCGCTGGACGATTACAGAGCCCACGGAGGCTTCGAGGGGCTGAAAAGGGCCGTCGAATTGGGCGGCGAGCAGACGGCCACGGCGGTGTTCGATTCCGGCCTGCGCGGCCGGGGCGGCGCGGCGTTTCCGGCGGGGATCAAGTGGCGCACGGTGCGCGGCACCCAGGCTGCGCAGAAGTACATTGTGTGCAACGCCGACGAGGGCGACTCCGGCACCTTTGCCGACCGTATGTTGATGGAAGGCGATCCGTTTTTGCTGATCGAAGGCATGGCGATTGCCGGCGTCTGCGTCGGCGCGACCTATGGCTACATTTACGTGCGTTCGGAATACCCGGATGCGGTGGCGGTGTTGCGTCAGGCGATCAACCTGGCGCGCCAGGCCGGTTACCTGGGCGCGAACGTCGGTGGCAGCGGTTTGACCTTCGACATGGAAGTGCGCGTGGGTGCCGGGGCCTACATTTGCGGTGAAGAAACCGCGCTGTTGGATTCATTGGAAGGCAAACGCGGCTACGTGCGTGCCAAGCCGCCCATTCCGGCGCTCAAAGGTTTGTTCGGCCTGCCGACCCTCGTGCACAACGTGCTGACGCTGGCGTCGGTGCCGTTGATTCTGGCCAAGGGCGCACAGTTTTATCGCGATTACGGCATGGGCCGTTCGCTGGGCACCATGCCCTTCCAGCTGGCCGGCAACATTCGCCACGGTGGCCTGGTGGAACGGGCCTTTGGCCTGACCCTGCGCGAACTGGTGGAAGACTACGGCGGTGGCACCGCCAGTGGCCGGCCGTTGAAAGCCGCGCAGGTCGGTGGCCCGCTGGGCGCCTGGGTGCCGCCGGGGCAATTCGATACGCCGCTGGACTACGAAGCGTTTGCCGCCATGGGCGCGATGCTCGGCCACGGTGGCGTGGTGGTGGCGGACGACAGCCTCGACATGGCGCACATGGCGCGCTTCGCCTTGCAGTTCTGCGCCGAGGAATCCTGCGGCAAGTGCACGCCCTGCCGGATCGGCTCCACCCGGGGTGTCGAAGTCATCGACCGCCTGCTGGCAGCGCCGGACCAGAGCGGTCGCGATGAGCAGGCCATCATCCTCAAGGACCTGTGCGACACCCTGCAATACGGTTCGTTGTGCGCATTGGGCGGCATGACTTCCTATCCGGTGGCCAGCGCCCTCAAGCATTTCCCTGCCGACTTCGGTCTGCACGCCTCGGAGGCCGAGCAATGATCACTCTCTTCGACCCGAAAACCGATATCGACCTGGGCACGCCCGCCCGCGACAGCCAGGTGCAAATCACCCTGAATATCGACGGCCGCAGCATCACAGTGCCCGAAGGCACCTCGGTGATGCGAGCCGCCGCGCTGATGGGCACCACCATCCCCAAACTCTGCGCCACCGACAGCCTGGAAGCCTTCGGTTCCTGCCGCATGTGCCTGGTGGAAATCGACGGCATGCGCGGGTATCCGGCGTCGTGCACCACGCCGGTCACCGAAGGCATGACCGTGCACACCCAGACGCCGAAACTGGCGACCCTGCGCCGCAATGTCATGGAGCTGTACATCTCCGATCACCCGCTCGATTGCCTGACCTGCTCGGCCAACGGCAACTGCGAACTGCAAACCGTCGCCGGGCAAGTGGGCCTGCGCGAGGTGCGTTATGGCTACGAAGGCGAGAACCACCTGGCGGATGTGAAAGACACCTCCAACCCGTATTTCGATTACGACCCGAGCAAGTGCATCGTCTGCAACCGCTGCGTGCGCGCCTGCGAAGAAACCCAGGGCACTTTTGCCCTGACGGTCACCGGGCGCGGGTTTGAATCGCGGATCTCGGCGGCCGGTGGCGAGGACTTTCTGGACTCCGAATGCGTGTCCTGCGGTGCCTGCGTGCAGGCCTGCCCGACCGCCACACTGATGGAAAAAAGCGTCGTCGAGATGGGCCAGCCTGAACGTGCGGTGATTACCACCTGCGCCTATTGCGGTGTGGGCTGTTCGTTCCGCGCCGAAATGAAGGGCGATCAACTGGTGCGCATGGTGCCGGACAAGAACGGGCAGGCCAACCACGGCCACTCGTGCGTCAAGGGCCGCTTTGCTTGGGGTTACGCCACCCACCCGGATCGCATCACCAAGCCAATGATCCGCAAGCACATCAGTGATCCGTGGCAGGAAGTCAGCTGGGATGAGGCGGTGACCTACGCCGCCAGCGAATTCCGTCGCTTGCAGCAAACATACGGACGCGACTCCATTGGCGGCATCACGTCCAGCCGTTGCACCAACGAAGAAACCTACCTGGTGCAGAAACTGGTGCGCGCCGCGTTCGGCAACAACAACGTCGACACCTGCGCACGGGTCTGCCACTCGCCGACCGGTTATGGTTTGAAACAAACCCTCGGCGAGTCGGCCGGGACCCAGAGCTTCGATTCGGTAATGAAGGCCGATGTGATTCTGGTGATGGGCGCCAACCCGAGCGATGCGCACCCGGTGTTCGGCTCGCAGCTCAAGCGCCGCTTGCGTGAAGGCGCACGATTGATTGTCATCGACCCACGGCGCATCGATCTGGTGGACTCGGTGCATGCCCGCGCCGAGATGCACCTGGCGCTGCGCCCCGGCACCAACGTAGCGATGCTCAATGCCCTGGCGCACACGATCCTCACTGAAGGCCTGCAAGACCAGGCGTTCATCGACGCCCGTTGCGAGGCCAGTGATTTTGCCCGCTGGAGCGAGTTCGTCAGCCGTGCGGAAAACTCGCCGGAAGTGCTCGGCCCGATCTGCGGTGTGCCGGCGGCCGACATCCGCGCCGCTGCCCGCCTCTACGCCACGGGTGGCAACGCGGCCATCTACTACGGCCTGGGCGTGACCGAACACAGTCAGGGCAGCACCTCGGTGATGGGCATCGCCAACCTCGCCATGGCCACCGGCAACATCGGCCGCGAGGGTGTGGGCGTGAACCCGTTGCGCGGGCAGAACAACGTGCAGGGCTCCTGCGACATGGGTTCGTTCCCCCATGAATTGCCCGGCTACCGGCACATCTCCAACGTCGGCGTGCGCACCCAGTTCGAGCAGGCGTGGAACGTCACCCTGCAACCCGATCCGGGGCTGCGTATTCCCAACATGTTCGAGTCGGCGCTGGCCGGCAGTTTCAAGGGCCTTTATTGCCAGGGCGAGGACATCGCCCAGAGCGACCCCAACACCCAACACGTGACGGCGGCCCTGTCGGCGATGGAGTGCGTGGTGGTGCAGGATATTTTCCTCAATGAAACCGCCAAGTTTGCCCATGTGTTTTTGCCGGGCAGTTCGTTCCTGGAGAAGGACGGCACCTTCACCAACGCCGAGCGGCGTATCTCGCGGGTGCGCAAGGTCATGGAACCGCTGGGCGGCAAAGCCGACTGGGAAGGCACCGTGGCCCTGGCGCATGCGCTGGGTTACCCGATGAACTACAAACATCCATCGGAAATCATGGATGAAATCGCCAGCCTGACGCCGACCTTCACCAACGTCAGCTACGCCGAACTGGACCGCCACGGCAGCCTGCAATGGCCCTGCAACGAGGCGGCGCCGGACGGCACGCCGACCATGCACATCGAGGAGTTCGTGCGTGGCAAAGGGCGGTTCATGCTCACCGGGTATGTGCCCACCGAAGAGAAGGTCAACAGCCGTTATCCGCTGCTGCTGACCACCGGGCGCATCCTCAGCCAGTACAACGTGGGCGCGCAGACCCGGCGCACCGACAACGTGGCCTGGCACGACGAAGACCGCCTGGAAATCCACCCGACCGACGCCGAGAGCCGTGGCATCAACGAAGGCGACTGGGTGGGCATCGGCAGCCGCGCCGGGCAGACCGTGCTGCGCGCTCGGGTGACCGAGCGGGTGGCGCCGGGCGTGGTGTACACCACCTTCCACTTCCCGGAATCGGGCGCCAACGTGATCACCACCGACAACTCCGACTGGGCCACCAACTGCCCGGAATACAAGGTCACGGCGGTGGAAGTCAGCCGCGTTTATCACCCATCCGAGTGGCAGAAGCGCTACCAGGCGTTCAGTGATGAACAGCAACGCCTGCTCAAGGAACGCCGTCAGGCACGGGGCGATAAAGCGGAGGCGCGCCAATGAGTACAGCCAACCTGATCAAGATGGCCAACCAGATCGCCCAATACTTCGCCAACGAGCCGGACCAGCAACAGGCCGTGCTCAGCGTGCGCAACCACCTGCAGATGTTCTGGACCCCGGGCATGCGCAAAGAGTTGCTGGCCTGGCAGACCGAGCACCAGGGGGCAGAACTGCACCCGCTGGTGCAGACGGCGGTGAGTGAGGCGGGTTGGGAGGCTTGAGTATTCGCCAAACTCTGTGAGGACTCCACCACTGTGGGAGCGGGGTTGCTCGCGATAGCAACCGGCCAGGCAATGCCGTGGTGACTGGCAAACCGCATCGCGAGCAAGCTCGCTCCTACAATGGTTCTGCATTAACCCTGGACCTGTAGGAGCGAGCTTGCTCGCGATAGCAACCGGCCAGACACTGCTGTGGTGATTGGCACACCGCATCGCGGGCAAGCCCGCTCCCACAATGGTTCTGCATTAACCCTGGACCTGTAGGAGCGAGCTTGCTCGCGATAGCAACCGGCCAGACACTGCCGTGGTGACGGGCACACCGCATCGCGGGCAAGCCCGCTCCTACAATGATTCTGCGTTAACGCCGGACCTGTAGGAGCGAGCTTGCTCGCGATAGCAACCGGCCAGACACTGCTGTGGTGAGGGGTTAGACCGCATCGCGGGCAAGCCCGCTCCTACAATGATTCTGCGTTAACGCCGGACCTGTAGGAGCGAGCTTGCTCGCGATAGCAACCGGCCAGACACTGCTGTGGTGAGGGGTTAGACCGCATCGCGGGCAAGCCCGCTCCTACAATGGTTCTGCGTTAACGCCGGACCTGTAGGAGCGAGCATGCTCGCGATAGCAACCGGCCAGACACTGCCGTGGTGACGGGCAAACCGCATCGCGGGCAAGCCCGCTCCTACAATGGTTCTGCATTAACGCCGGACCTGTAGGAGCGAGCTTGCTCGCGATAGCAACCGGCCAGACACTGCTGTGGCGAGGGGTAGACCGCATCGCGAGCATGCTCGCTCCTACAGGGATGTGTGCACCTCTGGTAGCACCACCAGCGCCTGTAAACCACCCGTGTAGCGATTGCGTAACGTCAGCTTGCCGCCGTGTTCCAGCACAATGGCTCGCGCCGCCGACAAGCCCAGGCCCACGCCGCCGGTGCTTTTGTTACGCGAACCTTCCATGCGGAAAAACGGCGTGAACACCTGCTCAAGGCTCTGCTCTGGAATCCCCGGCCCGCGATCCAGCACCTTGATCCGCACTTCCCCAGCATCGGCCACCAGCTTCATTTCAGGCTCCGCGCCGTACTTGATCGCGTTATCCAGCAGGTTGGTCATCACTCGCTTGAGCCCCAGCGGCCGACCGAAATACACCAACCGTTGCGGACCGCTGAAGGCGACCTCGATGCCCTGGTCGCGGTAATCGTCCTTGAGCGTGTGCAGCAATTCGGCCAGGTCGAACTGGGTCGCCGGCTCCAACCGCGCATCATCGCGGAAGAACTCCAGTGCCGAGTTGATCATCGCCTGCATTTCATCCACATCACGAAACAGCCGCTGCTGTTGCTCGGCGTCTTCGATGAACTCACCTCGCAGGCGCATGCGCGTCAGCGGTGCGCGCAGGTCATGGGAAATGGCGGCGAGCATCTGTGTGCGGTCACGGATAAAGTGTTGCAACTGGGCCTGCATGGCATTAAACGCGAGGATCGCCTGACGGATTTCCTGCGGACCCAGCGGTTCGATGGGCGGGGCGCGGAAGTCCACGCCAAAACGTCTGGCGCCTTCGGTGAATTGCTCCAAGGGCTTGGCCAGGCGCCGCGTGGCGATCAGCGCCACCAACGCGGTCGAGATCAGCACCAGCAGAACGACGATCAAGGTGCGCGGCGTTTCATCGAGCCCCCAACTGCGCGACGGTGCCGAGAACGTCAGCCACGAGCCATCCGACAGTTCGATCACCAGCACATACCGCGCATCCGCCGAGCCCTCGGGCCATTCGCCGGGTTCATAGGCCTCAATGCGTCGATTGGTGGCATGTAACAACGGCAGGAGAATTCTGGAGCCTTCTTCGGAGATGTCATCGTCCACCTCCGGTAACCTGAGATCGTGCCGATCAGCGTGCCAACTGACCTCGAAGCCGCTCTCCGTGACCGTCTGCGCCAATTGCGGCCGCAGCGCTACCGGCGCCGCATCGATCAGGCGGGCGACGGTCGCGGCATTTTCCAGAATGCCGACCTCGGTCAACGGCGGTCGCGCCCACACCCCGGCCAGTTGGATGAACAGCCCGTTGAGCGCCAGGGAAATCAGCATCGCCAGGATGATGGTCAGCGCCACCCAGCGCGCTACCGTGTCGCGGCGAAATCCCTTGAGCCAGTTCATCGCCGTGTCACGCTGGGGGTGAACAGATAGCCGCCGTTGCGCACCGTGCGAATCATCGCCGGGCGCTTGGTGTCGGACTCCAGTTTGCGGCGCAGGCGGCTGACCTGCACGTCGATGCTTCGATCAAAGGCGTCGTGGCTGTGGCCCCGCGCCAGGTCGAGCAACTGCTCGCGGGTGAGAATGCGCTGCGGATGCTCGACAAACACCAGCAGCAGGTCGAACTCGCCCGCCGACAGCGGAATCATGACGTTGTCCGGCGAGCGCAGTTCACGGCGGGTGACGTCCAGGTGCCAGTCGGCGAAGTCGATCAGTGGCCGTGGTCGTTCCTCGGCCAGAGGGCGGCGTTCGTCGACGCGGCGCAGCACGGCGCGCACTCGGGCCAGCAGTTCACGGGCGTCGAAGGGTTTGGTCAGGTAGTCGTCGGCACCCAGCTCCAGCCCGACCACGCGGTCGCTGAGTTCGCCCATGGCGGTGAGCATGATGACCGGCATCGCATGGCGAATGCGCAGTTGCTGGCACAGGATGAGCCCGCTGTCCCCTGGCAGCATCACGTCGAGGATGATCAGGTCCGGCATCTGACGCTCGATGGCCGCCCACAGCGACGCGCCGTCGGTGGCGACTTCGACGCGGTAGCCATGCTGGACGAAGAATTTTTTCAGCAGGTCGAGGACTTCAACGTCGTCATCGACAATCAACAGGCTGTTCACCAAGGGTCACTTAAAAGGCACGAATAGAACCGTCATTCAAAACCATTCGCGGCAGCACGTCATATATTTCAATCGTGCAACAAAACGTCAGCGGCGCAATAAAGCGGACATCTTTACGCAAGGCTCTGGGCCCAGCATCACGGCGAATTTCCCACGAGACTTGCCCCTATGTCGCGTTATGCCCCTGCTCCCTGGCTGGCCCGCAACACCTCAATTGCCGTGATCGTCGTTGGCCTGGCCGGTTGCAGCAGCCAGCCACCGGCCCCGGAGGTGGAGGCCGATGTGCGTTGCGCCGATGTGAACTATTCGGTGTATGACCCAGCGGAGCCGGTCAACCGTGGGATCTTCGCCTTCAACCGAGTGGTGGACGACTACGCCCTGGCGCCGGTTGCCCGGGGTTACCGTCACCTGCCGGATTTTTTCCAGACGGGTGTGCATTACTTCGTCAACAACTTCGGCGAACCCAAGGTGTTCATCAACGACCTGTTGCAAGGCAATGCGCAGCGTTCGGCCAACACACTGGGGCGGTTCGTGATCAACACCACGGTGGGCGTGGTGGGCCTGTTCGACGTGTCAGGCAAACTGGGCATCGCCCGTCACCAGGCCGATTTCGGTCAGACCTTTGGCGTGTGGGGTATCGGCAACGGACCAATCGTCGAGCTGCCGCTGCTCGGCACCTCCAACAGCCGCGACGCCGCCGGTCGGGTGCTGAGTTTTGTCGTCGATCCGTTTGGCGACAACAGCGACACCGTGGACACGCTCTCGACCGTCAATACCGTGGGTGACATCGTAGACGGCCGCGCTGAGGCATTGCCGCTCACCGACAGCCTGAAAAAACTGCCGGATTATTACAGCGCGCTGCGCAACGTGGTGGCCGAGCATCGTGCCGGTTTTGTGATTGAGGGCAAACAAGGGTCGCCAAAGGCATCCAAGCCACACTGCACAGGAGCATCGGCTGATGGTTTTTGAACTGCTGCAACAACGCACCACCCGCGAGGACGAGGCGGCGCTGCACTGCCGGGAAATCACCCTGCGGTTTTCCCCGGACTGCCGGCAACTGGTGCTCAGCCGCTACAGCGAACATTACGGCCCGGCGCTGGTACGCTGGATCGAGCGCAGCCATACGGTGTCAGTCAGCGAGTTGTTTCGCTGGCTGGTGGCCAATGGAGAAACGGCAATAAGACGCCACGAATCACCGGCGAATCATGCTGTTTCAACACAGCCATTCCTGGCTCCTCTGCGCTCTGCGGTATCATCGGCCACCCAAGCGCCACGAGTCTTGAACCCGGATGTCCGTATCTCTGCCATTACCTGACGATGATTCTTCACTGCCAGCGGTTCTCGCAGGGCCCATGCTGCGACGGCTGGAGCCTACGCGGCTGGTCTTGTGGCTCGTAGGAAGTCGGGCGCTGGCGCTGACGTTACGTCTGCAAGGTGTTGGCGACATCCGTCTGGATGCCGGGCAGTGCACGGTGATCCCGGTCGGTCGTCATGCTTTTGTGCATTTGATCGATGTGCCGCTGGACAGCGCCCTGCCCTGCGACACGTTGATCGATTACGACCTGCTGATCGACGGCTTGAGCGGCATTGCTGAATGGGCGCCCCATCTGGTGTACGGCGCGGCGACTTGTCCGAATGTTGTCCTGCGCTCGCGTATCGACCAGTTGTTGCACGGTTCCTGCCGAAAACCGCATCACCCGGCAGTTGACGGTTTGCTTTGTGTGGACGGCTTGCTGGCTTCGACGCATGAAGCAACAGAGCGGCCCGCGATGCTGCTGATGAGCGGCGATCAGGTGTACGCCGACGATGTCGCCGGACCGATGCTGCGGGCGATTCATGCGTTGATCGAGCGCCTCGGCCTGTTTGGCGAGCATCTGGAGGGCGCGGTGGTCAGTGACAGCGCCAAGCTCTACGAACACCCGGCCAGCTACTACCACCGTGCGGATTTGCTACCGGCGCTGCGAAGCAACGAAACCCTGCGCGAGCGATTTTTCGGCGGCACACGTAAGCCGATTTTCACCAGCAGCAGTGCCGACAACCATTTGGTGACCTTCGCCGAAGTCATGGCCATGTACCTGCTGGTCTGGTCTCCAGTGCCCTGGACGCTGATCGCGCCTAAACCGCCGAAGCTGATCCCCGAGCGCCGTGAGCATTATGCCCTGGAGCAGACGCGCATCGATGCGTTCAAGGCTGGCCTGCCCCGTGTCGCCCGGGCCTTCGCGCACCTGCCATGCCTGATGATTTTCGACGATCACGACATAACCGACGACTGGAACCTTTCCGCGCAATGGGAAGAAACGGCCTACGGCCATCCGTTCTCCAAGCGCATCATCGGTAACGCGCTGATTGCCTACCTGCTGTGCCAGGGCTGGGGCAACAACCCGGATGTGTTCGGCGCCTTACTTGAGAAGGCCAATGGTTTCAGTACCACCGGCGACGACGGCTACCTCGACAGCCCGGTGCAGGACGCCTTGATCGACGAACTGCTGAAGTTCCAGCACTGGCATTACGTGCTGCCCACCACCCCGGCGCTGGTGGTGCTCGACACCCGCACCCGGCGCTGGCGCAGCGAGATGACACTCAAGCAACCCTCGGGTCTGCTGGACTGGGAAGCCTTGTGTGAACTGCAACAGGAACTGCTGGATCACCCTTCGGCGATCATCGTTTCCCCCGCTCCGATATTCGGCGTCAAACTGATCGAGACCGTGCAGCGGGTCTTCAGCTGGCTGGGTTACCCCCTGCTGGTGGACGCGGAAAACTGGATGGCCCATCGCGGCGCAGCGCAGGTGATCCTGAACATTTTCCGACACTCGCGTACACCGGGAAACTACGTGGTGCTGTCCGGCGACGTGCATTATTCCTTCGTTTACGAAGTGTTTATCCGCCACCGCAAGGGCGGCCCACGGATCTGGCAAATCACCAGCAGCGGCATCAAGAACGAATTCCCGCCCGCCCTGCTGGAATGGTTCGACCGTCTCAACCGCTGGCTCTATTCCCCACGCTCACCCTTGAACTGGCTGACCAAACGTCGGCGCATGCGCATCGTGCCGCATGTGCCCGAGCATGCCGAAGCGGGCGAGCGCCTGTGGAACTCGGCGGGGATCGGCCAGGTGTTCTTCAATGAACAGGGGCAACCGCAGGCGATCTACCAGCACAACGCCAACGGCGCACCGAAAACCCGGATGATCCCCCCTGAACCCGAGGACCTGTAGGAGCGAGCTTGCTCCTACAGTTGTCCGTGTTGTCTGCTTGATTACGCTAGGACCTGGACTACATCAGTCACAGAAACGTCTCGAATCGGCTTGAGCGATACTTCAGAGCGAACGCAGATACGTCGTCTGCGAAACAACCATTGGTAGGTATCGCCTTGTCAACCTGTACTCATTTCTGTACGTTCGTCGCATCAAGCGAGGACGACAATATGCAAACCATTAACTACACCACCGCACGCGCGCACCTTGCCGAAACCATGGATCGAGTTAACGAAGACCGAGCACCATTGCTGGTGACTCGCCAGAAAGGCGAGCCAGTCGTAATGATGTCCCTGGCGGAATACAACGCCCTCGAAGAAACAGCGTATCTCCTGCGCTCACCGGCCAACGCTGAGCGTCTGATCAAATCGATCAGCAACCTGCGAGCAGGGAAAACAAAAACCAGGCAACTTATCGAAGAATGAACATCGAATTCACTCCTGAAGGTTGGGAAGACTATTTGTGGTTCCAACAAAACGATAAAGCAGGTTTGAAGCGCATCAATCTGTTGATCAAATCAATTCAGCGCGAACCGTTCGATGGTCTCGGAAAGCCAGAACCGCTCAAACACAACTTGAGCGGTTTTTGGTCACGTCGGATTACGGCAGAGCACCGATTGGTCTACGCCGTCGAAGGCGGTGAAATCTGCATCGTCATGTGCAGATACCATTACTGATATTCACCCCTCCCGTACCACCCGCCCCACCCCTCTGACAATCATCTCCACCTCCCGCTCATCGATCGTCAACGGCGGCAGCAGGCGAATGGTCTTGCCGCGTGTGACATTGATCAGCAAGCCGTGATCTCGGGCGGCGATCAGGGCTAGGTCGCGGATGGGTTGCTTGAGTTCGATGCCGATCATCAAGCCTTGGCCGCGAATCGCCAGGACGTTGGGGTTGTCGGCCAACTCGATGCGTAATTTTTCGAGCAGCCGTGCTCCCTGCACTTTGGCGTTCTCCAGCAGCCCCTGTTCCTCGATGATCTCCAGCACGGTGCAACCCACGCGGCAAGCCAGCGGGTTGCCGCCGAAGGTGCTGCCGTGGCTGCCTGGGGTGAACAGTTCGGCGGCTCGTCCACGAGCCAGGCAGGCGCCGATGGGGACGCCGTTACCGAGGCCCTTGGCCAGGGTCATCACGTCCGGGACGATGCCTTCGTGCTGAAAGGCGAACCACTGTCCCGTGCGGCCGATACCGGTCTGGATTTCATCGAGCATCAGCAGCCAGCCGTGCCGGCTGCACACATCGCGGAGCGCCTTGAGGTACCCGGGTGGTGCCGGTTGTACGCCGCTCTCGCCCTGGATCGGTTCCATGAGGATCGCGGCAATGCGCGGGCCATGGGCCTTTTGCACCTTGCCCAACGCCTTGAGGTCACCGAATGGCACTTTGACGAAGTCCCCCGGCAGTTTGTTGTAGCCCAGGCGCACCGCCGGGCCATCGCTGGCCGACAGGGTGCCGAGCGTGCGGCCATGGAAAGCGTTTTCCATGACCACCACCAGCGGTTGTTCGATACCTTTGTGCCAGCCATGCAGACGCGCCAGTTTCAACGCGGTTTCGTTCGCCTCGGCACCGGAGTTGTTGAAAAACACCTTCTCCATGTCCGCCAATCGCGTCAGTTTCTGCGCCAACTGTTGCTGCCAGTCGATGCTGTAGAGGTTGGAGGTGTGCAGCAACAGGCCGGCCTGTTCGCTGATGGCGGAGACGATTTTCGGATGTGAGTGACCGACGTTGGTCACCGCCACCCCTGCCACCGCGTCCAGGTACTCTCGCCCGGCCTGGTCCCACAAACGCGTGCCCAGCCCTTTGCTGAAGCTCAGGGCCAGTGGTTGGTAAGTGCTCATCAGGCAGGCGGCGGTCATGGCATCAAGCTCCATCAAGGGTGGCGTTTTTGCCAGTATGGTTAGCCACCTGAAATGGATAAACTCTGTAAAACTTAATTCATTTATAAGTCAGGCTTGATAATGGACTTGTTCCAGGCAATGACCGTTTACGTCAAAGTGGTGGAAACAGGCAGCATGACCGCTGCGGCTTTGCAGTGCGAAATGTCCACCACAATGGTGGGCAATCACCTGCGAGCCCTGGAGAAACGTCTTGGCGTGCGCTTGCTCAACCGTACGACACGGCGCCAGCGGTTGACGGAATTCGGCACCGCGTACTATCAGCGCTGCCTGGAGGTACTGGGGTTGGTGGCCGAATCCGAGCGCCTGGCCGAGCAGGCACTGGATGAGCCGAGCGGCACCTTGCGCATCACTGCCCCGTTGACGTTCGGCACGGAAAAACTGGCACCGGCCCTGAGCGAGTTCACGCTGTTGTACCCGCACGTCAAACTCGATGTGGTCCTGACCAATCGCCGCCCGGACCTGTTGGAAAACGGTTTCGACGTGGCCTTTCGCCTCGGCCATATGGAACAGCAGAATCTGATCGCCCGCCCCTTGATCGACTATCCGCTGACCATGTGCGCCTCCCCCGCCTACCTGGCGCGACGTGGCAATCCGCAAACCCCGGAGGAGTTGCAATTGCACGACTGTCTGTCGTTCGCCTACCCGGCAGGCGACGACTGGCACTCGGTGGAAAAACAATGGCGCCTGAGTGGACCCGATGGCGAGATTGCCGTCGCGGTCAACGGGCCAATGCTCATCAACAGCTCCGCCGGGCTACACCAGGCTGCCCGTAAAGGCATGGGTATCGTAATGTTGCCTGATGCGCTGGTGGAGCAGGATCTGGAGAACGGCAAATTGATTGCCCTGATGCCGGACTTCTTGCCCCCTAGCCGGCCGATGAGCCTGATGTACGCGCAAGATCGCTACCGTTTGCCGAAACTGCGTCGCTTTGTCGATTTCGCCATGCAGATGTGGGGCAAGCACTAGGCGGCTGAACAACTGTTCGACTAATCTGCTGGGCACGCGGATCATTTTCGTCAGGGAGAACGTTGATGGATGGAGCGTCGGAAATTGAAACGCTGAAGTTCAATCTATCGGATTTGAACGAAGACATGCTGCACACCATTCTGGAGTTGGTGAGCGATGGCATCTGGGATTGGAACGCCAATTCCGGATTTGTCTATCGCAACCCCGGCTGGTATGAAATGTTGGGTTACGAACCGCATTCCCTGGAAAACACCGTGCTGACGTGGGAAAGCGTGATACATCCCGACGACTACCCTCGGGTCATGGCCCTGTTCGACGCCTACCTGGAACAACGCTCGACCGGCTACCAGGCCGAGTACCGGTGCCGCGCCAAAGATGGGCGCTATATCTGGATTGAAGACCGAGGCTACGTGATAGCCCGCAATGACGATGGCTCTGTCGCGCGCATGGTCGGCGCCCATCGCAGTATCGATGACAGGAAGCGACTGGTCGAAGCCCTCGAGCGACGCAATGAATCCCTGGAAGCCATGGTTGAAGTACGCACCCAGGAGCTGTCCCGGGTGAACCAGCAGCTACAAACCCAGCTCGAAGAAAACCGCAAACTGGCGCAAACCGACGCGCTGACAGCGACCGCCAACCGACACCTGCTGAGCACCGCCCTGCCCCAGGAATGTGAGCGCGCCCAA
The DNA here is from genome assembly GCF_054668365.1 of Pseudomonas sp. S2_E01. Classification (NCBI taxonomy): domain Bacteria; kingdom Pseudomonadati; phylum Pseudomonadota; class Gammaproteobacteria; order Pseudomonadales; family Pseudomonadaceae; genus Pseudomonas; species Pseudomonas sp. S2_E01. The sequence goes on from NZ_CP162762.1 coordinate 4,613,343, forward strand.
CGTTTTCGCCAGCCACTGTCGCTGATTGCCATGGACATTGACGACTTCAAGCCGATCAACGACCACTACGGGCACGCCCTTGGGGACGCAGCGCTGGTGCGGGTGGTCGATAAGGTCAAACAATGCGTTCGTGAAGGCGACCTGCTGGTGCGCTGGGGCGGTGACGAGTTCATCATGGTCCTGCCCAATACGAGCCTGGCCGACGCCAGGGCTCTTGCTGAAACCATTCGTAGCAAACTTGCCGACCTTCCCCCGGTCGGCGATTTCCAACTGACACTCAGCATCGGGGTGGTGCAGCGATTCGACGAAGAACACCAGACCGGTTTGCTCGCCAGAGCCGATCAAGCGTTGTATCGGTCGAAAACGGCAGGCAAGAATGTGATTTCCAGTTGAACTCCCGCCCTCAAGGCCCCGCTTTTACCAGCACCGGTTTTTCCTGGTAGCGCTGTGGATACAACTGCTTCAACTGCGCCACCTTCGGCAGATCGTTGATCACGATGTAGGGATACGTCGGATGCTCGGTCAGGAAGTCCTGGTGTTCCTCCTCCGCCGGGTAAAAACCGTTGTAGCGTTCCAGCCGCGTGACGATCGGCTGCTCGAAGGACTTCGTCGCACTCAGTTGGTCGATATAAGCCTGGGCGACACGTTGCTGCTCGCTGTTCTGCACGAAGATTGCCGAACGATATTGCGTGCCGTGGTCCGGTCCCTGGCGGTTGAGTTCAGTGGGGTTGTGCGCCACGGAAAAGTAGATTTGCAGCAAGGTGCCATAGCTCACCTGCGTGGGGTCGAAAGTCACCTGTACCGACTCCGCATGGCCAGTATCCCCTTCACTGACCCGCTCGTATTGCGCAGTACCGGCCGCCCCCCCGGCGTAACCCGACACCGCGCTCTTCACGCCTTTGACATGCTGAAACACGCCTTGTACACCCCAGAAGCAGCCACCGGCGAAGATCGCTGTTTCAGTGTGGGCCTGGGTGTTTTCGTCAATCGCGGGAGGAGGAAGAAGCACCGCCTCTTCAGCCCCGCCAAGGGAAAACGCCGAACACTGCCCGATAACGCCGGCAGCGGCCAGGCCCAACAGGGCACGACGCCAGGTGAACATGGATTTCATGGGCTTACTCCAGAATGAAAAAAACGTATCAAATGGTTTTGGGGTCGAATGTCATGGCGAGGCCGTTCATGCAATAGCGCAGGCCCGTGGGTTTCGGCCCGTCATCGAAAACGTGCCCCAGGTGCCCGCCGCAGCGCCGGCAGTGGACCTCGTCGCGCACCATGCCGAAGCTGCGGTCCTGGCGCGTCGCGACGGCGCCGTCCAGCGGCGCCCAAAAACTTGGCCAGCCTGTGCGGCTGTCGAATTTGGTCGCCGATGAAAACAACGCCAGCTCGCAACCCGCACAGGCGAACGTGCCCTCGCGGTGTTCGTTGTTCAGGGCGCTGCTGTAGGCGCGTTCCGTGCCCTCTTCGCGCAGGATTTCGTATTGCTCGGCACTGAGTTTTGAACGCCATTCGCTGTCGCTGTGGGTGACCTCGAAGACCTCCCCGGCATTGGCTTCGCTGATCAGTGCGCTGGTCGCGGCAAATTTTGGCAATACACCGACGACCACCGCCGCAACCCCCAGCCCACCGCCCGCGAGAAGAAAATGTCGCCGAGAAAACATGGCCGCCTCCAACAATCCAAAGTGCCTTTCGTGGAACACAGCCTAGGCTTGGGTTGATCGCCAAATCCTCACGAGAAGTTAAATAATTCGTGATAACTCTGGCGTTGGAAAACCCGCACAATGTGCCCATTGCGTCGAAGGATTGAACTGGATGGAACAGACCAAACGCGTTCTCGTGGTCGAGGACGACCTGCATATCGCCGACCTTATCTGCCTGCACCTGCGTGACGAGCAGTTCGAGGTGGTGCACTGCGCCGACGGCAACGAAGGTATGCGACGGCTGGAGCAAGGAAGCTGGGACGCATTGATTCTCGATTTGATGCTGCCGGGTGTCGACGGCCTGGAAATCTGTCGGCGCGCTCGCGCCATGGCCCGCTACACACCGATCATCATCACCAGTGCGCGCTCCAGTGAGGTGCACCGGATTCTCGGGCTGGAGCTGGGTGCCGACGACTACCTGGCCAAACCCTTCTCCATGCTCGAGCTGGTGGCCCGGGTCAAGGCGTTGTTACGGCGGGTGGACGCCATGGCGCGCAACCTGAAGATGGACGCCGGCAGCTTGATCATCGACGGACTGTCCATCGACCCGATCACCCGCGAGGTCGCCCTCGATGGCCGGCGACTGGACCTCACGCCAAGGGAGTTCGACCTGCTCTATTTCTTCGCCCGCCAGCCAGGCAAGGTGTTCTCGCGCATGGACCTGCTCAATGCCGTGTGGGGCTACAGCCATGAAGGCTACGAGCACACGGTCAATACCCACATCAACCGCCTGCGCGCCAAGATCGAGGCCGACCCGGCAGACCCGATGCGCATCCTCACGGTGTGGGGTCGGGGTTACAAATTCGCCGCCCCGGATGAACAGCCATGAGGCTGACCCTGACGCAGCGTTTGTCGCTGGTATTCGCCGTGCTGTTGCTGGTGTGCTGCGGCACGTCGGCATGGATGCAGGTGCGCTCCAACCAGATGCACGAGCAGGAAGTGGTGCAGGGGTTGTCACGCGACCTCGCCCAGCACATCGCCCGCGACACCGTGCTGATGGACACCCAGGGCCTGATGCCCAATGCCGTGCGTGATCTGTTCAGCAAGCTGATGCTGGTCAACCCGAGTGTCGAGGTGTATCTGCTCGACACCGAGGGCAAGATCGTCGGCAGCGCGGCGCCCGAAGGACGGATTCACCGCGAGCGTGTCGACCTGGCGCCTATCCAGCGCCTGCTCAAGGGCGATGCCCTGCCGATCCTCGGCGACGACCCGCGCAGCGTCGATGCCCGTAAGGTATTCAGTGCTGCGCCGCTCAAGGTTGACGGCAAAGCCGCCGGCTATCTCTATGTGGTGCTACTGGGCGAAGATCATGATCGCCTGGCCGAACGCGGTGCCACCAGCGCGGCCCTCAACACTGCACTGCTGTCCATCGCCCTGGTCGCCCTGCTTTGCCTGATCGCAGGTCTCACCGCGTTCGCGTTGATCACCCGGCCGTTGCGCCGCTTGACGGAAACCGTCAGCCGGTTCGACATTGATGGCACGCCAATGGCAGCCGCTGCCGCACTCCCTGTGGAAAAGATCGCCAGCCACGACGAAATTGCCATTCTCGATGCGACTTTCCGCCAGATGCAGACACGGCTTAGCGAACAGTGGCGCTCGCTGACCCGCCAGGATCAGGAGCGACGCGAACTGGTCGCGAACATTTCCCATGACCTGCGTACGCCGCTGGCTTCATTGCATGGTTATCTGGAGACCCTGTCGCTGAAGGATACGACGCTGTCCCCAGCCGACCGGCGGCGTTACCTGGGCATCGCCTTGGATCAGAGCCGCAAGGTAGGCGGCCTGGCGCAGTCACTGCTGGAACTGGTAAGGCTCGAACACGGTTTTGTGCAACCGGTGCTTGAGCGCTTTTCGCTGACCGATCTGGTTCAGGACATTTTTCAGAAATTCGAACTGACCGCCGAGGCGCGCCAAGTGGAGCTCAAGGCCAGTTTCGCCCCCAGCGTGGCGGCAGCCTGCGCCGACCTGGGCTTGATCGAAAGGGTGCTGACCAACCTGTTCGACAATGCCTTGCGCCATACGCCGCAGGGTGGAGAAATCGAACTGAGCCTGCGACCTCAGGGAGCTTTCATTGAGGTGACCGTCAGCGATACCGGCCCGGGTATCGCCCCGGAACTGCGCGAAGGCTTGTTCCTGCGGCCGTTCAACATCGGCGGCGCGCGCCGTGACGGCGGACTGGGGCTGAGGATCGTGCACCGGATCCTGCAATTGCATGGCCGCGATATCCAGCTGGTCGACGTGCCCGGGCGCGGCGCGACCTTTCGCTTCACATTGGCGGTAAACCAACAGACAGCGGAACAGTGGGCCGTGCGGTCCATGAACCTCAACACCCCAACCCTGTAAACCCCATCGTGGGAACGGGGATAACGCATCCCCTGTAGGAGCGGACTTGTCCGCGATGGACTCAAGGACGCCGCAGGGTGGCAGCCATCGTTATCGTTAACGACCATCGCCACGTTTCGACGTTTTGACAGGCTCGCTCCTACAGGGGTGACAACCCCGCCCCGGTCCAATAGATTAGTCGGCCGGAAAAAGCCCGCGCGCTTTCTCGTCTCTATTCAAGCTGAAATAAGTAGTGAAATTTCAATGTCCGATTCCAATACCGCTGAATCCGTAGTCACCCTGTCGTCCAAAGCGGAATACGAAAACTCCATCAATCTTTCACAACATGTGTCCCAGGCCAAGACCATTAGCGAGATGGTGCTGGACGCTTTCCAGTCCACTCGGGAAAGTGACCAGATTCGCGAGCTGCGTGCCGCGATTCGCCAGGCGCATGACCGCTTTGATGACGATACCGCCTATGAACTGATGGGCCAGCTCAAACAGCTCAAGGATGCCGAAGCAGCCGATACGGCGGCGCTGGAAGACCTGAGCAGCAAATTCCCGATCAGCCGCATCCTGTCTGCGTTCAAGGACGACCCGGCGTTCCAGGAAATCGTCTACGGCCTGGCACTCAAAGTGCTGAACCAGACGCATCAGGCCATCAGCAACCCGAGCGGTGGCAAGAGCAAGGCTGCCCGAGTCAAAAAAGAAGCCGAAGTGTTCACCATCAGCAAGGAAGGCATCAGTGTCACCCTGCCCCTGCGCACCCCGCGCTCGCGCTTGAGCGTTGACCGTGAAGCGCTGGAATTCCTCGGCTTTGCATTCGTCGGTGAAGGCGATGAAGCCGAGCTTGAAAGCGAGACCTTCCTGGATAATGCGGGCACCGAACAAGCGGTCAACCGCAAGAACATCATCACCGCGCTCCAACAGCAAACAGCCTTCGACGGCTATAGCATCACCGCACAGTAACTCCCTCGAAGTCCCGCCACCGTCGGACTGAAAGCCCCGCCCTAGAGCGGGGCTTTTTATTGCCCGCGATTCCTGCCAAAGCCCGATTACTCTCACAGTAACGACACATGCTTAAACACTTCCCTTCACCCTTGAGCACCACGGGTCCGCCTGCGGGGAACATCGACTTTCTTTCCAGCCCAAGACTTCAGTGGTGCGATTGCTGAGGTCATCATGCACACCACGCCCTTGTACCGTCAGTTGGCCAACCACTATCTCGACGCGATCCGAAGCGGCACCTTGAAAACCGGTGAACGTTTCCCCTCTATCAGGCTGATGATGGAGAAACATGCCGTCAGCCTGTCGACGGCCGTGCAGGTTTGCCGCGAACTTGAGGACTGCGGCGTCCTCGAAGCGCGCCCGCGCTCGGGCAACTACATTCGCCAACCAGACACCTCGCCCAGACAGGTTGCGATCACACCTGCCCCGCCCCTGGACACCAGTGTTTACCTGGGCATTCACCCGCAGGTGTCATCGGTGTTCAAGGCCAGCGAGCAGGCGGCGGTAAAGGTCAATTTCGCCACTGCCTACTGCGCGCCATCGCTCTACCCCTTGAAGACCTTGCAGGACCAGATGATCAAGGCGCTGCGTCGGGACGCGCATTTACTTGATACAGAAGGCTCGACCTGCGGCAACCTTGCGTTGCGCAATGTCCTCGCTCGACGTGCGCTGACCGCCAAAGCCATTCTGCCCGCGGAGAAAATCGTGATCACCAACGGCGCCACTGAAGCTCTCACGCTGGCGCTGCGCGCGGTCAGCCATCCCGGTGACACGGTGGCCGTGGAGTCACCGACCTTCTATGGACTGCTGCAGATTCTCGAGAGCCTCCACCTGCACGTGCAGGAAATTCCGGCAACGGCGCAATCGGGTATCAACCTGCTGGCTCTGGAGCAACTGCTGCAAGGCTCGCAACCCATACGGGCCGTGGTCGTCATGCCGAACCTGCAAAATCCGCTGGGCAGCATCATGCCCGACGCCAACAAGGCCAGGCTGGTGCAACTGTGCGCCGAGCACGGCACGGTGCTGATCGAAGACGACACTTACGGCGACCTGGTGGAGACCGATCAGCCGCTGTCGACGCTCAAGCATTGGGACCACAGCGATAACGTGATCCATTGCGCCTCATTGAATAAAACCCTGGCACCGGGCATGCGCCTGGGCTGGATCAGCGGGGGGAAATGGCACGAACGCGTCGAGATGCTCAAACACACGCAGTCCCGAGGTTGCGAAGCGTTGACGCAACTGGCGGTGAGCGCGTTCATGAAAACACCCTCCTACGAACGTTATCTGCGCCGGTTGAGAAAAACCCTGACGCTACAACGCCAGCAGATGAGTGAATCGATCACACGCTATTTCCCGGCAGGCACCGGCATCAGCGAACCTCGGGGCGGCGCGTTGCTGTGGGTGGAACTGCCACCACACTGTTCATCCATGAGGCTGTTCCATGAAGCGCTCAAGGTGGGGATCCAGATCTCGCCTGGGGATGTCTTTTCCAACAACCAACGCTTCAATCATTTCGTGCGGATCGGCTGCGGGATGCCGTATTCGCCGAAGATCGATGAGGCGCTGGCGACGTTGGGGCAGATGTTAAAAAACCCGACCTGAACACCTCGCTGCAGGAGCGAGCACGCTCGCGATGGTGGCCGGGACTCCACAGGGTGTCAGGCAGCCAGCGTTATCGTTGGCCTCCATCGCGAGCATGCTCGCTCCTACAGGGGGTAGAGCATTGGTGCTTGATGCAGACAGATAATGTGCGGCTCACCATTCCAATGCGGGAAACGCTCAGCGATCAGCGGATCATGCCCAGGAATGACGTGGTCCTCGCCATCCGCCAGCGCGTCGATCACATCGAACGCCTCCAGCGTCTGCGCCAGGTCATCCAGAATCGGAAACGGGCTGCGTTCGCGGATGTTCGCCCACAAATGCGCCGCATCCGAGGCCAGGACAATCCACCCGCGTGCGGTGTTGACCCGCACCACCTGGCTGCCCGGCGTGTGGCCGCCCACCGGGTGCAGCGTCACACCCGGCGCCACTTCGACCACGCCACCATGCAACCGCAACCGCCCCTCGAACAGCGGCGGCAATGCCGACATCACATCCTCCACCTCATAGGTTTTGTTCACCGTACGGTGTGCCATTTTCGGACCGGTGCAGAAACGCAATTCGGCTTCCTGCAAATGCACCGTGGCGTTGGGAAACAACCCTAGGTTGCCGGCATGATCCCAGTGCAAATGGGTGAGGATCAGGTTCTCGACGCGCGACGGATCTATGTCCAGTTGGCGTAGGGATTGTTCCGGCAGGCAATACATCTGTCGGTTGCGCCGATCCGCCGTGGCCGGCTGGAAACAGGTGTCGACCACGATCACCTGCTGCGGGTTGCGGATGACCCAGAAGTAGTAATCCAGCGGCATCGAGGCGTTCGGATCACCACAACAGGCGTCGTAAAGAAAGTTCTCCCCCGCCGTGCGCTGGGCATTGGCGCCGACGCGAATGGCGAACACTTCGTACTCAGGAACGGACATATTCATCTCCTGATCAGGCCACGGCAGCCGATTTGAGTGTCGGACGGAAGTCGAAATCGATCTGGTCGCGGATGCCCAGATCCTCGGCCAACCGCTGCAGCCCGCTGTAGTCACGCATGATCGTGGCGTTCCGGTTGCTCTCGCGGGTGTCGGCAATGATCCGCTCCGCCTGCGCGACACCCAGTTGGGTCAGGATCGCCTCCCACATCGAGTAGTCCTGTGCCACGAATGCACTCAGCGCTACCGACAGGGTCTGTGTGAAAAACACCCGTTGCTCGGATTCCATGTTGGCGTACATGACCTTCGCCACTTCGGCGAGTACCTTGCTGTGGGCATATTCGTCGCGGTTGTGCAGTTCGGCAACCCGGCGGTTTTGCGGTTGGATACTCTGGTCATCGGCCAGGAGATCCAGGTAGGCGTTGACGCTGATCTCGGCCACCACCGCGAAGGTGATCGCCGCCAGGTCGCGCTGCCATTGTTCGGTCAGGGTTTGCTGCAATGCGACAAGGCGCAGGTAGGTGACTGAGGGTGGCAGGTCCAGGTCGTGGTCCAGCGCACGGTCCTCTCGGGTCCGCTCGATGGCTCGCAGGTGCATGAGGGTGTGGTAGTGCTCGTCGATCAGTGTCTGTTGCATCGCCTCGCGAAAATGCCAGTTGTCCTTTCCCAGATACTGGTTGGCGATGACACTCAGTGCCGGATTAACCACGTGCTCTTCAGCGGTCACGGTGCGCAGGTTGTAGCCAATCCAGCCCCAGGTCACGACGTTGCTTTTCAGCTCGTCATCCAGCGCCTGGAACTCCGGGTGGTGGAAAAACGGCACCATGCACTCTGGATAATCCGGACGACCGGGATCGAACACTTCGTCGACGGCAGACTTGTCCGGCGAACACACCGTGGCGCGTCGGGTCCAGGCCTGGTTGAGGCGGACCACCAGTTGATGATCGACCTTGGCGATCTCGATTGCTGTTTGCATGAGGCGATACCTGTAGGACGCGTACCCGGTAAGGGGTACGCCAATGGAAAAGTGGGAGTCAGGCCAGCCAGTAGCGGGTCAGGTTTCGTCCGGGGTCGGTGTATCGGCTGCGGGCGTGGATCATGCGCCAGTTATCCCAGATCAACATGCAGCCATCGGGGATCAGCACCGGCGTGTTGTGCTCGACGAACCAGGCTTCCCCCAGGGTCGCAAAACGGGCCAGTGGCGAGCGGCTGTTCGTCACGTTCGAGTGCTGCAGGTCTTCCTCGGACGGGTTCACATCGCCGTAGTGAAACTGGTTGTAGCTGAAGCGGAAAATATCCCCATCTTCTGTAGGCGTGAGGATGTATTCCTTGACCCGCGTCTGTGCCGCTTCCCCCGGTTTGGCGGTGGCCACAAATTCCACCGGGGTTTCGTCGAGCCACTCGCGCAATTCCGGTTCGGTGCGCTCCAGATGGGCCAGGAACTCGATGCCGTCCACCAACCCGGTATGCCCACCGCCGCAGGTCGCCTGCTGATGACAATGCAGCGCCAGGTAACGCGGCGGCGGGCCGTAGACCGGCGCCTCGGTGTGCGGGCCAATGCCATTCATGCTCTGGGAATACGGCAAGGCTTCATACCCTGGCTTACGGGTGATGGGGTAGGCGGTTTGCCCATTGAATTGCGGAATGATCCGGCCGAACGCCTGCAATGTGCCGACAACATCGTAGGCAAATTCGCCAGCAGTCAGCACCGTCCAGCCGCGCGAGGCCAATTCCTCTTGGCGATGGCCGAGCGAAACGTAAGGTGTAGACACAAGAGTCCCTTGATCTGACATGGTGGTGTTCCTGGTGGTTTATCAGGCGTTAACGGTTTGGGTGTACGCGGCGATGAAGTCGCGGCAGGCAGTGCCCGGTCGGTAGTGCTGCTCGTCGATGCTCTGCACTGGGGTAATTTCGGCGGCGGTGCCCGTGAGAAAACACTCGTCGAAATCACCCAGCTCGGTGGGAAGAATCCTGCGTTCGACCACCTGGTAATCCAGCGCCCTGGCCAGCTCGATGACGGTCTGGCGGGTGATCCCATCGAGAAAACAATCCGGCTTGGGCGTGTGCAGCGTCCGGCCTTTGGCGAAAAACACGTTGGCACTGGTGGCCTCGGCCACATGACCGCGCCAGTCGAGCATCAGCGCATCGTGATAGCCGTGATTTTCCGCGTCGTGCTTGCTCAACGTGGCGATCTGGTAATGCCCCGAGGCCTTGGCTTCGAACGGGCTGGTATCCGGTGGCGGGCGTCGCCAAGCCGCCGTCTTCAGGCGGATGCCGGCCATGCGCGCCGCCGGATCGAAGTAGCTCGGCCATTGCCAGCAGGCGATCGCCACGTGCACACGGTTGAAACGCGCCGAGGTGGAGATCATTTCACTGCCACGCCATGCTACGGGGCGCAGGTAACCGTCGACCACGCTGTTGCGTTGCAGCAATTCATGGCTGGCCGACTCCAGCTCGGCCCGTTCAAAGGGGATGACGAAATCCATCAGGTGCGCCGAGCGATACAGCCGCTCGCTGTGTTCGCGCAGTTTGAAGACCTTGCCGTTGTAGACACGCTCGCCTTCATACACGGTGCTCGCGTAATGCAGACCGTGGGTCAGCACGTGCAACCGTGCCTGGGACCACTCGACAAACTCACCGTCGAGCCAGATAAAACCTTCTCGCTGATCAAACCCGATACTGCTCATGTCCTTGTCTCCAGGTGAATCGTCCTACGCCGTTTCCAGCAGGACCGGTATCAATTCAGGCGCGTTTGCCGGCGGCAGTTGAAAGAAGAACGACGCCTCGCCAAACGCAGGTCGTAACTGATCGAACCAGGTCGCAAGCGGATCGAAGCGCGCATAAAAGGTGCGCAACACCCACTGCGGATCGCGGGCCTGGAGGAACTGCAGCACGAAGACCTTTTCCCCGGCGACCACCTCAATGCCGTTGATCAACACCTTGCCGTAGAAGGTGCTCATGGACGGTCCGCGCACCGTGCGCGCCAGCCCTGACACGGTCCTGTAGGCCGCCTGGAAAATCTCGAACGCCCGCGCCAGCGGCATCGCGAAGTAGTGGCTGGGCCCGGTATCGCGCTCGACGAACATGTAATAGGGCACCGCCCCAAGCCGCACGCCTTCGGTCCATAACGCAGCCCAGTCGGCGGGGTTTTCGTTGATGTGGCGGATCACCGGCGCCTGCATGCGCAAAGTCGCGCCGGTCGAGCGGATTCGCTCGATGGCCTGACGGGCAATGTCCTGGCGGATCTCCACCGGATGGTTGTAATGGCCCATCACCGACAGGTGCTTGCCGGCTGCAACGATGCGCTCAAACAGCTCCAGCAGCTGCGGCGCATCCTTGTCGCTGACAAAACGTTGCGGCCAGTACGCCACGGCTTTGGTGCCGATACGAATGCTCTTGAGGTGCGGCAGCGCGAGCAAGGGCTCGATGTAACCTGCCAGCGACCGGGTGTTCATGATCATCGGATCGCCCCCGGTGATCAGCACGTCGGTAACCTCGGTGTGCACCCGCAGGTAATTCACCAGCTCCTGTGATTCACGCGCGTTGAACTTGAGCTCTTCCTCGCCGATGAACTGTGCCCAGCGGAAACAGAAGGTGCAGTAGGCGTGACAGGTCTGCCCGGCGCCGGGGAAAAACAGCACGGTCTCGCGGTACTTGTGCTGCAGGCCCGGCAGGACTTTTGCGTCGAGCGTTGCTGCGTTGTGCGTGAGTTGCCCGGCCGGATGCGGATTCATGCGCAGCCAGATCGCTTCGATCCGCCGCTTGATGGCGACGGCATCGTCGCGCTCGATCAACTGCTTGAGCGACGCATATTCTTCGGGCAGCAACATGTCCTTGTGCGGGAAGGTCAGGCGGAACATCGGATCGTCCGGAATGTTGTTCCAGTCGATCAAGGTGCCCAGTACGTATTCGTTGGTTCTAAACGGCATGACCCGCGCCACCACGTCCATGGCTTCCTGCAACGCGGGTGTCAGTTTTTGCCAATACGGCGTGTCGCGTATGGTGCGTGAGTTGTAGGCTTTGTATCGTTCTTGCTCCAGTCCTTGCATGGCAGCGCTCCTGGTGATTGCCTCACGAAATCCGGGTGATACAAGGGGCAATGGCTGGCGCTACGCGCTCCATGTCCATCCACGCGCGAACACTGTCGCGGTCCCACTGTCGACGGACGTAGGTCACCAACCGTTCAGGCACCGGATCACCATTGGCCACCAGGCGGTTGAGCATGATCGCCAGGTCGGTGTCGGCGATGCTCCAGTTGCCGAACAGATGATCGGCACCCTCCTCCAGCAACTGCTCGGCGACGAAGAACAACCGGGCGACCGCGGCCTGGGCGTCGTCGGACAGCGCGGTGTTCTTTTTGCCGAAGTAAATGAGATCAGCCGGGCGCTCCTTGCGGATCACCAGCAGGTCACTGCGCAACCAGGCTTGGAGCTGGCGGGCACGGGCACGTTGCTGGATGCCCTGGGGATACAACCCTGGATGCCCGGGCGCGAGTTCTTCGAGGTATTCGCCAATGGCGGAAGATTCCGAGAGGGCAAATCCTTCGTGCACGAGGGTGGGGATCTTGCAGGTCAACGACACATTACGGTAACTGTCTTGATAGTTCTCACGCGCTTTTAAATCCAGCGCTACAAGTTCAAATGAAAGTTGTTTTTCCTTTAGCGCCACAAACGCCGACATCGCAAAGGCGCTGACAAAATCGGCGCCAACATACAACTTCAACTTTGAACTTCCCATAGAACGCTCCCTTGCATTAAGCACAATAATCCGTTGCCTCGGGAGCGATCGTATTTAGATGGTTAAAGCCTGAACAGATACAGAAATTATCTGTTTATACGGATACAGAAAATGTCTGCCAACAACAAAAAGGGAGTCGGCGAATGCGGACTCCCTGGCAGGCAGCGGGGCAAAACTGGGCGGGGGGAGATCAGGCGACGGCGTCTGTTGAGCTTGAGAGCTGGGCGATTTGCGGCATGTTGCTCAGGTTGAGCATAGCCAGTGGCTGGGTGGCGCTGGTGTTGACGAAGCCGTGTCGGGTCCAGGCGGGCACCAGCAGGACATCACCCTGGCTGACGCTGACTGCATCGGCATCCCCAAGGGTCAGCGTGCCACTGCCGCACTGGATGATGAACAGATGCCACCACGAATGGGCATGGCCATTGAGTGCCGTACCGGGCTTCAACCATTGCATGGACACCGCCATCCCTGGAGTCAGCTTGCAGCCTTCGACACTGTTGTCATGAGCCAACGCGACGATATCGATCTCGCTGGCCTCCAGATTGCGGCGAATGTCGGCCAGTTCGCTGTCCTTCCAGACTTTGGCACTTACCGGTGGATTAGCCAGGCTCTGGCGAAAATCCTTATACGAAAAAAAACCACCTTTTGTGTTATTCATCTGCAGACACCGACTTATTATCGACTCAAGTGACAAGACACTAGGCGAACAATCAGTCACTGTAAAGCCAGGCAACTAACACTTATATAACCGACGGCCGAAGCGCCACAATCATGTCAACTTCAACAGCCGCATTCTTCGGTAACTGATACACCCCGACCGTGGTGCGGGTATGTTTCCCGGCATCGCCCAGCACGTGGCTGAAGACATCCGATGCACCGTTGGCCACCTCGCTGAGATCAACGAAATCCGCGGTGCATTTTACGTAGACCGTGATGCGAATCAGCGACTTGATCTTGTCCAGAGAGCCGATGGTGTCGACGATCAGCGCCAAGCCACGCATGGCACTGATGCTGGCCGCCGCCTGGGCGTCCGCCATGCCGAGCTCCAAGCCTACCCGGCCCGGATACTGGATCCTGCCGTTCGTGCGCGGCACCAGGCCACTGACGTACAGCTCATCGTGATGCCTCACCAGCGGCGAGTAATGCCCGCCCACGGTGTTCTCTCCGTAAATGTCGTAGTCGAGCTCCTTTGCCAGGGCAATGAAGCGTTCATCACAAGACATTTTTGTTTGCACAATCATCTGAACCGATCCTCTTGTCCCAAAACTTGATATACCGACGACTCAACCCACGGCTCTCGCCGGTGCCGCCAGTGCGGTGATTTCGACACGCGACTCGATGGCTTCGGCAAGGCGCAACAGGTTGGCGCTGAGTGCCGCGTAGTCTTCGTCGAACAGCACGATGTGGCCGATAAAAGAGGTGTTGTCCCTCACCAGGGCGGTGACCGAATCACCGAGTCGTTTGCTGTACAGCGCCTCGACCAGTTGAATGTTCAGCTCCCGGGCCAGCGCGTCGATGTCTGGTAACGAGCGCAACAAACCACCGGCCGGCGCCCGCAGCAGGCGGACGCCGCAATAACCACGCGCCACTGGATCGTGAGGTTCGACCGTGCCTTCGACGGCCCACCTGACCCAGCGCTCCCAGGGATCGAAGTCGACGAATGCCAACCGCGCCAGGTCCCAGATATGCATGCCACCGGGGCGCATGTTGGTTTCCACTGCCGAGGTCAGGCCGTCGCTGCGCAGGAAGATTTCGTTGTGATAGGCGCCGTTGTCCAGCGACACCAGCCCGGCCATATGTCGGCCGGCAGCAGCCAGGCGGGCCTGGACATCAGAGGCCAGCGGCGCCGGAACGACTTGCTGGATCTCTGCGCGATAGGCACCTTCGGTGGTGGTTTTCTCAGTGACCCAGGTGCTGCCCGCCACATAATCCCAGCTATATTCCCGGGCGTTCTGAATCAACTCCTCGAGGACAATGCCACCCTCGCGGTAGGGTTTGAGCGCCTGCCAAACCTCATCGCATTCGGACGGATGATGAATCACCCGGCAGCCCCGGCTCGCCCCTTCGCATGCCGGCTTGATGAACGCTTTACCGCCCAGCTCGACCACCCGCTGGCGCAGCTCGCCAAGGCTTTCGACCCGAGCGGAGAACACCGGGCGGTAACCCTGTGGCGCATGGTCGACCGCCACTTCGAGCTGGCGAAAGATTTGTTTGTCCAGGCCCGCCCGTGCCTCGCCGGAGGTAATGCCAGGCAAGCCGAAATGGGTCGCCAAGGCCGCCCCCAGCAGCACGCCACGGTCGGAAAACGGCAGGACGCCTATCAGCTTCCAGTGGTCGACGCCCAGGCAACCGGCCACCAGATCCACCGAGTCGGCGATGTCCTGTGTCGCCATCGAGGCCGTGCAGACGTGATCCGCCACCTGGTCGTCATCGGCCTGGATCCGTTCGACGACCAGGATCAGCCGGGCGTTATAGAGCGCCTTGCAAAGGTCGCGCAGCTTGCGGATATCGTGTACCCGATTGCCGTTGTACCCGACCACTACTACGCATGACGTCGTATTCATGAAGCCTCCGACCTGTGGAGAAGAAAGATGCAGACGTTCAGTCATGCAGCGACGCAATGGACTTACGGTTGAACCAGTACCACGCCAGGATGCCCGCAGCCCCGACGGCAGCCAGCAACAACGCGTTGTACGGCATCGGCACTGCCCGCATGACCAGCACCGTCAGCCCGGCGCCGATACCCAGGGAGACTTCCTTGATGAACATGTTGTTTTGCTTGACCGAGAAGTAGTCGAGGTAGCTGAACGCACATTCGGCGAGGGACAGCAGCGCCACCCAGATCAGCGCGCCGGCCAGGGTTTGGACGTGGAACGCCGCCGGTGACGACAGCACCGCAAAACCGCCGGCAATGATCCCGATCACCGCCAGTACCTTGAAGCGCCCGGTGCGCTCGATCAGCTTCATCATCGGCACCTGGGCAAACACCACCACGGCGCTGTTGAGTATCAGCATCAGGCCGTACCAGGCGGGCAACTCACCGGTTTCCAGGAGGATTGCCTGCGGCAGGATCGAGAACACGCCAAACAACTTGATGCCCATGATGATGCCGGCGATCACCCACGGCAGTTTGTTGCGCCAGCCGCTGCCATCAACGGTGACCGGGCTCGTCACCACCGGCTGGGAGGTGAAGGTCGCACCCGCCGCGATCGGCAGGCACAGCAGGACGAACGCCGCCGCACCGAGGAAGAACATGCTCGGAGTGAGCAGCGGTGAAAGCAGGATCAGCCCGGCGAGCAGGCTGCCCATGTTCATCGCCACGCGGTTGTACGCCGCGCCTTCCTTGGTTTGCGCCGCTTCGCTCTTGATCAGGTAGCCGGCAATCGCAATGCCGTAGGCGAACAACGCCGCGGCGAACATCACCACGCCCTGGTTGCTGGTAACGGCCAACAACACCAGGCCAAGGGCCGCGCACGTCAGGGTCACGCTCAGGGAACGCCGGCCCAGCACCAGCAAGGTCAACGGCAGGAGCAACAGCAACGCCCGATACCCGAGGGCGAGGATGCTGTTGGTGGCCGTATCGAGCCACACGTTGGCCTTGCCCAGTACTGCGAACAGCGACACCGCCGTGATGATGCGGATCAGGAACAGCCGGACGTTGATCACCGGCTTGGCGACGGCCGCCGTTGTTTGAACGCTCATGCAACACCTCTGGAACCAGCGATTGTCCAGGCGACGAGCGCCGACAATCTGGGTAGTCTGTGAGGTGATGGTAGAGAGAGCCGTTTGTTTTCATCAGAGTAAGTTCGTATAGAATCAAACGAACTTTACTGCCAAAAGGACCAGTAAAATGCAGGTTCAGCGCGCTGTGATCGCCGCCTTCGAGTTCCAGCCGGGGGTGCCGCTGGTCCAGCAGATCGTCGATCAATTGTCGGTAGCGATCAGTCAGGGCGGGCTGCCTCATGGCTCGCGACTGCCGCCGATTCGCGAACTTTCCGAGTTGATGAACGTGGGCAAATCCACGGTAGTGGATGCGCTGGACCGACTACGGGCCAAGGGACTGGTGGTGTCGCGCCAGGGTTCGGGGCATTACGTGCACCGCTCCACGCTGACGATCACGACCGATGCCGGCCCCGACCTGCAACCCCAGGACACCCTGAGCGTGGTGCGTCGCGCCGTGCTGCAGGACACCGGTGCCCTGCGCCCCGGCGCCGGCTTCTTGCCTTCGTCCTGGCTGCCCGCCGAAGAATTGCTCAAGGCCGTGCGCGGCACCTTGCGCGCCGCATCGCTGCAGATGGGCGAATACGGCGTCGCCGCCGGCTACGTGCCATTGCGTGAGGCGCTGCGCGTCAAACTGGCGGCCATCGGCATCGAGGTCCCGCTGGACCAGATCGTGACCACGGCCAATACCGTGCAGGCCATCGACATGCTGATGCGCCTGCTGGTCAAACCCGGCGACACGGTGCTGCTCGACGACCCCTGCTACATCACCATGCACACCAACCTGGCGTTACACGGTGCCCGGGTCATCACCATTCCACGCAGTGCCGACGGCATGGACATGGAGGCCTTCGAGCAATTGGTGAGCAGCCAGCGCCCCGTGCTCTACCTGACCAACAACGTTCTTCACAACCCGACCAGCCACTCGTTCTCCCCGGCCCAGGTGTATCGCTTGCTGGAGCTGAGCCATCGCTATGGCTTCCACATCGTCGAAGACGATTTGTATTGCGACCTGCAACAGCGCATGACCCCGCGCCTGGCCGCAGGCGGGCTGGACAACGTCACGTACATCTCCGGTTTCTCCAAGACCCTGACGGCCAACAGCCGCGTCAGCTTCGCCGTGCTGTCGCCACAACTGGCGGCCCGGATGGTCACCCTGAAAATGGCCTGCGGCGGCATGACGTCGGAATTGGCCGAACAGATCGTCTGCACCATGCTCAGCGATGGCAGCTACGCCAAGCACACCCGTCGCACCGTGGACCGGCTCTACGAATCGAGCAGTCGCGTGTCCGGCTGGCTGATCGAGGCCGGCTGCTCGGTGTCCTCGCGGCCCCATGAAGGCCTGTACATCTGGACGCGCCTGCCCGATGGGCTGCATGCCGAAACACTCGCGCTCAAAGGCATGGATATCGACCTGGTCCTGGCCCCCGGCACCTTGCTGAGCAAGGCCCCGCAGGCAAGCCAGTTCATGCGCTTCAATGTGGCACACAGTGATAACTTTCAGGTGCGTGAGCGGTTTTTTCGGTTGCTCGATTAGACGTTCAGAGCCTGGCAGCGCCCTGTACTACGGCACCAGGCGCTGATCAAATCAGTCGCTGTTCTGCTGCGTAATGCCGCGTCTGATAAGGCATCAGGGCTTGGGCTTTTAGCCCCAGCCCTTCAGCCAATCCCCAGGAAATGGCCAACTCGTCACGGCGCTGATGGAGCGGCACCCCCAAACGCCGAGTGACTTCCTGCGTGGATGTTGCACACGCAAAAAGCTCTATCACATTCAGGGTTTCGCAGACCCGGGAATCAGACACGCACGCGAAACGAGTCAAGCGCTCAAGCAGATAGCCCGCACGCCGTAACTCCAACTCTTCGCTGTGGCAGCTCAGAAACGCAGCGACTTCGTTTCCCAGATTGGCGCTCGAGTACCAGAGAGCTTTCGCAGCGTTAACCAGCGCGGCGTCATCCGCCTGGTCCAACGGGCTTTTGACCAGCGTGTCCAATGCAGTGGAGAGAACGTGACTATCAGAGGACTTCATCATCTTTTGCCTCCAGATAGTCATGCAGGATATTGGTGAGGACGGAGGTAGGTAGATCTTTGATCTCGGCATCAACGTCAGTGAAACGGATTTGGCGTTAGGACGTTTCCCCATTGGCTGTGGGAGCCTGTCGAATAGTCGCACCGCCATAATGGAGGAACATTAGTCCAACAAAAAACGCACTTTCTTTCGAAGGGCAGGGTATTTCATGTTCGATCATGGATTCAAACCACTGCCACCCGATCAACCATGTTTGGAAAATTTTCCACCAGCTTGATCAACAACGCGGCTTGGGCATTGGGTTTGGATTTTTCCTGTTCCCAGTTTCTCAGCGTGCCGGGGCTGGTTCTGATGCGTCTGGCACAACTGTCTGGGACATATCAAGCCTCTCCCGGGGTGCAACCATTTTCCGTGCACCAACCTCAGACGCAGAAATGTCCTCAATGCTGGTAATGCGCAGTGTGATCTTGCCTTCGCGTTGAGTTTCCATCTCATCAACGCCCTGCATCAGCTCTGCTAACAGATCGCGTTTCTTCAGGGGGTACCTCGTACTTTCAACTCTGTCTCACTGATTGTTTGAGCACTCACTCTTGTTCAGCATTCAAACCCTCAATCACCTCTTTGTTATAAATTACAAAGATCCAGACTGGCCATCATTCATACGCTAACCCGACGAACTGAAGTCTCCTACAGAGAAAACGCACTTCTGACAAGGCAGTTTTTTGCATCAGCCGACGCTTAATATCACACGTTACCCTTAATTAAGGCGTGGCTGGATAAACACAGCCCTTCGAGGTGCATTGACGCCCAAACGTTAGCTTGAAAGCGTTTGATCGGTCAACGATGGAGAAATGTCCTACACATACAAAAGACGTAAAATTTTTTACAGGTCGGAGCAACCCCGCAATTAATTTTTGGGCACCTCTACAAATTAGACGGCTAGCGCAAAGTAGGAAAAATAACTAAGAAAAATCCTACAAACAAAAATCTTTACCAAATCCAAAGACATAAAAATCACGTTGACACACGAAACTCGCTTCCTTAGGGTCTTTTTGCATCGCTATATTGCGAGGCGACAACTTTGAGGAACTATACATGAAGCAAGTATTTATAGAACCGACACTTAAAAACCAATCAAATGACGCTTACAACAACCCTCACTTTACAATTAAGATGGCCGCCACTTCCGCATTGAAAGTCACGCTCAACCCAAACGAGCCCTCCGCTCTTAAGCGTCGAAAGTGAACTAAATGTGTGACTGACCGCCTGGGCTACCGCCCAGGCACCTCTAAAATCAACAATATCAAATGGCAGTCAAAGCTCATGAGCATCGAAAATAAGAAGTGGCTATCAAGCGAAGTTTTTGTAATCCTAAAAGATGGTACGGCCTATTTGTGGGATTACAGAAATCATACCCAATACGAGATAAGTTCGACCGAATTCGAACGATTAGTGAAATTCTCGGCAGGTGATTTTATAAAGACTACAGCCGATGACAAGGCGATTGAAAATTCTGGAGTTTTACTTGACTCGCAACCACCTGATGACTGGGGATGGGACGTCCTATCAAAGATATTCCATATCGGTACATCACATCCAAATCCGCCCACGCCAGACAGGCCAGACATGTACGTAGAATATGCCAAAAGCTATTTGGAGTTCTGTCAGTCAATACATAAAAAAGAGCCTGAATTTTCTTTGATAAAGGGAGGCGCAAGAACAATATTACCACCACCCAACATTGTCGCAATTCAACAGGCAAGCCTGTGGGATACCCTATCGAACCGGCGAACCTGTCGTGACTTCATTGACAAACCTGTGTCATTACTAGCGCTCGCAACCGTACTCTATGGAACATTGGCTGATAAAAAAGAGCCGGATAATGACTCACCCGTTGGCGCGCGAAAATTCGGTTTCAGGAGAACATCGCCATCAGCAGGCGGACTCCAGGCCACCGAGGGTTACGTTTGGGTACGCAACGTCGAAGGCTTAGATACTGGTATTTACCATTATTTAAGTGAACAACACACTCTTGAGAAAGTCCGCGATCTTCCTCCAGAAATTATATCCACATATCTATGCGGCCAATACTGGTCAAATAATTTAGGGTTCGCGATATTTTTTACTTCTCGCTTCGACAAACTTTGGTGGAAATATCCGCACTCTCGTGCTTATCGCCCGATGCTGATCGATATCGGGCATCTATCGCAAACCGCTAACCTATTGATTACGGCGCTCGGTTTACATCCGTGGTTGACCGGTTACTTTCATGATAAAGAAATCAATGAACTACTAGACCTTAAAACCTCCTCGGAACAGGTTATTTTTTTGGTAGGGGCGGGACATGGTAGTGGTAGCTCCTATACCAAAGAAGTAAGAGAGCTTTTCGCTAGAACCTGATCAAGGAGCGATTCATGGTTGATTATCGCAGTGATGACTGTGTAATTCTTGGCGTTAAAGATGGACATGATGGCGCCATGGCTTTAATTGTAGATGGTCACTTGGCATTTTCAACGGAAGCGGAAAAAGATAACGGACTGCGTTTTTCGAGCTTAACGCCAGATGTCATTCTAAAAGTTCTTAGCACCATAAACAAACCCTTGGATGTTGTGGCACAAAGCGGGTGGAATAGAGGTTCTAGATTTTCCAGCGATGCCATAGGCGCAGGTTATTCTGGATTGAATAATATTTTACATGCGGACCTTTCGATACTTGGTCAAGACGTAAAATATTACTCATCTTCGCATGAACGCTCTCACCTTCTTTGCGGATATGGGCTTTCGCCATTCCCACAGGGACAACCATGCTATGCATTACTCTGGGAGGGCCATTTTGGAGCATTTTATCGAATTGATCAGGATGTAAACATTACGAATCTAGGTCAAGTAATTGATAATCCTGGAGACAGGTTCGCTTTTTTGTATGGACTGGCGGATCCTACCTTTAACCTAGGCGCGGGCCAAATTCGCTTGAGTGATGCAGGCAAACTCATGGCTGTGGCCGCATATGGTAAAGGTCAAGACAATGCACTTGACAGTGACGCCGAATACATTATTAAAGCACTAACTGATAAAAACCTCGACTTCAGAAAATTAGAAAAGCGCCAATTTCAAAGTAATAAATATTACAACATAGGAATCGAAAGCCCTCGACTTGCTTCGCTCGCTCATCATCTATCGAACGCAATTTTTAATCTTTTCCGAGACTTTGTACAAAAAGCCATTTTTGACGATGCGCCATTGTTGATCGTCGGTGGGTGCGGATTAAATTGTGACTGGAACTCAAAGTGGATCGAAACTCGACTATTTACTGATGTGTTTATTCCTCCCTGCACAAACGATAGCGGCTCAGCAATTGGAACTGCCATTGATGCTTTATTGCATATCAAAGGGCAAGCTAAAATTACTTGGTCACCCTATGCCGGAGAGCTACCAGATGACGACATGGGGAGAATAAACGGCTTTACTCAAGAGCCGTACGATCCGCTTCGCGTAGCACGCTTGCTGAATAATGGGTACATATTGGGATGGGTACAGGGAAGGTATGAAATAGGCCCTAGAGCGCTGGGAAATCGCTCGATATTAGCAGCGCCTTATCCAAAACAAAATCTCGATAGGTTGAACCGTATTAAGAAGCGAGAGGGCTTTCGCCCTATTGCTCCGATCTGTAGGGAGGAATGTATGAATAAGTATTTTTATCCATCTTCCCCTTCACCTTATATGCTAGAGTTTCGTAGAGTCATATCCACTAAAATACCCGCCGTAACGCATGTAGACATTTCAGCGCGCCCTCAATCTGTTAATCAATCGCAAAATTTTCTCATGCATCAACTGCTAAGCGCATGCCGGGACGTGTCGGGAATAGGGGTGCTTTGCAACACCTCTCTAAATTTTAACGGACGTGGATTTATAAATAAATTAAGTGACCTCCATCGCTTTGCCAATGAGCATGGGCTTGATGGGTTCATCTTCAACGAGAAGTTTTACTTGAAAGACACAGGCCGCAACAATGAAAGTCTCAAATAAACTTATCTTCGTCCAATCTCTTTCCAGCCTGTCATTATGGCTAGACATTTTTCTGATTTTTACTGTCCCCGTTTACATGTGGCAAGTTCCGCCCTCATCAATTGCTCTGTTAGCTTTCTGCCTCGGCTTGCCCATGTTGATTTTGGGGCCGGTAGTGGGAACCATAATAGATCGACAAGATGTTCAGAAAACATTAATACTTGGAGCTTTGCTTCGCGTAATTTCGACTACCGCGCTAGCTTGCTCGCCGAATTTTAATGTATTTTTAGGCCTCGTCATCTTGAAAGGCGTGGCAAATCTAGTTTACTTCCCCTCCATCACCGTAACTGTGCGGCACTGATCGGCGCTGAGGATCGAAAAAGCTTCTTCAGTTACGTGAGTTTGCTTGATCAATCCACGAAGATTCTTGCTCCATTGCTGGCAGGACTATTAACTTTGATTCTGATACCGAAAGATTTATTCTTTTTATCGGCCGCTGCCGTATTTATTTCCCTTCCTGTCCTGATGTCGATTTGCGCGGCCATCCCGTCGAAGCCTGAGGTTTCGTCTGCAAAGATCCTCTCGCTGTATCAAGACGTTTTGAAAGGGTTTCATATATTCCGGTCTTTGCCTTTTCAGTTGCGGATCGGATTTCTATACTCCTTGCTAACGTCATTGGCGTTAGGAGTCTACGATCCCCATTTGGCCGCCTTCCTCGCTTATGAAGGCCTGGCCCCCGTTGTGTTTTCCGGGATCATATCAGCGACCGCCGGGGGCGCCGTGTGTGCTGCTTTACTATTGAAGTTCAAATTCAAGACTACCGACGAATTTGTGCTTCGATCATATGCCCTGATCATTTTTTCAACCGCATTGCTGCTCGCTGCCGCACTAATATTCTTTGAGATCCCCGGCAGAAGATATCTTTATCCAGCGGTGTGGTTTATAAATGGCTTTGGCTATGAAATATTAATAATATCCTCGAATATTATTCTTCAACAGCTATGCCCCGCTGAAAATATCGGAAGGGTATCGACGTCTTTCAGAAGTATCCAAATCCTTTGCGTTATCATGGGGCCGATGATAGGAACAGTGCTAATTGCAGATATGGGTAGACAAGCCCCCTTTATTTTGGCTGCATGCGCAGCATTTTTAACTGCGTCGCTATCCGTGGCCATCCATTACTGCTGCACTAGGAAGCAACTGTTAAAGGCCATCGACTAACTTCTAAAGCCTGTTTTTTTCAGTGAACTGGAAGGTCATTGCAATTGAAGAACTGCTTGCATTTTCCCTGAACTCGCTACAGATATGGTCAGTCCAAATCGAGTAAGCCAAGTTTTTTTGCAAAAACCTGCCATGTAACCCAACAAAAAACCCCGCACCTTCTCTCGAAGGGCGGGGTTTTTGTTTGTCGCTAGCAGCGCTTAGTGCGCGTACGTCAGCAGCAATTCGGTCGGCACTTTGAAGTCCAGGGACATCATCACGCTCAACGCGGTAATGGTGAAGATCGAGAACACGAACAGCTTGCGTGCCCAGACCGTGTCATCCACGGCCTTGTAGCCGGTCCAGGCCATGTACAACCAGTACATGCCCATGGCGGCGGCGACGGCGAGGTAGCTCATGCCGGCGTAGCCGCTGAAGGTCAGCATCAAGGTCGCCACGAGGAAGGCCAGGATGTAGAGCAGGATGTGCTTCTTCGCCGTCTGGATCCCGCGCTTCACAGGCAGCACCGGAATCGAGGCCGCCAGGTAGTCGTTGAAACGGAAGATCGCGATGGCGTAGGAATGCGGCATCTGCCACAGGCTGAACATCACCAGCAGGGTCAGCGCGGCCATGTCGAAGGTGTTGCTCACCGCGACGTAGCCGATCACCGGCGGCATCGCCCCCGACAGACTGCCCACCAGCGTGCCGTGAACCGACTTGCGCTTGAGGTACAGGCTGTAGAAGCCGACGTAGATGATGAAGCCGATCACGGCAAACAACGCTGCCAGTGGATTGGCCACGGTGTACAGCAACGCTACGCCGGCAACACCCAGGATGGTCGCGTAAACCAGCGCCAGTTTCAGGGAAATGAGACCCTGGACCAGCGCCCGGTTCTTGGTGCGTTCCATCTTGACGTCGATGTCGCGGTCGATGCAGTTGTTGAACACGCAACCGGAAGCCACCACCAACGAAGTACCGATCATGGCCGCCAGGAACACCGCCAGATCGACATGGCCCTTAGAGGCCAGGAAAAATCCGCCTGCCACTGAAAGCACGTTACCGAAAATGATCCCCGGCTTGGTGATTTGGATAAAGTGCTTCAAGGACATGCGGACTTACCTCACTTCGCCATCATGAACGTGTGGATGCTGAACATGATCCACAGCGACAGGCCAACCAGCAGGACAATCACGATCGCGGCAAACACAAAGGCAATCACGTTGTTACGCTGCGCCTGCGAACGGTCCAGGTGCAGGAAGTACACCAGGTGCACCAGCACCTGGATCACGGCGAACGCCAGGACGATCATCAGCGTGATCGACTTCGGCAGTGTCGGGTACATCACCAGACCGAACGGGATCAGGGTCAGGATCACCGACAGGATGAAGCCAATGGCGTAGGACTTGACGCTGCCGTGGCCGGCTTCGTCGTGCCCATTGTGGGAGTGAGCTGGGTTAGCCATTTACATAGTCCCCATCAGGTAAACAACGGTGAATACGCAGATCCAGACCACGTCCAGGAAGTGCCAGAACAGGCTCAGGCAGCTCAGGCGGGTCTTGTTGGTCGCCGTCAGGCCTTTCTTCTGGACCTGGTACATCATGATCGCCATCCAGATCAGACCGCTGGTCACGTGCAGACCGTGGGTACCGACCAGGGTGAAGAAGCCGGACAGGAAGCCGGAACGGCTAGGGCCGTAGCCTTCGGAGATCAGCAGGTGGAACTCGTTGATCTCCATGCCGATAAAGCCCAGGCCGAACAGGAAGGTCATGCCCAACCAGCCCAGTACCTGCTTCTTGTTGCCACGGAAGAACGCCAGCATGGCGAAGCCGTAGGTGATCGAACTGAACAGCAGCAGAGCGGTTTCGCCCAGTACATATGGCAGTTCGAAGATGTCGTGGCCCGACGGGCCACCCGCTACGTTGTTAACCAGTACCGCGTATACCGCGAAGATCGACGCAAACAGAATGCAGTCGGTCATCAGGTAGAGCCAGAAACCGAATACGGTCATCTCGCCCGAGTCGTGGTGATGGTCATCGTGCCCATGTTCATCGACATGGGTGTGTCCAGCATTGGTCACTAAGTTCGACATGGTTTAAGCCTGTTCCAACGAGGTTTCAACACGGGTGGCAGTGGCCGGGATTTTCCCTGCTGCTACCAGACGCTTGTGCTGCTCGGCTTCGATGCGCTCGATCACGTCGACCGGCACCATATAGCCTTGATCATCGCGGGCCGCGTGAATCGCGAAGTAGATAACGGTGCCGGCGAGGCTGGCGATGGCCAACCACCAGATGTGCCAGATCATCGCGAAACCGAACACGGTCAGCAGAGCGCCCATGACCACACCAGTAGCGGTGTTGTTTGGCATGTGGATCGGCGAGTACTTGGCCGGAGCCTGGTACGCAGTGCCGTTTTCCTTGGCTTCGGTGAACGGATCGACCACGTCGGCTTTTGGCAGCACGGCGAAGTTGTAGAACGGTGGTGGCGACGAAGTCGACCATTCCAGGGTATGGCCATTCCACGGGTCACCGTGTTCGCACATGTTCTCTGGCTTGTTGCGGTCACGCACACTCACGTAGAGCTGGATCAGCTGACAAGCGATACCCACGGCGATCATCACCGCACCGAACATGGCGACGTACAGGTACGGCACCCACTCAGGGTTGGTGGTGGCGTTCAGGCGACGGGTCATGCCCATGAAGCCCAGGACATACAACGGCATGAATGCAACGAAGAAGCCGGTGATCCAGAACCAGAATGCTGCCTTGCCCCAACCTTCGTGCAGCTTGAAGCCGAACGCTTTAGGGAAGTAGAAGGCGAAACCGGCGATGTAGCCGAATACCGCGCCGCCGATGATCACGTTGTGGAAGTGAGCGATCACGAACAGGCTGTTGTGCAGCACGAAGTCAGCACCCGGAATGGCCAGCAGTACGCCGGTCATGCCGCCGATGGCGAAGGTCACCATGAAGCCCAGGGTCCACATCACCTGGCTGGTGAAGCGCAGACGGCCCTGGTAGATGGTGAACAGCCAGTTGAATAGCTTTACACCCGTCGGGATGGAAATCAGCATCGTCGCCAGGCCGAAGAAGGCGTTGACGCTGGCACCCGAACCCATGGTGAAGAAGTGGTGCAGCCAGACCATGAAGCCCAGGATCGAGATCGCGCCCGAGGCGTAGATCATCGAGTGGTGGCCGAACAGTTTCTTGCCGGTGAAGGTCGAGATCACTTCGGAGAAGATACCGAACGCCGGCAGGATCAGGATGTATACCTCAGGGTGACCCCACGCCCAGAACAGGTTGACGTACATCATCGGATTGCCACCAAGTTCGTTGGTGAAAATGTGGAAATCCATGTAACGGTCAAGCGTCAGCAGCGCCAGGGTAGCGGTCAGGATCGGGAACGAAGCCACAATCAGGACGTTGGCCCAGGTGCAGGTCCAGGTGAAGATCGGCATGTCCATCAGTTTCATGCCAGGGGTGCGCATTTTCAGCACGGTGGCCAGGAAGTTGACCCCCGTCAGCGTTGTCCCGAGGCCCGATAGCTGTAGCGCCCAGATGTAGTAATCCATCCCCACGCCCGGACTGTATTGCAGGCCCGACAGCGGCGGATAGGCAACCCAACCGGTCTTGGCGAATTCGCCGACGCCCAGGGACAGGTTGATCAGCACCACGCCGGAAACCAGCAGCCAGAAGCTCAGGGAGTTCAGGAACGGGTAGGCAACGTCACGTGCGCCGATCTGCAGCGGCACTGCAAGGTTCATCAGGCCGGTGAAGAATGGCATCGCCATGAAGATGATCATGATCACACCGTGAGCGGTGAAGATCTGGTCATAGTGTTCAGGCGGCAGGTAGCCAGGCGAACCTTCGGTGGCCATGGCCAACTGGGTACGCATCATGATGGCGTCGGCAAAGCCGCGCAGCAGCATGACCATGGCGACGATGATGTACATCACGCCGATTTTCTTGTGGTCGACCGACGTCAGCCACTCGGTCCACAGGTAGGTCCACTTCTTGAAGTAGGTGATTGCAGCGAACAGCGCCAGACCACCGAGGGCGATCATGGCGATGGTCACCATCACGATCGGCTCGTGGAACGGGACCGCTTCCCAACTTAATTTACCAAACATCGTTTACTCCTCTGCCCCGGCAGCTGGATGCGAGTTGTCCATGGCGGCCACTTCTTTCTCTTTCTTCTCGTGGTTCAGTTTCGGACCTGGTTTCATGCCTTCGTACTTGTCGACGATGATCTGGAACAGGTTCGGAGTGACCGAGGAGTAGAGCTCGACCGGGTTGTTCTGGCTCTGCTTGGCCAAGGCTGCGTATTCAGCTTGTTCAAGCTTTTTAGGTGCCTTTTTGACTTCGCTGACCCAGGCATCGAACTCTTCCTGGGTAGTGGCGGTAGCCTTGAATTTCATGCCGGTGAAGCCAGCGCCGCTGTAGTTGGCAGAGATGCCTTCCATTTCAGCATTACGGTCGGCGATCAGGTGCAGCTTGGTCTGCATGCCCGCCATTGCGTAGATCTGGCCACCCAGGCCCGGGATGAAGAACGAGTTCATCACGGCGTCGGAGGTCACTTTGAAGTTGATCGGCGTGTGCGCCGGGAACACGATCTTGTTGACGGTCGCGATGCCTTGTTCCGGGTAGATGAACAGCCACTTCCAGTCCAGCGCGACCACTTCGATGGTCACCGGCTTCACGTCGGAATCCAGCGGACGATAAGGGTCCAGCTCGTGGGTCGACTTGTAGGTGATGTAACCCAGGGCAATGATGATGAGGATCGGAACAGTCCACACCGCGATTTCGATCTTGGTGGAGTGGTTCCACTTCGGCGTGTAGGTCGCGTTAGTGTTGGACGCGCGGTACTTCCAGGCGAACAGGAAGGTCATGACGATGACCGGAATCACCACCAACAGCATCAGCAGCGTCGCGGTGATGATCAGGTTTCGCTGTTCCAGGCCAACCTGGCCCGTTGGATTGAGCAAGGTCATGTTGCAGCCTCCCAGCAACAATGTGCCGAGCAGCGGCACGAGGCCTAGTAATCTGGGGTACCTGTTTTTACTCATCTCACGACCTCTAAAGCGCAATGCAGTTGGGTTTTGATCGCCAACACTTCACCCTGCCAAGGGTTGGCATTTTTTCTTGGATTGAATAAGGGCTGGCCCGTCGCGCGTCAGACGCTGTTCGACAAATCCTGGGCTAGCGGTGAGTTCTTATTCGAATTCGTGGTCAAAGGCCTTGTTACAGACCAATTCCATTTGGTGCGGATAGTTGGAAGGCACCGACACCAGGGGCTTCGCATGAGGCCATCAGCCTCTCGACGCCCTACTCTGCTCATTCACCTGGGTGAAATGGGAGAGTGCCGGGAATTCAGTGCGGGCGATTGTAGATATATGACGATCCATAAACCATGTCTCATCCCGAAATAATTAATATCCAAACCGGCAACAATTCTTGACCAATTCTGCAAAAGTGCGCCATGTTATCGAAATTGATTCGCAACAAAAACACCAAAAAATGTAGGTCTATGGTGCGCAATTCAGACAGTGTCCGAGGTCTCAGGATTGCCCATCACCCTGCCTTAACCCCTGTGTGACGGGGGCCAAGGCCATTTGCCATAACCTGTTAAAACTGCCTGCTCCCGGAAGATGCAGCGTTAACTCGACAGCACCGGACCCGCGCATTTTTCTTGTTTGGAACAGGGTCAATCGAGCACGTAAAAATGCCCTGCGACACCTGCGCCGCGACAACATGTCGCACATGCGCACCCCGCGTTCTTGACGTTCATCAAGGACTTTGCGGGCATCCCCTGAAATGCAAAACGCCCCGGTTCTCGATGAGGGCCGGGGCGTTTTGGATGAGCGTGACGAATGCTGTCAGCGTAACGCCTTGCGATTACGGGAAGTGAGCAGAGGCACCAGCACCACCACCAGCACAAACGCCAACAGCGCCCACTGCGCCAGGGACAGACCGAGGATCGGCGGGTACGGCGTCGAGCAGAAACCGTCGACCTGGAAACCCAGCGGGAAGATCTTCGCCAGTGGCAGGTCATCGACAATCGGCTGCAGCACATCGATGCCGCAGCTCACCGCCGGATAGAACTGGGTATAGACGTGATGCCCGGCGACCGCGACGCCGGCCAGGGCGCAGATCACCACCAGGGTTTCGAACACCGTGATGCTGCGTCGCGTGCGCATTGCCGCGCCGATAAAGGCGAAAATCGCGATCAGCAGCAAGGCGTAACGCTGCAGGATGCACAGCGGGCACGGCGCCTCGCCCAGCACGATCTGCATGTACAGCGCGCCGCCGATCAACGCCAGGCAAATGATGCCCAGCAAAACCAGATAGCGCCGCTCACGGCCCAACCGCATCGTTTCCTCGGTCATTGCGTTTCCCTTCCAGATATCGATTGATCGCAAGTCTACACGCTGGCCCGGACCTTGAAGAGCCCGGGGTGCGTGCAATGGATGTCGGGAATAAACGATAAGTCTGTTAAGGAAGCATTAACTCCAGACACCTTACCTCCTCTGTAGGAGCGAGCTTGCTCGCGATGGTCTTCAACGATAACGCGGGCTGTCTGACACCCTGCGGTGCCTGGGAGTCCATCGCGGGCAAGCCCGCTCCCACAGGGGACGGGGTGAGAGGATTAATCAGTCCCCGTAGATATCGGACTTGAAATACTTGTCCGAAATCTTCTGGTACTCGCCACTGGCGCGGATCCCGTCGATGGCGCTGTTCAATTGGCTGACCAGTTCGCTGTTGCCCTTGCGCACGGCAATCCCCGCGCCCTCGCCCACGTACTTGGGGTCCTTGAGTTCAGGACCGACAAAGGCATAACCCTTGCCGCGCGGCATTTGCAGGAAGTCATTGAGCGGGATGGTGTCGGCAAAGATCGCATCCAGCCGCCCGGCCGCCAGGTCCATGTAGATCTCTTCATTGTTACCGTAGCGCTTGACGGTAATGCCCTTGGGCTCGAACACCTCCGTGGCATAACGGTCGGTCGTCGTCGCACGCTGAACGCCGACAGTCTTGCCCTTGAGGCTGGCGTATTGGTCATCGACCACCGCACCTTCCTTCATGACCAGGCGCGAGGAGGTGAAGTAGTACTTGTGCGTGAAGTCCACCGACTTCTTGCGATCTTCGTTGATGGTCATGGACGACAGCGCCATGTCGATTTTCTTCACTTTGAGGGAAGGAATCAGACCGTCGAACTCACCTTCGACCCAAACGCACTTGACCTGCATCTGCGCGCACAGCGCATTGCCGATGTCGTAGTCGAACCCGACGATTTCGCCCTTGTCGGTTTTCGAGGCGAACGGCGGGTAAGCCGCTTCGATGCCAATGCGCAGGGTTTTCTCGGCGGCAAACACGCTGCTGCACGCCAACAGGCTCAGGGCCAGACCGGTGATGAGGGGGAATTTCTTCATGTTCGTTCTCTCGCGGGTTGTTGTTGGTTTGGCAAGACGAAAAGAAGCAGTTGCAAGCTTGAAGCTACAAACGTCACGATTTGTACTTATAAATCCATACTGGACTTTTATGTACATGACGTCAATTGGGTGCAGGGGGATGGGGCGGCCGGTGGTCGGCTGTTAAGCGGGAAAGGCGAGGTGTGACCAAGGCCCAATCGCGGGCAAGCCCGCTCCCACAGAGATCTCGCTAAACCTGTGGGAGCGGGCTTGCCCGCGATTGCTGACGAATGGGCACCGCAGGACCTACTGCTTCCAGCGATCCGCCGCCGAATGGTCGCTGTCTCGCCCTTCCACCCAGCGCGGTCCGTCTCGGGTGGTTTCTTTCTTCCAGAACGGTGCGCGGGTTTTCAGGTAGTCCATGACAAAGTTGCAGGCATCGAACGCGGCCTGGCGGTGGGCGCTGGCGGCGCCGACGAAGACGATGGGTTCGCCCGGCTCCAGGGCGCCGATGCGGTGCAGCACTTCCAGCTTGAGCAACGGCCAGCGCTGCTCGGCCTCGACCGCGATCTTGCCCAGGGCCTTTTCGGTCATGCCGGGATAATGCTCGAGAAACATGCCCGCCACATCCAGGCCGTCATTGAAGTCACGCACGTAGCCGACAAAACCCACCACCGCGCCGACCCCGACATTGGCGGCGTGCATGGCGTTGACTTCGGCGCCCGGATCGAACGCCGTGGACTGCACGCGAATCGCCATGTTCAGCCCCCGGTCACAGTCGGAAAGAATGCCACTTCATCGCCGTCGCTCACCGGCTCGTCGAGTTGGCACAGGTCTTCGTTGCGCGCGCACATCAGGTTCTGTTCGCTGAGCACGTCGGCACCGTCGCGCTGTGCCAGCAATGCACGCACATCATCGACCGTTGAAAAGGCGCCTTCGACTTTCACCGAATCGACACCCAAGGCTTCCCGGTATCGCGCAAAAAACTTCACAGTGACTTTCATGGCTGATCCGCCTGGTAATGGCCGCTCTTGCCGCCGAGTTTTTCCAGCAAGCGCACGGTTTCGATGGTCATGCCGCGATCCACGGCCTTGCACATGTCGTAGATGGTCAGGGCGGCAACACTGGCGGCAGTGAGTGCTTCCATCTCCACGCCAGTCTGCCCCGACAACTTGCAGGTCGCGCGGATATGCACGGCGTCCTCACCTTCAGCGCTCAGCTCGACCTTGACGCCGGTCAGCATCAACGGATGGCACAGGGGAATCAGATCGCTGGTTTTCTTCGCTGCCTGAATGCCGGCGATACGCGCCACGGCAAACACGTCGCCCTTGGGATGGCCACCGTTGACGATCATCTGCAGGGTCGTCGGCAGCATGCGCACCCGCGCCTCGGCCGTGGCCTCACGGAACGTGACGGATTTTTCGGTGACGTCGACCATGTGGGCGCGACCTTGGGAATCGAGATGAGTCAGCACGGGGCCTCCTTGAGGCAGCGGCAAGCGGCGAGCTACAAGCGGCAAGTAAAAACGCAGTCCAGCCGTGGATATGAAAGCGGTATTTAAGCAGCCGAAAGCCGCAAGCTACAAGCGGTAAGTGAAGATCACTCGGTCCGCTTGAGGCTTGCAGCTTGCAGCTTGCAGCTAGTGGTTTACAGATGCGATTCGGCGTATTCGGCCAGGATCGAACGTGGGACCCCTTGCAGGGTGATGTGGACGCCGTTCGGGAAGTCCTTGAAGCGTTCAGTCAGGTAGGTCAGCCCGGAACTGGTCGCGGACAGGTAAGGGGTGTCGATCTGTGCCAGGTTGCCCAGGCACACCACTTTGGAGCCGGCGCCGGCGCGGGTGATGATGGTTTTCATCTGGTGCGGCGTAAGGTTCTGGCATTCGTCGATCAGGATCAGGCTTTGCTGGAAGCTGCGGCCCCGAATGTAGTTGAGGGATTTGAACTGCAACGGCACTTTGCTGAGGATGTAGTCGACGCTGCCATGGGTACTCTCGTCATCCATGTGCAAGGCTTCGAGGTTGTCGGTAATGGCGCCGAGCCACGGCTCCATCTTCTCCGCTTCGGTGCCGGGCAGGAAACCGATTTCCTGGTCCAGGCCCTGCACGCTGCGGGTAGCGATGATGCGACGATAACGCTTGCTGACCATGGTCTGCTCAATCGCGGCAGCCAGGGCCAGGATGGTTTTACCGGAACCGGCGGCGCCCGACAGGTTGACCATGTGAATGTCCGGGTCGAGCAAGGCGAACAGCGCGAGGCTTTGGTAAATGTCACGGGGTTTCAGGCCCCAGGCTTCCTGGTGCAACAGGGGTTCCTGATGCAGGTCGAGGATCAGCAACTGGTCGTTCTCGATCTCCTTGATCCAGCCGACAAAGCCTTGCTCGTCGATGATGAACTCGTTGATATGGACCGCTGGCAGGTTGTCGATCAGCTTCACCTGGTGCCAGGTGCGGCCATGGCCCTGACGGGTTTCGACCTTGCTCACCAGGTCCCAGAACGAACCTTTCATCTCGTGGTAGCCGTTGGGCAGCAGCGAGACGTCGTCTACCAATTGGTCGGTGCTGTAGTCCTCGGCCGCGATTCCACAGGCGCGGGCCTTGAGGCGCATGTTGATGTCTTTGGTGACCAGCACGACAGGCAGCTCGGGCTGACGCGCGTGCAGATCGATCAACTGATTGATGATGATGTTGTCGTTCAGGTGCTCGGGCAGAATCAGATTCGGCTCGGCACGCTTGCTCATCAGAATTGACAGCAAACCCTTGGGCCCACTCTTGCCGCGCTGGATAGGGACACCCAGTTCAACGTCTTCGGGGCTGGCTTCGCCCAGGGTCTTGTCGATCAGGCGGATCGCCTGGCGACACTCGGCCGCCACGCTGTGATGCCCGCTCTTGAGCTTGTCCAGTTCCTCAAGCACGGTCATCGGGATTGCGACGTGGTGTTCTTCGAAGTTCAGCAGGGCATTGGGGTCGTGAATCAGTACGTTGGTATCGAGTACATAGAGGATTGGCTGGTTGGAGGAAGAACTACGTCCGTGGTCATCCATACTCGGTCACCTTATGTGGGAGCCATTCGACGCAATGCCTTGACGGCGCTGCGCCTCGAAGGGACTGCCGAACTCACCTGCAAGGGATCAAGTGAACTGCACACAAGTAGGGTCTTGGAAGACGCCACCTGTGTCGCAGGTTTCGGCGGTCTGTCTTCGTAATACTCCAAAACCCATGACAGAAAAAAGCACTTTGACGTTTTTTTGAAGTTTATTTTTCAGAGTGACGAATAGCCCTTGGCGTGCAGGCAATGTGCCGTTAAAGTCGGAAGTCCGCCTGCATCGAATTTCCTCGCAAAATCGCCCAAAACCCAATGTTTACGGGCAATCCAGCCTTCAGCGAAACGCATCCTGGCAATCTTCCCAACCGATCCCGCTGGGCGCCGTTTGCGTGATCAACCAAGGCAGCGCCGTTTTCACCCCATCCTGCTTGACGTTGAAGTTGATCACCCCGTGCCGCCACAGCAGCATCAAGGTCAGCACCCGCTGGGCGCTTTGATTGGGCTTGAGCTTGCCGGCGCCATCCTGGGCGTCGATGTCCCACAACGCCACTTGCAGGCCCTGGGCCTTGAAGAAGCCTTCGGCGTCCGAACGGCGCTGGCCATCGGGCGGACGGAACAGCGGTACGTAGTTCTCCGGTAGCTTGCTTTTCACCAGCTCGGCACTGCGCCGCACCGAGTCCTGCCAGTCCTGCCAATGACTGTGGGAACGAAATTCCCAGCCCTGCACGCCAATGCATTGCGTCGAATACGTGGCTTGCAGGCTGCTCACCGAACGGTCACCCAGGCGCGCCTGGATATCCTTGCCAAGCACAAAAAAAGTGCCGGTCAGGTTGGCCTTGCGCAGGTACTCGGCGACCCACGCGGTGTTGTCCGGCGCGGCATTGGCGCCGCTGTCGAAGGTCAGCAGGAACAGCCGGTCGTGCATCGACTCGCCATTGCGTTCGTACTCGCCAAAACGATCGATTTCACTGCTGGTCTGCGGGAACAGCGCGGCCTTGCGCAGTTGCTCATCGAGGTATTGTGCGTGGAACAGCCGGCTCGGCTCGGCCCACTTGATGTAGTAGCTGTCTTCGCTGATCTGGAACTTCTGCGCCTGCTCGCGCAGGGTGGCCATGTCTTCGACCAGAAAACAGAAGGAAGCGTCCTGGTCGCAGCTTTTCTGGGCATGGTTATAGTTGTCCAGCAAGCGTTGCCAGTAACGTTCACGCAGGCGATTGACCGACTCCATATTGATGGTACGCAGCCCTAGGCGCTGGGCCAGGCTGGCCTCGTCCAGGGATTCGCTGGCCCACAGCACGCGCGCGAACATAAGAATTTCCGCCCGGGAAGCCACGTCGAACAAGGTTGGATTTTTGAGCTGTTCCGGCCAGGTGCCGCGATCGAGGGTCGCGACATCGCCCGGCGCCGCCACCGCACCAAAACTCAACAGCCAGGTAAAAAGCAGAAAACCGATACGCAATGGGATGTCTCCATAACAAAACCCGCGCGGCACTATAGCTGATAGTGCCCTTATTCCCGCAGCACAGACGAACTCCCCTGTAGGAGCGAGCTTGCTCGCGATGGTGGCCCAGGCTCCGCGGGCATCCAGACAGCCAGCGTCATCGTTGACGTCCATCGCGAGCATGCTCGCTCCTACAGGGATCTGATTGATTGAGGGATTGTGGCCAATCATCACCTATCACCTCGATAGCTGGAGTCATCCCCCCCAACCCCCGTAGAATCGCCCCCACATTAAAGGAGACGATTTCATGCTGATGGTGATTTCCCCCGCCAAGACCCTCGATTACGAAACACCGCCGGCGACCCAGCGCTTTACCCAGCCGCAGTACCTCGACCATTCCCAGGAATTGATCCTGCAATTGCGCGACATGACGCCCGCGCAGATCAGCGAGCTGATGCACGTTTCCGACAAGATCGGTGGTCTCAACGCCGCACGTTTCGGCAGCTGGACCCCAGCCTTTACCCCTGACAACGCCAAGCAGGCACTGCTGGCCTTCAAGGGTGACGTGTACACCGGTCTCAACGCCCAGACCTTCAGCGAAGCCGATTTCGATTACGCCCAGCAGCACTTGCGGATGCTGTCCGGCCTGTATGGCCTGCTGCGCCCGCTGGACCTGATGCAACCGTATCGCCTGGAAATGGGCACTAAACTGGCCAACGCCCGGGGCA
This sequence comes from Pseudomonas sp. S2_E01, assembly GCF_054668365.1. Taxonomy (NCBI): domain Bacteria; kingdom Pseudomonadati; phylum Pseudomonadota; class Gammaproteobacteria; order Pseudomonadales; family Pseudomonadaceae; genus Pseudomonas; species Pseudomonas sp. S2_E01. The sequence goes on from NZ_CP162762.1 coordinate 4,649,189, forward strand.
AGGACCTGTATGCCTTCTGGGGCACACGGATCAGCGAATGGCTGAACGAAGCCCTGGCCGATCAAGGCGATGATGTGCTGCTGAACCTGGCATCCAACGAGTACTTCTCGGCGGTCAAGCGCAATGCCTTGAACGCACGCATCATCAATACCGAGTTCAAGGACCTGAAAAACGGCCAGTACAAGATCATCAGCTTCTACGCGAAAAAAGCCCGGGGCATGATGAGCCGCTTCGTCATCGAGGAGCGAATCAACGATCCGGCCCACCTCAAGCAATTTGACGTTCAGGGCTACCGCTACAGTGCTGAACAGTCGAAACCCGACAGCCTGGTGTTCCTGCGCGATCACGCACCCGAATAATGCACCGCCCTGGCGCGCGACAAAATGCCCCCGTCGTGCGCCCTCCTTTGATCGTCCTACAATTACCTCGCCACTCGTCAGCATTTTGACGACAAAAAACCGTCCACCGCCATCATGACTTTAGTTTCACTCGACTGAATCGATTTTTTTCAGTAGTGGCACTGAAAATAATTCTTGGTGCTGGCACAAAAATATCTCACCTGTTTAACCCCCTGTGTAACAAGGGCGAGACAGCAAGTGCCATCAATTTGAAAGCAGTGCCATCCTTTTCAATATTTCAAAAAATTTCAACATTCGCGATGGGTGGGTCGGAACTATGTCAATTTGCATAGCTCATACCACCGGTAGCGATTATCTCTGGATATGTACGAGATAACTTACGTAGAGACGCGACGTGAATGGTGAAACTGTCACACCAACTTCGCCACAGTAATAACGGATCTGCGCAAGACCTGCAGCAAAGGAGATAAGGCATGACTGCTATCACCTATACGGCCAAGACTGCGCCCCAGTAAACGTGCTCTCCCGAGCACCAAAACCCTTGATCCACGGGCCTTACGCCCGGCATCGAGTGTGAACGAGTGTTGCCCGAACAACCTCGAACCCGAGGACTCGGCTGCATAACGGGGCAAGTCATAACAATAAGGCCTAGTTGCGCACATCTTGAGTGCACTTATTTAGACACTCGGAACTTATATGCCTGCACACGGCACTGCGACGCCTGTCAGCCGCACTTCCGAGTGCACTAGTACCGCTGAATACCATTAACTCCGGCCATGTAATGGCTTGATTAAACACAGAGGAAAATGCGATGCGCATCAGCATATTTGGTTTGGGTTACGTCGGTGCAGTGTGTGCCGGTTGCCTGTCTGCACGGGGCCATGACGTTGTTGGCGTCGATGTCGCCAAGGACAAGATCGACATGATCAACGCCGGCAAATCACCGATCGTTGAACCGGGTCTGGGCGAACTGCTGGCCAAGGGCATCGAAACCGGCCGTCTGCGTGGTACGACCAACTTCGCCGAGGCGATTCGCGATACCGACCTGTCGATGATTTGCGTCGGTACGCCGAGCAAGAAGAACGGCGACCTGGAACTGAACTACATCGAGGCGGTGTGCCGCGAGATCGGTTTTGTCCTGCGTGAAAAATCCACCCGCCACACCATCGTGGTGCGCAGCACCGTGCTGCCGGGCACCGTCGCAAACGTTGTCATCCCGATTCTCGAGGATTGCTCGGGCAAGAAAGCCGGCGTCGATTTCGGCGTGGCCGTCAACCCTGAATTCCTGCGTGAGAGCACCGCGATCGCTGACTACGACCTGCCACCGATGACTGTCATCGGCGAGTTCGACAAGGCTTCCGGCGATGTCTTGCAATCGCTGTACGAAGAGCTCGACGCACCGATCATCCGCAAGGACATCGCTGTCGCCGAGATGATCAAGTACACCTGCAACGTGTGGCACGCCGCCAAGGTGACCTTCGCCAACGAGATAGGCAACATCGCCAAGGCCGTCGGTGTCGATGGTCGTGAAGTGATGGACGTAGTCTGCCAGGACAAGACGCTGAACCTGTCCCAGTACTACATGCGCCCAGGCTTTGCCTTCGGCGGTTCCTGCCTGCCCAAGGACGTGCGCGCCCTGACCTATCGCGCCGGCTCCCTGGACGTGGAAGCACCACTGCTCAACTCGCTGATGCGCAGTAACGAAGCCCAGGTGCAGAACGCCTTCGACATCGTCTCCAGCCACGACAAACGCAAAGTTGCCCTGCTGGGCCTGAGCTTCAAGGCCGGTACCGACGACCTGCGTGAAAGCCCACTGGTCGAGTTGGCTGAAATGCTGATCGGCAAGGGTTTCGATCTGGAGATCTACGACAGCAACGTCGAATACGCCCGTGTCCACGGCGCGAACAAGGACTACATCGAGTCGAAGATCCCTCACGTCTCGTCCTTGCTCAACTCCGACTTCGACGCAGTCATCAACAACTCCGACGTGATCATCCTCGGCAACCGTGACGAGAAGTTCCGCACCCTGGTGCAGGAAGTCCCGCACGGCAAACAAGTGATCGACCTGGTGGGCTTCATGTCTCAAGCCACCAGCGCCAACGGCCGCGCCGAAGGCATCTGCTGGTAAGGCTGCCTTCCCTGTAGGAGCGAGCACGCTCGCGATGGTCGCCAACGATGACGCTGGCTGCCTGACACCCAGCGGTGTTCCCGGGTTCATCGCGAGCATGCTCGCTCCTACAGGTTCCACGGATCGAGACGGATACACATTATGCACAGGCTAAAGAATGGCCTACTCCAGGCCGCCGGTTGGCTGTTTTACTTGACTCTCCTGATGGGGATCGCCACGGCGTTGCCAACGTCCACGTTCGACTCCGAGTCGAAGGACTTCATTTTCCTGATCGGTATCGTCGGTATCTGGCGCTACTCGATGGGCGCCACGCACTTTGTGCGCGGCATGCTGTTCCTGTACGTGGTCTACCCGCACCTGCGGCGCAAAGTGCGCAAGCTGGGCAAAGCGGCTGACCCGTCCCACGTTTTCCTGATGGTCACCAGTTTCCGTATTGACGCGCTGACCACTGCCCAGGTCTACAGCTCGGTGATTCGCGAAGCCATCGACTGCGGCCTGCCGACCACCGTGGTCTGCTCAATCGTGGAAATGTCCGATGAGCTGCTGGTCAAAAGCCTGTGGAACCGGATGAACCCGCCAGAGCGGGTCAAGCTCGACTTCGTGCGTATTCCCGGCACCGGCAAGCGCGATGGCCTGGCCTACGGTTTCCGTGCCATCTCCCGTCACCTGCCGGACGACCGTGCCGTGGTGGCCGTGATTGATGGCGATACCGTGCTCGCCGAAGGCGTGGTGCTCAAGACCGTGCCGTGGTTCCAGATGTTCGGCAATGTCGGCGGCCTGACCACCAACGAATTCTGCGAAGTGCGCGGCGGCTACATCATGAGCGAGTGGCACAAACTGCGATTCGCCCAGCGTCACATCAACATGTGTTCGATGGCTCTGTCCAAACGCGTGCTGACCATGACCGGCCGCATGTCGGTGTTCCGCGCCTCCGTGGTGACCAACCCGGAATTCATCGCCGACGTGGAAAGCGATTCGCTGCAGCACTGGCGCCTGGGCCGCTTCAAGTTCCTGACCGGTGACGACAAGTCGAGCTGGTTCAGCCTGATGCGTCTGGGCTACGACACCTTCTATGTCCCGGATGCCGCCATCCACACCGTTGAGCATCCGCCAGAAAAGAGCTTCATCAAGGCCAGCCGCAAGCTGATGTTCCGCTGGTACGGCAACAACCTGCGCCAGAACTCCCGTGCCTTGGGCCTGGGGATCAAGCGCCTCGGTGCGTTTACCACGGTGGTGCTGTTCGACCAGCGCGTGTCGATGTGGACTTCGCTGCTGGGCCTGACCGTGGCGATCCTCGCCAGCTTCAAGTACGGCACCGCGTTCATCCTGGTTTACCTGCTGTGGATCGGCATTACCCGCCTGATCCTGACCCTGTTGCTGTCCTGCTCCGGCCACCGGATCGGTCCGGCTTACCCGGCGATTCTGTATTACAACCAGATTGTTGGCGCGCTGGTGAAGATCTACGTGTTCTTCCGCCTCGACCAACAATCCTGGACTCGCCAGCCCACTTCCCTGACCCGTGATCTCGCCAGCTTTCAACGTTGGTTCAACACCTGGTCGTCTCGGACCATGACCTTCTCTGCCGGCAGCATTTTTGTCGCCGTGCTGCTGATGATGGTCTGACCGAACTCGCCTGAATTAACTAGGAAATCGCCCATATGAATACCGCCGTCAACGCCAACGTAGTGCATGAATCCGAAGCCCAGCGCCAGCACGCCCGTGTGAAAATCCCGGCCAAACTGCGTTTCTTCGGTCCGGACCGGACCCCGGTTGAAGCCCGGGTCCTCGACCTTTCCGCTGGCGGCCTGGCATTCAACGCCGGTCAACTGCCGCTGAAGATCGGTGACGCCCACAAGGCACGCCTGCAGTTCGTCATCGACAACCTCGGCCTGGCCATGGACGTTGAACTGCAAGTGCGCTCCTTCGATCGCCAGACCGGGCGCGTCGGTTGCCAGTTCCAGAACCTGGAACCGCAGGACATTTCGACCCTGCGCCACCTGATCACTTCGCACCTGGCGGGCGACATTGTCAGCATCGGTGAAGTGCTGGCCACCCTGCAGCGCGACAACTTCACCAAGGCGCGCAAACAGAAGGACGGCAGCCAGGGCATGAGCGCCTTGGGTCGCCTGCGCGCAGTGACCTTCAGCCTGGGCGTGTTCATCGTCGGCCTGGCGGCGTTCGGTTTCATTTTCAAATCGGTGTACGGCATGTACTTCGTCAGCCACGCCCAGGCCGGTCTGGTCAGCGTGCCGGGCATGAACATCACCATGCCGCGCGACGGCACCGTGCAAAGCCTGATCAAGGCTGACGGCGTGGCCGCCAAAGGCGCGCCGCTGGCGACCTTCAGCACCAGCATGCTCGACGTACTCAAGGGCCATCTGGACGAAGACCAGTTGCAACCGGCCAAGGTTGAAGAACTGTTCGGCAAGCAAATGACCGGCACCCTGACTTCGCCATGCGACTGCACCGTGGCCCAGCAACTGGTTGCCGACGGTCAATACGCCAGCAAGGGTGACGTGATCTTCCAACTGGTGCCGCGCAACAGCGAAGCCAACGTCGAAGCGCGCTTCTCCTATCGCCAGTTCAACGACGTACGCCCAGGCACCACCGTCAGCTTCCAGATCGCCGGTGAAGACCAAAACCGCACCGGCAAGATCGTGAGCAGCAGCAGCTTGAAAAGCGCCGACCTGTCCTCCGACATTCGCGTCCTGATCCAGCCTGACGAGCCGCTGGACAGCAAGTTCGCCGGTCGTCCGGTGGAAGTGAACAGCGACCGCGGCCCGAACCTGAACTGGCTGATCAACAAAGCCATGGCCGCTGGCCTGTAAGCGGAGGACGTGACCGTGATGACGCCCAAACTATTCAGTACATCGCGCTCCCACATGGGGTCTCTGTGTGCTGTCGCGCTCGCCATCAGCCTCACCGGCTGCGCCGGCCTGCCCGATCAGCGCCTGGCCAACGAAGCCCTCAAGCGCGGTGACACTGCGCTTGCCCAGCAGAACTACAAGGCCCTGGCCGACCTGGGTTACAGCGAGGCGCAAGTCGGGCTGGCCGACATCCAGGTCGACAGCCGCGACCCGGCGCAGATCAAACAGGCAGAGGCGACTTACCGCGCCGCTGCCGATGTGTCGCCCCGTGCCCAGGCACGCTTGGGTCGCCTCCTAGTGGCCAAGCCGGGTTCCACCGAAGCCGAACAGCACGAAGCCGAGACGCTGCTGAAAAAAGCAGCGGCCAATGGCGAAGGCAACACGCTCATCCCGCTGGCGATGCTGTACCTGCAATACCCGCACAGTTTCCCCAACATCAACGCCCAACAGCAGATCAGCCAATGGCGCGCCGAAGGCAAGCCGGAGGCGGGCCTGGCTCAAGTGCTGCTCTACCGCACCCAAGGCACGTACGATCAGCATCTGGACGAAGTGGCGACCATCTGCAAGGCCGCGTTGAACACCACCGACATCTGCTACGTCGAGTTGGCCACGGTCTACCAGAAACAGGGCAAGACCGAAGAGCAAGCCGCCCTGATCAAGCAGATGCAGGCCGCGCATACCCGTGGCACCGTGTCCGCGCAACGCGTGGACAGCGTAGCGCGTGTCCTTGGCGACTCGACGCTGGGCAAGACCGACGAGAAAACCGCCCAATCGCTGCTCGAAGACATCGCTCCCGGCTACCCCGCTTCCTGGGTCAGCCTGGCGCAGTTGCTGTACGACTTCCCGGAACTGGGCGACGTCGACACGATGATGAAGTACCTGGAAAACGGCCGCGCCGCCGACCAGCCCCGCGCCGAACTGTTGCTCGGCAAGCTCTACTACGAGGGCAAATGGGTGCCGGCCGATGCCAAGGTCGCCGAAGCGCACTTCCAGAAAGCCGTTGGCAAGGAAGTGGCCGCCGATTACTACCTGGGTCAGATCTACCGTCGCGGTTACCTGGGCCAGGTCTATTCGCAAAAAGCCCTGGATCACTTGTTGACCGCTGCGCGCAACGGCCAGAACAGCGCCGACTTCGCCATCGCCCAGCTGTTTTCCCAAGGCAAGGGCACCAAGCCTAACCCGCTCAATGCCTATGTCTTCAGTCAATTGGCCAAGGCCCAAAACACCCCGCAAGCCACCGAGCTTGCGCAAACACTCGAAGCCCAACTGCCGCCTGCCCAGCTCGCCGAAGCCCAACGCCTGTTGAAACAAGAACAGGCCGTAAGAGGTGCCTTGAGCCAGAACACGCTGGAACTGCACGCCCTGCAAGAAGAAGACGGCGAGGAAAAATTATGAAGTTGAATCCTTTCGTGAAGGCCGGCATTGGCCTGACTTGCGCACTGCTGTGGTCTTGCCCAACGCTCGCGGCATTGACCGAAGCCAAGAACTTCGGCCTCGAAGTGAAGATCACCGGCCAGTCCGAGGACGACCGTGACCTGGGCACTGCCAGCGGCGGCGACGTCAACGGTGTCGGCCTTGACCTGCGACCTTGGGTCTACGGCGAGAGTGGCGCATGGAGCGCCTACGCCATGGGCCAGGCGGTGACGTCCACCGACATCATCGAAACCGACACCTTGCAGCAGTCCGACGACGAAGGCACCCAGACCACCGACAACGGTGATCGCAAGACCAAGAAAAACTACCTGGCGATGCGTGAGTTCTGGGTTGGCTACAGCGGCCTGACCCCCTACCCCGGCGAGATCCTCAAGCTCGGTCGCCAACGCCTGCGCAACGACGACGGCCAATGGCGCGACACCAACATCGAAGCCCTGAACTGGACCTTTGACACCACCCTGCTGCGGGCCAACGCGGGCGTCGCCGAACGTTTCAGCGAATACCGCACCGATTTGAAAGAGCTGTCGCCCCAGGACAAGGATCGCCTGCACGTCTACGCCGATGCGGCGTACCAGTGGACACCGGGCAATTGGGTCGGCATTCGCGGGCATCACACCCATGACGACGGCAAGCTCGACTACCCGGAACCGGGCGTGGCCGGCGACTCGCTGGACAAGAAACAAAATGGCGACATCAGCTGGCTCGGCCTCACCGCCGACAGCGACGCGTACAACTATCGCAACACCAACACCCTCAATTACTGGGGCAGCGTCACCGGCATGAGCGGCGACACCGACACGGTCAACCCGCTCAATGCCGACGGCACGCGCCCCGCACAAGCCAAGCGTGGTGAAGACGTCAACGGCTGGGCCACCGACCTGGGTGTACGCCTGCGCCTCGACCCGCAGTGGCAGGTGGGTGCCGCCTACGCCCGCGCCAGCGCCGATTACCAACAGAACGGCCTGGAAAGCAACCGCTCGAACTACACCGGTACGCGCTCGCGTGTTCACCGTTTCGGCGAAGCCTATCGCGGCGAAATGAATAACATGCAGACCGCGACCCTGTTCGGCTCATGGATGCTCAACGACGAATACGACGCGAGCCTGATCTATCACAAATTCTGGCGTGTCGACGGCAACAAGCCTGTCGGCAGCAACGGCATCAACGCCGTCGAGAACAACACCGACGACGCCACCGGCGCGATCCTCTCCAGCACGTCACTGCCGCTGGAAGATGGCAACAAAGACCTCGGCCAGGAAATGGACCTCGTCGTCACCAAGTACTTCAAACAAGGCCTGCTGCCGGCGGCGCTGAGCCAGTCGATCGACGAGCCGTCGGCCCTGGTGCGCTTTCGTGGCGGTGTATTCAAACCGGGCGATGCCTACGGCAAACAGGTCGATTCGTACATGCACCGCGCGTTCATCGACGTGATCTGGCGCTTCTGATGCAAACCGCTAAAGGAGTTCCCGACATGCACAGTCCGAACAGAGGCGCCTTGACCTTGCTGGCCGGTGCGATGCTGCTGGCCAGTGCAGCCGCCTTCGCCAATGCCGAGCCTGCGCCCAAGCCCACGACTACGGCCAAGGAATTGCAACAGGCAAAAACCTACACCGTCGCCAGTGCGCCCACCGCGCCGCTGGAGCTGGAAAAACCGGTACCACCGGACATCAGCGGCTACACCGCCGAAGCCATCGCGAAAAAAATCGTGCGCAGCAAGGCCGGCAAGGTCAGCGTGCGCCGCATGATGCAGGAAGACGCGCTGAAGGACTTCATCGGCGGCGATAACAAGATGGCCGAATGGGTGGTGCGTCAGCACGGGATCCCACAGGCGATCTTCGTCGACGACGGCTACATGAACCTTCAGGACCTGGCGAAGAAGCTGCCCAAGCAGTACCTCAACGAAACCTCGCCGGGCGTGTTCCTGGCTAAGGTGCCGATTGTGGTGGGCAGGCACGGCATCCTCGATATCGACAAGCAGACCCAGGAGTTGCGCCTGTCCCAGGAAGCCGGTTCGTTCCTGGTCAACGACGGCCAACTGTTTGTGCGTGATACCAAGGTCACCGGTTGGAGTGAAAAAAGTAACGGTCCGGCCATGTTCAAGTCGGCCAAGGAATTCCGTCCGTTCCTGCTGGCCTGGGGTGGCACCGAGACCTACATCGCCAACAGCAAGATGGCCAGTTTCGGCTACGCCAACAGTAAGTCCTACGGCGTGAGTATTTCCCAGTACACGCCAAACATGGCCAAGGTGCTCAAGCGCCCTGAACCGACCGGCTGGATCGTCGGCTCGGAGTTCTCGGACATGTACTACGGCTTCTACTGCTACGAAACCCGCGACTTCGTCGTCAAGGGCAACACCTACAAAGACAACATCATCTACGGCATCGACCCGCATGACCGATCGCACGGGTTGATCATCGCCGACAACACGGTGTACGGGACCAAGAAAAAGCACGGGATCATTATTTCCCGTGAGGTCAACGACAGCTTCATCTTCAACAACCGCAGCTACGACAACAAGTTGTCGGGACTGGTGATCGACCGTAACAGCGTCAACAACCTGATCGCCTACAACGAGATCTACAAGAACCACACCGACGGCATCACGCTGTACGAGAGTGGGGACAACCTGATCTACGGCAACAAGGTCATCAGCAACAAGCGCCACGGCATTCGCATTCGTAACAGCGTGAACATTCGCCTCTACGAAAACCTGGCCATGGCCAACGGCCTCACCGGCGTCTACGGCCACATCAAGGACCTGACCGACACCGACCGTGACATCAAGCTCGACCCGTTCGACGCCCAAGTGTCGCTGATCATCGTTGGTGGCGAACTGGCCGGCAACGGCAGCGGGCCGCTGTCCATCGACTCGCCCTTGAGCGTCGAGCTGTATCGCGTGTCGATGCTCGCCCCGACCAAATCCAGCGGCATCAGCTTCAACGGCATCCTGGGCGAACGCCAGGATGAAATTCTCGACCTGATGGTGCGCCAGCAGAAAGCCGTGCTGATCGACCCGGTCGAACGCCAGACCGAATTGCAGGACTGAGGATAATTTTATGCACCCACACTTGATCAAATTACTCAGCCTGTCGGCCCTGACCGCCGGTATTCTCGCGGCCAGCGCCGGGGCGCGCGCGGACGAAGTCCAGGCTCCCACCTTTGAAGCCGAGCCGTGCTGCAACCTTTGCCCTCAAGCCCACGACGCGAAGAACTACACCACACGCTACCAGCAGAACTTCACCACGCTGGTACAGGCCCAGGGCGACTGGCTGTTCCGTACCCAGGAAGACTTGCGCACCGAATTCGACACCACCCCCGCCGGCTACAAACGCATGCAGCAACTGCACGATGCGTTCAAAAGCAAAGGTGTGGAACTGGTGGTGGTTTATCAGCCGACCCGTGGCCTGGTGAACCGCAACAAGCTCAACCCGCAGGAGAAGGCCAGCTACGATTTCGACAAGGCCCTGCGCAATTACAAGACCATGCTCGGCCGCTTTGCCGCCATGGGCTATGTGGTGCCAGACCTGTCGCCGCTGACCAACGAATCGCTGCCCGAGACCCTGCCCGCCCACGATTTCTACTTCCGTGGCGACCAGCACTGGACCCCATACGGCGCGCAGCGTACAGCGAAGATCGTCGCCGAGAAGGTCAAGCAGATCCCGGCCTTCGCCGACATTCCCAAGCGCGAATTCGAGACCCACAAGTCGGGTCGCATGGGCAAGACCGGAACATTGCACAACATGGCCGGTCAACTCTGTGGCACCAGCTACGCGATCCAGTACATGGATCAATTCACCACCGAGCCCAAGGGCGAAGCGGGCGACGGCGATCTGTTCGGCGACTCTGGCAATCCGCAGATCACCCTGGTCGGTACGTCCCACAGCGGCAAGAACTACAACTTCGCCGGGTTCCTCGAAGAGTCCATCGGCGCTGACATTCTCAACGTGGCGTTCCCCGGCGGCGGCCTGGAAGGTTCGATGCTGCAGTACCTGGGCAGCGAAGAATTCCAGAAGAACCCGCCGAAGATTCTCATCTGGGAATTCTCGCCGCTCTATCGCCTGGACCAGGAAACCATTTACCGCCAGATGATGGCGCTGCTGGATAACGGTTGCGAAGGCAAAGATGCACAGATGTCCGGCAGCACCACGCTCAAACCAGGCAAGAATGAACTGATGGTCAACAGCAAAAACCTGAACCTGCAAAACAGCAGCCACCAGGTCGACATCCGCTTCGCCGACACCTCGGTGAAAACCCTGCAAGCCACCCTCTGGTACATGAACGGGCGCCACGAGGACATCAAGATCGAAAAACCGGAAACGTCCGACACCGACGGTCGTTTCGCCTTCGAGTTGCGCACGGACGAAGACTGGGCCTCGCAGAATCTGCTGGCAGTCGAAGTCCAGGGCCCCGAAGCCGGTGCCGCACCCCAGAAGGTCGAAGCGAAAATCTGCAAACGCAACGTATTCCCGAGCGCCGAGCAACGCACCGCTCAAATCGGGCAATGAGGTCTGCCATGCACAACCGAACGTTGAAACAGTTACTCGCCCCATCCCTGCTGACGCTGGCGATGTTCGCCGGCGCCACTCAGGCCGCCGCACCACTGCGTCCGCCCCAGGGATACTTCGCGCCGATCGAGAAAGTCAAAACCGGCGACAGCAGCGAAGGCTGCGACGCGATGCCGACGCCTTACACCGGCTCGCTGCAATTTCGCAGCAAGTACGAGGGGTCGGACAAGGCCCGTTCGACCTTGAATGTCACATCGGAAAAAGCCTTTCGTGACAGCACCGCCGACATTACCAAGATCGAGCGCGGCACCAGCAAGCGCGTCATGCAGTTCATGCGCGACGGTCGTCCCGAACAGCTGGAATGCACGCTGAATTGGTTGACCGCCTGGGCCAAGGCCGACGCCTTGATGTCCAAGGACTTCAACCACACTGGCAAGTCCATGCGCAAATGGGCGCTGGGCAGTATGGCGTCCGCGTACCTGCGCCTGAAGTTCTCCGATTCGCATCCGCTGGCCAACCACCAGCAGGAATCGCAGCTGATCGAAGCCTGGTTCAACAAGATGGCCGACCAAGTCGTCAGCGACTGGGACAACCTGCCGCTGGAAAAAACCAACAACCACTCGTACTGGGCCGCCTGGTCGGTGATGGCGACCTCCGTCGCCACCAACCGCCGCGACCTGTTCGACTGGGCCGTCAAGGAATACAAGGTCGGCGTCAATCAGGTGGACGCCCAGGGCTTTTTGCCCAACGAACTCAAGCGCAATCAACGCGCCCTTGCCTACCACAACTATGCCCTGCCGCCGCTGGCGATGATCGCCAGTTTCGCCCAGGTCAACGGTGTGGACCTGCGCCAGGAAAACAACGGTGCGCTCAAACGCCTGGGTGATCGCGTACTGGCCGGGGTGAAAGATCCTGGGCAGTTCGAAGAGAAAAACGGCAAGGAACAGGACATGACCGACCTGAAGAAGGACATGAAATTCGCCTGGCTCGAACCGTTCTGCTCCCTCTACACCTGCACCCCGGACGTGCTGGAAAAGAAACACGAGATGCAACCGTTCAAGACCTTCCGCCTGGGGGGTGACCTGACCAAGGTTTATGACCCGGCGAATGACAAGGGCAAGGGATCTTGATTCGTCTCCTGTAGGAGCGGGCTTGCTCGCGATTGCGATCTGACATTCACCCTGAGTGTCGACTGATACACCGCGATCGCCAGCAAGCTGGCTCCTACAGGGGGTCAGTGTCGGGTTTTGGTTTTGTGAGTTACCCCCCGGTTTTCCATGGGGGGTTTGGGGGGGCCGTTGGCCCTTGACTGTTGGTTAAACACGGAGAGACCGGGATGGTATTTTCATCCAACGTGTTCCTGTTTTTGTTCCTGCCGATCTTTCTCGGCATGTACTACTTGAGCGGAATACGCTATCGCAACCTGCTGCTGCTGATCGCCAGCTATGTGTTCTATGCCTGGTGGCGCGTGGACTTCCTCGCGTTGTTCGCCGCCGTCACCCTGTGGAACTACTGGATTGGCCTGAAAGTCGGCGCCGCCGGTGTGCGCACCAAACCGGCCCAGCGTTGGCTGCTGCTCGGCGTGGCCGTCGACCTGTGCATCCTGGGTTACTTCAAATACGCCAACTTCGGCGTCGACAGCATCAATGCGCTGATGACCTCTGTGGGGCTGTCGCCGTTCATCCTTACCCATGTGCTGCTGCCGATCGGTATCTCGTTCTACATCTTCGAGTCCATCAGCTACATCATCGACGTTTACCGTGGCGACACCCCGGCCACGCGCAACCTGATCGACTTCGCGGCGTTCGTGGCGATCTTCCCGCACCTGATTGCCGGCCCGGTCCTGCGTTTTCGCGACCTCGCCGACCAGTTCAACAACCGCACGCACACCCTCGACAAATTCTCTGAGGGTTGCACGCGGTTCATGCAGGGTTTCATCAAGAAAGTCTTCATCGCCGACACCCTCGCGGTGGTTGCCGACCATTGCTTTGCCTTGCAAAACCCGACCACGGGCGACGCCTGGCTCGGCGCACTGGCCTATACCGCGCAGTTGTATTTCGACTTCTCCGGCTACAGCGACATGGCCATCGGCCTGGGCTTGATGATGGGTTTCCGCTTCATGGAAAACTTCAAGCAGCCCTACATCAGCCAGTCGATCACCGAGTTCTGGCGGCGCTGGCACATCAGCCTGTCCACCTGGCTGCGTGACTACCTGTACATCACGCTGGGCGGCAATCGCAAAGGCACACTGATGACCTATCGCAACCTGTTCCTGACCATGCTGCTCGGTGGTCTGTGGCACGGCGCGAACATCACCTACATCGTTTGGGGTGCCTGGCACGGCATGTGGCTGGCGATTGAAAAGGCCCTGGGCCTGAACACGTCGCCGCGCAGCCTCAACCCGATCCGCTGGGCGCTGACCTTCCTGCTGGTGGTAATGGGCTGGGTCATCTTCCGCGCCGAAAACCTGCACGTGGCCGGTCGCATGTACGGCGCCATGTTCAGCTTTGGTGAATGGTCGCTGTCGGAACTCAACCGCGCCAACCTCACCGGCCTGCAAGTGGCAACCCTGGTGGTGGCGTACATGACCCTGGCGTTCTTCGGCCTGCGCGACCTCTACAGCAACCAGCCGCCCGCCAAGACCAAACCCGCCGTCAACGTCGAGGCCAATGGCCCGGCTACCGCAACTCCGGGAATGATCAAGGCCGTACCGGGTGACAACCCGGCCAGCATCCATGAACCGGGCTACACCGTTGGCACTGAAGCCACCGTTCAACCGGCTTACTGGACCGCTGACTGGTCGCGCTACGTGATGCGTGCATTGGTGCTGCTGCTGTTCATCGCCTCGATTCTCAAACTCTCGGCGCAAAGCTTCTCGCCGTTCCTTTACTTCCAGTTCTGAGGGATCTGACCATGACCCGCTCATTACGTATCTTCTACATCGCCCTGTTCATGGTGACCCTGCTGGTCCTGGGCCTGTGGTCGGTGCGCAGCTTCTTCGGCTTCAGCACCAACGCCGACGCGACAGTGCTCAATGGCCGTTGGGCCAAGGCCGTCGAAACCCACTATGACGACGAATTCCCGATCAAGCGCCTGGGGACCAACCTCTGGGCAGCACTGGATTTCAAACTGTTCAACGAAGGTCGCCCGGGCGTGGTGCTCGGCCAAGACCAGTGGTTGTACAGCGATGAGGAGTTCAATCCGATCGTCAATGAAGAATTGAACCTGCAAAGCAACTACGCGCTGGTCGAAGGCGTGCGCCAGGAACTCAAGGCAAAGGGCGTGAAACTGGTGATGGCCATTGTGCCGGCCAAGACTCGCCTGTATCCGGAACATCTGGGTGAAGTGAAGCCTTCGAGCATTCACGCCAACCTGTATGAAGACTTCCACGCCCGTGTCGCCGCCAACAAGATCCTGGCCCCCGACCTGCTGATCCCGCTGCAAAAGGGCAAGCTCAACGGCCAGCAGGTGTTCCTGCGCACCGACACCCACTGGACGCCTGAAGGCGCGCAGATCGCCGCCGAGACCCTGGCCAAAACCATCGCGGAAAAAACCCCGCTCAGCGGCGAGCCGCAGCGTTTCGTAACCGAGCCTGCGCAAACCGTGACCCACAAGGGTGACCTGCGCCTGTTCCTGCCGCTGGACCCGCTGTTCGAAAACATGATGCCGGCGACCGAGCCCCTGCAAAAACGCAACACCGTGGCCGTAGGTGACCAGGCCAGCGGCGATGACGCCCTGTTCGCCAACACCGAGGTGCCGGTGGCGCTGATCGGGACCAGCTACAGCGCCAACCCGAACTGGAACTTCGTCGGCGCGCTGAAACAGGCATTGAACAGCGACGTGGTCAATTACGCCGAAGACGGCCATGGCCCGATCCTGCCGATGCTCAGCTATCTCAAAAGCGATGCTTTCAAGAACAGCCCGCCACAAGTGCTGATCTGGGAGTTTCCGGAACGTTATCTGCCCGTCAACAACGAAATCGGCGACGCCGACCCGCAGTGGGTTGCAGCGCTCAAAGAAGCCGGCGCTCGCCAACAAAACGTAGCTGTAAACACTAAATCCGAGACGCCCGATCGGGCGCAAAACTGAAAGAGAGGTTCACTATGACTTTCACTACTACTCCTCGTCGTCTCGCCAAGACCTTCGCTTTGGCCGCGACCTTCAGCGTGCTGTCAATGAACGCCTTCGCCGCTGGCGATTCGGCGCTCTACGGCCCGACCGCACCCAAAGGCTCGACCTTCGTACGCGTCTATAACGCCGCCAACACCGAAGTCAGCGCCACCGTCGGCAGCACCAGCCTGAGCGATGTCGCACCGCTGGCCAGCACCGACTTCAGCTTCATGCCGGGTGGTGACTACAGCGCCAAGGTCGGCAGCCAATCCCTGCCGGTGAAACTGGCGGGCGATCACTATTACACCCTGGTCAACAACGCCGGCGGCGCACCACAACTGATCGAAGAACCGCCGTTCAAGAACAAGCAGAAGTCCCTGGTTCGCGTGCAAAACCTCAGCGACAAGGCCCTGACCCTGAAAACCGCCGACGGCAAGACCGAAGTCGTGCCGGCCGTGGCTGCCAAGGGCCGTGGCGAGCGTGAAATCAACCCGGTCAAAGTCAGCCTGGCGCTGTACGATGGCGCAACGAAAGTCGGCGATGTGAAGCCAGTGGCACTGGAGCGCGGTGAAGCCGCCGTCCTGTACGTCACCGGCAATGGCAGCAGCCTGTCGCCAGTCTGGGTCAAGCGCCCGGTGTCTACGCGCTAACGCGCGAGCTAATAGCTACAAGCCTGTAGCTGCAAGCAAAGCGCTTTAACTTGCCGCTTGCAGCTCGTGGCTCCCTACTGATTTTTAAGGAGTAACAACATGATTCCGGTGATCTTGTCAGGTGGTAGCGGCTCACGTCTTTGGCCGCTTTCCCGTAAGCAGTTCCCTAAACAGTTCCTGGCCCTGACCGGCGAGCACACTCTGTTCCAGCAAACCCTGGAACGCCTGGTGTTCGAAGGCATGGATACCCCGATCGTGGTCTGCAACAAGGACCACCGATTCATCGTCAACGAGCAACTCGCTGCTCGTAAACTGGATACCCAGCGCATCCTGATGGAACCGTTCGGGCGCAATACCGCGCCAGCGGTCGCCCTGACCGCGATGATGCTGGTCAACGAAGGCCGTGATGATCTGATGCTGGTGCTGCCGGCCGACCACGTGCTGGAAGACCAAAAAGCGCTGCAACGCGCCCTGGCCCTGGCCACGGTCGCCGCCGAGAACGGCGAAATGGTGCTGTTCGGCGTGCCGGCGACCAAACCGGAAACCGGCTATGGCTACATCAAATCGGCCAATGATTCGTTGCTGCCCGAAGGTGTCAGCCGCGTGTCGCACTTCGTTGAAAAACCGGACGTCAAACGTGCCACCGAGTACGTGCAGTCCGGCGGCTACTTCTGGAACAGCGGCATGTTCCTGTTCCGCGCCAGCCGCTTCCTCGAAGAGCTGAAAAAGCATGATCCGGACATCTACGACAACTGCATGCTGACCCTTGAGCGCAGCGAGCAGGACGTCGATACCGTGATGATCGACGAAGCCACCTTCGCCTGCTGCCCGGACAACTCCATCGACTACTCGGTGATGGAAAAAACCCAGCGCGCCTGCGTCGTGCCGCTGACCGCCGGCTGGAGCGATGTCGGTTGCTGGTCGTCGTTGTGGGAAGTGAACGAGAAGGACGCCGACGGCAACGTTACCAAGGGCGACGTGGTGGTCCAGGACAGCAGGAACTGCATGATCCACGGCAACGGCAAACTGGTGTCGGTGATCGGCCTGGAAAACATCGTGGTCGTTGAAACCAAGGACGCCATGATGATTGCGCACAAGGACAAGGTCCAGGGCGTGAAACAGATGGTCAACACCCTCAACGAACAGGGCCGCAGCGAAACCCAGAACCACTGCGAAGTCTACCGTCCGTGGGGCTCCTACGACTCGGTGGACATGGGCGGCCGCTTCCAGGTCAAGCACATCTCGGTCAAGCCAGGCGCCTGCCTGTCGCTGCAGATGCACCACCACCGCGCCGAACACTGGATCGTCGTCAGCGGCACCGCCGAAGTGACGTGCGATGAAAACGTGTTCCTGCTCACCGAAAACCAGTCCACCTACATCCCGATTGCCTCGGTCCACCGCCTGCGCAACCCGGGCAAGATCCCGCTGGAAATCATCGAGGTGCAATCGGGCAGCTACCTGGGCGAAGACGATATCGAGCGGTTTGAAGACATCTACGGCCGGTCGACCCCGATCGAGCGCGGCGTTTCGGTGAAAACCATCGCGCAGTAAGCGTCAAGCAGAACGAGAAGCCCCTATCCAGCCCACTGCGTCCCCTATCCGCAGTGGGTTGGGTGGGGGCTTTTTTCTTTTGGATCTTTGTTGACTGTACTGGCCTCTTCGCGGGCAAGCTGAACTGGTCAAGTAATCTTGGACACTGATTACGGTTCACGCCGCCAATCTTTCCTTCACGACCGGCGACCTGTAGTCGTTATAGCTGTGAGGCCTGCTGATGTTGTAGCGCGAGACATAGCGCTGCACATCTGCCCGGGCCTCATGCTCCAGTTTGTAGCCCGTTTCAGGCACCCACTCGGACTTCAAACTACCAAAGAAACGCTCCATCGGGGCATTGTCCCAGCACTCGCCTTTACGGCTCATACTTTGCCTGAACCGATGTTTCACAAGCGCATTTCGGAATTTATGGCTGGTGTACTGGCAACCTTGATCAGAATGAAACAACACATCCTGGGGATGGCCGCGCAGCTCAACCGCCATGCGTAGCGCTTCGCAGGTCAGGTTGGCATCAGAAATCATCGAAAACGACCACCCTACGATCCTGCGAGCGTACAGATCCAAAACGGCGGCGAAGTACATCCACCGCTTGCCGACCTTGATGTATGTCACGTCGCCACACCACACCTGATTAACCGCCGTCACATCAAATTTTCGCTTGAGCACGTGCGGCGCCACCAAGGCCTCCACACCCGGCGACTTGTACTTATGGCGCCGGCGCTGACGACTAGCGATGCCAGCTTCGCGCATCAAACTGCGAGCCATATAACGCCCGATACGATGCCCTTTGGCTTGTAGCTCCTTGGACAAAGTACGTGCGCCGGCCGACTCTCTGGACGCCTTGTGGTGCCTGACCAACGCGGCTTTGAGCTTGTCCCGTTCAGGATTTGCTCTGCCTTGGCGCTGGCGCCAGGCGTAAAAGCTACTGCGGTTGCCCCCAAACGCCCGGCAACACTTTTTAACGCCGTACTGCTCGCCCAGCTCATCGATCAGCGTGAATGATCTTTGGCGTCCAAAAGCAGGAGAGCACTGGCCTTTTTTAGGATTTCGATATCCAGGTCTTTCTCTCTGAGCAGAGCTTTGAGTCTCTGGATTTCTCGTTGATCAGCGGTAATCGCCTTGGCCCCCACCGGAGTCGAGCCCAAGCGCTCTTTTTGCACTTGATCAACCCAACGGCGCAGGGCTGTGGGGCCGATATCCAGGCTGGCACAGACTTCGGTAACCGGCTGACCTTCATCCAACACCATGCTGGCAGCCTTGAGCTTGAACTCACTCGAATAGGATTTACGCATATCCAAACACCTCAGATTTGGGCGCTATCATAGCGCCCGATTGAAGTGTCCAAAATCATTAGGCCAGTTCAAGCCCGCTCCCACATTTTTTGACCGTGCACACCGAACCCTGTGGGAGCGGGCTTGCCCGCGAAGAGGCCAACACAGGCCCCGCAAAATCCAACCCCATCGCCAACCTCCCCCACGCTTAGGTACGATGCTCCCCTCTGCTCCCGAGGTTGCACGACATGTTCATTGGCGTCCTGCTGGTCATCACCTGGTTGATTCTATTGGTGCGTTACCCGGCCAAGGCTCTGCCCGTTTCGGTGGCAGCGGTGATTGGCCTGGGCCTGGTGGCGACCTGGGTCATCTGGCTGGACAATCGCGAGGTCAAGCAACTGGCGCGGCTCGAGTTGCGCATCAGCTACGCGCCGGATCAGTGCCCGGCGGATCGTCCGCTGCAACTGACGATGAACAATGGCAACGACGTGCCCCTGACCGAATTGCGTTGGCGCGTTGCCGCCTACGCCCCGGGCGATACGGTCAACCTGGCCGATAACCAATACACCGCACCCCGTTACCGGGGACCCGGCGAGTTGCAGGCCGGAGCGAACTGGGAAGACTGCCTGCCCATGCCACCGCTGCGCCCCGGCTATCGCCCGCAAACCCTGGAGTTTCGCGCCGAGCATTTGCAGGGTAGTTTCTCCGACTGACTTTTCCTTCTTCTTGCACAAGGACCGCGCCATGCCTATTGCGTTGATTACCGGTTGTTCCAGCGGCATTGGCCGCGCCCTGGCCGATGTGTTCAAGGCCGCAGGCTTCAAGGTCTGGGCCACCGCACGCAAGGCTGAAGATGTTGCCGCGCTGGCAGCGGCGGGTTTTAACGCCGTGCAATTGGACGTCAACGACGGCCCGGCGCTCGAGCAACTGGCCGAGCAGATCAACCAGCAGCATGGCGGCCTCGACGTACTGATCAACAACGCGGGGTACGGCGCCATGGGGCCGCTGCTGGACGGCGGCGTGGTGGCCATGCAGCGCCAGTTCGAAACCAATGTGTTTGCCATCGTCGGTGTGACTCGCGCGTTTTTTCCGGTGTTACGCCGTGCCAAGGGCTTGGTAGTGAACATCGGCAGCGTCTCGGGCGTGCTGGTCACACCGTTCGCCGGCGCCTATTGCGCCTCCAAGGCCGCAGTGCATGCCTTGAGCGATGCCTTGCGCATGGAACTGGCGCCCTTCGGCGTGCGGGTGATGGAAGTGCAGCCGGGAGCGATCGCGTCAAGCTTCGCCAAGAATGCCGGGGAGCAGGCCGAGCAGTTGATCAGCGAGCAATCACCGTGGTTCGCCTTGCGCGAAGGCATCCGCGCGCGGGCCAAGGCGTCCCAGGACAAACCGACCCCCGCCAGCGAGTTCGCCGCCGGAGTGCTCAAGGCGGTGCAACAGGGCAAGCCGCCGCGGCTGGTACGCCTGGGCAATGGCAGCCGTGCGTTGCCGCTGATGGCGGGGTTGCTGCCCAAGGGGTTGCTGGAGTCGGCGTTGATGAAGCGGTTTGGGTTGCGGGGGCAGCTCTAGACCAAGTTGACCCCATCGCGAGCAAGCTCGCTCCTACAGGGGAGCGGTGTTCACAAATCCCTGTAGGAGCGGGCTTGCCCGCGATGAGGCCCGAACAGCCACCCGATAAATTCCAGGTAAAAAAACATGACCGACTACACCGAGTACTTCGAAGAAGTGATCCAGGCCCACGTGCTCATCGAGCAATGGCTGGCCGAAGAACGCGACGCCTCCGAACTCGACCGCTTGCTCACCCGTTTCTCACCGCAGTTTTCCATGGTCTCGCCTCTGGGCCGGCAGCTGGACTTCGCCGCGCTGAGCGAGTTGTTCCTGCTGGCCGGCGGCAAGAAGCTCGGTTTTCGCATCGAGCTGAGCGAGTTGTGTGGCATTGCCCGGCACGACGGCGGCGCCACCGTCAGCTACCGCGAGCAGCAGACCGATGCCACCGGCCTGCATTCCGATCGCCGCTCGACGGTGGTGTTCGAGCGAGTGGAAGGCCGGATTCTCTGGCGGCACCTGCACGAGACGTTTTGCTGAGGCTTATTCGTTAACGATGACCGTGCAGGTAATCCCCGCCGCCAGCAGTACACCCTCCGGCACTTCATCGATGTGAATGCGCACCGGCACCCGTTGTGCCAGGCGCACCCAGTTGAAAGTCGGGTTCACATCCGCGATCAGCTCGCGGCTCTCGGGGTTGTCGCGGTCGTAGATGCCACGGGAAATGCTCTCTACATGCCCTTTCAACACTTCGCCGCTCATCAACTGCATGTCGGCTTTGTCGCCGACGCGTACGTGGGGCAGCTTGGTTTCTTCGAAGAAGCCGTAGACCCAGAACGAGTTCATGTCGACCACGGCCATTTTCGCTTCACCGATGCGCGCATAGTCGCCGCGATGGACGTTGAGGTTGGTGACGTAGCCGTCCACCGCCGCCCGCACTTCGGTGCGCTTGAGGTTCAGTTCCGCCGCTTCCAGTTGTGCCTGCGCATGCTGGTAGTCCGCCAGGGCCGAGTCGGCGATGTTGCTGGCGTCGTCGCGGTTTTCCCGGGAGATCACCAGGTTGTCCAGGTCGGCGCGGCGATGGGCGTTGACCTTGCGCATCTCCCAGGTGGCCTTGCGTGACGCCACCAGCGATTGCGCCTGTTTGACCGCGAGGCGGTAGTGTTCGGGGTCGATGCGCATCAGCAGATCGCCCTTCTTCACCAGTTGGTTGTCGCGCACCGGCACATCCACCACTTCGCCGGTGACGTCGGCGGCCACGTTGATGATGTCGGCACGCACCCGACCGTCGCGGGTCCAGGGCGTGTTCATGTAGTGCACCCACAGGGTCCGGCCGACCCAGAGCGCGAGCGCCAGGACCAACAGGGTGGCAAGCAGGCTGAAAAGCTTTTTCATCGGGGCCTTCTCAAGGTAGAGAGTCAACGGTAAACAGTCAGCGCCAACGCGCCGAACAGACAGGTAAACAGGCTCAGGCGCAGCAGCGCCGGGTGCCAGAAGAAGCGGTACAGGTCGAACCCGGACAGGAATCGGTCCAGCGCCCAGGCCAGCACGGCGGCAATCAGGAACATCAGCGTCATGGTCGGCATGTACACGCCGTGGAAGGCGATTTCACGAGGCATGGGCAGATCCTTCGGGCGAGGTTTTGGCGTAGGCGGCCAGCGGTGATTGCGGGTCGAGCAAGGAACTGCGGATGAAGTGCAGGTAGCTTTTGACCCGGCGCAGGGCCGAGGTGTCAAAGTGCGGCGCGAACGGCTCGTCGGTGGCCTGCACACGGCTGATGGCGTGGTCCACAGCGATCAGGCCGCGCTCCAGGTTGCTCGCGCTAGGTTGCAGGAACAGCCGCACCAGCGAGCGCCCCATCACGCGGATTGCCTGGCGCCACGGCTGGGATTCGGCGTAGGCCGGATGCACCGGCAGGATCGCCTGTTCCTTGCGCAACTCGATGATCGCGTGACCGACTTCCAGCACCACGAACATCCAGCGCAGCAATTCGCGCTGCACCTGGGGTTGGCCGGCGGCGAAACCGTAGGCCTGGTGCAGCAGGTCGCGGGTGCGACTTTCGAAGCTCGAGGCCAGGCCCTTGAGCTTGCCGCTGATCGCAAACACCACCTGCCCGCGCAGGTCCTGCTCCAGGCGACGCCACAGCCAGCGGCTGTTGGGCGGCATGATGATCGCCCCGGCGGCGGCACACACCAGCATGCCAAGCACCATGGCGATGTAATCGTTGATGAAGGTGTACGGGTTGTAGATCGTCAGGTTGTCCGGCACCGAGCCGGTGCTGAAGAAAATCAGCAGGCCCAGGCCGACACCGACGTACTGCGGCCGAGAGGTCAGGAACGAACCCAGCACGATCACCGGCGCCAGCATCACGCACAACAAGGGAAAACCATCGATCCACGGAAAAATGAAAAACATTTCGACGAAGCCGATCAATGCCCCGAGGAAGGTCCCGCAGGCCATCTGGAACGCCATGCGCTTGGGATTGGGTGTGGCGGCGGACAAACCCACTGTGGCTGCCGCGATCAGCGTCATGGTCGCCCCACTCGGCCAGGCCGTCGCCACCCAGTAACTGCCCAGCACCACCAGGATGAATGCCGCCCGAATGCCCGACGCCGCCGAGGCCATCCAATTGGTTTGCGGGGTAAAGGGTTCGTCCCACTGCTCGCGTTCGTGGTGGTGATCGGCCAGGGACGCGTGGGTCTGTGCGTAACCGTGCAGGTCATCGACGAAGCGATACAGCAGTTCATAGGCGGTGTGGAAGTCCAGTTGCTCGTCGTCGCTTGGCCCGGTCTCCTGGAATGTGGCCCTCAGGCTGCGCACCCGCGCTGGCAACGCTTCCTTGTAGGCGGCCATGGCCTGGACCAGACGCGCCGAATCCGGGCTGGTCAGGGCGCGACCACTGAAGCCGTCGAGCACTTCGGCAAGGTCCTGCAAGCCGGGTTTGATCGCGGCCACCACATGATCCGCCGCGCTGGCGCGCAAGCGTTCGAGCAACTGGTGCAAGGCGTTGAAGCGCGTGGTCAGGCCCATGAATTCGCTGTTCAGCCGGCTCAATCGACCGTTTCGTCGGCGCATGTGCGGGTCTTCGAACACGGTGACGCTTCGCAGCCCTTCCAGGCCTACCGCCTCGGCGCTGAAGCGCACGTTGCCTGCCTCGAACGCCTCGCGCGGGCTACGACCGCGCAACCCGTCGGTGACGAACAGGGCGAACACACCAAAGCGCTGGTACAAGGCGTTACGCATCGCCGCGCTGGCGGTCTGCGGCAGGATCGCGGCGCTCACCACGGTGGCGCAAAGAATGCCCAGGGAAATTTCCAGCACGCGCCAAACGGCGGCCATGAACGCACCGTCCGGATGGGCCAGCGCCGGCAAGCCGACCATCGCGGCGGTATAGCCGGCCAGCACGAAACCATAGGCGCGGAAGTTACGGTAGCGTGCGGCACCCGCCGAACAGATACCCACCCAGATCGCCAGCGAACCCAAAAACAGCTCGGTGTTCTGCGCGAACAACGCGATCAGCGCCACCATCACTGCCGAGCCGGTCAGGGTGCCGAGGAATCGGTAGAAGCTTTTGGCGAACACCTGGCCGCTCTGCGGCTGCATGACAATGAATACGGTGATCATCGCCGTGCGCGGCTGCGGCAGTTCCAGACGCATCGCCAGCCACAGGGTCAGGAATGCGGCAAGCAGCACCTTGAAGATATAGACCCAGGTCACGCCATCGCTGCGTGCCCAGTCGAAGAAACCGCGACGCCAGTCGAGGGAGTAGAGCCAGCGCAGCGGTGCGGGCAAGGGAGTCATGGATATTTTGCTCAAGGAAATTTAAATAAACCTGCACCTGTGGAGCTTCACATGTGGGAGCGGGCTTGCCCGCGATGACGGTTTAACAGTCGACATGGGTGTTGAATGCTATGACCTCATCGCGGGCAAGCCCGCTCCCACAGGGGGGCAGTCCCATAAAGGGCCAGTTCCACAGGGGTTCTTGTTCAATTGGGCAGCAGCACCGGCGTCTTCGGCGCTGCGGTCCTGCCCGGCGCCGGCACATCCTCACCGGCCCCCAACCCGCCCCCCAGCGCCGTCACCAACTCGGCATGAGCACCGAGTCGAGCAGCCTGCACCTGCTGCTGCACTTGCTGCTGCTTGAACAGCAGGGTCTGGGCGTTGAGCACATTGAGGTAGTCGGTAAGCCCGCGCTGGTAGGCGATCATGGCGATGTCGTAAGTCTTCTGCGCGGTCGCCACGGATTCGGCGGCGAAGGTCTGCTGCTTGTCCATCGACTCGCGACGAATCAGTTGGTCAGAGATGTTCTTGAGCGCATTGATCAGGGTCTGGTTGTAGCGGGCGACAGCGATGTCGTAGCCGGCCGAGGCTTCACCCAGCTCGGCACGCAGGCGGCCACCGTCGAAGATCGGCAGCGAGATCGCCGGGCCCACGCTGTAGTTGAGTTTCTTGCCGGTCAAAAACTCCAGCGCCCCACCGCCGGTGGCCATGTAGCCCAGGCTGCCCACCAGATCGACGTTGGGGTAGAAGCCGGCGTGTGCAACATCGATGCCCCGGGCCTGCGCCGCCACTTGCCAGCGACTGGCGACGACATCGGGGCGCTGCCCAAGCAACTGAGCAGGCAGTGTCGATGGCAGTTTCAGTGGTGCCCCCAATACCAGTGTCGGCCGTTGCAGTTGCGCGCCCTCGCCCGGGCCTTTGCCGGCCAGGGCCGCCAGTTGGTTGCGACTCAGGGCGATTTCTTCGTCCAGCGCATCGAGTTGGCGATGGGTTTCCGGCAAAGGTGTCTCGGCCTGGCTGACTTCAAAATGCGTACCGATACCGCCGTCGAGGCGTTTTTGTGCCAGGTCGAGAATCTGCTGCTGCTGTTTGAGGGTCGCGTCGACGATGTCCCTTTGCGCGTAGTGCAGCGACAGCTCGATGTAGGCACGCACGATGTTGTTCTGCAATTCGAGCTGCGCCAGGCGGGCTTCGGCGGCGCTCATGTGTGCCAGGTCGACGGCACGCTCGGTGCTGTTGCTTTCGCGCCCCCAGAGGTCGAGCGCGTAGCTGAAGCCCAAGGCGGCGTTGTTGTCCCAGGTCGTGGAATTGGCCAGCTCGCCGGGCCCGTAGAACTGATCAGTGGGCCAATTGTGGCGCTTGAGGGTGGATACACCGTTGACCTGCAACGATTCGGCCGACTCGGCGATGCCCGCCATGGCCTTGGCCTGACGCACCCTCGCCGCCGCCATGGCCATGGTCGGGCTGCCTTGCAGTGCCAGCTCGATCCAGTGATTGAGTTGTGGGTCGCCGTAGACTTGCCACCACTGCGCCTTGGGCCAGTTGGCGTCTTGCGCAGCGCTCTGGATGGCATCGTCGGTGGCCAGCGTATTGGCCTCCAATGCCTTGCCCTGCGGGGCTATACCTCCGGTTCCGATGCAGCCGCTGATTGCCAGGGTTAAAGCCAGAACATTGAGCGCTTGAAACGCTCCTTTGATGCGACGCGGCACTGCTGCAAATTCCTGAAATAGGGAGAGGCACAAAGACCGGGGCAATTCTATGGGTGGGCCCGAACGGCGATAAGCCGGGATTCTTGTGAATCTTTGTTACCGTTCGCGCGATAATCCCTAAGTCGGGGGTCTCAGACCCTGAAACTTCGTGTCACAATTTGCCATCGCATCCGAGAGCACTCCATGGACACCCTGCAAAACATGCGCGCCTTCAGCTACGTGGCCGAAGCCGGCAGTTTCACCGCCGCTGCCGTACAACTCGACACGACGACGGCCAACGTCTCGCGCGCGGTTTCCAATCTGGAAGCCCACCTGCAAACCCGCCTGCTCAATCGCACCACACGGCGCATCGCCCTGACCGAGGCCGGCAAACGCTACCTGCTGCGCTGCGAACAGATTCTGGCGTATGTCGAAGAGGCCGAAGCCGAGGCCAGCGATGCCCATTCGCGCCCGGCCGGCCAGCTCAAGGTGCACACCATGACCGGTATCGGTCAGCATTTCGTGATCGATGCCATCGCCCGCTACCGCAAGACCCACCCCGACGTGACCTTCGACCTGACCCTGGCCAACCGCGTACCGGACCTGCTGGACGAGGGTTATGACGTGTCCATCGTCCTGGCCAGTGAGTTGCCAGACTCGGGTTTTGTCTCCCAACGCCTGGGCATCACCTACAGCATCGTCTGTGCCTCGCCCGCCTATGTGAAAGCCAACGGCTGCGCGCAAAAACCCGGCGACCTGCTCAATCACGCCTGTTTGCGTCTGGTCAGCCCGGTGATTCCGCTGGAAAAATGGACCTTCGACGGGCCGGAAGGCCAGGAGATGGTGACCATCAACAGCTCTCCGTTTTTGGTGAACTCGGCCGATGCGATGAAAACCGCGATCATCAGCGGCATGGGCGTTGGCGTGTTGCCGGTGTACGCGGCCATCGAAGGCCTGCGCAATGGCTCGCTGGTACGGATGATGCCCAATTACCGCTCGCAGGAACTGAACCTGTACGCCATCTACCCGTCCCGCCAGTACCTGGATGCGAAGATCAAGACCTGGGTCGAATACCTGCGCGGCTCGTTGCCGGAAATCCTCGCCGCGCACCAGGCCGAGCTGGCCGCGTATGAATTGAGCGGTAGCCTGAGCGGGGCGCGGTTGGCCAACTGAGCACCGCCCCCTGTAGGAGCGAGCACGCTCGCGATGGTCGTCAACGATAACGCTGGCGTCCTGACACCCAGCGGTGTTTGTGGAGTCCATCGCGAGCATGCTCGCTCCTACAGAGGTTTGTGAATGTCAGCCATGCACAAACCCGTCGAAGAATGTTAGCTTGCTTGGCAATCTCACCGTCTGACGAGCTCCACTTCCAATGAAAAAGACCGTCCTCGCCTTCAGTCGCATCTCCCCTGAAATGATCGAACACCTCAAGCAGGATTTCGATGTCATTGTGCCCAACCCCAAGACGGGCGATATCAATGCCCAGTTCAACGAAGCCCTGCCCCACGCTCATGGCCTGATTGGCGTGGGCCGCAAGCTGGGCCGGGCGCAACTGGAGAACGCGGGCAAGCTGGAGGTGGTGTCCAGCGTGTCGGTGGGCTACGACAACTATGACGTCGACTACTTCAACGAACGCGGGATCATGCTGACCAACACCCCCGACGTGCTGACCGAAAGCACCGCCGACCTGGCCTTCGCGCTGCTGATGAGCAGCGCGCGTCGGGTGGCCGAGCTGGACGCCTGGACGAAGGCGGGCCAATGGCAAGCGTCGGTCGGCGCGCCGCTGTTCGGCACCGACGTACACGGCAAGACCCTGGGCATCGTCGGCATGGGCAACATTGGCGCAGCCGTTGCTCGTCGTGGTCGATTGGGCTTCAACATGCCAATCCTCTACAGCGGCAACAGTCGCAAGACCGCGCTGGAGCAGGAACTCGGCGCGCAGTTCCGAAGCCTGGATGAATTGCTGGCCGAAGCCGATTTCGTCTGCCTGGTGGTGCCACTCAGCGAGAAGACCAAACATTTGATCAGCCATCGCGAACTGGCGCTGATGAAATCCAGCGCCATCCTGATCAACATCGCACGAGGCCCTGTAGTGGACGAGCCGGCGCTGATCGAAGCGCTGCAAAACAACCGGATTCGTGGTGCGGGGCTGGATGTGTACGAAAAGGAACCGCTCGCCGAATCTCCACTGTTCCAGTTGAAAAACGCCGTGACCTTGCCGCACATCGGCTCGGCCACTCACGAAACGCGCGAAGCCATGGCCAATCGCGCGCTGGACAACCTGCGCAGCGCCCTGCTGGGTGAACGCCCGCAGGACCTGGTCAACCCGCAAGTCTGGAAAGGCTGATACTGCGTCCTCCTGCGGATCGAGGATTCGATCCGCAGCGGCTCACGCTAATTTGCCATTGCCCTGCGGCATCGGCGCCCGGGGCTTGCGGAACACCAGCACGTTGCCCAGCATCACCAGCGCCAGCCCGGACAGCGCCGGCGCGGTCCATTGGTAGCCCTCGACCACCGCCGACACGTTGAGCGCCACCACCGGAAACAGCACCGTGCAATAAGCGGCGCGTTCAGGGCCCATGCGCCCGACCAGTGTCAGGTAGGCGGTGAAGCCGATCACCGACCCCGGGATCACCAGATACAGCAACGAGCCGATGTAGCGCGCATTCCATTCCATGTCGAAGGGAATGCCCTTGACCAGACACCACACCGCCAGCATCGTCGCGCCGTAGGCCATGCCCCAGGCGTTAGTGGTCAAGGGTTTCAGGCCGGCCTTCTGTTGCAGGCTCGACAACATATTGCCCGCCGAGAAACAAAGCGTCCCAAGCAGCGCGAGCCCCAGGCCGAGCAGCGTTTGTGGGCTGGCGGTGTGGCCCACCAGCTCAGGCCAGAACAGCAGGCCCAGCCCGAGCAAACCCAGGGCACCGCCCAACAGGACGTTGCGGGCGATGTTCTGCTTGAAGAACACCCGCGCGTTCAACGCGTTCCACAACGTGGCCGTGGAAAACACCACCGCCACCAGGCCGCTGGGGATCCACTGGCTCGCCGTCAGGAAACACATGAAGTTCAGACAGAACAGGCACAGCCCCTGCGCGAGACAGATCAGATGTCCGCGACGGTTCATCACTTGCAACTTGCGACTGAGCAACAGCAGGACGAAAAGCACCAGCGCCGCCAGGCCGAAGCGATAGACGATCGACACCGGAATAGCCACCACGCCCAGTTGCCATTTCAGGGCGATCCAGGTGGTGCCCCAGATCAGCACGGTCAGCAGATACAGCGAAAGGTTCATGACACTCACTCCCAGGTAGGTGCTCAGTGTCCTGCGCCCATGGTTTTCGCACTTGCATAAACTTGCGCTTTTGTCGGTCGGCGGGCTGGCAGGCTGTCCTGTACGGAGTAGGATGCAAGTCGTTGGAGAACAGATCATGCCCGCACTAGAATCACTGCAAGTCTTTCAAGCCCTCAACCGCTCGCCCAATGCTCGCCTGGAGCACAGCGCCGAGTTCGGTGACGGCATGGCTGCAGCCTTGTGGAGCAACCATCACGACGCCCAGGACTACGAAGCGCCGACCCACCACACCTTGTCTTGCTACATCGCGGGTGGAACCGGCACCTTTCGCCGTGACCAGCCAGGCACCAAGGGCGGCCCGGACAAGCTGTGCATCCTGCCCGCCGACCACCAGTCCGGCTGGGTGATCAACGGCGACATTCGCCTGGCTCATCTCTATTTCAGCAAGGAACAGTTCGCCCTCGGTTGCGTCACGATGCTGGATCGCGAGCCGCGGGAACTGCAATTGCGCGAACGTACTTTTCTCGACGACCCGCAGCAGGCCCTGCGTTTTCGGCAGATGCTGACGTTCAACTGGGATGAACCTGGCGAACGCCTGCTCACCAGCAGCCTGGCCCACGAAATGCTCAGCCACGCACTGCTGGGCCAGGTCGGCCTGCGCGAGGGTCTGCGGCTCAAGGGCGGATTGGCGGCACATCAGCGCCGGCAACTGGTGGAATTCATCGACAGTCGGTTGGCCGAGCCCATCAGCCTGGGACAATTGGCGGGGTTGTGTGCGCTGTCGGAGTATCACTTCGCACGCATGTTCCGCGAGAGCTTCGGCCTGCCGCCGCACCAGTATGTGCTGGCGCGGCGAATGAGCCGTGCGCAGGAGTTGCTGCGCAGCACTTCCCAGCCGTTGGGGGAGATTGCCCTGGCGTGTGGGTTTGCCAGTGCCAGTCACTTCACCAACCGGTTTCGCCAGGTATTGGGCGGCACGCCTGGGGAGTATCGGCAGGCGTTTTTGCGTTAGCCGTGCGGTCCCGGATCAGAACTCCAGGGTACTGGACAACGACACCTGCCGCGAATCGCCCATCGACACGAAGAACCGGCTCGCTGCCGAGGTGTAGTAGGTGCGATCGAACAGGTTCTTCACGTTGAGCTGAAACTTGACCTTCTGCCCCTCTACCCGCGTGTCGTAGGTGGCGAATGCGTCAGCCACGGTGTAGCTCGGCAGGTCGAAATCATTCACCGCGTTACCTGCGCGCTCGCCGACATACCGCGCGCCTGCGCCCACCCGCAACTGATCGCCGCCGATGATGGTGCCAAAGTCGTAGACCGCCGACAGCGAACCGGAATTCTTCGCCACGTTCTGCAACTGCTTGCCTTTGTAGGTCGGGTCTTCGGTCACTTCGGCATCGGTGTAGGCATAGCTGCCGATCAGGCTCCAGCGATCACTGAGCTGGCCGGACAGATCCACTTCCAGACCGCGTGAACGCACTTCGCCCGCCGCGCTGTAGAGCGTCACCGGGCCTTCGGAGTTGGCCACCAGTACGTTGCGCTTCTTGATGTCGAACAGCGCGACGTTACCTGTCACGCGCCCGGGCATGTCGAGTCTGGCACCGATTTCCCAGGACTTGGCTTCTTCCGGCGCAACGCTGCCGTCGAGCACGGTACTGCTGCCGCTCAATGGCGCGATGGTCGAGTTGGGCTTGAACGACTCGGTGTAGCTGCCGTAGAACGACAACTCGTCGGTGTAGCGATACACCAGGCCGGCACGCGGCACCCACTTCTGGCCGTTGCTGTCGGTGTTGGCCTTGAACGGCACGCCTTTGCCTGCGTACTGGTCGTACTCCTGGAAACGTCCGCCGGCCACCAGGATCCACTGGTCGGTCAGGTGAATCGAGTCCTGCAGGAACACCGAATCGCTGCGCAGTTCATCCGTCTGCGCGCTGTCGGCGGGGCTGACGGTGGTGCCGGCCACTTCGCGACCGTAGACCGGATTGAGGTAGCTGAAGGTGGTCAGGCTTTTCTGGCGGATCAGGTCCTCACGGTAGATCTTGCGGTATTCGTCGTCGACGCCGAACACCAGATCATGTTGCATGCCCAGCACATTGACCTTGCCTTCGAGACTGGCGGTGGTGAAACGGTCGGTGCTGATCGCGTTCTGGGTGCCGTCCATGCTGCGGGTCAGCGTTCCATTGTTGACATTGATAGCGGAAACACGCACCTGGCTGGCATCGTAGGTTTCACGGTTCCAGCTGTAGCCGAAATGCGCTTTCCAGTTATCGTTGAGCTCGTGGTCGGCCTCGAAGTGATACAGGTCCGAGCGCCCTTCCATGTTGTTGAACGGCTCGTCGAGACGCCGATCGCGGGAGATGTCCAGCGGATGGTTGTCACGCGGATCGATCACCGTGCCACGGTCGAACGGGGTGAGGAACTCGCGGTGCTCGTAGGCGAACAGCAGCTTGGTGCTTTCGCCGAACCATGCGAGCGAAGGGGCTATCAGCGTCTCACGATGGGTGCCGAAGTTGCGCCAGTAATCTTCGTCTTCATGGTCCAGCACCATCCGATACGCCAGCCCGGTGTCTCCCAGGGCACCGGTACTGTCGAGGCTGCCACCGCTGCCGTTTTTGCCGTCGCCGTAGGTCGAGCCGCGCAGGGTCAGGGCGTTGTACTGCTCAAGTTCGGGCTTCTTGCTGACCATGTTGACCACGCCGCCTGGGTCCTGGATGCCATAGAGCAAGGAGGCCGGGCCCTTGAGCACTTCGACCCGGTCGACGGTCGCGTTGAGGCCACGGCCCTGCACGATCGGCATGCCGTCGCGCATGATCGAACCGTTGCGGTTGTCGCCAAACCCGCGGGTCATCACCGAGTCCTGGGTGCTGGCCAGCGTGTTGCCCTGAGTGATTCCGCTGACGTTGGCCAGCGCATCGTCGAGATTGCGCGGGGCCTGGTCACGAATGACCTGGGCCGGGATCACATTGACGGTCTGGGGAATTTCCTGAAGCGAAGCCGACGAACGCATCACCGAGCTGGTGGGTGGCGGCTGGTAGCTTGTGGATTGATCCATTGTCGAGGTGATGGTGGTGGCGCCCAGATTCAAGGCGCCCGCAGTGGGCAGCGGCTCCAGCGCCAAAGTATGAGCATCCGTGCGGCGGAAGGTGAAATTCGAGCCGACCAGCAATTGCTGCAGCGCCTGTTCGGCACTCATTCGCCCGCTGACGGCGGGGGCATTCAGCCCGTAAGGCGCTTCATCGGTGTAGACCACGCTGATGCCGGTGACGCGACTGAAGTCGCTAAGGGCCTGGGGCAGCGGTTTGGCGACCATGGCGAAGCTGAATTGCGCCTGCTGTTGCGCCGAGCCAGTTTCGGCGGCCAGTGCCACGCTCAGGGGCAGCGATGCCAACGCCGAAATACTCAGGGCCGAAGCACCCAACCATTGTTTGACCGAACCCGATTTTGCCCTGGACTTCATTGCTCAATGACCTGTGTAGAACCGCAACGGATGCGAATGACTCGCAGTTTCAGTCACTACACGGATGGGGCTCGGGTTTACCTCACCTCTTTTTGAAAATATTTTGAGTGCATTGGTGCCTGTCAGGACGCCATCCCTGTAGGAGCGAATTTATTCGCGATGGTCGTTCATGATGACGCTGGGTCCCTGACGCCCCGCGGTGCGCTTGCGACCATCGCGAATAAATTCGCTCCTACAGGGTTCAGCGCACAATAATCAGGCTGCCCACCCGCGTCTGCCCAAACCCCATCACCCCCTGCAACGACGCCAACACCGCCTGCGGGTCCTTGCTCGGAAAGCTGCCACTGACACGCCGCGCCGCCAGCTCATCGTTGAGCAACACAATCCTGCCGGGGTAATAGCGCTGCAGATCCCCCACCACCTCCGCCAGGGTCGCCTTGTAATAGTTGAGCCAACCCTGGCGCCACGCCAACTGGGTTTCGCTGTCCACGGCCTGCAGCTTTTGCGCAACACCCTTGCCGTAAGCCACTTGTTGGCCCGCCGTGAGGATTTGCTGTTCGGCGTGCGGGGCCGCCGTCACGCCCACGCGTCCGGACAACACCGTTACCTGGGTTGCGTGCTTATGCAGGCGGACTTCGAACTGTGTACCCAACACCCGCGCCTGGCCTTTTTCAGCATCGACCACGAACGGCTCGCCCGTGTGGGTCACGCTGAAAAACCCGGCGCCACGACGGACTTGCACATGACGCTCGCCGCCACTGAAATTCACGGCGATGGCGCTGTCCGCGTCCAACGTGACCTGCGATTGATCCGCCAGGATCACGGTGCGGACTTCACCTGGCGCCGACACATAATCGGCGCCCAGGTCATCGACCCAACGCAGTGGCTGCCAGCCGGCACCGAGGCTGATCATCAGCATCAGGCAGGCGGCCATCGCCAGCGCCCCGGACCAGCGTCGAGCGCTGCGGCGGCGCGGCTGATTCATCGCATTGAGGTAACCCTGCAACGCCAACGCCTCTTCATCGGCCAAGGTCCTCGCCGGTTCCTCGCTCAACTCCCACACCACCTGCGCCTGGGCATAAGCCTCGGCATGGGCTGGATCGGCTTGCAGCCAGTGGCTGAACGTCGCCTGATCGCCGTGGGTGGGCTGGTCGTGCAACAGGCTCAGCCAAGCCAGAGCGGCCTGCTCCTGGGCGGGCGTCGGGGTGGCGCGGTCGAGCTGGTTCACGGTGCTTTCCTTGGCATGCGCGGTTCATCGTCCCGCAGGCTGGCCTTGCAGGCGTCGAGGGCGCGCATCATATGTTTTTCCACGGCACTTTGGGACAACCCCATGGCATTGGCGATTTCAGCGTACTTGCGCCCATGGATGCGATTGAGCAAAAAGATCTGCCGCGTACGCTCGGGCAATGCGCGCAGCGCCGCTTCGACGTGGCGTAAATCATTGCCGGCCTCCAGCGCAGCCTGCGGTTCACTGCCATGACTGTGCGGCTCGTCCGGTTGCCAGCCCTCATTGACACGCACCCGCGTGCCTTCGCTGCGCAGATGATCGATGGCAATGTTGCCGGCGCAGCGCAACAGGTAGGTGCTCAGCTCTTCGACCTGCACCAGGGGGCGGCGCCAGAAGCGCAGGAACAAGTCCTGCACCAGGTCCGCCGACGTCGCGCGACAACCCACACGACGGTTCACCAACGCTTCCATCTGCGAGCGTTGGGACAAGAACACCTTGAGGAAATGCGCGCGGGCAGCCACGGGTTCGTCGTCGCGGGAGTCTGGAGGAATGCTGATCATCGATTCATCACTGCGCCAACAGCGCAACGGGACAGGCCAGTAGACTCAGGCCGGCCAATGACAACACCAGACTCGGACGATAGGGCATCAACATCACCAGCAGCACCGCGCTGAGCATCAACACCGCACACCATTCGACCAGCCCCGACTCCCATCCAGCGGTCGCCACCGCCGCCCATAACGAAAGCGCCAGCAACAGCCAGCCGGCGAGCCGCAGGCCCTGCCGGCGACGCAACGATGCCTTGCGCCCCAGCAGTTCGACGTGATGCCGATCCATCGCCAGGCACAGCGCCGTGAAACCGGCATAACAGAGCAACAGGGCCAGTAGCATCAGTGTGCCTCCTGCTCAAGGGCCATCGGTTGTGCACGGGGCCGGCTCACGCCTTCCACTTGCCCGGCACGTCGCATTTTCCAGGCAGCCCAGGCGAAAAATACCCCTGTGGCCAGACAGGTCAGATCAAACCCGGCCATGGCCCAATCGCCCTGCGCCAGGGTCACGGCCAGGTGATAGGACGTGGTCAGCGCATTAAGTAACGGCACACCGCCAAACAGCACCGCCGCCAGCGCCAATTGTTCGAACCACGCTTGCTTGCCGGGACGAACCACCGCATGCAGCACGCTCAAACCCCAGACGATGAAAAACGCATTCACTTCCCAATCCGCGCGTCCAGTCAGGCCCAGCGGCAGCAGACGATTGGCCCAGAAGAACGCGGCCACCGCGAGCATCAGGCCGGCCATGCTGGCGATGTTCAGTATTTGTACCAGGCGCAATTCGAACGGCAACGCCGCTGCTTTCGCATGCTTGAGCTGGCGTTTGCCGAGCCAGATCACCAACCCGGTGCCAATCATGGCCGTGCCCGCCAGACCGAAAATGAAGTACAGCCCGCGCATCAGCGGACCGGCGAAGTGGCCCATGTGCAAACCAAAGAAACTGCCCGCAATCGCTCTGGGCAACGAGGCTTGCGGCGTCGCGCCAAGCAATTGCCCGCTCACGCCCTGGAAAGTCACCGCGCTGCCAAAGTCATGAACCACCCGATCCGAACCGTCTCGGACGAGAACAACCGAGGCACTCGCATCCCCCGGGTTGTTCACCGTGAGGCGAGCCACCCGGCCGTCGCCCCACTGCTCGCGAGCCTTTTCCAGCAGCGGTGCCAACGGCGCCAGTGCAGCAGGCTGACCAGACAGCTGGGGGGGCGTGGAGGCCGGGAACAATTCGTCATAGAACCCGCGCACATCACCTTTGTACGAGACCAGGATGCTCGCCGGCATGACCATGACCATGAAAATCACCAGGCTGCTGTAGGTGATCATCAAATGAAACGGCAGCACCAGCACGCCCACCGCGTTGTGCCCGTCGAGCCAGGTTCGTTGGCCCTTGCGTGGACGAAAAGTGAAGAAATCCTTGAAGATTTTCTTGTGGGTGATGATTCCACTGATCAGTGCAACGAACATCACCATCGCCGCGAAGGTCGACAGCCAGCGCCCCCACGGGTAAGGCATTTGCAACTGGAAGTGGAAGCGGTAGAAAAACTCGCCGCCGGTGCTTTCCCGGCCCTGCACTTCGGCGCCGGTTTGCGGGTCAAGGTGTTTTTCGGTGAACTGGCCGCGCTCGCCGCGTTGGGTCGGCGTCTGCTGCCAGCGCACCGAAAGGCCGGGCTCGCGGGCAGTGGGCAACTCGATCAGCCAGCGCGAGGCACCGCCAGCGTGTTGCTCCAGATAGTTCTGCGCCACGTTCAGGCTGACGTCGGAACTCACCGAACGTGCGGGAATTTCCGGCTTCATCCAGTGGCTGGTTTCATCCTTGAAATAAGCCAGCGTACCGGTCAGGAAAATCGCGAACAGCAACCAGCCGAAGATGAGGCCGGCCCAGGTGTGCAACCAGGCCATCGCCTGACGAAAGCCCTCTTTCATGTGCGATCCATCCAATACGCCAGCCCCGACACCACCGCCAGAATCACGCATGGCAACGCCAGCCCGAGCCAGGCTCGCAGCGCCGTGCGGCAGGCAAAACACCAGATCACCGCCCCAAGGTAGGCCAGGAACGAGGTCAACATGCCAGTGACCACCGCGTCGGCACGGGCCATGGGCACCCATGAACTGAGGCTGACGCTGGCGAGCGCGGCGACGATATACCCCCCCAGCACGGCGGCCAGCACCCGCGAGGTGACGGCCAAGCGATAGGACATGGGGAGCGAACGGGCCTTGCCTTTCATGTGGTGTGCTCAAAAGCTGAATTCATTGCAGGAGCGGGCTAGCCCGCTCCTGCAAAGGGTGTGTTGCGCAATATTAATGATAAATATTCTCATACGCAAAATGGAGATTCGTGGGCGCATGAAAAAGGGCCTGCAGATGCAGGCCCTTTTTAGAGTGGCGATAAGGTAAGGAGCTTTGAATCAGCCGTTTAGCGCGGCCTGTTCGTTCTCGAGAAATTCGTCCTCAAGCAGCGCATCGGCCCTGTTGTCGAGGGGGGCGACGGCGGCGCGTGGCTTACCGCGCAACTTGCCGAACAAGTGTTCCAGCGCGTGTTCGAGTTTCTCCGCCGCACCATCGATCGCTTGCTCCAGGGTGTCGGCTTTGTGAGTGACGGAAACCGGCTGATGGCCTTTTGGCCGCGCTTCCAGTTGGCAGCGCATATCGTGGGGACCTGGCTTGTCGCCATTCTCGTCCCGCAGGTGGACCTCGACGCGTGTCAGGTCTTCTTCATAACGTTCGAGCGTGCTCTCAATGGTAGTACGTACCCACTCCTCCAGTCGGATGCTGCTTTGAATATGGTTATCGCTGTTGACTTGGATTTGCATAGTTCATCCCTTATTTCAGCTAGCTCGCGAGAGGCCCCTCGGCTGGCCCTTGGGCGTCGTCACCGTGACCTCTTGCTTACACAATCGGTCTGCGCGCAAAACATTTCAAGCCCTAAAAAAAGATAAATTTTCATTCGCAAAAAAAGCCGGACAACGGGCAAAAGCGCTGGTAAGGTCGGGAGTTGGGTCGAGTCACTCACCTGTCATAATTGCTCACATATGCCGCCCCGCAAGCGCTCATCGAATTCACTTCCTGCCCTGAATCGGGCGCTCATTACGCGCATGAATGCCTATGAAAAGGGGTGGCGATGAGTGGTCGATACTGGCGTTTCTCCCTTGAGCCGGCGGTGTTTGGGCGTCCATCGCGAGCAAGCTCGCTCTTACAGGGATTGTGTCAGGCATGGGGCTTGCAGA
Organism: Pseudomonas sp. S2_E01; assembly: GCF_054668365.1. Classification (NCBI taxonomy): domain Bacteria; kingdom Pseudomonadati; phylum Pseudomonadota; class Gammaproteobacteria; order Pseudomonadales; family Pseudomonadaceae; genus Pseudomonas; species Pseudomonas sp. S2_E01. The sequence continues at coordinate 4,686,826 of NZ_CP162762.1, forward strand.
ATGTCCGGTGGTCCGTAGGTGCGAACCAACTCGCGCATGGTCGGTCAACAACTGCACGTTCAATCAGGCGGTGACGCATCATGGACAACCCATTTCAATTGATTACCGATGCATTCGCGCCGGACTACCAGATCAACCTGAGCATCCAGGGATTGGATGGCAGCATCATGCTGACGCTGTCCAACAACGGGCGGATCGTGGCCAAGCGAATGATCAGCAGCGAACAGCGCAATGACCCCAAGCGCCTCAAGCGCCTGGTGCAAAGCATTCAGTTTGGCATTGCCATCGAACAGGGTCACAGCGCCCTGACCATCCTTGAAGCCATGACCGACAGTGACAGTCGCAACCTGCCGCCACCGCCCACGCAAGGGCAGCAACGGCCGGCCATGCGCCTTTAGAGTTCGCCTTTTTCCACTTCCGGGTGCTCAGCAGAACCCGCACCAACCTTGCGTTGCGGGTGCTCGATCTTCACTGAAGGAAATTGTGACGACGCATAACGCACCACCAGGATCGCGAAGGCGAGCAACAGAATGCCACCACACAGGTAAATGATGCCCAGGTCGGGCGGGTTGTGGTGCGAGACGTTGGAGATCAGCAGGCGCGTCAGTGCGGTGATCGCCACGTAGATCAGGAATCGCACGGGCATGTGGTTGGTCTTGAAGTAAATCCCGACCATGGCCCCCAGTTCCAGGTAGATGAACAGCAGCAGGATGTCGTCGATCTTGATGTGCCCGTTCTCGAGCATCCCCAGAAACTCCATCACCGCAGCCCACGCGGTCACCGCCCCAATGGCAAACAGCGCCAGATAGTGGAAGCTCTCGACGAACAGGTTGCCCAGGGACTCGGCCAGTCCATGCACGTTCTGCCGCAGGTTTTCGGCCCAGTTGATTTTCACGATGTTTCTTTCCTTAGCTCGATGGGAGCGGATGATGCGGGTTGGACGTGACGGTTGTTCTGCATGCAGAAAAAAGGCCAGGAGAGCCCGGCACATGATGGCGAGCGCCCCTCAAACGCGCGCCGTGGCGTTTGGTCGCACCCCGCCCTGCTACTGACAAATCGTGTTTTGGGTCTACATTAAAAGGCCACTACGTTAAAAAGCCACTATCCAAAGCGCAGGGATTCGCATATCCTTTTCGCTGTATATAAATACAGTGGTCGAAACAGACAACTATCGTGAAGGCATGTGAGGTGGTGAATGGCCGTCGAAGTGGTATACCGCAGCAGCCGAGATCTGGAGCGCTTGTTCATGGATAAAGCCGAAGCTGACCGTCATGACAAAATGCTCGAACTGGCCGAATTGCTGGCTGAAGTGTTGCAAAAAGCCGTTCCATCCCTGAACGAGCAGCAAGTGGATGAAGTCGGGATCTACATGGCGAAGAACCGCGAGGTGTTTGCCAAGGCGTTCAAGAGCCAACCGGATGCGTTGTCCGAACTGATCCATGCGCCGGTCGAAGCCACCGAAGAACCGGCAGCCGTCGTGGAAGAAGCTGAAGCCCCCGCGCCAGCCAAGCCAGCCAAAGCCGCAAAAGCACCGAAGTAAGCAACACGTGAATTGAACAGGCCCTGAGTCCACTGGCTCAGGGCCTTTTTCATGCTGGGCGGTAAAGGACTTTTTCCGCCAGTTCGTCAGCCACCCGCGCCGGGGAGCGTTTTTCCGCCTGGGCGTGGGCGAAGACTTCGGTCAGCCTGGAGCTGATCTTCGACAGATGCGCAGTGATGGTCGCCAGTTGCTCACCTCGGTGCTTGAGCGACACGTAGATCAACCCGCCCGAGTTGATCACATAATCCGGCGCGTAGAGGATGCCACGCCGCTCCAGTTGATCGGCGACCTCCAGGTGAGTCAGTTGATTGTTCGCCGAGCCGGCCACCGCCGAACAACGCAATTGCGAGACGCTGTGACTGTTGAGCACGCCGCCCAGGCCGCACGGCGCAAGTATGTCGCACGGGGTACTGAGCAACGCATCGTTGGCAATGGGATGGGCATTGAGCTGCTCCATCGCCAGTTGCACCTTGCCGTGGTCAATGTCGCTGACCAACAGTTCGGCGCCCGCAGCATGCAGTTGTTCGGCAAGGGCATAGCCGACGTTGCCCAGGCCCTGGATGGCCACACGCAGGCCTTCAAGATTGTCGCTGCCCAGACGCGCCATCGCAGTGGCACGAATACCGGTGAACACGCCCATCGCGGCGTGAGGCGCAGGGTCGCCCGCAGAAGTTGTGCTGGTGACGTGCTGGGTTTGTTGGGCGATGCAGTCCATGTCCGCCACGGAGGTTCCGCTGTCGATGGCCGTGATGTAGCGACCGTCGAGCTGGTTGATGCAGCGCCCGAACGCTTCGAACAGCGCAGCGCGGTTTTCCACATGCGCCGGACGGACAATCACCGCCACGCCGCCACCCTGGTCCAGCCCGGCCAACGCGGCCTTGTAACTCATGCCTTGGGCAAGGCGAATGGCATCCTCGACCGCAGACTCGTCATTGGGATAGGCAAGGTAACGACAACCCCCAAGGGCAGGCCCGAGACGGCTGTTATGGATGGCAATGACCGCCTTCAACCCGGTGGCCGGGTCGACGCTCAGATGCAGCGATTCAAGGCGAGTGCTTTGCATGAGAGCGAACATCGTAACGGCTCCCGAATCACTTCTTGTAGTCGCCAGTATAGGCTCGCGCGCAAAAATTGCTGGAGTGCACCGGAATAAGCAGCGCCGCCGTTCAGGGTTTCGGTCATAACTCGGCATGCCACTGGACGTATGCCGCAGACGAGGCTAAAACGAGGCATTACCCGGAGATTTCGATGACGCCTCGCCAACACTTCTTCGACTGTCTGCAACGATCACCGCCCGCGCTGTTCGAAGCGGCGCTGTGGATCGCTGTCGAACACGACAGGGAGGTGAATCCGACGACGGTGATGAATAATTTCCGTGACCTGCAACAGCGCGTCAGTTACGGGTTACCGATGCTGCCGGTCAGTGAGTTGGCGCAACCGCTGTTGCGGCGGATGAACGATCTGGGTTTCGCCCAGGACGATTTTTCGCCCTTGCGCCCACAGGCGGCATTGCTCGACAAGGTACTTGAACGCCGGCGCGGTCAGCCGCTGGCCTTGGGGCTGATCGCACTGGAGTTGGCCAGGGGTTTGGAAATCCCGTTGGTCGGGGTCAACTTCCCCGGGCATTTTCTGCTGCGGGTTCCCGGGGCCGACCATTTGATCGACCCTTGCGGTGGTCGGCGATTGTATCCCAACGATTGCCGCGAGTTGCTGCAACGCCAGTATGGGCCGAACATGAAGCTCAGCGCCGAGCACCTGGTCACCGCCGAACCGGTGCAGATGCTGCAGCGATTGTCACGCAACCTGCGCCAGTTGCACCTGTCCCACGATGACTACATCGCTGCGCTGATAGATGCCGAACGTGTGCTGGAACTGGGCAATGGCACGACTGCCGACTACCTCGCCCGCGCCAGTCTTTACCAGCGGCTGGACTGTCCCAACGCAGAGCGCTTCGACCTGGAGCGTGCGCTGTTGCTGACCGATGACCCCATCCAGCGAATTCGCCTGACGGAACGGCTGGGGCATTTGCCACCCAATACCGTCGTGCATTGAGCACATCCCTCTGGGCATGCATCCCCCATTCCCACAGGGGGAATGAACAGAGTCCGTCAGGGGGTGTCTGGCTGATTCGCCGGATGCGCCTTGATGAACGCTGGATGATGTTCCGCCAACCCCGCCACCCGTTGAATCCGCGGGTAGGCCTCCAATGACACATTGAAGCGTTGCGCCGCGTACAACTGGGGTATCAGGTAGATGTCCGCCAGGCCAGGCTCATCGCCAAAGCAGAACCCTTGATCGCCGATCAACTGCTCAACCGTCGCCAGGCCCTGGTCGATCCAGTGTCCGATCCACTCATTCACCTGGGTTTCATCGTGCCCCGACTGGCGCAGGCGATTGAGCACGCTGACGTTGTGCAACGGATGCACGTCGCAACCGATCACCGCCGCCACGCCACGCGCATGGGCACGGGCGACGAGGGATTGCGACAGCAGCGACGGCTGTGGATAACGCTCCTCCAGGTACTCGATGATGGCCGGTGACTGAATCAGCAGCTCACCGTCATCGGTACGCAGGGCGGGCACCCGCCCTTGCGGGTTGATGCCCAGATACGCCGACTGACGATGTTCGCCGCCGGGCGGTGCAATGAGGTTGATCGGCAATGCCTGGTAATCCAGCCCCTTCAGCGCCAGCGCAATCCGCACCCGGTAGGACGAGGTCGAACGGTAGTAGGTGTAGAGTTCCATCCCCCGCTCCTCTTAGTTCGCCGGCAGCACTTTGCCGCGGCATTCACCAAAGCCGATGGAGGCAAAACCGTCCCGGAGGCAACGAGCGCGCAGGATGATTTCATCGCCGTCCTCAAGGAATTTACGCACTTCGCCAGAGACGAGTTCGATCGGTTTCTTACCCCCCTCGGTCATTTCCAGCAGGCTGCCGAACTGACCACTTTCAGGACCCGACAACGTGCCCGAACCGAACAGGTCACCGGCCTGCAACTGGCAACCGTTGACGCTGTGGTGCGCAACCATTTGCGCCACGGTCCAGTACATGTACTGGCTGTTGCTCAACGTCAGGCGATGAGCCGGCAATTTCTGTTTACGCATGTTTTCAGTGAGCAGCAGCACTTCCAATTCGATGTCCAGTGCGCCAGCAGCCTGGTCGCGACTGTCCAGCAAGTACGGCAGCGGCTGTGGGTCTCCTTCCGGTCGAGCCGGCTGAGCACGCCGAAACGGCTCCAGCGCTTCGGCGGTCACCACCCACGGAGAGACGCTGGTGATGAAGCTTTTGGACAGGAACGGGCCCAGTGGCTGGTATTCCCAGGCCTGGATGTCCCGCGCCGACCAGTCATTGAGCAGGCAGAATCCGGCGATGTGCTCGCCCGCGTCGGCGATGGCGATCGACTCTCCCATTTCATTGCCCTGGCCGATCCAGATGCCCAGCTCGAGCTCGTAATCCAGGCGCGCGCAAGGGCCGAAGGTGGGCTCGGTCTGACCGGCGGGCAGGGTCTGGCCCTTTGGTCGACGCACATCGGTGCCGGATGCACGAACGGTCGAGGCACGGCCGTGGTAACCAATCGGCACGTGTTTGTAGTTCGGCAACAAAGGGTTGTCGGGACGGAACAGCTTGCCAACGTTCAGCGCGTGTTCGATGCCCACGTAGAAGTCGGTGTAGTCGCCGATTTTCGCTGGCAGGTGCATCGCACAGTCGGCCGCCAGTGGCAGGAGTTTCGCGCCCTGAGCTTCGATCTTGCCACGCAGGGTGCTGCCTTCCTGGAGCAACTCGATCAACCGTTCACGCAATGCAACACGGGCCGCGCGCCCCAGTTCGAAGAAGGCATTGAGCTGCCCACCCCGGGTGGCTTCGACGGCGGCTTTTGCCGGCCCCTCGAACAGACCGGCTTCAAGCGCCCCTTCAAGATCGAAAATATGCTCGCCAATGGCCACGCCACTGCGGGGCGCACAACCTTGCACACTGAACACACCCAACGGCAGGTTTTGCAGTGGGAAATCCGTATGGCCGTTGGCGGAATCAACCCAGCTGCGCGGGATGGAAGTCTGAGTCATGGGTTATCTCCGAGTCGGGTCGAAAGTGGCGGGCAGCGTGGCCCAGCAAGCGTCGTAGCGGGTTTGCAATTGCGGGCAATCGAGGGCGAAACGGCTCGGACGCAGCACCTGGCTGGTCTCGAACATGAAGGCCATGGTGTTGTCGATTTTCGCCGGGGCCAGCTCGGCGTTGATCGCTCGAGTGCAGGTCTCGCCGTCGGGGCCATGGGCGCTCATGCAGCTGTGCAGCGACGCGCCACCGGGCACGAAACCCTCGGCTTTGGCGTCGTACTCGCCCTTGATCAGGCCCATGAATTCGTTCATCAGGTTGCGGTGAAACCAGGGCGGTCGGAAGGTTTTCTCGGCGACCATCCAGCGTGGCGGGAAGATCACGAAATCCAGGTTGGCCAGACCATGAACGCTGGTTGGCGACGTGAGCACGGTAAAAATCGACGGATCCGGGTGATCGAAGCTGACCGTGCCAATGGTGTTGAAGCGGCGCAGATCGTATTTATACGGCACATTATTGCCGTGCCAGGCGACCACGTTGAGTGGTGAGTGATCAAGCTCGCAACCCCACAACTGACCGAGGAATTTCTGTACCAGCGCTGTCGGTTGTGTGAGGTGTTCGTAATGCGCGACCGGGGCCAAAAAGTCTCGCGCATTGGCCAGGCCGTTGCTGCCGATGGGCCCAAGGTCCGGCAGACGCAGCGGCGCGCCGTGGTTTTCGGCGACGTAGCCACGCGCCTGCGGGTCGAGCAGTTCGACGCGAAATTTCATGCCACGGGGCAACACGACGATTTCCAGGGGCTCGACTTCCAGCACGCCCAGTTCGGTGACGATGCGCAGTCGACCCAGTTGCGGCACCAGCAACATTTCGCCATCGGCGTTGAAGAACACCCGTTGCATCGATCGATTGGCGCAGTATTGATGGATGCTGATCCCGTCCGGTTTATCGCCGCAGGCGTTCGCCGCCATGCTGATGAGACCATCGATGAAATCCGTCGGCTCGGTGGGTATGTCCAAGGCATTCCAGCGCAGACGATTGGGCGTCACTTCAGCCAACGGACCGCCTTGCAGTTGTCGCTCCAGTTTGACGAATGCCGGGTGATTCGCGGAAGGCTGGATGCGGTACATCCAGGTCCGTCGTGCTTCGCTGCGGGGCATGGTGAATGCGGTGCCTGAGAGCAGCTCGGTGTACAAGCCGTAGGGCGCCTTTTGCGGGGAGTTCTGGCCGACAGGCAGCGCGCCGGGCAAGGCTTCGCTGCTGAACTCATTGCCAAAGCCCGACTGATAGGTCAGCCCGGAGGCCGTTGAATCGAGGTCCATGGAGCCTCCTGAACGGGGAATAGGCAGTGGCCGTGCGCTCTGCTTCGGAGGTCACGGCACGCCTGGGTTATTTTTATCGTAATTCAATTACGCTTAACGTAATTTGATCGAGATTGACCGTCAAGCTATAAAGACGCCCACTCGTTACGGATCAGATCGCCACCATGGAAACGCTGCGCAACAACGATAAGCAGAAAGTCCGCTCGGCCGAGGTCGGCACCGACATCCTCAAGGCACTGGCCGAGCTGTCGCCTTCGACTTCGCTGTCGCGCCTGGCCGAGCATGTGCAGATGCCGGCAAGCAAGGTTCATCGTTATCTGCAGGCATTGATCGCCAGCGGCTTCGCCGAGCAGGACCCCGCCACCAACCACTATGGCCTGGGTCGTGAAGCGTTGAGGATTGGCCTGGCCGCACTCAACAGCATGGACGTGTTGAAAGAGGGGGCCCTGCCCCTGGCCGAATTGCGCGATGAACTGAACGAAACCTGTTTCCTGGCGGTGTGGGGTAATCAGGGCGCGACGGTGGTGCACATCGAGCCGGCAGTGCGTGCGGTGACCGTGGTGACCCAATTGGGCTCGGTGCTGCCGTTGCTCAGCTCATCGACCGGGCTGGTGTTCGGTGCCTTCCTGCCCAAACGCGAAACCATCGATCTGCGCGAGCAAGAGCTGCACAGCGTGAAGACGCATGCGCTGGCGGACGATCAGACGTACGCGTCGTTGTGCGAGCAGATCCGCCACCGTGGTCTGCACCATGTCCATGGCCTGCTGATGCCGGGCGTGGATGCGTTATCGGCCCCGGTGTTCAATGCCGTCGGGAACGTGGCGGCGGTCATGACCATCGTGGGACCGACCTCATTGTTCCATGCCGACGAAAACGGCCCGGCGGCGCAGCGATTACTCGCGGCGACGCGGGCCGTTAGTTGGCGGATGGGATATCAGGATCCCATCGAGATCAGACCAGGAATAGAGGAAGGATCGCGATCACCATTTGACTGATGTCACTTTTGGTTAGTTGAGGATGGCGATATTGTTCCTCAAGCGTACCGCGCACGGTGTAAACACCGCCCTCGCCGTAATAGTAAGGGATCTCGTTATGCTGGAAACTGCTGTGAATATCGTCAACGATATTTTTCGAATCAACAACGATCAGTTCACCAGCGGACATCCCCGCCGTCGTCAAAAACACTTCATCAATATTAACGTCGGTTGCATCGCGCAGCGCAACGCGAACGTCTTCGACCGTAACCGATTTGATAGTGCGTTTTAACAGATTGATCGAAGGTTCTGCGGTCAACGCCTTGACGATATCAACAACGATGCTCTTGAAGTCGACGACCGTCAGACCCTCAATCAGGTCCTTGGGCTCCCTGGAATAACGCTGACGGGATATCACTGCCGCGTTTTCCGCATACTCAGGCAATGCTTCCTTTTCAACCCAACCGAGGGTCTCATCGTAGAGCGAAATCGCGTCGGTCACCAGATCGGCGCCCACGTCAATCGAATTCAGGAAGGTTACATGCGGATTGACTCCAAACTTCTGAAGGCGCTCGATCAACAGCACATACACCGCGAAGTCTGTCCGGGTATTCTTTAGTTGCTCAATTTTGTCTTGCGAAAAGAAACGAGTACTCATAAATACTTCCTGTCATGTCATCAGAGTCGAACACCCTGTTCGACTCGGGGATAAAGTTAGAGATTCAAAATAATAATCGGCGATGCGTTGCCGACTGGTTAAAAATATACAACGAGCGCCGCACACAATAAAACCGACAACTTGTATGCATTCGTAAAGTTCAACTTAACACCACGCCAAACTTCAACTAACAACCCCCATTGCCTTGACTTTGGCCACGGCCTGAGTACGCCGTTCCACCCCCAACTTTCCATAAATACGCCGTGCGTGGGTTTTCACCGTGTGCAAGGAGATAAATAGTTGCTCGGCGATCTGCTGGTTGGAGTTGCCAAGGGCAATCAGCGTGACAACTTCAACTTCTCGAGCGCTTAAGCGGGTGGTATCGGTGGCTGGCTCGCCCGCTTGCGCATCACCACGCAATCGGCTCTGCAGGCTCGGTTGGCGCAGGATCAAATCACGCATCGCTTGTTGGGCGTTGCAGCGCTCGACTAATGCCAGGCCTGCGGCCATGCAGGCCCTGGCTTGCTCGGTGTGCCCGATCAGGTCCGCCACTTCAGCGCACGCCAGCTGCAATTCCGCTTCGAGGGACAGCATTGCGTTGTGCCGAGCGTGATCGATCAGGGGTTGCAAGCGCTCCAGTGGCCGTTGCGTCAGCCCCAGGTGCGTCTCTGCCAGCACCAATTGGTACTCGACCCGCGCGATCAACGACAGCGTGGCTGGAGGCGCCTGAAGTGCATCGGGCCCGCGGTAGTGGCGCAGCAATCGATTCAGAGCCTCCCTGGCCAGTTCCGGGCGGCCCTGCTGTAACCAGAAGTGACTGCTGACCTGCAACAGAACGCCACGGTAGACCGTTTCCGGAATCCGTCGTTGCTGCATCAGCCGCTCAGCGTCACGTAACAGCACGAATGCCTGGGCATAGTCCAGGCGGTTGGCCGCGAGTTGCGCCAGGCCGAGAAAACCGTACAGCGCGCGTTTGTCATGGTTGCGCAGGCAGAGTTCGAGGCCGCTCTCGAACTGCACAGCCGCCAGCGTTTGTTCACCCTGCGACAGCAATAGCCGCCCCCGACGCAAGGCAATACGCCCCAGCAACGGTTCGGCGGGCGGTTGTTGCTCGATGAGCAACCTTTGCATGTCCGCCAACAGTTGTTCTGCCCGGGCGAACGCGCCTCGTTGTTCCAGCAACTGCGCATGGTCGAGTTCCAGCAAACCCTCGAACACGAGCGAACCGTGCGCACGTGCCAGGCACAAGGCATCACGGTTAAGCGCCTGCGCGACGTCAAGCTCGCCCGTCAAAAGCGCCTGCTGGGTCAGCCCCGACAGGCACATCAGGCGCACGCTCCAGAGCGGCGGCCCGAGCACCTCGAGCGCCGCCAGAAAATGCGCACGCGAAGCCTGTATACAACCCTGCAAATGCAGGCGCCAGCCCTGCAACGTCTGCCAGCGGGCGATCAGTTGCTGCTGCATCAGCGCCGATGGCTGGGGCAGAAAGCGTGAGAGATTGTCGATGCATTCGCCCGCCTGTTCGAAGCGTCCGGCGATCAGCAAGGCCGCGCTGATAAGCCCGACCAGTTGGGGCGAACCGAGCATCAACGCCTCGCCCTTGCGCTCATGCAGGCGCACCAACAGCACCACGGTCTGCTCCTCGAACAGGTGCTCGAAATTGAAATGCTGCAACAGGCTGACGGCCACTTCGAACTCTTCTGCCAGCAAGGCCTGCTCGAAAGCCGCCTTCCAGTCGCGTTCGGCGGCGAACCATTGGCAGGCACGGCGATGCCAGGAGCGCGCTTGCGGCCATTGTTCTTCACGCATCAACTGTGTAAGCGGCGTGAAGATTTGCAACCAGTCTGCGCAATCGCGCCAAGGCTCGATAAAGCAACCCAATGCCTGCAAGGTTTGCAGGTAGTGTGCGCCCTCGCCTGCGCCAAACAAGTGCTCGCACAGGCGGGCATTGAACCGCGGCAAATGCGCCAGCACTCGCCAGGCCTCGCTCAAGGGCGGGCTGAGCATGCCGAACAGCTCGTGTTCGAGGTAGTTATGCAGGGTGTCTGCTCGCCCATGCAGTTGTTCATTACGCGACCAATCACACTTTTGCAGCAGGGCGATCCGTACGCCTGCGCACCAACCGCCAGTGAGTTCGACAATCCGGCTGGCACGCTTGGCGGCATGCTCCGGTTCCAGGTGATGCAGCAGCCCCGCGATCTCGACCTGGGTGAAGGCCAGGCTTTCGCGTTCGCAGTCGTAAAGTTCATCGGCCAGCAACAGTCGCGGCCAGTTGCACAGTGGCCGACGGCGGGCGCTCAGCCACCAGGTGACCATCGGACTGCTGAGCGACAGCAGGCGGTCGAGCAAAGCGTCCAGCGGTGGGTTTGGCGTGCGGCAATAATCATCCACGCACAGCCAGATCGGCGTGGGCGAATGGGCCAGATGCGCGAGCAATCCAGCTTCATCCACCGCGTCCGAACTGACGCTTTGAGCCAGGCGCTGGAGAAACTCATCGACACTGATCGATGCCCCCGCCAGCGGTAGCCAACAGACCTGACATGGCGCTGGTGCGCGCAACAGGCATTCGATGAGCAGTGCGCTCTTGCCACTTCCGGCCGGCGCACACAGCAGTTTCACCCGTGCGTTCGAGGCCAGCAACGGTTCGACCAGCCGCTCGCGAGACCGGTGGTGGGTCGATAAACGGGGCAGGAATCCAGGGCGGTCCGGCCATGGTGTCATGGCGGTCATATTGGGGGCCTTGTTATTTTTGTAGCCTCACCCTAGCCCTCCCCACACAGCTTGTTGAAGGAGTATTCAACACGCTGATCGACTCCAATAAAAAAGGTGACTGTAAAGTCACCTTTTTCCGACGGCGATGTAGGAAGCATCACCTGACACCAGTACTCCTTAGCGCTGCTGGCGTGTAATCACCCGCTTTAGCGTCAACACCGAACTCGAAACTGCGCTTCTCTTCGTTCTTCATGCCCAGGGCAATGTAGCGTCCGGCGATCAGGTCATACAGCGCTTCAACGGTGTAAGCCGGCACCTGATGATCGTAGTAGTTTTGCGCGTGCCCTTCGGCGACGCGCCACAGTTGCCCACGTCCGTCGTAGTGATCGGCCAGCGCCACCTGCCAGGTGTCTTCGTCGATATACATGTGGCGCTTGGCATACACATGCCGTTCGTTGGGCTTGACCGTCGCGACCACTTCCCACACCCGGTGCAGTTCGTAACGGGTCAGATCCTGATTGATGTGCCCGGCCTTGATCACATCGGTGTACTTGAGGTCCGGCGAGTCGAGCTTGTAGCTGTTGTAGGGAATGTACATTTCCTTCTTGCCAATCAGCTTCCAGTCGTAGCGATCCGGCGCCCCGGAAAACATATCGAAGTTGTCGGTGGTGCGCAGCCCGTCGGACGACGTACCGACGCCGTCATAGGCGACCTGGGGCGCACGACGCACACGACGCTGGCCGGCGTTGTAGATCCAGGCCTTGCGCGGCTCCTTGACCTGGTCGAGGGTCTCGTGCACCAGCAGCACATTGCCCGCCAGCCGCGCGGGCGCCGTGACCTCCTGCTTGAAATAGTTGAGCACATTGTCGTCGCTACCCGGCTTCAGGTCCCCGAGCAGCGAAGGCACTGCCACCTCATCCTTGAAGCGGATCACGGTGAAATCACCGTTGGACTGCGGCGTGGCCTGGGTGATGGTGCGCCGCAAGTTGCCACCGTGATAACGGGTGATGTGGTTCCAGATCACTTCGACGCCGTTCTTTGGAATCGGAAAGGCGTAGTAACGGTTGCCGGTGAAATTGGCCAGGCCGTTGCCGTCGTTGATGGGCGTTACGTTCAACGCGCTGCGTTTGGCCGACTCGTAGATTTCTGTCGGCACGGCGGCTGTGCGATGGCTCGGGTAAACCGGGATCTTGTAAGTCTGCGGGTAGCGCTTGAACATCGCGACCTGGCCATCGGACAGCTTGTCCTTGTACTGATCGACGTTCGCCGCGGTGATGGTGAACAACGGTTTTTCGTTGGCGAAGGGGTCCGCCAGAAATCCTTTGCTGTCCACCGCACCGGCGTTTTTCGGCAGGCCGCCGGTCCACGCCGGGATCGAACCGTCAGCGTTGCCGGCCTTCTCGGCGCCCAACGGCGTCAGGCTGGTGCCGAGCTTGTTGGCTTCTTCGGGGGAAACCGCTGCCATCACATTGGCGGCCAGCAGGCCGAAGGCCAGAACACCGCACTGCAAAATCATCTTGCGCATTAAAATCATCCTTCTCAGCCAGATCAGAAGTTCACGCCAAAGCTCAACGCCAGGAAGTCACGGTCTTCCAGGGTGTTGTAGTCACCACCGAAGAAATCGGTGTAACTCAGGCTCGCGGTGTAGGTGTTGCGATAGTCGGCATCGACGCCGACGCTGATCGCCTTGGCGCCTTCGTTGAACAGGCCGTTGGGGCCGTAGCCGGTGACGTCGTGAGACCACGACAGGTTGGGCTTCAAGTTGATGCCGGCGACGACGTTGTTGTAGTCGAGGATGGCGCGGGCGCGGTAACCCCAGGAAGTCGAGGTGACAAAACCGTCGGTATCACCGCCGAAGCCGTATTGGCCATAGACCGAATCGCGGCCATAGCGCAGGTTGCTTTTGTCCTCCAGCCCACCGACGTGCACCACTGCCGCTTCACCCACCAGGGTCAATCGATCTGCGCCGGCGACCTGATCGATGAAGTGCGTCAGGCTGCTCTGGATCTGGGTCACTTCCTTGCGACGATACCCCTTGTTGTCGGCACCAGGCCTCGTGGCGATCGGTGAAGCCGTGCCACCAGCAATCGGGTTGACCAGGGCCAGGGTCAGGTCGGTGCTGTTGACCTGGATCGGCAGGTTGGGCCGGTAGCTGATCTCGCCGGTCCAGGCAGTGCCGGTGGGCAAGGTGGTGGAGAAGCTCGCGCCGTACAGGCGGATGTCTTCGGGGTACTCCAGGTAATACTGGCCACGGCCGAGCATTACGCTCTGGGCCAATCCATTACCGCTGCCGGGGGCGATGGCGTTAGCAGTGGCGATAATGGCCGGCAGCCGTGCCAGGGTGCCCAACCCTGCGGTGCTGGTGCCCACGTAAGGCGAGCGGCTGTGATAGTTCATGAAGTACAGACCGTACTCGGTGTCGTCACCCAGCCAGCGCAACGCCGTGCCCCATTGCCCGGAGTCACGGGCATCACGGTCGCCGCCGCGGGGCACGATCACCCCTTCCCTGCCGACCTCAAATCCCTGGCCAAACGCTGCGGCAATCGGTTGCAACGGGGCAATCGCCGGGCTTGCTACGGTGTATCCGGTGGTGCAACCGTCCGCCGCCACGTCACCGCCAAAGAAGGTGCCGCAGTTATCGAGTACGGTCTGGTCCCACTCCAGCTGGTAGAAACCTTCCACTGTCAATTTGTCGGTCAGGCCCTGGCTGGCGAACAGCATGTTCACCGGAATCAGGCCTTCCTTGATCTCGGCGCCCGGGCGGCGAAACGCGGAAACGTCGATGGGGTTGATGCTGTTGATCGAGTTGCCAATGAACGTGCTTTCCCCCCAACTGACCACCTGCTTGCCGGCGCGCACGGTGCCCGGCAATTGGCCGATGGAGTAGTTGTGGTAGACGAAGGCATCAAGGATTTCCCCGCCAGCGGACTTGGAGCCTTCCTTTCGATTGTGATCGCTGATGGGCTTGAACGGCCGGTCCTCGTCTTTGAGTTCAAAGTCGTACCAGTATTTGCCCCGCACGAACACGCCCGTGTCGCCGTACTTCAGCTCGAGGTCGTGGATCCCCTTGAAGATCTTCGAGAAGGTCTCACCCTTGGTGAAGTTCTGGCGCCCGTCATCCCCGGTGGACGCCTGCCCGCTCCCGCCATTGACCGTCCCCACCAGCGACTGCTTGGCATCACGCATGCCCCAGCTCGCACCCACGGACAGCGACGAGTCGAACGTGCCCTCGATTTCGCCGATGTTGAACGAAACGGCCTGCGCCTGGGCACAGCAGCCCAAGGCCACCGCAGCGGCCAGCGCCTGCGGTTTGAAGATGGCGCGCATTGTTGTTTTTGTCATGCGTCTTCCCCGGTGAGTGACAGAAGGCCACACCCTACTGCCGCCAACGAGGGGGGATAAGCGCACGAAGGAGGTATTTGCAGTGTCGCTCGAAAGGATGAATCGGCTGCCCGCACGCGGGGTTGCGCCACGCATGAGTGCGGTGGATAGACCCTGATCAGTCAGGCGCATGATGTTGCGTGCCAGCCCCCGATCTGCACCGTACTGTTGCTCAGCCTGCAATACTGCATGTCTGGAATCGCTATTTTTCCTTTGGGTTCAGGGGCTTATTCTAACCGGGCTTTGATGAAGACCACCTCAAGGCACGGCGCGAAGGCGTGTGATCACGCCACACCTTCAGCGACAGAATCCAGATGACTCGAAAGTCTCGACTCATCGCCCGATGTGCACCGGACGTTGATTTGTAGCTCCTTAATCCAACGTCTTACCTTGGCCGCTGCGTTTGCAGCGGCCTTTTTTTGCCTGGCGTTTTTGTACGCTTACATGTCTTTAGGAAAGTGGCTACACAACTCTGTAAACACAGGAAATGGCGAATGTTCAAAGCTGACCGCTGCCGTCTGCAATAGCAGCGATTCATACGAGAGCATGTTCATGAAGCCGATCCTCTACAACAAATCCCGCTCGGTCAAAAGTTACAACAGCCGAGTTCGCTTTCTGATTTTTCACTACACCGCCGGTAATTTCTCCAGCTCCCTCAGCGCACTGACAGGTCCTGACGTGAGTGCCCACTATCTGATCCCGGACATCACGGACCCCAGTTACCTGAAGGCGGGTTATACCCAACAGGAAGTCTTCAACCTTGTCGACGAACAACATCGAGCGTGGCATGCGGGGGCCAGCGCGTGGGGTAACCGAACCGGTTTGAACGACACGTCCATCGGTGTAGAGATGGTCAATCTGGCGTCTTACAAGGACGGCGTATTCACCTTCCCGCCTTACCACCCCGCGCAGCTCGTGGCGATTGAAGAACTGGCACTGAACATCCTGGGGCGCTATCCGGACATCAGTCCGACTCAGGTGTTGGGCCACTCCGACATTTCCATCGGACGCAAAAGCGATCCGGGGCCGGCATTTCCCTGGCATGCGTTGTATTTGAAGGGGGTGGGTGCCTGGTTCGACGAGGCCGCCCAAAAGACCTTTGAGGACCAATACGCCGAGAAGGGAATTCCTGAACGGGCTGAGTTGCTCAAGCTGTTCAAGACCTATGGCTATGACACTTCACTGGCTTGCAGCGATTCGGGCTACGGCCTTTTGGTCCGCGCGTTCCAAATGCACTTTCGCCCGGCTGATTACAACGGGGTCATGGATGTGGAGACGGCGGCGAATCTGGCGGCGTTGGTGAGTAAGTATTTCCCGTAACCTGGAACCCTGTAGGAGCGAGCATGCTCGCGATGAACGTCCAGACACCGCTGGCATTCAGACAGCCCGCGTTATCGTTAGCGACCATCGCGACGGTTCGACGCCTCGACAAGCTCGCTCCTACAGGGTTCGGGTGTGGGATTTTAGATGGCGTAGCGCTGCAAATTGCTCATCATTTCCTTCAGCGCCTCGATGTTGTCCTTCGGATGCGCTGCACCTTCGAAGTCGCAGATCTGCTGCCAGTGCGCGGCCACGTCTTCGGGTGTGAACCCGGTTCGCGGATCGAAACCGGCACCGAGGCTGCGCTCCCAACGCACCTTGCCCATCCAGCCGCCACCCACTTCGAACAGCCCGGAGGTTTCCTGGCAGTTCTCGCTGGCGAGGTACACCACCAGCGGGCTGACCAGTTCCGGCTTGAGCTGTTCGAATACCTGCGGCGGAATCAGTCCCTCGGTCATGCGGGTGCCGCCGGTAGGGGCAATGGCATTGACCAGGATATTGTTTTTACGGCCTTCGAGAGCCAGGGTCCGGGTCAGGCCGTAGAGACCCAGTTTGGCCATACCGTAGTTGGACTGGCCGAAGTTGCCGTAGATGCCCGAAGTCGAGGCGGTGAAGATCACCCGACCGTAGTTTTGCTCGCGCAGGTGTGGCCACGCGGCGCGGGTGACTTTGTAGGCGCCTTCGACGTGGACGCGGTAAACCAGGTCCCAGTCGGCATCGTCCATTTTGTGAAACGTTTTGTCGCGCAGGATCCCGGCGTTGTTGACCACCACGTCGACTCGGCCGAAGGTATCGAGGGCGTTCTGGACGATTTTTTCGCCGTCGGTGACAGAGTCGTGGTTGGCCTCGGCAATGCCGCCCGCTTCACGAATCTCGGCCACCACCCGGTCTGCCGCCGAAGCGTTCGCACCTTCGCCCTGGGTCGATCCGCCAAGGTCGTTGACCAGCACTTTGGCCCCCTGCTTCGCGAACAACAGTGCGTGGGCACGCCCCAGGCCACCGCCGGCCCCGGTGATGATCACGACTTTATCTTCGAAGCGCACAGACTCGTTCATTACGGGACTCCAGCAGGCCAGGGACTATGAGTCCGAGTGTCTGACATGCGAGTGCGCGCCACAATGATCTGGGGCAAGGCTGAATGGTAGGTGATAAGGCCTGAGGATGATGCACGGTCGCCCTTTTCCCCGTAGGAGCGAGCATGCTCGCGATGGTGGCGCAGACAACGCGGGGCAGCAGGACGCCAGCGTTATCGTTAACCACCATCGCCAGCAAGCTAGCGCCTACAGAGACGCGACCTTCAACACCGTCGGTGTCAGCCGATCGCGAAATGCCAGGTAGTGTTCCAGCACTTGCCCTGGAGCCTCACTCTGCGGGTAATGGCCGATTCCGGGCAGTAAAACCGTATCGGGGTTGGGGATCAGTTGGCGATAGCGCTGGACCATGTGCGCGCCGGAAATCGGGTCGACCTCACCATCGATGACGCGCAACGGCACCTCGCCACGCTGCATCGCACTGACCCAGCGGTCGCGCTGAACGCGTCGTTCGGGAATGTAGCTGATCAACTTGTGCAGGATGCGAGGGCCGCGATTGCTCTCCACCAGGCTCCAGAAGTCATCGAGCTCACTTTCACTCGGCCGGGTCTGAGGCCCGAAAATCTGGCGGAAACTCTTCACCAGCGCATCGCGCGAGAACGCCCGGCCGATCATCCAGCCCAACGGACTGAGTAATAGCTTCTGCATCAGCACCGGGCGATGGGTTTCCGGAAACAGGCCGCCGTTCAGAAACACGCAACTGGCCAGGTGAAACCGTGCTTCGTAATGCCGTGCCAGCAACTCCTGAGCCACGCTGTCACCGTAATCGTGGGCCAGCACGTGCACCGGTTGCTGGACCTTCAAGTGTT
Source organism: Pseudomonas sp. S2_E01 (assembly GCF_054668365.1). NCBI lineage: Bacteria > Pseudomonadati > Pseudomonadota > Gammaproteobacteria > Pseudomonadales > Pseudomonadaceae > Pseudomonas > Pseudomonas sp. S2_E01. The sequence continues at coordinate 4,704,680 of NZ_CP162762.1, forward strand.
CCAGCAATGCCTGTTGCAGATCGGCCTGTTCGAGCAGGCTGTACTCGTGGTTCAGCGGCTTGGCCGAATCGCCGAAACCGAGCATATCGCAGGCGATCAGGCGATAGCGCTGCGACAGCGGTTGCCACAGGTAATGCCAGTCCCAACTCGCGGTCGGGAAACCATGGATCAGCAGCAGCGGCTCCCCCTGCCCCGCCGTCCAGTAACGTACGGTCTGGCCTTGGAACACAAAGGACTGGCCGCGTTTGCGCCAGGCACTCAGAGGAATCTCGGCAAGAGGCATCAGAGTTTGTATCCCGTGTCTTGTTGATCGAGTTTGCGCAGCAGCGCTGGCCAGGCCAGGGTGCCGCCCATCCCTTGAGCACTTTTGGTGACGCCGGCGATCATTGCCCTGGCACCTGCCAGAATCTGCGGCTCGATGGCGATCAGTTCGGCGCCACCGCTCGAGGCCATGACCTGGATGTCGCAGGTGCGCTGGAAGATGAACATCATCAGGAACGTATCGGCGATGGTGCCGCCACAGGTCAGCAGGCCGTGGTTGTGCAGCATCAGGAAATTGTTTTCACCGAGATCGGCCTGCAGGCGCGCCTTCTCTTCAGGGTTCAGCGCAACCCCTTCATAGGCGTGATAGGCCAGGCTGGAAAGAACGAACAACGACTGCTGGCTGATCGGCAGGATGCCTTGTTTCTGCGCCGACACCGCCACGCCTGACGCCGTGTGGGTATGCAGCACACAGGCCACATCGTGACGGACTTCATGCACGGCGCTGTGGATGGTGTAACCCGCCGGGTTGATGTCGTAAGGGCTGTCCATCAGCTTGTTGCCCGCCTGATCGACCTTGACCAGGCTCGACGCGGTGATCTCGTGGAACATCAGCCCGAACGGGTTGATCAGGAAGTCTTCGGTGCCAGGCACCTTGGCGGAAATGTGGGTGAAGATCAGATCGTCCCAGCCATGCAGTGCGACCAAACGGTAACAGGCAGCCAGATCGACACGGGCCTGCCACTCGGCGGCACTGACCTGATCTTTGACACTGTGGGGCGATTGGACGGGGGCTACGCTCACGGCAAGGAACTCCTGTTCTTATTGTTCTGCTCACGTGAACCAGTCTAGTCAGATAGTCGTTGGGTAGTAGTTGCATTGGCAGCCAGCTTGATGACCGAACGAGTCAGTTAACGGATGGGAATGGATCCATGTCAAAGGACCGCCGCCAGCAACGGCGCAGCGAACAGGTTCAACAGTCCAGTCAGCACCATCACCAGCCCCGCCACCGAGCCCTCCTCACCCCCGACTTCATGGGCCCGACTGACCCCGGCGCCGTGCGCGCCAACTCCGAACAAGGCCCCACGAGCCAGCGCGCTGCGCAAGGGCAGCCACTTGAGCAGGATGCCGCCCAGCATGGCGCCGAACACGCCGGTGAACATGACGAACACGGCCGTCAGCTCCGGCACGCCGCCCAGGTCGTGAGCCAGCGGCATGGCGAAGGGCGTGGTGATGGAGCGCGGCAGCAGCGACATCGTCACCGAACTGTCCAGCGCCAGCGCCTTGGCAAGACCGAACGAGCTGCCGATGGAGGCAGCGCTTCCGGCCAGCATGCCGAGCAGGAGAGCCGACCAATGGCGCATCAACAGTTGCCGCTGCTGCCAGATCGGCACGGCGAAAGCGACGGTCACCGGGCCGAGTACAGCATCAGCCAGTGGGTGTTGCTGGAGTATTCGGCATAGGCGGTGTGCAACGGTATGGCGAGTGCCAGCAGCAGGGCCGGGACCAAAATCAGTGGAGACAGCAGGTAGCGGCCCGTGCGCGAATAGACCCAGCGACTGAACCCATAGGCCAGCAAGGTGAAGGCCAGCCAGAACATCGGCATCCATTCAAGTTTCACTGGGCTTGCTCCACCGCACGACCAGTTCCACCGTGAACGCCGTGACCAGCATCACCATCAAGGTGCTGACACCGATCACCAGAAGAATCCGCCAGCCTTCATCACGTAACAAGCCACCGTAATCGAGCAGGCTCATCAATGCCGGGATGAAAAACAGCAACATCTCGGCCATCAGCAGGCCTGCGCCCTTCTGTAACGTGGCCGGCTTGAGCAGCCCGAGCGCGAACGCCAGCAGCAACAGCGCCATGCCGATGACACCACCGGGAATCGGCCAGCCTGACCAGGCCGCCAACTGGCAGCCGAGCAGATAAATGGCCAACAACACGGCCAGCTCGGTGGCCAGGCGGCCCAGGTATTTCAGGGTAGATGCTTTCATGTCGTCATTCCTCGCCCGTTCATTTTACGGAGCGGGCTGCTATCCCTAAAGCGAATTGTTAGACTCGGTGCCATTCCACATTGGAATTACGTAATGGAATTCAGGCATCTGCGAAGCTTTGTCGAGGTCATGCACCAAGGGGGGTTTACCCAAGCCGCCAAGACCTTGCACATCAGTCAATCGGCCGTCAGCAAACAGGTTGCCCAACTCGAGCAGAGCCTGGGAACGCCCTTGCTGGAGCGCCTGGGTTCGCAACTGCGTCTGACTGCAGCTGGCAAAGTGGTGCTGCAGCGCGCCGAAGGTATGCTGCGCCTGCACAATGAATTGCTCAGCGAACTGGATGACCTGAGCCATCTGGCCCGTGGCGAGTTACGCCTGGGGTTGCCTCTATTGGGCAGTGACGCGCTGTTTGCGGGCTTGTTTGCCGAGTACCGGCGACGCTACCCCAACATCAGCATCCATTTGCTCGAGGGCGGAAGCCTGAACATTGAGCAAGGCGTTTTGAGCGGTGAGCTGGAACTGGGCGGAGGGCTGCTGACCAAAGACCCGCAGTTCGCCTTTCAACCGTTTTGCGACGAGCCGCTGGATGCCTTGCTGCCCAGCGAACATCCCTTGGCGAAGAAGTCCGTTATCGACCTGGAAGAATTGGCTGAAACACCCTTCCTGCTCTATCAGCGCAGCTTCGTGCTCAATGACCGCGTGCTGCAAGCCTGCCAGCAGGCGGGGTTTACGCCAAAGGAAGGCGGGCGCAGTGGCCAGGCGGATTTTCTGGCCGCGCTGGTGGCGGCCGGGCAAGGCGTGGTCCTGTTGCCGCGAGTCGTGGCGCGTGGGCTGGAGCGGCCAGGCGTGGTGCGCCTGGCCTTGAACGCACCCGATTACCTGCGCTGGGACATCGCGTTCATCTGGCGCCAGGGTGCTTATTTGTCCAAAGCCGCCCAAGCCTGGCTGGCGCTGTTGCGCGAGCGCCCGGTCAGTCGCGCAGAGCGCTGATCAGCTCCGCCAGCCAGGGCTCGGCATCGGTTTCCGGCGTCACGCTTTCGCTGGCGTCCAGGCGCAGCATCGGGACCACTTCGCGCACGCCCATTTCGCCCAGTAACTCGCGCATCAATTCGCCGCCGCCACAGAACGTGTCGCCATAACTCGCGTCGCCCAAGCCGATCACAGCTCCCGGCAAACCACGCCAGGCGGCCGGCAACTGATCGCGGATGGCGAAGTACAGCGGTTGCAGGTTGTCCGGTAATTCACCCATGCCTGTGGTTGAAGTCACCGCCAGGAAGGCATCAGCGCCAAAGGCCTGGATGTCGGCGAAGCTCGCACGAGGGTTGTGGAAAACGTCGAAGCCCGCAGCTTTCAACAGATGCGCGGCATGACGGGCGACTTCTTCGGCAGTGCCGTACACCGAGCCGGAAAGGATGGCGACTTTCATCAATCTGATCCTGAAACTGGATAAAAGACCGGGATATTAACAGCACGGTCCCGAATGTTCTTTTAGACTTGAGACGGACTATCAACAAGGAAGACAACTTTAAATGATCAATGCCCAGCTGCTGCAAATGGTGATCAACGCGTCCCGCGACGGCATCGTGATTGCCGAGAGAGAAGGCGAGCACGACAATATCCTGATCTACGTGAATCCGGCATTCGAACGCCTGACCGGCTACAGCAGCGAAGAAATCCTCTATCAGGACTGCCGCTTCCTGCAATCGGGCGATCGCGACCAGGCACCGCTGGCCTTGATCCGCGAGACGTTGAAGGGAGACGGTTCCTGCCGCGAAGTCCTGCGCAACTACCGCAAGGACGGCACCCCCTTCTGGAATGAACTGTCGCTGACCACGGTGAAAAACCCGAGCGATGGCCAAACCTATTTCGTGGGCGTGCAGAAAGACGTGACCGTTCAGGTCAAGGCTCAGCAGCGGGTTGCGCAGTTGGAGGAGCAAGTTGCGCAGCTGCAAAAGGAGCTTGCTGAGCTAAAAGCGACGAACGGCTAAAACAAAATAAAGAATCGATTGTCATTAACTACAATCACCGATGCCTTCGTAACTTTTTATTTCGAGCAGATCATGCACCGTGACGCACTCCTGACCCAGGACGAACTGGATTACATCCAGTCCATGCAACACAACCCGCAACTCAACGTGCGGGATGCGACGTCGAGCCTGCTCGTCAACGGCGGTTCGCAAATCCGTGACCTGCTCACGCGCCTGGCTGCGCATGAGCAAGTCACCATCCAGGCCAATTTCGAAAACCAGCAGATGACCTTCCCGCTGCATCTGGTGGAAGACGAGTTTCATGCGTTGCATCTGCGCCTCGGTGTTCCCAGCATCTACGAGGACGGGCCATCGGTACGGCCATGGCGCCTGGTCCTCGAAGAGCCGGTCGCCCTTGAGAACGCCAGTGGCCAGCCCGGAACGATGTGGGTGCACGAGGTTTCATTCAAGGGCGTCCTGCTGGAAGTCCGCAACAAGACCAAACCGCCCAAGCATTTTGCGCTGTGGTTCAGCCCGTCAGGCTATGAACGCATTGCGATGCGTGGCACGTTCGAAAAAGAGGCCGAGAATGGCTTCTACGCCTATCAACTGAGCCAGAGCGACACGGACGAAACCGAACGTTTGCGCCAGTTCATCCTTCAGCAGCACCGGTTGACCCACCCCACCCTGCACCTCTGATTCAGGTGTCCAGGCTACCTGCCAGGAACTGCCTCAGGCGCTGACGCATTTCCATGCCCTCGTTGCCCAGGCAGCCGATGGAGGAGCCGGCAAGGCTTTCCTCCGCCAGGTCAGACGCATCACCGGCGAGCATCAAGCGACAATCCAGGCTCATGGCCAGCCGATTAAGCCGTCGAGGCAAGTCGGGCGCGGGGACGTGATTGGAAAAGAGCACCAACGCCTCTGGCTTTATTTTTTCGCACACCAGCGTCAGCTCATCCAGCGGCTGACCAATTGTCAGCAGCCGCACCCCCATGTCATTGCCGCTCAGGAACAGCGCAGCGATGAGCAATTCAAGCTCACGGCACTGGCCGGCCAGGGCGCTGATGATCACCCGACGGGGTGAGCTGCGCATCAGCAGCAAGCGCTGCAGGACCCGTGTGCGCAAATAGCCGTCGTAGAACAGCCACTCGCTGGTTTGTCCGAACTGATCCTGGCGTTGCAGCAACTGTTTCCAGAGCGGTATCAGAATGTCCTGGAAAACCACCGCCTGGGAATAACTGGAGAAAATCTGTCCGTAGACCTGATCCAGCTGAATATCGTCGAAGGCGCTGACGGCCGCGTGCACCTGTTGCTGCCATTGCGCGTAGTCGGCTTGTACCAGTTCGTTGGGGATGATGTGCGAAAGCGCCTGAAGCGGCGCGGCCTTGGCCAGGATCTTGCCGACCTTGCTGACGGCGACGCCACGGTCGAGCCAGCCGAGAATGCTGTGGACCCGCTCGATATCGGCGAGCGCGTACAACCGATGCCCGCTTTCGGTGCGTGTTGGCTGGAGCAGGCCATAGCGCCGCTCCCAGGCGCGCAGCGTGACCGGATTGACGCCCGTCAGCCGTGACACCTCGCGAATTGGGAACAGATCTTCCTTTTCGATGGAAGCGGCGGTAGGTGAACCAGTGTCATCGTCAATCGAAACAGGCATTGGGCAGTCAACCCTTTCGTGCAAATTGGATCCTATATTAACTCGTCTACCCCTCCTTCATTCAAGGTATAGATCAATCACGGCAGTCAGCAGATACCTGTAGAATCCGGCGCATTCCTTGCTTGTACCAAGACGCAGCCCACCACCCCGGCGCTGTGCCTGGCGAAACTCCTACCCGGAGTGACGCGTTAAAAATCTGGAGTTACACAATGACTACCTCCCCCGTCACGCTGATGGTCGCGCGCCGTGTTGCCAATGGACGCTACCAGGACCTCATGACCTGGTTGCGCGAAGGCGAACAACTGGCCACCGATTTCCAGGGTTATCTCGGCTCCGGTGTGCTCGCCCCACCGCCTGGAGGCGATGAATTCCAGATCATTTTCCGCTTTGCCAACGAACAGACCATGCACGCGTGGGAGCACTCCGCATCGCGTACCGCGTGGCTGGCCCGTGGCAGCGACCTGTTTGCGCATAAAACCGAGCATCGAGTGAGCGGCATTGAAGGCTGGTTTGGCACCACTGGCGCACGCCCACCTCGCTGGAAGCAGGCCGTCGCAATCTGGCTGGCGTTTTTTCCAGTGTCGTTGCTGTTCAACTTCGTCCTCGGGCCGCTGCTGGGGGGATTACCCCTGTTGCCGCGAGTATTGTTGAGCACCCTGTGCCTGACGCCGTTGATGGTCTATTTCTTCATTCCGCTGTCGACGCGATTGTTGGCGGGGTGGTTGAACGCGACACCCATCCGCCGCTCGGCCGCCGAGGCTCGTTGACTCGCGCCTACAGGAGTTCGGTAGATCCCGCGTTGCGCTGGTATAGTTTTGCTCTCACCGCGACGCGAGCCGTTCATGACTTCTTCCTCCGCCCCGATCCTCATCACCGGCGCTGCCCAGCGCGTCGGCCTGCACTGTGCGCAGCGGCTACTGGAAGACGGGCGCGCGGTGATTTTCAGTTACCGAACCGAACGCCCCGGCGTGCAGGTCTTGCGCGACCTGGGCGCAACAGCGCTGTTCGCCGACCTGTCCAGCGAAGCCGGTATCCTAGCCTTTATCCACGAACTGAAGACACACACCGATAGCCTGCGCGCGATCATCCACAATGCCTCCGAGTGGCTGGCTGAATCGCCGGACACGGACGCCGCAGCCTTCAGCCGAATGTTCAGCGTGCACATGCTGGCGCCCTACCTGATCAACCTGCATTGCGCTGACCTGCTGCACCGGTCACAGCCTGCCGATATCGTGCACATCAGCGATGACGTCACGCGCAAGGGCAGCAGCCGACACATTGGCTATTGCGCGAGCAAGGCCGGGCTCGACAGCCTGACCCTGTCCTTCGCCGCCAGGTATGCGCCCGCCATCAAGGTCAACGGCATCGCCCCGGCCCTGCTAATGTTCAATGCGCATGACGACGCAACGTATCGCGCCAAGGCGCTCGCCAAGTCCGCGCTGGGCATCGAACCCGGCGGCGAAGTGATCTACCAGAGCTTGCGTTACCTGCTCGACAACTCTTATGTCACCGGCACCACCCTGACCGTCAACGGCGGACGGCACCTCAAGTAGGCGACCCCGCGAGGATCATCCATGATGTTATCCCTGCACCACAATGCCCTGTCCCAGAGCTATCGCGACATCCTCATCGGCCTGGGGGAAAACCCCGAGCGCGAGGGTTTGCTCGACACCCCGATGCGCGCGGCCAAGGCCATGCAGTACCTGTGTCACGGCTATGGACAGACTGTCGAGGAAGTCGTCAACGGCGCGTTGTTCGCTTCCGACAGCGATGAAATGGTGATCGTCGACAACATTGAGTTGTACTCGCTCTGCGAACATCACATGCTGCCCTTCATCGGCAAGGCACATGTGGCTTATATTCCAACGGGCAAGGTGCTGGGCCTGTCGAAGATCGCGCGGCTGGTGGACATGTTCGCCCGTCGCCTGCAGATCCAGGAAAACCTCACCCGGCAAATCGCCGACGCGGTGCTGCAAGTCACGGGCGCGGCCGGCGTCGCCGTGGTCATCGAAGCCCAGCACATGTGCATGATGATGCGCGGCGTCGAAAAACAGAATTCGACCATGAACACTTCGGTAATGCTCGGCGCCTTCCGCGAGTCGAGCAACACCCGCCAGGAGTTCCTGCAATTGATTGGACGGAGCAAGAAGTAATGTCACAACTTCAACCAGGCATGGCACGCATCCGGGTCAAGGACCTGTGCCTGCGGACCTACATTGGCATCAACGAGGACGAAATCCTCAACAAGCAGGATGTGTTGATCAACCTGACCATCCTGTATGCCGCCCAGGAAGCCGTGCGCGACAACGACATCGATCATGCGCTGAATTACCGGACCATCACCAAGGCGATCATCGCCCACGTCGAAGGCAATCGCTTCGCCCTGCTCGAACGCCTGACCCAGGAAATTCTCGACCTGGTCATGGCCAACGCCTCGGTGCTGTACGCGGAAGTAGAGGTCGACAAACCCCATGCACTGCGTTTTGCCGAGTCGGTGTCGATTACGCTTGCAGCGAGTCGGGCTACTGCGTAGCAGCTGCAAGCTTCAAGCTTCAAGCCGCAAGCCGCAAGCTGTAGACTTCGCCTCACCGCAACCCATCTTGCAGCTTGAAGCTTGCCGCTCGAAGCTGTCTCGAAGAGACCTCCATGACCGATCAAGAACGCCTCGAACTCGAAGCCGCCGCCTTCCGCCGGCTCGTCGCCCATCTGGACAGCCGCAAGGATGTGCAGAACATCGACCTGATGAACCTCTCGGGTTTCTGCCGCAACTGCCTCTCCAAGTGGTACAAGGCCGCCGCCGATGAACGCCAGATCGAAGTCACCCTCGATGACGCACGTGAGGTCGTCTACGGCATGCCATACGCCGAGTGGAAAGCCCAATACCAGCAAGAAGCCAGCGCCGAGCAACAGGCGGCGTTCGCCAAAGGAAAACCCCATGACTGACCTGAACACCCTGCGCGCCAGCCTCAAGAGCGGCGAACACGTCTTCGCCGATACCCTCGCCTTCATCGCGGCCGGCTACGACTACCAGCCGCAGGCTTTCAACAACGGTGGCGTGGAAAACGCCGCCGGGCAAAACGAAGGCTCGTGCAAGACCCTGGGCCTGGCCCTCCTTGAAGGCCTGAGCGATGAAGAAGCGCTGCTGGCGTTCGGCGAACACTACCGCTCGGTAGTCGCCACCCCTGAAGGCAGCGACCACGGCAACATCCGCGCACTGATCGCCCACGGCCTGGCCGGGGTGAAGTTCGGCGAGCAGCCGCTGACGCGCCGTTAATCCCGCCCGGCCGTAACCTAACCTGTAGGAGCGAGCTTGTCGAGGCGTCGAACCGTCGCGATGGAGTCACAGACACCGCTGGGTGTCAGACAGACAGCGTCATCATTGGCGACTGATCGCGAGCAAGCTCGCTCCTACAAGGACATCCCGACTTTTAAGATTGACCCGGCAACTTTATTTCGTTTGCCCGACACCACTGCTCGCGGCTTAGATAAACGCAAGTTCTCCTTCTTGCGAGCCGGTCATCCATGAGCAGCGAATCCATCAGTCAGTCGATCAACATCGTTCATCCCGTCACCCTCAGCCATGGCAAAAATGCCGAGGTCTGGTCGACTGATGGAAAACGCTATATCGACTTTGTCGGCGGTATCGGTGTACTGAACCTCGGCCATTGCCACCCGCGCATCGTCGAGGCCATTCGAGAGCAAGCCACGCGGCTGACGCACTACGCGTTCAATGCCGCGCCCCACACGCCTTACCTCGACTTCATGGAGCGCCTGGCCGGCTTCATACCGGTGAGTTACCCGGTCAGCGGCATGCTCACCAACAGCGGCGCGGAAGCAGCGGAGAACGCCTTGAAGATCGTCCGTGGCGCGACGGGGCGAACCGCTGTCATTGCCTTCGACGGCGCCTTCCACGGGCGCACGCTCGCCACGCTCAACCTCAATGGCAAGGTCGCGCCCTACAAACAGAAGGTCGGTGCACTGCCCGGCCCGGTATATCACCTGCCCTTCCCGAGTAAAGACAACGGCGTCACCTGCGCCGAGGCTCTAAAAGCCCTGGATCGACTCTTTGGCGTCGAAATCGATATCGAGGACGTGGCCTGTTTCATCGTCGAACCGGTGCAGGGTGAAGCGGGCTTCCTCGCGTTGGACGTCGATTTTGCGCAGGCGCTGCGCCGTTTGTGCGATGAAAAGAACATCCTGTTGATCGCCGACGAGATCCAGTCCGGGTTTGGCCGCACCGGTGAACGCTTTGCGTTTCCCCGGTTGGGCATCGAGCCGGACCTGATCCTGCTCGGCAAAAGCATTGGCGGCGGCGTCCCGCTGGGCGCGGTGGTCGGCCGCAAGGCGCTGCTCGACACCCTACCCAAAGGCGGGCTTGGCGGTACTTACTCGGGCAACCCGATCGCCTGTGCGGCGGCGTTGGCGACGCTGGACGAAATGACCGATGCCAACCTGCACGCGTGGGGTTTACAGCAGGAACAGGCGATCATCAGCCGCTACGAAACCTGGCGCGCCAACAACGTCTCTCCCTACCTGGGCCGCCTGACCGGTGTCGGCGCCATGCGCGGCATCGAACTGGCCAACCCCGACGGCACACCCGCCCCGGCACAACTGACGCAACTGCTGACCCTGGCGCGGGACGCTGGCTTGTTGCTGATGCCCAGCGGCAAGTCGCGACACATCATCCGCCTGTTGGCGCCGCTGACCACAGAGCCAGCGGTGCTGGAAGAGGGCCTGGACATCTTCGAGGCGTGCCTCAAGAAACTGGTGTGAACACCCCAAGCCCTGTAGGAGCGAGCTTGCTCGCGATGGAAGAACAGGCACCGCTGGGTGTCAGACAGCCAGCGTTATCGTTTACGAGGATCGCGAGCAAGCTCGCTCCTACAGGGAACCCGGAAACCAGACACAAAAAAACCGGCCTAAGCCGGTTTTTTCATTTCAACACCCTTAGAACGAAGCGTTCTGCAGGCCGTCGAGGTAACGTTCGGTGTCCAGTGCGGCCATGCAGCCGGCGCCGGCCGAGGTGATTGCCTGGCGGTAAACGTGGTCAGCCACGTCACCGGCGGCGAAGATGCCTTCGACGTTGGTCGCGGTGGCGTTGCCTTCACGGCCGCCCTGCACCACCAGGTAGCCGTCTTTCAAGGTCAGTTGGCCTTCGAACAGCGAGGTGTTCGGGGTGTGGCCGATGGCGATGAACACACCGTCCACCTTGATTTCGTCAAAGCTGCCGTCGTTGTTCTTCAGGCGGGCACCGGTCACGCCCATGTTGTCGCCCAGGACTTCATCCAGGTTGGAGTTGAGCTTGAGGATGATCTTGCCTTCAGCGACGCGAGCGTTGAGCTTGTCGATCAGGATCTTCTCGGCGCGGAAGGTATCGCGACGGTGGATCAGGGTCACGGTGCTGGCAATGTTGGCCAGGTACAGCGCCTCTTCTACAGCGGTGTTGCCACCACCGACCACGGCCACTGGCTTGTTGCGGTAGAAGAAACCGTCGCAGGTCGCGCAGGCCGAAACCCCTTTGCCCATGAACGCTTCTTCCGAGGGCAGGCCCAGGTAACGAGCGCTGGCGCCGGTGGCAATGATCAGGGCGTCGCAGGTGTAGGTCGCGCTGTCGCCGGTCAGGGTGTAAGGCTTGGAAGCAAAATCCACCGCGTTAATGTGATCAAAGACGATCTCGGTCTCAAAACGCTCGGCGTGCTCGCGCATGCGCTCCATCAGAGCCGGGCCGGTCAGGCCGTGGACGTCGCCCGGCCAGTTGTCGACTTCGGTGGTGGTCGTCAGTTGACCGCCGGCCTGCATGCCGGTGATCAGCAGCGGCTTGAGGTTGGCACGGGCGGCATAGACCGCGGCGCTGTAACCGGCAGGGCCGGAACCGAGAATAATCACTCGCGAATGACGGACTTCAGACATGACCTGCTCCTGTTGACCGGCCCAAAACACATGGCGCGGAACGCCGGGTTGCCGACGTGAATAAAAAAAGACCATTGAAAGCACTTGGGGAAGGCTTGAATACAACAGTCCTGTAAAAGAATGGGTGCAGCGTATCGAGGGGGCGAAGATTAAGGAAATACGGTTTAACAATCCAGCTCATAGGTGGTCTCTATCCCGTTACCGTTTGTTTATAGGCACCTTTGTTACCGCTGATGTCGATCCAGTAACGGCGCTTTCGCCGAAGTGGCAAAGTCGGTAAGGTCGGCGCGTTTCCCCTTTCTCGGAGCACGATATGCCCGCCCCTGTTCTGTCCGGCCCGCAATACCTGCGTGAAGGGCTCAAGCTGGTTTTGAGTCCCAGCCTGCGGCTTTTCGTATTGCTGCCATTGGTCATCAACCTGGTGCTGTTCGTCGGATTGATCTATCTGGCCGGCCATCAATTCAGCCTGTGGGTCGATACACTGATGCCCACCCTGCCGGACTGGCTGAGTTTTCTCAGTTACATCCTGTGGCCGATTTTCGTCGTGCTGGTGGTATTGATGGTGTTTTTCACCTTCACAATGCTCGCCAACATCATCGCCGCGCCGTTCAATGGCTTCCTGGCGGAGAAGGTCGAAGTGGTGGTGCGCGGCACCGATGATTTCCCGGCGTTCAGCTGGGGCGAACTGATCGCCATGGTCCCGCGCACCTTCGCCCGGGAAATGCGCAAGCTCGGTTACTTCCTGCCGCGTGCCATCGGCTTGTTCATCCTCTCGTTCGTGCCCGTGGTGAATATCATCGCTGCACCGCTGTGGCTGCTGTTCGGGGTGTGGATGATGGCGATTCAGTACATCGACTACCCCGCAGACAACCACAAGCTGGGCTGGAACGAGATGCTCGCCTGGCTGCGGCAGAAACGCTGGCAGAGCATGAGCTTCGGCGGGATTGTGTATCTGGTGCTGCTGATTCCGGTGGTCAACGTGCTGATGATGCCCGCCGCCGTAGCCGGTGCGACCTTGTTCTGGGTCCGTGAGCAAGGCGCCGAAAGCCTGGTGAGCCAACGCTGAGCCCGTCACGAATCCATCATCAAATCGCCACACTGGCGACATGGCCCCAGCCGACACTGGGGTCATGACGACAGCTCTGCGCATCACCCTGATCACCGAAACCTTCCCTCCTGAAATCAATGGAGTGGCCAACACCCTTGGTCGCTTGTGCGACGGCTTGCGCGCGCGCGGACACCAGGTGGAGCTGGTGCGGCCGCGCCAGGGTTGCGATCTGCAACTGGGCAGCGACGACCAATTGCTGTTGTGCCGTGGTTGGCCGCTGCCAGGCTACCCAGGACTGCAATGGGGCCAGTCATCGATGCACAAGCTGCTGCGACGCTGGACGCGCCAGCGCCCGGACGTGCTGTACATCGCCACGGAGGGACCACTGGGCCTGTCCGCGTTGCGTGCGGCACGGCGCTTGGGAATTTCCGTGGTCAGCGGCTTTCACACCAACTTCCAGCAGTACTCCAACCAGTATGGACTAGGCTTGCTGACGCGCCTGCTGACCCATTATCTGCGCTGGTTTCACAATCGCTCGAATCTGACCCTGGTCCCAAGTGTCAGCCAGCGCATGGAGCTGGAGCGTCGGCATTTCGAGCGACTGGCATTGCTCTCGCGGGGGGTCGATTGTCAGTTGTTTCACCCGAGCAAACGCCAGCAATCACTGCGTGAACAATGGGGCCTGGGCGAGAAGGATATTGCCGTTATTCATGTCGGGCGCCTGGCAGCCGAGAAAAACCTCGGTTTGCTCAAGCGCGCCATCGACACGCTGACCACGACGTATCCACAACGAACAATAAAGCTGGTCATCGTCGGCGACGGCCCACAACGCAAGGCCCTGGAGAAGGCGCTGCCCGACGCTATTTTCTGCGGCCCGCACCGCGGCGAAGCCCTGGCTGCCCACTATGCATCGGGCGATGTTTTCGTGTTTCCCAGCCTGACCGAAACCTTCGGCAATGTGGTCCTGGAGGCTCTGGCTTCGGGGTTGGGTGTGGTGGCTTATGACCAGGCGGCAGCGGCCCAGCACATTCGCCATGGCTACAACGGCGTACTGGCGATGCCGGGGGATGAAGCGGCGTTTTGCGACGCGGCGGTGTGGTTGCTGGAAGAGCGCGAGACCTTGCGCTGTGTGCGACTCAATGCGCGCCAGCATGCAAGCCGCCAGGGCTGGGCCGCGATTGTCGAGGCGTTTGAGGGGCAATTGCGGGGGGCTTGTGGGGGAGAGTCGGTGGTGCCTGGGGCTGCTTCACTGCCTTGAGATTTTTGTTGGAGCCATCGCGAGCAAGCTCGCTCCTACAAGGGTTGATGAGATCCTTGTAGGAGCGGGCTTGCCCGCGATGGCGGCCCTGACAGGCGCCGCTTAAACCAGCGTCATCAACGCCTCACGGCTGAACGGCAAGATATCTTCCTCGCGCCCGTCACGCACTTTCTGCGCCCAGTCCGGGTCCACCAGCAGGGCACGCCCAACTGCCACGAGATCGAACTCGTCATTGTTCAGCCGTTCCAGCAGTTTCTCAAGGCTGGCCGGCTGGGCAATCTTGTCGGTATTGACCATGAATTGCAGGAACTCGCCATCCAGGCCGACGCTGCCCACGGTGATGGTCGGCTTGCCGGTGAGTTTGCGCGTCCAGCCGGCCAGGTTCAGCTCGGAACCGTCGAACTCAGGCTCCCAGAAACGGCGGGTCGAGCAGTGGAAAATGTCCACGCCAACGTCGGATAGCGGCTTGAGGAATTCGCCCAGTGCCTGCGAGGTTTGCACCAGACGCGCGGTGTAATCCTGCTGTTTCCACTGGGAAAAACGGAAGATGATCGGGAAACCTTCACCCACCGCTGCGCGCACCGCTTGAATCAACTCGATGGCAAAACGCGAACGGTTGGCCAGGCTGCCACCGTATTCGTCGGTGCGCTGGTTGCTGCCTTCCCAGAAAAACTGGTCGACCAGGTAACCGTGGGCACCGTGGATTTCCACGCCGTCCATGCCGATGCTCTTGGCATCCTTGGCGGCCTGGGCGAACGCGGCGATCACGTCCTGGATATCCTGCTTGCTCATGCCGTGAACCACGACCTGGCCGTCCTTCAATTTTTCCGACGGGCCGTAACCCGGCACGCTCGCATCCGGTTCGGTGCCGATGCGACGTACACTGCCGACGTGCCACAGTTGCGGAACGATCTTGCCGCCCTCGGCATGCACGGCGTCGACCACTTTCTTCCAGCCGGCCAAGGCGTCTTCACCGTAGAAATGCGGCACGTTCGGGTATCCGTTGGACGCCTTGTGTCCGACGGTGGTGCCCTCGGTGATGATCAGGCCAACGCCGGCCGCAGCGCGACGACGGTAGTACTCGATGACCTTGGAATTTGGCACGCCACCGGGCGAGAACGAACGTGTCATTGGCGCCATGACCACGCGAGTCGGCAGTTCGAGGGTGCCAAGGTGGAACGGTTTGAACAGGGCTTGAACGGGCATCGGTGCGCTCCACGAGGATAGACTTTATGACGAGTATAATATGGAGGCTTGCGAGCGCTGGGAAGGATTATTGATTTGCGTGATTAAGGGTTAAAACTTGTGAGGATTCACGAAACCTGTAGGAGCGAGCATGCTCGCTCCTACAGGGGATAGAGGTTCAGCTCAGCCCAGCGCTTTTTCGATAGCCTGGATGACCGCAGGATCGTCCGGCGCGGTACGTGGCGAAAAACGTGCGAGGACGCGGCCGTCCTTGCCCAGCAGGAATTTTTCGAAGTTCCAGGTGATGTCACCGGGAAACTCGGCGCCTTCGCCGGCCAGCAGGCGATACAACTGGTGACGTTCATGGCCGTTGACTTCCAGCTTGCTGGACAACGGAAAAGTCACGCCGTAGTTGAGGCTGCAGAAATCCTGGATTTCCTGTTCGCTGCCCGGCTCCTGCCCGGCAAACTGGTTGCACGGCAAGCCCAGCACGGTGAAGCCCTTGCCCTTGTATTGCTGATAGAGGTTTTCCAGCGCGGCGTATTGCGGGGTCAAGCCACATTTGGAGGCTACGTTGACCACCAGCACGACGTTGCCCTTGAAAGGCGCCAGCGGAAGTTCCTGACCATTCAGGGCTGTCAATTTCAGGTCGTGAAAAGCACTCATGACGTACTCCAGATTCCCGTGTTTTTCTCGAAACAGCCTCTTGGCGATGTCACCAAGAACAGCCGCGGACTAAAAAGGCGCCCTTCGGGCGCCTCTCCAGTTCTCTGAGCTTAGCGCAGAAAATCAGTGGTGATGGCCACCTTCGCCATGGACGTGGCCATGAGCGATTTCTTCCTGGCTGGCGTCACGGATGGCAACGATCTTGACCTGGAAGTTCAGGCGCTGACCGGCCAGCGGGTGGTTGCCGTCAACGGTAACGTCGTCGCCGTCCAGGTCACGGATGGTGACGATCTGCATCTGGCCATCCGGAGCGGAAGCGTGGAACTGCATGCCCACTTCCAGCTCGTCGACGCCTTCGAACATGCTGCGGCTCAGGGTGCTGACCAGTTCGGCAGCGTATTCGCCGTAGGCATCTTCAGGTTCAACGGCTACGGTCAGCTCTTCGCCAACGCCTTTGCCTTCCAGGGCTTTTTCCAGGCCAGGGATGATATTGCCTGCGCCTTGCAGGTAAACCAGCGGTGCGCCGCCGGCGGAGCTGTCGATGACCTCACCAGCGTCGTTGGTCAGGGTATAGTCGATGGAGACAGCCTTATTGGCGGCGATCAGCATGGGGCGAGACCTTTTGCAGAAGAATATAGAAGGGCCAAGTCTAGCGAAGCCATCGTCCGAAAGCGAACACAACCCGGACAAACGGAACGCAACAGACGGCTCCACGATCACAGGTTTTCATCAGGATGAAGACGGACAATGTGTGGCCGACCTGTCCTGCGGCCATACGCAGCACCTGCGCCACCAGCCGCCGTGGCAATCGCGGGCCTGGGTGCTGGACCCTGCGCAGCGGGCGGAAAAAATCGGCCAGCGCTTTGAATGCGGTTGGTGCGCTCAAGGCTCGGTTAGCGATAACCTTGGCGACTGAATCCCGGTCGATCGTCAGCGATAGACGCTCACCTTTGCCATGCACCCTTAGAGAACTCGCATGCAAACTTTTTTTATTGCGCCCACCGACTTTGGCGTGGGCCTGACCTCCATCAGCCTCGGGCTGGTTCGTACCCTTGAGCGCGCCGGCCTCAAGGTCGGCTTTTTCAAACCGATCGCCCAACCCCATCCGGGGGATACCGGGCCTGAGCGCTCCACCGAGCTGGTGGCACGCACCCACGGTTTGAAACCGCCGCAACCCCTGGGCCTGGCCCATGTCGAGCGCATGCTGGGCGACGGGC
Organism: Pseudomonas sp. S2_E01; assembly: GCF_054668365.1. Taxonomy (NCBI): domain Bacteria; kingdom Pseudomonadati; phylum Pseudomonadota; class Gammaproteobacteria; order Pseudomonadales; family Pseudomonadaceae; genus Pseudomonas; species Pseudomonas sp. S2_E01. Next base: position 4,721,846 of record NZ_CP162762.1, read on the forward strand.
AGCTCGATGAGTTGCTCGAGGAAATCATCACGCTGTACCAGCAGGCAGCCATCGGCAAGGACGTGCTGATCGTCGAAGGCATGGTGCCGACCCGCAGCGCCAGCTACGCTGCGCGGGTCAACCTGCACCTGGCCAAGAGCCTCGACGCCGAAGTGATCCTGGTCTCGGCACCGGAAAACGAAGTGCTGACCGAGCTCTCGGGCCGCGTGGAATTGCAGGCGCAGTTGTTCGGCGGCCCGAAGGATCCGAAAGTCCTCGGCGTAATCCTCAACAAGGTCAAGACCGATGAGAGCATGGAGGCCTTCGCCTCGCGCCTGAGGGAACATTCGCCGTTGCTGCGCAGCGGTGATTTCCGCCTGCTTGGCTGCATCCCGTACCAGCCGGAACTGAATGCGCCGCGCACCCGCGACGTCGCCGACCTGATGGGCGCGCAGATTCTCAATGCTGGCGATTACGAAACCCGGCGGATGACCAAAATCATCATCTGCGCACGCACCATGCGCAACACCGTGGAGCTGCTCAAGCCCGGCGTGTTGGTGGTGACGCCCGGAGATCGCGACGACATCATCCTTGCCGTCAGCCTCGCTGCCATTAACGGCGTGCCGTTGGCGGGCCTGCTCCTGACCAGCGACACCCTGCCCGACCCGCGCATCATGGAGCTGTGTCGCGGTGCCTTGCAGGCCGGCCTGCCCGTACTGTCGGTCAGCACCGGTTCCTACGACACAGCCAACCTGTTGAACGGCCTCAACAAGGAAATCCCGATCGACGACCGCGAACGTGCGGAAATCATCACCGATTTCGTCGCTGGCCATCTCGACGCCAACTGGCTGCACCAGCGGTGCGGCACGCCACGGGAAATGCGCCTGTCGCCGGCCGTGTTCCGTTATCAACTGATCCAACGCGCCCAGGGCGCCAACAAGCGCATCGTGCTGCCCGAAGGCAGCGAACCGCTGACCGTGCAGGCCGCGGCGATCTGTCAGGCGCGTGGAATCGCTCGCTGCGTGTTGCTGGCCAAACCTGCGGATGTCGAAGCCGTGGCTCGCGCGCAGGGCATCGAGCTGCCGCCGGGACTGGAGATTCTCGACCCGGACCTGATCCGCGATCGCTACGTCGAACCGATGGTGTCCCTGCGCAAGAGCAAAAGCCTCAACGCCCCGATGGCCGAACAGCAACTGGAAGATCCGGTGGTGATCGGCACCATGATGCTTGCGCTCGATGAAGTCGATGGGTTGGTGTCCGGGGTCATACACTCCACCGCCAATACCATCCGCCCGGCCCTGCAACTGATCAAGACTGCGCCGGGCTGCACCCTGGTGTCGTCGGTGTTCTTCATGCTGTTCCCCGAAGAAGTGCTGGTCTATGGCGACTGCGTGATGAACCCGCACCCGAGCGCCAGCGAGTTGGCCGAAATTGCCCTGCAAAGCGCGGACTCGGCAGCCGCCTTCGGTATTACCCCACGCGTGGCGATGATCAGCTACTCCAGCGGCGAATCGGCCACCGGCGAAGAGGTGGAGAAAGTGCGCGAGGCGACCCTGCTCGCCCACGAGCAACAGCATTCGCTGCTGATCGACGGCCCGTTGCAATACGACGCCGCCGCCAACGAGACCGTGGCCCGGCAACTGGCGCCGAACAGCCAGGTGGCCGGTCGTGCCACGGTGTTCGTGTTCCCCGACCTCAATACCGGCAACACCACGCACAAGGCGGTGCAACGCAGCGCCGACTGCGTCAGCCTCGGGCCGATGCTGCAAGGCCTGCGCAAACCGGTGAACGACCTGCCGCGCGGTGCGCAGGTTGACGACATCGTGTACACCATCGCCCTGACGGCGATCCAAGCCGCCAACCGACCTCTGGATGTTTAAATGCTGGACTTTCTCCCTGCACCGATACGCGGTGTGATTGCTTGTTTGTTGTTGGCTTTGAACACGATTGCGCTCTGCTCGTTTCTGTTCTGCGTGGCATTGATCAAAGTCTTGCCATTTGCCTTTACCCAGCGCCTGGCCGGTTGGCTGATGAGCCACACCCACGAAGCCTGGATCAGCCTGAACAAGGGCTGGATGAATCTGGTCCGTCGAACCCGCTGGCACGTCAGCGGCCTGCAGGGTCTCGACTACCAGCATTCATACCTGATCACCAGCAACCACCAGAGCTGGGTCGACATCCTGGTCCTGCAATACGTGCTCAACCGGCGTATCCAACCGCTGAAGTTCTTTCTCAAGCAGGAATTGATCTGGGTGCCGGTCATTGGCCTGGCGTGGTGGACGCTGGGCTTTCCGTTCATGAAACGCTACTCCAAGGCTTACCTGGAAAAGCACCCGGAAAAGAAAGGCAAGGACCTGGAAACCACCCGCAAAACGTGCGCGAAGTTTCGCAACAACCCAGTGGGGATTTTCAACTTCGTCGAGGGCACACGCTTCACCGAAGGCAAGCACGCCCAGCAGCAGTCGCCCTTCAAATACCTGCTCAAACCCAAGGCCGGTGGCATTGCGTTCGTGCTGGATGCCATGGGCGAACAACTGGAATCGATCGTTAACGTGACCATCCACTATCCGGGAGGGCGTCCGGGGTTCTGGGACCTGCTCAGTGGCAATGTGAAGGACGTGGTGGTGCACTTCCATGAGCTGAACATTCCACCGCAGTTCATCGGCAAGAACTACGACCAGGACGGCGAGTACCGTCTGCAATTCCAGGGCTGGATCAACCAGTTGTGGCAGGACAAGGATGCGTTGCTGGAACAGATGCATCGGGAGTATCCAGCCCAGTAATGGGTTGTCTGGTCTGGCGCCATCGCGGGCAAGCCCGCTCCTACAGGTTTTGTGTACACCGCTATACCCTGTGGGAGCGGGCTTGTCGAATCGTCGCACCGTCGCGATGAGGCCCGACCAGAAACAAAAAAGCCCGCAGACAGTTACCTGTCCGCGGGCTTTTCCTTGCAGCTTGAAGCTGAAAGCTTGCCGCTGCCCCTGCCCTAGATCGCCCCACGCTTGCGCAGCAGATCCAGCACTTGTTTGACGCTCTCTTCCAGCGACACGGACTGGGTGTCGATCACGAGATCAGCATCCAGCGGCACGTCGTACGGGAAGGACTCGCCCGGAATGTTATCCCCGGCTGCCGCGTACAGGCCTTGCGGGTCACGCTCTGCGCACACGGCTGGTGAGGCCTGGACGTAGACCGTCAGCAGGCGCTCCTTGCCGATCAGGTCCTTGGCCTGTTCGCGACCTTCGGCACTTGGTGCGACAAACGCCGCCAGGGTCAACAGGCCGGCTTCGTTGAACTGACGCGCTACATGCGCGGCACGGCGCCAGTTCTCGGTACGTCCGGCGCGATCCTGCGGCAGCCCTTTGTTCAGGTCATGACGCAGGTTCTGGCCATCGAGCACGAACACCGCACGACCGAGGTCGAACAGCTTGCGCTCAACCGCGTAGGCCAGGGTGCTCTTGCCGGCGCCCGACAGGCCGCTGAACAGCACGGTAGCGGGCTGCTGGCCGAAGCGCCGGGCACGTTCTTCGGTAGCCACGTGAGCCAGTTTGCCGTGGTGGGTGCTGGTGCCATGCGCCAAAGGCTGCGCGACAATCATGCCCGCGCCAACGGTGCCGTTGGTCAAGCGATCGATGATGATAAACGCGCCGGTGGTGCGGTTGCTGTCGTAACCGTCGAGGGCAATCGGCGCGTCGAGCGCGATCTTGACCTTGCCGATTTCGTTCAGTTGCAGCGCGCTGGCCGGGCCTTCTTCCAGGGTGTTGACGTCGACCTTGTTGACGATGCTGGCGATGGAGCCCGGCACGTAACTGGTGGCACGCTTGATGTCGTATTTCTTGCCCGGCAGCATCGGCTCTTCAGCCATCCACACCAGCATCGCTTCGAAGCTGTCGGTCACTGGCGGAACGTTGTCGGCGTGCACCAACAGGTCGCCCCGGGAGATGTCGATTTCATCTTCCATGGTCAGCGTAACCGCCTGGCCCGGGCCTGCATGCTCCAGCTCACCCTCAAAGGTGACGATGGATTTCACGCGACTGCTCTTGCCTGATGGCAGCACCACCACTTCGTCGCCTTTCTTGACGATGCCGCTGGCCAGGGTGCCGGCAAATCCACGGAAGTTCAGGTTCGGACGGTTGACGTACTGCACCGGGAAACGCAGGTCGGTGAAGTTGCGATCGCCCGCTACTTCCACAGTCTCGAGAATTTCCATCAGCGACTGACCGGTGTACCACGGCGAGCGCTCGGACTTGTTCACCACGTTGTCGCCCTTGAGGGCCGACATCGGCACGAAGTGCAGGCTGGTCGGTTGCAGTTTCAGGCCTTCGGCGAACTTCAGGTAATCGGCCTTGATCGCCTCGAACACGTCCTGGTCGAACCCTTTGAGGTCCATCTTGTTGATGGCCACGACGATGTGCTTGATGCCCAACAAGGAGGCGATGAAGCTGTGTCGGCGCGTCTGGGTCTGCACGCCGTAGCGGGCGTCAACCAGGATGATCGCCAGGTCACAGGTGGATGCACCGGTGGCCATGTTGCGGGTGTACTGCTCATGGCCCGGGGTGTCGGCAATGATGAACTTGCGCTTGGCCGTGGAGAAGTAGCGGTAGGCAACATCGATCGTGATGCCCTGCTCACGCTCGGCCTGCAAACCGTCAACCAGCAACGCCAGGTCGATGTCTTCGCCGGTGGTGCCGACTTTTTTCGAGTCGCGGGTGATCGCTTCCAGGTGATCTTCGTAGATCATCTTGGAGTCATGCAGCAGGCGCCCGATCAGGGTGCTCTTGCCGTCATCGACGTTACCGCAGGTCAAAAAGCGCAGCAGCTCTTTACGTTCGTGCTGGCCCAGGTAGGCGAGGATGTCCTCGCTGATCAAATCAGATTGATGGCTCATCGGGTTCAAGCTCCAAGCTGTAAGCTTCAAGCGGCAAGCTTGTCGGCGTACAGCTAGTCAGAAATTTTGTTGATCAAGCCGCAGAGCATCTTTGAGAGCTCACGGGTTTCTGTAATCCAGTTTTCAGCCAGCGGATGGGCGATGTAAGCAATGTCGCTGCCGATGAGAATCTGGGTTCGTAACTCTCCACAAGAAGCCTTCGCGATCCAAAGAAAACGTACCTTTTCTTTGGCGCTGCGACGCTCCATCCCCTCAGCAATGTTGGAGGGTACCGAAAGTGCTGAGCGGGTGATCTGGTCCTTGAAACCAAAATCCCCGCATTGGGCAAACTCTCGGTAGATCCCCACTGCCAGACACTTGCTTCTCTGCCAAACAACCAACTTCTCGAAGTCCATTACGAGTCACTCAATCGCGGCTCGCAACAACCGGCTGCAAGCACCAAACCGCGAAGTTACGCATACCGCCTTTAACTTGCAGCTTGCCGCTTGTAACTCGAAGCTTAAAAGTACCCTTGACGTTTTTTGTCTTCCATCGAGCCTGCGCCATCATGGTCGATGACACGGCCCTGGCGCTCGGAAGTTCGCGTCAGGAGCATTTCCTGAATGATGTCCGTCAGGCTTTCGGCCTCGGACTCCACCGCGCCCGTCAACGGGTAGCAGCCAAGGGTACGGAATCGCACTTTCTTTTTGACGATGCGTGCTTTGTCTTCATCGCTCAGGTGCTCGAGGATGCGCTCGTCGTCGATCATGATCAGGGTGCCGTTCTTCTCGATGACTTCACGCTCGGCGGCGAAGTAAAGCGGCACGATCGGGATCCCTTCGAGGTAGATGTACTGCCAGATGTCCAGCTCGGTCCAGTTCGACAACGGGAACACACGAATGGATTCGCCCTTGTTGACCTTGCCGTTGTAGACGTTCCACAGTTCCGGGCGCTGGTTTTTCGGGTCCCAGCGATGCTTGCTGTCGCGGAACGAGTAGACACGTTCCTTGGCGCGGGACTTCTCTTCATCGCGGCGCGCACCACCGAAAGCGGCGTCGAAACCGTGCTTGTCCAAAGCCTGTTTAAGGCCTTCGGTCTTCATGATGTCGGTGTGCTTGGCGCTGCCGTGGGTGAACGGGTTGATGTTCTGCGCCACGCCGTCCGGGTTGATGTGGGTGATCAGGTCCAGGCCCAGGTCCGCAACCATTTTGTCGCGGAAGGCGTACATCTCCTGGAATTTCCAGCGAGTGTCGACGTGCATCACCGGGAACGGCAGCTTGCCGGGGAAAAATGCCTTGCGTGCCAGGTGCAGCATCACGGCGGAGTCTTTGCCGATGGAGTACAGCATCACCGGGTTGTCGAACTCGGCGGCCACCTCGCGGATGATGTGGATGCTTTCCGCCTCCAGCTGTTTCAGATGCGTCAGTTTGTCGACCATGGCTACTCACGAAAACTTTTATGAACGGCCAGCGGGCCGTGTTCGAGCGAGGAATCCTAGCACACCGACCTCTTCTAATCAGGGCGCCCGCTAGATCGAAAGGGTATATGAATATACCCCTGCGTTTGGGCAGTAAGGACCGACTCCTGTAGGAGCGAGCATGCTCGCGATGGGGCCGGCACATCCAGCCTCATCAGCGTCTGACACACCGCCATCGCGAGCAAGCTCGCTCCTACAGGGGATCATTGCCTTCCTGATCTTCTGTGGGGGCGAGCAGGGTCAGATCGGATTCGGGCAATCGATGAAGATGTGCTCCAGGGCGAAGCGTCGGGCCAGGTAGTCGCCCAGCGCTTGCACGCCGTAGCGCTCGGTAGCGTGGTGGCCGGCGGCAATGAAGCTGATGCCGTTCTCCCGGGCGCTGTGGAAGGTCTGTTCCGAGGCCTCGCCACTGAGGTACAGGTCGACACCGGCCAGCACCGCCTGATCGATGTAGCCCTGACCGCCGCCGGTGCACCAACCCACCCGGCGAATCATCTCGCTGCCTTCGATCAGCAACGGTTCGCGCCCCATGACTTCCTGAACGCGGCGGGCAAAATCCCTGGCCGTCATGGGCTCATTGAGCGAGCCGACCAGCCCCACCACTTTCAGGTTGTCCGGATCGAGCGGACCTTCGACGGTGATGTCCAGCTGCCGCGCCAACTGCACGTTGTTGCCGACTTCCGGATGCAGGTCCAGGGGCAGGTGATAGGACAGAAGGCTGATGTCGTGCTTGAGCAGGGTTTTCAACCGACGCTGCTTCATGCCGGTGATGCACGGATTCTCACCCTTCCAGAAATACCCGTGGTGCACCAGCACCAGGTCGGCCTGCGCTTCGACGGCGGCGTCCAGCAACGCCTGGCTGGCGGTGACGCCACTGACGATACGCATGACCTGCGGGCGACCTTCGACCTGCAAGCCATTGGGGCAATAATCGGCGATCCTGGCGCTGTTCAGGTAACGGTCGGCTTCTTCTACAAGTGTGCTCAGGGCGACGGCCATAAAAGACTCCTAAATATCCCGTTCAGAGGCGCGCGCGGCCTCGTATAATGCGCGACATTATCGGCGGTCTCATGCTGCCTGCAACCTCTCAGGACGTGCTTAATGCTCAAGGCGCTGCGTTTTTCCGGCTGGCCGCTGTTGGCCGGCGTGCTTATCGCTCTGTTGATTATCCAGCGTTACCCGGAGTGGGTCGGCCTTCCGAGTCTGGACGTCAACCTGCAGCAAGCCCCGCAAACCACCACAGTGCAACAAGGCCCGGTGTCCTACGCCGATGCGGTGACCATCGCGGCGCCCTCGGTGGTCAATCTGTACACCACCAAGGTGGTCAGCCGGCCAAACCATCCGTTGTTCGAAGATCCGCAGTTCCGTCGTTTTTTTGGTGACAACTCACCCAAGCAGAAGCGTATGGAATCGAGCCTCGGCTCCGGCGTGATCATGAGCCCGGAAGGCTATCTGCTGACCAACAACCATGTGACCAGCGGCGCGGACCAGATTGTTGTCGCCCTAAAGGATGGCCGTGAAACCCTGGCCCGCGTCATCGGCAGCGACCCGGAAACCGACCTCGCGGTTCTCAAGATCGATTTGAAGAACCTGCCTTCGATCACCGTCGGCCGTTCCGACAACATTCGCATCGGTGACGTCGCGCTAGCCATCGGCAACCCGTTCGGCGTTGGCCAGACCGTGACCATGGGCATCATCAGCGCCACCGGCCGCAATCAGCTGGGCCTGAACAATTACGAAGACTTCATCCAGACCGATGCGGCGATCAACCCGGGCAACTCCGGCGGCGCACTGGTAGACGCCAATGGCAACCTGACCGGCATCAACACCGCGATCTTCTCCAAGTCCGGCGGCTCGCAAGGCATCGGCTTTGCGATCCCAGTGAAACTGGCGATGGAAGTGATGAAGTCGATCATCGAGCACGGCCAGGTGATCCGTGGCTGGCTCGGGATCGAGGTGCAGCCGCTGACTCAGGAGTTGGCGGAGTCGTTTGGCCTGTCGGGACGTCCGGGCATTGTGGTCGCGGGGATTTTCCGCGATGGCCCGGCACAGAAAGCGGGCCTGCAACTGGGTGACGTGATCCTGACCATCGATGGCGAGCCCGCGGGCGATGGCCGTCGTTCGATGAACCAGGTGGCGCGAATCAAGCCAACCGACAAGGTGACGATCCAGGTCATGCGCAATGGCAAGGAGCTCAAGCTCACGGCGGAAATCGGCTTGCGCCCACCACCGGCACCGGTGAAGGAAAAAGAAGAGAACTAAACCGGGCGCAGGAATCTTGCGCTACTGGAATACATTCTCATTAGACATGTTATATTGTTTCAATTCTCGCAATTGGAACAACATAACATGCCGTCTCGAAAAAGGGCCTCGCTGCTGGGCCTGACCCTTGGATTGCTGGCCGATCCTGCCTTCGCCGAAGACCCCCTGCGTCTGGAACTCGACGCCATCAGCATCAAGTCCGACTACGAATCCCCCACCGGGCCAGTCAAGGGATATCGTGCGACACGCTCGTCCAGCGCCACGAAAACCGACACTGCAATCGCTGACATCCCGCAGGCGATCAGCGTGGTGCCGGCAAGCGTGCTCAAGGATCTGGGCAGCAGCAACGTCGAGCGCGCTCTGGATTTCGCGGGTGGCGTATCGAAGCAGAACGATTTTGGTGGGTTGACGCTGTACGAATACAGCGTGCGCGGCTTCACGACATCAGAGTTTTACAAGGACGGTTTCAGCGCCAACCGCGGCTACCCGAGCACCCCGGACGTGGCCAACATCGAGCGCATCGAAGTGCTCAAGGGGCCGGCTGCCAGCCTGTATGGCCGGGGCGATCCAGGCGGCACGGTGAACATCGTCACCAAGAAGCCCCAGCCCGAAGCCTTCACCACCCTGCAAACCAGCGCCGGCAGTTGGGATCGCTATCGCACCGCACTGGACGTGAACACGCCGCTGGACGAACAGGGCAACGTGCTGTCGCGGGTCAACCTTGCCGTTGAAGACAACCACAGCTTTCGCGACCACGTCACCAGCAAGCGAGTGTTTGTCGCGCCCTCCTTCAGTTGGCAACTGAACCCGGACACGAACCTGTTGGTAGAAAGCGAATTCGTGCGCCACAGCTCGACGTTCGACCGTGGCATCGTCGCGCCAGGCAATCGCTGGAACGGTGTCTCGCGCTCGACCTTCCTGGGCGAACCCAACGATGGTGACATCGACAACCACAACACCATGCTTCAGGCCGCCCTCGAACATCACCTGAACGACCGTTGGAAGCTGCGCCTGGCCAGCCACTACAAGGAAGGGAAACTCTGGGGCAACGCCAGCGAGCAACGCGCACTGAACGCCGATGGCCACACGGTCAATCGCCGTTACCGCGAGCGCGACAACAAATGGCACGACAGCATTACCCAGCTCGAACTGCGGGGCCTGTTCGAGCTGGGCAACTTGCAGCACGAACTGTTGATCGGCAGCGAATACGAGAACTACCGCAAGGACGAACGCGTCACCACCATCGCTGGGGGGGCCTACCCCATCGACATCTATCATCCGATCCATGGACAGCCGAAACCCAACGGTGCGCGTTCCGGGACGGATTTTTTAGAACACGTTAAAAGTCATGCACTGAACCTGCAGGACCAGATCATCTTCACCGACAAATTGCGCGGACTGCTCGGCGCGCGCTTCGAGCATTTCGACCAGCGCATCGACGACCACACCCGCGCGGCCACCAGCCGCCAGCACCATGACGCCCTGACCCAACGCGCCGGTTTGCTCTATCAGCTAACCCCGCAAACCGGCGTGTTCGCCAATGCCTCGACCTCGTTCAAACCAAACAATGGCCTGGACGCCAATGGCAAATCCTTCGACCCGGAGGAAGGTGTCGGCTACGAAGTCGGCATCAAGAATCAACTGTTCGACGACCGCCTGAGCAGCACCCTCGCCTTCTTCCACATCGACAAGGAAAACGTCCTTGCCCTCGACCCGGGCACCGACACCAGCCGCGCCATGGGCAAGGCCCGCAGCCAGGGTTTTGATTGGCAAGCGAGCGGGCAGGTGACCGACGCCATCCGTGTCATCGGCGCCTTCGCTTACATCGACGCGCAAGTCACTCAAGGCGACGCGGTGATCCCCGCCGGCAGCCGCATCCTCGGCGTGGCCAAACGCAGTGGCAGCCTGTTGGGCGTCTATGAATTCCAGGACGGCCGCCTGCGCGGCTCGGACGTTGGTGTGGCGTTCACCTATGTGGGGGATCGCTCGGGCGAGGCCGGCAGTGACTTCGAACTGCCCGCCTATCACACCGTCGACCTGCTGGCGCACTACAAGGCCAGCGACAACGTCACCGTCGGCCTGAACCTGAACAACCTTTTCGACGAGAAATACTTCGAGCGCTCGTACAGCAACTACTGGGTCAACCCCGGCGAGCCGCGCAATTTCACCCTCAGCCTCACACTCAACCTGTAAAAGGACGTCACCATGCTTGCTCTCAAATCCATCGCCGTGCTCGGCCTGTTTTTCGCCACCCAGGCTTCAGCCCACGGCCTGTGGACTGAACAACGTCGCGGCAACATCGAAGTGGTCTACGGCCACGGTGCCGGAGATAACGCCTTCAAGGCGCAGAAAATCAGCGGCGCCTGGGCGTATGACGCCGGCGGCAAGATGATCCCGGTGACGGTCCGGCGCCTGGTCGATCACGCACGCCTGCAACCGCTGAAACCACCGGCCGTTATGGCGATCGCCCTGGACAACGGCATGTGGTCACAGACGGCGGACAAAAAGTGGATCAACGAAGGACGCAGCAAGGTGCCGGGTGCGATTGAGGCCACGCACACCTTCAAGTACAGCCTGGCGATTTATCAGGCAGGCGCGAAGTTGCCGAAACTGGATCAGATCAAACTGCTGATTTTGCCGGAGGTCGATCCGCTGACCGTAGGGCCTGGCAACCCGCTACCGGTCCGGGTTCTGGTAGATGGCCAACCGGCCGCCGGGGTGAAGTTGATCGGCGACTATCGCAACGCGCCGAACACCTTGAGCACCGAAACCGACAAGGACGGTCGCGCGCAGGTGGTGGTGCGTAACGAAGGGTTGAATGTGATTGCGGCGCAGGTGGAAGTGCCGGTTAAGGGCAGCGCCGATGTCAGCAGTCGAGGCTTGTTCAGTTCGCTGACGTTCCTGGGCGAACCCCATCACGAATAAACCAGCCTGCGATACCCCTGTAGGAGCGGGCTTGCCCGCGATGCGATTAATACTCCAACAATCATGTTGAATTGAAAATAGCTATCGCGAGCAAGCTCGCTCCTACAGGGTTTTCCAGCGTTCTATAGATCTCCAAGCCCCTCGATCAACGCCTGGTTCTGCTCCGGCGTGCCGATCGAGATCCGCAGGAACTGCGCAATCCGCTCCTGCTTGAAGTGCCGAACGATCACACCCTGCTCGCGCAACTTCGCCGCCAGGCCTGCCGCGTCATGTTGCGGGTGACGGGCGAAGATGAAGTTGGCGGCCGACGGCAGCACCTCAAAACCCTTGGCTTGCAACTGCGCAGTCACCCATTCGCGACTTTCGATCACCTGGCGACAGGTCTTGTCGAAGTACTCGCGATCTTCGAAGGCAGCAGCAGCGCCGACATTGGCCAGGCGATCCAGCGGGTAGGAGTTGAAGCTGTTCTTGATGCGCTCCAGCGCTTCGATCAGGTCCGGATGCCCCACCGCCAGGCCAACCCGCAGGCCGGCCAGGGAACGGGACTTGGACAGGGTTTGGGTCACCAGCAGGTTCGGGTAGCGGTCCACCAGGCTGATCGCGGTCTCGCCGCCGAAGTCGATGTAGGCCTCGTCGACCACGACCACCGAATCCGGGCTGGCCTTGAGGATCTGCTCAACCGCGTCCAGCGCCAGCAGGCAACCGGTCGGCGCGTTCGGGTTGGGGAAGATGATCCCGCCATTCGGCTTGGCGTAGTCCGCCGGGTTGATCTGAAACTGCGCATCCAGCGGCACGGCATCGAAGGTGATGCCGTACAGCCCGGCGTACACCGGATAGAAGCTGTAGCTGATGTCCGGAAACAGCAGCGGCTTGTCGTGTTGCAGCAAGCCGTGGAAAACATGCGCCAGGACTTCATCCGAACCGTTGCCCAGGAACACCTGATTGGTCTTCACGCCGTAGTAGCTGGCCACGGCGTTTTTCAGCAGATCACTGTTCGGATCCGGGTACAGGCGCAGGTTGTCGTTCAGCTCGGTCTGCATCGCCGCCAAGGCTTTTGGCGAAGGACCGTAGGGGTTTTCGTTGGTGTTGAGCTTCACCAGTTTAGCCAGTTTCGGCTGCTCGCCCGGCACATAAGGCACGAGGTTCTTGACGAACGGGCTCCAGAATTTACTCATGTTCAGTTCCCCTGCCCCGGTTTGAAGTCTTTATCGAGAATGCGGTATTCGGCGCTGCGCGCGTGGGCGCTCAGCGATTCGCCACGGGCCAGCACCGAGGCAGTCTTGCCCAGCTCGGAGGCGCCGCTTTCGGAGCAGTAGATGATCGACGAGCGTTTCTGGAAGTCGTACACACCCAGCGGCGAGGAGAACCGTGCGGTGCCGGAGGTCGGCAACACGTGGTTGGGACCTGCGCAATAGTCGCCCAGCGCCTCGGAGGTGTGGCGGCCCATGAAGATCGCACCAGCGTGGCGGATCTGCGGCAGCCAGGCCTGTGGGTCGGCGACCGACAATTCCAGGTGCTCCGGCGCGATACGGTTGGCGACTTCGATGGCCTGCTCCATGTCACGCACCTGAATCAACGCGCCACGGCCATTAATCGAGGTTTCGATGATGGTGGCGCGTTCCATGGTCGGGAGCAGCTTGGCAATACTTGCAGCCACCTGATCGAGGAACTCGGCGTCCGGGCTGACCAGGATCGCCTGGGCGTCTTCGTCGTGCTCGGCCTGGGAGAACAGGTCCATGGCGATCCAGTCCGGGTCGGTCTTGCCGTCGCACACCACGAGAATTTCCGAGGGACCTGCGATCATGTCGATACCGACTTGGCCGAACACGTGGCGCTTGGCGGTGGCCACATAGATGTTGCCCGGGCCCACCACCTTGTCTACCTGCGGTACGCTTTCAGTGCCGTAGGCCAATGCGGCGACAGCCTGGGCCCCCCCGATGGTGAACACACGGTCGACACCGGCGATGCAGGCGGCCGCCAACACCAGCTCGTTGATTTCACCACGCGGGGTCGGCACCACCATGACCACTTCGGTCACACCGGCGACCTTGGCCGGAATGGCGTTCATCAGCACTGACGAGGGGTACGACGCCTTGCCGCCCGGCACATAAAGGCCCGCGCGGTCCAGCGGCGTCACCTTCTGGCCGAGGACGGTGCCGTCGGCTTCGGTGTAGGTCCAAGAGTCCTGTTTCTGCTTTTCGTGGTAGCTGCGCACTCGGGCGGCGGCTTTTTCCAGCGCTTCACGCTGGGGCACGGTGATCCGGGTCAGCGCCAGTTCCAGGCGCTCGCGCGGCAGGATCAGGTCGGCCATGGACGCAACGTCAAGCCCGTCGAACTGGCGGGTGTAATCCACCAGCGCCGCGTCGCCACGCTCGCGCACGGCCTTGATGATGTCCAGCACCCGCTGATTGACCGAGTCGTCAGACACACTTTCCCAGCTCAGCAGATGATCCAGATGATGCGCGAAATCCGGGTCAGCAGCGTTGAGTCGGCGAATTGCAGTCAGTGCGGTCATAGCGAGAGCCTCATAGGATTGGCAAAAAACTCAGGCGCCCGAAGCTAACATTCGATCCGCTTGGGCACCTGAGAATTCTGGCTATGAGGCGGATAGACGGCGCGACTCAACGTCGCGCAGGTGAATCAGCCGCGGTGTCGAGACTCCACTGCGTTGCGCAGGGTGTCGATCAACGCCTGGATACGGGCGTGCTGCATTTTCATCGAAGCCTTGTTGACGATCAGCCGGGAGCTGATGTCGGCAATGAAATCCTGTGGCTCCAGGCCGTTGGCCCGTAGCGTGTTGCCGGTGTCGACCACGTCGATGATCTTGTCGGCCAGGCCGATCAGCGGTGCCAGTTCCATCGAGCCGTACAGCTTGATGATGTCGACCTGGCGGCCCTGTTCGGCGTAGTAGCGCTTGGCGACGTTAACGAATTTGGTGGCGATGCGCAGGCGGCCCTTGGGCTCGATGGCGCCGACCTTGCCAGCGGTCATCAGCTTGCACCGGGCAATTTTCAGGTCCAGCGGTTCGTACAGGCCCTGGCCGCCATATTCCATCAGCACATCTTTACCGGCGACGCCCAGATCAGCGGCACCATGTTCGACATAAGTCGGCACGTCGGTGGCGCGCACGATCAACAGGCGGACATCGTCCTGGGTCGTGGGAATGATCAGCTTGCGGCTCTTGTCCGGATTCTCGGTCGGCACGATGCCTGCTTCAGCGAGAAGCGGCAGGGTGTCGTCAAGGATGCGGCCCTTGGACAGTGCGATGGTCAACATGGGAAACGTCAGTCCTTATCAAGGTACTCATGCCCGGTCACAAACGGCGCCGGACACAGATCGAGGGTGCAACCACCCTCGACTCGGAACAATTCAACGGGCATGTCCTTATGCCCATGCAGCAGCAACTAGCCCGGAACGCGACGGATCTTGGCGCCCAGCATCTGCAGTTTCTCTTCGATGCACTCGTAACCACGATCTATGTGGTAGATGCGGTCGATCAGGGTATCGCCTTCGGCAATCAGGGCCGAAATCACCAGGCTGGCCGACGCACGCAGGTCGGTGGCCATCACTGGCGCGCCCTTGAGCTTTTCGGTACCGGTGACGATGGCGGTGTTGCCCTCGACCTGGATCTTGGCGCCCATGCGGTGCAGTTCGTAAACGTGCATGAAGCGGTTTTCGAAGATCGTCTCGATCACCGCGCCCGTACCTTCGGCAATGGCGTTGAGCGAAATGAACTGTGCCTGCATGTCGGTCGGGAACGCCGGGTACGGGGCGGTCCGCACGTTGACGGCTTTCGGCCGCTTGCCGTGCATGTTCAGCTCGATCCAGTCATCACCGGTGGTGACCTCGGCGCCGGCTTCACGCAGCTTCTCGAGGACGGCTTCGAGGATGGTCGGATCGGTGTCCTTGACCTTCACACGCCCGCCGGTCACAGCTGCGGCCACCAGGTAGGTGCCGGTTTCGATACGGTCAGGCATGACCTTGAAGGTGGTGGTGTGCAGACGCTCGACACCGTCGATGGTGATGGTGTCGGTGCCAGCGCCGGAAACCTTGGCACCCATGGCGTTCAGGAAGTTCGCCAGGTCGACCACTTCCGGCTCGCGCGCGGCGTTGGCCAGAACACTGCGGCCCTTGGCCAGGGCAGCGGCCATCATGATGTTTTCGGTACCGGTCACACTGACGGTGTCGAAGAAGAAGTGCGCACCGCGCAAGCCGCCCTCAGGCGCCTTGGCCTTGATGTAGCCGCCTTCGACGTCGATCACCGCGCCCATGGCTTCAAGGCCACGGATGTGCAGGTCAACCGGACGCGAACCGATGGCGCAACCGCCAGGCAGCGCGACTTCAGCTTCGCCGAAACGGGCGACCATCGGCCCCAGCACCAGGATCGACGCACGCATGGTTTTCACCAGTTCGTAAGGCGCGATCAGGGTCTTGATGGTGCGCGGGTCGATTTCGACCGCCAGCTTCTCGTCGATCACCGGCTCAATGCCCATGCGGCCGAACAGCTCGATCATGGTGGTGATGTCGTGCAGGTGCGGCAGGTTGGCAACCGTGACCGGGCCATCGCACAGCAAGGTGGCCGCCAGGATCGGCAGGGCAGAGTTCTTTGCCCCGGAGATGCGGATCTCGCCATCAAGACGAGCGCCACCGGTAATAATCAATTTATCCATAAGAATCTCGACGCCCTTGGGCTCAGGTGCGCTCGGCCCAAGCCGTGCTGCTGAAAAATTTCATAGTGACCGCATGGATGCTGCCATCGGTGATCCATGGGTTCAAATGGGCATAGACCTGCTGCTGACGCTTCACCGGGCTCAATGCCGCCAGTTCATCGCTGATCACGTTCAACTGGAAATTGCAGCCTTCGCCTTCAACTTCCACTTGCGTGTTCGGCAGCTTTGCTTCAAGGAAGCTCTTAACTTCTACGGCCTGCATGCTCAACCTCAATCGGCGCCCTGTGCGCGCGGGTCGGACATCATACAAAAAAGCCCCGCGCCTGCGAACCCCGCGAAGCAGGACTCTGACGGGGGGCTTCCCTGTCGATGCTGTTTAGGGGTGCGCCAACAGCTCGGTCAACTCGCTGACCTGGGCAATTTCGCGCATGTCTTCAGGCATGGCACGGATGGTCAGCGTCTTGCCGACCTCCTGTGCGTCACGCATGAAACACAGTAACAGCGATAAGCCAACACTGCTGGACTTGAGCACCGCCGAGCAATCCACCACCAGCGCAGCGGCCTTGCTCGCCTTGATCAGCGCCTGACCCTGCTTGCGCAGGCCGGGGCCGGTCATGTAGTCCAGCATGCCACTGAGCATCAGCTCGCCGGCTTCGCTCATGCGAATGGCCGATACACTCATTGGGACGACTTCTCGCTGGCCTGCTTGGCTTTGGCGACTTCACCGGCCCAACCGTTGATGGTCTTGTCCAGGTCGTTGCCATTGCGCTGCATCGCGTCGGCGAACTGATCGCGGAACAACTTGCCGATGTTGATGCCGTTGATGATCACGTTACGCAACTTCCACTCGCCGTTGATCTTCTCCAGGGTGTAGGACACGGGGTAGATCGCACCATTGTTGCCTTTGACGGTCATGCCGACGCTGGTACGGTCGCCCGACTCATCCTTGGCCGGATCGACGGTGATGCCCTGGTTGTTGTACTCGAGCAGGGCATTGCCATAGAACTGGAACAGGCCCCGCTTGAAGTTCTCTTCGAAGGTCTTCATTTGCGCAGGCGTGGCCTTGCGCGAGTACTTGACCGTCATGATGCTTTTGGAGATGCCCTCGGCATCCACCACCGGACCGACGATTTCGTTCAGCGCCTTATAAAAGCCGTTCGGGTCCTGCTTGTACTGTTCCTTATTGGCCGACAGGTCTGCCAGCAACCGGTTCGTGGTGTCCTCGACCAGATCATGCGCGGAAGGCGCCGCCACGGCGTTAGCCATCAACGGCACGGCCGCGAGCAGTACAAACAGGCCACGTCGCAAGGTAGAGATCATTCAAAAGCTCCTCATTTGGCGTCTTTGCTAACGGTATTGAGCAGGAATTTACCGATCAGGTCCTCGAGCACCAGTGACGACTGGGTGTCATGAATGGTGCCGCCCTCCTTGAGCAGAGTCTCCTCGCCACCCACGCTGATGCCGATGTATTTCTCGCCCAACAGGCCAGCAGTCAGAATAGATGCAGTGGAATCAGTCGGCAGATTATCCACACGCTTTTCCAGCTGCATCGTCACCCGCCCAGTGAAACTGTCGCGGTCCAGATCGATCGCCGTGACCTTGCCGATGGTCACACCGGCCATGGTCACTTTAGCTCTGACCGTCAAACCGGCGATATTGTCGAAATAGGCGTAAAGTTTATAAGTCTCGGTGCTCGGGCTCGGGGACAGGCCACTGACCCGCAGTGCCAACAGCAGCAAAGCCAGGATGCCAGCCAGCAGGAAAAGGCCGACACCGATTTCCAGGGTGCGGTTTTGCATCAGAAATCTCCAAACATCAAGGCGGTCAGAATAAAGTCCAGGCCGAGTACAGCCAACGAGGCATACACAACGGTCTTGGTAGTGGCACGACTGATCCCCTCGGAAGTGGGCTCGCAGTCATAGCCTTGGAATACGGCAATCCAGGTCACGACGAAGGCAAAGACGACACTTTTGATAATGCCGTTGAGCACATCATCGGTGAACGTCACGCTGTTTTGCATGTTGGACCAATAGGACCCTTCATACACACCCAGCCAGTCGACGGCTACCCACGAACCACCCCAGATCCCCACCACGCTGAAAATCATCGCCAGCACAGGCAGGGAAATGAAACCGGCCCACAAGCGCGGGGCAATGATGTACTTGAGCGGGTCGACACCGATCATTTCCAGGCTGGACAACTGCTCGGTGGATTTCATGTTGCCGATTTCCGCCGTCAGGGCCGAACCGGCACGTCCGGCGAAGAGCAACGCGGTGACCACCGGCCCCAGTTCGCGCAGCAGCGTCAGGGCGACCATCTGCCCGACCGCCTGCTCCGAGCCGTAGCTGGACAGGATATTGAACCCTTGCAGCGCCAGCACCATGCCGATGAACACCCCGGAGACCACAATGATCACCAGGGACATCACGCCCACCGAATGCAGTTGCTTGACCAGAAGCCCGAAACCACCGCCGATGCCGCCGCGCCCCAACAGAGCGTGGAACAGGAAAATGGTCGAACGACCGAACGCGGCCAGCACGTCGATGCCGGCGTGGCCGAAGCGGCGTATGCGTTCCAACAGTGAAGTCTTGCGCATCAACGCTTCCCCAGAAGATCTGCGCGGTAGTCCGTCGCTGGAAAGTGATATGCAACCGGGCCGTCGGGCTCCCCGGTCATGAATTGGCGAATGCGCGGTTCCTGGGAGTTCATCAACTCTTGCGGCGTACCCTGCCCCAGCACCTTGCCCTCGCCGACCACATATATGTAGTCCGCGATGCTCGCGGTCTCGGCCAGGTCGTGGGAAACCACGATGCTGGTGATGCCCAGGGCATCGTTGAGCAGACGGATCAGACGCACCAGTACGCCCATGGCGATCGGGTCCTGGCCAACGAAGGGCTCGTCATACATGAGGATCTGCGGGTCCAGGGCAATCGCCCGAGCCAGGGCGACACGACGCTTCATGCCGCCGGACAACTCCTCGGGCATCAGGTCGATGGCGCCACGCAGGCCGACGGCCTGCAACTTGAGCAACACGATGTCGCGGATCATTTCCTCGGGAAGTTCGGTATGAACTCGTAGCGGAAAAGCGACGTTCTCGAACACATCGAGATCGGTGAACAGCGCGCCACTCTGAAACAGCACACCCATGTGCTTGCGTGCATCGAACAGATCACTGCGCGACAACTTGGGCAGATTCTGACCGTTGACCCAGACTTCGCCCTTGGACGGACGCAACTGGGCGCCCATCAAACGCAACAGCGTGGTCTTGCCACACCCGGAAGGCCCCATGATGCCGGTGACCTTGCCGCGCGGAATACGGATATCGACGTTATTGAAAATGCTGCGCGCACCGCGCTTGAAGGTCACTCCCTTCAGCTCGACCGCGTAGGCGTTATCGGCACTCATCTAAACTCCTTGCGATGCAGCCTCTCCCTCGGACGCCTGACTTTCTGGCGAAAGCACATACGTGCGGGCGGACCGAACTGGCGGCGAACTATATCACTGCAAAGGTCGAGCGCCCAAGGGTCAAGCCGGCCATGTTTAATCGATGATGGATAAATGACGTCAATTACACGCATTGCGTAACAAGGAATGACAAAGCGTGACGAACTTGCGTGAGGGTTTTGATCATTACCGCTATAATCGCCGCCTTTTCATCGGGCTAAACGATTTCAGACATGAGCCAATCCAGCGACCTGATTCAATCAGCACAACGCACCATCCGCCTCGAACTGGAAGCCGTGCAAGGCTTGCTACCCCATATCGACGCTGATTTCGTACGCGCTTGCGAGATGATTCTGGCCAGCAAAGGCCGCGTGGTCGTGGTCGGCATGGGCAAATCCGGGCACATCGGCAACAAGATCGCCGCCACCCTGGCCAGCACCGGCACCACGGCTTTCTTCGTGCACCCGGCCGAAGCCAGCCACGGCGACATGGGCATGATCACCCGCGACGACATCATCCTGGCCCTGTCGAACTCCGGCTCCACCAATGAAATCGTCACCCTGCTGCCATTGATCAAGCGCCTGGGCATCCAATTGATCAGCATGACCGGCAATCCCGCTTCACCGCTGGCCAAGGCCGCCGAAGTCAATCTCAACGTGCACGTCGAACACGAAGCCTGCCCGCTGAACCTGGCACCGACGTCCTCGACCACCGCGGCGCTGGTGATGGGCGATGCCCTGGCGGTCGCACTGCTCGAAGCCCGCGGCTTCACCGCCGAAGATTTTGCGTTCTCCCATCCGGGCGGCGCACTGGGCCGACGCCTGCTGCTTAAAGTGGAACATGTCATGCACGCGGGCGAGGAACTGCCCAAGGTCCAGCGGGGCACGCTGCTCAAGGACGCCTTGATGGAAATGACTCGCAAGGGCCTGGGCATGACAGTCATCCTCGAGGCCGATGGCAAGCTGGCCGGGATTTTCACTGACGGCGACTTGCGCCGCTCCCTGGACCGCGCCATCGACGTTCACCACACCGCCATCGATGCGATCATGACCGTCCACGGCAAGACCGCCCGCGCGGAAATGCTCGCGGCCGAAGCCTTGAAAATCATGGAAGACAACAAAATCAGCGCACTGGTCGTGGTTGACGGTGACGATCGTCCGGTCGGCGCCCTGAACATGCACGACTTGCTGCGCGCAGGAGTAATGTAATGAGTGCGGACCTGCTGCAACGCGGTAAACAGATCAAACTGGCGGTATTCGATGTCGACGGCGTCCTGACCGATGGGCGCCTGTACTTCCTTGAAGATGGCGGCGAATTCAAGTCGTTCAGCACACTCGACGGCCAGGGCATCAAGATGCTGATGGCCGCTGGCGTGCAAACGGCGATCATCAGCGGCCGCAAGAGCCCGGTGGTCGAGCGCCGGGCGATGAACCTGGGCATTCCCCATGTGTATCAAGGTCGCGAAGACAAACTGGTCGTGCTGGACGGGCTGCTGGCCCAGCTCAACCTGAGCTACGAGCAAGTCGCCTACCTGGGCGACGACCTGCCGGACCTGCCGGTGATTCGTCGCGTCGGCCTGGGCATCGCGGTGGCCAATGCCGCCAGTTTTGTCCGTGAACACGCTCACGGCGTTACCCTGGCCCGTGGTGGCCACGGTGCCGCTCGCGAGTTCTGCGAACTGATCCTGCGCGCCCAGGGCCGCCTCGATGCGGCTAACGCCGCGTACCTGTGAGCCAATTATGCTGAGCAAGAAATTTCGCAACATAGTGATATTCGCCTGCATCGCAGCCATCTTCGCTGCGGTCGGCTACTGGAACATCAGCCCGGAACGCTTCCTCGACAAGCCGGTGGCCAAATCCGAAGACAGTCCCATCGACTGGTATGCGACCAACACGCACACCCTGCAATACCTCGAAGACGGGCGCGTGCAGTACGAAATGACGTCCGACAAGGCCGAGCACGTGAAAGCCACCGACGTCACACTGGTCACCAAGCCGGACCTGAACATGTACCGTGGCACCGATTTTCCATGGCACGTGACCAGCGATCGCGGTGAAGTGAACCCAGGCGGTACCGAGGTTGAACTGATCGACAACGTACGCGTCAAGCGCACTGACGAAAAGAAACGCGACACCCTGATCACTTCCACCCGCATGACAGTGTTCCCACAGCAGCAATATGCGCAGACCCAGCAACCCGTTAGAATCGACGGCGCTGGCGGCGTATCGACTGGCGTAGGAATGAAAGCGTATCTGAAGGACAGCAGGATTCACCTGCTATCGAACGTAAGAGGACAGTATGAGGCTCGTTAAAACCCTCCCTATTTTGCTCGGTCTGAGCGCAGCACTGGGAAGCGTGAGCGCCTGGTCTCTGCCGAACGATCAGCAGCAGCCTATCCGCATCCAGGCCGACGACGCCCAACTGGACGACAAGAACGGCGTGGCCACCTATACGGGCGACGTGGTCATCACCCAGGGCTCGATGAAGGTCACCGGCAACAAGGTCACCATGACCCGGGCGCCCAACGGTGACATCGACGTGGTGACCTCGGTGGGCAACCTCGCCTACTTCGAGCAACTGCAAACGGCGGGCGACACCAAGCCGGTGCAGGGCTACGGCGTGACCATCCAGTACCACGCCACGCAGGACCGCGTCGTGCTGATCGACCGCGCCAAGGTCATCGACAAGGACGGCAACGTGACCCAGGGCGAGAAAATCGTCTATGACACCAACAAGAAACTTGCCAGTGCCGGCCGCGCCACGGGTACCAACGTGACAGAGTCGCGTCCGCGTATCGACATGGTGATCCAGCCTAAAAAGAAAACCGAAGAGCAAAAGGCCCCGTAAATGGCAACTCTGAAAGCTCAGCATCTGGCCAAGAGCTACAAGAGCCGCCAGGTCGTGCGCGACGTCAGCCTGTCCATCGACAGCGGTCAGATCGTCGGCCTGCTTGGCCCTAACGGCGCCGGCAAGACCACCTGCTTCTACATGATCGTTGGCCTGGTCCAGGCCGATCAGGGCCGCGTCCTGATCGATGACCTCGACGTCAGCCACCAGCCGATGCACGGCCGCGCAAAAGCCGGTATCGGCTATCTGCCGCAGGAAGCGTCGATCTTTCGCAAGCTCTCGGTCGCCGACAACATCATGGCGATCCTCGAGACCCGCAAGGAACTCGACAAGGCCGGCCGTCGCAAGGAATTGGAAAGCCTGTTGCAGGAATTCCACATCAGCCACATCCGCGACAACCTCGGTATGAGCCTGTCCGGTGGTGAACGCCGCCGCGTGGAAATTGCTCGCGCCCTGGCGACCAGCCCGAAATTCATCCTGCTCGACGAACCTTTCGCCGGCGTGGACCCGATCTCGGTCGGTGACATCAAGCAGATCATCCATCACCTCAAGGCCAAAGGCATTGGCGTGCTGATCACCGACCACAACGTCCGTGAGACCCTGGATATCTGCGAAACCGCCTACATCGTCAACGATGGCCAACTGATTGCCGAAGGTGACGCTGAAACCATCCTGGCCAACGACCTGGTCAAGGAAGTGTACCTGGGCCACGAGTTCCGCCTTTAAGCGTCGAGGTCCCTGGCTGATCTACCGAGCGCTTGTATCAATAAAAAATCAAGGCTTTTTTATTGTTACAGCGCTCTAGGCAAACGCTGCTGTTTCAGGCATATAATTTGCTTATGTTTGGCGCTTCGGCGCCCTGTAGTGGATGGCGCATGTGCGCCGGAAAAAGGTGTTAAGCCCCTGCCATGAAACCATCGCTAGTCTTGAGAATGGGCCAGCAGCTGACGATGACACCGCAGCTGCAACAGGCCATCCGCCTGCTCCAATTGTCGACCCTGGACCTGCAACAGGAAATCCAGGAGGCCTTGGAGTCCAATCCGATGCTCGAACGCCAGGAGGAAGGCGACGACTTCGACAACACCGACCCGATGGCCGACAACGTCGAACAGAAGCCCACCCCCGACACTCAGGAAACCTCCTACCAGGAAAGCGCGCCGACGGTCGACAACCTCGAAGAAGGCGACTGGAACGAGCGTATTCCCAACGAACTGCCCGTCGACACCGCTTGGGAAGACGTCTATCAGACCAGTGCCAGCAGCCTGCCCAGCAGCGATGACGACGAGTGGGATTTCACCACCCGCACATCGGCCGGCGAAAGCCTGCAAAGTCACCTGCTGTGGCAGTTGAACCTGGCACCGATGTCCGATACCGATCGTTTGATCGCCGTGACCCTGATCGATTGCATCAACAATCAGGGCTACCTGGACGAAACGCTCGAGGAGATCCTCGAAGCCTTCGATCCGGAACTGGACATCGAACTGGACGAAATCGAAGCCGTCCTGCACCGCATCCAGCAATTCGAACCTGCCGGCATCGCCGCCCGAAACCTGGGTGAGTGCCTGCTGCTGCAATTGCGCCAGCTCCCCGCCAAGACACCCTGGCTGGCAGAGGCCAAGCGTCTGGTCACCGACTACATCGACCTGCTCGGCGGCCGCGACTACAGCCAGCTGATGCGCCGCATGAAGCTCAAGGAAGACGAACTGCGCCAGGTGATCGAGCTGGTGCAAAGCCTGAACCCGCGCCCGGGCTCGCAAATCGAGTCCACCGAAGCCGAATACGTCGTCCCCGACGTCATCGTACGCAAGGACAACGAGCGTTGGCTGGTGGAGCTGAACCAGGAATCGGTGCCACGCCTGCGGGTCAACGCCCAGTACGCCGGTTTCGTGCGCCGCGCCGACACCAGTGCCGACAACACCTTCATGCGCAATCAGTTGCAGGAAGCGCGCTGGTTCATCAAGAGCCTGCAGAGCCGAAACGAAACACTGATGAAAGTAGCCACCCAGATCGTCGAGCATCAGCGCGGTTTTCTGGAGTACGGCGACGAAGCGATGAAACCGCTGGTGTTGCATGACATCGCCGAAGCGGTGGGCATGCACGAATCGACGATATCCCGCGTGACGACGCAAAAGTTCATGCATACCCCGCGGGGTATTTATGAGCTGAAATACTTTTTCTCCAGCCATGTCAGCACCTCCGAAGGCGGTGAATGCTCGTCCACGGCGATCCGCGCGATCATCAAAAAACTGGTAGCGGCGGAAAATCAGAAAAAGCCGTTGAGTGACAGCAAGATCGCTGGTTTACTGGAGGCACAAGGCATTCAGGTGGCTCGCCGCACCGTCGCCAAGTACCGCGAATCCCTCGGGATCGCGCCTTCAAGCGAACGCAAGCGGTTGATGTAGGGCCACGCCACAGCGTTCCAGTGGCAAACATTTGTTTGCCGCTTTATGCACTGGCAACGAAGGAGAAGCTGTATGCAAGTCAACATCAGTGGACACCAACTGGAAGTGACCGAACCTCTTCGCACCTACATCGGCGAAAAACTCGATCGGCTGGAGCGACACTTCGACAAGATCACCAATGTCCAGGTCACGATGACCGTCGAAAAGCTCAAACAGAAAATCGAAGCCACCTTGCATATTCCTGGCGGTGAAGTGGTCGCCAACGCGGAACATACCGATATGTACGCGGCCATCGACGCACTGACCGACAAGCTGGATAAACAACTCAAAAAGCATAAGGAAAAGACCCAGAGCCTCCTCCAGGGCGCAACCGGTCGTTAACACTCCCTACCCATGATCCGACTTGAAAGCATACTGACCCCCGGCCGTTCCCTCGTGAACGTGCCGGGCGGCAGCAAAAAGAAAGCCCTTGAGCAAATTGCCAACCTGATCGCACGGGAAGTCCCCGATCTGGAAATGCAAGATGTCTTCGAGGCACTGATCGCCCGTGAAAAACTCGGCTCGACCGGTTTTGGCAACGGCATCGCCATTCCGCACTGCCGGCTCAAGGGTTGCACCTCGCCCGTCAGCGCCTTGATGCACCTGGATGCACCCATCGATTTCGACGCCATCGACGGCGCGCCGGTAGACCTGTTGTTCGTGCTGCTGGTCCCGGAAGCTGCTACCGATGCGCACCTTGAGTTGCTCCGCCAGATCGCCAGCATGCTCGATCGCAAGGAAGTCCGTGATCGCCTGCGCAGCGCCGCGAGCAATGAAGCCTTGTATCAGGTTGTCCTGGACGAGCAAAACGGGCACTAATCATGCGCTTGATCATCGTCAGTGGCCGCTCCGGCTCAGGTAAAAGTACCGCGCTCGATGTGCTCGAAGACAACGGCTACTACTGCATCGACAACCTGCCCGCAGGGCTGCTGCCGGAACTGGCTGAACGCGCGCTGATCCACACCGAACTGACGCAACCGCTGGTGGCCGTCTCCATTGACGCACGTAACCTGCCAAGCCACTTGAGCCGTTTCCCGGAACTGCTCGAAGAAGTCCGCAGCCGGCATATCCAGGTGGATGTGCTGTATCTGGATGCCGACGAAGAGACGCTGCTCAAACGTTTTTCGGAAACCCGTCGCCGTCACCCACTGAGCAGCGCCAATCGCTCACTGGCCGAGGCAATCACCGATGAGACAGCACTACTCGGGCCGATTGCCGACCTCGCTGACCTCAAGGTCAATACCACCAGTCTTAACCTGTATCAGTTGCGCGATACCATCAAGCTGCGCCTGCTGAACCAGCCAGAACCCGGCACGGCGTTCCTCGTGGAGTCTTTCGGATTCAAGCGCGGTATGCCGGTAGATGCCGACCTGGTATTCGACGTACGCTGCCTGCCCAACCCTTATTGGAAGCCTGAATTGCGCGAGCAATCCGGGCTCGATCAGCCGGTAGCCGAATACCTGGCCGCCCAGCCGGACGTCGAGGAGATGTACCAGGACATTTCCACGTACCTGCTCAAATGGTTGCCCCGCTTCGCCGCCAGCAACCGCGCCTACGTCACCATTGCCATTGGTTGCACAGGCGGACATCATCGGTCCGTCTACCTGACTGAACGTCTGGGCCAGGTCCTGCAAAAAACTCTGAAGAACGTCCAGGTCCGCCACCGCGACCTCAGCTAAAGGATTCACATCGCGATGCCTGCTCTGGAAATTGAAATCATCAACAAGCTGGGCCTGCATGCCCGCGCTTCCGCCAAGTTCGTTGGCGTGGCGGGCCAGTTTCCTTGCCAGATCAGGGCCGGACGCACACCGACGTCCATGGTCGACGGCAAAAGCATCATGGCCATGATGATGCTCGCCGCGGGCAAGGGCACCAAAATCCACCTGAGCACCGAAGGCGAACAGGAACAGGAAGCGCTCGATGCGCTGGTGGCGTTGATCAACAACTATTTCGACGAAGGCGAGTAACGAGCATCCTGTAGCAACGGGCCTGTGCCGCTGCTACACCCTCCCCCGCTAAGCCAGCGCTGTATCCATCACCATCATCAGACAGAACCCGACCAGCAGGCCAAGGCTCGCCAACTTGTCGTGACCATGGCGGCGCGACTCCGGGATGACTTCATGGGTGACCACCAACAGCATGGCCCCAGCAGCCAACGCCAGGCCCAACGGCAAGATCAACTCGGCCAGGCTGACCAGCCAGGCGCACAACAGGGCAAAGACCGGTTCGACCAATCCGGACGCCGCGCCGATCAGGAATGCCTTCACTCGCGACATGCCCGCCCCTGCCAATACCAACGCGATGACCAACCCTTCTGGCACATCTTGCAAAGCGATACCCATGGCCAGGCTGTCGGCGTCGGGCATGCCGCCCCCCGCAGAAACGCCCACAGCCATGCCTTCGGGAATGTTGTGAGCGACGATGGCAAACACGAACAACCAGATCCGTGGCGGGATGACCGGTCGCTGCGGTGTACCAACGAGCATTTCCGGTGACGCACCGGAGACTTTCCGATCCACCAGGAACAACCCGAACGCGCCCAGCAGGATGCCAAAACTGATCAGCCCGCTGGCCGCCCAAGGGGTCAGCCCGAGGTTTTCGGCCGCAGAGATGCCCGGAGCGATCAGCGAAAATGCTGTTGCCGCAAGCATCACACCGGCACCAAAGCCGAGCAGCGTGTCGCTGAGCGCCTGGGGCATGCGCCGGATCACCAACACCGGCACTGCACCCAATGCCGTGCCCAGCGCGCAGATCGCACCGCCCTGTAACGCGCGCAACAGTTTCGGCTCAAGCCCCAACCACGTGAGGCCCTGGGCAACCAGCAAGCTCATGCCCGCCAGCAGTAAAAGCGACCCCAACGCATAGCGAAACATCCGCCCACTTCCGGTCGCCAGTGTTTCAGTGCCCATAATCAGCCCTGGATTGTTGTTATAGGAGCCTTAAACCAGTGCAGCCTGATAGCGCGCAGCGACTTCTGGCCAATTGATCACGTTGTAAAAAGCGTTGATGTATTCAGGCCGACGGTTCTGGTATTGCAGGTAATAGGCGTGTTCCCAGACGTCCAGACCGAGTATCGGCGTATTGCCACTCATCAACGGGCTGTCCTGGTTGCCACTGCTTTCCACTATCAGGGTCTTTTGCGGGGTCACGCTCAGCCAGGCCCAGCCACTGCCGAAGCGGGTCAGCGCCGCCTTGGTGAAGGCTTCCTTGAAGCGATCGAGGCCGCCCAATTGCTCGTCGAACGCCTTGGCCAACTCGCCATCCGGCTGGCCGCCGCCGTTGGGCACCATGACTTCCCAGAACAATGAATGGTTGGCATGACCGCCGCCCTGGTTGATGACGGCGGCGCGCAGGTTTTCCGGCAGTTGCTGCACGGCTGCCACGAGTTTCTCCACCGGCCATTCAGCGAACTCGGTGCCCTCGACGGCAGCGTTGAGGTTGTTGATGTAGGTTTGATGATGCTTGGTGTAGTGGATTTCCATGGTTTGCGCATCGATGTGCGGCTCCAGGGCATCGTACGCGTACGGCAAGGCGGGCAAGCTAAAGGCCATTTCAATGAACTCCGTGATGAAGGGGGTGGACGGCGACGCGGCGTCCATGTGCAGCAGACGATGGGTACGGGGATACTCGCCGTGTTCGCTGATGAAATTCAGCAGCTCGACGTAGGTCTTGCTGCTCTGGCGCAACGCTGCTTCACGCAGCGCCGGCGAAAGGCGCGGGTCCTGTAGGGTCTTGAGCAACCGTTGGTGGATGGCGCACAGGTACTCGGCGCTCTCCTCCGGCTGGTTCAGACTCAGGTGCAGGTCCGCCAGGTTGTGATGGGAAATCACGCAGGCCGCCACCGCCTCATCGGCATCCGGCCACCGCTCGAACAGCACCTGCGCCAGTGCGAGTGCTTGCAGGTAGGCCTCGCGGGCATCCACCAGTTCGCCCTGCATGAAACAGCGGTTTGCCCTTTCGATTGTGCGTTTCCAGTGTTCCATGATGAGCCTCCAAAGCGATGGCAGTGGTTACACGCCGCCTGCGGTGAGTTTTTCCGGATTGAGCAGTTCTTCCAGTTGGCCGCGTTTCAGGTCGGTGTGCTCCAGGGCGACATCGATCACCGGACGACCTTGCTGGTAAGCCTTCTTGGCAATTTCAGCGGCTTTTTGGTAACCGATGATCGGGTTGAGCGCGGTCACCAGGATCGGGTTGCGCGACAACGCCTCCTTGAGACGGGCGTCGTTGACCTTGAAGCTGGCGATGGCCTTTTCACCCAGCAGATGGCTGGAGTTAGCCAGTAACTCGATGCTGCTCAGCAGGTTCTGGGCGATGATCGGCAGCATCACGTTCAGTTCGAAATTGCCGGACTGACCGGCAATCGCGATGACCGTATCGTTGCCGATCACTTGCGCAGCGACCATCGCGGTGGCCTCCGGGATAACAGGATTAACTTTGCCCGGCATGATCGACGACCCCGGCTGCAAGGCCTCAAGTTCGATTTCACCCAGACCCGCCAGTGGACCGGAGTTCATCCAGCGCAGATCGTTGGCGATCTTCATCAACGACACAGCAGTGGTTTTCAGTTGCCCCGAAACGGCCACGGCGGTGTCCTGGGAGCCGATCAGGGCGAACAGGTTGGTGCCCGGCTGGAATTGCACCTGGGTCAGCTTGCTCAGTTGCTGGCTGAACCGAGCGGCGAACTGCGGGTGTGCGTTGATTCCGGTCCCGACCGCCGTGCCGCCCTGCGCCAGCGATTGCAGGCTCGGCAGCAGGCCTTGCAGATGAGCGATATTGGCTTTGAGTTGTTGCGCCCAGCCGTTGAGCACCTGGCTCATGCGTACCGGCATCGCGTCCATCAAATGGGTGCGGCCGGTTTTGACGTGGTGATGAACCTCCTGCGCCTTGTGCTCAATCACCTGCACCAGGCGCGTCAACGCCGGCAGCAGTTGCTCATGCAGGGCCAGCGCCGCGCTGACGTGGATGGTAGTCGGGATAATGTCGTTGCTGCTCTGGCCGCAATTGACGTGGTCGTTGGGGTTCACCGACTCGCCGAGCCGGCGACTGGCGAGGGTCGCGATCACTTCGTTGGCGTTCATGTTGGAGCTGGTGCCGGACCCGGTCTGGAAGATGTCCACGGGGAAGTGCTGCATGAAATCGCCCTTGAGCAGTTCCAGTGCGACTTCGACGATGGCACTGCCCTGGGCTTCGCTGATCTGCTCGAGTTCGATGTTGGCACGAGCGGCGGCGGCCTTGGCCAGGATCAACGCACGGATGAACTGCGTCGGCATCGGCTTGCCGCTGATCGGGAAGTTATCCACAGCACGCTGGGTCTGTGCGCCGTAAAGTGCGTCCACCGGGACCTGCAGCTCGCCCATGCTGTCGCGCTCAATACGAGTCTTGTTCATCAGAAAATCCTTGCACCAGTTCTATGAGGGGAATCGAGGGTTGCAACTCGCAGGTCGCCAGTTGCCAGGTGTAGCTCTGCCAGCGCTTGAGGCGGCACTTGCACAGCGACAGGCGTTCGAGATCGCGCAGTGGGCGCCACGCCTGATCCAGGCAGAACGTGCGCCAGTGCCAAGGCAGCGCAACATCGGCGGCGGTGTCGAGCAGCAGACGGAAAGTGGTTTCGGCGATGGTCCAGGGTGAAGTGGCCGTGCAACACGCCAGGTAGCGCCCTTCGGCCAGGTAATGTTCAATCAGGCGAGGCTCGTCGGGGTCCAGCGCACACCGAATCTGGCGACTCATCCAGCGCCAGCTGTCGAGGTACGGCTGCTCGTGCAAGGCAGAACTCATGATCCTGGGCTCATTCGATAATGAGATTTATTATTAGATGATAATGAGAACCAAAACAAGCCTGCGCAGATGTATGTCATTTCTTTGTGGGAGGTGTCCGGCCAACAAAAAAGGCGCGCCACCCAATGGATGGCGCGCCTTTGTCATGCGACGAGCGGTTTTAGCTACCCGCCACCGTCATCCGCTCGATCAGCACCGAGCCGGTGCGGATGTTGCTGCGCAGTTCCAGATCGTTACCCACTGCGACAATCTGTTTGAACATGTCGCGCATGTTGCCGGCGATGGTGACTTCCTGGACCGCGAACTGGATTTCGCCGTTTTCCACCCAGTAGCCTGCGGCGCCCCGCGAGTAATCGCCGGTGACCATGTTCAGGCCATGGCCCATCAGTTCGGTCACCAGCAGCCCACGGCCCATGCGCCGCAGCAAGGCCGCCTGGTCTTCGTCGCCATGGGTGACGAACAGGTTGTGCACGCCACCCGCGTTGGCGGTACTCGGCATGCCCAGCTTGCGACCGGAATAAGTGCCGAGGATGTAGGACACCAGCTCACCCTTTTCGACGAACGGCTTGGCGTAAGTGGCCAGACCATCACCGTCGAACGAGGCACTGCCCAGGGCACGGGCCAGATGCGGTCGCTCATCGATGGTCAGCCACTCGGGGAACAGCTTCTGCCCGAGAGTGCCTTCCAGGAACGAGGATTTACGGTAAAGGCTGCCACCGGAAATCGCCGAAAGAAAACTGCCGAACAAGCCACCGGCCAGCTCGGCGGAAAACAGCACCGGCACTTCACAGGTCGGCACCGGACGCGCGCCCAAACGGCTGACCGCCCGTTGCGCCGCACGCTGGCCAATGCTCACCGGATCGGCGAGCAAATTGCCCAGGCGATTCACGTCATACCAATAATCGCGCTGCATCTGGCCATCGGCCTCGGCAATCATGACGCAGCTCAGGCTATGGCGCGTCGACGCATAACCACCGATGAAGCCATGGCTGTTGCCGTAGACCCGGCAGCCCTGATGGGTGCTCAGCGTGGTGCCGTCAGCGTTCTTGATCCGTGGGTCGGCGTCAAAGGCGGCCGCCTCGCAGATCAAGGCCTTCTCGATGGCCTGCTCCGGCGTGATGTCCCATTGGTGGAAAAGATCAAAATCCTGCAGATCCCTGGCCATCAATGCGGCATCGGCCAGCCCGGACGCTTCGTCTTCGGAAGTGTGTTTGGCGATGGCCAGTGCCGCGGCGACGGTTTCGCGAATGGCTTGTGGCCCACTGGCCGAGGTGCTGGCCGAGCCTTTGCGCTGGCCCACATACAGCGTGATGCCAAAACCCTGGTCGCGGTTGAACTCGACCGTTTCGACTTCGCGTTGGCGTACCGAAGTCGACAGGCCCTGCTCCAGTGACACCGCCACTTCACAGGCACTGGCGCCCTGTCGCTTGGCTTCGGCGATGATCTGCTCGACTTGCTCCTGCAGTGCCGGCAATGCTTGGGGGCCGACGCTTTCAACTGCACTCATGCTGTTCTCCACTCAAATTCTGCTGTCGGTGTAGGCCTTCGAGCGACCGGGCCGGACAAGCGGCCCCCGACTGGTTATCATGGCGGCGTTTTCTTGCGGACGGCCACCATGGTTGATTCTTACGACGACTCCCTCGATACGGGAGAAAAAAGCAAATCCCAGGTCAAACGCGAGCTGCATGCTCTGGTTGACCTCGGCGAGCGCCTTACAACACTCAAGCCTGACTTGCTGGCAAAACTGCCCCTGACCGACGCCTTGCGCCGGGCCCTGGCGGATGCGCCCAAGCACGTTGCGCACATCGCGCGTAAACGGCACCTGCAGTTCATCGGCAAACTGATGCGCGATCAGGACACTGACGCGATTCTGGTACTGCTCGATCAACTCGATGCCTCCACTCGCCAATACAACGAACGTTTCCATAACCTGGAACGCTGGCGCGATCGCCTGATTGCCGGTGACGATGCCGTACTGGAAAAATTCGTTTCCGAATACCCGGACGCCGATCGCCAGCAGCTACGTTCCCTGATCCGCCAGGCCCAGCACGAGGTGGCGCAAAACAAGCCTCCTGCGTCGAGCCGTAAAATCTTCAAATACATCCGTGAGCTGGACGAGACCCTACGCGGCCTGCGCTGAGTGTCCGAGCGGGTGAGTTGTCCAGGCAACTCACCCGCAGCTCCACGTCCTACGCGCCCGTGCCACCCACGGTGATCGCGTCGATTTTCAACGTTGGCTGGCCGACACCCACCGGCACCGACTGCCCATCCTTACCGCACGTGCCCACGCCGCTGTCCAGCGACAGGTCGTTGCCGACCATCGACACCTTGCTCATCGCTTCCGGGCCGTTGCCAATCAAGGTCGCGCCCTTGACCGGCGCAGTAATCTTGCCGTCCTCGATCAGGTAGGCCTCGCTGGTGGAGAACACGAACTTGCCACTGGTGATATCGACCTGGCCACCGCCGAGGTTGGCGCAGTAGATACCGCGTTTCACCGAGGCGATGATTTCCGCCGGATCGCTCTCGCCCGCCAGCATGTAGGTGTTGGTCATGCGCGGCATCGGCAGGTGTGCGTAAGACTCGCGACGACCGTTGCCGGTGCGCGCCACGCCCATCAGGCGAGCGTTGAGCTTGTCCTGCATGTAACCCTTGAGCACGCCGTTTTCGATCAGCGTGGTGCACTCGGTGGGTGTGCCTTCGTCATCGACGCTCAGCGACCCGCGACGACCGGCCAGCGTGCCGTCATCGACGATGGTGCAGAGTTTCGACGCAACCATTTCACCCATGCGACCGCTGTAGGCAGAGCTGCCCTTGCGGTTGAAATCGCCTTCCAGGCCATGGCCCACCGCCTCGTGCAGCAGCACGCCGGACCACCCCGAACCCAGCACCACCGGCAATGTACCGGCCGGCGCTGGAATGGCCTCCAGATTGACCAATGCCTGACGCAACGCTTCACGGGCATACCCCATGGCGCGGTCTTCGGCGAGGAAATAACGGTAGTCGGTACGACCGCCGCCACCATGCCCACCGCGCTCGCGACGACCGTTCTGCTCAACGATCACGCTGACATTGAAACGCACCAGCGGACGCACATCCGCTGCCAGGCTGCCGTCGGTGGCGGCTACCAGGATGCGCTCCCAGACCCCGGCCATGCTCACGGTCACTTGCTGGATACGGGGGTCGAGGGCGCGGGTCGCAACGTCGATGCGCTTGAGCAACTCGACTTTTTCGGCACGGCTCAGCACTTCCAGAGGATTGTCCGGCGCGTATAACTGCGCGACATCCTGCGCAGTGAATGCCTGCACCGTGCCGTTCTGACCGGCGCGGGAGATGGAACGGGCGGCGCGGGACGCCGCGCCCAACGCTTCCAGGGTGATGGCGTTGCTGTAGGCGAAACCGGTTTTTTCACCCGATTGCGCGCGCACGCCCACGCCTTGATCAAGGTTGAAGCTGCCTTCCTTGACGATCCCGTCTTCCAGCGCCCACGACTCGGAAATTTGCCCCTGGAAATACAGGTCGGCAGCATCGATGCCCGGGCCGGCCAGGTCGCCGAGCACACCTTGCAGGCTCTCGAGGGTGACGCCACCGGGCGCCAGAAGGTGTTCACTGACTGAGGACAACAACTCGCTCATATACTTTACGCCTTAAATTCATCGTTCTGAGGCAGGTCGCCGGGCGCCCTGCGAGAAAAAGCGCCGGTGATTGGACACCGGCATCCGCGCCCTGATGGACGCCTGTTCGCTGCTATCGCGTTCAGCCAGCAGCACGGCTTCGCCTTGATCCTGTTGTGACAGTATCCGGCCCCATGGGTCGACAATCGCCGCATGCCCCCAGGTTTCTCGCGGCCCGGGGTGCGTTCCCCCCTGGGCAGCCGCGAGCACATAACATTGTGTTTCGATGGCCCGGGCACGAATCAGTACTTCCCAATGCGCCGCCCCCGTGACGGCGGTAAAGGCCGACGGGGCGGTGATCAACTCGGCACCGGCGGCACGCAATTCACTGTACAGCTCGGGGAAGCGCAGGTCGTAACACACTGTCAGGCCCAACCGGCCGACGGGCGTATCCGCCACCACGACACCACTTCCAAAAGCATAGTCATCGGATTCACGATAACGCCCACGATTATCCGCCACATCCACATCGAACAGGTGCAGCTTGTCGTAGCGGGCCACGATTTCGCCCTGATCGTCGACCAGCAACGAGCAGGCGTGCACTTTGGCCGTCGGTTGATCCGCCGGCGGCAACGGCAATGTGCCAGCCACTATCCATAACTTGAGGTCGCGGGCGGTCTGTTTCAACCAGGGCAGGATAGGACCTTCACCCAGCGCTTCGGCCCGGCCGATTTCGGCAATATCACGACGCCCCATGGCAGCGAAGTTTTCCGGCAGCACGGCCAGCTTCGCGCCCTGGGCAGCGGCCCGCTCGAGCAGGCGACGGGCCTGTACCAGGTTGGCCAGCACATCGCTCTGGCTGACCATTTGAATCACCGCTAGGGACATGACGGGTTCCTGATTACCTGTAGGAGCGAGCATGCTCGCGATGGTCGTTAACGATAACGCGGGATGTCTGACTCCCAGCGGTGCCTGTGATTGCATCGCGAGCAAGCTCGCTCCTACAGACAGGCGTGATTCAAAACGGCTTGTCGAAGGTAATTTGCGGCTCTTTGTAGGGCCCTTTGACGGTGTATTTTACACTCGCGAAACGCGCCACGCGGTCACCGATCAGCTTGTCGATGAGGAACAACGCGCCGCCGACAGCCGGGGCGCCAACGATCAGAGCAGCAATCGGCAAGTTATTGGTCACCGGCAGTGTCACCAGGAGCTTGGCGTCGATCTTCTCGTCCACCAGACTGAGCGTGCCATCCAGTTCTACGTTACTCGATGGGCCTGTCATCACGATCGGCTTGCTGGTCACATAGACGCCGTTCGTAGCCGTCAAGAGCCCCTTGACCCGATCGTAGCTCAACCCTTTGCCGAACAGGTCGGAAAAGTCCAGGCGCAAGCGGCGTCCGATGGAATTGAAGTTGAGCAGGCCAAACACCCGCAATGCCTGGGCACTGCCCTCGACTTCGACGAACTGACCTTTATTGAGCGACGCGTCGAGAGTGCCCGAGAACCGCTTGGTGGCGAGCCACGCCGGTGAACCGGGCCACCGCCCGTCGATGTCCATGTGGAAATCCTCACTGGTGACGCTCGGCGCAAACCCCCAGCCCTTGAGTACATCGGCCAGGTTCTTGCCGCTGGCGCGCCCCTTGAACCAACTGGCTGATGCGCCGGGCGCGCCTTCCCACCCACCGTCTCCCTGCAACAGAATGCCCTTGAGCCCCATATCCATGGTATTGAGGTTGATGCCCTTGCCGGTCGGGCGCACTTTCAGTGACCAGCCACCCACCAGGTCAGGTCCCAGAAACAACTGATTGATGGTGATATCCAGAGCGGGAATCTTCGTCGGATCGACGTTGGCCAGCGGGTCCGGGGCGTTTTCATCGGCCTGGACCGTCGGATCCGGCGCCGGCAAACGCACCGATTGCAGGTTCACCGCTATCGGCGCGGCTTTCGCATCGGGGATACCGACGCTGCCCTTCACCTGCTGGCTGTCGAGTTGCAAGGCCCAGGCGGCCGGCTTGCGATTCAATTGCACCGACGCCTGATCCAGCGTGGTGCCTAAACCGCTGAGCTTACCGACTTTGACGTCAACGCTACTGAGCAACTGCTTGGCGCTGCTGCCTGGATCCTGCCCGGCGTACTTGTCCACCAGGTCTTTCCAGGGGCCGAGGTCCAGCTCGGACAACGAACCACGGACCCGCAGGCCCTTGGCACCGGGCAGGACCGCCTCGCCATTGCCAAGGAACAACTCGCCACGACCGTCGGCGAAGCTGGCGGGCTGCGCCGCATAGGTGAAACTCGCCAACTCGCCGTACCGGGCCCAGTACCGACGCTCCTGCCCTTGCAGGGTCATGCGGAACATCGTGTCGCGCCCGACATCCGCAGTCATGCCGAACGGCGCCGGCAAATCGACGGCCACGCCCTTGAGACTGGAATTGACCATCAACTGACTGTCATCGCCGCCCAGGTTCAATTGCAGTTGGTAGGGAATCAACCCGGACACCGGCAACGGTTGGGTCACGCTCAGCCAGTCGGTGAGCTTCTTGACCTCCACCTGCCCCGAGGCAGCCACTCTCGTCTTGATCTTGCCAGGGCTGCCGTCCGCGAAAATCTGCGCCGTAACCGGTCGATCAAAAGCGCGGGCGCTGATGTTTTGTCCGCTCAGCCCCTTGGCACTGTCGAAGCGGAAATCGCCCTTGAGCTGTGTCAGTTCAAGGGCTGGCTCGGCGAGTTTCAAACGCGCCTTGGCAGTCTTGAAGTCGACCAGGATCTTGGGCTCCTCACCCTTGGCCAGCGGGATGTCCAGCTTCAACTTCCCGGAGAGGTCCCCTTCACCTTGCCAGCCGGCAAAGGTGTCCGCCGTGCCTATCGGTGCCTCCTGGAGGATTTTCAGGCCATCGCCCAGGCCACCCTCGAACCCGCCGTCGAGCAACAGGTGAACACTTTGTCCGGCGGGTGCATGGGGGATATTGACGTAGATGTCGCTGACCTGGGTGTCGAGCAATTGGCCTTTGCTCGCCAGAATTCGCACGCCACTGTCTTCGATGAACACATCGCCACTGACCTTGCTGACATGTGGCCAACCGGGCTGGAAGGCCAGTTCGGCATCATGCACCTTGAAGAACAGGCTGATGCTGCGATCTGCGTCGGCAGCGCCATGGTTGAGCGAGCCCTGATACTGGAAAAACCCCTGATCCACGGCGCCCTTCAGGATCGCCGTTCGCAACCATTCATCCAGTTCCGGGCTGAGCACCTGCGGCAGGTATTTGGCGGTGTATTTGCCATCCCCTTCCACCAGGCCGACCCGCAGGTCCATGTAGTCTTCCTGAGTGTGGTCGAAATGCAGGCGGATCAGGAAGTCACCGGCGATCTTGCCCTCCTCGCCCAGCACCTTCAGATAGGGCGCAATCAGGGTGAAGCCTTCCTTGTCGAGCTTCCAGGTCAGCCGCGCATTGGCCTGGATGTATTGCCATGGCTTGGCGAAGATCGGGTCCAGATGCAGGACAAAATCCTTGCTGTCCATGCGCAGTTCGCCGTGACCCAGATCGCCGCTGATACTGCCGCTGACGTTTCGCGCTGCCGGCGCGCCGTGGTAGGCGTCAAAACCGACCTGGTCGAGGTTGGCGGCAAAGCTGACCTTGGTGTCGTCGGTGGCATTGGGGCGGAAATCGAGCAGCACGTTGCGCAGCCCACCGGTCACCTTGAGCCGCTCAACCGCCGTGGCAACGCCCTGGGGGAGGGGCGCCAGGGCATTGAGCAAGGGTGTCAGCGGGGTCAGGTCGAGGCGGTCGGCTTGCAGATGCCAAAGTTCTTCGGCCTTGTCGGTCGCCACACTCTGGCGCAATTGCAGGCGCGATTCCCAGCGGGTTTCGCCAACGTTCATGGCCAGGGAATCCACGGTCATCAGCAAGCCTTCGGAGCTGCTCTGGAAGTAACCGTTGAGCGCCAGATTGTTGATCTGGACAGGCTTACGGTCGGCGTAGGCACCCTTGAGCAACGGCGCATTCAAGCGCACCGCACCACTTTGCAAAGCACCCTTGTTCCAGTTGAACCAGAGTTCCCCGCCGGCCTTGATCCGGGAAAAATCCCATTGCCGGGTCGCGCGTTTGGGCAGCCATTTCGACCAATCGCTTTGCGGCAGGCTCAAATAAGCGTCCACTTCGCCATCCTGCCACTGGCTGGCGCGGATACGGGTGCGCAGGCTCATCGCTACCGGCTGGCCATCAGGCAGGTTCAGCCGCGCATCGAGGCGCTGGCGGTACGCACCGGTTTTCAGGTTCAGCCCCACGTAGGTAAAGGTCAGCGGCGGCTGGTCCAGCGGCTGCAAAGTCACCTGGCTGTCGAGCACCGACAACTGCTGCACGATTTGCATACGATTGAGCAACTGCTCGGGGTCCAGTGGCTGGTCCCCCTGCACCGGCAAACCTTCCAGCGCCCAATGACCGTCTTCGCCTTCCTTGAGGTTGATTTTCAGGCCGTTGAGCTCGAGGTGGGCGATGCGCACTTCACGCGCCAGCAGGCTGGCCCAGATATCCGGCACCACGCGCACCTGATCCAGGTGCAAGGCGTTGGCGCCCTCACCGACCATGACGTCGCGGGCGAACAGAATCGGCGCGAAACCCGCCCAACTGCCTTCCAGCGATCCGATGTTCAGTGGCATACCCAGGGCTGCGCTGCCCTTGGCTTCGACTTCGGCCTGGTATTCGGCTACCAGCGGCGTCA
Organism: Pseudomonas sp. S2_E01; assembly: GCF_054668365.1. Lineage (NCBI taxonomy): Bacteria > Pseudomonadati > Pseudomonadota > Gammaproteobacteria > Pseudomonadales > Pseudomonadaceae > Pseudomonas > Pseudomonas sp. S2_E01. The sequence goes on from NZ_CP162762.1 coordinate 4,760,857, forward strand.
GTTCACGCCCCAGGCTGACATACAGCGCCATCAACACCAAAACCAACGCGCACAGGCCCAGTCCCCAGCGGGTCAGCACGGCCATGAGGCGTGTCAGACGGTCCATGTCAGTTGGCTCCCATGGCAAGAAAACTGCGACAAGCTGAGGCCAGCCGTACTAGTGAGGATGAAACACAGGGATTCAGAGCAGCACCACGTCGTATTGTTCCTGGGAATACATGGTTTCTACCTGAAATCGGATGGTGCGCCCGATAAAACCTTCCAGCTCGGCGACGTTGCCCGATTCTTCATCGAGCAGGCGGTCAACGACTTTCTGGTTCGCCAATACACGATAGCCCTCCGCCTGATAAGCGCGAGCTTCGCGCAGGATTTCGCGGAAGATTTCGTAGCAAACAGTTTCCGGGGTTTTCAGCTTGCCGCGCCCCTGGCAGCTGTTGCACGGCTCGCAAAGGACTTGCTCCAGGCTTTCACGGGTGCGCTTGCGCGTCATCTGCACCAGGCCGAGTTCGGTGATGCCGATGATGTTGGTCTTGGCGTGATCGCGCTCCAGTTGCTTCTCGAGTGTGCGCAGGACCTGGCGCTGGTGTTCTTCGTCTTCCATGTCGATGAAGTCGATGATGATGATCCCGCCCAGGTTGCGCAGGCGCAGTTGACGCGCGATGGCGGTCGCGGCTTCGAGGTTGGTCTTGAAAATGGTTTCTTCAAGGTTGCGATGACCCACGAACGCCCCGGTGTTGACGTCGATGGTGGTCATGGCTTCCGCCGGGTCCACCACCAGGTAGCCGCCGGACTTCAGCGGAACCTTGCGCTCCAGGGCTTTCTGGATTTCATCTTCGACGCCGTACAAGTCGAAAATGGGTCGCTCGCCCGGGTAATGCTCCAGGCGATCAGCAATTTCCGGCATGAGCTCGCCGACAAATTGTGTGGTTTTCTGGAAGGTTTCCCGGGAGTCAATCCGGATTTTTTCGATCTTGGGGCTGACCAGATCGCGGAGTGTGCGCAACGCCAGGCCAAGGTCTTCGTAGATCACGCTCGGCGCGCTGATGGTCTTGATCTGATCGCTGATCTGGTCCCAGAGCCTGCGCAGGTAGCGGATGTCCATAAGGATTTCATCGGCGCCCGCCCCTTCGGCGGCGGTGCGCAGGATGAACCCACCGGTTTCCGTGATCCCTTCCCTGGCCACGCAATCTGAAACCACCTGCTTGAGACGCTCGCGCTCGGCTTCGTCTTCGATCTTCAGGGAAATGCCGACATGTGCAGTGCGCGGCATGTACACCAGGTACCGCGAAGGGATCGACAACTGGGTGGTCAGGCGTGCGCCCTTGGAGCCGATAGGGTCCTTGGTCACTTGCACCACCAGGCTCTGGCCTTCATGCACCAGCGCGCTGATGCTTTCGACCGCAGGCCCCTCACGCAAGGAAATCTCTGACGCGTGAATGAACGCCGCACGGTCCAGGCCGATATCGACGAAGGCCGCTTGCATGCCCGGTAATACGCGCACGACCTTGCCTTTGTAGATATTGCCGACGATGCCGCGCTTTTGCGTGCGCTCGACATGGACCTCTTGCAGAACACCGTTTTCAACCACCGCCACGCGCGATTCCATCGGCGTGATGTTGATCAGGATCTCTTCACTCATGGCAGGGTCTCGTCCAGGCATGTTCACGATTATGGTCGCATCTTGTCATTACGACGCTCAGGGCGCGCCAAGGGTTTGCCAACAGGGTATGTCGAAACGGCCCAGCAACTGTGCGGTTTCACACAGTGGCAGTCCGACGACCGCCGAATAGCTGCCATCGAGCCCTGCGACAAACACCGCGCCCAGTCCTTGAATACCATAGCCTCCCGCCTTGTCCCGGGGTTCGCCGCTGGCCCAATAGGCCGCCGCTTCAGCACGGTCGATGGGGCGAAAACGCACCAGACTGCGCACCACCCGCGACGCACTACGTTCGCCGTCCAGCACCGCAATGGCGGTCAATACTTCATGTTCTTGACCGGCCAACATCATAAGCATGGCGCACGCATCGGCTTCGTCCACCGGTTTACCGAGAATTTTCCCGTTCAGCACCACAGCGGTATCGGCACCGAGCACGCAAAACGGGGCGTCGGACACCACAAAACGGCGGCCCGCTTCGGCCTTGCCGCGCGCAAGGCGCTCGACATAGGCCGACGGCGATTCGTGATTCAAGGGGGTTTCATCAATGTCCGCGCTGATGGCGGTGAACGGCACGCCGATCTGCGTAAGCAGCTCGCGCCGACGTGGCGAACCTGAGGCAAGGTAAAGCGCTTTCATCCAGACATCTCCCTGTCGAGGTGCGGGCTAATGCCTGACCGAATCAGTTGATTTTGTAGCGTCGACGCAACCCGCGCAAACCGAAGCTGATCCACGGCCAGAGCAAGGCACTGACCAGGGCTGGCAAGACCAGCGCCAACGTGGGCTGACGATTGCCGGTCAGGGCGCTCAGCCATAGCTGCACCAGCTGCGCCAGGCCGAAGATCACCAGGATCACCAGGCTCTGCTGCCACATCGGGAACATCCGCAGCCGTTGTTGCAACGAGAGCACCAGGAACGTGATGAGTGTCAGGATGAGTGCGTTCTGACCCAGCAACGTGCCGTAGAGCACGTCTTCAGCCAGGCCCAGGCAAAACGCGGTAACCATGCCGACTTTCTGCGGCATCGCCAGCGCCCAGAATGCCAGGAGCAACGCGAGCCACAACGGGCGCAGGATTTCCATGAACTGTGGCAAAGGCGAAACACTGAGCAACAGGCCGATGGCGAATGTCAGCCAGACCATCCAGCCGTTTCGGGAGGCGGTAGCACCGGGCATTATTCTCTCCCCCCTGTAGCGGCTGGCGCGGAGACAGGCGGTTTGGCGGCAGGTTTCGCCGCAGCCGGCGGCTTGGCGGCGGGATGTGTGGCAGCAGGCTTGGCCGGAGTCGCAGTCGCCGGCGCGGCCGGAGCAGGCGCAGGGGTTGCAGCTGGCGTCGTCGCTGCCGGGGCAATCACGCCGACAGGCTTCGCCACGGCAGGCGGAATGATCGGCCCACCGCCCAGTGCGTCAAGGTGTTCCTGGGCCTGAGCGGCGTCATTGGCACGCTCTTCGGCGGTGCGGTTATCGCTGAACACCAGCAGCAGGTAGCGGCTGCGGTTCAGGGCGGCCGTCGGTACGGCGCGGACAATGGCAAACGGCTGACCGGAGTCGTGGATCACTTCCTTGACCGTTGCAACGGGATAACCCGCCGGGAAACGCTGGCCAAGACCAGAGCTGACCAGCAGGTCGCCTTCCTTGATGTCGGCGGTGTCGGCCACGTGACGCAGTTCAAGGCGCTCCGGGTTGCCGGTGCCGCTGGCGATCGCCCGCAGGCCGTTACGGTTCACCTGTACCGGTATGCTGTGGGTGGTGTCGGTCAGCAGTAATACGCGGGATGTGTACGGCATCAACTCGACTACCTGGCCCATCAGGCCACGGGCATCGAGTACCGGCTGACCGAGCACCACGCCATCGCGCTCACCTTTGTTGATGATGATGCGATGGGTGAAGGGGTTGGGGTCCATACCGATCAACTCGGCCACTTCGACCTTCTCGTTGACCAGCGCGGAAGAATTGAGCAACTCGCGCAGACGCACGTTCTGCTCGGTGAGGGCGGCAAGCTTTTGCATGCGGCCCTGCAACAGCAGGTTTTCAGTCTTGAGTTTTTCGTTTTCGGCGACGAGTTCGGTACGGCTGCCAAACTGGCTGGCCACACCTTGCCACAGCCGCTGCGGCAGGTCGGTGATCCAGTAGGACTGCATCAGCACCAACGACATCTGGCTACGGACGGGCTTGAGCAGCGCGAAGCGGGCATCGACCACCATCAGCGCGACCGATAGCACGGCCAGCACCAACAAGCGCACGCCTAGTGAAGGCCCTTTGGTGAAAAGCGGTTTAATAAGCCGCTCCTCCCAGGCAAATATTCCGTTTATTCATACGCCAAGACCGGCCGGGATAAGACTGACAGAAGATAAACGCCAACAGGCGGCACTGCAAAGTGCCGCCTGCGGGCGCTACAGCAAGGATGCATCAAGCGAAATCACTCGCTCGACAGCAGGTCCATGGTGTGTTTGTCCATCATTTCCAGTGCACGACCACCGCCGCGAGCCACGCAGGTCAGCGGGTCTTCGGCAACGATGACCGGCAGACCGGTTTCCTGGGCCAGCAACTTGTCGAGGTCACGCAACAGGGCGCCACCGCCAGTCAGCACCAGGCCACGCTCGGCGATGTCGGAAGCCAGCTCCGGAGGCGATTGCTCCAGGGCGCTCTTCACGGCCTGAACGATGGTGGCCAGGGACTCTTGCAGAGCTTCCAGCACTTCATTGGAGTTCAGGGTGAACGCGCGCGGAACGCCTTCAGCCAGGTTACGGCCACGAACGTCGACTTCACGCGTTTCGCCGCCTGGGTAGGCCGTACCGATTTCCTGCTTGATGCGTTCGGCGGTGGACTCACCGATCAGGCTGCCATAGTTGCGACGCACGTAGGTGATGATCGCTTCGTCGAAGCGGTCGCCACCTACCCGTACGGATTCGGCGTAAACCACACCGTTCAGGGAGATCAGCGCGATCTCGGTGGTACCACCACCGATATCGACGACCATCGAACCGCGTGCTTCCTCAACCGGCAGGCCGGCACCGATCGCAGCCGCCATTGGCTCTTCGATCAGGAACACTTCACGTGCACCGGCACCGAGGGCCGACTCACGGATGGCACGGCGCTCAACCTGGGTGGATTTGCACGGAACGCAGATCAGCACGCGAGGGCTTGGCTGCAGGAAACTGTTCTCGTGAACCTTGTTGATGAAATATTGCAGCATCTTTTCGCAGACGCTGAAGTCGGCGATCACGCCATCCTTCATCGGACGAATGGCCGCGATATTGCCCGGCGTACGACCGAGCATGCGCTTGGCCTCGGTGCCGACAGCGACGACACTTTTCTGGTTACCGTGTGTCCGAATAGCCACAACCGATGGCTCATTCAGGACGATACCGCGCTCGCGCACGTAAATAAGGGTGTTGGCAGTGCCCAGGTCAATGGAAAGATCGCTGGAAAACATGCCACGCAGTTTCTTGAACATGGGAAAGGGACCCTAGGCAACGCGTGGGTAAAAAAAGTGCGGCAAACTCTAACAACGACAGGGATTTTGGGCAAGGCGCCAATATGTTAAATTGGCCGCTTTTCTGTGCACCAAGCCCCACAATCGCGGCCTTATTGACCGTAGAAGTGCGGTAGTGTTCCGACAACACTAACACACGGACACCGTCCGTCCTGTTTTCCACTGGAGAATCCCATGGCGCTTGAACGCTCCGACGTGGAAAAAATCGCTCATTTGGCCTGTCTTGGCCTGAATGAAGACGATCTTCCACATATTACTTCGGCCCTGAACAGTATTCTGGGTCTGGTCGACGAAATGCAGGCGGTCAATACCGACGATATCGAGCCGCTGGCCCATCCATTGGAAGCCAGCCAGCGCCTGCGTGCCGACATCGTGACCGAGTCCAATCATCGCGAGGCGTACCAATCCATCGCACCAGCGGTCGAAAACGGCCTGTACCTGGTTCCGAAAGTCATCGACTAAAGGGAAAGAGCCTGCAATGCATCAATTGACCCTGGCCGAGATCGCCCGCGGACTCGCCGATAAAAAGTTTTCTTCCGAAGAGCTGACCAAGTCCCTGCTGGCGCGCATTACCCAGCTCGACCCTCAACTCAACAGTTTCATCAGCCTCACCGAAGAGCTGGCGCTTCAGCAGGCCAAAGCCGCTGACGCACGTCGGGCCAATGGTGAGAGCGGTGCCCTGCTCGGTGCGCCGATCGCCCACAAAGACCTGTTCTGCACCCAGGGCATTCGCACCAGCTGCGGCTCGAAGATGCTCGACAACTTCAAGGCCCCGTACGACGCGACCGTGGTTGCCAAACTGGCCGCCGCCGGCGCCGTGACCCTGGGCAAGACCAACATGGACGAATTCGCCATGGGTTCGGCCAACGAGTCCAGCTACTACGGTGCAGTGAAAAACCCGTGGAACCTGGAACACGTTCCGGGTGGTTCGTCGGGCGGTTCGGCGGCGGCAGTGGCAGCGCGCCTGCTGCCGGCGGCCACAGGCACCGACACCGGCGGTTCGATCCGCCAACCCGCGGCGCTGACCAACCTCACTGGCCTGAAACCGACCTACGGTCGCGTTTCACGCTGGGGCATGATCGCCTACGCCTCCAGCCTCGATCAGGGCGGCCCGTTGGCGCGCACCGCCGAAGACTGCGCGATCCTGCTGCAAGGCATGGCCGGCTTCGACCCTAACGACTCCACCAGCATCGACGAACCGGTGCCCGACTACAGCGCCAGCCTCAACGGCTCGCTGCAAGGCCTGCGCATTGGCGTGCCGAAGGAATACTTCAGCGCCGGTCTCGACCCGCGCATCGCCGAGCTGATCCACAACAGCGTCAAGGAGCTGCAAAAGCTCGGTGCCGTGGTCAAGGAAATCAGCCTGCCGAACATGCAGCACGCCATTCCGGCGTACTACGTGATTGCCCCGGCGGAGGCCTCTTCCAATCTGTCGCGTTTCGACGGCGTGCGTTTCGGCTACCGCTGCGAAGCCCCGAAAAACCTGATCGACCTGTACAAGCGCTCCCGTGGCGAAGGTTTCGGCCCGGAAGTGCAGCGCCGGATCATGGTCGGCGCCTACGCGCTGTCGGCCGGTTACTACGACGCTTACTACCTGAAGGCGCAAAAAATCCGTCGCCTGATCAAGAACGACTTCATGGCCGCCTTCAACGAGGTCGACATCATTCTCGGCCCAACCACGCCGAACCCGGCCTGGAAGCTGGGCGCCAAGAACAGCGACCCGGTCGCTGCGTACCTGGAAGACGTCTACACCATCACCGCGAACCTCGCGGGCCTGCCAGGCCTGTCAATGCCGGCCGGTTTTGTCGACGGTCTGCCGGTTGGCGTGCAACTGCTCGCCCCGTATTTCCAGGAAGGCCGCTTGCTCAATGTTGCCCATCAGTACCAACTCAACACTGATTGGCACACCCGCACCCCAACCGGCTTCTGAGGAGACACACATGCAATGGGAAGTCGTGATCGGGCTGGAGATTCATACTCAGCTCACCACCCGGTCGAAAATCTTTTCCGGTAGTTCCACCACCTTCGGTTCCGAACCGAACACCCAGGCCAGCCTGGTTGACCTCGGTATGCCTGGCGTCCTGCCGGTGCTGAACCAGGAAGCGGTGCGCATGGCGGTGATGTTCGGCCTGGCCATCGATGCCGAGATCGGACAGCACAACGTGTTCGCCCGTAAAAACTATTTCTACCCCGACCTGCCCAAGGGCTATCAGATCAGCCAGATGGAATTGCCGATCGTCGGCAAGGGCCACCTGGACATCGCCTTGGAAGACGGCACGGTCAAGCGCGTCGGCATCACTCGTGCGCACCTGGAAGAAGACGCCGGCAAGAGCCTGCACGAAGAGTTCAACGGTGCCAGTGGCATCGACCTGAACCGTGCTGGCACGCCGCTGCTGGAAATCGTTTCCGAGCCGGACATGCGCAGCGCCAAGGAGGCCGTGGCTTACGTCAAAGCGATCCACGCGCTGGTACGTTACCTGGGCATCTGCGACGGCAACATGGCCGAAGGTTCGCTGCGTTGCGACTGCAACGTGTCGATCCGTCCAAAAGGCCAGGTCGAGTTTGGCACCCGCTGCGAGATCAAGAACGTCAACTCGTTCCGCTTCATCGAGAAGGCGATCAACAGCGAAATCCAGCGCCAGATCGAGCTGATCGAGGACGGTGGCAAGGTCATCCAGCAGACCCGCCTGTACGACCCGAACAAGGACGAAACCCGTCCGATGCGTAGCAAGGAGGAAGCCAACGACTACCGTTACTTCCCGGATCCGGACCTGCTGCCGGTGGTTATCGAGGACTCGTTCCTCAATGACGTACGCGCCACCCTGCCGGAATTGCCGCCACAGAAACGCGAGCGTTTCCAGGAGCAATTCGGCCTCTCGGTCTACGACGCGAGCGTGTTGGCGACCAGCCGCGAGCAAGCCGATTACTTCGAGAAAGTCGCGAGCATCGGCGGCGACGCCAAGCTGGCGGCCAACTGGGTCATGGTCGAGCTGGGCAGCCTGTTGAACAAGCAAGGCGTGGACATCGACGAGTCGCCGGTGTCGGCCGAGCATTTGGGCGGCATGCTGCTGCGCATCAAGGACAACACCATTTCCGGCAAGATCGCCAAAGTGGTGTTCGAGGCGATGGCCGCCGGTGAAGGCAGCGCGGACGAAATCATCGACAAGCGCGGTCTCAAGCAGGTGACCGACAGCGGCGCTATCTCGGCGGTGCTGGACGAAATGCTGGCGGCCAATGCAGAACAGGTCGAGCAATACCGTGCGGCAGATGAAGCCAAACGCGGCAAAATGTTCGGCTTCTTCGTCGGCCAGGCCATGAAAGCCTCCAAAGGCAAGGCCAACCCGCAACAGGTCAACGAACTGCTGAAAAGCAAGCTCGAGGGCTGATGAGAATGGAGCCAGTACCCAAGCCTGGCTCAAATCCCTGTGGGAGCGGCGGTGCGCCGCTCCCACATTTACAACTGGGAAACCGTTTATGAAGCGTCTCCTCGGCACCTGCGCCCTGCTCTCGCTCCTGGCCGGTTGCGCCAGCACCGACACCGTCGACCCGCACGGCTACGACCAGACGGGCGTCGCCTCCTATTACGGTGCCAAACACCAGGGCAAGCGCACCGCCAGTGGTGAGCGCTTCGACAAGAATTCCCTGACCGCCGCCCATCGCCAGTTGCCATTCGGCACCCGGGTGAAGGTCACCAACCTTTCAAACGACAGATCCTGCGTCGTACGCATCAATGATCGCGGGCCACATACCCGTGGACGCCTGATCGACTTGTCTCACGAAGCCGCCGAGCAACTGGGCATGATCCGTAGCGGCACCGCGCGGGTTCGTGTGCAAGCCCTCGACTGACCCAGGGAGCCGCGACCATTTTCGGACTTGCCGACCTTCCCCTGCTCAGCGTGCTGGAACTGCTCAGCGGCCTGGTGCTGCTGATCATCGGCGCAGAGCTGATGGTGCGCGCCGCCGTCCGCGTCGCCGCCCGCCTGCATGTACGGCCATTGATCATCGGCCTGACCATCGTCGCCCTCGGCAGCAGTGCCCCGCAAATGGCGGTCAGCCTGCAAGCCACCCTGGCGCAGAACGTCGACATCGCGGTCAGCAGCGTGATCGGTAGCAGCATCTTCAACATCCTCGTCACCCTCGGGTTATCGGCGCTGATCATCCCGCTGCGGGTGTCCCGCCAACTGGTGCGCCTGGACATTCCGTTGATGATTGGCGCCAGCCTGCTGGTGTTCCTGTTGGCGTGGAACGAAGAACTGACGCGCACCGATGGCGTCTTCCTGCTGACGGCGCTGGCATTGTATCTGGGCTTGCTGCTGCGCCAGTCGCAGCATTCGGCACGCCCGCAATCGACGCCACATGAAGGCCCCGAGGCCTCCTGGCTGAGTAGCCTGCTGATGATCGTCGGCGGCCTCGCCCTGCTGGTGTATGCCGGCCATCTGCTACTGGGAGCCGCCGTATCGGTGGCCACCGACCTCGGGCTGTCGGAGCGAATCATCGGTCTCACCGTTGTCGCGGTGAGCACCTCCCTGCCTGAACTGGCAACCTCCTTGATTGCCGCCCTGCGCGGACAGCGCGACATTGCCGTGGGTAACGTGATCGGCAGCAACCTGTTCAACCTGCTGGGCGTGCTGGGTGTGACGGCGCTGATTGCACCCACGCCGCTGTCAGTGTCACCCAACGCGCTGGATTTCGACTTGCCGGTGATGCTTGGCGTCGCGGCACTATGCCTGCCGGTGTTCTATTCCGGTTATCGGGTGACCCGCGCCGAAGGCCTGGTGTTTCTGGGTTTGTACCTGGTTTATGGCCTGCACGTGGTGTCGTTCACCACCGGTATGCCGCTGGCCGGCAAGCTTGAGCGCCTGATGCTGTTTTTCGTTTTGCCAGCACTGGTGGCGTTTCTACTGTTCACGTCGCTGCGCGCCTGGCGCCGCCAACATCACAAAAAGGAGTTGCCATGACCGATCACAAAAAGCCCGGTGTTGAAGTGCGCCGACAGGTGATGGGCGATGCGTTCGTCGACCGCGCCCTGGGCAATGCCACCGAGTTCACCCAGCCGCTGCAGGATTTCGTCAACGAGCATGCCTGGGGCAGCGTATGGAACCGCGAAGGTCTGCCGCTGAAAACCCGCAGCCTGATCACCCTTGCGGCACTGACCGCGCTGAAGTGCCCGCAGGAACTGAAAGGCCACGTGCGCGGTGCGCTGAACAACGGTTGCACCGTGGAAGAGATTCGCGAGGCGCTGCTGCATTGTGCGGTGTATGCGGGTGTGCCGGCGGCGATCGACGCGTTTCGGGCGGCGCAGGAAGTGATCGACAGTTATCAGAAGCCTGAGTGACAGGTCTGGCCCCTTCGCGGGCAAGCCCGCTCCTACAGGGGGGTCATGTTGTTCATAAATCCTCTGTAGGAGCGAGCTTGCTCGCGATGGGGCCCTAAAGAACGCCGAAAATGCCGGACCTAGATCCACCCACCCCACTGCAACAGAAAGATCCCGATATTGGTGGTCACCGCCGCCATCAGGGTGGTGATCACAATGATCGCCGCCGCCAGTTCATGGTTGCCATTGGCCTGGCGGGCCATGACAAAACTGGCCGCCGCCGTCGGGCTGCCGAAGTACAGGAACAGAATCCCCAGCTCGGCCCCGCGAAAGCCCCAGAGCCACGCGCCCAGCGTCGCCAGCACCGGCAGGCCGACCATTTTCACCAGACTCGAACTCAACGCCAACGAACCACTCTTGCGCATCGCCGCCAGTGACAACGTGCCACCGATGCAGATCAGCGCCAGGGGTAAGGTGGTTTGCGCCAGGTACTGGCCCGAGGTCTCCAACCAGCCCGGCAGGGGGATCTTGAAGTAGGCGAACGGCGCGGCGGCAATCACGCTGATGATCAGCGGATTGTTCATCACGCTTTTGCAGATGCTCCACGGATCGGACTTGATCACCGGGCTGTAGACCGCCAGCACGATGGTCGACAGGGTGTTGTAGAACAGGATCACCAGCGCCGCGAGGATTGCCCCCAGGGAAATCCCGTAGTCGCCGTACATGCTTGCCGCCAGTGCAAGCCCGATCACCCCGTTGTTGCCGCGAAAGGCGCCCTGGGTGTAGATCCCGCGATCCTCCTTCGGGCACTTGAAAATCGCCCAGCCCCAAGCGACCGCGAAGCTCACCAGCGTGGCAATGGCGAAATAGATCAGCAGCGCCGGTTGCAACGCGGCGTGCAGGTCGGCATGCAGGATCCCCAGGAACAGCAACGCCGGCATGGTGACGTTGAACACCAGCGCCGACGCGGTGTGAATGAAGTTGTCATTGATCCAGTTGACGCGCTTGAGCAGTACTCCCAGAAACAGCATGGCAAACACCGGAGCGGTGATGTTCAGGGTTTCGAGGAAAATTGCCAGCATGCCGGGGAGGACCTGTGAGGTGGGTGTCGTTAGGGGGCTAATGATAAGCCACTAATGACACCGGCGTCTGGGAGAAAGTCTTCGCGAGCAAGTCGGATCGCCGCACCGCCGCTCCCACAGAGATTTGCAGCAATCACAAAACCTGTAGGAGCGGCGGTGCAGCGATCCGACTTGCCCGCGATGAACGATAACGCGGTCTCAGGTAATCGGCGCCGGATTGAACAGCGTAATGTCGTTATGCAGCTTGTGCTGCTCCGACCATGTCTGCTTCTTGCCGCTGGCCACGTCCAGGTAGTAATGGAACAACTCCCAGCCGAGGTCTTCGATGGAAGCACGACCGGTGGCAATCCGCCCGGCATCGATGTCGATCAGGTCCGGCCAGCGCTGAGCCAGTTCGGTTCGGGTCGAAACCTTCACCACGGGCGCCATCGCCAGGCCGTACGGTGTACCACGACCGGTGGTGAACACGTGCAGATTCATCCCCGCCGCCAACTGCAAAGTCCCGCAGACAAAATCGCTGGCCGGGGTCGCGCAAAAGATCAGGCCTTTGCTCTTGAAGCGTTCACCAGGGCCAAGCACGCCGTTGATCGCGCTGCTGCCGGACTTGACGATGGAGCCCAGGGACTTCTCGACGATGTTCGACAACCCGCCTTTCTTGTTGCCCGGCGTGGTGTTGGCGCTGCGGTCCGCTTCACCCTTGGCCAGGTAACGGTCGTACCAGTCCATTTCGCGCACCAGTTCCTGGGCGACTTCCTCGGTTTCGGCTCGGGACGTCAGCAGGTAGATGGCATCGCGCACTTCGGTGACTTCGGAAAACATCACCGTCGCACCGGCGCGCAGCAGCAAGTCAGAGGCGTAACCCAGCGCCGGGTTGGCGGTGATGCCGGAAAACGCATCGCTGCCACCGCATTGCATGCCCAGGATCAGCTCGGACGCCGGCACGGTTTCCCGGCGACGTTGATCGAGCTTCTTCAGGCGAACCTCGGCCAGCGCCATGATCTGTTCGATCATTTCGGTAAAACCGTGGCTGGAATCCTGCAAGCGATACAGCCACTCATCGCTCAAGTCCACCGAACGGTCGTTCTCGTGCATCACCTGCCCTGCCTGCAATTTCTCGCAGCCCAGGCTGATCACCAGGGCTTCGCCACCCAGGTTCGGGTTGCGTGCCAGGTTGCGCACGGTACGGATCGGGATGTACGCGTCCGTCGCGGTGATCGCCACACCACAGCCGTAGCTGTGGGTCAGGGCCACCACGTCATCGACGTGTGGGTACTTGGGCAGCAATTCGTCCTTGATGCGCTTGACCGCATGGTCCAGCACCCCGGTCACACATTGCACGGTGGTGGTAATGCCCAGGATGTTGCGCGTGCCGACGGTGCCGTCGGCATTGCGGTAACCCTCGAAGGTATAACCTTCCAGCGGTGCTTGCGCGGCCGGCACTTCGGTGGACAGCGGCAAGCTGTCCAGCGGTGGCGCGGTCGGCATGCGCAGTTGATCTTCCTTGACCCAGCTGCCGCGTGGAATCGGCTGTAAGGCGTAGCCAATGGTCTGGCCGTAACGAATCACCTGACCACCCTCTGGGATGTCTTCCAGGGTGACCTTGTGGCTCTGTGGCACGAAGTCCACGGTCACCAGGCCATCGGCAAACTCGGTGCCAGCCGGAACGCCCTGATCGTTGACCACGATCACTACGTTGTCGCGCTCGTGCAGGCGGATGTAGCGCGGCGAGTCGGAATGTTCAATCAACTGCATAACGCCGCTCCTCAGGATTGCGCTTCAGACAATTTGTTGTTGGTTTCAGGACCTGCGACCGGTGGTTCCTTGAGCACAACGCGCTTGATCGGACCCACGATAACCAGGTAGCTGAACACCGCAACCAGTGCGTTGCAACCGACAAATACCAACGCCCACTTGAACGAACCGGTGGAGCTGATGATGTAGCCGATAACAATCGGCGTGGTGATCGACGCGAGGTTACCAAAGGTGTTGAAGAGGCCACCGCTCAGACCGGCGATCTGCTTCGGCGAGGTGTCGGACACCACAGCCCAGCCCAACGCGCCTACGCCTTTGCCGAAGAATGCCAGGGCCATGAAGCCAACGACCATCCATTCCACTTCCACGTAGTTGCACGCCACGATGCTGCTGGAGACCAGCAGGCCGGCAATGATTGGCGCCTTGCGGGCGAAGGTCAGCGAGTGGCCCTTGCGCAGCAGGTAGTCGGAAATCACCCCGCCCAGTACACCACCGATGAACCCGCAGATGGCCGGCAACGAAGCGATGAAACCCGCCTTGAGGATGGTCATGCCGCGTTCCTGTACCAGGTACACCGGGAACCAGGTCAGGAAGAAGTAGGTGATGCCGTTGATGCAGTATTGGCCCAGGTAGACGCCGAGCATCATGCGGTTGGTCAGCAACTGACGGATGTAATCCCACTTCGGACCGTCGGCCTTCTTGCCCTTCTGGTCCATGTCGACCATGCCGCCGTTTTCGGAGATGTGCTTGAACTCGGCCTCGTTGATTTTCGGGTGTTCACGCGGGCTGTAGATCACTTTCAGCCAGACCAGCGAGAAGATGATGCCCAGGATACCCATGACGATGAACACGTGCTCCCAACCGAAGGAGTACACGATCCAGCCCATCAGCGGTGCGAACAGCACGGTGGCAAAGTATTGCGCCGAGTTGAAGATCGCCGAGGCCGTGCCGCGTTCAGCGGTGGGGAACCACGCCGCCACGATGCGAGCGTTGCCCGGGAAGGATGGCGCTTCGGCCAGACCTACCAGGAAGCGCAGCATGAACAGTGCAACCACCGCCGTGGACATGCCGAACTCACCGACAAAGCCTTGCAGCACGGTGAACAGCGACCAGGTGAAGATGCTCAATGCGTAGATTTTTTTCGAACCAAAACGGTCCAGCAACCAGCCGCCGGGGATTTGCCCGGCCACGTAGGCCCAACCGAAAGCAGAGAAGATGTAACCGAGGGTGACCGCGTCAATGCCGAGGTCTTTTTGCAGGCTGGAGCCGGCGATTGCGATAGTCGCCCGGTCGGCGTAGTTGATCGTGGTCACCAGGAACAGCATGAGCAGGATCAAATAGCGGACGTGAGTCGGCTTTTGGGTGGCTTGCATGTAGATGTACTCCCACTGATTATTTTTATGCGGGTAATAACGATGTAGTTGTGCCTGTAGGAGCGAGCTTGCTCGCTCCTACAGGGATTGCGGTATCCATGACAATACCGCGGGTATTGCCTTACGAACCGATGTAGCTGGTTTTCACCACGGTGTAGAACTCTTGCGCGTAGCGACCCTGCTCGCGCGAACCGTAGGACGAGCCTTTGCGCCCGCCGAACGGCACGTGGTAATCCACGCCGGCGGTTGGCAGGTTGACCATCACCATCCCGGCCTGGGAGTGGCGCTTGAAGTGGTTGGCGTACTTCAGGGACGTGGTGGCGATGCCTGCCGACAGACCGAACTCGGTGTCGTTGGACATGGCCAGCGCGGCCTCGTAGTCAGCTACGCGAACGATGTTCGCGACCGGGCCGAAGATCTCTTCACGGCTGATGCGCATCGACGCTTCGCTGTCGGCGAACAGTGTTGGTGCCAGGAAGTAACCTTCGGTGTCGCAGGTCACCAGGCCGCCGCCGCTCACCAGGCGAGCGCCTTCGGATTGGCCGATGTCGATGTACTTCATGTCCTGTTCAAGCTGGGCTTGCGAAACCACCGGACCAATGTCGGTGCCGGCTTTCAACGCGTGACCGACCTTGATCGACTTCATGCGCTCGGCCATGGCCTCGACGAACTTGTCGTGGATACCGGCGGTGACGATCAGGCGGCTCGAAGCGGTGCAACGCTGGCCGGTGGAGTAGAACGCGCTCTGGACCGACAGCTCGACCGCTTGTTTCAGGTCGGCGTCGTCGAGAATGATCTGCGGGTTCTTGCCGCCCATTTCCAGTTGGACCTTGGCCTGGCGAGAGACGCAGCTGACGGCGATCTGACGACCCACACCCACGGAACCGGTGAAGCTGATACCGTCGATTTTAGGGCTGTTGACCAGCGCATCACCCACGACCCGACCACTGCCCATCACCAGGTTGAACACGCCGGCCGGGAAGCCTGCGCGGGAGATGATTTCGGCCAGGGCCCAGGCGCAACCGGGTACCAGGTCGGCCGGCTTGAGCACGACGCAGTTGCCATAGGCCAGGGCCGGGGCGATCTTCCACGACGGGATGGCAATCGGGAAGTTCCACGGGGTGATCAGGCCGACCACGCCAAGGGCTTCACGGGTGACTTCAACGTTGACACCTGGACGCACCGACGGCACGTAGTCGCCCGACAGGCGCAGGCATTCACCGGCGAAGAACTTGAAGATATTACCGGCGCGAGTCACTTCGCCGATGGCTTCCGGCAGGGTCTTGCCCTCTTCCCGGGCCAGCAGGGTGCCGAGCTCTTCGCGACGGGCAAGGATTTCGGTACCGACTTTGTCCAAGGAATCGTGACGGGCCTGGATACCGGAAGTAGACCATGCCGGGAAAGCGGCACGGGCGGCGTCGATGGCGGCGTTGACCTGGGCCAGGTCAGCCTTGGCGTAGTCGCCAATAGTGTCGGTCAGCTCTGACGGGTTGATGTTGGCCGAATAGTCGGCACCGGCAACCCATTCGCCGTTGATGTAGTTGTCGTAACGTTTTGCTGTTGTCACGGGACTGCCCTCGAAACAAAGAGATCTCACGCAAAAGGCCGCTGATCACTCAGCGGCCTTGTTCAATCGGGTGTATTACTGCGCACCTTGCTTGTCGATCAGCGCGGCGAGCATTTCGTACTCTTCGCCGGTCAGGTCGGTCAATGGCGCACGCACAGGACCTGCGTCATAGCCGGCAATTTTTGCCCCGGCCTTGACGATGCTCACCGCGTAACCCGATTTACGGTTACGGATGTCCAGGTATGGCAGGAAGAAGTCGTCGATGATCTTGCCAACGGTGGCGTGATCTTCACGAGCAATGGCGTGGTAGAAGTCCATCGCGGTTTTCGGGATGAAGTTGAACACTGCCGAGGAGTAGACCGGTACGCCCAGTGCCTTGTAGGCAGCGGCGTAGACTTCGGCGGTCGGCAGACCACCCAGGTAGCTGAAGCGATCGCCGAGGCGACGACGGATCGACACCATCAGTTCGATGTCACCCAGGCCGTCCTTGTAACCGATCAGGTTCGGGCAGCGCTCGGCCAGACGTTCCAGCAACGGGGCGGTCAGGCGGCAAACGTTGCGGTTGTAGACCACGACGCCGATGTTGACCGATTTGCACACGGCTTCGACGTGGTCGGCAACGCCGTCCTGGCTGGCTTCAGTCAGGTAGTGCGGCAGCAGCAACAGGCCCTTGGCGCCCAGACGCTCGGCTTCTTGTGCGTATTCGATGGCTTGACGAGTCGAACCGCCCACGCCGGCCAGAATTGGCACGCTGGTCGCGCAAGTGTCGACGGCAGTCTTGATGATTTCGGAATATTCGCTGGCCGCCAGGGAGAAGAACTCACCGGTGCCGCCTGCGGCGAACAGGGCCGAGGCGCCGTATGGGGCCAGCCATTCCAGACGCTTGATGTAGCCAGCGCGGTTGAAATCGCCCTGGGCATTGAAATCGGTAACCGGGAAAGACAACAGACCGGAAGAGAGGATGGACTTCAGTTCTTGTGGATTCATTATTCGAACACCCTGGGTATCAACGTTTTTGTGTGAGGAAATCGTTCAGCCTGCGCCGAAGTTGTAGGTCATCGTACAACTTAAAAAACAACCGTCAACTGCATTTCATCGTCAGGCGTGAAATTTCTGCCACAAATAGGGTCATCAGAAATTAATTGCACCACACTGAAGCCTTGTCTGCCGTGTCTTAGAGCCTTTGGATGCGACGGGAAAGGCCCTGCGAAATTTTGTGAAAAACATCGTGAACGGCGCACCGACAGGTCGTCACGTAGAGTCATCCGACGTCACGAACGGATCGTGACGACTTAGAGATGGAGTACTCGACGATGTGTTTTCCTTCACCGCTGCTGCCTCAGTTCCCCGCCGACCCTCGGGACAAGACCGTCACCGTCACACTGTCGAACCTGGCAGATGGGCTGATTGTGCGAATACCCGACCCACACGATATTCCGCCGAACTGGGAGGTGTACCCAATCCTCGGTGCGAACCCCGATGAGCCGCAATGGCGCGGTGAGGAACAGCCAGCAGGCGTCTGGGACGAGAAAACGGACGAGATGGTGGAACTGACGGGAATAGAACTGGAGATCCCCAGGACCGACCTGGAGCCGTATCTCGGTTCAGAGGTCGCACTGCGTTACAAGTTTCTCGATGAGTCGAGCCTTGAGCTGTCCTCGGAAGCCTTGCTGATACGTATCGAGCCCTGAGATTAGGGCTGCAAGACAAATCGTTCCCGGTGCGCCCGGGAACGATCCTGCGGGTCAGCCCCGCTGCGCTTCCGCTTCTTCGTGGGCATGACGCAACCGCTCACGGCTGTTGGTCAGGTGCAAGCGCATCGCCGCCCGCGCTGCATCGGAGTCCTGGCGCGCAATCGCATCGTAGATTTCTTCGTGCTCACGGCTCAACCGGTTCATGTAGTGCTGCTGGTCATCGTGAGCCAAGCGCGCCGAGTTGAGGCGTGTACGCGGGATGATGCTGGCACCCAGGTGGGTCATGATATCGGTGAAATAGCGGTTGCCGGTCGACAGCGCGATTTGCAGGTGGAACTGGAAGTCCGAGGCCACCGCATCGCTGGCATGGGCCGCACTTTCGTTCAACGCATCCAGTGCCGCCCTCATCAGCGCCAACTGTTCAGGATTGCGCCGTTGTGCGGCGAGGCCTGCCGACTCCACTTCCAGGCTGATCCGCAGCTCAAGAATCGCCAGCACGTCGCGCAACGTCACCACCGTCGCCGGGTCAATACGAAAGCCACTCGGGCTTGGGGTATCGAGCACGAAGGTGCCGATGCCGTGACGGGTTTCCACCTGCCCGGCGGCCTGTAAGCGGGAAATCGCTTCACGCACCACCGTGCGGCTGACACCATGGGCATCCATGATCGCCGACTCGGTAGGCAATTTGTCACCCCGCTTGAGGTGACCATCGCGGATCTGCTCGGACAGCACCGTCACCAATTCCTGTGCGAGGCTGCGGCGCTTGCGAGGGAGGCGTGGAGCTTCGATCGGGTTTTCCATGGTGAACGTCTGTCTCGAAAGTTCGGCTGAAACTGCATCATAGCGCAACGCGGTTGTACGATCACCCTGCGCCCGTTTTCATATCTGATCCACGCCCCCTGTCCCCCTGTAGGAGCGAGCTTGCTCGCGATGGACTCAAGACCACCCTGGGTGTCAGATGCCCAGCGTTATCGTTAACGACCAATCGCGAGCAAGCTCGCTCCTACAGGGGGGCGGTGGGCTCAGGCGGTTGCGGTCTGATCCACCAAATGGCCATTATCGATTCGAACATGCCGCGGATGGAAGTGTTTCAAGCTGCTGCGATGCCCGACGCTGACGATGCTCAAGCCCGGAATCTCATCGATCAATGCCTGATACAACGAGGCCTCATCCTCTTCATCCATCGCCGATGTCGCTTCATCCATGTACAACCATTGCGGCGCGTACAACAGCGCACGAGCGAACGCCAGGCGTTGCTGCTCGCCGGGCGAGAGCATGCGTTGCCAGTGATTGGCTTCATCCAGACGGGCAACCAGATGTGGCAAGCGGCAGGTTTCCAGCACGCGGGCATAGCGCTCTTGCGGGTAAACGTCACTTGCCTGTGGGTAACTCAGGGCGTCACGCAAGGTGCCAATTGGCAGATAGGGTTTTTGCGGCAGGAACAGATAACGCGCCGCTGGCAGGCGAATAGAGCCATGGCCAGCCGGCCACAAATGCCCCATCGCTCGCAACAACGTCGACTTGCCGCTGCCGGAACGACCGCTGAGCATGACCCGCTCGCCCTGCTCCACGGTCATGTCGGCACTGGTCAGCAGATGGCGGCCGTCAGCGAGGTCAAGACCCAGGTTTTGCACTTCAAGCGCAGAGCCCGAATTGTGCACGTCAATGGCCGGCACACGCTGTTCGTTGTCGGTCATGGCCTGATGGAAACTGAGCAGGCGATCACAGGTAGCCCGCCAGGAGGCGAGGCTTTGGTACGCGCTGATGAACCAGCTGAAACTCTCCTGCACATTGCCGAATGCCGAACTGATCTGCATCAGCTCACCCAGCTCGATCTTGCCGGCAAAGTAGCGCGGGGCGGCGACCATGAACGGGAAAATAATGGCGGCCTGGCTGTAACCGGCGGTGAAGAACGTCAGGCGCTTGGACACTTTCATGATGTCCCAGAAGTTGTGCCAGACCATCCCGAACCGGTTGCTCAAGCGGCGGTTTTCATTCGGTTCGCCGTTGTACAACGCAATGCTCTCGGCGTTCTCGCGAATGCGCACCATGGAGAAACGCAGGTCGGCCTCGAAACGTTGTTGCTGGTTGTTCAAGCCAATCAGGCGACGGCCGATCAGGTGCGTCAGCCAACTGCCCACGACGGCATAGACCAGCACGCACCAGAACATGTAGCCGGGAATGGTCACACCCAACACTTCGATACTGCCCGATACGCCCCACAGGATGATCGAGAACGACACCAGGCTGACAATGTTGCGCAGCAAGCCAATGCCCAGCTCCAGGGTATTGGAGGTGAAATTATTGAGGTCTTCGGAGATCCGCTGATCGGGGTTATCGGTGTAACCGCCCTGCTCCAGCTGGTAGTAGTTCTTGCTGCCCAGCCAGCGAGCAAAATGCTGCTCGGTCAGCCAGGCCCGCCAGCGGATGGTCAGCATCTGGGTCAGGTAAAGCCGATAGACGGCGCCGACAATCGCCACCGCTGCGATCCCGCAGAAATACAGGATGAGGCGCCAGAACGCCGCCTCATCCTTCTGTTGCAGGGCGTTGTAGAAATCCTTGTACCAGGTGTTGAACCATACCGAGATGCCCACGCTCAGCAGCGACAAGGCAATCACTGCAATCAGCAGCGTCCAGGCCCTGGCCTTTTCTTCACTGCGCCAGTAGGGCGTGATCATCGCCCATACTTTGCGAAAAAACTGCCCGCGCACAGCATCATTGACCGCGGAATATTCAGCGTTCTGACTCATGAAAAAGGCTCGATAGAAAAAAGAACACGCACGAACCGATCATAGATGATCGGTTCGTTTTGTCGCGAGATGTGTCAGTGCTTTGTTCAGCGCAGGTTCAGCGGCGAACCGGGCGCTTCTGCAATTTACGCTGCAAGGTGCGGCGATGCATGCCCAGGGCGCGGGCAGTGGCGGAGATGTTGCCTTCGTGCTCGGTCAGCACGCGCTGGATGTGCTCCCATTGCAGGCGATCCACGGACATCGGGTTCTCCGGCACCAGGGTGTCGAGGTCGGCGTGCTCGGAGAGCAGCGCGGCCAGCACGTCGTCGGCATCCGCCGGTTTGCACAGGTAGTTGCAAGCGCCCCGCTTGATCGCTTCTACCGCGGTGGCGATGCTCGAATAACCGGTGAGAATCACCACGCGCATTTCAGGGTCGAGTTCCAGCAGTTTGGGCAACAGCACCAAGCCCGAGTCGCCGTCCATCTTCAGGTCCAGCGCCGCGTAATCCGGGAGGTCGGCCTGAGCAATGGTCAGGCCCTCTTCGGCAGAACCTGCCGTGGAGACGCGAAAACCACGGCGAGCCATGGCACGGGCCATCACTCGGGTGAACGTGGCGTCGTCGTCCACCAGCAACAAATGCGGCAGCTCTTCGCCTTCGACTTGGATCTCGTCACTCATGCTCTTCTCCTCGGGCAACACGGGGCAGGCGCAGCTCGGTGAGCGTGCCACCTTCCTCATGACTGTAGAGTTTCACTGAGCCGCCGGCGCGTGTCACGCTGGCCTTGCTCAAAAACAGGCCCAGGCCGAAGCCTTTGCCCTTGGTGGTAAAAAACGGTTTGCCGATCTGCTCGGCGATGGCCAGCGGCACACCGGCGCCGTGATCACGGATGCTGATGGTCAGGTCTTCGTCATTCCAGTCCAGCGTCACTTGCAGGCCTTCGGGACAGGCATCGGCGGCATTGTTAAGCAGATTCAGCAGTGCCTGGGTCAGGTCAGGCGGCGGCGCCAGGCGTGGGACGACCCCTTGGCCCAGTCGCTGGAAACGGTAGCTGGCTTCGGGACGCATCAAGTGCCAACGGTTCAACGCCTCATCCAGCCAGTCGGTGACGTACTGCATCTCCACGGCGAGACGGCGATTGGCCTCGGCGGCGCGCACCAGTTGCTGCAACGTCTGCTTGCACAGCATGACCTGATCCTGCAGCACGCCCAGGTCTTCCTGCAGCATCGGGTCATGATGGTCGCGGCGCATCTCTTTGAGCAGCACGCTCATGGTCGCCAACGGCGTGCCCAGTTCATGGGCGGCACCCGCGGCCTGGGTCGCTACGGCGAGCAATTGCTGGTCACGCAGGCCTTCTTCGCGGCGAATGGCGCGCAGTTCTTCCTGACGTCGCAACTCTTCGGCCATGCGTGCGGCGAAAAAAGTGATAACGGCGGCGGCCAGGGCGAAGCTCAGCCACATGCCGTAGACCTGAAGATTTTCCCGGGCAATCGGGAAGGTTTGCAGCGGATAGAAACGCGCCAGCAACAGGGTGTACATCGCCAGCGCGATGCCCGACAGAATCAGCGAATAGCGCCATGGCAGCGTCACGGCAGCGATGGTGAGTGGCACCAGGTAATAGGAAACGAAGGGGTTGGTCGAGCCACCGGAGAAATACAACAGGGCGCTGTGTATAAACAGATCACAGGCCAGCTGCACGGCGTATTCGAGTTCGGTGACCGGCCAGGTGGTGCGCAGGCGAATCGCGGTGAAGGCACACAGCAACAGGGAACAACCGAGGGTGGCGGCCAGTTGAAACCAGGGCAGTGGCAACAGCTCCAGCCAGTAGGCCAATCCTACGGAACCGGCTTGGGCAACGAGCACCAGGATGCGGATGAACGTCAGCCGCCAGAGGTTCTGGCGAGTGGCGGAAGTGATCTGAAAAGGGGCGAGCATGAGCTCTCCTGATGAGCGCTCCAGGGCAATCGCACGGAGTATAACCAACCGCAGGGGCTGACAGGCAAAAGTGCGGCAAACGGCCACATGTCGACGGCTGCAAGTTTCAAGCGGCAAGCTGCAAGCTGAATGCACCCCGCAAACTTGCAGCTTGCAGCTTGCAGCTTGAAACTTGCGGCTGTGCAACCCAGTCTTATGGTTTCACGCAGGACCCGACTCACCCCCTGCGCATCATCCAAGGAGCTTTCATGCACACATTGCGCCGCAGCGTCGCCCTTCTTGCCCTCAGTGCTGGCACCGTCGCCAGCCTCCCGGCCCTGGCTGCCGACGAACTCCATTACAACCAGATTTCCCTGCGCGCCGAAGTCAGCCAGGAAGTGGCTCGCGACCTGATGATCGTGACCCTCTACACCGAAGAACAGAACACGGACCCGGCCAAGCTCGCCGCGGGCGTCAGTACCACCATGAACAAGGCGCTGGCCCAGGCCAAGCAGGTCAAGGACATCACCCTGCGCCAGGGCAGCCGCAACAGCTATCCGATCTACGATGCCAAGGGCCAGAAAATCACTGGCTGGCGTGAGCGTGCCGAACTGCGCCTGGAAAGCACCGACTTCGCCGCGCTGTCGCAGCTGACCGGCGAGCTGTTGACCGACCTGAAGATGGGCGGCATGGATTTCGCCATCGCCACGCCAACCCGCAAGGCCAGCGAAGATGAGCTGCTCAAGGAAGCCGTAACGGCCTTCAAGGCTCGCGCCCAATTGGCAACCGATGCGCTGGGGGGCAAGGGCTACAAAATCGTCAACCTGAACTTCAACAGCAACGGTTTCCCGCAACCTTATATGCGCGCGCCGATGATGATGAAGGCCGCAAGCATGGACAGCGAATCAGTGACCCCGCAAGTCGAAGCCGGCACCAGCCAGGTCAGCATGACGGCCGATGGTTCGATCGAAGTCCAGATGCCGTGATTGGCTAATTTGAAAAAAGGCGATCGTATTGATCGCCTTTTTTGTGAGTAAAACCCCGAAAAGCGACATCAGTTGCACCTGGTACAACTAAACGCTCGCGATTGGTTTCAGTGCCACAAGACCCGATGCCAGTGAAGTGCACAAGGATGGGGTTTAAATCGGTAACACCTATGCCCTGATCGCGGGCAACCGGGCAACTGCCAGGCACCAAAACAGGGCGCGAGATACACGCTGAAACTGTCACGCAAACGTTAAAATGCATCAAAATTATACAAATGCGACATTAAGGTACGTTCGTGCCACCGTTTAAGGCTTGTACACTCATGGGATCTTGCAATGGGTACAGCCCCTGCATAAGTATCCGCAGGCACGACTCACAAGGTCGTCCTCAAAATCAAAAAATGACAACAAATCATGAGGCCACCATGCTCAAACACGCGGTCATTCCGTTTTTAGTCGGCGCCAGTCTGCTGGCTAGCGCGCCCTTCGCTCAAGCTGCGACTAACCTGGTGTTCTGCTCCGAGGGGAGCCCGGCCGGTTTCGATCCAGGTCAATACACCACCGGAACCGACTTCGACGCCTCTGCAGAGACCATGTTCAACCGTCTGACTCAGTTCGAGCGTGGCGGCACCGCCGTTATTCCTGGTTTGGCGACCAGCTGGGACGTCTCCGATGACGGCCTGACCTACACTTTCCACCTGCGCGAAGGCGTCAAGTTCCACACCACGCCGTACTTCAAGCCCACTCGTGAGTTCAACGCCGACGACGTACTGTTCACCTTCAATCGCATGATTAACAAGGATGACCCGTTCCGTAAGGCGTACCCGACCGAATTCCCGTACTTCACCGACATGGGGATGGATACCAACATCACCAAGATCGATAAAGTCGACGATCACACGGTCAAATTCACCCTCAAGGACGTTGATGCCGCGTTCATCCAGAACATGGCCATGAGCTTCGCCTCCGTGCAGTCCGCCGAGTACGCTGCCCAACTGCTCAAGGAAGGCAAAGCTGCCGACATCAACCAGAAACCGGTCGGTACTGGCCCGTTCGTGTTCAAGAGCTACCAGAAAGACTCCAACATCCGCTACACCGGGAACAAGGACTACTGGAAGCCTGAAGACGTGAAGATCGACAACCTGATCTTCGCCATCACCACCGACCCGTCGGTGCGTATCCAGAAGCTGAAGAAGAACGAGTGCCAGGTCACCCTGTTCCCGCGTCCAGCCGACTTGAAGGCACTGAAAGAAGACAATACGCTGAAGATGCCTGAACAGGCCGGCTTCAACCTTGGCTACATCGCCTACAACGTGATGCCCAAGATCAAGGGCGACGACAAGCCGAACCCGATGGCCGAGCTGAAAGTGCGCCAGGCCATGGACATGGCGGTGAACAAGCAGCAGATCATCGACTCCGTCTACCAGGGTGCTGGCCAACTGGCAGTCAACGCCATGCCGCCTACCCAATGGTCCTACGACACCACTATCAAGGATGCCAAGTACGATCCTGAGAAAGCCAAAGCGCTGCTCAAGGAAGCGGGCGTCAAGGAAGGTACCGAGATCGTCCTGTGGGCCATGCCGGTACAGCGTCCGTATAACCCGAACGCCAAGCTGATGGCTGAAATGCTGCAGTCCGACTGGGCCAAGATCGGCCTGAAGGTCAAGATCCAGAGCTACGAGTGGGGCGAGTACATCAAGCGCTCCAAAGGTGGTGAAAACGGCGCGATGCTGATTGGCTGGAGCGGTGATAACGGTGACCCGGACAACTGGCTCAACGTGCTGTTCGGTTGCGACTCGCTGGAAGGCAACAACTTCTCCAAGTGGTGCGACAAGAAGTTTGACGACATCGTCAAGCAAGCCAAGCGCACTTCGGACCAGGCCAAGCGCACCGAACTGTACAAGCAGGCGCAACACGTCCTCAAGGACGCTGTTCCAATGACACCAATCGCTCACTCGACGGTGTTCCAACCCATGCGCGCCAACGTGCAGGACTTCAAGATCAGCCCATTTGGCTTGAATTCCTTCTACGGCGTCAGCGTCAGCAAATAAGACCGGGCGGCGGCGACGCTTATAACGTCGCCGCCGTTTTGTCTGCCGATAGACTGGGAAATTACCTACATCCAATTCCGCTGAGTATTACGGCAGCGGTGCCTGGTGCGTTGAACTTTCCCACAAGCTTTTAGGACTTTTCGCATTTACTGACAGACCTTCGGCTCTTACCGTCGGTATCTGAACAATGTATGTGCAGGCTATCGGCTGACTGCTGCTCGTCATGGTTTGAAATCAAAAAGGCTGCCATGCCCCCGGACGGGGCTGCAGTTCATTGAACACTTAGCGAAAAGAAAGAGGGAGCGTCATGCGCCATACCTTGGTTTTATCCGCATTGCTGGGCACCGGCCTGTTGGCCGCCACTTCCATGAGCCATGCCGCCAATAACAGTCTGGTGTTTTGCTCTGAAGGCAGCCCGGCGGGCTTCGACACCGCGCAGTACACCACCGCCACCGATAATGATGCCGCCGAACCGTTGTACAACCGGTTGGCCGAGTTCGAAAAAGGCGCGACCAACGTGGTACCGGGGCTGGCGAAGAGCTGGGATATTTCCGAGGACGGTCTCAAATACACCTTCCACTTGCGTGAAGGAGTGAAATTTCACACCACCAAGTACTTCACGCCGACACGCGATTTCAACGCGGACGACGTGCTCTTCACCTTCAATCGCATGCTTGACCCGCAACATCCTTTCCGTAAGGCCTACGCCACCGAATTCCCTTACTTCAACGGGATGAGCCTGAACAAGAACATTGCCAAGGTCGAAAAGACCGGGCCGCTGACCGTGGTCATGACGCTCAACAGCGTGGACGCCGCGTTCATCCAGAACATCGCCATGAGTTTCGCTTCCATCCTGTCCGCCGAATACGCCGACCAATTGCTGGCCGCGGGCAAACCCAGCGAGATCAACCAGAAGCCGATCGGCACCGGGCCGTTCGTGTTCAAGAGCTATCAGAAAGACTCCAACATCCGTTACAGCGGCAACAAGCAGTACTGGGACCCGAGCCGGGTCAAACTCGACAACCTGATTTTTGCCATCAACACCGACGCCTCGGTGCGCGTGCAAAAGCTCAAGGCCAATGAGTGCCAGATCACCCTGCACCCCCGCCCCGCCGACGTCGATGCACTCAAGAATGACCCGAAACTCACCCTGATCGAGAAGCCGGGTTTCAACCTCGGCTACATCGCCTACAACGTGCGTCACAAACCGTTCGACCAGCTCGAAGTGCGCCAGGCGCTGGACATGGCGGTGAACAAGCAGGGTATTCTCAACGCGGTCTACCAGGGCGCCGGGCAGTTGGCGGTCAACGCCATGCCACCCACCCAATGGTCCTACGACGACACTATCAAGGACGCCGCCTACAACCCGGAAAAAGCCAAGCAACTGCTCAAGGCCGCCGGCGTCAAGGAAGGCACCGAAATCACTCTATGGGCAATGCCGGTGCAGCGTCCATACAACCCCAACGCCAAGCTGATGGCCGAGATGCTCCAGGCCGACTGGGCGAAGATTGGCCTCAAGGTGAAGATCGTCAGCTACGAATGGGGCGAGTACATCAAGCGCACCAAGAATGGCGAACACGACATCAGCCTGATTGGCTGGACCGGTGACAACGGTGACCCGGACAACTGGCTGGGCACGCTGTACAGCTGCGATGCCATCGGCGGCAACAACTACTCCCAATGGTGTGACCCGGCTTACGACAAGCTGATCAAGCAGGCCAAGATCGTCACTGATCGCGACCAGCGCACCGTGCTCTACAAACAGGCCCAGCAACTGCTCAAGCAGCAAGTGCCAATCACGCCTGTCGCTCACTCGACGGTCAACCAGCCGTTAAGCGCCAAAGTCGAAGGCTTCAAGGTCAGCCCGTTCGGCCGCAACGTGTTCTCGGGTGTCAGCATCGATAAATAACCAAACCGTGTAGCTAAACGCCCGGGGGCGCCTTGCGCCCTCATGCAGGCGTATTGCCGTAATCCGCCAATTTGGCACAAGGCAAACGTTTGCACTGCGTGAATGAGTTCCAACCAAGTAGCCGGACCACCACAAAAAACCGGCATAAAAAAAAGAAAGTTAAGGAGCTTCACCCATGAAACTGAGCAGCACCGCGATACTGGCCCTGGCCATCAGTAGCATCACCGCCACGGCTTACGCGGAAACCCAAAGCCAGGCCTTCACACCGGTTACCGTGAAAGAGAAAAGTGCACAGAGCGAAGCGACCGGCTTCATCGATGGCCAGTCCTTGAGCGGTACGACCCGTAACTGGTACTCGAACGAGGACAAGCAGCGTGGCGGCTTCTACACCTACGAGCGCCACGGAGTCACCGAGACCGGTACTCGCCGGATCAACTGGGTCCAGGGCACCATCCTCAACTACACCTCGGGCTTCACCCAAGGCACCGTAGGCTTGAGCACTGAAGTCGCGGCGTACAATGCCATCGCGCTGGATCGTAGCCGCGAAGACATCAAGGGCGGTTCCAACCGTACCCTCGCCCACTCCGATGGCGACGCCGTCGATCAGTGGAGCAAACTGGGCCTGGCCAACGTCAAGGCGCGCATCTCCAACAGCACCCTGACAGTGGGTCGCATGAGCTACAGCAGCCCGCAAGTCGACACCATCGGCAACCGTGCGCTGCCTTCGAGCTTCCAGGGTGGCGCGCTGAAAATCGGCGAGTTGGACAATCTGACCTTCGATTTCGCGACCTTTGACCGCGTCTCGCCACGTATGGAACAGAGCCAGCAAAAATTCCGCTCAGAGTACGGCACCCGCAGCGTTGAGTCCGATCACATCTACACCGGCGGCATCACTTACAATCCGCTGGAAAGCCTGACTACCAGCCTCTGGGCCACCCAGGCCGAAGACTTCTGGAACCAGTACTACTTCGGCGCCAGCCACGTATTGGGTGACAGCCAGGAGCTGAGCCTGACCACTGGCCTGAACTACTACAAAACCGTAGACGAAGGTAAAGCCAAGCTGGGCCAGATCGACAACGACACCTACTCCCTGTCGCTCGGCCTGACCCACCAGGCTCATAGCCTGACCTTCTCGTACCAGCAAGTGAACGGTAACGAATACTTCGACTACCTGCACGAAACCAACGGCATTTACCTCGCCAACTCCCTGCTGTCGGACTTCAACGGCCCGAACGAGAAATCGTTCCAGATCGCCTACGGCCTGAACATGGCTGAATACGGCGTACCTGGCCTGAAGTTCAACATCTACCAGGCTCGCGGCTGGGGTATCGACGGTACTCACTACAACAGCACCGGCTACGGCGACGTGAAGGCAATGGACGGCGAACACCATTACGAATACGGCATTGGTACGTCCTACGCCATTCAGAGTGGCCCGCTCAAGGCCACCGCTATCCGCGCGACCTACACCACTCACCGCGCCAGCGAAAACCAGTCCGATGGCAGCATCAACGAGTTCCGTCTCGTGACCACCATCCCGTTCAACATTCTGTAACGCACCTGCCGTGCGGCTGATTCAACCAAGCCGCACGGCTTTTTGTTTTCTAACCGATTGCAGAGGGTTCTCGATGAAAATGCTTCCCCTACGTGCGGCCGTCGCAGCCGCCTTGCTGAGTGTTGCGGTGGGTGTCTCGGCCAAACCCCTGGTGGTTTGTACCGAAAACAGTCCGGAAGGCTTCGACATGGTTCAGTACACGACTGCAGTCACAGCCGACGCGGTGGCTGAAACCATTTTCAATCGCCTGGCCGACTTCAAGCCTGGCACCACCGATGTGGTTCCGGCCCTGGCCGACTCCTGGGACATCAGCGAAGATGGCCTGACCTACACGTTCCATCTGCGCAAAGGTGTCAAGTTTCACACCACCGAATACTTCAAGCCGACCCGCGACATGAATGCCGACGACGTGGTCTGGAGTTTCCAGCGCCAGCTGGACCCGAAACACCCGTGGCATGACAAATCGAGCGTGGGCTTCCCCTACTTTGAAAGCATGGGCTTCAAAGAGCTGCTCAAAAGCGTCGAGAAAGTCGACGACAACACGGTCAAGTTCACCCTGACCCGCCGCGAAGCGCCCTTCCTGGCCGACATCGCCATGGCGTTTTCCTCGATCTACCCGGCCGAATACGCCGACCAGTTGCTCAAGGCCGGCAAGACGGGCGACCTGAACAGCAAGCCGATCGGTACCGGGCCGTTCGTCTTCCAGCGCTACAACAAGGACGCCCAGGTGCGCTTCAAGGCCAACCCGGAGTACTTCCGTGGCAAGGTCCCGGCCGAATCGCTGATCTTCGCGATCGCCACCGACAACAACGTGCGTCTACAAAAACTCAAGGCCAACGAGTGCCAGGTTGCGCTGTACCCCAAGCCCGATGACATTCCGAGCATCAAGAAAGATCCAAAGCTCAAGGTCGATGAAATGAACGCGATGACCGTCGCCTACATCGCCATGAACACCCAGCACAAATACCTGAGCGATGTCCGTGTGCGCAAAGCCATCGACATCGCCTTCGACAAGGAAGCGGCCGTCAACGCGCTGTTTGGCAAGGGCAATGCAACCGTCGCGGTCAACCCGTATCCGGACACCCTGCTAGGCTACAACCACAACCTGAAAAACCCGGCCCGTGACCTGGACAAGGCCCGCGCCCTGCTCAAGGAAGCCGGCGTGCCGGAAGGCACCACGTTCACCCTGTTCACCCGCAACGGTGGCGGTGCGACCAACCCCAATCCGATGCTCGGCGCGCAGATGATGCAGGCCGACCTGGCCAAGATCGGGATCAAGATCGACATCCGCGTGATGGAATGGGGCGAAATGCTCAAACGCGCGAAAAACGGCGAGCACGATATGGTTTCCGCCGGTTGGGCGGGCGACAACGGCGACCCGGACAACTTCCTCACGCCATTGCTGAGTTGCGAGGCGGCGAAAAACGGCGAAAACTACGCGCGCTGGTGTAACGACAAGTTTCAGGCCCTGCTCGACCAGGCCCGGGAGAAAACCGACCCCGCCGAACGCGCAGCCCTGTATGAGCAGGCCCAGGCGCTCTTCAACCAGGACCAGCCATGGATCAGCCTTGCACACACTAGAATGTTCACCGCAATGCGCAACAACGTAGAGGGTTATTACATTAGCCCCCTGACCACGAATAACTTCGCCACCACCCAGGTGAAGTAAATAAGAAAACTCCCGGTGTCCCTGACCCCAGGGACACCAGGCACGCCTAACCGGCTGATGAGGTACACCGCACAATGTTTAGTTTTATTGCCCGCCGACTGGGGTTGTTGATCCCCACGTTCTTCGGCATCACGTTGCTGACTTTCGCGTTGATTCGCATGATCCCTGGCGATCCTGTGGAAGTCATGATGGGAGAACGTCGGGTCGACCCCGAAATGCACGCTCAGGCAATGGAACGCCTTGGTCTCAACAAACCGCTCTACGCCCAGTACCTGGACTATGTCGGGAAACTGGCCCACGGCGACCTGGGGGAATCCCTGCGTACCCGTGAAAGCGTCTGGACCGAGTTCACCTCCCTGTTTCCCGCGACCCTGGAGCTGTCCATGGCCGCACTGCTGTTTGCCGGTATTCTCGGCCTGCTGGCCGGCGTGATCGCGGCACTCAAGCGAGGCTCGCTGTTCGACCATGGCGTGATGGGCATCTCCCTGACGGGTTACTCGATGCCCATCTTCTGGTGGGGCCTGATCCTGATCATGTTCTTCTCCGTTTCCCTGGGCTGGACCCCGGTATCCGGGCGGATCGACCTTTTGTATGACATCGAGCCGCGCACCGGCTTCATGCTCATCGACACCTTGCTGGCCGATGAAGAAGGCGCGTTCCTCGACGCCCTGCATCATCTGATCCTGCCGGCCATCGTGCTCGGCACCATCCCGCTGGCGGTGATCGCGCGTATGACCCGTTCGTCGATGCTCGAAGTCCTGCGCGAAGACTACATCCGTACCGCCAAGGCCAAGGGCCTGTCGCCGTCGCGCGTGGTGTTCGTGCATGGCCTGCGCAACGCGCTGATCCCGGTACTGACCGTGGTCGGCCTGCAAGTCGGCACCCTGTTGGCGGGTGCGGTCCTGACTGAAACCATCTTCTCCTGGCCAGGCATTGGCAAATGGCTGATCGAAGCCATCGGCGCCCGTGACTACCCGGTGGTACAAAACGGCATCCTGTTAATCGCCTGCCTGGTGATTCTGGTCAACTTCGTGGTGGACATCCTCTACGGCTTTGCCAACCCACGCATCCGTCATCAG
Source organism: Pseudomonas sp. S2_E01 (assembly GCF_054668365.1). Lineage (NCBI taxonomy): Bacteria > Pseudomonadati > Pseudomonadota > Gammaproteobacteria > Pseudomonadales > Pseudomonadaceae > Pseudomonas > Pseudomonas sp. S2_E01. The sequence continues at coordinate 4,792,678 of NZ_CP162762.1, forward strand.
CGCTGAGGTCAATATTCATGAGCACTCCAACTTCCTCAGTAGCCACCGCCGCTTCCGCGGATCAAAGCCTGCTGTACCCCTCGCCGTACAAAGAATTCTGGCAAGCGTTCGCCAAGAACAAAGGCGCCGTTGCCGGCCTGCTGTTCATGCTGCTGGTGATTTTCTGCGCGATCTTCGCGCCATGGGTCGCCCCGCATAATCCAAGCGAGCAATACCGTGACTTCCTGCTGACACCTCCGGCATGGCTCGAAGGTGGGCAAATGCAGTTCCTGCTCGGCACCGATGAACTGGGCCGTGACCTGCTGTCGCGCCTGATCCAGGGTTCGCGCCTGTCGCTGCTGATCGGTTTGTCGTCGGTGGTGATGTCGTTGATTCCGGGGATCCTGCTGGGCCTGTTCGCGGGCTTCTTCCCCAAACTGCTCGGCCCCACCATCATGCGCCTGATGGACATCATGCTCGCCCTGCCGTCCCTGCTGCTGGCCGTGGCGATCGTCGCCATCCTCGGCCCAGGTCTGATCAACACCGTGATCGCCATCGCCGTGGTGTCCCTGCCGTCGTATGTGCGCCTGACCCGCGCCGCTGTGATGGGCGAGCTGAACCGCGACTACGTGACTGCGGCCCGCCTGGCCGGTGCCGGCCTGCCTCGCCTGATGTTCATCACCGTGCTGCCCAACTGCATGGCACCGCTGATCGTCCAGGCCACCTTGAGCTTCTCCTCGGCGATTCTCGATGCCGCCGCTCTGGGCTTCCTGGGCCTTGGCGTACAACCGCCAACCCCTGAGTGGGGCACCATGCTGGCTTCGGCCCGTGACTACATCGAACGCGCCTGGTGGGTCGTGAGCCTGCCGGGTTTGACCATTTTGCTCAGCGTGCTGGCAATCAACTTGATGGGTGACGGCCTGCGCGACGCGCTGGACCCGAAACTCAAGAACGCCGCCTGAGGAGATTCCCATGTCACTGCTAGAAATCAAGAATCTCAACGTTCGCTTTGGCGACAAGAACGCCACCCCGGTGGTCGACGGCCTCGACCTCAAGGTGGACAAGGGCGAAGTGCTGGCCATCGTTGGCGAGTCCGGTTCCGGCAAGTCCGTGACCATGATGGCGCTGATGGGCTTGATCGAGCACCCGGGCATCGTGACCGCCGACTCGTTGAGCTTTGACGGCCAGAACATGCTCAAGCTGAGCAATCGCCAGCGCCGGCAGATCGTCGGTAAAGACCTGGCGATGGTGTTCCAGGACCCGATGACCGCGCTGAACCCCAGCTACACCGTGGGCTTCCAGATCGAGGAAGTGCTGCGCCTGCACCTGAACATGTCCGGCAAGGCCGCGCGCAAGCGTGCCATCGAGTTGTTGGAAAAAGTTGAAATTCCGGGCGCGGCCAGCCGCATGGACGCCTACCCGCATCAACTGTCCGGCGGCATGAGCCAGCGAGTCGCGATCGCCATGGCGATTGCCGGCGAGCCGAAACTGCTGATAGCCGACGAACCGACCACCGCGTTGGACGTGACCATCCAGGCGCAGATCATGGAATTGCTGCTGGCGTTGCAGAAAGAGCAGAACATGGGCCTGGTGCTGATCACCCACGACCTCGCGGTGGTCGCTGAAACCGCCCAGCGCGTGTGCGTGATGTACGCCGGCCAGGCTGTGGAAGTGGGCCAGGTGCCGCAACTGTTCGACATCCCGGCGCACCCCTACAGCGAAGCACTGCTCAAGGCGATTCCGGAGCACAGCCTGGGTGCCTCGCGCCTCTCGACCCTGCCCGGCATCGTGCCCGGTCGCTATGACCGCCCGCAAGGCTGCCTGCTGTCGCCACGCTGCCCGTACGTGCAGGACAACTGCCGCGCGCAGCGGCCAGCCCTTGACCCGAAAAGCAACAGCCTCGCTCGCTGCTTCTATCCGCTGAACCAGGAGGTGGCGTAATGGCCGTCGTACTTACCGCCCGCGACCTCACCCGTCACTACGAAGTGTCCCGAGGCCTGTTCAAGGGCCACGCCACCGTGCGCGCCCTGAACGGCGTGTCGTTCGAACTGGAAGCCGGCAAGACCCTCGCAGTCGTCGGTGAATCCGGTTGTGGCAAATCCACCCTCGCCCGCGCCCTGACACTGATCGAGGAGCCGTCCTCGGGTTCGCTGAAGATCGCCGGCCAGGAAGTGGCCGGCGCCGACAAGGCCCAGCGCAAGCAACTGCGTAAAGACGTACAGATGGTGTTCCAGAGCCCGTACGCCTCGCTCAACCCACGGCAGAAAATCGGTGATCAACTGGCCGAACCTTTGTTGATCAACACCAGCCTCAGTGCCGCCGAGCGTCGCGAGAAGGTCCAGGCGATGATGAAGCAGGTCGGCTTGCGTCCCGAGCACTACCAGCGTTATCCGCACATGTTCTCTGGTGGTCAGCGCCAGCGCATCGCCCTGGCGCGCGCCATGATGCTGCAACCCAAGGTGCTGGTGGCGGACGAACCCACCTCGGCGCTCGACGTGTCGATCCAGGCCCAGGTGCTGAACCTGTTCATGGACATGCAGCAGGAGTTCAACACCGGTTACGTGTTCATCTCCCACAACCTGGCCGTGGTGCAACACGTGGCCGACGACGTGATGGTGATGTACCTCGGTCGCCCGGTGGAAATCGGCCCGAAAGAGGACATCTACGCCCGTCCACTGCACCCGTACACCCAGGCCTTGCTCTCGGCGACACCGACCATTCACCCGGATCCGTCCAAGCCGAAAATCAAGATCGTGGGCGAACTGCCCAACCCGCTGAACCCGCCACCAGGCTGCGCCTTCCACAAGCGTTGCCCGTATGCGACCGAGCGTTGCAGCACGGAAGAGCCGCTGCTGCGTCCGCTCGATAGCCGGCAGGTGGCTTGCCACTATGCGGAGCAGTTTTTGTAGAAAACACCTGAAGTAAACCACTGACCTGTGGGAGCGAGCCTGCTCGCGATAGCGGTCTGCCAGTGACAACCATGTCAACTGACAGGACGCCATCGCGAGCAGGCTCGCTCCCACAGTTTTTATGTGTGCGCAGCTGGATCAGCTACGCCGAACCATCGTCATCCTCATCACCGCTATCCGGGTCATCGGTAGTCGAGTCATCATCCCCCTCGCTGCCTCCCTGCCCCTGATCGCCCGGCTCAGACTCCGATTTGGCAATCATCAACCCGGCATGCCCCACCGGCCCACTCGAGGCCTGCGTGTCGTGGTCCTCACACTCGGCCCACGCCATCGACGTCCCGAAGGACAGCATCACCAATACCTTCAACATCAGTAAAACGCGAAACAACCGGTTCATGGCCGATTCCCTCCTTTGAGCGCTGAATAAAATCTAGTTCCGTTTGGGGTGTTTCTCCAGATAGGACGCTGGTGACGAGCCTGAAATGCCACGGGCGGAGAGATTGCTTTGGCATAACCCTTATTTCGAATTGGCGATGGTCACCTGTAGGAGCAGCCGGTCGACGCTCGATTGCTCGCGAGGCGGTGTGTCAAATAACACAAATGTAGACTGACACACCGTCATCGCGAGCATGCTCGCTCCTACAGGGTCGGGTGTGCAGCTAACAAAAAGCCCCGAGGCTTTCGCAACGGGGCTTTGGGTGTAGTCGTTCAGCGCTTAGTGATGCTCACGCGTCGCGCGGAATTTCACGTCGGGCCAGCGCTCTTCCATCAGGGCCAGGTTGACGCGGGTCGGGGCAAGGTAGGTCAGGTGACCGCCACCGTCGACGGCCAGGTTTTCCACGGCCTTGTTGGAGAATTCCTCGAGTTTCTTCTTGTCGCTGCAATCGATCCAGCGCGCGGAGTACACGGTGATCGGCTCGTAGGAGCACTCGACCTTGTATTCTTCCTTCAGGCGGCTGGCGACCACGTCGAACTGCAGCACACCCACGGCGCCAAGGATGATGTCGTTGCTGCGTTCCGGGAAGAACACCTGGGTGGCGCCCTCTTCCGCCAACTGCTGCAAGCCCTGGCGCAGTTGCTTGGACTTAAGCGGGTCGCGCAGGCGCACGCGACGGAACAGTTCCGGGGCGAAGTGTGGGATACCGGTGAAGCCCAGGGACTCACCTTCGGTGAAGGTATCACCGATCTGGATGGTGCCGTGGTTGTGCAGACCGATGATGTCGCCTGCAAACGCCTCTTCCAGTTGCTCTCGCTCGGAAGAGAAGAACGTCAGGGCGTCGCCGATGCGCACGTCCTTGCCGGTGCGCACGTGGCGCATCTTCATGCCTTTTTCGTACTTGCCCGAGCAGATACGCATGAATGCGATCCGGTCGCGGTGTTTCGGGTCCATGTTCGCCTGGATCTTGAAGATGAAGCCCGAGAACTTCTCTTCCACCGGTTCCACGGTGCGCTCGTTGGCTACCCGTGGCAGTGGGCGCGGTGCCCAGTCCACCACGGCATCGAGCACGTGATCGACGCCGAAGTTGCCCAGCGCGGTACCGAAGAACACCGGGGTCATCTGGCCGTCGATGAACTCCTGCTGGTTGAACTCGTGGCAGGCGCCCTGCACCAGTTCGAGTTGCTCGAGGAAACGCTCGTACTCATCGCCCAGGTGCGCACGCGCCTCGTCGGAGTCGAGTTTCTCGATGATCTTGGTTTCGGTGCGTTCGTGACCGTGACCGGCGGTGTAGACAATGATGTAGTCGCCGGCGAGGTGATACACACCCTTGAAATCCCGGTAGCAACCAATCGGCCAGGTGATCGGCGCAGCCTTGATCTTGAGAACCGCCTCGATTTCGTCGAGCAGTTCAATCGGGTCACGGATGTCACGGTCAAGTTTGTTGATGAAGCTGACGATCGGCGTATCGCGCAGACGGCAGACGTCCATCAACGCGATGGTCCGTGGCTCTACACCTTTACCGCCGTCGAGCACCATCAACGCGGAGTCCACCGCAGTCAGGGTGCGATAGGTATCTTCCGAGAAGTCTTCGTGGCCCGGGGTGTCGAGCAGGTTGATCATGTGTTCGCGATACGGGAACTGCATGACCGACGTGGTAATCGAGATACCCCGCTGCTTTTCCATTTCCATCCAGTCGGACGTGGCATGGCGGTCCGACTTACGGGACTTCACCGTACCCGCGACCGCAATCGCCTTGCCCATCAGCAACAGCTTCTCGGTGATGGTGGTTTTACCGGCGTCGGGGTGGGAAATAATGGCAAAAGTGCGGCGCTTCGCGACTTCGGCGGCCTGTCTGGTCATGGAAAATCGCCTGGCGGTGATTCAAAAAAGGGCGGCGAGTATAGCGTAAACCGAAGGCGTCGGACCACCGCTCGCCCGGCGCTTTGCTGTCAATGCAAAGCGCCGGGCGAGGATGAAGGGTGGCCAAATGCTGCTAATTATGGAACCTTTTAAAGGTGGAGGCGTCCACTCCCCTGCTACGACACTCGTATCAGGGGCTGGAAAATCAGCAAGTTAGCCTGACGAGGCTGCGCTCATGGCTCAATGCCGTACGCCTACCCCTGTAGGAGCGAGCTTGCTCGCGATGGGGTGTCAGATAGACCGTGTCGTCTGATCCTTCATCGCGAGCAAGCTCGCTCCTACAGGGGCATGCTCGGTATGAGCTGCTTCTCGCGAACGCCCTGCGCGGCAGCCAGTGTCATGGCCTGCCACATGGGACTGCGTTCGCCGACAAAAGAAAACAGGAGTCCGCCTGTGGCTATTCGCTATGGCAAAGGGCTGGTAGGAGGTGCGGTTGCGGTCGCCCTTCTGGCCCTGCTGGTCCACTGGATTGGCATCAACACGATTCAACAGTACCGCGACGATTTATTGTTTTACCTGCAAGCGCATTTGATTCTGGTCCTGGCCTCGATGCTGGCGGCCCTTGTCGTGGGAATTCCCGCCGGCATCTTTCTCAGCCGCCCGTCGATGGTGGGCCGTGCTGAACGCTTCATGCAAATCTTCAACATCGGCAACACCGTGCCGCCGCTCGCCGTACTCGCCATCGCCCTGGGTATTCTGGGCATCGGCAGTGGCCCCGCCATCTTCGCCCTGTTCCTCGCCTCGCTGCTGCCCATCGTGCGCAACACCTATGAAGGCCTGAAAAACGTGCAGGGCTCGCTCAAGGAAGCCGCGACCGGCATCGGCATGACCCCGCGCCAGGTGCTGTGGAAAGTCGAACTGCCCAACGCCGTGCCGATCATCATCGGTGGCGTGCGCGTGTCCCTGGCGATCAACGTCGGCACCGCACCGCTGGCGTTCCTGATCGGCGCCAACAGCCTGGGCAGCCTGATTTTCCCCGGCATCGCCCTGAACAATCAGCCGCAACTCCTGCTCGGCGCGGCTTGCACCGCCCTGCTGGCGCTGCTGCTCGACGGCCTGGTGACACTCGCCAGCCGCCTCTGGCTCGAACGCGGCTTGCGCCCGTCTTAAGCCTCGGCAAAGGAATCGTCATGAAAAAATTATGCTTGATACTGGGCGGCATCCTGCTGCTCGCAGGTTTTGCCCAAGCGGCGGAAAAACCGCTGTTGCGCATCGGCGCCCGGGTATTCACCGAACAGACCCTGTTGGCGGAAATCACCTCGCAATACCTGCGCACCAAGGGTTACGACGTGCAGGTTACCGGCGGCCTGGGCAGCAACCTGGCCCGTAGCGCCCACGAAAGCGGGCAACTGGACATGCTCTGGGAATACACCGGCGTGTCGCTGGTGGCCTACAACCACGTCACTGAAAAACTCGACAGCGAACAGTCCTACGCCCGGGTGAAAGAGCTCGACGCCAAGAAAGGCCTGGTCTGGCTGACTCCGTCGAAATTCAGCAACACCTACGCCCTCGCCCTGCCGAAAAAAGTCGCTGATGAGTACCCGCAGATCAACACCATCAGCGACCTGAACACAGTGCTGCGCCAGGAGGCCGAGACCAACAACCTCGTGGCCCTGGACACCGAGTTCGCCAACCGCTCCGACGGCCTGGCGGGCATGGTCGAACTGTACGACATGAACCTGACACGCAAGAACATCCGCCAGATGGACGCCGGCCTGGTCTACACCGCATTGCGCAATGCTCAGGTATTTGCCGGTCTGGTCTACACCACCGACGGACGCCTTAACGCCTTCAAGCTGAAGCTGCTGGAAGACGACAAGCATTACTTCCCGGACTACACCGCCGCACCGGTGGTGCGTCAGGCGTTTCTCGACGCCCACCCGCAACTGGCTGAACAACTCAAGCCACTGGCCGAGCTGTTCGACGACAACACCATGCGCGAGCTCAACGCGCGGGTCGATGTCGATCACCAGAGCCCTTCCACCGTGGCCGCTGATTTCCTGCGCCAGCACCCCATCAATTAAGGAGGAAGAGCCATGGAATTCTTCAACGCCTTTTCCCACCTCGACTGGTCAC